>NZ_CP053896.1 GCF_013255915.1 Providencia rettgeri | reverse complement strand
GTTGGACTCCCCTAAACAAGGTCAATGGAACAAGAAGTACGGATGTAAACAAAGAAATTTCTCGGGCTTACTTTTAATCGCATGTAGTTTAATAGCATGTAGTAGCATGACCCAAAAATGTTTTAGATTAACTCTTACTTACTGCATATTGCCGATCGTTAGATCAGAAATAGACCTGCGATCATACCGCAAAATTAGTCAGAGATCTCCATTCTTTTACACAGTTTTTATGCTTTTTATCCACAGGTAAATGTGATAAGGCACCCGTTATAAAGAAGAAATAGACCGGGTTATCTTAATTTGCTGTCATTTTTCCACATGCTGGGGATAACTTTAGACGATTTACGGTAAATATTCTGTATGATCAAAAAATATTTTTAGATCTCTTGAAGATCCTTGCGCTTTGGGGCGGAGTCCGTATAATCTTCCTCCCTGTGTACAGTACTGATGTGATTTTTACACGAAACTGAGGTAAACTTGTTGGGCTATATCGCTCTATTTTAACGTTAATGTTAGGCAGGGCGGGGGCAAAAGCAGGTTTTCAGCCAGTATGCGGATGTAATCATTCGTCGGCTGTCACAACATATGTCGGCAAACCGGTCAGCCAGGCTATAAATAAAAGTGGTTTGATTGCGTCATTTCATTGACGTGACCCCCTATGTTTTATTACAATCCTGCCTCTTTCTATATTGTTGCGATAGAGGCACAGGTGTAAATCAGTTTCCACTGGTTGCCAACGCGTTTACTGAATCAGTAATAAATTTAAAAGTTAGGTAGAAATCGTTATGAAACGCACTTTTCAACCGTCCGTACTGAAGCGCAACCGTTCACACGGTTTCCGTGCTCGTATGGCCACTAAAAATGGTCGTCAGGTTCTGGCTCGCCGTCGTGCTAAAGGCCGCGCTCGTCTGACCGTTTCATCTAAGTAATAAAGCTAGCCCTCTATTCAAGTGGTTACGCTCGCTTTTACCCGGGAGTTACGTTTGTTAACTCCCAGGCATTTCGATAATGTCTTTAAGCAGCCGCAGAGGGCGAGTTCCCCAGAGATAACAATCCTTGGTCGCCTAAACGAGCTGGGGCATCCCCGCATCGGTCTTACCATCGCCAAAAAAAATGTTAAACGAGCTCATGAGCGAAATCGTATTAAACGGTTAGCGCGTGAATATTTTCGTCTGCATCAACATGAGTTGCCTTCAATGGATTTTGTGGTATTGGTAAGGAAAGGGGTCGCTAATCTGGACAATCAACAGATCACGGAAGCATTGGATAAGTTATGGCGTCGTCACCGTCGCTTGGCTCAAAAATCCTGATCATGCTGATCAGAGGCTACCAACTGGCAATTAGCCCGTTGTTAGGGCCTCGTTGTCGCTTCAATCCTACTTGTTCAAATTACGGAATTGAGGCATTGCGCAGGTTTGGTATGCTAAAAGGGAGTTGGTTAACGGCGAAACGCGTATTAAAATGCCACCCTTTACACGCTGGTGGAGATGATCCTGTCCCACCTAGAAAAACTGATGATAATAGAGAATTATAACGATGGATTCGCAACGCAATCTTCTACTCATCGCTTTGTTGTTCGTGTCGTTCTTAGTTTGGCAGGCCTGGGAGAGCGATAAAGTTGCTCAGGACGTTAAAACTGTTCAAACTTCGCAACAAGCGGATATGCCAAGCAGTGATGCTCAAGCCGTAACTGGCAGTGGGCAAGGTAAGCTCATCACAGTCAAGACTGATGTACTGGATATTCGCATCAATACTCGTGGTGGTGATATCGATGAGGCTGACCTGTTAGCCTATCCTGCGACCCTTCATTCGGAAAGTCCTTTCCGTTTACTGGAAACTAACCCAGGTTTTGTCTACCAGGCACAAAGTGGTTTGATTGGTCTTCATGGCCCAGACAACCCAGCAAATAATAATGGCGAACGTCCGCTGTATAGCGCAGATTCTACAACTTTCACATTAGAGAAAGGCCAAGACGTCTTGCGCGTACCAATGACATTTACTGATAACAACGGTGTTGTGTATCAGAAAACGTACATTGTAAAACGTGGCCAATATACTGTTGAAGTTGAATACAGTATTCAAAATCCAACAGCTCAACCACTGAGTCTCGCTTTCTTCGGTCAGTTAAAACAAACTATCGAGTTACCAAAAGAGCGTGATACCGGTAGCAGTAACTTTGCTCTGCATACTTATCGTGGTGCGGCGTATTCTTCTGATGAAAACAACTATAAAAAATATAGCTTTGGTGACATCGAAGATAAAAACCTCGACTTGACCACTAAAGGTGGCTGGGTGGCAATGTTGCAACAATATTTTGCAACGGCGTGGATCCCTGCAAGTGCAGAAAAGAGCACTTTCTATACCATCGACCTAGATAAAAAGTCTGCCATCATTGGTTATAAGAGTGAACCAATGACTATCGCAGCTAATGGTGCAGGTACTTATTCATCAACATTATGGGTTGGTCCTGAAATTCAGTCTGAAATGGCCGCAGTTGCACCACATTTAGACTTAACCGTTGATTATGGTTGGTTATGGTTTATCTCTCAGCCACTGTTTAAACTGCTGAAATTCATTCACGGTTTTGTGGGTAACTGGGGTATTGCCATCATCGTTATTACCTTTATCGTTCGTGGTATTATGTACCCGCTGACTAAAGCACAGTACACCTCGATGGCGAAAATGCGTTTACTGCAACCAAAACTGGCTGCAATGCGTGAGCGTATTGGTGATGACAAACAACGTATGAGCCAAGAAATGATGGCGATGTATAAAGCAGAAAAAGTAAACCCACTGGGTGGCTGTTTACCTCTGCTGATTCAAATGCCTATCTTCCTTGCACTTTACTATATGTTGATGGGTTCTGTTGAACTGCGCCACGCACCGTTCTTTGGTTGGATTCAAGACTTGTCTGCACAAGACCCGTACTACATCCTGCCTGTATTGATGGGTGTGACAATGTTTGTGATTCAGAAAATGTCACCGACCGCTGTGACTGATCCAATGCAGCAGAAGATTATGACGTACATGCCAGTCGTGTTCACTATCTTCTTCCTGTGGTTCCCATCAGGTCTGGTTCTGTATTATATCGTGAGTAACTTAGTCACCATCATCCAGCAACAAGTGATTTACCGTGGTCTGGAAAAACGTGGTCTGCATAGTCGCGATAAGAAAGAAAAGAAATAAATTGAATTTTAGGTGAGCCTTCTGCTCAGCTATCGATATAATATTAAGGCGGCCATTTAATGACCGCCTTAATTTTTTTATAGGAATGACAGAGAAACATCATGCAAATCAACGATACTATCGTCGCACAGGCAACACCTCCCGGTCGTGGTGGTGTCGGTATTTTACGTGTATCTGGCCCGAAAGCGGCACAAGTTGCTGAAATCGTGCTAGGAAAACTCCCTAAACCACGTTATGCGGACTACCTGCCATTTCGTGATGAGGAAGGCTCTGTTCTTGACCAAGGTATTGCGCTTTACTTCCCTGGACCAAATTCATTTACGGGAGAAGATGTCCTTGAGTTACAAGGACACGGTGGCCCTGTTATTCTTGATTTATTGTTAAGAAGAATATTAACGATTGATGGCATTCGTATTGCGAATCCAGGTGAGTTTTCTGAACGTGCATTTTTAAATGATAAGCTCGATTTAGCGCAAGCTGAGGCGATTGCTGACTTGATTGATGCGAGTTCAGAGCAAGCGGCACGTTCAGCGATGAATTCGTTACAAGGGGCTTTTTCTTCCCATATTCACCAATTGGTGGAAGCACTCACTCACTTGCGCATCTATGTGGAAGCCGCTATCGATTTCCCAGATGAAGAAATTGATTTCCTGTCTGACGGTAAAATTGAAGCTAAACTCAACGAAGTCGTGGCAGATTTAGAACAAGTTCGCTCCCAAGCACGCCAAGGCAGTTTATTGCGTGAAGGCATGAAGGTGGTTATTGCTGGGCGCCCAAATGCAGGAAAATCGAGCTTGCTAAATGCATTGGCGGGCCGTGAAGCTGCGATTGTGACGGATATTGCGGGAACGACGCGTGATGTGTTACGTGAACATATTCATATTGATGGCATGCCATTGCATATCATTGATACCGCAGGCTTACGTGAAGCCAGTGATGAAGTGGAACGAATTGGTATTGAGCGTGCTTGGAAAGAAATCGAACAAGCGGACCATGTGCTGTTTATGGTAGATAGCACCACAACCAATGCTACAGAGCCGCAAGAGATTTGGCCTGAATTTATGGCGCGTTTACCTGATGAACTTCCGGTCACCGTCATTCGTAACAAAGCAGATATGACAGGCGAACCGGTTGAGTTTATTGATAATACCCGTTATCCGTTAATTCGTTTGTCTGCGCGCGAAGAAAAAGGCGTTGATTTGTTGCGCGATCACCTAAAAGAAGCCATTGGCTTTAACAGTAATACAGAAGGTGGTTTCCTTGCTCGTAGTCGTCATTTACAAGCACTGAATGCAGCAGCCGTTCACCTTGAACAGGGCTATGACCAGTTAGTGAATGCTCGCTCCGGTGAGTTACTGGCGGAGGAATTACGTTTAGCTCAGCAGGAACTTAGCGAAATCACCGGTGAATTTACTTCTGATGATTTATTAGGCCGTATTTTCTCAAGTTTTTGTATCGGGAAGTGATACGGTATCACCTATCATCTATCGTCTATAACCTACACGGTATTACGTGTAGGTTTGCTTTATCGGTGGTCCCCTCCATTTTTCCTGCCTTAATTCTCTATTAAGTTCTAGCAACCAAGTAATATATAAGCTTTACCTTGCTAAGGTATGGCACTGACTGTTTTGTGGGCCATACTTATTAATATATTTTTCACACGCTATAGCGTGTAATTTATGGTTTACCGCCTATAGCGTGTAATCTTGATATTATCGGCTATAGCGTGTAATATAATGTTTACCGGTTATAGCGTGTAAATATTGTTAGGGTGAAAAATAAGGTAGGTTTTAAAATGAAAGTGACGAATACCCGACAACTTAGTGCTTATATGAAGGATGTCAGAGAGACGAAAAAGTTATCTCAAAGCAAAGTCGCTAGTAAAGTAGGTATTCGGCAAGATACTGTTTCTAGCTTTGAACTCTCTCCTGACTCTACCAAATTAGAAACCTTTTTTAAGATTTTATCTGCCCTCAATTTAGAACTCGATATTAAACCGCGAAATGAAAGCGGCTCATCAAATTCAGACTCCGGATGGAAGGAGGAGTGGTGATGGCGACTTTGCATGTATACATGAATGGTTACTTAGTTGGGGATTTGATTCGTTCAAGTACTGGTGCTCACCAATTTACTTATAATAGTCACTGGTTGGAAACATCAGGTGCTCGACCTATTTCTTTATCAATGCCACTTAGGCACCAAGAATATCGAGGAGACGAAGTTTATAATTTTTTTGATAATCTCCTACCGGACAATATTGAGATACGGAATCGAATTGTTAGTCGTTATCAAGCGGATTCAAATCAACCTTTCGATTTATTATCTAAGATTGGCCAGGATAGTGTGGGGGCTTTACAACTCATTCTAGATGGGCAAAGAGTCAGTAATATCAGAAAAATTGAATATAAACCCTTATCTAATAAGCAACTAGAAAAAATATTAACAGGGTATAAAGTGAATGCTCCTTTAGGCATGATTGAAGATGAAGATGACTTTAGGATCTCACTTGCGGGCGCTCAAGAGAAAACCGCATTACTCTATTTAGATGGGCATTGGTGCTTACCTCAGAATGCGACTCCAACTACCCATATTATTAAACTTCCCATTGGTAAAATAGAAAGCCATTCTTATTCGATAGATATGTCGGATAGTGTAGAAAATGAATATTTATGTTTATTGATAGCAAAAGAGTTTGGCCTAGATGTGCCTCGTAGCTTTATTTTAAATGTAGGTGAAATAAAGGCGTTAGCGGTTGAACGTTTTGACCGTAAATATTCTTCTGATTCCTCGTGGATTATGCGTTTACCACAAGAAGATTTTTGTCAAACATTGAATATTTCACCAGCAAGAAAATATCAAAATCATGGTGGACCGGGTATTTCTGAAATTATGAATTACTTATTGGGTTCAATAAATGCAGAGAAAGATAGATATCAGTTTATGAAGAGCCAAGTTTTGTTCTGGCTACTTGCAGCGACGGATGGTCATGCTAAAAATTTTTCATTATTTATTGAACCTGAAGGCCGTTATCAGTTAACACCTTTTTACGATATTTTGTCCATGTATCCTAGTTATGGGGGGAGGGGAATTAACCCTAGAGATGCCAAATTGGCTATGGGACTGAAGGGAACAAAGGGGATGAAATACAATATAGAGCAAATTTTCCCAAGACATTTTTTTTCAACGGCCAAAGCCGTTGGATTTGATCGTGCTGAGATGGAAAAAATCTTAATTGAATTTGGTGAGCAAATGGAAAGTGTTCTTAAGAAAGTGAGAGAACAATTACCCACAGATTTCCCTGAGCATATCGCAGACTCAATTCTATCCGGATTACATCACAAAGCAGCGAGATTAAATAAAGGCTGGGACTAATTATGCCACTTTAATCTTTAATTCGGCTCCCGTGCGTAAACACCGTGGCTTTTCCCTGACGACAAAAACCGACTAACGTCAAGTTGGCTTTTTCGGCGACTTCGATAGCAAGCGCGGTGGCAGCAGAAACGGCAAATAAAATTTCAGCGCCACAACTGGCTGCCTTTTGCACCATTTCATAGCTGGCACGGCTAGAAACCAGTACTGCACCTTGTTGCCATTGGTTGCGATGTTTCATACCCAAAAGTTTATCGAGTGCAACATGGCGGCCGACATCTTCGCATCCACCGACTAATTGCCCTTCTGGTGAAATCCATGCGGCCGCATGGGTACAACCTGTCAGCGCACCAATCTCTTGCACTTTTTTCAATTCATGTAATGCATTATCAAGGTGCGAGAGAGAAAAGGTTTGGGTGAAAGGTAGCGGGGCGATCGGTTTGAAAATTTCTTCAAGTTGTTCTGTTCCACAAATACCACAGCCTGTACGCCCCGCTAGATTACGACGACGTTCTTTTAACTCCATAAACCGGCGGCTAGATAATTCAACTTGTACTTCAATTCCGCGGTTGCAGCCTTCAACGATATCAATTCCACGAATTTCATCACCTGACTGTATTATTCCTTCCGAAAGGGCGAACCCGATAGCAAAATCCGCCAAATCTTTTGGCGTCGCCATCATCACTACGTGAGATATGCCATTGAAGACTAAAGCAACAGGATATTCCTCCGCAACATAATCATTAACGGGTAAATTAAGGTTGCCTTTTTGTTGCACGGTTGTTTGGTTTAAGCCAATCATTTTGATTAATTTGGAGTCATTTGTAGTATTTGTTTCATACATTAGATGAATTCCTAGCATTAATGATACATAATATTAATTATGGGTAAAAAGAATTTACACCATTTGCCAGGCAATGAACCTGGATACGTAAGGAAGACGTTGAATAAGAACAGTTTACCTGATTATCGCGATTGACGTTAGGTAAACATGAGCAATGTAAATGAGGAGATCCCCATGCAAGTCAGCAGAAGGCAGTTCTTTAAGATCTGCGCTGGCGGTATGGCAGGTACGACTGCAGCGGCTTTGGGTTTTGCACCCGCTACCGCGTTAGCGTCAACGCGCCAGTATAAATTACTGCGTGCGAAGGAAACCAGAAATACCTGTACCTACTGTTCTGTCGGCTGTGGGCTGTTAATGTACAGCCTCGGTGATGGCGCGAAAAATGCAAAAGAGAGCATTTTCCATATTGAAGGGGACCCGGATCATCCGGTAAACCGTGGTGCACTTTGTCCGAAAGGTGCTGGACTTATCGATTTCATCCACAGTGAAAGCCGCTTGAAATACCCAGAAGTGCGTGAGCCGGGTACCAATGAGTGGAAACGTATCACGTGGAACGACGCGTTTGACCGTATCGCTAAGTTAATGAAAGAAGACCGTGATGCGAACTTTATTGAGAAAAATAAAGAGGGTGTCACCGTTAACCGTTGGCTGACCACTGGTATGCTGTGCGCATCGGCGGGCAGTAACGAAAGTGGATTTGTAACACAAAAATTTACCCGCGCTCTCGGCATGCTTGCCGTCGATAACCAAGCGCGTGTCTGACACGGACCAACGGTAGCAAGTCTTGCTCCAACATTTGGTCGCGGTGCGATGACCAACCACTGGGTTGACATTAAAAATGCAAACCTAGTTGTCGTTATGGGTGGTAATGCGGCAGAAGCGCATCCAGTCGGTTTCCGCTGGGCGATGGAAGCTAAAATCCATAATAAAGCCAAATTAATTGTGATTGACCCACGCTTTACCCGTACTGCGGCAGTGGCGGATTTTTACACGCCTATCCGTTCTGGTACAGATATCGCGTTCTTATCAGGTGTTATCAAATACTTACTGGATAATGAAAAAATTCAGCGTGAATACGTGGAAGCGTATACCAACGCCAGTTTAGTTATTCGTGAAGATTATGGTTTTGATGACGGCTTGTTCACAGGTTATGACGAAGAAAAACGTCAATACGACAAAACCACGTGGAACTATGAGATGGATGAAAACGGCCTTGCGCTGCGCGATCCGACTCTGAAACACCCACGCTGTGTGTTAAACCTATTAAAAGAGCACGTCAGCCGTTATACACCTGAAGTGGTGAATAATATCTGTGGTACGCCGATCAAAGACTTCCTACAAGTTTGTGAGTATTTGGCTGAAACCAGTGCTAAAGATAAAACAGCCTCGTTCTTATACGCATTAGGTTGGACTCAACATACTGTGGGTGCGCAAAATATCCGTACCATGGCGATGATCCAATTACTGCTGGGTAATATGGGGATGTTAGGCGGTGGTGTAAATGCCCTGCGTGGACACTCCAATATCCAAGGCTTGACTGACTTAGGCTTATTGTCACAAAGCTTGCCGGGTTATTTGACCTTACCATCAGAAAAACAAACGACATTAGAAAGTTACTTAGCTGCAAACACGCCAAAAGCGACGGTTGAAGGCCAGGTAAACTATTGGGGTAACTACCCGAAATTCTTTGTTAGTTTGATGAAGACGTTCTATGGCGATAAAGCGCAGAAAGAAAATAATTGGGGCTTTGATTTATTACCGAAATGGGATCAAGGCTACGATGTACTGCGTTATTTCGAAATGATGGATAAAGGGGAAGTGAATGGCTATATCTGCCAAGGCTTTAACCCAGTAGCCTCATTCCCGAATAAAAATAAAGTCATTAAATCACTTTCTAAGCTGAAATATTTAATCACCGTTGACCCGCTGAACACCGAAACGTCGAATTTCTGGCAAAATCACGGTGAAATGAATGATGTGAAGCCGGAAGAAATCCAAACTACCGTATTCCGTCTGCCATCTTGCTGTTTTGCTGAAGAAAATGGTTCGATTGTGAACTCGGCACGTTGGTTACAGTGGCACTGGAAAGGTGCGGATGCCCCTGGGGAAGCTATCAGTGATGGTGAAATCCTGTCTGGTATTTTCCACCGTCTACGCCAACTGTATGCCTCTGAAGGCGGTGCGGTACCTGAACAAGTTCTAAGTATGACTTGGAATTACTTTGACCGTGATAACCCAACGCCAGAAGAAGTTGCTCAAGAAAACAATGGCTATGCTTTAGTTGATTTGAAAGATGCTGATGGCAACGTTATTGCGAAAAAAGGTGAGCTGCTTAGCTCGTTTGCTCAGTTACGTGATGACGGTACCACGGCGAGTGGCTGCTGGATATTTACGGGAAGCTGGACGCCAAAAGGCAATCAAATGGCTAACCGTGATAACTCTGACCCAACAGGTCTGGGGAATACATTAGGTTGGGCATGGGCATGGCCTCTGAACCGCCGTGTGATTTATAACCGTGCATCAGCAGACCCAATGGGTAAACCATGGGATCCAAAACGCCAAATCCTCGAGTGGAATGGTAGCAAATGGATAGGAATGGATATTCCTGACTATAGCAATGCCGCGCCGGGAAGTGGTGTTGGTCCGTTTATCATGCAACCGGAAGGGATGGGACGTCTATTCGCACTGGATAAAATGGCCGAAGGCCCATTCCCAGAGCACTATGAACCAATTGAAACGCCATTGGATACCAATCCACTGCACCCGAAAGTTGTGTCAAACCCTGCGGCTCGTGTGTTTAAAGACGACTGGGCCCAAATGGGTAAAGCGACAGAATTCCCTTATGTGGGAACCACTTATCGCTTGACTGAACATTTCCACTATTGGACAAAACATGCCTTGCTAAATGCTATCATTCAGCCACAGCAGTTCATTGAAATTGGTGAGCGTCTGGCGAATGAAAAAGGTATTAAACAAGGCGATACGGTGAAAGTCAGCTCTAAACGCGGTTATATCAAAGCGAAAGCCGTGGTCACCAAACGTATTCATACGCTGAAAGTGGCAGGTAAAGATATCGATACAATCGGTATTCCTATTCACTGGGGCTTTGAAGGTTTGGCTGTGAAAGGCTTTATCGCGAACACGTTAACGCCGTTTGTCGGTGATGCGAATACTCAGACACCGGAATTTAAATCGTTCCTTGTCAATGTGGAAAAGGTGTAAGGAGATAAATTATGTCAATGCAATCTCAGGACATTATTCGTCGCTCTGCCACCAATTCCCTGACTCCCGCACCTCAGGTGCGGGATTATAAGGAAGAAGTTGCAAAGCTTATCGATGTGACGACCTGTATCGGCTGTAAAGCTTGTCAGGTTGCCTGTTCCGAGTGGAACGATATCCGTGACAAAATCGGGACTAACGTTGGGGTATATGATAACCCAACAGATTTAACCGCTAAGTCATGGACGGTAATGCGCTTCTCTGAAGTGGAAGAGAACGATAAATTTGAATGGCTGATCCGTAAAGATGGTTGTATGCACTGTGCTGACCCGGGCTGTCTGAAGGCGTGCCCTTCGGAAGGCGCGATAGTACAGTACAAAAACGGTATCGTTGACTTCCAATCGGAACACTGTATTGGTTGTGGTTATTGTATTGCGGGTTGCCCGTTTGATGTACCACGTATTAACCCAGAAGATAACCGTGCATACAAATGTACGCTGTGCGTTGACCGTGTTGAAGTCGGTCAAGAACCTGCATGTGTGAAAACATGTCCAACGGGTGCTATCCACTTCGGTAGCAAAGAAGACATGATTAACATGGCTGGTGAGCGTGTTGAAGAGCTGAAAACCCGTGGTTATGCGAATGCAGGTTTATATGACCCAGAGGGCGTTGGTGGTACGCATGTGATGTACGTTCTGCACCATGCAGATAAACCTCAGTTGTATCACGGATTACCAGAAAACCCGACAATCAGCCCAACAGTGACTTTCTGGAAAGGTATCTGGAAACCGTTAGCAGCGGTTGGTTTTGCTGCAACATTTGCGGCGGCCATCTTCCACTATGTGGGTATTGGTCCAAACCGCGTCTCCAAAAAAGATGAAGAAGAGGCTTTAGAAGATTTGCATAATGCAATGTCATCTGACACTTCGAAATCAAAAGAAGGGGAGGATCAGAAATGATGCCAGATGATAACGACAAAATTATTCGCCATAAACCGATTGAAAGGATCAATCACTGGGCGGTTGTGATTTGCTTTTTGTTCACGGCAATCAGTGGATTAGGGTTCTTTTTCCCTTCACTAAACTGGTTTATGAACATTTTAGGTACGCCACAACTGTCGCGAATTTTGCATCCATTTGTGGGTACGGCGATGTTCTTGCTGTTCGTATTTATGTTCTTCCGCTATTTCCATCATAACTTCATTAATAAAGAAGATATCAAGTGGGCAAAAAATATCGGCAAAGTACTGAAAAACGAAGAGGCGGGCGATGTCGGCCAATATAACCTCGGTCAGAAAGGGGTTTATTGGGTTGTCACTATCTGCTTATTAGCGCTGGTGGTCACGGGAGTGATTATGTGGCGCCCTTATTTTGCAGATTACTTCCCAATCTCTGTTTATCGTGCAGCGATTCTTATTCACTCGCTCTCTGCGATTGCGTTGATCATCATGATTGTGGTTCACGCTTATGCAGCGATTTGGGTGAAAGGTTCAGTACGTGCGATGGTTGAAGGTTGGGTGACTCGTGGTTGGGCTAGAAAACACCATCCATTGTGGTACCGCCAGCTTTTGGAAAAAGAAAAACAGCAAAAACAGCAACAAGAGAAAAACTAAGTTTTATTATTGTTGTTATCAAACCCACAAATGACTAATGTTATTTGTGGGTTTTTTATATCTAAAAAATATAAACATTCAATTTATTTGAAAGAAATAAAATTAGATATATTTATTTGATGACCTGTTTGCGATTTATTATCATTATAGTTAATCAAAATAAGATTAATAAAAAAATACACATCAAATAAAGATGCTCTTATTTCGCGTATGATTTACAATTTTTTTAAACCAATAATAAACAAATAAACATTTATTCGTTTTTATATTATGTAAAAAAAAGACATCAACCCTTTAATTTATTGATAATAAACTATTTTTGTGATTGTTGTTTTTTTGTGAATAGCTATTGAATATTGATATTAGATCAATAAAGGTCTATCTTAAATGGTCACTGCTGATTAATTCGAGACTTTGTTTTTTATTTTAATTTAAAAGTAAACTAATGTTCTGATATTTGTTTTTTTTAAGAATGTTATAATGCATATATATTAAAAGAATTAATTGCTGGACATTGGTGATATTATTTAATAAAAAGAGTAATGTAATTATTAATAAATATAAAAATAGTCATATATTCAAATATCTTTTTAACACAGCTAAATAATAGAACCCTAATTCATTCCATTTACGATAGCTAAATAAAGAGGTACCACATGGATCTTCCTTTACAAGGTATTAAAGTACTGGATTTCACCGGTGTACAATCAGGACCATCTTGTACTCAAATGTTAGCGTGGTTCGGCGCAGATGTTATTAAGATTGAGCGCCCTGGAGTTGGAGATGTCACGCGTAACCAATTAAGGGATATACCTGATGTGGATGCGCTGTATTTCACGATGCTTAATAGTAATAAGCGATCAGTGGAATTAAATACAAAAACTCCAGAAGGTAAAGAGGTTATGGAGCGGCTGATTAAGCAAGCCGACGTCCTCGTTGAGAACTTCCATCCAGGTGCAATTGACCATATGGGCTTCACTTGGGAACACATTCAAGAATTAAATTCTCGTTTGATTTTCGGTTCCATCAAAGGTTTTGATGAAGACTCTCCTTATGCAGATGTTAAAGCTTATGAAAACGTTGCCCAAGCCGCAGGTGGTGCCGCATCAACCACAGGGTTTTGGGACGGCCCGCCATTAGTGAGCGCCGCAGCATTAGGTGATAGTAATACAGGTATGCACTTGCTCATTGGCTTACTCGCAGCGTTATTACATCGCGAGAAAACAGGAAAAGGCCAGCGAGTGACTATGTCGATGCAAGATGCCGTACTCAACTTGTGCCGTGTCAAACTTCGTGACCAGCAACGTTTAGAGAAAATTGGCTACCTTGAAGAATATCCACAATACCCAAATGGCACATTTGGTGATGCAGTTCCTCGTGGCGGTAATGCTGGCGGTGGTGGCCAGCCTGGCTGGATCTTAAAATGTAAAGGCTGGGAAACTGACCCAAATGCTTATATTTATTTTACTATCCAAGAGCAGGACTGGGAGCAAACCTGTATTGCTATTGGTAAGCCTGAATGGGCAACTGACCCCGCTTACAATACACCAAAGGCTCGTCAACCTCATATCTTTGATATTTTTGCTGAAATTGAAAAATTCTTAGCGGATAAAGATAAACATGAAGCGGTCGAGTACTTAAGTAAATACGGTGTACCTTGTGCTCCTGTACTCAGTATGCGTGAAATAGCACGAGACCAATCTCTGCGTAAGAGCGGAAGTATTGTTGAAGTTGAGCAGCCAAAACGCGGAACTTACTTGACGGTGGGTTGCCCGATGAAATTCTCTTCCTTTACACCAGATATCAAAAGCGCACCATTGTTGGGTGAGCATACAGAGCAAGTCCTAACTGAGTTAGGTTATAGCGCAGATGAAATTGCGACTATGCGAGCGAACAAAGCGATCTAATTTTAAATATTGGGGTGAGAAATCACTCCATTTAATCTTTTAATCAGTTACTTATGAGGTAGACATGTCTGCTGATCAAACCCAAAACCTGACTGATGGTATGCATATTATTGTCGATGCACTTAAAAAAAATGGCATTGATACAATCTACGGTGTTGTTGGAATTCCAGTGACTGACATGGCAAGGCATGCGCAAGCTGAAGGTATTCGCTATATTGGTTTCCGCCATGAGCAATCTGCGGGTAACGCAGCTGCAATCAGTGGTTTTATTACCCAAAAACCGGGTATCTGTTTAACGGTTTCGGCGCCGGGTTTCTTGAATGGTATGGTTGCTCTTGCTAATGCAACGACCAATGGTTTTCCAATGATTCAAATCAGTGGCTCAAGCGACAGAGCGATAATTGATTTGCAGCAGGGTGATTACGAAGAGTTAGACCAAATGAACACGGCAAAACCCTTTGTAAAAGCGTCTTATCGTGTGAATAAACCTGAGGATCTTGGTATCGCACTAGCCCGGGCAATCCGAGCTTCGGTATCAGGTCGTCCTGGTGGGGTTTATCTTGATTTAACAACGGAAGTGTTGTCTGCCGTGATGGACAAGGACGCAGCGGATAAAACCATTTTTACAGTTGAAGACCCTGCACCAAGACAAATTCCATCACCAGATTCAGTGAATAAAGCCCTTAAGTTGCTCGCCTCGGCTAAGCGACCATTAATTATTTTGGGTAAAGGTGCAGCTTATGCCCAAGCGGATGACAATATTCGTCAATTTATTGAAACAACCGGTATCCCTTATTTACCGATGTCAATGGCTAAGGGGCTGCTGCCAGATACACATCCCCTATCAGCCGCATCAGCTCGCTCATTTGCCTTATCCAGTGCAGATGTTGTGGTATTAATGGGAGCACGTCTTAACTGGTTACTTGACCATGGTAAAGGTAAGCATTGGTCACCAGAAACGCAATTTATTCAGTTAGATATTGAACCTTCCGAAATTGATAGTAACCGCCCAATAGCGGCCCCAGTTGTTGGTGATATTTACTCCAGTATTGAGTCATTATTGGCAGGACTTAAATCAACCCCTGTTAAATCTCCAACAGAATGGATTGTCAGTATTGATGAGCACAAGAAAATCAATGTCGAGAAAATGGCAGTTAAGTTAAACACTGACACTTCCCCGATGAATTACTTCAACGCATTACGTGCAATCCGTGATGTGCTGGTCGATCACCAAGATGTTTATGTCGTCAATGAAGGCGCTAACACGCTTGATAATGGGCGAAATATTATTGATATGTACCAACCACGTAAACGCTTAGATTGTGGAACATGGGGCGTTATGGGGGTCGGAATGGGTTATGCAGTGGGAGCCGCTGTAACAAGTGGTAAGCCTGTTGTGGCGATTGAAGGCGATAGTGCTTTTGGCTTTAGTGGTATGGAAATCGAAACGATTTGTCGCTACAAATTGCCTGTCACTATTTTGATTTTCAATAATGGTGGGATTTACCGTGGTGATGGCGTAAACCTCCATGGTGATCAAGACCCTTCTCCTACCGTTTTAATGGGCGGAGCGCGTTATGACAAAATGATTGAGGCTTTTGGTGGCATCGGCTACCAAGCAACAACACCTGCAGAGGTACAGGAAGCCTTGAGGGCCGGTTTAGCATCGGGTCATCCAACTTTGATAAATGTTGTTATTGACCCTGCAGTTGGAACGGAAAGTGGCCATATTGGTAATTTAAATCCGAAGTCTGTTGTAAAAAATTAACGCAGCATAACGTTAACTAACAAAGATAACCCTACGCGGCTCATTTTTAATGAGTGGCGTACGGGGTCTTATTGCCAAAAATAGGTGGGTCTTATGGCTGATTTTATGTATAAGATTTTTATGAGCGACCTATTACCTATCATTATTATTATGGTATTAGGTTATGTGAGTGGTAAACGAAATGTGTTTACCAGTGACCAAGCGAAAGCATTTAATAAGTTGGTATTAAATTACGCATTACCTGCTGCATTATTTGTTTCTATCGCACGCGCTAATCGAGAAATGATATTTGCAGACGCTAAATTGACTATTATTTCATTTGTGGTCTTGCTCGTTTGTTTCTTTTTCTCTTTCTTTAGCTGTAAATATATTTTTAAACATAGTCGTGGCGAAGCTGCGGTATGTGCATTAATTGCAGGTTCTCCGACAATTGGTTTCTTAGGGTTTGCGGTTCTAGACCCTATTTATGGTGAAACTGTTTCAACTGGGTTAGTTGTCGCTATTATTTCCATCATCGTTAATGCCATTACAATCCCTATTGGCCTATTCCTACTGAACCCATCTGATGCGGAAGGGAAAAAGGGTGGTGGCGGTATGGATGCATTAATATCCGCCTTTAAAGAACCCGTCGTATGGGCTCCGGTACTTGCGACCGCACTGGTATTGGTTGGTGTGAAAATTCCTACCGTTTGGGACCCAACATTTGATTTAATTGCGAAAGCAAACTCTGGTGTTGCGGTATTTGCCGCCGGTCTGACATTAGCCGCTAATAAGTTCGAGTTCGATGGTGAGATTGTTTATAACACGTTATTAAAGCTAGTTTTAATGCCAGGGTTAATGTTACTGGCGGGTATGATGTTTAATATGGGAACAGAGCAACTGCAAATGATGGTATTAGCTGGGGCATTGCCACCTGCTTTCTCTGGAATAATTATTGCAAGTCGCTTTAATCTGTATACCCGGACAGGAACTGCGTCGCTGGCGGTGAGTGTACTTGGTTTTATCATCGCAGCTCCAGCGTGGATCTACATCTCTCGACTCGTTTCATAGAAAGAGTCAATAGGGCAAAATGAGTTGCCATGGCGTGAGAAATGACGCCATGGCAGTTTTGTAAAAAGGTGAATTATGACTTCTTCAAAACCGCTTGATGGGATACGCGTTCTTGATTTTACTGGGGTTCAGTCAGGCCCGTCATGTACACAAATGCTTGCTTGGTTCGGTGCTGATGTGATCAAAATTGAACGCCCAGGCGTTGGGGATGTGACACGTAATCAATTGCGAGATATCCCTGATGTGGATGCGCTGTATTTTACGATGTTAAACAGTAACAAACGCTCTTTAGAGCTCAACACCAAAACGCCAGAGGGAAAAGCCGTGATGGAGAAACTAATACGTCAATCTGATGTATTAGTTGAAAATTTTCATCCGGGGGCTATCGACCATATGGGGTTTACGTGGGAGCACATCCAAGAACTCAATCCTCGATTAATTTTTGGCTCAATCAAAGGGTTTAATGAAAATTCGCCCTATGCGAATGTGAAAGCCTATGAAAATGTTGCTCAATCTGCTGGTGGTTCAGCATCAACGACGGGTTTTCCTGATGGCCCTCCGACCGTAAGTGCTGCGGCATTGGGGGATAGTAATACGGGTATGCATTTATTGATAGGCATACTGACGGCATTATTACACCGTGAAAAAACAGGTAAAGGGCAACGCGTTACCATGTCAATGCAAGATGCGGTGCTTAATTTATGTCGTGTGAAATTACGTGACCAACAACGTTTAGAAAAACTCGGTTTCTTAGAGGAATACCCTCAATACCCAAATGGCACATTTGGTGATGCGGTTCCTCGTGGCGGGAATGCGAGTGGTGGTGGCCAGCCGGGAACGATGCTCAAATGTAAAGGCAGCGATGTTGACCCAAATGCCTATATTTATTTTATTAATCAAGACCATAATTGGGAAAATACCTGTGATGCTATTGGGCGCCCAGAATGGAAAACCGATCCTGCTTTTGCCACTACACAGGCACGTGCAAGTCATATCCAAGATGTATGGGATGCAATTGAAGAAATCGCTAAAGACAAAGATAAACATGCACTAACTGATTATTTTGATCAGTTTGATGTGCCATGTTCTGCAGTATTAAGTATGAAAGAAATTATGGATGACCCTTCTTTGCGTCGTAGTGGTTCGATTGTCGAAGTTCAACAACCAAAACGAGGCTCATATTTAACGGTGGGTTGCCCAATGAAATTTTCAGCGTTTATCCCTGAAATTAAAAGTGCTCCATTGCTTGGGGAACATAATAGCGAAGTATTAAAAGAGCTTGGTTATAGTGATGAACAAATTATGGAAATGAAAAAAAATAATGTTATTTAATTAATAATATTAAACCCGCTCTTAATATGATTTTCTAAAAAAGCTAATTAATATTAGCGGCTATATTCAGATATTAGATATATTCAAATATAGCCGCTAAATTCAGGCGATTACTACCTCAATCAATTGGAATTATAGAAATATTTTTCCCTATTTAGTTTTTATTTTTTTATTAATAAATTCTTTGAATAAGGATTATTGTATGAGTATTGCTGAAATAAAAAAAAGCAGTAAGGTCGCAGCCGTTGATTTTATTCCTGCATGGGGAGACTTAAATGGGAATATTCAACGTTTAGTCGAAGCGACAGAAAAAGTGGCTACTCAAGGGGTAAATTATGCCGTATTTCCAGAAACGGCAGTGAGTGGTTATTTATTTTCGGACTCTACGGAATTAGCACCTTATTTAGATACTATCCCCGGCAAAACGACTGCTGCAATACTGCCTGTATTGGCTCGAACAGGAATGTATATGAGTGTCGGTATCGCGGAGCGAGATAGCGAAACAGGGCTCGCCTATAATTCAGCCGTTTTGATGGGGCCGGAAGGTATTATTGGTAAATATCGTAAAATAGGCCTGAATTCTCAAGATCAAAAAGTATTTGCACCGGGCAATACTGGTGTCAAAACTTTTGAAACACCGATTGGCCGTATCGCATTATTGATTTGTTATGATGATACCTACTGGCAATACGTTCGATTAGCTGCATTAGAAGGGGCGCAAATCGTTGGTTGGCATTCAGTATCCGACCGAATGATGCCAAATGCCACCCCTGCTGAAATGTTGGGCGACCACTCAACGGTTGCGCATGTACAACATATGAGCGCATTCAATGGGTTGTGGGTTATTTGTGCCACCCGAAGTGGAATTGAAACTAACCCAATTACTAAAGGGCAGCTTTACTATAATGGGGGCTCAAGTGTGTGGTCGCCTTCAGGGCATAAAGTGGCTCAATCCCCCGTGCTTAGCCCGCTAGAGCTAGAACCCGGGCTAAATGGCATATACTGTGCGACGATTGATTTAGACGAAGCAGATAAGCAACGCGATGCATTACTCGCGAAGCGCCGCCCTGAATTATATTTCCCAACACTGGCTTTTCACCGCAGCCCAACAGATATCAATGCGACAGAAACAGTAATACAAACGACACTTATTGCTGCTCAGTGGGAAAAATCTATTTCTAAGTTAGATGCAATTCAAGTGGGAGAAAATGAATTGCTGGTTTTACCCGAGCTCTCTGCGCTTCCTTATACGAATGACCCGAACCTTATTTTGTCCCATGCTGAAAAGCAAGGGGGAGCATTTGAACAAACACTGTGTCAGGCTGCTCATCAAGGAAAAGGCTATATTGTTGGAAGTTATCCTGAAATTGAGATTGATAAAGTGTTCCACACCGTCATTCTTGCGGGCCCATCAGGGGAAATATTAGCCCGCTATCGTGTTACACATCTTAATGAACGGGATAGCGGCTGGGCAACAGCGGGTAGCGCTGTGAGTGTGACAGCAACGCCAATTGGGCGTATTGCACTGGCGGCGGCACATGAATTAGACGTTCCTGAATTAGGGGGATTATACAGTATGTTACGTGCTGATATTCTTGCTGCACCAGCGGGCATCCCATGTGATTTAAAAGTGGAAATTGATAGCCATCTTTTTTCGGTTGAAGAGCCGCCAACAGGGCGTGTCGATTTTATCCCTTATGCAATTGCTACATTAAACCAGTTATGGGTGGTTTGTGGCGGACGAAACGAGCGTGATTCTACGTCAGCGGCTATTTATGGGCCAGAGCCTGTTGTCCTTACTCCCACATTGACAGCACAAAGAGGGGCTGAAGATGTGCGTTTGCAAGCTCAGGTACCCGCACCTTTTACTTGGATTAACCAAGAACGGTTGGTGAGTGGTCAGCAAGCTATTTGGTTTCCGCCGCTAACACAGTAGATTATAGTTCAAGCGAAGTTTGAGTGAAAAAGGCGGGGGAAACCCGCCTACTAATATGTTATTACAGGGTGTGCTGGTGGTTGAGTGCTTCAATGGTTTTCTTGGCACCGTTATCACGCAGTGAAAGGTAAAATGCAGTCACCTTTTCAGTAAATAGTGAATTATTAACCAGTTCTTCGGTAAACAAACTGTTGAGGGACAGCAATGCGCGAACACGGCTTTCATCATCAGTGCTGTTTGCAACCAGCTCAGCCAATTTTACAGCCTGTGGGTCGCTGACTTGAATTTCTGCGCCATGATCATCTTTTCCGCTGACATAACGCATCCATCCCGCAACGGCTAAGGCTAAATAATCAAATGATTGGCCATTTTTCAGGTGAATTTGGATAGAATCGAGTAAACGTTGGGATAATTTCAACGTTCCATCCATCGCGATTTGCCAAGTACGATGTTTCAACCCCGTATTTTTAAAACGCTCAATCAGGGCATTAGCATAGGCTGGTAAATCCACATTTTTGATGGATAACGTTGGTGCTTGCTCATTGACCATCAAGTGATAAGCGGCTTTTTCATAAGCGCTATCCTGCATGCACTCATTAATATATTGGTAACCAGCCAAATAACCTAAATAAGCAAGGAAAGAGTGGCTACCATTTAACATGCGCAGCTTCATTTCTTCAAATGGAACGACATCCGTGACTAACTGAGCGCCCGCTTTTTCCCATTCAGGGCGACCTGCGACGAAATTGTCTTCAATCACCCATTGGCGAAATGGCTCACAGGCAATGGCGACTTTGTCAACGACAGGGCCTAGCTGGGATTGAATTTTCTCCGCTGTGTCTGGTGTCATGGCAGGCACAATTCTATCCACCATGGTAGATGGAAAGGTGACATTGGCTTCAATCCAATTGGCCAATTCAATATCCTGTTTTGCAGCCATCGCTAAAATGACATTTTTCGTGATATGGCCATTTTCAGGCATATTGTCACAGGACATGACCGTAAATGGTGTAATACCCAGTACCTTACGGCGTTTTAAGGCTTCAACAATCAGACCCGGTAGTGATTTCGGGGTATTTGGTGAGGCTAAATCATGCGCAATAGCGGGGTTCGCAAAATCAATCGAACCTGTCGCGGGCACATAGCAATAACCTTTTTCAGTAACCGTCATGGAAACGATGGCAATATTAGGGTCTAACATGCGATTGATAACGGCATCAATTCCGTGAATGGTTGGGTGTAATGCTTCTTTTACCACACCGACAGTACGGGTTTGCCAATTATCGCCTTGCATTTCAACTACGTTATAAAGGCAGTCTTGAGCGAGTAAATCTTCAATTTGTTGCTCGCCACCGACTAAATTGACCTCACAAAAGCCCCAATCACTCTGCTGTTCCGTAGCTAAAATATCCGCAAAGATGGCTTGGTGGGCGCGGTGGAACGCGCCGAAACCTAAGTGAAGCATTTTTACCTTTACCTGCTCCCTATCATAGCTTGGTACTTTGATTGTGGCGGGTAATTGGTTTAGGTTATTGGTTGACAGTTGCATATTTCACTTTACCTTTTTGTTGTTCAGCCTCTTCAACCGCATCCAACGTGCTGGTTAAATCACGATCTTTCACTTCAGGCATGATAATGGCACTGATTAATGAAATGGCAGAGTAAATGATGATCATGATTGCAATTGGCCACCAGCTTCCGGTGATGCTACAGAAAATACCCGCTAGAACTGGGCCTAAACCAGAGGCAATTAAGCCACCAATTTCTTTGGCCACAGCCATACCAGTAAAACGGTTACGTGAGTTGAACATTTCAGCCATCGTAATATTTTCTAAGGCAAATAATCCGAGTACTGAACAGTTATGAACGATAATAATACAGATGGTAATTAAGCTAACGCTGTTCGCACCATCGACGATGACAGATAACATCGGATAGGCGAGCAACATGGCAGATAAGCTAAGAATAATATAAGGAATACGGCGCCCGAATTTATCAGATAGCAGACCAATCACAGGAATGGTCAGGAAACCGACAACGGAGCTGATCATGATCGCATCAGTTGGAATACTTTTATCAAATAATAAGCTTTGAACTAAATATCCCGCTAAGAAAGTTTGAATTAACCCAGAGTTACCCGCTTGACCGAAACGAATACCAGTTGCTAACCAAAATGCTTTAGATTTAAACATGGCAAAGAAACTTTCTTTCGGTGGCGTTTGTACCGCAACTTTGGCTTCTTGCTCTTCCGTATTTTGTACTTTCTCAAATACTGGGCTTTCTTTCAGATTCAGTCGTAACCACACGGCAAATAACATCACAACGAAGCTTGCCAAGAAAGGTACACGCCAGCCCCACGCCAGCAAGTCTGATTTGTCTAACCAGAAGAACATAACCGCCCAAATCGCAGTGGCACTTAATGTGCCGCAGTTTGTCCCCAGACCCACGAGTGAAGCCACAATACCGCGACGGCCTTTTGGTGCATATTCTGCCAGCATGGTACCTGCGCCTGAAATTTCAGCGCCTGCCCCTAGGCCTTGAATAATTCGCAAAAGAACTAATAATAGCGGTGCGAGGATACCTACCTGTGCGTAGGTTGGTAATACCCCGATTAATGTAGTACACACCCCCATCATGGTGATGGTGATAAAGAGTACTTTTTTACGACCGATTCGGTCGCCCATTTGACCAAAGAAAATCGCACCAACAATACGTGCGACATATCCGGCACCGTAAGTTCCCATAGCAAGAATTAATGCCATTGAAGCGGATTGTTCAGGGAAAAATATTTCATGGAAAACAAGTGCTGCGCCTAACGAGTAAAGCTGGAAATCCATAAACTCCAGAGCGGTTCCTAGCCAGCCTGAAACTGCAGCTTTGGTCAGATCGCCAGAGCTGCGTTCCACTTTCCCTGATGGATCAATTGACTGAGTATTCATATTATTATCCTATTAATCACGTAGAGTAGTATCCAAAATCGGATTTAGTTTTTTTAATTAAATTAAAAGGTTAAAAGAATTTTACAGCAGGTTTTCTGGTCTTTTTCAAAGGTTAAGATTGCCTCTTGCGCTTCAGTGAATGGGAACTGATGCGTCAAGATTTTTGTTGGGTCAATTTTTTTAGATTCTATCCAGCTAATCACTTCTGGGAATTTTTTGGCATTCAGGCGCGAAGAAAACAATGAAATCTCTTTGCTGGTAATACTTTGCTGTGTAACGGCACTTGCTTCACTTGAAAAGCCCATAATAGAAACTCTTGCCGCAGGGGAAGCAATCAAGATAGCTTCTTGTAAGATAGCGGGATGGCAAGCTGCATCAAGTACTAACGTTGGGCGGAGCCCCAGTGCTTTGAGTTGCTCTGGTAGTGGGGTTTGTGAATTATCAATGACAATATCAGCGCCACAATCTTTTGCTCTTGCTAAGCGTTCAGTCACGCGGTCAACTACAATTAAGGTTTTGACCTGATAAACTCCTTTAAGAACCTGTGCGCAGGTTAACCCAATCGTACCCGCACCATAGACTAATGCGACATCATCTTGAGTTGGATGAACATGCGAAGTCACGTTGGCGGCAATAGAGTATGGTTCAACGGTAACGGCACATTCATCGCTGATTGAATCAGGAATGGTATAAGCGTTTGCCGCAGGGACATTAACATATTCAGTGAATCCGCCATCAGTATGAACGCCTAATACTTCTAGTGTCTCGCAAACATTTGGTTTACCAATTGAACATGGGTAGCAATGACCACAACTGAGAACAGGGTCGATAGAGACACGTTCACCAATGCGTTTACTGTCTACGCTGGAACCGACTTTTTCAATGACACCGAAAAATTCATGACCAATCACTCGTGGATATTTTGCAAATGGGTTATGGCCACGGTAGATATGGCTGTCAGAACCACAAATACCGGCTAATTGGACTTTTATTTGTACTTGATTTTCAGTTGGTTCAGGAACTGAACGCTCTTCAATCAATAATGTATTAGGTTCTTTAATTACTACCGATTTTACAGCTTTCATATTTAACTCCGAATAAAATAAAAATTACCAGTTCCACAACGTGCCGTCTTCGAGACGAGCAACTGGAAGATAAGCTGGGTTGTACGGGTATTTCGCTGCCAGTTTTTCATCAAAATCGATACCTAAACCGGGCTTATCACTTGGGTGCATATAACCATCGTTGAACGTCCAGTTGGTCGTAAATACGGACAACATTTCTTCGGAGTAGCCCATAAACTCTTGAACGCCGAAATTTGGTACCCATAGATCAAAGTGTAAGGCGGCAGCATGGCAAATAGGGGATAGGTCAGATGGACCATGAGAACCGGTTCTGACTTGGTAAAGTGAAGCGAAATCAGCAATCCGGCGCATACCTGTGATCCCGCCAGCATGCGTGATTGTGGTACGGATATAATCGATGAGCTGCTCTTCAATCAATTGTTTACAATCCCAAATGCTATTAAAAACTTCACCTACAGCGATTGGGGTGACGGTATGTTGACGAATTAATCTAAAACAAGCTTGGTTTTCCGCTGGTGTTGGGTCTTCCATCCAAAATAATCGATAATCTTCAATACTTTTACCGAAGCGAGCTGCTTCAATAGGGGTCAAGCGATGGTGCATATCGTGTAGAAGGTGCTCATTGAAGCCATATTTGTCCCGTACGGCTTCAAACAGTTTGGGCATAAAATCGAGGTATTTTTCGGTTGACCAAAATTGCTCTTCAGGGTGATGGCCTTTTGTGGCAGGTTCATAAGCAAGGTTTTTTCCTTTACTCTGCCCATAGGTGGTTGCCATCCCTGGGATGCCGCACTGCACTCGGATCGCTTTAAAACCTTTTTCTTTATATTTTGCGTAGTTATCTAGTGTTTCGGCAATATCAGTACCTGTGGTATGGCAATAAACCATCACTCCTTCACGAGAAGCGCCACCGAGTAATTGATAGACTGGAAGGTTGGCAATTTTGCCTTTAATATCCCACAGTGCCATATCAATCGCAGAAATGGCGGACATCGTAACTGGGCCTCTACGCCAGTAAGCTCCCTTATAGAAGAACTGATAAATATCTTCAATTTTATGTGGGTCACGGCCTATCAACTGAGGACAGAGGTGATCTTGAAGATAGGATGCCACTGAGAGTTCTCTCCCGTTAAGGGTGGCATCACCTAGTCCATATATGCCTTCATCGGTGGTAATTTTTAATGTGACAAAATTACGACCGGGGCTACATATAAAGACTTCTGCTTTTATGATTTTCATTTTGGCCTAAATCCCTATTACTTGTTAACCAACTGATCAACCAAATCACCCCGAATTACTCAAACTGGTTTATTTATTGGTTAACCAAATTTTCTTTTTTTCACTCTATCAATCGGTAAATTAAAAAACAATGACTAAAAAGACGACAATAAGTGAATCTGATCACAAATTGGTTAACTAATTTTGTGGAAATAGTGGATAAATTGGTTGACCATTGTGGTGAGGGACGATAATCTACAATGGAAGAACTAAATTTAATTCGACAACGCGTTGTACATATATATGAAAACTCAATACCGCTCGTACCAATACCTAGGTCAGCAGTTAAAAGAGCTCATTGCATCTGGTGAATATCCGATAGGAAGTCGTTTAATGCCAGAGCGTGAGATCGCTAAAAAATATGATGTTAGTCGCTCATTGGTACGTGAAGCACTCATCATGTTAGAAATTGAAAAATTGGTTTCTATCAAGAAAGGTTCTGGTGTTTATGTCATCAATCACCCAGATCTATTAATTGATGAAGTCAAAAGCTTAGACCATGGCCCTTTTGAAATACTGCAAGCTCGCCAAGTGATTGAAAGTGCGATAGCTGCATGTGCGGCCTTGTCAGCAACAAAAGCCGATATCCAAGAGATCCGCGCATTACTAGAGGATGAGCGAATCAAAGTTGCGAATAATGAAAGTGACGATGCGAATGATCATAAGTTTCATGTGTTAATTGCTCGCGCAAGCAAGAACGACATGATGGCGAAGATTATTGATGATATCTGGGCTGTGCGGTTACAAAGCCCTATGTGGGATAAGCTACATGAGCATATCGACAATACGACTTACCGGAAGAAGTGGTTGATTGATCATGAAAATATTTTAAATGCACTACAAAAACGTGATCCTGAATTGGCTAAAAAAGAGATGTGGCAGCATTTAGAGAATGTCAAAAATACGCTAATGCAGCTTTCTGATTTTGATGACCCCAATTTTGATGGTTACTTATTTGAAACAATTCCTTATCAGACTATTTTTGAATAATCGCAGGAGAAGTACTTATGGAGCATACGTGGCGTTGGTACGGTCCTAATGACCCTGTTTCTTTAAGTGATGCTAGGCAAGCAGAGGCGACGGGAATCGTCTCTGCGCTCCACCATATTCCTAACGGTGAAGTTTGGAGTGTTGAGGAGATTTTAAAGCGTAAAGCTATCATTGAAGATGCTGGGTTAGTTTGGTCTGTCGTGGAAAGTATTCCTGTTCACGAAGATATTAAAACTCAACAAGGTAATTTTGATCTCTATATTCAAAATTACCAACAAAGTATTCGTAATTTAGCATCCTGTGGTATTAAGACCATTTGCTATAATTTTATGCCAATTCTAGATTGGACGCGTACTGACCTTGCTTATACGCTACCAGATGGCTCCAAAGCGTTACGGTTCGACAATATTGCCTTTGCTGCGTTTGAAATTCATATTTTAAAACGTGAAAATGCGGCGGCGAGTTATTCAGAACAAGAAGTCAAAGAAGCGGCTGAGTATTATGCCAATATGTCATCTGATGATATCGAAAACCTGATTAAAACCATCATTGCAGGGTTACCGGGCGCAGAAGAAGGTTATACATTAGACCAATTCCGTGAGCGCTTGGCGCTGTATAATAATATTGATGAAAATCAGTTACGTGAGAACTTACGTTATTTCTTGCAGAAAATCGTTCCTGTGTGTGAAGAAGAAAATGTGGTTTTAGCTATTCACCCTGATGACCCTCCGCGCCCAATTTTAGGCCTGCCACGTATTGTTTCTACCATTGAAGATATGCGGTTTATTAAGCAAAGCTGCGATAGCATTCATAATGGGTTTACTATGTGCACAGGTTCTTATGGTGTGCGAGCCGATAACGACCTAGTAAAAATGATTAATGAATTTGGTGATCGTATTCATTTCACACATTTACGTTCAACGGTGAGAGAAAACAACCCAAATACTTTCCATGAAGGAAATCATATTGCAGGTGATGTCGATATGTTTGAAGTGGTCAAAGCCATTTTAGCGGTTGAACAAAAACGCCATGCTGCGGGGCTTGCACCAATTCCAATGAGACCAGATCATGGTCACCAAATTTTGGATGATTTGAAGAAAGTGACTAACCCTGGTTATTCCGCTATTGGCCGCTTAAAAGGCCTAGCAGAGGTGAGAGGGTTAGAATTAGCGCTGAAGCGGATGTATTATCCAGAATTACTAAAAGTATAATTTTCTTTGCAATATTGGCTTTTATTATTTGGTATTTACGTGATATCAAAGGGTTGAGTACGCATAAAAATACGCGACTAAATTATAATTAGTCGCGTATTGAACTAGTTGTTAAGTTATTTTAATTTTTTTTTATCGATACTCCAATTCTGTTTTGCAGAAATAGTCAATAAGTCGCCTGACTTAATAATATACGTATAGTAGCCAGCAACTATTGAACTATTACGATCCGCTGTTGATTTAACTATAATCTTTTTATTACTTAGGGGCAGTTTGGGAATGGAAATTTTATTTAGCCATTTCTCATTTTTAATTTCAATATATATACTATCGTTAGTTTTAAAAATATCCTTTATCATTTTTTGTGTAATAGAATCTTCATTCTTAAACGTAAGCTGATAAGCTGATTTTTGCTCCAACGAATCTACGTCATTTTTCATTTCAAACTGCCAATAAGACTTACAGGAAACCGTACATTTTTCACCTGTTGAAATCCTATGCTTCTCTTTATTCACGATCAGTGTACTACAATAGGCCGCAGTAGGATCAATGGTAATGGATTGATTATTTTTTAGTGGCGGTATTGTAATTTGGTCAGCCCAGTGACCATTTTTTGATTCAATAAGAATATGGTTGTGCTGATTTAGTGCGGCATTCAATACCTTAATGGTGATATTATCGTCATTATTAAATTTTAATTTATGGTAATTAATTTCATTAGATTTAGGTTTAGATTTGTATTTAATAATTTTATTTCTTAGGGTATTAATTTCTTCCCATGTTTTCTCGTCATAGATTTTTATATATTCATCTTTGTATTCTTTATTCATTAAGCGATTTGATTCTGAAATTAATGAATCAGTTTCTTCGTCAGCATAATCTGGTAGCTCAGCGGCTAAACTTGATAAAGTAGGTAATAATATTATCGTATCATATTCAGATAAATGAATATTTTGATAAAAATTCCAAGCTTCAAAGGTTAGTTTATCATCTTCTATTTTTAATAAATAGCCTGTGCCTTTATCTGTAACTCCGTTTTCACCTAATGTTAAACTTGGAATATCAATTAATGTTCCAAATGGACGTTGAATAGCTTCAATAATCCCAAAGCCATTATGAATATGACCACTTAACATAATTATTTGGGGATAACGAGAAAATAGACTTTTTAGTCTTTCATCTTGCGGTCCAAATCCGCCATATAAGTATGACCGCCAATGTGAACAATTGAATGCTTGATGTGTCATCACAAAAATCGGTTTATTCGCATCAACGCCTTCAGCCAGTTTTTTTTCTAACCAGAGAAGTGATGCTTCATTTAATTCCATTTGATTTTTTAAAGGAACATCTGTGTTCAAACAAATAAAATGATAACCATCAATCCATGCATCAATGCACATTGTATCTTCTTGCCGGTCAATATTGCATTTTTCTAAGTAAGAGTCATATAATCCGACTAAATCGGGGTCTAATGGCTCATGGGGTTCGGCCCCAGTTCGGACATCATGGTTGCCTAACATCAATAATAAATTTTGATGATATTTTTTTGGAAATTGTTCTAGGAAAATATCAAAAGAATCTTTTCTATGTTGATGATAATCACCAATATCCCCAGCCATTAATAACCCTTCGGCTCCACAGTGATTAATATTTTTAATAGACGTTGCCAATACTTCTTTATCATGATCTGAGCCTATATGAATATCACTAATTACACCAATTATCATACGAAATTTCCTTTTAAAATGAGTTGAAAATTATAGTCCATTGTTTTTTGTCTGATTGGGGTTTTTTATTTCAATTGTACTGTCTTGAATTTCATTAATAAAACTGTTTTGGCAAGAAGATAAAAATAAAGAAAGCATAAAAAAATAAATGATTTTCATTGTTAGTCTCGCATTGTTTAAATTAATTATTATTTAAAGTAAAATTGTTAATTAATAAATTTCAATATTACTTTCTTTTAGTAGATAAGCTCTCCTATTAAGAAAAAAATTAAAGGGTTCTTTTTTAAATACCAAGTCAGGATTCGATTTATTATTAAAATATTCCTCAGTCATGAATGAATAACCAGTTTTATTTTCTAATGAATGTAATAAATCCAGTTCGTTTATTGTAAGTGTTTTAAACTTTACGCCGATTTTTTTTATTTCTTTTAAAAATTCTATCATGGTACAATGTTCGAATGATGATTTTGTTTGAATAAGAATTTCATTATTCATCATTTTTTCAATACTCATGCTTTTTTTCATTAATTCTTTATGAAATACTAAACCTAATCTTTCAGTTTTTAAATTTATTTTTTGTATACTTTTATGGTCAACGTCGATATCTACAGGTGATATTATGATGTCATAGTGGTGGTTTTTTATTTCATACAAAATATCATTTGAGATCTTGCATTCAACTTCAATGTTAATACTCTTATTTTTCAATAAGTTGTTTATTATCGAATGTATTCCATAGAATGGAAATCCATCAATAAGAATTTTAATTTTTTTTTCATTGTTTGGCACAGTTAAATTGTTTAATATTTTATTTATACTTTCATAGTGAGGGTTTATTTTATTAAATAGCTCCATGCCATAATCGGAAATGAGTATTTTATTTTTTTTTTAACTAAAATATTCTTTCCTAGCTTTTTTTCGAGAAGAATCAAACCTTGTGATATCGCTGAAGACGTGACATTGGTAGACTCTGCCGCTTGATTTAGCGAACCATTTTTAGCCAAAGCAATAAACTGGTTTAATTGTTTCGAGAAAAACATAACTGTCCTTAGTCGGTTGGAAAACTCTAAATTAGGATCTCAATCCATTAATAATCTATTACGGTAGTTTAATCTAAAGCTGTTTTTATAAGTTAAATTAATATAAAATACAGCTATTAGAATTCTAATTAAACATTTATCTATAATTCGCTAATAAATAAAATTGAATAAATAGGAAGTATAATTATTAGTGTGATTAATAACTCTCTCATTTCTACGGTCTCCGCTATAATTTAGTTTTAAAACTATATCAAAGAAAATTAATGCAGTAATTTAAATATCCTTGCTAATGTTTCAATAAAAACTTTATTTAGCTGTATCTATTAGCTTATTAATTATTCTTATATCGTTAAAGTTTGATTAACCCCACATATTTTAACAAGAATAGATGATTTTAAGGCCACCACAATCGGTCATTTATGATCTTGAAATAGATTGATTTACACCTTTGAAAATGCCTTTATCATCGGTGATTTTGTATCATAATTGTTCTTTGCTTAAGGTAAATTTGTCTGCATTTTTTCCTTTGTTGCCTACAAAACCCTTATCAGATCAAATACCCGTCTTGATACAAGGGCATCAAGGTAGCGACCTAACCGTTTTTGTTTTATCCTGAGCAGTAAGTGGTAGCAATTTCCGCCGATGGCATAAAATAGGAATGATTAATTTGAGTATAGGTTTACCCTATGCTCAAAAAATTGTTCAGAAAATAGAAAATAGAAAATAGAAAAGTGAGAACGCAATGGGTATTCGTATCGTTCCTAAAGAAGAGTTAGGACAAGAAAGATTGAAAGAAAAGGGAATTGGTTTTATTCCACCAGTTCTGTTTCCTAACTTAAAAAGTTTATATCAACGCCGTGCTGAGCGACTCAAAGAACTTGGTGCAGGAGAACATCCTTTTGCAGATTATCTGAATTTTGCTGCTGAAGTGGCAACCGCACAACATAATGCACAGCATGATAATCCATTAGAAATGGATATGGCATCTATCCTTGAGCGCTCAACAAATACCAATAATTCGCCATTGGATGCAAAAACATTTCCACGGACAACACATTGGCACAAATTATTAACGGCTATTATTGCCGAATTAATGCCAGTCGTGCCTGAGTCTGTACGTCCGGCGTTAGAAAATCTGAATAAAGCGTCTGAAACAGAACTCGAAGCCATGGCAACTGCGTTGCTAAATGAAGAGTTTGAAAAAGTTCCTGCGGATAAATCGATGTTTATTTGGGCTGCATTATCGGTGTATTGGGCACAAATGGCAGCAAATATCCCAGGTAAAGCGCGTGCAGAACATGGAGACCATCGCCATTTCTGTCCTGTATGTAATAGCATGCCAGTGTCGAGTATTGTGCAAATTGGTACATCACAAGGTTTACGTTATTTACACTGTAATTTATGTGAAACTGAATGGCATATGGTGCGCGTTAAATGCAGTAACTGTGAGCAAACAGGTAAATTGAATTATTGGTCATTAGATGATGAAAATGCGGCAGTTAAAGCAGAAAGCTGCGGTGATTGCGGTAGCTACTTGAAAATCCTTTATCAAGAAAAAGAAGCTAAAGTTGAAGCTGTCGCGGATGATTTAGCCTCAATTATTTTAGATGCACGCATGGAAGAAGAAGGCTTTGCGCGTAGTAGTATTAATCCGTTCTTGTTCCCTGGTGAAAAATAAGCGGTAAAAGAGAATCGTGACTATGGCTGAATCAGACTTGGCTTTATATCGCCAACTTCCTGCTATTGATAAATTATTGCAGCTCGATGAAGTGCAAATATTGGTTGAACAATCAGGGGCTCATTGGGTCACTGCATGTTTACGTAAGATGCAAGAACAAGCTCGAGCCAGTATTGCACAGGCAGGGAAATTACCTGCTTGGCAGGAAGATTGGGTAAAAGAGTTAGCACAACGCCATCAAGCTTTAGGGCAAAGCGCCCTAAAAAACGTGTTTAACTTGACGGGTACGGTGCTACATACCAATTTAGGCCGTGCGGTCATGTCAACCACGGCGGTGAATGCAGTTAGCCAAGTGATGAGTTCGCCTGTCACATTAGAATATTCTCTAGATGGTGCGATGCGTGGGCATCGTGACCGTGCGATTGCTGATTTACTGTGTGTGCTCACTGGCGCCGAAGATGCCTGTATTGTTAATAATAATGCTGCCGCAGTTTTATTATTGCTAGCAACGGTTGCAAATGGCCAGCAAGTTATTGTTTCTCGTGGTGAATTGGTTGAGATTGGTGGGGCTTTCCGTGTGCCAGATGTGATGGCGCAGGCTGGCTGCCAATTAGTTGAAGTGGGTACAACGAATCGGACTCACTTACGTGACTATGAGAATGCGATTAATGATCAAACTGCACTATTAATGAAAGTGCATACCAGCAATTACAGTATTGAAGGATTTACTGCAGAAGTTGAAGGTGAAGAGCTTGCAGAGCTAGGTAGAAAGTACCAATTACCAACGGCAATTGATTTAGGCAGTGGTTCGATGATTGATATGACGACTTATGGGCTACCCGCAGAGCCCATGCCACAAAGTTACCTTTCTCAAGGCATTGATTTAGTTTCAATTTCTGGAGATAAACTTCTTGGTGGCCCACAAGCAGGGATTATCTTAGGGAAGAAAAAATGGATTGATGCAATTCAAAAACATCCATTAAAACGTGCTTTACGCGTTGATAAAATGGTTTTAGCTGCACTTGAAGCAACGCTAAAACTGTATTTAACTCCCGAAAAACTCACAACAGAATTACCCACATTACGTTGGCTAACACGAGATCCTGAAACTATTCGTGATAGCGCAGAAAGCATAGTTGTTGCTCTACAAGCCTTTTATGGGGACAAATTTATTGTTGAAGTTGAGCCTTGTCTCTCACAAATAGGGAGCGGTTCACTTCCTGTCGACCGTCTTCCTAGCTTTGCGGTAACATTCACACCGCTAAATGGAAAAGGTAGTACATTAGAGCAACTCGCTACGCAGTGGCGCCAGCTACCTCAACCAGTGATTGGGCGTATGAAAGACGGTAAATTGTGGCTTGACTTGCGCTGTCTTGATGATGAACACGCGTTATTACAGGTTTTACTTTCATGATTTTTGCGACAGCAGGCCATGTTGACCATGGTAAAACTTCTTTAATTCAAGCCATTACTGGCATAAATACCGCACACCTCCCTGAGGAGAAAAAGCGCGGAATGACCATTGACCTAGGGTATGCCTACTGGCCACAGCCAGATGGGAGCTCTATTGGTTTTATCGACGTTCCAGGACATGAAAAATTCTTAGCCAATATGTTGGCTGGGATTGGTGGTATAAACCATGCGCTTTTGGTAGTAGCTTGTGATGATGGCGTGATGGCGCAAACCCTTGAACACCTTTCGATTTTAAGGCTAGCGGGTTGTGAAAATATCAGTGTTATACTGACGAAGGCTGACCGAGTCGATCATTCGCGAATTGAACAGGTTACGGAGCAAGTCACCTCCGAGCTGGCTAAACAAGGTTGGCCAGATGCAAAACTATTCATTACGTCTATTGAAGATGGGCGCGGCATTGATGCGCTGCGTTTATATCTGCAACAACTTCATCAGCAAAGTGGTTCACATCCCAATATCCAACGTCGTTTTCGTTTAGCCATTGACCGCGTTTTTTTGGTTAAAGGTGCAGGGGTAGTGGTGACTGGCACTGCATTAGCGGGAAAAGTTCAAGTTGGTGAGTCACTATGGGTGACAGGAGCGGATAAGCAAGTTCGCGTCAGAGGTATTCATCGGCAAAACCAAATATCTGAATTCGCTGTTGCAGGTGATCGAGTGGCCTTAAACTTGGTGGGCGATATTGATAAAGAAAATATTACCCGAGGGGATTGGTTACTTGCAGAGCAACCTGCGTTTATTGCAACACGGGTTATTGTTGAATTGGAATGCGATGCATTAATTAAGCACTGGCAACCTGTGCATCTTTACCATGGTGCAAGCCACATCACTGGGCGAGTGTCATTATTAGTGGAGCAAGGGGAAACCCCCGTGCTTGCTGAGTTAATTTTAGATACCCCATTATGGTTAGTCGAGAATGACCGGTTAATTATCCGTGATATTAGCGCTCGTCAAACGTTAGGTGGGGCTCGAGTGATACGTTTGGTTTCCCCACGGCGAGGTAAAAGGCTTCCGGAGTTTTTGGATTGGTTATCTAAGCTTTGCCGAGAACAAGATGAACTGGCTCACTTTAAGCTACAGCTTCCTCAAGGTGAACTTAATTTACGGGATTACAGTTGGGCGCGGCAACTCACCCATGATGTGTTAGATAATTTATTGGCTCAAATGGATGTGGAGCGTGTTGGCAACCATGTTTTATCCACATTTAAAGCGCAAATAGCGAAAGAACGTATCGTTCAAACCCTTGAAGAATTCAATGAAATACACAGTGACCAAATCGGTGTAGGCAAAGCACGTTTAAAACGTATGGCTCTGCCTTCAATGAGCGAGGCATTAGCATTTAAATTCATTGATGATCTCATTGGTGAAAATGTTATTAAGCAAACTCGCGGTTGGTTGCATATGCCCCAACATGGGCTGGTGTTTGATGCCCAACAGCAATTGATTTGGCAGCAAATACACCCATTATTTTCACGTAATGAAGCGTGGTGGGTACGTGATTTAGCATTAGAAAGTGGCTATGAAGAAGATACGATGCGTCGCGTTCTAAAAAAGGCGGCGCAAATGGGATTAATTACGGCGATAGTTCGTGACCGCTATTATAGCCATGAGCAAATTAATTATTTTGCGTCACTTATTCACCGTTATTGCATGGAAAATGAAGTCATTTTTGCGGCTGATTTCCGTAACGAATTAGGGATTGGTCGGAAACTTGCGATTCAAATTCTTGAGTTTTTTGATAAAAGCGGTTTTACTCGTCGTAAAGGCGATGGTCACCATTTACGAGATAAAGGCATTTTCGTTGAATAAATTGAGTGTTTTAATCCGTTATAGTAGTGCCTCATAGCAACCTCCAATATTAAACTTGTGGTAAAACTGATGAAGAAAAAGTTATTTGCAGGCTTTTATCTGGCATTGATCTTTATTGGCTCCCTTTTCTTAGTCTTTGAAAAAGGTAGCGTAATTTATCCTGCTCTCATATCGGTCAGTGTATATGCCGTTTTATTCGGTATTTTAATGGTGCTAACAGCTCGCTGGTTATTTTCCGCTATTATTACCAGTACATTATTTATCATCATAAAATTCCTGAATCAGTTAAAAGTTCATTATTACAAAGAACAACTCTTCTTTAGTGATATCAATATTATGACAGACACTTCCAATATGGGGACCTTGGGCCATTATTGGTTAGCAGGTGTCGCACTGGTTGGGTTGCTTATATTATTAGTCATTAATGGGGTTATTAGCTGGCGATTGCTCAAGCCGAGTAAATCAAAAATGACTCGCGTTATTGGTGTTGTTCTTATTGTTGCGGGTTACTTTGGTATTAACTTCACAAGCTCACATTATTATGACAGATGGTCTCAGACGTTGCCAAAAGGCCGAGGGACAGTGACCAATATTATTATGTCGGCACAAAATGCGAGTTATCAATCCCCTGAATTTGCAGGCTCAGCTGATTATTTTATGGAAAAAGCAGCAGCAATATCCCTAGAAAATAATGCAGCCTCAGAAAAACCAGACATCGTTTTATTACTGCAAGAGTCTACTGTTGACCCACATATTTATGACTTACCTGAAGGAACTAAGCTTCCTGATTTATTTATGTTCCAGCAAGATAGTGGCGTAAGTGCGCATAGTCAGATGCGGGTACAAACTTTTGGGGGAGGAACTTGGTTATCTGAATTCTCAGCGCTAACTGGCTTAAATAGTGATGATTTTGGTGCGCAAAAAAGCGGTGTCTTTTATTTTATCGTTGACCACCTTAAAAATAGCTTATTCAAAGAAATGAAGGCCAACGGTTATTATACTGTGGTACTTACCCCCTTTAATAAAGGCGCATACCATTCAGGGCATGCCTATGAAACGCTTGGGGTTGATCGAATTATTCAACCACAAGAGCTCGGCTATCCAGGTAAACTGCAAGATAACTTATGGACAATCAGCACCGATGATATGCTGAAATATGTAAAAGAAATCTTAGCGAAAGAAACAGATAAACCCGTATTTATTTTCTCTCTTACAATGTATGAGCATGGTCCTTACAAAGAGAGCCATAGTGATGACTACGGTATAAAAGACAAAATTAAAAACTCAGATGCTGCAGGTGAATTTAGCCATTATATGGACAAAATCGTAACCTCAGATGCATCAATACGTGATTTCGCAGAATTCATTGAAAAACGTAAGCGTCCGTTGATGTTTTTATATTTTGGTGACCATCAACCAGGAATTAGCTTAAATCAGTATAATTCTTCATTTTCATCACCCGCTTACCTAACACAATTTACTTTGCGGGATAACTTGAAATCAGGAACTGCAATAACAACGGGCCAGTTAACAGATATTTCCTTCTTAGGCGGAATCTTATTAGAAAGGGCAAATTTAAACATTTCCCCATTTTATGAAGCCAACATCAAAATGCGTCACTTATGTGATGGCAAACTCAATGATTGTGAAGACCAAAAGTTACTTGATAGCTATCGCAACTATGTTTATGGAACTTTAGAAGCAGCTAATGCCAATAAAGGTGATATGTAATAGTATGTTATTATCAGCCGTAGATATTTACGGCTGATCCCCTCTTTTTTGTTATTTCCTACCTAAAATATTAATATTTTCTTAAAATTTATTATTTTTTACGCTTTCTTGTTTTAATAACAAAACCATTCGTTATTTTTTTTGTCTTAATTTTAGTTAATTTTTCTGTGAAATTAGGTGCTCATTTCGAGCTTTAGAATGGTTTAACGCTAGAAGACAATGAATATGAAATATTTGGTCACGGGAAGTGCGGGTTTTATTGGTTTCACGCTTTGCCAACGTTTATTAGAGAGTGGGCATGAAGTTGTCGGGATTGATAACTTAAATGCGTATTACGATCAGGGGCTTAAACAATCCCGTTTACATTTATTGGAGCAGTTTCCGTTATTTCGTTTTATTCATCTTGATATCACAGACCGTGAGACTGTCCGTGTATTGTGTACACAAGAACAATTTGACCGAGTCATTCACTTAGCGGCACAAGCGGGTGTTCGTTACTCGTTGGAAAACCCATTTGCTTACGCAGATAGTAATTTAACTGGCCACCTCGCCATTTTAGAAGGTTGTCGCCAAGCAAAAGTGAAGCATTTAGTCTATGCCTCTTCAAGTTCGGTGTACGGCGTAACCGATAAGACGCCATTTACCACTGACATGGCAACCGATCACCCGATTTCACTCTATGCGGCAACAAAGAAAGCCAATGAATTAATGGCGCACTCCTATTCACATTTATACCAGCTACCGACCACAGGGCTGCGGTTCTTTACGGTTTATGGCCCTTGGGGGCGCCCAGATATGGCTTTATTTAAGTTTACGAAAGCTATTTTGGCGGGCGAGCCTATCGATGTCTATAATAACGGCAATCTCAGTCGTGATTTCACTTTTGTTGATGATATTGTCGAAGGTGTGATCCGTATTTCAGATATAATTCCACAAGCGAACCCGAATAATCATTCGGCATCACCTGCAGAAAGCAGCGCGCCATATCGAATCTATAATATTGGTAATGGGCAGCCTGTTAAGTTGATTGAATTTATTTCTGCACTGGAAAAGGCACTGGGTAAAGAAGCGATTAAAAACTTTTTACCTATGCAAGCGGGTGATGTGTACACCACTTGGGCGGATACGGAAGACTTGTTTAATGTGACAGGTTATCGCCCACAAGTTTCTATTGAGCAGGGTGTTCAGGCATTTGTGGATTGGTACCGTTCTTATTACCACCAATAATATCAATAAGCTGTAACATCTTTAGCAGGATTTGAGAGGCAAGTTTGAAAATAGCAATCGCAGGAACCGGCTACGTCGGCCTATCTAACGCCATGTTGCTGTCACAAAACCACGAAGTGGTTGCGGTGGACATCATCCCTGAAAAAGTGGCGATGTTAAACAACCATCAATCACCGATTGTTGATGCAGAAATTGAACAGTTTTTAACGGAAAAGACCCTCAATTTCCGTGCCACAGAAGATAAAACTGAAGCTTACACCGGTGCACAATACGTCATTGTCGCAACGCCAACCGACTATGACCCAAAAACCAATTACTTCAATACAAGATCGGTTGAGTCTGTTATTCATGATGTGAATGAAATTAACCCAGAAGCGACGATTATCGTGAAATCCACTATCCCTGTGGGCTTTACCGCGCGCTTACGTGAAGAGTTTGGTTATACCAACGTGATTTTCTCTCCTGAATTTTTACGTGAGGGGCGTGCTTTGTGGGATAACTTACATCCTTCCCGTATCGTGGTGGGAGAGCGTTCAGAGCGCGCGAAAATTTTTGCGGATTTGTTGCTGGAAGGCGCAATTAAGAAAGATGTGCCCGTGTTATTTACCGATGGAACCGAAGCCGAAGCCATTAAACTGTTTGCCAACACTTATTTAGCGATGCGTGTGGCGTACTTTAATGAGCTCGATACCTACGCAGAAAGTCGCGGTTTAAATGCACGCCAAATTATTGAGGGAGTCTCTTTAGACCCACGTATTGGTAGCCATTATAACAACCCATCATTCGGTTACGGTGGTTATTGTTTACCGAAAGATACTAAGCAACTGCTAGCTAACTACGATGACGTGCCAAATAACCTGATTAACGCCATTGTGGAATCAAACCGCACCCGTAAAGACTTTATTTCCGATGCGATTATCGCTAAAGCACCATGCAAAGTCGGTGTTTATCGCTTAGTCATGAAAGCGGGCTCTGATAATTTCCGTGCCTCTGCGGTACAAGGTGTGATGAAGCGCATCAAGGCCAAGGGCATCGAAGTGGTGGTGTATGAGCCGGTTTTAAAAGAAGAAGAGTTTTTCCGTTCGAAGGTTATCCGTGATCTCGACACTTTCAAAGCACAAAGCGACATTATTCTAGCCAACCGTATGGTGCCTGAGCTGGAAGATGTGGCAGAGAAAGTCTATACCCGAGATTTATTTGGTAACGATTAAAACGCGTTTATGGGGTAGGTTGGTATCGTGCTAACCTATCTCTGTATATTAAGACCTAATAACCCTATCTATTTTGTGCCATAGTGCACAAGTTACCTATTTTTAAACGCTACTCTGCAACAATCGCTAAGAAATGTTGTTTGCCATTTGCTAGCATCCGTCAATTGATTAAAAATTGGCTATTTTGTTATGCAGAAAATAATAAAAAAACAAAGAGACGGTTTTATCACCTTTCAAAAAGAAGGTGAGATAGATTTTTGGCAAATTGTTAATGATTATATTGATGGGAAGATCGCGGGTAAGAATTTAAGTAGCGGAAATATTGAGAGAAGTGTTGCTCGTATTCATGTAAATGGACAAAGTTATATTATTAAATGCGAAAAAGAACGCGATAAGCGTATTGAAAAACGGCTGATGCATATTATTTCTGGCCCTTTTTATTCACGTTTATTGAAACGTTTAGTGACTGCACAAAATAACGGTTGTACCGTAACGAATGATATTTACTTTGTTGCAGAAAAAATGGTCGGTCGTGAGTCAGTAGAAACATGGATTATTGCGGAGTATGTGGAAGGAACTGTTTTATCTGAAGTTGATGATATCAAGCCTTATTATGCAGAGATGAAAGTCATTATCAACCAATTGCATTGGTATGGTTTATCTTCTAATGATATCCATGCAGGGAACTTTGTTATAACCAATGAAGGACTTAAGGTTATTGATTTATCAGATTATGGTAATTTTGCTATTTGCAAAGCGAATGATTTAATTGCATTACAGCGTTTTTACGGTATCGAACCCGATAGCAAAAATTTTGTTTATCGTTTTATTCGTTTTAGAGATCACTTTCGTCATTGGTCAAGAAAGATAAGAGGGAAGAAAACTCGGCTCTAGTTCGCTATGCCAAGTTTTCATTACCACAAAATTACCGAAAAAAACAAAGTTATCGATCACAACAAAACTATTGATAAAGCGCATCTAAAAATTCAGGGATAAAACTGCCTGTCCCATGGCAACGCTGGGTTGCGGTTTCTCCAGCTTGTTTCATGATAGCGCAAGCAGCGGCAACATTTTGTAGCCTATCACCAGGTAGAGCGCAACATGCAGCAACCACCGCGGAAAGAGCGCATCCTGTACCGACGACTCGAGTCATTAAAATATGGCCGCCAGTAACTGCAAAGGTGCGTATTCCATCGGTGATGTAATCCACTTCCCCGCTTATCGCAACAATTGTCTTAGCTTGTCTCGCTAATAATTGTGCTGCGGGAAGAGCGTCATCAGTGGTGTTAAGGGAATCAACGCCTCTGCCGCCAGCACTGCTTCCTACCAATGCCATAATTTCAGAGGCATTACCGCGAATAGCGGCAGGCTTGAGAGTCAGCAATTCATGGCAAAAATGGGTGCGAAAGCTAAGCGCACCTGCGGCAACAGGGTCAAGTACCCAAGGTTTTTTCGCTTGATTCGCACTGTTAACCGCACATTTCATTGCATGTCGGCGCTCAGTGGTTAATGTGCCTACATTAATCAGCAAGCCATGTGCGATAGCGGCAAACTGCTCTGCTTCTTCGGGTTCAATGACCATGGCGGGAGAGCAGCCGAGCGCTAACAGGACATTGGCAGTGAAGGTCTGAACAACATCGTTTGTCATGCAATGAACAAGAGGGGATTGAGAAGTAAGCTGTTGTAGTACCAATGATTTTGTCGTGTTGCTGATGTGTTCAAATTCTAACATGATCCCCTCATTAATAGTGATAGAGCATAGGCTCGTTGATTTATTCTACACTCTATCTGTTTTAATGAAAGAACCACTTAATCAGCAAGATATTTCTCCATGACCATTCCACCAGCGCCTTGAGCAACAATTTCGTATGAATCATTGGCGGGGTAAATACGTGTCTTAATATGAGGAAAAATAGAGAGTTTTTCTTCAATAGACTTTTTGGTCATCTCAAAAAAGTGATTTTTAGGTGTTAGGGTTCCGCCGCACACCACCACATCTGCTTGAGTCGTTAAAATCGCATTAGCGATGGCAATACCATAATAATAGGCTGCCTCGCCAAGTGCTTCGAGACACAGGGCATCGTCCAATGTGAGAGCTTGGAAAATAGTATGGTAGCTAATTTCAGACTCATTATTAACTAATTCATTGATTATTGAGCTTTTACCCAACCTGAGTTGCTGGATCACCCGTGACTTAATCGCAGACAGTGAACTATATTGCTTTAAACAGCCAAATGACCCGCATTCGCAGCGTTGACCATTAATATCAATTGTCGTATGACCAAAGGCTTGAGCGGTGCTAATGGGTGCTGGAGCGTATTGATTGTTGATGATGGTACAGCTGCGAATATCGGTATCACAGGTTGTAAATAAAAACCTTTGGCTATCAGAGGTATAGCGTAAACGATACTCAGCAAAAGCCGCAAAACTAATCCCACTTCCGAGTAATACGAAGCAAGGGACTTTACTGGATATATAGTCGTGAAGTTCTTTTATTCGTGAGTTATATTGATGATATGGCAGTTTATCGCGTTCTAATATATGGTCGATGGCGATGCCTATACCTAACAAACTTTTTACGTTAAGTCCATGTTCAGCTAATAAAATATCTAATTTATTGAGCAGATGATCCACCATATTTTCTGCGGTTTCTAGGTGCTCATATTTGACTTTTACCATCCCTAAAATATCCAACTTTAGGTTCTGTAAAACTATCGTCGAATATATATCACTCATTTCAATGCCAACTAGGTAGCCATCAGCAGCATTGATATTATAGAGGATAGGTTTGCGGCCACCGGTCGACTCTCCGAGCTCAGAAGTCGAAATTAAGTGATTTCTCCCCAGTTCGTCGAGTAACCGAGCACAAGTTGCTGGTTTCATGCTAGCCAGTGATGTCAACGTCTCTGCCCTAATGGGACCATGGTTTAAAATTAACCGGTAAAGCGTTTTGAGTTTTTGTGTTTTTGAATTTTTTGAGGTGCGAAATTCATTTAATAGTGTATGTAACAAGCGCCTCACTCCTTTTCATTCCGACTCTTGCGCTAAAGATTAGCAAATATACGCATAAGATTCTGCTTCATGTGACACATCATATCTAAATTCTTTTTCTTAAAATGAGATTAAGATCGCTGTTCTGTTTCTAAATTGCTTTATGATCGATTTTAACAATTTTTAGTCGATGTCAATTTGGAGACAACCATGCATCATACAAAAGATATTCTAGAAAGCTTAAGCTTTATTCAGTCTCGAACAGATATTAAACCAACAGTGGGCATTATTCTGGGTTCAGGATTAGGCCCGTTTGCGGACACATTAGAAAATGCAGTACATATTCCTTATAGCGAAATTCCACATTTTGCCAAATCTGAAGCCGTAGGGCATGCCAATGAATTGGTGATTGGCACCATCGCAGGTAAAAATGTGGTTGCGATGAAAGGCCGTTTCCACTACTACGAAGGCTTTACCCTCGACCAAGTCACTTTCCCTGTGCGTTTGATGAAAGCATTGGGCGTCGAAAAATTGATTATTACCAACGCCTGCGGTGCAGTAAATACCGATTTCAACCCAGGTGACCTGATGATTATTACCGATCATATTAATTTAACTGCAAATAACCCATTGATGGGGCCAAATAACCCTGAATTAGGGGTGCGTTTCTTGGATGTTAGTGAGGTGTATAACAAAGAATTACGCCAAACAATCAAGGATGTAGCGGCCGAACAAGGTGTTTCTGTTCGTGAAGGTGTTTATGCATGGTGGACTGGTCCAACTTATGAAACACCTGCCGAAATTCGCATGATCAGAACCTTAGGCGCTGATGCTGTTGGTATGTCTACCGTACCAGAAGCTCTGGTCGCTCATCATTCACAAATTAAGACAGTGGGCATCTCCTGTTTAACTAATATGGCTTGCGGTATTTTAGAACAACCTCTTAGCCATGACGAAGTTATTGAAACTGCAGAGAAAGTTAAAACCACCTTCTTGAAATTGGTAACGGGTGTGATCGCTCGCTTCTAGTTTTTAGGTTCTTTTTCTCAAAACAACATAAAGATGTTCATAACGCTAAATAAGGTGAATATTGAAATGAAATTTAAAGGTCTAATTTTAGTTTCTTTAGGCGCTTGCAGTTATGGCATTCTTTCAACACTTGTCGTGTTGGCCTACCGCGCAGGATATTCCTTGAATGATGTCATCGGTAGCCAAACGGTATTAGGTGCGATTTTACTGTGGTTTTTTGTTGCCGCAGGCGCATTAATTAAAAAAGTACGTCTAGTATGGCCAACACGACAACAAGGCCTATTAATGTTACTCACTGGGACGACAACAGGGCTAACCGGACTCTTGTATTATGCATCATTGCAATATTTGTCCCCGGCGCTTGGTGTCGTCTTATTTTTGCAATTTACATGGATGGGGGTTGCCATTAATGCGGTTGTCAGCCGCCAAGCTCCTCCCATAATGACCCTGGTATCGGTTGTGGTGATATTAATTGGGACAGTATTAGCGACAGGTTTATTAAATAGTTCAGGGATCGTATTTCACTGGCTTGGTGTGCTATTAGGACTATGTGCAGCATTATCGAATGCTATTCGTGTTTATGTCAGTGGTGCATTAGCGGTTAAAACAGATCCTATGATGCGTTCTGCAATTATGGTAACAGGGGGCGCAATTTTGACATCGATTGTCGTTCCTCCAACATTCTTATTGAGTGCATCAACGTTTCATTCTCTATTTTTCTCTTATGGCTTACCCCTAGCTTTCTTTGGTTCTTTCTTTGGTATGTGGATGTTTGCCAAAGGTACTCCACTGATCGGTACCAGTTTAGCGACCATTGTTAGCTCAATGCAGTTGCCCGTCACGATTTTATTATCTGTGACTGTATTGCAGTTACCTCTTGAGTTCATTCAGTTTGTTGGCGTTGCTGTCATCCTTATGGGTGTCGCCATTGCTGAGTTGAAAATAAAAACAAATAAATATAACTCCAAACGGAGCCTTGTATGAATATTAAATCCCGCTTGAAAATCATGCTTTTCCTGCAATATTTTGTTTGGGGAAGTTGGTTAGTTACACTCGGCTCCTACATGATGAAAACATTGAGTTTCTCAGGTGCAGAAGTCGGTATGGTGTATAGCTCAAAGGGTATTGCTGCCATTCTAATGCCCGGGCTTATCGGAATCATTGCAGATAAATATATTCCAGCAAATCGTTTATATATGATTTGTCATTTGATTGGGGCTGCCGCATTGTTTTATGCTGCAACAGTCACGAGTTCAACAGTGATGTTCTGGGTGATGTTAATTAATGCAATGGCCTTTATGCCAACTATTGCACTTTCAAATAGCATCAGTTATTCATCATTAAGCCAATATCAGCTCGATTCAGTGAGTAACTTCCCACCTATTCGTGTATTTGGTACGGTAGGTTTTATTGTTGCTATGTGGAGTATTAGCTTAATGAAATTTGAGCTAAGTAGTATGCAGCTTTATATTGCAGGTGGCTGTTCATTACTTTTAGCGCTTTATTCATTAACTTTGCCAAAAATTGATGTTAATAAAAAAGCGATTTCAAGTAGCTGGATCAGTAAGCTAGGTTTAGATGCTCTGGTGTTATTTAAAAAACCCATTATGGCGGTATTTTTCTTATTCGCTATGTTACTTGGTGCGGTTTTACAAATTACCAATACGTTTGGTAACCCATTCTTGCATGACTTCGGTCTGAATCCGTTATACCAAGATAGTTTGGTGGTTCAGTATCCATCGATATTATTATCGATCTCTCAGATGGCAGAAGTGTGCTTTATCTTAGCAATTCCATTTTTCTTGAAACGCTATGGCATTAAAACTGTCATGCTATTAAGCATGTTTGCGTGGACATTACGCTTTGGATTCTTTGCCTTTGGTGACCCATCAGCAATTGGCTTGATGTTCTTAATAATGTCGATGATCGTATATGGCTGTGCATTCGACTTCTTCAATATTTCAGGTTCTATTTTTATTGAAAGAGAAGTGGATACGCGTATGCGCGCGAGTGCTCAGGGCTTATTTATGACGATGGTTAATGGTGTTGGTGCCTATTTTGGTGCGATATTAAGTGGATTGGTTGTCGACTATTACACGGTGGATGGTATTAAAGATTGGCAAATGATCTGGTTAGTTTTTGCTTCTTATACTGTTGTATTAGCAATAATCTTCCAATTTACCTTCCATTATCATCACGATAAAGACGCCGCACTGAAAGAGGCTAAGTCTAGCTAAGATAAGTTGTTAGAAATAACATTTAACCTAAGGGAAAACCATCAATTTGGTTTTCTCTTTTTTTGTTGGTTTTAACACTAAACATAATTACGCTTGCCGCGCAATATATGCTCAGTTAGCGTTTCTTCCGCAAGGGTAAATTCTTTTGCTTTGAGTTGTTCAACTAATTGCTGATGTTGGCGTGTAGACTCATGATAATATTCATTGCGATAAATAGGGTCAGGCTGGAAATAGACTCGCTGGCGAATATTATCCGCTAAATCTAAGAAAACCGAGTTATCCAGTAATTCCAAGAAGAAACGGTGGAAGCGTTCATCTTCTTTTATCCAACCTTGATAGTCATTTTTCTTCAATAATTCATCTTGCCGCTCAATAATCGTCTTTAAGATAGAAAAATGTTCATCAGTTAAATATTCACGAACTAATTTAATTGCATGGGACTCAATTGCTAAACGCAAATCATAATTATCTCTGGTTTCTTTTAACGATAGTTTCTGAATAAAAACACCTTTACGAGGGATAATTTTGACTAAGCCTTCATTTTGTAATTGATATAAGGCTTCACGAATTGGAGTACGACTCATACCGAGTTCCTCAACTAAGCTATTTTCAGAGGTGTAACTTTCCTCTCCAAATTGCTTACTGAGAATTTTATGTTTAATTGCAGTATAGGCTTGTTGGCTTAGTGGTTTATCTTTCATCAGGATCTTGTGTTAACAATAGAAATTTTAGTGAGTATAGAAAGGAATAGATTGGTATACAAGTAATACACTAGTTTTATATTATTTAAGGTACTGTTAAATTCTGGCGGGTAATTGAACTTAACTTGTTGAATAAACCGGCATCCTTGCCAGTTTCTAGACTAATACAGCTCAGGGCGTCGGTTTTGCATACAAGGTAATTTTTCTCGTGTCTCTGCGGTATGCTGTGTTGATATTTCAGCAAAAAATAGTGTTTCATCGTAGCCAGCAGATGCGATAGTTACGCCAAGTGCATCACAAACAAGGCTGCGACCAATAAAAATATTACCCGTTTGGTCACATGCGCAAACAGGGACCGTGTTCTCCAAAGCGCGTGCTTTAACTAATGTTTGGTAATGCTCTTCTTTTAGTGGCCCGCTTACCCATGCTGTGGGAACGAGTATAAGGTCAGCGCCAGCTAAGGTTAGTTTTCGAGCAACTTCTGGGAAACGCAGCTCATAACAGACTAAAACGCCAATTTTGCCAAATTCAGTTTCCACAGGTTTTAATTCATTATTACTTTGAATGATATTAAGGGATTCCTGATATGAAAAGGCATCGTACAGGTGTGTTTTTTGGTAGTGATAGATAAGCTCACCTTGGCGGTTCAACATAATTGTCGTGTTGAAAGCTCTTTTCGGCTCATTCGGGGCACTTTCATAAATGCCACAGGTCACATAAATACCGTATTGTTGAGCGGCTTTTGCCAACTGAGAGACAAAAGGGCCATCAACAGGCTCTGCGACATCGGCATAGCTAATGCCACTATCCGCGGGAACAAAAGCCATAAACATTTCCGGCAATAGGACGAGGTCGGCACCACCTTGAGCAGCTTTTTGTATAGCTTCACAGGCTTTTTTTAAATTTAGAGCTTTATCTGGGCTACTGGCTAGCTGAGCAATTGCAATCTTCATAGAGCCTCCTTATTCAAAAAATTTCGCAGCACCTGAAATTGCCGCTAATGTTTCACCGGCATCAATGCGCTTTTTAACATCAATTTCAGCATGTTGAGCATTAAGGGCTCGTTGGCGATACTCTTGCAGAGTAACTTCATCAGCGACTAAAATGCCATCGCCATCTGCGATGATTAAGTTACCAGGATGGATCGTTACGCCATCTATGCTAATCGGCACATTAATTGCGCCTTCAATACCTAAAATTCGAGTTGTTAACGGACTCACTTTACGTGCATAAATAGGAACGCCAATCTCACGTAATGCTTTGATATCAGTGACACAACCATCAATGACAGCACCGGCAATTTTCTTTGCCCGTGCCATATAAGAAACCATTTCCCCCCAACAAGCACGATCATAATCCCCTGACATATCGATACAGACAACATCGCCTTCTTGCACAATGTCGAAAACCTTGTGTACGGCAGATGAGTCCATATGTGGAATACGAACTGTTACAGCATTACCAATAAATTGGCATTGTTCAATTTGTGGGCGTAATGTTTTGAGAAAACCGAAGTCAGTCATGTGTCCAATAGTTGACGAGCAAACATCACGGCAACTTTCGATAATTTCCGAGCTAAAACAGGCAACACGAGGATTTAATGTAAACATAGGGACACCTTTATTTATTGTATTGAACATAATGTATATGGGTAAAAATTAATCAGGATTAACTGCAGCAGCTAATGGTTTATCTGGCTGAATGAAAAACCAGCAAACAATCGCTAAACTGATAGGTATCACATTGAAAAGTAAAGCGACGGTCCAACCAAAATGCTGTGCAAGCCAGCCACATAGAATGGGGGAAATAACACCACCGAGATTGCCCCATAAATTCATCCATCCACTGACAGAGCCTGCATATTGGCGGCCCTTATCTGCTGCAATTGCCCAAGAGGTCACAACTGGTAATCCTAGAGAACCGAGTGCAAGAGTTAGCCATGCAACACTCGCAATGGCACTTTCAGTTTGAGCAGCGCCGCAAATACCCACAATAAAGAGAATAAAACCGGTAATGGCGATATATCCCCTAGCGACTAACTGTGAGTATCCTTTGTTGAGTAACCAATCAGAAATTGAACCTGCAGTGAGTACCGCGATACAAATTGCTAGCCAAGGAAAACTGGCGGCAACGCCCATTTGGGTTAATGAGAAACCACGAGCCTCTTGTAAATAGGTGGGGAGCCAAATCATAAATAAGGTGGTCATATAGGCGACAAAAAAGTATTGGAAACCAACAGCCCAGAACGGACGTTCTTTCATAAATTTTCGCCAAGGGGCTTTAACATCAGCACCTCCTTGCTCACTAATTGTTCGGCCTCCTTGAATAAATACAATTTCACTTTGAGAAATTTTTGGATGTTGTTCAGGTTTATTTCTGGCAAAGAAATACCAGACCATACCGATAAGAATACCAATCACACCGAAGATATAAAAAACGGCATGCCACCCGAACGAAATCATAATAAATACGGTAAGGGTGGGGGCAATCACAGGCCCGAAATAGGAACCGGCAAGTAAGAAGCTAGCGGCTCGTGCCTTTTCATTTTGGCGAAACCACCATGTATTAAAGACGGCATTCGCAGGATAGAGCGGCGCTTCTCCAACACCAAATAGGAAGCGTACGATGCATAGCCAAATATAGGTAGGGGCAACGACCGTTAATATTGTGAATGCGGACCAAACGTAAAGGCTAATGGTTGCGATAAGCCTGCTACCAAACCGTTCTGCAAGTATTCCGCTTGGAATTTGGGCAAGTGCATAGCCAAGCGAAAATAACGCACCCAAAAAGCCAAATTGAACTTTGCTCATTCCTAAATCGGTCATCATATGTTCGGCAACAATGGAAATATTGGCGCGATCCATATATGCAATCAAACCGATAATAAAAAATATTGCTGCTAATCCCCAACGTAAACGCCCTGGTGAGTCTTTTGTTGCTGGTGTTACAACAGAATCATTATGTGACATAGAGTTACCTTTTTATTGGTTTGTCGAGGTAATCAACCTTATTGTATTTATATTGAATTCAACTTGTATACAAGATGGATGTTAATAAGCCGTTATTGTGGTGTCAAAGATCTGTTTTGTTATCTGTGATTGAACTCAAAACATTTGATTGATTTATGAGCGAGATCTTATTTTTGGAAAAAACAGGAAGAAAATAATATTTATGATTAAAAATCAAATGATTATGTATTTCTATGGAAATTGATTTAATCGTTTCTATTCATTATTTGGAAAGAAATAATGAATATCGTGGTAATAGTCTATTTTTCCCCGAATACTTCTTGGGTAAAAATTTTTTAATATCTTCGAAGGGTTGTTGTGGAATATAGGTTCAAAAATCGTGACAATTAACACCTATTTTGAGTTAATTTGAGAATCTTTTCAAAGAAAAAAGCCAAACGATAAATAAGGTCACTTCATCGGTTGGCTTTTTTATGGATTAAAATCGTAACAGAGTGATTATTCGATGTTCTGAATCTGTTCTCTCATTTGTTCGATTAATACTTTGAGCTCAACTGCTGAAGTTGTGACTTCGCTATTAATTGATTTTGACGCTAACGTATTCGCTTCACGGTTAAATTCTTGCATCATAAAGTCAAGACGGCGGCCAGTTGCCTCTTTTTTCTTCAAGATATTACGTGTTTCTTTAACGTGTGCTTCTAATCTATCCAATTCTTCTGCAACATCAACACGTTGAGCCAATAGAATAAGTTCCTGTTCCAAGCGGTTGTTATCCACTTGAATGTCAGCTTCTTCTAACTTGTTTTGTAAGCGTTCACGTTGCCATTGTAGAATTTCTGGCATGTGTTGACGTACTTTGGCGACCTCTGCTAGCACACCGTCAAGTCGCTGCTCAATAAGTGTATGTAAGGATGCCCCTTCAGCTTCACGGCTTTGGATAAAGGCATCAATCGCTTCATCTAACCCTGCCATTAGTTGTTCGCTAATTATGTCTAAATCTTGCTCGCCAGCTGACATCACTCCAGGCCAACGCAAAATTTCTAATGGGTTGATTTCACCTTCATGGCTGTAATTTTTAACCCAATTCGCAGCACTGATTAATTGGCGGGCTAATTGCTCATTTAGGATTAACTCGCCACGATTTGCGCCATCTAACTCAAAGCGTAGACTACATTCCACCTTTCCACGTGTTAAGCGAGAACGCAGGCGCTCGCGAATGACAGGCTCAAGGCTTCTGAATTGCTCAGGTAAGCGAATATACGTTTCTAAATAACGTTGGTTCACGGAACGCAGCTCCCAGGCCGCATTCCCCCATTCACCCTTGATGTCCCGACGGGCAAAAGCGGTCATACTACGGATCATAATTCGTTCCCATTATCGTAAAGATTTAGGAGATTATAACGCTATGCAGGATGACAGGATAGGCATTATCGCTTGAACAACGTATAATGCGTCCCAATTTGAGTTGATAATGGAGATAACACCATGCGCCCAGCAGATAGACAAGCAGACCAAATGCGCCCGATTACCATCACGCGCAACTATACTAAGCATGCAGAAGGCTCTGTTCTTATTGAGTTTGGCGACACGAAGGTGTTATGTAATGCAACTGTTGAAGAAGGTGTTCCTCGTTTTTTAAAAGGGCAGGGGCAAGGTTGGGTTACAGCGGAGTATGGTATGTTACCGCGCGCAACAAATTCACGTAATCAACGTGAAGCTGCACGAGGAAAACAAACGGGTCGTACGATGGAAATCCAACGGTTAATTGCACGTTCTTTACGTGCTGCTGTTGACCTTAAAAAGTTAGGCGAGTACACCATTACTTTAGACTGTGATGTTATCCAAGCGGATGGCGGTACACGTACAGCGGCGATTTCTGGTGCCTGTGTGGCTCTAGTTGATGCACTGAATAACATGGTTGAGCAAGGTAAAATTGCAAAAAGCCCACTCAAATCAATGGTTGCAGCCGTTTCCGTCGGAATTGTAAATCAAGAAGCCCTATGTGACCTTGAATATGTTGAAGATTCTGCCGCTGAAACAGATATGAATGTTGTGATGATGGATGATGGCCGAATGATTGAAGTGCAGGGCACCGCAGAAGGCGAACCATTTAGTCATGAAGAGCTACTTGCTCTATTGGCATTAGCTAAAACAGGTTTAAATACCATTTTTGAAGCTCAGCGAGAAGCGCTGAAGTAAGTTAATCATTAATTAGGCGGCTAAATAGTCGCCTTTTTTATGTCTGCTGGTTCATCAACCAATTAGCAGCTTTGAATATAGATAAATAATCATCAACGAGGAGAATGACCAATGAAAGCCTATCAGCGCGATTTTATTGAACTTGCCATGAAAAAACAGGTACTTAAATTTGGTGAGTTTACGCTGAAATCAGGTCGTAAAAGCCCTTATTTTTTCAATGCGGGGTTATTTAATACAGGGCGTGATCTGGCACTTGTCGGTCGTTTTTATGCACAAGCATTACAAGATAGTGCAATTGAGTGTGATGTCATCTTTGGCCCTGCGTATAAAGGGATCCCTATCGCAACGACGACGGCGGTAGCACTTTCTGAACACCATGACATCGATATGCCATATTGCTTCAATCGCAAAGAAGCTAAAGACCATGGGGAAGGTGGCGTGTTAGTTGGGAGTCCTTTGAAAGGGCGTGTTGTGGTAGTTGATGATGTCATTACTGCAGGAACGGCAATTCGTGAGTCAATGGAAATTATTAAACAACAACAAGCGACGTTGAATGGTGTTTTGCTATGCCTTGATCGCCAAGAAAAAGGTAAAGGTGACATTTCAGCAGTGCAAGAGGTTGAGCGTGATTATGGCTGTAAAGTTTACTCAATTATTACCATGAGCGATTTAATCACTTACCTCTCTGAACAGGAAGGTATGCAGGAACATTTAGCGGCTATGAAGGCTTACCGCGAACAATACGGAATCGAGTAAAAAAAGCCCTCGCCCAATGATGGGCGGGGTGAGTAGTATAAACAATCGGTTATTGTAACTGAGCTAGAATTAAAGGCCAGCGCGATTCAAACTCGACGGTTGGCCGATAACGAAACTCAGAACGTACAAAACGTGAGAGCATTCCTTCACAAAAGGCTAATAGCTGAGAAGCAAGCAGTGACTCATCATGAATAAACCCATGACCATCACGTATTTTTTTCTCTTTCAACACCTGCCGCAATTGCGATTCTATACGTTCAAATAATTGATTAATACGATCTTGAAGCCTATCTTGCTCAAACATCAGAGCGTGGCCTGTCATTATACGCGTTAGCCCAGGGTTTTTCTCTGAAAAACCAAGTATTAGCGCTAGTATTAGTTTAATTCTAATTATCGTATCTTTTTCATCACTTAAAATCAGATTAATGCGCGAAACCAATGAGTCTTCAATAAACCCAATGAGGCTATCGAACATTTTCATTTTACTCGGAAAATGACGATACAGCGCAGCCTCTGATACACCAACCGTAGCAGCAAGTTTTGCTGTTGTAATGCGTTGGCTACCATCACTACTTTCTAACATTAACGCAAGAGCCTGTAAAATCTCATCACGTCTGTTACGTTTTTGTGTTGTCGCTTTTTCTGCCATGTCTAATAAGACCCCTGCTAAAACAGCAAAACAAACTATCCAAAATTTTGCTCTTAGTAAAGAGACTTACAAAGCAAAATGGATTTAAAAAATGTTTAAAATATAAGTAATGTTGAGCAAGCTTCCTGAAAGAAAATATGCGGCTGATTGTTTTTATTCATAAAGATAGAACCTAATTCAGGTTCTATCTAGCATATTTGTTATCAGGATATTCTATTTATTGACGGCCGGAATGGCCGAAACCGCCAGCCCCACGCTCTGTTGCGTCAAAATCATCAACAATATTAAATTCTGCCTGAACAACCGGGACAAATACCATTTGAGCCATACGCTCACCGGGTTCAATGGTAAAAGCTTTATCACTACGGTTCCAGACAGACACCATAAGTTGCCCTTGATAATCAGAGTCAATGAGCCCAACTAGGTTACCAAGTACGACGCCATGTTTATGTCCTAAACCTGAACGAGGTAAGATCACAGCAGCAAGGCTTTCATCAGCAATGTGAATGGCTAAACCCGTTGGAATAAGTTCTGTTTGACCTGGTGCCAGATCGATAGGTGCATCAAGGCATGCACGTAAATCTAAACCAGCAGAACCTGTAGTGGCGTAGGCTGGTAGAGGAAATTCATTACCGATACGGCTATCAAGGATTTTTAGGTCAATTTTTTTCATAACGTTGAAGTATCTCGTCAAGTAAATAGTGGCTTAATTCGTTTTTATTGCAGTGAGGCAAACGTGTATCACCGTTAGCATCAAAAATATGTAACGCGTTGTTATCGCTATTAAATCCATTGTCTGCTAGTGAGACGTCATTGGCACAAATGAGATCGAGTTGTTTTTGCTGTCGTTTTTGGCGTGCGTATTCTTCCACATTTTGGGTCTCAGCTGCAAACCCAACAACATATGGCCTATTGTGTTTTAGGTTGCCGACACTAGCCACGATATCTGGATTTTTGATAAGTGTAATCGAAACTTCATCACCTTGTTTTTTTATTTTGTTTTCAGCAATGTTTTTTGCTCGGTAATCTGCAACTGCGGCGCAACCAATAAAAATATTTTGCTCTGTAATGGTTTGATGAACTTGCTCATACATTTCTAGGCCGCTCGTGACATCAATCCGCTTAACCCCTTCTGGTGTTTCAATATTTACAGGGCCCGCAATCAAAGTGACGTCAGCACCACGTTGACTGGCTGCCTTAGCAATGGCAAAACCCATTTTCCCCGAACTATGGTTGCTGATGAAACGAACGGGGTCGAGTGCTTCCCGTGTTGGGCCAGCAGTGATCATTAATTTGATGCCTTGTAAGTCGAGTTTAGGGGTAAAAAACTCACTGGTTAGACGAACAATTTCTAGTGGGTCAATCATGCGACCAGGGCCAATATCACCACAAGCTTGGCTACCTGCGTCTGGCCCCCAAATCATACATTGGCGTTGTTGCAATTTGATTAAATTTTCTTGTGTTGCTTTTGCTTTGTACATTTGTTGGTTCATTGCTGGCACAAGTGCAATTGGTGCAGTGGAAGCAAGACAAACTGTTGTGAGTAAATCATTTGCCATTCCTGCACTGAGGCGAGCAATTAAATCTGCAGTAGCAGGCGCAAGAATAATGATATCTGCCCACTTAGCGAGTTCAATGTGACCCATAGCAGCCTCAGCGGCAGGGTCAAGTAAGTCATCGGAAACTGGATGCCCTGAAACGGCTTGCAAGGTTAAAGGTGTAATAAAGGCTTTTGCACCTTGAGTCATCACAACACGCACAATCGCACCTTTATCACGCAAACGGCGGGTGAGTTCAGGGATTTTATAAGCGGCAATGCCCCCACTAATACCAATAACTATCTGCTTACCTAATAGTGATAGTTGATTCATTATTTTTATCCAATTCGGTCAACATGGGTGGCATATTACCACAGAGAAGCTAGAGGTGGCGCGCTCGATTTTTCGTCACAGTACTATTTTTGCGAAGCGCTACGCAAACCCATATGTGAGGGGTTGTGAATGTTTTTTAGGCTAGATAAAAAGGATGCAAGGGATTTAGGGACAAAGAATATGATGAGTGAACATCTAGACTTACCACCAAGAGAAAAGCTACTCGCATACGGGGCGGCTGCGTTATCTGATGCTGAGCTACTCGCTATTTTTTTGCGTACAGGGAGCCAAGGTGAACCTGTTTTGCAGCTTGCGAAGCGTTTAATACAGGAGTTTGGTTCAGTATATTTGCTTCTACAAGCAGACTACGAAAAACTAAAACACTGTAAAGGAATGGGGAGTTGTAAATTTACCCAACTACAGGCCGTCAGTGAACTAGCTCGACGCTTTTTCTCTGAACAATTTTTATATGAAGATGTGATGACTGGGCCTGAACAGTTGAAAGCAAAGTTGTTGGATTTATTCGCAGGGCAAGAGCGTGAAGTTTTTGTCGTGATATTTTTAAATAATAAAAATCAAATTATTTGCCATGAAGAGTTGTTTAAAGGTACTTTGAACAAAGTTGAAGTCCACCCCAGAGAAATTATTCGCTTTGCCATAAAAATGAATGCGAACGGCATTATATTAGCCCATAATCATCCATCGGGTAACCCAGAACCCAGTACAGCTGATAGGCAAGTGACAGAGCGAATCCAGCGAGCTTGCGCTATTATGGGGATTAAACTACTTGACCATTTTGTCGTCGGGCATAAGCAATGTGTGTCATTTGTAGAACGAGGGTGGTTATAAAATTATTTTTTTGCCTAAAAAATGACAACTTTCTTTGTGTTGGGCTTGAGTGAAAACGATTGAAAGCGTATACTACGCCACCTTTAAGGATCTTGGGTTTGGCGAGAAGGGCCTATCTCAGTAAATTTTTACGTCTTAGTAAAGTAAATCTTTATTCAGGTATTAACGGTTTTTTCAGTCAATGAAAGTTTGCTGAGATGGGCTCCTAAGCCTGACGAGGCGGCCATACCCAGAACAAAAAAGCTCGAGCTGATTAGATTTTTGGAGAATAGACATGTCACGAGTCTGCCAAGTTACTGGCAAGCGTCCAATGAGCGGTAACAACCGTTCACACGCATTAAACGCGACCAAACGTCGTTTTTTGCCAAACCTGCACTCTCACCGTTTCTGGGTTGAGTCTGAGAAACGTTTCGTAACACTGCGTGTATCTGCTAAAGGTATGCGTGTTATCGATAAAAAGGGTATTGATGCTGTTCTTGCTGAACTGCGTACCCGTGGTGAGAAGTACTAAGGAGCTAAAAAATGGCTAAAGGTATTCGCGAGAAAATCAAGCTAGTCTCTTCTGAAGGTACAGGTCATTTCTATACCACTACGAAGAACAAGCGCACAATGCCAGAAAAACTGGAACTGAAAAAATTCGATCCAGTTGTTCGTAAGCATGTGATCTACAAAGAAGCAAAAATTAAATAATTTTGCTTTCTGCGTTAAAAACTCAGCTTCGGCTGAGTTTTTTTTTACCTAAAATTTGGGTTATCGATGATATGCGCATTCGAAGCTATGACCATTATAATGAAAGTAGTAACATAGAGAGTATTCATTGAATTAATAATGATATTTGTTGTCGAATGACTATTGTCTTTTACATATAGACTTGATTAAGAGTGCCTGGTGAAAAAACAGTTTAAAAAAATTCTTGTGATCAAGATGAGGTTTCATGGGGACATGCTGCTGACAACACCGGTTATCAGCTCATTAAAACACCAATATCCTGATGCTGAAATTGATGTTTTGCTTTATCAGGATACTATCCCTATCCTCTCTGAAAATGCTGAAATTAACGCTTTGTACGGCATGGCAGGGAAAAAAAGTGGTGGGCTGAGTAAAGCATGTAATTTTATTAAATTACTGCTAAAGCTGCGTAAAAATAAATATGATTTAGTTGTTAATCTAGCAGACCAATGGATGGTGAGTGTATTGGTTCGAGCAATTCCTGCTAGTACAAAAATTTCCCATCAGTTTGCCCACCGAGACTCTAAATATTGGTGTAATAGTTTTACGCATTTGACAGAACCTGAAGGCGAACATGTTGTTCTAAATAACCTATCAGTGCTCAAGCCGTTAGAAATAAAAGAACTAAAAACACATCTAACGATGTCTTATTCAGAGCAGGATTGGAAAAATATTGATGAAAGGTTATTAAGCCTTGGTGTCCATAGTAGCTATGTCGTCATCCAACCAACAGCACGCCAAGCCTTTAAGTGTTGGGATAATGAAAAATTCTCAGCCGTCATTGATGCATTGCAGTCTCGGGGTTATCAAGTGGTTTTAACTTCGGGGCCGAGTAAAGAAGATTTGGAATGTATCAGTGATATTGCAAATGGCTGCCGAACAAAGCCCGTTACTGAGCTTGCAGGGAAAACTTCATTTCCTGAGCTAGGCGCATTGATTGCTCATGCCGCTTTATTTATTGGTGTTGATTCGGCACCAATGCACATTGCTGCTGCAGTTAAAACGCCAATAGTGTGCCTTTTCGGTGCGACAAATCATATTTTTTGGCGGCCTTGGAGCGATAATGTCGTTCAGTTTTGGGCGGGTGATTATGAAACTATGCCACCGAGAGAAGAGCTAGATCGTGATAAAAAGTATTTATCCATTATTCCAGCTTCTGATGTAATTAAAGCAACAGAGAAAATGTTGCCGATGAATATTCGCTCTATGATGACAAGGTATTAACATGAATCTGGCATTTTGCTTATATAAATACTTTCCGTTTGGTGGGTTACAGCGGGATTTCCTACGTATTGCAACTGAATGCCAGTCACGTGGTCATCACGTCCGTGTTTATACCCAATCATGGGAAGGTGATAAGCCTAGTGGTTTTGAAATTATTATCGTGCCGGTAACTTCAAAGACGAATCATGGGCGAAATGCACAATATTGCGACTGGGTGTTAGCTCATTTAAAGCAGCATCCTGCTGAGCGGATAATTGGTTTCAATAAAATGCCAGGGTTGGATGTTTATTATGCAGCTGATGTCTGTTATGCACAAAAAGTCGCTGAAGAAAAAGGGTTTTTGTATAAGCTGACACCTCGCTATAAACACTATGCCGCATTTGAAAAAGCGGTTTTTGCAGTGGGGAAACCGACACAGCTATTAATGTTAACGCCACATCAAATTAGTCATTTTAAAAAGCATTATGGAACTGAAAATGAGCGTTTTCATATGCTACCTCCCGGTATTGCCCAAGATAGAAAATATGATAAACAAATTGCTGACGCCAAAAGAGTTTATCGTGAAAAAAATCAAATACCTGAATCTGCATTTTTAGTATTGCAGGTAGGCTCTGACTTCAAACGTAAAGGTGTTGACCGGACCATAAAAGCCATTGCGGCGTTGCCCGAAGACATTAAGAAAAACACGTTATTGATGGTAGTTGGCCAAGATAAACCGGTGAAATACCAGCAGTTAGCGAAAACGCTAGGAATCGGCTCACAAGTCTCTTTCTTTAGTGGACGTAATGATATTGCAGAATTAATGGCAGCAGCCGATATATTAATGCATCCAGCTTATCAAGAAGCCGCAGGTATCGTGTTATTAGAAGCGATTACTGCAGGTTTACCGATTATTGTCACAGAAGTATGTGGATATGCTTCATTTATTAGCCAAGCTCAATGCGGTATTGTGGTAAACGAACCTTTTGAGCAAACCGTTTTAAACGTGGCTTTAGAAAATAGTTTAAAAAGTCCGGCTCAATTAGCACAATGGGCAAGTAATGCGCGCTATTTTGCGGATACAGAAGATTTGTATAGTTTACCAGAAAAAGCCGCAGATATTATTTTAGGGGGAAGCAAATGATTGAGTTAAAAACCCCTTTTAGTGAATTATGGAAAAATAAAGATCCCTTTATCGAAGCTGATAAGTTACAAGGTGAAGTTTTTCGTGCGTTAGAGACACGTAAAACGCTGCGTTTTGAACTTGAAGGGCGTAGCTATTTTATAAAAATTCATTATGGGACTACACTGAAAGAAGTCCTTAAAAACTTATTATCTTTTCGGTTGCCGGTATTAGGGGCTGATAGAGAGTGGAATGCTATTCATCAACTTACCCAAGTTGGAGTGGATACTATGAATGGCCGGGCGTTCGGGCAAAAAGGGGTTAATCCTCTTCGTCGCCACTCCTTTATTATTACTGAAGATTTGACCCCGACGGTGAGTTTGGAAGATTATTGTGCAAATTGGTTAGATAACCCGCCAACTTTCAGTACCAAGCAAATGATTATTCGTCGGGTCGCGAAAATGGTGCGTAAAATGCACGCAACGGGTATTAACCATCGTGATTGTTATATTTGCCATTTTTTACTGCATTTGCCATTTACGGGAAATGAAGAGCAGCTAAAAATATCGGTTATTGATTTGCACAGAGCACAACTCAGAAATTCTGTTCCAATTCGTTGGCGAAATAAAGACTTAATTGGTTTATATTATTCATCATTAAATATTGGGCTCACTCAGCGTGATGTTCTTCGTTTTATGAAAGTCTACTTTGGCTTATCGCTACGAGATATTTTGCAACAGGAAGCGTCATTGATCGCTAAAGCGGAAAGCAAAGCTGCACAAATTAAAGAACGTACAATTAGAAAGTCATTGTAAGTCAAAGAAAGAAGAGAGATATAAATGTTCTTCAATAAAGAAAATGCGGTTACACAACAAATTGATTTATCGTCATCTGATGCGATTGTTAATAATGATAGCTTACATATTTCCTATGGGATTGACCGTAATTTTCTATATGGTTGTGGGATCTCGATTGCTTCTTTATTGAAAACCAATCCTGATATCTCTTTTTCATTTCATGTATTTACTGACTATTTTGATGATGAGCAAAATAAATTATTTAAACAGCTCGCTGAGCAATATAAGACGAGTATTAAAGTTTATTTAGTTGACTGTGAACAGCTTAAATCGCTTCCAAGTACCAAAAATTGGTCATATGCAACTTATTTTAGGTTTATTATTGCGGACTACTTTTCAAACCAGTTAAATAGAATGATCTATATGGATGCAGATATTATGTGCCAAGGAACGCTGCAGCCATTGCTAAATATTCAATTTAAAGATGATGAAATCGCTGCTGTTGTGCCTGAAAGGGATCGCAATTGGTGGCAAAAAAGAGCTGATGCTCTAGGAGTCCCAAGTATTGCTTCGGGGTATTTTAATGCAGGGTTTTTAGTTTTAAATTTAGTGAATTGGTCAAAATTTGATATCTCAACTAAAGCAATGGATTTACTTTCCCAAGATGCTGTGAAAGCAAAATTATCCTATTTAGACCAAGACATTTTAAATATGCTATTAACAGGGAAAGTCATTTACCTTGATGGCAAATATAACACTCAATACAGCATCAATTATGAGCTGCAAAAAGGCAAAAAAGAAAACCCAATCACGCCTGAAACGGTATTGATTCATTATATTGGCCCAACTAAGCCTTGGCATGAGTGGGCGAATTATCCAACAGCTCAACCCTTTATTAGTGCAAAGGACGCATCGCCTTGGAAAAATATTCCGTTACTGAAGGCTAAAAGCAGTAATCATTTGCGTTATTGTGCGAAGCATATGTTTAACCAAGGAAAGGTTTTCTCTGGGATAAAAAATAATCTTCAGTATTTCTGGGTTAAACTAAATTAAATAATAATTGGGTAAGTTATGTCTTTTTTAGAAAGAAATGAAAGTATTCTCTCAAAGTATAACAAGACTTTGGTACTAATTTTTGTTGTTCTTTTTTTTGTGGAAAATGTAACGAGATATAAGCATATTCTGTTCTATTTGATGATAGCGACATCTTTGGTTTATCTATCTTTAGATACAAAAAAAGTGTTGGAAAAATTAAATAATAAGCTATTATATTTGGTTGGTGCTTTTTCTATCTTTCTTTATATATCAGTAACTTATTCGGATATACCAAGTGTATCGATTAAGACCCTCAACAATAATTTATTAAATTATGGAATACTAAGTTTATCTCTTTTATTGCCGATTATTTTATATAGAGAAAGCCTAAAAGATATTTCAAAACTATTATTAACGAGTTTTACTGCATCGTTATCCTTAGTTTTACTTGTTGAGTTATACCGCTACTATATAGCTTATCAGCAGGGTATCTTGCCGTTTACTACCTATGATTTTAGGCATGTTTCGGATGCGTTAGTTTTTTTCTTTCCAATACTTCCTATTCTTTGGTATTTATTGCCTAAATCTAAACTTATTTATTTCTATATTTTAAGTATTGTATTTCTGTTTGTTTTATTTGGAACGCTAGCTCGGGGGGCATGGGTTGCAGTTGCAGTCGCTGGGTTATTATTTTTGTGTTTTAAACGTCCTTGGAAGCTAATTGGGGTTGTATTATGCCTTTCATTAGTTTCACTTATTTCTATTAAGCTAATTTACCCTGATACAAGTAAACAATTATTTTATAAGCTGGAGCAGACAGACAGTTCTTACCGTTATGCTAATGGAACCCAAGGAACCGCTTTTGAGCTCATATTGGAAAATCCAGTTATCGGATATGGTTTTGGCGATAAAATTTACCATGAAAAGTATAACAGTGTTGTAAAAAATCATCCGAAATGGACATTTAAGAAGTCTATCGGGCCCCATAATATTTGGCTTTATATTTGGTTTGGTGCAGGTATTGCAGGGTTAGCGATATTTAGTGCGGTATTTTTGTCAATGTGCTATTCCTCAATGCAAGGGATTAAAAATAGGTCTGAAGAACCGGAAATTTACTTTGCCTTCATTGCATTGTTGTTAAGTCTTATTGGCTTTTATCTGGTTCGTGGAATGTTTGAACAAGTGGACCTTAAACCCTTAGGTATTCTTTTGGGGTTTTTAATCGCCATGATGGGGCATAGTTCAACCAAGCAGAAGAGAGTGTGCCATGAATAACCTGATAACAAATAAATATCTGCTAAATGAGGGGGCTAATGCTAGTAATACCTCTTTACCATGTCTTGATGTTATTTATGGTTCGGATGAAAACTATCAGTTTGGTGCGGGTGTTTCAGCGGTCTCTTTACTTATTAATAACCCAAATACGTTCTTCAGATTTCATTATTTTTTAGATAAAGTCAGCCCTAGCTTTTTAGAGAAATTGAAGGTTATTTCTCATCAGTTTTCAGCTGAATTTCATGTTTATGAATTGGATAATCAATTATTAAAAACATTGCCGGCTTCTGATGTTTGGTCCTCAGCGATGTACTTTCGGTTAGTTGCTTTAGATTATCTCTCGAAAGATTATGATGTTGCCTTATATTTAGATGCGGATGTTATCTGTGATGGTCAATTAGATTTGGCAGCCAATTTAATTGAAGACAAAGTTTGTGGTGTTATTGCTGATGACATCGGTGTAAGAACAAAAAGTGAAACGCGATTACACACACCACAGTTATCTGAGACCTATTTTAACTCGGGTGTTATGTTTGTGAATTTAAAGAAGTGGCACGAAAAACGAGTTACTCAGCAATGTTTTGAGTTGTTGTCTGCAGAAAATGCGAAACAACGGTTTAAATACCCTGATCAAGATGTATTAAACCTTATTTTAAGAAATGACCTGATACTGCTTAATAAAAAATTTAATACAGTTTACACCCTAAAAAATGAGCTGTATGACCGAACACATCAAAAATACCAAACCATTATTACACCCGAAACGGTTTTAATTCATTACACTGGTGTGAGTAAACCTTGGCATACATGGGCGAATTATCCTTCTTCTCAGTCTTTTTATAAAGCATTAGCACAATCACCTTGGACAAAGGATGATTTAAAACATGCCACTAAATTTGTTGAAAGGAAAAAGGAATATAAACACCTATTAAAGCGGGGTGCGTATTTATCAGGTATTTTGTCGGGCATTTGCTATTTGTTTGAAAAATACGCAAAAAAAAGAAAATAATATGATGATTAATAAAATTATCTTAACAGTTTCTCCTATATTTTCTATACCGCCTAAAAGTGCGGCAGCAATTGAATCGTGGATGTACAATGTCGCCAAACGATTAGACATTGAAAACCGAATCGTTTGTATACGAAATGATGGGTATAGTGCTCATTCTGTTGTTAATAAGTATTGTGAAATTGAGCGTATTAAGTTTGGAAAAGTGTATACAAGGCTATTCAAGAAATGGACAAGATTAGATCCATATTCTTATGCAGATAGAATTGTCAAAATTAAACATCAATTTTCGCCAAATCCGAATGAAAGCGTTATTTTTGTTCACAATCATATTAAATCCTTCAAAAAAATAATTAAGAAAGAAGGGCATAATAACGTTGTGTTACACATGCATAATTTGTATGAGCCTAAAGATGTTCCTGAAGACATAAAAATCATAGTGCCAAGTCATTTTATGAAAAACTGGTACAGAGAACGTTTACCAAATGCGCTTATTGAAGTGGTCCGTAATGGGTTTGATGGTGAAATTTATGCTCAGCCTCCTGAGGTCAAACGTGAGGATTTTGGGCTAACAGCAGAAGATAAAATAGTTTTATTCGCTGGCCGAATCGCTAGGGATAAAGGATTACTTGAATTAATGCAGGCGTGCGAGACTTTTTTTAAAAAAGGCCCTCGTTATAAGCTCGTCATTGTGGGTGACCCAAATGCCGCGTTAAAAGGTGAATTAGCGCAATATCAAGATGAAGTAAAAGATTATGCAAAAAATTTGGATGAACAATGTATTTTCTTAGGTGGTGTTCATCCTGAAAAGATCCGACACTATTATTCTCTTGCGGATGTGGTTGCTGTACCTTCCATCGCCCCAGAGCCATTTTGTATGGTCGCATTAGAGGCGATGGCTTCCGGGCGCCCTGTGATAGCGAGCCAGCGAGGAGCAATGGTGGAATTTATTTCACATAATGAAACTGGGTTTATTTTCAGGGAGCCACTTTCGCCTTTAAGTATGGCTGAAGATATTACTAGTGCGTTAGAGCACCCAAATAGCCAAGACATAGCCTATCATGCCAAAAAACATGCTTATGATAATTTCACTTGGGAAATTGTTAAAGATGAGCTCATGAGGGTGATTGCAAAATGGTATCCCTAAGCAAGAAATGTGAGTTTATATATGCCAGAACTACCAGAAGTTGAAACCAGCCGTCGTGGAATAGAGCCACATTTAGTCGGAAATACAATCTCTTATGCAGTTGTACGCAACAGTCGATTACGTTGGCCAGTCAGTGAACAAATTAAAAGCTTATCAGATGAAGCGGTTCTGAGTGTCCAACGCCGGGCCAAATATCTACTGATTGAATTGCAAACAGGTTGGATTATTGTTCATTTGGGAATGTCTGGTAGTGTGCGTATTTTGACCGAAGAATTACCTGAAGAAAAACATGACCATGTAGATTTAGTTATGCGAGATGGCAAAGTACTGCGCTATACGGACCCTCGTCGTTTTGGCGCATGGCTCTGGTGTGATGATTTAGAAAACAGTTCGGTACTTGCACACTTAGGACCTGAGCCATTATCAGATGCCTTTAATCCCCAATATCTTTATGAATTAGCGCAAAAGAAAAAAGTGGCCGTTAAGCCGTGGTTAATGGATAACAAAGTGGTTGTTGGTGTGGGTAATATTTATGCCAATGAAGCATTATTTGCGACGAAAATATCACCTGAAAAAATCACTAATACATTAACACTGGCTGAAATTACTGAACTCGTGCAACAGATCAAAAAGGTGTTACAACGCTCCATTGAGCAAGGCGGCACGACACTAAAAGATTTTTTACAGTCGGATGGTAAGCCGGGTTACTTTGCCCAAGAATTGTTTGTCTATGGGAAAAAGGGGGAACCCTGCTCAATGTGTGGTACGCCAATAGAAAGCATTAAACAGGGGCAACGCAGTACTTTCTTTTGTCCGCAGTGTCAAAAATAGTGCGCTTTTACTATTTTTTATTGAGTTTCTTTAACATTGCCTCAGCAACCACTGGGGGTAGGAAAGACGAAATATCACCATCGTGAAGGGCAACATCTTTGATTAAAGAAGAAGAAACAAAGGACAAACTTTGCGATGGTAATAAAAATACGGTTTCCAAGTCAGGAACAAAATGGCGGTTCATATTCGCTAATTGCCACTCATATTCGAAATCAGCCACAGAACGAACGCCACGAATAAGAATATTAGCGCCATTTTTTTGTGCAAAATTAGCCATCAATTCAGAAAACCCAACAACTTCAACATTATCAAGGTGAGAAGTTACTTCTTTAGCAAGGGCAACGCGCTCATCAAGGGAAAACATCGGGTTTTTTCGTTGGCTATTTGCAATAGCCAACAAGACATGGTCAAACATTGCTGCTGCTCGGGTAACAATATCAACATGTCCTGATGTCACAGGGTCAAACGTACCAGGGTAAATAGCCTTATGTTTCATGGCGATAGTATCTCGTTGTTTGTATTTTCTATTCGAAAAAATAGCATGAATAAGCGCTAACATTATCGGCTATCTAGCATGGTTGCAACTGTAGATAAGATTTTACTGCTATTTTTAGGTGCATATTCTGCACACTTTTATCTGAGCTTTATGGTAAGATAGCGCCAATTTTGGTAAGTGAATCAGATCGAATGTTATTGCTGCGTTTATATCAGGTACTTCTTTATCTTATCCAGCCATTTATATGGGTTCGCCTATTGCTGCGCAGCCGTAAAGCGCCTGCGTATCGTAAACGTTGGGGCGAACGTTACGGCTTTTGTGCAGGAAAAGTAAAACCTCAAGGCATTTTATTACATTCAGTTTCTGTCGGGGAAACTCTTGCAGCCGTTCCACTAGTCCGTGCACTTCGCCATCACTATCCGTCTCTGCCAATTACAGTAACAACAATGACGCCAACTGGCTCAGAGCGTGTTCTTTCTGCATTTGGCGACGATGTTGACCACGTCTATTTACCTTATGACCTCCCTGGTTCTATGCGTCGTTTCCTGAAACAAGTCGACCCAAAACTTGTGATCATTATGGAAACTGAATTATGGCCAAACATGATTAACCAATTGTATAAACGTAAAATTCCATTGGTTATTGCAAATGCGAGACTTTCTGAGCGCTCTGCTGCTGGGTATCAAAAGCTCGGTAGCTTTGTGAAACGTATGCTACGTAATGTCACTATGGTCGCAGCACAACATCAGGAAGATGGTGAACGTTTCGTTCAATTAGGGTTGCGGCGGATGCAATTGAGTGTAACAGGGAGCCTGAAGTTTGATATCTCTGTAACGCCTGAATTAGCTGTCAGGGCAATAACTTTACGCCGCCAATGGGCAGCACATCGCCCAGTTTGGATAGCGACCAGCACTCATGAGGGTGAGGAAGCCATTGTTTTAGAAACACATCAACAGTTATTAAAACGATTTCCTGATCTATTATTAATTTTAGTACCGCGTCACCCTGAACGCTTTGCAAAAGCGGAAGAACTAACTCAAAAAGCTGGTTTAACGTTTATTCGTCGTAGTGCCAACACGATCCCTACTGCAGATGTTCAAGTGGTGATTGGCGATACTATGGGCGAATTGATGTTGCTATATGGAATTGCGGATATTGCCTTTGTTGGGGGAAGCTTGGTAGAGACTGGGGGGCATAACCCACTCGAAGCAGCAGCCCATGCGCTACCCGTGTTAATGGGGCCTCACACATTTAATTTTAAAGATATTTGCGGAAAACTGACTCAAGCAGATGGATTAATTACGGTGACAGACAGTGAGTCGATGGCTCAAGCCGTGACGAGTTTGCTTTCTGATGAAGATTACCGGTTATATTATGGACGTCATGCCGCCGAAGTTCTTCATGAGAACCAAGGTGCCCTTCAAAGATTATTAAAACTATTGCAACCCTATTTGCCTCCGCGAGAGCAATAATCCCAAGTAATGTCTTTTTTTGAATATTAACTTGAACATTACAACAATAGATTGTGAATATTTTCTGGCACATCCTAGCATTGCATTTAAACTATAGTACACTGCCTCGTTTATTATAGAGTCATTCGATTTGGTTTATTACTATTAGAGTAGTATCCAAATGGAATGTTGGAACTTTTGCTTATCTTTCTAAGACTATATGCCAGCCATTAATCAATCAATTTCAAATAAATATGTTTATGTATGGGTCATAAGCTATGCCATCGTTTGGATCTTAGCGAGTTTTTATTTCGACCCTACCGTACCTTATGACACAGTAGAAGCAGTGAATTGGGGGATGAATGGGGAGTGGGGATCACCTAAAAACCCATGGTTTGTTGGTGTAATGATGTGGCCTGCAATTTACCTCGATATCCCCTATAGTTTTTATTGGTATTTTAGCCATTTTGTCGGTATTGCATTTGGTTTACTTGGGGTATGGAAGCTAGCCTTCCGTTTAACTGGGCGTCGCGATTTTGCTTGGTTTGCAATGCTAATGCTGAATTTATCAGGTGTCATTAATTTCGATATCATTCCTTATAATGATAACTATATTCTAGTGACATTATGGCCTTGGGTTATTTATTTCTTTTTACGTGCGGTTGATGATAATCCTGCATGGTGGTTACCGTTTGCCTTATTTGCAGGCCTTGCAACAATGGGGAAATATTCAACGTTGGCGCTAGTTGGGTCTGTTTTCTTGTTAACTATATTTGTGAAACAGGTTCGCCAAAGTTACCGTCATCCTGTTTTTTACCTTGCAATTGCATTGTGGTTTGCTTTGGTATTGCCTAATTTCTTTTGGTTGATGGCAACGGACTTTTCGGCTTTCAAATGGGTGGATTCACAAATCGACCCTGGGTTTAATCTTCACACCACACAAGCGGCACTAAGCGTGTTTTACCCATTAGTGATTGCGGCGATTGTCGTTTATAGCTGTGGTGGAAAGCTAGGGTGGCCTAAAGCATTGCCTAACCGCATGGCTAACTTCATTATTTTATTTCCATTAGTGGTGATATATGGCTGGTTCTCTTTCCACGATGGTGGTCGAATAACTGAATGGCTGCAGCCATTTATGGCTATCAGCGCACCGCTATTTGTTGGCTCAATAATAGAAATGCCAAGAAAACCGTTTAAGAAGTCATTAGTGGGTTTTGCAATTTTTGGTGTTTTAGTGGTAGTTGGTTATATTACCGTTCAGGCTGCGAATATTCGTGGAGCGGGGCAAAAATTTATTGGTGTTAAAACCTTAATTGCAGATGGGGAACAGCGTTGGTATGAACGTTATAACACACCTGTAAAATATGTCGGTGGCGAAGATAATCAGTATCAATGGTTTATTATTTATGGCAAGGACAGACCACATGTCATTCAGCCTTGGTCTATGGAAAAGCATATGCCACCGAATGTGTATAACCGTGAGATTACGGAAGCTGAAATTCGTCAACATGGTGCTTTATTACTGGGTAAAAAATACGATGATTGTGCCCATGAAAACTTCGCTAAGGTTCGTAAGTTCTGGCCACAGTTTACGATAGAAAAAGAAGATGTGATTTATCGTTCTGAGCCAGATGCAGAACCTGAAACTATGTGCTTTGGGTTTATTGCGCCAGAGAATATGAAATAGGGCATAGTAAGCTGATATAAATAAACGGTTACTTTATATTCAAACGCTAACCGTTTATTTTATCGTGTCAATTAGTTGCTGATAAACTTCGTCAGCACTAATACTTGCCATTGAATTATCAACTGACTTAATTTCATGCTGCCCTTGCCCATATCCTCCAATCAAGCCGGGGTCAGTGGGGCCAAACAGGGTAAAATTGGGTTTATCAAGCGCGGCGGTTAAATGGCTAAGCCCAGTATCGACAGAAACCACGGCTTTAGCATTAGCAATTTGCTGTGCAACTTCGGCTAAAGTGAGTTTAGGTAAAACCTCTACAAAATCAAAGTCTTTTGCTAATCGCTCTGCGCGCTGTTGCTCATGAGGTGCTCCCCACGGTAATTTGATTTTGATACCACTCCCAGCCATTAGCCCGATGAGTTCTCGCCAATTTTTTTCAGGCCAGTGCTTATCATCACGAGTAGTTGAGTGCAGGAAAATGACATAAGGGCTTTGATGCTCTTCTTCTGACTGTAAAAAGTGTCGAGCAATTGCGTAATCCCCTTGCTGTGTTGGGCAGGCGTAACCAAGACTTTTGGCAAATAACTGGCGAATACGTTCAACGGCATGTTGTTGCTTACTAATTGCGTAACGATGGTCATAAAAGAAGCTGGCTAATGGTTCGCGAATACTATGGCGGTCATAGCCATGTTTATCGCCATGAGCTAAGCGGGTGACAAGAAAGGCACTCTTCAATAACCCTTGCGCATCAATGATTGCGTCATAATGTGTTGCTTGTAATTTCTTGCGAAATTCTGCACGTTCGGCTCTGATCGGTGCAGAAAACCAATTTTTACGCCAGCGACGAATAGCCACAGGGATCACTTGGTTAACGGCACTATGCCATGTTGGAATTTGTGCAAAGCCTTCTTCAACGACCCAATCGAACTGGATATCGGGTATGGCTTGTTGTGCATCGGTCAGCGCAGGTAATGAGTGTAAAATATCTCCCATTGAAGATGTTTTGACTAATAATACTCTCATCATTCAATACCTATATTTAACCGAGCTAACGCATCGATAACTAATTGGGGTTGGATATCAATCAAACTTTGGTGATAACCACTTTCACCGTCACCTTTACGCACTTTGTGGTACCCCGTAATTAGGCGGATCACTTCTGCTTTATCTGATAATGGCGGTGTAAAGTCAGGGCTACTTGGGCCATATAAGGCGACAAGAGGTTTACCTAGCGCTGCCGCGACATGCATCAAACCAGAGTCATTACTGACAACTGCAGTACAGGCATCGATTAGATTAACAGCTTGTTCTAAAGATGTTTTCCCTGAAAAATTATGGCAATGCAATTTAGCATCATCGGTCAGCTCTAAACGAATGGCTTCACCCGCTTCGTGGTCTTTTTGTGAACCAAATAGCAGCACTTGATAGCCTTTTTGGCTAATGAGTATTTGAGCAAGAGAAGCGTAGTGGTAGTGGGGCCAACGTTTGGCGGGCCCAAATTCTGCGCCTGGGCAAAAACCAATAACAGGGCGAGAACCATCAACCCCAAAGGCTTGCAGAGTTTCAGCGACTTCTTGAGGTATAGTCACCAGTTTAGGCGGTAAAATGGGTGTCGGAATATCAGCAGCTGATCGAATAGTTTGCTTATCATAAGCAAGCGCAACATACCGCTGCACCATTAAAGGAAAAGCGTCTTTATTGAGTGGGCGAATATCATTGAGTAGACCATAGCGCATTTCACCACGCCATCCCGTTCTTTTGGGGATTTTTGCGAAGAAAGGCACAAGTGCAGACTTTAAGGAATTGGGTAGCACAATCGCTTGGTCATAGCCATTTGCCTGTAAACTTTGGCCTAATCGACGACGTTCACTAATTTCCAGTGTACCATGCCCAAGAGGCATAGGAATGGCTTCGCTAACTTCAGGCATTTTGGCGAGTAAAGGACGGCACCATTGTGGCGCCATCACGTCAATCTGTGCATGGGGATGTAAAGCCTTGATCGTGCGATAAAGGCTTTGTGACATCATCATATCCCCTACCCATGAAGGGCCGATCACCAATATTTTCATAAATGATTTTTCAGAAATAAGCGTTACGCGTCTTTATTGAGCAAGTGCATATATTCGGTGACACCTTCTGCAACCGTTTTAAATGGTGCAGTATAGCCAGCGGCACGTAGCTTAGTGAGGTCAGCTTGTGTGAAGCTTTGGTAACGACCTTTTAATTTTTCAGGGAACTCAATGTATTCGATGGCCACATTTTTATCTTTGTGGAATTCAGTAACAGCATCAGCAACAGCTTGGAAAGATTCCGCACGTCCTGTACCACAGTTAAAAATACCTGAAACATTATTTTCCCAGAACCATAAATTGACCGCAGCCACATCACCCACATAAATAAAGTCACGGCGGAAAGTATCGCTACCTTCGAACAGTTTTGGGTTTTGCCCTTCATTAATTTGTTTATTTAAGTGATAAGCAACGCTTGCCATGCCGCCTTTATGGTCTTCATTTGGCCCATAGACATTGAAATAGCGGAAACCACAGACTTGTGAGTCCGCTTCTGGCAGAATTTCACGTACATATTGGTCAAATTGGAATTTTGAGTAACCATAGACATTCAATGGTTTTTCGAATTGGCGTTCTTCAATAAAGTTATCACTGCGGCCGCCATAAGTTGCTGCGGAAGAAGCGTATAAGAACGGGATTTCACGGTCTAGACAATAGTGCAGTAACTCTTTCGAGTACTGGTAGTTATTGTCCATCATATATTTTCCATCCCATTCAGTGGTTGACGAGCAAGCGCCTTCATGGAATACCGCATCGATATCACCGAAATCATCACCCGCAATGATGCTGCCAATAAAATCTTCTTTATCTGCATAATCCGCAATATCAAGGTCAACAAGGTTAGCGAATTTAGTGCCGTCTTTCAGATTATCAACGACTAAGATATCTGTACGGCCGATTGCGTTTAGGGCTTTAATAATATTGCTGCCAATAAAACCAGCTCCACCAGTGACTATGATCATTGGGTATACCTCAAATGGGTTAAGAAAATAGAATCGTAATTGGTGACTATAATAACATCTCTTGGCGCAGACGGTAGCATTGATAGAAGAGAATTGAGCTGACACTTAAATGAGAACAAGGTAAATATCGTGATCTTGGCTACAAACTTGACTTATTTATGCTGTGAATATCGCCACACATAGAGACTATTATTAAACTCTATTAATAGAAACTATTCAGGAAGAAATCATGTCAAAAAGATTTTATCAGCAGATTCAAGAACAATTGGTACAAATTGAAGCCGATGGATTATTTAAAAATGAACGTATTATTACGACTTCACAAGATGCTGACATTGAAATTGTAGGTGGCCAGCGGGTTATTAATTTCTGTGCAAATAATTACCTTGGTCTTGCTAACCATTCCGCGCTCATCGAAGCCGCTAAACGGGGAATGGATAGCTATGGTTTTGGTATGGCGTCTGTACGCTTTATTTGTGGAACGCAAGACAGCCACAAAGTTTTAGAGCGCAAATTGGCAGATTTTCTGGGCATGGAAGATGCGATTCTCTATTCATCCTGTTTTGATGCAAATGGTGGGCTATTTGAAACCTTGTTAGGGCCGGAAGATGCGATTATTTCAGATGCATTAAATCATGCATCCATTATTGATGGGGTTAGGCTAAGCAAGGCAAAACGCTACCGCTACAGCAATAATAATATGGTGGAATTGAAAGTACGTTTAGAGGAAGCCAAAACAGCAGGGGCTCGCCATATTTTAATTGCCACAGATGGCGTGTTCTCAATGGATGGCGTTATCGCTGATTTAAAATCCATTTGTGACCTTGCGGATGAATACCAAGCGTTGGTGATGGTGGATGACTCACATGCTGTTGGTTTTGTTGGGGAAAATGGTCGTGGTAGCCATGAGTACTGCGATGTGATGGGGCGTATCGATATTATCACGGGGACATTAGGTAAAGCCCTTGGCGGCGCATCTGGTGGTTATACGGCAGCGAAAAAAGAGGTAGTTGAATGGCTGCGTCAGCGTTCTCGCCCTTATTTGTTTTCGAATTCCCTCGCTCCTGCGATTGTTGCCGCATCTATCAAAGTGATTGATATGATGAAAGAAGGCCATTCATTACGTGAAAAATTATGGCGTAATGCCGTGTTATTTAGAGAAAAAATGACCACAGCGGGTTTTACCCTTGCTGGCGCTGACCACGCCATCATCCCTGTTATGTTAGGTGATGCCAAACTCGCCCAAATTTTTGCGAAAGAGCTACTCGATGAAGGTATTTATGTCACGGGCTTTTTCTACCCTGTTGTACCGCAAGGCCAGGCACGTATTCGTACTCAGATGTCTGCAGCACATAGTGAGGAGGATATTTTACACGCTGTTGAAGCATTCACCCGCATTGGTAGAAAACTAAAAATAATCAAATAAAAGGTCTTTTATGAAAGCACTGTCCAAACTGAAAGCTGAACCAGGTATATGGATGACAGATGTTCCGAAACCGGAACTCGGGCACAATGATGTGATGATCAAAATTCGTAAAACTGCGATTTGCGGTACGGATGTACATATCTATAACTGGGATGAATGGTCTCAGAAAACCATTCCTGTCCCAATGGTTGTCGGTCATGAATATATAGGGGAAATTGTTGCGATTGGACAGGAAGTCAAAGGCTTTAAAATTGGTGACCGAGTGTCAGGGGAAGGGCATATTACTTGCGGCCACTGCCGAAACTGCCGTGGTGGCCGTACTCATCTTTGCCGCAATACGATTGGGGTGGGGGTTAACCGAGAAGGGTGTTTTGCTGAATATCTGGTGATCCCTGCATTTAATGCTTTTAAAATTCCCGATAATATCCCTGATGAAATAGCGGCTATTTTTGACCCATTTGGCAACGCAGTTCATACGGCTCTTTCCTTTGATTTAGTGGGGGAAGATGTGCTGGTTTCAGGTGCTGGCCCTATAGGTATCATGGCGGCTGCAGTGTGCCGACATGTGGGGGCCCGCCATGTTGTTATCACGGATGTGAATGACTATCGACTTGAATTGGCGAAAAAAATGGGTGTTTCCCGTGCAGTGAACGTCAGTCGTGAAAATTTAAAAGACGTGATGAATGAGTTGGGGATGAAAGAAGGTTTTGATGTTGCACTGGAAGTTTCTGGTTCACCAGCAGCTTTTCAGACCATGTTAGACACCATGAACCACGGTGGCAGAATTGCACTATTAGGAATTCCTCCTGCTTCGATGGCAACAGATTGGAGTCAAGTAATATTCAAGGGACTGTTTATTAAGGGAATTTATGGCCGTGAGATGTTTGAAACATGGTATAAAATGGCGACACTCATTCAATCTGGTTTGGATTTATCACCGATAATTACCCATCAATTCTCGATTGATGAGTTCCAAAAAGGCTTTGATATCATGCGTTCAGGCCAATCTGGTAAAGTGATTTTAAACTGGGATTAAATTAATTATCTCGATTCCCCTTTTTGGCTTTTTTGAACCAAGAAGGGGAATCGAAAATGATCTACTGCTGTTGCTTGAAAAGCGGGCGCTTTTGGGCTCTATCGCCCTGTACCAACAAAGGTTGTAAAGCCTTATCGTTATAAATACTCTCAACCACAAACATAATAAAATCAATCCCCTGTGGCTTAGCAGGCGGTAATGTAAACTCACATATACCGAGGTCTTGCGGAATAATCACATTTTCTGGTTGGCTAGCCGCTTCGGGTTGCCCAACAGTAGCATCTTTGGTTGGTGGTGTTTTTATTTCATCTTGTACTGCTTGCTTGTTTTGAGGTTGTATCGGTGTTTTTTTCGCTTCTTCAGATAACATTCTTAATGATGTTGGTTGTTTAGTTGAAGATTGAGGACTAAGCAGAGCGCTAACGGCCACTAATTCGACATCAGCAGGGAGTTGGGCAAGGTATTTTTGTAAGGCGCGTACGGTAGATGGGTGTGGATGGCCAATTGCTACCGCACTACCGTGTTTGCGCGCATAGGCAACGGCTTTATTCAATTGAGTGCGCGTTTCTTCTTCCGATTGGTGGTTATCAATAAAAATATGGCGACGTAACGTGGGAACGCCGTATTCTTTGGCGGCATTACCTACTTGGGTATTCCCAATGGTTACGCTATCGAGGAAAAACAAGTTTGACTTTGACAGGCTGCGCATCACGTTCTGCATACCGGGTAAGCTTGATGTCATCTCGCTCCCCATATGGTTATTCATGCCTTTTGCATAAGGAACTCGGGTTATCGCATTTTTAATAATAAGGTCAATTTCCTCTGCACTCATTGATGGAGCTAATGTGTCTTTCTCTAGCGGTTGTTTGCTCAATGGTTTCATTGGCATATGGATGAGAATATCGCGCCCTTGCTGATGGGCTTTTTCTGCGACTTCACGGCCATGGGGAGAGCTCGGTAAAATTGCAATAGTTACCGCAGGGGATAACGCTAGAATTTGGTTGTCTTCTTTAACGCGATAACCAAAATCATCAATCACAATCGCCAATTTTGCCGCACTCACCGGTAGACACATCATTAATAATGACAAAACAATGAGTGGTCGAATGGGTAAGTGCTTCAGCATAACGTTATCCTAATTAATTGAATTTAAAATTTATCGCCCTAACTATATTTATCGGCCTAACCATGGACGTGGGTTTACGGTTTTACCTTGTCTGCGGATTTCAAAATAGAGTGCTGGTCGCTCTTGGCCGCCACTGCTACCCACTAAGGCGATCGGCTGCCCTGCTCTAACCTCTTGGCCGACATTCACTAAGGCGCTCTGGTTATAGCCATAGAGGCTCATATCCCCTTTACCGTGTTCAACGACGACAACTAGCCCATAGCCTTGTAACCAGTCAGCCAGTAGCACGCGCCCATCGGCGATAGCTTTGACTTGGGTTCCTTCATTAGCCGCGATAACCATGCCTTTCCAACGTAACTCGCTGGAAATGACATCCCCATAGTTATGGAGTAATGAGCCGCGAACAGGCCAAATAGCTTGCCCAGCAGGGCGTCCTAAACCACCTGTACGTGACATCAGTGAGCGTTCACTTTCAGATGGTTTATAGGTTGAGCCTTTCTGTTTGGCTTGCCGTTCTTTTTCAGCCACTTGCACGCGAATACGTGCCGCTTCTTTGGCTTCTCGCTCTGCTCGGGCTTTGGCTTCACGTTCAGCGCGGGCAATCTTATCGCGTAATCTCGCTTCGTTTTGTTTTAGAACAGCAAGATTTTTTTGGTCTTCTTTTAATGTACTTTCAAGGGCATTTAGGGTTTTTTGCCGCGAAGCGCGTGCGTTATCCAGCTTACGCTTTTCTTGTTGTTGGCGTGCCAGCGTTGTTTTTTGTTCGGCTTGTTTTTTTTGTTCGAGTTCTTTTTGTTCTTGTAATTCTTTAGTGGTTTCTTCTAAAGCAACAATATTTTTTTCACGCGCCTGATTTAAATAGCTGTAATAGGCCAAAATACGTTCTTCTCGTTGGCCTTCTTCACCTTTGAACATTAGGGTTAACCCTTGGTGTTTACCTAACCGAAAGGCCGCATCTAGTTGGTCAGCTAATAATTTCTCTTGTTGTTGTTTTTTGGTTTGTAGCTGCTTGATATTGCTATTTAAGGAAACAATTTCTTTATCTAATTGTTTTAGCTGGTTTTGAGTCTCATGTAGGCTACGACCAGCCGCAGAAATACTTTGTTCTTGTTGTTTGAGTTGCTCAAGTAGTGCTGAGCGCTTGGCTTGTTGTTCTTTTACGCTTTTCTCTTTTTCAGCAATACTTTTGAGTAAATCATGTAGCTGGCCTTTATTTTCAGTGATCTGGTTGGCAAACACAGTTTGTGTTGGGGCGAGAACAAGCAGCCCTAACCCAAAGAGAGCGCTAATAGCCTGACGAATAAATGAAATTTTCATTCGATAATGTGTATTGGCCATCGTGATAAATCACCTCAATTAAATGCAATAGCTGATTATTTCATCTGCAAGTGATGGTTTCCAGCACTGTCTAACAAATAGTATTGAAAACATTTATAAATTCGGATTTTTGCCCTGAACTAGAACTATATTAAGTTAAATAATACAGTTTTATTATCACTGATTTATTTTGTATAGCCAGTATTCAATACTTTTTTCTTATTCACTGCCTATTTGAAGCACGACTTAGACCTGTTTCGCACGTTTATGTTAAAATATTTGCGTACCGCCTCGAAACAGAAACGCGGTTTTTCAGTGAACAGTGTTAATTTTGCGTGCCTTAGCGCAAAAAAAACAAGCGAGTTTGCGGGAATTGGCTGTAATTAGCTCAACACAAAGGTATACTCAGAACCCTTTGATATTTGTTTTTAACTAACGGGAGTGATTGCCCCCCATGATCCAAGAAATCATGCAATTTGTAAGCCGGAACATGTTATTGAGTCTGGTTTGGATAGCGCTATTAGTGGCTGTGGTTGTTATGACCTTTAAAGGCCTTTTCTCTAAAACGAAAGTGATTGCTCGTTCACAAGCGATTACACTGATTAATAAAGAAGAGGCGGTTGTTGTCGATTTACGTTCTCGTGACGATTTCCGTAAAGGGCACATTATTGATTCTATTAACTTAACACCGTCTGAAATTAAAGAGAATAATTTAGGTGAATTAGAAAAACACAAACAGAAACCAGTGATTATCGTTTCTGCAAGTGGTATGGAATCAGGTAAACCTGCTGAACAGCTGGCACAACACGGTTTTGAAAAAGTCTTTGTCCTGAAAGAAGGGATCTCTGGCTGGGCAGGTGAAAACCTTCCTTTAGCTCGTGGTAAGAAGTAAGTGAAGATATCCAAAGAGCATACATCAGTATGTGACTTGGGTAGCGTAATGCAGCGAACACCCCTGTAGCTCAGAATAACAGGGTTTCCCTTAAATTATTTGGGCTACAGGTAGGCAGCAAGTGAAGATATCCAAGGAGCATACATCAGTATGTGACTTGGGTAGCGCAATGCAGCGAACACCCCTGTAGCTCAAAGAATAACAGGGAAAATTCATATGGAAGTTAAAGGTACATAAACTATGTCAGAACAAAACAACTCAGAAATGGTCTTTCAAATTCAACGCATTTATGCAAAAGACGTTTCATTTGAAGCACCTAACGCACCACACATCTTTCAACACGAGTGGCAACCAGAAATCAAATTAGATTTAGATACTTCTTCAACTCAGCTGTCTGAAGGTGTTTATGAGGTTGTTTTACGTGTCACGACTACGGCAACTTTAGGTGAAGAAACGGCTTTCTTGTGTGAAGTGCAGCAGGCGGGTGTTTTCTCTATCGAAGGCATTGAAGGTACTCAAATGGCACATTGCTTAGGTGCATACTGCCCGAACATCCTGTTCCCATATGCACGTGAAGCGATCACTAGCTTAGTGGGCCGTGGTACATTCCCACAATTGAACTTAGCGCCAGTTAACTTTGATGCACTGTTCATGAACTATTTACAGCAGCAACAAGGTGAACAAGCGCAGAACTCAGAAGCTCAACAGGACGCTTAATGAATACTGCTTCAATGACAGTGATCGGTGCCGGCTCGTACGGCACCGCTTTAGCCATTACGCTTGCACGTAATGCACATCAGGTTGTGCTATGGGGCCATGACCCAAAACACATTCATCAATTAGAACAAGACCGCAGTAATCAGGCGTTTTTGCCTGGCGTTTCTTTCCCTGATAGTTTATCTCTCGAAACGGACTTAAAACGCGCCGTTGAGGCGAGCCCCAATATCTTGATTGTCGTACCGAGCCATGTTTTTGGTGATGTACTAAAACAAATCCAGCCATACTTACGCGCAGACTCCCGTATTATTTGGGCGACTAAGGGCTTAGAAAGGGATACTGGCCGTTTGTTGCAAGAAGTGGCACGTGAGGTATTAGGCAATGAAATTCCGCTGGCAGTACTTTCTGGCCCGACATTTGCGAAAGAATTAGCCGCAGGCTTACCAACGGCAATTTCCGTGGCGGCAAGCGATAGCCAATTTGGTGATGATTTACAAAAATTATTCCATTGTGGCAAGAGTTTTCGCGTCTATAAGAACCCTGACATGGTTGGAGTGCAACTGGGTGGTGCCGTAAAAAATGTCATCGCAATTGGCGCAGGGATCTCCGATGGTATGGGGTTTGGTGCGAACGCACGTACCGCATTGATTACCCGTGGTTTAGCGGAAATGAGCCGTTTAGGTGCAGCTTTGGGAGCAGACCCTGCAACTTTTATGGGGATGGCAGGCTTAGGTGACCTTGTGTTAACCTGTACCGATAACCAATCCCGTAACCGCCGTTTTGGCATGATGCTAGGCGATGGCGTTAGCGTTGAAGATGCAGAAAAAGAGATTGGCCAAGTGGTTGAAGGCTATCGTAATACCAAGGAAGTTCGCGCACTGGCTGAGCGGGCAGGTGTTGAAATGCCAATTACTGAGCAAATTTATCAAATCCTCTATCGCCATAAAAATGTGTTAGAGGCAGCGCAAGCCCTATTAGGGCGTGCGACGAAAGATGAAATTGCCGATATGCCAAAGCTGCATGATTAATAAAAATAGATAGGTGAGTGATTATGTCGCGTGAAGAACTGGATAGAATTTGGGGTTTCATTAAAGATGAAGCGAAGTCTCTTGCGGACTGCGAACCACTTCTTGCCAGTTTTTTTAACGCGACATTATTGAAGCACGACAATTTAGGCAGTGCGCTCAGTTATATGCTAGCTAACAAACTGAGCTCACCGATTATGCCTGCTCTTGAAGTGCGCGAAATTGTGGAAGCCGCTTATCGCAATGACGAAAGTATGATTTTCTCTGCGGCAATGGACTTAGCGGCGGTTCGCTTACGTGACCCTGCCGTTGATAAATACTCCACGCCATTATTGTACTTAAAAGGTTTCCACGCCTTGCAAGCCTATCGCATCGGTAATTGGCTGTGGAAAGAAGGCCGCCAAGCGCTGGCGGTTTATTTGCAAAATCAAATCTCCGTTTCTTTTGGTGTCGATATCCACCCAGCCGCCCGTATTGGTTGTGGCATCATGCTTGACCACGCAACGGGTATTGTGATTGGGGAAACGGCAATTGTCGAAAATGATGTCTCAATTTTGCAATCTGTCACATTAGGCGGTACTGGGAAAACCTGTGGCGACCGGCATCCTAAAGTAAGAGAAGGGGTGATGATTGGTGCAGGGGCAAAAATCTTAGGCAATATTGAAATTGGCCGTGGCGCAAAAATTGGCGCAGGTTCTGTTGTACTTCACCCCGTTCCACCACACACCACGGTAGCAGGGGTTCCAGCACGCATTGTCGGTAAACCAACTAGCGATAAACCGTCCTTAGAAATGGATCAAAACTTTAATGGTAGTATTTGGGGTTTTGAAGATGGGGATGGGATTTGAGTTGTGAGGGTTCTAGTTCGATCGTTTTCATTTTTGATGTCCCTCATCTGTATATAAATTGACCGAAAATTTGCTTTAACCTCAATGAAGTTATACAATGTTTATACATTTGGAAACTAATATACTCAAAAATAAGTATGGGGTAAGAGAAATGAGCGTTGCTATAAAAAAATGGGGAAATAGCCAAGGCATTGTTATCCCATCAGCTATCTTAAAACAATTAGGTATTGAGGTTGGTCAACGTCTTGATATTTCTGTTAATAACGGTAATTTGGTTCTTTCTCCCAAAAAGAAGATAAGGATGTTTTCTGAAGCTTATTTGCTTGACAATATGAATGAATATAATAGTCATTCAGATGAACTTGCTCAAATTAATGATATGGAAATTGGTGAATGAGTAAAAGTTACATACCAAGGCGAAATGATATTATTTGGTTAGATTTTGACCCAACGAAAGGAAAAGAAATAGGAAAATATCGGCCTGCACTCGTTTTATCCAGTGTGGAATATAATAAAAAATCAGGCTTGGTAATTTGTTGTCCTATTAGCACAAGCATTAGAGGGCACATAACAGAAGTAAGGATAAATAATCTTGATACTCCGTGTGTTGCTGCGGCAAACCTTATTCAAACACTATCTTGGAAAGATAGAAGTATGAAGTTTGGGGTAGTTGCTGATGAGGGGGTTCTTGATGGTGTGCTCGCAAGGTTGATCCCATTAATTGGTGGAGAGCATTTTTTTATTGATTAAAACTAAAGGAACTCAAACTGAGCTCCTTTTATAGTCTAGTCCTTTAGCAGCGCCCCTGCATACCCCAACTGCCTCCATGTTTCAAACACAACCACTGCCACAGAGTTGGATAAATTCATACTGCGGCTATCTGCCAACATCGGAATACGAATTTTTTGCTCTATTGGCATGTTATCTAGCACATAAGGCGGTAGCCCTCGGGTTTCAGGGCCAAACATCAAATAATCATTTTCTTGATAACTAACATTGCTATGGCTTGGCTTACCTTTAGTCGTTAATGCAAACACACGGGCACCGCTTTCAGATTGGTTATTATCTGGGTTTAGCCCTTCACTTTTTAAAAAAGCAAAATAATCATGATGGTGTTTGATATCGGCAAACTCGCTATAGTCCAACCCTGCACGACGTAGGCGTTTATCATCCCATGTAAACCCAAGCGGGTGAATAAGATGTAAATCAAAGCCAGTATTGGCACAAAGACGAATGATATTGCCGGTATTTGGCGGTATTTCTGGTTCGAATAAAACAATGTGTGGCATAACGTTAAGCTGATATTTGTGATAATAAATGATGGGAAGAGTTTACGCGCAAATGGGTTTGTTTTCATGTGGAACTTTTATAGCAGCCGTAAAAATTATTTGTTTCCTGAAAACAAAAAACGAGCCATAAAGGCTCGTCTATAGAAATAACTCGTTGAGGTTAGCTGTTATAACCATTAGGGTTCATCGACTGCCAACGCCAAACGTCATCTGCCATATCTTGAATGGAGTATTTTGCCGTCCAACCTAAGTCACGTTTAGCTTTTGCAGGTGTTGACCAGTACTCAGCAATATCACCAGGGCGACGGGCTGAAATAGTATAAGGGATTGGCTTGCCAACAGCTTTTTCAAATGCAGCAACGACTTCCAGAACACTTGTTCCTGTTCCCGTGCCTAGGTTGTAGATATGCAATCCGGCTTGCTGACTGACTTTATTTAGCGCAGCAATATGGCCATCAGCTAAATCCATCACGTGAATATAGTCGCGAACACCCGTACCATCTTTTGTCGGGTAGTCACCGCCAAACACTGCTAACTCTTTGCGACGACCTACTGCGACTTGTGCGATAAATGGTGTCAGGTTGTTTGGAATACCATTAGGGTCTTCACCCATCAAACCTGAATTATGAGCACCTACAGGGTTAAAATAGCGCAACAATGAGATAGACCACTCGTTATCTGCAATATTTAAGTCAGTCAAAATACGTTCAACCATATATTTACTGGTGCCATATGGGCTATTGGTATTACCCACCGATGCTTCTTCCGTTAATGGGATATGCTCAGGCTCGCCATATACAGTTGCCGATGAGCTAAAAATCAGGCTCTTAACACCCGCTTTTTTCATGCTTTCTACTAATACCAATGTGCCATTGACATTAACATCATAGTATTCAATTGGTTTTTGTACCGACTCACCAACAGCTTTCAACCCAGCAAAGTGGATGACTGAATGAATTTGATGATTAGCAAAAATGGATGCTAAAATTTGCCCATCACGCACATCACCTTGGTAAAAGGTTGGCTTAACACCTGTGATAGCTTCAATACGGTTAAGCACTTCAAGGTTAGCATTATGCAAGTTATCTAAAATAACTGGCTGCATTCCTTGCTGGATCATCTGTACACAGGTATGGCTACCAATGTAACCAAGGCCACCCGTGACGAGAACTTGTTGATTATTCATCTCAATATTCCTGAGTCTTAATATTCGTAATGGTAGTTATAGTCGTCAGACCTTGCATCAATACCATTCAAGATCACACCGGTAATGTCGATATCATTTTGCTTAAAGCGTTTCAGTGATAGATCAACATCTTTCACGGTATTCACACCGTAGAAAGCAATCAGTAATGAGGTACCGACATATTTACCAATAATCGCCGAGTCAGTTATCGCTAAGATTGGTGCGGTATCGATCACCACGATATCGTATTGGTTTTTGACTTTATCTAATAATTGCTTAAAGCGCTCACCCATTAATAACTCAGAAGAGTGAGTGACGTTTTTACCACGACAAATTACATCAAGGTTTTCAATCACGTTGGCATGAATAGTTGGCGATTCTAAGCTTTGCTGTGATAAGTAGTCAGATAAGCCTGCTTTATTGTTTAACCCAAAGGCTTTGTGCAAACGGCCTTTACGTAAGTCGGTATCGATTAATAATACTTTTTTACCTGCGTTAGCCAGTACCACCGCCATATTGGAGGTAACAAAGCTTTTCCCAACACCCGGTGACGCACTGGTGACCATAACTAGGTTGTTACCTTGGTTCATCACCGAGAAGTACACACTGGTACGTAATGAACGGATAGCTTCGACAGCAGTATCTGCTGGGTTTTCTATCGCTAGTGGGCTCTTATTACCAGCTTCAATGAGTTTTTTCTCATGAGCAGAGAATGGGATAGTGGCATAGACGTTGACACCCAATGCATCAATGTCTTCCGTGCTCTTAATTTTATTATTAAAGAACTCGCGGGCAATTACATACGCACAGCCGATAATAAAACCAAGGATAGTGGCGAGAACAACAATCAATGATTTTTTCGGTGCCACTGGTTTTGGTTGGGATTCAGCGGAGTCAATAATACGCACATCCGCCGTAATACCGGAGTTCAACACACTGAGTTCCTGCTGTTTCGCCACTAATTGAGTATAAATGGCTTGTTCCGCTTCGACATCGCGAGTTAAACGGACGATTTCTTGTTGGGTATTAGGCAGTTTTTGGATATTTTTACTGATTTTTTCTTTTTCACGTAACAACTGTTGGCGTTTATCTAACAGGGACTGATAAGCGGGGTGGTTACGGGTATATAGCTGCTGAATTTCCACTTCTTTAAAGGTCAATTCATTAAGTTTTTCTTCGACCTGTAATGCAGTATCTAGAGCGGCTTTAGCTTCTAAAGAGAGGTCAATGGATTCATTCTTTTTACGAAAGGCATTGAGTTGGTTTTCGTAGTTATCTAATTTCTTTTTAATGGTGGGTAAGTAGTCATCTAAAAATACGAGCGTATTGTTAGTGACTTCTTTTTTACGTTCGGTATTTTGGTCAACATAGTTTTGGATAACACTGTTGAGGATTTCAACATTCTCAGCTTTATCCGCCCCTTTAATGGCTAAGCTGATAATACCGGTACCTTTACCGACTTCAGCGATGGTGAGGGTGTTGCGTAAGTCGTCAATGGTGGAGTAACGGGCATTTTTGATTAATGAGAACTCTTCGCCAGTTTCAGCCGTGAAACTGGAAATCAATAAGTTAATTTCCCCTTGTTTGAGGACTTCACCCACCTTGCCTTGCAATACTTGGCCATCCACATTGAGAGAATAATTGTTATCCCCTAAATAAGTCAGGGTAAATGGCTGGCCAATTAAGTTTTCAGGTAACTGAAATAGGGCAATATGAACGGGAGCCACTTCACCAAGTAATTTACTGACAAAGCCTTCAGGAGCTGCTTGAGTGTCAAGGTTCAGGTCTGCAACGGTTTTACCTAACACCATGCGGGACTTGATAACTTCAATTTCAGAGTCGACTTGGTTATTGCTGTTACCAAATGGCATGACATCACTCATTTGGTCAAGTAATGAAACCTGGCCTAATTTGTCATACTGTAAGGTCGCATTGGCTTGGTAAATAGGGGTTGCCAATAGGCTATATGCCACTGCAACAGCAGCAAAAAATACGGTAAAAAACCCAATTTTAATCGTGTTGGATTTCAAAACTTTAAACAGAGCGAGCAGATCGATTTCATCTGAGGCAGGGGAGCTATTTTTTGTTGTGTTCATAATAGGTTAAATGTTAAGTCATCCAATAAATAAAATTAAATTTTGCCTTGCCAAGCAATCGCGGCTTTTTCCATCAACTGGTAAACGTGCTCAAACATTTCATCACTGCGTTTATGGGGATCAGGGATTTCGGCTTTATTAATCCATTGCCCAAATAACATCACTTTACCGCGTGTTTCAGGAAACTGTTGGTGGATTTTAGCAATATGATCGTTTTCCATCACTAGGATTAAGTCTGCTTTATGGCATATTTCGCTAGTTAACCGACGTGATTGATGGTTTTCAAGGGAAACCTGATGTTGCTCGGCAATCCGGATGGCACTGTCATAAGCGGGCATGTCATTTTTGGCAATAATGCCCGCTGAGTGAACAGTTCTTTCGGGAAAATGCTGTTGTAATAAACGCTCCCCCGTAGGAGAGCGGCAGATATTTCCCATACAAACAACAAGAATATTATTAAACATATCGATTACCAGTCGTGAATACGCTTGGTACCTTCGGTTAACTGATTATATGAAGCGATAGTTGGTAATAACTGAGTGATTAGACGGTTCCAACGTACCACAGGGGCTGCGGTAACATAGACTAAGTCATAGGGCTGCAGTTTAAATTCAGTTCCCATCACGAGTGAGGTGGCATCCGATAAGTCTAGCTGATAAACCGCGGCCATTTTTTTCGGTAACAGAGCATCAAGCTCTTTGTCTTCCGCGGGCTGGTTTTTAATTGGGCGGATAACGAATACCCCCGTCGCATTGGCTGTGTTTTGGTCTATCCCGCTCGCTTTGCTTAGGGCTTCAGTAATGCTCATACCAGCACGGTCAATGGTAAGTGTTGTTGGTTGACCCACTTCACCCATGACAAACACTTTTTGGCTATCATTACGTGGCACATATAGTACATCACCCGGTAGCATCAGGTAGTTTTGGGTTAAATCCCCATACTGAACCAAATCTTGTAATGACACTTTGATTTCTTTGCCATTACGGGTAAGCACGACATTATCCCAATCGGCTTTCTCGGTTAAGCCACCGGCATTATTAAAGGCTTCTAAGATAGTGAGTGGAACGTTAGTGATAGGCAGCGTACCCGGTTTGGCAACTTCACCAGATACATACATTTTTTGCGAACGGAAGGCAGCAATACTCACATCCACTTGTGGGGATTCGATATAGGTGGCTAAACGGTTGCTGATCAGGGTACGGATTTCAGTGACCGTTTTACCGATCACTTTGACTTTACCAATATACGGGTAGTAGATAGTGCCGTCAGAATGAACCCAGTTACCTGAGTCCTGCGCACTACGGTATGAACCCGCAGGGATAGTGAGCTCTGGGTGGTCCCAAACCGTAATGGTTAGTACGTCACCTGCACCCACGCGGTATTCATAGTGAGTCAGTTGCTTTTCTAACTGTGCATTGGGTTTAGCAATGGTAGGTGCAGTGTACATATCATCCAACAATTTTGGCGAAATTGGGTAGATATCAACCAATTTGCTAATATCACGGTCACCCGTATCAACCACATTTTTGCCTGAGGTTGACATATAGGCACCAGGGGTGACGGTGCAGCCCGTTAATGCGGTTAGCATAAGTACTGTAACAGAAAGGCGCTTCATAAACGTTCTATTCCTTGAGCTAGTAATTGTTGAATTCAATTTAAATATTACTTTTTAGTCTATTTTTTTGGTTTATTATCGATGGGATGCACTGAGGGTTTATGCTTTAATAAACCATTCAAAGTATAGAATGAAAAATACCAAAAAGTTTGTAATTTATTAAGTTTTAATACATGTCTATAAAACTGCCATTGATGCTTAGCTGCATCAAATTTATTTTGAGTCATTCCTGAATCAGTTCTATAGTATGCGAGCACTTTTGGGTAGCAGTATGCTTTATTCTCAATAGAAAGTAATTTTAACCATAACCCAAAATCTTGTCTTTTTCTGATTAAAGGCATGTATTGCTTCCCAAAACGTTCAGTATCATAAATTACTGTCAAACACCCAATAACATTTCCATAAAGTGATTTTTTATAGGTAGTAAACTTAGGTGCTGTAATGATATTACTTAATCCTTTACGATTTATATGCTGGTAATAACTAAAAGTAAAAAAATAATTATTTTTTAGCATAAATGTAATTTGTTCCGATAGTTTGGTTTCTAACCATATATCGTCACTGTCTAAAAAAGCAATGAAACGACCTTGAGCTTTTTCAATACCTTTATTTCTAGAATATCCAGCACCTTGATTCTGGTTGGATAAAATTAAGTTGATTCGAGGATCAGTAAGGCTCTTTAGTATATCAACAGTACTATCTGTAGAATTATCATCAATTATAATTAACTCTAAAGATTGATAATGTTGATTCAACACAGAAGTGACAGCTTCTAAGATATTATCCTCCGCATTATAGCAGGGCATAATAACAGAAACTAAAGGCTTATCGATTACCATACTCATTTTAGTCGTTACCAAATAAATCGCGGGTATAGACTTTCTCTGCCACATCTTCCAGCTCAGGCACCATACGGTTAGCTAGAATAATGTCACTTTCCGCTTTGAAAGTGTCGAAATCACGGATAACCTTCGAACGGAAAAACTCTTCTTTTTTTAAAACCGGCTCATACACCACCACTTCGATGCCCTTGGCCTTGATGCGCTTCATCACACCTTGTACTGCAGAGGCACGGAAATTATCAGAGCCCGCTTTCATGACTAAGCGATAAACACCGACCTTGCGTGGTGCTTTAGCGATAATCGCATCGGAAATAAAGTCTTTGCGGGTACGGTTCGATTCCACAATGGCGTTAATCAAGTTATTTGGCACGTCATCGTAGTTAGCTAACAACTGCTTGGTATCTTTCGGTAAACAATAACCACCGTAACCGAATGATGGGTTGTTATAATGGCTACCAATACGTGGGTCTAAAGAGACCCCTTCAATAATTTGGCGGGCATTCAAACCGCGGCTTTCTGCGTAGGTATCGAGCTCATTAAAGTACGCCACACGCATCGCTAAATAAGTGTTGGCAAACAGTTTAATGGCTTCGGCTTCTGTTCCATCGGTAAATAGCACGGGCACATCTTTCTTAATTGCGCCTTCCAGTAGCAAATCCGCAAAAATTTTCGCACGCTCTGAACGCTCTCCCACCACGATACGGGAAGGATGTAAGTTATCCCACAAGGCGCGCCCCTCACGTAAAAATTCAGGGGAGAAAATCACGTTGGTATAACCAAACTCTTCACGTAAGCGCGCGGTAAAGCCCACTGGAATAGTGGATTTCACGATAATCGTTGCTTCAGGGTTAATGCCATTTACATCATGAATAACAGATTCAACTGACTGGGTGTTAAAATAATTGGTTTTTGGGTCATAGTCGGTTGGCGTAGCCACAATGACGTACTGAGCGCCTGTGTAGGCCTCAGTTTTATCTTCTGTGGCACGGAAATTGAGGGTCTTTTCCGTTAAAAACTGTTCAATTTCTGCATCAACAATGGGTGATTGATGGTTGTTTAACATCGCCACTTTTTCAGGGATGATGTCCACCGCAACCACTTCGTGGTTTTGTGACAGCAACATGGCGTTAGATAGGCCGACGTAGCCGGTTCCTGCGATTGCTATTTTCAATATTAATCCTATTAATTTTTATCTAATTCATGATCATGGTTTATTTTAAATTTTATAAATAAAGCATTTTTTAAACTGATTAATCCATTAAATTTATTAAAATTCTTTACTAAATAAATAATATAGAGTGAAAAACCTAATAAACGACCAAAAATGCGAGTAAAACACAGATATCGTGAAGCAAATGCATCAATATTATTAAAATTTTTGCCACTTGATTCTTCAGGATGGGAGCATATTATTTCAGGTACATACATGCCTTTTACTTTTTTCTTTAAAAATGTGGAAAGGAATACAGGCTCATCACAAAGAAAGTATTTAGTACCGGCTCCCATATCCTCAGGAAACTTAATGTTATTATTTAAAATGACACTACGGCGAGCTGTTACTTCAATAGTGCCTACTCGTAATATCGATTTCAGTGTATGTATAAATTCTTTTTTTGAAAATTTAGATGCAAAATCACTCATGCTTGTATGATTGCTATATGCAAAAGTAATAAAGCCTAGGTCCGTATATGTTGCATACTTATTTAGTATTATATCTTGAAAGTTAGCAGAATAAATAACGTCATCATCACAAAATAAAACTATGTCACTACTTGATTTGTTAATCGCTATATTTCTACTCTTTGCCACTCCTTTTGTAGACGATTTATAATATTTGATGTCATCTCTATTATTGAAAAAACAACTAATCTCATCATCTTGGAAAGTAGGCGTTACTTGGTGAATGATAATAATTTTAATATTTTTTTTCTGACTAGGTAAATTTTTAATTAAGGAATATATGCCATCTTCAAATGTGGAATATAACATGTCTAATGTCATACGACTCTCTTAGCTGTGATTAACGTCCGAAGGTTTTAATTTATTAATAAGGATGTAATACATACAGTAAATAAATATAATTTTCATATAGCTGACATTGAAGAAAATTATTTCCCCCTTATAGTGATAAATAAAAGATAATAATATAATTCCACCAAAAAACCATTTGCTTTTTTTAGTATTGATCTTTGTACGATTGATTGTATAAAAACATAAGTATAAAAAACCAAAATAAGGGAGTAAGCTACCTAAAATCCCAAAATAGAGCATAAAGCGCATGTATCCAGCATCGGTTGACATATAATAGCCATCAGCCGTAGTGTATTTACCATCACCAAAAAATATAGTTGATGTATCATTTGGTAGGAAATACATGCTTTGTAATTTTTCAGTTGATGTCACAGATAGAGAACCATATTCTAGATAGTTTATAATTGGTTGAAATGCATATGCTGAATATTTTTCGATAATTTCGCTGATAGAAGGGATGTTAATTAATATTATATACAATAATATACTGATTAAAATAGTAATAATTAAATATTTTAATACTTTAAATGTAGTTTTTAAGCTGATTGAATACAATGTTAATATTAATAACCCTAAGAAAAAACCAAGAAAAGATGTCCTACCTGCAGAAAGAGAGGCAAAGAAGCATATGAAAAAAATAAATATATTATATATTGATGAGTTATTGGCATTATTTATATGGAATATGAATATGTAGCCAAGTAAACCCATGGTAGCTGCTAAACCAAAAGCCATCGAACCAGAAACACCTAGTCCTCTAACTCCACCGTAACCAGACATATATTCTATTTCATCTTCAGTACGAACATAGCTTTGAATAAACTCTCTTATGTCCGATGATAGTATCATAGCAATTATTATAAATGATTGCAGTATTAATATAATGGAAAAATGTTTTTCAACTGTTGGTTTTTCAAAAAAAAGAATGATAAAAAATAAACAGCAAAATAAAGATAGAATATTGTTAATTAATGTTCTGTTTATTGTGAAGTCATAGGAATGATTGAATATGGTACTAATGAACCCAAATATAATAATAGCTAAATATATTGATAGTAAGATATAAATAATTTTTTGCTTTAATAAAGTTACTAGTAATATGTGTTTTTTTTTGTCAGCTAGTATTATAAAAAAAACAATTATTGATGATAGATACCCAGTTCCAAAGATACCTATTATTGGAATGTTGTATATAAAAAGAAAGAGAAGAAATGAGTATGTAATTAATTTCATTGTGTGTTTCTGGGGTTATATTTTGAAGGTTTGTTTTATGTATTTATGGGATGCTATTATTCATTAAATTATTTCATTTTACTTTTAATTTTACAAATAGTGAAGATAGGAGACATTAATCGTGAAAACAAACTAATAGTATGTGTAACCCTATTTTTTTTATTCCTAAAAACTTTAACTTTAATTAAATTTGATAACTTATATGATGAGATTTCTATTTTATAGAATATAGTTACTATCTTGTTTTTGTTTAACTTAGATAAGAATCGCTTTTTAACTTGATAAGTGTCGTAATCTAGTATCGGATTAGTAAGTTTATATTTATTTTTGGATAAACTATTTCCTATTCTATATTGAACTAATGTTTTATTAAGTAAAGGCATTTGTATATTGGCTGCTGCAATTTTTAGCCACATAGGATAATCTTCCATACATAAGTTTTCTTCTGCATATCCAATATGTTGTAATAAACTTGCTTTTAAGAAACAACCCGGGGCTGGTATAAAGTTATCAATAAGTAAATTTTCAAACTGATCTTGAGCCGATAAACTAAAATAATAGTTATTTTTTGGAAGGATCTCCAGCTTATCTTCACCCGTAAATTTCTGTACTTTACAGAATGCGCAAGGAGTCTCGTTTTTTGTAACAAATGAATAAAATTCTGAGATGCAATTATAAGCTAATAAATCATCAGCTGCAATTGGCTTTATCCAATCAGAAGTAGCCAGTTTACAAGTGGAATTAAAATTAGCAACTACTCCTTTATTAATATTACTCATATTTACTATGATATTACGGAAAGAACTACCATGAATAGCTAACCAATCCATTATGATTTTCTGTGTATTATCCTTAGATCCATCATCTCCAAATAGCAACTCGATAAATTGGCTACCATAATCTTGGTTTTGGATACTATTTAATGTCTCTAAAATAGTACCTTCTGAATTATAGCTAAAAACTGCAATACTGATAGTTTCTTTATTCATTGTTTCAACACTATTATTGATGATTGAGTTTAAAGTTTATGATAAGGAACATAGTTAAAAAATATAGAATGTAATTCAGGCAATAGGCATATGTTACTCCTATAGTACCAGTGTCAAACAATGAAATAAAACAATAAGATAAAATAACAAAGGTCATAGAGAAAATAATTTCACTCATTATAAATGTTTTGGTCATTGCTTTTGCTAGCATGACATAAGCTAATAACCAAGATGCTATTTTAAATATATCGCCAATTATTTGCCATGTAAACAATGGTTTCATTGGTGTGAAGCTATCTGAGAAAAGTAAATAAATAATAAAATCACGTAATAGGTAGATTATAAGTCCGCATACAATAACTATTGGAAGTAGTATCTTATATCCTTGCAAAATTTCTTTTTTTAGCTCTTGTTTACTAGTGATTTCTGAAAGCCTAGGCAAGTAGTAAGTACTTAGGGCCGTTGTTACAATCATTAAGTAGGTTGAAGAAATATACCATACACCTTGCCAGTAGCCTGCTTGATCAAGGCCTTGTGTAGTAGCAATATAATCCCGAATAATAAATTGTGATGTAGGAACCATTATCGCAGATGTAAGTGCCATTGCAGAAAATGCAAATAACTTTTTAGATATTGTTTTATCAAATGCAGAAGTGAAATTTTCCCATACAATAACGGTATGTTTTCGAAGCATAAAGAGAGTAATGAAGAAAATAACTGACTGGTTAGTCGTTAGGGCTACTAGCGCACCTTTTAAACCCCAAAAGTAAATTAATAAACTTGTGAAAATTAACGCATAAATGCTCTGTATTATATTTATTTTTATATAACTACGAATTTCTTTTAATCCATTAATTATGGATAAAAGAAGTCCATTTAATACAAAAAGTATTACTGTAAAACCAAAGAGGATAAAAACAAAATTATACTCTATATTATCTAGAATTTTCTTTGAGAAAAAAGAAGAGAATATGATAAGAAGGAAGCCTACTATAATGGAAGATATTAAACTTATTCGCAAAGCAGTACTAAATAGGCTTGGCACCTTTGGGCTATCTTGTCCGTATTCTGCAGTATACTTTACAACACCACTATTAATAGCACCTTGAGCGGCAATTAGAACTACTTGGCTAAAATTTTGAAATTGTCCGATAACCGCAAGCCCTGCGGGTCCTATATAAACAGAAACTGCTTTATTGATCACTAAGCCTGAAAGCATTTTGAAAAAAGTTGCTATCAGGCTAAGAAGGGATGTTTTAATTAACGTCATTGTTTAGCCACAAATGAATTACAGGCGTCAATCACTCGCTGAACGTCATTTTTAGTCATGGTAGGGCCAATAGGGATACTAAGTACTTCTTGGTGGACTCTTTCTGTTATTGGTAGTGATAGATGACTATATTGCTTATAAGCGTGTTGTTTATGAGGTGGTGTTGGATAATGAATTAAAGTTTGTATACCTAAGTTTGTTAGGTGCGTTTGCAATAAATCTCTATAACTTGCTGCAATCACAAACAAATGCCAAACATGACTTTGAATGGTGCTTTTATACTCTTCCGCATCTAATGGTAATTTAATTAATGGGTTATTAATGTTTTCAAGGTAAGCTAGCGCAATTCTTTGGCGAGTATCTGTTTCTTTATCTAAGTATTTTAATTTAACATCAAGCATAGCCGCTTGGATTTCACTTAATCTACTATTAACACCTTGGTAAAGGTTTTCATACTTTTTGTGAGAGCCATAGTTGCGAAGTGCTTTTAGTGTATTTGCTAGCTCATCATCATTAGTGGTAATTGCACCAGCATCGCCTAGTGCGCCCAAATTTTTACCGGGGTAAAAACTAAAACCCGCCGCATCCCCCCAATTACCACACTTTTTATTGCCAATTATAGCACCATGAGATTGAGCACAATCTTCTAGTACTAAAAGGTCATATTGCTTTGCTAGAGCCATTATTTCTGGCATTGGAGAAATTTGACCGTATAGATGAACAGGTAAGATCACTTTTGTCTTACTAGTAATAGCTTGTTTTATATTTGCAATTGAAAGGTTATAGCTATCTTCATCGGGCTCAACTAATACAGGTATTAAGTCATTTTCTGTAATGGCAAGTACAGATGCAATATAGGTATTAGCTTGAACAATGACTTCATCACCAGCTTTAATTTTGCCTAGCTCTTTCCAAGCTCGTAAAACAAGTGTTAGAGCATCTAGCCCATTAGCTACACCAATGGTGTGTTTGACTCCACAATAATTAGAAAAGTTTTTTTCAAAATTCTCTAGTTCAGTACCCATGATATACCAACCAGAATCTATAACTCTTGAGCAGGCTTGTTTTAATTCATCTTGGTATTGTTCATTTATATTCTTTAAATTCAAAAAACTAATCATTTGATTTTATCTCGAAAAAGTCATGAGCGACGGCTCTAGCACCAAAGCCTTCCTTTTGAGCAATTAGCCCTTCATTCAAAACTTGACCCTGATTCTCATTTGAAATCCCAAAGTCAAAATATTCTTTTGAGGAATATACTTCTTTCACTAGATAGTCAATTAGTCCATCTAACGCACCAACCTCCCTTCCTTCATGGGTATTATACAAATATTGAGTGTGGGCTACATCTGATACTTCAAATATAACTGCTCCAGATACGAGCCTACTGTTGTGCGTTGTAGTATAGAATTTTATATTATTGGGGAACTTTTCATAAAGATATTTGATTTCTTGTAGGGAGTGTATAGGTTTTACATTATGATTATCAGATAAAACATTACACAAATTTTCCCAAAAATCATCAATTTTTTCTGTTCTTGAATACACCAATTCGTTATCTTTAGCTTTTTTCACTATCCATTTTCTACCTTTAGAGTATTTAATTTGATTTTTTATTTTTATTGTAGAAGAGATGTCTCTTCTAAATAGCTTAGCATTAATTTTAAATAAGCCATATAAATCCTCATCATTTGGAATATTATTATATATATATGGGATTTTTTTATAAATTAGAGAGATATAGTTCTCGCTTTTTAGATATTCTTTTATAGCATAGAATATTTCTAATATATCTTTCTGTTTTGCTGATGCTTTCATAAGTAAGCCACCAAAGGTTAATCCTTGATGTGAATATATGATATTATCACTTATATTGGCAGGAAGGAGAGCCAATAAAGTGTTTTTTTCATCAAAGAACATTAAAGAGTGATCTTTAAATCGCTCTGAGTGATAATCCATATATTCTCGATAAAAGAAAAAATGTTCACTTTTAATTAACTTGACAAACTCGTTCCAAATGATTTTATCACTAGGGCTATATTGTTTTATAATAATCATATTTATTTTAATTTCTTAATAAGTTTAGCTGGGTTACCAGCAACTACAGAATAATCATCAAAGCTATTTTTAACTAAGCTATTCGCTGCAACAACACAAAATTTACCTAGTGTCACTCCAGGAAGAATAACTGAGTTTACTCCTAGCCAACTATGTTCGCCAATATAAATACTAGCTCTTTCTATTGGATAAAATTCTTGCATTGATTTGCTAGCATTTGGTCCTGAATCAGTCATAATACATACATTTTGTGCGATACTCACATTATTCATAATTATAATTTTTTCTGAATAACCATTAATAAAGCAATTCATTCCTATATATGTATCTTGATGGATTTCTAATATATTATCTCGTGAACCAAAAATAGAGCAATTTTTGGCTATTCTTACATTATCATATATTTCAATATTATTAATTGTGGAGGATGGGTCAATATTAACATTAATTCCAAGTTTTATGTTACTAGTGATCATGATTATTGATATACCCTTTAATTAGTGTAAAAATATAATCTATGTCTTCAAATTCTAATCGATGATGGCATGGTAAAAATAAAGATTCATTTTTGTAAAAAACACTACATTCTACAAAATTACTTTGAAGATAAATTTTTAATTTTTGAAGGTAATCTATGGGTTTGTTAATATTAACAACGAACACACCTGGAGCCTCGTCATTACGGTAAGTAAAATATGGTCGTAGATTTAATTCTTGGAATTTTTTGATATAATAATTTTCAATTAATTTTCTTTTTCTTATGAAAATTGGTATTTTATTACTGTATATTTTGTAAAAATAGCAATATTCATCACTATTTTTTATTTCTAATAGTTTTGCTTTTGATAAAATTAATCCGCCACTATTAATAGGAAGAAATTTGGATAAGCTAAATATAGCTGCATCCCCATGAATATTTTCAGTGTGAGTTAGTGCCGAAAAGCTATGTGCAAAATCTTCAAGTATAGGTATATTATATTGAAGTAGTTGCTGCACGTTTTCATATAATTTTCCAAATTCATGTATTACAATAATACACTTAGTTTTATTTGTTACTTGTCTATTCCACTTGCAATATTTTTCAACGGTGGCTGTAACACAGGAACTAATATAGTACGATGATGTTGTGGTTATTATAGTAACTTCATCATCACAGTTTAACTGTAGGCTAGCTAGATAATATTGAATTGCTTGTCTACCTGACTCAGTAAAATATGTATTGTAGCCATTTTTTATTATAAGTTTTTCATGCTCATGCTCATGCTCATGCTCATGTCTTGCATTAATACGTTGTATGTTTTTTGCATAATCTGAGGTTGTAAAAGGACTAATTCTGTAAACTGGATTAAGGAAAAAAGTACTCATTGCGTACTCCAATTTATAAATTCATGATAATCACGGATATAATCTGCTTCATCATATAACTCACTGGCTAGCACTATAAGCACACAATCTTCAGAAAAATCATGCATTTCTCGCCACATAAAGTTACTAATATGCAAGCCAATATTTGGATTATCGAGAATAATTTCGTCCTTGTTATGTCCATCATCAAGGACAAAGCGACAGCTACCTTTTACACAAATAGCGACTTGTTGTAGGTTTTTGTGTGCATGAAAACCACGAGAAACTCCTTCTTTAGTCCCAAAAATGTAATAAATGCGTTTAACTTCAAAAGGAATATTTTTATTTTGTTCTAATGAAACTAAAGATCCTCTATCATCCCCGAGAGTTTTGAATTCGATGGTGTTAACTAGTTTCATTTTTCTTTCTCGATTAAATTAATTAAATATTCACCGTAGCTATTTTTTCGGCATTTATTGGCAGTTTCTAACACTTGTTCTGAGGTAAGCCATTTTTGTCTAAATGCAATTTCTTCTAGACATGCAATCTTGAACCCTTGTCTTTTTTCAATCGTTTCAACGAAGCTTGAGGCGTCTAAAAGGCTATCGTGAGTTCCGGTATCTAACCAAGCAAACCCACGACCAAGTAATTCCACTTTTAGTTTTTTATTTTTTAGATAGATTTGGTTTACAGTGGTAATCTCTAACTCACCACGCTCAGAAGGTTGGATATTTTTGGCAATTTCAATAACGTCGTTATCGTAGAAATATAAGCCAGTTACCGCATATTTTGATTTTGGTTTTAACGGTTTTTCTTCAATAGATACAGCATTATATTTTTCATCAAATTCAACAACACCAAAACGTTCAGGGTCTTGTACTTCATAGCCAAATACGGTAGCGCCATTTTTAGTGTTTGCTGCATTTTGTAATTTAGGAGAGAAACCTTGTCCCCAGAAAATATTATCTCCAAGAACTAAACACACACTATCAGAACCAATAAACTCTTCCCCGATAATAAAAGCTTGGGCTAATCCTTCAGGCTTAGGTTGAACCGCATATTGGATTGAAATCCCAAATTGTGAGCCATCTGCTAATAAACGTTCAAAACTGCTTTGATCTTCTGGAGTTGTAATAATTAATATTTCACGAATTCCTGCTAACATTAAAACGGAAAGTGGGTAATAGATCATTGGCTTGTCATACACCGGAAGTAACTGCTTGGAGACTCCCATTGTAATTGGATACAGCCTTGTACCAGAACCGCCCGCTAAAATAATACCTTTCACTTTTTAAGCCCCTAATCTTTCTCTATTATATTTATTGTTTTGAACTGATTTACACCACTCATCATTCGCTAAATACCATTCCACTGTTTTACGAAGCCCAGTTTCAAATGTTTCCTCTGGTACCCAGTTAAGCTCATTTTTAATTTTTGTAGCATCAATGGCGTAACGAAGGTCATGGCCAGGTCTGTCGGTCACATAAGTAATTAACTCTTCATAGTGATTAATACCATTGGGTTTATTTGGTACTAACTCATCGAGGATGCTGCAGATTGTTTTAACCACATCAATATTGGCTTTTTCGTTATGGCCACCAATATTATAAGTTTCAGAAATTTTGCCCTCGGTTACAACCTTATAAAGAGCTCTAGCGTGGTCTTCTACGTATAACCAGTCTCTAATTTGCTGGCCATTACCATAAACAGGTAGTGGTTTACCTTCTAATGCATTTAGAATAATAAGCGGAATCAGCTTTTCAGGGTAATGGTAAGGACCATAGTTGTTAGAACAGTTGGTCACAATGGTTGGTAATCTATAAGTACGTTGCCATGCGCGGACTAAATGGTCGCTTGATGCTTTAGATGCAGAATATGGGCTGCTCGGTGCATAAGAAGTGGTTTCAGTGAATAAGTCAGTTGTTGATTCTAGGTCACCGTAAACTTCATCTGTTGAAATATGGTGGAAGCGAAAGGCAGATTTTTTCTCGGAAGACAATTGGTTCCAATAGTGGCGAGCCGCTTCTAATAGTGTGTAGGTACCGATAATATTCGTTTGAATGAATTCACTTGGGCCATCAATAGAGCGGTCAACATGGGACTCAGCCGCTAAGTGCATCACAGCATCGGGTTGGTGTAGCTCAAATAGTTGTTTAATGGCTGCGAAATCACAAATATCGGTTTGAGCAAATATATAATTAGAACTTTCAGAAATCGATGCTAAAGATTCTAAATTTCCCGCATAAGTTAATTTATCAATATTAACAACACTGTCGTTAGTATTATTAATAATATGGCGAATAACAGCAGAACCAATAAAGCCTGCGCCACCAGTCACGAATATTTTCACTGAGAACCTTGTTATTAAATAAGTAATAAATTAAAAGTGGTCTATAGTTAACTTTTAAGGTGTTAATTAATAACACCCATAGCTACCGCACTGGGTTGTCGGGTCCCAGAGCACCATTGAATTTGTAAATGCATACTTATTAATTGAAAACATTGCATTTTTTGCTAACTTGTTCAATTGATAAGCATAGCTTATTGTTTTTTGACTGCCAAAGGGTATGCCTCAGCATTTATTTGGTCAAGTAAAAAGCGCTTAATAATACCATTAAAGCTAGTTACTGACTATCACTGTGATAGTGTTAGGGAATAGTCCTAATGGGAGTAGCAATGAAATAAATTATTTTAAATTATCAGGTTATAATCCTATTCTTACGCTTTGTATGTGATTATATATTTAAGTTAAGTTATTCTTTATATATCATTGCCTTTAGTGTGGGTTTAATAAAAACGAGATGCTTATATCTCCATATTTATCCTAATTTAGAGTAGTAATAGATTAATAAAATGCTTAATTGGTCATGTTAATTCACTTGGCAATCGGTAGAAATTATATGTGTAATATATTTTTGACTAGGATGACAATTTTTTTTGGATAAAAAAACGGATTATGCCAAAACATAACCCGTTTTCGATTAAATGTACTCAACATGTGCCAATTACCACTTAAACGGCACGTTTACTGTAACGGCTGCACCTAAGTCATTGCGTGTTTCGTAATCAGTTTTAGATACCCAAACCTTCGCGTCAGTGCTGATGTCATAGTCAAAGTTATGCCACCAACCGAAATCAACACCTTTGATGGTTTCTGATTTAGGGAATAACTTGTTGCCATCAAAGTTAGATTTATTCACTTTCGCATACATGAGGCGGGTGCTAACACGGTTGTCATCATCGAGAGTGTATTCCACTTTGGTCGTGAGCATGCGACCGTCACCGCCCATTGCGTGGCCTAGTGATGCGCCTTGCTGATAGTAGCCCTCAGTATAGATAAAGTGGCGATACATGACGTTATCTTTATTCCACTCTGTGTGGGTGTTCGCGCCTTCAATATACCAATTTAGTGGCTGGCCCCATAAGGTGTGGTAGCCTTCGATACCACCCATAAAGGCGTTTTTCGATGGGAAGAGGTTAGCTTCGTCTTCACCCACCATTTGGCCATATAAGCTGACAGGTAAGTCGATTAATGGGTAAAGTTTTAGTTTGAAATCTAAACCGGCCAGTTGGTTACCTGGGTCATCGTGATAGTCACCGGTATTATCTCTACCGCCCATCGCATTCCAGAAAGAATTCCAGTTATTAGGGCGGCCATCGCCTCCCCACATGACCACGCGTGAACCACCGAGTTCGAAGAAATCAGTTGGGTTCATGGTCATGCGCAGGCCAATCAGTTTAGTATTTTTGGGATCATACTGTTTGAATTGTGCAGCTGTTAACTGATATTGCCATGAACCAATCCAAGAAAGCCATGGTGTTTCAAATGGGCTTTGGTCTGCACGCTGAATTAAGAAACCAGTCATAGGGCGTGCGGCATCAGTACGAATTAAGCTACCGTCGTGGCCGGGGCCCCACCATTGTGGGATCTCACCAAAAGTTACCCACTGGTTCCAAATTTTTACACCACCATATGAACCATTGAGGTTGTAATCAGAACCATTTTCAACACGTAAAGCACGTTCGCCATTCGCGGTGAGGTTTAAGTCTACATCGTCAGTGCTGTAGTTACCTGAAACGGTATAGCGAATATCACTATATTCACTTTGAGCAAAGCCTTGTGGCATTGAGTTGTGGCTAGATGCAAGGTGAGTTTCTAGTTGAACACTGTTTTTCTTACGGTCAAGGTTCTTTTTAATGCGCTGAATAATGGCTTCTTGTTCGCTATTAGTAATATTTGCATTATTTAAAGAACGCGTGATTTCTTCTTGGGACAGTGGCCAAGTGGATAAGCTAATTTGAATAACGTTACGTTCAGAAAGCCAAGCAAGGTCACTGCGTAAGTTGTTATCTGGTAGAACTAATCCCCCTGCAATGCTTTGTGCACTGATGGTTCCGAGCACAGCAAGTATTGCTAGCTTAGTGAGCTTGAAATTTTTCATTGATAAATCCATTTGAAGTTGAGTTCGCCTAATATTGAACAGGTTAATAAATGAAAACCTATAAATAGAGTTAAAATATGATTATTATCCGCCACATTATAAGTATCTTAATTTGCATTGAGTTGGGCTTCTGTGCTTTCTATTAACTCAGCTATCACACTTTAACTAAGTAATAACAGAATATCAGATTAATATGTTAGGTATAGGAATTAGTAACATCTTAAGATGTAAAGCGATATACTTTTTACTAGGCTAGTACGTTGCTAATTTCAAAAATTCTTTTCTATTATTCTTTTTTTTGCGTGTGAAAAACAGCAAAATAGAGTTTTATATTGGTTAGGTATTTGGAGATTGTTGTTTCTAGATGCAATATAGGACTATTCCCTATTAATAGGTATAAGTTGACTGAAAAAATAAACCCCCATATTGAGAATGAAAATAAGGGGGTTTATTTGTATGAATAAAATTAATTTACCGGCCGTGTTCAGGTAGCCAGATTTGTAACCTTAAACCACCTAATGGGCTATCATCCGCCTTCACCCAACCTTTATGTTGTGTTATTGCGGTTTCAACAATTGCAAGACCTAAACCAGTCCCACCGGTTTCCCTGTCTCGAGCTTCATCCGTGCGGTAGAACGGACGGAAAATGTGCTCACGGTCAGCAGGGCTAACACCAGGGCCATCATCATCGACAGTGATTAAAATACCGTTATTTTCTTCTTTGAAATCAACGGCAATATGCGTGTGCGAATAGCGTAGTGCGTTACGCACAATATTTTCAAAAGCACTCCCGACAGCAGAAGGGTTGCAATATAGCGGCCAAGGTCCGGGGTTAGAAGTGACCTCGAGGGTTTTGTTCATTTGTTCGGCTTCAAAGCTAGCGTCATCTAAGATATCGCCCCAAAGTTCATCGGCTTTGATATTTTCACGCAAGATCTCGTTTTTGTGCTGGCTACGAGATAGCACCAGCAAATCGTTAATCATGCTATCTAGGCGATGGGTCTCGGTTTCGATGCGTTCTAACTCTTTACTTTCCCCATGGCGACGGCGCAATAAGGCTGTTGCTAGTTGTAAGCGTGTCAATGGAGTTCGTAATTCATGAGAAATATCAGAAATTAAGCGTTGCTGTGCGCTAACCATACCATCAAGGGCGCTGATCATCTGGTTAAAGCTATTCCCAGCAGACAAGAACTCTTGTGGGCCGGCTTCTAGCTCTGGGTGTGGCCGTAAATTTCCTTTCGCCACATCGTCGGCCGCCATTTTTAACTTACGAGCAGGGCGGGCAAGACTCCAAGATAGCCATAATAATAACGGAGCACTGATCAGCATTGTGGCAATCAGTAATAAGAAAGGCCTATCAAACAATAAGTTAATAAAGTCAGATTGCGGGCTGCTTGCTGGGCGAACTAAATATAGCTGGTAGTGGTCTTCCCCATCGCGAATGGAGAATGGCCCGAGGATTTCAGCTCGTCCATATTTTTTCTTTTTCGGGTGATCTGCGTTATCGGACTGGCCAATAAAGTTACGTATCACCTGCATTTCACTTGGCATAGCACCAATCACACGGCCTTCACTGGTGACGATAATCAACCGTTGGCCGGGAGGTGCCCATTTTTTGATGGCGTTAGAAATACGCCGCCACCAAAGTAGGTCATTCATCGGAGCTTGTGCGAGTTCGGCTTCAATATGCTGCTCAAGCATCTCCCCTTGGCGTTGTTCACTTTCCATAAGGACGGTGATTTGCCGAGAGTCGAGTTTGGGCACCATCAGCACTAGCATTAATACTAGTGCGAGGGTAAACCAGAAGATCGCAAAGATCCTTGCGGTTAAGCTGTTGATCATGTGGCAGAAACCATTAAGTATCCACGGCCACGTAAGGTTTTAAACCACGGCTGGCCATCAGTGCGTTCCGGAAGTTTGCGGCGTAAGTTTGAAATATGCATATCAATAGCACGGTCAAACGGTGTTAAGCGCTTCCCAAGTACTTCTTGGCTAAGGTGTTCACGAGAAACAACTTGGCCTAGGTGCTGTGCGAGCAGATATAACAACGTAAATTCGGTACCTGTTAAGTCCAAAATTTCATCATCAAAGCTGGCTTCTTGGCGGCCTGGGTTAAGTTGCAGTTTATCAACTTGTAAAACAGGGGTATTGCTATTGTCGCCTTGGGTTTGCTCGCTCCAGTTAGAGCGGCGTAATAAAGCACGAATACGCGCGACCAGTTCACGGTCATTGAACGGTTTAGGTAGATAGTCGTCTGCACCTAATTCTAGGCCCAGAACTTTATCTAGCTCACTACCGCGAGCCGTTAACATGATTACGGGGGTCTGATGGATTTGGCGCAGTTCTTTTAATGTCTCAATACCATTTTTTTTCGGCATCATGACATCAAGTAGTAACAGGTCAATGGATGAGTCAATTTGCTGTAATGCCTGTTCACCATCATAGGCGATGACAACATTGAAACCTTCCATTTCCAGCAGTTCTTTTAATAGCGACGTGAGTTCACGGTCGTCATCAACTAATAGGATTTTATGCATTTTTTAAGTCCTCCAACTGCCAAAATACGATAACAATCTGTACGATTCCATGACTTTACGTTCTTTTACATGCTCTGACGCTAGTTTGCAGCCACAGGTGTATATTTGTTCACATTGAATCACGAGCACAGTTCGGAGACAAGGTGTCAAATGCTGAGAACAACACATAGCAAAGTACATAATACAGTACATAAAACCGCAATGTTAGTTTTAGCTTCTGCGTTTGTGTTCGGGCCAGCGGTTGCTTTTGCAGAAGAGCCACAAAGTGCTGCAAATGAAAGTTCAACACCTTTGATGTTACAGATGCAGTCCGAGCCAACTACTACGCCGTCAGGCAATGCGGTTGTGCCCTTTCAACATCATGAGTTATTTAGCAGTGAAGAACGTGCCAGTACCTTTATGTTTAATGGTATCACGTTAAATGAAAAACAGCGCCAGCAATTACGTGATTTAATGGCAACACAGCGCCATTATCATGTTGATAACACTGCTTTAGTTAAAGAACGTGAAGCGCTGCACAAATTAATTATAGCGGATAGCTTTGATGACAAAGCGGTTCGTGAAGAGCTTGAAAAGCGAATGCAAAAAGAACTGGAACAACGTGTTGAAATGGCTCGAATTCACCATGAATTGTACCAGTTGTTAACGCCAGAGCAGAAAACTGAGCTTGAAAATATTCACCAACACAAAATGGCGGAATTTCAAGCGATGCAGTTTCAGTAAATTTAGTTGTTAGTACCTGTAGTAATGCCTGTAGTAATGCAAGTTAGTTAGTTTCATATATTGAGTTCCATAGTAAGTAGTGAAGTAGCAGTAAGTGAAGTTTTTCCTTGCCATAGACACCATCCCTGTCTTTTATAGCCCCTGTTAGGGGCTTTTTTTTTGTTTCTAAACTAGTCCTTTATTCATGGATGTTAACTATAGTTGACAACTAAACGAAGATTGCTAAGATAAAAACATAAAGACAAGGAGCAGTCTTATGATCACGGTTCTAACAACGGAATGTTTTGATAGTTGGATCAAAAATCTTAGAGATATTCGAGCTAAAACTAAAATTCTAATGAGAATTAGGCGGTTAAAAAATGGAAATTATGGTGATGTTCAACCCATTGGTGATGGCTTTTCGGAACTGAGGGTACATGAAGGACAAGGGTATCGTGTTTATCTAAAGCAGAAAAACAATGTTATTGTAATTTTACTTTGTGGTGGGACAAAGGCAACGCAGCAGAAGGATATCCATAAAGCTAAACTCCTTTTTGGTGAAGTTGAGGGGGAACTATGAATACTAAATTAAAAGAATTTGATATCGCTGAGTATTTAAACAGTGAAGAAGAAATACAAATGTATCTAAACGAAATTCTAGAAGAAGGTGACCCTAGTCTAGTTCTCGCTGCACTTGGTGATATTGCGAAGGCAAGAAATATGAGCCAATTAGCTAAAGAAGTTGGAATGAGTCGTGAAGGTTTATATAAGGCGCTATCAGGACAGGGAAATCCAACATTTATGACGATTATAAAAATCGTTAATTCTCTCGGATTAAAGCTACAGTTTAAGAGTATCTAAAAAATAGCTTATCTATGATTAGGCTAGCCATTAGCTAAGCTCACTATAAAAATAACGTATCCACCAAAGTAGGGTTTACTTTATGACTCAGATATTAACGACGCAAGATTATCGCAATATGCCTTGGAAAAATGGCCAAGGGTCGACACTTGAATTGGCACGCAGTCATGGTGAAGGTTTAGATGATTTTGATTGGCGAGTGTCTATTGCAGATGTTAAAGCGGCGGGATCATTTTCGTTTTTCCAAAATAGACAACGTATTATTGGAGTATTGGAAGGGGAAGGACTTATTTTACATGTGGATAAGAACCCTGCGGTGACGTTAAAGCAAAAAGAGTTTTTTGCTTTTAATGGGGAAAGTGAGGTTTATGCGGAGCTTATCCAAGGTGCAATTCGTGATTTTAATGTCATCTATAATCCTGAAAAATATCAAGCCCGCTTACAATGGGTGAATACTGCGCTTATTAACTCTTGGGTCAGTGGAGCAAGTGAGATCTTAATTTTTAATATTACCCCTAATTTTGGGGTGACTATTAATTCAGATTGCTTTTATTTAAAACCATTCGAGACTCTACTAATCAAAGAAAATCGAGAGAATCTACAATTTACTATTGAGCAAAATACAGAAAATGATTTTTGCATTATTGAGTTATTTATTAAATAGTTAGAATTTTTTCACTCTAAATTTAAGTACTATTTGTATGAAGCTTATATAGTACTTATTATTGGAATAATATTCTGCCCATTTTGCAATTTTAGTCAAAACGTTATCAAATTCATATATTAGATAATTATGGCTTTATTCCTATTGTTATTTTTCGCAAAATTCATAGTCTTTAGCGTTGTTAAAAAATAATACCTATATACTAAAGGAAAATGTTCTATGAAGATGAAAGCGCTTGTGGCAGTTGCTGTTTCTGCTGTCATTTTAACGGGTTGTAAAAATTTAGACCAAGGGATGTTGACTAACTCAGGTATGCAATTATTCCAAGCGGCAACACTGAGTGATGCAGACGTTAAAAAATTCAGTGATGAATCATGTAAAGAAATGGATGCGCAAAACAAAATCGCACCAGCGTCTAGCAAATATGCAAAACGTTTAGATAAAATCGCAAAAGCATTGGGTAACGAAGTTGATGGTACCCCAGTAAACTATAAAGTTTATATGACTAGCGATGTAAATGCATGGGCGATGGCGAATGGTTGTGTACGTGTATACAGCGGCCTGATGGATGTGATGAATGACAATGAAGTTGAAGGTGTTTTAGGTCATGAAATGGGCCACGTTGCATTAGGTCATACACGTAAAGCTATGCAAGTTGCTTATGCAACGGTTGCTGCACGTACTGCTGCATCATCAGCGGGTGGCGTAGCAGAACAACTGAGCGCATCACAAGTTGCTGCACTGGGTGAAAAACTGATTAACTCACAGTTCTCTCAGCACCAAGAAAGTGAAGCAGATAACTTCTCTTACGATTTACTGAAAAAACGCGGTGTTAAAACTGAAGGCTTAGTTACTGGTTTTGAAAAATTAGCGAAAATGGGTAGCAGTGAAACAAGTATGTTTGATTCTCACCCACCATCAAGCGAGCGCGCACAAAACATCCGTGACCGTATTGCCGCTGACAAAAAATAATATTTAATTATTGATGTTAGTTGGATGTCGTTCTGGTGTAGTAATGTGATGATATATTGCTACACCAATCACTTATTCCCTGCTGTTTATCTCAATATTACTTTTCTTATATTATAAATCAGAACTTATCCCGTTGTACTCCTGTAACTGACTCTCTATCTTGTTAATTAAACGATATTCAGGTCTTTTCGTAATTTTGCAAATTTTCGTTTGATAAAACGTTAGCAAGGAAAAAAGATGGAAAAAGTGCAGAGAATTTCTCTTTTAGCTAAGGGAATGGGCATGCTGTTATCGGGAACCTGCCGTTTATTAACTGGCGTTCGCACTCGTTGGGTCGGGTGCCAACCTTCAATGGCTTCGCGTATTTATTATGCTAATCATTCCAGTCATCTTGATGGTTTGGTTATTTGGTCTGGGTTGCCGCCGTTAATGCGCCATTTTGTTCACCCTGTTGCCGCTAAAGATTATTGGGTTAAGACACCATTTCGGCGTTATTTAGTTAATAAGGTTTTTCGCGCTGTATTAGTCGATAGAAAAGGCGATAAGCCCGCACAAAATAATACATTAGCTCCTTTAGAATCAGTATTAGAGTCAAAGCATTCATTAATATTTTTTCCTGAGGGTACGCGTGGTGATGGGGAAACGCTAAGTCAATTTAAAAGTGGGCTCTACCATCTCGCGAAAAAATACCCTGATGTTGAAGTTGTTCCAGTCTATTTGGAAAATTTAAATCGTGTATTACCGAAGGGGTCAAAGCTTGTTGTGCCTGTGATTTGCTCAGCTATCGTTGGTAAGCCTCTGGAGCCTATTATGGAGAATGAAAATAAAATCGACTTTTTGCAGCGAGCCAAAGAAGCACTTGAGGAGCTAATGCCATGAGTATTGGGGACAGGGAATTAGTATTATTGTTGTCAGGTGTGTTTGGGATACTAGTATTTGCTAGTGTTATTGGTGGTATTCTTGCATATCGTTATTCAGGTGAAAAAAGTAACCCAACCATTGATAATTTGAATGCTCGTATCCGCGCATGGTGGGTTATGTGCATTATTTGTGTACTTGCTGTGGTGCTTGGCAATATAGGTGTCGTGATCTTATTCGCACTGATATCGTTCTTTGCACTAAGAGAATTTATTACCTTAACGCCAACACGGCGAAGTGACCACGAGGCATTATTTTGGTGCTTCTTTGTTTTTATTCCATTGCAATATGTATTGGTAGGTATTGAATGGTATGGGTTATTTTCAATTTTCGTACCTGTTTTTGTATTCCTTTTCTTGCCTACCCGTATTGCTTTAGCTGGAGATACCTTTCATTTTCTTGAACGCACTGCAAAAATTCAGTGGGGAATGTTGGTGGCTGTTTTTTGTTTAAGCCACGTCCCTGCGTTATTGATGTTGAATATTCAAGGCTATGAAGGCGAAAACGTAAAATTATTACTTTTCTTGATTATTGTGACGCAAATTTCAGATGTGTTGCAGTATGTTTTTGGCAAGTTAATGGGTAAGCGGCCTATTGTGCCTAAGTTGAGCCCAAATAAGACAATTGAAGGTTTTATTGGCGGAGTATTATCTTCAGTACTCATTGGTGTTTGCCTTTACTGGGTAACCCCGTTTAGCTGGTGGGTTGCGGGGCTGATGTCATTCGCTATTACCATTATGGGGTTTGTGGGTGGGTTATGTATGTCAGCAATTAAGCGTGATAGTGGTATTAAAGATTTTGGGGCGATTATTGAGGGGCATGGTGGGATGCTGGATCGTATTGACTCATTGTGTTTTGCTGCGCCTATTTTTTTCCATTTAACGCGTTATTACTATACATAATCCCATTTTATTTTCGTTTTTGTTCGTTAATCAAAAGAGCACCAAAATGGTGCTTTTCTTTTGTTTTATAGGTACAGCATCGAAGGAATTTAAGTGTTATCATTAATACTTAATTTTTATTTCAAACTAAGGTATGACTAGGGTAATACGCTGTATTTTGTACTCTAGGGCTTTTTTTACCTTGAAGGATTTACCTATTGGGGTGATCGGCTAGAATTATGTAAACTGGATCACAATAAAACATAAAAGCTTGATGGAAAGCAGATGCATAATTCACTCTTTGCCGTATTATGCTGTTAGGTGAATCAATTCAGCACTAGTCAGTCAGTGTAATTAGCGTTAAAAAGATTAACAGCGTAACGGTTTTATCGATTTGCAATTTTATGTTCATTAATCAGAGGTCATCATGGTCAAGCAGATTAAAAGAATTGGGGTTTTAACGAGTGGTGGTGACGCGCCAGGCATGAATGCCGCTATCCGCGGTGTGGTTCGTGCGGCACTAGGTGAAGGTTTAGAAGTCATGGGTATTTTTGACGGTTACCTTGGCTTATATGAAAACCGCATGAAGCAATTAGACCGGTATAGCGTGTCGGATATGATTAACCGTGGTGGTACCTTTTTAGGTTCAGCTCGTTTTCCACAATTCCGTGATGAAAAAGTGCGTGCAGTCGCATTTGATAATCTGAAGAAAAACCATATTGACGCATTAGTTGTCATCGGTGGTGATGGCTCTTATTTGGGGGCTAAAGCACTGACGGAAGCAGGGTTCCCATGTATTGGTCTACCGGGAACGATTGATAATGACGTTGCTGGTACAGACTATACCATCGGCTATTTTACTGCCCTCGAAACGGTTGTTGAGGCCATTGACCGCCTTCGTGATACTTCGACTTCCCATAAACGTATTTCGATTGTTGAAGTCATGGGGCGTTACTGTGGTGATTTAACATTATCTGCTGCGATTGCAGGGGGCTGTGAATTCTTAGTATTACCTGAGCAAGAAATGGCTTTTGACCGCGAAGAACTGTTATCTGAAATCAAGCGTGGCATTGAAAAAGGTAAACGCCATGCGATTGTCGCTATTACCGAACACGTTTGTGATGTGGGTGAGTTAGCGAAATATATAGAGCAAGAAACACATCATGAAACTCGCGCAACGGTTCTAGGCCATATCCAGCGTGGCGGATCTCCAGTTGCTTATGACCGCATTTTGGCATCACGCATGGGAGCTTATTCCATTCAACTTCTGTTAGAAGGCTATGGTGGGCGCTGTGTTGGTATCCAAAATGAAAAATTAGTTCATCATGACATTATTGATGCTGTTATGAATATGAAGCGCGTCTTTAAGAAGGATTGGTTTGATACGGCGAAGAAGCTGTACTAATTCTTCCTCTTCTTTTTCTTCGTCATATTTTGAGCTGTGACGTTGTTGGCAGCTCTCGGTTACTCGGGTCACATACTTATGTATGCACCCGAGCCGCCGCCTAGTCACAACTCAAACTATTTGGGGAAACTAGCGGGATATATAATGAAAATCAATCAAATGCAGTTCAATGCTTAATGGGATAGTTATTTGATTATTTGAAGTCCATTGCTTGTCAAAAGTATTTATAAAAATCACAAATAGATTTATTTTACATAAGTAGTAAATATAGTTTGTATATTTTCAATATTGGGTTATGGCAACAATCGGTCCACAATTGGAAGGGTAGGTAAAGCGACAATTATGATATAGATGCAAATTTTCAGTGTAGTACGCTATTCCGTGCATACGTGTCGATGAAGGATATGGTTGCACTTAATTGATGTTAATTTGATGCACTTGTATTATGAGTGTTTTGGGTTGGGTAACTTATTAATTGTATTGAGTAATTATGCTAACGATGAGCTTAAGCTTCATATAATAATTTTTAGTTAATGCTTACCTTTTTGAGAAAAGTTTGCTCTGAACAGTTTGTTATCTCGTCCTGGTGAAATATTAAACATTCGCGAATATTCACGGGTGAACTGCGATACACTGTTATAACCAACTGCAGAAGCTGCGTGAGTGATACTCACACCATTTGTTAACATCTGATTTCTAGCATGAATTAGGCGTAGTTGTTTCTGAAATTGTAGAGGGGTAAGTGTGGTGAGTAATCTGAAATATTTATGGAATACTGGTACGCTCATACCTACGCTACTGGCTAGTTCTTTGATTTTGATTGGGTACATAAAATCATTACGCAATTTTTCTATTGCACGACTCACTTTCACAGAATGACTGTCCATTGCACCAAGAGCCCTGATGGCTTCTCCATGCTCACTCCTGAGCAACCAGTAATGTAACTCACGTATTAACCCTTTACCAAGGATGTTAAGTGCTTCATGTTCTTCGAACAGCCTTACCAGACGACATGCAGTATCTGCCACATTAGTTCGAATGGGTTCAATATGGATATTACTTGCCGATCGATTTCTCTTAATTTTCATAGCGCTCAAGAGTTCACTAAGGAGCGAAATATCCAGTTCTAGAACAAGTGAATAATAGGGCTCTCCAGCACTAGCCTTTGTTATCAGGCCCTCTATAGGAATATCTGCGGATATAACCATCGCTTCTCCGGGACCATACTCAAAGCTGTTAGAGCCTGTTGTTACACGTTTTCGCCCCTGTAACATCATCGCGACAAGTGGCCTTGATACTGCTACCTGTAATTCTCCTTGATGGATAGAGCGTACGATAGTCAACCCCGAAACAGGTGTAGTAATAACACCGTTAAAAACGGCCCGAGCATCGGCATAGTGACGGCAGAGATTTAATAGTTCGTTGTTCATATAGTGTTTCCAAGCAAGATCATATGTGAATATTATGTTTTTTTCACACTTGCAACACCATATTTCCCCCCTTAAATGCCATAAAAATATTATCAGGCAAAAAAATATCCAATATCAGGCAATGCAGTACTCCTAAATTCCTTTACTGTATATGTATCGACAAGGCAATAAAAGTAAATACATATAATGAGCAAAATTTCTTTCGGAATAAGGGCCCACCTCTAATCCTATTATTTCTAATACTCAGCTTAGCGATAAAATCATTGATTCCTAAAAAGGTAATGAAGAGTAGTAAAGAAAGTTATAGCCGAAATTCTGTTTATAGATATTGAAACTTTAGATGAGTAAGTAATCTGAGACTGCTTATATCAGACTAAGACTTTTAACTTATAAGGTATATTTATATGAATAATATTCAAAAATTTTATGATCTACGTTCTAAAAATTCTATTATAGATGATTCAGTTTTACTGAGTCTTTTTGACTCCCTTCCTATAATTACATCAGATGAGATGTTAGGTAAGTGGAAAGGTGGTGATTTCAAAACAGGTCATTGGGGGAATAAAGCCTTAGCGGAAATGAAATGGTACGGTAAATGGTTTAAAAGCAAATTTGATGTGCTTCCAATCATTTGTTTCAATGATGAGGGTAAACTTTTTTCTAATAAGATAATGAAAGGAGAAGCATCTATTCTTGATGTGAGCTTTAGAGGAAAAACGTCTGCAACCATGATTTATGATGGAGTGCCAATCTTTGACCACTTTAGGAAAGTCGATAATAATATTGTTTTCGGGCTAATGGATGGTAAGCATATTGAAGGGTTTCCCGACATTGTTGATAACGGTAAATACTATTTCTTTTTTCTAGAAAGAATAGCCAAGTATCCTGCTAAGTTTATTGAACAATAAAAAACAAAATTTTAATTGTGTATTAGGAGTGAGTGAATAAGCCACTTTATATTATTAAATTTTATATTTGAGATATAAAGAGTAAATGGTATTTAATTTATTTAAAGTCTGGTTTATTCGCGCTGTCATTAAATCAATCATTAATTTATATAAAAAATAAAGAGAATACTATGTCGATAAAAATACTTGGGTATGCAGCTAAAAGTAATAAGAGTCCACTAGCTCCTTTTGTTTTCGAACGTCGAGATCTTCGCGAAGATGATGTTTTAATTGATATTGAATACTGTGGAGTTTGTCATACTGATATTCATCAAAGTAGAAATGATTGGGGTGTTTCTCAATATCCTATTGTTCCCGGCCATGAAATTGTTGGACGTATTTCTAATATAGGAAATAAAGTTTCAAAGTTTAAAGTTGGTGATATTGTAGGAATTGGATTTATAGTAGATTCTTGTCAAGACTGTACATATTGTAAATCAGATTTGGAACAGTATTGTGAAGAGGGTCCAACTCAAACCTTTAATAGTTTAGATCGTTATGATGGACGAATGACTTATGGAGGGTATTCTAAAAAAATTGTTTGCAGTGAAAATTTTGTTGTAAAAGTACCTAAAAATTTAGATTTAAAAGCAGTTCCACCAATATTATGTGCTGGTATTACAACTTGGTCTCCGTTAAGGCATTGGAAAGTGGGTAACGGAACTAAGCTTGCTATTGTGGGATTAGGTGGCTTGGGTCATATGGCTATTAAACTAGCTCATGCTTTAGGGGCAGAGATTACATTAATAACTAGTTCAAAATCCAAAATAGCTGATGCGATCCGTTTAGGTGCCCATCATGTTGTGTTATCAACAGATGAAGCTAAGATGGCAGAGATTAAAAATCAGTTTGATATCATCATTGATACTATCCCTTATGAGCATGATTTAAAACCATATGTTTCTACATTAACATTAGATGGAACATTGGTTCTTGTTGGTTACATCGGTGAATTTAACACGAGTTCAGTTCCGTTATATCTTGGAAGAAAATCTATTTCGGCTTCATTAATCGGTGGTATTAAAGAAACTCAGGAATTACTTGATTTCTGTGGGGAACACAATATTGTTGCAGAGATTGAGTTGATTAATATAGAAAATATTAATCAAGCATATGAACGTATGTTGAAAAGTGATGTTAAATATCGCTTTGTAATCGACAATAGTTCGTTCTGATAATGTTTTAGCCGGTTCTTGTAGCGCGGCAGAATTGATTGTATTTATGCCAATATGATATGAAAAGCACCATTACAAAGTTTAATTAAGGTATTAGGCTGAGCTAGAAATCTCATTTCAGAGACTCATTGTATGAATGCATTTGGTTCTGCCGCATTAAGAATAAATAGGGTAATTTAGTTGCTTTCCAGGATGAGTTACTCAGACTTTAATTTGAAAAGCGTTCAAATGTCTTCACTATTTCACTAATATCATTGCTCTATGCATCCGTTGATATCTGGTTTATTTGTTAATACAGATTACCTCTATAGAAATTAAGGAGTAAACCACCCGCTATGTGGGGTGGTTATCACTCTATTTTCCTAATTGCTCAAGGGAATCAATAAACATATCCCATAATTGCGGATTATCTAATTTAGTGGCAGCTTGGGTATGGCATTCTGCTTTAATGGGTAGACGAAAATCTGTGACTGTCATTCCCGTTGTTAGAGCACCTTGCAATTCAATATTAATTGGAGCTTTGATTGTTTCCATTATCGATGGGTCGATAACATAAGCAACAGCGCATAAATCATGAACTGGGGCATGGTCACTATGTCCTTTTTGCTGACGATAACTAGCAGTGTAGTTATTGAGGGACTCAACAACAAAATGGCTTAGTCGAGTATTTAACGCCTTAATCTTTTCTATGATTTGGTCATCTGGGCGTGCTTGATAGGCTAGGTCTAATCCAACCATTGTGATAGGCCAAGTTTCATTAAATACGATATGGGCGGCTTCAGGATCTATGAGGATATTAAATTCAGCAACAGCTGTGCTGTTGCCTGTATGGTAGCCACCCCCCATTAAAACTACCTCTTTCACTAATCCTACAATTTCTGGCGCCTTTCTTGCCGCTAATGCAATATTTGTAAGTCCCCCTATCGGAACGAGAGTTACTGTTTTTGGTGGGTGAGATTTAATGGTATCAATAATTAAGTCAACGGCATGTCGTTTATCAATAGGTAGTTTAGGTTCTGGAAGTTGTGACCTATCAATACCTGTTACTTTATGAGTTTTTAAACCTTTTTGTATTGTCCTGACTAAAGGGCGAGAACAACCTGCTGCGATAGGAATATTATTTGCACCGATTAATTCCATAACAGCGCGTGTATTATAAGTGACTTCATCTAAAGTTTTGTTTCCAGCAGCCGTTGTTACGGCAAGTAAATCAATATTCGGATTACCTAATGCTAAAAAAATAGCCATTGCATCATCATGACCGGGGTCACAGTCGATAATAATTTTATTTTTAGACATTTTTTTTCCTTTTATTAACATTTAGTAGGTGGTTGTTTAGCTCTTGTTTAAATGACTACGGTATGTATCAAGTACCACTGCAACGATAATTACGGCTCCTGTTATAAAGCGTTTTGTGGGCTCGCTTGCACCAACTTGTGCCAACCCAGCAGCCAGAACGGAAATAATCAATGCTCCAAGAAAAGTACATATAATTGAACCTCTTCCTCCCATCAAGCTTGTACCGCCTATCACAACAGCAGCAATAACCTGTAGTTCCATTCCAACACCACTATTTGGGTCAGCGGCCTCAAGGCGCGCCACTTGGAACAGTGAGGCCAAACCAGATAATCCTCCCATAAGTGCAAACACAGCGATCTTATAAGGCCCGGGATTAATGCCTGATAATCGGACCGCTTCTTCATTCGTACCAATACCAATCAAATGACGGCCAAACACAGTTCGAGTTAAAACTAAATGCCCGACTATAATGACTACTATGGCAATAATAAAAGAAGGGGATACTCCGAGGAAAACCGGGTCGGCAATATAATCATAAATAGAACCAATATAGGCCGTTCTAGAGTCAGTCAACTGATAGGCTACTCCTCGAGCCATTTCCAACATTCCGAGAGAGACGATAAATGCGGGAATACGCCAAGCAACCGTAATGAAGCCCGTTAGTGATCCAACTAGTGTTGCGAGCATTACACCAGAAAGAGCTGCTAGCCATGGGGGCCATTGGAAATTTAAATACGTTACGCTTACCACAGCTGCTGCAAGAGCCAACAACGATCCAACGGAAAGATCTATACCTGCAATAATTAATATGAATGTCATCCCAACAGACATAACAATTAGGTCAGGAATTTGATTCGCAATAGTACTAAAGGTATTCATGCTTAAAAAGTGTGTGCTAAGGCATGAAAATAGCACTATCATCGCCAATAACGCGCCGATTAATCCGATGTAGCTATTTAACTCTTTCAATGATGTATAAGGGGTTTCTTTTGTTGTTGCCGCTTGTTTAGTCGATAATTTGTTATTCATTTTTTATCCTCGGCTATTCGCTAGAAGTATTTTCTACATGCTGATATGCAGAAAATGCTGCTGCTAAAATTTGCTCCTGACTCCAGTCACCACGTGAAAAGGTATTCACTAGTTTGCCATCTGAAATTACTGCAATACGGTCGCAAATGAGCATGAGTTCGCGTAAATCACTGGAAACGACAACAATGCCTTTTCCCTTAGCCGTCAACGCATTCAGTAACTGGTAAATATCTTGTTTTGCACCAATATCTATACCTCGAGTGGGCTCATCAAATAAAATAATCTGACAATCTCTTTCTAACCATCGGCTAATTAATACTTTTTGCTGATTACCTCCTGATAAACTCTTTACAGGCTGCGAAGGATTTGTCGCGCGGATGCCTAAGTTTTTAATATATTTATTTGCTAAATTGGTTTCATCAAGTGAGCTAACGATTGATAGAAAGCTTGTTTTATCGCTATTACCCAAGGAGATATTTGCTGCTATAGATTGTGGTAATAAAAGGCCTTCGCCTTTACGATCTTCTGTAACCAATGCGATACCGTGCTTAATTGCATCCTTAGGAGATCGTATTACTACGGTTTTTAACGGATCACCAACCTGTAATGTGCCGCTGTCGATTTTATCAGCACCGAAAATAGCGCGTAAAAGTTCTGTTCGTCCAGAACCTACTAGACCGCTAATACCTAATATTTCACCACTGTGTAGCGTGAACGATGTATCCTGAATAATTCTTCCACGCTTAAAGTTTTTCACTTTCAAGATCGGATGACCGACCTGGTGCTGATTTAAATTAAATGAACTTTTTAAATCACGTCCGACCATCAGTGAAACTAGCTGATCACTGTTATAGCGTTTAATATCATCCACACAGACTAGGTGGCCATTCCGTAGTACTGCAATATCATCAGCAATTACCGCTAATTCATCTAATCGATGGGAGATATAAATCAATGAAACACCTCGGGCTTTAAACAACATTATCTGTTTAAACAGTAATTCAACTTCACGGTTACTGAGCATTGCTGTAGGTTCATCAAGAATAAGAACTCGGCTTTCGCCAATTAAGTTTCTTGCGATTTCAATCATCTGTTGATGGCCAATGCCTAATTTACCAACAAGTGTATTAGGATCGATCGATTGCAATCCAACCATGGCCATCACGGGTTGAGCTACTTCGTTTAACTTTTTCCGATCAATCCAACCAAATCGGTGAGGAAGCTGTTCGAGAAACAGATTTTCTGCTACCGATAGCGTGGGCAGTAAATTGAGTTCCTGCATCACCATGCGGATACCCAATTTTTCAGCATCTTTCCTGCTGTTAGGCGTGTAAGGTTTTCCCTGATAAATAATTTGTCCAGAGGTTGCGCTGGTTAGTCCTCCAATTATTTTGGCTAAGGTACTTTTTCCGGCGCCATTTTCCCCAGTCAGAGCCAATACTTTTCCTGAATATAATGCTAGTGTCACATCCACTAAGACAGGTTCACTATAGGTTTTACTTATTCCGTGTATTGCGAGGATCTCTTGCCTATTTTTCATATCCTGACCTTATCGGGTAAGCTGCTCTGATATCCGAAAGGTGCAATACCAAAGCAATGAACCATGATTAACCTATTGTTTAATAATAAGTTTTATTGGGGTCTCAATATTGCTGGATAAATCACTTTGTTTTTTACCATTTTTGAGCGCATCAAGTGCGGCATCAATGCCAAATACAGCTTGCTGGGAAGCGAATTGATCTGCTGTTGCTAATACTCGGCCATCATTCAACATCGGCTTAATTGCTTCGATATTGTCATAACCTACCACCAGAACCTGTCCTTTTTTTCCAGCTGAACGAATTGCAGAAACTGCACCTAATGCCATGTTATCGTTATTTGCTAACAGTGCTTTGATATCGGGATATTCACTCAGCATTGCAGCGGCTACCACATTAGCGTTGTTTATTTCCCATTGACCGGATTGAATAGAAACCACTTTCATTCCGCCCTCAGCCATTGCTTGCTGGAATCCCTGAGTGCGTTGTTGAGAGTTACGGGAGGTTGGAATGCCTTCAATAATACCTACTTGATCACCTTGTTTAAGGTGCTTTACTAAATAATCACCAATATCTTTAGCTCCTTTTTGATTATCAGGACCAACAAAAGGAATATTTAGATTTTTATCTTTGAGTACACCTTCATCAAATTTATTATCAATATTAATAACGATTATTCCTGCATCAATTGCTTTCTTAACTACAGGTAGGATTGCTTTAGAATCAGATGGTGCAATGATGATAGCATCCACTTTAGATACAATCATTTGCTCTACAATCTGGATTTGATTTGCCGTATCCGTTTCGTTCTTTATTCCATTAGATATCAAATCAAACTTATCTATATTTTTTTTCTGATAATCTTTTGCTCCTGTCTCCATTGTCAGAAAAAACTCGTTTGCCAATGATTTCATGACTAGGGCAATTTTTGGTTTATGCGTCTGCGTATCGGCGGCAAATGCAGGTATGATGAAGAAGGAGGAAAGTGCTATTCCGACAGTTGCACCGATAATGCGATAAAACATTTTATTTTTCATTTGGTTATTCCTATAGGCTTAGGGGACTGAATAATTCTCTAAACAATTGCTGCTTACGGTGATAAACGAGCGAGTTACTGGGCATGTTTGATGCGCCTTTACGTTCAACTTTCAACGATGCAAACGCAGAAGCATACTGCGCTGCATTGACGAGCTCTTTACCGTTAGCAATGTATGCAGCTAGTGCTCCAGTAAAAGCATCGGCAGCTCCACTGGTATCGACAACAGCTGATTTATAGGCAGGAATATGGGTATAAACTTTGCCATCAAAGATTAGGCAACCTTGATTACCTAACGTGATAATGACGGATTTTGCACCTTGAATATGAATGCTTTTGGCTGCGTTTTTTGCCGAATTAATATCGTCAATAACTACTCCAGATAATGCTTCGGCTTCAATTTTATTTGGTGTAATAATATCTATTAAATGCAATATTTCTTTGATTTCTGGAACATAAGGGGCTGGGTTCAATACAACAATAGCTTTCCCAAGTTTTGCCTGCATTATTGCATAACGAGTTATAGGGAAATTGTTTTCTAGCTGAGTCAAAAATACTCTGCAATTACGAATGATATCAATATCTAATAAAATGTCCTCTTCGGTAAATGTTTCGTTGGCACCAAGAGTGACACTGATCATATTGTCACCAGTAGCATCAGAAACCCATACGATTGCTATTCCAGTTGGTGACATTTCATTTATAAGAAAAGAAAATGATGAAATCTCAGTCTTTGTTAAATACCTCTTGGCTTTTTTTGAAAACTCATCTGAGCCTAATTTAACCGTTAAGTGAACGTTATTATTAATTTTAGCCGCAGCGATAGCTTGGTTTGTCCCCTTTCCTCCGGCATAAAAATGTGTTGCAGAAGCCCGTATGGTTTGACCAATCTGGGGTAGTGCTGTTATTTCAGAGACAATATCAACATTAAACGAACCTAGGATGTAAACACTTTCATTAATATAGCTGTTTTGTGTAGTTCGATTTGAATTTGGTGCAATATCCTTGCCGCTTTTAAAGCCGTTTAATATCGTTTCTGTAAACGATTGTTCAAATAAGGATTCGTCATCTGGTGTGTTTTTTAATTGTACGCCACCATGAAACAATGAGAATAGTGTACTTTGGCATAGCTCATTTAAGTCATTACGAATAGTTTGAGTAGTTACCGATAATTCTTTAGCTAATTCGCTAACATAAGCTTTTTTATCAGTTATCAACTTAATTCGAATAGCTTTTTGTCGTTCTTGTTTTTTCATAAATACTCACCTCCAAGTTTTATAATATTAAATTAATGCTAATGTTTATTGAGTGACGTTCAAAAATAAACACATAAATTGGAATTTTTTTTTCCGATTTGGGTAATTAGTTAAATGTTCAGGAAGCTCGAATAAAAATCTAGTGTCAACGGATTACAATCTATAGTTATAATCCGTAATCTATACACTCTCCTTGCATTTGTTACAAATAACAAATAAGTCAGTTTTTCAGGGTGTTTCATACTAAAAGGTAATTACGATGCCGCCTATGAATTTATCAAGCGAGTATTAAAATTTTCCACTACTGAGTGACAGCTAAAATATTCAGCATTGATAAATGTGTCTATTACAGTAATGTGATTTTCCACTTAATTAAATCGTAATAACATAAAATGATTAAAAATCAAATGCATAAGTAACTATTCATTCAATCCTGTAACTCTGGCCAGTTACTTTTAATTACTAATTAGGCTAATATGAAATTCAATAATTCTGCGAATTCTAATTTTAAAGCAAGTAGTTTTGGTATTTTTTTTGATTTTTTGCATCCTGTTCAAAATTTTAAATCCGATAATAATTAAAAAGCAATTCTTTTATATCGATTATAGTATTACTAAGAACAAAAAATTATTTCTTTCTCATAGGCTAATTCGATAAATATTAATAGTCAGTTATCAATAGAGAGGTTAATATGAATATTCTTATTATTTCAGGAAGTCCAAATTCGAAATCACTTTCATCTGCCTTACTTGATTATATTCAGCAATGGCTTGGTGAATATAATGTATTGATTGAACGGGTTAGTGTGAATGAATTTGATTCAAGTGTGTTATTAAAAGCAGAATATCAACATTCTCAAATAGAATTGTTTATTAAAAAAGTTAATAGAGCAGATGGTGTTATTATAGCTTCCCCCGTTTACCAATCATCGTATAGCGGTGTGTTAAAGTCATTAATTGACTTATTACCACAAGGTTCATTTGCTAATAAAAGAGTATTGCCAATTATGTCTGGAGGCAGTGAATGTCATCAATTAGCCTTGGATTATGCTTTTAAACCCTTATTGATGGCATTAAAAGCTGAAGAAATTATGATTGGAATTTATATTAGTAATAAACATTCAAAGTATTCTGAGCAATCTCAGAAATATATTTTTAATGATGAGATTATTGGTAGAGTAAATAATACTTTACGTTTTTTTATCGCTCACTAAATAAAACTAGGAATTATATATTACAAGCTGAACTATACTCGATTGTTGGATTGGGGGAATAAAAATGAGCTATCAACGTAATTTATTTTTGAGTTGGCTAGTGCCTTTAGCTTTACTGATGATTTGGCAATTTTCCGTAAATTCAGGCTGGGTATCAAACCGTATATTACCAGAACCACTTCAAGTAATGAATGCGGGGTGGAGGTTAATAAAAAGTGGTGAGTTATGGGAAAATATGGTTGTCAGCACATTACGTGCCTCTATCGGTTTTATTATTGGCGGCTCGATAGGGCTTATTTTAGGACTAATTACAGGGCTATCCCGATTAGGTGAAACTTTATTAGATAGTTCGATACAAATGATCCGCAATATACCACATTTGGCACTTATCCCTTTAGTTATTTTATGGTTTGGTATTGATGAGAAAGCTAAAATATTTCTCGTCTCATTAGGTACTTTTTTCCCTATTTATTTAAATACATTACATGGCATTAGACATATTGACCGCGGTTTGATTGAGATGGCAAAAAGCTATGGACTAAATGGATATCAACTATTCCATCACGTTATTTTTCCAGGGGCACTGCCATCAATATTGGTTGGTATCCGTTTTTCTCTTGGGCTGATGTGGCTAACATTGATTGTTGCTGAAACCATTTCTGCAAATGCAGGGATCGGATATTTAGCAATGAATGCGCGCGAGTTCCTCAGAACTGACATTGTAGTATTTACCATCATTGTTTATGCCTTACTGGGTAAAATAGCAGATTGGTCGACCTATTTATTAGAAGTTGTACTTTTGCGTTGGCATCCTACTTGGCAGAAAAAAAAGGTTCCAGCATGATGATAAATCAACCTCTTAGAAATGAAGGCATTACAGTTAATGTTAACCAGATTACTCAACAATTTGGTGCTCATGAAGTACTTAAATCCCTTAGCTTTACAATTCCTGCAGGGCAATTTGTCGCCATTGTTGGGCACAGTGGCTGTGGTAAGAGTTCCTTATTACGCCTAATAGCTAATTTAGATTTTCCCTCGTCAGGGGAAATCACGAGCGAAACACTATCACTAGCTCATTTTTATAATAATACACGCATGATGTTCCAAGAGCCGCGATTACTACCATGGAAAAAAGTTATCGAGAATGTAGAGCTTGGACTTAAAGGAAAATGGCGTAATGAGGCACTTGAAGCGCTAGATGCCGTTGGACTGCTTGATAAAGCTAATGAATGGCCTGCAACATTATCTGGTGGACAGAAACAGCGTGTCGCATTAGCAAGAGCACTTATTCATCGTCCTCGTTTACTATTACTTGACGAGCCTTTAGGTGCACTTGATGCATTAACTCGAATAGAAATGCAGCAGTTGATCATTAAGCTATGGCAAGAATACAAATTTACCGTTGTGCTTGTAACACACGATGTGCATGAAGCTGTGTTTACCTCTGAACGAGTATTGATGTTAAAGGATGGCGGGCTGTATTTTGATTTACAAGTAAATGAAGATTATCCCAGAACACTGACTAACTCTAGGTTGATTGAACTTGAATCGAAGGTATTGAGTGCACTTACAGAGTTTTAGAGGTATTAAAAATAATTTCTGATTGTTATCAATTGAATAGGGATTAAACATGACAGCACAGCAAGAACTACAGATATTTTGGTTTTTACCGACGCATGGAGACGGGCGCTATTTAGGCACTCAGAAAGGTGCTCGTCCCGTGACATTACCTTATTTGCAGCAAATTGCTATCGCAGTGGATAGTTTAGGTTTCCATGGTGTGCTGATCCCAACAGGTAAAAGCTGCGAAGATTCGTGGTTAATTGCTGCAGCATTGGTTTCAGTGACCAAACAATTACGTTTTTTAGTGGCGGTTAGACCAGGTCTTCAACCTCCTTCACTAGCTGCTCGCATGTCCTCTACTTTGGATAGACTATCAGATGGACGATTATTGGTAAATGTGGTTACAGGAGGTGATCCGATAGAAAATAGAGGTGATGGGATTTTTTTAAATCATGAAGAGCGATATAAAGTGACAAAGGAATTCCTTGAAGTTTATAAACGGTTGATCCGTGGAGAGCAGCAAGTTAATTATCAAGGAAAACATATAAATGTTGAAAATGCAGGATTGCTATTTCCACCAGTACAACCATTAGGTCCTCCATTGTATTTTGGTGGCTCATCGCCAGCTGCGTTAGCGGTTGCAGCAGAACATATTAATACATATTTGTCATGGGGCGAACCAATTGCTGATGTAACTGAAAAAATTACAGCTGTGCGGAAACTAGCAGATGAAAAGGGTAACCAATTGGAATTTGGAATTCGCTTACATGTGATAGTGCGAGAAACAGAGCAAGAGGCTATTGATGCGGCGAATAAGCTGATTTCACATCTTGATGATGAAGTGATTGCTCAAGCTCAATCTATTTTTTCGCGTATGGATTCAATGGGGCAGAAGCGTATGCAAGCACTCCATAATGGCTCTAAAGATAGCTTATTTATTGCACCTAATTTATGGGCCGGTATTGGTTTAGTTCGAGGCGGAGCCGGAACGGCTTTAGTTGGTTCACCTGAGCAAGTTGCAGAACGAATTAGGGGATATCAAGCCGTGGGTATTAGTAAGTTTATTTTTTCAGGTTATCCGCATTTAGAGGAAGCACACCGGTTTGCAGAGTTAGTAATGCCGTTATTACAAGGACTAAAAGAGTTCTCTTTCTCTAGTTCATGTATTAATACTGGGCCATTTGGTGAAACAATTGCCAATGATTCAAGGCCAAAATAAGTGAGTGAAAACTATTTGAGGTAATTAATCCTATCAGGAGTCCTACTATGAAAAAGTTAATACTATTTGCTTCGTTATTACTGATTTTCATCTACCCCAACTTTATTTTTGCAGAAGCGAAAAAAATTAATATTGGGTATCAAAAAGCCAATATTTTTGCAATATTAAAATATCGAGGTTCGTTAGAAAACGAATTTAAAAAATATGATGTTAATATTAATTGGATTGAATTTCCCGCAGGACCGCAAATGTTAGAAGGGTTAAATCTAGGAAGTATTGATTTAGCCGCGACGGGAGATGCACCACCTATTTTTGCTCAAGCAGCACAAGCTGATTTTGTCTATTTAGGTCATTCACCAGCTAATCCCAAATCAGAGGCAATTATTGTTCCTGAAAATTCATCAATTAAGTCTATCAATGATTTAAAGGGAAAACGGATCGCATTAAATAAAGGTTCTGATGTGAATTATTTACTTTTGGCCGCATTGCAACATGCGGGGCTTAATTACAGTGATATTATCCCAGTTTATTTACAACCATCAGATGCGAGAGCAGCCTTTGAGAAAGGGGCAACTGATGCATGGGCGATTTGGGATCCTTTTTTAGCTGAAGTTGAAACTAACTTGTCAGTCCGTCAAATCGTTAATGGTGAAAATTTAGTTCCTCATTACACCTTTTTCCTTGCTAGCCGTAACTTTGCTGAAAAAAAAATTAAATATGTTGAAGTAATTATTGAGCAACTAATACAACAAAGTGAATGGGTTAATACACATCCTCAAGAAACCTCAGAAGTCTTATCAGTATCAACAGGGCTAAGCAAAGATATATGGTTAAAAGCATTACAACGCGTAAATTATGGGTTTATTCATATGAGTGATGATTCGTTTGCGAAGCAACAAAAAATTGCAGATATTTTTGTAAAAGCACGTCTAATTCCTGAACCTGTTGATGTTAAAAAAGCACAATGGATAATTAAGGTAAATTAATTTTTTAATAAAAAATATTTAAATCTAATAATTGATAAAGTTTTATATAAAGTCGCCAGATTAATACGAGAATATTTAACACGGTTTTTCGTATAATCAGATGTTTTACTACTTAATGTTATATCATTTGCCGCTTTCTAGTAGATGAAATTGTCTCCTGCGATAAAAACTTAAGTGGCTGAGTTTTATTAATATTGACGAATATTTACTCTGTCATTTTATTGGTAATAATATATTGGAGGTGGAGAAATGCAGGGAATAAAACGTAGAATTGTATTTATAACGATTTATGAAGTTATTGGCTGGTTTATTTCAGCATTGGCACTGGCTTTTCTTTCTGGTAATTCAGCAGGAACTACAGGGCCATTAGCCTTAGTAATAACTACTATTGCCGTTAGTTGGAATTTTATTTTCAATACCGCATTTGAATATTGGGAATCGAAACAAAAATCACGTATTAGAACATTTAGACGCCGTTTTGTTCACGCTATACTTTTTCAAATAACACTAGTTGCTTTCTTAATTCCTTTAATTGCATGGTGGCTGTCAATTAGTCTTTTACAAGCATTAATATTCGATTTTGCCTTAATTATTTTTATCCCAATTTATACTTTCTTTTTTAATTTGGCTTTTGACAAAATCTTTGGTTTACCAAAATCAGCATTGCCGCAGGAAAATAAAATGACATGATAATGTCAAGGTTGTGTTTCCTTCTATTTGTTACCTAAGGAAACATTGATAATAGGGTACTCTTGTAAATAAGGAAATAGATTTAAACGTTTTTATCCTATTCTAGGTTGCAGATCAAATACTCTATTTACCAAATATACTTTTTCAGAAGGCTGGCCATAATAAAAATGGCCAGCTGACTTTTGCGAACGCTAATATCGCTTAAACCCTTTTGAGTGTTACATGGCTTTTTCCTAATGTGGAATAAACGATACGTTTTAAAAGAGGGTTATTTGTAAGTCTTTATCTTTTATTCTTTGTTCACATATTCCTCATTCTTATAAGTTTTTCTTTTTAATTATTTCCCGTAATTGATGCTATCTGTCAGCCTCTTCTTATCATAAATTTAATGAGGAAATGTGGATGACACGTTCATGGCAGGTAACAAAATCACAATTTACGACGGCATTGCTATTGCTGTTAGCAACAGGGGCTTGGGCGAAAAATATTCAATTGTTGAATGTGTCTTATGATCCGACTCGTGAGTTTTATCAGCAATATAATCAGGAGTTCAGTGATTATTGGAAAAAGAAAACGGGCGATACCGTTACCGTTCGGCAATCTCATGGTGGCTCAGGTAAGCAAGCCATATCAGTGGTGAATGGATTAGAAGCCGATGTTGTTACCTTAGCTTTAGCCTATGATGTTGATGCTATAGCACAAAGTGGCCGTATAGATAAAAATTGGATAAAAAAGCTCCCCGATAATTCAGCTCCTTATACATCGACTATCGTCTTTCTCGTTCGTAAAGATAACCCGAAAAATATCAAAGATTGGGACGACTTAGTCCGCAAAGACGTTTCCGTGGTGACACCCAACCCGAAAACCTCCGGCGGAGCACGTTGGAATTACTTAGCAGCATGGGGCTATGCGTTAGATAAAAATCAGCAAGACCCTGAAAAAGCGAAACAATTCGTTAAACAGCTCTATAAAAATGTGGAAGTACTCGATTCGGGGGCTCGCGGCGCAACCAATAGTTTTGTTGAACGCGGTATAGGTGATGTATTAATTGCTTGGGAGAATGAGGCTTTACTCGCTATCAATGAGTTAGGGGAAAGTGGGCAGTTTGAGATAGTGACGCCAAGTATTTCGATTCTTGCTGAGCCAACTGTCGCTGTTGTTGATAAAACTGTCGATAAACGTGACCGCAGGGCAGTTGCCGAAGCTTACCTAGAGCACCTCTATTCTGCGGAAGGGCAGGAAATTGCAGCGAAAAACTACTATCGCCCACGAAATGTGGAAGTGGCTCAAAAATATCAGCAGCAGTTTCCTGAGCTTAAGTTACTGACGGTAGATGAAAGTTTCGGGGGGTGGCAAGCGGCACAAGCAACTCATTTTGCGAATGGGGGGGTGTTCGACGAAATCATCCAACGCTAATACTCTTCATATTTCGCACTGTAGCGTTGTTGGCTACGTTCGCTAACCCTAGTCACATACTGGTGTATGCTTCTAGGGATTAGCTTTTCTTGCCGCCTAGCTACAGCACGAACTATTTTGAGTATTATCTGAGATGTAAACTAGGGCTAATTATTGCCACTGGTATTTGACACCTAACTGGCCAAGATAAAATGTTTGACGGTTGTTGCCACCTGAGGTGATACCTGCATTTTTTGGGTTTTCCCAAGTACTAGGTTCAACCGCGAAGCCGCCCCATAGTGTTAGTTTTGGTGTTAAGTTATAAAAAACTTGTGTCCCGACACGGTAGCCGTCTTTAACTTTCTGGGTAGTGCGTTTGTTACTATCATAGTTATGTTCATTTAAATAATAACGAAAATAAGGCATTACGCTCCAGTCCTGGTTTAACGTGATAGGAAAATAACCGCGAATTTGGTTTTGTTCCCATGTCTTATTAAAGTCTTTATCCCATGTCCAATCGGTGTATAGATAGACTTTGGCGGTTGCAGAGTCGTTGACCTTATAAACAAGTCCGTGTTCGGATTCCCACTCATAACTATTGGGGGCATGGAAATTATCGTAATGGTAAACCGCATCCCAAAAGTTAAATGCCCACTTATCATTGAAATTGTATGTCCCGCTAGGCATTAACCAAAACATAGTATTCGATGGCCGTGCCTGTGTGCCCGGTGCAGAGTCATTTGATTCCTTACGATAGGTGACATTCAAATTGAACTGACCAATATCGCTCGCATACATTTTCCGAGTAGCGCCAATTTGCGTACGATTACGAATAAAAGAGTCTTTGGATGTTGAGAAATTGTGGTTGTAGCTTCTTAATGATTCCTTATGTTCCAGAAAAAAGCTCCATTTTGATTCAGGATTCGCTAAAAATAGCTGGCCAACCATCGTGGTTTTGTCGTAGACCTTACGACCGCTGGTATTATGGTGTCCTTCAAATTTTTCGAGTTCCATATAGACGTTGGAAGAAACGCGCCAGTAATCATTATTGACCTGATCAGCTGCGAAAACGGATGTTGTCAATCCTGTGAGAGTAACAAAAAGTAAACCATTCAGTGAAGTTTTCATTTTAACCCTTTAATTTTTATGTATATTTTATTTTTTATGCCTTAGTTCAAGGCGTTAGTGTCTGGCCTTTATACCGTGGGGTATAAAGGCTAAATCATTGTTAATAATTAATAGGTTGTGTAATTAATTGATTGTGGAGTAGGTTTCACCATGACCATAAGGGAACAGCACTTTGTTACCTTGTGGGTTTTTAATATTAACGGGTAGCAACCCTTGAGGTGGGTTTAGCGGCTGGCCGTGAGTGTTAGCAAATAATGTCCGTAAACCGCTGCGAATATTGGTTTCTAACGAATTGCGGTTATTATTGGTGATATCAAATCCGGTAATACCATAGATGGCAATATTTGCGTTTACATCGTTTAGGTATGCAATGTCATAGGGGTTACGTGAAGAGATAACAACAATAGGGGTTTTAAGTTGGTTTGCAGCATCAATGATAAGCTGAGCATTCGTTGGCGTATCCTTTAAATTATAGGTCGTCAGTAATACTAAATCTTGGTTTTGAACCAGTTTTTTTGCTTCATCTTGAGTTAGCGTACTTTCATTCAATTTAACGACACTTTCGCCTGTAATAATAGCAACCCCCGTTTCCTGTGCGATATCATTTAACTGTTTTTGAATTAAGGTATTGCGTGGCTTTTCATCAGAAATAATGAAAATTCGATTCAGCGGTTTTAATTGATAGGGCAGCACATTCTCATTTTTAATTAATGTGATAGCCTGTTCAGAAACCATATTTTCAATATCTTTATGGCCTTTTGATGCGACGACTTGTTCTGCTTTCACTAAGTCTATTGGTTGTGCTGTAATTTCTTGCTGAAGCTTTTTCAGCACTACACGTTTTGCGGATTCATCAATACGTTTTTTCAGTTCTGGGTTTTTCTCTGCTTGTGTTTCTAAATAGCGGTACATGTTATCTAAACGAGAAACCGCTTGGGAGTCCCACATTTTAATTGGCATAAGAATAATATCTGAGCCAGCGAGTAACGAGGTTTCTACCGCCCAATTAATATCGAAGTTGTCAGCAATAGCCCCCATGTCCATGGCATCTGTCACTATCAAGCCATCATAGTTGAGCTCATCGCGTAAAATACCATGCAAAATAGGTTTGGAAAGCGTCGCTGGGGTGCCAACTTGTTTACCTGCAAGTGTGGTGATCTTATCGTCATCCAGTGCTGGTACAATGATATGTGCGGTCATGACGGCATCAGCACCATGAGATAACGCGTATTTGAATGGGACGAGTTCAGTGTCTCGCCATGTTTTCGCGTCGGAATTAACAACGGGTAAATCAACATGGGAGTCAGCAGAGACATTTCCATGACCCGGGAAATGTTTAAGTGACGTCAATAAATTATATTTATGAATGCCTTGAATATAGCTGGTGGCCAGAGAGCCAACTAAATTTTTATCATCTGAGTATGAGCGTACCCCAATCACTGGGTTATTTTGGTTGTTATTAACATCAACAACTGGGCCAAAATTGATATTAAAACCAAGACTGGATAGCTCATATCCGTGGATCATCCCTGTTAGCTCTGCAAGGGCTGGGTTACGTGCTGCGCCTAATGCCATATTTCCGGGCATTTCGGTGCCTACGCGTAAGCGGGTGACATAACCCCCTTCTTGGTCGGTACCAATAAATAGTGGAAGGTTACTGCGGGAAGATTGAAGTTTATTAATTAACTCCACAGTTTGTGGTGTATCAATCAGATTTTCTCTAAATAGGATCACCGAACCGAGGTGGTACTGATTGATAACCTTAGAAACTTCATCATTCATAACGAGAAAAGGAGCGGGTTCTCCATGGCTGTCTTTATTCCAATATCTGAAATCTAACATGAAGAGCTGACCAATTTTCTCAGCCTCGGACATATTATTTACTATTTCTTGTGCAGACTTTTGTTTGTCTTGCCATAATTCATTCAATTGGGCTTGTGTTATTGGGTTAGCCATTGAAAATGCACTGAAAATACAAGCACTAAGTAAAGTGAATTTCTTCATTTTTCATTTTCCCTAAGTTATTTTTCAAAAAATAATAAGTGGCTGGATATATTTATGATGTGAGAGTGCTCACAGTTGATAGTATTCTCTCTTTCAGAGTAAGAGGAATAGAGTACAAATAGATAGAGAAGGGGGCTTTATTTATCTCATTGATATTAAATAGCAAATTATCAAGAATAATTAATTTTAACCTAGAATAATTTCAACTTGATATTATTTTGTTATGTGACGTAAGTATAAATTATAATTAAATGGTATTTAAATCGACGGTAGAGCGTAAAAAATTAATGTTTTCACTAATTATTTACTTTTTAATATATTTTATTCTTATATTTAAGTAGTTTTCTAATTTAAAATATATAAGCCATATGATATTTCACATGGCTTATTTTTTTAAGAGAAATAAGTTAGTTACAAACCAAAGGTTACCATTGGTATTTTACGCCAATTTTACTTAGGTATAGCGTTTGTTTATTATCATATCCTGACGTAATTCCATTCTTTTTAGGTGATTTCCATGTTGAAGGTTCATAGGCAAACTCACTCCATAAAGTCAGTGATGGGGTGACTTGGTATTCCACGAGAGAGCCAATGCGGAAGCCATTTTTAATTTCCTGTGTTAAATAATTATTTTTATCATAGGTATTTTCTTGTAAGAAATAACGTGCATAGGGGGTGATTTTCCAGTTGGGTTTAATGGTAATGGGTAGGTACGCACGAACTTGTGATTGTAAAAAGCGGGTACTGAAATGTTTATCCCATTGGTTATCAATATAAACAGTGAATTTTGCTTTTAATGCATCTGAATATTTATAGGTCACACCAAATTCGGTTTCTGCTTCATGACTGCTGTCATTGAAATAATTACTGTAATAAAAATAAGAGAGCCAAAAGTTAAAAGACCAATCATCATTGAAACGGTACTCGCCGGCAGGAGTTAAGCCATATAAACGATTCGAAGAACGTGCTTTGGTGTTGGGTTCGACATCGTTTGACTCTTTTCTGTAACGAAAACCAAGCTCTAAGTCTGATGTTGGGGTGTTAATCATTTTCTTGATAGCATCAATTTGCGTGCGATTTCTAATGTAAGAATCCCGTGAAGTCGTGAAGTTACGGCCATGATTCCTTAAAGATTCGCGGTGTTCAAGAGCAAAGCGCCAGGCAGATTGCGGGTTGAAAAGCTTTAGTTGCCCAACGGTGCTGATTTTATCGTAGACTTTATTATTAAATGAATCCCGTTGTCCTTGATATTCTTCTATTTCCAAATAGATATTGGTATTAACTCGCCAAGAGTCATTATTTAATTCAGAGAAACAAATTGTAGGGAATATAATTATGATGCTATAGATTAAACCAACTATATATTTCATATTTATCCTTCAGGGTGAGTTTTATTAGTGTTAATTATCTAGTTGAGCGATTAGAGAGATAAATGTGTATTAACTTTTATAGATTGTCTACCGTTATTATTTAATAGATGATGAATGGTATATATAAATTAAAAATCTAATAAGTTGCATCTTGTTGTTATTTTTGGGAGTTTTATTATTGTCGGTATAAAGGTGTATTTTTATTTATAACTTTATTTAAGATTTTTAATCATATGTTTATTTGTTATTTTTAAATTTAATTAATAAATATTAATTAAATTTAAAACTAAGTGGTAATTGTATTATATGGTTGGTAATTATAAGAATAATAAAAATATTGATGTGATGCTTTTATTCAAGTTGGAATTAATTAAAATAAAAAACCGCCAATATTTGGCGGTTAATCTCAAGGTATTAAAATAACCTTATTTAGATTTTTTCGCTTCAGCAGCCGCTTTAACAATAACAGCAAAAGCGTCAGCTTTCAGAGAAGCGCCACCCACTAAGGCACCATCGATATCTGGCTGGGTAAATAGCTCAGCTGCGTTGCTGGCATTAACAGAGCCGCCGTATTGGATGATAACTTGTTCAGCAATGGCTGCATCTTTTTTCGCAATATGAGTACGAATAAATTTATGGATTGCTTGTGCTTGTGCTGGTGTTGCTGATTTACCTGTACCGATAGCCCAGATTGGCTCATAAGCGATAACGGCACCTTGGAAAGCTTCTGCACCTAAAGAATTCAATACGGCATCGATTTGACGAGCGCAGACTTCTTCGGTTTTACCCGCTTCATTTTCAGCTTCAGTTTCACCAATACACAGTACTGGGATCAGACCTTGTTCTTTTAAGACAGCAAATTTCTTAGCGACAAATTCATCACTTTCGTTGTGATAAGTACGGCGCTCTGAGTGGCCGATAATGATGTATTTGGCGCCAACATCTTTTAACATTTCAGCAGAGGTTTCACCTGTAAATGCACCTGATAGGTTAACGTCAACGTTTTGTGCACCTAATGCAATGCGACTGCCTGCTAACGCATGTTTAGCTTGAGTCAAATAAATCGCAGGTGGTGCAATAGCCACATCACAGCCATCAACGCTGCTGAGTTCATTACGCAAGCCAGCGACGAGGTCATTGACCATCTGTGTGCTGCCGTTTAGTTTCCAGTTACCCATTACCAATGGATGTCGCATGTTATTTCCTCCAACCAGAGAGTTTGAATGATTAATCAATAAGTTATTCATCACACGCTTATGTTACACGCGTAACGTGACAATGTTGTCGCCATTCACCTTCTGCATTATAAGAACAATGGATAATAATAGCTTTGCTTTTCATCATGCTTGTTCTTAGAGCGTGATCACAGTCAGTTTAGGGTGTTTGTTGTTCTAGCTTAATCGGTTCAACAGCAAAAGTAAGCACATTATTGTCACTTTTTACTAAAATATATCTTAAAGCGCCTAATCGAGCTTCTTCCGCGTGAGTTGCACTATTATTGGCAATAAATTTATTTAAGGCTTCCGTAAGTTCAGGGGCTTTATCCTGTGAAACTTCAGGGGCGAATATACGGACCATTGCAATGGTATAACTTTCCATTAATTGTCGATTTTTTTGGTTTTCTTGTGGGTTATCAGACGGTAGTAATGTGATCTGTAAACTTTTAATTTTTTCACTTCCGCGTTCTAACACCGCAGAGGAATAAATTTGTTGGTTAATTCGAGAAGCTGCTCGAATATAGGGAGCTGCGATATCTTGGCTAGCAATTACTTTATATTCATGAAGATATAAGTCTTTGTATGCTTGATTGAATTGGTTACGTAATTCAGGAATAGTGAGGTTAAAAGAAGGCGCATCAGGGGCCAAATAGGAGACCTCAAAGTCAGTATCTGGCAGCGTTGGGACTTTTTGAGCAAAAGCCAGTTGTGGCACACTAAGTACAAAAATGGTTATGATGGCGTATACAGAACGAAATAAAGTTTGGGTCATTTTTGAGCCACTCATTTTTAGTTTTCCACATTGTATCAGGATTATAGGTAATGACATTACAACAATGGGCTTTTTCCTTCAAAGGCCGTATCGGTCGCCGGCCATTTTGGGTAGGTATTGCAGTCATTTTTATTTTAATGACGGTAATTGCCCTGTTACAAAATGCACTGCTATTCTCTGAAACACTTGCTATATCGTTATTTATTTTACTACTTTACCCTTTGGCCGCTATCTTTGTGAAGCGTTTACATGACCGTGGAAAATCGGGTGGGTGGTTTGCGCTGATTTTATTGGCGTTTGCTCTTTTTTCAATCGACGTCAGCCAATTTGAACCTGTATGGCAATGGGGGATAGGGCGCTTTTTACCATTATTAATTACTATGATAATGGTACTTGATTGCGGAGCTTTTATGGGAATGGATGGTGTTAATCATTATGGTGAAGAAACAGAAACTGTGGATTATTTATAGCGTCAATACCATGTGGCCCGACTACCATATAACATGAATGCTACCCTGAAAATATTTCAGGGTAGCATGCTAAATTACCAGTATTGCTCACTCGAAATATGGCCAGGTTTGCGGCGTAAATGTTTAACCATGTTACGGTTATTTTTTAGTGTATCGCGAGTGTCCCTGACCATTTCAGGGTTACCACATAGCATAACGTGGCAGGTGTCAGGCGAAAGGGCTAGGCCAACAGCCTCTTCGAGTGCATGATTTTCAATTAAGGCTGGAACACGGCCATATAATGAACCTGTACATTGTTCGCGGCTCACCACGGTGACAATTTTTAATTTCCCTTGATATTGTTGTTCCAACTTTTTCATTAAGGACAAATAACTTAAATCTTTCTCATAACGGACAGCGTGGAGTAAAACAATGTTCTCGAAGCGCTCAAGGTCTTTGCCTTCCTGTAAGATGGACAAAAAAGGCCCAATGGCGGTACCTGTTGATAACATCCATAAGTTTTTACATTCGGGTATTTCGTCTAAAACGAAGAAACCCGCTGCTTCATCCGTGATCTGTAACGTATCATCGGGTTTTAATTGTGCTAATTTTGGGCTAAGTTTCCCTTCGGGGACGATGACAAAATAAAATTCAAGTCGGTTATCACTAGGTGCGTTGACGTAAGAATAAGCTCGTTGAATACGTTCGCCTTCGATTTCGAGTGCCAGTTTGGCGTATTGTCCGGCGGTAAAGGGTTTAATTGGCGCCTCAATGACTAAGCTGAATAATGAATCAGTCCAAAATTTGGCTTCAATCACTGTTCCTGTTACCCAATTTGCCATAGATCCCACCTCTTCATATTTTAAAATCGACCATCTGAAAAATAACTCATTTTTGATGTGAATGAGCCAAAGCATGGTTCACTAGGATTTAATACTAAAACAGTTCATTATTTATGCTTATCGATAATGTGTTCCAGTGTTTTATTCTTAATATTGGTCTATTTTAAAGTTCAATGTACAGTTATGTTGACAATGCTGGCGAATATTACTGCCATTGTTGAAAAATATAAAATGTCGCACTACTACGAAAAGATGGCTGCTTTTGTTATCTTAGTCACACTCAAGCAAAACGCATTATTTGCTATTTATTAAAAATGGCATAAAAGCGTAGAGCAGTATTTTTATATTGATAATTAAGCACCTAAATAATTTTGCGTTATTACAATGAAATAATGCGGCGTTATTTTGTGTCCGAAATAGCGTGCATTTGAATTATTGGATGTATTTGAGAGAAAAATGAGAAAACTGGAACATTTTAATTTGCTATTAATGCTAATTGCATTGGCAGCAGTCGGCCAAATGACACAAACTATTTATGTTCCTGTCATTGCTGAAATTGCCGCTTATTTTAATGAGCCCTCTGGTGCTGTTCAACAAGTAATGGCGGCTTATTTATTTTCTTATGGTTTTTCGCAGTTAGTTTATGGGCCGCTATCTGACCAAATTGGTCGCCGACCTGTTATTTTAACCGGTTTAACGATTTTCTTATTTTCAACGGTTGTGGCAATTTTCGCGCCAACGCTAAATATACTTACAGTGGCAAGTGGGTTACAAGGGCTAGGAACTGGTGTTGCCGGTGTAATGGCAAGAACAATGCCTCGTGACTTATATAAAGGCACAGCGCTGCGTTATGCAAATAGCCTATTAAATATGGGGGTGTTAGTCAGCCCATTATTGGCTCCCATGTTTGGCGGAATATTAGCGCACTTTTGGGGCTGGCATGCTTGCTATATTTTCCTATTTATCTTAGGAGCCTCAGTATTATTGAGTATGTATCGTTGGCTACCAGAAACGCGGCCTGTTTCCCCAGAAAAGTACAGAATGTTGGCCTCATATCGTGAATTACTTTCAAGTGGTTCATTTCTCTCTTACCTTGCCATGCTAGTTGGTGCGTTAGCTGGGATAGCGGTATTTGAAGCCAGCAGTGGTGTATTGATGGGCGGTGTATTAGGGCTAAGCAGTATCACCGTGAGTATTTTATTTATATTGCCGATTCCTGCCGCTTTCTTTGGCGCTTGGTATGCAGGGCGAGAGGGAAAAACGTTTTATAATTTGATGTGGCACTCAGTGCTTATTTGTTTATTGGCTGGCTTTATGATGTGGGTACCAGGCTGGTTTGGGATTATGAATACATGGACATTGTTAGTCCCAGCAGCGGTATTTTTCTTTGGCGCTGGTATGTTATTTCCATTAGCAACGACAGGGGCTATGGAGCCTTTCCCTTATTTGGCAGGTGCCGCAGGTGCACTCGTTGGCGGCTTACAAAATGTCGGTTCAGGTGTTGCGACTTGGGTTTCCGCCTTGTTACCACAGAACGGGCAGTTTAGTTTAGGATTGTTGATGTTTTTAATGTCGACGCTTGTATTGTTGTGCTGGTTACCTTTAGCAAAACGTATGAATCACTCAGAACGCATGGTTTAATGGGATATGGTCAGGCTGCAAAAGACAGCCTGACCATCAAATTACGCGCTTAGCAGTATATCAGCTTGCTTTTGTGGCGGAATTGATAGCACCGATGAATACAAGGAGCTAGGTTCCTCTTCTGGCATTGATGATATAAGTTCCGGCAACATGACTCCTGAATTAAATATCACTGGTTGGTTATAATCTAGAAATTTTGTATTTTCTGCTAATTGTCCTGTTGGATTTTGAGTGTTTTGTTGGAGCCAAATCAACTTTGGTACAGTATGGTCCTGCAAGTGTTGGTCTATATGAATGATTATTCCATCCAGTTTTAACTCAGGGGTACTGTCTATCGTGCCTTTTATTGTTAATTGATTTTGTTGTACTGAAAAATACCATTCCTCTATTGGTATGCTTTCTTGAATTTGTTTTTGGTCATCACTTGTCCTTAGTGTGACCCAAAAAGAGTACTGGCCATCAGGCAAGTTTAGGTGAGTAATATCCACCGTTTGTTCGAAGTTTACATCCGCAACTAAAGGTTGCTCGACTGTGTAGTAGATCACATCGGGTATTGCTGAGTATTGCCTTGCGTGAGTATCAAGGTGATTGAGCGCAATAAAGTTCAAAGAGGTATCAACCTGCGAATCTTGGCCAAATGGGTCAGATAATGAAAAATATTGTTGATGTAACCGGCCTTTTTCAACCCACTTGGCGCAAAGTGCACTTTTTGAGGTGATTTTGTCGAGATTGACTTTACCTGTCGAAAAATCAATTAAGCCTTCTTCTGTTGCTGCCCAGTAAATAGGGGCACCTTGCCAATAATTATCGAGAATCAACTGGTTGGGTAATAAATAGCCATCACTGTTTGTTAATACACGGCAAGCTAATGAATCCGGGTTGTTATAGTGGGAGATCAACTGCCCAAGCTCTTTTTTGTAGTTCAATTCATGTACAGTAAACTGAACCAATTCGCCTTTATCTGCAATATTGAAGCTCTCTGTACGTCGGATTTGCAATACTTCGGTCGATAACCCATTCGGAGTTGCATAAGTGACGGTTAATGCATAGTCACCATTAATATCAAATGGACGGCCAACCCCTGTTTTTAGGTTATGGTAATCGGCCGGCAAGCTTCCTATGGTACGGTCAACCGTGATGGTGCTATAAGGGTGTGGGGTATTATCTGCCATTTTAGTAAACTGATGCTGTATCCAATAAATCGCTACATCACGTTGATGAGGGAATTGCTCAATTTGCGTTAGGTGATAATATTTTGAGTAATTCTGTTGAGTTAGTGTGACCCATTGTTTGTTAATTTGATCCCAGCGTTGATAAAAACCGTCTCCTGCAAACCCGCCATCTTCAGTATCCTCCCCTTTAGTTTTATTGCTTTGCCAGCGTATTCTTTTGCTTAAAAATTGGTGAATTTTTTGGTTGTAGACATCAGGATGAGGCAAAAATGCATCATAAGCACCGCTCCTAAAAGGCACAAAACTAGAAAGCATGGTCGGCATAGCCTGTTTTAAGTGACTATGGAGATCGTGATAAGTGATATAATATTGCCTAGATTGGTTATAAGCTGGGTTTTTGCCATGGCTGTGAGGGTCGTAAGGGTATATTAACTGATCATTCTCACCTTTTATGTCGGTATGAGGCAAACCAAGACCGTGACCAAAAATCTCATGAAACATCACGTTAGGTTCATGAACCCCGCCACCGTGGTTGGGCGACCCAAGCCCTAATAGCGCAGTGCCAACATTTGAAGGTAGGGTTTCAATCGCAGTATATTGATAATCAGAATCAGCATTGTTAGCAGTTTGGTATTTATGGCTATTATTATAAGCCCAAAGGATTTGTGCACTGGGGTGATAGTTAATCTCTTCAGGGTTATCATAATGAGGATGAATAAACGGAATGACGTTGTTATTGGTGTCAGTCCTAAGTGACGTTAAGCTTGGGTGACTCACTGTAGCAGGAAGGCTATGCACTGTGAGCTGTCCAATCGGTAAAACTGTTACCGCTTCTTTTCCCCAACTTAGCGGGGAAGATGAATAAACGCCATGACCTTGTTGATATAAACTGTGATTATCAACCTGAACAATTAGATGGCTATCAAGGGTAACATTAGGTGAAAATAGACCATATTGGTTGGTTTCTTCGGTGATAATGGGTTTGCCATTAACAGTGATAACGAGGTTGATATCCGGTTGTATCCACTCGCCTTTTAGCGGAGCAGTAAAGCGTTGCTGATGCCAATTTTGTGCGGAAACATTCATCTTTTGGGGGAGCGCTGTTAATTTTTGGGGCAAATGATCCGGGCCAGTTAGTCTCACTCGACCTAATATTTTTCTTTCTTTATTGCTGACGATGGCTTCAATATTAGGGGATTTAGCCGCCGTTTCGCTAGTAATTTCTACATTCAATAACGCCCAGCGGTTAGCCGTTAAGCTCATATGCTTATCGGTCATATTCTGCAGGTGAGTTTGCGCAAGTTGAATATGATGGATTTGCATATCACTTGGTGTTGGGTTGTAACGCCGTTGAGGTTCATGATAAACAGGGTCTGGAGTGGAATATGTGCGTTTACCAGGAATGCGCAGTTGTGGTGCATTTGCGGTTTGTAACTGAATGGAAAAGGGTTGGGATTGCTGCCCGTTAGGTAGCATAGCAATAAAATCAAATTGATCTGAGTGGGTTTTAAATTTTGCATTATTGGCAATGTATTGCCATTCGTTGGTGGTGTTATTTAGCGTTAATTGACCAAATTTGGGCTGCTCAAGGATTTTGTAACCCTTAATATGGGGGCTATTTGGTAGTTTTCCTGTTATGGCACCTACAACTAACTGATTTGGGAGCTCATCTGGGTTTTCTGCTACTAAAATAGGTAGAATTTGAGGAACGCTTTCTTGCGCATCATGTCGAGAGATCGCCGGTTTTGTTTGTTTCAATTGGAACTGGCGAAAAATGATATTTTCACCAACAAGTTTTAAGGTATTCTTTTCATAGCGGATTTTAACCGCAGGAAGCTGATTTACTGCCATTATTTTATTTACATCGGTTTCGACAGAATGGGCAATCTGTTGCCAAGATGATGTTTTTGTAATTGGAACGTCATGTAAAGACAACACCTTGTTATACTTCATATTTTCTATAGATATTGAGAAATATTGGCTGTTTTTTCGTAACTCATCGGTTAGCTTCAATGAGTTTATTGCTTGGGTTGGTAGGGTGATAATTTGCTGGAAACTGTGATTTTCTAAGGTGCGGCTGGCTTGCTCAATAGGCTCTACTGGATTAAGTTCATCAATGAGTTGTTGGGTCGATGCTGATGGTTTTTTGTGTTTATTTTTGACTATCAATAAACTGCCGCCGGTGAGTTCCAACCAATGGCGAACTAGCTCGACTTGTTTGTCATTGGCTTTTTCAGGCAAGACTACGATGTTATAATGGCGATGCCATTGCCCGCTTGGTAATAATAAATCAGCGAGCTGAGCTTGTGCTCTGGTTTCTCCATTAATCCATTCATGGGGTGAATTAAAGCTTTCGACAAATAAATTTTGCTTGGGGTGGAAACTAAATCCAGAGAAATGTTCAGTACAGAGCGCACTCAATAAATAAGTTTTTTTATTTTCACCTGCTAACCGGGGTCTATCACTTAACCAATTGAATAACTTAAATGCTTTTTCGCCGTCAGCGGATAGTTCAGGGTTATCCTTTAATGCATTTATCAAGGCGGTATCTTGTTGAATAATTGCCACTCTCCCTTTTTTATACCATCCTAGTTGTAAGTTGCCTTGCTGTATCTCATCAGCAAATATTTTAAGGTTATCCATTACCATAATCCATTTTTTGAGGGTTAATTTTGAATTTTATTGAAATATTATTCTAAATAAACTGCAAAAAACGGTCTAATTTATTATTGTTTTAATAACTGCATTTTCATTGATTAACTAATTAGTTATTAGAAGAAAGTCATACTTGTAGGGATAAAATAAAAAAGGCCATATGATTCATATGGCCTTTGGGATATTAGAAATAAAACAGATTAAAAGATGGATTAGCCACGATCTTCCCACTCTTGGGCACGAGCTACGGCTTTTTTCCATCCCTCGTATTTGAAATTACGTTCCGTCGTTTCAATACCTGGTTTGAATACACGCTCAATGGTCGCCTTGCTCTGTAACTCATCAAGATTACTCCAGAAACCAACGGCTAAGCCTGCAAGGTAAGCGGCTCCCAATGCAGTGCTTTCTCGCACTTCAGGGCGTTCAACAGGAGTACCTAAAATATCTGACTGGAATTGCATTAAGAAGTTATTGGCGACAGCGCCACCATCAACACGTAGTGCTTTTAAGCGCTCACCTGAATCTGCTTGCATTGCATCAAGTACATCACGGGTTTGATAAGCGATAGATTCTAATGTTGCACGGATAATATGGTTGCGGTTTGCACCACGTGTCAGGCCAAAAATAGCACCGCGCGCATATGGGTCCCAATATGGAGCTCCCAAACCAGTAAAGGCAGGAACAACATACACGCCATTGCTGTCTTTCACTTTAGTGGCAAAGTACTCTGAGTCTGTTGATTCATCAATTAATTTCAATTCATCACGCAGCCATTGGATAGAGGCACCTCCGACAAATACAGCGCCTTCAAGTGCATAATTGACTTCACCTTTTGGGCCACACGCGATAGTCGTCAGTAGGCCATGATTTGAACGTACAGCAGTCTCTCCCGTGTTCAGAAGTAGGAAACAGCCTGTTCCATAGGTATTTTTGGCCATTCCTGATTTGACACACAGTTGGCCATACAGAGCGGCTTGTTGGTCTCCCGCCATTCCTGAAATTGGAATACGAGTCCCACCTTTCCCCCCAATATTGGTTTGCCCGTAGACTTCGGAAGAAGGGCGCACTTCAGGAAGCATTGCTCGTGGAATATTGAGCGCTTTGAGAATTTTGTCATCCCACTCGAGGTTACGGATATTGAACAACATGGTTCGAGAGGCATTGGTATAGTCGGTGACATGAACACGCCCTTGTGTCATTTTCCAAACGAGCCAAGTATCGACAGTTCCAAACAGTAACTCCCCTTTTTCAGCTCGCTCACGTGCACCTTCAACATGATCTAAAATCCATTTGACTTTTGTACCGGAGAAATATGGGTCAACAACCAGACCGGTGTTTTGGCGAATATACTCTTCTAAATCGCGGTCATTTTGTTTCAGATGGGTACAAAAGTCAGCAGTACGGCGACATTGCCACACAATTGCATTATAAACAGGCTTACCTGTGGCTTTTTCCCAAACAATAGTGGTTTCACGTTGGTTAGTGATCCCAATCCCAGCGACTTCATCGGTACGGATATCCGCTTTAGCGAGTACTTCCACTAGTGTTGAGCTTTGTGATGCCCAAATTTCCATTGGGTCATGTTCCACCCAACCTGGCTTAGGATAAATTTGGGTGAATTCACGTTGTGAAATACTGACAATATTCGCATCATGGTCGAGTACGACAGCACGTGAGCTGGTTGTGCCTTGGTCGAGTGCAACAATATACTTTTTCGCAATAGTGGTTTCAGTAGTCATAATTTAAGCCTGTTCCGAGGATTTGGTGTTTTTAACGGATAATTTTTCTGTTTTGGTCTCTTCTTCACATACCATGCAAGGTAAGTGGCGACCAATCAGTTTGCGATAGGCGAATGCGCCTAGCAGACCACCAACAATAGGTGCTGTCAATGGGACAAGGAAATAAGGAATATCGCGGCCACCAGTCAGAGCGATATCACCCCAACCAGCGAGATAAGCGACAACCTTTGGACCAAAGTCACGAGCAGGGTTGAGTGCGAACCCAGTGAGCGCGCCAAATGACCCACCGATAACGGCAATCAAAATACCGATTAACAATGGTGCAAGTGGGCCACGTGGGACACCATTGCCATCATCGGTTAGCGCGAGTATTAAGCAAACAAGAATGGCCGCAATAATGACCTCAATAAAGAATGCATGAGGAACACTAATTTGTGGTGCTGGGTAGGTTGAGAAAACACCCGCAGTAAATAAGCTTTCTTGTGAGCCTCTAATGATGTGATGGACTTGGTCGTAATCGAAAAATACAGGGGAATACATTGAGTAAACTAATGCGGCAGCAAAGAAACCACCTAGCATCTGTGCGATGATATAAGGAACAACTTTGCGCTTATCAAAACACGCGAATAGCCATAGTGCGAGAGTAACGGCTGGGTTTAGGTGGGCACCCGAGGTGCCAGCGGTTAGGTAAACGGCTAAAGCAACGCCAAAGCCCCATATAATACTAATTTCCCACAAGCCTAGTTGTGCGCCCGCTATTCTAACGGCAGCAACACAACCTAGACCAAAAAAGACCAGTAGCGCAGTCCCTAAAAACTCTGAGATGCACTGACCCGTGAGTGATGTAGTCGTCATTTGGCTCATATGTTTCTATCCTACGAAAATGAAAAATATTGTAATGTTTTTTTAAGTTAAGATTTTCTAATCGAAAATCATTAACTGTAAATTTATCGTTAAAGAACATAAACGAGAAATATCGAAATTGAAAAGTGTGTGTTACATCACTAAAGCGAAACAAAACCATCAAAAATAGTGATGGATTCGACCTTTGTGATGTGATCTGACCAGTGTTTTTTAATGAAGGTTATTACGATTCAGAAGGAAGGAACTGGACACAGAGGATCATGCTACTTACAATCGTGTAAAAGCTGATAAGGGAGACCAGAATTATGTCATTTGAAGTATTTGAGAAACTAGAATCCAAAGTGCAACAAGCGATTGATACAATCACACTGTTACAAATGGAAATCGATGAATTAAAAGATAAAAATGGTGCGTTAAGCCAAGAGCTTGAAACAGCAAAATCAGGCACGGATTCACTGGTGCGTGAAAATGAACAGTTAAAACAAGAGCAGCAAGCTTGGCAAGAGCGTTTACGGACTTTACTCGGTAAGATGGAAGAAGTGTAATTTCTCGTCATACTTCGCGTTGTAGGGGTGTTGGCTTCGTCTCTTCGCCCTAGTCACATACTTATGTATGCTCCTAGGGTCTTATCGACTTTGCCGCCTACCTACAACACGAATTATTTATAGAAATCTTTGTTATATCTCGCATTGTAGGGTTTAGAGAAACTTTCGTCATACCTCGCGTAGTAGAATATAAAAATAAGGGCCGCAAATCATTGCAGCCCTTATTTATAGAATTTTTAACGGATTATGCGTCGATATTGTCATCTTCGACAAAACCGTTGTTCTCATAAGGTGTTAATGGCTCTTCAGAAAGGATAATACCGGTGTTATCGGCATAAAGGTAATCACCTGAAAAGAAAGTCACACCGCCGAAATTAACACGAATATCACTTTCACCGATGCCTTCATCCGGACAGCCCGCCGGCATCGCAGCAATAGCTTGAATACCGAGGTCGAGTTCCATCAGGGTATCTACCTGACGAACCGCACCGTAAACCACAATTCCTTCCCAGTGGTTATCAACAGCTAGCCTTGCAATTTCAGCATCAATAAGTGCCTTACGGACAGAACCGCCCCCATCAACGAGTAGGATACGCCCTGTACCATCCTCTTCCAGCAAATCATACACTAGGCCGTTATCTTCAAAACACTTAACTGTAATGATTTGACCGCCAAATGAAGTACGTCCACCAAAATTGGAGAAAAGGGGTTCTACCACGTTGACGCTTTCTTGGTAAATATCGCAGAGTTCGGAAGTATCATATTTCATAGGAGTTAGGTCTTTTTTGCTGCAAGAGGCAACCAGTATATCCCTTTTGAACCGTACTTGGCAAAGTTACCCGCCTAAAAATAGGCGGAAAAAGTCAAAAAAACGACAAATAGTGAATATTATTTGCTCATTACGACGCCGATGGAAAATAAAACGTTGGTCACGAGTGCAGCTTTCACCATATTTTCCAATAGAGGGCGCATACCTTCGGGGGTTGGGTCGCTGAGAACACGGCGTAAATGGTTCATTAGCATTGGTACGGCGAGTAAAAATAGCCAACCGCTCCAGCCGTGTAAATAAATTAGATTAAAAAAGGCCAAACATAAAATAGCCGCAACAATAATAATGGTGTGATAAATTCGAGCCCCTTGGGGACCTAAGCGTACCGCTAAGGTATTTTTACCTGCTTTAATATCATTTTCGATATCACGCATATTATTGATATTCAATACTGCGACAGAGAGCAACCCACAAGCCGTTGCGGGTAGGACAGTGATGATATTAAAACTATTTGCTTGTAAATAATAAGTCCCAATAACACTTAGCCAGCCAAAGAAGATTAAAACAGAAATATCCCCTAACCCCAGGTAGCCATACGGTTTTTTGCCCACGGTATAGGTAATTGCAGCGACGATAGCAATAAGCCCTAATGCGACAAAACCAATGGCATCCTCGGGTTTTTCGCATGCGACAATAATTAACAGTAAGCCGGAAAGACAGGCCGCCGTAATATTTAGCTTCAGTGCCTTTTTCATATCCGCTTGCGTGATAACGCCTTTTTGCATGCCACGTAATGGACCAATACGTTCAGCCGTATCAGAGCCTTTGACCGCATCACCATAGTCATTCGCAAGGTTAGATAAAATCTGTAATAAACCCGCTGTGATAAGTGCTAATAAAGCGACAGGCCATTTAAAATTATTAGTTAAATAAGCGAGTGCAGAGCCTGTCACAATCGCAATCACCCCTAATGGTAGGGTTTTAGGGCGGAGACTTTCAATCCAAGCTTGTTTACGACTTATTGTTGAGGATGTCGACTGCATGCAGTTACCTATAATTCAAACTCTTTAGAGATGTGATCTTAATAATTTAATAACCCATCATATAGAGAGATACCTGAGTATTTTCAATGCAATGGGCAGAATATTTCATAGAAAAAAGTGCAGCGATAAAAGCTGCACTTTAGTCGATGTATATTAAGGATACATGAAAACCAGATAATTAATAAGATTATAAAATAAATCTACTCAAGTCTTCATCTGCCACCAGCTCATCTAAGTGCTGTCTGACATAGTCTGCATCGATTTGGATAGTTTGCCCGTTACGGTCACTGGCATCGAAAGAAATATCTTCCATTAAGCGTTCAAGCACTGTGTGTAAGCGACGAGCACCAATATTTTCGGTTGACTCATTCACTTGCCATGCAGATTCTGCAATTTTACGAATGCCGTCAGTCGTGAATTCAATATTCACGCCTTCTGTTGCCATCAGCGCTTTATACTGTTCAGTTAATGAGGCATTTGGTTCAGTCAAAATACGCACAAAATCTTCAGTTGTCAGAGCTTGTAGCTCAACGCGAATTGGCAAGCGGCCTTGGAGTTCAGGGATTAAGTCTGATGGGCTCGAAACTTGGAATGCACCTGAAGCAATAAACAGAATATGGTCAGTTTTGACCATGCCGTGCTTAGTGGAAATGGTACAGCCTTCGATTAATGGCAGTAAATCACGTTGAACCCCTTCACGGGATACATCTGGCCCCGAACTTTGGCCACCGCGTTTACAAATTTTGTCGAACTCATCGATGAAGACGATACCATTCTGTTCAACCGCTTCAATCGCTTGTTCTTTTAGCTCTTCAGGGTTGACTAATTTAGCCGCTTCTTCTTCAACTAGCAGTTTGAATGCCTCTTTGATTTTCATCTTACGAGGTTTCTGTTTTTGGCCTGCTAGGTTTTGGAACATGGATTGTAACTGGTTAGTCATCTCTTCCATGCCTGGAGGTGCCATAATTTCAACACCCATAGGGGATGCAGCGACTTCGATTTCAATTTCTTTATCGTCTAATTGGCCTTCACGTAATTTCTTACGGAATGCTTGGCGGGCTGGAGAATGCTCATCCGTTGGTTCAGATTGCCCCCAGTTATTTTTTGCTGGTGGGATAAGAACGTCTAAAATACGTTCTTCAGCCATTTCTTCGGCGCGATAGCGATTTTTTTCGATAGACTGTAAACGCACCATTTTAACGGCAGAGTCAGTTAAATCGCGAATAATCGAGTCAACTTCTTTACCAACATAGCCGACTTCAGTAAATTTGGTCGCTTCAACTTTGATAAATGGCGCATTGGCTAATTTCGCAAGGCGGCGGGCAATTTCAGTTTTACCTACCCCTGTTGGCCCAATCATCAAAATATTTTTTGGTGTGACTTCGTGACGTAATACTTCGTTTAACTGCATACGGCGCCAGCGGTTACGCAGAGCAATTGCAACAGAACGTTTGGCTTTATTTTGGCCAATAATATGATTGTCGAGTTCGCTGACAATCTCGCGTGGAGTCATTTCGGACATACTAGCAATCCTTATGATTTTGAAGAAATTTCTTCAAAGTTGACATTATGGTTGGTGTAAATGCAGATATCCCCTGCAATAGCGAGCGCTTTCTCAGCGATTTCTTTGGCACTTAAGTCTGTATTTTCTAACAAAGCACGTGCGGCTGATTGCGCATATGGGCCACCGGAACCAATAGCAATTAAGTCGTTTTCCGGTTGAACCACATCACCATTACCCGTAATGATCAGTGAAGTGTGTTCATCAGCGACAGCTAACAAGGCTTCTAATTTACGAAGCATGCGGTCGGTACGCCAATCTTTAGCAAGTTCAACGGCCGCTTTCGTTAAATGGCCTTGATGAAGTTCGAGTTTGCGCTCAAACAGTTCAAATAATGTGAATGCGTCTGCGGTGCCACCGGCAAATCCGGCAATGACTTTGTCGTTGTATAAACGGCGAACTTTGCGGACATTGCCTTTCATGACGGTATTACCCATCGTCGCCTGTCCATCACCACCAATTACGACCTGGCCATTACGGCGAACACTTACGATTGTTGTCATGAGTTAGCCCCTGGTTTTATTACAAAAAAGAATGCGGTTGAATGTGATTTTCAAAAGATTAAATTCAAGTGATAGTTGTCTAATTAACTATCACTTGAACTAGGTTGAAGACACAAAGTACCGCTCATGAGTACATTAAAACAGTACATGGGGGGGAAGGAGGAATTTTTCAACCCCCAGAAGCACGAAGAATACAACCGGAAACACCTGCACCTGCTGCGCGGTCACGCATTTTTTCGGCAGTGGACTTGGAATAAGGTCCTAAAACGATACGGTGCCAACCTCCACCTGCGCTTACACGGCTTTCAATACCTGAGAATGCCAAAGTAGCTTGTACAGACTCGGCTTGTTCTGCTGTACGGAATGAACCACATTGAACAACCATATTTTGCAAGCTGTTTGTCGGTTTAGTGCTTGGTGCCGTTTGTGGTTGAGTTGCGGGCGCGGTTGGTTGAGCCTCAAGTTTTGGAGGGATATTGGCCGCCGGTTTACGTTGTACTGGCTCGATAGGTTGAGCAGGCTCATTGATGAGCACTTGTGAGCGCGGTACTGGTTTACCGTTTGCAGGTATTTCTTGCAAGTTAGTGACAGGCTGGCGTCTGTCAGAATCAATTTGTTCTAATAGCTGGCGCTGTTCAGGTGTTAAATCTGATGGGCGCACAATATTATTCCCCGTGCTCGGCTGTTGAATATTTGGCATATCCACACCACGACGTTCGAGTTCCTTAATATAACGCCAACGTTCTTCAGGCTTTGGTGGAAGCGTACTACCCGGTGTTGTGGGAGTGGCTACCTGAGGTTGTGGTGTGTCCTTTTTATTTTGAGTGATATAAAACAGGCCGCCAACAAATAGCACGACAATCGCGACAGCAACAACCAATGTTGTCATTGGTAGTCCTTGTGCTTTCTTTGATTTACCTTTGCTTTTTTTACGGGCGGATGAGCGCCCTCGAGCTACATAATCTTTTTGTGCCACGCTATTAATTCACTAGTTATCAATTGTTAGTCATCATTTGGGTTAACATGTTACTTAACCTGAGCAACTTTGACTAGCTTTTAGGCGCTTTTGTGCTCTCTCTAATGATTAAATCAGAATCTAGGAGACGTGAGCCTGGATTAACATTGTGCCCATGAATCTGCTCGAGCAGTAATTGCATCGCATGATGGCCAATTTCAGCACGAGGTTGGTTGATAGTCGTTAGGGCTGGCAAGGTGTATTTTGCTTGCTCTAAGTTATCGAAACCAACAAAAGAAAGGTCATCAGGGAGCTTTAAGCCCATTTTTTTCGCTTGCCACATCGCACCAATTGCCATGATATCACTATGGCAAAAGATAGCTGTCGGTGGTTCAGGAAGTGACATCAATGTTTTCACTGCTTCAGCGCCACCCTCATGGGTAAAATCACCACGAATAATATAATTTTCACGCAGTTTTTCACCTGTGCGTAACATGGCTTTTTTATAACCTTCTAAACGATATTGGCTTAAAGGCATATGGTCAGGGCCTGCAATACAAGCGATCAGTTTATGGCCTTGTTTTTGTAGGTAATGTGTTGCGTTAAATGCGGCGGTGAGGTTATCGATATGTACGGTAGGCAGTTTTAGCTCAGGTGCGAACTCATTGGCCATCACAATTGGAGGGAGGTTTTTTTGCTCTTCGGTTGAGATATCGAATGGAATATTGGAACCCAGTAAGACCATGCCATCAATTTGTTTGGTAATAATGAGATTAATAAAAGCATTTTCTTGTTTTTCTTGGTGTTTACAGTCCCCAATCAAAACAAAATAGCCTTCTTGAGCGGCAATTTCTTCAATGCCGCACACGACATCACTAAAGAAAGGGTCGCGAATATTAGGAACGAGTACAAGAATAGTCTTTGATTCATTGCGCTTATAGCTTCTAGCAAGGTTATGAGGATAATAGCCAACATCCATCACCGCTTGTTCGACTTTTTGGCGTGTTTGCAAAGAAACTTTTTCCGGGTTCATAAGTGTTCTAGACACCGTCGCTGTCGAAACGCCCGCGGCACTAGCAACATCTTTCATCGTTGCCGTGTTATTGTGTTTTTTACTTTCCACAACGCCTTCCTTAGATTGATTTAATCGTTTGCTTTTTTTGAATGGCGCAAGTACGTCATTATTAGTGGTTATTCTAATTGGTTTCTCAAGAATATCTGTTACCTAGTTTGCATAAAAAATGTGACTTGCGTCATTTTTTAGAGCTACTTCGCAAATTTTGAAAATAATTCTAAGGGCAAAAAGATAAATGAAACTCAATGTGTATGAAAAATACTCAATTTGGTCGTTTAGAATTATATGGCAAATAATTCAAATTTATCAACATGCTGCAAAGACAATACTGGTATGGTCTATAAAGTTAAATGGTTAGGTAAAATGAATCCTTTAGCATTGATAATGAGTTAACAATCGGTCGGGTCCACATCGATGTTCCATTTTACTTTGCGACTTTCTGGCTGTTGAAGAATTTCTGGCAACAGTTTCGCCATAAATTGTTGTAAATAAAGCCGCGAAGGGTGTTGCAATAGCAATTGCCAGCGGAATCGCCCGCCACGTTTGGCTTGAATCGACGGCGAGGGGCCTAAAATCCACATTTTGGCATCACTTTGTGGATGTTCACTAATATATTGCCGTACATTTTGCAAAAATTGGCGCGAATCTTGGTTATTGTGGTCTTCTGAACGGATCAATATATGACTGGTGTAAGGTGGTAACATTGCGATTTGCCGTTCTTCCATCGCTTCTTGGGTAAATGCGTGATAGCCCTTTTCAAGAAGCGTGAGCAACAATGGGTGTTCGGGATGGTGGGTTTGCAAGAACACTTCACCTTGTTTACCAGCTCGTCCTGCTCGACCAGAAACTTGCACGTATAATTGAGCAAACCGTTCGGCTGCACGAAAATCACTCGAGAATAAAGCCCCGTCGACATCTAATAAGGCGACTAAGGTGACATCAGGGAAGTGGTGGCCCTTGGCTAACATCTGTGTGCCAATAAGAATTCTAGCTCCCCCTTCATGTACTTGGTTTAAATGCTGTTCCAGTTCCCCTTTACGGCTCGTGGTATCACGGTCAATACGGGTAACGGGGGTATCAGGGAACAGTTCACAAATCCCTTCCTCAAGTTGCTCCGTTCCCATTCCAACAGGCACTAAATGAGTTGAACCACATTGTGGGCACTGACGAGGAACCGGGCGCTGGCTATCACAATGGTGGCAGCGTAATTGATGGAAATTTTGGTGCAAGGTGTAATAGTGGTCACAGCGCTGGCACTCTGCAATCCAGCCACATTCATGGCAAATTAATGCAGGGGAATAACCACGACGATTTAAAAATAGAATGACTTGGTTGTTTTGTGCAAGGTGTTCTTTAATGTGTTGAATTAATAAGTGAGAAAGACCAAATTTTAACGGCTGGCCTTTTAAATCAATAAGGTGCTGAGCCGCAGGGCGTGCATTACCTGCACGAATAGTGAGATTTAATTGCCGATACTTATGCTGCTGTACATTGAATAAGGTTTCTAGTGATGGCGTCGCAGTACCCATCACAATGGGAATATTGTTCTTTTTAGCGCGGAAAACAGCTAAGTCACGTGCATGATAACGCCAGCCATCTTGCTGTTTATATGAGCTGTCATGCTCTTCATCAATAATAATAATGCCAAGGCGGGCAAAAGGGGTGAACAGCGCTGAGCGAGTGCCAATAATAATGGCGTTTTGTCCTTGCTTAGTACGTAACCAAACGGCTAAACGCTCGCTATCGTTCAACCCTGAGTGCAACACATCAACAGGCGCATTGAAGCGCTCGCGAAAACGGCTAATCGTTTGTGGGGTTAAGCCAATTTCAGGCACCAAAACTAAAGCTTGTTTACCTTGGGCAAGGACATTTTCCAATACACTCAGGTACACTTCCGTCTTACCGGACCCTGTGATCCCAGCGAGTAGCCATGGCGAAAATTGGTCATCTTCAGCACGTATAGCACCGACAGCGGTCGCTTGTTCACTATTAAGCCGCAACCTTTCCCCACAAACTGTAAAGCTTGGTTGCCACTTTTCGCTAGTCGGTTGAACGGGATGTAACTCAATATAAGCTTTCTTTTTCAGTGCTTGCAGAGCACTTTCACTGATTTCAAGCTCACTTACTTGATGGCGATAAACGGGTCTACGGCGTAAAAGCGCGAGGGCCTGCTGCTGCTTTGGGGAGCGTTTTAGCTCATTAAGATCAACGGCTAAGCCTTCATCCGTCACTTGCCATTGCCAAATAGGGGTAAATTCCGCAGGTTTACCTTGGCGCAATAGTGTGGGTAATGCGTGGAAGAGCACTTCACCTATTGGGTAATGATAGTATTGGGAAGACCACAGTAAGAGCTGCCAAATATCGTCAGGGAAAAGCGTTTGGTGGTCGAGAACCAGTTCGATGGCTTTTAATTTATCTTCAGCAAATTCGCTTTTATCGCTGTGCTTTACCACAATACCCAAGGCTTGGCGCTTGCCAAATGGCACCATAACACGGCTGCCAATCACTGGTAGTGGCATGTTATCAGGAAGGCGATAATCAAATGTGCGGTTTAAAGGGACAGGTAAAGCCACCTGAACGACGATCATATCTGGGTTTCCGTCTATTTTTTATGCGATAATGCGAGCGATTGTTGACTAGAGTACCACAAAATTTACTCGGTTTTCATTGCGTGATAAACAGAATTTCTGTATGATCCGCCGCCTTTGGTATCTATTTTTACCAATATATTAAATTCAATCAACACGACGTGTGGTGTCCGGCGTTAGGGCTGGAATGGCGACACGGCCTTAATAGAGGTTCTCCCATGAAAAAAGGTATTCACCCTAAATACGAAGAAGTTACTGCAACTTGTTCTTGCGGTAATGTAATGAAAATTAATTCAACTGCTGGTCACTCGCTGAACCTGGACGTTTGTGGTAACTGCCACCCGTTCTATACTGGTAAACAGCGTGATGTTGCGACTGGTGGTCGTGTTGATCGCTTCAACCAACGTTTCAGCATCCCAGGTTCTAAAAAATAATCGAACTTGTGAATGCGAAAAAAAAGGGAAACTGAGTTTCCCTTTTTTAATGCCTAAAATAAGTGTTTTTATGTCTAAATGAAGAAATTAGAAGCGGTAAAGCACGGCGAACATAATATCATTATTCGTACTTATCATTATTCGTACTTTCACTTTAGACTTGAGCGCTTCGCCATCATCGTTATAGCTATCTTGAATAAAACATAAGGAAAGGCACTACGTCGCAAGGCGTGCGACGTAGTTAAAGTTTTGAGATACGTAATGGTGACTAATTGGGGCTAATATTCCCACGTTTCAGGGTCGATACCTAATTCGCGCATAATTTCTTTTGCGGCTTCAGGGATCTCGTCATTACGTTCTTTACGTAAATCTTCATCATTTGGCAGTGGTTGGCCTGTGAATGCATGTAAAAAAGCTTCACACAGGAGCTCACTATTTGTCGCGTGTCGCAAGTTATTAATCTGACGACGAGTACGTTCGTCAGTTAAAATTTTTAGTACCTTCAAAGGGATAGATACTGTAATTTTTTTTACTTGCTCACTCTTTTTGCCATGTTCAGCATACGGACTGACATACTCACCATTCCATTCAGCCATGGGTTACCTTGGATATTTTCAATAATAATAAAAAATAATATGCATATTCTTTTTAATAGAAACTTAATCTAAGCCCTAAATCGAGAACGTCTGCATATATGTTAGACGTGACTTAACTTATTTTATCACAAGATATTATATAAAATTAACGAGTTAAGTTCACTTATGCGATTGACTATCAATTTACACATAATTATTAGGGCTGATTATTCCATTACTAGATATAAACGTAAAGAGGTTTAGACGTCTAGATATGTTGACGTCTAAACATCCGATGGGTATGATTTAGCCTATCACTGTTCAGGAGAAGCGTTTATGACTTACAAGCCGTCAACCATCGCAATTCATAATGGATTAAATGAAGACCAACAATTTGGTTGCGTCGTGCCTCCCATTTATTTATCCAGTACCTATAATTTTACTGACTTTAATGAACCGAGGGCTCATGATTATTCACGTCGTGGAAACCCGGGGCGTGATATTGTGCAAAAAACATTGGCACAACTTGAGGGTGGTAGTGGTTCGGTAATGACTAACAGTGGGATGTCTGCGCTTCACCTGTTATGTACAGTTTTTTTGCAACCGGGGGATTTACTCGTTGCGCCACATGACTGTTACGGCGGAAGCTATCGGTTATTTAATAGCCAAAGCCAGCGTGGGGCTTATCAGGTACAATTTGTCGACCAAAGTGATGAATCTGCATTGCAGGCTGCATTAGCGAAAAAGCCCAAATTAGTGTTAATCGAAACACCCAGCAACCCACTATTAAGAATTTTTGATATACAGCATATTGCACAGTTGGCTCATGATGTAGGTGCATTAGTCGTTGTAGATAATACTTTTTTAAGCCCAATTTTGCAGCAGCCTCTTTCGCTCGGTGCAGATTTTGTGGTGCATTCATGCACTAAATACTTGAATGGCCATTCTGATATTGTTGCAGGAGTGGTGGTTGCGAAAGAAGAAAAATGGGTAACAGAGCTTGCTTGGTGGGCAAATAATATTGGTGTTACTGGGGGCGCTTTTGATAGCTATCTACTATTGAGAGGTATTCGGACATTATCTCCACGTGTATTACAGCAACAGCAAAATGCACAAGAGATCGTAAAATATCTTAAATCACAGCCTTTAGTAAAAAAATTGTATTATCCTGCATTAGAAGATCACCCCGGGCACGAAATAGCAGTGAAACAGCAAAAAGGCTTTGGCGCGATGCTGAGTTTTGAATTTGCAGGTGATGAGCCACAACTTCGCCATTTTCTTCGTTCACTCAGCCTGTTTACACTAGCGGAGTCATTAGGTGGTGTGGAAACATTGATTTCCCATACGGCTACAATGACACATGCAGGTATGTCAGCAGAAGCCCGTGCGCAAGCGGGGATCACAGATAGCTTGCTAAGAATTTCAGTGGGGATTGAAGATCCTCAGGACTTAATCACAGACTTAGATCACGCATTTCAGGTTGCGGCACAACGTTAGCGGAGTTTTTTGATGAGTGTACTAACAGCGGTTGAGGTGGCTCCTTGCCACCGCCAGTTACATAAGTTTGGGGGCAGTAGTTTAGCCGATGCGAAGTGCTATCAACGCGTTGCAACAATTATGGCCAACTATAGCCAACCCGGTGATTTAATGGTGGTTTCTGCCGCGGGTAGTACAACAAATCAGTTGATTAACTGGTTAAAGTTAAGCCAAAGTGATCGTATTTCGGCTCATCAAGCTCAGCAATCATTACGCCGCTATCAACTTGATTTAATTGAATCTCTTTTACCTGAACAAAAGGCTGCAGAGCTAAGCCAGTTATTTATTCACGATTTAGAGCGTTTAAGTGCATTGCTGGATCAACCCATAAATGATGCGATTTATGCAGAAGTGGTCGGGCACGGTGAAATTTGGTCAGCTCGCTTGATGGCAGAAGTGCTTGTCCAAGCCGATATGGCAAGTGCATGGCTCGATGCACGTTTATTTCTACGTGCGGAACGTGCGGCACAGCCACAAGTTGATGAAATACAGTCACGGTATTTGTTACAGCAACAGCTAACGCAATTACCTAACCGTCGTATTGTGGTAACAGGGTTTATTTCACGGAATCAGCAAGGTGAAACCGTATTACTCGGGCGCAATGGCAGTGATTATTCTGCAACACAAGTTGGTGCGTTGGCGGATGCTGCTAAAGTGACGATTTGGAGTGATGTCGCTGGGGTATATAGCGCGGATCCTCGCAAAGTGAAAGATGCGTGTTTGCTGCCTTTGTTACGTCTTGATGAAGCGAGTGAATTAGCGCGTTTAGCGGCTCCCGTTTTACATACACGGACTTTACAGCCTGTTTCTGTGAGCAACATTGATTTGCAATTAAGGTGTAGCTATCAACCCGAACAGGGTTCAACAAAAATTGAACGGGTGCTTGCATCAGGGGCTGGTGCGAAAATCGTGACTAGTCATGATGATGTGTGTCTGATTGAATTGCGTATCGCCGCGGGGCGTGATTTTAAACAAATCTGCAAAGATGTGGATTTATTACTTAAACGTGCTCAATTGCGCCCTTTGGCTCGCGGTATTCATCATGACCGTTCTTTACTGCAATTGTGCTATACCTCCGAGATTGTCGAAAGTGCCTTAAATACCCTTGAAGAAGCCGGTTTACCGGGGTCATTATCATTACGTGAAGGTTTTTCTCTGGTTGCATTAGTCGGTGCGGGAGTGTGTAAAAAACCGTTACATAGCCACCGCTTTTATGAGGAATTAAAAGGGCAACCTGTTGAATTTATTTGGCATTCAGAGGACGATATCAGTTTAGTTGCTGTTTTGCGTTCTAACCAAACGGAACATCTAATTAAAGGGATGCACCAAAGCTTATTCCGCGCAGAAAAACGCATCGGTTTAGTGTTATTTGGTAAAGGGAATATTGGCGCGCGTTGGTTAGAACTTTTTGCCGCGGAGCAACACAAAATTTCTGCACGTAGTGACTTTGATTTCGTCCTAGCTGGCGTAGTAGACAGCCGCCGTAGCTTACTGAATTACCAAGGGATTGACCCAAGTCGTGCACTAGCTTTCTTTGATGATGAAGCCGTAGAGCATGAGGACGATAACCTATTTTTATGGATGCGTTCCCACCCTTATGATGATTTAGTGGTGTTAGACGTCACAGCCAGTGAAACGTTGGCAGATGACTATGTAGATTTTGCCAGTTATGGTTTTCATGTGATTAGTGCAAATAAAATTGCGGGGGCGGCGCAAACGGCACAATATCGTCAAATTCGCGATGCGTTCGCAAAAACAGGTCGTCACTGGTTATATAACGCGACGGTAGGGGCAGGGCTACCGATTAACTATACAGTACGTGATTTAAAAGAAAGCGGTGACTCTATCCTGACTATCAGTGGTATTTTTTCTGGAACGCTATCATGGCTATTTTTACAGTTTGACGGCTCCATCCCATTTAGTGAGCTAGTAGAGCAAGCTTGGCAGCAAGGGTTAACTGAACCAGACCCACGTATTGACCTGTCGGGGCAAGATGTTATGCGCAAATTAATTATTTTAGCCCGTGAAGCGGGTTATGACATCGAGCCGGATGATGTAAGAGTTGAGTCTTTAGTGCCAAAACAAGCACAGGCAGGTTCTTTGGACGCGTTTTTTGAAAACAGTGCGGTTATTAACGAGCAAATGCAGCAGCGCTTAGAAGCAGCGCAAGAACTTGGGTTAGTGCTACGTTATGTCGCACGGTTTGATGCGGTAAAAGGCAAAGCAAAAGTGGGGGTGGAAGCGGTGAAGCCGGAACATCCACTGGCCTCATTATTACCGGGTGACAATGTGTTTGCTATTGAAAGCCGTTGGTATCGAGACAACCCATTAGTGATCCGTGGGCCCGGAGCGGGGCGCGATGTGACTGCGGGTGCTATTCAATCGGATCTGAACCGACTCTCTCAACTTTTATAATCATTTATTCAGTGCATTGGTGTTCTCTTCGGTATTGAGGGCGCTAATGCATCATGAAGATTTTTAATTTATCCCTTCATTTTCTGTTTTTTATTCTGATGATTTAATTCTTAAACATTATTCATGTCTTAAAAGTGCTGAATCGACGATATATTGCGCTGAAACAATACTTAAATAAGAAAAATTAATAAAAATAAGGCTGTAATTAAATTTCAGAAAAATCCCCCAAAGTCATTTTTTTCTGATATGAATATACACTGAAGGGTAAATTTAGCGGCCTGCATCACAAAACGACAACTCTAACGCAGCCGACTGAAATTTTGTTACAGGAAACAGGTAGCAGTCTGTTAACCGTGAACCGTGCGGGAATGCATTCTGCCAGAAGCACAAGGTCAGGAGTCTCATGAATCAGCAATATTCCGCAATGCGCAGTAATGTCAGTATGCTGGGTAAGCTACTCGGCGATACCATCAAGGAAGCCTTAGGTGAGGACATACTCGACAAAGTTGAGTCCATTCGTAAGCTTTCCAAATCTTCTCGTGCAGGTAATGAAGTTCAGCGCCAAAAACTGCTGATGACATTACAAAATCTTTCTAATGATGAATTGCTACCCGTTGCAAGGGCATTTAACCAATTCTTAAACCTGACAAACGTCGCTGAGCAATACCACAGTATTTCGCCTCACGGCGAAGCGGCAAGTAACCCAGTAGCATTGAAAAATCTGTTTAGCCGATTAAAAGGCAAAAACTTCACTGATGGTGATATCCAAAAAGCAGTTGAACAGCTTTCAATTGAGCTGGTTTTAACGGCTCACCCAACGGAAATTGCTCGCCGTACGTTGATCCATAAATTAGTTGAGGTAAATAACTGTTTGTCACAACTCGACCATGATGACATTGCGGATTATGAACGCAATAATATCATGCGCCGCTTGCGTCAATTGGTGGCTCAATCATGGCATACCGATGAAATTCGTAAAATTCGCCCAACACCCATTGATGAAGCTAAATGGGGTTTTGCTGTTGTGGAAAATTCATTGTGGGAAGGGGTTCCTGCTTTCTTACGTGAATTTAACGAACAACTTGAGGACTCTATTGGGGCAGTATTACCGGTTGAAGCCAATCCTATTCGTTTTACCTCATGGATGGGTGGAGACCGTGATGGTAACCCGAACGTAACTGCGGATGTGACTCGCCAAGTTCTATTGCTGAGTCGCTGGAAAGCGGCAGACTTATTCCTCAAAGATATTCAAGTATTGGTTTCAGAACTTTCGATGACGGAAGCGACCCCAGAGCTGCGTGCGCTAGCTGGGGGGGATGACGTTGATGAGCCTTATCGCCAAATCGCGAAAAATTTACGTAGCCAACTATTTTCGACGCTAGAGTACTTAGAGCGCCGTGTAAAAGGCGAGCAAGTTTTACCACCGGCAGACTTATTGGTGGATAATGCTCAATTATGGGACCCGCTATACGCGTGCTACCAATCATTAATTGCCTGCAATATGAAAATTATTGCTAATGGTCAGTTGTTGGATACTCTGCGCCGTATTCGTAGCTTTGGTTTGCAACTGGTACGTATTGATGTGCGCCAAGAAAGTACTCGTCACACTGAAGCCATTGCAGAGCTCACTCAGTATTTAGGGTTGGGTGATTACTCGCAGTGGTCAGAAGAGGAAAAACAACAGTTCTTGCTGGAAGAACTACAATCTTTACGCCCACTTATCCCGCAAGATTGGCAGCCGAGTGCAGAAACACAGGAAGTGTTTGAAACTTGTCGAGTGATTGCGAAAGCCAAAAATGATTCTGTTGCGGCTTATGTTATTTCAATGGCGAAAGTCCCGTCAGACGTGTTAGCGGTTAAATTGCTGCTAAAAGAGAATGGGGCATCAGTCCGCTTACCCGTCGCGCCGCTATTCGAAACACTGGAAGATTTAAATAACGCAGAAAGTGTGATGACCAAGCTGTTAAGCATTGAGTGGTATCGCAACCTTATCGATGATCGCCAAATGGTGATGATTGGTTACTCGGATTCTGCTAAAGATGCAGGGGTAATGGCAGCTTCATGGGCGCAGTATCGCGCGCAAGATGCACTGATTAAATTGTGTGAGAAAGAAGGTGTCACACTGACATTATTCCATGGGCGTGGCGGCACAATTGGACGCGGTGGTGCGCCTGCACATTCTGCATTACTTTCTCAACCGCCGGGTAGTTTAAAAGGAGGGTTGCGGGTAACCGAGCAAGGCGAGATGATCCGTTTTAAATTCGGTTTGCCGCAAGTTACCATTAGCAGCCTTGCGTTATACGCCAGTGCTATATTAGAAGCGAACCTTTTACCGCCACCAGAGCCAAAAGATGAGTGGAAGTCCGTGATGGATTCGCTATCTGATGTGTCTTGTGCGATGTACCGTGATTATGTACGTGAACAACCGGATTTTGTGCCTTATTTCCGTGCCGCAACACCGGAGCTAGAGCTAGGTAAATTACCGCTTGGGTCGCGTCCTGCAAAACGCCGCCCAACTGGTGGTGTGGAAACTTTGCGTGCGATCCCATGGATTTTTGCATGGACGCAAAACCGCTTAATGTTACCCGCATGGTTAGGGGCAGGAGCGGCGCTAAAACATGTCATTGAGAAAGAAGGCAAACAAGCCATTCTTGATGAAATGTGGCAGCAGTGGCCATTCTTTAATACGCGTATTGCGATGTTAGAAATGGTTTATGCAAAAGCAGATTTATGGCTGGCGGAATATTACGACCACCGCTTGGTGGAAGAGCGCTTATGGCCATTAGGGCAAAAACTGCGTGACCAGTTATCTGAAGATATTAAAAGCGTGTTGGCGGTTTCAAAAGATGAAGCGCTAATGGCGGATTTACCTTGGATAGCGGAATCCATCGCATTACGTAATGTTTATACTGACCCATTAAATGTCTTACAAGCAGAGCTTTTACACCGCTCCCGCCAACAAGAGCAGCCCGACCCACGTGTCGAGCAAGCCTTGATGGTGACGATTGCTGGTGTGGCAGCAGGCATGCGTAATACGGGTTAGTTTGTTGATTTTTAAAGTACTTGAATAATCTGAGGGCTACCAAATGGTAGCCCTCATTATTTTTACGGGTTATTACGAGTTGGATGAACTATCGTCTGGTTTATCATGATGAATTAAGTGATATGCAGAGCGGGCTCGAGGGTGAATAAAGAAATGGTTAGCTGGCGCATTATGCGTTTTGATATGCACCATAGAGACGTTGGTGGATTTTCCGGCTTTATTGTGGAATGCATAAATCACAAAAGGCAGCAGGAAGATAATCACAAAACTGACCGCGAGCAGCGTCACGTAAGTCGTATCATCTGCCCCGCCCGGCAATGAACTTGGCGGGAAGAATGACACCACAAATGCCAGAATTGAGATCACTAACCCAACAAACGCGATTAACAATTTAAAGCTTTTACCACCTGGAACGTTGAATGCCCGTTTTTTATCAGATTGTTTGCAGACTAAATGCATATAACCGAGGAACAGCATAAAGTAGCTACACAGATAAATAACAACGGTTAATGCCAGGGCTATCAGGAAGGACATATTCCCGCCACCACCCGTGTTAGTGAGGACAATAATCGCCACCGTGGTGATCAGTAATTGGGAAATCACTAGCGTGACTGGCACGCCATTTTTATTCACTTTGGCAAAGCTTTTCGGCAGAATTCCTTTTTGTGCAGCGACATACATCCCACGGGAAGGTCCCACAATCCAAGAGGCAATTTCCGCTAATACGCCGAGTAATAGCAACGCGGCAATAATCCGTACTGCCCACTCTAAAGTGGAATTAAAGTGGGTAACGAGAACCTCAAAGGTTTGTACCACACCAGCAGATAAATTAATTTCACTGTTTGGGATCACCGCTGCTACCGATAACCCACCAATTGAGCTTAAACAAATTGCCGCTATCATGAGTAAAAACATCGCTGCGGGGTAATCTCGACCGGGGTTTTTCATTTCATTAACGTGAGTTGCTGAAGCTTCAACACCCATATAGCTCAAAATAAAGGCGACAAATACCACGAGTGTGCCAATTTTGGTGAAATCAGGAATAAAGGTTTCAGTACTAATTTCAATGGCCAATGGAGAGCCGCTGGCTAAATAGCTGATCGCTAGAAAGACCAAAATTAGCGCTGGAAGCAAGATGCCTGCGAAAAAACCGACTTTCGCAATCGTGGCAGTATATTTAGTTCCGCCAAATTGTGTGAAAGCCAATACCCAGAGAATAACAAGTGCCCCTATCGTTTTGGTGATTGGGTCTGTATTAAGTTCTGGCCAATTCAAAATATAAGACAGTGCCCCTAATACGAAATACAGCATAGGAATGAAGCCAATCGCAATTTGTAAATAACCAAATGAAATAGCGGCAAATCCCCAACGTTCGCCTAATGTATTAGAAACCCATGCAAATACACCACCTTCCTCCCAACCTTCTACGGTTGCCATTTCTGCGGCACACAATGCGACAGGAATAAACCACAATAATCCTCCTAATAGCAGGAAAAATACGAGGCTAAAGCCAGATGTTGCAAATGTTGGATATTCATAAACGGCCATCACCATTGATGCAGTGATGGCAAAAAAGCCAAGTAGTGTCAGTTGCTTTGCGGCTGGAGCTGTCGTTGTTGCCATACGAGTTCTCCTCAAATCGATAAACAATCTGCCTTTTCAGGGCGGATCTCAGTAGGAGCCAAAGAACCTAAGGCTCTTTGGCTCGTTAACAACACAATCATGAATAAAAGAATTAACTGTGATTAAAGCCGCCGCCTTCTTCTTCTGTTAGCGGTTTATTGACGGGGTGCTTATCGAAATACTCTAAGGTGCGTTTGAAGTCATCAATGAGTAATGCGGCTAAATCTAAACTAACCCCATGACGCACTAGAATACGTTGAATAACAAGGTCTTCACGGTTTGCTGGCATGGAGTAAGCAGGAACTTGCCAGCCACGGCTACGCAGTTTGTCTGCGATGTCATAGAGGGAATATTTGCTGGTGGCGGTGCCTTCTTTCAGTTTCCATGCTAATGCAGGGATACCAGTTTGGCTATCACCATCAAAAATCATTTCAAATGGCCCTAATTTTTCAATTTCGCGGCTGAGGTATTGTGCAGTTGCATAGCAAGCGTTGTGGATTTTTGCATAGCCTTCGCGACCCAGTCTCAAGAAATTATAATATTGAGCAATGATTTGACCGCCAGGGCGAGAGAAATTCAGTGCGAATGTTGGCATATTACCGCCTAAATAATTCACATTAAAAATCAATTCTTCTGGAAGGTCTTTGGCTTCACGCCAAATAACCCAGCCAGCGCCTAATGGCGCCAAACCAAATTTATGGCCTGATGCATTAATGGATTTTACACGTGGTAAGCGGAAATCCCATTCTAAATCTGGTGCACAAAATGGAGCTAAGAAGCCGCCACTAGCACCATCCACATGGATAGGAATATCCAGTCCAGTTTCTTTTTGCAGTTTATCGAGCGCATCGTGTACAGCTTTTACGGGCTCATATTGGCAGGTAAATGTCACCCCAAGGGTCGGTACGACACCAATAGTATTTTCATCGACACGTTTGAGCACCTCTTCCGGTGTCATGATGAGGCGGTCACCTTCAAGAGGGATCTCTCGGAGTTCAACATCGAAATAACGAGCAAATTTGTGCCAACAGATTTGAACTGGGCCACAAATTAAATTAGGTTTATCGGTCGGTTTTCCTTTAGCGGCTTGTTTTTTGCGCCATTGCCATTTTAGCGCTAGCCCACCAAGCATTGCAGCCTCTGAGGACCCGATGGTTGAGCAACCAAGGGTATTTTCTGCATCCGGTGAATTCCATAAGTCCGCTAACATATGTACGCAGCGGTTTTCAATTTCTGCTGTTTGTGGATATTCGTCTTTATCTATCATGTTTTTGTCGATAGACAAATCCATCAAATCACGAATTTCATCATCCACCCATGTCTGGCAAAATGTTGCTAAGTTTTGGCGTGAATTCCCATCTAGCATTAATTCATCGCGTACTGCACTAAATACATTACGTGGTGCTTGTTCTTTCAATGGAAACTTGGTTTTTGGTAATGATTTGGATAATTCTAATGATGCGTAGACATCATCCATTCCACTGTGTTTTGAATTTAATGCATTATTACTCATGTTTTAATTCCTCAATGACCATGTGGTAATTAAATACTATTAATCTTGAGCTCAATATTAAATATACGCCGTCTTTTGAAAAATTCAAAAGTGTTCAAATAAAAAAGATAATTTAATGAAAACCGTCATAATTAGAAAGTAACAGTAGAGTGAATGATGGGTTATGGTTATTTTGGTTATAGATAATTTTTCTTAATAGCTGATTATGTTCATAAAATGATGCTAAAAATCACTCAATTTAACTAAATTATTACATTTTTATGGTTTTTATTTCTATGTATTTAGCTTTTTAGTTGTTTTTATTTGATTTTATATGGGCGGAAAATGTAGTGGAAATAAATAAATGTTCATAAAAAACTAATATTTCAATAATGTTAAGTTATGTAACTTTTATTTAAACCCTGATTTTCATAATGTTTAAAGTTAATTTATACCGTTAACCGTTAAATATAATTATTGTGGCAAAATGAATTTGAATATAAAGAAAATAATAGCATGAGTTATATTGTGGAAAAGTAGTTCGCAAATCTAATCAGTTTAGATATCACGTTAATATATTTACCTTAAAAACACTGGTTCTTTTTTAAACAAGAAATAACTAGTTCTAGCTATTTGATATTTTTTTCTGGGAAAATAGAAGATATTTATAAGAATAGAAGAAAATAGCAAAGGGATGAGGCAAAATATTCGCCTCATCCGACTAAATTAAGGCCTAACTCCCAAAGTATGGCAGATAGCATAGGTGAGCTCAGAGCGGTTCAGCGTGTAAAAATGAAAATCTTTCACGCCTTCACGGCTAAGAATTTTGACCATATCCATGGCGATTGATGCGCCGACAAGGTTACGGCTCTCAGGGTCGTCATCTAACCCTTCGTACATTTTACTCATCCATGCAGGAATGCGTACGTTAGTCAGTTTGGCAAAGCGCTCGAGTTGACGAAAGTTAGAGACGGGTAAAATCCCCGGCACGATTTCCACATCAATACCTGTCGCGACGCAGCGGTCACGAAAACGTAAATAGCTCTCAACATCAAAGAAAAACTGAGTGATTGCACGGTTAGCTCCCGCATCAATCTTCTTTTTTAAACTAATTAAATCGGCTTGAGCGCTTTTGGCTTCAGGGTGAACTTCAGGGTAGGCCGCAACAGAAATATCAAAATCCGCTTCACTTTTTAACAGCTCGACTAGATCAACAGCATACATATCTGGTTTACGGCTGTTGTCAGGTAAATCACCACGCAATGCAACAATATGGCGAATACCATTATTCCAATAGTCACGAGCAATGGCTTTCAGTTCATCAGGGCTTGCATCAATACACGTTAGGTGAGGGGCTGCAATTAAACCGGTTTTATCCTTAATATCTTTGATGATACTGTGCGTTCTGTCGCGTTCGCCGGAATTCGCACCATAAGTCACAGAGACAAATTGAGGTTTCAGGTTTTTGAGCCTATCAATAGATTTCCATAGTGTCTGCTCCATCTCTTCACTGCGAGGTGGGAAAAACTCAAATGAAACATTAATTTGGCCATCTAACTCAGCTAAGTTTTGATTTAGCGCTTCGCGCTGATTTGCGTGAAAAAAACTCATACCCTGTAACCTCGCAATTTGCAAACTAACTATTTTTTGTACGTTATTATATCCATTTGTGCGTCTATACGTTTAGACGGCCAAATAGAAATTACCAGATCGGTACCAATAGTCAATACTTAAATTAAATTATGACGCTGAGGTTTTTTCAAAGACAACAGGAAAATAATTCATGATAAAAAACGCGACTCTTTTCAGAGTCGCGTTCGAATCAATGGCTCGTCAGATTTACTCAGTGAAACAGAAGTGCTCAACCATTTGGCTAATTAATTGGCGAGTAGGTTCAATAAAGCGCATATCGATAAATTCATCAGGCTGATGTGCTTGCTCAATAGAACCAGGGCCAAGAACCAACGTCGGGCAGAGCTCTTGTATAAACGGCGCTTCAGTACAGTAATTCACGGTATCCGCTTTTTGCCCCAACAACTGTTCAATTACTGCCACCATCTTGTGGTCCGTTGGGCATTCATAGCCAGGGATCGGCGGATGCATGGGCTCAATCGCCAAGCGACCTGGCCAACGGGCACTAACAGGCTCAAGAGCTTCATTGAGTAGTTCATCTAAGTCCTGCAAAGTCAGGCCGGGGAGTGGGCGAATGTCCATGTGTAATTCACAACAACCACAAATTCGGTTGGCTGCATCACCGCCATGAATATGACCAAAGTTCATCGTCGGGTAGGGAATGACAAATGCAGGGTTGTTAAATCGTTCTTTTAACGTATTTCGTAAGTCCATTAAATGGGAAATAGACTCATGCATTAATTCAATGGCATTGACCCCACGTTCTGGGTCACTAGAATGCCCCGATTGCCCAGTAATGCGGATAGCATTTGATAAATGTCCTTTGTGCGCACGAATCGGTTGTAACGAAGTTGGTTCTCCAATAATCGCAAAATCCGGTCTTAGCGCTGTACTGGCTGCAAAATAACGTGCGCCAGCCATCGATGTTTCTTCATCCGCAGTGGCCAATATATGCAGTGGGCGTTTGAGCAGAGTTAAATCCATATCGCGTAACGCATCAACAATAAAAGCAAAAAAGCCTTTCATATCTGCGGTTCCGAGCCCATATAACTTGCCGTCATGCTCTGTTAGCTCAAACGGGTTTTTACTCCAACGTCCATCATCAAAGGGCACGGTATCGGTATGGCCGCATAGCATCAGCCCACCATTTCCTTCACCAATAGATGCAAGCAAATTATATTTATCTCGCGTTTCCGGCACAGGTTGAATGTTGACCGAAAAACCTAACGTCTCCAGCCACCCACCGAGAAGTTCCACTAGGGCTTTATTGCTTTGGTCCAAATGAGAATCAGTCGCACTAATCGACGGAGTCGCAATTAATTGACGATAAATCTCAATAAATGCAGGTAATTTAATATTCACTGTTGACAGCCTTTATCCATAATAGTATCAATATTCATGCACTTTATTTGAATAAAAATACACATTAAACTGTTTGGGTCACGAGTACAAGGTAGAAAGCATATGTTGAACACACTCATTATCGGGGCCAGTGGCTATACTGGAGCAGAATTAGCCGCTTATTTGCAACGCCATCCTGAAGTTAATCTTCAAGGATTGATGGTATCGAAGCAAAGTGCGGATGCAAATAAACGTTTTTCTGATTTACATCCTCAGTATAAAGGCATCATAGACCTTCCCGTTCTGCCATTAACCGATGTCGCAGAAGCAGCGGAAGGTATTGATGTTGTTTTTCTTGCCACTGCACATGAAGTAAGCCACGACATAGCCCCTCAGTTTCTTGAAGCGGGCTGCGTTGTGTTCGACTTATCGGGTGCTTATCGTGTTCAAGATCCTGCGTTCTATACGCAATACTATGGCTTTGAACATACAAATACTGAATGGCTAATGCAAGCAGTTTACGGTTTAGCAGAATGGCAGGCCGATAAAATTCGTCAAGCGCAACTGATCGCAGTACCAGGGTGTTACCCAACGGTTTCCCAATTAGCACTTAAACCATTGATTGAAGGCAATTTGCTAGATGAAGCTATGTGGCCAGTGATTAATGCCACCAGCGGAGTCTCTGGAGCAGGCCGTAAAGCCTCGATGACCAACAGCTTTTGTGAAGTGAGTTTGCAACCTTATGGCATCTTTACTCATCGCCATCAGCCAGAAATTGCGACTCACTTGGGAAGAGAGGTTATTTTTACACCACATTTAGGCAATTTCTCTCGAGGCATCCTTGCAACGATTACGTGCAAAGTAAAAGCGGGTATTTCGGCAGAAAAAATCACACAAACGTTTAAAGATGCTTATCAAAATAAACCGTTAGTGCGGCTATATGAAAAAGGCGTTCCTGCATTGAAATCGGTAGTTGGTACGCCGTTTTGTGATATTGGCTATGTATTGAAAGGTGAACACCTGATTTTAGTGGGTACAGAAGATAACCTACTCAAAGGTGCGGCAGCACAAGCCGTTCAGTGCATGAATATTCGTTTTGGTTTTGCTGAAACTCAGTCTTTATTTTAAGAAGGATTAACCCCATGCAACCCTTAGTGATTAAATTGGGCGGAGTGTTACTTGATAGCGTCGAGGCACTTGAAAAATTATTTACAGCGATTCAAACCTATCGGCAAGCACATCAACGTGAGTTGGTGATTGTACATGGCGGTGGCTGTTTAGTTGATGAATTGATGCAAAAACTGCAATTACCTGTTGTTAAAAAGCAAGGGTTACGAGTCACGCCAGCAGACCAAATCGATATCATTACAGGGGCATTAGCGGGTACGGCGAATAAAACATTACTGGCATGGGCAACGAAGTATCAACTTCTAGCCGTAGGGCTTTCTCTCGGTGATGGGCAAAGTGCCACAGTGACTCAATTAAACGAAGAATTAGGTCATGTCGGTGATGCCAAACCTGGCGATGCGAAATTATTGAAATTATTGTTGGGTGCAGGCTATTTACCCATTATCAGCTCTATAGGTATCACACCAGAAGGTGAGTTGATGAATGTAAATGCGGACCAAGCTGCAACCGCTATCGCCCAAGTCTTAAACGCAGATTTGGTTTTACTGTCTGATGTGAGCGGTATTTTGGATGGTAAAGGCCAAAAAATTGATGAAATGACGACGCAAAAAGCGCAAAAGCTCATTGAACAGGGAATTATTACCGATGGAATGATTGTAAAGGTCAATGCGGCGTTAGACGCTGCGGCAGCTTTACAACGCTCTGTTGATATCGCAAGTTGGCGTCATGCAGAACAACTTCCCGAGCTGTTTAATGGAACAGCAATCGGAACACGGATCTTGGCATCATAAATGAGCCATGGAATAACTATATTAATTGAGCGGATAGGTACGTTATGAAAAAGGGCATTAAAAAGATTGTATTAGCATATTCAGGTGGCCTGGATACATCAGCAATTATTCCATGGCTAAAAGAAAACTATGACGATTGCGAAGTCGTGGCCTTCGTTGCGGATGTGGGGCAAGACCGTGAAGATTTAGTAGGCGTAGAGAAAAAAGCTCTACAATCAGGTGCATCCGAGTGCTATGTCGTCGATTTACGTGAAGAGTTCATCAAAGAATATATTTACCCTGTATTGAAAACGGGGGCGCTATATGAAGGTAGCTATTTATTAGGTACGTCAATGGCTCGTCCAATCATTGCTAAAGCGCAAGTTGAAATTGCCTTAAAAGTGGGTGCAGATGCTGTTGCCCATGGCGCAACAGGTAAAGGTAATGACCAAGTGCGTTTCGAAAGCACCTATACGGCATTAGCACCACAGTTACAAGTGGTTGCACCATGGCGTGAGTGGGACTTACGTTCCCGTGAAGCGCTGCTCGATTATCTGAAAGAGCGTAATATTCCAACAACAGCTAGCCTTGAAAAAATCTACAGCCGTGATGAAAACGCATGGCACATTTCTACGGAAGGTGGTGTTTTAGAAAGCACATGGAATGCTGCAAACCAAGATTGTTGGGTATGGACTGTCGATCCGCAAGATGCACCAGATGAAGCTGAATTAGTTACCGTTGGTGTCAAACACGGTGAAGTCGTTTCGGTAAATGGTCAAGCATTGTCTCCACTTGGCTGTTTAGAAGCATTAAATACTTTAGGTGCAAAACATGGAGTGGGCCGTATTGATATTGTTGAAAACCGTTTAGTGGGTATGAAATCTCGTGGTTGCTATGAAACCCCGGGAGGCACCATTATGATGGCGGCATTACGTGGTATTGAACAACTGGTTCTTGACCGTGACAGCTACAAATGGCGTGAGCAACTCGGCTTAGAAATGTCATATGTGGTTTATGATGGCCGTTGGTTCGCACCACTACGTCACTCGCTGCAAGCGGCTGCTGAATCATTAGCACAAGATGTGACAGGGGAAGTTGTTCTGAAATTATATAAAGGGCAAGTGACTGCGATTCAGAAAAAAGCGGATAAGAGCCTGTATTCTGAGGAATTTGCCACATTTGGTGAAGATGAAGTTTATGACCACAGTCATGCAGGTGGGTTTATTCGTCTTTACTCGCTGTCTTCACGTATCCGTGCGCTGAAAGAACAAAACAAAGCGAAGTAAATCAAATAGTAGTCCCCCGACAGCCAAGACTGCTGTTGGGGTTAAAAACTTATTTTATCAATCAGGTAGGGATTAGTTATGGCACTTTGGGGTGGACGTTTTAGTCAGCAAGCGGATCAACGGTTCAAACAGTTTAATGATTCATTGCGTTTCGATTATCGCCTGGCACAACAAGATATTATCGGCTCAGTCGCATGGTCAAAATCACTAGTAACAGTTGGTGTATTGTCTGATAGCGAACAACAAACTTTAGAACAAGCGCTAAACTCCTTACTGAAAGAAGTGCAAGATAACCCTGAAATTATCCTGCAAAGTGACGCAGAAGATATTCATAGCTGGGTTGAAGGTAAGCTGATTGATAAAGTTGGTGATTTAGGGAAAAAATTACATACCGGTCGTAGCCGTAATGACCAAGTGGCAACAGATTTAAAATTGTGGTGTAAAGACCAAGTTGCGTTGCTACTTGAAGCGGTAACCGAATTACAAAAAGCGTTGGTCATCACCGCAGAAAATAACCAAGATGCAGTAATGCCAGGTTATACCCATTTACAACGTGCCCAACCGGTGACATTTGCCCACTGGTGTTTAGCCTATAGCGAAATGCTAGCGCGTGACGAAAGTCGTTTAAAAGATACCTTAAAACGTTTAGATGTTAGCCCATTAGGGTGTGGGGCATTAGCAGGAACGGCTTATGATATCGACCGTGAGCAGCTTGCCTCTTGGTTAGGTTTTGCTTCTGCAACGCGTAATAGCTTGGATACGGTATCAGACAGAGATCACGTTCTTGAATTATTATCGAACGCAAGTATCGGTATGGTTCATTTATCCCGCTTTGCTGAAGATTTAATTTTCTTTAATAGTGGAGAAGCTGGCTTTGTTGAGCTATCAGACAAAGTGACATCAGGTTCATCACTCATGCCGCAAAAGAAAAACCCTGATGCATTGGAATTGATCCGTGGAAAATGTGGGCGTGTCCAAGGTGCATTGACAGGTATGATGATGACTCTAAAAGGGCTCCCTCTTGCTTACAACAAAGATATGCAAGAAGACAAAGAAGGGCTATTTGATGCATTAGATACTTGGTTAGATTGCATGCACATGGCTGCGTTGGTTCTTGATGGTATTCAAATTCGCCGTAGTCGTTGTGAAGATGCTGCGAAGCAAGGTTATGCGAATGCAACTGAACTCGCTGATTATCTGGTTGCTAAAGGTGTTCCATTCCGTGAAGCGCATCATATTGTGGGTGAGGCCGTTGTTGCCGCAATTGGGCAAGGTAAAGCTTTAGAGGAAATGGCTTTAAGTGATTTGCAAAAATTCAGTAGCACTATTCAGTTGGATGTCTATGAAGTTTTATCACTACAATCTTGTTTAGATAAGCGGTTAGCAAAAGGCGGGGTATCTCAGAAACAAGTGGCAAATGCTATTGTAGAAGCAAAAAAACGATTAGAGCTGTGATCGGTTATAGAAGATAAAAATGGGGGGTAGCATGACTACCCCAATTCCCATAACGCGTTTGTTTTTAAATATATTTAATGGTTAACATTCTTAATTGCTTCTCCTCATTGATCCAATTGTATGAGTATTCATTTCGACCATCATTAATAACGTTCCAATCTTTTTCTTGAGTAATATTATTTAGCCCAATATTTGTCATTGTAGACTCAGTATTATTCAAGCAACTCAATTTAATATGTGTATCAGAGACAGCATTCGTACAAGTTGGGTGAACCACTGCGCCATTGAAGCTAATAGTGCCTGATTCTTGGCTTTGGTTCGCATAGGTATTGAATGTACTGAATACTAAAACTAATATTAAAGCTGTTGATGAACGATTAAATACTCTTTCTGTTATTGATTTTTGCATAATAGAGCCCTACAACTTAATTCGTTTTAAATCAGTTGTTTATGTAATTTGTTTTTAAAGTTGGGTTATTTTCTAATTAAGCGTGTTGCACGGATAATAATGCATATCCTTTTTCTTTATTAGTCCAATTGAATTGGTAAATACTCGTGCTTCCATTTAATTCTTTCCATTCTGGTGATTTTTTCTCTTTGGAAAAGTTAATTGGGCTAGATTCCATTTTGTTTTTTTCATTATTAAAACAATTCAAAGTTGTGTTGTTTTGATTAATGTCATAGGTACATGGTGGAGAAACAATCATAGCTTTAAAAGTAATGGTTGTTTGATTTCCTTCAGCTTGTACATTCGTAGTAAAGAATGATGTTGCAGCTAAAGCGAAAGTTAAAGTTAATACTGAAGTGATTTTTTTAATAGTCATAATGTTTGCTCCTAATTTCAAATTTCTGTAATTCGGTTTGTTTAAGTTTTCATATATCTTGCTATGGGAAGAATTATAAAATGAAAAACTCTAAAAAGGTGTAAATCTAAAAGCTAAAAATGTATTAAAATATAATTCTAAATGACCTGCTTTAATATATCTCTAGGGTCATTTTTTAATGATTTATATTTACAATATTCCGTTAAATTTGGTTTGTTAGTGTTTAATGTTCTGTGTTTGCATAAAAACCCCCCTTTCGGGTGGTTTAATCTATTGTGGCGTTTTTTAAAGCCGCCTTGAATATATTCATTTTTAGATATAAAAAATGGCTGTTATATTGAGATTTTTAATTTGTTTTTAAATACAAATTTACAAAGTTTAATTGAAAGTGAAAATGAATATGACAAAATGTTTCAGAAATAAGGCATTGTGATTTCTTTTTTAAACCTTTGGAGAGTGATGTTCTTTTTTTCCAAAATAATATTGGTTAATACCACCTTATTATTAATGAAAACGTTTCAGTATTGCTCTAAATTATGTTTTCGATACTTGAATTGGTATTTGATGCTTTTACTCTTCATTTTTATAACCTCATTCATATTGGTATTCATCAGTATTTTGAATTACCTATTTATGTTGTTATACCCCCTAGAGGATTTTTATTGGTATGTGCAGTTTTCAAACTTATGCTTGTATCACTGCTCATCATATACATGCATATCTTATATCGGCATGCTTGTGGTTTTCTGTAATAACTTTGTTTGCTATTTAGATCATTTATGGGGAAGGTAAAGCTGATAATAGTGTTCATAGTATTTAGCCCTCCGTATTATCATCATTGATGAGGATATTGCAGAAGTTAGGTGACTATATAAAACTATTAATTTGAATTGATGCTGTTCTATGCTTTTCTTTTCTTATAATAAATATAGGGTGTTATTTTGAGTTTATCCACAATAAAAGTGTGTGTAATTATGTGTAAGATTTTAAAGGACTTTATACATGACGTTATTTTCACTCATGAAATTATAAAACTAAAATAATAAATTAATGCAAATTTAAAAAAATTACTTCTTCTTTTTTTTAAGCTCGTATCCATGTACTAGCTTGAAAGTTTTTGAGGTTGGTCAATTGGATTTTTACTTTAATATCGATCTTAAGCAGAGTTTACACTGATATTTAATACCGCTTTAAGTGTGATAAGTAAAACTTAATGTTTTTCTGGTGTTGTGTTTTCTTTGTAAATAACAGGAGGGTAAATAATGACACATTTTGTTTCTAAATATTACATTTTGTTTCATTTTATTGCGGGTTTTGTACAGAAAATGAGGTTTTCTCCCTATTTTTCAATTTATCAATAGATAAAACAAAACAATATCGATATAGTGATTGGTATTATCTATCTTTGGTTTGACAGAGAATTCACGAAAGGAAAAGAAATATGAATATTCGAGATTTAGAGTACCTTGTCGCACTCGCCGAACATAAACACTTTAGACGTGCCGCGGATTCTTGTCATGTTAGCCAACCTACTCTTAGTGGCCAAATTCGTAAATTAGAAGAAGAACTTGGCGTTATGTTGTTAGAAAGAACCAGCCGCAAAGTTCTTTTCACTCAACAAGGTTTATTATTGGTTGAACAAGCCCGTACTATTTTGCGTGAAATTAAAGTATTACAAGAAATGGCCGCCCTCCAAGGGGAAAGCATGTCGGGCCCATTACATATTGGTTTAATCCCAACGGTTGCGCCATATCTATTACCTCATATTATTCCGCAATTGCACCAAGCTCATCCGAAATTAGAAATCTATTTGCATGAAGCGCAAACTCAGCAATTATTGGCTCAGTTAGACAGCGGTAAATTAGATTGCGCTATTTTAGCGGAAGTTAAAGAAACGGAACCTTTTATCGTTGTTCCGTTATTCGAAGAACCGATGAAACTGGCTATTTATGAGAGTCACCCATGGCATGATCGTGATACGATTGAAATGAGTGAGTTGTCAGGTGAAAAGCTATTAATGTTAGAAGATGGCCACTGTTTACGTGACCAAGCGATGGGCTTCTGCTTCCAAGCGGGCGCGAAAGAAGACACACACTTCAGGGCAACGAGCTTAGAAACGTTAAGAAATATGGTGGCTGCAGGGAGTGGAATTACACTTTTACCTGATTTATCGGTACCAAATGAAGTTTGTCGTGATGGGGTATGTTATTTAAATTGTATTGAGCCTGAGCCGAAACGTACAATTGTATTAGTTTATCGCCCGGGTTCACCGTTACGTGGGCGCTATGAACAATTAGCTGAGACCATCTATAACTCAATGGATAACTATTATAAAAATAGAGTTTAAGGTTAAGCCGCCAATATTATTTTTTAGTTGATGATGGTTGCCAGGTTATTGGCAACCATAAATCACAAAATAATTAAAATAGTCGATTTAAACCATTTAAAGCCGCAACACGGAAAGCTTCCGCCATTGTTGGGTAATTGAAGGTTGTATTCACGAAATATTCTATAGTATTACCTTCACCTTTTTGTTCCATGATAGCTTGGCCGATATGGATAATTTCAGCCGCTCTTTCACCAAAACAGTGAATGCCTAGTATCTGTAATGTTTCTCTATGGAATAATATTTTCAAACTACCGACATTCATACCTGCGATTTGTGCACGTGCTAAATGTTTAAATTGTGCCCGACCGACTTCATAAGGCACTTTCATTGCGGTCAATTCTTGCTCTGTTTTACCAACTGAACTAATTTCAGGAATGGTATAAATCCCTGTTGGAATATCTTCTACTAAATGAGCATCACCTAAACTACCACCAATGGCTCGGGCCGCAATTCGTCCTTGGTCGTAGGCCGCAGAGGCTAAGCTTGGGTAGCCGATGACATCACCAACAGCATAGATATGTTCATTAGTGGTGCGATATGCTTTATTGACTTTAACTAAACCGCGGCCATCAGCCTCAATCCCGACATTAGCGAGACCTAAGCTATCCGTGTTACCCGTTCTACCATTCGCATACAGTAAACAGTCTGCTTTGACTTTTTTACCCGACTTTAGGTGAACAATAACACCGTCTTCGACCCCTTCGATTTTTTCATATTCTTCATTATGGCGAATAACAACGCCACTATTCCAAAAATGATACGACAAGGCATCTGACATTTCTTGGTCAAGAAAGGCCAATAGATGATCGCGGGTATTGATTAAATCAACTTTAACCCCTAATCCACGGAAAATAGATGCATATTCACAGCCGATAACACCAGCACCATAAATAATGACATGGCGAGGTTCGTGAGTTAGGTTGAGGATCGTATCACTGTTATAAATTCGAGAATGATTGAAATCAACATCGGAAGGACAGTATGGACGAGAACCTGTGGCAATCACGATTTTATCCGCACTTAAAACGTCACAACTACCATCTGCGTAACGGACACTGATATGTTGCTCATCGATAAAGGTGGCTTCACCCGAAAACATTTGGCAACCATTACGCTCATAAAAACCTTGGCGCATGCGTGTTTGTTGGCTAATTACCGTTTCAGCATGACGAAGAATTTCAGAGAAAGAGGAGCTTAAGCTACGGGAGTTATCACTATAAAGAGGGTTTTGGTTGAATTCGATAATACGGCTAACAGCATGACGGAGGGCTTTTGAGGGAATGGTTCCCCAGTGGGTACAGCCTCCGCCGACATTATTATAACGTTCTATAACAGCAACGTTTTTTCCTTGTTTCACTAGCCCCATGGCGGCGCCTTCACCACCAGGACCGGAACCAATGACTATTGCATCAAAATGGGTAAGTTGCATGAGGTAAGACCTGCTCTAAAACAAAATGACAACAAGATGTTATCATTAGTTGGTTATTTCACCTAATTTCCTCGTCGTTTTTCAAATTGATACAGCATTGGCTACACTCGCTTACCCTAGTCACATATTTATGCATGCTCCCAAGGATTTGCTGACGTATTGTTTAATAAAAGGTTGGTAGTATATCAGTGTTAAAAAACTAATTGAAAAAGGCTAAGTTAAATTCTGAAAATGAGTAAATTGTAGTGATAGTCGCTTTTTCTCCAAAACAGTTTAACTATTTTCAGGTATGCTAGGCGAAGAGTAAGGCTTATTACATTTACCTTTCATGATAAGAAACTAGGATCACCGTGAGTAACACAATTGGCGTTAGAGCAAAACAAAAAGAAAAAACTCGGCGTTCACTCGTCGAAGCCGCATTTAGCCAATTAAGCGCTGAACGGAGTTTTACTAGCCTTAGTTTGCGAGAAGTTGCGCGTGAAGCTGGGATTGCACCGACTTCATTTTACCGTCATTTCAAGGATGTTGATGAACTCGGGCTGACGATGGTCGACGAAAGCGGCTTGATGTTACGCCAGCTAATGCGCCAAGCAAGGCAGCGTATTGCAAAAGGCGGGAGTGTGATCCGTACATCAGTCTCAACTTTTATGGAGTTTATTGGTAATAACCCTAACGCCTTTAGGTTATTATTGCGGGAGCGTTCAGGAACATCTGCTGAGTTTCGTGCGGCAGTCGCTCGGGAAATTCAGCATTTTATTGCGGAATTGGCCGATTATCTTGAACTTGAAAGCCGTATGCCTCGCCATTTTACTGAAATGCAAGCAGAGGCCATGGTAACGATTGTCTTTAGCGCAGGTGCAGAGGCGCTAGATATCGATGAAGAAAAACGCAGAAATCTCGAAGAACGGCTGGTATTACAGTTAAGAATGATAGCGAAAGGCGCCTATTACTGGTACCGCCGGGAACAGGAAAAACAAAATCAAACTGACCCAGACCTGACTAAATAATAAGGAGAATCAATGACGGATCAAAAAAGTTATGAAAGAAGCACATTATTGCTAGCCTTTGTGATTGGCCTTGCAACCCATGGAACCTTTTCAACGCTGTTTAACTCGCTGGTCGATTTTTCATTTTTCCCAATTTTAACCCTGATATTGGCAGTGTATTGTTTACATCAGCGCTATTTGCATCAAGCGATGCCTATGGGGCTGCCAAAATTTGTTGCCGGTAGTTTTTTTATTGGGCTTTTTGGCTATGCCGCGATTTTACGTGTGCAAAATCCTGAAATAGGCTCTAATTTTATTCCCGCAACCTTTATTGTCATTATCGCATTGTGGATGTATTCAAGCTGGAAAGCACGTAAGAAAGAAAAAGCGGAGCTAGCACTTGAACAAGAAGTTGAAAATTAAGTTTATACGACTTTTCTAATAGTAAGGCGCCGCAGTTCACATCACTGCGGCGTTTTTGTTTTTTAGTAAATTAATAGCGGCTCAGTAATACCCCACTTTCCATATGGTGGGTATAAGGGAACTGGTCGAATAAGGCTAATTTCTCTATTTTATGGGTTTTAGTCAGCTCAGCTAAGTTATCGCATAGCGTTTCTGGGTTACATGAAATATATAGGATATGCTCATAACCCTGAACTAGTTTCACTGTTTCTGCATCTAAACCACTGCGAGGCGGGTCAACGAATATAGTATTGCATTGGTAATCGGCTAAAGAAATACCTTCCAAGCGCCTAAATTCACGGGCACCTTGCATGGCTTGGGTAAAATCCTCTGCGGACATACGAATAATTTGTACATTTTCAATATTATTGGCTTCGATATTATATTGAGCAGCGGCCACTGAGGGCTTTGCAATTTCAGTCGCTAATACGCGTTCGAAGTTTTGCGCTAATGCTAAAGAGAAATTTCCATTTCCGCAGTACAGTTCCAATAAATCACCCGTCGAATTCTGCGTTGACTCAATTGCCCACTCCAACATTTTGATATTGACCTGTGCATTAGGTTGCGTGAAGCTATTTTCAACTTGGCGATAAACCATATTTTTACCCATAACAGGTAAGACTTCATCGACATAATCATTATCTAACATGATTTTTGTTTTTGACGCTCGGCCAATCAATTGCACATCAAAGCCTTGTTCAACTAAAGCGGCTTTTAACGCTTTTGCTTCTGCCATCCATTCTTCACCTAATTTTTTATGGTAAAGCAGCGAAACAATCAGCTTATTACTTAGTGTTGATAAATAGTCAATTTGAAATAATTTATGACGCAGTAATTCATTTTGCTTAATTAACGGCAATAACGCCGCCATCATGTCATTGATCAATTGGCTGGCAACAGGAAACTGGTCAATACGAATACGCTCTTTCGTTTCTTTATTGAACATAATATGAAACAGGTCATCACCTTCATGCCAAATACGAAATTCAGCACGCATCCGATAATGGGATGTTGGAGATGAAAATATTTCAGGTTCAGGGGCGTTAAAAGGAGCCATCATCGCCTTTAAACGATCCGTTTTTTCTACGAGTTGTTGTTCGTAGTCTTCAGTATGCAAGGTGTTTGGCATGTTTGGCTCCATAAAGCAGTAATAAATTCGTATCAGGAGCGAAATTGTAGGGAATGCGGCGAAGATGTCCAGTTTTCATTATCCATCCGTAGACACTCACTACTATTCAACTTACGATAATAGACTGTGGTTTAGGGAATTTGGTGTGAATCCAAGACTGACGCGCAACGGTAAAAGTCCGATACCTGCCACGCATCCAATCGCTTCGTTGAATATTCGCGCGGATCTTATATTCAACCTCGCGGAATGTTAATTAAATTGATTTTCCGAGTGTAACCATAATGAATAATAAAAAGTCGCTGCCGCTATCGGCCGCTGCGCTGGCAGTACTGTGCGCTACTTCTTCTTTGGCAAGTGCAAATGACAAAACTGACCAACTGGTTGTGTCAGCTAATCGTTTCGAACAACCTATTTCTTCTATATTAGCGCCAGTGACGGTGGTCACTCGTGAAGATATCGACCATTGGCAATCCAATACCGTAATCGATGTATTAAGACGCTTGCCGGGAGTAGATATTTCTCAAAGTGGCGGAATGGGGCAACAAAGCTCCTTATTTATACGTGGCACAGAGTCACGTCACGTTTTAGTGTTAATTGATGGTATCCGTTTGAATCAGGCGGGCATTTCAGGTTCATCTGATATGAGCCAAATCCCAATTTCTCTGGTACAGCGCATTGAGTATATTCGCGGAGCACGCTCAGCGGTTTATGGTTCTGATGCTGTTGGTGGTGTGGTGAATATTATTACTCGTCGTGATAACGATGGCACTACTTTAAATGCAGGTATTGGCTCACACAGTTATCAAAACTATAACGGTTCGACTCAGCAAAAAATTGGTGAGAATACAACGGTAACGGCAGCGGGTGCTTATACTTATACAAAAGGGTTTGATTTGGCGCCAAAAGAAGTTAGCCCGAGACAGTATGATAAAGATGGATTTTTGAGTAAGTCATTGTGGTTAGGTGTTGAACATCAATTTTCTTCAGAAATCTTAGCGTACGCAAGAGTATATGGTTATGACAATCGTACGAGTTATGACGTATCAGAATATGCGGGAGTTAGTGTTGATACACGTAAACTCTATAGCCGAACTTATGAAACAGGTTTGAAATATCATCAAGGGAAATATTCATCATCATTGATGGGAAGCTATGGTTATTCAAAAGATTACAATTTTGATCCTAGAAAAGGGCAATATAGTGAATCTGCAAATCTTGATGAGTCCAAGCAGTACAATATTCAATGGGGTAATAGTTACCTATTAGATAAAGGTAATATTAGTGCGGGGATTGATTATCAACGCCAAAGTATTGAGCCTAGCAGCTACGCGATGATCAATGAAAAACAGACGTTAAATAACACAGGGATATACCTCACAGGGCAATATGCAATTATTGATTCTGTAACAGCAGAAGCGGCTATACGTTCTGACCATCACTCTGAATTTAATTGGCACACAACATGGCAATCAGGCCTTAGTTGGGAGTTTTATGAAGGTTACAAACTTGTTGGTTCATATGCAACTGCTTATAAAGCACCTAATCTAACCCAATTATATGCATATTCTTCATCGGTATATGGAACAACGCTAGGTAATCCGAGCTTGAAACCTGAAGAAAGTAAACAGTGGGAGGTTGGTGTTGAAGGAACAACGGGACCACTATTTTGGCAGGTCAATGCATACCACAATGATATTGATAACCTGATTGCATATAAAGCAGGTAACCCAATTAGTTCTTATGAGAATATTGGTGAAGCTGAAATTAAGGGAATTGAATGGGTTGGTGAGTTCGAAACAGGTATCCTTCATCACCAAGTTACTTATCAATATGTTGACCCTCGTAACAAAAAGACGGATAAGGCTCTTGAGCGACGGGCTAAGCAGCAAGTTAAATATCAGCTAGATTGGGCTATTGATAAAGTAGACATGGGGCTAACCTACCAATATATAGGCTCCCGCTATGATAATGACTATAGCCAATGGCCTTCTAAGCGAATAAAACTCGGCGGCGTTAGCATCTGGGATCTCACCGCTGCATATCCAATCACTTCACATCTCACAATTCGTGGTAAAATAGCTAATATGTTCGATAAAGACTATGAGACCGCGTATGGTTATCGCACCGCTGGAAGAGAATATTTCCTTACAGGAAGCTACAACTTCTGATAACAACCTATCTGTTCGCCCGACCATTCTAGTGTTTGACTCTGGAGTGGGCGGGTTATCTGTCTATCGTGAAGTCAAAAAAATGATCCCGAATGCTCACTATATCTATGCATTCGACAATGAAGCCTTCCCTTATGGTGAAAAAAGTGAAGAGTTTATTATTGATAGGGTCTATCAAATCGTAAATGCAATTGCTGCAAAGCATCCTTTAACCATTGCGATTATTGCGTGCAATACCGCAAGTACGGTCAGCCTCCCTAATTTGAGAGCACATTTTACGTTCCCAGTTGTTGGGGTTGTTCCAGCCATTAAACCCGCAACCAAGTTAACGCGTAATGGCGTGGTTGGTTTATTGGCGACGAAAGGCACTGTAAACCGCGAATACACCAAAGAGCTGATCGAACGTTTTGCTACAGACTGCAAAGTGATTTCCCTCGGTTCTGCGGAACTAGTTCAACTTGCAGAAAGAAAGTTACATGGGGAAACCTTACCGTTAGATGAAGTCGCCCAAACGGTCAGGCCATGGATTCGAATGCCAGAGCCGCCCGATACTGTTATTTTGGGTTGCACGCATTTTCCTCTATTAATAGAAGAACTCGAAAAAGTGCTGCCAAATGGAACTCGATTCATTGATTCAGGTTCTGCAATCGCCAGAAGAACCGTTTGGCTCATTAATAATCAAGAAGAAATCGCCAATTCAGAGGAAGAAAACTTCGCATATTGCTTATTAATGGATGACAACGCAAAAGGATTACAGCCTGTTCTCGAAGCAGAAGGGTTCAAAACGCTGGAAAAACTAGCTATCTAAGTTAAATTTGATGGAAAACTGAGCGAACGAAAAAAAATATGAAAAAAGGGGTTGCCAGATTTTTCTGACTCCCTATAATGCGCCACCACTGACCGGGAACAAGACAACGCAAAGCGCGATGAACACTGAAACGGCAGCGAGAGATTCTGAAAAGAAAAAGCAAAAAATTGCTTGACTCTCACGGAGGAAAACGTAATATACGCCTCCTCGCAGCAACGACCGAAAGGTTGGTTTTTATAAAGAAAAGCTGCAACGCTCTTTAACAATTTATCAGACAATCTGTGTGGGCACTCACAGGACACTATCAAAAAAATATTTGATTTTAAGTCTTGAAGAGTGACTAACACGTTAATTCATATATATGAAATAAGGTAGTAACGCTTATTTTGGAAGGATAACGCGAAGGCAAGCAGAGATAACCCGAGACAGTACTTAGGTACGGCGAGGGGAAGCGATGCGAAGCCGACAAAGTTAGCCGAACAAAAGAACGTTACGGTCAGTAAGACATTCTTTGAGCATCAAGCTACTTTTAATTGAAGAGTTTGATCATGGCTCAGATTGAACGCTGGCGGCAGGCCTAACACATGCAAGTCGAGCGGTAACAGGGGAAGCTTGCTTCTCGCTGACGAGCGGCGGACGGGTGAGTAATGTATGGGGATCTGCCCGATAGAGGGGGATAACTACTGGAAACGGTAGCTAATACCGCATAATCTCTCAGGAGCAAAGCAGGGGAACTTCGGTCCTTGCGCTATCGGATGAACCCATATGGGATTAGCTAGTAGGTGAGGTAATGGCTCACCTAGGCGACGATCCCTAGCTGGTCTGAGAGGATGATCAGCCACACTGGGACTGAGACACGGCCCAGACTCCTACGGGAGGCAGCAGTGGGGAATATTGCACAATGGGCGCAAGCCTGATGCAGCCATGCCGCGTGTATGAAGAAGGCCCTAGGGTTGTAAAGTACTTTCAGTCGGGAGGAAGGCGTTGATGCTAATATCATCAGCGATTGACGTTACCGACAGAAGAAGCACCGGCTAACTCCGTGCCAGCAGCCGCGGTAATACGGAGGGTGCAAGCGTTAATCGGAATTACTGGGCGTAAAGCGCACGCAGGCGGTTGATTAAGTTAGATGTGAAATCCCCGGGCTTAACCTGGGAATGGCATCTAAGACTGGTCAGCTAGAGTCTTGTAGAGGGGGGTAGAATTCCATGTGTAGCGGTGAAATGCGTAGAGATGTGGAGGAATACCGGTGGCGAAGGCGGCCCCCTGGACAAAGACTGACGCTCAGGTGCGAAAGCGTGGGGAGCAAACAGGATTAGATACCCTGGTAGTCCACGCTGTAAACGATGTCGATTTGAAGGTTGTTCCCTAGAGGAGTGGCTTTCGGAGCTAACGCGTTAAATCGACCGCCTGGGGAGTACGGCCGCAAGGTTAAAACTCAAATGAATTGACGGGGGCCCGCACAAGCGGTGGAGCATGTGGTTTAATTCGATGCAACGCGAAGAACCTTACCTACTCTTGACATCCAGAGAACTTAGCAGAGATGCTTAGGTGCCTTCGGGAACTCTGAGACAGGTGCTGCATGGCTGTCGTCAGCTCGTGTTGTGAAATGTTGGGTTAAGTCCCGCAACGAGCGCAACCCTTATCCTTTGTTGCCAGCGATTCGGTCGGGAACTCAAAGGAGACTGCCGGTGATAAACCGGAGGAAGGTGGGGATGACGTCAAGTCATCATGGCCCTTACGAGTAGGGCTACACACGTGCTACAATGGCGTATACAAAGAGAAGCGACCTCGCGAGAGCAAGCGGAACTCATAAAGTACGTCGTAGTCCGGATTGGAGTCTGCAACTCGACTCCATGAAGTCGGAATCGCTAGTAATCGTAGATCAGAATGCTACGGTGAATACGTTCCCGGGCCTTGTACACACCGCCCGTCACACCATGGGAGTGGGTTGCAAAAGAAGTAGGTAGCTTAACCTTCGGGAGGGCGCTTACCACTTTGTGATTCATGACTGGGGTGAAGTCGTAACAAGGTAACCGTAGGGGAACCTGCGGTTGGATCACCTCCTTACCATTGAAGTGTTTTTGTGAAGTGCTCACACAGATTGTCTGATAGAAAGTAGAGCAATAGGTTCACGTGGGAGGCTTTTGCGCTGATGTAGCATTTTAACACAGCCGCTCCATTCCAATGAGGAATGTCGCCTTACACGAAACTAGCAAATCGGTGATTTGCTAAACAAGTTTCGTGTCCCCTTCGTCTAGAGGCCTAGGACACCGCCCTTTCACGGCGGTAACAGGGGTTCGAATCCCCTAGGGGACGCCAATTGCGCCGATATCGAGTGAAAGACGATGTCCCCAATAATGATTAAGCCAATTATATTGTAGTTGGTTTAACAATTATGCTCTTTAACAATCTGGAACAAGCTGAAAATTGAAAACAACGCACATTGTTTATCGCTTAAACAATGTGAGAGTCTCTCAAAATTTCAGACCTGAAATTTTCGGTCACTTTAGCGAGTGGCATGAGCGAGCAGTCAGTCCTTCGCGGCGGCCAGCGCACAGCAAGCGCAGCATACATAAGTATGTGAGCATTGCGAGCACTGCCCAACAAAGAAGGAATGCACGCACAGCCATGACAGTAAGGTGAACGTTGAAACAATTTCGGGTTGTGAGGTTAAGCGACTAAGCGTACACGGTGGATGCCTAGGCAATCAGAGGCGATGAAGGACGTGCTAATCTGCGATAAGCGTCGGTAAGGTGATATGAACCGTTACAACCGACGATTTCCGAATGGGGAAACCCAGTGCAATTCGTTGCACTATCGTTTGATGAATACATAGTCAAACGAAGCGAACCGGGGGAACTGAAACATCTCAGTATCCCGAGGAAAAGAAATCAACCGAGATTCCCCTAGTAGCGGCGAGCGAACGGGGAGCAGCCCAGAGTCTTAATCAGCATTAGCATCAGGAGAACGGTCTGGAAAGTCCGGCAGTAAAGGGTGATAGCCCCGTATCCGAAGGTGTTAGTGTTGTGAACTCGACGAGTAGGGCGGGACACGTGTTATCCTGTCTGAATATGGGGGGACCATCCTCCAAGGCTAAATACTCCTGATTGACCGATAGTGAACCAGTACCGTGAGGGAAAGGCGAAAAGAACCCCGGCGAGGGGAGTGAAATAGAACCTGAAACCGTGTACGTACAAGCAGTGGGAGCCTTGATTTATCAGGGTGACTGCGTACCTTTTGTATAATGGGTCAGCGACTTATATTCTGTAGCAAGGTTAACCGTATAGGGGAGCCGTAGGGAAACCGAGTCTTAACTGGGCGAATAAGTTGCAGGGTATAGACCCGAAACCCGGTGATCTAGCCATGGGCAGGTTGAAGGTTGGGTAACACTAACTGGAGGACCGAACCGACTAATGTTGAAAAATTAGCGGATGACTTGTGGCTGGGGTGAAAGGCCAATCAAACCGGGAGATAGCTGGTTCTCCCCGAAAGCTATTTAGGTAGCGCCTCGTGAACTCATCTTCGGGGGTAGAGCACTGTTTCGACTAGGGGGTCATCCCGACTTACCAACTCGATGCAAACTACGAATACCGAAGAATGTTATCACGGGAGACACACGGCGGGTGCTAACGTTCGTCGAAGAGGGAAACAACCCAGACCGCCAGCTAAGGTCCCAAAGTCATAGTTAAGTGGGAAACGAAGTGGGAAGGCTCAGACAGCCAGGATGTTGGCTTAGAAGCAGCCATCATTTAAAGAAAGCGTAATAGCTCACTGGTCGAGTCGGCCTGCGCGGAAGATGTAACGGGGCTAAACTATGCACCGAAGCTGCGGCAGCGATATGTAAATATTGTTGGGTAGGGGAGCGTTCTGTAAGCCTGTGAAGGTGTGCTGTGAGGCATGCTGGAGGTATCAGAAGTGCGAATGCTGACATAAGTAACGATAATGCGGGTGAAAAACCCGCACGCCGGAAGACCAAGGGTTCCTGTCCAACGTTAATCGGGGCAGGGTGAGTCGACCCTAAGGCGAGGCAGAAATGCGTAGTCGATGGGAAACGGGTTAATATTCCCGTACTGGTGATAATTGCGATGGGGGGACGGAGAAGGCTAGGCTATCCGGGCGACGGTTGTCCCGGTTTAAGGATGTAGGCAGGTGAATTAGGCAAATCCGGTTCACTATATGCTGAGGTCCGATGACGAGTCACTACGGTGATGAAGTAGCTCATGCCCCGCTTCCAGGAAAAGCCTCTAAGCTCTAGATTATCATTAATCGTACCCCAAACCGACACAGGTGGTCAGGTAGAGAATACTCAGGCGCTTGAGAGAACTCGGGTGAAGGAACTAGGCAAAATGGTGCCGTAACTTCGGGAGAAGGCACGCTGGCATTAGGTGAAGTGATTTACTCATGGAGCTGAAGCCAGTCGCAGATACCAGCTGGCTGCAACTGTTTATTAAAAACACAGCACTGTGCAAACACGAAAGTGGACGTATACGGTGTGACGCCTGCCCGGTGCTGGAAGGTTAATTGATGGGGTTATCCGTAAGGAGAAGCTCTTGATCGAAGCCCCAGTAAACGGCGGCCGTAACTATAACGGTCCTAAGGTAGCGAAATTCCTTGTCGGGTAAGTTCCGACCTGCACGAATGGCGTAATGATGGCCAGGCTGTCTCCACCCGAGACTCAGTGAAATTGAACTCGCTGTGAAGATGCAGTGTACCCGCGGCAAGACGGAAAGACCCCGTGAACCTTTACTATAGCTTGACACTGAACATTGAGCCTTGATGTGTAGGATAGGTGGGAGGCTTCGAAGCGTGGACGCCAGTCTGCGTGGAGCCAACCTTGAAATACCACCCTTTAATGTTTGATGTTCTAACGTTGCCCCATTATCTGGGGTGCGGACAGTGTCTGGTGGGTAGTTTGACTGGGGCGGTCTCCTCCCAAAGAGTAACGGAGGAGCACGAAGGTTGGCTAAGCATGGTCGGACATCATGCGGTTAGTGCAAAGGCATAAGCCAGCTTGACTGCGAGAGTGACGGCTCGAGCAGGTACGAAAGTAGGTCTTAGTGATCCGGTGGTTCTGAATGGAAGGGCCATCGCTCAACGGATAAAAGGTACTCCGGGGATAACAGGCTGATACCGCCCAAGAGTTCATATCGACGGCGGTGTTTGGCACCTCGATGTCGGCTCATCACATCCTGGGGCTGAAGTAGGTCCCAAGGGTACGGCTGTTCGCCGTTTAAAGTGGTACGCGAGCTGGGTTTAGAACGTCGTGAGACAGTTCGGTCCCTATCTGCCGTGGGCGTTGGAAGATTGAAAGGGGCTGCTCCTAGTACGAGAGGACCGGAGTGGACGCACCACTGGTGTTCGGGTTGTCATGCCAATGGCATTGCCCGGTAGCTAAGTGCGGAAGAGATAACCGCTGAAAGCATCTAAGCGGGAAACTTGCCTTGAGATGAGTCTTCCCTGACCCTTTAAGGGTCCTAAAGGAACGTTTAAGACTAAGACGTTGATAGGTTGGGTGTGTAAGCGTAGCGATACGTTGAGCTAACCAATACTAATGAACCGTGAGGCTTAACCTGACAACACCGAAGGTGTTTTAGAGAGATTGAGTTGTTTTCAAAGAAAGTGAGAAGCCGAAAGGTGAAGGACACGCAGCTTGTTTGAGATTGAGGTTCTGGTTTAGTGAAGAAGAAACTAAACGGGAACAAACAGAATTTGTCTGGCGGCAATAGCGCGGTGGTCCCACCTGACCCCATGCCGAACTCAGCAGTGAAACGCCGTAGCGCCGATGGTAGTGTGGGGTCTCCCCATGTGAGAGTAGGGAACTGCCAGACATTAAATTTTAAGGTTGTGTCAGTACTGACTGACCGCACCATATTGCTGATATGGCTCAGTTGGTAGAGCACACCCTTGGTAAGGGTGAGGTCCCCAGTTCGAATCTGGGTATCAGCACCATATAATCGGCATTTAAAAAGAATTTACCTAGCGGCAATAGCGCGGTGGTCCCACCTGACCCCATGCCGAACTCAGTAGTGAAACGCCGTAGCGCCGATGGTAGTGTGGGGTCTCCCCATGTGAGAGTAGGGAACTGCTAGGTTTTAAATATAAAAAAGCCACCCATTGGGTGGCTTTTTGCATTCTACTAATAGAATAATTTTCACTAATTATCTTATTTTCTTAATCCTGCTATTCACTCTTAATCCAGCCTGATAGACTTATCTTATCTTTGTTTTATTTGTACTGAAGGCTGTAATGAACCTAACGTCTGAACTTAAATCATTTAATAGCTTTGGCATTCAAGCAAAAGCACTATCAATTGTTTTTGTGGATAACCAAGAATCTCTACTCCAGCAATGGAGCGAGGCTAAAAATCAGCAACTCCCAGTATTATTATTAGGAGGGGGAAGCAATGTTCTATTTGTTGAAGACTTTGCAGGTGTAGTAATCATCAATCAGCTAAAGGGTGTACAAATAACAGAAGATATCAGCTATTGGTATGTTCATGCTCAAGCAGGTGAAAATTGGCATCAATTACTTGAAACGTTATTGAGTGAAGGTGTTTGTGGTGCGGAAAATTTAGCGTTGATCCCAGGTTGTGTAGGTTCTGCGCCCATTCAAAATATTGGTGCTTATGGTTTAGAGCTAAAAGATATATGTCAGTATGTTGATGTACTTTCTCTAGATACAGGTAAAGTAACACGGCTAACAGCTGCAGAGTGTCAGTTTGGCTACCGTGATAGCATTTTTAAGCATGAATATCAATATGGCTATGTCATTATCAGTGTTGGGTTAAAACTTGCTAAAGAATGGACGCCTAAGCTTATATATGGTGACCTTGCTCAGCTTGACCCCAATACAGTAACACCAGAACAAGTATTTAACTCTGTATGCCAAACGCGCAGAAGCAAATTACCTGATCCGGCAATAACAGGTAATGCAGGGAGTTTCTTTAAAAATCCTATTATTTCAGCAGAAAAAGCACAAGCCATAAAAATAGCTTACCCTAATTGTCCTCAATATAACCAAGAAGATGGAAGCGTAAAGCTAGCAGCAGGGTGGCTTATCGACCAATGTGGTCTGAAAGGACATGAAATCGGTGGTGCTGCAGTACATAAGCAGCAAGCATTGGTTTTAATCAATAAAAACAAAGCGACAGGGCAAGACATTGTCAGTCTAGCAAAATATGTGAGTCAAAAGGTTTTAGAGCGTTTTGGTATACATTTAGAGCCAGAGGTTAGGTTTATTGGTAAAAATGGCGAAATAAACGCAATGGAATGTATTCAATGAAAGAAAGAAACACCCCACTAGATCTCATAAATATCTTGGCCGATGCACAAGTGCATTCAGGAGAACAGCTAGGAGATAAACTAGGGATGACCCGCGCAGCGATCAATAAGCATATAAAAACGCTACGTTCGTGGGGAGTAAATGTACAAACGGTAACCGGTAAAGGGTATAAGTTACCTTTCCCTATTAACCTACTTAACGAAGATACAATAAAACAGCGAGTTGATGACGTAAATATTATAGTTGAACCCGTTATTGATTCTACTAATCAGTACATGTTGGAGAGAATTACTGAATTACAGTCAGGGGATACGTGTCTTGCTGAGTATCAAAGTGCTGGGCGAGGCAGAAGAGGAAGGCAATGGATATCACCATTTGGATGTAACCTTTACTTATCCATGTACTGGAAATTAGACCAAGGCCCTGCGGCGGCAATAGGGTTAAGCTTAGTTGTTGGTATTGTTGTCGCTGAAACGTTAAATAAATTAATTGGTAATAAAGTCAAAGTCAAATGGCCTAATGACCTATATATGAATGATAAAAAGCTTGCAGGAATTTTGGTTGAATTAACGGGTAAAACAGGGGATGCAGCTCATATTATTATCGGTATTGGTATTAATATTGGCATGAATAAAGAAAGTTCTGACAGTAGCGAAAACATAACTCAAGCCTGGTCCTCTCTATCTGACGAGTTTGAAAATATAGAGAGAAATGAATTATCAGCAAATATAATTCAAGCTTTGAGGAATTCATTGGTTTTATTTGAAAAAGAAGGGCTAAAACCATTTTTAGAAAGATGGGTTGAGTTAGATAATTTTTTAAATAGAAATGTTAAGCTATTGATTGGCGATGAAATAATAACGGGAATTGAACGTGGGATTAATGAGCAAGGTGCATTATTGCTACAAAAGGATAATGGTGGAATAATTCCCTACATCGGTGGTGAAATATCCTTAAGACCAAATGAATAATATATTATTGGCCGGGGAGAAACCGGCCAATATAAATAATCACTTTCTTAATCTAACACTCTGAATAGAATGATTCTCACCTTTAGTCATAATTAAACTGGCTCTTTCCTTTGTTGGTAATATATTTTCTTCAAGGTTTAGCCCATTAATTTCATCCCAAATAGAGCTAGCAATATTAATTGCCTCTTCTTCCCTAAGTTTAGAATAACTATGGAAGTAAGAGTCAGGATCTGAGAATGCACCTTGCCTAAATTTAAGGAACCGACCGATATACCATTGCTTTAATAATTCAGGTGCAGCATCAACATAAATGGAGAAATCAACAAAGTCAGATACAAATACATGATGGGGGTCTTGTGGATAATCCATATCACTTTGTAAGACATTCAGCCCTTCGAGTATTAAAATATCAGGTTGATCAATTACCTGTTCTTCATCAGGGACAATATCATACGTTAAATGCGAATAAACCGGAGCCTTAACATTACGTGCACCTGATTTTATTTGCGACACGAAGTTGACTAGTTTTCGCATATCATAAGATTGCGGAAAACCTTTTTTCTTCATGATATTCCTATCTTTTAATACTTGATTAGGATGTAAAAAACCATCAGTTGTGATCAAGTCGACTTTACGGTGTTCAGGCCAACGTGTGAGTAGCGCTTGCAGCAAACGTGCTGTTGTACTTTTACCAACGGCTACACTACCTGCTATACCAATAATATAAGGCACTTTTGCGCCATTAGTTCCAAGGAATTGCTCTAGAACAGCCTGACGACGTAAGTTTGAACTAATATAAAAATTCAGTAAACGCGATAAAGGTAGATAAATTTCTATAACATCTTCCATAGAGAGTTCTTCGTTAATCCCTTTTAATTCTAGAAGTTCACTCGATGTTAATGTAAGCGGTACTGAATCACGTAAAGTTGCCCAGTGTTCTCTATCAAACTCTAAGTATGGCGTAGTAATAAAATTTTCTTTCTTTTTCATAAACCAACATCTGCCTATTTTATGCAGGTTGGACAGGTTGCCTAAACACCCGTATCCATAAAATTTGCTAGCATAATAGCGAGGGAAAGTGGGGAGGCGTAGGTTTTTTTCTATTTTTTATCAGTTTTTTTTGATGCAGGCAGAAAAAATGATACTGAGTGATGAAAAAAACACCTAAGAATAAGAGGGTAAAACTGTGACATCGAATAAAAATAATGATTTTAAAAATTTTAAGCCTTTTTCTCCCTTTACTGACCAAATGATAATGGACTATAGTTAACAGCTGCTGTTGATGTTTTAAGCTTAAAACAGTTAAAAAATCAACAAAAATGCGAAAAGCGAACAAAATGTGAGCGAACAAACAAAAAAGTTAATTTTTTTGTTGCAACCTGCGCCGACTCTACCTAGAATGCGCAGCACTTGATGCCGGCATAGCTCAGTTGGTAGAGCAACTGACTTGTAATCAGTAGGTCCCGAGTTCGACTCTTGGTGCCGGCACCATTAAAAATTTGGATAGGTGGGATACCCAAGCGGCCAAAGGGAGCAGACTGTAAATCTGCCGTCACAGACTTCGAAGGTTCGAATCCTTCTCCCACCACCATCTCCAAGAAATTTTCTTAAGAGAAAATTTTGAGGAACAGTTTAACAGCTGATAACTCAGGTAGCCGAGTTCATTGCGGGCATCGTATAATGGCTATTACCTCAGCCTTCCAAGCTGATGATGCGGGTTCGATTCCCGCTGCCCGCTCCAAGATGTGCTGATATGGCTCAGTTGGTAGAGCACACCCTTGGTAAGGGTGAGGTCGGCAGTTCGAATCTGCCTATCAGCACCACTTCCTTTATGTTCTCACTTATCTCCCTGATTTGTCTCCTGAAAAAAAACAAGCGAAATAATTCTTGCTTGGTTGATGTGGTTTAACCACCGATTCCGTGTCTTAGAGGGACAATCTAATGTCTAAAGAAAAATTTGAACGTTCAAAACCGCACGTTAACGTTGGTACTATCGGCCACGTTGACCACGGTAAAACTACTCTGACAGCAGCTATCACTACTGTTCTGGCTAAAACTTACGGCGGTTCTGCTCGCGCATTCGACCAAATCGATAACGCACCAGAAGAAAAAGCGCGTGGTATCACCATCTCTACTTCACACGTAGAATACGATACTCCAACTCGCCACTACGCACACGTAGACTGCCCAGGACACGCCGACTATGTTAAAAACATGATCACTGGTGCTGCTCAGATGGACGGTGCAATTCTGGTTGTTGCTGCGACAGATGGCCCAATGCCACAAACTCGTGAGCACATCCTGTTAGGTCGTCAGGTTGGTGTTCCTTACATCATCGTTTTCCTGAACAAATGTGACATGGTAGACGACGAAGAGCTGTTAGAATTAGTCGAAATGGAAGTTCGTGAACTTCTGTCTCAATACGATTTCCCAGGCGACGACACACCAGTTGTTCGTGGTTCAGCTCTGAAAGCGCTGGAAGGCAACCCAGAGTGGGAAGCGAAAATTGTTGAATTAGCAGGCCACCTAGATACTTACATTCCAGAACCAGAGCGTGCAATTGACAAGCCATTCCTGCTGCCAATCGAAGACGTATTCTCAATCTCAGGTCGTGGTACAGTAGTAACAGGCCGTGTTGAGCGTGGTATCATCAAAGTTGGTGAAGAAGTTGAAATCGTTGGTATTCAAGACACGGTTAAAACAACTTGTACTGGCGTTGAAATGTTCCGTAAACTGTTAGACGAAGGTCGTGCAGGTGAGAACGTTGGTGTTCTGCTGCGTGGTACTAAGCGTGAAGAAATTCAACGTGGTCAAGTACTGGCGAAACCAGGTTCAATCAAGCCACACACTAAATTTGAATCAGAAGTTTATATTCTGAGCAAAGATGAAGGTGGTCGTCATACTCCATTCTTCAAAGGTTACCGTCCACAGTTCTACTTCCGTACAACTGACGTAACAGGTACTATCGAACTGCCAGAAGGCGTAGAGATGGTAATGCCAGGTGATAACATCAACATGATCGTTACCCTGATCCACCCAATCGCGATGGACGACGGTTTACGTTTCGCAATCCGTGAAGGTGGCCGTACTGTAGGTGCGGGTGTTGTTGCAAAAATTATTGCATAATACATAGCTTTATCTAGTTTTAAAAAAGGGCACCTTATTTAGGTGCCCTTTTGTTGTTATAAGCAAAATTTTGACTACATAAAATTGCAGCATTACGTTGCTATATATTAGCCGAATCATTCATATTAAAAGTTATTTTTTCTTTTGATTTCACTTGCTTGTGTAATTAATCGCTCAGTGGTAAATGATCTTTGTAAATCATTAGTAATGATAATTGAAATGCAAATCATTTTTATTTAAACTATCTGTATGTGATTTATACAGGTAAGCATCATGTACATCTGCCTTTGTGAAGCCATTACTGATAAACAGATCAGAAATGCCGCAAGAAAGTATCAAGTGACCTCACTAAAGGGTCTACGACAAATTCTGCCTGTAGGCTTAGAATGTGGAAAATGTATTCGACAGACGAAGGCAATTTTATATGAAGAGCAAATGATTTTTGAGGATGCGTGCGCAACTGAAGTCGCATAGTATTTAATACCAGTCAAATTATTCCCACCATATTTATCACCTTTTGTTTAAATACATTGTGTAAAAATCACACTAACATCAATTTCAGTACTACACTTAAAAGACTGGAAGCGATGGAGGGTAGAAATGAAAGGCGATAAAAAAATGATAGCCCACCTAAATAAACTACTGGGCAATGAGTTAGTTGCAATTAACCAATATTTTTTGCATGCACGCATGTTTAAAAATTGGGGGCTTACACGTCTCAATGAGATGGAATATCACGAATCAATTGATGAAATGAAGCACGCAGATAAATATATAGAGCGAATTCTTTTCCTCGAAGGTATTCCTAACTTACAAGATCTTGGCAAATTGAATATTGGTGAAGATGTTGAAGAAATGCTGAAGTCAGATTTACAACTTGAAATCGATGGGGCAAAAAATCTAAAGGAAGCTATTAAGTATGCAGATTCGGTTCATGACTACGTCAGTCGAGACCTGATGATTGAAATTTTAGCTGATGAAGAAAATCATATTGATTGGATAGAAACTCAACTAGAGCTGATTACTCGTATGGGAATTCAAAACTATCTTCAAGCACAAGTTAAAGAAGAATAAAGTCTTATTCAGTACTGTTGTTTTATTAAGTTAATAACTAACCTCAACCATAGTGTATTCCATGGTTGAGGTTTTTTTCATTACTCCCCTAGAAAATTCGAACATATTTTCCTCGATTGCTTGCGTTTCCCTATAATTTACGTATAATGCGCGGGCTTACTGATGAGTAAGCCCTATATTTTAGGACTGAAATATCAGTATTGAGTTAACGATTTGTTGCTCATTTAGACAATACTTCCGATTTGGAAGTTACATCAAGAACGATTACACTCTCCCATCAATCGAAATGGGTACGAGGAGTAATCATTTACGTTTATAAAATAGTTGGAGCTCTGGTCTCATGCAGAACCAAAGAATCCGTATCCGCCTGAAAGCTTTTGATCATCGTTTAATCGATCAATCAACTGCGGAAATCGTAGAGACTGCTAAGCGCACTGGTGCGCAAGTTCGTGGTCCTATCCCGCTGCCGACACGTAAAGAGCGTTTTACCGTTCTGATTTCTCCGCACGTTAACAAAGATGCGCGTGATCAGTACGAAATTCGCACTCACAAGCGTCTGGTTGACATCGTTGAGCCAACCGAAAAGACCGTTGATGCTCTGATGCGTCTGGACCTGGCTGCCGGCGTTGACGTGCAGATCAGCCTGGGTTAATCAGGTCGTCGAACGATTGAGAGGTTGAAACAATGAAAGGTTTAGTCGGTAAGAAAGTCGGTATGACTCGTATCTTCACTGAAGATGGCGTTTCTATACCTGTAACTGTTATCGAAATTGAAAATAACCGTGTTACTCAGGTTAAAACTGCAGAAACTGACGGTTATAATGCAATTCAGGTTACTACCGGTAGCAAAAAAGCTAATCGTGTAACTAAGCCTGAAGCAGGTCATTTCGCTAAAGCTGGCGTCGAAGCTGGCCGTATCCTGCGTGAATTCCGCATTGAAGACAGTGCAGAATACACAGTAGGTCAAAGCATTAGCGTTGAAATTTTCGCTGACGTTAAAAAAGTCGACGTTACTGGTACATCTAAAGGTAAAGGTTTTGCCGGCACAGTTAAGCGCTGGAATTTCCGTACTCAAGATGCTACTCACGGTAACTCCTTGTCTCACCGTGTTCCGGGTTCTATCGGTCAAAACCAGACTCCGGGCAAAGTGTTTAAAGGCAAGAAAATGGCAGGCCAACTGGGTAATGAGCGTGTAACTGTTCAAAGCCTAGATGTAGTACGTGTTGACGCTGAGCGCAACCTGCTGCTGGTCAAAGGTGCTGTTCCAGGAGCAACTGGTAGCAACCTGATCGTAAAACCGGCTGTCAAGGCTTAACGTCGAGGAGATAGGAATGGAATTGGTAATGAAAGACGCGCAAAGCGCGCTGACTGTTTCCGAAACTACCTTCGGGCGTGATTTCAATGAAGCGCTTGTTCACCAAGTAGTTGTTGCGTATGCAGCTGGTGCTCGTCAAGGTACTCGTGCTCAGAAAACTCGTGCTGAAGTTTCTGGTTCAGGTAAAAAACCATGGCGTCAAAAAGGTACTGGCCGTGCACGTTCTGGTTCAGTAAAGAGCCCAATTTGGCGCTCTGGTGGTGTTAGCTTCGCAGCTAAACCACAGGACCACAGTCAAAAAGTTAATAAGAAGATGTACCGTGGTGCTTTAAAAAGCATCCTCTCTGAGTTGGTACGTCAAGATCGTCTGATCGTTGTCGAGAAGTTCTCTGTTGAAGCACCTAAAACTAAGTTGCTGGCACAGAAACTGAAAGATATGGCTCTGGAAGATGTTCTGATCATCACTGCTGAATTAGATGAAAATCTGTTTTTAGCAGCGCGTAACCTGTATAAGGTTGACGTTCGTGATGCAGCAGGTATTGACCCGGTTAGCCTGATCGCCTTCGACAAAGTGGTTATGACTGCTGATGCTGTGAAGCAAGTTGAGGAGATGCTGGCATGATCCGTGAAGAACGTCTGCTAAAAGTACTGCGCGCGCCGCATGTATCTGAAAAAGCTTCTACAGCGATGGAAAAAAGCAATACCATCGTTCTCAAAGTTGCGAAAGACGCGACTAAAGCAGAAATCAAAGCTGCTGTACAGAAACTGTTTGAAGTTGAAGTTGAAGGTGTTAACACTTTGCTGGTTAAAGGCAAAACTAAACGCCACGGTCAGCGTTTCGGTCGTCGTAGCGACTGGAAAAAAGCTTACGTCACGCTGAAAGAAGGCCAAAATTTGGACTTCATTAGCGGTGCTGAGTAAGTCGGAGGAGTAAAGAACAATGGCAGTTGTTAAATGTAAACCTACGTCTCCGGGCCGTCGCCACGTAGTTAAAGTGGTTAACCCTGAGCTGCATAAGGGTAAACCTTATGCTCCGCTGTTAGAAAAAAACAGCAAATCCGGTGGTCGTAACAACAATGGCCGTATCACTACCCGTCATATCGGTGGTGGCCATAAGCAGCATTATCGTTTAGTTGACTTCAAACGCAACAAAGACGGTGTTCCTGCAGTTGTTGAGCGTTTGGAATATGATCCAAATCGTTCTGCGAACATTGCACTGGTTCTATATAAAGACGGTGAACGTCGTTATATTCTTGCACCAAAAGGCCTGAAAGCTGGCGACCAGATTCAATCTGGTGTTGATTCAGCAATCAAAGCTGGTAACGCACTGCCGATGCGCAACATCCCTGTTGGTTCTACAGTTCATAATATCGAACTGAAACCAGGTAAAGGTGGACAGTTAGCGCGTTCAGCAGGTACTTACGCTCAAATCGTTGCTCGTGATGGTGCTTACGTCACATTACGTCTGCGTTCTGGTGAAATGCGTAAAGTTTTAGCTGATTGCCGTGCAACTCTTGGTGAAGTTGGTAACGCTGAACATATGTTACGTGTTCTCGGTAAAGCTGGTGCTAGCCGCTGGCGTGGTGTTCGTCCTACCGTTCGCGGTACTGCGATGAACCCAGTAGACCATCCACATGGTGGTGGTGAAGGCCGTAACTTTGGTAAACACCCAGTAACACCATGGGGCGTTCAGACCAAAGGTAAGAAAACTCGTAGTAACAAGCGTACTGATCAATTCATCGTACGTCATCGTTCTAAAAAATAATTAGAGGATAAACCATGCCACGTTCTCTCAAGAAAGGTCCTTTTATTGACCTGCACTTGCTGAAGAAGGTAGAGAAAGCGGTGGAAAGCGGAGACAAGAAGCCTCTTAAGACTTGGTCCCGTCGTTCAACGATCTTTCCTAATATGATCGGATTGACCATCGCTGTCCATAATGGTCGTCAGCATGTTCCAGTTTTCGTAACCGACGAAATGGTTGGTCACAAACTGGGTGAATTCGCACCGACTCGCACTTATCGCGGCCACGCGGCAGATAAGAAAGCTAAGAAACGTTAAGGATAGGAGGAAGAGATGGAAACTTTAGCTATGCATCGCCACGCTCGTTCTTCTGCCCAGAAGGTTCGCTTAGTTGCCGACCTGATTCGCGGTAAGAAAGTGTCGCAAGCTCTGGAAATTCTGACCTACACCAACAAGAAAGCTGCTGGTTTAGTGAAGAAAGTACTTGAATCTGCAATTGCTAACGCAGAGCAAAACGATGGCGCTGACATTGATGACCTGAAAGTTGCGAAAATTTTCGTAGACGAAGGTCCAACCATGAAACGCATCATGCCGCGTGCGAAAGGCCGTGCAGATCGTATTCTTAAGCGCACCAGCCACATTACTGTGGTTGTGTCCGATCGCTGAGACTCTGGAGACTAGCAATGGGTCAGAAAGTACATCCTAATGGTATTCGCCTGGGTATTGTCAAACCTTGGAACTCTACTTGGTATGCGAACACCAATGAATTCGCTGACAACCTAGACAGCGATTACAAAGTACGCCAGTACTTGAATAAAGAATTGGCAAAAGCGTCAATCTCTCGCATCGTTATCGAACGTCCTGCGAAAAGCATCCGTGTGACTATTCACACTGCTCGCCCAGGTATCGTTATCGGTAAGAAAGGTGAAGACGTTGAAAAACTGCGTAAAACAGTAGCGGATATCGCTGGTGTTCCTGCGCAAATCAATATCGCCGAAGTTCGTAAACCAGAACTAGACGCTAAATTAGTTGCTGACAGCATTTCTTCACAGCTGGAACGTCGTGTTATGTTCCGTCGTGCTATGAAGCGTGCGGTACAGAACGCAATGCGTCTGGGCGCTAAAGGTATTAAAGTTGAAGTCAGTGGCCGTTTAGGCGGTGCTGAAATCGCTCGTACCGAGTGGTATCGTGAAGGCCGTGTGCCACTGCACACATTACGTGCTGATATCGATTACAACACTTCAGAAGCGCACACCACTTATGGTGTTCTCGGCGTTAAGGTATGGATCTTCAAAGGTGAGATTCTGGGTGGTATGGCTGCTGTTGAACAAGCTGAGAAACCAGCTGCTCAACCTAAAAAGCAGCAGCGTAAAGGCCGCAAGTAAGGAGAGTCGCTGATGTTACAACCAAAGCGTACAAAATTCCGTAAGGTGCACAAAGGCCGCAACCGTGGTCTAGCGCAAGGTACGGATGTTAGCTTCGGCACTTTCGGTCTTAAAGCTGTTGGCCGTGGTCGTCTGACTGCACGTCAGATCGAAGCGGCACGTCGTGCTATGACCCGTGCTATTAAGCGTCAAGGTAAAATCTGGATCCGTGTGTTCCCAGACAAACCAATCACTGAGAAACCACTCGAAGTTCGTATGGGTAAAGGTAAAGGTAACGTAGAATATTGGGTTGCCTTAATTCAGCCTGGTAAAGTACTGTACGAAATGGACGGTGTGCCTGAAGAGCTGGCTCGTGAGGCATTCTCTCTGGCAGCAGCGAAACTGCCTATCAAAACCACCTTTGTAACTAAGACGGTGATGTAATGAAAGCACAAGAGCTGCGCGAAAAAAGCGTTGAAGAGCTGAATGCTGAACTTTTGAACCTGTTACGTGAACAATTTAATTTACGTATGCAGGCTGCAAGCGGTCAGCTGCAACAGTCTCATCTGTTGAAACAAGTGCGTCGCGATATCGCACGTGTGAAGACTTTACTGACTGAGAAGGCAGGTGCGTAATGAGCGATAAAATCCGTACTCTGCAAGGTCGTGTAGTTAGCGATAAAATGGAGAAATCTATTGTTGTTGCTATCGAACGTATGGTGAAACACCCTCTGTATGGTAAATTCATCCGTCGTACGACTAAATTGCACGTACATGACGAGAACAATGAATGTGGAATCGGTGACGTGGTAGAAATCCGCCAAACTCGTCCACTGTCTAAGACTAAGTCTTGGGCCTTAGTTCGCGTTGTAGAAAAAGCTGTTCTGTAATAGAATAACTTTTCTTGATGAATAAACGGCTCTTTTTGATTGAGCCGTTTATTTTTTTCTGTCCAACACGATGATGTGGTGTTATAATGCCGCGCCCTCGTAGTATGGGTATATTTGAACGGCCTCTTCATAATGAGGTGGCTCAGTAGTAGTTGACATTTAGCGGAGCACTAAAATGATCCAAGAACAGACTATGCTGAACGTGGCCGACAACTCCGGTGCACGTCGCGTAATGTGTATCAAGGTTCTAGGTGGCTCGCACCGTCGCTATGCACATGTAGGCGACATCATTAAAATTACTGTTAAAGAAGCAATTCCACGCGGTAAAGTTAAAAAGGGTGATGTCCTGAAAGCGGTAGTGGTGCGCACCAAGAAGGGTGTACGTCGCCCTGACGGTTCTGTCATTCGCTTCGATGGTAATGCTTGTGTGTTATTAAATAATAACAGTGAGCAAGTAATCGGTACGCGTATTTTTGGGCCGGTAACTCGTGAACTTCGTAACGAGAAGTTTATGAAAATTATCTCTCTGGCACCTGAAGTACTCTAAGGAGCGAACTATGGCAGCGAAAATCCGTCGTGATGACGAAGTTATCGTGCTAACTGGGAAAGACAAAGGTAAGCGCGGTAAAGTAAAGCAGGTTATTTCTTCTAGTAAAGTTATCGTTGAAGGTATCAATCTGGTTAAAAAACATCAGAAGCCTGTACCGGCTCTGAACCAACCAGGTGGCATCGTTGAAAAAGAAGCGGCTATTCAAGTTTCTAACGTTGCAATCTTTAACGCGGCAACTGGTAAGGCTGACCGTGTAGGCTTTAGATTCGAAGACGGCAAAAAAGTCCGTTTCTTCAAATCTAACAGTGAAACTATCAAGTAATTTTTGGAGTATACGATGGCGAAACTGCATGATTACTATAAAGACGAAGTAGTTAATAAACTCATGACCGAGTTTAGCTACACTTCTGTCATGCAAGTCCCTCGGGTCGAGAAGATCACCCTGAATATGGGTGTTGGTGAAGCGATTGCTGATAAAAAACTGCTGGATAATGCAGCAGCTGATTTAACAGCGATCTCAGGTCAAAAACCTTTGATCACCAAAGCACGCAAATCTGTTGCAGGCTTCAAAATCCGTCAGGGCTATCCAATCGGCTGTAAAGTAACCCTGCGTGGCGAACGCATGTGGGAGTTCCTTGAGCGTCTGATTTCTATTGCTGTACCACGTATTCGTGACTTCCGTGGCTTGTCCGCTAAGTCTTTCGATGGTCGCGGTAACTACAGCATGGGTGTTCGTGAACAAATCATCTTCCCTGAAATCGATTACGATAAAGTGGATCGCGTACGTGGTTTAGATATTACTATCACCACTACTGCGAAATCAGATGACGAAGGTCGCGCACTGTTAGCAGCGTTCAACTTCCCGTTCCGCAAGTAAGGCAGGGTACTCATGGCTAAGAAATCTATGAAAGCGCGTGATGTTAAACGTGCTAAATTAGCTGAGAAATTCTTCGCAAAACGCGTAGAACTGAAAGCTATCATCTCTGATGTTAAAGCATCTGATGAAGATCGCTGGGACGCTGTTCTCAAGCTGCAAACACTGCCACGTGATTCAAGTCCTTCTCGTCAGCGTAACCGCTGCCGTCAAACAGGGCGTCCGCACGGTTTCCTGCGGAAGTTTGGTCTGAGCCGTATTAAAGTCCGTGAAGCCGCTATGCGCGGTGAAATCCCGGGCCTTAAAAAGGCAAGTTGGTAATTCCATTTGAATCACGGGAGTAAAGACAGATGAGCATGCAAGATCCCATCGCGGATATGCTGACCCGTATCCGTAACGGTCAGGCCGCGAACAAAGTTGCGGTCACCATGCCTTCCTCCAAGCTGAAAGTGGCAATTGCCAAAGTGCTGAAGGAAGAAGGTTATATTGAAGATTTTAAAATTGAAGGCGACATCAAGCCAGAACTGGAACTGACTTTACGTTATTTCCAAGGTAAGGCTGTTGTAGAAAGCATTCAGCGTGTAAGCCGCCCAAGTCTGCGCATCTATAAGAAAAAAGATGAGCTGCCACAAGTTATGGCTGGTTTAGGTATCGCTGTTGTTTCTACCTCTAAAGGTGTCATGACTGATCGTGCAGCTCGCCAAGCTGGTCTTGGTGGCGAGATTCTCTGCTACGTAGCTTAATTCGGGAGGAAAGAATGTCTCGTGTGGCAAAAGCACCCGTCGTCATTCCTGCCGGCGTAGAGGTAAAACTCAACGGTCAGGTTATTTCGATTAAGGGTAAAAACGGCGAGCTTACTCGTACTATCCATAATGCAGTTGAAGTTAAAAGCGAAGACAATCAACTGACTTTCGCACCACGCGAAGGTTTTGATGATGCATGGGCACAAGCGGGTACTACTCGTTCACTGTGTAATGCAATGGTTGTTGGTGTTACCGAAGGCTTCACTAAAAAGCTTCAACTGGTCGGTGTTGGTTACCGTGCAGCAATCAAAGGCAATGCAGTAAGCTTGTCTTTAGGTTTCTCGCATCCGGTTGAACACGCACTGCCAGCAGGCATTACTGCTGAATGTCCAACACAAACTGAAATCGTACTGAAAGGTGCGGATAAGCAAGTGATTGGTCAAGTTGCAGCAGAACTGCGTGCTTACCGTCGTCCTGAACCTTACAAAGGTAAAGGTGTTCGTTACGCCGATGAAATCGTGCGTACCAAAGAGGCTAAGAAGAAGTAAGGTAACACTATGGATAAGAAAGCAGCTCGTATCCGTCGTGCGACCCGCGCACGCCGTAAGATCCAAGAGTTGGGTGCGACTCGCCTGGTGGTACATCGTACTCCACGCCATATTTATGCGCAGGTTATCGCACCGAACGGTTCTGAAACATTGGTTGCAGCTTCTACTACAGAAAAAGCTATCAATGAGCAAGTGAAATTCACTGGAAACAAAGATGCAGCAGCAGTAGTTGGTAAATTAATTGCTGAACGCGCACTGGAAAAAGGCATCACTGTTGTTGCTTTTGACCGTTCTGGTTTCCAATATCATGGTAGAGTCCAGGCACTGGCAGATGCTGCCCGTGAAGCTGGCCTTCAGTTCTAAGGTAGAGGTGTAAGATGGCTCACATCGAAAAACAAGCTGGCGAACTGCAGGAAAAGCTGATCGCGGTAAACCGCGTAGCAAAAACCGTTAAAGGTGGCCGTATTTTCAGCTTTACCGCACTGACTGTAGTTGGTGATGGTAACGGTCGCGTTGGTTTTGGCTACGGCAAAGCGCGCGAAGTTCCGGCAGCAATCCAGAAAGCGATGGAAAAAGCCCGTCGCAGTATGAAAACCGTTGCTCTAAACAACGGCACATTGTTCCACCCTGTGAAAGGTACACACACTGGTTCTCGTGTGTTTATGCAACCTGCTCACGAAGGTACCGGTATCATTGCCGGCGGTGCAATGCGTGCTGTTTTAGAAGTAGCTGGAGTTCGCAACGTACTGGCTAAAACCTATGGTTCCACTAACCCAATCAACGTGGTTCGTGCAACACTGGATGCTTTAGACAGCATGAAGTCTCCAGAAATGGTCGCAGCTAAGCGTGGAAAATCCGTCGAAGAAATTCTGGGGTAATCGGCTATGGCTAAGACTATTAAAATTACACAAGTTCGCAGTTCAATCGGTCGTCTGCCTAAGCATAAGGCAACACTGGTCGGTTTAGGTCTGCGTCGCATTGGTCATACAGTAGAGCGCGAGGATACTCCTGCTGTACGTGGTATGGTCAACTTGGTTTCCTACATGGTTAAAGTTGAGGAGTAAGAGATGCGTTTAAATACTCTGTCTCCGGCTGAAGGTGCCAAGCACGCGCCTAAACGCGTAGGTCGTGGTATCGGTTCTGGTCTCGGTAAAACCGGCGGCCGTGGTCACAAAGGTCAGAAATCTCGTTCTGGCGGTGGCGTACGTCGTGGTTTCGAAGGTGGCCAGATGCCTTTATACCGTCGTCTGCCGAAATTCGGCTTCACTTCACGCAAAGCAATGATCACTGCAGAGATTCGTCTGTCTGATTTTGCTGCTGTTGAAGGCGATGTTATTGATCTGAACGCACTGAAAGCCGCGAACGTTGTTGGCATCCAGATTGAATATGCGAAAGTTATTCTGTCTGGCGAAGTGAACCGTGCAGTTACTGTACGTGGCCTTCGTGTTACTAAAGGTGCTCGCGCTGCAATCGAAGCTGCCGGCGGTAAAATTGAGGAATAAGTGACAGATGGCTAAACAACCAGGATTAGATTTTCAAAGTGCCAAGGGTGGAGCTGGCGAACTTAAACGCAGACTTTTGTTTGTAATTGGTGCGCTAATTGTTTTCCGAATTGGTTCTTTTATTCCAATCCCTGGTATTGATGCCACTGTGCTTGCCAAATTGCTCGAACAGCAACAAGGCACCATCATTGAAATGTTTAACATGTTCTCTGGTGGTGCTCTTAGCCGTGCTTCTATCTTTGCTTTGGGTATCATGCCGTATATTTCGGCATCGATTATCATCCAATTATTATCAGTGGTTAATCCACGGTTAGCAGAGATTAAGAAGGAAGGAGAAGCAGGTCGTCGGAAGATAAGCCAATATACTCGTTGGGGTACTCTGGTATTAGCAATATTCCAATCTATTGGTATTGCAATGGGTCTACCGAATATGCCAGGGATGCAAGGGTTAGTTATTGATCCGGGTCTCCCGTTCTACTTTACGGCTGTTGTTAGCTTGGTCACGGGGACTATGTTCCTTATGTGGTTAGGTGAGCAGATAACTGAAAGAGGTATCGGTAACGGTATTTCTATCATTATCTTCGCTGGTATTGTTGCGGGATTACCGCCGGCTATTGGCCATACCATCGAGCAAGCTCGGCAAGGCGATCTGCACTTCCTCCTGTTGCTGTTGGTTGCGGTGTTAGTATTCGCGGTTACATTCTTTGTTGTGTTTATGGAACGTGGTCAACGTCGTATCGTCGTTAATTACGCTAAACGTCAGCAAGGTCGCCGTGTTTACGCAGCACAAAGTACACATTTACCGTTAAAAGTGAATATGGCGGGTGTAATTCCTGCAATTTTTGCTTCCAGTATCATACTATTCCCGGGTACAATAGCTTCTTGGTTTGGTGATGGAACTGGCTGGGACTGGCTGACTACAATTTCTATGTATTTACAGCCTGGTCAACCGTTATATGTGTTACTTTATGCATCTGCGATCATCTTCTTCTGTTTCTTCTATACGGCGTTGGTTTTCAACCCGAGAGAAACAGCAGATAACCTGAAGAAGTCCGGTGCATTTGTACCAGGAATTCGTCCGGGAGAGCAAACGGCCAAGTACATTGATAAGGTAATGACTCGCTTAACATTAGTTGGCGCATTATATATTACCTTCATCTGCCTAATCCCGGAGTTCATGCGTGACGCAATGAAAGTACCTTTCTATTTTGGTGGTACTTCCCTCTTAATCGTGGTTGTCGTTATCATGGACTTTATGGCTCAAGTGCAAACTCTGATGATGTCAAGTCAGTATGAGTCTGCATTGAAGAAAGCAAACCTGAAAGGTAAGTAATCATTTAGTGTGATTATGGTTTGCTTAGAAGTTACGGAGAGTAAAAATGAAAGTTCGTGCTTCCGTCAAGAAATTATGCCGTAACTGCAAAATTATTCGTCGCAATGGTAGCGTTCGTGTAATTTGTAGTGTTGAACCAAGACATAAACAACGTCAAGGTTAAGAAAAAGCATTTTTTTCTTGCAAAGTTGGGTTGAGCTGGCTAAATTAGCCAGCCAATCTTTTTTATCTAAGATACATTATTGTTTGAGTATCCTGAAAACGGGCTTTTCAGCACAGTAATGTATATTTTAACTTAGGAGTGCATAGTGGCCCGTATAGCAGGCATTAACATTCCTGATCATAAACATACTGTAATCGCTTTAACATCGATTTTCGGTATCGGCAAAACTCGTTCACAGGCTATCTGTGAAGCAACTGGTATTGCTGAAAATGTTAAGATCAGTGAGCTGTCTGAAGAACAAATCGACAAGCTGCGTGACGAAGTTGCTAAATACGTTGTAGAAGGTGACTTACGTCGTGAAATTACCCTGAGCATCAAGCGTCTGATGGACCTTGGATGTTACCGTGGTTTACGTCATCGTCGTGGTCTTCCTGTGCGCGGACAGCGTACTAAGACTAACGCTCGTACCCGTAAGGGTCCGCGTAAGCCGATCAAGAAATAAGTCGGGGTATTGAATAATGGCAAAAGCACCAATTCGTGCACGTAAGCGTGTAAGAAAACAAGTCTCAGACGGTGTGGCTCATATCCATGCTTCTTTCAACAACACAATCGTTACTATTACAGACCGTCAAGGTAACGCATTGGGTTGGGCAACTGCCGGTGGTTCCGGTTTCCGTGGTTCTCGCAAATCCACTCCGTTTGCAGCTCAGGTTGCAGCAGAGCGTTGCGCAGAAGCCGTGAAAGAATACGGTATCAAGAACCTGGAAGTTATGGTTAAGGGACCGGGTCCGGGTCGCGAATCAACAATTCGTGCTCTGAACGCCGCTGGTTTCCGCATCACTAATATTACTGATGTGACTCCTATCCCTCATAACGGTTGTCGCCCACCGAAAAAACGTCGCGTTTAATACGTTTCGTTTTTTTTAGGACTGTTGGAGAAAGAAAATGGCTAGATATTTGGGTCCTAAGCTCAAGCTGAGCCGTCGCGAAGGAACAGACCTCTTCCTGAAGTCTGGTGTTCGCGCGATTGACACCAAGTGTAAATTAGAACAGGCTCCAGGCCAGCACGGTGCGCGTAAACCGCGTCTGTCTGACTATGGCGTCCAGTTACGTGAAAAACAAAAAGTTCGTCGTATCTACGGTGTTCTGGAACGTCAATTCCGTAACTATTACAAAGAAGCAACACGTCTGAAAGGCAACACAGGTGAAAACCTGCTGACTTTGCTGGAAGGTCGTCTTGATAACGTCGTTTACCGTATGGGCTTTGGCGCAACTCGCGCAGAAGCACGTCAAATGGTTAGCCATAAAGCTATCATGGTAAATGGCCGTGTAGTTAATATCGCTTCTTATCAGGTTTCCCCGAATGACGTTATCAGCGTTCGTGAGAAAGCTAAAAAACAGTCTCGTATTAAGGCTGCTTTAGAGCTGGCTGAACAGCGTGAGAAGCCAACTTGGCTGGAAGTTGATGCTGCTAAAATGGAAGGTGTGTTCAAACGTATTCCTGAACGTACTGACTTGTCTGCGGACATTAACGAACACCTGATCGTCGAGCTTTACTCCAAGTAAAGCTTAGCACCAAAGAGAGGACACAATGCAGGGTTCTGTGACAGAGTTTCTAAAACCGCGCCTGGTAGATATCGAGCAAGTGAGTTCGACGCACGCTAAGGTGACCCTTGAGCCTTTAGAGCGTGGCTTTGGCCATACTCTTGGTAACGCACTGCGCCGTATTCTGCTTTCGTCTATGCCGGGTTGTGCGGTGACAGAGGTTGAGATTGATGGTGTACTGCATGAGTACAGCACCAAAGAAGGTGTACAGGAAGATATCCTGGAGATTCTCCTCAACCTGAAAGGGCTGGCGGTAAAAGTTCAGGGGAAAGATGAAGTTATTTTAACCTTGAATAAATCTGGCATTGGCCCTGTGACTGCAGCCGACATCATCCATGATGGTGATGTCGAAATCGTCAAGCCACAGCACATCATCTGCCACCTGACTGACGAAAGCGCATCTATTAATATGCGAATTAAAGTACAGCGTGGTCGTGGTTATGTGCCGGCTTCTGCCCGAGTTCATTCGGAAGAAGATGAGCGCCCAATCGGTCGTTTGTTAGTCGATGCTTGCTACAGCCCAGTAGAGCGTATTGCCTACAATGTTGAAGCAGCTCGTGTTGAGCAACGTACAGACTTGGATAAGTTAGTTATTGAAATGGAAACTAACGGTACAATCGATCCTGAAGAGGCGATTCGCCGTGCGGCAACCATTCTGGCTGAACAACTTGAAGCTTTTGTTGACTTACGTGATGTACGTCAGCCTGAAGTTAAAGAAGAAAAACCAGAATTCGATCCTATCTTATTGCGCCCAGTTGACGATCTGGAATTGACTGTCCGCTCTGCTAACTGCCTCAAAGCAGAAGCTATCCACTACATCGGTGATCTGGTACAGCGTACAGAAGTTGAGTTGCTTAAAACTCCGAATCTTGGTAAGAAATCTCTTACTGAAATTAAGGACGTCTTGGCATCTCGTGGTCTTTCTCTGGGCATGCGCTTAGAAAATTGGCCACCAGCAAGTATTGCTGATGATTAAGATCACAGGTTAAGGTTTTACTGAGAAGGATAAGGTCATGCGCCATCGTAAGAGTGGTCGTCAATTGAACCGCAACAGCAGCCACCGCCAAGCTATGTTCCGTAACATGGCAGGTTCTTTAGTTCGTCATGAAATCATCAAGACGACTCTGCCTAAAGCGAAAGAACTGCGTCGCGTCGTTGAGCCGCTGATTACTCTTGCCAAGACCGACAGCGTAGCTAATCGTCGTCTGGCATTCGCACGTACTCGTGATAACGAGATCGTTGCAAAATTATTTAATGAACTGGGACCTCGTTTCGCAGCTCGTGCAGGTGGTTACACTCGTATTCTTAAGTGTGGCTACCGCACAGGTGACAACGCTCCGATGGCTTACATCGAGCTTGTTGACCGTGCTGTTGAGTCTCAAGAAGCAGCTGCAGAGTAATCTGCTGTCGCTTTCAAGAAAACCGGGTATATTTGCCCGGTTTTTTTGTACCTGCTATTCTTACTTCTTCAAATAAATTTATTCCCTTGATTTTTTCGTGGTTAACCCATATTTACAGGTAAGTATTATGAGCATGTATAAGATAGGTGAACTTGCTAGGCTAGCAGATGTGACGCCTGATACGATTCGTTTTTATGAAAAACAAGGTTTGATGGGACATAAAGAAAGAACAGAAGGCGGGTATCGGTTATTTACGGAACAAGACCTACAGCGACTGCGTTTTATTCGTTATGCAAAACAGTTAGGTTTTACTTTAGAAGCTATCACTGAACTACTTTCAATACGAGTGGATCCTGAACATCATACCTGCCAAGAATCTAAACAGATTGTTGATCTCAGATTACTTGAAGTTGAAAAAAAGATACAAGAGCTTATTATTATGCGCGATTCGCTGAAGATGTTAAGTTCAGCATGTTGTGGAGAAGAACATGCGACAACCTATTGCTCCATTATGGAAATATTAGAAAAAGGTGCATCTAAAGTTTATTAATTATACAATCTGCTAATTATATGAGGGTATATCATGAGTAAATATCAACATAAACGTGGTGAGATTAAAGATAATGCGATTGAAGCATTACTACATGACCCACTATTTCGCCAAAGAGTTGAAAAAAATAAAAAAGGAAAAGGCAGTTACACAAGAAAAGAAAAAAATAAGAAGTCAGTTAACTGGGAGGCCAGCGGTAATAGGTTTATTTACTTATTACCACTGGCCTTTTAGTTAATTTTTATTTTGTTCTTTTAAAAGATCACGAATTTCTGATAACAGAACTTCTTCTTTAGATGGTGGGGCTGGCTCTGCTGGTGCGGCTTCTTTTTCACGGCGAACTTTATTCATGACCTTAATTGCCATAAAGATAGCGAACGCAACAATAACGAAGTCAAAAACGGTTTGTATAAACATACCATAATTTAGTACTACTGCTGGTAAATCACCTTGTGCTTCTTTTAATACTACGCTGAATGATTTGAAATCAACACCTCCGATTAGTAAACCTAGCGGAGGCATAATGACATCAGCAACTAATGAAGATACAATTTTACCAAATGCAGCACCAATAATAATACCAACTGCCATATCCACTACATTGCCCTTCATAGCAAATTCGCGGAAATCTTTTAAAAAGCTCATTAGACGACCCCTTAATAAATAACTCAATTGAAACAAAACATGTATTAGGTTAACAAATTATAGTCGCTAAAATTATTAAGCTACAAATATTTACTATTTTTATTTTTATAAAAAGAATGGACTTGGTTGAAATAATTTTTCAACTTCGGGTACATACTTTTTATCTGTAATAAACATAATGACATGGTCACCTTGTTCAATTATATGGTAATCACTAGCTATAATGACTTCTTCTTCACGAACAATTGCACCAATAATAGTTCCAGGAGGAAGTTTAATTTCAGATATTTTTTTGCCAACAACTTTTGACGTATTTTCATCACCGTGTGCAATTGCCTCAATAGCTTCCGCAACGCCTCTTCTTAAAGATGAAACATTGACTATATCCGCTTTTCTAACATGGCTTAATAAAGCAGAAATAGTTGCCTGTTGAGGTGAAATCGCAATATCAATCACCCCACCTTGAACGAGTTCAACGTATGCAGAGCGTTGTATAAGAACCATTGCTTTTTTAGCCCCCATTTTTTTTGCTAACATAGCAGACATAATATTAGCTTCATCATCATTTGTTAGGGCAATAAAAACATCCATTTGCTCAATATGTTCTTCTGTGAGTAGTTCTTGGTCGGATGCATCGCCATAAAATACAATGGTATCATGCAGTAACTCAGCAAGTTCTGTTGCACGCTTCTGGTTTCGCTCAATAAGTTTCACGCTGTAATCTTTTTCTAGTCGCCTTGCTAGACCGGCTCCGACGTTACCACCACCGACTATCATCAAACGTTTGTATGGCTTTTCTAGTCTTTGCAGCTCGCTCATTACGGCTCGGATATGTTGTGTTGAAGCAACAAAAAAAACCTCATCACCCGCTTCAATAATTGTTGAGCCTTGAGGGCGAATAGGTCTATCTTGACGGAAAATAGCGACAACACGAGTATCAATATGTGGCATGTGTTCGCGTAAGCTCGATAGTGCATTACCAACGAGTGAGCCGCCATAATAAGCTTTTACAGCAACTATGCTAACTTTGCCTTCTGCAAAGTTTACAACCTGAAGGGCGCCAGGGTATTGAATTAATTTATAGATATAGTCGATAACTAATTGTTCTGGCGATATTAAGTAGTCAATCGGGATTTGTTCAGGCAGAAACAATTTGTCAGCTTCACGGATATATTCTGTCGCCCTGATACGCGCTATTTTATTTGGGGTATTAAATAGGCTATATGCAATTTGGCAAGCAATCATGTTAGTTTCATCTGAATTGGTAACGGCTACTAACATATCCGCATCTTCTGCGCCTGCATCTCGAAGCACTCTAGGGTGAGAGCCATGACCATTTACCACTCGAAGATCGAATTGATCCTGTAATTGACGTAACCGATCAGCATCGGTATCAACGACGGTAATATCATTGTTCTCATCAACTAAATTTTCAGCAAGCGTTCCGCCAACTTGCCCAGCACCTAGAATAATGATCTTCATTACATCTTCCTATATCAGAGAGCTGGCTACAATTTACTACACTTTTTTGACTAAGCGTGCATAAAAGAAACCATCACCACCATTAGTACTTGGTAATACTTGTAACCCAGCATCGGTTCCATCATTTAGACTGGCGTCATTATGTTTAGATAGGAAATTTTGTATTTGCTTTCCATTTTCTTCGGGCATAATTGAGCATGTGGCATAAAGTAGAGTACCGCCCGGTTTTAAATAAGGCCAGATAGCTTCGAGAATTTGAGCTTGTAGTTGCGCCAATTCATTTATATCCGAATCACGGCGTAGCCATTTAATATCAGGATGACGCCTAATAACGCCTGTAGCGGAGCAAGGTGCATCAAGTAAAATACGGTCAAATTGCTGATCTTTCGCCCATTTTTCAGGCTGTGTGCCGTCTCCTTGTATAACAACAGCATGTTGCTTAAGACGAATTAGATTTTCTTTCACTCTTTTAAGGCGATATTCATCGATATCTACAGCAATAACATTCGCTCTAGGGGCTAATTCTAAAATATGGGTTGTTTTTCCACCTGGTGCTGCACATAAATCTAAAATACTTTCCCCATTTTGAGGTTCTAGCAATTCAGCGCAGCCTTGAGCTGAGACATCTTGTACTGTTGACCAGCCATCTTCAAAGCCCGGAAGACGAGATACTGCGGTGGGTTCATCTAACCGAATAGCATTTGGATGTGAGGGGTGCAAATGTGCGGTTATCTCAGATTGTTCTAGTAAGTTGAGATATTGTGCAGCAGTGTGATGTTGAGAGTTTACTCTTAACCACATAGGTGGGCGTTGGTTATTTGCTTCAATAATAGATTGCCAATCCTCTGGATAGGCAGTTTGTAGGCGTTTTAATAACCAGCTTGGATGTAAATATTGGCTAGTGTTGTTAGCAATTCTTTCTTCTAATTGTACTTGTTGGCGCTGAAATGAACGTAATACGCCATTAATAAGCCCTTTTAATTGGGGCTTTTTCAGTGCAACTGCGCCATCTACTGTTTCTGCTAATGCAGCATGAGGCGGTATACGAGTATAAAGTAGCTGGTAGATGCCTACCATAATTAAGTAATGTAGGGTTCTTTGTTTACCCGTTAATGGTTTTTCCATTAGCTGGCTAATAAACCATTCAAGTTTAGGTAAATAACGTAAAACGCCAAAGCAAATTTCTTGTAATAAAGCTTTATCTTTATCATTGATATTGCGTTGTAAGTCAGGCAGTACAGTGCTTAATGATTGGCCGTTATCAAGGACTTGGAAAATTGCTGTTGCCGCGATACTACGCAAATTATATGTGTTTTTCATATGGTGAGGATGAATTCATTAGTGACTGAAATAAAACTGCCTGAAGGTATCAGGCAGTTTACAAGTTCGTTATGCTAGAACTTGCTCTGGGGTAAACCATTCGCGACGAGAGTTTAGGATATCTTGTGCACTCATTGCTTTTTTGCCAGGCGGTTGTAGCTGAGTAATATTTAGTATGCCATTTCCTGTGGCAATGCATATACCTTTTTTGTCAGCGCTAATAATTGTTCCTGGTTGCTTATCATGTGCTTCTTCGAGTGCTTCAGCTTGCCAAACTTTAATGAGTTGTTCTTCAACCATGAAATAACTCATTGGCCAAGGATTGAAAGCACGAATATAGCGCTCAATATGTACAGCATCATCTTGCCAATTAATGCGAGCTTCTTCTTTTGATAATTTTTCAGCGTAATTTGCTAATGAATCATCTTGTTTTTCAGCTGTGCATTGGCCTGAGGATAGCATTTCAACAGTATGAATTAATGCTTCTGGGCCGATTATTGCTAACTTGTCATATAACGAGGCGCTTGTATCACTAGGGTTAATTGGACAAATTGCTTTGTAAAGCATGTCTCCAGTATCTAAACCTGCATCCATTTGCATAATAGTCACACCCGTTTCAGTATCACCAGCCCAAATAGAACGTTGAATTGGTGCCGCTCCTCTCCAGCGAGGTAACAAAGAGCCGTGAACATTCAAGCAACCTAAGCGAGGAATATCGAGAACGGCTTGCGGTAGAATCAGGCCATAGGCAACAACTATCATTAAGTCTGCATTTTGGTTTTTTATCCACTGCTGGTTTTCGCTATCTTTAAGAGATACTGGTTGAAAAACAGGGATTTGGTGTTCTTCAGCGAGAACCTTGACAGGGCTCGGAGTTAACTTTTTACCTCTTCCCGCAGGTTTATCATGGCGAGTGAGGACGCCAACGATTTGGTGTCTAGTATCTAAGAGAGCAGCTAAATGTTTGGCCGCAAAATCGGGGGTACCCGCAAAAATAATTTTTAATGGCTCTGACACGTTAATTTCCCTATTTATATGTAGCGAATTAGCTATTTTTGGCTTCTTTTGCTCTTAGTCTGTCTAACTTTTCAACTTTCTGGCGGATGCGCTGACGTTTTAAAGGCGATAAATAGTCAACGAATAGTTTACCAACAAGGTGGTCCATCTCATGTTGGATACAGATAGCTAATAAACCATCAGCCTCCAGTTCAAAAGACTCTCCGTTATAGTTTAGCGCGCGAACTTTTACCTGCTCAGCACGAGGGACGAAGCCATGTTGTTCTGGAATAGACAAGCAACCTTCTTCGATCCCCGTTTCCCCTGATTTATCTAGTAATTCAGGGTTAATAAGAACTAAGCGATCATCACGAGTTTCAGACACATCAATAACGATGATTCTCTGGTGGATATCAACTTGTGTTGCTGCAAGGCCAATACCTTCTTCTTCATACATGGTATCGAACATATCATCAACGATACGCTGTATAGAAGCATCAACTTTGTCTACTGGCTTAGCAATTGTGCGTAAGCGTTCGTCTGGGTAATGTAATACGTTTAAGACTGACATAAATTTTTCGAGCAGTTTCCAAAATGTGAATGGGAATTAATGACTATTCTAGACATTTCTCATTCATATTGACAGTATTGGTTATGATTTGTTCACTGAAGAACCTATTTGTTGATGAGTCAGGATGACAATAATGAATATCCAAGAAATTTGGTTAAGAATGTCACAGGTTAAAAGGTTATTACCTCTGAATGCAGTAAGAATAATTAATGAGCTAAAACAACTAAATAAAATTAGCTATCAGACTTTACACCATCATGGTTTGAATGAAATACAGCAATTACAGTTTATGAATGTCTCTATGCACCGGCTTGAGAAAGTACAGGCATGGCTTTCAAATAAACATCATCAAATGATTACTTTCTGTGATTCCCATTACCCTTTTTTATTAAAGCAAATTTACCGTCCTCCTCTTTTATTATTTGTCGTGGGAAAAAGTGAATTATTGGTAACGCCACAAATTGCTGTAGTTGGAAGTCGTAGAGCAAGTGAATACGGCAGAATATGGACTAACCTATTTGTGAAGAGCTTTGTCCATCATGGTATAACCATCACCAGTGGGCTTGCATTAGGTATCGACGGTATAAGCCATAAGGCTGCCCTTGATAATCGAGGTGAAACAATTGCGGTTTTAGGTAGCGGGTTAGCGAATATTTATCCACGTCAACATACTGAATTGGCTGAAAAAATCAAAAATTATGGTGCTTTGATTTCAGAATATTGGCCTGATGCACCACCATTACCTAAACAATTTCCCAAGAGAAACCGTATTATTAGTGGGTTAAGTAAAGCAGTTATTGTAATCGAAGCAGGGATGAAAAGTGGCTCACTGATAACCGCTAGGTATGCATTAGAGCAAAACCGCGACTTATTTACATTGCCTGCTCCATTAGGTAACTCTGCATTTCATGGCAACCATTGGTTATTACAGCAGGGAGCTTATCTATTAGCTGAACCTGAGGATGTTTTACAGCATATAGGTGATGGGTTAAATTGGATACAAACCGAATTACCTATAGAACAGGCACCACTTGAGTTTAATGTGGTAGAAAATAAAATTTTAGGTATGGTTGGGTACCAAGCGACACCAGTAGATGTCATTGCAGAACAAACCCAAATTCCAGTTACTCAAATTATTACCATATTAACTGAGATGGAAATTAATGGGGTAGTTAGCTCGGGGGCTGGTGGGTATACCAGAGTAACTTAGTTAAAAGCAACAGTAGAGAAAAACATGTCTAAACAACTGCCCTTCGATACAGAAAAAAATGAACATTGTCCAGAATGCGATTCTTTGCTTGTTATCCGCAATAGTTCACATGGGCCTTTTTTAGGTTGTTCAAGTTATCCACAATGTCATTATATGAGACCGCTAAGACCTACGGTGGAAAGTCATATAATTAAAGTATTAGAAGGTCAACATTGTCCTAAATGTAGTCACGACCTAGTGCTTAAGCAAGGCCGATTTGGCATGTTTATTGGTTGTAGTAATTATCCTGAATGTGAACATATTGAGCTAATTGATAAACCGGATGAAACTAAAATTTCTTGTCCGCAATGCCAAAAAGGGAATTTATTACAGAGAAAATCGCGTTATGGTAAGACTTTTTATGCTTGCGACAATTACCCTAACTGTCAGTTTATATTAAATAATAAGCCTATTAATGGTAAATGTAAGTATTGTGAGTATCCATTACTTATGGAAAAAAGGGGGGGACAGGGAGTAAGATTATTTTGTGCCAGCAAACGCTGCGGTAAACAACAAGAAGAATAATGAGTTAAAACTATGTCAAATATATCTACACCTGCAATTGAAAGTATTATTAGTTCATTACAACATGAGGAGGTTATTGCCTATCCAACAGAAGCCGTATTTGGTTTAGGTTGTGACCCTGATAGTGAAACAGCGGTATATAAGTTATTAGAGTTAAAGCAACGCCCTTGGGAAAAAGGATTAATCCTTATCGCTGATAGCTACGAGCAATTAAAAGACTATATAGATGATGAGCAACTAACAGAAGAACAAAAGCAAGCGATGTTTGCAACATGGCCGGGGCCAGTAACATGGGTGATCCCGGCAAAAGTAACGACTCCAAAATGGTTGACAGGTCGGTTTGATACCATCGCAGTGAGAGTTACAGACCATGAATTAGTAAAAAAATTATGCCGTCATTATGGCAAACCTTTGGTATCTACAAGTGCTAATTTAAGTGGGTTAGAGCCTTGTAGGACAACTGAGGAGGTTATTGCACAGTTCAACGGGGGTATTCCTGTTCTTGATGGAATGGTTGGTGGTCGTCAAAACCCATCTGAAATAAGAGACGCAAAAACAGGGCAACTATATCGTAAAGGATAATATTGATGGAAATGTTTGCGGTTTTTGGTAATCCAATTCAACACAGTAAATCACCTGTTATACATAAAATGTTTGCAGAGCAAACAGGGGTTTGCCTTGAATATGAAAAAGTCCTAGCACCAATCGAGGGATTCGAACAAAGTCTAATAGGTTTTTTTTCTCAGGGTGGAAAGGGCGCAAACATTACTTTGCCATTTAAGGAGCGTGCTTTTCAGGTTGTTTCTGAATTAACTGCAAGAGCTCAAGTTTGTGGCGCTGTTAATACGGTGATGAAGCTTGATGATAATCGATTGTTGGGCGACAACACCGATGGAATGGGGCTTTTGTTAGATTTACAACGTTTAAAGTTTGTTCATCCAAATAGCCGAATATTAATGATTGGTGCTGGTGGTGCGACACGTGGAGCATTATTGCCACTTTTAGAATATGGCTGTGATATCACTTTGACAAATAGAACCTTTTCTAAGGTTGAATCATTAGTTAATGAATTTTCAGCACTAGGTAAAATGTGCGGGAAAGAGATCTCACAGATCGTATCTGCTGATTTTGATCTGATTATCAATGCGACTTCATCTGGTGTAAGTGGAGAGGTTCCTGCAATCAATCCAAATGTGTTTAGCGATCAAGCTGCATGTTATGATATGTTTTATCAATCATCATTAACGCCCTTCCTTGAGTTTGCGACTCAACATCAAGTGACTAAAATAGCCGATGGCCTAGGTATGCTAGTAGGGCAAGCCGCGTTTTCTTTTAAACTATGGCATGGCATTCTTCCTGAAATTACACCTGTTCTATCTGCCTTATATAAGGAATTGAAAGGGTGAATCAGCAAATTCAATTCCCTGATAGAGAAGAGTGGGATGCGCTATCCAAGCAAGTACGCTTTCCTGTGTTGATCAGCGGAATGCTTGCGGAATGTGCAATTCCTCAGTCATTGTTATTTCAACGTTATGGTAAAGAAGAAACACCTTTGAGTTTATTTCAGCAGCATCGATGGGATATAGAAGAAGAGTTTGAAGCCTTGATTGAACAAGGCCTCGATGATGACGATGGGCTTTACATATTATCAGATGCTAAATAGTTATTTTTCCATTCGACATAGTTATTTGCTGAATAACGTAAATGACCTAACTCAGCATCAGTCAATTTTCGGATGGCTTTTGCTGGGCTCCCTGTATATAAGTAACCGGATTCGAGTCTTTTTCCTTGAGTTACTAAACTGTTAGCCCCAATAATAACGTCATCTTCTACTATAGCCCCATCAATGACAATTGACCCCATTCCAACCAGCACTCTATTTCCTATAGTGCAACCGTGTAACATAACTTTATGGCCAATGGTGACATCTTCTCCAATAATTAACGGGTTCCCCTCAGGGTTACTTGCGGATTTATGTGTGACATGTAGAACGGAGCCATCTTGAATATTGGTGCGTGCACCAATAGAAATATAGTTAACATCACCACGCAAAACAGAAAGAGGCCAAATACTGACATCATCAGCTATGCGAACATCTCCAATTACAACAGAAGATGGGTCAATGAAAACGCGTGCATTAATAGAAGGGTAAATACCTAAATAAGGACGTAAAAGTGTGTTCATAGTGATAACCGTAAAAAAGAAATAAAAGATAGCTGTTAAATAACTCATTAGTTCATTATGAATTCATGAGCCAGTAGGTTGCTAAAGCTAGAATTATAGGCATGAAGTCGTTTCTTTTATAACCGTTATGCGGTGAAAAAGCACAAGGTGGCTATTTTATCCGCAAACAGAGTTTTTTTTAAAAAAAAAGGTTGTGTAATTCTGAAGGCTCCCTATAATGCGCATCCGTTGTCACGACAAACCGGTTAGAAGAAAACTTCATAACCCAGTGATAACAGAGGTGAGAAAGAAAAAAGTTGAAAATAAACGCTTGACTTTCTAAATAAAAAACGTAATATACGACACCTCGCGACAACGACCTAAGTTAATAAAAACTGAGTCGAATTTCAAAAAAAGAAATGTCGCAACGCTCTTTAACAATTTATCAGACAATCTGTGTGGGCACTCACAGGACACTATCAAAAAAATATTTGATTTTAAGTCTTGAAGAGTGACTAACACGTTAATTCATATATATGAACTAATAGGTAATATGTTTTCGCAAGAAGACATACGACAGTAAACATTCTTTGAGCATCAAGCTTTTTAATTGAAGAGTTTGATCATGGCTCAGATTGAACGCTGGCGGCAGGCCTAACACATGCAAGTCGAGCGGTAACAGGGGAAGCTTGCTTCTCGCTGACGAGCGGCGGACGGGTGAGTAATGTATGGGGATCTGCCCGATAGAGGGGGATAACTACTGGAAACGGTAGCTAATACCGCATAATCTCTCAGGAGCAAAGCAGGGGAACTTCGGTCCTTGCGCTATCGGATGAACCCATATGGGATTAGCTAGTTGGTGAGGTAATGGCTCACCAAGGCGACGATCCCTAGCTGGTCTGAGAGGATGATCAGCCACACTGGGACTGAGACACGGCCCAGACTCCTACGGAGGCAGCAGTGGGGAATATTGCACAATGGGCGCAAGCCTGATGCAGCCATGCCGCGTGTATGAAGAAGGCCCTAGGGTTGTAAAGTACTTTCAGTCGGGAGGAAGGCGTTGATGCTAATATCATCAGCGATTGACGTTACCGACAGAAGAAGCACCGGCTAACTCCGTGCCAGCAGCCGCGGTAATACGGAGGGTGCAAGCGTTAATCGGAATTACTGGGCGTAAAGCGCACGCAGGCGGTTGATTAAGTTAGATGTGAAATCCCCGGGCTTAACCTGGGAATGGCATCTAAGACTGGTCAGCTAGAGTCTTGTAGAGGGGTAGAATTCCATGTGTAGCGGTGAAATGCGTAGAGATGTGGAGGAATACCGGTGGCGAAGGCGGCCCCCTGGACAAAGACTGACGCTCAGGTGCGAAAGCGTGGGGAGCAAACAGGATTAGATACCCTGGTAGTCCACGCTGTAAACGATGTCGATTTGAAGGTTGTTCCCTAGAGGAGTGGCTTTCGGAGCTAACGCGTTAAATCGACCGCCTGGGGAGTACGGCCGCAAGGTTAAAACTCAAATGAATTGACGGGGGCCCGCACAAGCGGTGGAGCATGTGGTTTAATTCGATGCAACGCGAAGAACCTTACCTACTCTTGACATCCAGAGAATTTAGCAGAGATGCTTTAGTGCCTTCGGGAACTCTGAGACAGGTGCTGCATGGCTGTCGTCAGCTCGTGTTGTGAAATGTTGGGTTAAGTCCCGCAACGAGCGCAACCCTTATCCTTTGTTGCCAGCGATTCGGTCGGGAACTCAAAGGAGACTGCCGGTGATAAACCGGAGGAAGGTGGGGATGACGTCAAGTCATCATGGCCCTTACGAGTAGGGCTACACACGTGCTACAATGGCGTATACAAAGAGAAGCGACCTCGCGAGAGCAAGCGGAACTCATAAAGTACGTCGTAGTCCGGATTGGGAGTCTGCAACTCGACTCCATGAAGTCGGAATCGCTAGTAATCGTAGATCAGAATGCTACGGTGAATACGTTCCCGGGCCTTGTACACACCGCCCGTCACACCATGGGAGTGGGTTGCAAAAGAAGTAGGTAGCTTAACCTTCGGGAGGGCGCTTACCACTTTGTGATTCATGACTGGGGTGAAGTCGTAACAAGGTAACCGTAGGGGAACCTGCGGTTGGATCACCTCCTTACCATTGAAGTGTTTTTGTGAAGTGCTCACACAGATTGTCTGATAGAAAGTAGAGCAATGGCTTTACGTGGGAGACTTATTCGAGAGGATAAGACTTACACGAAAATAGCAAAACGGTGTTTTGCAATTGAATTTTCGTGTCCCCTTCGTCTAGAGGCCTAGGACACCGCCCTTTCACGGCGGTAACAGGGGTTCGAATCCCCTAGGGGACGCCAATTGCGCCGATATCGAGTGAAAGACGATGTCCCCAATAATGATTAAGCCAATTATATTGTAGTTGGTTTAACAATTATGCTCTTTAACAATCTGGAACAAGCTGAAAATTGAAAACAACGCACATTGTTTATCGCTTAAATAATGTGAGAGTCTCTCAAAATTTCAGACCTGAAATTTTCGGTCACTTTAGCGAGTGGCATGAGCGAGCAGTCAGTCCTTCGCGGCGGCCAGCGCACAGCAAGCGCAGCATACATAAGTATGTGAGCATTGCGAGCACTGCCCAACAAAGAAGGAATGCACGCACAGCCATGACAGTAAGGTGAACGTTGAAACAATTTCGGGTTGTGAGGTTAAGCGACTAAGCGTACACGGTGGATGCCTAGGCAATCAGAGGCGATGAAGGACGTGCTAATCTGCGATAAGCGTCGGTAAGGTGATATGAACCGTTACAACCGACGATTTCCGAATGGGGAAACCCAGTGCAATTCGTTGCACTATCGTTTGATGAATACATAGTCAAACGAAGCGAACCGGGGGGAACTGAAACATCTCAGTACCCCGAGGAAAAGAAATCAACCGAGATTCCCCTAGTAGCGGCGAGCGAACGGGGAGCAGCCCAGAGTCTTAATCAGCATTAGCATCAGGAGAACGGTCTGGAAAGTCCGGCAGTAAAGGGTGATAGCCCCGTATCCGAAGGTGTTAGTGTTGTGAACTCGACGAGTAGGGCGGGACACGTGTTATCCTGTCTGAATATGGGGGGGGACCATCCTCCAAGGCTAAATACTCCTGATTGACCGATAGTGAACCAGTACCGTGAGGGAAAGGCGAAAAGAACCCCGGCGAGGGGAGTGAAATAGAACCTGAAACCGTGTACGTACAAGCAGTGGGAGCCTTGATTTATCAGGGTGACTGCGTACCTTTTGTATAATGGGTCAGCGACTTATATTCTGTAGCAAGGTTAACCGTATAGGGAGCCGTAGGGAAACCGAGTCTTAACTGGGCGAATAAGTTGCAGGGTATAGACCCGAAACCCGGTGATCTAGCCATGGGCAGGTTGAAGGTTGGGTAACACTAACTGGAGGACCGAACCGACTAATGTTGAAAAATTAGCGGATGACTTGTGGCTGGGGTGAAAGGCCAATCAAACCGGGAGATAGCTGGTTCTCCCCGAAAGCTATTTAGGTAGCGCCTCGTGAACTCATCTTCGGGGGTAGAGCACTGTTTCGACTAGGGGGTCATCCCGACTTACCAACTCGATGCAAACTACGAATACCGAAGAATGTTATCACGGGAGACACACGGCGGGTGCTAACGTTCGTCGTGAAGAGGGAAACAACCCAGACCGCCAGCTAAGGTCCCAAAGTCATAGTTAAGTGGGAAACGAAGTGGGAAGGCTCAGACAGCCAGGATGTTGGCTTAGAAGCAGCCATCATTTAAAGAAAGCGTAATAGCTCACTGGTCGAGTCGGCCTGCGCGGAAGATGTAACGGGGCTAAACTATGCACCGAAGCTGCGGCAGCGATATGTAAATATTGTTGGGTAGGGGAGCGTTCTGTAAGCCTGTGAAGGTGTGCTGTGAGGCATGCTGGAGGTATCAGAAGTGCGAATGCTGACATAAGTAACGATAATGCGGGTGAAAAACCCGCACGCCGGAAGACCAAGGGTTCCTGTCCAACGTTAATCGGGGCAGGGTGAGTCGACCCTAAGGCGAGGCAGAAATGCGTAGTCGATGGGAAACGGGTTAATATTCCCGTACTGGTGATAATTGCGATGGGGGGACGGAGAAGGCTAGGCTATCCGGGCGACGGTTGTCCCGGTTTAAGGATGTAGGCAGGTGAATTAGGCAAATCCGGTTCACTACATGCTGAGGTCCGACGACGAGTCACTACGGTGATGAAGTAGCTCATGCCCCGCTTCCAGGAAAAGCCTCTAAGCTCTAGATTATCATTAATCGTACCCCAAACCGACACAGGTGGTCAGGTAGAGAATACTCAGGCGCTTGAGAGAACTCGGGTGAAGGAACTAGGCAAAATGGTGCCGTAACTTCGGGAGAAGGCACGCTGGCATTAGGTGAAGTGATTTACTCATGGAGCTGAAGCCAGTCGCAGATACCAGCTGGCTGCAACTGTTTATTAAAAACACAGCACTGTGCAAACACGAAAGTGGACGTATACGGTGTGACGCCTGCCCGGTGCTGGAAGGTTAATTGATGGGGTTATCCGTAAGGAGAAGCTCTTGATCGAAGCCCCAGTAAACGGCGGCCGTAACTATAACGGTCCTAAGGTAGCGAAATTCCTTGTCGGGTAAGTTCCGACCTGCACGAATGGCGTAATGATGGCCAGGCTGTCTCCACCCGAGACTCAGTGAAATTGAACTCGCTGTGAAGATGCAGTGTACCCGCGGCAAGACGGAAAGACCCCGTGAACCTTTACTATAGCTTGACACTGAACATTGAGCCTTGATGTGTAGGATAGGTGGGAGGCTTCGAAGCGTGGACGCCAGTCTGCGTGGAGCCAACCTTGAAATACCACCCTTTAATGTTTGATGTTCTAACGTTGCCCCATTATCTGGGGTGCGGACAGTGTCTGGTGGGTAGTTTGACTGGGGCGGTCTCCTCCCAAAGAGTAACGGAGGAGCACGAAGGTTGGCTAAGCATGGTCGGACATCATGCGGTTAGTGCAAAGGCATAAGCCAGCTTGACTGCGAGAGTGACGGCTCGAGCAGGTACGAAAGTAGGTCTTAGTGATCCGGTGGTTCTGAATGGAAGGGCCATCGCTCAACGGATAAAAGGTACTCCGGGGATAACAGGCTGATACCGCCCAAGAGTTCATATCGACGGCGGTGTTTGGCACCTCGATGTCGGCTCATCACATCCTGGGGCTGAAGTAGGTCCCAAGGGTACGGCTGTTCGCCGTTTAAAGTGGTACGCGAGCTGGGTTTAGAACGTCGTGAGACAGTTCGGTCCCTATCTGCCGTGGGCGTTGGAAGATTGAAAGGGGCTGCTCCTAGTACGAGAGGACCGGAGTGGACGCACCACTGGTGTTCGGGTTGTCATGCCAATGGCATTGCCCGGTAGCTAAGTGCGGAAGAGATAACCGCTGAAAGCATCTAAGCGGGAAACTTGCCTTGAGATGAGTCTTCCCTGACCCTTTAAGGGTCCTAAAGGAACGTTTAAGACTAAGACGTTGATAGGTTGGGTGTGTAAGCGTAGCGATACGTTGAGCTAACCAATACTAATGAACCGTGAGGCTTAACCTGACAACACCGAAGGTGTTTTAGAGAGATTGAGTTGTTTTCAAAGAAAGTGAGAAGCCGAAAGGTGAAGGACACGCAGCTTGTTTGAGATTGAGGTTCTGGTTTAGTGAAGAAGAAACTAAACGGGAACAAACAGAATTTGTCTGGCGGCAATAGCGCGGTGGTCCCACCTGACCCCATGCCGAACTCAGCAGTGAAACGCCGTAGCGCCGATGGTAGTGTGGGGTCTCCCCATGTGAGAGTAGGGAACTGCCAGACATTAATTAAAGGTTTATTGCTCAATAAGCAGTAAACAGCCGAAAGGCAAAAGAATAAGTGGAGCGGTAGTTCAGTTGGTTAGAATACCTGCCTGTCACGCAGGGGGTCGCGGGTTCGAGTCCCGTCCGTTCCGCCACTTAATTTAGGGGCGTAGTTCAATTGGTAGAGCACCGGTCTCCAAAACCGGGTGTTGGGAGTTCGAGTCTCTCCGCCCCTGCCAGTTACCAATTAAGTAATAATAAAAGAAGTATCTATTGATAACCCGATTAGCTTAATCGGGTTTTTCTTTATTCGTGTGACTATAAATATAAAGTTATTTTCCCCTTCTGCTAATTTTCAATTTATTTTATCCCATTAACTATCCCACTGTTTTGTATCTCTTAATCGTATTCACTATTTAAATACACTGTGACGTTACGTTCTCCCAGCTACTTTTTATTTTCATCATTTTATATTTATTTTTCGCATCATCAGTGAGTTGTTACTTACGACTTTATACTTCTCAATAGTATTCACAGGTTGAATGATATTTTGTTGTGCTCAATATCTAAGTTAGAAAAATGAGAGTATATATAAAGTTGGTAGTTTAATTTTTATTAAGCTCAAAAATTATCTTGCTGAAAAAGCAAAATATCATTGTATTGCTGTATGAATATTGGTCAGTTATCTGTTATTGATATATCTTATTAAAAAACAAAATGAAGTATCAATTAAGATTATTTTGCAGAGATCTATAGTTTGTTTATGGGATCATAGGAAGGTGAGTGGATTTGTTACTCACCTTCTTATTTTTTATTCACTTAACTGTGCATTTTTTATTGGAGTTTTAATCAGTTGATTGATAAGAGCTTGCTGATCGTTTTTCTGGAGCCAAACTGCATACAAAGGTTTGTTTATTGAGGTTTCTGAGAGCGTTTTTAAGCCCGGATATTGATATACCCAATGAGCAGGTAAAAATGCCGCTGAAAGCGATACAGGAAGTAATTGGCGGGTAATATGGGCTGAGGTAGTGATCATAACAGGTGTGTCATCTTGAGTTAATGAAGGTTCATTTTTTGGATGGAAGTCAGCACCCCATTCAAGCCTTATAAAATTATATTTTGTGAGTGCAATATTCTTTTGGGAAGCCATGAGTTGTAAGTCAATCGTACCGATGATTGTACTTTCAAACTCATCCATTTTAGGCGGTTCAGTTGCGATTAATAAGTCTAATTCTCTAGAATGTAGTTGCTTAACAAGAGACTGGCGCGTTGAAACCCTAGCTTCGAGCCGCAGTTCATCATGTTGATTATAAAGTTCTTCTACCCAGTCAGTTAGATAACCTTCCCAAAGTGAAGCTGTTGCACCAATAGAAAGCTCTGTGTGTTGTGAGGCATGAGATATTTCTTTTTTAGCTTGCAGCCAGGTATTCATTAACGATTCAGCATATGGAACAAGCCTTTCTCCTGCAGCTGTTAACCGGATATTGTTTCTATGCCGCGTAAATAGGCTTGTACCTAATTGTGTTTCTAGTTGCCTAATACGGAAGCTAACCGCTGATTGCGTTAAATAGAGTGATTCTGCAGCTCGACCAAAGTGCCTAGTTTTACTGACCTCTAAAAAAGTTCTCAATAACTCGCTGTCCACATGCATCTCCAATTATTTTTGTCGTGATGATTTAAATGTTTTGTTTTACAGATTGTCAATGCTGTCTAATACTCCGCGCCATATAGAGTTTGACTGTAATAAGTTAGGAGTGTGTCAGATGGCAGATAGCTTCATCACGACTAATCGTTTTTTTGATAACAAACATTACCCACGTGGCTTTTCTCGTCATGGTGATTTCACCATTAAAGAAGCTCAGTTGCTAGAACGTCTCGGCCAAGCTTTTAATGAGCTTGATACAGGTAAACGTGCACCTCAGACAGAAGAAGAAAAACTTTTCGTCGCTGTATGCCGTGGTGAACGTGAACCGGCTACCCCAGAAGAAAAAGTTTGGACAAAATATTCTAGCCGTATTAACCGTCCAAAACGCTTCCATACTTTATCTGGCGGTAAACCGCAGATAGACCCATCGGAAGACTACACTGATACAGATGATTAATATTATCATCGTATGATAAGAGGGACTTCGGTCCCTTTATTTCTACGGGATAATAAGTACTTATCTGTCCACTCTTCTCAGCTTACTTGTTTTTGCAAATGAAGCAATAACTTATCCATTGCTCGATACCCCAAAGCTTCTAATAAATCTGAACGTTCAATAGTTTCTGCGGCATTAAGGTCGGCGATTGTTCTAGCAACCCTTAAAATTCTGTGCCAAGCTCGAATGGAAAGACCTAGCTTATTTAATGCATGTTCTAAGAATAACGCATCTTTTGTTGTTAGCAGGCAAAATTGTGTGGTTTCTCTTGGTGTTAGTAAACTATTAATTTTTCCAGCTCGCCTAAGTTGCCTATTTCTGGCTTCGATGACTCTTTGTCTAACCTGTTCACTTGTTTCACCTTGGTTAGTTTGATTACTTAATGAACCGAGAGGTAACAATGGAATCTCTATTGAAAGATCAAATCGGTCAATAAAAGGCCCTGATATGCGTGAAAGATAACGTAGTATGCGAGTAGGAGCTGAGCGGCTCATTTCTCCTTGGTAATGGCCTGTTGGGCTAGGATTTAGGGCCGCAATTAGCTGGAAACTCGCAGGATAGCAAACTTTTGCTTTTGCTCGAGAAATGCTAATTTTTCTAGATTCTAGAGGTTCTCGTAAAGAATCTAATACCGAGCGACTAAATTCGGGTAATTCATCTAAAAATAAAACACCATGGTGTGCAAGTGAGATCTCACCAGGTTTGGGAAGAGAGCCACCGCCAATTAAAGCGGCAATTGATGCACTATGGTGGGGCGCTCTAAAAGGCCTTATCGGCCAATTCATGTCTTCTCTTGTGTTTTCACTCAAGCTATGTAGTGAAGCAACTTCTAAGGCTTCCTGAGAAGTTAATGGGGGAAGTAAAGTCATTAGACGGCTTGCTAGCATAGTTTTTCCTGTCCCAGGAGGACCCAACAAGAGTAAATTATGTCCACCTGCAGCACAGATTTCTAATGCCCGTTTTCCATGTTCTTGGCCAATAATATCGTTGATATCACCTTCTTGCTTGGTTGGGATAGACGCTTGATGAACTTGTTGATTACAAACTAATGTGTGTTTGTTATGTAAAAAATGGCAGAGCTCTAATAAGGATGTCGTGAAATAAACGCTATTGTCTGGAAGTAGGCCTAGTTGGTATTGGTTCTCCGTTGATAGTATTAAAGAGCGCTGTTGTTTTAATGCTGATTGGGCCGCTGGAATAGCACTGTTGACATAGCGAACATCGCCAGACAAAGCAAGTTCGCCTAAAAATTCATACTGTTTTAATGGCTCGTGGGGGATTTGCCCTGATGATGCGAGTATGGCAATAGCGATGGCAAGGTCATACCGACCACTTTCTTTTGGTAAATCTGCTGGGGCTAAATTAACCGTCATTTTTTTAGCTGGATATTCAAACCCGCTATTTAGTAGAGCGCTTCGAACTCGATCTCTTGCTTCTTTTACTGCTGTTTCTGGTAGCCCAACAAGTGTTAAACCTGGAAGCCCATTACTAATATGTGCCTCAACAGTAACAAGAGGTGCTTCTAACCCAATTGATGCTCTAGTGTAAACAATTGCTAATGTCATAAGCCCTCCAATATTTTTTACAGAGTAATATTCTGCTGAAATTAGGTTTGTTTATCTTGAGTTGATAACATATTTGCGAAGCTGCTCGATAATTTAATTGCTTAGTTACTAGGCTGTTTCAATTTGCGTCGAGTAGCTTCGAGGACTTGTTATAACAGTGATTGCGTTAATTTTATAAAGAGTGGAAGCTATACTGAACTTGGATATTCATAAGAAAAAGTAATTAGTTTTTTGGCGTGAATCTTAATGGTATTGAATGGCTGGTGCGGATGATGTAGCTGATTATGCTATGTATTCTATTGAATTTTACTGAGAAACGGTAGTTTAAGTAGTTTATAATGCTGATTTGTTTATAACGATATGATTTTTAAATAATTTAATGTTTTGAAAATAAATAAATTAAATAAAAGTTGTCAAAACGATTTTAAAATGATAACTCTAAATAATAGATAATTAAGAATATTGAAAAAGTAAAACTCATGAACGCATTTATCCAAGCAGTTAGCCTAATTATTATTAGCGTGGTGGTGATTATTATCCCACCGTGCGGGGCTGCACTTGGACGACGAAGGCTAAAATAACAGCCAGATCTCACGAGAACCCCGCACCGAAAGGCGCGGGGTTTTTTTTGACATAAATGTTGATGAATGCAAATACACTAAATAAAACATAACAAATACAAATAGATAAAGTAGACGGACAGGAGATAAAGCATGAACGGAGCACAATGGTTAGTTCAAGCATTGCGAACACAGGGAGTTGATACCGTATTTGGGTATCCTGGTGGCGCAATTATGCCAGTTTATGACGCATTGTATGATGGCGGAGTTGAGCATTTGTTGTGTCGACATGAGCAAGGGGCTGTAATTGCTGCGATTGGATATGCACGTTCAACAGGGAAAACAGGGGTATGTATCGCAACATCGGGTCCTGGCGCAACAAATGTTATCACGGGATTGGCTGATGCATTGTTAGATTCCGTTCCTGTTGTCGCCATTACTGGGCAGGTTGCTTCTGAGTTTATTGGAACCGATGCCTTTCAAGAAATCGATGTTTTAGGGTTGTCCTTAGCTTGTACTAAGCACAGTTTTTTGGTTGAAGATATCGAGGACTTACCTCGCATTCTTGCTGAGGCTTTCGCAATCGCAAATAGTGGGCGTCCTGGTCCTGTACTGATTGATATTCCGAAAGATATTCAGCTACAACAAGCTGAGTTGTCTCCATTTTTAATGCCGGTAGAGCAAGAAGTCACTTCACCTTTATCTGAAATACAACAGGCAAGAATGCTATTAGAACAATCAGAAAAGCCTATGTTGTACGTTGGTGGCGGTGTTGGAATGTCTGGTGCCGTTAAAGAATTACGTGAATTTATTGAGTTTACAGGTGTTCCTTCAGTTGCAACGTTAAAAGGGCTTGGTGCCGTGAGCCCTTTAGATGAAAACTATTTAGGCATGTTAGGTATGCATGGTACTAAAGCAGCCAATATTTCAGTGCAACGCTGTGACTTACTCATCGCTGTTGGTGCTCGTTTTGATGATAGGGTAACAGGTAAGTTGAATACTTTTGCACCGAACGCCAAAGTGATTCATATCGATATAGACCACGTAGAATTAGACAAATTACGTCAAACACATGTTGCGTTACATGGTGATGCAAAAGTATTACTCCCTGAATTAATGCTTAAAAAATCAATTGCACCTTGGCAGCAGGAAGTTCAGCAACTTAAAAAAGAATTTGGTTGGCGTTATGACCACCCTGGTGAACCTATTTATGCGCCACTGTTATTGAAACAGCTGTCGGATAAAATGAAGCCAAATACGGTTGTGACCACCGATGTAGGGCAACACCAAATGTGGTCAGCACAGCATATCACCGTTGATGGCCCTGAAAATTTCTTAACCTCTAGTGGGCTTGGCACCATGGGGTTTGGTATCCCTGCGGCAATTGGAGCACAGGTTGCTAGGCCTGAGGATACTGTAGTCTGTGTATCTGGGGATGGGTCATTCATGATGAATGTCCAAGAGCTGGGAACCATCAAACGTAAGCAACTTCCTGTAAAAATCCTTTTGATCGATAACCAACGCTTAGGCATGGTTCGCCAATGGCAGGAACTGTTTTTTGAGCAGCGTTATAGTGAAACGATTTTGACGGATAACCCTGATTTTGTGGCATTAGCCAGTGCGTTTGGTATCAAAGGCCAACGAATTACTGATAAGTCAGAAGTTAATGCTGCATTAGATGAATTGCTGAATAGCGAAGGTGCCTATTTATTACAGGTATCAATTAATGAACTAGAAAATGTCTGGCCGTTGGTTCCACCTGGGGCTAGTAATGAAAAAATGATGGAGAAACCATTATGATGCAACATCAAATCTCGATATTGGCCCGTTTCCGTCCTGAGGTTTTAGAGCGTATATTAAGGGTCACTCGCCATCGTGGATTTCGTATTAATTCCATGAATATGGGGCAATCAACAGACGGCGACAATGTTAATATTGAACTCACTGTAAGTAGTCAAAGGCCATTAACTCAGCTTTGTACACAGTTAACTAAGCTTTCAGACATTACAGAAGTTGAAGTACTACAACAAGAATCACGACTATTACGCACACAAAGTGCAATGTAAGGAATATACAAATGACTAAGAAAGCTGACTTTATTTGGTTTAACGGTGAAATGACGCCATGGGCTGATGCAAAGGTTCATGTTATGTCTCATGCTCTGCACTATGGTACATCGGTGTTTGAAGGCGTCCGTTGTTATGACTCACATAAAGGTCCTGTGGTCTTCCGCCACCGTGAGCATATGCAACGTTTGCATGATTCAGCGAAAATTTACCGTATGCCTGTCAGCTATAGCGTTGAAGAGTTAATGGAAGCTTGCCGTGCAACTTTGCGTAAAAATAACTTAGTCAGTGCGTATATTCGTCCACTAGTGTTTATTGGTGATGTTGGTATGGGCGTTAACCCACCAGACGGTTACAAAACCGATGTTATTTTAGCGGCGTTCCCATGGGGGGCGTATTTAGGTGAAGAAGCGTTAGACCAAGGTATTGATGCGATGGTGTCTTCTTGGAACCGTGTTGCACCAAACACCATTCCTACAGGGGCAAAAGCAGGTGGTAACTATTTATCTTCTCTACTAGTTGGTAGCGAAGCTCGTCGTCATGGTTACCAAGAAGGTATTGCATTAGATGTTCATGGGTATTTATCAGAAGGTGCGGGGGAAAATATTTTTGAGGTGAAAGACGGCATCCTGTATACACCTCCGTTCACATCCTCTGCATTACCAGGTATTACACGTGATGCAATTTTAACGTTAGCAAAAGATTTGGGTATTGAAGTTCGTGAGCAAACACTATCACGCGAATCTCTTTATCTTGCTGATGAAGTCTTTATGACAGGCACAGCTGCCGAAATTACGCCAGTACGTAGCGTTGATGGTATCCAAGTCGGCATTGGTCGTTGTGGCCCAGTAACCAAGCAAATTCAGCAAGCATTCTTTGGCTTATTTGATGGCACAACAGAAGATAAATGGGGCTGGTTAGATCCAGTAAACCCTTAATAATTAAATTGAAATAGATGTTACAGGCGGACGTTCCCCGCCTGTTTTAAACACGGGAGTTAAAGATATGCCTAAGTACCGTTCAGCAACAACAACTCATGGTCGTAATATGGCTGGGGCTCGTGCATTATGGCGTGCAACAGGCATGACCGATGCTGATTTTGGAAAGCCCATTATTGCTGTTGTTAACTCATTCACACAGTTTGTTCCAGGCCACGTACATTTACGTGATTTAGGCAAATTAGTTGCAGAGCAAATTGAAAATGCAGGTGGTGTTGCGAAAGAGTTTAATACAATCGCAGTTGACGATGGGATTGCCATGGGACATGGCGGAATGCTGTATTCCTTACCTTCCCGTGAATTAATTGCAGACTCGGTTGAATATATGGTAAACGCACACTGTGCGGATGCCATGGTGTGTATTTCAAACTGCGATAAAATCACGCCAGGCATGTTAATGGCGTCATTGCGCCTCAACATTCCGGTTATTTTTGTTTCGGGTGGCCCAATGGAAGCGGGTAAAACGAAGCTTTCAGACCAAATTATCAAGCTCGATTTGGTTGATGCCATGATCCAAGGGGCGAACCCAAATGTGAGCGATGCAGATAGCGAGCAAATAGAACGTTCAGCATGCCCAACGTGTGGCTCTTGCTCAGGAATGTTTACTGCAAACTCAATGAACTGCTTAACTGAGGCACTGGGGTTATCTCAACCAGGAAATGGCTCATTATTAGCGACTCATGCAGACCGCGAAACTTTATTTATCAATGCAGGTAAGCGCATTGTTGAATTAACTAAACGCTATTACGAACAAGATGATGAAAGTGCGTTACCACGCAATATCGCCAATAAATCTGCATTTGAAAATGCGATGACGTTGGATATTGCGATGGGTGGTTCAACTAACACAGTTCTGCATTTGCTTGCGGCGGCTCAGGAAGCCGAAATTGATTTCACCATGGATGATATCGACCGTTTATCATGTAAAGTTCCGCATTTGTGTAAGGTTGCACCGAGTACACAAAAATACCATATGGAAGATGTTCACCGTGCTGGTGGTGTTATTGGTATTTTAGGTGAACTGAGCCGTGCAGGTTTGTTGCAAGAAAACGTAACTAATATTTTAGGGCTAAGCTTCCAAGAAACATTAGCGCAATATGATGTGATGTTAACGAAGGACGAGTCTGTTAAATCGATGTTTTCCGCGGGCCCTGCTGGGATCCGTACGACAAAAGCCTTTTCACAGAATTGCCGCTGGCCATCATTGGATACTGACCGTGAGAATGGGTGTATCCGTAGTATTGAGCATGCGTATAGTTTGGATGGAGGGCTGGCTGTCCTGTCTGGAAATATTGCAGAAGATGGCTGTATTGTTAAAACCGCTGGAGTTGATGAAGGCAGCTTAACATTCCGTGGCCCAGCCAAAGTGTTTGAAAGCCAAGATGACGCAGTAGAAGCCATTCTGGGTGGCAAAGTCGTTGAAGGAGATGTGGTTGTTATTCGCTATGAAGGGCCAAAAGGTGGTCCAGGCATGCAAGAAATGCTTTATCCAACTTCATACCTCAAATCAATGGGATTAGGGAAAAGCTGCGCATTAATAACGGATGGCCGTTTTTCGGGTGGTAGTTCTGGCCTTTCTATCGGTCATATTTCGCCAGAAGCAGCGAGTGGTGGCTTATTAGCATTAGTTCAAGATGGCGATATTATTGATATTGATATTCCAAAAAGAACGATGGTGCTGGATGTGAGTGAAAGCGAATTGAATCAACGCCGTGAAGCTGAATTAGCTCGAGGCGATAAAGCTTACACCCCGCGTAATCGTCAGCGTGAGGTTTCTTTTGCTCTGCGTGCTTACGCTTCTTTGGCGACGAGCGCAGACAAAGGTGCTGTTCGTGACAAGTCGAAATTAGGGGGCTAATTGTGGCTGCAGCAAAACCATTACCGGCTGCCCCAACCGGAGCCGATTACTTAAAAGCGGCGCTAAGTGCGCCGGTTTATGAAGCTGCACAAGTAACGCCTCTTCAACAGATGGATAAAATATCTTCACGCTTGGGCAATACCATTTTAGTAAAGCGCGAAGATAGGCAGCCTGTACATAGCTTTAAGCTCCGTGGTGCTTACGCCATGATTGCGAGTTTAACCGAAGAGCAAAAAAGCAAAGGTGTGGTGACCGCTTCTGCAGGGAACCACGCTCAAGGCGTTGCATTATCGGCAAACCGTGTGGGTGTGAAAGCAAAAATCGTCATGCCAGTCGCAACAGCAGATATCAAAGTGGATGCAGTACGAAGCTTCGGTGGCGAAGCTATTTTACATGGCGCTAATTTTGATGAAGCGAAAGCGAAAGCCATTGCAATGGCAGAAGAGGATGGCTACACCTTCGTTCCACCTTTTGATCACCCTTCAGTCATTGCAGGTCAAGCTACGATAGCACTGGAATTATTGCAACAAGATGTTCATTTAGACCGAATTTTTATCCCAGTAGGTGGCGGTGGGTTAATTGCGGGCGTCGCTGTGATTATTAAGCAGTTAATGCCAGAGATTAAAATTATTGGTGTGGAGTCTGAAGATGCCGCCTGTCTAAAAGCGGCATTGGAGGCTGGGCACCCTGTTGATTTACCGCGTGTTGGCTTGTTCGCAGAAGGTGTGGCAGTCAAACGTATTGGCGATGAAACCTTCAGATTGTGCCAGCAATATGTTGATGATGTTATCACTGTTGATAGTGATTCCATTTGTGCAGCATTGAAAGATATTTTTGAAGATGTTCGCGCGATAGCAGAGCCTTCAGGCGCTTTGGCATTGGCTGGATTGAAAAAATATGTACAGCAGCACAACATCAAAGGCGAACGTTTAGCACATATTTTGTCCGGTGCGAATATGAATTTCCACGGGCTGCGTTATGTTTCTGAGCGCTGTGAAATTGGTGAACAACGAGAAGCTTTGCTGGCAGTGACCATTCCTGAGCAAAAAGGGAGTTTCTTACGTTTTTGCCAGTTACTAGGCCATCGAGCCATTACGGAGTTTAACTATCGATATACGGATGCCGATCCTGACCGTGCTTGTATTTTTGTTGGGGTGCGTTTAAGTGGCCGTGATGGCGAGCGCTCGGAGATTATCCAAGAACTTAGAAGTAACGGCTATGAAGTCAATGATTTATCAGATGATGAAATGGCAAAACTTCATGTGCGTTATATGATTGGTGGTCGCCCATCAAAGCCATTAGATGAAAGATTGTATAGCTTTGAATTTCCAGAGTCTCCAGGTGCATTACTGAGATTCTTAGAAACACTCGGGACTCATTGGAATATTACGTTATTTCATTATCGCAGCCATGGTACAGATTATGGGCGAGTGCTGGCGGCGTTTGAACTGGCTGGGCCAGAAGTACGTTTTGATAGGCATCTTGATGCGTTAGGTTATGAATATCATGATGAAACAGGAAACCCGTCTTTCCGTTTTTTCTTAGCGCCGCAAGATAGCCAAAGAACCTTAGATTGAGTTGTCTGGGAGTAATTCCCAAAACGCTTTAATTAATGGTTCACTCAGGCGTTTGCTTAATAGGCAAACGCCGAGTTCAAAAGGTTCTACCATTGAAATATTATCGAGCTGTGAAATACGGCTGCGTACGGGTTCTGGGCTGTTATCAACGACCACACTAGGAATCAAGGCAATACCGCATCCCAAAGCCACCATTGACACAATTGCCTCATGGCCTGATACCGTCGCATAAATGACAGGGTTATTGATATTATGGCGACGGAACCAGAGTTCGATACGTTTACGAGATGGGCCGTGCTCAGGCAGGATAAAGGGGACGGTAGACCAATCAGGTTCCGCTTCTGTTACCATGCTTCGTACAGCACAGGGTAATGATGGCGCAATCAAAACGAGAGGGATTTCGCCGATTTTTGCAAAACGGACGTTATCAGGTAAGCGCTCGGGTTTCCCAGCGATGCCAAGATCAGCCTCATGAGTTTCCACTTTTTCGACAGCATCCGCTGCGTCCCCTGTCGTGAGTTTAATTTCCACTAATGGGTGTAGCGCACGGAATTTATCTAAAACTTCGGGTAAATGACTATAAGCTGCTGTAACTGAGCAAAAAAGATGTAGTTCCCCACTGAGCGATGGACTTTGCTGGTTGAGAGCATGTTGCAGCTGTTGATATTGCAATAATGTTTGTTGGGCAAATTGCTTAAGGTGTTCCCCTGCTTGGGTCAATTTAACTGAGCGGTTATCTCGCACAAATAGTGGGTGACCAAGCTGCTCTTCGAGGCGTTGTATTTGCCGAGACAACGTGGAAGGACTGACATGCATCGCTTTAGATGTGCGCCCGAAGTGGCAACTTTGTGCTAAATGCAAAAAAAGCTTGAGATCGCGAATGTCCATTTTGCCCTCTAATTAACATAATTAATGGCGTTGCAGATATTGCAACATTGTATTGTTAATATATCAATTTAAGCAATGCGAAACATCGCATATAGTAAATCCATAAACGCTCAAAAATGAGCGACAGGCAGATTGCCTGACATAACGAACACAACAGAACAATGGAGTATGACAATGGCGAATTATTTTAACACATTGAATTTGCGTGAGCAGTTAGCTCAATTAGGCAAGTGCCGTTTTATGCAGCGCGAAGAGTTTGCAGATGAAGCAGGTTTTCTGAAAGGTAAAAAAATCGTCATCGTCGGTTGTGGAGCGCAAGGTTTAAACCAAGGCCTGAATATGCGTGATTCAGGTTTAGATATTGCTTATGCATTACGTGATGAAGCAATTGCAGAGAAACGTGCTTCATGGCGCAAAGCGACAGAAAATGGTTTCAAAGTTGGTACTTATGAAGAACTGATCCCTACCGCTGATTTGGTTATTAACTTAACGCCAGACAAGCAGCACTCAACCGTTGTTCGCGCTGTTCAGCCTATGATGAAACAAGGTGCAGCACTGGGTTATTCACATGGCTTCAACATTGTTGAAGTTGGCGAAGAAATTCGTAAAGATATTACTGTTGTGATGGTAGCGCCAAAATGCCCAGGTACTGAAGTTCGTGAAGAATACAAGCGTGGTTTTGGTGTTCCAACGCTGATTGCAGTACACCCAGAAAATGACCCGAAAGGTGAGGGGATGGCGATTGCCAAAGCGTGGGCAGCAGCGACTGGTGGCCACCGTGCAGGTGTTTTGGAATCCTCATTTGTTGCAGAAGTTAAGTCTGACCTGATGGGCGAGCAAACTATTCTGTGTGGAATGCTGCAAGCGGGGGCATTACTGAGTTACGACAAAATGGTCGCAGACGGTGTTGAGCCAGGCTACGCAGGAAAATTAATTCAGTTTGGCTGGGAAACTATCACCGAAGCACTGAAACAAGGCGGTATCACGCTGATGATGGACCGTTTGTCTAACCCTGCAAAAATTCGTGCTTATGCATTATCTGAACAACTGAAAACCATTATGGCGCCATTGTTCCAAAAACATATGGATGACATCATTTCAGGCGAATTTTCTGCAACCATGATGGCAGACTGGGCAAATGATGATAAAAACTTGCTGACATGGCGTGAAGAGACAGGCAAAACGGCATTCGAAAATTACCCTGAATATGAAGGGAAAATTGCCGAACAAGAATACTTTGACCACGGTGTTTTGTTAGTTGCTATGGTTAAAGCGGGCGTTGAATTAGCGTTCGATACGATGTTAGAAGCGGGTATCTTAGAAGAATCAGCTTACTATGAGTCCCTGCATGAGTTACCACTGATTGCAAATACCATTGCTCGTAAGCGTTTATATGAAATGAACGTGGTTATTTCAGACACAGCAGAATACGGTAACTATCTGTTCTCATTTGCAGCTGTGCCAATGCTGAAAGAATTCATGACGAAATTACAAGCGGGCGATTTAGCGAAGCCAGTTGCAGATAATGGCACTGATAACGCACAGTTACGTGATATCAACGAAGCTATCCGTAACCATCCGATTGAGAAAATCGGTAAGACGTTACGTGGTTATATGACGGATATGAAGAAGATTGCGGTCGGCTAACTCATTTTTCGTCACTCTTCGCGTGATAGGTGCGTTGGCTACACTCGGTTACCCAAGTCACATACTTAATGTATGCTCCTTGGGATAACCTCCTTTGCCGCCTTCCTCTAACGCGAATAGTTTAGAAAAATGCATTGATGTTATAAAAGAAAAAGAACAAAACCACATCTTTCTGATGAATGATGTGGTTTTTTGTTTTTTATAAATAGAGAAGATCGTTGCTCAAGAGTTGGGTCGGTTTCTGCTACAATCTGTAGCGAATTCCTTTTTGAATAACTGAGTGATGTAGATAAGCCATGCGATTGAATCCTAGCCAACAGCAGGCAGTTGAATTTGTCGATGGCCCGTGCCTTGTATTGGCGGGGGCGGGGTCAGGCAAAACACGTGTTATTACCAATAAAATTGCGCATTTAATTCGCCAATGCGGTTATCAGCCTCGGCAAATTGCAGCGGTGACTTTCACCAATAAAGCGGCGCGGGAAATGAAAGAGCGCGTGGCACAAACCTTGGGTAAAAAAGAAGCGCGTGGTTTGATCATATCCACCTTCCATACATTAGGCTTGGAAATTATTAAGCGTGAATATAAAGCGCTGGGTATTAAAGCCAACTTTTCGCTATTTGATGACCAAGACCAGATGGCATTGTTGAAAGAACTCACTTTTGACTTACTAGAAGAAGATAAAGACTTACTCAAACAATTGATCTCAGCGATCTCTAATTGGAAAAATGATCTTATCTCGCCACAACAAGTTATAGGCCAAGCACGGAGTGAGAAAGAGCATCACTTTGCCGAGTGTTATCGCCGCTATGAACTTCATCTGAAAAGTTGCAATGTGTTGGATTTTGATGACTTAATCAGCAAACCTACCATGTTGTTATATCAAAATGAAGAAGTTCGTGAACGCTGGCAGCAAAAAATTCGCTACTTGCTGGTGGATGAGTATCAAGATACCAATACGAGCCAATATCAGTTGGTTAAATTGCTTGTGGGGCAGCGAGCAAGGTTTACTGTCGTGGGTGATGACGACCAGTCAATCTATTCATGGCGTGGAGCAAGGCCGCAAAACTTGGTTTTATTAAATCAGGACTTCCCTAAGTTAAATGTCATTAAGCTTGAGCAAAATTACCGTTCATCTGAACGAATTTTAAAGGCTGCAAATATTTTAATTGCCAATAATCCTCATGTATTTGAAAAAAAATTATTTTCTGAATTGGGATATGGAGCGCCACTTCGGGTTCTTACGGCAAACAATGAAGACCATGAAGCCGAAAGAGTGATTGGGGAGCTTATTGCACACCATTTTATTAATAAGACGGAATATAAAGATTACGCCATTTTGTATCGCGGTAACCATCAATCGCGTATTTTTGAAAAAATGTTGATGCAAAATCGTATTCCGTATCGCATTTCGGGGGGGACTTCGTTTTTCTCCCGCCCTGAAATTAAAGACTTATTAGCCTATTTGCGAGTATTAACTAACCCTGAAGATGACAGTGCTTTTTTACGCATAGTAAATACTCCACGTCGAGAGATTGGCCCCAAAACTATCCAAAAACTTGGGGAATGGGCAAACCAACGAGGGAAAAGCTTATATCAAGCCAGCTTTGATCTAGGGCTTGAACAAATTTTAAAAGGTAAAGGATTAGAAGCATTACAGCGTTTCACTCATTGGATGGACAGTATTGTTAGAACGTCGGAACGCGAACCTTTAATTGCGGTGCGTGATTTACTGCGCGAAATGGATTATGAAAGCTGGTTATATGAAACGTCGACCAGTACTAAAGCTGCTGAAATGCGAATGAAAAACGTCAACCAATTGTTCACATGGATGAGTGAAATGGTGGAAGGTGATGATCTCAATGACCCAATGACATTGAGCCAAGTGGTTACACGCTTTACGCTGCGCGATATGATGGAGCGTGGTGAGGATGATGAAGAATCAGACCAAGTTCAACTCATGACGTTGCATGCGTCTAAAGGCCTTGAATTTCCTTATGTTTTTTTGGTCGGTATGGAAGAAGGGCTGCTGCCACATCAAAGCAGTATTGATGAAAATAATATTGATGAAGAACGCCGTTTAGCTTATGTAGGAATTACGCGGGCACAAAGAGAATTATTCTTTTCTCATTGTCGTGAGCGTCGCCAATATGGTGAATTGATCCGTCCTGAATTAAGCCGTTTTCTCCTTGAATTGCCTCAAGATGATTTACAATGGGAGCAGCAGCGTAAAGTGGTTAGTGCGCAGGAACGTATGCAGAAGGGGCAATCAGCTTTAGCCGATATTAAAGCGCGTTTAGGGTTAAATAAAAAAAGTGAGTAACCGCAACTAATTGAATTTCCACACTAGAGTAGGTCTAGTGTGGAAAATATTATCAATTTGAACTATTACGTTCTTCCAACTCTAAAGCCCAATTTACATAGCCCTGCCATTGAACTTCTTGCTGTAAATTTTCCGCTCGTAGAGGGTGATCGGATAACCAACGATAAGGCAGCGTGATGGTTAACCTTTGTGCATTCACATTAAGCCTTAGTGCTGGCAAGGTGTCATCACGTCTACGGCTCGCAAAAATAATGGCAAGGCGAAGTAAACGACATAAATTATATGCATGCTGCATAGGGAGCGCATTTTGTTGGCTTAATGGCGTTAAATCAACAGGGCCTTGCTGGTTTATCAATAATGCAGCAAGTAACCGCTTTTGAGCTGGGGTAAAACCAGGTAAATCAAGGTGTGTTATGAGGTAGCTAGCGTGCTCGGGGCCTTTACGGAAATCAACACTCAAGCCAATTTCATGTAACGCGCATGCACTGGATAGTAAATCACGACAACGTGTATCTAAGCCCCAATCTTTCGCGACTTGTAAATAAAAATATTCTGCAAGTTGACGAACTCGGCTTGCTTGTTCGATATCGACTTGGAAGCGCCGCTGAATATTGCGAACGGTACGAGCGCGAATATCCTGCTCAATAGGAAGCTGTAGCATGCCATAGACAAGCCCTTCACGAAGTGCTCCGCCAGCGAGTGTCATGTTATCAATTTCTAATGCTTCAAAGATAGCGATCAAAATAGATAATCCGCTTGGAAAAACAAGAGCACGTTCGAAGGTTAGGCCATCAATTTCAAGCTCTTCAAGTTTTTGGCATTGAATGGCTTTACGCTTAAGCTGTTGTAATTTAGAAAGTGTGATCAGTTCATCCATGCCTTGGGCAATCATGATTTCCTGGATCGCTTGTACGGTGCCGGATGCACCAACACAAATCTTCCACCCATGTGTCTTAAGTGCATCTGCAATAGGGGCGATGACATTATGGGCAGCGGCTTGAGCTGCTGAGAAGTTTTCTTCTGTTAAACTTCTATCGCCAAAGTAGCGCTCAAGCCAAGTTACACAACCCATTTCAAGACTATAGAGTTGCTCCGCTTTTGCGCCTGTACCTGTAACAAGTTCAGTACTTCCCCCACCAATATCAACCACTAAGCGTTGATCTGGCCCACCAGTTGTATGTGCAACACCTTGATAAATTAAGCGAGCTTCTTCTTCCCCTTGAATAACTTTTACAGGGTTTCCTAAAATTTGACTGGCTTTTTCGATGAAAACATCGGCATTTTTAGCTAAACGCAAAGTCGCAGTCGCGACAACACGAATTTGTGTATTCGGAATATCTTGTAAGTGCTCCGAAAACAGGCGTAAACATTGCCAGCCTCGCTCCATTGCTTGCTCAGAAAGCAGGTTGTTGTTATCTAACCCTGCAGCAAGACGAACTTTGCGTTTAACCCTAGAGATCACCTGAATGCTACCAGCAGTTTCACGTACGACTAGCATATGAAAACTGTTTGAGCCTAAATCGATGGCGGCATAAAGAGAAGAAGATTTCAGCATATCGTTTTTACTCAGCCTGGACGTTTATGGTTGTTTCGTGGGCCATTGTGGCGACGCTGCGAATTCGAATTACGGCGCTGGCCTCCAGGGCGTGGGCGATGGCGGCGTTTTGGTGCCGGTAAATCGCTCAATAATGCATCACTGTTATACTTACTAACAGGGATTGAGTGTTGAATATATTCTTCAATAGCAGGCAGGTTAAGTGAATATTCTTCACAGGCTAAGCTAATTGAGTTTCCGCTTTCACCAGCACGACCAGTACGACCAATACGGTGTACGTAATCTTCACAGTCATCAGGTAAGTCGTAATTAAATACATGAGTAACTGATGGAATATGTAAACCACGAGCTGCAACATCAGTTGCCACTAAAATATCTAAATGGCCTTGTGTGAATTGCTCTAATATACGCAGTCGCTTTTTCTGTGCGACATCGCCGGTCAACAAACCTACACGATGACCATCAGCAGCTAAATGCGCCCAAATATCATCACAACGGTGTTTTGTATTGGCGAAAATAATACAACGCTCTGGCCACTCTTCTTCAAGAAGCGTTTGGAGTAAGCGCATTTTTTCTTCATTAGAAGGGTAAAATAACTCTTCTTTGATACGATGACCTGTTTTTTGTAAAGGTTCGACCTCAACATATTCAGGGTTATTCATTTGCTCGAAAGCTAATTCTCTTACTCGGTAAGATAAAGTTGCAGAAAACAGCAAATTAAGCCTTTCTGCAGCACCTGGCATACGACGGAAAATCCAGCGAATATCTTTAATAAAACCAAGATCATACATGCGGTCGGCTTCATCAAGTACCACAACTTGAACCGCACTTAAGTCGACATGGCCTTGTTTCGCGTAGTCGATTAAACGGCCTGTTGTACCAATAAGGATATCAACACCGTTTTGTAAAACCTTAAGCTGCTCATCATAGCCGTCACCACCGTAGGCTAGCCCCATTTTCAGGCCAGTATACTCAGCTAGCTCTTTAGCATCCGAATAAATTTGTACCGCGAGTTCGCGTGTCGGTGCCATAATCAGCGCACGAGGCTGATTCGCTTTTTTACCCTCAATAGCGGGGTGAGTTAATAAATAATGGAATGTAGACGTTAAAAAAGCTAACGTTTTACCTGTACCAGTTTGCGCTTGACCCGCCACGTCTTTGCCTTCGACAGTAAAAGGCAAGGTGGACGCCTGTATAGGCGTGCAAAAATTGAAGCCTTTTTTATTCAGAGCTTCAATGACTTTAGGGTGCAATGCGAAGTCGGAAAACTTCTTTTCTGTCAAGTGTGCTTTACTCATAGTATGTTAGAATATCAGTTAACGGTTGGTTTACGAAAGTGTATCTTTTGAAATAAAGCATACTGCTGCCAATAATGTTACACTAAGTCTGCAAAAGATGATCCTTTGGAGTACAACATGAGCGATAAAATTATACATATAACTGATGCAAGTTTTGCAACTGAAGTTCTGAATGCAAGTTCACCTGTTCTCGTCGATTTTTGGGCAGCATGGTGTGGTCCTTGTAAAATGATCGCGCCTATTCTTGATGAAGTTGCTGAAGAATATACAGGCAAACTGACCATCGCAAAACTGAATATTGATGAAAACCCTGCTACCGCTCCAAAATATGGAATTCGTGGTATCCCGACCTTGCTTTTATTCAAAAATGGTGAAGTCGCAGCAACGAAAGTTGGGGCATTATCAAAAACGCAACTGAAAGAATTTTTAGACGAAAATCTGTAAGTTATCGTTATATGTAAGCTAAAACGTTTAGCGGTATATCTATTTTATCTAGAGAGCCGCTAGACGTCTTCACTTAAGCATGATAAGTTATCGTCATTCCTCGTATAGCACCCATATGAATTACCTTGTATTCCATTGCTCTTATCTTACATATCTAGCTTGTTAGTTCAGTATTGTGATGATTGTTATTGATCAAAAAACTGATGGCGTAATGATTTTAAATATGAAAATTGAAAGTTTAGACATTGAGTTATAGCAGTATTCAATATCTTCGGTTTCAATGCATCTCTCATATGAATTAAAGATAGCGCATAAGCGAACGCAATGAAATTCAATATTTTTATATCATAGGGATATAAAAACGAAGTGGGACAGGTTTGTCTTTAGCAATTATGTGTTTTTTAATGCTAATCTGACATTAAATTTGCGATATTGGGATGGATGTTGTCCTAAATGTACAAAAAACTATTGCTAATATTGTGTGTGTTTCTAATAATATGTCACACATCATCAAGATGAGTTGCAGTCAAATGTTAGAGCAATCTTAGTAATGGCTAGCACAAGATTTTTTTGCATTGTTGTTTGCTTTTGGTAAAAATTAGTGAGCAACAGGGCAGTATAAAGTTAAACTGGCACTTAATAGTAAGCTGCCGTCAATTTACGTTCATAGTTCGAGAATTACCCCGAGTTAAAGAACCCACCATTATGAATCTTACCGAATTAAAAAATACGCCAGTATCAGAATTGATTACGTTAGGCGAAAACATGGGGCTAGAGAACTTAGCCCGTATGAGAAAGCAGGATATTATTTTCTCTATTTTGAAGCAGCATGCGAAAAGTGGCGAAGATATTTTCGGCGATGGCGTACTGGAAATATTGCAGGATGGATTTGGTTTCCTCCGTTCAGCAGACAGTTCTTACCTCGCAGGTCCTGATGATATTTACGTTTCTCCTAGCCAAATCCGCCGTTTTAACCTACGTACAGGTGACACAATTTCAGGAAAAATTCGTCCTCCTAAAGAAGGTGAACGTTATTTTGCCCTCCTGAAAGTCAACGAAGTTAATTACGACAAACCTGAAAATGCCCGCAGTAAAATTCTTTTCGAAAACCTCACTCCATTACATGCAAACCGTCGTCTGCGCATGGAACGTGGTAATGGTTCAACTGAAGATTTAACTGCTCGTGTACTAGACTTAGCGGCTCCAATCGGTCGTGGTCAACGTGGTCTGATTGTGGCTCCACCGAAAGCCGGTAAAACAATGTTACTGCAAAATATTGCAGCGAATATTGCACACAATTACCCTGATTGCGTTCTGATGGTTCTGTTGATCGATGAACGTCCTGAGGAAGTGACCGAAATGCAGCGTTTGGTTAAAGGTGAAGTTATTGCTTCAACTTTCGATGAGCCTGCAGCACGTCACGTCCAAGTCGCTGAAATGGTGATTGAAAAAGCGAAACGTCTAGTTGAACATAAAAAAGACGTTATCATTTTACTCGACTCTATTACGCGCCTAGCTCGTGCATATAACACCGTTGTACCTTCCTCTGGGAAAGTATTAACCGGTGGTGTGGATGCTAACGCATTACACCGTCCAAAACGTTTCTTCGGTGCTGCTCGTAATGTTGAAGAAGGTGGAAGCCTGACAATCATTGCAACTGCACTGGTTGATACCGGTTCTAAGATGGATGAAGTTATTTACGAAGAGTTTAAAGGTACAGGTAACATGGAACTGCACCTATCTCGTAAGATTGCAGAAAAACGTGTTTTCCCTGCAATAGACTACAACCGTTCAGGTACGCGTAAAGAAGAGTTACTTACATCGCAAGATGAGTTACAAAAAATGTGGATCCTACGTAAGATTATTCACCCAATGGGCGAAATCGATGCGATGGAGTTCCTCATCAGTAAGTTAGCGATGACAAAAACCAACGAAGAGTTCTTTGATTTTATGAAAAGAGCGTAACCGTTAAGGTTCTCTGCGTATTATAAAAAAGGTGCCTGTTATGGCACCTTTTTTTTGTTTTCATACTCGATAGTGGTGTATAAAAATTAAAGCCTACCATATTAAGCAGGTTTAATATTTTACTGATTTATTTTCAATAAATTAAGAACATGTTTTATTTGGTTCATTTATAAATAGCATTGGGTAGCAGATGGAGTTTTTATTAAAAAATTAATAATAAACGATAGGAAATACTAACGAACATGCTTTAATTGATTGAATTAAAAGATAAATTTATGAAAAATATTTATTTTGTGATTAGCGTTAAATTTATTTTCGCCACTTTATTATTTAATCATCAAGCGCCTATTTAAACATCAATCGATTAACTCAATTTTAGAGTATTGCTTTTATGGCATGCATATTGCAGCTATTCAGTATAAAATTACCGGATGTTTCGTTATTAAATCAAACACACTAATAAAGTGTAAAAACTAATAATGTTACAGGAATCTCTTTATGAATAAAGATTCGTCTTATAGTGAATTTTAGTACCAAGATGATAATGCATTGGCGTATGCTGGTTTATCTGCATTCGCTAAAAAATTAGTTTTGAAAGTTAAATATAAAGATTAAGAGAGTCAAACAGTGGACACCATACACTTTGTAACCAATCTCTTCTACGTTTTCTTGTTTTCATTAGTTTTTATTTTTCTGGCTCGAGTTGTTGCAATAAAAATCGGGTTAGTTGATAAACCTAATTTCAGAAAGAAACACGTAGGATTAGTTCCTCTTGTTGGGGGAATTTCCGTTTTCTTTGGGATCTGTTTTGCGTTTTATATTACCGGAGAATATATCCCTCATAAGTGGCTATATATCGCTTGTGCAGGGTTATTAGTCTTTATTGGCGCATTAGATGATAGGTTTGACATCAGTGTGAAACTAAGGGCTGGTATTCAAGCGATCGTTGCGGTTGTTATGATGACAGCGGCAGGGTTGAAACTTGATTCACTCGGTCATGCCTTTGGCCCATGGGAACTGGTACTGGGTCCATTCGGTTATATCGTTACCCTATTTGCAGTATGGGCAGCAATTAATGCTTTTAACATGGTTGATGGCATTGATGGGTTACTCGGTGGCTTATCTTCTGTTTCTTTTGGCGCTCTCGGCTTTTTGCTATATCAAAACGGTAACTATGCGTTAGCATTTTGGTGTTTTGCCTTTATTGCAGCTATCCTTCCTTATATTCTTCTGAATTTAGGTGTGCTAGGCCGTCGTTTTAAAGTTTTCATGGGAGATGCGGGAAGTACGCTGATTGGGTTTACTATTATTTGGATCCTTGTGGCTTCGACCCAAGAAGAAGTACATCCGATTAACCCAGTTACCGCTTTATGGATTATTGCGATCCCACTAATGGACATGGTTGCCATTATGTATCGCAGAATTCGTAAAGGGATGAGCCCATTTTCACCCGATCGCCAGCACATTCATCATTTAATTATGCGTTCTGGTTTTACACCAAAAGGGGCATTTGTACTGATTACACTATCAGCGGCCGCTTTAGCATGTGTCGGTATTATTGGTGAACACTTAACATTTGTACCTGAATGGGTAATGTTGGCATTATTTTTGCTTGTATTTATGATGTATGGTTACTGCATCAAACGAGCTTGGAAAGTCGCCCGTTTTATTAAGCGAGTGAGACGTAGAGCACGTAGAGGAGCAGTACGGTAACGACAAAACGAAAATAGAGGTTCTGTGCAGTGAATAACTCAGAAACACAACCGAGTCAGCATCAATCGCCAATAGAGCCGGAATTGGATATCCGTGGTTTATGTCGCTCACTGTGGCAAGGTAAAATTTGGATCGTTGCATTTGCCGTTATTTTTGCAGCAATTGCCTTGGGAGCGTCCTATTTTATGCAGCCGAAGTGGAGTGCGACAGCAATTACGGATTTACCAACCGTCAATAATCTGGGAAGTTACTATTCTCAGCAGCAATTTCTGCGCAACCTCGATTCCCGTATTAATACTACGGGGCAAGAAGGGCAATTACCGACAATTGCAAAAGAAGCTTATCAAGAATTCACAAAGCAGCTTGGCTCTTATGATACACGTCGTCAATTTTGGCTAAATACGGATTACTATAAGCAGCGCTTAGAGAATGATCCTAAAGCAGATGCCGCATTATTGGATGAGCTCATCAACGATATTGAGTTTACGCCAGCAGATGAAGTCAAAAATTTAACAGATAGCATTAAGTTAGTGGCGGAAACTTCCGCAGATGCGAACCAGTTGCTGCGTCAATACACTCAGTTTGCTAACCAACGTGCCACAACGAATCTAAATGATGAAATTAAAGGCACTTGGGCAACGAAAATGCAATCCATGAAGGCATTAGTTAAACGTGAAGATATGGTGGCGAAGGCCGCTTATGAGCGACGTTTGAATGCACTGGAACAAGCATTAAAAGTTGCAGAAAAACAAGGTATTGTACGTAATCAAAGCGCAACACCTGTGGATGAAATCCCAGATTCAAAAATGTTTATGCTAGGTGCCCCTTTATTACAAGCACAAATTGAAACATTGAAAGCAACCGGCCCCGATCACGACAGTGATTACGACCAAAATATTGCCATGTTATCAACATTGAGCGTCGGGCCTACCCTCCAAGATAATTTTCAAGCATATCGCTATTTACGTACTCCTGAAGAGCCCGTTAAACGCGATAGTCCTCGTCGAGCCTTTATGATGGTTCTATGGGGAGCCATAGGGATGTTAGTAGGTGCCGGAGTGGTACTTGCTCGCCGCCGCCCATCTTGATTTTGGGATAAGCCACTGGCGAATTTTCCAGTGGCATATAAAGTTATTAAGATTATACAAAGCAGCTCACTGCGAAAGATAAATATAAGAGAGTCACTGTGAAAGTATTGACTGTATTCGGCACACGACCTGAAGCTATTAAAATGGCACCACTGGTTCATGCATTGGCTGAAGATACAGACTTTGAAGCTAAAGTTTGTGTTACGGCACAGCATCGTGAAATGCTAGATCAAGTACTGAAACTGTTTGAGATCATTCCAGATTACGATCTCAATATTATGAAGCCAGGGCAAGATTTAACTGATATCACTTGTCGTATTCTTGAAGGGTTGAAAAGCGTTTTTGCTGATTTTCAACCGGATGTTGTTCTTGTTCATGGCGACACAGCTACAACGATGGCAACTAGCCTTGCGGCATTTTACCATCGTATACCAGTAGGGCATGTTGAAGCGGGATTACGTACAGGAAACCTGTATTCGCCATGGCCTGAAGAGGCAAACCGTAAGATTGCTGGTCATTTAGCGATGTATCACTTCGCGCCAACTGAAAATTCACGCCAAAATTTGTTAAAAGAATCTATTCCTGACAGTCATATTTTTGTCACCGGTAATAGTGTGATTGATGCGTTATTGTGGGTACGTGATAAAGTCATGAGCGACCAGCATATGATGGAGAAATTGGCTGCAAATTACCCATTTATCGACCCAAATAAAAAAATGATTTTAGTCACGGGCCATCGTCGAGAAAGTTTTGGTGGTGGCTTTGAACGTATTTGTCACGCTTTAGCAGAAATTGCACAAGCGCATCCCGATGTGCAAGTCGTATATCCAGTTCACTTAAATCCAAATGTGAGTGAGCCTGTTAAACGTATACTGCATGATATTGATAATATTATTTTAATTAGCCCTCAAGACTACCTACCGTTTGTTTATTTGATGAACCATGCTTATTTAATTCTAACAGACTCAGGTGGTATTCAAGAGGAAGCGCCTTCTCTCGGTAAGCCTGTTTTGGTGATGAGAGATACCACAGAACGACCAGAAGCTGTTGATGCAGGTACTGTTCGTCTTGTGGGAACAGATACACAAAAAATTGTGAAAGAAGTTAATCGGTTACTGACAGATGACGCGGAGTATCACGAAATGAGCCGCGCACATAACCCTTATGGGGATGGTCATGCATGTCAGCGTATTCTTGCAGCATTGAAAAGTAATCAGGTGAAATTATGAGTTTTGAAACTATTTCTGTTATTGGCCTTGGTTATATTGGTTTACCAACAGCAGCAGCCTTTGCATCACGTAAAAAACAAGTGGTTGGTGTCGATGTTAACCAACATGCCGTTGATACTATTAACCAGGGTAAAATCCACATCGTGGAGCCAGAACTGGATATCGTGGTCAAAAAGGCGGTTGAAGACGGCCATCTGAAAGCTTTTACTAAGCCGCAACCTGCAGATGCTTATCTGATTGCTGTGCCTACGCCATTTAAAGGCGAGCACGAACCTGACCTCGCGTATGTACGTGCTGCAGCTGAGTCTGTGGCTCCGGTGCTGAAGAAAGGGGATTTAGTCATCCTTGAGTCTACATCGCCAGTAGGAACAACAGAGCAAATGGCAGAGTGGATGGCAGCTGCTCGCCCTGATTTAACCTTCCCTCATCAAGCAGGGGAAGAAGCCGATATCGATGTAGCGTACTGCCCTGAGCGTGTGTTACCAGGTCAAGTGATGGTCGAATTAATTAAAAATGACCGCGTTGTTGGTGGTATGACGCCAAAATCCTCTCTGCGTGCAAGTGAGCTATACAATATTTTCCTTGAAGGTGAGTGTGTAATTACTAACTCAAGAACTGCGGAAATGTGTAAGTTAACGGAAAATAGCTTCCGTGATGTGAATATTGCTTTTGCGAATGAATTATCATTAATTTGTGCGGAACAAGACATCAATGTGTGGGAGTTAATCAGCCTCGCGAATCGTCATCCACGCGTTAATATTTTGCAACCAGGCCCAGGTGTTGGTGGGCACTGCATCGCGGTTGATCCATGGTTTATCGTTGCGCAAAATCCAAAACAATCACGTCTTATTCATACCGCTCGTTTAGTCAATGATGGCAAACCAATTTGGGTTGTTGACCAAGTGAAAGCGGCAGTGGCTGATTGCTTAGTGGAAACCGGTAAAAAAGCCAGTGAAGTGACCATTGCCTGTTTCGGCCTGTCATTTAAACCAAATATTGATGATTTACGTGAAAGCCCAGCAATGCACATCACCAAAATGGTAGCGAACTGGAACCCAGGTAAAACGTATGCGGTTGAGCCACACATTGATGAATTACCGACCTCTTTAAAAGGCATTTCTGAGCTAGTTTCGATTGAAAAAGCCGTTAATGAAGCGGATGTGATCTTAATGTTAGTTGACCACAATATGTTCAAAGGCATCCAAGGCTCTGCGATCCCACAAAAATGGGTTGTGGATACAAAAGGAGTATGGCGTTGAAACGCATTTTAATCACTGGAGGCGCCGGGTTTATCGGCTCTGCTGTTGTTCGTCATATTATTGAAAACACTGACGACAGCGCAGTGGTTCTGGATTGCTTAACCTATGCAGGTAACTTAGAGTCCCTTGCAACGGTTGCGAATAACCCGCGCTATGCTTTTGAGCAGGTGAATATTTGTGATAGAGCTGCATTAGATGCCGTTTTTGAAAAATACCAACCCGATGCAGTGATGCATTTAGCGGCAGAAAGCCATGTTGACCGTTCAATTGATGGCCCTGCGGCATTTATCGAAACCAACATTGTGGGAACTTACACATTGTTAGAGGCGGCGCGCCATTACTGGTCTGCACTGAATGATGAGAAAAAAGCGGCTTTCCGTTTTCATCATATTTCGACAGATGAAGTTTATGGCGACCTCGAGGGGCCTGATGGTTTCTTCACAGAAACCACGCCTTATGCGCCAAGTAGCCCTTATTCCGCATCGAAAGCATCGAGCGATCACTTGGTTCGTGCATGGCAAAGAACCTATGGTCTGCCGACGATGATCACCAATTGTTCAAATAACTACGGGCCGTATCATTTCCCAGAGAAATTGATCCCCTTAATTATTTTGAATGCTTTAGCGGGTAAGCCTCTGCCTGTTTATGGGAAAGGTGAGCAAATTCGTGACTGGCTGTTTGTTGAAGACCATGCACGAGCACTGCATTTAGTTGCGACAACAGCGCAACCTGGCACCACCTATAATATTGGTGGTCATAATGAGCGCCGTAATATTGACGTTGTAGAAACGATTTGTGAGCTGCTTGAAGAGCTGCATCCGCAGAAGCCACAAGGTGTGGCGCACTACCGTGACTTAATCACGTTTGTGAAAGACAGACCGGGTCACGATATGCGTTATGCCATTGATGCCGCGAAAATTGAGCGCGAATTGGGGTGGACGCCACAAGAAACCTTCGAATCAGGTATCCGCAAAACGGTGCAGTGGTATTTGAACAATGAAACGTGGTGGCGCCGCGTACAAGACGGTTCCTATGCGGGCGAACGTCTAGGTCTAGGAAATTAGGTGACAGTATGAAAGGTATTATATTAGCTGGAGGGTCGGGGACGCGTTTGCATCCTATCACTCGCGGTATTTCTAAACAGTTATTGCCTATCTACGATAAGCCGATGATTTACTACCCGCTTTCAGTCCTGATGTTGGCGGGAGTCCGTGAGATTTTAATTATCTCTACCCCTGACGACTTGCCGATGTTTAAGCGTTTATTAGGGGATGGTCATGAGTTTGGGATTGAGCTGAGCTATGCAGAACAACCATCACCAGACGGCCTTGCGCAAGCGTTTATCATTGGTGAAGAGTTCATTAACGGTGATTCGTGCTGTTTAGTATTGGGCGACAATATCTTTTTCGGCCATTCATTTAGCCCAAAATTAAAATCTGTTGCTAAACGAGTAAATGGCGCAACGGTTTTTGGTTACCAAGTGATGGATCCTGAGCGTTTTGGTGTCGTGGAATTTGACGATAATTTTAAAGCACTGTCGATTGAAGAAAAGCCGGTTAAACCTAAATCGAATTGGGCGGTGACAGGGCTGTATTTCTATGACTCACAAGTAGTTGAATTTGCAAAACAAGTTAAGCCTTCTGAACGAGGTGAGTTAGAAATCACGTCAATTAACCAAATGTACTTAGAACGTGGCGAATTAAACGTTGAATTGCTCGGTCGTGGTTTTGCTTGGTTAGATACAGGTACCCACGATAGCCTCATTGAGGCAGGTACTTTTGTACAAACCGTTGAAAAACGCCAAGGCTTCAAAGTTGCTTGTTTAGAAGAAATAGCATGGCGTAACGGCTGGCTGACAGACGAGCAAGTCGCTTTTTCAGCACAACAGCTGAAAAAAACAGGTTATGGGCAATACTTAGAGGATTTATTACGTGTCCGTCCGCGCCAGTATTGAGAGCCTGCCATGGGAGAGCGAATTTTTTCATCGCTCAACGGCAAAGTTGAATTTTACGGGGGATAATCTCGAGACCCTCCTTGCTTATCAAATAAATGAATACGATATCGTGCAAGCAAAAGTCGCCGCGTCTGAAACGCAGCTGATTGATGATTTGGCTGGTATGGGTTTTTCATTTGTTGAAGGTGAAATCGATTTCGCTCTTACTATTGGCACAGAAAATGCTTATTTAAAGGCAGGTTTAACAGCGGAAGATCACATTGTTGTCGCACAAGTGGATGATATTCCTACTTTACGGCAAGCCGCTGAGTCTGTCTTTAGCAAAAGCCGCTTTAGAGCACCTTGGTATCGTGATGGTGATAGCGGTCAGTTTTATGCGTTGTGGATAGAAAAATCAGTACTTGGTACGTTTGATCACACTTGTTTACTAGTTAAAGACGCGTCTGGTGCGATATTGGGCTTTGTGAGTTTACGGCATCTTGATGCAGAAACAGCACGGGTTGGCCTACTAGCGAAAATGCCAGAAGCGAAGGGGCAAGGTGTAGGGCGTAAGTTGATGTCTGCAGCATTTAATTGGTGTGTGGAACACCAAAAAACACAGTTAAATGTGGCCACGCAAATCAGTAATGTTGCGGCATTAAATCTTTATTCACGTAGCGGTGCAGCAATTGCCAGTACCGCTTATTGGTTATACAGGGGACAACATGATTCCATTTAATAAACCACCAGTTGTAGGTACTGAATTAGAGTATATGAGACAAGCCATGGAAAGTGGCAAACTGTGTGGTGACGGTGGCTTCACGAAACGTTGTGAAGAATGGATGGAAAAACGGTTTAATTGCCCGAAAGTGCAGTTAACGCCATCTTGTACGGCCTCATTAGAAATGGCGGCGATCCTGATTGATACTAAGCCGGGTGATGAAATCATCATGCCAAGCTTTACTTTTGTATCAACCTCTAACGCATTTGTATTACGTGGCGCTAAAATCGTGTTTGTTGATATCCGTCCGGATACCATGAATATCGATGAAACTAAAATTGAAGCCGCAATCACTGAACGTACGCGTGCCATCGTTCCAGTCCATTATGCAGGTGTTGCTTGCGAGATGGACACCATCATGGCTATCGCAAAAAAACACAATTTATTCGTGATTGAAGATGCGGCACAAGGTGTGATGTCGACGTATAAAGGCAAAGCACTGGGGACTATCGGCCATATTGGCTGCTATAGCTTCCATGAAACTAAAAACTACTCTTCAGGCGGTGAAGGTGGAGCTACGCTTATCAATGATAAAGACCTGATTAGCCGTGCCGAAGTGATCCGTGAAAAAGGGACAAATCGTAGCCAATTTTTCCGTGGTCAAGTCGATAAATACACGTGGCGTGATATCGGCTCAAGCTACTTGTTGTCTGATTTGCAAGCGGCTTACTTATGGGCGCAGTTAGAAGAAGCAGACAAAATTAATGACCGCCGTTTACTACTATGGAAACGTTATGATGAAGCGTTGCAGCCACTGGTTGATGCAGGGCGTTTAGTCCTAGCAACTGTGCCAGAAGGCTTAAAACATAATGCCCATATGTTCTACATCAAACTTAAAGATATCGAAGAGCGTACCGAATTCAATGATTACATGAAATCTCATGGCATTTTGACAGTATTCCACTATGTTGCATTACACACTAGCCCGGCAGGTATCGAGTTTGGCCGTTTCCATGGTGAAGATAAATATACAACATCAGAAAGTGATCGCTTAGTGCGTTTACCGATGTTCTACAACATGACTGATGACGAACAGCAGACGGTCATTGAGCGAATCAAAGCGTTCTTTGCCTAATGTCTCTTGCTAAAGCATCGGTTTGGACTGCTGGCTCTACCCTGATTAAAATCGGGGTAGGCCTGTTAATCGTTAAGTTGTTTGCAGTCTCATTTGGGCCCAGCGGTGTGGGGCTGGCGGGTAACTTCCGCCAATTGATTACTGTACTAGGGGTGTTATCTGGTGCAGGGATTTTCAATGGTGTCACAAAATATGTTGCAGAGCACCACCAAGACCCACAAAAATTACGTGCGGTTCTGGGAACTTCATCGACGATTATTTTAGGATTTTCAGCGCTACTTGCGCTTATCTTTTTACTTTGCAGTGCGCCAATTAGCGTGGCGTTATTTGATAGTGAAAAATACAGCTCAGTTATTCAAATAGTCGCCTTAATTCAAATGGGTATCGCGTATGCGAACTATTTTCTGGCTATTTTGAAGGGCTACCGAGACGCATCAGCAAACGCATTAGCCATTATTTTAGGTAGCGTAATTGGTGTAATTGCTTATTATTTATGCTATCTAGTGGGCGGGTATGAAGGTGCACTAGCGGGGTTAGCATTGGTTCCTGCACTTGTGGTATTGCCTGCGGCTGGGATGATAATTAAACGCAAGCAGTTTGCGTTATCGTCATTGAAGCCAGCATGGGACAAAGTGATTGCGACTAATTTAGGCAAATTTACGGTCATGGCGATGCTAACGGCAGTCACACTGCCAGTCGCTTATATCATGATGCGAAACTTACTTGCCCAAACCTATAGCTGGGATGAAGTGGGGTTATGGACCGGTGTGACCACCATTTCAGATGCCTATTTGCAGTTTATTACCGCGACATTTTCAGTGTATTTATTGCCGACGTTATCGCGTTTGCAGCATAAAAATGAAATCACAGCAGAAATTGTTAAAGCATTGAAGTTTGTTTTACCTGCTGTTGCCGTTGTGAGTTTTACAGTTTGGTTACTACGTGATTTCGCGATTTGGTTGCTGTTCTCAAAAGAATTTACAGGGATGAGAGACCTGTTTGCATGGCAGTTGGTCGGTGATGTATTGAAAGTGGGGGCTTACGTATTTGGCTATTTGGTCATTGCCAAAGCCGCATTGCGTTTTTATGTCCTCACTGAAGTGAGTCAATTTTTATTATTAACGGGCTTTGCCCATTGGCTTATCCCTGAACATGGTGCAGTAGGTGCAACTCAGGCTTATATGGCCACTTATATTGTCTATTTTACCTTATGTTGTTGCGTATTTTTGATTTACCGTAGGCGAGCATGACAACCTTAATACATGTACTGGGATCGAACCTCCCACACCACAATCAGACGGTACTGACGTTTTTTAATGACGTCATTTGCCAAGAAATGGCTTCGTCATCAACGCCGCATTTTATGGTGGTAAGCGATGATGCGCAGCTTGCTGACGCTTATCCTCAGCTAAAAATAGATGTTTTTGCGAATAAACAGGCCATTGCTAATAGTGTTATACAGCGTGCCAAGGCAGATCGCCGTACTCGCTTTTTCTTTCATGGGCAATTCAACGCCCCTATTTGGTTAGCGCTATTATTTGGTCAAATCAAATCCCATCAGTTTTGGTGGCATATATGGGGAGCTGACCTCTATGAAGAATCTAGCTCTCTAAAATTTAAGTTATTCTATATTTTGCGTCGTTTAGCGCAGAAAAAAGTAGGACATGTGTGTGCAACACGTGGGGATTTGTGCTATTTCCACCAGTCGAACCCTAAAGTGCCTGCCACTGTGTTGTATTTTCCAACACGAATGGACCCCGCATTGACAATTAGCGAGCCTAAGGCACGTGAAGGCTCTCAACTGACTATTTTGTTGGGTAACTCAGGTGACCGTTCTAATCGTCATGTAGAGGCGCTGAGTGCGATTAAACAGCAATTTGGTGATGAGGTTAAGGTTATTGTCCCAATGGGTTATCCTGCAAATAACCAAGGCTATATTGAACAAGTCGAACAGGCTGCAAATAGTGAGTTTACTTCAGGGCAAGTAGAAATTCTGAAAGAGCGCATGGAGTTTAGCGAGTACCTTAATTTGCTCAAATCCTGTGATCTTGGCTATTTTATTTTTAATCGCCAGCAAGGTGTTGGTACGGTTTGTTTGCTAATTCAATTTGGTATTCCTTTTGTGATCAGCCGTCAAAATACATTTTGGCAGGATTTAACTGCTCAAAATGTCCCTGTATTTTTCTATGGTGACAACCTGACGATACCACTAGTGGATGAAGCTCAGCGCCAAATGAGCTTATTAGATAAACAGCATATCGAATTTTTTGCTCCTAACTTTACTGAAGGCTGGAAAGCCGTTCTCAGTGCCGTGGAGGAGCGAGCATGACACTGACGGAGTTAGGTGGCTTAGCACTGGTCTACCTGATATCAATTATTTTTATTGGTACTTTGTTGTACAAAGAGTTTTTACGTGCTCGGTTTAACTTCAATATTTTCTTTTCAATGCTGTATTTATTGACGTTTTACTTTGGTTTTCCATTAACTTGTGCGTTAGTGTTCCAATTTGATGTTGCGGTTGTGAAAGCGGATTACTTACTTTACGCCCAACTAGCGGCTACCAGTTTTTATGCGATTTATTATGTTGCTTATAAAACACGGCTTTCTAGGCAACCAGACGCACCAAGGCGTGCGTTGTTTAGCATGAACAAAGTGGAAACGAATCTAACCTGTCTGTTATTGATACTGATTGCAGTCGTGACAGTAGGTATCTTTTTCATGCAGAACGGTTTTTTGCTGTTTAAGCTAAAATCCTATAGCCAAATTTTCTCCAGCCAAGTTTCTGGCGTGGCATTAAAACGCTTTTTCTATTTCTTCATACCGGCAATGTTGATTGTTTATTTCTTGCGACCGACACAGAAACGTTGGATTTTCTTCCTCGTTAGTACCGTTGCATTTGGTTTCTTGACCTATGTTATCGTTGGAGGAACCAGAGCGAACATTATTATTGCTTTCGCACTATTCTTATTTATTGGGATTGTCAGGGGTTGGATTACGCTGTGGATGCTAGCTGCAGCCGGGGTCGCAAGTATTGTAGGTATGTTCTGGTTAGCCTTAAAGCGCTATGGGCTAGATGTCAGTGGTGCCGAAGCGTATTACACTTTCTTGTATTTAACACGGGACACATTCTCCCCGTGGGAAAACTTAGCATTACTGCTAAGCCACTATGATGAGATGGACTTTCAAGGCCTAGCGCCGATTATCCGTGACTTTTATGTTTTTATTCCTTCTTGGGTTTGGCCAGAACGCCCAGATACGGTATTGAATTCCGCCAACTATTTTACGTGGGAAGTACTAAACAACCATTCTGGGCTGGCAATTTCCCCAACACTGATTGGTTCATTGGTGGTGATGGGTGGGGTGATTTTTATACCACTCGGAGCCATAGTTGTGGGGCTTATCATCAAATGGTTTGATTGGATCTATGGCATGAGCCTGAAAGAACCGAATCGCTATAAGGCTGCCATTATGCAGGCATTTTGTTTTGGTGCCATTTTTAACATCATTGTTTTAGCGCGTGAAGGCGTGGATTCTTTCGTCTCACGGGTGGTTTTCTTCTGCTTAATATTCGGACTGTGTCTGGTGTTAGCAAAATTACTGTATTGGTTATTTGAAAGTGCAGGGCTTATTCGCACAAAAACAGTTTCTTTTTTAAGAAGCCAACAGCGTGAAAGCCGCTAAAGGAGTATCATGGAATCGTCATCAACTCAGTCTTCATCCGTTACACAGCCATCTATTCCACAATATAGTATTCGTGGTCATAATATTTGGGGCTTTAAAAATATGGCCCATTTTTTAGACTACTTATTTGCTGGTGGGGAAACGAAAACGGGAACACTCGTTGCGATTAATGCAGAAAAAGTGATGATCGCTGAACAAGATACGGCTTTAAATACGTTACTAGGCCAAGCCGAATATTTATATGCTGACGGAATTAGTATTGTCCGTGCTATTCGTCGTAAATACCCCCAAGCTGAAGTTTCCCGCGTGGCTGGTGCTGACTTGTGGGAAGGGTTAATGGAACGGGCCGGTAAAGAAGGTACGCCAGTTTTCCTAGTGGGTGGCAAACCAGAAATTCTAGAGCAAACTGAAAGCAAGCTACGCTCGCAGTGGAATGTGAACATTGTAGGTTCGCAAAACGGCTATTTTACTGCTGAAGAGCGAAGTGCATTGTTCGAACGCATTCGTGCAAGTGGTGCAAAAATTGTCACTGTTGCGATGGGGTCCCCGAAACAAGAAATTTTTATGCGAGATTGCCGAAGTGTGTACCCAGATGCCTTATATATGGGCGTTGGGGGGACTTATGATGTGTTTACAGGGCATGTAAAACGTGCACCGAAAGTTTGGCAAAACTTAGGGTTGGAATGGTTGTATCGCTTACTATCTCAGCCTTCCCGTATTACTCGTCAGTTTAAATTACTGAAATTTTTAGGTTACTATTACGGCGGTAAGCTGTAATTTTTATAGTGATTTGATTTTTATCGTTATTATCGATGTATTTTACTGGCCGCAAGTAGGCCTAATCCCTTGCTTGCGGTCTGAATTCTCCGAATGACTGGTCTCTTTCTTCAAATATTTCTATAATCCCTCAAAAATAATCATATTCGCACCAGTTTGTGCTTAATCTTGCGGCTATGGCATTTTTTTAATCGCCTAATTGATGCTTTTCAAATAATTGCAGTGATTATTACTAACTGAGTTTCAATTAAAACTGCATTTTAAATATCTAATTTTGACAGGGGTATGTATGGGAAATCCACAGCAAGGGCTTCAACGTGGGTTAGAAGCACGGCATATCGAGCTGATTGCGCTCGGTGGGACTATTGGCGTTGGGTTATTTATGGGGTCGGCCAGTACACTAAAATGGGCTGGGCCTTCTGTCTTACTGGCTTATATCATCGCAGGAATTTTTGTTTTCTTCATTATGCGTTCAATGGGGGAAATGCTATTTCTTGAGCCTGTAACCGGTTCTTTTGCTTCGTTTGGTTATAAATACTTAAGTCCGTTTTGGGGATGTCTCACTGCGTGGGGCTACTGGTTTATGTGGGTGGCCGTTGGTATATCAGAGATCACTGCCATTGGCGTATATGCTGAATATTGGTTCCCTGACGTGCCTCAATGGATTTTTGCCATTATTGCCGTGGTATTAGTCGCATTAGCTAACCTAGCTGCTGTTCGGCTGTATGGAGAGCTTGAGTTCTGGTTTGCCATGATCAAAGTGACCACGATTGTAGTGATGATTTTAATTGGTTTAGGGCTGATTTTTTTTGGCCTTGGTAATAATTTTGAACCGATTGGGCTAGCAAACCTCACTGAACATGGTGGTTTCTTTGCAGGGGGTTGGAAAGGTTTCTTATTTGCGTTGTGTATCGTTGTGGCCTCTTATCAAGGGGTTGAATTAGTTGGGATCACGGCAGGTGAAGCGAAAAATCCTCAAGTTACATTAAAAAAAGCGATCAATAATATTTTATGGCGCATATTAATTTTTTATGTGGGTGCTATTTTTATTGTTGTGACACTCTTTCCGTGGACGGAAGTGGGTTCACAAGGTAGCCCATTTGTTCTTACGTTTGCGAAAGTGGGGATTGTGTCCGCAGCCGCTGTAATTAACTTTGTGGTGTTAACTGCGGCGTTATCTGGTTGCAATAGTGGCATGTATAGTGGTGGGCGAATGCTATATGCCTTAGCGCAAAATAAGCAATTACCTAAGTCATTATTGAAATTAACGAAAAATGGCGTACCAGCACGTTGCGTTGGCTTTACTATTCTCTGTTTAGTGGCGGGTTCTAGCTTGAATTACATCATACCGAATCCAGAAAAAGTCTTTGTGTATGTCTATAGTGCGAGTGTGTTACCAGGTATGGTGCCTTGGTTAGTGCTATTGACCAGCCAAATCCGTTTTCGCCAACAAAACAAAGAAAAGCTTATTGGGCATCCATTCAAATCGATCCTTTTTCCATGGGTTAACTATGCGACCTTATTATTTTTAGCCTGCGTATTGGTTGGGATGGCGATTAACCCAGATACCCGTTTATCTTTAATCGTTGGCGCCATCTTTTTAGGGGGCGTTTCACTGCTCTATTTCATTATTCGCCTGTTCAATAGCCGCAATGCAAAAGTTTAGTGGTAGTGCTTCGACGGATTTTTATTAGTCGTACAGTGAAAAAGAGGGTAAATATGCTCTCTTTCTCAGCGAAATGGATAAAAGGCAAGCAATCGATATTTTTATTTCAAAAAGGACTAGACAGCGGGAGGATAAATCCGTACTATCCTCTCCCGCAACGGCGTTAAGCGCCCGTAGCTCAGCTGGATAGAGCGCTGCCCTCCGGAGGCAGAGGTCTCAGGTTCGAATCCTGTCGGGCGCACCAGTTTTAGCGCTTCGCTACGGTTGGCAAAATGACGTTGTATGTAGTAATATAGCAACGCTTTGAAAAAAGTGAAGTTATGGTGGCTATAGCTCAGTTGGTAGAGCCCTGGATTGTGATTCCAGTTGTCGTGGGTTCGAGTCCCATTAGCCACCCCATTTTTTTGTGACATTGCGAGGGTGGCGGAATTGGTAGACGCGCTAGCTTCAGGTGTTAGTGTCCTATGGACGTGGGGGTTCAAGTCCCCCCTTTCGCACCACGAAGAAATGTAATAGGTATTAATCAGTACTACAAAATTTCGGCGAGTAGCGCAGCTTGGTAGCGCAACTGGTTTGGGACCAGTGGGTCGGAGGTTCGAATCCTCTCTCGCCGACCAATTTAAAGAAACCCGTCTTAACCGACGGGTTTTTTGCTTTTTATGCTTTATAATAATCACACTTCAACCCATCGCATTGTTGTCTGCGTTAGTCTCCTAGAATCACATATTTGTGCATACTCATCAGTATATCTTCACTTGTCGCCTAGCTATAACCTGAATTATTTAAAGTCTACTTAGAGCTGCTTCTTCAATAATGACTAGCTATGGTTAATTGCTTGTTTTTATTTGTAATTTAGCAGGTTAACTAGCCTGTGTCGTAAAATAGATACAATTCATTATATTGATGTCGCCAAAAGGAGACATTTTACTTGTTGATTTATAAAGAAATATAAATAACTGTTTTATGCTGTCTCTAAACTGCGACAAAATAGCAAGATAAGATACAGGCACCACATTAGTGAATTCTTTAATGTTAGGGGGATTTCTTTCCAAGAAGGAAAATTATGTGTAAAACCGAGAGATGAGAGCGAAGCCAAAAGAGTAAACTTAAAAAAAACTCGGTTTAAAAAAGTTGGCATGCATTGTGCATTATTTTATATGTAGATGCTCATCTCACTTCTTATGACAGCGAAGCTTCATAAACCCAGAGATGACGCAAAGCCGATTATCGGTGCCTATTGTCCAACTTAGATGATCAAGAGCTCATCCTCTTACCATCAACGAACGGGCGAAACGTTGAGTGAGGCACCATCCGTCTGTAGACCTGATTGTATTTTACACCTGCCTTGTGCAGGTGTTTTTTTTGTTTATGTAAAAAGCCAAGCCCCTTAGAAAATGACTAAGAGGCTGAAAATAAGATAGGTATTAGCTTCTACCTTTACTAAACCACTTACTGAACCAGCGAGTAATATAGGTATAGCAGAGGATAATGAATGTAATAATGAAAATGTCTTTACTAAGATCTTCGGTATTAAAACCAATAATCATAATAAAAACAAAAGGTGATAATACTAACAGCAGAAGATCAAAGAATATTTGTAAACGGTTTGGGGTTGCAATAATCCAGCGCCAAATAGTTTTAATTACATTCATATCGATATCCCTAATTCATTCAAAGCAAAGATGTATATAAAGCTTTATACACTATGTGTTTATTTTATAACATAGCCAAGTGTGTTTTGCTGATCCTTAAATAACGATTATTGATTAAACATTGAGTTATTGATCTGTAATGTTACCAATCATAAACCTCATATTTTCTTTTTACGATGATTTAATACGACTAACGCAATGTATTTAAATTCTTTTTGGCGTTTTGATTGGGGAAGCTAGGCTTAGTGGTAGTTAAGTTTATGAATAAAAAAACTCCACTAAAAGGTGTGGAGTTTTTAGAAAAGGATAAGCAAGAATATTAGTTTCGTTCTTGTTTCAATGAATGGTTTAATGCATCTTGGCGAATTTTTGCCGCATCACTAGATTTATGTTGCCTGTCAAACGCATCGGCTAACCATGATGCATCCTGAACATCAAAACGTTGTGCTAAAGCGGCCTTAAAGTAGGTCTCTGCTTTGTCCCATTGGGCATGCTGTAGTGATAAAACACCTAATGTACTGTTGAGTAACGGGGTGGCACCGTTTTGCTTTTGCAGATGTAAAAGGGTTTTTTCGATAATTTCAGGGCGTTCACTATTCAGTTTTGGCACTAGCAGGAGTAAGCGTTCATCATATTGCTGTTTTAAGCCATCAATAATCATTTTTTCTGCACTTGCAGTATCGCCACATTCAATTAAATGTTCTGCTAAGAAAGCTTGCAATGCGGTTTCATGACGAACTCGGCGAGGTTGTGCTTTCCACCAAGCTTTTAGCCCATCGCTACCCCCTTCAGCCATATATTGGTTCATCAACCCTTTGTAAGCCTTTAATTTCAATGCATCGAGCTCATCTTCATTGTGTAACTGTACTTTAGCCATAACAGGAAGTAATTCAATCAGTGACTGATAGGCGCCCGAACGTAAATAAGCTTGTTCCGCAAGACGCAATACTTCAGGGTGTCTTGGGGCTTTGTCGAGAAGTTTATCAATACCATTGCGAGCAGCATGGACTTCTCCTTCCGCTAATTGGATACGGACACGGCTGATATCAACAGGAAGCTGGTCACTCCCTGCGGCTTCGGCGGCTCTATCCAAGTATTGGTGAGTGCGATATTCATCACCACGCTGTTGAGCAGCTTCGGCTGCCATGAGGTAGTTAATGACCGGTTGTTGAGAAAAATCAGCATGTTTGCTCATTAATTTTTCAACTTGCTCGAAATCACCTTCTGCTAATTTCAGTAGCGCTTTTTGTGTTTGAGTATGCGCTTTGTGGTATTTACGACCACTTACCCAACCTCGGGTACGTGATGTCGTGCTGATAAAACGGCGGTAGCACCAACCAAGGAATAACAGCACAAACTGGAGCAAGATAAAGCCCAAAACGAGGCTGGTTACACTGGTCGTAATGTCATAATTATCTGTACGGATAAAAACATAACCTTGGTGACCCGCTAATAATGGGCCTAAGATTATCCCTGCAATAAGTACTATAAATAGGATCAGGACTTTTATCATAATTACCCCCTATTGCCAGCAGGCTCTGCTGATTCAGAAGGGTGTGAATTGTCAGCTGACTCTGCTTTTTGCGTATCCGTGGCAGGAACAGCGGCATCTGCTGCGGCTTCTGTTGGCGCTTCAGTCGCATCCGCTGCGGCATCAACGGCACCATCGCTAACTTTTGTATTGTCGGATGACTGAGAAAGTAAGCTACGAACCCGTGTTTGCATGATTTTTTCTAGCTTTTCTTGGCTTTCCAAGGTATCAGGCATGTCAATATCAATCGGCTGATTGATTAGGTCGTCAATGGTTGATAGGAATGCCTTGGTTTCAGGCGCCTCAGTATCAAAATAGGCTCTTACCCAAGTCGATGCCTGCTCTAATGACTGTTTGTAGGTGGCTTCTTGATAACGTGGTACGGCTTGCGCTGCAATTAATAGCTGAGAGCGAATGTTTTCACGTAGGTAAATGTCTTGATTTGGTGCAAGGAGAGGGGCTTCTGAGCCATCACGAGCTCGTACTGTGACAAAGTCATTTGCAAAACTTTTCCAGCTACGCGCCAAATTTTGTTTCCAATCCGAAATATCATCGCTAACGTCAGCGTTATCTTCAGCTTTCGCATCTCCACTGTTTAAATCCGCTAAACGTAAGTTATCGACTTCATTGCTTAGCTGGTTTAAACGTAAAATAATGCCGTCATAGTCAACTTGGTTGATTGCGGCTAATTTAGCCATATCACTGTTAATTGATTTACGAATGTCGAGTAGGCTTGGGTCATTCATTTCTGCCAAGCTTGAGTCAGCGCTTTTTAGCAGAACGGCCGCGGTTACTGGGTCGCGATCATTCCACAGCTTTCTTCCCGCCATTTTGACCATAAAGTCAGCTTGTGCAAGTAGCCAACTTTTAACATCAGCGCTAGATAACGCAGTAACGTGCGCTTGCAGCTCTTGCATGCGGCGGTTGAGATTCTCTTCATATTCACGAGAATGGCTTTTTATTTCAGCATTAGCCGCAATTAATGCATCTAACCGCTGCCTGTCTGAGTTTTGTTGTTCGATTAAATCACTTAATTTTTGTTTTAATTCATTGTTTTCATTGACTAAGGTGGCATTACTTTGTTGAGTGAAATAGTACAGCCCACCGCCAATAGCGATGATAATAGCGATAGCAATTACACCGCCTATCAGACCAGAACGTTTTTGTTCCGAAGAAGGTTTAGTTTTTGGGCGCTGTTGTTCTGCACCAGCTTCTGGGGTAACCGTCTCGGTTGTTTTATCGTGTTCCGTCATAAATTAGCATCCCATATCGATTGAAATTAATGCTTCTAATAAAGCATTATTATCTGCGCTATTAGCTACACAGACCTTTTGCCATCCGCCTCTGCGGGCTTGGTCTGCAATCCGTTCACTGACGACAAGTAGGCGGCGGGAAAACCACCAAGTTTGGTATTCTTCAGTGATTAATTCTTCTAACAAGGCTAACATTTGACCACTCGTGATCACAACATCTGTAATACCGGTTTGAAACCACTGCTGATTGAACAGAGCTTTATCATAATCAACCGGGTACCTTGTATAACATTCACAATAACTGACTTGCGCACCTCGAGCCCGTAATGTTGAGGCGAGAAGCTCTCGCCCGCCATTTCCACGTAATAACAGGGCGTTTTTCCCTTCGAGAAATTGAAGCTCAGGGTGTGTCAGTAGTATTTCACTGGTTTCGCCTTGTTCAGCCCAACGTATGTCTTTTCCGGTTACTTGCTGAAAATATTGCCCTGTAGAGCGGCCAATTCCGTAGTAAGATAACTTATCTGACCAGCTACGCCCCATTTGTTCAAGTGTTAAATTTGCATATTCGACTGCATTTTTAGATAAAAGAAAGACTAAATCATTCGCAGTAAGGCTATCAAGTTGAGGAATAAGGGTATTTAATTCAGCACCGGGCCCTATGCGAATTAAAGGAGAGGCGAAGGCTTCCCCCCCTTTGGTGGTGATTGCCGTGATCAGCTCTGAACATGCGAGCTCAGGGCGAGTGACAAGCACTTTCATGCAGGCGGGTTTCCTTGATAGACATCCGCCAAAATTTCCCTTGCACCGCGTTCAAGTAATTCTTCAGCCAATGATACCCCTGCTTGGTTAGCTTCACTTGGTGAAACTCGTCGTTCTCCACGAATAATCACACTACCGTCTGGCGCTCCAACCAAGGCGCGTAGCCATATTTTGTCATCTTGCCAAATAGCATAACTGCCAATGGGAACTTGGCAACCACCTTCAAGGCGCATATTCATTGCTCGTTCAGCCAGAACACAGGTCGATGTTGCGTCATTATTTAGTTTCGCGAGTAACTCACGGGTTTTACTATCATTTAAACGGCATTCGATGCCGACAGCACCTTGGCCAACGGCAGGCAAGCATTGTTCAGGGGCAAGGGCGGTTTTAATTCGAGTTTCTAACCCCAAACGTTTTAACCCTGCAACGGCCAAAATAATGGCGTCATATTCACCGTTATCTAGTTTTGATAAGCGTGTTCCGACATTGCCGCGTAAGTCACGAATGACTAAATCAGGGCGGAGCTCCCTTAATTGGCATTGACGACGCAAACTCGATGTTCCGACAATACTGCCTTCCGGTAGTGCCTCAAGATTATCATAGTGGTTTGAGACAAAGGCATCTCGAGGGTCTTCACGTTCACAAATCGTGACTAATCCTAAGCCTTCAGGAAATTCAACAGGGACATCTTTCATCGAATGAACGGCAATGTCTGCGCGCCCTTCTAATAAGGCAAGTTCTAATTCTTTGACGAATAACCCTTTCCCGCCAACTTTCGCGAGAGGTGTATCAAGGATGATGTCGCCTTTTGTCACCATAGGCACGAGTTCAACCAGCAAACCTGGGTGAAGTTGCTCTAATTTGTCTTTGACAAAGTGCGCTTGCCATAGGGCTAAAGGGCTTTTGCGCGTTGCAATACGCACGATATTTGTTGATGTCATTTTACTGTTTTCTCTGGCGAAAAATGCCGCAGATTAACCATACAATTGGCCTTAGTTTTAACATGTTAAGGATATTTTTTCCAGTTAGGCGCAAAACCACTCTCTGAATTGTTGATAACTGATTTACTTTTTCTTCCATGATGCAAGAACGCGATTCAAAATGAGATGACCTAGAATAGCTATTAAGCAATTTCTTTAGCTTATCGTGCTATCTTTCGTGTAAAACACTCTGCGGTTTGTATTAATTCGTGTTGAAGCGAGTAAGCGCAGACACTGTGCGTATTGTACTTAATATCGTTTGATTTTGCTGTTTTACTAAACAATTGGGTAAAAAGAAATTATTCCATTGAAAAACAAGGGATATTTTATAGATTAAAAAATAAAAAGCCTTTTTATACAATATGTTGAAAAGCATTTTGTATCAAAAATAAGCGTATAAAATTATGTGATCTACTTTACCCTTTTGATGCAAGGTGTTAAATTGATCACGTTTCCGACAATCCATTTGAAAATTATTTTAAATCTATCTCTATCTGTTGGGTGCTGGGAAATTCTCAGGTTTGTAATACTTTCATTCAATCAGGCGTAACCTTTGTATCTCTATATTGAAACCTTAAAACAAAGACTGGATGCGATAAACCAATTACGGTTAGAACGTGCAACAGCTTCTATGAGTGAAACCTTCTCGAAGGTTTATAGCTTGCTGCCTGTCTTGTTTCATTATCATCATCCAATGATGCCTGGTTTTATTGAAGGTAATGTCCCCCATGGTGTCTGTTTTTTCTCTCCTGATACAGAGCAAAAAAAATGGTTGGCACCTTTCGAACGTTTTTTACCCACGATTGAAACCGAAGCGAATGGCGAATTACCTATTACGGGTATTTATTCGATGGGAAGCACTTCATCTGTTGGGCAAAGTCAGTGTTCAGATATTGACGTTTGGGTTTGCCATCCTTCTTGGTTGGACCACGAAGAAAAACGTTTTTTGCAAAAGAAGTGTACCTTAATTGAGCAGTGGGCTGCGTCTTTGGGGATTGATGTCACTGTTTTTTTAATCGATGAAAATCGTTTTCGCCATCATGCTAGTGGGCATATTGGTGGGGAAAACTGTGGTTCAACGCAACATATCTTATTGTTAGATGAATTTTATCGAACAGCTGTACGTATGGCGGGTAAACGTTTGCTGTGGACTATGGTGCCGGTTGAAGAAGAGCAGCATTACGATGAATATGTTATGGGGCTATATGCACAAGGCGTGCTAACACCAAATGAATGGCTTGATTTAGGTGGTTTAAGTGAGCTTTCTGCGGCGGAATACTTCGGTGCAAGTCTATGGCAGCTATACAAAAGTGTTGATTCCCCCTATAAAGCCGTATTGAAGAGTATTTTACTGGAATCCTATTCATGGGATTACCCTAACGGTAAGTTATTAGCGATGGAGTTCAAACGTCATTTACATGCAGGCGAAATTGTGTGTTATGGCTTGGACTCATACTGTTTGATGTTAGAGCGTGTGACACGTTACCTGACTGAAATTAATGATCTAACTCGTCTTGACCTTATCCGCCGTTGTTTCTACCTAAAAGTGTGTGAAAAACTATCTGAAAAAGAGGATAACGCATGCTCAGGCTGGCGCCGTGATGTGTTGTCTCAATTGGTTGAGTCATGGGGGTGGGGAGCAGAACGTTTGTCTATTCTCGACACACGTAATCAATGGAAAATTGAGCGTGTCCGTGAGGCACACAACGAGTTACTTGATACGATGATGCAAAGTTATCGTAATCTCATTCGCTTTGCGCGTAGAAATAATTTAAGTGTTAGTGCAAGCCCACAAGATATTGGGGTACTAACCCGTAAATTATATGCGGCTTTCGAGGCGCTCCCTGGTAAGGTGACATTAGTTAATCCACAAATTTCACCTGATTTGAGCGAAGCGCATCTCACCTTTATTTATGTACCCGAGGGGAGAGCTAACCGTAGTGGTTGGTATTTGTATAACCAAGCGCCAAATATTGAGGCCATTATTGGTCATCAACCTCTTGAATATAATCGCTATTTAAATAAATTAGTTGCATGGGCATATTTTAACGGCCTGTTGACTGAGAATACTCAGGTTTATATGTATAACGGGAAGTCTCAGTGTGATGAACGAAAGCTGCTTGAGTTGATGCATGATGTATCAAGTCATTTCCCTATCAGGTTACCCGCTCCAACGCCAAAAGCGCTTTATAGCCCTTGTGAAATCCGCCATCTTGCAATCATTGTTAACTTAGAAAAAGACCCAACACAGGTATATTCTGAGCAAGTCGTTCATGTTGATTTTAGAAAACTGGATATTTTCAGTTTTGGAGAATCACAACGGTGTCTGATTGGTAGTATTGATTTGTTGTATCGTAATTCGTGGAATGAGGTAAGAACGTTACATTTCAGCGGAGAACAATGCATGTTAGAAGCACTTAAGACCATTTTAGGGAAAATGCATCAAGATGCATCACCTCCTGAAGCGGTTGAAGTGTTTTGTTATAGTGAGCACTTACGCGGGCTGATTCGTACCCGTGTACAACAGCTGGTATCTGAATGTGTAGAACTGCGTTTATCAAGCAACCGAAATGACCCTGGGCGTTTTAAAGCATTACGTATTGCCGGGCAGACGTGGGGTTTATTCTTTGAGCGCCTAAATGTATCTGTGCAAAAACTTGAAAATGCCGTTGAGTTCTATGGGGCTATCTCCCATAACAAACTACATGGCTGGCCAGTTAAACTTCAGGCGAAGGGTGATAACCATTTACCTGCCGTTGTCGATGGTTATGCAAGTGAAGGGATTGTACAGTTTTTCTTTGAAAATACCGCAGATAACACGGGTTTTAATATTTACGTTTTAGATGAAGCAAATCGGGTTGAAATTTATTCCCACTGTGAAGGGTCAAAAGAAGACCTCGTCCGTGACGTGAGTAAATTCTATTCTTCTTCCCACGACCGGTTTACCTATGGTGCAAACTTTATCAATTTCAATTTACCGCAGTTTTACCAAATCATTAATCAAGATGGTAAAAACCAAGTTGTTGCATTTTCTGGTGCGACATGGCCATTTACGGCAGAAGATGATGACGTTGGGTATGAAAGGCAATCTAGCCAACCACAGCACCCACAAGCACATTATTATTGATGGTAGGCAGTTTTGCGCTGCCCACCGTATAAATTCGTAAAGCTTAGAACGAAAAGGGCTCTTGGCTTTGAAAAGCAATTGCCTCGGCTAGTTTAGTTTTGAATTCATGCCCTGAACGGTCACAAACCCAATTACCTTGTTTATAATCATAATGGTACCCACCCTGTTTAGTTGCTAACCATATTTGGTGGAATGCCTCTTGTTTGTTAATAATAATTTTACTGCCATCTTCAAAGCTAAGAGTCATCACACCACCATTGATTTCACAATCAATATCGGCATCACCCTCATAATTATCTAAATGCTCCTCGATGGTGCTCAGTAGCGTTTCTGCTAGCTGATGAAATTCGCTGTCATTCACGATTAATTTCCTGTTTGCTCACAATGGTTTAATTGAAATTATTATTGTTAATTGAAATTATAGGAGGGAACCTGCATTGGGGTCAATCTCAGCATACCCGCTAAAAATTTCAGACTAAATTTAGCCTAAAGTATATAATATCAACATGCTGGATAAACAGGCGTGATTTGCGAGGCCACTCCTGTTATTGTGTAAAATATCAGATGTCAAAAGTGAGTATTACGGGCGAAAAAGAATGAAAAAAAGTTTAATTGGGCTTAGTGCACTAGTTGTTTTATTTACCCTTTCTGGCTGTGGCTTAAAAGGCCCGTTGTATTTTCCGCCGGAAGAAACTGCAGCTCCGGCTAAGGCATCTGATGTGCAACCTACCGCACAAGACAGTACTGCCAAAGAGCCTGCTCAAACAACAAATAATCAGTAAGCCACCTCTATGGAGCGTGAAATGCAATTTTCTAAAATGCATGGCTTAGGCAATGACTTCATGGTTGTCGATGGCGTTACACAAAATGTATATTTTTCGCCTGAATTGATTTGTCGATTAGCGGATAGACACACAGGGGTTGGGTTCGATCAACTACTATTAGTTGAAGCCCCTTATGACCCTGACCTTGATTTTCATTATCGTATTTTTAATGCGGATGGCAGTGAAGTCGCTCAATGTGGTAATGGAGCCCGCTGTTTTGCTCGTTTTGTTAGGCTCAAAGGCTTAACGAATAAGCAAAAAATTAAAGTCAGCACTCAGTCGGGGCGTATGACATTAACCATAAATGAGAATGATGGTGTCTGCGTTAATATGGGCGAACCTGATTTTGAACCACAGAGAGTGCCATTTCGTGCAGTTAAAGAAGAAAAGACCTATATTATTCGAGCACAAGAACGTACAGTGCTGTGTGGGGTTGTCTCAATGGGTAACCCGCATTGTGTCATTCAAGTTGAAAGTATTCATACGGCAGAAGTCGAAGTTTTAGGCCCCGCTTTAGAAAATCATGAGCGTTTTCCAGAACGTGCCAATATTGGCTTTATGGAAATTATCAGTGCTGACCATATTCGCTTGCGCGTTTATGAACGTGGAGCTGGGGAAACTCAGGCGTGTGGTAGCGGAGCATGCGCAGCTGTCGCGGTTGGGATTACTCAAGGGCTACTGGCGAAGCGGGTTAAAGTCGATTTGCCGGGGGGCTCATTAGATATTTCTTGGGAAGGTCCTGGGTCGCCTCTTTATATGACAGGTCCTGCAACGCATGTTTATGATGGAGTCATTCAACTCTAATTTTGAATAGCCGAAGAGGAAAAAATGGATAAAACCAAAAAAGCACAGGAAATGGTTCATCAAATTGATGAGCTTGATGTCGTGCGCTATTTAACGGAAAACCCTTATTTTTTTCTTCGTAATGCACAGCTGTTGGAGCAACTAAAAGTCCCACATGTTGTGCGGGAAGCGATTTCATTGCCTGAGTTAGTCATGAGCCGTCAACGGTTGAAAATCAAAGAGCTCGAACAAGATATTCGGTTTATGGTTGAGCAAGCTCATGAAAATGTAGAGCTTTTTGATGAGTTGTTAGTGTTGGTGATTGAAATGTCATCAGCAGAAAGTTTACAGCAAATGCTGTTAGCGCTAAACCGTTGGGCAAAAAAACTGGGTTTATCCGGTGCTCAGGTACGCTTGTTTAGTGACAGTTGGCATTTGTCTGCACCTTTGGATGCACATCAATTAGTTATCTCGCGTCGTGTTTTTGAACCCGTGAGGATTCAACGCTTTGGTGATAAGCGAAACTACCTCGGCCGATTAAATGGCCCTGAAATCCAACTACTTTTACCTGATGCGTTAAATGTTGGCTCAGTCGCCATTTCATTGTTTGGTCATCATGGTGAATCAGGTATGGTCATTTTTACTAGCCGTGATCGTGAACATTATCAACATGGTATGGGAACGGTCATGTTGGAGAAAGTCGCTCAAATTCTACCGAGGTTATTATGCCAATGGATAGAACGCCTGTAAAAAACCAGCCGGAAGGGCTGATGAGCCAAATTGAGGCCTTTCTGTATTATCTGCGTGTTGAACGCCGGCTAAGTCCGGTTACTATTACTAACTATCGTCGCCAACTGAGCGTTATTGTGGAGATGTTAGCCTTATTAAATATCCACGAATGGCAAAAAGTAGATGCGACGATTGTGCGCAACATTGCGGCTAAAAGTCGCAAATCGGGTTTACAAGCAGCAAGTATGGCGTTGCGGTTATCATCGCTGCGTAGTTTTTTTGATTGGATGGTACAGCAGGGGGAATTACCCGCAAACCCCGCAAAAGCAATCCATGCCCCTAAATCCAAAAAGCGCCTTCCTAAGAATATGGATGTGGATGAAGTCTCCCAACTTTTGAACATGGATAGTGGCGACCCTCTTGTTGTACGTGACCGAACGATGCTTGAAGTGATGTATGGCGCGGGGTTACGCTTATCTGAACTAGTCGGGCTAGATGTTCGCCATCTTGATTTAAATACGGCCGAAGTGTGGGTAATGGGGAAAGGGAGTAAAGAGCGCAGAGTGCCAATGGGTAAAACTGCGGTGAGTTGGCTACAACGTTGGCTTGAGATGCGAGAGCTCTATGACCCTGAAGATGACGCCGTTTTTATTTCAACCCAAAGCGGTAAACGTATTTCGAATCGGAACGTACAGAAACGTTTTGAGCAATGGGGAATAAAACAAGGGGTTAATAGCCACATTAATCCCCATAAATTACGCCACTCTTTTGCGACACATATCCTTGAATCAAGTGGGAATTTACGTGGAGTGCAAGAACTTCTTGGGCATGCAAATTTATCGACAACACAAATCTATACGCACCTTGATTTTCAGCACTTAGCAAACGTTTATGATGTGGCTCATCCGAGAGCAAAGAGGGAGAAACCTTAATGCATTTTTACCGTCCGTTATCACCCATTCTGGCGATCACGTTTGATTTGGATGACACGCTTTACGATAACCACCCAGTTATTGATAAAACGGAAGAAGAAGTTTTACGTTTTGTTCGTGAATATGATCCGCGCTTTAATCATTTTAGTAATGAAGATCTTTATGCTTTTCGCCGTCTTGTTGAAGAACAAGAGCCTGATATTTATCATGATATATCACGTTGGCGTTGGCTCTCTTCCAAAATGATGCTTTGCCATTATGGTTACTCGAAAGAAGCGGCACAAAAAGGGGCGGATGACATCATGGCGCATTTCACATATTGGCGAAATAGAATTGATGTCCCGAAATCCACCCATGAAACATTGTGCCAACTTGCAGAAAAAGTTCCGTTGGTGGCGATTACTAATGGTAACGCAGAGCCGGAAGCGTGTGGGTTAGGCCAATATTTTCAATTTGTATTGAAAGCGGGGCCTGATGGGCGCTCAAAGCCATTTTGTGATATGTATCGTTTAGCAGCAAAGCGACTTGAAATTGAGCCACAATTTATTCTTCATGTCGGGGACAACCTGTTAACGGATGTTGAAGGTGCAATTAACAGCGGTATGCAAGCTTGCTGGATAAACACAGAACAAAAAACACTGATGGAAGAGAAAGAGGGTCGTTTATTACCGCATGTAGAAATTTCGCGGTTGGATTCTCTCTTATCATTGGTATAATTATTTCCTGTATAAAAATACAGTGGCAATAGCCATTGTTAATAACCTCACAGTGGTATTAACCACTGTTTTGCTTTGATGGTAACTATGGACGTCTCTTATCTGCTTGAAGGCCTTAATGACAAACAGCGCGAAGCGGTTGCCGCCCCGCGTACCAATTTACTTGTCCTTGCGGGGGCAGGTAGTGGTAAAACTCGGGTGCTAGTGCATCGAATTGCATGGCTGATGTCTGTGGAAAATGCTTCCCCATTTTCAATTATGGCAGTGACGTTCACGAACAAAGCGGCAGCAGAAATGCGCCATAGAATCAATCAATTGATTGGTACTAGTGAAGGCGGTATGTGGATAGGAACATTCCATGGCTTAGCGCATCGTTTATTACGCCAACATTATATGGATGCCAATTTACCGCAGGATTTTCAAATTCTCGATAGTGATGACCAATACCGTTTAATTCGTCGCTTACTTAAGGCGATGAATTTAGATGAAAAACAATGGCCACCACGTCAGGGTATGTGGTACATCAACGGTAAAAAAGATGAGGGTTTGCGTCCTCAGCACATTGAAGCTTACGGAAACCCAGTCGAAGCCACATGGCTAAAAGTATACCAAGCTTACCAAGAGGCCTGTGATAGAGCCGGACTGGTGGATTTTGCTGAGCTACTATTACGTGCCCATGAACTGTGGTTAAACAAGCCCCATGTACTACAGCATTATCGTGAGCGTTTTACGAATATTCTCGTCGATGAATTCCAAGATACCAATAATATCCAATATGCATGGATCCGTGTACTCGCAGGGGAAACTGGCAAAGTCATGATTGTTGGTGATGATGACCAGTCAATCTATGGTTGGCGTGGGGCTCAAGTAGAAAATATCCAGCGTTTTCTCAATGATTTTCCTGGTGCAGAAACTATCCGCCTTGAGCAAAATTATCGCTCGACGAATAATATATTAAAAGCGGCGAACGCATTGATCGCGAATAACAGTGACCGCTTAGGGAAAAATTTATGGACAGAAGGCGGAGATGGTGAACCCATTTCCCTTTACTGCGCTTTTAATGAGTTAGATGAAGCACGTTATGTGGTTGGGCGCATTAAACAATGGCATGAAAATGGTGGAGCCCTACAAGATTGTGCCATGCTGTACCGGAGTAATGCACAGTCTCGTGTATTAGAAGAGGCGCTCATCCAAGGTGCTATGCCATATCGTATTTATGGTGGGCAACGTTTCTTTGAACGCCAAGAGATTAAAGATGCACTTTCTTATTTAAGATTAATAGCAAATCGTAATGATGATGCTTCCTTCGAGCGGGTGGTCAATACACCAACACGTGGCATCGGAGATAGAACATTAGATACTGTTCGCCAAACTGCACGGGATCAACAACTAACATTATGGGAAAGTTGTGAGTACTTACTTCGCGAGCAGGTGTTGGGAGGTAGGGCAGCCGCTGCAATCGAGCGTTTCTTAGAATTAGTCGATGCATTAGCTAAAGAAACCCAAGACATGCCATTACACGTCCAAGCTGATCGAGTCATTAACGACTCAGGCCTACGAGCGATGTATGAGCAAGAAAAAGGCGAAAAAGCACAGGCTCGAATTGAAAACTTGGAAGAGTTAGTCAATGCAACCCGTGATTTCAGCTATCAAGACGAAGACCAAGACTTAATGCCATTGCAGGCTTTTCTTTCTCATGCAGCATTGGAAGCAGGAGATGGACAAGCGGATGTTAGTCAAGATGCCGTTCAATTGATGACTTTGCATTCGGCTAAAGGCCTGGAGTTTCCAGTTGTATTCATTGTGGGAATGGAAGAAGGTATGTTCCCAAGCCAAATGTCGATGGATGAAAGTGGTCGTCTTGAAGAAGAACGTCGCCTTGCTTATGTCGGTATTACCCGAGCAATGGAAAAACTGACTATCACCTACGCTGAAAGTCGTCGTTTATATGGCAAAGAAGTTTATCACAGGCCTTCTCGTTTTATCGGTGAGCTACCAACCGAGTGTGTTGAAGAAGTTCGTTTGCGAGCGCAGGTTTCAAGACCAGTTAGCCATCAACGCCTTGGTACCCCAATTAGCCAAAATGATTCGGGTTATGCATTAGGGCAGCGTGTAGTTCATCCTAAATTTGGAGAAGGCACGATTATTAACCTTGAAGGTAGTGGTGAACACTGTCGTTTACAAATCGCTTTCCAAGGCCAAGGAATTAAATGGCTGGTGGCTTCATATGCGAAGCTTGAGAAACTGTAATAGACAAGTATAAATAAAGTAGAAATCTGAATAATATTTCTACTTTATTTATTTAAATGAAATATAGGTTTAAAATAATTATAATTTGTTTTTATTATACAAATAATAAATTAGTCACTCCTTTGTCTTTAATATAATATAAAAACGCAATATAGATATCAAATTATGTTTTTAATTATATGAAAATCAAAGGGATTAATATGGAAATTGATTTTAATTTAAATATTTATGATTTTAAAAAAATAGACTCGTTAATTTTTTCTGCTGAAAATCGTTTAAATAAAATTAAGAAACTGAAGTCTTCATTAGTAATGAAAATTCAAGATGAATATGGTTATGAATATTTATCTGAAAAAACAAATATAAATAGTGAAGTGACCGCTAAAATAGATGAGGTGAATAAAGCTATTAAATTTTTTGAAGGTAATTTACTAGCAATGAAAAATCTTGCTAGCAAATATAACAAGGAAAATATCGGTAATGAGATTTTATATTTTGAGGCTAGTAAGTTTTCTAAGTATAAAATAGAGTTGGAAATAAATAAGCAAAATAAAAATATTGGTGGTGACCATAAACTACTAGAAAGTATTTTTGTAATCAAAAAAATCCCTCATGAGACAAAAGAGGGTATGTTAAATAATGAAAAATCTACTTTAGTAAAGATAAATAATGAAATAACCCATCTAAATACTTCGTTTAATAAAGTTAAAACAGGTATTGTATCTATCTCAATAAATTATCATAACGCTAAGCTAAAATCATTGAAAAACAGAGCATCTAAGTTATTAGAAGATGAACGAAAAATTGATTTACAGTTAGATAACATAGAAATTGAGACAATAAAAAATAAAAAAGAGATAGATGATGAAATTGAAAAATTTGTTTCGTCTATAAATGATTTGAAATCTCGTTCAGTACAGCTATTAAATAAAGGAAGAGCTTGGGGCTCCAGTTCGGTTGTTACTGATAAATATAGCCAAAAACAGATAGATGATTCGATGAGAATGTTAGAGGAAAAAATTCATAAAAATGTAAAAGTATTTGATGAACAATTAAATGTGTTTAAAGGCCTAAGTGAGTTGAACGAACATAAAACTAATTCAGAAATAGAAGAAATAAGGTCATTACGTAGAAATATTTCATTGTATAGAGTAGAAAGCCCTAGCATAGCAAAAGATAAGCATGTATTAAATGAGTTAAGTAGGATAAGTGAACTACAGGAATCAAATTTACTAAAAGTATTAGACGAATTAAATCAATATATTGATAAGCTAAATATTGAAATGGAAAAACAAGGCGAATTAGAAGTAAATTCAGGGCCTTTTAAAAATCATCTATCTTTAAATATTAAAAGATATAATGAAGAAATGCATAGCATTAAAGAAACTATCAAAGATGTTGAACTTCACTGGTCAATTCGTTCTCAAAAAATGATTGAAAATCAAGATGGTAATACATTAGTTCAACCCGTAATTCAAAGCGAATTAATTTCAGAACGAATTACGGCTTTCCAATCGGCGGAAGAGGGGAATAGTGAAGTAAATAAAAACCTAGGGCAGGTAAGTCTTCTTAACCCAGTGGCACGTTGTTCTTGTGGTGGTATTGGAAGAACTGCATTCTGCTAAGTCAATCAATCGTTTAATTTGATTTTATAGTAAGCACTCAATATGGATGGAGTGCTTTTTTACTATGGAATGAGTATGTTATTTATGTAATTTTGAATCTCTTTTCTAGTTTACTCTATGATAACTATCACTATCTTTTTAGTGATTGACTTTGATATGCCGTATCAATCATTAGGATTTAAGTTTTTAATTTTAAAACTATATCTCAATGAAGTATAAAATATTACCTAATTAACTTTTCTAAGACTCATCATGTCAATGGATAAACTTATTGATTCACTTTCCTCACAAGGTTGGTATGTGTGGGACGATTTCATGAGCCTGCAACATATACAAACCATCAAAAATAGTATCCCAGATACCCTACAGGATGCACGTATTGGGCGCGGCGATACCTTACAAGGAAATAAAAGTATTCGTGCTGATCAAACTGTTTGGCTAGAACCTGAAATGGGGGAGCCTATCGTTAATTATCTCGATAAAATGGAGCAGGTTAGGCAAGAGCTTAACTGCCAGCTTTATCTTGGTCTGCGTGATTTTGAAACGCATTTCTGCCGTTATCCTAATGGTGGGTTTTATAAAAAGCATCTTGATAACCCAAGAGGACAAGGGCGTCGCAAGGTAACCACTGTTTTATATATGAATGAAGCATGGCAAGCTGGAGATGGAGGTGAACTTGTTGTCTATGATAAAGAAATCAATCAATTGTTTGAATTAGAACCGCTTGCAGGTCGAATGATTTTTTTTATGTCTGAAGAATTTCCACATGAAGTGTTACCTACTCAACAAAAAAGAGAAAGTATTGCTGGCTGGTTTTTAACAGAAAAAATACTCTAATCCGTTCAGGCTATTACCACCTCTTATTGAGGTGGCTGATAGATATTCTTCCATATTTATAATATCTAATTAATACTATATTATTTTCTTTAAAATTTAAGATTAACTTTATTCAATTTATCTTGTTTTAATTGGTTATATCAGTCATTTTAATTTTTTATTTTTCAATGTACACATAAAAGGAGTTTATAGATGAACAGCGTTGATAAATTTGGTTATGGTGACAAGCAGATTCAACAAGGAATGAGTATCATGGAATATGAAAAACAATTAGAAACAGCATTTAATAGCTTAATGAATAAAAATAAAGGCGATATTGTACCTATTAATTATGATATTGATCATTCGTCACTAATACAGACAACAAATTGTTTTTCTTCACAAAAAGAATATAGTTTTATCATTGAGCCAAATTATTATATTGCTGAATGTCAATTTAATAATTCAATGTGTTATTTAGTGAATTAAGCATTGTCTGGGTAGTAAAGCACAAAACAGTAAGGTAGATATCTTAAATTATATACCACCTCTTATCTGAGGTGGTATTGTTTTATTTTAAACGTTTAAATTCATTTCCTGAAAAAGTCATTACAGCGTTTCCTCTTTCAATTTGATAATGGGAATGATGACGTTGTTTATCCAGTTCATTAAGTTGCTGCGATTGATGTTCATTCAATTTCCATTGAATTAACTGTTTCGCAAGCTTTTTGTTAGCGTGCTGGCTGCGTTCAGATTGCACTTTGACAGTGATACCCGTAGCGACATGTTTTGCTCTAACCGCAGACGAGGTTTTATTAACGTGCTGCCCTCCAGCCCCCTGTGCTTTAGTAAATTCAAACTCAATTTCACTATCTTCAATTGGTTTAATGGGAGAGAAACGGGTGACACTCAAAAACCAATTTTTACGTTTATGTCGTGGCCTAATTTGGCTTTGGCACTGCCATTGAATAGTGCCAGTCCATTTTTGGGATAGTATTTCTGCATTCTCGCCTTCCAATGAAATTAAGGCAGATTTTAGTCCATAGCGTGATGGAAAAAACTCAAGTGTATCGGCAATGACTGAAAGCTTTTTAGCCTCTTGGAAAAAACAAGCAAGTGCTTTTTCCACCGCTATGCAACATTCTTCAGGCCCCTGCGCAGAGGAAAACTGTAATAATATCATTAGCAATCTCCACTGGTTTTATAGGTTATAACAGGTTTAAGACGTGCAACAACTTGGATGATGCCAATATTCACCATGCTTTCAATTACAGTATCAATAGATTTATAAGATTGAGGGGCTTCTTCGTAAATCAATTGTTTGTTTGCGCAGATAACACGGCTACCTAATACCGTCCTTGATAATTGAGTCGGTGTATATTTATGTGATAAACGCCCTTTACACTCAGCCCGCATCCACTTCCGTCCAGCTCCATGAGCAAGAGAATTCAGACAAACTTCACTTGGTTGTGGAGAAACGAGATAACTGTAATCACCTCGAGAACCAGGGATAACGACTAGCCCGCGATCTGATGGTGTCGCTCCTTTTCGATGTATCCACCCTTCAATACCATTGATTTTACAGTATTCAACTAGGTTATGATTAAGGTCGAGTACGAGTTTTCCCTTTGATTTTACTTGTTGCAGCATACGTAAACCGATCATTTGCCGATTTAGTTGGGCAAAATCTAATGCATTCTGATGAGCTTCCAGATAATCTTTTGCATCTTGAGTATTGTCTATAAGTCCATCATGGCTATATTTTTCTACATGTTGGCGAAGGATTGATTGGCCTAAGCCACGAGAGCCACTATGCACTAATAACAGTAATTGTTGTTTATTTAATCCACATATGCTGAACAATTCTGGATTTAATATTTCATCAACGCCCTGAAATTCAGCAAAATGATTTCCGCCACCAATAGAACTTAATGATGACATAAAGTCATGTGATTGCATGTTATTTGGAACATGCTCTTCAAGCCATGACAAAGGCGCATGATCTGACATTTCAGAAAGTTGTTTTTCGAGTTTATCGAGGTTAACTTTCGATTTTTTAATATCAGTTTGGAACAGCGCCATTCCACAACCGATGTCATTACCAACTAGCGCAGGATAAAAGCGTTTGGTTGAGAAAAATGCCGCGCCAATCGGGTATCCTCGACCTGGATGAAGATCAGGCATGCCGACAACAGATACCATATCAGGTAAGCTTGCAGTTGTTTGTAATTGTTGGATTGCTTTACTTTCAATCCATGTTGATTCTGTGGCGATATAGCTGACTTGCTGATCCACAGTATGTAAGGTATTGCCCATAAGCTATTAACTCATTTTTAATTGAAAAATAAGGTGAATTAGCAGGCAAAATTAAGAAAATAGATTAACTAACGAGAGTGGCTATTTCTGAGTGTGCCCGCAAAGAGTTTGATTAATTGTTGTCATGGTAAACCTCCTTGCAGTTAGTAGATGAATATAAAACGCTGCGGATACTAACGGTAACTTTTTTCTTTTGCAAGGGCTATTTTAAAGATAGCCGATTCTTAGCCTTTTTCTGAAACCAATATATAAAATCAATATATAAATTAATTAATATTATACAAACTAATAATTAGATAATTAAATTTATATTTTTATTTATTCCAATGGAATTGAGCGTGAGTGAAATATAAAAATTTGCTATCATTTGGGCGGGTGCTTGAGCCTTTCTGGTTCAAGCTTATTATGTTGGATAAAATGTTTGGATTAGAAATGGAAAAGCCCCGTTAGTTATTATTAACCAACGAGGCCCAAACCTAACCCGACAGTTAGGATTGTGCCTCTTAACCATTAAGAGGTCAAGGGAAATGAGCAAGTTCGCAGTGATTGCGTTTGTTTCAGCGTGTATTACCGTGTTTAGTATTTCAGTACTAATGCGAGACAGACTTTGTCTAATTGTCATTAGTCATGGAAATACAGTTGTTCAAACAACGTTTTCTTACGAAGAGTAATGTTGCTTTACGAGGGAGCGTATTCCCTCGTAATTTCCCGATTTAATTGTGTGTATTCAGGTTTGGAATTAAGTGCCCAATTAAAAACACCCCAAGATATTATTTAATCTTTGGGGTGTTTATTTAATTAGTTATCTAAATAAATAATTAAGCAATATGTACAGTTTTTCCACCAATAATTGTACGTAATACTTTTACATTTTCAATATCATCAGCAGGGATCTCAAATACATTGCGATCCAATACAATCATATCAGCAAATTTTCCAGCCTCTAATGAGCCGAGTACATCTTCACGGTGCTGTGCATAAGCAGAGTCAATGGTTGCAGAGCGCAAAACTTCAATTACCGTCAAGTCTCGGTCATTATCGAGTCTCGGTGCTTTTTGACCATTAATATCGCGGCCACGGCGTGTCGCTGCGACTTTTAAATCATACCACTCATCGAAATCATCGATTGGCCAGTCACTACCAAATGCAACAACCGCGCCAGCATCGACAAACTTAGCGATGGGTTCAAGTTGCTCAAAACGTTCATCACCGAGCATTTTTTTCTCAAAAGCCGCTAGCTCTGGAGTTGGGGCTGCCCACTGGAAAGATAAACAAGCGATGGTTTTTAAGCGCGCAAAACGGGCGTAATCATCCGCATGGACTAATTCATTGTGAGCGAGTCCTGGGCGAATATCTTTTTCTGGGTGCGCTGCTCGCATTTTTTCAATCGCATCTAATACGATGGAAACGGCACCTTCACCAACAGTATGCAAGTGAGGGTCATAGCCTGCTGCGGCAATTTTTTCCATTAATTCATCAAGAATTTCAGCTGTGAAATACAGATCACCATAGTTATCCGTTTCTACCCAATTAGGCGTGTCATCTGTGCCTTGATTAATGCGGTATGGCTGCAATAACGACGCTGTCATTGTTGGAAATTGCATGACACCATCAACAAACATTTTAATATTATTCAAGCCAATACCTGGGGTTGGTGTCCAATCAGCTTGGTGCCATTTTTTGGCAAATGCAACGGCTTTATCCACGGCTGCCGCTACTGAAGCAACATCTGGTGTTTCATCGGGGGTGATTTCACGAGCAGCTTGGAAACGGATCGTAAGGTCACTACGTTGCTGTAATTGAGAAAAGGCTTCAAGCTGTTGTTCTGAAACGCGGGCGTCCATCACCATAGTCACACCTTGCTGGTTAAGTACTTTCTGTACTAATTCAGCAACTTCAATTGCTTGGTCGTCACGAATTGAAGGAATGCTATCGGCAGCACGCATAGCGGGTGCATCTTCAAGGATGCCATTCAACTCACCGTTCTCGTATTTGCCAATTTTACCATCAGGTGGCTCAGGCGTGTCTTTAGTGATACCAAATAGTTCGAGAGCACGGCTATTGGCTAGCAATGTATGGCAGTCATTTGAAAATAATACGACAGGGCGTTTTGTATTGAGCTTGTCCATATCTTCACGATACATATCAACACCCGCCGGGATCATTCCTTGACGTAGCCATGCAGTGACTTTGAGCCAATCATTTTCCCCGGTACGAGGGTCTTTATCGAGGTGATCTTGTACACGCTCTAAAATTTGCTCGATAGTTAACGATTCATAATTTAAATGACAACCGAAGAGTTGAATACCGCCCCAAAAAGGGTGCATATGACCATCAATGATACCAGGCATCATCATTTTGCCTTCGAGATCGATACTCTCTGTTTCAGGGCCAACATACTGATGAAGTTCATCAGAAGTGCCTGTGGCAAGAATGTAACCATCACGAACAGCAACCGCATCGACAACGCGATTTTTATCATCCGCAGTATATATATAACCGTTAAAATAAATAACGTCAGCTAATTGATTATTCATTGTAAACCGTCTGTATCAGTGGTGCTTTGGTGGCACCAGAGCTAAAAAAACAACGGGGAAGGCAAGTGCTCCCCCGTAATCATTTATAAGACTTGAAATGCTTAGTTAATAATCATTTCAGTTTCATCGTCAGAGATTGCAGGTGGACGACGAGTAAAACCATGGGTCAGCAGTGCTAAGTAAATTGCTCCTGCGGCTAGCCACCATAAACCCACTTTAAAGGCTTCGCTATCAAGGCTTGTCCATAACCATAATGTTAGGATAACACCAATAGAAGGCATAATCAGGCAAGTGATAATTTTTGTATTATCCAGCGGTGCTTTACGGTCAATGTAAAAATGTTTAATGACCGATAAATTCACAAAAGTGAATGCAATTAAGGCACCAAAACTAATCATTGAGGCGACCATGCTGAGTGAAAGCACTAATGAAAGCAGTGATGCTAACGCAACAAAGATAATTGAGTAAACCGGTGTATTGAGTCTTGGATGCAGATAAGCAAACAGCGAACGTGGTAACACACCTTCACGGCCCATCGCATAGAAAATACGCACAATACTGGCTTGTGAGGTCATTGCCGAGGCAAATACACCGATAACATAAGCGGTGATAAAGCTAGAAGCCATCATCGCACCACCAACTTGTTTCATTACCGCAAGGCTAGCAATATCTGTGTTAGGAATGAAATCTTGCCACATCGGGTAAACCAAGTGCGCACCATAGGAAATGATGACAAATAGCGTACCTGCGATAAACACGGTGTATAGAATCGCTTTTGGTAACGCACTACGTGCATCTTTGGTTTCTTCTGCCATGGTGGAGATCGCATCAAAGCCAAGGAAGGCTAAGCAGAGTACCGCTGCACCAGCAAATAATCCTGATACTTGTTCTGACATTACCGTAATAGGTGCCAATAAAGCATCAGTATCCAATACAAATGAAGTTTTAAAACTCAAGTATAGGAACACTGCGATAAATACAAATTGCATTAAAATGATTAGCATATTCATTGAGGAAACTAATTTAATTCCCAAAATATTCATAATGCTAACAATTGTGATGGTACTGCAAATAATCACATACATTGGGATATCGGGGAACGCTTCATGAACAAAGATCCCAATTGCAATGTAGTTAATAATTGGCAGAAAGAGATAGTCGAGCAATTGTGCCCAACCCACTAAAAACCCGAGTGTGCCGCCAAAGGTTTTTTGCACGTATGAATAAGCAGATCCTGAAAGAGGAAGTGCGCTTGTCATGCGGCAATAGCTCATGGCGGTAAAAAAGACGGCAGCTAATGTAATTAAATAAGCGATAGGCAGATGGCCCTCACTCAATACAGTTACTTGTCCATAGGTGGTGAAAATTCCGAGTGGCACCATATAAGCCAGCCCGAAAAAAACTAACGCAGGAGTGGTCAGTACGCGTTTCATTTGAACGGTATTCTGTTGCATTTTTAAGCCCTTCCCAAAAGCCCTTAACAACGTTAACTCTGTCTGAATGCACAGGCCGAGTGAACCTAAAATGCAGCCGTACTCGTCATACTTCGAATCACAACGTTGTTGGCTTCACTCGTTCGCACTAGTCACATACTTTTGTATGCTCCTAGCGACTCTTTTGCTTGCCGCCTAGTTGTGTTTTCGAATTATTTAGAGTCTTAACGCTACATGGTTGTATTAAATTAAATCTTAGAACCGTCTGCATTCAATTTCAGAAAACCTCGCACCAGGACATTTTTAAAATGAAATGTCATCGTGCGCACTTTAATGAAACGTCAGTGATGAATCGGACCATCACCATCCGCTGGGGTGAATACAAGCGGCGTACAATATAATTACCAAGTTCCTATTAAGCAATCATTAATTGAAAAAAATAAACAACTACTTTTATTTCAAAGAGTTGTTTGATGGATGTGTTTATTAATTGAAGTGGATTTAAGATAAGTTAAATGATAGCCATTATGTATAGAAAATCAAGATGAATTTTTTCTGTTTAACTTATTGATTTTATGTGGTTAAATTTATTTTGTTACAATTGCGTATATATAGATAAGAACAAAAAGATTTAAATTAATTTTAATTTATCATGTGGTAGATAAAGAATTTACCACTTAATTAAATAGCCTATTTGCATTAATTAAATTAACTATTTGAGTTCCATATAATGAAACACCGACTTCGTTTAGAATATAAAACGAGAGTCGGTATTTAATATTAACGCTATTTACCGGCTATCTGAGTTTCTGTAAACAGTTACCCATTATTTTTTTCTCAGTTTCTGCTGGGTATATAATGCATCTAATGTAAATAAAATTAATGCAACCCAGATAAACCCAAAAGTGACTAACAATTCAGGTGTCATAACTTCACCGTACACAAAGACGGCGAGTAAGAACATAATACTTGGCCCCATATATTGGAAAAAGCCTAGCGTTGAAAGCCTTAAATGGTTAGCTGCTTCTGTAAATAGTAACAGTGGCACTGTAGTAATTACCCCGGCAGCAATCAGAAGTGCATTCAAATGCCAATCATTCATTGCCATATCACTCGTTGGACTATCTGCAAAAAATAATAAGAAGATAATCCCGACAGGAAGCAGCCAAAGTGTTTCGAATGTCATTCCTGTTTGTGCGTCGACCCCTAATTTTTTACGTAATAATCCATAGGTGGCAAATGTAACAGCTAAACTTAGCCCAATCACAGGCACTGAGCCAAATTGCCAAAGCTGGATCAATACACCTGTTAGTGCAAGACCAACAGCAATCCACTGCATGCGGCGAAAACGTTCTTGTAAGAATAGCATTCCAAACAGTACGTTAACTAGTGGGTTAATAAAGTAACCTAAGCTAGCTTGTAGCATATAACCATTATTAACTGCCCAAATATAAATTAACCAGTTACAAGCAATTGTCGTTGCCGTTACACCAAGAACTAATATTTTCTTTGGTTGCTTTAGTACTTGGCGAACATAACTCCAATGCCGTGAAACTGTTAATAATAAAATCATAAAGAAAAATGACCAAATAATACGATGAGTCAGGATTTCTTCTGCGGGCACTTCTTGGATGCTTTTAAAATAAATAGGTGCGACACCCCAAATAAAATAGGCGCCTAAGGCACATAACACGCCTTTGGTAGTATTTTGCTGGCTCATTGTTGGCTCTGAAATTGAATTAAAGACTAAAAAGATACTTATACAGAGAGACCGAGCCGATTTAAGCGGCTCGATTTTTGATACCACTAATGTGACATTGCTCAGGTTTTTTTACAAGTTATTAGTTTAGTAGGTGACTAATTATTTATATTTTATTTCTATCCAACCAGATAAGTTGCCGTTGCTGTTGCAATATGCTGGTTGTTTTCATTATGAAGCTCGCAGCGGGTAACGGCTATTTTATTACCGTCTCTTAATAAGCTAGCACTAGCAGTAAAAATTTGCCCTCGACCGGGGCGTAAATAATCAACTCGTAAGTCGATTGTCCCCATTCGGGACATTTTATCGACAATCTCGGTGTGGGTTAATGGATTAATGCGCTGCAAAATACGATTGATGCATACCATCCCCCCTGCAACATCTAAAACCGAAGCGATCACACCGCCATGTAAAATGTTCTGAGTAAAATTACCAATTAATTGTTGACGATTTTCAACAGTAAGCTGAACAAAATCATCATTTAAACTCATTAATTTAATACCAAGTAGCTGGTTAAATGGCATTTTATAAATAAATGCATGGCTCATTAAGTCACTGGCTTCTTCTAAAGTATAAGTACGGTCATTCATCGTTTTCATCCTTTAAAAATATGTGAATGATAAGTTAACATTGTGTGTAAATTATGTCTCTAACAAACGAATGAATAATCTTTCAACAGTTATTCAGTTTTGTGTGTAAAATAGGACAAACTTTTTTTGGACGATGTTGAAAATAGGAATGACTAATGCGCGCTTTACCGATTTTGTTAAGTGCAGTGCTCTGCTTTTGGTCTGCTTCATTGTTTGCGACTGAAAATACAGGTGTTCAGCCTGTAGAAGATGTCAAAAATACCTTGCCAATACGTGGAAGCATCATTTCAGGATTACTGCAACACCATGATAACCCATTTGTGCTGTATCCGTATGAATCGAATTACATCCTTTATACCTATACATCCTCGATGAATAAAGAAGCCATTTCTAGCTACAATTGGGGTGATGATGCGTTAAAGGACGAAGTTAAATTTCAATTAAGTTTAGCGTTTCCATTATGGGCGGGTATTGCGGGTGATGACTCAATTTTAGCTGTTTCTTATACTCAGCGTTCTTGGTGGCAACTAAGTAATAAAAAAGAGTCTTCACCATTTAGAGAAACTAACTATGAGCCTCAAGTGTTTGTTGGCTGGTTAACCGACTACCAATTTGCGGGTTGGACGTTGCGTGAGATTGAAACAGGTTTTAACCACGAGTCAAATGGTCGTTCAGAGCCTACGTCTCGCAGCTGGAACCGAGTATATGCAAGGGCAATGGCGCAAAATGGTAACTGGCAAGTTGATCTCAAACCTTGGTACCGGATTCATGAAAGTGAAGGGCGTGATGATAATTCTGATATTACCAAATATATGGGTTACTATCGCTTAAAAGTAGGGTATGCGTTGGGAGACAGCGTGTTTACTACGACTGGGCGCTATAACTGGAATACAGGGTATGGTGGTGCAGAATTGGGGTGGAGCTATCCAATTAGTAAACATGTGCGTTTTTATACCCAGTTGTTTAGCGGATATGGTGAGTCGATGATAGACTACAATTATCGCCAAACACGTTTTGGTATCGGTGTTATGCTAAACGATATGCTGTAATGGAAGAAAAACTCAGCTCTCTATTTTGTTCTGAGTTGAATACCAAGTCATGAATCAACAACTTCGCTGCTCAATTGGGCAGCGGCTTGTTTTATCGATTGAGGAAGTTTGTGTCCACTGCTTGCGTCATTAACCAACTTTCATTGGCTGAACATGTGCTCAATAGTACATTCGGCTATCAGTCATTTCGCCCTGGGCAAGATGCCGTCATTGGGGCTATTTTGGATAACCGTGATTGCTTAGTGTTAATGCCAACAGGGGGGGGGAAATCCCTTTGCTACCAAGTTCCTGCTTTAGTTAAAGAAGGTGTCACACTGGTCGTTTCGCCATTAATATCATTAATGAAAGACCAAGTTGACCAATTAAGGTTACATGGGGTTAATGCTGCGTGTTTAAATTCATCGCAAACGTCACAAGAACAACGTCAAATCATGGAACTGTGCAGTCAGGGGGAAATAAAATTACTGTATGTTGCTCCTGAACGGTTGTTAACTGATTATTTCTTAAGCCAATTAGCAGGATGGAACATCACCTTGCTAGCAGTGGATGAAGCCCACTGTATTTCCCAATGGGGACATGATTTTCGCCCTGAATACCGCGCACTAGGCCAATTACGGCAATCATTACCTAATGTACCCGTGATGGCGTTAACCGCAACTGCGGATGAAACCACACGTGCAGACATTATTCGTTTATTAGAGCTACATGAGCCATTAGTCCATGTGAGTAGCTTTGATAGGCCAAATATTCGTTATACCTTAGTCGAAAAATATAAGCCTTTAGATCAACTTTGGTTTTTTATTAAAGGGCAAAAAGGAAAAGCGGGTATTGTTTATTGTAATAGTCGCAGTAAGGTTGAAGAAACGACAGAGCGCTTGCAAAAGCGAGGCTTAAGTGTTGCGGCATACCATGCAGGGTTAGACGCTGCCCAACGGGAGTGGGTACAAGATGCATTTCTAAAAGATAACCTACAAGTTGTCGTGGCGACAGTGGCTTTTGGGATGGGAATTAACAAATCAAACGTTCGGTTTGTCGCTCATTTTGATATTCCGCGTAATATCGAAGCGTATTATCAAGAAACAGGGCGGGCAGGTCGTGACGGTGTTGAAGCCGAAGCCATTTTATTTTATGACCCTGCAGATATGGCATGGTTACGTCGCTGTCTTGAAGAAAAGCCTGCGGGTATGCAGCAAGATATAGAACGGCATAAGCTGAATGCCATCGCGGCTTTTGCTGAAGCACAAACTTGCCGCCGTTTGGTGCTACTCAATTATTTTGGTGAAAATCGCCAGCAGCCTTGTGGCAATTGTGATATTTGCTTAGACCCACCAAAACAGTACGATGGGTTAGTGGATGCGCAAAAAGCGCTGTCCTGTATTTATCGTGTTGGTCAGCGCTTTGGTATCGGCTATATTGTTGAGGTTCTGCGTGGCGCTAATAATCAGCGTATTCGTGACTTAGGCCATGATAAACTGCCCGTCTATGGCATTGGTAAAGAACAAAGTAATGAACATTGGGTCAGTGTGATTCGCCAACTGATCCATTTAGGTATGATCACACAGAATATTACGCATTTTTCAGCGCTTCAATTAACGGAGGCAGCACGGCCAGTATTACGTGGTGAAGCTGCACTAAAACTCGCAGTTCCTCGTGTTTTAGTGGTAAAAAGCCGTAATCAACAAAACAAAATTTATCATGGCAATTATGATAAAAAGCTCTTTGCTAAACTGCGTAAATTGCGTAAATCCATTGCAGATGAAGAAAATATTCCGCCATTTGTGGTGTTTAATGATGCAACATTAATTGAAATGGCTGAGCACACCCCGACTTCACCTGCCGAATTACTGTTAATCAATGGTGTTGGCGAACGCAAGCTCGAACGTTTTGGAGTAGCATTTATGGCGCTTATCCAAGACCATCTTGAAGGTTATGAATGAATAGATAAGGAAACTGCAGGATGACGCCTGAAAACCTAAAAGAGAGTTGGCTGAATCGAGAAACTCAATTTTCTGCTTTTACAAATGGCCCGCTTTTAGATTTCTGGCAACATCGTGAAGAATCTCAATTCGTGGGGGGTGATGATATTCCCATTCACTATGTCCGTTTTATTCATCCAAAACATCATAAAGCGATTGTCATTTCACCGGGGCGCAGTGAAAGTTATGTGAAGTACCCTGAAGTGGCTTATGATTTTTATCATTTAGGCTATGATGTGTTTATTATTGATCATCGTGGGCAAGGGCGATCAGGGCGCATGTTAGCGGATCCTCAAAAAGGCCATGTTGAAAAATTCACTGATTACATTGACGATTTTGAAAAGTTCATTGAGCTTGAGGTTAAATATCGGCATTATCCAAAATGTTATGCATTAGCTCACTCAATGGGGAGTGCTATCTTAGCCGGGTATTTGTTGCGAGATAACGTCACTTTTGATGCTGCAACCTTATGTGCGCCGATGATTGGTATTAATTTACCGATGCCTCGTTGGATGGCGAGCTTTATTGTTGATAGAGCCGAATCTCGCGAAAGTATCCGCAATGATTATGCGGCTTCTACTGGGAAATGGCAGCCATTACCTTATTTAATCAATGTATTAACACACAGTCCAGAGCGTTATCGGCGCTACTTACGTTATTATGCCGATTATCCTGAATTGCGCTTAGGTGGGCCGACTTACCATTGGTTACGTGAAAGTTTTGTGATTGGCGATGAGCTAATTGCGAAAGCGGGAGAAATTGATGTACCACTGATGGTGTTGGAAGCCAGCGAAGAAAAAGTGGTCAGCAATAAAGAGCTACAAGCTTTTTGTCAAAGCCGACAAAAAGCGCAAATAGGACGAGAAGAAAAATTACCTCTCATCATTGAAGGGGCACACCATGAAATCCTATTTGAAGTGGATGCATTAAGAGCGATGGCGCTTAATGCTATCTGTGATTTTTTTGAGCAGTATTAGTTAGGGTTTGAATATGAAATATCCTGTAGTTGCTTCCGATTTGGATGGGACACTGTTATCTCCCAATCATGATTTAACGTCTTATACAAAAGACACCTTGAAACAGCTAGTGACTTCCCAAGATGTGCATTTTGTGTTTGCAACAGGCCGTCACCATGTGGATGTTGCTCAAATCCGTGATGGTTTAGGCATCGACGCGTATATGATCACATCTAACGGTGCACGGATCCATAATACCCGCGGTGACTTAATTTTTGAGCACAATGTTGATCCTCAAATAGCTCATGAACTGTGTTTGATGGAATTTGATAACCCTGAACTTATCACTAATTACTACCATGGTGATGATTGGTTTATCAACAGGGAAAGCCCTGAACAAAAAGAATTTTTTAAAGAATCGGTATTTAACTACCAGCTGTTTGACCGCCATAATTTTGTCACTTCTGAAGTCTGTAAAGTTTACTACACCAGTGAAGATCATGACCTGCTGGTGGATTTACAGCAGCGCATTCAAGCACGCTGGCAAGATAAAGTGAATGTAACGTTTTCATTGCGTAGCTGTTTAGAAGTTATGGCTGGTGATGTTTCTAAAGGTGAGGCTCTGAAGCAAGTTGTGGCACTACATGGCTATACACCGAGTGATAGTATTGCTTTTGGCGATGGCATGAATGATAAAGAAATGCTGACTATGGCTGGAAAAGGCTGCATCATGCAAAATGCTCATCAATTGCTAAAAGATGCGTTACCACACATGGAAGTCATTGGTTCGAATAGTGATGATGCTGTTGCTCGTTATCTGAGAAATAAATACCTTAATAACGCATAATGTATTTTGTTATTTGAAATAGAGGAACCAGATAGGCAATATGTTTATCTGGTTTTTTATTATCTCAATTAGATGAAAAACGTAAGTTCCCATAGCGAAAATGCAGCGAAACGTGCTTTTTGTGAAATTTAGGCCACTTTTCCTATTTTTTCTGACAAAAAGTAAATTTAAACTAGGGGGATGAGTGTTTCGGTCGATATTAATGGATAGCACTGTTTTCACAGGTTGCATATTGCACTGTTGAGGGTTCCTTAGGATGAAAAAAATTGCGTTAGCACTGTTGTTAGGCTCGATTTGTTATAGTTCTGTTTTAACCGCTAAACCTACCACTGCGCCGGCACCGGCGACAGCAGCACAAGAACCCTCGATTGAACAAATTACGCAGTTAGCACAAAAAGGTGACCCTAAAGCTCAATTTCAGCTAGGAGAGCGTTATTTTAAAGGGTTAGGTGTTTCTCAAGATTCTAAAGCAGCGGCTGAGTGGTTTATTAAGGCGGGGAACCAAGGGAATTCAGATGCACAGTTTCGCTTAGGTACGATGTTTGTAAATGGTTTTGGTGTGCGTCGTGATTATGACAAAGCGATGCTATGGTATGAACAAGCAGCGGCTCAAGGTGATACCCGAGCTGAAACCAACATGGCTATGATGTATGCACAAGGCTTAGGTGTCAGTCAAAACCTAGAAAAAGCGGCATTTTGGTTTAGAAAAGCAGCGCAAGGCGGAAATATACTTGCTCAATTCCAAATAGGCCAAATGTACTCGATTGGGAGTGGCGTTGATTTAGATGACGAGAAAGCAGTGTTTTGGTTTAGAAAAGCCGCGAAACAAAAAGATGCCAAGTCTCAAGACCGCTTAGGTGTCATGTATTCTGAAGGACGTGGTGTGAAGAAAAACTTGCAGCAAGCCTACGCATGGCTTGCAACTGCGGTGTACAGCGGCAACGCAGAAAGTCATCGTCTACAAAATAAGATTGCGGCTCAGTTAAGCCCTGAAGAATTACAGCAAGCACAAAAATTAGCGGAAGGTTATATTAAATCGTATGGTTTTAAAGCCAGCTAATGATTAAGCAGATGTGTGGGATACGATTTTGTATCCCACCAGTATGACGACAGATAATACAAGATAGCACCAAGAAAGCCGATAAAAACGATTGTTTCCCCAGCCTCGACGAATAGCTAGTTGTTGCTGTTGTGATGATAGCTTGCTACAAAGTACACGAAACCCAACGATATAAAACGCACAATACACTTGCCAAAGGTACAGTGTATTAAATGCAAAAGCTTTCCCAACAATTAATAAGATAATTAATGGAATTAAAAAGAATAAAATCGACCCAATACGTTCAAGTTGGGCGATCCTCAACATCACTAATTCGTCTTTTTCATTTAATTGTAATGGCATAATACGGCTTACAATTCCCCTGACTTACGACTAGGATTACGCCCTGAAAGATTGTTTGTCGCACTTTGCAGAGAATTATCACGGACATCCACCCTTGCTTGGAATGGTGGGAATGGCAAGGTAATTCCTTGTTCAGCGAAGGAAACTAAGATGTTTTGGTGAATTTCATGGCGCGCAGGTAACCGATGGCCCATTTCAGCGGCATAGACACGTAATTCAAAAATCTGAATACCTTGTTGTAAATCAACAAGATATACTTCAGGTGCTGGGTTATCTAAAATCATCGTAGAGCGTTTGGCTGCACGTAAAATGGTATCTGTCACTAATTCACTATTGGCATCAGAAGGTGCAGGAATAGTCATGACAATACGTGTGATCGTGTCAGACAGTGACCAGTTAATAAATTGTTCAGTAATAAATGCCTTATTTGGCACAATAATTTCTTTTCTATCCCAGTCTGTCAGCGTAGTAGCACGGGTGTTGATCTTGGTAATACTCCCCGTCAAGTTACGGATAGTTACTGTGTCTCCAATCCGGATCGGTTTCTCAAATAAGATCATTAACCCTGAGATAATATTGGCGAAAATTTCTTGTAAACCAAAACCAAGCCCGACCCCCATTGCCGCAACAAGCCATTGCAGTTTTGACCACTCAATTCCTAACATAGAGAAGCCAACAATGGTCCCTATAATAGTTATCGTATACTTTGTTAATGTGCTAATGGCGTAACCAGTACCTGGTGTTAAATCCAAATGTTGGAGTACGGCCAGTTCAAGCAAAGCCGGTAAGTTACGAACCAATTGTGCGGTAACGATAATAGTCAAAATGGCAATGAAAATAGAGCCCATGGTGATAGGTTGTACGGTATCAACGCCATTAACCGTTGATGTCACATCCCATAAGCGAATATTTTCAAGAAAAGAGAATGCGGTATGTAGCTCGGACCACAGCCAAATCAATGAGACCAAGGCAATCATGGTTAAAATCGAACGAACTAACCCAACGGATTGGGTACTGATGGTATCTAAGTCGATAACCTGTTCTTCGATATCAATATTTCCTTCGCTACTGGCGTTTGCTTGCTGGTTATCGTCCTCACCTTTAGCACGTTGAGCTAATATCTCAGCACGGCGTTGTTTCGCACGCTCGAAGGCTAATTTACGGCGCTGCATTGACATCCAACGGCGGATCGTATGATAAACGATAAGGATAACAAACCAAATGGCGACAGAGGTTTCTAAACGAGCAAGCAAGGCCTGTGAAGTTGAAAAATAACCTAAAATGGAGAAGAACCCAGCAACGATAGGTGCGAGTAATATCATCCACCATAATGCTTTATTAACAATATTCTCACCGGAGCCATGTCTATCTAAGTAGAGAGGGATTTGTGAGCGGCGTAAGTTGTTGGTAATTAAGCTAAGTGCGACACATAAAAAGATAAAGCATAAGCGGCCAATACTAGCTGCAAATTCCCTATCGCTATAATGTTCAAAGGTAATAATTGCCATCACGAGTGGAACGATGACAAAAATCGCCATTCGGTAATAACGCATCGCACGTTTAACAGAATCTTTGTCCCAACCGAAGTGAGAAATAAATAACCCAGTAGGGCGAGAAAAGGTTTCGCTGATCATAAACAGCCATAGTAAAGGTGTCGTCGCACTGACACCATAACCTATCGCCGCGGCCATGGGATATTGCCATGCACTTTGTAAGCCATAACCGATGGCTGACCACATCATAGGGAGAGGAAGAGCAACAATTATTGACCAAAAAATAGTTCGAATGGTTAAGTAAAACCGGTCTTGTGTCACCTTACCAATCCGTAAACTGGAGCGGTCAAGAAATGCTTGGTAGTGCTTGCGAGTGCTAATACTGAAAATGACTAATGCTATCGAACCTAAAAGATACAAAAATGTATCTTGTGTTGTCAGCATAACACGTAGAGCACCGGCCAGTTGGGACAAGGTATCCAGAGAAAGTAATTGAGTAATATCCGTTACTAACATGACAGGATAGCTGATGCTTATTGGCGGAACATCTGCGACCCAGAAAAGATAACGGTTTGAAGCATCTTTGACTTCTTTTAATGCATCGGTCAATTGCCCAGTGGCGACATTGAGCTTTGTTAGCTCTAACATTTCAGCATCGAGACCTGAAATTAAAGAGGTTAGTAGCTCACGGCGGGTTTTAATCAATGACTGATAAACTTGTACTTGAGCTGTATTGAGCTCATGCTCGCTTTCTTGCTCGGTTGTATCTATTTTACTTAGCCTATCGAGGCTATCTTCATAATTTAAGCGTTGAACGCGTAAATCAGCCATTTCCCGATCAAGCTGTTGGCTCTTTGGAATATCAGGCAAACGGGAGAGTTGTGTTCTGAGCGCTTCCCCTAATGTACTTGAGCTGCTGATCCACTGAGCTTGCTCGCGAATAGTTGTGAGCGCTTGTCGAGCATCGCGGATACTCGTTGAAATTTCAGCTTGGCTATTGGTGATTGCGCTCATGCGCTGTGCCTGAGCGGTTAATTCCTGAGACATTTTACGGTTAATATCAAGCTGCTCAGTTAAAAATGGGGTCAGTTCACCTTGCGCAGCCAACATCTCGGTATGTTCTAACGCTAAAATTGCTTTTTGTTGGCGTTGGGTATTTTGGAAATCACGCAGGTTTTGTAACTCAAGTTCCATACGTTGATAGCGTTTTTTGTATAACTCCAACGTAAGGCGTGAGATTTCTTGGCGGTTATTGGCAGAAAGCTGCGCCATTTCCAGTTCATTAACTGTTGATTTGCGAGCACTTACTTCGGCTTGAGCTAACGTGTACTGGGCATCGGCTAATGGCGTTGAGGGTGTACTCAGAGACTGAAAGCGCGAAGAGGCTTCAGTGAGTAAGCGTCTAGCTTCAGAAAGTTGTTGTGGCAGAATACTTAGTGATTCACTGATTTCGCGGCCTTTATCTTGCTCTTGCTGAGTTAAGCGGCTTTGATCGAGTAATTGGCTGCTAAGCTGAATAATACGTTGTTCAAGTTCACCTAAGCTGATACCCACAGGTATAGGTGCTGGTTCATCACTTTCATTGAGGATTTTTTGTCTTATTTCTTTGATAATTCTAGGGAAGTTATCAATGGCTTCTTGATAAGACTTGGCCTTTGCATCGGAATCACGTGTTTCACTCATCCAATTCAAAGCACCCTGTAATGCTTGTGCTATCTCTGCATCTTTGGGGTTGGTACTTGACTCAAGTTGTTTGAGCTCCTGCTTAATCTGTGCTTCATCCTGCGCTGCAGTCGGTGCTGCAACGGAAGAAAAAACGATTAACAGACTAAGAAAAAAACTGATAATCACACGCACAGTGAGGAGCTCCTTCAAGGGATAATAATTTAATTAAGCGTCAGCAGGTTCTTCTGTTACTGTATTTGCAACAGTTTCAGCGAGTAATTCGCCCATACGAGTTGCATAACCGGGGATCAGTGATGAATTAAATGTCACTCTGTTAGGTTCAAATAAATTAATCACTGTTGAGCCCAGTTTAAACAGCCCCATTTCCTCACCTTTTTTCAAGAAAACGGCACCTTCAGAGTCCAACTCAGGGTAAACCCAGCGCTTAATGACGCCTTCACGACTGGAATTGACGCAACCGCTCCAAACCGTCTCAATACTACCAACGATGGTTGCACCTACAAGGATTTGTACCATTAAGCCAACAGGGGTGTCAAAAACACAAATCAAGCGTTCATTTCGTGCAAACAGGTTGGGAACATTTTGTGCCGTTAATGGATTTACAGAGAATAAATCGCCTGGCACATAAATCATCTCTTTGAGTAAACCATCACATGGCATGTGTACACGGTGATAGTCACTTGGGGAGAGGTAAGTGGTAATAAAGTCACCACCACGAAAACGCTCTGCTAATTGGTATTGGCCAGCAAGTAACGCTTCAACTGTGTAATTATGGCCTTTAGCTTGGAAGATAAGGTCATCATTTATTGGGCCTAATTGACTAACTGCACCGTCAGCAGGTTGAGCAAGTTGGTGTTCTTTCTCCACAATTGGGCGAGCGCCTTCTTTTAGCAGACGGATAAAGAAATCATTAAAAGTGGCATAAGCAGTAAGCTCACTTTTTTGCGCTTCATTCATGTTCACTTTATAGACTTTTGCGAACAGTTTAATTGCCCATTGCGTCATGAAACCCGCATTGCGACTTGCGAACCAGCCTGCAAATTCAGTAAGACATTGTTTTGGAAGCATATATTGCAAGCGAATTTTAATTTTATCTAGCACGTTAACCTCTGATTTTTAAAGGTATGTTAGCAAAAGGGCGGCTATTGTACACAGTTTACTCGTCATATTTCAAACGGCCGCATCATTGGCTAACCATCATTAAATTATTTAGAGCGGGTTTAGCGTTAGTGAGTTATTTGTAAGCACTCACTAACATTATTTATCTTTCGCCGTAAAATTACCACGAGGTTTGATTTGTTCCATGCTTTCTAAAATGCGATGGTAGTTTTCAAAGCGTGATTCAGCAATTTTATTTGCTTCTACGGCTTCACGTAACAGGCAACCAGGGTCATCTAAATGTTTACAGTCACGGAATTTACAGCCGCCAAGGTAATCTTTAAATTCGACAAATCCTTTGGTCACTTGTTCCGTTGTTAGATGCCATAAACCAAACTCACGGACACCAGGGGAGTCAATCACATCACCGCCCAATGGGAAGTGATATAAACGAGCTGTTGTTGTTGTATGTTGTCCTAGCCCTGAGTTGTCTGAAACCTCATTAACTAAAATCGCTTCTTCGTTATGTGGGAGTAATGCATTTAATAAACTGGATTTGCCCACACCAGACTGACCAACAAATACAGATACTTTACCTGCTAGCGCGTTAGTAAGCGCTTCCATGCCTTCATTGGTATGGCTTGAAACTTCGAGAACTTGATAGCCAATATCACGATAAATTGTCATTAAATCGCTTACCCACTCACGGTTTTCGTCGTCGAGTAGGTCGACTTTATTGAGAACGATAACAGGCTTAATCCCGGTGGTTTCGCAGGCAACTAAATAGCGGTCAATAATATTCAGCGAAAGCTCAGGTAAAATAGCTGAAACCACAACAATTTGGTCAATGTTAGCGGCAATCGGTTTTAAGCCATCATAATAATCGGGACGAGTTAGAACAGAACGGCGCTCGTGAACCGCTTCGACGATGCCATTTACTTTGATATCACTTTGTGTGTTCAAGGCTGGTCGCCACACCACATTATCCCCTGTAACGAGGGACGAAATCGTTCTGCGCAAGTTACAGCGTTGGATAGTCCCGTCACTTGCTTGAATATCAGCATGCTGCCCAAAACGGCTAATGACTAAGCCTTCTTGCGCTTCACCTAATTGGCTATCATCAATTTCAACTGTTTTTTGCTTTTTAAGTCTTTTTTGATGATTTTCTTGAACTCGGCGCTGTTGGCCTTTCGAAAGTTTCTGTTTAGCCACCTGTCCTCTCTTTACTATGGGCTGTATTTTAGGGGGTTACTCACGCCTGTCACTGATGGCATGAAGAGTGCTATCATACCTTAACTTCATAGAATGCAGTTAGGGTATATCATGCAAAAGAATGAGAATAATTTAATTTGGATCGATTTAGAAATGACGGGGCTCGATCCTGTTCGTGATCGTATTATTGAAATAGCGACCATTGTAACAGATAGTCATCTTAATATTTTAGCAGAAGGCCCTGTAATTGCAGTACATCAAACGGATGAACAACTCGCTTTGATGGATGAGTGGAATGTAAACACCCACACTAATAGCGGCTTAGTTGAACGTGTACGCAAAAGTACCGTGAGTGAGCGTGAAGCTGAGTTAGCCACGATTGCGTTTTTAGAAAAATGGGTTCCTCAAGGGGCATCCCCAATCTGTGGTAATAGTGTTGGGCAAGATAGACGTTTTTTGTTCAACTACATGCCTGAATTAGAAAGCTATTTTCATTATCGCTATCTTGATGTCAGTACATTAAAAGAGCTTGCTCGCCGATGGAAACCTGAAATTCTAGCGGGTTTTACTAAGAAAAATACTCATCAGGCCCTTGATGATATTCGTGAATCAGTTGCTGAGCTGGCTTATTATCGAGAAACATTTATTAAAGAATAAATATTAAATTAACGAATAAGCCGCTTAACTAAAAGTGTCCAACTTTGTGGGTTCACTTCACTTGAGCGGCTTTCATAAGCTGTTCTCTCCCAATAAGTTAACAATGTTAACTTATTGAAATCAATTTATTACAACGGGTGTTGATAAAATCACCATTGTGATTGAATTGTCAGCAAACGAATAAAAAAATAAAAATTTTGAGTGTAAGGGCTTGCTAGTATCTGAATTTTTCGTATAATGCGCTCCCCGTACCGATGAAGTTTTTGTTATTAAGTCGGCACGTGAAACATCCAAAAATGTGATGCGGGAATAGCTCAGTTGGTAGAGCACGACCTTGCCAAGGTCGGGGTCGCGAGTTCGAGTCTCGTTTCCCGCTCCAAATTTTTTGATGTTTTAGCTAAAGCACTATTTTCGTGATGCGGGAATAGCTCAGTTGGTAGAGCACGACCTTGCCAAGGTCGGGGTCGCGAGTTCGAGTCTCGTTTCCCGCTCCAAACTTTCTTAGTGTTTTAGTCAAAGTAGTACCCACCAAATGCGGGAATAGCTCAGTTGGTAGAGCACGACCTTGCCAAGGTCGGGGTCGCGAGTTCGAGTCTCGTTTCCCGCTCCAATATTTTCTTAATCTCTTAACTTTTCTTCTTAATTAATTCTTACACAATACCTATTTAACTTAAGTAGAATCACCTAGTGTGCATATGAATTGCGCTTGTTCACTGTTTTTATCCTTTTATATCTTGAACACTAGGATCTACATGGGTTTTGCGATCTTTTTTGGATCAGATCAAGATTTCCTCTTGCATTCGTTTTCAGGTCGCCATAGAATAGCCACCCCTTAGCAATAGGGTGTTTTGCTTCCATCTCTAAGATGATAACGCGAAGTTTAAATAATAAACAAAAATATGCTTTTTTATTTACTTCGAGTCACTTTTCATTTTAGTCTTGTTTTTTGGTAACTTTTGTACTGCTAGTAAACGTAAAATCAGTATTTTTCTTTTCAATGTGCCATTAGAAAGTTATCCACAGCCCACTCAATCAATCTGGGTTTTTATCGCGATTTGAAATAACTTATTACACAGAGTTATCCACAGGCTAATTAACAAATTTCTGTTGTGCTATTTAATTCTAGTATTTAAATAGCACTGTTGTAACTTATTGATTTATTTGTTAAGTGATTTATTTTGTCAAAATGCGGCTAGCACATCTTGCAAATTCTTTACCTATTGTCTGCTAAGCACTTTTTACTTTATTCACATCAATTTGACAATTCTTCATTTCAGGTATATAGCTGACTTTTTTCTATGCATCTCTCGGTAAACCTTTGTTAATCGCACGTACAAGGCGTTTTTGCTGTGAAGTTTGAATTGTGACTTGGTTTGCATTACGTCGATTAAGCTGTTGTTGTATAGACCATTGGAAGTGCTCATCTAGCATTTCGTTAATTCCCAACCTATTTTGTAAAGCCAGTACAATACTGTCTTGATAAGGTGCGTTACCTAGCGCCACACTGATATTTCGCAACCACTTAATATAACCAATGCGGCGGATTGCAGAGCCTTCGGTCACCTTTAAAAAGGTTTTTTCATCCCATGAGAACAAGTCGAGCAACTCTGGTGTATGTAAGTCCTTTCTTGGACTGAAATCATCTTCATCAGTTAGCTGGGAAAAACGGTTCCACGGGCAAATAAGCTGGCAGTCATCACAACCGTAGATCCGATTTCCCATTAGAGGGCGAAATTCTTCAGGGATAGCACTATCTAGCTCAATGGTAAGATAAGAAATACAGCGCCTAGCATCTACGGTGTAAGGTTCGACAATTGCACCTGTTGGGCAAGTTGTCATACAAGCAACACAGCGGCCGCAATCTTCTTCGACAGGTTTATCAACAGAAACGGGTAAATTAATCAATAATTCACCGAGAAAAAACCAAGATCCTGCTTCACGATTTAAGACTAATGAATGTTTTCCTGTCCATCCTAAACCCGCTTTGACGGCGAGAGGGCGCTCTAAGATTGGCGCAGAGTCGACAAAAGGTCGAAAATTAAGATCGTCAATGGTGGTGCCATCGGCCAGTATCACTCCGTTAAATTCACGACAATAGTCTAAAATACGATCTGAAAGTTGTTTTAGACGTTTTTTTAATAGTTTGTGGTAGTCTCGCCCTAGGGCATAACGGCTGATATAACCTAATTCAGGGTTATTTAATGTACTAGCAAATGCGGCTTTGGCAGGCAAGTAATTCATACGTACGCTAATGACACGTAACGTGCCAGGGTGCAGTTCGTGTGGTCTGGCTCGCATCATTCCATGGCGGCTCATCCATTCCATCTCGCCATGAAATTGTTTGTCTAGCCATGCTTGTAATTTGGGCTCTTCCGCAGAAAGGTCAGTATCGCAGATCCCTACTTGTTGGAAACCTGCTTCAATGCCCCATTGTTTAATATTCTGAGCGAGAAGATCGAGATCGAGGTATCTTGCCATCAGATCCTATCTTGATAAAGATTAAAACGGCAGGCACTCTATCATGACCTGCGTTGTTCATCAAAATGCATGAAAAATACCGTCAATATTGAAAACAATTATAGGATATTTCTGAACTCATCATTCAAGCAATGTTAATTAAGAAAAAAGCCCCATCTTAGGTTAATATAAGCGGTAATATTGATGTTTGTTGATATCTCTTTATGCATTTTGATCAGCAATATAAACTATGCATTTAAAGGATAAACAGGCGACACCGCCTATTAATGACATAATAAAAGAACAATATGAAAGAACGTACAATACAACTTGCCAATGAAGCGCAAACTGTCGCTTTAGGTAATGCTATCGCTAAGGCTTGCCATCAAGGCACAATTATTCACTTATATGGTGATCTCGGAGCAGGGAAAACCACCTTTAGCCGAGGTTTCTTACAAGCGCTGGGCCATCAAGGTCACGTAAAAAGCCCAACCTACACTTTGGTTGAACCTTATGAATTAGCAGATCGTCAAGTTTTTCACTTTGATCTCTATCGGTTAGCAGACCCTGAAGAACTTGAATTTATGGGGATTCGTGACTATTTTTCTGGAAATTCGATCTGTTTGGTCGAATGGCCGCAACAAGGTAAAGGTTTTTTACCTGAAGCGGATCTTGAGCTCCATCTGACCTATCAAGGCGAAGGGCGTCAGGCTCACTTTGTTGCTTTTTCTGCCAATGGGGAGTCGTTGTTAGAAGCATTACCCCTACTCTAAGGAAGCTATTGCTCATGTTGAATGCATCAATCCACAGAATAACAAAAAAGGGTTTTTTTACTGTTTTCGTCTTGTTTATGGCATCAGCTATGTGGCTGTTTGGAGCACAAGCGGCAACATTATCAAATATTCAAGTTAATAACAGCCCATCACAAGCAGAAGTGGTGCTAAGTTTTATTGATGGTAAGCCCGACTACTCCTATTTCCCATTGCATTCACCTGAGCGCCTTGTTGTTGATATCAAACAACGAGGTGAGATTATTGGTTTACCACTTAAAGTTCCTGCAGGAGACCTTGTAAAACTGGTACGGGCGAGCCAACCTTCTGATAACCAACACAAACGCTTAGTTTTAGAGCTATCTCGCGCAGCGAAAACAAAAGCGGCACTTAAACAGGTTTCAGGTGAATATCAGTTGGTGTTAACGATATCGACTGGAAATGCATCCGGTTCTACCTCTTTTAATCAAACCAATAATACGGTTAAAGCAGCGGCAAATAATACTCAAGATAAACCATTGAAGATGAGTAACCCTGCACCTGTGGCTACACCAACACCAACCAAATATAAAAATATGCCAAAGGGTAGCAAGCAGGTCGTCATTGCTATTGATGCAGGGCACGGTGGAAAAGACCCTGGTGCGATAGGCAAGAATGGTTATAAAGAAAAAGATGTGACTCTCAGCGTCGCTCGTAAATTATACCAACGCCTTGAAGCCGACCCAATGTTTAAGCCCGCGATGACACGTGACGGTGACTATTTTATTTCTGTTAGTGGTCGTTCTGATGTGGCACGTAAGAAAGGGGCTAATATGTTGGTGTCAATTCACGCGGACTCGGCTCCGAATAGCAGTGCACGGGGCGCATCAGTATGGGTATTGTCTAATCGGCGTGCAAACAGTGAACTGGGTAGTTGGCTGGAACAACGTGAAAAACAATCGGAATTATTAGGTGGGGCGGGTGATGCACTGAGTGGCGCGGACCCTTACTTAAGCCAAGCCGTTTTAGATTTACAATTCGGTCATTCTCAGCGTGTGGGGTACGATGTTGCGGTTAAAGTGATCGAACAGCTACGAAAAGTAGGTAATATTCACAAAAGAACCCCTGAACATGCAAGCTTAGGTGTATTGCGTTCTCCTGATATCCCATCGATTTTAGTCGAAACTGGGTTTATTAGTAATGCAGCGGAAGAGCAGTTGCTAAAATCGAATGAATTCCAAGACAAAGTCGCAGAAGCTATCCATTTAGGGTTACGTCAATATTTCTTGGCGAATCCAATACAAGCAGCGCCACAATAAGGGGGAGGCATGGCTATACATATTCTATCCCCACAGCTTGCCAACCAAATCGCAGCAGGTGAGGTGGTTGAAAGGCCTGCGTCAGTGGTTAAAGAGCTCGTTGAGAATAGTCTTGATGCAGGGGCAACGCGTATTGATATCGACATTGAGCGCGGCGGAGAAAAACTGATCCGTATTCGTGATAATGGTTGTGGTATCAGTAAAGATGAACTGATTTTGGCTTTAGCTCGCCATGCGACCAGTAAAATTGCCACATTAGATGATCTTGAAGCCATTATGAGTATGGGGTTTCGCGGTGAGGCACTAGCGAGTATCAGTTCTGTTTCACGTTTAACGTTGACATCAAAGCCTGCAGACCAGACAGAAGCATGGCAATCCTATGCCGAAGGTCGGGATATGGAGGTAATAGTTAAACCCGCAGCGCATCCCAATGGCACAACGGTTGAAGTATTAGATTTATTCTATAATACGCCAGCTCGTCGTAAATTTATGCGCACAGAAAAAACTGAATTCGGTCATATCGATGAAATTGTTCGCCGAATTGCGCTTTCTCGCCCTGATGTGGCTATCAACCTGACTCACAATGGGAAATTAGTAAAGCAATACCGAGCGGCTCATGATGAGGCACAGCAAGAGAGGCGTCTTGGGACGATTTGTGGAACGGGCTTTATGCAAGGCGCTTTGGCGTTATCTTGGGAACATAGCGATCTTGCTATCAAAGGGTGGGTCGTTTCTCCATCAATGACGTCGGGTAGTGAAACACAATATTGCTATGTCAATGGCCGTATGATGCGTGATCGCCTGATTAATCATGCTATTCGCCAAGCTTATGAAGGGCATTTAGACGAAAACCAGCAGCCAGCTTATGTTCTGTATTTGACCATTGACCCAAAACAGGTTGATGTTAACGTACACCCAGCAAAACATGAGGTTCGTTTTCACCAAGCTCGTCTGGTACATGATTTTATTTATCAAGCGGTACGAACAGTATTATTAGAAGCCGCATCTATTGATGAGCTTCCGGGTATCGAACCTGTAAATACAGAACTGGAAAATCGACCTTCTGCGGGGGAAAATTATTTTTCTTCTCCTAGTGTGGCTCCTAATCAACATAAGGCAGAAAACAAGACGATAGTCGAGAATACCCTTCTAGAGCCTAAAACACCTTATAAGCAGGCTAGCCACTTAAAGGATAATGTTAAAAATCACGCTTTTTCTTCGCCGAAATCAACGTCAGGTTTTTCAGAAAATGTACCAGCAAAAACGTTTGGCTCAACTTATGACAAAAAAGCAGGCGAACTGTATCAGAGCTTAATGTCCATTCCCGTTGCTCCTGAAGATAAAAAACCGCTTTTTCCTGAACGTAACCCAATCAGTTCACCGCAAATATCCTCACAACCTGTAGCAAAAAATGCGGATAACTACCTTTTTGGCAAAGTATTGACAATTTACGCAAAAAACTTTGCATTAATTGAGTCTTCGTTGGGGCTAATCCTGTTATCCTTAACGGAAGCTAATTATTTATTGAAGTTGTCACAATTGTCACCGAGTGGTGGAGCCTTAAAGCCCCAACCATTGTTAATACCTCTAAAATTGTCACTTAAAAATGATGAAATAGAGGTTTTACAGCGGTACAAGGAACAATTGACAATATTTGGTATCGAAGCCACGATATTACATGGAAAAGTAACAATTCATACGGTATCGTTACCATTAAGAACACAAAATTTATCACAGCTTTTTTCTGAGCTACTCGATTTTTTATCGAGAAAAGAAAGTGTCACTGACGAAGATATAGCACAATGGCTCGCTAAAGCAGTTTCACAGGTTAAAACAGAAGAAAGTTGGAGTTTAGCACAGGCTGTTCAGTTGCTGGCTGATGTTGAGCGGGTATGTCCGCAGTGGGTGAAAAACCCTCCACCAACATTATTACAATTAATTAATTTACAATCCGTGGTAGCTACACTAACAAATGAGTGATTTAGCAACTCAGAAAAAACCTGACGCAATATTCCTAATGGGTCCAACGGCCTCAGGTAAAACCGCTTTGGCGATAGAACTTCGCAAGCATTTGCCTGTGGAAATTATTAGTGTCGATTCGGCATTAATTTACCGAGGGATGGATATTGGCACAGCAAAACCAACAACAGAAGAACTCAGCCAAGCTCCCCATCGTCTGATTGATATCCTCGATCCGTCTCTACCATACAGTGCTGCCGATTTTCGCCGTGACGCATTAAATGCCATGGCTGAAATTACCTCACAAGGTAAAATTCCATTATTAGTTGGCGGCACAATGTTGTATTTTAAAGCCTTATTAGAAGGGCTTTCACCTCTTCCTTCAGCTGACCAAGCAGTTCGTACTGAAATTGAACACATTGCGAAAGAACAAGGGTGGGGGGAAATTCACCGTCGTCTTACTGAGGTTGACCCAGTTGCCGCGGCAAGGATTCATCCTAACGACCCACAAAGATTATCCCGTGCTTTAGAGGTATATCTCATTTCGGGACAAACTTTGACTGAAATGATACAAACAGCAGGGGAAGAATTGCCTTATAATGTGTTTCAGTTTGCTATTGCGCCACAAGATCGTAAAATTTTACATGAGCGCATAGAACAACGTTTTCATCTGATGATAGATGCGGGTTTTGAAGAAGAAGTTCGCAAGTTACATCAACGAAATGATTTACATGTTGACCTCCCTTCAATTCGTTGTGTGGGGTATCGGCAAATGTGGTCATATTTAGATGGTGAAATTGGCCATGATGAAATGATTTATCGGGGGATTTGTGCAACTCGCCAATTGGCAAAACGTCAAATTACCTGGTTAAGAAGCTGGGAGAATGTTCATTGGCTAGATAGTGAACAACCTCAGCAAGCGCTTAGCACCGTTATGCAGGTTATGCGTGCATAGGACTGATGTTTGTGTACAATTAGAACGTTAAGCGCAATTTTTGAGTAGTTACTTTTTGGAATCTAAAAGATTCTCTTTTAAAAACAACAAAATAAGGAAAACATAGAATGGCTAAGGGGCAATCTTTGCAAGATCCGTTCCTGAACGCATTACGTCGTGAAAGGGTTCCGGTCTCTATTTATCTCGTTAATGGCATCAAATTGCAGGGGCAAATTGAGTCTTTTGACCAATTTGTCATTTTATTAAAAAACACAGTTAGCCAGATGGTTTATAAACACGCTATCTCGACTGTTGTCCCTGCTCGCCCTGTTTCTCATCATAGCGGTACTGCGGGTAGCACTGGTAATGGTAATTACCATTCAGGTAACCCTGCAGCGCAAGATGGCGAAGTAACTGAGTAAGTTTGTACGCTAAAAGACAAGGAAAGCATGGGTAGGGAGACTGTACCTGTGTTTTTCCTTTGCAATTATTGTTTAGCCTAAGAGGTTACACCTTGTTTGATAGGTATGAAGGCGGTGAACTAGCTGTATTAGTCCATGTCTTTTTTTCTCAAGAGAAAGACGTTGATAATCTGGCAGAATTTGAGTCACTTGTGACATCTGCTGGGGTAAAACCAGTACAAATAGTCACGGGCAGTCGTAAAGCTCCTCATCCAAAGTTTTTTGTTGGGGAAGGTAAAGCAGAAGAAATTGCCCAAGCTGTTGAGGAAAGTGGTGCAGATGTGGTGTTGTTTAATCATACTCTAAGCCCTGCTCAAGAACGTAATCTCGAAAGGATTTGCCAATGTAAGGTGGTTGACCGTACAGGGGTAATTTTAGATATTTTTGCTCAACGCGCACGTACACACGAAGGTAAGCTTCAAGTTGAATTGGCTCAATTAAGGCATTTATCGACTCGCTTAGTGAGAGGATGGACGCACTTAGAGCGACAAAAAGGCGGGATTGGTTTACGAGGCCCCGGTGAAACTCAACTTGAAACTGACCGCCGGCTATTAAGAGATAAAATTAAACAAATCTTATCTCGTCTTAGTCGGGTGGAAAAACAGCGTGAACAAGGGCGTCAAGCGAGAAGTAAGGCAGATATCCCGACTATTTCGCTTGTCGGTTATACCAATGCTGGTAAGTCTAGCTTGTTTAACCGCATGACGGCCGCTGATGTTTATGCTGCTGACCAGTTATTTGCAACACTTGACCCAACACTTCGTCGTATTGATGTAGAAGATGTTGGTGTTGTCGTTCTTGCAGATACTGTGGGTTTTATCCGCCATTTACCCCATGATTTGGTTGCAGCATTTAAAGCAACCCTGCAAGAAACACGTGAAGCAACGTTATTGCTGCACGTTATCGATGCAGCTGACAATCGCTTGGATGAAAATATTCATGCAGTTGAAAGTGTGTTAGAAGAAATCGAAGCGGATGAAATACCAACACTTTTAGTGATGAACAAAGTTGATATGCTGGAGGATTTTGTCCCGCGTATTGACAGAGATGAGGATAACAAGCCGGTTCGTGTCTGGGTTTCAGCGCAAACGGGTGATGGTATCCCATTGTTGCTACAGGCATTGACGGAACGTCTTTCAGGTGAAATCGCACATGTTGAATTGCGTTTACCACCGAATGAAGGCCGTTTACGTAGCCGTTTCTATCAACTTCAGTCAATCGAACGTGAATGGCAGGAAGAAGACGGCTCAATTGGCCTTGAGGTGCGTATGCCAATGGTGGATTGGCGGCGTCTGTGCAAACAAGAGCAGCAATTACCTGACTATGTTATTTAATCGCTTTGGTTATTAATAATGCTTTGGCCGTTAATAATTTGGCCGTTAATAATATAGTTAGGCAATGGAATTGATATTAAGAGCCCTATCGCTCTTAGCCCTGAAAATCAATCATAAAGAATGGAGCTAAAACATGGCGTGGAATCAGCCCGGTAATGACGGACAAGACCGCGATCCGTGGGGAAGCGGCAATAAAGGCGGCAACTCTGGCGGGAACAAAGGTGGTCGAAAACGTGGGGCTTATGATCTCGACGATCTCTTTCGTAAACTAGGCAGCAAGCTTGGTGGAAATAAAGGCGGCGGTGGTGATGGTGATAATAAACAACCATCACAAATCAGTGGCCGTTTAGGTATGTTAGCTCTTGCTGCTATCGTTGTTGTATGGGCAGGTTCAGGCTTCTACACCATCAAAGAAAGTGACCGTGGCGTAGTATTACGTTTTGGTGAATATAGTGGTATTGTTGGGCCTGGTTTGAACTGGAAACCAACCTTCATTGATAGGGTCATTCCTGTCAACGTAGAAACCGTACGTGAACAAGCGACAAATGGCATGATGTTAACGTCAGATGAAAACGTGATCCGCGTTGAAATGAACGTTCAATATCGTGTTACCGACCCTGCGCAATATTTATTTAGTGTCACAAACCCAGACAATAGTCTGCGTCAGGCGCTAGATAGTGCTGTGCGTGGTGTAATCGGTCAGTCTGCGATGGAGCAAGTACTGACTACGAATCGTGCTTTTATCCGTGATGTTACACAAAAAGAGCTCGAAGCAACAATTGCACCATACAAGATGGGTATCACACTGCTTGACGTCAACTTCCAAGCAGCACGTCCACCTGAAGATGTTAAAGCGGCATTTGATGACGTAATCTCAGCAAGGGAAGAAGAGCAAAAAACCATTCGTGAAGCGCACGCTTATCGAAATGAAGTTCTTCCACTGGCAAAAGGTAACGCACAACGCCTAATTGAAGAAGCTGAAGCGTATAAAGCGAGTGTGGTCTTCAAAGCAGAGGGTGAGGTGGCAAGTTTTGCGAAAATGTTACCTGAATATCGTGCTGCGCCAGAAATCACCCGTGAGCGTTTGTATATCGACACAATGGAGCGTGTGTTAAGTAATACACGTAAAGTGATTGCGAATGATAAGAGCAACAGCATGTTAGTGCTGCCGCTGGATCAAATCATGCGCGGTACAAATTCAGATGCGGCTTCAACGTCAAAAGCTAATCCGTCAGCAAGAATGGCGACGCCAAGCAATAGTTCGTCATCATCTGCTGCAACACCAGCACAGCCAAACAACGCTGTTCGTGGTGATGCTGTTAGAGTAGGGAGACAATAATCATGCGTAAATCGCTAATTGTTATCGTTATTGCCATCTTGGCAGTTGCATACGCATCTATCTTTATTGTTCCTCAAACTGACCGCGGTATCGTATTGCGTTTTGGTAAAGTTCTACGTGACTCTGAAAACAAACCGATCATTTATGAGCCGGGTCTGCATTTCAAAGTTCCATTTATTGAAACTGTGAAAATGTTGGATGCACGTATTCAGACTCTTGAAATTCAAGCTGACCGCTATCTGACAAGTGAAAACAAAGACTTAATGGTGGACTCCTACCTGAAATGGCGCGTGACTGATTTCAGTCGTTACTATGTAGCGACTGGCGGTGGTAATCCATTCCAAGCGGAAACCCTGTTAAAACGTAAATTTAGTGACCGTTTACGTTCTGAGTTTGGTCGTTTAAGCGTTAAAGACATTATCACTGATTCACGTGGTCGTTTAACTGTTGATGTGCGTGATGCTTTGAACAAAGGTACTGCAATTGACGACTCAACAAAAGAAGCGGATGCAGCGATTGCGGATGCAGCAAAACGTGTTGAAGAGGAAACGAACCTGAAGCCACTGGTTGTGAATGCAAACAGTATGGCGGCGTTAGGTATCGAGGTTGTCGATGTACGTATTAAACGTATTGAGCTGCCAAACGAAGTTTCTGAAGCTATCTATGCGCGTATGCGTGCAGAACGTGAAGCAGTTGCACGTCAACATCGTTCACAAGGTCAAGAAGAAGCGACTAAGATCCGCGCTGTTGCAGATAAAACAGTAACAGAAACGTTGGCTGAAGCAGAACGTACCGCCCTAACTTACCGAGGTGAGGGTGATGCGATGGCAACGAAACTGTTTGCTGATGCATTCAACCAAGATCCCGAGTTCTATGCGTTTATTCGTAGCTTGCGTGCCTATGAGCAAAGCTTCAAGAGTGGTGAAGACGTGATGGTATTAAGCCCAGACACTGATTTCTTCCGCTTTATGAAGGCACCAACTAAGCTTCGCGCGACAGATTAATAACAAGCTAAGTTGCGTGCAACCTAGCAAAATAACTGTTAATCTATTAAAGAAAAGCCCGCTTCGGTGGGCTTTTTTTCGCCTGTCGTTTTAAGTATAAGATTTTTCAGGGAAAATTTGAGCTGCTCAACTGATGGCATTCATTTTGAGTTTACGGCAGAAATAAAAAATACCATTTTACTTGCTTTCCAGAAAAAAATTTTTGTATTGCCAAAATATCACTGGAACAGTTCATTTTTGATGGTAGAATTCATTTTTAAGCAACCGAGTGTATTTCAAAATGGGTAAGAACGTTGTCGTACTGGGCACCCAATGGGGTGACGAAGGGAAGGGCAAGATCGTTGACTTGCTGACAGAGCGTGCTAAATATGTAGTTCGCTATCAGGGCGGCCATAATGCTGGCCATACTCTTGTTGTAAACGGTGAAAAAACCGTTCTCCACTTAATTCCATCCGGTATTCTTCGTGAAAATGTCATCAGCATTATTGCTAATGGTGTTGTTTTAGCGCCAGACGCATTAATGAAAGAGATGAAAGAATTGGAAGACCGCGGTGTTCCTGTTCGGGAACGTTTACGTCTTTCTGAAGCATGCCCACTGATCCTGCCTTATCATATCGCATTAGATAATGCGCGTGAAAAAGCACGTGGTTCCAAAGCGATTGGGACAACAGGTCGTGGTATTGGTCCTGCTTATGAAGATAAAGTTGCACGTCGTGGTTTGCGCGTTGGTGATTTATTCGATAAAGCAACGTTTGCAGAAAAATTAAAAGAAATCGTTGAATACCACAACTTCCAACTTGTTCATTACTATAAAGAACCTGCTGTTGATTACCAAAAAACGTTAGATGATATTATGGCTGTGGCTGATATCCTAACTGGCATGGTAATTGATGTTTCTGATCTGCTCTATAAAGCAAATCAGAAGAATGAATTAGTGATGTTTGAAGGCGCACAAGGGACATTATTAGATATCGACCACGGTACTTATCCTTATGTAACTTCTTCAAATACGACTGCTGGCGGTGTGGCGACGGGTTCTGGTTTAGGTCCTCGCTATGTAAACTACGTATTAGGTATTATCAAAGCTTACTCAACACGTGTTGGTGCGGGCCCATTCCCTACTGAGCTGTTTGACGAAGTGGGTGAGTTCCTGCGTGAAAAAGGCCAAGAATTTGGTGCAACTACAGGCCGTAAACGCCGTACTGGTTGGTTAGATATCGTTGCGATTAATCGTGCGGTACAAATCAACTCACTGTCAGGCTTCTGTATGACTAAACTGGATGTTTTAGACGGTTTAGAAGAAGTCAAAATTTGTGTAGGCTACCGTCGTCCAGATGGTAAAGTGTTAGAAACAACACCTTTAGCTGCTGATGAGTGGGATGGTTTAGAGCCAGTTTATGAATCAATGCCAGGTTGGAAAGAAACAACTTTTGGTGTGAAACAAAGAGAATTACTGCCACAAGCAGCTCTGAATTACATCGAACGTGTTGAAGAACTCACGGGTATTCCAGTTGATATTATTTCAACGGGCCCAGATCGTTCAGAGACCATGATCCTGCGTGATCCATTTGATGTTGAGTAATAACACTGACTGCGCCTTAAACGGGCGCAGTTTTTTTACTGCTTTACCTCCTTCCAATATGTCGCTTCTTTGATAAAACAGTCAAAATTCCCCATAATGATTGAATTAAGTCACTTTTGTGTGCAAATTCTGTGCAATTAAATGCATATTTGACCTGTGTTATACGTTAAACTGTATTTAGCAACATATAATTTATTAGCATGCTATATTTTATTCAGAAAACTGAATGTGTTGGGTTAGAAATAGTAAATGTGAATTTTAAAAGAAGTCACATGTTTTTAGGCCACTGATTTGCGGCCAACAGCGTTATAGCTAAAATTTTGAGGTGATTGTGCAACTGACTAGTTTTACAGATTATGGGTTACGAGCTCTTATTTATCTGGCTTCTCTGGGTGAAGGGAAAATGACCAGTATTACTGAGGTCACCGAGGTCTACGGTGTATCTCGTAACCATATGGTAAAAATTATTAATCAACTCAGTCACTTAGGTTATATTAAAGCCACTCGTGGCAAAAATGGCGGGATTACACTAGGACAACCAGCAGAATCAATTCGTATAGGGGACGTTGTTAGAGCATTAGAACCCCTGACTCTTGTTAATTGTAGTGGCGAGTTTTGCCACATTACACCTGCGTGTCGTTTAAAAGGTGTGCTACACCAAGCAATACAGCAGTTTTTACAAGAACTTGATCAATACACGCTGGCGGACATGGTGAAAGATAACAGCCCGCTCTATCAACTACTGCTTGATTAGCATTTGCGGTAGTTATGAATTCTGATGACAACGGAGGTAACGATGTCACAAGATCCTTTTCAGGAAAGAGAAGCAGAAAAATACGAGTCCCCAATTCCAAGTCGAGAATATATTCTTGACCTTATCTCGAAGCGTACTGCACCAGCTAACCGCGAAGAAATCGCACAATTATTGAATTTATCGACAGAAGATGAATTAGAGGCATTACGTCGTCGGTTAAGAGCCATGGAACGTGATGGTCAACTGGTCTTCACTCGCCGTCAGTGTTATGCATTACCGGAGCGTTTAGACTTATTAAAAGGGAAAGTCATTGGCCACCGTGATGGTTACGGCTTCCTACGTGTTGATGGTAAAAAGGAAGATTACTATTTATCTCAAGATGAAATGAAACGCGCCATGCATGGGGACGTTATCTTGGCGCAACCTTATGGGCAAGATCGTAAAGGGCGTACAGAAGTTCGGGTTGTTCGTGTGTTAGAGCCGCGTAATAACCAAATTGTTGGTCGCTATTTTATCGAATCGGGGATGGGGTTTGTCGTACCGGATGATAGCCGTTTAAGCTTTGATATTTTGATACCGAAAGATCGTGTTCTTGGCGCTCGAATGGGTAATGTGGTGGTGGTTGAATTAGTCACTCGTCCACAACGTCGCTCGCAAGCGGTGGGGAATATCATTGAAGTATTAGGCGAAACAATGGGCACAGGTATGGCGGTGGAAATCGCTTTACGTACTCATGAAATCCCACATTCATGGCCACCACAAGTTGAAAAACAAGTCGCTGACCTAAGTGAACATGTCCCTGAGTCTGCGAAAAAAGGGCGCGTGGATTTACGCGACTTACCGTTAGTCACGATTGATGGTGAAGATGCTCGTGACTTTGATGATGCAGTGTACTGTGCACCGAAGAAAGGCGGTGGCTGGCGCTTATGGGTGGCGATTGCGGATGTAAGCTATTATGTCCGCCCACAAACGGCTCTGGATACAGAAGCGCGTAGCCGCGGTAATTCGGTATATTTCCCATCTCAAGTCGTTCCTATGCTACCGGAAGTCTTATCGAACGGTCTGTGCTCACTTAACCCTGGTGTTGACCGCCTGTGTATGGTGTGTGAAATGACGGTGTCGGCATCTGGTAAGCTTTCTTCATACAAGTTCTATGAAGCGGTTATGAGTTCTCATGCAAGGTTAACTTATACAAAAGTATGGAAAATCTTGGAAGGAGACGAAGAACTGCGCGAGCACTATAAAGCGCTAGTGCCACATATTGAGCATTTGCATCAATTATATAAAGCACTTGATGCTGCACGTATTGAGCGTGGTGCGATTTCTTTTGAATCTGAAGAAGCGAAATTTATTTTTAATGCGGAGCGACGTATTGAAAGTATTGAGCCAGTAGAGCGCAATGATGCACATAAATTGATTGAAGAGTGCATGATTTTGGCTAACATTGCGGCGGCTCGGTTCGTTGAGAAAAATGAAGAGCCTGCATTGTACCGTGTGCATGACCGCCCTAAAGAAGAAAGCGTGATGAATTTACGCTCTGTTTTTAGTGAATTAGGGTTGACTTTGCCGGGCGGAATGAAGCCTGAGCCGAAAGATTATGCGCAGGTAATGAATGAAGTGGCTGAACGCCCTGATCATGAATTACTACAAACCATGATTTTACGATCGATGAAACAAGCGATTTATGATCCTGAAAATCGCGGTCACTTTGGTCTAGGTTTGAAATCGTATGCTCACTTTACATCACCAATTCGTCGTTACCCAGATCTGACGTTACACCGCGGGATAAAATATCTGCTGGCTAAAGAACATGGTCATTCAGATAAACGCTGGACGGAAACGGGTGGCTGGCATTCAGACATGGATAGCATGTTACAGCTTGGCGAGCACTGCTCAATGACTGAGCGCCGTGCTGATGAAGCAACACGTGATGTGGCTGACTGGCTGAAATGTGATTTCATGCAGGACCAAGTAGGCCAAACCTTTACAGGTTTAATTACCAGTGTGACCGGTTTTGGCTTCTTTGTTCGCCTTAATGATTTATTTATTGATGGTTTAGTGCATATTTCAACGTTGGATAATGACTACTATCGTTATGATGCGGTCGGTCAGCGTTTAATTGGTGAATCATCAGGTACCACTTACCGTCTTGGCGATGAAGTGGAAATTCGTGTTGAAGCGGTGCATATGGATGAACGCACCATCGATTTCGCATTAATTTCAACCACTCGTAAAGCGAAAAACCCGGGCAAAACGGCGCGGGACAAAATGAAGCAAGAAGTTAAAAATGCTACACGCCCAGCTCGTCGAAAAGCGGATGCGAGTAAAGATAAAAACTTCGAGCCTGATTCTGCATTTCGTCGTTCCGATAAAAAAGGAAAAAAAGCTGAGGCTAAGCCAGAGGCGAAAGGGAAAGGAAAAGGCAAAAAGCCTTCCGATAAAACCAGAAAAATTACAGCAAAATTAAAAGCTAAACGCGTTGCAAAAAAATCCCAAAAACAAGAGGGATAATGGTATTGCTGTAGTTATTAACCATCGTTATTAACCAAAGTGGCGCTAACACGCCACTTTACTATTTATTAATATAAATAAGAAATTTATGAGCGAAATGATTTATGGCATTCACGCAGTGAAAGCCTTACTTGAGCGTTCACCGCAACGCATTAAAGAAGTCTATATTTTGAAAGGTCGTGAAGACCGCCGATTAATGCCGCTGGTGCATGAAATCGAAGCGTTAGGTGTTGTTGTTCAAGTGGCGAACCGTCAATGGATGGATAGCCAAACCGAAGGCGCCGTTCACCAAGGTATCATTGCGAAAGTATTACCGGGTAAACAGTATCAAGAAGGTGATCTGCCTGATTTATTGGAGAACACATCATCGCCATTTTTATTAGTATTAGATGGCGTAACAGACCCACATAACTTAGGCGCGTGTTTACGTAGCGCTGATGCCGCTGGCGTTCATGCTGTGATTGTTCCTAAAGATAAATCTGCTCAGCTTAATGCAACCGCGAAAAAAGTGGCCTGTGGCGCGGCAGAAAATGTTCCACTTATTCGTGTGACGAATCTGGCAAGGACATTGCGTTTGCTACAAGAATACAATGTATGGATTGTGGGAACGGCGGGTGAAGCTGACCATAATTTATACCAAAGCAAATTAACCGGCTCGATAGCCTTGGTTATGGGAGCTGAAGGCGAAGGCATGCGCCGTTTAACTCGTGAGCACTGTGATGAGTTAATTAGTATTCCAATGGCGGGCTCTGTGTCATCATTAAATGTGTCAGTGGCGACAGGGGTTTGTTTATTTGAAGCGGTGCGTCAGCGCTTACCTGTTTCTGTAGAAAAATAATATTTAATGTAAAACGGTATCCATCTCTTGAGTTTTATCTCAGGGATGGGTATAGTTACGCGTCAATTTTTTAGCCGCACTCAATAAGTTCCTTGCCTCCGCGGGCCGCGGTTAACCCAGACAGGAGGCTAATAATCCGTAAGGAGCAACTACTAATGCGTCATTACGAAATCGTTTTTATGGTCCATCCTGACCAAAGCGAACAGGTTCCGGGCATGATCGAGCGTTACAGTGCTGTTATCACTAACGCACAAGGTCAGATTCACCGTCTGGAAGACTGGGGCCGCCGTCAACTGGCTTACCCAATCAATAAACTGCACAAAGCACACTATGTTCTTCTGAACGTAGAAGCGCCGCAGGAAGCGATTGATGAGCTGGAAACTAACTTCCGCTTCAACGATGCCGTTATCCGCAGCATGGTTATGCGCTTAAAACACGCAGTAACAGAAGCTTCTCCAATGGTCAAAGCTAAAGACGAACGTCGTGGCCGTGACATGTCTGATGAATATCAGGATGAAGAAGTAGAAGAAACTGGGGATTCTGAAGAGTAATTGCGCAGGTGACCACTAATCGTTTGGTGTTAACAGGTACAGTCTGTAAAGCATTGATTCGAAAAGTGAGTCCGTCAGGCATTCCTCACTGCCAGTTTGTTTTAGAACATCGTTCACAGCAGCTGGAAGCAGGACTGTCAAGGCAAGCATGGTGCAGAATGCCCATTATCGCCAGCGGACAAACCTTACAAGCCCATACTCACAGTATAACGGTCGGCAGTTGGATTACAGTAAGCGGTTTCATTAGTACCCATCAAGGGCGCAATGGAATTAGCAAGATAGTCCTCCATGCCGAGCAGATTGATTTGATAGATTCTGGAGACTAGCCATATGGCACGTTATTTCCGTCGTCGCAAGTTCTGCCGTTTCACAGCGGAAGGCGTTCAAGAGATCGACTATAAAGATATCGCAACGCTGAAAAACTATATCACTGAAAGTGGTAAAATTGTACCAAGCCGTATCACCGGTACTCGTGCAAAATATCAACGCCAGCTCGCTCGTGCTATCAAGCGCGCTCGCTACCTGTCTCTGTTACCATACACTGATCGTCATCAGTAATTGGTACAGTCCATTAACGACTAATAGAGGATAAGGTAATGCAAGTTATTCTGCTTGATAAAGTAGCTAACCTAGGTAGCCTGGGTGATCAGGTTAACGTTAAATCGGGCTATGCTCGTAACTTCTTAGTTCCACAGGGCAAAGCTGTTCCTGCGACTAAGAAAAACATCGAATTCTTCGAAGCTCGCCGCGCTGAACTGGAAGCTAAATTAGCTGACGTTCTGGCAGCAGCACAGGCTCGTGCAGCAGCTGTTACTGCTCTGGGTTCTGTAACTTTAGCTTCTAAAGCTGGTGACGAAGGTAAACTGTTCGGTTCAATCGGTACTCGTGATATCGCTGACGCAATTACTGCGGCTGGCGTTCAAATCGCGAAAAGCGAAGTTCGCCTGCCAAACGGCGTTCTGCGTACTACTGGTGACCACGAAGTTCACTTCCAGTTACACAGCGATGTTTTCGCAGAGCTGAACGTTATCATCGTTGCTGAGTAATCAATAATGATGATATGCATCACTGGGTTATCCATGATGCGAATAAAAACACCGGCTAAGTCCGGTGTTTTTTATTTTCTAGACAATATTTTTGTATTTATTGATTAGCTAAGCATTGGTAGTCGAGTAATTCACCCGCAGAACCTAAGTTCAAATCCCAAAAATTCAATCGGTTGGCAAGTAATATCTTAGAGCCATCTTTAAGCTGTACCATTGCTAGGCCAAAATTACCCATTTTATCGTGATGCTTGATGACATATTCGTTTAGTTGATGAAACGAATTTTCTACATGGGGTGAGCCTTCCGGAAATTTTTTGGCTAAGTAATGATGACCCGCTAGTTTAGAAGATAAAGAAGCCCAATGTGTTGTTATTGTTGATGAAAGTTGATTAAGCGTTTCATTTATCTCAGGTTTTAAGCAGGCAATATGAATATGGAGTTGGTCTTGGGAGCGACCATATTGGGAGTTTACCGCAATGGCCAATAAATGTTCAGGAATTGGGTGGGTTGTTTGTTGTGACAAACTGCCCCTTTCTTGCCAAGCGATAGCAAAATAGTCGGGTGAGTTTTGTTCCAATAATTGGCTAGATTCTATCCCTGTGATCTTTTCCGTCGGGATAATTAAGTTGTGTAAAGGCCCTTTTTTATCTTTGAATAATACATAGTGTTTTTCCTGTTCTACTTTCAAGCAGGGCAGTGTTGTTGGAAGTAATGGAATACATTGAGTATTAACGATGTTCCACAGCGCATTTGAATTGATCTTGAACCATGAAATATAGCTAACAATCACGATAAGTAATAAAAGAGCCACACCTAAAAATATGTTAATCCATTTGCGCTTTAGCATGATAGTTTTTATCGCTTAACATGTTAGTGAGAGAGACTATTTATTATATATCGCTAAATTTATATATTGTTAAGCCAAGGTGGGGTAAATAGTGCAAATTCAGACTAAGTATTAGGGTAGCGGGATGCTACCCTAAAGTCGGTGTTTAAACTAAGGTGTACGGTAATAGCTTCCGTCACTTAACCGCGCGAAACTATAAGTTTTCCCATCAGAGCCAGTAGTTTCTAATAATTGAACTTCACCTTTTGTATTTGCTTTCAGACGAATTTTTTGCCCTTGGCGTAAATTACTCAGTGGTTTCTCAGCCCCTTCAACGCGAGCCATAATAAAAGCGTCATTGGCTTGTAAGTTATTATCACGAAAGAGTTGTGCGAGCGTCTTCCCTTTTTGTACTCGGTAGTTTTGCCATTCATTAGCAGAAGGGCGAGTTGTTTTGGGCTCAGGCGTTTTTTCTGGTGATGTTACCGTCGTAGGCTCATTAGGTTCAGGCTCAATAGGTTCTGGGATAATTTCGGGCTCAGTAGGTAAAAGAGGTGAATTATCTTCAGGTGCCGGCACGGGCTCTGGTATCGGCGGTGTAATAGTCGGTTCAGGCACAACCTCAGGGGTAGTAGGTGGTGGGATAACGATAGGCTGGTTTTGAACAATATCGCTGGGGGATTTTTCGCTTGCAGGCCAAAAAAAAGCGACCACGACAATTAAAGCGAGCAGTGCAATACCATAGCGATGAAATTTTGAAAGTTTAAACATCACTCCTCCTTGATGAGGCAATGAGTAAATTAGACCGTATTAATACGCATACTAGCACCCTTTTTAGGCTTTTTTAGCGTTGGGCTGAATTTTTCAGAGAACACTGAATAAATTTGTCGGGAATCAATCAGTTTTATTCTTTAGATTCATTGTTTGGGTTTACCCATAAGGATGGGGCTGCTATTCTTGGATTTTCTCAAAATCATATGGGTATTTTCATGGCAAACCAAAATTTCGATTCGGTAGAAGCTCAAGCGAGTTATGGCATAGGTCTACAAGTTGGGCAGCAATTATTAGAGTCAGGGCTAGAAGGTTTAGTGCCAAATGCAATTCTAGCAGGCCTCGTTGACGCTTTAGAAGGCAATATGCCATCGGTACCTGTTGAAACTCTGCACAAAGCATTGCGTGAAGTGCATGAGCGTGCCGACGCTGTTCGTGTATCCCGCCAAGCAGCATTAGCGGAAGAAGGCCAAAAATTCCTAGATGAAAACCAAAAACGTGATGGTGTTTCAACGACTGAGTCTGGCTTACAATTTTCAGTGATTAACCAAGGTGATGGTGCTATCCCATCTCGCTCAGACCGCGTACGTGTTCACTATACAGGGCGTTTAATTGATGGCTCTGTGTTTGATAGCTCAGTACAGCGTGGGCAGCCAGCAGAGTTTCCTGTAAGCGGCGTTATTCCAGGTTGGATTGAAGCATTGACCCTGATGCCAGTCGGCTCTAAATGGGAATTATATATCCCCCACCAATTAGCTTATGGTGAGCGTGGTGCAGGTGCATCAATCCCGCCATTCAGTACATTAGTATTTGAAGTTGAATTACTTGAAATTTTATAATTTCTGTTAGTTCAGTTCACAGCTAAAAAGCCTCATCGTCTTTGGACTTTGGGGCTTTTTTTATGGCGTTAATTTCACACAATTGCTACTCTTGCAGTAAAGGGTCATCAGAGAGGTGAATAATATGCTACAGCAAATTTGCGAATTAGCTCAAGAAGCGGGTTATGCGATTATGGAAACTTATAATGCGCAAGAACCTTTACAGGTTGAACACAAAAGTGATAATTCGCCTGTTACAGAGGCTGATATTGCCGCCCACAATGTGATTACCGCGGGCCTTGCTCGTATTGCTCCTGATATCCCCCAACTGTCTGAAGAAGATCCTCCTGAATGGCCAGTCAGGCAGAATTGGCAACGCTATTGGTTGATTGACCCATTGGATGGAACGAAAGAATTTATTAATCGTAATGGGGATTTTACGGTTAACATTGCCCTTATCGAGAACGGTGTACCAACGATGGGGGTAGTATATGCCCCAGCGAAAGGGCTGCTGTACTACGCTGAAGGTAATCAGGCATGGAAGGAGGAGGGTGGCCATAAGCAACTTATTCATGTGAATGATGCCAAGCCACCAGTCATTGTTATCAGCCGTTCCCATCAAGACAATGAATTAATGGATTATTTAAAACAAATGGGTGAACACACGACAGTAGAAATTGGTTCTTCACTCAAATTTTGTTTGGTTGCGGAAGGAAAAGCACAGCTTTACCCACGTTTTGGGCCTACAAATATTTGGGACACTGCAGCTGGACATGCGGTTGCCATTGGTGCAGGGGCAAAAGTCGTTGATTGGCATGGAAAAACGCTCGATTATACACCTCGAGAGTCTTTCTTAAATCCAGGTTTTCGGGTGATTTTATTCTAAACATCAATAAAGGTTGGGAAGTGATTTCCCAACCTAATTAATAACTAATTATCTAGTTGCAGCACTTTGGCAGTGGCTGTACGAATATCTAAACAGGCTTTTGCATCCGTTTTTAAGTCAATCCCATAGGTTGGAATGATGTCTTTTAAACGTGTTTCCCATCCATCGGCTTTGAGTTGCTCATCAAAACACGTTTTTAATACGTTTAGCGCAATAAATGCCGCTGTGGAGGCCCCCGGAGATGCTCCCATCAATACAGTAAATGATTTATCCGCACTAGTAATCAGTTCTGTACCAAACTCTAAAACCCCTTTTTTATCATGGTCAGGTTTAATAATTTGTACTCGTTGCCCTGCAACCACCTCTTTCCAATCCTCATGCTGTGCTTCTGGGTAGAATTGTTGCAGCATAGCAAATTGGTGAGCAGAAGTTTGCAGGACTTGGCCCACTAAGTATTCTGCGAGTGACCAGTTATCTTTCGCAACCGCAAGCATTGGTTCAATGTTATTCAATTTAACCGATTCAAACAGGTCTAAATAAGAGCCGTGCTTAAGGAATTTACTCGAAAAACCGGCATAAGGCCCGAATAATAGAGAACGTTTACCACCAATAATACGAGTGTCCAAGTGTGGAACAGACATTGGTGGTGAGCCTTTGTCTGCTTTACCATAGACTTTTGCATGGTGGCGAGAGGCAATTTCTTCGTTATCACAACGCAGCCAGATACCACTGACAGGGAATCCACCATACCCTTTTCCTTCAGGGATCCCTGATTTCTGTAGTAATTCGATTGCTCTACCGCCTGCACCAACGAACACAAACTTCGCGGAAGTCATTGTTTTCTCGTGCGTGAGTAGGTTTTTAACTTCAATATTCCATCTGCCATCGGCGGTTTTTTTAACATCGATGACTTCATGTTTATAGTGAATTGAAAAACCGGGCTGTTCGCTTAATTGTGCGATTAATAAATGCGTTAGCGCACCGTAATCGACATCAGCACCGGTATTAACACGGGTAACCGCAATCGCTTCTTTAGGGTCTCGACCTTCCATGATCAGAGGTGCCCACTCGTTGATCTGCTTTGGATCATCACTGTATTCCATGTTGTGGTAACAGTGGTGAGCAGACATCTGTTGGTAGCGTTGTTTCAAGAATTTTACATTGTCTTCACCCCAAACAAAGCTCATGTGTGGGCATGGGTGAATAAAGTCACGTGGGTCTTTAATTTTGCCTTTGGTGACCAGATAAGACCAAAGCTGACGAGAGAGATCGAATTCAGTATTGACTTCAAGGGCTTTACTGATGTCCACCGTACCATCTGGATTTGGTGGTGTATAGTTCATCTCACAGTTAGCGGCATGCCCTGTTCCCGCATTGTTCCACGGGTGGGAACTTTCTTGGGCACAGTCGTTTAGCCTTTCAAAAACGGCGATCGTCAGTGAAGGTTCAAGTTCTTTGAGAAATGTACCAAGCGTTGCACTCATGATCCCTGCACCTATGAGAGCAATATCGACATTCTCAGCAATGGGTTTGCTCATGATGCCCCCTATTTTTTTGTTGGAGTGAAGCAAAGATCGGTGCCTTCTTGATAGACAACATAAGCACGACGCCAAGGCTCATCACCAATAAGCCGCCATTTATGGCCTGTTCCTGTATTATCTTGCGCAAGTAAAATATCACCTGGATTGATGATAAATTTAGAACCATCTTTGGTTTCGAATTCTAAAGTGCCTGAAAGTGTAATGACATAGCGAGGAACTGGGTCTTGATGCCAATCAAAAGAGCCGCCAGAAACTGTTTCACGAAAGGTAAGCTCGTTGACTGCAATGGTAGGGGTTTGGTTATCGCCTCCTGCTATATTATTGAGCTCAAGAGTGCCCTCTTCAAATAGAGAATTTCCATCTTCTCCTGTCCACATACGAACGCAGCGTATCATTTTATTTAGCTCCTTAATCACCGACTGTAATGTATAACAATTATTTGATATTCATTGGATGCAAAAATAAGACTCTTAAAATGATGATATATAAAATTAATATTATTTGAATTTAAAGTTTTTTAGCGAATAGGTCAAAGCTAAATATGTTTTATCTTGGCTTTATGATTTTATTTTTTAATTAAATAACAAAATAATAAAAGTTGATTGTCTTTTTATGATTTGTTTTATTTTTATCGTTCGTTTAATGACTGATAAAAAATAGGAGAGCTCACGATGACTTATTTTATCATTATGAGCTATAAGTATAGGATCAGCTTTTTAGAATAGAGTTTAGGGCGAGATATTGGATTAGCATAATGGTTTTACCATCAACTATTTCTCCCGTTCTTATCGCATCAACGGCTTTAGAGAAGGGCCACTCTAAAACTTCAATATCTTCACCTTCTTCTTCAAGCCCACCACCTGCGTTACGACGATTATTATCGCTATATTCAGCAATGTAAAAGTGGAGTTTTTCGGTGACTGAACCAGGGCTCATAAAGGCTTCAAAAACTTTTTGAATTTTATCGACTTTAAAACCCGTTTCTTCTTCTGCTTCAGCAATAATACGAGCTTCTGGTGAGGCGTTTTCTAGTAAACCAGCGGCGGCTTCGATCAGAAAATCAGAATAGCCATTAACATAAACAGGCATACGAAATTGACGAATTAAAATAATGCTATTTTTTATTTTGTTATATAACAAAATAACGGCACCATTGCCTCTATCATAGACTTCGCGCTCTTGTTGTTGCCAACTACCATCTCGACGTTGTAACTCATAAGTATATTTTTTTAAAATATACCAATTATCTGAAAGCAGTTTCTCACGAATATTCCGTATGTTAGGGAGTTTTACAGTCATTAAGCAGCCTTAGTAACCAAAAATGATTTTGTTAATTTAGCACTGTTAATTTCTGTATGAAATAGGATTTAGTGGGACCTGCTTTAGAGCAGATCCCATTGTAAACTTGCGGGTTATTTAATTATTTGGATTTGTTTAACTTCGACTTCTCTTGAATTCCAGTCTTTATCAATTTTACCGCGAATTTCAACTTTATCTTTTGGTGTTACATTTATGCCGTTCCAACGCTTTTCGCTGATTTCTAAATTAATAGTGCCAGTACCATCGGTGAATTCATAATGTTTATGGTCAAGTTGTTTGACGATATTCCCACGTAAAATAACCCAGCTGTCATCTGACATATCAAGTGCTTTTGCGACAGTCATTTCCCCACTATTTGGGCCGATGAAACCACCGGTTTGAGCTGTTGTATTTGTGGCAGCGCCAGGGCCGTCAAACCCGCCATTTGCAGCGAAAACAGGTGCACTTGCGAGTGCAGCAACTAAAGCAATTACAGGTAATTTTTTCATCATCGGTATCTCCAAATTGGATGTAAACTTGTTTGTATGGAGGGTATTAAACCAAGTAAATCTTAACAGGATCTTAAGAAACTTAACTAACGAATTATATTTTTAATTTTGCCAATAATAGCTAGTCATATTATAGCTGATAGGATAAATATAATAATATTCTAATATGGGGGTAGATTATGCGAATTCTACTAATTGAAGATGACCGGTTAATTGGTGATGGCTTAAAAGTGGGCTTAACCCAATTAGGATTTACCATTGATTGGTTTATGGATGGTAAACAGGGGCAACTCGCTTTATTTGATGCACCTTATGACGCTGTTGTACTCGATCTTTCGTTACCAAATATTGATGGAATGGATATTTTGAAGCATTGGCGTAAGGAGGGGCGTGATGAGCCAGTCTTGATTTTGACGGCACGGGATGCTTTGGATCAGCGTGTTCAAGGACTTCAACAAGGGGCTGATGATTATCTTTGTAAACCATTCGCTTTAATGGAAGTCATGGCGCGTTTGCAAGCGTTGATCCGCCGCCGAAGTGGGCAATTATCTTCTAAACTTACGCATGGTGATGTCGAAATGGATCCAGTTGCAATGACGGTGACACAGCAAGGTGAACCTGTACAACTAAAAGGGAAAGAGTTTGCTTTACTTTCTTTATTTATGCATAACCCAAATAAAGTTTTTTCTCGCCCTTTAATTGAAGAGAAATTATATAACTGGGATGAAGAGGTCTCTAGTAACTCGGTTGAGGTACATATCCATCATTTAAGGCGTAAATTAGGCAATAAGTTTATTCGAACCATTCATGGTGTTGGTTATCGATTAGGTGATGATAAATGATGAAGACATTTAGTCTTAGGCTGAAACTCACTTTAATGCTGCTCTTGTTAGCTTTACTGACATGGGGGATCGCCAGTTCGTTAGCGTGGTACCAAAGCTATAAAACGATTAATGAGCTGTTTGATACCCAGCAAATGGCGTTTGCTAAACGGTTATCTGTTTTACCATCAGGCTTTGAATTGAGCCAGCCTTCACTGACTAAAACCAAAAAACTATTGCGAAAGAACCGTGGCCATCAAGATGACGATGCACTGGCATTTGCTATTTTTACACCAGGCGGCGAAATGGTATTAAACGACGGTGATAACGGTAGAGACATCGTCTATCAATTTAAGCGAGAAGGGTTTAGCGATGGGATGATCCAAGGAAGTGACGACCCTTGGCGTTTTGTGTGGCTAAAATCTCAAGATGGTCGATATATCATTGCAGTAGGGCAAGAGTGGGAATACCGACAAGAAATGGCAACCGATATTATGGTTGCACAATTTATGCCTTGGTTGATTGCTTTGCCAATCATGTTATTACTATTTTTATGGCTGTTGACACGAGCTTTACGCCCATTGAAGGACGTAGCAAACCAGTTATATCACCGAAAACCTGATGAACTAACCCCAGTACAAGTGACGCGAATTCCCAGTGAAGTAAGACCTATTATTGACTCTATGAATGTACTGTTTGGCCGTATTAATGAAATGTTTGCTCGTGAACGACAATTTACCTCGGATGCGGCTCATGAACTACGTAGCCCACTTGCAGCATTAAGGGTGCAGGCAGAAGTGGTGCAAATTGCAGGGAATAATGCAGATATCCGTAACCATGCAGTGGCTAATTTATCGGAAGGTATTGATAGGGCGACAAGGCTTGTTGACCAACTACTGATGTTGTCTCGGTTAGAGTCATCCACGCAACTTGATGATATTACAGTTGTATCTTGGCCTGAGTTAATTGAAGCGGCGATAAAAGATGTAGAGCCGGAAGCTAAAGAGCAGCAAACAACGATAATAAATACTTTAGTTGCTAGCCCCCCTGATTTTCAAGGTCAGCCATTACTACTCAATGCGTTGCTGAGAAATTTGCTCAATAATGCAATCCGTTATGGAAAAATAGAGGGGCGAGTGGAGATTATTTTGTATGCTGATCACCTTGAAATTCAAGATGATGGTAATGGCGTGACACCTGAAGTTTTACGGCGGTTAGGTGAGCGCTTCTATCGTCCGCCGGGACAAGAAAAAACTGGGAGTGGCTTAGGGCTCTCTATTGTTAAACGGATTGCGCAATTGCATCATTTACAAGTTATTTTTACTCATGGCGTTAATGGGGGCTTTTGTGCCAAAGTGTATTGGAATGAAACTAAAACGTGATAATAAGCGCATTAATTATGATTGTTTATTAAAATAATAATCATAATTATGCATATTTAATGTAAGGGCATTTTAGCATAACTCACTATTTTTAACTCAAGTGAGATAGGGCTAACTACCTGTCGCGTGTGAGAAATTGTAGTGTGCGAATTGCGCACACTACATACTAACTTAGTAACTGCAAAAGGTAGACGTTATTGGTTTAGTGATGAGACTAACAAACTAATGACTTTTTGAATTTCTTGGGTATTTAATTCACCATCTTTGAAAAACAACACTTTCCCTTGATTATCTAATACGATAATTGCTGAACTTTCTGGTTTCAAGCCCCATGCGTTCTTCACTGTACCTTCGCTATCAACAATAAATTGTGAATATGGAAACTCTTTTTTGCTATCTTCAACGCTGTTTTTCACAAATACACCCGTACCGAAAATTGCATCATCGGTATTAATGATTGTTGTTGTTTGATAGCTATCATGAGGGAACTTGGCTTGCTTGATAGCCTCAACTAAGGGGGCATTGAGTTCTTTTGCTGAAGAACGGCCAGCAATGTGTTGGATAGTACGCACCTTTCCAACGAGCTGTTGGCTTTTCCACGGTTGATAATCCAATTTCCCGTCATTATTCATGACAAGCTCACCCTTGTCACTGACAGAAACAGCAGGAACAGATTGGTTTAATTGAATATTTGCTGCAGAAGCTACTGCAGATACCCCAAGCAAGCATATTAAAAGTAAATAATTTTTTATCATAAAAGCCCCTTGATTGATTATTTTGCCATGTGAGCCTAGTGGTTTGTCTGATGACTACTATTTATAGCATAGCTCATCGGATGAGTTACAAGAGGTAATTTAACATTTTTTTAAAATTTAGAATAAAAGCAAAGTTTATGGGGTTTTAACAGTTAATTTACAGTGTCATGTTATGTCAGTAAATTGAATAAAACTGCAATTTTAGAACCAAAATAAAAATTTCTGGTCTATGATTATTATACGGTATGAGTTATTGAATATCGTAAGAACAAAGGGGAGGCAAAGTTCTAATGAAAATTTTTAACCGTTATAACCCATCTAAGATTGCTCTTTACGTCAAAACGCTATTCCGTGGCAGGCTCTATATTAAGGATTTTGGGGCATTTGAGTTTAACTATGGGAAAATTCTACCACCTAAAATCAGTGATAAGCGCCATTACAATGTGATGAGTGAGGTCAATAAACAGGTTTCATTATTGCAGGCAGAACTGGGGTAGGTTAATCAGCAGTTTTTGGTTAACAACGCGCCACATAGGTGGCGCATTGAAAGAAACGGCTTCGCTATCAAGCATTAATGTCCTGTATCTTTTGTTTGTTGTTTTGCGCCAGCCGTTTCAATAGTATTTTTTCCGGGTTGTACAACGACAGGTGATGGCGCTGTTGTCAGGCGAGTTACGAGTAATTGGTCAATTTTGTAATTATCAATATCGACGACTTCAAATTTATAGCCCGCATATTTCACATAATCTGTCCGTTTCGGCATTCTTCTTAACCGGTACATCATAAACCCTGCGATGGTTTCATAGTTGCTAAAGTCAGGGAAATCATCAATATCTAAAATGCGCATCACATCTTCAATTGGCGTTCCGCCTTCAACTAACCAAGAATTCTCATCACGTACTACGATTTGCTCTTCTTGCCCTGGACCAATTAAGTCCCCCATTAGAGTGATCATTACATCATTGATGGTAATGATACCCATGACTAATGCATATTCGTTGAGAATCACAGCAAAATCGACGGCGTTTGTTTTAAATGCTTCTAAGGTATCTGATAATGAGAGGGTGTCAGGGATCATGAGCGTATTTCTAATGTGAACACCATCTTTTAAACTTAAGCTCTGGCCATTGAGTACACGGTTAAGTAATTCTTTCGAATCAACATAACCAATAACATGGTCAATACCCCCTGCACATACTAGAAACTTAGAATGTGGCTGGGTTGAAATTTTATGTTTGATGCTTTCTTCTGACTCGTCTTTGTCAAAATAAATGATACTTTCACGCGGAGTCATCGCTGATGGTACAGTACGTGATTCCAGCTCAAACACGTTCTCAATTAATTCGTGTTCTTGTTTACGTAACACACCTGCTACAGCACCCGCTTCAACGACCGCAAAAATATCATCAGAAGTGATATCTTCATTGCGTGATGTAGGTAATTTGAATAATTTAAAAAACAGGTTAGCAAGGCCATTAAAAAACCAGACGAATGGGCTCAGTACCACTAAGCAGAAGCGCATCGGATTCACAATACGAATCGCAATGGCTTCAGGTTTTACCATACCGATGCGTTTAGGCGTTAAATCAGCCACTAAAATAAACAAGCTTGTCACAATGGTGAATGACAGGATTGATGAAACTTGTTGAGCCCAGCTTGGGGATAAAAATTGAATAAAGATATCGTACAAAGCTGGAGAAAAAGCAGATTCCCCCACAATACCGGCAAGGATAGCAACGGCATTTAAACCAATTTGAACGACGGTAAAAAACATTCCCGGCATTTCTTGTAATTTAAGCACGCGAGCCGCATTAATGTTGCCTTCGTCGGCCATAAGTTTAAGTTTAATGCGGCGGGAAGCTGCCAGAGAAATTTCTGACAAAGAAAAGAATGCGCTAATTGCACATAATAATAGAACAATTAATAAACTGTTGAGCATAAGTTATCCAGCCAATCAAAGGAAGAATCCATAAAATTCAAAAATCTCTGAAGGCATAGTCTCGTGTATTTAAATATATTGAGTATGCAAATATATGTTGCGCAATATGCGCAAATTGTTGATATGTTGCATTAGTATAGCACTGAGGTGATTTATCTGCCTAGATATTCATCATCATTCAAGCTGCTTTAAGTCATATTGAAAAGCAACTTGAATGGTTGGGAAGATGAACTCACTGTATTAAGTTATTGATTTATTTGTTTAACGAAGGTGGTAAACAGATACCAATCCCTCCTAATCCGCAATATCCATTCGGGTTTTTGTATAAGTACTGCTGGTGGTAATCTTCGGCAAAATAGAAAGTGTCTAAGGGCGCTATTTCGGTCGTGATTGCACGAGAGTCATGCTGCGCTTTCATTGCATTTTGGTAAGCTTGCAGTGTTTCCATCGCTTGCTGGTCTTGCTCATCTGACACAGTATAAATTGCGGAACGATATTGGCTTCCCATGTCATTTCCTTGGCGCATGCCTTGTGCAGGGTCATGGTTTTCCCAAAATAATGTCAATAGTTGAGAGTAACTGATAACTTGCGGATCAAAAACGACACGAACCGCTTCTGCGTGGCCAGTTCGTCCAGAGCAAACTTCCTCGTAGGTCGGGTTAGGGGTCACTCCACCACAATACCCAGCAGAAGTTGAATAAACCCCAGCTTGCTGCCAAAATAATCGTTCAACTCCCCAAAAACAGCCCATGGCAAAATAAGCAATTTCCATATTCTTAGGAATAATCTCAATCGAATGATGGTTAAGCGCATGATATGGTGAGTAAGTCATAGCAGTTGCTCTGCCGGGCAGAGGTTGTGCAATACTTGCAGAGTGAAATTTATTAAAAGGCATAATGATTCCTATATGTATTGACCACACAAATAATCTAAAAATAGGGATAAAAACTTGTGTATATGGCGAATTTTACTCAAAATAAATTGATATGAAGTATTTAGTCAATCGAACAATCACCTTAGGAGTAGGCGTGTCGAAATACCCTCTAATTTGTTTTCTCTGCCTAACTGCGGCAGTGCCAGTGGTACACGCAGCTAATCTTCGTCTTAATATTGAAGGCCTTGAAGGACAACTTAATCAAAACGTTCGAGTACAACTGTCTAATATATCGCAAGATGAAGTTGTGCCAAATGGTCGTTTTCGAGCCCGTGTTGAGAAAGCAATTAAAGAAGGTTTAAAGCCTTTAGGTTACTACCAACCCACGGTTGAATTTAGCTATGAAGAAAAAACCCCGCCTGCTCGTTCCGTTTTAACCGCCAAGGTCACTCCTGGAGAACCTATTTTATTGAAGGGAGTGACTGTTGAATTGCAAGGTGGAGCAAAAACGGATCCCGACTATGAAAAGATGCTCAAACAATATACGCCAAAGCTTGATACAGTTCAAAATGATGGCGAATACGAAGAATTTAAAGGGCGCTTTAGTAGTTTAGCTGTTCGCAAAGGTTATTTTGATGCGATGATGGAGAAAAGCCAACTGGGTATTTCTCTTGATCACCATGCGGCTTATTGGGATTTTGATTTTAACAGTGGTGAACGTTATCGGTTTGGTGCAATTTCTTATTCAGGTTCGCAAATCCGAGAAGATTACCTGAATAACCTAGCCCCTTTTAAAAAAGGGGAATACTACACATCAGAGCAACTTGCTGAGTTTAACCGTCGGTTAGCTGAAACAGGTTGGTTCTCTTCTGCAATTGTGACACCGCGTATTGTGAGTGCGCGCAAAGCAAATTCTTATGAGTTACCGATGGAAGCGGTAATGACCCCTAGAGCGAAAAACTTTATTGAGCTTGGGGGAGGCTATGCCACCGATGTCGGCCCTCGCGTTAAAGCCACATGGAATAAGCCTTGGATTAACTCTCGTGGGCAGAGTTTAACGTCAAATATTAGTTTATCCCAACCAGAACAATTAATTGATGCGAGTTATAAAATTCCATTAAAAGCGAACCCGCTTGAGCAATATTATGCGGTTCAAGGGGGCTTTAAACGGACAGATTTGAATGATACACAAGCGAATACAACAACCTTGAATGTGTCTCGTAACTGGGATTATTCATCCGGTTGGCAATATGGCGTAAACATGCGTTGGATGCTGAGTAACTTTACCCAAGCTAACGTGACGAATACGACGATGTTGCTGTATCCCGGGGCCTATGTAAGCCGCATTCGCCAACGCGGCGGTGTGATGCCAACATGGGGAGATAGTCAACGCTATTCTATTGATTATTCGAATAAAATTTGGGGTTCAGATATCGACTTCGCTGTACTACAAGCCAAAAATGTATGGATCAGAACGCCATGGGAAGGTCATCGCTTTGTCGTTCGTGGAAATATCGGTTGGATTGAAACCAATGACTTCGACAAAGTTCCACCGGACTTGCGTTTCTTTGCGGGTGGTGACGGCAGCGTGCGTGGATATGGTTATCAAAAGATCTCGCCAGAAGATAGTAAAGGTAAGCTGACAGGGGCATCAAAATTGGCGGTAGGCTCTGTGGAATACCAATATAACTTTACAGGAAATTGGTGGGGAGCGACCTTTATTGATAGTGGTGAAGCCGTTGATAACTTTAAAGATAATGATTTTAAAACGGGTGCGGGAGTCGGTATCCGCTGGGTCTCACCGGTTGGTCCAATAAAATTAGACTTAGCAAAACCTATCGGTGATCCAGATAACAACAAAATACAGTTTTATATCGGCTTGGGGACTGAGTTATGAGGTGGTTGAAGTGGCTAAAATGGACCAGTCTTTCCATTTTATTAATTCTCGTTCTGGTTGTTGCCGCACTCAGTTGGGTGATTGGAACGCAATCAGGTCTTCACTTTGCATTAAATACAGCGACACGTTTTGTTCCTGAATTAACCATTGATAAAATTGACGGTGATATTAGTAACTTAACGCTAAGTGGCGTTAAATATCAAATGCCGGGAGTTGATGTTAATGCGGGGAAATTAAATTTAGCGGTACGTCTAGGTTGTTTAACAAGCCGTGAGCTATGTGTCGACAACTTAGGCACGGAAAATGTTACTGTTACTGTCGATACCACCCAATTTCCCCCTGCTGAAGAAACGCCACCATCTGAACCTTTGACTGAACTCAAGGCGCCTTTGACTATTCGTTTGAATCAATTGGCTTTGGTTTCAACGCACGTCAATGTGGATGGTATGGATATTGATTTAGCTAAATTTACCACAGGGGTCACGTGGGAAGGGAAAGCGATCACTATTATTCCAACTGATATCATTGATTTGGCGATTAATTTACCTGAAACCAAATCAGATGCCGTCGCTGAAGAAAAACAGCCAGAGCCAACGCCGATTAATGAACAAAAATCATTAGCAGATGAATTAAAAGCGCTATTTTCTAAACCGTTACTTGCTGAATTACCAGAAGTTATTTTACCTGTTGATTTGAATGTCGACGGTATTAATGCTTCGAATTTTCAATTAACGGGTGCGACTGATCTCAAAATTAACCAATTGCACCTGAGTCTTTCAAATGAAGGGCAACAAGTTCTCGTTAAACAGTTAAAAGTCGATGCACCGCAGGGGAATATTGCGTTATCTGGCACGGCGACCTTGCAAGATAAATGGCCAGTCTCATTGTCAGTCGTGGGGGAAAGCCGTTTAGACGATTTAGATGGGCAAAAGGTAGATCTCTCCTTAAAAGGCGGTTTGATTGATGAGCTAAAATTGGCATTGAATTTACATGGGCCAATTAATGCAAAACTAGATGCAGAAACGGATTTGTCACAAGCAGACCTGCCTATTTTGCTTACATTAGAAAGTGATAAGTTAACGTGGCCGTTAGTGGGGGATGCGCAATATCAACTCGATGGGACACGTCTGCGCCTAAATGGCCGGCCATCGGCTTATGATATGTCTGTACGCTCAGCGATCACTGGGCAGGATCTCCCTCCTTCTACCTTGTTATTAGATGCGAAAGGTAATGAAGAGCAAATTAATTTAACTCGCTTACGTTTAGCCGCTTTGCAAGGTAATGCGGATATTACTGGCGTTGCGGACTGGAGCAAGGCGATTAGTTGGAATGCAGTATTGACTCTTTCGGGTATTAATACGGCAAAACAGTACCCTGAATGGCCTGCTAAAGTGGATGGCAAAATTGCCACACGCGGAAGTTTATACGGTGGCAGCTGGCAGTTGGATATTCCTGAAATTATCTTAGACGGTAATGTTAAAAATAATCTTTTAAAAGCACGGGGTAAAGCCAAAGGTAACGCAGCAGGCCAATGGGATATTCCGAACTTTAATTTGGCATTAGGTAAAAACAATGTTGATGTAAAAGGTTCTCTTGCCGATAAATGGAATCTTGATGCCAAAATTAATGCCCCTGCACTCAATGGTTTGCTACCGGGCTTAGGTGGTGTGATTGCGGGTGATGTGAAATTACGTGGTAATTTACAAACACCAGAAGCCCTTGTTGACCTTACGGCACGCGGTGTGAAGTGGCAGGATGACCTTGCTATCGAAAATATTGTTATCAAAGGAAATGTGGCAACAGGCGAACAAATTAAAGGGGATTTATCCGTTGTTCTACGTCAGCTAAAACAAGGCGATCTTGTCGTCAATAACCTGACTTTAGATGCGAAAGGCAGTGAAAAACAGCACACTTTAAAATTAAATATGAAGGGTGAGCCGGTTTCTGGGCAATTAGCATTAGCGGGGAGTTTTGACCGGCAGACTGAAGTGTGGAAAGGGAATTTAACCAATACCTTATTTGATACGGTGGTGGGTGAATGGCGCTTAAACCAAGCAATGTCACTCGATTATGCCAACCAAACACAAGAAGTGACTATTGGCAGACATTGTTGGGTTAACCCGAATGCCCGTTTGTGTGTACCAAAACCGATTAAAGCGGGTAAAAGTGGTAGCGCGGATATCGTGCTAGAACGTTTTGATCTCGCAATGCTTAAACCATTTATGCCACAAGATACTCGAGTCAGTGGCGTATTTACGGGTAAAGCCAATGCCATTTGGAAAGCGGATGGCAGCATGCCACAAGTGAAGCTGGACTTGCGAGGAAATGATGTCAAAGCGGTTCAGTTCGTGGATGGAACCCGTTTGCCTATTGCTTTTGATACCTTAACGTTAAGTGCTGGGTTGAAAAATGGTAAGGCTGACCTTAGTTGGTTATTTGGGTTGGCTAATAACGGACAGATGCGCGGTAACATCCAAGTGTCTGATATTGAGAAACGTCGCTTGTTGTCGGGTAATGTTGAAATTAATTCGGTGACATTAGATTTAATCAAGCCGTTACTGGGCCAGAAGGAAGTGGCGAATGGCCGTTTAAGTGGAAATCTACTCTTAGGCGGGTCAGCGAATAACCCGTTATTAAATGGTAATTTAGCGCTTTCGAGTTTAGAAGTGAGATCTGCAATGATCCCGTTTGATATCAAAAGTGGTCATTTAGGTGTTAATTTCAACGGCACGAGCTCAGTCATGAATGGTCAGATAAACACGCCAGAGGGCTATCTGAACATTGATGGTGACGCAGATTGGCGCAATATTGATGCATGGCGTGCAAAAATCATGGCGCGAGGTAATAACCTCCGTGTTTCTTTACCGCCGATGATCCAAATTGATGTTCAACCGGATATTGTATTTGATGCATCACCTTCGGTACTCACGTTAAATGGTACGGTCAATATTCCATGGGCTCGAATTACTGTTCAAGAGCTCCCTGAGTCGGCGGTAAGCGCATCTTCAGATGTGGTGATGTTAGATAGCAACTTACAGCCAATTGAACAAAAAGCGCCATCCATTCCTATTCAGACCAATTTGGATATTAAAATTGGTAACGATGTTCGATTGGATGCGTTTGGCTTAAAAGCGCGCCTGACGGGTTTATTGAAAGTGGTTCAAAATATCCATGGCTTGCACATCAATGGTCAGGTGGATATTCCAGCTGGTCGTTTCCGTGCTTATGGGCAAGATTTGATTGTACGTAAGGGGCAAATTCAGTTCTCAGGCCCTGCGGACCAACCATTCTTAAACTTAGAAGCTATACGTAACCCAGACAACACGGCAGATGGCGTGATTGCAGGGGTGAAGGTCACTGGGCTTGCAGATAAACCGAAAGTAGAAATATTCTCTGAACCGGCGAAAACACAACAAGAAGCGCTGTCTTACTTATTAAGAGGAGAGGGCTTAGACAGTGGGGACGCAAATGGTTCACAAATGACATCTATGTTAATAGGCTTAGGTGTAGCACAAAGTGGGCAACTCGTGGGCAAAATTGGTGAGACATTTGGGGTCTCTGATTTAGCCGTCGATACCCAAGGTGTGGGGGATGGTTCTCAAGTCGTTGTAAGTGGTAAGATCACTAATGATTTACAAGTGAAGTATGGAGTTGGTATCTTTGACTCATTGGCGACGTTAACTTTACGTTATCGATTGATGCCAAAACTGTATTTAGAAGCTGTGTCTGGTGTTAATCAGGCATTGGATCTCCTTTACCAATTTGAGTTTTAGATTATGCGTGTAATTGTTTATGGCAGCTTAAGACAAAAGCAAGGAAATCATCACTGGATGACTTATGCCCAGCTACTTGGTGAGCATAAGCTAGAAGGCTATGAACTGTATGATCTTGGATATTATCCAGCGGTTGTCAAAGGGGATGGGGCGATAGAGTGCGAAGTTTATCGAATCAACCCGTCCATTTTGACAGAGTTAGATGAGCTAAAGAAAAATTCTCAAGACTATGTGAGGGAGCTCATCCCAACGCCGTATGGCAATGCTTGGATTTATCTATATAAACATTCCGTTGATGGTCTACGCCAAATAAAAAGTGGCGACTGGTTGAAACGTGATGAAGAAAAGTAGCTATCCAATATTATATTGAATGCTATAGTTATACAGGACGCCAGCCATGATAGCTGGCGTTTTTTATGAACCAATCAACGGGTTATAACCCATAAAAAAAGCCCTGGTATTAACCAGAGCTTTCATAATCTCCCTAGAGGGATATTATTTTTTTGCAGCGCGTTCGAAAGATTCGATGATCTCTGCTTTTGCAGATGCCGCGTCTTCCCAACCATCAACTTTAACCCACTTACCTTTTTCTAAATCTTTGTAATGTTCAAAGAAGTGAGTAATTTGAGCACGCAGTAATTCTGGCAGGTCGTTCACATCTTTAATGTGATCGTATTCTTTGCTTAATTTAGTGTGCGGAACAGCCACTAATTTTGCATCTTCACCAGACTCGTCAGTCATTTTCAGTACGCCAACAGGACGGCAACGGATGACTGAGCCTGGTTGTAATGGGTATGGAGTTGGAACTAATACATCAACTGGGTCACCATCTAAAGACAGGGTGTTGTTGATGTAACCATAGTTGCATGGATAGAACATCGCTGTTGACATGAAACGGTCTACAAACAGCGCACCAGACTCTTTATCAACTTCATATTTGATAGGATCTGCGTTCGCTGGGATTTCGATGATAACATAGATATCTTCTGGCAGATCTTTACCTGCCGGTACATTGTTCAGGCCCATTTAAATGTATCCTTTGTGTGAATAATGAATTTACTCATTTTAATTTGTCACTGGCATCGCATTTATTGCCGCCTTTAGGCAAATTAAATAATAGAGTAGATAGCGTGAGGGACATTATAGCCGTAAAAGGGGACAAAACTCACTAGTTGGTGAAAAAAAGGGACAAAAAAGGCGGGAAGCCCCGCCTTATAATTAATGAATTAGATTATTCCGTGTCAGGGAATTCACGCATAAATGATTCTGCTTTTTCTACCATCGACTCAGTTCCGACAAAGAACGGCGCACGTTGGTGTAATTCGCTAGGTATGATATCTAAAATGCGGTTTGCTCCATCACTGGCTTTACCACCGGCTTGTTCTGCTAAAAATGCAATTGGGTTACATTCGTACAGAAGACGCAGTTTTCCATTTGGATGGCTTGCCGTACTTGGGTAAATATAAATTCCCCCTTTGAGCAAGTTACGATGGAAGTCTGCAACCAAAGAACCGATATAACGCGTGGTATACGGGCGATTTGTTGCTTTATCTTCTTCTTGGCAATATTTAATGTACTTTTTAACACCCATCGGGAACTTAATATAGTTACCTTCATTGATGGAGTACATTTTTCCTTCTGATGGGAACATCACTTTTTCATGAGACAAGCAGAACACGCCCAATGATGGGTCGTAAGTAAACGCATGTACACCAACACCAGTGGTGTAAACCAACATCGTTGATGAACCGTAAACCACGTAGCCCGCAGCCACTTGGCGGTTACCAGGTTGCAGAAAATCCGCTTCTGTAACCGGTTGGCCAATTGGCGTGATACGATGGTAGATTGAGAAAATTGTTCCAACGGAAACGTTTACATCGATGTTTGAAGAACCATCAAGTGGGTCCATTAAAACAACATATTTTGCGTTTTCTGCGCGGTCTCCTTCGAAAATGACAATTTCATCTTCTTCTTCAGAGGCGATACCGGCGACTTCTCCGCGTGCTTTTAAAGCCGCTTTCAGTTTTTCGTTTGCATACAGGTCAAGCTTCATCTGAACTTCACCTTGAATATTCGAAACACCGTTAGTGCCAAGAATATCGACAAGTCCAGCTTTATTAATATCACGATGGATAATTTTAGCGCCCAGTTTGATAGCTGATAATAAAGAAGTCAGCTCACCTGTTGCATGAGGAAAATCTTGTTGCTTTTCGACGATGAATTCGCCTAATGTTTTCATGACGAAGGTCCTGAATAAAATTGACAGAGGTTTTGCGGGGCATTTACCCTCGCGCGGGAAGAGTTTAACTAAATAAAAAAAAGATTAATAGGTTAATGCATTTATAAACCTGTTTTTGATGGGTAGAATAGTGACCAACCTCATGCTAATTGGATGAAAAAGAATGCACATACATATTTTAGGTATATGCGGTACCTTTATGGGAAGCTTAGCAATATTGGCTCGTTCTTTAGGACATAAAGTGACGGGTTCGGATGCCAATGTGTATCCACCGATGAGCACATTGCTTGAAAATCAAGGGATTGAGCTTATTCAGGGGTATGATCCGGCTCAGCTTGACCCAATACCGGATATGGTGGTGATTGGTAATGCAATGACGCGTGGAAACCCTTGTGTTGAAGCCGTATTAGAAAGAGGTTTGCCGTATACTTCTGGCCCACAGTGGCTCCATGACTATGTGTTACCGGAACGTTGGGTACTGGCTGTGGCGGGGACCCATGGAAAAACGACCACCGCGGGGATGCTTGCGTGGATCTTAGAAGACTGCGGTTACAAGCCAGGTTTTCTAATCGGCGGTGTCCCAGGTAACTTTGATGTCTCCGCTAAGATTGGTGAAAGCCCGTTTTTTGTCATCGAAGCTGATGAATATGACTGTGCATTCTTCGATAAACGTTCTAAATTTGTTCATTACAGCCCGAAAACCTTGGTATTGAACAACCTTGAATTCGACCATGCGGATATCTTTGAAAACCTCGAAGCGATTCAAAAACAGTTCCATCATCTTGTACGTATTGTGCCCGCCAGTGGCAAAATTTTCACACCGGACAACGACAATCATTTAAAACAAGTGATTGGAATGGGCTGCTGGAGTGAACAAGAGCTGGTGGGCGGGGAGCATGGCGGATGGCAAGCTGAGAAGCTCAGCCACGATGGCAGCCATTTTGCGGTGTATTACCAACAAGAAAAAGTTGGAGAAGTCACTTGGTCACAAGTGGGTAACCACAATATCCAAAATGCATTGATGGCGATTGCAGCGGCTCACCATGTGGGCGTTCCAGTAAAAGAAGCTTGTCTCGCCTTAGATAGTTTTATCAATGCACGTCGTCGTCTTGAGCTACGAGGCGTTGAAAATGGTGTCAGTGTTTACGATGACTTCGCACATCATCCAACTGCTATTTTGGCGACGTTAGAAGCACTTCGCAGCAAAGTTGGGGGAACTTCACGTATTCTTGCGGTGCTCGAACCTCGCTCGAATACGATGAAAATGGGTATCAATAAAAATGATATTGCGCCTGCGCTTGGCCGTGCAGATGAAGTGTTTCTTTTCCAACCCGCCAATATCCCTTGGATGGTGACAGACATCGCTGAAAAATGCGTCCAACCCGCGCGTTGGAGTGCAGATATTGAGGCATTTACCAATATGATTATTGAAACCGCACAACCGGGCGATCATATTTTGGTGATGAGCAACGGTGGCTTTAGTGGCATTCATGGCAAATTGCTCGCAGGTTTGAAAGCGAAAGCAGAAACAGAGCGAGATGATTAAATTCTCTTAGCTAGCTATTTGATAACCCCAGTGATTCTTATGATTACTGGGGTTTTTTTATGTTTGGCATACCCAATGGGCACTGTTCTGTGACGAGACTTAATGTTATTGGACTATTCATTTCTTTTTTTAAACTTCCCATATAACAATCTACTGAATCAGTAAAAAGGTGGAATAAACAACCAACAGCAATGGCTTTAAGTTTCCATGATGGCATGAATAATAATACGACATAGACAACCGCAGCCCAAAAGGAATGGAGTGGGTGGAAACCAATGCCACAGCGCTCTGGGTCGAAAATCGGATCAGCTAGCAGATGATCTAAGTCGATAGCCATCGTGGCAATCATAATCAGGGCCGCTAGTTTCCAATTTTTTCGCCAAAATAGGTAACCAAAGGCAATTGGCATTAGGAAGTGAAAGCCGTAGTGTATGAAGTTACGGAAAATATCAAATAGCAAAATGATGTCTCAAAATAGAATAGAAACAGACAAAAACAATAAGAGGGAAATCAATTTCCCTCTTAAGCTAATGTATATCAATAGATTAAAGCTCTTGTTCAAATAACGCTAGAATCGCTTCATACAGTTCTTTTGTGGTGAAATTATTTGCCGGTGTTGAGAAGATAGTATCATCACCAGCAATACTACCTAAAATCCCTTCTGCTTTGCCTAATGAATCTAACAAACGTGCAATAAGCTGTGCAGCTCCAGGGCTAGTTCTGATCACGACAACAGAAGGGTTATAGTCTATATCCAAAACCAAGTTTTTGAGTGGACTGGTAGCGGTAGGGACACCAGGCTCTGTAGGCAGGCAATATACCATTTCCATTTTTGCATTACGGGTGCGAACTGCACCAAATTTGGTAAGCATTCTGGAAATTTTTGATTGGTTAATATTTTCGAAGCCTTCTTCTTGCAAAGCTGTGACGATCTCAGCTTGCGAGCTAAATTTTTCTTCTTTAAGTAGGGCTTTAAAAGCCTTAACCAAGTCTTCTTGTTTAGACGGAGTGCGCATAATTAACCCATTCTTTTGCATTGAACCAAGTTGTATTATCCGTAAAAGTGCATTTTTATGCAACAAAATTGCGTTATGATGATTTTATAACCAGTGAATAACTTAAAGTTAGATAAGCTTGTTTCGAGCTGATAGTCAGAAGTATTTATTTATCGTAAATTGTGGGAATGAAAAATTAGCATAATAGAACAATGAATTTTTCAGATGTCTGCTGTAAATTTATTGTTAATAAAAATATTTTTGATTGAATAATATACACTAAAAACAACTTATTGTGCGAAATGCAATACCCTGAAAAACTATTTGTTAAAAAAGTGCCCGTTATCTCATTAACAGATAAGGAATTTGTTTAGAATACTGGCAATTAATAAACAAGTTCTCTTGCGTTAAACTCTCTCTCTATCTGTTAACAAATTGTTTTTTATACGTAATGTGTTAAGTGTATAACAAATAAAGTGATATCTTTTTAAAGTACAAATTAAGGAGTTTCAGAATGAAAGTTGCAGTCCTAGGTGCAGCAGGTGGTATCGGTCAGGCTCTCGCCCTTCTTCTCAAAAACCAGCTCCCAGCAGGTTCAGAACTCTCCCTCTACGACATCGCACCAGTTACTCCAGGTGTTGCTGCTGACCTAAGCCATATCCCAACTGATGTTAAAGTGACAGGCTTTGCCGGCGAAGATGCAAAACCTGCATTGAAAGGTGCTGACATTGTTCTTATTTCTGCGGGTGTTGCACGTAAACCAGGTATGGATCGTTCTGACTTATTTAACATCAATGCGGGTATTGTCCGTAATCTGATCCAACAAATTGCTGAAACCTGCCCTAAGGCATTGATTGGTATTATCACTAACCCAGTGAATACTACCGTTGCTATCGCTGCGGAAGTCCTGAAAAAAGCAGGAGTATACGATAAAAACCGTTTATTCGGTGTGACGACGTTAGATATCATTCGTTCTAATACGTTTGTTGCTGAGCTGAAAGGCAAAAATGTTAATGACCTTGAAGTGCCTGTTATTGGCGGCCACTCAGGTGTGACTATTCTGCCATTGTTATCTCAAATTGAAGGTGTTAGCTTCACTGATGAGGAAGTTGCCGCGTTAACCAAACGTATTCAAAACGCAGGTACAGAAGTCGTTGAAGCGAAAGCGGGTGGCGGGTCTGCAACTTTATCTATGGGCCAAGCAGCCGCACGTTTAGGTTTATCTTTAATTCGTGGTCTCCAAGGCGAAAGCAATGTAGTTGAATGTGTTTACACTGAAGGTGATGGTGAACACGCTCGCTTCTTCGCACAACCAGTTGTTTTAGGTAAAAACGGTATCGAAAAGCACTTACCAATCGGTAAATTAAGCGCATTTGAAGAGAAAGCGCTGAAAGACATGCTAGATGTATTAAAAGCAGATATCGAATTAGGTGAAAAATTCATTAATGGCTAATGCCAATTAATTTTTCCTAATAGTGAATGTGAAGGGTTGAGTTTCGTTTAGAACTCAACCTTTTTTATTGGGTAAGTCATCATGAAGCATGCTGTCGCATCCAATGGTCCCAATGCGGATCTGATGGTATTTTCTCTACTAAAAAATCAATAAATGTCCTGATTTTAGGTGAGTGTGTATGGGCTGGGTGGTATAAAGCATATAGGGCAAATGGGGTGGATTTAGGGTCATAATCCAATAAGACAGGGAGCAACTCTCCGTTTTCAATATAATTGCCTAGCATATAAGTAGGTAAACAAACGATACCTTGATGGCAGCGTGCTGCCTCTAATAACCCTAAACTACTATTTACCTCAATCATATTATTAATTTCTAGAGGATATGCGCTACCGTCTTTATCCGTCATGCGCCAGGTGTCAGGAATATTTGGATTAATTAAACAATTGTGTGATGCAATATCGGCAGGGGATTGAGGAATACCATATCGTTCGAAATAAGTACGGCTTCCACAGTATACCCAATTAATATTACAAATTTTCCGTAATGCAAAGTTTTCAGGTGGGTGGCTGGTAATTCGTAATGCAATATCGAAATCAACTTCATTTAAATTAATAAGTTCGTCATTAAGGTCAACAGACAAACTCACTTTAGGATTGGTTTCTCGGTATTCACTGTATATTTGCATTAAATGACAAACTCCAAATGCAATAGAACAGGTAATTTTTAATTGCCCTTGAGCATGTTGATAGAAGCTGGCGGTATTGACCAGTGAGTCATCGAGATCGGCTAATAAGTTTTGCGATCGTTGCAATAAATAGCGCCCTGCGTCCGTTAAAATAAAATTTCGCGTTGTGCGCTTTAGGAGTACAACCCCCAACTGATCTTCGAGTTGTTGAAGGCCTCGACTAACTGATGATGGCGTTACATTCAGCTTCTTTGCAGCCAGGCTGAAGCTATTACACTCGACGATTTTGATGAATAACTCTAAATGCCGAAAAATCGCGTAGCTGTCAATTTTTGCTTTAAACGCAAAAGTGTTTTTATTTATTAGCATTGTCATGCCCTATTAAACCCGTTTATTCCAGCATACTATAATTGTGAATTTATCGCAGTTTACTCATGCCACACCAGTTTTAAAAAGAAATGTAGCTTCTACACAATATTGTTGTTCCTAACTTTTTTAATAATTAAATCTATAACGTTGAGGAATAGACTATGTCTAATAGTATTCAGGCAAGTGCAGATAATCCGATTAATACAAAAAAGATCCCCTTTACAAAATATGATGTTGGTTGGGTTATTTTATGCATTGGTATGGCAATTGGTTCAGGGATTGTTTTTATGCCTGTGCAAATTGGTATCAAAGGTATTTGGGTCTTTATTGCTGCAACAATACTTTCTTATCCAGCAATTTATTGGCTACAAAATTTATATCTCAGAACATTATCTGAATCTGAAGAATGTAATGACTACGCCAGTGTTATTACACAATATTTAGGTAAAAACTGGGGGATAGCATTAGGGATTGCCTATTTTTTGATGTTATTGCATGGAATGTTCTCTTACTCGCTGGCGGTCACCTTCGATAGTGCTTCTTACATTAAAACGTTTGGATTGACGGAAGGGCTATTATCTGATTCTGTTTGGTATGGGTTGATTATTATTTCAGTATTAGTCGCAATTGCTGCACAAGGGGAGCGGTTACTGTTTAAAGTCTCTGGTCCAATGGTTATTGTAAAATTCGGTATTATCGTACTGCTTGGTATAGTGATGGTTCCATATTGGAATTTTGCCAATATCACAGCATTTCCTGATTTTCTCCCATTTATGAGAGATGTTTTTTTAACACTACCATTTACCTTATTTTCTATATTGTTTGTGCAAATATTGAGCCCCATGAACATTGCGTATCGTAAAATAGAAAGTAATAAGCGTATCGCGACATACCGAGCAATACGCGCCAACCGTGTTGCGTATATTATTCTCGCCGTTGCAGTCTTGTTTTTTGCTTTTTCTTTTACTTTCTCAATTAGCCATGAGCAAGCCGTATCAGCCTTTGAACAGAATATTTCAGCATTAGCGATTGCTGCTCAAGTGATACCAGGGGCAATAGTGAAAGTGATGACCGCATTACTCAATATTTTTGCAATCTTGACGGCATTCTTAGGAATTTATTTAGGCTTCCAAGAAGCAATAAAAGGCATTGTTGTCAATCTATTGAGTCGATTTATTCCTGAAGAACGCATTAACCAAACAGTGCTACATTATGGGGTATGCTTAGGCGTTATCATTGCACTGTGGTTTTGGGTTTCAACACGGTTTTCTATTCTGTTTTTCATGCAACTTGGCGGTCCATTATTTGGTATCGTTTCTTGCTTAATTCCTTGCTATCTGGTTTACAAAGTTCCGGCATTACACAAATTTAAAGGCCCAACAGTGTGGTTCATCATTTTCTTTGGTGTGCTGTTATGCCTATCTCCATTCTTTAAATTTTTCGAATAAATAATGATGTTGTTGAGAGGATCTCATGAAGAAAAAAGCGGTATCTGAATTTCATGTTGATACACAAGTCACCCAGCTAGGGAGAGACCCTGCTAAGCAAGCTGGTTTTGTAAATGCTCCCGTTTATCGCGGTTCGACGGTCGTATTTCCAACTGTTGATGCCTTAATCAATGATAGGGCGGAATTTAATTATGGTACAGCGGGCACGCCAACAATTAAGCAATTGGAGCAAGCTTGGTCCGCTCTTGCTGGAGCCGAAGGGACGGTGCTTTCACCATCTGGTTTAGGCGCGATTGTGTTGGCATTGCTGACAACATTGAAAACAGGTGATCATTTATTAATGCCTGATAGTGTTTATCGGCCAACACGTAAGTTTTGTCATGGTCTGTTGGATAAAATGGGGATCATCACAACCTATTATGACCCGATGATTGGTGCTGACATTGAAAAACTGGTAACGCCAAATACCAGCACAATTTTTTTAGAATCTCCAGGTTCTCAAAGTTTTGAAATTCAAGATGTGCCTGCAATTGTTGAGGTTGCAAAACGCCATGACATTGCGACGATTATTGATAATACATGGGCGACACCTTTATTTTTTAAAGCTCATGAACTGGGTTGTGATATCTCGCTGGAAGCAGGCACCAAATATTTAGGCGGCCATTCTGATTTGCTAATGGGAATTGTCTCGGCGAATCAAGCGTGGTGGCCGAAACTACGTGAAACTTATGATTACATGGCCATGTTGCCGGGAGCAGAGGACTGTTTTCTTGCATTGCGGGGTTTGCGAACCTTACCTATTCGCTTAAAAGAAGCTCAAGAAAGAGCTTTAAATATTGCACATTGGCTGCAAGAACAAACCGAAGTGATTCGTATTTTACATCCTGCATTTGCTGATTGCCCAGGCCATGAAATTTGGAAGCGGGATTTTACTGGTTCATCGGGGCTGTTTTCCATTGTACTTGACCCTAAATATACCCAAACAGATATTGCAAAAATGCTGGATGGTTTATCAATTTTTGGTATGGGGTATTCATGGGGCGGTTTTGAAAGCTTAATTATTCCATTTAATTGTGCTGAATATCGAACTGTGACTAATTGGAACCCTGGTGGACCGACATTACGACTGCAGATTGGCTTAGAAAATTTAGATGACTTAAAACAAGATCTCGCTGACGGTTTTTCTCGGATGAAATAAACAAGACCGTTCTTTATCGGAGAGCCATCTAAGGATAATGCCGTGAATAAATTGATTTATTATTCACGGCGTTATAATTATATCAATTCAATTTTTAATCTTCTGCTGGTGTTTTTACTCTGACTTTTCTTTCTAATAAATCCCCTGTAATCGGGTCATAATAACGACTTGGCCAAATTTCAGCGGGGTGGATCGCTAAGAAATTGGCAATAATCCATTCCCCTTTAGGCCAAGGGCGTGATAGTGCATTTGCTAACGTTGAAGAGCTTAGTCCTGCCTCGCGCGAAATTGCGGCAAGAGTTGTCCCACGCTTACGTAAAGCTGCAATGATATCTGCAGGGTGCCAGTCCGACTTCCGTAAAATCATTTTTTAGTCCTTTTTTCACTTAGAATCATGTAGAGTTAGTGGTACGAGTAACCGAAAATTATGATACATTCAGTACATCCGTTTAGTTATTGGAAATAAAATAACAGAAATTTCCCAAAATAATTTCTGATTTTTTCTTAAAAATTCATTTTATGAAACTATCGTGGTTTTTATGAAATTAAATAGAAAGTCAGAATGAATAACTGTGAATTAGGATAAAACTTTGATGTTAAAACTAACTCTTTCTAGTTAGGGATAGAAATGGCATATTTAATGCTACTTTTTACTCGTACTCGTAATATATCTAGATTAGTTAATAAAATTAGTTAAATTATTAGTGAGTAAATTATTTAATTGTCTGTTATTAAAAGAAATTAGAATGCTAATAACAAATATAATTTGTATATTATTATTTATAGGCATAAATAAAACGAATGAGTTAATGAGATTTTGAGAAAATATAGATAGTTTTCAACAACTGAGAATTAAATTGTCATCATGACTAGGAGGGTCAGCATGTACAAGGAATGGCTAACGGCAAAAGAGCTGCTTGGGTTACAAGGGCTTCCCATGACAACTCAAGGTATTAATGCAATGGCAAGGCGTGAAAACTGGGTAAGCCGTAAAAGGCGAGGTATTCAAGGCAAAGCGTTGGAGTACCATATTAGTTCTTTACCTATCGATATTTTTGAGGGGCAGTTTGCTAACGAAACTTCATCTCCTTATCAAGTAAAACGAAATGATAATGCCTTTATTTGGCAGGAAGCTTATAACCAGCTTTCTAATGATGAACGAGACACTATCCTGACATTTATTATGCGTGAAGGCACATTAGCACTAATTGATTTAATTAATAATAAATAATTTACAATTACTTAAGGTGTAAATAATTAATATATAAAAATAATATTATATTGAATTTAAAAAATTTTTTAACAGATGACATTTTAGTAAAGCTGCAACAGCAGGTTTCATAATATAAGTGTGAAGTGAAAAATGAAAAAATTGTGGTTCACTGCCAAAGAATTAGCTGGGTTAGAAGGACTCCCGACATCACCCCAGGGAATTAACCTAATGGCAAGACGAGAAGGCTGGAAAAACCGCCGTAAAAGAGGGGTGCAAGGTAAGGCTGTTGAGTATTATTATGAAAGCTTACCGGGGGAAATCCAAGGGCAACTTAGCCTGCATGAGCCTTCGGTAACTTACCAAAGTCAAAGAACAGATGCATTACAGATCTGGTCAGAAGCGTATTATCAATTGACAGAGTCTGAGCGCAATAAAATAGTGAAATATATCCTGCGTTATGGTTTGTCGTCACTGCTTGCGCAAATCGATGAAGAAGACAAAGGGGAAAAATAGCGTTTCCCCTTTTCTTGACCTGTTTTGCCTTTTCTAGTGACTAAGAATGGCGTTGGATTGCGATATAAGCTAAGCCGATCAATGCATCTTTATAAATTGAATCTTCAATTATGTTTAAGGCATCAATCGCTTTTTGTGCTTCTTCTTGGGCTCTTGCATAAGTATATTCAAGGGAACCACAGCGTTTCATAGTTGCAAGAACAGTATCTAACAGATGACGCCCATTGCCTTGTTCAATCGCTTGGCGGATCAATGCTGACTCTTCTTCATTACCATTTTGCATCGCGTGAAGTAGGGGAAGTGTAGGCTTACCTTCATCTAAATCATCCCCCGTATTTTTCCCCAGCTGAGCATTGTCTGCATCATAATCGAGTAGATCGTCAATTAACTGAAAAGCTGTCCCAATATAACGACCATAATCTTGTAGTGCTTTTTCTTGCTCTGGTGTCGCATTGGCTAAAATCGCAGATGCATGGGCTGCTGCTTCAAAAAGACGTGCGGTTTTACTGTAGATCACTTGCATATAGTTTTCTTCAGTAATGTTAGGATCGTTGCAGTTCATCAATTGCAAAACCTCCCCTTCAGCGATCACATTCGTCGCTTCAGACATCAGTTTTAGCACCCGCATTGAATCGAGATCCGTCATCATCTGGAATGATCGAGTGTAAATAAAATCACCAACTAAGACACTCGCAGCATTACCAAAAACAGCATTTGCAGTTTGCTTTCCGCGACGCATATCGGACTCATCAACGACGTCATCATGCAGCAAAGTTGCTGTATGAATGAACTCGATCAATGCAGCAACTTGGGTATGTTTATGACCCGAGTAACCTAAGGATCGACCAGCAAGCACTGCGATCATAGGCCGGATCCTTTTACCGCCACCACTGACGATGTAATAACCAAGCTGGTTAATTAGCGCAACATCTGAATTCAATTGACTGAGGATGGCTTCGTTTACCGCTGACATATCCTCAGTTGTCAGTTCAATAATAGATTCTAAATTCATCTTAATTTATTCATATTATTAGTTTTTGGTTCATTCCCGAAATAAAAAGTTGGGAGACCGATAGAACAGTTATCTTTCTAGCATAACATTATTAATTATAAGATTATCAGGTGTGATGCAAAAAATGTTTAAATAAGTAACAATTGAGTGAATAGGGACAAAATCAACGTTCAAAAACGGTTATTGAGAAAAAAGTCGTATTTTTTGTCATCTAACCGCATTATTGGCTTGTGTTCTGCTGCTTTTTTGCGTAGAATTCGCGCCCTATTGTGAATATTTTATAGCGTGCTCTGGAATTGAAATATTTAGCGGGTACGCGGAAAGCGGAGTTAATATGTACGCGGTTTTCCAAAGTGGTGGTAAACAACACCGAGTTAGCGAAGGTCAAACTGTCCGCCTAGAAAAGCTGGACATCGCAACAGGTGAAACTGTTGAATTTGATCAAGTTCTGATGGTTGCTAATGGCGATGAGATCCAAATCGGCGCTCCTGTCGTTGAAGGCGTTAAAGTGAAAGCGGAAGTGGTTGCACACGGTCGTGGCGAAAAAGTTAAAATCGTCAAATTCCGTCGTCGTAAACATAGCCGTAAACAACAGGGTCATCGTCAGTGGTTCACTGATGTTAAGATCACTGTCATCGCTTAAGATTTAGGAGAGCAGATTAATGGCACACAAAAAGGCTGGTGGTTCGACTCGTAACGGTCGTGACTCAGAAGCAAAACGTTTAGGTGTTAAACGTTTTGGTGGTGAAGCTGTATTAGCAGGTAGCATCATCGTTCGTCAACGTGGTACTAAGTTCCACGCAGGTAACAACGTAGGTTGTGGCCGTGACCACACTCTGTTCGCATTAGCGGACGGTAAAGTTAAATTTGAAGTTAAAGGTCCAAACAATCGTAAATTTATCAGCATCGAAGCTGAATAAGTTTTCTGACCTTTAATTCAGAATTAAAGCCCTGCAAAAACCTTTTGCGGGGCTTTTTATATTCAGATATTTGATCTTTAATGAACTACACACGTATTAAAGATGCACCATCTCTGAGTAGAACAGCCATCCAGCGTTATGCGGCTCAGAAGCGGAGAGAGAATTATGAAATTTGTAGATGAAGCCAAAATATTGGTCGTGGCAGGAGATGGTGGCAATGGTTGTGTCAGCTTCCGCCGTGAAAAATACATCCCTAAAGGGGGACCGGACGGTGGTGACGGTGGCGATGGTGGGGACGTTTACTTACAAGCAGACGAAAACCTCAACACGCTAATCGACTATCGTTTTGAAAAATCCTTTCGTGCAGAGCGCGGCCAGAATGGCCAAAGCCGTGAATGTACAGGTAAACGGGGTCAAGATATCACAGTTAAAGTACCTGTAGGAACGCGTGTACGCGATTTAGGGACCAATGAAGTACTTTGTGATATGACTCGTCATGATCAACGTCATATGGTCGCTAAAGGCGGTTTCCATGGGCTTGGAAATACCCGTTTTAAATCTTCAGTGAATCGTGCTCCACGTCAACGTACCATGGGGACAAAAGGGGAAACTCGCGAAATACTGTTAGAACTGATGCTGTTAGCAGATGTTGGTATGCTTGGTATGCCGAATGCAGGTAAATCTACCTTTATTCGTTCAGTGTCAGCAGCAAAACCAAAAGTTGCTGATTATCCATTTACCACTTTAGTCCCAAGCTTGGGTGTCGTGCGTATGGATAACGAACAAAGCTTTGTGGTTGCGGATATTCCAGGGTTGATCGAAGGCGCAGCGGAAGGTGCAGGCCTTGGGATCCAATTCCTGAAACACTTAGAACGTTGTCGTGTCTTACTTCACTTGATTGATATTTGCCCTATTGATGAGTCTGATCCTGTCGAAAATGCGAAGATCATCATCAGTGAGTTAGAAAAATACAGTGAAAAGCTGGCAGCAAAACCACGTTGGTTAGTCTTCAATAAGATTGATATCTTAGGTGAAGAGGAATCAGCACAGCGCGCAGCAGAAATTGCCAAAGCGATGGGCTGGGAAGATAAATTCTATATGATTTCAGCAGTTAACCACGAAGGTGTGAAAGCACTGTGTTGGGATATCATGGAATTTATGAATACTCAACCGCGTGATATGGCAACGACTGAAGATACACAGCAACCTGAAAAAGTTGAATTCATGTGGGATGATTATCACAAAGAACAACTTTCTGGTACTGAAGATTTTGATGATGACTGGGATGACGATTGGGATGAAGATGACGACGAAGGTGTCGAAATTATTTATCAAAAATAGTTTATCTTAGAAATGTAAAAAGGCGCGAAAGCGCCTTTGAGGTTGTTGACAAAGTGGGATAAAAGCGTGGTTTTTCCCACTTTGTGTTATCAGCCGAAAATCAATAAATTGATTTTCCTAGTTTATTTTCAAAACCTATTCGACTTGCCGCCAAACATAATATGTTTGTCAGCAGTCTGAAAGGCGCGAAAGCGCCTTTTTACTGTCTAAATCACGTATGATCAGTTTTTCTGATACAGATCTTTATACAAACGGCTTTCAAATCGTACTAATGGAACTCGACGAGTACGTTGCTGGCTCTGTGGTACTGCATAAGCAGAGATAAATTGCACAAAAGCCACACGTTGACCACTGGCGGTTGTGATAAAACCAGCGAGATTATAAACCCCTTGTAATGCTCCCGTTTTGGCGGAAACTTTTCCATTAACACCCGCCTCATCAAAACCACCACGGTAACGCAAAGTGCCATCATGGCCTGCAAGTGGAAGCATAGAAATAAAATCGAGTTGTTGATCATTTTTTGCGATAAATTGCAAGATCTCCATCATGGTTGCTGGGGTGATTAAATTATGGCGAGATAATCCCGATCCATCTACCATCACGGTATTGCCAAGGTCGATCCCCGCTTTTTGCTTCAGCACTTGTCTTACCGCATCGGATCCTGAACGCCAAGTCCCCGGAACGCCATAATATTCACGGCCAATGGTACGAAAAACGGTATCCGCTATCATATTATCCGATTTTTTGAGCATCACTTTCAACAAGTCATGTAGTGGCTTAGATTCGGTTTTGACTAATACTTGTGATTGAGCCGCAGGAAATGTGCGTTTTTTCACATGGCCAGTTAGCTCAATACCCGCGGTGGTTAACTCATTTTTGACAATTGCACCGGAGTAACTCGCTCCGTTTTGTACCGCAAAGGCAAGTGGCAAGGGCTCGCTGCGTTGAGTTAAACAACCTGTTAGGGTGTAGCGGTTCAGTTCACCAGGAACGACATCAAGTTCGCAATAGCGCGCTTCAGGGGAACCTTTAGGTAATGTTTTGACTTCGCTGAACATATTGACAGGGTAAAAACTAGCCGCCTTAATGAATGCAAAATCTCCTGCTTTTTCAGCAGGGTAAAGAGAAACTGAAAAACAGTTACGGTCAATGATAGCCGCAGCGGGTGGCGCACTAAAGCATTGGGTCATATCATTCCAAACCCATCCCGGTGCTTTGTCATGGCTAGTAAAAGCAGAAATATCAACGACGAGATCGCCGTCAACTTTATGGATCCCAAGCTGCTTTAATGCATTCGCCATATTGCGAATTTGTTGGCGGGTTAATGTCGGGTCACCACTGAAGCGGATCACTAAATCACCCGTCAGCGTGTTGTTGCTAAGTTTTGCATCAGTTTCAAAATTGGTGACAAAACGGTAATCTAGCCCCAGTTGCAATAGGGCAGCAAGAGCGGTCACAACCTTTTGTGTACTTGCAGGTAATGCCATTTGCTGTGCATTATAATCAATTAATGGGGTGCTACTTCCCACTTTTTGCGCGACCAGAGCAAGGTTAGTGCCATCAGGTAAATATTGTTTGTATTCATCAATAGGAATCGCAAAAACTTGCGTACTAGCTAAGGTAATTCCTAAAGAGATTATCCATTTTCTGGTTAAAGTTAATAATGACATATATTTCACGCATTAGGGTGGACATATAATACATACTAAAGTGTAATGCCCAAGAAAGTAAACGGTGACCCGTTATTAAGTCTCAGTTAAAATAGCGTACATTATGATAAGATAAATGAGTACATAAGTCTGATTGCGTTTTTTTACTAGAACACCCCCGGTTTTACGCAGGTGTTCGGTGTACTGTTGTTACAAAATCAGGAAGATACTTGTTTTTAGATAGGATTGAACCGAGGTATTTATTAATGAAACAGATCCCGATGACGGTACTTGGTGCGGATAAGCTAAGAGAAGAGCTAGAATTCCTTAAATCTGTCCGTCGCCCAGAAATTATTGCATCTATTGCAGAAGCGCGTGAGCACGGTGACTTAAAAGAAAATGCAGAATATCATGCAGCACGTGAGCAACAAGGTTTCTGTGAGGGCCGTATTCAAGAAATCGAAGGGAAACTTTCTCACGCTCAAGTGATCGATGTAACTAAAATGGTCAATAACGGTCGTGTTATCTTTGGCGCGACTGTGACAGTATTGAATGTTGATACTGACGAAGAGCTAACGTATCGTATTGTTGGTGATGATGAAGCAGATATTAAGATCAATCTGATTTCTGTGAACTCACCGATAGCACGCGGTTTAGTGGGTAAAGAAGTTGATGATGCGGTCTCGATTAAAACCCCAGGTGGTGATGTCGAGTTCGAAATTCTTAAAGTTGAGTATATCTGATTCCTATTTCCCTGAATTGGTTATATTATTTCCCTGATTTAAAGAAAAAGGCCGCAGGCGGCCTTTTTCATCATATAAAACATGCTTTCAATGGCATTTTTATATAAATGATGGGGGATTATTTAGGTAAAATGATTTTGCGGTCTGCCGAAGGACGGTAGATAACAAGAATTTTACCAATAATTTGTACATTTACTGCACCAGTTTCGCGAACAATCGCATCAGCGATCAAATTTTTAGTATCACGGTCTTCGCCTGCGATCTTGACTTTGATAAGCTCATGATGTGCTAATGAGAGTTCAATCTCAGCCAAAACACCTTCGGTTAAACCATTGTTGCCGATCATAACAACAGGGTTTAAATGGTGAGCGAGACTTTTTAGGTGCTGAATTTGTTTTTTATTAAGATTCATTGATTTTTTGCTTGGTTAGTATTGAAAATGGCTTATTCTACCGCCATCTGATATCTATCACCATCAATTATATCTTTTTGATGGTAAAGAAGCAGCAAGTTAGGTGAAGTTCTTTTAGTATAGTTGGAAAGCACAATGGCCAATAAAAAACGTTCGGCAAGCTCAAGTCGCTGGTTGCAAGAGCATTTTAGTGATAAATATGTTCAGCAAGCACAAAAAAAAGGGCTACGCTCACGTGCATGGTTTAAGCTGGAAGAAATCCAGCAAGGTGATAAAATTTTTAAACCAGGTATGACCGTTGTTGATTTAGGAGCAGCCCCTGGTGGTTGGTCGCAATACGTTGTTAGCCAAATAGGTCATAATGGGCGGGTTATTGCTTGTGACTTATTGCCGATGGACCCAATCGTTGGCGTTGATTTCCTGCAAGGGGATTTTCGCGATGAAGCCGTTCTCGCCGCTTTGTTAGAACGCGTTGGCGACAAAAAAGTACAGGTGGTCATGTCTGACATGGCTCCAAATATGAGTGGGACACCAGCGGTTGATATTCCTCGCTCTATGTATCTAGTTGAATTAGCTTTGGATATGTGCCGTGCTGTATTGGCGCCTGGGGGGAGTTTCATTGTTAAAGTGTTTCAGGGAGAAGGCTTTGACGATTACCTTAGGGATATCCGCTCCCTGTTTACGAAAGTAAAAGTTCGTAAACCCGAATCTTCGCGCGCACGGTCACGTGAAGTATACATTGTAGCGACAGGGCTAAAACTGTAGTACCCTGAGCGTTATTTGTTAACACAGTTGTAATATGAGGTTAATCCCTTGAGTGACATGGCGAAAAACCTGATTCTCTGGTTAGTCATCGCAGTTGTTCTGATGTCCTTGTTCCAGAGTTTTGGCCCAAGCGATTCGAATAGTCGCAGAGTTGATTATTCTACGTTTATCAATGAGTTAGCCCAGGATCAGGTACGTGAAGTTCGTATCACAGGTCGTGAATTGAACGTCAGAAAGGCTGATAATAGCCGCTATACAACTTATCTTCCTATGCAGGATGAGAAGCTGTTAGACACTTTGCTAAATAAGCATGTGACGGTTGTTGGTGAACCACCAGAAGAACCTAGCTTACTGACATCTATTTTTATTTCCTGGTTCCCAATGCTTCTGTTGATTGGTGTCTGGATTTTCTTCATGCGCCAGATGCAAGGCGGTGGCGGCAAGGGGGCAATGTCATTTGGCAAAAGTAAAGCCCGCATGCTGACAGAAGATCAGATCAAAACAACATTTGCAGACGTTGCTGGGTGTGATGAAGCCAAAGAAGAAGTAGGCGAAATCGTAGAGTTTCTGCGTGAACCTGCTCGTTTCCAAAAACTTGGCGGTAAAATTCCAAAAGGCGTCCTGATGGTAGGGCCTCCAGGAACAGGTAAAACATTACTGGCAAAAGCTATCGCTGGTGAGGCAAAAGTTCCATTCTTCACCATTTCCGGTTCTGACTTTGTGGAAATGTTTGTGGGGGTGGGGGCTTCTCGTGTTCGTGACATGTTCGAACAAGCGAAAAAAGCAGCGCCTTGTATCATCTTTATTGATGAGATCGATGCGGTAGGTCGTCAACGTGGTGCAGGTCTTGGTGGTGGTCACGATGAGCGTGAACAAACACTGAACCAAATGCTAGTTGAGATGGACGGTTTCGAAGGTAATGAGGGGATCATTGTTATCGCAGCAACTAACCGTGCTGACGTACTTGACCCTGCTTTATTACGTCCAGGTCGTTTTGACCGTCAGGTAGTCGTTGGCTTACCAGACGTTCGTGGCCGTGAACAAATTCTGAAAGTACATATGCGTCGTGTTCCTATTGACCCAAGTGTAGATACTTTCATTCTTGCACGTGCAACACCTGGGTTTTCAGGTGCTGAACTCGCAAACTTAGTGAACGAAGCCGCATTGTTTGCTGCTCGCGCGAATAAGCGTGTTGTTTCTATGGTTGAGTTTGAAAAAGCGCGTGACAAGATTTGGATGGGTGCAGAGCGTCGTTCTCTGATGATGACCGAAGAGCAAAAAGAATCAACGGCTTACCATGAAGGTGGTCATATGATTATCGGTCATTTAATGCCAGAACATGACCCTGTCCACAAAGTAACGATCGTTCCGCGTGGGCAAGCGTTAGGTGTTGCTTTCTTCTTACCAGAAGGTGATGAAGTCAGTCGTAGCCGCTTGAAGCTCGAAGGTATGATTGCAACGGCATATGCAGGTCGTATTGCAGAAGAACTGATTTATGGTCGCGATAAAGTCACAACGGGTGCTTCTTCCGATATTCAGTTTGCGACGAATACGGCACGTAACATGGTGACTCAGTGGGGCTTCTCTGACCGCTTAGGCCCAATGCAGTATTCGAAAGAAGAAGGCCCAGCGTTCTTAGGTCGCTCTTCAGGTAATGGTTCAGGAATTTCTGATGAGACAGCACGTATTGTCGATGAAGAAATTAAAAAAATTCTGGACCACTGTTATCAATTGGCATACAAAACATTGGAAGACAATATTGATATTCTGCATGCGACTAAAGATGCATTATTGAAATATGAAACCATTGATATGCCACAGATTGATGACCTGATGAACCGCCGTCCAGTGCGTGAGCCAGCAGGTTGGGATGAAGACAAAAAAGTGAGTAATGTCACTGGTTCGTTCGGTACAGGTGCGCCAAAAGCGGAACCTACAGCGGAAAAACCACAGTCTGAAGAACCAAATAACACAAGTAATAGTAATAATGCTGATGAATCAAACCCATCAGATAATAACGACAGCAAACCACAATAAGCGGTCGTGAAATAAAATATTAAGACCCCAGTTCGCTGGGGTTTTTTTCGTTAAGGAAAAATAACAATGCAAATCAAAGCGAGAGGCAGTGTCCTTGACTTATCCACACCTAAGGTGATGGGGATTTTGAATGTCACTCCTGATTCATTTTCAGATGGTGGCACTCATAATCGTTATCATGATGCGCTTGAACATGTGGCAAAAATGGTGCAACACGGTGCGACTATCATTGATATTGGTGGCGAATCTACCCGTCCAGGGGCTGCCGAAGTTTCTGTGAATGAGGAACTTGATAGGGTTATTCCTGTTGTTGAAGCAATAGTCCAGCGTTTTGATGTATGGATTTCAGTCGATACCTCTAAAGCCCAAGTCATGGCGGAAGCAGCAAACGCAGGTATGCATATCATCAATGATATTCGTTCTCTACATGAGCCAGACGCATTAGTCGTCGCCGCGAAAACAGGTTTACCCGTTTGTATTATGCATATGCAAGGCCAGCCAAGAACGATGCAAGAAGCGCCAAATTATGAAAATGTGGTGCGTGAGGTAAAAGACTATCTTGATGCTGAAATCACCCGGTGTGTGGGCGCAGGGATAGAGAGGCAACAAATTATCCTTGATCCAGGCTTTGGTTTTGGTAAGAACTTGTCGCATAATTACCAGTTATTGGCAAACTTAGAACAATTTCATAATTTCGGACTACCGCTATTGGCAGGGATGTCACGTAAATCTATGATTGGACAATTATTGAATGTTCCACCACAAGAACGCCTCGCAGGCAGCCTAACTTGTGCAGTGATTGCTGCGATGCAAGGGGCTCACATCATTCGAGTTCATGATGTCAAAGAAACCGTGCAAGCGATGCAAGTGGTACAGATGACTCTGTCAGAAAAGGAAAAATAAGCGTATGAGCGACCGTAAATATTTTGGTACTGATGGTATTCGTGGCAAAGTGGGTGATAGCCCAATTACCCCTGATTTTGTTTTAAAATTAGGCTGGGCGGCAGGGAAAGTCCTCGCTCGTCATGGTTCACGTAAAATTATTATTGGTAAAGATACGCGTATTTCTGGCTATATGTTGGAATCTTCATTAGAAGCGGGCTTAGCAGCGGCAGGTTTATCCGCATCTTTCACAGGTCCAATGCCAACCCCAGCGGTTGCTTATTTAACACGTACTTTCCGCGCAGAAGCGGGAATTGTCATTTCAGCGTCTCATAACCCATATTATGATAATGGGATTAAGTTCTTCTCAATTGATGGGACTAAGCTGCCTGATGAAGTCGAAGAAGCCATTGAAGCTGAAATGGAAAAGCCGATCACCTGCGTTGAGTCAGCTGAATTAGGTCGTGCAAACCGTATTGTAGATGCTGCGGGCCGTTATATTGAATTCTGTAAAGGTACGTTCCCGAACGAACAAAGCCTTGCAAGTTTAAAAATTGTCATTGATTGTGCTAATGGGGCTACTTACCACATCGCACCAAATGTGTTCCGTGAGTTAGGGGCAGAAGTCATCACTATCGGTTGCGATCCTAACGGAATCAACATCAACGAAGAGTGTGGCGCTACAGACGTTCGCCAGTTACAACAAAAAGTTTTGGAAGAAAAAGCGCATGTTGGTTTAGCATTTGATGGTGATGGTGACCGCATTATTATGGTTGATCACCTCGGTGAAAAAGTCGATGGCGACCAAATCCTCTTCATTATTGCTCGCGAAGCGTTACGCCAAGGCCAGTTAAAAGGCGGGGTAGTGGGAACATTAATGAGTAATATGGGGTTAGAAATCGCCCTAAAACAGCTCGGAATTCCTTTTGAGCGTGCAAAAGTGGGCGACCGCTATGTTCTCGAAAAATTACAGGAAAAAGGTTGGCGCATGGGGGCTGAAAACTCAGGCCACGTGATTTTATTAGATAAAACGACCACTGGTGATGGGATTGTTGCAGGCTTGCAGGTATTAAGCGCTATGGTACGTAACCATATGAGCCTACATGATTTATGCAGCGGTATGAAATTATTACCACAAGTGCTAGTTAACGTACGTTTCAAAGGCCAACACGACCCATTACAAAGTGATGCAGTTGTTGCCGCGAACGAAGAAGTTGAAAAACAATTGGCAGGAAAAGGCCGCGTATTACTGAGAAAATCAGGAACAGAGCCATTAATCCGAGTTATGGTTGAAGGTGAAAACGAAGCTGATGTGACAGCAATGGCAAACCATATTGCTGATGCAGTAAAAGCAGCTGGCTAAGTTGTTATTGGTGAAGCTGAGCGATATTTTGATAATTTGTTGTTTTTTTCTGCAAATAATCAAATGGAATTAAAATAGACTTGCTTGTCGGCTCAGCTTTGGTTAGTATTCGCACCTGCTCAATCCCGTAAGCGTGTTTCTTTACGGCCGAAATGAGCAGGTGTGCAGTGATAAAGGTCATAGCATTAGGCTATGCACCGCAACTGAATAGGTAACTCAAATGTATGTAGCTCTTTTAATTATTTTCTTGCTAGCGGCTATCGGGCTTATTGGTCTGATTATGTTACAGCAAGGTAAAGGTGCTGACATGGGAGCTTCATTCGGTGCGGGCGCTTCTGCAACACTGTTTGGTTCATCGGGCTCAGGTAACTTCATGACCCGTATGACTGGAATCTTGGCTGCTGTGTTTTTCATCATCAGTTTAATACTTGGCAACATGACTGCCAACAAGTACGGAACTGGTAGTGGTAGTAAGTGGGAAAACATTAGTGAACCTACAAAAGTCGAGCAACCAACAGACGTTCCGGCAGCACCAGCTACACCAACGAGCGATATCCCTCGTTAAGTGTGAAAGATTCCGAATGAAGGCAACTAATGCCATCATTAAGTAGTAAGCTCAGCGATGAGCAAGAAGTTAAAATTTGAGGTTATTGATTAAATATTGATAACCTCGCCTCAGTGCCGAGGTGGTGAAATTGGTATACACGCTACCTTGAGGTGGTAGTGCCTACAAAACGGGCGTACGGGTTCAAGTCCCGTCCTCGGCACCATTATTTAAGATACTTGTGATTTACAGGTTATCTGTGTAGAATATGACACGCTTTCGAACGCGGGATGGAGCAGCTTGGTAGCTCGTCGGGCTCATAACCCGAAGGTCGTCGGTTCAAATCCGGCTCCCGCAACCATTTCTTATTCAACATACCTTGTCAGTATCGTGGTCTATAGTAGTTATCCGGTGTAGTAATCAAGTGCAGTTATCTAACAGCTCTCAAAATTTCTCATCGATTTCTCTAGATTTTACAGGTATAATAAGAATATGGTGAACCCGTGCACTACAGGGTCCAGTTGCATAAAGCCCCGAATTTCGGGGTTTTTTGTTATTTGACAATCGAATTAACTGGGCTTTTATAGCCCTTTTTTTATGTCTGGGGGTGGGCTTGTCCACATTAGAACAGAAATTAACAGAGATGATCTCAGCACCTGTGGAGGCGCTAGGCTTTGAATTTGTAGGCTTAGAGTTTGTCCGTGGCCGTACATCAACACTGCGTGTCTTCATTGATAGTGAAGAAGGCATCACTGTTGATGATTGTGCTGATGTCAGCCATCAGGTCAGTGCGGTATTGGACGTTGAAGATCCAATCTCTGTCATTTATAACCTGGAAATATCGTCACCAGGGCTTGAACGTCCATTATTCACCATTGCGCATTACGAGCGTTTTATGGGGGAAGAGGTGGCATTGACTTTGCGTATAGCAATGCAGAACCGCCGTAAGTGGCAAGGAATTATTAAGGCCATAGACGGTGAAATGATTACGGTTACTGTAGATGGTAAGGATGAGGTGTTCGCCCTCGGCAACATCCAGAAAGCTAACTTGGTACCCCACTTTTAATAAAGTTCAATGAGGCAACTAGGATGAATAAAGAAATTCTGGCTGTTGTAGAAGCGGTTTCTAACGAAAAATCCCTCCCTCGTGAAAAAATCTTCGAGGCTCTGGAAACTGCATTAGCGACGGCGACTAAAAAGAAATACGAGCAAGAAATTGATGTTCGTGTGGAAATTGACCGTAAATCAGGTGATTTCGACACGTTCCGTCGTTGGTTAATTGTGGAAGAAGTCACAATGCCAACGCGTGAAATTACGTTGGAAGCGGCTCAGTATGAAGACCCAGCGCTCCAGCTTGGAGAGTACGTCGAAGATCAAATTGAATCTGTTGTATTCGACCGTATTACTACCCAAACAGCTAAACAAGTTATCGTACAGAAAGTGCGCGAAGCAGAACGTGCGATGGTTGTTGACCAATTCCGTGAGCAACAAGGTGAAATTATCACTGCTCAGGTGAAAAAAGTTAATCGTGAAAATATCACGTTAGATTTAGGCAATAACGCGGAAGCCGTTATTCTGCGTGAAGATATGTTGCCACGTGAAAACTTCCGTCCAGGTGACCGTATCCGCGGAGTCCTGTATGATGTTCGTCCTGAAGCACGCGGCGCGCAACTTTTTGTTACGCGTTCTCGCCCTGAAATGCTGATTGAATTATTCCGCATTGAAGTGCCAGAAATCGGCGAAGAAATTATTGAAATTAAAGCCGCTGCTCGTGACCCAGGCTCTCGTGCAAAAATCGCAGTTAAAACTAATGACAAGCGTATCGACCCGGTTGGTGCTTGTGTTGGTATGCGTGGTGCACGTGTTCAAGCCGTTTCTAGTGAATTAGGCGGCGAAAGAATTGATATTGTGTTATGGGATGATAACCCAGCTCAATTCGTTATTAATGCAATGGCTCCGGCTGATGTTGCATCTATCGTAGTCGATGAAGACAAATGTACGATGGATGTTGCCGTAGAAAGTAGTAATTTGGCACAAGCCATTGGACGTAACGGTCAAAACGTTCGTCTGGCAGCTCAGTTACTGAAAAAACACCGTGGTGATGACAAATGGGAATTAAATGTCATGACCGCAGAAGAGCTTAATGCAAAACATCAGGCAGAAGCACATGCTTCTATTGATACATTCACCAAGCATCTTGATATTGATGAAGAGTTTGCCACTGCACTTGTTGAAGAAGGCTTCTCGACGTTAGAAGAACTGGCTTACGTGCCTATTAATGAACTTCTGGAAATTGATGGTCTTGACGAAGAGACTGTTGAAGTTCTACGTGAAAGAGCGAAAGCGGCCCTCACCACAATAGAATTGGCTCAAAAAGAGAGCCTAGGTGATAATCAGCCAGCAGAAGATTTATTGAATCTTGAAGGTATGGATCGTACTCTTGCCTATAATTTGGCTACTCGTGGAATCTGTACACTGGAAGATCTTGCTGAGCAGGGCATCGACGACCTGATTGATATTGAAGGTCTGGATGATGAGAAAGCAGGTACGCTCATCATGGCCGCACGTAATATTTGCTGGTTCGGTAACGATGCGTAAACACTGTAGCAGGAAGGAACGGCATGACAGAAACTGTAAAAACATTGGCAACGGAAATTCAAACCACAGTTGATCGCCTGGTACAGCAATTTGCTGAAGCAGGGATCAAAAAAGGTGAGAATGACTCTGTTAGCCAGTCAGAAAAAGAAGCTTTACTGAGCCATTTAAACCGTGAACAAGGCGGGGTAGCGGGTCAGCCAAGCAAATTGACACTACAGCGCAAAACTCGTAGTACGCTGAGTGTCCCCGTCACCGGTGGCAAAAGCAAATCGGTAAATGTCGAAGTCCGCAAAAAACGCACTTATGTGAACCGTGATGCTGAAGAAGCAAAAGCGGAAGAGCAGGCGCAGCGTGAAGCGGAAGAGCAGGCACAGCGCGAAGCTGAAGAACTGGCACAACGTCAAGCAGAAGCAAAACGATTAGCAGAAGAAACAGCTAAACGTGAAGCGGAAGAAAAGGCAAAACGTGAAGCCGAAGAGAAAGCAAAACGTGAAGCAGCAGATAAAGCTACGCGCGAAGCAGCGGAAAGAGAAAAAGTGAAACCAAGCGAAAATCAACAAAAACCAGGCAAAGCTGTAGAAAGTAATGCCGACAAACAACGCCGTGAAGCTGAAGCTGCGGAGCTAAAACGTAAAGCTGAAGAAGAAACTCAGCGCAAAGTTGAAGCAGAAGCACGTCGCGTAGCTGAAGAAGCACGCAAAATGGCAGAAGAAAACGGTGAAAAGTGGACTGCTGAAACGAAAACTGAAGAAGACAGCGATTATCACACGACAACTTCAACGCACGCTCGTGCAGCTGAAGATGAAAGTGATGAGAAAGAAGAAGGCCGTCGTTCACGTAATCGTACTGCAAAAGCACCTCGCCAGAAGAAAGGTAATAAACTTTCTGAAAAAGCAGATCGCGAAGAAGAACGTGCCGCAGGCCGTTCGGGTCGCAGCAAAGGTAAGCAACGTAAAGGTAGTTCTTTACAACAAAGCTTTACTAAACCAGCAGTTGCGGTTAACCGTGATGTTGTGATTGGTGAAACAATCACTGTTGGTGAACTTGCTAATAAAATGGCAGTAAAAGGTTCTCAAGTCATCAAAACGATGATGAAGATGGGCGCAATGGCGACTATCAACCAAGTGATTGACCAAGAAACTGCACAGTTAGTTGCAGAAGAAATGGGTCACAAAGTTATTCTGCGTCGTGAAAACGAATTAGAAGAAGCGGTAATGAATGACCGTGATACAGGTTCTGCACTTCAAGAGCCACGTGCGCCAGTTGTGACCATTATGGGTCACGTTGACCATGGTAAAACCTCTCTACTTGACTACATTCGCTCAACGAAAGTGGCATCAGGTGAAGCGGGTGGTATTACTCAGCACATTGGTGCTTACCACGTACAAACTGATAAGGGTATGATTACCTTCTTAGATACCCCAGGTCACGCCGCGTTTACTTCAATGCGTGCTCGTGGTGCTCAGGCAACGGATATCGTTGTTCTGGTTGTTGCTGCAGACGATGGTGTTATGCCACAAACAATTGAAGCTATTCAGCATGCGAAAGCAGCGGGTGTACCAATTGTTGTTGCAGTAAACAAAATTGATAAACCAGAAGCTGACCCAGACCGCGTTAGAAATGAGCTGTCTCAGTACGGTGTTATTTCTGAAGACTGGGGTGGTGATACTCAGTTCATCAGTGTTTCTGCTAAGAAAGGTACCGGTATTGACGAGTTACTCGATGCTATCTTGCTGCAAGCTGAAGTTTTAGAACTGAAAGCGGTATATGCAGGCATGGCAAGCGGTGTCGTTGTTGAGTCTTACTTAGACAAAGGTCGTGGCCCAGTTGCAACAATCTTAGTTCAAGAAGGTACATTGAACAAAGGCGATATCGTCCTGTGTGGTTTCGAATATGGCCGTATTCGTGCAATGCGTAACGAATTAGGTAAAGAAGTTCAATCTGCAGGCCCTTCAATGCCTGTTGAGATCTTAGGCTTATCTAACGTGCCTTCAGCGGGTGATGAAGCTACCGTTGTACGTGACGAGAAAAAAGCACGTGAAGTTGCCCTGTATCGTCAAGGTAAATTCCGTGATGTTAAATTAGCTCGCCAGCAGAAATCTAAACTGGAAAACATGTTTGCTAACATGGAAGAAGGTAAAGTGTCTGAGCTGAACATCGTTCTGAAAACCGACGTACAAGGTACTTGTGAAGCAATTACCGACTCTCTAATGAAGCTGTCGACTGATGAAGTTAAAATTAAAATCATCGGTTCTGGTGTAGGTGGTATCACTGAAACTGACGCAACATTAGCTGCGGCATCGAATGCTATCATCTTAGGCTTCAATGTACGTGCAGATGCTTCTGCTCGTCGCGTGATTGAAAGTGAAAGTGTTGACTTACGCTACTACTCTGTTATCTATAGCTTAATTGATGAAATCAAACAAGCTATGAGCGGTATGTTAGCGCCTGAGTACAAACAGCAAATTATTGGACTTGCAGAAGTTCGTGATGTATTTAAATCACCGAAATTCGGCGCGGTTGCTGGTTGTATGGTCACTGAAGGCACCATCAAACGTAATAACCCAATCCGCGTATTACGTGATAACGTGGTTATTTATGAAGGTGAGCTAGAGTCACTACGTCGCTTTAAAGATGACGTCAATGAAGTTCGTAACGGTATGGAATGTGGTATCGGCGTTAAGAACTACAACGATGTTCGTGTAGGCGATATGATTGAAGTTTTCGAAATTATTGAAGTTAAACGTTCTATTGACGGTTAATTTTGTGAGTACCCACGAAATGTCGTGGTGAGAAAACAGTATGAATGAGGGGGCGCTTGCCCCCTTTATTGTCAGGAGATATAACGATGGCAAAAGAATTCAGTCGTGCACAACGCGTTGCGCAAGAGATGCAAAAAGAAATTGCGATCATCTTACAACGTGAGATCAAAGACCCACGTATTGGTATGGCTACCGTTTCAGGTGTCGAGTTATCTCGCGATCTCGCATACGGTAAAGTCTTTGTGACCTTCTTCAATATCGCTAACGATAAAAGCGAAGAAGAAATGGTTGCAGATGGCATTAAAGCATTAAATGAAGCATCAGGCTTTATACGTTCATTAATTGGAAAAGCAATGCGTTTGCGTATTATTCCTGAGTTAACATTTGAATATGACAACTCTCTTGTTGACGGTATGCGGATGTCTAATTTAGTGTCAAATGTGATCCGCGATGATGAAAAACGTCGTGCGGATGTTAGTGATAAAGAGGAAAAATAATGGGGCGTCGTCGTAGCGGCCGTAATATTGACGGCGTAGTGCTGCTGGATAAACCCACGGACATTTCTTCAAATGATGCGCTGCAAAAAGTGCGGCGCTTTTTTAATGCCAATAAAGCCGGGCACACGGGGGCACTTGACCCTCTCGCAACAGGTATGTTGCCTGTTTGTCTCGGCGAAGCGACGAAATTTTCCCAGTTTTTACTCGATTCAGATAAACGTTATCGCGTGATTGCACGTCTTGGGCAACGTACTGATACGTCAGATTCACATGGCGAAATTATTAGTGAGCGTAACGTAGAGTTTACACAGCAGCAACTAGATGATGCTTTAGAATTTTTCCGCGGTGATACATTACAAATTCCTTCAATGTATTCTGCGTTGAAACACCAAGGTCGTCCGTTGTATGAATATGCGCGTAAAGGGATTACAGTTGAGCGTGAAGCTCGCCCAATTACAGTGTATGAATTGCAGTTTATTCGTTTAGAAAATAATGAATTAGAACTGGAGATACACTGTTCTAAAGGAACCTATATTCGTACAATTATCGATGATTTAGGTGAGATGTTAGGCTGTGGTGCGCATGTTATTTACCTGCGTCGAGTGCAAGTGGCTAATTACCCTTATGAGCGAATGGTAACATTAGAACAATTAGCTTCTTTACGGGCAAAAGTAGATGCGGGTGAAGGTTCTTTTGAGTCATTGCTCGACTCTCTATTGTTACCAATGGATACCGCAGTCGTTCATTTTCCAGCTGTAAATATTACAGAAGAAACGGCGGCTTATTTTAAGCAGGGTCAACCTGTGAGAGCCGCAGTCCAAGGCCTTGAAGAAGGTTGTATGGTCCGAGTCACTTGTGGCGCAGAGCAGCGGTTTATCGGTATTGCTCTGGTGAGTGAAGATGGCCGTATAGCACCGAAGCGTTTGGTTGTGGAAAATGAACAGTCCGTGTAGTGGCGCTTATTGCTTTGCTGCCTTAAGCAGCGTAGAATAGCGGCGCTTAATCTTGAGATGCTAAATTAGAGATTGGCTCTCATCACTTACATTAATCATTTTGGAGTTTATTATGTCTCTAAGTAATGAAGCGAAAGCTAAAATCGTTGCTGAGTTCGGCCGCGGTGAAAATGACACTGGTTCAAGCGAAGTTCAAATCGCTCTGCTGACAGCACAAATCAACCACCTGCAAAGTCACTTTGCAGAGCACAAAAAAGATCACCACAGCCGTCGTGGTCTGCTGCGTATGGTTGCTCAGCGTCGTCGCTTACAAGCTTACTTGAAAGGTAAAGATATCGCGCGTTACACTGCTCTTATCGAGCGTTTAGGTCTGCGCCGCTAATCTTACTCTAGATAATTTGAGTTGCAGCTAGGCGACAAATGAGTGAGTTACTAGGTACATACATGAGTATGTGGCTAGTACGAGTGAATGTAGTCAACAACGTTGCAACTTGAAGTATGACGAGTAGAGTCAGTTTCAGAGAAAAGGGGCCAGAGGCCCCTTTTCTTCTAAAAGTTATTTTGAAAGTTGAAGTAATACTCGAATTATACTTAACTTAAATGCTAAGCTATAAATCGTAGTGAGTTGTTTTTATTAATGCCTCTTCGCTACATCCGATTCGCGCGGCTAATGAGAGAATTGATCACTAGAACATCAGTATTCTCATTAGTCGCGAGGCTGTAGTAGGAAGAGTAAACCAATGCTCCCTGAGAATCTCAGGTAGCCTTACAAAAAGGGTAATATAGTGTTAAATCCTATTGTTCGTAAATTCCAATACGGTCAACATACTGTTTCGATTGAAACCGGTATGATCGCACGCCAAGCATCTGCTGCTGTTATGGTTAACATGGATGACACTGCAGTATTCGTGACTGCAGTTGCACAGAAAAAAGTGAAAGAAGGTCAAGATTTCTTCCCTTTAACTGTTAACTATCAAGAACGTACATATGCAGCGGGCCGCATCCCTGGAAGTTTCTTCCGTCGTGAAGGTCGTCCTGGTGAAGGCGAAACGTTAATCGCACGTCTGATTGACCGTCCTCTACGCCCTCTGTTCCCAGAAGGTTTTTATAACGAAATTCAAATCATTGCGACCGTTGTATCTGTTAACCCACAAGTTAACCCAGATATCGTTGCGATGATTGGTGCATCAGCGGTATTAGCGCTGTCAGGTGTTCCATTCAATGGCCCAATCGGTGCTGCACGTGTTGGTTTTATCAATGACCAATATGTTCTGAACCCTACAGCAGACGAACTGAAAAACAGCCGTTTGGATTTAGTGGTTGCAGGTACTGATAACGCGGTATTAATGGTTGAATCTGAAGCTGATTTGTTGAGCGAAGAGCAAATGTTAGGTGCAGTGGTATTTGGCCACGATCAACAACAAGTTGTTATTCAGAATATCAATGAATTAGTGAAAGAAGCTGGGAAAGAGAAATGGGATTGGCAGCCAGAGCCAGTTAACCAAGCTCTTCATGACCGTGTTGCACAATTAGCTGAAAGCCGTATGGGCGATGCTTATCGCATCACTGAGAAACAAGAGCGCTACGCGCAGGTTGACTTAATCAAAGAAGAAGTCACTGCAGTATTAGTTGCTGAAGACGAAAACGTTGATGTTTCTGAAGTTACAGATATTTTAGCAAGCTTAGAAAAACAAGTTGTTCGTAGCCGTGTTATCCGTGGTGAGCCACGTATCGATGGCCGCGAAAAAGATATGGTTCGTGCACTGGACGTTCGTACGGGGGTTCTGCCACGTACTCACGGTTCTGCGTTGTTTACTCGTGGTGAAACTCAAGCACTGGTAACTGCAACTTTAGGTACAGAGCGTGATGCACAGGTTATCGACCAATTAATGGGCGAATATACTGACCGTTTCTTATTCCATTACAACTTCCCTCCATACTCTGTCGGTGAAACTGGCATGGTGGGTTCACCAAAACGTCGTGAAATCGGTCACGGCCGTTTAGCGAAACGCGGTGTGTTAGCTGTGATGCCTGACCACGCAGATTTCCCATACACTGTACGTGTTGTGTCTGAAATCACTGAATCCAATGGTTCATCATCAATGGCATCAGTTTGCGGTGCGTCATTAGCACTGATGGATGCTGGTGTGCCAATTAAAGCCGCTGTTGCAGGTATTGCAATGGGGCTGGTAAAAGAAGGCGAAGATTTCGTTGTTCTGTCTGATATCTTAGGTGACGAAGACCACTTAGGTGATATGGACTTTAAAGTGGCTGGTAGCCGTGAAGGTATCAGTGCACTGCAAATGGACATCAAAATTGAAGGGATCACGCGTGAAATCATGCAAGTTGCCTTAAACCAAGCAAAAGGTGCGCGTTTGCACATTCTTGGTACGATGGAACAAGCAATCAATGGTCCACGTGAAGAAATCTCTGAATTTGCTCCACGTATTTACACTATCCGTATCAATCCAGACAAAATCAAAGATGTCATCGGTAAAGGTGGTTCTGTGATCCGTGCGTTAACGGAAGAAACAGGCACGACTATCGAGATCGAAGATGACGGTACTGTGAAAATTGCAGCAACTGATGGTATTAAAGCGAAAGAAGCAATTCGTCGTATTGAAGATATCACAGCAGAAGTTGAAGTTGGCCGCATTTACCCAGGTAAAGTAACCCGTATTGTCGACTTTGGTGCATTTGTTGCGATTGGCGGCGGTAAAGAAGGTCTGGTTCATATTTCTCAAATCGCGGACAAACGTGTTGAGAAAGTGACTGATTACCTACAAATGGGTCAAGAAGTTCCTGTTAAGGTATTGGAAATCGACCGTCAGGGCCGTATCCGTCTTAGCATGAAAGAAGCGGTAGCAACTGAAGAAGCAAGTGCACAACCGCAGGACTCAGCAGAGTAAGCTGACTTAACAGCGCTCTATTAAGTTAGGGCGCTATCAGCCTAATTTTGCTGAAACCATCATTTGTAAAGCGTGGTAATGTAAGGGCGGAGTATGTTGAACAGTATCTGTCTTCGGGTGAGAGATTATCGCACGTTACCGCGTGTGCTCTTGGCGCTTATCTTTTTTGTTATTATTGGATGTAGTAGCAAAGATTGGCGAAAGAACGAGGTATTTGCCGTTCCACTTCAACCTTCATTGCAACAAGAAGTGATACTGGCTCGTATGGAACAAATCCTTGCGAGTCGGTCTTTAACCGATGATGAATACGCACAGCTTTTATATGAGCGCGGTGTGTTGTATGATAGTCTCGGTTTAAGGGCGCTGGCACGTAATGATTTTTCAACTGCGTTAGCCATTCGTCCTGATATTCCTGAAGTTTTTAATTTTTTAGGGATATATTTTACGCAGGCAGGCAATTATGATGCTGCCTATGAAGCGTTTGATTCTGTTTTAGAGCTTGATCCAACTTACAATTTCGCGCGAATGAATCGTGGCATCGCATTATATTACGGTGAACGGTACAAACTAGCGCAGGATGATCTGCTGGCGTATTATCAGATAGATCCAAATGATCCTTTTCGTACTCTGTGGCTTTACCTCGTAGAGAAAGACATAGACCCGCGTATGGCGCAAGATAATCTTGCTGCCCGCTACAACCAAGCGGAGAAAGGGCAATGGGGCTGGAATATCGTAGAATTCTATCTTGGCAATATCAATGAAAATACATTGATGGAGCGTTTGAAAGAAACATCTACGGATAACACTTCGCTCGCTGAGCATCTCAGTGAAACTAACTTCTATTTAGGTAAGCATTACCTAAGTCTGGGGGATAAGGATAGCGCAGTTGCGTTATTCAAACTGACGGTAGCTAACAACGCTCACAGCTTTGTTGAACACCGCTATGCATTGTTGGAATTGGCGCTGTTAGGCCAAGAACAAGACGACCTTTTAGAATCGGGCCAGCAATAGCTGACGAACATTTCATGATAAATTTTTAAGTCATCATCCCTCGGGGTGACGGCCTATTTGTTCGTTTAATAAACACAATTTGAGCCAGTTCACATTTTAAATGAAAATGACCGAAATGATTTTCGCATGGTTATGTAAACTGGCTGCCATTATGTATGAGGCACCTTTACATGACTACTGAGACCGATATTTCTTTTGCTGAGTTAGGTTTATCAGCATCTATTTTGACAGCACTAAATGACCTGGGATATGAAAAACCATCACCAATCCAACAGCAATGTATTCCATTGTTAATGGATGGAAACGATGTATTAGGTATGGCACAAACAGGTAGCGGTAAAACTGCTGCATTTAGTTTGCCATTACTGCATAACATCGACCCAGATTTAAAAGCTCCGCAAATTTTAGTACTTGCTCCAACTCGTGAGTTGGCTGTTCAGGTAGCGGAAGCAATGAGTGATTTTTCTAAACATATGAACCGCGTTAACGTTGTTGCCCTGTATGGTGGTCAACGTTATGACGTACAATTACGTGCACTGCGCCAAGGACCACAAATTGTTGTGGGTACACCAGGCCGCCTTCTTGATCACTTAAAACGTGGCACGTTAGATCTTTCTAAATTAAAAGGCTTAGTCTTAGACGAAGCTGATGAAATGCTGCGTATGGGCTTCATTGAAGATGTTGAAAACATCATGAGCCAAATTCCAGCTGAGCACCAAACTGCGCTGTTCTCTGCAACAATGCCTGAGCCAATTCGTCGTATTACACGTCGTTTTATGAAAGACCCGAAAGAAATTCGTATTCAGGCTAGCATTACAACCCGTCCAGACATTGCTCAGAGCTATTGGACAGTGTACGGTATGCGTAAAAATGAAGCGTTAGTGCGTTTCTTAGAAGCAGAAGACTTTGATGCAGCAATTATTTTCGTGCGTACCAAAAATGCAACATTAGAAGTGGCTGAAGCGTTAGAACGCAATGGCTACAACAGTGCTGCACTAAATGGTGACATGAACCAAGCACTACGTGAGCAAACTTTAGAGCGCTTAAAAGATGGTCGTTTAGATATCTTGATTGCAACTGACGTTGCAGCGCGTGGTTTGGACGTTGAGCGTATTAGTTTAGTTGTTAACTATGACATCCCAATGGATGCCGAGTCTTACGTTCACCGTATTGGCCGTACAGGCCGTGCGGGTCGTGCGGGCCGTGCGTTACTGTTTGTTGAGAACCGTGAACGCCGTCTGCTACGTAACGTTGAACGTACGATGAAACTGACTATTCCTGAAGTTGAATTACCAGATGCAGATCTGCTGAGCCAACGTCGTCAGGCGAAATTTGCTGAGAAAATTCAACAGCAATTAGAAAGCAGCGATTTAGACCAATATCGTTCACTGTTAGCAAAAATGTCTCCATCAGAAGATGTAGATATGGAAACTTTAGCCGCAGCATTACTGAAAATGGCACAAGGTGAACGTGCTCTGATCCTGCCACCAGATGCGCCACGTCGTCCACGTCGTGAATTTAATGATCGCGATGATCGCCGTGGTGATCGCCGCAACAGCAACGGCAATGGTTTTGACCGTGCAGAACGTGGTGAGCGTGGCGGACGTCGTGAGCGTCGTGATGTCGGTGATATGGAAATGTACCGTATTGAAGTTGGCCGTGATGATGGTGTGGAAGTTCGTCACATTGTTGGTGCGATTGCTAACGAAGCGGATATCAGCAGCCGTTATATCGGTAATATCAAATTGTACGGAACGCACTCGACAATTGAATTACCAAAAGGCATGCCAACTGACGTGTTAACTCATTTAAGTCGCGCACGCATTTTGAATAAACCAACTCAAATGCAGCTGATCGGTGATGCACAACCGTTCGAACGTCGCGGCGGTGGTGAGCGTCGTGGTGGTGGTCGTCGTGATGGCGGCAGCGAAGGTGGCTTTGGTGCAGGTCGTCGTAATGACCGTGGCGGTGAGCGCGGTGGCGAACGTCGTAGCGGTGGTGAGCGTCGTGGCGGTGGTAACCGTGACCGTGGTAACTCTGCTCCACGTCAAGATGGTACTAATGCAGCACCTCGTCGTCGTAGCAGCAGCCATAACGCGTAATTGCTAGGTTTTAGGGAAGTTATTCCCTAATAAAATGAAAACCCGCATTTCTTGGAAATGCGGGTTTTTTGTTGTTTTAAAAATGAACAATATATATTGTCTTCAAAAATGGCACTTGCTACTATAGTAATAGGTACTACATGGAGAGTAGTTGTGGCGTTCTATAAAATTTCCTCATTTAAGCGAAGCACCAAAAAAATTAAGATAATGGATAAACACTTGCTTAAGGCTGCAAATGAAGTCTTAGCGGGGGTTTATGAAGCAGACTTAGGAAGTGGTGTAATTAAAAAAAGGATTGCCATTAATGGAAAAGGGAAAAGTGGTGGGGTCAGGGTTATTATATTCTTCAAAGTTAGCCATCATCTCTTTTTTGCCGATGGTTGGGAGAAATGCAATATAGCTGCTAAAGGAGTAAAAGAAATTGAAGATGATGAACTAGATGCGTATAAGAATTTATCTCGACTTTTTCTTAATTATACGGATGATAAAATTGCTGATTTAGTTTTACATAATATTTTGGAGGAGCTTACTGATGAGCAATAAACTAGAAAACATGCTTGAGCTAGCGAAAGAGTTACATCAGGTTGATGCTGCACCAAAAAGTTTAGTTACTGATTTAGAACAGAAGGTTGGCAATCGTAAAATAAATAATAAAATCAAGGTAGTACCTATGATGAGCGGTGCGCAAATCAAACAACTCCGTGCTCAATATGGAATGTCACAAGCCATGTTAGCTTTAGCGCTGGGCATGTCTAAGGAAAGCGTATCTAAGTGGGAAAGAGAAGAAAAAAAACCCAGTGGCCCAGCTCTAAGAATGCTACATCTTATAGAGCAGCGAGGGCCAGAGATTTTAATTATTTAACCACTCAAACTAAACCCAATGCCTCTTTTAGTGGCTTGAGATAACGGCGGCTGACAGGTATATGTTCACCGGAGCTGAGTACCAACTCGGCTTGTCCACCGTCGCCAAACAGAATTTCATTTAACTGAGTCATGTTGACCAAATATTGGCGATGGCAGCGTACTAAAGGTGTACGAGTTTCTAATGTGCGTAATGTGAGCTCAGTAAAGCCTTCTTGCCCTTGTGTGCTCATTACATACACGCCACTCATACGTGAGGTGGCATATAGCACTTCATCAAGCTTCATCAAATAGATGCGGCTATGGCCAGTACAAGGGATAAATTTGAGCGGCTCATTGTTGCTGAGCAGTTCAAGGTTCTGTTTTTGCTTACCTTGACGTAGGCGGTTTAAGGTTTTTTTTAATCGCTCTGTTTCAAGGGGCTTTAACAAGTAATCAAATGCATGCTCTTCAAAAGCTTGGATGGCAAATTCATTAAAAGCGGTAAGAAAGACGATATAGGGGCGGTCTTCTGGATCTAACATACGTACCATTTCAAGGCCAGTTAGGCGCGGCATTTGAATATCAAGAAAAACCACATCAGGCTTTTTTTTGTGAATGACCCCAATCGCTTCAATCGCATTTGCGCATTCACCGATAATTTCAATATCATCGTGTTCTTCAAGTAGGCAACGCACATTTTCCCGTGCAAGAGGTTCGTCATCAACAATCAATACATTCATAGAGGTAATTTAATCATTATTATGTTGTAGCCAAATAAGGCAGGCGAATTTTCATTCGAGTGAATTTTTCTGGCTCATGTTCTACGCTGATACCATATTGTTCACCATATTTTAAACGTAAGCGTTTATCGACTAGCCCCATTCCTAAGCCATCGGACTTTTTAGTGGGCTTGTATAGCCCCGCGTTATCTTCTATTTCGATGTAGACATGTTCACTGTCGATATAACTACGTATTGTAATATATCCTGTTTCTAATAACTGTGAGGTGCCGTGTTTAATTGCATTTTCAACCAGTGGCTGCAGGGTAAATGCCGGAAGTTCAACCTGTTTGACTTCATCTGGGATCTCAATATGAATTTGTAAGCTTTCTTGAAAGCGGGCTTTTTCTATCTGCAAATAGGCGTTGATATGTTCAATTTCTTCACCAAGCGTGGCATTTTGTTCAGGTCGTTTTAAATTATTGCGGAAAAATGTCGAAATATATTGCACAAGCTGGCCTGCTTGCTGGCTATCTTTGCGGATCACGGCTTGCAGCGTATTGAGTACATTAAACAAAAAGTGGGGGTTCACTTGCGCATGAAGTAGTTTAACTTCAGATTGTAACAGTGATTGCTTATTGCGCTCATATTGGCCCGCGAGAATTTGCGCGGAAAATAAGCTGGCTATGCCTTCACCAAGGGTACGATTTATGGAGCTAAATAGGCTATTTTTCGCTTCATACAGTTTAATTGTACCAATGACTTTTTCATTTTCCCCGCGTAATGGGATCACTAATGCAGAACCGAGTTTACAGGTGGGGCTTAATGAACACTTGTAAGGCGTTTCATTGCCATCGGCATATACAACTTCATTATTCTCTATAGCTTGCCTTGACTGACTCGACGAAATCGGTGTTCCCGGGCGATGGTGATCAGCGCCAATACCAATAAATGCGAGTATTTTTTCACGATCAGTGATGGCGACGGCGCCAATTTCTAGTTCTTGATAAATAATCTTGGCAACTTTCATACTGTTATCAGCATTAAAGCCTTTACGCAGAATTCCTTCAGTGGTTAAGGCGATTTTTAGCGCCTGAGCAGAGAATGCAGTTGTGTATTTTTCAACAATAGCGCGGCGGTCGAGTAAAATACGAATAAACATGGCTGCGCCAATCGTATTTGCGATGACCATAGGTGCAGCGATATTTTTAACAAGTTCGAGGGCTTCATCGAAAGGTTTTGCCAACAATAAAATAATTAGCATTTGTATGATTTCAGCAATAAAAGTGACACAGCTGGCAATCATAGGATTAAAAATTTTATTAATTTCGCCGCGTTTCATAAAGTAACGATGAACTAACCCGCCAATCAACCCTTCAACAATCGTTGAAACCATACAGGCAAATGCGCTCATGCCACCCAATGAATAACGATGTAACCCACCAGTAAAACCAACGGCAAAGCCGACAGCGGGACCGCCTAATAGACCCCCAAGCACGGCACCAATGGCGCGAGTATTGGCTATAGAATCATTGATATGCAAACCAAAATAAGTACCGATAATGCAAAATACTGAGAAAATCAGGTAGCACATCACCTTGTGAGGTAAGCGAATAGTGACTTTAAGTAATGGGGTAACCAGCGGGGTACGACTGAGGACCCATGCGATCACTAAGTAGACGCACATTTGCTGGAGGAGGAGTAATATTAAGTCAAATTCGTACATGCTCGTCATATTTCACATTCTGGGGGTGTTGACTACGTTCAGCTCCTTGGGTCACATACTTGTGTATGCTCCCCAAGATACCTTTTCTTGTTGCCTACCCATAATGCGAACTATTTAGAGCATGGCTCGTCATGTTTCACATTCTGGGGGTGTTGACTACGTTCAGCTCCTTGGGTCACATACTTGTGTATGCTCCCCAAGCTATCTTCTCTTGTCGCCTACCCATAATGCGAACTATTTAGAGCATGGCTCGTCATGTTTCACATTCTGGGGGTGTTGACTACGTTCAGCTCCTTGGGTCACATACTTGTGTATGCTCCCCAAGATACCTTTTCTTGTCGCCTACCCACAATGTGAACTATTTAGAGCATGATACGTTGTGGGATTTTTATTTTGTGGCGGAATTATTTATTCTTGCTATCTATTCGTGGTCTTTATTCGGCTTGAAATTATATCGTAAGTCACTGGTTAAGTAATCGACATTTGAGAAAAGTACACTCATCAATATTTGACATAAGGCTGAAACCGCTTCAATATTAGTCAATGACCTACCTTTTCGTGATCTTGCGCACGAATTTATTAACGCTGTATTTAACTTTCTTGTCATACTCTAGGGATGGTAGTTTCCCCCGTTATTATTTAAGGTTCACATAAATAATGAAAAAAAGAACAATAGCACTGATTTTGCTGATGCTTATCTTAATAGCAGCAGCGGCACTTTTTCATTCCCATAACCAATACTTATTGTTACAGGGGGAAGTCGATGCACCTGAAGTTATCGTAACCTCGAAAGCAAAAGGGCGGGTGATTGAGCGCCATATTGAGCGTGGTGATGATGTAAAACAAGGGCAACTTCTCTTAACATTAGAAAGCCCTGAGCTACAGGCGCAGTATGCAGCATCAAAAGCGGCAAGAGACCAAGCAAAGGCGCAGCTAGAACTCTCTATTAATGGTACTCGCGAAGAAACTATTCGTGATCTTCAAGCCACCTTGGCACAAGCCAACTCTCAATATCAAAATGCCTCTCGTGAATATGCTCGTTTAAGTAATTTAAAAAACAAAGGGTATGTTTCAGCGAATGAGTTAGATAACGCACGTAAGGCCAAAGAAGTGGCATTTTCGCAAGTTCAAGGGGCAAAAGCACGGTTAGAAGAAGGTTTACATGGTGACCGTATTGAATTACGTCAGCAATATGAGGCGGCGCTTGACCAAGCAGAACAAAAATTGGCTGAATTGCAAGTTCAGGTGGATGATTTGCAAGTTAAAGCCCCGGTTGATGGGGAAGTAGGACCTATCCCCGCTGAAATTGGCGAACTATTTAATGCAGGAAGCCCTTTGGTCTCATTAATACGCCTGCCGCAAGCTTATTTTGTCTATAACTTGCGTGAAGATATTTTAGTTGATGTGAAAAAAGGCGATAAAGTACAGCTAGATATCCCTGCTTTGGGTAATAAGGTGGTTGAAGCTGAAATTCGTTATATCGCACCAAAAGGCGACTATGCTACTAAGCGAGCAACACGAGCAACGGGTGACTTCGATTTAAAAACATTTGAAATTCGCTTATATCCTGTAGAGCCGATCGAAGGGTTAAGGCCTGGCATGAGTGTGTTATGGCATTGGGATAAGTAAAAGGTGTTGCCATGAAATTTAAGTTCGCTTGGCACGGTTTTGAGCACGCCTTTAGCCGTGAAACCCAAATGGCTATTCGTAGCCCTGTTTTTCATTGGTTAAGTTGGCTGTTTCCATTAATGCTGTTTACGTTAGTTAGCGCTAACTTTTCAGAGGGGACATTAATGGATTTACCCGTTTCTGTGGTGGATGACAACCATAGCCCCGTGTCTCGGCAAATTATTCGTGACCTTAACGCAGGCCCGCACGCTGATGTAAAAACGATTGATGATAATTTGAGTACGTCATTAAAAAGACTCGGTAGTTCAAAAGATTACGCGTTATTGTATATTCCTCATAACTTTGAAGAAGATGTCTTACGGGGGCGTCAGCCTGAGCTGCGGATGTATTATAATGCGCTCTTTTATGCATCAGGTAGTTATGCGATTCAAGATTTTAGTGGGCTAGTGGCAGAGCTGAATGCGAAGTATCGCCAAGAAATGGCTAAGTCCATGGGAAAGGCATTGCCGCCATTAGCTCAAGTCACACTTTCTTATGACAGTTTGTTCAACCCGAGCGGTAGTTATATTTATTATCAACAGTTTGCTGCAACTATTCATATGCTACAGCTATTTGTTGTTACCGCAACAATCTACACCATGTCACGAGGTTCTACCTTACAAAGTGTTAAACCGTTTGTCATGGCGTTACTTGGGAAGTTAGCTCCTTACACCTTATTTTTCAGTATATTGCTCGCCGTAGAGATTGCGGCGCTAGTCACTATTTTTGATGCTAAAGTGGTAGGGAACCCGTTATATATGATTGTATTAGGGTTTTTCTATGTGATAGCAGCGCAAAGTATCGGTTTATTGCTGTTTAGTTTTACCTCAAGTGCCATCATGGCGTATAGCTTGATAGGGATGCTGGTGAGTATCGCCTTAGCCTTTTCGGGTATGGCTGTGCCTGAGCTATCAATGATATTGCCTGCACAGATTATTTCTAATATTGAACCACTTACACATACATTGAATGCTATGTTTGATATTTTCTTGCGGGAGATTTCTTTTACTCGCATCGTTCAAGTGTGTCTATTTTTATTGATTTACCCATTTGTGATTGGCTTTTTAATCCGTAAGCGACTAGTAAAACGGTTAGAAAACCAAGGAGGGGTTGTCTAATGGCTATCTATTTTGCAACCTTTCGTAAAGTACTGCTGGGGATGTTGGAAAAACCGATGTGGCTGTTATTATTGGTTTCTCTGTGCGTTATGAGCTTAGTTTATGCCAAGCCTGTTCTTTGGGACTTACCTGTTGCCGTTATTGATATGGACCACAGCACAGCAAGTCGTGAGTTAATCCGTGATCTTGATGCGACGCCGAAGGTGCAATTGCAGAGTTATGATAACCTTGCTCAAGCTCGTCAGGATATGATTGCGAGAAAGTTATTTGCGATAATTATCATTCCAACAGATTTTCAACAACACTTATTGAGTGGTAAAAATATCACTGTGCCAGTGTATGGTGATGGCACCAACCGGCTAGCAAGTGGGCAAATTCAGCAAGAGTTATCAAAAGCCTACCAAACACTGCTCAATGCCTATAACACCCAGTTACTCACTAAAGCAGGCTATAGCCAAGAGCAAGCGAAAGTGATTATTACCCCTATTCGCAGTGAAACTGAGCCACTGTATAACCCAGGGATCAGCTTCGCAGCAATCGTTTTTCCTGGCTTGTTAGTGATGTTATTACAGCACTCCCTGTTGATTGCCTGTGTGCGAGTCAGTATCGCGGTCCGTTCTACGCCGAAAGGAAAACCGCCATTAGCCGTTTATTTAGGGGCGCTATCTGCTTTAATTCCGATTTGGTTATTTTTATCTACCGTATTTTTTGCCCTTTGGCCGTGGGTATTGGGTTACCGGCAAGAAGCGCCATTGTATGTGATTTGGATGTTCACGTTCCCATTCCTCTTGGCTGTTCTGGGGCTTGGCAAGTTAGTGACGGAATGTTTGCGCAGTGTCGAAATGATTTATTTAACTTTGGCGTTTATTACGACTCCTGTGTTTTACATGTCAGGTACGATTTGGCCACTGCAAGCGATGCCTGATTGGGTACGTATGATAGCATCGGCTCTACCATCAACATGGGCCACAAACGCCATGGCAGGTCTTAACCAAATGGGACTACCGTTTAGCGATGTCCTGATGGATATCGTGATGATGCTGATTTTAGGGGTTATTTATACGGTCATTGGGGTATTTATTGGTATGCTCCGAGATGGCGAACTGCGTCATATTAGCCATATGTTTAACCGCTGGCGCAGGCATCGGCATTAATATTTAATCGTGTTTATGGTCTATTAGAAAAGGCGGCCTAAAGAAATAATGACTAATTAATCGACAAATGCTAAACTCAACCACAATGTAGTCACAATGTAGCTACGTTTGATATGTGTAGGGGGATGATATGTCAACACTATTGAAAACAACAGATGTTCGTAGTCGAATTGATGAACAATTAAAAGCGGAAGCCACGAGTGTATTACAAGATTGTGGTTTGACTATTAGCGCAGCTATTCGTTTGTTTTTAGAACAAGTAGTTCAAGAGCAAAGAGTTCCCTTTGAAATAAAACGTAAGCAACCTTCGCTGAAAACTACACTAGCGTTGAAAGAAGCTAAAGCTATTGAGCAGTACTACGATTCAATTAACGAAATGATGGTGGAGTTAAGCAAAGTTGACTCAGAAGCCAAGTAATAAGCGAGCTAAGCAACCAAGGCAGGTTGCTTATACACCAACGTTTAAGGAGTCATGGGAACGATATAACCGAGCGGGCCGTAGGGATATGAATGCGGCTGTTCTCGTTATGGAAATACTGTTTTCTCAAAAAATAATACCAAAAGAATATCTTGACCATGAATTAGAAGGTCATGAATGGCAAGGAGCTAGGGAGCTTCATATTGGTGGTGATTTCTTACTGGTTTATCGCTTGTCAGATAAAGGTAATTTAATCACTTTCGTTGATATTGGTTCGCACAGTGAATTATTTGGTTAAGGTAATGAGCTATAGTTCGAGCTCATTACCTATTGTATATCAAGGCACTAGCAACAACCCTGCAATTTGCCGCCAATAGCCATTGCAGTTTTGATTTACGATATTTAGCGGAATATCCCCACTTTCATTGGCTTTAAACTGTTTTATTATCTCAAGGGATTCTATACTTTCAGGGGAAATGCGTACAATATCTACAAGGTCATGCATTGAATGCAGGTCATTGCCAAGGTTATAGCAAGCACCACTGAGCGTTTGAATGCCATTCAATGTAAACACCTGTTGATGTTCTTGGGAAAGCACCTTGCGCCCTTGTGGGTAGTTTATACAGCAAGTTTCACACTCGTCTTTTTGCTTATTTTCAGAGCGCGCAGTAAAACAGCGTGCGGAATAGGCAAGTGGTAAGTGACCGTAGCTCATCACTTCAACATCAAATTTGCCACGAATACCGATATCATCACATTGGTGAAGTAAATTGACTAGCCAATCACGAGAAAGCTCTACAGGCATACACCAGCGCACCATGCCTTGGCGTAAGAGAATATTTAAGGTTTGTGCGTTATAGCAATTCAAACCGTGGCCCGCGACAAAAGGAAGTCCTCTCTCGGCTAACATGTTGACCACACCAAAATCATGCGCTTCAACGAGAAACTCGCCATTATCAACTAACTTGCTGATCTCTTTAAGTTCTGAAGGTGCTTGAAGGAGAGCAAGGGTGCTCAGCACAATCTGTTTACCACTTTTCGCGAGTTGTTGTGCGAGTTCTATCCAATCATTGGGCTTCATTTCTCGACGTTTACTGCACACAGTCTCACCGAGATAGATAATATCGGCGTCACTTTGAACGGCGTGTTGATAAAAATCTTCCAGCGTTTGCTTTGGCCAGTAATAAAGAATAGATCCTAACGAGTACTGCATGATATTTACCTTTTAAATTACTGCCATTTACGATGATAGGCACCCAATGTAGTTTGGCTTCCTTCAGAAAGCCCACCTAATGCTTTTAGCCATTTAGGATCGGTGACAAAGTTATTCGGGTTGGATTTGTAACGGTCGATGGCTTGGCGCCAAATACGGGTCACTTCAGTCACGTAAGCAGGGCTGCGCTGGCGGCCTTCAATTTTGACAGAGGCAATATTCGCTGCCATTAATTCAGGTAATAATTCAATGGTGTTGAGGCTGGTGGGCTCTTCAAGGACATGATATTTCTGTTCATCGACAAGATAACGTCCTTTACATAGTGTTGGGTAACCGGCATTTTCATCTTTTTGGTAACGGTCTATCAACACATTATTAAGGCGTGATTCCATTCCTTCCTCAGTTTGTTGCCAACGAACAAAACGGGCTGGAGAGCATGCACCTACGGTATTTGGCGACTCACCCGTGAGATAAGAAGACAGATAGCAGCGGCCTTCAGCCATGATGCATAAACTACCAAAAGCAAACACTTCAAGCGGTACAGGGCTATTTTTGGCTAATTGTTTCACTTGGTGAATAGATAGCACGCGCGGCAGGACGACACGATGGACTTGAAAATTACGTTCATAGAAGCGTATGGCTTCAGTATTGGTCGCAGAGGCTTGAACAGAAACATGCCTTTCAATATGCGGGTATTTATTTGCCGCGTACTCTAACATTGCGATATCGGCTAAGATCAAGGCATCGGCACCGAGATCCGCAGCAAGATCGACAGAGTTTTGCCAACGTTCGTAACCGTTAGGGTGCGCAAATGTATTAATCGCAATATGTAATTTTCGTTTACGGTTATGGATATAGCGCTCAGCTTCGTGCAGTTTTTTTTCAGTAAAATTGAGTCCTGCGAAATGGCGCGCATTGGTATCATTTTTTAATCCAATATAAACGGCATCAGCACCGTTATCGACAGCCGCTTTTAACGCGGGCAAATTCCCTGCGGGGCAGAGTAATTCCATTGTCCTATCCCTGTATAAAATTTAATAGCTGCCATTCTAGTCAACAGAACTGTTATAGATTTTGATTTAGAGCAGAGAAATTGTTAATGGATATCAGTATTCGTTAATTAAGGTTGTTAGGGAAATAAGGGGACTGGTGGGTAATAAAGAAACTGTATCAAATAGTAGAGAATAAGTTTATTAAATAGGGAAAATAAATCATTTTTGACTAAATTTTGAACGTTAATTGGATAGTATCGGTAATTAGAGATAGTTTTTTATCAATGGAAAGTGAGAAATAAATATTGGCGGGATGGGCAAAAATTGATATAGGATCAAACCAATAATGTCATTTTTTGGCAAGATAACTTATCGTGAGTCAAATGTTAGGTTAATGACTTCAATAAATGGGGTTATTAGCGTTGAAAATTTAATCATCTAAATATGCAATATGTTACCCTAAATAATTCGAGCTGCTACTGCGGTTAAGTAGTTACACGAAAACGGGCAGACAATTACTACGGGAGTCAGTACTGTGTTAGGTAAAATTCGTTCTCAACTCATCACAAAAGGCCCTTCATTTTTGAAACTGCCTTTAAAAGTGACCCCATTCGCATTACAGCGTCAGGTTCTCGAGCAGTTGCTAAGTTGGCAATTTCGTGAATCAGTAAAAGAAGGGGAACTTGATTTTCTCGAAGACAAATGGCTAAAAGTTGAAGTTCGTGACTTAGCATTAGTCTGGTTTATCAGTTTGCAAGATGGTCAATTGTCTGTAAAACAGCATGCCGAGGCTGATGTTAGTGTGAGTGGTAATGCGAATGATCTAGTACTGATCGCCGCGCGCAAAGAAGACCCCGATACGCTCTTTTTCCAACGTAGATTGGTGATTGAAGGGGACACTGAGCTCGGACTCTATGTGAAGAATTTAATGGATGCTTTCGAACTCGAAAACATGCCAGCACCGCTGCGTTTTGCTCTATTACAATTAGCCGATGTGATTAAAACCGTGCATGAAGCTGAGGACGCAGAGCATAAATCGCCTGCGTTAACTTCATGCTAATTCGAGTTGAAATCCCTGTCGATGCAATGGGTATTGATAAATTATTGCGTGAAACGTTTCCAACTGAAGCGGAAGCTAACCTTGTTCAACATTTGCGTGAGGATGGTTTGTTAACTCTCGGGGTTGTGGCAACAAATGATGATGGTGAAGTGATTGGCTATGTTGGCTTCACACCCGTTGATGTTAACGACGAAGACGTACAATGGGTAGGTCTTGCGCCATTAGCGGTAAGTAAAGCGCATCAAGGCCAAGAGATCGCAGAAAAACTGGTCTATGAAGGGTTAGATAGCCTTAATGAGTTTGGTTATGGTGCTGTCGTTGTACTGGGAGATGAACGCTACTATTCGCGTTTTGGTTTTGAACCGGCTTCAAGCCACGGCGTAAGCTGCCAATGGCCTGAACAACAGGCTCATTTTTTGGTTTGTGGCTTAGAAAATGGCGAAATCGGGGAACACCAAGGTTTGGTGACTTACTCTTCACACTTCAATAATTTATAGTTAGCTAAGTAGTCAGTTAAATCATCAGGCTGGTCAATGACCAGCCTTTCTTTTATCTTTTTATTCAGTTGCTTAACTTGATATTCTATTTTTGACGCGGCTGAGCGAGAACCAATAAAACAAGAAAATACCAGTTCTAGTGGCATTTTTCCTTTCAATGCTTTTGCCCCTGTTCCTGCCTTATGTTGCTCAAAACGACGTTGTACATCGGTGGTGATACCACAATACAAGGCATTATTTTTCTCTCTTACTAAGTAAAGATACCAATCACTTTGTTTTGATTGTTTTTTTTCTAGGGTTGTTTTTATCATTCTGTGCTGATTTATAAGAAGAAAATATTAGGTTAACAACGAATATATTCGTTAAGTAAGATATTTATAACATATTAAAATTTAAATAAAAAATGATATGAAACTGTCACAAATTTGTAACCTCAACCTAGGTTTTCATTCAAAATATTTGAATGACTATAGCAAAATTAGCTAATTCTCTTTTCAAAATAAAGCGCATAATATGATCCATATCACAGAGGGACAGTAAAAATCCCAACTAAAAATCAATTTTACAAGAAGGTATATACAATGAAAAAATCAACATTATTAGCTGCTGCTTTAACTTTAGGTGCCGTTTCATTTGGCTCAATGGCTGCTGAAGAAGTTCAACATACTAGTCAGCCAGCAGCTGGTTATGTCTCAGTAACGGGTGCTGTGAGTGTAAATGACCTGACCGCACAATTGGCCAAAAAAGCTGATGAAGCTGGCGCAACCTCATTCCGTGTGATTTCTGCTGGCGGTGAGAATAGCATGAGTGGTACTGCGGCTATTTATAAGTAACTCTATTCGTCATATTTACTCGTCATACTTCGAGCCGTAGCGTTGTTGGCCGCGTTCATTCGCACTAGTCACATACTTATGTATGCTCCTAGCGTCTCGTTCACTTGCCGCCTAGCTACAACTCGAATTATTTAGAGTAAAGGCTTGGGGGATATAGTGTAAAAACCCAAGTTAATTAGAGTGATAAAACTAATTAGAACCATTTTTTAATTAGTTAGGCTATAGTAATAGCGAATTTTATGCCTACGTTCAGAACAGTTTAAGCAAGCTTAGGGGTAACCCGAAAGCTTGTTCTGAACGGGTTTATATGGAAACCGCTATGACGCCTGAACAAACTTTAAAACACATCCAACGCTATATTGCTCGCCAACACGTTTTTTCCCTTTTTGCTCATCACAACAATGATATCTGGCCTGCCAGTTGTTACTATGCATTTGATGCGAAAAAGATGTGCCTGATTTTAATGACTGATTCAAGCTCAAAACATGGGCAGCTAATGGTGGCTAACCCGCACGTGGCTGGCACAATATCGGCGCAAACCAAAGCCGTGAATACAATACAAGGCATTCAATTTACAGGTGAAATTAAAATATTAGAAAGTGAGGAAGCACAGTTCGCTCGCAGTTTCTACTGCCGCCGTTTCCCTGTGGCAATAGTAGCGAAACTGCCTGTTTGGCAGCTTCACTTGCAGAATATCAAAATGGTGGATAATAAATTAGGTTTTGGCACCAAGCTATATTGGGAATGCCAAATTTAACGAAGCCTATGGATCACCTGATTTGAGCTACCGCGCCAAATTAAGCGCGGGTCATGTAAATCCTGCTCAAATTTACCGTCAATCACGGTATTGACAAAACTCACCACTTTTTGCTGTTCAAGCGTAAAATCACCCAATGTGTATCCTGTCCATAACCAGATGTCTTTATCTGGGCAAACGGCTTTAACGCGTTTTACCAACTTGAGCACCGCAGGTAAATTGGCTGGGTGTAGCGGATCTCCGCCAGAGAGGGAAAGCCCTTGCCGACGAATACGCGTATCCTGCAAATCTTGGATAATCTGGTCTTCCATTTCTTGGGTGAATGGTATGCCTGAATCCACTCGCCATGTACTTTGGTTGTAGCAACCACGGCATTGATGAACGCAGCCTGCGACAAACAGCGTACAGCGAGTTCCTGGACCATTGACCACATCAACAGGATAATATTGGTGATAATTCATGGCATTAACCTATTTGGCCGTTACCTAAATGTTTAATACGACGTTTGACTTCCTCTTGTTTTCCTGCATTAAATGGCCTTGCATCTGGGCTGCCTAAATAGCCACAGACACGGCGGATAACTGAAACTCGGTTAGTGTCATGATTACCACAAGCCGGGCAGGTAAAACCTTTGCTGGTGCAGGAAAATTCACCGGAGAAACCGCATTCATAACACTCATCAATGGGGGTGTTAGTCCCATAATAAGGCACATGTTGATAGCTGTAGTCCCACACGTCTTCTAAGGCTCTAACATTATGTTGTAAGTTTGGGTATTCGCCATAACAGATAAAACCGCCATTCGCGAGCGCAGGGTAAGGCGCTTCAAAATCAATTTTATCGTAAGGATTCACCTGTTTTTCAACATCTAAGTGGAAGCTGTTTGTGTAGTAGCCTTTGTCGGTAACACCTTGTATCACACCAAATTCAGCGGTGTCGATACGGCAAAAACGGTCACACAAGTTTTCACTTGGTGTGCTGTATAAACTGAAACCATAGCCTGTTTGGGCTTTCCACACATCAGTGGCTTGGCGTAAGTGGCTGACAATTTCGACGGCTTTTTCACGCAATTTTTCATTATCATAGACATGAGTCTGTGTGCCAAAAAGTGCATTGATGGTTTCATGCAACCCAATGTAACCTAAAGAAATAGATGCACGACCATTTTTGAAGATCTCAGCGACGTTATCATCCGCTTTTAAGCGAACTCCACAAGCGCCTTCCATATATAAAATTGGCGCAACGCGAGCTTTTACGGTTTCTAAACGGGCAATGCGAGTCATTAAGGCTTTTTTGGCAATAGCTAAGCGATCATCCAGTAATGCCCAAAATGCATCTTCATTGCCTTGAGCTTCGATAGCAATACGAGGCAAATTGAGGCTGATAACCCCTAAATTGTTGCGCCCATCATGAATTTGTCGCCCATTTTCTTCATAGGTACCAAGGAAACTGCGGCAGCCCATTGGCGTTTTAAATGACCCAGTAACATCAACGACGCGGTCGTAATTAAGAATGTCAGGATACATACGCTTACTGGCACACTCTAAAGCGAGTTGTTTGATATCATAATTAGGGTCACCTAGCTTATGGTTTAGGCCATCTTTAATTGCAAATACGAGCTTAGGGAAAACGGCCGTTTTACGGTTTTTACCAAGGCCCGCAATGCGGTTTTTCAGAATAGACTGTTGAATTAATCGTGCTTCTTTAGAGGTTCCAAGGCCAAAGCCAAAAGTGACAAACGGGGTTTGGCCATTTGCGGTGTGAAGCGTATTAACTTCATACTCTAAAGATTGAAAGGCGTCGTAACACTCTTTATCGGTGCGGCTGTGTGCATAACCTTCTGCGTCTGCTATTCCCCATTCTTTGGCGACTTTTAGGTGCTTTTCGTAGCTGATAGCGACATATGGCGCTAAAATTTCGTCAATACGGTTAATGGTTGTGCCCCCATAAATATGGCTCGCAACCTGTGCAATAATTTGTGCTGTAACAGCTGTTGCGGTTGAAATAGACTTTGGTGGCTCTATTTCTGCATTTCCCATTTTAAACCCGTTAGTTAACATGCCTTCAAGGTCAATTAACATACAGTTAAACATCGGGAAGAACGGCGCATAGTCGAGATCATGATAGTGAATTTCACCACGTTCGTGTGCGATAACGACATCTCTCGGCAAAATATGTTGTTTTGCATAGTGTTTAGCGACAATACCAGCGAGTAAATCGCGTTGTGTCGGGATCACTTTACTGTCTTTATTGGCATTTTCATTGAGTAAAGAGACATTACTTTGTTCGATTAGCCCACGAATGTCATGTGTCAATTGGCTGCGTTTTTCACGTTCGCTGTCTCTGTCGTGGCGATATTCAATATAAGCACGGGCTAAGTCTTTATAAGGCCCTGCCATCAATTGGTTTTCGACAGCATCTTGAATGTCAGCGATATCCACTCGGTCACGGCTGCAAAGTTGCTCTGTAACAACAGAAGCAACCTGAAGACAATAATCGTCATCCTTAACATTCACAGCAGCCGCTGCACGTTTAACGGCTTCCTGAATTCGTGGAAGGTCAAAACCGACCTGACAACCATCTCTTTTTATAACAACCGTTACCACGGGCATTCTCCTTGTTAAGTTATCCACAATACGACCTCAGCTATTCGCCATGTTTACTACGGGGACTAATCTGTGGATAAAATGTGAATAAATACTATATGTTGTGTTGGTTGGTGTAATTAAAGCACAATATGTGGGATTTTGCTTTTATTTAGATCGCCAACATTTGATTTAAAACAAAGAAAAAAATAATTTGTATGAAGATCAAAAGCGCAGAGGAAATAAATCTTTTCAGTTGCCAGTATTCATTTCAGTGAGCTAAATAAAAAAAGAGATATGATTTTCTTTATTTGTAAACCATGAAAATGACCATTGTGGCGGGGAGTTTATTCTGTATCGGGGGTAGACGGTAATGAAAGACACCCCACCCAAAGCATGGGGTGTTTGGCTCGAATTAATCGTTATTTACGTACTGCGATTGCTTCGATTTCAATTTTCACGTCTTTTGGCAGACGAGCAACCTCAACGCAAGAGCGCGCTGGGAATGGTGCATTATGTTGTTTGAAAAATTCTTCGTAGGTTGCATTCACTGTCGCAAAGTCATTTAAATCTTTTACAAATACCGTTGTTTTCACGATATTAGCCGCACTTAAGCCAGCTTTTTCTAAAATTGCTTTTACGTTAGCCAGTGATTGGCGAGTTTGTGCTGCGATATCTTCAGGCACTTCACCCGTTTTAGGGTTAACAGGGATTTGCCCTGATGTGATAACCATACTACCCAAATCTACGCCTTGAACGTAAGGACCGATCGCTGCTGGTGCGTTTTCTGTATTGATTTCGTATGACATAACTACTCCGTTTCATCACGTAAAGAAAAAATACTCGTCATATGGTAAGCCACAGCGGTGTTTGTGGCTTAGTGTGACTTTGAGTATAACTTTATGGGGTGTTAGGCGCCATTATAAACATGGATTGCACCTACACAACACCGCAGTCTACGCAAAAACAACCTATTGGTTATTGATCACAGCGTCTCTATCGAACTCTTTTTCGCAGAATTTACACGTCAGTGCGACTTCTTTGCCGATTTTTTTCACACGGAAACTGCTTGATACAGGTTCATTATGGCTAATACAGTTGCTGTTTGGGCAAATTAACACATTGTCGATATACTGAGGCAGTGTGAGTTCAAGCTTTTCTACCACTTGGTAATCTTCAATACGGTTAACGGTGGCTTCAGGGGCATACATAGCTAATTGGTTAGCTTGCTCTGGGGTTAAAAAGGTATTTTCGATTTTGATAATGTCTTTTTTACCTAGATTGCTTGATGGCAAATTTAAGCCAATCGTGATGCGTTCGTCTGTTTTTGTTAGCTTAAACAATTTTAGTAATTTGAAACCAATTTGAGCAGGAATATGGTCAATAACGGTACCGTGGCTGATTGCTTCAACTTGTAATTTATGGTCGTGTGTCATGGTAATTTCCTCCTCAGATAGCCAATTCTTTATTTAAAACTAGAGATAACAATGCCTGCCTTGCATAAATCCCATTTCCTGCTTGTTGGAAATAGTAAGCATAAGGTGTGTTATCCACATCAACTGCGATTTCATCAACCCGTGGTAGTGGGTGTAAGACTTTTAAATTCGGTTTTGCACAATGCAGATCAGCCGCACTTAAAATAAATTGTGCTTTCACATTCGCGTATTCAGAGGGGTCGAGGCGCTCTTTTTGTACACGGGTCATATATAGAATGTCGAGTTCTGGCATCACTTCATCAATATTATTATGCAGGCTGTAGGTTGCGCCTTTTTCTTCTAAAATGTGCAGAATATGGTTTGGCATTGAAAGCGCTTCAGGGGCAATAAAGTAGAAGTGATTGCCTTCAAATTTAGACAGTGCTTGGGTTAAGGAATGCACGGTTCTGCCATATTTTAGGTCACCGACCATGGCAATTTGCAGGTTCTCTAAACGGCCTTGCGTTTCTTGGATAGTAAACAAGTCGAGTAATGTTTGTGTGGGATGTTGGTTTGAACCATCGCCTGCATTAATGACAGGAATGTGGCCTGCAAACTGGCTAGCGAGGCGAGCGGCACCTTCTTGCGGATGGCGCATGACAATAGCATCGACATATTGGCTGATAACAGAAATGGTATCGGCTAATGTTTCCCCTTTTTTACCAAGAGATGTGTTGGTGCTATCAGAGAAACCAACAACGGAAGCGCCTAAACGATGAATAGCTGTTTCAAATGACAAGCGTGTGCGTGTAGAGGCCTCAAAAAAACAACTTGCGATGACTTTATGTTTTAGAAACTCAGGTTGCGGCTGTTTTTTTAATGAAGCAGCGACATTAAGTACGAGTTCAAGGTCTGAACGATCTAAATCATTAATCGAGATGATATCGCGGTGGTATAAAGGGTTCGGCATTGTTGTTCTCCTGTGTCAGCAAGACATGTTAGGTCTATAGGCCAAAAAAAAGCCCCTCAATTGAGGGGCTTTTCTGTAAATAAGAAGGGGAAAAACAGGCTGTCCAGACCGCCAGAAGGCAGTGCAGTGGAGGTGTTCTCTGTAAAAAATAGAGCAGCAGCGTTCATGGTTTCTCCCGGCAAATTGTGGCGCATTATACGCATCTCATTCCATGACGCAAGCGTTTGCATAAAGAAAAATACATTTTTTTTATTTTTGCGTTTTGGTGAATATTTGAACTAACTGAAAAATGGGAGAAATAGTATCTCTCAATAGGGAATGTGCTGAGCATTGGTGTTTTTTAAACCAAAATTAAATCACATGATTGAATATACAGTACATTTATTTACACACATTTTATGTACGAGTAAGATATTTTTTCTTTTTAATTAAATATGATCATTATGAAATCACGACTTTTTATTCTATTGGCATTCCTTCTTTCTGGCTGTTCATCTGTTTGGGTACCTGTTTCCGGTGGCTCAAAATTCACTCAAGCTGAGGCGAATGCAGTTTGTAAACCTGAAGCCCTTCATTTGTACCCAATCAAAAATGAAGTTGCGCAGCGCTCTGTTATGTCTTATGTCGAAAAAAAATGCAAAAAAGATGATGATTGTGGCAAAGACAAAACTTATAAAGAACAAACACCAGTTATGGAAAGCTATGTGATTGATGTCAATGAAGATACCCGTAATAATTATTACTTGGAATGTATGGTATCCAAAGGCTGGACAAAAAAAGATAAGTATATGTGGGAATAGTATACAGGCCGCTAAATAGCCCAGTAGGTAGAGGTTACTTGGCTATTTAGCGTGATAACTTTTATTTTTGCCCAAGCCTTTTTGCTACTTTCTCTAATTTCATCATTAGTAATAATGTAATCGAAACTAATACAATCGTTAGTGCCGAACCATCAGCAATATTGCCTCTATCGGTTAAACTGAAAATGGAAACAGGTAATGTCGCCCAGCCCGGGGGATATAACATCATCGTGGCGCCAAGTTCCCCTAAGGACAGTGATAGGCTTAATGCTAATGCTGAAATCATCCATGGCATCAATAGTGGTAGGGTGACATGGCATAAACGATACCAAGGAGAAGCGCCTAAGCTAAAAGCTACATTTTCAATATCGGGAGAAATACGGGTTAACCCAGTGGAAACATTGCTAAACGTAAAAGCAGAAATCAACACAAAATGAGCACTAAATACAATCCAAAAAGTGCCGTTCATCTGTAAATAGCCTTGGCTGAATGCTACAAGGATCCCAAGCCCAATAGACACAGAAGGAATAGCGCTGGGGAGATAAAATGCAATACTCAGCCACTTTTGTATTTTCCCACTGTGTCTTCTTAGTGCTAACGCAGCCCAAAGCCCACAAGACAGCGCAAATAGACTGGCACTAAAACCAACCACTAGGCTGGATAAAATGGCATCCCAAGCTGGCCCACTAAACGCATTCACAAAATGTTCAAAAGTAAAGCCTGAAGGTAAAATGCCATTCCATTGGCGGCTGAAACTCGACATTAAAATCATTACTAAAGGCAGTAAAAACAATAAACCAAATAAGCTGATGGCAATGATAGTGGCAGTGGCTCGTCCTTTTTTAGACCAAATCAACATAATTAATTCCTTACCCCAAGGCGAGTGGTCGCCATTCTGTATAGGAAAAATAACCCGAGTGAAAGCAAGATGTTAATTAAGGCAATCATGCATGCCACGGTATAATCTGACTCTAATATTGCCTTGCTGTATACCATCATCGGCAAGGTATTGACGCCTTTCGCCCCGATAAACAGTACGATGCCAAATTCATTGGTGGTTAACAGCAGGCACAGGCTACCCCCTGCTAATAAAGCGGGAAGCGCCGCAGGGAAAATAACTTGCGCGATAACCCGTGCAGGGTGTGCGCCTAAAATACTTGCCGCTTCTAACTGGCTTTTGTCGATTTGCCGCAGTGCCGCCATAAGGGGACGCATGACTAACGGGGTAAAAACGGTAATTTCTGCCAAAATCACCCCATGGATAGAATAAAGAAACTCAACGGGGGGGAATTCTAAATCAAACAATGCCATCAAGGTGCCATTGAGTAGCCCTGCAGAACCATAAATGAAGGTAAAAGCTAGGGTAATCAAAAAGGTCGGTAGAGCAATAAAAGTATCAATCACTTGCGTGATAAAACGGCTTCCCGGAAAAGGAATAAACACTAAGATCAGTGACAATACACTGCCTATCACAAGGCAACCTAAGGTGGCCAAAATGGCAATGTAGAGTGTATTCCATAACCCATTAATAAAGCGTTTTGACTCAATAAGTTGCCAAAATGCATCCAACCCCCATCTACCCGCCTCATTTTGTAGTGCTTGTTGGGCTATCAACAATAAGGGATAAAAAAACAACGTAACTAACACCAGTAGTGGCGGCAATATCCAATAAATGGGCTTTATCGTTATTGATGAACCTTTTGGCACGCTAATATGTGACATGTTATTCCTCAATTAAAACGGTATCCGCAGGTGAAAACCATAAAGTGAGTTTGTCGCCTATTTTAGGCGGTGAGGCCAAATGGGTGATGGCAACACTCACGGTTTCACCAGCAACATCACAAATTAAATGCGTTAAATCCCCCTGCCAGCGAATAGACGTCAATGTGGCCTGTAATTGATTGGTGGCATTGGAATTTGGTACTAGCGTGATGTGCTGTGGGCGGATACACACCCATTTGTGAGTGCCTGCTCGCATGCCTAATGTATGAGCCTCCAACAATGTTCCACCACAACTGACATTCACTTTTCCAGGGCTTGTTGAAAAACCAAGCGCAGTAGCGGCTAGAATATTGGCTCGGCCTAAAAACTCAGCAGCAAAACGGTTGGGTGGGCGGTGATATAAGGCATTTTTCTCACCATGTGCGACTAAGTAGCCATCTTTCATAATGCCAATTTTATCACCAAGTGCGAGAGCTTCAGTTTGGTCATGAGTCACATAAAGAATAGTTAAATCGGGCAGTTCGCGGTGTAAACGGGCAATTTCTTCAACCATATTATGACGAATTTGCGCATCTAGTGCGGAAAGCGGTTCGTCGAGTAACAGAACACGAGGCCTTACGGCTATCGCTCTAGCAATCGCAACTCGCTGTTGCTGCCCCCCTGAAAGTTGGTGAGGGTAGCGGGTTGCGTAATCCGTCATTCCGACGATTTTAAGGGCTTCAATGACTCGCTCGTTAATGAGTGTTTTAGGTTGTTTCTGAGCTCGTAAGCCAAATGCGACATTCTCTTCCACTTTCATATGGGGAAATAGCGCATAATTTTGTACAACCATACCGAGTCCGCGTTGGTATGGGGGAAGGTGGGTGATATCCATATCACCTAATAAGATGCGCCCGCTGTCAGGTTGAGCAAACCCCGCAATGGCTCGCAATACCGTGGTTTTTCCTGAACCAGACGGGCCAATCAACACCAATATTTCCCCAGAGTCGATGGTTAAATCTAAAGGTTTTAGCACGACATTATTATGATATGAGACACGTAAAGACTCTAATGTGATCCCAGAGTGCTCGGTTTGCTGCATTGCAGTAGTGGCTTTTCGTTTCATCAACATCACAAGTTACTCACCATCAGTGACTTTTTGCCAACGGGAAATATCATCGGATAGGGAAACTTCAACTTCATCCCAATTAGGCTGCCAAGTTTTCACACCTTCTAACATTTGGACAGCGCTCTGGTATTGCTTATCAGATGGTGTGATATCTGAACGAACAGGCATACCCCATGAAAGCTCACTAACACGGCTTTGTGATGGTTTATCCAGCAGGAAATTAATGAGTTTTTTACCGTTTTCGGTTTCAGGGGCATTGTTAACTAAGCCGACAACATAAGGTAAAACCAGTGTACTACGTTCCCCATTGGCATCTTTTGGCCAGAAAATTTGGACATTAGGGTTACGTACCATTTGGGATAAATTCATTTGTAAGTCGCCATTAGCGACATAGAGCTCCCCTTTATTCACGAGGGCGGTAAGCTTACCTGTCGAGGCGGATGGGCCAACGTTATTAGCCTGCAACTTACCGAGATAATCAAACCCTGCGTCTTTGCCATTAAAACTGTGGAAAACTTGTAACATCACTGCAGTACCATCCCCAGCTTGTCCCGGTGTTGAATATTGAAGTTTATTTTTAAAGCGAGAATCGAGTAGGGAGTCCCAATTTTCAGGAGGAGACTTAAGCAGCTTAGCGTTATAGATAAAGGTCAGGTAATTATTGACCAACGGCGTGTAAAAGTGATTTGAATTAGGAATATTTGCTGCATTTTCTGGCGTAAATTCAGCTAATAACTGGTTTTTTGCGGCACGTTGGATAAAAGGCGGAACGGTAATAAGCACATCGGCTTGTGGATTGGTGCGTTCTTTAGCGAGCCTTTCAACGATCGCCCCTGAGCCACTTTCGACATATTGTACTTTAATGCCTGTTTGTTTGGTAAACGCCTCGAACTGATTTTTATACCAACTGTTGTTGCCATCGTGCAGGCCATCAGCGGAGTAAACAGTCACAACATCAGCGGCAAAAACAGAGGTAGAGCAAAGGGTTGCCATTAATAGACCAGCTAAGTAGGTGCGTTTCATGGTTATCTCCTGTTAAGGTAAAATGTATTCTGGTATATACCAGATGTTTTTTACGCTAACGGGTTTATATGACAGAAAGATGAAATGCAGCTAAATAGATAAAATTATTTTCTATAAATAGAAATAATCACAAAGTATCGACTTCGATGCGCAAGCTATCGTGGCGCCAGTATTCAACATCATAATCTAAAATTCGCCCATGTTGGTCATAGTTTAAGCGTTGCAACAATAAGGCTGGACGGCCAACCGTAACCCCCAGTGCTTGTGCTGCTTGGGCAGGCATTGCCGTTGGGTAGAAAGACAAATGCATACTGGTATAGATTAAATTGAAATGAGCTTCGTACACTTCCGTTAAACTGCCGTTGAGGTCGTGGCGTAGCAGTTCAGGAACGCGAGCAGGTAAACAATGGTTCTCACAGTAACAAACGGGCCTGTCATCAGCAAAACGTAGGCGGGTGAGTAAATAAATTTGTTCAAATGATTGAAGTTTTAACGGCTCCATAGCTTCGAGAGGAACGGTAATAACTTTTCCATCCAGTAAAACTGTCTTCGGTTGGCGACCTTGTTCGAGGCAAAGTTTATGGAAATTAGTATTTTGGGTTGGGTCTAACCAAAGGCGCTCAGGTGTGACAAACCAACCACGACGTTCAGACCGGTAAATTGCCCCACTGGATTCTAGCTGTGCCAAACTTTCGCGAATAGTGACACGAGTGGTATTGAAAATGGCACAAAGTTCGCGTTCCGAGGGGAGTTTATCACCACATTTTAGCGAGCCATTTTGAATCTTTTCCTGTAATTGGGCTTTGATAAGCAGATATTGCGGGGCTTCATCCGCTGATAATTTCATGGTTATTTCCTGTCATTGTTTCAGTCATATTATACATAGTTATATGAATTTTTTGTTTCACGAGCACTTTTCCTTTGACCTTTTGAGCAGCCTACGACCATTATAATGGAAATCTGGTATAGACCAATAGGTAAATTGAATGACAAACAATAATTATTTGCTATTAACACCGGGGCCGCTTACGACGTCTAAAACGGTGAAAGAAGCCATGCTGTTTGATAGCTGTACATGGGATGATGATTATAATTTAGGCGTTGTACAAAATATTCGTCAACAATTAGTGGCACTGGCAACGGCCAAAGCAGGGTATTCTTCGGTCCTGCTTCAAGGAAGTGGAAGCTATGCGGTTGAAGCGGTTTTAGGTAGTGCAATCGGTGATAAAGAGAAAGTTTTGATTATCAGTAATGGCGCTTACGGTGCTCGAATGGCTGAAATGGCTCAGCGATTGGGTGTGGCTCATTGTGTTTATGATTGCGGTGAAGTGTCGTTGCCAGATGTGCAACAGATTGAACAGTTATTGCGACAAGATAGCCAAATCACTCATATTGCGGTGGTGCACTGTGAAACTACGACAGGGATTTTAAACCCGATAGAAAAAGTCGCGAAATTAGCGAAGCAGTATCAAAAACGCTATATCGTGGATGCAATGAGCAGTTTTGGTGGGGTCCCTATGGATGTTGCTGAGCTTAACATTGATTTTTTAATTAGTTCTGCGAATAAATGTATTCAAGGGGTTCCGGGGTTTGCTTTTGTTATCGCCCGTACCGAGGCGCTTGAACGTTGTAAGGGGCGCTCTCGTTCATTATCGCTAGATTTATACGCACAGTGGCGCTGTATGGAAGATTTCCAAGGTAAATGGCGATTTACTTCTCCAACTCATACTGTATTAGCATTTGCCCAAGCACTCAAGGAGTTAGCTAAAGAAGGTGGCGTAGCCGCTCGCTTTCAACGTTATCAAGGGAATCAATACAAGTTGGTGTCCGGTATGCGTAAATTAGGTTTTACCACGTTGTTAGAAGATAGCCTTCATTCGCCAATTATCACCGCATTTTACTCACCAAATTCATCTGATTACCAATTTAAGCAATTTTATCAGAGTTTAAAATCTCAGGGTTTTGTCATTTATCCGGGCAAGGTCTCGCAAAGTGATTGTTTCCGTATTGGAAATATTGGTGAAGTTTATGAAAAAGACATTGATGCATTGTTGTTAGCAATAAAAAAAGCCATTTATTGGGAAAAATAAGGAAAAGAAATGGACCGTATTGAAGCCGTTATTCTTGACTGGGCGGGTACTACTGTAGATTTTGGCTCTTTTGCCCCTACTCAGATTTTCATCGAAGCATTTAAATCTGTGTTTGATATAAATATTACATTGGCTCAAGCGCGCATTCCTATGGGACTAGGAAAATGGCAACATATTGAAGCACTGGGTAAATTGCCTGAAGTAGACGCTTTATGGAACGCAAAGTTTGGCCGCTCAATGAGTAGTGAGGATATCGATAAAATCTACGCGGCCTTTATGCCATTGCAAATTGCTAAAGTTGTCGATTTTGCTGCACCAATCACCGGAGTTGTCGACACAATCGCTACATTACGCAACCAAAATATTAAAATTGGCTCTTGTTCAGGTTACCCTCGTGCCGTGATGGAAAAGTTAGTTCCAGCAGCAAAGGCATTGGGCTACCAACCCGACTACTGGATAGCAAGTGATGATCTACTTGCTGGTGGGCGTCCGGGACCTTGGATGGCATTACAGAACGTCATTGAGCTAGGTGTTGGTTCCGTATCCGCTTGTATCAAAGTGGATGATGCCGTTCCCGGAATTGAAGAAGGGCGCAATGCGGGAATGTGGAGCGTTGGGTTAGCGGTTTCGGGTAATGAATTTGGTAAAACATGGGATGAATATCAAGGGATGCCAATTGATGAAGTTAACGCGTTGAAACAACAAGCCACAGAGAAGCTATATGCTGCTGGCGCTCATTATGTGATTGATACTTTAGCTGATTTGCCATCAGTTATTGATTGTATCAATGAGCGTTTGGTAAAAGGTGAATGTCCATAATGATAGGTTCCCTCAACTCATTTGCTTGAGTTGAGGGGGGCAATCTAAAATATATTAACAGGCAATTCTGGCGCTAATGTCGCCACCATCACCGCTTTGATAGTATGTAAACGGTTTTCTGCTTGGTCAAAGACAATGCTATAAGGCGATTCAAAGACTTCTTCCGTGACTTCTAAGCCACCAAACATATTGAATTCTTTAGCTAATTGTGCGCCCAATGTGGTGTCTTCATTATGAAAGGCAGGCAAACAATGTAGGAACTTCACATTTGGGTTGCCAGTGAGCTTAATCACATTCATATTCACTTGGTATGGTTTTAATAAATTAATGCGCTGTGCCCATACTTCTTTGGCTTCTCCCATCGATACCCACACATCGGTATAGATAAAATCAGCATCTTTAACGCCTTCGGCGACATCTTCCGTGAGCGTGATTTTCGCACCCGTTTTTTGAGCTAGTGCTTGGCAAGTGTTCACTAAGTCTTCCTCCGGCCAGCAACTTTTTGGCGCAACAAGGCGTAAATCTAAACCTGTGAGAGCAGCAGCTTCTAACATCGAGTTGCCCATGTTGTTACGCGCATCGCCTAAATAGGCAAATTTAATTTCTGAGAATGGCGTATTTGGTCGGTGCTCTTGAATGGTCAGCAGATCGGCTAATAACTGTGTGGGATGGAATTCGTTAGTTAATCCATTCCATACAGGCACTCCCGAATGCGCGGCTAAGAGTTCTACCGTGTTTTGGGCGAATCCACGGTACTGGATACCGTCATACATCCGACCCAACACTCTAGCGGTGTCTTTCATGGTTTCTTTATGGCCGATTTGGCTACCAGAAGGCCCTAAATAAGTGACTCTAGCACCTTGGTCAAATGCTCCAACTTCAAATGCACAGCGTGTCCGTGTTGAGTCTTTCTCAAAAATAAGGGCAAAGTTTTTCCCTGAAAGGAGGGGCTGCTCTGTGCCCGCTTTTTTTTCTGATTTTAACCAAGAAGAGAGTTTTAAAAGTGAATGAATTTCGCTAGAAGTAAAATCAAGTAACCTTAAAAAAGGTTTATTATATAGGGGATTCATAATTGGTAGCCTTTTTGATTTGAATTAATATTCAATTTATATTCATAAAAATTCAAAATCAACCCCCAATGTAAAAGAAATTATCTTTAAATATATGGTTTCACTGTCAACCGTGTGGGAGAATGGCGCAAAGAAAGATGAGCGACAAAGAAACAAAAGGGGTGTGGATATGGTAGATAAAGCTGAACTCGATGCGCAGTATGAAGAAACTCGCTTGATCATCGAGGAATTACTGGAAGATGGTAGCGATCCTGATGCATTGTATGCGATTGAGCATCACTTCTCTGCGGACAACTTTGCTCTGTTAGAGAAAGCAGCCGTTGAAGCTTTTAAACTAGGCTATGAAGTCACGGATGCAGAAGAGCTCGAAATTGAAACGGGTGAAACCCTGATGTGTTGCGATGTAATCAGTGAAAGTGCTTTAAATGCAGAGCTGATTGACGCACAGGTTGAGCAATTAATGAAGTTGGCTGAAAAAATGGGCATCAACTATGATGGTTGGGGCACGTATTTTGAAGACCCAGATGCAGAGTATGACGACGAAGATGGTGATGATATAGACCCTGAAGATCGCGTGCATTAATTATTAGTCGCATCATATAATTACTTAAAAGGATAGCTAAAAACTATCCTTTTTCGTTTAGCGTAGAATTATAATGCCTTTAACATACGAATTTCACAGTCACTATGACCCGTATTTCCTAACGGTTCATCAATAAATTCAAACCCTAATTTTTCATATAACTTAATAGCAGCTTGAAGTTCTTTGGTCGTTTCTAAATAGCAACGAGTGTAGCCTTGCGCTTTAGCAAATTCCAGTGACATCAGTACGATTTGTTTTGCTAAGCCTTTGCCACGTAGCACGGAAGATAAATACATTTTCTGTAATTCTGCCGTATCGTTATCACCTCCCGCGACTTGTGAAACACCGCCACCGCCAACAATTTCGCCATCCATTTCCACCACCCAGTAAGCACTGCGCGGTTTGCTATAAACCTCAAATAAGGTATCTAAAATAGGGTCAGCAACAGCAAAGCCTTTGTCTGCGGTTAAGCCATGCTCAGCAGAAACTTCGCGGATCACCGCGGCAATACCTGCGTTATCTTGTTGTTCGATAGGACGAATTTTGTAGTTTTGTGTTGTCATGTGAAACTCTTGATTATTATTGTGTACAACTCAGTGTAGAGAGAACCAGAAGGGAACTTCAATCTGAGAACTGCGAACGCAGTCATTTGATGATACTCGAATAAAAAGCCCTTATCAACGAATCGATAAGGGCTTAAAAATGATTAGCTAATTAATAATTACAAAGAGGCGATGGTCACTTTTTGCGCTTCAATTTTAGCTTTTGCTTCAATATTGGCAGTTAAGCGTTCACGTTCTTTTTCAACAACGGCAGCAGGCGCGCGGCTCACAAAACCTTCGTTAGCTAATTTGCTTTCAATGGTTTCGATTTCTTTCACCACTTTTTCCAGCTCTTTATCTAAACGAGCCAGTTCTGCGTCTTTATCGACTAAGCCAGCCATTGGGATCAGCAGCTCTGCACCGCCAACGAGTTTAGTGACAGAAACCGGTGCTTCTTCACCATCAGCCAGTACGCGGATGCTTTCTAAACGTGCCATTGATTTGATAAAGCTTTGGTTTTCTTCAACGCGACGTTTTGCATCAGCAGAAGCACCACGCAGCATCACATCCAGTGGCTTACCTGGGGAGATGTTCATTTCTGCACGAATATTACGTACAGCAATAATGGCTTCTTTGATCCACTCAAGGTCACTTAGCGCGAGCTCATCCACTTTAGCCGCATCGAACTCAGGGAACGCTTGCAACATAATGGTATCGGCATCAATACCTTTAACCACTTTGACGCGCTGCCAGATGGTTTCAGTGATAAATGGAATGATTGGGTGAGCAAGGCGCAGTAAGCCTTCTAATACCTCAATTAAGGTGAAGCGAGCCGCACGTACTTGTGCTTCGTTACCTTTATGAACAGCAGGTTTAGACAGCTCTAAGTACCAGTCACAGAATTCATTCCATGTGAAATCATACAAAATACCCGCTGCGATATCGTAACGGTGAGTATCTAACGCTTCACGGTAAGCTTTCACTGTTTGATTGAATTGCGCCATGATCCAGCGGTCAGCCAGTGAGAAGCTTATTTCGCCGCCGTTTTGACCACAATCTTGGCCTTCAGTATTCATCAGAACGAAACGGCTCGCATTCCATAATTTATTACAGAAGTTGCGATAGCCGGACAGGCGTTTCATATCCCAGTTGATATCACGGCCTGTTGACGCTAATGCCGCCAAAGTGAAGCGTAGTGCATCAGTACCATGGGCTTCGATCCCTTCTGGATACTCTTTACGAGTACGTTTAGCAATTTTTTCAGCCAATTGTGGCTGCATCATGTTGCCAGTACGTTTTTCAAGTAAATCTTCCAAAGAGATACCGTCAATCATATCTAATGGGTCGATAACGTTCCCTTTGGATTTTGACATTTTTTGGCCTTCTTCATCACGGATCAGGCCTGTCATATAAACGGTTTTGAATGGCACTTGTGGCTCGCCGTTTTCATCTTTGATGAAATGCATGGTCATCATGATCATACGGGCAATCCAGAAGAAAATAATATCGAAGCCACTGACTAATACATCTGTTGGATGGAATGTTTTCAGTGCGTCGGTATTTTCAGGCCAGCCGAGAGTAGAGAATGTCCACAGACCGGAAGAGAACCACGTATCCAGTACGTCGTCGTCTTGGCGCAGAGCAATATCCGCACCTAAGTTGTTTTCACGACGAACTTCGTCTTCATCGCGACCCACGTAGACATTGCCTTTTTCGTCATACCATGCAGGAATGCGGTGGCCCCACCACAGTTGGCGAGAAATACACCAGTCTTGAATATCACGCATCCAAGAGAAATACATGTTTTCGTACTGACGAGGAACGAACTGAATACGGCCATCTTCAACGGCTTTAATGGCATCACGAGCCAAAGGCTCAGTACGCACGTACCATTGGTCGGTTAGCATAGGCTCAATAACTACACCACCACGGTCACCGTAAGGCACCGTCAGGTCATGGGGTTTCACTTCAACTAACAGGCCAAGTTGTTCGAATTCTGCGACGATAGCTTTACGCGCTGCAAAACGTTCCATTCCACGGTAAGCTTCTGGGATTTCGCAGCTATAAGCGGTAGATGGGTTACCGTTGGTATCGAAAATTTCCGCTTCGTTACGAACGTTGCCGTCTAAGTCCATCATGTTAATCATTGTTAACTGATGGCGTTTACCGACTTCATAGTCATTAAAGTCATGAGCAGGCGTGATTTTCACACAGCCAGTGCCTTTTTCCATATCGGCATGTTCATCACCAACAATTGGAATACGGCGGTTAACGATTGGCAGAATAATTTCTTTGCCAATTAAATCTTTATAACGTGGATCTTCAGGGTTAACGGCGACACCGGTATCCCCTAACATGGTCTCAGGACGGGTAGTCGCGACCACTAAATAGTCTTTGCCTTCAGCCGTTTTTGCGCCATCAGCCAATGGATAACGCAGGTGCCACATAGACCCTTTGATTTCACGGTTTTCAACTTCTAAGTCAGAAATTGCCGTGTGAAGTTTTGGGTCCCAGTTAACTAAGCGCTTACCACGATAAATCAAGTTTTCTTTATAAAGGCGAACGAACGCTTCTTTAACGGCTTTAGATAAGCCTTCATCCATAGTAAAACGCTCGCGATCCCAATCAACAGAGTCGCCTAAACGGCGCATTTGTTGTGAAATTGTACCGCCGGATTCCGCTTTCCACTCCCAGATTTTGTCAATGAACGCATCGCGGCCGTAGTCGTGACGGTTTTTACCTTCTTCTGCTGCAATTTTACGCTCAACAACCATCTGAGTTGCGATACCTGCATGGTCAGTTCCCGTTTGCCATAAGGTATTTTTACCTTGCATACGTTGATAGCGGATCATCGTATCCATGATGGTTTGTTGGAAGGCATGCCCCATGTGCAGGCTACCAGTGACATTCGGCGGTGGAATGACAACACAGAAGCTGTCTTGGGTGGTATCCCCATTAGGTTTAAAATAACCGCTTTTCTCCCAGTGAGCATATAGAGATTGCTCAATTTCTGCGGGGTTATACGTTTTATCGAGCGAAGGCTCATTCATTGGGCTATCTGGTTTCTTTTCCATTATCTTTTTGTATTCAGTAAGTTGGCGGCGCCGCCATAGTCAAATTGAAGCCGACGCTACGGTAAGTTTTATACCGCTCACGCGCCAACTGTTTTAAAGTTTCATCAATAGGTACGAAGTCTACCACTTCATGGAAAGCCGTGGCAAAATCTGCGAACTGATTTTGTAAATTAATCAGGACATCGCGTGGGGTATTTCCCCGTTTAGCAGGCCAACAAATTTCAATCGGTGCACCATAACGCGGCCCTTCACCCGCCAAATTATGCGGGACAAACTGGTGTGGATCGCGTTGCCACAAGGCCTCATCAATCTTTTCAGCTTGTTGCTGTGTTTCGCAAGCAACTAAAACACGCTTTCCACTGCGCCACATTTGTGCGGCAAGCTCACAAGCTAGCCATTCATGGGCTTCAAGTTCAGGATGTGGTGATGCCTGTTTTAGTTGGTAAAATGTACCTTTTTTCATATACCCGTCATACTTCAATTTGTAGGGGTGTTGGCTACGCACTTTCGCCTTAGTCACATACTTTTGTATGCTCCTAAGGTCTCAATTGCTTGCCGCCTACCTACAAACTGAATTATTTAGGGTATAGCGTAAATTGCCATCCTTCAATTTGTAGGGGTGTTGGCTACGCACTTTCGCCTTAGTCACATACTTTTGTATGCTCCTAAGGTCTCAATTGCTTGCCGCCTACCTACAAACTGAATTATTTAGGGTATAGCTTAAATTGCCATCCTTCAATTTGTAGGGGGGTTGGCTACACGTTTTTGGTAACTAAGCGCAGAATTATGTCTATGTTGAATTATAACCTTTTTTATAGCTGCCTCAAAATGGCTTTCTTGGTGTATCAAAAAACCAAAAATAATATCCCGAGTCGCATAAATGCTCATCGGGATATTTTTACGAGTGATGTACAGCTAAAGCGTTAAATGAGATTACTCATCACCATTAAGGCCTGCACGGTTCAATAAGAACTGCGCTAGCATGGAGACAGGGCGACCAGTAGCGCCTTTTGCTGCACCTGAACGCCAAGCAGTCCCTGCGATATCTAGGTGTGCCCAGTTATATTTCGTCGCAAAGCGAGACAAGAAACAACCCGCGGTGATAGCACCAGCAGGACGGCCACCCGTATTGGCTAAATCAGCAAAATTCGGTGTGATTTGGTCAAAATACTCATCAGCTAGTGGTAGACGCCATGCACGGTCACCCGCTTGCTCTGACGCGTTTAATAACTCATGAGCCAATGGGTTGTGGTTTGACATCAACCCAGTGTAGTGACTGCCTAATGCAATGACACAAGCCCCTGTTAAGGTCGCGATATCAATAACTAGCTCAGGTTCAAAACGCTCAACATAGGTGAGTGCATCACACAGAACTAAACGGCCTTCGGCATCCGTATTGAGGACTTCAACGGTTTGCCCAGACATGGTAGTAAGAATATCACCCGGACGATAAGCACGCCCACCAGGCATGTTTTCACAGCCTGCTAATACCCCAATGACATTAATTGGCAACTGCAATTCAGTGATAAAGCGCATTACACCGTAAACAGAAGCCGCACCGCACATATCGTATTTCATTTCATCCATGCCTTCGGATGGTTTAATTGAAATACCGCCGGAATCAAAGGTTAACCCTTTGCCAACGAGTACGATAGGTTTGCAGTCTGGATCTGGATTGCCTTTATATTCCATGATGGACATCAGCGATTCATTTTGTGAACCTTGACCCACCGCGAGGTAGGCGTTCATTCCTAACTCTTTCATTTGCTCTTCACCAATGACTCGAGTGGTGAGCTTGCTATCTGAAATATCTGCTAATTGACGTGCTTGAGACGCTAAATAACCTGCGTTACAGATATTTGGTGGCATATTACTTAAATCTTTTGCCGCTTTAACACCTGAAGCAATCGCTAAGCCGTGGGAAATAGCACGTTCACCACTGGTCAGTTCACGGCGAGTTGGCACGTTGAAAACCAGTTTACGCAGTGGACGACGATGTTCTGTTTTATTACTTTTCAGTTGATCAAACACATACAGTGATTCTTTGGCTGTTTCGACAGCTTGGCGCACTTTCCAGTAATTATTGCGGCCTTTAACGTGTAATTCAGTTAAGAAGCAGACGGCTTCCATTGAACCAGTTTCATTTAACGTGCTGATTGTTTTCTGAATAATTTGTTTAAATTGGCGCTCATCTAATTCGCGTTCTTTACCGCAACCGATAAGTAGAATGCGTTCAGACAGAACGTTGGGTACATGATGGAGTAGCAGGGATTGCCCCACTTTACCCTCAAGTTCGCCGCGGCGCAGCAGGGCGCTGATATATCCGTCACTGATTTTGTCCAGTTGTTCAGCAATTGGGGACAGACGGCGTGGTTCAAAGACTCCGACAACAATACAAGCGCTGCGTTGTTTTTCCGGGCTACCACTTTTTACACTAAACTCCATGCGTTCTCCTGAATCTTAAAGACAAAGGCCGATGCTCCCGCTAAAATTAGCGTTTCGCATGATCTACCTCATAGAGAATGAACTCTTTATGTTAAACTAACCATCTATACGCGAAATAGCTCACGTTGTATGCTGCTAATTGCGATACACCATGAAGTATGGCGGGTATATCTGGTTTCTCGAATATTAAGCATGTTCTGATATTTCAACCAGTATAGAGAATGCTTTTATATCATTGTAGCCATACAATAAACTAGAGTATATGTTAGTAAATGGCAGACATCGAACGAACTTAGCCATTTTCTTCCCAAAAGACAAGTTTTCACAGGCGTAATAAGCGTGATCATTATTAGATATTTGGTACGGGAAACCCTGAAAAGTCAGTTAGCCATACTTTTTGTATTGATGCTAATCTTTTTTAGCCAGAAGTCGATAGATATTCTTGGCGCTGCGGTTCAGGGCAACATTCCCTCAAACTTAGTACTTCCTTTACTGGGGTTAGGTGTGCCTGAAATGGCGCAGCTTATCTTACCTTTGAGCCTATTCCTTGGGCTTTTGATGACCTACAGTAAACTTTACACTGAAAGTGAAATCACGGTAATGCATGCCTGCGGTTTAGGTAAAAGTGTTTTAGTAAAAGCCGCGTTAGTCCTAGCGGTCATTACCGCGATGGTTGCGGTGGCTAATATCACGTGGATGTTGCCGTGGTCATCTCAATATCAAGAGCAAGTATTGGCTGATGCGAAAGCGAACCCTGGGCTAGCAGCGATGGTGGAAGGGCAATTTAAAACCACTAAAGATGGCAATTATGTCCTGTACATTGGTGATGTAAAAGGTAGTAACTTCAAGAACGTATTTCTTGCACAGCTACGCGCTGCAAATGAACAACGGCCTTCAGTTGTAGTGGCTGATAGCGGTTATATGAAAGAAGACCCCGATGGCCGACAAGTCGTTGTTTTAAACGAAGGTACTCGCTATGAAGGAACCGCGTTACTGCGAGATTTTCGAATAACTGACTTTGTTAATTACCAAGCTATTGTTGACCACCAAACCGCAGAAACGCGTAGTGACCGAGTCGAGCAAAAAAATATGCTACAACTGTGGTCTGAAAATACTCCTGAAGTGAACGCGGAGTTCCATTGGCGTTTAACGATTGTATTCTCCGTTGTCGTTATGGCCTTGATGGTCGTGCCATTAAGCGAGGTTAATCCACGTCAAGGACGGGTATTAAGTATGCTTCCAGCGATGCTGCTATACCTCATTTTCTTTTTATTACAAAGTACATTGCGTAATAGTGCCGATAAGGGTGACCTTGACCCAAGGTATACTATGTGGGCGGTGAATGTGGGGTATTTGATATTAGCGATAGTCCTAAATGCGTGGAATACCGTCCCAATGCGACGTATGCGTCTTAAATTGAGTAAAGGGGTTGCCTGATGTTTGGTGTTTTAGATAGGTATATCGGTCGGACCATTTTAAATTCGATTTTAGTGACGCTATTTCTGCTCGTTTCACTGGCAGGGATCATTAAATTTGTCGAGCAGCTTCGCAAAGTGGGGGATGGTGACTATACGGCATTGAGCGCAGGTGTATTCACTTTATTAACTGTCCCAAAAGATATTGATATCTTCTTTCCAATGGCAGCATTGTTGGGAGCACTCATGGGGTTAGGGGCACTGGCTTCACGTAGTGAGCTAGTCGTCATGCAAGCTTCCGGTTTTACCCGCTTACAAATCGCATTATCGGTGATGAAAACAGCAGTTCCATTGGTCATTGTCGCAATGTTTATTGGTGAGTGGATCGCACCTGCGGGAGAACAGTGGGCAAGAAATTATCGCGCAGAAAAAATCGTGGGTAACTCATTAGTTGTGACAGATGAAGGTATGTGGGCAAAAGATGCCAATGATTTTATTCATATTCAGCGGATTAATAATGCGACATCGATTCAAGATGTGTCGATTTATCGTTTTGATGACCAACGTAAATTGAAGTCGGTGATGTTTGCTGCGAATGGTGAGTACGACTCGACAAATCAGCTTTGGGTGTTATCTCAAGTGGATGAGTCAATTCTAAGTAGCGAGAAAAAAATCACAGGTTCACAGCGATTGACGGTGGATTGGAAGACCAATTTGACGCCAGAGAAGCTTGGAATAGTTTCACTGAATGCTGATTCGCTATCAATCCGCGGCCTGTATCAATATGTCTCGTATTTAAAAGAAAGTGGCCAAGTGGCTGCGGTTTATGAGCTGAGCATGTGGAAAAAAATCCTCGCACCACTTTCTGCGGCAGTTATGATGCTAATGGCAGTTTCATTTATTTTTGGGCCGTTACGTACCGTTCCTATGGGCGTTCGTGTTATTTCAGGTATTGTGGGGGGATTCCTCTTTTACGTACTTAACCAAGGGTTCGGTAATTGGAGCTTAGTGTATTCGGTGCCACCGATTATTGCAGCAGCATTGCCAAGCGTCCTATTCCTGATAGTAAGTATCACATTGTTAGTTAAACGAAAATAACCGTTTATAGGCAAATAAAGGGCTGTGAGTCTTCGGGGTTCACAGCCCTTTTCTTTTTAGCATTGCTGACTTAGCAGGACATTACCTAAGTGACTAATAATCCCTAACAGTTTGTTTTGAGGGCGAAACATAATATATTGCAGCTTGTTTCCCTCTAATGCAGGGACATATTCACCTTTAACACCAATGACATTGCAACGGCTTTTGTTAGCTAATTGTTGGGCGTAAGAAAACATTCCACCGTTAGCGGTATATGACTGACGAAGAGGGTAGGCGTAATTCCATACTTTTTCGGTAAATTCATTTTGTGCTTTTTGGCGAGTGTTATCGACTAACTGTTTATATTCAGCGGTTTTTTCTAACTCTTTTTGATTGTTTCCCAGTTTGAGATAATTAAGCTGGCTAAGATCGATTTCTATCTGAGTAGGCTGCTGGGGAGTGGGGTAAGCTGTGTGGTGATTATAGATTTTTCTGAGCTGTAAAACTAATTCAGATGCTCTACCTTGTTTAATCGTGGAAGGGCGCAGTATATGGTGTGAGAAAAGTGAAGATATGTTCATCTGACTTCCTATTTTAACAAAATGAGAGAGAAAATAATCCTAGCTTTTCGGCAGGTAAAAACATTGTATAAAGCGACATCGAGAGTGAAATAATAGCTTGAAGGGCCAAGCTATTATATTTATCAGGTAACGACATGGTTTCGCTAACTATTTTGGCGGTTATAACTCAGCGTTTTTTACTGTTAGCTAAAAAGTGTATAACCGAGTGCGCTGATAAAGGCGATAAATGGCGGTTGTGGCCGAAATAATTTTCTTTTGGGGAGGGCTGCGTGAGGCTGGGGATCCATCGCTAAAATATTTTCACCGCTTTTATTAGCCAGTTGTTGAGCTAAAGAAAAAATGCCTCGTTTCATCCCATTAGGTGTTTTGAATTTGAAAGCAGCAGAACATTCTTCTCGATAAATACGCCGCTCTTCTTGTCGACAGGCTTTAATCGCTAGCATTTCAAGATCACCAGAATAGCTTTTGGGGATTGAGATAGTTATCGATCTTGCTTTTAACTCTTTTGGGCTGTTAATACAGTGGTTTTTAATATCATTCAGAATGTTATTAAACTCGATTGGGCTAATTTTACGTTGTGGTTCGGAATGATAGTTCAATATTGTTGAGGAGTTCTTGGTTCTCATTATGGACTCTTATAAGTAAATGACATTACTAAAATATTATCGAGAACCTAATAAAATTGATTATAAAAAAGGCTAAGAAAATTATCAAAAACAGCCTGAATATCTCAGGCTGTTGTCGCAATTAATGTAATAACGCGGGTAAATCCACGTTTTAAGGTTGGGGTGTAACTCGCCATTGCTTGTAACGCTTCGGCGGTACTCCTTCAATGTTTCCCATACGCATGGTTAGCAGACAGTGAAGCGAGCAGTTCGTTAACTCCAATTGTTAATTTACTGAATTTACTGTTATCTTTGCGGGTCATCACCACAAATACCCCAATATTTTGCTGTGGGATCATCGCCATATAAGTATTAAACCCACCGCCACCGCCAGTTTTTTGATAAATTCCCGGAGTACCATTTTTAGGCTTCATATACACCCACCCAAGACCGAGTCCATCAGCATGGCCTGCAACATCCATCCCTTTAATTTCCAAAAGCTTTTCGCGTGGAAAATAGATACCTTGCTCACGGGCTGCGGTGACTTTTCTTAAGTTACTGTCTGTCGATAAAAATTGCTGCATCCATTTTTGCATATCTGCAGGGGTAGAATACACGCCACCACTTCCTGCTGCCGCGAGTGTGTTATGGCAAGGGCTTGGTTTTGTTCCTTCCATTAACCGTGCGCACTGCGCATTGTTAGGGGTATAAGTGGTATTCGTCATTTTGGCGGGAGATGTCACATAGTGGTTAAATAATTGGGGATAAGAGACTCCCGAAGCTTTAACCATCGCATCAGCCAATAAGTCATATGCTAAGTTGGAATAAGAAGCTTCTGTGCCTGGTGTCGCATCTAACTTACCTGTTTTTAGCCATGTCCAACGGTTATCTTGAGTTGGCCAAATAAAAACAGGGCGGCCCCATTTTCCGCCGGGTTGTTCTCGAGGTAATCCACTGGTATGGCTCGCTAAATGATATAAGCGAATAGGCTGCCCGCTGGCATTATCAGGCACATTAACGCCGTGGTAGGCATACTGCTGTAACGGATCAGTAATTAACAGCTTCTTATCCTGTTCGAGCTTAATTAATATTTCGCTTGTCATTAATTTGGTAATTGATGCAATGCGAATTAATGAATTTGGACCGGGTTTTTTACCATTGCCAGGTGCGGTTTCACCATAATAGCGTGATAACGCCTGATTATTATCGATAACAATGATTGCCATGCCCCGTGCATTGCTTTCATTAAAAATGCGGTTAGCATACAAATCGACAATCTTAGCGACGCGCTCGTAAGTCCTTCTATCTCCCTCAAAAACCTGCCAATCTGAGGATTCAATATCATTACTTTGCAGAAACTTTGGTGCTTTTTCTGTCTTACTTGAGCACGCCATTAACACCAAAGACAATGCAGATACAGACAGAATTTTTAGAAATGATTTCTTCATGTTGGAAGCCAGCCGATATGATTGTTTGCAAATGACCTTTCAGCCAATATTATTTTTTCTTCGCGAAAATCTTCATTACGACACCAATTAAGATGCCAATAAAGATACCTGTTGCTATCCACCCAACAAAACCCATGATTAAACCTTAAATATTGACATTAGATTGCAGATAAACTAACAAAAATAATGACCTGCCGCCAGTCACAGAGCTTTGCGATAAGAAAAATAATTTGGGAGAAGTTAACATACTCATTAATAGATATATAAACAAAAGAAGCTTTCCCAGTGATTTAATCAGATCTAAGGAATATGCTTTTTTTTTAATCGAACAAACTGTAACTTCACGAATAAGTGTTGCCAGTAGACACAAGGCAAGTATAATGGCAGCGTTTTCCAAGAAACACATCACTTCGTGCCGGAGTGGCGGAATTGGTAGACGCAGTTGATTCAAAATCAACCGCCTTCGGGTGTGCCGGTTCGAGTCCGGCCTTCGGCACCATAAGAACATCAAGAGACGTCAATCGACGTCTTTTTTTGTATCTAAAATCCAGTGTTTGCAAGGCTTTCCCTGCATTTTCAGTCAATGCATGTCAACTTAACTCAACCCACATCAAGTACCTACTGTTGGTATATGTGTTGGTATCTCTCGATTCGATAATAGTTTGTACCAACAGAAGGAGATAAATCATGGCTCTTACTGATGCTAAAGTCAGGGCTGCCAAGCCTTTGGATAAATCGTATAAATTGACCGATGGTGATGGTATGCACTTGATGGTACATATCAACGGCTCAAAATATTGGCGTTTACAGTATCGCTTTAGTGGTAAGCAAAAAATGTTGGCTCTGGGTGTTTATCCTGACATCTCGCTTGCAGAAGCCAGAGAGAAAAGAGATGCCACCTCGCCGTTGGGAAGGTAAAAAAGATGATCTTTGGACGGTATACCAACGTTTGCAGGAGAATTTAATCAAAGGCGGATTATCAGGCAGGAATGCAAAAGGTAAGCGAGCTCGCACCCGTTCAGTGAATGGAATTGATGGGGATATCAAATTGAATAAGGCGCTGTGGGTGATGACTGAAAAGATGCATGAACATTTTTCTGGAAGAGAAAGGATTTAATAATGGCAGCACATTATTTTTCATAAAATGATGTGCTTAGTTTGTTATGTGCCTTATTTCAGATTTTTTCCCAGCAATTTTAATTGCCATAACCTAAATAAAATGTGTTAATTAAGTTAAATTAACATATGGGAAAGGAATTATGGCTGATATCATCTATCTTACTCTCAATGGAAACAAACAGGGTCTTATTTCTGCTGGTTGCTCAACTTATGACTCAATAGGAAATCGATACCAACAAAATCATACAGATGAAATTCTGGTGTATTCCACTGACTATGAGCTTTGACGTAGACAGAATGTATCCCATGCTCACTTTGTTTTTGTTAAAGCGGACGATAAAGCCTCCCCGTTATTACTCTCTAGCATAGCTAATAATGAGTTATTTGAATGTGAATTCAAGTATCACCGTATTGATAAAAGCGGTGGATTACTACATTACAAAACTGTCAAGCTAACTAAGGCGTCAGTTGTTAAAATTGGTAATGTGCATCCTGATTCATTAACTGACAATGAAGCATATCCAAAAGAAACTATCTCATTAAAGTATGAAAGTATTACTGCTAACCATCATGCCGCTAGCACTTCTGGCTACAGCATCAGCGATAATATTTAAATGGGGTCATTTGAGTGAGAAATGATCTTTTTACTACTCGGCGGCCAGTTCCTATTATTAGGGACAATGATCCTAAACTTCAAACCGCAATTGCCAATGGACAAGGTGATTATGTGAGAATTTTTATCATGATCAATAATGTATTTATTGGTCATGCAGGACTTATCCTTGGTGAAGGTGAAGATGCATTTTTGTATGATCCTGCGGGTACATATGAAGGGTGTGAGGAAAAAGAGTGTCGAGGTTCAGTACAAAGCTTTAGAGGGTCAGGGGATTTCTTTGAATATCCAGAATTCGATTGGGATAGTTATCTTAAGTTTCATCTAGATGATGGTGAAGATATAGTTTTGATTGAATTTATTGTGCCTCGTAGTCAAATGGAACATATGCGAGATAATGTTCTTTATTACTCTGATACTGCTGATAATTTCTATTGTGCCTCAAATGTCGCTCGAGTTTTGCGTGAAAGTGGTGGAGTATTTAATAATATTCCAGATGAGTTTTTTGCTCCATGGGGGTTAAAAAAACATTTACTCAATATTCAATCACAGAAAGGTGTCGTTCCGCATGTCTTCATCACTATGCCACCACACAGGCCGTTCCAATAAACATTATTCAGCAGTTATTTCTTATATTTCAATTTGTTTAGGTGTTTTGTTTTATTATCTTGAAACAGTCCATCAACTGTTCTTTACGTTATATAAAAAAGGGGGAAACAACGAGTCAATTTCAATTGCTTTTTATGATGCATTAAGTTTAGGTTTGTTGTTTTATGCAGTCGTATTGGCTCCTGTATATTACTACTACCTTAAAGCACACATAAACTTAGCTTATCGTGTATTGTTGTATTTCCTCATACCTAGCATCATTTCTTTAGTTTTCTGGTATTTTTACGTTTTCGTAAAATTTCCCATCGGTTCGTTCTTAATATGGGACTCCGCATACGCTAACTTCAAAACTGTTTTGATAGGGAGCTACTTGCGAGGTTTTACCATTTTTATGACTCTGACTTGCGTGGTTTTTGATCTTGTGATGAATGTGGTCCGCTTAATCATTTATTTATCAAGGAAATAGTACTCATCGGTTGGTGGTATGTATGATGATTTCTAATTGAGTTTATTATGTTAATTTATCATTTTTTATGAATAGGCCAATAATAGCTAATTTAATATTTTAATGTTGGGAAATAGGAATTGAATAAATCTAAATGAGAATATTATTACGCCGAAAAAATAGTTCGGATAGTCATATTTTGGCGTTAATATCTTACGTATCCCTTTGCTTGGGAGTCATTTTTTATTATTTTGAAGGTGTACATCAGCTATTTTTTACGATAATCAAATATGGTTCATTCAATGCACCTATTTCTTTTGCCTATCATCATGCATTGAGTTTTGGTTTATTGGCTTATGTGATCGCATTGGCTCCTGTATATTACTACTACCTTAAAACACGTATAAATTTGGCTTATCGTGTATTGCTGTATTTCCTTATACCGAGCATAATTTCTTTCGTTTTTTGGTATTTCTATATTTATCTTCGATATTCACCTTCGACATTTATAATATCAAGTTCGGAATATGAAACCTTTAAATACATCTTGATAATTAGCTATTTACAAGGGTTATCCATTTTGATGACAATAGCCTCTGTAACTTCAGATATTACTCTGAACCTGCTCCGTCTCATCGTTCACTTAGCAAAGAAATAGTATTCAAATCGTCGGACAGTGGGCTACATTAATTTTTTGCTTTGCTTAAAAATTTATTTAGTCCATAAAGTGATGAGTATACATTTAAGTATACAAAAATTTTTCTATTAATTTATTTCAAATAAAAACAATGCATTGCATATCCGGCCTTCGCACTATCTTGACGTATGCTAACGTCTCAAATCATCCATAAAATAAAAAATATCTAAAAAAAATTAATGACAACTTTATCCAGTGGCATCTTATAACGTCTCTTGTGCCCATCCCCAAAAGGGGCCAAATAAGGGGCACTTCAATTCGATTGTTATAGGTGCCCCCTCAATGCCACTCAACGTTAAGCAAATAGAGGTTTTAAAGCCCAAACGCATGGCGATAGCGGAGAGCTTTATCTTAGGCTGCTTAACTGCTGTAGATGAGCCTTTAAGCTAGATTTTATGGCTTTCCCTACCTCCAGCAACGCGTACAGCCACAAAATGCCTCTGTTCTTAGATAATAACCCTGCCTGACTTATGCCAAGCCCTACAAAGGGCTGTAGGTTTTCACTCTTACCATTCTTGATTCAGCCTTTAAACGTGAATTAAATTGGTGTACTTAACCTAAATTCAGGTAATATGAACAATTAATAGTTAAAGGCCAACGATTACAGGAGAGAGTATGGCATATCCGACGTATTTAGTGTTAAAAGGTAAAAGCCAAGGTTTGATTTCGGCAGGGTGCTCATCTCAGGATTCAATCGGTAATCGCTATCAGATAGGCCATGAAGACGAAATTCAAGTAATAGGCCTAAATAGCGGTTCTTTTCGCGAGCAGAATGCTTCATATAAACCCGTCGTATTTACTAAGCCGATTGATAAATCATCTCCTTTACTTTCGGTGGCTTTGGATAGTAACGAAGTGCTAGAAGCAAAATTTATGTTTTACCGCACCAGTCAAGCGGGGCAACTTGAAAAATACTACGAAATTAAACTCACTGGCGTTTCCTTGATTGAGATTTCCAACATATTTCCTGATTCAATAAAAGATAATGAATCCATGCCATACCAACGCATTCAAATGAAATACGAATCTATATCAAGAAGTCATTTAATGGCGAACACATCAAGCTACAGTATTAATAGTGAGATGGTTAAGTAGTTTTTAGTATCAAAAGAGATGAATATTACTTACACATCTCTTTTGATATAACATATTCATTTGGTGCAAAAATAGATGATTTATAGCACGTGTAGTAGCCTTTCGATGCTAAATCAATGCTGACATAGGCGGAAAAGAAAAAGCTAAATATGATACCCACTACCCCGATTCCGGCAAACAAACTGGCTAATTTATTATTCATTTTTTTTGGTTTTTTTGTATATCCACATGTAAAAGATAGGTATGAAAAATAAATAATAAAAGGTGCTGCAAAACAAAGTAGACCAGTTTGAAATGAAAATAAAATTCTATCTTTCATCATGAAATAATTTTTATAATAAATGATAGAGTTATAGAAACAAAATAAAGCTAAAAATAAAAGAAACGCTGCAATTAAATACAATTTAAATGGGTTTATTTTAACCACGACTGAACCTCCCCCACTGTGAGAAAAATTGGTCTGGGTGATAAGGTGTTTCAGGTTTTCTTGGCCTGTGAGTTTTTAAGGCTTTAATAATACTCTCACTAATTTGGAATTCATCATCTAATTTATACAGAGCATAAGCGATTGCTGCTCCTAGTAAAAATATCCCCACGGATATGACAATAACGCTTCCTCCTGTAATTAATCCTGCGGTTGTTAAACCTCCTACAATGGCAGTACTTATCTGTGTGCTAATAGCTAATTTTGCCATATCCATGGTGATGTTCACAAAAAAATCCACTAGTGAATATTCACTTTTGAATATTAATTCTACTACTCTGTAAGCTGCTGAAAAAACGATTGCGAATCGAGTTGCACCAACGGATATGTTATTCATACCTTGGGTTCCTACACCCATGTATAGAATGCGAGGATTGTTGATTAAATACCGAGTCCCATTTAAGTAAGCTCTAACTCCAGCATGCCCAGATAGGCGAATATAAACATTACCGTTTGGGCCAACATATTCAGTTGCTTGGATATTAATATTTCTAAATTCATTGATAATTCTAGTAACACGATGAGCCTCATAGATATTTGATGAGTAATTAGAAATAAAATCACCAATACCAAATAAAGCCTCTTTAGGGTCTTTGAAAGGCGTCGGGGTGGACATATTCTTTAAAATATAATCTGCTTCTTCAATTGTAGCTACTGCGGCAACATTATCATCGTCTTTTTCATTATTCAGGATCCCCCTAATTTTTGTGAGATTTGCTTGGTAGTAAAGCTCATCATAGTTAGGTACCTCTTCGAAGCTAAATTTCGCGTCCGCATCAATGAGTGTTTTTGATACGGGATCATATTTATACGCCATGTTAATTCCCTTTCTAAAATTTAGCTTAGGTTAAGTTTATGAGAAGTGTTGATAGTATTCAATGAAAATATAAATGAGATTATGGATCCTAATAGATAACCCAGTCTGACACATGAAAAGCCCTGATTACACTACTGAGGTAATAGGGCTATAATCTATGATATTCAATAGGCTGCCTTCATTTTTCATTGGCTTATTGCAGAGGGATAGTTAATTTGATCGCCAAATCAGGGACGATATTAGGGAAATGTGAATTCCCCTAGTTTCCCTATAAACTAACAAAACCTAAATTGTCTAAATCCTTTTCACCTAAGATTTACTCTTCTTCACCCTCTTGTAATTAAGCCACTTTGTTTGAGTTGAATAGAAAGCTCTACAAGAGGCTGTCTTAAATCAACTTCTAATTTTGACGTGTTCTAAATTATCCATTGGTCAGAGAGAATGGCTGGGTTGTTTAAAATCATTTTTCCAGTAGTTGTTCGCTGGCAAGTTTGCTAGTCGTTAGCGGTTGGGGATTATCACCCACACGCCAGATAGCATGATTAATCGGCATCGTCTGTTCCTTAGTTTAATGCTGCGTCGGTGAGCGCATCTGCTAGGTGGAACTGGGTTTGTTGGGCGGATTGCAGTCTAGATTTGAGGTGTTCACATAGCAATGTCAAATTGCGCACTTTCTCAACTATATTTAATTGTTCGTTATAAGAAGGTAAGGCAACCAGTAAGGAAGAAACTTGTATTCTTGATACGTTTTTCATAGAAGAGCTCGTTCCACCAGCAACCTCAGAGTAATAAGTTCGAGAATACTTAGAGTTATTGACTAAATTAATATAGTTAGCATCGACTAATTTAGAGAATTGAAACCTAATGATTTTATCACTAAGCATTAAATGGTTCGGTGGAGAGTCAGGAACTACGACAGAACGAGCTACAAGGTCGGCAGTATTTGCTCTTGAAATTAAAAAATCCCTTGCTTTGACTTCATATTCTATTTTAGGTTCTAAATGTTTTGGAAGAGCTTTATTTTCATTAGGATTGAATTCACTCCATGTGACGGAACTAATTTTCAACACTCCCCAATTGTCATCAACTCTTGGTGAAACCTCGCATTGAGGGCTCCAGCCAGCTTCTGAATTATGGGCTAGATTTCCTAAGCGACACCACTCCCACCCCTGCGGTAGCTCAAAAGGTTTTTCTTCATCACTAATCGGCGGCAATGGCTTCTGTTTTTTAATTTTTCCTTGTTTCACCAGTCGCGCTTTTTCTTGTTCAATACGTTTTAGCAGTTCAGATGCAGGTTCGTCATTAGGATCCTGAGGTACCAGCTTACCCATAACAGCCAGTTGCAGAATGGTTTGCTTTAGCGCATCTATGCTCGCTTCAGTGGTAAATAGCGTGTCGAAATGCTGATTGATTCGTGACCAGTTTTCAGCGAGTTCTTTTTCGTTTTGGCTATCAGTAAGCGTCGCTAACAGGGTTTCAACTAGTTGCTGATGCGCTTCTAGACTCGTTAGTGATTGTTGTTCCAGTTGATCGCAGAGGGACATTAGTTCCGAGAATGTTTCTACTATTCTTGCTTGTTCAGTCTTTGGTGGAAACGGAATAGGGTAGTTCTCAAAGAAACTTCGTGGTACACGTTTTTGACCCGCTGAACCAGTCATTTGTAATTCACCAATAGTTAAATAATGAGGTGCTTTTATATTAAGTAGAATATATTGAAGATTTAGTTCAGAACTTAATGGGCGAGCAACATGTAATTCTGTTGTACCCACACCCACTCCATTTTTTAAGCCCTCAAAAATGACAGCCTTACTATTTTCAAAGCAAGGTGTTATTTTAGCCAAAGCGATATCTCCGTCCGCAAAATGCGTATAGCCTTTCTTTACTTCTCCCCATTTCTTTATTTCTTGGTCATGTGTACCATCAAATCGTGTAGAAATACAAGGCATTGGGACAAAAGAGATTTCTTGCTCATCATTTGTTACTTCTATTTTGGGGTTAATTAATGCAATCTCATTTAATGAAGTCCACTCCCACCCCTCCGGCAACTCAAACGGTTTTTCATCTTCACTAATTTCTGGCAGCGGCTTCTGTTTTTTAATTTTACCTTGCTTCACCAGCTCCGCTTTCTCAGCTGCAATGCGCTTTAGCAGCTCTGAGGCAGGTTCATCATTTGGGTCTTGCGGTACTAATTTGCCACGCACGGCGAGTTCTAAGATCAGCTCACGCAGTTTCTTAATACCATAAAGATCAATTTTACCGCTGCTGCCACGTCCTGCGGTGGAGCGAGTTTGTAGCGCAGAAGACCAAATATCGATATGGTCGGTAATCAGTTTCTCAACGGTCATCAGTTTGTTTCCTTATTGCCAGTCAATGCGGTACCGAGGATATCGCGTAACTGATGACGCAGTTTACTGATTTCAGCTTGTTGTGCTTGGTACTGCGCCAGTAATTCGTTGGGATCGTGGCTGATCGTTTCACCTTGATACGGGTTTTTGATATCGAGGTTAAAATTACGGGCAATGATTTCATCAATGCTGACTTTCCACGCTTGATTGTTTTCTTCACGGCTGGCAAAGCCATCGGCTTCATTGCCCCACCAGTCGATTTCTGTTTGGAATTCTTCAAACTTCATCGGTTTGGTTTTGCTATAGTTTTTAACTCCCTCAGGGTAGGGGTGCTCGTAGAACCAGATTTCTTTGGTTGGCTGGCCTTTGGTGAAGAAGAGAATATTGGTTTTGATCCCGGTATATGGGTTAAATACGCCATTTGGCAAACGAACAATGGTGTGTAAATTGCACTCTTCGGTCAGCAGTTTTTTGATTTTGGTTTTGACGCCTTCACCAAACAGTGTGCCATCTGGCAGAACTACGGCTGCACGGCCTTTATCGGACAGCACTTCAATGATCAATTGCAGGAATAGGTCAGCGGTTTCGCGGGTCTGCATTTCTGCTGGGAAGTTTTTCTCGATCCCATCTTCTTCAGTGCCGCCAAATGGCGGGTTGGTAATAATGACGTCGAATTGCTCATCCCAAGCGGATAGAGGCTTGTTTAATGTATTGTCATGACGAATTTGTACCGGAACTTCAATACCATGCAGTAGCATATTCGTAGTGCACAGCAAATGTGGGAGCTGTTTTTTTTCAACACCAAAGATCTGCTGTTGTAGCGTTTTATGATCTTCAGTTGTCTTAACATAATGTTCTTTCACATGGTCGAACGCACAGGCAAGGAAGCCGCCAGTACCACACGCTGGGTCCATAATCGACTCACCCAATCTCGGGTCAATACGGTTGACCATAAAGCGAGTGACCGCACGTGGAGTATAGAACTCACCTGCGTTACCTGCGCTTTGTAAGTCGCGTAGAATTTGTTCATAGATATCACCGAATAAGTGGCGTTCGGTGCTGTTGCTGAAGTCGATTTCATTCAGCTTATTGATGACTTGGCGTAAGAGCGTACCATTTTTCATGTAGTTATAAGCATCGCTAAACGCTTGTTTCACCACAAAGCCCCGTGGGTTTTTATCGATAGGCGCGGTCAGGTTTTTTAAAGCAGGGAATAAATCGTCATTAACGAATTCGAGCAGTTCATCCCCTGTGATTCCCTCGCTGTTTGCCGCCCAAGTACGCCACAAGTAACGCGAGTTAATAGGGAGTTGGTAGTCGTCTTGCTCGAGTTCAAGCTCTTCTTCCTGAGTATCAAATATTTTCAGAAATAATAGCCAAGACAGTTGCCCAAGGCGTTGAGCATCACCGTCTACACCTGCATCTTTGCGCATGATGTCTTGTAAGGATTTAATGACTGAGCTAATCGACATGTTTGTATTCCATTGGTAAAAATGAAGCCACCGAGAGCTGATAACTCACGGTGGTAAAATAATATGGGTTATTAGGCCTGGCGAGGTGGTAACTGATAAATTTGGTCTTCCAGTTCATTGACGGCTTGCTCGTATGCTTGTTTATTTCCAAAACTACTTTTGATGATTTCTAGCGGACGGCCTAGGCTGTCGAACGGTTTTAGTTTTAGCACCTGAATATCTTCGATTTCCTGCACACCTTCATCCGCGTATTTATCCAGCAAGGTATTGAGTACATGCTGTGCAGGTTCTGAATATTTGGTGAAGTAATTACGTTTACGCACGTTGTCAGCCCGTTCTTTACGCGTCAGGGGCGGTTGACCATAAACCACATGACAAAGGAGATCGAATGGGTCAAGGTCTTTACCCACTTCTTCTGCTAATACTTCCCAAAGCACGCCGAGTTGCTGGAGCTCATCAATAATAACCTGTTTGCGTTCGGCAGAGTGCCATTTTCGAATGAAGTTATCAAGAGAGGCAAAGTCTTTATCTTTGAGTAGCGTTTTACGGGTGTAGTCCTGAAAGGATTCGGTGACTAATTTGCCATCGGCATCGTAATATTGGACGCGTTTTGCTAGCACCTTTACGGTGACGCCGTTGACATGATATTTACGGATTTTGTTTTCGTCATTTTCATCAAAAGCACCGCTGGCACTTTCTGATGTGGCGCCATAGTGAGCTGGTGGTTCTTCTGCACCCGTAAATGCATCGCATTCTAGCGTTCCATTTTCTGGAACTTCACTTTCCAATACATCATTGAAATCCGACTCTGGATCGGAAATATCTTTAGGTGTTGTGCGGATCACTTTTTCAGGCACGCCATCAAAGCGCTCGTCTGCAAACAATTCGGTGGCTTTTTTGAAATCGAGAATGGTGAACCAGAGTTTATCGAACTTCTCGTTAATACGTGTTCCACGCCCGATGATCTGCTTAAATTTGGTCATGGATTGAATGTTTTGATCTAGCACGACCAGTTTGCAGGTCTGCGCATCCACACCCGTACTCATCAGTTCTGAGGTGGTTGCAATCACTGGGTAAGGCTTTTTCGGGTTGATGAAATTATCGAGTTGCGCCTTACCGATGTCGTCATCGCCAGTGATTTTCATCACGTATTTTTCATTTATTCGCACTTGTTCTGGGTTTAGGTTTACCAACGCACGGCGCATACGTTCAGCGTGGTCAACATCGTTACAAAAAACGATGGTTTTATCCATAGGATTAGTGCGTTTTAGGTAGTCAGTGATGGTTTGTGCGACCAATTGGGTACGCTCATCAATCACCATAGTGCGGTCAAAGTCTTTTTGGTTATAAATTCGGTCATCAATCAGTTGGCCTTGTTTATCAACTTGGCCTTTAGTGGGGCGCCAACCTTGTAAGTCGACATCGATATCGACTCGAACGACTTTGTATGGTGCAAGGAAACCGTCTTCAATACCTTCTTTAAGTGAATAAGTATAAACGGGGTCGCCAAAGTAATCAGTGCTGGAAACGTCATCGGTTTCTTTTGGTGTTGCAGTTAAGCCAATTTGGGTCGCACTGCTGAAGTATTCAAGAATTTCTCGCCATGCGCTGTTTTCCGATGCACTACCGCGGTGGCACTCGTCGATAACAATCAAATCAAAGAAATCGGGAGCAACTTGCTTAAAGGCTTTTTGGTGTTCTTCTGGGCCTGTAATTGCTTGATAGAGAGCCAATTGAATTTCATAAGCTGGGTCAATTGTTCTACCTGTCACCTTTGCCATTGCGCTGCCAAAAGGTTGGAAGTCGTTATTTTTAGTTTGGTCGACAAGGATATTGCGGTCGGCAAGAAACAGAATGCGTTTTTTATTTTTAGCTTTCCATAAGCGCCAAATAATTTGAAATGCGGTATAGGTTTTGCCAGTACCCGTCGCCATTACGAGTAATACACGTTTTTGCCCAGCAGAAACGGCTTCTACAGTTTTATTAATGGCTTGTAGCTGGTAATAACGAGGGGATTTGCCGCTACTGTCATCGTAATAGTCTTGGCTGATGACAGGCAATTGTTCAGCGGTAAAACCTTTCCAAATACAGTATTTAGTCCAAAGCTGTTCAGGTGTTGGAAAATCGTCGAGTGTAATTTCGGATTCAAGCTGCGTAGGATTTGTTTTGTCATGGAAGATAAAACCATCACCATTAGAAGCAAAAATAAAAGGGACATCGAGTAGGCGCGCGTAATCTAGCCCTTGCTGCATCCCTTTTCCCATCTCGTGTTTATTCGCTTTAGCTTCTATGACTGCAAGTGGTAACCCCGGCTTATGGTAGAGCACTATGTCGGCTGATTTCACTGTCAACCGTGCTGCTAGCTTACCACGCACAACGACTTTACCATCGCGAAGTTTGACTTCTTGGCGGATCTGCGACATCAAGTTCCAACCCGCATCTTTAATTGCAGGGAGGATAAATTTAGTGATGATGTCTGTTTCAGTCAGATGAGTTTTATTCATACCAGCCATAGCAGCTCTCTCAACAAAATTGGGATTAGTGCTTAATTATACACAGAATATAGGGGTGAGTTAGGTTATAAAATGAATAGCATTATAATTATTAAAATCCATTAATATTTAAATTGTTTATATACAAATCACTCTTCTATTTTAAGCCGATGTTCCTCTGTAACATTCTTCGCAGCAATACACAAAATGGCAGTTCGGGCAACATTTTTGATTGAGTTTGAAGTAGTCACGACACTGCACACAAAATCAATCAGTGACTTTTGAAATTGGGGATACCGAATGAAATTACTGACTAAGTTTATCTGATGGCAAACTCTTTTGAGGAGAATCGCCTATAAATAACCATTTGTTATGCCTTTCCATCTGTAGCTACTTTATCAATCGTATTATGGCGGATATTCAGGTAGTCAAATTTATTATTAAGTCGCTACAATTTAGAGCCAAACTATTGAGCTCTAACATAGATTATTTAAGGCTTTCTTCTTAGTATGTAAATTAAACACTTTTGTTGGATGACACCACACACCTTAAGAAAAGAGATAACTAAAATGCCAGCTGCTAAACGTCCTATTTTTAATTTAGAGCTTGATTTACTTCGCACTTTTATTGCGGTTGTTGATGGTGCAACTTTTGCCGCCGCCGCAGAATCTGTTTGCCGAACGCAATCAGCGGTGAGTCAACAAATGCAACGGCTGGAGTCACTCATTGGCAAGGAGTTATTTGTCCGGCAGGGCAGAAATAAAGCATTGACGGACTCTGGTACACAACTATTGAGCTATGCCCGCCGTATTTTACGTCTTAATGATGAGGCATGTTTATCACTAGTTTATGAAGAAATTGACGGAGTATTAAAAATTGGTTCGCCAGATGACACCGCGAATACTATATTGCCTGATTTATTAGCCAGATTTTCAGGAGCTTATCCAAATTTAATCATGGATATTATTGTCAAACGCAGCCCATTTCTTATGTCAATGTTAGAGGATAATGAACTCGATTTGGCGATCTCAACCGAGGAGCATGTTGGCTACCCTAAAATTGTCTTACGTGTTTCCCCTTCACTATGGTATTGCGGGAAACATTTTAGTTTTAACTTAGAGCAGCCGCTGCCATTAGTTGTGTTAGATGAGCCGAGTACTTATCGCGAGATGATGATCAATCACCTCGAACAACAGCAAATACCTTGGCGCATTGCTTATATGGCGACAACACTATCTGGAGCACGCGCTGCGGTTAGGGCGGGATTGGGTATTATGGCTCGCTCAATTGAGCTTTCAGGGGAGGACTTGCGCATACTCGGTGAGGATGAAGGGCTACCAGTACTTCCGGCAATTCGATATAACCTGTATCTCAACTCAAAAAGCCCAACCAAAGCCGCACAAATTCTTTTTAACTCATTAAAAAATGAACAAACAGCCGTTATCTCCCATAACAACTAAAATTAGGAATAATTATGACCCATTTTCACGGTATTTTTCCTTATCTTGTTTCACCAGTCGATCAAACTAAAGGTACTGTTCTTGAATCATCTCTTCGTCACCTAATTGAGCACCTCATTTCGAGCGGAGTTCACGGATTGAGCCCATTAGGGAGCACTGGTGAATACGCATATTTGTCTCAGGAATTACGAAATGAGGTGGTTCGCATTACAGTTGATCAAGCTGCGGGGCGAGTACCTGTATTAGCGGGGGTTGCCAGTTTCTCAACGTCAGATGCATGTTTTCAAGCGGAACAGTATGCCAATTTAGGTGTGGATGGCATGGTGCTGATATCGCAAAAAATGTACCCTCTGAGTGATAAAGCCCAATTGGGTTATTTCCAAACAATAGCGGAGTCTTTTCCTGAAAAATCCATGACGGTCTATACCAACCCTGGTTTGCTGGGGGATGTACTGCCTATTTCTCTTTTGAATGAATTAAGCTATATCCCTAATATCGAATATGTTAAAGATGCATCGAGTAATACTGGAAGGTTATTAACGATGCTCAACACCTTCGGTGAGCGGGTTAAAATTTTTAGTGCCTCAGCTCATATTCCTTTATTAGTCATTAAATTAGGTGGTGTGGGCTGGATGGCGGGTCCTGCCTGTGTGTTGCCAAAACAGTGTGTTGAACTGTATGAGTTGGCCACTAGAGGGGATTGGGATACAGCGTTAGCAAAACAGAAAGAAATGTGGCAAATCAACGAAGCTTTTACGCAATATGCATTAGCGTCATGTATTAAAGCATCTTTAAACATTCAAGGGTTTAATGTTGGTGACCCGATCCTTCCACAAGAACCTCTCAATGATGTTGCTATTGCTCATTTACAGCAAATTATTGCTCAGTTAAATGAATAATAAGAGGAAGGAAAAATAGAAGCCCATTCAGTGTGGGCTTCTATTCGTTAGTCGGTCTTATTAAAGACCAACACGCAATAGCTGTGTGATAGTCGATATAGTTTTCGCTTCAAAAGATAATACACTTTTAGCAAGCTGCGCAGCTTGTTCATTTTTCATTACCAGCCCTGCATTGTCATAGAATTTGCTCACAATATCCCCCAAAGACATTGGATTTTGTGGGTTACCGTATTGGATATCTAATCGTTCCGTTATTGTCTCACCATGGGTTAATGTGACAAAAATTAGGCCGGGAAAATAGGTTGGGAAAGGAATTTCATTTTCAGTGGGATAACGATAGCTGACTTTTTTCGCGAGGTTTTGGATATCTGCTCGCTGTAAATTTTCGGGAGAGAGCAAACTTAATGTTAATTTGTCTTCGATAAAACCAGCGGCAAACAACCACGGGAGGCTAAATTTCGCTGCATAGGCACTCTGAGGTGCCCATTTTTGTTCTGGTGGCTCACAAATTAAGGCCGCTGCAACGGGATCGACAACGCATTCTACTTTTGCAATTTGATCGAGGGTTATTCCTCGTTGTAATAATCGTCTCCCACAATCGACGGTGGCATGAGCAAAATGGCAAACAGGGTAGGGCTTAATGGAAACATTCATGAATTGCCAAACATTACCTAAGTCTTGGGCGACTTGCTCTGGATGTGCCTTTTCACGGAGACCATGTGTTTGGTATAGACTATAGCGTCCTTCAAAAATAGTTTCTGGCCCTGTCATTCCGCCTTTAGCTAAACATGCTGCAATAATGCCTGATTGCGCAGCCCATCCCGCATGAAAACATTTTGCTGACGAGCTATTGGTTAGGTATTCAGCAACACCACTGGCTTGGCTTCCTGTTAGGCCTAGAGCGTTAACTGTTTGTTCCCGAGTTAATTTGAGTAATGAAGCTGCACAAGCCGTCGCACCAAAAATACCCGCTATAGCTGTAGAGTGGAAGCCGCGTAGGTGAAACCCGCTATGACTTGCTAATCCCACTCTGGCTGCGACTTCCCAGCCAATAATCCATGCAGTAAGGATCTCTTTTGTTGTCGCCTGTAAATGTTCACCGAGTGCAAAGGCTATAGGAGTAAGTACGGCACTACCGTGAGTGATTGAGTCGGTGTGTGTATCATCAAAATCTAATACATGCGCAGAAATACCATTTGCTAAAGCGGCGGTGGTAGTTGAAACGGTTTGGTTACTTCCCCAAATTGGAATTTTTCCTTGATGATCAGGTAAATAAGCGACTCCCTTACGGCATTGTGTTGCGCTTTGTTGGAGGCTTCCGGCAAGTGCAACGCCTAATGTATCGAGTAAATGATATTTGGCGCGTTCAATAACTTGCGGTGGAATATCAGAAAATGATAGGGATGTGATAAATTGGCTTAGCTGTTGGCTTAATGTCATAGATACCTCTGGTGAATGAAAAAGCCAGCACTTGACTGGCTTTAAGAAAGTAGAGATTTAAACTTTGCTAAAATGAATTAGTCATTAAGCCAACCGGATGCTTTGGTTTGTTCTATTACTCGAGTGACTTGTTCAGGTGCATTCCCTACATAGGTCGTTGGGTCTAATAGGGCATCAAGTTCTTCTTGCGTTATATGGTCACGAATGCGCGTGTCACGGTTAATGGCCTCAATAAAGGTGATGCCTTCTTCTTGGCCAGACATAGAAGCTTCATAAACAATTTCATGGGCAGTTTGTTTACCCGCTTTGTCTGACAGCGCAAACATGACGCGCTCAGCAAGCATAAATCCACCTAAAATATCTAAATTTTGGCGCATCTTATCGGTATGTACGTTTAATCCCCCTAATACAGTTTTCATGTTATCGAAGATCACCGAAAGCATCAGGCACATTTCTGGCATCACTTTCCATTCCATCTTCCAAATCGCACCATCTCTTTCGTGTTGGTGTTTCATCATGTCGGTAAGCACAGAAAGGTTAGCTTTCAATGTATTACTGACACAGGCCGCATTTTCGACAATGGCAGGGTTACGCTTGTGTGGCATCGTTGAGGAGCCAACTTGACCTTTACTAAAAGGCTCTGAAAGTTCATCAATTTCATTGTGGGCTAATAATAAAATTTCATTGGCAATTTTCCCTAATGTGCCACTAATTAAACCGATCAGCATGCCATATTCACTAAATCGGTCACGAGCCGGCTGCCAAGAAATATCAGGGGTGCCTAAACCGAGTCGATTTAATACACGAACTTCAAGCTCATCTGCTTTGTCGCTCAATGAGGCCTTAGTTCCAACAGCGCCAACAACGCTACCAACGAATAAGCGAGGTTCGATTTCTTTTAACCGTTGATAATGGCGTGCTAATTCCGTTAACCAAATAGCAGTTTTGTGGCCAAAAGTAATCGGTAGGGCTTGTAAGGCTAAGGTTCGTCCAGGCATTGGTGTATTGCGATGTTTTTCGCTTAACGATAATAGAGAACGCCCTAATATTTTGATATCACGTAAAAAAATGTTATGAGCCTCTTTTAGTTGAAGCACTAAGCCTGTGTCCATAACATCTTGTGTCGTGGGCCCAAAATGGACATATTCACCAAAATGTTCAGGGCAAGCATGCTCTAAACCACGAATGGTTGGAACAAGTGGATGACGAGTTAAACGCACTTGCTCTAAGATGAAATCCATATCTAACTTTTCAAGTTTTGCCGTATCAGCAATGACCTCTGCGGCTTGCTTTGGAATTAAACCTAATTCAGCTTGTTCAATCGCTAATGCAGCTTCGTAATCAAGCCAATTTTGCATTCTGACCTTATCAGAAAAAATAGCGCGCATTTCTTCTGTAGACCATAAGTTTTTTAATAATACAGAATCAAAAACACTGGTACCCATAATATTCCCCTGTATAAGAATAATATTGAAAATTAAAAGGTGGTTATTTGTTAGAGAGTTGCTTTATTTATGCAATAAAAAATAAAAATAAACACCTTAATAAGATTAATGTTAATAAAAGACTTTCTTATGTATTTATTTTTCCATTTAAATCAATTTGTTATATTTTAATTTATTGTTTATTACATATCGATTTTAATTCTTAATTTTCTCTTAAGTTTTCATTAATTTAATTAATGCTCATTTATATGATGAAGATCATCTTTTTAAATAAGTCATGTTTTAAAAGGAAAGTAATTTGATATACATAATATGAAATCGAACTTTTAAAAATAAATAACCTTCCTTTTAATTACTAGGGAATCTATTTCTATATTTGGAGAAATAAACAATGACATTAAATAAATATACAAAATTAATACATAGTGGACGACAACCTATTACAACATCAGGACCAATTAATCCGCCAGTAATGAGAGCGAGTACTATTGTTTTTGATTCAATTAAAAGCTGGCGTGATGTCCGCGATCGCCGCGCAACGGAACGTGTTTTAAGTTACGGTGCGCGAGGTACAGAAACCGCATTTGCACTCGAAAGCCTGGTGACTGAATTAGAAGGGGGCTATAGAGCGCAATTATTTCCTACGGGTCTAGCCGCGATTGCAGTCACTATTATGGGCTATGCACACAGTGGTGGGCACGTATTGTTTGCAGATTCTGTTTATGAACCTGTACGTAAAATAGCCGATGCTTTTTTAAAACCAAATAACATCGCCTACAGCTTCTTTAAAACAGATGCTTCAGATTTTGAGCAAAAAATTCAAAGTAATACACAACTTATTTTTGTTGAATCCCCAGGTTCATTACTTTATGAAATGTTGGATTTACCCGAAATATGCCGTATTGCACATGAAAGAAATATCCCAGTGGGTGTTGACAACACTTGGGGTTCAGCATGGCTATATAACCCGTTGGAATTAGGCGCAGATGTCTCTGTGATTGCAGCGACAAAATACCTTTGTGGGCACTCTGATGTGATGATGGGAATTATGGTTGCGACAGAAAAAGCGTGGAAACAAATTGGCGCTTTGCCAGAAGCTTTAGGTCAAGCCAGTAGCCCCGATGATGCTGCCTTAGTTTTACGAGGGATGCGTACTTTAGGGCAGCGATTAGCTGCGCATGGCAAAGCTGCACTAGCGATTTCGCAATGGCTGGAAACGCGTTCTGAAGTGGAAAAAGTCTGGTTCCCTGAATTGCCATCTCATCCACGCCATGATTTATGGAAGCGTGACTGCAAAGGTAGTAATGGCTTATTAACCATTGAATTCAAAAAACAATATACCGCGAAGCAAACAGAAAACTTTATTGATGCTCTAGCCCTGTTTGGTATCGGCGCATCGTGGGGTGGGTTCGAAAGCCTCGCACTACCCGCTAACGTAGTCGGCGCAAGAACAGCATCAGATTGGAGCGAAGGTCATGGGCCTTTTGTTCGTTTACATATTGGCTTGGAGTCTGTGGATGATTTGATAGCGGATATTACACAAGCATTTTCAACATTAAATCAATAACAATAAAGCTGCACCAATACTGGGGAATTCTTCTATGACAGGTTTAATCATTGCCGCGCTAGTTACAGCGCTGGTTGTTTACCTGCTGGCTCGGGGTTATAAACCTCAGCCAGTCTTGTTGCTAGGGGGCTTACTTTTGTTGCTCCTAACCGCATCTTTAGATCTTAATTCATTGTTACCAGAAAATAAAACCACGCATTTTAAGTACTTTGATATCTTCCAAATTTTTACTGATATCATGAGCTCTCGATTAGCTGGCTTAGGGTTAACATTAATGGCGATTGCTGGATTCTCCCGTTATATGGAGCATGTGGGAGCTAGTCGCGCATTATTTGCTATTTTTGAAAAGCCGCTAAAGACCATTAAATCACCTTATTTGCTATTAGTGATTTCATTTCTAGTGACGCAAGTTCTGGTGATTTTCATTCCAAGCCATGCAGGGTTGGGGATGTTATTAATGGTGACAATGTACCCTATATTAATTCGTTCGGGAATCAGTCCACTCTCTGCTTTAGCGGTTATCGGTTGTTGCCAGTTTATCGACCATGGACCCGGTTCTGGTAATGTCATTATGGCAGCGAAAACCGCGGATATTGAACCCGCTGTTTACTTTGTTCAACACCAATTACCCGTAACTATCCCTATTATTATTGCAGTGGCAATCACCCATTTCTTTGTTCAGCGTTGGTGGGATAAGCGTGAAGGGTTTGTTTTTGACTTGAGCAAAATTGATACTATTAAAGAAGATGGCGGTAATAAAGTCCCATTGTCTTATGCGTTGTTACCAGTTATTCCATTGATCCTAATTATCGGGTTTAGCCCATTATTACACCCATATATTAAGTTGGAAGTTACCACCGCGATGATTATCAGTACCGTCATTGCACTGATTTTTGAATACGTCCGTTTACGTGATGCGAAAGCCGTCATGGACAGCTTTATGTTGTTCTTTGAAGGAATGGGGAAACAGTTTGTTTTAGTCGTTTCTTTGATTGTTTCAGGGGAGTTTTTCGCAAATGGATTACTCAAAAGTGGGGCGGTGGATACGTTAATTAGCGCAGCTCAAGATGCCGGCTTTGGTATTGGTGCGATGATTATTGTTATGAGTGCCATCCTTGCACTCGCGGCTTTCCTGATGGGCTCAGGGAATGCAGCATTCTTCTCTTTTGCTGCATTGACACCGAAAATTGCTGCTTTCCTTAAAGTGGATGTGGTGACACTCATTTTACCGATGCAAATTATGACAAGCTTTGGGCGTACTGTGTCACCTATCACTGCAGCAATTGTTGCAATTGCAGGAATTGCAGGGGTTTCGCCGTTCCAAATAGTAAAACGAACGGCAATCCCAATGGCAGTTGCTGCAATCGTTAACCTTGTCGTAACTTTCTACTTTTTATACTTCTAATTAGACTCGCGCATTTATCCCTTAAACTTTTCGTTACTCTTCGGTTTAAGGGATTTTTTTATTGATAAGCGGGCTATTATTCATCCTTTATTCATCCTTTTATCAAAAGCTATCTCAATGATAGTATGGTGTTTGATGGTAACCAATTGTTTTGTAATAAATTTTGTTTTATCTACTTTACCGGATAAAAATAAGTGAAAAATAACTGAATATCACCTTCATTTAATCACATCAAAAATAACATTAGAAAACAAACGATTAGACTTATTTTTTATGCGAATGAATTAATCTAACGCGATAAAGTCATTTCAAACTCATAAACGGATGTAAATAAATATCTCAATAACTCGGTTTTTGATTATTTAAGATATATTTCACTGCCCAAATACTCTTGTAATGCGTTTATTTGTTTTTATGGGTTATGTTGGCGTTTAATGCTTATGGTGAGTTGTTTTTTGGCTTAAAGATCTGCATTCAACGCCTTAACGCGATGCTAGTGATAATGTTAATAAATATTTCGTTTTTTATTTTCCTTTAATTTCAATACATTAATTTAATATATTTCGTTACATTCTACCGGCGAAATACATACTTTAGCGATATCTGATTACTCATTTTATGGATATTATTTGTTTCGTTCTTCACAACAGATAAAAATTTTTAATTAAATGACTTAATATAAGGTAGATAACATGAATAAGACTTTAATTGCATTATGCTTAGCGTTAACGACAACTTCTATTTCTGCAATGGCTGCGGATGCCGGCTCAGGTAAAATTACGTTTAAAGGCACAATTAATAGCGGTGCATGTACAATTGCACCGACTGATGTGAATAAAGAAGTTCAATTAGGTAATATTGCCGCGGTTAATTTAGATGCTGCTGGTAAAAAAGGCCCACTCAATTCATTTGAATTAAAATTACAAGATTGCCAATTAGACCCAAGTGCTTCAGGTACTCCTTATTCTAAAGTAAAAATTACGTTTAATGGCCAACCTGATGCCACAAACGCATCTTTATGGTCAAGCACTGGTAGCGCAAATAACGTTGCAGTTTCATTCTTAGATAGTACAGGTAAAACGATTAAACCCGGTGAGACTTTAGAGCAAGCACTGAAAGCGTCTGACACCACAATCATTTTGTCTGCTCAAGCAGAAGCAACCGGTGCCGCCACTTCAGGTAGCATCAACTCTATCGCAAACTACGTATTAAGCTACGAATAAGATAGCCATCATGCCTAAGCAAAAGCTTTACGCTAATTAGCGTAAAGCTTTGTATTCCCACTATCGATTATCATAAGAGTGCCAACATGTATTTTAAGAAAAAAAATATAGGTTATATTATCTCACTCATTATGTGTGGTGGGTATACAAATGCGGAAACTTTTAATATCAATGCCCTTAATTTGTCTGCAGACGACAATATTGACCTAAGCTATTTTGAAAAAAATAGTTTAAGTGAAGGTTTATATGAATCGGATATTATTTTAAATGATAAAAAAATTATCCGCGGCGAAAAAATTAAGTTTATTAATCATGACGGAACGATTGAGCCGTGTATTACGGCACAATTAATAAAACGTTTCCCCTTAAATGAAGAAGCGAAAGAAATATTACTTTCGTCTCAAGAAAACGATTGTATTAATTTATTCTCTCTCGATAAAAACGTGGCTATCGATTTTAATGATAGCGAACAAGTCCTGAGTATTTCGATACCTCAGAAATATATGGCATCGACTTATTCTTCGTGGGTGAGCCCTGAAATGCGCGATTATGGGATTGCGGGGTTAATTTTAGATTATACGATTAGCGATAATCATTTAATCCGTAAAAACGAAGAAACACGTAACCAACTCTATGCCTTCGGGAATGTGGGCGCTAACTTCGCGCAATGGCGTTTACGGGCAAATTACCAATATGAGAATAAATTGGCGGGCGAAGATGGACGGGGTAGCAAGAAACGCAACTTAGATTGGGACCAAGTCTACGCTTTTAGGGACATTGCCAGCTTATCGGCAAAGTTGTTTGCCGGGGAAATTTTCATTAAATCAGACTTGTTTGATAGCGTGCGTTTCAAAGGCGTGAGCATGTTTACCGATGAAAGCATGATGCCACCGAACCTCAGAGGGTATGCCCCTCAAATTACTGGGGTTGCCGCCTCAAACGCAACGGTGACCTTATCACAAAATGGCCGTATCATCAGCCAAGTGAAAGTGCCGGCGGGCCCTTTTGTGATTAAGGACTTAAGTCAATCCATCATGGGCACCATTGATGTGACCGTGGCAGAGGATAACGGTAAAGAAACGAAATTCCAGTTTACGACAACCAATATTCCGTTTTTAACCCGTAAAGGGCAAGCGCGCTATACCTTGAATTTAGGTCAGCTATCCCCGAAAAATGGCACCCATGCTAACGACAATTTTATGACTGTCGAAAGCTCTGTTGGGGTGTTTAACCATACCTCTGTTTTTGGCGGAATCGTGGCAACATCAGGGAATAAATATAAAGCCATTAACCTCGGTATTGGCCAAAACATCGGCATTTTAGGGGCTTTTTCGGTGGATATCACCCAATCTTACGCCGACACCTTATTGGGGCGTGAGAAAGGCAAAAGCTACCGTATTAACTATGCCAAAGATTTACCGAGTATTGATGGGCAGTTGACATTAACCGGGTACCGTTTTGCCGACAGAACCTTTAACTCTTTATCCAATTTTGTTGAGCAAAACTTTGTCGACAGACAAGATATCGATACCAATAAAGACAAACATGTTTTTTCATTGTCTTACGCTCAGCAATTACGTGGAATGAATGCGAGTGCGAATATCACCGCATCACGTAAAACCTATTGGAATGGTAAGCAAAATAACTATTTCAGTGTGGGGCTCAATAAATTCTTCGATGAAGGCGTCATGAAAGGTGGGAATATCTCCCTGTCTTTAAACCAAGTCCGTGGGGCGAATAATAAAACGGATAACCAAGTTTATTTATCCGTCAGCAAACCATTAAGTACTGAAAGCCAAAATGCATCAATATCGTATTTCGCCTCTTACAGTGACAGCAACAAGCGCTATGCAAATAACGTGAATTACAGTCGTCATGTTGATAGCAACACGAACTATAATTTAACCGCATCGACCCAAGATGGGTTATCGGAAGGGATGGTGAGCACCTATGTGTCACACAGCGCGGATGCCGGCCAAGTCCAAGTGACGGGGTCATTATCGGATTCCATGACGTCGCTAAGTATGACGATGAGTGGCTCGGTCACCGCGACACAGCACGGTATTTCCGCGCACCGTTTAACCTATCGTGACCAATCTCGCTTAGTGGTTGATGTGCCAAATGCGCAAGGCGTGATGATTGAAAATGGTCATGCGACGACGAATAGCCGTGGGTTAGCCACCATCAGTAACGTTCCGACCTACTATAATATGGAATACAAGGTGGATGTGAACAACCTGCCAGACACGGTAAACATTGATGATAATGTTTTAGCGTCTACACTCACTGATGGGGCAATCGGTTATGCTAAAATGGATGCAGATATTGGTAAGTCACTGATAACACGAATTAAGCTGGCTAATGGTCAATACCCACCATTAGGCTCAGTGGTGAAAAATAACGTAACGGGTAAAGTTTCAGGCATTATTGCTGAATCCGGTATCGTCTACTTAACCGGGTTGAACATGGGCGACCAACTTAGCGTTAACTGGGGAGATGCACAAGCGTGTACGTTCTTAGCGGACAGTCTCCTGGCTAAAAGTAGCGATTCAATTGCTTGTCGTCACTAATGTGATTTCAATGGGTGAAAAAATGACATTATTTAAAAAAGTACTTTCCGTTGTTTTACTCTCAAGCGTCATGAGCCAAGCGTATGCCGTTCTTGGGTTAGATAGAACCCGTGTTATTTTTAATGAAGCCGATGGCGGAACCAGTATCGTTGTTGAAAACCAAGATACCGCCTCTTCGTTTTTAGCGCAGACATGGATAGAAAACCAAAAAGGTGAAAAGCTGACTAACTCACTAGTGGCGTTACCTTTTTTACAAAAAATTGGCCCTAAACAGAAAAAACAAATCAAAATTGCGTATATGGATGGGCAAAATACCTTACCCACGGACAGGGAGAGTCTGTTGTATTTCAATGTATTAGGTATTCCACCGCAAGGTAAGGAAGCGAATGCGGTTCAGTTTACTATCCAATCACGCTTAAAACTGTTTTATCGCCCAAAAGGTATTGACTACACAGTCTCTGCCGAGAAAGATTTTCAGCGCGATTTAAAAGTCACAAAACAAGGTGGACAGATTACGTTGTCCAATCCAACCCCGTTTAATATTGTGATCACCAATATCAATGTTGATCAAAGTAAAGATAAAGATTTTCCTGAAGTGCTTGTCGCCCCGTTTAGTGATTCGACCGTGACATTGAAAAACCCGGCATGGAACAGTTTTGAAGTCGCTTATATTGATGACTTCGGTGGTCTGAAATTTAATAAATACCAGTGCGCCGCAGCACAGCCTTGCCAATTATTGCCACAGGCGAAAAATAAATGAAAAATAGCAAAAAACAATCAATAAAAGCACGACAAGGTATATTAGGGATGATGCTTCTAGCCTTTGGTCATGATGTCTATGCAGGCGCGGATTGCGTCCCTAACGGCGGACATAACTGGAATCCGTCACCACTGATAAATATAGATATGAACACGACGCCTGGTTCAATACCCGCGGGTACGATACTAGGAACGGCATCTACAGGCTTTTTTTCATGGAGATGTAATTTTAGTGGAAATACACAAGATAGAATGATTTATTTTGTTAATCAAACACCAGCAACAACAAAAGCGTATTTATTGTCAAACGGTGTTCGGCTCTATCAATATACGGACCCAAATAGACCCGTAGAAATTACCGCTACAAACACACCTAGGATAGAAGTGGGGTATTGGAGTCCAGGTCAGTATAATATTGCTTTCATATATATCTATGAGCTCAAAAGAGGTGTAGGGCCGTTAAAATCGTTTGATACAGGTTTATTTACTGTGGGCTATCATGTTGATGGAACAGGCCGAAATTTTGGCGATATATACCGCGCCCAGATTGTGGGAAAACTGGTGAACTATTGCCCAACACCGATTGTCCGTATGAGCAATAAAGTGGTTGATTTTAAAGAACTCACTGCTGAGAATTTTGAAAATGGTCAAATAGTTAGAGAAAACTTTTCATTAGATTTAGTGCCCGATTCAACGTGTGAAGCAGCATTAGAAGTCAGTGTTGCATTCCAAAGCAACAGCGGCGTGGTAAATAAAAAGTACATCGTCTTTGACAATGGCCTACAAGCTGCAATTACAGACAGAACCAATAACCAGCAGGTCGCATTTGATCAGTATTATTATAAAGGGAGTATCAGTAAACAGCAGCCTGGCTACTTCCCTTACAGTGTCGAATTATCCAAGAAAGATGCCGAAGCCATTAAATCAGGGCAATTCAGTAATACCGTGAATGTTTTATTTAGCTATCGTTAGTAAGTTTCAGGTTTGTATTAAGTCAATATCACTTCTATGCGGTGGTATTGGCTTAGCCTAAAATGGCGGAGAGATAATGAGGTTTTTCTGGTTTAAAATTACACAGGCATTTTGTGTTGTTTTTGATGGAATTATTTAATTTAGGGTAGTATTCAATAATTCCCTAATGACTATTTAGGGTCAGCAGTTTGAGATACTAAAGGCGTCTTTTTTTATGTTTTAAATCAAAATTTTATAAGAAATTTTCTACTTTTCCGTTAATACATTTCAATCCAACTCATCCTACATCAAGTATCTATTATTGGTATCTCTTGATTCAATTAAAGCCGTAGAGAATCTGTACCCTTTTATGTTGTGGCTCGCTTACAACAACGTGTGATCGTTATTATACGCTATGTGCTACAGAGACGGTGTTCTTAGATAGAGTGGCTTTTATGTATCCAGGGTCACATTTTGTACATTTACTTGGTGAACTCTTGAAAATATCGCCAATAACGCGTGATTACTTGGTCATAATTTCAAGGCGATTTTGGATGAGATCAATAGAATAGGGATATAAGGGTATTTACGATAATCCCACGAACGATAAATAAACCATGGTCAGTTTTACGGGCGAGAAGTGTTTATTAGGAGATCTTTCATGAAATTATATAGCGAAGATTTTTTTATCACACCGCAGCAGCACATTACAGTTGAGCCAAGGGTACCTCAGCCTATTTTTCCTGAACATACACATGATTTTAGTGAGATCTTTTTGGTAACTCAGGGTATTGGCCTACATGTACTTAATGGGAGGCCTTATACATTATGTCCTGGGATGGTGTGCTATATAAAATCCTGTGATTATCACTTATTTGATAATGTTTCCAACCTAAATTTAACCAATGTACTTTATCGCTCAGACTCCAGTTTTACCTATTTAAATAATATCAGTCATTTTTTTCCGACAGATGCTGAAAGAAACATTTCACATTGGCTCTTAAATAAAGAGCATTACAATAAAGCACAACAAATTATTGATAAACTTAACGAAAGCGATGGCTCTGATCTTGCTTATACTGAAAGCCTTTTTTTGCAGTTAATTGTTAATTTACAAGATGGCCGTTATAACCATATTGGTGAAGGGAATAATGAACAACGTATTATCCAGATGTTACGCTGGCTAAATATGAATTTTATCGAAGATGTCGATTGGGGGCATTTAACCACTCAATTTTCAGTGTCATTACGGACCTTTCATCGTTATATGAAAAATAATTTAGGCATATCACCACAAAATTACTTAATAAAGTTGAGGCTATCAGAAGCTTATTACCAAATTCGTTTTTCAGATAAAACCATTACGGATATTGCATTGGAAAGTGGCTTTAATGATAGTGCATATTTTTCGACGTGTTTTAAAAGTGAGTATAATTTCACACCCCGTGACCTGCGTCATTGCAGTAATTAAAAAAGATCGTAATGATCATCCCTACACTTTTTTGAGGTGATCATGATACAAAGCATTCTTTCGATCAACAGCAGTGATTATTTTATTAGGCCTGAAAATACCGTGACGATAGAAATGCGGGATTCTCAGGAAGATTTTATTGTTCATAGCCATAATTTTAATGAGTTTGTGATTGTTTTTTCAGGAAATGGTTTACACCATTGGAATGGTATTGATTATCCAATTACTTGTGGAGATCTGTTTTATATTAATGCGGAAGATTGTCATGGCTATCACTCAGTAAATAACTTAAAACTGGTTAATGTATTATATAAACCTAATGAGTTTTTCATTAAAAAATCTATTGAAAAGTATGTTCCATTAAGTTATCAGCCGATAACATCTAGGCACTGGAAATTGCCGCCTTCCAGCTTATCAACGTTGACGCCCATTATTGAGAAAATGGCATTAGAATGCCAAAAACCGGATATTCCATCTATTCATCTTTGCGAAGGCCTATTTTTACAGTTAGCTATTTATATTTATCGTTTACGTTATCAGCCAGATCAAGCTCCAATAAGTTTATTACACCAAATGGATCAGCTAATAAACTGTTTAAATTTAAGTATCAATACGTCATTTTCATTAGAAAAATTTGCTCAGGAGCATCAGATGTCTGCGCGTTCATTGCAGCGTTTATTTAAGTCGAAAACAGGAATGACGGTAATGGAATATCTGCAACAATTACGTTTGTGCCAAGCGGCGTTATTATTGCGTAGTACCTCGTTGTCGATTAGTGAAGTCGCTGGGCAATGTGGTTATGAAGACAGTAATTATTTTTCGAGTGTCTTCCATAAAAAAATGAAAATGACAGCAAGTGCATATCGCCGTTGTTTTTTACAAAAAGATAAATTGAGGTAAGTGCTAGCCAATAGACTAGCACTGCCTAGGGGGAGATTAGTCTAAATAAAATACCGACCTTAACTCATCACTGATTGGGCTATTGTCAGGGTTTGATGGCATAATATCCGACATATATTTCCACCATTTTTGGCACACTTCCGTTTGTGCAACGCTATCCCAGCGTTCCTGTGATTCAATTTCCACGTAGCCGAATAATAAATTTCGTTTGTTATCTAAGAAAATAGAATAGTGATGTGCGCCATGTTCTTTGAGTGTCAGCACTAATTCAGGCCAAATTTCATCATGTCGGCGCTGATATTCTTGGTGGGCGTCAGGAGCAATTTGCATCACAAATGCTTTTTTTATCATGATATCACCCTCTAATAAATCGCTTGATATAATTCAGTGATGTCTTCTAATGTGGTGTCACGTGGATTACCTCCAGTACACACATCATCAAAGGCGGCTTGAGCAAGGGATGGAATATCTTCCAGTTTCATGCCGATCTCACGCAGTTTTTCAGGAATACCAACGTCCTTGTTTAGCGCAAAAACAGCAGCAATGGCGGTATTTCTGGCTTCTTGAAGTGAAAAGGCATCGATATTTTACACCCATAGCACGAGCGATATCTCGATATTTTTCCCCAGTATAATCAGCGTTATACGACATAATATGAGGTAATAAAATGGCGTTAGCGACACCGTGTGGAGTATTGTAAAACGCTCCAAGGGGATGAGCCATACCATGAACTAACCCCAAGCCAACGTTAGAAAAGCCCATTCCTGCCATGTATTGTGCTAGTGCCATCGTTTCAACACCTTGCGGGTCGCCCTTAACGGATTGCCGTAACGAATTGCTGATCAACTCAATGGATTTAAGGTGTAGAGCATCGGTAAGTGCCCAAGCCCCTTTCGTGATATAGCCTTCAATAGCATGGGTGAGAGCATCAACGCCAGTTGCAGCCTTTAAGCTTGCAGGCATGGATGCCATCATTGATGGATCAATAATGGCAACAATCGGAATACTATGGGGGTCAACGCACACAAATTTACGGCACAGCTTGTTATCTGTGATGACATAGTTAATCGTGACTTCAGCTGCAGTTCCTGCGGTAGTTGGGATTGCGATAATAGGAACTGCTGGGTTTTGGGTTGGAGCGACACCTTCTAAGCTCACTACATCTTCGTATTGTGGGTTATTGATAATAATCCCAATCGCTTTAGCGGTGTCTTGTGGAGAACCTCCTCCGATAGCGATAAGACAATCTGCATTAGATTGTTTGAAGTGTTTTAGCCCTTGTTGGACGGTATCAATGGTTGGGTTAGGAATAACGCCATCATAAATGGCGTAGTCCAATTTAGCGTCATCTAATAATTGGGTGACTTTACTGACTACATTATATTTAACCAGATCCGCATCCGTGACAATCAGTGCTTTGTTAAATTGGCGTTTTTGAATTTCCTCGATAAGGTGGTTAATTGCCCCTTCGCCAAAGTATGAGGTTTCATTAAGTATCATTCTATGGGTCATCGCTGACCTCCCAATCAATTAAAATAAAAAACGGTTACATTAGGCGGCCATTCCTAAGCCAACAATATTTGCCGCTAAGATAATCACTAAACAGCCTAAACATAAAATTCGAACGGGTTTTCTGCCGGTGCCTTTCCATTCTTTTAGCGCTAACCCCACGATACCACCACACAGAACATAGAAACTCATATGTAGCATCCAGCTCATAAAGCCGTATTGTGACGGGATATTTGCATGTCCCCATGCGTAGAAGAAAAATTGGAAGTACCACATAGCGCCACCCAAAATGGCAAATAAAATATTGCTGACCAGTAGGGCTTTGGGGACAGAGATATCTGATTTGAAAGAGATATCTTTACGATAGATAAGTCTAATAAAACAATAGCCTAAATTGATTAATGCACCGCCACCCATGATGATGACGTAACTTGGTAATGCCACATAAAGAGAAGAAACGCCAAGGGCAGCGGACGCCTCGTGCATAGGGACGGCTGCACTCATTGCGAATGACATACCGGCTGAGAAAATACCGCACATGACTGCTAGTAATAAGCCTTTTTTCAGGTTGAACTCTTCGGCTTGCACTCCGGTCGCTTTTTCTTTCAGTAACCCAGCATAGGAAACGATGGCAACCCCAAGAACAGCTACGAGAACGCCAAGAATTGTTAATTTTCCGCCCGTAGAGGCAATCAATTCGCCAAATGTGCCTTGAATAATTGGGGTCATTAATGTACCAACAATGAGCGTAATACCAATGGCAATTCCGATGCCCATTGACATACCTAAATAGCGCATAGTCAGACCATAGCCAATATTACCCACCCCCCACATAGCACCAAATAAAAAAACGGGGATCAGAATATTTGCACTAAAAGAGCTGTAGTAGGCCCAAAAGTCAGGAAGTAAAATGTAACTGATGGTCCAAGGTAAAATAATCCAAGAAAAAATCCCGGCAATGGACCACATAGTTTCCCATGACCAGTTTTTAACTTTTTTTAATGGTGCGTAGAAGCAAGCCGCCGAAGCTGCGCCGACAAAATGCCAAAAAATACCGAGTAAAATTCCACTGCCCATGAACTATTCCTCACTGTTTATTATCGTTTTAATTTCTCTGTGGAAGGGAAGGCCTATCCACAGAGAAACAGGCTTTATTTCAATGCATCAGACATTGGTGTGACATTAAATCGCTTGGCAAGCGCAATCAGATTCTCTGTTGAAATAGTTTGTTTTTTACCGCCCATCGAGAGAACTTTGACAAGTATCTCAGCGGATTTTTCTGCGGTATCAATTAAACCAAAAGCGTCATCTAAGGTTGGGCCGGAACCAAAAATTCCATGGAATGGCCAAAGTACTAAGCCATGTTGTTTCATTTGTTCCGCTGTTTCTAAGCCGATGCCATCTGTGCCAGGCACCATCCATGGCAGCACACCGATACCATCAGGGAAAACAACCAAACATTCGGTACTCATTTCCCATAAATGACGCGTGATGGATGCACTATCTGGCGGTAAAACATAGCTTAGCGCAATGATATTGGTTGCATGGCAGTGCATGATGACGCGGTTAGCGCCATTAGTGGCTTGCATACGTGTGATATGTGATTGAAAGTGAGCAGCAAATTCCGAGGTTGGTATTGCACCATTCACAAAGCCCCAAACAATATGGTAACCCTGACCTTCATTATCGATACGAACTAGACCCAAGTTATCTGCAGGGTCTAAGGCAACATTACGGAAAAATTTACCAGAACCTGTGACAATAAAATATTGGTTTGCTAGCTCTTTAACTGGTTCAGTTGTTTCGATATAACGCGGGTCAGCGTGAAAAGTGTGTTTAAATGGAGCAACATCGTCTTCAGTTAGTCGTAAGCTCACATTACCGCCATTACGTTCATCCCAGCCTTTGAGCCACATATCGCTGGTGGCTTTTATCATCCCTTGGACAAACCAAGATGTCAGAATATCTTGCATACAATTCACCTTAACGTGTTAATAATGTTGATTTTTCGTATTGTTTAACTTCATCTAACCATTTTTCGCCTACAGGAACATTGTTGCGTTCGCAGTATTCATCCCAAACAGCTTGCCATGGCAGGCATTTTTGTTCTTCCAATAGCGCGAGGCGAGCTGTGAAGTCCCCTTCTGCTTCGAGTTGACGCAGTCTTGCGGTTGGTTCAAGTAAGGCGCGTAGTAACGCTTTTTTCATATTGCGAGTCCCAATGACCCACGCAGCAATGCGGTTAATCGATGCGTCAAAGAAATCGAGACCAATGTGCACACGGTTTTTTAAGTTATGGCGAATGATTTCATTGGCAATCGCTTGAGTTTCATCATCAAGTAAAATGACGTGGTCACTGTCCCAACGCACAGGACGGCTGACGTGCAATAATAGGCGTTCAACATAAGGAATGACGGCTGAAATTTTGTCTGAAATAACCTCGGTTGGATGGAAGTGGCCGGCATCTAAACATAATGCGGTTTTACGTGTGATGGCATAGCCCAAATAAAACTCACTGGAGCCTGCGGTGTAAGATTCGGCACCAATACCGAATAACTTACTTTCGACGGCATCGATATGATATTTAATATCAATTTTTTCATTGATAATTTCATCCAATGACTCGACTAAGCGTTGGCGTGGCGCATAGCGGTCGACGGGGAGATCTTTCATGCCGTCAGGGATCCAAATATTCATTACGGAAGCACTATTTAATGACTCGCCAAAATACGCAGAAATACGGCGACAAGCTTGTCCATGACCAATCCAATAGTCTCTAATTTCCTTATTACTGTGAGTTAGCGTCGCTTCGCTACTGAGTGGATGGGAAAAATAAGAAGGGTTAAAATCGAGCGCGATATGGTTTTTTTTCGCCCAATCAACCCAATTGGCAAAATGGCGAGGTTCAATTTCATTACGTTCGACGGCGGTATCAGCTTCGAGATAAAGAGCGTGCAGGTTAACGCGTTTAGGGCCAGGAATTAAGCTCATTGCTTTATCCATGTCTGCGCGTAATTCAATCGCATTGGTCGCTTTGCCGGGGTAATTACCTGTAGCTTGAATACCACCGCTTAAAGCGGTTGCAGATTTTTCAAAGCCAGCTACGTCATCTCCCTGCCAGCAATGCATCGATACAGGCAAGTCAGCCATGGCTTGCATCGCCAGTTCAGTATCGATACCAAGGTCAGCAAAACGTTGTTTGGCAATAAGATAACTTTCTTTGTAATTAGACATGAAATTTTCCTTATAACTTATCGATATACGGTTAATAACCTGAGTTAGGCCGTAATGGTTTTAAATCGTTTCCAAGGTTCATCCAGCGTGATGCTTTGAGGTTGAAACCAACAAAGCTCAGTATTTTCTGCAATAATGGTGCGCAGGGTTGGTACATCTGGAATGGTGTTTAGGGCAATCAACTGATACCCAATGTTTCCTAAGGTAGACGCTTCAATCGGGCCTGTGCTTACAGGAACTCCGCAAGTGTTGGCGCAGAGTTGGTTAAGTAGGGCATTTTGGCTACCACCACCGACGATATGCAGCTGTTGTAATGGGGCATGGTTTATTTGCTGTAATTCAAGAAACACTTGACGATAAAGCAGTGCTAAGCTGTCGAAAACACAGCGAGCTAGCTCAGCGATAGTATTTGGGACGGGTTGTTGGTTTTCCTGACAAGCCTCTTTAATGGCCTGGCTCATCGACTCAGGGTTTAAGAAGCGGTTATCATTGGGGTTAATAAGATAAGTGAAGGCAGGGATAGCTTCTGCTGACGCAATTAGGCTGCAAATATCTTGCACGTCATGTTCAAGACAAATGCGTTGGAATAACCATAACCCCATAATATTCTTTAGGACACGGTAGTGGCCATTTACTCCACCTTCATTGGTAATATTGGCAGCAAATGCGTATTCACAAGTACAAGGAGTAGTACGTTCGAGGCCCATTAATGACCAAGTTCCTGAGCTTAAATAGGCACTATGGCTATCGGTTATCGGCGCCGCAATGACAGCGCTGGCCGTATCATGGCTTGCTACGGCAATCACCGGAATTTTTTTACCTTTGGGCGTTTGCCAGTGGCCAATGATATTACCTGGTTGCTTGATTTCACCTAATAAACGGCGTGGTATTTGTAGATACTCGACTAACTCATCATCCCAATCACTTGTTTCCAGGTTAACCATTTGGCTGGTGGAAATATTGGTATATTCATGGTTGATTTGCCCAGTCAAACGGTATGCGAAATAATCAGGGATCAATAATAAATGGTGTGCTTGTTCCAGCCATTGAGGGTGTGATTGTTGCAAGGACTTCAATTGATATAAGGTATTGAAAGGGAGAAATTGGATCCCTGTTTTTTGGTAGATATTTTGAACACCAAGGTCGGTTTGGACTTGCTCCATGACACCTTGGGTGCGGTTATCACGGTAAGAGAAATTGCGACCGACGGTGGCACCATCACGGTCAAGTAGAACATAATCAACGCCCCAAGTGTCGATGCCAATGCTGTCAATATGGATGCCAGATTGCTCTACATGGTGTAAGCCAATCCGTATTTGAGCCTCAAGATCATCCAGATCCCAATAACAATGATCACCTTCAGTGATCAAATGGTTTGTAAAACGATGAATTTCATCTAATGATAATTTTTTATTATGCACATCATAGCAAGCCAACATGACACGACCGCTAGATGCGCCTAAATCAATAGCAACAACATGGCGAATATTCATGACTTTTTAATCTCTATTACTTAACTTATAGTCATATACTAGAGATAGTGAATAGTGAGTGCGTTTAATAGAGCGTCACTAAAAAGGAAAAATGGCAATATATTTAAAGTCGTAGTGATCTTATTCACAGACTTGAAATCTCTCAGTGTTTTTACCAGAACCATTTAATCAGGAGCGAATAATGAAAGACCCTCACCATATAGCCGAATGGGCTAAAGTTAGAGAAACCTCAATTGAAATTGCTCAAGCTATTTTTGAATTAGCGAATAATGATGAAGTATTAGCGGAACAAATTTGGGAAGAAGGTTCTGATGAAGTTTTACCTCTGGCCTTCTCGAAGACCACCGCGGATAGGCTATATTGGGGGGAAGAAACCATCGAAAGGAAAAATGTATAATTCGTTTTGTGTTCTTCTGAAGAGATAAAAACCTCGCGTTGGCGAGGTTTTTATTGGCGATCATAAGGTGTTAATTTATCTTACTTGCCATTAAAAGATGAGATATTTTGAGAAGGGCGTAAAAACAAAAGTAAGATAGCCATCACAAAATGACCATTCGCTTTGTGACTATTTGTATAGCAGTAACAGTTGGTTGGATTATTAGTAATAAGTACGATAAGTCAGGCACTGAGAGAAATATTAGTGCCTAGATATGAAGGTCAGCTGGAAATATCGTATTTTTTTAATCGGCGATACAGTGTCGCAATACTTAAACCTAATATTTGTGCCGCTTCTTTCTTTCCTCCCATGGAGTAACCCGTTTTTTCAAGTACGTGTTGTATGGTTTCTTTCTCATAATGGTGTACAGGCAGCGCAGTGGTTTTTGTAATGGAATGTATTGATTCTGTTGATGAATTTGTTTCTGTAATATACTCAGGTAAATGGCTATGGTTCATTTCAGGCAGATCGCCTTGCATTACATAAATATACTCGATGACATTACGCAGTTCACGTATGTTACCCGGCCAATGATAGCCATATAAATAATTCATTACTGTATCAGGGATCTTTTGCTTTTCTCTATCATATTGCATTGAAAATTGGTCAGAAAAATATTTCGCTAAATCAGCAATATCCTCACGATGCTCCCGTAATGCAGGTACAGGGATCGGCACAACATTTAATCGGTAATATAGGTCTTCTCGAAACGTTTTGTGTTCGACCATCTCTAATAAATTTTTGTTTGTGGCTGCAATAATGCGGACATCGGTAGGTATTTGGTTATTTGAACCAACTCGGGTGATGGTTTTATCTTGTAAAACACGCAGTAGCTTAGCCTGTAATAACAAAGGCATATCACCAATTTCATCGAGAAATAGGCTACCTCCATGGGCTAATTCAAACTTACCTATACGCCCTTTGGGATCTGCTCCTGTGAATGCGCCTCTGATATAGCCAAAGAGCTCGCTTTCAAGGAGTTGCTCTGGTATTGCCGCACAGTTTATGGTGACAAAGGGCTGAGCATGTCGAGCACTTTGTGTATGTAGAGCATAAGCGACGACCTCTTTTCCTGAGCCACTTTCCCCCGTGATCAGTACATTTGCATGACTGACAGCGACCTTCTTGATGGTTTGTTTGAGGTTCATCATAGTCAATGAATTACCGATTAACTGTGAAGGGGCTTCGCTGATTTCAACGGATGATTGATTGACATGAGTAATATAATCACGGGCGTCCTGAAAAATGATCATGGTTAACGTATCATTTTCCAGTGAAGTAAAAGTAACATTACGGCAGAGTACATGATAGCGCTGGCCTTCTAATTCTAACCATGCTTCTTCATCGCCATATAAAATATCTCCTGTAAGTTCAAAGGACAGTGATAGGCCTATAATATCTTTATTAAAAAAGCGGGATGCAGAGCGGTTGGTATGCCAAATTTTTTGTTGGCTATCGATGGCTATTACGCCTCTATCCATAGCATCAATTAATCGCCGAAATGCATGTAAAGATTCTTGGGCTCTCAAGCGTTCAAGACACTCAAATACCTTACTCGATATCATTTCGGCTATTTGTTCGATGAATGTGATGAATTTATTGAGTTGCTGAAGTAATACGGCTCGCTGTTGTTTGGTCGAGCAAATAATGCCAATGACACCAATGACTTTACCATTTAAAAAAATCGGTGCGTTAAGGTCTAATTCTTCCGTACAGGTTTCTCTATTTTCACATAGATGGCAGAGGTTATTTTCCCCAGGATCTTTAATTAATACGGTTTCTTGTACTCGTAAAACATGACGATAAATATAGCCGTTACGTGAAACGTTTTGATTAAGCATGTGTTTGTAATAACCCGTTCCTGCAATACGAATCAGATATTCATCAATAATTTCGACATCTGTTCCGGTCACGCCAGAAATAGCTTCTGCGTAATGGCAAATTTCATTTTGGATAGTACTCAGAATGGATGTCATTTTTTCCCTTGTTATCAAAATTGATAAATATTAATAAATTTAATTGAGGTGATAATTATAATTTTATTTTTAAATCAATATATTAAATTATTTATATATCGCCATCACACTATTTATCATATTTGATAATTTATCAATGAGGTAAATCAATGATATCGAATTTAGTAAAAGCAATTCTATATGGTTTATTTTAAATTTTGTTTTATATCAACTGGCTACATTATTTTCTCATTATAATTATACGTAAATGCCGATCTTGGCATGTGTATTGCTACCTAAGCTGTAAACCTATTTTTTATTAAGACTTAATTGTCTTGTTTATTAATAATAAGTTCATGAGGTTTTCCATGCAGGAGCAATTAAAGTACTACATTAATCACAGCCGTTTTAAGCAGAAACCTACGGCGAACCTTGCCTCTTTTTCGCAAGCTGAATTACATAAAGCGTGGCAATTTCACCGCTCAATTCCTGAGTATGCACCAACACCGCTCTATCATTTACCTGCACTCGCCAAGTCATTAAATGTCGGACAGATTTACTTAAAAGATGAGTCTCAACGCTTTGGCCTCAAGGCATTTAAGGCATTAGGTGGCGCCTATGCAATGGCCTGCCATATCGCCGAAGAGTTGGGGAAAGATATCTCTGAGCTTCCTTATAACGTAATGGTCAGCAATGAGGTTAGAGAACAATTAAATGGCATTACTTTTGCCACCACGACGGATGGCAATCATGGGCGAGGCGTGGCGTGGATGGCACGTCAACTTAAACAAAAATCAGTAGTTTATATGCCTAAAGGTTCTTCCCATGAACGCTTAGATGCCATCTTGAATGAAGGTGCGACCGCAGAAATTGTAGATATGAATTATGACGATGCGGTACGTATGACAGCCGAAATGGCAAGAAAATATGGCTGGGTGGTGGTGCAAGATACCGCTTGGGCTGGCTATGAAAAGATCCCGCAGTGGATTATGCAAGGCTACAGCACGTTAATGTTTGAAGCTTTGTCACAGTTACATGAAGTGAAACCGACTCACGTTTTTGTTCAAGCTGGTGTTGGCTCATTTGCTGGCATGGTGCAGGGGATGTTAACGGCGCTTTATGGAGAGGATAGACCGAAAGTGATTATTGCTGAAGCTCAAATTGCGGATTGCCTTTACCGTTCAGCGGTTGCTGAAAATGAAGAAGCGATCTCTGTTGGGGGCGATCTACAAACAGTTATGGCTGGGCTGGCATGTGGTGAAGCCAATATTGCAGGTTGGCAATTATTACGAGACTACGCCGATGCTTTCTTTTCTTGCCCTGACTTTGTCGCAACGCGAGGGATGCGGATATTAGGTAACCCATTACCGACTGACCCTCCGATTGTTTCGGGTGAATCTGGTGCTGTCACTACAGGGTTACTTTCTATTTTAATGCAGTCCCAAAATTATGCTGATGTGCGCAACAGGCTGGAACTGAATGAAAATTCACGCATTTTGCTTATCAGTACTGAGGGCGACACGGATATTCAACGTTATCGGGATATTGTTTGGGATGGTGAGTTCCCAAGCTTTGGCCAATTTTAATCGGGGTGAAAAATATGTTTTCAGAAAATCGTCTTAACGAAGTCATCAAGAATTGTCAGGCTTTAGTTCGTGAAAAAAGTTACTCCGGTGAAGAGGGCAATGTTGTCCGTGTTATTAAATCCATGATGGAAGATTATGAATTTGATGATATTCATGTTGATAGATACGGCAATATCATTGGTGGAATTGTAGGGAAATACCCTGGAAAAACGCTGGTTTTTGATGGACACATCGATACGGTTCCAGTCGATGAAAGCCAATGGACGCAAGACCCATTTGGCGGAGAAATTAATGACGGCAAAATTTATGGTCGTGGTACGACCGATATGAAAGGTGCAGTTGCTGCCATGATTTCAGCCATTGGTTTTTTCGGCCAAGACTATCTGCGTGAGTTTGCTGGGAAAATTTATGTTTCCTGCATCGTACATGAGGAATGTTTTGAAGGTGTAGCGGCACGCCTAGTCACTGAAAAGTATCATCCTGATTATGTGGTTATCGGCGAGGCTTCTGAGCTTAACCTGAAAATTGGCCAACGTGGTCGCGCAGAGGTGGTGGTAGAAACATTTGGTAAGCCAGCTCACTCCGCAAACCCGCAAGCGGGTATTAACGCGGTTTATAAAATGGCGGCATTGGTTGAAAAAATTAGAACATTAACTCCGCCTGTTCACCCCGTTCTTGGTTTAGGGATCCTTGAATTAACGGATATTAAATCTTCACCATATCCCGGCGCATCGGTTGTCCCTGAATATTGCCGCGCGACTTATGACCGTAGGTTATTGGTTGGTGAAAGCAAAGATAGCGTAATTGAACCTATCCAAAAAGTGTTGGAAGAAATGATTCAGTTGGACCCCGAATTTAAAGCGCGGGTGTCTTATGCCTATGGTACGGAATCTTGCTATACCGGTAGTACCATTGAAGGAGAGCGTTTCTTTCCCGGTTGGGTGTTAGATGAATCGGATGAATTTGTGCAGTGTGTTTTATCGGGACTCAAAAAAGTCGGTATTAACCCAACCATTACCCAATATTCATTTTGTACCAACGGTAGCCACTATGCGGGGGAAGCCAATATTCCTACGATTGGCTTTGGGCCTTCCAGAGAAAATCTGGCTCACACCATTGATGAATATATCGAAATTGGACAATTAACAGGCTCAGTCAAAGGCTACTACAGCATAATTTCTAGTATTTACAATAATAACAAATAGTTATCTTTTGATGCCTTAGTGACTACTAAGGCATTGATAAAGGAAGAGAACAATGAAAACACTATTTAAAAATGCCACCATCATTGACGGTACAGGAGAAAGTCAGTATCACAGCGACTTACTTGTTAATGAAGGTAAAATTATTCAAATCGGCGATATTAGCGCCAACACTCAGGACCAGGTTATTGATGCAACCGGTAAAATCATTTGTCCCGGTTTTATTGATACGCACACTCACTCTGATTTATCGGTGTTATTAAACCCCGCAGTTTCCGCAAAAATTCGCCAAGGGATCACGACTGAGCTGTTGGGGCAAGACGGCGTTGCATTGGCACCTTTGCCTGAACAATATATTTCCGCGTGGCGTAAAAATATTGCTGGCCTCGATGGTGACTCTGATGAGATTGACTGGCACTTCAAAAATACAGCGGGATATCTCAACATGTTAGAGGCGCGAGGAAGCGCTACGAACCTCGCTTATCTTGTTCCCCACGGTAATATCCGTATGGAAGCCATGGGATTAGATGGTAAGGCATCGACGCAGGAAGATGTCGCCAAAATGTGCCAGATTCTTGAGCGAGAGTTACAAGCAGGGGCCTATGGGCTATCTACAGGCCTTATCTATATGCCTTGTGCTTTTGGCGATACCGCTGAGATCACCGAACTTTGCAAAGTGACAGCCAAATATAATGGGATTTTTGTGGTTCATCAGCGCAGTGAAGCGGATGACATCATTCAGTCGACTCAAGAACTTATTGATATTGCTCATGCATCCGGAGTTTGGCTACATATTTCTCATATGAAGGTCTGTGGTAAGAAAAACTGGTCACTGATCGATGAAATGCTATCGATGCTTGAACAAGCACAGCAAGAAGGAATACGCATCTCTTTCGACCAATATCCTTATGTTGCTGGTAGCACCATGTTAGGGGTGATTTTACCGCCGTGGGTGCATGCAGGTGGTACGGAAAAGCTACTCGAACGCCTGAAATCTTCTGAATTACGCCAACGTATGATTGACGATATCGAAAAAGGGATCCCTGGGTGGGATAACTTCATTGATTTCGCTGGGTTAGATCAAATCTTCATTACCAGTGTGAAGCAACAGAAAAACCAAGATGCAGTAGGTTTAAACTTAGTTCAACTTGGAGAGTTACGTGGTAAAGACCCTTATAACGCCACTTTTGACCTGTTATATGAGGAAGATAATGCCGTTGGAATGGTGGATTTTTATGGGACAGAAGAGCACGTGATTAAATTTTTGTGCCGCCCAGAGCAGAATGTTTGTACGGATGGCTTAATGGGGGCAGGTAAGCCTCATCCCCGTGTTTTTGGAGCATTTCCTCGAGTACTTGGGAAGTATGTACGCGAAGAAGCTTGTTTAACTTGGGAAGCAGCGATTCGCAAAATGACCGGCAAACCAGCAGAGGTTTTGGGATTAACCAATAGGGGATTACTTAAAGAGGGTTACCAAGCCGATATCGTAATGTTAGACCCACATACCATTACAGACAAAGGTACTTTTGTTGAACCAAATCAATACCCTGAAGGTATCGAGCTTGTGATGGTTAATGGTCGAATTGCGCTGTTTAATCACATTGAAAGTTATGCCTGCAGTGGACAAGTTTTACGGAAAGGAACGCTGAGTTGATCAATCAATAATAGCTGCAACACAGTCTCTTTTTCGCTGTGTTGTGACATAAAAATCGTTGGAGATAGTTATGTTTGACACAATTATTAGAAATGGGCATTTAGTTCTTGAAGAGGGTACGGTTCGCGCCGATTTGGCAATTAAAAAAGGCAAAATTGCTGCTTTACTTGGCCCTGATGAGCCCGCTGAATGCCAAAAAGAAATTGATGCGCAAGGCCGATTAGTTCTACCCGGTTTAATTGATGCGCATATGCACACACAGGCTCCATTTCAAGGGATTTCCCCGCAACTTACCTTTTATCAGCAAAGTATTTGCGCCGCATTTGCGGGTGTCACAACCTATATGGATTTTACCAATACTTGGAAAGGCTCAAGTGTTCTTCAGGCGCTAGATGACCGTATTGAGGAAATGACTGAGTCTGCGATTGATTTTAGTGTACATGGCAAATTTGTTGAAGCTAACGAGCAGTTATTAGATGAAATTCCACTTCTTGCGGCAAAAGGGTGCCCAACATTTAAATTATTTATGACTTACCGTAAAGAAGGTGTGATGGCAGATGATATGACTCTGATGCAGGTCTTTAAACGTGCAAAAGAAAATAACTGTATGCCATTGATCCATGCGGAAAGTAATGCGATAGCAGAAACCGCGGTGGATGAGTGCATCAAAAATAACACCCTAACTTGGCGTGACTTTGCCAATAGTAAGCCCGTTATTTGTGAAACAGAAGCCTTTGGCCGCGTGGCTAAACTCGCTGAATCAGTTGGTGTTCCTCTTCTGATTGTTCATACCACAAATGGTCCTTGTCTAAACATTGCACAACAAGCACAAGAGCGAGGCCAAAAACTGTATATCGAAACGGGCCCTCACTATTTAACGCTGTTCGATGAACTCTATGATGATATTGAAAATGGGCATCTGGCCATTTGTTCGCCTCCACTGCGCACTCGTAAAGAGCGGGATGAACTTTGGGATGGCATTAAGAACGGTACGATCACCTTGATTGGTTCCGATGATTGCACTTTCACTCGTGAGGAAAAGGAAAAGGCTTTACAGCGCGATGCCAATGGCAAAATTATCCCCGATTTTACTAAGGTGGTGAATGGGTTATCTGGCCTCGAAATCCGTTTTAATTTGATGGTAACCGAAGGTGTGGAGAGCGGAAAAATCACTATGAACCAAGCGGTTGCACTATGTAGCACTAACATTGCGAAAACCATGGGATGTTATCCACAAAAAGGGACGCTATTACCTGGAGCTGATGCTGACATTGTCATTTTTGATCCGAATGAGGAATGGGTTATTTCAGCCAATAACTTACACAGTGGTGCTGGCTATAGCCTACATGAAGGATATAAAGCGAAAGGAAAAGTTAAAACAACCCTTTTACGTGGCGAAATCATTATGGATAACAACACCTTTATGGGAAGTAAAGGCCAAGGGAAATTTATTAAACGTACTTTGAAATTAAACTAAAACGACAATAAATATGAGGCTAGACTCATGAATAATGGACAAAATATTTCACAGGAATTGCTTGCTAAAGCCAATCAGGAATTGCTACCTACACAGGAAAAAGACAGAACGTTAAAGACGCGCGACTTGCTGGTGCTTTGTTCATCGATGGTGATCAACGTTGTGGGGTTGGTGATCCCCGCTCAAGTACTTTTAAGAGGAGGATATTCCCCTATTGAAGTGTTAATTGCTTGTTTTTTCGGTTTTTTATTAGTCACCGTGTTAATTACGTTAACTGGTGATATCGGTACACGTTACGGTGTTCCTTTCACCATTTTTATTCGCGACTGCTTAGGAAAACAAGGGGCGAAAATTGGTGCGATATGTCGAGCCATCGTCTGTTTAACATGGTGCGGTGTGATTTTATTTTTAGGGACACAGGCGATTAATGCGATTATCGAAATTGTCACTGGGGTTTCCATGTTTTGGGTGATATTCATCACTTATGCATCCTTACAGCTATTCAATGCAAGCCGTAACGTAGACAGTATGAGTAAGTTTGGCACATTGGCAGTCCCCATTTTGGCATGCGGATTGGTGTCATTGGTTGCTTGGTTATTACAAGAACACCAAATTTCTTTACCCGATATTGTGACGGCTTCTCCATTAGAAGGAACCGGGTTCAGCTTTATTACTGTTATTGCTATCTTTAGTGGAGGATGGTTATCTGAAGCTCTAAATGGCAGTGACTTAACCAGAAAGCTAAAATTACCTGAAAACAGTGCCTCAAGTAGCTTCTTTGCTCGTAATAAACGCACTATCTTTTGTTTTGGGCTTGGGTTTGTTGGTACAGGCTTATTGCTCACCCTTGCAGGGTTGATTAGTGCTTATCTGACGAAAAGCGATAACCCTATTGGGATGCTACAAATTGCTTTTGCTGATAACGCAACCATATTAATTATTAGCTGTATTATCATTGTATTTGCACAATGGACCGTCAATACCTGTGCGAATATTTTTCCCGCAACATTAATTATGCTTAATTTCTTCCCTAAATTAACTTTCGCAAAAGCGACATGGCTAGTTGGGTTGATTAGTATTTTAATGATGCCATGGTTATTATTAAGCTACCTTGATTATGTGCAAATGATTTTCTCTGCAATACTCGCTCCCATATTGGCGATTATGCTAGTACATTATTACCTTATTCGTAAATGTCATCTTAATTTAGAAAACCTGTACAGCGATGATATTCCTAACTGGCGAAAACCGGGTATTACTGCGCTAGTGATTGGGTTGGTATCAGGTATGATAGGTTATAATTTTGCATTCTTTATTGCATTTCCGATTACAGCAATTATTTATTATCTACTAGCAAAGAAAGCCAATATTTAAAAATAGTAATAAAATAAAGCCAAATTTTAATTATTCAAATATTAGCCATTTAACTAAGTGGGGCACTAACGCTATCTGAATATTGATTATCTATATAATAAATTTAAACTTGTTTTTATAATTTATTTATTATCCTAGAAATAAGTATGATGAATGCTAAAAAGGCGTCTATATTTTAGACGCCTTTAATAATGAAGATATTTAATTAACGTTGGCTATCAAAGTAATTCGATATTTGTTTAAGATTGGCACCAGTTGCAAGGGCGAGTTGTAAGAGAATGCGAGACTTTTGTGGGTTTAAAAAGCCAGACCCGATAGCAAATGATTTACTACTCACATAGCCAGAGCCTGTTCGGGTTGCCATCACAACAGGAATACCTTTGTCACTGAGCTGCTTAATTGCCTCCTCCATGTTACTTGAGACATTTCCATTACCACTTCCCGCAACAATAATCCCTTTGGCTCCGTTATTGATAGCGGCATGAAGCATAGCTGGGGTCTGGTCTTGGTAGGCATAAATAATTTCGACATTAGGGAGTTTATCTACCTTACTAACATCGAAAAAAGTACGGTCAACAGGCTGTGCAGGGGTATAGTAGAATTTGGGTTTTCCACTGACAAAGACTCCAAGATAGCCAGGTTCATAAGATTTAAATGCATCAGGAGTGGTTGAGTTTGCTTTGGTGGTATAAAAAGCAGAACCAATGCGGTCGTTTAAAACTACCATGACCCCGCGATTTTCAGCTTTCTTATCCGCAGCAAGTACGACGCTTTCAAGCAGATTCATTGGGCCATCTGCACTGATAGCGGTTGCTGGTCTCATGGCTCCGACAATAACGATAGGCTGTTTATTTTGGGTGGTTAACTCTAAGAAGAACGCTGTTTCTTCAATTGTATCCGTCCCATGGGTGATAACGACGCCTTGTTGTTTTCCTTCATTCAGTAAATGATTAACACGTTTACTGAGATTTAATAGGATCTCGCTGCTAATATTGCCGCTGATGGTGTTAGAAATCTGTTCTCCTTTGACGATAGCAACATCGTTGATTTCTGGCACGGCATTGATTAACACATTAATACCCAGTGAGCCCGCTTTATAGTCGGTGGTATCAAGGTTGGATTTGGAGCTTCCTGCGATGGTCCCCCCAGTGGCTAAAATAGTTACGTTGGGTTTAATGGCATCAGCTGCGAGTGAAACAGAGGTATATAAGATCAGGCTAGAAAGTAGTGTATTTAATAATGTCTTTTTCATCATATTTCCTTAAAAAAACCTTATAACATCATCAGCTATAAGGTTTCATAATTGGCTTATATTGATTTGCTGTTTTTATACGGATAAACGTTGTAGTAACCCTGTAAAGATTGAAAAACCAGTGAATAGCTGTTCTTCATCGATATCAAATTTGGCTTGATGGTGGCCAGCTTTGATATCAGATCCAATCACAAAATAAGCGGCCTTTCCGCCATGAGCTTGTACGCGTTTAATCAACAGTGTGGCATCATCACTGCCATTAAAATTCATGGTGCGCTGTACTTTTTTTACGGCTGGAATGGTTTGGGCTACTTCGGTGATATAGTCAGTCATTTCATCGTCAGGAATGAAATCAACGGCTTCCCCCATGACCTCAGTTTCGAGTTCAACATCAAAGCTGAGTGCTACACCACGTGCACGTCTTAAGGCTTCTTCGGTCATGTAATTGTTAATTTTTTCATTTTCGCCACGTACTTCAATTTGCATTTGTGCGTATGAAGGGATCACATTACGGCCTTCTCCTGCATTTAATACCCCGACATTAGCGCGGGTCATTCCTTCACCGTGGGTAGGTAGGCTTAAAATCTGGATAGTCGCGTTACAAGCGGCGAGTAATGCATTTTTTCCGGCATGTGGCTCCATACCTGCGTGTGCGGCTTTACCTTTAAAACGTAGATCCATTTTTAATGTCGAAAGGTAACGTTCCGGTGCGGCTACAATCACTCCACTTGGGATATCACAGCCAAGATGCCCGCAAGCAAAGTAATCAACATCATCTAGAATGCCACTTTCGGCGATAGGTTTTGCTCCGCGTACACCTTCTTCAGCTGGCTGGAAAATGAGTTTAATAACACCTTTTAGTGAACTATTTTTATTTTCCATCAACCATTTTGCGACACCGAGGCCGATAGCCATGTGCCCATCATGGCCACAAGCATGCATATAGCCTTGATTAGTAGAGTTAAATCCTTCTTGATTTGGAATGTGCTCTGCCGTATCGGTTTCTTGTACATTGACACAATCAATATCAAAACGAAATGCGATAGTGGGCCCCGGTCGTCCGGTATCAAAGATTGCTGCACATCCTGTGTAGTCGCCGATCCTTTCGAGTAGCGCATCATCGACTCCACGTTCTTTGGCTGCGTGCTTGGCTTTTTCAACAATGGATGGATTGCGCCCACGAATAAAATCAGGGTTGATGATCTGCTCCCCTGTTAATACGTGGTGCCCCATTTCTTCAAGTATTTTAATTAAGGTCGCCGTGGTATAAAACTCCCCCCAACCCGTTTCTGGGTAACGGTGGAATTGACGTCGCCACGTAACTAATGAGGCATTATCTATTGTAGTCATTTTTATTTTCCTTTTAATAACCCATTCTACGCATACAGAAAATATGCATAAATTAACGTTGCTATCGTGCCTACCGCTAAAGGTACAGAGGTTCTTTTCACTACTTCAACAGGACTCACTTTGATAACCGATGCGACAATAATGACGACAGCTGAGACTGGAGAGATTGCTCGAACTAAGTTAGACGTAAATTGCATTGGAAGAGCAACCATAATTGGATCAACATGGGCTTGATTCGCTATAGATGGAATTAATTCAATGAAAGAATAAAATACCGCATTACCACTACCGCTAATAAAGGTGATTAATGCTGTTAAGCCGGAGAAAATAAACATTAATCCAACGCCTGCATTATTCACGTTTTTGACCACGCCCGAAATCATATCGATGATGCCAATAGCATTAAGGCCAGCAACAAGCGTACCTGCGGCAACAATCAGAACAACAACTTGAGAAAAGCCTTCACCCATGCCTTTAAAAAAGAGCCCAGCTTGAACCATTTGTTCTTTTGGATTGCCTTTACGGATAAGTTCAGTGGCAAATGCAAGAATAAAAGAGAAGAGTGTGATTTCAACAAGCCCCACTTTGATTTCTCGAAAACAGAGTCCTAAAACGATAATTAGAATAAGTGGAACGAGCGGAAATAAGGCGTAGTAGGCAGGGGGTAGTTCTTTATTACCTTCGAGTTTACTTTCATCAACTTCAGTAAATGCGGATGCACCTTGGCGCTTATCCATATACTTTTGCCAAAAATAGTGTGCAAATCCCATTAATAATAAAACAGGAAGTGAGACAACAGCATGGTGTAACGTGACGTAGTCGACAACATGTTCAAAACCCAGTAATCGAGCCGCAACAACATTATCACCCCCTAGTGGTGTTGGCATAATTGTCGCCGTAGTTGCAATAATACCTGCCGCTGTCATTGATGACATTTTGGCAGCTCTTAATATTGGATATAAGGTCGCCATTAAAATAACGGCTAATGAAGCTGCGCTGGGGATCACTAATGATAGTAAGTTTCCTAACCAAAAAACGATTGGGACTAGGATATAAGGAGAACGAATTTTTGAAATAGGTTTTGCGACTAAATGAACGGCTGCATCGTTTGCACCAATGCGTGACATATAAGAAGAAAAACCAAATAGGACCATGATTATGATCCCTGCGCCACCAAACTGTTTTATAAACCCTAGCTGTATTTGTTTTAGTGGATCAAGCCAAATATTCCCTGTACTTTGTTTTATATCTAAAATGGGCATCCCTAACATTGCTGCGCTGAGCATCAGCGCAATACCAGCAGTGAACAATACAATCTTTGCTTCGTAGTTCTTCGCAATTGCATAACCCGCCAGTATCAACACTATTACACTGATAAATATAACAGTCATAGCTGCCTCTCATTATTATTTCTTTATTGGAAGTATCTTCACAAGAAGATATATCAATATTAGTAATTCGCTTTTTAATATCAATCAAAAAACGTACTATAATTGATTTTTATCATGAACAATTACTTTTCTTTCACCTTGAATCTAATCCAACTTGTATCTTCTTATGAAGTATCTTAATGTGAAGGTATATTTTTATTGAAATGGTGGTAAAAGTTCAATGACGATGAGAAAAGTATCTTTAGTGGGTATCACACTAGCGCTAAGTGCCGCTTTTTTATGGGGTACTGCGGGGACGGCTCAAAGCTTTGTACAGGGTGCAACAGCACCTTACTGGATTGGTGCATTTAGATTACTTGTTGCGTGTTTATTCTTCCATTTGTTGTTTTTTTATCGTGGTGCAAGCCGCCAATCACTAAAAATAAATGAGCGACAGCAAAGCGAAAATTCTTCGAATAGGTCAAGGAGATATTGGCGATATATTACTATCGCAGGTATTTGTATGGGATTATATAACTTAACGTTTTTTGCAGGTATAAAGGCGACAGGGATTGCCATTGGTACAGCAACAACTATTGGTAGCGCACCTATTTGGGCTGGCTTAATGCAGGCGATTCTTCTCAAGAAATCCCCATCTTTACTTTGGTGGCTTGGAACTTTTTGTGCGACGGCTGGAGGGACATGGATGGTTCTTTCTCAAAGTAGCAGTTGGCAAATCAATACGGGGGGCTTACTTATTTGTTTAAGTGCTGGCTTTTGCTATGCACTTTATACGTTGATGAGTAAGAAATTGGTTAGCATTGATTCTCCATTAACCATTACTAAGCATACATTCAGTATTGCTATATTTATCGCGGTTCCAATTGCTTGGATACTAGCGGGAACGCCAACTGTCAGTTGGGTGAGCATTGCAGTCATATTTTATCTTGGATTATTAACAACTGGAGTGGCTTATCTTTTATATACTCAAGCTTTGAAACATATTAGTGCTCCAACAGGAGTGGCATTGGGTTTAATTGAACCAATTGTGGCATTTTTCCTGGCGATCGTTGTTGCCCATGAAAATGTTAATATGTTTGCTATAGTAGGGCTATGTTTGATTTTGGCTGGGTTATGGTTAGTTTTAAAGTCTGAGGGACGGGTCAGTAAAAAACCTAACTAAAGTGATTAAGGCAAAATGAAGACAGCTCAATGTGAGCTGCACCCTGAGGTTTATTCCAACTTTGGGGTTTTTTATTAAGCCCCATTTTTTTCGTTGAGCTCAGATTTTTGTGATTGAATAAGTTTTTTCAGTAGCATTGCGAGTTGATCTTTATTTTCGTCATCTAATCCTTGAACTAATGATTTTTCAATCGCGACGTGAGTTTCCACAGCTTCAAGGGTTAGCTTTCGTCCCTCTGGTGTTATTTTTACAATCACACCACGTCTATCCGCAGGATCTGGAATTCTAACAATAAATTTCTTTTCTTCTAATCGATTAATTCGGTTAGATAACCCACCGGAGGAAATAAGGATTTTTTTTTGAAGTTCTTTTGGTGAAAGCTGACGATCAGGATTCCTAGCAAGTGCTGCTAGTACCTCAAACTCACCCACATTTAGATTATAACGAGCGAGATTGGCATCAATAAATTGAGAAATATAATGGCTCATGCGTACTATGCGGGCGATAATAGGCAAACCACTCAAGTCTAATGTAGGGACGGTTTCCAGCCACTCTTGTATTAGTGTATCAACAAAGTCTTTATCTGACATTTTTTTGATTTCTTTCATGACTAAAATCCAGTATTGAGCTTATTTGTATACTAAGTCTGAATCAACCTAACTCTTTATATTTTCAATATAAGTTTATCATGAAAAAGGAGCATTTCACACACTTACCCCTATTCAGAGTATTGAACTAATCGGAGTGTCAGCAGAAACTCAATTTTTACATTTGACTTAATATAAGATTTTTCGATTGCATGTTCTTTTTATAATTTAGCATTGGTAGCTATGTATTGTCACATTTGAATCGGTAATACATACCTATGATTGGCTTTTTATTACATTAGTGGGTACCGTCCGGTTCAGGCGAGTTTATATCGTTAGGACTTTTAATTCTAAACTCAAATTATATCATGTGGTTGCTGGTTTTTTCGCTAAATTTGCCAAATGGTTTAGCTTGCAGATATACCTTTGGTGAAGTGAGAGTGCCACATCGAGTACCAGCAATGCACTGGTTATTCACTTTGCGGTGCTAGTGGATTTCAAGTTTTCTATCGGGTTAGAAATATTATTGAAATGAAAAGGTTACAGCTTATTAATATTCATAAAAGCAGCGTATTCTATTTAAAAATACGCTGCTAAACTACCAAGTTAGTGAATTGGGTTCGAAGGCTTTGATTAACTAATTAAATGCAATAATGACGACTGCATTTCCTGTGTAATATCCAGGCGTTACCGTTCCTGATGCATGCAATTCAGAAGTGAATGTAAATGAATTCGCCGCATTGTTTCCAGAAATATTCATGTTCGCGCCATTCCAGCCATTTTGATTATTAATTAATGGATTTGAATAAAAGTTAGAAGTCGAATTTAAATATACATAACGCTCACCCGTGGTTGAGCGAGCAAATAAGTTGATATTTGTCGCCTGTGTACAAGTGATATTGCCAGAAACTGAGTTTGTTTTACCATTTAAACTCGTGTTACTGAGCGCCCCGTGATTAACAAAAGAAGGCAAAGAAATACTACATGTTTGATTTGTAGGTGGAATTTTACCACAAACGCTACCTGGCCATTGGATTGCATTCCTAACTCCCGGGGTTGGTTTATGGTTGACATAAAATAACCCAATACAAGTTGCATTTGGGCTATCAATGACAAACGATGCACGATAAGGAATTCCTTTTGCATTACGAAACGCCGCAGCGACTTCTTCCGCTGTTCGATACTGGTTAATTCGAATGCAGTTACCATAATCTAAGCAAGAGCCACTCAACGACGGCGCACCAGATGCATACAGAACATCCGGGCCTACCCAGCATTCTGTTGACCCATAACAAGGGTTAGTGACACCACTTGCTTCACTCCAAGAAAGAATGTCCATCTCAACACGAGGCCAGGCTCCAGAGGTCATACTCACAGGCATTACATACGCAATCGCATTGGCTGGGCGAGAAGGAAATAGAGACGCTAATGCGATGATTAATAATAAAATACTCAAACGGCTTGTATTTAACATTCCGTATATTTTTGCTTTTTTCGCATACATAATGATTTACTCATAATCTAATTTGAACGTGGCACTCGCAGCCCATGAACCGAGCACAATTGATTTATTTTGCAATGCAACTGGCTCAGCTCTCACATACGCTTGAAATCTTAGGTCATTATTATTTCCGGTATATAACCCTTGGGTATAACTGCCACTATTAATTTTGATTGCCGCACCGGAAATACTTTCAATACCAACAGCCACGCCAGTTGCTTGGCTTCCTGCATCTAATGCCAATAAACCAGGTAAAGCTGAATTTTCTGCGCCAATAAATGTGACTTTCACTTCATGGCCTAATGCTAAATCGCAATTGATTAAGCGAATGGTAAAAGGTTGGCTATTTGTTTGAGTATTTAGATACAGGTATTTATCCACTATCGTACCGAAATCTAATTCAATCGATTCGTCGCCTGGATAAACGTCACAAGCATCTTCAATTAGCGTGCCATCAAACTCCACATTTGCAGAAAAAGCCGCAGTGGCACCCAAAAACCATAAGCTAAAGGCAAAGCTCATATTACGTTTAATATTCATAGTTATGACTGCCGCCTCCTATTCAAAAATAATGGTTAACGTGCCTGATGCAGTAAAATTATCCCCTACGAGTTCGCTTCCTGAGCGCATGACAGGAACCGCTGAAAGGGATGGTAGTGAAGCCGCATTAATCAAAAAGGGTTCATTCAATGGTTGAGGTTGGCCATTTTTCTGAATTTGAATTCCTAATTTGCCATTATTCAACGGTGTCACCGTTCTTAATGTCGCATTATCAAATCCACTTCCTGCAGGTGTTCCCCCGAATATCAAGCTGATATCCCACGGTTGTGTCATATCGCCAACACAATTTAATTGAAAAGGAATAGATTGCTTGAAGGCGGTACCGTTGATTTTTCGTACACCCACTTTACCGAATGAAACTTTTATTGGGTCGTCATGGCTTAATTGGCAAACAGGAGGAATAATTAACGTGCCATCAAATGCCCAATTTGCTTGCGCTGAAGATATGGACATCACCATTATAAATCCTGCCATCCAATGCTTAATTTGATTGTTATTCCACATAATCATTCTCACTGATACTCAATTTTCAGTGTTGCCAGTGCTGTAAAAAATCCGCCATCGGTATTCGTAAAATTGGCATTACTGTTTTTTACTGGGGCAACCTCTAAGGTTGGCAGCGCTGTATATAACACATTGAAAGGCTGGTTAATAACTTGCTTAGCATTGTTCACATAAAAGGAAAGACCGAGTTTTGGGTTACTCGTTTTCAATGCGCCATTGCTATTAAATGATGTTCCATCGCCGACAAGCGTGAGCTTTATAGCGTTTTTCGCTAGATTTGTGCAACTGAGTCTCATCGGTACAGCACGCTTGTATTGAACTCCATCAATACGTGGAAGCAATATATCGCCAAAATGTATAGTTTCTTGTTGGTTGTTATTCAAAATGCACTCGGGCGGTGTCACCAATAATCGACCTTTTAGCTGGATACCAAGTGTTGCTGCTTGGCTTTGGCTAAACAGGCTAAGCATCATGCAGACCGAGAGAAGATAACGGAATAATTTCATTGATATCATCCTATTGGTAATCCAATACCATCGTGAGATTGCCCGTAAAATCCCCACCTGATGTTAAGTTTACCCCTGTAGGTTTAACGGGGACGGCATACAAAGCAGGCGAATTCCCATAATTAAAATTGAGTGTTGCGCCATTGCTGAGTCGGGTTCCATCACGGTAAATGGCAATACCTAAATTCGGGAGATTGGTCGTCACGGATGACTCACCATTAATTTGCCTATCAGTCCATCTCAGCGTCATCTTTAATGTATTCTTATATAAGCCATTACATATCAAGTTGTAATTGATAGGTGAGCGCCCATAAGCACCGTCAATCTTTGCCTGATGTATATCGCCAAAATCTACAGAAGTCGTTGTTGCACCGCCAAGGGTACATTCCGGCTCACCGTATACCGTCACACGAATTTGGATATTAGTGCTGAGATTCGCAGCGATAGCTTTGTAAGAAAAGCTGAGTGAAATCAGAGCACCAAAGAGAATTACCCCAACTAGGACAAGTGCTTTAAAGCATATCGTAAGAAAATAAGCTCCTCTCATCTCCATGCCCCTATTCATAACTTACCTGAAATCTAATTAACGCCTGATAAGCTCCAGCATTTAGTTGAGCGGAGGTACGTACCGGCGTTACATAGTAAGTTAATTGGTTTTGTCCAGGTGAAACCAACTGTGGTGTACTGTACTCACCTAAGTTAATTGGTGAACGCGCTGCATCACTTAATTGCAGGCCAATCCCCTGAACACCGATAACAGCTGCCAAGCGCGGGTCTTGAGTATCTATAGGAGCCAAAAAGCGGATCTTCATTGAAGGCATTTGTTGGCTCCACAAAAGATTCCCCTGTGCAGTACGGCTGCGGCTTTCACCACTTAGACAATCTTCTAAACGCAGTTCAATCGCAACAGGGTTACCTGTTTGCCCGACATGCTGAAGCTGTCCGGTTCCCACAGTACCTAAATTAATAGTTTGATATGCTGATGACATTGCTAAACGACAAGCACTTTCCGTCAAAGCTCCATGGACATATAGCGTGCCATGTGAACCATCTACATCCCAGCTATCAACTTTATTTAGGGCTGTTCCCATCGCCATGCTACTGAATAAATTCAGCGCTAAACTTCCTAAGCCCACATAACGGAGCATCCTGCTTGTGTTTGCCATGATATTCTCCTGCTATCTCATCGCGCATTTCAGATCAGTCTATTTTTTTTCAGGTACCACATGGCAGCTATTTCCCTGACATGTAAACGACAGTGTTGGGCGACCACCATAATCATTGATATAGGTCAGCACAGGTTTATTACCTAATGCGTCTGCACTGACGTTCAGTGCTTTGCTGCTTTTGGGGGCAACCATTACGGGCTCAAACCCTGCGACTGTCTGTCCATTTTTGTTGGGGACAGCATCGACAAAAGAAACGTAATAGGCAGTTGGGTTATTAATCGTATACTGGTTACCCTGACGCGTAAGAGTCACTTTTTCCTGCCATGGGTTATCCATTTGTTCACGTGTTGGAATGATTGATTTTGGTCGATAAAACAATTTAATACGTGTCTGTAATGCCAGTTGCAGCGTATTGGGTTTATCACTTTTCGGTGGAATCTCACGCAAATTAAAGTAATACACGGATTCTCTGTCTTGCGGCAGAGAAGCGGCACTTGGCAGAGCTTGGATTTTGATTTGGCTTTTTGCCCCCGGCTCAACACGCTGTACCGGTGGCAATACCGTAAATGGGTCGCTTATTTTTTCACCTTTCTCATTTTCCACCCAACCTTGAGCGAGATAAGGTAATTGTTTGTTTTCGTTGCTGATGTTTAAACTGATCGATTTTTCGTCTCCCGTAATAATCGCTCGAGTTCTGTCTAAGGCAACTGCCGCTTGAGCAGAAGATAGCGTTGTTGAAATCAACACAACACCAGCCAATGCGAATACTGCTTTATGGGCGTTTTTTTTGTTCATCAATTTGTTTTTCATCATGTTATTCATCATATTGTTATCTTCTATGGTTAAGGAGCACTCATCGCTCTTTGCGTACCACTCATTTTTATTATTTTTGTAACCAGCGGCTTGACTCCTTTGGCGCTGTTCTTTCAACAACAGGCACAACGAGTTCTGCTGCTTTCGGCATTGCTTCTAATGCGCGACTCGCTGATTGTGTCTTTATGGTCGCTGGCGATGCGGCTTTTGCTCCCGGTTTGTGGCACGGTAGTAACCAGCTTGCCTGTAAATATTCATCTTCTGGCAAGGTATCAGGGAGTGTGATTTCACACTGCACTTGGTCATCCCAACGAACTTGCAAGGTATCTTTTGCGTTTAAACCAGTGAGATAGGTATTTCCATCATCACCCACCATACCGACTTGCTGACCACGACCATTTAAGACAATTGCCCCGAAAGGTGGTGTGCTATTGTCCGACAGCCTTAACAACGCCATCGCACTGTTTCCTGCGACAACATCAAATTGACGGTAGCCAATTGCTCCTTCCGTTAAAGTGCCTTGCTTTATAGATTGAGACACTTGCGCTTCATCTGGTAATGCATTCAAATCAACGCTAATTTGGTTACGGTAATAGCTATTCACGTCACTAATAACGGCTTGTCCAAAGCGGTTAGTGCGCACAATCGAGCCGTAACCACGTAATGGGATATTAGGTACTCCATCGGTATCAACAAATATGCGAGTACCACCAATTTGGCTACCACGATGCAGTACGGCACCTTTCTCCGTTGCGGTGAAACCACCTTGTAAAGAGAACCCCGCAGATCGATAACGGTCTTGTTGGTACGTTGCGTTCGCGTTGAGCTGTGCTAAGTCTCCCTGATGAGTGTAATAGCCGCTCACAAGTGCACCTGAACGTGCCCATCCGGTACTTAACTGATAGTTATTTCTTTCATCGATGGTGCTGTAGTAACTCACGCGCTGTGAGTTATCATTTTTATCCCAGCTACTGTTATAACTAATGGAACTTTTTTCACCCCAAGGCACTGTGAGTGACGCGTATACGCCATCATCATTGTTTTCACGATAACGATTTCGATATGCCGTCAAGTTGAGGCTAAGATTCTTCCATTTCCCAATATCAAAATAGCGAGCTAACGAAATACTATAGCGGTCGTTATCCGGTTGATCCCAATAGGTTTGATGGTAATAATTGATGAATGCACTTAGCCCTAACTCTGAAAATTGTTGGTTATAAGAGATGGTATACATTTCTTTGCTGTTGTATTGGCGTGCACCTGTTTCCTGCGCATCCAAATACTCAGACATACTCATAAAACCTTGCTCAGAGAATCGATATCCTGCAAATGTCACTTGGCTGTTATAAGTATCAAAACGTTTAGAGTAACTTAAACGATACGAGCTCCCGCGATACGTTTTATTGCCAATATCACCTAAGTTGGTTAAATGCGCCCGAGCATGAGTAATATCGAATGACAATGCGCCGAATACCATTAAGTCACGACCAATCCCTATAGCCGCGGATGCATAGTTTTCTGCACCAATTCCACCACCATACAGTGACCAGCCGTTGTTAACCCCCCAAGAGAATTCGCCACTTGCAAAGGTATCGCCACTAACATGATGGCGCCAATTTGTTGGGCGCCCTGCGGCTAATTTGTAACGCAGTTGCCCCGGGCGTGTTAAATATGGAACACTTGCAGTATTTACAGTGAAAGTCTGTGTTGAGCCGTCTTGTTCTTTAACTTCAACATCGATTTGCCCAGCTAATGCATCATTTAGGTCTTGGATACGGAATGGGCCCGCAGCGACTTGAGTTTGATAGATAATGCGTCCTTGTTGGCTCACGATGACGGTTGCATTACTTTTTGCTACCCCAGTAATTTCTGGTGCGTATCCACGTAGATTAGGTGGTAGCATATTGGTATCGGTAATCAGGCTAAGCCCTGTAAATCTGAAACTATCAAAAATATCAGAGGTTAAATAATCTTCACCTAAGGTGAGTTTTGCGCCTAAGGATTTGATTGCTCGGTAGACATAATAACGAGTCCAATCTAGTGATGTGGTCGTGCTTTGCCCTTGCTGCTTATCAATACGCATTTGCCAGTCAGCACGAACACGCCAAGCACCCAAGTTAACGCCAGCAACCCCATTACCGCTGGTACTGTAGTTGGTTTGTTGTCCTGAGCGGGTTTGTTGGCCCACTTGTGCATTTAAGTTGTAATCAAACAATGCGCCGGGTAATCCTTCTTCCCAGCGTGCAGGAGGATCCCAATTCTCAGCGGTATATTCGAGGTAGGCTTGCGGCAAACTAATATACATAGCCGAAGTTGCAAGGTCGGCTTTAACTTCAGTTCCGGGTAAACTTTCAAGCGATAAACATTGTCCTTCGTGCCACCACTTTAACGTCGACATCAATTCAGGTTTGATACCGAATTTTTCAACTAAAGCAGGGCTCAGGCAAGGGAGGCTTTCATTCGACTCACCTTCAGGTGCATAGTAAAAGACAGTTTCTTCCGGCATGCTTTGCTTGTTTAAGAAAACCGTAAAACTGTATTCACCAGGCATGAGATAGCCTGGACGCGCAAATTGGCTTAGATCAATGTTGTTACGATCATTGACGTCTAGCATATCCATATTAAATTTAATATCGGATGCGTGACCACCAAAGCTAATAGCCAACGCGACTAAAAGCCCTAATCTGCAAGGCCGAGTTATCTGTAACACAGGCGTGTGAATGAAATTCAGGGTCATCATCTCGACCTTCTTTTGCGTTCTTTTATCCGTAATGTCATTTCGCTCACGAAGCTCATCCTACAAAGGGGAGTTTCATTTATAAGAGGAACCGACTATTCATAATCCAGTTTGAAACGTAATTGACTGTAGTATTGGCCTGATGCCAATGGGCGGTTATTCGCCACCAACCGTAGCCGATAGGTGAGATCTTTTGTTCCAGCTGTTAGGGAGCTCACTGACATTCCTTGGCCAGGTATGGCAATTTCACCATCTCCCTCACGTTGAATTTGTAATCCAACACCTTGAGCTTGTCCGTTCACACCAAATAACCCCCTGTCATGGGAGCCATCGAATGTTACGCGAAAGTATTGCCAATTCGGTTTGTCAGGATTTTGGCGTTCAAGAACACAATTCACTAATCGGATAACAAAAGGGCGAGCAGGTCCTTGCCCATCACGGCGAATTTGAGTCAGCGCAATACTTCCCATATCAATAGTTTGATCACGGCTGCCGACATCAATTGCACATGCTGTTTCAATAATGCTTCCATTCATACTCACTGAGCCTTGAGCATATGCAGTTGATACCGCAGTCAACGTGCCTATACTTAAGATCAATGAAAACACTCCACTGGTTATCGAATTATTCATTGCTCCCTCTCTTACACCCAATTCAGTCGGAATGAGCCAACAAATTAATTTGTTGGCTCAAGATGAATTACTCGTAAGACAGAGTGAAATCCGCTACTGAGCTAAAGTCACCGGCAGTGATAGTGTCGATATCGCCACCATTACCTTTTAAGTAAGCAGCGAAATTCAGTGTGTTGTTACCATTTTGAATTTGTTGGAATGGTGCTGCTGTTCCTAAAGTCACCACATTGCCGCTACCATTAGTGATCTGAACACCAGCGCCTGCGCCAGTACCAACAATACCCAGTGTTTTATTGGTATTGTCGAAAGATGCAGCAGCACCACTAAAGGTTAATTGAACACCTTTAGTCAGTTTAGTGATATCACAGTTCTCTAAAGTGATTTCGAATGGACGTGGAGTTGATTTACCGCCATCAACTAATGCCATGTTAGAAATTTGACCTAATTCAACTGTTTGGTCGATTGAGCTAGGAGAGATTGAGCATGGAGCATCGATAATAGCGCCTTTGAACGTTACTTTACCGTGGCCTTGATCTGCTGCGTTTGCTGCAGAAGCTAATCCCAGAGCCATAAAAGTTGCCATTGCAATAGATTTCATTTTCATGAATATAAAGTCCTATGTTTATTGTTAAGTAAAGAATGAGTGTCAGTTTTCATTGCTCATTGCAGACACTCTATTTGCAATGAACTGGAAAAAAGCAAAGCACTAGTATTTGATTTAAAAAATCAAATACTAAAAATGAAATTGAATTGTTAATAATTAAAAAATATATTTAGTCTTCTATTAAAAAAACTTGAATTGGTACTTTAAATAACTCAGATAATTGAGATAAAAAATCAATGTTAATATGGTTAACTCCTGATTCATAACGGGAAATTTGCTGTTGGCTTACGCCAATATATCTCCCTAGTTCCTCAGCAGTTAATTTCATTTCTTTTCTGTGTTTTTTTATTTTTTTTCCTACAATAATATTAAATGTTGGTTTTATTATATTTTCTGACATAAGGTTAAACCTATTTCATAAATTGACTAGATCCAGAAAACCATCCTTCAGCTTTAAAATAACATTCCATATTATGGATATAATTTACTGAGTTATTTTGAAATCCAACACCATCTAATAAACAATTAATATCAATATCAAGCGAGTTCGCAATTTGCTTAATCTGCTCTAGGTGTAGTCGAATAACTCCGCGCTCAATACGTGAAACATGTTGCTGAGAGCATAAAAGTAAATCAGCTAACTCAGAGCCACTTAATCCTTTTGCTCGGCGGGCTTTATATATATTACCCCCGACAATTTCTTTAGGAGATAAGTTAGATTGCATAAAATCTTCCTCACGAAACTGAATGATTTACTAATTTAACTGTTGTCAAAATGCACCAAATTGACAATAGTTGTATATTGTTAGTTAAATATTTCATTAATGAATGAATAATTTTAATTTTGTATTTTATTTTTAAAATTATTAGTTAATTATTCCAAATAAAGCATTTCAGAATATTACAATGTGTAAGTTTGAAGTGGCATGGAGAGTTTGAATGTGTGAAAAAATTAATAAATTCAATGATCTTTTAATAATGGAATGTACTTATTTTTAGTAATGTATACATAGCGTTATTTACACGCTACGTATTTGACGTGTATTTTCATTTAACTTAAGATGCACCTAATTCATTACGTTTGTCAATTTGGTGCATTTTGACAACTCTTTTAGCGCCTTTATCCCACCATATAGCACCTTTCTTACCACACTCCCCGAAATCTTGCAGGGTTACTTGCTGTGTATCGTACGGTATGTTGTATATTCGTATGCCCCAAATAATCCTGAATTAAACGCGTATCGGCACCTCTATCCGCTAATGCATAACCACATGCATGTCGTAACATGTGGGGATGAATACCTAGGGTCAGCTCAGCTAGCTCGCCAAGTCGTGAAAAAAGTTGATAAAAGCGCTGGCGAGTCATGGCAGTCCCTCTTTCAGATAAGAATAACCACTGGCTTTCTTTCCCTTTCCATGTATTTCTAATTTTTAGCCAAGCTTTAATGAGTGGGATCTCTTCATCAATCAGTGGGTGATTAACTGAAAAACCATTCTTTAAACGGTGTACATAAAGTTCATTACTTTCTAAGTTAAGATCAGATAATTTTAGCGATAGGGCTTCGCTTGCCCTTAGACCATGTATAAAGCACATATAAATTAAGCAAGAATTACGTTCGGGATGTCGCGACAAATGACAAGCAGCTAAAAGTCTAGATATTTCCTGTTGAGTTAAATACTTACGAGTGGACATGAACGTTTCCCTATTTAGTCAAAAAAGGTCAATCATATCTAAATTAATCGACCTAACACATTAATTTTTTTAGATAAATATAATGCCTTTATTCTATGAGTGAAATAAAAAATTATTTATTATCCGCCAAGTCGGTAATTGAAGACTAATTAACTAAAGTTTTATATTTGGTTAATCAATTTTTATTCTGTGTTATAAATGCGAGGGAAAAGGGATTATTTGCCTACGAAACAATACTTACTCGTCGATGAAAGCAGCTAATTTCCATTTTTCGTGTCGGCCCACTCACCATTCTACGAGTTGCTTTTAATGGCCCCATGTTGTTTTTTCCCGCTGTCTTTCTCCGAGTATTTTATGGTTAAATTCCTACCCGTTTCTTTAAAGGGAAAATTTCTTTAAGATGAAATGGAGTTAAGTCAAATAAAGTCACTATTAGGTTTCCATGAGAATACTATTAATTGAAGATCACCTAAAAACCCAAGTGTGGGTCAAAAATGGGTTAGAAGAAGCGGGTTTTCTCGTTGATGTGACTAATGATGGTCGCGATGGTCTCTATTTTGCCTTAGAAAACAGTTATCAATTGGTGATCCTCGATATCATGCTGCCTGGTATGAATGGCTGGGAAATTTTAAAAATCTTACGCACAGCTAAAAACATACCGGTGATTTGCCTCACTGCGCGGGATGCCGTTGATGACAGAATTAAAGGTTTAGAGCTTGGTGCCAATGACTATCTCGTGAAGCCGTTTTCGTTTTCTGAATTATTAGCTAGGGTTAAAAACCAATTAAAAATTAACCAGCCAGCCTCAACCACCATAACTATTGCGGATTTAAAAATCGACTTAACTCGCCACGATGTTGAGCGGGCTGGAAAGAAAATCACCTTAACTCGGCAAGAGTTTTCCTTATTGCTGTTCTTCGTTCTACATTGCGATGAAATTTTACCTAGAACCTTAATTGCTAGCGAAGTTTGGGGCATCGATTTTGAAAGTGACACGAATATTATTGATGTGGCTATCCGTCGATTGAGAAAAAAAATCGATGATGAATTTGACGTTAAACTCATCGAAACCATTCGAGGGATGGGATACCGTTTAAATAGGCCAATAGAATGAAAAAGAAATCACTTCGATTCAAACTTATTTCTCTGTTTATCATTCTTATGGTTACTAATGCTGGAGTGGTGACATGGATTTTGTATCATTCACTCAAAAATGAACTATCTCAACAAGATAATAATTTACTGGTTAACCGTGCGGAGCAGCTTGCCAAACTCATCGCTGGTGGCATTGATATCAAAACACTTCCCATGTATTTCCAAAGCATGATGGATATGCGCCAAGACTTGATCCAAATCTCTGATGCAGCAGGGCAAATATTGGTCACAACCAATCGCGAGTTATTGGGCTCCCAACCTCTTCAGTTAGTCAATCTTGAGCAGCTAAACATCAATGCCATTAACCATTGGCAAACTGCTCAAGGCATCCCTATTTCTGCGGTCTATTTTTCGATGAATTCTCCAATAGGGCCGCTCCATGTGGTACTTGGTAAAGTTTCTGTCGACCGTAGTGGCGTGTTGGCTCAATATCTCACCCAAAGCGTGGTGATTTCTGTCCTCTCAATTTTGCTGATGGGGCTACTTAGCTTATGGCTGTTGAAAAAAGGGTTATCCGACATTCAAGCATTGAGCCAGATAACGGTCAAAACAGACGTTCATGCATTAAATGATCCAATCGATATTGATCAGCTACCACAAGAGCTAAAAGAGCTGGGCGAATCAATGAATACGATGCGCCAGCGGTTAAAGCATGATTTTGTCAAACTTACTCAATTTGCTGATGACTTGGCGCATGAGTTGAGAACCCCAATTAATGCGATTCGGGTACAAAATGAAATTACACTTCAGCGCTCGCGCAGTGTTAGCGAATATGAAGGGATGATAGTCAGTAATATTGAAGAGCTCGATAAACTGTCACAAATGATCCAAAGTACTTTGTTTATTGCCCGTGCGGAAAATAAAAATATTACCTTAAATCGAGATAAACTTTCTTTATATACGTTAGTTAACGATGTTTACGAACTCTTTTCTGCCTATGCAGAAGAAAAACAGATTGAGCTGTATTGTGAGCCCTCATCCCTGACTCTGGATGCTGACCCAGTATTACTCAGCCGAGTTTTAGTGAATATTGTCTCCAACGCGATTAAATATTCTCACTCAGGCACTCGCGTCGTTACCCAAATTATTGCGCTGCCGCAACAGCGAGAAATTAAAATTACTAACCAAGGTGAACCTCTACAAAATAGTGATGAAATTTTCACCCGTTTTTGGCGCGGGGATAATGCTCGAACGACAGAGGGAACAGGACTCGGGTTAGCGATTGTGAAAGCGATAGTCGGATTACATGGCGGATCAGCGAGTTTTGAACACCATGCAGGAACCAGTACCATTACCCTGAAATTTCCTACAATTAAGTAAGATGACAAATTTGTCATCTTACTGTCAGCCACTTTTGTCGTACTTTCGGTATAACTAATTTCATATCCTTTTTGCTATGGAGCGCATGATGAAAAAGTTACCTAAAATTCCCGCATCTCAAATCACGGATGAAACCCTCTTTTTTATGAAACGCCGTCAGCTACTTAAGGCTTTAGGCATTGGAGCTGCAGGTTTAACCGTTGCGACGACGGCTAATGCAGGGCTGTTTTCTTGGTTCAATGACGATACGCCAACACCTCCGATGACGCCAAGAAAACCTCTGACATTTATTCAACCTGAAGAGTTTCAGCCATCTTTAACCCTCACCCCTGAAGATAAAGTGATTGGTTATAATAATTTTTATGAATTTGGGCTCGGTAAATCCGATCCTGCCGAGAATGCCCATACTTTAGTCACGGATGAGTGGACGGTGACAATAGATGGCGAAGTGAATCGTCCCCTGACGCTTAATTTAGATGACATAAACACTAAGTTTCCCTTAGAGGAGCGCATCTATCGCATGCGCTGTGTTGAGGCTTGGTCGATGGTCATTCCATGGGTTGGCTTTCCTTTAGCGAAATTATTGGCTTTAGTCGAACCTACTAGCAAAGCTAAATATGTGGCTTTTGAAACACGCTACGCACCAGAACAAATGCCAGGACAAAAAAGTCGTTATATTGGTGGTGGTTTATCGTACCCCTATGTTGAAGGGCTACGCTTAGACGAAGCTATGAATCCACTGACTTTGCTGGCGACCGGCGTTTATGGAAAAACATTACCCAACCAAAACGGAGCACCGATCCGGTTGGTCGTCCCATGGAAATATGGCTTTAAAGGGATTAAATCTATCGTCAAAATTCGCCTTACTGAGCAAATGCCTGACACGACATGGAACTTATCAGCGCCGAGCGAATATGGCTTTTTTGCCAATGTGAATCCAGATGTAAGCCATCCTCGTTGGTCACAAGCCACCGAACGTTTTATTGGTGCTGGGGGCTTAGGCCAAGTGACCCGCCAGCCAACATTGTTGTTTAATGGATATGGCGAACAAGTGGCAAGTTTGTATCAAGGAATGGATTTGCGGAGATATTATTGATGCCCCAAGACAATAAGTTCATTGTTGGATTAACCAAAGGGAGCTTTCATCTTATTGCTTTGCTCCCTTTGGTATGGCTGATTTTTTTAGTCGATACCCAACGGCTTGGAGCCGACCCTGCCAAAGATATCCAACATTTTACAGGAATAGCGGCTTTACGTCTGCTTGTTATTATTGTACTGATCCCACTGGTTGCGAAATTATTGCGATTTACTGCCTTGTTTCAGACGCGAAAATTACTGGGGTTATGGTGTTTTTTCTGGGCTGTGCTGCATTTAAGTAGCTATCTATTACTGGAAATTGGCATAAATAATTTGGTGCTATTTTTCGAAGAGATTTTTTCGCGGCTCTATTTAGTGATTGGCGCGATAGCTTGGTTGTGTTTATTGTTGATGGCAGTCAGTTCATTCAACCGTATACGTCTTTATTTGGGCATATGGTGGAAAAGAATTCATATGCTGCTTTACCCTACGCTCATATTGGCGCTTTGCCACTATACTTTGTCATTAAAAACCTTAACGCCTGAACCATTTATCTATTTAGCCATCGTGGGAAGTGCGTTTACTTATCGCATGCGGAGCCAGCAAACACAACGAATAAAATCTTAATAAAGGTTGACGTTCTTTAATTGTATTCCTACCTGATATTATCTAATGCCAGTACTGAAGTTTCTCAGTATTAGGCATTCACTTTATCAAAGCACAAAATTATATGTGTGAAATATAATCTCTTAATACTCATTATTGGTGTAATAAATGCCCTGGTTTTTAGATTGTGTTGGAATTTATTGGGTGCTAGTGATGATTTCTGTGGTATATAATTTCGATTATAAATTTTACGGTAATTTATAATTAATTTGTTGGTGTTTGTAAATAACAAGGTTAAGATAAATCTTAAAAAAATCTCATATAATTTACAAACACAAAATCTGAGTAAAGCTACTTTTTTAAGTTGTATTTCGTGGTCGAAATTTAACCATAAAATACATCTCATTAGTAAAAAATATGTTTTAATATTTTTAAGTGTATCAAAATGTAATTTTTTGGGTGGTAAGCTTTGATTTTTAATCTATAACATATTGTTATTTATATTATTAATTTAAGTGTGATTTTTTTTTGTTACATTTCTCCTATATTAATAGAGCGATAAATGTTTTTAATAGTAATCAATTTGCTCTATCGATTATACAAAATAAATAATCAGACATATAATAATCAAAAATTTTAGGACGGTATCTATGGTTCAGATTGGTGCCTATAATTAATTTTTAATATAAAGGTTAAATTAAATGACTTATTTTTCTAATGAGATAAATAAAGAAATAGGGCAGTATCTGAGAGGAATTAGAAAAGAGCGAAACTTAACAGGGGAAGAGTTGGCAAAAAGATTGAATATTAGTCAACAGCAGATATCTCGATATGAAACGGGAAAAACAAAACTGACATTTGAAATGATGGACACAATCCTTTTGATATTCAATAAGTCATGGAGAGACCTTTTTAATCATGTAATAGATAGATACGATAATGAAAGATTACAATGTATTATAAAAAATGAAAATAATTATTTTGCTATCTTAGATAAAGACACTAAAAAAATGTGGCGTTAATTCAGTTAATAAAAATATAACCTATTTTACAAAGTGTAATCAGTAAATATAACTTGTATATATGATAACTTTATTAAAAATAATCATTAATTTAATTAAAAATAATGATTATTTTTATCTAAAGTTGTTATTAACAACTATTTGGCGAAACATACATTATACGAGTATTATACAGGATTAAATAATCATGAAATTGAATAAATTTGTAATGGGTGCTGTATTTGCATCAGGCTTTGCTTCGTTCGCAGCAATGGCTGCTTATACTGGTACACCTACTAACGGTACTATCGAATTTTCAGGTGAATTAGTGAATTCTGCTTGTGGTTTAAGTGAAGAATCAAGTCCTGTAAAAGTAAACTTTTATCAGATCCCTGTTTCTAATTTAAAAAATGGTGAGCGTGCAGGTAATATCAAGAAAGATATCGTTCTGCAAGGGTGTGATACTACCGTTGCACAAACTGCAACTGTAACTTATACACCATCAACTATTAACCCTAATGATAATACATTAGCGGCGTTCACTTCAGGTACTGCAAGTGGTGCTGGTATCGGTTTAAGAGACAATGGAAATAAAGATGTTGTTTGGGGACAAGCTTCTACAGCAGTTAATTTAACTGATGGTAAAACTGCAATTCCATTCGTTGCTTATTTAAAATCTGATAATGCATCTAATGCAGTAACTCCAGGTAGCTTTGATTCAACCATCAATTTTAAAATTGATTACCAATAATTTGTAATTGATTTTATACCAAGATGCGGAGTGTTAAATACTCCGCATTAATAAAATCTACCAATAACTAAATGGTATTATCCATGACTATTCGGGTTGCAAAAATAGCACTAGGCTCTAGTTTGCTATGGCCTCTATTAAGTTGGGGAATGACCGCCAATAACACCCCCGGTGATATTGTAATGCAAGGTGAATTAATAGAAGCCTCATGTACGATTGATCCTGAAAGCCGAGAACTTTGGGTTAATTTTGGTGAAATCAGTGCCCGAGAGATCACTCCTGAAGTCAATATGCTGGTGAGTAAGAATTTTGCTATAAAGCTCGTTGGATGTACGTTGCCTTCTAATGATAAAGGTAGTGCATCACGCGCGCAAATAACCATGATGGGAACATCTGTTAATGATGATCAACTTTTACAAGTAAGTGGCGATTCAGAGGGGTTTGGAATTCAGTTTAGAGACTCTCACGGCGAAATACTTAAACTTAATAGAAAAATGCCGGATTACACATTATTAGAAGGGCGCAATAGATTAGATTTTACTGCAATTTTAGTTGCTTATCAAAAGCATATTAAGGCAGGTGATTTCGCTGGAGTTCTAAGGTTTAGAATGGATTATTTCTAAAGCTAATAATAATTACATATAAAAGAGAATTGAGCTAAATCTCTAGCCTAATGAGTGAATACTGAGTAACTAAAATGATTATTTTAAATGGAAATATAAATAATATAAAAAAACTATTTGCAATATATATTGCAGTACTTTGCTATTCACCAAATATGTCTGCAAATGATCTTGTTGAGTTTAATGTTGACGTATTAGATGTTGGTGACCGTAACAATATTGATTTAACTCGATTCTCTAAAGATAATTTCGTATTTCCTGGGACATATTTATTAGATCTCTATATTAATGGACAATCATTGTCTCAGCAGAAGGTCACTTATATTACCGATCCTCACGATAGTGAAAAATCATTAGTTTGTTTTACCCCTAAGCAAATTGAAATGTTAGCGCTCAAAGAAGATGCGTTAAAAAAAATCCAAGCCATATCCCCTGAATGTTCAAATATTTTACCTATTTCAGGCGTTAAAATTAATAATCATGAAGGCAAACTGGATATCACTATTCCACAGGCATGGATGAAATATTCCGATCCTAGTTGGGTGCCGCCTGAGCGTTGGGATTCAGGGGTTTCAGGCCTTATATTTGATTATAACCTGACCGGGTCAGTTTCTCGTTCTTTGACGACACATACAAATAAACACTCATTATCAGCATATGGCCAAACGGGATTTAATTTGGGCGCATGGCGTTTTAGAGCTGATTATCAAGCTAATTATAATGAGCGTGGCGATAGAAAATTCGATTGGAACCAGTTTTATGCATATCGTCCTCTGATCCACATGGCGGCTAAGCTGACACTGGGTGAAATTTATCTAAGTTCTCAGGTTTTTGACACGATTCGCTTCACTGGTTTTAACCTTGCCAGTGATGAACGTATGTTACCGCCGAATCTACGAGGATATGCACCACAGATTAATGGTATCGCGAAAAGCAATTCAAAAATTGTTGTGACTCAAGCTGGGCGTGTCGTTTATGAAACGACGGTACCTGCGGGGCCATTCAGTATTCAAGATTTGCAAAGCTCAATCCGTGGAACCTTGGATGTCAAAGTTGAAGGTGATGACGGCGAGGTATCGACTTTTCAAGTTGATACGGCAAATATCCCTTATTTAACTCGCCCGGGTTATGTGCGTTACAACGCTTCGGTCGGTAAGCCATCTCGATTTAATCACAAGCCTGAGGGGCCAATGTTTGCCACGGGAGATTTCTCTTGGGGGCTGAGCAATAACTGGTCACTCATTGGAGGCCTACTTTTTGCGGGTAGGGATTACACCGCAATATCTGCTGGGTTAGGGCGCGATTTATCTATATTTGGTGCACTTTCTGCAGATATCACACAATCCATTAGCCGAATGCCGGGTGATAACACACAAACGGGTTCTTCTTATCGTCTGAGTTATTCAAAGTCATTTGATGAACTTAACAGTACGATTACTTTTGCGGGTTACCGCTTCTCGCAGGATAAGTTTAGAACGCTGTCGCAATATTTAGATGAGCGTGAAAACAAATATCTGGGTATTGGCCGTCAAAAAGAGATGTATACCGTTACAGGGAATAAAACTTTTTGGGCGGATGATCCTGATTGGAGAACGACAGTATTCTTAACTTATACCCATCAGACCTTTTGGGACCAAACATCTCAAGATAGATATGGCTTATCCGTGGGGCGAACATTTCGTCTAATGGGCATCAATGGTGTTTCAACCAATATTGCGGCTTACCGTTCTGACTATCGAGGTCGACGTGACGATAGCATTTCACTTTCGGTTTCAGTGCCTGTTGGTGATAGCCGTTGGGCTGGATACGACTTGCAAAATAGTGGTAGTAAGACCAGCCATATGCTGTCTTACAGTGATAACAGGGATACGAATAATTTATGGCGAGTTAGAGCCGGCCGAAGCAGCGATGATCGCGTCCGGTTTGATGGATATTATCAAAAACGGACGCAACTTGCTGAAGTTAATACCAATGTGAGCTATCAAGAAAGACAAACGGCATCGATCAACGGGACATTGCGCGGTGGCTTCACTGCTACTAAGCATGGTGCTGCATTGCATAACAGCACCGGTACAACGGATACAGCAAGAATTATGGTCGATACCAACGGTGTTGGTGGCGTGCCGTTTAACCATGAAAAAACGCGAACTAACTGGGCTGGTATCTCTGTTGTGCCTGATATTGTCAGCTATTACAGCTTCGACACACGTATTGATGTCGATAAGTTAAAAAATAACGTTGATACCAATAAGGCGATCGCAACCTCGACATTAACAGAAGGGGCAATCGGTTATCAGCGATTTGATGTTGCACAAGGTGAAAAGCTCATTGCCACCATTCGTTATAACGATACGGTACCTCCGTTTGGTGCTGATGTGACAAACGCGGATGGAATTAACATTGCCATGTTAATGGAAAATGGGTTGGCGTACTTGATGGCAGTAAATCCTAAAGAAACGTTAACAGTATCTTGGGGTGGAAAAGCGCAATGTAAAATTCAACTGCCTGAAAAAATAAATTCGGGCATGTCAGTTTTGCTGCCTTGCCAATAATGTAATGACAGTTTGAAAAAGTATTCTATAAGGTAGAGAAAATGGCGATTCGTATAAATAAATGGGTAGGTGGTTTGCTAGTTATGATGGTTGGCGTAGGGCAATCATATGCAGGTATTTCACTGGATAGAACGCGACTGATTATTACAGGCGATGAAAATTCTGCGAGTGCTAATTTATCAAACACCAGCTCAAGTATTCCTTTTCTTGCTCAGTCATGGGTTGAAGATGCCAATGGAAAAAAAATTACATCGCCATTAGTTGTATTGCCCCCATTACAGCGCATTAATGGGGGGCAAAAAGGGGTTGCTCGTGTTTCAAAAACAGCCGAGATAGATAAGTTACCTCAAGATCGTGAAAGTCTATTTTATTTAAATGTGCGCGAAGTTCCGCCAAAACCCGATAAACCGAATGTTTTACAGTTAGCGATGCAATCGCGTATTAAATTATTTTATCGGCCGACAGCCATTATTCCTAAATCTAGAAGTGCGGTTTGGCAAGACCAAGTCATATTTTATAAACAGGGAAATAACTGGCGTGCTGAAAACCCAACACCTTATTTTGTAACCATTATTAGCCTTAATAATAAACCAGTGGCAGAAGGTGGAAAAAAACTAACCGATTTTCCAGGAGTGATGATTGCCCCTAAATCGCATCTCGATATTAAGGTCAATAGTTCAGGCGAGAGTTTCACCATGATGTATGTGAATGATTATGGTGGTCATCCAGAACTTAAATACAGTTGTAGCGGAAATACGTGTAAAGCGTTACCACCAGAGCAACAGATTCGCTAGGAGTATTGATATGAACATTAGGTGCTTAGGGATCGTGTTATTGGGATTAGGAAGTTTCTCCGCAGTTGCAGAAATTGCGGATGAAAAGCTGTCTCGCCAAACATTGCTAGACGTACATAGTACTGTGCATTTGACAGGAAGCGTTTATGCATCACCTTGTGTTCTTGAATTAGAAACACAAGAGCAGTATGTCGATTTAGGTGACATCAATGCCAGAGAATTTCACCGCATTGGCGATAGAAGTACTCCTGTTGCATTTAATATTCGGCTCAAAGATTGCCAACGCGGGGCATCCAAGTCATTTGTGAATGCTGCTGGAGAGGCAACTCAAAATGCTCAGCGTTATTACTTGACGGGAGAAAGCGCAGTTTCATTGAGTATTGCGGGAGATACGGATTTTTTTAACCCTGATCTTGTGCGAGTTACAGGCGATGTTCGAGGCGCAGGATTACGTATTTCCAGTAAAGATCATCAAAACTTAATGGTCAATCAGCCAACAAGTTCATGGGTGATCAAACCTGGTGATAACAACATTACACTTAATGCCTCATTGGAATCTACAGCACAGTCTGTTTCAGCGGGAACTTTTAGCGGATTAGTTAGGCTAAAACTGGAGTATTTATAACCATGTTTGTATCCAACAACAAAAAACTAAAAGATATGACTATTGTGGCCGGTCTACTCACAATAGGGTTAATGCCGTTATCTGCTTTAGGCTTTCCTCACGGCTCCGCTATACCTGATGGGGGGACTTACACATTCGAAGCGACAATGAATAATCAGCTACTGGTCAATGAGAAAGATGCTGAAACAGTATTCAATTTTGATGTGGGTAACTGGCCTTTTTTCGATATTTACTGCCAAAGTTATATGAAGCCAGGAGGTCCTGGAAATTCAGATCCTGATTCAGGAATGACATTTGATTTAATGTCAACCATTCCTACATCAATGCAAAACCCAGGGTACCTGAACCTTAATGAATATTTTGATGTAAAAGTTGAAATTCAAATAGGGGGAAGGGTTGGTCAGAAAGTTACTGTCCCAGTGAAGGATATGTGGAATGGGGGATCTGACCCAATAGAGTGTACACCACCGAGTGTTAATAGCCGTGACTATGGCGTCGAGCTACGGACAGGGTCGAGTGGGACAATCACGTTTAGGCTGAAAAAACCGATTATTAATGGCATTACCATCAACCAAGCTGAGCTGGTACAGGTTTTTGCCAAAAAAGGCAGCCCAGCGAATGGCAGTACAGCTTATGCACCAATCCCTTCAACTCGGGTTGTTTTAGGAGCAGGGATCATCACGGTTGCTGATGAGTGTACGATTAATGAAGGTAACCCAATTAATATTGATTTTCTTGATGTAGCAAATACGAGTGAACAGTTAAATGGAATTAATTATGCTCAGCCCTTTAAGATCCCAGTTAAATGTACCGGTGGAAGTTTTACGACAGGTGATTTAAATATCAAGCTGTCACTCTTACCGGGGGCGTCAGGCAGTGCGGATTTTAACCCTGATTATTTCGGTACGTTAAAAAACGGTGTGAAACGCACAAATCTTGGCATTGTGGTGACTGATAATGTGGCGGGTACATTGGTAAAACCGAATCAAGCATACCAAGTGCCTGACTTTATTAATAACCAAGGTACCTGGAACTTAACGGCTGCGCCAATAGCTGCGCCTGGTAGTAGTGTGGAAGAAGGTGAATTTACAAGTACCGGGACAATCCTTGCTGAATTCCAATGAGGCCAATCATGCGAAATAATAATCAGATAAAGCGTACAAAATATTTATTGTCGATTGGCTTATATTTATTAGTCTCGGGGCCGATGAGTGCGAGTGTGATCCCAACTAATATGGGAAGCTATTCATTCAGAGGCATGGTTATTGCTACGCCATGTCAGATAGCGCCTGGAAGTGAGAAGGTCCCTGTTGATTTTCAACAAATCTCGGTCAAAGATCTTTATAAAGAAGGCAAATCGAAACCTTTAAATTTCTCAATTCATTTAACGAATTGTAATACGACTATATTTAAATCGGTGACAGTGACTTTTAATGGAATTGAAAATAAGAATCTTCCTGACCATCTTGCGATTAGTGACCAAAGTGAAGCTAGCGGAATCGGTATTGGGTTATTAAACTTAAATGAAACACCCATAGAATTGAATACGCCATCATTAGCACAAAATCTGGCAACAAATAATACGGAAATTCAATTTAAGGCTTATGTCGAGGCTGAGCCTGAAGCGAGAATTAACCAAACGATTACCTATGGGAATTTTTATAGTACTGCGTACTATACATTAAATTATCAATAACGAATGAAAACATGATGTTTGCAATCAAAATTAAAGATAATAAAAAAGAACGTTATCCATGGGTTCTTTTAAGTTTTGTCGTTATATTTTTTGGCATTATATTGCATATTTATCTGCCGAATATGGGCGGAACAGGTTTGTCATTACCATTCAATATAATTAGTGGTTTTTTTATTGCTTTTTTTATTGTAGTGGTTAGTATTACACAAATTAAAAATTCAAGCTTATATTACTCTAAGTCGAGTAATTATATTACAATTGGATTGGTCTTATTATTAGGCTTGTGTTTTTTTGCGCCTAAAGATTACCAGTTTAATGCATACTTGACAGCATATTGGTTATTGGGTGCGTTATTTTTTTATCAAGCTTTACTGCAAATAAATATTTCAGAAACTGTATTGAAAATAATTGTTTGCAGTATATTATTTTCTGCTATTGTTGAGAGCCTATTTTCAATAGCACAAATTTTTAATTTTTTTCCGATATCAGGGGATAGGCCATATGGCGTATTCCAACAAGTTAATGTTCTTTCTAGTTTTATTTGTGTTGGCATTGCCAGTGCAATAGGTATGTTTATTTTAATGAGAACTGTCACATGGTATGCGTCAGCCATTATCATTGTGAGTCTCGTTTTAATGAGCGTGGTATTGCCATTGTCTCAATCATTAACTGGATATTTAAATTTATTATTAATTGTTATTGTTTTTTATTTTTTTGCAAAGTATCATCGTAAATATATTTTTTATTCTTTAATATCGATTGTTATCGGTCTTATTATTGGCTATGGAATAAAAATTGGTTTTAATATTCCTGACTTTTCTGAAAGTAAATTGCAGACATCGCACATTAGATGGGTGTTATGGCAGCATAGTTTATATTTATTTAGTGAAAATATTTTATTTGGTACGGGTGTTGGTAGTTTTGAATCTGTATTTTTAGAGCGCTTTGGTGGTGGGGTACTTGGAACCAGTGAAAGGGTCATATCACATCCACATAATGAGATATTACGTTGGATGGTTGAAGGTGGGGTAGTTGGCATTGCTGCGATATTGTTAGTTATTATTGGTAGTGGGTATCTACTTTATTCTTCATTAAAAAATAAAAATAATAATTATGTTTTTTTAGTTATTGCGTTACCAATTGTTTTTCATATGATGACAGAGTTTCCATTGTGGCTATCAATACCTCATGGGGTGGTATTGATACTACTAATACGTTGTGCCGATATTCCAACTAAAAAGTATCATTTAAATAAAATTGTAGGGTATTGTTCGAAAACAATTATTGCGTTAGGTGGTTTGTTATCCATGGGGTTGCTGTATTTTACTTTGCAAACGCAGCAATATTTAACGTATATCGAAAAAACAGGGCAACAGTTTCTTCTTTCTATGAATGAGCCCGATTATAGCGAGTGGAAATATTACTTAATCAATGATCGTTATAAATTGGATCTCAATATGGGGTATTTGTTACGCTATAACGAGACACAGAACCCCTATTACTTGAATTTATTTTCGTCTTGGGCAGAAAGCTATTCTCGTTCTTGCCCAGATATTAATGTTTATTTTTCTTGGATCCTTGTTTTAAATGAATTAGGTGAGAAAGAGAAAGCAAAAAGCGTCAAAGGAAAAGCGATTTTTTTATTTGATAATAATGAGAGATTAGAAGGATTGAATTTTTAATTATTCACGTGGTAATTCGTGAGTTAATTAAAAATCTAAAGGATTTATTGGTGTTAATTATCAATAAATAGGGCGTTTTATTAATTAAAATCTATATTAAAGGAAATAACATGAAAAAGTTAAATGCTATCGAAGCTGCTGCTGTAGTTGGTGGAACAAAACAAGTTTGTACTGATTCTTACGAGAGCATCACTGTTGGTGGTGTTAAATCTTGCCAATTAGTAACGACTTGTACTGATAAGCACGGTAACAAAACATACAAAGCGAAAGCTGTTGGTGCATCAAACTGTGATGTAACAGCTCCATAGTATTAAATTTAATTTTTATTAATTGATACATGGGGAGTTATCCCCATGTATTTTTCGTACCTGAATGGAATTAACTGTTATGAATACTCGTTTTAAACCAATAACTATCACACTTTATACTCTATTTGTTATTATTGCTTCTTCACTCATGACGGTTTTGTTCTATCATATTTTTGTTTTTAATACTTTCTCAAATGATGATGCACAAGGCTCTTCTTTTATTGAATTTAATAGTGAACAAGTTCTGTTGAGTCCAATAAAAGAAAATAATAGCATCATAGAAGTCCTTTCTTATGGTTGCCATTATTGTGCAGTAAATCATGACAATGTCAGCCAATTCGAAAAAACACTCCCTGAGAATGTCAACTTTAAAGTCGTTCATTTAGCCATGGATAATAATATGGGGCTGGCTGCCTATGCGCCTATTTTTGCGACATTGGAAGAGATGGGGGTGGAATCTCAATTACGTCAGGATCTTTATACTGCCGTTATCAACGATAAGCTTGATTTAGCTAATAAAGATGTCTTAAACCAATGGTTAAAACGGCACAATATTGATTCAACCCAATACCTAAAAACCAGTGAAAGCCAAGCCGTTCAAGAACGTCTAAAAAATATGCTTGAAATTAGCAAATTTTATCAAATTACTGGAACACCTGCCTTTATTATCAATAAACGCTATGTTGTTTACCAAGACCGTGATTTTGCAGACTTTACTGCCTATATGCTTGAGTTATTAGATAAAAGTAATAAGGAGTTACGGTGATCCGGTTTTTCATTGTCTGGACGGTATTTACAGCGAAAAACTGTTTGATGCCGTTTAAAAAAGGATATCAAAAACTCAATCATAGTGGACTTGCCTTTTTACGGTTGTTATTGCGCCGAGGCTATATCACATCGGTATTATTTGTTTCTAATTTATTATGTCGTGTAGGTTTATTAGGTCGTCAATATCGTAATCGGAATAAAGTCGCCACGGAAAACTTTCGTAGTTTAATGGAAACGAAAGGGCATATTAATATGGGCTGGATAGCCGTTCGACGCTTCATTTTGGAAGAGGCAGCCACATGGGGACAAAACCAAAAAATCATGGCGCAAGTTCGAGTTTGTACACTTGAACTTGATAGCGTCGTTGCGCCCTTACACCAACAAAATAAACCCGTTGTACTTGCTCCGTTGCATATGGTTTCTGATGTTTTAGCCACCATGGTTGGGGCGGGGGTGACTCCTGGGAATGCGACGGTGGTGGTTTCGTCGAGCGCAGAGCAGCAAAAGTATAACGCTTCGGCACGTGAGTTAGGTCAGGTGAATTTATCTTATTGTTCTATTCATCAGGGAAATAAAGTATTAGCTAGCCAATTAATGACTGCGATGACAGAAACGGCGGCCGGGCAAAAAAATATGATTGTTTTCCCTGATATTACCCCTGATTACACGGTTCAAACAGAGGAAGGGGCGTCGAGCAAATTATCGTGCCACTTATTTAACCGTGCAGCAAAGCTACACAATGGTGTCGTGCGTTTGTCCAGTGCGATTTCGGCACAGGTAGTTTTTTATCATCTGTACTACCAAAATGGTTTACAAATCAAGGTTTATCCGCCTGTTGCAGCAAAAGATGTTGCAACTCAAATGCCAGCCATCATTGAAAATGCGGTTCGTCATTATCCCAATGATTGGCTTTTATGGCATAGCCATTCACTTTATTTTATTAGCCATTAAATAATAATGAAAAATATTATTCCAAATTTTGTTTCTCAAGAAGAAACCAATGAATGTGGCTTAGCATGTATTGCGATGTTAGCACAAACCCAAGGTCTCAACGTTTCTCTTGAAACTCTGCGAGAGGTCTATCCAGCATCGGATCATGGAACTTCTTTGATTGACCTTTCGTCCATTTTAGCCAATTACGGTATTGCGACGACACCGGTGTTATTTGAGCACCAAGAGCTCAATAGTTTACCACTTCCCGCTATTTTACATTACGGAGCAAGCCATTTTGTGCTGCTTGCTTATCGCAAGGGAAATAACGTGTGTGTGATGAACCCTGCAATTGGGCAGCAGTGGCTACCTTTCTCTGCATTAAAAGCGGAAATCAGCGGTTATGCATTAATTTTAGAACCGGATACCGCGCTGGAAAAAATTGAATCATTAGCACCGGAAGACAAAAATGATGGGGCAGGGAAAAAAGCCCCTCATGCAATGAGCCTGAAAGAAACCTCAGAGATTCGCGGTGTTTATTGGTTGATGATATTCGCTTTTTTGGTTTCTTTAACGCTATTTTTAATGCCAGCCATGGTGAGCAATGCAATCAACCAAGCCTTTTCCGACGCCAAAAATGCCATTTTCCCTTATGGCTGGTTTATTGTTGCCTTTGTGGTTGCAACACTATTAGCCCTTGGTGTGAGAATGCTGAGTGAGAGATTCGTAAAACACTTTGTGTTGATTAAAAGTGGGGTTGGTTTCTCTCGTTTATTGAGTAATCCATTGCGATTTTTTGAAAAACGCGCACCCGGGGATGTTTTTAGCCGTTTTGTCGCTTGGCAGGGGGCATTAACCGAAAAAATTGAGCTGGATAACGGGCTACGAACGGATTGGGTTATTTGTGCGATAGCATTAGGTACCATGTTTTGGATTGCACCCGTATTAGCGGCTATTTCAGCTGTGGGTGTTACCGTGATGGGCTTAATTAGTGTATGGGCGATTATTCGTGATCGGTGGTATACCCAGCAGTTACAGCTAAAATCGGCAGAATTAAATGACTTTTTTATGGAGACGCTGCAAGGCATTCTGACCATAAAAACAGCAGGGATAGAAAATCAGCGTAAGGCGCAATTTGCATGGCTAAGCCGTGAATTGTTTACCTGTATACAACGCAGAAATGTGTATCAACAAATTAAAGATGGCATCTATCAATTAACTGGTAGTTTGGAGATGGTCATTTTTATGTTGGTGGTTTTACCCATGGTGGCCAATGAGTTAATTTCGTTGGGGGATTTCTTTGCTTATAGTTTCTTGCGTCAAATCTTTACCAATTATGTGACGCGTATTTTTTATGCGATTATACATAAGTCGCAACTGCATATTATTGATACACGCGCCCATTCTTTATTCCCTAAGAAAAGCGAGCAGGACACCGCACTATTCCACGAAAAACAAACCTCAGTACAAGGAAAAGCACCACACTTATCTTTCAAGGGGATCCATTTCAGTTATGACCCTGCAAAACCGATTTTAAATAATGTGTCATTAGACTTACCTTCAGGCACGCAGGTTGCCATTGTTGGGGAGTCAGGGGCAGGAAAAAGCACGTTATTACGTACCATTGCGGGTTTATTCAGCCCACAGCAAGGAGTATGCGAATCCAATGGTGAAGCCGTCAGTGTGCAGCAGCTTACGCAATTGGTTTGCTTGCAAAGCCAAGAAGATATTTTATTTAATGCGACCGTCTTAGATAACATTACGCTATTTGACCCTAACTTCCGCGAAAAAGATAAAAAAAGAGTCGAAGTGCTGCTTGATAAATTGGCACTCGGCGCAGTGATTACTCAATTACCTGGTGGGGTTAATGCGTTAATAAGAGAAAGCCATGCGGCGCTGTCACTTGGGCAACGTCAACGTTTGTTATTGGCTCGTTCGTTGTACAGTGCCCGCCCTATTTTGTTATTGGATGAGCCCACCGCCAATTTGGATGAAGAAACGGCGAAAATAGTCATGGCAACCATTCAGTCACATTGCCAGAAAACAGGTAAAACATTGATTGTTGTCACTCACAGTGAAGAGTTGGCGGCTAATTTCGATGCACTTTACCGAATCGAGGATGGGGAATTAAGTCTTGAGAACAGCACCAATAAAGCCCCTTGTGTCACAGCAGGCACGCCTCAATCTGAACCTTCTTTGTTAGCGGCAATGGAAGGAACTTCCTTATGACCTCCCGCCATGTAGCACCAAAATTGGGTTTAACGACCCAACGATTACGCACTTTAGGTGGGTTAGTGGCATTGCTTGTGCTGGTCGTGGTGATCGGCCGTTTTGTGTGGCAATCACCCGCCCCAGCATTGCATGAAAACGTAATTTTATCGGTGGAACGTGGCGATATTGAAAAAGTCGTCATGGTAACGGGGACATTAAAGCCCTCAATGCAAGTTAATGTAGGTGCTCAGGTTAACGGGCAAATCAGAAAATTATATGTAAAACAAGGCGACAAAGTGGTTAAAGGGGAGTTATTAGCAGAAATCGACCCAACTATCCAGCAGTCTGAGCTCAAAAATGCAACCGCCCGGTTATCCAGTGCTCAGGCGCAAAAACGGGCTGCGGAAGCAACTTTAATACAGTACATCAAAGCCTATCGGCGTCAGGTAGTGATGCAGCGAGATGGTTCTGGTATTCGCAGTGAATATGAACAAGCGCAAGCACAATATGAGGCGCAATTACAGCAGGTTAATGTCAATGAGGCGTTAATCACACAATCAGAAATGGATGTACAAACTGCACAAGCTAACCTCAATTTTACACGAATCATCGCGCCGATTAGTGGCGAAGTACTGGGTATTGTGGCGAACGAAGGGCAAACCATCGTTTCTTCACAGACGGCACCGACCATTTTAGTGTTGGCGAACCTAGATAAAATGCAGGTTCAGACACGAATTTCGGAAGCAGATATTCAAAAAATCCACCCAGGCCAACCCCTCACATTCTATGTGATTGCGGACCCTGAAACGCACTACGAAAGTACGATGGGATATGTTCAACCCATTCCCCCCGAAGCACTTGATGAAAGTAATAATAATTCTGGGGGGCAACAGAACAGTGCAATTTATTACAACGGAACGTTCGAGGTTGATAACGCCGATCGTGCATTAAAGACATCAATGACAGCGCAAGTATTTATTCGTGTTGCACAAGCGAAAGATGCTTTACGACTCCCCGTTAGTGCTCTGGGGCGAGCTGTAGGTGCAAACCAATATGAAGTGACCGTGATCAACAATGAAAAACCGGAAACTCGCACCATCAAAGTGGGGATTAATGATCGCCATTTCGTCGAAGTACTTGAGGGCATTAGCGAGGGCGAACAAGTTGTTATTCAATCAGATAATGTGGCGAGTTAATGATGGCGACGACACGAAATGTATCTTTTACCCGTCCTCTGATTGAACTTCATCATGTTTACCGTGAGTTTTCAGCCGGTACGCAAACTATTCCTGTTTTGAATGATATTTCGCTATCAATTAACCAAGGGGAAATGGTCGCTATCATTGGCGCATCAGGTTCAGGTAAATCGACTCTGATGAACATCATTGGTTGTTTAGATAAGCCTTCTCAAGGAGAAGTGTTGATCAATGGGATTGCGGTTCATGAGGTGAATAGCGATCAGTTGGCAGAATTACGTAGCCAATATCTTGGGTTTATTTTTCAGCGTTATCACCTAATGCCCTACCTGACTGCAGAAGAAAATATTGCGATTCCAGCTTTATATACGGCGATGCAAGAAGATGAGCGGAGCGCTCGAGTTGCTTTATTAGCAGAAAAGTTAGGGTTACAAACGCGCTTGGATCACAAACCTTATCAATTATCTGGTGGGCAACAGCAGCGTGTCAGTGTCTGCCGCGCCTTGGTTAATGGTGCGCAAATCATTCTTGCGGATGAACCTACAGGGGCATTAGATAGCGCTAGTGGCCACGCATTGATGGATATTTTACATCAACTTCATCTCGATGGGCACACTGTTGTGATTGTGACCCACGATAAAAATATCGCTCAGCAAACTCAGCGAATTATTGAAATTAGTGATGGAAAAATTGTTTCTGATAAGCAGAACCAAGCTCAGACAGACACAAAACAACGAAACCAGCTTCCTTCTGTTGAAGATAATGGCCGTGCATCGGTGTGGCGCAATATTATTGAGTCTATTCGTATGGCATGGCGGGCCTTACTCGGTCATCGCATGCGTGCATTTTTGTCGATGTTGGGAATTATCATCGGTATTTCTTCTGTGGTGTCATCAATGGCCGTGGGGGAAGGGGCAAGACGCTCCATCATGGATGAAATTGGGAAGCTTGGCAGCACGACTCTGGAAATTCGCCCCGGTACTGGGTGGGGGGCTAAGCGGCCTGATATGGAGCGTGCGTTATCGTTAAATGATGTTAAAAGTCTAAAGCAGTTGCCATGGATTGAGTCTGTTTCCCCCGTCGCGAGCAGCATGACGATGGTCGTTAATAAAGGCTTGGATAACTCCATCATGCTTAATGGCGTTTCAGAAGAGTATTTTGCGGCACAAGGGTTTCAGCTTTTACATGGCAGTTTCTTCAGTACGCTCGATATGGCAGACAGCGAGCCCGTTATTGTGTTGGATGAAGGAAGCCGAGAGGTACTTTTTCAGCCAGAAGAAGAGCCGTTAGGGCAAATTGTGCAGATTGGTCATTCACCATGGCGAATTATTGGTATTGCCCGTAAACCGGGGCCTAAAATGTCGAGTGGCTTTGTTATGGGGTGGGTGCCTTACTCATCGTTACAGCAACGTGTGGTCGGGGACAAACCTATTGAGTTTATTTCACTGCGCTTCCCTGAAAACTTAACTTCTCAACAAGCTGAATTACAGGTTGAGCGTTTGTTATTACGCGAACATGGTAAAAAGGACTTTTTTATTCAGTCGGATGACCAGCTCGCAAATGCATTACAAAAAACATCCGATTCTATGTCATTACTGATCACTTCGATTGCCGCTATTTCCTTATTGGTTGGGGGCGTTGGGGTGATGAATATCATGTTGGTTTCTGTGACGGAACGAACTCATGAAATCGGGATCCGCCTTTCCGTCGGAGCGCGTCCTCAAGATATTATGAACCAATTTTTGATAGAAGCCGTGATGATTTGTTCGCTTGGCGGGTTAATTGGTATTGTCGGTGCATGGTTAGCGGGGTGGGTTTTCTCTTATTTCACCACTGAATTTACGATGGTATTTACCCTGTTCCCCGTTTTATTAGCGTGCGGTTTCTCCGCTCTAATTGGTTTGGTTTTTGGTTATTTTCCTGCTCGTCGGGCTGCCAAACTCAACCCAACGGAGGCATTAGCACGCGAATGAATATCAAATCACTTTATATTATTTCTGCTTTATTTTTGCTAAATGGTTGCGGCAGTTTTACGCGTACGGAATACCAACGCCCTGAGCTCACTTTGCCACAGCAGTGGGATGATAAAATACGCCAATCCGGTGCAAATGACGTGATGACATCAGTTCAGGCATTGAACCTAACTGAAAATTGGTGGGATAACTTTAAAGATCCTCTGTTATCCCAACTGATCAATCAGGTATTAGAAAATAATAATGATTTAGCCACAGCGGCAATTAAATTAAAGCTGGCGCGAAGTACGGCTGGGCTAGCAAATACCAATATAACCCCAGATTTCTCCCTTGGGGGCTCAGCAAGTAATACAAAATCTATACGTCATGGAACCTCCCCCCAAGAGAGTTATAGCTCAAATCTAACTTTAAATTATGAAATCGATTTATGGGGAAAACTGGCACGTATTCGTGAAAAGAATGAGTGGGAAGCAATAGCAACCGAACAGGATTACCATGCAACAGCATTAGTGGTTATTAATACGACTGCACAATTATATTGGAATATTGCACTGTTAAATCAACAGATTGATAACCTGATTGCGAGCCAAAAGATTGCAGAAAAAAGCCAGCAGCAAATTAAGTCATGGTATTTAGCAGGAAAAGTTAGCCAGCTGGATTTCTTACAATCACAGCAAACTGTGATTAGTCGAAAAAATGAATTACGACGGCTCATTAAAGAACGTGACAGCTCCCGTAATGCATTAGCGCTATTGTTAAACCGCCCTGCAGAACAACATGTGCGTGAGCTCACCGCACTTAATCGAAATCAACGGATTGAAATTCTTAACGCGACACCGTTGGCCGTATTAGCACAGCGGCCGGATATTCAAGCCGCCGAGTCACGTTTACGTTCCGCGCTTGCTGATTCTGACGCTGCTAAATTGAGCTTCTACCCGACACTGTCTTTGCAAGGTGCGCTTAATGCGGGTAGCCAGCTGTTTTCTCAATGGTTTAGTGACCCGACGCGTGTTGTTGGGGGTTCGATTTCTTTGCCATTTATTCAGTGGAATACGGTGAAATTGACCATTGAACAATCCGACTTACAAGTGCAACAAGCTGCAGTGGCATTTCGTAGTGCGGCTTATACCGCCTTGTCAGAAGTCGATAATGCGATGGAAGCCCGTTTTGCTGCGGATGAAATTCGTCAGCAATTACAACAGTCATTATCACTTAGCCAGCAGCGGCTAAAGCTAACCAGCAGCCGTTACCGAGCAGGTGCCGTGGATTATCAAACACTGCTTAATGCGCAAGATGACCTTTTAACTATTGAAAATTCATTAGCTCAAAATCAATACGATTATCTTTATGCAACGCTACAGCTTTGGTTAGCACAAGGTGGCGGTAGCGCCCAACAGGAGGACAACCCATTATGAACCAAAAATCTCACTTTAAGCGCGTTGTTGTCACAGGTTATGGGGCTGTCACTCCTTTGGGGGATACGGCTTCAGCATGTTGGCAAGCGATTATGGATAAAAAGCTCGGTTATCGTTACGTTGATAAAACTGCACAAAATATCCACAGCCATTTTTTAGGGCTTATTGATAATGAACCCAGCTTAAAAGGGGTTCCTGCGGCTATTCGTCGTCGTTTACCACGCCATACGCGTTTAGCCTTGGGGGCAGCGCGAGAAGCCATGGATATGGCCTTCGCAGGCACGCCATTAACTGATTTTTATGACCCACTGATGTGCGGTGTCATTATGGGAACAGGATGGGCAGGGCTTGATGAAAGTTATATGTCAGTCAGTGAATTCGAAGCGACAGGGATGACCTCGCCTTTCAACTGTTTTTATGCAATGCCAAATGTGACAACGGCGGCTTGCAGCCAGTTTTGGAACCTGCGTGGATATCAAAACACGACCATCGCGGCTTGTGCGACAGGCACTATTGCGATTGGTGATGCTTTTGAAGCGATTCGTCATGGACGAGCCGATATGATGCTCGCTGGTGCAGGAGAGTCCTTACGGACAGATTGTGCTGTATGGAATATCGATATTCTTGGAGCTTTAACACGTGAAGCGGAAGACTCGACTCGTGCCAGTTGCCCATTTAGTGCAGATCGTAGTGGTTTTGTCCTTTCTGAAGGTGCGGCCGTGTTGTGTTTAGAAGAGCGTGAGAGCGCTATTTCTCGTGGGGCCACCATTTTGGGCGAGATTACGGGGTATGCAAATTTTTCTGATGCTTTTGATTTTACATCACCAGCAGAAGATTGTGTTGCTCGGGTGAAAACTATTGAAATGGCTTTACAACAAGCGGGAGCCGCTCCTGAATCTCTCGATTATATCAATGCCCATGGGACCTCAACAGCTCTTAATGACTTAAATGAAACAGAATCATTGAAAAAGGCATTAGGTGCGGCAGCTTACCAAGTCCCAATATCCAGTACGAAATCCTATACCGGACATTTAATCGCCGCTGCTGGTAGCTTTGAAACCATTATTTGCTTGCAAGCGATGGCGCATGGCGTGATGCCCGCAACCGCTAACTTACATCACCCGGACCCGCAATGTGACCTCGATTATATTCCTAACGAACACCGTATTGGTGAAGTTAAGCGTGCACTAAACCTGAGTTTTGGCTTCGGTGGGGCAAACGCGGCGCTGATTTTAGAGAAAGCGTTATGAGAACGTTACGTTATACCCTTGAGGATGCAAAACAGTGGGCATCATTTTCTGGTGATGATAACCCGATTCATTTCGACCTTGAATGGGTCAAAGCGAAGGGCGGAGATCAACTGAGTGTGCATGGCATGCGTGCACTACTCGATGTGAAACAATTCGCGAGTGAGTCATTAAATCACCCATTATTGGCTTCACAAGAGGTTATCGACTCTGAGTTTATCAAATGTGTCGTGCGGTTACGCAATCCGCTATGGAACGATAAAGATTATCAATTAGTTGCACGAAATAAAGCGGGATCGGTGGCTTTACTCTCTTCTGATGAGCAACAAAACTGCTTAACTTGCCAATTGTCACTCACCCCTCCACCGGTATTACATGAAATCGCGAATGAAATAATGATTTCGACCGCAGAGATGGTGAAATTGCAGTCAATATTTTCTCAGTTTTCCAACGAAATGTATGAATGGCAGTTTATTGACGCAGTTTTGTTCTGGTACTTAATTCATGATAGCTCGTTATTTGAACAACAAGAGATCGCACAATGGTTGCCGGTCGGCTCAACATTGAAAGATATTTTTTGCCGTTATCCTATCGTACAAACCCACCAAGAGGTGTTGTTTGACCGTGAACTTCTAACGAAATGGGCTCCTATCACCTCTCCTGAGCCTATTTACCTACGTATTTTGCCGGCCTTAGTGATCGCGGATAGTGAGAGTGGTCGATTAGTGAGTATTAGTATCGCCGCCCGCTACAGAGAAAAAATAATAAATAATTCAATAACATTGAAAGTTAATTCAATAACTCAATAAGAATGCAAGGATAAAACAAATGAGCCAATATCAAGAAATTTATATCAAAATTAGTGACATGATCTGTGATGCAAAAGATTTAGAAGCAGAAGAGTTGAATGCGGAGATGACTTTAGTCCAGTTAGAGTTCGATAGCTTAGATTATGTTGAACTTATGGTGCTTGTTAAACGTGACTTTAATGTTGCTTTAGATGCGGAATTTTTCCTAGAACATCCAGAAATTTCGGTGAAAGCGCTGTGTGAACATATTGATAAGGAGTCGAAATCTTAAAATGGCAAATAATCAATGGATACTCGTGACGGGAGGAAGCCGGGGAATTGGGCTCGCACTAGTTAGTGAATTGCGACGCCACTGGAATGTGGTTTTTACTGGGCGTAGCGTTGATGGCGTTAATGAAACACAAGCGAATCTTGAAAACCCCAATTTAGATACATGGGTGAAAGGATCCCCGTGTGATGGTAAGAATGAAGCACAAGTTGACGCGCTTTCTAGCTCGTTATTGGAACAATTTGGGGCTCCTACGGCTATTATTCATAATGCGGGTATCACTAGGGACGCCTTACATATTCATCAAAATGCTGAAATCTGGCGAGATGTGCTAGAGAATAACGTCATTTCCGTGATGAATTGGCACCGTAAATTATTACCTGCAATGTTGATGGCGGGGAGCGGCTTAATCGTATTGATGTCATCAATTACTGGGTTAAAAGGCAATATTGGCCAAACAGCTTATGCGGCGAGTAAATCAGCGATGATGGGGTTGACGCGTTCATTGGCTCATGAAGTTGGGCGTTTTGGGTTACGTGTGAATTGTATTGCTCCGGGGCTTATTGATAGTGATATGACCCGTGCAATGCCTGAAGCTAAATTAAAAGCTATGTGCCAAAACATCCCGTTACGCCGCTTAGGGCAACCCCAAGAAGTGGCAGAGCTAGTTGAATTTTTGATTGGCAATAGCAGCCAGTACTTAACAGGTCAAACATTGGTCTTAGATGGTGGATTAACGGCGTAATTGCCCGTTTTAAGTGCTGTTAGCAGAACAAATATTCACTCGATAATTTATATTTTATATTTCCCCTTAAACGTCTTAGTCGATTTTCGTTTAAGGGGTTTTTTATGAATTGAGACTCGGAAATAAATGAAAAACAGTAAACTCAAGTTAAAGAAGAATGGAATTATATTTATTTCAATTTAATTCATTATTAAACATTAAAAATAATTATATTAATTTTAATTTGGCTTGAATGACTCGATATAACGCATTAAAACCACACAATTTATATTGGATTATTGATCGTGCACAATACCTCACGGTGCCTCGGTTATAGAATGGTAATTGGAAGTCGATAAATAAATTAAAGATAAAAATAAATTTCAAAAAAGCCATTTTAAAACTTTGAAGCAATGTTAAGTGAGGCAGATATGAGTAAAGCATTATCTGAGGGAGTACTCCAATCGGAGATCAGCCGCAGGAAGCTAATGCAAACCAGTACCGTCGGGGGACTCGCACTTGCAAGTGGAGCGCTAAGTTTACCTTTTAATAGTATTGCTGATACCAGTGAAATCACACCCAAAACAGCCATACCTGAAGAAAAAATAGTTTGGAGCGCATGTACCGTTAACTGTGGGAGTCGCTGTCCACTGCGTATGCATATTGTTGATGGTGAAATAAAATATGTCGAAACCGACAACACCGGCGATGATGTTTACGGAAATAAGCATCAAGTTAAGGCCTGTCTACGTGGGCGCTCAATGCGCCGTCGTGTCTATAACCCTGACCGCTTGAAATACCCGATGTTGCGCGTTGGGGCACGTGGTGAAGGTAAATTCAAACAAATTAGTTGGGATGAAGCCTACGATTTAATCAGCGATAATCTAAAACGGATTATTGCCGATTATGGCAATGAAGCTGTGTATTTGAACTATGGAACTGGCACATTAGGTGGCACAGTCGCACGTTCATGGCCGCCAGCGAATTCACCTATCGCCCGTTTGATGAACTGCATGGGCGGCTATTTAAACCATTACGGTACCTATAGTACAGCACAAATCAGCTGTGCGATGCCTTATACCTATGGTAGCGGGGCGGGTAATAGTGTTTCCGATATCGAAAACTCCAAGTTGGTGGTTCTGTTCGGAAACAACCCTGCCGAAACCCGTATGAGCGGTGGTGGGATCACTTATCAATTAGAGCAAGCGCGTGAGCGTTCTAATGCAAGAATGATAGTGATCGACCCGCGTTATACCGATACTGCTGCTGGACGAGAAGATGAGTGGATCCCGATCCGCCCCGGAACAGATGCTGCATTAGTGGCAGGGATCGCCCATGTGTTGATCACTGAAGATATGGTTGATCAACCCTTCTTAGACCAATATTGCGTGGGTTATGATGAGAAAACGCTACCCGCAGATGCTCCGAAAAATAGCCACTACAAGGCATATATTTTAGGGCAAGGGGATGACGGTGTAGAAAAAACACCACAATGGGCTGCGCAAATCACCGGTATTCCTGCTGATAAAATCATCAAATTAGCACGTGAAATCGGTTCCGCAAAACCTGCTTATATTAGCCAAGGTTGGGGGCCACAACGCCATTCGAACGGCGAGCAAACCGCACGTGCGATTGCGATGTTACCGATTTTAACCGGTAATGTTGGTATAAATGGGGGAAATACGGGGGCTCGTGAAGGGAACTATGATATTCCATTTGAGCGGATGCCAACGTTAGAAAACCCAGTCAAAGCAAGTATTTCCGTATTTTTATGGACTGATGCGATAGAGCGCGGCCCTGAAATGACTGCAACTCATGATGGGGTAAGAGGTAAAGATAAACTGGATGTTCCGATTAAGTTTATTTGGAACTACGCCAGCAACAGTTTAATCAATCAACACTCTGATATTAATAAAACGCATGACATTCTTCAGGATGATAAAAAATGCGAAATGATAGTAGTGATTGATAACCATATGACGGCTTCAGCGAAATATGCGGATTTAGTCCTGCCAGATTGTACCGCGTCTGAACAGATGGATTTTTGCTTGGATGGTGCCGCTAGTAATATGGGCTATGTGATTTTCGCTAGCCAAGCCATTGAACCACGTTTTGAGAGCAAAACGGTGTATGAAATGTGTACACAAATCGCACGCCGTATGGGGGTTGAAGAGAAATTTACCGAAGGGCGAACCCAAGAAGAGTGGCTACGCCATTTGTATGAAATTTCACGACAGAAGTTACCTGAGCTACCTGATTTTGAGACATTCCAGCAGCAAGGGATTTACAAAAAAATGAACCCACAAGGGCATGTCGTGGCACACAAAGCTTTCCGCGAAGACCCAATTGCGAACCCATTAAATACCCCGTCAGGAAAGATTGAGATCTATTCATCACAATTAGCGGATATCGCGAAAACATGGACGCTAGCGGAAGGTGATTTGATATCAGCACTCCCAATGTATTCCCCAGGCTTTGAAAGCCATGATGATAAGCTCACCGAAAAATATCCACTGCAATTGAGTGGCTTCCACTATAAATCGCGCGTTCACTCCACTTACGGCAACATTGATGTGCTTAAGGCTGCTTGTTTACAAGAGATGTGGATCAACCCTATTGATGCAAAACGTCGCAATATTAAAGATGGTGACATAGTGCGTATTTACAACGATAGAGGGGAAGTGCAGATCGCTGCCAAAGTGACTCCACGCATCATCCCAGGGGTTGTTGCAATGGGGGAAGGGGCTTGGTACGCGCCTGATGAAAACAAGGTGGACCATGGTGGTAGCCTAAACGTCCTGACGACTCAACGCCCGTCACCGTTAGCGAAAGGTAATCCGCAACACAGTAATTTGGTTGAAGTGGCAAGGGTATAGGGAGATAAATCATGACAACACAATATGGTTTTTATATTGATTCTGCACGGTGCACGGGATGTAAAACTTGTGAATTAGCGTGTAAGGACTACAAAAATTTATCTCCTGCGGTGAATTTTAGGCGCATTTATGAATATGCGGGGGGAGATTGGCAAGAAGATAACGGTGTGTGGCATCAAAACGTATTTAGTTATTATTTGTCGATTTCATGTAACCACTGTGAAGACCCTGCTTGTGTGAAAGTGTGCCCAAGTGGCGCGATGCATAAACGTGAAGATGGCTTTGTCGTTGTGGATGAAAGTGTGTGTATTGGCTGCCGCTATTGCCATATGGCCTGCCCATACGGTGCGCCGCAATTTGATAGCGAAAAAGGGCATATGACCAAGTGCGATGGTTGCTATGAACGTGTTGCCGTCGGTAAAAAACCGATTTGTGCCGAGTCTTGTCCACTGCGTGCATTAGACTTTGGTCCTATTGATGAGTTACGTGAGAAACATGGCAATTTGGCAGAGATTGCGCCACTACCCGAAGCGCACTATACCAAGCCCAATATTGTCATTAAACCCAATGCCAATAGTCGCCCTGTCAATGATACGACAGGCCATTTAGCCAATCCTCGGGAGGTATAACATGGGCAATGGATTACACGAATGGCCGCTGATTTTATTTACGGTATTAGGCCAAAGTATTGCAGGTGGCGTGATTGTGACAGGGCTTGCTTGGTTATCGACAGATGATAAGCCACAAAAACAGCGCATTGTGAACGCAATGTTCGCGTTATGGGTATTGATGGGCTTAGGATTTTTGGCATCGATGATGCATATGGGCTCACCGATGCGTGCATTTAACTCGATGAACAGAGTATTTGCTTCATCACTAAGTAACGAAGTGTTATTCGGCTCTATTTTCTTTGCTTTAGGTGGCCTATGGTGGCTGTTATCTGCAATGAAGAAGATGCCAACAGGGTTAGATAAAGTGTGGTTAATCATCACCATGTTGATGGGGCTGTTATTTGTTTGGGCAATGACACGAGTTTATATGATAAGCACGGTGCCAACATGGAACACACCACATACCACTATCGGCTTCTTTATGACCCTGTTTGTTGTCGGACCAATTTTAGGCACTTTGCTATTACGAGTGGCTAAATTTCCGTTTAATAGTGGTAAATTAGCGGCGATTAGTATCGTGGCTTATATTGTGACTATCGCGTCGGTACTACTGCAAAGCGGAGAAATTGCGCTAATTGCCACTTCTGTACAAAAAGCAGTGGATTTAGTCCCTGATTTTGGTGTTTTACAAGTGATACGTTTAGTGGTGACCAGTCTCGGGTTGCTGCTATGGATTTTGCCTGTTGTGCGACAAAATCAGCCTTCGGTATTGAGTTTACTTCTTGGTACCGTGCTGGTACTGATTGGTGAATTTATCGGTCGTGGGCTATTCTATGGTTTACACATGACAGTCGGCATGGCTGTGGCTTAATTGGTAAACCTTTCAGCGCAGGAGATGGTTTCCCTGCGCTGATAACTTCAGAGACAATCAAATATGCAAGAAGCACGCTTTCTTGAACACGTCGCAGTGACAGGGCGAGTTCTGGGGTCTTTATTTTATTTCTCACCAGAAAATGAAAACAACGCAGAGATTATTTCGATTTTACAAGAGCCAACTTGGCATGAAGAATGGCCATTTGCTTTACCTTCCTTAGTAAAAATTAGCCAGCTTTTGCAATCCAGTGCTCAGGAGAATGAACCACTGAGTGAAGCATGGCAGCGCTTGTTTATCGGGCCTTATGCTTTACCCGCGCCTCCTTGGGGGTCAGTCTGGCTAGACAAAGAAAAGATTGTTTTTGGTGATTCAACCGTTGAGCTGCGCCAATGGATGCGAGCCAAAGGTGTTGAACCCGTAACGACACAAAAAGAGCCAGAAGACCACTTTGGGCTGGTCTTGATGTTAGCGGCTTGGCTCGCTGAGCAAAATCGCAGAGCAGATTTAGAAGAGTTGCTTGCTTGGCATCTATTACCTTGGTCGGCATGTTTTCTCGAAGTATTGATAGATTCGGCTAACAGCGATTTTTACCGTGCATTAGCAATATTGGCAAAAGAAACATTGGATGGATATCAACAACAGTTAACTTTACCTATATTAGAGAAAAGCGTGTACCTCAGTGGAAATGGTACCCTGTAGCATTTTGTTTTTCATTGGCAATAAATTTATCTAATTCAATTGCCTGCAATTAATCTATGGATAGTGGTACTATGGATTATTGCTGCGATTTTTAGGTGACTAACTCAATATGAATGATGCGCATTTATCTTTGATCCAACAACTTTGTACCCGTCTTGCTGAAATAGACAATACACCTTTATATGTAAAATTTGCTGAAACGGTGAAGTTTGCCGTGCGAACAGGGGTTTTACATCAAGGTGATATGCTGCCCAGTGAAAGGGAGTTAGGTCAACAAACAGGCGTGTCGCGTATTACCGTTCGAAAAGCGTTAGAGTTACTTGAGCAAGAAGGCGTTATCATTCGGTCACAAGGCTACGGTACCCAAATTAGTGATAAGTTTGAGTATTCGCTCAAAGAAGCTAAGGGTTTTTCACAACAAGTTGTTTTACTTGGAAAAAAACCAAACACACTTTGGGTCAATAAAAGTATCGTGCCTTGTTCACAGGAAGTCGCAGAGTCGCTAGCGCTCCCCATCAATAGTGATGTATTTATGTTAAAACGCATTCGTTATGTGGATGAGCAGCCTGTCTCTATTGAGGAATCATATGTTCCTATTGGGCTGATTGGTGACGTAGACGATATTGGTTTATCTTTGTACGATTATTTCCGCAGCCAAAATATTTATCCTACGCGAACAAAGAGCAAGGTAAGTGCTCGAATGCCAGATGAAGACTTTCAAACGCACATTAAATTAGAAAAGACCGTGCCTGTTTTAGTGATTAAACAGGTGGCTTTCGACCATAAAAATATCCCTATTGAATACAGTTTCAATCAATGCCGTAGTGATATGTATGTATTTGTATCTGAAGAATAAAAAGAGGGATGATCTCTTTTTATTCTGATGATTAATATTGCTGTAAATACGCGACGAGTTGCTCAGACGAAGGTGCACAATCACCTCCGCGATGGCTAACAACATAGGATGCGACAGCATTTCCAAGTAATACGGCATCTTGTAGTGCCCAGCCGGACGCCAATGCAGCAATCACGCCTCCTGCATGGCTATCCCCTGCACCAATGGTATCGACAACGGTAGTTTTAAATGGTGCCACCCAGCCTGATGAACGATGGCTTTCTTGAAAGAACGCGCCTTCTTTGTCGACTCTAACAATCACGGGAACTGAAAATTGAGAATGCCAAATATTGGCTAATGCTTCTGTATCCATTCCTTGGTGTGCGATATCAGGGAACAGCGTGACGATATGTTCGACTTCTTGACGGTTCAATGAAATGATAGGTTTTAAAGCCATCAATCGTAATAATTGTGTTTTCGAAAGGTCGGCGATCCGAGGGCCAAAATCAATAAATAAAGTGACGTTATCGGAGAGTGATTCCAGCCATGAAAGCAGAGTTTCGCCACATTTTGCTGCTAATTGGTAGCCAGAAAGATAGATAATGGTGTTAGATGTAATTGGTAAATCATCTAATGTATGGCGTTCCCACTGGTTTTCCACACCGCTAATTGAAAGAAATGTCCTTTCTCCATCGGGTTCGACTAAGGCTAAACACCAGCCATTATCACCTTTATTCGTTTCTATAACTGAACTCACACCTTTTTTATTGAGTTGGTTGCGGATGATATCTGCCCACACACCTTGCCCAATAGGTAATGCATTGAGTGATTGGATACCAAGGCGTTGCAAGGCCACAGCAATATTCAGAGCACATCCACCGATATTGACACTTTGTTGGTGCAATTCGATGTCACTTCCGCGATAAGGCAGTGAATACGCATCTGCAATCACATCAATAACGGCTGCGCCAATCAGGCAGACAGGACGATGTTCTGCTTGTAATGGAAGATGGGCAATAAGTTCAGCGGTTTTCATAAGCTTTTTCTCTTGCAGTTCTCAATGCCATAAAGGCTTGGCTATACTGTGTAAAATCAAGTTGATTCACATCATCTAATTGTTTTTTAAGTTGTTTGTCGATGGCATCAATGCCATGCAGTGCGCCACAAATGGCGGTGGCCATTGCCCCTATGGTATCGGTATCTCCCCCTAAATTAGCACACAGAATGGCACAGCGGTTGGGATCGGTTTCCGCTAATTCAACCATAGCAATGGCGGCAGGAACTGACTCAATGGTGCTAGTACCAGCGCCAACGAGTTGATAAAGCTGTTCCATTGCTTGCTCGGTGCCAATTGTGTTTTTCACCGTGTGTAAAGCAAGTTCAATACGTGCAGCTATTGATGGGCTAAAGGTTGTGACATGTTTTTCTTGTGCTAACTTCGCAATAGCGGGTAATTGGTCGCGAATTTGTGACCAATCTTCGCCATCTATTGCTTTAGATATTGCCCAAGCGATAGCGACCGCACCTGCAATTGCTACATCCGATTTATGAGTTGGCGATGAGGCGAGTGTAATTTCATCAATAAATTCATTAATAGAATGAGTTGGCAGTAAACAACCGAGTGGGGAAACTCGCATTGCGGCACCATTTGTCATGCCGTTATTTTCTAACTGAGAAATTGGAGTCCCTTGTTTTATTGCATTTAATGCAATTTTAGAGGTTGGCCCTAGGACATTTTTGTTAAAGGCATCAAATTGCTCTGCCCATTTTAGAATATTACGTCCAATAAGTTCAGGGTTTACTTTGCCACCACATTCTATAATCGCATCCGCAAGAGCGAGGGCCATTGAGGTATCATCTGTAAATTCTGCCGTATTGAAGTAGCAAGCTGCATTATTTTCTTTTGGCCCAGGTAAGAAGCGGTCTATCCAACCAAAATGTGCTTTAACACGAGAGCGAGGCCATAATTCAGAAGGCATTCCCATTGCATCACCTAAGGCTTGGCCATAAAACGTGCCTAAAATACGGTTCTCTTTGTTCATTATAATTCCTTCAATTTTGGCTAAAAACAGCGCCCTTATGTGTTGGCAGTCGGTCAATAAAGGCGTTTAATTAATGATTGCTTAACTAATTGGATGTGGGTTTTATGCCACTTTTATTAATATCAATTTCTTGAATATCACGACTCGACTCTTTAAACATCAACATGAAGACAATCGTGATTACGACGATCATGGCAGCGCCGAAGCCCCACATACCGGCCCAGTTAAAGGTCTGGCCGTTGACCGGTTCACCGTAAGAAAAAAGTTTTTCCATCATTTGGCCACCTAGGCTATAACCCAGTAAGCTACCAAAGCCTTGGCAACAGAGCGTAATTAAGCCTTGAGCCGCTGTTCGCATATGTACAGGGGTCTTTTTGTCGACATAAATATATGCAGTGACATAGTAAAAATCGTAGCTAACTCCATGTAATAAAATACCGAGGAAGAGTAATCCATAGGTAAATAAGTGGTCTGCATCACCATATATAAAGAAAGCATAACGGATAGCCGCAGTGATTAAACCAAGAAGTAATACCTTTTTGATACCAAAACGTTTGGTAAAGAAGGGCAAAGCAAGCATAAAAAAGATTTCGGAGAATTGCCCTAAGGTCATCCACCCCGTAGCATTTTTCATCCCAACTTCAGTAAGGTAGCCGTTAGCAAAAATATAGTAAAAGGCTAAAGGCATGGCGAAGAGGAATGAGCACACGAAAAATACTAAGAAATTCCGGTCTCTTAACAGTACAATGGCATCCAATCCAAGCATGACTTTAATACTCATTTTTCCTGTTCCTTTTGGTGGGGTGTCTGGCAAGAAATAGGTAAAAAAGCCCAGTAAAGCCGAGCTAGCGGCTGTCACTAAGAGTGGAATATTGGTCGCAGAAATATCACCAAAGCCCATCATGGAAGGTAAAAAACCACATGCAATACCCGATGCAATCCAGCCGATAGTCCCCATTACACGAATACGAGGGTAATCACGTTCCACATCTTCCACATTGGAAAAAGCAATACTATTGGTGAGCGCAATGGTTGGCATGTAAGTCAGTGCATACGCTAATAGCAGAGGGAAAAAGCTAGAAAATTCAGTTTGTTGAGCTGCGAAAAACATAAAAACTGCCCCTGCAAACATCAGTACCGCCAGGACTTTTTGTGCAGCAAAAAATCGGTCAGTAATTGATCCTACAAGGATCGGAGAGATAATTGCAGCAATGGCTGTACAGGCGTAAGACCATGCTATTTGAGAAGGGGTAAAGCCACTTTTATTCAAAAATAGCCATAAGGGAACAAACCAAGCTCCCCATATAAACCATTCAATGAACATCATGAATGAGAGTTTTGCTGTCGTTTTTTTCATCTTTCATTCCTTTATACGGCTAATTATAGGTATTGTAGGGTACGCAAACAACAATACCATTTGATAATACCTTTTAAATACCATTTGATAAAAACTTTGAGCTAGATAACATTGTTTCGTATGAATAGGAAACAGAAACTTTTTAAGTAATAACACAGTGAGGAAGAGGTGTTCGATAATGTGAATTGCTGTGAATACAGGTCAAGTCAGGGTTGTAGGTAGCTTATACGGCAGTGTTATATAAAAAATAGCACCGTTATTATTTGAACGGTGCTATTAGTTTTTTATATCAATCAGCTATTGATATTTACTGTTGTGACTCACTTTGTTGCACATAGGGTGTATATACCCCTGTTAAACTCTTAAGGAAGGCAACAATATCATCGACATCTTTTTGTGGCAGTTCTTTACCCACTTGATAACGCAGCATCAGTTTCACTGCTTCATCTAAGGTTGCTACATCGCCGCGGTGGAAATACGGTGCGGTTAGCTCGACATTACGTAGTGTTGGGACTTTTTGGCGTAACTTATCGCGCTCATCAGAGGTGACATTCATACGACCAATATCTTGAGCAGTGATTTCACCGAACTCATAGTCTTTTTTCAGACCCAGAGGTTCGAAGGAACGACCACCTAAGATCACGCCACCATGGCAGGTTGCACATTTGTTCTCTTTAAATAACTGGTAACCATGGAGCTGCTGTGCGGTTAATGCAGTTTTGTCACCTCTTAACCAATTATCAAACGGAGAGTCTGGAGTGATTAAGGTTTTTTCGAACTCTGCAATCGCATCGGTGATGGTGTCACCCGTGAAACCTTCTGGGTAAACCGCATTAAAATCTTGTTTTAAGACAGGGTCTTTATCCAATTTTTCAATGATTTCATCCCATGACTTTGATGCCATTTCGATAGGATTTAATGGTGGGCCACCGGCTTGGGCTTGTAAATCAGGTGCTCTACCATCCCAAAATTGCTCGACATTAAATACAGAGTTAAACACCGTTGGCGCATTGATTGGGCCTACTGCGCCACCAACACCAATTGATGTTTTACGGCCATCAACACCACCTGCATTGAGTGCGTGGCAGTGTGCACAAGAAATTGTGCTATCCCCTGACAGGCGTGCATCATGATACAAGCGGAAACCTAATGCGACTTTTGCATCATCAACATCCAGTGATTTTGGAATTGGTTGAATTGGTTCGTTGCGATGTTCAGCAGCGGTATCTTGGCTGGCATAGTGCTCTTCCCGCTGTTTAGCTATCCAATTCAATAGGTTATTACGTTCTTCATCACTGACACTGCTGGCCCAATGAAGTGCAACATAACGTGTTGGAGGCATGGTGTGGTTCTGCATAACCCACTCAATTTTATTTAATTCACTTTGTGGTACAGGTTCTCCTGCGATGAGTGCAGCGCGAGCAGCCTCAAGGTTGAATGACTTATAACCTAGCTGAATATCGTATTCCATCAGTTGCTTAGCAATGGGGAATGATGCGTAGGCAGGTAAATCAGTTGACGGTGTGTGACAGTAATCGCATCCCTTTTCGGCAAAGAATTGGAGGACTTGATTATTTTCTGCAATTTTAGATGTCTGAATGTCATTATTTTCTCTTCGTTGATTATCGTGATACCACACATATCCAGATAATCCAAAATAACCGAGTAAAAGCAAAAATATGACAGCGACCGTAATGCGAGTAAGTTTTTTCATTACACTATCCTTGAAAGATTGCGGTCAAATATATTTAAATATTTTTTAATTAATATAATTCTACAGCCGGACTATGATGGATAAATAAGTCCGAGAGGTTCTTGATTTTTATCAATGATGGCCATCGGTTTAAGCGATTGTTTAAATAAGATTTACCTATCAATGAAATAATAGTTAAAAAAATAAGCTGATGATTAAATTTTATTAGATTGAATTTAAAGGATATTGTTTCAAATTAATCTTGCTGCAATAGGTTTTTAGTTCAATTTAATAGGTGGGTATTTATAAATGAATAATTCTTAATTATTAAAATAAATTAAGTAAAACTAATCGAAAAGTTTAGTTTTTACCTTTTTAATTGTTGTGGACTAAATGCATATTACAAAATAAGTAAAATATAAATTATTTAAGAAAGCAACATTCCTGGAAATTATTGATTTTAGATAACCATAATATTGGCAAATCAAAAGTAATGATCTACATCATCATTTTTGTACTTTCACCATTTTGTCATAAAATAAACATATTGTTGTTATGAATCTGACTTAAGTTCGTCGTAACTCAGTTAGGAGATAGCATTATGTTTAGTGTCGATACCCTGCTGCACGATATTTTTCCTCATCAAACACCAGGCAAATGGAAACGTCGCTTATTAAAAAAGCTTTTGTTTGAACAGGAATTTCACCAATTTGCTCAAGATTATCCGCACTTAAAGGGCTTGGATCTTATTGAACAAATCATGGAGTTCTTTGATATTTCTAGTGAAATGGTTGAGGGTGACTTAGAAAATATTCCGACTCAAGGACCTGTTGTCTTAGTTGCTAACCATCCGATAGGTTCACTCGATGGCCTTGCATTATTACGTGTGGTTGCTGCCGTTCGTCCTGATGTAAAAATAGTGGCAAATCAGTTTCTCAATTATATAGAACCACTAAAAAGCTTATTTATTTCAGTGGATAATATGAATAACCGAACTAGTCGACAACAAGTTGAAGCCATGCAACAGCATTTGGATAAACAAGGGGCATTAATTGTGTTTCCTGCGGGGGAAGTCTCTCGATTTGGTCGCAAAGGGGTTTGTGATGGCCACTGGCGTACAGGTTTTTTGCGTTTAGCCGCAAAGGCTAGAGCGCCTATCGTCCCCATCCATATTCAAGGGCGTAATAGCCATTTATTCTATTTAACTTCGTTAGTTTGCAAGCCGTTATCTACTTTAATGTTAGTCAGGGAAATGTTTAAACAGCGAGGAAAAAGGCTAAAAATTCGTATTGGTGGCAGTATCCCATTTATTCATTGGCATGATGGTCATACGGCGGCTCATGAGCTAGCAGGGCGCTTTCGTCGCCATGTCTATTTGTTGGGTAAAGGTAAGGAAGGGCTATTTACCAGTGAATCGCCAATTGCTTTACCGGAAGACAGAATTGAATTAAAAAAAGCGTTACTGGCCTGTGAGCAGCTAGGAACTTCTCCTGATGGGAAAGCGATTTACCTTTATCACCGAAACCAAGAGGTAAGGTCGCCGATCTTACGAGAAATTGGCCGATTACGCGAAATTGCATTTCGTGCGGTAGGGGAAGGTTCAGGCAAGCGCCGTGATTTAGACAGCTATGATGACGATTATTATCATCTGGTATTATGGGATGAAAGCGAACTTGATATTGTCGGAGCTTATCGGTTTATACCGACTAAAAAGCAAATTGAGACCAAAGGCCTTGAGGGTATTTATAGCTCTAGCTTATTTCACTATGACCAAGCCATGATGCCAATATTAGCGCAAGGTATTGAGCTTGGTCGGAGTTTTATTCAGCCCAAATATTGGGGAAAACGGGGTTTAGATTACTTATGGTTAGGTATTGGCGCGTATTTGGCAAAATATCCACACTATCGTTATCTTTTTGGTCCTGTATCTATTTCTGGCTCAATGCCAATTGCGGCACGTGATTTACTGATTACTTTTTATCGGCTCTATTTTTCAGCGCCACACAGCATTGCACAGTCACATCAGCCGTACCCAGCTTCTTTGCCACAGGTATTAGCCCAATTTTCAGGGGACAATTACCATGAAGATTTGGTTAAATTGAAAAGCTTACTCAATAACATTGGCTGTTCGATTCCAACGCTTTATAAGCAATATACCGAATTATGCGAACCCGGCGGCGTACAGTTTATGGATTTCGGTACAGACCCCGCGTTTAACGATTGCATCGACGGCTTGGTGCTGGTGGATTTAACTAAATTAAAGCCAGCACGTTATCAGCGATATATAAGGGTACATTTGGTTTCACAAGAAGAGTATAAAGGGCAAGTGTAAGAGGGGGGACTAGCCCTCTTACACTATTGGGGCATTACGGTATAGGAACTGCTCCGCTTTTATAGGTAACTATCAGTTAATAAAGTTATTATTAGCGATTCTTACTGTACTTTATTTATTTAACATTCATATTAGTAATGTGTTTGCTAATTGAAAGAAAACAAAATAACTGCATTAGCGTTAAACTTGCCTGCTGATGTGAACTTACCTGCTGTGGCTGCCTTAAAATTAAGTGACGCCATTTGCCCTCGAGCAACCAGTTTATTATTACTATCTAGAGTAGTTTGGTTTACTGAAATATCAACCGGAAGATTACTTAAATAGGGAGTAGCTAGTAAACTAGCCCTTACATCAACAATATCAGTGCAGGTAAAAGCGCCTGTAGCCTCTCCAGACCAAGAGCCATTTTGGCCACTGACAGAGGAACCCAGATCAATACTAGTAGGGAAGCTAAAATTACAAGAAGTGTTTGATGGAGGTACTACCCCACAGCCTGCATTAGGTAATAAAGTGCCATAAGATGTCCCCCAGGTTGATATTTGAAAAACTTGGAATCCATAACAAACTGAAGCGAAATCTGTATTTGGATAATTTCCCCACATTGTAGCAAGAGCTTGTGTATTAGCCGTTCCATATTGTAGCCTCCAAGCATTAAAAGCATCAATTGCTGTCCCATTATTGCGGATGATGACTTTTTGCTGCATGCCATAGGGTAGATTTATACCACCAAACGTTTTTGAGTCTGCACTAGAACCTCGATAATCATAGGGACCAACCGTTACAATACAACCGGAGGGATTATAACAAATGATACTATTGCTATCTTCATTCTGCCATCCCCACTGAATAGTGACATCATTACCATTTCTTTGGATAAATGACCCCCAACTTATAGAATATGCATTCATGTTGTAAATGAAGGTTAATATAGTAATAAAAAATACCTTTATTACTATGGCGTTATAATTGCTACTTAATACTAAAATTTTCATTTTCGAATACCTATAATTCAATGCAGATTTTATATATTCAGTTGTATTCTAGAAAGAATGTTAACGTTGATATAAAGGTTCCATATGAAATTGTTTTATTTGTCAATGCAGAAGGCTCTCCTTGAATAAAGGCTTTAAGTCTTATTTCGTTATTACCAGCTGACAATTTCTGTGTGTGATCTTTTGTGTTTATATCGATTTTTTCTCCGGTATCTGTTTCTAAACCAATTGCAATACCATTAGCGTGGCTTACTGGGTCTAATGCAAGATAACCAGATAAAAACGAGTTTTCATTTCCATTAAATGAAGCATTAATTTCGCGACCTAAAGATAAATCGCAATTAATTAATCGAATACTAAATGATTCACTTAAAGTACGGCTATTCAAATAAAGATATTTATCTGCAATTGTCCCAAAGTCTAATGTAATTAGTTCATATCCGGGGTATAAATCGCAAGCATCTTCGACAAAGATACCATCAAAATTAATTGTTTCGGCTATCGATGGTAACGAATGACATATAAACACGGTTAAAAATAACAAGATATAAAATTTTATTATCGAGAACATTATTATTCCTATTGAAATGAAACGGTTAATGTCGCAATAGCATTGAATGTATCTCCAACCAGTTTAGTTCCTGCTTTTTTGACAATAACAGCGGATAAAGTGGGTAATGTCTCTTGATCAATTACAAATGCTTTATTTAAAGCGATAGGTTGCCCATCTTTTTGAATCTGGATGCCTACATTATTTCCATTTTGATCAGATTTAACTTGCAGTGTTGCATCATCAAAGCCTGTCCCTGCGGTTGCGCCAGATAATGTTAAAGATATATTCCAAGGTTGTGTTAGATCGCCATCGCAAATAAGTTCATAAGGAATTTTTTTCTTATAGTGTATTCCATCAACCTTATTAACACCGACTTTACCAAATGAAACTTTGATAGGATCGCTGTGACTTAATCGGCATTTTGGCGGTATAATTAACGAACCATCAAATCCCCAATTAGCATAAGCTATATTTGCTAAGAATATCAAAAGAAAACAACATATCTGATACTGAACTTTATTATTGGTTGAGTTTTTTTTCATTATTGATAATCCACATTAAGTGTTGCAAGTGCAGTGAAATCTCCACCATCAGTATCATCAAAACTTGAGTTTGTATTTTTTACTGGAGAAACTTCTAATGATGGTAACTCTAAATAGTTAAAATTTATTTTTTTATTAATATCTTGTTTTATGCCATTAATATAGAAGCTTAATCCTAGCTTTGGATTACTGGTCTTAAGAATGCCATTATTAAAGTTACTAGGATCACCTTGAATACTTAACGCTAGGTTATTCATGGCTAAATTAGTACAAGTTAACTCAAAAGTTAATGTATGCTTATAATTTACTCCATCAATCCTGCTTAATAAAATATCGCCAAAATGAACCATTGACTTTTGACTGTTATTTAAAATACACTCAAAAGGTGTGGAAATTAGATTCCCATTAAACCCTACAGTTAGTGAGGCGGAATAAGAAAAAGTACTAAAAACTAGTAATGTATATAAAAATTTAATTTTCATATTGGCTCTTAATTTATTGATATTCAATTTTCATAATCATTTCGGCACTGAAATTCCCTGCATCGCTCAACATTGAACCATTAGGTTTTATGGGGACGGCATAAATAGATGGCATGGCACCATATATAAAATGAATATTTGAATTGTTGGATACTATATTATTATCTTGATAAATGGCGATACCAAGGTTATCTCTATTCGTTTTTATTGCATCAACACCATTAACTCTAAAGTTATTCCAACTCAATTTCATTTTTAATAAATTAGTAGATAAATTTGTGCATTGTAAATTGTAGTTAATATTCGTTTTTTTATATGATGACCCATCGATTAAATCTTGCTGGACATCACCAAAATCAATATTTAATGTACTTCCTTCTACAAAACTACAATTAGGGGGTTCTATGACCGTAATCGTTAGGCCAATAGAAGCCATTGAAGCACTGGCTGTATTAAAACATATTAATATGGAAATAATGCTAATAAAAACCTGCGATTTAAATAATAAGTATTGATATGATGGTTTCATATTTTAATCCTAGTCATAGACTAATTGGAATCTTATATTTGCTTGATAGCTACCCGCATTAAAATGACTATTGATTCTCACCGGAGTAATGTAATAGGTTAATTTATTACTGCCCATTGATAATAGTTTTGATCTCGTAAAAAAACCCGGTTTAATTTTTTTAAAATTTTCATCATTTAACTCAAGAGCAATGCCTTCAGCACCATTTACTTTTATTAATTTGCTATCCGTATTATCTGATACAGCAAGAAAACGAATTCTTACGGCAGGCATGTCAGAGCTCCAAGTTATGTTACCTTGTTGATCGTGATTGCGGCTTTCACTCCTTAAACAATCTTCTAATTGAATATTGAAAGGAATAGGAGTGCCTTTATGCCCTAGAAATTTAAATGCTGAAGAACTATTTGTGCCCAAATCTACTGTTTGGAATGCAGATTGCATGGCTAACCTACATGCACTTTCGGTAAGCATCCCCTTAACCTGTAAAACACCATTGGCACCATCAACATCCCAATTATCAACTTTGCCAATATCAGTAGCTAATGTCTGAAAGGCTAGTGTACTGAAAATAATCCCTATTAAAGGAGCTCTATAACTCACTTTTTTACTCATACCTTCCTCTATTACTATTTAATAAATAGATTATTTATTACTTGGAGATACCTTGCATTCATTTGCTTGGCAGTTAAAACTAAGATTAGGGCGGCCACCATAGTCATTGATATATGTTAGTACTGGGGTATTGCCTAATGTAGCAACATCGACACCTAATGGCTGGCTATTTTTAGGAGCGATCATAATCGGCTCGAAGCCTTTTACCGTATCCCCTTTAATTTTTGTTGCCGCATCAATAATGGTTATATAATAAGGCGTTGGATTAAATGCAATATATTTACCCCCTTGCTGTTTTAAAACTAATTTTTCTTGCCATGGATTATCGATATCATTCTTAGTTGGAATGATAGATGTTGGTCTATAAAAAAGCTTTATTCGCGTTTGTAATGCAAGTTGTAAAGTATTTGCTTTATCACTTCTCGGTGGAATCTCTCGTAAATTAAAATAATATACTGATTCAATATCTTGTGGTAATTTTGCTACGTTAGCTAATGGTTGAATTCTTATTTGGCTTTTATCACCAGGTTCAACACGTTGAACCGGAGGTAATACGGTGAATGGCTCATTAATTTTTTCACCCTGTACATTTTCAATCCAGCCTTGAGCAAGATAAGGTAATTTTTTATTTTCATTACTAATATTTAAGCTAATAGATTTATCATTGCCATTAATGATTGCTCGAGTACGATCTAATGAAATAGCTGCATTTGCTGTTGACATATTCATTAAAAAAACTGTTGCTAATATAATTTTAGAACTATTAACCAATTTTGGGGTAGGATAGGTATCCTTTTTACTTACATTTAACTTATTCATAAACGATATAATCTCTTTAAGTTTAACTTGATGATGTTCATCATTTTTTTTGATTTAAATAATTAATATTAATAATTTTCTAAAAATATTAGTAAAGTGTTATTTCACACATGGTAGCAGTAATGTGTTTGCTAGATTTATTTCTGATGAAACGCTATCTGGCAATGTTATATTGCACTGTATTTCATCATCCCAAAAAACACTCAATTTTTCTTTAGGATTTAAGCCTGACAAATAAACACTGCCTTCATCACTAATTATTCCAACTTGCTGTTTACGTGTATTTAATACAATGGCACCAAATGGAGGTGCATTATTATCCGATAAGCGGATATTTGCCATTGCACTACTACCCGCTATAACATCAAATTGGCGATAACCAATAGCACCCTCTGTTAATGTTCCTTGCTTTACAGAATGGGTAACCTCTGCGTTACTAGGCAAAAGATTCAAATCCACATTGATATTACTACGGTAATAACTATTAACATCAGCAACAACAGCCTTACCAAAATAATTTGACCGTGTCACAATTCCATTACCACGCAAAGGAATATTCGCTACACCATTGGTATCAACAAAAACGCGCGAAGCGCCGAGTTGGTTACTTCTATGGAGTACAACCCCATGTTGCGTTGCCGTCAATCCACCTTGCAATGATAGTCCGGCAGAACGGTAACGATTCTGTTGGTATGTTGCATTTGCATTAAACTGAGCCATATCGCCTTGATGTGTATAGTACCCACCAAGAATTGCTCCCGACTGTGTGATCCCAGTATTAATTTGGTAGTTGCTACGCTCATTAATACGGTCATAATAATTTACATTCTGTGTTGTATTACTTTTATCCCAGTTACTGTTAAAGCTCACTGTAGAGGTTTCACCCCAAGGCATAGATAACGCAATATAAACCCCATCATCATTTATATTTCGATAGTTATTACGGAATGCGGTTAAGTTAACACTTAAGTTTTTAAATTTTCCGAGATCTAAATACTTTGCTAATGATAAACTATAGCGATTATTGTCAGGTTGATTCCAATATGTCTGATGGTAAAAATTTAAATATGTGCTTAGTCCACTGCCGCTAAACTGCTGGTTATAAGAAATGGTATACATTTCTTTGCTATTATATTGTCGAACGCCACTTATTTTGGCATCGAGATATTCAGACATACTCATAAAATCTTTTTCTGAAAAACGATAGCCAGCAAAGGTAATTTGGCTATTATAATCTTCAAAACGTTTTGAATAGCTCAATCTATAAGAATTACCTTTATAATTAGTTTCATTATTTGAAGTGATTTCTTTAATTTTTGCATGTGTTCTTGTCACATCAAATGAAAGAGCCCCAAACCGCATTAGATCGCGACCAATTCCCAAAGTCGTTGAGAGATATTTTTGTGAAGCAATCATACCGCCATATAGGGACCAACCATTATTAATCCCCCATGAATACTCACCACTAGCGAAACTATCACCATTAACACGATGATTGGAATCACTAGGCCGTCCTGCTGCAAATTTATAACGAACTTGCCCTGGGCGAGTAAGATAGGGAATACTTGAGGTGTTCACTGTAAAAGTTTGCGTTTTACCATTTTGTTCCTCTACCCTTACATCTAATTCACCCGATAAAGCATCATTAAGGTCTTGAATGCGAAAAGGGCCAGCAGCGACTTGAGTTTGGTAAATAGTACGACCTTGCTGACTAATAATGACGGTTGCATTACTATTTGCCACCCCAGTAACTTCAGGTGCATATCCCCTCAAATTGGGTGGTAACATATTAATATCAGTAATTAAACTGAGTCCTGTGAATCTAAAGCTATCGAAAATATCGGAGGCTAAGTAAGATTCACCGAATGTTAGTTTGGCACCTAATGATTTAATATCTCGAAAAATGTAAAAACGATTCCAATCAAAAGAATGGGTTGACTCAGAAGATGGGTGCTTCTCAAATCGTGATTGCCAATCAGCTCTGAATCTCCATGCACCTAAATTCATTCCTACCACACCGTTACCATTGGTGGTATAGCTCGTACTTTGGTGGCTACGTATTTGTTGATTTACTTGCGCGTTCAGATTGTAGTCAAATAGAGCACCCGATATACCATCTTCCCAACGAGTAGGCGGATCCCAATTATCTGCCGTATATTCTAAATAGGCTTGAGGAATATTAATATAGAGTGTTGATGTCGATAAATCGGCTTTTGTAGTTGCTCCAGATAAGCTGTTTAAATCTAAACAGGAGTCATTATGCCACCAGACCAGCGATGATATTATTTTGGGCTTTAGTCCAAATTTCTCAACTAAGCTTGGATCTAAACATACTTTACTGTCATCAATATCTTCATCTGAGTTATAATAAAAAACACTTTGTTCAGATAATATATTTTTGTTTACATGAATGCTAAAAGTGTATTCCCCTGGCATGAAATAACCAGTTTTAGAGAAACGGCTTAGATCAATATTAGCGCGATCATTTATATCTAAAATATCCGTATTAAATTCTATGTTAGCAGCGGCAAATCCGGTATTACAGATAATAGTTATCATGCTAGCTAATATATATAATCGACTAACTGATGATAATTTAATATGGATTTTATGATGCGCCATAATACTTGACCTTATTCAAACTCATTTATAATAAGAGAAAGTATCTCCTATTTAGAAAAATGTTCATGTGGATAGAGTTGTTTTTTATATCACTCATAATCTAATTTGTATTTTATTAGACCAAAATAATTGCCTGATTTTAAAGATTTATTATTTCTTTTTATTCGTAGTTTGTAATTTAAATTACGAGTGCCATCAGTTAATTCTTGTGATGACATTGCCTTTCCTGGATATACTACTTCACCACTAGTACTGCTAATTTCAATACCAATCCCTTCAGCTTGCCCATTGGTAGTAAACAAACTACCATTATGAACTCCATCAAATGTTATTGTAAAATATTGCCAGTTTGGTTTTTTTGATTCAGGTCTCTCAAGTACGCAGTTAATTAATTTAATTGAAAAAGTTCTTGCATTGCTTTGACCATCTCGAGTAATTTGAGATATAGATAAGCTTCCCATTTCAATGGTTTGATCTTTGCTGTTTATATCAATAGAACAGGCAGTTTCAATAATACTTCCATTCATTGTGATTAATGATTCAGCCGAACAATATGATGACAAACTAGTTTCTAATAATAGAATGAATGTCAACCATGAAAATTTATATAGCATATATTCGCTCTATTATTATATTTAATGAACCTAAAAACCTATCCGTGTGTTTTTAGGTTGAAATTAGAAGGTTGCTAATTTTACTCGTATGATAAAGTGAAATCTGCTACAGAACTGAATTCACCCGCAGTGATAGTTGAAACATCACCACCATTACCTTTTAAATATGCAGAGAATTGTAATGTATTGCTACCATCTTGAATTTGTTGGAATGGTGTAGCTGTGTTAATAGTAACAATTTCGCCATTACCACTAGTAATTTGAACTCCAGCACCACTACCTGTACCAACGATACCTAAGGTTTTACTATCTTCATCAAATGATGCGGATGCACCAGTAAAGGTTAATTGAACACCTTTAGTTAAGCTGCTAACGTTACAGTTTTGCAGTGCGATATCAAATGTTTTAGGTGATGATTTTCCGCCATCGGCTAAAGCCATATTAGAGATTTGGCCTAATTCAATCGTTTGGTCAATACTTTCTGGTGCAATTGAACATGGTGCTTCAATAATAGCACCTTTAAACGTGACTTTACCGTGGCCTTGGTCAGCGGCATTCGCAGCAGAAGCACCACCTAAAACTAATAAAGTTGCCATTGCAATACTTTTAATTTTCATCAATCTTTTCCTTTACGGTTAAATATATAAATATGATTATTGTTAATCTCATTATGTTAATTTCATAGTGAGATTAATTAATAACAATCAGAGTTAATTGTTATTAATTAATAACAGTGTTATCTGCCATTAAAGATTAAAATAATTCTCTTGAGTCATTGATATATAAACTTCTTTTTTTTCAATTTCTGATTTTAATTTAGATAAATCCAGATCAAGATAAATTGTTAATTCGATTAATTTTTCAAAACTTAGTTTTGTTGCTCCTCGTTCATATCTTGATACTTGTTGTTGACTTACATTTAGTTTTTTTGCTAATTCAGCTCCACTAATTCCTTTTTTCTTTCTTAATTTTTTTATTAAATAGCCTAATTTTATATTTACATTTTCTTCATCATTCATTCGCACTACCTTAATATGAGAGATAAAAATATAATGAGTTAATCTTTTTTAAAGAAATAACAAACATCTACTTTAAAATATACGGATATCAACATGATTTTAGATGTTGATATGTCACTAAGACCATTTTCGTAACGTGATAATTGTTGTTGAGATATACCTATAATTCTGGCTAAATCAGACCCACTTAAGCGATATTCTGATCTTAGCAGTTTAATTTTTTTACCAATGTTCTTGGCAACTATGTTTGTAATGTTTTTTTTGTTTTCTAAAACAGTTAAGCAAGTAAAAATAGAGTCCTTCATTTATTAGGATACCGATTTAAGTTTCAATTTTTGGATAGCTGTTTAATTTGTGAGTATAGGCTACACTTGATAGGGGTATTTTCTAAATATAAATAATCAGTATGTTAAATCGATAAAATCGATTAATTACAATATATGTATCTAATTACAAGCTAAATAAGTAGTACTCTAATAATGACTTGTTTAATGGCTTGAATCTTAAATAAAAATAAGAAACATTATTAATTGAATGGTTATTTTTATAACATATTGTTAATATAATTTTATTTGAAATAAAATATCAATATAAGATTATTCTCACTAAAGTAGTCGCGAAATTTGTATTTATTAAGATATTTTTGTCCATTTTGGAATGTTTATTTTGGTGGTGTACTAATAGAATTAGTGCTAATTGTATAAATAAGACGGTCTAAATATGATTTTTTACTTTTGTATTTAGATATTTTAATTTTAATGGGGATATTTTATTTAAGCAGTTGTGACCTTAACCAAGGATGTTTGATTTTAGGGGAATACTGAGACTTAAAACCGATCAATCTCAGTATTAATAAAGGTAATAAACTTATGACTTAACTTATATCACTCGCATCGTGGCGTTCGCGTACTTGCTGTGCGGGGTCACCTTGTAGGCGATTAACACGGCGGCCGCGCTGTACCGCTGGGCGTGCATAGATTTCATCAGCCCAACGAATAACATTTTTATATTCATGGACAGATAAAAATTCTGCAGCATCATAAAGCCAACCTTTCACTAAAGCGCCATACCATGGCCAGATAGCGATATCTGCAATACTATAGTTCTGGCCTGCGACATATTTGTGTTCTGCTAAACGCTTGTCTAATACATCTAATTGACGCTTAGTTTCCATCGCAAAGCGGTTAATAGGGTATTCAAATTTTTCAGGGGCGTAGGCATAAAAATGCCCAAAACCGCCACCTGCAAAAGGTGCTGAACCCATTTGCCAGAATAGCCATGATAAGGTTTCAGCGCGTTCTGGTTGAGTTGTGGGTAAAAAAGCAGAAAATTTTTCAGCTAAATAGGTCAGAATAGAACCCGATTCAAATACTCGGATAGGCTCCTTACTGCTTCTATCGACTAAAGCAGGTATTTTTGAGTTAGGGTTAATTTCAACAAAACCCGAACTAAATTGGTCGCCTTCACCAATATTAATTAACCAAGCGTCGTATTCAGCCTCTTTAATGCCAAGGGCTAACAGCTCCTCTAACATGATAGTGACTTTTTGTCCGTTGGGAGTTCCTAATGAATATAGCTGTAGTGGGTGCTTACCTATAGGTAAAGATTTTTCGTGAGTTGCACCAGAAATTGGGCGATTAATATTGGCGAACTTTCCGCCATTACCTTGCTCCCATTGCCAGACTCTCGGGGGAATATAGGGGGTGTTTGCCATGAGTTATCTCCTTAACCATTTTCAAAGGTGGCGATTATTTTCTCATCAATTCTTTAATTATAAAGACCCCCCACTGTAGCAATCTGTCGTGAATTCTCCACTGTTTTTATCATATTTGCTTTGGTGGGTAGGATAAATAGCACAGAGTGCAAGAACACATAGGGGATAAACGAAAGAGTTAATTATTAGTTCTAAACTATTTTTGGGTTTATGAGTAATTGTATATACGCACAATGATGACCGAGCTATTCATAGGAATTTATATGTTTTTTGGGATGGCTTGATAATAACAAAAGGTAAATATGTTCATTTGCAATAAAAACCAGAGCTTAAAATGAGACTTAAGTTAAAAATTTGTTAACAAGCGAATTGTGCAGATCACTAATTCAAATAAAAAAAGGGTGTGAATAATTTGTGAAGATTGGCACTAATTTATCGGGGTGTATTTTATACATTGATAGCATATCAGTCATATTCAGGTGTATCGGAGTGTGTCCATGCTTGCGCCAAATTCAAACATCTACCAAAGCTTATTACAGAGAGCAAAAGTGCAGCCAGACGCTGTTGCGATTGTATTTGAAGAGCAAAGTTGGAGTTATCACCAATTACTTGTGAAAGTAAACCAAACAATGTTGTGGCTAACAACCACCGTGCAGTTGAAAAAAGGCGATCGAATTGTACTTGGCTGGGGAAATACGATTGAGTTTTGCCAATTATTTTATGCCGCGGTAGGTCTGGGCATTCAGGTAATTCCCTTGAGTACCAAAATGAAAGAGTTTGAAGGTAAAGAGCATTTGTCTTGTATTAATGCAGATGCTGTTTTTTGGGATGATACATATCAACCATGGTTAGCACAGCTCAGTGCAAAAGGGGTGAGTCTTTCTCAGTGGCGTAATGTAATATTCACTGATGAAATTAATTTTATTAACCAAGTTAATGAAGAAGACCCTGCTGTTATAATATTTACCTCGGGTACAACAGGGGCGCCAAAAGGTGCGGTGATCACGCATAAAAATATATTGTCTGCAGTATATGCCTATCAGGAAACATTAAAGCTATCTGAACACGATAAAACAATTTTAGCAGTGCCGATTTATCATATTACTGGCCTCTCTGCTATTTTGGCGTTATTTATCCATATTGGTGGGACGATTTATCTTCATAAAAAATTCAATGCAAAAGATATTATTTCAACAATTGCAAAAGAAAAAATAACATTTTTACATGGTTCTCCAACAGTATTTATATTGTTAATTCAGAAAATAAAAGAAAATAAAAGCATTAACCTAGAAAGATTTAATTCATTAAAAATGATTGCTTGTGGTGCAGGGCATTTAAATGAAGGTACGATTAAAGAGCTTTCTTATATATTTGCTAAAACATCCATTCATTCTATTTATGGTTTGACTGAAACCTCTTCACCAGCAACTGTATTTCGTGAAGATATTCGTTATAGCGATAAGAAGTCTAGCTCTGGTACACCAGTCCCTGGGTTACAGGTGACCATACGTAATGATAAAGGTGAAAATCTTCCCGCGAACTGCACAGGTAATATTTGGGTTAAGGGGGATGTTGTTATCCAACGTTATTGGCCGGATAGCCCTGCGAATACCACATCATTTAATGATGGTTGGTTTTTCACAGGGGATATTGGCTATATGGATGATGATGGTTTTCTTTATATTCAAGATAGAATTAAAGATATGATTAACCGTGGTGGTGAAAAAATATATTCTATTGAAGTCGAGGATTTAATTTCTAATTATCCAGGAGTTAATGAGGTCGCTGTTATTCCAATTGAAAGCACAATTTATGGTGAAGAACCCATTGCATTTATTATTCCTGAGAATCAAGTGTGTTTAACCAGTAAAGAAATTATTGAGTGGTTAAAAGATAGGGTGCCAACGTATAAAGTTCCAGTAAGAATTATGTTTACGCGTAACTTCCCTAGAACTTGGAATGGGAAAATAAGCAAGAAAGATTTGAAATTACGATATTACTCTTTAAATAACTAAAATATAAATTAGTTTTTAATTAATCAAAAAGGGGCTATGAAATATTAGCCTTCAGGTAGGTTTTATCATGAATAATAAATTTATTTCTAAACAAGATGCCGCTAAATTAATTAATAATGGCGATACGATTTGTACTGTGGGAATGACATTAACCAGTGCTGCTGAATCTATTTTATCAGCAATTGAGCAACGCTTTTTATCCGAGGGAACACCAAATCAATTAACACTGGTTCATGCAGCTGGGCAATGTAACCGTATTCGAGGGAATCAACACTTTGCCCATGAAGGGATGGTGAAACGGATTATTGGTTCCCATTGGGGGCTAGCACCTCGATGGATGCAAATGATTAATGACAACCAAGTTGAAGCATATTGCCTCCCTCAAGGGCAAATGGTGCATTTATATGGTGCAATGGCCGCAGGCTTACCGGGGCGCTTATCCAAAGTAGGGTTAGGAACATTTATCGACCCTGACCTTGAAGGCGGTAGGATGAACGCTAAAACGTTGGTACTTCCCCCTTTGGTTGAAAAAGTGAATTTCAAAGGGGGAGAATGGTTATGGTATCCAGAAATTCCCTTAGATGTGGTGGTGATCAGAGGAACTCACGCTGATAGTAAAGGCAACCTCACCACCGATGAAGAAGCCATGGCCCTAGAGGTCTTGCATGCGGTACTGGCGGCTAAACGCTTTGGTGCCAAAGTGATTGCACAAGTGAAGTATTGCGTTGAAGAAGGGACTTTACATCCCAAGCGTGTCACTGTTCCTGCGAGCTTTATTGATCATATTGTCGTGTGTGATAACCCTGAAGAAGACCATCGCCAGTCTTCGAGCTGGTTTTTTGACCCAACGCTATGCGGTGATATTCGCACGCCTATCCAACAAACTACGCCATTACCTTTAGATATTCGCAAATTGATTGGGCGAATTGCATGTCGTTATCTATACGAAAACTGCGTGATTAACTTAGGAACGGGTATTCCAAACGATGTTATTGGCTCAATTATTCAGGAAGAAAATGCAACCAAGCGCGTCGATATCACCGTGGAGTCAGGGATTTGGGGGGGCGTCCAAGCAGGCGGTATTGATTTTGGCATAGGCCGTAACCTGTCAGCGATGATTAGTCACCAAGACCAAATGTTGTACTACAACGGTGCAGGCGTTGATATCACGTATATGGGCGCAGGGGAAATGGATGCCAGTGGCCATGTCAATGCGACGTTGTTAGGCAATATTTGCCCTGGTGCAGGTGGGTTTATTGATATTACCCAAAATGCTCGACACGTGGTGTTTTGCTCAACGTTCACAGCAAAAGGGTTAGATATTCGTTGTGAAAATGGGCAATTAAATATTGTGCGGGAAGGGGATATTAGAAAGTTAGTTAACCAAGTACGGCAAATTTCATGGAATGCGGATGTCGCGCGAAATATTAACCAAACCATGCATTTTGTCACGGAACGTGCGGTGTTCACTTTAGGGGGAAAAACCCCGGTACTGGTTGAAATTGCCCCCGGTATTGACCTAGAGCGTGACATTCTTGCCCATATGGACTTCGTACCTGAAATTTCTCCTGATTTGAAAGTGATGTCTTCTTCACTATTTGAAGAAGCGCCTTTTGGACTGGTTTCGTATTTGTAGTTTCAATATTAAAGAGGAATTTATCCATGTTAGTAAAAGATAAAGTCGCCATTGTGACGGGTTCTGCAAGAGGTATTGGTTTTGCGATTGCTCAGGTACTTGCGGAAGAAGGGGCAAAAGTCGTTATTTCTGATTTAGCCATGTCATCAGGTGAAGAAAGTGCAAAACAGCTACAAGAGCAAGGCCATCAAGCCATTTTCATTCCTTGTGACATTGCCAAACGTGAAGAGGTAAATGCCTTATTTTCTAACGCATTAGCGCATTTTGGGGCGATTGATGTACTGGTAAATAATGCGGGGATCAACCGAGATGGCATGCTGCATAAATTAACGGAAGATGATTGGGACAAAGTGATTGATATCAATCTGAAAGGGACATTTAACTGCATGCAAGAGGCGGCAAAGCTAATGCGTGAACAAGGAAATGGCCGAATTGTCAATATTTCCTCGGCAAGTTGGCTTGGGAATGTTGGGCAAGCCAACTATGCCGCATCCAAAGCTGGGGTTATTGGCCTGACTAAAACGGCTTGTCGTGAACTCGCCCGTAAAGGGGTCACAGTCAATGCGATTTGCCCAGGGTTTATTGATACGGATATGACCCGTGGTGTGCCTGAAAAAGTGTGGGACATCATGATCAGCAAGATACCTGCGGGTTTTGCAGGAGATCCGCGCGATGTTGGCCAATGTGTTGCATTTTTAGCCTCTGATAAAGCGCGTTATATCAATGGCGAAGTAATCAATGTTGGCGGCGGAATGGTGTTATAGGGGGAAATAATGAAACAAGCGAATGATATTGTCATTGTGAGTGGTGTGAGAACGGCAATTGGCACGATGGGGGGAAGTTTTGCAAATACGCATCAACATGACCTCGGGGCGGTGGTTATCCGTGAAGCCGTGAAAAGAGCTGGAATTGCTCCCGAAGATGTTGATGAAGTCATTGTGGGTAATGTTGGGCAAATCGCAGAAAGTGGTTTTATCGCTCGTATTTGCCAACTGCGAGCAGGGTTACCAAAAGAAACCACCGCTTATTCTGTTAACCGCCAATGTGGTTCAGGGCTACAAGCGTTAGCCGATGGCATGATGTTGTTGCAGACCGGCCAATCAGATGTTGTGGTGGCGTGTGGTACTGAAAATATGACAATGCTGCCGTACTACTTACGCAAAGCGCGCTATGGCTACCGCATGGGAAATGATGTACTGGAAGATGGGTTAACGTCCATCCTAACTTGGCCAGAAGGCCCTTACCACAACGGAATGACGGCAGAAAATGTTGCAGAGCAGTTCAATATTACCCGTGAAGAAATGGATGATTTTGCATGGGATAGCCAGCAAAAAGCGTTAAAAGCGATTCAAGCCGGTTATTTTTCTGACCAAATATTACCAGTAGAAATACCCGAAGGCCGTAAAGGTACACGTATTTTTGATACCGATGAACATCCGCGTGATACACCACGTGAAAAATTAGCAAAATTGCGCCCTGCATTTAAAACTGATGGTGTGATTACGGCAGCAAACTCTTCAGGTATCAATGATGGTGCTGCGGCATTAGTGATGATGCGTCGTGAAGAAGCGGAAAAACGTGGTCTGAAGCCAAGAATGAAAGTGGTCGATTGGGCTGTAGCAGGTTGTGAAGCGGCCATTATGGGCTTTGGACCCGCGCCAGCAACCCGTCGATTAATGGAAAAGCTCAAAATGGATGTAAAAGACATTGATTTAATTGAGCTAAATGAAGCATTTGCTGCACAAGCCATTGCAGTTATGAATGATTTGTCTCTTGATAGCACTAAAGTGAATGTGAATGGTGGGGCAATTGCTCTGGGTCATCCAGTGGGTGCCAGTGGGGCTATTTTACCTGTGAAGTTAATGTATGAAATGGAACGCCGTCAGGTTACTACCGGGTTAGTGACTATGTGTATCGGTGGTGGTCAAGGGATATCAATGTTGTTCGAAAGAGAATAAGAAAAGCTGCAAGCAGAAAGCCCGACGTGGGGCGTCGGGCTGTTGCTGAAGTAAAACAACAGGTATGTCACTTATTGCCAAGAGCCGTACCTGTTTCACTACAACATGAGGATCTTATCTATGTTTTCTACAAATGCAAAGTTAGATTATGTGGCTCAGGGGAAAAAAACCAACGCAAAGATATACCGTAACCTGATGCCGTTGTTGATTTTAGCGTACATTATTAGCTTTATTGACCGAACAAATATTGGCATGGCAAAAAATGCGATGTCGATTGATTTAGGATTATCTGCAACCGCGTTTGGTATTGGTGCGGGGCTTTTTTTCTTAACCTACTCGATTCTTGAGATCCCAAGTAATTTGATAATGGAGAAAGTAGGCGCGCGTTTTTGGATCACGCGGATCATGATCACTTGGGGGTTATTATCTGCGGCGATGGCGTTTGTGACAGGGCCGACTTCTTTTTATATCTTGCGGTTATTACTGGGAGCGGCTGAAGCGGGCTTATATCCTGGGGTTATTCTATATATGACATATTGGTTTAGCCAAGAAGAACGGGCTAAAGCAACAGGGTTATTTTTACTCGGGGTTTGTCTTGCAAATATTATTGGGGCGCCGCTGAGTGGTTTATTGCTGAGTATGGATGGCTTATTAGGCTTCCATGGTTGGCAATGGATGTTTGTTATTGAAGGCTTGCCAGCAGTTATCCTAGCATTTGTTGTGTGGTTCGTGTTGCCGAATAAACCAGAAGATGCAAAATGGTTAGATGAAGATGATCGGAATTATATTAAATATAAACATGATCAAGACAAAAACAGTATTAGTGTGAGTAACAGTAAATTCTCACTCAAGGCGGCATTTAAGAATAAAGCCTTTATGATGATTGTTGCTATCTATTTTACTCACCAGTTCTCGGTCTATGGTTTAAGTTATTTTTTACCGACTATTATCGGTGAATATGGCAAATTAACACCTATTCAAATCGGCTTATTAACAGCGATTCCATGGATTTCAGCCGCAATTGGTGGCATTTTTGTCGCGAGAAAAGCTAATACACCGCGTCGTTCATCACGTATTTTAATTTCAGGTTATGCAGTAATGGCCGTAGGGTTAGTGATTGGTGCACTGGGTGGCCCAGTTGTCGGTTTAATTGGCTTTTGCTTAACGGCATTTATGTTTTTTGTGGTTCAATCGATTATTTTCTCGCTTCCTCCGACTTATATGAGTGGCAGCATGTTAGCGGGAAGTTTGGCACTATTGAACTGCTTAGGGCTGTTTGGCGGCTTCCTTGGCCCGTTCATTCTTGGCTTTTTTGAAGATTATACAGGAACAGCCACTTCTGGATTATGGTTTGGTGTCGGTTTGCTAGTTATCGGAACGATTATTGCGTCACGAGTGAATACTAACGGTATGAGCGAAGCTGAGCCATTACAAGTATCGACTTCAGTGGAAAGCAAATAATTCAACATCGCCATTTACAATAGGAAAGTCTGCATGAAAATTGTTATCGCACTTGATTCCTTTAAAGGAAGTTGTTCTGCAAGGTTAGCGTGCCAAGCCGTTGCTGAGGGTTTCAAGCGTGTATCCTCTGAGTTAGATATGACGTTATTACCCATATCTGATGGCGGAGAAGGTTTGTTGGAGTCACTGGAGAATAGCCCCGCGCTTTCTGGTGTAACACCTTACATTTTTAGCTGTACTGGGCCTTATGGTAGTAAGGTTGATGCAGGGTTATTAGTATTGGAGGGAAAAACCGCTTTTATCGAAATGGCGCAATGTTGTGGGCTGGAACTCGTTCAACGTGAGCATCGTCGAGTTGAAAATGCCTCAACTTATGGCTTGGGTGAAATGGTCAAGCATGCACTCGATATGGGTTGTTCTCGTATTGTTATCGGGATAGGAGGAAGTGCAACTAATGATGGTGGTGCAGGGTTTGCTCAAGCATTGGGTGCTCAGTTTTACGATAAAAATTCTCAGCTTATTGAGATGCCAATTTGCGGAAAAGACCTCATTAATATTGCAAAGATTGATTTTGATAAATTTGACTCGCGAGCCGCTAAGGTTGAATTTAATGTCTCTTGCGATGTTGAAAACCCTTTATTAGGCAAAAATGGTGCGACTTATGTTTATGGTCCCCAAAAGGGGGCCGACCAAGCCACACTTGACCAGCTTGAAATTGGGATGGCTCACTATGTGAAATTAATGTCAGCAATAACGGGAAAAGATGTTTCACTGGAGGCTGGCAGTGGTGCAGCGGGTGGATTAGGTGCGGGGCTTCGTTGGTTTGTTTCGGCAAAGCTCGAAAAAGGAATCGATCTCGTTTTGGGACTCCTTGGCGCAAAATCTTATATTCAACAAGCGGATTTAGTCATTGTAGGAGAGGGGCGGCTTGACAGTCAAAGTGCGAATGGTAAGGCTCCTGTGGGAGTGGCTCGTATGGCCAGTCATTATGGTGTGCCTGTCATTGCGCTTTGTGGGGGGTATAGTGAAGATAGCCGTATCTTATTCCAACATGGCATTACCGCAATGTGGTCGCTTTGTCCGGGGCCAGTTTCCCTTGAGCAAGCCATGACAAATGGTGAACGTTATTTGGCAGATACAGCAGAAAATTTGCTGCGTACCGTACTCGCAAATCCGAATACGCAAATAAAACCCTAAAGTGAGGCGGTAATATGCTACTGACTGAAAAACTAGCCAATGATATTGTCACGCGTGCAATGGGAATTATCCATCACAACGTCAATGTGATTAATAGTCAGGGCGTGATTATCGCTTCAGGTGAAAAAAAGCGTATTGGTGAAACCCATGAAGCCGCAGTGGAAGTGATCCGCTGCGGCAAACGGATCACCATCTACAATGAAAATGAAGCACGAGCTTATTCGAATGTGGCACCGGGGATAAACCATCCGATTGTTGTGGCTGATAAAGTGGAATTAGTGATTGGCGTGAGTGGTGACCCTGTTGTGATCCAGCGTTATGCCGAGCTCGCTATACTGACGGCTGAGCTGCTAATTCAACAAGAAATTGAGCGGCGTAGTATTAACTGGCAGCATCGTTTGCGTGACATGCTATTTGTCCAGTTTATAGAAAGCACAACGCCAGCACAGGGGCGCAGTGCATTACTAAAATTACATAATTCCGGTTTTGCGTTCACTTTACCGACTATTCCTGTGATTATTAATATTGAAGCTATTCAGTACCGCCCTGAAATACTCGATACGATCATTACTGAATTATCAGCTATGGAAAAAAGTGATGTGTTATTACTCAATAGCCGCGAAATTTTGATGCTATTCCCATCAACGCATTATCAAAATGAATCGTTTATTTCTAATCTTCATTTCATTCTAGATAGCCAGCTTAGCCAATATTATATTGGTGTTGGTGTTCAGGCAGATACGCAAGAACATGTGAGGGATGCAGTACATTTTGCACGTTCAGTTATTGAAGTTGGACGGCTAACGGTTCCCGATAAACAAGTCTTTTTATTTAAAGAAATGGCATCTTTATGCCTCTTTAATGAATTGGAAAATAGCTATCTATTTAATTTCTTTTTAGATATTTGCCATAAAATATTGTTGCATGATTCGGGCGATATTTTGCTTGAAACCCTTGAGCTGTTTTTATCGCAAAATGGCGAAATAGGTAGCACCGCGCAGCAATTAGGCATTCACAGAAATACATTAAGTTATCGGTTACAACAAATTAAAAAGCAAACCAGTTTGGACCCGACAAGGTTTACGGATCTCATTCAGTTATCTGTTGCGATGCATGGCTACCGTCGACGTTACCCAAAACAACAGCCATGGCTCGATGCATTAAGTTAAGGAGCAGTATCATTACTTTTGTTGTAAAACCCAAATAGCGGCTTCAACGCGCGATTTTAAATTAAGTTTCTTTAGTAAGTGCTTGACATGGACTTTGACGGTGCTCTCTGTGATTTGTAATTTATTCGCAATCATCTTATTTGATAGCCCCTGTGAGATTAAATCTAAGATATGGGTTTCTCTTGGGGTTAGTGCTGATAGATTATGCTCTGTAGGGGCTCGGTTATCTCTTAAAGATTCAGCTAAAATGGAAGCGAGCGTTGGGCTAACGACCATTTTACCACTTGCGGCTTCTTTTAATGCAATAATTAATTTTTCAGGCTCCATGTCTTTGAGTAAATAGCCATCAGCACCTCGTTTTAACGCATTAATTAAGTCTTCGCCATAATTGGACACCGTAAATAAGATAATACGGCCTGAAAGTTCGCGGTTACGTAAATTATCGAGTACTTCAAAGCCATTCATACTAGGCATATTGAGATCTAATAGGATTAAATCTGGGTCTTGTTCTTCCGCAATTTTAATACCCGTTATTCCATCGTCTGCTTCACCAATTACCTTTAATGTGGGTTCTAAACTAATTAATTGTTTAACACCATTACGTAGCATCGGGTGATCATCAATCAGTAAAATGGTAGATTGCCCAGTTAGTTTATTTTCATTTTTCATTAATGAGTTACTCCAATTTAATTAAGCCACAGTCAGTGGAAATACGACATTAACAATAGTGCCACCCTGAACTCTTGGGGAAATTTGATATTTCCCATTTAGGCTTAGCGCTCTTTCTCTCATAATAATCAATCCATAATGGTTATTTTTTGTTGGCTGAGGCTGAATACCTTCCCCATTATCTTCTATTGTCATGGTGATTAATCCGTTATTTTCGATTAATGAGACTTGTGACCAGTTTGCATTAGCATGTTTGAGAATATTGCTTAAAGCTTCTCGGATTATCTGGATAATATGAATAGATTGATGTGGAGAGAGGCTTTTGGCTGGAATTTGGTAATTTAATCCAATTTGAAAACCGAGGCGCTGACTGAATTCTTGGATTGTGCTTTCTAAGGCAGGGAATAGGCCTGGTTCAGTTAATTTTAGTCTGAAGGTTGTTAAAAGCTCACGTAATTGACTATAAGCGGAATTTATTTCATTGCGCATTTCGTTTAATAGTTCTTGGTGCTTAGTTGGCAATGTTTTAGGTTGCATTTGTAGATAACTAATTTGCATTTTGAGGCAAGATAATGATTGTGCGATGGAATCATGCAATTCTCTCGCAATCGCCGATCGTTCATCCATAATCAGTAACTGCTGTTGTTGCTCTAATTGGTGCTCCATCGCTAGCATTCCAGCGATTTGTTTAACTAGCATCAGCACTAAATTATTTTGTTCTTCAGATAATGGCTGATTTATATCCATTTCAGCTAAAATCATGCCATAACGCTGTAAATTATCAGAAATCTCCCATGATATTACTTTAAGGTGTTCAGCCATCTTGGGTGACTTGAGAGAGTGCTCCTCGTTTTCTGGACAATGAATTTCATGAAAGCAGGCATCATTGTTTTCTTCGTATAGCCTCAATCTAATATTTTGCAGTGGGATTAAACTTTTAAGCTCAAATAACACTTTTTCTAACCTTATTGATAGTGGCCCAATGGCATGTAGGGTTCGATTAGATTGGTATAAATAGAGTAATACTTTATTTTTCTTTTGCAGATCGGCGGTTTTTTCGATAACTCGAGATTCTAATTGATGGTAACTCTGTGCGAGCTCATCCGACATTTGATTTAACGTATGGCCCAGTGAATTTAGCTCATCTTGTTTTTTGCCTACAGGAAAGCGCTGACTAAAGTCTTGGTGACTAATCGCGTTCACCATATGAAGTAACTTAAGCCAAGGTGTATAAATTTTCTTTCTAAAATGGCAGATAGCAAAAATAAGTAGCAATAAAACGAGGCCAATAAATACCATTTGAGTGATTGCTACATAGGTTATTTTTCGTTCTGTTTTTTCATCAATATTACGAACTAATGCATCGAGTTTATTAACAAAGGTAACGACCGCGAGACGTGCATCATTAGGAGAAACTGCATGGTTAAGTGCAGGTTTTAATTCTGTAACCCAATATTGATAAAGCTCAGCAAATTGCGGATTTAAATCTTCTATATCGACAACTTGTGTTAGTTCATTGCTTAATAAATTTTTTTCAAGCTCACTAACATATACGTCAGAATATTGGTTGAGTGGTACTAATGAAAGTAAATGATAACTTTGCATCCGCAATGAGCCTGATTTATTTATTGCATGTGCATTTCCTTGCACACTAATAATCATACTATTTGAAATTGTCATGCCAATAATACCGAGTACGGCAATCAATAGCATTAAACCAATAACTTGGTTAATGATTGAAAATCGGTGATAAGCAATAGACATAAATGATCCTTTCTACTCTATTCTATACGTTTATTTATTATTTTTGATAACGTAGATATTGTTTCTCTATTATATAAAATTGAATATGCCACTTCGGTATTACTCCTTAATATCCCATTGAATTATTCGCTTTAAATTTCAACAAATAAAATTACCAAGCAATGATTTTTTTTGTTTTAATTCAATCAATTATTGTTTTGTACTCCTAATACTACTCTGGTGGTTAACGAGAAAAATCACGCATATTTCATTTAAATCTCTCTTGATTTAGATCAGCTTCACGGTGGTCTATTCGCCACACACTGCGAGCAGAAATTGTATTTATCGGGGTGATTTATGTCTCAACGAGATAATGTTAATAGTGTAGCTGCACAGTCAAATAATGGTGTTATACAGGATTGGCGTCCTGAAGATACTCGGTTTTGGCAGCAAACAGGACAGCGTATTGCCAATCGTAATTTATGGATTTCTATTCCATGTTTATTGCTCGCATTTTGCGTATGGATGTTATTTAGTGCAGTTGCGGTTAATTTAAATAAAGTGGGTTTTAATTTTACGACAGACCAATTATTTTTATTAACCGCATTACCTTCCGTTTCAGGTGCTTTATTAAGAGTCCCTTATTCATTCGTTATTCCTATTTTTGGTGGGCGCCGTTGGACTGCTATTAGTACGTTGTTTTTAGTGATCCCATGTATTTGGCTAGGTTATGCGATTCAAAACCCTGCCACGCCTTATCAAGTCTTTGTCATTATTTCCCTACTTTGTGGTTTTGCCGGCGCTAACTTTGCATCCAGCATGGCCAATATCAGCTTCTTTTTCCCTAAAGCTCGCCAAGGCGGTGCACTTGGCCTAAATGGTGGGCTAGGAAATTTAGGGGTCAGTGTCATGCAATTGGTGGCGCCTTTTATCGTTGGTGTTGGTGTATTTACTTTCGTTGGTGGGACTGGAGCGGCTCAGCCTGATGGCTCAATGTTGTGGTTAGAAAATGCCGCTTGGATTTGGGTGCCATTTCTACTGCTTTTTACGGTGATGGCTTGGTTTGGCATGAATGACTTAGCGGCTAATAAGGCATCTCTTAAAGCACAATTACCAGTTTTGAAACGTGGCCATCTATGGGTATTAAGCCTGTTATATCTGGCGACATTCGGCTCGTTTATCGGTTTTTCTGCTGGTTTCGCGATGTTATCGAAAACCCAGTTTCCAGACGTCATTATCTTGAAGTTTGCCTTTTTTGGCCCTTTCCTCGGTGCGTTAGCTCGCCCAGTCGGTGGCATGTTATCTGACCGTTTTGGTGGTGTGAAAGTCACATTACTGAACTTTGTGGTCATGGCTGTTTTCTCCGGCTTGCTGTTTTTTACGTTACCAGAAAACGGTCAAGGAGGCTCTTTCGGGGCGTTTTATGGCGTATTTATGGTGCTGTTTTTAACGGCAGGGCTAGGCAGTGGCTCAACCTTCCAAATGATTGCTGTTGTTTTTCGTAAATTAACCATGGACAAAGCCATCTTAAGAGGAGCTTCAGAGCAAGAAGCCCAAAAAGAGGCAGTAACAGAAAGTGCTGCAGCTTTAGGGTTTATCTCTGCTATTGGTGCAATAGGTGGCTTCTTTATTCCAAAAGCGTTCGGTACATCATTAACACTGACGGGTTCACCGGCAGATGCAATGAAAGTGTTTTTTATATTTTATCTTTCCTGTGTGTTTATCACATGGCTGGTATATGGCCGTAAACACAAATAATAACAAGTCATAAAAATCAATTTTAGCAATGTACGGCGCCGGTCGCCGTCTCTTTGGAGGCAATCCGATGAGCAAGTTTTTAGATAGATTTCGGTATTTTAAGCAGTTGGGCGAAACCTTTTCAGGTGATCACGGGCAAGAGTTAAATGTAAACCGTGATTGGGAAGATGGTTATCGTAGCCGCTGGCAGCATGACAAAGTCGTGCGTTCCACCCATGGTGTCAATTGTACGGGCTCTTGTAGCTGGAAGATTTATGTCAAAAATGGGTTAGTGACTTGGGAAACTCAACAGACGGATTACCCACGAACTCGCCCAGATTTACCTGATCATGAGCCGAGAGGATGCCCTCGTGGTGCGAGTTACTCTTGGTATTTATATAGCGCAAACCGTGTTAAATACCCAATGATGCGTAAGCGCTTACTTAAACTATGGCGTGAAGCAAAAGCGGAGCAGCAAGACCCTGTTGCAGCGTGGCTATCTATTATCAATGACCCACAGAAGGCACAAAGCTATAAACAAGCTCGTGGTCGTGGTGGTTTTGTTCGCTCAAGCTGGCAGGAGGTGAATGAACTGATTGCGGCAGCGAACGTCGCGACGATTAAAGAATTTGGTCCTGACCGCATTGTTGGCTTTTCACCAATTCCCGCGATGTCGATGGTTTCCTACGCCTCGGGTGCTCGCTATTTATCGTTAATTGGTGGCTCATGCTTAAGTTTTTATGACTGGTATTGTGACTTGCCACCTGCGTCACCCATGACGTGGGGCGAACAAACTGACGTACCTGAATCAGCGGATTGGTACAACTCGTCTTATATTATTGCTTGGGGTTCTAACGTACCGCAAACGCGTACGCCAGACGCACACTTTTTTGCAGAAGTGCGTTATAAAGGGACGAAAACGGTCGCGGTGACGCCAGACTACGCGGAAATTGCCAAATTATGTGACCATTGGTTGAACCCGAAACAAGGAACGGATAGCGCCATGGCAATGGCGATGGGGCATGTGATCCTCAATGAATTCCATGTAAAACGTGAAGCGGAATACTTCCGTGAATATGTGCGCACTTATACCGATATGCCGATGCTTGTTATGCTAGATAAGCGTGAAGATGGTTCTTATGCCGCAGGCCGCATGCTACGGGCATCTGATTTACATAATTCATTAGGCGAAGAAAAAAATGCCGAATGGAAAACTATTGCGATTGATGAAGAGACAGGTGAATTATGTGCTCCACAAGGTTCAATGGGATTCCGTTGGGATGGCGGCCAAAAATGGAATTTAGAACCGCGTGCTGGGCAAGATGCACATAACATTAAAATGAAACTCAGCTTGGCAGATAGCCATGATGAATTTGTCGATGTTGGTTTTCCTTACTTTGGTGGATTAGAAAGTGAGCACTTCCAGCATGTTGAACTTAAAGATGTTTTATTACATAAACTGCCCGCTAAACGTATTCAGTTAGCTGATGGTAGCGAATCATTGGTTACTAGTGTTTATGATTTAATGCTAGCGAACTACGGTATTGACCGTGGTTTTGGTGATGAAAACTGTGCGGTTGATTACGATGATATGAAAGCGTATTCACCTGCGTGGGCGGAAAAAGTCACTGGGGTTAGCCGCCAAAATATTATTCGCATAGCGCGTGAGTTTGCCGATACCGCAGAGAAAACCCATGGCCGTTCTATGGTGATTGTTGGCGCAGGGATTAACCACTGGTATCACATGGATATGACCTATCGTGCGATTATCAATATGTTGATTTTCTGTGGTTGCGTTGGGCAAAGCGGCGGCGGCTGGTCTCATTATGTTGGGCAAGAGAAATTACGGCCACAAACGGGTTGGTTACCTTTAGCCTTTGGTTTGGACTGGCAGCGCCCACCTCGCCATATGAATAGCACATCTTTCTTTTATAACCATTCAAGCCAATGGCGTTATGAAACAGTCGCAACAGAAGAGTTGTTATCGCCTCTAGCCGATAAGCAAGCCTTTAGCGGCAGTTTGGTTGATATGAATGTACGTGCAGAACGCATGGGGTGGCTGCCGTCAGCACCACAATTAAATGTCAACCCATTAAATATTGCGAAGAATGCTCAAAGTGAAGGGATGTCACCCACTGACTATACTGTTAAACAGTTGAAAGAAGGGAATATTCGCTTTGCTTCAGAGCAACCTGATGACCCTCAAAATTTCCCACGAAATCTGTTTATTTGGCGGTCAAATTTATTGGGGTCTGCAGGGAAAGGTCATGAATATTTATTGAAATATTTATTGGGTACTGAAAATGGTATTCAAGGCAAAGACTTAGGTCAACAAGGCGGCGTCAAACCAGAAGAAGTGGAATGGCAAGATAAAGCGGCAGAAGGGAAAGTTGACTTAGTGGTGACTCTCGACTTCAGAATGTCGAGCACCTGCCTGTTCTCGGACGTTATTTTACCGACTGCTACTTGGTATGAAAAAGACGATATGAATACCTCGGATATGCATCCATTTATTCACCCATTATCAGCTGCAGTCGACCCAGCTTGGGAATCCAAAAGCGATTGGGAAATTTATAAGGGGATTGCCAAAGCATTTTCTGAGGTCAGCGTTGGGCACTTAGGCAAAGAAACGGATGTGGTGACGCTGCCGATTCAACATGATAGTGCAGCTGAGATGGCACAGCCTTTTGATGTTAGAGATTGGAAAAAAGGGCAATGCGAGCTTATTCCAGGGAAAACAGCGCCGCATATTATCTGTGTTGAGCGTGACTACCCAAATACTTATGCACGTTTTACCTCTCTTGGCCCATTGATGGATAAATTGGGTAATGGTGGTAAAGGGATCAATTGGAATACACAAGATGAAATTGATTTCTTGAAAAAACTCAATAAAACCCAGCCTGACGGTACTAATGCTGGGCGGCCAAAAATTGAAACGGCAATTGATGCCGCGGAAGTCATTTTAACACTTGCACCTGAAACCAATGGGCAAGTGGCAGTAAAAGCATGGGATGCGTTAAGCAAAGTAACGGGCCGCGACCATACTCATTTTGCTCGTTATAAAGAAGACGAAAAAATCCGTTTTCGCGATATTGTTGCGCAGCCGCGTAAAATTATCTCAAGCCCTACATGGTCAGGGCTGGAAGATGAACATGTTTCCTACAATGCCTGTTACACCAACGTGCATGAAATGATCCCATGGCGGACGCTCAGTGGTCGTCAGCAATTATATCAAGATCACGAATGGATGCGCGCCTTTGGGGAAAGCCTTGTGGTGTATCGCCCACCAATTGACACTCGAGCGGCTCAGCCACTTATGGGGAAAAAATCCAATGGATTCCCAGAAAAAGCACTGAACTTTTTAACACCGCACCAAAAATGGGGGATCCACTCTACTTACAGTGACAACTTATTAATGTTGACGTTAGGCCGCGGTGGTCCAGTTGTTTGGCTTAGCGAAGAAGATGCCCGCGAACTGGGTGTTGAAGATAACGATTGGGTTGAAGCTTTTAACAGTAATGGTGCATTAACCGCTAAAGCGATCGTTAGCCAACGCATTCCTGATGGCATGATCATGATGTACCACGCCCAAGAACGACTGATCAACTTACCAGGTTCTGAAATTACGGCCCAACGTGGCGGAATTCATAATTCGGTCACGCGTGTTTGCCCGAAACCTACGCATATGATCGGCGGCTATGCGCACCTTGCCTATAGCTTCAATTATTACGGAACCGTAGGTTCTAATCGTGATGAATTTGTGGTTGTTCGCAAAATGAAACAGGTTGACTGGCTGGATGGTGAAGGTGATGCCTACCAGCAGACCTTGAGCGGAAAGGAGAAAGCATAATGAAAATTCGTTCTCAAGTCGGCATGGTGCTAAACCTTGATAAATGTATTGGTTGTCACACTTGCTCAGTGACCTGTAAAAACGTGTGGACTAGCCGCGAAGGGGTAGAATACGCATGGTTTAATAACGTCGAAACCAAACCAGGTATTGGTTACCCCCATAATTGGGAAGACCAAGAAAAATGGAAAGGAGGCTGGATCCGCACCATTAAGGGTAAATTGGTTCCACGTATGGGGAACAAAGTTGGCGTTTTATCAAAAATCTTCGCTAACCCAGATGTACCTGCTTTGGATGATTATTATGAGCCGTTTAATTATGACTACGGCCATTTAAAAAATGCTAAAGAAGGTAAGCACGTACCGACAGCACGCCCTCGTTCATTAATTACTGGTGAGCGAATGAGTAACGTGAAAATGGGACCAAACTGGGAAGATGATTTAGGCGGTGAATTCGCCAAACGAGCCCAAGATAAAAATTTTGAACATATTCAAAAAGAGATGTATGGGCAGTTTGAAAATACGTTCATGATGTATTTGCCACGCCTGTGTGAACATTGTTTAAACCCAGCTTGCGTCGCGACCTGCCCAAGTGGTGCAATTTATAAGCGCTCAGAAGACGGTATTGTGTTGATTGACCAAGACAAATGCCGTGGCTGGCGTATGTGCTTAACTGGTTGCCCGTATAAAAAAATCTATTTCAATTGGAAAAGCGGTAAATCAGAAAAATGTATTTTCTGTTACCCACGTATTGAGTCAGGCATGCCAACGGTTTGCTCTGAAACCTGTGTTGGTCGTATCCGCTATTTAGGGGTATTGCTGTATGACGCCGATAAAATTGAGTCAGCTGCCAGTGTCGAAAAGGAAACCGACCTTTACCAGAGCCAACTTGATGTTTTCCTTGATCCCCATGATCCAAAAGTGATTGAAGAAGCGCAAAAACAAGGGATCCCATTAAGTGTGATCGATGCGGCACAGAAATCTCCAGTGTACAAAATGGCGATGGAGTGGCGCTTAGCTCTGCCATTACACCCTGAATACCGCACGTTACCAATGGTGTGGTATGTACCACCTTTGTCACCGATCCAGTCAGTGGCGGATTCAGGGCTATTAGCTAATAAAGGTGTATTGCCGGATGTCGAAAGTTTACGCATTCCAGTGCAATACCTTGCGAATTTGTTAACCGCAGGGGATACCGAACCGGTGTTATTGGCGTTAAAACGTATGTTAGCGATGCGCCATTTCAAACGGGCAGAAACCGTGGAAAACCAATGTGATACCAGTGCATTAGAGCAAGTCGGCTTAACACAAGCTCAGGCACAAGAAATGTACCGCTATTTAGCCATTGCTAACTATGAAGACCGTTTTGTCATTCCATCCAGTCATCGAGAATTGGCGCGTGAAGCATTCCCTGAAGCGAAAGCTTGTGGCTTTAGTTTTGGTGATGGTTGCCATGGCAGCGATAGCAAAGCGAATTTATTTAATAGCAGGCGCATTGACGCCATTGATATCACACCAAAAAATAATCAGGAGAAAGCACTATGATGACACTAAAAGTGATTTCTCGGTTATTGGAATACCCTTCGGAAGCGCTTTGGTTACATCGTGATGAGCTCATTGAAGCGCTAGAACAGGCTGATGAGCTGCCTGTCACACGGGCTGTTCAACTGATGGTGTTTGTGCGTGAGTATCTCAACGAAGACTTACTTGATATGCAGGCGCAATATTGTGAACTGTTTGATAGAGGGCGCGCGACATCATTATTGCTATTTGAGCATGTACATGGCGAATCCCGAGACCGAGGGCAAGCGATGGTTGATTTAATGGCTCAATATCAGCAACAGGGTTTGCACATTGATTGCCGTGAATTACCCGATCATTTGCCCATTTATTTGGAATACCTCACGGCATTACCGACCGATGAAACTATCGAGGGGTTACAGGATATTGCGCCAATTTTAGCGCTGTTAGGGGAAAGGTTGAAACAGCGAGAAAGCCGTTTCTCTGTTTTATTTGATTTTTTACTTGAGCTTTCCCATAGCGACATTGCTGCGGAGCAATTAAGCAAACAAGTAGCAACCGAAGTACGGGATGATACCCCAGAGGCGCTAGATGCAGTTTGGGAAGAGGAGCAAGTGAAATTTTTTGCCGATGAAAAAACATGTGGTAGCGAAGTTGCAGCGCATCAACATCGCTTCGCCAATGCGGTGGTACCACAGTATTTGGATCTCAGTGTGGGCAGCCATGTAGGAGTTCAAAAATGAATTTTATCAATCAATTTTTCTTCGATATTTACCCCTATATCGCTGGGACGGTATTTATTGTCGGTAGTTGGTTACGTTACGATTACGGGCAATACACGTGGCGAGCGGGTTCCAGCCAAATGTTGGATAAAAAGAACATGCGTTTGGCATCAAACTTATTCCATTTGGGGATTATTGGGATTTTTGTCGGGCACTTTTTAGGTATGTTAACGCCTCATTGGATGTATGAATCTTTTCTGCCAATGCACATTAAGCAGTTAATGGCGATGATAGGTGGGGGATCAGCAGGTGTGATGATGTTAATTGGTGGCGCGATGCTATTGAAGCGCCGCCTGACAAACCCACGAGTGAGAGCAACTTCATCCTTTGGTGACATCATGATCTTAACCTTGCTGGTGGTGCAAGTTTGCTTAGGATTACTCACCATTCCATTCTCAGCACAACATATGGATGGTAGCGAAATGTTGAAATTAGTGGGATGGGCACAGTCTATTGTGACATTCCATTGGGGGGCATCCAATTACCTTGAAGGGGTTGGCATTGTTTTTAAACTGCATATTGTGTTGGGGATGACGATATTTTTACTCTTCCCATTCTGCCGCTTAGTGCACATTTGGAGTGCACCTATCGAATACCTGACTCGTCGGTATCAATTGGTGAGAAATCGCCATTAGGTTTGGGTTCCACAAGGAGGTGGGCCAATACATTGCTTTTGTACAACTTGTTCTTGTGTAAACAACAAATATTGCTATTTTGGCGCCCCATCTCATAGGAGATGGGGTTTTTTGTTTTATTTAGTGTTGGTTGGCTCAATATAGCCAAGGCGGCGGGAAATCAGTAAGCAAACGTGGGCAAGTTCTTCATTAACACGGTCTATTTTGGAAACCATTCTGTGAGTCGGCCCAGCGACACTAATCGCGCCGATAATATTACCGGTATAATTAAATATCGGCCTTGCCACACAGGTGAGCCCTTCTTCATTTTCTTCATCATCTAAAGAAAAGCCTTTTAAACGAATATCAGCCAAAACTTCATACAGTTTCATGCGATCGATAACTGTTTTTTCAGTGTATTTGGTTAATGGTTTATCTAGTACAGCATCAATTTCTTCTAACGGCTGGAAGGCTAATAAAGCTTTCCCTATACCAGTACAATAAGCGGGTAGTCGAGCACCCAGTTTTGCGGAGGTTTGAATGGATAGCGTTCCTTCACTTTTATAGAGGTAGACCACATGGCCACTGTTATAAACTCCTAAAAAGCAAGTTTCAAACGTTGAACTCGACAACGTTTTTAAATAAGGGATTGAAACTTCAACTAAATTAACATTCATTAAGCCTTTAATGCCTAATTCGAGGCTTTTTAAGTCAAGGTTATAGCGTTCTGTAAGATGGTCTAAGCTGACATATTGACGCTCTTTTAGTGTTTCTAATACGCGAAAAGCCGTGGTTTTTGGAATCTCCGTATTTTTGACCAATTCGGCCAAAGAAATTCCGTCAGAATGGTTACTAATCTCTTCAAGTATGGTCAGTACTCTGTCGATACTCGACGAGTTTGCTTGACTTTCTTTCGTCATCGTAGGTTCCTCACTCACGCTAAGCCCTCTCATTGTACTCATTTTTTAAACGCCGTTCCATTTTTACCTCGATGTTACCTTTTTCTCTGAAAAAACATGCAGTACGTAATGTATTGATCTTCATTGAGTTTGACTTTTTGATTGTGATCGCTGTCGTTATTCTTACAAAATCGGAACGACATTCCTAATTTTTAATGTATGTTATTAAAAAAGGAACGATGTTCCGTTATTTTAAAGGGATAAACATGTTGATAGTGACCATTGATACAGGGACAACGAATACCCGAGTTAGAGCATGGAAAAATAACGCGGTTGTTCGTGAACAAAGTGTTGAAGTTGGTATTAGGGATTGTGCAAAAAATGGCGATAAAACGCTGTTAATTCAATCGATAAAAACAGTACTAGATAAGCTGTTGTCAGGGGTGAGTGTCGAAGAAAGAGAAAATTATCAGCTCGTTGCATCAGGTATGATTACATCCGAAATTGGGCTGTGTCACTTACCTCACCAAGTGACCCCCGTTTCAATGCAGCAACTTGCTAAAGCCACAATGCCTTGTGTTATCAAAGAGATCAGTGAAAAACCGATTATTTTTATACCAGGCGTTAAAAATAACGTGGCAAATATGACGTTTGATTCAATTGAAAGTATAGATGTAATGCGTGGTGAAGAAGTTGAAGTTTTTGGCATTCTAACACAGCAACCGGATCTTGGCCCTGCCTTAGTCATTTTACCTGGGTCACATTCTAAGTTTGTACGTCTTGATGAAAAAAATAATGTGGTTGCATTGGCAACAACGATGGCTGGGGAAATTTTCGATACATTAACGCACCAGACTATCTTAGCCAGTTCTTTAGAACACCAGTTTGTTCAATATTTAGATAAAGAATATTTACGCAAAGGTGCTGAGCTTAGTCTGCAAGTAGGGATTGCGAGAAGTTGTTTTTCGGTGAGGCTACTAGACCTTTTCACGGAAGCGACACTTGACCAACGCTCAAGTTTTTTATTGGGAGCTATTTTGGCGTCAGATTTACTCGCAATAAAACATAGCCAAGCTCTTAATATTACTAGCGATATAAAAATTGTTATTAGTGGAAAACCTATTTTAGCGGATGCACTTAAAGAGTTAATTAAAAATGATAGTTACTTCACTGGGGAAATACACCTATTAGACGATAAAAAGGAACAGCCTTTTTCTGGATTGGGTGCAATTTCAATATTAAAAGAAACGCAATGCAAATAAATATTATTAATGGTTTTTTATTAGGTGATTGTTATGAATTCTAAAAATGAAATACCGCTTATTGCAATATTACGGGGAATAAAACCTGACGAAGTTTTAGAACATATCGCTATCCTTGCAGATGAAGGTTTTAATTATATAGAAATTCCTCTTAACTCTCCCGAGTGGGAAAAAAGTATTCCATTAGCGATTGAAAACTACGGCGATAAATTAAAAATCGGTGCCGGTACTGTGCTCAATAAAAGCAATGTTGAAAAGTTGGCAATAATGAACGCTAAAATTATTGTCACTCCCAATATTAACGTTTCTGTGATCACTACTGCTCTTGAAAATAAGATGGAAATATTTCCAGGTTGTGCAACAGCAACAGAAGCTTTTACCGCGATTGACGCCGGTGCTGTTAATTTAAAAATTTTCCCTACAGCGCCTTTTGGGGTTAATTATGTGAAATCGCTGATGTCAGTGCTCCCAAAAAATATTGCTATTTATGCGGTAGGAGGCATCACTCCGAATAATCTGCATGAATACCTAGGTATTGGCTGCCATGGTGCAGGACTGGGAAATGATCTTTACCAAATAGGCCAAACACCAGAGAAAACCAGAGAAAAAGCGAAAGCATTTATATCTGCATATATCGCATTTAAAAATCAAACTAATTAATCCTAAAGAGATATTAAAATGAAATACGATTATGTTTTTAAAAATGCCACTGTAATAGATGGTAGTGGTAAAAGCGAGTTTGTCAGTGATATTGCAGTTAAAGATGAACGGATTATTAAAATATCAAAAAATATAAGTGAAGATACTGAAAAAATAATTGACTGCTCAGGCTTGATTTTATCACCTGGATTTATTGATGTGCATACTCATGACGATTTAATTGTGATTGATAAGCCTGAATATATTGAAAAAACATCACAAGGTGTAACGACAATTATTGTTGGTAATTGTGGTATCAGTGCAGCGTGTGCAACATTAAAGGATGAAGTTCCTGACCCAATTAATTTATTAGGTGAGTTAAACGAATTTCAATTTTCTGATTTAGCCAGTTATAAACAAAAAATTAATAATGTGATGCCAACCGTTAATGTTGCGACGTTAATAGGGCATACAACCTTAAGAAATAATTGTGTGACAGACTTATTAAAACCCGCGACACCAGACAATATCGCTCATATGAAGCAAGTATTGGCCTGTGCGTTAGATGAAGGGGCTTTAGGATTAAGCACTGGTTTATCTTACGGTAACGCAATTAATTCTTCGACTGAAGAAATTTGTGAGTTGGCTGAATTATTAGCAGAGCATCAGGGTATTTATACCACTCATATGCGAACTGAATATGACGGTATCATTGATGCGATGCATGAAGCCTTCCATATCGGCCGTCATGCAAAAGTTCCTGTGCAAATTTCCCACCATAAGTGCGCTGGTGCAAAAAACTGGGGACGTACAAAAGAAACGCTTGCCCTCATTGAAAAATACCAAGCCATGCAGGATATCAATTGTGATTGTTACCCATATCGTGCGGGTTCATCAAACTTAGATATCACACAAGTTACTGAAGACTATGACATCCTAATAACTTGGTCGACACCATTCCCTGACGTTGCGGGTAAGACATTAAAAGAAATAGCCGCTATGTGGAGTAGCGATGTTTTCCAAGTTGCTGAAAAAATTGTTCCTGCGGGAGCGATTTATTTCCAAATGCACGAAGATGATGTTCGTCGTGTGTTACAGCATCCAAGCAGTATGGTGGGTTCTGATGGCTTACCACGTGACCCTAATCCACATCCACGCCTTTGGGGAACTTTCCCACGAGTTATTAGCCACTATAGCCGTGATGAGCAGCTTTTCCCAATGACCACCGCGATTTACAAAATGACAGGCATGTCAGCACAACGTTTTTCTTTAAAGGATAGAGGCCTTATCCAAGAAAATTATTTTGCAGATATCGTTGTATTTGACCCTAAAAAAATTAATGAAACAGCCACGTTCCAAGACCCAAAACAAAAAGCGGATGGTATTGAATATGTGTTTGTTAATGGTGTTCTGACCTATACCAAAAAAGAAATGACAGGGAATAGAGCAGGTAAATTCTTAGAAAGAAATAAATAAAAGAGAGATAAAAATGATTAAAAGATTCGGAATTGAAGGCTCAAAAGGTACTGGCGGGCAATCTTTGCCTTTTGCTAAGGCCGTGTTAGCTGACGGATGGCTGTATGTTTCAGGGCAAACACCCATGATTGACGGGGAAGTGATTGATGGCGGAATTATCGCTCAATCTAAATTGGCTATCGAGAATTGTTTAAACATTATGAAAGATGCGGGATTTGCGACGCAAGATATTGTGCATATGAAAGTGGTATTAAGTGATGCGCGCTATTTCCAATCTTTTAATAAAGTATTTCAGCAATTCTTTGCAGATAATCCACCTGCACGGGTGTGCTTTGTCGCTGACCTTGTCGTCGATTGTATGGTTGAAGTGGATATTACCTGCTTCAACAGCAAATTCAAATCTTAATTGCTAAGGCGATGAGAGGCTACTATGGAACATAATAATTTCTTAATGTGGTTTTTGTTATATGCATTTGTGATGATGTTTGTGGGTTGGTATGTCACAAGGCATCAAAAAACGGGTGAAGATTTCATTCTTGGTGGAAGAAAGCTCCCGATGCTACTCACTCTCGGTTCAACCGTCGGGACGATGGTGGGAACGGGCTCGAGTATCGGTGCAGTCAGTTTTGGCTATTCCAATGGCTGGGCGGGAATGTTGTATGGGATTGGTGGAGCGACGGGGATCTTACTAACGGCTTGGCTATTTGCACCAGTAAGAAATTATCGCTTTATGACCATGAGTGAAGAGATCTGCTATTACACAGGCGGCAGCCGTTTAGTGAAAAACTTGGTTGCGCTATTAATATTCTTGGCATCGATAGGCTGGCTCGGCGCTCATATTCTTGGAGGCGGCTTATATCTAGCATGGGCGGCAGATATTGATATTACTGTTGCGAAGATCATTATCGCGGTTGGCTTTGTTTTTTACGTGGGGATTGGTGGCTATAAAGCGGTTTCATGGATTGATACACTGCAATCAATTGTTTTATTCCTCGGATTTATCATTCTAGCGGTTGCTTCGGTAAGTTATGTCGGTGGTTGGGATGTTGTTGTTAAGAGTACAGACCCTGACGCCTTTACTTTATTTGGTATTGGTAAATTAGGCATTTTACCTGCGATATCATTGGCTGTGGTCATTGGTATTGGTGTGTTAGCGACACCGTCATATCGCCAACGTATTTATTCAGCGGCATCCACTAAAGCTATCCGTCAGTCCTTTATTATTACAGGTTTACTGTATATGGGCTTTTCGTTCCTACCAGCGATTATCGGCATGGCAACTCATGTGATGGAACCGAATTTAGAAAACAGCAGCTTTGCTTTCTTATATGCAACTAACGCTTTACCGCACGTATTAGCAATGGTGGTATTGATTGCAGGTATGTCTGCCAATATGTCATCAGGTAGCTCAGATGCTATCGCGGGTGTTTCTATTATCCTACGTGATATCTATACGATGGTAACTGGTAAGATGCCACCACCTGAGAAAGCGATCAATTTATCTCGTATCTTCTTACTTGGCGTCATCTTGTTAGCACTTGTCTTTGCATTAACTTCAAATGACATTATCGGCTACATTACAAAAATGATTTCAATGATTATGTCAGGCCTGTGTGTGACCGTGTTATTGGGTAAATTTTGGCATCGTTTTAACTGGCAAGGTTGTATTGCTGCATTGGTTGCGGGAAGTTCAACATCATTAGCGATTATTTTGACGCCAGAATGGTCTGCAAAATTAGGCAACCCAGTAATCCCTGCATTAGTCATCAGTTTGGTCTGTGCGGTTGTTGTGACATTGATAACACCAAAGAATAAACTCAGTCGTGAAGAAGTACTAGAAAACATTACTCACGAAAGAGAAAACACAGCCAAAAGTCAGTAACCAGCAAGTTGAGGGAAGATAATGACGAAACTGAATGCATTGGCGGGCGTAGTTCATAAGTCAGCCATATTAAATCAGGATGGTATTTCGGTGAATGTCCTACATGAGGATGTGTGTTTACCAGCGGTGGTAGTAAAGCGTAATGAATTGGAGAATAACATTGCATGGATGCAGCATTATTCGAATGTGGCGAATGTTTCGTTGTCTCCACACGGTAAGACCACCATGACGCCTGCCATTTTTAAACGACAAATTGCTCAAGGTGCATGGGGGCTAAGTGTAGGAACAGCTTATCAAGCCAAGGTGGCAGTGGAGTCAGGTGTTAAGAATATCATTATTGCTAATCAAGTCGTGGGTAAAAGCAATATTCGATTACTTGCGGAACTAGTGCAATTAAATCAAGCCAATATTTATTGTTGTGTTGATAATGTGATTCATGCAAAACAGCTGGCTGCCATTTTTTCATCATTAGATTTAACCATAAATGTTCTGATTGAGTTAGGGGTTAATGGTGGACGCTGTGGATGTCGAAGTGAAGAAGAAGCCATCACATTGGCAAATGAGTTAACCAAACTTCCTTCTTTAATGATTGCTGGCATTGAATTCTACGAAGGCGTTATTCATAGCGATGATGCCCAAAAGGATATTGAAGAGATACAGCAATTTTTACAGCGAGTGTTAACCACCAGTCAAAAACTGGATAACTTAGGTGTATTTGCACGCTATTCAGGGGAGTTATTAATAACTGGGGCAGGTTCAGTTTGGTATGATCTGGTCAGTAAAAAGATGGCAGAGTTTCATCTTTCTAAACCTATTCGGTTTGTGATCCGCCCTGGATGCTATATTACACATGACCACGGTATTTATGATGAAGCCCAGAACGCATTGAAAATGCGGGACAGCGTGGCCTGCCAGTTAGATGGCGATTTAATGCCAGCGATGGAAATCGTGGCATTAATTCAGTCTGTGCCTGAGAAAGGACGAGCGATTGTTAATTTTGGTAAAAGGGATGTCGCCTTTGATGCAGGTTTGCCTCAGCCTCTAATGCAATATCGAGAGGGTAAGCCAGTCTGTTTTCAAACTAATAGTGCAAAAACAGTCGGTTTAATGGACCAACATGCCATTTTATCTTTTGATGAAAATTGTGATTTCCAAGTTGGCGATATACTAATATTTGGGACATCTCACCCCTGTATTACATTTGATAAATGGAAAGTGATTTATCTTGTTGATGATAAATATGATGTTATAGAGGAAATGCCGACCTTTTTCTAATGTTGTATTATTAACTCACTTTATTTTATATCGGTCACTTGTTTTAAGTGGCCGATTTTTTTATTCATCACATTCTTGTGATCGAATTCATAACAAATTGTGCATTTGCACAATTATATTCAATTTTTCACGTTAAAAACTAGTCATTCTTACAATGCCTTCCTGATAAGCGAATTATATAATTTTATTAAATAAAAAAGTCTAATTGACATTCATTTTGTTGATTAATTGGGTGGTAATAAAAATGACAGTTAAAATCGTGTTTCTCGATCATGACACTTTCCCTGAAGGAATAAATATTAAGAAAATAAATAAAGAATATAGTTTAGAACTATATGGGAAAACATCGGAAGATGAAATTATTGAACGAGTTAAAAATGCAAACATTATTATTACCAATAAAGTAAAAATCACTAAAAAAATTATTGAATCTGCAAAGCAACTCAAATTCATTTCTGTCGCTGCAACAGGAACGGATGTGATTGATATTGGTGCTTGTAATGAGCGTAATATATTAGTTTCTAACATCAGAAATTATGCAATAAATACAGTGCCTGAGCATACGTTTACCTTGATTTTAGCCTTACGTCGTAGCTTATTAGCCTATGCACAATCAGTACGAAATGGTCGTTGGCAAGAATCAGGCCAGTTTTGTTATTTTGATTATAAAATTAATAATTTAGCTGGGTCGACGCTTGGTATTATTGGTGATGGTGTCTTAGGTAAGGCAGTTGCTGATATCGCAAAAGCTTTTGGTATGAAGGTGTTATTTTCCACATACAAAGGCACGAATAATATGGGCCCACTATATACACCATTTGAGGATGTTATTGCGAAAAGTGATATTATTTCTATTCATTGTCCATTACTCAAATCCACCAAGGATTTAATTAGCTTTTCAGAATTCGAACAGATGAAGCCGTCTTGTATTTTAATTAATACAGCACGAGGTGGGATCGTTAATGAAGAAGCATTATATGGCGCTCTAATAAATAATAAAATATTAGGTGCAGGGTTTGATGTTTGTATTTCAGAACCACCCGAAAAAGAAAACTATATGATGAAATTAACTCAGTTATCAAATTTTATTCTTACCCCTCATATTTCATGGGCTAGTTTTGAAGCCATACAAACCTTATCAGACATGATGATGGACAATATCGAAGCCTTTTTATCTGGCCATCCTCAAAATTTAGTTAATTAATTCACTCATTGATTTAAAGAGGTCATTAATATGTTTTTAGGAAAAGAAATTCGTTTAAAAAGATTATTAAATAAAAAATCTGGCCGCCTTCTTGCGATTACTATGGATCATCCGATTACACGTGGTGTATTACCGGGAATTGGTGATATTAAATCTGTCATGAAACAGGTTGTTGCGGGTGCACCTGATGCCATTACGATGCATAAAGGTATTATTGAAAAGGTTTATCCCCCGTATGTTGCTTCCGATGTTTCTATCATCATGAAAGCGACAAGTTATTCCATACCTTACCATGAAGCTTATGACACACCCGTTGCTGACGTTGAAGAAGCGATTCGTTTAGGAGCAGATGCAATTTCAGTCGGTTGTATTATGGGAGGACCTGAACAAGCACAGCAATTGACATTTTTAGGTCAAGTATCAAAAGCCGCTGCTTCTGCGGGACTGCCTTTAGTCGCGCATATTTATCCAAAAGGTCCAATGATTGAAGATAGTTTTGATGCGAAAAATCTCGCTTACTGTGTTCGCGCAGGCGCTGAGCTAGGTGTCGATATCATCAAAACACTTTGGTCAGGTTCCCCTGAGACATTTAAATCAGTCGTTGATAGCTGCCCAGCAATGGTTGCTTTAGCTGGCGGTGATATGGGGAGTGATCTTGTTAGCTTCCTAACAAATACACGTAAAGCATTAGATATTGGTGTTGGTGGTGTGACATACGGGCGCTTCGTATGGCAGCACGAAAACCCAACAGCAGTCATTAAGGCTCTGAATGCATTAATTAATGATGATTGTTCGGTTGACCAAGCTATCGCGGAATATAAGCAAGCTGGTGGCAAATAACTAACGTTCATAGCTGTTATGCATGGAGGAGGAAAAATGAAAGCAGCGGTATTGTATGCGCCTAATGAACTTAGAGTGGCAGACGTTAAATATCCACAAGTTGGTAAAGGCGATGTGGTTATTAAAGTCAAAGCAGCCGCGATTTGTGGAACTGACGGACGGATTATTTCCGGTAAAAAAACTAAAGGTGTGCGTTACCCTTCTGTAATAGGACATGAATTTTCAGGGGAAATTGTCGAAGTCGGTGAAAATGTGACTGACCTAAAAGTCGGTGACGCAATCGCTGTTGATCCTGTCGTGCCATGCCGTTCTTGTGTTTATTGCCGAATTGGTAAAGAAAATGTCTGTTTAAATCGCCAAGCTATCGGATATGAGTTTGACGGTGCTTTTGCGGAATATGTTCGAATACCAGAGGTTGCTTTGTCATCGGGTAATGTCTTTAAGATACCGCAAGGGATGTCTTTTGAAGCCGCAGCGTTAGCTGAGCCGTTAGCTTGCTGTATCAATGGACAAAAAAATGTGGGTATTGAGCTCGGTGATACGGTGGTCATTATTGGTGCGGGGCCTATCGGGTTAATGCACGTGCAACTTGCGCGTTTCTCAGGTGCGACAAATATTATTGTGAGTGAACTCAATGAACAGCGCCAACAGGCTGCGTTAAATTGCGGTGCAACACGCGTCGTTAATAGCCAGCAAGAAAACTTACTGGATGTCGTAAAAGGCTTGACGGAAGGTGTGGGGGCAGATGTTGTGATTATTGCCATTGGCATCCCTGGATTAGTTAATCCTGCGTTGGAACTCGCTAGAAAAGGCGGGCGAGTTAACTTGTTCGCTGGTTTTTCAAAAGATGATATGGCGCAAATTGATGTCAATATTATTCACTACAACGAGCTTATTCTTACGGGAGCCAGTGCGTTAAGCCGGGAAGGATACCAACAAGCTTTGACACTGATTTCTTCTGGCTTAATTGATATTGAGAAATTAGTGACTCACCGATTTGTTTTAGATGAGATCAACGAGGCCATGGCAACCGCTCAAAAAGGTGACGCGATTAAAATTATTATACATAACAATTAAAAGCAGGCGTTGGAGGCAGCATGATGGACAGTGTCTATTTGGGAATTGATGCAGGTAGCAGTAGTGTGAAAGTTTGTGCGTTTAATTTCCATGGAGAATTATTGGCAAAGGCTTCACGTGATACCAATATTATTTCCAAATCTCCCAAAAATCATGAAATTGACTTAAATGATTTTTGGAGAAAGACCGCAGATGCAGTTAAAGAAGTGACTTCTCAAGTAAAGAATATCGTATCTGTGAGTTTCTCTGTTGCTTGCCCAACGCTGGTTTTATTGGATAAACATAATAAACCTGTCGCAAATGGGATTACTTACCTCGATGGACGTTCCGAAGGCTTCATACAGCAAACACTCGGGGAAAATATAACGCATGTTCGGGCGCTTTCTTGTAATAGCCCAAGTCCGTCTGCATGTTGGGTAGGAACGTTAGGATGGCTACAAGAACAACAGCCGGAATTAATGCAAAAAGTTCATAAAGTCGTGCTACTTAATAGTTTTTTATCTTTAAAGTTAGGGAGCCAAAAAGCCGCCATTGACCCGACCCAAGCCGCGTATTCTGGCGCAGTGGTTTTGGCGAAAGCTCCTAAGTGGTCAAAAGAATTATTAAGGTATTGGAAGTTTAATCACGATATTTTGCCGCCGATTTACCAATGCACCTCTGTGGTTGGTAAAGTGAGTAAAGAAGCCGCTCAAGAAACGGGATTAAAAGAAAATACGCCAATTATTTTAGGGTCGGCAGATACCGCCGCTGCAGCATTCGCGGTTGGGTTACTTGACCCTGAAACGGCTTTTGAATCAACAGGAACATCGGGAGTCATTACGTTTTGCTTAGAAGAGCCAAATTTTGACCCTCGTTTTATGAACCGGTACCACATCGTCCCCAATCAATGGTTGGCCCATGGTGCGATGTCGACAACAGGGGGAACATTCAGTTGGTTAAATCAGGCTATTTGGCCGGAAGTTAATGACCATGAACAGTTGGAAATATTTTCAAAATCATCAGTACCTGGTGCCAATGGCTTAATTTATCTGCCTTATTTAGCTGGAGAACGTAGCCCTATTTGGGATGTTAATGCATCGGGAGCATGGATAGGCTTACGTCTAAATCATACTCGCGATGATATGGTCAGGGCGGCATTTGAAGGTACAGCATATGGTCTAAAACAGATCTTGAATATTGCTAATGAAAAATGGGGAGTGATATTAGATGAATTACTCAGCGTAGGAGGTGGATCACGTAATACATTATGGACTCAAATTAAAGCGGATATTCTTCAGGTTGAATATAATATTGCCCAAACAGCAGACGCAGCGGCTTTTGGCGCCGCAATGGTTGGTGCGACAGGAGCTGGTTTTTTCTGTGGCATTAATGACCCTGATTTACCGATTATAAAAACAGAAGATATCACATTCACACCAAATCAAGATAAAAAAACGCAAGATACTTATGACAAGCAGTTTAATATTTACAATGGGCTGTATCCTTTATTAAAAGAAACAATGCATAGCTTGTCGAGTAAATAAAATTATTTGAAGTAAGTTTAAATTAAATAACGTTCCTAAATGTTAATTTTAATGAATTAGCAGGGATCGTTTCATTCTTAAAAAAGCAGGTAATAAAACGTGTATTAAATAATAAACTGCTCTGGAGCGAAAATAATGATAAATTCAAATCCGATTAAGCCAAAGACGAATTATCGTTGGGTGGTATTAGCCCTGATTTTTATCGTCTATGCTGTAAATTATGCAGACAGAAGTAATATTGGTGCAGTTCTACCTTTTATTACTGATGAGTTTAAATTAACTAATTTAGAAGCGGGATCTCTCGCGAGTATGTTTTTCCTCGGTTATGCTTTATGCCAAATACCCGCGGGCTTTTGGATGGCAAAACGTGGGATCAGAGGAATGGTGTCATTATCCATTCTCGGTTTCTCCGCCATGACTTGGTTTATTGGCTTAGCCCAATCTGCCTTTGCAATTAAGTGGTTGCGTCTTGGCCTAGGTATGGCAGAAGCGCCAACTCCTGTCGGGCTAACGTCGACAATTAATAATTGGTTTCCAGCAAAAGAAAAAGCAACTGCCACTGGGGTTTATATTGCTTCAACGATGTTTGCTCCGATTATTGTTCCACCATTAGTCGTTTGGATTGCATTAACTTATGGATGGCGCTGGGTCTTTATTCTGTTCGCTATTCCCGGTATTTTTCTCGCTATTATTTGGTATTTATTTGTTAGAACAAAACCAGAGGAAAGTCGCTTTGTTTCACAAAGTGAATTAGATTATATTCGTGCCGATAATTCAGAAATTGCAGAAAAGAAAATAGAAGGCAATATTGTTCTGAGTCCTAAATTTAATACGCTAGATAAATTTATTCGTGTTAAATCAGTCACGCCATTAAGTTCAGCTTCCCAAATATTTAAATCTAAAAATATTTGGTGTAATACCATTTCTTATTTCATGATGGTCAGTATTTTATATGGAATATTAACCTGGATACCTTCTTATCTGGTGAATGAAAAAGGCTTTTCATTTATGAAGATGGGCTTTGTTGCATCAATGCCATTTGTTGGTGGGTTTATCGGTTCGATTTTTGGTGGCTGGATTTCTGATAAAGTTTTTGGTCGTCGTCGTAAACCTACGATGCTATTTACCGCGGTAGCGACGATTGCCATGATGTTAGTGATGTTGAATGTTCCTGAAAGTACGACTGCAGTTGCGCTTGCCCTTTTCTCGGTTGGTTTATTCTTGAATATTGGCTGGCCTGCATTTACTGCTTATCCAATGGGAGTTGCTGATAATAATAACTACCCAATTGCGATATCTGTTGTGAATAGTGGAGGAAACTTAGGTGGCTTCGTTTCACCTATGATGGCAGGGCTATTGTTAGATATGACTGGTAAGTTTGATGCTGTTTTCTCTTACTTTGGTATCTGTGCGGTGATTGGCTTAATTATGATCCTGTTACTTGATGAACCGAAATAATAAAAAGTCGTATCAGGTGGGGCAATACCCACCTGAATTTTTAACTTATTGATAATAAAAATTTCTAAAGGATTATTTTTATGAAAATAGTCATTGCACCTGACTCATTTAAAGAGAGTTTATCTGCATTGAAAGTCGCAACGGTTATTGAGAACGGGTTCAAAGAGGTATTTCCACATGCAACTTATGTAAAGTGTCCTATTGCGGATGGAGGTGAAGGCACTGTTGTGACGATGGTTGAGGCTACCCATGGCGAAATCTATCACCTTGATGTTATTGGTCCTTTAGGCACGAGTGTTCAAGCATTCTATGGTTTATCTCAAAATAAGCAGCAAGCATTTATAGAAATGGCTGCGGCAAGTGGGCTAGAGCTAGTCCCTGTTGAATTAAGAAACCCGTTACTTACGACATCATATGGAACAGGAGAATTGATAAAAGCCTGCCTAGATACTGGGGTAAAGCAGATTATTATTGGTATAGGCGGGAGTGCAACTAATGATGGCGGAGCAGGAATGTTGCAAGCACTTGGGGCCAAATTATTAGATTCACATGGGCAACAAATTAAATTAGGAGGACAAGCACTTGCCGACTTAGCGTGTATTGATGTTAGTACAATAGACCCTAGGATAAAAGCTTGTCAATTTAGTATTGCTTGCGATGTTTCGAACCCATTGATTGGTAAAAATGGTGCATCTGTAATATTTGGCCCCCAAAAGGGTGCGACAAATGAACATATTGAAATGTTAGACAAAAATTTAGAACATTTCGCAGATATCATTAAGCGAGATTTGCATGTTGAAGTTCATTATATTGCAGGAGCCGGTGCAGCAGGAGGGATGGGAGCGGCTTTACTTGCTTTCCTAAAAGCGGAACTTAAGCCTGGCTTTGATATTATTGCACAAACCTTGAACCTTGAATCACATATGGTAGGGGCGAGTTTAGTCATTACAGGGGAAGGGCGATTAGATAGCCAAAGTTTGAATGGCAAAGTGCCTTTCGGCGTCGCTCAGTTAGCTAGAAAACATAAAATACCCGTTATTGCCATTGTTGGAAGCCTTGGTGATGACCTCAGTCATTTACAACAATATGGTATTGATTCAGCGTTTAGTATTTTGCATAAAATTAGTTCACTAAAAGAAGCACTGAATAATGCTGAAAGTAATTTATTTAATTGTACTAAAAATATAGCGAATACGTTGAATATTAAAATTGACAACAAGAATTGAAGTAATAATTTGAAAATTTAGCTTTGTTTGCTTTATTTTGAATTGAATTTATTTTTCTTGATTTTTTCAATGAATATTGAATACTGGAACCAATTAAATTAATAATAAACATTATTAAAACTTATAGTTTAAAATCTTTTTTCTATTTTACAGCACCAGCAAAAGAGGTTGAAATATGTATGATTATTGTCTTACCTCCAAATTAGCGCAAGAAATCGTTGATAGAACCATGAAGATTATTGATTGCAATATTAATGTTATGGACGAAACTGGATGTATTATAGGAAGTGGAGATAGTAATAGATTAGGCGAATTTCATGAAGGCGCTTTGCTTGCAATAAAGCAAAAGCGAACGGTTGTTATTGATGACGCCACTGCAAATCATTTACATGGGGTTAAACCAGGTGTTAATTTACCTCTTTATTTGAATAGTAAAATTATAGGTGTAATAGGATTAACAGGAGAACCAACCCAAATTAAACAATTTGGGGAGTTGGTTTCAATGACAGCCGTAATGATGCTAGAGCAGGCAGAGATTTATAACCATTTGAATTTAAACGATCGTTTTAAAGAAGAAATTATTCTAACTTATATCGAAAATGGAACAATTCCCGATAATATAACTGAATGGTCTAAAAAGCTTAATATTAATTTTTCTATTCCACGAGTTGCTATAATTATTGAATTAGATAGTGGCCAATTAGGTGTGAATAGTGCATTTAGTGAATTGCAAGAAATTAAAAAGCTAATTGAATATAAGAATCCTGATAACTTAGTCGCTATTCAATCTTTGACGGAAATTGTTTGTTTAACCCCTGCACTAAATAAGTTCAATCGATGGGATATTGATAATGAAAAAAAGAAAATTATAAAATTAGAATCAGATATTCAGAAGTTATTTAAATTACAAGTGAAAATATCATTAGGTAATTTTTTTTTAGAGCCCGCAGAGGAATCGATTAAAAAATCATACGAGACGGCTAAAATTACCATGCAAGTAGGGAAAGCTAAGAAACCCCAGTTAAAAATTTACTGTTACCAAGATATTATGCTACCGGTTTTATTATACGGTTTAAATTTTAAATGGTCTTCAGAAGAACTATTAAAACCATTGAATACATTATTACATGAAGATTCTAATGGTGTGCTAATTAAAACATTAACAGTCTGGTTTAAAAATAATTTATTATCTCGTGAAACAGCTAACGAGTTGTTTATTCATAGAAATACATTAGATTATCGTTTAAAAAGGATATCTGAGATAACAAAATTAGATCTATTAACGATTGAAAGTAAGGTACTGTTGTATGTTGCTCTACAGCTGAAAAACTAATCTGATAACACTATTGAGGGGCAGTTTTCATAGAGTAATAGAAGAAAATGCCATCCTTGTAGGGAATCGCCTCAAACTCTGATGCAACGAAACGTCAGTAAATTTTTAACTTCTTATCTCATACCCTGGTTAGTTAGCGGCTATTTGTCGACTCGCAAGTGCTTCGAGCATGATAAGGCTTTTTACCTACATCACATGACCACCCAATGAGTAGCCTATCAGGAAAACAAAAACGTATTAACATCAAACTAGGCTAGCACAGATTGTTTTTAATCTGCTAGAGATCAATCTATCTTCTATTTTGCTCAATAACGTCTAATTTAATCATATTTTAATTCCAATATTTTTTATTGGTATTTTTACTTAAATGTATAGCCTCTATATTTTAACTATCACCATTAGGTCAGTGATGTAATTATCGAGAATAACTTAAGGTGTTCTGTTTATTCATGGTGGGTTTTCTAGAAACTGACTTTATCCAACGTATCTTAATTTAGTTAGTTAATCTTAAAAAATAACCTGATTGTGATTATAGAAGCTAATTTTTTGGTTTTTTGAGGCTTAAAGATAAGATTTATATAATTATAGATTTATTGAAAGTTACTTTTTATTACCATTTGAAATATTTTGCAATGAAGTTTTTTTCTAGTAGATACTTATTTAATTCGTTTGTTCTTAATTGTTTCTATTTTCATTTCAATTTAAAAAAATGTTTTATTATATTATTGTTTTCTAGGTTCCATTCATATAAAAAACACAAAAATTTAATGTATCTATATGATATTTATTGTTTTATGTTTGTTTTTCTTTTTGGCTTAAATGTAACAATCAGTGAATTGAGAAACATTATGAAAATATTTAATTGTTTTTTTTGAGATGTTTCTGATTAATTATTTTTCAGTAAACTTTTCGTTTTAATGATTTTATCTAATTCTATTTTTATTATTATCTTCCACCTCATTTTTTTTCACTAATAAGAACCCGTTTTATGAGTATAAAAAACTTTATTAGTAATGATTGGGTTTATTTTGTGGTTTTTTATTAAAAAAAGGTCGATTTAATTAGATGTACATCACTCGTTTATCCAGTAATGGAGTATTTAAAATAGAGTATTCTCTGGATATTATATATATATCACTAACTTACAATGTGAGTAGTTAATTAATCTTCAGATTTGACATAACTAGAATGAGATATAATAATGGCACCGCATTGATGCATTGTTTAATTATTCTATTTATTAATGGAGTTTGATAAATAGGAATAGTTATTAGTGTCAATCCTTAATATTTACTAATCGAATATATTTTAAGAAAAAATTAAAATAATCAGATTGATAATAACTCATTATTTTAATTTGTGTCGTCTTTTTTATCTAATGGAAATGTATAAAATGAAATTAAATAAACTTGCTTTAGTATTAGGTTTAGGTCTGGCAGTAGTTGCTGGTTCTGCTTCTGCAAACCAAGGTGGCGGTCAAGTCACTTTTAAAGGTTCAATTATTGATGCTCCTTGCTCAATTCCACCAGGTTCTCAAGCATTTGAAGTACAAATGGGTGCTATCGCGACGTCTGCATTAAACGGTGGCGGTAAAAGTATTGCTCGTGACTTCAATATCCAATTAGAGCAGTGTGACATCACAACTCTGAAAACTGTTCAAACTACATTTACTGGTATTCCAAGTACTTCGGTAACTGATGGTTTAGCTATTGCTGGTACTGCGAAAAACGCGGGTATCGTGATCACTGATTACAACGGAACTAAAATTGCTTTAGGTGCTAAATCACCATCTCAAACTTTATTAACTGGTGCGAACACATTGCGTTTCCAAGCTTATTTGCAAGGCGATGATGATGCAGCAAACAAACCAGCTGTACCAGGTGAATTTGATGCAATTGCAACATTTGCTCTGAGCTACCAGTAATTGGTATAGCCCGTACAAGGATGTATGGGCACTAATTTTAATGCATTGAAATTGGTTATTAAGTTGAAATGGAGTCGCTATGAATCACTTTGGCATCATTGTCATGGTGCTTTCAGGAATGATATTTGCCCCGATAGTTAGTGCGCAAAATCAAAATTCTCGGGCACAAAGTCAGTTCAAAGGAACTGTTACCATGGGCGGTTCAATCATTGAGAGCCCTTGTGCAATAGATGCAGATAGCCGAGATCAATCAGTTAACATAACGACTGTACCGGTTAGCCAGATAATTCACGACAGAGAAAGTCCTACAAGTGATTTCTCTATACGCCTTATCAATTGTGTTTTAACACCGGTAACTCCTGGAACTCCTAATTGGCAAACTTTCAATATTACATTCGATGGTCCAACAGATGGCCGTAACTTCGATGTTTTTGGGCATGCAAATGGATTGTCAGTAAAAATTTCTGATACAGCTGGAAATGTAGCTATACCTGGTAGAGCAATGCCTGATTTACCCATTAGCGCAGGCAATACAACTCTGCATTATAAGGTGCGGGTAGTATCTAATAATAAACGTTTAAAACCAGGGAATTATCAGACAACTATCCGTTTTAAAATGGATTATTACTGAGTTATTACTAAGGGACTATTATGGCTCTGCAATTAAAAAGTAAAAATAAAGTATTTAATAACTCAGTAAGTTATTTTTTAACGCCTGTTGCTACCATGGTGTTTCTTGCTATTGCTCATATAAATTTAGCTAATGCAAATAATGATAGTATTGAGTTTAATACAGATGTTTTAGATCTTCAGGATAAAAAAAATATTTCCTTAAACGAGTTCTCTCGTGCGGGCTATGTTATGCCAGGGAAATATCCATTTAAAATTAATTTAAATAATCGCGACTTAGCTGACATTTTTGATATTGAATATATCGAGGATCCTAATGATCCAAGTATGACGGAGCCTTGTTTAACGCCAGATGTTGTTGAACATATTGCTTTGCGCGATGAATGGAAGAAAAAGGTTGAGTTTGCTAAAAATGGCCAATGTTTAATTCCAGAAACGATCCCTGGAATGACAGTAAGCGGTTCTTTAGCCAAAGAAACAGTCACAATTACTGTACCCCAGGCTTATATCGAATTTACTTCTGATAACTGGGATCCGCCATCTCGTTGGGATGAAGGTGTACCCGCCCTAATTTTTGACTATAACTTGAATGCTAACTTAACAAGGCCTGCGGATTCAGCCAATACCCAGTCAGTTACTGGTAACGGTACAACTGGCTTTAACCTTGGTGCGTGGCGTTTTAGGGCAGATTGGCAAGCAAGTTATAATCGCACTAATGGGCAATCGACCGACCGTAAATGGGATTGGAGCCAATATTATGCCTATAGAGCAGTAAAAGAGCTAAATGCAAAGCTCACGATGGGTGAGCAATTTTTACGTTCAGGACTATTTGACTCATTCCGTTATATGGGGGCCAGCCTGATCTCTGACGAAAGAATGCTACCACCAAACCTACGTGGCTATGCACCGGAGGTGACTGGCGTTGCAAGAACCAATGCAAAAGTGATCGTGACTCAGCAAGGACGTGTTATTTATGAAACACAAGTTGCTCCGGGGCCTTTTCGTATTCAAGATTTAAGTGATGCGGTTAGCGGTAAATTAGATGTACGCGTCGAAGAGCAGGATGGCTCGGTACAAGAATTCCAAATGAATACCGCCTCCATTCCTTATTTAACTCGTCCAGGCTCAGTTCTGTTTAAGATTGCAGGTGGCCGACCGAATAATATGGAACATGAAACAGAAGGGCAAGGGTTTGTTACGGGGGAATTTAGCTGGGGGGTCTCCAACGGTTGGTCATTATTCGGCGGTGCAATAGCAGCAGGTGACTATAACGCGTTATCACTCGGTGTTGGTCGAGATTTACTCGCCTTTGGTGCAATTTCATTCGATGTCACCGAGTCACGCGCGAAACTGAAAACAGATAACAAAATCTATACAGGGGCATCGTATCGCTTAAGTTATTCAAAACGTTTTGAAGACTATGATAGCCAAGTCACTTTCGCAGGATACCGATTCTCTGAACGTGACTTTATGAGTATGAACCAGTACCTCGATCGTCGTTATAGAGGTGTGGAATTCGATAATAGTAAAGAGCTGTATACGATTACATTTAATAAGTATTTCACCAGTGCAGATCTGACAGCGTATCTGAACTATAACCACGAAACCTATTGGAATAAACCAGCGGCAAAACGTTATAACCTTTCTATTGCGAAATATTTTGATATTGGCCGTTTTAAAAATATCAACTTAAGTTTAACGGCATTCCGTAACAAATTTGATAATAGAAATAATGACGACGGGCTATATATGAATCTTTCTTTGCCTTGGGCAGATAGAGCGTCAATTAGCTACAACAATATGGTGACAAGAGATGGTAACTCACACACCGTCAGTTATTTTGATTCCATTGATGATAAGACGAACTATCGCGTGGGTACTGGGGTAAGTAACCGAGGCCGTGGAACTATTGATGGTTTCTATACACGTTACGCTGATTTAGCAACACTTACTGCAAGTACCAGCTATATCAATGGCGATACTACCTCAGCTGCATTTTCTTTACAAGGTGGTGCAACAGTCACAGGGCATGGTGCTGCATTGCACCGCATTAATACCCCAGGTGGAAGCCGTGTGATGGTGGGAACTGAGGGGGTGAAAAATGTGCCTGTTCAAGGTTTTGGGCCGACCACTGAAACCAATATTTTTGGTAAAGCGGTAGTTGCTGATATCAGTGATTACTATCGTACCAGTACATCCATTGATGTGACTCAATTGCCTGACAACGTAGAAGCCATCCGGACATCTCAGCCAATTACGCTGACAGAAGGGGCTGTAGGTTATCGCGAGTTTGAAGTGTTATCGGGTATTAAAACCATGGTGAGATTGGCATTGGCAGATGGAAGTTATCCGCCATTCGGTGCAACCGTGAGAAATGAGAAGAATAGAGAGCTCGGTATCGTAACTGATAATGGGTCTGTGTATATCTCAGGTATCAACCCAAATGAAGTTTTAGATGTGTATTGGGATGGAAGTGTGCAATGCAAAATTCAGGTTCCAGAAAATATTACCACGGCTGAATTTAACTCACTGTTATTACCGTGTACAAACAGCCCAAGTGTTGAACCTGGGTATATGCCAGCAAAAGCCGTTCCTGTTGGGCAGTCTGCTCCAGTTTACAAGCCTGCGCCGATTAAACAGGGCGTAGCGCCGAGTCAGCGTTGGTTATTAAAACCACCGGATATTGCTTACAGCACAGATTATACAGAGTAACCCAAGTTGCTTGATTTTATAAATAGTTGGTACTTATGAATATTAAAAAAATTGCATTTTTTACTACAACAATCACGTTATCTGCGGTGCTATGCGGGCAGGCTCTGGCTGCTATTGCACTTGATAGAACACGCGTTATTTATAATGGGACTGAAAAAACCATTAGCTTGAATATTAAGAATGAAAACACAGAATTACCTTATCTTGCGCAGGGTTGGATTGAAGACGCTAATGGTAACAAAATTGAAAGCCCACTCACGGTTTTACCACCAGTTCAACGTGTAGAACCAGGTGAAGGTAGCCAGGTTAAAATTCAATCTCTTCCTGATATCGCTACATTACCTCAAGACAGAGAAAGTGTTTATTACTTTAACTTACGTGAGATTCCACCACGTAGTAAAGAAGCTAACGTTTTACAGATTGCATTACAGACGCGTATTAAATTGTTTTATCGACCAAAAGCGTTATACGCCACTCGTACGGATTTAGAAAATCCATGGCAGGAAAAAATTACGTTAACGCGTAAAGGAGATGCCTACGAAATCACAAATCCAACTGCTTACTTTGTCACGATTGTGGATGCAAGTTCAAGAGTGGGAGGAGATACGGTGAAGCAATTTGAGCCTGTGATGATCTCACCAAAAAGTAACGGAATGCTTAAGGGTAGCGCAAGTGCCATGGGGGCAAAACCAGTTCTAACTTATATCAATGATTATGGTGGAAGGCCTAAATTGACGTTTGGTTGCGCCGGTACAACTTGCAAAGTTGAATCTTCGACGGACAGATAACGGAGAATAATGTATGAAAAGGACTCTCCAGTTCAGCACTATCTTATTTGGCTTAGTTCCAGTGTTTACCTTTGGAATAAATAGCTGGGATATTGATGGATTACACGGAACATTGACAGTAAATGGCATGATGACCGAGGCACCTTGTACGATGGATGTGACCAATTCAAAGCGCCAAGAAGTGTCTCTAGGGGAGATCCCTTCTTATTCACTCCGTAAACCTGGTGATAGAGCTGAGCCAGTGTCATTCGAATTAGAATTTAGGCACTGCATTCGTACGGAAAGCCGAATGAAAGACACTCGAACGGGTCGTGCACTTTGGGATGCAATGCAACCGGTGATAACGGTTTCTTTTGTTGCCGTATCGGATAAGCATTTTCCAGAAATGTTAAGTGTAAAAGGTGTCTCTGGCGTGGCGTTAGAAGTGACGGATGCACAACGAGAAGATATCAGGCTAGGAAGTCGTGGTCGTCCACAATTTCTCGATGCACCGCAAGGCACACTTCAATATTTTGTAACGCCAGTGAGAACTCCCGAAAAACTGACGGAAGGAAGTTTCAGCGCCGTAATGGACTTTAAGGTGGATTATGAGTGATTTAAATAAGCAGCGGTACCTGCTGGCATCATGTCTCGCTGGAATATTTTTTACATCGGTTTCCTATGCAGGATTACCCGATTCGCGTATTAGCCCATCAGGAAGTACAAGGGCGACAATTACGCCAGGTATGATAACCGTACCGATTAAAGGGGTTGTTTTGGCACCACCACCTTGCAAAATTAATGGCGGAAATATAATCAAAGTTAATTTTGACGAAATCATGAGTACACGGATTGACGGTAATGCCTATGCAAAATCGATAAATTACAATATTGATTGTGAAAAAAGACCGACATCACAAATGAAAATGACGTTGGTTGGTATTCCTGCCTCCTTTGATAGTGGTGCGATTGAAACAGACATTCAAGGTTTAGGAATCGCTTTTCGTTATAACGGAAGCAAACTTCGATTAAACCAAGAAATTAAGTTTGTGTATCCAAATGCCCCTCAATTTGAAGCCATACCTGTTCGTGATTTATCCACAACATTAACAAAGGGTGGGGTTTTTCATGCGGGCGTCACTATCAAACTTGATTATCAGTGAGGGGAAAATAATGAAAAAAATAATGAAAAGACTTCCTCTGATAATGAGTTTGTTAGTTATACCTGTTAGCGCTGCGATGGCAAACGATGTGGAATTTACTGGAACCTTGTTACTTCCACCGCCTTGCACTGTTTTTGAAGATAAAGTTCACGTCATCGAATACAAAGACATTGGTTTACATAAGGTTGATGGCGTTAACTTTGCGAAACCGATTAATTACGCATTGAAGTGTGAAGAAAACTTAAAAGGTTGGGACTTAATGCTAACTATCAAAGGGACAGCAACAGATTTTGATAAGTCGGCACTGGAAACTAATGTTCGAGATCTTGGCATGCGTATTACCCAAAATGGCCTCGGTTTTGAAATTAATAAACCGTTAAAGATTAGCTATGGGCAACCACCTGTTTTAGAGGTTGTTCCTGTAAAGAGATTGGGAGTTACGTTGCCTGAAGGAGGCTTTGCCGCAACAGGGACATTGCTAGCGGAGTACCAATAATGAACAAACTAATTCAATGTGCAGTAGCTAGTGCCTTACTTATCAACGTTAGCACTGCTTTCGCTGTGCCTGATAATTTAAGGATTATCGGTAATTTAGTGGAGGAACCCTGCACTATTTTACCGGGTGATGAAAACATCCTGATGGAGTTTTTTGATACACCAGAAAAAAACTTTTACGCCTATGGTGAAACGCCTCCTAAAGAGTTTGCGATTAAACTGGCCGACTGTGACACAACGATAGGCAAATTTGTGGAAGTGACGTTTTCAGGAACACCTAATCTTGCACTTCCTGGTTTTATTGCATTATCAACAGGTAGTGTTGCATCTGGTTTCGCAGTGGGGTTACAAAACTCAGATAAAACACCACTGGCTATTGACCAGAAAGGCTCGAAGTTAACGTTACAAGATGGTGCTAACCAATTGAGGTTCTATGCCTATTTAAAAGGTGAACCGGATGCTATTGCAAATAAGACAATAAAAGTAGGCCCTTACAGTGCTGTAGCAACATTTAAATTAGATTATGAATAATAAGGCTGTGAACTAATATGAAAGTATTTTTATCGCTATTAATTGGTGCAGTCATGTTTTCATCTACTGCATCAGCCTCTGTTTTTTCCTATATCACTGAATCAAAGCCCGGTAATAACCCAAATAATGGGGATGCAAACTATAAGTACGTCATTGCTCGCTGGGATCCTGAATTGCCAACTACGCGTAATCCTTGCTTTAGGTGGTCGAAATGCTATCTCACCATAAGCCATAAGCATACAGCTGCTGGAACACCAGGGGCGGCAACCGTCGAGTTGGCCGAAATTTCTAGGTATGAATACATGCGTGACGTTCAGAATATACCCGGTGTTTTGGCAAAGGCGACAGCTCCAGCAACACAGTGGGCTGTTCATACTGGGGTTAGGCTACAGAATAATCAGGAATGTGTGGGGCTGTTTTACCAAGATCGTACTGGGGTTACGAGTAACGGTGGGTTAATTCCCGGCTCATTATGTGGTATTGCGCCTCCACCGATTGGGGCTTGTAAGATTAACAATACGATCCCTGATATTAATTTTGGTTCGATTAGTGAAGCTGAACTTGCTGGTCAATCAAAACAAGTAAACATAAGTGTGACCTGTAACTTAGCGATGGATGTGCTAGTGATTGCCACAGGTGTTAACGTGACAAATGGCCGTGTTAATTTACGACCAGATAACAGTTTATACGCGAATTTGTATCTAGGTGGAAACGATACGCCAGGAGAAGCTGGTTACAGAATTCATGTGCCTGCTGGTGGAACAAATTCGGTAACCATGAAAGCTGTATTAGGTACTAATGGCCGAGTTCAAGCCGGTCAGTTTGAAGGTGCCGCAGCCCTTATTTTAACTGTGCCTTAATAAATGGTGAAAATATGTATTCAGAAAATGGCAGTGAAAAAATCCATTATATGGTAGGTCAGAGGATCTTAGAAAAGCGTAGAGAACTGGGGTATACAGGGTTTCAGTTAGCTCAGTTATTAGGTGTTAGTCAACAACAGATCTCACGCTATGAAAGAGGCAAAATCAAGATTGATTTGTTTCACTTGTTTAAACTTGCATTTTTGATGGGAACACCAATTGATTGGTTCCTTGAAGATATCAGCTCTCAGCTCAGTGAAAATGGGCGACTGGATGATACGCAATAATAAGTCTTTAAATGGTTGTTAATGATAAATAGGTTGAGATGACGATTTTATGTCGCCTAACTGTAATAAAAGTCGCTAAGCAAGCACGTACAGTAGAAAACTCAACCTATTTATTTTTGAATTAAGTGTCGTAACAAACTGCCAACCCTTTCTTTTATAGAGTTCTCCTCGTTTTTTTATCTCGCTCTTGCCTTTTAACACTTTAAAATTCATAGATTCAACAAATTAAATTGATGTTTTTGTGCGTTGCAACAACTTTTTAGTGAATGCAAATGCAAACTAATATCATTTGCGCTTATTTGCGTGTAATATACGCTACATTGTGGATCACCAAATTTTATCATCAGTACTTTTATCGATGGACGGAGGAAATTAGATGTTTGCAAAATCATTAGTTTCGGGTATTGCGTTGTTATCTGCGTTAGTGTTAGCTGGTTGTGATAACGCAAAAGACACGACAGAAACAGCTCAAGTCGCAGAAAAACAAACTATCACAATAGAACATGCCCAAGGCAAAACTGAAATTCCTCGTCATCCGCAAAAAGTCATGGTGATGAACATGGAAACATTGGACATCATGGATGCACTCGGGGCTCCAGTTGCCGGTGTTCCACAAACCAACGTTCACTTCCCTGAATTCTTAACTAAATACAGTGGTTCTGAATACATCAATGGCGGGACATTATTTGAACCTGCTTATGAAGCCTTAAGTAATGCTAAGCCTGACCTGATTTTAGGTGGTAGCCGTGCTCGTGATGCCTATGACAAACTCAGCGGTGTTGCACCAACTATTTCATTAGATATTGATAACAAAAACTTTATTGGTAGCTTAACTGAACGTACTAATGAACTTGGCGCGCTATTCGGTAAAGAAGAACAAGCCAAAAAACTGATTTCTGACTTCAATACTAAAATTGAAGGTATCAAAGCTAAAGCGCCGACTGCGGGTAAAGCGATGGTAATCTTAGTTAGTGGCGGTAAAATTTCTGCGTATGGACCAGGTTCTCGTTTCGGTTTTATCTTTGATGTATTAGGTTTTGAACCTGCTTATGTATTTGAAGAAAACACGGGTCGCCACGGTAATATCGTTAATGCAGAATTACTGGTGAAATTAAACCCAGACTGGTTATTTGTTATCGACCGTGACAGCGCAATTGGCAAAACGGATGCACAGCCTGCTGCGGAAGTATTAGATAACGCATTAGTTAGAAAAACCGCTGCATGGGAAAAAGGCCAAATTACTTACCTTGACCCAACAGCAGTATATATTGCCGGTGGGATCCAAACTTATTCTCAGTTAATGGACGATATCAATACAGCATTAGAGAAGAGCCAAGCAAAATAACCGATGAAAACGCTTTATCTTTTTTGTGGAATTGTCGCGTTATTGGTTTTAGCGGTATTAAGCTTGTTTATTGGAGCGGGTGACGTGTCACCCGTTTCGCTTTTCACCGACCCAGAGATGCAAGACATCTTTTTTATTAGCCGAATTCCCCGAACCGTCTCCTTGATTTTAGCTGGTAGCGCCATGAGTGTTGCTGGGCTAATCATGCAATTATTAACACAAAACCGTTTTGTTGAACCTTCCCTCGCAGGAACAACCCAGTCAGCCAGTTTAGGCTTATTGGTCGTCATGGTGCTTTTCCCAGCAGCAAGTATTATGACTAAAATGGTGGTGGCCAGCGGTTTTGCACTTCTTGGCACCATGTTGTTTATGGTGCTATTACGTCGTGTGATTTTAAAATCTGCCCTGATAGTTCCACTGGTGGGGATTATGTTAGGGGCAGTTATTAGCGCATTGACCATTTTTACCGCTTATTACTTCGACTTACTACAATCTCTTGGTGCATGGATGAGCGGTGACTTTTCTAGCATCATTCAAGGCCGATATGAACTTTTGTGGTTAGTGGGAATATTAACATTAATTGCTTGCTGGATTGCCGATAGCTTTACGGTGGCTGGTATGGGACGTGAGTTTTCAATTAATGTTGGCCTAAATTATCGCAAAGTGATGACCATTGGTTTATCGATTATCGCTTTAATCAGTGGCGTCGTGGTCGTGGTGGTCGGGGCATTACCTTTCCTAGGCTTAATTATTCCAAACCTCGTGAGCTTAGTGATGGGCGATAACATACGTAAAACCATCCCATGGATTTGTATTGCTGGTGGTGGCTTAGTTTTACTGTGTGACATTATTGGGCGCTTAATTCGCTATCCATTTGAAATCCCAGCAAGTGTGATTTTAGGTGTCGTTGGCGCGGTGATTTTTTTATATTTATTGTTGAAGCAACAACGTTATGCAAAAAGTTAATTCATCAATAGCGTTACCTAAAAAAGGGGTAACGCAGTTGCAAAGAATATGGATACTACTGGCACTATCGCTGCTATCCATTGTGCTTTATATGACGGTCAATTTGGGTAGCAATCTTGCTTATATTTTGCCGCATCGAGGCTATATTGTTCTCACCATGATTGTGGTAGCTTTCTCGGCTGGGGTTTCAACAGTTCTCTTTCAAACGATTGCTAATAATAAGATATTAACCCCATCTATCATGGGATTAGAAGCATTGTTTGTATTATTACAAACCATTTTTATCTTCTATAGTGAGAGCTTTCCATCCTCTTGGTTATTGAATATTGGTAAGTTTTTATTAGAGTCCACACTACTTGTACTGTTCTCTGTTCTGCTCTACCGCTGGTTATTTGTGTCAGTTAAAATGAATATCAACCTAGTATTGATGGTGGGTATCATTCTTGGCACATTATTTCGCAGCGTAGCGACATTGCTGCAGCGTTTAATGGACCCTAATGAATTTTCCATTTTACAAAGCCGGATGTTTGCCACCTTCACAAAGGGAACACCTGAGCTAATTCTATTCACATTAATGATTACGGCAGTCGTCGGTGTCCTATTGTGGCGCATGCGTTATTGTTTTGACGTTATCGCGTTAGGGCAAGCCAATGCGGTGAATCTAGGAATTAATTATCGCCAGCAAGTCACTGTCATTTTGTTGCTTATCTCAATATTAGTTGCAGTTTCTACAGCATTAGTTGGGCCTTTAACATTCTTAGGTTTGATGGTCGCGAATTTAGCTTATTTAGTGGCTGGCAGTAGCCAACACCGCTATTTGCTACCCGTTTCCTTTCTACTTGGTGTCATTGCGTTGATTGGTGGGCAGTTGATTCTAGAATATGGCTTAAATATGGCTGGGACATTATCAGTTGTTATCGAATTTGTCGGCGGTATTTTCTTTATTTATATGGTGTTAAGAAGGTTTTAGTATGATTGAAATTAGTCAGATATCGAAAAGTTATCAGGATACTAAAGTCTTAGATAACGTAACAACAACAATTAAAAATAGCGGTATTACCTCAATCATCGGGCCTAATGGTGCAGGTAAATCAACACTGTTGTCGATAATTGGGCGCTTGTTACAGCCTGATCACGGTGGTTACGTCAAAGTGAATGATTTAGACGTATCGACAACACCGAGTGATAAATTAGCGAAATGTTTGTCAGTTTTACGCCAAGAAAATCAATTTGCCAGCCGTTTAACAGTCGAGGAATTGGTTGGTTTTGGGCGTTACCCATACACTAAAGGCCGTTTAACCATTGACGATAAAAAGAAAATTGATGAGTCACTCTCTTTTCTAAATTTGTCAGATTTACGTCACCGTTATTTAGATGAATTATCGGGTGGCCAACGCCAACGGGCTTATGTCGCAATGGTTTTATGTCAAGATACAGAATATGTTTTACTTGATGAGCCATTGAATAACCTGGATATGAAACATGCGGTGATCATGATGAAACTGCTGCGTAAAGCGGCAGATGAGCTAGGCAAAACCATTATCTTAGTAATCCACGATATAAATTTCGCTTCCGTTTATTCGGACTATATTGTCGCTCTGAGAAACGGCCGCCTGTCTTATCACGGTAAGCCAGAAGAGATCATGAAATCTGACATTATTGAGGATATTTTTGATACTCCGGTTGATATTAAACGGGTGGATGATCAGTATATTGCTCTCTACTACTAAATTTTCGTCATCCTTCGAGCTGTAGCGGTCGGGTCACATACTTTTGTATGCTCCCCGAGATATCTTCTCTTGCCGCCTTGCTACAGTTCGAATGATTTAGAAAATTAAATGGTTATCATAGTTTGAGCTGTAGCGGTGTTGGCTACAACCTAAATGTACCGAATAGAAGACCGTTAGTGGCAGAATGAATTCATTGCGGTGAAATTTCAATGTCTTCATCGGTTGTCAGCAAGTCCAGTGATTGCAACACTTCTAAGCGTTTTATCCCATCGGCATTAACCACTAAACGCGCCAGCTCATTGTAGGTTTTTTTGTTAATTGTGACACGGCGGCAAAGGTAAATGTGATACACCTTTTCACCAATGATTGCAGGTTCATCATCATTTACAGTGAGTTCTTCATAGCTAATATCGATATATTTTAGAAAATCTGAAATATTAAAGCGTGTGATATCAGCAATTGATGATTGGTTTTTTTCAAACACCGAATGGCGGTTATGTAGCAATACATCTTTGCGGTAATACAGGATATCTTCCATACGTTGGACATTAACTAAATTAACCCAATGGGATTTTTGTCGCATTTCACGGATATCAGGGGAGAGCATGTTTTCACTGATGAAGCGAAAAGACTCTTTGCATAGCCCGACAGGGGCCTTAACACCTTCACGATAAATACGTAGCTGTCTATCCGGGATCCACTTTTGGAAAACGCGATAGAGTTGCTCACGACCGATTTCTTTCAGCCTATCTTTGAAAATATAGCCAATAACCATAGCTAAAAATAAATTTGCACTCAACGCGCCATATTTTCCTTGCCAAAGAAAGGCGATTAACGTGGCAAAAATCATTGAGATTGCTGCAGCGATACCATAAATGGAGTGCAATAATAATGGCAACCCACGTTTATGGCGGATCTCTAAGTAAAGGTAGCGATTGATGTATTTTTTCAATAAATTGCGACGATATGTCACTAATTCGGCATCAGTTTCATCACTGGGAAAACAATCAGGGTATTGTTTCTTTAGGTAACGCATTTCTTGATACCAAAAATGACGGATTTCTTCACGTAACGGTATTTGCTTCTCAGCTAATAAATCACGCAAATAATTCATGGTGTAGTAGGTCATAAATTCGTCGCAATAAGAAAATGCATTTGAGCGAATGCTTTCTTCAATTTTTCCCGCCAGTGGCGCTAACGCCCGATAAACCCCGAGGCATTTCGCCATGTTCGCCATAAACTCGGTTAAGTATTCATCTGTTTGTCGTTGGGCGTTTTGGCTTATCATTTTGACATTAATTCGTACCGTGCGCTTAAAGGTTAAAGCATAGCGTTTTAACTTGTTCTCATACTCGTCCAATGAGGGTGGGTTTAATGGGTCACATTGTTCTAACCAGCGTTTTAAGTCATCTAATTCGCCATTTTCTTCTGGTAAAGCTGAAAGCTTAACCGTGGATGGGCTTAAGCGGATATAGTTTTTGAGGCTACGTTGAAGGCTTGATGGCGTGTATAGATCAGGGTTGACTTGCAATGATGATGGAAGAAAGAAAAAACTTTCGACCTGATAGCGGATCTCTTTTGATTTACGAGGCAATAGAACTTTTTGTTTGATTTCAAACTGTTTTTTACCGTGGATCTTGAGAGACTCTTTAATCATATATTGCCTTATTTGATGCGATGACTCATTTTTACCCTAATGATTGCAGTGCTAATGATTGCAGTGCTAATGATTGCAGCATAGCACGTTTATTTATTGAAGAACTTTAAGCAATAGCATACAGGAAGCAATAATGACAGTCTGTGAGGGAATGTTGAAAGATGTGGCAATTAAGAAGTGTTATTATAACGAGGCACATTACTATGCCTCATTATCGTTTAGCTATTCGTTATTGAATAACTTATTTTTTTGCAGCAGGGCGTACCGCTGTCACTTCTATTTCTACTCTCCAAGCTGGGTTAGCCAGTTTAGCGACTTGGAAGGTAGAACGAGCTGGCAGATTAGTAATTTTCTCAGACTCATAGAACTTATTGTAACCGGCCATGAAGCCAGCGAAGTCCATAGTACCTTGAGTTTCTTCACCACCAACTAAAAATACTTGCATTTTAACAACATCATTCATTGTCAAACCCATACCTTCGAGGTTAGCTTGGATTTGTTTTAATACGTTGATTGTTTGTGCTTCGGTATTACCATAAGACTCTAAAACGCCTTCTTTAGCGTCTGCAGAGATTTTAGAAGGAACTTTTCCGCTTAGGAAAATGAGGTTGCCCGCATTGATTTCTACTGATTCAGAGATAGGGAATCCTTTCACTGGAACGCGTTTAACATCATCAGCTGCATTCGCACTTGCTACACCTAAAATCAAAGGCAGAGAAAGCAATAAAGTTTTATAGCGCATGTAAACTCCTTAACATTATCAAAGTAAATAGGATCTATTAATTTTATCAAAAATTAAACTTTCATTTAACTTTAAACTATTCGCTAATAGATCCACAGTAAAAATCGTTATTTTCCCCGTTTTTTAGTTAAAACGAGAAAGTTTATACGGCGTAGGGTCGATAAATGGTGTTTCACCCATTAACAATTCTGCCGTTAATCGACCAGATGCAGGGCTTTCTGTCATACCCCAGCCTGTAGCGGTGTTGATGACCAGACCTGGATACTGCTCGATGGTTGAAATAATTGGAATTTCATCATCCGTTGGTGCAACAGTACCACCCCAACGCTCAACCACTTTAGACTCTTTAAATACTGGGAACTCTTTTCTCAGTCTTTCTAGAACGCCATCTAAGTGTTCATTGTTTGGTGTATTTGTTGCCGTACGGAACTCTTCGAATGGAGTCTTCTCGTCTAAATTCCAAGATGTTGCCATCATGAAGGAGTTGAATAAGTCTTTACCAAGAGAGAATTCTAATGGTAATTCACCGCCACCTAATACATGTAGGAATCTTGGGCCTAACAGGAAGCTGTCTTTAACGATAGAGCTGGTAAAGATACGTGGTGCAACAGCATAAGTCCCATCAGCTTGTTCACGGAAGTGAATACCGTTAGGTAAGTGTACGTTACCTTTTGGTGCACCTGGTACGCCAGTAATACGCTGTTGTGACAGATAAACGTTTAGTGTTGGAACGTCAATACCTAAGTTACCCATGAACAGACGCGACCAAATACCCCCCGTCAGAACAACACGAGACGTTTTGATTGCACCTTTTTCAGTGACAACATCAGAAATTTTGCCGCCTGCAGTTTCAATACCACGTACTGCACAATTAGTGTAGATGCGAATACCGATTGATTTAGCGTAGTTTGCCATCGTTGGCGTAACAACTTCTGGGTCAAGGCTACCAGAGTCTTCTTCAAAACCACCAATTTTCCATGGGGTTTGCGCATCAACCAGACGATTAGCCAGTTCAGTACCTTCAATCATACGGGTACGTAAAGGCGTATCGAAACCTGGGTTTTCAGATGCAGACTTAATCCACGCTCTTGAAATTTCTAAATCTTCTTCGCTTGAAGGCACTTCAACGCGGCCTTGAACACGGTAGCTAGTATCAGCACCGATTTTTTCGTTCATACCGAGCCATTGAATTTTCCCATAGTGGTGTAAAGGAAAAATAGCTGGAGAGGTTTTGTAGCTGATGATTTGGCTATATGCACGGCCTGATTGCTCACCACCGACAACACCTTTTTCACAGATAACAACATTAAGACCTTTCTCTGCAAGGTTAATTGCGGTCATGATCCCTTGAAGGCCAGCACCGATGATGACTGCATCCGCAGACTCAGGTAATTTGCCTTCAGTACCGGCAACAGCAGGTACACGTGATTTAGTCGATTCAAAACGACCTTCACGATTAATCATAGGAACAACCGCAGCACCTCCTGCTAGAACACCAGCAGCACCAACCCCTAATAATAGCTTTCTTCTCGAGATTTTCATCTATAACCTCAATAACAATCTTGTTTTTTATATAGTAAATAATTTCAAATTGAGATAATGATCTTATCATATATTTTGTAATTGTTAAGTGGCGGTAGCATTTGTTAATAAAGGTCATTGAAATGAAATGCGACGTAAATTGATCTACTCAGTGCTGTAAAGGCTTTGTAGGTGATTACTTTATTTTAGAGATATAAGAATTAATATTTTTTTAATGTTAATGTCATTAAAAGTGTACAGGTGTAAATATGAAAATTTAGCTTAAAGGCAATAATTGATGAGGGGGTCAAAGAGGGAGATTAATATTTCACCATAGATGAAAATTCTGAATATCCCTTAAGTTCTAAAATTGGGAAATTAATATATAAATGAGTTTTAAATGTACTTTTTGAGCTATTTTTGTTCATTTGATTATTAATCATCCATTTGTTAAGGCTTGCAGTATTTAAACGTATTTAATATTGATTGGTTAGGTTGCATAAATATTGTCCACTAGGTTAGCTGGGGAGTTGGTATATAACAAGTTGATAATAAATGTTATTTTGTTTCTGTGGTGAAGTGTCTAAACAAAAATAAATAACCTAGTCTTTATTAAGGTTAATTATCGTAATCATTTATGAGATAGAATTAGATAAATTTAAAGCAATAGATGTTTTTCATTATTTTTAATGTTGTTAAAAATAACCACTTATTTTCTGATGGCAACGAATAGTAAAAATTAATAGGACGTATGACAAGAGTGAATAATTAAGATTAAGTAATGAATGATAAATTGAATAATAAGCTAAACTGGCTTTAATGATAAAAAATACAGAGTTATTCATGCAGTTAATAATATTTTCATAAATAGTTACTTTTACTTCAGGTACACATCATTCAGTTATTTTACTTTATTAGTCGATATGCACCATGATAGCTTCACTTATTAGCGATATATTCATTTCCTGTGGGGATTTGCGCGAAAAAATTAGCATAATCCTCGGAGCGAACCTGTTGAAGGATGGTTTCAAGCGCTGATAGCGGTGCTTCTGACCAATCGCAGCGAATATCAATGTCTGCGTATTGCCGGTCATTCCATACTTTTAATGCAGCGGAGCGGATGCCTCGATAATCACCACCTTCATCGGCACCGGCTTGCATGGCAATGAGTAATCGAACAGCCAGATCTTGGTCAGCATTTTTATAATAGCTTTGATAAATAGCGCTTAGAACCTGTTCACCTACTAACATATTTCCAGCAATGGCTAAGTTGGGTTCCGATAGACTTCCACACCAAGGTAAGCAATATTGACCTGTCCAATCAGCTGTATCACCATAGTTATCCATAATAATTAATTGTCGCCGTTCACAGTCAATATCTTCCTTAACCAGATGATTTAAGCTTTTATTCGCATTATGGCCTTGCTGCAAATATTCAATACCTGTTAAGCCAGCAATGGGGTTGGTCATTGCTTGAGTTGCGATTGCCCCCGTTTGGCTTTTGCCATGTAAGACCAATGCACCAACCGCAGGGCCACCTGTTGCCGTCGCTGCACCTATTTTTCCTGTCAATGGGCAGCGCGCCACAATTGAAAATGTCATTTTACACCTCATAAATTAGACCTTGATCAAATTTATCATTATAAATTCTTGCTTGAAATATAATTTATCATCATAAATAAAGAAAAAGATAAAATTATTAACAAAATTGACACAAATCACACTTCACAATCATATAGCAATGTCAGCACTCAGGGGGAAGCAAATGAAAATGCGTTTATGTGGGTGGATAGCCAGTTTTTGGCTTTTATGCTTTATTTCGCTACCGACATTGGCGGTGAACCATCCTGATGTCTTGTTATTAGGGCAAGTTGCTGAGCCGCAGTCATTAGACCCACAAGTGGCAACCGCTGCGAATGATTCTCGAATTTTGGTTAACTTGTATGAAGGGTTAGTTCGTAATGCGGATGGTACATTGACGCTTGAACCTGCTTTAGCCCAATCATGGTCTGTTAGTGATGATGGCCTCACATATACTTTCCACTTACGCGAGAATATAAAATTTCACGATGGTAGCCCATTCAATGCGGATGCAGTTAAATTCACATTTGAGCGAATGTTGGATAACCAGCACCCATACTACCATACAGGGCCATTCCCATTATCATTTTTCTTTTCTGCAATAGACAAGATAGAAACTCCAGATGATAAAACGGTGGTGTTTGCCTTAAAAGAACCGTTTGCCCCGTTTTTATCGAACTTAGCGACACCAGCAGGGCTGATTGTTTCACCCGCAGCAGTAAAGAAATATGACAAAGACTTTAGCCGGCACCCTAGCGGAACAGGTCCCTTCAAGTTTGATGAGTGGACCGCAAACCAAAGGGTAGTCGTATCCGCTAATGAAGACTATTGGGATGGTAAACCCAGTTTAAAACATGTTGTTTTTCGGCCTATCACTGACGCCAATACTCGGGTAGCCGAAATGTTATCGGGGGGGATTGATGCCATGGTAGAAGTCCCTGCTGATAACGTCCCATTATTTGTTAATGACAACCGCTTTCATGTTTATGAAGCCGTAGGGCCGCATGTTTGGTATGCCATGCTCAATGCGTCTCAGCCACCATTTGATGATGTACGTGTGAGGCAAGCCGTTAACTACGCGGTAAATAAAGACAATATTGTGAAATACATTCTTCAGGACTCTGCGGGGGTAGCACAAGGGCCCATCCCATCGGCATTCGATTGGGCATTTGATGCAGAAACAGAGGCTTATCCTTATGACCCTGAAAAAGCACGCCAATTGATAGCAGAAGCGGGAGCTCAAGGGCAAAAAGTTATTTTTTATGTCACGGAAGGGGGCTCAGGGATGCTAGACCCGATCCCCATGGCGACAGCCATTCAAGCAGACCTGAAAGCGGTTGGGCTATCTGTCGAAATTCAAACCTTTGAATGGAATACTTACCTATCAAAGGTCAATGCAGGTCTAAAACAAGCGCATATGGCCGAAATGGCATGGATGACGAATGACCCAGATACTTTGCCTTTTTTAACCTTACATAGCGCTTCTTGGCCGGATAAAGGCGGGTTCAATTCTGGTTATTACAGTAACAAGCAGCTCGATAGGTTATTAGACAAAGCTCGAGTCACCAATAATCTCGAGGAGCGCGCCCAGCTATATCGGCAAGTACAAAAAATTGTTCATCAAGATGCCCCTTGGTTATTTGTGGCGAATTGGAAGCAAAATGCGGTCGCTAATGAGCATGTTAGACATTTCAAATTGCAGCCTAACTTTAACTTATTACTTAAAGACGTTCGTAAAGATTGATTAATGTGAATTAAATATTCAATTAATCTTTTGATTTTATGGGGAAAAATTATGTGGTTATACTGTTTGAAACGCATTTTAGCGACCATACCCATACTGATTGGTTTGACGTTAATTGTCTTTTTTATCATGGCAATGATCCCTGGAGACCCGGCTCAAGCGCTGCTTGGCCCTTGGGCAACTCCTGAAAATGTGGCGAGAGTAAAAACAGAGCTTGGGTTGGATAAGCCGTTATATCAGCAATATTTTATTTGGATGCATAATTTAATTTCGGGTGATTTTGGCCGTTCATTTGTTCTTAACCGGCCAGTTGTTGATGAAGTTTTAGAGCGATTTTCTGCCACATTAATTTTGGGCGGAAGTGCATTATTACTGAGTTCAATTTTAGGGTTACTGGCCGGAGTCCTTTCCGCTATTCGTCAATTCAGTTGGAGTGACCGATTTATTACACTTGCTGTTTTATTGGGGATCTCAATGCCATCTTTTTGGATCGGCTTATTGATGATTATGCTTTTTTCTGTTCAATTACAATGGGTTCCGGCATCAGGAATGTACGATATTTGGCAAGGCGGTGGCCTGAGCGATTTATTGCATCACCTTGTTTTACCCGCAGTGACGCTTTCATTAGTCGCAACAGGGGTGATAGCGCGTTTGACACGCACAGCAATGTTAGAAGTACTGCGACTTGATTTTATTCGTACCGCAAGAGCAAAAGGCTTGAGCGAGCGCAAAGTGATTTTTCGCCATGCATTTCGCATGGCACTGGTTTCCGTTATCCCAGTCATTGGTATCCAAGCGGGCTTTGTTTTTGGTGGTGCGGTGTATATTGAAACCGTTTTTCAGTGGCCGGGGCTCGGCGCAATGCTAGTGAAGGCTGTCGCAACCCGTGACTTGTTTTTAGTTCAAGGGGGCGTATTGATTGCAGCAGCGTCCTATGTCTTTATCAATTTACTTGCAGATGTTGTGCAAGCCATGTTAGACCCGAGGTTGAAATCATGAGCCAGTCAGTGACCCCTGTTATTCAGCATCGTCATCGCCAATCGATTGGCTCATTATTACTGGCGAACCGTTTAGCAACTTTGGGCTTATTTACGTTATCTATCATTATGCTCTTGGCATTTTTAGCGCCTTGGCTTCCCCTTGCTAATCCTGATGAAACGGATTTAGTTAATCGGCTACTTCCCGCTTTTTCATCTGGCCATTTATTAGGTACTGACCATTTAGGGCGAGATATTTTGTCTCGATTGCTGTGGGGAACGCGAGTATCTCTATTGGTCGGTATTTCCGCAACACTGATTGCGGCAATATTCGGCACCCTGATTGGCTTGGTTGCTGGGTATGTTGGCCACCGTACCGATACATTATTGATGCGTTGTATTGATATGCTAATGGCATTTCCATACATTTTATTGGCATTAGCGATTGTAGCGGTACTTGGGCCAGGACTACTCAATGCGTTGTATGCTATCGCATTAGTGAATATTCCCTTTTTTGCTAGGAATATTCGTGGGTTAACGGTGGGGTTACGTGATAGAGACTTTATTCAAGCTGCAAGGTTGTCAGGTAAAAACCACCTACAAGTCCTATTAACGGAAGTGTTACCGAATGTCTTGCCAATCATTGTGGTTACCATGTCAACGACCATTGGCTGGATGATCTTAGAGACGGCAGGCTTGTCATTTTTAGGGCTAGGTACTCAACCACCGAATGCAGATTTAGGTTCAATGCTAGGGCAAGGGCGCGCACAAATGTTTGTTGCTCCTCATGTGGCATTGGTACCTGGTATTATGATCTTTCTTATTGTGATTAGTTTTAACCTGTTAGGGGATGGCGTGCGTGACATTCTTGATCCACGGTTAAAATCAGGAGCTTTACAGCGCTCACAACCGATGACACAGACTGACAGAGTTAATATTCCTGCGAAAACGGGAGGTGAACAAGCGGTATTAGAAGTCAAAGACTTGTCGGTCGCTTTTCGCCAAGGAAATCAATTACGCCCAACGGTAAAAGGGATCAGTTTTACCGTTGGTGCGGGGGAATGTTTAGGGCTAATTGGAGAAAGCGGTTCGGGTAAGAGTGTTACGGCTTTATCTGTAATGGGGTTGCTTGCATCGCCTCCTGCGTTGGTTACCGCTGGTGGTATTTATGTAGAACATGAAGAAATGTTGTCATTACCGTTATCTGTTATGCAGCGCCGTCGCGGTGCGAAGGTATCCTATATTTTCCAAGACCCGCTGACGACACTCCATCCGCAATTTACCATAGGTGTGCAATTGCGTGAGGCCATTACTGCTCACCAATCGTTGTCATTCTATGAGGCGAAAAATAAAGCCATTGAATTATTGGATAGCGTTGGGATCCCAGATGCGCAGGAGCGTTTTGATGCCTACCCCCATGAGCTTTCGGGCGGGCAGCGCCAGCGGGTAGGGATAGCGATGGCATTGGCTAATGATCCTGTGTTGATTATTGCCGACGAGCCGACCACCGCATTAGATGTTACGGTGCAGGCGCGTATTTTAGAGTTACTCAACCAACTACGCCGTGAACGCGGTGTTGCACTCTTATTTATTACCCATGATTTCGCGGTTATTAACCAAATTTGCGACCGTGTTGCCGTCATGCAGCAAGGTGAGATAGTTGAAACAGGGGAGACACAAACGGTATTACGCCAGCCTCAGCATCCTTACACACAACGCCTGATCGCCAGTGTCCCTAAATTAGGGGAAGGGCGTGGATTTTTAAAACAAGTCCAACAACTTTATGGTCATCAGCCCAATGGTGATGATTTAACATCGGCTCAGGAGGTTTAATGAAAAAAGTGATTGAGGTTAATCAGTTGGTGAAAACCTTCGGGCAGCCAAGAAGCCTATTTCACCCTCGTGGACGCCAAGTTCACGCACTAAAAAATATTTCATTATCGCTCTATGAAGGTGAAACCCTTGCTGTTGTAGGGGAGAGTGGCTCTGGAAAAAGTACCTTAGCGCGTATTTTAGTTGGGTTGGAGCGTGAAACCTCGGGGGAAATCACGGTATTAGGGCAAACTCGTGCCGAATGGCTGCAACATGGTTCACGTGCATTTGGGCAAGCCATTCAGTACGTTTTTCAAGACCCGGTTGCATCTTTGAACCCCCGTAAAACGATAGGCGAGACATTAACGGTTCCATTGAAATACTTAAAGCACATGAACACATCACAAAGAGCGAAGCGTTTGGCGGAATTACTCGAAGCCGTCAATATGCCAATCGACGCTTTAGCTTGCTATCCTCATGAGTTTTCAGGAGGGCAGGCACAGCGGTTAGCGATTGCGAGAGCATTAGCTGCGGATGCACGAATATTGGTACTTGATGAACCCGTTAGTGCGCTGGATGTTTCGGTACAAGCGCAAGTTTTATTGTTATTAGAACAACTTAAACAACAGTTTTCATTGTCGTATTTATTTATTAGCCATGATTTGGCGGTAGTGGAGTCGATTGCAGATAGAGTTGCCGTACTCTATTTAGGGGATTTGCTAGAATGTCGAGATACCCGCAGCTTATTTGCCGCACCGGAGCATGAATATACGCGAAATTTATTGGCAAGTGCCCCACGAATTCGTGTTGATTCAGTCGATTAGAAACTTATTTAAACCAGTTGAGAAGCTAATATGAGCACCAATAAGCCAATGACGATAGAGTCAGTGCGTATTAAACGTACTGATGAAATCGTCAATGCGATAAAAGAAACCATTATGGCCAATAACCTCATACCCGGTGACCGTTTGCCACAAGAAAAAGAGCTAATTGAACATTATAACGCTAGCAAAAGCACTGTGAGAGAAGCATTAAAGTCATTGGAAGTTCAAGGGTTAATTAAAACAAAAACTGGGCCTGGTGGTGGCGCGTTTATTGATTCAATGACTGAAGCGCGAGCGATGAGTTTGTTATCAAACTATTTATTTACGCGGGATATATCAATCAAGGATATTTATACGTTACGTAAATTATTAGAACCGGTGGTAGCAGTCAGTGCCATTGATAATATCGATAACGCAGGAATTCAAAAGCTGTACGATACCATCGCCATTTATGACCATGAGCCCGTAGATGAAAATGAACGCTGGCAGCAACGAATGGCAGAACTGGATTTTCATGCGGTGGTCGCTAGCTATTCCGATAACGTTTTATTAGTGTTTATCTGCCATTTTTTACAACGCTTACTCAAAGACTTAGCCGTTTGTCAGGACATTTATTTAAAACCTGAGCCTGTCGACAGGCGACAAGGCATCGAATACCAATATCAATTAATCGAGGCTTTACGCCGTAAAGATGCCGCTAAAGTTCAATCGGTAATGGAAGCACATATGGCTTATGCAGAACAAGCCATGTTAGCGCTACAAGCCACATTACAAGAACGTTTCTTAAGTGAAGATAGGTAATATAATGATAGATAAAGTATATCTGACCTCTGTATTAAAAACATTATTATGCACACCTAGCCCTGTAGGGATGACTGAACAAGCCGTTGCGCAAACTCACCAATGGTTGTCGGAGTTGGGGTTTACACCAAAATACACACGCCGCGGGGTGCTCTATATCACACTCGGTTCTGAAGAACCTAAACGTGCATTGGCCGCACACCTTGATACATTAGGGGCGATGGTGACACAACTCAAACCGAATGGGCGTTTGGCACTGCGTAATACAGGCACATGGGCAGCCCGTTTTGCGGAAGGTGCAAGGGTGACAGTATTTAGTGATGATCACCAATATCGTGGGACAATTTTGCCATTAAAAGCCTCAGGGCACCGTTTTAATACTGAGGTAGATACCCAAGTAGCCGATTGGGATAATTTAGAAATTCGCCTTGATGCCCCCTGTTATAACTTTGCTGATTTGCAATCCCATGGCTTAAACGTCGGTGATATTGTTGCAGTGGATGCTCAACCCGAATTCATTGATAACGGTTTTATTGTATCGCGTCATTTGGATGATAAAGCCGGATGTGCAGTGATGTTAGCCGCATTAAAATCACTGGTGGATGACGGTATTGTGCCAGCGGTATCTTGCCAAATGATGTTCACGATTTCAGAAGAGGTCGGTATCGGAGGCACCCACGGTTTTGGTCCGCAGGTTCAAGAATTATTAGCGATTGATAACTCTGTTTCTGCCCCTGACCAAACTACACGGGATGACGCACTCACTTTAGCTTTTCGCGACAGAACCGGCCCGTTTGATTTAGCAATTACGCGGCATTTATTACAATTATGCCAGCAGTATGACATTCCTCACGTCCGCGATACGTTTAAACACTATCGTTCGGATAGTGCTGCAGCAATTGATGCAGGATGGGATATTCGTGCGGCTTTAGCATGTTTCGCACTAGATAGCTCCCACGGTTGGGAAAGGACTCATTTGGACTCATTAGTCGCGCTCGCGACTTTAGTGAGACGCTATATTGAAAGTGATTTAGTCCCATTACCGGGGCAATCATTGCAAAACTAATAATTTGCGGCTGATGGTAAAAAGCCCTCATATCATTTAACGTGAGGAGGGCTTTGAACATGTTAATTGTTAACTTAGATTGGCTTGTGATAAATATTTTTGCATCTCATCTGCGGGTACCATACCGCCACCTGTTGCCCATACCAGATGTGTTGCGTTGGCCAGTTGCTTAGGCGTGAGTGATTTGGATTGCAAATAATCTGTGTTTTGCGTGACATGCACACAGCCAGTCATACCCGCCAAGGCCGAAGGCTCTAATTTAATAGATTCGGTCTGGTTGAGTAAGCCTAACAGGTTATACATTTCGCTATCATCGATAGTGTAATAACCATCAATCAACCGCTCCATCGCGCGCCCCACAAAACCGGATGCGCGGCCAACGGCAAGGCCATCAGCGGCAGTGATATTATCGATACCAATCTCTTGAACTGACACGCCATCATGTAACCCGGTATGTACTCCTAACAACATACAAGGTGAATGCGTTGGTTCTGCAAATAAGCAATGGGCGGCATCCCCAAAGGCGAGTTTTAACCCGAAAGCAACGCCACCGGGGCCACCACCAACACCACAAGGTAAATAGACAAATAGCGGGTGGTCGTTATCCACTGTAATCCCTTGCTCTACAAATTGTTTTTTTAGGCGAAGGCCTGCGACGGCATAGCCAAGAAATAGGGTTGTGGAGTTTTCATCATCAATAAAAAAGCAGTTTGGGTCTTTTTCTGCTTCTTTACGGCCTTGTTCAACGGCGATGCTGTAATCTTGCTCATATTCCACAACATTCACACCATGTGAACGCAATTTGTCTTTTTTCCATTGTCTGGCATCTGCGGACATATGCACGCTGACGCTAAAGCCAAGTTTAGCGCTCATAATACCGATGGACATGCCAAGGTTACCGGTTGAGCCCACCGCGATGCGGTATTGGCTAAAGAATTGACGAAATTGTTCTGAGAATAAAATTTCGTAATTATCATCTGTTGATAATAAACCAGCTTCTAAAGCCAATTTTTCTGCATGGGTTAAAACCTCATAGATGCCACCGCGGGCTTTGATTGACCCTGAAATTGGCAGGTGGCTATCTTTTTTCAGTAACATTTTCCCTGTTATTGGCGTTTGATACCGTTTTTCCAGCGCGGCCTGCATGTTGGGAATATCGATAACTTCAGATTCAATAATCCCTTGTGTCGCTTGAGTTTCTGGAAACGCTTTCATCAAATAAGGCGCAAAGCGGGTTAAGCGCGCTTCTGCATCTTGAACATCTTCAATGATAAGCCCGACATAAGGCAAACCCGCTTGGGTCGTCGTGACCTTTGGGTTGAACCACGCAATTTGCTTTAAATCGATTAAGTCCTGAACTAAAGGGTAGTCAGCAATTAACTTATCAACATTTATCTGAGTCATAATTACTCTCTTTTAAATCACAAATGAAAGTGCAAAAGTCCCGGCCAGCGCGACGAAAGACGCAATCAACGTGGCGACACTATAAAAACGGAATGTTTCGGCTAAAGTCGCATTACAGTACTGTTTGACTAACCAGAACAATGAATCAGTGACGATAGTGCAGCCAATTGCGCCTGAGCCAATGGCTAATGTCATAATTTCTGGGCTAATGTGTGGGTACATTGGCATTAGCGGAGCAACAATCGCCGTTGCGCCCATCATCGCAACGGTGGCAGAACCGACAGCGGCATGAAGAATAATGGCGACTAGCCAAGCCAGTAAAATTGGGTGCATATCAATACCAGATAACACCATCGCTAAGGAATCGCTCAGTCCACTGCCTTTTAAGATACCGTTAAATGCCCCGCCTGCGCCGATAATCAATAAAATATTAGCGATTGAGCTAAAACTCTCTTCGGTTTTGCTGAGTAATACGCTCATACCCATGTTACGTCTTATCCCTAACATGTAATAAGCGACAAAAGCAGCAATAAACATAGCGGTTATTGGGTTACCAATAAACTGTAAGAGGGTAAATAACTGGCTATCTTTGCTCATGTTCAAGTCAGCGGCAGTCTTGATTAACATGAGGGCAATTGGCAATAACACCGTGAACAGTGTCGCACCTAAAGAAGGTAAGTCTTTTTCTTCACGTACCTCAAGATCTGAGAACGCTTCTGGCACAGTTTTAAACGGTAAGCGGTCACCTAAGAATTTGAGGAACAGTGGCCCGCCGACTAATGATGCGACTAGGCCTACGGCTAACCCTGCAACAATCACCGTACCAATATCAGCACCTAATTCATTTGTGACAAATAGAGCAGCAGGGTGTGGCGGTACGATGCAATGGACGGCCATCAGCGCAGTACACAATGGGATCGCTAACTTTAATAATGAAGTATTGGTTCTTTTGGCAATGGAAAATGCGAGTGGGATCAGTAACACCACACCGACCTCAACAAACAGGGTGATACCGCAGATTAACCCAATGAGTACCATGGTGACATCGGGAGTCAACCAACGGCTTTTTTGTAATGTCACCCCAATTCGCTCTGCTGCCCCGGAGATTTCCATCATTTTTCCAAGAATAGTTCCTAGCCCGATAATGGCAGCTAAGAAACCAAGTGTACCCCCAATGCCATTTTCGATAGCGTTGACCATCTCCAATGGATTCATTTGCATGGAGATACCGACAAAGAAGCTGGCGAGTAAAAGTGCTAAAAAGGGATGAAACTTAAATTTAATAATTGAAACGATGATTAGTAAAATACTGATAACTAAAGTACCAATCATCCACATTGTAGAGTCCATATCCTACCTCTGATCATCTTGTTATTGTTTTTCTATTGGATAATAAATATTCAGTGGTGACAAACGATGAAACACGAGCTTTAGATGAATCAAATTAACTCAAAGGTGTGATATTAGTCATATAAAACGGAGAATAGCGTCTTTGGGTCATCTAAATTCATCTTAAAAAGGGTATTGTAGAAATCATTGAGTATCGTTGTTTTTATTGGAGGCGTTGATGTCAGAAAATTTCAATCAATTTGAGCAATCTGGATTTATTCAATGGAATAAACGGCTATCAAGTTATCAGCTATCGCGCCTACATACCTTTGAAGCAGCAGCACGGCATAGCTCTTTTGCATTAGCGGCACAGGAGCTGGCATTAACACCCAGTGCAGTTAGCCACCGAATTAATACGTTAGAAGGGGAGTTAGGTTTTAAATTATTTGAGCGTTTTCATCGGCGTATTGAGCTGACGATTGATGGTGAGCGAATTTATTGGGCACTACGCAAAAATTTGGATGATATTAACCAAGAAATTATTGATATCAAGAACCAAGAAATCTCGGGTGAACTTACGGTGTATTCACGACCATCCATCGCCCAGTGCTGGTTAATTCCCAAAATTGCGGATTTTGCTAACCAATATCCCTCAATTCAGTTAAATCTATTAACGGGCAACGATGACGTTAACTTTCGTGGCTATGGCATTGATATTGCTATTTATTATGATGATATCACTCGGCCCAATTTATATTGTGAAGATTTAATGTCAGAGTCAATTGTTCCGGTCTGTAGTCCGCAATATGCTAAACAACATGATTTGCTTAATAATATTCATCAATTGAAAAATTGTACTTTGCTACATGATAGACAAGCTTGGAGCAGTAACTCTGATTATGATGAATGGAAGGCGTGGAGTGAACATTACCAATTAACCTTGTTTCCTCATCGCCGAAACCTATGCTTTGATCGCTCTGATTTAGCGATTGTTGCCGCAATGAACCATGCCGGTGTGGCGATGGGACGTAAACAATTGGTTGAAAAACGCTTAAAGCGCCAAGAACTGGTAATGCCATTTGGTGATATTTCGCTGAAGTGTCAACAGCGCCACTATTTTGCGATGCTAAATGATAAACGAAACCCAAAGGCGGATATTTTTATTCAATGGTTAAAACAGCAAGTTAACGCAATACCACAAGTAAAATGATGCTTATTCGAGTAAGATAACCTCTTGGTGATATTTCTAGAGAATGGAAAAACCTGAAGCTATGGCCCCGAAAACGCAAAAAGTTGCCACGATCAAAGATGTCGCTGCCAAAGCTCAGGCAGGGAAAACCAGTATCTCACGTTATTTGAATGGTGAATTTCATTTGCTTTCTGATAATTTACGTCAACGCATTGAAAGCGCCATTCGTGAATTAAACTATCGCCCAAACCAAATGGCGCGCAGCTTGAAACATGGGCGGACAGGCTTGATTGGTTTGATTATTGCCGATATCGGTAACCCATTCTCTGTTGAAGTATTAAAAGGGGTAGAAGCCGAGTCAATCAAACAAGGTTTCATGACCGTGGTTTGCAATGCAGATAACAGCATTGAGCGTGAATGCCAATTTATTCAATTGCTAAAAGGTTACCGCGTTGATGGACTTATCATAAATTCAGCGGGTGTTAACGAACAATTCATTGAAGTGCTGAAAGAAACCACCCTACCTTTCGTCTTGTTAGATAGAAAAATCGACAATTTTCCCAGTGACATGGTTGGGTTAGATAACCCCGCTTCTGCACAAATGGCCTTTAATCATCTGATTGAACAAGGGTTTGAAGCGATTTGCTTCGTGACTGAGCCCATTGTGTATAACAGCGCACGCCAAGAGCGCTTACAGACCTTTCAAGCGTTATCGCAGAGCCATCAACATATCCAAAGCGAATTTCATGAAGTGACCTTGCCTGACCCTACAAAATTGGAGGCCATTGTTGCCGATTTTTGTACTGCACATCGTGGTATGCGCAAAGTGATTGTTGCCGCTAATGGAGTGCTCACTTTGCAGTTGGCATATGTCATGAATAAACAAGGGTTACGTTGGGGAACGGATATTGGCTTTTTGAGTTTCGATAACCTCGAATGGGCGGCATTGGCTGGGCAAGGGGTAACCTCAGTGTCTCAACCGACAGCGGAAATGGGGCATAAAGCGGTGGAGTGCTTATTGGAAAAACTTGAAAACCCAGATAAGCCACCAATGCAATATTTATTTAATGGGGAATTGCTGATCCGAAAATCGACGACATTGTAGTCTTTGGGGCTAAGTTATTCGGTTCTTAAAATTTCGTTACTATTTCTCAATTTGGCTTAAGGTTTGTTGCATGTATACTGATATGCAGATTATGTTATAACCATTTTGAGGGCATAGGGAACATATGAGAAAGATAGGGATATTATTGCTAGCTAGCCTTGTTTTAGCGGGGTGTAGCACCAGAAGCGGTATCAAAGAATATACCTGCCAAGTTGACCAAAGCTATAATCACATCACATTAGAGCGAAATGGCAAATTTATCTTTCCAACGGGTGCAAGTAAGGTACAAGTCTTTTTCAATAATAATCAGGTTAATATCGTTGATTTTGTTGGCTATGAGTATATGAGTTATCCGTTAGTGAAAAGTACGGAACAGCGACGCGTTGAGAAAATAAAAGATTTTAACATCGTGATAAATAAAGGTGATTATTATTCTGATGTCAATGGCATGTTGGAGATATACTCACCCAGTCAAAAAACCGTCGGATTATATTATTTAGCGCCATCAACCAGTAAACTGAATTCTATCCAATTTTTGACCGAGTGTGAGCGAAGCAATGTTGCTCGCCCGGGACACGCTCATGCGCATTGATGGTTAAAGAGCCAAAGAGCCCTAATAAATTAGGGCATTCCAGCTATTTTGCTATTTCAGGGTTAACACAGTTTTGGCTTAGGTCACCCTTTAAAGCCGCTATTAGGTTATCAACGGCACATTCGACCATAGCATAACGGGTTTCATGGGTGGCAGAACCGATGTGCGGCAGAGCAACCACATTTGGCAGCGTGAGTAGCTTAGAGTTGCTTGGAAGGGGTTCAACTTCAAACACATCTAAACCCGCCCCGCGAATTGTGCCACTTTCTAATGCATCGATCAGGGCGGCTTCATCGACGATACGGCCTCTTGAACCGTTGATCAAAAATGCACTGGGTTTCATTTTTGCCAACTCATTTTTACCGATCAACTTTTCGGTTGACGCTGATAATGGCAGCACGACACAGACAAAATCCGATTCTGCCAGCAACGTATCGAGGTCACAACGACGTGCCTTAAGTTGGGTTTCTGCATCGGGGTGGATATGGTTATTGTAATAGAGAACTGGCATCCCGAAGCCTAAATAAGCGCGTTTGGCAACGGCATAGCCAATGCGGCCCATGCCTAAAATACCGATAGTTTTCCCATTCACATTACTGCCATATGCATCTTCACCAATACTTTGAGTCCATTGGCCATTTTTGACCATCTCAGCCATTTCGATAATGCGGCGTGCACTGCAAAGCACTAACGTAAAAATGGTGTCGGCGGTGGTTTCGGTTAATACATTAGGTGTATGCATTAATGCAATCTTTCTAGCATTCATTGCATCAATATCAAATTGATCGACACCAACGGAAATGGTCGATGCCGCTTTCAAATTCGGAGCATTGGCAATGTCATCTGCCGTGATAGGATAGCTGGCCCCGATAATGCCGTCAGCGCGGGATAACGCTTGTTTAAAGCTAGCGAGATTTTCAGGTGTAACGCTATCAAATACAGTAACATTAAAGTGTTGCTGTAGCCGTTCAAGTTGATCCGTAGGAATGGATTTATATAAAATAATATTCTGTTTCATAGTATCCCTTTTAAGCATGCTTCGTGATGACAACATCACTGTTTTGTTCTTGGTTTGGTTTGACTATCAAGGTAAAGAAAACCGAGGCTAATAATGCGAGTCCCATAAACATATACGAAGCACTTGGGCTACCGGTTGCTCCATTTAAATAGCCAACAAACCATGAACCAAAGAATGAACCTAATGCGCCCATACTATTGATTAATGCCATTGCACCACCTGCAACGTTCTTTGGCAACATTTCAGGAATGATAGCGAAGAAGGGCCCATATGGGGCGTACATTGCTGCACCCGCAATCACTAATAAGGTATAAGAGAACCAAAAATTCGTGCTACCGAGTAAGTACGAACCGAGGAAGCAAATCGCACCGAGTAAAAGCATTGGCCAAACGAATAGTTTGCGGTTATGCATACGGTCAGATGCCCATGATACGAGGATCATCGCTAAGGTTGCCGCAAGGTAAGGAACGGCAGAAAGCCAGCCTGTTTCTACCATCCCAAGGTTAGATGCTCCACGAATAATAGATGGCAGCCACAGTACGAAGCCATACACACCGATGCTCCAGCAAAAATACTGGGCGCACAGTAAAATCACGTTACGTGATTTAAAAGCTTCACGGTAGTTACGGACAGGTTTGATGTTTTTCTGTTCGTCACTGAGAATTTTATCTAATGTCTCTTTTTCAGTCTGGCTTAGCCAATTCACTTGGCTTGGTTTATCACGTGCTGTTCTCCACCAGAAAAAAGCCCACAAAATCGCTGGAACCCCTTCAATGATAAACATTTCACGCCAACCGAACGCTTGAATGAGATAACCGGATAGCACGGACATCCACAACACCGTGACTGGGTTACCTAAAATTAAAAAGGTATTGGCGCGTGAGCGTTCTGATTGAGTGAACCAGTTACTGATATAGATGAGCATCGCTGGCATCACGGCGGCTTCAACGACACCCAAACTAAAGCGAATAATCACTAGCATTGGGATATTACTGACCATTCCCGTTAAGCTGGCAAACATTCCCCAGAGAAAAATACAGGCAAAAATCAGTTTGCGGACACTGCGCTTTTCCGCGTAGATAGCGCCTGGTATTTGGAAAAAGAAATAGCCAAGGAAAAATAATGAGCCGAGTAGTGACGACATCCCTTTGGTAATGCCTAAGTCAGCGTTGATACCTGCAGCGGCGGCAAAGCTGTAGTTTGCTCTATCCAAATAAGCAAGGCTATAGGTGATAAACACGATTGGCATGATGCGCCACCAACGTGACGCTGCTGGAGTATTCATTGTCATAATCGATTTCCTTTTAACATGCAGCTTTAGTGGTGGTGGCGGAGAGTAATGCCATTTCATGCTGCAATTGCGCTTGAGTTGGTAAGCCTTCACTATCACCTATAACTTGAATGGCTCTAGCTCCAACAAAATTACCTCTTGCAACAGCTTGCGGTAGTGTTAAGCCTTCAAGTAAGGCGCTAATGACGCCAACGGCAAAACCATCGCCGGCACCGACGGTATCAATGACTTGTTTAATATGCACGGCAGGAACCATACCTTGTTGGTTACCCGCAGTTTTATAATATGCGCCGTGTTCTCCGGTTTTAATCACAACGGCTTCAACACCTTGAGCGAGGTAAAAGTCAGCAATAGACTCGGGTTGGTCGAAGCCCGTCAGAATTTTGCCTTCTTTTAAGCCTGGTAAGACCCAATTAGCTTGGAACGCGAGTTGGTTGAGCTGTTCTACCATCGCTGTTTCACTCTTCCATAGAGAAGGGCGCAAGTTGGGGTCAAATGATAGTGTTTTTCCTGCATTTCGCATCCATTTCGCGGCATGCAGTGACAGTTGGTAGCTGGTGGGTGAAAGTGCTGCTGCCACGCCACTTAAATGTAAATGGCGTGCGGATAGAAAATAATCTTCATTAAAGTCTGTTAAATCTAAGTGACTTGCCGCAGAACCTTGACGAAAATACTCTACTATGGGATCGGTTCCATTTTCGGCTTTAGATTTGAGTTGAAAGCCAGTTGGGTAACGAGAATCTACCGTAACACATTGAGTATCTATATATTCATTATCCAATGTGGCTTGGATAAAACGCCCAAAAGAGTCATTACCTAAGCGGCTAATCCATCCCGTTTTTAACCCAAGGCGTGAAAGGCCAACAGCAACGTTGAGTTCAGCCCCTGCGGCACGGCGAACAAAGTTTTCGACCTCATGTAATTTCCCTGTTTGTGTGGCGACGAACATCATCATGGCCTCACCAAGAGTTACGACATCTAATTGGTTTTTCATAAAATTAATTCTCCCTCTAACCTAGAAAGTCTTTAACAGAGAAACATAGTATTCAGTGACTGCACGTAAATCATCGCCTTCGAGTGGAAACTCGATACCACAAGGAACGTCATTCGGTAGGGCGTTTAGCACTTCTTTCCAAGTGCCATCGCTGTCATCAAGTGCTACAGCAACACGTTTGTTGTCACGCAATTGGCAGGCTTTAACGTGAATGTAAGCGACTTGGGGAGCAAAAATATGTGCGGCTTTTAACGGATCTTCCCGATGCCAATGCCAGTTCGCCATATCAAACGCCATTTTTATGGGCATATTCTGGGTTTTGACATCAGCAAAAAAGCGTTCAAGAGGCGCAATATGACCACCGGCTTCTGTTTGGTCGTTCTCAATCACTAATTGGGTGGTGTATTGATTGATGACACCAATAACTTCGGATAAGTCATAGCACTCAGGTAGCTCACCAAGTGATAGTTTTAAAAAGCGTGCATTGAGTTGTTTGGCATCTTCGAAATAGCCTTGTAATTTGGTGATTGCGATAGGAGCTCGTTGTTGAAATAGGGTATCAGGAATAGAATAGACAGCTTTTAGTTGCCTTGCTTGTAGCTTATCAGCAATATCCGTCAGGCTATCATTCGGCAGCAAAAGCTCTTGGCGGATCTCCACGCCATCTGCATGGCTGTTTTGAATCATTTCGAGTAAGGCTTGTTGGCCGCCTAATTGTTTTACGGTTTGCGCCCCATAGGCCGCAGTGACAACAATAATGTGTTTGCTCATGACTTTCCTCTGTCTGATTAAAGGGCATTTTGCCCATTTGTCATTGCGAATAATGTATTATGGAACCGGTTCCATAATGCTTTCTAGTGAGGAAAGAGCAAAATTAGAGCTGTATCACTAATCAAATGGCGATTAATGTTTAATTGCAGATCTTTATCACAACTCTATATGTAATGGGTGTAACGCTTATTATTCATTCTGATAAATGAATTTATGGTATATAACTAGTTGATTACTAATTTTTTATCTTTCTTGATATACAGCTAGCATGAAAATATGCCTAGTAAATGCGTGATTCTTCATAATTAATTATTGTTAGCTGTATCTCAATTTCGTCTTCTTCGTCTTTTAATGAAATAATATTTCAATATATTAATTAAGGTGTGAAATTTTAGTGCAATGCTACATTATTTCACAAACTCTACCCTGGCTACACCACAGCAACTCATAAATATAATAAGTTACGAAGATGAGGTTCTGAGTATGAAAGTAATGAAATTAACCGCACTTTATAGTGTGCTTCTGTTAGCTAGCGTTTCATGGGCTCAAGCAAATACCAATGAAAGTGCCGGCGTCTATAAAAAAGCCTGTACACCTGAGTTAATTCAAGCAGCAAAAAGCAATGCAGATATTTGCTATGGCGTGAATACGGCTAGTGATATTCAAATCACTAAAAAAAACGATGATAAATATAAGATAAAAGTTGTCATTATTGGTGAAAGTACCAATAAGAATTATATGAATACTTATGGCTACCCATTAGAAAATACACCGTTTCTTTCATCGGTAAATGGGCGTTTTTTCAATAATTTTATTAGTGCGGCATCCAATACGGTACCGACCTTAACGCGAGCTTTAGCGAAAAATGATCTAAAGACGATCACACAGCACCATGAAAAGCCGTATTACAATAATAATTCAGTTGTTGATTTAGCCAACAAAGCGGGTTATGAAACTTATTATATCGGTAATAATGGCAGTTTTGGTGATGATGAAATTGGCTTTACAAATTATTTTCTAAAGGCGAATTATTTTTTACCGGTTAGAGACAGCAAGCCTGGTTTTGAAAACCTTTTCGTGCAAGAAAAGTTTGTCGTTGATGACAGTGTGAATAAACTCACCAATGATTTTAAAATGTTACCTGCCTTTAAAGCTGCGTTAAATAACCCGTCAGAGAAAGAAAAAGTCATTTTTGTTCATATGTGGGGGCCTCACCATGATGGTTGGCCGAAAGGAGCTTGCGAACTCGTTAAAAATAATTACAACATTAACCCTGAGCAATTTGATACGGGCTGGGGAAGTATAGCGAACTGTTATGTTTCAGCGATTAAACTGAGTGATGATTTTATTGGCGATATTTATAGTATCTTGCAAGAAAATAATAAAAATGGGGATTACCCGTTCTCCATTTTATATTTTTCTGACCATGGGCAAGGGCTAGTCAAAGCCAATAAGCAGCACGTAAAAGCACTGGAAGCAGAGTATAAAGGGTATATCAAAGACGGAAATCTATACTTACGCCATGGTCAACTCGTGAAAGGGGCATATCAAGTCCCATTAGTGGTCATCAATTCGGATGATACTAAACGTGAATTTCGCGATGAAATGTTAAGTGAGTGGAATTTATTTGATTACTTCGCGTCGTGGTTAGGAGTAGAAACTAACCTAACCTCCCCAGCGAAAAGTATCGTGGCGGAGACTATCACACCTGAAAAAGATATCGATGTCTTTGTTTTCCCACGGGACGAGTTTGTGAAGTACGATAGCTTGCCGCAGGATACCGTATTATCACCAGCCACAGTTAATACCAAAGTTGTCGCTGACAATTAATATGTCAAAAAATAAGGCAGAACCGAGCTATCAGTTCTGCCTTTATTTTTATTCAACAAGTTATTGACTCAATGCATCTGCAACTGCTTTAAAGCGGGCAAATTTATCACGTAACTGTTGATACCCAACGGCGTTTGGTTGGTAAGTCGTGATTTTGGGTGTGCTTGCCGCAATAGCGACATCAAAACCTGAATAGTAACCTGTTCCGACTGCGGCACAAAGTGCAGCGGCTTGGCAACCTGATTGCTGTACATTGACGACATCTAACGGCAAGTTACTGGCATCACAGAACATTTGCATCCACAGTGGTGACTGTGTTGGGCCACCCGTGAAACGAATAGATTCTGTTGTATTATCAAGGCCAACAATACGGTCTTGATGTAGCAAATGTGAAAACACAATTCCTTGATAGATAGCATAAACAATATCAGCATCCGTATGGTGTGAGCTCAAACCGAGTAGACCACCATGCAAATTACTGTGGTAGTTAGAACCGTACAGCCAAGGAAAAAACAGAATATCATTTGGCCGTGTTGCCCCTTCAGCCACACAGTGATTCAGTACGTTATAATCTTGCAAACGTTGATTGAAGAAGTGACGAGTGAACCACGCGAGGTTACTGGCGGAAGTCGGGCTGCCTTCGTGGACAAAATAGGTACCTGGAATACAGTATTTACTCCATACGTATGGGTAATCTGAAGGCACAATTTCATCGAAGACACGGGTTGAAATGGTCCAAGTTCCGGCTACGGCGCTGAGTTTATCTTTTTGGCTCACCCCTGACGCCAACGCTGCACCCACCACGTCAAAGAAGCCACCAAATACAGGGGTTCCTTCTACAAGTCCAGACTCAGCAGCGGCTTTGTGGGTTACCGTTCCTGCAAGTTGAGCCGAATTAATCACCGGTGCTAGTTTGTCATTTGTCTCATCAATACCAAATAGTTGGCATAATTTAGGGTCATAACTCGACAGGGTTTGGTTAAATAATTGGCTGCCAGAAATATTGGTTTCTTCGCAGGCAATTTGGTCGGTTAGACGGTAGCGAATGTAATCGTGGACCATCAAAACATGTTGAGTATCGCGATAATTATCGGGCTCGTGTTGTTTTAACCAACGTAACAGCGCCACAGGATGAGAAGCCCATAATTGCTGAAAACTCAATGGATAAGCTTTATCCGCGGTGCCGTCTTGGTGCCATTCATCAACAATAGATTGAGCTCGTGAATCAGATGACACAATCCCATTCCTAACCGGTTTTCCTTGGCTATTGAGTAAATACAGCCCTTTGCCGTGAGAAGAAAAGCTGACACCGGAAATTTGGGCGGCGTTGAGCTGGCTATTTTGAATCGCTTGGCGAATCACGCTGCAAGCCGCTTCCCACAGCATTTCCATATTGCGTTCACTAAAACCTGCTTGTGGACTCTCAGTGGGAAAAGAATGTTCAGCAACGGTAATTTCTTGGCCTTCTGCGGTGTAGATACCCGCTTTAATGACGGTACCACCAAGGTCAACACCCATAAAAAATGCATTCATTATCGGCTCCTTTAGGCGTTGTGCCAGCCTGCTTGTTGCATTTTGTCTTCCATCCAATGACGAGCTTTGATAATTTCAATCAGTGGCTCATCGGCTTTTTCTGTCCACATTTCAATCAGGAAGGAGCCACGGTAATTTAAACGTTTTAATAATTTGAATAAATTAACAAAATCCACGCAGCCTTCACCGAAAGGCACATCACGGAATTGGCCTTTACAGGTTTCAGTCACCGCATACGTATCTTTTAAGTGAATTGCTGCGACGTGTTCAATTCCTTGGGTGAATTCTTTTTCGACATCATTGCCCCATGCCGTTAAGTTGCCGACATCAGGATACACCTTGAACCAAGGCGAGCGAATTTTATCGGAAAGCGTTTGCCATTTGCTAATGGAATTCATAAATGGCGTATCCATGATTTCTACCGCACACATCACTTGAGAAGCGGCCGCAATTTCACTGACCCATTGCATGCCTTTTTCGAAATTGGCAATCGTTTCGGTATCTTGCTCTTCATAGTAAACGTCATAACCCGCGAGCTGAATAGTGCGAATGCCTAAGTCTTGAGCGAGCTTAATGGCTTTTTCCATTAAGGTATAGGCCATCATGCGAGTGCCTTCATCATGGCTACCGAAAGGAAAACGGCGATGGCCCGATAAACACATACTTGGAATGCGAATACCTGTTTCTTGAATGGCTCTAACCACTTCCAGACGTTCAGCGGGGCTCCAGTCTAACCGAGCTAGACGTTCGTCAGTTTCATCTACTGACATCTCCACAAAATCATAACCTGCAGATTTTGCGATAACTAATTTTTCTAACCAACTGCTGTTTTTCGGTAATGCTTTTTCATAAATACCAATTGGATGCTTGCGCATGGTTTTCCCCTTGAAAAATTAACTTTGTGTCGATGCTTTATTAAGGCGTTGGTTGCGGTTCATCGCACGTTTAGCACTCCATTTTTCTTTGAAGAACTTGAATGCTAGTGCCAAGATGAGCGTGATCCCCCAAACTGCGAGGTTAAAGTGCAGGCTTACACCAAGCAGGCTTAAACCTGTCGCAATGACCTGTAAAACCAATAAGGCACAGAACACTCGGCTAACCTTACCAACTCCCCCAAATGGGTTAGTTCCACCTAATACGATGGCAAGAATGGTGAGCAGTAAATAGGAGTCCCCGTAGCCCATACGTGCAGAGTTAAAGCGAGCCATCATGATGAGCCCAGCTAATACACATAACAGGCTAGAAATGGTGTATATCGCAATCATGACACGGTCGGTACGAATACCGCTGAACCACGTTGCATTGATGTTACTGCCACTCATATAGATATTTTTACCTAAACGCGTACAGCCTAGAAACAGCGCTAAGAGAATTGCGGTAACAATGAAAATAATCATCGCAATTGGTACCCCAAGCACCGTATCGGAACCAATGGCACGAACAATGGGCGGCATGCCACTCAGCGCTGCTCCTTTGGTTAGGTAAACGCCAATACCACTAATAATCGTCATAGTACCGAGAGTGACTAGAATAGGGTGTGCCCCGATATGGGAAATCATCAGCCCTGTTAAGCTACCGATAATGACCGCAATTACAGTTGCGCCGATCAATGCGAAGACCAGCCACATCAGCTGTGTGCCCGTCCCTGCATCCACTGGCAGGTAATTGATAAACACCCAAGCCATAAACAGGCCAGTTAAGTTAGCGGTACTAATAATGGCGAGGTTTAAGCCGCCACTTAACATAGGTACAAACATGGCAAAGGTGAGTAAGCCCAATTCAGGTAACTGAAAAGTGATACTCAAAAAGGTATTTTGAGTAAAAAAGTGCCCTGGCATGGCAATACTAAACGCGGCGATAGCCAGAACAAAGATTGAAAGCAGTCCGATAACAGAGCCATCAATTTTAAAAAAAGCATTTTTTTTCATGGTGATATTCCTGTTAAACAAAACCTACGTCCGTCTCTTTACGTTTTTTATAGTGGGTAATACAAATCGCAATGAGAATAACCAGCCCGATGACGATATTGACGAAGTAGTTTGAAACACCAATCAGGTTAAGGCCGTTTTTCAAGATACCAATCAGGAAAACCCCCATTAATGTACCTATCACCGAGCCTCTGCCACCGGATAAACTGGCTCCACCCAATACAGCAGCTGCAAGCACATCCAGTTCTCCTCCCACAAGGGCACTCGGTACCACTTCACTCATTCGGTAGGTTTGCAACATGCCGCCAATCGCTGCCATCGCGCCAAGGTAGCCGTATGCAAACAGATAAATCACGGAAACACGAATACCAATACGAGATGCAGATTCTTGGCTGCCGCCAACAGCGTATAACTGACGACCGATGTGGGTTTTATTCATTAAAACCCACGTTAAGAAGGCAATGCCTAGCATTACAATTAACGGCAAGCCAACTTGGTAATATTCGCCATCCACTTCAAAAGGCAGGATAGTCACAGGGTCAACCCACCAATCAGGCAAGTCATAAATACTGTGACCGTTGGTTAACCACATCAGCATTCCAAACAGCAGTGATTGCATACTGATGGTGATGATAATTGACACAACATTCAGCGAGTAAATCAAAATGGCGTTAATTAAGCCAAAAGCGATACCGATGATAATCGCCAATGTGATACTAACGGCAGGGCTTGCAATAAAACCTTGCAATAACCAAGTGGCAATCACGTATTGCACTACGGAAGCCACTGCAGCAAACGAAATATCAATACCCCCAGTGACGAGAACCACAAATAATCCTAAGGCGAAAATACCCGTAACGGCGTAGCTTTCACTGAGGTCGAGTAAATTTTGAATAGTCAGAAATTGTGGGCTCATCAATGTGAAGAACACCACCATGATAAGAATGACCCAAGTCAGCCAGCCTTCGACAGATTGTGGTCGTAATTTTTGCCAATTAGCCATTGATGATTTCCTCCAATTGTTGCTCATTGATGGAATCTGTCACAATTTCTTTGACGATAGCGCCTTGTTTCATATGTAAAATTCTGTCGCAATTGTAATAAGCTTCGGAGGCTTCATCGGTAATTAATAAAATGGAGATACCGACACCTGACAAACGGTGAATCAGCTTGTAAATACTGTCTTTTGCGCCGATATCAACACCAACGGTTGGCGAATCTAAAATCAGTACTTTAGGGCGAGTTAAAATCCATTTGGCAAGTACCACTTTTTGCTGGTTACCGCCTGAAAGTGTTGAAAGGGCGTTATTTGGGTCGGTGACTTTAATATCTAAGTCGGCTATCCACTCTTGTACGATTTCTTGGCACTGTTTTTCATCGATTAAATGCCAAGGTGTTTTGAGTCGATCAAGAATCGAAATCACCATATTGTCTGCGATGGATTGTTGTAAAATGGCACCTAAAGTCAGGCGGTCTTCAGAGACATAACCAATGCCACGCTTAATGGCGTCGGTGTTGTTTTTTAACTTAACAGGCTTGTCTTCGATAAATAATTCGCCGCTATCTGGATGGGTAATACCAAATAACGATAATGCTAATTCGGTACGGCCTGAGCCTAACAAACCACATAAACCTAACACTTCACCGCGTTTTAAATTTAAGTTGATATCACGATATTGCCCAGCTCGACTGAGGTTTTTTAGCTCAAGTACTGTGCGTCGGTCTTCCGCATTATTGGGTGGCTTGCGTTCATGGACAATGTCTAAGCCAGTCATTAACTCAGTAATTTTGCGGGTAGTTAAGCCTTCAGCAGGCCAAGTCCCAATTTTTTGTCCATCGCGGATCACCGTGATGCGGTCAGAAATCTCTTTCACTTCTTCTAGTCGGTGACTTACGAAAACAACAGTAATACCCTTATCTTTTAGGTAATTAACCGTTGAGAGTAGTTGGTTGACTTCTGTACGGGTCAATGAAGCCGTTGGTTCATCCATAATGACCAGACGTGCATCAGCAACTAGGGCGCGGCAGATAGCAACTTGTTGGCGTTGAGCAATGGGTAAAAATTGCACAGGTGTGTCGGGGTCAATGGTGAAAGCCAGTTCATTGAGGATTTCTAGCGCTTTTTCGCGCAGTTGTTTTTTGCGAAACCAGCCAAAATAGCCTTTGAGGTTCAGCTCAAAGGCGATATTTTCGGCAACGGTTAAATTTGGAAATAACGACAAATCTTGGTAAATAACTTGTACGCCTAATTCACGGGCTTTATCTGGCGTCAACCGGTGATAACTTTTTCCATCAATTTCAATTTTGCTACCGTCATCAGGGGCATAGACACCACTGATGGTTTTAATTAATGTGCTTTTCCCACACCCATTGGTGCCCGCTAAACAGTGCACTTCACCTTTGTTGAGCGTCAAATCGATATTGCGTAATGCACGGTGACCACCGAAGCTTTTGGAAAGGTCGCGCAAGGTAATGAGTGGATCGGATTTGTCAGCTTTTGAGGTGCTTGTCATAAGTACAATTCCTACTGCAAATAAATTGGTGTTGGCTTGTTCGTGATGAGTTCGAGCCGCTGCGTTAGTGCAGGCGACTCGAACTCAAAGAACATTAAAATTAATATCTTGATAAATATTGTATTTTTGTTTTGAACATTATTTTGACAAGGTGAAATTACAGACCGACTTCGACCAATTTTTTCGTATTTTCAATATTCAAATTAACGGGGTTGTCACTCAAAATCGTGTTGCCACTGACTTTGATTTCACCCATATCACCAATAGACACGCCATCTTTAATTTCTTCACCATTCATCATGGCAGTCGCCACCTGTACAAATACTTGTCCTGCGACTTTTGGATTAGAAATATAGCCGCCATCAATTGCGCCTTTTTCCAGTAATTTGATGCCTTGGCCAGGTGTGAATGTCCCGAATACACAGGTTTCATCATTTTTACGGCGTTTATCAATGGCTCGGCCTGCACCGATAGGGCCTTGTGAACCAAATGACATGATGCCTTTTAAGTCTTTGTGCTTAGATAACAAATCATTAGCTGTACGCATTGAGTCATCAACGGATTCGGCAACACCAAAGCGGTCATCGACCATTTGCATTTTCGGATAGTTCGCTTTCTGGTAAGCAATTGCAGCGTCGGCCCATTCGTTCACTAATGGTACTGTTAGGCTTCCCACAAACATGGCGTATTTACCTTCTTCGCCCATGCATGCTGCCATATCTCTCATATGGTTAGCGCCCATACTTTGGGTATCAAGTAATTCAAAGTCCCAATCTGCATTTTTTTGGTTTGGTGATTCGTGGGTAATGACTTTAATTCCAGCGTCTTGAGCACGTTTTAATACAGGCTCAAGAACTTTAGCGTCGTTAGGGACAACGCCAATGACATCCACTTTCTTCGCGATTAAATCTTCGATAGCACGAACTTGTTCCGCTGGGTCAGCCGTTGTTGGACCGACTTGGAAGGCATTTACACCGAGTTTTTTGCCTTCTTCAGTAATACCTTGTTCCATCACATTAAACCAAGGAATACCACCGACTTTAACGACGACACCCATGGTAAAGGGCTTTTGTGCTTTTTGTGATTCAGCCATCGCGACATTTGAAAATAGTGCAACGCTCATTAAACAAGGTAAAACTAGCTTCTTCATGTTCATAGTTGTATTCCTTAGTGTAGATGGATACTAAATCAAGAAATTCCATTATTTAGAAATAATGAACTTCTTATATTTAGATATGCCTATAATTAAGTGCCAAGGAATTATGGGTAAATAATATCCCTGCGCTTATTTAATACAGAAAATAAAATAGAACTTATTGTTTTTTACTTACATCACAGTTACATGATTTTTATTTTTATAACTTATTTATCGCACTCGATAATTCTAAGGTTAGAGAACTTTTCTTGAAAACTATTATCATTTAGTTTGTTTGTAATTAATACGTCAATATCATCAAATGTACAAACCTGGCTAAATGCATATTTTCCTAATTTACTATTATCCGCGAGCAAAACTTTATTTTCGGAAACCTGTAACATAATATTTTTTAATTTTGAGTTTATTTCACTGCCATCGCGAATACCATTTTCGATATTGAACCCTTGGCATGAAAGAAATAAGGTTTTTATCTGAAAGCTACGGATAATACTTTCTGCAATTGGGCCATGAAAATCATCATGGCGTTCTGAATATTCCCCGCCAATACCAATAACACGTACTCGGTCACGGCAGGCCAAGGCTTGGATAATCTTGACCGAGTTTGTCACTACCGTAATGTCGATATCAGGTATTTGCCGTGCTAGAAACCAGCAAGTACTACTGTTATCTAACATAATACAGTCACCAGGCTGAATTAATTTTAGTGCGGCCTTTGAAATCTTCATCTTGGCATCAGGGTGCTCTTCGGTTCTTTTGCGAAAAGACTCTGCGCCATCAACCATTTGACTGAGTTTGACCGAAGAAGGCATAACATTCACCATCGACATTTCTTCTTGGTCGATGGCTACCGCGCCCCCAAAGCTACGGATGATCTTATTTTCCCGCTCAAGGGTAGTTAAATCACGACGGATAGTTTCTTGAGAAACGAGACATAATTGAGCTAAATCACGCACTAGCGCCGAGCCATTCTGCGAAACATGAGAACAAATTAATTTATGGCGTTCGGCTTGTAACATATTTAACTCCTATTCTTTCCACGATATTTATTCTGCCCGTGTTGCTTTTTTTTTGTCGTGATTGGATTCAAGTAATCTGTTTTTGAAAAAAACAAAGCCTGCTAAAGTGATTTTGATCTTAATTTTAAGAGTGCTAATGTGGCTTGTTACATAATAATTAGATTTGAATCACTATATTTGCGGTGTTTTTTTGCTTTTCTCTTAATAAACAAAAAATATTGGGCTAACTCGGTCATTTAACCACATCTGTATTATGACTTTATTTGACTGAATATGCCCGAATAAGACCGAGTTAGGCGATTTTGTTACGAATTTGTAAAGTGAGGTGCTTTTTAAATGGCCTAAATCTGTTTACCTTAATAGCCAGATAAAGGTTATCAACACACAAAAAACATCACCATAATAAATTTTTGTTGTTGATATTAAAGCATATTTAAGCAAGCTAGGGAGTTGTTATGTTAGAACAATTGAAACAACAGGTTTTTGAAGCGAACCTTGCCTTACCCAAACATAACCTAGTGACATTTACTTGGGGAAATGTGAGTGGTATTGACCGCGAAGCTGGGCTAATGGTGATAAAACCTTCTGGCGTTGACTATGAAACCATGAAAGCAGAAGACATGGTGGTGGTATCGTTAGAAAGTGGAGAAGTAGTCGAAGGGAAATATCGACCGTCTTCAGATACCGACACGCATTTGGCATTGTACAAAGCATTCCCTGAAATTGGCGGTATTGTTCATACTCACTCCCGTCACGCCACGATATGGGCTCAAGCAGGGCAGCCATTGAGCGCCTTAGGGACAACCCATGCCGATTACTTCTACGGTGAAATTCCTTGTACCCGTAAAATGACAGAAAGTGAGATTGAAGGGGATTATGAAAGAGAAACGGGCCATGTGATCATTGAAACCTTTAAGGAAAAAGGCCTGTCAGCAAAAGATATTCCTGCCGTATTAGTGAATAGCCATGGCCCATTTGCTTGGGGGACAAGCCCCGATAACGCAGTGCATAACGCCGTAGTGTTAGAAGAAATTGCCTATATGAATTTATTTACCCGTCAATTAAGTTCACAAGTAGGTTCAATGCAACAAGTATTATTAGATAAACACTATTTACGTAAGCACGGTAAAAATGCATATTACGGGCAAAAATAAAGTAGCTAAAAAATTAATTAAATAGAATTGGCGAACGAGAGTAATTATTGATTCTATGATCAATAACGGATTTTTTTTCGTCAATAAAATAGCCACAATGAATATTCTATGTGGCTATTTTACTGTTATTTTAAATAAAGCAATTTCTCAGGTTTATTTTATTAAGCCTGTGGTTGTTTATAAGATAATTAAATTTATTTAAACTAAGTATATCTCTCTAAGCTGCTTAATATCATTATCTGTGAATTTAAGTTCATCTTTAATATACCTTTCAACAGAGCCAGATATTTCTTCCATTGTATTAAAGACTTCTAAAATAAATGATTCTTGAGTATCAATTAGTGAGAGTAAATAATCCAGTACATTTTGGTCTTGGGTTATTTCTCGATATCCCGCCATTTTAATTTCGTTACGTTCAAGCCGGTTAAAATGGGTGATCATATAATCCTGTACAATGGTTTCTTTTGGCACTCCTAACATGGAAAGTACCAGTAATGCACCATAACCAGTTCGGTCTTTTCCTCCACGGCAATGCTGAATACTTGGGGCATTTTGTTTATTTAATAAAACCTCTATCATTTGCTTAAAGGCAGCTTTTGACTTATCACTCACCACAAATTGGCGATATTGTTCCAATATTTGTAACCCATCGCCGTTAATCATTTCTTTCGGAATGTGTTGGATAACACTTTCGATTAGTGCTTTGTCTTCATTATCTGGTGATGCGGCAAATTGTGCTGCTAATTCAGCAGTTTGAGCCGTTGCATCAAGGTGATAAGTTTCCTTTTCACCAACATAGCAATTAGGCGATTTATTAATTTCATTTTGAGTACGATAATCGATAATGCTGTTAATCCCTAGGTGGGAAATATAGTTGACCGCTTGTTGATTCAAATTAAACAAATGGTTGGAACGGTATAACATTCCCCATTTCACCTGTTTTCCGTCTGTTGTGGTATAACCCCCAAAATCACGGAAGTTATTTAATCCCTCAATAGGCAATGTTCTTTCAGCGAATAATCTACGTCCGTTGGCATTTTGTAAAATAAAATAGATACGTTGTTTAGCATTTAATGGGTCTTGAACTGTAATGGTATTCTCTAATTTATCTGTAATGAAATTCTCAGGATAAACTTGAGTATCAGGTCTATCCGTCCAATATAATGCTAGAGGAGAGGATGGAATTTCACTAAACTTTATTTCGAGTGTTGATTCACTCACTCTGTTGACTTCGATTTCCATATATTTCCCTTTATCATCCTAAAATTCCGAACACAGAACAAATAACACCTAAAACCATAATGGCGACAATGAGTGCAACGGTATGTTTCCCTTGAAATTTACGAACAAGGAAGAAAATACCGAGGGCAAAGAGAAGAGTGAGTAAGTTAGGTATTACCTTGTCAAACATCTCTTGTACTTTGATAGATTGCTCACCGACGGCAATGGTTAGCGGAGTGGAAAGCTTGACGGTCGTCGCTATCAAGGAACCTAGGACCATGACCCCGACAACGTTCGCTATATTAGTAATTCGCTGAATAATATTTGATTTTTTCGATTGCTCGATTAAATCAACGCCTTTGTTATAGCCATAATGAATAAAGAAATATTTGGTGCCGATATTGACGATATTAAACAGAATAAACATTAAGATAGGGCCAATAATATTACCTTGCAGTGCAAATGCGGCTCCGATGCTGCCGCAAATAGGCAACCACGTAAATTTTAATAAGCTATCACCTAGGCCTGCAAATGGCCCCATTAAACCGGCTTTTACAGAAACGACAGCTTCTTTTTCTTCTTCTGTTGTTTTTTCTTCTAATGCAGCGGTGACACCGAGAATTAATGCGCCAGCGTTAATTTGCGTGTTAAAAAACTCGAAATGGCGTTGCATGGCTTTAATACGTGTTTCTTGATCTGCTTTTTCATACAGTTTATCGAGAACGGGCACCATACAATGCGCAAAACCAATAGTTTGCAGTTTTTCGTAGTTGTATGAGAATGACATGGTTTGAATTCGCCAAAACATACCATTAAGCTCTTTTTTCGTGAGTTTTTTATTTTCAGAGGTGGTTACTTCACTCATAGGTCATACTCCTCTTCTTCATTTTTATGGGAGGTTGGTGCTGTTTTTTCTTCTGGTGTTTGGCGCAAACTGCTGGCAAATGCCATGTCATAAAGCACTGCAAATGCCAGAGCGATAAAAGTAATTGGGATAATTGGCAGTTTTAAATAGGTTGTGAGCATAAAACCGAGCAGAAAGAAAAACCACATTCTGCCTTTAAGCAACATGAGTAGCAGAATACAGATACCGACAGCAGGGATCAGTTTAGATGCGACCCCCATACCGGTAAGAATACTTTCAGGTACGGCATTTAATATGCTATTGACTAAGTCACTACCAAAATAAACGGCAATAAAGCAGGGAATGGCGCGAATAAAAAACCACAGTGGCGTCGAAAAATAATGGACTTTTGTTAGGCCACTGTAGTTTCCATCAAGAATGGATTTACTGGCCCAGACATTTAAGAAACTGGCAAAAGAACGCCAGATAATCAGTAATTGTTGACATAGAATAGAGACTGGCACGGCAAGGGCGATACCCGCTGCAATTCCGCCATTGGAAGCAATACCGAGTGCAACTCCAATAATTGAACCAGCGATAATATCGGGTGCAGAATAAGCGCCGACGTTACCAATTCCCATCCACATCAATTCTAATGTGGCGCTAATGGCTAACCCTTGAACCATATCGCCCATGATAATACCGGCCACAGTACCGGTGAGCAGTGGGCGTCTTAGCATTTGCGGACCGACATCATCCAATGAGCAAATGCCTGCCCAAATTGCAATTAAAATGGCCTCTACTAACATAATAGGCTCCTCACTTATTGAGTGAAAATAAGTATGATTAAATGAATTAATTGAGTAATGTTTTCAATTCAACAATGGGATCTTTAGGAACCATTTGAATTTCAACGGCAACGTTATTGTTGATAAGTGACCTAAAGGCTTGTTCTTCTTCTGGTGTGACGGCAACTGCACGGGATAAATTACGACGGCCTTCTTGCATACGCATCCCGCCGACATTCAGTTTTTCCAGTTTTAAGCCACTTTCGACAAGCCTGTTCACATCAATACTGTTAGTAAACAGCAGCATAGTGCGGCGTTTAATTTCCGCTTTTTTTAAGACTTCAATGAATTTATCGACGCCAAAAACGACTACTTTTAGATCTGGTGGAGCAGCCATAGTAAGAACTGATTGTTGAACGGTGTCATTGGCAACTTTGTCATTGACGATAATCACCTGTTCAATATCAAAATTTTTAACCCAAGTGGTTATAACTTGGCCATGGATAAGTCTGTCATCAATTCGAGCAACATTAATTGGCATGGGATTCTCCTAAAGTTCGCTATCATTTTGTGCTAATGGTTTAAGTTGTTCACCGACATTAAGGCAACTGTCAGGGAATACATCATTAATGACTTGATGAAGTTCATGTAAAGGGAGGTCTCGGCTGCTGAGTATTTCGAGAAAAGTAGGAACATTGATTCCGCAGTACAGCACAACATCATTTTGGGTAATAACGAGCTCGCTGGCTAAATTGCAAGGAGAACCGCCTAATAAATCCACTAAAATTAAAACGCCATCGCCTTTATTAACATTTTGATATGTTTCAAATAAATGTTTTTTTACCTCATTAATATTGCTTTCTCTTTGAATGGAAATCACGCTGATATCTTCTTGAGAGCCGATTAGCATTTCAGCACATTCCAATAACCCTTGTGCAAAAGGCCCATGGCTAGCCAGTATGATAGGTATTTGAGAGCTCATTTTTTCCCCTTATATTTATTTTTTTATTTTAGTAATAAAATTACTTTTATATATTTATTTTAAAGTAACAATATCACAAAAAAGGGGAATGAAAAGGGGGAGTTCCTAGAAAGGGTCATTTTTGTGAGCAAGATCGAAGTGGCTACTTAGAGCCACATAGAAGATATTAAGGAGGAGAAAGCCGATTAGTTATTGCTATTTAAGCGAGAAAAGCGCTCCGCACGAGTACTAATTTGTTTTTGAATTCGTTCATCGTACTGTTTAATAAATAAGTTAGTAATCAACATATTAATTACAGTCAGTTGCGAAATTTTTGAGCGAATAGGGATAAGCCTTGAAACGTGCTCCGTGGAGATCGTGTGCAAGACTGTTTCTGCTAGCGATGACACCGAGCTTTGCCCCATTTTCGTGATAGCAATGGTCGGAACTTTCAATTCTCTGGCAAGAGTGAGTAGTTTGATACATTCGTGGTTTTCACCAGAATGAGAGATGACAATGACAAGATCGTTCTGATCTAATGTATTCACGATACTAAATTGAATGCTGTAATCAAGGTGACAATTAACATCTTTTTTTATTTTAATTAGTTGATATTCAAATTCTTTTGCAACTAATCCACTACTGCCTGCACCATAAATGACAATTTTTTTACTCTTACTAATTAATTCATTTGCTAGCTTAAAGGCATTTAAATTGACCAAAGCGCAAGTTTCTTCTATGGATGATTTTTCAATCAATCCTACTTTGTGATTAACGGTTTCCATTGAATCATTAATATCAATATCTTCTTGTAGTAGAGTGCCGTAAGACTTGTGATTAATCGATGAAATTAAATCAATTTTTAGATCGCTAAAGCCTTGGTAGCCTAACTTATGGCACAGGCGCAAGATAGTGGTGGTACTGACCTTATTTTCTTGGGCTAGGGATTGAATGCTCATACTTTGCATGTTTTTCTTATTAGCAATAATGTACTCAGCGACTTGTTTTTCTTTGGTGGAAAGGCTGTCTCTGGCCTCTCTAAGTTTTAGGTCTATCATTATTTACCCTGCTAATAAATTAAAATTCGTCATTACGAAATGGATCCTACCATATCTTAAAAATAGGGAAATGGTGACTTTTCTTTATTGTCTTCGTGTCACGATAATGGGGCTTATGGCTTAGGATAGAAAGTAAGGTCGGTAGGAAAAAGTTAATAAATATAAATAGTTAGTTATATCCCTATTGCTTAATAATAACCAAAGCAATAGGGATTAGTTTGTTTTTAAAGTGTGACGCCCATTTTAAAAATTGCTAATTCACGGAAATCATTGATTTCATTTTTTGTAGGTTCACCATTAACGGTTTTGACAACCAACTGAATGAAGTCATCTAATAACTGATTCATGGATTTTCCTGTTAATAAGGCACCTGCATTAAAATCAATCCAATGGGGTTTTTTGGCGGCTAATTCATTATTGGTCGCAATTTTCATGGTGGGGACAAAGCCACCATATGGCGTGCCACGACCTGTTGTAAATAACACCATATGGCAGCCAGCTGCTCCTAAGGCACTGGTGGCAATGGCATCATTACCCGGCGCGCTTAACAAGTTGAATCCTGGGGTTGTCAGGCGCTCCCCGTATTTTAAAACATCCATTACTTGGCTAGTGCCAGCTTTTTGTGTGCAGCCGAGGGATTTTTCTTCGAGTGTCGAAATGCCTCCGGCTTTATTACCTGGAGATGGGTTTTCATAAATTGGCTGGTCATGGGCAATAAAATACTGTTTGAAGTCATTGATCATATTGACCGTTTTCTCAAACGTCAGTTCATCATGGCAGTGGTTCATTAGAATTTGTTCAGCACCAAACATTTCAGGCACTTCGGTTAACACCGTGGTGCCGTTATGGCTGACTAAAAAATCAGAAAAACAGCCTAACAATGGGTTAGCCGTGATCCCTGAAAGGCCATCAGATCCACCACATTCAAGACCAAATTTCACTTCGCTCAGTTTGCCTGCCTCACGTTTATCTTGCTGTACTAATTGATAAAGTGCATTAAGGTGCTCTACACCGGCTTCAATTTCATCATCTAATTGTTGGCATACCATAAATTTCACGCGTTCATCATCATAGTCACCTAATGTTTCTTTAAAGGCGGCGACTTGATTATTTTCACAGCCTAAACCGATGACTAAAACGCCACCTGCATTAGGGTGCTTAACCATATCTTGTAAAATAGTACGGGTTGTTAAATGGTCATCACCGAGCTGGGAACACCCTAAAGTATGGTTATAAAGATAAACACCATCAATATCAGAAGCGCCATTATGTTGTTTATTAAAGCGTTCGATCATTTTTCTCGCCAGCGCATTAACACAGCCAACCGTTGGGATCACCCAAATTTCATTACGGATAGCGACATCACCATTTGCTCGGCGATAGATTTGCACTTCTGGATCCGGCCGTGTAACGGCAATTGTGTTGTGTTCAGGGTGGTATTCATAATCATTTAAGGCACTTAAATTGGTGGCGGTATTATGAGTATGAACATGCTCTCCAGCCGTTATGGTCGTCGTTGCATGGCCGATAGGAGCGCCATATTTAACAATATTATTGCCAGCCTCAATCAAGGTGAGGGCAATTTTATGCCCTCGATCAACATCTTGTTTTAATGTTACTGATTGCTCTGCAACACTAATGGTTTCCCCTGCTTGTCGGTTAACTAAAGTAATGGCGACATTGTCATTGGGATGTATTTTAATTATATCTTTTATCATATTGCGTTCCCTGAACTGGAAATCGGATTAAGCATGATCAGCCATAAAAAGTATGAATGATCTTTTGTTGTCTAAATTTCATTCATTATACGATCTGGTCTACAACTTTAAAAGGTGTTATACCAATTTATTATGATTTATTTATTAGTGAAGTTCTATTTCACCCATCGTCGAAAAATTTCGTTATACTGTGGACATTGATGGCCAGCGAGTCGGGTGGTTATGTGAAAGGAGAAAATAATGAGCTCACAAGAGAGTGAACCGCGCCTATACCAACAAGTTGCGGCTCTGGTCAAAGAACGTATCGAAAATGACGAATACCCAGTTGGCACTAAATTACCTGCGGAACGGTTACTTGCTGACGAAATGAAGGTGAGCCGTACTGTGATCCGTGAAGCCATCATTATGTTAGAAGTAGAAGGCTATGTGGATGTACGCAAAGGATCTGGCATACATGTTATTAGTAACCGGTCTAATAACTCAGTCAATACAGAAACGGGATTAGAGTTTAGCCGCTGTGGGCCGTTTGAGCTCTTGCAAGCAAGGCAACTGATTGAAAGCCATATCGCCGAGTTTGCCGCGACCCAAGCCACCAAAGAAGATATTTTAAAACTAGTTGATATTCAAAAGCATGCTCGCAAAGAGGATCGTTTTCGTGATTCAACATGGGATCTTGCTTTTCACATGCAAATTGCCGCGTCGACCCATAACAGTGCGATGGTGGTGATCGTTGAGCAAATGTGGAGCCAACGCTTACGTAACCCTTACTGGCTCAAGCTTCATGAGCATATTGATAACCGTTCGATTGAGAGCTGGTGCGATGAACATGACCAAATTTTGCAGGCGTTAGCGCGTCGAGACCCTAAAGGGGCGCGGCAAGCTATGTGGCAACATTTGGAAAATACCAAAAAAATGTTATTCAACGCGACCAGTGATGACTTCGAGTTCACCATGGACCGCTACTTTTTCGCAGATAGCCCAACCATGGATGATAACAGCTAGTTATTCCTCATCATCTTCCGATATTTGCTTCAGCGCGGGGAGGTTAACTAAAATAATTTTCCCGTATTTTGCATCAATCCAGCCTAGTTTTTCCCATGCGACTAAACGCTTATTGATGGTTTGCCGTGTGGTATTAATGATGGTCGCTAAGTCATCTTGTGTGAGATATAAGCTTAGTTGAATTCCTTTTTCATGAGGTTCGCCATAGCCTTCTGCTAAGCTCAATAAGCGTTTGGCGAGTCGGGCTGAAACAGATAATAAGGCACTGTCATTGATAATGGTAAAGGCATTACGAATCACTTTGCAGAGTAAAATATTCAGAAATTGGTAAAAAACGGGGTGTTTTTCCAAGATCATGGTTAAGTCTTTCGGTGATATCGTCAGTAAAATGGTTGGGCTAATCGCTTTGGCATCATGGGTGCGCGCTGATTTATCTAGCATGGCAATTTCGCCAAACCAATTGCCTGGTGAAAGATAGCGAAATACACATTCACGGCCATCTGAGGAAATTGAACTTACTTTTACTGAACCTTGAATCACCGCATATAGACCACGAGCAGGGTCACCCTGATAGTGAACCATTTCACCATCTGGATAGAAACGTAATGTGGCGCATGTCATTAAGATGGAAATCAAATAATCAGGTAAGTTACTAAACCAACTATTTGTTTTTAATATTTCAAGAATATTTTCATGCGTTAGAACTAATTGGCTGTTTTGTACCGCAATGTTCATCTGAATGCTCCCTGCATGATTGGCTAACTTTATCATGACATTTGGTAGGGTTATGTTCAATCATGAACCGCTGTAATATTCGAGTAAACCTCATAAATAAGAAATAAGGTAATAGAAAACCCGAGCCATTAATGTGGCTCGGGAGGGATTTAAAAGATAATTAATTAATCTTCAAATCGTTTTTCAATACCTAATCTTTTTAATGTCAGAATCAACAGACCACCGATAAAGGCGACCAATGCGATAAAATAGAGTCCTGCACGGGCAGATTCAAAGGTAGTTTCAGCCCAAACTCGTAAGTTTGGTGCCACAAAACCACCTAAGTTACCCACTGAGTTAATCAAAGCAATACCCGATGCAGCTGCGGTGCCGCCTAAGTATGCAGATGGGAAGCTCCAATACAGAGGCTGCATCGCCAAGTGACCAGCCGCTGCCACACATAGGGCAATAATCGCAATGACGGGAATGCTATCGAATAAACCAGAAACCGCAATTCCCGCAGCACCTAACATAAAGGTAATGGCAGCAACTTTACGACGTTCTTTTAATCGCTCCGAAATACGTGGTACATAGTAAACTGCAATGGCCGCACACAGTGGTGGAATGGCGGTAACAAAGCCTACAAGTATGCCGACTTTACTGCCCAACAACGTACCGATTTGGGTTGGTAAGAAGAAATAAATCCCATAGCCACATACTTGAACGGTAAACCAAATCAGACACAGGTAGAGAACGCGCATATCTAATAATGCTCTCAAGGCGCCTTTCGGGCTATGGCCTGCTTTGGCATCTTCTTCCAAGGCTAATTTAGCGGAAAGTGCACTTTTTTCCTCAGCTGTCAGCCATTTGGCTTTTTCAGGGCGGTCATCAAGGTAAAAGAACACCCAAATCCCGACAATAGACGCTAATAAACCTTCTACGACAAACATTAACTGCCAGCCGTATAAACCGAAGGCAAATGAAGTTCCTTCTAACGACAATAATGAGCCAGATAATGGGCCGCCAATGATAAACGCCAGTGGTGCCCCAAATAAGAAGTAGCCTGTCACCCGTGCTCGGATATTTTGTGGGAACCAGAAGGTTAAATACAGAATAACCCCCGGAAAGAAGCCAGCTTCACTGACACCAAGTAAGAAACGCAGCACAATAAAGGTGGTTTCATCATGAGCAAACATCATGGCGGCAGAGACTAGCCCCCATGTGACCATAATGCGTGATAACCATACCCGAGCGCCAATGCGGTACAACAGAATATTACTTGGCACTTCAAATAGTGCGTAGCCGATAAAAAAGATCCCTGCGCCAAATGCGTATGCAGCGTCACTTAACCCAGTTGTTAATTGAAACTCTTGTTTTGCAAAACCAATATTTGAACGGTCTAAATAAGCCAATATGAACATTAATACCACCATAGGTATTATTTTTCGTATTGCTTTGCTGGTAGCCGATGATAAATGATCCGTATTGGTGGACATGGTTCACCCCAGTTTTTTGTAAGATAGTAATGTTATCTATTCATTTTTATTATGTGTTTAGCCCGCCGCTGAATAACCAGCAGAGTAGAGTATAGAGCTAATGTACTCGTCATACTTCAAGTTGCAGTGTTGTTGATTGCACCATGAATTATTCAGAGTATAAATAAGTAATTTAAAATGAATAATTCTTGTTATTAATTTCCCTTTTTCATGTTGTTAGAAATGAAATATTGAAAAAGGGAATGATCATTATTTCACGTTAAATTTGGCTAATGCTTCAGGTTTTAACGTCGTACCTGCCCCAGGCGCGGTTGGTGTGGTATAAACACCATCAATGACTTCGACTGGGTCAACAAAGCAATCCAGTGTCCAGGGAATAAATTCCAGTAAAGAACAAGCGGGATGTGCCATTACCAGATGCAATTGTGCCTGCATCATATCGCCATGGTGTGGTGTCACGGGTAAATTAAAGGCCATACCTAAGTCAGCAATTTCCCATACCGCCGTTAAACCGCCACAGCGTGTTGCATCAGGTTGTAAGTAATCAACGGCACCCGCCAAGACAAATTCCTTGAATGAATCATTGTGATAAAGTAATTCACCTAATGCGATAGGTGTATCCATATAAGCGGCAAGCTGTTTATGGCTGGCGACATCATCATGCCATAATGGTTCTTCAAACCACTTAATATTGAAATCATTTAAACGGTGGCCATATTGCTTGGCAATACTGATATCCCATTTACCGTTTGCATCGACCATTAGGTCGATATCGTCGCCAATTGCGTTACGAACAGCTTCAATACGTTGTAGATCTTCGCGTGGATCTGGTTTACCAATTTTCATTTTTATTGCTTTGAAGCCTTCTTCGAAGATCATTTTTTTACAATCATCGACTAAGTCTTCTTGGCTACGCACTAACCAACCGCAGTCGGTGTTATAGGCGTTAACTTTATTGTGTTTTGAACCGCCAAACAGTTGCCATAGCGGCTGATCCGCGGCTTTAGCTTTAAGGTCCCAAAGGGCGATATCGATGGCAGAAATCGCCATTTGCATCAAACCACCACGACCTACCCAGATATTGGTTGAGCTGCGAGTGAGTTTTCGATGTAAATAGCGCACTTCTGTTGGGTCTTCGCCGAGTAACATTGGGCCGAAAACATCTTCAATAATAGTGGTGATTAAACGGTCAGTGGTGATGTCGGCATGTGTCCCTGTGTGGCCATAACCGACTAATCCACATTCTGTTTTGATCATGACACCCGGCATCCCCCAATGGGTAATGCTGTGAGTTGAGTCACCAATTAGGTCATTAGTGACAGGTACGTGCATGATAAAAGTACTAATTTCTTTTATTTTCATTGTTGTTCCCAGGTGTTGTAAGGTGGTTGAATGCCAATCTAACAGTGGGAAGTGGATTAAACTGTCAAATGATTTACAGATTGTGCCTGTATGGCGCTTTTTACTGATAAATATGAGCTAGATCTCTTTATTTTGTATGATAGATTATGGCGTATCTTTAAAATTGGTATAACAGCTTAATAGGTGAAAATAGTGGGAAGCAGGGAACAATAAAAATTTTTATCAGGGTATGGGGTTCAATCTAGAGTGGGTTTAGAATAATGGTGGAAACCCAGCTTTATAGTGGATAAAACATGTCTAAACGATTTCTTTTATTGCTTTGTATTTTATTTACGAATTATCTTCCCCAATCTTTGGCTTCTGAGACCGTCAACAACACTGACGATTGGCAGTTGGCAGACATCCCACCAAAGCTAGTGCAAACAAAACAGCCTGAAATTATTTTTGCGATGATTGCTGGAGAAATGCGAGCCGTCGCAGAACTCAATGCAGAACACGGTTTTTATGCCTATTCTCCTTCGGGGGATTATTGTGCAATGCAGTTTGGCAATGGGTATGCCTTTGTAAAAACAGTATCGTTTTCTAACCAAAAACCGCGTTATGTACCTGAAGTGGATAGGCTAAATGATTTACAAAATCCCATTTATGATTATTTGGTCACGCACCAAAAAACAGCGGTATATAACTCAACTCAGAGTAATAGTAAGCAAATTGCCTCTTTATGGGAAAACCTGCGCTACCCTGTGTTAGCGCGGATGATTAAAACGGATAAAGCAGGAGAAAAGACTGCTTGGCTAACCATTCGCCTAGGGGATAGGCTGGGCTATGTGCGTTTAGATGATGTAGCATTAGATAAAGGCATTCCAATTTTAACTTATCACCATATTCTCAAAGACAGTGAAAATAAGCATTTTCGTGACACGTCAACGACGACATCCGTGGAAGCATTTCGTGAACAAATGAATTATTTAAAACAGGCGGGTTACCAAACGCTTTCGCTTGCCGATGTGGAAGATTATCTGAATAAATCTGCTAACTTACCAGGTAAAGCAGTCGTGCTGACATTTGATGATGGTTTAAAATCAGTTTATCGCTATGCATTACCGATTTTAAGGCATAACCGCCAGCAGGCGACGCTATTTATTATTTCTTCGCGGATTAAAACACAGCCACAAAAATGGTCAGCGCATGACTTACAATTTATGAATAAACAAGAGATAAAAGATAGCCGAGACGTTTTTAATATCCAATCTCATACTCACTTTTTACATCGTTTAGATAACCATAATTCACCCATTTTATTTAGCCGGAAAGAACATACGATCATGTTGGATTTCAAACGGTCGATGAGAATTCTAAGCCGTTTCGAACCTGAGCAGCGTTACCTTGCATATCCATTTGGTGGTTATAACCAATCAGCGATGGATGCGGCTAAAGATGCGGGGCTACATCTTGCCGTCACGACCATTCAAGGAAAAGTTAAATTGGGGGATAACCCTTTTGCGCTCAAACGTTTGTATGCTTTTCGGACTGACCCATTAGAGAAATTTGCTCAGATGGTAGGTAATAGTGAAAAAAGCGTCATAAATCAAAATATTATTATCGACAGATAATCAATATAGCGAAGTAAGCACTGGGTTGTTTGGCTCAGTGCTCATCCGCTTGCTTGCCCGTTCCCATCTCTTTTAAAAATTGTTGTTGGTAAACAAACAATTCTTTTGCGCTAATACAATGATAATCCATCGAAAACTGTTCGGCGGTTTGCTCAATGATCTTAGCAAGTGCAGGGTAATGGCGGTGGTTCCAATTCGGAAATAAATGGTGTGTAAGATGTAAGTTTAATCCACCTAACCAATAAGTTAACCAACGAGGTGTAGTTTGCCAATCATAAGTGGTTGAAAAAGTATGAGTATAAAAACCATGCGGCATATTGCTTTCTTTGGGGGGCGTATAAAAAGTTGCTTTCGCCCAATGGGTGCCAAGTATTAATACAACAAATACGAGGGAGGCAAGCATTTGGCTAAATAAGTAAGTGAGTAGCAAGGTACCTAAACTGATATCAGTGATAACAAACGCAGGTATGACTATTGCAACAATCAAATGTAGTAACTTAGCCAATAAAAATGCCCCAATACCACGACGGCCTTGATGGCGCATATGCGGGGCGACGCGCGTCAAATGAAATCTATCCATCCAATCAAAGAACCAAATCAATGCAGGGAAAGTCATTGCGGCAATTAATGGCCAATACAGATGCTGAGCTCGCATAAACGGGTACCAGCGCTGATAAGGCGTTTGACGTAAGACGAAATTTTCTTCGATATCTAAATCATAATGACGAATGTTGGTGTGAGCATGGTGAAAAATAATATGCCTGACTCGCCAACATTCAGGGTCTAAACCCAACGGAATAGTGACCCAAAAATTGAGCCAATAATTGGCTTTGGCCTGTTTGAAAATCGCATTATGGGAAGCATCATGAACTAAATTAATTGCCAATAATAATGCGAAACAGATAAACAGGGGATAAAAAATAAAAAAAGCCCAAGACGCGTTAACACATAGCGCTATGCCGTAACTGCCTAGGCAGCACAAGATTAAAACCAAGCTTTTTAAATAAAAGCGTAAGTCAGCGAACCGGTGATCTGCACGCTGTTGTAAATAGTGTTTAGCGGCCTTGTTCAACGCTTTTTGGAACGCTTGATCATGGCGGTGTTGGTAGCCTAACGGCCTTAGCGGCTCAGGCGACATCACGCACCTGTATGGGTTTTCGGCCGATACCAAGTAACATTAATAAACTATGCAGCCACAGAGCCGTGGTAAAAATAACCCAAAATGGCGTTGTCCATTGCCAAATAAATAAAATGCAAATTAATAGTAAGCAAGCGATGAAAAACCAGCTCATTAGGCCAATTTTACGGCCATCTGAAATACCTGATAGTGCTACGGTACCTAAGGCTAATAAGATAAATAAAATCACTTGCTGTTGAGTCGTTCCCTGATAACCATAGCCATAAATATAGACATAACCAATAACTAGGCTAAATAGGAGAAGTGTTCCCATTACTAATGCGATTTGGTTCACGCGAAATAAGGGGACGGTTTTTTCCTTGGGTTGACTGCGACGTTTAATGATACGCCAAAAAGGCAAATTACTATCAATAAATGGGTTTTCAGAAGCGGGAGCCCCTTTGATGCCAAAATGGTGTTCCGTTTCAGGTAATTTGGAAAACGTACCAAACAGTTTGTCCCAAAAAATAAAACTGCCGCCAAAATTACGGTTGGAATAGTGCCCTTCTTTCACATGGTGAACTCGGTGGTGCTGTGGTGTTACCATGAATTTTTCCAACCAACCCAAACGCGGGATCAGCGCACTGTGGTTAAAAAATTGAATGGTATAGTGCAATATTGAAACGGTGATAAACACTTCTAAAGGGATCCCCATTAATGCCAGCAACATAAAGAATGGGATTGATGTGAGTGATGAATACCACGAATTACGCACGCCTAATGATAGGTTATAGTGCTCCCCTTGGTGATGTACCACATGAACGGCCCATAAAACACGGTAAGTATGGTGTAAACGGTGTAGCCAGTAAAAGCCAAAGTCCCAAGCAAAAATCGTAAACACCCACACCAGTGCGGTTGGCCAGTTTTCAACGAGATTGAATGAGTAGTGGGTCACGACAAAGCCGTAACAAAAAATCTCTAACCCTCTAAACAGCCACAGCATAATATGGCCAGAGTTCAGGTTGAACACCAATTCTTGCCAGCTAACGGTTCCTTTTTGTGTTTTGGCTATCACCAAACCTTCTGCGACCACAACCGCTAACATGAAAACAATCGGAAAGGTTAATTCATTCATTAGTGTTTCTCTTTAAGACAAACTTCGCAGTGTGAACAATCACTAATGCCCCACAAGCGGTGAGTGCGCCAGTGACCACATCAATAAATAAATGGCGTTTTAACACCAATACAGAAGCACAAATAGCAAGGGCCCAAATTACGGCTAGAACCGTGCGAAATTTTTGTTGTGTTGACCATAATGCATTCAGTACGACGAGAGTCAATGAGACATGTAGAGAAGGTAGTAAATTTTGTGGGCTATCAATATTCATTAAAGCAGATAAAGCCAGTCCGGATAAGGTTGATAAGTCGTAATCGTGGTATAGCATAGTCGTGGGGTAGCACAAATAAACAGCTCCAGAAACCAGCGCACAGAGTTGCATGGCATACATAAGTGGGCGCGCTTTTCTTAGGGGACAGAGAAAATACCCAAGTGGGATAAACAGAAAAAAGGAGAGGTAAAGCCAGATGGCATCGGGGGAAAATGGGACGGCATTATCTAGTTCACTAGGGAGTAAAATATGAGCTTGCCCAGTCACTTGCCCGGTATATTGGTAAACAATACCTACGGTTCCCCAGCCGAGTAGGCAATAAATAAAGCGAGTGAATAATTCCCTGTTGTTCATTTTACTTCCTTACGGGTTATACGTCGCTTTTTAACCGAGAGTGCTTGCGTAATAGCGGCTGATGATAATTGCCAATCTAATTGCGTAATATCAACGTGTTGGCTTGCAAAGTAACTTGCTAGCTGTTGCTGGCAATGGGATAACTCCATGGGAGAGCATTCAGCCTGTAAATGTAATGAGTTGCCTTGCTGTGTTAAGCGGAAATCAGCAGTAACAGGTAAGTGATTCACAATAACCCGCGCACAGGGATCTGCAAAAATCGTCACCATTTTGCCGTTATAGCCTGGAAGTTGCAGTAAATCATCACAACGACCCTCAATGCGTTCTATCGCCATTTCAGGGGAGCCACATGGGCAGGTGTTTTTTTTCACCACTAACACATCATCCAGTTGATAACGAACGATAGGCTGTGTTTTACGGGTAAAATCCGTAATAATCGGCGAAAAACGGTTATTATCAAGCCAATTAGGCTCAATATGCACAAACGCTTCATTTAAGTGTAAAGTACCATGAGAACAAGTACAGCCTAAAAAACCTTCCGTTGCTTGGTAGACCTCTCCAACATTGGGGAAGCAATCCTGTAATTTTTGTTTATCATGGGGTTCTAATACTTCAGCCACGGAAATGACTTTCTGCACATTTAGTTGAAGTTTCTGTTGGTTAATGGCGTCAGCTATCGCGCATAGCACTTGGGCTGGCGCAACAATAATTGATGGTTGATATTGTTCAAGTGCAGCGAGTTGCAGGTCAAAATCTGCAAAAAGGTCATAAAAACGCAGTGAAATCCAACGGTTATTGACACTTTCATACAGGTTATTATTAGCACGTAAAAATAGAGCAACACGTTCACCACTAAACAGACTTTTAGGTAGCATTTTAGCTAACATGCTGCCAGACCAAACATTTTGTTCTTCTGGGCTAACAACGAAAAGGCCTCGACGGCCTGAGGTTCCAGAGGACAACCCGACACTGTAGCGCCCTACTTTAGGGGCAAAATCCCGAGATTGCTCACTTTTTTGTGCACATTCTAGAAGTTTTTGGCTAGAAAGCCCGGCGGTATTCATCTCATCAAAATTATCCATCATGACTTGTTTATTCATAATGGGAAAATTAGATAATGGCTGATTGATATATCGCTGAAAGTAAGGGCTTTTCGATAGCACTTTGCGCTTAAAATGTGCCAAACGTTTTTGTTGATAAGCTTCTAGCTCGTCACGGTTGCGAAACGTCAAATGACGAGCGTGCCAGTAATGCCAAAGCATCGAGAGGATCACAATAAATCCCCTTCGTGGCACAGTTGGATAACCACATTGCGTTTATCAATTTCATGTAATTTATTGAGTGTTTCGTAATAAGCCTGCTTATCATCCATGATGATATTGGCAATGGCCATAGGGCCGCGCAATTCACGGTAATTAGTGGGAGACCATGCTGCGTCACCTGCGAGCAATATCCAGCCTGAGTCAGTTAGTACACACAAACCAATATGCCCTGCAGCATGCCCAGGAAGCGGCACAATGAATAACGTCTTCTGTTGATTTACCGCATAGCCTTCGCCCAAAACTTGTAATTCATTCGGTAACGCCACCTTTGGGAAACCTTCATAAAATACAGTACGTTGTTCAAAGTCTTCTGGTAGAAGACCACTGACAAAGGCATTTTTCAATGCAGCAAACCCTGTTAAAGGGCGTGTTTTAGCCCAGCCATCTCCTGAGCAAATAATGGGGATGTCAGGGAAGTCACGTAGCCCAGCGATATGGTCACCATGAAAATGGGACAAAATCACACCATTGATATCATTAGGTTTTAAGCCATGATTAGCCAATTGATTGACAAGGGCGTCTTTGCTTTCGAAATACACTGGGGTAACAGTTCGATATAACCGCATAATGCCATGGCGCGTGTGATCATAAAAATGGGTGGCATAACCCGTATCAAATAGCCAACGCTGGTGTTCATCTTCAATCAGCCATGCTCTTGCTGGGAATTTACAGGATTTAAAACTAGCACCTTTTAAAGCCACACAGCCTGGATGTGTGCAGTAACCCACTTCATATTGATGAATTTTTAGCATGGGTTCTCCTGTTGTTTCAGCCATTTAGCGGTCAAATGAATACCTTGTTGCATACTATATAAAGGATAGTAACCCAGTTCTTGCTGTGCTTTTTGGTTATCTAATGTCATGGTGAAATAGGCTGCGCCAAGGCTATAGCGTGTGAGTAATGGTTCTTTTCCCGTTAAATAGCCAATGGCTTCTAATAGGCTGGCAATAACATACAGTAAAGGGTAAGGAGCTGAACGAATTTCGCAATCTAAGTTTAGCTCACTAAATAACTGATTTAATGTCTGTTTTAGTGCTTGGGGCTGTTGGTTGGTAATATTATAAATGGCGCCATTAGGGAGTATTTCTTTGAAAGTCGCCAACTGCATGCTGTGAACCACATTTCCCACATAGGTGAGGTCAAAATGGTTATTTCCCCCATTAGGTAACACCAATTTTCCCTTACGTGATTTTATTTGGGCGAGCAAACGCGGTAGCAAAACGCGATCATGGGGGCCAAATAAACCTCGAGGGCGCAAAATAGTGTAACGAGTTGTCGGAAACTGCTTAACGCACTGCTCAATCCTAGTTTCGGCTAAATATTTTGTTCTGGCATATTGGTTAGCGAAATGTTTATTAACCGTGGACTCATGAATATTTTGCTGGTGGGTGAAATTAAAATAAATGGCTGGGGTGGAAATATGGATAAAGCGTGAGACTTTGGCTTCCCCCGCAGCGGTAGCCAAAATTTGAGTCGCATGAATATTTGTTGTCTCAAAATCTTGGCGTTTGCCCCAAGGTGAAGAAAGAGCAGCGCAGTGCCAAATGGCATCACAGCCAGTCATCATCTCTTTGGCCTGTTGCAAAGAAAGCTGAGCCAGTTCACAAGGGATAAATTCAGCTCCCATTTTTACTAGCTGTTCTCCTGCTTGCGGGTTTCGCCCACAAGCGACGACTTCAAAACCTCGCCCCAGTAAGTACTCACTTGCATTTCTACCAAGGCCACTCGTAGCACCTGTGACGAGGATCTTCATGGCACTAATACCATGGCGCACAGCGCTAACCCAGCGGCAGTGCCAATTAGCATGGCACTGGGCTTTTCATAGAAACGGCCTGTGATAATTGCTTCGTGTAATGCTGAAGGGATAGAGGCCGCAACTTGGTTCCCACGATGGCAGTAGATATCGACTAATTGCTCTGTTGTTACGCCCACACGTTGGCGCATATGTTCTAAAGAAAGATGGCTTGCTTGGTGTGGGATCACGGTACCAATTTGTTTGAGTTGTATACCTGATTCACTGAAAACCTGCTGCATAAAATCTTCAATCAAAGAAGATGTGAGGCGAAACAGTTTTTTCCCCTGCATATGGAACAGAAAATCATCATCAATCATCCCTGCGCGTGGGTTGCGTCTTGTGCCACCTGCGCGAATCTCACAAAAATCAATGCCTGCGGTATAAGTGGTGTGTGTGTAAGAAATAATTCCACTATTCCCATCCCCTTTTTCCACAACAACACAAGCTGCACCATCACCAAAAATCAACGATGATTCTTTATCTTGCCAATCAATACCACGCGAGGCGATATCCGCAGAAACAATTGCAATGCGTTGATAAGCACTGGTGGCTAATAACCCCGCAGCAACCTGTAGCGCAGTGATAAAGCTTATGCAACTTGAATTAACATCAAAGCAGGCAATCCCTTGATTTAAATTTGATTGTTCAAGGATATGCGCTGCGGAGCAAGGCAAAGCTTGCACGGGAATTGCAGACGCATTAATTAGCATATCAATACTGCTTGGTACGATATGGTTCGCATGCAATGCATTTTGAATCGCCAGGGAAGCTAACACTGCTTGTGAATCGGTATGACTTGCATGGAAGCGATATTCGATACCTGAATGTTTTTCAACAAAACCTTTTGGTTTATTGAGCTTTTCATCAAGCATTGAGGAGTAAATTTTGTTTTCAGGTAGTGCCACACCAGAAGCAATGATTTTTAGTGGGGTGATTGACCTATTACCAGACATATAAGTAGTGCCTATCTCATCATAATATTGACAATAAATATCAAAGTTCAAATATTTAATATATAGGAATTACGGAGAGGAATTACGGAATTATTCTGATTCACTCTCTCTTGAAAATGTTCCATAAACTTCATCAATCAATTCATTGATGGTGTTTTGCCATAATTTAGGCAATGAAGCCTGCCATACCACATCAATCCCCCATTGGGCTTGTTCACAATGTTGAATTGGAATAAAGCGGATATCTTTTGAGCTAATATTTCTTGCACTATAGGGTAAAAGACTTATGCCAACCTCAGCGGCTACAAGGGCAATTAATGTTTGAATATCATTTGCTTCCTGAGAGGGTGTAATTGATAAGCTTTCATATTGTAGGTAGCTCTGAATTTGCTGATGAAGCTTTGAACCACGCTCTGCGCGTAATAACAATAAAGGAAAATGGGTTAGATATTCTTTCATTGATAATAAAGAGACCGATTTTTGTGCTACTGCTAAGGCAAGAACTTCAGATTTTAATGTTTTGCTCTCTAAGTTATCGGTTGCTTTAAAAGCAAATTGACGAGTAAAAGCAATATGCAATTCATGGGCTTGTAGCTGTTTCTCCATTTCGTGAGAAGGCATATCATCCAGTTGGATTGGAATATTTGGTAATTTTTCACGTAGCCGTGCCACAAAGAAAGAGGCTTCTTGAAATGTTGATATACCAAACCCGACGGTTAACTTTATAGGGGGCTGTTCTCGAAGCACTGCGGATTGGTGTAAAAATTCAGTGGTTTGAGTGAGTACTTGTTGTGCATAGGGAAAAAGTATTTTCCCATGAGGAGTCAATATTGCACCATGACGTCCCCGCTCAAATAGTACTATATCCAATTGTTTCTCAAGAAGTTGAATTTGTTTTGTTAAAGCTGGCTGACTAATATATAGGCGTGATGAGGCTTCGCGGTAATTTTTTGTCTCTGCGAGAGTGATAAATGCACGGAGTAGTCGAGTATCCATAGTTGTTAGCCAGTTCCTGATAATAGAAGACGCTATAACATTTCTATTATGAATGCTATAGCGAGCCATTGACTTTAACTATTATTGCTTTTCTTGATGATAAGGGGAATTCTCAGAAGCAAAACGGACATGGCGAATATCCGTTTCGTAACCCAGAGTTTCAGTGATGATTCGGTAGAGCTCAGGGCGTCTTCCGGTTAACCAGCGACGGCCATTCGAGGTAGGCAATAAATCTAATTCAAGATCCGCGATGATGATATCATCATCTATTGCGCAGCTTTCTTTAATTACTCGTCCGTAAGGGTCTATGATCATGGCGTTTCCGGTTCGAATTTCATCATCATCTAAGCCAACGCCATTACTAAATAAATAAAATACACCATTATCATGGGCTCTGGAGGGTAACCAGCGCATTAGCCATCCGCGCCCATGCTCCCCTAGACATGCATCTAATAATGCTTGAGGATTTTGTTTTCTATTTTCCCAGAGACGAAGGTCGAGCGGTTTCATGCCATGGGGGCTACTCGAATGAGTTCCACCTGTTTGATGGGGGGCAAGAATAATATCTGCACCAAGTAGCGCGTTGACGCGTGGATTTTCAATTAAGTTATTATCCCAACAAATTAAAATACCGACTTTTACCCCCCATGGCGTATCAAAAACAGTGTAATTGTCTCCGCTATGAATGGCGGGGTGCTCAAAGGCATGTAATTTACGATGAGCGTGGTATTGGCCATCTGGCATACAAGCGACCCAAGTATTGTAGCATTTGCCATCTAATCCTTTTTCAATCAACCCAACCCCGATAATCATGTTTAATTCAATAGCCCGTTGGCGGATTAATGCTAATGACGGGCTATCATGTAAAGTTTCACTTAAAGCATAAACGGCATCATCTGGTAGCTTCGGCACGTGCCAATAACCAGTAATACACATTTCAGGTAAAACCAGTATTTTTACCTTCTCTTGGGCGGCCTGAGTAATAAACTCATGGATACGTTCTAAATTGTAGGTTTTGTCGCTAGGACGGTGTTGGAACTGGACAGTTGCAACCCGAAGCTGTGATTGTGCTGGCATCATTTTTATCTCCTTAGTTAGGGAAATAAAAACATGTAATTTGAGCTAAAAATAATGAGTTATTTTCTCATTCCATAACGATAGGTTATTGAATGAATCTGTCTGGTCACCAATATTAGCATTTTTATACATAAATTAACGTAAAAAGAGATGTTGAAATATATATAATACGGAAAAATAGCCTAGTTAAGTGTAATCTTCCTAGGTTGTCCATTTTGGTTTAAAGCGTATCAGGTCAATTATTCCTCAATGAAATGCTTTCATTTAGTGAATCAAGCATACAAATGCTCTTTATTCTCGGTATTAAAAGCACAAATTTAACCTAAGCTATATGTGAAACATACAATAATAGTAAGCATTTCCCTTGTTGTTTTGACTGATTTCTTGTGAAAGTGCGAGGTAAAACTCTTGTTTTACTCGTTTTATAGTTCCAGGTAGTGCAATTATTATGTTTTCTTTTTGTTATATTTCATTTTTACCTTGTTGATCTGCAATAGACTTTTGTGTTTTGTTACAATTGGAAACAAGTATAACATATTGTTATTTATACGTTATTTTTGTTGGTGATTGTTGTTTTTTACTCGAAATGTGAGTTATCGATGGCTATCAATATTGTTATTACTCTTAATATGAATAACTTGATTTGTTTATGAGTAGATAGCGACCAATAAAAAAAAATTGCAGTTTTTTATATCCTATAACTCTTATTGTGAGTAATTAAAAATACTATTAAATTAAATTAAATTAAATGATAAGAATAAAAAAACCATTGTTAGTTGTTTTTTTGAAGCAAACATTAAAAATGTAAAAAATAAATTAATTTATAAAAATAAGTATATAAAAATACTTAGGAATCAATGAATACCATGTAAAATTAATTATAAATGCCTTCATTCCATTATAAATTAAGGCGTTGTTATATTTTTGGATGTTACCATTGATAGTGGTAATTTGTTATTTTTCTTTAATATCAATTAGTTGTATATTATTTGTTTATTTAAAAAAGAATAATAACTAATATGAATTATGTGTTTTTTATATTATATGATAATGCAAGCTAAAAAAATGAAATATTGATAGGTTTCAGTGGCTTTAATTTATTCTATCGATCGTTACAAACAGTTTTACTTTTATATATTGAAAACTATAATTAACTCAAATTTCGTGTTTTAATTGCTTTGTTCTTTTTTGATTTTTTATATAATCAGTACAATTTATTATGTGAAATTTTTTGATTTGTAATATAATTTAGCCATTTAATATTTTAGGTTATTTTGGGCTATTGTTGATGATAAATGTAAATCGTATAGTAGGCAGAGAGATTAGAAAAAGAAGAAAGCATTTAGGGCTTTCAGGCATCGAATTAGCTAATCTTGTTGGTGTTAGCCAACAACAGATTTCACGTTATGAAAGGGGTGAGTGCAATATAAATATTGAAAACTTGCACACCCTTGCTAACGCTTTAGATACAGAAATGATTTGCTTTTTTATTGATGATGTTTTTATCAATAAAGGAAGTAATTAATTTTAAAAATTAAGAGTAATCTAATTATAAAAACATTCATATTTAAAGTTAACTAAATATCTAAAAAAATAGAAATGTAGTATTTTTATTTTTTTAGTAAAAATCTAACTTTCTTATTTTTACCTTTACATTCTCAGCAAATAAATATCAACCTAGTAATTTATTGATTATTAGGTGATTGGTACATCTGTCGTCTTTTTATAGGAAAATATAAATGAAATTAACTAAGATTGCATTAGCTACAATTATCGCTTCTTCATTTGGTATTGCACAGGCAGCACCTGTAGATCAAGGTAGTGGTGTCATCAATTTTACTGGTAAAGTTATTAATGCACCTTGCTCAATCCCAGGTGACGGTACAATTAACGTTGACCTCGGCCAAGTTGCAAATAAAGTATTAGAAACTGGTAACAAATATAGCCAAAGCGTTCAATATAATATCCAGTTAGAAAACTGTGATTTAGGTGAAGTTAAAGATGCTAGCGATGTAGTTGTCTTCCCTGCAGTTAGCAAAGTTAAAGTAACTTTCACGGGTACTCCAGATACTACAGCAAAAGAATTACTGGCTAATACAGGTACTTCTAAAGGTGTTGGTGTTCGTTTAATCAACGCAGATGGCGCAACAATGAAAGTTGGTGATACCAGTGTTGAGCTGCCATTAGCGGATGGTCCAAATAAATTAGTATTCAGTGCACGTGTTGAAGCAAATGGTAGCAAAGTTGAAACTGGTAGCATCATTTCTCAAGCAACTTACGCTTTAAACTACCTGTAATTTTTTATTTAAAATAACAGGCATGTATTTGCCTGTTATTTTTCTTTCTTTATTTTTATTTTTCTTACAGGGAACATCATGTCTCTATTTCCTCAGTTTAAAATAAATAAAATATTATTTTCGATTGCTTTGGCATTTTCCTTTTCTGGAATGTCTAATGCAGTGGAATTTAATATGAATATTATTGATGCTAAGGATAGAGATAATATTGACTTAAGTCAGTTTTCTAACCCAGACTTTATTCCTGCAGGTGAATACCTAACGGATATTACATTAAATGGTCGAAAATTATCAGGGCAATATTTAATTAAATTTATTGAAGAGAGTAAAGATACCTCAACACTCTGTGTTACACCAGAGATGGTAAATATTTTTGCATTAAAAAAGAAAGTTAAGGAAGAACTTCTGCAAAATAATAATGGCCAGTGTATTGAGCTATCTAAAAATTTAGATATTAATTATCGCTTTGACAAAGCCAACCAGAATATCTTATTTTCTATTCCTCAAGCTTGGTTAGAATATGATGACCCGTACTGGGTTCCACCTTCCCAATGGGAAAATGGAATTATGGGTGCATTTCTTGATTATAACCTGTTTGCCAACTATTCCGCTCCTAAAAATAATAGTGAAACATTCAGTGGTAGTAGTAACGGTACCGCTGGCGTTAACTTAGGGGCTTGGCGTTTCCGCGCTGATTATCAATATCAATATAATCGCTCCCAAGGTAAAACGAATGAACGGTTTGATTGGACTCAGTTATATGCCTTTCGTGCTTTGCCTCAAATGGGTGCAAAAGTTTTACTTGGTGAGTCTTATTTGAAGACTGACTTATTTGATAGTTTTCGCTTTATAGGGGCATCTATTTTTAGTGATAATCGAATGCTTCCACCGTCACTACGTGGTTACGCGCCTCAAGTGACGGGTATCGCTAAAACGAATGCAATGGTGATTATTTCACAGAATGGGCGTGTGATTAAACAAGTTAAAGTCGCTCCAGGGCCATTTAATATTCAAGATATTACTGAAGCGGTGCAAGGCACTTTAGATGTCACCATTGAGGAAGAGGACGGTTCAAAAACCACTTATCAAGTGACGGCGGCATCGCTGCCATTTTTAACTCGTCAGGGCCAACTGCTTTATAAATTCACTATGGGTAAATCTGACCCATTTGGCCGCTCGCAGAAAGTTGACCCTAAGTTTATTGTAGGGGAAGCTTCCTATGGTTTATTTGGTGACACATCCATCTTTGGCGGGTTAATTGCTACGGTAGATAATAACAATTACCAAGCGATAAACTTAGGAATAGGGCAAAACATGAATATGTTTGGCGCTATTTCCTTTGATATTACTCGCACTCATGCAAATGTAGATAATTTTGGCTCTTATTCGGGTAACAGCTACCGTTTAAATTATTCTAAACGTTTTGAATCTACCAATTCGCAGGTCACATTTGCAGGTTATAAGTTTTCTGAAAAAGAATTCTTAACTATGCCTCAATACATTGATGCAGCGAATGGTGTGCTTGATTTTAGACGTGACAAAAACGTGTATACCGCGTCTTTTAACCAATATATCAGCCCGTTGGACTTAACTGTCTATTTTAATGCTTCTCACCATCAATTTTGGAATAGTGAATCTACAACAAACTTTGGTATGAGTTTTAGTAAGCTATTTAGTATAGGGCAAATTAAAAACATTTCCGGCACCTTATCACTTAATAAAATTAAATATGAAGAGACGGATGATAATCAAATTTACCTTTCTTTCTCCGTGCCACTTGAAAATGGTGCGTCAGTCAGTTACGACGCTCAATATGCAGATAATGACCATAGCTTTGGCCAATCGGTAGGTTATTACAGCCCGAACGAGAATAATAACTACTGGAGTATGCGTGTTGGTGGTGACCAGCACAAGCTTGGACGTGCTGAGCCAAATATCAGCGGTAGTTATCAATATTCATCGCCTTATGGCGTATTGAATGTTAATGCGACAGAAAATGTGAACTCATATCGTGCTTTTGGCGGTAGTTGGTATGGCTCCATGACAGCAACGAAATATGGCGCAGCTATGCACCGTAACGGGACTAACAACGAACCTCGAGTGATGATTGATAGTGACAATGTCGCTGGGATTTCTATTAATAATGGTGAATCTGTCACGAACCGATTTGGGATTGGTGTTGCGACAAGCTTAAATAGTTTTTCTAATTCAGATGTTTACATTGATATGAATACACTGCCTGACGATGTGGATGTCAATGACAACATTATTGGTAAAACATTAACTGAGGGTTCAATTGGTTTTCAGAGAATAAAAGCGAACCAAGGAAAACGTATTTTAGCAGTTATCCGTTTGAATAATGGGAATTATCCACCGCTTGGTACCAGTGTGACTGAATTAAGTACAGGAAGAGAAGTCGGAATTATTGCAGATAGTGGTGTTGCTTATTTAACGGGTGTGGCTCCAGAAGAAAGCTACATAGTGAAATGGGCTGCTGGCGCAAACCAATGTAGTTTGAATTTACCTAATATTGCCGAAAAAAATCAGGGGAAAGTCCTGATCCCTTGCCAATAAAGGAATGATGTATGAGTAAAAAGTATGTAGTAGCTTTAGGATTTTCATTAGTTTTTGTCGGCATGCAAGTTGCGTCTGCTGCGATTAATATTGACCGTACACGGATCATTTTTCCAGGCAAAGATAAATCAATCAGTTTGGTTATTAATAACCAAAGCAAAACAATGCCCTACTTAGCTCAATCTTGGATGGAAGATGAAAAAGGAAATAAGGTTTCTGAACCTTTTACAGTTTTACCTCCAATGCAACGCGTTGAGCCGAATGCTAAAAACCAAATTAAAATTATTAAAACAGAGGGAATAGATGCTCTTCCACAAGATAGAGAATCTCTGTTCTATTTAAATGTGCGTGAAATTCCACCGGTGACAGATAAAGAAAATGTCGTACAGATTGCGATTCAAAGCCGTCTCAAAATGTTTTATCGACCACCTCAAATCGAAAATAACAGCGATAAAGTATGGGCTAAAGAGCTGAAATATACGCACACAGGTGGGCAATTACTTATTGAAAATCCAACTAAATATTATGTGACATTGGGTTATCTCAGTAATAATAACCAGAAAAATTTTCCTGGTTTTGAAAGTGTGATGATTGCCCCGCTTTCTAAGGAAAGTGTTCCCGTACCAGCAAGCAGTTTTAATCAGTTATATACCGGTTATATGGATGATTACGGTGGTATGAAAATGTTGACTTACCAATGCGCTGCGTCGACCTGCCAGCTGTCAAAAGAGAGCCAATAGGATTTTAGATATGAGAAATTGCTACTTTTCAATATGTCTTTTTATGCTATCTCTATGTGGAAGCCAAGCTTATGCAGATAGTAGCATGATGAGAGGTGATCTTAATTTTACGGGAAATGTGGTGGCATTGCCTTGTAAGATTTCATTTTACTCGATAGATCAAAATATTGAATTAGGACCAATATCTCTGAATTACTTTAATGAAATTGGAGACAGAAGCCCTAAGCATGAAATCAAACTAAAGTTTGATGATTGTATTTTTCCAAAACGCAATCGCGATGATAGGGTTCCGGTTGTTCGGATCATGTTTATTTCAGAACCAACTGAAAGTACAGACCGTAATTTATTTGGTGGTAAAACCATTCTAAATGGTTATGGGATTCGATTAATGGATAAAGACGGCAATATTGTCCCCAATGGTGAATACCGTAGTTATCCAATCTATTTTGATGATAACCAGCAAATTACGATTTATTCCATGCTAGAGAGTTATCTACCAAGAAATGAATTAACAGTGGGTAATATTAAAACGCAAATTACCTTAAATATTACTTACATATAAGGTGTATAAATCATGATACACAAGTTTATTCAAAAATATGGTTTTTATATTTTATTTCTATTCGTTTTTATTAGCCCAAAAACCTTTGCATTAGATTGTGTGGAAAAGGGGACTGGAGTCGTCGAAAAACCCGCAGTTCCTGTAGGTCAATTGGCCATTCCTGCTGATACAACGGCAGGTTCTATTATTTGGCAATCCGACCCTTTAACAGTAACCGTTTATTGTGACAATGTACTTGGTAATGCTGTTGACGTTGTTCATATGTATTTTAATCCGAAATCTCAAAAACTTGGGACAGGGTTATTACTAGGCGCGAATTACCAAGGCCAACAATTGGAACAAAATGAGCAGCGTGTCAACTTAGGGACTCCACCTATTCGCCGCGGAGAGAATGTCACGGTAACAGTGACTTTTACACTATATATCAAAGTGACGGGTATTGTTCCTCCTTCAGGTAACTACACAGGGGATAACCAATTTACGGTTTTCCAGTTTGATGGAAGTGGTGGGATAAACCATACCAATGGTGCAAAAAACTTGAAGTATTCTATTACTGGGTTACGAGGTATTCGCTTTCTCAAGTGTGGGGCTGATATTAAAGTTTACCCAGAGTCACAGCAAATTGACTATGGTCAGTTAATGATCACTGAGCTTAATCAAGGAAAAGAGTTTAAAAAAGATTTTCAGATACAAGCGGTGAAGCGGGGCTGCTTAGATAATTTTTCCATGAATATTAACTTCGAAACTACAGACCCGTTAAATGGAGAGTATGCCATTGATCTAAAAAATGGGACTAATTTAATTATTTCGGATGATAAAGCGGAAAAAATAAAATTTAATTACTTCCAGTTTTTCGGAACACTCCCCTTAGGGAGTACATCGATTACACGTGACTACAGTGCGACGGTTAAAAAGGTGGGAGCGGTAAAAACAGGACCATTTAGCGCCTCAACGATTGTCCGTATTAACTATTATTAACATTAATCCGAAGAGATGGCTAAAAATACATGATGAAAATCAATATATTGATTTTCGGCTGATAACGCAAAGCGGGAAAAATCACACTGTTATCCCACGTTGTCAACAACCAAAGAGCAGGCCAAAAGCCTGCTCTTTGCTATGTTACATCGTTATGCAGTGATATAGGCTAACGAAATTTAGCGCATTCCTTTGCGCTAGAGTGGCAAATCTTATTTAACGCATTTACTGCAAGTCTCATTTTGGACTTGTTCAAAGAAGTTATTACCTTTGTCATCAACGAGAATGAATGCAGGCAGCCCCTCAACTTCCATTTTCCAAATTGCTTCCATTCCTAATTCTGGATACTCAAGGCAATTTAAACTTTTCACATATTCTTGAGCGAGAATCGCAGCTGAGCCACCGATACTACCTAAATAAAACCCTCCGTGTTTTTTACATGCATCAGTTACTGCCTGAGTTCGGTTGCCTTTCGCCAACATTAGCATGCTACCACCGTGGGATTGGAACAGGTCAACATAGGGGTCCATGCGGTTACCGGTTGTCGGGCCTAAAGAACCGGAAACCATATCTTCTGGTTTTTTGGCAGGTCCTGCGTAATACACCATGTGGTCTTTAAAATATTGAGGCAATTCTTCACCGTTATCTAAACGTTCTTTAAGCTTAGTATGCGCAATATCTCGAGCAATAATCAGTGGCCCGCTGAGAGAAACACGTGTTGATACCGGGTGTTTACTCAGCTCAGCCAAAATATCTTTCATTGGGCGGTTGAGGTCGATATGTACCACTTTTCCTTCAGCTTGGTTACGCATAGATTCAGGAATGTATTGGGCTGGGTTATGCTCCATTTTTTCAAGCCATAAACCGCTTTTGGTAATTTTAGCTTTAATATTACGGTCGGCAGAGCAAGAAATGGCTAAACCGATTGGGCAAGAGGCACCATGGCGAGGTAAACGAATAACTCGTACATCGTGAGCAAAATATTTACCACCAAATTGTGCGCCAAAACCAAGATGACGAGAAGCTTCTAATAACTCATTTTCTAGTTCAATATCACGGAAAGCACGGCCGTACTCATTACCTGTGGTTGGCAGGTTGTCGTAGTATTTTGCGGAGGCGAGTTTGGCTGTTTTCAGTGTTGTTTCCGCTGAAGTACCGCCGATAACGAAGGCAATATGGTAAGGCGGGCAAGCTGTTGTTCCTAAGTTACGCATTTTTTCAATTAAGAAATTTTTTAACTTGGCTGGGGTTAAGGTGGCTTTTGTTTCTTGGTAAAGTGCTGATTTATTTGCTGAACCGCCGCCTTTGTTAACAAATAGGAAGTGATATTCATCACCTGTGGTCGCAAAAATGTCAAACTGTGCTGGCAGGTTTGTGCCAGTATTAACTTCATTAAACATATCTAGCGGTGCATTTTGAGAAAAGCGCAGGTTTTCGTGTTGGAAGACATTATAAATCCCTCGAGAGAGGTACTCTTCGTCATTGCAGTCTGTCCAAACTTGTTGGCCTTTTTTCCCAACAACCGCAACCGTTCCTGTATCTTGGCAGTTTGGCAAAATACCTTTTGCAGAAATTTCAGCATTGCGAAGTAATTGTAACGCCACGTATTTGTCGTTTTCGCTGGCTTCTGGGTCTTGTAAGATAGCGGCGACTTGTTTCTGGTGCGCAGCTCTTAAAAAAAACTGGGATTCATAAATTGCGTGTTCTGCAAGGAGAGTTAATGCCTCAGGTTCTATCTTTAAAATTTGCTTACCAGCAAATTGTTCTACAGAAACATATTTATCAGAGACTTGGAAATACTCAGTTTTATCCTCAGATAATGGATAAGGTTCTTGGTAAAAAAACTCTTTATTAGCCATTTTGCTCACTCACATATTAATTTCAGTGGAATTTCCAAAGGTAATCACCCGAAGGCTTATGTTTATTCTTTAATTGATTTAACTCGAAAGATACAAAGTAAAATTTATAGGTGTAATAATGAAACAAAAATCACAAAATAAGTCACTAAAAGTTACAGTTTAGATTGAAATTATATCAATTTGATTATTATATTCAAAGAGATGCAAAGAATAATATGATATTGGTTAAATTTATTGAGATAAAAAATAAGGATTAATGAAAATTAGATTTAAATCACATAATAATATTATCAACTGCGACTTTAATTATTTGTTATAGATGTTACCAGTTATTGCCTTTGTTCTATATATAATCACGATATATATCTACTGGATATAACTACCATCAAAACTCGACGAGTTAGTTATGGTAAAGGCTTATTGTATTTTTATCTCGCATGAAGTTTTAAAATTTATATCATTAAATATATGAATTAAAAAATTAAAAATAATAAAAACTATTAATTCCATAATTATTATTATTTTTATTGTGAATTGTTTTAACTCTATGAATTTCATTGGATTTGACTTAAGTTTTATCTTCGGATGTATCATGTAAATCTATAGATATGGACAGACTGATTCTATATATCGCTATGTCGCTTATTTTTCTCAAAAATCTGTTTTATTTATTGAGAATTCATAATGAAAGGCAAACGAAGTTGTGAAAATGGCTTTCAATTTGCAAAAACAGTGTTTATCATGCATGCCTTATGAAGTTTAAATGGCGCTACTGGTTTTGGGCTTTGCTGGGGAAAATTATTTACTCATGTTACTTAAGTCGACAGAGTAAACCTCCGACAAGCTTATACAGTCTTTAACGGTGGCGGTTCTATCTGCATTATTCCTAGGGATAGAGTGTATAATAAATGACTGAGACAACCTCTCTGACACCACTCATTGAATTAAAATCTTTAAGTAAAGGTTTTGATGGCAAACAAATTATTTCTGAGCTTGACTTAACCATTCAGAACGGTGAGTTTTTGACCATTCTGGGGCCTTCTGGTTGCGGTAAAACGACTGTTTTACGTCTTATTGCAGGGCTAGAAGATGCCGATGGCGGTCAAATTATTCTTGATGGTCAAGATATTACGGATATTCCAGCGGAAAACCGTTTTGTAAATACCGTCTTTCAAAGCTACGCTTTATTTCCTCATATGACAGTCTTCGATAACGTGGCATTTGGCCTGCGCATGCAAAAAACGCCTGCGGCTGAAATCCAAAAACGTGTCGACCAAGCCTTGCGTATGGTGCAGCTAGAAGATTTTGCTGAGCGTAGACCCAACCAACTGTCTGGTGGTCAACAACAACGCGTGGCGATAGCCCGTGCGGTAGTGAATCGCCCGAAAGTCCTACTACTGGATGAATCATTGTCTGCGCTTGATTATAAACTGCGCAAACAAATGCAAAATGAGCTAAAAGCGCTTCAACGAAAACTGGGGATCACGTTTATTTTTGTGACCCACGACCAAGAAGAAGCCTTGGCCATGTCTGACCGTATCATTGTGATGCGTGAAGGGAAAATTGAGCAAGACGGTACTCCTCGCGAAATCTATGAGGAACCGAAAAATCTGTTTGTAGCTCAATTTATTGGTGAAATTAATATTTTTGATGCGAAAGTATTGTATCGCATTGATGATAAACGTATTCGAGCCAATGTTGAAGGGCATGAATGTGATATTTTCACTGAGCTCTCTGTCAAAGAAGGGCAACACGTCAGTGTGTTATTACGTCCTGAAGACTTGCGCGTTGAAGAAGTGAATGATGCAGATAACCATCCGGGGCTGATTGGCTACGTTCGTGAACGTAACTATAAAGGCATGACGTTAGACTCAGTGGTTGAAATGGAAGATGGCAAAATTGTCATGGTTAGCGAATTCTTTAATGAAGATGACCCCGATGTCGACCACTCCCTTAACCAAAAAGTTGCTGTGACTTGGGTTGAAAGTTGGGAGGTAGTTCTGGATGATCATTCGTAAACATAAAATTTTGCAGAACGTTATTATCACTGGGGTGGTCGCCTGGCTGCTGCTATTCGTCTTCTTGCCTAATATCATGATTATTGGCACTAGCTTTTTGACGCGTAGCGACACCAACTTAGTTGACTTAGTTTTTACGTGGGATAACTACGTTCGCTTGTCTGACCCGATGTATGCAGAGGTCATGCTGCACTCGCTCAATATGGCGGTGATCGCAACCTTTTTCTGTTTAGTTATTGGCTATCCATTTGCCTTTATATTGGCAAAGCTACCTAAACGGGTGCAACCTTTGATGCTGTTTCTGTTAATTGTGCCATTTTGGACCAATTCATTGATTCGTATCTATGGGTTAAAAGTTTTTCTCAGTACCAAAGGGTACTTAAATGACTTTTTACTGTGGGTTGGTGTTATCGATAAACCGTTGAAAATTATGTATACACCTGAAGCCGTCATACTAGGTCTCATTTATATATTGTTGCCGTTTATGGTGATGCCGCTGTATTCAAGTATTGAAAAGCTGGATAAGTCATATATAGAAGCTGCAAGAGATCTCGGTGCGAATAAATTTCAACGGTTTGTGAAAATCATCATTCCTTTAACGATGCCAGGTATTATAGCAGGCTGTTTGCTGGTTTTATTACCGGCAATGGGGCTGTTCTATGTCGCGGATTTAATGGGTGGTGCGAAAAATCTACTGATCGGTAACGTAATTAAGAGCCAGTTCTTAAATATTCGTGATTGGCCATTCGGGGCAGCAACCAGCATTTTCCTCACGGTGATGATGGGGTTATTGCTGTATGTGTATTACCGAGCAGCTAAGCTTCTGAATAAAAAGGCATATGAAGAATGATCGGACGTACTCTGCGTGGTGGTTTTATGGCCATCATCTACGCTTATCTTTATATTCCAATCATCATTTTGATTGTTAATTCCTTTAATGAGTCGCGTTTTGGTATTCAGTGGCAAGGTTTTTCAACCAAATGGTATGAATTACTAGCTAATAACGATAGCTTATTAGAAGCTGCGGGGCATTCATTAACCATGGCGGTTTTGTCAGCGACTTTCGCGACAGCCATTGGCACATTAACCGCCGTTGCATTATTTCGCTATCGCTTTAGAGGAAAACCTTTTGTTGGTGGCATGTTATTTGTGGTCATGATGTCACCTGATATCGTCATGGCGATTTCGTTATTGGTTCTATTTATGATCCTTGGGGTCTCGCTAGGTTTTTGGTCATTGCTTTTTTCCCATATTACATTCTGTCTACCCTTTGTAGTGGTGACGGTGTATGCAAGGTTAAAGGACTTTGATGTGAAGATGCTAGAAGCTGCACGTGACCTCGGTGCGGGTGAGTTTACCATCTTAAGGAAAATCATTTTGCCATTAGCGCTCCCTGCGGTTGTGGCAGGGTGGCTACTGAGTTTTACATTGTCGATGGACGATGTGGTGGTTTCGTCATTTGTTACGGGGCCAAGTTATGAGATTTTACCATTGAAAATATATTCAATGGTAAAAGTCGGGGTCTCCCCAGAAGTAAACGCATTGGCGACAGTATTGTTGATTATGTCTTTACTGCTCGTTTGTTTAAGCCAATGGGTGATGCGGGATAAATACTCGAAAAAAGCGAAATCATAAATGAGTGATGGTGTTGGTTTTTTCTATAACAGCGCCTTTTTGATGCCATACGGCGAGAGGGTGGGCTTTATTTAGCCTATAAGATATATACCCTAAATAATTCAAGTGGTTACTTGATACATTAAGGGATAAAAACACTTTGTTGAGGGAAACTCAGTAATGAAAAAATGGTCCTATCTACTGGCAGCAGGGGTAATGGCTGCAAGTATTGGCACGGCAACTGCCGCTGACGATAACAAAGACGTACTGTATTTCTATAACTGGACAGAATATGTTCCCCCCGGTTTATTAGAGCAATTTACCAAAGAAACGGGCATCAAGGTGATTTACTCCACCTATGAATCAAACGAAAGCATGTATACCAAGTTAAAGACCTATAAAGAAGGGGCTTATGACTTGGTGGTGCCTTCTACTTATTTTATTGCCAAAATGAGTAAAGAAGGAATGCTACAAAAGATTGATCAAAGCAAATTAACCAATTTTAAAAACCTTGACCCAAACTTAATCCATAAAGAATTTGACCCGAATAATGATTATTCAGTGCCTTATATTTGGGGTGCGACAGGGATAGGTATTAATGGTGAAGCTGTTGACCCACAGTCTGTCACCTCGTGGGCGGATTTTTGGAAACCTGAGTATAAAAATAGCTTGCTGATGATGGATGATGCACGGGAAGTTTTCCAAGTTGCGCTCACTAAATTAGGTTATTCAGGTAATACGACTGATCCGAAACAAATTGAAGAGGCGTATAAAGAGTTGCAAAAATTACGCCCAAATATTTTAGCCTTCAACTCTGACAACCCAGCAACACCATTTATTGAAGGTGAGGTTGATGTGGGAATGTTGTGGAATGGTTCTGCATTCGTCGCGCGGCAAGCTGGCTTACCGATTGAAGTGGTGTGGCCAAAAGAAGGTGGGATTTTCTGGATGGATAGCTTAGCTATTCCTGCTAACGCCAAAAATGTGGAAGGGGCCCATAAGTTAATTAATTTCTTATTGCGTCCAGAAATTGCGGCTCAAGTGGCTGAATCTATTGGTTACCCAACACCAAATTTAGAAGCTAAAAAATTATTACCTGCTGAAATTGCTAATGACCCATCACTTTACCCAAGTGAAGAAGTTCTGCAAAAAGGCGAATGGCAAAGTGATGTGGGGAATACTAATATTATTTATGAAGAGTATTTCCAAAAGCTAAAAGCAGGACGTTAATTATTGTTTTAGTCGCAAGCTAAATAGGGTTTGAAGATAATAAAAAGGCATCACGATTGTGATGCCTCAGACTGCTGACAAACATATTATGTTTGGCGGCAAGTCGAATAGGTTTTGAAAATAAATTAGGAAAATCAATTTATTGATTTTCGGCTGATAACACAAAGTGGGAAAAACCACGCTTTTATCCCGCTTTGTCAACAACCTCAGGCATCACGATTGTGATGCCTTTTTTAATGGCTAACGTTTGGCATTATGACCAACAAACTTCATAAAGGTATCTGCCCACGGTTGTAGAAAATCTTTACTTTTGGGTGAAATATTACCTTGTTCATCAACCATTCCTTCATACCACTTCAAATAGCACTCTGGTTGGTTCATTGTCGGCATATTCAAAAATGCCAAGCTATTACGCAAATGTTGTTGTGCAATAGCCGTACTAATATTGCCAATAGATACGCCTAGCACTCCTGCAGGGATGCCATCCCATGAATTATCTCCCCATGGGCGAGAGCCTTGGTCAATCGCATTTTTCAATACGCCAGGCATTGAACGGTTATATTCTGGGGTGGCGAAAATAATGCCATCACAGGCTTTAATTTGAGATTTGAAATTAGCCACAACAGGAGACACATTTTGGTCTGCATCTTGGTTATAGAGAGGGAGTTCACCAATATTGATAAATTTAAACGTGAAATTTGTGGGGAATAATTTAGTCATGGCTTTAGCGACAACTAAATTATATGAATCAGCGCGCAAACTACCCACAATGACACCAATATTGTATTGATTTGACATGATAAAACCTCTTTCACGGGGAGTTAATTAGGAATACTGCAAACCGCTATTTATTGAATAGAGCATTGTTTCACTCTCACTATTAAACATCATAATCTGAGGATGTGCAAAACTAAGTGAAATTAAAATAGATAACTAAACATCAAAAATATTTGATATTTTTAAATTAATTATGGAGTTACAACTTATCATAATTCGATATTGTGAGTCCTCTTCCACTATTTAGATTTACCCATGAACAAATCAGGGTTACTTGATTTTAGTCAAAATGAAACATACCGACTGGTCGGTATCATTCATTGCATGAATAAATCTGCTCAGCATAGAAAAAAAGATCCTATTAAGCTTCAAGTGGAGTTACTGAAAGCTGCTCGTATTATTGCTGGCAGAGAAGGGATCTCTTCACTCTCACTTAATGCAGTGGCAAGGGAAGCGGGTGTTAGCAAAGGCGGGTTAATGCACCACTTCCCAACGAAGCAAGAGCTTATTCATGCACTGTTTGTGCAATTGCTGGGGATTATGGATGAGAGAATACATACCATTATGGATAATGACCCAAATCCCTATGGGCGGTTTTCTCGTGCTTATTTGCACTATATTGGTGAGTTAAAAGAATCTGATGAAAGTTTTCAGCTCGCGTTATTGTCTTTGGCTATGCCAACTGAGCCAGTGTTACGTCAGTGCTGGCGAGATTGGGTAACCAACCATTTGGAAAAGGGGGATGAGTTCGATAACAGTTATTTAGGCGCGTTAGTGCGTTATGCGGCTGATGGGTTGTGGCTTTCGTCATTGACTGAGGGAGAAACGTTATCACAGCAAGAACGTGATGCGATTGTTAGCCGGTTAACGACAATATCATTTGAACAAATTCCATAAGTAAAAATAGCACGTAAGTAAAAATAATAGTGGTAATGATAGTGCAATTTTATTCATAAAATAAGCACATGAGGCGACAGTGAAATATAAAATCAATGCTTTCATTCTATATGATGCAGTTGATGGCACTTTATCTTTAAAAGAAGATGAGGTGGATGCACAACTGTCGATAACGGCTAATGCGTTGTTGTTTTATTTTATTCAACACAGAGGTGTTGTTTCCCGAGATGAGGTGTTAAAAGCGGTATGGGATGATAATGGATTAGTTTCATCGAACAGTAATTTAAACCAATATCTAAGTATATTAAGAAAAGCATTTCGTCCATATGGTATTGAAAATATTATTGTGACGGTGGCGAGGGGGCGATTAGAGTTTAATTCAGATGTTTCACTTGAATTAATTGATGATATTAAAATTCCTCCCTCTGAGTTAATCCCTAGCTTAAGTGAAATAGAAGAGGCTAAGGTTGTTTTATCTCCAATTCCCAAACCTATCTCTGAGCCTGCAGACCTCAAAAAAATAGAATCAACATTGACGCCAGAAAAAAAAGAAATCTGTTGGTATCTCGCTAGCGGTGTCTTTTTATTGTGTTCCGTTTTACTCGCGGTCATGGCTTATTTATCAAACCAGCCATCAGTACCGATTAAGATGACAGTACTTGAGCACACTAATTGTGATGTGCTATCGAATGAAAAAATGATCAATAACTCTGTCGCACTAAACTATGTACAAAATTTTGATAAGGTTAGAAATAACTTAAATTTAGCCTGTGCCGAGAAAGAACGGTTTGTTTTTTTCTATGGAGATAAATTGCAGACTAATGGATTGGGTCGAGTATTTCTTGCGCATTGTGCAGTAAATGAAGATAACCCATTTAGCTATTGCGATAATTACTTTTACTATTCTTGGAAACCATCATGAAGATATCAGGAAAAGTATTATGCTTACTGAGCTTTTTGCTATTTATTATTGTTGTGATTTACACTCAATCGGTCTTACTTTCCAATAAACAAGATGGTTTATTAATGTGCTCGACAAAAGGCATTATGCGTTTTGAAAATATGCAGGATGAAAACGTTAATGGCAATATTCATTTCAATTTTGGTGCCAATGGCAAAGGAGCCATCGTTGTTGAAGGATATACCGATTCTAAAGCGGGCTGGTTGTACTTACAGCGCTATGTGAAATTTAGTTATACAACAAAACGAGTTTCTCCCACAGAGCGCCATTATAATATCAGTCAATGGGAAGCAAGTGCTTCTTCTATTGATGAATCACCAGATGTGATATTTGATTACTTTATGCGAGAAATGTCAGATAGCCATGACGGGCTATTTCTTAATGCCCAAAAGCTCAATGACAAAGCTTTATTACTCAGTTCAATTAACTCTCCACTTTATATCTGCACGTTAAAGCCTGGCAGCAAATTTGATTAATTCAGTTCTCATTAAATAAATAAGCTTAGCGGTGAAGCCGTTCACTTCATCGTTAACTGACAATCCCACTTCCCTTTATTTCCTATTTTGTCGTATTCCCTGCTGTAGTATTCACAAACTGCAATATCCTCAATTTAGCTATAAATTGACATCATGACAGGTAGACTATCTCTTGGTTAGAACCTAACTCGCGGATATCTGATGTAGGCAAAGCTTATAACCGAGTGAGCAGACCCACAGTTATCATTTCACAAATTACCCCCCTTTATCAGCTCAATAATATTTTATTAACAATCTACCTAGCTAACGCTAAATCTTTATTTAGCCCATTTTTATCTGCAACACAGATGCGTGAATTTTTAATTTTTTCAGTATGAATATGTAAATAGCTTAATTAATTACTCTAATTTTCAGGTTAAAAGACTAAATATTGTCGTTTTGTGGATTTATATTTTGTTTTTATTTTTCGGTTCTATAGTGAGTTTGAAGCCAAAGGCTGCGTTCAATAGATCACCGCGCAGACACCATTGGCGTAAATGATTACCCAGATATTTCAAGGGACATGTACTCGGACACATTAGCTTGGAATATCGAAGGTAAAGAAAAATAAAGAAGGCTTCTCGGAGGAAACAACAATGGGTGATGCATTAGGTCTTATTGAAACAAAAGGTCTGGTGGCTTGTATCGAAGCGGCTGATGCGATGTGCAAAGCGGCGAATGTAGAGCTAATTGGTTACGAAAATGTCGGTTCAGGCCTCGTTACTGCAATGGTTAAAGGCGATGTCGGAGCAGTCAAGGCAGCCGTCGATTCAGGTGTTGAATCAGCACAGCGTGTTGGTGAAGTTGTGACTTCACTAGTCATTGCTCGTCCACACAACGATATCAATAAAATCGTTATTAAGCATAAGGCATAACTTTTTCCGGAGGAAAAAAACATGGGTGACGCATTAGGTCTTATTGAAACTCAAGGGTTAGTGGCTTGTATTGAAGCTGCAGATTCGATGTGTAAAGCCGCAAATGTTGTGCTGATTGGTTATGAAAATGTTGGGTCAGGTTTAGTTACCGCCATGGTCAAAGGCGATGTAGGTGCGGTGAAAGCTGCCGTGGATTCAGGTGTTGAATCCGCCTCTCGTATTGGCACCGTCGTGACATCACTGGTTATCGCTCGTCCTCATAGTGATATTCAGAAAATCGTCGCCCAGTATAAAGTCACGGAATAAAACAGGAAATTACTTATGAAAGAAGCACTTGGTCTAATTGAAACCAAAGGTTTAGTGGCTTGTATTGAAGCTGCTGATGCCATGTGTAAAGCCGCAAATGTTGAGTTAATCGGTTATGAAAATGTTGGCTCAGGTCTGGTAACAGCGATGGTTAAAGGCGATGTCGGTGCCGTTAACGCAGCGGTTGAGTCAGGTGTTGAGGCTGCAAAACGTATCGGAACCGTGGTGACTTCACGCGTGATTGCGAGACCACACAACGATATTGGCAAAATTGCACAGCAACACAAAGCCTAAGTAATTGGCTGATAAAGCCAATCACACGACAAGTTAATGAATTAATTTTGGCTCCGATACGGGGGAAGACATGGTTGCATTAGACAAAGATCTGCAATCCAGACAACTGGCAAGAGAGCTAGTTAGAAACGCGAAACAAGCGCAGAAAGAGTTTGCGACATTTTCGCAGGAAAAAATCGATAATATCGTTAAACACATTGCAATTGAGTCCGCACTTCATGCAGAAGAGCTGGCAAAAATGGCCAATGAAGAGACTGGGTTCGGTAAGTGGCAAGATAAAGTCCTGAAAAACACTTTTGCTTCAATGCGTGTTTATGAACACATTAAAGATCTCAAAACCGTTGGCATCATTAATGATGACAAAGTCAACAAAGTCATGGATGTGGGGGTTCCTCTTGGTGTGATCACGGCGTTAGTTCCTTCTACTAATCCAACATCTACCATCATCTACAAAACGTTGATTGCCTTGAAGGCGGGTAATGCCATTGTCTTTTCCCCTCATCCAAATGCCAAAGCTTGCAGTTTCCGCACATTAGAAATTGTCAAAAAAGCCGCATTAGAAGCGGGTGCGCCAGCAGGAATTGTCGATGGCGTCACGATGCTAACTCTTGAAGCAACGAAAGAGCTGATGCACAGCAAAGACGTTTCTTTAATTTTGGCAACGGGAGGTGAAGGCATGGTACGCGCTGCTTACGCATCCGGTACACCAACCATCAGCGGTGGTCCAGGTAATGGCCCTGCATTTATTGAACGTAGTGCCAATATCAAGCAAGCGGTGAGTGACATCATCACCAGTAAAACTTTTGATAATGGTGTTATTTGTGCTTCAGAACAATCGATCATTGTAGAACGCTGCATTTACAACGAAGTTCATCGTGAACTGCTCGCTCAAGGCGCTTACTTCATGAATGAAGATGAAGCGAAACGCATGGCATCCATGTTGCTTAGAGCGAACGGTACTATCAACCCTGAAGTCGTTGGTAAAGATGCTATCACACTGAGTCAACGTGCAGGCTTCACTGTTCCGGCTAACACACGTGTGTTGATTGCTTTACAAGACACCGTATCACCGAAAAACCCATACTCCCGCGAAAAATTATGCCCAATTTTAGGGATGTATATCGAGGAAGATTGGCAGTCAGCTTGCCATCGTGAGCTTCCTGAGAGATAAAATGGGTACAAAATTCTATCGAACTAGTGTATACCCGCAATTGTACCCACGCAATGGGGTTGATGTGGGTAGAATCGAGTAGAATTCAGTGGAGTTGAAACTTTGGGAGAGTGTTGATTTTAGCGGGCTTTACAAACAAAAACAGACGTCGGTTGACGTCTGTTGATAATAAGGTGGTGCCCGGACTCGGAATCGAACCAAGGACACGGGGATTTTCAATCCCCTGCTCTACCGACTGAGCTATCCGGGCAACGGGGCGCATTAAACCGTATTCAGCCGTTTGCGTCAATGCATTTTTAATAAAAAACCACTTTTTTTTACTGAGTGTTTTCTTTTTCAGCAAAATGTGTGTGTTTAGTATGCGTTAGTTGTTTTTTTAACTTAACGCTCCTTTTTTACGGCATAGTGCGATTGTTAGGATATCCTCAGAAAGGTGTTGTGCAATCTCGACATCTTGAATGTCTCTTTGTACTAATAAACGGTTTAAACAGCCTTCAAGTACTAGTTCCATTTGGTTAGCAACCAATACAGAGTCTTCAATATCTAGCTCTTCTAATAGGTTTTTAGTGAAGTGAAACGAATTGTCTTTTTGCAAGCGACTTAATTGGTGGATAGGGTGCTCTGCATCTGGGTAATAATTACATGCAGAAATAAATAAACAGCCAGGGAAACGCCCTTGGCTGACTTTTTCTGATAATTGTTGGTAGCGAGCCATTAATTTTTGCTGTGGGCTTAGGGACTCATCTAGCAAAGTCTGTCGCTGCCATACTTCGATTTGCTGGCTATGATAGCGTAAGCAATCATAAATAAGCGCCTCATCGTCTGGCCAGAACTGGCGAATAGTAGAGAAATCAGATTCAATTTCACTGAGTAAATTCTCTGTAGATGCGGATAAGCCTTGAATTTCCAATTGATTTAACGCATGGCTCAAAATAATTTCGCGTTGGATAGGCATTGTTAACTCCATCACAATAATGTCTGATTTTTATCCATCATAACAATGTTCAATTGTGAATTATAGCGGTTTGCAGTGCTATTATGAGTCGTCGTTTTCGAAGGAGAACGAAATCAAATAGGAAATTAAGAGGGGGAGTTTAAAGCAAACAGGAGGGGGAAGAACCCCCCTGAAACGAACTTCATGGATTTATATCGGTCTTAGTTGATCAACTTAGCTTCTAATGCAGCATCGATATAATAAAACTGAAAGACTTTTTTCATAAAATCATCAATATCATGTGTTCGTAATTCGAGAGCTTGTAAAATATCTAAAAGACCTTGGATCGTAATCGCATTTTTACCTCTTTCATAACGAGAAACTTGTTGTTGGCTAATTTTTAAGCGAGAAGCTAATTGTGAGCCAGTTAAGCCCACCACTTTTCTACGGTGTTTTAAAAAGCTTCCAATATAAACGGTTACATTTGTATTTTCATTTCTTTGAGTATTTAGCATTACTCCTCCAAATATATAAATATTGAACAAATAAGTTATTTTTCTATTAAAGTTTCGTGATGTTTAATTTGTGTCACTCAGAGTGATTAAAAGATAATTATCAGACTTTTCGGATATTATTAAACAAGGGTCAGTTAATTATTACCAATATTTATGGCGGATTGATTTTAAATTTTTGATAGATTATTTCTATCTTTGGTACTCTCAATTCGTGTGTGATGAGAGGCTTTTTAGTGTTATTGTTTGTTTGTTTTTGTTTTATCAGTGATTTATTTTGATAGTTATTTATTTTTACTTTATTTTTGAATTTATATTTCTATTTGTGATTTTGAAGAAATGAATGAAGCAGCTTGTCATTATATGATTATAGTCATTGTTTGTTACACTTATATGTAGAGTATTAATATAGATATATTGTTAGAAAAATACTTATTTCTGATTTTAATTTAATTATTAACAACCGAGTTCAATATATTTTAAATATATTTTTAATAAATGGCTTAGTTTTTTATCTGAATGATTATTATATTTTTATAATTTCCTCCGTGACTTTGTATAGAATAACAAAAATAATATGTTATATGTAGGCATAGAAAACCCGTGCGATTTGCACGGGTCTTTATAATATTAATTGATACTAATATAAACTATAGGATCATACCGCCGAATAAGAAGCCGAATGAAACAGCTAATGCGACAGCGATGGTACCTGGAATAAAGAATGGATGGTTAAAGACAAATCGGCCAATACGTGTTGTCCCTGTATCATCCATTTGTACTGCTGCAACCAGTGTTGGGTAAGTAGGCAGAATAAATAGGCCAGAAACCGCAGAGAATGATGCGATAGCCGTTAGTGGGCTTACATTCAGCGCTAATGCCATAGGCATCAATGCTTTTGCTGTTGCGGCTTGTGAGTATAGTAAAGCAGAGCAGAAGAAGAAAATTACCGCTAACATCCAAGAGTGCTCATGGATTAAATCACCAGCAGTTTCTTTGATCCAGTCAATGTTATGCTGTACGAAAGTATCACCTAACCAAGCAACACCTAAAATACAAATACATGCGCTCATACCTGCTTTAAAGGTACTTGAGTTCAAGATTGCATCAGTATTAACACGACAGAAAATAGTGATTAATGTCGCTACAGTCAGCATGATAATCAAAATAGCATTTGTGGTGTTCATTAATGGGGTTTCGACAATCCCTAAGCTTGGGCTGTTAATGATGGCATAACAGACAACGCCAACAACCCCAAGTAAGAACAGCAGTACAGAAGACTTAGCACCGGCTTTGATTTCTTTTACTTGGCTACCACGCAGTTCAACTAAACCTTCAGCTAAACGTTTTTGGTAGATAGGGTCATCGGATAATTTAGAGTTAAAAGTCCAAGAGATGATGAACGACATCAAAATGATAGCAAGGAATGTCGCAGGTAATAGAACACTTAAGAGAGAGATGTAACTGACTGTGTTACCTGCACCAACCATTGCAGGGTTTTCCATGACGGATGCCATGTAAACCACTGCAGCAGAAATTGGTGATGCTGTAATACCTATCTGAGCAGCAACAACCGCAGTTGATAATGGACGGCACGGTTTTACGCCTTGCTCTTTTGCAACTTCTGCAATAACAGGCAGTGTTGCTAAAGAGATATTACCTGTCCCTGCGAAAAGTGTCAGGAAGTAGGTAACAATGGGTGCAAGAATGGTGATGTATTTAGGATTGCGGCGCAGTAATTTTTCGGTTTGGGCAACTAAATAGTCCAGACCTCCAGCAATTTGCATTGCAGAGATAGCGGCAATAACAGCCATGATGATTGAGATAACGTCAAATGGAATGGTTCCTGGTTTTACGCCAATAGCAGCGAGTACCAGTACCCCAAGGCCACCGGCGAAGCCGATACCTATCCCACCTAAACGGGCCCCCAAAAAGATGGCCAGCAGAACAATAATAAATTCTACGGCTAACATAGTGTTTACTCCTCGACAAAATGAAAATTAAAATTATGAAACTGTTATGTTAATTATTTGTGTGTGTATCAATCAAAAAAGGCACGCTTTCTATTGAGAGGCGTGCCTTTATTTTTAAGTGTTATTTATGATAAACATAAATTTTTAGTCATCAAAGCGTTTTGCTTTATAAGCTGGGTGTTTTAAGTTCTCAATAGAGAAAATATCATCCAGTTCAGCTTCAGTCAGTAAACCGCGTTCTAAAACAACTTCGCGGACGCTCTTACCGGTTTCAGCACAAATTTTACCCACGATGTCACCATTATGGTGGCCAATAAATGGGTTTAAGTAAGTGACGATACCGATGGAGTTAAATACAAATGCTTCACAGATTTCTTTGTTTACTGTAATGCCGCTAATGCATTTTTCTTGCAGATTACGACATGCGTTGCTCATTAAAGAGATGGATTCGAACATCGCTTGGCCAATCGCTGGTTCCATTACGTTTAATTGCAATTGACCCGCTTCAGCAGCCATTGTTACGCAGATATCGTTACCAATAACTTTGAAACAAGCTTGGTTAACAACTTCAGGAATTACAGGGTTAACTTTTGCTGGCATGATAGAAGAACCAGCTTGTAACTCAGGTAAATTGATTTCTTTCAGACCTGCACGAGGACCGGAAGATAACAGACGTAAGTCGTTACAAATTTTAGACAGTTTCATTGCCAGACGTTTTAAGCCCGCGTGAACTGTGATGTAAGCGCCGCAGTCAGAGGTTGCTTCGATTAAGTCTTCTGCAGGAACGCATGGTAAACCAGTCACTTCAGCTAATTTTTTAACGGCAAGCTCTGAGTAACCAGGTGCAGTATTCAAGCCTGTACCGATAGCAGTAGCGCCTAAGTTAACTTCGAGCAGTAATTCGATGCTGCGTTTTAAGTTTTTCTCTTCTTCTTTTAAGAGAGTAGCGAAAGCATGGAATTCTTGGCCGACGGTCATTGGAACAGCATCCTGCAACTGGGTACGGCCCATTTTCAGAATGTCTTTGTATTCTTCAGCTTTAGCTTCAAAGCCTTTTCTCAGGTATTCAACAGATTCAATTAACTTCAGTACTGAGTTATACACTGCGATACGGAACCCAGTAGGGTAAGCATCGTTAGTGGATTGACTTTTGTTCAGGTGATCATTTGGGTTGAGGAATTCATATTCCCCTTTTTTGTGACCCATCAGCTCTAAACCGATATTCGCCAGTACTTCATTGGTATTCATGTTCAGTGATGTGCCCGCACCACCTTGGAATACGTCAACAGGGAACTGATCCATGCATTTGCCTTCATTCAACACAACGTCACAGGCTTTGATAATAGTCTCTGCGATATTACGAGGAATAGTTTTCAGTTCTTTGTTGGCTAAAGCTGCCGCTTTTTTTACCATAACCATGCCGCGGATAAATTCTGGGACATCGTTAATAGTGCGGTCGCTGATATAAAAGTTTTCAATCGCACGCAGAGTATGAACACCATAATAGGCATCAGCTGGAACTTCTTTTTTACCTAACAGGTCTTCTTCGATACGAGTATTGTTTGACATGAGAACCTTCTTAATTAGATTACAGTTACTGTCCGTTTATGCGCTTTAAAAATCTATACTTCGTAAAACAAAATTCACAGGTGATTAATATTGCAAAGTAAAACTTTACAAGCAATTAACACCGTCTACTACGTTGTCAGCATTATGATCTACTGATTTATGGGTAGATGATATGCTTTTAATCATCTATTGCCTTGAACCTAGATCACTATATAGTTTGATTTATGCAACAGATTTCACGTTGTGTGACATTCATCACAGATAAGTATCATTAATGAAAAAAATCTGTGAGTTGAAAAGCGTTATCTCTGCCCCAATTATTATGGCTATACTAAAGAAAAAAGCGAATATTGATAGTTGTCTCTTAGATGCAGTTCACAAAGGTTTCCCTAGGGGCGTAAAATAATCGATAGCTTATTGAAATAAAGGAGAACTTGTGCGCTGGTTACCACTCATTCTGATATGTATTCTCGTTTACATTGAATCCGTGATTTTTGTGCGGGTTGCATCCGAAGTTGGTGTTTTAATGACGCTAATTTTGGTCGTTTTGACATCCTGTTTAGGTGTGTCACTCGTTAAAAATCAAGGTATGAAAAATGTACTACAAATCCAACAAAAGTTAGCATCGGGTGAAAGCCCAGCAGCTGAAATGATCAAGAGCGTTGCATTGGTTTTAGCGGGCTTCTTGTTGATTGTGCCGGGGTTCTTTACAGATTTTATTGGCTTACTATTGTTACTTCCGCCAATTCAAAAGCTTATTGTAATGCGCTTAATTCCTCATATTCGTTTCTACCAGCCGGGTTCAGGTTTTAACCAAACAGGAAATAGCGGCTTTCAACGTGGCGATACTTTTGAGGGGGAATTCCAACGTAAGCAAGATGATCCTTCTTTTACAATCGATAATTCAGATAAAACAGATTCATCAGATAAAGACGAACGCCCTAAACCATAAAACCACCCTATTTATGGGGAGATAAAAATGAAAAATTTTTTATCTCCCCCCTTGAAGTCCCTCTTCTTCGCCCCAATCTGCTCAAACATGGTACTAGTTTATTTAAGACATGCTGGTATCGTCCTTTTACCTAGTATGGACTTTATTTATAGGAGAACTATTAATGAAAATTCGTCCATTGCATGACCGTGTTATCGTTAAGCGTAAAGAAGTTGAATCAAAATCTGCCGGCGGGATCGTTCTGACGGGTACTGCTGCAAGCAAATCAACTCGTGGTGAAGTTCTTGCTGTTGGCAACGGCCGCATCCTCGAAAATGGTGAAATCAAAGCACTGGATGTGAAAGTTGGCGATATCGTAATTTTTAACGATGGTTATGGCGTGAAAGCTGAAAAAATCGACAATGAAGAAGTTCTGATTATGTCCGAAAGTGACATTCTGGCAATTGTTGAAGCGTAATTTTCACTTAAAACTTCTCAACGAACGAAAAGAATTTGAAGGAAAGAGATAATGGCAGCTAAAGACGTTAAATTTGGTAGTGATGCACGTACGAAAATGCTTCGTGGTGTGAATGTTCTGGCAGACGCAGTAAAAGTTACTTTAGGTCCTAAAGGCCGTAACGTAGTTTTAGATAAATCTTTTGGTTCACCAGTTATCACCAAAGATGGTGTTTCAGTTGCACGTGAAATCGAATTAGAAGACAAATTCGAAAACATGGGCGCTCAAATGGTGAAAGAAGTTGCTTCTAAAGCTAACGACGCTGCAGGTGACGGTACAACAACTGCAACTGTACTGGCTCAAGCTATCATTACTGAAGGCTTAAAAGCGGTTGCTGCGGGTATGAACCCAATGGACCTGAAACGCGGTATCGATAAAGCAGTTGTTGCTGCAGTTGAAGAACTGAAAGCCTTGTCTGTTCCTTGTTCAGACACTAAATCAATCGCACAGGTTGGTACTATTTCTGCAAACTCCGACGAAACCGTGGGTAAATTAATTGCAGAAGCTATGGATAAAGTCGGTAAAGAAGGCGTTATCACGGTTGAAGAAGGTACTGGTCTGGAAGACGAGCTGGATGTGGTTGAAGGTATGCAATTTGACCGCGGTTACTTGTCTCCTTACTTCATCAATAAACCAGAAACAGGTGCTGTTGAGTTAGAAAACCCATTCATCCTGTTAGTTGACAAAAAAGTCTCTAACATCCGTGAATTACTGCCAGTATTAGAAGGCGTTGCTAAAGCAAGCAAACCACTGTTAATCATCGCTGAAGATGTTGAAGGTGAAGCACTGGCAACTCTGGTTGTTAACACCATGCGTGGTATTGTTAAAGTTGCAGCGGTTAAAGCACCGGGCTTCGGTGACCGTCGTAAAGCCATGCTGCAAGATATCGCAATTCTGACTAACGGTACTGTTATCTCTGAAGAGATCGGTATGGAGTTAGAAAAAGCGACATTAGAAGATTTAGGTCAAGCAAAACGTATTGTTATTAACAAAGACACTACCACTATCATTGATGGTGTGGGTGAAGAATCTGCGATTGCGGGCCGTGTTGCACAAATTCGTCAACAAATCGAAGAATCTTCTTCTGACTACGACCGTGAAAAACTGCAAGAGCGCGTTGCTAAATTAGCAGGCGGTGTTGCTGTTATTAAAGTGGGCGCAGCAACTGAAGTTGAAATGAAAGAAAAACGTGCTCGTGTTGACGATGCTCTGCATGCAACTCGCGCAGCGGTTGAAGAAGGTGTTGTTGCTGGTGGTGGTACTGCACTGGTTCGCGTTGCAGCGAAACTGGAAGCACTGACTGGTGAAAACGAAGAACAAAACGTAGGTATTCGTGTTGCTCTGCGTGCGATGGAAGCGCCAATGCGTCAAATCGTTACTAACGCAGGTGAAGAAGCCTCTGTTGTTGTTAACAACGTGAAAGCAGCAAAAGGTAACGAAGGTTACAACGCGGCGACTGATACTTACGGCGACATGATCGACATGGGTATCTTAGACCCAACTAAAGTAACGCGTTCTGCTCTGCAATTCGCAGCGTCTATCGCAGGTCTGATGATCACCACTGAAGCGATGATCACTGAACTGCCAAAATCAGACGCACCTGACTTAGGTGCTGCTGGTATGGGCGGCATGGGTGGAATGGGCGGTATGATGTAGTGCGACGAGAGTCGCGTAGGTAGCTAGCCGAGCGGGCTACGTCCATAGTGAGTACTAACTGATAGTTGTACTCACTATTCCCCGCCGAAATAGCATAATAATGATATGTCCGATGTTCCGGGCTTTAAATTCTCCCGGACATCGGCTCTTCACTTGGTGAAGAACTAATTTCTGGTTGCGGACTTTAAAGTCAGTATTCCTTTCTAAATAATGTGTAACAGCGTTTTAATGCGATAACCATTTGAATTTTCAATATTGTTATCACTTAATCACTGTTATAACGTCAAAAGATACACGTTGAAACAAGGCAGATTTTTTTAGCTTGTGATGTAACGGGGTTAACATCGTCTCTATCAAATTTATGTACGCCAGCACCTACCGGTGTGAAGCTGTGCTGATGATTGTCTGACTGTATTGCATCTGATACAGAGCCAGACCTGTTGTGTAACTAACAGTAGCCTAGGAGCAGCGCGTCGCTAGTAATGGTGAGGTGTGAGAGCGCTCTGACAATGTACTCCCCGATGTTTGGGTGCTGATTTATCGTGAGATAAACAGTGGATTTTACCAGTAGCAGGTGAATGAGAGGCTAGGCTGGATCATAGGGTTAACATTAAGTGAACTGTCCGTAAGCACCGTCAGCCGCAAGCAGCAAAAGCTACTGATATGCTGTGACCAAAAGGTACAAGGTCGGTTATTCCTATTACATCTGGGAATACGTTACCAACAGACCTTCGGTGTATAGGCAGAACCTAAGTGATCCGTGTCATGAGTACGGAACTCGGTAAGCCCGTATTTTCGCCACAATGTGGCAGGTAAGTCGCAAGACCAGCTGTTGAGAGTGCGGGTAAAGGAGGTTGGAGAAAGCGAATGCCGTTCTGTAATGGAATGGATAAGAGGTTAAATGTTCCTCTACCGGAAACGGGGCAGACTTCCGACTGGTCTTTAATTGTGTGCAGTACTGTAAAGCAAATCTAACGTGACAGAAAGTTGGTCAGGGCAGTTCTCTGTTCTGACCTAACCCTTGCGGGAGCATAAGATAACTCCTGCAAGGGGGCTATCTGTCAGCTCTCGCTTGGGGCTTTCTAATCCAAAGCACTGAGGAGAGTAGCAAGTTGAGTACGTTAATAGAAGTACCTGCGCTTTCCGGCAGGGCGGAAAACTGGCATCAGATTAACTGGTGTCAGATACACCGTCAGGTCAGAGGGCTACAGGTACGAATCGCAAAGGCAACAAAGCAGAAGCATTGGCGCAGGGTGAAAGCCCTGCAAAGAATGCTGACGCGCTCGTTTGCAGCCAAAGCTTTGGCTGTCAGGCGGGTTACCGAAAATCGAGGCAAAAAGACAGCCGGAGTGGATCGCCAGTTGTGGAACACTCCCGAAAGTAAATGGTATGCGATCGATCAGCTTAAACGGACAGGTTATAAGCCGTCTCCGTTAAGGCGGGTTTACATTCCTAAAAGTAACGGCAAATACCGTCCTTTGGGGATACCGACGATGAAGGACAGGGCGATGCAGGCACTATACCTGCTGGCACTTGATCCCGTCTCGGAAACTAAGGCAGATCGCAACAGTTATGGCTTTCGTCCGGCTCGTTCAGCTGCGGATGCGATTGAACAATGTTTTGTTAATCTCAGTCGTAAAAGCTCTGCGGAATGGGTACTGGAAGGCGATATAAAAGGATGTTTTGATAACATCAGTCATGACTGGTTACTTGCCAACATTCTGTTGGATAAACAGGTACTCGGGAAATGGCTTAAAGCGGGATTTATGGAATCCGGTCGTTTATACCCGACAGAAGCTGGTACACCACAGGGAGGCATTATTTCCCCTGTACTGGCAAATATGGCTCTGGATGGATTGGAAGAGGTGCTTGAAACCCATTTCGGGAAGAAAAACACCAAAGCCAGTTATAAAACCAAGGTCAATTATGTGCGTTATGCGGACGATTTTATCATTACTTGCATCTCGAAAGAGTTACTTGAGAATAAAATCAAACCCCTTGTTGAAGCATTTATGGCGGAACGAGGGCTGCAATTATCACCAGAAAAAACCGTGATAACGCATATTTCGGAAGGGTTTGATTTTCTGGGACAGAATGTACGCAAGTATCGTGGCAAAATGCTGATAAAGCCAGCTGCTAAGGGATTGCGTAATCATCTTCAGAAAATCCGGCAAATAGTGAAGCGTAATGCGGCATCAAAACAGGGTGATTTGATAAGGCAACTTAATCCGGTATTACGGGGTTGGGCAAATTATCATCGTCATATTGTTGCCAAAGAAACGTTCAGCTATATCGACTATCGCGTCTGGAAATTGCTCTGGCGCTGGTCATGCCGTCGGCACGGGAATCGCAACAAGTATTGGGTGAAAAAGAAGTATTTTCATTCGGTCGGGAGCGAGAACTGGGTATTCCAGAGTATTGATGCGGATAACGGCCTGAGAAGGCTAGTGTCCTGCAAAGATATCCCGATTAAAAGGCATATTAAAATCAGGGCTGAGGCGAACCCATATGATCCGGTTGACGAACTGTACTTTGAACAGCGGCAAATTAAGCGCTGGAAAGAAGGGAAAATGCAGCGAGGAAAACTGAGATTAATTTGGGAACGGCAAGGCTATCGCTGCCCAGTCTGCCACCAACTATTCAGAGATAATGATGATTGGGATATACATCATATTATCAGACGGGTAGATGGAGGAGGTGACGAAAGCGATAATTTAATGATGTTACATCCGAATTGTCATCGGTTGATCCATAACCATGAAGTGGATTAAATACTATATGTGGTGTTTTTTCGTTATTGAATGATCAATATATTGATTGTTTATGGTTGTCATGGTAATTTATACAGTGTCATGAAACTGTAAGGAGGTGACCCATGGCAGGTAAAAATCAACATGTAGTTAAAAGAGGTAATGGTTGGGCGGTACTTGGTGAAAATAATTCCAGAGATACTTCGCATCATCGCACGCAGCAGGAAGCTTTTGAAGCTGCGCGTGATATAGCTAAGAATCAAAGGAGTGAAGTTTTCATTCATGGTGAGAATGGAAAAATTCGTGAGCGAAACACTTACGGTAATGATCCTTTCCCGCCAAAGGGCTAGTCCAACAATTATAATGTTGTCGGCCCAAACAGAAGTGCGGGCTTATAAAGGCTTGAGCCGTATGCGGGGAAACTTGCATGTACGGTTCTTAGGGGGCGGCGGCGCAGTAATGCGCTGCTGCTACCCGACAGCCAGCTGGCGACATCAAGCTTAAGTAGTTACTAACTCAGTTAGGGCTACCCACCACAAAACCGGTATCGTTAGTGTTCCTAGCGGTGCCGGTTTTTTATTGGTTTTTAATAAATATATAACCATTAATTATTGATGAATGTAATACCTCGAAACGATGTACAATTAATGCGTTATACGATTTATTTTTGCGTCAATGTTGCTTCACAGGTTATATTTAACGTAAGGTAAATGGTTTGAATTAGTAAAGAATAGAGCAGGTTCTTGGTTAATTTGTGGTAAACTCTATTCGGCTGGTGATGTGCGGCAATTATGGCGCTGTATGTTAATCACCTCCTAGATATTTCAATTAATAGATTATTGAAACTAAAGCGATTTTCAAACCAGCTGCAAAAACACAATGAAAAAATGAGGGAAAACATGCGAATTAAAGTCTTGCTTGGTGCTGCTGCATTATTGCTTTTAGCAGGTTGTTCAACAACAACTAATTTGACTGCGGCAGGCTCACAAGTTCGTTTTGTTGAGAATCAACCAGGAAGTGATTGCCAACTTCTCGGTCAGGTTGCAGGGACTCAAAGCAACTGGTTGAGTGGTGTGAATAATGAATCTAGCTCAATGCGCAGCGCAGCAAATGATTTACGTAATAAAGCCGCGGCAATGGGCGGTAACGTGATTTTTGGTGCATCAAGCCCAAGTGAAACTGTGTTATCTAGCTTCATTCCATTAGATAGCAAAATGGTTGGCCAAGTTTATAAGTGCCCCTAAAATGAATTCATAGCGCCCAAATGATGATTTGGGCGTTTTGCTTTCTAGTTCTGCCTTAAATTAAGGTCAAGCAGTGTTTTACTTGGCTCTCCCCCAATTTCCCGAGCGAGCTTAGGTACAAGGTACCCTGAGACTTTACTCAATAATTGCTGTATTAATTGTCTAGCTTCAGTATCACTCACTAAAAAGTGAGCGGCACCTTGGACTTTATCTAATACATGTAAGTAATAAGGTAAAATACCCGCATCAAACAGAGCATTACTTAAATTCATCAGAGCTGTCACGTTGTCATTAACTTGGCGCAGTAATACGCTTTGGTTTAATAATGTCACACCTGATAACTTTAGTTTTTGCATAGCATTGGTGAATGACTCGTCGATTTCGTTAGCATGGTTAACGTGTGTCACCATAATTACTTGTAACCTTGAGCTAGCAAGGCGTTTACAGAGAGTTTCAGTGATACGTTCAGGTATCACTACAGGCAAGCGAGTATGAATTCTAAGGCGTTTTATATGTGGGATCGCCTCTAATTGGCTGATAAGCCAATCGAGTTCATGGTCTTTTGCCATCAATGGATCACCACCTGAGAAGATGATTTCATTGAGTTCGGTGTGGTTTTTTATATAATCCACAGCCATCAACCAGTTATTTTTATTTCCTTTGTTGTCTTCATAAGGAAAATGCCGGCGAAAACAGTAGCGACAGTTGACTGCACAGCCACCTTTTACCAGCAGTAATGCGCGGTTGTGGTATTTATGCAGTAAACTTGGAATTTCATTATCCTGCTCTTCTAGTGGGTCAGTAGAAAAACCTGGATGTATATCAAACTCTGCTTTTGCGGTTAATACCTGCAATAACAGAGGATCTAGTGGATCGCCTTTCTTCATACGGGAAATAAAGGGCACTGGAACGCGTAAAGGAAATAGTTTACGTGCCTCACTGCCTTCTTTTGATAAAAGGTGATTTTCTAGGTTAAGTATTTGCAGCAATTCATCTGGATTAGTGATTGCTTCTGCAAGTTGTTGTATCCAGACTTCTCTGGATGAGGTATTTTGAGTTACAATATCGACCATTTTTTGGCTATGCCATTTTTAGTTTATAAATTAGAGGATCACCATGGCTACTTATAGTACCAATGAATTCCGCTCAGGTCTTAAAATCATGTTAGATGGCGAGCCTTGTGTCGTTTTAGAAAGTGAATTCGTCAAACCGGGTAAAGGTCAAGCGTTCGCACGTGTGCGTATCCGTAAACTGATTTCTAACAAACTGTTGGAAAAAACATTTAAGTCTACTGACTCTGTTGAAGGTGCAGATGTCATGGATATGAACTTAACTTACCTGTACAACGACGGTGAGTTCTGGCATTTCATGAACAACGAAACTTTCGAACAGTTAGCAGCGGACGAAAAAACCGTTGGCGATAACGCAAAATGGTTAGTTGACCAAGCAGAATGTATTTTAACACTGTGGGACGGCCGTCCTATCGCGGTCACTCCACCTAACTTTGTTGAGTTAGAAATTACTGATACTGACCCTGGCCTGAAAGGTGATACCGCAGGTACAGGTGGTAAACCTGCAACACTGAGCACTGGCGCAGTGGTTAAGGTTCCTCTGTTTGTTCAGATCGGTGAAGTGATCCGTGTTGATACTCGTTCTGGCGAGTATGTTTCACGCGTAAAATAACGGTTGATCCTATACTGAATCGTTAAAAATAAAAAGCCGTGGTCGAATGCCACGGCTTTTTTTGTCTATTTTTTAAGGCCTAACAGCACTTAAACCCACCTTTACCACCGTAACGTGCATCTTGGCGCTCTTTAAAAAACTCTTCATAGGTCATGGGAGTTTGGTCAGGGTGCGTTTTTTGCATATGAGCGACGTAGTTGTCGTAATCGGGGACGCCGACCATCATTTTTGCCGCTTGGCCTAGGTAGCGGGCTGCTTTTCCCAGTTCTCCAAACATAAATCCTCGTCATACTTTGTGTTGTAGCGGTGTTGGCTGCTCTCGGCTACCCAAGTCACATACTGTTATGTATGCTCCTAGTTTCTCCTTCATACTTCACGCTATTGCTGCGTTGGCTTTATTCGCTAACCCTAGTCACATACTGGAGTATGCTCCTAGGGATTATCTTCTTTGCCGCCTTGCTCCAACGTGAATTATTTTGGAGAAAGAGTATATGCCCTAAACAGTGACAAGCTTTTCCGCGAAAATCAATGATGGCGTGTATTTGCCACGATTTCTTCATAGTTGGCTGGCATGGCTTCGTATGGTACTTCATTCGCTGTTGGTTGGTCGGATTTTAATGCCTTCAACGCAGTGCGGATGGAGAATAGAGCCAGCAATACCACAACAATCATAAAGAAAATAGTTAATCCTGCATCTAAGCGGTTATTGAAAATTAACTGAGTTAATTGAGATTCCGTATATTGAACTGGAATATTACCGCTATCAATCATTGCTTGGAATTTATTTGCGACAGCTAAGAAACCAACACGGGCATCTTCACTGAAAGTTTTCTCCCAGCCTGCAGTCATCGTACAGATTAACAACCATGCAGTTGGGACTAAAGCGACCCATGCATATCTTTGGCGCTTCATTTTAAACAGTACCACAGCACACAGCATTAATGCCATACCCGCTAACATTTGGTTCGCGATACCAAACAATGGCCATAAGGTGTTAATACCGCCAAGTGGGTCGACAACACCTTGGTGAAGAAAATAACCCCAAGCCAGCACACATAGCGCGGTTGCTATCAAGTTTGCGGGTAACGAATCGGTACGTTTCAAGGATGGAGAAACCACACCCAGTAAATCTTGCAGCATAAAGCGTGCCGCTCGAGTTCCTGCATCCACCGCGGTTAAAATGAACAACGCTTCAAATAGGATGGCAAAGTGATACCAGAAGGCGATATTCATTAGACCGCCAAGGGCACCGTGGAGAATATACGCCATCCCAACAGCCAGTGTTGGAGCACCTCCGGCACGTGAAATAATACTGGTTTCACCCACATCATTAGCAATGCTGTTAAGCTGTTCAGGGGTGATCTGGAAGCCCCAGCTACTGACGACTTGGGCAGCAGAAGCGACTACATCTTGTGTACCTGCGGGAGCTAACATTGCCATGGGGCTATTCATGGCGAAATAAACACCCGGGTCAATCACACAAGCGGCGACTAACGCCATGATAGCTACAAAAGATTCCATCAACATGCCACCATAGCCGATAAAGCAAGCTTGGTTTTCATTCGCCAACATTTTGGGTGTGGTGCCCGATGATATCAGTGCGTGGAAGCCAGAAACGGCACCGCAAGCAATGGTAATAAATAAGAATGGAAACAAGTCACCTGCCCAAACCGGGCCTGTACCATCAATATATTTGGTCAGCGATGGCATTTGTAGATTTGGATTGAGGATTAAAATACCAATTGCCAAACCAATAATAGTACCGATTTTTAAGAAGGTTGATAGGTAGTCTCGTGGGGCAAGTAGCAGCCAAACAGGAAGTACAGCGGCAACAAAGCCATATCCCACTAACATCCAAGTGAGTTGAACACCAGTATAGTCAAAATAAGGTGCCCAAGTTTCGCTTTCAGCGACCCAACCCCCAGAGATAATTGCAAATACGAGGAAAACTAACCCTATAATAGAGACTTCACCAATGCGTCCTGGCCGTATATAACGGGTATAAATACCCATAAAAATCGCCAATGGAATAGTAAAGGCAACGGTGTAAGTTCCCCATGGGCTATGAGTGAGGGCTTTTACGACAATCATAGCGAGTACGGCTAAGATAATCACCATAATCATAAAACAAGCAATTAAAGCCAGAACCCCTGCCGTATTACCCATTTCTTCTTTAACTAATTCACCCAGTGAACGGCCGTCTCGACGTGTTGAAACAAACAACACCATAAAGTCTTGTACGGCCCCTGCTAGCACAACCCCGGCAAGTAGCCAAAGCATGCCTGGTAAATACCCCATCTGTGCCGCAAGTACAGGGCCGACAAGTGGGCCAGCACCTGCGATAGCGGCAAAGTGGTGGCCAAATAATACTTTTTTATCTGTTGGTACGTAGTCTAAGCCATCGTTATGACGAATTGCTGGTGTCATACGAGTTGCATCAACTTGGAGTACTTTTTTAGCAATAAAAAGCCCATAATATCGGTATGCAATCAGATAAATACACACGGCTGCAACAACGATCCACAGGGCATTAATCTGTTCACCTCGATTTAAGGCGATGTAACCCAGTGAAAAAGCACCAAGTAATGCGAGCACAATCCATATTAATTGTTTACCCATAGCCATCCCCATCTGTTCAGTTGATTACTTTTTGTTATTTGTTTAAGTAAAACTGAGAAAGGTATAACCATACTTAAGTCAAAGAAAAAGTAGCTAAACCGATACACCCAATTGAAATTTGAGATAAATTTCATAATTGTAGCCAGTATCACTAATTTAGGATTATTTATTGGATTTTATTTGGTTTTGAACTAGTGGTTGTCTATTGAATTGGTTTTTTATCTTGATTTATTATTTATTTTGAAATTAATGACTGTTGATGTGTTTTTACCGATGAGGGGATGGGTAAAGGTAGGGCAAATAATCGGAAGTTAAAAAACCTCCGATTATTAATTGGTTAACTAGGTATGTCTTAATTTTTGAATTATTTTTTTGCCAAAAAGTGTAGTAATTAGGCCAAACATGATTAAAACAAGGCCAGCAACTTGTACGCCATTAATGTGCTCATCAAGAAATAATGCACTACTGCTTAAACCGAAGACGGGAACTAACAATGAAAAAGGAGCAACACGCCACGCTTCATAGCGACCGAGTAAGACACCCCAGATCCCATAGCCAACAAATGTTGATAAATAAGCTAAATAGATAATGACACCAAAGACCGACCAATTAAAACCAGATAGCCCTTCAATAATTGCTTCTTCACCTTCTAAAATCCATGAACTAATTAAAAACGGAATAATTGGGATCAGAGCACTCCAACTGACTAAAGATAGGGCGCTGCATTTCTCTGCGCCTTCCTGTTTCATAATAATTCTATTAGTGATATTACCACAAGCCCATGATAATCCAGCAATTAAAGTGAATGCTAATCCGAGTAATGGGATATCATCAAGCCCACCGGCAGTGGCACCATTGGCTAACACCGTCAGCCCTGCAATCGCGATAAACATACCAATAAAGTGGGTTGGCTGTAATGATTCCTTTAAAATCATTGCGCCAAGTAATAGGGTAAAGAAAGCTTGGGATTGCAATATGACAGAGGTTATACCCGCAGGCATACCAACTTGAATAGCACAAAATAAGAAGGCGAATTGACCAAAGCTAATTGTTAGCCCATAGAGAAGTAATAATTTGAATGGAATTTTAGGGCGTTTAAAAATAAAAATAGCGGGAAAGGCCACAAACATGAAGCGTAAGGCACCTAATAATAACGGTGGAAGTGCAGTTACCCCGAGCTTAATGATAACGAAGTTAACTCCCCAAATAATCACCACACAAAGGGCGAGTAAGATGTCTCTGAGACTCATGCTGTTTTCTCGATGAACTTGCCAGATAAGACACCTACTTTACCTGTGTATAATTTTGAGTGCGATGGTTATGATGCTTAATCATAAAAAACAGTATAAAAAGGTTAAATATTATTGCTGATTTGCGCTTATTTGTTATTTTTCGTTGCTTGAGTCTTGTTACATGAATGTTTATAATGAATTTTCACTTCATACGTATTCAGGACGACCTGAATTAACGTCATTTAAATATGGGGACGACCCCGAGTATTTAACGGGAGCAACCAGCTATGGCTTGGATCGTCCTTTTATTTGCGGGTTTATTAGAAGTTGTATGGGCTGTTGGCTTAAAATATACCCACGGTTTTACACGTTTAACACCGAGTATCATTACCATTATTGCGATTATTGCGAGTATGGGTCTGTTAGCTTACGCAATGCGTGACTTACCTGTCGGCACGGCTTATGCAATTTGGACCGGTATTGGTGCAGTGGGTACGGCAATTGTTGGGATTATTTTTCTTGGGGAATCAGCGAATATGTTTCGCTTATTAAGCCTTGCCTTGATTATTACAGGGCTAATTGGTTTAAAAGTATCAAGTTAGCTTTCAAATTAAGCATTTTTTAATTAAAAATGAATAATAAGCGGGTGACAGAGAAAGTTACCCGCTTTTTTTGATATTTTTGGGGACATAGAGAAAACAATTCTTATGTTATTTTTCGTTATAACGCGATGGCCAAATTTCAGATGGTGCAACATCCAAAAACTCGGCAATAATGCGCTCTCCTTTTGGCCAGCGTCTAGATAGGGCGTTATTTAATGTTGATGAGTTTAACCCTGCTGAACGTGATATTTGTGAAAGAGAAGAACCTTTTTTCTTTATTGCTGCAATAATATCAGCCGAGTGCCAGTCTTGTTTCATATGATCTCCAATAGTTAATATATAAATATAATTTAAATTATTTTAATGAACTGTAATTCAATTGAGATATAAAGATAAAAAAATAATTCTTAATTTTGAATACCTTTAAATTTTGGCCTTTGAATATTTATTTTTATGTGTTAAAGATATAGATTCAACGTTTTTATTATCTTTATTTTTATTTAAATAACTAAAAGGTGATTTTTATGGATATAGAAAAAAATAGGATGGAAAAAATAAGTGCTAGTGTGAAATTAGACCTATGTAATTATTTTAATTGGAATGATATTGATGTTAATTATAATATTATTGATATTGACGAAAAAAAGATATATGCATTGTCAAGCGACTATGAATGGCAATTAATTTATTGGCATCATGATATGGATTTATCATTAAAAGAACGGTTATTTGCGGGTGTTCAATATTGGAGTAATTATTCAGATGCATACCAGAAAATTTTAACCAAATTAGACAAAGGAAATAAAAAAATTGATTTTTGCAATAGATACAATAATTTATTTGAGATATTTTCACTCAATGCGAATCATAAAGTCCCATATGATCATTTACTTTCATTGTATCGATGGCGTTCAATAGTTTCTGAATATGCATATGAAAAATGGTCTGAAAATAAAACGGTTGCATTACCGTTACGCCAAAAAATTGAATTAGACGAAACCGCACCTATTATTTGCAGGGGTAATGAAACCTCTAATTATATACGTTTTGGGCAGTTGTCATTTTCAAATAAAGAAGTATTAACCATCCGTTTGTTGCTTTCCCACCGAAATATAAATGAAATTAGCCGTATTCAAGGCTGTTCGGAGGAGGACGAATATATAAGGGTTAACAATATCAAAAAAAAATTAAGCTGTGAAATGGTATCTCAAAAGGAATGTTTTTCGGTAATGAAAGATCACGGGATTACATTAGCAAGCTTAGAAAAATTAATGCCTATTAATTAATTTAACTATTTGTTTCATATAGGGATATGGGATCATTTTATGAAATGGAAATTACGTTTTGGCGCTGTAGCAGGGCATACCTTAGAATTTTATGATGTTGCAATTTTTGCAGCGATTTCATCATATTTAAGTGCAGAATTAACTCGGCTAGGTTATCAGCAAGCAACGGAACTTGTGTGGGGGATTTTTGCTTTACGCTTTCTTATACGGCCACTAGGTGGGTATGTGATTGGCCGTTATGCAGATAAAGTTGGTAAAAAACCGGCAATGATTTTAGTAAGTATTCTCACCGGTAGTGCAACATTATGTATGGCATTTCTGCCAATTGAACTCTTAGGGGTATATACGCCTTTAGCCATATTATTTCTTCAAATGTTGCTATCTTTTAGTTTTGCGGGTGAAAGCCCATCACTGTCTACCTATTTATATAAAGACTCTAAGCCCCAAGAACGAGGTAGAATTTCGGCGTTGTTAACTGGAAGTGCGGTTGTTGGTGTTATTGGCTCGTTAGGAATCGTGTTAATTCTCGAAAATATATTAGACCCTGAAACCATGCAAAGGGTGGGGTGGAGGATACCACTACTATTAGGTCTAGGTAATATACTGATCTGTTTTTGGTTTCGCTATCGCTTACCAGACCAACCCATTGAGTATGATGGGTGCCAAAAAATAGATTGGCTTAAGGCATTTAATATTTTACTGGTTGTTATTCCTGGTTCGGTTATTTTTTATACCTTAAATTTTTCATCTTCGTTTTTACTTAAGGAGTTAGAGCTAGAAGAATTTAAAAGTATATATTCAATGATATCATCAACTTTATTATTGATTTTAATGGCAATAGTTGGCTGGTTAACAGATAAATACAGTTACTCTGAACGGGTGTTTAACTTAGGGGTAAAGTTAGCTGCCATACTATCAATTCCTATTTATTACCTAATGTCGACTAAGGTTTTATCATTAGTACTTATCTCCCAATCGTCAATTATTATTATTTCAGCAATGGTTTTATGTAATTGGAATTATGCCATGGCAAAACCAGCCAATGGACAAGTTACGACTTTAAGTATGGGATACAATCTTGCATCGACGATTATAGGCGGGTTAACGCCTTTAATTATCAACTATTTAGTCATCATTGATGTTTCCTTGGTTGGTGTTTTTGTTTCATTGAGTTCGTTAACTCTATTTGTTTCATTGTTATTGAGTAAAAAACAAAGGTTATTAACTATTTAAATGTAAGGGTGACATATGAATATAGAAAATAAACACCTAGAACTTTCTTGTTCTGGTTTTGGTGATAAGTTTTTAAAGTATTTCGATTGGAATGATATAGATGTTACTTATAGTAGAGTAGATTTGATTAATCATTCTGTAAGGACTATTTCTAGTAATTATAATTGGGTTCTTATGGTTTGGGATGATGATTTAGATAAGAAAGTAAAGGAGCGATTAATCCCTGGTATTCAATATTGGAATAATTACTCTGCCGAATTTCAAAAAACATTATCTAAAACAGATAAGAAAGAAATGAAAGTGGATTTTTGTACTCAATATGGCGGTGTATATGAAATTACATCAATAAATTCAAGAAAGAAATTCTCATCTAATGAGTTATTAGAGCTCTATAAATTAAGAGCTGTTATTTCTGATTACTCCCAGCATGTCTGGAAAGATAATGAAAATATTATTTTACCACTTAGGGCGGACATAAGCTTATCTCAACAAATTGAAGATAATAACCGAGATATTTTAGATTTTCATCATTATATGCGTTTTGGTAACATTCGTTTTACCCGTAAAGAAATGATAACTATTCGTTTATTATTATCACATTGCCGAGTAAAGGAAATTAGTTATATTCAAGGTTGTTCGGAAGCGACAGAAAATAAACGTATTCTACGCATTAAAGAAAAACTAGGTTGCTCTTATACTTCACCTAGTGGTTTATTTCAGGCTTTAAAAGAAAATGGCATTACTCTTGCGTGTTTGGAATCTTTGGTGAGTTACCCTTAAATATGAGAATATTTTTCTACAAGGAAATTGATTAATAGAAAAGGGATAAATAATGAAATGGAGATTCATGTTTGGCGCCGTCGCAGGTAATGCTTTAAAGTATTATGATATTGCTGTGTTTGCGGCTATATCCACTTATTTAAGTACGGAATTAACTAATTTAGGTTATACACAAGCAACGGAAATGGTATGGGGGATTTTTGCATTACGTTTTTTTATCCGCCCACTAGGTGGGTATGTTATAGGCCGATATGCTGATACGGTAGTGGAAAAATCAGCTCTAGTATTAACAAGTATGATAACCGGTACGGCAACATTAATGATGGCACTGTTACCCATTGAATTATTAGGGAACTATACGCCATTAGTAATATTAATTTTACAATTAGCACTTTCTTTTAGTTTTGCTGGGGAATTTCCTTCTTTAATCACTTATTTATTTAAGGATTTAGATGGGAATATTCAATCTAGAGTTTCATCAATTATTGTTGGTAGTTCTTTATGTGGAGTAATCGCATCATTAGCTGTCGTTTTCATGTTAAAGAACACATTTTCTGAAGAAGCGATGCAGTCAATTGGCTGGAGGCTCCCACTATTAATTGGTTTAATTAATATTTAAATTAGTTTTTGGTTTAGAGCAAAATTACCGGATTATAAAAGTGAATTAGATGAAAAACCAATATTCAGTTGGCTCCATGTATTTTGGGTTTTCTTATTTACCATTCCTGGTACTGTCACTTTCTACTCTCAAAATTTATCAACTTCATTAATTATTGAAAAATTAATGATAGACGAGATAAAGAGTTTTTATGAAATATTTTCGTCCAGTCTATTGTTAATTTTTATGCTGATATGTGGTTGGTTAACCGATAAATATAGCTCAGTTAAATCTGTTTTTAATATGGGAGTCATTGGGATGGTATTGCTTTCAGTACCACTCTATTTTTCATTGCAGCTAGATAATTTACTTCTCGTCTTTTTCGCTCAAGTCGTTATGTCCACATATTCAGCGATGATATTGTGTAATTTATCGGCCGTACTGATGGATAAATCTAATGGGCAAGCAACAATACTAGGAGTAGGGTACAATGGTGCCTCTGCCTCTATCGGGGGGATGACGCCTTTAGTCGTCGGTTATTTAGGTCACTTTAACTTAGGTTATGTTGGGCTATTTGTTGCGGTTTGTGGGCTTTCCTACTTTATATCTACTTGGTTGCCAAAACCAAATCCTGTTTAGTGTTAGTCATGATTTAATCCCCCTTAAGGGGGATTAAATATCAATACATCATAGGGTTACAGTAACGAAAAATCAGATAGTTACCTTATTAACTATATAAATATTTTGCCTTTCGACAAAGTATTTGACGCTATTTTCATACCATGATTTAAGTTCAGATGATGCGTTTATCAGGTTATCTAGCCTTTCTTCTGCAGGTTTCGTTCTCGGCTTTTTAGGTTGTATTGTCATCGAAATATCTCTTAACGTCATGTTCCAAAAGCAAATCTGATAAGGCCATCATAGCACTTGATATTGACATGCTAAAACTTAGCTCTCCGGCAGTTTCGTTATTTTAACTATCTGGCTGCTACTTCTATGAAAAGATAAAATAAATGCGATCAATAAAACATACATCATCGCACCAATCAGCCATACCCAGCCATCCCACGTTGCCAGTGTTTGACCAAAAATAAAACTAAATAATAATGGACCAATAACCCCTGTGGCATTGGTTAAACTGACTAAAACCCCTTGTAATTTACCTTGGTTAGCTTGATTAACTTGAGCTGACATCAACCCTTGTAGCGCTGGCAATGCAATACTGCCACCAGCGAGTAAGATTAATGTTGGGTAAATCATCCAGCCTTCTGTCAGTAATGACAAAATAATGAATGCGGCCCCATCCACGACAAAGCCGACAATGATTGTCACTTTTTCATTGAATCTTTTGGCTATTGCGCCTGCGACAAAGGCTTGAAACAAGGCATGCATAACGCCTAAGCCTGCTAAGGATAACCCAACTTGCATGCTATTCCATTGGAAGCGGTTTTCGGTAAATAACACCCAAGTTGTTGCAGGGATTTGGCCAATTAACTGCGCTATAAAAAAGACGAAAAGTAGCAGAATCACGGGTTTTACCACTTGCATGAAGGGAACGGGTGACGGTAGCTCCCCATTCTGCTCACCCTGTTCAGCGACTTTGCGTTGATCTTTAAAAATAAACCAGATCACGACAAAAGAGCACGCATTCAAAATAGCCGCAATAACAAAAGGAAGATGAGGAGAGAGTTGCCCTGCAAAACCCCCAATCGCAGGCCCTGCGATTAAGCCAATACCAAAAGCTGCACCTAAACGACCAAACCACTTGGTACGTTCTTGTGGCAGTGTATTGTCTGCAATAACAGAAGCGGCTACTGCGCCTGTTGCACCAGTGATCCCTGAAATTAAACGGCCTAAATACAGCATCCAAAGTGAGCTCGATAAAGCCAACAAAGTGTAGTCCAGCGCTGCTCCGGCAAGGGAAAGAAGCAAAATGGGCCGGCGGCCGAATTTATCGGACCATTTACCCAATATTGGAGCAAAAAATACCTGCATGATGGCATAGAGTGCGAGCAGCATGCCGTAATGATTAGCCAAATGTTCTATGGAAACATATTCACGCAGTAAAGCAGGCAAAATAGGCATGATCAAACCGATCCCCATCGCATCAAGGGCTGTGATCATTAATGCTGTGATCGCAAATTTATTCATTATCCATTTCTCTATCGGTGATAGAGTTGGAATATATCCCTATCAGTGATAGAGTGTCAATAGAAATTAAGGGGAAAGCGATGGCACGATTGGATAAAGAAACCATTATTACGGCGGCATTAGATTTGTTGAATGAAGTGGGAATGGAAGGGCTGACAACACGAAAATTGGCTCAAAAACTCGGGGTTGAGCAACCCACACTGTATTGGCATGTGAAGAACAAGCGCACATTGTTGGATGCATTATCTGTTGAAATGCTAAAACGACACCATGACCACTCATTACCCGTTGAGGGGGAATCGTGGCAGGAGTTTTTGCGCCATAACGCATTAAGTTTTCGCCGAGCCTTGCTCAGTTATCGTGATGGAGCAAAGGTACATTTAGGAACACGCCCAAGTACAGAACAATACGCCACCGTAGAAAAGCAATTACAATTTATGATTGATAGCGGTTTTTCATTAAAAAGTGGCCTTTATGCAGTGAGTGCAGTGGGGCACTTTACATTGGGTTCAGTACTTGAGCAGCAAGAGCATTTAGCGGCAATGGGTGAGAGAGATGTTGAACAAGACGAGGCGATGCCATTGTTATTAAAGGAAGCTGTTCAAATCATGGATAATGATGATGGAACAGAAGCATTTTTGTTTGGTTTAGAATCAATTATTCGAGGCTTTAAGCCCTAAAAAAGAAAAGGTATGACAATGTGCTGTCATACCTTTTATTAAAATAATGTGTGATTGAATTATTTACAGTGTAAATACACCAATAATTGCAATAACACTAATGATTGCTGAGCCGCCGTAAAAAACCCATTTCGTCGCAGGGACATGGATTTTAAAGTCGTGCAGCGTATGGTGGATACGGTGCATACCACACCAAACTGGCAAAATAATCATCAGTAATAAGAATACGCGGCCGATAAAGCTTTGGCTAAATGCCATAATGCGCTCATAGCTAAGCATTTCTGGTGCAACGCCGAGAGGAATTAAAATCCCTAACAGAATGATGATTGCAGGGCCAATGACGGCGCTCCACATACCACCGGCACCAAATAATCCCCAGAAAATCGGCTCATCGGAACGTTTAGGCGTTAGATTCATCAGATTCTCCTTAGATTAAAATAATAATGCGATAGCTAAGATTGCTGCCGTAACAACAATCGTGAGAGCCCAGAAGCCTTTAACGATAGGCTCATCAGACATTTTCTTATCTTTCACAATAATACTGACGGCTTTTGGTGCAAGATTAAACCACGTGGTGGTGTGCAATAATGTTGCTGCCAAAGTAATAATGTTAATGATAAGAATGATTGGGTTACTTAAGAACCCAACAAAGCCAGCCCATGATTCAGGGCCACTCTTGAGTGCAAATACTCCATATAGGACTAAGATACTAAACCAGACTTGAAGGACTGAAGTACTTTCACGCATGATATAAAAGCGGTAAAAACCTAGCTTTTGCCACCAATCGCCCTTCATTTCCCTTACATAGGGTTTACGTTTTGTTGTCATGACTTCAATTCTCCTTATCGTGGCTTCAGCATGGCGATAACAAAGTCTTGCGCACTGGCAACTTTACCTTGTTGGATCGCACCCGCAGGGTCGACATGCTTAGGACAGACTTCAGAGCAGTAGCCTACAAACGTACAACTCCAGACACCATTGTCACCGTTTAACAAGGTCATGCGTTCTTTCGCACCATGGTCTCGGTTATCTAAATTGTAGCGCTCTGCCAATGTAATCGCGGCTGGACCGATGAACTCTGGGTTCAGTCCAAATTGTGGGCAAGCTGCATAGCACAGACCACAGTTGATACAGCCTGAGAATTGATGGTATTTCGCCATCTGGGCAGGCGTTTGCTTATTTGGGCCTTCAGAAGGTTTACGGTCATTACCGATAATGTACGGTTTGATCGCCTCTAAACGCTCAATAAAGTGAGTCATATCAACAACAAGGTCGCGCTCGATTGGGAAGTTACCTAATGGCTCAACTTTCATGCCTTGCGGGTATTCACGCAGGAATGTTTTACAAGCCAGTTTAGGCACTTTGTCCACCATCATGCCACAAGAACCACAAATCGCCATACGACAGGACCAGCGGTAAGACAGGTCTGGAGCGAGATTATCTTTGATATAGCCTAACGCATCTAACAAAGAAGTTTGCTCGTCGTAAGGGACATCATACGTCACCAAATGGGGCTCACTATCCGTTTCCGGATTGTAACGCATGATCTCCATTTTTAGGTGTTTCATATCATCCATTAGCTTGCTCCTTCTTCGCCTTATCTTGAGCTTCAGCTTCGGCACCGTAAACACGTTTAGCTGGCTGAGATTTCGTGATTTTCACGTCACTGTATTCTAAACGAGGGGAGCCCTCTGGGTTATAGAATGCCAAAGTATGTTTAAGGAAATTAACATCATCACGCTCAGTACAGCCTTCATCGAGACGTTGGTGTGCACCACGTGATTCTTTACGGTTGATTGCAGAGTGAGCCATACATTCCGCCACATCAAGGCCAAAGCCTAATTCAATGGTGTACAGTAGGTCAGTATTAAATACGCTGCTATGGTCGGTAATTTCGACATGTTTGAAGCGTTCTTTCAGCTCAGCAATTTTATCAACGGTTTTTTGCATTAATTCAGGAGTACGGTAGATACCACAGCCTTCTTCCATTGAAATACCCATTTCGTCGCGAATTTTCGACCAGCTCTCTTTCCCTTTTTGGTTCATGAGCTTGCTGAGGTCAGCTTCGATATCACGAGTACGGGCTTCGATAGCATTTGCATTGGCTGGTGTTGCTTCAGCAGCATGGCGAGCAGCTTCTTCACCTGCCAGACGACCAAATACGACTAATTCAGCTAATGAGTTAGAACCTAAACGGTTTGCACCGTGCAAGCCAACAGAAGAACACTCACCGACAGCAAATAGGCCTTTGATGCGTGTTTCTGTGCGTTGATCCGTTTCGATACCACCCATGGTGTAGTGAGCGGTTGGGCGAACAGGAATTGGGTCTGTTACTGGGTCAACACCCACGTAGGCTTTCGCCAATTCACAAATAAATGGTAAACGCTCATGCAGTTTTTCTGCGCCAAGGTGGCGAAGATCTAAGTAAACAACATCACCGCGGTGGGTACTGATGGTGCGACCTGCACGCCATTCGTGCCAGAACGCTTGGGAAACTTTGTCACGTGGACCCAGTTCCATATATTTATTTTCAGGTTTACCCAGTGGAGTTTCAGGCCCCATTCCGTAGTCTTGCAGATAGCGATAGCCGTCTTTATTGACAAGGATCCCGCCCTCACCACGACAACCTTCGGTCATTAAGATACCAGAACCCGGTAACCCAGTTGGGTGATATTGAACAAATTCCATATCACGCAGCGGCACGCCATGGCGGAATGCGATACCCATACCATCACCGGTTACAATACCGCCATTGGTGTTGTAGCGATAAACGCGCCCAGCACCGCCAGTTGCCATCACGATGGCATTAGCACGGATCTGGACTTTTGTTCCTTCCATCATATTTAACGCGACAAGACCACGGACTTGGCCTTCATCAACAATGATATCGAGAACAAAATGTTCGTCAAAACGTTGGATTTGTGGATATTTTAATGAAGTTTGGAACAGGGTATGGAGCATGTGGAAGCCAGTTTTATCAGCAGCAAACCACGTACGCTCAATTTTCATTCCACCAAAACGGCGAACGTTAACTGAACCATCTGGTTTACGGCTCCACGGGCAGCCCCATAGCTCTAGTTGGGTCATTTCTGTTGGGCAGTGTTCGACAAAATAGTCGACAACATCTTGCTCACACAGCCAGTCCCCACCAGCTACAGTATCATTAAAATGATAGTCATAGGAGTCATGAGCCTGAGTAACTGCTGCTGATCCCCCCTCTGCGGCCACAGTGTGACTACGCATTGGGTATACTTTTGAGACCAGAGCAATCTTGATATTGGGATTTGCTTCAGCGGCAGCAATTGCTGCACGTAAGCCTGCGCCCCCGGCCCCGATAATCGCTAAATCGGCATTGAAGGTTTGCACTGCGCTTCTCCATTGTTCAAGTGTAAAATTGATAAATTCTTTTAAATACTTTTGATAATTAGCTACGTCATTTTCAGTTCAACTTAAAGTTAAACTACGAAATATCTGTTTTTTAATAGTAAATAATATAATAGCTAATAATGACTTATCATGCTGTGAATTATAGCGAATAGTACTCAAGATAAATTTGATATAGAGGGGGGTTTTGGCCAAATTTAGCGATAAAGTGTGAGGTAGATCTTCTTTTTATAAATTGTTTTTACATTGCTCGATTTTCTAGGCTGTTAACATCGAATAAAAAGGAATTTCAAATAATTATCATTAAATTTACATAAAATTTTAGTGTATAAAACCAAGGGAATTAGTCAGGTTTTACCAATAATAAGTGAATAATACTATTATTATAGCTGAAGAGTTTCATTCATATTGAATGCTAATTTGCGAGGAGTCTCACTATTTATTTTTAGAAGAAGCTCAATTTCGAAGAGAAAATTTTAAAATAGATTGAGAAAGCGAATCGTTTCGCTTTTTTAGTAACAGTTATGTCACATAACATAAGAAATAATCATGTTTCTGACTATTTTCTTTATCTTTCCTCATTAACTCGATGTATAGCTCAAAGTAAAGGCTTTGCCTAATCGTATAAAGCAAGAGATAATCTGGTTATCTCTACTTACTCATCATGTCGACAGTTACAAGTACTTACGCCCAGATAAATGTGCATTATCAGTGTAAATGCATTGTGTGTTGCAAGTGAGGTGGGTACACTGCACGACTAAGTTTATTTTGGAGTCATCTTAATGAGTGATATAGCGAATTGGCAGCCAACCGCCCCCATCGCTAACCTGTTACAGCGCGCAAAAATAATTGCGGAAGTCAGACGTTTTTTTACTGATCGCTGTGTACTTGAAGTCGAAACCCCCGCAATGAGTCAGGCAACAGTCACTGACATTCATCTTGTTCCATTTGAAACGCGTTTTGTGGGTCCTGGTGCGGCACAAGGCATTAATTTATATTTAATGACTAGCCCTGAATACCACATGAAACGCTTATTAGCGGCAGGTAGTGGCCCTATCTATCAGTTAGGTCGTAGCTTTAGAAATGAAGAAGCAGGGCGACATCATAACCCTGAATTTACCATGTTAGAGTGGTATCGTCCGCATTTTGATATGTATCGTTTGATTAATGAAGTGGATGATTTACTGCAACAAGTTTTAGAATGTGAGAGTGCAGAGCTACTTTCTTACCAACAAGCGTTTTTACGTTATTTGGATATTGACCCGCTGTCCGCTGAAAAAAGCGAATTACGTGAGGTTGCAGCCCGTTTAGATTTGAGCAATATCGCGGATCAGGAAGAAGATAAAGATACCTTACTTCAACTGCTATTTACCATGGGCGTTGAGCCTCATATTGGTAAAGAAAAGCCTGCAGTCGTGTATCATTTCCCTGCGACTCAAGCTTCTCTTGCGGTGATTAGCACGGAAGACCACCGCGTAGCTGAGCGTTTTGAGGTGTATTATAAAGGGATGGAACTGGCGAATGGTTTCCATGAACTCACCGATGCAAGCGAACAACGCCAGCGATTTGAACAAGACAACCGTAAGCGTGCGGCAATGGGGCTACCTACTGCGCCTATTGATGAGCACTTATTGGCGGCTTTAGAGCATGGTTTACCCGATTGTTCTGGTGTAGCAGTTGGGGTTGATAGGCTGATAATGATTGCATTAAATGCAGACAAAATCAGTGATGTGATCGCATTCCCTGTCACTATTGCTTAACTAAGACGGTTAACTTGAAGAGAATGCAGCCAAATGAAATGGCTGCATTCTTGTTTTTGGTTCAGAAAACTATTTTTGCTTCTGCTGTTCCAAGAACTTAACCCCTAAGTCAGGGAAGTCTGTGAAGGCGCCATCGACATCGGCTTGGTTATAAATAATGTCATAAAGCTGTTGCCCATCTTTAGCGTATTTTGGCAGCTTATCAACACGGATAGTGAACGGATGAACTGCCATTTTGTTATCATGAGCTTCTTTAACCATGCCATTCACTTTGATATTAGTTGGCGTGGATTCTTCACTAATTAGCATATGATAGTCAGGGCCAATACCATCTGCATAGGTCGCAATTTCTTTCATGGCGCCGGGTTTCATCATCCAATCATAATTGTAATTAACCCAAGTTCCGTCAGGTTTTTGCTCTTGAGTTTCATTCCAATCGGTGTAAGCAATCAATTGAATTAATTTAAGATCCATTCCCATTTCTGGCATCAAGGTATTTTTGATACGTTTTAGGTCATTAGGGTCAAATGACTGTAGATAAACGTTGGAATCCTTGGTGGTATAGCCATACTCTTTAAGGACTTCGAGTGTTTTTTTGGTGATATCTTTGCCTTCTTGTAAGTGGAACCAAGGGGCTTTAATTTCTGGGTAGATACCAATATTCTTACCCGTTGACTTGTTTAATCCCTGAACAAATTCAATCTCTTCTTGGAAAGTATGAACGCGGAAGTCTGATTTGCCCATTGGGAAGCGGTTCGGATAGCTTTGCACTTTTTTACCATCAACAATATCAAATCCTTCTGTAAAATTGAGTGATTTGATTTCATCAAGGGTAAAGTCAATCGCATAGTAACGGCCATCTTTACGAGCGCGGTCAGGGAAACGTTCAGCAACATCTGTCACGCGATCGAGATAATGGTCATGTAAGACCACGAGCTCGTTATCTTTCGTCATAACTAAATCTTGCTCAAGAAAATCAGCACCTTGTGCGTAAGCCATTGCTTTTGCAGGTAGGGTATGTTCCGGTAAGTAACCACTTGCACCACGATGTGCAATGACAACTTTACTTGAAGCTTGAGCTACAGCAGACACTGACATCACTAAAACCATACTAGCCACCAATGTTTTTAATGGAAAGCTCATGATTATATCTCCTTGGCACTTTATTTGGGTAAAAAAATGGGCTACATCATTTTTTGATATAGCCCACGAGTCTAGCGATTAACAATGAACATTTGATGAATGTTTATTGTGAGTTTGCTAATTCGCGTTTATGTTTGCTTTCGCTCAACATCACGATAAACAGTAGAACAACGGCCAGTGCTGAACCACCGATCATGACTGCGAAGCCACCGTCCCAACCGAAGTAGTCTACGGTATAACCAACGATAGCACTTGCTGCTACAGAACCACCGAGGTAGCCGAACAAGCCTGTGAATCCTGCGGCTGTACCTGCTGCTTTTTTCGGTGCAAGTTCAAGGGCGTGCAAACCAATCAACATAACAGGACCATAGATTAGAAAACCGATGATCAACATACATGCCATATCAACATTTGGGTTACCAGCTGGGTTCATCCAGAACACGATAGTTGCAATGGTTACCAGAACCATGAAGAACACACCAGTGGCTCCACGGTTACCACGGAAGACTTTATCCGACATCCAACCACACAGTAACGTACCTGGGATACCTGCGTATTCATATAAGAAGTAAGCCCATGAAGATTTGTCCATTGCGAAGTGTTTAACTTCACGCAGGTAAGTTGGAGACCAGTCCAAAACACCATAACGCAGTAAGTAAACGAACACGTTCGCAATCGCAATCATCCATAATAGTTTGTTAGGGAAAACATACTTCATGAAGATTTCTTTTGCAGTTAACTCTTGCTCATCTGATGCTTTATAGTCAGTTGGATAGTCGTTTTTGTACTCTTCAATTGGAGGAAGACCACAAGATTGCGGGGTGTCGCGCATTAACGCAAATGCAATGATTGCAACAAGGATAGCAGCCAATGCAGGCATATACAGCGCAGCTTTCCAGTCGTTAAACCATGCCATACCTAACATGAACAGTAATGGAGGGATACCACCACCGACGTTGTGTGCACAGTTCCAAACCGAAACGATACCGCCACGTTCTTTTTGTGACCACCAGTGAACCATGGTACGCCCACAAGGAGGCCAACCCATACCTTGGAACCAACCACAAAGGAACAGTAATACGAACATTACCATGATGCTTGATGTTGCCCATGGTACGAAGCCCATAATTAACATCACTGCGGAGGCGAGAATCAAACCTGCTGGTAAGAAATAACGCGGGTTTGCACGGTCGGAAAACGACCCCATGATAAATTTAGAAAATCCGTAAGCAATTGAGATCCCTGATAATGCAAAACCAAGGTCACCTTTAGAGAAACCTTGTTCAACAAGATATGGCATCGCTAACGCAAAGTTCTTTCGGACTAGATAATACGCTGCGTAACCAAAGAAAATACCCATGAAGATCTGCCAGCGAAGCTTACGATAGACAGGATCTATCTTATCCGCTGGCAGCCTCTCTATATGAGGTGCTGGTTTAAAAATGCTTAACATATACGCCTCCGATGGCATGCTAATTTTTATTTACACTTCCATTTCTCTATTTCAGAGAAATATTGAGTGTTTATTATTGGTGAAGTAACAAAAACGAAAGTAATCGAGTAATTTAAGAGTCTTTATTTTCTTAATTGCTCTAAATTGTAGTCGTTAAAAAACAATTTATCTGTAATCCAACGCACAATTATTGATTTTGTTTATGAAGTTGCATAGTAAATGACATTTGTGAATAGAATGGAACTAGAAATGTTAATTATTTTGTGATTCTCATCACGATTTTGTTCTTTTGAACACTGAATATGCATCAATTGCTTTCGTTTTTGTTCCTTATCAAACATTGATCGCGTTTCTGGGCTATACTTAATAATAGATTATAAAAATAGAATCTATACTTATCGATTATAGAAATGTTTATTAATGTGAGGAATGCGACATGAATGGCTCATCTGTGACTGAGACGGATGTCATCATTATTGGTGGTGGCGCAACAGGTGCAGGAGTCGCTCGTGACTGCGCTCGCCGAGGTCTAAGAACTGTTTTACTCGAAAGGCATGATATTGCGACTGGCGCGACAGGGCGTAACCATGGGTTACTTCATAGTGGCGCGCGTTATGCAGTCACAGATGGTGAATCCGCCAGAGAATGTATAGAAGAGAACAAGATTTTAAAACGTATCGCGCATCACTGTATAGAGCGAACTGATGGTTTGTTTATTACTTTACCTGAAGACAGCTTAGAGTATCAGCAACAATTCATTACGGCTTGCCAAGCTGCGGGTATTGATGCGACTGCAATTGACCCCAAAGAGGCTATTCGCCTTGAACCTTCTGTTAACCCACATCTAATAGGTGCGGTTCGTGTTCCTGATGGCACGGTTGACCCATTCCGTTTGACTGCGGCAAATATGTTAGATGCCAGAGAGCATGGCGCGAAAGTGTTAACTTATCATGAAGTTATTGGTTTGATTCGTGATGGCGACACCGTACGTGGCGTTACGGTTTATGATCACCACGCCAAGAAGCAATATGATATTTACGCGGAAATTGTCGTCAATGCAGGCGGGATCTGGGGGCAAAAAATCGCAGAGTATGGCGAATTAAAAATTAAAATGTTCCCTGCGAAAGGGGCGCTATTAATTTTAGGCCATCGCTTGAACAACATGGTGATAAACCGTTGCCGCAAACCTGCAGATGCCGATATTTTAGTTCCCGGCGATACGATTTCCCTGATTGGGACCACATCGACTCATATTGAATATGACCAAATTGATAATATGTATGTCACCCCTGAAGAGGTGGATATTCTTATTCGTGAAGGTTCAATGCTATCGCCAGCACTTGCAACAACACGTATTTTACGTGCATATGCAGGTGTTCGGCCATTAGTTGCCAGTGATGATGACCCATCAGGGCGTAATGTCAGCCGCGGTATTGTGCTGTTAGACCATGCTAAACGCGATGGCTTAGAAGGGTTTATCACTATCACTGGTGGTAAGTTAATGACATATCGTCTGATGGCTGAGTGGGCTACTGATAAAGTTTGTGAAAAATTAGGCCACAGTGCCAAGTGTACAACAGCAGAAGCGCCACTACCGGGCTCGCAACATAGTGCAGAAGAAGCCTTACGCAATGTTGTTTCTATCCCAGCCCCTATTCGTGGCTCAGCGGTTTACCGTCATGGTGACAGGGCTTCTGCAATTCTCAGTACGGATAGGCTCGATAAAAGTTTAGTTTGTGAGTGTGAAGCCGTTACTGCTGGTGAAGTACGCTATGCCGTTAATTCATTAACGGTGAATAATTTACTTGATTTAAGGCGTCGTACTCGTGTGGGGATGGGAACTTGCCAAGGTGAATTATGTGCTTGCCGTGCTGCGGGGTTACTCAATCGTTTTAATGTCACAACGCCTCATGAAACAGAGCAACAACTGAGTCACTTCCTTAATGAACGTTGGAAAGGTGTACGTCCAATTGCTTGGGGTGACGCATTGCGTGAAAGTGAATTTACCAGCTGGGTATATCACGGGTTATGTGGCATGAATGAAGCGACACTTGGCAAGGATGCACAGAAGGAGGCGGACAATGAAATATGATGTAGTGGTAATGGGCGGCGGTTTAGCTGGATTAATGAGCGGTATCCGTTTGACCCAGTCTGGTCTATCTTGTGCAATTGTTAGTGCAGGGCAAAATGCATTACATTTTTCATCAGGCTCCTTGGATTTATTAACCCATTTACCAAATGGACAAGTGGCTGAAAAACCACTAGAAATGCTTGATGCGCTAAAGGAACAGGCGCCAGCACACCCTTATAGTTTAATCGGAGAGACGCAAGTTACTGAGCTAGCGCATATGGCTCAGTCAATATTGCAGCAAGCAGGAGTTCATTTAAAAGGCTCTTGTGAAGAAAACCATTATCGTATTACACCTCTGGGCCATAAACGGATGACTTGGCTTAGTCCTGAGTCTGTTCCGACTGTCGGTTTGCACCATAAAATGGATGTTAGCAAGATTGCTGTGGTTGGTATCGAAGGTTTCTTGGATTTTCAACCTCAGATGGTGGCTGATGAGCTACAACGTGAGGGGTTACAAGCAACATCGCATTATGTGCATTTACCATTATTAGACCGATTAAGAGAAAACCCGAGTGAGTTTAGAGCGGTTAATGTTGCTCGTTGGCTTGATAGACCAGAAAATATGGCACAAATGGTTGCTGAAATTTCTCCGTTGGTCACAGATGCAGAGGCGATTTTTATGCCAGCCTGTATCGGACTCGATAGTGATGAACCTTTACATGAATTACAAATGAGCTTAGGTAAGCCATTATTTTTACTACCGACTCTTCCTCCTTCGCTATTGGGGATTCGTTTGCATGAAATGTTACTGCGTCAGTTCTGTCGCCAAGGTGGAATTGTGATGCCTGGTGATAAAGTTACCGCTGTGAATTGTGTTGATGGCCGAATTGAATCTGTCCAGACTCGTAATCATGGCGATATCTCTTTAAAAGCTAAGCATTTTGTTCTGGCGACGGGAAGCTTTTTTAATAATGGTTTGGTGGCAGAGTTTGACCGTGTCTATGAGCCTTTGATGCAATTGGACCTGTGTGAAATTTCAGAACGTGCAAAATGGACTAACAAAGAGTTTTTCGCTTCCCAGCCCTATATGGCTTTTGGTGTGAAAACCGATGAAAAACTACGCGCACAAAAAGAGGGGAAAGCCATTTCTAATCTTTATGTAGCCGGCGCTGTTTTAGGCGGTTTTGACCCTCTCACTCAAGGTTGTGGTGCGGGCGTATCGATAATTAGCGCATTATATGCCGCTAATGAAATTATTAATGAACTGAGTAAGAATAAAACTATGCAGGTGGAGGTGGCACAATGAGTATTCAAGATGCAAGCTTTGAAAGCTGTATTAAATGCACTGTGTGTACCACTTATTGCCCTGTTGCAAAGGTTAATCCTCTGTATCCTGGCCCTAAGCAAGCAGGGCCAGACGGTGAGCGTTTACGCTTAAAAGATCCGATGCTGTATGACGAAGCGTTGAAATATTGTACTAACTGCAAGCGTTGCGAAGTCGCTTGTCCATCAGATGTGAAGATTGGCGATATTATTGCTCGTGCGCGTAATACTTACAGCCAACAGAAACCTAAAATTCGTGATGCTATTCTCAGCCATACGGATTTAATGGGGTCGTTATCGACGCCATTTGCACCAGTTGTCAATACTATTACAGGGTTAAAACCTGTACGTCAAATCCTTGATAAAGCATTGAAAATAGACCACCGCCGTGAATTACCTAAATATTCGTTTGGGACTTTCCGCCGTTGGTATGCAAAACAAGCCGCTGAACAAGCTAAATTTGAAGAGCAAGTTGCGTTCTTCCATGGCTGTTATGTGAATTATAACCACCCTCAATTAGGTAAAGACTTAATTAAAGTCTTTAACGGCATGAATATTGGTGTTCAGCTACTTAAACGTGAAAAATGTTGTGGTGTGGCATTAATAGCCAATGGCTTTATGAAACAGGCTAAGCGCCAAGCCAATGTTAATTTAGAGTCATTGCAAGAAACTATCCTTGAAAAACATGTACCTGTTGTTGCAACTTCATCAACCTGTACGTTTACCATCCGTGATGAATATACGCATGTACTTGATGTTGATACTTCTGCAATGAGGGATAACATCGAGCTCGCAACGCGTTATATTTATCGTTTACTTGAAGAAGGGCGTGAACTCAAACTGAAACATACGCCTTTAAAAGTGGCTTATCACACACCATGCCATATGGAAAAAATGGGGTGGACTTCCTATACGTTAGAGTTAATTAAACGTGTACCAGGGGTTGAGCTAATTGTGTTGGATTCACAATGTTGTGGTATCGCAGGAACCTATGGTTTCAAAAAAGAAAACTATGAGGTTTCTCAAGGAATAGGGGCAGGGCTGTTCCGTCAAATTGAAGAAAGTGGTGCGGATATGGTGATTACAGACTGCGAAACTTGTAAGTGGCAGATTGAGATGTCGACGAGTAAGAAGTGTGAGCACCCGATTTCACTTCTAGCAAAAGCTTTGTGATCTGTTACTTATCGAATTGTAGGGTTGTTATTTTTTGTTTTAGCTCAGTTAAACTTATTTGGAGATAGCATATAACTATCTCCTTTTTTTGTTTTTAGTGTTGATTGGCTAACTGTTTTTTATCTGAGTTTGCAAAGAAAGACTTCAAGATAAAGTTCAAAAGCACACCATAAGCAGGCAAGAAAAATAGCATGCAAATAAGTAGCTTAAAGACATAGTCAACTAAAGCAATCTCTACCCAATTTGCAGCCATAAATGGATCGCTACTACGGAAAAAAGCAATAAAGAAAAAGGCGATAGTGTCAATCAAGTTACCAAAGAACATTGCACAGGCAGGTGCTACATACCAACGTGCATTTTGGCGTAATCGATTGAAAACACTGACATCTAATATTTGACCCAGTACATAAGCCATAAAACTCGCTGCGGCAATACGTGCTACAAATAAGTTAAATTCAGATAATGCGGTAAAACCTTGCCATTCACCTTGGAAATATAAAGCTGAAATAACGTATGAAATCAGTAATGCGGGCAGCATAACTGCAGTGATAATTCTGCGTGCAAGCGGCGCGCCATAAATACGAACGGTTAAATCAGTAGCTAAGAAAATAAATGGAAAAGTAAATGCACCCCAAGTGGTATGGAAGCCAAAAATATTAATTGGCAACTGCACGAGGTAGTTACTAGAAGTAATGATTAAAATATGAAATAACGAAAGCCAAATTAACGCAGTGGCTTTTTGCTGCGCAGTAAAATCAAACATATTGTACCTTTTTAGTCACAATGGGGTGAGGGAACCCATGAAATACATCCCAACACTTGGGAGCAGCGCATCATACTCTTGTTGCGCAACAAATGCAAAACTGTTCATTTATCAATGGATATTTTATTATATAATCAGTCTATTGATCCCTTTTAGAAGTGTTTTTTAATGTCTGATTTATTTGCTAACCCAACGAAAACCCTTGATACACTAGGGCTGCGTTGCCCTGAGCCTGTGATGTTAGTGCGTAAAACGGTTCGTAACATGGCCGATGGTGAAACGTTGTTAATTATTGCTGATGACCCAGCAACCACACGTGATATCCCAGGTTTTTGCCGCTTTATGGAGCATGATTTATTAGCAGTAGAGGCTGACAACGCACCATATCGTTATTTGTTGCGTAAAAAATCGAGCTAGTTGTTACTAGCTAATTTCTTTTTGTATGTTAATCCCTGCCAAGAGGTAGGGATATTATTGTAGGCTTAATACTTCCTGATAGCTTAACCCAGTAAGTTGGCAGATAAGTTCAATACTTGTACCAAGTTGCAAACCTTTAAGTGCAACTTCATGTTGTTTTTTGTTTGCTCCAATATCAATGCCTCTATTTACACCAATATCAATGCCTCTATTTACGCCAATATCAATGCCTCTATTTACACCAATATCAATTCCCTCTTGTAACCCTTGATTTTTTAATCGTTGCGCGATGTTCATAATAGCCTCTTGGTTATTTTCTAATTGGTATATAAGTTGATTAACCACTGTCTCAAAATGAGGTGAATCCATAGTAATAAATAAATAGTTGAAAATAGTGATGATGTCATCACTATGATGATAATTTTGATTCATCGCTTCAGCTAGTAACTGCGTGACTTTTTCTATGTTATCTCTTAAGTCTCTGTGCTTCATTGCGAGTTCCATGACGGCAACTTTGCGATGATTTACGAGTTCGTTATCATCAATAACAGTAATATCAACGAGCGGAAATGGCTGACTATATAAGTTTGATGCAATTTCTGGCCATGGGAAACAGTGTGTCCATGGTTTAGCATATGGATAAGGCGTTATCTTCCCATGATAAAATAAAACAGGCACAACCAGCGGTAGATCACGATGACCTTGTTGTAAATGTTGGTTCATGGCAAGGAATGCATAATGCATCATTCTCCAACCCATTAGTTTATCTGGTGTTGATTGGTGCTCAACTAACATATAAATATACCCTTCACCTTGCTGTGTCTCGACAGTGTAGAGAACATCTGAAAGACGAGTGCGTAGCTGGTTATCAATGAAAGAAGAGTTTGTTATCGCTAATGTTTTGAAATCACATAATTGCTTAATATGGCCGGGTAAATGGATATCAAAAAAATCACGTGCATTATCAATTTTAGACATAAACCCTTTAAATGCAGCATCATGTGGTGTTGAACTGTGATTTTTTACCATGCCAAGTACCTGCTAAACGTCATGCCGAAATAATCTATTTACAAAACGTATTTTAGCGAAGATTGAGACTGATGGAGAAAAAGTTAGTCCTAATTCTCTAATTAAGATTGTATTTAACATATTGTAATACAACAAAATATTGGAATGGTTGTAAATAAAAACGCCACTAAGTGTGGCGTTTAAATCAATTGGTATAAATTATTTTTTCACTTGAGGTAACTTGACTCGCAGTAAACGTACAGCGTTCGCAGTGACGAGTGCTGTTGCACCTGAATCAGCAAGTACGGCGACCCAAAGCCCGGTAATTCCCAATAAACTGGTCACCAGAAATATTGCTTTTAGCCCCAAGGCAATCGCTATATTTTCACGAATAATTTTCCGAGTCGCACGAGATAATGCAATAATCTCTGCAAGTCCAGTCAAACGGTTATGGGTTAATGCAGCATCGGCGGTCTCTAATGCCACATCAGTACCACTACCCATGGCAACACCGATACTAGACGCTTTCATTGCAGGGGCATCGTTAATACCATCACCGACCATCATTGTGCTGTGGTTACGATTAAGGGCCATAACTGCCGTCACTTTATCTTCTGGTAATAACCCTGCGCGGTATTCCATGCCTAATTGGTCTGCAATAGCGCTTGCAGCACGAGGGTTATCGCCTGTTAGCATTACAGCATTCACATTGAGCGCTTTCAGCATGCTCATCGTATCTACTGCATCGCTGCGCAATGTATCTTGCAGTGCGGTTAAACCAATTACGCGGTCATTTTCGAGTGTGACAACAACCGTTTTTCCTTCAGCTTCTAATGTTTCGACCTTATTTTGCCATTCACTATCGAGTGGAATATCAAGGCGGTTTGGCGAACTCACTAGTATACGCTTACCATCAAGTACACCCTCCACTCCTTTTCCAGCCAATGCTTTACGATCTTGTGCTTCAACAATGCCTAACGATAACGCCTCTGCTTTATTCACCACCGCTTTTGCCAGAGGATGATGTGAACCCACTTCAACGGAGGCGGTAATTTGGACTAATTCAATTTCGGTCATGCCTTCTACAGGAATAAGGTCAGTGACATGAGGTTTACCTTCCGTGAGTGTGCCTGTTTTATCTAAAGCAATTGTCGTGATAGTGCCCAGTTGTTCAAGTGCCGCACCGCCTTTAATTAATGCACCTCGGCGTGTTGCTGTTGCCAGTGCAGACGTTATCGCCGCAGGGGTTGAAATCACTAATGCACAAGGACAACCGATTAATAACAGTGTTAAACCTCGGTAAATCCAAGTCTCCCATGGTGCACTGAAGAATATTGGTGGAATAATAATCACTAGTGCTGAAATAAGCATAATGATTGGGGTATAAACTCGACTAAAGCTGTCAATAAAGCGTTCTATCGGCGCACGGCGTTCTTCAGCTTCCTCAATTAGCTGTAAAATGCGGTCAATCGCATTTTGACCTTGCTCTGATACCACCTGCATTTGAACGGCTCTATCAATAGATAAGCAGCCTGCAGCCACCTTTTCACCGACATTACGCTCTACAGGAACGGACTCACCTGTTAACGCACTTTCATCAAAGCTGGCAAAACCTGACACTAACACCGCATCGGTAGGTAAACGCCCACCCGGTGCAATCTCAATAATGTCTCCTGGTCGTAATTGCGCAACAGGAATCGTTGTTTTTTGCCCATCTTTGATTAAAACGGCGTCTTCTGGTACCAGTGCCATTAAGGCGCTAACCCCTCGTCGGGCCCTTCCGGCAGAATAGGATTCCAACATTTCGCCTAACATAAACAGTAAGATAACCATTGCGGCTTCTTCTGTTGCTTGAATAAAGATTGCGCCTATTGCGGCAACGGACATCAAAGTTTCGATAGCAAAAGGGGAACCCGTTCTCATTAAGCGCAATGATTTACGTGCGATCGGGTATAACCCAAATAGAGTGGTTAAAATAAAGGCGATATTACCCAACTGTGGATTGATAAACTCAATTCCCCAACTAATCGCCATTAAAATCGCTAATATAATAACGGGCTTAGCTTCATTGAGTAAGCTTTGTGGTGGCGCGATAGTTGCCGCACTGTTGCCACCGACTTCAAGTAATTCATAACCCGCAGCTTCAACGGTAGAACGCACCGCTGTGCTAATATCGGTGTTGGCATCAACCACCAGTTTTTCCGTAGCAAATAACACTTTGGCTTGTTTTACTTCACTTATTTGCCTAACTGCAGTTTCAATTTTGTTTGCACAGCTTGGGCAATCCATACCACGGATGATCCAGCTAAAGCGCTGGCCTGCCGCTTGGGTAGGCTCAACTTCATTGCTGATATCCGCAGTTAACCCGCAGCTATTGCCATGTTTGTGATCATGACCAGTATGGTCATTGGCGGCGTGATCATGAGTTGAATGACACTCACCACTGTGCCGGTGAGTGCCTTCATCGTCGTCAGGATGTTTCTTCACACTGCCATGTTCATGAGTATGTGAGTCATCACTAACTTTTTGTCTATTGCCCGCTACAGTAGATGAACAGCAACTGTTGCTAGAGCAGCAGCTACTTGTGTGATTATGTGTTTCTTTATGGGAATGTGAGTGCATAAGCGCCCCCTTATCAAACAATGTGTTCTATCATTGCGGATAAGTTTACACTCTGGAGTCTACTCCAGAGTCAAACAAAAATAGGGCGGCCAATTGATAAAATTCTCAAATAGCACTTTTTATCAATTGGCATGGTATGACTAAAAGGTGTGATTATAAGTAAATCGCTCGCACAATGAAAAATTGCCCAAGGAAGTATAGAGCTGCAACAACGGCTTTTGAGGCTTTAAAGGGAATACGGAATCGAGCAATTAGCCAAATACAGTTAGAAAGAAATAGCAGTGATGCGCCAATCATGATTGAGAAGTTGTACTCACGACCGAGACCAAAATATTGGTCACCAGCAACCCATGCCATAATCATGCACATTATTAATGATGCAAAAACAATAGCTTGTAGGCCTTCAAGCTTGCCCCAAATGAAAACTAAAGTAACGGCAGCGACAATCAGAGGTGCGGCAAGCCAAGGTAGATAGAGCCCGAAATTAAATTGCATTCCGAAGCTGATGGTATAAATCAAATAACTCAAGAACATCAACGCGACGGAAGCTAGTAAGTGCTCACTTGAAAGCATGCGAGAAAGATCTGCAACGAGAGAAACTAGCAGCCCCGCAAGAATAAGATAATTTTGCAGGTTAAGGTCGTCGGAGCTCCAACCCCAAAGTAATAAAAGTAGCAGTGTGATTGGGCGAAATAACCAACGTTGCCACCCGGGTCCTCGATAGGCGGCATCGACATATAACCAACCGGAAAAGAGTACAGCGAGGAATGGCCAACTAATCATATACACATCCTTATATGTTCAATGAATGACACGGCAGGGATCCGGTAACTTAGAAACGTGTCCTGTTTAGTTAAATAAGATAAACTATCATGACGGACTTTTTAAGCAAAATGCACACATTATGAATAAGCCAATATTACTGATTATCGTTTTAGCGATTATTGCGGTGCTCGCCACTAAGCGTTTTTTTGACCAACGCAAGCAAAATGAACTTAATGATAACGCTTTGCCTGTAAGCTACTTAGTAAAGGTTGATAGCAAAAAAGACTACCCTTATCCTAACATGCGTTCTCGAGAGCGGGATGTTGTTTCACCTGAAACTTTTCGCTATGAGATTCACTTTAAAACGCTATCAAGCGGCGAAATTATTAAAACTATTGTAACGGAAGAACAGTATCAAGGCGTTGAGCTTGGCCATGAAGGCAAGCTCATTATGCAAGGTACTCGGTTTATTCGTTTTGAGCCAGCGTAGAATAAGTTATTCACCTGATTGTTTTTTCTTTGCTTCTTCTAAATCGGCTTTATTTTTTTTCTGCATGGCTAGCATTTCGAATACGCCAAAAAAGAAAATGCGTAATTGAACTAAACCAGAGATTTTCTCTCCTTTTGGCAGCGTTGCTTTTAGGAAAATAGTTTGTAGTGCGTGCATGAAAATCATAAAAACCATTGCAATATCCATAAAATATTTCAATGGTTTAGGGAATGGGTGGACGAGATTAAAGACCATAAAGCCCCAAACGCAAATCATGAGCAGGCGTCCAATATTTATAAACATGTTTTTGTCCCTAAAGTGAAGTTCGAATAAAAAGGCGATATGCGACTTGCCCTGCTATTTTTTCGCGATGAAGTTGCCAATTAGCTGGGATGTCAGTAAGTGGTGACTCCGCTTCTGACTCAACGTATATCCAGCTTTCTTCAGCTAACCATTGGTTTTTTTCTAACAATTGAATGGTTTCATTGAGCAGCCCTTTGCGAAATGGTGGGTCAATGAAAACGACGTCAAAAGGTATACCTGCTTGGCTTAAAAAATTTAGGCTATTGTGATTCACTACGGTTGCGTTATCGGCTTGTAAGCGAGCTTTATTTTCAGCCAGTAATTGTGCGTTTTGTTTATCGAGCTCAATAAAGGTGACCGTTTCTGCAAAACGAGAAAGTGCTTCAAAGCCCAGAGAACCACTGCCTGCGAAGCAATCTAAGCAACGCGCATCCCGAATAATTGGCATCAACCAGTTAAATAATGTTTCTTTAATTCTGTCTGTGGTTGGGCGCAAGCCCTCACTATCACGAACTGGCAGCTTTCTTCCGCGCCATTTCCCACCGATAATACGAATTTGCCCTAAAGAGGGAGATTGTGGTTTTTTTGCCATAATGTTTATTGTTGCTTAACGGGTTTATGTACTTAAATTTGATTGTTACTATTGTATACCTGTCAGGCGATAAGTTGCAGTGTTGTTATCTCTGATTGGCTGTATTTCAATTATAGTGCTTCATTTTCACAGTTTTAACACGAAAATTCAGATTAAATTGGCAGGATTTTTCTTTCAGATATGTGTTGCTGAGCGATGAAATGGTAGACTGCATATAATTTTATTGCGATTTGATTATCGAGTGCCATATTTTTACCGCGAGGAGTGTAGTGGCAAATGGCTAAAGACAAGAAAAAAGGTTTTTTCTCATGGTTGGGGTTTGGGCGTAAAAATGAAGAAGAAACCCAGCAACAAGAAGCTCAACAGAATGATAATGATATAGTCAAGGACGTTGAAAAACAATCAACCCATGAAGCTGCGGTAGATGCCGCAACAGCCGAAGTAGAACGCCAACATCAAGCAGAGCAAGCCGCGATTAAAGCCGCTGAAGACGAAGCTGAACGTCAGTATGAAGCACTGCAAGCTGAGATTGAGGCAGCAACAGAGCAAGCAGAACGTGAGCGAGAAGCGAAACTAGCAGAACTCCAAGCCGCCCAAGAGCAAGCAGAACAAGCGCGTCAGGAAGCCCAAGAGAAAAAACTAGCGGAAGAAAAAGCTGAGCGTGAGCGTCAAGAAGCTGAAGCAATGCGTATTGCTGAAGAAGAAATGGAACGTCAGCGTCAGCTTGAGCTAGCTGCGATTCAAGCGGCAGAGGAGGCCGAAGAGCAACGCCGTCAGGCGGAGTTAGCTGTCATTCAAGCAGCCGAAGAACACGCGGAACGTGAGCGCCAAGCAGCAGAAGTCGCACGTTTAGCCGAAGAACAAGCGGAACGTGAACGCCAAGCAGCAGAAGCGGCACGTTTAGCCGAAGAACAAGCAGAACGCGAACGCCAAGCAGCAGAAGCGGCACGCTTAGCCGAAGAACAGGCTGAACGCGAGCGCCAAGCAGCAGAAGCGGCACGCTTAGCCGAAGAACAGGCTGAACGCGAGCGCCAAGCAGCAGAAGCGGCACGTTTAGCGGAAGAACAAGCCGAACGCGAGCGCCAAGCAGCAGAAGCAGCACGTTTAGCGGAAGAACAAGCCGAACGCGAACGTCAAGCAGCCGAAGAAGCCCGTTTAGCCGAAGAACAAGCGGAACGTGAGCACCAAGCAGCAGAAGAAGCGAGAATTGCAGAGGAAGAAGCTGAAGCTGAGCGCTTACGTTTAGAAGAAGAAAAAAATAATTCACCAACAGAGCAAGAAAAACCTAAAAAAGAAGGTTTCTTTGCTAGGCTAAAGAAAGGGTTATTAAAAACTCGCCAGAATTTAGGTTCAGGTTTTTTTGGGCTGTTTTCAGGTAAAAAAATTGATGATGACTTATTTGAAGAGCTAGAAGAACAGCTATTGATTGCCGATGTCGGGGTTGATACCACTCGTAAAATCATTGATAACTTAACGGCACATGCAAGCCGTAAAGAACTCAAGGATGCAGAAGCGTTATATGGCAAATTGCGTGAGGAAATGTCTGATATTTTAGCGAAAGTGGATAAACCACTCGTGATTGAAGATAAAAAACCCTATGTTATTCTTATGGTTGGTGTTAATGGGGTCGGGAAAACGACTACAATTGGTAAATTAGCACGTCAATATCAGTCGGAAGGAAAAAGCGTCATGTTAGCCGCGGGGGACACTTTCCGTGCAGCAGCCGTTGAGCAACTTCAAGTATGGGGTGAGCGTAATAAGATCCCTGTGGTAGCCCAACATACTGGTGCAGACCCTGCATCTGTTATTTTTGATGCGATTCAATCAGCACAAGCGAAAGGGGTTGATGTTTTAATTGCAGATACCGCTGGACGTTTACAAAATAAATCGCACTTGATGGAAGAGTTGAAAAAAATTGTTCGGGTAATGAAAAAACTCGATGAAAATGCTCCCCATGAAATTATGTTAACGCTAGATGCAAGTACTGGACAAAATGCGGTAAGTCAGGCAAAACTTTTTGATGATGCGGTCGGTCTAACAGGTATCACATTGACTAAACTCGATGGCACAGCAAAAGGTGGCGTAATTTTCTCTATTGCCGACCAATTTGGTATTCCAATTCGTTATATTGGTATTGGTGAGGGTATTGAAGATTTACGTCCATTTAAAGCAGATGACTTTATCGAGGCTCTATTTGCCCGAGAGGAATAATTTTCGATGATTCGCTTTGAACACGTTAGTAAAGCTTATCGCGGTGGCCGCCAAGCACTCCAAGGGGTTGATTTTCATCTTCAACCTGGAGAAATGGCATTTCTAACAGGCCATTCAGGCGCAGGTAAAAGTACATTACTTAAACTGATTTGTGGTATTGAACGCCCAAGTGCGGGTCATATTTTATTCAATGGTCATGATATCAGCCGCTTGAAAAATCGAGAGATCCCGTTTCTGCGTCGGCAGATCGGGATGATTTTTCAGGATCACCACCTGCTTTTTGATCGAACGGTATATGACAATGTCGCAATGCCGCTAATCATTTCTGGTGCCAGTACCGAAGATATTCGTCGCCGAGTTTCTGCGGCATTAGATAAAGTCGGGTTATTGGACAAAGCTAAAAACTTTCCAATTCAGTTATCTGGTGGGGAGCAACAGCGTGTCGGTATTGCCCGAGCGGTAGTGAATAAGCCAACGATGTTATTAGCGGATGAACCAACAGGTAACCTTGATGGTGAATTGTCAGAAGGGATAATGCGTTTATTCGAAGAGTTCAACCGTGTAGGGGTGACCGTTTTAATGGCAACCCATGATATTGCATTGATTGAGCGCCGTAACTACCGTGTTCTTACATTAAGTGAAGGCCGTATGCTTGGAGGTCAACATGGCTAAGAATGTCCGAAAAAGTAAGCCGGAACGAGCCAAGCAATCGAAAAGTAAAGCATTAAAAGGCGGTTGGAAAGAGCAGTGGCGTTATTCGTGGTTGAATGCGCTCGCTGATATGCTTAGACAGCCTTTAGCCACCTTTTTGACTATCATGGTTATTGCCATTTCACTCACGTTACCGAGTCTTTGCTATATTGTGTGGAAAAATGTTTCGCAAGCTGCGGAGCAATGGTACCCAACACCACAACTCACTGTTTATTTGGATAAATCTCTTGATGAACAAGGTGGGCAAAATGTGGTAACGCAGTTGCAAGCGCTTGATGGGGTTGACCATGTGAATTATCTTTCACGTGACCAAGCCATGAGTGAGTTTCGCAGTTGGTCTGGTTTTAGTACTGCGCTCGACATGCTAGAGGAGAACCCACTGCCTGCGGTGGCCATAATTACGCCTAAAATTGATTTTGAAGGTTCTGATGTATTAACAACACTGCGTGATAGGGTTAGCCAAGTCGATGGCATTGAAGAAGTTCGCATGGATGATAGCTGGTTTGCACGGTTAGCCGCACTAACAGGTTTGGTGGGGAAAGTTGCTTCTGTCATTGGGATTTTAATGATTGTGTCACTGTTCCTTGTGATAGGAAATAGCGTACGGCTCAATATTTTTGCTCGCCGTGATACAATCAATGTGATGAAGTTAATTGGTGCTACCGATGGGTTTATCATGAGGCCATTTTTAAATGGTGGCCTTGTCTTGGGCGCATTAGGTGCCATTATTTCCTTGATTATGACCTTTCTACTTGTTTGGCAGTTAGCAGACGGTGTTGCAAAAGTAGCCAGTGTGTTTGGTACACAATTTCAGATTGAAGGGTTGTTATGGGAAGAGTCTTTATTGATTCTATTGTTATCGGCTATGGTTGGTTGGATAGCAGCATGGTTAGCAACACTTCAACATTTACGACACTTTACACCTGAGTAACGAGTTGTTTTCTCATCATTTTTATTAAAGAGTCATGATTTAATTATATCATGACTCTTTGATTCCATTGCAAATTTGCGTTAAAAATGAACTTAGTCTGAATTGTTTTGTCCTACATTGACCTACTGTTAACAAATTTTGTATATAATTTATTTAACGCGGTTAAACTGGTAGACTAAAAGTGTTTGCCTCATGGTTAACCAATGCGGTTATCAATACAAACTAATCTGTTTTCTATTATTTTATTGAGGATCTGAATGACCAAAGACATGCAATCATTAGCTCTTGTTCCACAGGGGAGTATTGAAGCCTACGTTCGGGCGGCTAACTCTTACCCGATGCTTACCGCTGAGGAAGAAAAGGAACTCGCTGAACGGCTGCATTACCATGGTGATCTGGATGCTGCAAAGCAACTGATCTTATCGCATTTGCGCTTTGTTATTCATGTTGCTCGTAGTTATGCAGGGTATGGTTTACCGCAAGCTGATTTAATTCAGGAAGGTAATATCGGCCTGATGAAAGCGGTGCGTCGTTTCAATCCTGAAGTTGGCGTTCGCCTTGTTTCCTTTGCGGTTCACTGGATCAAAGCTGAAATTCATGAATACGTTTTACGTAACTGGCGTATTGTGAAAGTCGCGACGACAAAATCGCAGCGTAAGTTATTCTTTAATTTAAGAAAGAATAAAAAACGTCTTGGTTGGTTTAACCAGGACGAAGTCGATATGGTTGCCCAAGAGTTAGGGGTAAGTACTAAAGATGTGCGTGAGATGGAATCACGTATGGCTGCACAAGATATGGCATTTGATATGTCAGATGACGATGACAGCAGTGATTTTGGTGGTCCGGTAGCCCCAGTCTTATACTTACAAGACAAAGCATCAGACTTTGCTGGCTCAATTGAAGATGATAATTGGGAAAGCCATGCAACTGATCGCTTAGCAGATGCACTAGACTCTTTGGACGAGCGTAGTCAGGATATCATCCGAGCTCGTTGGTTAGACGATGACAACAAAACAACGTTGCAAGAACTTGCTGATAAATACGGCGTTTCTGCAGAACGCGTTCGTCAGCTTGAAAAGAACGCCATGAAGAAGTTACGTTTGGCGATGGAAGAAGACGAAGACAGCGAAATGTAATTTATTACTGGCTAATTCGTTGCTCACTAAAATTATCTGCATTTATTGCCTGTTAAGAGGTGGATAAATGCAGATAATCATTTCTACTTTTACATTTTTAATTGTTCAATTAATCACTGTATAACTCTAGCGGTAAGCCATCTGGATCTGTGAAAAATGTAAAACGCTTTTGCGTGTAGGGGTCAACCCGTATTGCTTCACAAGCCACACCTTGTTCAGTTAAATAAGCGACCCATTTATCTAAATCATCGACACCGAAGGCTAAATGACGTAGCCCTGTGGCTTCGGGGTAACTTAGTCTCGCTGGTGGATTAACAAAACTGAATAACTCAATTTGGTAATGCTCACCAAAAGCTAAGTCTGCTTTCCACGAATTATTTGCTGGACGGTAATGTTCTTCAAGTAAATTTAAGCCCAAAATACGGCAATAAAAATCCTTACTGACGTCAAAATTGGATGCGATAATAGCAACATGATGAATTTTATTTAACTTCATGCTGTTTTTCCCATATATCAGGTTGTGCGGTGGCATTGAAGCCATTTGCCGACAAGAAAAGCTGCATTGCTTCTTTTTCTTGCAGGGCAACCCCACTAATGTCAAATTTCCATAGTGTAATATCAGGGATTGTTTGGCAAATTTCTTCTAATAAATATGATCCTACACCTCGTCGGCGAGTGACCTCTCGCACACAAAAATCCCACAAAGTGGCAGTGCTATGATCCACAGTAATTTTTGCTGCGCCAAGAAGGCGGTCATTAAAGCGAGCTGCATAAAATTGCTCACCTGCTTTACACATTTTGGCTAGCTCAAAAGGGCTCTGGTCAGGCCAGATTTTATGTAAGTCCAGATATTGTTGCTCAGTAGGATTGACCAGCGGGATAATAGTGAGTCTCATGATATTTTGTTTGTTTCCCTGTAAGAGTTGCAGTCACTCATCCTGCCAGAGTGATCTACAACCGATTTTTTGATTTTAGAGAGAAAAATTTGGTGATACTGAATTTTCCGAATTTCACTCGGATTAATTTAAATTTAACCCGAATATAACACTAGTATTTACAAAAAACCTACTTTAACACATCAGTTTTTTATTCTGCTTCTAATGTAAAAACCTGCCATATCCATTTGCTATTTAGCATAATTATCTTGTTTAATGTTATGAAATATATAGCCTTATTCGCTGTATTTTGAAATATCAGGCATTGTACCTGTCAACCATAATAATCTACTACAAATCAAACACAAACACTCAGAACCATGAAGACGGGGACGATAAAATGAAGAATATGAATAAAGCATTATTAGCGGGCTGTATTGCGATGGCATTCAGTTCAGCAGGATGGGCAAAGGAAATTAAAATAGCGGTTGTTGGCGCGATGTCAGGGCCTGTGGCTCAATATGGTGATATGGAATTTACAGGTGCGCGCCAAGCGATTGCAGATATTAATGCTAAAGGTGGCATTAATGGAAACACATTAGTGGCAGTCGAATATGATGATGCTTGCGACCCAAAACAAGCGGTTGCGGTAGCAAACAAAGTCATTAACGATGGTATCCGCCATGTTATTGGGCATTTATGTTCCTCTTCAACACAGCCTGCATCCGATATTTATGAAGATGAAGGCGTCATTATGATCACCCCGGCAGCAACCAATGCAGATTTAACCACGCGTGGTTACCAGATGGTGTTGCGTACAACAGGTTTGGATTCAGACCAAGGACCAACAGCCGCTAAATTTATTATGGAAGAGATCAAACCAACCCGTATTGCTGTTGTTCATGACAAACAACAATATGGGGAAGGTTTAGCACGTTCTGTACGCGAAAGCCTCAATAACGCCGGCGTTAAAGAAGTGATGTTTGAAGGGGTAACAGCGGGTGACAAAGACTTCTCTGCTTTAGTCGCAAAATTGAAAAAAGAGAATGTGGATTTTGTTTACTTTGGGGGATATTACCCAGAAATGGGGCAAATCTTACGCCAAGCTAAACAAGCTGGCTTGAATATTCGCTTTATGGGGCCTGAAGGCGTCGGTAACTCTTCATTATCGAATATTGCAGGTGATGCTTCGGAAGGCATGCTGGTAACTTTACCAAAACGCTATGACCAGGTCGCGACTAACCAACCGATTGTTGATGCCATCAAAGCGAAGAAAGAAGACCCAACAGGGCCATTTGTTTGGACAACTTATGCTGCTATCCAAGGTTTAACGACGGCAATGGAGCGTACTGGCAGCATCGAGCCTGAAGATTTAGTGAAAGACTTGAAAGCAAATCCGGTCGAAACTGTCATGGGAACATTAAGCTGGCAGCCAAACGGTGACCTGAAAGGGTTTGAGTTTGGTGTATTTGAGTGGCACAAAGATGGGACTTCCACCTCTGTAAAATAGTACTCAGCAGTGTTCCAGCATAGTGAATAAGAACCGGAAGTAAGTCACTTGCTTCCGGCTTCTGTTCTCTATAGAGGACAAGTAGTTCGAAAGGATAGTCTTATGTCAGATCAAATTCTGTATTTTATTCAGCAACTTCTGAATGGTTTAACCCTCGGTAGCACTTATGCACTGATAGCTATCGGCTATACGATGGTGTATGGCATCATTGGGATGATTAACTTCGCCCACGGTGAAGTGTACATGATTGGTAGCTATGTCTCTTTTATTGTGATCGCAGGCTTAATGATGCTTGGGATTGATATCGGTTGGATCCTTGTTGCTGCGGCCTTCATTGCGGCAATTGTGGTCTCTAGTGCCTATGGTTGGAGTATTGAACGGGTTGCTTATCGGCCGGTCCGTCATTCTAAGCGATTAATTGCATTGATCTCTGCGATCGGAATGTCTATTTTCCTGCAAAACTATGTCAGTTTGTCACAAGGTTCGCGTGATTTAGCCCTACCCAGTTTGATTACGGGGCAATGGGTTCTCGGTGAAAGCGATGGTTTTGAAGCCACGGTGACTAAGATGCAATTGACCATCTGGGTGGTTACCGTGCTTGCGATGTTAGCTTTGACTCTATTTATTCGCTATTCAAAAATGGGAAGAGCCTGCCGAGCTTGTGCAGAAGATCTTAAAATGGCTAGCTTATTAGGCATTAATACCGATCGCGTCATTTCATTGACCTTTGTTATCGGTGCTGCAATGGCTGCTGTGGCTGGTGTGCTATTGGGGCAATTTTATGGTGTGATTAACCCCTATATTGGTTTTATGGCAGGAATGAAAGCATTTACTGCGGCGGTATTAGGGGGAATTGGGAGCATTCCCGGCGCCATGTTAGGTGGTTTAATCTTAGGTGTTGCAGAAGCGATGACCTCTGCATATTTAAGTACAGAATATAAAGATGTTGTGTCATTTGGTTTATTGATTGGTGTGTTGTTAATCATGCCAACCGGCATTCTGGGACGCCCGGAGGTCGAAAAAGTATGAGAAAAGAAAATTGGATTAATGCCATTGTGGCTTCAGTGACTTTTTTCGTATTGGCACTGTTCATGATGGGGTTGCAGCTCGCTCTTGATGGCACAAAACTGGTTGTTACGGTTGGGGATTCTGTACGTTGGAACTGGATCATTGCGGGTATTATTGTCATCTTTGTTTACCAGTTGGTTCGTCCGACATTAAATAAAGTATGGCAAGGAGTTCCTAAAAAGGCGTGGGCGATCCCTGATTTTGATGGTTCGACAGCCAAGCAAAAGATTCTTGCAGCTGTAATTATTATTGCCGCAATTATTTGGCCGTTTATTGTTTCTCGCGGAAGCGTGGATATTGCCACCCTGACATTAATTTATGTGATGTTAGGCTTAGGGTTAAATGTGGTTGTTGGGTTATCTGGGTTACTGGTTCTTGGGTATGCCGGCTTTTATGCCATTGGTGCTTATACTTTTGGTTTATTAAATCATTACTATGGTTTTGGTTTCTGGGAAAGTTTACCGATTGCAGGGTTAACCGCTGCGTTAGCCGGTTTTTTATTGGGATTCCCTGTTCTAAGGTTGCGGGGGGACTATCTTGCAATAGTGACGCTCGGCTTTGGGGAAATTGTTCGTATTTTATTACTGAATAATACCGAAATCACTGGCGGGCCAAATGGGATCAGTCAATTACCGAAACCGACTTTCTTTGGTTTGGAATTTAGCCGTACCGCGAAAGATGGCTGGGATACCTTCCATAACTTTTTTGGCTTAGATTACAGCCCTGGTGACCGTATTATTTTCCTGTATTTTGTCGCCTTGTTATTAGTAGTCTTAACCTTATTTGTTATCAATCGCTTACTGCGTATGCCATTAGGTCGTGCATGGGAAGCATTACGCGAAGATGAAATTGCCTGTCGCTCATTAGGGCTAAGCCCAACTCGAATAAAATTAACCGCATTTACTATTAGTGCGGCCTTTGCGGGATTTGCAGGGACGTTATTTGCCGCACGACAAGGCTTTATCAGCCCAGAATCTTTTACCTTTGTGGAGTCGGCATTTGTGTTAGCCATCGTCGTTTTAGGGGGAATGGGCTCACAAACTTCCGTGATTTTAGCCGCAATTATCTTAGTCGTATCACGGGAAATGATGCGTGACCTTAACCAATACAGCATGCTGTTATTAGGGGCATTGATGGTGCTGATGATGATCTGGCGACCACAAGGCCTATTACCGATGAAACGTCGTCAAATGCAGGTGAAAAAAGTCCCTGAAGGGGAGGGCGTATGAGCCATATAACAACGCCTTTGCTACAAGTTAATGGCTTAACAATGCGTTTTGGTGGGTTACTTGCCGTCAACAATGTTGAGTTAACCATTAATCAAGGGGAAATAGTTTCACTGATTGGCCCGAATGGGGCGGGTAAAACCACCATTTTTAACTGTTTAACGGGGTTTTATAAGCCGACCAGCGGCACGATCTTATATCGTGAAAAACATCTTGAGGGACTGACCGGGCAGGCGATTGCACGCCTTGGTGTTATCCGAACATTTCAGCATGTGCGGTTGTTTAAAGAAATGACGGTGATTGAAAATTTACTTGTGGCGCAGCATCAACATTTAAAAAGTGGCATTTTTTCTGGGTTATTGAAAACCCCTGCATTTCGTCGAGCAGAGTCTGAAGCGCTTGATAATGCGGTAAAATGGCTTGAGCGTGTTGATTTACTCCCCTTTGCAAATCGCCAAGCGGGTAATTTAGCCTATGGTCAGCAGCGTCGGTTAGAAATTGCTCGCTGTATGGTCACTCGCCCTGAAATTTTAATGCTGGATGAACCTGCGGCAGGTCTTAACCCTAAAGAAACCAATGATTTGGATGACTTAATTGCTGAGTTGCGTACTCATCATAATGTTTCAATTCTATTAATTGAACATGATATGAAATTAGTCATGGGAATTTCAGATCGTATTTATGTCGTGAATCAAGGAACGCCATTGGCGAATGGCACACCGAGTGAGATTCGCCAACATCCAGATGTGATAAAAGCCTATTTGGGGGAAGCTTACTGATGCTAGAGTTTAAAAAAGTTTCTACCCATTATGGAAAAATTCAAGCGTTACATGAGATTAGCTTGAATATCCAAAAAGGTGAAATTGTGACCTTAATCGGAGCAAATGGCGCTGGGAAAACAACGTTGCTCAGTACCCTTTGTGGCGATCCACGAGCATCGGAAGGCCAAGTCATTTACCGAGGCGTGGATATCACTCAATTGCCCACTTCGAAAATTATGCGTGAAGACATTGCTCTAGTACCAGAAGGGCGGCGTGTATTTTCTCGTATGACTGTGGAAGAAAACCTCGCAATGGGGGGCTTTTTTGCTGATCGCCAACAGTACCAAGAACGTATTGAGCGGGTTTATAAGTTGTTTCCAAGGCTATATGAGCGCCGAAGCCAACGTTCAGGAACGATGTCAGGTGGTGAGCAACAAATGCTAGCGATAGGCCGTGCTTTAATGAGCCAGCCAGAGTTGTTGTTGCTTGATGAGCCATCCCTAGGCCTTGCCCCCATTATCATTATGCAAATTTTCGATACAATCCAACAGCTACGTGAAGAAGGTATGACGATTTTCCTTGTTGAGCAAAATGCCAACCAAGCGTTGAAGCTCGCAGACCGTGGATATGTACTAGAAAATGGGCATATTGTATTGGAAGACAGTGGTAAAGCGTTGCTAGCTAATGAGGCAGTACGCAGCGCTTATCTCGGTGGCTAAAATTTTCGTCATCCTTCACGCTGTGGCGTTGTTGGCTTCATTCAGCTATTTGGGGCGCATACTTGTGTATGCTCCCCGAGATATCCTCATTTTGCCGCCTAGCCACAACGTGAATTATTTATTAAATCATTAAATTGCTATTGGCTATGCTATCGAGTTATAGCTGTGGTGGGTTCGTTTCAATTTTTATTTTTAGTGTTAACTTGTCCTGTTTTTCAGCAATTAACTTATCCTGTTCATCAAATGTAAAATGAGTCGTCGTTTCTGCTATAACCTCTGAATTATTAACTTTTTTTCCAGTTTTTGTATTGATTAAATTAAAGTAACCTTCAGATTTTACCTGATAGCTATTATTATCTAAAATATTAATCATGATTGATGATTTGCCATGATCTTGAAATAAAAATTCGGATTGGGTTTTACTTATCATTTCCGAGGCTTTAATAGTGCCTTCTGCCAAATGGGCTTGATTTGCAATATTACAAATATGGCATATATGTGAAGGCGGTAATTTTCCTAGGTATTTATTAATATCAATTATGGATTGTAGTTTAGTTGGATTATTATCTTTATTTTTAACAAAAATATTCATTCTTGGTATATCAAGGCCAATTTGATTTAAGGATGAATGTTTTTTTGTTGGTTGACTAGAGGGAATTAAATTATTGTTTACTTTTGTTAATGTCTCACTGTGATCTTTAATTTTTGAATTAAAAAAAGAATTTATATCTTTTTTGATTTTTAATTCAACTCGTTGATTATCTGTTGTTAAATTATTTAGTGAGGTATCACACCCTTTTCTATGTATGAAATTTTCAGGTAAGAAATAATGAGTTTCAGCAAACTGAATAGCCTCTTCTTCGGTATTAATAACTTTAGGTATAGAATTAAATTTTGAAGCAGGAAGTGATAACTGAGTTTTATTTATTTTTGTGATATCAAGGTTTCTCTTGCTGTTAGGGATAAAATAATTTCTTACCCGATTAAAAAAATTAGTAATGTCGATGCTCATAAAATTCTCCGATTTTAAACAGGAGGAAAAATAACCTGTTTTTAGAAGAAATAATTGCAAGAAGCGTGAATAGCTAATAAATAGCGCATCTACTTCTATACATCGTTACAATGTTCTGTGAAGCGACTCTCAATTTTGTTATTTGCTTGTTTCTATATATAAAAACAAATGTATATACAACTTTCTCTCTAGAAACATACAGCTACTTGTTGTTGTATAACATCCCTCGTATTCCAACCTTCACACTTCCTACAAAATTTCAAATTTAAATGTATATACTTTGTGAAGTAAATGTATATATATTTAAATCATCGATAAACGCTCTCAATGAATAGATAGTATCGAGCAAGTTGATAGAAAAATAATCTGTTGATTTATAATCAATTAATTAGTTTGAAGACGCACGTGAATCACCACTAACTGGGTATCTCGCAGATTATTATAAATAAAATTGTTAATTTAATGTTAGTTAAAAATGGATGATAGGGGATACAACCATGTTAAACCGTACTGACTCAACTCGAGTGATCCGCGCACCACGTGGCAGTGAGAAAACCTGTAAAAGCTGGCTGACAGAAGCGGTATACCGCATGATCCAAAATAATTTAGACCCAGATGTTGCTGAGCACCCTCAAAGCTTGGTGGTCTATGGCGGTATCGGCCGTGCAGCACGTGATTGGGAATGTTATGACAAAATTTTAGATGTGCTGACCACATTGGAAGATGACCAAACATTACTCGTGCAATCAGGTAAACCTGTTGGTGTGTTCCCTACCCATCCAGATGCCCCACGCGTGTTGATCGCAAACTCAAATATTGTTCCTCACTGGGCGAATTGGGATCACTTTAATGAGTTAGATCGCAAAGGCCTAATGATGTATGGCCAAATGACGGCCGGCTCTTGGATCTATATTGGTTCTCAAGGGATCGTTCAAGGCACCTATGAAACCTTTGTTTCGCTTGCTAAACAGCACTTTAATGGCAACGCCGCAGGGCGCTGGATCTTAACCGGTGGCCTTGGAGGGATGGGAGGAGCACAGCCATTAGCAGCAACCATGGCAGGTTTTAGCATGATAGCGGTCGAGTGCGATGAAAGCCGTATCGATTTTCGTCTAAGAACCCGTTATGTAGACAAAAAAGCGACTTCTCTTGATGAAGCATTGCAATATATCGACGATGCCAAAGCCAATGGCCAACCCGTTTCTGTTGGGCTATTAGGTTATGCGGCTGATGTTTACAGTGAATTGGTGAAACGCAATATCACCCCTGATTCAGTGACCGATCAAACGAGTGCCCATGACCCAGTACATGGCTACTTACCACAGGGTTGGACACTCGCCCAATGGCGTGAAAAACAACAAACTGCCCCTGCTGAAGTGACCAAAGCTGCGAAAAAAAGCATGGCAGTACAAGTAGATGCGATGCTAACGATGCAAAAACGTGGCTCAGCAGCTTTTGACTACGGCAACAATATTCGCCAAATGGCAAAAGATGAAGGAATTAGCAATGCCTTTGATTTCCCAGGTTTTGTTCCTGCTTATATTCGCCCACTATTTTGTGAAGGTGTTGGACCATTCCGTTGGGTCGCGTTATCCGGTGACCCAGAAGATATCTATAAAACAGACCAAAAAGTAAAAGAATTATTACCAGATGACAAACACTTACATAATTGGCTCGATATGGCACGTGAACGTATCGCATTCCAAGGGCTCCCTGCACGTATTTGTTGGGTCGGTTTAAAAGACAGAGAAAGATTAGGGCGTGCTTTCAACGAAATGGTGAAAAGTGGTGAGTTAAAAGGCCCTATTGTCATCGGTCGTGATCACTTAGATTCAGGCTCTGTTGCGAGTCCACACCGTGAAACGGAATCCATGAAAGATGGCTCTGATGCCGTATCAGACTGGCCTTTATTAAACGCACTGTTAAATACCGCAGGTGGGGCAACATGGGTCAGTTTACATCATGGTGGTGGTGTTGGCATGGGCTTCTCGCAGCATTCAGGCGTCGTCATTGTATGTGATGGAACGGACGCTGCTGATAAACGTTTAGCGCGCGTTTTACATAATGACCCTGCAACGGGCGTTATGCGCCATGCAGATGCAGGTTATGACATCGCCATTAACTGTGCGAAAGAGCAAGGCTTGAACTTGCCGATGGTGAAGTAATGTCCTTTGCCGGCTGCTTAATCGGTCGGCAACTTTCTGGAATATAAGGAATTCAGTATGAATGCTGCGTTAACTCAGAAAAGACAAGGGCCACTGGCGGGGATCAAAGTGATCGACTTAAGCCGTGTGTTAGCAGGTCCTTATTGCACCGGTATGATGGCCGATCTTGGTGCTGAAGTGATCAAAATTGAAGTGCCCAACCACGGTGATGACAGCCGCCATTTAGGGCCATTTATTGATGGTGAAAGTGTTTATTACGGTTTGATTAACCGAGGTAAACGCAGTATTGAATTAGACCTTAAAGCGGATGAAGACCGAGCAATTTTATTTCAATTAGTCAAAGAAAGTGATGTGGTGGTTGAAAACTTTCGCCCTGGTGTGACTCAACGACTTGGTATCGATTTTGAGAGCTTAAAGCAGCACAACCCTAAATTAATTTACGCCAGTATTTCAGGGTTTGGACAAAACAGCCCACTTGCCAGTTACCCGGCTTATGACATTGTGGCACAAGCGATGTCAGGCCTAATGAGTGTCACGGGGTTCCCAGAAACAGGGCCAACACGTAGCGGTGAGTCAATTGGCGATGTGTGTGCAGGGATGTTTGCGTCATGGGCGATAAGCAGTGCGCTATTTGCGAGAGAGCGTCATGGCGAAGCGGCACAGTATATTGATGTGGCGATGGTAGATGTCTTATTGAGCATGCAGTTAACTGGGCTTTCAAACTTATTTGCAAATGATAAGGCCCCGAGCTTAGTGGGGAACCGCCACCCAGTATCCACGCCATTTGATACCTATCAAGCAAAAGACGGTTTAGTCGTTATCGCGATTGCGAGTGAAAAGCTATTTCAACGCTTTTGCGAATGTATGGAAAAACCGCAGTTATGCCACGACCCGCGCTACGGTGATGACCCAAGCCGAACGCAGTATCAAGCTGAACTTAGAAAAGAAATCGAAAGTTGGACACGCCAAAAAACGGTTGAAGAGGTATGTGACATATTATTAAACGCGGGGGTTCCTGCTTCACCCATTCATAATTTGCACCAAGCCACACAAAGTGAACATGCCGAAGTGAGGAAAGTACTGACGTACCTGAATGATGGAGGAACACCATTGGTTTCTCAACCGGTTTTTTTTAATGGAAATAAACCTCATTCGACCCGCCGTGCCCCGAAATTAGGTGAGGCAAACTTAGTTTATAAACCAGCGAAAACAACAATTAAAAATGCGGAGACGATGCAATGAGTTTTGATATTAATGAAACGGAACAAGCGGTTGTAGATGCGGTAGAAAAAGTTTGCCATGACATTTTACAGCCAAATGCACAAAGATACGATGAAACCGAAACCTTTTGTGCTGAAAGTTTACAAGCGTTAGGGGAAATGGGCTGTTGGGGAATTAATTTACCTGAACAGTATGGCGGTTTTGGTATTGGCAGTGTGGCGATGAGCAAGGTCGTGGAAGCGGTTGCAGCAGCTTGTGCATCGACGTCATCGGCTCTAACGGCGCATTTTTTGGCGACAGATTCAATTTTAATTGGTGGGACAGAAGAGCAAAAAAATCATTGGTTACCAAAAGCCGCTGCTGGGGAATTATTAGGTGCATTCGGCTTAACTGAGCCGGCTGCGGGCTCTAACCCTGCGGATATGCGTACTGTGGCTGTACGTGAAAATGGCGGATGGCGTATTCGAGGAAATAAACACTATATCACAAACGCCAAAGAGGCTGATTTTATTGTGTTATATGCTAAAACCGATGTTGAAGCGGGAGCCCGTGGCATCAGTGCATTTATGATCCCTAAAGGCACTGAAGGTGTGGCATTTTCTCAACCTGAAAAAACCATGGGATTAAGGGGTAGCACGATTTATGAATTAGCGCTGAATTGTTGGCTACCGGAATCGGCATTACTGGGAGAGGAAAATAAAGGGTTCCACACCGCCATGGAAGTTTTAGATAAAGGGCGTGTTGAAGTGGCCGCAACGTCACTCGGTATTGCTCGGGCTGCGATGGAAAGTGCTTTAGGTTGGGTAAAAGAACGCCAAATTGGTAAAAAACCCTTAGCTGCATACCAAGGAACTCAATGGCGTATTGCGGATATGCACACGCAATTGGAGGCGGCTCGTATGTTGACCTGGCAAGCTGCGGAATTACGTGATTCAGGGGAGCGTTTTAGTTTGCAATCCGCTACGGCGAAATTGTTTGCTGCTGAGTGTGCGGGTTTTGTAACGGATGCGGCTTTACAGCTTCATGGCGGCTACGGCTATATTCGTGACCTTCCCCTTGAACGTTATGTGCGTGATGCACGGATTTTACGGATTTTTGAGGGCACATCAGAAATACAAAAAATTATTATTTCACGTGCCGTTTTAGATGCCCACTAAGTTATTTTAAGTATTGAGCCGAGTAAGCGGGACAGGCGTTTACTGGTTTATGGAGCACCATAGGAAGCACTACCTGACAACAGGATCATGGAATTAAAAACACAACAACAATCAGGTTTAAGAATGTATTTCAATTAGTTATTTAGGGTGAATAACAGATAAAACATCACCCAGCGTAATGCTTAATAACTGTACCTTACAACTGTAGTTATTGCGGTTCCATTACGATTAATTGGTTCATTCTTTAAGCCAGCCTTGCTTAAAGAGGAGTTACCATGACAGTTTCAAACGACATCGCTACAGGGCAAAAAAACCGGCAGGAGAATGTACCTTTAATCGAAGCGCGTTCCATCGATTACATTCCAGAGTCCGAGCGCCATGGCACTTTATCGAGCCAATTCACACTTTGGTTCGGTTCTAATTTGCAAATAACGGCAATTGTAACGGGGGCCTTGGCAGTCGTGCTTGGCGGAGATGTATTCTGGTCATTAATTGGCTTGTTTATTGGCCAATTATTAGGTGGGGCGGTGATGGCCTTGCATGCGGTGCAAGGGCCGAAATTGGGGTTACCACAAATGATCTCGAGTCGTGTACAGTTTGGCGTATACGGTGCCGTCATCCCTATTTTATTAGTTTGCATGATGTATGTCGGGTTTTCTGCTAGTGGTACCGTGCTGGCAGGGCAAGCGGTTGGTCAGTTGTTACATGTGACTGATTGGGTTGGAATTATTATTTTTGGTGTGGTGATTATCGGCATTACAATTTGTGGTTATCGCATCATTCATATTTTAGGGAAAGTAGCGAGCGTTATCGGCGTGATTACGTTCTTTTATCTATTTTTCCGTCTATTTTATATGAATGATGTTTCGGTATTACTGGAAAACCGCCATTTTAGCTGGACGAACTTTTTATTAGCGATGTCATTGTCTGCTTCTTGGCAAATTGCATTTGGGCCTTATGTTGCGGACTATTCTCGTTATTTACCGACTAAAACCCCGACAATTAAAGCCTTCTTGGCTGTGGGTTCAGGCACAGTAATTGGTACGCAAGCCTCAATGATTTTAGGGGTTTTTGCCGCAGCGCTTGCTGGCAATAAGTTTGCCGGTAATGAAGTCTCGTATATTGTGGGCTTAGGCAGCACAGGTTTAATCGCGGCGTTGCTATACATCAGTATTTTCTATGGGAAAGTGACAATAACTGCATTGAATGCATATGGTAGCTTTATGTCTATGGCTGCGATTTGGTGTGGCTTCCGTGGGAAAAGCCAAATTTCTCGTGGCCAAAGGTTGTTCTTTATTATTCTAATGGTCAGTTTTTCAACACTACTTGGGTTAGCGGGCCAGCACTCATTTTTAAAACTCTTCTCTGCTTTCTTATTGTTTTTACTTGCATTCTTTACCCCTTGGAGTGCAATTAATTTAGTTGACTACTATTGGGTCACTAAAGGTCGCTACGACGTTCCCGAACTTGCAAACCCAAATGGCCGCTATGGGCGTTGGAATAAAGTCGGGATATTCACTTACATTGCCGGTGTATTAATACAATTACCATTTATATCAACAGGTTTTTATACCGGGCCTTTAGTCGAAAAACTCGGTGGTGTCGATATTTCATGGATTGTTGGCTTAGTAGCAACAAGTATTCTTTACTATGTTGCGATTAAAAAATGGCCTATGTCAGTCGCAGATCGGTTGATATTACCGACAACAAAATAACCATTTCATAAAAAACTAGCATTAAAAAGCGTAAAAATTGAGATAGCCAGTAGCAGTGTAACTATCACTGTTACGGTTTCTCTCAACCTAAAAAACGGTTTTAGAACATTACCATACCCACCAATCGTTGAAGAATTGGGATAGGAGTTGCTATGAAAATTTTAGTCGCAGTGAAGCGAGTGATAGACCATAACGTCAAAATAAGAGTAAAAGCCGATGGTTCAGGGGTTGAATTGGCGAATGTCAAAATGGCAATTAATCCATTTGATGAAATTGCCGTCGAAGAAGCTGTGCGTTTAAAAGAGGCGGGAAAAGCAACAGAAGTGATTGTGGTTTCCATCGGTGACATTGGTTATCAAGAAACATTACGTAGTGCGATGGCGATTGGCGCTGATCGTGGGATTTTAGTACAAAGATCTGGGGAGTTAACACTAGAGCCACTGGATATAGCGCGTTTACTTCAACAAATCGTAGAAAGGGAACAGCCAGATCTTATTTTATTAGGCAAACAAGCTATTGATGATGATTGCAATCAAATAGGCCAAATGCTCAGCGCATTATTGGATTACCCGCAAGCGACATTTGCTTCTCAAGTTAAGCTTGAAGGGCAATCACTGCAAGTTACGAGGGAAATTGACGGTGGTTTAGAAACGTTAGAAATGCCATTGCCAGCGGTCATCACAACAGACTTACGGCTCAATGAACCTCGTTATGCAACTTTACCTAATATCATGAAAGCGAAGAAAAAAACGTTAGATATTATCGATATTACTGATATGGATTTTACCCCATTAGGGCAAATTAAAACACTTAGTGTCTCAGAACCCAAAAAACGAGCGGGGCAATGTACATTGCTAAGCAGTGCGACAGAGCTAGTCAGTGCATTACAAGCGAAAGAAGTGATTTAATCGAGGAAAATACCTATGAGCCAAATATCTGTATTAGTGGTTGTCGAGCATGATAATCAAACAATAAAAACCTCTACTTATCATAGTATTAACGCTGCAAAACAACTTCTCACCGCAGGTGGTCATTTGCACTTATTAGTTGCAGGAAGTGAGACAGAATTGGTCGCTCAGCTAGCTGCGAGTATAAAAGGCGTGAGTAAAGTCCTAGAAATACAATCAGATAACCTTAAAAACCAACTTGCAGAACCGATGGCTCATGCGGTGGTGAATATTGCAGAAGAATATACTCATTTACTGTTTCCAGCGACGACATTTGGTAAAAATATTGCCCCACGGGTTGCTGCAAAGTTAGGGATCGCACAAGTTTCAGATATTACTCAAGTTATTGATTCACAAACTTTTGTTAGACCTATTTATGCAGGGAATGCGTTAGCAACGGTACAAAACAATGGCCAGAAAGTGGTCATTACGGTGCGTAGTTCGGCATTTTCAGGGGGATATGAAACGCAAAATAGTGCTGAAATAGAGAAGGTTTCCCTTGCCGATATACCGCTGCGTAGTCAATTAAAAAGCCAATCGTTAACTCAAGTTAGCCGTGCGGAATTGAGCTCTGCAAAAGTGGTTATTTCAGGCGGGAGAGGCTTGAGCTCAGGTGAAAATTTTGCGTTATTGGAAACGATAGCTGACAAGCTAGGGGCTGCGGTTGGGGCTTCACGTGCTGCGGTAGACGCTGGTTTTGTGCCAAATGACTACCAAGTAGGACAAACAGGGAAAATTGTCGCACCTGATTTGTACATAGCTGTAGGAATTTCGGGGGCAATTCAGCATGTTGCAGGAATGAAAGAAAGCAAAGTGATCGTTGCTATCAATAGTGATCCTGAGGCGCCGATTTTCCAAGTTGCGGATTATGGCATTGTTGGCGATCTGTTTGAGATCTTACCTGAATTTGACAAAGCATTAGCGTAAGAGGTGGACGAATGGCTATCGACAAGATTGATAAGATAAACGAGGCTCCCGAGCGGGAATCGATGGAGTTCGATGTCCTGATTGTCGGTGGTGGGCCCGCGGGGTTATCTGCAGCAATACGTTTAAAGCAGCTAGCGGCAAAGAAAGGAACAGAAATTTCGGTTTGTTTAATTGATAAAGGTGCACAGATAGGAGCTCATATTTTATCTGGTGCAGTGATAGACCCACGTGCTCTCGATGAATTGCTACCAGATTGGCAGCAAAAGGTTTCGGCTTCTTTAACACCTGTAAGTCATGACCGTTTTTTATGGCTAAAAGAAAATAAAGCGAGTCATTTACCCCTCTCTTTATTGCCAAACTGTTTGAAAAACAATGGTAATTTCATTGGTAGCTTAGGGGAGATAAGTGCTGTACTAGCCGTGGAGGCAGAAGAATTAGGTGTTGATGTTTTTGCCGGTTTTGCTGCCACAGAGGTGTTATTTGATGATAAAAACCAAGTGATAGGCGTCACAACTGGAGATATGGGGCTTGATAAATTAGGCAACCCAACACAGATGTACCAACCGGGTATGAATTTACTGGCAAAAATGACCTTTTTTGCGGAAGGATGCCGTGGTCAGCTAGGTAAGCAATTGATAAATCATTTTAATTTAGCCACAGAGAGCGGTAAACAAACCTATGGTTTGGGGATCAAGGAAATTTGGCAAATTCCAAAAGAGCAACATCAAGCAGGGTTAGTTGTCCATTCCGTTGGCTGGCCGCTAGATAACCACACCTATGGTGGCGGCTTTGCTTATCATTATGGGGATAACTTAGTCGCAGTGGGTTTGGTGGTCGGGTTAAATTATGAAAATCCGTATTTATCACCGTTTGATGAGTTTCAACGCTTAAAAACCCATCCTGCTTTTAGTGATTTCTTATCGGGTGGAGAACGGATCAGCTATGGTGCTAGAACGATGGTGGCGGGTGGGTTAGCCGCGTTACCTGAACTAAGCTTTCCCGGAGGTGTGTTAATTGGTGATGATGCAGGTTTTCTTAATGCAGCCCGAATTAAAGGCACCCATTGTGCGGTGAAAAGTGGGTTATTAGCAGCAGAAGCTTGGTTCAGTGCTAACCAGAATGGAATGGTTGACTATTTACAGTTTAAAAAGCAATTTCGCCAGCTATTTGAAGAGAGCTGGTTATATCAAGAGCTTTATCAAACACGCAATTTTAAGCCCTATATGAAAAAAGGGTTAGTGATTGGTTCAATGCTATTTGGTGCAGAACAACTGTTATTTAAGGGGCGTACCCCGTGGACGTTGAAATTAAAACAATCGGATCATGAAGGAATAAAGGAAGCCAAGGGTTTTACACCGATAGATTACCCAAAACCCGACGGTAAATTAACGTTTGATAAGTCTTCTTCCGTATTTTTATCGAATACTAACCATGAAGAGGAACAACCTTGCCATTTAAAACTGGCTGATATTAATGTCCCTATCCAAGTTAATTTAATGAAATATGCTGCACCCGAGACGCGTTATTGCCCCGCGGGAGTTTATGAAATTGTAGGGAATAAAAGTGAGGAAAAACTGCAAATTAATGCGCAAAACTGCCTGCATTGTAAGGCTTGTGACATTAAAGATCCGTTACAAAATATCACCTGGACTGCTCCCCAAGGAGGGGAAGGGCCTATTTATCAAGGAATGTAAAACGAATTTATTGTGATGTAGTTGTGCTTGATATTTTTTGTTTTATCAGTCGCTTTGGGGCAATTTTGCCCCATTTTTTTATTTTTGCATTAATTCTCAATTCGAGAATGTAATTTTAATTTGTAACGAGAGCCAGCTGTGATCATATTAACATAGCTAATTAGAGTGTTACCTGTCCAAGTGCGACGGCTAAGTTGTAAGCAAGGTGAGTTTTCTTTAATTGATAATGATTGAGCAATAGATTTTGTGGCTAATGCAGCTTCAATGGTATGTTCCATTTCACTGACAGGAAAATGGCGTTGCAAATAACCGCTAGGAGTTTCAGTGTCACCATATTTTTGCTTAACAAAGTCGGGCACAATGGCGTGGTTAACATAGCGTTCTTCTAACATTAAAGGAATATCGTTTTCAAAATGTAGTACTTTACAGTAGCCCACATCACTTCCTTCACTAATCCCGAGCTGTAGTGCAATTTCTGCTGATGCGGGAATAATTTTTAGTTGCAGCTGGTGGCCGCTATATTTATTACCACTTGTTGAGATCTCATCAAAAATATCAAACGCTTTTGTTACGGGAAGCTCATGTTTTTGAGTGGCGACAAATGTGCCTTTGCCCGCAATACGATGTAGGATCCCTTTTTGACTTAACTCTGAAATGGCTTTATTCACGGTCATACGGCTTACATTGAATTGAGCACATAGCTCTAATTCTGTCGGTATTTGTGTTTCAGGCTTAAAAATACCTAAATCAATACTGCGTAAAATGTAAGACTGAATTTGCTTATATGCAGGTTGTAATGTCATCGCTGTTATTCAAAATTATTGTTAAAGGAAGGAGTGGTAACATTGTTTTATTGCCACATTTCACTCACAAACTTTTTATTGAATGCAAGTTTATCAGTAATTACTGGCTTTGCTAGTAGGAGATACCTATTTCTAATGATTAACCTGAGTTAAATAGCTGTTTAAGGTGCTCGTCCTTATCTGAATTATTTAATTATAAGGTAAGTTTTACTAGGGCTATATACCTTTATTTATTATCATAATGTTAAATTTACTTAGCGAAATAGGCATTTATTCATGCGAGTTCAATATTTCCATGTCAGTCTTACTCAATGTGACTATCAAAATGTCAGCCCAATGGGAATGGTAAGATTGATTGCCTCCCAAAAAGTATTTTTCTTTAATCAAGGTGATTTTTCAAATAGTGAAATTTTTTTAGAACGCTTACAACAAGGCGATACCTTGGTTATTTGTGCAGAAGAGATGAATGATGGCAGTTATTGGGCTGAGTGGGTTTACCATGAAAAGCATGGTCGACTTGAGCCAGATAGAACCATTAGTTTTAATCGCTCACTAGGAAAACAGTATTTAATTTCGTTAGCCTTAATGGCCCTGATACCTGCAGTGTATTACTGTTTTATTAATGCAGATGATAGCTTCTTAATGATTATCTTAGTCTCACTTTTAGGTTGTGCTGCCTTTGGTGGAATAGTTTTGTTTGCTCTTGCACTGGCCGAAACTAAACATATTTTAAGTCCAAAACGAAAATCAATTTTAAAAGCGTTGGATTTAGTTATTGATGGGCAATATCAAAAGAGTGAACAAGGGCAACAAATTGAAATTTTAGGAATTAAAAGCTCAAAAAATAAAGCCAATAAATTACGTAAATCAGTAGATAACTATCGTGATAAAGCGTCATTACTCGTCACCCGTGGGAAGGTTAATATTACATCAACCCTTAGCTTAACTGTTGCGAGAGGGGATGCAGAACAAAAGCTCAATCATGTTGGTTTGCAGATTAATAAAAGCCATATGGATGTTCTAATTTCAGCAAATGAACCCTTATTCAACAACCACAATCTATTTATTGCTCAAGGTGATGAACTTGAAGTTTTTCATAAAAATATCCAAGCGCATTCAAAAGAGCAGGTCATTTTTGGTATTTATAACCATCAGGATGGGCTTGCCTATAGCTTGATTGGTAAAGGTGCACCACAAGAAAGAGGGTTTTATACTGGTTTATGGGGCTTCATTTGTTGCATTTTGGCTATTTTCATTCTAGTTGTAGGTGGATTATCTATTAGTGAAACCTTTGAAAAAGGCGGTTATTGGGATTATTGGGACTGGATGAACATTATTGATACTGGTGTCGTGTATATCAGTTTTTCTGGAACCATTTTATTAGGAATAAGTTTCCTTATTGCTTTATGTGTGGCGGTTTATTTTAAAGTATCAAAACGTGGAAATGCTTACTATCAATCTCAATATTTATTAAAACAACTTCGTCGGCAGCACGGTAAAACAGATTATGTGACGGAGGTGCGTTCATGAACCCATTTCTCAGTAAACGGTTTCTTATTGTAACTTTCAGCTTTGTGCTCAGTTTATTTTTCACTTTCTTTATTTTTACTCGTGGTAGCTCGGAAGATTGGCAATGGCAAAACCATAATGAAAATAGCTCTCCAATTGGAAGTTATGATTTTACAACGACATTTCCAGCTGAAAATGGGATGTTAATTGTAGCTAAAAAAAGTGGCCGCTCTAATTATTATTACTCGTCTTATAATACTTATATGCCTTCAAGTGAATATGATAACCAGATTTTATTTGCAGATAATAATGGCGTGCATTTTATTACTTATAGCGATCAAAGTTTTTATAATGCAGTCTGTGAAAGAAAACAATGTTTAATGATGTTCAGTGATGGCTATCAAAAAATTAACTTAACTGATTTTTCAGTGAGTGAATTTACACCTTGGAGTAAAAAAACTGGCAAGCTATTTTCAACGTTGATTATGGGAAAAATCTACTTATCTAAAAGCTCTCCTTTCTATGTTGTTGCGGATAATGAAAATATTTTTATCAGCGCTGATAAAGGAATGACATGGGAACATTTTATGAATGTTCGTGATTTAGCTAAATCATTATTCCCTGAAGAAATTGAAGGTAATTCAAATTTTTCCTATGCAACATATCGAGATAAAATCGTAATGTGGTACAGCTATGGTAATCAAATGGGCTCATTAGAAGTTATCATGGATATCCCGACTAAGCAGGTTATTAGTAGCAAATGGTTGCCTGTTAGAATTAATGAAGCTGCACAAAATCTTAAAGGCGATATTTTTGTGGTTGCTCAAGAGCCTTCACGTCGTTTGTTTTCTTTGATGCAATTTCATACAAATGGTCATTTTGAAGTAATCGCAGAAAGCGGTTATAACCACTTGAATAGCTTAAACGTTGGAAATCAAGGGTTGATTGTTTCGAATTCAATTAGAGGTTCACAACAATATCTAATGATGGATTTTGTAACAAAAGAGATCAGTTATCGTCCTGAATTTCCTTTGTATAACAAAATATACAATATGGCGGACCAATCCTTGATTGAAATAGAAAGTACTTATTCAAATGAAAGTGCGCTGACTAAAGGAGCACAAGTTTCTTATCAATCATTGCATTGATGCGTAAAGATGATTTAGTGTGTTCTCATTCAATAAGGATAGGGTTTTCCCTATCTTTTTTGTTATTGTTATTTAAAGGTTAAGCTAATACTAAAATAGGTATAGTTTGCAGTTTAAGGAGAGGAAGAGTACGTTTTAATGATAGACTAAAAATAGATAAAAATTAAACGATTTTAACTCATTATATGGAAGTAAGTTGTATAATTAGAAATATATAATAAAAATAAAAGAAATGTAGTTAATAATATATAGTATTAACTATAGATGATGATATTCAATATCATCATTAAAGATTACTAGCTAATTATTCTTTATAGATGTATTAATATTTAATCAACCATTTGATTAAATATTAGTAAACCTTGGTTACTTTATGAGTATTGCAGTCATTAAAAAACAAACTAAATGTCAGATAAAAAATAAGTAAGATTGACTAGACCCTACTTTTCATTTAATGCAAAATAGCAATGCAAAATTAATTCTAATTCTAATTTTATTTTAATTGAGATAGCTAAATGAATATATCCAAAATCAGCATTGCATCTATTCTTATTGCAAGTGCATTATTAAGTGGTTGTGCTAAAGAATCTTCTCGTTCTTTAGCCGTAGAAAAAGTTGCGACATATAATACTCAATATTCAGGCCCAAAAAGCCCAATATCAATAGGGAAATTTGATAATCGTTCTAGTTATATGAATGGTATTTTCTCTGATGGGGTTGATCGTTTAGGTAATCAATCTAAAACCATTTTGATGACACATTTACAGCAAACGGGTCGTTTTAATGTATTAGACCGTGCAAATATGCAAGAACTTAAAGAAGAAGCTGGTATTAAAGGTCAGTCGCAACAGTTAAAAGGTGCAACTTATGTAATTACTGGTGATGTTACTGAATTTGGACGAAAAGAAGTTGGGGATCGCCAGTTATTCGGTATTTTAGGTCGTGGTAAATCACAAGTAGCGTATGCCAAAGTCAATTTAAACGTTGTTAATGTTCAAACATCTGAAGTGGTCTTTTCTTCACAAGGTGCTGGTGAATATGAATTATCAAATAGAGAAGTGATTGGTTTTGGTGGCACTGCCAGTTATGACTCAACATTGAATGGTAAAGTATTAGATTTAGCAATTAGGGAAGCGGTAAATAACTTAGTTTCTGGTATAGAAAGTGGTGCATGGCAGCCAGCTAAATAAGGAAATACGATGAAAATTAAATTATTGGCTATGGTAGCCGGCGTAATTTTATTAAATGGCTGCGCTAATGAACCCAAACCACTATATAACTGGGATGGTTATCAAACAACGGTCTACCAATATTACCAACAAACAGAAACTGGCCCTCAAGAACAAATTCAAGCTTTGAAAAAGAATTTGGAAATGAGCAAAGCAAAAGGTTTAGCAACTCCGCCAGGGTTGCATGCGCATTTAGGGTTATTGTATTCAACAACTGGAGCGGTTGATCTTGCAATGCAAGAATTTACTGCGGAAAAAGCATTGTATCCAGAATCTGCGGCTTACATGGATTTTCTCATGAAAAATAAAGGAAAAGTAAAATGAAACATTTACTTATAGTCTGCGGATTGGTGATGACATGGTTATTAACGGGATGTGCTCAGCCAACTAAAGTTGATTACACGGCATTTAATCAAAGTAAGCCTAAAAGTATTCTGGTGCTATTACCACAAAACAGTTCACCAGAAGTACAAGCAAGTCATGGTTTATTATCACAAGCGACTCTTCCTTTAGCTGAGGCTGGCTACTATGTTTTCCCTGTTGCTGTTGTTGAGGAAACATTTAAGCAAAATGGGATGACAAATGCAGGTGACATTCAAGCTGTTCCACCTGCAAAATTGCGCGAAATTTTTGGTAATGATGCCGTACTTTACTTGAATATCACTGAATACGGTACAAGTTATCAGGTTATTTCTAGTGATACTCGTGTCACTGCGGATGCGAAATTGGTTGACGCTAGAACAGGAACGTTATTATGGAGTGGCTCAGCGACTGCATCTAGTGCTGAAAATAATTCCTCGTCAAATGGTATTATTGGGGCGTTAGTATCTGCTGTTGTTAACCAAATCGTAGATACAATGACAGATAAAAGCTATGCAATTGCAGGTATAACAAGTGTCAGGTTATTATCTGCAGGTAAGCCTAATGGTATCTTATATGGGCCTAGATCGCCTAAATATGGTAAAGATGCTCAGTAATTATTAATTATTGAATAATGGGCAAAATAGAATAAAATATTTTGCCCATTTTATTTAAGTTAAATATTATTTAAGTGAAATTAACTTATTTAATTATCGTGTTACATTGTTTATACGTTTTTTAATTGGGATGATTAAACTAAAAATAATAATATTAAACTCTTATTTAATATATGGGTTAATACTGTGACTTGAATCAAGTTGTTCTAGTCTATCTCACTAATAGTGTGATATAGGTACAATATTATGACAATAGCGATTACTTTGGTAACCCAACTGTTATATATATAATAATAGTCGGTTGTACTAATTCCTCGTTGATAGGAGTCATAGTATGTTCTTGTTAAACGAATCACTTATATCAAGGTATTTCTTCTATATGAAGAAATGGTTCAATATTGATATTTCTTTAGCCTTCTTCTTTCCAAACAAATAACCTTTCTCTTTTCCTTTCTTAAAATTTTTTAACTTATTTAACTATAGGTTAGATCTCTAATATTTATTATTTAATGAAAAATTAAAGGTATTATCATGGCTAAAAGAATTGTAGAACCATTCCGTATTAAAATGGTAGAAAATATCCGTATTCCATCAAGAGAAGAACGTGAAGCGGCGTTAAAAGAAGCGGGATATAACCCATTCTTATTACCAAGTAGTGCAGTTTATATTGATTTATTAACTGACTCAGGCACCAATGCGATGAGTGACCACCAATGGGCAGCAATGATCACCGGTGATGAGGCATATGCAGGATCTCGTAACTATTATGATTTAAAAGATAAAGTGAAAGAGATGTTTGACTATGATTATGTCATTCCTGCTCACCAAGGTCGTGGTGCTGAAAATATGTTATTCCCTGTTTTATTAAAAGTAAAACAGGAACAAGGTGGAGCTAAAAAACCGGTCTTTATTTCTAATTTCCACTTTGATACAACAGCAGCTCATGTTGAATTAAACGGTTGTAAAGCAATTAATATTGTTACCGAAAAAGCCTATGACTCGGATACTTACGATGACTGGAAAGGCAATTTTGATATCCAAAAATTAAAAGATAATATTGCTGAGCATGGTGCAGAAAACGTAGTCGCAATTGTATCTACTGTAACTTGTAATAGTGCAGGCGGTCAGCCAGTATCAATGGCGAATTTGAAAGAAGTTTATGAAATAGCTAAACAGCATAATATCTTTGTTGTCATGGATTCTGCACGTTTCTGTGAAAATGCGTATTTTATTAAAGAGCGCGACCCTAAATATAAAAACTCGACTATTAAAGAAATTATTCTTGATATGTATAAATATGCTGATGCATTAACGATGTCAGCGAAAAAAGACCCATTATTAAATATTGGTGGGTTGGTTTGTATTAAAAATGACGAGAAAATCTTTACGTTGGCAAGACAACGCTGTGTACCAATGGAAGGCTTCGTGACCTATGGCGGTTTAGCGGGTCGTGATATGGCTGCAATGGTACAAGGTCTTGAAGAAGGGGCTGGAGAAGAATATCTACATTATCGTATTGGCCAAGTTAAATATTTAGGTGACCGCTTACGTGAAGGTGGAATTTCAATTCAATATCCTACAGGGGGACATGCCGTATTTGTCGATTGTAAAAAGCTGGTTCCTCATATTCCTGGTGATCAGTTCCCTGCGCAAGCGGTGATTAACGCACTTTATTTAGAATCAGGTGTCCGTGCGGTTGAAATTGGTTCATTTTTATTAGGGCGTGATCCTGAAACTGGTAAGCAAAAACACGCAGATATGGAGTTTATGCGGTTAACCATTGCAAGACGTGTTTATACCAATGACCATATGGATTACATTGCAGATGCTCTGATTGGTTTAAAAGATAAATTTGCAACCCTCAAAGGGCTGGATTTTGAATATGAACCGCCAGTATTAAGACACTTTACTGCTAGATTAAAACCAATTAAATAATAGGTCGCTCGTATGGTTCCCGTGCAATGCGGGAACCTCATCCTTATTCTTAAGGTAAACACCATGAATAATTCGGCAGCCAAAAAAGAACCCTCCATAATGGTAGGGGGTTTTGTGCTAGGCGGTGCCATGATTGGGGCGGGGATGTTTAGCTTGCCTACTATTATGGCTGGAGCTTGGTTTATTAACTCTGTAGTTATCTTGTTAGTTGTTTGCTTTTTTATGTTTCATTCAGGGATTTATATTTTAGAATGTATATCGAAATATGGAGCAGGAACGAATTACTTTTTTATCTCTAAAGAATTATTACCCAGATGGGCATGCTATATTGCAAATATGGCATTAATATTTGTACTCTACATACTAATTTATGCCTATATATCAGCAGCAGGTTCAGTTATTAAAGAAGCTGCCGCCATTTACGGATACAATATTAATTTAAGATTAATATTTATTATTTTTACATTAATTCTAGGTGCGAGCATCTGGTGGAGTGGCGTAGGGGCAAGTCGTCTAACATCATTATTTTTATTCATTAAAATAATTCTGTTTATTTTAGCTTTCTCCGGTTTATTTTTTATCGTAAAAACAGATTTACTATTAACTTCCCCCGTTGAAGGAGGACAAACAGCGTTATTACCTTTTGCTTTTATTATTATTCCTTATGCAATTACTTCTTTTGGTTATCATGGGAATGTTTGTAGCTTGTATAAGCTGTATCATGAGAATGAAAGAAAGGTCGTTAAAAGTTGTGTTATCGGTTGTGTATTGGCATTGGTGCTCTATTTTCTCTGGATCATGGGGACAATGGGAAATCTGCCGCGGGCAGAGTTTTTAACAATAATTAATAAAGGTGGTAATTTAGATGCTTTTATTGAATCACTATATGCGGTACTGAATAGCAAAAATATTGCGACATTCTTACTGTGGTTCTCTATTAGTGCTGTATTTTGCTCATTCTTAGGTGTTGCAATTGGGTTATTTGATTACATTCTTGCTTCGTTGAATTTTAAGGACAACCCATCAGGTAGAATGAAATCTGCATTATTATGCTTCTTGCCTCCTCTTATTCTTTGCATGTTATTCCCAAATGGTTTTTTAATCGCAATAGCATATGCAGGTATGGCTGCATGTATCTGGGCGATTATTTGCCCTGCAGTTATGGCATTAAAGGTAAGAGAGCGTTTTCCTGATTCGAGATTCAAAGTGTGGGGCGGAAAAGGGTTAATCTATGCCGTTATCGCCTTTGGAGTAGTCGGCATTATTTGCCAATTGTTAGCGCAGTTTAATTTGTTACCGATATACCGTTAATTTTTCAAAATACAAGCTGTAAAATAACTGCAAAGGTACAGTGAGGGTTCGCTGTACCTTTTTTCTATCCAACGATATGGCGGATTGTAGGCTAATATTGAAATATAACGGTCTTTTTAAAGTACATTTTAATATTTTGACCTTGATAAATAATGGGTTTAAAGGCCATTTTTTTAATTGCTTTAACCGCTTCTTCTCTAAAGCCTAAATCAGGAATTTTGTTATTTAGTATTTCAACGGATTCAATTTGACCATCTAATCCAACTAATAACCGAATTTGCACTTTAACAACTTTTGTATAGCCTAAGGAACGAGCCTCTTTCGGATACCTAGGAGCCGCATCCTGTAAAATTGTATAGGAAATACCACTCGAACCGAGTGCGGTATAGCTGCCATCACCATTAGCAGCAAATTGGCTATTACCAGATAATCTATTATTCCCTTTACCACTTTGACCACTTTCTGAAGCTGATGGGCTCGTGGAAGATTGATTTTCAGCAGTTGAATGGAGTGGTATTTCTTTAGCTGCTTCTTGTGAGCCTTGCTGCGTTTCATGGCTTATCTTATTGGCAATAAGTTGATTTTCTGTGTTATTTTTAGTGTTATTGTTCAGTAGCTTACTTTGTTCTTTTGGCTTTTTCCCTTGTACGGACTGACTGATTTCCGGTTTTGTTTTTTCTTTTGTTTTTTGTGTGAGTAAAGGCGATTCAACCGTGTTATCAACGGGAATATTCACAGGAATCAATGAATTTTTAAGTTGAGTTTTTGAAGGTATTTCACTTTCATTAGGTTGAGACTTGCTCATCTGCTTCTGTTGGGAAGCAGCTTCAGCCCTTGAAGGGGATTCTGATATAACTTCATGTGATTGCACTTGTTTTTTATTACTCTGCTCTCCTGTGCCCCCTGAGGAGCCCATTTGTCCCCCTAGAGATAGAGTTATCATTTCCATACCCTCGACTATAGGTATCGCCCTACCTGTTTGTAGGGCGATAAACATAATGGCAATAATATGGATAACGAGTGACAGTGCTAAAGCAAGTTTATAACGAATAGTCACTGAAACATTTCCTGTTTTAATTAATAGGTAGCTTTAATGCCTGCAAAAAATGAGCGCTCATTTCCAGGAATTAATGAGCCATAACCTGCGGTAACATAGTCGTAGTAAGTTTTGTTCATTAAGTTAGTGACCCCGCCATATAATTCGATGTGTTCAATCGGCGCGTAACGAACACTGAGGTCAATGAGTTCACGTGATTTAACTACGCCATCTTCTTCTTTATTGGCATCAGAAAGGAAATTATTGTACGAACCATAATAGGTATACTGAATGTCTCCCGATAAATCATCGGTAAAATCGTATTTTACTTTTAGTTTAACGGAGTGCTCTGGCACTTTAGTTAAACCACTTTTCGTGTAATCAATGGTATTTTTGCCGTTTTCTTCCAAAAATTGGCGGCCATGATTGTTATAATCAGAACGTCCTCTGAGCCATGAATATGATTCTTGGAAGGTGAAATTACCGAGCGTTTGTTGGAAGTCAACATCGGCTCCCCAACGGCGAGTTTTCAACAAATTCATTGTCTTCGCATCATTGACACTAGTGAGATAAATACGATTTAGCTGGTTATTCGTATTAGATGTCCAGAATGTGATATTGACAGTACTAAATGCTAATTTATCTCTTAAACCGACCTCAAATAAGTCATATTTCTCATCTTCTGCCTTAGTCGGAGTATAAATTTTCTCACCATTAACGACAGATTGGTCGCTGATTTGCAAGCCATCGGGAAGGGTGTAGCCTCGTTCATATCGCCCATAAATTCGGCCAGTATCGCGATAAAGGTAAGCAAGAGAAAGTTCAGCTGCCGTATTCCAACGGTCTGAAGTGCCAGACCCATTTACTGTGCCACTTTTATCAAATGACCATTCCGACAATTCACGTCTAAGCCCTTGGGTAAATACAAATTGATCTGATTTAAGACTGTTAAGAGCATAAATTGCCTTTGTTGTTTTATCATAATCAAAATTATGAGGAACCCCATAATATCGGCCTTTACTATCTTTTTTATAGCTCCCAATATAATGAATAGAAGCCTTTTGTTTGGCATAATCTACGCCAAAAAGTAGATTGCTATCATCGAGATAGCCGATATCTAATTTGATTTTTGTTCCGTGGCTTTTTTGATTAACTTTTTGTTCCCAGTTGGCATTATTAGTATAAAAACCATCAGTGTAGAAAACATCTGTAGCAAAATTGAGTTTTTCCGTAAATGCATTTTGGTAACTTAAATTATAGCTATCGACTTCGCGGTCACCGATCAAATAACCACTGATCGTTTTTTTAATTAGTTTACCATTCTCATCAATACCGACAGTGACGGTTTTGTCTGGTGGAACGTAGTCTTTACCATACTTTTTGATATTACGTGATGTGAGCGTTTTTACGTACTGAGAACTTTCAGTGAGATGACTTCCTCTCAACATGAGGCTTTGATCTGGAGTCAGATCCCATCTACCGCCTAGTGAATAATATTCTGAATTACGGTAGGTATCTTTATAGTAAAGATCACGGTTTAGTTTACTGGCAGTACCTAAAATTGAAAAGGTATCACTCACCCGAGCTCCCAAATTAGCATTTAAGCGATATCCTTCTGAGTTCCATTCAGATAAAACACTTGTTTTGGGATTAGCCATACTTCTCAGGTTTGACGTTATATTAATGACTCCACCTGCAGTCCCTGAGCCGTAAATAACGCTTCCGCCACCGGGAATGATTTCAATACGCTCAAGTTGTTCAACGGGAATAATATCGTAGTTAGTGGTATAAGGGTGATTTGCTAATGTGGTAATTGGAGCCCCATCGAGTAACACTTGTAGGTTACGTTGTGAGGTTTCAGCCCCTTGCCCCCGCAAGTCTATGTTGCCCTGCCCAGAGGTATCGACACTAATACCAGGAACAGATTTAAGCACATCAGAGATTGTGCGGTTTCCTTTGCCTTGAATATCTTCTTTTGAAATAACAATAATTTGCTTGGTATCTCGTAAACGTTCAATTTCAACATAGTCAGGTCGTGCATAGCTATCTTGTAGCTCAATTGCATCAGCAGCTTCTTGAAGCTGTGATGATTCAAGCTCTTTATTGGTTGCATGAGTCGTAAAAGAAAGTGTTGATAAAATAATGAAACAAATAAAATTTGGCTTAAATTTAACCATATTGTTTCCAACGGAGGAAATGTTTTTCATTGGAGTAGGCTTGCCTTTTGTAATGATAATGCAAATGATAATCAATCTTATTATATTGTTATTGATTTCAAGATCAATTAATTTAAAACAATTTATAATATGGCTAATTATTTGATTTAAGTGGAAATAAATTGTTGACTTAGGCGGTATATCTTACTGAGTGGATAGTAACTTTTACGCGAGGTTAGGTGTGAAAATAGAGATAGGGGGACATTTACTCAGGTTGGATGCTCTCATTTAGCGATCTACTTCAAATTACTCAAATTAATTTCAAATTTTTAATTTTCTCTGATTCCCAAAATCAAATAGTAACCCTCTTGAAATGTAAGTATTTTTACCTATATCGAGTGCTGGTTAATCAAATCTAGGGATTAAAATATTTTTCTATAGCGCCGATAAAGTTAAATATTGTCAGATTATCCCACCAAAAGAGAAATTCTATGCAGAAACTTCGAAATTACTCAATTCGCACTGTGGTCTTCGTATTATTAAGTATTTTGTGTTTGATCTTGGGGGGAACGAATGTATACAGTGGTTGGTCATTATCACGCATTGCTGATGGAAATGATATTGATAGGCAATTGGTGCAACAAATGACCGTCCTTAGTCAAGGAAATGATCAGTATTTTCGTTTTGTCACACGACTAACTAGAGTCATGGAAAGTAAAAGCCAAGGGAAAGATGTGGATTATGCCCCTGTAAAAGAAGCGATGTCCAATATGGGGAAATATTTAGAGCAAATGAAGTCGATTTCTCCTGGACCGATGGATCCTGAAGTATCAGATTTGGTGATCAATAATTGGCAATCACTGCTAGATGATGGCGTCACGCCTCAACTCGCATTGAGTATGGACAACGATTCGGACAAATATTTAGCGCATGCCCATAATGTAACCCCTGCATTAAGCCGAGCTTTTGGCGCTTCAATTCAGCAGTTTAATCAGACGGCTGATGAATTGATCAGCCATACTCGGCAGAATGTTGATAGCGTGATAGATATTACACAAGTGGTCATGATCGTCACTGCAATATTAGGGATCTTCATGCTCATTTTTACGGATCGCTATATGGCAGAGATGATGCAAAAACCATTAGGGCTACTGAGGCAACATTTTACTCAAATTGCGAAAGGGGATTTAAGCCATCCTGTACAGCCATTCGGAAACAGCTGTGTAGGAAAATTATTTCCAATACTTGAAGGGATGAGAAAAGATTTAAGTGAATCGGTCAATACAATCCGACAAGGAAGTGAAAATATTTATCTGGGGGCAAGTGAGATTTCAAACGGTAATAGCGATCTTTCATCTCGAACAGAAGAGCAGGCCGCCGCTTTAGAAGAGACGGCTGCGAGTATGGAGGAAATTACCGCTGCAGTTCAACTGAATATGGAAAACACACACCAAGCTAATCAATTAGTAGGCGAAGCGTTCGTGGTCGCTAATAAAGGGAATAGCATTGTTGATTCTGTTGTCGTGACCATGACTGAAATCTCCCAAAGCTCACAAAAAATAGCAGATATTATCAACATGATTAACGATATTAGTTTTCAAACGAATATCTTAGCGCTCAATGCGTCTATCGAAGCGGCTCGTGCTGGTGTGCATGGACGCGGTTTTATGGTAGTCGCTGCGGAAGTGCGCAAGTTAGCGAGCCACAGTGCGGAAGCCGCGATGGAAATTGAACGACTAATTGCCGATTCAGGAGCTTGCGTTCAGAAAGGAACGGGTTTGGTGAATGAAATGGGAAAAACGATGGAGAATATCTTACAGGGAATTAATGAGGTAACAGCAATTATGGAGCAAATCACCGTGGCTTCAGAAGAGCAGAGCAAAGGAATAGCCCAAGTTGGAGTCGCGATTACACAGATGGACGGCGTTACACAGCAAAATGCCTCTTTAGTTGAACAAGTGGCAACTGCAGCTAGTTCATTAGCGGGGCAAACGCAAGAATTACAACAAGCGGTTCAGCAGTTTAATTTATCCACACAAACGGTCTAGCACATTATTTTTTGCAAATAAAAAGCCCTCACTGCATAACAGTGAGGGCTCACAAAAACACTGCATTAACCGACTAGGATTAGTTCATGCCGTATTTTTTCAGTTTCTTACGCAGAGTGCCGCGGTTGATACCCATCATCAGGGCTGCACGGGTCTGGTTTCCACGGGTATATTGCATAACCATGTCCAACAAAGGCTGTTCTACTTCAGCCAATACCAGCTCATATAAATCATTAACATCTTGATTATTTAATTGAGCAAAATAGTTCTTCAGTGCTTGCTTAACTGAGTCACGTAACGGTTTTTGAGTTACTTGATCTTGTGAATTTACAGTAGCAACGGTTAGTACGTCAGAATTTACGCGTTGTTCGAACATAGTTCTGTCAGCTCTTATCTTTATTTACGCAAAAATTTTCAAAAAATGCTTCCAACACCTCCAGCTGTTCGCTGGCATCCTCAATGGTGTTGAATGAGCGCCGAAACTGGTCATCAGGTGCATGTTCTTTTAAGTACCAAGAAACATGTTTGCGCGCTATACGGGCTCCTTTGCCTTGACCGTAAAAGTCGTGCAATTCCTGTACATGCGCTAGCATAATACGCTTTACCTCTGCCATTGGCATTGGTGGCAATATTTCACCTGTGTCCAGATAATGCTGGATTTCCCGGAAGATCCAGGGTCTTCCCTGAGCCGCTCTGCCTACCATCAAGGCATCCGCCCCTGTGTAGTCTAAAACAGCTCTGGCTTTTAGCGGGTCAGTAATGTCGCCATTGGCAATAACCGGAATGGTAACAGTCTGCTTAACTGCCCGAATATTGTCATATTCAGCTTCCCCATTAAACAGACAGGCTCTAGTTCTGCCATGAATAGTGAGAGCTTGAATGCCGCAATCTTCGGCCAATTTGGCAATCTCTATGCAGTTTCGCTCTTCAGGTGACCAGCCTGTGCGGATCTTAAGGGTGACAGGCACATCCACTGCTTTGACGACACCTTCAAGAATCGATTTAACGATGTCTGGATAGCGTAGTAGTGCAGAGCCTGCAAGCTTACGATTCACTTTTTTAGCTGGACAGCCCATGTTGATATCGATGATTTGAGCGCCACTCTCAACGTTGATTTGAGCCGCGGCAGCCATTTCATCGGGATCATTGCCAGCTATTTGCACGGAACGAACCCCAAGTTCATCGCGATGAACCATTCTGAGTCTAGATTTGTCGGTCTTCCAAACTTGAGGATTAGAAGAAAGCATCTCTGATACTGTCATCCCAGCACCCATGTCATAACAGAGCGACCTAAACGGTTTATCTGTAATGCCTGCCATGGGGGCAGCAATAAGACAGTTTCTCAACTGATATTGTCCGATTCGCATAACTAAATGGGGGCCATACTGTGACTGCAAGGGCGCGTATATTACGCATTTTTTACGAGATATGAAAGGACAAACTTTGAGCAAACGGTTATTTATCACTAATTTTTTTATCTTGCATCTCTGCAATTATAAAATTAGTTATATTTAACAAATAGTTAATTAGATATTATAACGATTTATTAAAATAACTGTTGTGCTGTTCAAATCTCGTGCAGAACAGATTATCGCCAGCTATTGAGCAATATTTGAGCTATAAGATAATCTATTCTGGCGTTGTTTTCAAAGAAATTATTCTCTAATTTTAATAAAAAAACTCATTAAAAATGCTTGACACCCGTAATCCTGCACCATTCTTCTTTTTCAGCAACAGGGTCGATTTCAAAAGTTGAACGATAAGCGTCAGCCACTCCTTCTGCTTGAGTGGCGAGCACGCCAGAAAGACCTAATAACCCACCTGGGCGGGGTAGCACGCTAATCATCGGGGCGAGCTCACGCAATGGGCCAGCAAGGATGTTAGCAACCACGACATCAGCTTGTAAGTCATTAGGCTGGTCTTTTGGTAGGTATAGGGATAAACGCTCTGAAACACCGTTACGTTGCGCATTATCGCGGCTTGCAGTGATAGCTTGAGGGTCGATGTCGATCCCGATCGCATGAGCGGCACCTAATTTTAATGCGGCGATCGCTAAAATCCCAGATCCGCAACCAAAATCGATCACAGTTTTACCTTCTAGATCAAGGCCATCTAACCATTGGAGGCACAATGAGGTGGTTGGATGCGTGCCAGTACCAAAAGCGAGGCCAGGATCTAACATTACGTTGACTGCCGTTGGATCGGGCACATCGCGCCAACTTGGGCAGATCCACAAGCGTTCCCCAAAGCGCATCGGATGAAAGTTATCCATCCATTCTCTTTCCCAATCTTTGTCTTCTAATTGTTCGATTTTATGGATAAAACCTGGACTCAATATCGGACTATTTTCTAGTTGAGCGACGACAAATTTCATGTCGGTTTCTGCGTCATATAGACCGATAACATCGGTGTCACCCCAAAGGCGCGTTTCCCCCGGAAGCGGCTCAAAAACAGGAGTATCGTGGCTGTCTTGAAAGGTGACAGACACAGCACCGCTTTCGATTAACTCATCGCCAAGGGCTTCGGCATCTTTTGCGGTTGAGTTTATTTTGATTTGTATCCAAGGCATTGTTTTTTCTCTTCTAAAATGCTCGTCATTCTTCACGCCATAGCGTTGTTGGCTGCGCTCACTAACCCTAGTCACATACTGGTGTATGCTCCTAGGGATTAGCTCGTTTGCCGCCTATCTATGACGCGAATTATCTAGAGCATTGCATTTGTTCATTTACATTAGGTAACGCCAAATTCACCTATCAGTAGATAGGAATCAGTGAGTGCTAGTTACCTGTTCATTTGCTGGTGATTGTACTGGATTTTTGCCAAAAAGATTACCTAGAAGGAAGGCAATAAGACTAAAAATCAGTGATGGGACGATAGCGTGAAAGCCCATGATTTCAATTTTAAAACTTGCCAATATGGCATAACTGACGCCTCCGATGACCATACCACTGATAGCACCTGTTCCATTGGCTTTTTCCCAGTAGAGCCCGAGGACTAATGGCCACAAGAAAACAGCTTCTAAACCACCAAAAGCCAGTAAATTCAGCCAGATAATCATCTGAGGCGGGTTCCATGCTGCAACTAAAAGCAATGCACCTAAGACCAAAGTGGAAAGGCTAGAGATCCGTGCAAGACGCTTTTCATTTTTGATTTGTGTTGGCATGGTATTCAGATAGATATCTTTTACGATGGTTGCCGAGGACTGTAGTAGTTGTGCGTTGATCGTTGACATAATTGCGGCCATCGGTGCCGCTAAGAAAATTCCCGCTGCAAATGGTGGTAGAACTTGTACCATCAAAGTAGGGATCACTTGGTCTGGGATTGTGAGGTCAGGTAAAATTGCACGACCGAGAGCTCCCGCAAAGTGCATACCAAACATCAGTATCGCCATGACGATGGTTCCCAAAATAATACCTCGATGAACTGCTTTACTGTCTTTATATGAAATACAACGTACCGCAGTATGAGGTAAACCAATCACCCCAAAACAGACTAAAACCCAAAACGAAGCTAAAAATGGCCCGCTTAAAATGTCATCTGCACCTTCAGGTGAAACCAATTTTGGGTCTATGGTATGCATTTTTTCTATGGCTGCGGGTAAACCACCTGCATGGTAAATAATTGCAACCAGCAGGATCACCGTACCTAAAAGCATCACTAGGCCTTGCAGTGCGTCATTCAGGACGCTGGCTCTAAACCCACCAATTGCGGTATAGAGTGCGATAGATACCCCAAAAATTATTAACCCGTAAGTATATGGAATACCTGCTGCCGTTTCTAATAAGCGCGCACCACCAATAAATTGCACTGTCATCGCGCCAAAAAAGGCAATGAGTAGGCTAACACTGGCAAACCACACTAAAAACCGACTTTGGTAGCGTGCATACAGCATATCGTTGAGTGTAACGGCATTATAGCGACGCGCCAAAATAGCAAATTTTTTACCTAGCACGCCGAGGGAAAGCCAAATCGCGGGGAGTTGGATCATCGCCAATAGCACCCAACCTAGGCCATATTTATAGGCAGCTCCCGGTCCTCCAATAAAAGAACTCGCACTGATATAGGTTGCTGTGATGGTCATCGCAAGGACAAAGCCGCCCATTGAACGATTACCTAAAAAGTATTCATTTAAAAACTCGCCTTTTGTTCGTTTTTTATATGCATAAATGGATAGCAAAAAGACGAGAGCTAGGTAGCCGACGAGAGGCAGGAGAACTTCAATCTGCATCATTCTCCTCCAAAGAGATGTCTTTAAAAATCAGTTTAACCATCATAATGCAGAGCAAAATAAAAATGATGGGTAAGATGAGACAAGACCATTCAAACCACAGTGGTAGCCCTGTAATTCCAAGCGTGTTGTCCGGTAGGTAGGCACTAATAACCCAGCCGACCAGATAGGCGATAGTCAAATAAAATGACCAGCGCGCTTCTTTATTTGATTGAAGAAAACGTTTATCCACCCGTTATTCCCCTTCATTCCCATAAAAATAATCAGCAATTGTACGATAATCTGTGGACTGAGTGTGAAAAATACCAGAAGAAAAGTGCACTAAAGCGTATTTAACACAAAAAAATACCGTAACGCAGGGCGTTACGGTATCGATTGACGATAAGTTAAACAGGTTATCGCTGACTTATTCAGCAATACCCAGTTTTTTCTCTAAATAGTGGATATTAGTTCCACCTTTTTGGAAGTTTTCATCGTTCATAATCATTTGGTGCAATTCAATATTGGTTTTAATACCATCGACGATTAATTCGTTTAACGCATTTTTCATACGAGAAATAGCGATTTCACGAGTTTCACCATAGGTAATTAATTTACCAATCATTGAGTCATAATACGGAGGTACAGTGTAGCCTGCGTAAATATGAGATTCCCAACGTACGCCAAAACCACCAGGTGAGTGGAAACGGGTGATTTTACCCGGGCTTGGGATGAAAGTATTCGGGTCTTCTGCGTTGATACGGCACTCAACAGCATGGCCATGCACCACGATATCTTCTTGCTTCACAGATAATGGTAACCCAGAGGCAACACGCAGTTGCTCTTTAATTAAGTCTACACCAGTGATCATTTCAGTTACTGGGTGTTCAACTTGAATACGGGTATTCATTTCAATGAAGTAGAACTCACCGTTTTCGAATAAAAATTCGAAGGTACCTGCACCGCGATAACCGATTTCAATACATGCATTAGCACAGCGCTCACCGATATTACGGCGAATTTCAGGCGTAATACCCGGTGCTGGTGCTTCTTCAACCACTTTTTGGTGGCGACGTTGCATTGAACAGTCACGCTCAGCCAAGTAAACCGCATGGCCTTGGCCATCAGCCATGACTTGAATTTCAATATGACGTGGGTTTTCAAGGAATTTTTCCATGTAAACCATATCATTATTAAAAGCGGATTTCGCTTCAGCACGTGTCAGGTTGATCGAAGATTCTAAATCTTTCTCATTGCGTACGACACGCATACCACGACCACCACCACCACCAGATGCTTTGATGATGACAGGGAAGCCGATACGTTTTGCGATGGCTTTATTTTTTTCAGTGTCGTTCCCTAATGGGCCATCAGAACCCGGAACACAAGGTACACCGGCTTTTTTCATCGCGTTAATTGCAGAAACTTTATCACCCATTAGGCGGATGGTTTCAGCTTTTGGACCGATAAAAACAAAACCAGAGTTTTCAACTTGTTCTGCAAAATCTGCGTTTTCAGCCAAGAAACCATATCCTGGGTGAATCGCTTGAGCACCTGAAATTTCCGCTGCGGAAATAATCGCAGGGATATTTAAGTAACTTTTCGCTGATGCTGCTGGGCCGATACAAATTGTTTCATCAGCCAGTAACACGTGTTTTAGATCGCTATCTGCCGTAGAGTGAACCGCTACTGTTTTGATGCCGAGTTCTTTACAGGCACGCAAAATACGTAATGCGATTTCTCCGCGGTTAGCAATAACAATTTTTTCCAGCATGGAAACGCCTCGTTATTCGATGACAACTAATGGCTCGTCAAATTCTACTGCATCACCGTTTTGCAACAGAATGGCTTTAACAACGCCTGCTTTATCTGCTTCGATTTGGTTCATCATTTTCATCGCTTCAACGATGCAAAGTGGGTCACCAACGCTGACCGTTTGACCAATCTCAACGAATGGTTTCGCTTCAGGGCTTGGCGCGCGGTAGAAAGTACCGACCATTGGTGAGCGAACCTGGTGACCTGCAACTGCAGCAGGTGCAGCTGGCGCTACCATAGCTTCAGATGGTGCAACCGCATTAGCCAGAGCAGGTTGTTGTGCAACCGGTGCTGAGTAATATTGTTGAGGTGCAGCCATAACCTGGGAAGCAGGTGAAACGCGGCTGATACGTACTGACTCTTCACCTTCAGAAATTTCCAGTTCAGAAATGCCAGACTCTTCGACCAGCTCGATCAGCTTTTTAATTTTACGAATATCCATGGATATGATTCCGTACTCTTATATTTGGATTGAATTAATTAGGCGCAGACGGTTAACCGCTGCCTGTAAAGCAAAACTATAACCATCAGCACCTAGACCACAAATTACACCGATTGCTTTATCGGAGAAATAAGAATGTTGGCGAAATGATTCCCTAGCGTGCACATTAGACAAGTGGATCTCGATAAACGGGATACTCACCGCGAGTAATGCATCACGTAGTGCAACACTGGTATGTGTGAATGCAGCCGGATTGATGAGAATAAAATCAACATCATGACGTGCAGCATGAATTTTATCGATTAGTTCAAATTCTGCGTTTGACTGAAAATGACTCAGTTTTACCCCTAACTGACTAGCCTCTGACTCCAGCTTGGATACGATATCGGCAAGAGTTTGGTTGCCGTATTTATCGGGTTCCCGTGTACCTAGCAGGTTTAGGTTTGGCCCATTCAAGAGTAAAATGTGAATATCTTCTGCCATTATGCTGCTAACTCCGACGATATTATCAATAGCCCGACAACATAACGCGATGCTAAGCGTTTGTCATCTTTTATCATAAAAATAAATGGATTTTCTACTGACAAGGTTCGTCATTATAATTATTTCGTGACATATAGCAGCAAAATACTGGTCTTATCAGAGAAAATACCCGAATTTATTTTAGAAAATGTGCGGTAATCCCTATTTAGGCGAAAGTACCGCAATAAATTGGTGACTAACCTCGCAGGTTAACTAGCGTACGCCCAGTCACTTCATTTTTTAAGAGTTTTTTTGCATATTCGACAGAATCTTCTAATTTAATCTCATTGCTGACTTGCTCATAGAAAGACGGAGGTAGAAGTTCCGCGAGTCGTTGCCATACTTTAGGGCGATTTGCGGCAGGGTAGTAAACCGAATCTACACCTTGTAGGCGGACATTACGTAAAATAAATGGCATGACACTGGTTGGTAAGTCGAAGCCACCCGCTAAGCCGCAGGCGGCAACAGTCCCATTATAGTGTGTTTGCGCAAGAAGATTAGCGAGTAATTCACCACCTACTGTATCAATCGCACCCGCCCACAACTGTTTGTCTAATGGTTTAGCAGGATGTGTGAAATAACTACGAGGTAATACCCTCTTGGCACCTAAACTTTGCAGGTAGCTGCTGTTTTCTTCACGACCTGAAATCGCGACAACCTCATAACCTAATAAAGAGAGTAATTGCACGGCAGTACTACCAACACCACCGCTTGCACCACTTACGATGACTTCGCCTTTATCAGGAGTCACACCAGCTTCTTCTAGGGCATTTACGCAAAGCATTGCTGTAAAGCCGGCGGTGCCAATAACCATCGCTTGTTTTAAGGACAAATTTTCTGGAAGAGGGGTTAAATACTTTGCGGGGACTCTTGCTTGAGAGGCTAACCCGCCCCAATGCGTTTCACCCACCCCCCATCCAGTCAGTAGTACATGTTGGCCAACTTGGAAACGAGGGTCTTCACTGTGGTGGATCACACCTGAAAAATCGATGCCGGGTACCATCGGGTATTGGCGAACAACGCCCGCTTTTCCACAAATAGCTAATGCATCTTTATAATTAAGTGTAGACCAATAAATATCGACTATAATATCTCCGGCTGGAAGCATTTCTGTAGTTAATGGTTGAATGCCAGAGACGATTTTTTCGTCAGTTTGTTGTAGGACGAGAGCTTTCATCTTTCACTCCTATATAATGATTAAATATGTATTTTGAAAATGACTAAAATTTGAGTGTATTTCATTGACGTAGTAACAGTATTTAAGCTATTAATATTGTAATTAATTTGTAAAAATTTATTTTTTTCTGGCATAAATAGGCTTTTATCATGCAAAATATCGCATCTTGACGGATTCATTTTGCATATTGACATAAATTTGCCGCGTTTCTGGTAGATAATAGAGCGAACACTCAGCGAATTCACCCAATTTGTATTGGAAATAGCCAGTGTGTAGCAATAATAAAAAGAACTAAATAATATTTGAACTTGTTGCCATAATAACTTGTCACACTGGGAAGAAAAAGATGGAGTATATAACAACCAAAGAATAGGTGTTTTTTTGTGTGTTTTTATCCTGTAGGTAAATAATACAATTAATATCTGTTTTTGGGGTTTTTATCTGCTTCGTTTAGATAAGAAGCATGTACAGTACGGTACGTGAAAAATAGATGAATTAACCATATTTTAGAAGCAGCTCATTAACGCCTTGAGACCGCTTCAAGTGGTTGGTAGAGTAGACGGGTTTAAATTCGTCCCCAGCTTGCAGGATAACTCTTTCGTTATGTTTAAAAAATTTCGTGGCATGTTTTCTAATGACTTGTCTATTGACTTGGGTACGGCCAATACCCTTATTTATGTCAAAGGACAAGGCGTAAAATTAAATGAACCCTCTGTAGTTGCTATTCGTCAAGACCGCTCTGGATCGCCAAAAAGCGTTGCTGCTGTCGGTGGTGAAGCGAAGCAGATGCTGGGACGTACACCAGGTAATATTTCGGCAATCAGGCCAATGAAAGACGGTGTTATCGCCGACTTTTTCCTGACTGAAAAAATGTTACAACACTTCATCAAACAAGTTCATAGCAACAGTTTTTTACGCCCAAGTCCGCGAGTCCTTGTTTGTGTCCCTGTTGGTGCAACACAAGTTGAACGTAAAGCCATTCGTGAGTCAGCGTTAAGTGCGGGCGCACGGGAAGTCTTCTTAATTGAAGAACCTATGGCCGCAGCTATTGGTGCCGGGTTACCTGTATCAGAAGCAACAGGCTCAATGGTTGTTGATATTGGTGGTGGTACTACAGAAGTCGCTGTTATTTCGTTAAATGGCGTTGTTTACTCTTCATCTGTACGCATTGGTGGTGACCGTTTCGATGAGTCCATCATTAACTATGTACGTCGTAACTATGGCTCACTGATAGGTGAAGCGACAGCAGAACGCATCAAGCATGGAATTGGTTCTGCATTCCCAACAGATGAAGTTTACGAGATTGAAGTTCGCGGCCGTAACCTTGCGGAAGGTGTGCCACGCGGATTTAAGATGAACTCCAATGAAATTTTAGAAGCATTGCAAGAACCGCTTACAGGAATTGTCAGCGCAGTCATGCTAGCACTTGAACAGTGTCCTCCTGAATTGGCCTCAGATATCTCAGAGCGCGGTATGGTCTTAACCGGTGGTGGCGCGCTTCTTCGTAATTTAGATCGCTTATTGATGGAAGAAACTGGTATCCCAGTTATCGTTGCTGAAGATCCTCTAACTTGCGTCGCTCGTGGTGGCGGTAAAGCGTTAGAAATGATTGATATGCACGGTGGCGACCTGTTTAGCGAAGACTAAATGGCCTTTTAGAAACAGTTGGGGCTGTCCCCAACTGTTTTGACTATTTTTTGTTCCTCTGACATTAGTGAAACTTAGCCACACATGAAGCCAATTTTTAGGCGAGGTCCATCCCTACAGCTACGCATTTTTATTGCGGTAATCATTGCACTTGTACTGGTGGTGATTGACCATCGCTTTGAGCCTTTCAATAAAGTCCGTAACTACTTAGACACGGCGGTTAGCCCATTCTATTTTTTAGCCAATGGCCCACGTCAATTTCTAGATAATATCTCCGAAAGCTTCTCTTCAAGAGAACAATTGCAATTCGAAAATAAAGCCTTACGCCAAGAGCTATTACTGAAAAAAGCGGACAACTTGCTTTTAGAACAACTTAAGCAGGAAAATGCGCGGTTAAGGGAGTTACTTGGTTCGCCACTTCGTCAAGATGAACACATGATGGTCACGCAAGTTATTTCAGGCGCGAATACGCCATATCGTGACCAAGTGGTTATAGACAAGGGCAGCAATGAAGGCGTTTATGAAGGGCAGCCCGTTATTAGTGATAAAGGCGTAGTTGGTCAAGTGGTTGGGGTTAGTAACTTTAATAGTCGTGTCCTGTTAATTTGCGACACTACCCATGCACTGCCAGTACAAGTATTACGTAATGATGTCCGTGTTATTGCTGCAGGTTCTGGATGTGCTGATGATATCCAATTAGAACCGTTGCCTGAAAATACCGATATTCGTGTTGGTGATGTCCTTGTCACGTCAGGGTTAGGAGGGCGTTTCCCCGAAGGTTATCCTGTAGGGGTGGTCTCTGCCGTAAAACACGACACACAACGTGCTTATACTATTATCAGCGCGAAGCCGAGTGCCGAATTGCAGCGTTTACGCTACCTTTTGCTACTATGGGGAAATGATAGCGACCCTAAAACGCCACTACAGCCTTCGGAAGTTTATCGTGCAGCAAATGAACGATTAATGAAAGTATTGCCGCAAGTGTTACCTAATCCGAATGAAATTCAGGGGCCTCCATTGCCACCATCAATGGCTCCGACGTCACAACCATAAGTAGAGGAAACACAGTATGGTTATGGGCAAGAGAGTAAATTAGCATGGATGAGTATCGCGGAAATGGCCGTGCCATCATTTGGTTATCGTTTTTTATTGCGTTGATTTTACAAGTCATGCCTTGGCCGGAACAACTCAGTTTTTACCGGCCATCATGGCTTCTGTTGATTCTCACTTATTGGGTGATGGCATTACCACACCGAGTGAGTGTTGGCACGAGTTTTATTTTAGGGATTATCGTAGATTCCATTCAGGGCTCTGCACTGGGAGTGCATGCTCTTTCTTTTAGCATTATTTGCTATCTCGTCTCTTATAAACACCAATTGTTGCGTAATATGGCGTTGTGGCAGCAAGCTCTGGTGATTATGTTACTCACTATCATTCAAGATCTTGCTGTTTTTTGGGCTGAATTTCTATCATCACAAGTATTATTCCACCCGCAAGTATTTTGGAATAGCTTAGTGAATGGTATTCTATGGCCATGGCTATTTTTGCTTTTACGTAAAATACGTCGGCAATTTTCAGTATGTTAGGGTGTTAGTTGTCGGTCTGACTGGGAATACAGTTTATGTGTTTAATTTATCTTGCGTCCGGCTCACCCCGTCGACGTGAACTTGTTCAGCAACTTAATTATACCTTTGAGGTTTTACGTCCAGAGGTAGAAGAACAGTGGCAGGAGGGGGAGTTGCCTCAAGACTATGTTCAACGTCTTGCACGAGATAAATCTTTAGCTGGTGTTGCGATTGCACCCGATAATCAACCGGTTTTGGGCGCAGATACAATCGTTGTTCTAGCAGGGCAAATTTTAGAAAAACCGCGAGATAATCAGCACGCAGAAGAGATGCTAAGTGCATTATCAGGAAAAACCCATCAGGTCATGACGGCTATTGCCTTATCCAACCGTCAACAGACAATGCAGTCACTAATTGTGACAGATGTGACATTCCGCGAGTTATCTTTAATCGAAATACGGGACTATATACAATCTGGTGAGCCAATGGATAAGGCAGGCGCTTATGGAATACAAGGAATTGGTGGGCGTTTTATACGTAAAATTAATGGCAGCTACCATGGGGTTGTTGGTTTACCACTGGTTGAAACAGACGAGCTAATTCAGCGATTTTTAGCGTTAAGTGATGGTAAGGGGAAGTCATGACTGCGGAACTATTAGTAAACATTACGCCATCTGAAACGCGCGTTGCTTATATTGATGGTGGGATATTACAAGAAATTCATGTTGAACGAGAAGCAAAAAGAGGGCTAGTAGGGAATATTTACAAAGGCCGTGTGAGCCGAGTCTTACCGGGGATGCAGGCGGCCTTTGTTGATATTGGTCTAGATAAAGCGGCCTTTTTGCACGCTTCGGATATTATGCCCCATACGGAATGCATTGCGGGTGACGAACAAAAAAACTTTCATGTCAGGGACATCGCTGAGCTCGTTAAGCAAGGGCAAGATTTAATCGTTCAAGTCGTCAAGGACCCCCTTGGTACCAAAGGTGCTCGCCTAACTACGGATATTACACTCCCTTCTCGCTATTTGGTCTTTATGCCAGGAGCTTCCCATGTGGGAGTTTCACAACGTATTGAAAGTGAAGATGAAAGAGAACGCCTAAAAGAGTGTGTTTCACAGTATTGTGATGAAAATGGGGGCTTTATCATTCGTACGGCAGCAGAAGGGGTCGGGGAAGAGGAAGTTAAACAGGATGCTGCATTCTTAAAACGCCTGTGGGCAAAAGTGATTGAACGAAAAAAACGCAATGTGACTCGCACTAAAATTTATGGTGAATTAGCACTTGCTTACCGTATTATTCGTGATTTTGCCGGCGCTCACCTTGATCGCATTCGTGTTGACTCTCGTTTGACCTATACTCAATTACAAGAATTTATCGAAGAGTATGTGCCAGAAATGACAGCTAAGCTCGAACTCTATCAAGGGAATCAGCCGATATTTGACTTGTTTGACGTTGAAAACGAAATTCAGCGAGCAATGGACCGAAAAGTGGAGCTAAAATCAGGTGGTTATTTGATTATCGACCAAACTGAAGCCATGACGACCATTGATATTAATACGGGCGCATTTGTTGGGCACCGTAATCTTGAAGAAACCATCTTTAATACCAATATCGAAGCAACCCAAGCGATAGCAAGGCAACTGCGTTTACGCAACTTAGGCGGCATTATTATTATTGATTTTATTGATATGGCTGACCCGGAACATCGCCGCCGTGTATTAGCGTCATTAGAGCAGGCATTGAGTAAAGATAAAGTTAAAACAACCATTAATGGTTTTTCGCAACTGGGCTTAGTCGAAATGACGCGTAAGCGTACAAGAGAAAGCTTAGAACACGTATTATGTGATGATTGCCCGACTTGCCAAGGGCGCGGAACCGTTAAATCGGTAGAAACGGTATGTTATGAAATTTTACGTGAAATAGTTCGTGTTCACCGTACTATCGATGCAGATAGGTTCTTAGTTTATGCATCCCAAGCGGTGGTTGATGTCCTTAAAGGGGATGAGTCACACGCCCTTGCAGAAGTTGAAATTTTTGTTGGAAAGCAAGTTAAAGTTCAGACTGAGCCTCTTTACAGTCAGGAACGTTTTGATGTCGTAATGATGTAAAAGGAGATTTGAGTGAGACGACTGCCACGTGTAGCACTGGTGACGACTGCGGTTATATTATTGCTGTGCGCGTTAGTGCTGTCAGGGCTGCGTTTTCTTCTGCCAAATATCGACAACTATCGGCAAGATCTGATTGATTACGTTGAAAAAAAGACCGATGTATCGGTACAAATTGGTAAAATTGAAGGGGCTTGGCAATCTTTTGGCCCTGTACTGACGTTGTCCGATGTCGTTTTACAGAATAAAACTACCGATATTACAGCGAATACTATTACGGTTGAATTAGATATTTGGAGCTCGTTATTTTCTCTGCGCTGGCGTTTTCGTGACTTAACCTTTTACCAGTTAAATGTTGATCACAAAGTCCCTTTCAGCCTTGGCGATTCCTCGGAAGGGCAGTCTTTAGATGGTATTGAAGAGCTATTTTTAAGGCAATTTGACCATTTTGTACTAAAAGAAAGCCAATTAACTTTCCTCACACCTTCAGAACAAAAAACGACGCTGATTTTGCCTGAACTTTCTTGGCTCAACGATAACGACAGGCATCGCGCTCAAGGTTTTGTTAGTCTCGAAACCATCAATAAGCAGCATGGTTATCTGCAAGTAAAGCTTGATGTGTCAGATAAAAATGGCGTGTTAAGCGACGGTATTTTTTATTTGCAAGCGGATAATATTGATATGCAGCCATGGCTTAGCCGCTGGCTACGGGATAACACGTCATTACGGGACGCAAATTTTAGCCTGTCTTCTTGGGTAACACTGAAAAATAACCGGATTGATAGCGGCCTTATTCAATTACGGCAAGGGGAAGCCAATTGGGGAACCGGCGAATTAGCGCAAAACTTGCAAGTCAATGATTTGCTTTTGCGAATGAAAAGGCAGGGGAATGGGTGGTTATTTAACATTCCTGAGCTTGATACCTTGAAAACCAATGAGTTTATCTGGCCACGAGGGAGCGCCTCTGTATTGTATTTGCCTGCCAGCAAAAAATATCAAGATAATGACCATTGGCGCATCCGTGCAAAAGATATTGAACTTGAACGTTTAAGTGAGATTTTACCCACTTTTTCCTTTTTAACGCCTGAAATGGTACAGGATTGGCAACATCGCCAACCAACTGGTGTGGTGAGTGAATTTGCGCTTGATATCACGCAAAATATGCCTGAAAACGTACAAATCAACATGGACTGGCAAAATGTTAGCTGGAAAAAATGGAAGGAGCTGCCTTCAGTTAATCACTTTTCAGGTGTTTTAATCGGTGGGATGCAAAGTGGTAGTGCCACCGTTAGCTTACAAGATAGTGAAGTTGACTATCGTGATGAATTTAAAGCGCCTTTCTCGATAAAAACGGCAACAGGTCAGTTCCATTGGGTCAATAATGCCAGTGAATTTAAGTTGTGGAGCCCATCATTAGAGCTACAAGCTCAGTCTCTTTGGGCAAATGGTGAGTTTCGTTACGCAAAAGCGAAAAAAGGAAATTATGCCGATCTCGCCATTCTTGCCAGAATCCGTTTAGATGATGCAGGGGATGCATGGCGTTATTTCCCACAAAAATTAATGGGCCAAGATGTGGCCGATTACCTGACGAAAGCGATTATTGCCGGTAGTGTAGATAATGCGACTTTAGTCTATAAAGGCGACCCTGCTCATTTCCCCTATGATAACAATGATGGGCAATTCCAAGTTTATGTCCCTTTGCGTGATGCAACATTCGAATATGACAGTGAATGGCCTGCGTTATTGAACTTAGATATGGACTTAGACTTTAGGCGTGCAGGGTTATATATGCATGCGCCAAGCGTGAAATTAGCGGATGCCACAGCAACCAACCTTGATGCGAACATCCCTGATTACACTAAAGAAATGCTGTATATCAATGCAGACATCAGTGGAACTGGAAAACAAATCCAGCAATATTTTGTGCATACCCCGATGAACCACTCAATTGGCGATACGCTTGAAGAGTTACAAATTGGGGGGACTGTTAATGGCCAATTAGGGTTATCTATTCCATTGGTGGCGGGTAAAGATGTTTTTGCCAAAGGGAAAGTTAATCTCAATAAAAATGATTTATACATTCAGCCAATTGATAGCACTATTTCCGCTTTAACGGGCAGTTTTGAGTTTAACAATGGAGATTTACGCGGTGAAAACTTGCAAGGCCATTGGTTTGAACAGCCCATTACTGTTGATTTCACCACTACAGATCAAGCAAAAAATTATTTAGTGGATGTGAATGTTAGCGGAAACTGGGCGGTGAATAAGTTGGCAATGTTGCCTGCTGAGATTAAGCAAAAGGTGTCAGGAACCACTAACTGGAAAAGCCAAGTTGCGATCACTATTCCGAATACAGCAAAAGAACCTGTTGGCTTACAAATAGACGTTAGCGCAGGGCTAAAACAACTGAAAAGCCAGCTACCCGCTATTGATAACGCTCTATTAGCCGAACTTGGGCAAATTAATGTTCAGGCTAAAGGAACAACAGAACAGTTGGTGGTTGGTGGTGATATCGGTAAGCGCATTGGTTTTAATACTCAATGGGGGCTGAGTAGTAAGCCTTTAAGCTTATTAAAAGCCCATGTTGCCCAATGGCGTGATGGTATTCCTGAATTACCTAAAAATGCAACTTTTGTTGTTGATTTGCCACCGATTACCGATATGAACTGGGAGAAATTAGCCGGGTTGTTAGTGTCATCCCATAGCCGCGAAGGGGGGATGAATATTGGTTTACCTGACATGCTTGAGGTCAATATCCCATCAATCTACCTCGCTGGGCAGCAATGGAATGCAGTAAATTTTTCCTATGACTTACAACGGGCTGAGCAATTAGTCAGTATCAATAGTGAAAACTTAAAAGGTTCGTTACAAATCTTTGCTTCACAGCCTTGGCAGGTCGCCATTGATTATTTGTATTACAACCCTAGTGAATCCTCTAGTACTCAAATCAATGACCTTGCTACGACACAAATCGATTTTAGCCAATGGCCGCAGTTCCAGTTTCACTGTAAAGAGTGTTGGGTCGCTGGGCAGAAATTGGGGGAAATTAGCGCTAATATCCAACCTAAAGGCACTTTATTGCAACTGACAGATGGCACGCTAGATAACAGCGTCACGAAATTAAAGTTAGATGCTATTTGGAACAGCGAAAAAGGCAATAAAACACAAATTGCAGGTTCATTAACCGGTGAAGCTTTTGACGAAACGGCGGCGTATTTTGGTATATTGGTTCCCATTATCCAATCACCTTATACTATTGAATTTGATTTAGATTGGGCTAATTTGCCTTGGTCACCAGATATCGCCTCTTTAAATGGTAAAATGTCTGCAAAATTGGGCAAAGGAGCGATTGCACAAATGGGTGGTGGTCGTGCAGGGCAAATATTGCGTCTAGTCAGTTTTGATGCCCTGCTGCGTAAACTACGATTTGATTTTAGCGATACATTTAGTGATGACTTTGATTTTGACTCCATTAAAGGTGATGCGACCATTAAAAATGGTGTACTGGTTTCGAAAAATACCTATGTTGATGGTTTAGTTGCCGATATCGCTTTTAATGGCCAAATTGACCTTGTTAAACGCCAAATTAATGTTGAAGCCGTCATTACACCGGAAATATCTGCTACAGTAGGAGTAGCAACCGCGTTTGTGGTAAACCCATTTGCAGGCGCTGCCGTATTTGCGGCAACGAAAGTGCTCGGTCCACTATGGAGTAAAGTTTCCGTTATTCGTTACCGAGTAACAGGTAGTTTGGACGAGCCGAAAATTGATGAAGTATTACGTCAACTGAAGGAGACTCAAGAGTAATGAAAAATGGCAACGTTGCACTTTTGCAGTTATGTAGCGGAAATAATACTAAACACAATTTGGCGCAAATCGAACAACAGATCAAACAGTTACCAGAGACTGTTGAATTAGTACTGACCCCTGAAAATGCATTGTTATTTGCGGATGCGGCGACTTATCGTAAACAAGCGGAAGAGCAAGGAAAAGGCCCTTTGCAAAGTGCGATCAGCGAAATGGCCAAACGTTATCATGTTTGGATTTTAATTGGCTCAATGCCAATGATTAGCCGTGAAGATCCTGAACGTATTACGAGTAGTAGCTTATTATTTGATTCTGAAGGAAATATTAAAGCTCGCTACGATAAAATTCATATGTTTGATGTCAATATCGAAGACGAGCAAGGTACTTATAACGAGTCTGTGATTTATCAACGCGGTGAACATATCACTGTCGTTGATACACCCGTTGGTCGTCTTGGCATGACAATTTGCTATGATTTACGTTTTCCTGGTTTATTCCAAGCATTACGTGAACAAGGCGCAGAAATTATCTCTGTACCAGCGGCATTTACTCGTTACACCGGGCAAGCACATTGGGAGCCGTTATTACGTGCCCGTGCGATAGAAAACCAATGCTATATTTTAGCGCCTGCTCAAGTCGGTGTGCACGGCACACGTCGCACATGGGGGCACAGCCTTGCGGTTGATGGGTGGGGTAAAGTGATGAAAAAGAACGTAGATGCAGTCGCGTCTACGGTACTGAATATTAAAACGGACAGCTTGAGTGTCATGCGAGAGCAAATCAAAGTGGTGAAACATAACCGCTTTAGACCGCAATTGACATCCTTGATTAAAAAAGAAACCAAAGAGTAACGAATATGAGTTTAGTTTCTGTCAGCGAACATTTGCTGGCCGCCAACCGCCTTGGGCAAGAAAATCTGTATGACATTTTAGGTTTGTTATCTGAGCGCCATCTGGATTATGCGGATCTGTTCTTTCAATCGAGCTTCCATGAATCATGGGTGCTTGAAGATAGGATCATCAAAGATGGCTCTTACAATATCGACCAAGGTGTTGGTGTGAGAGCAGTCAGTGGTGAAAAAACCGGTTTTGCTTACGCAGACCAAATTTCGCTACATGCGCTGACACAAAGTGCGACCGCAGCACGCAGTATTGTGAATGAGCAAGGCTCTGGTAAATCACAAATTTTAACTAATGTTGAATATAAAAAACTGTATTCAGCAGCAGATCCACTGCAAAGCTTATCGCGGGAACAAAAAATTGATTTGCTGCACCGTGTTGACCAAGTTGCACGCGCAGAAGACCCACGTGTTATCGAAGTCAATGCCAGTTTAACGGGTGTTTATGAACAAGTGCTAGTTGCCGCAACAGATGGCACTTTGGCGGCAGATGTTCGTCCGTTAGTGCGTTTGTCAGTCAGCGTGCTGGTGGAACATGACGGTAAGCGCGAATGCGGTGCAAGTGGCGGTGGTGGCCGTTATGGTTACGAATATTTCTTGGAAATTCACCAAGGGCAAGTGGTTGCTGAACAATATGCACGCGAAGCGGTGCGTATGGCGCTGGTGAATTTGTCAGCGATCGCTGCGCCTGCTGGAATGATGCCGGTTGTGCTGGGTGCTGGTTGGCCAGGGGTTCTATTGCATGAAGCGGTAGGCCATGGTTTAGAAGGTGACTTTAACCGTCGCGGCACCTCTGTTTTTTCAGGTCAAATAGGCGAACAAGTGGCATCACCACTGTGCACTGTGGTGGATGATGGCACGATAGCGGGCCGTCGAGGCTCTCTCGCCATTGATGACGAAGGGGTACCTGGGCAGTATAACGTCCTAATAGAAAATGGTATTTTACGTAATTATATTCAAGATAAACTGAATGCACGCCTGATGGGAGTTGCTCCAACAGGTAATGCACGTCGTGAATCTTATGCGCACTTACCTATGCCGCGTATGACCAATACCTACATGTTAGCAGGTGCATCAACGCCAGAAGAAATTATTGCGAGTGTGGATAAAGGCATTTATGCACCAAACTTTGGTGGTGGTCAGGTAGATATCACCTCAGGTAAATTTGTATTTTCAACATCAGAAGCTTACCTGATTGAAAAAGGTAAGATTACTTCTCCTGTGAAGGGAGCGACGTTAATTGGCTCGGGTGTTGAAGCTATGCAGCAGATTTCAATGGTTGGTAATGACTTAGCGCTAGATAAAGGCGTTGGTGTTTGTGGCAAAGAAGGCCAAAGTGTCCCTGTTGGTGTAGGCCAACCTACATTAAAACTGGACAAACTGACCGTTGGCGGTACCGCATAATCGTTCATGGCGATATAAACTAGGCTCTGCTCGCCCTTGTAACAACTTCTTGTCGATGTTGTGACTGGGGCGATTGTGTGCCTGCAAAGCACAAAACAACTGAGGTGTTATGAATAAACGTTTTTTACCCGTCGTATTGATGGCTATTTTGATTGTGATTAGCCTTTATTTTAATGGTGGAGATAAAACACCATCTGAACCATCCGTTAATCAAAGCAATCCACCTTCTCGTGAAGCGATAACGCCAAAAGAAACACCACAACCGATTGATAAGCTAACTGCACAAGATAACGTGGTTAGTTTTATGGAAAAATATCAAAAACTTCCCGCTTTCTATATGACGAAAAAACAAGCCCGTGAAGCCGGATGGGATGCGAAAAAAGGTAACCTTTGCGATGTGTTACCTGGAAGAGCGATTGGCGGCGACCGTTTTTCTAACCGTGAGAAAAGTTTACCCATTGCACAAGGACGCCAATGGTTTGAAGCAGACATTAATTATCGCTGTGGTCATCGCGGGGCGGACCGTTTGCTATACTCATCAGATGGGATGATTTTTGTGACTCATGACCATTATAAGAGCTTTACACAAGTCAACTAAAGGAAATACCTTGATGAGCAAACAGGTAAGCTTTGATTTTAGGCAAATAAACTCATTGAATGATTTTTATGACCAATTTGCTCAACAATTTTCCCTTCCTGATTGGTTTGGTCATAATCTTGATGCTTTGTGGGATATGGTTTCCGCAGGCATTGAGTTACCTGTAACCATCACGTTTTCACATATGAGCGCGGAACAGCGTATAAAATTCGCAGATGTTATTGATGTGATGAATGACGCACAAGACATGTGGGAAGAAGAGTTTATTTTTGCTTTAGATATAACAAAAAGCTCTAACTAATATTCCTATCACTCATGGTAAAGTCTAAATAAGATAACTGAGCTGATAGGGGTCTTTAGGATGAATAACGTTACTTGCACTGCATTTCCACTAAAAGAAAAAAAATTTCTTATTGTTCATGGTTACACGGCATCCCCTGAAAAAAATTGGTTTCCATGGTTGAAATCAGAGCTTGAAGCCTTAGGCGCTTTTGTTAACGTCCCCACCATGCCTGACTCTTTAGCCCCCAACCCTGAAAGGTGGCAGCAGCGCTTACAGCATTTACCTTTTGATATTGATGAAAATACGGTTTTGATTGGCCATAGCTTAGGTTGCGTTACTGCATTGCGGTTTCTTCAACATGCAGGGCAATCGGTGGCAGGTTATGTATTGGTATCAGGGTTTGACGAAGAACAGCCTACATTGCCTGAATTACAGCCTCACACCGTTGAACCATTGAATTATGACGAACTCATAAAAGTGGCAAATAATCGAATATCGATTATATCAACCAATGATGAAATTGTGTCGCCGGGGTCTTCGAAAGCATTGGCAGAGGCCTTAAAAACACAGGTTATTATTGAGGAATCTGCTGGGCATTTCCTTGATAGAGAAGGCTATACTGAGTTCAAAACACTACTTGATACGATCAAAACGCATTTTAGCTAGTTATGGTTGGTAAGAATACTAGGCACACTGGTTTTGAGTATTTCAATCAACTCTGGGTCCATATATGGGTAATCATCAGGAATATCCAGAACATGAAGCGGTTTGTATTCCAAAAGGCGGGGGAAATCTGCTTTTAAGCGGTTTTTATGTTTTTGCTCCATCACAAAAATTACATCTGCCCAGCGGATTAAATCCGCATTAACAGGGCGCTTCGCATTGCGGCTCGTTCCCGCTGAACGGGTGACCCAACTTTCATGGTTGCGCCAGATCTGTTCAGCGGTTGGACTACGCCATTGGTTTTTACTGCAAATGAATAAAATATTCACGAGTTGTTGTGTATCTCTTCAAGGCTAATACGGGCAAGCTGTATATTACTTACTTGCGGGTATGCCATACCTAATTGGGCTGCACGGATCATTTTTTCGCTTCGACCGTACATCTGTTTCCAGTTTTTTTCAGGTGTATAGCAGTCAACTAGTCGTGAATTTAGTTGATCACGGGATTTATTGATTCGAGCTTTGGCTCTGCGCCATGCTCTATTTCGGGTATTATCCATATCTTCCTCATTATTTATCGGGGTTCAGCAGCCGCGATAATACGGGTCAGAGTATGTCTAACAATGGCATGATAGGTTGTTTCGGCAGCGCTATCAACACGCTTCTGGCTTTTTCAGATTATTGCTTAATTTACAAAAAAAAATCCCCTAGCCGTAGCATAGGGGATAATTCATTAAGCCATTTCAGAGAGATCTTTCAAATATTGAAAGATTTGGCGATAAGCTTTTGGCGGTTTGTTGCCTTCACGCTCTTTTTTTGCATTACGGACTAATGCACGCAGTTGTTGCCTGTCTGTTTGTGGGAACAGGGCAACCACGTCTTCAATGACTTCATCACCGCCATCTAATAAACGGGTACGTAAGTCTTCCAGTTTATGTAAAATTACCACTTGCTGGTTGTGGCGGTTTTTAAGCTTGTCCAGAGCCTCAGTAATGGGCTCAACCTCACGTGAACGTAATAACTTACCAATCAATTGCAATTGGCGGCGACGGCCTTCACGTTTGATTTTTTGGGCAAGTTCAATGGCTTCAAGTAATTGAGTATCTAACGGGATGCGTTCTAATTCACTTTTACTTAAATCAACGAGCTCAGCCCCTAACTTTTTGAGGATCTCAGCATCGCGTTTAATTTCGCTTTTACTGACCCAAATGATTTCCTCGTCTTCTTCGTCTTGCGGCGCTGGGATATCATCCAGCCAGTCATCAGGCTGTTTGGCCATATCGATTTTCCTTTTTACCGAACACAGTGGTTTAATTACGCGTAATTAATATGATTTACTGTGTTGTGAGTGTTAACATTCATCTATTATATATTGTAACTGGGAAAACCCCTCTATGACTACCTAGCATTTGCTTGTTAGGGCAGAAAATCACGTTTCCCCCACATTATTGATTGGACTAAAGCATGAGTGTAACTGAACAAGTCACCGAACAACGTAAAAAACTCGAAGAAGCCGTCGCGCACGCATTAGAATTTGCTAAAACACGTTGTGATGCTGCGGAAGTCGCAGTAAACAAAAGCACTGGGATTAGTGTGAGTACCCGCCAAGGGGAAGTCGAAAATGTTGAGTTTAACAGTGATGGAGCGCTAGGGATCACTGTTTATTATCAACAACGTAAAGGCAGTGCGTCTTCAACAGATTTAAGCCCTGAAGCTATTGAACGGACTGTTCAGGCGGCAATTGATATTGCTAACTATACCTCAGAAGACCCGTGTGCAGGGCCGGCAGACAAATCTTTGCTGGCTTTTGAAGCACCAGACCTCAATTTGTTTCAAGCGAGCGAACTTTCTCCTGAAGAGGCGATCCGCTTAGCGTCGATTGCGGAAATGTCAGCATTAAATGCAGACTCCCGCATTGTGAATACGGAAGGCGGTAGCTTTAATGGGCACTACGGGGTTCGTGTATTTGGTAACTCCCATGGCATGCTGCAAAGCTATTGTTCAAGCCGCTATTCGATGTCAAGTTGTGTGATTGCTGAGCAAAATGGTGAAATGGAGCGTGATTACGCTTATACGATTGGCCGTAGCTTAGGGGCATTACAGTCGCCTGAGTGGGTTGGGCAGGAGTGTGCTCGTCGTACTTTGTCTCGTTTATCGCCACGTAAATTACCGACAATGAAAGCCCCTGTTATTTTTGCTGCAGAAGTGGCAACAGGCCTATTTGGTCACTTAGTGGGTGCCATTAGTGGCAGCAGTATTTACCGTAAATCTTCTTTCTTACTCGATAGCTTAGGAAAGCAAATTTTACCAAGCTGGCTAACTATCAATGAGCAACCCCATTTAATGGGCGGGTTGGCGTCATCACCTTTTGATAGCGAAGGCGTACGCACTTGTGAGCGCAATATTGTCGAAAATGGCGTTTTGCAAACGTGGTTAATGACCAGCTATTCTGCAAGAAAATTGGGTTTACAAAGTACTGGGCATGCTGGAGGCATCCATAACTGGCGTATTGCAGGGCAAGGGCTTTCATTCGAAGCATTGCTGAAACAAATGGGAACAGGGCTAGTCGTTACTGAATTAATGGGACAAGGGGTTAGTGGTATCACTGGTGATTACTCTCGTGGGGCTTCAGGTTTTTGGGTCGAAAACGGTGAAATTCAGTATCCTGTGAGTGAGATTACCATTGCTGGTAACCTAAAAGAGATGTGGGCGAATATGGTTACTATCGCTGATGATATTGAAACTCGCAGTAATATTCAGTGTGGTTCGGTACTGATCCCAGAAATGAGTATTGCCGGGGAGTAGGTTTCTACTCTGCCCATTTAAAGGCAACAAAAAAGGCACTCAATTGAGTGCCTGAATATGTCAGAGGACTTACCTGAGTTTTTTAAATAAAACTTTTTTCGCTAAGCCTTCCTTAATTCAGCCGTTATCGTTATTAACGGTGGAACTCACCAGCCGCTTCTGGCTGATAAACGATTTCCAGTACGCGAACACGTGTTTGAACGCCGTTTGGCAGTTCCCAACTGATTTCATCGTTTACATGCAAGCCCAACAAGGCTGCCCCAATCGGTGCCATAACAGACAGCTGCTCTGCACTATCTTTCAGGGACGCAGGGTAAACTAAGGTGCGTGTGCGTTCTTCGTTGCTGATTAAATCCAAAAAGCGAACGGTACTGTTCATCGTGACCACATCCGCAGGGATCTCTTGTGGGCTTAAGATATCTGCACGGTCAAGTTCATCATTGAGCGCTTCGGCAACTGGTGTGCCCGCATAAGCCGGCTGTTCCATCAGTGCATCTAAACGTTCAGCATCTAAATCATTGATAATAATTGTTGGCTTTGTCATACCACACTCCAATAGAGACATACAAAGCAAACACCCCCCACCCATAAGGTAGGGGGTGTCGCTAGAAATAAGTTTGTTTAAAATATTAGGCGCTATACGCTTTAAAGGAAAGAGATCATGATCACGATCTCTAAGCCTGCCTAGATAAAAATCTACTGATTGATATTATCAGTAGCTAGCTTGAAACTCAGCTGCTTTTCATCAGCGATATCAGCTATTCTTCATCAAACCTGTTTTCGAATAGGTTGATAATTGCGGACAAGGCCTGGTTTTCATCTGGGCCGCTAACTTCGATATCAATCTTACTGCCTTGTTCTGAGTCTAACATCAACATCGCAATAACGCTATCGGCCTCAGCCTCAATTTGATTATTATTACGCAAAATAACTCTTGAGTTAAATTGTTTAACTAAATCATAGAGTAACATAGCAGGCCTTGCATGCATTCCAAGCCGATTTTTGAGCGTTATTGTGGCTTTTACTGTCATTGCTGTTATTTGCGCTTTTCCAATGTTCTGTGGCGTGACTGCACGTTTTTACCACGGGAACGGAAATAGTCGGCAAGTTGCTCTGCGACATACACGGAACGGTGTTTACCTCCCGTACAGCCAATTGCAACAGTTAAGTAGCTACGGTTATTGGTTTCTAACATCGGCAGCCATAATTCTAAATAGCTACGAGTTTGATAGATGAAGTTATGGACTTCAGTATGCCTATCCAAGAATGCAGCGACTGGCCGGTCAAGGCCTGTCATCGGGCGCAATTTCGGGTCCCAGTGTGGGTTGGGTAAAAACCGTACATCGAATACATAATCGGCATCAATAGGAATACCATGTTTGAAACCAAAGGATTCAAACACCATTGTCAGTTCACGCTCACGCTTGCCCATCAAACGTGTTCTTAGCATTTCAGCTAATTCATGAACGGACATTTCAGAAGTATCGATGACTAAATCAGCACGAGAGCGTAAAGGCTCAAGTAACTCATTTTCTTCATCTATTGCGCTCTCAAGTGAAAGATTTTTACTTGAAAGTGGGTGCAACCGACGAGTGTCACTGTAACGGCGAATAAGCGTGTTGCGGTCAGCATCTAGAAACAACAATTGAGGAGAGAAGGTTGAAGGCAATTTATCAATCGCTTCTTCGAAAATCTCTGGATTATCGGGCATATTACGCACGTCGATACTAACCGCTGCTGAAATGTTACGATCAGCCAGTGAATTCGCTAACTCCGGTAGTAATACAACCGGTAGGTTATCTACGCAATAGAAACCCATATCTTCCAGCGCACGTAAGGCAACGGATTTCCCCGAACCGGAACGGCCGCTGACTATCATCAGCACCATGAGCTTGCTCCCTTTTGTTTCCTAATAATGAGTTTCTTGAAAAGCAGTACTTGCCAATTAATATTATTTAGAAACCATAACAATATCATTTGCATATGGCAAGATACATAATTTATCACTTACTCTGTAATTATGCTGTATAGCTCTTCATCACTTTGTGCACTGCGTAGGCGTTTACAGAGCGTTTTATCGGCTAGTTTTTTGGCGATAAGCGACAACGTATGCAGGTGCGTTTTACATTGGTCAGATGGCACAAGTAAGGCGAAAAGCAAGTCAACAGGTTGATTATCAATTGCATCAAAAGCAATGGGTTCCTCTAGATGTAAAAAGACGCCGACAGCACGGCTACTTTCACCTTCATTCAGCTTTCCATGAGGAATGGCAATACCACCACCAATACCTGTTGTGCCAACTTTTTCTCTGGTTAATAACGCTTCAAATACCGTATTTTCAGGTAATTCCAATTCAACGGCAGCCAGCTCACTAATAATTTCTAAAGCTCTTTTTTTACTCGTGCACACAATATTATTACGTGTACAGGCTGATGATAAAACAACGTTTAACTGGATTTCTATATCACTATTCATTTTATTGTTCACTTAGGACTACAAAACCAGATGGTGTATCCCACCATCTGGTTTGAAACATTATTCGGCTAATTAATAAGCCGCATCAATGCATTAATGTTGTCTCAGTTTTTCTTTATGTTTGGTTAATTGGCGCGACAGCTTGTCTACGAGTATATCTATAGCAGCGTACATATCATTTTCTTCCGCTGATGCGTGGAGATCCGCTCCATTAACTTGCACGGTTGCTTCAGCAATTTGCTGAACTTTTTCAACTTTCAAGACAACTTGGATACCATTAATGCGATCAAATAATTGCTCCAATTTTTTGAGTTTTTTCTCAACAGTCTCGCGCAATGCAGGAGTAACTTCAATATTGTGTCCAGTAATCTGAAATTCCATACAATCTTCCTTATTTTATCAATTAAACCAGTTGCTTACGCTGGTTAGAGGGCGGAATGGATAACGATTCTCGATACTTAGCAACAGTTCTGCGAGCGACTTGAATGCCTTGTTCTGCAAGCATACTCGTCAATTTACTGTCACTCAATGGTTTTGCTGGGTTTTCAGCAGCAACCAGTTTTTTCACCAATGCTCGAATTGCGGTTGAGGAGGCTTCGCCACCTGTGTCCGTATTGACATGGCTGGAGAAAAAATATTTCAACTCAAAAATGCCTCGTGGGCTATGGAGAAACTTTTGAGTTGTCACTCGTGAGATAGTTGATTCATGCATGTCCACTTGATAGGCGATATCGGCCAGTATCATCGGTTTCATGTGTTCCTCACCCAGCTCAAAGAATTCTTGTTGCTGTTCTACAATACAAGTCGCGACTTTTAATAGTGTCTCGTGGCGGCTCTCAAGGCTTTTAATCAGCCATTTTGCATCTTGTAGATGACTACGAATATATTGAGAGTCATCTTCATTTGCTGAATTGTTTAGCATCGAAGCATAATGGTTATTAATACTTAGTTTAGGGATGCTATCTGTATTTAATTCAACTTGCCAGTGCCCTGCGATTTTTTTCACTAAAACATCTGGAATAACGTATTCCGACTCCCCAGTATTGATGGATTGGCCTGGTTTTGGATTCAGCGTTAAAATTAAGTCTATCGCAGTTTTTAGGGCATCTTCTTTTAAACGAGTTAATTTCCCTAACTGACGAAAGTCACGGTTAGCCAATAAATCAATATGATTACTGATAATGAGCTTTGCATCTTGTAGCCCATCAGTTTCCTTAGGGTAGAGTGACAATTGGATTAATAAACACTCTTTTAAGTCTTGTGCTGCGACACCCAATGGGTCGAAATGCTGAATACGTTTTAGGACAGCAATGACTTCTTCAATACTAATCTCTGGGTTATCAATCCCTTCATGTATATCAGAAATGGCTGTTGTCAGGTAACCGGAATCATCTATTGAATCAATAATAGCTGTAGCTATTGTTCTGTCCGTGTCAGTAAAAGGGGTCAGTTCAGCTTGCCACGTCAGGTAATCTTGTAATGTTTGCGTAGTTTCACCTTGATAAACAGGGAGTTCATCAAAATTATAATCATTACTGGTGCCTGACGGCGTTCCTGCCGTATATATTTCATCCCAATTAGTATCTAAAGGGAGCTCATCCGGCATATCATGGTTTTCGAGCGCATCTTTGGTATCAAGCTCACTGGTATCCGCATTTTCATTCAGGGAGTCAATAGATTCAGTCTCGGGATTTAATTCTTCTTGCTCAAGCAGTGGGTTTGTTTCCAAGGCGAGTTGAATTTCTTGCTGAAGCTCAAGTGTAGACAGCTGCAACAAGCGGATAGCCTGCTGCAATTGAGGGGTCATTGCAAGTTGTTGACTGACTCTAAGCTGCAAACTTTGCTTCATGAATCTGCTTTAATCTCCCTAAAAAATGACAACACGATAATTTATAACCGGAAACCTTCACCCAAGTATACACGTTTTACTTGCTCGTTCTCTAAGATCATGGTTGGTGACCCATGAGCAATTAAGTGCCCTTGGCTGACAATATAGGCTCTTTCACACACATCTAAGGTTTCACGCACGTTATGGTCGGTGATTAGCACACCGAGGCCGTAATCCCTTAAGTGCTGAATAATTTTTTTGATATCTAAGACGGAAATAGGGTCAACACCCGCAAAAGGTTCGTCTAATAAAATAAATTTTGGGTTAGCAGCAAGTGCACGAGCAATTTCCACACGGCGGCGCTCCCCACCGGATAGCGACTGCCCCATGCTGTCGCGAAGATGAGTAATACTAAATTCTTCCATCAGTTCTTCAGCACGTTCTTTACGTTGCTGGGAACTCAAATCTTCGCGAATTTCTAACACAGCCATTAAGTTATCATGAACACTGAGGCGGCGAAAAATTGAGGCTTCTTGAGGAAGATAACCAATTCCACGGCGCGCACGTTCATGCAGCGGTAGAAGGCTGATATCTTCACCATCAATCATAATTTTGCCAGCGTCCCGCTGAACAATACCCACCACCATATAAAAGGTCGTTGTTTTACCGGCACCATTTGGCCCCAATAAGCCAACGATTTCACCTGATTTAACTTCCAAGCTGACATCTTCAACGACTTTACGTTTTTTATAGGCTTTAGCTAGATTTTCAGCGGTTAGTGTCGCCATAACAGTTATTTACTCTTACTTGCTGATGAATTTTTATTTGCCGCAGGGCCTTTTTCTTGCAATTGTGCCGGCAGTATCACGGTGGTGACGCGTTTACCTTTATCACTAAACGCTTCCATTTGTTGCGTTGGAACTAAATAGGTAATTTTGTCACCCTGAATATTGCTGTCTAACTGCTCAAGATAGGCATTACCTGTTAATGTGACGAGTTGTTTATCAACCTCATAACGGGCTTTGCTGGCATGGCCTTTAATCGGTTTACCATCATCCTGTAATTGGTAAAAGGTAACCGGGGTCCCAAAGGCCTCAATCACAATTTTATCCGAGTCACTACTTGGACGTGTTACAACCACTTTATTGGCTCTGATATCAATAGAACCTTGTTTAATAACAACATCATCAGTAAAGGTGGTGACGTTTTTTTCTAAATCAAGAGATTGTTTGACCGAATTAATCGTCATTGGCTGCTGCGTATCACTTTTTAATGCCATCGCAGGTAGGCTAAGAGCCAAAATTGCACTGGCAACAGCTCCTTGAATAAAACGTTTCTTAGTTACTTGATTCATTTTAATGCTCTTCTGGTTGTAACACATAATGAGTTTTTACATCTTCGATTAATTCAGCCGTTTTTGTACGAAGGTTTCCCTTCATTTTCATACCGGTAGAATTGAGACCATGTCCAATGATGGTCACTTTATCATCAGATGAAACGTCTTGTGTTGTCAAATTGACAACTGCACTCTCAGTTGTAATTCGTTGGATCTGCGACTCTTTGGTTAAGCTATCAACCTGAACATCGCTATATAAATAGAGAATTCTATCGTTCGTTAACCGTGCTTTGAAAGCCTTAACCGTCCAGGTTGGCTCGCCAGCTTCGTTATAAGTGGTTAGAACTGGTTTCGAAAACCACGTGATTTTTCCTTCAGTATAATTATCTATTTTCTCTGAAACGAGTTTATACGCTAAATTACCCGTTGGATTATAGACAAAAGTCACTGAATCATCAGTTTGATAATTAGGTTGCCCATCATTAATTACTTTATCCTCTGCACTGTCGGAATCATTACCCGCTAAATTCCAGCCGATAAGGCCTAATACTACTAAGGATAAAATAACAATTAACCACTTCTTCGCATTGCTCATGAATTCAATCTATTCGTTATATTGATAAACCTTTTGCTTCTTCCAGTTTGTCTTGAGAAAGCAAAATAAGGTCACAAAGTTCGCGGACTGCACCTTTTCCCCCACCAATACGAGTCACGTAATCAGCTCTCGGTAATAACAAAGGATGGGCATCAGCGACGGCGACGGATAAGCCTACTTTGGCCATAACAGGCCAGTCAATCAGGTCGTCTCCAATATAAGCTATTTCTTCAGCTGATAATTGTAGTGTATCTAACAGTTCGTAATACGCCAAAAGCTTATCGCTTTGACCTTGGTAAAGATATGTAATGCCTAATGTTTGAGCCCTATCTTCAAGAAGTTTCGCTTTTCTTCCTGTTATGATGGCGACTTCAATACCGGAAGTTAATAAGCAGCGTATCCCATAGCCGTCACGGACATTAAAAGCTTTGAGTTCCTCGCCATTATTCCCCATATAGACCAAGCCATCTGACATGACACCATCAACATCACAGATCAGTAATTTGATTTTTTCTGCTTTATTTAAAACAGTATTGGCAACAGGGCCATAGCAGGTTTCCAAAAAGGTAGACGTCATGGTATTTCCTTATGTTATACAACACCGGCTTGTAGCAGATCATGCATATGTAGCACACCGACTAATTTATTATCATTTGCGACTAATAACGAAGTCACGTGCCGAGATTGCATTAAATTTAGTGCTTCAACCGCTAGCATTGTTGGTGATACCCGAATTCCACCGGGGGTCATTAAATCAGCAATTTTAGCGTTATTTAGGTCGATTCCCATATCAAAGATACGGCGTAAATCCCCATCAGTGAAAATACCTTCAATATTCATGTCATCATCACAAATGACTGTCATCCCCAGTTTTTTACGGGTGATTTCCACTAAAGCCTCACGTAAAGACGCGCTTTTAGGAATATGGGGGATTTCATCACCCGTATTCATTAAATCACGAACGAGGAGTAAAAGTTTGCGCCCAAGTGCGCCACCTGGATGCGAAAGCGCAAAATCATTCGCCGTGAACCCGCGTGCAGTTAATAAGGCAATAGCTAATGCATCTCCCATTACAAGTGTCGCTGTTGTACTCGTGGTCGGTGCTAGCCCCAAAGGACAGGCTTCTTGAGGTACTTTGATACACAAGTGGACATCTGCATATTTTCCCATATTACTTTCAGGGTTGTTAGTCATACAGATTAAAGGCACTTTAATTCTTTTTAAAACAGGAAGTAAGGCTAAAATTTCCCCTGACTCACCAGAATTTGAAATAGCTAACACAACATCTTTATGAGTAATCATTCCAAGGTCACCGTGGCTAGCTTCCCCTGGGTGAACAAAAAATGATGGCGTTCCTGTACTTGCTAGTGTAGCGGCAATTTTACGGCCAATATGCCCCGATTTCCCCATTCCCATTACGACGACTTTGCCTTCACAGTTAAAAATAAGCTGGCAAGCGTTGTCAAAGTCAGTATTGATATATTGTTCTAGGTTTTTTAAACCTTCGTGTTCGATATGGAGAACTTCTTTACCTACTTTCTGAAAATCGAAGTTTGACATTTCTAGTTCCATGCGTAGCTTTTAAGTTAATCGGATTAGCGAAATCAAATTGTATAACGAATACTTAGTATCAGTAAGTATTTTGTCAGTTAAGCACTTTTTAATGTTAGTTTTATACTTAATGAGTATTTTAGGGTGCTTCGATGCAGAATTTAATATGTACAAGATGGTTTTATTAGCATCTTGAACCAAAAATAGATATGCAAATTCGCGTATCCTCAAGTTAGGTAATCACAACATTCTAAGAGCTATCTGCTGTTAATAGTGATAGTTTTTGCTGACTATAAATAAATTATATCGTTTTTTCTCTGTTTTCTTTTGATAAAAACAGAGTTGTAATTCTAAAAGTCATATTTTCGACGCTATAATACTATAAATTCTATTTTGTTGTGATATTTGACGATTTTCAGTTTATCTTTCGGTAACATCTGAACGGATAAAAACATTTACGCGTGGTGTATAACGAGTTATTTAACATGCAAGCACAGACAGACAACTTAATTGAAGTACGGAACATGTCCTTTACTCGAGGAAATCGGAAAATATTTGAGAATATTAATCTGACCGTTCCCCGTGGAAAAATTACGGCAATTATGGGGCCGTCAGGGATTGGTAAAACCACATTACTGCGCTTGATTGGGGGCCAATTACGGCCAAACGAAGGTGAAATTTGGTTTGATGGTGACAATATTCCAACACTGTCACGCTCAAAGCTGTATCAGTCCCGTAAAAAGATGAGCATGCTGTTTCAATCAGGGGCGCTATTTACGGATATGAACGTATTCAATAATGTGGCTTTCCCTCTACGTGAGCACACGAATCTGCCAGAATCGCTGATTCACACTACGGTAATGATGAAATTAGAGGCGGTTGGTTTACGTGGCGCCGCAAAATTAATGCCATCCGAATTGTCAGGTGGTATGGCACGGCGTGCTGCATTAGCGCGTGCTATCGCACTTGACCCAGATTTAATCATGTTTGATGAACCTTTTGTCGGTCAAGACCCGATTACTATGGGGGTTTTGGTTAAATTGATTGATGAGCTTAATCAAGCACTGGGTGTGACCTGTGTCGTGGTTTCCCATGATGTTCCAGAAGTATTGAGCATCGCAGATAATGCTTATATTGTTGCACAGCAGCACGTCATTGCTCAGGGAACAGGCGAGGAATTACGTGAAAACCAAGACCCTCGTGTGCGACAATTTCTTGATGGTATTGCGGATGGGCCTGTTCCATTCCGTTTTCCCGCCAATGATTATCTAGCTGATTTATTAGGGTAAAATAAGATGATAATAAAGGCGATAGCAGCCTTCGGACGCCGATGGATTGATATATTTTCCGCGTTTGGTCGAGCAGGTTACATGCTGTTTCGCGCCTTACTCGGCAAACCAGAGTTTCGTAAACAATGGCCATTATTGATGAAGCAATTGTACGCCATTGGTGTGCAGTCATTGCTGATCATCGCTGTCTCAGGGTTATTTATTGGGATGGTTTTAGGGTTACAAGGTTATTTGGTTCTCACTACGTTTAGTGCTGAAGCTAGCTTAGGTATGATGGTGGCACTTTCACTATTACGTGAATTAGGCCCTGTTGTGACCGCCTTGTTGTTTGCTGGACGAGCGGGTTCTGCATTAACAGCTGAAATTGGCTTAATGAAAGCGACTGAACAAATTTCTAGCCTTGAAATGATGGCAGTTGACCCGCTTAGGCGTGTGATAGCCCCACGGTTTTGGGCTGGTTTTATTAGTATGCCGTTGTTATCTCTTATTTTTGTTGCTGTCGGTATTTTAGGTGGCGCACTAGTTGGGGTTGACTGGAAGGGGATTGATGAGGGCTTTTTCTGGGCTTCAATGCAATCTTCCGTTGATTGGCGGCTAGATTTAGTCAACTGTGTGATTAAAAGCTTAGTCTTTGCTATCACAGTGACTTGGATCGCATTATTTAATGGCTATGATGCCATCCCAACTTCGGAGGGGATAAGCCAAGCTACAACAAGAACAGTTGTGCATGCGTCATTGTCTGTTTTAGGACTGGATTTCGTACTTACCGCACTGATGTTTGGGAACTAAGTCATGCAAAGTAAAAAAAGTGAAATATGGGTTGGTTGTTTTATGTTGCTGGCGATTGCCGCAATTATCTTTTTATGTTTAAAAGTCGCTGATTTAAAATCGATAGGAAGCCAATCCACCTATCAAATCTCAGCCTCTTTTGAAAATATTGGTGGCTTAAAAGAAGGCTCACCAATTAAAGTTGGTGGTGTGGTGGTTGGCCGAGTTGCCAGTATCACACTAGATAAAAAGAATTATGTTCCTGAAGTTAAAATTGATTTATTGAGCGAATACGACAATATTCCTGATTCAAGCTCGCTGTCAATTCGCACGTCAGGTTTGTTGGGTGAACAGTATATTGCAATGAATATCGGCCCAGATGATGAAGAATTAGGTATAGCAATCTTAAAAAATGGCGGGCGTCTTGAAGATACTAAGCCAGCTATGGTATTAGAAGACTTAATTGGCCAGTTTTTATATAAAAGTGGTGATAGCCAAGGTGCAGAGCCAGAGTCAACTGCACAGTAATTTGATGCTCCCTTTGAAGAATAAAGGAATGAATTATGTTTAAACGTTTAATGATGGTTGCTATGTTGGCAATTGCGCCATTTGCCATGGCAGTAGACCAAACCAACCCTTATAAATTAATGGATGAAGCGGCGGCGAAAACGTTTAACCGCTTGAAATCAGAGCAACCTAAAATTAAGCAAGACCCTGAGTACCTTAGAACAATTGTTCGTGAGGAATTATTACCTTATGTACAAGTTAAATATGCAGGGGCTTTGGTGTTAGGAACCTATTATAAAGGGGCAACTCCAGCACAGCGTGAGGCTTATTTTAAAGCGTTTGAAGATTACCTTGAGCAAGTTTATGGTCAAGCATTGGCCATGTACCATGGTCAAACGTATCAAATAGCACCAGAGCAACCGTTGGGAGATAAAAACATTGTTGCTATTCGTGTGACTATTGTTGATACCAACGGCCGCCCTCCCGTACGTTTAGATTTCCAATGGCGTAAAAATAGTAAAACTGGCTACTGGCAAGCTTACGACATGATTGCAGAAGGTGTGAGTATGATCACAACTAAGCAAAATGAATGGGGTGATATTCTACGTAAGCAAGGTGTTGATGGCTTAACAAAACAGTTAGAAATCAGTGCAAAAGCACCTATTACTTTAGAAGAGAATAAGTAATATGAGTCAGTTGTTAGCATGGGAACTCATTGAAACAACGCTATATTTCAACGGGACATTAGACCGTGATTCGCTTATGTCTTTTTGGAATAAAAAAGAGTCATCGCTAGAACATACTGAAAGTATAGATGTTTCTGGTCTTAAACATGTGGACTCAACAGGGTTGGCGATGCTCGTTCGCTTAAAAGGTGAATTCCAAGCTAAAAACCGTTCACTGAATATTACTGGTGTCAGTGATAACTTGAAGACATTGATTGAGCTATACGGGGTTCAAGAGGTTATTCTCAATTAGGTTAAATATCCTAAATTGGGTCAAGTTATGTAAAAATGAGCGCCTCTATGTGCTTTTCGGCACGAGAGGCGTTTTCTTTGGTTTAAGTGTTAAGCCTAATCCTTTAGGATAGAGGATTAAGCTCTGGCTGTTCTTATTGCGATGTTTCTGTATGCAACGCATGCAATTTGCACTATTTAGAGTAAAATTATAAATCACAAATAATTAATAAATTGAGTCATTATGGATACCAACGAAATTAAGCAAGTATTGATGGAAAAATTGTCTCTGAATGAGGCTATTGTTACTGGTGATGGTAGCCACTTTCAGGTTATTGCTGTCGGTGACATGTTTGACGGCATGAGCCGTGTTAAGCAACAACAAGCAATTTATGCACCTTTAATGGAGTATATTGCGGATAACCGCATTCATGCTTTGTCTATTAAAGCGTACACCCCTGCGCAATGGGAGCGCGATCGTAAACTTAGTGGCCTTTGATTTCAAAGCCTAAGCGAACAGACTGTAAAATTCGACATACGAGAATACTTGAATGGATAAGTTTTTAGTTAAAGGACCAACCCGCTTAGAGGGTGAGGTCACGATATCTGGCGCAAAAAATGCGGCATTACCAATTCTGTTCGCTGCTCTGTTGGCTGAAGAGCCAGTAGAAATACAGAATGTCCCTCATTTGAGGGATATTGACACAACGATTAAATTATTAAATCAACTTGGTACTAAAGTAAAACGCAATGGCTCAGTATATGTCGATGCAAGCACGGTAACGACATACTGCGCGCCTTATGACCTCGTTAAAACCATGCGTGCATCCATTTGGGCTTTAGCGCCATTGGTTGCCCGTTTTGGTCATGGTGAAGTCTCTTTACCAGGTGGTTGTGCTATCGGTGCTCGCCCTGTTGATTTACATATTTCTGGTTTAGAGCAATTAGGCGCAAAGATTGCTTTAGAAGATGGTTATGTGAAAGCAACGGTTGATGGTCGCTTAAAAGGTGCTTGCATTGTGATGGATAAAGTCAGTGTGGGGGCGACAGTCTCTATTATGACAGCGGCAACCTTAGCTGAAGGAACCACAATAATTGAAAATGCGGCACGTGAACCTGAAATTGAAGATACTGCTAACTTCCTAAATACCCTAGGTGCAAAAATCACTGGGGCAGGGACTGACCGCATTGTAATTGAAGGTGTTGAACGTTTAGGTGGTGGAGTTTATAAAGTACTGCCTGACCGTATTGAAACGGGAACATTCTTGATTGCTGCTGCGGTTTCACGCGGTAAAGTCATCTGCCGTAATGCTCGCCCAGATACACTGGATGCGGTGCTAGCTAAATTGCGTGAAGCTGGGGCTAAAATTGAAATCGGTGATGACTGGATTAGCCTAGATATGGAAGGCAAGCGTCCAAAAGCGGTGACATTACGTACAGCACCACACCCAGGGTTCCCAACTGATATGCAAGCACAGTTTAGCTTACTTAATCTTGTTGCTGATGGGGCGGGGATGATCACTGAAACGATTTTTGAAAATCGTTTTATGCATATCCCTGAGCTGATCCGTATGGGAGCTCATGCTGAAATTGAAAGCAATACTGTGTTATGTCACGGTGTTGAAAAATTAACTAGTGCGCAGGTAATGGCAACAGATTTACGAGCATCTGCAAGTTTAGTTATTGCGGGCTGCATTGCTGAAGGGACAACGACAGTTGACCGTATTTATCATATTGACCGTGGTTATGAGCACATCGAAGATAAGCTACGTGGTTTAGGTGCTGATATTCAGCGCGTACATTCAGATGATTAATGCATTGGTAGGGTGATTGGGGCTCCTCCATTCAGCGAATCAAAAAAGGTTGTTCGATATCGAGCAACCTTTTTTTACGAAAGAGTATTTATCAATGATTATCCTGCCTGCTCATCAGGAATTTCTTCAATAATCACATCAATATTTTTAATTTCGCCATCTCGTAAGATTTGCACTGCGGTCTTGCTTCCAGGGCGGATTTCTGCGACTAAATCCATGGTTTCTGCGGCTGAAATAGCAGGTTTGCCATCAACCGATAAAATAATATCCCCTTGTAGTATGCCCGCTTTAGCTGCAGGCCCATTTGGGGCAACTTGGAAAACCCGCAAGCCTTGTATTTGGTTAATATTATTGTTATTTGACCTAATTTGAGGCAGTTCACGCGCTGTAATACCAATATAACCACGGATCACTCGGCCATCACGGATTAGCTTATCCATGATTTTAGTGGCAAGGGCGGTTGGAATGGCAAAGCTTAACCCCTCAGAACTAATGCCTTGGCCTGCTGTGAAAGAAAGAGTGTTAATGCCAACTAACTCCCCCTCGGTATTAATTAATGCCCCGCCAGAGTTACCCGAGTTGATTGAGGCATCGGTTTGCAGGAAATTTTGCCGACGGGTAGAGCTTAACCCTACGCGACCCGTTGCACTGATAATCCCCTGAGTAACGGTTTGGCCTATGTTATAAGGGTTACCAATAGCGAGTACGACATCACCAACATGAGTGACCCGTTGCGTATTAATTGGAATAACGGGTAGGTTATCAGCGTCAATTTTCAATACGGCGAGATCAGTCAATGGGTCCGAGCCAACCAGTAAGGCATCAAAAATAGCACCATCTTGTAAAGCGACTAAGATTTGGTCTGGGTTATCAACGACGTGTTTATTCGTGATAATGTAGCCATTTGGGCTCATGATCACACCCGAACCGAGGGATTTTAATTCACGCCCTGACTGGGAAAAACTACCTTTTGAGCTACTGTAAACATAGACTACTGCAGGCGCAGCACGGCGTACTGCTTTATTATAACTGACGGGCTCGCTATTTGTTTTACCATATAATAAGTCGGCTAAACCTTGAGGGCGCAACGAAGGAACCGCAACGATAATAATCAATGCAGTCAACAGGCCAAGCATGACAGATAAGGTTAGCTTCTTCACCATAGGATATAGAATATTTAGTTATTGCTTAAACATGTTCAGAGCATAACATAAAAAAACAGGTACAGCAGAGTGATACTGTACCTGTTTTGTTGATTTTCAGATGGTTTTTGATGAATTAATTTTTCATCAGTAAATATAAGGTTTCACCGTCACGTAATACTTTCATTGCTAATACAGGAGGTTTAGCATCAATAATCTTACGGAATTGTTCAATAGTCTCAACTCGAGCGTCATTAACACCAAAGATTAAATCGCCTTTTACGAGGCCAATGGCGGCAGCTGGCGATTTTGGTGCCACGCTATCAACTTGTACACCTTTAGTATTGCTAACGGTTGCATTAGAAATCGTTGCACCTAATAAGGATTCGCTCAACTTTTCAGCTTTAGTTGTTGAGCCTTCATCGTTCTCAAGAACCACTTTGACTTCCATCGGTTTGCCTGAACGGATTAAACCGATAGTGATCTCTTTACCAATTTGGCTAGTACCGATTTTAGCTCTTAACTCTGCGAAGCTATTAATACGTTTACCATCAACAGAGACTAAAACGTCACCGGATTTAATGCCTGCTTTAGCTGCGGATGATTTAGGTAAAACTTCGCTCACGAAAGCGCCACGCTGTGCATCAATATTGAATGCTTTAGCGATATCGGAGTTCATTTCAGTACCTTTGATACCTAAGATCCCGCGTTTTACTTCACCATGCTTAATTAACTGCTCGCTAAGGTTTTTAGCCATATTACTTGGGATCGCGAAACCGATACCGATATTACCGCCGCCAGGTGCCAAAATCGCCGTGTTAATACCGATTAATTCACCGTTTAGGTTAACGAGAGCACCACCAGAGTTACCACGGTTAATGGAAGCATCGGTTTGGATAAAGTTTTCTAGGCCTTCAAGGTTTAAGCCGCTACGACCTAATGCTGAGATAATGCCAGATGTTGCTGTTTGCCCTAAACCAAATGGGTTCCCGACTGCAACCGCAAAATCACCTACACGCAATTTGTCAGAGTCTGCAATACTAACAGCAGTTAAGTTTTTGATATCTTTTGCATTGCTTATTTTCAATAACGCGATATCGGTTTGTGGGTCTTTCCCAATTAAGTTAACGGCAATTTCACGGCCATCGTTTAATTGAATTTGTATTTTGTCGGCGCCATCAATTACATGGTTGTTGGTTAAAATATAACCTTGCTGAGCGTCAATAATGACACCAGAACCTAAGCCTTCAAATGGACGTACGCTTTGTTGCTGTTGTGGTATATTCGGGCCAAAAAAGAATTTAAGCTCTTCTGGAATTTGTTGGTTCTGTACGCGAGTACCAGACACATGAATATTCACTACAGCTGGCAATACTTTTTCAAGCATTGGAGCTAAGCTAGGCATGTTCTGGCTTTGTGCTGTTGCAGGTAAAGTGGCAGGCAATGCTGCGCTACTAACCGCAGGAATAGCCGCTAAAGATAAGCCTAAACTCATTGCTACTGCGGTAAGAAAAAAGTTTTTTCTTTTCATAATTCAGTCGATTCTCTCAAGAATAAGTTATCAACTCACTGTGAATGCAGTTTTAGAAGAAACACAATGCGTTGAGATAATATTGGTTGGTATCAGATTCAATTTTACTGATGACTATGACCACCGATTATGCGCAAAAGTTCCCATGACGGGTAGCGAATATCCACTCTTTTACATCTATTTACATGTACCTTAAGTGAAACTTTAACTTCTATACAGTAGATAAATAAATTATTAAATTATATTTGGATGGAAATCTTGTTCAGAATTATTAACTAAAAATTTAATAATGGAAGACACACGGAAAGTGATAAAATTTAGTAGGTTTTATAGGAAATCACCAGTAAGCACTGCTTACTGGTGATAAAAGATAAAAATTTACTTTTCTTTCTCATCAATAGGACGGAATAGACCCGAAGCACCATCTGAGTAATCTCTTGGTGGCATTTTAACAGGCGCTTGGTCGTTATCTGCTTCAGATTCGGTTAAACGATAGTTAAATGGGTTGTCTTGTGCTGGCATATCAGGCATTAATTCAGATGAACTTTGTGCCATGTGTTGGTAAAGCTGGCGGTAATCGCGCGCCATTTTATCCAATAATTCTGCGCTACGAGCAAAATGGCTAACAAGTTCTTTACGGTACTCTTCGAGTTCAGTACTTTTTTTGTCTAGCTCAGCTTGCGCTGTTTTTTGTTGGCGAAGCTTTGGGTTGCCATAGCGCACAACTAATGCACCGATGATAAAACCCACAATCAATCCGATTAATGCATACTCCCAGGTCATGCTGACTCCTTCATTACTTCAATGTTCACAGATTCAATGTTCGCAGAAATTAAATGTTGTTACCGTTACTATACCTTAAATAATTCAAGTTGCATGTAAGCGTCAAGTAAAGCGTCTTAACATATTGTAATTTGGCTAGTTAAGTGATGACAAAATCTACAAGCCCTGAGTAGGTAGGTTAAATTAGTCAACAACTTATTAAGAGTGGAATCTTAAATCGAATTTCCTTACTCTATAGCGGCTCGTTAACCGAAAGTTAAATGATAACTGAATCTGGTTATAATAAAGGCAGTGTATATCAAATAACGGTAAAAAAACCGAAAAATTTTTAAGGATTATTCAGTTAATGTCGCCGATGACCCCTACAATGCGTTATCAACAAGCGCTGGCTGATGGAAACTACCAGCCAGATGACGTACAAAAGCTCGCTGTAGAACGCTTAGATAAAATATATCAGCAGCTTGTTAATACAACTTCTTCCACTTTACAAGATAAGCCCTCAGGTTTAAAGCAACGCTTTAGCCGCCTTCTTGGTAAAGCATCGACAGCACCAATTACCCCAGTAAAAGGGTTATATATGTGGGGCGGAGTAGGGCGTGGAAAAACATGGCTGATGGATATGTTTTACGAAAGTTTACCGGGTAACCGTAAACTTCGCTTACATTTTCATCGCTTTATGAAGAAAGTACAAGAAGATTTGATGGCATTACAAGGGCAAGAGAACCCGCTGGATATTATTGCGGATGAGTTTAAAAAACAAACAGATGTGTTGTGTTTTGATGAATTTTTTGTGTCAGATATTACCGACGCTATGATCCTTGGCACTTTACTCGAAGGGCTATTCGCTCGAGGTATCACACTGGTGGCTACCTCAAATATCATCCCTGATAATCTCTATCGTAACGGTTTGCAGCGAGCTCGTTTCTTACCTGCTATTGAGCAAATTAAAAAATACTGTGATGTAATGAATGTCGATGCAGGCATTGATTACCGCTTAAGAACTTTAACTCAAGCGCATCTTTTTTTATCCCCAATTAATTCTCAAAATCGTCAGCATTTAGATGATGTTTTCGTTAAATTGGCGGGTAAGCAAGGGGAGCAAAATCCCGTTTTAGAGGTTAATCATCGTAAGATGCAAGCCATTCATGCTGCGGAAGGGGTGCTAGCCATCGAGTTTAAAGTTCTGTGTGAAGAGCCTCGTAGCCAAAATGACTACATTTACCTATCAAATTGCTACCACACTGTGTTGCTGTACAATGTCCCCGTGATGGGAATAACAGATGAAAATCCAGCACGTCGTTTTTTAGCGTTAATTGATGAGTTTTACGAACGAAAAGTTAAATTAGTCATTAATGCTGAAGTGCCAATGGAGTCGCTGTATCAAGGGCAACTTTTGGTTTTTGAGTACCAACGCTGCTTGTCTCGATTGCAAGAAATGCAAAGTGAAGAGTACCTGAAAATACCTCATTTAACTTAAGGTAAACGACAAAGCAGGGTTGTTAGCGAACAAGTTACCTGAATTGCATGATTTAAGTACAGTATACGATGTTTATTTGAGCAAACGTAAAAAAAATGCATTTGGGGTCGATTTTTGTTTCTGACTTCTCTATAATCTTGCGACCCCACGTTACAGCGTTGTTTTTTATTTCCCAAAAAATAACGCATTAATGCCAGTTAGGCTGCTCGAAGGGGTAGGTTTACTGGACAAAGAGTCGTGTGAACCTCAGAAAGCTTATGAACATGAGTGTTCACCAACGTGTAACTTCAATATTGGGTAAGTTTTAATGAAAACTTTTACAGCTAAACCAGAGACCGTAAAACGCGACTGGTACGTTGTTGATGCAGATGGCAAAACTTTAGGCCGTCTTGCAACTGAAATTGCTAGCCGTCTGCGCGGTAAGCATAAAGCGGAATATACTCCGCACGTGGATACTGGTGATTACATCATCGTTCTGAATGCAGAAAAAATTGCTGTTACCGGCAATAAACGCGAAGACAAAATCTACTATCGCCACACTGGCCATGTAGGTGGAATCAAGCAAGCAACTTTCGAAGAAATGATTGCTCGCAGTCCTGAGCGTGTGCTTGAAATCGCGGTTAAAGGCATGTTGCCAAAAGGACCTCTGGGTCGTGCAATGTACCGTAAACTGAAAGTTTACGCAGGTAATGAGCACAACCACGCGGCTCAACAACCGCAAGTTCTTGACATTTAATCGGGATTATAGCAATGGCTGAAAATCAATACTACGGCACTGGTCGCCGCAAAAGCTCATCTGCTCGTGTCTTTATTAAGCCGGGTAGCGGTAACATCACAATCAATCAACGTACACTGGAACAATACTTTGGTCGCGAAACTGCGCGCATGGTCGTTCGTCAGCCGTTAGAGTTGGTTGAAATGTTGGAAAAATTGGATCTGTACATCACTGTTAAAGGTGGTGGTATTTCAGGTCAGGCAGGCGCAATCCGTCACGGTATTACTCGTGCACTGATGGCTTATGATGAGACTCTTCGTTCTGATCTGCGTAAAGCTGGTTTCGTTACCCGTGATGCGCGTTCTGTTGAACGTAAAAAAGTGGGTCTGCGCAAAGCACGTCGTCGTCCACAGTTCTCCAAACGTTAATTTATTACCCTTTGGGTATAAAATTGATGAAAAAACCCGTCTTAATGGCGGGTTTTTTATTGCCTATTGTTTTACTTACATTTTTATTATTGATGCTAGAATAGCTGTGTCTAATTATGATTCTTTATAAAAGAATGAATATAATAAAAGAGAAAAATAATAATTTAGTCTAAAATCAAAAATAATTATTAGTGGAACAATATTGGGATAATTCTACTAAATATAACTCGAACCCTAGAGTTCACTTTAGGTTTTTTATTCTTATTGTCTTTGTTTTTTCGTTTTAAAATTCTAATTTTTTATCTTTTCGAACCTAAAAATGAAATAAATCTGTGATTTTTTCGGTGTGTTCCCCCTAAGTTGTACAAAATCTGTTAGAATATGCCCCTGTTTTTTTATTTCACATTTCTCGCCTTTACTGTGCGGGAGGGTTGTGTTGACTTTCAGTATGGATAAATGAGAGTTAAACACAGGGGATTTTAAAATGGGTAATGGGTAATTAAAAATTAATTACATTTCGTCCATTTTGTATTTTGGAGGTTTTAATGGCTGTCGCTCCTAATAAACGTTCGGTAATGACATTGTTCTCTGGCCCTACTGACATTTTTAGCCATCAGGTACGGATTGTTTTGGCTGAAAAAGGGGTAAGTGTTGAAATTGAACATGTCGAACCCGGTCATCTGCCTCAAGATCTGATTGATCTCAACCCATACCAAAGCGTTCCAACATTAGTTGATCGTGACCTGACTCTGTATGACCCACACATTATCATGGAATACCTTGATGAGCGTTTTCCTCATCCGCCATTAATGCCTGTTTATCCAGTTGCACGTGGGACTAGCCGTCAATTGATGCACCGCATTCAAAATGATTGGTATTCATTAATGAGCAAAATAGAGAATGGTAGTGCGCAAGAGGCAGCAAATGCTCGTCGCCAACTCTCTGAAGAACTGATTGCGGTTTCTCCTGTTTTTGCTGAAATGGAATTCTTCATGAGTGAAGAGTTTAGTCTCGTAGATTGCTATTTGGCTCCATTGCTATGGCGTTTACCTGTACTCGGTATTGAATTGAACCCATCTAGCAGCAAATATCTGCAATTATATATGCAACGTGTGTTTGCACGTGACGCATTCTTAGCATCGTTGACTGAATCTGAGCGCGAAATGCGTTTGTCTACAAGAGGCTAAAAGAATGATGGAAATGACAGCAATGTCACCACGTCGCCCTTATTTGTTACGTGCCCACTATGAGTGGTTGCTTGATAACGATATGACTCCGCATTTGGTGGTTGATGTCACCGTTCCAGCGGTTAACGTTCCGATGGAATTTGCTCGAGATGGGCAAATTGTATTGAATGTTGCGCCAAGAGCTGTTGGTAATTTTGAAATAACCAACGAAGAAGTGCGTTTTAATGCTCGCTTTGGTGGGATACCTCGCCAAGTTTATGTCCCAATGGCCGCAATTATGGCGGTATATGCACGTGAAAATGGGGCTGGAATGATGTTTGAGCCTGAAGCTGCTTATGATGCAGAGTTATCAGCAGGTTTTGAACAGGTCGAAGAGCTTGAAGACAACATTTCTTTAGTTCATGAAACTGAATCTGTGGATGAAAATTCGCATGAGCCATCAGGGGATGAACCACCACGACCACCAAAAGGTCGGCCTTCGTTAAGGGTTGTCAAATAATCCATTAGCCGGGTTAGCAGTTAATGAATGAACAGAGGGGAATAAACCCTCTGTTTTTTATATAATGAATCATTAAACCCCTAAAAATAATAAAATCCCTTCAGCAGCATTGCGCCCATCAGCAATAGCAGTCACAACAAGATCTGAGCCTCTTATTGTATCCCCGCCGGCAAACACTTTTTCATGGGAGGTTTGATAAGGAAAGGGACTGTTACGGTTTGCTATAATATGACCATATTTATCGCGCTGGATTAACGGTTTATCTAACCAAATTTGGTTATGAGGAATAAATCCATAAGCCACAATTATGGCATCGGCTTCGATAAAAAAAGCTGAATCTTTAATTAGTTCTACTTGATAACGACCATTTTCTAATTCGCCATTTTGCGTACGAGCGGCATAAACTCCCATAAGTTGTTGCTGTTTATTAATCACAAATTCAGTGACTTGCATATTAAAATGGAACTGGGCTCCTTCATCTAATGCATTAGCGACTTCTTTTCGTGAGGCTGGCATACTTTGTTCATCTCTACGATAGAAACAGCTAACCTGCTTCGCTCCTTGGCGAATAGCAGTACGCACGCAATCCATTGCAGTATCCCCACCTCCTAATACGATAACTCTTTTGGCATGTAAATTAATATAGGGTTCGTCATTAGGGTTGGAAAGTTGCATTAAATGGCGTGTATTTGCGATTAGATAGGGAAGTGCTTCAAAAACGCCCTGAATCGCTTTTTTAGGTAAGTTACCTCGAATTGCTTGGTAAGTACCAGTACCAATAAAAATAGCGTCATAATTGGAAAGAAGCTCGTTTAGAGAGACATCTGTCCCTACTTCAGTATTCAATTGAAACTGAATACCCATTTCTGTAAATATTTCCCGTCTTTGGACCATTAGCTTCTTTTCTAGCTTAAATGACGGAATACCAAAGGTTAGTAGGCCCCCTATTTCAGGGTGTTTATCAAAAACGACGACATTTACACCATTTCGAATAAGCACATCTGCGCAAGAAAGACCCGCAGGGCCTGCACCAATAATGGCGACACGTTTGTTTACAGAGCTAATATGGGAAAGGTTTGGCCGCCACCCCATCGCAAAAGCAGTATCATTAATATACCGCTCAATATGACCAATAGTCACAGAACCTGTTGTATCATGAAGTACACATGCTAATTCGCAGAGTTTTTCTTGTGGGCAAACGCGCCCACAGATTTCAGGTAAACTATTGGTATGGTGAGATAATTCAGCCGCTTCGATAATTTTATCTTCAGCAGCAAGCTTGAGCCACTTCGATATTGGATTATGTAGTGGGCACTTCCATTCACAAAAAGGGCTACCGCAAGAGAGACAGCGGCTGGCTTGCTGTTGTGCATCGACGGCATTATTGGATTCATAGGCTTCAGTAAACTCTATTTTACGGATTTCCAGCGCTTTTTTAGGGGGCTCGCAACGTTGGGGACCGAAAATATTTGAACTCATGGCATTCCTTACTGAATTTTGTCTGATTTTACTTGAGATAGCTTGGGCTTTTACTTTGATTTTAGCGGCCTTCCACAAGAAACAGTAGCGTTATTGTTTTGATTTTTATGTGATTTTGATTAAAAAACACCCAAAATAAATTTTTACTTTATCTAACACAAAGAAAATACCTGATTGTTTTTTATCATTAATAGTAAAAAATGGCTATTGAATGAGCAGGATCGACATTTCGAGTGAATAATCATCCGAAACTGCCTTGTTTGATATATGATTCAAAGAGAATTTAACTAAGGGGTGGTTATGAAAGTACTTCGCGGCCTTGCGCAATACTATGTCGATTTAATGATGAAGCTCGGGCTGGTGCGATTTTCTCTGTTACTCGCATCTGCACTCGTTGTTCTCGCCATGATAATGCAAATGGCAGTGACAATTGTTTTAAGAGGGCATGTTGATAGCCTCGATATGGTGGGGTCAATTTTCTTTGGGTTAATTATTACCCCATTAGCTGTTTACTTTTTATCGGTGGTGGTTGAGCAGCTTGAAGAGTCTCGGCAGCGTTTATCGCGAATGGTTGATAAACTTGAAGTTATGCGAAAACGTGATGCTGATTTAAACACTCAGTTACAGGGAAATATTGAACAGCTTAACCTTGAAATTCTAGAGCGAGAAAAAGCAGAGCGTGCTCATTTAGAACTTCTGGAACAATTAAAACAAGAAATGAAGTACCGTGAGCAGACGCAAATTGAACTTGAGCAGCAATCTGTTTTACTTCGTTCATTCCTCGATGCCTCACCTGATTTAGTTTATTACCGCAACGAAAATAATGAGTTTTCGGGGTGTAACCGGGCAATGGAACTATTGACTGGAAAAAGTGAAAAACACTTAGTTGGGTTAACTCCATTAGATATTTATGATGTTGAAATTGCCTCTAAGGTTATGGAAACCGATGAAAAAGTATTTCGTCATAATGTTTCTCTCACTTATGAACAATGGTTGGTATATCCAGATGGTCGTAAAGCCTGTTTTGAACTTCGTAAAGTGCCTTTTTATGATCGCGTTGGTAAACGCCATGGTCTGATGGGCTTTGGGCGCGATATAACGGAGCGTAAACGCTATCAGGAGGCGTTAGAGAGCGCGAGTAGGGAGAAAACCACCTTTATTTCTACAATCAGCCACGAGCTTCGTACCCCCCTTAACGGCATTGTTGGTTTGAGCCGAATTTTATTAGATACAGATTTAACTTCGGAACAATCTAGCTATTTAAAAACTATTCATGTAAGTGCCGTTACGTTAGGTAATATATTCAATGATATTATTGAGATGGATAAAATTGAACGCCGTAAAGTTCAGTTAGATAACCAGCCCATCACATTATCTGAATTTGTGAATGATTTAGAGAATTTAAGTGGATTATTGGTACAGCCAAAAGGGCTTAAATTTGTCATGGATGTTGCCCCTGCATTACCGAAAACGGTGTTAACTGATGGGACCCGTTTGCGGCAAATATTGTGGAATTTAATTGGTAACGCAGTTAAGTTCACGCAAAAAGGTGAAGTGAAGCTTAGTATTTGGCAAGAAGCTGAAAATAAACTGTTTTTCAGGGTTCAGGATAGTGGCATAGGTATACCTAAGGGCGAATTAGATAAAATCTTTGCAATGTATTACCAAGTAACAGATTCTGCTGGAGGTAAACCTGCAACTGGAACGGGTATTGGGCTTTCTGTCTCTCGTCGCTTAGCACAAAATATGGGAGGCGATATACAAGTTGAAAGTGAAATAGGCCAAGGTTCCACCTTTACTTTATCTATCACAGCGCCTGTTGTTGAAAGTAATGTTATTGAACAGCAAGATAGTGAAGAGGATTACCCATTGCCTGCATTACATATTTTACTCGTAGAAGATATTGAACTGAATGTTGTTGTTGCTTGTTCTGTATTAGAAAATTTAGGAAATACGGTTGATGTGGCAATGAATGGGAAAGATGCTCTCGAGATGTTTGCCCCTGGAGAATATGATTTAGTTTTATTGGATATCCAATTACCTGATATGACAGGCCTAGATATCTCTCGGCAACTCAAACAGCAGTATGATAAGCAAGACTTACCACCATTGATTGCTTTAACGGCAAATGTTCTTAAAGATAAAAAAGAATACTTTGATGCAGGTATGGATGGGGTATTGAGTAAACCATTATCAGTTCCAGCATTGACCCAAATTATTGAGCAATTTTGGGGGGAACAATCTACTCAACCTGAAGAAATATCGGGTGAGCATGAGACTTCGAGTGTTGATGAATCTAGGCTCGATTGCGATATGCTAGAACAGTATATTGAGTTAGTTGGCCCTAAGCTTATTTATGATGGCCTAGATGTCTTTGAAAAAATGCTGCCGGGTTACTTAGCTATTCTTGATTCAAATATGGTGGCTAAAGACCAAAAAGGGATTGTTGAGGAAGCTCATAAAATCAAAGGCGCAGCAGGTTCTGTTGGCTTAAAGAACTTACAGAAAATTGCACAACAGATTCAATCTCCTGATTTACCTGCATGGTGGGACAATGTGCAAGAATGGGTCGATGAATTAAAACAGGATTGGAAAGCAGATATAGAAACTTTGAGAAACTGGGTTGATGAGCGTACAAAAAAATAACCCCAACCGAAGTTGGGGTGCGCGAATACTGCGCCAACACCAGGGAAATCGTTGATTTGCATATGCTTTTTGTTTTTTGCAAATCATAAAATTAGGTATATCACTGTAAAGGGCAACATCAAGATACCAAAATTTAGCGAATCTGTTACAAGATTCATTAAAATCTGTGATGAAGATTGATGTTTATGCACCTTAGCGCCTGAGAGATAATTTACTACAAATGGAGGAAGATATGAAATCAATTGCGGTTATTTTAAGTGGCTGCGGTGTTTTTGACGGAAGCGAGATTCATGAGTCAGTGCTAACTATACTAGCTTTGAGTCAATATAATGCTGAAGTTCATTTTTTTGCGCCTGATGAGTTGCAACCTACTGTTATAAATCATATAAATGGAGAATTAAAAACAGAAAAACGTAACCAAATGGAAGAGTCTTCACGTATTACACGTGGTAAAATATCACCTTTATCGTCAGCTGATGCTTCAAAGCTAGATGCCCTCATTATTCCTGGTGGTTTTGGGGCGGCAAAAAATTTATGTGATTTCGCAGTTAAAGGAAGCGAGTGTGAAATTAATAAAGAACTATTAAGTTTAGTACGCCAAATGCACCAACAGAAAAAGCCGCTAGGGCTGATGTGTATTGCTCCAGTGATGCTTCCTAAAATGTTAAATACATCAGTAGAACTAACTATTGGAGATGATAGTGAAACGATTGCTCAAATAGAAATTATGGGGGGGAAACATATTAAATGTGCTGTTGATGATATTGTAATTGATGAAGTTAACCGAGTTGTTACAACACCTGCTTATATGCTAGCTCAATCAATTTCTGAAGCAAATACGGGTATTAATAAGCTTGTTAAGAAAGTATTGGAAATGGCGTGATTATTTGAATGCGAACTATTGTTTCTAGATTATGGCACTGGTTAAAGAAGATCACATTTTCATTACTTGTGGTGTGGATTTGTTCAGTCATTTTATTTAAATACATACCAGTGCCTTTTTCTGCAGTGATGATTGAACGGCAAGTTAGCGCATGGATAAACTTAAATTTTTCTTATGTGTCTCATTCTGAATGGGTAGATGAAAATCACATTTCTCCGTATATCTATTTAGCAGTAATTGCAGCGGAAGATCAAAATTTTCCTCATCATTGGGGGTTCGACCTTGATGCAATTGAGCGAGCTTACAAACATAATTTGAGTAATAAACAAACAATTAGAGGGGCTTCAACTATCTCACAGCAGACAGTAAAAAATGTGTGGTTATGGGATGGAAGAAGTTGGTTAAGAAAAGGCTTAGAGACAGTAATGACCCCTGTTATGGAGCTTTTATGGTCAAAGAAAAGAATACTGACCGTTTATCTTAATATAGTAGAGTTTGGTGATGGTGTTTTTGGGGTCGAAGAGGCTGCAAATAAATTCTTTAATAAGCCTGCTAGCAAGCTTTCAATGAGCGAGGCTGCACTATTAGCTGCGGTTTTGCCTAATCCTCATAGATATAGTGTAAAAAAACCATCTTCTTATGTGCTCAAAAGGCAAGCTTGGATCTTGAACCAAATGCACTTATTGGGAGGTAAGAATTATCTGAAAATAAACCAGTTGATGAATGAATAAGAAAAAAGCCATGGTTTTTAACCCACGGCTTTTGTTTTTATAACAATATATTATTGTTTATGATTAATTAAGATAAGTGAAAGCAGTCGTTACTCGACGAACACCATCTGTTTCACTAGCGATTTTAGCCGCTGCATCTCCTTCTTGCCTTGTTAATACACCTAGCAAGAAAACCTCACCGTTTTCAGTAATGACTTTCACACTACCAGATTTAACGCTATCACTCGCGAGGATTTTAGATTTAACTTTGGTTGTTAACCAAGTATCTTTTGAGGCTGTACCTAAATCAACAGGCTCACCACTACGGACTTCATTATAAACTGCGATGGTGCCATCAACGTTAGAGGCTATTTGTTTTGCTCGTTCAGCCCAAGCCATATCAGGGCTTTGGCCTGTTAGCAGAACATTTCCTTTATAAGCGGTTGCAATGATACGAGCCTTGCCCGTAATTTCTTTATCTTTGTTCAGTTGCCCACTAACTCGAGCTTCTAAGGTGCCATCGTCAACTTGTTGACCAACTGTACGAGGGTCAGTTGCGCTTTTTGTTGCAACAGCAGCGGAACCGACTACAGCAGCACCAATACAACCTTGTAATAGAATAGTACTAATGACTATGGCAAAAACCGGAATTAATCGCATTTTATCTCCTTAATCGTCCTGATGTGGGAAAAGAGTATTATCTATGAGGTCACATAGACAATTTACAGTAAGAAGGTGGACTTCTTGAATTCGAACACTTCGTTGGGATGGAATACGAATTTCAACATCTTGGGGGCCAAGTAAACCTGCGAGTTCCCCTCCGTCATAACCTGTTAGGGCGACAATTGTCATGTCTCTAGTCACGGCTGCTTCAACTGCCTTAATGATATCGCTACTATTACCATGGGTTGAAATTGCCATCAAAACATCACCATGTTGCCCTAATGCTCTAACTTGTTTCGCATAAATTTCAGAAGGCTGCTTACTACCCGAAATCGCAGTTAACACTGCATTATCTGTATTAAGTGCTAAAGCGGGTAAGCTAGGGCGTTCGGTTTCAAAGCGATGGATCATACTTGCAGCAAAACGTTGTGCAGTAGCGGCAGAAGCACCGTTACCACAACATAGAATTTTGTTGCCATTGAGTAAAGATTGAACCATCATCATTGCGGCTCTTGATATGGCATCAGGCAGCGCTTCAGCCGCTGCTATTTGAGTTTGGATGCTTTCAGTGAAACAAACTTTTATTCGGTCTAGCACGAGTTTTTCCTTTGTCGCCTCGATATAATTCAAATCATTTTTGTGTCGCTATTATATTTGAATTATAGCTTTGTTGACTGCATGATCAGTATATAAAGCTGATTATCATATTTGTTAATAAACATCATTTTCGTTAAATGCATTTTGTATCCAATCAAATTGGTTTCCCGTGATGGCGCAGATATCAAAACGGCATGCGCTGGTTTCAAAACTTTCTTGCCTTTGTGAGAGCCAATATTTGGCAGCAGCTAATAGTTTTCGACGTTTGTGCCAGTTTACTGATAAAAGTGCATCTCCGTAATCACAATTCTTGCGAAACCGAACTTCAACAAATACCCAACCTGTATTATCTCGCATTATGAGGTCGATTTCTCCGCCTCGGTTCCTTGCATTACGTTCAACAAATGTTAATCCCTGCTGTTTCAGGTATGCGAGCACTTGATTTTCATAGTACCGGCCTGTTAACCATTGTATGGCTTTTGGCATAATTTTCATGACGTCCTTGTCTGAAAAAAAATGAAGTATTCAGTGATGTTATTGTGAGGAAACCACTTTGCCTTGTTTAAATTGCAACCAAGGTAATTCTCGGAACACTACACAGTTTGGTGTAGTACTCAAGGTTCCTGATGCACCATTGATACGAAATTGTCCCGATTGCTGTAGTTTGTCGTAATTGTTGGCTAAAGACCATGCGTCAATACCCATGGCATATAAGCGGAATAAAGAGTAATCATTGTTCAGCTTTTGTTGGGCTTGTTTACGTAAGTTATTGTTTGCACCAGCGAGTAAAGGGATTTCGCTAAATTTAACGCCATCCATTTCAAAGCGGTAGTCTGCGCCAGATCCAGCTTGGTTACTGCGAGAGCTTGCATAAAGCGAAGGGCGAGAACGAGAACTAATTGCCATTTCAATCATTGGCTTGATTAAGGTCAGCTCATCACGAGTGGCAACAATATAAACGCCGTCAATCGCACCAGTTGAATCGACATATTGTGAGTCTATCGATTGTATTCCGGTATTCACAGGCGTTCCTGTCATACGGATACCTGCGCCGCGATTAATCGACTCTTTTAAAGAAGGGACAGACCCAAAGGTTTGCATTAAAACGGTCCCGCCGCCTTTTTCTTGCCACCCTTGTGCAAAGGCTTTGGCTATCCTATCACCGAAAGCATTAGCGGGAACTAATACCAATGGCATTTGCTTACCTTCAGCTTTCATGTATGCGGCAGCATTTTGTGCCTCATCTTCTGGCGATAATGAAAAATAGCAAAGATTAGGTCGAGGCTGTAATTGGTTCGCATCAAGCTCATTGAGGGCGAGCACACTAACAGGTGCTCCCATTTGGGTAATAACTTGAACGTCACTTTTTAATAATGGCCCAACAATAAGATTGAAACCTTCATTTTTCGCTTGTTCAATAAGCTCAGGCATTTGCTTGTTTGTGGTATCAAACACTTTGACGCTTTGGGTATTCACAGGGGCGGCATCAATACGCAAAGTTGATGTCACCACGTCGCTATCGCTAGAAGTGGGAGCATTACCTGTTGTTGCTGCAACTTGTTCATAAATTTGGTCAAGCACATCATTTCCACTACTTGGTGGCGGTGTTATGGCTGTTTGAGTAGCGGGCCCTTGAGGCAGGCCTTTTTGTGCATCCATAAAGCCTTGCATAATCGCTTGACCGAATACTTGTCCTTGCCCACTCATGGGTAAAAACAATGCAATCTTAGGGTTTTTGCCCACTTGAGGTATCATGGCTTGTTGCAAAAGAGTCGGCGTTGCCGTCACTCCAGGGTTATTCGAGTAACGCATTTTCCAATCGTTATAGCCTGCAAGTAAAGCATCTGTGTCGTCTAGGTTGTTTTGATAAATATCTAAAAGATCGACCCAGCCTTGGAGAATATTTTCATCTGCTCCAATTCCATGAATTTGTTCTGGCGTTAACTGTGTTAACATCTGCCATAACCCATCAATATTAGCTTGGCGTTCAGCGGCTGTTTTTAATAAAGGTTCTTGGCTAATGTAGGCCCGTATCGCCTCCATTGAAGGCTTACCTTGTGCAGCATCAATGATTGCTTGGTAACGGCTAGCATCATCAGATGTGCTTTGCTCAGGCGTTTTTTGGGTTGACGGAAAGTATTCCGAGACAATTTGGCACCCTGACAGTGCAAATGTGGACAGCATTGCTGTGCAGATTAACCCTTTTTTCAAATGCAAAAAAATTGAAGGACGCATACTGTATCCAATGGTGTATTTTTCAATTGCTTAATTTTAAACCGGCTATTCGGATGAAACAATGAACCAACCTAATCAAGCTGTGGTTATGGCATCCACGCTGTATATTGTCCCTACCCCAATTGGTAATATGGGGGATATAACGCAACGCGCGTTGGATGTTCTTAAACATGTTGACCTTATTGCAGCAGAGGACACTCGGCATTCAGGCATTCTATTACAGAATTTTGCGATAAATGCGCGGTTGTTTGCTCTGCATGATCATAATGAACAGCAAAAGGCAGATCAATTAATTAGTCGACTTCAACAAGGTGATAGTATCGCATTAGTCTCCGATGCGGGTACACCTTTAATTAATGATCCAGGTTATCATCTAGTTAATCGTTGCCGCGAAGCGGGTATTCGTGTCGTACCTTTACCGGGTGCCTGTGCTGCTATTACCGCGTTATCAGCAGCGGGTTTACCCTCAGACCGTTTTTGTTATGAAGGTTTTTTACCCGCTAAAACAAAAGGGCGTAAAGATGTTTTACAATCTCTCGAACAAGAAACTCGCACGCTGATTTTCTATGAATCAACCCACCGTTTGTTAGACAGTTTAGCAGATATGGTGGAAGTCTGGGGACCGGATCGCCATGTTGTTTTAGCACGTGAAATTACGAAAACGTGGGAGTCCATTGAAGGCCGCCCAGTGGGGGAATTACTCGCTTGGGTAAAAGAAGATGAAAACCGTCACCGTGGCGAAATGGTGTTGATTGTCGAAGGGTATAACAAGCCAGCTGATGACTCCGCAGTTTCCCCTGAAGTGGTGAGAACATTAAATTTATTACAAAAAGAATTACCCCCTAAAAAAGCGGCTGCAATCACGGCTGAAATTTATGGTCTCAAGAAAAATATGTTGTATAAGTTGATGCTTGATAATCAAAGTGATGAATGATTTTTGGGCAAATACCACGATTTGATTGATATAAGTGGTAAATTGCACACGCTAGAGTCTGTACAAGCAACAACAAAGTGCCTATAATTCGCCGCGGAGTTGGCCAGACAACCGCTGCTTTATCGTAGTCCCTTCGGGAGACGGGTAGAGGGGAGGAAAGTCCGGGCTCCATAGGGCAGGGTGCCAGATAACGTCTGGGAGGCGTGAGCCTACGACTAGTGCAACAGAGAGCAAACCGCCGATGGCCTGTTTACAGGATCAGGTAAGGGTGAAAGGGTGCGGTAAGAGCGCACCGCGCGACTGGCAACAGTTCGTGGCACGGTAAACTCCACCCGGAGCAAGACCAAATAGGGGTTCTTATGGTGCGGCCCGCATTGAACTCGGGTAGGTTGCTGGAGCCAGTGCGCAAGTGCTGGCCTAGATGAATGGTTGTCCATGACAGAACCCGGCTTATCGGCCAACTCCACAGACAAATAAAAAAGGCTATAGCACTTTTATTGCTATAGCCTTTTTTATTACTCGTCATATTTCAACTTGTAGGGGTGTTGGCTGCTCTCGGCTACTCTAGTCACATACTTATGTATGCTCCTAGAGATATCCTCCCTTGCCGCCTACCTACAAGCTGAACTATTTAGAGCTGTTTATTGCCGCAAGCTAATCTTGTCACCTCGTTTTTCTGAAATCATCAATATCGTCACGCTCTGATGCAAATCAATACGCTATGTGAATATGTAATTACAATAGTGGTATTTATAATGCATGTTAAAGAGATGTGCGTAGATGATAAAGAAATCACGTGTAAGGTACCAACGTCGCCCAGGTACAACTGGGGGAAAACTCCCTTGGAGTGATTGGCGAAATGCATCAACATGGCGTAAATTTGTACAGTTCACGCTATTGGCAATCAATATTTATATTGGAGTTACCTTCTATTACTGGGTACGATATTACGAAACTGGAGGGGCGACAATTCACCTTCCTCGCCCTGGTGGAATTGAAGGTTGGCTGCCGATTGCGGGGTTAATGAATTTAAAATATACCTTGGAAACGGGGAGTTTTCCGCCAATTCATGCGGCCTCAATGTTTTTATTAGTCTCTTTTATTGTGATTAGCTTACTGTTCAAAAAAGCATTTTGTTCATGGATGTGCCCGATTGGCACAATATCAGAGTACACTGGTAAGTTAGGGAAAAAAGTCTTTCGTTATCAAAACCAAATTAGCTTACCTAAATGGCTCGATATCCCTTTAAGGGGCCTAAAATATTTGTTATTAGGTTTCTTTCTTTATATTGCATTTTCCATGTCTGCACAGATGATCCAATATTTTATGATGTCGCCTTATGGGATCATTATTGACGTAAAAATGTTGGATTTTTTTCGTTATATTAGCTTGTTTGCGCTTATTACTGTGGTCATTTTAGTGATAGCAAGCTTGTTTATTCGTAATGCTTGGTGCCGTTATTTGTGCCCTTATGGCGCTTTGTTAGGCATTTTTTCGTTATTTTCGCCATTTAAAATTCGGCGAAATGTGGAAAGTTGTATTGATTGCGGAAAATGTGCCAAGAACTGCCCATCACGGATACCTGTCGATAAGTTAATTACTGTAAGAACGGTGGAATGTACGGGATGTATGACTTGCGTTGAGTCTTGCCCTGTTGCATCAACGTTGGATTTTTCATTGCAAGTGCCAACAAAAAAACGTCAATTTCGCTTATCGGGTTGGATGATGGCAATTCTAACCTTAGCAGTTTTATTTATTATTATTGGTATTGCTATGTATTTTGGCGTTTGGGATAGCCCAGTACCTGATAATTATTGGTTTCATATTATACCAAATGCAAGAATGATAGGTCATTGATGTGCAATAAAAAGCCCCGCTGCATACAATGATGAGCGGGGCAACTTGTTGTTTTGTCATGATGACAGATTTTGTACTACTTATTTATACTTATTTACTCGCTTATATTTATTTTCTCACTTACTGCTTACTGCCGCATCAATTAACCGCTTGCTTAACCATCTGCAATAATTGACGTACATCTTCTGGGCGAGTGTTGCCCGTTTCTTTATCAATGATGGAACTATAAATATGAGGAATGATTTTTTTCACGCCTGCATCAAGGGCAATTTGCAAAATTTCAGCAAAGTTATCTAAATCAATGCCGCCTGTAGGCTCTAAAGAAAAATCAAAGTCAGCGCAAGCTTTGGCAATGGCTTTATATTCTTCAATATATGTTAATCCTTTCATATTAAAGAATTTAACTGAGTCAGCACCCATGTCTTTAAGCATCATAATGGCGGTTTCAACCGGAACAATGCCATCTGGCGCTTGAGAGCTTAGTGGGCCTGTAGAAATTTTCACCATACCTACCGTGCCTGTTGGTGATATGAGCGCATTCACGAAGGTTTCGTTTTGGCCTAATAGTGCACGGCTAATTGGTGCACCAGTGAATACTTGGTTAACGTGTTGTGGTTGAACTTCTTTTGCAATTAACGACACCATGGTTGACTGATTTGGGTCGCCAGCGCCGAGACCAACTGATAATGCATTATCGGTTTCTTGTGCATAAATGCGCATATCAGCAATTGCACTTTCTAAGTCAGGGTAATTTTTAGATAAAACACCAACAACAACAAAGGTTTCTGCTGCGGCATAGATATCTTTTGCATTCTGATGGCTGCCTGCCAGTACGTTTAAACAGACACGGTCACGATAAAAATTCGGTGACAATTTCATCTTAAATTCCTTCTACTAACAAACGAATATTCTTAGAAATAACATCAAGTTGTTCAGTGCTAACACTACGAATGTCAGCCTCTACTTTTCCTTCGTTGGCTTTGTACTCACGGAAGTAAATCGCGGTATCGCCCTGTTTTAGCTCAGCCATGATTTGGTAAGTGGTTTTGCCTATCATTTTTTCATCAAAGCTAATTTCGGTACGGGCAATATCACGTCCTGCACCATCCCAGACGACTCGAGCAGAGATACCTTTAATGGCATTTAAATCACTGATGAATTGACTCATTCGATTAACCATCTCTGCGCCTGTTTCTTTGGTAGCAGTCAGGTACTGTTCGATAGCGAGTGTGAGCCCCAAAATACCTTCTTTACCTACTTTCATCGCACGGCCAATACCTTGGCTTTGGCGTTTTACCCACTCAATATATTGTTTTTTACCGATAACCAGACCGCTTGTTGGGCCTTCGATTGCTTTTGCTCCGCTGTAAATCACAATATCGCCATCGGCTTGGTAGTAAGCGGTAAGTTCTTCTTCTGCTGCGGCATCAACGATCAGGGGGAGCTGGTGGTCATGAGCCACTTTGGCGGCTTGTTCCACGGTTAACATGCTTTTTTGCACGGTATGGTGTGATTTGATGTACAAAATAGCGGCTGTATTGGGGGTGATTTTTGCTGCTAACTGGGCGGCACTGCACTCATTAGCAAAACCCGCTTCGACTACTTTACCGCCACCTAAGCTTACCATTGTGTCCACAGGGGCACCAAAATTAACGTTATGGCCTTTAGGTAAAATAATTTCACGAGGAACAACTTTGTCGGATGAATGCAAATTGAGCAGTAAATCATCATCATCTTGTACAATCACCGCTGCAACAGCTTGTGCAATACCAGCAGAGGCACAAGATACAACTACCGCAGCTTCAACATTTAATAGATTAGCAATATATTCGCCAGTTTTATTAACTAAGTCTTTAATTTCAAAATAATTATTTAATCCATAAGCAACACGTTCAACAACTTCTGGAGTTGGCGTTGAAACACCCAGAATTGTCATGCGGCCAGAGGCATTAATAACGTGTTTTAACTGATATTTATCATAAATCGATTGCATGTTCTGATTCACCTTGTGCATGAATAATGTGTTTTCCACCGACGATAGCAGCCAATGGTACGAAGCGGTGAGTGCCTATACGGTGTTCGCCTTCTGCATCCGTGAGCTCTGTTTGCTCTTCTTTAAGGTCAAAAAGGGTTATGTCGGCGTCAAAGCCCGGCCTTAAATAGCCTTTCGCGGGTAACGATAAGAAGTTGGCGGCTTTTTCGGTAACGCAGCGAAGCACTTGTTCCGCACTAAAGCCCATACACAGAAATTTGGTCATCACAAAAGCGAGGCTATAAACAGGGCCATTAACGCGGTTGCGGTGGTAAATATCGGAACTGATGATGTCAGGGTAAGTGCCAATGCGCATCGCTTGCTCTGCAACTTTAAAGCTAAAGCTTTCACCGCCATGTCCAACATCTAATATGACACCCCGTGCGAGTGCGCGAGCAATTGATGGTTTTAGGTAGCCATCTTCGCCTAAAATCTTATTGGGTTTGCCATTAAAGCAGTGAGTGATGATATCGCCGCGCGTCAGTAAATCAGCGACTTCATCAATATCCGGCGGGTTGTTGCCAATATGCACCATGAGTGGAAGATGGTGTTTTTTCTGCATTTCTTTAGCTTTAACCAGTGGGGTAATGCCATTTTCACCAACCACGCTTTTACTCATACGGGCTTTCATACCAACAACAAAGCCGGAGTGGCGTTCGATAGCGTCTTGAAAGCAGGCTTCATTGATGTTGTTCATATCCGACAATTCATTTTGCGCAATGATGCCAATACGTGAAATATTTAACAGAGAAAAGACATTCGTTTTTGATTTCTGGGTGAGCTGATAAAATTTATCAATATCATCAGCACCGACACTACCTGCATCAACCAGTGAGGTAACTCCGCCAGCGGCTCCTGCTAAATCAGGGTCATCGAAGTAAATAGGTGACTCAACAAAGCAATGAGCATGAGAGTCAATCCACCCAGCACTGACATAAGTTTTTCCTTGTAGGTCAATGACTTTTTCGGCTTGCTGATTATTCGCTAATTCAGGGCCTGCCGCTTCGATTTTTCCATCTTTAATAAGAATGTCGATAATCGAGCCATCGATACGCTTACCTTGTTTGATGATTAAAGTGTACATAGTTGTCCTCTTTATACTCGATACTCGTCATACTTCAAACCGCAGCGTTGTTGGCAGCACTTCCGCTACCCTAGTCACATACTTTTGTATGCTCCTAGGGATATCGTCGTTTGCCGCCTAGCTGCAATTTGAATTATTTAGAGTATGCCTAAGTGCGTATTCTAAATGATGTCAACCACAGCGTTGTTGGCAGCACTTCCGCTACCCTAGTCACATACTTTTGTATGCTCCTAGGGATATCGTCGTTTGCCGCCTAGCTGCAATTTGAATTATTTAGAGTATGCCTAAGTGCGTATTCTAAATGATGTCAACCACAGCGTTGTTGGCAGCACTTCCGCTACCCTAGTCACATACTTTTGTATGCTCCTAGGGATATCGTCGTTTGCCGCCTAGCTGCAATTTGAATTATTTAGAGTATGCCTAAGTGCGTATTCTAAATGATGTCAACCGCAGCGTTGTTGGCAGCACTTCCGCTACTCTTTGAACTATTTCGAGTCTGTTTTTAATTTATGCTATTCAGTAACCCGGAGCATATGCCCCGGGAGAGTGTTGGTTAAGCGACGATTGGGAAGAAATAACCGAACAACATAGCACCTAAAATGGCGCCACCGGCAACGGGTTTTTGCCATACATAGAAAATCAATGCGCCAATTAAAGAGCCAATTCCGATTGGAATGGATGCGGCCATCGCAGCTAAAATAATTAATGGACCTAAGAAACGGCCAGAGGTATTACCCGCACCCATCATGACGTCAGCACCAAAGGTTGAGTTAGCCTGAGCAATCGTGAATTTACGCGCAAATACAATCAGTAAGCCGATTAATACGCCAAGGAATAAGCCAGTTAGTAACGACATCCAGAAGTTAGTGACTAAAAAATCCCAACCAGCGGCTAAAAATAAGGCGGGAACACCGAGGCCAATACCGGTTTGCAGTGCACCACCGATATCTAAAATACCGACCAATGAACCTTCGATGATCCTAGCAAATAAGAAACTTGCACCAAATGCTGCGACTGCGCCGTAAACCCCGGTATCTAACCCTGCACGTAACATGGCGACGAACGCCACTTCGTTAAATGCCCCAAAACCGTAGACGACATACATGTGGGTACCTGCGAAGATCCCTGCGGAAAGCAACCCAACAAAAATCGGGAAGGACCATTCTGCGTACCAAAAATCTTGTTTGTTAATTTCTGTTGTCATGATTATTTCCCGCTCAGCAGACCGTGGACGTATTCAAGCCACAATGGTTTATCTAGGTTGAAAGAGGTGATCATCTTCAGGTCGAACTCACGGAAGAAGCCGCTGAGAACGAACAAGAGAACCACGGTTATCATCATTGTACGAGTGATACGGTTCCAGCCGTTGTCATCAACGCCTTTACCAATCAAGATACCTAAAACTAAACCAGGGATAGCATTCCCCATGATTAGCTGAGCACAACCACCAAATAATGTTGCCCAGAAACCTGAACGACGCCCTGCATCCATGGCGGCTAACCAGAAGATGACTGGCATCACGGTATTAACTAACAAGTTTGCGGCAGGCACTAGTACGTTAATGGCTGTCGTTTGTAGTGCAGCAGGAACTGCGGAAGCGGTTGTGTTTAAGAAGGCGACAACTAATGCCCCAATGATGGCACAAGCGATAGCCATTTTTTTCGGGTTATGCAGTGTGTCAGCGACACTACGGTTTTTGGTTAATAGTGCAGCCGCGCCCCAGTTTGGGATGATGCGATGGTCAACATCTTGTGTAAATGCCCCAGCAGCAACTGACGATGCCCATGCGTTAAAGAAGAACCCTAAGCCGAAAGAAAAATGAGACGCTGGGTCGCCTTCACAAGCGTTCAGCTCACCCAATGTACGGAATGCCCCCATACCTTGTACGGTTGGTGCGTGGAACATACGCGCAGCCCCTGCGCCTAAGCCAAAGCCGCAGAGCCCACCGATGATCAGGGACATGCCCAATATTTCTAAAAAAGATGCAGTTTCACTCATGGAATTAACTCCAGACCTGATTGCTATTATTGTTCTGTAAATGGTATTTCGTTGACAGAAAGTAAAGTGACATCCAGCGAAACGTCGAGTACAACACGAAAATGTTCACGTTTGCGTGGCAAAAAGAGAAAAAGAAATTTTTCTGTCCGCGAATGAGAGTGAGCACTAATCACTTCAACATCCTTTGGTTCTATCCGTAGGATGATATCTGTGCTGTTCTTCAGTACGGTTTTTTGAATTGAATTTAAGGCGTCAGCTATTGCTTTTTGCTTAGTGTCGCCTTGCCCTGTAACCCGTACAACCGTTTCGATAGATTTTTTCATTAAGCGTTGCCGTATTTTTTATTGAATGCTTTTACCAAGCGCTCGCCTAACTCTTCCTTGTCCATAAAACCGAAACCTAATACATTGCAACCGTCTGCAATCGCGGTTTCTCCCTCTTCAATAGAGCGCATCCCATAGCGAGCTTTATAGCCATATTTAGTTTGAGCGGTAATTGCGCCAGCGCCACCACTACCACAAAATGAGATGCCTAAATCGGCTTGTTCTGCGTTCATGACATCACCGAGTTTCATATCAGCAGCGACCCCCGGAACAACAACGGCTTTGCCACCCGCAGCTTCAACACCGGCAGCTACTTTTTGGCCTTTACCTAAACGGTCACCGATAACAACAACTATCTGTTTCATAAAATATTCTCCAAATCCTACCAAATTAGTAATTAATCATTTGAACGTGCGACTTCAAAGTGAACAGAGAGTAAATAAGTCTCTTCAGGTGCTAATCCAGGAAGTGTGTCAACAACCCGCTGTGCGAGCACTATCGAATGTTCAGAAATTTCATCGAATAAGCTGATATCGACTTCTGGTAAGGCTTCACCCGTTTTTGCTCTACCGACCATGGCACGTAAATGAGACTCCAACATCTGTTGTTGTACATCTGTGGTGTAGCAGTCCTCCTGCTTGAGCCAGTCAGTAATCACTGCTAGCAGTTTTTGTGTCACCTCATCAATATCAAGGTTATGTTCTAACATTTTAAAAACGACAACTGATTCACTCATAACTATTTAAAATCCAAAGTAATATTGCAAGTTAGACTACTCTGTTCCTTCATGCTTAATACCTTAGTCTGTTCTTGTTCATTTTTGCAGGCAGGAAATTTCCACTTATAAGTGGAAATTGTTTGGAAATTAATAAATGTATTTTTGGTGTATTTTTTGCTCTATTTGGAAATTAAGTGGAAAAATTGACATCAGTCAACTATCTAAATAAGATGTGAATAACAATACTTTGGATAAAATATGTTATTTATCAATTGACTATTTTTTTAATTAAAAAATGGAAACAAAAAAAGGAACTGGAAAGGGAAGTGGAAGCTATAAATGGAAATGATGTTGCGTGGGTTGTACTCGCTTCCATTTAGTCACTTTGGCCGTAAAATAGACAGTTTAGGATAGGAAAGTATTTATAAGAGTTGTGGTTAGGATCACGTAAAAGTCAGCAACTTCCACTTTTCCACTACAAAGTGGAAATTGCTACCAAGTTAGAGGATACGCGCTAAGCTATCTTTAGCTATTACTTGGAACTCATTGAAATTTTTGACACTCACTAAGCGACGTGTTGTCTTTTCTTTTACAAAGGTAACGAAAAGGTCATAAATAGCCATTGCTTCTTCATAGTCTGTTTTACTGATAGCTAATAAGAAAATGACATAAGCATTTTCTTTGGTTTCCTTATTCCACTCAATGCCTTTCGGGGCGACAACGGTTGCAACCACTGTTTTATTGGCAAGTAGACCTAAAGAGTGAGGCAATGCGATACCTTCCCCGAGCAAGGTGGAAACAATTGATTCACGCTCTTGTAGTGAAGGGTAGAAATCAGGTGTGACGTAGCCTTCTTGCTGCAATTTATTGCAAACCATTTGAAAGAGCTCTTCTTGGCTAATTTTTTCATTAATTACCATGAAGAATCGTTCATCAAAAAAGCGCTCGATAATATAAGGGCGAGTTTGATCAACCATGGCGAGGCGGCCAACTTGCTCTAGTTGATAGGGTGTTGGGAACGGAGCAATTTTAATAACAGGCTTATTTTTCTCTGAAATTCGTACAGTGGTAATCACGAAATCTTCAGAGACTTCATCCAAGGATTCATACTCTTGTAACGTTAACCCTCGGCTAAATTTGAGCTGTGGAAATTCACGCATGATTTTAGATTCAACCACGCGAAACGTGGAGTTCCCTGCATCAGTGACTACCAGTACTTCTGTTTGGCGAATGGAGCCAGCGCCATAGTTACGTTCGAGGCTGACTCCAATATGAACCGCAAGGTAACCTAGTTCATCTTCACTGATTGGGTGGGGGAGTAATTGCTTACTTGCACTGGTTAACGCGCTCAGTGTGACATCATAGGCGAACGGGTAATATTGTTTGATATCAGATAATAGCGGGTTTGGTGTGGAAATATGATACTGCAAACGGGTGATCAGCGATGCAAGATGAGTATTGAGATCTTTTTTGAGTTTTTCATCGCTCCGTAAGTCATAATTATATAATTCATTAATATAATTTAAAATATATTCACATAGCTCATTATGAGTACCACTTTTTTGCGTACTAGAGTCTTGGTTACTAATGCGTTGGGCAACGATTTGGTCATGCAAATAGCTAAGTTCTGCCCCTGAAAGGTCATTGCCAAGAAAGTAGATTAAACCTTTGGATATTTCATCACAGGCTTTGCGGATCACTTCTTCACTGTCATCATTTTTGACGGAGGTGGTGAGTTCATGACCACGAGTGATACGCAAAATAGTCACCGCACAATTAAAAACCAGGTATAAATGCCCTTCGTTGCTAATTCGAATATCAAAGCGATTCATACTGTTATGTAAAACTTTATCGATATATGTCAGGTCTAAATTATCAAGGCAATCAGGGCGGAAAGTGGTTAAATCAGGGGTTATCTGTGCGGAATAGCGGCGCCATAAAGTTTCGGTCATACAAGCTCGAACTGCCCACTCGCTACCGTTCAAACGAATGCCTTGATGAGGGATACTTTCTAATGCAATTTGGTATTTATGAAGCTGTTCTCTCACCGCACCCATATCTTGCTGTAAAGTGCCACGGCTGATAAACCACTCTTCAGCGATATCATCAAGTTTTACGGGGAGTGATAACATCAAGAGTTTTAATAGCAGGGCATCAATGCGCTCTTTGCTAGTGCGAGGAATCTGATTGTCTTCATCACTTTGTTGAGTAAAGGTAGCAAATAGGGCTTCGTCTTCAATTTTTAGTCGGTAACCGCGACCTCGCTCATATACAATATGAGCACTATATGGCTGTATCAATTCATTGATTTCATTGATATCAGAACGAATAGTTCGAGTAGAAACGGAGAAATTTTTGGCTAACTCGTCTTGAGGCACTACCTCATTGAGAATTTGAGCAAAAATTTGATTATGTCGCTGTTGAGTGAATAGAGCCACGGAAACACCTTTAAAATCAAAACGAAAAAGCATTTGAGCAAGAAAATGACTTGTTTTTTGCTCGCTAATGGCAGGACTCTAACACAAGCATGTCAATATGTAGGATATGTAAATCATAAAATTTGCGAATCCGTTCGCAAAATTCACTCTGCTATAGCAGGAAAAGGGCTAGCTTTGCTCTCCAAGATCGATTAATAGCCCTCTAAACGGTTTATTTGCACTAATGATGACTTGATTGTCGTCTTGGATAAAAGCCCCATCATTGCAATTCATTTCTAACTGCTCGCCTTTTGGTGTACGCAATGTCGCTCCACCATGTATAGACTGAAGGAATGAGTTTTTTCCTTTTAGCGTGATCGCTGTTGACTCATTAGTTGCCAAATGAATTTGGGTGATCCAAATTTGTTGACGTAACTGAATGCTTTGACTTTCCCCGTCAGGAGATGCGATAAGTTTGTTCTCATTTTCACTAATGGCTATTTTTTGCAAAGGCAAAGATTCTTGCTGTGGGCAAGCATTTAGCCAGAGCTGTAAACGTGTCAACGGTGTTTTTGGGCACACATTTTGTTCGCTGTAGCTTAGGTCTGGGCGCGGTGAAAAACGCACACACTCACCTTCATCTGCTTGGATGGTGTTACCTAGGCTATCTCGATATTCTGCATGCCCTTTTAGGATGATATTTAAGATATCGACATGTGGATAGGTTCTTGGCTGTAGTGCATTTTGTGGTGCGATAACTTCTTGGTTCAGCACTCTGAGAGTTTTAAAACCCATAAAGTCTGGGTCAAAATAATGGCCGAATGAAAAGGAATAACGCGCTTGTAGCCAACCATAATCAGCTTTTCCGCAATGGTTAGCGGGTCTTAATGTCATCATAATGGTTAACCCTCATTGAAAATAAATAAGTTAATAATCTATTGTTATAATAAATAGCTGGACGTTGAATTGTTAGCCAGTTAATCTGTTTCCTTTGTTCAAATTTCCTGAAAGAGAAACTTCATGAGTAAAGAGAGAGCATTAACGCTTGAGTCATTAAGGGTTATGGATGCAATCGACCGCCGTGGTAGTTTTGCTGCAGCCGCTGAAGAGTTGGGGCGAGTCCCATCTGCGCTGAGTTATACCATGCAAAAATTAGAAGAAGAGCTCGATGTCATTTTATTTGACCGTTCAGGGCATAGAACTAAGTTTACCAATGTCGGTAGGATGCTACTTGATAGAGGAAGGATCCTACTTGAAGCCGCTGATAAGCTAACATCTGATGCGGAAGCGCTTGCAAAAGGATGGGAAACGCATTTAACCATCGTGTGTGAGGCTTTAGTTCCTGTTCATTCACTTTTTCCGCTGGTGGAACGATTGGCGGAAAAATCAGAAACACAGTTATCGTTAATTACTGAAGTATTGGCGGGAGCATGGGAACGTCTTGAAAGCGGTAAAGCGGATATAGTCATTGCTCCTGATATGCATTTTCGATCCTCTTCAGAAATTAACTCTAAATCGTTATATACCGTTAATCATATTTATGTAGCGAGCCCGGATCATCCCATTCACCAAGAACCTGAGCCGTTATCTGATGCGACTCGAGTGAAATACCGTGGAATTGCAGTGGCTGATACCGCTCGTGAGCGGCCTGTGATCACGGTGCAGTTGTTGGATAAACAACAACGATTGACGGTGTCAACGATTGAGGATAAACACAGAGCCTTGTTGGCCGGCCTTGGTGTTGCGACGATGCCGTACCCAATGGTTGAACAAGATATTCGCGAAGGGCGTTTAAAGGTGGTTGGCGCAGAGTTTAGCCATGAGACGAATATTATTATGGCGTGGCGGCGGGATAGTATGGGGGAGGCTAAGTCGTGGTGTCTCCGAGAAATCCCCAAATTATTTAGAGTGTAAACTCGTTATATTTTGAGCCGTAGGGGTGTTGGCTTCATTGAGTCACCCGAGTCACATACTTATGTATGCTCACGGGATGACTCAATTTGCCGCCTACCTACAACTCAAACTATTTAGAGTTTACGAGTAAGGTTTGCTGGTAGCGATTCAAAAGAGTAAAACTATCTCAGTCATAGCTCAGTTGTAGCACGAATTATTTAGAAGTTAACCGTGGCTGAAAAGATAAAACCGCTCGACTAATTTGTCGCCTACCTACAACTTAAACTATTTAGAGTTTACGAGTAGGGTTTGCTGGTAGCGATTCAAAAGATTTAAATAAAAAAATACCTCCCAAGGGAGGTATAAGTTGGACAAACAAATAAAGTCAATAAGGTAATAAGGGTGATAATGAAATCGGAATTACCATTTTTTATTTAATAAATGGTCAATACTAAATTTCCCTGGGCCGGTTACTGCTAATAGTAAGAAACCGCCTGCGATAGTAAAGTTCTTCATAAACATTAAACTATTTGGTGCAACGCTAAAGTCGATATGGAACAGTAGCGCCGTTAATACGGTAAAGCCTGCAGTAAATAGGGCTACAGTTCGTGTTAAGAAACCAAATAGAATGGCTAAACCGCCACCAAGTTCTAATAAAATGGTTAAAGGTAATAAAAAGCCTGGAACACCCATTGCTTGCATGTATTGTTGTGTTCCTGCGTATGCATCTCCCAGTTTTCCATACCCAGCAACAATGAACAGAATTGGCATCATAATACGAGCTAACAATACCGCACCATTTTCTAAATTTTTCATTAAGATTCTCCAGACTAATAAGCCATTAAATATAAAGTATTTGCGATATGTGTCGCTTTGTAATGTTGTTTTCAGCACAAATAGGTAAGAAAACATTTGATGGGCTTATAATAGTCATTTGCTTATTCAATAAAAAGCAAAGCTTATTAACAAAGATAGTCAAAAAAATTGAATGGTGATGAAGGGGAGCTAGCTAAAGTGAAGAGGCTTAATTTAGCATATTGATTTTAATTGAAATTACTTCTTTCCTGCATTGATCGTACTTTGAATTGTCCTTGCTATACCCCACATTGTGAAGGCTTTTTTCCCTAATTGAAGTATGCGTTTGGGTTTTTTCAGTGAATAAATCGAAAGCAGGCCTGTTGCCGCAATAAATAAAGGACGGAAGGTAACGAAGGTTTTCCATGTACGGTCATAAGGAGCGGTCACTCGTAGCCAATCTTCAGAACTTGCAGCAAGGTCGCTCCGTTGCTGCTCAATTCTGTTGAGTAACCGTTGTTTTTTTGCGGCAAGTAATTGGCGTTTATTTCTGGTCATTATCTTTACCTGCTAATGCATTCGCGTCTTGGCTTAATTGCTCCCGTGTGGAGCTCAATAAGGTAGACTGCTTTGCTTTTTTGAGAGCCCAAATAGCAAAGGTAATGGCGAGTAGGACTAAGCACCCTGTTGTTATAGCAAGTGCTTGATAACGATAAACAGGGTCAACAGACCAAAAAATAAGACCAATTAAACACATTAGGCCAAAAGCAGTAAAAAGAAGCGCTAGTCCAACTAACAATAACAACTGGATAAAATTAACTTTCTCTTCTTCGAGCTCAACGGCAATGAGTTGAAGGCGAGTTTCAACAATATTAACGGTAATACTGGCAATGCGTTGCAGTATTTCAAGGACCCCTTTACCGGGGCCCTGACGTTGTTGATTTTGTTCCATAAGCAATTAACGTTTCGCGAGAAGTACGCCAAGAACCACACCAACAGCAGCACCGATACCGATACCAGTCCATGGGTTTTCTTTGACATAGTTGTCTGCACGGCCCGCAATTTCTTTAGTTTGCTCAGTGATCCTTTCGGTGGTTTGACCGAGTTTAGCGCGAGATGAGTAAAGTACATCTTTCGCTTTGGATTTCAAGCTTTCAATCTCTTCTTTCGACTTCTCGCCTGTATCATTCAATACGGCTTCAAGAGAATCTGCTAACGCTTTTAGTTCTGCGCGTAGGTCTTCTGATGAATGATTTGATGACATATAGAACCTCCTATCAATAGAAAAGAAACTTCACTGTATTAACAATAACTGTTTTTGCATTAAGTGCAATGAGTTATTCAATAATAAATTAGGGGTTAAGAAAAAATGTAAAAAACAGTATTTATAGAAATTCTATAAATATCAGTTAGTTAATTTAATTGCGGGGAGTGGGGATACTAAGACGTAAAATTAAGTAAAAATGAAAATGCGAGAACTGAGAGTTCCCGCATGGAGAATTAATTCGCTTTTTTATTTGAGAATTTTTTCTTAACGACAACAGCAATGCTACCAATTAAGCCAAGGATCAGTAGCCCTACAGGGATCAACATCAAAATGTTCATAATATGATGTTCATATTGTAGGAAAATCGGGCTTTTACCAAAGCCATAACCAATTGCAGTCAAAATTAACACCCACAGTAGGCCACTTAACCAATTGAATACTTGGAAACGACCGTTTTGCAAGCCAGCTAGCCCTGCTATTGTTGGAAGTAGTGTTCTGACAAAAGCTAAAAAACGACCAATTAACAAGGCAGCGAGGCCATGACGGTGGAACAAGCCATAAGCGCGTTGGTGGTAGTGTTCAGGTAAGTGCTCAAGCCAGCCTTTAACTATTCGTGTGTTCCCCAGCCATCGTCCTTGTATATAACCAACCCAACAGCCTAAACTGGCGCCAGCGGTTAAAATTACAATAGTGAGCGGATAACTTAATGTGCCTTTAGCGATGAGAACACCAACTAAAATCAATAAGCTATCGCCAGGTAAAAACGCTGCAGGCAACACCCCGTTTTCAAGAAACAAGATAGCGAACAGCATGAAGTAAATCGACCACACTAACGATGGGTTAGATAGGGTGACATAATCTTGGTGCCAAAGGGCGAAAAAAAGTTCTTTAACTAATTCCATTAATGTTTCCTAAACGGCAATAACAGCAACAAACTTGTTGTTGGGCAGGGAGAAATGGATTAAGTGAATGCCAAAGTGAAAGTAGTGTTTCCTCAGGCTGTTAGTGTAAAGCACGCTCACTTTAACAAAACAGAAAATAACTAAACAGTAAATTTTAAGCTTATTTTTAGAATTCATTTAAGTTTTGGCCGATTTTTACGATTTATTGCGCGGCATGGAACGATGTAAAGTGCTTAAAAATGGCGTTTAACCCGCTTTTTACCGAGAGTATGCGAAATATACTTGTTAATTTATCTTTTAATGTAAAAAAATAACGATAAAACAATAAAGGCTAATTATTGCATTTTAAGACTATTTACCGTATCTTATCGCCATAGCAAAGGGGAGTAACTTCTTCTTGTCGGTTTATCGTCATTACGGTGTACACATTACACCCGGTAGCCGAGCACCACAGTTACCTATTTTTAGGTTATTTGTGTTGTAAGTGAGACCTTGCCAGAAGGCGAGGTTTGCTCATAATTTACAACCAAAAGAAATAGCTTGTGGTTAACGAATTTTAAGCGGCTGATGTCTTCTGGATATCAGCCGTTTTTTGTTTTTTAAGGGAAAGGAAAATGCACTCAGTTGGTAACCCGATTTTATGGGGTAGTTTTGCCGTTATTATTTTACTTATGTTACTCATTGATTTGTTCTGGCAAGGGAAACACAAAGGCCAAGCAATGTCGATGAAACAAGCTGCGGCTTGGAGTATCGTGTGGGTAACGCTTTCGCTTCTCTTTGCAGCGGGTTTTTGGTGGTATCTTAATGAGAACGTAGGGCGTGAGTTTGCTGATAGCCAAACCATGGCGTTCTTAACGGGTTATTTATTAGAAAAAGCATTAGCTGTTGATAACGTATTCGTTTGGTTGATGTTATTTAGTTATTTTGCCATTCCTGCAACTTTACAGCGTCGTGTGTTGGTTTATGGAGTATTAGGCGCTATCGTACTTCGTACGATTATGATTTTTGCAGGTAGTTGGTTAGTCACACAATTTAGCTGGATTTTGTATGTATTTGGCTTGTTCTTGCTATTTACTGGTTTGAAAATGGCTTTTGCCAAAGAAGATGACTCGCCAATAACGGATAAACCGCTAGTAAAATGGGTTCGTTCTCATTTACGTATGACGGATGAATTACATGGTGAAAAATTCTTTATTAAACGTAATGGCGTCCTATTTGCGACCCCACTTATTTTAGTGCTGATTTTAGTTGAAATTAGTGACGTGATATTTGCGGTGGACAGTATACCCGCTATTTTTGCGGTGACGACTGACCCATTCATTGTTTTAACATCGAATTTATTTGCAATTTTAGGCCTACGTGCCATGTATTTCTTGTTGTCAGGGGTTGCTGAAAAATTCTCAATGCTAAAATACGGTTTAGCGGTAATTTTAAGCTTTATCGGTATAAAAATGCTATTGATTGATATTTTCCATATCCCAACACCGATTTCGTTGGGTGTGATTGCGTCAATTTTAGTCGTGACGTTAATCATTAATGCAATTGTTAATAAACGCAACGAAGCAAAAAGTTAATTTATCTTTTTTATTTTTAAATCCTCTGCTGTGAAAAGCAGGGGATTTTTTTTAACCCTCTGAAAACGCTCAACCATTTTGTTTATCCCATTCTACTATAAGAAACAAAACTCTATTGAGATCACAGTTATGTAAAATGTTTGTTAAACAAAGTCAATCATTGTGTATATTTTGAATAATTGCCTTTTCAGGCGACTATTATTCCTTATACTTGCTGTGCAAACACATTTAATTCCTAATAAAGATAAATAATATAGGTCTATTATGGATACAAATAAAACAGGGTTATGGCGAGTTATTAGCCAAGGTAGTCTAGTCAAACAGATACTGGTTGGCTTGATAGCGGGTATTTTGCTTGCATGGTTATGGCCATCTGCTGCAAAAAATGTCGGGTTGTTAGGGGATTTATTCGTTAGTGCGTTAAAAGCTGTTGCTCCTGTACTGGTTTGGGTGTTAGTAATGTCATCCATTGCTAACCACCGCCAAGGGCAAAAAACCAATATCAAACCTATACTGGTGTTGTATATTTTAGGAACATTTTTTGCCGCGGTTGTCGCCGTTATTGGTTCTTTCCTGTTCCCATCAAATTTAGTCTTAGCGGTAGGTGATACACAGCTAAATCCACCGGGTAATATTGCTGAAGTGTTAAAAGGCTTGCTAATCAATATATTTGCGAACCCTATCGACGCACTGATTAAGGGCAATTATATTGGTATTTTAGCGTGGGCGATCGGGCTGGGTATTGCACTGCGCCATGCAAATGAAACCACAAAAACTTTAGTCCATGACTTTTCTAATGCAGTAACACAACTGGTACGGGTTGTGATCCGTTTAGCGCCTTTAGGGATTTTTGGCTTGGTTGCTTCCACTATCGCAACGACAGGCTTTGCAACCTTAAAAGGCTATATTCACGTTCTCGCAGTATTGATTGGCTGTATGCTGATTGTTGCTTTCATTGTTAACCCATTGATTGTTTACTGGAAAATGAAACGTAACCCATACCCATTAGTTCTCGCTTGCTTACGTGAAAGCGGGGTAACAGCATTCTTTACACGTAGTTCAGCAGCAAATATCCCTGTGAATATGGGGATGTGTCGTCGCATGAATCTACATGAAGATACTTACTCTGTTTCTATCCCATTAGGTGCAACCATTAATATGGCTGGTGCAGCGGTAACGATTACAGTACTGACGTTAGCCGCCGTACATACTCTAGGTATTCCAGTTGATATCCCAACGGCACTGTTATTAAGTGTGGTTGCTGCGGTGTGTGCATGTGGCGCATCAGGCGTTGCCGGCGGTTCACTATTACTGATCCCATTAGCTTGTAACATGTTCGGTATTTCAAATGAAATTGCGATGCAAGTGGTCGCGGTTGGTGTGATGATTGGCGTATTACAGGATTCAGCAGAAACGGCGCTTAACTCTTCAACTGACGTGTTATTTACTGCAGCGGTGTGCTTAGCGGAAGATGAGAAACTGGCTAACGCTGAAGCGCGGCTATCTCATCGTGATTAATTGTTAATTAAATATATTTTGAAAGGGCAGAGACAGCGAAAGTGAACTCTGCTCTTATTTTAGTGGGTTATTGAGTTAAAACTCATTACGTAAGCGGCGATAACCTTCGACTAACTGCACATTAGTTGCGGCAACTTCTTCTGAAAATTGCAAAGAGGCGCGGTCAACTTGCTTAAACTGAGATAAATCACTGTGGGCATTTACATGTACGCAGGATGGAATATATAAAGCAGGGGGTAGCGTTAAACCATCAACAACAGCGTTATAGCGAACAACACAGTTTTCCCCAATTTTGCAATTAAATAGAACGCTATTAAAACCAATAAATACTCGTGTAGCAATATTACAAGGGCCATGGACAATGGCACGATGTGCTATTGAAGTATGTGAGCCAATTTGTACTCCAGCCCCACTTTTAGAATGGATAACAACACCATCTTGAATATTTGAATGTGGGCCTATTACTATCGGTGACATATCCCCCTCTTCATTGAGCTCATCAGCTCGGATGACTGCATATGGGCCGATATACACGTAATCTTCAACAATGACTTTGCCACAAATAATTGCGGTAGGGTCGATATAGGCTTTTTCTGAAATAACAGGGGAGTGTCCTGATGGATTTTTACGCAGCATGAGTACTCCGTTTCCAGTGCGTGTGAACAACTGCATTATGTGCATGTAAACTTTCTTGATGCTCTATATTAATGTTCACTTCGTCATAGTGACATTGATGACGAAAAGCCATGACTAGTTTTCTCGCTGCATCTTCACAAAACATCAGGTTTTGGGCATTTGCGATAGCGAAAGCTTGTTCATCATTACGTTTAACAACAGTTTGTACAGGTGTTGAAAGCACGTTTTCAATTTGATTAATTAATTCAATGATGGGAAATATTTTATGACTAGCTTTCAACGCTATGGTTACCCATGCCCAGCTGCGTTGGCTATGTGGTGTAGCGGGTAACCCATTTTTAGCTAGCCAGTTGAAAACTTGAGTGGGATATAATGGTTGTGTCTCGTTCTCAAATTCAATAGCAAATTGTTGTTGAATCACTTGGGTACTGAGTGCCGTGGCACTAGGACATGTCGATGAATAAGGAACCCCAACTTTTAAACAGATAATAAATGATTTGTTGAAATTTGCATTTATTTCAAATGGATATGCTTTCCATCCATGCTGGTGAGAAACTAAAGAAGGGCGAGATAATAAAATATCGCCATAAAGTCGAAGAGATGACTTCGATGATACATGGCTATGGGATATTAAAATCTGCTCTAGAGCCTGTTGAATCAAATTGGGGGTTAGTTCATGCTGTGTGAGTCCATCTAAGGTCTGATACAGCCGGGACATGTGTATTCCTTTCTGTCCTTGTAAATCAGTACCGACATCAACAAGTGCGTTGATTGGACGACCCGCTATCTCAATAGGTAAAGCAATCCCTGTCATACCGACCCAGTCTAGCTTGATATTGCTATAAATATCATTTTCCTTTTGCGCATCCGGTAAAGATGAACAACGTAATTCAGTTGATACTGTCATAACCCCTCAGCCATTCTTAATTTACAAATAGTGGTTATGTTATAACATAACAATTGTTTGGGGTGAAGAAAAAGAGGTATAAATATCAGTTAGGTTAAGGAGTGCAGTTCCCCCTCAGATAAAAGGCTCACCTTAGGGGGATATGAAGAGGCTAAATCTGATATGCGGTTTTCATCCCTTGCTCAATTGCTCGGCGGGCATCCAGTTCTGCAGCAACATCCGCACCGCCAATCACATGGGCGTTGATCCCGTGTTCTGCTAGTTGTGTTTTTAATGGGCGGTAAGGCTCTTGCCCTGCACACAAAATGACATTATCAACAGGCAGGCACTGTGTTTTATCTTGATAGCGAATATGGAGCCCTTCGTCATCAACTCGCATGTATTCCACGCCATTTAGCATTTGAACACCGCGTTTCATTAGTGATAAACGATGTACCCAACCGGTTGTTTTACCGAGGCCTGCTCCCACTTTACTGTTTTTCCGCTGTAATAAATACAATTGACGAGCTGATGCCATAGGGACTTTTTGTGGGGGGAATACACCACCTTTAGAATGAATTGTGGTATCAATATTCCACTCTTTATTAAAGAGTGAATTATCTAAACTGCTGCTTTTCCCTTCTTGGGTTAGCAATTCAGCAACATCAAAGCCAATCCCTCCAGCGCCAATAATAGCGACACTTTTTCCAACAGAGCGTTGTTTGGTGATGACATCGATATAGGAAATGACTTTATGGTGCTCAACCCCTTCGAGCTGGATTTTTCGTGGGATGACACCCGTTGCAATAATGACTTCATCAAACCCCGATAAACAGTCAACATCGGCTTGTTGTTCAAGGCGTACATCAACATTCAATAATTGTAATTGGCGGCAAAAGTAACGGATGGTTTCATGGAATTCTTCTTTGCCAGGTATCTGTTTAGCGAGGTTAAATTGGCCACCTATATGGTTAGATTTTTCAAACAAAGTGACACGATGCCCACGCTTTGCCGCGTAAATTGCACAAGATAACCCAGCGGGCCCAGCACCAACAATCGCAACGGATTTACTCAGAGCGGCTTTTTCGTTGGGATAATCCATTTCTCTAACAGCTTGTGGGTTAACTAAACAACTGGCCAGTTTTCCACTAAAAATCAGGTCGAGACAGGCTTGGTTGCAACCAATGCAAGTGTTAATTTCATCTGCTCGATTTTCTGCGGCTTTACGAACAAACGCTTCATCAGCTAGAAATGGCCGAGCCATTGAAACCATATCCGCTTGGTGATTGGCAATAATATGTTCTGCAACAAAAGGGTCATTGATGCGGTTAGTGGTTATCAGTGGAATATTCACTTTCCCCATTAATTTTTGCGTGACCCAACTAAATGCACTGCGAGGAACTTGCGTTGCTATCGTCGGTACTCGAGCTTCGTGCCAACCAATACCGGTGTTGATCATACTCGCACCCGCGTTTTCAATTTGTTTGGCAAGTAATTCAATCTCTTCCCACGTTGAGCCATCTTCAACTAAATCCAGCATGGAAAGCCGGTAAATAATAATAAAGTTAGCGCCAACGGCTTCCCGTATTCGCCGTACGATTTTAATGGGAAAACGAATTCGGTTTGTGTAACTTCCACCCCATTCATCGGTTCTATGGTTGGTACGTTTGGTGATAAATTGGTTAATTAAATAACCTTCGGATCCCATAATTTCGACACCATCATAGCCAGCTTGTTGAGCTAGCTTGGCTGTTGTCACGAAGTCATCAATCGTTTTTTCAACTTCATCAGTTGAGAGTTCTCGGGGGGCGAATGGAATAATCTCTGCTTGAATAGGACTTGGTGCAACTAATTTAGGATGCAAGCCATAACGCCCTGCATGTAAGATTTGTAAGGCGATTTTACCGTCAGCTTGGTGGACGGCATCCGTAATTTGTTGATGAAATGAAAGCTGGTTTTTATCGTTTAATACTGCGCCATGAGCGGTAAGCGCCCCTTCTGGATTGGGGGCGATCCCACCGGTAATGATCAGACTGACACCATTTTCAGCGCGTAGGCGATAAAAATGCGCTAGCCGCTCGCTGCCTTGCGGGTGCTCTTCAAGCCCAGTATGCATTGAACCCATCAAAATACGGTTTTTTAGCACGGTATGGCCTAAATCTAGCGGGGTAAAAAGGTGTGGAAAATTGCTCATTATTATACTCCCATTCGGGATTTCATTAACAGGTCAGATGAGTTAACTGTAGCGTAATGAAGCTGAAATTTGGTAAAGATGTTAAAATTTTGTGATTTTTATCATATGTTTTCGGTTAAATAGCTGAGTGTCATAAAAAAATAGGTGTTTTTTTATTTTTATGTCATAAACAGAGATTAAAAAAAGAGACACACAGCATAAAGAACGATATAGGGGAAACCATGATGAAAGAGATTTGCCAAGCTATTACTTTAGAAGGTGAATACGTTCGCCTTGAACCTCTATCCCACCAATATGATGTCGAACTGGCAGAAATCATTCGACGAGATGGGTTGAATAATTTGTGGTATACCTTAGTTCCTGAGCCTGAGCATTTCTCTCAAGATGTGGAAAAGCGCCTGGAAAATTTCCAGAAAAAGGAATGCTTACCTTTTGTGGTGATCGATAAACGAAGCGGTAAACCAGTTGGTATTACTTCTTACAATCGTGTGGACCATGCAGTAAGGCGGGTTGAAATCGGAGCCACTTGGTATGGAATAGAAGTACAACGCACCGCATTAAATACAGAAGCTAAATATTTGCTCTTAAAGCATGCTTTTGAGGAATTAAATTGCGTTGCAGTGGAGTTTCGTACACATTTTTTAAATAGCCAAAGTCGTCGAGCCATTGAACGGTTAGGGGCTAAGCTCGATGGTATCTTGCGTAATCATATGAAAACTAAAACGGGTGAACTGCGTGATAGCTGTGTATATAGCATTATCGAGTCAGAGTGGCCGTCAGTAAAACACCACTTAGAATGGCAGATGGTGAAACCGCGCTAAGGTTAGCTGTAGGTAAGTCGCCCACCGAAAGGTGGGCGATGATGCCAACATCAAGCTTTAACGTTTCGAGGGTTTTATCTGCTTTATGTAGCGCTTGTACTTTTACTTCTGTTGGCCTCGTTCCTGTGATTTCGCCTATATTTTTGCCAATAACCGCTTTATTGATTTCAAAAGCCGCCACAACTTCAGCACCATGTTCTTGCAAGTAACGGATCAAAAATTACTTATTTTTCCAAAACCATATTGAACTGCATGTACTTTTTTCATCATTTTTGTTCTATATGAGAATTATCTATAAACTATGCAGTAAAACAGTAATGTAAAAATATTGTTTTACATCAAGTGCTTGAATGAGTAATTTTTAATAAATTTAGTTGCCATTATGATGTTGTTTTTATTATTAATTTGATATTGGTAAAAGTTAAATATAGATAAGGTGTGAGAAACTGATTTAAATAAAAAATAGTAGGGCTCATTAAAATTGCAGAAAACGACTTTCAAATGATAGCAATTGCTTATGCTATCGCATTGAATTATAAGAAGAGTGATTGAGTTGAACACAATTTCAGCATACGGTTTCGAAACACTAGACCTAAGCGAAAACTACACGTATAATCCTTCCCACTTTGGCCCCTTAGCTCAGTTGGTTAGAGCAGTCGACTCATAATCGATTGGTCACTGGTTCAAGTCCAGTAGGGGCCACCAAATTTATCAAGGAGTTAGATGTTAATCATCTAACTCCTTTTTGTTTTCACCTCATTATCGTGAGTGTTTAACTCACAATCTAACTGGCTGTGAGCCTTCGGTTTTAACATTTTAAAAATCAATTTCAACACTTATCGTTAGAAAAACAGTGAAATTGTTTTTGCCGTTCAACGTGTTCTTCCTTTATCCATCCTACTTTATCCGCAATGGGAAAGAATAAAGAGTGTATAACGTAAATGGCGACAAAAATTCTAAAAAAATGGAAAACGGACATAAAAAATGTTTTTTATATATTAATTCGATAAGATACTAAGTGCTGGAATAAAATATATTTTAAATATGCACTTAAAGAATATTACACTGCACGACCAAGGCGGTTAATCCCTGTGGAATTAAATGTTAATCTAATAGTGTGTTTTTATTTTTATTAATCAATGGGTTATTTCATTTTTTCTGTTTGAAATATTTGGTTACATAGTTTATTTCTATGTACATTAGAACTTACTGGGCTTACCGCAGTTTGGTCTATTTTTTGCTCGATGATTATTCGATAATGATTCATTTTTGGTGTTTTTCTGGAGTTATATAGCGATATTTCAACCAGTTTACGCTAAGTCACTTATCCTAGAGAGATACAAACCAGCCCTCAGGTTTACATATCATTCATCAGATTTTATTATCCTTCAAGTAAATCTTACCGTGCGCACTAGCTGAGATGACGGAAATTAATCGATAATTATGTCGACCTAACCCAATTTGTCATTCTGGATAAAGGATATCGCTATGCCAACTCCATGTTATATTTCCATTGAAGGAAAAACCCAAGGCAACATCACTGCCGGTGCATTTACTGCCGATTCAGTGGGTAACATCTATGTGCAAGGTCATGAAGACCAAATGTTAGTGCAAGAGTTTTCTCACGTTGTGACTGTACCGACAGACCCACAATCCGGCCAGCCTTCAGGCCAACGTGCGCACAAGCCGTTCCGTTTCACCGTGGCGTTAAATAAAGCCGTTCCGCTGCTGTATAACGCCTTAGCGTCTGGCGAAATGCTGCCGAAAGTGGAACTGAAATGGTACCGCACCTCAGTCGAAGGTAAACAAGAGCATTTCTTCACTACCACGTTAACCGATGCGACTATCGTCAATATCGATTGCCAAATGCCGCACTGCCAAGACCCCGCAAAAGCGGATTTCACGCAGTTAATCGAAGTCTCTCTGTCTTACCGCAAAATCGATTGGGAACACACCGTTGCAGGCACATCCGGTGCCGATGACTGGCGTGCGCCGCTCGAAGCGTAAGTTCGAATTTAGCGAGCCTTTCGAGGCTCGTTTGCGTTTTTAGCTTTTTCTCCCGTAGAGGAAATTCCCATGTCTTGGACAGACCCCAATAAAAACAAACGACTCGGCAGCCCCGAAAATAACCCGCTTATTCACGGTGGTGGGTATGCGGGTGGTAGAACCTATGCACAGGACCAAGCCTTGCAAGAAGCCCATAGTCAACTGCTAGACCGTATTATGAGTGGCGAAATGGGGACGGGATTAGTATTCACCTGTACCATTGGTGGGTTACCTGAAAATACCTTTCAAGTGACCCAGTTTGATTTGCAAGAAGGGCTTTCCCAGCTCTTTTCACTGTCGATTCAGGCGGTCAGCCCGTTACCCGAGATTGATTTTCAAACGGTTCTGGGTGTGGCCTCCTCACTGACTGTAAAGCGAGATGGAAAAATTCTTCGCACGGTACAAGGGATTTTAGCCGGGGCAGAGCATGGCAATACCGATGGGGTTAAAACCTGGTATCACTTTGTGATACGCCCTGAAATGTGGGTGATGACGCTTAAGCAAGACAGCCGCATTTTCCAAAATATGACGGTGCCGAACATTCTTGAGACGCTATTAAGCGAGTCTCACATCAAATTTGATAAGCAGTTTTACCACCCTGAAGAACATCTGAAACGCGAATATATTACTCAAAAGCGTGAAACCATGTACGACTTTTGGTGCCGTCTGGCGGCGGAGGAAGGGATTACGTTCTGGTTCGAAGAAGGTCCACAACTGTTTTACAGTGACCGTCATTTAGGCATGAAAGCGGGGATATCGCTCACCTATAATCCGCAATCTGAAACGGATATCACCGACAGCACCGCCACCACATGGCGCTATGCCGAGCAGTTGTGCAGCGATATTCGCGTGGATAAAGACTACAATCAACTCAGGCCCTCTTACCCGCTGAGTCATCAAGTCACTGGGGAAGTGCATCAACAACATGAAATCTTTGAAAGCTATGGTCGCTTTCAAGAAGATGCAGAAGGTAAACCCTTAAATCAAATTCGTTACGAGCAATCTCAAAACCAGCGTCAAGTGGGGTCAGCCACGACTAACTGCATTGAGTTAGCACCGGGACGTATCTTTACCTTGTCTAATCACCCTAGTCCTCGAATGAATACGACGTGGCAAGTGATTAGCGTATCCCATCACGGTGTGCAACCTCTTGCTGATAACAGTGGCGGTGAAGGGACTCAATTGAGTAACCAGCTTTCCTTTATTCCCAGCACTCAAGAGTGGCGACCGCCCTATCGGTATAAACCCACAGCGGATGGGGATGAGCTGGCTACCGTTGTCGGGCCACCGGGTGAAGAAATTTACACCAATGCGCAAGGTGCCGTGACCGTCTATTTCCATTGGGACAGGCGTGGCAAACCTGACCATAGTGCGTCTTGCTGGGTGCGAGTCGCCCACGGTTGGAACGGCGATGGCTTTGGGTTTATGTCCATCCCCAGAATTGGGCAGGAAGTCATTATTTCCTATCTTAACAATGATATAGATAAACCGATTATCACCGGATGTACGTACAATGGCAGAAATAAACCGCCATTAGACTTGCCAAGTGAGAAGACTCGGACCACGTTTAGAACCAAAACCCACAAAGGGGACGGGTTTAATGAACTGCGATTCGAAGATGAAAGTGGTCGAGAAGAAATTTATCTGCATGCGCAGCGCGATAACAACATTCACATTAATCGCAACAAAACCCAATATGTCGGGAATGATGATAGTCATACTGTGGCGAATGACCGTAAGCATGAAGTGTGCCATGACGAATTTATACACATCATTAATGAGCAGACCTTACAGGTTGATGTCAATCAATTTGAGCAAATCGGGAAAGACCGTATTACACGCATTGATAACAGCTGGAAAGAAGTTATTCACGCGAGTCACTTTCAAGAAGTGGGTGAAAACAAACAGTGTGACATCCAAAATGATTACATGTTAAAGGCTGCAGGCGGTATTCATACCCACACCAAAGTGCATACGTTGCAAGCCAGTGAAACAGTGATTATTCGTGGTAAAGCGGGGTCGATTCAATTGGATGCACAAGGCGTGACTATCACAGGCAATATCCTGCTAAAAGGTAATGTGTCAGTGACCGGAGGGGCACCCGAAGCGGTCGCCTCGTTGGAAGCGGCGGTTAATGAAGGGTTACCGTTAGCGGAGGATTGCCGTGCGAAAGCGATGAAAAAAGGAACGACCTAATGCACTGGAGTCCGAATACAATTTATAAGGAGTATTGGGTCGCACAGTGCCGTTATACGCGAAACAATGAACAATTTCATGGTATTATGACGGTTGCTGGCGCTAACCAATCGCAGGCGATTGAACGGATGCGCCAGTACTTTACGGCTCACTCCGGACAATACACGTTTGCTGATTATGAAATATTAACGCCTTTAGTCACTTATATTGAGCAAAGCTCAAAACTGGCGCTACCGTTAGTTCGGCAAGTACGTGAACAACATGAGGCAAATGTGTTGGCTGTATTGGTGGATGAACGCAATCTTACCCATCCTAGACCGTCAGAAAAAGGGGATATCCATTACGCGGAGGGGCAACCCGCATTTAGTGATGGGGTTCACCTCTATGCGGTGATTGACAGCGGTGAATACCATAGGCAAACGGGGCAGCATCTTGTGCCGATGTTACATGGCAGCCAATTGCCGTGGCAATCGTTGTACCAAGGAGAAACCCAAGACAGCCTTGAGGACCAAGCGCCTTATTTGATACACCTTCTCCCTAATCATGCCGGAGAAGTCTTTCTAGAGCACTGCTCAAGCTTATCCAACAAAGGCACTTTAGGAATTTTCATTCACAGTCTTAAATCGTTTACTGATATTCATCGTCAATTGCGTAAGATGACGTATTTACATAACAAACCGCTGAACAGTTGGAATTTTTTCCGTTTTTACGATGTGTCACATTTTATGCCATTTATTGAATCATTGACCCATGGGCAGTTACTTAATGTGGTGAGTGGAGTCAAGGCGTTCTACGGCTACAGTGCCAATTACCCTGATGGGGTCAAAATCACCTTTCATTCCGATTATTTATATGATACTCGCCCCCGTGAGCCATTGTTTATTAATGAAAAATTGTATCGGCATTATGCAGCATTGACCTTGGTGCAGACATTGAATAAAGCCAAACAATTGATAGCGCAGTGCCCGCCCTTGTCAACATCGAGCGAGCTATCAGGCTCTGCCGACTTAGAGGCATTTTGTTTACGTATCATGAATCAGGCTTTTTTAAGTGATATCAGCCAAACACAAGCGTTGTTGTATTATGTCCTTGCTCGCCATGCCTGTACTCAAAACGAAACGTTATGGCAATCAGCAACAGAGCAAGCAAAGCCTTATGAAGCAAATGCCGTGACGTTTAATTATCACCGTTATCGATACTGCTTATCGTCACAAGGAGTGACCCCGTGACCTCAAAATACTTAACCCCAGAAGAAAAACAGCTCCGTAAAGTCGTCGAGGCAGTGAATCAAGCATCCCCCAGAAATTTACAAGCCGATGCGGTCGTTTGCCCCTGTGAGAATGAACATCGTCCGGTGTATCCAGTGCGTTATGCCTACTCAAATTTATATGGTGATAAAAATGCGAAAGCGGCGGTTCCGCCCGCTATTTCGACGTTACTGTCGGCTTCGTCAATCTCTGACACTAAAGGGTTTTCGGCTCGATTACTGCGCACAGGCTGGGTTTATGTCTTTGAGGAAGGTGAATTTCCCACCCGCCTTGATACTAAAGGACAGTTGCTGATTTTTAAGCATGTTGTGCAACATTACGATAATGGGTATGTCTATTCGGATGATGATAGCTCCAGTGAAGCAGTCAGTGCAAAAGAAAAAGGGGATGCAGAGGAAGGGTTTATCCCTTATTTGCGTGACCCATTAACTCAATCGGTACAAGCACAATCTTGTCAATACCCGTATTTACCGATTAAAAAAGACGTCATGGAGGCGTTGTTTTTATTCAGTGATAGCCCCCTGTCTGATTATGTCTTAGATAAAATGGAAACGGATGCCTCTTATCGACAGGCATTTATGCAAAAAATCAATTTGGTGGATTTTAATGGAAATCCCCATGCGCTTGAATTGAACGCTGAGCATATTGACTATCTGGTTGAAGAATATAAAACCGAGTCAGACCAGTTTTCCGCCTTTACTGAGCACACAAAATCCATCGGTAATCCGCTACCAAAAGAGTATTTTTCCCATATCACGGGAATGAATAGTGCCAGTAAAAGTACCGATACCCTGTTAAATCAAGCGAAACAAAATTTAGATTACAAAGAAAAAAGTTGTTTAGTTGCACTGTATGACCCAATCGGCTATCAAAAAGATATTTTATCGCTTTATACCTTCGTGACAGCAACGTATGCGATGTTCCAACGTTATTGGCAGTACCCAAATAAAGTGGGTCACTATCTTTCGGCGTTAGAAACCCAGTTTGATAATCCCGACGTTGCGAAAACGGAGCAAGGAAAAGCATTAAAAGATAAATTTACCAAACACATTGATGTTCAGGGATGGAAAACCTATTGGCCGCAAATTGAAGCGGGTAATCAAGAGTTTGAAACATTGCAAGCCAATATTGTCCAACTCTACCGTGATTTTTTAAGCAACCCAACAGTTAAAAATCAGGTCGGTGGCATTAAAAACTATCTTGACCATGCTTTTTTAATTAAAGAACAATATCAAAAAGGGGATTTTTGGCACCCCGCGTTTTTTGATGAATTAGAGGCCTACAGCCAACTGCATGAACAGCTATTCACCCCCTTAAAGAGTTCTCCGTCAGGGCGCGTCACACTCGATTTATTGTTATCAACCGACAGTGATGACGGGGAGGTTTGGAAGGAGTTTATTACCAACTTGCTGGATGTATTGAATGAAGATGTGATAAAAGATAAAGCGCTCAGTGAATTTAAAGAGCGTGTTTTACCGTCATTACGTTTAGCCGTCATGATATGTTGGGATGCCTTGGGGTACGCGTATACGGAAGCACATACCCATCTGAATAATGCCAAAAATTCTGTACGACGTATCAGCCAAGCGGGGTTGGATTTTCTGGCGCATAAAGTGCTCCCCGCTTTTTTGGCGTATTTCGGTATTTCCGTGAGTTTTGATGAACTCGCGACCTTAAGCGCTGAAGAGTTCAGAAAATGGATGAGTTCACTGAAAGGGATGAGTCAGCCACTCCAACGTTTTTCGAAAAACATGAAGAAGGTCTTTGACTGGGATAATCGATTAAAATCGGCAGGACTCAAGCGCGTTATCACCACCGCCAAATTTAACCTGATGGCAGGTTATCGTGCTACGGGATTACCTACAGATAAACAATCCCTAATCAGCCACATCAAATTGGGGGCAGATGTCTACACGTTGCTCACGAGTATCATTGAATTCAATGCAGTCGCCCATACGAAAGAGTTTGATAAGCAAGACCCATTAAATGCCGCCGCCGTAAATATCTTTCGCATTCAAATGGTGGCCCATATTTTAAATACCGCAGAGGCGGTGGTTGAAATACGTCAAGCGGCTAGAGGATATGCAGCAGCGGTCACATTTCCGCCGCTTCAGCGGTTACTCACCAAAATTCAGTTGCCTGAAATCCAAACCAAATTAGGTAAAGTGGGATTAAAAGGGCTCGGGTATACCGTGGCGATTTTAGGGGTTGCCTTACCTATCGCCGAAGCCTCCGCGGAATTCTATAACAGTAATTACATTACGGGCTCGGCAAAAATTGCAGAAGCAGCAGGGACATTGGCGTTTTCGGTGGGGCTGGCAGCATACGGTGCCACGGAAGGCGTGGTGGCGACCGCCGTTGCGGCATTTGCGTGGGAGTTGATTATTATCGGTGCCATCGTATTCGGAATTGGTATGGCGATTTACAATTACTTTAAAACGGATGCGTTTGAAGAGTTATTGAAGCAGTGTTTTTGGGGAAATGGGGATAAGTATTTTGCGGGGGGATACCCTATTGATAAAAATCAAGATATAGAAAGAGAACCAAATAAGATAGATCAGTTACAAAGATATATTCGCTATTTGGATGAGTATAATTTCTATTATGAAATGGAGCTTCAAGAATTTGCTAATCTTTTCTTTACCTCCCAGTTACAAGCCAAGGCAATTCCAAAATCAAAGGCGGGGTTAGGGCAAAGCCATTACGGGGCTGCACATTATGTCATCCAATATCAGTTTACGCTGGGTAATTTTCAATGCGGTATTTCGGATATTGAATATCAATTGGTTGAAAAGAAAGCTTTATTTGCTTATCCCGCTGGAACACCTGTGGCCTCTTTACCCAAACAAGGGGATACGGTAGTCAAACATCGTGGGATTGACTATTTGGCTTCACAGCAAACAAAATTTAATGCAGCCTTCGAGACAGCGTTGCAAGATGCGTTAGCCTGTACGGCAATACGTGATGGAGAGCTTGTACTGAGCTTTGAAGTCGAAGCGGGTATTTTTGCAGGTGATCCTCTGGGGCAATCTATCCCATCCATTTATTGGTATTACTTGGTGGATCGTCTTAAAGGCGAGATTGCGCCATTGCGTTACCGAAACGGTGATCCTAGTGATAAACTTTATGGCTGTATTGATGAGGAAGGCACCGAATGACGAGTTTATATACGGCAACAAAGCACCCAGAGCAATTAGAAACCACGCTATTGATTGAAGAAAGTCATCACTACGATGATCCGTTGGAGCCTCAAAAACTGGTATTTTTAGATGCGGTGAATAAACAGCGTTGTGTGATTAACTCTCCACAGCGGAATAGTCAACTAACTAATACGATCCCATTTTTTATCGTACTTTTAGTAATGGCTTGTTATACACTCTGGGGCTTTATGGGTAGACACTCATCTAAAATGTATACATTTCAGGATACAATTAATTATAACAAAAGCATTTATGACTCATATAATGAACAAGGCAGTAGCCCTCCAAAATATTTAGATAAATATGTTCCATACTTTAACAAAGAAAAAATAAGTATATGGACCTATATTAAAGCATATTATTCTGGTGAACTTAGCCGTAATAGCCAAGCGGAAATATTTTTAATAATCGGCTGGCTAATTTTTTTCCCGGGTTTTTTATGGCTATTGGGTTACCTCTCTTTCTTTACCCCTCCGGTGTATCTTATTGCGGATAGGCAACGAGGAATATTGTATAGCTATGGGATGGGGAAAGTACGTTTAACGCGCTATGAAGATGCACAATTCGGCTATGCAGGTAAAATGCTGGCGATTAAACTGTATGGCTTTGATGAAAAAACAGGTCAACTAAAAACCATACTTTATAAACCAAATGTTTCCCATTACTCCAGTTTTCTGACCAGCACCGACAGTGAAAACCATCGTTTTATCACGTTTCTCAATGCTTATATGCAAGAGGGGCGGGATGCCGTTTCGTCTGTCGATTACCAAGCCCGTAAACCCTTTTTGTTTTTTGGTAAAAACCCCCTTCCTACTGATTTTGAGCAACAGGTCGAACAGATTTTAGCAAAGCTTGATCAGGAGAAAAAACGCAATGCGTAGTCTTGTGAACGGCAGAAAAATTATCTTAAAAAATGATACGACAAATACTGGTGGTACGGTGCTGACAGCTTCTTCTCTCGCCAAGCAAACCCAAGGAATCGCCTGTGTGGGCGACTCTGTTTATTGTCCTTCATGTAAAAAAAACGGCACTATCGTTGAAGGTGATAGCTTAATGAAAATTAATGGTATCCCTGTTGCGCTAGAAGGTCACAAAGTCGCTTGTGGATGTTCTGGGGGCTGTGTGCTTGTTGCTGTAGGCTAAATGTTAATGTGTTTTAACTTCTCATATAGGTCGCATATCATTGTCACGTGTTGCTGCTTTACTTTGGTTACTCGTTAGTGAGATAAAACTAACCGTTTAAATGGCAAGAATTGAATCCATTAAAAACCATCAATAATTAGTTTATCCCTATGAGTATCTACCTAAAGTAGATATGGTTACTATTCACTCAAGGCTGTTAAAAGGAATTGTATGCAGGATTTACTGGATGTAATTATTGATTTCCTCTCCTCGTTCAAGTGGCGCACTGCAGTAATGATTGTTGCAGGTGTCGCTGTGCTAATTAGCGGATTTAATGACTATTTTGTCATTGGGTTCTTTTCTATCGCTTTAGTGTTGTACTCCCCAGAAATCTGGCGGTTTATGGGTAAAACAAGAAAATTAAACAATCCTTTTAAATGACTTAGGATTAAATGTGTTGATACCGATAATTGGGCTTATAACAACGGTCATTATTGATCTTATTTTGATATATTTAATTTTTTGCTGTTTTAAAGGAATTCGAAGTTCGAGTCTTTCAACTGTATTCATCAGGTTTGCTCTTGCATCATGTTGTAGTATCGTGATGTTGTATAGTATTTCAATTAGCTTATTATTCTTAGGCTCATTTATTCGCTAAAGATATAATTATTTTTGGTGCTAAATAATTTAATTAGCAGTGGTTTTTTATCATGTCCTTTACTACCTGAATGTCTAACAAAAAATATTTTAGATAATATTCTTATGGGAAAAAGGCACTGGAAGTATTCACATAGCCATATATTAATTGCTCAAGTAAAACCTGTTATTATTAAGTTGAGTTAGTTATTGCTCTTCTTTTTTAATAATATCTAGTCCATTGGTTGGATCTTTATTCTTGTTTAACCATAAATTATATATTTTAGTCATTTCATGTAGAGCTGGTATTTTCATTTCATTCCGTAGTCAAATTTGAATAAACTTATCTTTTTTGTTTTTCTTTATATAGTCGCGTAAGTAGAATATTTTCCCCTGAGGATTGCATTTTGATACTAATGCATCTAGTACCTCTCTGCGAATTTTGGTGATAAGAGTAGTAGGATAATATTTTAGATTTTAAAGGACGTATATTTAATTATAACCAATTAAATAAGATACATATATTATTTATATCAAATCAGTTAATGGGTTAGGTAGAGTTCATACAATTAGGTATTAAAATAAATGTGTAAATTCCACGATAAGGAATTAGTATTGTAATTTAGTGTAAATGTTATATTTGTTTTTTATCAATTCAGTATGAATATAAATTATCCAAATAGGATAAGATATGTTTACCAGTATCATTTTGTAAGTTTTAATGTGTTTTTAAAGTAAGATTTGTAAGCAAATTGTCTAACTTTTTTAGAGTTATAAAGTAATATACATAGGTATAGTCACTATGTTTATTTTATTTTTTTATTTTCAGATGATAATGTTAACGTTATCATCTGCTGTATAAGGATGAGTGATGAGAATTTAACCTATAGACGGCTAACTGTTAACGTTAACTTAAGCTCTGAGTATTGTGTTTCAGTCTGTGATTAATTGTTTCATTTTATGTGTTTGTAACATGATTAAAGGTTGGTAAAAACAAGTTTTTCAATGGAGAAATATGAACAAAACGGGGTGCAACACGTGTAAAGAGTAAATGGAAAATAATTCATATTTGTGTATTTGAAAAATATAAATTAAATTCAGGTCCATAGCTTGATACTTGATATAGGAAAATAATTAAATTTTATCTCTAATATTAAATTGTCTACTCTAATATTATATTTTCTGGTGATAAAAATGAGAGTTGAAAATGACATATTAAATAGTGCGGCGTCTTCATTTTTAAAAAAAATAAGAAAACAAAATGGTATCACAGAAGGTGAATTAGCCATATTATTAAAAATAAGCCAACAACAAGTCTCAAGGTATGAAAATGGAAAAACACAATTGACCATAGGACGGGTAAATCAATATCTTGAGATATTTGGCTTGGACTGGAATTACTTTACTAATGAAGTAATTAAAAATGCTAAAAGATTAAATGGCATTTAATTGTTTTTTATTAAAATTTAATGCTATTAAATAAGATAGGCGATAATTATATTTTAATTATTATCTGTCGGTAATAAAAACAAACTAAATAAATTAGGAATATATATGAATATTAAAAATAAACTTGCTGTATTATCTGTAGTTGTTTCTTCAATTATTTGTAGTTCAACATTTGCTGCAGAAAATGATCCTCTCCCTGCATTAACAGTTAATGGTGGCAAAGTAACATTTAATGGTGAGATTACATCTGGAGCTTGTGCAATTTCTGGATCAGATACTGACAAAATTGTTACTTTAGATACAGTTAAAACAACAACTTTTACTGCTGCAGACCAACTTGCAATGCGAGCTAAGCCATTCAATATTAATTTGGTTGAGTGTGATACTGCAACTCGTAAATCAGTTCAAATTTCATTCAATGGGCAAACTGTTGATGGTAAGCCTGGTTTATTAGCAAATACTGCTGGTGCAGGCTCTGCGGAAAACGTAGGTCTACAATTGTTTAATCCAGATGGTAGTCCATTAGAAATTGGCGCATTAAGTTCAAAAGTTGATTTAACTGATACAACTACTATTCCATTATCTGTTGATTATAAATCAATAGGGGCCGTAGTAACTGCTGGTAAAGTTCAATCTGTAGCTAACTTTATGCTTACCTACAATTAATTTTATTAATGATTGGCCAGTGATGGCCAATCATTAATCATGGAGCTTGTTTATATGCTAAAAAAAATATTCGTTATATTATCTTTATTTTTCTTTTTCTTTTGCCAATCGGTCTATGCTGGCGGAGTCTCACTAGGTGCAACTCGATTAATTTATCCAACTGAAAAAAATCAAATAACATTAAAAATATATAATAGTGATAAAGATGGAAATTACCTTGTTCAATCATGGGTATCGGATGATCATGAAAAAAAAAGTACTGATTTTGTAATAACACCGCCTTTATTTGTAATTAAATCAAATTCAGATAGCTTATTGAATGTTGTTTTTACTGGGGATAAAGAACAGTTACCTAAAGACAGAGAGAAGTTATATTATCTAAACTCAAAAGTTATTCCATCTTTAACAGAACAAGAACAGAAGATAGATAATGCATTATTAATATCAACGACAACTAAAATAAAGCTTATTGTTAGACCTAGTGAAATTAAAGGAAATTCATTTGAGTCATACAAAGATTTAAAATGTAGTTATGAAAATAATAAATTAAGAATTGATAACCCAACTCCATTTTATATGAATTTAGTATCTTTGACTATAAATGGTGTTGAAGTATCAAAAGCAGAAACGATAGCACCAAAAACATTCATCCATATTAATAATAATGATAAGAGTAAAAAATTATTTTTCAATTTCATTAATGACTATGGTGTTCAGATAAAAAATATACAGTGTAACTTTGTTTAATTCTGGAAGTATATCTATGCGAATAATAAGAAAATTTTTTTTGATTAGTCTATTTTTACATTCTAATGACTTACATTCGCAAGATTACTTCAATCCTTTATTTTTAGGTTCTGATGTTTCTTCTATCGATGATTTGTCTTATCTTTCGGCAGGCAATAATGTTACACCTGGGAAATATTTTTTAAACCTGAATGTTGGTGATGGATTTATTAGAAATGTTAGTATTGAGTTCAAGCAAAGTAATGATAAGAAAGTTATAGCTTGTTTTACAAAAGAAATTGTGAGTTTGATTCCCTTTAATAAGGATACTCAAGAAAAAATTAATCTATCAAAAATAAATGATAATGAGTGTATTGATATTGATAAATACATAAATAATTTTAGCTATAATGTTGACTTGTCAAAGTTAACACTAACACTCTCAATACCACAAATATATCTTAATTCCATTAGATCAACCTTGGCAAGCGAGAATGATTGGGATGATGGTATTTCTGCACTAATGACAAATTACAATTTAAATGGGTCATATTCAAGAAATAATAGAATGAGTAACTATTCTTCTCTGTTTTTGAATTTAAATAATAGGTTGAACCTAGGTGCTTGGCGCATCAGTTCAAACTTATACTATAATCAGAATAAAATGGGGTCAAAATCAAATCATGAATGGAAGTCAAATAATATTTCAATCTTAAGAAATATAAATTCAATTAAAAGTACACTTATTGCAGGCCAAACTGTTTTAGGTTCAATGATTTTTGACTCAAATCCGTATATAGGTATCACATTATCTACTGCAAATGAAATGCTACCAGATAGCGAAAAAGGATATAGCCCAACAATTAAAGGTATAGCAGAGTCTAGATCAAAGATAACAATTAAACAAAATGGAAATATATTGTACCAAGAGTATATTAACCCAGGTCCATATAATATTGATAATTTAAACTCTGTTGGTACAAGTGGTGACTATGAAGTTGAGCTAACATCAGGTGAAGGCGTAGTAACAAAGTATATCGTTCCATATTCTTCTTTACCGAATTTACTACGAAAAGGTAGTTATAATTACTCACTTACTTTTGGGCAGCTAGATATAACATCAGCCAAAAAAGATAAGTTTGCTCAAGGGACAATTGGAATTGGCTTACCACTAGATTCAACTCTTTATACGGGATATCAAATTGCGAGTGGCTATCTAGCTACTGGAATCGGTTTAAGTAAAGATATTGGTGCATTTGGAGCTTTATCTATTGATACAATACAAGCACAAGCTAAAATACATGATAAAAAATATAGTGGGGGGTCATATAGAATATTGTATGCGAAATCATTTAGTGATATTGGTACAAATATTCAGTTGACAGGATATAGATACTCAACATCTGACTATTATACTTTTAGTGAAGCTAATTACAGAAATAGTTACAAAGGTGAAATAAATGATTACTTATTTTATTCAAGTAATGAAAGGAAAAAGAACAGCTTTCAAGTAAATATTTCTCAAAGTTTAGGTGACTATGGACAATTATATGCATGGGGAAATGTTAATTCATACTGGGGGAGCGACTTAAAATCTAAAAATATTCAAATAGGCTGGAATAAGACATTGTCTCAGTATAATAATATTATACTATCAGCTAGCTATAATAAAAATACGTATAGCCATAATACAGACAATATATTTTACTTGTCATTATCTATCCCATTGTCAAATGCGATGGATAAAAATAGAATGTATATTACAAATAGTACCACTGTCAATGACTCAAAGTATAACACTATGACAAGTCTATATGGTACGGCATTAAATGAAAAATTAAATTATAATATTTATCAAACTATAAATAATAATAATGATAATAAATCAAATTTAAATCTACGTTATAAAGCAGATGTAACAGAACTTAGCGCTGGAACATCATTTTCAAATAATTCAAAAGAGCTTGATTATGGAGTCACTGGTTCTGTCCTTGTTCATTCTGGTGGTTTACTTTTTGCTAGAGAGGCAAATGATACTGCAATTTTAGTTGAAGCCAAAGGGGCTGCTGGAGCTAAAGTTGATAAAACAGGTGAAAATATTACTATCAATAATAGTGGTTACGCTTTAATTCCTTACGCAACGGCATATCACTATAATGATATAGGTCTATCACCTGAATCATTAGGGGCAGGTTATGATATTGATGGTAAAATTATAAAAGTAGCTCCGACACGAGGAGCTATCAGTAAAGTTATTTTTGATGTACGTAAAGGGTATAATTTTTTAGTTTCACTTCAGTATCAAGAAAAACCAATTAAATTTGGAACAGTAGTAGTTAATGATTCTGGAAAAAATATATCTATTGTAAATGATGATAGTACAGTTTATTTAACTGGTGTTAAACCTAATTCAAGCTATACAGTAAATATAGATAAAGATAAACTTTGTAAGTTTTCTATTAAATATGATGAAAATGATAAAATGAAGAATATTAACAAAGTTAATGTGGCGTGCCAATAATAGGAACTATATAATGAAAACAAATATTATTTTTTTAGTTATATACTTCATCGGTTTTTTTGCGTACGCAGTCGATGTCACAGTTAATGTTAATGGTGAAATATTAACACAAAGCTGCAATGTGACGGGTAAGGATTTAATTAAAAATATCAATTTTTTAGATTTAAATCCAAGTGATTTTAATCAAATTGGCTCGACTAGTGCTACGCAACCTATTTCAATACATCTCGAGAATTGTTCTGGTAAAGTTAATAATATGTCATATAAATTTTCTGGGGAGGAAGATGATAACGACCCAACCTTATTGAAAATATTAGGAAAGGCAAACAGTCTTGAAGGTGATATTGCTACCGGACTTGCTATTGAAATATTAGATAAATACCGGAAAAAAATTTCATTAAATACAAAGTATGCTTTGAATGAAGTTATCACAACCCCAAGTTATGACTTGAATTTCTATTTAAGATATAAGTCAACTCAAATAAATATAGGATCAGGTGATGCGTCATCTTTACTTTTTTTGGATATTTATTATGAATAAAATTATTGGGTTTTTAATAATATTCCTACTTCTTCCTAGAGTTGTTTTTAGCGAACAAATAAAAATTAACATTAATGCAAATGTTATGGAGCGTAGCTGCACTGTTTCTAATGATACAGCTAGTTTACTAGTCGGACTTAATCCTAACGATTTGAATGGAAAGCTGGTCGGTATTCCTTTCACTGAAACACCATTTTCAATTGTTCTAGAAAATTGCCCTAAAAATATTAATTCTGCTCATATTATATTTACAGGTGTAAATGATACTATAATGACTAATTTATTAAAAAATTTAGATGAAACAGATGCTGGTGCAAGTAATATTGCAATAGGAATTTATGATAACAATAAAAAAATTATAGATATAAGTAATAATAAAACAACTTTAAAAATTGACCATAACTTAGTGAATAATATTTTTAATTTTTACGCTTCTTACATTAAAACAAGTAATACTTCTTCTGCAGGTAAAGTGCTCTGTATTGCAAATTTCGAGTTGTCTTATGATTAATAGAATTTTAATGGCTATATTTTTTGTTTTCTTTATTACCAATGCATTTTCTGGTACAACACTTGTTGGTACACGGTTTTTAATTAATAACGAAAATAAATCATTAAATATAAAAATAATGAATGATGAAAATAGTGATTATTTAATAAAAAGTGAATTAAGTGATAAAAGATTTATCATATCACCACCACTTTTTTTACTTCCTAGAAACAGTAATGGTATTATAACAATATTACCAACAACAGCAATTGATAATATATCAGATGAATTAATTAACTTAACTGTTACATCAATTCCAAAGTCAGATTTAAATAGTGGTGAAAATTCTATTTCTCTAGCGATTCGCTCACATTTTAAAGTTATTTATCGACATCGTAAAATACGAGAAAGTGATTATGATAAAATAAGTTTAATCAATTTTAATAAAGAGTTTTATTTGATTAATAAATCAAAGTTTATTTTTACAATTTCAGTTTCAAAAGATAAGCAATATAATAATGAACGGATAGTAAATATAGTTCCAGAGGAAAAGGTGAAATTAAACGATATTTGTAAAGGTAATACATGCCATATATGGGTTAATTTTTATGATGAGAGTAATGACGTAATTAAATCACTGGATTTATCATATAGTAAAAATTAGGAATTAATATGAAACAATGTAGTACAACGTTTTTTTTTATTGCTTTTTTATTTCAATCGGGTCAAGCTTTTGGTATCCCTGAGTACACGTATAATACTAATTCTATGACTAACATAGAGATCACTGGGCCTGCCGACCAAATACCATTTGGTGAGATTATTAAAAACTCTGGTTCTCGGAGAGGAATAAGCATATGTAATAGTAATAGTATAAACTATACACTTGGTCGAATAGAGTACCAACCAATAGCTCATTGGAATGGGCAATCTTATCAAGCATCACCTTCTCACCCGATGATTTATTTATTTGAAACTGGTATTTCTGGATTTTCATTTTCCCCTATTGGGGGATTTAACGAAAGTTTTGTCCCGTTACCGGTTAAAAATACAGTCGTTTGGGAAGGTAGTTTAAGTAATAATTCACGAATAGCATCTCCTATTAAAGTCACTATAGGTGTTTTTATCTACAAAGGACCGGATAGAATTATTGGAAGTGTGGTGATTCCAAGTCAAAAAATGTATCGATATGCGTGTTATGATGATGTTGGAAATCTGCAAGAGATAGTTAATGTACAATATAACCCAATAACTGTTAATGCTACTGTTTCTAGCTGTGCACCAACAAATAAAATTGTCTCTGTTGAAATGGAAAAAATTCCAGCAAGTATTATTGAAAAGGCAGACGCATCAGAAAATATAAGCCTAAAAAGACAATCATTTTCACTACAATGTGACCCTAATATAAATGTATATGTATCAATTGTTGATTTATCTGATACAACAAATAAAACTACGGTTTCAACGCTAACAGCTGATTCTTCTGCATCAGGTGTTGGATATGCTGTAATAGGTTTAAGCGGACAACGATTACAATTTGGCCCAGATGGCTCTGCTCCAAATATTCCAGGCCAACAGAAATATTATATTCAGCGTTCTGGTACCGCTGAAAAAAATAACTCAATTAGTTTTAGCTTGGGTTTTGGCTATGTACGTAAGCCAGAAGAAGAATTCAAAACGGGAACAGCAAATGCAATGATTGGCTTAACATATTCTTACCAATAATTAGCTGTTTTATATAAAGTTGCAGTTAGTGATAAACTAAATATCTGACTTGAAAATTAGAGTAGGTACATTCTTTAGCGTTGACTCTCTAATAGCTCAGTTTTTTTAGCATTAATGAGAATGGCCATTTTTTATGTTTTACTAGCCCAGTAAACTTGATATATCTATTTAAACCATTTGTAAATTATATAAATCCACACATGAAGGTAGTGTATATGGAAAATAAATCGAAAAACAATGCGCAACAGTTTGAATTGGATATTCAGTTTATGACTCAGGCTTTAGCTTTGGCTACGGATGCGGCGAAAAATGGTAATGAACCCTTTGGTGCGGTATTGGTTAAAAATAACCAAGTCGTTATGACTGGTGAAAATCATATCCATACTGAAAGTGACCCGACCTATCATGCGGAGTTAGGTCTCATACGCCAGTATTGCTCTGAACATAAAGTCATGGATTTATCAGATTATACGCTGTATACCAGCTGTGAGCCATGTTGTATGTGTTCCGGTGCAATGGTATGGAGCCAATTAGGTCGGATGGTTTATAGCCTTTCTCATGATGAACTCGCAGAGATTGCAGGTTTTAATATTATGTTAGGTAGCGATGAGATTTTTGCCAAAAGCCCCTTTAAACCTGAAGTGGTTAAAGGCGTCTTAAAAGAGCAAGCTATTTCTATTTATACGCAATATTTTAAGCCAAATTTATAGCCTTGACTGCATCATTATCTATCAATGAAGTAGGGTGGCTTGTGCCACCCGTATTAGTTTGAAAGTTAAAATAATTTTTTCTGTGGTGGGCCTGAGAAATTCATTTTGCCAATGCTATTCATTAACACTTCAACGACAACAGGTTGCTTCAAATCGACGGCTTGGCGTAGTGTTGATTCGAAATCTGTAGTTTTATCTATCGTAAATGCCTGAATCCCCATAGATTGAGCGAGTTGGCTAAATGAAGGCGTGAGTAACTCATTATAGTATTGGCGGTCTGAAAAATATTTTTCCTGAATACCTCGCATTACGCCATAACCTTGGTCATTCATAATAATCAGAACAATGGGGAGCTGCTCTTGTGCCATGGTGGCCAATTCACCTATGCCTAACATTAACCCGCCATCACCCACTAAGCCAATAACAGGCACATTCGGATTTGCTTTGGCACTGCCAATTGCCATAGCGAGTCCTAGACCAATCGCACCGGCTAATGAGTGAATGTTGTGCATTGGTTGGGTCGCTTTGAGTAAACGGCTTCCCCATAAACTCCCTGATACCGTAATGTCTCGGACAAAAATACCGTTACTCGGTAAGACTTGCTCCACGGCATCACTGAGTTGGCTATAAGGGCCACATTGTTGCCTGAGTTGCTCTTCTGCCTGCTGTACGGCCTCTTGCACTTGTTTTTTCCACTGAGTAGAGATAGGGCGCTTGGCTTGTTCAATTTTATCGGCAAGTGCTTCAAGTAAACTTTTGCAATCCCCAGTTACGGTTAAGTCGGCTAAATAGTTGCGATTGGCTGCGAGTGGGTTTATATCGATTTGTATGATGGGATGTGGCAAAGGTAATGACCATGTTTTGGTTTCATTACTGCGTAAACGCGAGCCAGCGACGATGGTTAAATCACATGAACGCAGTAATGCATCAATGGAATCTGCATTATGAAAAGCACGTAAGCTGAATGGGTGGTCATCCGATAAAATACCTCGCCCATGGGTGCTGCTGATGACGGCAATCCCCGCATCAGCAAGGCGTTTGACAGCATCTTTTGCTTGTAGAGCACCTGCGCCAACCCATAATAGAGGCTGTGTAGCGTGTTGAAGTTTATCCCAAATTGCATTGACTAGCGATGTACAACAGTCAGGCAGCGTAGAAGGGGGAAGTGGCACACTGAGCACAGATAATGGCACTTGCGCACTTTGAATATCAATTGGAATTTCGATAGAGACAGGGCCGCAAGGTATCGTTTGAGCAACCTGAATGGCTTTATGTAGAGTGGCAACGGCTTGTTCGGGGGTATGAACACGAAAAGCTAGCTTAGAACTCGAACGTAAAAAGCCGAGTTGGTCATGGGTTTCATGAATAAACCCTGCGTCCATATCCAGATAAGCTTTTTCAACTTGCCCAGTAATATGGATCATGGGGGAGCATGCATTCATGGCTTCAATCATTGAGCCAACAGCATTCCCAGCTCCTGCTCCCGTACTGGTTAACGCTACCCCTAATCCAGTAAAACGGCTATGTGCATCCGCCATGGTAACGGCTCCTGCCTCTCCACGACTTGGCGTAAAATCAATCACTTTTCGGCGCCCGATAGCATCTGCTATGGGTAAATTATGAATTGAAATAACCCCATAAACCGTTGTGACTTGGTATTGTTCGAGTGTTCTGGCGATAGCTTCGCCAACTGTAATCATTTCAGACATTTTATTCTCCTCAATGCTGCCATAATCCGGTGACGGATTTGCTATTCACACCAACGGTTTGGTTGTGGGTTAAGTGCTAGAAATAGGCTTTTTTGTTGCATATAGGCTTTGAGGCTTTCAATGCCTTTTTCACGACCGATGCCACTTTCTTTAAAGCCGCCAAATGGCGTTGAAATAGAAAAAACTTTATAGGTATTAACCCAAACGGTACCGACATCAAGCGCATCGGCGAGCTTAAACGCCCGGGTGTAATCTTTTGTCCAAATGCCTGCTGCAAGCCCATAAACAGAATCATTAGCTTGTTGAATTAAATCGTCTTCATCATCAAATGGCATAACGACGAGTACGGGACCGAAAATTTCTTCTTGGCAAACAGTAGATTGGTTATTTAAGCCTTCGATAATCGTCGGTAAAAAATAGTTGCCATCTTGGAGTACAGGGTCAGCCGGTACAGTTCCACCAATACGGATCTTCCCGCCTTGTTGTACGGCTTGTTCGACATAGTTTCTGACGCTGTCTCGGTGCGAAGGGGAGATTAATGGCCCCAAATGAACGCGCTCTTGCCTTGGGTCACCAATAATCAGGTTGCGGGTCAGTTGCGTTAATTTTTCCATAAAAGATGAGTAGATATCTTTAGCCACAAACAGACGCGAACCCGCGATGCAGGCTTGCCCCATCGAACTAAAGATACCGTAGCAAACACCGTGTGCAGCAATATCAAGGTCAGCGTCTGACAACACGATAGTTGGGGATTTACCCCCAAGTTCGAGTGACGTGGTGATAAGTTTATCTGCCGCAATGTGAGCCAGTTGTCGTCCCGTATTGGTGCCACCCGTAAAGGAGATTTTTTTCACCAGAGGGTGGCGAACCAGTGCATCACCGACAATCGAACCTTTACCCGGGAGCACGCTCAATAGGCCGCTGGGTAAACCCGCTTGCTCAAATAGCTCAGCTAATTTTAATGAAATTAGAGGTGTGGTTTCCGCAGGTTTTAAAATGACCGCGTTACCGGCGGCAATCGCTGGGGCAATTTTTTGCATATCACTGGCAATCGGGGAGTTCCATGGCGTGATTGCGGCGATCACGCCAATGGGTTGGTAAGTACTTATGGTCATCAGTTCTGGCTGGCGGCGAGGCGGAAGCTCACCACCTGAGACTTCACAAACCGCGGCAAAGTAGCGAGCAGTTGCTGCTGCGCTCATTACTAAGCCACGCGCTTCTGCCCAAGGCTTGCCGTTATCTAAGGTTTGTAATTGGGTTAATGCTTCGCAGTTTTCATCAATTAAGCGACTAACCTTGTATAAGATAGCCGCCCGTTGGTGAGCGGGAAGGGTGCGCCAAGAAGGCATCCTCCAGGCCATATCAGCTGCAATCACGGCGTCTTCGACATCTTCCAAACTTGCACTGTTGAGGGTGGCAACCACTTGGTTATTTCCCGGAAAACGCGACTGCATTTCAGGCCCGCGACCTTGCTGCCATTGGCCACCAACAAAAATATCCATGTTGTTCATTATTTGGCTCCTATTAAATAGCTTGCTGCCCAGCGATACGACGACAAATTTCAACAGCACTTAAGGCGGCTAACATCGATGTTTTCGGGTTGGAGGGGAGAGGATTTCCATTGAGTTCAATACAGAAATGGCCAAAATCACCCATAACATCAATGCGATGTGAATTGTGTGTGGTGTTCGGGTCAACAACTAATTGAACTTGTGTGGCATCCATCCCAATGCCATACAGCGCGATAGTGGCAGCGACATTGGCATTTGCGGGAAAATTCAGAGCTGCTTCACGAGCACTGCCACTAAAGAACACCGTAGGCTGTGTCACTTGTGACAAATCGACATAACGCTCAGCCGCGCCATTGCGCCAACTTGCGGGGCTTTTACGTGACTGGTAGGTCACCTGAGTGATATTGGCTTCTTTTGCCGCACGTAAGCCATCAAGCCCTGCAACAGCGCCAGTCAGTGGGATCAACTGGCTGTGGTGGCGTTGGGTTAAGGCGACCAAGTGTTGTTCAAAGTCCGTGTCTGCAAGTGCACCTGTAGAGATAATGGCCAGTGTCCAGCCTCTTTCTAGTACCGTTGGTGCATATTGCTTAACGGCTTGGTGCCCCGCGCACTCCAACACTAAATCAGGGGGAACGATATTATTATCAAGGCTATCGATAGGTGTGACAGCCCCTTTAAAGCGTTCCAAGATAGCTTGGTGGTGATGAGGCCGAGCAATAATGTAGCGCAGTGTTATCTCATCAGGTAAGCGAGTAATCACTTCTTGCGCCATTGCACCATAACCAATCAACATGAGTGTTTTCATCATTAAGTCCTTTAAATATGATGGCTAAAGCCACCTGAAACATCTAAAGCGGCACCCGAGGTAAACGACGCCATGGGAGAGGCTAGAAAGACTAAGGCACGCGCGGGCTCTTCGGGTTTTCCTAAACGTTGCATTGGTATGCCTCTTTTTTTAGCGATATCGCCAATCCATTGTTCCCAATCGAGATTCTTGTCAGTGCGATTTTCGAAGCGACGTCGCCATTGGTCGGACTCCACCATGCCAAGTAAAATAGAGTTCACGCGGATCCCTTTAGGTAACAGTGTTTTCGACAAGTTTAGTGTCATGTTTAATAGTGCAGCTCGAGCTGCCGAGGTGGCGACCATATGCGGCTCAGGCTGTAATGCTAATAGCGAGTTAACGCAGGTAATTGATGCAATATTGGATTGCTCTAAGAATGATAAAAACGCATTCACCGGGTTAATGACTCCAAATAGTTTGAGTTGGGCTTCATGTAACCACGCTTCTTCAGGGGTATCTGTATAGCTTGCGACATAGCCTTGCCCTGCGTTGTTAATCAATATATCGACTTGGTCATATTGCTGATGAACCTGTTTTGCGAAGGCTTCGGTTTGTGTTTTATCAAGAACATCACAAGAGTGTGCGATAAAATGCCCTTGGGGGTAGAGCTCTTGTAATGTTGTGAGTGCTTGCTGGAGTTTGTCTTGATCACGGCCGCAGAATGCCACTTTACAGCCTTCATCCAGTAAGAGTTTGACGGTTGCAAAGCCGATGCCGGAGCTTCCTCCTGTCACGACAGCAACACGGTTATTTAACTGTAAATTCATGAGTCTTCCTTTATTCGGCTTGGCAATAGAGCGTCTCTAAAAATTGTTGTAAGTGGTGGTTAAAGGCGTCTGGCGCATCTAAATAACTGGCGTGTCCCGCTTGGTTTATCAGAAAGTAAGGGCAGTTTTTTTGCCGTGCGAGTCGCTCTACTTGCGCTGGTGGCGTAATGGTATCTTCTGTGCCAACCAGTATTTCCAATGGGCCATCATAGCGATTTAAATATTGGCTGATGTCATCATGAGCTAGCATCCACGCAGCAGCTAAGAAACCTGTGGGGTTGAGCTTCTTCATGTTCTGTTGAACCCAATTGACTTTTTCAGTGGTTGCGTTGGCGGATAACAAAGCAGCGGCACGGTTTTGCGCATATGCCTCAATACCGGAACTAAAAACAATATCTTGCCGCTGTTGGTAAACTTGCTTTTGTTGGTCAGGGCTTTTTGTGGCATAACCTTGTGTGGGGTTCGCTAATATTAAGCCTTTCACTTTATTGGGATATTGCGCTGCAAAAGCGCTTGCCATTATGGCGCCAAGGGAGTGCCCCACTAACACGATGGGTGATAAGACTAATTTATCAATAAAAGCATTTAATGCATTTGCGTAATCAATTGCGGTAGGTGTTGTCGTCTCTAGATCACGGCTTTCTAAATAGCCGGGAGCATCCCAGCTATAGAGATGGTAATGGTCTGTCAGTGATGGGCTCATCAGTTGGCTTACCCATGAAGCAGAACCAGAGCTGATACCATGCAGTAATACGACAGGGTGTCCTTGGCCGGCTTCCCGCCAACTTAGGCGATATGGCCCAAAGTCTGCCACCTGTGGTTCTGGGAGTTTTTTATTGAGCAAATTCATCACTGACGACTCCTGTTAGTTACGTTTAACTTTTGATAAAGGGTGATCTTCGGGATATGTCGGGATCGCCGGTTTTGGTGTGCCGATCATGACGCACATTAAGGCTTCTTCTTCCCCGTGGTTAAATAAGCCACGATAAATGCCCGCAGGAACTGAGATCAGGTCACGCTCTTTGAGAACCGTTTCATATTCCTCATTGCCATCTTTTACAAACAACGTGATGGTGCCTTTCAACATAAAGAACACTTCTTCAACATCGGGGTGCAGGTGTAATGGGCCTTCGCACTTGGCAGGAAGAACCATGGTAGAGAAGGTAAAGTTCTCTGCGGGAACGGTGTTGACATCATTAGCAACGCCAGTCGCACCAGTGCCGATATAGCGCATTTGTGCGCGGCGATATTTAGGGTCGTAATCCGCTTGGAATTTCAGGGCATTCCAGTCATATTTACGTCCTTCAAGGCGAGCAATGCGTGACTCAATCCATTGTGCCATTGGAATATCTTGTGGTTTGATTTGCGGTTGTGACATGGTGTTATCTCCAATAAAAAATGAATTAATATTTTTTCAGTAAAGGCACTAGTAATAAGCTGCCGAATAAACCTATGACGACGATAAATAACAGCCCGCTATCCATAGTGTGAGTGACAGTAATAAGAACCCCCATTGCCAGCGGTGCAGCAGCGCCGGCCAGGTTTCCTAACCCATTGAAAATACCGCCTGCTAATGCACTGACCTGTTTTTGTGTGGCTTTGGCTAGTAGGGCAAAGATATTTGGTGCGCCTGCCCCCCACATGAACATGCTAAACGCCATCATAAGAATGATGCTGTAGGTGCCAGTGAGAAATAACACGCCAGCAAGACCTAGGACGGCACCAAGTAATGAAATAAAACAAACGAGTGCGCGGCGATCGTAGCGATCTGATAACCATGCTCCGATAGCCTCACCAAATAACATGGCGATAAAGGGAAGGGATGACAGGATCCCAGCATGTTCCAAGTGGATAGACTTACCTTTAATTAAATAGCTAGGTAACCAACCATTCATCCCCCAAAGATAGATAAGAAAAGCGATATTAAACATGCAGATAATCCAAAAATGGCTATTTTGGAATAAGCGTTTTTTATGGGCTCGCATCGCGGCCAGTTGCTCGGCAGGCAGTGCTTCACCCGCTGTATTTTTCGTTTGTGCTTGGCGGTTGACTAAATTAGGGTGACGGATACCAATGACCACTAACCACCAAACAGGAACGGTAAAGGCCGCCATGACAAAAAATGTACTTTGCCAACCATAGTTATTAAGTAAATACAATGAGATAGGAAAGCCTAACGCTGCGCCTAACGGTGTGCCTAATAACCACATCATAGTGGCTCGAGCTTGCATTTTTGGCGGAAAGGTACGGCGCACAATGGCATAAGCGATTGCCAGCAAAGGCCCTTCGGCAATTCCTAGCAATACACGCAGAAAAACCATCGTGCCATAGTGGTGTGTGAATCCCATAAAAATCATGAGAAAACACCAGCTACTGATCATAAATAACAGCATTTTGGTGGGGTGAAATTTATCACCAATGCCGCTTAGCAGCATGGAAGAAACACCATAAGCGAATAAAAATGCGCTCATCAGTAACCCTAAACGGGTTGGGTCAAAATCAATTCCCAGAGCTTGCTGAAATTTTTCGTCAGAAAATAGAGCCGCAATACTGATTTTATCGAAGAAAGCCAGTAGTACACAGGAAAACAGGCCAATTGGGATCAACCAATTGATCTTTTCAGGAACATCTTGCTCGATTTGATCAGGTTCTGAGTTTCGTAAGGTTATAGTCTGGTTAGCCATGAGATTTCTCCTTGCTGAACACTATTTCAGTGACATTAGTGAAAATGTGGGATCAGCAAGTTGTGAAGGGTCTAATTTGCGGTGGCCTTGTATCCAACGTTTACCTAGCTTGATGGCACGAGCATCATTAAATGCAATCATTTGCACCAATTCATTGCTTTCATTTAAAGCAAAATGAACCTCTGAATCAGGAGTATGCCGTTGAATATGATTTAATTTTTGTGAGGTTGGGACACCTAAAATTTGGATGTTGTCTTGGTATTGATCTGACCATAACCAAGCGAGTTCATTAAACCCTTCAGATTGTGGGTTAAGCATGGCTTTTGCTGTGGTGATAGCTTGGTTTTGCGCATAAGCCCATGACTGTAAACATAAAGACAGTGTGGGATGGCAAGCGACGTCCCCCGCAGCATAAATATTGGGGTGAGAAGTTTGCCCTTGGTGATTAATCACAATACCGTGGGTGACATCAAGCCCTGCTTCTTTGGCTAGTTCGAGATTTAATTCAACACCAATCCCCATAACAGCGAGATCGAAGTTTTGCGAAGGCTGCTTTTGGCAACTAATTTGTAATCCAGTTGTTGTCGGCTCGCCAAGTTCGATATTTCCACAATCGGTTATGACATGAACGCCCGCTTGTGTATGACGTAGTGCCAGAGCCTCTGAAACATTTTGCGGCACACTGCGTTCGCACAATCGGCTTTGCCGCTCAAAAATTGTGACATCAATACCCATTTTTCGTGCGGAAGCAGCGACTTCTAAGCCAATCCAACCACCACCAATAATGGCAATTTTTTGTGCTGATAGTAGTGCAGTGCGTAATTTCTGAGCGTCATCCCACGAACGTAAGGCAAAGACTTTTGGGTGTTGCTGCCAGCGGCTTGACAGGTAGCGAGGTCGGCCGCCTGTCGCGAGCAGTAATTTGTCAAACGTAATGACACGGCCATCACTTAAATGAACGTATTGGTTTTGACTATCAATTTTAGTGGCACGTAGTGGGCGAAACCATTGTAAATTTAAGGCGTGAGTTTCTTGTTCGCTGAATAAACGTGATAACGATAAACTCTCCTGCGTCAGTGCCGCTTTAGACAGCGGTGGGCGCTCATAAAAATCATGGTTTTCATCGCTAATCACCGAAATAATGCCTTGATAGCCTTCATCTCGTAGGGTTTTTGCCGCCCAGCCACCTGCCTGGCCCCCACCGATAATGACAATACCGCCTTGGATTAATGAGCTCATGGTGTTACTCCTTAACTTGGCGGCGAGTTTCATAATCGAGACCGCCTTCTACAGCCCATTCCGTAAATGAAACTAAGGAATGTTCCAGTTCGCGCGGTTGCCACTTATCGGTAAGGTAATCATCATTGGTGTAATATTCGAAAGCACCACCTGTTGGGCTGTTGACATACCAAAAGTAAGCGGATGAGATAGGGTGGCGGCCTGGGCCAATAAAGGTGCTCCATTGATGGCGGTTCATTGCTAGGCCGCCGCCAATCACTTCATGGATATCACGAACCGTAAAAGCGACATGGTTGAGGCCGCTGCTACGATGAGGAAGCTTCAGCAAAAACAGGTTATGGTGGCAACCGTTTATTTGTGTCCGTAAAAAGACGGCACGGTCGATATAACGGTCAGAAATTTGAAAACCCAGTTTTTGGCAATAGAACGCTTCTGTAGAAGGTAAGTCATCAACAAAGAACACCACGTGGCCGACGTTAATAGGGGTGGCTTTTTCGTAAACCGGGCTAGGTTTATCAATGCGGCGAATATCCCCCCATTGGTTGATAGCGGTGACTTCTAATTCAACCGTTTTTTGTTTGCTGATGGTGAAAGCGACAGTCATGCCATTTGGGTCACGGCATTGTGCGCCATCTGGTGTCAGTTGAAAGCCATCACAAGGCCTAATTTTCTCAATGACCTCTTGGAGTTTATCCGAGTTTTCAACACCCCATGTAATGCGGCGCAGTGTTGAACCCGCTTCAAAAGGGGCTGGCAGATTTGGGTCTTGGTGTGAAAATAACCGTATTTCTGCACCAGATAAGGTCGTGAATAACGAGGCGTTATCAGAGGCCGCTTTGAGGCCAAAATCATGTAAAAATTTCTGGCAGCTAGGGATATTTTCAACACCAAATTCTAATTTTTCTATTCCAATCACTGACATTGTAAAGTCCTCTATCGATTGGTGTTATTGCCAAAGGTTTTTTTGGACAAAAAGAACCTGAGGCTTATGGCAATAAACCTAAAAATGTGTGGATGATATTTGGTTAACGCTAAACGGCTTTTGCTTGGCTCATACCACCAATAAATTCAGTGAGTTTTTGGGCTGCATAGCTCACTTCATTTTGTAATCGCCGGCACTCTTGTGCAGGGATGCTACTCATTGGCACCATGATGCTAATTACCGCTTCTACGCCATTCGTTTGGTTATAAACAGGGTAAACAATGGATGAAATCCCCCGACGGTAAAATGATTCACCAATCACATAGCCTCGCAGTTTGTCAGCTTGGATCATTTGCCAAAATTCCTGCTTACAGCCTGCGTTATCGGGGAGTTCATCATCAGGGTAAAGCGCATCAAATTCAGCGCGAGTTAACCCGCTGAGTAGCATTCGACCCAGTGAGGTTCGGTGCGCTGATAAACGCGTGCCTACGCTAACATGGTTAATCTTTGATTCTGCGCCACTGACTCTGGCGATATAAATAATGTCCCGACCATCTCGAATGACTAAATGGCTGTTACATTGGCTTCGGTCTCTGAGTTGCTCGATAATGGGCTGGCCTAACTGGGTTAAATCGAGTGATGCAATATAGCCAAGACCAAGGCTGAGTACTTTGCGGCCTAATGAAAATGCTCCAGTACGTGGATGTTGGACGAGGAAATCCAAGTGCACTAAGGTTTGGATCGCACGGTAAGCCGTTGCTTTGGGCATATCGACTAAGCGGAGGATCTCTGCAAATGTCAATTCGCGATGCTGTTGAGCGAGTAACAGAAGAAGCTGTAGCCCTTTTTCCAAACCGGGTACTAGATATTTACACGTTGAATTCATGGTCCTCACCTCTTTACCGACTGAATGGCGAAATTAGTTAAAAATAAAGCCACCATTAACTGGGATTAGCTGGCCTGTGACAAAATCGGCCATGGGCGAAAGCAAATACAAAGCGGTTCCCGTAACGTCTTCGGGCATCTGCTCTCCTTGTAATGCTCTGCCATTTTCATATAGCTGGTGGCGCTCAGCGGGAACGTATTCGGTCGCTTCGACTTTAGTGAGCCCAGGGGCAATCGCGTTGACACAAATACGGTGAACGCCGAGTTCACGTGCCATTGAGCGGGTCATACTGATGATTGCGCCTTTACTGGCGACATAAGCCATGAGCTTAGGGGCTCCCCAAAGTGCGGTATCAGAGGCAATATTGATAATTTTGCCGCGGGAACTCTGCTTTAAAAAGGGGAGAGCGGCTTTGGTGGCTAACCAAGTTCCTCTGACGTTCACTGTCATGACCTTATCCCATAGCGCCAAGTCATATTCGTCGAGCAGCTTCCCACCCACTCCGGTTGCCAGAGCTGCATTATTAATCAGCCCATCAATTGCGCCTTGTTGACCAATACTGTTGAATGCATGAGTGATTGAGTCAGGATCCGCTAAGTCGAGAGAAACACCTTGGGCTTCAAACCCTTGTTGTTGTAAGGACTCTACACTTTCTTGTAATCGTTGTTCTAGGATGTCACACAAGATAACTTGAGCACCTTGTTCTGCAGCAGCTTGCGCAAAACTCAAGCCAAGCCCTCTTGCGGCTCCTGTGATTACAATGCGTTTTCCTGCCAAGATATCATGCATTTTCAGTTTCCTTATTGTTGATTAAGTCAAACTGTTTCTTCGCTTCGCGTTGCATAATGCGGCGTAGGCGGGATAAACCCACATCGTGCTGATAAAGAAATTCTTTATCGCGTGCATTTGGTGTGAGGTTTTCTAAAATAATGCGATCTTGTTCTAAAACATCCCAATGCAGTCCTTCTAGGCGGTTGCGGTACATAAAGCGCCATAAATCACGTTGCCAGTCTTTCACTTTGCGAATACGCCAAAAGAAAACACGAGTATGGTGACGGTCTTCAGGTACGACCATGCCGATAATCCAAAAGTGCCCACCAGGGCCGAAGCGTTTTTGATATGGGATAGATAAACGCAGCCAATTTGCACCCGTACTCGCGAATTCCACCCAGTCAAAGTTGACACCTATTTGGTCATTTTTACGGAAAATAAAGCCATTTTTTGTTGCTTCTAGGATCATTTCTGATTGTTTGTCACCTTCTGCCATTGAGTGTGATGATGAATGGAGATAGGTGCCATGCATTGGGTCCATCACGTTTTCGAGTGCATATTGGTAATTGCACTTCCACGATGCGGTACAGAGGAAATTGCTGTGGTTTTCGTCATCAGCTAATTCTTCAGGGAATTCAAGGGCAGGAGGTGTTTCACCATCAATTACCGCAAAATAGAGAAAGATAGCACCATGAACTTCTTGAACGGGATAGGTTTTTAAACATTTTTGGCCTTCAAGAGGGCATTGACTGACCGCTGGAACATCTTTAACGACGCCATCTCCACCGACTTCGACACCGTGATACCAGCAGGCAATGCGTTCACCTAAGTTCCAACCCATTGATAAACGGGCACCACGGTGAGGGCATCTATCTTCTAAAGCATGAATTTGGCCTTTATCATCACGCCAAAGCACGATTTGTTCTTCTAAGCGAGTAATACCGATAGGGTTACTACTGACTTCCCAACTGGATAAAACGGGGTACCATTGCCCACGTAATCCGACATCCAAATAATCTTGGTAGTTTTGAAGTTGTGTATTTGTCATCATCATTTGCTTCCGTTTATCAAAGGTGTTTTTGTTTTCTTTTCTTAGTATGACAATGTGCTAGTAACCATTGACGAGAAGAAATTCGCGGAAACTGCTTGTGGACCAAGGTTGCCCTTGTCTGTCATATAATTGCTGTTGATTTAAGGCACTAACTAATTCTTCAAGTGATTCAGTGCCTGCAGCGAATAGCGTTTCCAGTGCAAAAATGAGCTTGTTTTCATACTCATCAGGCATACGTGAACGTGTTTGCCAAACGATATTCGGTGCACTTCCTGGCGCTTGAATACTGCCTTTACCGCCTTCTCGTGCTGGGATAATTTGATTATTTGCTGGTAAATACGGATTAATATTTTGAATGGGTTCCATTTCTACTCCTCAATCAAACTGATTTCGATTCGGTTGTTGTGAATGCGTGTCTGGTAGGTTTTGAGATCTCGCCCACCAGGTTCGCGTAAACATTTACCCGTTTTAATATCGAAAACGGCTTCATGTAATGGGCATTCCACTTTGCCATCTTCAACAAAACCTTGGCTTAACAGGGCATAGGCATGTGGGCAAACATCTTCTAAGGCATAATATTGGTCTTCAACTAAGAAGATCCCAATTTCGGCATCATCAACTTTGGCTGAAAAAGGAAATTCTTCTTGAACTTGTGAGACATCGCAGACAGCAATCCAGCTCATGGTTTTCTCCTTTTGAATGTGTTGTAACATTTTGTTTCATATGTGAAACATTGTTTTTTATTTAAAACCAGATTAATTGTATGGGTGATTATTAGTCAATCAAATGTTGACTATATGTAAAATATTCGTTTCAAAATGTGGGGTGTGTCGAGGTTATGATGGAGTTTGGTTTCATATGAGAAACAAGTTAATGTTAGGGACTAAGACTGCCACTCGGTTAAGGCGTGAGAAAATAAAAATAGCGCAATGCCTGTCATACCAATAAATAGCCCCCAATAGTGGATAAGACTATTGAGGGCGTATTAGGTTAAATAAGTTTAATTTAAGGTTTACTTGAGGTCTTCCCCATTAGAGGCAATGACTCGCTGATACCAGTAAAAAGATTCTTTCGGTATGCGTTTTAAAGAACCATTGCCTTCATCATCTTGTTCTACATAGATAAAGCCATAACGTTTGGTCATTTGTGAGGTACCGCAGCTGATCAGGTCAATGCAGCCCCAAGTGGTATAGCCCATTAAATGCACTCCATCACGAATAGCTTCTTTCATGGCAATAATGTGCTCTTTAATATACTCAATACGATATGGGTCAGAAACCGTACCATCTGGGTTTAGAGTATCACGTGCCCCTAAACCATTTTCGACGACAAACAGAGGAACACCATAGCGATCCCACAGTTTATTCAGGGTAATACGAAGGCCTGTTGGGTCAATCGGCCAGCCCCATTCAGACAATTTGAGGTATGGGTTTTTAATTTTACTGACTAAGTGGCCTGATAACTCTTTTGCGTCAGGCCCCCCTTTGGTGACATAGGTCATGTAATAACTAAGTGAAATAAAATCAGCAATACCTTCTTTTAATACTTTAAAATCTTCAGGTTCAACTTGAATGTTAATATTATTTTCTTCGAAATAACGCAGCATATAGGCAGGATATTCCCCACGAACACTAACATCAGGGTAGAAGAGGTTGATTTGATCTTCTTTTAACGCTTGTAATTGGTCTTCTGGGTTGCAACTTTCAGCGTAAGTTTCTAAGCGGCAAATCATGCAACCAATTTGGGCGTTAGGCATCATTTGTTTACCCAGTTTGATAGAAATAGCACTGGCAACAAACTGGTTATGCGACGCTTGGTATGCGGCTTCTTCAATATTTTTAACGGTATCAGGTAATGTACCTGCACCCGTATATAAGCTGTTCAGGTTCATGTTCATTTCGTTGAACGTGATCCAATATTTTACTTTTGATTCATATCGCTTATAACAAGTAGTTGCGAATTTTACGAATAAATCAATTAGGCGACGATCTTGCCAGCCATTGAATTTTTGTGTCAGAGTTAGTGGCATTTCGTAATGAGAAAGTGTGACGAGTGGTTCGATGTTATATTTCGCTAACTCATCAAATACGCGGTCGTAAAAGGCTAAACCTTCTTCATTTGGCTGCTCATCAATTCCATTTGGAAATATACGCGCCCAAGAAATAGATAAACGGAATACTTTAAAGCCCATTTCAGCAAATAATGCGATATCTTCTTCATAACGATGATAGAAGTCGATCCCCCAGCGTTTCGGGAATAAGGCTTTACACTCGGGTTTTAAATATTCTTCCAGCTCTTTTGAGGTAACGTTAAACGTAAAGTTATTGACGGAACCATCTGCATAAGGGTCTTTATAGGCGGCAACGTCTGAAGTTGATAATCCTTTACCACCTTGGTCAAAAGCCCCTTCGATTTGGTTAGCCGCTGTTGCGCCGCCCCATAAGAAGCCTTTTGGAAAACCAATTGTGCTAATGTTTTTGGTATCTAATTTCATAATATCCTCTTACTAAATCAATTAACGGTGAGCAGTGTTGTGGTATTACTTGTGACATGTTTCTGATTTGTCACCTGTAATTCACTGAACTCGTCAAAGTTGGTTATCAAAACCGGGGTGATTGTTGATAATGAATGTTTAGTTATATTTTCAATATCGAACTCGATGAGTAGGTCTCCAGCTTTAACACTGTCTTTTTCATTAACATGGAGAATGAAACCTTCACCATTTAATGAAACGGTATCGATACCTACGTGAATTAGGATGTCTAACCCCTCATGGGTGGTTAGTCCGATGGCATGTTTGCTCGGGGTGACCATGGAAATGGTGCCATCAGTCGGAGCATAAATTTTATTATCTGAAGGGATGATGGCGATGCCATCACCAATAATTTTATTGGCAAAAACAGTGTCTGGAACTTGTTCTAATGCCAGTGTTTCCCCTGAGATAGGTGCGAACAAGTTAATATTAGCTAATTTCTTATCACTTTTAATGTGTGACGGTAAGACATTCTCTTGGCTATTATTCTTATTTGATGAATCTATATTCTCGGGGGAGATCGATTTTTTATTCGAAGAGCACTCTGTTTCATCCAGTTTTAAAGAAAGTGTAATAATGAATGCTAAAGAAAAGCTAACGATGACCGCGAGGCAAATAAACAGGAAATTGTTTGTTCCCGCTTCAACATAAGTGGGTAAGGCTGTAATTCCTGGAATACTAAAAGCCAATGTTTTTACTGCGAATGTACCGATAATTCCGCCGCCCACAGCGCCCCCAATTAATGCAGCATAAAATGGTTTTTTCAAACGCATGGTCACGCCATAAATAGCAGGTTCAGTGATACCAAAGACCGCAGAAAGGGATGAGGAGTAAGCGATGGATTTTAATTTAGTATTTTTGCTCTTAATCGCGACAGCTAATGTTGCTCCTGCTTGTGCGAGGTTGCTGGATAAACTAATTGGTAATAAGACAAAGTCATAACCCAATGTTTTAAAATTAGAAAATGTTGCAGGGAAAAAGGCATAGTGCATCCCTGTGATTACTAGCAGTGATAGGCATCCTCCCATGATGAAACCAGCGATAGGGCCTGCAACATCAAATAAATATGAGAATGTTTGTTGTAAATATTCGCCAACGTAGTAGCCCAACGGTGCTAATAATGACAAAGTGATAATCGACGAGATAATTAAAACAAGTAGTGGCGCAAAAATAATTTTTACACTAGCAGGGATTATTTTTTCAACCCATTTGCTAATATAGCTTAATAACCATACACCTAAAATAATCGGAATAACGGTGAAGTTATAAGTAATGTTAGGGATATTAATGCCAAAGAAAGACATTGTGGGCTCGCCTTGAAACATCGGGTAAACAAGGATGAATGCCAATGTGACGGCGATATACTCATTAGTTTTAAATTTTTTAGCGACAGAAAATGCAAGTAAAATAGGTAAAAAGTAAAATGCTGAATCAGAAATTGTATAGAGAATTCGGTATTCTGAACTACCATTAGGTATAAAGCCAAAAATATCAAAAAGCGCAAGTAATCCCTTCAATAACCCGGTTCCAATAATAGCGGGTAAAATAGGGGTAAAAATGCCTGAAAGAAAATCAAAAAAGGTATTAATAATATTTTGTTTCGGTTCTACTATTTCTTCTTGCTGAGTTTCTTCGAGCGGAGAGCCATTTGGCTCAACGATTTTATGTAGCTCGGTAAAGACGTGGGTGACGTGGCTTCCCAATATGACTTGCAGTTGATTACCTTGGAAGTTAACGCCCAATACCCAAGGGATATCACGTAATTTTTCAACCTCGACAAGATCATTATTGTGCAGGTTAAACCGCAAGCGTGTAATACAATGCCAATGCTGACTAATATTTTTTTGACCACCAATAAGCGTGATGATCTGTTCTGCAACTTGTCTACTTTCCATAAGTATACCTATAAAAAAACCTGAACAATGCCCCCCGAAATTAATTGGAAGTATTGTTCAGGTTAATGCCTAGTCTTGCCAGTTACACACCTGTTATATTTCAAGCTTAAGTTTATGCCTGACTCATTTTATTTTTACAAACAACCTAATGAGTAATGCTAATTTCTATCATTTTTTACAAATAATAATGAATTTTATCGTTCGTTCTGAAAAAACATTATTATTTATAATCATTACTATTTATAAAGTCGTTGTCTGCACCTTAAAATTTAGGAATAAAAAAACCTGAAACCATTGAATTAATTAAATTCAATCTGTTTCAGGTTATTGCCTAGTCTAGCTAGTTACAGACCTACCATTACGTTATAAGATTTTTATGAATGAAAGACAATCGTTGATTAATAAATTTGTGATCCGTGCGACAGAGATGCGCTTATATCTAAGCTTAAATTTCTCTTACAATTTAATTGTGAAGGTATTATTTACAACGAGTCGATGACTAAAACCATTCCTCTAAACTAAAAGCATTTCTCTAAACTAAAAGCATTCCTCTAAAATAATTAGGAGTTTCTACTCAGCTATTGATCACAAAAAGCACCGATGTATCTTGCTTTTTAAAAGGAGAAAAGATATATCTACAGGTAATTGGTGTGTTACTAGCTCGACTAGGCAAAAACCTGAAGAGGCTGAAGTTTACTTCATGTCATTTCAGGTTTTTTGCATTTATAACTTATAAAAATGGAAGTACTCTATATGTATATAATAAAAAAAGTTATAAATAATAATGTGATACTTGTGGATAATGATGCCCAACAAGAATTCGTTATAATTGGTAAAGGAATTGGATTTAATTCAAAGGCAGGTCAAAACTACCACTGTACTGAGGGGGATGAGCTTTTTAGTAAGCCCCATGACTATGATATTCATAATTTTGTCGATAATATTCCGATTGGGATAATAAAGCTAACACTTGAAGTGATTAATAAATGTAAACCGATTTTAAATGCAAAATTAAGTGACAGTTTAGTCATTACGTTATCTGAACATATTACATTTGCTATTGAGCGAAGTAAAAATAGAGAAATGAGTATTTCTCTCTATGAAGTTCCCTATCTTTATCACCTTGAATTTATTGCAGGGAAAGTGGCCGTTGATTATATTAATGAAAAGCTAGGGGTCAACCTACCACCGGGTGAAGCATCGTTAATTGCGCTACATTTTGTCAATGCGAAGTTAAATAATAAAAGCGTAGGGGATACGTTAAAATTCACGCAAACGGTTTATAAGATTGTTAATATCATAAATTATTCTTTTCATATTCAAGTTAATACGGATGCCGATAGCTTTTCTCGGTTTATTAACCATCTAAAATATTTATTGATCCGCTGCCAAACAAATCATGACAAAAGTAGCCAATTTAATTCGGTACTAGAGGAACTCGTTGAAAAGGAATTACTGAAAAATTTTGCATGTGCAAAAAAAATAGCCGCATTGATACAGTCTGAATATACTATTCCTGTCTCTCGTGAGGAGATTATTTATTTGGCATTACACATAGAAAGGCTGCTAAATTCAGTTTAAACGTTATTTTAACATTTTTTAGTATAGGTGTGTAACTGGCAAGACTAGGCATTAACCTACGTCATATTCTCCCTCTGTAAAATGCTGTATTGCTATTTTAAATGGGAATAGAAAAGGAAAATTGTATGGCTGTAAAATTAATTGCTATTGACCTTGATGGCACACTATTGAACACGCATCATCAAATCAGCGATAATATTAAATTAGTTCTTCATCAAGCACAGGAAAACAATATACATATTATCCTTGCTTCTGGTCGGCCTTATTCAGGTATTCAACCCTATTTACAACAGTTGGGTTTGGATAAACCGGGAAACTACTGCATTAGTAATAATGGTAGCGTTATTCATGATGCGTCAAATGGTAATCATCTTATCGATTTTTTATTAGATATTGATGACTATAAGAAAATTTATGCTCAAACGGAAGAATTAGCCCTTTCTTTACATGCTCTCGGTGATAATAAAATTTTTACTGCAAATAAAATTATTGGTTTTTATACGACACATGAAGCTTATCTTTCGAATACATTAATCCATTATGTACCAATGAATGAGATGCCCTCAGATATTTTATTTACGAAATTAATGATTTCTTCTGAAGAAAACTATTTATCTAGTGTTATCAAAAAGATACCATCCAATTATTTTCAGCAATATACATTAGTTAGAAGCACGCCTTATTTTTTAGAAGTTTTAAATAAAAATGCAAATAAAGGGCTAGCAATCCAAGCACTTGCACAACAATTAGATTTATATAAACACGAAATCATGTGCATTGGTGACCAAAATAATGATTTGCCTATGTTTGATGTCTCAGGAATTTGTATTGCAATGGAGAATGCAACGGAAGAATTAAGGCAGCGTGCTACGGGGGTTACGAGTTGTAATGATTCTGATGGCGTCGCTAAGGCGATTGAGAAATACGCATTATAAGAGCGCCTAAAGATAAGTAAGTCGTTAAAAAACCCAGTAACGCTTACTGGGTTTTTTGTCTAATACATAGAACGGGGGGATTAGTTTTTTTGTAATCCTTCTAAAATAGCTTTCATTTTTCCTAAAGAGTGAGAAAGGTGAATTTTATAGGAATCACAAAAATAATTTTTCTTTGGTAACCTTTTTGAATCAAGTAAAAAACGATGTTTTGGGCAGCCGCCGTGACATAACGGTTTAAATTCACAGGGTAGGCAGTCTGCGCTAATCTTTTCTTTTTTAAGTGATGAAAAGCGTTGATGATTATCTGATTTCAACATATTAGAGACTGCATCTACCATTAAATTGCCGATTTTATTCTCAGGGTAAACAAAGTGGTCACAAGAATATAGATCGCCATTTGCTTCTAAAACTAAATTAGCTCCACAGCTTTCACTGGTTACATAGCTACTCGGCAAACCAAGGCTTTGGCTCATGGTCTGCTCAAAATTCATGACAAATACCTTACCAATATCGTTCTCTTGCCAATGGTCAAAAATATCATTAAGAAATTGGCCATATTTTATTGCATCGACGGACCAGTCCGTGACCTTTGCTGTTCCATTAAATTCAGGGGAAATTAATGATAACCCCTCCGTTGTTGCTTGCTGTGCTTGACGTTCAACGACAGGAATAAACTGCATATAATAACTACCAATACTTTTTAAAAATTCATAAATTTCAATCGGCTTATCTACATTGAAATTATTGACGACCGTTAGTGTATTAAAATCAACTTGGTATTTTTTAAGCAGTTCAATACTGGCAAGTAAGCGGTCAAAGGTGCTTTTTCCTGAACGAGTTAAACGATATTCGTCGTTAAAAGAACGGTCACCATCGATTGACACCCCTAATAGAAAATGATGCCTTTTAAAAAATTGGCGCCAATCATCATCAAGGTTGAGTGCATTAGTTTGAAATGAATTAGTAATCTTTTTCTTGCCTGCATATTTTTGCTGCAGTGCGACGGCATTTTTATAGAAGCCTAACCCGAGGAGAGTGGGTTCTCCACCTTGCCAAACAAATTCAACAACATCAGCAGGTTGTTGCTCTATATTGGTGTGAATATACTGTTCTAAAACCTCGTCACTCATTCGCCATTGATTTTTTCTATTTGGGTACAGTTTCGATTTCTCTAAATAGAAGCAATAAGTACAATCAATATTGCATACTGAACCTGAAGGCTTTGCCATCAATTGAAAATTTGGGTTTGTATTGCTCATACTTATGCCTCTATTATTAGAATTGTAATCCTATTTTATATTAAGGATTTTTTGATACTCTTTAACTTTTTCATCTGGGGCATTCCAGTTACCATCAAATATAGTATAAGTAATGTAACCTTTATCAAGGTATCCTGTATCAGAATCATCATTTCTTATTTTTAATGCTTCTGGATTAATAATTTGTTTTGCTTTTCCTTCCGGTGTTATTTCATATAAAATTTGTGGGGATACGGCATATTCATTCTCCACAAATTTAATACCTTTAATTTTATCTTTAGCTAAAGCGGGATAATTTATACTGAGCCCTGATTTTGCCGGAAGTATGGCTTGCCCTGAAACCCAATTTTTATTTAGGTCATCAACTAGCTCAACAACATAAGTAACAGAATCAGGCCAATACTTATGGGTACTTGGCCAGCCAGATTTCATTTCCTCTTCAGTCATAATATAGCCAATACTGGCGGCTATCGCTGGGTAGCCAAGACGTACAGCACGTGCAGCAGCTGAAACTGTTCCTGAATTAAGTTGTGACGTTCCGGTGTTTGGACCATCGTTGACCCCTGAAATGACAAGGTCTGGTGGTATTTCCCGTAATAATCCCTGTAAACCGAAATCGAGAGAATCAGCCGGTGTACCAGGAAAACAATAAGTACGCTCATCGACTTTTTTAACATCGAATTCTTTCCCTGCTTTGAATGTAATAGCCGTCCCTATTCCACTTTGATTTGTTGCTGGGCCGACAAGCCAAACATCATAGCCTTTAGCATCTAATTGTGACTTTAATTCAGTGATACCAAATGCATCACAACCATCATCATTAACCAATAAAATTCGCATTTTTTCTGTGGATGCTTGGGCTTGAAGTCCAAATAGCGCGAGTAAACTGACAGCTAAAATAGTTTTTTTCATTTTTCATCTCTACACATGATTAGTGGTATTAAAATATATTGAATTTATAGTCAAAAATAATATCTACTGCGATGGAATTTCTTTTAATATAATGACCATTATTATCAAAGGCGGGTTGTATTCGATTCCCTTCTGTTTGATATAACCAAGCTTTGGTTAATTTAGTAAACATTGTGAAATTTTTTAACCGTGGATCACTGGGTTGCCATGCATTGATAAGGTTAATTTCTCCCGTTTTAATTTTGTTATTTTTAAAATCGAACTGGCCATAATTTAATTGTATTGCGGAATAAAAGTCTTCAGCATATTTATAGTCAATCAATCCTGTGAGAGCGAGCTCTCCGTCACGTTGATAATGATAGGCTGCGGAAGACATTGGGTCTAAACGCCAGCGAACGTTTTTAACAGGATGTCGGTCAAAGTAACCGAGTGACCCATCATTTTTAGCGGCATCGGTGTACCCAATACCCACTTTCATTCCTAGGGCATCATATTGCCATTTGGCCGTACCTTCATATACCCATGAGCTGCCATTTGCAGCCTGCCGTGAGGAAGGCATATTTTTATACATTTCCTGAGGAATATTACCAACGGCTCGAAAACCGAGTGTAATATCTGAACGTGGCATGTAGTTAAAATCAATGAAATGGCGATCGATATAATCTTTTGCATATCCGTAATTGTAGGTTGCATTTAAGGTTTTTGTTTTATAATTAAGCCCCCCTGCTGCTATATATTCAACTGCTTCATTGCTCTTACTGCGTAGCTTTTCTTTGTTAGGGGAAGCTCGCTCCATTACACTATCAATATATAATGTATCAATTGAGATATCATAATATTTTAACGTACCTGTATAGCCTAAATAGCTATTTTCCGATGATTCATAAGAGTTTTTTAATATAGTATATCTCCCCGGTGCTTGCCAGCCATATTTAGCTTTAAAGCTTAATTCTTTATCGTCACCTAATTGTAATTTAATATTACGTTTATTAAATTTTTTGAAGCTTTCAGCATTTGAAGATTTAAATCCAGAACCATCGTTCCATAATAAATCCCTACTTGCAAAGTAATCACTGGCTCCTAATTTAGCTACATAAGTATAAGAAACGTCAAAACCCAGAGTTTCTTTCCATAAACCTGATTGATAATTTAATCCAATCGTTTGTGCCCATGCAGTATGGATATAGGTTGGCCCAACTTCATTTTCGTTTAAATATTTTAATCTATTTCTGAGAAATAAATCCATTTTACTGTCTTTGATTAACGATTCATTACTTAGGCTATCAATAAATTTATATTCTCTAGCATCTACAATAGAAGAGAATAATATTGGGATGAGCATTGACCCTTTCAGATATTTTAGTAGTCTAACTTTTTTCATATACCAACCTTTATTCTTGATTATTAGCAATATTATTTTAATTGTTACTTTTTATGGTTTTAATTTTATTGGGTTACTGAGCAAGAAGATTAGGCAAAAAAAAACCTGAATTTTTATACGATTTGATAAAACGTATAAAAATTCAGGTTCTTGCCTAGTCAAGCTAGTAACACACCAATTACTACATATTTAAAACGGGTTTATTTTTTATTACAATATATAATGATTGAAATTGTGAGCTACCACTGATTTTAATAAATAGAGCTCCTGAAGTAAATAAAATAGATATGAGTTAAATTAATTACAACTCTATGAATTTATTTAATTATAAGAATTTAATGGATGTAATAGTTTTGATGCTGTTCACAAATATATAAATAATAGATTGTGAATTTAATTTATTTTGATTAGATAGTGGCATTCTGGGTGTGTTACTAGTTTGACTAGGCAAAAACCTGAGACTTATAGCATTGGATGTTATAGGTCTCAGGTTTTTTTGTTTTTGTCCTTTTAATCCGAATGTGAGTTGTTTTTTACTAACTCGTATTTTATAAGTGAGGCACTATGTCTAATAAAGAGCGGTCGAATAAAGAAACAAGAAAAACTAAAAAACGGTATTTTTTACAATTACTACACAAGCCAAACCCGCTTAGACAGTGTATGAGTACAGCATTAAGTGGCGCATTGATGCTATCGGCATCTTTTGCTACACATGCCGCAGCTGAAAATACTGCGTCGAATATAAAGCCACCGAACGTGATCTTAATTGTGCTTGATGATGTTGGTTTTGCTGATTTTGGATCTTTTGGTTCAGAGATCAAAACACCAAATATTGATGCACTTGCAGAATCCGGGGTGCGTTATAACCGCTTTGATACAAGTGCGATTAGTGCGCCAACTCGCGCGGCTATCGTTACAGGACGAAACAATCAAACTGTCAATATGGAAGATTTGCCACCGGATAATGTGAATGCGCCATCGAAAGAAACACCTCATGGTACAGGGCCAGCAACGAGTGGGGAAATACCTGAAAATGCACAAAATATTGCTCAAGCCTTGAAATCTGCAGGTTATGATACTTATGCGTTGGGCAAATGGCATTTGGCACCAAATTATAAAGATGATTTAGCTCGTAATCAGAGCTTTTGGCCAAGACAGCGTGGATTTGATTATTTCTATGGTTTTTTAAGCGGTCATACCAACCAATATAAACCTGCATTAGTCGAAAATAACCAAAAAATTACCCCGCCTAATCATCCTGAATATCATTTATCGGTTGATTTAGTCGACCATGCGATTAAGCGTATTGATCAGAAATCAGAACAACCGAAATTTATTTATTTGGCTTTAGGCGCAGCTCATTCGCCTTATCATGTGCCGCAATCTTATATTAAAAATTACAATGGCAAATATGATCAAGGCTGGGATCAACTGCGCTTAGATAGGTTTGAAAAACAGAAGAAGTTAGGCATTATTCCACAAAATACCCTTTTACCGGTAAGGGAGAAAGGAGACGCAGCTTGGGATTCACTCGATACTGAGCAGAAAAAAGTGTATGCAAGGTTTATGGAAACCTATGCTGGTTTTATGACTCATACCGATGAACAAATTGGCCGTTTAGTCGACCACTTGAAAGAAACAGGCCAATATGATGATACGTTAATTATTTTATTGTCAGATAACGGCGCCGCGCCAGAAGGCGGGGTAAATGGTGGTTTTAGAACGGCATATATGGATAAAACAACGGTTAAAGAAATGTACGATAACCTTGATGATGCCGGTGGACCAAAAACGGACATGCTATATCAGCGCCCTTGGGCGTATGCGGGGGCAACACCCTTTAAGCGTTATAAACTGTGGCCTTATTTAGGTGGTGTTAGAACCCCTCTGATTGTGTCATGGCCTAGTCATATACAACAACCAAATAGTATTCGCTCTCAATATGTTAGTGTTATTGATATTGCCCCTACAATTTTAGAGGCGGCGGGAACGTCATTTGCAACAGAGGTTGATGGCGTAAAACAAATTCCTGTGGCCGGTAAATCTTTCTTAGAAACATTAAATTCGGATGACGCAAAAACCCGTGATGTGCAGTATTTTCAATTGCGTAGTCAGCGAGCTATTACTCAGGGTAACTGGAGAGCGGTCGCATTGCACCGTTATAACACCAGCTACAATGATGACCAATGGCAACTGTTTAATACAGCAGAAGATTTTTCTGAATCAACAGATTTAGCACAGAAATACCCAGAAAAATTGAAAGAATTACAGCAATTGTGGTGGGATGAAGCCAGAAAATATAGCGATCCAGCTGTCGTAGACCCTTCTGAATTCTTCTACAACTTTAATCGCATGGAAGATGGATTTATTAGTGATTAAATTTCACTGCTATTATTCTGTACGCTAATATTTGAATAAATAGATATAAAAAGGTATTGAATATCAATACCTTTTTATTATTGAAATACCTTATTTCACTTCAAAACGTTGTAAGTCTTTACTGACCGTTACTGGGCCTGAGTATTGTTTTCTTACTTCATTAATCCACACGTCATCAGTAATCGATGGGTCATCCGCGGGGACTAAGTGGGTTAGGACAAGGTGTTTTACATTCGCTTGCTTGGCTATTTTTCCGACATCTTCTGCTGTTGTATGGTGAGAAATAATCGCTTTTGCCAGCGTTGAACCGTTGCCGATACGGTTGGCTAAATTTTCCACACCAGAGACTAAGACGACTTCACTAATTAAGTAATCAGCATCTTTAGCAAATTCAATAATTTGGCTATTATCAATCATATCACCAGTAATAACGATAGTTTTTCCGCCAGATTGTATTTTATAAGCGAGAGCTTCGTCTGAGTTAAAAGGTGGGTGTGGAACAAATAAGGCACTAATGTCGACATCATCATTTTTGAGTACAGGGCCTTCTTGAATATCTTTTGCTGTAACTATTTGGCGCAAATCAGGTTTACCTTCATCTTTAACGCGTAAATCAATATCGCGACTAAAAGTATCCCAAACACCTTTTGTCATACTTTCCGTTCCAACAGGGCCATAAACAGCGATATTATGATTTAAACCACTGTTCCATGCATTTAACAGTAGGGCTGGGTAATCGGCAACATGATCACTGTGGAGGTGGGTAATAAAGATAGAATCAAGATTTTTTAATGGGGCTTTTGATTGAACTAATCGCAAACTTGCTCCGTATCCCGCATCAAATAAGTATATTTTATCGTTCTTGATAAATGCCGTCGATTGCGGCAAGCGTTTTTCATTTAATAATGAAGGACCGCCTTTTGTTCCAAGCGTAATAATTTCATCTGCACTAGTAAGATGGCTAACACCAAATAGCGCAGCACCGATAGAAAGAGAAACGAAGAGTTGTTTTAGTTTCAAAATATCACCTCTTTATATTATTAATAGATTGAGTTTTATGAATAATATTTATTCATTGCAGGGTATTGGTATATTGTTAACATATGAATAACTCTACGTTTATGTGTGGTGGGATACTATCGTTCTTATGGACTAGGTGAATGATTTAGAAGATTATTTATGTTAATTAATAGAGAATAGTTCTGAAAATAATTATTCAATTTAACTATAATTCTAATATTATTTAATAGAGAAAGTTATATTGTTTACGCATTCAAGTTAAATTGGATTTTAAGTTTATATTTAAGATTGTTTAGAATTCTTAATGAGTAAACAATGGGCACTATTTTTTAATGTAATCATTATTGTATTGCTAATTAATGAATCGGTTTTTGAAAAATGAATCGGTCAATTGTACTTCCACGACTTTTCTTGATCTCAAGTGAAGCTTTTTTTATGTTTTAGCGCGAAAATATCCTTACAGTGGTAAGAGGATATCTCAGTGAAAAGTGGTATACAGTTACGCATCAAAGGGAAAGTGCAAGGTGTGGGGTTTCGCCCCTATATTTGGCAGTTAGCCCACCAATGCAAATTATTAGGTGATGTTTGTAATGATGGTGAAGGGGTGCTAGTGCGTTTATGTATTGGTTCGGATATCACTGAATTTACTCAGTTATTGTACCAACATTGTCCGCCATTAGCCCATATAGAAAGTATTGAATCGCAACCTTTTCAATGGTATAAATTACCTGATACCTTTACTATTCGCCGTAGTGGTGAAGGTAAAATGGACACGCAAGTAATTCCAGATGCTGCCACTTGTGATGCGTGCCAACAAGAGCTTTTTGCCCTATCAAATCGGCGTTTTCATTACCCGTTTACAAATTGTACGCATTGCGGCCCCCGTTTCACTATTATTCGTCATATGCCTTATGATAGACCCAATACCGCAATGGCCGATTTTCCTTTGTGTCCTAATTGCTTAGAGGAATATCAATCCCCCGCAGATAGACGATTTCATGCGCAACCTAATGCGTGCGCGGTGTGTGGCCCTGAAATTAAATTGTGCGACCCATCAGGAAAAACGATTGCAAATAAAGAGAACGCATTAGTCTTGGCAGCTCAGCAGTTATTGGCAGGTAAAATTGTTGCCATTAAGGGGATCGGGGGTTTTCACCTTGCTTGTGATGCGAGTAATGATCAGGCGGTAGAAGCTTTGCGCGTACGTAAATGCCGCCCAACTAAGCCACTTGCGGTAATGGTTCCATCACTGAATTGGTTAGAGTTGCACAATATGCCGCTTAGTGATGGCCTATGTGCATTATTAAAAAGCCCTGCCGCACCGATTGTGTTGATTAAAAATTGGAAAAATCATGTATTAAGCCAATATATTGCGCCAAAGCTAGCGGAAATAGGTGTTATGTTACCTTCTAATCCGTTGCAGCACCTATTGATGGCACAAGTTAATTGTCCATTAGTGATGACGTCAGGAAATGTATCAGGAAAGCCCCCTGTATTGAGTGAGCAAGCTGCTCTGGCTGATTTAACGGGTATTGCTGATTTTTTCCTCACTCATAACCGCGATATTGTCCAACGCGCAGATGACTCACTGGTGCGTTATCATGATGGGCAAGCGGAAATGCTCCGTCGTGCGCGGGGCTATGTCCCTGATTCGATTGATTTACCTAAAGGGTTTGAAAATTCCCCACCAATACTGGCTTTAGGGGCTGATCTTAAAAATACCTTTTGTTTATTGCGAGACAAAAGTGCAGTAATGAGCCAACACCTAGGCGACCTTGATGACATGGATATTTTTGAACAATACCAGTCTGCGATTGCATTATTTGAATCTATTTATCGTTTTACGCCAACCGCTATAGTTTCTGATATGCATCCTAATTATGTGAGTACGCGCTACGGCGAACAGTTATCACAGAGATTACAAATTCCATTGATAAAAGTGCAGCATCATCATGCGCATATCGCAGCGGTAATGGCTGAGCATGGTTTGCCACTAAATGGAAGTAAAGTCATTGGGTTAGCTTTGGATGGTTTGGGGTATGGTGATGACCACCGGCTATGGGGAGGTGAATGCTTACTAGTGGATTATAAATCCAGTCAATACCTGGGAGGCTTGCCCCCAGTTGCACTGCCGGGAGGGGAATTAGCTTCTCGGCAGCCATGGCGTAATTTCCTTGCGCATTGTTTACAATTTGTCCCCCAGTGGCAAAAGCAAGAGAGCGTTGCTTATTTAATGTCATTTCCTTGGCAAGGCTTACAAAAGGCGATTGATAAAGGAATTAATAGCCCAACGGCTTCATCTACTGGGCGGCTTTTTGATGCGGTTGCTGCGGCGTTAGGTATTTGTACGGCACAAACTAGTTGGGAAGGGGAGGCCGCTTGTCAACTGGAAGCGATTGCAATGAAATCTCCCGTGAGCGTACATCCGGTGACTATGCCGTTAGTTGGTCAACAATTAGATTTACATACATTTTGGCAGCAATGGATGGCGTACTGTGCGCCTAAACCACAACGCGCACATGCATTTCATGTAGCGTTAGCGGAAGGTTTTGCTGAGCTAGCAAGGAAATCAGCGAACCAATATGGTACTAAGAAAATTGTTTTGTCAGGTGGTGTGATTCATAACCAACTATTGCGAGAACTATTAGTGAATAACCTATCTGAGTTCGATGTGTTATATGCAAAACAATTTCCTATGGGAGATGGTGGGCTATCATTGGGGCAAGTCGCTATCGCTTCTGCGATGTTGAAAAATTAATCTATTACTGATGGGCAGTATTATATTTATAGGATTGTATATCTACCTATTTTTCAGCTTTTCATTTTAATAGAATATATTGTCTTTTTGATATTGATTCTTATTTAACATATTTGTTTTTATATTAATAGTTGGATTGTTATTAATACACCTATTCTGCTTAATTAATTATATTACGATAATGAATCTAAGTATCATAATGAAAAATAAATGGTTTTTTATTTTAAATGATGTGATGTATAACGCAGTATTGAAAATCAAATCTATTTTTTTATATTTTCCCTCTTGTTTTAACACAGGTTACTGAATCGATTTTTCTAGCAAATATATAAAAAAAATAAAATTTCTTATTGCCTATTGATGAAGATCAAATGATTTAGGAGCGGTAGGAATAGGATCTTATTTTATATTTATGCATCAGGTTACTTAAATAAGAATTTATTTCATTAGAGTTGGTTTTGTTTGCTTCTTAAATAGATAAATACAAACAAAAAGCGTATGCATCATTTGTGTATAGGGCCTTGTGGTATTTATAACCTTAAGATAATAAACAAAAATTTCCTTCTAATGAATAGGTTTTAAGCCACCCATAATAATAGGAAAAAAGAATGATAGGAGATAACTCTATTATTTCTTCGCATGGCATTAACCGCCGTGATTTTATGAAGTTATGTACAGCATTAGCAGCGACAATGGGATTAAGCGGGAAGGCTGCTGCCCAAATAGCTGAATCTATTAGTGACCCAGCTCGACCTCCTGTCATTTGGATTGGTGCCCAAGAGTGTACGGGGTGTACGGAATCTTTGCTGTGTTCAACCCATCCAACTTTGGAAAATTTAATTCTCGATACTATTTCATTGGAATACCACGAGGTGTTGTCTGCCGCCTTTGGTGAGCAAGTTGAGCAAAATAAACATGATGCAATTGAAAAGTACAAAGGAAAATATGTTTTAGTCGTCGATGGTTCTATCCCGCTAAAAGATAACGGTATTTATTGTATGGTGGCGGGGAAACCGATTGTTGAGCATATTCGTGAAGTGGCTGAACACGCCGCGGCCGTGATTGCGATTGGTTCTTGTGCTTCGTGGGGCGGTGTTGCTGCGGCAGGAGATAACCCAACAGGAGCCGTGGGTTTAGATCAAGTCATTCAAGATAAAACCGTTATCAATATTCCAGGTTGCCCGCCTAATCCACATAACTTCCTTGCGACGGTCGCGCACTTAATTACGTTTAATCGTCCTCCAAAATTGGATAGCAAAAATCGCCCAATGTTCGCGTACGGTCGATTAATTCATGAACACTGTGAACGTCGCCCTCATTTTGATGCGGGCCGCTTCGCAAAAGAGTTCGGTGATGATGGTCATCGTGAAGGTTGGTGTTTATACCATTTAGGCTGTAAGGGGCCTGAAACTTACGGTAATTGCTCCACATTGCAATTCTGTGATGTCGGCGGCGTTTGGCCTGTGGCGATTGGTCACCCTTGTTATGGCTGTAATGAGGAAAATGTCGGCTTTCACAAAGCGATACATCAGTTGGCGAGCGTGGAAAACCCAACACCACGGGTGGATAAACCGGATGTCAATAATCGCGAAGGTGGCCAAATTTCATCTACAGCTGTGGGGTTAATTGGTGGTGTTGTCGGGTTAGTGGCTGGAGTTAGCGTGATGGCAGTACGTGAATTAGGTCGTCAAAAACGCCAACAAGATACTGACTCACGGGGAGAATAACCGTGAATAGACGAAATTTTCTTAAACTCTCCGCAGGGGGAGCATTACTTGCGGGAAGTTCACCCAGCTTGGCGGGGCCTGAAAACCGCCCACCAATTCCTAATTCTTTAGGGATGTTATATGACTCGACCCTGTGTATTGGGTGCCAGGCGTGCGTGACAAAATGCCAAGATATTAACCACCCAGAACGTAACCCGGTCGGGGAGCAAACTTGGTCAAATAATGACAAACTCACCCCTTATACCAACAATATTATTCAGGTTTGGAGCAGTGGAACAGGTGTTCATAAAGACCAAGAAAAAGATGGCTATGCCTACATTAAAAAGCAGTGTATGCACTGTGTTGACCCTAATTGCGTGTCGGTTTGCCCTGTTCAAGCGCTGAAAAAAGACCCAAAAACCGGCATTGTTCATTACGATGCCAGCGTATGTACTGGCTGCCGCTATTGCATGGTGGCGTGTCCCTTTAATATTCCGAAATATGCTTACGATGACAAATTTGGTGCGATTCATAAATGCGAGTTATGCAACCAAAAAGGTGTCGAACGTTTAGACAAGGGTGGCTTGCCCGGTTGTGTCGAAGTTTGCCCAACGGGAGCGGTAATTTTCGGGACGCGGGAAGAATTGCTCGCGGAAGCCAAAAAACGTTTAACACTCAAAGTGGGGGATGAGTACGGTTACCCAAGACAAACCTTACATAGCAATGACCCGAATGTGATTAAAGTGCCGAAATATGAGGCTCATGTTTATGGAGAACTTGAAGGCGGTGGTACACAAGTCATTGTTCTTTCAGGTGTGCCCTATCAAAATCTTGGGTTGCCTGAATTGGAGCAGTTGTCTACTGGGGCTCGTTCTGAATATGTCCAGCACACCCTTTATAAAGGGATGGTATTGCCGCTCGCGGCGTTGGCAGGGTTGAGTTTCTTGGTGTATCGCAATACCAAGAATGATAAACACGAAGGAGACGACTCAAATGACGACGCATCATAAAGAGCAGCCGTTAGGCGGGCGTTTAGTCAGTTGGCCAATTATGGTATTTGGGCCATTAGTGCTGATTTGTGTCATCTTGATTGTTAAACGTTTGGTCTTCGGCTTAGGCTCAGTTTCTGACCTAAATGGTGGCTATCCTTGGGGGATCTGGATTGCTTTTGACTTACTAATTGGTACCGGTTTTGCTTGTGGCGGTTGGGCGCTGGCTTGGGCGGTGTATGTATTTAACCGCGGTGAATATCACCCGTTAGTGCGCCCTGCGTTATTAGCCAGTTTGTTCGGTTACTCCCTCGGTGGTTTATCCATTACCATTGACGTAGGTCGTTACTGGAACTTGCCTTACTTTTACATCCCCGGTTTCTTTAACACCAATTCGGTGCTATTTGAAACGGCAGTGTGTATGACGATTTATATTGGTGTGATGGCACTGGAATTTGCTCCTGCACTGTGTGAACGTTTTGGTTGGAAGGTTTCATTAAAACGCTTAAATAAAGTGATGTTTTTTATCATTGCGCTAGGGGCGTTATTGCCGATGATGCACCAGTCATCAATGGGGTCATTGATGATTTCAGCAGGATATAAAGTCCATCCTATTTGGCAAAGCTATGAAATGCTACCACTACTCTCATTGTTGACCGCATTTATTATGGGCTTTTCTATCGTCATTTTTGAAGGGTCATTACTTCAAGCCGCATTACGTGGGCAGGGTGCTGATGAACGACCACTGTTTGTTCGTATCACTCGGATCTTGCAGGTACTGTTAGTGCTGTTTTTGGTCTGTCGTTTTGGTGAGCTGATTTATCGAGATAAGTTGCACCATATCTTCAACACCGATTTCTACGCCATGATGTTTTGGATAGAAACCGCATTAATGGTTTTCCCATTGGTTATTTTCCGCATGCCATCACTGAGGAATGATTCACGGTGGTTATATGCAAGCGGTTTAAGCATGTTGATTGGCGCTGCCATGTGGCGGATGAGCTATTCCCTCGTTGCATTCAACCCAGGGGGCGGATACGACTACTTCCCAACAACAGAAGAACTTTTAATTTCAATAGGTTTCGTGGCAATAGAGGTATGCGCTTATATCTTATTGATCCGCTTATTACCTGTTATTCCAGCATTGAAAAAAACAACGATGAGCCATTCAGAGGCCCGAGGTAAAGCATGAGCCAACGTATAACAATAGACCCAGTCACTCGTATCGAAGGTCACTTACGCATTGATTGTGAAATTGAAGATGGAAAAGTCACCAAGGCTTGGGCTTCAGGCACGATGTGGCGTGGTATGGAAGAGATAGTCAAAGGAAAAGACCCTCGTGATGCATGGATGATCATGCAGCGTATTTGTGGGGTTTGTACCACAGTGCACGGTATTGTGTCGGTACGCACGATTGAGAGCGCCTTAAATATTGATGTGCCAGTGAATGCGCAGTATATCCGTAATATGATTTTAGCCGCGCATACTATTCAAGACCATATTGTCCATTTTTATCAATTATCGGCGTTAGATTGGGTAGATATCACCTCTGCGCTGAATGCAGACCCAAATAAAGCAGCAGAAATTTTGAGAGGCGTTTCGACGTGGCCACTGAATAGCCCAGAAGAGTTCACGCGAGTTCAAGATAAAATTAAAAAACTGGTTGCCAGTGGGCAATTGGGTATTTTTGCTAATGGATATTGGGGGCACCCAGCGATGAAACTATCGCCAGAGGTGAACTTAATTGCTGTAGCTCACTACTTACAAGCCCTCGAATGTCAGCGTGATGCTAACCGTATTGTGGCGTTATTAGGAGGTAAAACGCCGCATATTCAAAACCTTGCCGTTGGTGGTGTCGCAAACCCTATCAACCTTGATGGTGTCGGGGTTTTGAACCTTGAACGCTTGATGTATGTAAAATCCTTTATTGACCGTTTAGGGGATTTTATCGAGCAAGTGTATAAGATTGACGCAGCGGTGATTGCAGCAGGTTACCCTGAATGGCTCGAAGTCGGTCAAGGCGCGAAACATTACATGTGTATGCCTGAAATGCCAATGGACGGTAAAAATGGGAGTTTCCTATTACCTGGCGGGTATCTAGAGAACAGTGACTTTAGTACTTATCGCCCCATTACTAGCCATACAGATGAGTATTTGATCAACGGCATCAAAGAAAGTAGCAAACATGCATGGTACAAAGAAAATGAGCCACAAGCACCGTGGGAAGGTACTACGAACCCGGATTACACCGGTTGGGATGATGACGGTAAATATTCATGGGTAAAAGCACCTACTTTCTATGATAAAACCGTTGAAGTCGGGCCGCTCGCTGATTTGTTGTGTAAATTAGCGGCAAAACATGAACCGACAGAAAAACACTTTAATGATGTGGTAAATCTGTATCAAACATTGACAGGTAATAGTATTAGTGTGGATCAACTGCATTCCACATTGGGGCGGATTATCGGGCGTAGTGTTCGCTGCTGTGTACTGAATGAAACCTTGTCAATTCAATGGCAAGCGCTGGTGGACAACATCGCAAAAGGGGATCACACCACCTTTGTAAAACCCGTATTCCCAGAAAATGCCACCATTAAAGGTGTCGGTTTTGGTGAAGTACCTCGAGGTTTATTATCTCACTGGGTCGTGATCAAAGACGGTAAAATTGAAAATTACCAAGCGGTAGTGCCTTCTACTTGGAATTCAGGCCCACGTAATTTCAATGATGAGCCAGGCCCTTATGAGCAAGCATTGGTAGGAACTCCCGTTGCTGACCCATCTAAACCCCTTGAGGTGGTGCGAACCATTCACTCATTTGACCCTTGTATGTCTTGTGCGGTGCACATTGTTGACCCTGAAGGTGGCGAAGTCACTAAGGTTAAGGTGCTGTAATGCGTATTTTAGTCTTAGGTGTTGGCAATATACTGCTCAGCGATGAAGGTATTGGGGTACGCATCGTTGAGGCTTTAGAACAGCGCTATCATCTACCTGAATGCGTAGAAGTACTTGATGGCGGAACGGCAGGAATGGAGCTAATTGGCCCAATGGCGGATAGAGACCATTTAATTATTGCTGACGTCGTGTTATCGAGCCAGCAGGCTGGCTCGATTTTAGTCTTGCGCGATGACGAAGTTCCTGCGTTATTTACGCGTAAAATCTCCCCGCATCAACTCGGTTTATCAGATGTGCTATCGGCTTTGCATTTAACCGATGAATTCCCACAGCGGCTAACATTAGTTGGCGTTGTGCCTGAATCCCTCGAGCCGCATATCGGTTTGACGGCAACAGGGCTGGCCGCTTTAGAGCCAGCTTTACAAAAGGTTATTGAGGTTTTGCGAAGCGAAGGCTTGGAAATCATAGCGAAAGAAGAGAGTTTGCATGCCGGATGACATATTAGGTTATGAAACTAACCCTCGGCCTCAGGTTGAGGCCGCATTTACGCGCGTTGCTGAACAATCGATGCATGATTTGTCATTTTTGCATCCAACGATGCCTGTGCACGCCAGTGAGTTTGCCCTGTTTGAAGGGCAATGGGTGGGTGCGGTGATTACGCCATGGATGCTCAGCGCGATTATTCTACCGGGGCCTGAGCAATATTGGCCTCGCCGCGTGGTCGGTGACAAGGTTGGGTTAATTCTTCCCTATGGTGAAATGACGTATACCGTGGGTGAATTAGACGGTTTAACTCAATATGTTGCTTGCTCATTAATGTCACCATTAGAAAAGAAAATGACACCGGAACAAGGTATTCACCTAGTGGATGATTGCCAGCGAATATTGCTATCGCTCCCAGTGAGTGACCCAAATATTCCTCAAGCACCTGAACGCAGGGCATTGTTTACCCGTCACTTAAGGGGGCAGGATGCATGAGATTTCGTTATGCCAAAGTACGATAGAAATTATTGAACAGCAGGCGAAAAAAAATGCAGTTAGCCGAGTCACTGGTGTTTGGCTTGAAATTGGTGCGCTCTCTTGTGTTGAAGAGAGTGCATTTCGCTTCAGCTTTGATGTCGTTTGCCGTGGTACGGTTGCAGAAGGCTGCCAGCTCCACATCATTTACTCGCCCGCACAAGCATGGTGTTGGGATTGCAGTGAAACGGTGGAGGTAGACAGCCACCAATCGGTTTGTCCACGCTGTCAGGGGCTGAACCTGAAAGTGGAAAGTGGAGAGAGTTTGCGCATCAAAGAGTTGGAAGTGGAATAGCTTTTGGAACTGACTTTGAGGTGTATCAACCAGGCTCAATAGATTATGTATTAATCTAATTTAACAATTTAGCGGTTGGGAGTGAAACTTATGTGTAGTACTTGTGGATGTGCATCGGGAGAGCGAAAAATTGAGGGGGATGACCATCATCATGGTCACGATCATCATCACGACCATGACCAGCATCATGGTCACGACCACCACCACGATCACGACCATCATGACCACCACCATGATCATGAATCTCACGGGCAAACAGTGATTATTCATCACCATTACTATCATCAAGGTGATGTGCATAACCATTATCACCAATATGAACCCGCACCTGCTGAAAATAAATCTAAAAAGCATAAACACAAACATAAGCATAAACATATTTATCAAACGGCAGAGGCGAGTTTTAAACCAGCTGGGGAACACCATGACCTTGATTATGGTCACGGTGAAGCGGGTACCCATGCACCGGGGATCAGCCAAAAGCGCATGCTACAAATTGAGATGGATGTATTAGATAAAAATAACCATCTGGCAGAACATAACCGCGAGGATTTTAACCAGAAAAATATTTTGGTATTGAACCTCGTTTCTAGCCCAGGTTCTGGAAAAACGACCTTACTCACAGAAACCTTATTAAGGCTACGTGACAAAATCAATTGTGCAGTGATTGAAGGTGACCAACAAACCACTAATGATGCACAACGGATCCGCGAAACGGGTGTGCCTGCGATTCAAGTGAATACAGGAAAAGGCTGTCACTTAGATGCACAAATGGTACACGATGCAACGGCACGTTTAGATTTATCAGATAACAGCCTGTTATTTATCGAAAATGTTGGGAACCTCGTGTGCCCTGCCAGTTTTGACTTAGGGGAGCGCCATAAAGTGGCGGTGCTGTCGGTCACGGAAGGGGAAGATAAACCTCTCAAATATCCACATATGTTTGCGGCAGCAGATATTATGTTATTGAATAAAATTGATTTATTGCCATACCTGAATTTTGATGTCGATGCGTGTATTGCCAATGCCAAACAGGTGAACCCCAATATCCAAGTTATTCAAGTGTCTGCGACACGTGGCGAAGGGATGGATGCATGGCTGGCATGGTTGGAGACACAGCTATGTGCTTAGGTATTCCGGGCAAGATAGTTGCCGTTGGTGAAGATATTCACCAACTCGCTCAAGTGGATGTTTGTGGTGTAAAACGCGATGTTAATATTGGCCTAATTTGTGAAGGCGAAACCACTGATTTATTAGGCCAATGGGTATTGGTGCACGTCGGGTTTGCCATGAGTATCATCAATGAAGAAGAAGCACAATCTACCTTGGATGCCTTAACCGCGATGAGTCAATTAGACCATGAAGTTGGTGATTTTAGCGGTTTAAATGCAGGAGCAACAGATGCAGTACGTCGATGAATTTCGCGACCCTGTTCTTGCAAAAGCGCTATTGGCGCATATTCATCAACGGGTGAATGAAATACCTCAAGCGAAACGACGTCCATTACAACTCATGGAAGTCTGTGGAGGCCATACCCACGCGATTTTTAAGTTTGGTATTGACCAGTTATTACCCGCTGAAATTGAATTTGTTCATGGACCAGGTTGCCCTGTGTGCGTTTTACCAATGGGACGAATTGATGGCTGTATTGAAATTGCACAGCACCCAGAGGTTATCTTTTGTACTTATGGCGATGCAATGCGCGTTCCGGGGGAAAGGGGCTCTTTACTTGACGCTAAACGTAATGGGGCGGATGTCCGTATCGTTTATTCACCACTAGATGCCTTGGCATTGGCAGAGCAGCATCCCCATCGCCAAGTGGTTTTCTTTGGCTTAGGCTTTGAAACCACTATGCCAAGCACGGCAATCACCTTGCAGCAAGCAAAGCGCCGCCAGTTGACAAACTTTAGTGTATTTTGCCAGCACATTACGATCATTCCTACCTTGCGTAGCTTACTTGAGCAACCGGATGTCCGTATTGACGGCTTTTTAGCACCAGGACACGTGAGTATGGTAATCGGGGCGCATCCCTACCAGTTTATTAGCGAAGACTTCCATAAACCCTTGGTGGTCACAGGGTTCGAACCCTTAGATATTTTGCAGTCGTTAGCCATGCTAGTTGACCAAATCGCTGATGGTCGTTGTGAGGTAGAAAACCAATATAAACGCGTTGTGGCCGATGAAGGTAACCTGTTGGCACTTAAAGCGTTAGAGGAAGTTTTTGAACTTAAACAAACCAGTGAATGGCGCGGGTTGGGGGAAATTGCAGGTTCAGGGGTTCAATTAACTCAAGCTTACCAATTTTTTGATGCTGAGAAGCGTTTTCAGGTACAACCCCATAAAGTGGCGGATGACCCGCAAGCACGTTGCGGTGAGGTGTTAACAGGGCGCTGTAAACCGAACGAATGTACGTTGTTTGGGCGCCGTTGTACGCCACAAACGGCTTTTGGCGCATTAATGGTTTCTTCTGAAGGTGCCTGTGCAGCTTATTACCAATATCGTCGGGAGGCATAAATGAGTCGTGATGCTAACAATGTGGTGACGATGGCCCACGGAAGTGGTGGGCAGGCGATGCAGCAATTGATTGAACAGTTGTTTTTGCAGGCGTTTGCAAACCCAGCGTTGAATGAGCGAGAAGACCAAGCTCGGCTAGCATTGTCCGAAATGACAGCATTGGGTGACCGTTTGGCATTCAGTACCGATAGCTATGTCATCGACCCGATTTTTTTCCCGGGAGGCAATATTGGTAAAATAGCCGTTTGCGGCACAGTGAATGACGTTGCAGTTAGTGGGGCTACCCCCAAATATCTTTCTTGCGGTTTTATCTTGGAAGAAGGTTTTTCCCTGACTGAATTGCAGGTCATTGTCGAATCTATGGCGGCAACGGCAAAAGCGGCCGGTGTGGATATTGTGACAGGCGATACCAAGGTAGTGCAGCGCGGGGCCGCAGATAAAATCTTTATCAATACGGCAGGTATTGGCGTGATTCCGTCCAATATACAGTGGGGAGCTCAGCATATTCAAGCGGGGGATAAAGTGATTGTTAGCGGTACGTTGGGTGATCACGGCGCGACTATCTTAAACCTGCGCGAACAACTCGGGTTAGAAGCGGAGCTTTGCAGTGATTGTGCGGTATTAACGCCATTGATAGCTCCGCTGCGTGAAATTGACGGCATTCGGGCATTACGAGACGCAACTCGTGGTGGCGTAACGGCAATCCTACATGAATTTGCCCAAGCCAGTGGTTATGGAATTGCCGTAAATGAGGGGGATTTACCCGTCTCTTCTGCAGTTAGGGGCGTGTGCGAGCTATTGGGTTTAGAGCCGTTAAACTTTGCCAATGAAGGTAAACTAGTGATTGTGGTGAAACCTGAAGCGGAAAATGCAGTGCTTGCTGCACTACACCAACACCCATTAGGGAAAGATGCAGCCACGATTGGCTGTGTGACTGAGCAAAAACAAGTCAAATTAGTTGGGATCTTCGGTACATCAAGGTTATTAGATTTGCCTCACAGCGAGCCTTTACCCCGTATTTGTTAATTGAAAACGCCCTATAGATAAAACCTATAGGGCGTCCAAATTTATTAACGTCTTAACATGCCTTTATCGATGATAAACTCGATAATGGTCTCTAAGCCGACTTTTTTCTTTAAGTTAGTAAACACATAGGGCTTTACTGGTCGCATTCTTGCGGTATCGGCTTCCATCACTTCTAATGAAGCGCCGACATACGGAGCAAGGTCAATTTTGTTAATCACCAGTAAATCGGAATGGGTGATCCCTGGCCCACCTTTACGTGGAATTTTTTCGCCTTCAGCAACATCAATAACATAAATGGTTAAGTCTGCCAGCTCTGGGCTAAACGTCGCGCTGAGGTTATCGCCGCCGCTTTCCACAAATACGATATCAAGATTTTTATGGCGGATGGCTAACTCTTCAACTGCCGCTAAATTCATTGATGCATCTTCACGAATAGCGGTATGAGGGCAGCCGCCAGTTTCAACACCAATAATGCGGTCTGCATCTAGTGCTTCGGCACGGGTTAAAATTTTGGCATCTTCTTGGGTGTAAATATCATTGGTGACAACGGCAATTTGGTAAGTGTCGCGCATGGCTTTACATAACACTTCTAATAATGCGGTTTTTCCTGAGCCAACCGGCCCACCGACACCAATTCTTAAGGGTTGATTATATTCTTGCATAGCATTTTCTCATGAACGAAAAAGTCGTGTGTATTGGGTTTCATGCCGACTACTGGCAATAATTTGTGCAGGTGTAAAACTACCAATATCGTCTATTGGCCAGATTGCCGATTGCGCAACCACTTCGGGTATGCGCTCAGCAAGGGTAAATAAAATATTTTGCCCCGCGCTTTGCCCTAAAGGGATAAGCTTAACACCTGACATCACCGTGTTTTCTAGCCAACCCCATGCATACGCGGTGCACAATTTTTCAACGTCAATTTGCCAATTTACCGCGGCGAGGGCGAAGGCCATTAGCTGGGTTTGTTTCACGCAGGTTTGCAGGTTAGCATCCAGTTCAATGCCTAGTTGAGGCAGCAACCGTGCAAAAGCAATTCCTCGTTGTCGCTCTTCTTGGCGTAGTTCTTTGGTTTCACGGCTGGCAATCATAAATTCACACCAATATTTCACCGCTTCAATATCACCAAGGGAAAGGGAAGTCTGAATTTGCCGTAAAACGGGAAGCTCTAATGTTGCAATGGCATGCGTCATTTGTGCGGTTAGCCAGCCTGCAAGGGTATCGGGTGTTGTTACCCAACCTTTTTCAATCGCCCATTCTAAGCCTTGTGAATAGGTAAACGAGCCAACAGGTAAAGAAGGACTAACTAACTGGTATAAGCGCAGATCTGCTAACATAGGCACACTCCCTGAACCTGATTAGTGATGGTGATCATCGTGGCCGTGATGGTGGTGATGACCACTGGATGAGCCGCCATAAGCCCCCGGTTCCGGTTGGTATTTTTCTAAACCGACACTAACCGTAGCACCTAACCCACGCGCCATATCATCTAACACATGGTCATGAAAATAACGGCACCAACCCGCTTCAATTTGCAAAGGAACATGGCGGTTGCCTAAGTGATAGCAAACGCGGGCGAGCAACAGAGCGTCATCGCTGTAAACGGTAGAAACTTGCTCTTTCGCGGCTTCGATTGTGACTAACTCACCGTCTTCAGTGGATAAAACGTCGCCTTCTTTCAGGATGGTTCCACGTGGCAAAAATAGCCCCGCTTCTTGCCCATCACTTAAGGTAACTTTTAAACGGCTTTTGGTGCGATCATCCATGGTTAAGCACAGGGTTAATGCGCTTGGTGAATGGGGTTGTGGGGCAACCACTTTAATAAATTTTTTCATTTTCTGGCTCTTTTAATTAGGGGTCAGAATAAAAAGTAACGTTGTGCCATCGGTAACTCAGTCGCAGGTTCGCATACCAGTGGGATACCATCGGCTTTGACGATATAAGTTTGCGGGTCAAGTTCGATATGTGGCACATAACTGTTGTGCACCATAGAGGCTTTGCTAATGTTTCGGCAGCCTTCAACTCGGCCTATTTGGCTCTGCAAGCCTAATTTTTCAGGGACACCTGCTTCAATACCTGCTTTTGACATAAAAATCATTGAGGTATGGTATTTTGCTTTACCTAATGCTCCAAACATCGGGCGGTAATGTACAGGCTGTGGTGTTGGGATTGCGGCGTTAATATCTCCCATTGGCGCATAGGCGACCATTCCCCCTTTCATAATTAGGGCGGGTTTGATGCCAAAAAATGCAGGGTCCCATAATACGATATCAGCTAACTTGCCTATTTCTATCGAACCGACTTCATGGGCGATACCGTGAGCGATAGCGGGGTTAATGGTGTATTTCGCCACATAACGTTTGATACGGTTATTATCGCTTTCTGGTGTGTCACCTTCTAAAGTTCCGCGCTGTAATTTCATTTTATGGGCGCACTGCCAAGTGCGAGTGATAACTTCACCAACGCGACCCATGGCTTGTGAGTCTGAAGACATCACAGAAATTGCGCCCATATCGTGCAAAATATCTTCCGCAGCAATGGTTTCACGGCGAATACGAGATTCCGCAAAAGCCACATCTTCTGGAATTGATGGGTCGAGATGGTGGCAAACCATTAACATATCCAAGTGCTCATCAACGGTATTGATGGTGTATGGCATAGTTGGGTTGGTCGATGCAGGCAGAATATTCGGTTCCCCGACGGATTTGATCACGTCAGGGGCATGGCCACCGCCAGCACCTTCCGTATGAAACACGTGGATCACTCGTCCTGCAATGGCCTTCACGGTTTCTTCATAAAAACCGCCTTCATTTAACGTATCTGAATGGATAGCCACTTGCACATCCATTTCATCAGCCACACTCAAGCAGTTGTGAATAGCCATTGGGGTAGCACCCCAGTCCTCGTGAATTTTTAAGCCAATGGCACCCGCTTCAATTTGTTCGCGAATCGCTTCGGGCCTACTGACGCAGCCTTTACCAAATAGCCCGACGTTGATCGGTAGTTCATCAACGGCTTCTAACATGCGGTACATATTCCAAATGCCGGGGGTGACGGTGGTGGCATTGGTGCCAGCAACAGGGCCAGTTCCACCGCCTATAAAGGTGGTAACACCGGAAACAAGACCTTCTTCTGCTTGTTGTGGGCAAATAAAATGGATGTGGGTATCAACGCCGCCCGCGGTGATAATTTTACCTTCGCCTGCAACTACTTCGGTACCGGGGCCAATAACAATATCGACATTGGGTTGAACATCAGGGTTACCTGCTTTACCAATCCCCGCAATACGGCCATTTTTGATCCCGATATCCGCTTTAACAATGCCCCAATGGTCTAAAATAATGGCGTTGGTGATTAGCACATCGACACACAGGTCACTGGTGACTTGGCTTTGGCCCATGCCGTCACGAATAACTTTACCGCCACCAAATTTGACCTCTTCACCATACGTGGTGAAATCTTTTTCGATCTCTAGAAATAATTCTGTATCAGCTAAGCGTAAACGGTCACCTGTTGTTGGACCAAACATATCTGCATACGCTTGACGAGAGATTGTTTTCATTATTAATTCTCACTCTCTAATTTACCCATGACTTTGCCATGGAAACCATATATTTCTCGCTTGCCGCTAAAAGCCACGAGTTCAACTGTGCGGCTTTGTCCTGGTTCAAAACGTACTGCCATGCCCGCAGGGATATTCAAACGAAAACCGAGTGTATTTTCGCGTTCAAATTTTAGGGCGTCGTTGACTTCATAAAAATGATAGTGAGAGCCAATTTGAATCGGGCGGTCACCATGGTTGGCAACTTGTATCGTTTGGGTTTCTCGGCCTGCATTTAGTTCGATATCACCCAAAGCGTGGTTGACTTTAATTTCACCGGGGATCATTTTGTTACCTATACAATCGGGTCGTGAATAGAAACCAGTTTTGTGCCATCAGGAAATGTACATTCCACTTGGATGTCTTTGATCATTTCTGGCACGCCTTCCATTACCTGCTCTGCGGTTAACAGGGTTCGGCCTTCGCTCATTAATTGGGCGACAGTTTTACCATCACGTGCGCCTTCCATAATCGCACAACTGATCAGCGCGACGGCTTCAGGGTAATTGAGCTTTAGCCCACGGGCTAAACGCCTTTCAGCAACGAGGCCTGCTGTAAAAAGCAATAATTTATCTTTTTCTCTTGGGGTTAATTCCATTTTTTGCTCCTAAAAAACGTTTAAGTTGCCCAAATACGCGGTGGTTCTGGGCAATAACCTAACCAATATTGTCTTGTTGTCTGCCAAATATGGGCAAAGCAAGCCATCATTGGCTCGGTTTGAGAACCTAATAACCGTAATACTAAAATGCCGTCTACATCAGTTAGCCCATATTCAAGCGGTCTCACTTCCGTAGAGAAAAACACGGCCAAACTCTCGTGAAGTTCAGCTTTTAACTCATCGCTGGCGGGGTAGATATACAAGGAGCCGACCATAGGAAATTCACGCATGACCGCTGATTGTTTTTGCGAACCTTCGATAAATATGGATTCCGCCAAGGTGAGTTTGTCATCAATATAAAACTGAAAGCGGCCCCGAATATCACCGTTGTCGAATTGCTCGTTTAATACTGGGCGCCCTAAACATTGTATTTCCCAGCTGATAAATTTTGATGAACTAGCGATTCGAACGTGGGTCTCTAAGCGAACTTGAGCCTCAGGGAAAAAAATATTTTCTTGAGGTAGCCATTCTAAGAACCCATTGGGCGCAACAGTTAATGTTTGTACTTGTCGTGCAATACCGCCCGCACTGCGATAAAATTTTGTCGCACCGGGCGTGGTCAATAACGCATGGGCGTGTGGTTGAACATCAATATTAATAAGGAGTTTATCCCCCCCGACAACGCCACCGGGTGGATGAAGTAAATAGGTGTGTGCAATTCCTTGCTCGGGGTAGAATGGCCGCTGAACCATTAAAGGGCCGATATGTTGTTTATCCGTTAAGCGGGTGACGCCACGTTTTAGTTCATATCGTAAGAAGATTTCAGCTAACCAGCCTGATCCTGAAAAATCAGACATACTTTCTCCTGCAACTCAGTCAACTAAAAATACGCGAACATGTTTAGCTATACCCCAGCCAAAATTGGGTATTTGTGATGTAAAAGCTAATGCAAGTAGGGTAGGATGTGAATGAACGCCAAAAATCATTATTATTATGCAGTGTCGTAGGCTGCATGTGTATGCCGCGCGATTCTACACCTTATATCGAAAATTGCCTTTCAATTAAACAGCATTTTATTTAGAAAATATAACAACCATCAAAATAACAGTAAAAAATGAGCGTATATCTATATTGCGATTTCAACGCAACCGGACTATATTCTCAGCCGCACTGATATAGAGCTGATATGTTTTGTTTCATTACTTTATATCTATTCAACAATCCCTTTTCTTGGGAAGTCATTCTGACATTAACAGCAGTTTATAGAGATTATGGAATATAAATTCTTTCTTTCAGAAAGCCAGATGGTGTTAAAAGCGTTTTATATTGAAAGCGCGATGATAGCCATGCTAACTGGCGCGAAAGGAAATATCGTGATCAATGGCCAATCCATTGAAATTGAAAGCGATGTCACCTTAATTATTCCTAAATACAGCCAAGTTTCCTGCAATATTGTGTGTAATACCGTGAAGCAGCCGCTTGAGTTGCACACGTTGTCGATGTCAGCAGAAGAATTACAAGCGGTATTTTTATTACTGAAAACATTGATGAAGTCCGGTGCGCCTCTGACTAGCCACCAACCCATCTACCATATTTCTCCCCCAGAAACTGTGAGAGATAACTTTAGTTTGCTAAAACAATGCTTACCATTAAAAAAACAGAGTGCATCCCAAGAAGCATTGTTAATGAAACAGAGCCTATATTTTATTTTAATGGCGATATATCAAGAAGGTATCGATATTCTGAATCTTTTTCGTTTCAATTACGATGAACCGAAAAACCAAGCGATCACCCATTTGATAACCCAAGAACCGCAAAAAAAATGGCATTTAGACGATGTTGCGAAAGCGTTATTTACGACCCCTTCAACGTTGCGCCGCCATTTGAACCGCGAAGGGGTGTCTTTTCGCCAATTATTGTTAGATGTTCGCATGGGGATGGCATTGAATTATTTAACGTTTTCGAATTATTCTGTTTTTCAAATTAGTCATCGCTGCGGTTTTGGTAGCAATGCTTATTTTTGTGATGTCTTTAAGCGAAAATATAATATGACACCTTCTCAGTTTCGGTTGCAATCAAGGCAGTCGAACGACCCTAATTTTATTACTAATTTGTCCTTGCGATCTAACCCAATTGAATTTGACAAAGAAATTGATGAGTAGTTGTTAAGATAGGTCAAATAACCACTTAATTTTGACGGTTTCTCTAATAAATTCGCTGTTCTATTGATGTAGCGCCTAGCAATCAGGGCATTAAATTTAATATAACTCATATTGGTTACTCTACACATAGCGAATATCTCACCGATAGCGACACCAATGAAAATAACGGCATTGGTGGTTTGAAATAAAAAATAAAACCTATCTATAGAGGGATGTATGATTAAAAATATCGTTGCAGCAATGTGCCTGATGGGGCTCACACTGCAAGCTCAAGCCGTGGAACCTACTCAATCACAAACCTTACGTTTAGCTATTGGTTCAGAGCCCACTGAAGGATTTGACCCTATGCTTGGGTGGAGCCATGGCAGCTATCTACTGTTGCATAGCCCATTATTGAAACAAAAGGCTGACCTCTCATGGCATAGCTATATGCTTGAAAGTTATCAACATAATGCCGATGGTAAACAGTGGACACTTAAGCTGAAAAAAGGCTTAAAATTTTCCGATGGCTCACCATTGACCGCCAAAGATGTGGTTTTTACTTATAACAATGCCGCGGCAAGTGGCGGTAAGGTGGATATGGGCAACTTTGCCAAAGCAGAAGAAGTTGACCCGCTAACCGTGAAGATCACGTTATCTTCCCCACAAAGTACCTTTGTTAATGTACTAGGCTCGCTAGGGATTGTTTGTGCAGATAAATATGATGCGAAAACCTATGCACATAACCCGATTGGCGCAGGCCCTTATCGCTTAGTCGCATTCCAGCCGGGGCAGCAATTGATTGTCGAGCAAAATCCGTATTATGCAGGGCCAAAAAATGACTTTGGTAAAATGGTCTTTGTCTTCCTTGATGAAGATGCGGCCTTTGCTGCGGCACAAAGCAATCAACTGGAAATCGTTCGTATCCCTGCCGCAGTAGCAGCGAATGCTAATGATGTGAAAAACATGAAATTGGTTGAGCGCTATAGCGTGGAAAACCGCGGTATCTCTTTCCCGATTCCACCCGCGGGTGAGAAAGATGCTCAAGGTAACCCTATCGGTAACGACATCACTTCTGATGTTGCTGTCCGTAAAGCGATTAACTATGCACTTGACCGTAAACTATTGGCAGAATCCGTATTAGAAGGCTTTGCCGTACCGGCTTATACTGGCGTCGCAGGGCTGCCATGGAATAACCCAGACTCCGCTTTTAAAGATGGTGACCTTGAGAAAGCCAAATCTATTTTAGAAGGGGCAGGGTGGAAGCTGAATAAAGAAGGCCTACGTGAGAAAAATGGCAAAGTGGCGAAACTGACATTATGGTATGCCAGTGGTGATACCACACGTCGTGACCTTGCTCAGGCAATCCGTTCAAGCTTAAAACCGATTGGTATCGAAATGGATTTAAAATCGGGAAGTTGGGAAACCGTTGAGCTACAGATGCATGCTAACCCAACATTGTTTGGTTGGGGAAGCTTAGACCCGATGGAAATTGTCCATAATTACAGCAGCAAAGCAGCTGGTGTTGGTTTTTATAACCCCGGTTATTATAAAAATGCGGCAGTTGATGAACTAATCGAAAAAGCGTTAGCACAAGCTGACCAAGAGGCAGCGATTCCATTATGGCAACAAGTGGATTGGAATGGTAACACGGGTGTTGGTATTAAAGGTGATGCTCCATGGGCTTGGTTAATGAACCTGCAACATATTTATTTGCTGAATAATTGTGTTGATTTAGGTACTAGTGCCCCTGAAATTCATGGTTCTTGGTCAGTATTAAATAATGTCGATGAATGGGCGTGGACCTGTCAGTAATGCGAACCGCACTCGGGCTTTTATTGCGATTTATTTGTTTATTAACCGTAACGGCAGCGGGAATTTTTATCCTGCTGAGTTACTCGCCTATCGACCCAATAAAAGCCTATATCGGCAATGACTTACTGCATGTTCCCCCTGAGCAATATGCGCTAATTGCCGCGCGATGGGGGCTTGATCAGCCATTATGGGTACAGTTCTGGCGTTGGTTTTCACAAGTGTTACAGGGGGATTTTGGCTATTCCATGCTCTATAACACCCCAGTAATTCAAGTGATTGCTGACCGCCTTGTGCCTTCTTTAGCTCTACTTATTAGTTCTTGGCTGTTCTCTGGAGTTGTTGGTTTTGCGTTGGGTTTAGTGGCTGGGCGTTATTTAAACCGCTGGCCAGACAAACTCATCTCAACATTATGCTATTTACTGGCTTCAATTCCTGTTTTTTGGGTAGGTTTGCTGTTGTTGTCTTTGTTTGCGGTGACATTACAGTGGGCTCCGATATGCTGTGCTTGGCCGATAGGCTTGGATGAGCAAACGGCAACATTTTCACAGAAACTTCATCACCTAGTTTTACCTGTCATTGCGTTGGGTATGTTAGGCGTGGGTAATATCGCATTGCATACACGTGCCAAAGTTGTTGAAGTGATGAGCAGTGAATTTATTCATTACGCACAGGCTCAAGGGGATAATGGTTGGTCGATGATTGGGTTTCATGTACTAAAACATGCTATTACCCCGGCAATTTGTTTACAGTTTGCTTCTATTGGTGAATTACTAAGTGGGGCATTATTAGCAGAAAAAGTATTTGCCTATCCAGGCTTAGGTCAGGCGACGATTGATGCAGGGTTGCGTGGAGATATTCCGTTATTGATGGGGATTGTCATGTTATGTGCCGCGATAATATTTTTTAGCAATACGGTAGCTGACAGCCTACTAAAAAAAGTGAATAAGGGAGTGATGAGAGCGTCATGACATATAACCCTAATCGCGCTTTATTTAAGTTAGCTTTTTCGTTGCTTTTGCTGGTTGTTGTCAGTATCTATGCGTTTGGTCTCTCCCTCAATGATATTGAAATGAATTTACTCGATAGGCGTTTGCCACCTTCGTGGGCGCATCTATTTGGTACAGATAATTTAGGGCGTGATTTATTTGCCAGAACCTTTCAAGGTGTGGCAACAAGCTTGCAAATCGGCCTTATGGCAGCGGTTACCAGTGGTTTTATTGCACTTGTCATGGCCGGTTTATCTTCAATAAGCAAAGTGATGGACTATGTAGTGCGTGGCGTTATTGATGCCATGTTGGCATTGCCACATCTTTTATTACTGGTATTGATTTGTTTTACGCTGGGTGGCGGAAAAATGGGGGTGATTTGGGCCGTTGCACTGACGCATTGGCCAAAATTAGCCTTAATTTTACGTTCGGAGTTACAACGAGTTAGCCAGTCAGATTATATTATGTTATCTCAACGTATTGGTAACAGTGCGTTTTACCGCTGGCGTTATCACTATTTACCGATGATTTTGCCTCAATGGATGGTAGGAACGTTGTTAATGTTTCCCCATGCGGTTTTACACAGTGCGGCGTTAAGTTTCTTAGGCTTTGGTTTATCGCCCCATGAGCCCTCACTGGGTATTTTATTGTCCGATGCATTGCGTTATCTCAGCACAGGAGCTTGGTGGCTGGTGGTTTTCCCAGGCATTGCCTTAGTTGGGCTAGTGTTATTATTTGACCAATTTGCTAAAGCCTTGCAGCAGCTTTGGTTGAAGGGGGCCGTATGTTGAGTCTTGATAATCTCACCGTGGATGTCGCGCAATTTCGTTGGTTAGGGCGCAAGCGTTGGGCTCCGTTACTACAAGGGATTTCATTGGATATTCAGCCCGGTGAGATGGTTGCACTGGTGGGTGGGAGCGGGGAAGGTAAAAGCTTGTTATTACAGAGTGTTTTGGGGTTACTTCCCCATAATATGCGCTGTCGTGGTGGTATTCACCTTAATGGTAAAAAACTGACCGAACAAAGCAAAGCGCAACACCGTGGTAATACATTATGCTATATACCTCAAGGGGTTAGCGCACTTAACCCATTAATTCGTATCGGCCCACAATTAGAACGTGCCGCAGTGTTAAGTGGGCAGCATATTAAAATGCACGATGTTGCACGGCACTTACAGCAATATAATTTGCAAAGCTCACTAGTGGATAGCTACCCAAACCAGTTATCCGGTGGAATGGCAAAGCGGGTACTCGCCAGCAGTGCGACACTCTCTTGCGCGCAATATATTTTAGCGGATGAAATTTCATCATGGCTGGATGATGACCATGCTACACAACTGCTCGAAAACATTAAATCGCTTTGCCACGATGGCCGAGGTGTTTTATGGGTCACCCATGATTTATCCATGGCTGTACGTTTTGCTGACCGTATTGCCTTATTGCGTAACGGAGCGTTGGAAGAAGTGTTAAGCAGCCAAAAGCTACAACAAGGCGGCGGTGGAAAATGGCTGCAATCGTTGTGGAATGCGTTACCGGAACATCAATTTATGGCAAGTAAATGAGTATCACTGAACCTATTTTACAAGTAAATAATTTATGCATTGAACAAGGTGGGCAGCGGCTGTGGGATGGCTTTAGCTTATCACTGACTAGCGGTGAACGTCTTGGGATATCTGCGCCCAGTGGTTTTGGGAAAACCACGTTGGGCCGAGTATTAGCTCAGTGGCAAAAGGCATCCCAAGGAACCATTTTGTTTGAAGGGCAACCGTTACCTCAACAAGGTTATTGCCCAATTCAATTAGTCCCCCAACATCCCGAAAAAAGCTTTAACCCCTATCGCAAGGTGGGGGCGAGTTTATTTGATGCTTGGCAGCCAGAAACCCATTGGTTAGAGCGCTTTTCGATTAAACCTGCTTGGCTTGAAAGGCTTCCCAGTGAGTTATCGGGTGGTGAACTTGCTCGTATTGCGTTACTGCGAGCCCTTGACCCGCGAACGAAAATTTTAATTGCCGATGAAATCACCGCACAGTTAGACGCCAATTTGCAAAAAGAAATTTGGCAGTTGTTACTGAAATTATCCGAAGAGCGACCACTCGCAATGGTTATTTTTAGCCATAACAAAGCGTTATTAGAGAAAGTGTGTAGCCGGGTTATCTCACTAGCCAAATAATAGGCCGACATTATGGCTTAACGATAACAGAATTATTCAGTAATTTGGGCAAGCTTATCAATTTCGTTTAATAACTGATTTACATTGGGCCGATAGCCTATCCCATCGTTAACACCTTCCGTATAGGTCGATTTTCTTATCAGTTCGCGCATTCCCCACGCTGACAGAATAATTTGATGCTGTTTAGCATAGCTTTGAATTAATGCGAGTGCACCTGAACATAGTGGTGTTGCACTCGATGTTCCTGAATAACGGTCGGTATAATTGCGTTCATTGCCGGGGTGTTTTTGTAGTTTTCCATAGCCTGTGGTGGTCACACTCCAATCTCCCCATGAATTAATCAGTGAGCTTGTTTGATTATAATTTGAAAAAAGCGCACGTTTCCCTGTATGGTGGTAGCAAGCGCCTACTAACATGCTGCCATTGTCACCGAAATCATCCATAACCTCGGGTTTGCTTAAATCCAAGCCACCATTCCCTGCTGCTAGAAGAACGGTTGCACCTTTATCGACCATAATTTTAATTCTTTCCCACCAATTACGGATGGATGTGATAGGAAGCAATTTATTCTCAATGCGAAATTGGAGGTCGAAACTAACAATGTCACCCGGCTGAGTATCATCCGTAAGTTGATCCAAGTCGTCGGTATCATAGAAATAAAATTGGCAACCATGTGCAATGCCAGTGACACCAAATTCATTTTTAGTCGCAATTATGCAACCTGTTGAAGCGGTACCATGGTTACAATCTTGCGTTTCAGGCCGACTACTTACCACAGCAAGGTTTGCATCTTTAAAGTCTTCGTGGTTTTGGTATACACCAAAATCCATATGGCGAACAACCGCTAGCGAGCCATCAATATTTTTTGCCCATGCCTCTCTCACATTCATGCCCATTGGTGCATCTAAATATTTTTGTAACTCGGTGAAATCGGGGGTTATCTCATCACTGCTAATATTTTCTTCAATAGTTTGGCTATTTATAGGGAGTTTGGGGGGGTGGTAGCCTGTTGTGTTGGGGCAGATGCAGCAGTAGCTGACACAATCTAATTTTTCAAGCCGTTGCGATAGTTCAAGCAAATCGTCATAATTATTTTCTCCATAAAGGTTAAAATATTCACATTGCGTAACGGAAGAGCGAATATTTAATTTAATCAAAATTAATTTTGAATTAACTAATTCATTTGATAAAGCATCCATAATAAAATGCGAACTTTTTATTTCAGATTTAATTTCTAAAAAATATTTATCAATCCCATCTATTTTATGGTTGATGGTTTTCGATTTTACTTCTGCTTTAATTTTTTTATTGATTTTCTGATGGGGAAGACGATAGCTAACAGGGCTATCAATTAAGTGTAAAATATTTTTATTACTATCAACAAATGAGATAGTTACATGGTAGTTTCCCGATTTACCTACCTTGAAAAGATAATGGTCATTATTAGTTGATATGGTTTCTATATTTTCATTATCTAAAAATAAGCTAATGGTGACTGTTTTTTTGTTTCCATTATCAAAATTAACGACAATGCCATTTGAATCCTTATCGATAAATTTAAAGGTTTTTATATTCATATATTCTCTTTTTATATAACATATGTTGATATGTTTTTAATTATTTAAGCATTAGGTTGGGTACGTTATTTAAAAGTGAAAATGAATTTATGACAAGATTGATAATTTAATAGAATTTAATAGAATTTAATAGAATTTAATGGAAACTATAATTTTAATATAAATAATAAATTAATTTATTTTGGTTTTGACAAATGTCATAGGGATATCTAAACCCATCCTCTATTTTAAACCCCTTAAATGAAAATGATAACCATTACTGTTATTGGGGTGAATATATGTCTTATCGTTTAAAACGGCACCAATTGGCGCATTGTATTGCACTCACTTTAGGTATAGGAACTTTGGCGACACCAATTGGGTTCGCTGCACCAGCAGTGACATCGGACAAACTGATCGTCACGTCTTCAACAGGTCAAAGCCGTTTGTCACCGAGTGAACAGCAAGAAAAAGGCAAGCTTGAAAAAGTGGCTGGCGGAACAAATTTAGTTGTTATCGAAAAAGAGACTCGCCTTGCGACCTTACAAGATGCTCTTGATTATCAGCCAGGGCTAGTGATTCAAAATTTCTTTGGGGGGATTGACCAGCCACGTTTGAATATTCGTGGGTCTGGAGTACAAAGCGCACCGCTTGCTCGTGGTGTATTGCTGCTCCAAGATGGCTTACCTGCAACAGATGCAGACGGCAGTTTTCACATCAGCACCTTAGAAATGCGTGATGCGCGGATGGTGAGTGTACGCCGCGGCGCAAATAGCCTTAACCCACAAAGTAATAGTTTGGGAGGTGAATTGGATGTGCTCTCTTACACGGGTCGAAACGAGCAAGGCCGCCTACGTTATGAGTACGGCTCCCATGGTCGCGAAGGGTTACAAACGGCATTTGGTGGCGTTTCTGACGATGGGGTATTTGATGGTCGTGTTAATTTCACTTATGACCATTTTGATGGCTATCGCAAACACTCTGCTTCTCAACGTAAAACGTTACGCAGCAACTTTGGTTATGTGACTAATAATTTTGAAAACCGAACTTGGTTGAGTTGGACAGATTTGCGCTTTGACGTTGCGGGGCCTGTTTCTGAAGAGGTACTCAATAATAACCCTACAGATGTGTACCCGATGGTGTGGCTACGTGACCCACACCGTAATGTTGAGCAATTCCGAGTGGCTAACCGCTCTGACTGGCAAGTGGATAACCAAGCGATTGGCGCTGGAGTTTGGCACATTCGTACTCATGATAATTTTACTACTCCCGCTTACTACCGTTTTAGCCGCAGCCACAGTGAAGGACTACAATTTACCTATAATATTGAAACTGAATCCGTGACATATCGTACGGCACTTGCATGGGACCAAATGACCTTGCAGACTGAATTAATGCAAAACCGTAAAGGGACACCGGCAGACAAAACAAAAATAGGCAAATATGATGGCCGAGCTGAAAACCTCTATGGCAGTGTGGGGGTAGACTTACATATTACACCAACAGTGACAGTTAACTTAGATGTCAAAGGTACGCATGCACGCCGTGACGTAGAAAAACGACAAAGTCATTTGTCGTTAGACCAAAGTTGGACATTTTGGACACCAAAAGCGGGGGTTATTTGGCGCCCAACGGAAAGCCAGCGCTACTTTGCTAATATCAGTGCGAGTGAAGAACCTGCAACATTTTGGGAAATTATTAACTCTAGCAATGGAAAACTGACGAAACTCTCACCACAAAAAGCCATTACTTATGAAATTGGTGGAGAAGGGGATGTCACTGATGGGTTGAAATGGAACCTTGCGCTGTACCGCAGTCAAATTAAAGATGAGTATATTACCACTTATGACAGTGCAGGGACGGTTGTTGGCGTGTTTAATTATGCCGCGAAAACCCGCCATCAAGGCTTAGAAGCTGGGCTGACAGGACGTGTTGGCGCAGGGCCGGGGGATATTAATTACCGAGTTTCATGGACTTATAATGATTTCCGTTTTATGGGGGGAGAGTATAACGGCAACTATATCGCAGGTATTCCTCGCAATATTGTCGCTGCCGAGGTGTTATATGAAATTGGGGATTGGAGCTTCGGGCCAAATATTCATTGGGCACCAACGGATATGGCTGTTGATCACCAAAACAATCTCGATATTCAAAAACGTAAACATTACGCCGTATTAGGGCTTAAAGGTAGCTATAAACCAACAGAGCAGTGGTCTGTGTATTTATCGATGGATAATTTAACGGATGAACGTTATGCGACAACATCAGTTGCTAATCAGACCGTCACAGCAAAAGATAGCACCTTGTTCCCCGGTATGGGCTTTAATGTGAATGGTGGTGTAACCTATAACTTCTAATAATGAATAAACGCATTAATACTCGTTAATGCGTTATTCTTAAAATGGGCGCTGTGCAGAAATAGATAATTTCGTTAAGTAGTTTTCATTATGGATATGCACAGTGTCTTTCTCGATATCAATAAACCCTTTTTGCCGCCACCCAGAAACTAACCGACTGAGTGTTTCGTAACGTATGCCTAATTTAGCCGCGAGCTGGCCCCGAGATAAAGGCAAAACAATATTTGAAGTCAGTTGCTTATGTTTTAAATCGAGAATATAGGCCGCTAGCCGTTGTTCAGCAGAACTCGAAGTTAGCCAGTCGATATGGTTAATGTTCTCATATAGTTTGCTACTAAAACGCCTTAGCAGTTTCTCCATAATTTGCGGGCAGGCATGGCATAGTCGTAAAATATCGCGTTTATCAAGTAGCAAAGCTTCACCGTCGGTTTTTGCCCGTAAACTCATGGGATAACGGTTGTGAGGCATAAAAACGGCTGCGATGGCAACAATTTCCCCCGTACAAAACAAACCAAAAATTTTTTCTTCACCCAAATAGGTGTGGCGATACACTTCTATTTGCCCACTGATCATCAAGGGGCAATGCTTAAATGGTTCCCCTTCATGGTTCAGAATTTCACCACTTTTAAAGCGAATATGGCCACAATTTTCCAGCAGTAATGCCAGTTTCTCATCTTCTACCCCATTAAACAGTAAGCACGATTTAAGGGCATTGAGTGATTGTGCATGGGGGAAAACGTTTTTGACAAATGTCATAGGTCATCCTCTTACGCCGTCTTAGAATGGCTTAAGTATAAATGATAATCATACACATTATCAATTGAGATGTTAGCAGAGAGCTGAATAACCCTATGATAAATAATGCTTTTAGACTCGCCGCCGTTTTTCTAACTTTCGGTGGAATAGCCAATGTATATGCATCACAAGCCGTTGATTTCACAGATATGTCAGGTGATAAAATTCATTTATCAGCCCCTGCAAAACGTATTGTCGTGATCCCAATCCCTGCCGCTTCGATGTTAGTTGGCATGGATGAAAGCAGTGAAAAATTAGTCGGAATGCATCCTTTTGCAAAGGTTGCTGCGCGAGATGGCATGCTAAGCCAAATGTTTTCTTCTGTTTTACAGGTGAATTCAAATGTGGTGGGTAACAATTTTACGCCAAACATTGAAGCATTACTTAATGTGGAGCCCGATTTAGTGTGGCAATGGGGGCATAGAGGAGATGACATTATTTCTCCTATGCGTGATGCAGGGCTCACCGTTGCTACGTTAGATTATGGGCAAGAACGCTATACGCAAGAGTGGGTTCGCCTAATGGGGCAAACACTTGGCCACAATGATAAAGCGCAAAAGATGATCCAGTGGCGGCAACAAGTTGTCGATGCATTATCGGCAACCACCGCTAAAATCCCAGAAGCGCAGCAGCCCCGAGTCCTGTATTTATCCCATTTTAACCAGAGTATTCAAACATTTGGCTCAACATCACACAACAATGCAGATTTTGCACTGGCGGGTGGGGTGAGCTTAAACCGTGACCTCACTGGGCCAAGAACCCTCAATATTGAGCAAATTCTGGTTTGGGACCCTGACATTATTCTATTAGGTAATTTCGAAGAAGGGTTATCGCCAGCTGATGTTTACCGCAACCCTATGCTAAGTGAAGTCACCGCCGTGAAAAACCAGCGTGTGTATAAGCTCCCTATTGGTGGTTTTATCTGGGATGCACCAAACCAAGAAACACCACTGTACTGGCAATGGTTATCGATGATTTTTCACCCAGAAACGATGAAAGTGCCATTGCGTGAGGAAATTCGCCTTAGATATCAGCAACTTTATGGCTATGACGTGTCAGATGAGCAAATTGACGGAATTTTGCAAATAGAGATGAACAAAAGTAGCCAACACTACCTTTCTTTAATGGGGGAACCGCATGCGTAAGCCCCAATATCTTTGGTTCGTTTTTGCCATTTGCTTATTGTTGACTTTTGTTTTGGCCCTAAGCTGTGGGCGTTACCCAGTTTCGTTTTCCGCGGTTTGGCATATTCTCTATGACACTATTTTGGTAATGAAATGATGGGGAACTATAGCCGAACGGAACAAAATGTGGTGCTGAATGTGCGCTTACCGCGTGTTCTGATAGCAGGAACGGCAGGGGCTGGGTTGGCGGTTGCGGGGGCGGCTTTGCAAGGTATTTTCCGCAACCCATTAGTTGGGCCGCAAATTATTGGTGTTTCATCAGGGGCTGCATTGGGTGGCGCGCTAGCTATTTTATTATTTTCTTCTTTGTTGGTCACCATTTCATTGGCTTTCATCGGTGGGTTGCTAGCTATCGTGCTGGTTTTCTTATTGGGTTTGAATCGCCAAGGCAGCCAGCTATTAATGTTAATCCTTGCGGGGGTGATTATTAATGCTTTTTTTGCCGCATTAATTTCGTTAATTACCTATTTTGCAGACCCAAATAACACGTTACAAACCATTGTTTTTTGGCTTATGGGCAGCTTTGCCAGTGCGTCTTACCTCAAACTCAATATTGTTTTTCCGGTTGTGCTGGTCTGTGTCTTGGTCATTTTTGCGCTGCGTTTTCGTATCAATGTGCTGTCCCTTGGGGAAGAAAATGCACAAGCTTTAGGAATGAAAATTAATAGAACCCGCTGGGCTGTGTTACTCAGCGTAACCTTGATCACCAGTGCGACAGTGGCGGTATCCGGCACCATCGGCTGGGTAGGGCTGATTGTTCCACATATTGCACGGCTAATGGTAGGGCATGATCACCGGATATTACTGCCTGCCAGTGCGGTCATTGGTGGGATTTATATGGTAGCTGTCGACACCTTTGCACGCAGTATGACGAATGCAGAAATTCCATTAAGTGTGATCACCGCACTGATCGGCGCCCCTATTTTTGCACTACTGATCCACACATTGAATAAAAAGGTGGCCGATTTATGATCCAAGTTGAACACCTTAATTTCAAAATAGCCCAACGCCAATTATTTACGAATGTTAGTTTTCGGCAACCAAAGGGCAGTATTGGCGCGATTTTAGGGCCAAATGGCCGCGGAAAAACAACTTTATTAAAACTACTACTCGGCTTACAAAAAGGATCAACAGGCAATATTTCCCTAAATGCACCCGTCGCTTATGTTCCACAGCTTAGTGGTTCACTGTTTCATTACTCTGTTCGCACTATGGTGAGTCTCGGGCGTATTCGTCATTTACCTTGGTATGCCTCACCCAATGAAAAAGATAACCAAATTGTAGAGCAGTGTTTAGCGTACTTAGGCATAAGCAAATTTGCTGACCAACCCTTTAACTGCCTCAGCGGCGGGGAAAAACAAATGGTCATGATTGCGAGGGCATTAGCCAGCGAACCAGAAATTCTGATTCTTGATGAACCGACATCCGCATTGGACCTTGCCAACCAAGACAGTGTGCTCAGCGTTTTACGTGATTTAGCCATACATCGCGGAATGACTATCTTATTCACGAGTCATTATCCACAACATGCGCTGCATATCGCTGATTATTCACTGTTGTTATTTAACGGCAGCGGTTGTTTATTTGGTGAAACTGAACAAATTTTAACGGAAGAAAACCTGACACAACTGTACCAATTACCCGTCGCAATTACGCCAATGGATTATCAAGGCCGGCAGACCCAAGGGGTCATTCCGCTATTTAGATAACTGAATGAAAACGATTGAATTAAGGAATATTAAACGATGAGCAATAACACAATAACACCTTCAGAAGCGCTGATTATCAATCAGTTAATTAATTATACTGAACAAGGTATTGCAAGCCGCGTATTAGCGAAAAATGGCGGGGGAAATATCACCTTATTTGCTTTTGATAAAGGCCAAGCGCTGTCTGAACACAGCGCCCCTTTTGATGCGATTGTGATGGTTGTTGAAGGGAGCTTACAACTTACCATCGAAGGAAAGCCTGTAATGGCTAAACCGGGGGAAGTTGTCAGAATGCCTGCTAATATTCCTCATGCGGTAGATGCGCTTGAGCCCGCAAAAATGCTGTTAGTTATGTTACGTGAGCCTGAAACGGCTTGTACACATTAACTTGGAGGTGAAAATGGACCAATCATTTACCGCCCACGAAGCAGGGCACAAATTTCTAGCACGCTTGGGGAAAAAACGTTTACGCCCAGGGGGAAAAGAAGCAACCGAATGGTTACTTAGCCAATCAGGGTTACACAAGAACAGCCAAGTTCTTGAAGTCGCGTGTAATATGGGAACCACTGCCATTGAAATTGCCTCCCAATTCCATTGTCATATTACGGGTATTGATATGGACAAGCAGGCGCTCGTACAAGCACAAAAGAATGTTGCGAATAAAGGGCTAGCAGATTTAGTGGCAATCCAAATGGCGGATGCATCAAAACTACCGTTTGAGGACAACAGTTTTGATGTGGTTATTAATGAAGCCATGCTAACCATGTACGGCGATAAAGCGAAAGCGAAGCTATTGCAGGAGTATTATCGAGTACTAAAACCGGGTGGCTGTTTATTAACCCATGATATTGCATTTAAGGATGCCCAAGCTGTTCAAAGTGTGGTTTCCCAAATGCAGCAAGCGATTAATGTTAAAGCACAGCCATTACCTGAAGCGCAATGGGTAGAATTATTTCAACAAGCGGGCTTCCAACAAGTGGTATCTCACACTGGGCCAATGACGTTGCTATCACCAAAAGGGTTGATTTACGATGAAGGCATTTTGGGTGCCCTAAAGATTATCCGTAATGCATTGAAGAAAGAAAATCGTCCCCAATTTTTGCGTATGTTCCGTCATTTTCGGCAAAATCGTGGAAAGTTGAATTATATTGCAGTCGTTAGCGTGAAGTAATTAATAGGAAGATCTTGCGCAAGGATGCGTGACTAGTACTGAATAACCTTTCATTATCTGTTGTTAATAATAATAATTCTTATATTTATCTTGATTCTTAGTTACTGTTGATAATAATTATTTGATAAAATAATAAACAGTAATTTAGTTATGCATTGTGATTTATTTTTTAGATTCAATAACAGCAATTCTAATAATGTAAAGGTTTAATTTAATGAAAATAAAGCATTTTTTTATTATCTCCCCTTGCTTTCTCCCTTTTATTTCCCCCTCCGTATTTGGTGCCGATAAAAAAGAAGAGTCCATAACCGTATCTGCTACACGTGGTTATAAAACCGTTTCAGAAATGGCACAAACCACATGGGTGATTGATAATGCTGAAATTGAGCAGCAAGCTGAAGGTGGAAAAGAATTAAAAGATATTTTAGCGCAGCTTATTCCAGGAATGAGTGTCAGTGGCCAAGGGCGGACAAACTATGGCATGAATATGCGTGGCCGTTCAATGATTGTGATGGTGGATGGAGTACGCCTTAACTCTTCTCGTAGTGATAGTCGCCAATTAGATTCTATCGATCCTTTTAATATTAATCATATCGAAGTTATTTCAGGCGCAACGGCGATGTACGGTGGTGGTAGCAGTGGTGGCTTGATTAATATTGTGACGAAAAAAGGCCAAGAAGAAAAACAAGTTTCCCTGCAATTAGGTGGAAAAACAGGCTTTAACAGTGGTAAAGATCACGATGAAAATATTGCTGCAGCAGTAAGTGGTGGTAATGAGAACGCTCACGGACGTGTTTCTGTTGCTTATCAACGCTATGGCGGTTGGTATGATGGCAAAGGTAATGCGATTAATATTGATAATACCCAAACAGGGCTGCAATTTTCTGATCGTTTGGATGTGATGGCGTCAGGTACTATCAAAATCGATGAAAAACAACAGGTTCAAGCTGTTTATCAGCATTATAAAAGTGAGTCTGATGGTAAACACGGCCTCTATTTAGGAAAAGATTTTTCCGCAGTTAAAGGACAAGGTGAAGCTTATAACAGCAGTAAATTAAGTTCTGACCGTTTGCCGGGAACTGAGCGTAATTTGCTCAATTTACAATATTCAAATGCAGATGTATTTGGGCAGGATTTTGTTGCACAAGTTTATTATCGTGATGAATCACAAAAGTTTTATCCTTTCCCAACCCTTACAGGCAAAGATGTTACAAGTATCAGCTCATCGGATCAAAAAACCAATTTTTATGGAACTAAGCTGACGTTCAATAGCCAACCTATCGATGAATTAACGTTAACTTATGGTGTGGATGCAGAGCATGAGCAATTTCGTGCGAACCAAATGTTTTTTGATTTAGATAAAGCGAAAGAATCCGGGGGAATGGACTTAACTAAAGCTTTCCAAATTGGCCGCTATCCAAGCTATACCACGACGAATATGGCGACATTTTTACAAAGTAGTTATGACATTACGCCAATGTTCACGTTAAGCGGTGGTGTGCGTTATCAGTACACAGAAAATAAAGTCGATGATTTTATTGGTTATGCACAGCAAGAAGCGATTGCTAACGGCAAAGGTAAATCAGCCGATGCAGTACCGGGTGGGAAAACGGATTACAACAACTTACTGTTTAACGCAGGGCTGCTGGTTAACTTAACCGAAGAGCAACAAACATGGTTTAATTTCTCTCAAGGCTTTGAAATTCCTGATATTGCTAAGTATTACGGAACAGGTGATTATGCGAAGACCCCAGATGCCAATGGCCACTATCATCTCAATAAAAGTGTTAACATTAATGATACCAAGGTAAAAGGAATTAAGGTTAACTCTTTCGAGTTAGGATGGCGTTACACAGGGGAAAACTTACGCACACAAGTTGCTACCTATTATTCTTTGTCTGATAGAAGCTATGGCATTAATAAAGATGACATGACCATCTATATGAAAACCGATAAACGCCGTATCTATGGGGTAGAAGGTGCGGTGGATTACTTCTTTGCTGACTCAGATTGGAGTGTTGGAAGTAACTTCAATCTACAAAAATCAGAAACTAAAGTGGATGGTAGTTGGGAAAAATGGAGCGTTGATTTCGCGAGCCCATCAAAAGTGAATGCCTATATTGGTTGGGAGCCGAATGACTGGGCGCTACGCTTACAAAGCCAGCAAACGTTCAATTTAACGGATGCGGCTGGTAAGAAACTCGATGGTTATAATACCGTTGATTTATTAGGAAGTTATATGCTACCAGTGGGTAAAGTTAGCTTTGCTGTCGAAAACCTGCTGGATAAAAATTACTCCACAATTTGGGGACAGCGGGCACAAAGCTTATATAGCCCTAAATATGGCGCTGCAAACCTGTACGATTATAAAGGCCGTGGCCGAACTTTTGCCCTTAATTACAGTGTGACTTTCTAATTTGATATTTTAACTAATGATAAGCCACTGTACAGTGGCTTTATTCATACCAACCTATTTAAATTTAAGGTAAAAGATTTTCCATGAAATTATTTCTCACAGGATTATTGTGCTTACTAAGCTTTTGGGGGCAGGCAAAAACGCCAACGGTGATTACCGACTTACAAGGTCGTGAAGTCACAGTTAATCTTCCCGTTGAAAAATTATTTTTGGTGGATAGTCGTGATATTTTGCCAGTGGATATTGCTGCGGGTAAAAGTGGGATATCTCGTATTGCGGGTTGGAGTGATTCGCTTACACAATACGCGCCAGATTTAAAACAAGCTTATTTCAGTGTGTTACCTGAATTAGACAAAATTCCAACCTTAAAGAAAACTCGTGAAGCGGGTCTTCAAGTTGAAAAATTGATCGAATTAATGCCTGATGTGGTAATTATGCATAAGGCTAATTATGGTGCGATGCGTGATAGCCAAATTTTACCGCAACTTGAAGCCGCCGGTATTCAAGTTATTTTTATTGATTTTCGAATGGATATCGCGAAAAACACGCCGAAAAGCATTTTATTATTAGGGAAATTATTAGGAACACAAGAAAGAGCTGAACAGTTTGCGAAACTGTACCAAGAAAAATTAGATGCGATTGAAAGCCAATTAGCTCAGCCATTTCCAACTGTTTTGATTGAAGCGAATGCAGGGTTATTTAGCGATAATTGTTGTCAACTTTATGGTCGTTCAGGTTACGGTTCTTTAGCGGCTCTGGCAGGTGGAAATAATCTAGTTGCAGATAGCTTTCCTGCAAAAGGGGCTGAAAGTTCCATTGAGAATATTATTACATTAAACCCAGAATATTATTTACTGACAGGCGCCGATTGGCACAACTTTAATCGTCGTTCGCTCGCAGTAAGCTTAGGATATAATGCAAATAAAGCTAACGTGCAGAAGCAGTTATCAGTATTAATGGATAGACAAGGGATCTCTTCATTAACGGCAGTTAAAGAAAAGCGCGTTATGGCGATTTACCATAATTTTTACAACAATCCGATGAATATATTTGCCATTGAAGCTATGGCTAAATTTATGCATCCAGAACGATTTAGCGCATTAAATCCAGAACAAAACTTAGTCGAATTCCAAAATCAATTTACAGAGATCCGAGAAACTGGCGTGTTTTGGGTGAGTTTATAAAAATAGGGCTGCTAACTTTTTGTTGGTAATAGAAACTAACAAAAAGTTAGGTTGCTAATTTGTCTCTGCATAGCTTCCCATTTATCAATAAACTCTCTGAAACCCCTTATTCTATCATATCTCCCAGTTTTTTTATAAACTGGGAGTATTGCTATGTTAGTCATGGCAACTAAAAATTTGTTAGCTAGAATCAAGAGATAGATCACAAATTGCTCAAATCTTGATTGAGTCTCCATTATTATCTAACTAATATTTAGTTAGGCTTAAAATAAGTTTGGTAGAAAATGAAAATTATTCAAGACAACTTTGAAATGTTATTGGCAGTTATGAAAGGAATTGCGGGCCAATTTGGCGACAATTGTGAAGTGGTATTACATGACCATAGCAAAGGGTTAGAAAGTAGTATTGTTGCAATTATTAATGGCCATGTTACGAAACGAAAGGTGGGAGACCCAAGTAGTAATTTAGGGCTTGAGGTACTGCGTGGGACAGATGTTGATGGCGACAAATACAATTATTTTACCCAAACCAAAGATGGGAAAATGTTGCGTTCAACTTCAATTTATTTACGTGATGAAACTGGCAAAGTTTCTGGGGCGCTTTGTATTAATCAAGATATCTCAGAATTTATTGCCGCAGAAAAAGCCATTCAAGGCATTACACAACGTAATAGTATTGAGCAAGATACGGTTAAGGAAGTTTTTGTCACGGACGTTAATGAAATTTTAGATCACCTTATTCAAGAATGCATGCAGGTTATCAAAGTCCCTGTCATCAATATGGGTAAAAAAGAAAAAATGGATGCAATTAAATTCTTTGATGATAGAGGTGCTTTCTTAATCAAAAAAGCAGGTGAGAAAATCTGTGAGTTTTTAAATATTTCCAAATATACCCTTTATACCTATTTAGCGGAATTAAAAGGGGAAGACAATAATGAAGAATAAGAGAGGTTTTTATGCCAATAACGCCTTACGTTGCTTTAGACTTACAGCAACTTGAAAAAAATGTCAGAGGCATGACAGGCAAGCTAACACAGCAAGGTATTGAACACTGGCCGCATATAAAAACACATAAATCAGTAGAATTAGCGAAATTTGAGATCGCCTGTGGTGCAAAAGGAATTACATGTGCCACATTGCAAGAAGCGACGGTTATGGCGAAAGGCGGAATTGATCATATTCTGCTTGCTTACCCAATGATTGGTGAACAAAAATGTCAGCAATTTATTGAGTTAGCTAAAAAAATAAAATTAAGAACGATTATTGATAGCCTACAAGGAGCTGAACAATTATCAGCAGCAGCAAAGCAAGAAAACCAAATTATTGAGGTCTATATTGCTGTTGATTATGGTGCTCACCGGGAAGGTATTCAATTAGATGACTTAGAGCCATTTGCACTGGCAATACAAAAATTACCTAATTTGAAAATTATTGGTGTATTTACTTATGCAGGAACAATATACCAATACCGAACCGAGCCTGAAATACGTAAAGCGGCAAAAGCAGAAGCAGATCTTTTATTATCTTGCCAAGAACGGTTAGAAAAATTGGGTATTACAGCGCCTCGGACATCTGGCGGGTCAACACTATCTTCATTCTATGCTGATGAATTAAAAGGGATTACAGAGTCACGGGCTGGGAACTTTATTTTTGGAGATATGAATGCTATCTATGGTGGTATTTATACGCCTGAAGATTGCGCTTTAACAATAAGAACAACTGTTGTGAGTATTCCTATTGAGGGGTATGCAACAGTAGATGCAGGGACAAAAACATTAACTTCTGACCAATCTGCAGAACCAGGCTTTGGTTATATAGTGGAAGACCCAAATATAAAACTAGTTAAATTAAATGAAGAACATGGCTATCTTCGCTATGACCCAAAACAAATTAAATTAAATATTGGTGATGTATTAAATATTATACCGAATCACAGTTGTGTCATTCCTAATTTAACAAACAAAATATATGCATTAAATAATAATGAAATAGACCATATTATTACACCAGACGCACGATATTAAATATCGGAGAATAAAATGTATAAATTAAATGAACAGCAACAACATGAGTTGCTAGAGCTTCTTTGTGCCTTAATTCGGCATAAATCCGAAAACCCGCCAGGGGAAGAACAACAAGTTGCTGAATTTATATATCATTATTTTAAACAAGAAAATATTGATGTTGAAATGCAAGAGGTAGCTCCTGGTCGTCCAAATGTTATTGCACATTTAAAAGGTTCAGGAAAAGGTAAACATTTATTATTTAACGGTCATATAGATGTTGTGCCTTGTGGCTGTGGTTGGAGTACCGAGCCATTCGACCCTGTGATTAAAGATGGAAAGGTTTTTGGGAGAGGGGCTGCAGATATGAAATCTGGTGTTGCTGCAATGATGTATACGGCAACATTATTAAAACGTAATCAAGATACATTTTCAGGTAATTTAACTTTAGTATTTAATGTGGATGAGGAGAGAATTAATCTTGGCATGCTGCATTATATTAAAGATGGAATTTCTGCAGATTATGCCATTATTGGTGAGCCAACTTCTCTTGGTGTATGCATCGCACATAAAGGCGTTAGCCGCTATAATTTAAGTACTAAAGGCACTGCAGGCCATGCAGCAAAAACTCGTTATCCTGATAGTGCAATTTCTAAGATGTCTAAAATACTACCTGCTATAGAACAACATCGCGCTTCTGTTGAGGAAATTAGTCATCCACTATTAGGTAGTGCTTCAATGATTATAACCACTATTAATGGTGGCACAGCTCCGAATATTGTTCCTCAGCATTGTGATATTGAAATAGATAGAAGACTCGTTCCAGGGGAAGAAAAACAAGAAATAGAAGCGAGATTACATCAAGCTATCGCGCAATATAATAAAGGTGAAGAGATAGATTATCACTTAGATAATTACTTATTTATTCCCGCTTCAGATATCCCAGCGGATCACGAATTAACTAAAGTTGCATTAGATACAGTGAGCCGTTTCACAGAAAAAACAGCGCTACCTGAAATATTTGAAGCGACATGTGAGGCGCCTTTTTTCTCGGTTACCAGCCAGATCCCTACACTTATTATGGGGCCTGGGGGACTAGCTCAAGCTCATGTTAAAGATGAGTTTGTTGAAATAAAAGAGTTATATCTTGCGGCTGAAATTTATTATGACATGGCAAATACATTGCTGAATAAATAGGAAAAGTGAATGAATATTGAGAAGAAATTAGAAGAAAAAGGAATTAAACTTGCCACACCAGGGGCACCAAAGTTTTCATATGTATCTATTAAGCAGTATGGTGATTTACTTTATACATCAGGCCATGATTGTCAAAAAGATGGCGTATTAATTTATAGCGGTACGTTAGGTAAAGAATTAACAGTCGAGCAAGGCCAAGAAGCAGCAAAACAGTGTATTGTTAATATATTTTCCTCGTTAAAAGCCTATTTAGGAGATTTAGATAAAATTGATGAATGTATAAAATTATTGGGCTTTGTACAAAGCACTGATGATTTTAAAAATCAGCCACAAGTCATGAATGGAGCTTCAGATTTTTTAATTGAAATACTCGGTGATAAAGGTAAGCATGCACGTTCAGCAATAGGTACGAATACATTGCCTTTTGATACGCCAGTGGAAATAGAATTAATATTAAAGCTAAAGTCGTAAATAATAGATAACAACTAAAGATTATTAATAAAATAAATCTGCGGAGTAAATATTATTCCGCAGGGTCCTGTTACGTCTTAAAGGTACTTAATTATGTCACTACATGCGAGTAAAAGACTAAAGCGCTGGCAGCTTATTGCGCTTACATTTTTGTTGATAGCAGGTATCATTAACTTTTTAGATAGAGCATCACTCTCTATTGCTAACTCTACAATAAGTAAAGAATTAGGATTTAGTGCAACCCAAATGGGATTACTGTTATCAGTATTTTCATTTGGCTATGCGTTATGCCAATTACCTATAGGTATGGTAATGGAGCGCTTTGGAGTTAAAAAGATTTATGGCTTTGGTTTGTTTTTATGGTCGTTAGCACAAACGGTTACAGGGCTATTATCTTCATTTACCCATTTAATTATTGCGCGAGTTATTTTAGGTATTGGTGAAGCCCCACATTTACCTACAGGCGTTAAAGTCGTTAATGATTGGTATAATATTCGTGAACGAGGGTTACCTATGGGGATTGTTAATATGTCCTCTACGTTAGCTCAAGCGCTGGCTCCACCTTTGCTCATTGCATTAATGTTAGCTTTTGGCTGGCGTACAATGTTTATTATTATCGGTATTAGTGGGATTATTCTGTCTATACTTTGGTTTATTTTCTATCGTAATCGTGAACAATTAGAATTAACAGATGATGAATTAAACTATTTAAATGACGGAGCTCCACCATCTTCAACGAATAAAGTTTCTTTCAAAGAATGGGCATCATTATTTAAACAACGTTCTTTATGGGGAATGATTATTGGGTTTAATGGTGTGGGTTATATGGTTTGGCTATATCTAACATGGTTGCCCGCTTATCTTGAAAACTCCAGAGGTTTAAGTCTAGAAAAAACTGGCTGGGTTGCCGCAATACCCTTTTTATTTGGTGCGCTTGGAATGCTCGTAAATGGTGTTGTTGCAGACTATGTGGTGAAACGTGGTGCTGACAAAATGAAAAGCCGTAAATGGATGATTTGCTTAGGCTTATTATTTGCTGCCATATTTACACTACCTGCTGCTTATACTGACAGCACATTTTCAGCTGTTGCTTGTATTAGTATGGCCTTGTTTTCTATTCACTTTGCAGGGACTTCTGCTTGGGGATTGATTTTAGTTTCAGTGCCTTCTCGTTTAATTACCTCAGTGAGTGGTATTCAAAATTTCGGTGGTTTTATTGGAGGGTCATTTGCTCCGATTATTACCGGTATTATTATTGACCAAACACATTCATTTACCTTAGCCCTTGTTGTTTGTGCAACGGTCGCATTCCTTGCATCATTGGTTTATTTCTTCTTTGTTAATGAACCAATTAAAGACCCTGCAGAGATGGAAGTAAAAGTAGTATAGTTAAATTTTATGGCCACTTTTTATAAGTGGCTTTTCTATAAAAAAACAAATCTTATATTGATGCTCTAATTGGGTCATTATTTGTAATTGATTGTTTTTATTATTTTTTATTCGATTCTTTAATTCAGTATAAATTTAATCATCAAAATTGGAATATGTAATTCTCATAAATAATATGCTAATAATAACCAGCCACATGATTATATGTTTTTAATTTTCCAAAGGAGTTTAAAATGAGAAAGGTTATTATATCTAGTGTATTATTTGCTGTATCTACAATTTCATTTAACTCAATGGCAGCAGACAAAAATACGGTTACACCTGAGAATATGACTTGCCAGCAATTTATTAATTTAGATCCTCAAAGCTGGGCACCTGTTGCGTTATGGGTAACAAACCAAGAAACGCAATTTAAAGGTGGAGATTATGTTGCGCTAACAGAGCAAAGTGTTGCTGAGGTCCCTCAGATTGTTGAGTTTTGTAAGAAAAAACCGGAAGGCACTCTGCAAGATTATTTAGCATCTAAGAAATAATGCTAACTATTATGCCATGGAGGGCATAATAGCCATTAACAATGAGAAAAATGAGTTTTTATACTGTGGTAGATTAGAAACTACACTTTAGAAACATTGAATCGATATATCTTTATATCTTTATTTATTTACAGCTAATTTATCGACTAAAAAATCGATAAATGCACGTGTCTTAGCCGGTAAAACAAAAGTATTTGGATAAAGTAATTGAATATTTTGTTTCGGTAAACGGTATTCGGGTAACACATGAACTAAACGCTCATGCTGCAAGTCGTCGTCAACCATCCAAGCAGGGCAGATAGCAATACCTAAAGAGGCTAGCACCATATGGTGAATAACGGCCGCAGAATTAGACTCATATTGGTTTTTAATTAAAGGTAAGTAATATTTTTCATTTTTTGAATTCTGTAAAAAATATTGAGGATCTTGCCAGTTTAATAGCGCATGGTTAATCCATGGGACATTTGCTAAATCAGTGAGTTGTTTGATTGGGTATTTTTTTAGAAATTCAGGAGTGGAGACTAAGTAAATCTCATACTCACCCAGTTTTTTCATTTTAAGAGATGAATTTTTTAAATTACCTAATCGAATAGATAAATCGAGTTTTTCTGTGATCAGGTCATCTAATGATGAGTTAAATGAATATTGTAACCTTAACTTAGGATAAAGGCGGCAAAATTCAGGGAGTAGCGGCAAAATAAAACGTTGGCCAAATTCACTCGTTGATGAAAAGCGTAGCAAACCAGCAATATTCGTTCCTAAATTTTGGCTTTTTTCGAATGCTTCATCTATTTGATTTTGAATACGTTTAAAGTCGTCATAAAAATGTTTTCCTACCTCTGTTAATGCAATATTTCGCGTGTTTCGTGTTAGCAAGCTTACATTAAGCTGACCTTCTAATTGTTTGATATCGACACTGACCATAGAGCGACTTAGCCCTAAAATATCTGCGGCTTTAGTGAATGAACCCGAATCAACAACCTGTAGAAAACTGATAATCTTTTTAAGATTTCTTTGCATAATGATAACGATTGTTCTTTTTTATTAAACAATCATGTTACCTCCCTTGTATCGACAAAGAAAGTACTTAAACCTATTCTTTGCCACCGGAGGAAGTCCATGACTTATCGATACAAAATTGCCACAGTATTTTTACTCGGTTTCTTTATTGATTGTATTAATATTTTTATGCCAGCGATAGCATTACCTGACATTGCTGCATCATTTTCAGCAAGCCAATCTCAAGTGGCTTGGGTTGCCAATGCCTATATTTTAGGTTTAGTTCTGGTGATGCCAATCAGCTTATGGTTAGCAGGTAGGTTAGGTAACCAAAAATTACTGTGTTATTCCATGCTACTTTTTTCTATTGCAGCTTGGCTCAGTGGAAGCAGTGATTCAATATATAGCTTAATTTTTTGGCGCTTTATCCAAGGGGCTGCGGGAGGGTTATTAATTCCGGTAGGTCAGGCGTTAGTTTTCGCATTATTTCCAAATAATGATCGCCAGCGTATATCAACATTGATTATGACAGTCGCGTTAATTGCTCCCGCATTTTCACCTGCAATTGGCGGCCTAATTATTGATTCTTTGTCTTGGCATTGGGTCTTTTATTCTAATTTACCTTTCTCATTACTAACGGCAGTACTCGCTTGGATATGGATAAAAAATGATGGGAAAAAAATAAGAGAAAAGCCAGATAGTTTGGGGCTAATAATGGTGAGTTTAAGTTTGTTAAGCCTATTATTATCATTCTCTTTTTATAATGATTATCACAATTTACTATTGGCTTTGGCGAGCTTTTTTACTTCTGTATTCGTATTTATTGTTTACCTTAAATATGCCCAAAAATGTCGAGAACCTATTTTAAATTTTCAGTTATTGAAAAATAGCAATCTGCGTAATGCTTTTATTGTTTACTATGCTGTTCCCGGTATTTTTACGGGAGTTAATTTACTCAATATTTTTAATCTACAAGAGAACATGGGGTTCAGTGCAGCAAAAACCGGGCTATTTATGGTGCTATATGCATTGGGGGCGGTAATATCAATGTTAACTGGTGGACGTCTTTACTTACAGATAGGAAAAAAACGATTATTTATTATTGGTATTACATTACATAGCCTTGGTATTTTTCTGCTTTATTGGGTCTCATCTTCCAGCCAGCTCAGTTTATTGATAATTGCTTATTTATTGATGGGGATGGGTGGAGGGTTGAGCGCCAATACTGCACAAATTAGCTCGTTGATGGATTTCAAAGACAAAGATTTACTTCAAGGTAGCGTGTTATGGAATATTAATCGACAAGTCGCATTTAGTGTTGGTGCAGTCGTATTTATTTCTATATTTAGCTTAATGACTTTCTCGAGTGATTTATTACGTTATCAATTTACGTTTCTTATTGCATCAATACTCGGGTTACTTTCATTAATTTCAGTGATCAAGGAAAAATAAATGAGTGAAACAATGGAAAGAGCGCAGCAAAGCGTGGTGGATTTACATATTCTTATTGAGGATATTTTTACAGGGCGTCGTGGTAATAAAAGTTTGGCGCCGTTATTAGCCAGCTTCGATGACAACTTCAAAATGGTTACCACACAAGGCCATTGTATTGGATTAAATGCAGTGACTCAGTTATTTAGTCAGAATGTAGGGGCTAGAACATCATTTTCTACAGAGTGTATTAATCTGATGCCATTGTGCGAAGACAATGGCTATTGCTGGGTTCAGTATCAAGAAAAACAGCAAATAAATGGTATTGAGTCGTTAAGAATTTCGACTGCATGTATCAGGGTCGAACCCGAAAAGTGTGTTTGGGTTTATTTGCATGAAACACCGGTAGTGTAGCTTTCCATGGTTTTAGTGACCATAAAAAAACACCTGCCGGAGCAGGTGTTTTTAGATATAAATAAATCAATTATTCGTCAAGGAAGCTGCGCAGAACTTCTGAGCGGCTTGGGTGACGTAATTTACGTAACGCTTTCGCTTCGATCTGACGGATACGCTCACGGGTAACATCAAACTGTTTACCAACTTCCTCAAGGGTGTGGTCAGTATTCATGTCGATACCAAAACGCATGCGTAGCACTTTTGCTTCACGAGCGGTTAAGCCTGCTAACACTTCGTGAGTTGCAGAGCGTAAGCTTTCTGACGTTGCAGAGTCTAAAGGCAGCTCTAAAGTTGTATCTTCAATAAAATCACCTAAATGTGAATCTTCATCATCACCGATAGGGGTTTCCATAGAGATAGGTTCTTTAGCAATCTTCAGTACTTTACGAATTTTATCTTCCGGCATTAGCATGCGTTCTGCCAGTTCTTCTGGCGATGGCTCACGGCCCATTTCTTGCAGCATTTGGCGAGAGATACGGTTCAGTTTGTTGATAGTTTCAATCATGTGAACCGGGATACGAATAGTACGTGCTTGGTCAGCAATTGAACGCGTGATAGCTTGACGGATCCACCAAGTTGCATAAGTTGAGAACTTATAACCACGGCGATATTCAAACTTATCAACGGCTTTCATCAGACCGATGTTACCTTCTTGAATCAGGTCAAGGAACTGCAAGCCACGGTTGGTGTATTTCTTAGCAATAGAAATTACCAGACGTAAGTTTGCTTCAACCATCTCTTTCTTCGCACGGCGTGCTTTCGCTTCACCGATAGACATACGACGGTTGATATCTTTAACTTGTTCGATAGTCAGACCCGTTTCTTCTTCAATTTGACGCAGTCTTTGTAGGCAACGCAGAATTTCTTCTTCAACTTCAAGCAGTTTTTCTGACCAAGGCTTGTTCATTGCTTTTGCAGCAGTTAACCAAGTTTCACTGGTCTCATTACCACTGAATAAAGTAATGAAGTTTTTCTTCGGCATCTTGCACTGCTCAACACATAGTTTCATGATGGTACGCTCTTGTAAGCGAACTCTGTCCATCATTTCACGCATGTTATTGACCAGATAGTCAAATTGCTTAGGAACTAAACGGAATTCTTTAAATACTTCGGAAAGCTGCTCGATAGCGGCAGCCGTTTTCGCATCACTACGGCCATATTGTTTAATATGTTGACGCGTTTTTTCATATTGCTCACGAAGATCAGAGAATTTTTGACGCGCTAATTCAGGATCGATGCTGTTATCGTCATCGCTATCGCTGTCATCGCCGTCTTCATCTTCTTCGTCTTCGTCATCGTCTTTATCAAGCTCTTCTTGTGGTAATTCAGAGCCAACGTGAGTCGCTGTTGGTGCAAGATCTTCTTCCGCGTTAGGGTCAACAAAGCCAGTAATTAAATCAGATAAACGGCTTTCTCCTGCTTCAACACGGTCATATTGCTCAAGAAGATAAGTGATAGCCTCAGGATATTCAGCAACAGAGCACTGAACCTGATTAATACCATCCTCGATACGTTTTGCAATGTCGATTTCGCCTTCTCGAGTGAGAAGCTCGACGGTTCCCATTTCACGCATATACATGCGAACAGGGTCGGTTGTACGGCCGATTTCACTTTCAACACTGGACAGCACTTGTGCAGCGGCTTCTGCTGCATCTTCATCAGTATCGGAAGTATTTTCAGCCAAAATTAAATCATCGGCATCAGGTGCTTCTTCCATGACCTGGATGCCCATGTCATTAATCATCTGAATGATATCTTCGATTTGATCTGAATCGACGATATCTTCCGGCAGATGGTCGTTGACCTCAGCATAGGTTAAGTAACCTTGCTCTTTACCCTTGGTTACGAGTAGCTTAAGCTGCGACTGCGGGTTTTGCTCCATAAGACGGTATCCACACTTCTGAGTATTTAGATTGGTGTCGGTCGGCGAAACATTCGGCCAACAAGAACATACAAAGGGAATATTTATTATTCGCTACGCCCTTTATTTTCGTAGCATTTTACAGGCATTTGCCTTGTGTTTATCGGCACTTAAGCCGTTTAAAATATTAATTCTGTTTTGGGTTAGATTATGTTTTCACTCTGGAAAGAGTGATTAAGCGGACTTCTTCGCGCTCTTCTGGGGTCAGCCCTTCAGTTCGTTCTTTTGCTATCAAATAGTCGAAACGTTCGTCGAGTGCGCTATTAAATAGATGGTTTAAGGCATCTATAAAAGTATTTTCCGCTATCTCCTCTATTTCTATATCGTTCCACGTTGCCAGTTTTTCAAGCTGTTTCGCAAATTTATTATCACGATAACGCTCTAGCAACTGCCCAGTTGACATTCCGGGGGTGGAACGGCAGACATCAACCAATTCCTGAAATAGAGAAAGCCCCGGCATTTGAATATGGGCAATTCCCTCTAATGAGGGAACAAGCTCCGAAAAGTTCGGATTCTGTACCAACAGCGCGATAAGTATTCGCATTGTGGTTGGTTTTAATTTGGGAGCCTGATAGTTAACTTGTTCTGTGCTCTCTCTATCAATCATAGCAAGAACTTGAGAAATATCCGGTATACCAATAAAATTTCCTAGCTCTTGTGCCATATAAAGGCGCAGCGTTTCACCAGGTATTTGCTTAATCAAAGGGATAGCCAGTTTACTAAATTTTGCTTTCCCTTCTTGCGTTTTTAAATCTACCTGTGGCACAAGTGAATCAAATAAAAAAGCAGAAAGGGTTTGAGCATCCTTCATGCGTTGCTCAAAAGCGTTTTTGCCTTCTTTACGTACTAATGAATCAGGGTCTTCGCCGTCTGGTAAAAACATAAAACGCAATTGACGGCCGTCCGTAAGATAAGGTAGGGCTGTTTCAAGTGCTCGCCATGCCGCTTCTCGGCCAGCGCGGTCACCATCATAGCAACAAATAACCGTATCTGTTGAACGATAAAGTAACTGAATATGTTCTGAGGTTGTTGATGTACCCAGTGAAGCAACCGCATAGCGGATATCGTACTGAGCAAGTGCAACAACGTCCATATAACCTTCAACTACCAGTAATTTTGATAATTCATTACTGTTTTGTGTTGCTTCATAAAGGCCAAATAACTGGCGACCTTTATGGAAAATATCGGTTTCAGGGGAGTTCAAGTATTTAGGAAGAGCATCTCCTAATACGCGTCCACCGAAGGCAATCACACGACCGCGCCTATCCCGAATTGGGAACATGACACGCTCTCTAAAGCGGTCATAGACTCGGCCATTATCATTTGTCACTAACATGCCAGCATCATCAAGCTGTTTGCGACTTTCTGGGTTTACAGCAAACTTTTTGAGCAAGTTGTCCCAGCCCGCAGGGGCGAAGCCAATCGAAAAATGCTCTATAATTTCAGTGCTTAAACCACGTTGGCTTAAATAATCTTTCGCTTTATTAGCAGAAGGATGACTTAAGGCAGCACAGTAAAATTGATTAATTTTTTCCATCAACTGATATAAATTTTGCCGTTGATGAAGTTCTATTTGGCTTGAACCCGTTCCTTTTTCATATGGGACATCAAGGCCGTGTAGTGCAGATAATTCTTCGATAGCTTCGACAAAATCGAGTTTGTCGTAATTCATCAAAAAATCGATGGCATTGCCATGCGCACCACAACCAAAACAGTAATAAAATTGCCTTTCACCATTTACAGTAAAAGAAGGCGTTTTTTCATTATGGAACGGACAACAAGCGTGATGGTTTTTACCCTGTTTTTTTAACGGGACTTTTGCATCGACTAAATCAATGATGTCGGTTCTTGCTAACAAGTCATTGATAAATGAACGCGGAATTCGTCCAGCCATAAGCCTCTTTTTCGCCTGTTGATGAACGATAATAAGCCGCGCTTCCTTGTGGAAAGCACGGCCTTTAACTGCTTAGCTATTTACTACTACAAAAACTGAGTGACTACGAGAGAAACTAAAGTTTTGTATTAGCTATCGTCTGCAATGAATGCGGCTTTCACCGCAAACAATTAGTACAGACGAGTACGGCGTGCGTTTTCGCGAGCCAGTTTCTTAGCGTGACGCTTTACAGCTGATGCTTTAGCGCGTTTACGTTCAGTCGTTGGTTTTTCATAGAATTCACGACGACGAACTTCAGCTAAAACACCTGCTTTTTCACAGGAACGTTTGAAACGACGCAGTGCAACGTCGAATGGCTCGTTTTCACGTACTTTAATTACCGGCATGTGCCTCTCACCTCAATAGAAATCGGTTTGTTGCTGGTACTGATTCACCAGCCTTCATTTAAAATGGTGCGGAATTTTACTTCAATGAGTACGGGTTTGTAAAGTGCCGTATAAAATTGAATCACACAAGATTACCTGATTAGCAGTTCATTTGATGAAAAAGCAAACAAAACCAGATAATAATGAGAATTAGCCACACGAAATTTTTTATTACAGGGGACTGATTATAGACTATACAGTCAGGAAAGTCAGCCTTTTGACAACATTAATTACGCGATTGAACGAAAATAGTGATAGACTTGCGGTTATGCAATAAACAAGGGTAGTGCAATGCGTGTTTTAGGTATCGAAACCTCTTGCGATGAAACTGGTATCGCAATCTATGATGATGAGCGTGGCTTATTAGCCAATCAATTATACAGCCAAATTAAAGTTCATGCAGACTATGGTGGTGTCGTGCCTGAATTGGCTTCACGTGATCATATTCGTAAAACAGTGCCGTTAATTCAAGCGGCGTTGAAAGAAGCCAATTTAACCAGTGAAGACATCGACGCTGTAGCTTACACTGCGGGCCCTGGTTTGGTGGGGGCTTTAATGGTTGGTGCAACTGTTGGGCGTTCATTAGCTTTTGCATGGAATGTTCCTGCCGTGGCCGTTCACCATATGGAAGGCCATTTATTGGCACCGATGTTAGAAGAGAAAAGCCCTGAATTCCCTTTTGTTGCGTTACTGGTTTCAGGTGGGCATACCCAGCTTATCAGTGTGACGGGAATTGGTGAGTATGAGCTACTTGGCGAGTCCATCGATGACGCGGCAGGTGAAGCGTTTGATAAGACAGCTAAATTATTAGGCTTAGACTACCCTGGAGGCCCTGTGTTATCTCGAATGGCAGAGCAAGGCACAGCAGGTCGTTTTGTTTTTCCTCGTCCAATGACCGACAGACCAGGGCTGGATTTCAGCTTCTCAGGGTTAAAAACTTTTGCAGCCAATACCATTCGTGAAAATGCGGATGATGACCAAACCCGTGCAGATATTGCGAGAGCCTTTGAAGATGCGGTGGTAGATACGCTTGCGATTAAATGCAAACGTGCATTGGAGCAAACTGGTTTTAAACGCTTGGTGATGGCCGGCGGCGTTAGTGCTAATCGTGCTCTCAGAGCTAAAATGGAAGACGTCCTCAAACAGCGCGGTGGTGAAGTTTTTTATGCGCGCCCTGAGTTTTGTACAGATAACGGTGCGATGATTGCGTTAGCGGGGCTTATTCGTCTTAAAGGTGGAACAACGGCAGGGCTTGGTGTAACAGTTCGCCCGCGCTGGCCTTTGGCTGAATTACCACCCTTAGAAAAATAATCATTGTTAATGAATTCATATTTTTTGTAAAAAGGGCTGGATGACAGCCCTTTTGCTATTCAATTAGATATTAATGTAAAACAACAACCGCATCTTCAAGTCGGCTTGAGCGTGCTTTTACCATCGTTGATGTCTCTGTGCTTTGCTCTACCAGTAATGTACTTTGTTGTGTGATGGTTTCGAGCTCACTGACTGCTTGGGTAATGTCGGCGATACCAGCCGCTTGTTCAGAGGTCGCTTGGCTAATATGGGTGATCAATTGTGTGACATTTTGTATTTGGTCAACAATCTCTTTCATGGTATCTCCGGCTGTATGGACTTGATTTTTTCCTGAATTGACTTTCTTTTCACAATCATTAATTAATTCGCGAATATCATTCACTGCGCTTGCACTGCGGCTTGCAAGGCTACGGACCTCATTGGCAACCACAGCAAAGCCTTTGCCTTGCTCACCTGCACGCGCGGCTTCTACCGCCGCATTTAACGCGAGTATATTAGTTTGAAATGCGATGTCTTTAATTACATCAGTGATGGAATTGATTTTGCTGGTACTACTGACAATTTCATTCATGGTATCAACAACAGCTTCCATCATTGCGCCCCCACTGACTGCGGTTTCGCTGGTGGTATTGGAAAGTTGATCAACTTGAATAGTATTATCGGCATTCATTTTTACAGAAACGGACATTTGGTTCATTGTCGCAACGGTTTGTTGCATATAGCCGACGGTTCTCTGAGTATGTGTTTCTAATTCACGACAGTCAGAAACCAAAGATTCACTGCCTTTGCGAACGTTATCAACTTGTTCGGAGACATCTTTGATTAACCAGCGGCAGATTAACCCCAGTTGCCCAATAGAACGTAATACTAAGCCAATTTCATCTGTGCGCTGCATATGGTTAACGCTATGTCGATTTCCTCGTGCAATACCAAGTGCTTGTTTGGTGATGTCTTCCAATGGCGCTGCTAGCATTTTTTCAAATACCACATTACCGATCAGTAACGTGATAAATGTACAGGTACTCATCATCATAAGAGGTGCGATTGGCTGGGGAATGAAGCTTGCCATGATGAGCCAAAGAATAAATAACAAACTCATGATTAGCCGGATACGCGAACGCGTTGAATATGTTGAAAAGTGAAATGGCATTTTTTTAGAAAGCACAATTCCCTTAAAAATTTTTCGTTGGCTTTTATTTTCATTCATTGCGTCATAAATGGGTTCTACCGTAGCAATTTCTTCACGTGTTGCGCGTGTCCGAATAGACATATAGCCTGTAATAGCCCCTTTTCGTTCCATTGGAATGATATTGGCTCGAACCCAGTAATGGTCGCCATTTTTGCGACGATTTTTCACAATACCAGTCCAAGGTTCTCCTTTTTTAAGTGTTGCCCACATGTCGGCAAAAGCTTCCTTGGGCATATCCGGATGGCGGATAATATTGTGTGGACGTGTTAATAACTCATCTAATTCATAACCACTAACCTGTACAAAGAAATCATTAGCATGGACAATATTTCCTTGCAAATCGCTGGTTGTCATCAAGGTGATATTTTCATCTAATACATATTCGTTTTGAGTGATATAAGGGGTTCTGCTCATTATAAATACCATTATTATTGTTTAATTTTCCTTTTATATAGTCGACAGCTTTTAAATATTCCTTAGTAATAAATTTGCAATTATTTAACTTTTTTTTAAAAGTGTGCGCTGGTTATGGCAAAAATGTAACGTAGCACAAATTGCTATCAGTACAGTTTTAAGGAGAGATATCGAACGGTTGTTATTGGAGGAGTTTTTGGAAATTTTAAACAAGGCAAATAGCATAAAAAAAGAGCTGAAATCAGCTCTTCTTAGGAAAAATCATATTAACGATTAGTCATCTAGTTCTTGTTCTTTGGTTTCTTGGGCTATTTCTTTATTGGTTTTTTGCTTTTTGTTTTTTAGTTTTTGCCAAATACGGCTTTCTTGACCGCGCCAAAGGCGTTGTATATTACCGTGATGGCGAACTAACACTAAACAAGACAACATGGCGACAGGGAAAGTGAACTCAGGTTTAAACCACCAAACATAGAAGGGGGCAAGTAAGGCGCTGACAATCGCGCCGAGTGATGAGTAACCACTAAGCAATACCGTAAGTAACCATGTCCCTGCGACTAAACCAGAAAGATCCCAACCAATAGCGGCAATTGAACCAAATGCGGTTGCTACCCCTTTTCCGCCTTTGAAACGAAAGAAAATGGGATATATATGCCCAAGACAGGCTGCAATTGCAACAAAGCCAAGATAGAATGGCTGCACATTTAAATAATAAGCAAGCCAAACTGGTATCATCCCTTTTAATACGTCACAAATGAGTACTCCGGCAGCGGCTGCTTTACCGCCTACACGTAATACGTTAGTTGCACCAGGGTTACCAGAGCCGTGTTGACGGGGGTCGGGTAGTCTCGCCAAACGGCAGATCAGTATCGCACTCGAAACTGAGCCACAAAGATAGGCGAAGATTATCATGCCAAGCGCGGTTGCACTCATAGCTAACTCCAAAAACGGTTAAGGCCATAAATTCACTTCAGTCTTGGATAATACGCATATTTTTGCTGAAGTGGTATCAATTCAGTACATAAATGAGAAAATGACGTGATGGATATCGTATTTATTGAGCAATTATCAGTCATCACCACGATTGGTGTATATGACTGGGAACAAGATATTGAACAGAAACTCGTGCTCGATATCGAAATGGGATGGGATAACAAACGCGCGTCTATGAGCGATAATGTAGAATATTGCCTAGATTATGCCAAAGTTAGTCAGGCTATCCTAGCTCATGTAGGGAATAACAAGTTTGGGTTAGTAGAACGTGTTGCTGAAGAAGTTGCACAGTTATTGATGACACAGTTTGCTAGCCCATGGGTTCGTATTAAGGTGGCTAAGCCGGGAGCCGTGGCGCGAGCCAAGCAGGTTGGGGTTATTATAGAAAGAGGCATGAAAACCGCTTAAATGATGACTGGCGGTGTTTAGCCGCCAGTTTTATGGTCGTTAGATGATTTGTTGCTGCTGCCAATCTGTTACCGCTTCAATGCGTTGTTTTGTAAGTTCTTGGCGAATTTCAGGGCCTTTAAATCCCTGTTCAACGATAGGTTTGACATCAACCGCTTGTGCGATAGTAAAAGCCTGCTTGAAATATATCCCTTGTGGGTACGTTTGCTGTTCGAGGCCTAACCGGCCTCTTGCATCAGCTTCGCTGATTAAACTCAGTTGTTCAATACGTTCTGGTTTACGCCAGCTATCAAGCCCATCAAAAATCGCAATTAGCTCATTAGCAGGTAATTTATTGATAACATGGATTTTATCATGATAGCGTGCCGCTAGACGGGCTAAGTCACGAGCCGTAGTGGGTACTTTTAATCTTGCGCAGAGAGTTTCTATTAATGGAATACCTGCCTCACCGTGGTTTGGATGGCTCGGCCAAATATCAGTTGGTGTTAACGCTTTACCTAAATCATGGCATAAGGCCGCAAAGCGAATATCCACATTGTTAGATAGCTCGGCAATCACTTTCATTACCATTAGCGTGTGGATACCCGTATCAATTTCAGGGTGCCATTTTTCAGGGGCAGGAACACCAAATAACGCATCAACTTCAGGAAAAAGTACAGCTAAAGCACCACATTGGCGTAAAACATCAAAATACACCTGTGGGGAATTTGATTTCAGCGCTTTTTCTGTTTCCGTCCAAACGCGCTCAGCGGTGAGGTGAGATAATTCCCCTGTAGCGGCCATTGTTTGCATCAAGGTTAATGTTTCTGGTGCGATAGTAAAACCATGCTCAAAGTAGCGAGCAGCAAAACGAGCAACCCGCAAGACCCGTAAAGGGTCTTCAGAAAATGCATCAGAAACATGGCGTAAAACACGGCTCTTGAGGTCTTTCACGCCTTGGTATGGGTCAACAATTTCACCTGATTCACTTTGTGCTATCGCGTTAATTGTCAGATCGCGACGTAGCAAATCATCTTCAATGGTCACATCAGGTGCGCTATAGCAGCTAAAACCAGTATAGCCCGCACCAATTTTACGCTCTGTTCGGGCTAAAGCGTATTCTTCATGGGTCTTTGGGTGCAAGAAAACCGGAAAATCCTTTCCTACTTGTTGAAAACCTTGAGATAGCATTGCCTCGGGGGTTGTACCAACCACCACGTAGTCTCTATCTGAAATAGGTAGTCCAAGAAGTTGGTCACGCACTGCACCACCCACGAGATAGACTTTCATTTGAATGGCCTCAATTACATCCAACCATCATTACGTTTTTTACGACGTGGAATAATATGCGGTAAAATCAAACCTAAAATTAAGCCAACACCGGCAACACCACCGCCATACATAAACCATTGTAAGATTAATTCGCGACGGCGATCATCTAAGTTGACCTCTGCAATCTCTAGCTTTTTACCGGATTTGATCAACTCATTTTTTAATTTTTCATTTTCGGCTTTTAGCTGGCTGACGATATTGTCATTATCAGCCACTTTTTGCTGCATATCTGCAGTTCGTGTATTCCACGTACTGTCGATATTGTCGAGTTGTTGACGTAGCTTTTGATTCTCAGCTTCAAGTTCTGGAATGCGGGTTTTCATGCTTGGAGTATTGCTGAGTTGGTCAACAGGTAACCAGACCGTTCTACCTTTTTCATCGCGAACTTGTGCAAATTTGTTATCTGTGGAAAGCAGTTCAACCGCTTCCCCGGCATTGAGCGTACCTACAATACGATATTTTGTGCCAGGTCCACTATGAACGTATGTGGATAAATCATCTGACACATAACGTTTTTCTGCTGCATGTGAATTTAAGGAAAGGCCTAGCCCCATGATTGAAATTAATAATAATGGAATTTTTCGCATGGTATTTACAGTCTTTTGATGGTGAATGAGTTTTATATTAATTGAATACTAATGAGTAAAACGCGAGGGTGCAAATCCTAAACGCAGATGTCTCTACAGTCTAAAGGAGAATGAGAACTATCCTAACTGTCTAAATTACCCTTATTTTTACTTTAATTTCAATATAACTCACTGAAAGAAATATGACAGGTAGAATTTTTGTTTATCATACAGTTTCTTTTCTCAGCTTAGCTTGATTGGGGTAATATGAGTGAAGTGAAATAATTAAATAAGGATATGTATGAGCCACGTAGAGGTTGAACTCAAACTTGCCGCTAAGAGTTCCGCAATAGAGGCTGTACGACAGTGTCTATCGACATTGTCTCACCAATACAGTGAGCCGACGAAGTTAACCAATATCTACTTTGATACGGCAAATAAGCAGTTACGTCAGTGGGATATGGGCTTACGTATCCGCGGTTGTGATGGTCGTTATGAAATGACAATGAAAACGGCTGGGCAGGCGATAGGCGGCTTACACCAACGGCCTGAATATAATGTTGACATTGATTCACCTGAGCTTGATTTAGCCGCATTACCGGCTGAAATTTGGCCTGAAGGCACTGATGTTTCACTGCTTCAGTCTGAATTAAATATCCTCTTTAGCACCAATTTTACCCGTGAAAAGTGGTTAGTGACTTTTGAAGATAGTGAAATAGAAGTGGTTTTTGACCAAGGTGAAATTTCCTCTGGCGCAAAGGATTTGCCTATTCAAGAGTTTGAACTAGAACTAAAAAAAGGCTTTATTGCTGATGTACTCAATTTAGCGAAGAAATTTGCAGATATCGACGGCTTACATTTGTCATCACTTAGCAAAGCTGCACGTGGTTATTCATTGTTATCGCCGACAAAAGCGCCATTAACTCCTCCAAATTCGGTGTTTGACTATGAAGAGTACCCCCTCGAAAAATCATTAACGCATATGCAATTACTTTGCCAGCAGCATGAAGACTACTGGTTAGCAAATGGCAGCAATGCACGCCAAGGCTTCAGTGAGTTTTTACGTTTTGTTCAGGCATTTTTAGTGCATTACCAAAATTCTGTACCTCACTTTATCCATGACACTCCACTGGAACAATTACGTTCAGATATTGCCGGTGAAGCAATTAGTGCTGAGGATTTTTGCTATAGCAGCCAGTGGTTAAAGTGTAAATTAGCCTTTATCCAGTGGTTAAGTGCTTTAACCTATCAAGAAGCCCATTAAGGTATTGATAATATGCATGCTTTTCCTGAGTTATTACAAAGCCAAGGTGAACGCGTTTTAAGCCAGTTAGCGGAACAAGCGAATGAATTATTACCGTTAAATAAACAAGAAATTCAAGTGCTTGCATTCAGTGATTTTGTGTTAAAGCAAGTATTAGCACATCCGCGTTTTTTACTTGAAATTCGCTCTCGACCACCACAAGCCGATGAATGGAAAAGTTATGCATCATGGTTAGCTCAAGATTTGTCATCTGTTAGCAACGAAGACCACTTGATGCGAGTGTTGCGCTCATTTCGTCATCATATGTTAGTGCGCTGTGCATGGATGCAAGTGCTAGAAATAAGCACGCAAAAAGAAACGATTTATCAGCTCAGTATATTGGCGGAAAGCTTGGTTGTTGCAGCGCGAGACTGGTTGTATCAAGAATATCGTCAGTTATGGGGAACACCTTGTAATGCAGAAGGAAAACCGCAGCCGCTATTGGTCTTAGGGATGGGGAAGTTGGGAGGCCGAGAGCTCAATTTTTCTTCTGATATTGACCTGATTTTTGCTTATCCAGAAAATGGGGTTACCCAAGGTGGCCGAAAAGAGTTAGATAATGCGCAATTTTTTACGCGCTTAGGGCAAAAATTGATCCGCGTACTCGATCAAGTGACGGAGTATGGCTTTGTTTATCGGGTCGATATGCGTTTACGTCCATTTGGAGATAGCGGCCCGCTGGTTTTTAGCTTTTCTGCGCTTGAGGATTATTACCAAGAACAAGGGCGAGACTGGGAGCGCTATGCGATGGTTAAAGCCCGTATTATGGGCGCTGATAGCCTCCATTATGAGGAGTGTTTGCGAAAGCTTTTGCGTCCTTTCGTCTATCGTCGCTATATCGACTTTAGCGTGATCCAATCCTTACGCAATATGAAAAATATGATTGAGCGAGAGGTTAGGCGTCGTGGTTTGGTCAATAACATCAAATTAGGCGCTGGAGGGATCCGCGAAGTTGAATTTGTTTCACAGGTTTTCCAACTCATTCGAGGGGGACGAGAACCTGTTTTACAGTCGCAATCTTTATTTTCAACGTTACAAGGGATCCGTGAACTCGCATTGTTAACCGAAGATCAGGTTAATATTCTGCAAGATGGCTACCTTTTCTTGCGTAGAGTCGAAAATTTACTGCAATGTATTGATGACCAACAGACACAAACACTCCCCGAAGAGGCTTTAAATCAGGCGCGTTTAGCGTGGGGGATGGGCTTTGCTGATTGGCCTGCATTTTATCAGGTTTTGAGTCAGAAAATGGCTGCTGTGCATCAAATATTCACCGAGCAAATAGGCCAGGAGGATGACTCTGAGAACATTGATGTATTCGATGAAATTTATATCACATTATGGCAAAGTGAATTATCAAAAGAAGAATTAGCCAGCTATTTGCCGTCTAAAAGTGAAGAGATTGCACAACGTATCATTCACGGTATAGTGATGTTCCGTCATGATCTCAATAAACGCACCATTGGTCCTCGAGGGCGAGATGTTCTTGATGAATTAATGCCTAAATTATTGGCTAAAGTCGGTGAGCGTGATGATGCAGGGCAAGTCATTGAGCGCATCACACCACTGTTACTGAGCATTGTTAGCCGCACTACTTACCTAGAGTTAATGCTTGAATTTGATGAGGTTTTGACGCACGTTATTCGTTTATGTGCGGCTTCACCTATGATAGCGGAACAATTAGCTCGCCACCCATTGTTACTTGATGAGTTACTCGACCCTCAATCGTTATACCAACCCTTACCGCTAACGGCCTACCGTGATGAGCTGCGCCAATATTTAATGCGCGTTCCTGAAGATGACGAAGAACAACAACTTGAAGCATTACGTCAATTCAAACAAGCTCAATTATTGCGTATTGCTGCTGAAGATATTTCAGGTGTTTTGCCGGTAATGAAAGTCAGTGATCATCTGACTTACCTTGCGGAAGCAATTATTGATGCGGTGGTACACCAAGCGTGGCAAAAAATGGTAAAACGCTATGGTGAGCCAGCGCATCTAGAGCAAAGTGACAAAAAACAATATGGGTTTGCGGTATTAGGTTATGGAAAGCTAGGCGGCTGGGAACTGGGCTATGGCTCTGACTTAGACCTTGTTTTTCTCTTCGATTGCCCTTTAGATGTGGTCACCAATGGTGAACGTTCCATTGACGCTCGCCAATTTTACTTGCGTGTTGCTCAGCGTATTATCCATTTGTTTAGTACTCGAACCCCTTCTGGTGTGTTGTATGAAGTTGATGCGCGACTCAGGCCTTCTGGTGAATCAGGAATGTTGGTCAGTACCATACAATCATTTGATGATTACCAAAAAAATGATGCTTGGACATGGGAACATCAAGCGCTAATTCGAGCTCGAATGGTGTTTGGTGATGAGGATTTACAACGGCAATTTATACAGACTCGCCACGAAACTCTGTGTATGCCAAGAGACCCTAAAACTTTGCAACAGCAAGTGCGTGATATGCGGTTGAAAATGCATCAGCACCTAGGAAGTCATCAAGTCAATGAATTCGACTTAAAAGCCGATCCTGGTGGGATTACTGATATTGAATTTATCGCACAATACTTAGTTTTGCGTTTTGCCGCAGAAAATAATGCGCTAACACGTTGGTCTGATAATGTGCGTATTTTCGAGTTGATGGCGCAGTATGGTTTTATGCCAGAAGATGAAGCGAATGCTTTAACTCTAGCGTATGTCACAATGCGTAATGAGCTCCATCACTTAGCATTACAATCACTACCAAGCCGTGTAGAGATAAGCCAATTTTCTCAGCAACGTGAACAAGTTTTAGCAAGTTGGCAAAAATGGCTTGAAGAATAAAGAACAAACGCATTTTATTTAGCTAAACAGCGCAATATGCTAGTATTGTTGCTAATTATTATCAGATTTCCTTTTTAAGACTGGAGTGCAGGATGAAAGTAACTCTTCCGGATTATAAACAAGCCGGTGTGCTGGTGGTTGGTGATGTTATGTTAGACCGTTATTGGCATGGTCCTGCAAACCGTATCTCGCCAGAAGCCCCTGTCCCGGTTGTTAAAGTCACAATGGTCGAAGAGCGTCCCGGTGGTGCGGCTAACGTCGCGATGAATATTGCGTCATTGGGTGCAAATTCACGCCTTGTGGGGTTAACTGGAATTGATGACGCGGCAAAAGCACTCACTAAAAATTTAAATGCCGTGCAGGTTCGTTGTGATTTTGTGGCTATCCCCACCCATCCAACCATTACTAAATTACGCGTACTTTCACGTAATCAGCAACTTATTCGCCTCGATTTTGAAGAAGGTTTTGAAAACGTGGATGTTGCCCCTGTACTGGAGCGCATAGAACAAGCACTGCCACACATTGGCGCACTAGTGCTGTCTGACTATGCAAAAGGGGCGTTAACTCATGTTGAAAAGATGATAGCGCTCGCCAACAAGGCCAATGTTCCAGTCTTGATTGACCCGAAAGGAAACAATTTCGAACGTTACCGTGGGGCAACTTTATTGACGCCAAATATGTCTGAGTTTGAAGCGATTGTTGGGCCATGTAAAAACAACCAAGACGTTGAAGAAAAAGGCATGAAGCTGCTTCAGTCATTGGAGCTTAAAGCGCTGCTAATTACGCGCTCAGAACAAGGTATGAGCTTAATTCGCCGTGATGAAGCCCCATTGCATTTACCGACTCAAGCACAAGAAGTGTTTGACGTGACGGGGGCAGGGGATACGGTTATTGGTGTTCTCGCTGCCTCTATTGCATCTGGCCGCCCATTACATGAAGCCTGCGCACTAGCTAATGCCGCAGCAGGCGTGGTGGTGGGCAAATTAGGGACTTCAACGGTTTCGCCTATTGAATTAGAAAACGCTATTCGTGGCCGTGCTGACACTGGTTTTGGTGTTATGACTGAAAGTGAATTAAAACAAGCGGTTGAGAATGCAAGACTGCGCGGCGAACGTGTAGTGATGACTAATGGCTGTTTTGATATTCTCCATGCTGGGCATGTGTCTTATTTAGCTAACGCGCGTAAATTGGGTGACCGCCTAATTGTAGCTGTAAATAGCGATGCTTCGACACGCCGCTTAAAAGGTGAAACACGTCCAGTTAACCCATTAGAACAGCGTATGACTGTTCTAGGGGCTTTAGGGGCAGTAGATTGGGTCGTGGCTTTTGAAGAGGACACTCCACAGCGTCTAATCGCAGAAGTTTTGCCTGATATCTTAGTTAAAGGGGGGGATTACCGCCCTGAAGAGATCGCGGGCAGTGCGGAGGTATGGGCCGCGGGAGGCGAAGTTAAAGTACTTAACTTTGAAGATGGTATTTCTACAACCAATATCATCAAAAATATCATGAAAACCAGTTAATTTATCATTATTAATTAGCGAGTTAATAACCTCACGTGGGTATGTAAAAACGCCGTGAGGTTTTTATTTATTTAAAATCAATGTGGCGTCAAATGTTGACGTCATATTTTTTTTGCTTTAGATTTTGATATCACAATATGACGTCATGGAATAGACGATAGGGGTGGAATATGATTAAAAGCAGTAATGTGATGACGATAGACGGCCATCCTGCATCTGTTATCTATGAAGCTGAAATTAAAGCATTTCGTGGTAAGTTTTTAGATGTAAGTGGTTACTGTGATTTTGTTTCTGATAGCATTGAAGGGTTAGAAAAAGAAGCGCGAATTTCTTTAGCAGAATACATCGAAGGCTGCCAAGAAGAAGGGATTAACCCGTTCAAAGAACAAGAAACGGTAAAGTCATTTACGCTGCGTTACCCAGGCCGCTTAGAGGCTTATTTAAATGCGGTAACAACTGAGCATAATGTTTCTAAAAATCAGTATATTGTTCAGCTGCTTGAGCGTGAACTGAATATCAAATAACAAAAGTGACGCCTTAATCGGTGTCACTTTTTCAATTTAATTACTCAGCCGTTTTTTCTTCTACATTTAAATGGGCTTCGAGTGCGCTGACGCGTTGTTCCATCTTCGCTAATTTTTCACGGGTGCGTAATAAGACTTGAGTTTGAATATCAAATTCTTCACGACTGACTAAATCTAATTTGCCGAGTTGTGATTGTAACAGTGAACGCAGTTTTTTATCAAAATCTTCACCTAAATCGCGTACGCCTTGTGGTAAAGCGCCTTGAATTTGGCGGGCAACTTGTTCAATTTTTTTCGGATCGAGCATTTCGCGGGTCCTTAAGTTTATCAAAATATTGTTGTGAATTGTTGGGACTAGTTTAATACCTCTTGCTGCCTTGCGCTAGCTTGAATTATTTAGAGAGAGGTTTAGAGCCGGTAGTGAAATTAACCTTGATAACTCTAAGTTTTTATTCATGTTTTTTGGCTAAAAGTGTGAGTCATTCGCCAATTTTGATTATCATCGTTGCGAACTTGAATTATTGGCGTTATATTAATTGCGTATATCTCAGGGCGGGGTGAAAGTCCCCACCGGCGGTAAACATGCATCACGCATGAAGCCCGCGAGCGCTTTATCATTTTTATGGTAAAGGTCAGCAGACCCAGTGTGAATCTGGGGCCGACGGTTATAGTCCGGATGGGAGAGAATTAACAGTATCTGCATGTTTGTGCGATTACGCACAATAGTGTTCTGCATACCTGAATAGGTAAATGCCTTTTATTGGCTATTTATATATTCACCATTTCTCGTATTCCTAAGACTGCCTTGATTCTGGTAACTAGTTAATAACTATTTAAGAGGTTTTTTACCATGGATCATTCGCTACTTTCTGTATTTGGCAATCCTATCGAACGTGTTGAAAATGCTATCGAGGCATTACGCCAAGGTAAAGGTGTTCTTGTTCTTGATGATGAAGATCGTGAGAACGAAGGCGATTTAGTTTTTGCAGCAGAAACTATGACTGCCGAGCAAATGGCATTTACCATTCGTTATAGCAGTGGGATCGTGTGCCTTTGTATTACTGAAGAGCGCCGCAAGCAACTCGAACTACCTATGATGGTAGATAACAATACGAGCCAAAATCAAACAGGCTTTACTGTGACCATTGAAGCCGCACAAGGTGTGACGACAGGTGTTTCTGCCGCAGACCGTATCACCACTATTCGTGCCGCAATTGCAGATAACGCCGTTCCTTCAGACCTTAACCACCCAGGACATGTTTTCCCTCTGCGTGGCCGTGAAGGCGGGGTATTAACGCGTCGTGGTCATACTGAAGCGTCTATCGACTTAGCAATATTGGCAGGTTTCAAGCCAGCTGGTGTGTTGTGTGAGTTAACCAATGATGATGGTTCTATGGCTCGTACCCCTGAAGTGGCTGCGTTTGGTCAGCAACATGGTTTGACTGTAGTGACGATTGAAGACTTAGTTCAGTATCGTCAGTTGCAGGAAAAGGAAGCGAGCTAATCTTTTTTCTCGTCATATCTTGAATATTATCTAATGTAATGGTTTTAGTTATTTAGGTAATAAATAGTCTGTTAAGCATATAGAATGTTATAAAGGCCACTGAGTTGCACACCTCGTGGCCTTTTCAATTTTTTTGATGATCATACTCATAATTAGCCCACTGTGTTTTTTGTTGGAAAGCGTATGCTGTAGGGAGAAACTAATTGAGTTGGAGTTGAAATCATCATGTCGGTAAATACTTCGGTGGTAAAAAATAAGATCCCTGCCATTTTTATTGGTCATGGTAGCCCTATGAATGCGATTGAGGATAATCCTTACACTCAAGCGTGGGAAAATCTCGGTAAAGCCTTACCTCGGCCCCGCGCAATTTTGGTGATTTCAGCCCATTGGTATACGCGCGGTACTGCTGTGACTTCGATGTTAAAACCAAAAACGATTCATGATTTTGGCGGGTTCCCCGAAGCCTTGTATCAAATCGAATATCCAGCTTCTGGTTCTCCTGAATTAGCTCAGCAAGTTGTTTCATTACTAGCCCCTGAGCCAATTTACCTTGATGAACAAGAGTGGGGATTAGACCACGGTACATGGGAAATTTTGCTGCGTATGTATCCAGAAGCGGATATCCCCGTGATCCAACTGAGTATCGATGGTAGCAAGCCCGCCACTTGGCACTATGAACTCGGTAAAAAATTGAGTGTTTTAAGGGAGAAAGGCGTGCTGATTATGGGCAGTGGCAATGTTGTCCACAATTTACGGGCGATGAATTGGCAGAACTCTCATGCTGAGCCGTACCCGTGGGCAATATCTTTTGAAAAATTTGTATATGACAATCTGCAAAGTCATGAAACGCCTCACCCACTGACTAAAGGATTAGAACGGGAGGATGGCAAATTATCTAACCCATCACCAGAACATTACTTGCCTATTTTACCTATTTTAGGCTCTTGGGATGGTCAAGAAGAGATCAGTACACCGATTGAAGGAATTGTGTCGGCATCGTTAAGTATGTTGTCTATTCAGGTAGGGTAAGTTTTCTGCTATAGAATTGACTAACAAAAAAGCCCAAATCATATTGCTATATTTGGGCTTTCCTTTTAACGCTAAATACGATTAGTCGATGATCGCATGTGGGTAAAAACGTGATAAGTCTTGAGTGATCAGTTCTTTATCTTCACGAATACAGATCCCCGCAGGTTGATCATTCACCAACCAGCTTCCGACTAAGGTATAGTTACCTTCAAATTGTGGAAGTGGATGGAATTGTTGAATAATCATACCTTCTTCGCCGTATGGGCCATCTGCGGCTGCAATTTCCTTACCATTTTCGATAATACGGATATTAGCACCTTCACGAGAAAATAATGGCTTAATAACGTATTTCTCGAGTTCTGGCTGGGTTTTGCCATCCGCAAAATAGGCAGGCAGTAAATTTGGGTGATCTGGGAACATTTCCCACAACATAGGTAATAAAGCTTTGTTAGAAATGATGCTCTTCCATGCAGGTTCTAACCAGCGTACGCCAGCGTCTTGCAATTTAGTCGAGAAAATTTCTCTTAGCATAAATTCCCATGGATATAACTTGAACAGGTTACTAATCACCTGATCTTGGGTATCCGAAAACTCACCTTTTTCACCTAGGCCAATTTCATCGATATATAAGAATTCAGTGGCAATACCCGCTTCATTTGCACAGTCTTGTAGATATTGAACGGTACCGCGATCTTCTTCAGTGTCACGGCAACAAGACATATGCAACAAGCGAAAACCATACTGATCTTTTAATTGCGTAAAGCGTTCGATCAATTGCTCTTGAATACTATTAAACTGATCGGCATTTTCAGGTAATTTCCCTGCTTCAATTTGATCTTCTAACCAGATCCATTGGAAAAATGCAGACTCGTATAATGAGGTTGGAGTATCCGCGTTATTTTCTAAAAGCTTAGGAGGGTTAATACCATCGTAAGCGAGGTCAAGCCTAGAATATAACGAAGGTTGTTCGCTTTTCCATGAGCTGCGAACAAATTCCCAACAATGCTTAGGGATCTGAAAACGTGCCATTAACTCATCGCTTTCAACAACACGTTCAACCACTTTTAGGCACATTTGATGCAACTGCTCGGTTGCATCTTCTATTTCTTCAATTTGTGCCATAGTAAATTGGTAATACGCATCTTCTGACCAGTAGGGCTCACCATACATAGTATGAAATTCAAAGCCAAACTCAGAAGCTTTTTCGCGCCAGTTTGGGCGCTCTACTATAGGAACTCGTTTCATTACTTATCAACCACCCATCGAACGGGAAGAAGAGGTTGATTTTGCAGAAGAAGATGAACGCTGTGCCATCGCTTGTTTATTTACGGTGTCACCAAAACCGCCACGGGTAACTGTTGAAGTTGTTGGTGGTTTAGGTGCCATGGCTGTTTTTGGTACGCTCATGGAACGGCCACCTGCAACAGCAGGGCCATAGCTTTTACCTGAAGCGTCAACAAACTTACCATTGGCAGGGCTAGCTGGGTTTTTTGAGCTGAATAATGGTTGTGATGCAGCGCTACCGCCCATCATACGGCCCATCATATAACCCATCATTAATGGCATCCACATGCTACCGCCGCTGCTTTGTGCTTGAGCCGTTTGTTCACCATTTGTTGAGCTAGTGCCTGCAATACCTGCTTGAGCCGGAGCTTGAGTACACATAGCTTCACCAAACTCAGCAATACAGTCAGCTTGAGTTTCATATTTAGGTGCAGTTTTAGCGGCTTCTTGTAGCGCATTATTGTAGGCGATAGTGCACTGTTCTGCTTGTGATGGGTTCGCTTGGCTACAGTCTTGTGCGTTTGTGTACAATGAGACGGTTTCATCACTTTCTTCACAAGCGGAAAGCATAAATACGGCACTGACCGCAACAGCCACAGGCGCTAAACGGTATGAACGCCAAGACTTACGGAAGGCGCTCTGATTAATATCTTTGGTACGCTTCATGGTCATGGTAATTACCCTGAATTTAATTAAGTAAGATGTTTTTAGATGTTAGCTCTAGGATAGGGGATAAACGCTGAAAATTAAAGCAGAAATATAGGAGAAATGAGCTGAATTTATCATTTTGATAACTTTTTGCTATTTTTTCCTATTTAGCATGGTATTAGTTAAAGGGAAAAATAATATTTTTATTTTATATCAATGTGTTAACTATTGGCTGTTTTTTGCTCTAGCGCGCAGTAATAAGAGTGAGAATTAACTGAATTTGTGCCAGAGGCTAATAAAAAGGGGTTGTAAGCGGTTCAATTAGTGCAAATTAGCAATTCTAAACGATTTACTTGGCTTCCTTCAAAAAATAACCCGCTATATAAGCGGGCCATTATATCATTTTCAAATAAACTAAGAATTTTAATTCATTTTTGGCGCGTTGGTATTACGAATAATACTACTTGCAGAGGTTGAAATCTCTTTACCTAAATTCGCATTTAGGCGGGCAATATCGTCTTCGTTCAATGTGCCACGAGCAAATTCGATATTCAGTTGGTTAATCATGTAGTCATAACGTGCATTAGACAGGTTTTGTTTCGCTTGGTATAGCGCAGTTGTTGCTGTCAACACGTCAACAATGGTACGAGTTCCTACTTGATAGCCAGCTTCCATTGCATCTAATGAGCTTTGTGCGGAAACAACGACTTGTTTGTAGGCATTAATGCTACTGATTGACGATGATACGTTATTAAATGATGAGCGAACTAACTGAATCACATTACGGTAAACGCTTTCTAGTTGTTCACTAGCACCTTGGAAACCATATTGTGCTTGTTCAACTTGAGAACTGACTGCGCCACCAGTATACAGTGGAATGCTTAAATTTAAGCCAATGCTATTTTGACCATTATAGCTGTTGGTCGCACCACCACCATATGGAGTATTATAACCGCTGCCGTGTTGGTAACTATTTGTGACTGATGTTGATGCATCTAAGTTAACTGTTGGCATGTGGCCTGTTTCTGCTAAGCGAATATTTTCACGAGAAACATCTTGTGCTAAACGTGCGCTTAATAGGCTGAGGTTACGCTCTTCTGCTTCTTTTAGGATAGCGTTGATATCGCCCAACTCATTGGTTTTAAAGCGGTCGATATTTAAAGAAGCAAGTTGGCTGTAGTACACGCCACTGACTTGACGCAGTTTTTCAATCGCATTTTCTAAATCATTGCGGCCAGCGACTTCTTGTGCAATAACGCTATCATAGTTTGCACGGGCGTTTTGCACGTCGGTAATGGCAACAAGGCCAACGTTAAAGCGTTGTGTAACTTGGTCTAATTGGCGATAAACGGCTTCTTTATTTGCTTCAATATAAGATAACGCGTCAATCGCTTTTAACACATTAAAATACGCAGTTGCAGTATCTAAAATTAATTGCTGTTGACTTGTTTGGTATGTGACATCAGAAATACCCGCGGTTTTTTCTTGGATAGTCAATTGACGCCATTTCGACATATCAAACACAACTTGAGTGAGTTTCAGTGAAGCATTTAAACCTGTGCTTTCAGTATTTCTTGCGTCACGGTAACCACTGCCGTAGCTAGCTCCTGCACCTAAACCTAATTGTGGCAATAATGGGCTGCGAGATTCATTAATTTTTTCAAAAGCTTGATTACGTTCAGCTAATGATTTTCTTAATTCAGGGTTACTTTCTTTGGATTTTTGGTAAACCTGTAGTAAATCTTCTGCATAGCTATTGGTACTGAGACCCACAAAACTCATCGAAATTAAAAGGGGAAGCAGTTTCTTCATTTTGATTCCTTGATTAAACAGCAAATTAAGTTGAGTCTGTTGCCTAAAACGTACCATGCCTAACTAGGCGATAGATATTAAATTATCCGTTTTAGAGACAGTTATTAAAAACAGACACTACGTTGCTCTTTGATTTGAATAATGGCGCTTATTGTAACAGAGTATCACTTCTATTAACGGTAGCCTTTTGTGCCATTTTGTCTCAATTTATTAAACATTACCTCATCTAAGGTTAAAAAACCTTAAAAACTGTTTTAATCCACAATTATTTCCTTAAGATGGAATAATTGGGTTTGGAGAATGAAATGACAAAACAAATAGAGCAGCCAATTAAATACGGCAAAAATGATGTTGAAATTATATCCAAGCGTAAATTATTTAACGGTTTTTTTCAAATGGTTGAATATCAATTTCGTCATCGCCTTTTCGCGGGGGGATGGAGTAAAGAAATTCGCCGTGAAGTTTTTGAACGCGGCCATGCTGGCGTGGTTTTACCCTATGACCCGAAAGCAGATAGTGTTGTTTTAATTGAACAAATTCGGTTGCCAGCGATTGAGACTAGTGAAACACCCTGGTTACTTGAAGCAGTAGCTGGAATGATAGAGCAAAACGAATCACCGGAAGAGGTTATTCGTCGTGAGGCCGTTGAGGAAGCTGGGCTTATTATTGGTCGCACTGAAAAAGCGGTAAGTTATCTTTCTAGCCCTGGCGGTACGACTGAACGTATGCATGTATTTATCGGTGAAGTTGATAGCAGCCAAGCGAAAGGTGTTCATGGGCTAGCGTCAGAAAATGAAGATATTTGCGTACATGTGGTTAGTCGAGAGCAAGCTTTTCAATGGGTTGAAGACGGCACAATTGATAATGCAGCAACAGTGATAGCGATTCAATGGTTACAACTTCACTATCAAAAACTTCATGAAAAGTGGATGAAACTGTGTTAAATAACGATTAATCTGATGAAGTGTGTGCTGATTATCAGAAAGTTAGAAAGTAAAGCTTTAAGATAGTTGTAAGTATGTTGAGCTTTTATATAGTTGTAATGAATAGATTAGGTACTAAATAATATTTAAGAAAAGGAATACTTTTGGACAGCCAGCTTGAAGTGACTGCAAAGAACTCTAAAGTTGTGAGAATTTTACAGGTTACTGATACGCATCTTTTTGCTAATACAGAAAATACGCTTTTAGGGGTAAATACTTACCGTAGCTATCAGGCGGTACTTGATGCTATCTCAGAGGAAAATCTCCCAATCGACTTAATTGTGGCGACAGGGGATTTAGTTCAAGACCAATCACCACAAGCTTATCAGCATTTTGCGGATGGTATTGCGCGTATTCCTGCTCCTTGCGTATGGCTTCCTGGTAATCATGACTATCCACCGGCTATGGTCAAAACACTCAGAATTGCTGGGATTTCAAGCGCTAAACAAGTTTTAATTGGTGATGAGTGGCAAATCTTGATGCTTGATAGCCAACTTCAAGATGTACCTCATGGCGAGCTTTCTGAGCAACAGTTAGAGTGGATGAAAGCCAGCTTAGATGCTGAACCTGAACGTACTACATTGATTATGCTGCATCACCATCCTCTAGCCTCGGGTTGTACTTGGCTTGATCAGCACAGTTTGAGAAATTCACATATTTTAGCTGATTATTTAAAAAGCTACTCAAATGTTAAAGCGATGCTATGTGGCCATATTCACCAAGAAATGGATGAAAACTGGCACGGTATTCGGTTGTTGGCAACGCCTTCTACCTGTGTGCAATTTAAGCCTCACTGTACTAATTTTGCGCTTGATACCGTCGCGCCAGGCTGGCGATATTTAGAATTAAGTATTAATGAACAAGGGCAAAGGCATATTACAACCCGCGTTCATCGCTTAGATACAAGGGAATTTAGCCCTGACCTTGACTCAGACGGTTATTAATTCGCTTATGTCAACTCTACTTTATATTCATGGTTTTAATAGTTCCCCTCAATCAGCTAAAGCTAATAACTTAAAGCAATGGATTGAGGTGAATTATCCGCAAATTAATATGATTGTACCGCAGTTACCGAATTACCCTCAGCAAGCTCAAGCTATGTTGGATGATATTGTCCAACAGCATCCGCATGAGAAAATGGGGTTAGTCGGCTCTTCGCTCGGCGGTTATTTTTCAATTTGGTTTTCAGAGCGTTATCAGCTTCCTGCTGTCGTCGTAAACCCTGCGGTACGTCCTTTTGATTTACTGCAAGATTACTTAGGCGACAATACAAACCCATATACTCATGAACAATATGTGTTGGAAGAAAAGCACATTAATGAGCTAAAATCCTTATACATTGAAAGATTAACATCCCCCCAGCTTATCTGGTTGTTACAACAAATGGGCGATGAAGTACTTGATTATCGAGAGGCTGTTGCCTATCTTTCAAAGTGCAAACAAACTGTGGAACCTGACGGTAATCATGCCTTTATTGGTTTTGACGCTTACTTTTCTCAAATTGTTGATTTCCTACAATTGGCAGAGAAATAGTGTCAAAACGTATGAACACTGTTATTATCAACAGTAACTCACTGATTGAATAGTTCAATTAATCACCTATTACCGCAGAATGACAACATGACTCAATCTAGTTATAACGCAGAGGCCATTGAAGTCCTCAGTGGTTTAGAGCCTGTTCGCCGTCGTCCGGGGATGTATACCGATACCAGTCGACCGAACCATTTGGCTCAAGAAGTAATTGATAATAGCGTCGATGAAGCGCTTGCGGGGCACGCGAGCCATATTGAGGTTATTTTACATGCCGATCAATCCCTTGAAGTAATTGATGATGGGCGCGGTATGCCTGTCGATATTCACCCAGAAATGAAAGTGTCAGCGGTTGAGCTGATCCTGGGGCAATTACATGCGGGGGGGAAATTCTCCAATAAAAACTACCAATTCTCAGGTGGTTTGCATGGTGTCGGGATTTCTGTCGTCAATGCGTTATCAAAACGTATTGAAGTTACTGTTCGTCGTGATAGCCAAGTGTATCAAATTGCCTTTGAAAACGGCGATAAGGTTGAAGATTTACATGTAATAGGGACTTGTGGAAAACGCAACACAGGGACTAGCGTGCATTTTTGGCCAGATGGCAGCTATTTTGATAGTCCAAAATTTTCAGTAACTCGTTTAACTCATAATTTAAAAGCCAAAGCTGTTTTATGCCCTGGCGTGAAAATCACGTTTAAGGATAAGCTCAACGATACAGAGCAAAGTTGGTGCTACAGTGACGGGTTGACCGATTACCTAATGGAGTCAATTGACGGCCTTGAAGCGTTACCCCCAAAGCCATTTACAGGTGAATTTTCAGGGGAAACAGAAGCCGCACAATGGGCGTTGCTCTGGTTGCCTGAAGGTGGTGAATTACTGACGGAAAGCTACGTTAACCTTATCCCAACAGCACTAGGTGGAACCCATGTTAATGGTTTACGCCAAGGGTTGCTCGATGCGATGCGTGAATTTTGCGAATTCCGCAATATATTGCCTCGTGGTGTTAAGCTCTCAGCTGATGATATTTGGGAGCGCTGTACTTATGTGCTTTCCGTTAAAATGCAAGATCCACAATTTGCGGGGCAAACCAAAGAGCGTCTGTCTTCTCGTCAATGTGCTGCGTTTGTTTCGGGCGTGGTAAAAGATGCCTTCAGTTTATGGCTTAACCAAAACGTGCAAGTGGCTGAACAGCTTGCAGAAATGGCAATTTCTAGCGCGCAGCGTCGAATGCGTGCAGCGAAAAAAGTGGTGCGTAAAAAACTCACCAGTGGCCCTGCTTTACCGGGTAAATTAGCCGATTGTAGCTCGCAAGACCTGAGTATGACGGAATTGTTCCTTGTAGAAGGGGACTCCGCAGGGGGCTCTGCAAAACAAGCGCGTGACCGCGAATACCAAGCTATCATGCCGCTACGCGGTAAAATTCTCAATACATGGGAAGTGTCTTCTGATGAGGTTTTAGCTTCCCAAGAGGTACATGATATCTCTGTTGCTATTGGAATAGACCCTGATAGCGAAGACCTTAGTCAATTACGCTATGGGAAAATTTGCATCCTTGCGGATGCGGACTCCGATGGCTTGCACATTGCTACATTGCTATGTGCGTTATTTGTCCGTCATTTCCCAACATTAGTAAAAGCAGGGCATGTCTATATGGCAATGCCGCCGTTATATCGTATCGATTTAGGCAAAGAAACGTTTTACGCCCTTGATGAAAGCGAAAAAAATGCTGTACTTGAACGCCTTAGCCGCAAGCGAGGTAAACCCAATGTTCAGCGATTTAAAGGGCTGGGGGAAATGAACCCACTGCAATTACGTGAAACGACATTAGATCCAAATACTCGTCGTCTTGTACAGCTAATTATCGATGATGAAAACTACCAAGAAACACTTGCGGTCATGGATATGCTTCTTGCGAAAAAACGCTCTGAAGATCGCCGTAATTGGCTGCAAGAAAAAGGCGATATGGCTGAAATTGATGTCTAATACCCGAATTGCGATGAGAAAGGAACGAATTGAATGAGTGAAATTACTCATGATGGCGTAGAGCGCTTACCGCTTCATGCTTTCACTGAAAATGCCTATCTGAACTATTCGATGTACGTCATCATGGATAGGGCATTACCGTTTATTGGCGATGGGCTTAAACCTGTTCAGCGCCGTATTGTGTATGCAATGTCAGAACTTGGCTTAAGCAACACTGCAAAATATAAAAAATCCGCCAGAACTGTGGGTGATGTTCTCGGTAAATATCATCCACACGGTGATATCGCTTGTTATGAAGCGATGGTCTTGATGGCGCAGCCGTTTTCTTACCGTTATCCGCTGGTGGATGGTCAAGGAAACTGGGGGGCACCGGATGACCCTAAATCATTCGCAGCAATGCGTTATACCGAATCACGACTATCCAAATACGCTGAAATTTTACTCAGTGAACTTGGCCATGGCACCGTCGATTGGGTACCAAACTTTGATGGTACGCTAAACGAGCCCAAAATGTTGCCTGCACGTTTGCCAAATATTTTGTTAAACGGTACAACGGGTATTGCGGTTGGGATGGCGACAGATATTCCACCACATAACGCCCGAGAAGTGGCTCAAGCTTTGGTGGCTTTACTAGATAAACCTACGCTAAATCTTGATGACATCATGGCATTTGTGCCGGGACCTGATTTCCCTACGGAAGCAGAAATTATTTCTTCCCGTGATGATATTCGTAAGATTTATCAAAATGGGCGCGGCTCTGTACGCATGCGTGCGGTGTGGGAAAAAGAAGATGGTAATGCTGTTATCACGGCTCTCCCTCATCAAGTTTCTGGGGCGAAAGTTTTAGAACAAATCGCCAGCCAAATGCGCGCGAAAAAATTGCCGATGGTTGAAGATTTACGCGATGAATCTAACCATGAAAACCCAACACGTTTGGTGATAGTTCCACGTAGTAATCGTGTTGACCTTGAACAGGTTATGACGCACTTATTTGCGACAACGGATTTAGAGCGTAGCTACCGCGTTAACCTTAATATGATTGGTTTAGATAACCGACCTGCGGTAAAAGGGCTTGTTGAGATCTTAAATGAGTGGATTGCTTACCGTCGCCAAACTGTGCGTAATCGCTTAAATCACAGGTTAGAAAAAGTATTAAGACGCTTACATATTTTAGATGGTTTATTGATTGCTTATCTGAATATTGATGAAGTCATTGAAATTATTCGTACAGAAGATGAACCCAAAGCGGTTTTAATGTCACGTTTTAATATCAGTGATACCCAAGCTGAAGCTATTTTAGAGTTAAAATTACGCCATTTAGCCAAGCTCGAAGAAATGAAAATTCGTGGCGAGCAAGATGAATTAGCCAAAGAGCGCGATGATTTACAAGCGATTCTTGGGTCTGAAAGACGTTTAAATACGTTGATTAAAAAAGAGATTCAAGCTGACGCCAAAGATTACGGTGATGACCGTCGCTCCCCATTGCATGAGCGTGAAGAAGCGAAAGCAATGAGCGAACATGAAATTTTACCGTCAGAACCGATTACCGTTGTGCTTTCTGATATGGGGTGGGTGCGAAGTGCTAAAGGGCATGATATCGAGCCGACTAACCTAAATTATAAAGCGGGAGATGGTTTTAAAGGGGCTGCGCGAGGTAAGTCAAATCAGGCGGCGGTATTCCTTGACACAACAGGGCGCAGTTATTCTGTGGATCCGCTTGAATTACCTTCAGCGCGTAGTCAAGGTGAGCCTCTAACGGGGAAATTAACTCTGCCTCCAGGTGCGACCATTGAACATGTATTAATGGCGCCTGACGAGCAGAAATATTTAATGGCCTCTGATGCGGGGTACGGTTTTATTTGTACCTTCAATGACTTAGTCACTAAAAATAAAGCTGGTAAAGCCTTAATTTCTTTGCCTGAAAATGCAAAAGTATTGGCACCAATTGAACTGCATAATGAACAAGAAGACTTGCTATTGGCAATTACCAAGGCAGGGCGTATGTTAATATTCCCTGTGGCGGATTTACCTCAACTTTCAAAAGGTAAAGGAAATAAAATTATCAATATTGCAGGTACGCAAGCGGCAACTGGCGATGATTTATTGACTTGGTTGATGATTTTGCCTGTGGGGGCATCAATGACCTTGCATTTCGGTAAGCGGAAGCTGAAGTTTAAAGCAGAAGACTTACAAAAATATCGTTCAGAACGAGGTCGTAAAGGGACGTCGTTACCGCGTGGAATGCACAATATTGAGCGTATTGATATTGAGCCAGTAGAGTCTGAATAATTAACAAAGAACAAACCTTATAAACCTTTTTTAGTATGAACTTCAAAAGGTTTATAAGTAGATAATATTCATCATGGAGCTGAAAAGCTTCTTACAATTTGGGGTTAGTATGTTAGCGCTTATTAGAGCGATCATTGTTATTATTTATACGATTGCGGTGTGTGTAGGGGGCGGGATTTACTGTCTATTTAGCCCTCGTAACCCAAAACACGTAATGACATTTGGTCACATGTTCGGGCGGTTATCAGTCGTTTTTGGGATTAACATTATAAATCGTGTACCCGAGAAAGCTAAGAGCTATGGCCCGAGTATTTATATTGGTAATCACCAAAACAATTACGATATGGTGACTATGTCAAATGGGGTATTACCAAGAACGGTAACCGTTGGTAAAAAAAGCTTGGTTTATATACCTTTTTTTGGCTTTTTATATTGGATAACGGGTAATATTTTAATTGACCGCGCTAATCGCTCTAAAGCCCATAACACAATCACGCAAGTTGCTGACCAGATTAAAAAACGTAAAATTTCTGTGTGGATGTTTCCTGAAGGTACTCGCAGCCGTGGTCGTGGTTTACTGCCATTTAAAACGGGGGCATTTCATGCAGCGATTGCAGCAGGGGTACCGATTGTGCCTGTTTGCGTTTCTAGTACACAAGGTAAAATTAAGTTAAACCGTTGGAATAACGGTACTGTCATTATTGAAATGCTAGACCCTATTGATACATCGCTTTATAGCCGAGAGCAAGTGAGGGAGTTATCTGAGCATTGCCATGCTTTAATGGAAGCAAAAATAAAAGAACTCGATCTCGAAGTCGAAGAAATGGCAAAACAAGGCAAATAACTTAATTCATTGAATTTATTTAAAAATGGGCAATATACAAATATTGCTCATTCTTTTAGGTTGAATACAGCATAAATTGACTTTATTGTTTCCTACCTGTCTTATTTCCTTTTTTAATTACTTACCCTTACTATTTATAATCTTATTAATTATATTTTTACACATTTGCTAGATATTTTTAGAATTTAGCCTTTTTTCGCGATATCATGGCTTACAAATTATTGCGACCTTAAATTGTTGTATCTAAGTTGTTATATTGCTGGGTCCAATCATAAATTAGCCATTTTATAGGCTGAAAATCTACAATACTAAATAATAAAATGCGCTGGAATTTTTGTTTAGCGGAGAATTTATGTCATTCAATCGATGCCAAGCCCTGATAGCGGCAGGGGTGGCTCTATGTTTGTCCTATGTGCCAATTTATGCAAATGCAGAGGGGGCGACAGCTTTACCTGTGCCACCATTATTAGAATCACGGTCTGGACAGCCATTATTTTTAACATTACAAAAAATTCATTGGTCTTATGATGGAAAATATTCAGCCGATATTTGGGGAGTAAATGGTTCTTCCCCTGGGCCGACAGTCAAAGTAAAAAATGGCGATGATATTAAGCTTATTTATAGTAATCGCTTACCTGAAGCCGTTTCGATGACAATCAGCGGGTTGCAAATACCAGGAACACAAATTGGTGGAGCGGCAAGGTTAATTTCACCTAATGCGGACTGGTCTCCAGTGATCCCGATACGTCAAAATGCAGCAACGCTTTGGTATCATGCAAATACTCAAGGGAAAATGGGCGAGCAAGTCTACAATGGTTTATTGGGGATGTGGATCATCGAAGATGATGTGACGAAAAACCTGCGTTTACCTAAACACTATGGTGTTGATGATTTTCCTGTCATTATTCAAGATAAGCGTTTAGATAATTTTGGCGTCCCTGAATACAAAGCCGATGAAAACGGGTTTTTAGGCGATTCATTACTGGTTAATGGCGTACAAAATCCATACATTGAAGTTTCTCGAGGGTGGGTACGTCTACGATTATTAAATGCGTCGAACTCCCGTTATTATGTAATGAAAATCAGTGATGGTCGCCCATTTTCATTGATTGCATCTGATCAAGGGTTATTAACTGTACCTGTTAGTGTTCAGGAACTCCCATTAGCACCGGGGGAACGGCGTGAAGTCTTGATTGATATGGCGAAAACGCAAGAGTTAACCATTACTGCGGGCGAGTCGGCTACCTTTATGGACCGTTTAAAAGGGCTATTTGAACCATCGAATAGCTTAATTTCAACCAATGTATTAACTATCAAGGCAACTGGATTAATGTCATTGGTAACGGATGGTTTACCGGCACAATTAGTTGAAGATAAAACGCAAGTCACATCCAGTATTACACAACGTAATATTCACCTTAATGATGGTTTTGGTATTAATAATGCGACTATTGATACAAACAGGGTTGATTTCTCAAGCCGCCAAGGCAATTGGGAACGTTGGGTTGTGACGACGAATGAACCGCAAGCATTTCATATTGAAGGTGTGCGCTTTAAGGTCTTAAACCGTAATGGTAAACCAACACCGCCAGAAGATTATGGCTGGAAAGATACAGTGTGGGTTGATAGCCGAGTTGAATTATTAGTTCAAATGATGCAACCGTCCTATAACCATTTCCCGTTCTTATTTTATAGCCACAATTTAGAGAAGGCGGATTTAGGGTCTGTAGGGCAGTTGGTTGTTGCACCGCAAGACACCATGCAATAATTCGTATTTCAACAATATTGAATATCCAATAAGCAGGCATTTAGCCTGCTTCAGACTGCTGACAAACATATTATGTTTGGCGGCAACTCGAATAGGTTTTGAAAATAAACTAGGAAAATCAATTTATTGATTTTCGGCTGATAACACAAAGCGGGAAAAACCACGCTTTTATCCCGCTTTGTCAACAACCTTAAGCAGGCATTTAGCCTGCTTTATTGAAGGATAACAAAGCTAGCTTAGCGCCACTCGAATACCAAAGGCGATTAATACAACCCCGAGAACCTTATCAACGTATTTTTGCACTTTTGCCAGGCCTTTTCTTACAGGGGCACTTTGGATTAAAAATACTAAAATAGGCCAGTAGATGACGGCTAAACCCCAAATAATAAAGGCAAACCACAGCTTTTCACCAACAGTAGAATTAATATCTAGCACTTGGGTAAAAACCGCTAAAAAGAACAGCGTGGCTTTTGGGTTTAATACATTACAGAGAAAACCTTGCATAAAGGCTTTTTTGAATGAAACAATTTCGTGTTTACTGGTTGTTAGATCAACGCTATGGCCGGATTGCGGAAGTAAGCTTTTGACACCGATCCAAATTAAATAGGCTGCACCCGCGTATTTTAAGATATTAAACAGCCAAGGCGTAGTTGTAATCAAGACAGCGAGGCCTGCAACACAGTAAGACATATGCAAAGCGATAGCGACTATCACACCACATGCAGACATTAATGCGGCAGAGCGTTGATAGCGTGCTGAATTTTTAACAATCAAAAAGAAATCTGGCCCTGGAGAAAGCATACCGAGTGCAGCGATGGTCGCAACCATAATACTCGTTTCGTACATGTTATAATCTCTTTTCCCGTTCAATGTTGGTAAATAAAAATGACCTGCTAATGACACTCACATTTAGACTGGTCTTAGAGGGTTCATTTTGTTTTTAAATGTTATTTTTAGTCATAAGTTTATCAATTCGAGTATAAGTGATTCAAACCTGTTTAAGGAAGTTTAAATTTAGTCGACGAAGCAATTCTCTTTCCGTATAGTGTGCTCAATTTTTATATCTTGTTTCTAAGGTGAGTAGATGAATATTAGCTTAATCGCAGCAATGGCGATCGATCAGGTTATCGGCATGGAAAAAGCGATGCCTTGGAATTTGCCGGGGGATCTAGCGTGGTTCAAACGAAATACGTTAAACAAACCGGTTATCATGGGCCGTGTTACCTATGAATCAATTGGGCGCCCATTGCCACAACGTGTGAATATTGTATTAAGTAGTGCTCCTGGTACTGATTCTGATGTTATTTGGGTAACGTCAATTGAAGAAGCATTGGCTGCAGCGCAAGCAATTGAAAATGTTGAAGAGGTGATGGTAATTGGCGGTGGTAAAGTTTATCAACAATTTTTACCGCTAGCGAATAAATTATATTTGACTCACGTTGATGCTGAAGTTATCGGAGATACTCATTTTCCGGCTTATGAGCCTGATGAATGGGATTCTATTTTTACCGAATACCATGAAGCTGACGAAAACAATACCCATGGTTATTGTTTTGAGATCTTAACTAAAAGAGACTAATTTTTAGTTAGAATGCAAAAATGGCGCTTAATTGCGCCATTATGCTATAACCTGCAATTAACTAGGCAAAAAATTACTCTTTACGGCTTTTTTGATATGACTTTTGCCGGTGGTACTGCTTAGTTTCCCAATGGAATAGCGTTAATTCCCCTCCCCAGCAGCAACCCGTATCTAAAGCATAAACGTTATCAGGAGTGCATTTCCCTTCAAGGGATGCCCAGTGACCAAAAAACACTGAGTAATCCTCAGGAATTTTACTGGGTAGATCGAACCAGGGTTTTAGCGGAGCGGGCGCTTTTTTAGGGTTTTCCTTGCAAATCATATCTAGCTGTCCGTTTGGAAAACAGTAGCGCAGGCGTGTTAAGGCATTGGTACTAAAACGCAAACGAGCTAGCCCCATTAAGCTTTCAGACCAGTTATTTGGCATGTCACCATACATGGAGTCGATGAATAATGGATATGCATCACTAGACAGCACGGCTTCAACTTCCCTTGCACACATTCGTGCTGTTTCGATATCCCATTGTGGTGTTATACCTGCATGGGTCATCAAGATCTTTTTTTCTTCATCAATTTGTAATAAAGGTTGGCGACGTAACCAATTGATCAGTTCGTCAAGATCAGGTGCATGTAATAACTCATCGAGGTGATCTTTAGGCTTGTTACGACTGATTTTACAGTAAATTCCCAACAGATGGAGATCGTGGTTACCAAGCACTAAACGTGCGGCAGAACCAAGGCTTTTTACATAGCGTAAAACTTGCAGTGATTCAGTTCCGCGGGCAATGAGATCGCCTGTTAACCACAGTGTGTCTTTGGTTGGATCAAAATGGACGCTTTCCATCAAGTCACGGAGCTCACGATAACAACCGTGAATATCACCTACTAAATATGTCGACATAATTAATTAATCAGTGTTGGGATAGCAAGACGAAAAGCAGGGATATCAACGTGGAAACTGTCCCCTTGTGTGCTTATCATCACATAATAACCTTCCATCGTACCCATTGGAGTTTCAAGGATTGCGCCACTGGTATAACGGTATTCTTTTCCTGGTGGGATAAGCGGTTGTTCACCAACCACGCCTTCACCTTGAACTTCGGTCTTATGGCCATCACTGTTAGTAATGAGCCAATAACGGCTCATTAATTGAATAGGCTCTCGTCCTAAATTACGAATGCAGATAGTGTAAGCAAACACATATCTCGCAATATCGGGTTGAGATTGGCTTTCTATATAGACACTCTGAACTTGGATGCTTACATTCGGCTCATTAAGCATAGTGCCTCCTTCAACAGACTATTCTGAACGGTTAGAGAGATAGTTTGCCATTTTACAATATTGTTCAACAGAAATATTTTCTGCTCGGGTACTTAAATCAATACCCAGTTCTGTTAACTCTTCAACGCTGAATAAATCCCCTAAACTATTACGAATCGTTTTACGGCGTTGGTTGAAAGCTTGTGTGGTAATACGGCTTAAAAATTTAATATCTTTTACCGGATACGGGTTTTCACGATGAGGAATCAACCTAACAATGGCTGAATCTACTTTTGGCGCTGGTGTAAATGCGGTTGGTGGTACTTCCAACACAGGCACCACGTTGCAATAATATTGCGCCATAACACTCAAGCGCCCAAAGGCTTTGCTACCTGGTCCTGCAACCAGACGATTCACCACTTCTTTTTGTAACATGAAATTCATGTCAGAAATAGAATTGGTGAATGTGAATAAGTGAAACATTAACGGCGTGGAGATGTTGTAAGGCAAGTTACCAAAAACACGCAGGGGCTGGCCCGCTTGTTTGGCTAATTCACCAAAATCTACTGTCATTGCATCTTGCTGAATGATAGTCAATTTATCTTTTAGTTGAGGATGAACGTGTAAACGTGCAGCAAGGTCACGGTCAAGTTCAACTACGGTCATTTTATCGATTCGGCTACCGACAGGTTCGGTTAAGGCACCTAAGCCGGGACCAATTTCTACAATGGACTGACCTGGCAGCGGGTTCATGGCATCCACGATGCTGTCGATAATAAGTTGGTCAGTTAAAAAGTTCTGCCCGAAACGTTTGCGGGCAAAGTGCCCCTGATGGACTCGATTATTCATGTATTCTTAGATGTCATTTGGATAGCTAACTTTAATGCGGTGATAAAACTTCCCGCATCAGCATGACCCGTCCCCGCGAGCTCAAGGGCTGTCCCATGGTCGACAGAGGTACGGATAAAAGGCAGGCCGAGAGTGATATTTACTGCTCTGCCAAAACCTTGGTATTTTAACACAGGAAGGCCCTGATCGTGATACATTGCTAACACTGCGTCTGCATGGTCTAAATACTTAGCTTGAAATAGGGTATCTGCAGGCAATGGCCCAATCAAATTAATTCCTTTTGTACGTAGGCTTTCAAGTGCAGGCTCTATAGTATCAATTTCTTCGGTACCCATATGGCCGCCTTCTCCTGCATGTGGATTTAAACCACAAACATAGATGGCCGGTTTTTCAATACCAAATTTTGTTTGTAAATCATGGTGTAAAATGGTGATGACTTCATGCAGGCTTTGTTGGGTAATAGCGGCCGACACGTCCTTGAGTGGTAGATGCGTTGTGGCTAATGCAACACGCAGTTCTTCGGTAGCTAGCATCATAACAACGCGTTCACAGCCACTTCGTTGTGCAAAAAATTCAGTGTGACCACTAAATGACATGCCTGCATCATTAATAATCCCTTTATGTACGGGACCTGTTACAAGCGCTGAAAATTCGCCATTTAAACAGCCGTCACATGCTTTTGCTAAGCTCTCCACAACATATTGGCCATTATCAACATTGAGTACACCTGCCTTTGCAGGCGTTGCTAAATGAACAGGTAGAACGGATAAGTGACCTGCAGGCTGTACTTCATTAATTGAATTGGGGGAATATTCAGTTAATGTCAGAGGCAAATTTAGCGCTTTGGCACGCTGGCGTAATAAATCAGGATCGGCACAAGCAACCAACTCAACAGGCCATTGCTGTTGAGCTAGCTGAATAAGTAGGTCTGGACCAACCCCGGCTGGCTCGCCGGGGGTGATAACAACAGGCTTAATTTGTTTTTTCATCTGTAGATTGGCTGTCACGACCATCAACTATTTTCACGTAAGCAGAAGCGCGTTGTTCTTGCATCCAGCTTTGTGCTTCTTTGTTAAATTTACGATTAAACAGTAAACGGTAAGCTTGATCTTTTTGCGCCGCGTCTGTTTTATCAACGTTGCGTGTGTCTTCTAATTGAATTAGGTGCCATCCAAAGTTTGATTGAACAGGTTGGCTTAATTCGCCTTTATTCAGTCTCATTAGCGCATCGCGGAAAGCTGGGTCATAGATATCAGGCATATTCCAACCTAATTCACCGCCTTTTAACGCACTACCTGGGTCTTCAGAGTTTTCTTTTGCTGCATCTTCAAATGAGATTTTGCCTGAACGAATTTCCTGAGCAATTTTGGTTAATTTTTGTCTTGCCTGTGCATCATCCATAATTGGTGATGACTTAATCAAGATGTGGCGTGCTTTCACTTCTGTGACAGAAATAGGTTGGCTGCCACCACTGACATCGTTAACACGTAAAATATGGTAGCCGACACCAGAGCGAATAGGGCCGACAACATCACCTTTTTTCGCATTTTTCAGTTGTTCAGCAAACACAACGGGTAATTCTTGCAGGCGTGACCAACCCATATTACCGCCTTTCAGCGCTTGGGGATCTGCGGAATAAGCGATAGCTAATTTACCAAAATCTCCACCTTTTTTCAGTTCATCTAAAATTTTATTTACTAACGCTTCAGCGGTTTTTAGCTGTTCTTGTGTTGGATTTTCGGCTAATGGGATCAAGATATGACTTAGGTTAACGCCCATTTCGTAATTTGCTTGTGAGCTCATTTGTTCAGAAAGCGAATCAACTTCTTGAGGTAAAATGGTAACACGGCGGCGAACTTCATTGTTACGCACTTCAGCAATCAGCATCTCTTTACGAATTTCGCTACGATATTGATTCATATTGATGCCATCTGCGGTTAAACGCTGTTGCATTTGCTGCAATGTTAAACCGTTTTGACGAGCGATATCAGTAATAGTTGCATCTACGGCTTCATCTGGAATATTGATTTGCATTTGGCTAGCCATTTGCAAAATGATGTTATCCATAACGAGACGCTCAAGGATCTGATGACGCAGAGTTTGATCATCAGGCACCTGTTGACGTGCGTTCTGAGCATTCAGTTTTACCGTGTTGATCATATTCTGGACGTCACTTTCCAGTACAACACCGTTATTGACGACCGCAGCGACTTTATCCATTTGCTGAGGCGCAGCCAAAGCAGTGGAGCTTGCGAACATCAGTCCCAGAATAAGCGTTCTCCAATTCTTCATAATGGTCCTATAAATATTGACTTTGATTCCGCAAAAGCGGGCTAATCTCTTTTTACTCGTTATACTTCAAGTTGCAGTGTTGTTGACTGCGCTCATTCGCACTAGTCACATACTTATGTATGCTCCCAACAGCCCTCGAATTATTAGAGCAAATTTATGTTATTTTTATCAGAAAGCGCGTTGATAAGGCATAATGCCACTTTCTAACATTTTCTGGCTACCTAAACTATGATTGTTATTTAGGCCTCTAAGTTCCACATTGATTGACCATTTATTGTCATATTCACTGCTGAACTTCTCTTTTTGCCAACCAACTATCTTACGTTCATAACCAAGATTGACTGCCCAGCAACAAGTATTGTATTGCAAACCAACCAGTTGGCTAGCAGGTTGCTGCTGTTTAGTATCATAATAATATGACCCTACAAAGCCCCAACGTTCGCTTAATGGCCAACTAACAACAGCACCCACTTGTGAAATTCCACGTTGGTATTCAGGTAATTCTTGATTTTTACCTAACTGGTTTAAATCACGGAATGTAGCTTGAATATAATCGCGGTCAACGAAACGGTAGTTCAACTGAACTAAACGATCGGCATCTAAACGGTATTCTGCAACCGCATTCCCCATGGTGACATTACCGAGGCGGCGGTCATATTGTAAACCACCCCGTAAGCCCCAGTTATCATCAATTCGCCACATAGAGTCAGTGGCCCACAATAATGAGCCTGTGTTGCTTTTATCATCAATTGGACGATTTGAATCACCTGCACGTGGGCGTTCAAAGTAATAAATTTGACCCACGGAGAAGTTAAAGCGTTCCGCTAAAGCATCGTCATAAACACGTGTTGTAACACCTGTGGTGAACTGGTTTGCAGAGGCGATACGGTCAAGGCCACTGTAAATTCGGTCACGGAATAAACCGCTATAGTCTGACTGCAATAATGAAGAGTCAAAGTTATTGATATTGTCTTGATCTTTATACGGAATATACAAATATTGGACACGTGGTTCTAATGTTTGAACGAAATCGCTGCCTTGGAAAAGGTCTCGTTCGAAGACAACTTTTGCATCGCTTTTAAACATAGGCAGAACGCGCGTCACATTTTTTTCTAAGCTTTTATCCGTATTTGAGCGAGGGATATCTTGGTCGTAATGCGTCGCATACAGTTTGATACTGTTATTCATATTTGCCCAGCCATTAGATAATGGCAGGTTCACTTCAGGCTCAATGTGTAAGCGAGTTGCATCTGGGTTATTTTTCCCCACACTCGTAAAACGGGCAGCTTGTGCGTATGTATGCACATCAAAGGCACCTAAATTATTTTTATAATAATTGAAGTCCACCTGTGGCTCTGCTTTATAAGCACGCTTGTTGGGGTTATCCGCAAAAATTTGGAATTGTTTGTGAGTGACTTTCGCATTCCAGTTTGTATCTGAATAACCTGCACTGAATTTTTGCGTGGCGTAGCCATCAGTGGTGTTACCGTACTGGGAACTAAAGTCAGTAAAATAGCTAGGGTCGCTCACTTTGGTATAGTCAGAGCTAAAATTCCAGTGCCCTGCATAAGTCCCAGAATGGCGCCAGTAGAATAACCAGCGGTCATCGCTATCACGATCTTCACGCTTACCACGTTCTTTGTCTTTGATATAAGCTCGGTCATGATTTAGAAAATCAAAGGCCACGGTTCCTGTACCAGGAGCAATGAGGTAACGGAATTCATTATTTAATTTTACACCACGGTGGGTCATAAATTGAGGTGTAATCGTGGCATCGTAGTTTGGCGCAATATTCCAATAATAGGGTAATGAAAACTCTAGCCCATCGTTACTTGAATAACTCCCAGTCGGAATTAAGAAACCGGAACGACGTTTATTACCAATTGGTAATTGCATATATGGGCTATAGAAAATAGGCACGTCACCGACTTTAAAACGTGCATGCCAAATTTCAGCGACTTCTTCTTCGCGGTCGATTATCACTTCAGAGCCTGCAACGCTCCAGCTATTATTGCCGGGTAAACAGGTCGTGAACGTGCCGTTTTCCATAATTGAATAACGGTTTTCACCACGCATTTTCATTTTTTTCGCGTCACCACGCCCCTGACGGCCTACCATCATGTAGTTACCATCATTCACATCCGTGTTTTTATTATCTAAGTTAGACCACGCAGAAGGGCCTTTTAAGATAATTTGTGGGTCATCGTAGTGAACATTTCCGGTTGCCGTGACTTCGCGCACAGGGAGTTCACCCGCTGTTTCTGTTTGGGTGAGCTTCACATTATCAGCGGTTAATGTTTGGTTCCCTTGTTGAATATCGACATTACCTTCATATTCAACAAAATTAGGGTATTCACCACGGACATCCTCAGCGGTAATGTGAATCGGCAGGTCGTTAGGGTCACCTTTTACAATCGGTTTTGTGTAAACAGGGACACCCAGCATACACTGCTGTGCAAGGTCAGCATGCGCTTGCTGACTATAAATTGCCGCCCATACCATGGTGGCGAGTAGTGTTGGATAGCTTTTTTTCATCATTAAATATGGGGTTCCGTCATCATTGGCATCGCCAGCAAACGCTCAAAGACTAACTTAGCCAACCACTTTGCGCCAGTATAATGTAAGAAACTTTACGCGCGGGTAGTTATGCATAGAGCTGAATGAATAGTATGATAATGCAAAATTGCATTTTGAGCATTGAAGAATTGAGGGATATATGCACTATTGGGGCAAAATTATTGGCGTTATACTCGCAATCGTCTCTGGATTGGGCTTTTGGGGAGCGCTAATTGGGTTAATTATTGGGCATGGTTTTGATAAAGCATCGATCCAACGTAAATTTGCAGGGAGAATGAATAAGCGAGATCGCCAAATCATTTTCTTTGCGAGTACTTTCCAAATTTTGGGGCATTTAACGAAGTCCAAAGGCCGTGTAACCGAGACAGATATTCAGCTTGCGACCAATTTAATGGACAGAATGCAATTACACGGAGAAACACGAAAAGCGGCTCAACAAGCGTTTAGAGAAGGTAAATCCCCTAACTTTCCATTACGAGATGTATTAAAACAACTACGAATGGCTTGTTATGGCCGTTTTGATTTGATTCAGATGTTTCTGGAAATTCAATTACAAGCTGCTTTTGCAGATGGACAATTACACCCGAACGAACGAAAAGTGTTGTTTATCATTGCAGAAGAGCTAGGGATTTCTAAAGTTCAGTTTGAACAGTTCTTGGATATGATCCAAAGTGGTCGCCAATTTGGCCAAGGTTACTCTCAGCAGCAATCGGGAGGGTATTATCAGCAATCGAATGGCCCAACCCTTGAAGATGCTTGTAAAGTGCTTGGTGTGTCTCCCAGTGACGACCCAACAAAAATTAAGCGTGCCTATCGTAAATTAATGAGCGAACATCACCCAGATAAGTTGGTTGCAAAAGGTTTACCGCCAGAGATGATGGAGATTGCGAAGCAGAAAGCGCAATCAATCCAAGCAGCTTATGACTTAGTTAAGAAGGAGCTCGGCTTCAAATAAATTTCCCCGTCATATTTCGCGCCGCAGCGTTGTTGGCTGCGCTCGCGCACCCTAGTCACATACTACTGTATGCTCCTAGGGATTCGCTCTCTTGCCGCCTAGCTGCAACACGAACTATTTAAGGGAAATCAGGCTAACGAAGAAAAACCAAAAAATCTCGCTTTGTTGTCTTCATTCATGAACCCTAGTCACGTAGTTATCTACGCTCCTAGGGATTCGCTCTCTTGCCGCCTAGCTGCAACACGAACTATTTAGGGGAAATCAGGCTAACGAAGAAAAACCAAAAAATCTCGCTTTGTTGTCTTCATTCATGAACCCTAGTCACGTAGTTATCTACGCTCCTAGGGATTCGCTCTCTTGCCGCCTAGCTGCAACACGAACTATTTAAGGGAAATCAGGCTAACGAAGAAAAACCAAAAAATCTCGCTTTGTTGTCTTCATTCATGAACCCTAGTCACGTAGTTATCTACGCTCCTAAGGATTCGCTCTCTTGCCGCCTAGCTGCGGCACGAACCATTTAGGGTATGCTAGGGGGAGGGAAAATTAATCAAACGATCAAATAAATCTAGCATTAAAAATCCGGTGGGCAGGTAAAATGCATTGGCGTGCCATATTCAGGATGGGTGATATATAATTCCTGTGCATGTAATTGTAAGCGAGGGGCGAGCGCTTTGGCTTCATCGTGAGCATAAAAGCGATCACCAAGGATTGGGTGGCCTAAAGCTAACATATGAACTCTCAGTTGGTGAGAACGACCTGTAATCGGTGACAGTTTCACGCGAGTCGCATGTTCTTCATATTGTAAAACTTGGTATTCAGTTTGTGCTGATTTCCCTGTTTCGAAACACACTTTTTGCTTAGGGCGGTTTGGCCAATCACAAATTAGCGGCAAATCAACCAAGCCTTCTTCTTTTTCTAAATGACCCCAAACACGAGCAATATAGAATTTTTTCGGCTCACGCTCTCTAAATTGGCGTTTAAGTTCGCGTTCAGCTTTTTTGTGCAGTGCCACAACCATGACGCCACTTGTCGCCATATCTAACCGATGTACGGATTCAGCGGCGGGAAAATCACGCTGAACACGGCTCATAATGCTGTCATGGTGCTCTGGCGCTTTTCCGGGAACAGAGAGTAACCCGCTAGGTTTATTCACCACAATGATGTGATCATCTTGGTAAAGTATATGCAACCAAGGTTCAACAGCAGGTTGGTAGGGTTCCATCATAACGTGTGTAACTCCGAAGCTTTTAAATAATTTCTCCCTCAGATGAGGGAGAAATAAGTGACTATTTTAGTTTACGCTTACTATAATTCAAATTACTAATAATAAGCTATTTGAATGAGCGACAGCGTACTCACAGCAAGTCGGCTACTGATGAGTTACCACAACTAAACGAATCGCATCTAGTCGCCATGTAGCTTGGTCGATATTAGTCATCAGTTGTTGGCGTTCTTCCTCAATAATATCAAGTTCTTCATCACGGATATTTGGGTTGACCGCTTTTAGTGCTTCTAAACGAGAAAGCTCCAACGTTAGCGCCTTATCAGCCGCTTCTTTTGCATTCTCTATCAATGCTTTGGCTTCTTTTTCGATCATTGGCTCAGATAAGCGTAATACCGAATGAACCTCATTTTGTACTGCATTGACCAGTTTGCTTGCCATATGGCGGTTAATGGCATTTAATTGGCGGTTAAAACTTTCAAACTCAACTTGAGATGATAAGTTATTACCTTTTAAATCAATTAATAAGCGTACCGGAGTTGCGGGTAAGAAACGGCTAATTTGCAGGTTCTTAGGTGCTTGAGCTTCCACAACGTAAATCAGTTCAGTCAATAAGGTGCCAACAGGCAGCGCTTTGTTTTTCAATAAAGAAACCGCACAGCTGCCGGTATCGCCAGATAGCACTAAATCTAAACCATTACGAATAATAGGGTGCTCCCAGCTGATAAACTGCGTGTCTTCACGAGAAAGTGCTTGCTCTCTATCAAACGTGATGGTGCAACCATCTTGAGGAAGTCCTGGGAAATCAGGTACTAACATATGGTCTGAAGGTGTGAGGATAATCAGGTTATCACTTTTATCTTCTTGATTAATACCGACAATATCAAAAAGATTGAGTGCAAAGTTAACCAATTCGGTATCGTTATCACCTTCACCAATTTCTTCAGCCAACAGATTGCCAGACTCGCCACCGTTTGAATGCATTTCAAGCAAACGGTCACGGCCTTGTTCCAATTGTAATTTCAAGCTGTCATGCTCTGCACGGCAGGTTTTAATAAAATCATCAAAACCTTCTGTGACTGTCGGTTCAGCCATAAATTGCAGTAATGGTTGGTAGTATTTATCGTAGATAGCTCGGCCTGTTGGGCAGGTATGTTCAAAGGCATCTAAGCCTTCGTGATACCAGCGGATCAACACAGATTGTGCGGTATTTTCTAAATAAGGCACATGAATGCTGATATCACGGCTTTGTCCAATACGGTCTAAACGGCCGATACGTTGCTCAAGTAAGTCTGGATTAAACGGCAGGTCGAACATCACCAACTGGTTAGCAAATTGGAAGTTACGCCCTTCAGAACCGATTTCAGAACATAATAGAACCTGCGCGCCTTCTTCTTGAGATGCAAAATAGGCAGCCGCTCGGTCTCGTTCTAATAACGATAACCCTTCGTGGAAAACGGCAGCACGAATCGCTTCGCGTTCACGTAACACTTGCTCCAATTGTAGTGCGGTTGCGGCTTTCGCGCAGATCACTAACACTTTTTCATGGCGGTTTGCGGTCAAAAAGCCCATTAACCACTCAACCCGCGGGTCAAAGTTCCACCACGTGGCGTTTTCACCTTCGAACTCTTGGTAAATTTGCTCAGGGTAGAGCATTTCTTTTGCACGTGTTTCAACGTCTTTTTTACTGCCCATAATACCAGCCACTTTAATTGCGGTTTGGTATTGGGTGGGCAATGGCATTTTTAACGAATGCAATTCACGACGAGGGAAGCCTTTGACACCATTTCGGGTATTTCTGAACAACAGGCGGCTAGTACCATGGCGGTCCATTAACATGTTGATCAGCTCTTGGCGCGCAGCATTGCCATCTTCACCTTCAAGATTTGCAGCCTTTAGCAGTGGTTCGATATCTTGTTCTTTGATTAATTCGTTAAGTAAATTTTGCTGGTCATTAGTCAGTTTGTCACCCGACAGCAACAGTGAAACCGCATCAGCAACAGGACGGTAGTTTTCTTGCTCAGCAATAAAGTCTTGGTAATCATGAAAACGGCTAGGGTCAAGTAAACGCAAGCGAGCGAAGTGGCTTTCTTGGCCAAGTTGCTCTGGTGTTGCCGTTAATAGCAAAATAGAAGGAATATTTTCAGCTAATGTTTCAATAACTTGATATTCGCGGCTCGGGGCGGTCTCACTCCACTGTAAGTGGTGAGCTTCGTCGACGACCATCATATCCCAGCCTGCTTCAACTAATTGGTCAAAACGCTGCTTGTTACGACGGACGAAATCCAGTGAACACAGAACGAGTTGTTCTGTTTCAAATGGGTTATCACTATCATGCTGTGCTTCACTGTAACGGCTATCATCAAACAAAGAAAAACGCAGATTAAAGCGGCGTAGCATCTCAACCAGCCATTGGTGCTGTAAGCTATCAGGAACAATAACTAAGACGCGCTCTGCACGGCCTGCCATTAATTGCTGGTGGATAATCATCCCCGCTTCAATGGTTTTACCTAAGCCGACTTCGTCAGCGAGTAATACACGCGGATGGTGGCGTTTTCCCACTTCATTGGCAATATGTAATTGGTGTGGGATCAGACTTGCACGAATACCGCGTAGGCCTGTCGCTTGATGTTTGACTTGCTCGCTTTGGAATTTGCGCGCACGAAAGCGTAAAGCGAAACGGTCCATACGGTCAATTTGCCCAGCAAATAGACGATCTTGCGGCTTATTGAATGTGAGCTTGCTGTCGAGGAACACTTCTCTAAGGCTCACACCGGTTTCTTGCGTATCTAAACGTGTGCCGATGTAAGTCAATAATCCTTTATCTTCTTCAATGCTTTCAACTTGAAGTTGCCAGCCTTCGTGGCTGGTAATGGTATCACCTTCATTAAACATCACTCGGGTAATAGGGGCATCACTGCTAGAGTAAAGGCGGTTTTCGCCACTAGCAGGAAAAAGCAACGTTACCATACGGGCATCAATTGCCACGACGGCACCTAATCCAAGTTCGCTTTCTGTATCGCTGATCCAGCGTTGACCAAGAGTAAATGGCATAGATTTAACTTAATTCCATAAAATTGAGAGTTTATTTTTTAGATTTTTTAAGACAATTTTTATCAGTGTCTTCGCCCAGTGTTGGTGTAGCTCATTAATAGTTACACAAGGAAGAGTTCGAATTATTTTAAAAATAGTCGTTACCTGATGATTAATTATACACATTTAATTATTCAAATTGCAGCAAAGTGAGCACTAAGGCGTTTGCTGGGCTTGTGGCCGAGACAATGAGTCAGTCTATTTGAATTATAATGAGTATTGTTGATTATCACGCATAATTTGTGTAGCCAGACGTGCGAGACACCAAAGGGGCGATATATTAATTCAACCGAAGGCTATCGTCACCTGTTAAAAAAACATCAAAGGTAGAATAAATTTTAAAACAACAGGGTAATTTGCCCAGTTAGCAGGGTATCAAAGTCATCTTGTAAGAAAGGCAAGATAGCATCTGCTATTGGTTTGATTTGCTTGGAAATATAATGTTCGTAATCCGGTTTTGCCGTGATGATTTCCAGCGGTTCAGGCCCTGCCTGAGTGATAATATAGTTTATCCAACCACCATTTTGATATTGCAAAGGGCGCTGTAATTTTAAATTATAGTCATCAGCGGTACGAGCAGCTCGAACATGCGGAGGAACATTTTTTTGGTAATCAGTCAATTTTCGGCGCAGGCGTTTACGGTAAACTAAACGGTCATCATATTGGCCTGAACGAATATTTTGCACATATTCACGAATATATTCACGGTAAGGTTGGCGATAAAAAATACGGGTATAGAGCTCTTTTTGGAATATTTGTGCTAAGGGGGTCCAGTCCGAGCGAATGGTTTCCAGCCCTCTAAATACCATGGTGTCTTTACTCAGCCCTGCATAGCGTTTTTTACTCCCCATTTCAGCACCACGTACCGTTGGCATCAAAAATCGGCGGTAATGGGTTTCATATTCAAGTTCTAAAACCCCCTCTAATTGCCATTCTTCAGCTAAATGTTTTTTCCACCAGCTATTCACGTAATCACGTAAAGCAAAGCCAATTTTTTGCGCTTGCTCTTCATTGTGGGCGTCTCGTAACCATACAAATGTGGAGTCGGTATCCCCATAAATAACTTGGTAACCCTGTGACTCAATCAAACGTTTGGTTGTACGCATAATTTCATGGCCACGCATGGTGATTGATGCAGTCAGTCTTGGGTCAAAAAAACGGCACCCTTCAGCGCCTAGTACCCCAGCAAATGCGTTCATAATAATTTTCAACGCTTGGGATAGTGGCGCATTATGCTCTTTTTTGGCTTTATCCCGTTCTTGCCAGATATGGCTGACAATATCGGGTAAACAGTGGGTTGTACGAGAAAACCAAGCTTGGCGAAAACCGGGAACAGAATATTCAAGGTCTGGATGCGCTAATCCTTCAATCATACCCGCAGGGTCGATGAGAAAAGTTCTAATAATTGAAGGATATAGGCTTTTATAATCCAAAACTAATACGGAGTCATATAGCCCAGGTTGGGAGTCCATGACAAAGCCCCCGGGGTTCAGTTGCATTTTATGTTCCGTCAGGTTGGGAGCGACAAAGCCAAGGCGGTGTAGACGGGGAATATAAAGGTGTGAGAATGCTGCAACAGATCCGCCCATTTTATCAACAGCAAGGCCGGTTACTGTTGAACGTTCTTGCAAGAAAGCCATTAAATCCGTTTTTTCAAAGATCCGATGGACTAAAATACAATCCTGAATATTGTAGTGTGCTAGAGCGGGTTTATCGTGAACAAAGCGGCGGTTGATTTCATCCATTCGGTCATAAGGGGTATCAATCGTTTTACCTTCGCCAAGGAGTTCTTGAGCGACAAACTCTAAACTAAATGATGAAAAACTCCATGTTGCTGCTTTTAATGCATCAATACCATCAATAATTAACCGGCCTTCAGCAGCGGCAAAAAATACCCCTTGCTTAAAGCCATGCTCTCGCCACTCCAATTTTTTGTTTTGTCGACCAAACAATAATGGGATGCCATAACGCTCAGCATGCTTTTGTAATACTTGTAAGTCGAATTGGATTAGGTTCCAACCAATGATGGCATCAGGGTCGTATTGGTGAAGCCATTCATTGAGCTTATGAAGTAATTGCGGGCGGCTATTCACATAGATTAAGCGATGTTCAGAGCTCAATGCAGGCCCTTGTTCTGGCCCTAACATAAATACCACATTGTCACCACAGCCAGACAGCCCTATAGAATAGAGTTCACCATGTTGGCTGGTTTCGATATCAAGGGAAACAGCTTTGACTAGGGGACGGTATCCTTCACAAGGTTTTAGTTGAAATTCTCCTTGCTGATTTTGAGAAAACCAGACAGAGGCCGCGATAAAGCGTTCCATTAGATACCGTTCACTTGGGCGAATATCTGTTTCTAATAATTCGACACCCAATTCGTTGCAGCTTTTTTCAAGATTCTGTAATTGTCGATATTGCTGGCAATAAATCGCATAGACTTTTTCGCGTTTAAAATCAATTAATTCAAGGAGCCGGTAGGTAATATTGGGTTGTTCATCTAATAGATGTTTTACTTGAGGGAATTGAGATTCAGCTAAAAAACCAATGGCTTTTTGATAGGGAACAGTGACCTTTTGAGGTTGGTTATCAGTGAGTAGCCAATAAGAGACCTCAACACCGTGGCGGGTGTCTTTCCAGTGACGGCTAAGAATAAAGCCTCTTTCTGCTGGAGCGATAAGTTGGGTCATTAGGCTACTCGCATAAAACTTGCATAAAAAATAGTTACGATAAATATACGCGAATAGTGTGAATTTATACAGTGTTAATTGTTGGCAGCGGTGGTGATACTCAGTAACGCAGATGCCGCACTTTGCCCCTGTAATAGGTATTGAGTATCGCCATCGTAGGCGATTTTCCCCTCTGCAATAACCAGTGTCCGTGGGGCAATTTGCAGGGCATCATCGACATTATGGGAAACCATTAACAATGTGATTGATTTTTCTGCACAAATTTCCCTGAGTAATAGCAGCATTTCTCGGCGTAATGCAGGGTCGAGAGCTGAAAAAGGCTCATCAAGTAATAAAATTGGTTGATTGCGGATCATGCAGCGTGCTAATGCCGCGCGTTGACGTTGCCCCCCCGACAGTTGTGCTGGTAACCTATCTAAACATTCACTCAGGCTGACACGGCTCGCCATTTGCTCAACTCGCTGAATTTGCGTTTTATTCAGGCGTAAATTGGGTTGCAGTCCAAGACCAATGTTTTGCCGGATTGTCAGGTGTGAAAATAAATTATTTTCTTGAAATAACATAGAAACAGGGCGCTTAGCCGGAGGGCTAAAAGTATGGTCTTCGCCATTGAGCGCAATTGTACCGCTTTTGGGAAATTGAAAGCCGCTAATCAAGCTTAATAGCGTACTTTTCCCTGCACCACTTGGCCCCATAACTGCCACAGACTCACCGAACTGAACAGAAAAATCAAATGACATTGTCAGGTTGTCGTATTGGTAATCTAGCTGAGTCAATTTAATCATGGTGTTTTCCTGAGATACGTTCAATCAAGCTAAATAAGCAAAAGCAAAGCAATAGCAATAGCATGGCAGTAACAGCCCCATCGTTTGACCGGTAAGCCCCTATTTGCTGATAAAGATAATAAGGGAGTGTGCGGAAGTTATCATTGCCAAATAACGCGACAACACCAAAATCACCAATTGAGATAACACAAGCAAATGCGAGAGCTTGGGAAATAGGTTTGCGTAATGCTTTAAGTTCAATAATTCGGAAACGATTAAAACCAGAAATGCCAAGTGATTGGCACAATGGGTTATAGCGTTCAGCGCTGTCTCGCATAGGGTTTTCTAATACTTTTAACGCATAGGGAATGGCTAACAAAGCATTAGTCATGATAACTAATGGGTAAGGGGATTCAGGTAAGCCTACCGTTTCATTAAAAAAGATAAAAAAACCTGTCGCGAGCACGATACCGGGCATGGCTAAAATAATTAACCCACTAAGTTCTAAGGCTTGCCCTAGACGAGCCGCTTGGCGTAAGCGCAATTCACGGCTGCTCCATAACAACATTAAGGTAAGTACCACGCAGACAGTACCAGCACACAGTGCAATAAACACAGAGGTTGCCGTGGCTTGCCATAAGGCAGGTTGCTGCAATACCACCCAAAGTTGCCCATTTAAGCCATCAAAAATAACAGCGAACAGCGGGGGCAGTAGCAATAACATGGCAGCGATAATGAGCAGCAGGTCACGAATACGACGAAATGCGTTATCAGCGGGGTCAACCCATTGCGCTTGTTGGCTAAACCCCACTGAAAATACACTATTTACTCTATGGCAGATAAACATTAAACCGACACAGAAAAACAGCTGGATGAGCGCCAAAAGGGTGGCTCGTCCTAAATCAAAATCATAATTAAGTGCTTGGTAAATAGCCAATTCGATGGTGGTTGCTGCCGGGCCGCCTCCCAGAGCGAGAACCGTCGCAAAGCTGGCAAAGCACAGCATAAAAATTAACGCAGCAGTAGGTAATATTTGCCGCCGTAAATAAGGCCATTCTAAAATAGTAAATTGCTGCCACTCATTGAACCTCAGTTGTGCTGCAATTTGTCTCTGCTCAATAGCGATATTTTCTAAAGACTGTAATAGCATACGAGTCGCTAGTGGCATATTAAAGAAAATATGTGCTAGCAAAATGCCTTTTAGGCCATAAGGTGAAAAGGTGTAATTAAATCCCAGTAATTGACAAAGTTTAGCCAGCCAACCCGTTTGCCCGTAAACTGATAAAATACCAAATACGGCAACTAACACCGGAAGAACCAACGTCATTGCACATAAGCGTAAAAATAGGGTTCGCCCAAAAAAACGACGGCGGTGTAGTGCTCTTGCAAGAAAAATAGCAGGGATTACAGAAAAAATAGCGGATAAAAAAGCCTGCCAGAAAGTAAAGCCAATCACATGCCACAAATAGCTATCGCTAATAATGTCAGTCATTGAAATTTCAGGTGCAAAAAACCACAGTGCACCAAAACTAATAAGTGCAACCGTAATCAGTAATCCGGAGGCCAACGCCCCCGGTAGTAGAGACAAATTAATTAGCGACTGACGGCGGTTTGCCATAAACGAGTCCAATTTTGGCGTTCTTTGGCCACTTCTTGAGAACTAAATTGTAAGGCTTTTTCAGGTAGAGGTAACTGGTTGTATACCTCAGGTAAGGGAATATCAATGACCGGATACATCCAGTTTGTTGTTGGCAAGGTATTTTGGAATTCAGGCGTTAAGACAAACTGCAAGAACTGCTTGGCAAGCTCCGGCTGTGGGCTATTTTTCAGCCTTGCTGCCACCTCAACTTGCATATAGTGACCCTCATTAAATAATGCCGCAGCATAGTTATCTTTTTGGTCATTAAGCATTTGATAACCCGGCGATGAGGTATAACTGAGTACAAAATCACCTTCCCCTTTTAAGAACAGGCCATAAGCTTCACTCCAACCTTTAGTTACGGTGAGTGTTTTGCCTGCCATTTTTTGCCATGCATCCGCAGACTTGTCGCCATACAGTTTTTCAATCCACAGCATTAAGCCAAGTCCGGGCGTACTGGTTCGAGGATCTTGGTAAATAATTTTCCAATTATTTTCACTATTTAATAATGCATCCATACTTGTTGGTGGTTGTTTAATTTTATTAGTGTCATATATGAATGCGAAATAGCCATAGTCATAAGGAATGAAGGTTGAGCTATCCCACGAAATAGGCAGCTTCAATGCACTGGTATTAATGTCGGCAGGAGCAAACAGGCCTGTTTTTTCAGCAGAATCTAATAAATTATTATCTAACCCTAAAATCACATCTGCTTTGCTATTTTTTCCTTCCATTCTGAGTCTGTTTAGCAGAGCTACACCATCCCCCAGCGCCACTATTTTTAATTCACAATCGCACTGCGCTTCGAAATTTTTTTTAATTTGTGGTCCTGGACCCCACTCTGCGGCAAAGGAATCGTAGGTATAAACAGTAAGCGTTGGTTTATCCGCCCATGCTAATTGACTTAAACTGAGTGCACCAAAGGTAAAGAACGATGCTATAATTTTGTTTTTAAACATGCTTTTTCCTGCGCTAAAAGATAGTGACACAGGATTTGAGGAGAAACCGGTGCAGATATGCAGACGGAGGCTCAAATCCCTACGCCGGTATTAACCGGATCAGGTTCTACGGGTTATTTCTCAGCCGAAATAAGTTCGGCACCCCGTTGAGATGTTCACTATTGTAGTGACTTCAGACATATCTGCAAACTGTATTGATATAGGTTTACCAGTTTAGGTATGTGTGAAACAATTAGGCATCTTTCAAATTTGGTTATTGAGGTAGTCTGTGATTGATGATGATGGCTACCGCCCGAATGTAGGAATTGTAATTTGTAATCGGCAAGGGCAAGTTTTATGGGCCCGCCGCTATGGTCAACACTCATGGCAGTTTCCTCAAGGAGGCATCAATCCTGGGGAATCGCCGGAACAGGCGATGTATCGTGAGCTATACGAAGAAGTCGGGCTACAGCGTAAGGATGTCAGGTTATTGGCATCTACCCGTAATTGGTTACGTTACAAATTACCCAAGCGTTTGGTGCGTTGGGATACAAAACCTGTTTGTATTGGGCAGAAACAGCGTTGGTTTTTACTTCAACTTCAATGCAATGATGCCGATATAAACGTGCAGCGCAGTAAGTCGCCAGAATTTGATGGCTGGCGATGGGTCAGTTATTGGTATCCTGTTAGGCAGGTGGTTTCTTTTAAACGTGAGGTTTATCGGCGTGTCATGAAAGAATTCGCTCCCGTAGTTATGCCTTTACAGGAACAAAAATTACCACAACGGCCCTCTTTTAATAACCGTAGGCGTGGAGCAAAGTAGCCTATGTTGACGCGTTTACGTGAAATTGTCGAAAAAGTTGCAATGGCGACAAGTTTGACTGATGCGCTAGAAGTGTTGGTGAATGAGACCTGCAAAGCAATGAGAACAGACGTTTGTTCCATTTATTTAGCTGATCACCCTCGCCAATGCTATTACTTAATGGCAACCCGCGGGTTAAAAAAACCTAGCGGGATTGCTATTCGTCTAGGTTTTGATGAAGGTGTCGTAGGGGCCGTAGGGCGCCAATCTGAAATGCTCAATCTAGCCGATATTCGTGAACACCCTCAATATAAATTCCTGCCTCAGCTTAAAGAAGAACAATTAAAAGCTTTCTTAGGTGTTCCCGTGGTATACCGTCGCCAATTATTAGGCGTGCTGGTCGTACAGCAACGGGAAAAACGGCTGTTTAATGAAACCGAAGAATCTTTCATGGTAACGTTGTCGATGCAACTCGCCGTGATTTTGTCGCAAGCACAAGCAAAAGGTATTTTTGGGCAATATCGGCAAAATAGAATTAAAGCGATTCCTGTATCACAAGGAATTGCAATGGCTTATGGATGGCAAGATAGTTCCCAACCTTCTTTAGATAGTATTTTTCAAGCAAGCGCTATTGATATCGATAAAGAAAAACAACGCCTTGTCGTCGCCCTTGAAAGTGCTACAGCGGAATGTCGTCGTATTAGTAAACGTTTTATGGCGAGCTCGGCAAAAGAAAGTGCGGCGATATTTGATCTCTATAATCATTTACTGAGTGACCCGCAGCTAAAAAAACATCTGTTTGCCGCCATCAATGATAACGCAACTGCTGAATGGGCAGTTAAAACAGTTATTGAAAATTATGTAGAGCAGTTTTCTCGCCTGCGTGACCTTTATTTAAGGGAAAGAGGGGCAGATTTAAAAGCATTAGGTCAACGCTTATTATTTCATCTTGATGATTCACTTACCGCAAATGAGCAATGGCCTGAACGTTTTATTTTAGTTTCTGATGAGTTAAGTGCTAGTGTATTGGCTGAGTTACCTATTGAACAACTTGCCGGTGTAGTTGTGCGTGACGGAGCAACGCATTCTCATTCCGCTATCTTAATCAGAGCTATGGGAATTCCTGCAATTATGGGCGCGGATATTGAGCCTTCGTTATTACATAACCGCCATTTAATATTGGATGGTTACCGTGGTGAGCTCTTTATTGAACCTGAAAATTTAATTGTTCAGGAATACCAGCAAATCATTGAAGAAGAAAATGTTATTAGTCGCTTAGCGGAAGGAACTCTTGAACAAGATGCAACACTTAAAGGCGGCGAACAAGTTCATATTTACCTTAATGCAGGTTTAAGTCCGCGCTACGAGCAACAGATTAACACAGGGGTTGATGGCGTTGGCCTGTATCGTACTGAACTGCCTTTTATGTTGCACAATGGTTTTCCCTCGGAAGATGAGCAAAAACAACTCTATAAAGAAGTTTTACAACTTTTCCCTACCAAGCCTGTAGTGTTAAGAACCCTTGATATAGGGGCGGACAAACAGTTGCCATACATGCCAATTAGCGAAGAAAACCCAAGCTTAGGCTGGCGCGGTATTCGCATCATGCTGGACCAGCCCGAGATTTTTTTAATCCAGCTAAGGGCTATGTTACGGGCGAATATGTTTTCAGGTAATTTACGTATTTTATTACCGATGGTGACCAGTGTTAATGAGATAGACGAAGCAATTTTGCTGATAAAAAGAGCAAGGGACGAAGTGAGTTTTTTATTAAAAATGCCAGTTGAGATGCCCCAAATTGGTATTATGCTTGAAGTTCCTTCTTTGCTATTTCTATTACCGGAAATAAAAAAACGCGTTGATTTTATCTCTATCGGGACTAATGACTTTACACAATATTTACTTGCTGTTGACCGTAATAACACCCATGTAGCGGCGCTATATGATAATCTTCATCCCTCAATTGTGCGCTTTTTAGCAAAAGTAAGTGAAGAGTGCCAACGCCTTCAACTCCCTGTAAGTGTTTGTGGGGAAATGGCAGGGCAGCCACTCAGCGCAATGGTATTAATTGCTCTAGGATATCGCTCCTTAAGTATGAGTGGGCGTAGTGTTCCTCGCATGAAATATTTAATCCGCCAGCTTGACCCAGCCTTGATGTCGCAGTTAGTACCTAAGTTATTGGCTGCGGAAACGAGTGATAGTGTCAGGCTAGAGGCGAGTGAATTTATGGAGCAACACCATTTAGGCGGTTTTGTACGTGGTGGGATTTAACTTACAACAAGATGTAAGTATTTAATTTGGTTTAGTTTGAAAAATATCAAGTATAAATGACTATACTTTTTGTTGTATGCTTCAGGGGCTTCACAAATTGAAGCCTGTTGAATATGTAATAGTCGACGAGTAGTTGGCTTAATGATTAAAAAGTGGGGAACAATGAGTAACAACTACTTAGCATTTCCGGAAATAGATCCTGTTATGTTCTCGATTGGGCCAGTATCGTTACACTGGTATGGCTTTATGTACCTTGTTGGCTTTGTTTTTGCCCTTTGGCTAGCAGGGCGTCGCGCTGCAAAACCCAATAGTGGCTGGACAAAAAACGAAGTAGAAAACTTGCTGTATGTTGGCTTTGTTGGCGTATTTGTCGGTGGTCGGTTAGGTTACGTTTTCTTTTATAATCTCCCTGTTTTTCTTGACGATCCTTTATATCTATTTAAGGTTTGGGATGGTGGCATGTCCTTCCATGGCGGCCTAATCGGTGTGATATGTGCCATGATGTGGTTTGCTCACCGTACTCGCCGTCGTTTCCTGCAAGTATCTGACTTTGTTGCACCATTGATCCCATTTGGCTTAGGCATGGGCCGTATTGGGAACTTTATTAATGGGGAGCTATGGGGACGAGTAACACTCGATACGCCATGGGCATTTTTATTCCCACATTCACGCAGTGAAGATATTCAACTTGCCGCACAGGACCCTTCGTTATTACCCATATTAGAGCAGTATGGTGTGCTACCTAGACACCCATCACAGCTTTATGAAATGTTCTTAGAGGGAGTTGTTCTGTTCCTTATTTTGAACTTATTTGTGCGTAAACCTCGTCCAATGGGGAGTGTTTCCGGGTTATTCTTGATTGGTTATGGTGCATTTAGGATTATTGTTGAATTCTTTAGGCAACCAGACGCACAGCTTGGTTTATTTGGTGGTATTAGTATGGGACAAATTCTATCAATTCCGATGATTATTATTGGCGTTCTGATGATTGTTTGGGCTTACAAATATGGCAAAAATGTGCCAGCCCATAAGCCACTAAAAGAGCCTACAAAGAGTTAATAAATACAATTATTGGGGCTAACTTAGTCTGTTGAATATAACTATTTTGTAAATAAAGCAATGAAGTACAACGAGACAAAGGTTAGCCACTTAAGTTATTTTTTTAAAAGAGAGTCACTATGAAGCCGTATCTTGATTTATGCCAACGTATTATTGATGAAGGGCAATGGGTTGAAAATAAACGAACTGGCGTTCGTTGTTTAACCGTTATTAACGCTGACCTTGAATATGATGTGGGCAATAATCAATTCCCCTTGATTACGACTCGTAAAAGCTTTTATAAAGCGGCGATAGCTGAGCTTCTTGGTTATCTACGTGGCTACGACAATGCGGCTCAATTTCGTGAAATTGGTTGTAATACATGGAATGCCAATGCAAATGAGAACCAAGCATGGCTGAATAACCCTTATCGCAAAGGTGAGGATGATATGGGCCGCGTATATGGTGTTCAAGGGCGTTCATGGCAACGCCCAGATGGAACACATTTAGATCAGCTGAAAAAAGTCGTCAATAACTTAAAAAATGGAATTGATGACCGCGCAGAAATTATCACTTTCTATAACCCTGGTGAATTTGAAATGGGTTGCTTGCGTCCCTGCATGCATACTCATACTTTTTCATTGCTAGGTGATACCCTACATTTAACATCTTACCAACGTAGCTGTGATGTACCGCTTGGTTTAAATTTCAACCAAGTACAATGTTTTGTTTTGCTCGCTCTTATGGCTCGTATTTCAGGCCATAAAGCAGGTAAGGCTTACCATAAAATTGTGAATGCACATATTTATGAAAACCAACTGCCTTTAATGCGTGATGTCCAACTAAAACGTGAGCCGTTTGCTTCCCCTTCATTGGTTATTAACCCCAAAATTCAGTCATTAGAAGACCTCGAAACATGGGTGACTTCGGATGATTTTACTCTCGAAGGGTACCAGTGCCATGAGGCTATCAAATATCCGTTTACTGTTTGATTAGCGAATAAATTGTTTACTAAGATGGTTTTATCGGAAAACCATCTTATTATCGTTTTTTAACTTATCATCAATTTTCCTCCTTTATCTATCCCATCTTTCTTGATGAATTTTATCTTGGTTCATAATTAATTTACTTTCTTGCATTTATTTTGAATTAACTATTTCTTTGCGAAGCAGCTCGCAAATTGACTTGTATTGTTATGCATTTATTTATTTTGTTGCGAAGCGTTATGCAGTTTGTAATGACAAACCTCGCTAGACAGATTTTTTTTGGCAATCTCTGTCTTGCATATAAAAAGTGGGGTCACAACAAAATGAAAGTTGAATTAAATACAACGCAGCGTGGTTTCACCTTAATTGAGATTATGATTGTTTTATTTATTTGTTCTTTTGTTATTTTTTCTGGTTTATATCAATGGCAACAGCAAGTAGAAAGGCAGCGGTTAATCGATGCGGCTAGGCAAGTATCTGAGTTTATTTATAGCCAAATGACAGAAGGTGTCTATTTAAATAGGTATCAAATATTATCCGTTAAGGCTGGTAGAAATGATTGGCAGCTTGATGTTAAAGATGCGAACAGCAAGCAAGAGGTTGGCAAGTTAACAGCAAAAAGGCACCAAGGAATAGAACTTAGTAAAGCAAGCCGTACTTCAATTCAGCTATATGGTAAGCAGGGAACGATCCGTGCTTTTAGCATAGAGCTAAAAAATCAGAATCAGCAAATCACAATTTATATTTCTTCATTAGGCCGTATTAGAAGCTGTAGTCATAAAAAAATGACAGGGGTACCTAAATGTTGAATCCCTTAAATAACGATAAATTAAAAAAACAGCAGGGATTTACACTTATTGAAATATTAATGGCAATGGCTATCAGTAGCATTGTTTGTGTATCAGCGATGAGCGCTATTCCTACATTATTTAAGCAAACCTATCGAACTTACATTCAATACCAAATAGACAAGGATATAAGGCAAACATTGATAAATATGGAAAAAGATTTTAGAAGGATAGGTTACTGTAGTAGCCTAAATTGTGGTGAAGAACCTTTAAAAATCACATCAAAATTTTTAAGCAAAGGGAATAACTCGTGCATTATTTTTGCTTATGACCAAGATTTATCGGGTAAGTGGGAAGATATTAAATCCAAATCTAAAGATTCTGATTATTTTGGTTATCGGTTAAATAATGAAAAACTAGAGTCCAATCGAAATGTCCGAAATTGTGATGGGACTCGTTGGCAATCATTATTTGATGAGAAGTTAATCAAAGTTAAAAAATTAGCATTTGATTGGCGGGAAAATACCCAATTACTTGAAATGGAAATAAGCCTTAAAACAGAGTTATTACCTAATCAAACATTTAATTACCGGATAGCGGTCTTAGTTAGAAATCTATGAAGAATATAGAGCAACAACAGGGAAACGTTTCTCTACTTATGGTTATTATTTTTATCACAATAGGCACATTATTGATTAAATCGGTGCATTTTTTCCAAGAACGAGCTCGGGATGAGTTGCATAAGGAAATTAAATATTTCGATGCTTTTAATAAAGCAGAGTCAGCTCTTGCTTGGGGGGGAACATTACATTGGGATAGTCAATATAGAGGATTAAAGCGTTGGGTTTGCCAGAAAGAGGAAAATCAACAATGGAAAAGTTGCTTAAAACATTACAAAGGGGTGGATTTCGTGCTGTCGGGGCAAAGTCATTATCGCTTAGGGAATGATATTAAAGTTTATCGATGGGTAGTATGGGATGCAAATAAGCAACAGTTTTTCTCTCGTAAAAAAGGGTGGTTAGATTATTGCCCAGTGATAAAAAAAGGATTTTGCTAATGAAAACAAAGCAGCAAGGATTTGCATTAGTAGAGGCAATGATTGGCGTGGTTATTTTTGCTATTTCACTGGTAGCTTTGGTAAACTATTCGCAATATATCATATTGAATTTTAATAAATTGTATATGAATTCTTCGGCCATTAGGGTGTTACATAGTACATTAGAGAAAAGCTCAATGTTAGGGGAACCAATATCAGGGGAGAAAAATTCTTCCATAGATCCAAATTTGCGTTACCCTGAGTGGAAAATACAAACAACTCGCTTACCGCGAGCCGATAACTGTACTGAGTTAATGGTATCGTTAACGATAAAAAAACAGCCATTTTCATTAAGCCGTTGGTATTGCTCAACAGGAGAGTACTATGTTCCAAGTGTATCATTCTAATCAATTAGATTTATTAAAAGATCTAATGACTCATTTAATGAAAAATGAACCACTTTCTAACCCTTTTGAGCAAGAAATAATTTTAGTACAAAGTCCTGGAATGTCACAATGGTTGCAAATCGAACTTGCTAAGCAGTTTGGTATTGCTGCAAATATTAGCTATCCCTTACCAGCAACGTTCATTTGGGACATGTTTAGGCGAGTCTTACCGGAAATTCCAAAAGAAAGCGCTTATACCAAGCAAGCTATGACATGGAAACTAATGACAATATTGCCAACTGTCATTGATGAGGAAGAATTTGAACCTTTAAAGCATTATCTTCAAGAAGATACAGATAAACGTAAACTTCATCAGCTTGCTGGTAGGATTGCTGATTTATTTGACCAATATTTGGTTTATCGCCCACAATGGGTTGGAGTATGGCAAAAAAATGAACTAATAGAGGGGCTAAATGAAAATCAACTATGGCAAAAACGTTTATGGCAGTGTCTTGTTGAATATTCAAATGAACTAAAACAGCCACCTTGGCATCGAGCTAATTTATATCAACATTTTATTGATACATTATCATTGAACCCTGATTTAGGAAAATTGCTGCCAAAGCGTATTTTTATTTGCGGTATCTCATCTCTTCCACCTGTTTATCTACAAGCTATCAATGCAATAGCAGAACATACAGATGTTCATTTAATGTTTACTAACCCTTGTCGCTATTATTGGGGGGACATTCAAAGCGCGTCGTTTTTAGCTAGGTTACAGCAAAGAAAACTTCGCCATTATCTTGATAAACATGAAATTTCACGTTTTAAACTCGAAGAGCATATTCCTAATTTATTTAATGAAAATGGCGAACAGGATATCGCTAATCCACTACTCGCCTCGTGGGGAAGGTTAGGTCGAGACAACCTATACTTTATTTCTCAAATCGATAGTGCGAATGAAATTTCGGCCTATGTTGATACTGAACGAGCCAATTTATTAGAGAATGTTCAGCAGGATATTTTAGATCTCGAAAACCATGCTCAATTAGGGACAACATTAGAAAATTATGAAACGAGTATTGGTAAACGACCAATCAATGAGCTAGATGATTCGATAACATTCCATTTATGTCATAGTGCACAGCGGGAAGTTGAAGTATTACAAGATCATTTGCTTTCTCTCTTTGAGCAAGATTCATCGCTAACACCGCGTGATGTGATAGTCATGGTGGCCGATATTGACAGCTATGCACCCTATATTCAGGCTGTTTTTGGTAATACGGCATCAACTCGTTATATCCCATTTTCAATTTCAGATAGAAAAGCACTGCAAGCTCACCCAATTTTACAAGCATTTATTATGCTACTCGACTTACCTCAGAGTCGTTTTTCAACGGAGCAAGTTCTTAGCCTACTTGAAGTTTCTGCTTTTTCTCAACGTTTTGGTATTGATGAAAGCGAGTTAAGTTTATTACGCCGCTGGGTTAATGAATCAGGGATCCGCTGGGGGCTTGATGACGATAATGTACGTTCTTTTGCTTTACCAGTGATAGGGCAAAATACATGGGAATTTGGCTTAAGTAGAATGTTGCTTGGCTATGCAATGGATAGCAGAAATGGCCCGTGGAATGGTATTTTACCTTATGATGAGTGCAGTGGCTTAGCCGCCCAGCTTGCCGGGAAATTAGCGCTATTAATTAATACACTAAGAGAATGGCGCTCTTTATTAGCACAAGAACGCCTACTTGAAGAGTGGAAAGAACTTTGTCAGCAACTACTTGATAGCTACTTTATGGTTGATGGGGAAACTGAACTTGTTCTCGCACTATTAACAGAACAGTGGCATCAAATCATTGATAATGCGATAATTTCAGGATATGAAGAACAAGTTCCATTGCGTTTAATTCGTGATGAACTTTCAGTTCGCTTTGATGATGAAAAAATTAGTCAACGTTTCTTGGCTGGAGCCGTTAATTTTTGCACTTTGATGCCAATGCGTTCAGTACCATTTAAAGTTGTCTGCTTACTGGGTATGAATGATGGTGCTTATCCGCGAAATATACCACCATTAGGATTTGACTTGATGGCGGAAAAACCTGTTCGTGGAGACCGAAAACGCCGGGACGATGATAGATACCTATTTTTAGAAGCATTAAATTCAGCATCTAAACAACTTTATGTTAGTTATATTGGGCTTTCTATTCGTGATAATCAGCCTTGTAATCCATCGGTATTAGTTACTGAATTAATTGATTATATTTGCCAAAGCTTTTGTTTAGTTGGTGATGAAACTTTGACTATTGATGAAAGCGCTAAACGATTAAGTGAGCATCTGGTCATCCAGCATAATAGAGTCCCATTCGCAAAAGAAAATTTCTTGCCTGAAACGCCTTATCAGAGTTTTGCGAGTGAGTGGTTACCTGCCGCAAAAACAACAAATAAAGTTGATGAACCATTTTGTTCAATACTTGAAACTCGAGAGCCCATTACTGAAATTTCTTTAGAACAATTATTACGATTTTATCGTCACCCTATCAGGGCATTTTTTCAACAGCGTTTGAAAGTCCATTTTTCTATTGAAGAAACCGAACTGCCAGAAGAAGAGCCATTTAACTTAGGTAGATTACAACGATATAAAATTAATGATCAAATTTTAGATTTACTTGTCAAAGATAAGAACATTGAGCCTTTTTATTCTGCTTTAAAAGCATCGGGTCAGCTGCCTGCTAGGCAATTTGGTCAACTTTTTTGGGAACAGCAGTTGAACGAGATATCGCCATTAGCTGAAAAAGTTAAAGAACATGATATGCAGCTATTTGATTATCCATTAGATTTTCAGTTAAATGGGATAAAAATTACTGGTTTATTGAAAAATATTCATGAAACAGGAATGGTACGATATCGCCCGGCTTACTTAACTGCTAATGATGGGGTACAGCTATGGGTGGAACATTTGCTATTTAACTCGCAAATTGGTGAAGGGGAAAGCCTTGCACTAGGAAGAGATAATAGTATTTGGCAGTTTGCTGCTATTAGCAAAGAAGATGCATTGGCTTATCTACAAGATTTAGTCGTAGGCTATTGTGAAGGGTTTAATTCCCCGTTAATTCTTCTTTCTCAAAGTGGTTGGAGTTGGGTTAAAGCTTGCTTTGATAAAAAGACAAAACAGTACGATTTTTCGAGTGAAGAAATTCAACAAAAAGCATTATCTGCTTTGCTCCAAAGCTTACAAGGAAGTCAGATGCAAAAAGGTGAGATGGAAGACGATTATGTGTCAAGAACTTGTAGAAGCATTGATGATGCGATGATTAAATCTTTGTTATCAAACACTCAACGGTTTTTATTACCGATGACAAAATACTTGAAATGACAGGAGAGCAACAAAGGATGCAATATTTATCCAAAAATATCGCTCATCTATTTTTATTACTGATAATTTTTTTCGGTGGTCAAGCAATAGCAGCGCAACCACTTTGGCAAGTTTTGCCTGAAACAGTAAATAAAAGTGAAAGAGACCCTAGGGAATATAAAGCCATCAAACTTAGTAATGATATGACGGTTTTATTGGTATCAGATGCCAAAGCAACAAAATCATTGGCTGCGGTATCGATACCTGTTGGTAGTATTGAAAACCCAAATAGCCAATTAGGGCTGGCTCATTATTTAGAGCATATGGTTTTAATGGGTTCCAAAAAGTACCCAGAGCCAAGTAGTTTCTCTGAATTTTTGCAAAAACACGGTGGTAGCCATAATGCAAGTACCGCTTCTCATCGTACTGCTTATTACTTTGAAGTTGAAAATGGTGCATTAAAAGAAGCGACGGATAGGCTTGCAGACGCATTAGCTGAGCCACTTTTAGACCCGATTAATGCAGACAGAGAACGTAATGCAGTTAATGCAGAACTTACAATGGCACGTTCTCGTGACGGGATGCGTATATGGCAAGTACGTTCTGAAACATTGAACCCATTACACCCGAACTCACGTTTTTCGGGGGGGAATTTAGAGACTCTGAAAGATAAACCTAATAGCAAACTACAAGATGAGCTTGTGGGTTTTTATAAGCAGTATTATTCTGCAAACCTAATGAATGCAGTGCTTTACGGCGACCAATCTATCGAATCATTAGCGAATATTGCACAGGAAACATTTGGGCGTATACCTAATTTTAACGCAAGTGTTCCCGCTGTTAATATCCCAGCAGTAACGGATAATGAAAAAGGTATTATTATTCATTATGTGCCAGCGCAACCGCAAAAAGCCATACAAATTGAATTCAGTATTAAAAATAATATGGCAGATTTTCGCAGTAAAAGTGACAACTATATTAGTTACTTAATTGGTAATAGAAGCCCCGGAACATTGGCTGATTGGTTAATATCGCAAGGGCTTGCTGAAGGTATCAGTGCCTCTGCCACTCCAAATTTAGATAGAAACTATGGTTCATTCTCTATTTATGTGACATTGACTGATAAAGGGTTACAAGAAAGAGACGAAATTATTGCAGCTATCTTTTCTTATCTTGAGTTAATTAAAAATGATGGGGTCAATAAAAGTTACTTTGATGAAATAGCAAAAGTTCTTAATTTATCATTCCGTTATGGTTCAATTGTCAGGGATATGAACTACATTGAATGGCTATCAGACCAAATGATTGATGTTCCTGTTAATCATGTTCTTGATTCAGATTACATTGCAGATAAGTATGAGCCTGAAGCGATTAAACAGCGTTTATCAGAGCTCACCGCGCAAGAGGCGAGGATTTGGTTTATTAGTCCAAATGAACCGAATAACAAAAAAGCCTATTTTGTCGATGCACCGTATCAGGTCAATAAAATCACAGCAAAACAATTTAAAACCTGGGCAAGTTTAGAATCTAAAATGAATTTTAAATTGCCTGCTTTAAACCCTTATATTGCTGATAATTTATCACTAATTAAAACTGATAAGGCTTATAAACACCCCGAATTCATCTATCAAGATGGCAATACACGAGTGTTATATATGCCAAGTCAATATTTTGCAGATGAGCCAAAGGCGAGTATCACTTTATCATTACGTTCTAACCAAGGTGATAAAGATGCTAAGCAACAAGTAACGGGCTCTTTATTACAATATATCGCTTCATTGAAAATGGATGAACTGCAATATCAGGCATCTGTAGCTGGTATGTCTGTCTCTGTTTCTCAGGGAATTGGTCTGCAATTAAATGCCAGTGGTTACACCCAACATTTACCTGAACTCTTTTTATCCATGATAAAGCTATACCTGAATTTTGAGCCAACGGAACAAGAATTAGTTCAAGCGAAATCTTGGTATAAAGAGCAAATTGAAGTTGCTAATAATGCGAAAGCTTATGAGCTAGCCATGCAGCCGCTTCAGCGTATTAATAGTGTACCTTATTTTGAGCAAGAACAGCGTTTAGCCGAGCTAGATAAAATTTCATTGCAAGACATCACTAATTACCGTGAAATGATAGTTAAGAGTGCAGCATTACAAGCGCTGGTCTTTGGTAATATGACTGAGTCGCAAAGCATTAAAACTATTAAAGATGCACAGCAATTATTAAAGAGCGAAGGTACCAATTGGTGGCGTGGTGATATTGTAGTTATCGACAAAAATTACCTAGCAGATTTTCATAAACAGGGGAATAGCTCAGATAATGCACTTGCTGAAATCTTTATTCCAGACGGTTATAGCCGCATTGATGGCGCAGTATTATCAGGTATTCTTTCTAAGGTAATTCAGCCTTGGTTTTATGACCAATTAAGAACCAATGAGCAACTGGGTTACGCAGTATTTGCTTTTAAAGCAGGGCTGGGGGATCAGTGGGGAATGGGCTTTTTAATTCAAAGTAATGCCAAAACACCGAGTTACTTGAATACTCGTTACCAACAATTCTATCTTCAAACATTAGAGAAACTGAAAAAGCTGCCGATAGATGAATTTAATCAATATAAACAATCCATTATCACGGAGATGAATCAACCACCTCAAACGTTCTATGAGGAAGTAGGCCGTTATTCATCTGATTTTTCTAGAAATATTTTCAGTTTTGATACTCGTGAAAAAGTTATTGCAACTTTAGGGGCAGCAACGAAAGAACAAGTCATTGAGTATTATGAAAATGCAGTTATAAAGCACAAGGGGTTAGCAGTAAGCTCCCAAGTTATAGGCCAAGGAGTTGATACTAAAGTAGGGTATGCTCATCTGAAAGATTGGGTGCTTTACCCAACAGCTTCTCAGTTGCAAAAGATTTTACCAATAAAGGAAGATGCTGAGTGAATAAAGTGCAGGTAGAGTCCCAATTACTGAATGTTTTTTCCTTACCTCTGCGTGGGCAGCGGTTAATTGAAGCATCTGCAGGAACGGGTAAAACATATACAATTGGTATACTTTATCTGCGGCTTTTATTAGGTCTGGGAGACGTTAATGCGTTTCCTAGGCCGTTAAGTGTTGAAGAAATTTTAGTTGTAACATTTACTGAGGCTGCGACGAATGAGTTACGGGGACGTATTCGTCAACGTATTCATGATATGCGCTTAGTTTGCTTAAGAAATGGCGTTGGTTTCGAGTCGCAACCTGAGTATCTTGAATTATTAGCTGAGCTTTCGGGGGAATCCCAAAGAAAATTCGCTGCGCAATGGTTGCAGGCAGCGGAAAGGCAAATGGATGAAGCCGCCATATATACTATCCATGGTTTTTGCCAAAGAATGCTAGTTCATAATGCATTTGAGTCGGGAGTATTGTTCGAACAAACAATGATTCAAGATGAATTTCCGATTCAAAAACAAGCTTGTGCAGACTTTTGGCGCCGCCATTTTTATCCTCTGAATTACTCCATGACGAAAGTCATTCAGTCACTGTGGACTAGTCCTGAAGCATTACTTTCGGAGATTAAACCTTTCTTGCAAGGTGACATTCCTTTAATTATTAACCAACCGAAACAAGTAGAAACTCTAGAAGAACGGCATCAGCGGCTAATCTTGTTAATTGAGTCAGTTAAAACGGCCTGGTTAGAAAACTCAGCGGATTTTGAGAAGCTTATCGCTGATTCAGATGTGGATAAACGAAGTTACAGTACTCGTTTTCTTCCCTCATGGCTGATAAAAATAGGCGAATGGGCCCAAGAAGAAACAGAAGATTATCAGCTTCCTAAAGATCTTGAACGTTTCTCACAAACGGTATTACATAAAAAATCAAAAAGTGGCTTAGGGCCAGAACATATTGTTTTCCAAAGTATAGATGAGCTACTTTCTCAATCATTAACTCTAAAAGATCTGGTTATTCCACTGGCCATTTCAGAGGTGAGGGAAGCGATTACTAATGAAAAACATAATCGTGGTGAAATGGGGTTTGATGATTTATTGACCCGTTTAGACGGTGCTCTTGCTCAAGAAAGTGGGAAATTTTTAGCTCAAGCTATTAGTCAACGCTTTCCTGTTGCGATGATAGATGAGTTTCAAGATACAGATGCACAGCAATACCGTATTTTTCAAAGAATTTATCGGGAAGTTAATGACAGCGCATTACTTTTCATCGGCGACCCTAAACAAGCTATATATGCTTTTCGGGGCGCAGATATTTTCACCTATATCGAAGCAAAAAATGAAGTTAGTGCTCACTACACATTAGAGACTAACTATCGTTCATCGCAAAATATGGTTGAAGCTATTAATCACTTATTTGGCCACTGTCAGTCACCATTTATTTTTGAGCAAATTCCTTTTCAACCCGTTAATTTCGCTAAGCAAAATAGCGGTAAAAAACTTATTCATGATGGCGAAGTGGTCAAAGCACTTACATTTTGGCAAGTGGAAGCAGAAGGTGTCTCAGTTGCTGAATATGAACAGGCAACAGCTTCACAATGTGCAGCGCAAATCGCACAATATTTACAAGGCGGGTTTCAGGGTAGTAGCTATTTTGACAATAAAGGAGCACATACTCCTGTAGAAGCTTCTGATATTACTGTGTTGGTTCGTAGCCGACGTGAAGCTGTATTGATTCGTGATGCTTTAAATCGGTTAAATATCCCTTCTGTGTTTCAATCTAATCGGGAAAGTGTATTTTCAACACCGGAAGCGAGAGATTTACTGTGGTTACTACAGGCAGTTTTAACACCGGAAAAAGAACGTGTTTTGCGCAGTGCATTGGCGACAGGAATATTGGGTTTAACCGCTAAACAAATTGATGACCTAAACCATGATGAAAAATCGTGGGAAAAAATTGTAGATGAATTTGCTCGTTATGCCATGGTGTGGCAAAAACGAGGCGTGCTCCCCATGCTTAGAATGATCATGGCACAGAGGAAAATTGCAGAAACGTTATTATCAGGTGCCGATGGAGAGCGTCGCTTAATGGATGTGATGCATATTGGTGAGCTGTTACAAGAAATGTCATTACAGCTTGAAGGTGAGCACACACTAACACGTTGGCTGGCGCAACAAATTGCCCATCCTGATCATCAATCTGACGCACAACAAATGCGTCTTGAAAGTGATAAACATTTGGTGCAGATCAGTACCATACATAAATCTAAGGGCCTTGAATATAAGATTGTTTGGTTGCCTTTTGCGAGCAATTTTCTACCCCAATCTAAAGGTTTATATCACGATAGAACGGATTATGCAGTACGGCTAGATTTAAACGATAGTGAAGAAAATGTTGCTCTAGCTGATGAAGAGCGTCTAGCAGAAGACCTACGCTTATTATATGTAGCACTCACAAGGGCTATCTATCACTGTAGTGTCGGTATTGCACCATTAATTAAAGGTAACAGAAAAAAAAGTGGTGAAACCGATTTACACTTATCTGCGCTGGGTTACGTCATCCAAAAAGGGCAAGCAGGAGATAGCCTACTATTGAACGACATGCTAGCTGAAATTAGCAATGACGTTATTGATGTTGCAGTGATTAATCAACCTAAGTCGGAACGCGTGCTATTAGAACAAAATGATAGCGTAAACTTATCGGCAAGAGCAGTGACTCGTCATTTTAATGACCACTGGCGTGTTACCAGCTATTCGGGGTTAAGTTATGGTTCAAGCCATACTGAAGCAGAAGAATCAGTTTCAGCATTGCAATTTGCTAATTCATTAGCCCCTAATATGGATATTGAGGCTAGTGTTGATGTGGAGCAACAGGATGACGAGTCTCTTATCCTAACTCCTCATCAATTTCCTAAAGGTGCATCACCGGGAACATTTTTGCATAACTTGATGGAGGAGATTGATTTTAGTGGGCATATTTCTCAAGAATGGTTGTCTGAAAAACTTGAATCCTCAGGGTTTGACATACAGTGGGCACCGATGCTGCAAGAATGGCTGAATGCAATTGTACAGGCACCACTATCAGAAGACGGGTTATGTTTATCTGCATTACAGGCTCAAGACCAATTGGATGAAATGCAGTTTTATCTCCCTATTGATTCCCTATTGAGTGCCAGTCATTTAGATAAGATAACGCACCAATATGACCCATTATCACAACGTTGTCCTCCGCTAAATTTTGAGAGAGTTCAAGGTATTTTAAAGGGGTTTATTGACCTCACCTTTTACTGGAAAGGCAAATTTTATCTTCTTGATTATAAATCAAATTATTTAGGGAAAGATGCCAGTTTTTATACCCAAGAAGCCATGGCTGAAGCGATGATAGACCACCGCTATGATTTGCAATATCAACTATATTCGTTAGCGTTACATCGTTACCTCAAGCAAAGAATGCCTAATTATGATTATGAAACTCATTTTGGTGGCGTTTATTATTTATTTTTACGAGGCATAGATAATATTCACTCAAGTAACGGCATTTTCTTTTATCGCCCTATAGAGCCTTTTATTGAAGCGTTAGATAGCTTATTTAAAAATGTTCAGCAAGGGGAAGCAACTTAATGAAATCCCTATTTAATCAAGCTATTGAGAAGCATATCTTTACACCTCTAGATGTGCAATTTGCTTACAGCATTTCTGATGATAAGTGTCCTATAGTACTTATGATTGCAGCACTCCTTAGCGCAGAAACTATGGCTGGGCACGTTTGCCTAGCACTGGCGGATGTTGACCCCGACAAATTGTTTGCGGGAAGGCACCCAGAGTTAGCAACTGCGTTTTGGCAAAAAATGGGAGAGCCGAGTGAGCAAGAGCGCTATCAAACGCTCAGACAAGCAAATGCAGTGTCATTATCAACAGAAAACAAAATCTCTCCTTTGGTGCTTTCAGGGGAATATCTATATTTTCAACGGATGTGGCAATATGAGCAGTATGTTGCGAAATTTTTCTCTAATACATTAATAGATAAGCAAAATAATGTTCAAATTAAGAATGTACTAGACAGCTTATTTCCCATTACTGATGATATAGATTGGCAAAAAGTTGCAGCAGCAGTTGCTGTAACGAGTAAGGTGTCAATTATATCAGGGGGGCCAGGAACAGGAAAAACCACAACAGTTGCACGTATCCTTGCTGCATTAATTAAACTTGAAACTAAGTATCACCATAAAATTAGAATAGAGTTGGCGGCTCCAACCGGTAAGGCTGCAGCTAGGTTGACGGAGTCCCTCGGAGAGGCGATGAAAAAAATGCCTTTAACCGATGAAGAACGTGCTGTTTTGCCTAATCATGCAAAAACATTGCACCGTTTACTAGGGGCTCAACCTGAGAGCCAGCAGTTTCGCTATAACCGAGATAATCGTTTATCTCTTGATGTATTGATTATTGATGAAGCCTCAATGGTAGATTTACCCATGATGAGCAAATTACTTGAGTCATTACCTGAAAATGCAAAGTTAATATTTCTAGGTGATAAAGACCAATTAGCCTCAGTCGAGGCAGGTGCAGTATTAGGGGATATTTGTCAGTTTGCTGATAACGGTTATAGTGCAGAAAGAGCGTCTCAACTTTTGGAGTTAACAGGGCATTCTGTTGAATCTTATGCATCACCAAACGGCCCAGTTATTCGTGATAGCCTATGTTTACTGCGTAAAAGCTACCGTTTTTCGGCAGATTCAGGGATTGGCCAACTCGCTTTTGCTGTAAATGAAGGTAATGTTTCTAGAGTTCAACAGTTACTAAATCAGCAGCGGCCAGATGTACATAGTTATATTCAAGAAACCGCAGATGATTACGCGAAAATTTTATTAGATGCCGCTGAAAATTATAAGGAATATCTACTAGCGGTTAAAAATAAAGAAGATCCTGAGCAAGTTTTGAAAAAATTTAACCAATATCGGGTACTAACAGCTCTGCGAGAAGGCCCTTTTGGCGTCATTGGCCTTAACGATAAATTGGAAAAATTATTTCATAGGCAAGGGATAATAAACCGTCCATATAATTTATTGAATAAACACTATGCAGGCCGGCCAATTATGATTAGCCGTAATGACAGTCCATTAGGACTCTTTAATGGGGATATAGGCATCATTTTACCGGATGAAGAAAATGCACTGAGAGCCTATTTTCAATTTCCAGATGGGACTATTCGTGGGGTACAACCTAACCGACTTCCACAACATGAAACAGCTTATGCAATGACCGTTCATAAATCACAAGGTTCGGAGTTTGCTCATACCGCATTAGTTTTACCAAATGTATATTCTCCCGTAATGACCCGTGAGCTTGTGTATACGGCGATAACTCGAGCTAAAAAAGAGCTATCTCTTTATGGCAGCCCAAAGGTATTACGTCGAGCAGTTGAAACACCAACCAAGCGGCGAAGTGGTTTAGCGACCCAATTAATGTGACTAGTTTATATGTAAGTTACGTGAATATTTAACCCAAAAGTAAAGGTAATGAGATGGATAACCAGCAAGCAATGACGGCAATTACAGTAACATTAAATGCAAGACTTGAACCGATTAGGCGTGGTGATTTAGAAGATGCATTTAATGAAGTCATGAAAAGCATGGGTAAAAATATCCATGTTACAGGTGGTGGAACATTATTAAGTGATAATGGCGAAGCGCAAGAATGCGATATAGAAATAGCACTTGAAGAAGCTAGTGACGAAAATATCAGTTTAATTATTCAACTTTTTTCTTCAATGTTAGCTCCAAAGGGCTCTCGTTTATTCATTCATGGCGAAGATGTTCGAATCGATTTTGGCTCAGATGAAGGTATGGCTATTTATTTCAACGGGACAGAGCTCGCTGATGACGTTTATGAAAATGGGGATATCAATGAAGTATTCGATACTCTAGATGAAGCAGTGGAAGATATTGGGAGTATTCATGGGGTCTGGGATGGCCCGACAGAAACGGCATTTTATTTTTATGGTACTTCTTTCGCTGAGATGAAAGCTGCAATACAACCGCATTTAGACTCCATTCCTTTGTGTGAGAAAGCAAGGGTTATTCAGATAGCTTAGTGGCTATTCATTTGTGTTAAAGCCATAGCCCAAACTATGCATCCTTGTATAGTTTGGGGTTAAAGTAATTGACTAAATAGCAATCATTTTGAATATTCTAATATTTACTTATCAGCTTGGTTTTTTAAATCTAAAATCAATATCTTAGAGCGGCGCTGGTAGTTATATAAAGCCTGTTTTTTCATTGGTAACATCTCAATCTCCGCGGGGGTAAAACCACGCTCTTGAAACCAATGGATGCTACGAGTTGTTAGTACAAATAGCTTGTCTAAACCAAATTGTTTTGCTTGTACGGCAATACGGTGCAGTAACTCCTCTCCCCTAGATGAACTACGGTAATCAGGATGAACAGCGACACATGCCATTTCACCTAATTTTTCTTCTGGGTAAGGGTAAAGCGCCGCGCAAGCGATGACTAAGTTATCACGTTCAATAATGGTAAATTTATCAATTTCCATTTCTAATTGCTCACGTGAACGTCTAACTAAAATCCCTTGCTGCTCTAATGGGCGAATAAGTTCTAATATTCCACCAATATCATTAATGTTTGCACGGCGGATTTGTTCCGCGCTTTCCATGACTATTTGGGTACCAATACCATCGCGAGAGAATAATTCTTGAATTAAAGAACCATTTTCTTGGTAGCTCAATAGGTGGCTACGGCGGACACCCCGGCGACAAGCTTTTGCGGCTCCACGTAGAAAACGCACGGTTCCTGAGTAGTAATCGCCCTCAGATTCCAGCTCTTGAATACGGTTTTCTGCTTCATTTGGGAATAATTCAGACAAAATATTGCCTTCTTTATCTACTACACCTTGTGAGGAGCAAAAACCGATCAGTTTTTCCGCTTTCATTTTTACTGCTAATTGAGTTGCAATTTCTTCAGAGGTCAGATTAAAACTTTCTCCTGTGACAGAGACTGCAACCGGCCCAATCAACACAATGGAACCATTATCTAACTGATTATTAATGGCTTCTTCATTAATACGGCGGATTCTTCCGCTGTGGCAATAATCAATGCCATCATCAACCCCTAGAGGTTGAGCAATAACGAAATTACCACTAACCACATTAATATGTGCGCCTTGAAGCGGGGTATTACCTAAGCTCATAGATAACCGAGCCGTGATATCTAATTGTAAAGCTCCAGAAGCTTGTTTTACATATTCAAGTGTATTCGCATCTGTTACACGAGTATGTTTATGATAAACCGCATCATATTTGTGTTCAGCTAAGATATCCTCAATTTGAGGCCTAGCACCATAAACGACAATAATTCGGATGCCTAAACTATGCAATAATCCTATATCATTGACAATGCTAGGAAAATTTTCATGCGCAATCGCTTCACCACCAAGCATAATAATGAATGTTTTGCCGCGGTGGGCGTTTATATAAGGGACCGAATGGCGAAACTCATCAACCAACTCGGTGCTGCGCTCTTTCATAACAACCCTCTTAATTGAATTTTTATTCGTTAATAATGTATTTTTATTCTTTTTGTTGGGAAATATCAAGTAAAAGATGGGATAAAAAAAGTAACATTTTTATTTTTATCGTTTACATATCTCTAAATTTAACTAGATATACTCTACGAAAATTAAATTGCATAAAATTGACACAGAAAGTCACTCACAAATATTTTCTCTCGGTATGATTAGGTTATACTCATTAATGTAACTCTATAGATGCTTTGATATATTCTTAATGACAGAGTGCAAATGATTAGTTAGAGTGCGTATTTCAAGTCTAATTATTAGCAATTATCCTAAAATCACTTTATTTTTCAGTTCTAGGTTCGGAATTATTGATGAGTCACCAAGATCACAACCCATCGAAGCGTCGTTTTATTCAGGGCGCAGCTGCAGTTATGTTACTGAGCATTAGCCCATTCGGTTTTTCTGCGAGTAGCAGCGTGGTGGCTGTGCGCATTTGGCCTGCATCCAGCTATACCCGGGTAACATTGGAATCTAGTACTCCATTGAAGTACCGCCAGTTTGTGCTTAATAACCCTGAGCGTATTGTGGTCGATCTTGAAGGGGTGCAGTTAAATAATGTATTAAAGGATATGGGAACCCAAATTCAAACACGTGATCCTTACCTTAAACTGGTTAGAGTTGGGCAATTTGATCCGAAAACGGTTCGCTTGGTATTTGAAGTTAAAAATAAAGTTAGTCCTCAATTCTTCTCGATGGCCCCTGTTGCGGAATTTAAGCACCGCTTAGTTCTTGATTTTTATCCAGGTAAAGGTGTTGACACCAATGATGATCCTCTATTGGCATTACTTGAGGATTATAATAAAGGTGATCTTGAGGAAAGCATGCCTGCTCAAGCGAAGAAGCCTGGAAAAGCAGGGACGGATCGCCCCATTATTATTATGATCGACCCAGGGCATGGTGGTGAAGACCCTGGTGCGATAGGCAAATATAAGACACGTGAAAAAGATGTGGTTTTACAGATCGCACGGCGCTTAAAAGCTTTGATAGATAAAGACCCTAAAATGCGTTCCTATATGACTCGTAATGAAGATGTCTTTATTCCGTTAAAAGTCCGAGTGGCGAAAGCACGTAAAATGCAGGCTGATTTATTCGTTTCAATTCATGCAGATGCGTTTACTAACCGTTCAGCCCGCGGTTCTTCTGTTTTTGCGCTATCAACGAAAGGTGCGACCAGTAATACGGCTCGCTACCTAGCACAAACACAAAACGAAGCGGACTTAGTGGGCGGTGTGAGTAAAAGTGGAGATGTGTATCTCGACCATACGATGTTTGATCTCGTGCAAACAGCGACGATTAACGACAGTTTGAAATTTGGTGATGAAGTACTAAAACGGATGGGAAAAGTTAACAAGTTGCATAAAAATAGAGTTGACCAAGCCGGGTTCGCGGTGTTGAAGGCTCCAGAGATCCCATCAATTCTCGTTGAAACGGCTTTTATTAGTAATTTAGAAGAAGAGCGGAAATTGAAAACAGCTAAATTCCAACAACAAATGGCAGAATCCATTTTTGAAGGGGTAAAAGCTTATTTCCGTAATGGCGGTGCATTAGCAATTCGCAACTAATTAATTTAAATCAGATTAAAATAAAGAAAGGTGATAAACGTGTGTGAGTCGCCTTTTTTTGTTTTTATCGATGGGTAAAAATAGAATTTATTATAGTGGTACTAAAAAGGTAATTGAATTAGAAAGGGCATTTGAAAGAATTGGTTGCGGGGGCTGGATTTGAACCAACGACCTTCGGGTTATGAGCCCGACGAGCTACCATGCTGCTCCACCCCGCGACTGAAGAGGTAAAAAATTGGTTGCGGGAGCTGGATTTGAACCAACGACCTTCGGGTTATGAGCCCGACGAGCTACCATGCTGCTCCATCCCGCGACTGAATTTTTACGACTTTATACTGCAGATTTTTTGTTACTTTACTGATTTAATCAGTAATTGGTTGCGGGGGCTGGATTTGAACCAACGACCTTCGGGTTATGAGCCCGACGAGCTACCAAGCTGCTCCACCCCGCGTCCGATGCGGGCACTATACTCGGGATGAGATCTGATGCAAGTTTTTTCGTGTTTTTTTTTCAAAATTTAGCATTTACAGAACAAAATCTGTTCTGTCTGCCTGTTTTTTGCTCTTTAGTGAGTAGAGAGAGGAAAATAACCTAACTAAATATATTTACACGTTTCATTCCCTAATTGGGTTTGCTATTGTGCGCTTCATATTGGATTGTTGGATTTATTTGGGTGGTAGAGCATGAATATAGGGCTAACAAAAATCGTCAATAAACAAATAGTAAAAAAATGGTTAGTAACCAGCGTATTTCTTTCCTTATTAGCTGGATGCCAAACCCATCCAACGGATAAAGGCCAACAATATAAAGATGGTCGCTTAGTACAAGATTTACAGAAAGTAAATCAAGTGAATGTACAGGGGCGACCAATAAATGCGCCAGATTTTAATCAACAAGTTAATGAAATTAAAAATGCATCACCGCGATTGTTTAAAAATAACAACGATACCTATCATGCTATAGAAAACTGGTTGATGGCGGGGGGGAACCCGGCTCAATTGGCAAATTTCAATTTAACCGCTTTCCAAATGGAAGGCGCTGATAATTATGGAAACGTACAATTTACAGGGTATTACACGCCTGTGATCGAGGCGCGCCGTATGGCTCAAGGTGAATTTCGTTATCCGTTGTACGGTATGCCGCCAAAAGGAAAAACACGCTTACCTAGCCGAGCGGCAATTTATAATGGTGCCCTGAGTGATCATTTAATTTTAGCTTATAGTAATTCGCCGGTTGAAAATTTTATGATGGAAGTTCAGGGAAGTGGTTATGTTGATTTTGGGGATGGCAGCCCACTGAATTTCTTTGGTTATGCAGGTAAAAATGGTCACGCCTATAAAAGTATCGGAAAAGTGCTGGTAGACCGCGGTGAAGTTCCTCTGAGCCAAATGTCATTACAAGCTATCCATGATTGGACGAATCAGCATAGCGAGCAAGAAGTTCGCCAGCTATTAGAAGAAAATCCGTCATTTGTATTTTTTAAACCGCAATCATTTGTCCCTGTTAGAGGCGCAAGTGCGGTTCCTTTAATTGCTAAAGCATCTGTTGCATCAGATAAAACTCTCATTCCACCGGGAACAGCCTTACTCGCGGAGATCCCTGTGTTAGATAATAATGGGAAATTTACGGGGCAGTACGAAATGCGTATGATGGTAGCCTTGGATGTTGGTGGTGCGATTAAAGGGCATCATTTTGATATTTACCACGGTATAGGCCATGAAGCCGGAAAAATGGCCGGTTTTTATAACCATTACGGGCGAGTTTGGGTGCTGAAAAAAAGCCAGCCGCTATTTGGTTCAATGTAGTTACAGTTTTAACTGAGGTTGTTCGTTATTATGCAAGCTAAGCTTTCTGATGCTTGGATGCAGCGTTTTGCTGGGATCGGGCGTTTATATGGGCAACATGCTCTTCATCTTTTTGCACGTTCCCACATTTGTGTCATTGGCATTGGTGGGGTAGGCGTGTGGGCCGCGGAGGCGCTTGCTCGTTCAGGTATTGGGCATATCACATTAATTGATATGGATGATATTTGTGTGACTAATACCAATCGCCAATTACATGCCATCAAGTCGACAGTTGGGCAACCAAAAGTTGATGTGATGAAAAATCGTATTTTAGAAATTAACCCCGAATGTGTAGTGGATGTTATTGATGATTTTATTACTGTTGATAATGTCGCTCACTACCTTAGCACGGGGTTTGATTATGTCATTGATGCCATTGATAGTGTAAGGCCTAAAGCAGCGTTGTTAGCGTATTGTAGACGCTTTAAAATACCCATTATCACCACAGGTGGGGCTGGTGGACAAATCGACCCAACACAGATTCAAGTGACAGACCTAGCTAAAACGGTTCAAGACCCTTTAGCCGCTAAGTTGCGCGAACGCTTAAAATCCGATTTTAACGTTGTTAAAAATGGCAAAGGAAAGCTCGGGATTGACTGTGTTTTTTCTACTGAACAGCTTGTTTATCCGCAAAGTGATGGCACTGTGTGTGCGGCAAAAAGCACTGCGGATGGCTCTAAGCGTATGGACTGCGCTTCAGGCTTTGGTGCGGTGACTATGGTTACAGCCAGTTTTGGGTTTATTGCTGTCTCACATGCACTTAAAAAGATGATAGCAAAATCACAACGGGAAATGGAACAGCAGTAAAGTGAATGAGGCTATTGCGATAGATAGCCTCATTCAATGAATTACGCAGGTGTCATTTCATTGGCAATATTTTGAATTGCCGTAATGAGTGATTGAATACCATTTTGGCGGGATTCGCTGAGCTGGCTAGGTAAGCCGGTTTGAGCTAATAAGTTATTAAAATCAATTTCCATGATTTCTTTCGCTGTTTTTTGCTCTATTGCCGCTAACAAAATGGTAAATAACCCTTTCACCACTCGGCCTTCACTATCCCCATAAAAATGAAATGTTTCATCATCATTGAGAAGTGCTCCAATCCAAACTCGGTTTTCACAGCCTTTAACCTCTTGAGTTTGCAGCTTTTCATCATCAGACAGCGCCGGCAATTTTCTCGCAAATTGAATTAATAAACGGTATTTATCTTCCCATGCTTTATGTGTGGAAAACTGTTCAACTATTTCTTGAATTTTAATCTCTGTACCGAATGGGTGCGGAGCAAGTTCATGGTTAGTCGAAGTCATTAGGCTTCCTTTATTGATTTATTCATTGAGTATAGAAAGTGAAACGGTGACTGCATCGATAAATTTATCGACGTCTTCCCGGTTGTTGTACGGCATCATTGAGATACGCAAGCAGCCACTGATATTTAATGCATCCATTAATGGTTGGGTGCAATGTTGACCATAGCGTAATGCAATATTTTGTTCGGTCAAGAGGGCACCTAGATCACTATGGTGAATATCTTTGAAGTTAAATGATAGCAAAGGAGAATCAGGCACACTATAGCGAATAAAGCCGGGAAGTGCCGATAGTTTTTTAGTGGCATATTCGATTAGTGAGCAAGTATATGTTTCTGCTAGTGTTAATTTTATTCCTTCCAGCCACTCTAGGGTAGCAGAAAAGGCAATTACCCCTGCAATATTCGGTGTTCCGGCTTCGAATCGTTGTGGAATAGGTGCAAGAGTGAAATCGTCAAATGTGACGTGGGTCAACATTTTCCCTCCACCATGCCAAGGGGTCATTTGCTCTAAAAGTTCTGTTTTGGCGTAGCAAACTCCAAGCCCAGTTGGCCCATATAACTTATGTGCTGAAAATGCATAGAAATCAATATTCAGCTCACTGACATTAATCGGGCTATGAACGACACCTTGTGCGCCATCAACAACGACTAAAGCTCCTACTTGGTGAGCGAGCTGAGTCACCGTTTGTATATCGGGTTGATAGCCAGTTACATTGGACATTTGAGTGATAGCGATGACTTTCGTTTTTTCAGATAATTTAGATTGGAGTACATAAAGACTCAATGTCAGGTTCTTTTCAACCGGCCATTTTATAATTTTTGCGCCAGTTTGCTGTGAAAGCATAATCCAAGGTAATAAATTTGAATGATGTTCTATTTCACTGACAATAATTTCATCGTCAGGTTTTAATGTTGAGCGAAAATAACCTTGTGTAATTAAATTAATTGACTCAGTTGTTCCGCGTGTCCAAATAATATTTTTTTCACTGGAAGCATGAATATATTTTGCAGCACGGATTCGCCCCTGCTCATAATCACGTGTTAATTTCAATGATTCAGATGACTGCCCTCGATATACCGAACTGCCCGACAAGCGATAATAGTCATTAGATGCATTGATCATGGCGATAGGCTTTAATGCCGTTGCCGCACTATCAAAAAATAGTGTTGATGAGTCTATCGCTGGGAAGGTGAGGCGAAATGTGGTGGCGCTAAAATGATCCATGAGTATTTTCTTTTTAGTCAAAATTTCAATGTGTTTTGATTTTACTGAGTGCGGTATTAGTTGATTGTACATTTATTAGTACATTTATAGTTACTTTCTGATTAATTTAAACTTATCATTTTTTAATCTAGCCATTGAAATATTTTGTTACGTTTGGTATTAATTGTTAGCAATTCTTCTAGATGTGGTTTCAAGATGATTCAGTGTTTTGCGTTGCAATGCAATGCCTTTTGTTTATAAATTTATTTTTTTAAGTACTTAGTAAATAATTTTCAAGATTTATCTTAAATATCTTACTGAAAGTTTTTTCGGTACACTTACAATTATCTATAGTTATTTGTATTTATTAAGTTAAATTGCTTAAGTAAATACCGAAATAGCATTAAAAAAAGAGTAAAAAAAAGCACCGCGCGTTGGCGGTGCACTATATAAAATCACTATGGACAGACAGGGTAAATGTACAGGAAGTGAAAAAACAGTAGCTAAAGCTACAAAGGTCTGGTTCAACCAGACAACTTGCAAACACAACATCACAACCACAAAGCCAAAAGTTTCAAAGTAACTAAACTCTGTAACTTTTCGTTCCGGCTTAGGAAGTGTGCATACTATAGGTATTTACTAGCGTATCCTCAAGGGACAAATTATAATGCTTCGGATGAAAAAAACTAATGCATAACAAGATGCCAAGTAGAAGTGATTATGTCTAAAAGATTACCGCCCCTAAATGCACTGAGAGTCTTTGATGCTGCTGCTCGTCATTTAAGTTTTACTAAGGCAGCAGAAGAATTATTTGTAACTCAAGCAGCCGTTAGCCACCAAATGAAAAGTTTGGAAGATTTCCTTGGGCTGAAATTATTCCGTCGGCGCAACCGATCATTGTTATTGACAGAAGAAGGTCAAAGTTATTACCTTGATATTAAAGAGATTTTCTCTTCTTTAAACGAGGCGACGCGTAAGTTGCAAGCCAGAAGTGCAAAAGGGGCATTAACGGTTAGTTTATCCCCAAGTTTTGCGATTCAGTGGCTGGTGCCAAGGCTTTCAGGCTTTAACCAGGCCTATCCAGGAATTGATGTGCGGATCCAAGCTGTAGATAGAGAAGAAGATAAATTGGCAGATGACGTTGATGTCGCTATTTTCTACGGTAAAGGTAATTGGCCAGGGCTAAGAACAGATAGGCTTTATGCTGAATATTTAATGCCGGTATGTTCACCATCTTTATTAACTGGAGATAGCCAACTAAAAATTCCTGAAGATTTAGCAAAACATACGTTACTTCACGATTCTTCACGAAGAGACTGGCAAGCATATGTTAAGCAACTAGAGTTACAAAATGTCGTTAATGTACAGCAAGGTCCCATTTTTAGTCATAGTGCGATGGTTATTCAAGCTGCTGTTCATGGTCAGGGAGTTGCACTGACGAATAATGTTATGGCTAAAAATGAAATTGACGCAGGGCGCTTAGTTTGTCCCTTTAGTGAGGTGTTAGTTAGTAAAAATGCATTCTACTTAGTTTGCCAAGAAAATCAGGCAGATTTAGGCAAAATAGCTGCATTTCGCCAATGGATTCTTGGGCAGGCGGCAAGTGAACAAGAGAAATTAGGTTTTATTACGGGTGACCAAGATGTGGCGCTTATTCAGTAATCAAGTATTTAAATAAAAGGTGTTACTGTGAATAGTCGTTTGATGTTAATTTTTGCAGGAATTAGTGGCTTCTTTACTGTTGCTTTTGGAGCTATTGGTTCACATGCGTTATCGTCAATTATGAGTGTCCATCAAATGGACTGGATTGAAATAGGGCTACGTTATCAAATGTTGCATACTGTTGCACTAATGGTGCTAGGGGCAATTTTATTACGTAAAATAATTCTGTGGTTCTATTGGTCAGGTGTGTTTTTCTCTGTTGGGATACTTCTTTTTAGCGGTAGCCTTTATTGTATGGCACTATTGCAGGTAAAATACTTCTCTTATTTTACGCCAATAGGTGGTGTATGTTTCCTAATTGGTTGGCTGTTAGTGGTTATTGGCGCTATGCGTCTAAGGAAATCGGCGTCACGCAATGAGTAATAAAATTGCACTATATTGCCGTCCAGGCTTTGAAAAAGAATGTGCAGCAGAAATTACAGATAAAGCAGGGCAAAAAGAAATTTATGGTTTTGCCCGCGTAAAAGAAAACAGTGGTTATGTTATTTTTGAGTGCTACCAAGCAGAAGATGCGGACAAACTCGCACGAACGTTGCCTTTTCGAGAATTAATTTTTGCTCGTCAAATGATTGTAATAGGGGATTTACTTAAGGATTTACCGCCTGAAGACCGTATTACCCCGATTGTAAATGCATTGAGTCAGCAAGTTGTGCGGGCAGGAGATCTCCGTGTTGAAGTTGCTGATACCAATGAATCGAAAGAACTCTTGAAGTTTTGCCGCAAGTTTACGGTACCTTTGCGTAATGCATTACGTAAAGAAAAAATCTTATTGCCACTCGAAAACTTTAAGCGGCCCGTTATTCATGTATTCTTTATTGCCCCTGGTTGCTGCTATACCGGGTATTCGTATACCAATAATAGTTCAAATTTCTATATGGGGATCCCAAGGTTAAAATTCCCATCAGATGCACCGAGCCGTTCAACCTTAAAACTTGAGGAAGCTTTCCACGTCTTCATTCCTTATGAAGAATGGGAAGAACGTCTAGCTAGTGGGATGAAAGCTGTCGATCTTGGAGCATGCCCAGGGGGATGGACTTATCAATTAGTGAAACGCAGTATGATGGTGGATGCTGTAGATAATGGCCCAATGGCGGAAAGCCTTATGGATACAGGGCAAGTTAAGCATCACCGTGAAGATGGTTTTAAATTTAAGCCTACTTCCCATAATATTACTTGGTTAGTCTGCGATATGGTTGAAAAACCAGCTAAAGTTGCTGCGCTAATGACTGATTGGCTTGCTCAAGGTTGGTGCCGAGAGGCCATTTTTAACTTAAAATTGCCGATGAAAAAGCGCTATGAAGAAGTTTCACATATCTTAGAAAAGATGAAAACACAGCTTAAAGAGCAAGGTGTTAATGTGTTGATTCAAGCTAAACAGCTTTATCATGACCGCGAAGAAGTAACTGTACATGTGATGAGGATATGGTCGGCAAATCCAATGGCACGTGAGTATTATTAATTTATAGAATCAGTTAATAAAAAAGCCACTTCATCATTAAGTGGCTTTTCTGTTTTCTATTAGTTGGGTGCATAACGCAACTGATTCAGATTCCCTCGTATCGGGATATCGGTTCTTAAAGTCGCAATATCTCGGCAAATCAATGCAATTCCCTGCTGATTGATGAGCTTTTTCTGCCATTTCTCTTCAAGGTTATCTAAATTGGCAAATATATTTTCAATAGAGTGATATTGTTGCAATAGTGTCGTGGCACTTTTAGGACCAATCCCTGCAACACCGGGAACTTTACTACTACTGATCCCTGCAAGCCCCCAATAATCAGGAAGTTGATTAGGAGAAACGCCAAATTCCTTTTCAATAAAAGGGATATCAAGCCAGCGCTTTTGAAAATAATCGCGAATTCTTAAGTTAGGGGCAAGTAGCTGGCAGTAACCTTTATCTGTGGATACGATGGTGACAGTGTGCCCCGAACCTGCAATACGTGTTGCTAAGGTAGCGGCTAAATCATCGGCTTCATCTCCTTCAGACTGCCAACAGTGAATCCCTTTTTCTTTAAATAAGGCTATTAATACGGGGAGCTCAGTATGCAAATCTTCAGGCATAGGTTGCCGACCTGCTTTGTAATCGGGCAGTTTTTCATGACGCCAGCTTTGATGACGCCCTTCTTCATCGAACACCGCAACAACGTGTGTGGCATTAGTGTGGGCGATCAACTGCGATATTGCAGATAAACAAGTTTCTCCACACGGGCTTCCTTGCACCGCGTGGATACGGCGTATTAAGTTTAATGCATCAATAATTAATAAGTGGATCATAAATACGCCATCATTTACTTATTTCACGATTTCATAGCAAGGTTCATATGCCGTACCACCCGGTAATTTCATACGATGTTGCTCAACGAAGCCTTGTAATAGCACATCCATACGCTTCATTAGCTCACTATCGCCGTGAATTTTGAATGGTCCATGCTTTTCTATGGCTTTCATACCAAATTCTTTCACGTTACCAGCCACAATACCGGAGAAAGCACGGCGTAAATCTGAAGCCAATTTTTCAGGGGCTTGCCCTGGATGGAGGTTCAGTGATGCCATATTTTCATGCGTTGGTTCGAATGGATGCTGTAAATCGTGAGCAATTTTAATGGACCAGTTAAAGCTATAGGCATCGCCGGTGCTACGGCGATTTTCTTTAACTTGTGGCATGCTACGTTTCATTACACGAGCAACTTCTGGTGCATCGTCAATAATAATTTGGTAATGCTTACTGGCTTCATCACCTAAAGTGTGACGAATAAAATCGTCTAACACTTCAAAGTATCCTGCACTTTCTTTTGGACCCGTTAAAATCAATGGTAGAACTTGTTCACTGTTGGCTGGGTCCATCAAGATACCAAGTAAATAAAGCAACTCTTCAGCGGTACCAACACCACCAGGGAAGATAATAATCCCATGACCTAATCGAACGAATGCCTCTAAACGTTTTTCGATATCAGGCATAATGATGAGCTCGTTCACTAATGGGTTTGGTGGCTCAGCAGCGATAATTGAAGGTTCAGTTAAACCGATAAAACGGCTATTTTTGTATTGTTGTTGGGCATGGCCAACAGCGGCACCTTTCATTGGTGCTTCCATCGCTCCCGGGCCACAACCAGTACAGATATTGAGTTCACGCAAGCCAAGCTCGTTACCGACCTTACGGCCATATTGGTATTCAATTTCATTAATTGAGTGGCCCCCCCAGCAAACAATCATACTTGGGTCTTCATCAATATGTAGTGCGCGAGCATTACGTAATATAGAGAAAATCATATTGGTGATATGCGTGCCGTTTTCGAGGTCTAGATTAAATTGTTCTTTGGCATGCGTAATCTGCGCATGAACAAATAAAATGTCACGTAAGACGGCAAACAGGTTTGCTTGTAAGGTGCGGATGATTTTACCATCAACAAAGGCTTTTTCTGGGGGCTCGATAAGTTCAAGCTTAACGCCACGTTCACGACGTAATACATTGATATCAAAATCTTTACTTTTTTCTAATAGCTCTTTGCTGCTATCAGTTAAGCTGCCTGAATGCAAAACGGCTAAAGAGCAATTCCTAAATAATTGGTACAAATCGCTACTGGCCGTGCGTTTTAGCATATCAACTTCAAGTTGAGAGAGTAGATCCATAGATCCTAATGGACTGATATGAGTAATCAAGTAGTACTCCTTTACCCCATGGGTTCTTGATATGTGAATTGTACTGCAAATGTATTAATTACATTTACTTTTCAAGCATATATATTTATTGCCGTGATAAGCGACCTAATTCAGGCGTAAATTCTTCATTACTACGCCATGGGTTTATGTCAAGCCCTCCACGGCGAGTATAGCGTGCGTAAACACTTAATTTTTCAGGTTTACATAATTGCATAATATCAGTGAAAATGCGTTCAACGCATTGTTCGTGAAACTCATTATGATGGCGAAATGAGACCAAGTAACGTAATAAGGCTTCGCGATCAATTTTTGGTCCACGATAGTGGATCTGCACAGAGCCCCAGTCAGGTTGATTGGTAATTAAACAATTTGATTTTAATAAATGGCTCACTAACGTTTCGTCAACAACTTGTTGCTGGGTACAATTCGCCAAATAGTCACGATTAAACTCATAATTATCAATGTCAATTTCTTGCTCATCAATACATGTGCCAAGTAATGGCTGGATAGGTTGATGAGAAAAGTGCTCTAATTTATGGAGTGTAACGCTTACTTGCCCATTAGCACAGCGGCTTAAATCATTTTGCAAAGCGCTTCGCACATTTTCCCAAGTTTCAAAACGCGTTTGGTTAAAACTGTTTAGATAAAGCTTAAAACTTTTAGACTCAATTAAATTTTCGCTATTTGCATCAACACTAATCGAGCCTATCGCTACTTGGGGAACACCACGCTGATTTAGCCATGAAAGCTCGTACATTGTCCAAATGTCAGCACCGTGAAATGGAAGCGACTTAGCGTGAATGGCTAAAGGATCACGATTTAAGCTACGAGGGACAGCTTGTAATAATGTGGCATCATACTGGTCATGATAAGCCGTTTTTTTCCCAAGAGTTAAATTATTAAGTGCGGGATTATTCTGATAGTGTGACATAGGAGTCCTTATACTTCATAAACTAAAAATGAGGCTAACAGGTAAAAATTGGGATATTTTCTTCGTCTGTGAACTTCTGTCATAATACCATTTATCGGCAACATTGACGCCTTTCTCTTTAAATTGACTACAAAAAATAGATAATTATGAATACATCACATTCTGCCGCACTACATAATTTTACTCAAAAATATGTTTCACAATGGCATCAACAAACGGGGTTACCTCCTGCCTCAACAGATTTATATGGCATTCCATCTCCCTGTATTGTCCGTACAGGTGAAAATTGGGTTTACTGGGAGCCTCAAGCATTTCCAATAAAGGATGCGAACTTGGATAAAGTCGCGACAGCATTGGAGATTAATTTACAAAGTGATATCCATACTTTTTATACGACACAGCTTGCTGGCGATATGAAAGCCACATTTCGTGATATTACGCTGAGTTTAGTGCAGGTTTGGAATGAAGATGACTTCATCCGTTTGCAAGAAAATTTAATTGGTCATTTAGTGACTCAAAAGCGTTTAAAACTATCACCCACGTTATTCATTGCAACGTTGGAATCAGAGATTGAAATGATATCAATGTGTAATCTCACGGGGGAAATTATATTAGAAAAATTTGGTAGTCAGGAAAGGCGTGTACTTTCTTCGAATTTAACAAGTTTTCTCGATGAGCTAGTGGTTGTTGTTGAGCCTCAGGGGTAAGTGTTTTTAAGCGGGCTTGTGTAAGTAAATGCCTACAATTAAGCTAAGTAATTTCTTAAAAAATGTTCTTTATATTGTAATGATAATTATTTAACTTTTGATTTCATGGCGTTACTATCTGGTTTGTACTTTTTGCGTATTTTTACCGTGTTATTGTTTATTTTGCTAGGTTGTTTCATTAATAGATTTAATGCATTCTTATCGCGCTGGACAGGGTAAACTCGTTTAGCTTTTTATACCTTCATGTGAGGTGTAAAAATTGTTTAAAACAAGGCGATGGAACGCGATTAGGTGATAAATCTATAAATTTGTTTTAATCAACAGGATGTTGAATGACGGGAAGTCATTAGCAGGATGCGTAAATTTTAAAGTATGAGCCAGTCAGCTTCGGTTGACTGGCTTTTTTAGTTAATACCTATTGTAGCGGAGTGATGTGAAAAAATTAAAGATACTTTAATTTATTTAAATCAATGTTCTAATCTAATTGAATTTTTAGTTAGCGAAGCAATAATATCTTGGGTCATGGAATCTCGGAGCGCTTCTCGGCGGCGAAATTCAGCACGACGCTGGCTTTTCACTGACTCTATATCTCGTACGGGTTCTTGAATAGGTAATTGGAACCAACCATCAGGTGTTTTCGTGGCACCGCATTCTTGCCAAAACGTATCATAGCTTGATTTCAAATGCTGGCTCTTAATATGACACTGGTTTGAAATTCCTAATATTGATTTTACATCAAAGAAGGCTGCTACTGCATAAACCGCTGACATTAATAAATTTTTGGGCCTCATACCGTGCATTTGCTTAGTTATCAACCTAACTTGATCGACACTTTGTTCAGTGGAAGGGCCTTGCAAAGAGCACACGTACAATTGTCCTTCTGGGCCGAAGGAAAAACTCATTAAATAAATATCGTCACCGGTCTCATTTCTCAAGTGTAAAGTGAGGTCGCCTTCTCGAGGGTATTGAGAGTAAATCAATGTTAATTGAGCGAACTCTCCTGATTTTAATTCAATGTTTGCCACGAGAAGCCCTTCTCGCTTAGCAGAAAACATAGCTTCAATAGCTTCGGGCTTGAATGTACTTTCAATTAAATTGAGCGTGTAGCTGGCGGTTGATAGTTTTTGTTTTCCGCTCCAGCTTTTATGTAGATACTTATTTATAGGGCGTTCGATAAAATGAGGAACGCCTTCAATAACTGAAGAAAATTGCGCACTACGGTAGTTTTGGCACATAACTTGATAATGCTGATATTGTGACGAAGGCAGCTTTGAAATGCGTATTTTTCTTTTTAATTCAATATAGTTAGAGTTTAAAGCTTTCCAGACTTTATTTTCCTTGCGCCACTGTTTTAGTCGTCCCATAGATAAACCATTTTGTTGTTAATTATTCTGTAAGTACTAAATTGATAAAACATTTAATCTTACATGTGCTATCTGCAACAAAATATAAACGAATCTTATTAAATGAGTTGTTCGATTAATAGCTACGATAATAATTATTATCGATATGCAAAATAAATAAACTTGTATTTGCTGAGGCTTAACCCCATGTATCCGACAGAATTATGATAGAAAATACCGTATATTTGCTGCAGCCATCACTAAATGAGTTTAAGTATGAATATTGAACAACGTATTATTGAGAAACTTCGTCACTTAGAAGAGGAAATGAAATTAAAATCTCTTTGGAATGAACAACCACCTTCACCCGAGGCTTTTAACAGCGTAGAGCCTTTTTGTATTGATACGATGGAGGCTATAGAGTGGCTGCAGTGGATTTTAATACCTCGTCTACAAATGTTAATTGAACAAGGGGCTACGCTGCCAACTAATTTTGCGGTCGCTCCTTATTTTGAAGAAGCGTATAAGCATGATGAAGAAGAACAATATACTCTACTTATCAATTATTTGCGTGAGTTAGATGGTTTTTTCTCCACTAAGACCTGCGGGTAATTTATTGATGCTGGAAATTATTTATCACGATGAATATATGGTAGCGGTTAATAAGCCTGCTGGTATGTTAGTGCATCGCAGTTGGCTGGACAGTAAAGAAACCGTATTTGTGATGCAGACACTGCGTGACCAAATTGGCCAGTATGTTTACCCCATTCATCGCCTCGATAGGCCGACGTCAGGTATATTACTATTTGCGTTATCGAGTGACGTCGCAAGGCTGTTATCGGCTCAATTTGAAAACCATCAGTTAGAAAAAGTGTATCACGCTGTCGTTCGCGGTTATTTAACCGAAGAGCAAACCATCGATTACCCGCTATTAGAAGAGTTAGATAAAATTGCGGATAAACATGCATCACGTGAACCTGTTTTACAGGAATGCGTTACCCACTGTAAACCGATAGCGACAGTTGAATGCGCTATTGCGATTGGGCGATATGAAACATCAAGATTTAGTTTAGTTGAGTTAAAACCTGAAACTGGCCGTAAACATCAATTGAGAAGGCATATGTCTCATCTTCGTCACCCTATTATTGGTGATAGCAAGCATGGAGACTTACGCCAAAACCGAGGGGTGAATACGCATTTTTCAGTGTCTCGCCTGATGTTACATGCCAGCTTATTAAATTTAAATCACCCAATAACAAAAGAAAATATATCGTTAGTGGCTACGTGGGATACACAATGGTTATCATTAATTGAGCAATTTGGATGGTCAGATACAGTTGCAAAATTAGGGATAAACGTTATTAACTCATCAAGTTAACTATGAAATAGAGGGAATGTTATGTCAAAAATAGGCATTTTTGTTGGAACTGTCTATGGTAACTCTTTAGCTGTTGCGGAAACGGCACAAGAAATTTTAGAGCAGCAAGGGCATGAAGTGGTTGTTTTTGATGAGCCCACCTTGAGCGATTGGCAACTTTATAATTCAGGTAATGAAATTGCACTTATTGTGACTTCGTCTACAGGGCAAGGGGATATACCTGACACCATCACTCCGTTATATAGTGAAATCAAAGATGTTGTCGGTTATCAACCTGATTTACGTTACGGAATAATTGCTTTAGGTGATAGCAGCTATGAAAGTTTTTGTGGCGCAGGTATTCGTTTCGATGAACTGTTAGCTGAACAATCAGCGACCCGTATTGGCGATATTTTATTTATTGATGCAATTGAGGTGGATGTTCCTGAGGAGTTTGCTAAGCCTTGGGTTGAAGCATGGGCGGAGCTGCTTTAAATGTCTGCACCGTAGTATTACCTATATTAATGATAAATATTGGCAGTGCTACGGCGCAGTAAATTAATCATTTCACCTGTAAATTATTTACGGGCCAATTTTTCTAGATCTGCTTCAATTTCTGCGATCTTATTTGAAACCACATGTTCAAGATGGCGTAAGTCATCGAGAATTTTGTGTTTTAAATCAATGTCAGTTTGATCTGTTTGGCAAATTTGATCTAGTTCTTCAATGGCGTAACGTAGGTTAGTGTTAATTTCATTAATTTCTTTGAAATTATTATTACCATCCGCAATAGTTTTACGCTGGCGTGGGTATTTAAATTTTACGCTTTTAGCGAAAAACTCCCCTTTATCTTTGCGAAAATAAATTTTTAAAATGTCATTATTCGCTTCTTGGCGTAAGGTGTAGCGGTCAATATCTTGAGGGTTACTGATGCCTAAACTTTTCAAATTATCGTACATGTTAGCTCGCTTTACTGTAGAGACAGAGTCGGTGAACAAAGTGATAGTGTGAGCAGGCCGTAACAATATCGGTCTATTTCTCGTTAATAAGCTATCTATCCCATTCGTTTGGGTGATAGATATAATGATGTTATTACACAAACAGCATCATTATAATGAAAAATAAAATAATACAGTTTTATTAGAGGTAAACGGCAAAAGCCACGGACATATTATGCGCGATTTGTAGAAATTGACAAACTTCTCTTTGCAATTAATGCGCTAATATTAAAAGGTAACACTGATATGGCCACCCGAGTTGCATACGGGGGTATGCGATTCGGGATAGCTTTAGTTTTTTAACCTAATTACAGTGGCTCACTATAAAAGTTTATTATAAAAACCAGTAACAGGTTTGGCGTGAGATTTTAGGCGTTTAATTACTCATCAATCGTTCTTAATAATTCATTAATACCCACTTTACCGCGAGTTTTTTCATCGACTTTTTTTACAATGACGGCACAATACAGGCTGTATCGACCATCTTTAGATGGCAAATTACCTGAAACAACTACGGAGCCAGCAGGGACTCGGCCGTAATGAATTTCACCTGTTTCACGGTCATAGATTTTGGTGCTTTGCCCCAGATAAACACCCATTGAAATGACGGAACCCTCTTCAACAATCACCCCTTCGACCACTTCAGAACGAGCACCAATAAAGCAGTTGTCTTCAATAATTGTTGGGTTAGCTTGCAATGGCTCTAATACGCCACCGATCCCTACACCACCAGATAAATGCACGTTTTTACCTATCTGTGCACATGAACCAACGGTTGCCCATGTATCTACCATTGTGCCTTCATCGACGTAAGCACCAATATTGACATATGACGGCATTAATACGCTATTTTTAGCGATATAAGCGCCTTTACGAACAGCGGCAGGAGGAACAACTCGGAAGCCTTCTTTTTCGAAGCGAGCTTGGTCATAATCCGCAAATTTCATTGGAACTTTATCGAAATAACGGCTTTCTGCACCGTCAATCACTTGGTTATCTTGAATGCGAAATGATAACAAAACAGCTTTTTTCAGCCATTGATGGGTAACCCAAACACCGGCAATTTTCTCAGCTACACGTAATTCTCCGCTATCGAGTAATGCAATGGTATCTAACACGGCTTGTTTTACTGAGTTTGATACCGTATTTGGTGTGATACTGGCTCGCTCTTCGAACGCTTGTTCAATGATCGCTTGTAAATGCTGCATTGATTGTATTTTCCTCTTGAATGTTATAAAAAGTGAACGTTCACCATAAAAATGTGATGGACGCTATATTTTATCCTTCGATTTTAGGGCCTCTGTCAACCTTTCTGATAACTCTTGTTGCATATTTTTAGTCAACGCTTTGTGTTCCTTATCAGCTAAAACAAAGAAATCTTCCACTTTTTCGCCAATTGTCGTGATGCGTGCGCCATATAGAGAAATTTCCATTTGAGCAAAAATATGACCGATGCGAGCCAATAAACCTGGTTGATCTAAGGCGAACAGTTCCATATAGGTGCGACGGTCGTTGGTGGAATGTAGAAAATTGACTTTTGTTGGCACGGTAAAGTGACGTAATTTTGACGGCAGAGTACGTGGCTTAGGCAGTGATATTTCTGGTTGCTGAACGGCTAATAACAACATTTTTCGGATGTGGTCGTATCTGTCTTTGGATAGAGGGTTACCGTTAGGCTCAAGAACGACGAAGGTATCCATGGCCATATTGTCTTTGTTAGTAAAAATTTGAGCACTGTGAATGCTTAAATTTCGCCGATCCAATTCGCTGGCGACAGCGGCAAATAAATGGGGTTTATCATGGCACCAAATAAAAATTTCTGTTCCGCCATGTTTAGGTTGTGTGCTGATTAATACCAAAGGCTGGCTCAAGTCATGGGCTAGTAAGTGCTTAGCATGCCATGCTAATTGGGATGGCGTATGACGTAAAAAATAATCGGCATGGCAGCGGGACCATAACCCCAGCAGTTTTTCTTCATCAATTGATGATTGGCGTAGTAATGATAAAGCTTGATAACGATGATGACGAATGCGTTCGCGTAAGTCAGGGGTGCTCTGCATGCCTTGATTTAATTGATGCTCTGTAGATAAAAAAAGTTCACGAATTAAACTTTGTTTCCAGCTATTCCACAGTGTGCTATTTGTCGCGCAAATGTCTGCAACCGTTAAACACATCAAGTAGTTAAGCCGTGAAACAGTTTTAACTTCCCCTGCAAATTGTTTAATGACATCGGGGTCTTGAATATCACGCCGTTGAGCTGTCACCGACATCAATAAGTGGTTTTTAACCAACCATGAAGCTAATTCAGCTTCTTTGACAGAAAAATCATGCAGTAAGGCAAAATCATAAACAAAATCAGAGCCAAGGTCGGAATGATCTCCTGATCGGCCTTTAGCTATATCGTGAAAAATGGCAGCTAATCGTAAAAGTTCAGGTTGCAATAATTTGGGATGAACACTGACACACAGTGGATGATCACGACGATTTTCTTCTAACGTAAAGCTATCAATTTTTTGCAGTACGCGAATAGTGTGTTCATCAACGGTATATGCATGAAATAGGTCGAACTGCATTTGACCAACGATATTGCTCCAGAGTGGGGTATAAGCGCTCAGTACACTATGAAGGTGCATTGGGACAAATGCACCTTTGATGGCGCGAGGGTGGCGTAGAATTTTGATAAACAGTTTTCGGGCTTCAGGGATTTCACATAATGGCACTGAAAGGTTGCGCCGCGCATAACGTAGTTGCCGTAAAGTAGTGGAATAGATCCCTGTAATATTTGGGTAGCGAGCCATTTGGTAAAACATTTTTAAAATAGCGGCTGGCTGCTTGATAAATAACTCTTCATCAATAACGTCAATCAATGATCCGCGTAATTGGAATAGAGAATCAATAGGACGGGGCTTTTCGTTGGGGTTAAGCGTTAAAATAGCTTCATCAAATAACTGCAATAGCATTTGATTGAGTTCCCGAACACGGCGAGTGACGCGATAAAAATCTTTCATCATTCGTTCAACGGGGTGGTTTTTTTCGCCTTCATAACCCAGTAACCGAGCCACACTAAACTGGCGGTCAAATAGCAGGCGATTATCATGACGTTTCACCACTAAATGGAGCGCAAAGCGAATTTTCCATAAAAATATTAGGCACTCTTTGAGTTCTTGGCGCTCTTCTTCAGTGAGAAAACCAAAACCTACCATTTCATCGACGGTGGTTGCACCAAAATGACGCCGCCCGACCCATAGTAAGGTATGGATATCCCGTAATCCCCCAGGGCTACTTTTAATATCGGGTTCTAAATTATAGCTAGTGCTATGGTAGCGTTGATGGCGTTCTTGTTGTTCTTCAATTTTTGCAGCAAAAAAGACCGCGGAAGGCCAAAAATCATCGCTAAAAATAGTTTTTTGTAATTGTAAAAACAGGGCGACATCACCACAAATTAACCGTGATTCAATGAGATTAGTTGCGGTGGTTAGGTCTGCATTTCCGGCTTCAATGCATTCAGCAAGGGAACGGACGCTGTGGCCGATATCAAACCGCAAATCCCATAATAGAGTGATAAATTGCCCAATTTCGTTAGCGATGTGTTCTGGAAGCGGTTTTTTACTTAAAACTAAAATATCAATGTCAGAAAGTGGATGTAGTTCATGGCGCCCGTAACCCCCAACGGCGATTAGTGACATATCAGGCTGCTTATCAAATTGAAAGGATTGCCATAATCGAGTGAGTAACGCATCAAGGTAATCACTTCGCAAGTGAATAAGGTCGACAACATCTTTACCTTGGTTGAAAGCCTCTTCCAGCCACTGATCGAAATCATCGACATGTTGTCTTAATAAATTAAGTTCAAGGTCATGAGTACTAAATTGATTAGGGGGGAGGTAGGAAGCTGAATTTACAGTCATCTTTATCTTTCCGTATTGATAGCAATAGGGGGGTAGCTACCAGCTTACGGTTTTTTGATAAAAATGAACAGAGGAAGAGCCTTCGGTTAGGAAGGCTCAATGGAGAAGATTATTCGTTAACTAATACTGCAGAGATAAACGGCTCTTCTTCTTTACGTAGAGTGAGGATTTCACAGCCGTTATCCGTCACAACTAACGTGTGTTCATATTGTGCAGACCAACCGCGGTCTTTGGTTTTAACTGTCCAGCCATCTTTCATGGTGCGAATACGGTGATCGCCTGTATTGACCATAGGCTCAATGGTAAAAGTCATCCCTTTTTGTAGAACCACGCCACTGTCGTCAGCATCATAGTGCAGAACTTGTGGTTCTTCATGGAAACCTTGGCCAATGCCGTGGCCGCAATATTCACGCACAACTGAGAAATCTTGTTTTTCGACAAACTCTTGAATGGCTTTACCTAAAGTACGTAAGCGAATACCCGGTTTAACCATTCGGATTGCTAAATATAAGCTGTCTAGTGTGACTTGGCAAAGGCGCTCACCTTGAATGGTTGGTTTACCAACAATAAACATTTTGGAGGTATCGCCATGGAAACCATCTTTAATAACGGTGACGTCAATATTAACAATATCGCCATCTTTTAAGATTTTATCATCACTAGGAATGCCGTGGCAGATGACATCATTGACAGAAATACAAACAGATTTAGGAAAACCGTGATAATTCAGGCACGCAGGGATAGCTTGCTGTACGTCAACAATATGTTGATGACATAGGCGATCTAATTCACCCGTACTAACTCCCGGCACAACGTGCGGAGCAATCATTTCTAACACTTCTGCTGCTAAGCGGCCAGCAACACGCATTTTCTGAATATCTTCTTCAGTTTTGATAATAATAGCCATGAATTTAGTCCATTCATGCCAACATTGATTTGATGGCATGTTAAAAAAGAGGGGGAAAAATAGGTAGCCCATTTTACATCGATGAGATATATGGTAACAGCCACCGCATTTTCTGCCAACTAGCTATCGAGCGGACTCGAAAGTCGAAGTCACTTTATAGTAGATAAGGAAAGGAGTGGAGCTTGTTCATTTTGAGCTTTTAACAGCACAAAATGCAAAATAGTAACGAAGGCCATCTAGACGATATTGCAAAAATAAGGTTTTTTTATCTTGCCAAATAGCGTCTATAATTGACCTGAGCAATGGTTAAATATTGCTCAGGTCAATGGCTTTAAATCAAAACCACTTTTAGGCATTTTTGTGAGCGAAAAAAGCAACAAAAGTTGGCTTCTAGGTTGGTTTTATGGTATAAAGCGCGCCGGCAATCCATTTATTTCTTATCACCATCATCGAAATGTCATTTTATGGCATCAAGATAAAGTCGTTGATAAAATATTGGATGTGCGAAACTTAAAACTCAATTGTGTAATAACACACACAAATCGACACGTGCACCGGGGTGCTCTTATGCGTTTTAACGCAGCTTTGGAGTCGGTAGCATGGGATTTGTGGAGGCATAACCCCAATTACTTAAATACAGAGGTATTAAATGGCAACTGTTTCCATGCGCGATATGTTACAAGCAGGCGTACACTTTGGTCACCAGACTCGTTACTGGAACCCAAAAATGAAACCTTTCATTTTCGGTGCGCGTAACAAAGTTCATATCATCAACCTGGAAAAAACTGTTCCAATGTTCAACGAAGCTCTGGCTGAGTTGACTAAAATTGCTTCTCGTAAAGGCAAAATTCTGTTTGTCGGTACTAAACGTGCTGCAAGCGAAGCCGTTCAAGAAGCTGCTAACAGCTGTGATCAGTATTTCGTTAACCACCGCTGGTTAGGCGGAATGTTGACTAACTGGAAAACCGTTCGTCAGTCAATCAAACGTCTGAAAGATTTAGAAGTTCAATCACAAGACGGTACTTTCGACAAACTGACTAAGAAAGAAGCGCTGATGCGTACTCGTGAACTTGGTAAGTTAGAAAACAGCTTAGGCGGTATCAAAGATATGGGCGGTTTACCTGACGCTCTGTTCGTTATCGATGCAGACCACGAACACATTGCTATTAAAGAAGCAAACAACCTGGGTATCCCAGTATTTGCTATCGTTGATACTAACTCTGATCCAGACGGTATCGACTTCGTTATCCCTGGTAACGATGATGCAATCCGTGCAATCAAACTGTATCTGGGCGCTGTAGCAAGCACCGTTCGTGAAGGTCGTTCACAAGATCTGGCTGTTCAAGCAGAAGAAAGCTTAGTAGAAGCTGAGTAATAAGGCCCAAACCCTTATTTAGGTATTGCTATACAGGTACTGCTATATGTTAGAAGGGGCCTGATTTAGGCCCCTTTTATATATGAATCAGAACTATCCACGTGGGGAAGACTCCCACGGGGAATATCGAGGAATAAATCACATGTCTGGAATTACCGCTGCATTGGTAAAAGAACTGCGCGAACGTACTGGCGCAGGTATGATGGAATGTAAAAAAGCACTCGTTGAAGCTAATGGCGACATCGAATTAGCGATTGATAACATGCGTAAATCAGGTCAAGCAAAAGCGGCTAAAAAAGCAGGTCGCGTTGCAGCTGAAGGTGTTATCCTGACTGAAGTTTTCAACGGTGGTAAAACAGGTGCTCTGGTTGAGCTGAACTGTGAAACTGACTTCGTTGCTAAAGACGCAGGCTTCTTAGCATTCGGTAAAGAAGTTTTGGCTTCTGTTGTTGCTGACAAAAATGCTGACATCGATGCGCTGAAAGCAAAATTCGAAGAAGCTCGTACAACATTAGTTGCGAAAATTGGTGAAAACATCAATATTCGTCGCGTTGCTATTCTGGAAGGCGCACAAGTAGGTAGCTACCTGCACGGTGCTCGTATTGGTGTTTTAGTTGCGGCTGAAGGCGCTGACGAAGAATTACTGAAACACATCGCTATGCATATCGCTGCAAGCAAACCTGAATATGTGACTCCAGATGATGTTCCTGCTGATGTTGTTGCTCATGAGCACCAAATCCAGTTAGACATCGCAATGCAATCTGGCAAACCACGCGAAATCGCTGAAAAAATGGTTATCGGTCGCATGAACAAATTCACTGGCGAAATCTCTCTGACTGGCCAGCCTTTCGTAATGGACCCAAGCAAATCTGTTGGTGACTTACTGAAAGAGAAAGGTGCTACTGTTTCTGGTTTCCTTCGTTTCGAAGTAGGTGAAGGTATCGAGAAAGTTGAAACTGACTTTGCAGCAGAAGTTGCTGCAATGAGCAAGTAATCAACTAAGGGCCGCCAATTGGCGGCTCTGTTTTATATACGTATATTCCCTGCGGTGTTAGCGTCATAGGCATTGCGCTAGAATTCTTGTGTATAAAAAATTATATTTAAACTAATTCAAAATTTAGGTACGTAGAACACTGTAATTCTACGTGTGTTACCCCAATAAATATCTGTTAGGACAGAACACCATGGCAACCAATGCAAAACCCGTTTATCAGCGTATTCTGCTTAAATTAAGTGGCGAAGCCTTACAAGGGGCAGAAGGTTTTGGTATCGATGCTAGCGTTTTAGATCGTATGGCTCAGGAAATTAAAGAACTCATAGAACTGGGTATACAGGTCGGTGTGGTTATTGGCGGTGGTAACCTGTTTCGTGGTGCTGGTTTGGCACAAGCTGGAATGAACCGTGTTGTCGGAGACCACATGGGGATGCTAGCAACTGTGATGAACGGACTCGCAATGCGTGATGCATTACATCGCGCCTATGTGAATGCAAGACTGATGTCTGCGATCCCACTTAACGGTGTCTGTGATAACTATAGCTGGGCAGAGGCCATTAGCTTGTTACGTCACGGCCGTGTCGTTATTTTTTCTGCAGGAACAGGCAACCCATTCTTTACAACAGACTCCGCTGCATGCCTACGTGGTATTGAAATTGAAGCGGATGTCGTGTTAAAAGCGACAAAAGTTGATGGTGTGTATTCAGCAGACCCTGCTAAAGACCCAGACGCAGTCCTTTATGAAAATCTGAGTTACCAAGAGGTTTTGGAACGTGAACTTAAAGTGATGGATTTAGCGGCATTCACATTAGCACGTGACCATAACTTACCGATTCGCGTATTCAATATGAATAAACCGGGCGCTTTACGTCGCGTTGTTATGGGCGAAAATGAAGGAACTCTGATTTCTCACAATTAATACTCAGAGACATGACCTGAGTTTAAATGTATTATCTAATATAAATTCAGACAATTTAAGCGAGGTCGCATGCGGCCTTTAATAACCAGTTCTTAAGGGTTGAAAACGTGATTAACGAAATCCAAAAAGATGCTCAAGACCGTATGGAAAAGAGCCTTGAAGCATTCAAAAGCCAAATTAGTAAAGTTCGCACAGGCCGTGCATCTCCAAGCCTATTAGACGGTATCACTGTTGAATACTATGGTTCAGCGACACCTTTGCGCCAATTAGCTAACGTCACTGTTGAAGATTCACGCACATTAGCTATTTCTGTTTTTGACCGTAGCATGTCACCTGCGATTGAAAAAGCAATCATGGCATCTGATTTAGGCTTAAACCCATCATCAGCGGGTACTGTTATCCGTGTTCCACTTCCTCCATTAACGGAAGAGCGTCGTAAAGACTTAATTAAAGTGGTTCGTGGTGATGCAGAGCAAGGCCGTATCGCAGTCCGTAACGTTCGCCGTGATGCTAACGACAAAGTGAAAGCATTACTGAAAGATAAAGAAATCAGTGAAGATGACGAGCGTCGTTCACAAGATGATATCCAAAAGCTGACTGATAGCTACATCAAAAAAGTTGATGAAGCATTAGCGCAAAAAGAAGCAGAGTTGATGGAATTTTAATCCATCATAATAATAAAGCCACCAATGCAAACTGTAAAAGTGTGCGTTAGCGTGGCTTTATTATTTTTCAAGCTTATTAAAAAATCCTTTCTAACCTCTAAGCTGATATAATCTCAGTATTGAATTAATACAGAGTACTCAATCACTATGAAATGTCTGACAATCCTAGGTTCTACAGGCTCAATTGGTACAAATACACTTTCTGTTGTTCGCCAAAATCCCGAAAAATTTCAAATCGTTGCTCTAGTGGCAGGAAAGAATGTCACTGAAATGGCGAAACAGTGCCTTGAGTTTAATCCGAAATATGCCTCAATGGCGGATGAATCGTCAGCAAAAGCGCTAAAAACTATTTTGACTGAGAATAATTGTAAAACTGAAGTTTTGTCAGGAAAACAAGCTGCAATTGACCTTGCTGGTCTGGATGATGCTGACCAAGTTATGTCAGCCATTACTGGGGTTGCCGGTTTACTTCCTACTTTAGCGGCAATACGCAAAGGTAAAAGAATATTATTAGCGAATAAAGAGTCTTTAATTACTAGTGGCCGTTTATTCTTTAATGAGATTCGCAAGCACAATGCAACAGTATTTCCTATTGATAGCGAGCACAATGCTATCTTCCAGAGTTTACCTGAAATTATTCAACTGAATTTAGGTTTTGCCGATTTATCAGCTTCCGGTATCTCAAGTATTGTTTTAACCGGATCTGGTGGGCCATTTAGGGATACACAGTTATCGCATCTTGATAATGTGACCCCTGATGAAGCATGTAACCACCCAAATTGGTCGATGGGGCGAAAAATATCAGTCGATTCAGCGACAATGATGAATAAGGGTCTAGAATATATTGAGGCTTGCTATTTTTTTAATGCGAGCGCCGAGCAAATGGAAGTGATTATCCATCCTCAATCTGTTATTCATTCCATGGTTCGGTATAAAGATGGCAGCGTGATAGCACAACTGGGCACGCCTGATATGCGAACTCCAATTTCATACAGTATGGCTTACCCTCAGCGTATCATGTCTGGTGCAAAACCTCTTGATTTTGCAACACTTTCATCATTAACATTTGTTCAGCCTGACTATCAACGCTATCCTTGCTTGAAGCTTGCAATCGATGCCTGCCACCAAGGGCAAGCCGCTACGACGGCACTTAATGGTGCGAATGAAATGACAGTTGCTGCTTTTCTCGAAGGCAAAATACGCTTTACGGATATAGCAAAAATTAATCGCAATGTATTAGATAGCCAAGTTTTTTCTGAACCTGTTTCGATTGAAGAGGTCTTAGAAATCGACGAACGAGCGCGTAAAAATGCAGAAAAAATAATCGCTCAGACAATTTAACGCTGGTATGTGTTTTATTTAGTTGCTGATAGCCATAATAACTCTTTAATATGTGATGTGTTTAAAAAAAGAAAAATAACATAGTACCTCTTAGAGATTTAAGGATGTGTCTTATCAGCAAATTCAATAATAGTAGTTATTATTGGTCTGTATACTCAAAGTGGTACTCACAAGGATTAATATTTAATGAACTCTAGTGGTGAAAATCTCTCTGATTCAATGATGCCTAAGCATGTTGCTATCATTATGGATGGTAATGGCCGATGGGCTAAACAAAGAGGGAAGCTCAGAATTACAGGTCATAAGGCAGGCGTTGAATCTGTCCGTAATTCTGTGCGCTTTGCGGTAAAAAATAAGATTAGTTCGCTCACATTGTATGCTTTTAGCAGTGAAAACTGGAGAAGGCCAGAGAAAGAAGTCAGTTCTCTCATGGAGCTATTTGTTTTTGCTCTTGATAATGAAGTTAAGAACCTACATAAAAACAATGTAAAACTAAAAGTCATTGGTGATATTAGCCGTTTTAGTGAACGCCTCAGAAAAAGAATTGATAAGGCAGAAGCATTAACGCAAAACAACACTGGGCTAAAACTGAATATTGCAGCGAACTATGGTGGCCGCTGGGATATTAGTAACAGTGTAAAACAAGTATTTGCAAAGGTACAAAGTGGTGAGCTTTCTATTGATGACATCAATGAAGAAAGTATCGATAACCATATTTGTATGTATGACCAAGAAAATGTCGATTTAGTCATAAGAACTGGGGGGGAGCATCGCATAAGCAACTTCCTATTATGGCAAGTCGCATATGCGGAATTTTATTTCACCAACGTTTTGTGGCCAGATTTTGATGAAATGGTGTTTCAGAGTGCAGTTGATGCTTTTAGTAAGCGTGAGCGCCGTTATGGTGGAGCTGAATCAGATGATGAACTGGGCAAAGAATAGGGGAAAGATGTGCTGAAATATCGTTTGCTTACTGCGATAATTTTAATACCGATTGTTATTGCGGCGCTGTTTTTACTTTCCCCAGCGAATTTTGGGCTTGTCGTGATCGCGGTTTGTGCTTTAGGTGCTTGGGAATGGGCACAATTTGTCGGCTGGCACTCTCAAGCTAAGCGCATAGGCTTAGCGGTTGTTTTTGCTGCAATATTACTTGCAATGCAATTTTCTATTTCCGATATAAATCAGTTCTCCTCTGAGCCTATGATTTTGTATGGTTTATGGGCTGGCCTTATTTGGTGGGGGATAGCGATTATTTTAGTTGTTACCTATCCCGCCTCCGCTTCTTGGGGCAAATCAGTTGTTATTCGCTTATTATTTGGCGTGTTAACGATTATCCCATTTTATTGTGGAATGATGGTTTTAAGAACCGTTGGTTATCAAAGTGATACATTCTTTGGAGCTTGGTGGTTATTGTATGTCATGTTGCTAGTTTGGGGGGCTGATTCAGGTGCCTATGCATTTGGTCGTACTATCGGGCGCAACAAAATGGCACCGAAGGTATCTCCTGGTAAAACATGGGAAGGCTTGGTGGGTGGCCTTATAACTGCTGGGATTATTTCATGGTTATTTAGCGCCTTTGCGCCAATCCCCGTGATGCCTGATTATTTGCTAGTGACTTCAATTATTGTTGTTGTAGTATCTGTGTTTGGTGATTTAACTGAGAGTATGTTTAAGCGCCAATCAGGTATTAAAGATAGTAGCCACTTAATTCCAGGGCATGGCGGTATCTTGGATCGTATTGATAGCCTAACAGCGGCAATCCCAGTTTTTGCTGGGCTAAATTTGTTAATTTTTAACGGTTTTGGTCTTTAGGAAGATACATGGGATTTATTTGGAGTTTAGTTGCATTTATTATCGCAATAGGTGTGTTAATTACAGTACACGAGTTCGGCCATTACTGGGTTGCTCGCCGCTGTGGTGTTTATGTTGAGCGCTTTTCTATAGGGTTCGGCAAAACCTTATGGCGCAAAGTCGATAAGAATGGTACCGAATTTGTTTTGGCGATAATCCCCTTAGGGGGGTATGTCAAAATGCTTGATGAGCGAGTTGGTAGCGTTTCTCCTGAACGTCGCCATCAAGCGTTTAACAATAAAACTGTCGGTCAACGAGCTGCCATTATTGGTGCAGGGCCAATCGCGAACTTTTTATTAGCAATTGTTGTCTATTGGATAGTCTTTATGATTGGTGTTCCTTCTGTGAAACCTGTCATTGAAGACGTAAAGCCAGGCTCTATTGCGGCAATTGCAAATTTTGAACCAAAAATGGAACTAAAATCTATTGATGGCATCGAAACTCCTGATTGGAATTCAGTTCGTTTAGCATTGGTCGGTAAAATCGGTGACCGTGAACTGACAGCACAAGTATTACCCAGTGGTTATAATGAACCGATTACTAAAACGGTTGATTTAACCACTTGGCAGTTTGATCCAGAGAAACAAGATCCAATTTTGTCAGTAGGCATAATGCCTGTCTCTGCAAGAATTGACCCTGTTATCCAAAAAGTAACGCAAGGGTTAGCTGGTGAACGAGCCGGTTTGCAGAAAGGCGACAGAATAGTGAGTGTTAACGGGGAAGTTCTGGGCCTGTGGGATCCCGTTACACGAATTATTCGTAATAACCCGGGCGTCCCGTTAAAACTTGAAGTGCAACGGTCGCAGCAATTGATTTCACTCACGTTGACCCCTGACAGCCAAGATGGGCCGCGTGGGGAGAAAATTGGGTTTGCAGGCGTAGAACTTTCAGTGTTACCGTTAGCAGATGAATATAAGATGGTGCAACAATATGGGCCATTTTCTGCGTTTTACCAAGCCAGTGATAAGACGTGGCAGTTAATGAAGTTGACGGTCAATATGATGGGTAAACTGGTTGTTGGGGATGTCAAACTCAATAACTTAAGCGGTCCGATATCTATCGCTAAAGGTGCGGGGGTATCCGCCGAGTCAGGCTTGGTATATTATTTGATGTTTATTGCGCTTATTAGCGTCAATTTAGGTATCATCAATCTGTTTCCATTGCCTGTTTTAGATGGGGGGCACTTGCTCTTCTTATTAATTGAAAAAATTAAAGGAAGTCCGGTGTCTGAGCGAGTACAAGACTTTAGTTTTCGGATAGGTGCAATGGCATTGATTCTGTTAATGGGACTTGCACTTTTTAATGATTTCTCTCGCTTCTAATTTTTGTAAGCTGGGGACCAGTAAGGAATACGCATAACAACGATGGCGATGAAAAAGTTGCTCATAGCGTCGCTGCTTTTCGGCAGCGCCACTGCATACGGTTCAGACGGATTCGTAGTTAAAGACATTCGTTTCGAAGGTCTACAACGCGTCGCCGTTGGTGCAGCATTATTGAACATGCCAGTTAGGGTTGGCGATTCAGTTGATAACGATGATATCAGCCGTTCGATTCGTTCCCTATTTTCAACCGGTAACTTCGAAGATGTTAGGGTCCTGCGTGATGGAAACACGCTGATCGTTCAAGTTAAAGAGCGGCCAACGATTGCAAGTATCACCTTTACAGGCAATAAGTCTGTTAAAGATGATATGCTCAAGCAGAACTTGGAAGCTTCAAATATCCGCGTTGGTGAGGCACTCGACCGCACGACAATTGCAAATATCGAAAAAGGTTTAGAAGACTTTTACTATAGCGTTGGTAAATATAATGCAACAGTAAAAGCTGTTGTAACGCCTTTGCCACGTAACCGTGTGGATTTAAAATTTGTTTTCTCTGAAGGTGTTTCAGCTCAAATTCAGCAAATTAATATTGTAGGTAATAAAAATTACACTACAGCAGAATTAGTTAATAAGCTGCAATTGCGTGATGATGTTCCTTGGTGGAACCTCGCTGCTGACCAGAAATATCAGAAGCAAAAACTGGCGGGTGACTTAGAAACTCTGCGCAGTTTTTATCTTGATCGTGGTTATGCGCGTTTTAATATAGACTCCACGCAAGTCAGTCTGACCCCAGACAAAAAAGGTATTTATATTACTATTAACATTACTGAAGGCGACCAATATAAAATATCGGGTGTCGAAGTTAATGGTAATACGGCTGATCATTTAACTGAAATCCAAGAGCTTATCACTATTACACCGGGAGAATTATATAACGGTGCTCAAGTGACAAGTATGGAAAACAAAATCAAAGATATGTTTGGCCGCTATGGTTATGCATATCCTCGAGTAATGACACAACCTGAAATCAACGATGCAGATAAAACAGTTAAATTGCACTTAAACATTGATGCAGGTAACCGTTTCTATGTGCGTGAGATTCGTTTCCAAGGCAATGACACCAGTAAAGATACTGTTTTACGTCGTGAAATGCGCCAAATGGAAGGTGCATGGCTCGGAAATGATTTAGTTGAACTAGGTAAAGAACGTCTGAATCGTACAGGTTATTTCGAAACTGTTGATGTAGAGACTCAACGTGTACCTGGTAGCCCTGACCAAGTAGATGTTATCTACAAGGTTAAAGAGCGTAATACTGGTTCAATGAACTTTGGTATCGGTTTTGGTACTGAAAGTGGTGTGAGCTTCCAAGTTGGGGTTACACAAGATAACTGGTTAGGTACAGGTAACGCAGTTGGTATTAACGCAAGTAAAAATGACTACTCAACTAACGTTGAATTCTCATTTACTGACCCGTACTTCACCGTTAATGGTGTGAGCTTAGGCGGCCGTATTTTCTATAACGACTTTAGTGCGAAAGATGCGGATCTATCAGGCTATAACAACAAAACGTATGGCCTAGACAGTTTCTTAAGCTTCCCATTTAATGAAAATAACTCTTTCCGCGTCGGTGCGGGTTATGTTCATAACCGACTTTCGGATATGCGTGCTCAAGCTGCCATGTGGGATTACCTTGATTCTATGGGTAAAAATCCACCAGTTACAGAGAACGGACGTAATAAAGAAAGCTTTGATGCGGATGACTTCACACTTAACTTAGGTTGGACTTATAACTCGTTAAACCGTGGTTTCTTCCCGACATCGGGTAATAAAACGAACGTATCGGGTAAAGTGACAATTCCTGGTTCTGATAACGAATACTATAAACTACGCTTTGATACAGCGCAGTATTATCCACTGGACGAAGACGAAACTTGGGTAGTTCTGGGGCGTGCACAAGCAGGTTATGGTGATGGTATTGGCAGTAAGCAAATGCCATTCTATGAAAACTTCTATGCGGGTGGTTCAAGCACCATTCGTGGTTTCCGTTCGAATAATATCGGTCCAAAAGCGGTTTATTTGAAGAAAATTAATGGAAAAGATGGCCCAGAGCCTGGAAGCCCATCAAGTGATGCGGTCGGTGGTAATGCGATGTACGCGGCATCATTTGAGTTAATCACTCCGACTCCATTTATTGACGAGAAGTATTCGAACTCCGTTCGTACCTCTCTCTTTGTTGATGCAGGTACGGTATGGGACACTAATTGGAACAGTATTCCTGCGGCTTGGCGCGAAGGTATGCCTGACTATGGTAAGGCAAGCAATATCCGAGCTTCTGCGGGTGTGGCTTTACAATGGATGTCTCCACTTGGACCACTGGTCTTCTCTTATGCGCAGCCGATTAAGGACTACGAAGGGGATAAATCAGAACAGTTCCAATTTAATATTGGTAGAACGTGGTAATCTATTCCAGTTTCTATCTATGAAGGCTCCCATTTTTTGTGGGAGCAACCAAAATTTCCAGCCATACGTATGGGTTAAGGAGTTTAGTGTGAAAAAATTGTTGTGTGCAGCGGGTGTGAGTATTGCTTTAGCAATGTCTGCGGGGGCTTATGCTGAGAAAATCGCTATCGTCAATGTTGGTGAAATTTTCCAAAATATGCCAGCGCGTGAAGCCGTTGCTAAACAGCTTGAAAGTGAATTCAAAAGTCGTGCGACTGAGTTACAAAATCTAGAAAAAGATTTGCAAACTCGCGTTGAAAAATTGCGTCGTGATGGTGCAACAATGAAACAAAGTGAGCGCGAAAAGCTTGAATCTGAACTCATGACTAAACGTGATCAATTCGCTGAAAAAGCTCAAAAATTTGAAGAAGACAACCGCCGTCGCCAAGGCGAAGAGCGTACTAAAATTTTAACTCGTATTCAGAACTCTATTAAGGCTGTTGCAGCTAAAGAAGGCTATGATGTCGTTATCGATGCAAATGCAGTTGCTTATGCAAAAGATAGCGTTGACATTACAAGTCAGGTTCAAAAACAGGTTAAATAATAGATGTCTTCAATTCGATTGGCTGACCTTGCTCAGCAGTTGAATGCGCAATTACACGGTGATGGTGATATTACCATCACCGGTATTGCTCCAATGCATTCAGCGAATAATCAACAGATTACTTTTCTATCTGACAGCCGTTATAGTGACAAATTGGCAGATTGCCAAGCTGCAGCGGTGGTTCTCACAGCAAAAGATCTTGAAGCATGCAAAGTGGCTGCTCTGGTAGTGGATAACCCATACCTTGCTTATGCACGCATGGCTCAAATTATGGATACAACGCCAAGCCCAGCTGAAGATATCCATGCATCAGCGGTAATTGCTGATGATGCAAAACTTGGTAAGAATGTCGCAATTGGCGCAAATGCCGTTATCGAAAGTGGTGTTGAGCTTGGCGATAATGTGGTGATTGGCGCAGGTTGTTTTGTGGGCAAAAATACGCGTATTGGTACAGGAACCCGTTTGTGGGCGAATGTCAGCGTATACCACAATGTTGAGATTGGCGAACACTGTTTAGTTCAATCTGGCACAGTCATTGGCTCTGATGGTTTCGGCTATGCGAATGATCGTGGTAATTGGATCAAAATTCCTCAATTAGGCACAGTGATCATCGGCGATCGTGTTGAGATCGGTGCGAGTACAACCATTGACCGAGGTGCTTTAGATAACACAGTAATTGGCAATGGGGTTATTATCGATAACCAGTGCCAAATTGCACACAATGTCATAATTGGTGATAATACCGCAGTTGCTGGTGGTGTTATCATGGCTGGTAGTTTAAAAATCGGCCGTTACTGTATGATTGGTGGTGCCAGTGTCATCAATGGCCATATGGAAATTTGCGATAAGGTCACAGTAACAGGAATGGGGATGGTCATGAGACCTATCACTGAACCAGGAGTATATTCTTCAGGGATTCCTTTACAGCCTAATAAAACTTGGCGTAAAACAGCTGCTTTAGTCTTAAATATCAATGAGATAAATAAGCGACTGAAACATGTTGAGCGTGAATTAGATAGCCAAAATCAAAAAAAACAGTAATCATTTTGTAATTCAGGCTAAAATAGTTATCTGAGTTACGTTTTCCGGCCTGCCAGTTAACCTAATTTAAGGTTAAAGCAGGCCGATTCATTAATTAAACCGTATTAATAGACAGGAAGAGTATTTCGATGAGTGATAATCATACTCTGAATATAGAAGAAATCTTAGAACTGCTTCCGCACCGTTACCCATTCCTTCTGGTTGACCGTGTATTGGATTTTGAAAAAGGCAAATCATTACGTGCAGTGAAAAATGTGTCATTTAACGAGCCATTTTTCCAAGGACACTTCCCAAGTAAACCTATTTTCCCTGGTGTATTGATTTTAGAAGCCATGGCGCAAGCGACAGGAATTCTTGCGTTTAAAAGCGTTGGAAAATTAGAGCCGGGTGAGTTGTACTATTTTGCAGCGATAGACAATGCGCGTTTTAAACGTCCCGTTCTACCAGGAGACCAAATGGTCTTAGAAGTAGAATTTATCAAAGAACGTCGCGGAGTTGCACGTTTTAAAGGTGTTGCTAAAGTTGATGGAGAAGTGGCCTGCGAAGCAGAAATGATGTGCGCCCGTCGTCGTGAGGTCTGATATGATTGATAAAACAGCCTATATTCATCCATCCTCTATCGTAGAAGATGGAGCTATCATCGGTGCCAATGTTCGTATTGGCCCTTTTTGTTATATTGGCGCGAATGTTGAAATTGGTGAAGGCACTGAACTGAAATCTCATGTTGTGGTTAATGGCCATACAAAAATTGGTCGTGACAATGTGATTTTCCAGTTCGCTTCCATTGGTGAGATTAACCAAGATCTTAAATACCAAGGCGAACCAACGCGAGTTGAAATCGGGGACAGAAACCGTATTCGTGAAAGCGTAACCATTCACCGTGGTACTGTTCAAGATGTTGGCCTGACAAAAGTGGGCAATGATAACTTACTGATGGTGAATGTGCATATTGCTCATGATTGTATCATTGGAAACCGTTGTATTATTGCAAATAACGGTACTCTAGGTGGTCATGTAACACTTGGTGATTATGCCATTATTGGTGGGATGACCGCAGTTCACCAGTTTTGTAAAATTGGTGCTCATGTTATGGTTGGTGGCTGCTCTGGTGTTGCACAAGATGTGCCGCCTTATGTCATTGCACAAGGTAACCACGCGACACCATTTGGTTTAAATCTTGAAGGTCTAAAACGCCGCGGTTTTGAAAAAGAATCACTACATGCTATTCGTAATGCATACAAGGTGTTATATCGTTCAGGTAAATCCTTAGAAGAAGCTCGTGAAGAAATCGCAGAAGCGGCAAAAGCGAATGAACACGTTAAAGTGTTTAGTGATTTCTTAGAGGATTCAGCGCAGTCTAAACGTGGTATTATTCGTTAATCTAGTATTAATGAATCGAGGCCTTTAATAAGGAGCGAATTTCGGTGAATAATAGCCGCCCACTTACTATTGGCCTTGTTGCCGGAGAAACATCTGGTGATATTCTCGGTGCGGGGCTTATCCGTGCACTTAAAGAGCAAATACCAGATGCTCGCTTTGTTGGTGTTGCTGGTCCTTTAATGCAAGCCGAAGGTTGTGAAGCTTGGTATGAAATGGAAGAGCTTGCCGTCATGGGTATCGTTGAAGTCCTCGGCCGCCTACCTCGGTTATTATCCATCCGTAAGGATCTAACCCAGCGTTTTACCGAATTACAGCCAGATGTTTTTGTTGGAATTGATGCCCCTGATTTTAATATTACCCTTGAGGGGCGCTTAAAATCGAAAGGGATTAAAACCATTCATTATGTTAGCCCATCAGTTTGGGCATGGCGTCAAAAACGGGTATTTAAAATCGGTCGTTCAACGAATTTAGTATTAGCTTTCTTACCTTTTGAAAAAGCCTTTTACGATCGTTTTAATGTTCCTTGCCGTTTTATCGGGCACACAATGGCGGATGCCATTCCATTACACCCTGATAAACAAGCCGCTCGACATCGGCTGAATATTCCTGAGCATGTTAAATGTTTAGCCTTACTGCCAGGAAGTCGTCATTCCGAAGTCGAAATGCTAAGCGCAGATTTTCTTAATACAGCGAAAATATTACAGCGTAATATCCCGGATTTACATATTGTGGTGCCGTTGGTGAATGAAAAACGCCGCCAGCAGTTTGATGAGATAAAGCAAAATACTACGCCTGAACTGCAAATTCATACTTTAGATGGCCAAGCTCGTGATGCAATGATTGCAGCAGATGCGACTTTATTAGCATCAGGAACGGCAGCACTTGAATGTATGCTAACAAAATGCCCAATGGTGGTGGGGTATCGTATGAAACCTTTCACCTTCTGGTTGGCAAAACGGTTAGTGAAAACGCCGTATGTTTCTTTGCCTAATTTGTTAGCAGGAAAAGATATTGTCAAAGAGTTACTACAAGAGGATTGCCAGCCTGATAAACTTGCACAGCAGTTGCTTCCACTCCTAGAAGGTGGCGAGCGGGTTGAAAACCTGAAAGAAACTTTTTTACAATTACATCAGCTTATTCGTTGTGACGCAGATAAACAAGCGGCTGAAGCTGTATTAGATATGGTCAAAAATTAATGGAATTTATCTATCCAAAAGCAAATTTAATCGCTGGTGTTGACGAAGTAGGCCGAGGCCCATTAGTCGGAGCTGTAGTGACAGCAGCAGTGATTCTTGATCCCAATAACCCAATTACAGGGTTGGCAGACTCAAAAAAACTCACCGAAAAAAAACGTGAGAAATTATTTGATGAAATTCAAGAAAAAGCATTATGTTGGTGTATTGGCCGCGCAGAACCAGAAGAAATTGATAATATAAATATATTACATGCAACCATGTTAGCTATGCAGCGCGCCGTTGCGGGTTTATCTATTGTTCCTGAGTATGTTTTAATTGATGGTAATCGTTGTCCTGAATTGCCAATGCCTTCACAAGCAGTAATTAAGGGCGACAGCCTAGTACAAGAAATTAGCGCAGCATCCATTTTAGCTAAAGTGATTAGGGATAGGGAAATGGTTGAGTTGGACAAAGCTTTTCCTGAATATGGTTTTGCGAAGCATAAAGGCTACCCAACCGCGTATCATTTAGAAAAATTGGCGCAGTATGGTGCAACCGAATTCCATCGTAAAAGCTTTGCTCCTGTGAGAAAAGCTTTAGACAGCAAATAAGTAGGTATTAGGTCGATGGCATCACCTCGTTTTATTCATTTACGTGTTCACAGTGACTATTCCATGATTGATGGGCTAGCCAAAACAGGGCCACTGGTTAAAAAAGTGGCTTCAATGGGTATGCCTGCATTCGCGATCACCGATTTTACTAACCTTTGCGGGTTAGTCCGGTTTTATGGTGCAGCGCATGGTGCAGGGATCAAACCCATTATTGGCGCTGATTTTTATGTGGAAAGTGAATTATTAGGTGATGAAATATCTCACCTAACTGTTTTAGCACGTAATAATGAAGGCTATCAAAACCTTACCTTACTAATTTCTGAAGCATATCAAAAGGGCTATGGTGCGGTTGGGCCAACGATAAAACGAGAATGGCTGGCCAAGCACAAAGACGGCTTGATTCTGCTGTCCGGTGGCCGTAAAGGGGATGTCGGGCAATTTCTATTAAGGGGAAACCAATCCTTAGTGGATGAGTGTCTTGCATTCTATGAAACTCATTTCCCAGATAGCTACTATTTAGAGTTAGTCAGAACAGGGCGGCCTGATGAAGAAAGTTATCTACATGCGGCTGTCGAGTTAGCGACTAAAAAAGGCCTACCTGTCGTTGCAACGAATGATGTTTGTTTTATTGAAAGTAGTGATTTTGACGCTCATGAAATACGTGTTGCTATCCATGATGGTTTTACATTAGCAGATCCAAAAAGGCCTAAAAATTATAGCCCTCAGCAATATTTACGTTCCGAAGAAGAGATGTGTGAGCTGTTTGCTGACATCCCTGAAGCGCTAGAAAACAGTGTAGAGATTGCTAAGCGTTGTAATGTGACGATCCGTTTAGGTGAATACTTCTTACCTCAATTCCCAACAGGGGATATGAAAACAGAAGACTTTTTAGTCATGCGCTCTAAAGAGGGGCTCGAAGAGCGTTTAGAATTTCTGTTTCCTGATGAAAAAATCAGGGCAGAAAGGCGTCCTGAGTATGATGAGCGTTTAGATATCGAACTCAACGTAATCAACCAAATGGGTTTCCCTGGCTACTTCTTGATAGTTATGGAGTTTATCCAATGGTCGAAGGATAACGGCGTACCCGTTGGGCCTGGACGAGGTTCGGGGGCAGGTTCCCTTGTTGCCTACGCACTCAAAATTACTGACCTTGACCCGTTGGAGTTCGATTTACTATTTGAGCGTTTCTTGAACCCTGAGCGTGTTTCGATGCCTGACTTTGACGTCGATTTCTGCATGGAAAAACGCGACCAAGTCATTGATCACGTAGCCCAAATGTATGGGCGTGATGCCGTTTCACAAATCATTACCTTTGGTACGATGGCGGCAAAAGCGGTTATCCGCGACGTGGGGCGTGTACTTGGGCACCCATATGGTTTTGTTGATAGAATTTCTAAATTAGTGCCGCCAGATCCCGGTATGACACTAGAAAAAGCATTCGAAGCAGAGCCACAGCTCCCTGAAATTTATGAAGCTGATGAAGAGGTTAAAGCGCTTATCGATATGGCGCGTAAACTCGAAGGGGTCACTCGAAATGCCGGTAAACATGCGGGTGGGGTGGTTATCGCTCCAACTAAAATTACTGACTTTGCGCCACTGTATTGTGATGCGGAAGGTAATAACCCCGTCACGCAATTCGATAAAAACGATGTCGAATATGCAGGGCTAGTGAAGTTTGACTTCCTCGGCTTACGGACGTTGACGATCATTAACTGGGCGTTGGAAATGATCAACGCGCGCCGTGCTAAGAAAAACTTAGAGCCGGTTGATATTGCGGCGATTCCGCTGCACGATCAAAAAAGCTTTGATATGCTGCAGCGCTCAGAAACCACGGCAGTATTCCAGTTGGAATCCCGTGGAATGAAGGACTTAATTAAGCGATTACGTCCCGACTGCTTTGAGGATATGATCGCTCTGGTAGCATTATTCCGCCCCGGGCCATTACAATCAGGCATGGTAGATAACTTTATTGACCGTAAGCATGGTCGTGAAGAAATTTCGTATCCAGATGTACAATGGCAACATGAATCATTAAAACCTGTTCTAGAGCCCACATATGGTATTATTTTATACCAAGAACAGGTTATGCAAATTGCTCAGGTTTTAGCCGGTTACACGCTTGGCGGTGCAGATATGCTGCGTCGTGCGATGGGGAAAAAGAAACCTGAAGAAATGGCGAAGCAGCGTTCTGTTTTTGAAGAAGGAGCAATCAAAAACGGGGTAGATGGCGAGTTATCAATGAAAATCTTTGACTTGGTAGAGAAATTTGCCGGTTATGGGTTTAATAAATCGCACTCAGCAGCTTATGCTTTAGTTTCTTATCAAACATTATGGTTAAAAGCTCACTATCCCGCTGAATTTATGGCTGCTGTAATGACCGCTGATATGGACAACACGGAAAAAGTGGTCGGTTTAGTTGATGAATGTTGGCGAATGGGCTTAAAAGTATTGCCACCAGATATCAATAGTGGGCTTTATCACTTCCATGTGAATGATGAAGGTGAGATAGTTTACGGTATCGGTGCAATTAAAGGGGTCGGTGAAGGCCCGATTGAAGCGATTGTTGAAGCGCGTCAACAAGGCGGGATATTTAAAGAGATTTTTGACCTTTGTGCGCGAGTCGATATTAAAAAAATTAATCGTCGTGTGATGGAAAAGCTTATCATGGCAGGGGCATTTGACCGATTAGGCCCTCACCGTGCGGCATTGATGTCTTCCCTTGAAGATGCATTAAAAGCGGCTGACCAACACGCTAAAGCAGAGGCAATAGGCCAAGCAGATATGTTTGGTGTATTAGCGGAAGCACCTGAACAAGTCGAAAGTTCATACGCCAGTGTGCCTAAATGGCCAGAGCAGGTGGTATTGGATGGTGAACGCGAAACGCTTGGTTTATATTTAACAGGGCATCCAATAACGCGATACTTGAGCGAAATAGAGCGCTATACTAATGGGCTTAGATTAAAAGATGTGAACCCCACCCCTCGTGGTCAAGTGACAACTGTGGTAGGTTTAGTACTTTCAGCTAAAGTCATTACAACCAAGCGTGGAAATAGAATAGGTATTTGTACGCTTGATGATCGTTCCGGTCGTCTGGATATTATGTTATTTTCAGATGCACTCGATAAATACCAACATATGTTGGAAAAAGACAATATCCTGATAGCCACCGGTCAGGTCAGCTTTGATGATTTCAATGGTGGTAATAAAATGACAGTGCGTGAGTTAATGGATATTAGTGAAGCAAGGGAGAAATATGCACGAGGACTTGCAATTTCACTGTCAGATAAACAAATTAACGATCAATTGCTGAACCGGCTTCGCAGTACTCTTGAACCTCATCGTTCAGGAACGATCCCGGTTCATCTGTATTACCAGAAGGATGATGCCAGAGCCAAGCTTAAATTTGGTGTTGTTTGGCGTGTGACGCCAGTGGATCCCCTTCTGAACGATCTTCGAACTCTGCTGGGTAGTGAGCAGGTAGAATTAGAATTTGACTAAAATAGGAATATTATGAGTCTGGATTTTCTTGATTTTGAACAGCCAATCGCGGAATTAGAGGCGAAAATTGATTCTCTAACAGCGGTTAGCCGTCAAGATAACAACTTAGAAGTCAACCTAGATGAAGAGGTTGCTCGTTTACGTGAAAAAAGTGTTGAACTGACACGTAAAATTTTCTCTGATCTAGGAGCTTGGCAAATCGCTAAACTCGCTCGTCATCCACGTCGTCCATATACATTGGATTATATTTCTCGCATTTTTACTGATTTCCAAGAATTAGCAGGTGATCGTGCTTATGCAGATGATAAAGCCATTGTGGGTGGAATGGCGCGTTTAGATGGTCGCCCAGTTATGATTATTGGGCATCAGAAAGGGCGTGAGACAAAAGAAAAAATCCGTCGTAATTTTGGTATGCCAGCCCCAGAAGGTTACCGTAAGGCATTGCGTCTGATGGAACTGGCTGAGCGTTTTAACTTGCCTATTATTACCTTTATTGATACTCCTGGGGCTTATCCGGGCGTTGGTGCTGAAGAGCGTGGTCAGTCAGAGGCTATCGCACGTAATTTACGTGAAATGTCACGTTTATCTGTCCCAGTCATTTGTACTGTTATTGGTGAAGGTGGCTCTGGCGGTGCTCTTGCCATCGGTGTTGGTGATAAAGTCAATATGCTGCAATACAGTACTTATTCTGTTATTTCACCAGAAGGCTGTGCTTCCATTCTATGGAAAAGTGCAGATAAAGCACCACTAGCAGCAGAGGCGATGGGGATTACTGCTCCACGTCTTAAAGAACTGAAATTAATTGATAATGTTATTCCTGAGCCATTAGGCGGTGCACATCGTAATTATGATGAAATTGCGGAACAGCTAAAAGCACGCCTGAATGAGGACTTAAACGAATTAGATGCATTAGATGCCGAAGCGTTGAAAAACCGCCGCTATCAGCGTCTGATGGACTATGGTTATTGCTAATTATTAACCGCTAATCGTTAATAAAAACGGGAGTTTGCTTTTTGCCAGCTCCCGTTTTTTTATTTTTAAGCTAGTCATTTTTAATGATAACAGAGTGTTTTGATTTAAATTATTCATCTGCTGAAAATAATAATAGATAGGAACTAGGGTGCGACAATATAATTATTTGCTATATGCTTTTACTTGCGTATTGATATGGAGCTTTATTCCTATTGTCTCTCGTTTTGGGCAAGAAGGTATGAATAGCTTCCAATTCCTTTTTTGGTCAAACTTAATTTCAGCGATATCTGTAATTATTGTTGCACTTGCTTCTGGGTATCGGCTGACAAAACTGTTTATCTTGCCAAGAGATGTACTAATCAAAGTCTTTGTTCTTGGTTTTCTTGATTGTTTATTCTACTTGTTACTGTATTACGGATATTCCATTGAAAATGGTATCGCCGTATTGGTCATTCAATATAGCTGGCCATTAGTTATTATCTTGTTATCAGTAGTATTGCTAAAAGATAAATTAGCTGGAAGACAAATAATTGGCATCATAGTTGGTTTTATTGCGGTGGTTATTACTTTTACTAAAGGGCAAATTACACAGCTACATGTTGAAAACCCAACAGCGTTATTACTGGTTTTTAGTGGTGCATTTTGCTTTGCACTAATGTCAGTTTTTTCTCGCCAATATTCGATAGACCCCTATATTAGTACTGTGTGGTTATTTATTTTTTCAACGCTAACTTCTTTTGCCTTACTGATACTATTTAGTGAAATGCAGTTACCTTCAAAAGCAGCTTTTTGGCCAACACTGGTTAATGGCATTTTAATCAATGGGGTGTCTTATATTTTGTGGTTTAAGGCGATGAATACAGGTCATTCAGCGAAAATAGCTTCTGTGGTATTTTTATCTCCCGTATTATCGGTACTCTGGTTAGTGTTAATCTTAAATGATGTTTTTGAAATTGCGTATGCAATTGGGGTATTACTGGTAATTATTTCTGGTGTTCTGTGTGTTGGCGCAAAAAGCCAAAGTCAGAAGTCGTAAGAAGGGCGAATAAATGGCGCAGCATTCGCAAGTAATTGTTGAACAAGTTCTTAATAAAATAAGTGGTATTCAAAAAATTCTAGTGGGATTCAGTGGTGGTATTGACTCTACAGTTTTATTACATGCACTTTATCTTATTCGGCAACAACGGCTTCCTTCACTAGAAATTCGTGCTATTCATATTCATCATGGCTTGAATAGAAAAGCAAACGAATGGGAGCAGCATTGTGCTCAATTATGTTCACAATGGGACATTCCTTTTATTTGCCGACATGTCGTGGTTGATTCAAGCCAAAAAGGTATTGAAGCAGCAGCACGAGAAGCTCGTTATCAGGCTTACCGAGAAGAATTACAAGAAGGCGAGGTATTAGTTACGGCTCAACATCTTGATGACCAAGCAGAAACTTTCATGTTAGCGTTAAAGCGTGGTAGTGGGCCAGCAGGGTTGTCTTCAATGCCTGAATTATTGAGTTTTTCAGCGTGTTGCGGTTCAACATGGCTATTACGCCCATTACTTTCAACACCCCGTATAGCGCTAGAAGCTTATATGCAAGAACAACAATTGTCGTGGGTTGAGGACGATAGTAACCAAGATGACCGTTATGATAGAAATTTTTTACGTCTTCATATTATGCCCACTTTGTCTGAGCGCTGGCCACATTTTTCTCATGCTGTCGCGCGCAGTGCCGCGTTATGTGCTGAGCAAGAATCATTACTCGATGAGTTATTAAAAGAGACCCTTGAAGGTATGATGGATTACCGAGGGGGCCTATTTATAGATGATTTGCAAGGGTGTTCATCTTCCAAACGTAATGCTTTAATTCGTCGTTGGGTTGGTTTGCACCAATTACCAATGCCGCCATTTAACCAATTGGAACGTATTTGGCAAGAAGTCGCGTTAGCTCGGCAAGACGCTGACCCTATTTGCCGCTTAGGGCAATTTGAAATTCGTCGTTATCAAGGCGCATTGTGGGTTGTTAAGCGCATTAATAGTCTATTAAATAAACAGTTTGAATGGGCTTTTCCTGAGGCTATTGAGTTACCTGAATCCTTAGGAATATTACAAGTTATGGAAGGAGAGGGGCAGATACGGCCACCACTTTCGCATGAAAATGTGACAATCCGTTTTGGGCTGCAAGGCACATTGAAAATAGTAGGACGCCATCGTTCCAGAAGCAGTAAGAAGATCTGGCAAGAATTAGGCGTAGCTCCATGGATGAGAGAAAGAGTGCCATTAATTTATTATAACGACCAGCTCATTACCGCAGTAGGGTGCTTTATTACCCCTGAGGGGTTGGTTGATGAAGCGTCTCTGGGCATTGCCATCGATTGGCAAAAAGAGGGGGAATTTAAGGTATTAAATTAATGAGAAGCCCCTTATGACTGTGATTACCATAAGGGGCTATAGAAGGACTCAAAATCGTGAGTATTAGTGAGAGTGGTCGACAACAATTGTGCCGATTTCAGGATGACTGAAGGAAATTATGCAATCCAATCTTAACTCCTTGGTTCCATCATGTGTCTCAACAATCAGGTACTCAACTTTTTTTCGTAGGAGTAAATCACTGGCCTTCCCCTCAATATTCACGCCGTCATTAAGTATTATTTGCAACTTTAGCTGACGTTGGCATGCGATTTCTAGATATTCGTAATCATCACAATTGATAGGTTGATATTCAGTATCTGTAGACATATTCCCTCACCACTGTGTTAGTGGCGGTTATTGCCGCCTTGAACATGTTGTACTAAGCAAAAATGTGCTTAGTACGATAATAGCACAGTAACTTTAATAACTATAATCACAGCGCAGGGAAAAAGACAATTCTTATTCACTAAATCAATACACAACGTATTTTATCAGTAATGTCCGAATTTTCTTATGTTTGACATATTTTTATTAGATGAAATGCTATGATGTTTATATTGGTTAACAAGTTAAAACACATGGTTTTAAGGGAATTATAATGAAAAAATCACTAATGTTAGTCTTAATGGCGGTTGGAAGTATTACGTTAGCTGGCTGCCAGAGTGCGACAAAAAATATTGATGCAGCACCAGTCGATAAAGTCTATACAGGGGTTTTACCTTGCGCGGATTGCTCTGGTATTGAGGCGACATTGTTAGTTAACCAAGATGGTAGTTATGTTGAACAGCTCGTTTACTTAGGAACGAAAGATGGTGATACAGCTTTCCATGATACTGGTAAATGGGATATAGAAAATAATAAACTACGAGCAACTAATCCTAAAGGTGAAAGTACTTATTTTGCCCAATCAGCAGATGGTCAATCAGTGACCTTGCTGGATTTAGACGGTAACCCGATTGAAACACAGATGAATTATACGTTAGACCAAGTTAAGCCAAGTAAAAAAGTGGGGCAGTACCGCTATATGGCTGATGCAGCTGTTTTCAAAGAGTGCGATAGTGGTCGCCAATACGCTGTTTCTGGTGTTGAATTAGAAAAAGCGTATGGAGAAACTGGGGTAGATGGTGGTACACCTGTCTATGCTGAAATTGAAGGTTATTATACCATTCGTCCTTCAATGGAAGAGGGCCAGTTTGATTCCGCATTAGTCCCAACAGGTGCAATTAAGTTCGACAAATCTGCTTCTTGCAACTAATTCGTACTTTTTTCTTTCTTAAGAAGACCCACTTCAACTGAAGTGGGTCTTTTTCTTTTTGGGCTATAAATTACCAATTAAAACGCCGTATTACCCATCTTTAATTTTTTTCTTATCATTATTTGATATCAATATAACTTTTTTATTGACGCAAAATATTTATATAAATGTGAGGATTGTCATGGCTGTTGGTCAATGGGAGACAATTGTTGGTTAGTTTGAATTATCGAAAATGCTGGGAAGGCAGTATACTCAATTCAACTAGAGATAATTAATTGCTTTAGTGTGTAGGGTTGGGTTAGATGATAAGTCTATAAGAAAACTTATAAGTTATAGCGGTAATAAAAAATAGAACGAATCAAAGGATAAGGAATGAATAAGAAAAATATTTATCTATTTTGTTCTGCAGGAATGTCTACCTCACTGCTAGTTAACAAAATGAGACAGCAAGCAGAAAAATACGATGTACCTGTCAATATAGAGGCCTTCCCTGAAAGCTTAGCTTCAGAAAAAGGTGTAGATGCGGATGTGATATTACTCGGCCCGCAAATTGCTTGGATGTTATCGGATATCCAAAAATTATTACCTAACAAGCCAGTTGAAGTTATTGATTCACTTTTGTACGGAAAAGTGGATGGGCTCGGTGTACTAAAAGCTGCCGTTGCAATTATAAAAAAACAAACTGCAAGCTAATACCAAAAAGCTATTTACAACCTCTACAACATAATAACTCCATCAACATTAACGTTATTAACATAACGTAATTAGTTAAGAATGGAGCATACTCAAAAAATTGAGGGTATTTTTATGAGTCTTTTTATCACTTCGCTTGAAAAGGTACTCCTTCCATTCGCTGTTAGATTGGGAAAGCAACCTCATGTTAATGCAATAAAGAATGGTTTTATTCGAATTATGCCTCTGACCTTAGTTGGGGCAATGTTTGTGTTAATTAATAATGTTTTTCTGAGTTTTGATACAGGGTCATTTTTCTATTCTTTGGGGGTTAGACTAGAGCCTTCAACGATAGAAACACTAAATGGTTTTAAAGCCATTGGTGGAAACGTTTATAACGGGACATTGGGAATTATGTCCTTAATGGCACCTTTTTTTATTGCGATGGCACTGGCGGAAGAACGTAAGGTTGATCCACTTGCTGCTGGTTTGTTAGCTGTTGCTTCTTTTATGACAGTCACACCATATGACGTCAATGGTGCTTATGCCGTTGGTGCTAATTGGCTCGGTGGGGCTAATATCATTTCAGGGATCATTCTAGGGTTAGTCGTTGCTGAAATGTTCACTTTTATTGTTCGCCGTAATTGGGTGATTAGATTACCAGATAGCGTACCACCATCCGTATCTCGTTCATTCTCTGCACTTATTCCTGGTTTTATCATCTTATCAATTATGGGAATTGTGTCGTGGGCGCTAAGCGGTATTAGTAGTAATTTCCATCAAATCATTATGGACACAGTATCCACACCACTTGCTTCTATGGGGAATGTTGTTGGCTGGGCATATGTTGTATTTACCTCTCTATTATGGTTCTTTGGTATCCATGGTTCTCTCGCATTAACCGCATTAGACAGCGGTATAATGACACCGTGGGCATTAGAAAACGTGTCTTTATATGCAGAGTATGGTTCAGTTGATGCTGCGATTGCTGCGGGCAAATCCTTCCATATGTGGGCAAAACCGATGCTTGACTCCTATGTATTCTTAGGTGGAACGGGCGCTACATTAGGATTAATTATCGCTATTTTTATCGCATCACGTCGTGCCGACCATCGTCAGGTTGCAAAATTAGCATTACCGGCAGGTATTTTCCAAATTAATGAGCCGATTATTTTTGGTCTACCGATCATTATGAACCCGGTTATGTTTATTCCATTTATTCTTATTCAGCCTTTATTGGCAGGAATAATGGTCGCGGCTTATTATTTAGGGATTATCCCACCAGTGACGAATATCGCACCATGGACAATGCCGACGGGTCTGGCTGCATTCTTCAATACTAATGGTAGTATCGCTGCCTTACTACTTGCATTATTTAACCTTGGTGTGGCTGTACTCGTTTATCTTCCGTTCGTTGTGATTTCTAATAAAGCACAAAACACAATCGATGAAGAAGAGAGTGAAGAAGATATTGCTAACGCACTTAAGTTTTAAAATAGGGGGAGTTTGCTCCTCCCATCAAAATAGAGATAAAAGTATGTTTGAACTTAATGATATCCAAGAAAATGCGACTATGGATGAACTTGAAGAAGTTGTCATGGGGCTGATTATTAATGCAGGGCAAGCAAGAAGCTTGGCTTATACCGCATTAAAAAAGGCGAAAGAAGGTGATTTTGTGACGGCAAAAAGTTTAATGGCACAATCGCACTCTTCGCTGAATGAGGCGCATAAAGTGCAAACTCAATTGATTGAAAGTGATATGGGTGAAGGACGAATCAAAGTTAGCTTAGTTCTGGTTCATGCACAAGATCATTTAATGAATGCCATGTTAGCCCGTGAATTAATTACAGAGTTAATTGAGTTACATGAAAAATTAAACCATTAGAGAGGGAGCCATGATGCAGGCACTGATGAATAGAACCGACACTAATGCTGAAATTAAACTCGTTCAAGAAAGTGAACTTTTTAATAATAAAACCTTTCATGTCTTTATTTATAATAAAGTTGAGAGTGCAAGTGGACTGCATCAACATGATTATTATGAATATATGATTGTTCTAACGGGGCGTTGTTATCAAATAATTAATGGGAAAAAAGTTTTATTAGAGCGGGGAGATTTTATTTTTCTCCCAATAGGGTCGCATCATGAAAGCTCTTATGATTTTGGGCCTACACGGATACTCAATGTTGGAATTAGTAAATCATTTTTTGATAAACATTATTTACCACTATTACCAAGTTATTTTGTTGCATCGCAAGGCTATCAATTAAAAAATGAATTTATGGCTTATATAGAGTCCGTGATTGCATCATTAAATTTTCGTGATAGTGAATTTAATGAATTTATTGAGTTGGTTACATTTAATGTCGTAAATCGATTACGCCATTATCGTGAAAAAAGTATGCGAGATGATGCCCCTCAATGGCTAAAAAATACATTGGAAGAAATGCATGATATCGCTATGTTTAGTGAAAGTGCTCTACAAAATATGATTTCGATAACGGGAAAATCACAAGAGTACTTAACTCGGGCAACAAAACGCTATTATGGCAAAACGCCAATGCAGATTATTAATGATATCAGAATTAATTTTGCTAAAAAGCAACTCGAAATAACTAATTATTCAATTACGGATATTGCTTTTGAATCCGGTTATAGCAGTCCAAGTTTATTTGTTAAAAAATTTAAAGAGCTAACTTCATTAACACCAAGTGATTACAGAAAAAATCTATTTAGTGTTGAACAAAAAATGGTAGGTTAAATTATTACCTAAATAATCTTCCCATTTCTATGCGTCTCAAGCATATCCATCTTTTTCTATAAAGATGGTGTGCTTTTCTATGTCTATTATAAAGGTACAATGAGGTTAATATGACTCAGAATCAGAAATTAAAAGTTGTCACCATTGGGGGAGGGAGTAGCTACACTCCTGAATTACTAGAAGGTTTTATTAAACGTTACCATGAGTTACCTATTACTGAATTATGGTTAGTGGATGTTGATGAAGGTAAAGAAAAATTAGATATTATCTATAATTTATGCGAGCGCATGGTTAAACATGCCAATATACCACTCAAGATATTTAAAACGCTTGATAGGCGAGAAGCATTAAAAGACGCTGATTTCGTGACGACTCAATTAAGAGTTGGGCAATTAAAAGCACGTGCGTTGGATGAATCAATCCCCTTAAAACATGGTTATTTGGGGCAAGAAACTAACGGTGCTGGTGGCTTATTCAAAGGGCTGCGAACAATACCTGTGATTTTTGATATTATTAAAGATGTCGAAGAAATTTGCCCGAATGCTTGGGTAATTAATTTCACCAACCCCGCAGGTATGGTAACTGAAGCTGTTTATCGCCACACTAACTTCAAACGTTTTATTGGTGTTTGTAATATACCTATCGGTATGAAAATGTTTATTACCGATGTTTTGAAACTATCCGATAGCGATGAATTATCTATCGACTTATTTGGTTTAAATCATATGGTTTTTATCAAAGACGTTATTGTAAATGGTTCATCACGGTTTAATGAGTTATTAGAAGGGATTGCCTCTGGAACATTAAGCGCAAATTCAGTTAAAAATATTACAGACCTTGCTTTTGATGAAGGATTAATTCGTGGATTAAATCTGATCCCATGCTCTTATTTATTGTACTATTTTAAACCTAAGGAAATGCTAGCGATTGAGCTTGGCGAGTATTATAAAGGGGGGGCTAGGGCTCAAGTCGTGCAAAAAGTTGAGCATCAACTCTTTGAACTATATAAAAATCCAACATTAGATGTAAAACCTAAAGAGCTTGAATTAAGAGGTGGAGCTTATTATTCAGATGCCGCTTGTGAAGTCATCAATGCAATATACAATGACAAACAAACGGAGCACTACGTTAATATTCCACATCATGGGCATATTGATAATATTCCTGAAGACTGGACAGTCGAAATGACATGCTTATTAGGTCGTGATGGCGCAAAACCGCACCCACGAGTAAAGCATTTTGATGATAAAGTACTTGGTTTAATTTATACCTTAAAAACTTTTGAGATTACCACTAGCCAAGCTGCAGTAAATGGTCAGTTTAATGATGTTTTATTGGCGATGAATCTAAACCCATTAATTCATTCTGATAACGATGCGCGTTTAATTTCTAAGGAATTACTTATCGCCCATAAAAAACACCTACCGAACTTCGCTAAAGCAATACAACAGCTTGAGCAAGAAGGTTAATTAGCCAAATAGCTTATAGTGCCAAGGGAGAGCATATGGCTGTGTTACTTATTGTAAATGCCGATGATTTTGGACTCTGCGAGGCCGTTAATTACGGCATCATTGAATCTCATCGTAATGGGGTTGTTCATTCAACAAGCGCGATGATGAATATGCCCGCAATATCCCATGCGGCTAAATTAAGCCAAGAGAATCCGAATCTGGCAGTGGGGATGCATTTTGTTTTAACGGCTGGGAAGCCTTTCTCATCAATGCCTACTCTCAGCCGTGATGGGCTATTGGGTAAATGGCTTTGGGATATTGATATTAATGATTTACCATTGATTGAGATTGAACAAGAGCTAAATCTGCAATATCAAAAATTTATCGAAATTTTTGGTCAAAAACCGAGCCATATCGATAGCCATCATCATGTTCATATGATTGAGGGTATTTTTCCAATTGTAGTTGCTTTCGCCCAAGAAAAGGGGGTCGCGTTACGTGTTGATCGCCAATTAGAGAAAAATTGGCCGCCATTATCATATCAAGTGGCAAGCACTGACTGTTTCAGTAGTGAGTTTTATGGTGATCAAATTTCAGAAGCGTTATTTTTGAAGATTATTAATGAAGCTAAAGCACAAGGTAATAATTCTATTGAAGTTATGAGTCATCCTGCGTTTATTGATAATGCGCTATTAAAAAGTAACTATGCTTATCCACGTTTAAATGAATTGGAAGTATTAACATCTGAAAATTTAAAATCACAGATTTTGGCGGATGATTTTAAGATTGGTTCGTACCGAGACATCTAAAAAAGAAGCCCAAATTCAAATAACCGAAATTTGGGCTTTATTTTCTAGCTTTTAACTTATTTTATTTACCGAGCTTACCTTTTAGGAAGCTAATGACATTTTCTAAGCCAACCAATTCTTTATCATCACTACGGCGTGATTTATATTCAATTTGGTTGTTGTCTAAGTTACGGTCACCAATAACGATAGTGTATGGAACACCAATCAGCTCCATATCGGCAAACATCACACCTGGGCGCTCTTTACGGTCATCGAAAATCACATCAATACCATTTGCTTTTAAGTCAGCGTAAAGTTTTTCTGCAACTTCTTTAACACGATAAGATTTGTGCATATTCATTGGTAAAATAGCCACTTGGAACGGAGCAATTGCATCCGGCCAAATAATTCCTCGGTCATCATGGCTTTGTTCAATAGCAGCGGCAACAATACGCGTTACACCAATGCCATAACAGCCCATGGTGACGATTTGGTTATGTCCATCTTCATTTTGGACTGAAGCTTTCATTGCTTCTGAGTACTTAGTCCCTAATTGGAAAATATGGCCAACTTCGATACCACGTTTAATTTGCAGTACACCTTTACCATCTGGGCTTGGGTCTCCTTCAACAACGTTGCGTAAATCAAAAGCTTCTGGTAACGCCAAATCACGTTCCCAGTTGATGCCAAAATAGTGTTTACCATCAATATTTGCGCCTGCACCAAAGTCGCTCATTACTGCAACGCTACGGTCGATAACAATCGGAAGTGGCATATTGACTGGGCCTAAAGAGCCCGGGCCAGCATTCACTGCATTTCTGATTTCAGCTTCCGTGGCGAATTCTAATGGGCTAGCCACTAATGGGTGTTTTTCTGCTTTGATTTCATTTAACTCATGGTCGCCACGAATTAATAAAGCGACGAGCGTGTGACCTGAATCTTTTTTCGCATGAACAATCAATGTCTTAACAGTTTTTTCAACAGGTAAATTGAATTGCTCAACGAGTTCTGCGATTGTTTTTGCATTAGGCGTATCAACAAGACGCATCTCTTCTGTTGGAGCGCAACGTGGCGTTGTTGGTGCTAATGCTTCTGCGAATTCAATGTTAGCGGCATAATCAGATTCGGTAGAGAAAATAACGTCATCTTCACCATTTTTTGCTAATACTTGGAATTCGTGGGATGCGCTACCGCCGATAGAGCCAGTGTCAGCTTGAACGGCACGAAAATCAAAGCCAATACGCGTGAAAATTTTGCTGTAGGCTTCGTACATCGCATCATAGGTTTCTTGCAATGATTCTTGGCTAGTGTGGAAAGAGTATGCATCTTTCATAATAAATTCACGCGAGCGCATCACGCCAAAACGTGGGCGAACTTCATCACGGAATTTGGTTTGAATTTGGAATAAATTCAATGGCAATTGCTTGTAAGAGGTGATTTCGTTACGGACTAAATCTGTGATCACTTCTTCATGGGTCGGGCCGAGAACAAACGGGCGCTCACCACGGTCAACAAAACGCAGCAATTCAGGACCATACTGTTCCCAACGTCCACTTTCTTGCCATAAATCTGCAGGCTGAACGACGGGTAAAGATACCTCGATAGCGCCTGCATTTTCCATTTCTTCACGGACGATGGTTTCTACTTTACGCAGAACACGAACACCAGTGGGTAACCAGTCATACAGACCGGAAGCAAGTTTACGGATCATTCCTGCACGCAGCATCAGCTGATGGCTGATAACTTCTGCATCCGCAGGGGTCTCTTTTAGAGTTGAGAGCAGATATTTGCTAGTACGCATTGTATAGGTTCCATTAGAACAACAAGTTATGGCAAACGACTTATTTGCCAAGGTATATAGTGAGCTAGTCTACCAGTGACGGAGACTTGCCAAAAGGGGTTAACGTGATTTTTCGTATGGTTCGATAGCGAATACTTCAGTCACACCATCAATTACCCGCCAGCGAATATTAAAATCTAATAAATGGACTGCATAGTCACGTGTTTCAGTAGATTGTTTCTTATATGCGGGGCGAGGGTCTTGCATTAAAACTTGTGAAATAAATTGTTTAATACCCGGGTACTGATTTTGATAATCATCTAATTCAGTTTCTATTTCTGGGGTAAATATAACCTGCATATCATCTGAAGGTGTGTCCTGTGCGTACCCTGCAGTTGCGGTCGGTATTGCCTCAGCAAAGGGTAAGTAAGGTTTTATATCGATAACAGGGGTGCCATCTACTAAATCAAGGCTACCAAGCTCAAGGATCACTTGACTGTTTTCTATTGTTATTCCATGTAATTCAACAAGAGACATGCCTATTGGGTTTGGTCTAAATGTTGAACGGGTTGCGAAAACACCCATTTTATCATTGCCACCTAGTCTTGGAGGGCGCACTAGCGGTTTCCAGCCATTTTTCATTGTTTGATGAAAAACGAATAGAACCCAAACATGGCTAAATTGACTGAGTCCTCGCACCGCATTTGGGTCGTTGAATGGAGAATGCAGATGTAAGCGTCCCGCACCCCCCTGAACAAGTCCAGGTTGGCGAGGGATTGCAAACTTTTCTTTATAAGGTGATTCAATGTGCCCAATAACATTAAACTGAAAAGATTGCATAAGATATTTATTCAACAATTTGTAATGCACTGCCTTCACAGATAGTTGCCTGATAACAACCTGGAGAGGTCATGGTTTGGCACTGGTGTAAAAGTACGGCATCAGCCGCAATATAGGCAGCTTGTGTTAACATACTGTTTTTTGCGGTATTCAAATTTGCCGGAGGGCTTTGAACGCTTTCTCGACAAGATTCCCCAGAAACAACACCTAAATCTTTGAAAGGCATCCCTAATAATTCTTCTGGGCTATTCATTAATTTAACGTTTGCTGTGTCTGGCTCTGTTACTTTCGGTACAGGTTTAGACAATTTCATACTAGTGAAACCTTTATTTTGCCCTGGACTCGTGTATTGGTTAATTCCACACCCGGCTAACACAAATGTTACCAAAGTGAGCAATAACAGTCTCATAAGTTATACCTTTCTTATATGATTCAAAATAATGCCGCGTTGTTTTTATAGTCTATAAATTACAAAAAATACTAGACGGCGTTAAGCCGTCTAGTATTTTAATCGTTTTTTAAATAATAAAAAAGATTACCAACCTTTAACTGCACCACCATCGAAGACTTCATTAGCTTTGTTTGCTACTTCATCTGATTGATATGCCTGAATAAATTTTTTCACGTTCTCACTATCTTTATTATCTTCACGAGCAACAATAATATTTACGTACGGAGAATCTTTATCTTCAACAAATAAACCATCTTTTGCAGGTGTTAATTTAGGTGTAGCACTACTTGCCCAAGTCGTATTGATAATCGCTAATGCAATTTTTTGGTCATCTAAAGCACGAGGTAATTGAGGTGCTTCTAACTCAACAAATTTCAGGTCTTTCGGGTTTTCAACCACATCTAAAACAGTTGGCATTAAGCCAGTACCATCTTTTAATTTAATTAAACCTTGTTGCTGTAATAACAGCAATGAACGGCCTAAGTTAGTTGGGTCATTTGGTAACGCAATTTGTGAGCCATCAGCGAGTTCATCTACCGACTTAATTTTTTTAGAGTAAGCCGCAATTGGATAAATAAAGGTATTTCCAACAGGAACTAATTTGTAGTTACGATCTTTAATTTGTTGATCAAGATAAGGCTTGTGTTGGAATGCGTTCGCATCGATATCGCCTTTACTTAATGCTTCATTAGGTAAAACAAAGTCATTAAATGAAACGAGCTCAACATTTAAACCGTACTTTTCTTTAGCAACTTTCTGTGCGACTTCAGCAACTTCTAATTCTTTGCCCATGATCACACCAACTTTGATGCTGTTGGCATCTTTCTCTTTTTCACCACAACCAGTGAGAACGAGTGTGCCTAATAGCGCGCCGACAACTGCGATAGATTTTAATTTAATAGACATTGGTTTACCCCTTTAAAACGGACTTTATAAGCACCTTAACGGCGCAGCTATTTTACTAACTATCGATGTGAAACTTTTTTCATTAAATACTCGCCACCAAACTGAATTAGGTTTACTAAAATGACGAGGAGAACAATAACGGTATTCATCACAATAGGATTATAAGTTTGATAACCATATTGTAGTGCTATTTGACCTAAACCACCGGCACCAACTGCACCACCCATTGCAGAATATCCGACTAACATAATTAACGTGATAGTGGCTGCATTAATTAAACTTGGCAATGCTTCAGGGATCAAAATCTTACGAATAATCTGAAGTGGAGTCGCTCCCATCGCACGGGCTGATTCAATTAAACCACTTGGAATTTCTAATAACGCATTTTCAACCATGCGAGCAATAAACGGCGCAGCGCCAATTGTTAAAGGAACGATTGCCGCTTTTAAACCAATAGTCGTTCCAACAAGAAACGAAGTTAATGGAATAATCCACACCAGTAAAATAATAAATGGCACTGAGCGGAAAATGTTTACTACAACTGCAAGAGCACGATATAGCCCTACATTCTCCATTACTTGGTCTTTGCGTGTAATATAGAGCAATACACCTAATGGTAAACCTAAAACAAAACCCAAAAAGCCGGAAACAAAGGTCATTGTGATAGTGTCAATTGTGCCGTTAATCAGCAGGTAAATCATTCTCTCAGACATAACCCAAAACCTCTACTTTCACATGATGCTCTTTTAAAAATGCAATTGTGGATTCAACCCCACCATTGATGCCATGTAGCTCTGCGAGCATCACACCAAATTTCACGCCGCCAGCGTAGTCAATTTGTGAACTTAAAATATTAATATCAATATCAAATTTGCGTACAGCCATTGAAATTAAAGGTGCATCAACAGACTGCCCTGTAAATTCGAGCTTGAGTAATGGTGATAAGTCCTTACCTGGGGCCGTTTTTAATCGTTCTTTATAATCATCTGGAATATCAATAACTAATGTTGATTGAATAAACGCTTGAGCGACAGGTGTTTTCGGGTGAGAGAATACTTCACTCACTTTGTCTTGCTCAATTAATTGACCGCCACTTATTACAGCAACTTGATCACAAATACGTTTTACAACATCCATTTCGTGAGTAATTAATAAGATAGTTAAGCCTAATCGACGGTTAATATCTTTTAATAATTCTAAAATTGAACGGGTTGTCGCGGGGTCTAACGCACTTGTCGCTTCATCACATAGTAATACTTTTGGTGAATTAGCTAATGCGCGAGCTATAGCAACACGTTGCTTTTGTCCGCCAGAAAGGTTTGCTGGGTATGCATCTTTCTTTTCAGTTAACCCAACTAAATCGAGTAATTCATTTACACGCTCTTTAATTTTTTCTTTAGGCGTATTATCAAGTTCCAAGGGGAGAGCAACGTTATCAAAGACGGTACGTGAAGATAACAGGTTAAAATGCTGGAAAATCATGCCAATGCCGCGACGTGCTCTCGTCAACGTTTTTTCAGTCATTGATGTTAAATCTTGTCCATCAACAATAACTTGGCCTGAAGTTGGGCGTTCAAGCATATTCACGCAACGAATAAGCGTACTTTTACCCGCACCTGAAGCACCAATAACGCCATAGATCTGACCAGCAGGCACATGCAAGCTAATGTCAGTAAGCGCTTGAATGTTACGGCTTCCTTGCTGGAAAACTTTATTAATATTTGAGAGCTTTATCATTTATAGTTTCTAACTTTATCTGAATTGTTTTTAGATAGTGTATCTAATAAGGTTGGATGTTAAGGCGTCTAGACGTCTAAGTCAATAAAGATTGTTCTATTTATTCTATTCTCCTTTTATTTCTTTTCATGAGATACTAAAAAGATACTAAATTTTAGGAGTAAACAGGTGAGTAACGGGATCCCAGCAGTCTTTTTAGATAGAGATGGAACAATTAATATCGATCATGGTTATGTACATAAAATTGATGATTTCGAATTTATCGAAGGGTCAATTGAAGCGATGCTCGAATTAAAAAAGATGGGTTATGCATTAGTTATTGTAACTAACCAGTCAGGTATTGGTCGGGGAATTTATACAGAAGACCAGTTTATGCAACTCACAGAATGGATGGATTGGTCATTAGCAGATCGCGGTATCGACTTAGACGGTATTTATTTTTGCCCTCATCATACTGAGGCTACAGTAGAAGAATATCGCCAAAACTGTAATTGCCGTAAACCAAAGCCAGGAATGCTACTAGACGCGCAGGCTTTTTTAAAAATAGATATGGCATCATCTATTATGGTGGGTGATAAACTTGCTGATATGTTGGCAGGCAAAGCCGCTAAAGTCGGTACAACTATATTAGTGAAAAGTGGTGAGCCAGTCACCGATGAAGCAATCAATAATGCAGATATTGTTATTAACAGTATCGCAGAGTTGCCAGAAACGCTAAAAAGAATCAAAAAGTAGCCTTTTTGGGTGGTAAATAGGCAGTTAGAAAAAAAATGTAAAAAAACACTTGCCAGATTTTTCTGACTCCCTATAATGCGCCACCACTGACCGGGAACAAGACAACGCAAAGCGCGATGAACACTGAAACGGCAGCGAGAGATTCTGAAAAGAAAAAGCAAAAAATTGCTTGACTCTCACGGAGGAAAACGTAATATACGCCTCCTCGCAGCAACGACCGAAAGGTTGGTTTTCATAAAGAAAAGCTGCAACGCTCTTTAACAATTTATCAGACAATCTGTGTGGGCACTCACAGGACACTATCAAAAAAATATTTGATTTTAAGTCTTGAAGAGTGACTAACACGTTAATTCATATATATGAAATAAGGTAGTAACGCTTATTTTGGAAGGATAACGCGAAGGCAAGCAGAGATAACCCGAGACAGTACTTAGGTATGGCGAGGGGAAGCGATGCGAAGCCGACAAAGTTAGCCGAACAAAAGAACGTTACGGTCAGTAAGACATTCTTTGAGCATCAAGCTACTTTTAATTGAAGAGTTTGATCATGGCTCAGATTGAACGCTGGCGGCAGGCCTAACACATGCAAGTCGAGCGGTAACAGGGAAGCTTGCTTCCGCTGACGAGCGGCGGACGGGTGAGTAATGTATGGGGATCTGCCCGATAGAGGGGGATAACTACTGGAAACGGTAGCTAATACCGCATAATCTCTCAGGAGCAAAGCAGGGGAACTTCGGTCCTTGCGCTATCGGATGAACCCATATGGGATTAGCTAGTAGGTGAGGTAATGGCTCACCTAGGCGACGATCCCTAGCTGGTCTGAGAGGATGATCAGCCACACTGGGACTGAGACACGGCCCAGACTCCTACGGGAGGCAGCAGTGGGGAATATTGCACAATGGGCGCAAGCCTGATGCAGCCATGCCGCGTGTATGAAGAAGGCCCTAGGGTTGTAAAGTACTTTCAGTCGGGAGGAAGGCGTTGTTGCTAATATCAACAACGATTGACGTTACCGACAGAAGAAGCACCGGCTAACTCCGTGCCAGCAGCCGCGGTAATACGGAGGGTGCAAGCGTTAATCGGAATTACTGGGCGTAAAGCGCACGCAGGCGGTTGATTAAGTTAGATGTGAAATCCCCGGGCTTAACCTGGGAATGGCATCTAAGACTGGTCAGCTAGAGTCTTGTAGAGGGGGGTAGAATTCCATGTGTAGCGGTGAAATGCGTAGAGATGTGGAGGAATACCGGTGGCGAAGGCGGCCCCCTGGACAAAGACTGACGCTCAGGTGCGAAAGCGTGGGGAGCAAACAGGATTAGATACCCTGGTAGTCCACGCTGTAAACGATGTCGATTTGAAGGTTGTTCCCTAGAGGAGTGGCTTTCGGAGCTAACGCGTTAAATCGACCGCCTGGGGAGTACGGCCGCAAGGTTAAAACTCAAATGAATTGACGGGGGCCCGCACAAGCGGTGGAGCATGTGGTTTAATTCGATGCAACGCGAAGAACCTTACCTACTCTTGACATCCAGAGAATTTAGCAGAGATGCTTTAGTGCCTTCGGGAACTCTGAGACAGGTGCTGCATGGCTGTCGTCAGCTCGTGTTGTGAAATGTTGGGTTAAGTCCCGCAACGAGCGCAACCCTTATCCTTTGTTGCCAGCGATTCGGTCGGGAACTCAAAGGAGACTGCCGGTGATAAACCGGAGGAAGGTGGGGATGACGTCAAGTCATCATGGCCCTTACGAGTAGGGCTACACGTGCTACAATGGCGTATACAAAGAGAAGCGACCTCGCGAGAGCAAGCGGAACTCATAAAGTACGTCGTAGTCCGGATTGGAGTCTGCAACTCGACTCCATGAAGTCGGAATCGCTAGTAATCGTAGATCAGAATGCTACGGTGAATACGTTCCCGGGCCTTGTACACACCGCCCGTCACACCATGGGAGTGGGTTGCAAAAGAAGTAGGTAGCTTAACCTTCGGGAGGGCGCTTACCACTTTGTGATTCATGACTGGGGTGAAGTCGTAACAAGGTAACCGTAGGGGAACCTGCGGTTGGATCACCTCCTTACCATTGAAGTGTTTTTGTGAAGTGCTCACACAGATTGTCTGATGAAATAGAGTAGCGGTATCGATAGGCTTGTAGCTCAGGTGGTTAGAGCGCACCCCTGATAAGGGTGAGGTCGGTGGTTCAAGTCCACTCAGGCCTACCAAAATCGAATTGATGCGTCGTTATAGATTAGCTCACTTACCTAAGTAAGCTTCGCCAATCTATGCCTTGCCTGAATTCGATTTGTCATTTAATGACTTATATTGATACCGAAAATACCTTTATGGGGCTATAGCTCAGCTGGGAGAGCGCCTGCCTTGCACGCAGGAGGTCAGCGGTTCGATCCCGCTTAGCTCCACCATAATTTTTCTGATTATTCAGAATAGATTAGTAATAGTCTATTGCGAATAATTATGCTCTTTAACAATCTGGAACAAGCTGAAAATTGAAAACAACGCACATTGTTTATCGCTTAAACAATGTGAGAGTCTCTCAAAATTTCAGACCTGAAATTTTCGGTCACTTTAGCGAGTGGCATGAGCGAGCAGTCAGTCCTTCGCGGCGGCCAGCGCACAGCAAGCGCAGCATACATAAGTATGTGAGCATTGCGAGCACTGCCCAACAAAGAAGGAATGCACGCACAGCCATGATAGTAAGGTGAACGTTGAAACAATTTCGGGTTGTGAGGTTAAGCGACTAAGCGTACACGGTGGATGCCTAGGCAATCAGAGGCGATGAAGGACGTGCTAATCTGCGATAAGCGTCGGTAAGGTGATATGAACCGTTACAACCGACGATTTCCGAATGGGGAAACCCAGTGCAATTCGTTGCACTATCGTTTGATGAATACATAGTCAAACGAAGCGAACCGGGGGAACTGAAACATCTCAGTACCTCGAGGAAAAGAAATCAACCGAGATTCCCCTAGTAGCGGCGAGCGAACGGGGAGCAGCCCAGAGTCTTAATCAGCATTAGCATCAGGAGAACGGTCTGGAAAGTCCGGCAGTAAAGGGTGATAGCCCCGTATCCGAAGGTGTTAGTGTTGTGAACTCGACGAGTAGGGCGGGACACGTGTTATCCTGTCTGAATATGGGGGGACCATCCTCCAAGGCTAAATACTCCTGATTGACCGATAGTGAACCAGTACCGTGAGGGAAAGGCGAAAAGAACCCCGGCGAGGGGAGTGAAATAGAACCTGAAACCGTGTACGTACAAGCAGTGGGAGCCTTGATTTATCAGGGTGACTGCGTACCTTTTGTATAATGGGTCAGCGACTTATATTCTGTAGCAAGGTTAACCGTATAGGGGAGCCGTAGGGAAACCGAGTCTTAACTGGGCGAATAAGTTGCAGGGTATAGACCCGAAACCCGGTGATCTAGCCATGGGCAGGTTGAAGGTTGGGTAACACTAACTGGAGGACCGAACCGACTAATGTTGAAAAATTAGCGGATGACTTGTGGCTGGGGGTGAAAGGCCAATCAAACCGGGAGATAGCTGGTTCTCCCCGAAAGCTATTTAGGTAGCGCCTCGTGAACTCATCTTCGGGGGTAGAGCACTGTTTCGACTAGGGGGTCATCCCGACTTACCAACTCGATGCAAACTACGAATACCGAAGAATGTTATCACGGGAGACACACGGCGGGTGCTAACGTTCGTCGTGAAGAGGGAAACAACCCAGACCGCCAGCTAAGGTCCCAAAGTCATAGTTAAGTGGGAAACGAAGTGGGAAGGCTCAGACAGCCAGGATGTTGGCTTAGAAGCAGCCATCATTTAAAGAAAGCGTAATAGCTCACTGGTCGAGTCGGCCTGCGCGGAAGATGTAACGGGGCTAAACTATGCACCGAAGCTGCGGCAGCGATATGTAAATATTGTTGGGTAGGGGAGCGTTCTGTAAGCCTGTGAAGGTGTGCTGTGAGGCATGCTGGAGGTATCAGAAGTGCGAATGCTGACATAAGTAACGATAATGCGGGTGAAAAACCCGCACGCCGGAAGACCAAGGGTTCCTGTCCAACGTTAATCGGGGCAGGGTGAGTCGACCCCTAAGGCGAGGCAGAAATGCGTAGTCGATGGGAAACGGGTTAATATTCCCGTACTGGTGATAATTGCGATGGGGGGACGGAGAAGGCTAGGCTATCCGGGCGACGGTTGTCCCGGTTTAAGGATGTAGGCAGGTGAATTAGGCAAATCCGGTTCACTACATGCTGAGGTCCGACGACGAGTCACTACGGTGATGAAGTAGCTCATGCCCCGCTTCCAGGAAAAGCCTCTAAGCTCTAGATTATCATTAATCGTACCCCAAACCGACACAGGTGGTCAGGTAGAGAATACTCAGGCGCTTGAGAGAACTCGGGTGAAGGAACTAGGCAAAATGGTGCCGTAACTTCGGGAGAAGGCACGCTGGCATTAGGTGAAGTGATTTACTCATGGAGCTGAAGCCAGTCGCAGATACCAGCTGGCTGCAACTGTTTATTAAAAACACAGCACTGTGCAAACACGAAAGTGGACGTATACGGTGTGACGCCTGCCCGGTGCTGGAAGGTTAATTGATGGGGTTATCCGTAAGGAGAAGCTCTTGATCGAAGCCCCAGTAAACGGCGGCCGTAACTATAACGGTCCTAAGGTAGCGAAATTCCTTGTCGGGTAAGTTCCGACCTGCACGAATGGCGTAATGATGGCCAGGCTGTCTCCACCCGAGACTCAGTGAAATTGAACTCGCTGTGAAGATGCAGTGTACCCGCGGCAAGACGGAAAGACCCCGTGAACCTTTACTATAGCTTGACACTGAACATTGAGCCTTGATGTGTAGGATAGGTGGGAGGCTTTGAAGCGTGGACGCCAGTCTGCGTGGAGCCAACCTTGAAATACCACCCTTTAATGTTTGATGTTCTAACGTTGCCCCATTATCTGGGGTGCGGACAGTGTCTGGTGGGTAGTTTGACTGGGGCGGTCTCCTCCCAAAGAGTAACGGAGGAGCACGAAGGTTGGCTAAGCATGGTCGGACATCATGCGGTTAGTGCAAAGGCATAAGCCAGCTTGACTGCGAGAGTGACGGCTCGAGCAGGTACGAAAGTAGGTCTTAGTGATCCGGTGGTTCTGAATGGAAGGGCCATCGCTCAACGGATAAAAGGTACTCCGGGGATAACAGGCTGATACCGCCCAAGAGTTCATATCGACGGCGGTGTTTGGCACCTCGATGTCGGCTCATCACATCCTGGGGCTGAAGTAGGTCCCAAGGGTACGGCTGTTCGCCGTTTAAAGTGGTACGCGAGCTGGGTTTAGAACGTCGTGAGACAGTTCGGTCCCTATCTGCCGTGGGCGTTGGAAGATTGAAAGGGGCTGCTCCTAGTACGAGAGGACCGGAGTGGACGCACCACTGGTGTTCGGGTTGTCATGCCAATGGCATTGCCCGGTAGCTAAGTGCGGAAGAGATAACCGCTGAAAGCATCTAAGCGGGAAACTTGCCTTGAGATGAGTCTTCCCTGACTCTTAAAGAGTCCTAAAGGAACGTTTAAGACTAAGACGTTGATAGGTTGGGTGTGTAAGCATAGCGATACGTTGAGCTAACCAATACTAATGAACCGTGAGGCTTAACCTGACAACACCGAAGGTGTTTTAGAGAGATTGAGTTGTTTTCAAAGAGAGTGAGAAGCCGAAAGGTGAGGGACACACAGCTTGTTTGAGATTGAAGTTCTGGTTTAACAACAGCGAAAGCGGGTTAAACGGGAACAAAACAGAATTTGTCTGGCGGCAATAGCGCGGTGGTCCCACCTGACCCCATGCCGAACTCAGCAGTGAAACGCCGTAGCGCCGATGGTAGTGTGGGGTCTCCCCATGTGAGAGTAGGGAACTGCCAGACATTAATTAAAGGTTTATTGCTCAATAAGCAGTAAACAGCCGAAAGGCAAAAGAATAAGTGGAGCGGTAGTTCAGTTGGTTAGAATACCTGCCTGTCACGCAGGGGGTCGCGGGTTCGAGTCCCGTCCGTTCCGCCACTTATCAAAGCCTCGTGATAAAAATCACGAGGCTTTTTTGTATTACTAACATACTGGATTTTATGGATAATAACCTATTGTAGGTGACTTGGGGCATTGTTTGGAGAAATACAGTTTTACGTCTGCTTTTAATTAGTAATTAGCTTGGTAAGTATATTATCAAATCGTTCTAGGGTTGTTCGTTATTTTGTTGGGGGGTTAAGCTATATTAATATTAAAAATACGCTTTAAAGCTTTCTTACCGTAGGTAGTAAAAGTAATTTCTCGATAACCTTTTGTTTTCTCTATCCATTCTTTTTCTGCAAAAAATTTCAATAGTAAGGTTCCTGCTAGTCCCCCTAGGTGCATACGTCTTTCACTCCAATCCAAACAAGCACATGCTATTTTTCGTTTTGTATTAGGATCAATGTCGATACCTAATTTTTTAAATTGATTGGCACCAATCATTGATAATTTATTTTCTCTAGCTGTAAACCAGCCATTTTTATCCATAAATTCGTAGATCTGAACGGCAATTTCTCCGGCTAAGTGATCATAGCAAGTACGTGCCTTTCGCAGATGAATAGGTGTTGTTATAGGTGGGGTGTACTCCAATTTCATGGATACCCCCATTAATGTTTCTAATAATTCGGCAATGTCTGTGCCTGCAAGCCTATAATAACGGTGTCTTCCTTGGGATAGACAACTAATTAAGTGGCTGTTTAAAAGTTTAGTTAAGTGTGCACTCGTTGTTGATGGAGCTATATTTGCAGCTACGCTTAATTCTGTTGCTGTCCAAGCCCTGCCATCCATTAATGCACATAAAATACTGACCCTTGAAGGGTCAGCAATCGCAGAGGCAACTTTTGCGATAGATTGTTCTAATGGCTCTTTTTCTTCAATGGGAATACTATCTTTGCTTGGTATCATGGTTGGCTTTCCCACTTCTTTGTTACTTCAGCGGCTAATATATTGTTGTCTGTTATTAATATTAACCTGTTATTGTGGTCGCTGTATTGAACAAGGATATTAATTTGGTGAAGTGCGAGTTGAGAAACAATTTCTCCAAGTTCGTCAGGACGTTCTTGTTTTAATTTGCGGATCACTGGTTGTATGATACTTTCAACCTGTAAACCCTCAGTAGTTAAGGCATCTCGTGCTTTTTCTGGCTGGGTAACAAGAAAGTGAGCATGACTTTTTTCTTCGATAGAAAAAACGCCACCACCTTCAAGGCCAATACCATGTTTCCCTAATGTTGTCGCCAATAGTGCTAAAGCACCTACTTGGTTTTCAATAATCACATGAATATCATACATCAAAGCTATCCTCGTTATTGTATGAGTAATCCTTTAAGGTATGGGCAACTCGAATTCGATAATGGGAAAAAATGGTTTGTTGTCCTTCAACTTGTGCATCGATATGCATGAAATGGTTTTTCCATTGTTTTACTGCTTCTTCTGTTTCCCACCATGAAAGTGAGAGAATTTTTCCTTCTGTTGTAATAGATTGAAAGCGTTCGACAGCAATAAACCCGTCAATGTGCATAAGTTCAGATTTAAGTTTGGCTGCCAATTCAAAATAACGCTCTTTTTGCGCTGGTATTGGGATGGCTTCAAAAATTACGGCAATCATAAAACTCTCCTTAATGTAGAAGCTCAACTATAACGGTTTAATTTATAGATACTTCGATGGTGAGCGAAATATTAAAAATAGGAGAGGAATGTAAAAAATGAGAAAGAAGTGCGTGGGTTACTTTAAGGACTGATATAAACTATAACCTGCTATTGACCCTGCAACATCATAGGCAAAATCATGCCAACTCCACCCAGTACCATTAGGCCTGCTGTCATAAAGCTCTTTTGCTGCGCCAAGAGAAACTGAAAATAGAATACCAAATATGGCAGCATCGCTGTGTTGCATGTTTTGTTTATCTGCATAAGCATTACCAGCCGCAGCCATCGCGGCTGAAAATGCAAAATGCTGCGCTTTATCTTTACCTTGCCAATTATCATTAGCCCAATGAAAACCAGTACATCCTGTTGAAATGAATATAAGTAAGCTAATGATCAGTGATTTAAACATTTTTGGTAAGATACCTAAAAAATTAAAGTAGCAAAGTAAAAGCGCCACCGGAGTGACGCTTTGTTTAAATTCTAAAGGATGCGGCTAATTAAGCGATCGACTCGTATTCGACGTAGTCGTCGGATTAATTTCTTCACTTTAACAGGATAGGTTTGGATGCTATCCAGTTCACGAAAATGGCTAACAACCTTAGTATGAGTTCGAATGCACTCTAGCTCGTGATTGCGTTGCTCTTGCAACTGTTGTTTTGGATCGTGAATTAATACTGCGTTTTCAAGATCTAACCCCCAAGCTCGTGGGTTAAGGTTGTTACCCGTGATTAATTGCCAGTCATTATCAACCCACATTCCTTTTAGGTGGTAGGTATTGTCCGAATCTTTCCAGAGCCTTACTGTTAATTGCTGGCTATCTATAAAGCGTTGCAAGCGACTAACAAAACGGCGCAAGTTGATCTCATAAAGGTATGGCAATGCACCAATAATTTTAAATGGCTCTTCAGGTGGGATATAGAAGTCGTTGGCAGTTTTGTCACCAATGATAATTTCTACTTGTTTGCCATCACGCAGTAACCGACTAATAACCCTAACTAACACCGCAGGCAAATTAAAATAAGGCGTACAGATTGTTAGTTTATTGTTTGTTGCACCCATTAAATGCGTGATAACACGGTTTAAATCGTTTTTCTTACCGAGACCAACAAAGGGAGTGACGGACAGCTCATCATTAGTTGCATTCCCTGAAAACTGATAGGACGCTCCCCGTAAGCCCAAACGAAATTGTTTAATTAAATGCTTAAACTCAGCTGTTTTTGGTCGAGTTGGCGTATTTAATAAATGAATGGCATCAGCTTGTAGTAATGCGTCATCAATAAATTTTTTCATTGATGCGGTAAGTTGGCTATTTTTGATCAGGTGATAGCGGTCGTAACGGTATTTACTATGACGTTGTAAATAGACGTCATTAATACTTGCCCCGCTATAGAGTAGAGTATCATCAAATAAAAAGCCTTTTAGATGCAAAACACCCAGAGCTTCCCGTGTATTTACAGGGATGCCGTAGATAGGGATTTCAATTTCAGGGTAATGTTTTGCAACATCATAATACCAATCGGCATTAGTGGCGTTTGCTGCAACCCCGATGCGACCTCGCTGAGCACGGTGCCAGTCTACGAGAATTTTGATATCCAATGATGTATTAGCTTGTTTTGCAGCGTATAAAGCATGAAGTACGTCTTTACCTGCATCGTCTTTCTCTAAATACAAAGCCGTTATGTAGATAGTATTTTGAGCCTGAGAAATTTGTTTAAGCAGTTCATCACGAAAATCTTCTGTCTTATATAGCGTTTTTACATCAGCAATTTCTTGAGAGAGTTTTGGTAAACTTAACAAATATTGTTGATGTTTTGCTTGTTTTAATTTTGACAACATCACAGTGTAAATTTTCTCTTATTAGTCTAATAGCAACTCGCTTTGCGCACATTTTTAAGCGAATGATCTATGGATGATAGCATATTTAGCTAAACCATTTAGTATAAATTGACGACTTGTTTAATTACTATACAAGTTAAGCCGTGTCCTTAGATATTTCTATAAGTGAAGTGTCAGATTAACGACTCCATCTTCAAATTGAACGTCAATCTCAAAACCAAGTTTTTTAGCTAGGCTTATCATATTGCGGTTTTCAGGCATAGTTATGGCTGTTAGCTTTTTAATGCCGTGGCTTCGCGTATAGTTAAGTAACTTTTGCATAAGTTGATAACCGAGCGTTTGCCCTTTCATATCAGAGCGAACCAGTACTGCAAATTCAGCCTCTTGGTTATCAGGATCAGCCATTGCTCGCGTGACGCCAATAATTTCAGGCGTAGTATTGGGGTTTTTTACCGCAACGAAAGCCATTTCACGGTCATAATCAATCTGTGTCATATTGGCAAGATCATCGTGGGTAAATTCGCTGATCTCGCTAAAGTAGCGATAATAAAGATCCTCTTTAGTCACTTGCTCTATAAAGGATTTTAGCAAAGGTTCATCTTCAGGGAGGATCGGTCGTAGTAAGCAGGTAAGATCTTCTTTTAAATGAATTGTTTCTTCTAGCTCACTAGGATAAGGGCGAATTGCCAGCCTTGATGTTGTCGCATCATCTGTTGGGCTTAATGCCATGGAGACATCAAGTAAAGTAAATTCATCCCCTGAGGCGAGCAATGGATGAATATCTAACCTTGTAATATTTGGGCAATCAATAATTAAATTTGAAACTCGTACTAATAAAGCAGATAACCCTATGATGTTTAATGGTTCTAAAGCACTTCGGGATTTTATTTTATAACCTTTAATAGCATTAATAACTAGGTAGCGAGCTAAAGCCATATTTAGCGGAGGAAGAGCTACAGCAGCTTGGCTCTCTTGTTGCCACTCAATACCACCTTCTCCTAACATGATAAGAGGGCCAAAGACAGGGTCTAGTTCAACAGCGATCCTGAGCTCTTGAGCACCTGCTCGATTAGCCATACTTTGTACTAGTAGCCCTTCAATTCGTGCATTAGGGAAATTTGTTGAAACACGTTCCATAATCGCTTTAGCTGCATCTTCTACCTCTTTAGCATTGCGTAAATAGAGCATGACCCCTTGTACTTCTGACTTGTGTACAATATCGGGAGAACGTAGTTTTAAAGCAACGGGGTAACCAATTTTCTCTGCGATTTCAATGGCTTCATTGCTCGAATGTGCAATCCAGGTGGGTAAGCTATTTAACCCGTAGGCTTTTAAAATTGGCTGAACTTCATGAGTATCCAAGTGTAGCTTATTATTTTCCAATGCTTGCTGAATATATTCATGAGCCTGTTGCGTATTAGCGGTGATACCTACTGGGAGGGCTGGCGTTTCTTTTAATTGTTTTTGGTTACGGCGATATTCCACCATATGCATATACGCCGTGATTGCCCCTTCTGGAGTGCGGTAGGTAGGGATCCCAGCTTCACTAAATAGGCGACGAGATTCTTGAGAGGAATATTCTCCACACCAGTTGGTTAAAATGGTTAGCCACTTTCCGCGTGGGTGTTGCTTAATAGTTTTAATAATTTTTTCTGCCATGGTTTTACTTTCAGTTATCGCACTGGGAGTGTGGATAAGTAACAAAGCGTCATGGTCATGGCTATCGAGCATTTTGTTCAGTACATTGATATAGCGCTCAACGGTGGAATCATCTCCTAAGTCAATCGGATTTTGTGTCGATAAATCAAGAGGTAATAGTGAACTTAATTCATTTTCTGTTTCAACACTTAACGTTGCAAGTTTACCATTACGTAAGAGAAGTTCGTCTAATGCCATCGCGGCTGGGGCAGAACCATTACTCATGATTGAAAGACGCTCACCGCGTAATGGAGTCATATAGCTTAATGTCTCAACCGCAGAAAACATTTCGTGAGTATCTTGCACGCGAAGAAGACCTGCACGCTGGATAGCAGCATCGTAAGCGGCATCTAGGCTAGGTTTATCGCCCAGTAGTTTTTGTGCTTTGCGGGTTCGACCACTTTTTATCACTAATATAGGTTTATTGCGTGAGGCACTGCGAGATGATGATAAGAAACGTCGTGCATCACTAATGCTCTCAAGGTACAACAAAATAGCGCTGGTTTTGCTGTCACGCGCTAAGTAATCGAGTAAATCGTCAATATCTATGTCGATGCTATCACCAAGGGCAATAAAATAAGAAAAACCGATGTCTCGGTGCCTTGCCCAATCCAGAACGGTATTCGATACAGCAGCAGATTGAGAGATAAAAGCGAGTTTTCCTTTTAAGATTGGTATTGGAGAAAAACTCGCATTCAAACCTTGCCATGGTGCGAGAAAACCTAGGCTATTCGGGCCTAATAGGCGAATTTGATATTGCTGGGCGACTTTTTTTAATTCATTAAACTGAATTGAAGGGGATGACAAAATAATAACCACTTTACAGCCAGCTTCCCCTAATTGCTGTAAACAGGAGATATTACGTGAGTAATGGGTACAGATAACGGCAAGATCAGGTTTGAGCGGCAATTTATCTATAGAAGGATAAGCAAGTACGCCGAGGACAGAGTTTCGGTTTGGATTAACAGGTAAAATAGGACCTTTAAAACCGCTGGTAAGTAGGTTTTTCATCATCACCGAACCTGCACGGCTCGGGTTTTCAGATGCTCCCACGACAACGATAGACTTTGGCCGGAATAAAGATTCTAACTGACTGACTAAACCCATGGTTGATAACCCTTTGCTTTGCTGAACGAGATAAGCGTTCAATAGATAAAAAGTGGCTGAGTGATACTTATGAATACTATGCCTTATCTTTGAGATTGCGCTAGTTTATCTGGTGAGTTTAATTAATTTATACAAGCACGTTCACGTTTTATCAGCACGACGATCTAAAAGTTGTCATTTAATGGTACTGGGCTCGAAAAGAAAGAGAAAAACAGTACCAATAAATAGTTAGAGGTGGGATTCGGTAAGTAGCTTCTGTGCAATAGGGTGATGCGGTTTCCCTTCAAGGTATTTTTGACGGAAAAGATTGAAGTGGCTAAAGAGTTGTTGTGAAGCGTCTAAATCTCCCGCTAATTCTAAAACGGTAGCTGCAACTTCGGCGGTACAATGTTGTTCTTCCCTTGATGGCGTACGGAGTAAGTAGTCAGTTCTTGCTTTGGTATTAATTGAAAGCATTGGAATATCATTAAGATAAGGGCTTTTTCGAAACATTTTGCGTGCTTCAGGCCAAGTCCCATCGAGTAAAATAAATAAAGCGGGTTTATCCGACAAAGTCGGTTCATTGACCACGATGCGTTCATTTTGAGCGTAGCTTTCTGGAAAAATAAGGTAAGGCTGCCTTGTGGTGTCTTGCAGTGCCGCCAATAGCTGCGCATCAGGCTCTGTTCTTGACCATTGAAAGGCCAAAGTGTCGGGCAAAACATCCGCAATCAACTTTCCTGTATTACTTGGCTTAAATACCTCACCATCAAACATAATCAAGCAAAATTGGCTTTTTGCTTGTGATGATATGGTGTCTTGGCATAGGCATTGTGGGTTAGGTAACAAACAATATTGGCAACGTTTTACTCGGCAGCCTCGTGCCCTAAACGGTTTAGTCGATAATGCGAGGCGCTGTTGACGCAGGTGATAAACGGCATTCGAAGTCATGTTGAATTATATTTTTTAGGCCTAAAATTAAGGCGCATATTGTACGCAAAACGATTTCTATACGATAGAAGTATATTCAATAACTTTTAGATGAGATAATAGTGCGAATCGGTAGCGTAGCCATGCAACATCATGTAATCTTCGCGCCATAGCTTAGTGTAGGGGATAGTGATGAACGACTCGAATGATTTTAGTGGTAAAAACGGCAAAGTAAAAGTGATGTATGTCCGCAGTGAAGAGCAGGACAACAATAAAGGTAATGATAAACGCCGAGGCGGTGGCCGTGATGATAGGCGCGGTAATGACAAGCGTGGTGGTGATAGACGAGATGGTGCCCGTCAAGATCGTGGTGGTCGCTCAAGCCGCCCTGAAGGTGGGCGTGAAGGTCGCCGCTCTGATAACCGTAATGAAGCACCTCGCGAGCGTTCACCATGGCGCACTGTTTCTAAGCCAGATAGCGAAGAATTAACGAATGACCATGGCGGAATTGTTGGTAAGAGCCAAATTGACCCTGAACAATTGCGTAAGCAGCGCCAAGAAGAAACTCGTATCTATGGTGAGAATGCCTGCCAAGCCATGTTTAAAAACCGCCCTGATGCGATTGTTCGCGCATGGTTCTTGCAATCTGTCACACCGCGTTTTCGTGATGCGTTAAAATGGATGGCGGCAAATCGCAAAGCTTACCACGTTGTTGATGACGAAGAGTTATCGAAAGCATCGGGAACAGAACATCATGGTGGTGTCTGTTTTATCATTAAAAAACGCGGTGGAATGAGTGCTGATGCTTACTTGCAGCAAGCGGCAGGTAATGACTGCGTATTAGCACTGGAAGATGTGGGAAATCCACATAATCTGGGCGGAATTATGCGTAGCTGTGCGCATTTCGGTATCAAAGGTGTGATTTTGCAGGATGCGGGCATGCTGGAGTCTGGGGCGGCAATTCGTACTGCAGAAGGTGGTGCTGAACACATTAAAGCGATTGATGCAGATGGATTAACAGATACTTTGGATAAATTCCGCAAAGCGGGTTATACCATTGTGACGACTTCTAGCCATAAAGGTAGTCAAGATCTCGCAAAAGCGAAGTTACCGGCCAAAATGGTCTTAGTTTTAGGCCAAGAGAGTGATGGTTTAAGTGATAGTACGTGGGATCAAGGCGATATGAGTCTCTATATCGGTGGAACAGGTAAAGTGGAAAGCTTGAATGTCTCTGTTGCAACAGGAATTATGTTAGCCCAGTGGTGGCAACAAAACCAAGTTAAATAACCACCTACGTTTTATCAGAAAAATAAGACCATACATAAAAGGATGTATTCCCGCTATGTATGGCTTTTTTATATCTATCACCAAGTTATTCACTGGGTTGGGCTAATTAATGAGCACCACCACCGTCTTTTGAACCTGCCCCAAATGGTGGCTTAGCGAACCAGACAATGACCATCAGTAGGATAAAAATCCCAGCTGAGAGCCAGAATATCTCATTTGCTGACATAATCAGTCCTTGGTCAGTAATCGTTTTAGCAAGATAGGCCGCACTTTGCTGCTCATTCATGCCTATTTTCGCCAGTTCACTGTACATCTGTTGGGCATTTGGGTTATATGGGTTAACAAATTCAGCGAGGTTTTCATGATGCATTGACTCTCTTTGGGTCCACATTGTTGTGGTGATAGATGTCCCAATGGCTCCAGCTAGGGTACGAGTAAAGTTAGATAAACTCGATGCAGAGGCCATTTTTTCTGGCGGCAGGCCAGATAATGTAATGGTTGTCAAAGGCATAAAGAAACAAGCGATGGCTAAACCTTGCACAAATTGCGGCCAAGCAGCTTCGGCAAAACTCATCCCAGGTTCGAAAGTATAAGCACGCCAATAGTAGCAAACAGCATAGATAATAAAGCTGAATGTAACTAAATAACGCATATCAATTCGGTTACCAAAACGCCCTATAATTGGCGTAATCAATAGCGGTAATAATCCTACAGGTGCAGAGGCTAACCCAGCCCATGTTGCGGTATAGCCATAAACTTCTTGTAGCAATTGGGGCAGTAGTACAATCGTTCCAAAATAGAGCATGTAAGCAAGGCTTAAGGACAAACAGCCAATCGTAAAATTGCGTTCTTTAAATAGGGATAAGTCGATGACGGGATGGTCATCGGTGAGTTCCCATACAATTAAAAAGGCAATAGCGACAACAGCAATAACGGTCAGGACGATAATTTCAGTCGAGTTAAACCAATCCAGCTCTTTGCCTTGGTCAAGCATAATCTGTAAAGCACCAATACCAACAACCAATAGCACTAAACCAATAGTATCAATGCGCTGAATAGATATTTTAGTTTCACGGCCTTTTAAGGTGCGCATGATGGCAAAAATGATCGCAATACTAAATGGTACATTGATAAAAAATATCCAGCCCCAATGGTAGTTATCACTAATATAACCACCAAGAATCGGTCCGCAAATCGGAGCAATAACGATAGTCATTGACCAAAGGGCGAGGGCCATATTGCGTTTGGCTGGAGGATAATTGTTAAGCAGTAGGCTTTGAGATAAAGGAATGAGTGGTCCTGCGACTAAACCTTGTAAAACTCGGAATAAGATCAGCATCTCTAAGCTGCCAGAAATACCGCACAGCCATGAAGTTAAAGCGAATAAGCCTGTAGACCATAAAAATAGCCTGACTTCACCTATCCTACGGGCTAACCAACCAGTGATGGGGATGGAGATCGCATTGGCAACGCCGAAAGAGGTTATTACCCAAGTTCCTTGCGAGTTGGATGCCCCCAAATTTCCCGCAATGGTTGGAATAGCTACGTTAGCAATGGTGGAATCAAGAACTTGCATAAATGTTGCCAATGAAAGGGCTATTGTCATCCATGCGAGTTTTGATCCCGTTAAAGGTGCTGTCGTCACGATTGCACCCCCACTATTTATTTCCTAGGTTATTATTAATTATCTCAGTAACTATTTTGTCCGCAGGAGACATATCTACAGCTAATGCAGCAGTATGGTAAGCAGGGGTATCACGCATCCCTTTAGAAAGCACTTTGCCATTTTTATCTAATGTATCAACCGTAACTTCGGTGGATAAACCGATACGTAATGGATATTCTTCAAGTTGGTTTTCATCTAAGGCTATACGTACGGGTAGGCGTTGGACTACTTTGATCCAGTTACCACTGGCATTTTGTGCAGGTAATAAAGAGAACGCGCTACCTGTTCCCATATCAAGTCCCACAACAGTACCGTTAAATACGATATCTTTACCGTAAAAATCAGTAATGACCTTCGTAGGTTGGCCGATACGCATATCCGCAAGTTGTGTTTCTTTAAAGTTCGCATCAATCCACATACCATTGGAAGGAACGATGGCCATTAATGGGGTTGAAGGGGTGATTTGTGAACCCACTTGTACACTGCGGCGTGAAACATAGCCATCAACAGGGCTGACGATTTTCGTCCGTTGCAAGGTGAGCCAAGCGTTTCGAACTTGTGTTGCTGCTTGCTCTACTGCGGGTTGTTTTTCAATTGAGCTATTTAACACTATGGCTTGATTAGCATTATATTGTTCTATTGCCATGTCTAATGCCGCTTTAGCACTGACGACAGCTTCTCTTGCGTGTTGTAGTTCTTCTTTACCAATGACATGGCTACTACCTAAAACTTCTCGACGTTTTAAATCATTTTGCAACCGGTTTAATTCAGAACGTTTGACCTCAATATTGGCTTGTAGCTGGCGGCTATTAACCATGTGCTGGCGGGTTTGACGCACACTGTTGGCTAATTCTGTTTTTGCTTTATCGAGAGCTAATTCAGCATCACGTGGGTCCAGTTCAACCAAAACAGTTCCACTTGTCACGAAATCTGTGTTGTCCACATTGACAGTCATCACGCTGCCGGAAACTTGGGATTGTATTTGTACTTGGTTTCCCGCGACATAAGCATTATCCGTTGATTCATAGTGACGAAGAACGAGATACCAGTAGGCCCCCCAGCCAACGCCTATAATAATAAATAATAGAGTCAACAAGATAAGCGCACTTTTACGTTGCCTTTTTTTATTTCGTTGGGGAGTTTGCGTTTGTTGCATTTCCTCAGGGGAACTCATACTCGTATTTCTCCACTTCTCTGGATAAGGATCACGGTTGTTTCCAGTAGTTAGGTAATAACCACTGGAAACTGAGACTACAAATGATTTTGCTGTTTGATGGGATATCGTAAAGCATAAGGGTGAAAGGATAATGAAATATTATGGGCTGAAAAGTTTTTTTTCACCTTTGAGCTTAAGAATGGCTCAAATACATTAACCTTACAAATGTTATGGTCAATCTTTTATAGTATCCAGTTTTGTCAGTAATTTACGCATCAGCGTGTTAAGCTGTTGTTTCTCATCAGCATCTAAAACAGACCAAATATCAATTAATGCGCTGTGTTGAGGTGGTAATAGGCCATTTAAAAATTCCGTCCCTTTTTCTGTGAGGTGTAGATGAAGGCAACGTCTATCGTTGTGACTTTCTTTGCGCTCAATCCAACCATTTTTTTCCAGTTCATCTGCAATTCGTGTTGCATTGGTTCGTGAGGAACCAAGAGCCGCACTGAGTTCAGATGGCTGAATACTGCGGGAGTCTTTTGTATCAAGGATCATAAGTGCCATAAACAGGGTTTCATTAATACCTTGAGACCTTAACATATTATTTCGTGTTTCAAGTAACTTCCCATGAACATGCATGCATAGGCGTGTCAGTAGGATTTCTTGATACGGAATAGGACTTTCATGTGAATCTTGTTGTTCTACACGAGCATTGAGTAGCTCTTCAGTTGGTGTAAATGAACTTTCCATTATTGGGATACCTTATTAGTTTCAGTTGGTAAGATTACAACTGTCATCAACCACCTAAATGGTATATTAAAAGATAGAATTAGCAATTATACTTAATTAATATCGCCGATTTTATTTTGATAATGATACATGATTCATAAATTTTATGAATGTAATTTACCTATTTTTGTATAGCAGGCTGACCTTTTTACACTGATAGTGTCATTTTTGGTTATAAAACAACCAAGCCAATGCTTAATTAAAGGCTAATTTCAATCATACAAAACAATATATAATCACACGACATTAACTCAATACCATTTTTTTTGTTACCCAATAATTACAACTTAGATAGATATTTTTAATGGATAGGTGTAATTACTTATTTTTGTATAATTTAAACATTATCTGATATAGCAATAATTTGATTTATTAACAGTTATACTACCTTTTCATAGAGTCATTGTATTTGTTTAACTGTGTCATTCCCTAATATTTACTTTGTTTACTATTACAGTTGATAATTATTGGCCTTATGATGAACTGTTTATTTATTCAATATTCAACAGATTTGATGGGTAAAATTGAGTCACATAAGTTTAATGTATTATGAGATTTTATATGTTTATGTGATCTCGAAAATTTTCATCATAAAATGTATTGATACAGATATCAGTTATGTTTAGTCATCAGTTGTGGTGATGATGGGATCATAGCGAATACCGATAGCCCAAATAATTAAACTTAGAGTGGTTAAGATTGCACCTGCAATCGCAACTCCCTCCCAACCCGCGTGTTCATAGGCATAGCCTGAAAGTAGAGATCCTAGTGCGCCCCCAATGAAATAGCTGGTCATATAGCCTGCCGTTAGGCGGTTACGAGCTTCAGGTAATATTCGATATAACGTACTCTGACTGGTGACATGGACGGCTTGTACTGCAAGGTCTAGCACCAAAATACCAATGATAAATGCGACCAGGGAATATTTCGCTAAACCGATGGGTATCCAGGATAATAGTAATAACACCAACCCAATAGTTGTAATGAGCTTTCCTTTGCCTTTATCGACAAGATGCCCTGCTTGGGAGGCCATAATGGCACCTGCGGCACCGACTAAGCCAAATAAACCTATAGTCCCTTCGGAATAACTGAATGGCGGACTGGCTAATAAGAAAGCCATTGCGGTCCACAGTAAACCAAAATTGGCAAATGATAATGCACCGAGAGAAGCGCGTACCGCAAGCACTGGAGTGCCGAAAAATAACCGGCCAATAGAACCAATGAGCTGGAAGTAGTTTAAGTTAGCTTTTTGATGGTAACGGGGGAGTTTAATGGCTAGAACAATCATTAACAGCATCAATAATGCAAAGGCCACCCAATAGATCGCTCGCCAGCCACCGACCATAGCAACAGCACCTGAAACCGTTCTTGCAAGTAAAATGCCCAGCAATAACCCACTCATAATCATTCCTACCGCTTTACCGCGTTTATGAGGCTTAGCAATAGATGCTGCTAGTGGGATCAGGACTTGTGCAACAACTGAAAATAGTCCAGTAAGGGCGGTACCTAAAAGGATTTGCCAAATATTATTTGAAAGCGCTGTAATTAATAGCCCTAATGTCGAAAGAAAGGTCATCGTTAAAATTAAACGCTTGCGTTCAAACAAATCTCCCAACGGGACTAAAAAAAGTAAACCTGCCGCATAGCCCAGTTGGGCCGCGGTGACAATAAACCCAGCCATATTAGTGGTTAAATTAAACTGCCCCGCAATGGTGTCTAAAAGCGGTTGAGCATAGTAATTACTGGCAACGACAAGACCTGTGGCAATGGCCATTAAAATAGTGAGGCCCGTTGTTAGCTCTGCAGTTTGGGTCTGTTTCATGAAGATTACCTATTATTAGCTAGGCGTCTACTATAAACAAAATTTATTACCTTGGTTTATTTCTTTTTGTCATTGATGTAAAAAAGCCACCGGCTAGGGTGGCTAAGGTGACTTAATCGAGCTGTTTATACTTACTTAGCGGCTTCTTGTGCTTCTTTTACCCAGCCATCAAAAGTGGATTGATGGGCTTTGATCCAAGCATTTGTGTGGCGCTGAATATCCGATTGAGATGCTTCACCATTATGCATTCTTAAGTTTTGCGCATTAATATCGGCAATAGGTAGTTTCATTACTTCAAATAATTTTGCTGCAGCAGGGTTATCTGCAGCCCATTTTTTATTGGCGACGATATGCATGGTATTTGGTGGGAAACCATAGTTTTTTCCGTTAGGTAATGTGGTGTCTGTTTTTTCACCGTTTGGCATTGATGAGAATGGCACTTCTAACCAAACTACATCACGGCCCGGCTTGAGGACATCACTTATCCAATAAGGCGTCCACGTATAATATAAAATAGGCTTACCTTCTTTATATCGGGTAATGGTATCTGCCATCATTGCCGCGTAGTTCCCTTGGTTATGGTCAACCGTTTTTTCTAAGTCATAGGCTTTTAAATGGTTATTGATGGCTGCTTCACAGCCCCAACCGGGGTTACATCCCGTTAAATCCGCTTTACCATTACCATTTGAATCAAAGAGTTTGGCAATTTTAGGGTCTTTGAGTTGTTCAACATTGGTAATCTTGTATTTTTCAGCGGTTTTTTTGTCGATGAGGTAGCCTTGAGCCGCATTGACAACATAATTACCTTGACGATAGAACACATTATCACCACCAGCGGCGTCATATTGCGCATTATGTAAAGGAACCCAGCTGGTGGCTAAGTAAGTCGCATCACCGTTCGCAATTGATGCGTAAGCGACATTATAGTCGACTTCTTTGATCGGTTGGACATCATAGCCGAGTTCTTCAAGGGCTTTCGCAACAATCAGTGTTTGGAATGTCTCCTCACTGATCGTACTTTGCACAGGGTTAATTTTTACCCCTTTACCTGGCAGGTCGTTAGCACCTGCAAATGGGACGGTAAACATGGCTGTTAGTGCAGATGCAAGAATGATTTTATGTTTCATTATATTGTTCCCTCTGTTTTTTCGCAGCGAGCTTGGCTTTAAAGTTAAGAGCCAAGTTAGGTGCCACGTGAGTGGCACTTAGGTGAATGGAGGATGTTCTGATTAATGGTTTTTTTTACAAAATGGGCGCATGACTAGCCCAATAGGGCCTTTTTGATACCAACGACATGATGTTTTGCCGCGAGTATCTTGCCCTAAAGATTGGGTAAAACGGTCTAAGATGATAGCCAGAATAACAATACCGACCCCTCCGACAGACGCGAGACCCATATCAAGGCGGCCAATACCCCGTAAGACCATCTGGCCTAAGCCTCCGACGGCAATCATTGAGGCGATAACGACCATCGACAGTGCTAACATCAAGGTTTGGTTCACCCCGGCCATAATGGTTGGCATTGCTAATGGCAATTGCACTTTAAACAGCATTTGGCGAGGGCTTGCACCGAATGATTCAGCGGCTTCAATTAAGTCAGCTGGGACTTGTTTGATCCCTAAAATGGTCAAACGAATGATTGGCGGTAAAGCAAATATAATGGTGACGACGACACCAGGCACATTACCGATACCAAATAACATAACAATCGGGACTAAATAGACGAATGCAGGTGTGGTTTGCATCGCATCAAGTAATGGGCGAATAATCTTAGCGGCTCTATCACTACGTGCCAACCAAATACCCAGTGGTAGTCCTATCACAATACAAAACAGTAAAGATGTGAGCACTAGAGATAGTGTCACCATCGCTTCTGACCAAGCACCAATCGCCCCGATGGCTATCATCGAAATAAATGTGGCCACACCCATTGCGCGTCCGGCTAATTGCCAAGTGAGTAATGCGAAAATAATAATGGCAACAGGAGCTGGTAGTGATGTAAGAAATTGTTCAAACCCGCTCAGAATGAAATCAATGGGGGCGCGTATTCCTTGGAATACAGGACGAAAGTTGAGAACAACCCAATCGATAGCATGCGTAACCCATGAATCAAGGGGGATCAGTGTGTGTTGGAAGGGGTCCATAATATTAAACTGATCGGGCACGATGCTATCAGTCGGTGCGGCATCAAGCCAATCACTCGAACTGGTATCAGCAGGTGTTGTTGTGTCTGATGCATTGCCCCAAGGATCATCCGCAGAGGTATTTGTCTCGCTAGAGCTTGTCGCTGCCCATGGGTCATCAGCTGGTGTATTTTCAGTACCTTGTGTTGGTGTCTCAGTGACTTCAGTATCAGCCCATGGATCTTGCTGGTTCGTCGTTGTTTCTTGATTTTGCTTACTCATTTGGTGTCTCCTTATCCAGCGCTTGTAACAGCATTCCTTTTGAAATCACGCCTAAATACCGGTTTTTTTCGTTAATAACCGGAACGGCGCAAGGGGCTTGTGCTACTGTAGAAATAACTTCATTTAAGGATGTATCACCTTGAATTGGTTCGATATCAGTTAAAATTGCGGCTTCTATACCTGCTTTTTCGTGAAGCGCTTTTTCTAAGGATTCAACAGAAACTACTCCGGCAAAGGTATGTCCTCGGGAAATTAAATAACCGTGATAGCGATCTTCATCATTAAGGACTTTTAGCGCGGAACGGGGACCAAAACCCGGTGCGATGTGTAATAGGGCATTTGGCCGCCTACGCGCGATGTCCTTAGCGCTGAATACTTGGCTGATATCCACACCGCGGAAAAAGGTCTTAACATAATCATTCGCTGGATTATTAAGAATTTCATCAGGCGTACCAACTTGAACGACAACGCCTCCTTGCATAATGGCAATACGGTCACCAATTCTCATGGCTTCATCAAGATCATGAGAAATAAAGACAATAGTGCGTTGCTTATCTCCTTGTAAGGAGAGCAGTTCATCTTGCATTTCAGTACGAATTAATGGGTCAAGGGCTGAGAACGCTTCGTCCATTAACAGAATATCAGGGTCATTGGCTAGTGCTCTGGCTAACCCGATACGTTGACGCATCCCACCCGAGAGCTCATCTGGGTATGAATTCGCCCATTTTTCAAGATTAACTTGCTCAAGTGCATTCATGGCTTTCTTATGGCGCTCTTCTTTTGGAATACCAGAAAGTTCCATACCAAAAGCGGTGTTATCAATGACGTTCATATGTGGCATCAATGCAAAGGATTGAAACACCATACTAATTTTTGTTCGCCTAACTTCGCGCAATGCTTTGTCAGAGATATTGGAAATATCCTCTCCATCTATCATGACTTGCCCGCTAGTAGGTTCTATCAGGCGATTGAGGAGGCGCACCAAGGTAGATTTTCCTGAGCCAGAAAGTCCCATGACAACAAAGATTTCGCCTTCTTCAATCGTCAGATTAACATCTTGAACACCTACGGTTAGGCCTGTTTTTTCAAAGATATCATCTTTATTCATACCTGATTCTAATAGCTTAAATGCTTGATCAGGATTGTCCCCAAATATTTTATATAAGTTTTTAACTTGTAATTTTATTGCCATATATTATTTACCCAATTTTCAATCAATAAGGAAAATGTATTACCTGTATTGAGAGTGATGAATTCTATAGTGATAGTTAACACTATGTTTCCTAACTATGATTATCCTTTGAAAATTATTAGGGCATAGATTCCTGTATTTAGTTTAATTGATTAGCTAATTATGGATTAAATTCAAATTCCTCCGTTTGAGTTATTAGTAAAATTTGCAAGCAATAAACCCTAGCATAATAAAATCAGCTGGCAACCCTAGGTTAAGTATAATTAATCAAAAAAGTTAGAGGTGAAAAATGATTTTATTAATATAAATAAAAGTGTCATTGAGCTATAGGATGATAATTTTTATGATTTCCATATCAAAGTTAACTTACTGGTGAGGTTGAATTTATTCAAAAATAATACACTTTGCTTTTATTAATATGGGGACTACTGATTTTATTTAATTTTTAGGTGGATAGATGTTGAACTGATGGATGAAAAAATTGAATTTAATAGCCTATTGATTAATCAAATTAATGAAAAATGAAGCGAAACTTGATTGAATTGAAATTAATGGCCAGATTAACTCATTAAAAATGAGTAATTAAACAGATATACATATAAAAAACGAATAAATCAGTCTATTTTTTGAACCAAAAAATACCATGATGAATAAAATCATTATAATTCATCATGGTATGGTTTTTGTTGTGAATGATGTTTATCAATAAGCTAAATTAAAGCTTTGGTTAAAAGTCCCAGTCATCATCTTCGGTACTGACTGCTTTACCAATAATATAAGATGAACCAGAGCCCGAAAAGAAATCATGATTTTCATTTGCATCAGGAGATAAAGCAGATAATATCGCAGCACTGACATCGGTGACCGTATCAGGAAATAAGGCTTCATAACCTAAATTCATTAATGCTTTATTCGCATTATAATGAAGGAATTTTTTGACATCTTCTGACCAACCAACTGTGTCATAAAGCTCTTGTGTATATTTTACTTCATTTTCATATAAATCGAATAATAATGAAAAAGAAAAATCCTTAATTTCTTTCTGAGTATTCTCATCATATTGTGCTAATGATTTTTGAAATTTATAGCCAATATAATAGCCATGTATGGCCTCATCACGAATAATTAAGCGTATAAGATCTGCGGTATTGGTTAATTTGCCTCTACTTGACCAATACATTGGTAAATAAAAACCTGAATAAAATAGAAATGATTCTAAAAAGATACTTGCTATTTTTTTCTTTAAAGGATGTGAATCACAATAATAAGATAGGATGATCTTAGCTTTATTTTGTAATGCATTGTTTTCTTCACTCCAGCGGTATGCATCATCGACATCAACCGTTGAGCAGAGTGTTGAAAATATTGAACTATAAGAGCGGGCATGTACTGCTTCCATAAAGCTAATATTCGACAAAACCGCTTCTTCATGGGGGGTTTGAGCATCTGGCATTAAGCAAGGTGCACCGACCGTATTTTGAATCGTATCTAGCAGGGTAAGACCAGTAAATACACGTATCGTCAACTGTTTTTCTGCAGCAGTTAGGGTATTCCAAGACGGAATATCATTAGATAATGGCACTTTTTCTGGAAGCCAAAAATTGCTTGTTAATCGGTTCCATACTTCTAAGTCTTTATCATCCTGAATACGGTTCCAGTTAATGGCTTTTACTGGTGTGTTAGATGCGCTGGTGGTCATAATATTTTCCTATTACAAAGTGCAAGATACGCAGCCTTCGACTTCAGTTCCTTCGAGGGCAGTTTGGCGTAATCGGATGTAATACAATGTCTTGATTCCTTTTCGCCAGGCATATATTTGCGCTCGGTTAATATCTCGTGTGGTGGCATCATCTTTAAAAAATAGAGTCAAAGATAAACCTTGGTCAACGTGCTGAGTTGCCATGGCATAAGTATCAATAATTTTTTCAGGGCCGATTTGGTAAGCATCTTGGTAATATTCTAAGTTTTCATTCGTCATGAAAGGAGCAGGGTAGTAGACACGACCAATTTTACCTTCTTTACGAATTTCAATTCGTGAAACAATCGGGTGAATGCTTGATGTTGAATTATTGATATAAGAAATGGACCCAGTAGGAGGTATTGCTTGCAAGTTTTGGTTATAAATCCCATAGGTAATGACAGACTGCTTTAAAGCTTGCCAATCTTCACGAGTTGGAATTTCGATACCCGAACGTCGGAATAATTCCTGAACGGTTTGTGTTTTTGGTAGCCAAATATTGTTGATATATTTATCAAAATAATCACCAGAGGCATAGGTTGAATGTTCAAAACCAACAAATGCAGTTTTTCTTTCGATGGCTAATTGGTTTGAAGTTTTTAATGCGTAATAGGTGACCGCATAAAAATAGATATTGGTGAAATCGAGCGCTTCTTCTGAGCCGTAATAAATATGCTCCCTTGCCAAGTAGCCATGTAAATTCATTTGACCTAACCCAATCGCATGCGATTGTCGGTTACCTTCAGCAATGGAAGGGACAGAGCGAATATCGCTCATATCGGAAACTGCGCTCAATGCTCTAACAGCTGCAGCTATTGATTGGGCGAAATCCGGTGAATCCATTGTTTTAGCAATATTCATGGAGCCTAAATTACAGCTAATATCTTTACCAATTTGTTGATAGCTCAAATCGTCTTCATAAACGCTAGGGCGATTAACTTGCAGTATTTCTGAGCAAAGATTGCTCATATTTATGCGCCCTGCGATAGGGTTAGCTCGGTTGGCAGTATCTTCAAATAAAATATACGGATATCCAGATTCAAACTGGATCTCAGCTAAAGTTTGGAAAAATTCCCGAGCATTAATTTTGTATTTTTTTATCGCTTTGTTATTGACCATCTCATGGTATTTGTCTGTAACGCTAATTTCAGACATAGGAACCCCATAGATGCGCTCAATATCATAAGGAGAGAACAAATACATGTCCTGGTTATCTTTCGCTAGCTGGAAAGTAATATCGGGGATAACGACCCCTAAAGAAAGTGTTTTAATCCGTATTTTTTCATCTGCATTTTCACGCTTAGTATCAAGAAAACGCATAATATCAGGGTGATGAGCATGCAAATAGACGGCACCGGCGCCTTGCCTTGCACCTAATTGGTTGGCATAAGAAAATGCATCTTCTAACATTTTCATGACAGGAACAACACCAGAAGACTGGTTTTCAATCAGTTTTATTGGGGCGCCTTGTTCCCGCAAATTGGTCATTAGAAAGGCGACTCCGCCACCTCGTTTGGATAGCTGCAAAGCCGAATTCACAGAGCGGCCAATAGATTCCATGTTGTCTTCGATTCTTAAAAGAAAACAAGAGATTAGCTCACCGCGTTGTTTTTTACCGCAGTTAAGGAAGGTGGGAGTTGCAGGTTGGAAACGACCTGTAATAATTTCATCGACATACAATTTAGCAAGAGATTCACTCCCTTGCGCAAGCGTTAAAGCAACCATACAAACGCGATCTTCATAGCGTTCGAGATAGCGTTTGCCATCAAAAGTTTTCAGCGTATAGCTCGTGTAATATTTAAAGGCACCGAGAAACGTTTGAAAACGGAATTTATGAGCGTATGCCTGTTTAAATAGTGCTTTGATAAATTCAAAGTCATATTGTTCTAATACACTGTTTTCGTAATAATTTTCTTGTACTAAAAAGTCTAATTTTTCTTTTAAATCATGGAAAAATACGGTGTTTTGGTTCACATGCTGTCGAAAATAGTGGTGAGCCGCTTCTTTGTCTTTATCAAATTGAATACGGCCTTCATTATCATATAAATTCAACATCGCATTGAGCGCATGATAATCCACATCTGATATATTTTGCATTTTATCCATTTGGAATAACTCTAGTTGTTTGTACGTTGCCAAAACGTTTTTAGGCCTTGTTGAACGGACTGAACATCTTTATCAGTACCAAGAAGTTCAAAACGATATAGGTAGGGGACATGGCATTTTTGCGCAATGATATTTCCAGCTATCGCATAGGCATCACCAAAATTGGTATTACCCGCAGCAATAACACCGCGGATAAGTGTGCGGTTGACTTCAATATTAAGAAATTGGATCACCTCTTTTGGGACAGCACCTTTGCTACCACCACCACCGTAGGTCGGCAGCAATAAAACATAAGGTTTTGTCGCAATTAGACTATTTTCGTGGCTTCCAATAGGCAACCGCGTTGCTGGGACACCTAGCTTTTCAATAAAGCGATGGCAATTTCCTGAGCGACTTGAAAAATAGATGAGTGATTCCGTTTTCATAACACCACCTAAGCGGCTAATAAGCTAATCATGTCTGGTCGAAAACCTGCCCAATGTTTGTCTCCCGTAATAACAACAGGAACTTGCTGGTAGCCTAATTTTCTGACTAATTCAAGAGCTTGGCTGTCTTCAGTAAGGTCAATGATTTGGTAGGAAATAGATTTGCGATCTAAGGCTTGATAAGTTGCATTACACTGAACGCAGTTAGGTTTACTATAAATGGTAATCTCAGCCATGTTATTTACCTTTTGAATGTTTAATAGCAGTAAAAATAAGGTGCGTGACATATAAATACTATATATAGATTTTTAACTTATCAACCACACAATATGTAGTGAATAGAAAATATTGAATGATAATTATTCTAATTATTAGCTAGGTGGTTATTAACATTGAAAATAAAAAAGTATGGTATTGGATGATTCAGATAGACTCTCTAAGAAAAAAGATCATTGCAAAGTGGAAATAATTTACTCTATAACTGTATATACAATCAGGTAATTGAGTCCTTTTGAGGAGATACTATGTACCATCAATATTTAGCAACACCGGATAAATTTCCTAAACCGTGGATACATATTACGGCTGATGATGACGGAATAACGAGCCTCTATTTTGTGGATGAAAAAACAGAAAAAGAAACGAAGAATGAGCACTCCAAGCTTTGTGTGAAAGAATTAAAGGAATACTTTAATCATAAAAGAACCGTTTTTACGGTTGCATTAAATCCACAAGGAACAGAGTTTCAGAAAAAAGTGTGGAAACATCTTTGTGGGATCCCTTACGGGGAGCGATGGAGCTATAAAGATTTGGCGTTAAAGTTAGGCTCCGTAAATTATTGTCGTGCGGTCGGTATGGCAAACTCACGTAATCCAATCTCATTAATTGTTCCTTGTCATCGCGTACTTGGGCATGATGGAAAATTAGTGGGGTATACAGGGGGATTAGATATTAAAGATTGGTTACTTTTGCATGAGAAGTAAACACTAAATAATTAGTTATAGGTAATACTATTGGTTGTAATAATTACTATTGGTAAGAATTATTGTCAAAATCAGAACCTATTCTATCGATAAATAATATTTTTTTATCTTTTTAGTCCATTTTCGTGATCTAGGTTGTAGACAAGTAACTGAGAAATCTGATGTACTGAGCTTGATACAGATGGTGTGTCTATTTTATTTTAAAGGTAATATTTGATGTCTAAAGTTAAAGGTAACGTTAAGTGGTTCAACGAATCTAAAGGTTTTGGTTTTATCACTCCAGAAGATGGTAGCAAAGATGTATTTGTTCACTTTTCTGCGATTATGGGCGATGGTTTTAAAACCTTAGCTGAAGGCCAAAAAGTGGAATTTGAAATTACTGAAGGTGCTAAAGGCCCATCTGCTGCTAACGTTATTCCTCTGTAATTTTTATAATTAAGATTAAAACGAACAGCTGAAAACTCGCCCTAGCTATCTAGGGCGAGTTTTTTTATCTATAAAAATAAAAAAGGCCTGATATAAACCAGACCTTTTCATCTATAAATTATCTATAAATTAAACAGTTGAGATTATTTAACTTCTTCGCCTTTAGCTTGTAAATCGGCATGATAAGAAGAGCGAACGAATGGGCCACAGGCTGCGTGAGTGAAGCCCATTGCCATGGCTTCTTCTTTCATTTCATCGAACTCAGCAGGGCTGACGTAGCGTTTGACGGGTAAGTGATGGCGACTTGGTTGTAAGTATTGGCCTAGTGTAAGCATCGTTACACCATGACGACGTAAGTCGCGCATAACCTCAATAATTTCTTCATTGGTTTCACCAAGACCGACCATTAACCCCGATTTAGTTGGGATATTTGGATGTGCTTCTTTAAATTTTTCGAGTAATTTTAAAGACCATTCATAGTTAGCGCCAGGGCGAACTTGGCGGTAAACACGTGGCACATTTTCAAGATTATGGTTAAACACATCAGGTGGTGTTGCAGTTAAAATCTCTAATGCGCGATCCATACGGCCGCGGAAGTCAGGAACCAGCGTTTCTATTTTAATTGATGGGCTTTTTTCACGAATAGCACTAATGCAATCAGCAAAATGCTGTGCTCCACCATCACGTAGGTCATCACGGTCAACAGACGTAATGACGACATAGCGTAGCGCCATATCTTTAATAGTTTGCGCTAATTTTTCGGGCTCGTTGGCATCTGATGCATTTGGGCGACCATGGGCAACATCACAGAATGGGCAGCGGCGGGTACAAATAGCGCCCAAAATCATAAAGGTCGCGGTACCATGGTTAAAACACTCAGAAAGGTTAGGACATGATGCCTCTTCACATACAGAGTGTAAGCCATTTTTGCGCATGGCTGCTTTAATGCCTTGAATACGAGTGGAATCAGCAGGAAGCCTAATTTTCATCCAGTCAGGTTTACGTAGAATTTCTTCTCGTTCAGTCACAACGTTTTTGACAGGGATCAGCGCCATTTTGTCGGCGTCACGATATTTAATTCCGCGTTCTATCTGAATTGGTTTACTCATAATATGACGGTTCCAGTTATCTTTTATGCTGATGGATAAGTGATAATTCTAAATAAAACTGAATGGAGACTGTTATCCATTCATTAAAATATTTTTTAAAAATGTTAAAAAATTATAGCATTATTATTGAACAATATGAAATCCTAGTGTGTCACAGAATTGGCGAATTAGCACAGGCTGAACATCGGAAACTGATACTTTGGGAGCAAGATTACTCATTTGAGTCATCTTTAATTCACTGTAACCACAAGGATTAATACGATTAAAGGGTTCAAGATCCATATCAATATTCAATGCGAGGCCATGAAAAGAACAGCCTTTCCTTATGCGTAATCCGAGGGAGCAAATTTTGTCGCCATTAACATAGACACCGGGAGCATCAGGGCGAGGATACGCTGCAATATTAAAATGGGCAAGGGTATTTACGACGGTATTTTCTAATGCGGTAACTAGCTCACGAACACCAATTTTATTGCGTTTTAGATCGAGCATAACATACATCACTTGTTGCCCTGGCCCATGATAGGTAACTTGGCCGCCTCTATCACTTTGGATAACAGGGATATCACCAGGGGCAAGAACGTGCTCTGCTTTTCCTGCTTGGCCTTGGGTAAATACGCGAGGATGTTCAACTAGCCAAATTTCATCATGGGTTTCTGGAGTACGGTGTTCTGTGAATTGGTGCATCGCATCAGAAACAGTTTGATAAGGAGCAAGGCCAAGTTGGCGTATGGTTATACATCTATCTGACAAAATTTAGGTGTCCACGTTGTCTTTATCGTTGCGGGCAGTATAACGCCTATGTTTGCCATACTTCAAGTTAACATACGACTGGATGCTTGCATAAAATGTGATTTAGATTGGAAACAAATGTTATTTAGGCGTGAATATATTGCATTTTAAAGTAGGGCATAAAAATGAAAAAGGCCGGATAGCAATAGACGATTCGGCCTTTAATAACTTGTTGTTTAAAGTACAACTTTCACTAACTCTAATGCACCTAACTCAGTATACAAGGTTTCAACTTGTTCAATATGAGTTGCATTGATTGTAATAGAAACTGAGTGATAATTGCCTTTGCTACTTGGTTTTACGTCTGGGCTATAGTCACCTGGCGCATGACGCTGTACCACTTCAATCACTTGATCAACCAGTTCAGGCTGTGCCAAGCCCATCACTTTGTAGGTTAATGGGCATGGGAACTCAAGCAGTTCACCTAATTTCGTTTTCATGGGCACTCCTAATTTTTAAATTGGGCTGCTGGCTGAAAAAGATTGGCTGGTATTAAACCAGCCAATGAGATGTATTCATCCAACAAACATTTCGGTACTTATCTATTTCGATATTTACTATATGGGGACGACTTATTTTAATTTCAAGTCTTAACCAAACCAGCGATGAAAGAGTAATTTTATGTAGTCAATTAACCGACTGAAAAAACCACCTTCTTCAACATCTTTTAACACTGCTAAAGGGTGCTGTTCGATGATTTTACCATCAAGTTGGAAGCTAATTGTCCCTACTTGTTGGCCTTTGGTTAATGGTGCTTCTAGTTCAGTTGTCGTTAATTCATAGCTGGCTTTTAAATCTTTTAAGCGGCCTCGTGGGATAGTGAGGTATAAATCTTCGGTCACACCTAATTTTACTTCATTTTCATCACCAAACCAGACTGGCACACTGGCAAAATCCACATTGGCTTGTAATGGTTTAACGGTTTCATAAAAGCGGAAACCGTAAGTGAGTAATTTTTTACTTTCGGCATCACGGCCTTTGCTACTTTTCCCCCCCATAACAACGGAGATCAGGCGCATGTCACCTTCAGTTGCTGATGCGACAAGGTTATAGCCTGCGGCATTAGTATGGCCTGTTTTGATGCCATCAACAGTTAAGCTCTTATCCCACAACAGCCCATTGCGGTTTGTTTGACGGATGTTGTTAAAGGTAAACTCTTTCTCTTTATAAATTGCGTATTCTTCAGGCACATCACGTACTAGCGCTTGCCCAATAAGAGCCATATCACGTGCTGAACTATATTGGCCCTCAGCATCTAACCCATGAACAGTTTGAAAATGGGTATTTTTCAGCCCTAATTTGTTCACGTAACCATTCATTAGCTGAACAAAGTTGGCTTGGTCACCCGCAATATAGTCGGCCATTGCAACACAGGCATCATTACCTGATTGCAAGTTAATGCCACGAGTTAACTGAGAAACGCTAACACGATCGCCTGGTTTCAAGAACATCAATGATGAGCCTTTAAATACTGGGTTACCAGTAGCCCACGCATCATTTCCAACCGTGACAATATCATTTTCACCAATTTTGCCTGACTTAATTGCCTGACCGATAACATAGCTGGTCATCATTTTTGTCAAACTTGCAGGATCACGACGTTGGTCAGCATTACTTTCGGCGAGAACTTTGCCTGAATTATAATCAATTAAGATATAAGCTTCAGCATCAATAGCGGGTGCTGCAGGAATTGATGTATTTGGGAAGGTTTCATTAGCGTTCGCAATGTTAGCAGTCATAAGAAGGAGTGCGGAACCCAGCACAGTATGACGCACGATGCGTGATGGAGCGACATTATTCATGGTTTTACCATTACATCCGAAATTCGGTTAACACAAGGAGGCGCAGTTTAGCAAAAGAACGGGATAAGGAAAAAGTGACTTTTGCGCTGTACCAATGATTTTTTTTGTCAGTTGAATATTGCCTGTATTTAGGTTGCCCAAAATATGATTGAGCAACCTAAAGTTACATAGCTCTATGGCGCAACGACCATTGACGATTGGTTTTTTTCAGACTGTAAACGGCCTTGAACCTCAACAGCTTGTTGCCTTGTACTAAATGGCCCTAGCTGTACTCGGTAAATACCATTATAGGGTTGTAGACGGCCTGGAACATTAAATTGTGTTTTCAACTCATTCAGCATATTTTGCGCGTTGGCTTGGCTACTAATGGCACCAGCTTGAACAAGAAAACCACGCTCTGGAACCGGTTCTTCAGCTACAACGGCTGCAGGTGGCGGTGTTGGTGTTTGCAGGTTCATGTCTGGCATAGTAGGCTGCATCGGTTCTTTGGGCTGCTGAACTGGCAATGTATTTTCCGGAGTTGGCAAGTTTTCCATCACAGGGGTGCCCATTGGGCCAGAACCTAATTGTGGGCGTCCCGGTAAAGCATAGCTCTGTTTCACAAAGTTAGAACCTACTGTTCCTGTCCCTGATAAGGAGCCATCTTGGGCAACTTGAATGGCATCAATTTTAATTTTTGTCGTAGGCATTAAATTCAGGCGGTCAGCGGTAGCTCTTGAAACAGCAATACTTTTACCTGGAACATAAGGCCCGCGGTCATTAACACGAACAACCATCATGCGGCCATTCATCATATTGGTGATACGTACATAACTTGGGATTGGCAAAGTCGGGTGAGCCGCTGTTAATTCCACTGGGTTAACGCGTTCCCCAATCGCAGTCATATTACCTGCAGACTCAGCACCATAAATGGATGCATAACCCACTTGGCTAAATTGTGATGGGTCACGTACGATTTGGTATTGTTGACCATTACGTGAGTAATCATTATTTGCGGTTGGATGATACGGCTCATAATGAGGCTCTGCACCTAATACATCTTGAGTGGGTACATTGGTTGGCACTTGGGCTGGTTGTTTAACTTCATCTGTCACACAGCCACTGAGTAGCGCGGCTGTGACGCCAAGCATTATCCATTGTAAATGCATACTAAGCCTCATTTTATAAACTTTTAGAAAGGAATTTTCGGTGTGTATGTATCGACATGATAATACCGAATCCAGCCATTAAAACAATCAATGCGGAGCCCCCATAACTCACTAAAGGGAGGGGGACACCAACCACAGGTAATATACCACTGACCATACCGATATTCACAAATACATAGACAAAAAGGATTAAGATCAAGCCGCCAACCATAACTCGACCAAAGGTATTTTGTGCGCTAGCAGCAATATAAAGCCCGCGAATAATCAGTAAAAGGTATAGGCCAAGTAAAATGAGCACCCCAACTAAGCCAAGTTCCTCTGCTAACACAGCAAAAATAAAGTCGGTATGTCTTTCTGGCAAAAATTCAAGCTGTGATTGCGTGCCATGTAGCCAACCTTTCCCCATTAACCCACCAGAACCAATTGCAATTTTTGACTGGATAATATGGTAACCAGCCCCTAATGGATCAGTTTCTGGGTCTAATAACATCATGACACGGGCTCTTTGGTAGCCATGCATTAAAAAGAACCACAGCAGGGGAATGAAGGCCGCGAGCGCAATCGCTGCAACAGTAATAAGCCGCCAACTCATTCCTGCAAGGAACAAAACGAACAAGCCTGAAGCTGCAACTAAAATTGAAGTACCAAGGTCTGGTTGCGCCGCCACCAATAATGTGGGTACAAAAATCAATACTAGTGCAATTACGGTATTTTTGAATGAAGGAGGGCACAGGTCTCGGTTCATAAAACGAGCGACCATTAAAGGGACGGCAATTTTTGCAATTTCAGAGGGTTGGAACCGAATGAACCCTAAGTCTAGCCAACGCTGAGCCCCTTTACTTATCTGCCCAAAGACATCAACAAAAACCAGTAAAATAACGCAGAAGATAAACAGGTGAGGTGCCCAGTTTTCATACATTCTAGGGGGGATCTGCGCCATCACTATCATGACGACGAAGCCTGTCGCTATCTGCCCTAATTTACGCTCCATCATTTCAGGATCTTGGCCGCTAGCACTCCACATAATAAATGCGCTGTATGCAAGCAACGCGATAATAATTAGCAGCATAGGCACATCTATATGCAGACGTGTGGATAACGAAATTTTTTTCTTATCGTCTGTCATATTCTTTATAGCTCATTGTTATTCATGGAATTGCGCATCAGCGATCTTCTCCTGCATTGGTTGCTGACACTGCGACTTCGGTTCGGTTATCACCAAGAAGAACGTGGTCAAATATTTGCCGCACAATATCACCGACTGCTGGGCCTACGCCCCCATTTTCTAAAATAATCGCAACGGCAATAGTGGGTTTATCATACGGAGCATAAGCAATCATTAATTTGTGGTCGCGCAAGTGCTCTGCCAGCTTACTGGCGTTATAGGTTTCATAGCTGAAGACTTGTGCGGTACCGGATTTTGCTGCAGCTTTATATGGTGTGCCAATGAAACTGCGGCGGCCAGTACCATTTGGTGCATTGGCTACACCGTACATTCCATGCTTAGCTAGTTCCCAAAAACCTGAGTTAATATCGCCAATTTGTTTGGTTTCTTTGTCTTCATAAGGCACCATGGCATTACCCAACTTTGTGCCGTAGAGTAAATGAGGGGTCTTAACTTGACCATCATTTATTAATGTCATCAATGCTTTTGACATTTGAATTGGAGTTGCTGTCCAATAGCCTTGTCCTATCCCAACAGGGATCGTATCACCTTGATACCAAGGTTTTTTATAGCGTTTTTGTTTCCATTCACGGGTTGGCATTATGCCAGAACGCTCTTCAGCCAGGTCAATACCCGTATAATCGCCAAAACCAAAACGGCTCATCCATTCAGAAATACGATCAATTCCCATATCATAAGCGACTTGGTAGAAGAAGGTATCCGCAGATTCAATAATGGATTTCGATACGTTAAGTTTACCGTGCCCCCAACGCTTCCAGTCGCGGTAGCGTTTTTCTGAACCCGGTAATTGCCACCAACCAGGATCAAAAATAGTCGTATTTGGCGTGATTACTTTTTCACTCAATGCGGCGACAGAAATAAAGGGTTTTACTGTTGATGCAGGGGGGTAAAGCCCTTGAGTTGTCCGGTTAATCAACGGCCTATCAGGGTTATTTAATAACGCTTGATAATCTTTATTTGAGATACCGTTAACAAACAAGTTAGAGTCATAACTTGGATTAGACACCAGAGCCAAAATTTCGCCATTACGTGGGTCAGTGACCACAACGGCAGCACGGCTAGTGGTTAACAGTTTTTCGATATAAATCTGTAATTCGAGGTCAATGGTAAGGTAGATATCCCGACCAGCTTGCGGTGGTTGTTCATGAAGTTGGCGAATAACACGACCACGGCTATTCACTTCAACTTCTTCATAACCTGTTTTGCCGTGTAAGATGTCTTCATAATAACGTTCAATACCTAATTTACCGATATCGTGGCTAGCGGCATAATTGGGTAATAAACCTTCTTTATCAAGACGTTCAACATCTTTGTCATTAATTTTTGCCACATAGCCAATCACATGGGTTAGTGCAGAACCGTATGGGTAAGAACGACGTTGGTAGCTTTTGACCTCTAAACCAGGAAAACGGTACTGGTTAACAGCAAAACGAGCGACTTGGACTTCGTTAAGCTGTGTTTTTAGTGCAATAGAGGTAAACCGACGTGAGCGCTTACGCTCTTTTTCAAAATTAGTGATGTCTTCGTCAGTTAAATCGACCACACTACGAAGATTATCTAAGGTTTCTTGTAGATTACTGACTTTTTCGGGCACGATTTCTAACTGGTAAAACGTGCTATTAAGTGCGAGTTGGGTTCCTCGGCGGTCATAAATAATCCCACGGCTTGGTGCAATAGGCACCAATTTGATTCTGTTATCGTTTGACCGCGTTTGGTAATCTTCATGACGGACAATTTGTAAGTGATACAAATTCGTCACAAGAATAGACGTTAAAATGACAATCACACCGAAGGCGATAAGCGCTCGGCGGATAAACAAAACTGATTCAGCGGTATGGTCGCGAAAAGGGGTGCGTTGTGTTTTCATCCCATTGCCATTTTGAACATATTTAAACCTGACTATTCCCTGTGATAAGGGTGGTTAGTCGTAATACTCCATGCGCGATAAAGACTTTCAGCAACAAGGACACGAACCAGTGGATGGGGCAGCGTAAGCGGTGAAAGCGACCAGCTTTGCTCCGCGGCTGCTTTGCAAGCGGGTGAAAGACCCTCGGGACCACCGATTAATAAACTAACATTACGGCCATCTTGTTTCCATTTATCGAGCTGTACGGCAAGTTTTGGGGTATCCCAACGATCCCCTGGAATATCCAAAGTGACGATGCGATTTCCTTTACCTACAGCTGCGAGCATTAATTCGCCTTCTTTTTCTAGAATGCGCTTTATATCTGCATTTTTCCCGCGTTTTCCTGCTGGAATTTCCGTTAATTCAAATGGCATATCTTTAGGAAAACGGTGGAGGTAATCCATAAAGCCGGTCTGGACCCAGTCCGGCATTTTTGTTCCAACGGCGATGAGCTGTAATTTCAAACTCAGCTCCAAAGCTTTTCTAATTCATACATACGACGACTTTCTTCTTGCATAATATGAACAATGGCATCGCCAAGGTCGACGACAATCCAATCAGAAATGCCTTGCCCTTCAACACCCAATGGCATTAAACCATTTTTGCGGCAAGCTTCGATTAATCTGTCAGCGACTGACATCAAATGGCGGCTTGATGTCCCTGTACAGATGATCATCTGATCGGTAATACTTGATTTCCCTTGAACATCGATAGTAATGATATCTTCTGCTTTAGCATCATCAAGCTGATCGATAATAAATTGTTGGAGTTCAGTTCCTTGCAAAAGGTTCACCTTTTATTCAAATAAACAGAATATCACGTTAAACACTGTTTGTAGTTTGTAGATAAAATAATGGCTGATAACGAATCAAACACATTAACAGCCTTGTTATTTTACCCTAGATTTTAAGAAAAATCGGCTAAATTATTTTTTATTCATTGTGGAGTGAAATTTATAGGGATATCCGTACATTTGAGCAAGAAGTTTGTGTTAACTTTACAAAATAACTCTAGAAACTGTACTCCTGAAAAACATTTTAGGATGAGATAGGTATTATGCAAATAATTAAGCCAAAAGTTTTTATATTTGAAGGGATTAATCATCTTCCTGTTAATATTCATCGACAAGTGAGTTCCATGGTTGAATTTATCACGGATTTTTCCCATGAGGACAGGCAAAACAAAGTTAATGGTATTATTTGCTTTGGGCAGCAACTCCCTGAATTACAGGGGCTATTCCCTGCTAACATTCCAATATTAACCAGTAATAAACTACAAGATACAACGTTCTGGGACTGCTTTTTGACGAAATTGTATACGTTACAAAGGTTAGATGGCTTATACAACGAGTTAACACATCACAACATTATTCAATTTCATAGCTGCCACAAATATCTCATCATGGCGTATTCCCCTGTTGGCTATCAGTATACAGGGCGTTTAGTGGCGAGTATTAAAAGCAGTACCGACCTCGTGTGTTTTTTTAATCAATATAAAGCTTGTTTAATGGAAATATTGGCGACAGTGCCAGCAAGAAATACGGAAGTTAATGCGCTGAGCCATATGCAAGGTTATTTCAAACACAAAGCCACGAAGGATGAGAAAAAACGCTTATTATGGCTGATTAACGACTATTTAGCGGGGAATTTACCGTTAAACAGGCCGTTAGAGATGATGAAACAATTGCTTATTCAATACCCAGACAACTATTTAATAGAGCAAGTCATTTTTGAGCCATATCCGAATAGTTGTTCAATAAGGGAGCTCCCTTATTGCTGATAAAGGTGATGTTGATGAATATATTGCAGAACTGCATCTGGAATTAAATCGTGACAAGAGTCGCCTGAATTTAATTTTTCGCGGATCTCTGTTGCTGAGATATTTACCAGTGGAGTATCTCCAATAAAAATATACCCATTCGCCACTTGGTTTAAGGCAATAGGGTCTGTTGTTTGATGTTCTAACAGCCAGTTTTGCATTTTAGGATCGGCAAACTGTGTGGCATATCCCGGTCGGGAACAAACCAATAAATGGCAGTTATCAAGTATCCGCTCCCAGCCGTACCATTTATTAATCGATAATAAGGAATCTTGACCAATAATAAACGCCAGAGGTTTTTCTGGCCCAATTTCTTGGCGTAATTCAACCAGTGTTTCTATCGTGTAAGAAGGGCTATTTTTCTCTAATTCACGTGTATCGATAGCAAATAAAGGCGCATTTTGAATTGCGAGTTTCACCATTTCTAAACGTTGTGATGGCGTCGCTTCTGGTTGTGGGCGATGGGGGGGAACGTGGTTAGGTAACAAGATAACTTTTTCGAGCCCAACTTGTTGAGCAAGTGCTTGCACTGGACGTAAATGGCCAAAGTGAATGGGGTCGAACGTCCCACCGAATAATGCGAGCAAGTTATGTTGTTTTGAAAATGAGTTACTCATGAATAAAATTCTCTGCAAATGCTTTACCACATAATAGCATAGACAGTGACTGCAGGTCAGGCCATGGAGAATGGCTAAAATCTTGTTTAATATTGATTTCTGCTTGCGTTAATAACATTAATGCAGATTGTAATTGATGCAATGTTAAACGTTGTAAGGCTTCCGTGAGCACACCTCGGCGGTTTTGCCACACTTTGTGTTGATCAAATAATGTCTTTAACGCGGTTGTTGCCGACTGGCGTTTTAATGTAATAAGCAACATTAGATCGCGCTGGATTGATCGCAATAAAATAACAGGCTCAATATCTTCTTGCTGCAATTGCTCTAAAATATGCCATGAACGGCGGGATTTACCAGCCAATAGGGCATCAACCCAATGGTAGGGAGTAAAATGCGCAGAGTCATTAACGGCACTCTCAACCCGAGGATAGGTGAGTTTACCATCTGGATAAAGAAGAGACAGCCGCTCAAGTGCTTGCGCCAAACCAAGTAAATTCCCTTCATAACAGTAACAAAGTAGCTGGTTAGCTTCGGTTTCTAACGAAAGCCGCATACTGTAGGCGCGTTTAGAAACCCATTGTGGTAACCGCTGATATTCAGGCGTTAGGCAGCTGATATAAATAGCATCTTGGCTAATTGCTTTAAACCAAGCACTGTTTTCTTGTGCTTTAGTGAGCTTATGACCACGTAACACAAGCAGGAGATCTGAATGCAGTAATTGCGCCAGTTGGTTCAGCTTTTCAGCCATGGCAGCGTTAGGGCCATTTTCAGGCAATAACAGCGTGAGAGTTTGACGGCTAGCAAATAGGCTGAGAGCTTGGCAAAGGCTAAAAATCTCATCCCAATCAGTATTTTGCTCTAGAGAAAACGAAAAATGCTCTTCAAAGCCTTGCTCTTGTGCCGCTTTGCGGATGGCATCTTGGCTTTCTTGAAGAAGAAGGGGCTCATTGCCCCAAATTAAATAGCGGCCTCTTAGAGACTCTTGTAACGAAGAGGCCAGCTGTTCAGGGTAGATACGTGTCATTATGGTTGAGTATTCGTATCAGCCGCTTGGTTTTTGGCTTTTTCAAGTTCTGCTGAATGAACAAGCAATAATTTACGCACGATATTGCGTGCAGCTTGTTCTTGCATTTCTTGCCTTACAATTTCTTTTTCAGCATCTTTCGCCAGTGCTTCTAAAGGGTTGTCGAAGAAAGTGCGTTCAACACGGCTTTGTAAAGGATAGATAGCACCATCAGGCATTAACACTTGCACATTCATTACCAGTGTTAATTGTTTCTCTGCCGCTTTACCATCTTGATAAACGGACACAGTTTCAGTGTTCTCATTAGAACTCAGAACTTTCAAAATGGGAACACCGGCTCTTCCAGCTTCAAGAATGGTCACATTATTGAGCCGCAGTTGTTCCCTAAGCGCCCTTGTAAGGTAGCCATATGGATCACTTGAACTTAGCTGCAAAGTTCTCAGTTCCTCAGGAATTTGAGTTGTTCCTTGAAGACGAAAACCGCAACCTGCGGTGACTAGCACCGCCAGGCTCAAAAATAAAGTTATCAGATAACGCACCTGGCCTCCTTATCAGCCAACAACCTAATATTAACCTACAACAAGGTTTAGCAATTTGCCTGGGACATAGATTACTTTGCGGATGCCAACACCTTCAAGGTATTTCGCTACGCTCGGTTCATTTTTTGCCATATCTAGGACAAATTCTTGGTTTGCATCAGCCGGAACGGTGATACGACCACGAACCTTACCATTAACTTGAACGACAACCAGTTTGGTATCGTCAATCATGGCTTTTTCATCAGCAACAGGCCATTGTGCGAAATCGATGTCTGTTTGGTGACCGAGCGCTTTCCACATTTCAAAGCAAGCATGTGGAATGATTGGAGATAGCATAAGTGTGATAGCTTCGAGAGACTCTTGAACTAATGCACGATCTTGTTCCGTTTCTTGTGGCGCACGAACCAATTTGTTCATGAATTCCATGATAGCAGCAATTGCAGTGTTGAATGCATAACGACGGCTGAAATCATCAGAGACTTTCGCGATTGTTTTGTGCAGATCACGACGTAAATCTTTTTGTTCAGGTGTTAATGTGCTGATATCTAAAGGTGAAGTTGCACCTTTTTGTGAGTGCTCGTGTACTAAACGCCAAACGCGACGAACGAAGCGGTTAGCACCTTCAACGCTGGATTCTTGCCACTCAAGGGTTAACTCTGGTGGTGCAGCAAACATCATAAATAGGCGAACGGTATCCGCACCGTATTTTTCGACCATTAATTGTGGGTCAATACCGTTGTTTTTCGACTTAGACATTTTGCTCATACCAGTATACACCAGTTCATGGCCTTCATTATCTACGGCTTTAATAATACGGTTTTTGTCGTCACGTTCAACAATGGCGTCTGCTGGAGAAACCCAAACACGCTGACCATCGCTGCCCGTATAATAGAATGCATCAGCAAGCACCATGCCTTGGCACAGTAAGCGTTTTGCTGGTTCATCTGAGTTGACTAACCCTGCATCACGCATCAACTTATGGAAGAAGCGGAAATACATTAAGTGCATGATGGCATGTTCGATACCACCAATATATTGGTCAACCGGTAACCAGTAGTTTGCTGCCTCGGGGTCTAACATGCCGTCGTCATATTGCGGGCAGGTATAACGTGCATAGTACCAAGAAGATTCCATAAAGGTATCGAAGGTATCGGTTTCACGTAATGCAGGTTGACCGTTAATGGTCATTTTTGCCCACTCAGGGTCAGCTTTAATTGGGCTGGTAATGCCGTTCATCACGACATCTTCTGGCAAAATGACAGGTAACTGGTCTTCAGGAACAGGAACGACAGTACCATCTTCCAATGTTGCCATTGGGATTGGTGCCCCCCAGTAACGTTGACGTGAAACACCCCAGTCACGTAAGCGGTAGTTTACTTTACGTTGACCTGCACCTAGTGCGACAAGTTTATCTGAAATGGCATTGAAGCCAGCTTGGTGGTCTAATCCACTGAATTCACCTGAGTTAATCAGTGCATTTTTTTCGGTCATCGCTTCTTGGGATAAATCAGGCTCATTGCCATCAGCATCGGCAATAACTGCTTTGATGGGTAAGTTATATTTGTGAGCGAATTCCCAGTCACGTTGGTCATGGGCAGGAACGGCCATAACAGCACCAGTACCGTATTCCATTAAGACAAAGTTAGCGACCCAAATTGGCAACTTTTCTTGGGTTAATGGATGAATAACGAATAAACCGGTTGCCATACCTTTTTTATCCATGGTTGCCATATCTGCTTCCGCAGTTTTGGTATTACGGCACTCATCAATAAATTGGGCTAATTCAGGGTTATTTGTCGCGGCTTCTTTAGCCAGAGGGTGACCTGCTGCAACAGCCACATAAGTTGCCCCCATAAAAGTATCAGGGCGAGTGGTATAGACTGTTAAGGTCTCATCACGGTCTGCAACATTGAACGTGATCTCAGTCCCTTCGGAACGGCCGATCCAGTTGCGCTGCATGGTTTTGACTTGCTCTGGCCAGTCATCTAATTTGTCAAGGTCGTTGAGCAGCTCTTCTGCGTAGTCGGTAATTTTAATAAACCACTGTGGGATTTCTTTGCGCTCAACAGGGGTGTCACAACGCCAGCAGCAGCCATCAACCACTTGTTCATTCGCCAAAACAGTTAAGTCATGTGGGCACCAGTTAACCGCAGAGGTTTTTTTGTACACTAAACCTTTTTCATACAATTTAGTGAAGAACCATTGTTCCCAACGGTAATATTCAGGGGTACAAGTCGTGACTTCGCGATCCCAATCGTAACCGAAACCGAGCATTTTCAGCTGGTTTTTCATGTAATCGATATTGGCATAAGTCCAAGGCGCAGGAGCAGTATTATTTTTAACCGCAGCACCTTCAGCAGGCAGACCAAACGCATCCCAACCAATTGGTTGGAGAACGTTTTTCCCCAACAAACGTTGGTAACGAGAGATAACGTCACCCATGGTGTAGTTACGTACGTGGCCCATGTGTAGTCGACCAGAAGGGTAAGGTAGCATGGACAGGCAGTAGTATTTTTCTTTGCTGTTGTCTTCAGTCACTTTGAAAGTTGCTTTTTCATCCCAGTGACGCTGTACTTTAGGCTCTATATCTTCTGGACGATATTGTTCTTGCATGGCACCGATAATCCTATGGTGAATAAATGCTACATCTGTAGCGTGAATGTCTTTCTTAATTGAGATCGCATAGCATAGCGGATCTACACCGAAAACAACAATAGTTGATTAGCTGAACCTACGAGGGAGGCTGGATATTGCTTTTCGGGGAACGGATCAGGATATTTTACGCTGATAACCAAACAACTTAACTAAAAAGTTTGTTAAATGGTAGTGGTTTATTGATCTATTTCGAATTCAGGTTGTTGTTGTTGATTTATTTGCTAATAGCGCAGTGATAAGACGAGGGAGCTAATGAGCTCCCTCTTGAATATTAATGGAGGATTTTTGCGAGAAAATCTTTTGCACGGTCGGATTGTGGGTTAGCAAAAAAATCTTCTTTTTTACTGTCTTCAACTATCTTGCCTTCATCCATAAAAATAACACGATTAGCCACTTTTTTGGCGAATCCCATTTCATGGGTAACCACCATCATGGTCATGCCTTCATTGGCTAATTCAACCATAACATCAAGCACTTCGTTGATCATTTCTGGGTCTAGCGCTGAAGTAGGTTCATCAAATAGCATAGCGATAGGATCCATACACAGTGCTCGAGCGATAGCGACACGCTGTTGTTGCCCACCTGAAAGCTGAGCTGGAAATTTATTGGCATGGCTGGATAAACCTACGCGTTCCAATAATTTCAAACCTTTTGCTTCCGCTTCTTTTTTATCGCGGTTTAATACCTTAACTTGCGCTAATGTCAAATTTTCAATAATCGACAAATGAGGAAATAGCTCGAAGTGTTGGAATACCATCCCAACTTTAGAGCGAAGTTTTGCAAGGTCAGTTTTTTTGTTATTAACTTGAATATCATTCACAAAAATCTCACCCTGTTGAATCGGCTCTAAACCATTCACTGTTTTTATTAATGTGGATTTACCAGAACCAGATGGCCCGCACACAACCACAACCTCACCTTTTTTAACTTCAGTTGTGCAGTCTGTAAGCACCTGAAATTGGCCATACCATTTGGATACATTTTTCAGGGTTATCATGAAACAGTCCTTTTCTTAAGATAATTCACTAACATAGAAGCGCCAAAACTGACAATAAAGTACACCAGACCCGCAAACAGTACCATCTCTACTTGTGTCCCATCACGCTCACCAATATTGGTGGCGGTACGGAAAAAGTCTGTCAAACTGAGCACATACACGAGGGATGAGTCTTGGAACAGCACAATCCCTTGAGTTAACAACAATGGCACCATGGCTTTAAAGGCTTGCGGTAACACCACGAGCCGCATAGTTTGCATATTTGTCATTCCCAAAGCTAACGCCGCAGAGGCTTGTCCTCGTGAAATACTTTGAATACCAGCACGAATAATCTCAGAGTAATAGGCCGCTTCAAAAAGAGAGAAGGCTATCATTGCAGAAATTAAACGAATATCATTTTTTGGTGATAAGCCTAGAACATTTTGTAATAAGCTAGGTACGATTAAGTAAAACCACAGTAAAACCATAACCAACGGAATAGAACGGAATGTATTCACATACAAGGCCGCAAACCAGCTAATTGGTTTGAATGTGGATAACCGCATCACGGCAAGGACGGTACCCCACAAAATTCCGACCACTATCGCGGTTAGTGTGATTTTTGCTGTGACAATAAAGCCATCGATTAAAAAGGGCATACTCGGAGCAATTGAGCTCCAGTCAAATTCATACATCATTTTACCGCCCTCCAAGAGTGCCAGGTAAGCGAACTTTGCGCTCTAATAACGTCATCAGAATCATGATAATGACGTTAATACCGACATAAGCTAACGTAATGGCGGTAAATGATTCCCACGCGTGAGCAGAATAGTCCAATAGCTTTCCGGCTTGTGCTGCCATATCGACTAAGCCAATGGTTGACGCAATGGCTGAGTTTTTAACCAAGTTCAACATTTCTGACGTCATTGGTGGCAAAATAACCCGATAGGCATTGGGTAATAGAACGTAGCGATAGGTTTGTGGCAAAGTCAGCCCCATTGCGAGTGCGGCACTTTTTTGCCCTCTAGGTAGTGACTGAATGGCTGCGCGCACTTGCTCAGTCATCCGCGCTGCGGTGAATAACCCAAGGCAAAGCATTGAGGAAATAAAGAATTGATAGTTAGGATCTAAATCCATTTTAAACCAATCCCCGATTGAACGCGGGAGAAGTTCTGGAATAACTAAATACCAAGTAAAAAATTGTACAATAAGCGGCACGTTACGGAATAATTCTACGTATGCGGTACCTAAAAAAGCTAAAAAACGGTTAGGTACTGTACGTAAAATACCGAAGAATGAACCGACTAGAAATGCAATAATCCAAGCGCAAATAGAAAGTGTTACGGTGACTTCGAGGCCAGATATTAACCACCCTAAGTAGGTGGTATTCCCAAATGGGGCTTCCTGAAGGAAAATCCCCCAATTCCAGTTAATAGACATAATATTGACTTCCTGTGGGCAATGTAATTCCCGAATACTGTCGTAAGAGAGGATGCAAGGCGGGGAACGACCGCCTTGCAATTCTTACTTCAGTAATACCCTGTTTGTCTTTTTATTAGTTTAATGCTTTGTCATTTGGTTCTTTAAATAAGGCTTTCATTTCATCGGACAAAGTAAATTTCAGGTTCAGATTTTTTGGTGGAATAGGCTGATTGAACCAGCGGTCAAAGGATTTCTCTGCGACCCCCGAGGTCTGTGCATTCGCAATGGTTTCGTCGATAAGTGCTTTAAATTGAGGATCATCTTTACGCAACATACAGCCATAAGCTTCTTCAGTTTGCGGTTTGCCAACGATTTCCCAGATATCCGGTTTTTTCGCTTTTGCTCGCTCACCCGCTAACAATGCATCATCCATCATAAAGGCAACAGCACGGCCTGACTCCAAGGTACGGAATGAGTCACCATGGTCTTTCGCGCTGATAATGCGCATTTTCATATTTTTTTCATCATTCAACTGATTCAACAGAATTTCAGAAGTCGTACCTGAGGTCACGACAACATTTTTACCGGCTAAGTCAGCAAAGTCTTTTACACCGGAATCACCTTTGGTGAGTAAGCGTGTCCCGACCACAAAGATAGTGTTAGAGAAAGCTGCTTGTTTTTGTCTTTCTACGTTATTGGTTGTTGAACCACATTCAAAATCAAATGTGCCATTTTGCAGGAGTGGAATACGGTTTTGTGATGTAATGGGAATGAGTTTGACTTGCAGATCAGGCATGTTTAATTTTTTCTTCACTGCATCAACAATGGCATTTGAATAATCCTGCGAGTAACCAACCACTTTCTGGCTATTATCATAGTAAGAGAACGGTACGGATGATTCACGATGACCAACAACTATTACACCGTTGTCTTTGATTTTTTTCAGAGTGCCGTTTAATTCTTCTGCTTGGACTGCGCAGGTTGCACCTAAAATCATCATCGATAATACAAGTTTACTTATACGCATAATTACAACTCCTTTAGAACATCGGTGTAAACCCGTTGTAATTTTAAGGGGTCATCACGAGATAACGCCTGAATTACTGTGGCTTTGTAGTGTTGTGTTTGCAAATATTTCGCAGATTTAGACAATACCGCGATTATCCGCTATATGTTTTATTGTTGTTAAAAAGTAATTAAATTTGTTAATTAATGAAAACAAATTGTTTCAATTTCGGGAGCTGTCTCGCATATTATTTGGGTAATTTTTGAATTACCGCACTAACATGGTGATTTGCCACTTAATATTGTCCTAAACTGATAGTCACGCACTGTTAAGGTGCAATCTATCTTCATTTCATGTCATATATTGGATAAAGCAATTTACGTGCCTAGTTTTGATGGAACTGCATTTTTGTTCATTGGGAAGAGAATAATATTTGTAAAGTTAGCTGATGACACTTGTACGGAATATTTTGCTGTGTAAGATGTAACCTCTATTTAACTTATAGACGGTGTAACGGTATTAATCAAAGACTGGTTTTTATCGTTATGGTTATCAAAGTCGCATAATTAGTATTATTTCAGGAAGTTATACCAAGGTGCGCATGAACAGGCATTTAAAATTAGGTAAAGGATTAGTGATATTCGCCTGTCTGATGGTATTGATTTGTATGAATCAACGCGCCGTCGGAGAGCGTCTGCTCGCCAATTTTTTTGTGCCAGATGTCTTAGCTCAAGTGCAAATTAATACTGGAGCTAACCTTTCCTATATCGAACAATCACAAGTAAAACAAGGTGATAGCAGTAGTACACATCTTTCTAGTTGTGAACTTAGCGCCAAGTCATTAATGACTTTGTTACCTGCTGTGCTTGAACCATTCTTCTTTATGTTCCTTACTTTGGCTGCGCTAACTTTATTTTGTACTAATCTATTTATATCTAGAGCAAATAATGAAGAGAAGCATGCCCCTCCAAGAGTCAGAAGACACTTACAATTTTGTAATCTTCGGAATTAACACACAACGAATAGGGATTCGTTTGTGTAATTTATTCTGGAGGAAACAATGCGTTTTTTAATTAATTCATTTTTTATATTTTTTGCACTATTTTCGAGCAGTTTATACGCTGCAGATACGGGGTGGTTGCAACCTGCGAATACGGGGTGGATGAATGACAACACTCCACGGCATGCGCAGGTCAGGTTATTAAGTTCAGCACAGGAAAATGGCAAAATTGAAGTTTTGCTTGATGTGCAACTTGATGAGGGGTGGAAAACCTATTGGCGCTCACCAGGCGAAGGCGGAGTAGCGCCTGAAATTGTATGGTCGTCACCTGTCGAATCAACAGATTGGCAATGGCCAACACCAGGGCGCTTTGATGTTGCTGGTGTTTCAACTCAAGGTTATATGGGCGATGTAGTTTTCCCGATAACAGTAACAAGTAATGAGAAGTTGGACAAACTGGCAGGAACGTTAACATTATCAACATGTAGTAATGTTTGTATTTTAACCGATTACCCATTTGAGCTCGATTTAACAGAACCTGTTCCTGCTGACTTTACTTGGGCGTTTAACCAAGCCAAAGGTGCGGTTCCACCATCAAGTGGTTTAGTTGAGCAAACCAAAGTTGGTTTTGCTAATGATAAGCTAATCATTGAATTACAAAAAAATACAGGGAACTCGTGGGAACAACTGAACATTTTCACTGATGTGGTTGAAGGGGCGGCGTTAGGCGTACCTGTAATAGAAACATCAGGAGAACATTTAACAGCAACAATAGATGTTGGTGATGATTGGGGGGGCGAGTCTCCTGATTTAACCGGAAAAACCATTTCTTTTGTGGTTTCTGATGGTGACATTTCCCAGCAAATTAGCCATCAAGTTAGCACATTTACTGGCACAATAGCGTCAAAAGTGAGCGGTGCTTCTTTATGGCAAGTAGTGTTATTTGCACTTTTAGGTGGCTTGATCCTTAATCTAATGCCATGCGTTCTTCCTGTACTCGCCATGAAACTGGGCTCAGTCTTAATGGTTCCGCAAGGTGAGCAGAAAACCATTCGTCGTCAATTTTTACTGTCTTCTTCAGGGATTTTGGTTTCCTTCTGGTTACTCGCCTTACTGATGACCTTACTGCGGGTCGGTCAGCAAGCCGTTGGCTGGGGTATTCAGTTCCAAAACCCGTGGTTTATCGGCTTTATGGTGGTGGTAACGGCGTTATTTACTGCAAATTTATTTGGTTTATTCGAAATCAACCTTGGCAGTAAGGCTAATACACGCTTGGCGACCGCAGGTGGTCATGGCAATAGTGGTCATTTCTGGCAAGGGGTATTCGCGACATTGTTGGCAACGCCTTGTTCTGCACCATTTTTGGGCACAGCCGTGGCCTTTGCACTGGCAGCGCCAATGGAAGAGTTGTGGTTGATCTTCACGGCATTAGGTGTCGGAATGAGTTTGCCTTGGCTATTAATTGCCGCTTTTCCTGCTATTGCGAGGTTGTTACCAAAACCGGGTATGTGGATGCTCAAATTGCGTGCAATACTTGGAGTCATGATGCTAGTTTCCAGCTTATGGCTAATTAGTTTATTAATTCCGCATTTTGGTGTCTCTACTTCGACCGCGATTGCTGTCATTTTCTTAGTGTTATTAGTGGTCTTTATCGCGATAAAACGTGGTGTAAGAGCAGCTATCTTGCCATTTATATTATTCGCTGTTTTTGCTGGTGGATTTGTTTGGATGACGCAAGAACAGCACTCTGGTAGCCGCTCTCTCGTTAAAGATACGGTGAATTGGCAACCGCTAACTGAACAGGCAATTGCTGATGCGCTAGCGGATAATAAACGCGTATTTATTGATGTTACCGCGGAATGGTGCGTAACCTGTAAGGCAAATAAATACAATGTATTGCTAAGAGATGATATTCAACAGCTGCTTAGTGAGCCTGATGTTGTTGCTTTACGTGGTGATTGGACGAAGCCTTCACCTGAAATTACGGCATTTTTACAAAAACGTGGGCAGGTCGCTGTTCCATTTAATCAAATCTATGGCCCTAACTTGGCCGAAGGCGAAGTACTTTCAACGATACTTGATCGTGAATCGCTAATATCCGTTATGAATCAGGCCAAAGGAGCCACAAAATGAAAAAAACAATTTTAGCTGTTTTATTTTCGTCACTAATGATTGGATCAGTAGCACAGGCGGCACCTTTGAGTGCAGACCAAGAAGCACAAGTGCGTAAATTAGTGCGTGATACTTTGGTTGAAAACCCAGAAATTCTCGAAGAAGCTATCGTTGCCCTGCAAGCCAAACAAGGGGAAAAACAACAAGCCCAAATGAAAGAAACGTTAAAAGCGGAGCACGATGCTTTATTCAATGACCCAACCAGCCCGCGTATCGGTAAAAAAGATGCCAAGTTAGTTTTGGTTAACTTTACTGATTTTAACTGCCCATTCTGTAAGCGTTTCGACCCACAACTGATGGATCTTGTGAAAAAATACCCTGATGATGTGGCTGTGGTAATTAAATACTTACCATTTAAAGGCCAGACTTCAATGGATTCAGCTCAGTTAACCATGACACTGTGGCAAGAAGACCCGAAAGCATTTGAAGCTTTACACCATAAATTTATGCAAAAACAGGGCATGCTATCAGATGCAAATATCAAAGATGCTCTCAAAGCCACTGGCAACGATAAGCTAAAAGCGAGTGATAAGAGCCGCGATGGTATTCGTACCAATATGATATTGGCAGAAAAATTGGGTGTGAATGGTACCCCAGCAACATTGGTGGGTGATGAAATGATCCCAGGTGCTATTGATGCACAGCAGTTTGAGGCGGTAGTGAAGGAGCAGCTCGCTAAGCTCAAATAATCCTCGTCATACTTCGTGCTGTGGCGTTGTTGGCTTCGCTTACTAACCCTAGTCACATACTTATGTATGCTCCTAGGGCTTAGTTTCACTCGCCGCCTAGCCTCAACACGAATTATTTAGAGGATAGATTGTGCCTCGTCATACTTCGCGCTGCAGCGTTGTTGGCTGCTCTCGACTACGTGGGTCACATACTTGTGTATGCACCCCACGATAGTCTCGTTTGCCGCCTAGCCACAACGCGAATTATTTAGAGGATAAAGATTAAATAATCCAAACTCTAGAATGAGAGGATAAAGATTAAACAATCCAAACTCTAGAATTAGAGGATAGGAAAACAAATATTTAATTAAATGCTAAAGCATTCATTTTAAGTGGATGTTTTGGTTTCTTACATCTTTGATTTGTACTATTTGATAACAAATAGGTAAGTAACTATATGAATAAAATAAAAAAGTGGTCTAAAGAAATTATTGTTTTGGCAATTATTTTATTTATTGCCTTTACGGTGATGGATTTATGGCGCAAACCACAAACCCTTGCGCCCGTATTATTGGAGCAGCACACTCTAGTGAATGGTGAGAGCGTTTCATTAGCTGAGTTAAGTAAAGAAAAACCGATTCTAGTGTATTTTTGGGCAACTTGGTGTGGGGTATGTAATTTGACTTCGCCAACGGTATCAGAGTTAAGCCAATCAGGTATGCCAATTATTTCGATCGCGATACGTTCAGGTGAAACATCTCGCTTAATCAAGGGAATGGAAAACAAGGAATTAACGTTTCCTGTGATTAACGATACCAGCGGTCAGCTTTCCAATGCGGTTGGGGTCAGCGCAACTCCCACATTTATGGTAATTGATAACGGTGAATTAGTTAGCTTTACATCGGGTTGGACTAGCTCTTATGGTCTAAAAATGCGTATGTGGTTGGCATCCTTTTAACTTTCCACCATCCCCTTTGACCTAAAAAAGGGGACTTTTCTGCCTATAAGTTTAATTTATCATTATGGTAAACTCATTCGGCTATATAAATAATAAAATAGGTGAATGGGATGGCTATGTTTAAAAAAGTGGTTGGATTATTTTTAGGCGCGGTATTAATCACGGGATGCTCCCCTGATGTGGAAGAAAAAACGACAACTAAAGAACCATCAGGAACAATAGAAAATTCAAAAATAGAACAGCGTTATGATGAAATAAAAGCTAATTCAACAGAAGATAAAATCAATGCGTTTAATGCAAAAGGAGATGATGACCCAACGATGTTACGGGGCATTTTTCTATCTGACATGGCGGAATCATTGCCTATGCTGATTGATGACGTAACACTATTGACGGAAGTGACTGCTAAAAATGGCATGTTATTTTACCAATACACTATCAAAGGGATCCCTGACAATATATTGGAAGGTGATAGCTGGCAGCAAAATATGCGTGAGATTTTAAATCGCAACTATTGCGGTAAAAATGCAGGTATGGATATTTTGCATGAAATGTTTCCCGAAGGCATTACGCATAATTATCATAAGTCTAACAAACTCATTTTTACCTATATTGTTACCCCTGCAATTTGCCAATAGCATTCATTGGAATGCCTGATAATATTTGTTTATCAGGCATATCAATGATTAAAATTCTAAATTACGAATAAAACGGTAGTCCGCTGATTGTGGTTTTAAACGATACAAATTAGCGGGTCGGCCACGCTCGTGGCGTTTTTCTCCGGTATCAATTAACAAATCAGCTTGTTCGAGTCGGCGCCTAAACGATTTATTTTGTAAAGGCTTACCAATCAAAACTTCATGGACATGTTGTAGCTCTGCTAAGGTAAAAACGTCAGGTAATGCAAAACCTGGAACTATCGAATAGAGTGATTTTTGCTTTAGGCGCTCTCTCGCTTGTTGATAAAGTTTGAGGTGGTCGAATGCAAGAGTCAGTTGTTCAATTTCATCAATAGAAACCCATTTTACAGAATCCACGGTATCAATATGGGCTTCGCAGGCTTGGTAAGCAATTAGAGCTGTGTAGCAAACAGTGACAGACCAGCCGCGAGGGTCTCGTTGGTGGTTTCCTTCCGTACAAAGTTGCTCAACATAAGGAGGAATAACTCCTGTTTTTTCTTTTAGTTTACGTAAAACAGTCTCTTCTAAGGTTTGATCATTTTGCTCATCAATAAATCCTCCCGGTAAGCCCCATTTCCCTTTTTCAGGGAAACTTGCTCGCTCAACCAGTAATACTTTCAACGTGTTTTCATGGTAAGTAAATAAAACGGCATCGACAGTGAGTAAAGGCGATAAATAATCTTTTCTGTCATAACTAGCAAGAAACTCTTTTTCATTCATATTGTTACCACTTATCGCTAAAGATGAAGTTTAGGGTTAAATCATACAGGTAAAAATAGTTATTGTCATTAAGACATTTAATGCTTGACTTGTTTGTGTCTATAGGACAATAATCAATTAAGGTCATAAAGACAATAATGAGGAATCCACTATGATTAACTTTAAATATTTCAAAGCAGACTCATCAACTTTTGTTATTCAATCGGTGAATGGGAAAGTGCGTAAGCAAGGTAAGGGGCTCAGTTTTTGGTATAACTCCGATAAAACTTCCATTGCGGCACTTCCATTAAATGCCCAAGAAGCCCCATTTATTTTTAATTTACAAACGTCTGATTTCCAAAGTTTACGTATCCAGGGGCAAATTTCTTTTCAGGTAAAGCAGCCGGAAAAAACCGCGGACGTCTTAAATTTTAATTTATCTAAGGATGGGAAAAGCTATTCTTCTGAAGATCCCCTTAAATTAAGTGACCGAGTTGTGCGAGCAGCTCAAACAGTGATTCAAGCCAAAATACAAACTACTTCATTGCGAGATGCATTATTGATTAGCCAATCATTAGTGATTTTGGTGAACCAGCAATTAGCAGAGCAGGCGGTTATTGAGTCACTGGGAATTGAAATTTTGGATGTTTCTATTTCTGCCATCGCACCATTACCTGAAACGCTCAAAGCGTTAGAAGCACAAGCGAGAGAATCTATACTGAAAGAGGCTGATGATGCCATTTATGCAAGACGTAAGTTTTCTGTAGAACAAGAACGAACAATTAAAGAAGCTGAATTAGAAACAGATTTATCTGTTCAGGCCAAAGAACAACAAATTGAAGAGGCTCGTCTTGATAATGAGCGAAAAATATTGCGAGAGCGAGCCGAAATAGAGCAAGAAGAGTTAATTGCACAAGTAAGTGCAGAGGCAAAACGCAATGAGCTGGTTGCGCTTAGTGTTGAAAACCAGCGTATACAGTCTGATGCAGATGCTTATTCCATTGAATCTAAAATGAAAGCTTACAGTCAATTACCCGTTGAAAACTTAAAAGCGTTAGCGTTGGCTAAAATGGGACCTGAGCAGCTGATGGCAATGGCATTCGAATCATTGGCACAAAATGCTGGAAAAATTGGTGAGCTCAATATATCGCCTGATTTATTTAGCCAGTTAATGAAAAAAGGAGGTAAATAATGCAAAGGAATAATGACGTGCGATTTGTATTAGTCATGCGTAAAACGCGTTTACAGGAATTGATTGAACGCTTTAACACCTGGCCTCAAGCCAAATTTTACTTGGAGCACAACCATGTTGAAGTGAGCGATTATTTAAATGAGCATGATTTATATCACCGCCAATTAGTGCAAGCCGAATCGGTATTGAAATCATTGGGTAGATTTCAATTATTGGAACGAAAATTATTGCCTAGTTACCAATTTTCTAAACAGGATATTGTTGTTGTCATTGGCCAAGATGGTTTAGTGGCGAATACCTTGAAATACTTAAATGGACAACCCGTTATTGCTATTAACCCTGATCCTGAAAGGTGGGATGGCCAACTACTTCCTTTTGAAATAGGCCAATTGCAGGAAGTCGTGATAAATACCTTAAAAGGAAAAATAGAGCAAAAAATAGTGACTTTTGCACAAGCTACAACCAATGATGGGCAATCACTATTAGCGGTAAACGATTTATTCATTGGCCCGAAAAGCCACACTTCGGCACGCTATTTATTGAACTGGAATGGGGAACAAGAGTTTCAATCATCTTCTGGAATAATTATATCCACAGGACTTGGGTCAACGGGGTGGTTTCAATCTATTTTAGCGGGAGCACAGGCCATTATGGGAGTAAGTACTCACCCGTTGGCAAAAGGATTTGGTTGGGGGGAAAGTAAATTACAATTTAGTGTTAGGGAGCCGTTTTTAAGTAAAACGACAGGAACCAAATGGGTATTTGGCACGATTGAGCCGAGTAGCCCGTTAGTTGTTGAATCATTAATGCCTGATAATGGCGTTATTTTTTCTGATGGTATTGAAGATGATTTCTTACAATTCAATTCAGGTTGTATTGTGACGGTGAAGATTGCGGACACACAGGGGTTACTGGTTGCTTAGCTAATTTCCCCACCTCATTTACAGGTACCGAGGTGGGGTCAACATCGTTACTTTTGACGTCTATTCATAGCAAAACCAAGAATACCAAACATAATGGCGATTCCCCACATTGGATGATTACTCCAACGTGCGTAAGGGGTTAGCCCTGTTGTCGGTGTGACTTCAGTGGCAAGAGTCGCTGTTTTAAATTGTGGTAGCATATCTTGTATTGAACCATCCGCACGGATCACCGCAGTTATCCCGTTATTAGTGGAACGTAATAATGGGCGTCCCAATTCTAACGAACGCATACGTGCCATTTGGAAATGCTGCCATGGGCCGATAGATTGGCCAAACCACGCATCATTTGAAACAGTAAGTAAGTAGTCGCTATCAGGTTTAAAATTATCTCTGACCTGTGTACCTAAGATAATTTCATAACAAATAGCGGCAGTGAGGTGAATATTCCCTACAGCGAGTTGGGCTTGTTGGTAATCACCACGGCTGAATCCAGACATCGGTAAGTTAAAAAACGGTGCAATAGGGCGCAGGATATCTTCTAATGGAACAAACTCCCCAAATGGCACTAAATGATGTTTGTTATAACGGTTTTTTGATGGGTAGAGATACGGGTTTTTATCCCCTAATACAATAATCGTATTAAAGAACTCATATTCCCCATCCATTGGCCTTGCATCAACGATCCCTGTGATTAATTGAGTGTTCGAAGCCGCTAACAGCCGGTCGAGGGATTTTAGCCATGCTTGGTTATCCAGTTCAACAGAAGGTACGGCAGATTCAGGCCAGATAATTAGCGATGCTTTACCAATATAAGGACGAGATAACTCCATATAGGTATCTTTGGTTTTCTGTAAAAAACTGGCTTCCCATTTCATTGATTGCGGGATATTACCTTGAACTAATGCCACCTGCATTTTGTTGTCTTCAAGCGGGGTAAACCACTGAATATTTTTGGCAACTAATGGGGCAAACAGTAAAACTACCGCTGTGGCTAATGCAATAAAGCTACGACGTAGGATAGCGAGCACTAACAAACCACTAATGCTAAATAATAGCAATGTGATCATTTCGACGCCGAATATTGGAGCGAGCGATTTCATGGGGCCATCAATTTGGCTGTAGCCAAATTGCAGCCATGGGAAACCAGTGAGAACCCAACCACGTAAAAACTCAGTGACTTGCCACAGGGCAGGAGCAAGAAATACTAAACGCCAAATATTGGCATGTGGGGCAAATTTAGCCATCAATGCCCCAAAAAGCCCCGTATAAAGGGAAAGGTATGCTGCCAAAAGAATGACAATAAAGACGTTAACAGGCCCTGGCATCCCCCCAAAATCCGCGATACTGACGTAAACCCAGTTAACGCCACTACCGAATAAGCCAAATCCCCAAGCGAAACCGATAGCAAAAGATTGCTTGGCTGTGCGCTGCAAGGTCAGTAATTGGAGAAAAAGGATAGAAAGAAGTGCGGCAGGCCAGATGTCAAAAGGCGAAAAAGCCAGCGTTCCACTGGCTCCGAAAATTAAAGCCAGCAGTAACCTCAACCGCTGACTTTGATAAATAGACGTTGAGTTCATTAAGTCTGTTCTTCTTCCAAAGTTGGAACTGGCGCGTCGTCTGGAATTTTCACGTGAAGCAGAAGGATCCGGCGACTATCTGCCATCGCAACTTTAAATTGATAGTTGTCAATTGTGATGGTTTCACCACGAGAAGGTAGATGACCGAAGGCTTGCATAACGAGGCCACCGACCGTATCAACCTCTTCGTCACTAAAATGAGTCCCAAAGGCTTCATTGAAATCTTCAATCTGCGTAAGGGCGCGCACAGAATAAGAATGGCGGCTAAGTTGACGAATATCAACATCGTCTTGGTCGTCGTATTCGTCTTCAATTTCGCCCACGATGAGCTCTAAAATATCTTCAATGGTCACTAGACCAGAAACACCACCAAACTCATCGATAACGATAGCCATATGGTAGCGTTGAGAGCGGAATTCTTTGAGTAGTCTGTCTACTCGCTTACTTTCAGGGACAACAACCGCTTGGCGTAATACCTTATCGATACTAAAAGGCTCAGCGTCAGTACGCATAAATGGCAGTAAATCTTTTGCCATTAATAACCCTTCGATATGGTCTTTATCTTCACTAATAACAGGGAAGCGTGAGTGAGCAGAGTCAATAATGACATCAAGGCACTCATCAAGCGTTTGGTTACGTTTTAAGGTAACAATTTGGGAACGCGGGATCATAATGTCGCGCACACGCTGATCCGCAATATCCATTACCCCTTCAAGCATTTCGCGGGTGTCAGGATCGATCAAATCGTTCTGTTCAGAGTCGCGGATTAATTCGACCAAATCATCACGATTTTTAGGTTCACCATGGAATAGGTGATTTAACAGTGCAAAGAACCCTTTCTTAGGACCAGGGTTATCGCTACTCGAAGAGTTATCGTCGCTCATGGCGGTTAATTTTTTTTTCCTCAAAAAAATACTCGTCATACTTCGAACCGCAGCGTTGTTGGCTGCACTCGGCTACTCGAATCACATACTTATGTATGCTCATCGAGATATCCTCACTGGCCGCCTAGCTGCAATTCGAATTATTTAGAGTATTTACTCGTCGTATCTCGAACCGCAGCGTTGTTGGCTGCACTCGGCTACTCGAATCACATACTAATGTATGCTCATCGAGATATCCTCGCTGGCCGCCTAGCTGCAATTCGAATTATTTAGAGTATTCACTCGTCGTATCTCGAACCGCAGCGTTGTTGGCTGCACTTGGTACCAAAAGTAGCCCAAGTCAAAGTATTTGGAGCTTAGGTTAGTTAATAAAAACAGTTTACTACATTCTTTTTTAGCACAAAATTGACGGTTTATCTGCAAAATAACCGTCAATTTTTTGTAAAATAATGCTTTCTTTGACAAAGATATCTCAAAAAATTATAGTTAGGTCACTCTTTTTCTGCAAGATATGGGTCTTCATAGCCCAACTCAGCCAGAATTTCAGTTTCTAAACCTTCCATTTCTTCCGCTTCATCATCTTCAATATGATCATAGCCTAAAAGATGAAGGCAACCATGAACGACCATATGAGCCCAGTGCTCTTCTGCTGTTTTTTGTTGGTCAATAGCTTCTTGCTCAACGACTTGGCGGCAAATAATTAAATCACCAAGCAAAGGCAGTTCAATTTCTGGTGGAGCCTCAAAGGGGAATGACAACACGTTAGTCGGTTTGTCTTTGCCGCGATAGGTTAAATTTAAGTGATGGCTTTCCTGTTCATCAACTACCCGAATAGTGACTTCACTTAGTGCTTGAAATTTAGGCAAAACAGCCGCTAACCAACGCTGAAACTCGGCTTCCGAAGGCAAGCCATTAGGGTTTTCACACGCAATTTGTAAATCGAGAATAATGTCACTCATTTATAGATTTTCCTGCTTTTCAAATTGCTTTTGCTGTTCTTTTTCTTCACGTAACTGCTGACGGCGTTTATTGTCTTGTTCTTCCCAAGCCTCATAAGCCATGACAACTTTTGCAACGACTGGATGGCGAACTACGTCTTCACTGTGGAAGAAATTGAAGCTTAAATCATCGACTTCGGAAAGCACTTCAATGGCATGACGTAACCCTGATTTACTACCACGAGGTAAGTCAACCTGAGTAATATCACCCGTCACAACCGCTTTGGAATTAAAACCAATACGTGTTAAAAACATCTTCATCTGTTCGATGGTGGTGTTTTGGCTCTCATCTAAAATAATAAAAGCATCATTCAAGGTACGGCCACGCATATAGGCCAGCGGTGCGACTTCGATAACATTACGCTCAATCAGCTTTTCAACTTTTTCAAAGCCTAACATTTCGAATAGCGCATCATAAAGTGGGCGTAGATAAGGGTCGACTTTTTGGCTGAGATCCCCAGGTAAAAAACCAAGTTTCTCACCTGCTTCAACCGCAGGACGGGTTAGCAAAATACGGCGGACCTCTTGGCGCTCTAACGCATCTACTGCCGCGGCTACCGCTAAATAGGTTTTCCCAGTTCCTGCAGGGCCAATGCCAAATGTAATATCATGGTCTAAAATATTGGCGATATATTGCGCTTGATTTGGAGTGCGTGGTTTGATCACACCACGTTTAGTCTTAATATTCACCGCTTTACCGTAGTCAGGAACGCTATCGGCAGATTGCTCTAAAACACGGCTATCCAGAATGGCTAAGTGAATATTTTCAGGGTCGATATCAGGGATAACACCGCGCACAGGCGCGGTATCGACATACAGTTGACGTAAAATTTTGCTCGCCGCTTGAACATTCAGCGGCTTACCCGATAACTTAAAACGGTTATCGCGGCGATTAATTTCGATAGCAAGGCGGCGTTCTAGCTGCTTGATATTATCGTCAAATGGCCCGCAGAGGCTCATTAAACGCTGGTTATCTGCGGGTTCTAGAAAGATTTCTTGTGTTGCGATTTGCAAATTTTTTGTCTCGGTCACTGAATATCCTATGGTTGTGGCTTAGGGTTGAAAGCTGCCAACACCTAGCTCATCTTCTTTACGAGTACGTGCAATAACAGACTCTGGTGATTCATGAACGCGAAGACCCATTTGATCTTCTGTACGAATGACTTTACCGCGCAATGAGTTGGTATAAACATCCACAATTTCGACATCCACAAATTTACCGATCATATCCGGTGTGCCTTCAAAGTTCACAACACGGTTATTTTCAGTACGTCCAGACAGCTCCATGACGTTTTTACGCGATGTTCCTTCAACTAAGATACGTTGAACGGTTCCCACCATTTGGCGGCTGAAGCTTAATGCTTGCTGATTAATACGCTGTTGCAGTAAGTATAGACGCTGTTTTTTCTCATCTTCGGTTACATCATCAGGTAAATCCGCAGCTGGGGTGCCTGGACGCGCGGAATAGACAAAGCTGTAGCTCATATCAAAGTTCACGTCTGCAATCAGTTTCATGGTTTTTTCGAAGTCTTCGGTTGTTTCACCGGGGAAGCCCACGATAAAGTCTGAACTGATTAGAATACCAGGGCGTGCTTCACGCAGTTTGCGAATAATGGCTTTATATTCAAGTGCGGTATGAGCGCGTTTCATCATTGTTAGAACGCGGTCTGAGCCACTTTGCACGGGTAGATGCAAGAAACTGACTAATTCAGGGGTATCGCGGTAAACTTCGATGATATCGTCAGTAAATTCAATTGGGTGGCTAGTGGTAAAGCGGACACGGTCGATGCCATCAATAGCCGCGACTAAACGCAGTAATTCTGCAAATGAGCAAATTTCACCATCAAAGGTTTCACCACGGTATGCATTCACGTTTTGGCCCAGTAAGTTAACTTCACGTACACCTTGTGCGGCTAACTGTGCGATTTCAAAAAGAATATCATCACAAGGGCGGCTAACCTCTTCACCACGGGTATAAGGCACTACGCAGAAAGTGCAATACTTGTTACAGCCTTCCATAATGGAAACGAATGCGGTCGGGCCTTCAGCGCGAGGTTCTGGTAAGCGGTCAAATTTTTCAATTTCAGGGAAACTGATATCGATAACAGGGCTACGCGTACCTTGAACTTGATTAATCATCTCAGGCAAACGGTGCAAAGTTTGCGGGCCGAAAACGATGTCAACGCTTGGCGCACGTTGGCGAATAAAATCCCCTTCTTGCGAAGCAACACAGCCGCCTACACCAATGATGATGTCAGGGTTTTTATCTTTAAAAAACTTCCAACGACCAAGCTGATGGAAGACTTTTTCTTGTGCTTTTTCACGAATGGAACAGGTATTAAGCAGTAATAAGTCTGCTTCTTCTGCAACTTCAGTGAGTTGATAACCATGGGTATTTTCTAATAAAGAAACCATTTTGGATGAGTCATACTCATTCATTTGGCAACCCCAAGTTTTAATATATAGCTTTTTATTCGTCGACATGTCGTATATCCGGTGTTTTCGAAGCGGCTAGTGTAATGGACTCCGAAACGCGTTGTAAATCCAAAGTCCTACCCTTTATATTTTTGGGAACTCGCATGCATTTTGATTAAGGACATCATTGTATGATGGGATAAATGCAAAGATATTTAAAATGATATCACTACACGAAATCTAAGGGCAGGCAATTTGCCTATTGTTTTAAAATTAGCACGTATTGTATTCATTTGCGGCATCAGTGACCAGAGGATGTTGCAAAATTGTGGTTGTTTTTTGTGCAAATCAAAGTGTTTTCAGCAAAATATACTATTTGTAAGGTTATTAAGGTGGAGGAATGAATGACCTCTAAGACTTCAATGCCTATATTTCCTGTGAGAACCCTCATTTTTCGGTACAATACCTTTATCAACGTGGTCACTGTTATCAAACAATAACCTTTATTAAACAGTAACCTTTATTAAACAGTAAATAGTAGCGAACGTATGAATAAATTAATCGAATCTTATGATGTTGTCGTCGTTGGCGCGGGTATGACTGGCGCGGCGGCAGCATTGGGCTTTGCTCAAGAAGGCATGCGAGTTGCTTTGCTTGAAAAAGCACAACCTGTGGCCTTTGACCCACAAAGTGCCCCTGATGTTCGTATTTCTGCGATTAGCCGCGCTTCTGTTGAATTGTTGGAGCAATTAGGGGCTTGGCAACATGTTAAGGCAATGCGAAGTGCCCCATATCGCCAGTTAGAAACATGGGAAGAACCAGATAGCAATGTGATTTTTGATGCTAAAAGCCTTGGGCTACCTGAACTTGGGTTTATGGTAGAAAACAGAGTACTACAGCTTGCGTTATGGCAAGAATGTGAAAAATACAGCAATCTAGACCTTGTTTGCCCGGCGAAACTCATCAATTTATACCAACCTAAGCAGCAAAAAGAATGGATGTTAGCATTAGATGATGGCCATACTTTACAAGCTAAGCTTGTGGTCGGAGCCGATGGCGCTAATTCGCAAGTCCGTAAAATGGCAGGAATTGGTAGCCGCGGCTGGCAGTATCGCCAGTCATGTATGTTGATTAGCATTCAAACACAGCAACCTCAGCAAGATAAAACATGGCAGCAGTTTTTCCCATCAGGGCCAAGGGCATTTTTACCTCTGTATGATAATTGGGCCTCATTAGTCTGGTATGACAGTCCCGCAAAGATTAGACGTTTACAAGGTATGTCAATGGAACAATTGACGGGAGCAATATCCGAAGCCTTTCCTGAACGTTTAGGGCCTGTTACTGCAATTGCGTCAGGGGCATTTCCACTGACTCGTCATCATGCAAGCCGCTATGTGATGGATGGGTTAGCATTGATTGGCGATGCAGCCCATACTATCAACCCATTAGCGGGGCAGGGTGTGAATTTAGGCTACCGAGATGTTGATGCTCTTTTGAAAGAAGTAATTTACGCGCGTGAATATATACAACCTTGGAGTTCCCTTGATGTATTGAAACGTTACCAACGACGTCGTTTGCCTGATAATTTAATTATGCAAGCTGGGATGGATGTTTTTTACATGGCATTTAGTGAAAACTTACCAGGATTAAAAATATTTAGGAATCTTGGGTTGATGGCGGCACAGCGTGCTGGAGAAGCGAAAAAGCTGGCGTTGAAGTATGCGTTAGGTTTATAGAAATTATCTTGAATATAATAAATAGGCCGCTAATTAGCGGCCTATTTATTATTAAGTGAAGAAGTTAGTGCTATTTATTATTAGCTAAATCAACCGGTTGAATATTACTTGTGTCTGTATTGATGCTGTCATCTTCAGTAATCACAGAATCCAATGTTTCATTTTTTGCTGAAAACGCATGAGCCAGTTTTTCGGTATCCAGTTCTTTTTCCCAACGTGCAACAACGATACACGCACACGCGTTACCCACTAAGTTAGTTAAAGCACGGCACTCAGACATAAAGCGGTCAATACCAAGGATTAAGGCCATACCTGCAACAGGAATGCTTGGAACAACCATTAAGGTTGCCGCTAATGTAATGAAACCCGCACCAGTAACGCCAGCAGCACCTTTAGAGCTAATCATTGCAACGAGCAACAGCGAAATTTGCTCCCAAATCGTCAATTCAATATTGGTAGCTTGAGCAATGAATAATGCAGCCATGGTCATATAAATATTCGTACCATCAAGATTGAATGAATAACCTGTTGGGATAACTAACCCGACAACTGATTTTTCACACCCTGCATGCTCCATTTTGCGCATTAAGCTTGGCAGTGCGGCTTCGGAAGAAGAGGTACCTAAAACTAACCAGAGCTCATCTTTGATATATTTAATTAGCGCAATGATGGAGAAGCCGTTGTATTTAGCAACTGCTCCTAACACTAACAACACAAATAGAACGGATGTAATGTAGAAAGTCATTATCAGCATCATTAAGTTGCCAATAGATGAAATCCCATACTTACCAATGGTAAAGGCCATTGCCCCAAATGCCCCAATAGGCGCGAGTTTCATGAGCATCGCAACCATTTTGAACACAGGTTCAGAAAAGTTTTGCAGTAACTTAACGATAGGCTCGCCGTGTTTACCCGTTGCAGCTAGCGCTAACCCAAAAATAACCGCAATAAATAGAACTTGCAGAATATTTCCATTTACTAATGGACTAATGACGGTATCGGGGATGATATTCATCAAAAAGCCAACAATTGAAGACTCGTGGGCTTTTTCAACGTAAGTAGCAACTTTAGTGCTGTCTAAGGTTGCAGGGTCAATATTCAGGCCAGAGCCTGGGCGAATGATATTGGCAATAATAAGACCAATAATTAATGCAATGGTTGAAAATGTGATGAAGTACAACATCGCTTTACCTGCGACACTACCCACTGCCTTCATGTTTGACATGCCTGAAATACCAGTGACAACCGTTAAGAAGATAACTGGCGCGATAATCATTTTAACGATTTTGATGAATGCATCACCAAGCGGTTTTAATGACTCTCCAATGTCGGGAAAAAAGTGGCCAAGTGCTATACCCAGAACGATGGCTACGATCACCTGAACATATAAGATCTTATATATGGGTTGCTTTATCATGTTTCGCATAAATTTTCTCTGTAAAAATGTTGCGTTTGGCAATTTATAATTATTAGGTTTAAAACTTTTATTAGAGTTTCTGAGAACTAATTTAGTTGGAATGGAAGAAGGGACTGAGTTTATTAGTACCAGAGGTTGATAATAATTTAACTGGTAATAATCATACCTAACTACAATTCGAGCGCAGATTACCACTTTCGATGGTTATATAGAAATGATTGAAGTCACACATTTGATAGAAAAGTTATGCAAACGTAAATTTTATGAGGTAAATGTTGCTTTAACATCACTTTAAACGATTAAGCTATTGGTTAATCGGTAATATTAGGATTAAATAAATAAGCAAATGACCAAAAAGTAATCATTTAAACTAAAAATAGGGATGTAAATATAGAAAACAGTAGAGAGGGATACTTTACTGCTTAAAAAATGGAGTTATCTGCTAATTTGTTACTTTTTATTTAATTTATCAATAAAATCGATAAGTAAAATTAAGACTGCCTAAGCATAGTAAGATAGAGCAGGGAGTTAATTTAAGCGATGTTGAAAAGAGAATGGCTGGGGTACCAGGATTCGAACCTGGGAATGCCAGGATCAAAACCTGGTGCCTTACCGCTTGGCGATACCCCAACAAAAGAAATGGTAGCTACGACGGGATTCGAACCTGTGACCCCAACATTATGAGTGTTGTGCTCTAACCAACTGAGCTACATAGCCATATATGATTTCTTTAAAATGAATTGTGCAACTATAGGTAGGATAGTAGATGGCTGGGGTACCAGGATTCGAACCTGGGAATGCCAGGATCAAAACCTGGTGCCTTACCGCTTGGCGATACCCCATCCGGGAATTCTACTATTGATTGTTTTAAGATGGCTGGGGTACCAGGATTCGAACCTGGGAATGCCAGGATCAAAACCTGGTGCCTTACCGCTTGGCGATACCCCAATCTTAAATTCAATGCTACCGAGAAGGAAAATGGTGCGGGAGACAAGACTTGAACTTGCACACCTTGCGGCGCCAGAACCTAAATCTGGTGCGTCTACCAATTTCGCCACTCCCGCAAAATAATGGTGGCTATGACGGGATTCGAACCTGTGACCCCAACATTATGAGTGTTGTGCTCTAACCAGCTGAGCTACATAGCCATCTTTTTTTGCATTACCTTCGTCGGCGTTGCGGGGCGCATTATGCTAATTACAGACACGACAGTCAACAGCTTTTTGCACTATTTTTCAGAAAATGTGTCTGTTTGTTTGATGAATAATCATTTTGTCGATAAAGCCAGCAAAAAACAAGCCCATATTTGAAAAAAATCACTTTTGTCTTACCTGCTAGATAAATGTAATTTGGTGATGACGCGAAATAAAACATCGAAAGAGTCCAAGAATTTGTAAGAGGAGGATAGCTGAAAGAGTGTGAAGTGTTTTAAAAATGACTCATGAAACGAAGAATTCAGTTTATAGCTAATAAAAAAGCAGGTATCTCAACCTGCTTTAAAGAAAATAACGCCAAAAATTAGCTTTCAAACAATTTTTGTAATAATTCACCATTAAGCATCGCACGTTTAGTGAGTGCGAAAGCGCCTATTGCCGAATTATGAACCAACTGCGATGTGACGATGGGAAGATTTTCCCTAAATCCTTTCAAGGCTTGTGTGTCAATACAGCTTTGAATCGCGGGTAACAGAATTTGTTCTGCTTCCGTGATATCCCCTGCAATAACGACTTTTTCAGGGTTAAATAAGTTTATAGAGATAGCAATCGCTTTACCGATTTGCCGACCAACGTGCTGGATAACTTCCGTAGCAAGTGGGTCTCCCTTATTAGCAGCTTGGCAAATATGGGAAATCGTACAAGTTTCCAATGTAAGGGAACTTGAATAGCCTTGTTCTAAACGCTGTTTTACGCGGGCTTCAATCGCTTGGTTTGAGGCAATGGTTTCTAAACAACCAAAATTACCACAGTGGCAAAGTTCGCCAAGGGGGTCAACTTGGATATGGCCGATTTCTCCGAGGTTACCTCGGTGGTTGAGCAATATCTCTTTATTGATGACTAAGCCTGCCCCTGCGCCTCTGTGGATACGAACGAGCAGTGAGTCTTCGCAATCACGAGTTGCACCAAAATAGCTCTCAGCGAGGGCTAGGCTGCGAATATCGTGCCCTGCGTAACAGGTAATTTTAAAGTGTGCTTGCAAGTTGTCGATGAGATGCCAATTATCGACCTTGATATGCGGCATGTAGTAAACAATACCACTGTTTGGGTTAACTAACCCAGGGAGAATAATAGAAATCGCGATCAACTCTTTTAAGCGTTTCTGATTGTGTTCGATAAAGTCTTCAAGGGCGGCAATCAGTTTTTGTTCAACCGCTTGCTGAGAGGGCTCTGTGATAGGGTAATGAGCATCGACGACCATTTTGCCACCTAAGTCGTATAAGGCGATGGTGGCATCATAGCGGCCTAAGCGGACGCCAATCGTATGAAAATTTTTGTGCTCAGAAACAATAGATATAGCACGACGGCCCCCAGTGGAGGCCTGTTGGTCAACTTCTTTAATTAAACCACGTTCGAGTAACTGGCGAGTGATTTTAGTCACACTGGCTGGGGCAAGTTGGCTTTGCTCCGCGATTTGAATTCTTGATATCGGGCCATGTTGGTCAATTAAACTATAGACGACAGCGCTATTTAGTTGTTTGACGAGATCAATATTACCAATTTGCTTCAGCGAGTGGCTTTGATTCATTAGCTAGTTACTCATTTTTTGTAGACTTCGGCTCCGTTAACATAGGTTGCAAGGACGTCGAAGTCGTGGTTAAACGCGGTTAAATTCGCAATTTTACCCGGAGCAATAGACCCTAAGGTCTCATCAACTCCGATGGCTCTTGCGGGGTAGAGCGTTGCCATTCTCAGTGTTTCATCTAATGGGATACCCACGTACTCTACACTGTTTCTCACTGCTTCTATCATTGTGAGTGATGAGCCGCTGAGTGTGCCATTTTCATCTACACATAATCCATCGCGGTAGTATATGGTTTTACCTGCGAAGATAAAATGATCCATTTCACCAGTTTGAGGATCTATTCCTGCGGGCGCTGTGGCATCAGTCACTAAAATTAATTTATCACCTTTTAAGTGTTTGCTATTACGAATGTTTGCCCACTGGACATGCAAGCCATCAGCGATAATTCCCGCATATACTTCAGGAGTGTCATAAATAGCGCCAACTAAACCTGGGCCACGGCCTGAAATATATGGCATGGCGTTAAAAAGGTGCGTTGAAAAGCGAATTCCGGCTTTAAAACCCAGTTTGGCTTCTTCATACGTCGCATTTGAATGTCCAGCAGAAATAACAATGCCGGAATCTTTCAATTGGTGAATGTAATCAAGTTCTACCATTTCAGGCGCTAAAGTAATTTTAGTGATAGCGTCTGCATGAGCGGCTAAATAATCAATCATCTGCGCGGATGGTTGACGGATAAATTCAGGGTTATGCGTACCTTTTTTGATAACATTAATATATGGGCCTTCTAAATGAAGTCCTAGAGCTTGGTTCTTGTGGTCTTTTAAGTACTCTGTCATGACCTCAATACCATGCTTCATTAATTCGTCAGAGCAAGTAATCAGCGTTGGCAGGTAACTGGTACACCCTGTACGCTCATTGGCTTTTTGCATGATATCCAAATTCTTTAATGTGACATTTTCTTTATTATCATTGAATTGGACACCACCACAGCCGTTGACTTGCAGGTCAATAAACCCAGCGGATAAGATTGCACCTTGTAGGTCATGCTGTGGAATATGGGAAGGTAATTCAGAGACAGGACAAACATCTTTGATGATTTCACCATCAATGACGACCGCATGGTTATCCAGTCTTTCATGACCTGTATAAATAATGCAATTTGTTAATGCATACATGGCTTAAAACTCCTGACCTCTGGAAGGTGGGTCACCGATCAGCTTTCGCTGACCGGGTGATTGATAAACATAATCTTAGTTAAACTTTTCAATAATTTCAGATTCTAGCTGTTTGAAATATTTAAGCGTTTTAACTTTTAATTCGAGTGTTGCGGGTTCATCACAAACGACCAGTGCTTTTGGGTGCATTTGCACGCAACTTACTGTCCACATATGGTTAATTGAACCTTCAACTGCTGCATGAACTGCGTTCGCTTTATTCGCACCCGTAGCGAGTACCATTAACTCTTCAGCATCCATTAACGTGGCTACACCCACAGTTAAAGCGAATTTTGGTACTTGATTGATATCATTATCAAAGAAACGTGAGTTAGCTTGGCGCGTTTCTGGTGTTAATGTCTTAATGCGGGTACGAGAGTTCAATGAAGAACCGGGTTCATTAAAAGCAATGTGACCGTCGTTACCTACGCCGCCCATAAATAAATTAATTTTGCCGTAAGATTTAATTTTATCTTCATAACGTTGGCATTCCGCATCAACATCAGGGGCATTACCATTCAGTAAATTGATATTTTGCGCTTGAATGTCGATGTGGTTAAAGAAATTATCATGCATAAATGTGTGATAGCTTTGAGGATGATTAGCGGGAATACCAATATACTCATCCATATTAAATGTTACCACATGCTTAAAACTGACTTTTCCTGCGTTATATAAAGCAATCAATGCCTTATAAGTGGCAAGAGGAGTGCCGCCTGTTGGTAACCCAAGAACGAAAGGGCGATCAGCAGTTGGGTTGAATGCGTTAATTTTGTCAGCAATATACTGTGCGGACCAAATGCCGACATCATGCGCATTGTTAAGTGGAATTAGCCTCATGTCTCAATTACCTCTAATAAGTCTGTGAAATCTTTCATGTATATATGTATCCCTGATGTTATTCATTAGATATAGGAATACTCGTTATACTACAAATTTATTACGCGCTGGTGTTGGTACACAGTGCCGTTTTAACGGCTACACCTGCATTTTAAACGCGCTGAGAATATACATGTTAATAACATAAATAAGTTATTTTTAATCATAAAATAAGTTTTCGATAATAGCTAGTAATTTAGTCATATCGGTAACTCTTTCGTTGACATTTATCACAAATCGAACCTATTTATTTTGCATCGCGAAACAATTAATTTAGACTATAAAATTGATACTCTCAATAACCTAAATTATGATTTAGGTGTGTGAACAATAAGATCCCGTAAATGGGGCAAAAATAGGGCGATAAAGGGGGAGTTTGTGAATATTCTTAGCTACTTACAGCGGATTGGTAGGGCACTTATGGTGCCAGTTGCTGTACTACCAGCCGCAGCAATCCTGATGGGGATTGGCTATTGGATTGACCCAGATGGTTGGGGAGCCAATAGTGCAATCGCGGCGTTACTGATTAAATCGGGTGCGGCTATTATCGATAATATGTCCGTGCTATTTGCTATTGGTGTTGCTTATGGGATGTCAAAAGATAAGGACGGTGCGGCTGCACTGACCGGTTTTGTCGGCTTTTTAGTGGTGACAACACTGTGTTCGCCTGCATCTTATTCCATGATCATGAATGTTCCGCTGGAAAGCGTTCCTGCGGCATTCGGTAAAATTAATAACCAGTTCGTGGGTATCTTAGTTGGGGTTCTATCAGCTGAATTGTACAACCGTTATAGTGGCGTAGAGCTACCCAAAGCGTTGTCTTTCTTTAGCGGCCGTCGTCTCGTACCGATTTTGACCTCGTTCTTAATGATCATCTTAGCCTTCATACTGATGTATGTCTGGCCGGTGGTTTACAACGGTTTAGTCTCTTTCGGTGAAAGCATTAAAGACTTAGGTTCTGTGGGTGCGGGTATTTACGCCTTCTTCAACCGTTTATTAATTCCTGTCGGTCTGCATCACGCACTCAATTCGGTGTTCTGGTTTGACGTTGCAGGAATCAATGATATTCCAAACTTCTTAGGCGGCGCTAAGTCAATTGATGCAGGTCTGGCAACGGTAGGTATTACAGGTCGCTACCAAGCTGGTTTCTTCCCAATTATGATGTTTGGTCTGCCGGGCGCGGCATTAGCGATTTACCACTGCGCACGTCCAGAAAATAAAGCGAAAGTTGCTGGTATTATGATTGCCGGTGCGTTTGCGGCATTCTTTACAGGTATCACTGAACCACTCGAATTCTCTTTCATGTTCGTGGCACCAATTCTGTACGTAATCCACGCATTATTAACGGGTATCTCTGTTTATATTGCAGCGACGATGGAGTGGATCTCTGGATTCGGCTTCAGCGCAGGTTTAGTCGATATGCTATTGCAGTCACGTAACCCATTAGCCGTTCAGTGGTATATGTTGATTGTCCAAGGTTTAGTCTTCTTCTGCATTTACTATGTCATTTTCCGTTTCATGATCCGTAAATTCAACCTGTTAACACCAGGCCGTGAAGAGAGCGCAGGTGATGAAACGATTGATGGTTATGACGAAAGCATTAGCCCTGCCGATAACAGTGACAGCGATATTCAAAAAGAAGCTCGCCAATATGTTGCAGCGGTTGGTGGTAGTGACAACATCGTCAGTATTGATGCCTGTATTACACGTTTACGTTTAGGCGTTAAAGATTCAGCGATTGTTAATGACGCCATGACAAAACGTTTAGGGGCTTCAGGTGTTATTCGCTTAAGCAAACAAAATGTGCAAGTGATTGTCGGTACACGTGCTGAATTGGTGGCAAAAGCGATGACTGAAGTGATTGCAAAAGGCCCTATCGCAGGAGCTGCTCCGGTAGCTGCACCAGAAGAGAAAAAAGCCGCAGAGCCTGCGAAAACAAAAGGTAATGTGATTTTATCTCTGGTTGCGCCAGTCAGTGGTCAAGTGTTCTCCCTTGACGATGTGCCAGATGAAGCGTTTTCTAGCCGCATTGTGGGCGATGGTATTGCCATCAAACCAACAAGCAGCGAAGTGCTAGCGCCGGCATCAGGTACGGTGGTGAAAATTTTCGAAACTAACCACGCATTCTGCCTTGAAACAGAAAACGGTGTTGAGCTCATAGTTCATATGGGTATTGATACTGTTGCACTGAAAGGTGAAGGTTGTGCACGTTTAGTGGAAGAAGGTGCGGAAGTGACTGCTGGAACACCAATTCTGAACCTCGACCTCGCGTTCCTTGAAGCTAATGCCAAATCAATGATTAGCCCTGTTATCATCAGCAATATTGATGATTTTGCAGGTGTCGAGATTTTAGTTGAAGGCGACGTGAAAGCAGGTGAAACGGTTATTTATAATGTTCTGAAATAATTCAGTTTAATATTATAAGTGAGTAAGAGGGTGGCTTAGGCCACCTTTTTTTATGGTGGTTAAATAAGAAAAAGATAATCATACAGGGTATAACAAATAATGATAATCACTATCAATTGAGTTTAGTTTATAAAGAAAATATAATTAATTGTTAGCTTTGTGGGGAGGTGTTTTTTCTAAAATACGCGAATAATTAAAATTAAAGCGCCTAAAATAATTATAAAAAAGTATCTATAAGGAGAAAGAAATGGGATTAAAAATTCATTTGGTTTGGTTTGATAAACAAACAGAGGAATATGTTGGTGAAGAGTATTCTCTAGATCTAGGCGATAATGATAGCATTATAGAGGAAACCATTAATCCTGAGGAAAATATTATTAATAATGGTTGTTTTGATATGGTTTCTGACTGGGTTTCTAATCTTCAAAATCATATAAAACATAACATTGAATTTAGTAAATATGATTATCAAGTTTCATTCGATTATCGAGATGAATGGTAATTATCTATATTTATAAATTATTAGTAAATAATTTAATTTACTTGTTTTATACAAATTAATATTTATCTAAAACAAAAACATAAGGAATATGCAATATGACTGAATTAATGAAATACTTATAACTTCACTCTCGACTTATGATTTAGGAGAAATTTCGTGAGGTTGATTTCATGGTTTATCGTTATAGGAGCGTTCATGATCGGGACTCCAACTGTGAGGGATCGTCTATATACCATTGAATATAATGAAACAGAACTTCGTTATGATCCAGACCTACCTAAGCGAGTTCCTTATCCCAAAAACCAACAACAAGTGGTTGAGTTATATCATCGGGCATTAAAAAACAATAATGAAGATGATAATTATGCCTTATTTTCTTTTTTCAGAATTGGTTGCACCGATTTTAAGCATTTACATAATGTGAAAGCTGCAAAAGAAGAGTGTGCACTGGCAAATTTCTTTTTGAAGAGAGTATTAGAAATTAATTCTAATAATGGGTTAGCTCTGTTATTTACAGGGGTAAACCATCAGCATGGTAATGAAGGCTCGAAAAAAAATATGTTAGAAGCAATTTCATATTATGAACGAGCTTACCACCTCCATGGTAATAAGGTACTTGTAGCAGGAAAAAATCTTTCGACGATTTATTTACATGGACTCGGCGGGATCCCTCAGGACTTTAATAAAGCTAAATACTACTTAGAAATGGTAGCAAGAGATAATCCAAAGGGGCAAGATGCATATTACCTCAAGAATTTTGATACCTATGTTGATTTACTCAAAATATCAAATGAGGGCGATAAATGTAAACAACAGGATCCTAATAATCGTATTTGGGTTAAGGAATGTAATGATAAAGTAGAAAAACAAATAGAAACATACCTAAAAAAACATAGAGGAAATCAAAAAGAAGAAGATGCGATTGGTTGATTTAGTAAAGTTTTATTTTGTGACTAGTGTGAAAGGTCATTATAAATAATAACTTAAAAGTATAGAACAAAGAATACTTTAATTTTCTGTGTTAAAAAAGTTGCGTTTGTTAATAACATTGGCGAAATCTCAAACAAGGTTGTCAAATTTGCATAAGCAAGGGGCTTTTTTCATCGATAAAATATTTTCTCAATTACTGAGAGGGGTTATCTGTGGAACTGCTTCTGTGTTTATTTGGCTTTATTTCGGGGATCACCACCGCACTATTCGGCTTCGGTGGCGGTTTTATTACGGTTCCACTGTTATATGCCTTGATTACCTTAGTGTGGGGGCCGCAAAGCGATGCAGGCAGTGTGGCAATGCAAATTGCGGTGGCAACATCAACCTGTGTGATGATCTTTTCATCGACGCTTTCGAGTCGTGCTCATTACCTTAAAGGCAACCTGAGTTGGCCAATTATTCGCCCTTTTATTATCCCTATTTCAATTGGCGGAATTCTAGGGGCAATAGTGGCGCTATCCGTAGATAGTGCATTAATTCGTTGGATATTTATTGGTTATTTAATTATCACTATTTTAGATTGCTTTATTCGTCCCGGTTTTATGAAAACAGAATCTATAGGTATACAAGCCTCCCGTGGCGGTATTTTTGCCGATACCCCGATTGGCGTGGTGATTGGTGCGGTGGCGGCATTTTTAGGTGTTGGCGGCAGTGTGATGACTGTTCCACTAATGCGGCGCCGTGGTGCCAGTATGATCCAAGCAGCCGCATTTGCGAACCCATTGACATTACCAATGGCAATCACGGGCACATTAACCTATTTTTATTTCGCTATTGATAAGCACATTGATCTCGGAGCAGGGTTTCTGGGGATGATCTATATCAAAGGGGCATTAATTTTAATTGTGACATCGTGGTTAGGGATCCGTTTTGCTTCTTTATTAATGCCTTACCTGAGCGATAAACGTCATGCCCAAAGCTATCCGTTACTGTTACTCGTCGTTTTAGCCGTCATGATACTGGCTTAGAATCGCGTATATCGGTGGGTAAAGATGAGGTTTTTACCCTAAATTCCTTCTGATCATCGCTTTTGCTGCACTTCGCGCAATCAAACGGTTGTTTCCTGATTGATTATGGTAGAATATATTTAATTACTATACGCTTTTGCGCGCTTTTGGCATTGAGGAATGATGACAATGAATGAGGCAGATGCTCGCCCAACAAATTTTATCCGTCAGATCATAGATGAAGATCTGGCGACTGGAAAACACACGTCAGTGCATACGCGTTTTCCACCTGAACCGAATGGCTATTTACATATTGGTCATGCGAAATCAATCTGCTTGAATTTTGGCATTGCCAAGGATTATCAGGGCCAATGTAACTTACGTTTTGATGATACAAATCCTGTAAAAGAAGATGTCGAATACGTTAACTCTATTCAAGAAGACGTTAAATGGCTTGGTTTTGAGTGGAGCGGCGATGTTCGTTATTCCTCTGACTACTTTGATACCTTGTATCAATACGCGATCGAGTTGATCAAAAAAGGCTTAGCTTACGTTGATGAGCTCAGCCCAGACGAAATTCGCGAATATCGTGGGACACTCAAAGAGCCTGGTAAAAATAGCCCATACCGTGAGCGCCTAATTGAAGACAACTTAGCACTATTCGAAAAAATGCGTGCGGGCGGCTTCGAAGAAGGAAAAGCGTGTTTACGCGCGAAAATCGATATGGCTTCGCCATTTATGGTGATGCGCGACCCAGTTTTATATCGTATTAAATTTGCGGAACATCACCAATCTGGCAATAAATGGTGTATTTATCCAATGTATGACTTCACGCATTGTATTTCTGATGCATTAGAAGGCATTACTCACTCTTTATGTACCTTAGAATTCCAAGACAATCGCCGTTTATATGATTGGGTTTTAGATAATATCACGATTGACTGTCACCCTCGTCAGTATGAGTTTTCTCGTCTGAATCTGGAATATACGGTGATGTCTAAGCGTAAACTGAACCAATTAGTGACCGAAAAACACGTAAATGGTTGGGATGACCCACGGATGTTAACCATTTCAGGTTTGCGTCGTCGTGGTTATACCGCAGCATCTATTCGTGAATTTTGCCAACGTATTGGTGTGACGAAGCAAGATAACAACGTCGAAATGGCTTCTTTAGAATCTTGTATTCGTGATGATCTGAATGAGTCAGCACCACGTGCTATGGCGGTTATCGACCCAGTTCGTGTTGTCATTGAAAACATGCCTGCTGGTGAAGAGATTTTAACAGCGCCAAACCATCCAAATAAACCGGAGATGGGAACGCGCCAAGTGCCATTTAGTAACGAAATTTATATTGACCGTGCGGACTTCCGTGAAGAAGCAAATCGCCAATATAAGCGTTTAGTATTAGGCAAAGAAGTTCGTTTGCGTAATGCATACATCATTAAAGCAGAGCGTGTTGAAAAAGATGCGGATGGTAATATTACAACCATTTACTGTACTTATGATGCAGGCACATTAAATAAAGACCCAGCAGATGGCCGTAAAGTGAAAGGCGTTATTCATTGGGTTAGCGTAGCGCATGCATTACCTGCAGAAATTCGTCTGTATGACCGTTTATTCACTGTGCCAAACCCAGGTGCAGAAGACGATTTCTTATCCGTTATCAATCCTGAATCGTTAATTATTCGTCATGGTTTTGTTGAGCCAAGCCTGAAAAATGCAGAGGCAGAAAAAGCGTATCAGTTTGAGCGTGAAGGGTATTTCTGCGCAGATAATAAGCTAAGCAGTGTAGATCACTTAGTGTTTAATCGCACTGTTGGGTTGCGTGATACTTGGGCTAAGATTGAGAACTCTTAACTTGATGTCCCTGTCATACTTTGCACCACAGGGGTGTTGGCTTCATTAAGTTACCCGAGTCACATACTTATGTATACTCACGGGATAACTTAATTTGCCGCCTACCTGTGGTACAAATTATTTAGGGGCTAGATCGAGTATTAGAACAAAAAAACGCTGACATTTATTTGCCAGCGTTTTTTATAGTAATCAGCAGAACCTACAGAATTTACTCAGATTTGTTATCCACTTTGTCTTTCAGTAAACCATGCAAATATTTATTGGCTGGGATCACATTACCTTGTGCATCTTTGACTTGGTACTCTTCGCCAGTAATGGACGATTTTGAGGCAACATTATCAATAAATTGTTCTGTAGTTTTGAGACGTTTTTCTGTTTTACGTAGTTTTAAACGTAAGTGAGATTCTGCGTCGGCAGCAGAATGTTCAGTTCCGTTACGAGTAAAAGTAAGGTTCTGTTGCTTACCAAGCTCTGCTAGTAATGATTCAGTACGAACTTTTTCTTCAGGGCTTAGCGCAAGTGCTTGGGTGGTAACAAAAACGCTTAAAAAAAGTACTAAAGCAGATGAAAAACGGTTTGATAGTTGGGCTGTGAGTGACTGCACGAATTTCTCTCCATAGAAAAAAGGTGAGTAAATTATAGGCAGCCTTTTAATTTAAACTATCGGTAAGATTCCTAGAATTCAATGAATGGTAATCCATTAGGGCATAAACCGATAACCAATCCCTGTTTCGGTTAATAAGTGAATAGGGCGAGCAGGGTCATTTTCCAATTTTTGCCGTAGGTGGCCCATATAGATGCGTAAGTAATGATTATGTTCCACATAATTAGGCCCCCAAACTTGCAGTAATAAATGCCGTTGAGTTAATACTTTACCGCTGTTAGCCACGAGTTCACTGAGTAAACGGAACTCAATCGGGGTAAGGTGGAGCTCTTCACCTTGCTTGGTAACAATTCGATTAATAAAATCGATAGTGATATCCCCAAACTGGCATTTTGAGTTTTCTTGGGTGGATTTGCCGAAACGCCGTAAAGCAACCCTAACACGAGCCAGTAATTCGCTAATCCCAAAGGGTTTTGTGAGGTAGTCATCAGCGCCTGCATCCAATGCAGCCACTTTCTGTGATTCTTCTTCGCGAGCGGATAAAACAATAATCGGAATACTGCTCCACTGACGTAGGTCACGAATTAAATCAAGCCCATCACCATCGGGCAAGCCAAGGTCTAAAATCAATAAATCAGGTTGCCGAGTACCCGATTCGATTAGGCCGCGGTGGTAATTTTCGGCTTCAAACACTTTCCAGCCTTCACCCTCCAACGCTAAACGAACAAAGCGACGGATTTCTTTTTCATCTTCAATAACCAGTATTTGATGGTTAGTACTCACAATATCGAGGGTCCTTCTATATTTCTGCCTCAATATCAGGCAGTTGTTTTAAAGGTAAAACAAAATGGAAACTGGCTCCACCTTTATTATTGTTTTGCGCCCAAATTTCGCCTTCATGCAATTGGATAATAGCACGACAAATTGCAAGCCCTAAGCCAACGCCTGGGATTGCTGATTCTTTTTGTGCCCGAGAAAATTTATCAAAAATGGTTTTTTCTTGCCCGTTTGGGATCGCATTGCTGGCATCCCATATTTCAATATGAATTTTTTGTCCTTCAACTGCGGCTCGAATACCAATCGGGGTATCGTTATTGCTATATTTTACGGCATTTTCTAAGAGATTGATTAGTACTCGCTCAATCAAATTGGCATCACAATAAAGCAATAAATCTGCTGGAATATCAATCTCTAAAGGGTGACTGTGTAAGGTGTAATCTAAGGTTCTAACGGCACTACTGGTAATTTCTTGTAGTGATTCCCACGCTAAGTTGGGTTGAATGCTGCCAGATTGCAAACGAGCCATATCCAGTAAATTATTAACTAAGCGAGAAGTGCTTAGTACTTGTTGGCGCATTTGGTTGACTTGCTCTGTTAATGGTGAATTTTCCGCTGATAAGTTCAACATTAAAATTTCAGTTTGCCCGAACAAAACGGTAAGTGGCGTTTTTAGATCATGGGAAAGTGCAGCAAGTAACGAGTTTCTCAGTTGTTCACGTTCAATGTTTAATTTGGCTAATTCAGCTTGTTTGGTCAATTGTAGACGAGCAAGCGAGCTTGCAATCAGCCCCGTAAAGGTTTGCAGCATGCGTTGCTGCTCTGGGATCAATAACTGGCGCATGTTTCTTGGCTCAATGGCAAGAACGGCAAGGGTTTGATCGGCAGTAGTGATAGGTTGTAATTGATAAGGAACACTTGGCAAAGTATCCGTACCAGCACCGGCTGGCTGGCGTTTATCAAAACTCCACTTAGCAATGGCTTTATCAATTTGCATTGCTGTGTAGCCATCACATTGCAACGGTGTTAATTGCCCATCCTCATCAGGTAATAATAAGCAACTTTTGGCTTGGAAGGCATTATTGAGAAAATGATATCCTGTTTTTCCAATATCATCAGTGGTGATGGCTTGGCCTAATTCTTTTGTCATTTCATATAAATGACGGGTCCGTTGTTCGCGATACCGAGCAATACGAGCTTGGTAGCGCATACCCGCAGTTAAATTCCCCACAACAACCCCAACAATTAGCATCACCGTAAAAGTGACTAAATATTGCATATCCATGATAGCAAGGGAAAAATGGGGTTGAACAAAGAACAGGTCAAAACTGATCACGTTAACCAAGGCGGCAAAGACAGAGGGGCGTCGACCATAAAATAATGCGATTAACACGACACCTAATAGATAGAGTGTCACGAGGTTGGCTTTATCGAGTGCTAATAAAAAGGTACGTGAAAATAAGGTGATAGCGGCGCACATCACAATGGCCATTAAATAGCCATTCATATCCGATCGCCATTTTTCAGAGAACGGTTTTCTTTCGGGTTCTTTGTCCCACTCACTTTTTTCTTCAAGTGCGACGATCACTAGGTCTAGATCTGGGCCGAGCTTACCTAGGCGATCGGCAAAACCGGGGCGTAAATTGAACTTAAACCATTTATTTGTTTTATTACGTCGGCCAATTAATATCTTCCCTAAATTATGTTCTCGTGCGTAACGCAATATGGCTTTTTCTTCAGAAGGATCTGATAAGGTCGCTGTTTCTGCCCCTAAGTCTTGAGCAAGTCGCAATGCTTTTAAGATAGCTCTACGCTGTGTTTCAGGTAGCTGATGAAGCGAAGGGGTTTCAACATAAACAGCATGCCAGACACTACCGAATTTTGCGGCAAGCCGAGCCGCGGTACGAACTAACTTTTCATTTCCCGTATTATGGCCAACGCATAACAATAGCCCATCGCGAGTGTGCCATACGGGCGCTTGGCCTTTACCGCCACGAAATTCACGCATTTGGTCATCAACTCGGTCGGCAGTGCGACGAAGTGCGAGTTCACGAAGTGCAATTAAATTTCCTTTGCGGAAAAAATGCTCAATGGCGCGTTCGGCTTGCCCTGGTATGTATACCTTACCTTCTTTAAGACGTTGCCGTAGGTCGTCAGGGGGAAGGTCGACTAACACCACTTCGTCAGCGGCATCAAAAATATGGTCTGGAACCGTTTCACGGACTCGAATACCTGTAATGCTTCCAACAATATCATTCAGGCTTTCAATGTGCTGAACGTTGATGGTCGTCAGTACATCAATTCCAGCATCAAGTAACTCTTCGACATCTTGCCAACGTTTAGGGTGTCGGCTGCCATTAGGATTACTAAATGCTAATTCATCCATTAAAATTATGGCAGGATGCCTAGCAATTGCAGCATCAATATCGAAGCCATTTAGGCGGCGGCCGTGATGGGTAATGCGTCTGGGTGGTAACAGAGAAAGGCCGTCAATTAACGCGGCCGTTTCTTCTCTTTCATGGGTTTCTACCACGCCAACCAGAACATCTAGCCCTTGGGCTCTAAGCCTTTGCGCTTCTTGCAGCATGGCATACGTTTTTCCAACACCTGCACAGGCACCGAAAAAAATCTTTAATTTGCCACGCCCAATTTCATTGGCTTTGACCAAAAGTTCATCGTGGTTAGGGCGAATAGGTTCCTGATTGTTCATCACAGCCTCTAGTGAGTTTGACTGTTTATTTGTTGTTGGTATTCATCAAGTGCTAGGTTCAGTTTTAGCACATTAATGACCGGTTCGCCTAAAAAGGGTAACAGTGCTTGTTCAGTATGCATTTCTATCAATGATTTTACCGCATCCAAAGGAATTTGCCTGCTCTTTGCAACGCGTGGAGCTTGGTATAACGCTGCATCAATAGAAATATTGGGGTCTAAGCCGCTGGCAGACGCCGTGAGTAAATCCACTGGGGTGGCGTTATCTGCATCGGGGTTTGCTGCGCGCAGTTGTTTGTTACGCTCAATCATCGTTTGTTGTAATAACGGGTTACTGACCGCTAAATTACTTCCGCCAGAAGCTAATACATTGTAGGGGCTATCAACCGTCGCAGAGGGGCGACCGTGAAAATAGCGGATGTCACCCACATTTTGCCCGATCAAGGCTGAGCCAACAGTACGTTCATCTTGCATAAGTAGAGAGCCGTGAGCCTGCCATGGAAAAAAGATGTTAGCGAGACCAGTTACCATTAATGGGTAAGCAATACCGGTAAAAATGGTGAGTACTAGTAACATGATAATCGACGAACGGATCATATTCATAATCAACTCCTTATATTCCAAAAAAACTAATAAGCAGATCAATCAGTTTGATCCCAACGAATGGCACAATTAACCCGCCTAAGCCATAAATGCCTAAATTACGTTGCAATAATGATTGGGAACTCATTGGGCGATAATGGACACCTTTAATGGCTAAAGGGATCAAGAAGATAATAATCAATGCGTTGAAGATAACCGCAGAAAGGATAGCGGACGCAGGTGAATGTAATTGCATAATATTTAATGCATTTAATTGTGGCCATGTCACCGCAAAAGCTGCAGGGATAATGGCAAAATATTTAGCAATGTCATTGGCAATACTGAAGGTGGTTAATGAGCCGCGAGTCATCAACATTTGTTTACCAATATGCACGACTTCAATTAATTTGGTTGGGTTAGAGTCTAAATCAACCATGTTACCGGCTTCTTTTGCCGCTTGGGTGCCAGAGTTCATTGCCACTGCGACATCCGCTTGCGCCAGTGCTGGCGCATCGTTGGTGCCGTCACCTGTCATGGCAACTAAGCGGCCTTCAGATTGATATTGGCGGATCAACGCCAGTTTGGCTTCCGGTGTGGCTTCAGCAAGGAAATCATCAACCCCAGCCTCTGCCGCAATAGCAGCGGCGGTTAGGTGGTTATCTCCCGTGATCATCACGGTCTTTATGCCCATACTGCGCATTTGAGCAAAACGCTCTTTCATTCCACCTTTAACGATATCTTTGAGTGCCACAACCCCTAATACAGTTTGGTTATCAACGACAACGAGTGGGGTTCCTCCCAAATGAGCAACTTTTTCGACCAGTTGATCGGCTTCTAGTGGGAATTTACCGTGGTTAGCTTCGATATAACGACGGATCGCATCCGCAGAACCTTTGCGGATCATCCGTTCGCCAATATTGACTCCACTCATACGCGTCATTGCAGAAAAAGGAACAAAAGTCGCATTCAGGGCATGAATATCTCTTTCACGTAAATTGAATTTTTGTTTTGCCAGTATCACAATACTGCGGCCTTCTGGTGTTTCATCGGCTAAAGAAGATAATTGTGCTGCATCAGCCAGTTGCTGTTCAGTGATACCCGTTAGCGGTAAAAACTCTGAGGCTTGGCGGTTTCCCAGTGTAATTGTCCCCGTTTTATCGAGTAATAGAACGTCAACATCTCCCGCAGCTTCTACGGCACGCCCGCTGGTGGCAATAACATTGGCTCCTAGCATGCGGCTCATCCCTGCTACACCGATAGACGAAAGCAAGCCACCAATGGTGGTTGGGATTAAACAAACTAATAGGGCAATCAACACTAAAATAGAAACTGCATCGCCAGCACCGGCATAATCTGCGGCAAAAGAGGTAAAGGGGTACAAAGTTGCACAGACAAGGACGAAAATGATCGTTAATGCAGTTAACAAAATGGTGAGTGCGATTTCATTGGGTGTTTTACGGCGTTGCGCACCTTCCACCATGGAAATCATTCTATCTAAGAAGGTTTCACCGGGGTTGACCGTACATTCCACGATCAGCCAATCGGAAAGTACGCGAGTTCCCCCTGTTACAGAGGAAAAATCACCACCAGATTCACGGATCACTGGAGCGGATTCCCCTGTAATTGCGCTTTCATCCACAGAGGCGCCGCCTTCGATGACTTCCCCATCGCAAGGAATGGTATCTCCAGCACGGATCAACACAATATCGCCTTTACGTAACTGATCTGAATTCACTATTTCTTGATTGGCATCCAGCGAAGCAGACGCTAAACGCGTTGCGTTACTTTGTTGCTTTACGCCTTTTAAGCTTTGGGCTTGTGCTTTGCTACGCCCTTCAGCGAGCGCTTCCGCAAAGTTGGCAAAAATAACCGTAAACCACAGCCAAAGGGTGATCATTCCACTGAACCAAGCACTACCTTGTGTGTAACCCATTACCATGGCTAACCAAAGTAACGTAGTGATAATACTGCCAATAAAGACTACAAACATCACTGGGTTACGCCATTGTGCTTGCGGGGTGCATTTTTTGATTGATTCAATAATAGATTGTTTAATTAATTGATTATTGAATAACTTAGTTTGTTTATTTTTCATTTTTTTTCCCCTCATTATCCTGCAAAACCAATGTGTAATTGTTCAGCGATTGGCCCTAATGCTAAAGCCGGCACAAAGGTGAGTGCGCCAATGAGAAGCACGGTAAAAATAAGTAACCCAATGAATAAAGGTCCTGTTGTGGGTAAAGTGGCATGGCTTTGGGCTTGTGGCTTTTTATTGGCCATTGAGCCTGCAATCGCTAAGACGGGAAGGATCACACCAAAACGACCAATAAACATGGCTATTGCAAGTAGCACATTGTAGAACGGCGTATTCGTGCTGAGCCCTGCAAAAGCGCTACCATTATTATTGGCGGCAGAAGAAAAGGCATATAGCACTTCACTAAACCCATGCGCGCCTGGATTTAAAATCCCTGCACGCCCAGCTTCGGTCATTAATGAAATAGTTGTACCAAGTAGCACTAAGGTTGGGGTGACTAAAATCGCCAGTGCGACCATTTTCATTTCACGCACTTCAATTTTTTTACCCAGGTATTCAGGTGTACGACCAATCATGAGACCAGCAAGGAAGACTGCGAGTAATACAAATAGCAACATGCCGTATAAACCGGAACCGACACCGCCAAATACCACTTCACCAATTTGCATTAACCACATTGGTACCATTCCGCCCATTGCGGTAAATGAGTCATGCATTGCGTTAACCGCTCCACAAGAGGCTGCGGTGGTGACGACGGCAAACAAAGCGGAGCCGACAATCCCAAAACGACTCTCTTTTCCTTCCATATTGGCAGAGCTAGTGGCATGCAGTTCGGCTAAAAATGGGTTTCCCACATATTCCGCTTTAACTACGACTATGGCAGCAACCACAAAAATGATCCCCATAACCCAGAGTAAGGTATGGCCTTGCTTGTTGTTACCAACTACACGACCAAAGGCAAAGCAAAGTGCAGTAGGGATTAGGAAAATCGCTAACATTTGCACAAAATTACTCAGTGCAGTTGGATTTTCAAAAGGGTGCGATGAATTAGAGCCGAAGAACCCGCCACCATTTGTGCCGAGCAATTTTATCGCTTCTTGGGACGCAACTGGCCCCATCGGTAATAGCTGTTCACTGCTATCTAAAGGATGAATAAGTAAATAATTGGAAAAATTTTGGATCACACCTTGGCTGACAAAAAATAGCGCAAAAATAATCGCTAAAGGGAAGAGCAAATACACAGTAATGCGGTAAATATCTAACCACGCATTACCGACAGTTTTACTGCCATGGTGTGAAAAAGCACGAATAATTGCGAAGGCCACAGCAAGGCCTGTCGCTGCGGAAAGAAAGTTTTGTACAGTCAGCCCTGCCATTTGGCTTAAATAGCTTAATGTATTTTCGCCGCTATAGGCTTGCCAGTTAGTATTAGTAACAAAACTAACCGCGGTATTAAAGGCTAAATCCCAGCTCATCCCTTCAAAGTGTTGAGGGTTAAGAGGTAAACGGCCTTGGCAGATTAAAATAACGAATAATAAAACAAAGCCTAAAAGATTAAATAATACAATTGCTAAGGCATATTGTCGCCAATTCATCTCAGCCATTTCACGCCCTGGTTGTTTGACTCCAGCAAGGCGCCAAAGTAAGGACTCACTGCTTGCTAACCGACGAGGTATATCATTGTCGATTAGCCGAGCAATACCGTTACCTAAAGGTTTTGCTAAGATGAATAAGATCAGTAAAAAACTACCTAAAAATAACAATGTAGTGGTAGTCATATCAGAAATCCTCCGCGTTAAGCAGGGCATAAATCAGATACGCCAGCAGTAAAACAACGAGAACTGCCCCAATAATGGAAAGTAATGACACAGTATTTTCTCCTTATTATTTCCATGAGATAAGGCTAAAGAGTTCGTTGTAAAGAAGCTGATAAAAATCACGGGTAGGGTGTAAAAAAAGTATAAAAATGGTTATTTATCGAGCAAGAAGAGAGTGCTTAATAGAGAAAGTGGCGTGTGGTTTTATTAATTTACTTGTTAAATAATTGTAATTTAAATGTACCAATAAAACATTAATTGGTTAAAAAATGTAATAAAAATACGGAATGAACAGATTTTTTAGAAAAATTTACACATTAAGTGGTCAGATGAGTAGTTTTATTACACAATTTGCGATATCCTATCTACAGTCAATATATTTCATATTATCTGTTCGGTTTTAGTCGCTCTTTACTACTGTGTTAATGGGAAATGTGTGTTAATGGGGAATGGTAGAGCAAAGCTGGAATCGACAAATAAAGTGGCAACTGAAGGAGGATACCGATGTCCACATATCGCGAATATTCCCGTAATCAGGTACTTGCACGCCGCACTGCTGCTGTAACAGCTGGCATTATTGCGTTTCCGGTTATGGTTTTTTATCCAAAAAGAGCAAAGTTTTATAGCCATTTACATAAAGTTTGGGCAAAAACCAGTGATAAACCGGTTTGGCTAGAACGTTCAGAGACAACGCTGGAAAGCCACCGCTAATTTAGTACTTAATGGCGAGTAATAACCCCTACGATGTTGAATTGTGGGGGTTTTGTTTTTTTATTTTCTTACTTTCATTTACTATCCAGCTGAATTTTTATCGATTAATGCCCTCGATTTGCTTTAAATAACACAGAAAAAAATTATGTTTCCGTTTATGCTTATTGATTATCAGTCAATTACGTTCAAACTGGTGGATAAACCGTTTAGCTGTGCAGTAAAAAGGACAACATAATGCATAATTTAAGATTAGAAGAAATCATTAATGAAGAATTGAAAGTTAGTGAGTTCCAAGATTTTGCACCGAATGGATTGCAAGTTGAAGGGCGACCCCATGTACATAAAATCATCACAGGGGTGACAGCTTGCCAAGCATTGCTGGATGTTGCTGTTGAAAAGAAAGCTGATGCCGTCATTGTTCATCATGGCTATTTTTGGAAAAATGAGCCAGCCATTATCAAAGGCATGAAGAGAAATCGCTTAAAAACATTATTAGCGAATGATATCAACCTATATGGTTATCACCTCCCATTAGATGCACATCACCAACTAGGTAATAATACTCAGCTTGCCTATATTATGGGGGTGCAGGTGAACGGCCAAATTGACCCATTAATGCCATTTGGTTTTTTTGATCAACCCATTACACCTTCAGAATTAACGTCTCGCTTAGAAACTCGCCTTGGCCGTAAAGTTCTTCATTGTGGTGATAATGCAAAAGAAGAAATTCGCCAAATTGCATGGTGTACAGGAGGAGGGCAAGGTTTCATCCTACAAGCGGCGGAATTTGGCGTAGATGCCTTTGTAACAGGGGAAGTTTCCGAGCAAACAATTCATATAGCAAGAGAAATGGGGATCCATTTCTACAGTGCAGGGCATCACGCAACGGAGCGTTATGGGATCAAGGCGTTGACTCAGTGGTTAGTCGATGAGCAGGGGTTAGATGCAGAGTTTGTCGATATCGATAACCCTGCCTAATCTTCGTCGCCTTTCAAACCACAGCGTTGTTGGCTGCATTCACGAACCCTAGTCACATACTTATGTATGCTCCTAGGGCTTCGCTCTCTTGCCGCCTAGCTGTGATTCGAAAAGCATAGAAGATGGATTAATAATATATTTATAGAATTAAATTTTCGTTTTATTCGAGCGGTGGCGGTGTTGGCTTCACTTAATATGTATGTACCTAAGATTTAGTTTGATATTTGAACGTATTATCAATATGAGGGATACTTATCATAAGCTTAGATAAGTATCCCTTTGTTTTTTTACTATTATTCTTTAATATAGTGCTTTCTTGCTAAATTATTGTACCGCTCCTATGTCACACAGGAAAAACGTAAAACTTACAGTTGGTTAGCATATTTATCAATATTAATCACTAGTAATTTCATGATAAATAGTTAAATACACTATAAAATTAGGCCGATAATTTCACTGTCAGTGAAGATGGCTTAAATTTTCTATTTTATTTATTTTAAATCATGTGGTTGCGATAACCTCTTAAGCTGAAATATTTGGTTACATAGTTTATTTCTATGTACATTAGAACTTACTGGGCTTATCGCAGTTTGGTCTATTTTTTGCTCGATGATTGTTTTGTTATGATTCGTTTTTGGTGTTTTTCTGGAATTATATAGCGATATTTCAACCCGTTTACGCTAAGTCACTTATCCTAGAGAGATACAAACTGGCCCTCCGGTTTACAGTCCATTCATAAGCTTTTATTATCCTTAACTCAAATCTTACCGTGCGCACTGGCTGAGATGACGGAAATTAATCGATAATTATTTCGACTTAACCCAATTTGTCATTCTGGATAAAGGATATCGCTATGCCAACTCCATGTTATATTTCCATTGAAGGAAAAACCCAAGGCAACATCACTGCCGGTGCATTTACTGCCGATTCAGTGGGTAACATCTATGTGCAAGGTCATGAAGACCAAATGTTAGTGCAAGAGTTTTCTCACGTTGTGACTGTACCGACAGACCCACAATCCGGCCAGCCTTCAGGCCAACGTGCGCACAAGCCGTTCCGTTTCACCGTGGCGTTAAATAAAGCCGTACCACTGCTGTATAACGCCTTAGCGTCAGGTGAAATGCTGCCGAAAGTGGAATTGAAATGGTACCGTACATCAGTAGAAGGCAAACAAGAGCATTTCTTCACCACCACGTTAACGGATGCGACCATTGTTAATATCGACTGCCAAATGCCACACTGCCAAGACCCGGCGAAAGCGGATTTTACGCAGCTTATCGAAGTGTCTCTGTCTTACCGTAAAGTAGACTGGGAGCACACTGTTGCAGGCACATCAGGTGCCGATGATTGGCGTGCGCCGCTCGAAGCGTAATTGATAATCGCCTATTCTAATGCGTGAGTGATGACTTTTGTGTGGCTCGCGCATTTTACGTGGGAGGGTTTGCATGGCAAGAACCACCGTGCAAGGAAAAAAAGTCGGGTTACATCAAGACAAAACGACCACAGGGGCAACTTGCCTAGCCAGTATCTCAACGGTTACCAATGATGGCACTCGTGTATTACGGGTCGGTGATAAAACCACACGTTGCCCACACTGTAAAAAAGAGGGGACGTTGGTAACGGGAGAGGAAGGCATGATATTGCATGGATGTCGTGTTGCCGTTGAAGGTTCGATTGTGCAATGTGGCTGTCCCTACGGGGCTAATCGCTTGGTGTGTTGAGTTTTTTCTGTTGAATTTATAAAGGTATTTCGGTATGGATGGATTGGTTTTTACCTGTCAATTTAAAGGTGTGCCACCCGATACGTTTGCGGTGACTGAGTTTCAACTGACAGAGCACTTGTCAGAGTTGTTCACCTTATCGCTCACTGCCGTCAGTGCACTTCCTTCCATTCCGTTTGATGACATGTTGGGGTTTGCTTGTTCATTAACTGTGACGCGCAATGGTAAACCAGTACGCACTGTACGCGGGTTATTAGCCAGCGCAGAGCAACAAAATACGGACGGTAATCGAACGTGGTATCATTTTATTATTCGTCCTGAAATTTGGGTCATGTCATTAGGGCAAAATAGTCGCATTTTTCGTCGGATGACCGTGCCGGATTTGCTTCAACAGTTGTTGTCAGAATCGCACATTAAAGCAAGTTGCAAGTTTTACGCAAAAACGCCTTACCCACAACGCGATTACATCACGCAGAAACGTGAATCCAACTACCAATTTTTTTGTCGCTTAGCCGCTGAGGAAGGGATTAGTTTTTGGTTTGAGGATACAGGACGAGAGCCTCAGCTGTTTTACAGCGATTCTCATTTAGGGGTGACTGCGGGAATTGATTTGGTGTATAACCCCCAATACGATACCGATACCCATGACCATACGGCGTATCACTGGCGCTATCGCGAGTCGTTGCTATCGGGCAAAACCCTCTATAAGGATTACAATCCTGAGCGCCCCTCTTACCCATTAGAACATGAAATAAAAGGGGATATCCATGGCCAGCACCCCTTTTACGAAAGTTATGGACGTTTTCAAACCCAAGAGGATGCAGACCGCTTTACGGCACTTCGTCATGAAGGGAGTCAGCAATACCGTTGTGTAGGTAGTGCGACCACTAACTGCTTTGCTTTGATGCCGGGTAAAATTTTCTCGTTGTCATCCCACCCGAGCCTTGATATGAACCGCCCTTGGCAAGTGGTGTCGGTTTCTCATCACGGAGTCCAACCTTTAGCAGATAACAGTGGTGGCGAAGGTACGACTTTATCCAATCAACTGACTTTTATTCCGAGTGAGCTAGATTGGCGCCCGCCGTTTATTCATAAACCTATTGCAGATGGTGATGAATTGGCGACGGTGGTTGGGCCGGATGGGGAAGAAATTTACACGAACAAAGACGGGGCAGTGAAAATCTATTTTCACTGGGACCGATATCGTGAACCTGATTTAAGCAGCTCTTGCTGGGTACGTGTCGCACAAGGTTGGAATGGGGATGGATATGGGTTTATGGCGATACCCAGAATCGGTCAGGAAGTGCTTGTCAGCTATCTAAATGGGGATATTGATAGGCCGATTATCACGGGATGTACTTATAATGGGCGCAATGCACCGCCGTTAAATCTCCCTGATGAGATGACCCGCACTACGTTTAAAACCAAAACCCACAAAGGGGATGGTTTTAACGAGTTACGTTTTGAAGACAGAGCCGGCCAAGAGGAAATTTATTTCCATGCCCAGCGCGACATGAATGTGCACATTGAACACGATACGCATTGGCATGTTCAGCATGACGCTAAACATCGTATTGATAATGACCGATTTACAGAAATTGCGGGCAATGAGCACTTAGTCCTTAAAGGCAGCCAAAAAGAAAATATTACAGGCAATGCCTCTTTGCATATCGAAGGTGACCAGCAGACACAAGTTGACGGGAAAACGGTGCATGAAAGTAGTCAACAAACCCATTTAGTCAGTGGCGGGAAAATCGTTCTGGAAGCGAATACGGAAATCACATTGAAAGTGGGGGGCAGTTTTATTCGTATTACCCCCGGCACGATATTTACTTCTAGCGATATGGTGGTCGGTGGTGGCAGTGCAGGCAGTGGCGCCCCAGTTGCTTTGGAATTGCCAGAAGGCGTCGCACCGTTTGAACTGCCACCGTACCCCGTCAAAAAATACTGTGCCATGGCAGCGCAGCAAGCGGGGGGATTAACCGTGAAGCCGAGTGAGGATGAGTAATGCCACAGACACTTATACAACAGCATATGCTCACACAAACATCAATTTCGACCCCATGCTTAACCTGGTTATCCTGGTTAACGGCTACCCCACAAAATGATGTGTATTTTTTGATTAATACCCTATCAGACCCCAATCCGGTTAAACGGTTTTATGCCCATGATTGGATTGAGGAAGCCTTCCCGATTTACCACGGAACGGCATTAGCACATTTGGTCGAGGTGAGCCCATGGCTCGTGAAAGTCAAGCGGTCACAATTATTTCACCTCGGTAAAATGTTAGACAGTGAGCCTTTCAGCGACCCCAGTTGGGGCTGGGCGTATCAAAGTCAATTGGATTGGCGTACCCAAATTACCCACTGGCAAAAATACCAATTTGCCTTGATGGGTGAGGATAAAATCATTTTTCGCTTCTTTGATGCGCGTATTGCGCGTACGCTTTTACCCAATTTGGATAGAGGGGATTGGTCACTTTTGATGATGCCGATTGAGGATTGCTTTATTGAGTGTGGGGAGACAAATACCATTTATTCGCGCCCCCCATATGCGGAGCCGTTCATTAGCCCTGCTGATTATATTCTCAGTGAAGCGTTGATTAAGGTCTGGCGAAATTCAGAGCAGGCGTATATTAATGTGATTGATAATTTTTATATTCAATTTTGGGAAAACCATCCGACCTTAGCTGACCCGTTAGATGAGCCAGAGGGGCGTTTAATTGCGCTTATCCGTGAATGGATGGACGAGTGCCAACAAAAGCGCTTAGACACTGCTCACCTCTTTGATGATTTGTTTTTGCGTTACCTTGATGAAAAAGGCTATTTACCCGACATGACAAGGAGTACCAATGCCGTATCAGTATAATGACCCCTATTGTGCAGATTGTTCTAAGCGCAAGGCATGGATTGAATGCGTGCTGGTTGATGAATTTAACCAACCGTTAGCAGAAATGGCGTACACTTTAAAAGTCCGCAACGGTGTCATTAGAAAAGGTGTTACTGATGCACAAGGGTATTTGAGGCAAGAAGACTTACCTCGTACGGTGGCGACATTGACCATTGAGTCTCAAAAACTCACCGATGAAATGGAAAAACGCCCACTGAGAACCCTTCGAGGGGAGGCTCACTCGACCGTCAAACCGGATGCACTATTACAAGGCTATTCTTATCGGTATGCGGTTATCGGGGAATTATGCGATAAAGCCCCGGATATCGATAAATGGGAATCCGCTCGTTTTGGGCTGCCGTATTATCATTTTCCGAAAGAAAATGAATTCAACGGATTGAAGTTGATGGGCGAAGATTTTAACCAACGTCATGTGATAGAAGTCTGTCCATTTAGAGCCTGGTCGTTAATTCTCAATCACACCCCAGAGTATGACATGGTCAATGCTTATAATTTAGGGTTAATGTCATTGCTTGTGTATAAAAACGAGGTCATGGTTGATCCTGATAAAACCGAAGACATGCGGGATTTTATCAACACACCGGATACCACCACGTCCTTTTTCTATCAGCAGTGTTTTGATTTGTCTCAATCCCCTGTGATTAAAGACAGTCACGATTACCCCGCTATTGTGACGGATGTGCCCTTTAACCAACGTTATCGTCCAGTGATATTTTTAGATGTCACTCAATCGGAAAATCACCAAAAAGGCGATCATGATACAAAACTCTTTTTTGTGGAAAATGAGACTCAAATCATTGTCGCATGGCGAGGAACAGCCAGTTTGCGGAGTGTTCTCACCGATACGACGTATCAACCGATCCCTTGCCCAACCACATTAATCCCCGAAGGAAAATCTAACGTCCATCGTGGTTTTTTAGAAGCCTATCAATGTGTTGAAAAGTATTTTAAAGAAAATACAAATAAAATTAAAGACTTATCACAAGATGTTGATAATAAAAAATTATATATTTGCGGTCATAGTTTAGGTGGAGCACTAGCTTTGCTGCATAGTTCTGAGTTAAGAAAAAACAATCCTCTGCTTTACACCTACGGGATGCCTCGCGTGTTCACCATCAGCGGGGCTAAATCACTTAGTTCACTCAATCATTACCGCCACGTCAACGACGCTGACTCGGTCACCAGCGTACCGTTTGATACCAATATGGACAGTTGGCTCTTCGAAATAGGCGGCGGATTAGGGACCACATTAGGCGTACTCTGGACGGTCGCCACCCTTCCCACCGTTCCATTGCAAAAAAGCCTACCGGATTTTGGTGAAGTGTATTCTCACCAAGGTAATCCAGTCAGTCTCTTTAAAGCCCGACAAATTGGTGAAGAAATACAATACACGCACACTGGCGTGACTGTCGGGAAAAAACGCTGGCGCATGAATGGCGAATATAAATTTTATCTCGTGCCAAATATAGCGAACGTATTAAATGATAAATTACAGAAAGAACAAACCGGACTGGTACAATCGTTAGGCATTGATAAACAACGATTAGATGATACATTTCCTCAGCGTAATAACCCCAATCTAGACACGATTATCACCATGCCGCTAGATCATTTTATGGGGAGTCAATATCAAGCGATTATCAATAATCAGTTACTCTTTACTGTTTCTCCTGAGAAAACCCCCAAACACGTCGCATCAAAACAACGATTTGAAGCGCTCACGCATCATCAAGACGCTTACAAATTAAATGCCGAACGCAATACCACATTTATTTCCCTTGAAAGTAAACTTACCAAGGGTGTTACCCAGCAAATAAACCAAAATTCCCGTTTAAAAGATGCGCTAGAACGTTATAAGGAAGAGACTCATGAACTACCTGTGTCATAGAACTGGATTAGCGGCATTGCTCAGTATCATTACTCTACAAGGGTGTGCGCAAAATCAGTCATTTTTACCCCCAACCGATGGGGAACGTATTCACTTTACAGCAACTATCCCCCAAGAATTAGTATCATCGCCAATTTATGCGGTATATCGTTCTGAAGTCTGCCGCAAAGAAAACCGAACCTCCAATATGGAGGTTTACACGGTCCCGGGATATCATCGCGAGCAATATCCGTTAACGATGAATGCCTCGAATCAAGTAGATGCGGATATTCCGAAATCTGGGGGAGGAAAATGTGATTGGAAACTCAGCAATTTTGTTTTTGAAGTCACACTCAAAGATCCGTCAAAAATTGATCCTTTAATATCAGATAATTTAGGTAAAAAAGTTAGCTTTGTATTAGACAATAACTCGCCAGCCACATTTGATGGTGGCTATGAAAAAAAATCAGGAGATTTTAACGAAACGTTACTTTTTTTCCCTCTTTTAACAAAAAATTATTTAGATGGATATGAAGGGACATTTTATCTCATAGGGAAAAATGATCCTTTAACATATAAAATAACCAATGCCAAGCGAGTTAATATAAATGTTAATTATAAAAAACAATACCTTTCAGTTTGGACAGGCAGGCTTAATAATAATAGACCATTTATGACTTACCCGAATGGAGATATCGTTTATGGTGAAGTTAGACCTCAATACAAAAAACTGCTCAAGATATCAGAGTCTATGCCGTCTAAATAAAAATAGGACGTACATTTTCAAGTTCCCATAAGAAGACGTTATGGGGTGTTTTGACTTAAAGAACATAAGCACGCCGTTGGCGTGAGCATCGCGGTAAAGCCGCTCTATTTCTATAATGCCCCCTATTGTGCAGATTGTTCTAAGCATCAAGCATGGATTGAAATTGTGTTAGTGGATGAGTTAAATAAGCCAATAGTCAATATGCCTTATACTCTGGAGGTGTCGAGAGGTGCTACCCGAACGGGGAGAACAGACCATAACGGTATTGCAAGAGAAGAGAATTTACCCCCTACGGTGGGGCGTTTCTCTATTGATGCTCAATCTCTTGTGGATGAAATGGAAACACGCCCCTTAAGGGTGCGTAGGGATGGGCGCTCTAAACCCCACCATGAAGCGATTCAACGAAAGGATAATTATCGATATGTTACGGTGGGTGATTTATGTGATTCTAAGCCTAACATATTGAATTGGAATGAGCCTGAATTACCGAAACACCATTTTAAAACACAAAATCCGAATGGGTATCGTGTAATGTTTCGTAATGAACGTTGGGTGTTTGAAGTGTGCCCATTTAGGGCATGGTCATTCATGCTGCACCATCAAAAAGATTATTCGATTACTAATGCGTGTAATTTGAGTATATTATCGGTATTGTCCTATGCGAGTTTAACATCAAATAATGATAAAGAGCCCGATTCAGGCAACTACATTGGTTCCATTGAAGATGTTTTCTTGAATCAATTTTTTGATTTATCCAAAATCCCTACTCAATTTGAAATGAATTCTTTCACACCAGTGGTTTATGATGTGCCATTTAAGGATAGATACACTGAAATCGAATTTATTGATTCTGGGAAGAATTTAGATACCCAATTGTTTTATATTGCCAATAGTCAAGAGATGATCGTTGTTTGGCGGGGAACGGCAAGTATGAATGATGTATTTACCGATATGAGATTCAAACCTGTAAAGCTACAAGATGACATGGGGGTTCAAGGTTATGTTCACTCGGGATTTTATAATTCGTTTAAAACAATGGATAATTCTTATTTGCTAAGAAAAGATATGAATTCAGATAGTAGCGATGTAGATGGGGGAAATATATTAGCTTTTATAGACAATTTAGCTTCAAATCGAAAATTATTCATTGCAGGGCACAGTCTAGGGGGCGCATTGGCGTTATTGCATGCGGTTCAATTAAAAAATTATAACCCAGTGTTATATACTGTTGGAATGCCTAGGGTGCTCACGATTTCAGTTGCAGAACAATTAAAAGATATAATTCACCACCGTCATGTAAATGAAAATGATGCAGTACCAGCCCTTCCTTTTGAAAAGGATATGAACAATTTTGCATTTAAAGAAGATAGTGATTGGTTAGGGTATTCCATTGAAATAGCATTAACATATGCAGATTGGAAAACAGAAGGGCTATCTAGTAAAGCGATTGATTATCAAAAGAAACGACTCAGTGCAAAGAACGATAAGTTTGTTCATCATGGAGATGCGGTACATTTTTATAAAAAAACGTTTTCAAGGTACTCGTACGGCGGGCATGGTAATATTATCCCTATAAAAACTGAAGAAAAGTTATACCTTGTCTCCGAGTTATTGGAAGATCATAGGCTTAAGCAAGAGTTTTTTGAACTGTATCGGCTGCCGAAGAAAGCTTCTCCAGACTTACTTGGGGCGCTTGACCACTCAAGTGTTAACTATGCGAATTTTATCATATATAGGCTGATAAATTTGCTTAAAGATGAAGTATTAACAGATTCTGCTTATGAAATTCGAGCTGAGTTGATAAAACAAAAGGGGATATCAAAATCAGAATACGATGAATCCAGTTATTTACTTGATTTAGATTTAATGGTTGCAGATACGTTACTCCCAACTTTGTTACAGTCAGAAGGGGCTCACTCATTGGAGAGGTTCAAATATGCAAATAACATCTATTAAGTTCGTTATCGTTGCAACCTCGTTTTTCTTATTAACAGGCTGTGGTGAGATTTTGGATAATTTTCTTGATGGTCAATTTCCGCTTAATACAAAAAATGATGGGAATAAAATTTCCATTTATGCAGATGTAACGCCAGAAACAAAGGTTATAGTTAGAGGAACGTATGCTTCGACTAAGTGTGAACGTTCACACTTTAATGCCGCCTACACAAAAGTTTCGTACTCACCGATAAAAAAAGAAGTTGTGATAGAAAGTGTAGACGATATTGATAATAAAAAATCAGCTTCTTTTTTACCCATTAATGGTGGGGGGTGGTGTAATTGGGAGTTAATAGAAATAGAATTAGCCCCAATTTCAGTGGTAAGTGAAAGTTCATCAATAACCTATATTAGAATTCCTGTAATTGATAATGAGAAATCTAAAATTAAATATTTTATAACCATGGCTCCAATAATAACTAAGACTAAGGGTAAAGATACTATTCATTATTCGTTATCAAAGAGGGATGCTAGGGAAATTTCAAATAAAAAAAATGGAGAAATATATTTTAATTATAATGTTGATCATGATTTAAAAACAATTGTATCGAATAAAAATGAAATTATTTTTCCTAATGGAAGTACTAAGCACGGTGGGTCTGAAGTATATAGTAAGTTTGTTAGCTTTGATGAAATTATAAAAAATAGCAATAAAAAAGAATATACTTCCTACTCTGAGTATTTGGACTAATTTGTATGAATTATTGCAAGCAGATGTGGTTACTCATTATATTAAGCCTCAGTTTTCTGAGTTTGTTTTTACATGGCTGTGCAGCCAATAATAGTACGTTTTCACCCCCATTAGACGGAGAAAATATTCATTTTACAGCTACTGTGCCTAACGAATTAGAGGCCTTACCCATTTTAGCCACTTATCGTTCTGAGGTTTGTCGTAAAGAACGTCGAAACTCAATCATGGAAACGTATACTATCCCAGGATTTCATCGAGCCAGCTATCCATTGAAAATCGTGCAATCAAACCAAGTAGAAACGACTATTCCTGAATCAGGTGGCGGTCAATGCGATTGGAAACTCAGTAATATTAAATTTGAAATAAAACTCAAGGAGCCATCAAAAATCGATCCATTGATATCAGATAGTTTAGACACAGAAATCACCTTTGTGTTGGATAATAACTCCCCCGCTACATTTGATGGTGGTTATGAAAAAAAATCTGGGGATTTTAATGAAACATTAACATTATTCCCTTTAATTACAGAAGATTTTATTGGTGGTCACGAGAAGTCATTCTGGCTAATCGCAAAATACGAAACCATGACCTATAAAGTAAAAAACACAAAGAATATCAATGTTAATATTGATTATAAATCAGACATGAAAACTTATAATGTTGGACCTAAAGATAAAAATTCAATAGCAACCTTTATTTACCCTAACGGAGAACAAGAAAAAACCAGATGGCTTTTTCCTGAATACAACAAACTGATCGAGATATCTGAAACTATATCGGCGAAATTAAAATAGATGTATTGCAAATTGCCGCAAGCTATGGAGGTGTTCTGACCAAAAAGTTAGTGAACACTTTGCAAGATGCGTTGAAAAAAGAGAAGGCCAAGCCGTTAGCGCTGAATTTAATATTGATCTAGTTTTATCCTGTGAAATTAATTGTTTCATTGGAATGGCTCAATTATCAGGTAGTAATAGTACTGAGTTTTGTATTGATGGAGATAATAATTTTAAAATTACAATTAGTGGCGGCATCAAAGCCCATGCAGAAGCGAATGTATTTTTCATGACAGCATCTTTTAATTTTGAATTAGAATTAAAAACAGCTGCATCAATTGAACTTGAATCTCATAAAAATGGAATTGACCTAGTTGTTTGCCATGATGGTATTGTTCTAGGGTTAGGGTTGTCAGCTGATATAAAAAAGGAAACTAGAGGTCAATCAAGAGTTAGAAAACAATATTCAGCTAAACCTAAAAACTATGAGTTTTACGCTCTCGCAGATCCTTTGAAGAGAGAGGATTCAGATTTAAGATTTAATTTAATTGGTGCAATAAAACAAGTTCCTAAGAGAGAACGTCAGCATATTAAAACTGTTATTCCTCCTGGGGCAAATCCAGGATTTAAGCTTAAATACTAGGGTGTGTAAATATGAAAAATATTATATTATTTATTTTATTTGTTTTAGGAGGGGTTAACATGGTTCATGCGCAGGGTAATAACTATACAGTTAGAGCGAGCATTGATGTCGCTTATATATTTTGTGATTTTAAGGTGAATGGAGTATCGAGTTTTGATAATAGAAGGCAAACTTTTGTTGATGAAGGAATAGTATCTACAAATACTAATGTCCAAATTTTGGCCAAAAATGGTATGAATACAATTGAGATTGAAGTAGCACCATTATCATGGTTTGAACCCAATAAAACAAATAATGACTCTCATTTCTTTAATAAAAATGCATTTTGTAATATTAATATATATCAGACTAATAGTATAACCAATGAGAACCAAAAAATTACAGATGTAAATATATTAATAGGCAAGGATGGTGTTCCTCAGGTATACGTTAATAATAAAGTTGATACTAGTGTTGATGTGATTTTTTCTTTGTCTAAGAATACAGAGGAAGTATTATTTAACAAAATTAGAAATGTTATTGGGGATTTTGAGTATCCTAAAAACGTTAAATTAACTAAATTTAAAAAGAATATAGAACTTAAAAACATACCAGACTGGATATGGATTAAGTCAGATGATTTTGATGAAAGTAAATTACCAGAATTAAAGCTTGCATATCAAGAATTGTGGGATGCTTTTAATGAAAAAGATATTTCTAAAATTCGCAAGTTAAATTATCATGCAAATGAAGCTTGGGCTTTATCATCAAATTCTACAGAAGAAAAAATATTTGAATCTTATAGTATAACTGAGAGGGTACGAGACCAATCATCAAAAATGATAGAAATTACCTGGGATAACTTTATACCTGTTGTAATGAATGATCGGAAAATGGTAAAGATGATATATAAAGAAGATTTTTCATACTCACCAATAACTATGATTTATTTAAATAATAAGGGTGAAGAATTATTATATAGCTTTTCTCCTATCTTTTCATTTGTTAATGGAAAATTCATTCCAGTTATATAGTCGGGTACTATTATGCCAAACATTATCCTTATTGGTGATTCTGATACAGGCCATGGAAAACATGGCCCTACCCATGTGATTACAGGTTCACCAACGGTAAAAGTCGATGGTAAAGCGGTTGCTCGGCAAGGAGATGCGTTAGCGCCTCACGGTGGGCATTCAAGAACTATCGTTGGTGGATCAAGTAGTGTATTTATTGATGGCAAGCCTGCGGCCAGAACAGGTGATACAGTAAGTTGCGGTGGCGTATTAATTGGTAATTCAACGGTAAAAATTGGTTAGAAAATACGATGTTCTGACAGATAATAATTGAGTTCGCTAGGATTGATGATAGTAAAGAAATTAGTGTTACACCAGATAGTCAATATTAACATTAAGTGGTTAATATAAGGATATTTAATGCGCAAGTTAGCGATAGGTTTGGTATTAGTGATGGTTGTAATTTTTACTCTGTTAGTTAATTCTTACAATACAATCCAAAAAAATGATGAGTTAGTCTCTGCGGCAGCGTCAGAATTATTAAACCAATATCAGCGTCGATTTGATTTGATCCCTAATCTGGTCAGTACAGTTAAGGGATATTCAAGTCATGAAAGCAATGTGTTACAAGAAATTGTAAAGGCGAGAGCGTCTGTCGGGAAAATTAATGTGGATGGTCGCGTGTTTGATGATCCTGAAATTTCTGCGAGCTATCAAAAAGCTCAAGATAATTTAGGGCAATCTCTATCACGTCTGTTAGTCATTTCAGAAAATTACCCTGAATTGAAAGCAAACTCACTCTATCAAGACCTGATGGTACAGTTGGAGGGAGCTGAAAATCGTATTTCAGTTGCGAGAGGGCGGTATATAGAGGCGGTACGCCATTATAATACTCAAATTAGGCAATTCCCCTATAACTTAATTGCGGAATCTATGGGGTATGATAAAAAAATTAATTTTAACGTTGAGAATGGGCATGAAATCAAAAGAACACCAATGGTGGATTTTAACTCATGATACGTAATATTTTATTTTTATTTTCCTTGCTTTTATTTAGTGCTATTGCGAGCGCATCAGTGAATAATACACCCCCATTAAAAATAGATAGGGTCATTGATCGTGCAAATTTATTAACGGCGCAGCAATTCAAAACGCTAAATAATTTATTGATTAACTTTGAAAATAATCGGAATGATGGTTCACAATTTGTTGTTTATATCGTTCCGACTACTGGGAGTGAAAATATCGAAACTTTCGCAAATCGTGTTTTTAATCAATGGGGGATAGGTAAAAAGGGGCTTGATAATGGATTACTGCTTGTTGTGGCAATAAATGACCGCAGTGTTCGCTTTGAAGTCGGGTACGGCTATGAGGGGACATTTACCGATGTTCTTGCTGGGAGAATTATTCGAAAAAATATGTTGCCGTATTTTAGAGCAGAAAACTATTATACGGGTATTGAGCAAGGGATTATAAATGCCATTCATGTAGCTAATGATAGACCAATAAGCTCAACGAATTCTTTGACAGATCTTATTCCTCTTAAAATATTACAAACACATTTTATTTTAATTTATGTGATAATATTAGGGCTAATTTATTGTTTTCAGCTTGTATTTTCAACGAAAAAATTAAAAAGAAAAATTAATCAAGTGATAGCGCAGTCAGGTAAAAAAAAGAAAAATTCAGAAAAGCGAGGATATAAGATAGGTGCAAATCAGCTAAAACGGTTAAAAAATTATCTGAATTACTCATTCTATTTTCCAACATCATTTTCGCTGTATTTCCCTGTAGTGTTTTGTTCAGTCGTTGTCATTTTTTATACACAAATAATTCTTAGTGGTATTGTTAACCCTTTTATCTTATTACTGATGGTGGTGTTATCATTATTCTTTAACCTTATTTCATTAACCGTGTTGTTTATTGGCATCAATATCTTATTTCCGATTTATCGACAGCAGAGAAAAGAATGGAAAGCGATTTGTGAGTTCAGTCGATTTGGTTCACCTTTTTATCAACCTTCATATTCAGTAAACACATCCCATAAACACGCTTCTAATTTTACTTCCAGTCACGATTTCAGCTCATCAAGTTCATCAAGTTCATCAAGTTCATCAAGTTCGTCAAGTTCATCAAGCGGTGGGGGAGGCGGTTCTAGCGGTGGTGGCGGTGCTTCGGGGCATTGGTAAAGTGTCTACTAAGGTCTTGATTTAGGTTTATAAGTAAGCGTCAGGTGAATCCCACCTAGCTGGTCGTGTATTAAATGTATTGATTTGGTTAAATTAATGTTCCCTTTCAGTAAGAGTACCAATAATCTTGTCATGTATTTCAGTAAATTTTGAATACCTCCATTGATGAGGAAGGTCATCGCTACGATGATCCGTTGGAGCTTCAAAAACTGGTATTTTTTAGATGCGGTCAATAAACAGCATTGAGTGATAACTTACCACAGCGTAATAGTCAACTAACCAATACGATCCCATTTTTTATCGTGTTACTCTTTATGGCTTTTTATACACTTTGGGGTTTTATGGATAGACACTCATCTAAAATGTATGCATTTCAGGATGCAATTAATTATAACAAAAGCATTTATGACTCGTATAATGAACAAGGCAGTAGCCCTCCAAAATATTTAGATAAATATGTTCCATACTTTAACAAAGAAAAATAAGTATATGGGTCTATAATAAAGCATATTATACTGGTGAGCTTAGCCGTAATAGCCAGGCAGAAATATTTTTAATAATTGCCTGGCTAATTTTTGAGCTGTACAGCTACCTAAAAGGGCTTCTCTAAATCTATTTAGTGTACTTGGCTACTCCACCTTAGTGACGCAAAAACCAACACCAAACCCGAAATAGTTAGTACTAAACCTAAGTGTTGGCTCCAACCAGCGACCATTAGACCGATGGCGAGTCCGATGTAGTAAAATAAACCTAAAATTGCTCCGGCGGTGCCTTTTTGCTCACCATAACGGTTTAATGCATGGGCAAGTATGTTCGGGATCGCAATTCCGTAACCAATAACGACACCAATAACTGGTAAAACAAACCAAATAGAATCCATTAGAGCAAAAACTAAGCAGCCACTAACTAAAGAAATGATACTTGATAGCTTAACAAGTTGTTCAGATGTGTGTTTTTTAGCCAATAAATAGCGATTTGATATTGAACCTAAACCGACCCCAAGCGCTAATAATATCCCAGTTAATCCAAACTGTTGTTGAGTGAGCATTAATTGTTCAAAACTGAAAGGTGCCAGCTGATAATAGCTAAATAAATTAATGTTGAAAAATGCAATCAAGATCACATTTCTAATAATTTCTTTATCTGCAATCATGCGTAAAAATGTCTCAATAAATGAGACTTGCGTCACGTTTTCAGGCTTGGTCTCAGGTAAACGACAGGCGGACCAGAGAAAAAGCACCGCTGCTAAAATCGCTAAGCCGATAAAAACGGCACGATAGCCACCAAAATTGGCTAACCCAGCACCAGATAACATTCCCAAAGCGGGGCTAATTGCTAAAGCAACTCCCATAATAGAAAAAACTTTCGCTAATTCATGGCCTTGGTAGCTATCGCGCATGGCAGTTTGTGTGCCAATTGAACCTACGGCAGCGCCAAATGCTGACAACATTCTCATTAATAATAATAAATAAAAATGTGTGACAAATAACGCGCCAACAGAGGCAATACCATAAATCAATAAACCCGCCAAAATAGTCGGGCGGCGCCCTAAGGTGTCACACATTCGTCCCCAAAACACCACGCCTAATGCAAAAGCAAAGAAATAAAGCGACAGTGTTTGTGAAGCTTGTTCCGCATTTACTGAGAAAGCACTGGCGATATCAGTGAGAGCGGGGCTGTATATGGTTTCCACAATTTGAGGAAACATCATTAAGGCAACAGCAAGCCATAATGAGAGAGGATGTTTCATACTTTTTCCTGCCAATCTACTAAAAATAAAGGGTCTAATCGGATACAACGATTTAATAGCAGGCAGTTTAGTGTTATTTTTATTGTCTTATTACAATAATAAAGACTATAAATATCAAAAAAGAGACATTATGGCTTGGTTAAATCAAACAGATGAATTTCAAACTCACTGGTACCATGCCCCAGTATTGGGAATTGCAGCAAAATTGGGGCAGCATGACTCAGGTTTTCATAAACATGAAATGGGACAGCTTTTGTTTACACAACAAGGGTGTATACGGATTTCACTGGAAAATCGCCTGTCTTTGCTTCCCCCTGGTAGAATGGCTTGGATCCCACCATTTGTTCTTCATCGGGCGCAAATGAGGGCATCAGTGGGATATCGTTCGGTTTATTTATCAGAAGAATATGCCAAAGAAATCGGGAACGATGTGGTTATTTTAAATATTTCACCATTGCTAAGGGAAGTGCTAGAACGTATTGCTATTGCTCCGTTTGATAGTGATTGGCAGCAGGGGCGTTTGGCCAACTTATTACCGGTATTTATTGATGAATTACAGAGTGCTGCTTTAGAACCAACACTGTTAGCACTACCGCAAGATAGGCGCTTTAAAGGGGTTGATATCGAACAATTACCACCGAATTTAAACCAATTAGCGCAAACTATCGGTGCGAGTGAGAAGACGATTACACGGATTTTTTTTAAAGAAACAGGAATGAGTTATCAAGCATGGCGCCAACAGTGGCGTTATATTAAAGCCATTGAATTACTCGCACAAGAAAAGCCATATCATTATATTACTCAAGAACTTGGCTTAACAAGTGATAGTGCGTTTATTAGTTTTTTCCGTAAAATGAGTGGGATGACCCCAAGGGAATATCAGCAGCAGTAAGCTAAATGACTTTGGTAAACAAACATGAAAAAGCCCCGAAAATTCGAGGCCTTAGCACATGTAGGAGTTCAGATTTAATTAAATATTATTTTTTTGATAATTCAGAGTTGAATTCACGTTTGTCATAGCCGGTATATAGCTGGCGAGGACGTGCAATTTTCAGGCCGTCATCGTGCATTTCATTCCAATGTGCAATCCAGCCAATGGTACGTGCAATGGCAAAAATAACAGTAAACATTGAAGATGGAATACCCATTGCTTTCAAGATGATACCTGAATAGAAGTCAACGTTCGGGTACAGTTTTTTCTCAATGAAATACGGGTCGTTCAATGCGATACGTTCCAGCTCCATAGCGACTTCCAGCAGGCTGTCATTTAAGCCAAGTTCATTTAGAACTTCATGGCAAGTTTCACGCATTACTGTTGCACGTGGGTCATGGTTTTTATAAACACGGTGACCGAAGCCCATTAAGCGGAAAGAGTCATTTTTGTCTTTAGCGCGCTCGATAAATGCAGGGATGTGCTCAACAGTTTGGATTTCTTCCAACATACGTAAGCAAGCTTCGTTAGCACCACCGTGAGCAGGCCCCCACAGTGAAGCGATACCCGCTGCGATACAAGCAAATGGGTTTGCGCCAGATGAACCCGCAGTACGAACTGTCGATGTTGAGGCGTTTTGTTCATGGTCAGCGTGCAGAATCAAAATACGATCCATTGCGCGTTCTAAAACAGGATTAACTGTGTATTCTTCACATGGTGTAGAGAACATCATGTGCAAGAAATTACCCGCGTATGACAGGTCATTACGTGGATAAACAAAAGGTTGGCCAATTGAATATTTGTAACACATCGCTGCAACTGTTGGCATTTTTGATAGCAGACGATAAGCCGTAATTTCACGGTGGCGTGGGTTATTCACGTCTAATGCATCGTGATAGAAGGCAGCTAGTGCGCCTGTAACACCACATAATACAGCCATTGGGTGTGAGTCACGGCGGAAACCATTAAGCATGCGAGTAATTTGCTCATGGATCATGGTGTGGCGAGTCACCGTATTTTTAAATACGTCATATTGTTCTTGAGTCGGTGCTTCACCGTATAGCAGGATATAACAAACTTCGAGATAAGAGGCTTCAGTAGCGAGTTGATCGATAGGGAAACCACGGTGTAACAGAATGCCTTGCTCACCATCGATATAGGTGATTTTTGATTCACAGGATGCAGTAGAAGTAAAACCAGGGTCGTAGGTAAAGAACCCTTTAGAACCTAAAGTTCGGACATCGATAACGTCTTGACCAATCGTTGGGCTTAAAATATCTAGGTCAATATCACCCTTACTACCAGTCGTTAGCTTAGCTTTGTTATCAGCCATTACGGTCTCCTTAGCGCTTGATAATCGACACCCAACAACCCAGAAGCTCAGCGTTATACTGCGTCTTCGTGCATTGTTCTACCGGTATGCTTTGGAAATCAGCTAGCTATCACATAAAACCTGAAATCTGAGACCGATGACAATGTAGTTAGGTTGTTTATGAGTGTGTAGATGTTATGTTCTTTTTGTTGTTTTCCCTACAATATCATTATTTGTGGTAAGAGGAACAACTTTCATAACTTTTGTTATTAATACCCATCATAGTTCAAATTGAAGAGTATTTAACATTGCAATATTCACGTTTTTTTCTTTTACGATGAAGTGTCAACAGCACCGTTAAGATAATTCTGCCAGACCTATATGTAAGATAAATGTTGAATCATTGTCAAATAAGATAAGCACATTTATACAAAATGTTTAAATCGTGATCCTTCTCACTGTTCGGGCTAAATGTCTCCAAACATTTTGTGTGGGAATTGTAATGGCATTGTGAAGACTTTATACTAGCGGCAGGTCTCCGGATTACCCTGTAGTAGGAGTTCCCAGCGTGATCAGTATGCAACTTTATTTAAACATGATGGATTAGAGTTTGTGTTAAGTTGCATTTTGTACCCCCTGTCGCTGTCTGATTTCCACCCCAGGTCCGGAGGATGGAAAATAATAAAGAGCTGTGTGGGCAAAATTGTGAAAAAACAAAGACCTGTCAACCTTGATTTGCAGACGATTCACTTCCCGATCACTGCAATATCTTCGATCTTGCACCGTGTCTCTGGCGTCATTACTCTCATCGCAGTTGGTATTCTGCTTTGGTTGTTAGGGACATCTCTCTCCTCTCCAGAAGGTTTTCAATACGCGTCTGAAATAATGACTGGCTTTTTTGCTAAGTTCATTCTTTGGGGCATCTTGACAGCATTGGCTTACCACATCTGTGGTGGTATTCGTCATATGCTAATGGATTTCGGTTGTGTTGATGAAACGCTTGCTGCTGGTAACTCATCTGCAAAAATTACATTTGTCATTACCGTGATTTTAGCAATTCTGGCGGGGGTTTTAGTATGGTAAGTAATGCTTCAGCTTTAGGCCGTACTGGTATCCAGGACTGGCTATTAATCCGTGGTTCTGCGATTGTCATCGCGCTCTATGTACTCTACATTGTTGGTTTTGTTGCTATTAATGACATTACCTATGACGTCTGGCGTGGCTTTTTCGCCTCTTCTGTGACGAAAGTATTCACTATCCTCACGTTGTTCTCGATTCTTGTCCATGCGTGGATTGGCATGTGGCAAGTGCTGACTGACTACGTTAAGCCTTTAGCAATTCGTTTAGTGTTGCAACTGGCTATCGTTGTAGGTCTGTTGGCTTATTTAATTTACGGAACAATTGTTGTGTGGGGTGCATAAATGAATCTGCCAATCAGAGAGTTTGACGCTATCGTTATCGGTGCTGGTGGCGCAGGTATGCGTGCTGCACTGCAAATTTCACAGTTGGGCCTGTCATGTGCTCTGCTGTCAAAAGTCTTTCCAACCCGTTCTCATACTGTTTCAGCGCAAGGCGGTATTACTGTTGCGTTAGGTAATACTCACCCTGATAACTGGGAATGGCACATGTACGATACCGTGAAAGGTTCCGACTACATCGGTGACCAAGACGCTATTGAATACATGTGTAAAACAGGGCCAGAGGCTATCCTTGAATTAGAGCATATGGGGTTGCCATTCTCTCGCCTTGATGACGGAAGTATTTATCAACGTCCATTTGGTGGTCAGTCTAAAAACTTCGGTGGTGAGCAAGCTGCACGTACTGCGGCTGCGGCTGACCGTACTGGCCACGCACTGTTACATACCTTGTATCAGCAGAACTTAAAAAACCACACGACCATTTTTTCTGAATGGTATGCCCTTGATTTAGTTAAAAACCAAGATGGCGATATTGTAGGTTGTACTGCAATTTGTATGGAAACAGGCGAATTAGTTTATTTCAAAGCGAAAGCAACTATTTTAGCAACCGGTGGTGCTGGGCGTATTTACCAATCAACCACTAACGCACACATCAATACAGGTGATGGTGTGGGGATGGCTGCTCGTGCAGGTGTTCCACTACAAGATATGGAAATGTGGCAATTCCACCCAACGGGTATCGCAGGTGCGGGTGTTCTCGTTACTGAAGGCTGCCGTGGTGAAGGTGGTTACTTGCTGAACAAAGACGGTGAGCGTTTCATGGAACGTTATGCGCCGAATGCGAAAGACCTTGCGGGGCGTGACGTTGTTGCGCGTTCTATCATGATTGAAATTCGTGAAGGTCGTGGTTGCGATGGCCCATGGGGTCCACATGCTAAACTGAAATTGGATCACTTAGGAAAAGAAGTTCTGGAATCTCGTTTACCGGGTATTCTTGAGTTATCTCGTACCTTTGCTCACGTTGACCCAATCAAAGAGCCAATCCCAGTAATTCCTACTTGCCACTACATGATGGGCGGTATTCCGACTAAAGTTACAGGCCAAGCCATTCGTTATAACGAAAAAGGTGAAGATGAAGTCATTCCTGGCTTGTTTGCAGTCGGCGAAATTGCCTGTGTATCAGTACACGGCGCTAACCGATTAGGCGGTAACTCACTCCTCGACTTAGTGGTATTTGGTCGTTCAGCGGGTCTGCATTTGAAAGAGTCCATCATGGAACAAGGTTCAATGCGTGATGCGTCTGAATCTGATATCGATGCAGCGATGACTCGTTTTAACCGTTGGGAAGGTGCACGTACTGGTGAAGACCCAACTGAAATCCGTAAAGCACTGCAAACCTGTATGCAGCATAACTTCTCGGTATTCCGTGAAGGTGATGCCATGGCGAAAGGTTTAGAAGAGCTGAAAGTGATTCGTGAGCGCCTGCAAAATGCACGTCTTGATGATACCTCGACTGAGTTTAATACTCAGCGTATCGAATGTTTAGAACTGGATAACCTGATGGAAACGGCTTATGCAACGGCACAAGCTGCAAACTTCCGTACAGAAAGCCGTGGTGCGCATAGCCGCTTTGACTACCCAGAGCGAGATGATACGAATTGGTTATGTCACTCATTATATTTACCGCAATCTGAAACGATGACGCGTCGTGAAGTCAACATGCAGCCAAAACTGCGTGAAGCCTTCCCACCGAAAATTCGTACCTACTAATGCGTGGTGTTAATCCAGTTGCGGAGAAATAAACTATGAAATTACAATTTTCGATTTATCGCTACAATCCTGATGTGGACAACGCACCACGTATGCAAGATTACACGCTAGAAGTTCCTGAAGGGCGTGACATGATGTTGCTGGATGCGTTAATCCAAATTAAAGAGCAAGACCCAACATTATCCTTCCGTCGTTCTTGTCGTGAAGGGGTATGTGGTTCTGATGGTCTGAACATGAACGGTAAAAACGGGTTGGCATGTATTACGCCATTATCCGCGTTAATCCGTGGTGGGAAGAAAATTGTCATTCGTCCATTACCAGGTCTGCCTGTTGTACGTGACCTGATTATCGATATGACACAATTCTATACCCAATATGAAAAAATTCGTCCATATCTTATTAATGATAATAAGAACCCACCGGCGCGTGAGAATTTACAAACTCCTGCACAACGTGAAAAACTCGATGGTTTATATGAGTGTATTTTGTGTGCATGTTGTTCGACTTCTTGCCCATCTTTCTGGTGGAATCCGGACAAGTTTATCGGGCCTGCAGGCTTGCTGGCGGCGTATCGCTTCTTAATTGATAGCCGTGATACAGAAACCGATTCGCGATTAGATGATCTGAACGACGCTTTTAGTGTCTTCCGCTGTCATAGCATCATGAATTGTGTCAATGTATGCCCTAAAGGACTAAATCCAACGAAAGCTATCGGTCATATTAAATCTATGTTACTAAAACATAGTGCTTAATGATGCATATTTAACCCGCAGTGCTCAGGTGCTGTGGGTTAAAATGAAATAGCACAAAATAAAAACATAAGTTAAAAGAAACGCGTAAAGTAAAAACAATGACATGATTTAAATGCGCGGAAGCTCACAAAAGCGCGAAAACGAAATACCAACAAAGAGCGTCAGAAAGTAACATTGTCACCCATAAAAAGTAGTACTTATTAAAACGTTGTCATTACAAAAGCGTAAAAAAGTGAAAGCAAAGAAAGTAACAGCAAAAAGTAGAAAAAATAGCCAACTGCAAAAAAAGATGAAGACGACAGCCCAAGCATAGGGGCCTTTAAAAACCGCAGCCAGTTTTTAAAGGTTCCTTAAAAGGGAAACCCTTACTGATAAAGGGCCTCCCAAAGAGAGAACATGCATAAAGCACGTCCAAGAGAACCTTTATCGAGGTCGCTTAAATGCGGCGATTAGTTAACCACGGCGAAAACTAAAGCTTTAAAAGCTTAAGGGATCACAATGCAGAACGGCGTAATGAAGGACTGGCTGGATTCAAGCTTTCTGGCAGGCGCGAACCAGACTTATATAGAACAGCTCTATGAAGATTATCTGACTGACCCTAACTCTGTCGATGCCGAGTGGAAAGCAATTTTTGATCAACTACCTGGTGCGGCATTAGGTACTAGCGGTGAACAATTCCACTCCCAAGCGCGCGATTACTTCCGTCGCTTAGCAAAAGACTCTACACGTTATCACACCTCTGTTAGCGATCCAGCTATCGACGCAAAACAAGTCAAAGTTTTGCAATTAATCAATGCGTTCCGCTTCCGCGGGCACCAAAATGCGAATCTTGACCCGTTAGGTCTTTGGAAACGTGAATCTGTTCCAGATTTAGACCCCGCATTCCACAACCTGACGAAAGAAGACTTCAACGAAACCTTCAATGTGGGTTCATTTGCTATTGGCAAAGAAACCATGAAGCTGAGTGAGCTATATGAGCACCTGAAACGTATTTATTGCGGTTCTATCGGTGCTGAATATATGCATATCACAAATACAGAAGAAAAACGTTGGATTCAGCAGCGTCTTGAATCTGTAGACGTATCTAAAATTTTCTCAGTAGAAGAGAAAAAACGCTTCTTAGCAGAATTAACGGCAGCTGAAGGGCTTGAGCGTTACATTGGGGCTAAATTCCCAGGTGCCAAGCGTTTCTCATTGGAAGGTGGTGATTCACTAATCCCAATGCTGAAAGATTTAATCCACCACGCAGGCAAGCAAGATACCCGTGAAGTTGTTTTGGGTATGGCTCACCGTGGTCGTTTAAACGTTCTAGTTAATATCTTAGGTAAAAAACCTGGCGAATTATTTGATGAGTTCGCGGGCAAACATAAAGATCACTCTAGTGCGGGTGACGTTAAGTATCACCAAGGTTTCTCCTCTGATTTTGAAACCGCAGGTTCTCGTGTTCACTTAGCATTAGCATTTAACCCATCTCACCTTGAGATTGTTAGCCCTGTGGTTATTGGTTCAGTACGTGCTCGTCGTGACCGTCTGGATGAAGGCCGCAGCAATATGGTTCTGCCAATTACCATTCATGGTGACTCAGCAGTAACTGGCCAAGGCGTTGTGCAAGAAACATTAAATATGTCTCAAGCACGTGGTTATGAAGTTGGCGGTACTGTACGTATCGTAATTAATAACCAAATTGGTTTCACTACTTCAAATCCAAAAGATACACGTTCAACCGAATACTGTACTGACATCGTTAAAATGGTGCAGGCGCCAATTTTCCACGTGAATGCAGATGACCCTGAAGCAGTGGCATTTGTAACACGTTTGGCACTGGATTTCCGTAACACGTTCAAACGCGATGTTATGATTGATTTAGTATGCTATCGCCGTCATGGTCATAACGAAGCGGATGAGCCAAGTGCAACTCAGCCAGTGATGTATCAAAAAATCAAACAGCACCCAACACCACGTAAAATTTATGCAGACCGTTTAATTGCAGAAAATGTGTTAAGTGCTAATGATGTCACTGAAATGGTTAATCTGTATCGTGATGCGTTAGATGCGGGTAACTGTGTGGTTGAAGAATACCGTGAAATGGGTCTGAACTCATACACATGGGCTCCATATTTAAACCATGAATGGGATGCATCATACAAATCAACCGTTGATATTAAACGCCTAACTGAACTGGCAACTAAAGTCAGTACTATTCCAGAAGGCGTGGTTGCGCAATCTCGTGTTGAGAAAATCTATGCAGACCGTGCCGAAATGGCGAAAGGTGAAAAACTTCTCGACTGGGGTGCTGCTGAAACTTTAGCGTACGCAACATTGGTTGATGAAGGTGTTCCTGTACGTTTATCGGGTGAAGATGCGGGCCGTGGTACATTCTTCCATCGCCATGCAGTTATTCACAATCAAACGAATGGTTCAGTTTACGTCCCACTGCAGAATATCCATAACGGGCAAGGTGTTTTTAATGTTTGGGACTCTGTTCTGACTGAAAACGCCGTATTAGCATTCGAATATGGTTATGCAACGACAGAACCACGCGCATTGACTATTTGGGAAGCACAATTCGGTGACTTCGCTAACTGTGCGCAAGTAGTTATCGACCAATTCATTAGCTCTGGTGAGCAAAAATGGGGTCGTATGTGTGGTCTGGTAATGCTACTGCCTCATGGTTATGAAGGTCAGGGGCCAGAGCACTCATCTGCACGTTTAGAACGTTACCTGCAACTGTGTGCTGACCAAAACATGCAAGTGTGTGTGCCATCAACACCAGCTCAGGTTTATCACATGTTACGTCGCCAAGCCTTACGTGGAATGCGCCGTCCTCTGATTGTGATGTCACCAAAATCTCTGCTGCGTCACCCGTTAGCGGTTTCTAGCATGGAAGAATTGGCTAATGGTACATTTGAGCCAGTTATCGGTGAAATCGATGAAATCAATCCGAAAAATGTGAAACGCGTCGTTCTGTGTTCAGGGAAAGTCTATTACGATCTGTTAGAACAGCGTCGTAAAAATGAACAAACTGACGTTGCTATCGTGCGTATCGAACAGCTATATCCGTTCCCACACGAAGATATCCAAAAAGCGTTGGCGCAATTTACTGATGTAAAAGACTTTGTATGGTGTCAAGAAGAGCCATTAAACCAAGGTGCTTGGTATTGCAGTCAACATAACTTCCGTGAAGCTATCCCAGCAGGGGCAACTTTACGTTATGCAGGTCGAGCTGCTTCTTCATCTCCAGCAGTTGGCTATACGTCCGTACACCAGGAACAACAAAAAGCCCTGGTTAATGACGCTTTGAACATTGAATAATTAAAGGATAGAAAATGAGTAGCGTAGAAATTCTTGTTCCCGATCTTCCTGAGTCCGTTGCAGATGCTACGGTTGCCACATGGCATAAAAAACCAGGTGACAGTGTTCAGCGTGATGAAGTACTGGTTGAGATCGAAACAGATAAAGTCGTATTAGAAGTTCCTGCAAGCGAAGCGGGTGTATTAGAAGCTATCGTTGAAGATGAAGGTGCAACAGTATTGTCTAAGCAGTTACTGGGTCGCATTCGTTTAGGCGATAGCACTGGTATTCCAGCTGAAGTGAAAGAAGCACAAGAGTCAACACCTGCACAACGTCAAACTGCAAGTTTAGAAACAGAAAGCAACGATGCGCTGACACCAGCTATTCGTCGTTTAATTGCAGAGCACGATTTAAACCCTGCGGATATCAAAGGGACTGGCGTTGGCGGTCGTTTAACTCGTGAAGATGTTGAAAAACATTTATCAGCAAATAAATCTGCGACACCTGCGGCGAAAGCACCAGAAGCGCCACAAGCGCCATTAGCGCACCGTAGTGAAAAACGTGTTCCAATGACTCGTTTACGTAAACGTATCGCAGAGCGCCTGTTAGAAGCGAAAAATACGACTGCAATGCTGACGACGTTTAACGAAGTCAACATGCAACCAATCAAAGACTTACGTAAACAATATGGCGAAGTATTCGAAAAACGTCATGGTGTTCGTTTAGGCTTTATGTCTTTCTATGTGAAAGCTGCGGTTGAAGCACTGAAACGCTACCCAGAAGTGAATGCTTCTATTGATGGCGATGATGTGGTTTACCATAACTATTTCGATATCAGTATTGCTGTATCAACACCACGTGGTCTGGTAACGCCAGTGCTGCGTGATGTCGATGCAATGAGCATGGCTGATATCGAGAAGAAAATTAAAGAACTGGCTGTCAAAGGTCGTGACGGTAAATTAACTGTCGAAGACTTAAGTGGTGGTAACTTCACTATCACTAACGGTGGCGTATTCGGTTCTCTGATGTCTACACCTATCATTAACCCACCACAGAGCGCGATTTTAGGCATGCATGCGATTAAAGACCGCCCTATGGCTGTAAATGGTAAGGTAGAAATTCTTCCTATGATGTATTTAGCACTGTCTTACGACCACCGTTTAATCGATGGTAGTGAGTCAGTTGGCTTCTTAGTCGCTATCAAAGATATGCTGGAAGACCCAACTCGTTTACTGCTGGACGTATAGCAACATAACAGGGCAGGGTACAACTTGCCCGGTCTGAAGTAACCGATGCAACCCGTTCGCGGGTTGCTAAATCAGTAACAATTGCAGGAGGCGAATAAACGCCTCTTCAGACTCAATTATGGATAGAACATCATGAATTTACACGAGTACCAGGCAAAACAGTTGTTTGCACGTTATGGGATGCCTGCACCGACAGGTTATGCCTGTTCATCAGTTGCTGAAACCGTCGATGCAGCTAAAAAAATTGGTAACGGCCCATGGGTAATTAAATGCCAAGTTCACGCTGGTGGACGTGGTAAAGCGGGTGGCGTGAAAGTCACTAGCGATATCAATGAAGTTAAAGCGTTTGCAGAACACTGGTTAGGTAAAAACTTAGTTACCTATCAAACAGATGCTAATGGCCAACCAGTAAACCAAATTTTAGTTGAAACTGCGACTGACATTGATAAAGAACTCTATTTAGGTGCTGTTGTTGACCGTAGCACTCGCCGCGTTGTGTTCATGGCTTCTACCGAAGGTGGCGTGGAAATTGAGAAAGTCGCAGAAGAGACCCCAGAGTTAATTCACAAAGCGATTATCGACCCATTGACTGGCCCAATGCCTTTCCAAGGTCGTGAGTTAGCATTCAAATTAGGTCTAACTGGCAAACAAGTTAGCCAATTTGCAAAAATTTTCATGGGTCTAGCAACATTATTCCTAGAACGTGATTTAGCATTAGCTGAAATCAACCCACTGGTTATCAGCACTGCGGGTGATTTAGTTTGCTTAGATGGTAAATTAGGTATCGATAGCAACGCGTTATATCGCCAACCTGAAATCCGTGAACTGCGTGATGAATCACAAGAAGATGCGCGTGAAGTACAAGCAGCTCAGTGGGAACTGAACTATGTTGCATTAGACGGCAACATCGGTTGTATGGTTAACGGTGCAGGCCTTGCAATGGGTACGATGGACATCGTTAAATTACACGGCGGCGCACCAGCTAACTTCTTAGATGTTGGCGGCGGCGCGACAAAAGAGCGTGTAACTGAAGCATTTAAAATCATTCTTTCTGATGAAAACGTGAAAGCGGTTTTTGTTAACATCTTTGGTGGTATCGTTCGTTGCGACCTGATTGCAGACGGCATCATTGGTGCAGTTGAAGAAGTTGGCGTAAATGTACCGGTAGTTGTGCGTTTAGAAGGTAACAATGCAGAGTTAGGTGCTAAAAAACTGGCAGATAGCGGCTTGAACATCATCGCTGCAAATAGCCTGACAGATGCAGCTAAGAAAGCAGTAGCAGCAGCGGAGGCTAAATAATGTCTATTTTAATCGATAAAAACACTAAAGTAATTTGCCAAGGTTTCACTGGTGGTCAAGGTACATTCCACTCAGAACAAGCGATTGCTTATGGCACGCAAATGGTCGGTGGTGTGACTCCAGGTAAAGGTGGCACTGTTCACTTAGGTCTACCTGTGTTTAACACTGTTCGTGAAGCTGTAGAAGCAACGGGGGCAACAGCCTCTGTTATCTATGTTCCAGCACCATTTTGTAAAGATTCTATTTTAGAAGCTATCGATGCAGGCATTAAACTGATCATCACCATCACTGAAGGTATCCCAACGTTGGATATGCTGACAGTGAAAGTGAAATTAGACGAAGCAGGCGTTCGTATGATTGGGCCTAACTGCCCAGGTGTTATCACTCCGGGTGAATGTAAGATTGGTATCCAACCTGGTCATATCCATATGCCAGGTAAAGTCGGTATCGTTTCGCGTTCAGGTACGTTGACTTATGAAGCTGTTAAACAAACAACAGATGCAGGCTTAGGTCAATCGACTTGCGTAGGTATTGGTGGTGACCCAATCCCAGGTTCAAACTTCATTGATATCCTGAAATTATTCCAAGCGGATCCGCAAACTGAAGCTATCGTCATGATCGGTGAAATCGGTGGTAACGCAGAAGAAGAAGCGGCGGCTTATATTAAAGAGCACGTCACTAAACCTGTTGTCGGTTACATCGCAGGTGTAACTGCGCCAAAAGGCAAACGTATGGGGCACGCAGGTGCAATCATCGCTGGCGGTAAAGGCACAGCTGATGAGAAATTTGCTGCATTAGAAGCGGCTGGTGTGAAAACCGTTCGTAGCCTTGCAGACATCGGTGATGCAGTAAAATCATTACTGAACAAATAAGTGATTCGCTAGACAACTAGCAAGAGTAAGAGACGAAAGCCCGTGCTCATGTGAGCGCGGGTTTTTTTATGGTTTACAAAAACATTTCAAACAAATTTTATGTGGTTATGCGGTTTTCTGAAAAGAGTGTCTATACTTAAAAATGCGTATTACAGGCTTATATGAAGGAAAATTGATAATGAGGGGCAACTAGACGAGTAGGGGGCGCTAATCGCATTTTGTGCAAAAAATAGCAAAATTGCGGCATGTCAATTTTATAATATTGACGACAATTCAATTAAACCAATATAACCGTTTAGTTGATAAAAACGGCTATATTAATAAAATTCATAATAAGTTTAAAATAAGATACTATTACAAATTAAATATTCTTTTTTCGAGGCTTTAATTCAATGATTATATTTTTTGTTAATCTTTGGAAAAATTAAGAACATTTGTATCATTATCAATAACAGCATTTTAACAAGTAAATAACCATTAATTGACTGACAGGTATATCAATTAACAACAGGAAAAAAATTGACGTAAATCAATTCATTGCCTCTGGCTTTATTTGTTCAAATTGCTTAAATTGGTGCTCGATCAAATACTCGGTTTTCTATTAAAGGGTATAATTATTGATGTAAATTCAGAATTCAAATCTGAGTCACGTAAAAGAAGTTTATTGTGTGTGAAGATAGGCGTACTATTATTATAGTAACGTTTGTTCTTTTAATTTTGTTAATTATTTGTTGTTTTGAGGCATTTTTTGCTGGTAGTTAAGAGGCTTTCTAAGTATTTAAAACTGGAAGCTGGGTTGCCGCAAGTCGGTGTCTTCCTGCTAGGAGCAAGGAGTCAAGATGTTTGATATTGTCGAACTGTCACGATTACAGTTTGCCTTAACTGCGATGTATCACTTCCTGTTCGTACCATTAACGCTAGGTATGGCGTTTTTGCTTGCGATCATGGAAACGGTATATGTACTGTCAGGCAAACAAATTTATAAAGATATGACTAAGTTCTGGGGTAAGTTATTTGGTATTAACTTTGCTCTGGGTGTTGCAACGGGTTTGACCATGGAGTTCCAATTCGGTACTAACTGGTCTTACTACGCTCACTACGTTGGAGATATCTTCGGTGCACCTCTTGCAATCGAAGGTTTGATGGCGTTCTTCTTAGAATCTACCTTTGTTGGTTTATTCTTCTTTGGTTGGGATCGTTTAAGCAAAAAACAACACCTTGCTGTAACATGGTTAGTTGCTTTAGGTTCTAACTTCTCTGCTCTGTGGATTTTGGTCGCGAACGGTTGGATGCAAAACCCAATCGCTGCTGATTTCAACTTTGAAACCATGCGTATGGAAATGGTTAGCTTCTCTGAGCTAGTCTTGAACCCAGTCGCACAAGTTAAATTCGTCCACACAGTTGCTGCAGGTTATTGTACCGGTGCAATGTTTATCTTAGGTATTAGCTCTTACTACCTGCTTAAAGGTCGTGATGTTGCTTTTGCTAAGCGTTCTTTTGCAATTGCGGCAAGTTTTGGTATTGCAGCGGTTCTATCTGTTATCGTTCTTGGTGATGAATCAGGTTACGAAATGGGTGACGTACAAAAAACGAAACTTGCAGCCGTTGAAGCTGAGTGGGAAACTCATGCTCCTCCAGCCGCGTTTAACTTAATCGCTTGGCCAGATACCGAGAAACAAGAAAATAAATTTGCTATCTCGATTCCTTGGGCGATGGGTATCATTGCAACCCGTTCTGTCGACACACCTGTTTTAGGCTTGAAAGACCTAATGAAACAACACGAAGTTCGCATTCGTAACGGTATGATTGCATACGGTCAGTTACAAGAACTTCTTGCAGGTAATAAAGATCCTGAACTGCGTGCGGCATTCGAAGCAAGCAAAAAAGATCTTGGATATGGTCTTCTGTTAAAACAATATGCACCAAATGTTGTTGATGCAACTGAAGCTCAAATCCAAAAAGCAGTGAAAGATAGTATTCCTAACGTTGGGCCTCTGTTCTGGGCATTCCGTATCATGGTTGGTGTTGGCTTCCTGTTACTGTTGATTATTGGCTGGGCATTCCTGTCAGTAGTTCGTAACCGTATTGGTCAAAATAAACTATTGCTGCGTATTGCACTACTCGGTATTCCATTACCATGGATTGCAATTGAATCGGGTTGGTTCGTTGCTGAATATGGTCGTCAGCCATGGGCAATTGGTGAAGTGTTACCGGTTTCGGTTGCACACTCCAACTTGACAACCCATGACCTGATCTTCTCTATGGTATTGATCTGTGGTCTGTACACACTGTTCTTAATTGCTGAAATGTTCTTAATGTTCAAATTCGCTCGTAAAGGGCCAAGTAGCCTGAAAACCGGTCGTTACCACTTTGAACAGAAAAACACTTCTGCACACGACGTTCAGTAAATAGGAGTCCACTTATGTTTGATTATGAAGTTCTTCGATTTGTGTGGTGGATCCTTATCGGTGTATTACTGATTGGGTTTGCTGTCACAGATGGCTTTGACATGGGCGTTGGCTTCTTATTACCTATCTTAGGTAAAACAGATACTGAACGCCGTATCATGATTAACGCTGTTGCACCTCACTGGGATGGTAACCAAGTTTGGTTAATCACTGCGGGTGGTGCTATGTTCGCTGCATGGCCACAAGTTTATGCTGCGGCATTCTCCGGCTTTTATGTCGCTATGATTTTGGTATTAGCAGCATTGTTCTTCCGTCCGGTTGGTTTCGACTACCGTTCAAAACTGGAGAACCCAAAATGGCGTAATATGTGGGACTGGGGTCTGTTTATTGGTGGTTTCGTTCCACCATTAGTTATCGGTGTTGCGTTTGGTAACCTGTTATTAGGTGTTCCACTACAAATCGATAACCAGCAGTACCTGACTTATACAGGTAACCTGTTTGGTCTGCTAAACCCATATGGTCTGTTAGCGGGTGTTGTCGGCTTAATGATGATTGTGACGCAAGGTGCAACTTATTTGCAAATGCGTACCACGGGTGAACTGTACTTACGTGTTCGTAAAGCGACTTATATCTGTGCATTAGTTACTTTAGTTGCTTTCGCAGGCGCAGGTGTTTGGTTAGTAATGGGTATTGATGGTTATGTTGTTACTTCAACTATCGATACATTGAGTGTTTCTAACCCACTAAACAAGACAGTCGCAGTTGAATCAGGTGCTTGGTTGACTAATTTCAACACTTACCCAATTCTGTGGGCGTTGCCTGCTCTGGGTGTAGCACTACCGTTAGTCACAATGCTGTTTAGTAAAGCAGACAAAAATGGTTGGGCGTTTGTGAGTTCTTCATTAACTATCGCTTGTATCATTTTAACCTGTGGTGTAGCAATGTTCCCATTCATCATGCCTTCAAGCATCATGCCAAACGCAAGTTTGACCATGTGGGATGCAACATCTAGCTTGTTTACACTGCAAGTGATGACTGTTGTTGCTATTATCTTTGTTCCAATCGTACTGGCATACACCGCATGGTGTTACTATAAAATGTTCGGTCGTTTGGACAAAAACTTCATCGAAGGCAACAAGCACTCACTGTATTAAGGAGCATAACTATGTGGTATTTCGCCTGGATCCTCGGCACGCTGTTAGCTTGTAGTTTTGCAGTGATTGCAGCATTAGCATTAGAGCACTCAGAAGACTCTAAAACAGCTAAAGATGGTGAGTAATAAAAATGCTGGTGGATAAAACCTATCAGCTATTGGATAAGGGGCCGATAAGGGCCCTTATCCTTATTTTAGCTTTAGTAACTGCAGGTGCAGTCATGTGGGATCCAACCCTATTTGCTGCGAAAACGAGTTCATTTCAGATATGGCAAGGGCTGTTGTTAATATGGGCAACATGTACCGCGATGATTTTTGGTGTGGGTTTTAAACCTAAAAAAGTTATCTTCCGTGCAATTTTCCATCCATTGCCAGCTGCCATCATTCTTATTTGGGGACTTTTTCAGGTCTTTAGATAATTCTAATTGCTAATTATGGGTCAATGGACCCATAATTATTTTTGATATCTTTACTTTCAAAGTGATTCCAAACTGGCACTGTCTTGCGTATAGTGGCACCGTTAATTAATTTAACCTAAGACGGAGTGATTGTTATGTTATTTCGCTGGCCTGTTCGCGTGTATTATGAAGATACAGATGCGGGCGGTGTTGTTTATCATGCACGCTATTTAGCCTTTTTTGAGCGAGCAAGAACCGAAATGCTGCGAAATAAAGGTATCAATCAACAAAGTATGCTTGCTGAAAACCTTGGCTTCGTTGTGCGAAGCATGACAATTGATTTTGTCAAAGGCGCTAAGCTAGATGACCTGCTGGAAGTTGAAACGCAAATTATTGAAATGAAACGCGCGTCATTAACTTTTCAGCAAAGGTTAGTTGATTCGCAAGGTAACCTGCTTTGTGGGGCAAATGCCCTTATTGCTTGTGTGGACACATCAAAAATGAAGCCGATTGCGCTTCCTAAGTCTATTGTCGCGGAGTTTAAACAGTGACTGACATGAATATCCTGGATTTATTCCTTAAAGCGAGCCTTTTGGTTCAGCTCATTATGTTCGTTTTGATCGGTTTTTCTATCGCATCATGGGCGATCATTATTCAAAGAACGAAAATTTTAAATGCGGCAACTCGTGAGGCTGAAGCATTTGAAGATAAGTTCTGGTCAGGTATCGAGTTATCGCGCTTATATAAAGAAAGCCAAGCTCGCCGTGATGAATTGAGTGGTGCCGAACAAATTTTCCATTCTGGTTTTAAAGAGTTCGTTCGTTTACACCAAGCGAATATTCATGCGCCAGATGCGGTAGTCACGGGGGCTTCTCGTGCAATGCGTATCTCAATGAATCGTGAACTTGAATCAGTTGAAGCGCATATCCCATTTTTAGGTACTGTTGGCTCAATTAGCCCTTATATTGGTTTATTTGGTACCGTTTGGGGGATTATGCATGCATTTATTGCATTGGGCGCGGTAAAACAAGCAACATTACAAATGGTTGCACCGGGTATTGCTGAAGCATTGATTGCAACCGCAATTGGTTTGTTTGCAGCGATCCCTGCAGTTATGGCATTTAACCGTTTGAACTTACGTGTCAGCAAATTAGAGCAAAACTACGATAACTTTATGGAAGAGTTTTTAGCCATCTTGCATCGTCAAGCTTTCTCTGCTGATAAGAAATAAGACGGGGGAGATAAGCGAATGGCGCGCACAAGTCGCAGACGTGAGCTGAAATCCGAAATCAACATTGTTCCATTACTGGACGTATTGTTGGTACTGTTGCTGATATTTATGGCAACAGCACCGATTATTTCTCAAAGTGTGGAAGTTGAATTGCCGGATGCAACAGATACACAAACCGTCTCATCAAGTGATAACCCACCGATTATTTTAGAAGTGTCGGGGGTTGGCCAATATAATATGCGTCTTGATGGTGAGGTTTTAGAATTGTTACCACCAGAGCAAATTGCGGCAGAAGCAAAATCTCAATTAGAGAAAAATCCAAAAGCGATTTTCTTGATTGGTGGAGCAAAAGAAGTCCCTTATGAAGAAGTGATTAAGGCGCTGAATATATTACACAGCGCAGGGATAAAATCGGTTGGCTTGATGACTCAGCCTATTTAGGCTGGGTTATTGTCGTTTGAATAAGTCACAATTCTTTTTTTGGATACCAGAGTGGGAAAGACAAAAGAGAAAAAAGATAACTTAAATCGATCATTAGTGATGTCAATTGTATTGCACGTCCTATTGATCGGCTTGATTGTTATAGGCTCTTTAGTTTCCGTCGTCAAACTTGGTGGTGGCGGGGAAGAGGGAACTGTCATCGATGCGGTGATGGTTGACCCTGGCGTGGTTGTTGAGCAATATGAAGAAATGCAAAGGCAGCAAAATAACGTCAGACAAGCGGCGAAAGAGCGTAAAGAGCAAGAACAAAAGCAAGAGGCTGAGCTTAGAGAGCAGCAAGAAAAGGAACAAAAGCGTCTTCAGCAGCTTGAAGAAGAGCGTATTAAAACTGAGCGTGCAACGGCAGAGCAACAAAAGCAAGCCGAAGAACAACAGAAAAAAGCGTTAGAAGCGGCTAAAAAAGCGAAGGAAGAGCAAAAAATAGCTGAAGAAGCTGCCGCGAAAGCGAAAGCAGAAAAAGAAAAATTAATTAAAGAGCAAGCCGCTGAAAAGGCAAAAGCTGAGGCACAAGCTCAGAAAGAAGCAGAAGCGGCGAAAGCCAAAGCTGAAAAAGAAGCTAAAGAGAAAGCCGAAAAAGAAGCCAAGGAAAAAGCAGAAAAGGACGCTAAAGTAAAAGCTGAGAAAGAAGCTAAAGCTAAAGCCGATAAGGAAGCCAAAGAAAAAGCAGATAAAGAAGCGAAAGCCAAAGCGGCAAAAGCTAAGGCTGAGGCTGCAAAAAATGCGGCTTCCGTTGACGATTTGCTTGGTGATTTAACGGCATCAGGCCCTAGCAAGCAAGGTGGCGAAGCTGCAGCTGGAAAAGGTGGCGGTAAAAAATCAGGGGCATCCAATGCTGATGTGGACAGCTATGCTGGTAAAGTCAAAGCGGCTATCCAAAGTAAGTTTTATGATTCAGATACTTTCCGTGGGCGTACTTGTGAACTTCAATTGAAGCTCGCGCCAGATGGGTTATTGGTGAGTATTACACCAAAAAATAGCCCGGCCAATGACGCGGCACTCTGTGATGCAGCAATCCGAGCAGCAAAACTTGCAACGATGCCTAAACCACCTAGCAGAGAAGTCTATGATACGTTTAATAAAGCAGGTAGCACGGTTGTGTTTAAACCTTAATATTCAATAACTCAGAGCAGTCTGTATTGATATTATTAAGGCAATAGCATAAATAGTTTGTGTGGTATCTAGTTTTGTTATTATACCTTTGTTAAAATTCAGCGAATTATTGCGGTAGTAAATAATCCGCAGTAAGGGAGATAAGAATGAAGCAGGCTTTTAAAGTAGTTTTAGGGTTCCTAATGCTATGGGCGACAGTGGCTCAGGCTGAAATACGTATTGAGATCACTGAAGGCGTTAACTCAGCTCAACCTATTGGTGTTGTTCCGTTTAAATGGTCAGGTGCTGGTGCACCACCACAAGAAGTCGGCCAAATAGTCGGTGCTGATTTACGCAATAGCGGGAAATTTAACCCTATCGAACCAAGCCGTATGCCTCAACAACCAGGTACCGCTTCTGAAGTGATTCCTGAAGCGTGGACAGCGTTAGGTATTAACGCAGTTGTTGTGGGGCAAGTACAGCCTGCAGCAGATGGTAGCTTTGTTGTTAGCTATCAGTTAGTCGATGTCGCGGCTAATCCAGGTGCTGTTTTATCTCAGAACCAATATAAAGTAACAAAAGAATGGTTACGTTATGCAGCGCATACTGCAAGTGATGAAGTCTTTGAAAAATTGACAGGTATTCGTGGTGCATTCCGTACACGTATTGCTTATATTGTTGTCAACAAAGGCGGTCAGTATCCATATGAATTACGTGTTTCTGATTACGACGGTTTTAACCAGTTTACGGTTCACCGTTCACCAGAACCTTTGATGTCGCCAGCATGGTCACCAGATGGTGAAAAACTGGCTTATGTTACATTTGAAAGCGGCAGTTCAGCACTTGTCATTCAAACCTTATCGACAGGAGCGGTTCGTCAGGTAGCATCATTCCCTCGTCACAATGGGGCACCTGCATTCTCTCCGGATGGTACTAAACTGGCATTTGCATTGTCTAAAACAGGCAGCTTGAATTTATATGTAATGGACTTAGCGAGTGGGCAAATTCGTCAGGTAACCGATGGCCGTAGTAACAATACCGAGCCAAGTTGGATGCCAGATAGCCAAACTTTAGTCTATACTTCAGATCAGGCAGGACGTCCGCAGATTTATAAAATGAATATTAATGGTGGCAGCCCTGAGCGTGTGTCCTGGGAAGGAACACAAAATCAGGACGCTGATGTTAGCCCGGATGGTACTTTCTTAGTGATGGTCAGCTCCGGTGGCGGTCAGCAACATGTCGCCAAACAAGATCTGGCAACGAATAACGTTGAATTTTTAACGAAAACGTTCCTAGATGAAACGCCGAGTATCGCACCTAACGGCACTATGGTAATTTATAGCTCCTCTCAAGGCTTGGGGACTATATTGCAGCTAGTTTCGACCGACGGGCGTTTCAAAGCGCGTCTTCCGGCTACCGATGGACAGGTTAAATTTCCTGCCTGGTCGCCGTATCTGTGATGCATAATAATAATGTGTGGCAAAAAATATTAAGGATCAAAACGATGCAACTGAATAAAGTGCTTAAAGGGCTGATGATCGCGTTACCAATCATGGCAGTCGCAGCTTGTAGCTCTAACAAAAACAATGACCAAGATGGCGTAGATACTTCTACTAACCAAACTAATACTGGTCTGTCTGCGGAAGAGCTGGCACGTCAGCAAATGGAACAGCTGCAACAAAACAACACTGTTTACTTTGGCTTTGACAAATACAACGTATCTCCAGAATACGCTGAAATGTTAGATGCACACGCAGCATTCCTGCGTAGCAACCCATCTGTACGTGTTGTTGTTGAAGGTCATGCGGATGAGCGTGGTACTCCAGAATATAACATCGCGCTGGGCGAGCGTCGTGCTAATGCAGTTAAAATGTACCTGCAAAGCAAAGGTGTTTCTGGTGACCAAGTTTCACTGGTTTCTTACGGTAAAGAAAAACCAGCTGTGTTAGGTCACACTGAAGCAGACTACGCGAAAAACCGTCGTGCAGTCATTGCATACTAATAGATAAGCGAAATTATCTATTATGAACAGTAACTTCAGACACTTACTAGTCGGTCTGTCGTTATTGGTTGGCGTAGCGGCCCCTTGGGCCGCTATTGCCCAAGCGCCAATCAACAATGTCGGATCTGGTTCAACAGCAGACCGCCTTACCCAACTTGAGACAGCAGTTAGCTCTCAAGGTCAAATTCTGTATCAAATTCAACAGCAACTTGCTGACAATCAACGCGACATCGACATGTTACGTGGTCAGATTCAAGAAAGTGAATACAAATTGAATCAAGTCATTGAGCGTCAGAAAGATTTATACATGCAATTAGACAATGCAGGTGGCGGTAATTCAGCAACCTCAGGCGATACAGCAACACCTGACACTAGCGCATCAAATGGATCATCTTCCTCAGCGACACCTACGGCAGCGGCCAATACAGGTGGAAATGAGAAAGATGATTACAATGCTGCAGTCAAATTAGCGATGGAAAGCAAATCCAAAGCTCAAATTGACCAAGCAATAGGTGCATTACAAGGTTTTATTAAAGCCTACCCTAAGTCTGGGTATCAATCTAACGCCAACTATTGGCTGGGGCAGTTAAACTACAATAAAGGTAGCAAAGACGATGCTGCTTTTTATTTCGCCACTGTAGTTAAGCAGTATCCTAAATCCCAAAAAAGCAGCGAAGCCTTATATAAAGTTGGGCTGATCATGCAAGATAAGGGACAAAAAGATAAAGCGAAAGCTGTTTACCAACAGGTATTGAAACAATATCCAAACAGTGCTGGTTCAAAATTAGCCGAAAAAAAGCTGAGTACACTTTAATTTATAGCCCCGAAGCAATATTACCGAATATTTCGGGGTTATCAGTATGATAAGTGCGCATTTAAACTTTTTTTTAAAAAAAATCATTGCACCCTCGTCAGAAATCAGTAATATAGGCCGCCGTTGAGACGAGAATGTGGTTAGCCAAAAATCTCGAGATACAAAAAGAAATTTAGTTGGAAATATTGTTTTAGATGGGTCGTTAGCTCAGTCGGTAGAGCAGTTGACTTTTAATCAATTGGTCGCAGGTTCGAATCCTGCACGACCCACCATCTAAGCAGTAAAAAAATCAGAACTTCCAAGATGGGTCGTTAGCTCAGTCGGTAGAGCAGTTGACTTTTAATCAATTGGTCGCAGGTTCGAATCCTGCACGACCCACCATCTCAAGCCATTCCTAAGTAAATAATCCAATTTAACAATCACCTAAGTAAACATTCAGTCGTTAAGCCAGACCTCGACAAGCTGGTTGCAGGTTCAGCTCGTAGGGCAAATCCGAAGGATTTCAATCCTGCACGACCCACCATCTCAAAGCTATTCCTAAACAAACGATCCAAGCCAATACTCACCTAAGTAAACACTCAGTCGTTAAGCCATACCTCGACAAGCTGGTTGCAGGTTCAGCTCGTAGGGCAAATCCGAAGGATTTCAATCCTGCACGACCCACCATCTCAAGCCATTCCTAAGCAAATAATCCAATTTAACAATCACCTAAGTAAACACTCAGTCGTTAAGCCAGACCTCGACAAGCTGGTTGCAGGTTCAGCCCGTAGGGCAAATCCGAAGGATTTCAATCCTGCACGACCCACCATCTCAAGCCATTCCTAAGCAAATAATCCAATTTAACAATCACCTAAGTAAACACTCAGTCGTTAAGCCAGACCTCGACAAGCTGGTTGCAGGTTCAGCCCGTAGGGCAAATCCGAAGGATTTCAATCCTGCACGACCCACCATCTCAAGCCATTCCTAAGCAAATAATCCAATTTAACAATCACCTAAGTAAACACTCAGTCGTTAAGCCAGACTTCGACAAGCTGGTTGCAGGTTCAGCCCGTAGGGCAAATCCGAAGGATTTCAATCCTGCACGACCCACCATCTCAAGCCATTATCAAGCAAGCAATCCAAGTAATATTTACCTAAGTAAGTACTTAGTTGTCTAATCGCTCACAATAATAAAAGCACCGCATTCCTTTGCTGTGCTTCATTTATATTTATCTTATTTTACAGTGTTTCAGGGAGTAGGGCGTTATCCTGCAAAATGCCAATAAGCAGTTCTTGCATTTTTTCTGCCATAAGCTGCATATCATTGAAGCCTTGAAGGCTAGCGAGCTCGGTAGCTACTTCATTAAAGCAGCGCATCAAACACTGAAGAGACAATGAAGCGCTGTGAGCCGTTCCACAATTAAAAATGACCTCCAATGCCTCGATATAGGGTTTAGGCATCCATTCGTGATATTGACGGCCTTTATACCAAACATGCTTACCTTGCAGAGAAACTAGGTTTTCAACTAGTGTGAGAAAATACTGCTTCATATCTGCACTTCGCGACCATGCCACCCATAGCTCATTTCGTGTGAGTGCGATGGCGACTTGATGAGCCTCATGCCAAAAATCGGTGATTATCTCGGCAAATTCAGAGGCACTAACAGGCTTTGGCTGTAAAGATGTTGAATTGGCAATTTCAGGCAGCTCATTAGCGATCCCTGTTTTATCCAATAAAACAGTAAAGCCCCGTGAAAATGTCGCATCTAAACCTTCACACTTCATTTTTTCGAGACGCTCAGGTTCTGCAAAAGTGAAATCAACTTTGCGGCCTTCTTCATAGATCACCAAGCAAGTAGGCCAGTCTGGCGCATCATTTTCTTCGTTAAGTAAATGAAGAGCAGCCAAGGGGGTACCAAAGTTATTAATCCAATGTGTTTGTTGGAATAGCTCTGTCACCCCGTGGCCAATCAATTCGATATCAATATCAGAATAACTATCGATATGTTGTTCTCGCCCTCGAGAGCCGGTTAATACCACGGCTTCAATTCTTGGATCGAGCAATGAAACTGAAATAATTTTATTTATTAATAATGCAGGTGATTCCATAACTGACCTAATGAATTAAGTAAGGATGGCTACGATACCGATAAAGAGGTAGAAAAGCGAAGGTTCAAACGTAAAAAGTATGAAAAGAGTACTTAAATGACTAAGTTTTTTCTAAAGTGAGGGAAAGTCGTTAACATTTATAGGAGAGGTATCAGAAATTCGGCTGTGTTAGTACCAAAATTGCCTTAATCGCTAAAAGTATATTACATTAAACATGGGGATGAAAAAGATTACAATGATGATATAGCTAATCTGAATTTACTTTAAGTTTTACTTTTTGAAAGCACTCTGAAATTACTCTGTATTTTATTATTTGTAACTATATTTATAAGGTATTATTTCCTCTGTTATATATTAATATGAAATTTGTATTTAATTGCTTAACAAATTATTATTTGTTTTTTTTAAGAGGGAATTAAAATGGGAATGAGAACAAAGGAACTAAACGGAGATGAATGTTTTTTGGAATTAAAAAAACATTATGAATATATGAATGGAATTATACAAGAACTTCATGCAGAACTAGGTGAGTTAGCTGAAAAAATATTAAAAACAGAAACTAAACGTAAGAGTATATTCGATGCCGAAAGTGATCTGTTTGAAAGTAAACTAACATACTCTGAATATGTTCAATCTAAAAAATATATTTATAGAATTAAAGATTATATTGATACCGTTAAGGATGGTCTAAATAGCTATCAGAAACTGCAAGATAACTTAAGTTTTTATATTAAAAACCCAGCAGAGAAAAAAAACATTACACCAAACATCGCTGAGGATTATGATAATGTGACAGAAAAAATTCGTAATTATCCATATATTGGTTCTAGATTACACCGACTGTTATCCAAGTCTGATGCCAGGGTTAGCCAGTTGGTCATTGATGCTAAAGGGGATACTTTAGCTTTTCACGGTTCTTTGGCTAAAGTAAGATACACTGCAAATGATATATCTTATATGGTAGAATATTTACATTATAATAACCAATTAGATGAGAGTTTAAATACTAGTAATTTTGAGAATGATGAACTTAAAATTGTTGATGAATATAGACAAGAAATGGACATGTCGAGTGATAAATTAATACAAGATAATACTAAAGAAGGTGAGGTTATCAGTAATAAAAATAAAATAAAATCAGAATGGCATATTGATGGTGGTAATTTAACAGATAATATTGCAGGACTTTATAGCAGAGAGCAAATTCTATCTAATGTAGTAAGTCATGATAATATTATAGAATCCATTCTTCTACCTATACCAATATATTAGTTGCATATCTTCCTTTGATTCATCATACCTGCCTACAATGCAAGTAGGTAGGTTGTTACTTTTTCATTTCATGACATTTATAACCGTAATTCTTCAAGTTGCAGCGCTTTTCGTTGAGGTATAAGTGACTAGGCTACGCTCGCCGAGTCACAGAGTTTATCTATGCATCCCGTCTATTTCCCTTGTCGCATACCACAGTTTGAATTGTTTGGGTTATGTAAAATTAACTTGTACGCTCCCTATTACATATACAAATTAACCTTCTAATTAAACACTATCTATTGATAAATCAAAGAGCAATCAACTTTTGCTTTGATGTCTGGTATACCCTTTGAGGTAATTGGGTAATAGGGAGGAAATGATGCTAGATAAGTAAAAATAGTGAAGACTTATTGGGTAAACTAGCGTATCGTGTTTAGTATATAAAACAAAAATTGTAAGGTTAGGCGGTTTTTAGCTTGATTTAACTATTAAAATCGCTTTTTGCTAAACAGAGGCAACTAATGAGCGTGTTTATCGATTTTGACCAGTCAGTTTATCCGTTCCCAGCAAAACCAGCACGATTAAGCTCGGATGAAAAAGAATTTTATCGGCAGAAGATTAAGTCGCTATTGGTGGAGAAAAATGCGGTAATCGTTGCACACTACTATACTGATCCTGAAATTCAAGCTCTTGCAGAAGAAACTGGGGGCTGTGTTGCAGATTCACTTGAAATGGCGCGTTTTGGGGCTAAACATTCGGCATCTACCTTAGTTGTTGCTGGAGTGAAATTTATGGGCGAAACAGCAAAAATTCTCAGCCCAGAAAAACAAGTCTTAATGCCAACATTAGAAGCCCAATGTTCCCTTGATATAGGTTGCCCTGAAGAAGAATTTATCCGTTTTTGTGATGAGCATCCAGATAGGACTGTGGTGGTGTATGCTAATACTTCAGCAGCAGTAAAGGCTCGGGCTGATTGGGTAGTCACATCCAGTATTGCTGTTGAATTAATAGAGCACCTTGATAGCTTAGGTGAAAAAATAATTTGGGCTCCAGACCGCCATCTTGGGCGTTATGTCCAACAACAAACCGGGGCTGATATTCTGTGTTGGCAAGGGGCTTGCATCGTTCATGATGAATTTAAAACACAATCATTAGAAAAAATGAAAGCCCTATACCCTGAAGCTGCGGTATTGGTTCACCCTGAGTCGCCACAAGCGATAGTCGACCTTGCAGATGCGGTCGGTTCTACAAGTCAGTTAATTAAAGCAGCACAAAATTTACCTAACCCATCGATGATAGTGGCGACGGATAAAGGTATTTTTTACAAAATGCAGCAAGCTTGCCCGGAGAAGACGCTTTATATCGCTCCAACAGCTGGTGAGGGCGCAACATGTCGAACTTGTGCACATTGCCCTTGGATGGCAATGAATGGCTTAAAAGCGATTGCTGATGCCTTAGAAGGGAATTCGCAAGACCATCAAATTCAAGTCAGTGAAATATTACGAGAAAAAGCATTACGACCATTAAATAAGATGCTAGATTTTGCAGAGAGTCTAAAATAATAAAATACAATTTCAATGAAATACTGAGCAATACAACATTAACGAACACTTATAAAGGATTTTGGGATGGATTTCTTTAGTACAGCCAATACGTTAGTGCAGATCCCGCTTTGGGGATCGGTTTATGATTTATCTTACATTGAAGCCGTGGGGACCATTGCTGGTTTACTTTGTATTCTACTTGCGAGTCTAGAAAAAACGATTAATTATCTATTTGGGTTAATTAACGTTTCTCTGTTTGCAGTTATTTTCTTTCAAATTCAGCTATATGCAAATCTATTGTTACAGATATTTTTCTTTGTCGCCAATATCTATGGCTGGTACGCATGGAGCAGAGTTACTAGTTCGCAGCAAGCAGAGCTAAAAATTCGTTGGTTGAGCTTACCAAAAGCAGCTATAACATTGGTTATTTCAGTTATCGCTATTATTTATCTGACATTTAATATTGATTCGGTATTTGGTGTGCTGGCGAGATGGGCCGTCGAGTTATTAAATCTATTTGGTGCTAACCTCGCAATGCCTGCAATAGAACCTGATGCCTTCCCATTCTGGGATTCGACGATGACCATTCTTTCCGTTGTCGCGATGATTTTAATGACACGTAAATATGTAGAAAACTGGTTGTTGTGGGTCATTATTAACGTCATCAGTATTGTAATTTTCTTTATTCAAGGTGTTTATGCCATGTCCTTAGAATACTTAATTTTATTAGGTATCGCCCTAAATGGCTCTAGACTTTGGATAAAATCAGCAAAAGAAAACGGCTCTTTGCCTGTTTCTCGTACTTAGACAGAAAAAATCATCTAAAACAGCTAAAGTGGCATTATCGCCATTTAGCTGTTTTAGTTATTATTTGCTCTGAAAAATGCCAGTTCTGCCTACTTATCATGCTAAATTTCAACATTTCACCTCATTTTATAATTAACTACTAATAAAGTCCTAGTTTTATCGTGCGCTTGCCTGTTTACAGATGTCTGTTGAACGGTTAGATTAAAATTTCGATGCTAATTATCTTTTATCCTTTCGAGTACAGTGAAGGAATTCAGCTGTCTACTCTGCGCTTTGTTCGGGCGAAGCCAACTTGGATAAATTTGGCATGTAAATCAACTACAGTAAAAATAATAAACATTGGATATACAGGTATGAATTATCAGAACGATGACGTCAGAATAAAACAAATAAAAGAATTATTACCACCAATTGCTCTACTTGAAAAATTTCCAGCAACCGACAAAGCTGCGTTTACCGTTCATGAAGCACGCCTGGCAATCCACAATATTTTAGCCGGTAAAGATGACCGTTTAGTGGTAGTTATTGGCCCTTGCTCGATTCATGATACTAAAGCGGCTTTAGAATACGCAGAGCGCTTGGGTAAATTACGTGAGGAATTAAAAGGTTCTCTGGAAATTGTGATGCGCGTGTATTTTGAAAAGCCACGCACAACGGTAGGTTGGAAAGGGCTAATTAATGACCCTAAAATGGATTGTAGCTTTGATATTAACGAAGGTTTACGTATTGCTCGTGAATTATTGCTGACAATCAATAACCAAGGCTTACCAACCGCGGGTGAGTTCTTAGATGTCATCAGCCCACAATACGTGGCAGATTTGATGAGTTGGGGAGCTATTGGTGCTCGAACCACTGAATCACAAATTCACCGTGAGCTAGCGTCTGGTTTATCTTGCCCTGTTGGTTTTAAAAATGGTACAGATGGCACAATTAAAATTGCCATTGATGCAATTAACTCAGCGCGTTCAGCCCACTGTTTCTTGTCAGTGACTAAGTGGGGCCACTCTGCGATAGTGAACACCAGCGGAAACCCAGATTGCCATATTATTTTACGTGGTGGTAAAGAACCAAATTACAGTGCTAAGCATGTGCAAGAAGTCCGTGAAGGGCTAGAGAAAGCGGGGCTTGTGCCTAGTATCATGATTGATTTTAGCCATGCAAATAGCTGCAAAAAATTCGAGAAACAAATGGAAGTGGCGACGGACGTTAGCGAGCAAATCCGCCAAGGTGACCGTTCGATTACAGGGATTATGATTGAAAGTAATCTTGTTGAAGGTAACCAGAATCTCGAATCTGATGAGCCATTAGTTTACGGTAAAAGTGTGACGGATGCGTGTATTGGTTGGAGTGATACTGAAAAAGTATTGCGTCAGTTATCAGATGCGGTGATCGCTCGTCGAAATAAATAATTTAAGAATAATAAGTACATCAAGCCAGATATTTTAATATCTGGCTTTTTTTATATATATACAGCACGATGGAATTTTATATTTTTTATTATACAAAAAATAAATTAGTTTTTTATTCTAAGCTGCATTATTATTTTTTTTGTCATTTTTATTAATGGCATTCTTTAAAGTTAGTTAAGTTTTCATATAAAGGAGTATATAAAATGGCATTAACTGATAAATCAAGAATTAATTATGAAATCAATCTTAGAGTGCTTTCTAATAAATTGAAAGAGAGTGCAGATATAATGCAAGAAAGTATTATGAATGCTAGGAAAGAGTTAGAGGAAGATCGTGTAAGGCTGAATAATGATATTGATATTAGCATTAGAGGAGGCTGGGGGAATGATAAAGATAAAACCGATTCATTTAAATATATTGATTCGTTAAATGATTATCTTAACATAAGAGCAAGTGAATATAAGGATAATATTAAGGTATCTGAGTTAATGAATGAGTACATTGAAAACCCAGATAAAAGAACGGCTATCTTAGAACAAATCCGCCCTCTCGCTGAAAAGGTAAGTCAATTAGATGAAGTGCCTATTTTGTCTCGCAAAAATTATCCTTCAATGAATTCAGCAATTTGGTATGATTTGAAAGCGAATATTTCTGGACCTAAATTAAATAATGATTTCAAGTATGAAGTTGAATATATATTTAATTTAATGAATGCAGAAATAGATAACGATAATGGATATATTTCCAATAATGTCTATAATTATATGGAGGATGTTAAATATATTCGGGAAGGAATCCCCCGCATTGAGAAATCAATTTTAGAATATGAGGCAGACTATGTATCGGACAAAGAATCATTTCCTAGCACTGAATATTACAATGAATTTATATCAAGTTTAAAAGATAAAGTTAAAGAAGATAAAAGAATAGTTTCTATTATTAATGAAACTATTAAAGAATATGCAATTAAAAATCCTAATAGTACACTTCATTTAAGTGGGAATAGTGGTTTTTCTCCAGTAGATATTTTGGGAGAATGGACTGTTTCGTTCATAGATAATCACTTTATTAGTATAGGTTCTCCTAATGAAGTGAATATTATTAACTTGACTCCACCTGTAATACCTATGATACCTAACGCAAATTAATCGTAACGACTGCCGGCTTGTCAAGCGGCAGTCATTGTGTCGCCCACTTACTGTTTTTTTTGAATTTGGTTAATGAAGGTATTCAATTTTGACTGTTCTTCAGGTGTTGCATTCGCCGGAGTTGCCGTTAATTGCAATCGTTCAGTATCGGTCTGGACATCAAAATGTACTTTGCCTTTCTCGCCTTTTGTATATTCCACCTCTTTTAATGGAATACGATAACAGTAAGCGAAAATGTTTGGGCGAATATAGAAATATGAGTCTTTAATCGCTAAATAGACACCATCACCCGCTTTTTTGCCAAAGTAACCAAGGAAAATGGTGAAAACAAACAGGAACATCCCTAAGCTTTGGCTTAATATAATAAAGGTGATACTGATTAAGCCAAGTGCAACAACTAAAATACGGTTATTGCGTTTGTTGAACTCAACGCGTTGGTCAAATTGAACATTTAAAGAGGTATCAAATTGGGTTAACTGATGGTAACGCCAGCGGATCGCAGAGAAAATCATTCCCATGGTAAATACAATGGTGATTGGCATTAATGCTAGGCTACTGAGTACGGCAAGGACAATGGATAATCGAGGTTTATAAGTCATCACCATCATACTAATAATTTGTACTGGGAAGCTGATACAAGCAATGATCATTAAGGTTTTCATCAGCTCGGCATTAGCAGCACCATTTGAACCATCAACGACTAATTCGCCACCTTGGATCATATACAGCAGGGAACCCAAGATACTGGCGCTAAGTACAAGGCCAACCCAAACATACATATTAAATTTGTTCATTTTATTGTTTTATCAACCTTTCAATGTGTTTTCCCTATAATAATCGGTTATTGGGATTTCTTACACTGTGAGTTAAGTTTTTTTGAGGAATAGAAGTAAATGGATAAGAAAAAAGGGCTAAGCATATGGCTTAGCCCTTCAATATTTAGAGATAAAGTTAATAATTACTTCGCTTTACCTTGGTTTGCTACTGCGGCTTGTTTTGCAGCAATTTCATCTTGGTTACCTAAATAGTAACGTTTGATTGGTTTCATGTTTTCATCGAACTCATAAACCATTGGTACCGCAGTTGGGATGTTTAATTCCAAAATTTCATCTTCACTTAAGTTGTCTAAGTGTTTCACTAAAGCACGCAGAGAGTTACCATGAGCGGCAATAATGACTTTCTCGCCACTAGTAACGCGAGGCTTGATGACTTCTTCCCAGTAAGGAACGACACGCTCAATAGTGGTTGCTAAGCTTTCAGTAACGGGTAATTCTTTATCTGAAAGTTTCGCGTAGCGAGGATCGTGCCCTGGGTAACGCTCATCATCTTTTTCTAGGTCTGGAGGTGTGATAGCAAAACCACGGCGCCATAATTTAACTTGCTCGTCACCGTATTTTGCCGCGGTTTCTGATTTGTCTAAACCTTGCAGAGCACCGTAGTGGCGTTCATTTAATTTCCAGCTTTTTTCAACGGGTAGCCATGATTGTTCAACTTGATCAAGGATATTCCATAAAGTATGAATAGCGCGTTTCAGAACGGAAGTGTAAGCAAAATCAAACACAAAACCTTCGTCTTTTAGCAGTTGGCCTGCAATTTTTGCTTCTTCGCGGCCTTTATCGGACAGTTCTACATCAGTCCAACCTGTGAAGCGGTTTTCTTTGTTCCACTCACTTTCACCGTGTCTTACTAAAACCAGTTTAGTTACAGCCATAGCTAAAACTCCTATCAGTACACTCAAATTAAAAATGAATTATTGCTGACCTACATTATAGGGATAGTCAACTCGAACGCTAGTAGCAACTTGCATTTTCTCCCTATCAATGCGAAAAACAAATTTTACACGAGAGTGATGACTTGTTTTCTAGGTTCATAGATCCTGTGGATACTCTAAATTTAACTCGAATTGAATCGATACAGCAAGTGGTAAAATGATTGTTTGTACATTCCCATGATAGATATCAATCTAAGCACTCAATTACCTCTAACAAGAAGAACCAGTAATGGTTGTTTTTTACGAGTTATTGGAGATTATTGCTTCTATCTATAATTTTACAGCATTAGATTCTCTTTTCGTATGATTTTTGTTCAAGGATGCATTCACTCTAAATTTTTTAATGATATAGCTAAGAAAAATGAGCATGAAAGTGACTAATGGATTGATAAGGTTGAATTTTTTAATGTTTATTTATGCGTTATTTTATAATCTTATATTGAGTAATATCATTTAGGTGCTTTAGGGCTATCAATCGAATTATTATATTTCTCTATCCTAAATTAATTGTTTTTTGATTTTTTTGTTTCATTGTATCTCTTTAAATTTAGCCAATAAGAAAAATGGCATTCTATATAAAAACATATAAAAATAGCTTCTATTGGATTAATATAAAAAGCTCAGATTAATAATTAATAGTATTGCGAAATTCTTAGATTATTATACTTTTAGGCTTTCAGTGAGGTTATTATTTATCTAAAAAATTTATTTTAGATAAATCTTTGATAATCAGGTTTTTATTGAAGAATGAAAATAGCCATTAATATTTTTAGCATTTTAATTTTTATTTAATTTAATAAATGAGGGTGGAATCACAGTAATTTTCTATTTTATACGTTTAGAATGGTACTAGTTTCTAAAGGGGGACACTATGTCTTTACATTTTGCTTTATTTTTTAAAGGCTGCATTTTATTTTTGCTATCACTTGATAGCAAAATGAAAGCTTTATTAAGCAAAATTTGCTGGTTTGTACCAATTGCTTCCCTTGAAAAAGATGAATCTGAGAATTCTAATCAATCTGAAAATGATTTCTCAGTTAATTGGTCGCAGTTATGGCAGAGTGCACAGAAGCTTTATATTTCTGTATTTGATAGCGATTTAACTAAATTAGAAAGAAATGCTTATGTTAATCCTTTAATATCATTAAATATTCGTAAACGTCACGAATTGATCTTTTTATTCCTTGTGTCCAGTTTGCGCCACATAATGATTTGTCGTCATTCTAGTGGTGCACCTGGAAATATTATTTCTTTACCTTTAGCTGCCTTTAAAAAGCACAATGCGCATTTATGCCATTGTGCTTTTTTTATTGTCTGAATTAAATTTTAAGGAGTTGTTATGTTTATTGTTTGTGTTGCGGCTTGTCCTACTGGTGTTGCTCATACATATATGGCTGCTGAATCGTTGGATATCATAGGAAAAAAAAGAGGCCATGAAATTAAAGTTGAAACTCAAGGGAGTATGGGAATTGAAAATGAGATTACCAGTGACGATTTAGCAAGAGCAGATGCGGTCATTTTGGCTGCTGATGTCGCTGTTATTAATAAGGAGCGATTTAATGGGATGATTAAGCTTGAATGCAGTGTTGCAGACCCAATCAAGTATGGCGATGCAATTATTGATGCAATTGAGGAGGAAATGAAAAATGGGGCAGTCTAATGGAACATCGAAACTAGGCATTGGTACGGAAATAAAAAATGCCATTATGACGGGTGTGTCATGGATGCTGCCATTTGTTATCGCAGGTGCAGTGATTATGGGGATATCTCGTATTGGTGCATCTTTATATGGTATTGATAATATTTGGGATTCTAGCCATCTGGAAGCTACAAATTTCGTCGTCCAAGTGCTTCATAAATTTGATGGTTTTGGAGGATTAGCACTCTCTCTTATGTTACCTATCGTCGCGGGGTATATCAGCTTTGCTATCGCGAATAAGCCTGGTTTAGCGCCTGGAATGGTCGGTGGTTTGTTGGCAAGTAATTTAGGTACCGGGTTTTTAGGGGCCTTAGCAGCAGGGTTTATTGCTGGTTATATTGTACGTTTGTTAGCTAAATATACGAAATTACCAAAATCACTTGCATCAGCAGGACCGATTTTTATTTTGCCAGTAGGTGGTACATTACTCACCTGTATTATTATGGCATTTGTGATTGGTGCACCTTTAGCGGCACTTAATCATGGTATGGAGCAATGGCTTTTATCAATGTCGGGATCTAATAAAGTAATTCTTGCTGCCGTTATTGGCGCAATGGTTGGATTTGACCTTGGTGGCCCGGTTAATAAAGCCGCAGTAACCACTGCAATGGCATTATTAGCATCGGAAATTTACGAGCCAAATACAGCAGCTCAAGTTGCTATTATTATTCCCCCAATTGGGATCGGTTTAGCAACGCTAATTTGGTCAAAACGTTTTCCTGAATCATTAAGAGAAGCAGGAAAAGCTTCTACGCTAATGGGGTTAATTGGCGTTTCTGAGGGCGCGATCCCATTTGCTCTTGCTAATCCAAAGATTATTATCATTAACATTATTGGTGCAGCAACAGGTGCAGCTATGGCGGTCGGTCTAGGTGCGATAAATCATGCTCCTATTTCGGGATTTTATGGGTGGTTAGCCGTAGATAAATGGCCGATATATATATTATCGGTTGCTGTGGGATCTGCAATTATTACTATTGGCTCTTTATTAATATTTCGTGGTAATGAAACGATAGAAACTAAAAAAACAGAAACAGCTATTCCTAAATTTAAAGTCGGTCGTTAATTAGAGAGTTATTTTAATAATGTCGTACAGTGTTAATTAGCGTGAATAACGTGACGGGGCTGTTCTGCTAAAAATATTTTAAGGTCATAAAATGAAAACGGTACATTTAATTCAACATACGCACTGGGATCGTGAATGGTATTTCACTGAGAATGATTCAAAAATTGTTCTTTATTATTTCATGAATGATTTAATTAAACATTTAGAAGAAGATCCTTCTCTTGGCCCCTTTGTTTTAGATGGGCAAACCGTGGTGCTGGAAGATTATTTACAGGTTGCACCAGAAAGGCGTGATTGCTTACAGAAATTAATTAAACAAGGCCGAATTCTTATTGGCCCTTGGTACACACAAACTGATTTTTTAGTCGTTGGAGCGGAATCTATCACGCGAAACTTACTGTTGGGAAAAGTAGATTGTGAGCAATGGGGCGGTTATATGCCAATAGGCTATGTGCCTGATTCATTTGGACAAAGTGCACAGCTACCTATGTTTTTGCAAGAGTTTGGTATCAAACATGCGGTCGTATGGCGTGGATGGTGTGAACATGATGTCGCAAGTAGTGAATTTATTTGGAAATCGCAGTCAGGTCATAGTGTGGCTACTGCTGTATTACCTTGGGGCTACGGCTGCGCGAAATGGTTACCTGATAATCCAGAAAAAGCCTCTGCCGTTTTACCTGCTATCTTGGAAAAACAAGCCCGTTTTGCTCACTCAGACCAAATATTACTACCTAATGGTAATGACCAATCCCCTTTTGAATATGCCGTACCTGCGATGCTTGAGCAATTAAATAAAGCTCAAAAGGAATATTATTTTGTCAAAAGTAGTTTCAGTGCATTTTTTGATGCTTTACAAGCAAATAGCACTGAACTACCTGAATTTAATGGTGAATTGCTGAGCCCGAAATATATGCGTGTACATCGTGGTATTTTTTCTACTCGAATGGACATTAAATTATTAAATGCAAAATTAGAACAATTTGTTAGTCAACAACTTGAGCCTCTTCTATCCATTAACTGGCGGCTTGGTTTACCTTATCCACAAACTGCGATTGACAATATTTGGCGTAAAGCTATGCAGTCACACGCTCATGATAGTATCGGCGGATGTAATTCTGATCGTGTTAATAGCATGGTGAAAGCACGCTTACAAGATGGTTTAGAAAGTGCAAATCAACTGTTTGACCTTAATATGAAGATGCTTGCTCGCGGGATTGAAGCAAAACAAGATGGTAAAAAAATTATCATTTTCAATTCGTTGCCACATAAAAGAGATGCTCAAGTTCGTATTACTCTTTATACACCTGAAAATGATTTTTGTATTAAAGACGATGCAGGAAAACCTTGTCGCTGGCAACTTATTCATGAAGAAAAACAAGATATGTCTTTGATTGTACAAGAATTGGCGAATAGTACGACAACGACATGGTACCGGAAATGCGAAGTCTTGCTTGAAGTGAAAGAGTTACCTTCATGTGGTTATCAGACTTTTTATTTGGTTGAAGGGGAAAATTCAGGTTTTGAAATTCAACAAAACATTCAAACTGAAAATACATTAGAGAATGAATGGCTGAAACTTGAACTGCACCAAGGGCGATTGTTATTAACTGATAAACGTAATCAACAACAATACCCAAATATTCTTAGATTAATTGATGGTGGGGACGAAGGAGATAATTATAACTATTCGCCACCTGAAGATGATTGGTTAATTAGTAGTGATGGACACTTACAGCAATTTAACTGTGTAAGAGCATCGTTAATGGATTCATTTATTCTAAATTGGCGAATTCCAGTACCACAGAATGCAATTGCCCGCCAAACCAAACAGGTTAATGCGCGTTTATCTGCCACAATGCAGGTTTCTTTACCTCATGATAAGGCATGGCTAGATGTTGAAATCACAATTGATAATACCATTGAAGACCATCGAATTCAGGTTGAAATTCCTACGGAAATTCAACAGACATTTCACTTTGCAGACCAACCTTTTGGTTTGATTCAGCGAGAAAATAATCCAGCCAATATGGATATTTGGCAAAGTGAAAATTGGGTAGAGGCACCAACAGCGCTTTATCCAATGCAAAGTCTGGTAATGCAACATGATGATAAAAAAGGTATTTGTATCGTTACTGAAGGGCTAAGAGAGTATGAAATCCCAGCCAATCAACCTGACATAATAAGAATAACACTTTTGCGCAGTGTGGGTTGGCTAGGCCAAGCAGAACTAACTTGGCGGCCAGGGCGTGCATCAGGTATGGTTTTGCCGTCACCGGAATCACAAATTCAGGGGCTTCATCATTTCCATTTTGCTATATTGCCGATAGAAAATGGCCAAAGCGCTCAACTATGGCGTGATATTGAGCATTGGCGTTTACCTGCATTTGGTTACCTAGATTCCGGTTGGTCTCAATTTAAAACGAATCCTCATTATATTGTTTTTCCTGATAATTATAGTCTATTGACGTGGGATAGTGAGCTGCACTTCAGCACGTTGAAAAAAGCACAGAATCAAGAGTCACTGATTTTACGTGGGTGGAACCCAAGTAGTGAAACCAAAACCTATACAGAACCTAAGTCGAATACGTTGATACATCAAGTTACTTTATCGGAGTCTATATGCATAAACACAGATAAAGCAGCTCCTTGTACACCTGTATCTTGGTTAATTGACTAATTAATAAAGGAAAAATTATGCAAATACTTCCATTTTATTGTGAGTTACCTAATGGTATTCATGCAAGACCAGCGAGTGCAATTGAGCAAAAAACAGCTTGTTTTCAATCAGATATTTTACTTTTTAATAAAAGCAAACTACGCCAAGCCAATGCAAAAAGTGTTTTGGCTCTTGTTGGGGCAGATGTCGCTGTTGGTGATGAATGTTATTTTACAATCAGTGGAGATGATGAAAATCTGGCTTATGAAAAACTAAAGATATTTATTGAGCAAGAATTTATTCATTGTGATGGATTAATGCCAAAAAAAGATAAACCAGAGCAAGGAATGATCCCTATATATCTGAGTCGGACATCATCTCAAATTATTCAGGGTTATGGTGTTAGCCAAGGGATTGCAAAAGGTAGGGCTATCTATATGAAATCTTTTGATTTACAAAAGATTTCATTATTAGAGCCATCAAATTCACAATCAGAACAATGTGAAATACTAAAACGTGCGTTACAAAGTGCTCGTCAACAATTTAGTCTAGATATTCAGCAAGCTGATAAAACAGCGGTTGATATTTTAGAGGCACAAAGCCAATTATTGGATGATGAGGATATTGAAGCGTGCTTACTTGAACCAAGAGAGGCAAATAATGCGATTGCTGCGTTATCAATGGCAATTGAAGAGCTCAGCTTACCATTTCGAAGCAGTAGTAATGAATATTTACGCCAACGTGAGTTAGATATTAAGGATCTGGGATTGCGTATAGCAAGGCATCTTGGTATCGAATCTAAAATACAACTTCCTAAATTAACAGAAGATTCGATTATTATTTGCCAAGGATTACTGACACCAAGCGAATTATTGGCATTGAGAGGGGAGTATTTGCAAGGTATTGTGATGGCTTCAGGGGCAGAAACATCACATACCGCTATTTTAGCACAATCTTTCTCTCTTCCTTTAATATGTCTTTCATCTTCCATGATTGAATCAATTCAATCTGCTCATGTTTTATTATTAGATACGCAATACGATTTATTAATTATTGAACCTGATACATATGCAGATAATTGGTTCAAGCTTGAAAAAGATAAATTATCTTGTTTGTTTATCTCTGCTAATACGCCAAAAAATGATTATTCAGTATTGGATCCGTCTTTAATTTTTCTTGATGAAAGAATGGAATGTAAAGAGGAAGTCATTAAACGATTAACTGATAATTTAGAAGTTAATCACCGAACTGACTCTGGAGCACAAGTTGAACAAGCAATATGGCAAAGAGAAGAGATTTTTAGTACGGCATTAGGTTTCTCAATTGCAATACCGCACTGTAAATCACCTTTTGTTAAACACAGTAGTATTTCTGTATTACGTTTACCGAATGAGTTAGCGTGGGGAGATAATGTTAATGTTAAATTAGTAATTATGCTAACAATTAATGATTCAGATGAAAATCAGCATATGCGAATCTTTTCTGTTCTCGCACGTAAATTAATGCATGAGTCTTTTAGAAATAAAATGTTAAATGCTAAAAAATCAGAGGGTATTGTTGAATTATTGAAACTGGAATTAGAGTTATGAGATAAGAATGTAAAAAATTAAAATTTTAATAAATTAATTTTCTTTTAAGTTATTTAAAAGGATGGGATGGTTTTTTCTAAAAATAGAAGGGGTATATCTATAAATAAAAGATAAATAATGAATCATTGTTTTAACGATTAAATAAAAAATAAATGTTAATTATAGGAATCAGTTTATGAAAAACTTAACTCTAGGTATCTCTACATTATTATTTTGCACAGCAGCGAATGCGACATATATTGACTATCGTCATGAATGGTTAGGGGATGAACATCGCCATGAAGACCGTGTCAAAATTGGCCATAGCATGCAAAATGGAACTTATTTTAGCCTTGAAGGAAAATGGAGAAGTCGAGATGGTGGTTTTGGTGAAAACCTATCATCAAAAGGAAATGAGGTTGAAGTTGGTTATAAATATAAAGCCACAAAAGATTTTGTTTTAACACCTTCTTTTGCTCTAGATTCAGGAGATAAAGATACGGCTTATAAATTCAGTGTCAAAGCTGCCTATAATTTAACGGATGATTTTAATATTGGAACTCGTTTACGTTATGGCGTAAGGCATTATGATAACTCTAATAAGCCTAAAAAAGATAATCAGCATTATTGGCAGAGTAATTTTTATTTAGGTTATAAGCTGCAAGATTTTTCATTAAGTTATGACTTTGAATATAAATTTGATACTGATTATCCTGCATATAAAGGTAAAGAAAAGGATTATGCACATAATCTGAATGTGTCTTGGGTTGGTAATAAGACATGGGTTCCTTATGTTGAATTAGGGTATGTGTCCTATGATGATGGTTCATATGTCAAAAATGGACAAACTTACCGTGATGCATGGCAGTGGCGTTATCGCGTTGGCATTGCATATAACTTCTGATAGAAATAGTTAATTATCTAAAGGGAACAAATATGAACAATAAATTAAAATATAGTTTTGCCCTTGCATTAATGTCCATTGGAACTGTCGCAATGGCAAATGCCCCTACGGCTCAACCTTATAATTATCGCGTCGCGTTTATGCCTGATATCCATTTTCATGATGTATATGGGCAGTTTGCTGATAATGCATTTGAAGGATTAAAAAATAGTAAAAGTGGTCAAAATGCCGTTATTCGTTCTATGTATGCGCAATTAACATCTACGCGTTTATTTAATGAAAACTATTTTGCTCTACGTGCTGCACTAGATGATGCAGGTAAGAAAGGTATTAAACTTATTGCATTACCTGGTGATTTTACTGATGACGGCCAACCTATTCACTTACGTGGGTTAGTAAAAGTATTGCAAGAGTATGAGCAAAAATATGGTATGCGTTTCTTTGCTACACCAGGGAATCATGATCCGAACCGTCCATTTGATATGCCAGCAGGAAAAGAAGATTTTCTTGGAGCTGATGGTAAAACGCAGCGTATCTTTAGTTTAGGGGCAAGTGAGTGTACGGGATATAAAGGAAAGATTGCTGTTATAGAAACGGGAGCTGAGCTGCCAACAATTTGCTCTGAAGAGATGGTATATAGTGGTTATGGTCGAGTGATGGATGCAATGAAATCATTTGGTATTAATCCGTTACCAGAAGATATTTATTGGGAAACACCATACTCAAACTATGGTTCTCAAGGTTACAACTATGAAGCAGCCTTAAAAGCCAGTGATTTTAACCAAAGGCAGTATGAAATTTGTACTCAAGGAACAGGCGGTAAATATAAACAAGAGGGATATGGGCCTTGTTTTAATGTTGCAGACAGCAGTTACCTTGTTGAGCCTATTCCTGGTTTGTGGTTAATGGCCGTTGATGCCAATGTCTATGTTCCTTCTGAAAAAGCAGATATTAATCACCCTAAAGCAGCTAAAAACTTTGCAGGGTCGGGGAATGCGGGCTACAACAAAATGTTGACACACAAACAACAGACTGTTGAGTGGATGGCGGATGTTGCAAAGCGCGCGAAAGAGCAAAATAAAACATTAATCACGTTTAGCCATTTCCCGATGGTTGAATTTGATAATGGTGCAGCAGATGACCTTGAAACCATTTTTGGCAAAGGTAAATTTCAGTTAGAAAGGGCACCAAAAGAAGACACTAGCCATGCAATGGCAAAAACAGGTATCGGTGTTCATGTTGGCGGTCATATGCATTTTAATGATACAGGTGTACGTAAGTATTCGGATGGCAGCTTACTTTTTAATATTCAAGCTCCTTCAATGGCTGCATATGTTCCTGCTTATAAAATATTGAATTTTAGAAATGCGAATGAAATTGATGTACAAACCATTGTAATAGAAGATGTTCCTCGGTTTGATGAGTTATTTGAGCACTATCAGCAAGAGTGGGAACACCTCAAAAATACTAATTCGTCGCATCTTTGGAATAAAGATATCTTAAGCGCAAATAATTATTATGACTTCACTAACTGGCATATTACTGAACTGACACGTTTGCGTTTTATTCCTGAGGAATGGCCCTGTGAAATTCGTCAAATGTTATTTAGTTTGAATGGCGAAGAGATGCTTATTTTAAGCCAGTTAGATACTAAGAAAGCTTATAATGAAGTATTAACGGCACCATTGAGTCAAAATCATGAAATTTGCGCTAAAGACCCGGGAACTGTCAATGTCACCGAAATCTACTTGAATAAAGACTCCGATGCATGGAAAAAAGCCAGTGATAAAGCTGCTATTCTTGCTAAAAATATAGGGTATCAGTTAAATGATTTTGCAAAATGGAATGGTTTTGACCTTGCTGTGGATTTTTATCGTTTACGTAATGCAGACGAGCTTGCGTTGCAAGATATACCTGTAGAAAGATTAAACCAATATCGATTCCTCACAGGAACCTTGTTATCGTCATTACCAAATGAGACTGATAAAATTAACGCGAATAGTTCATTTGAGAATATTTTTAAATTACGCTTTGGCAGTATTTTCACTGTAATTGATAAATATCTACAAGGAAATCCAAGTCGAGATTTTTATCTTAATATTGAGTCTGGAGAAATTAAGCCAATGAATGTTAATCAAACTAGTCATTAGATTAACGATAGATAACATGGTTATAATAATGAAAAATCACTAACATTATTCGTGTTAGTGATTTTTTACGGTGAAGATCATCCAATTTTTGAGTGATTATGAATTTTTAATTAGTTAACATTAATTAGAAACCAACTTAATTGGATAAGTAAAAAATAACAGATGTCCCAAATTTAACCCGAAGTGAATCGATACAGCCAGCCATAATTTACCACTCCACATCCAAGTTAGGCCATAAATCAAACCCGCTAATGTAGCAAAGAGAATTAACAGTGGTCCACCTGCAAAATGCACAGCGCCAAATAACAGTGAGGTAATCACTAGTGCGAGGTAAGGAGACCTCAACCAAAGGGTTAGACGTTGCTGTAAATAACCACGGAATAGCGCTTCTTCAGCTAATGAAACAAAAAGTAGGTTACAGAGCACAAAAGCAGGTAACCAACTAGGAAAATGCCATTCAAAGGCTAATCCGCCAGCAGCAGTTGCGACCAGCAATAAAAGTGGCACAGAAATAACCAGCAATACCCATTGAACTTTAGTTGCATGCTTGGCTGGCCGACAGACAAATAACGTTGGTAAGCAGGCGAGTAAAATAAAGGGGACGAGTGCCTTATCAAAATTAAAATGCATTGTGAAAGGGGCGCTATGTTCCCCTACGGTAACTTTATCGAGATATCTCAGGTTATTAAACCCAGGGAATAAGTGAATAAATAACCCAATCGTACAGATTAGTAAGATGATTTCACTAATAATTTTGGTGGATAGATAGTGTTGGAAACGCAAACGAATAATGGCAATTATTGTAATACAAACCAATAGTAGAACCGCTTGCCAATCAATAACGTGTGTAAGTGCTGCGGTAATAATTGTGCAAGCGAGTAAAAAAAGAGCAATTAAACGGTGTGTTGCAAGTACTGCAAGTGAAGAGGCTAACATTAACCAAGCCATAAAAAATATCCATTATAATGTCTAAATTATTAGAATAGGCGCAGTGTAATGATTTTATGTGAATTTTCTAATTTAAAATAACCTAAAAAATATAAATAAAATAAAATCAAAGAGTTATTTGTGTATAACTTAGTTACCATCTATTAAACATTAGATTAATTTGCCAACAGTTTCATCGTGTCTATTGGCAAATAAGTCAAAAATTAAAGTTTTTCAATATCGTAACGGTATTTCCCATTATCAGGGACAAAAGTGAGCCGATGTGTAATACAAGCAGGGGCGTCTTCTTGATGATGGCTGACGAATAAGAGTTGTGTGTTACCTTGTCTTAGCATTACATCAATAAACCGCAGAACTAACAACCTGTTAAGGCCATCAAGCCCTTGCAATGGCTCATCTAGAATAAGCATAGCAGGGTGTTTAACTAGTGCTCGAGCTATCAAGACTAAGCGCTGCTGCCCCCACGAAAGACTGTGGAAAGGTTGTTGAGCTGTTTGCGTAGAAAAACCTAACAGAGCTAGCCATTCATACGCTAATTGTATTTGACGATCAGAGGGGGTTTGGTACAAGCCAATAGAATCATGAAAACCGGAAATAATGACATTGAGTACACTGGTTGCGACACGGTATTCTTGGTGAATGCTATTGCTGACGTAACCAATATGGCGCTTAATATCCCATATGGTTTCTCCTGACCCACGACGGTGACCAAATAAGGTTAAGTCATTACTATACCCTTGAGGGTGATCTCCTGTAATCAAGCTCAATAAGGTGGATTTTCCAGCGCCATTTTCACCGATAATTTGCCAGTGTTCGTTTGGGTTTACCTGCCAATTTAAACCGTGCAAGATCGGTTTGTCATTGTAGCTAACAGTTCCATTTTTCAAAATAATACGAGGTGTCGTGTCATCCAGTTTTTCATCTGCGGTTGGAGCCTCAGTTTCAGGGATAGAAAGCTGTTTAATTTTCTCACTATGCTGTAATTGCGTTATTAGCGTGTTAGCAAGTACTGACTCTCTATTTCCCACCATCGCTAGCTTGCAATCAGCGACAACACCTATGTTTTCAATAAAATCAGGGAGTTCATCAAAGCGGTTCAACACTAACACTAAAGTTAAGCCTTTTTCAGACAAACTTGATAGTAGTTCGCTGAGCTGACTTCTTGAATAAACATCTAGGCCATCAAATGGCTCATCAAGGATCAGTAAGTCAGGATTACCCATCAATGTTTGGCATAACAGTACTTTGCGAGTTTCACCTGTAGAAAGGTACTTAAACCGACGAGACAACAAGTCACTGATACCGAAGCGAGCGGCAAGCTCAAGGCAGTATTCATTGTCCTTATGGTTAAATTGAATGATTTCAGCTGCTGTATATCCCGTGTCATCTTCATCATCACTGAGCATATCTGTATTATTGCGCTGCCACTCTTCATTAATGATTTTTTGTAATTGTTCAAATGATAGACGAACAGGAGAGGTGAATGTATTTTTTACGACACCAGAAAGAGGAGGGAGCTCATTGGAAAGTACTCGAGCGAGTGATGATTTACCACTACCATTGGCACCAATAAAAGCCCAATTTTCCCCTTTTTCGATGTTAAGTTGCTGAATGTCTAAAGTCTGAATTTCGCTGAGCTTAAAGTTGCCATGTTGTATTGTTATTGTGCTCATCAAGCTTCCTTATCATGATTATTTACCTTGTCATCTATCACAAATAATCAGGATTGAAGCTAAAGTCAACAACAGAACGATATGATAAGGAAAAAAGGTGAATGCTTACTTACTTTTATTGTAAGTAAGCAGGGCAAACTAGCAAATTAGCAAAGTGTGGCAACAATCACTTGGTCCGCATTGAATAATGCCATAACGCTATTATTCACTTTCAAAGATTGGGCATCGATTTCGCTATTTGGCATAGTTGAACATAAAGTTTCACCGCCTGTGAGTGTCACAATCACTTCACTGTTCTCATCACCCCGCTCTAAAGTGGTAATTTTGCCTTCAAGGCGGTTATCAAAGCCTGTTGGGTTAGGTTGTTTAGTAATTTTGACCCAAGGTGCTTTAATCAATGCAAGCACTTCTTTCCCTTCCGTTAACCCTAAACGGTTAGCGCTTTGCTCTGTCAATGCGGCGTTGATCACCGTTCTGTTGTCTGCTAAACGAATTTGTACATGTTGCTGAACTTGCATGTGGTCGCGTGCAATTAACGTCCCAAAAAATTGGTTACGGGCACTGGTTTGCAGTGAAAAACGCGAAATAGCTGCTAATAAGCTGTCTAAAGGGAGATTATCTTCTTTGAGTACATCAAAGGCTTTTTGCTGAATTTGTGCTAGTAAATCATATAGTTGAAGTAATCGCTCACCATAGTGAGTCAGTGTTGTGCCGCCACCGCCTTTACCACCTGTCGCCCTATCAACAAGGATATCATCAGTGAGTTGATTCATTTCATTGATGGCATCCCAAGCACTTTTATAGCTGATCCCTGCGAGTTTAGCGCCTTGGCTGATTGACCCTGTCGCTTTAATTTGTTTTAGTAGCGCGATACGGCGAGGATCAGCAAATAAACTGCCCTGTAGTTTCAGTGTGAGTAAAATTTCGGCCTGCATAAATTTCTCCCTTCCGGCGTGGCTGGTGATGACAGACGTAAAAAGCACGTTTAGTATGTCGTTAGTATAATATTTTGTCTAAAATAGTCTCCATTATAACGTAATTGTGCGTTATTATTTTGATTTGATTTATACTCAATATACTGAGAGTCAAGTTTTCCCTCGTCAGCGTATCTTGTAGGCTGGTGGGTACAGTATCACTGAAGAGGCTTTTTCCTATGTTAGAACTAATTAAAAGTTTGGGTTTTGCCCTGATGATGGTTCCAGTTGTTATGTTTTTGATCATGGGTTTGATCTACGGTTTGGGCGCGTTCTTTAACTTACTGTCTAAAGCACACGTACCTCATCATCATAATACTGAAAACAAGTAATTTTTAACAAAATTTCTTGTCTGACTGATTATAGACCCCCTGATTGTAAATGCAGTCAGGGGGTTTTTCATATAGCAGTGGGCATTATAATGATGGATATTTGCTATCATGGTAATTTGAATATAGCTGTCTGCGGTTTTGAATATTAAACTCTTTTTGTTCAGCCATCGTCTTTTTTATAAAACTTTCTTGAAATGCTTTTAATGTATCATAAGGATCTTGCTGAGTATTTTCAGTGAGTTGCTTAATAGCTTCAACAACGAATAATCCACATCCGTTAGGGACTTGTTGTTGGATGTTTCCTTCTATGTAAGTGATATCTTCTTCAGCGACATCGGCCTTTTTTGCTGCCACTGTTATTTCTTTTCGAATATCGGTACTCACGTTATCGTATGAATTAAATAGAATGCATTTTCTTTTATTATTCGCTGATTGATTATTATCCGCTGGTTGATGTATTGGATCTGCTTGATAGAGTACAAACAAGACCCAATGGTTATCATTGACATTGATAGGGAATAATTCGAATTGTTTTAATTTTACACTCTCAGGGGCTTTTTGTTCAATTATCTCTGCTAATAAATTGTCCCCGCTTTGGATGAGGCCTATTGGGCTATTGACCATCATATTTGATGGCAAAGTTGGGTTATTTTTATTACTTGAATCAATCTCATCACAAGTTATCATCCGATTATTACCCCAGAGATTTGATTCATTGCCTAACACTGGAGGTAGGTTTTGCACAAATAAATTGGTTAATTCGATTTTATCGTCGAGTTTTTCTAAGGTTGAACCAATGATATACAACAGTTTAGATGGGTGTTTAAAAACCTCTCGATGGTGTTGAGATTGATACAGAACCTGACTGGTTTTTTGTATTTCTTTATCGATCCCTTTTACTGCAGAACGTTTTCCACTAAATAAATCAAATAGGATATTTTCTGCGTTTTTTCCAGCTGAATCCTGTCTAAGAGCGATATTGTGTAGTAAATCAATACTATTTAGGTTTCCATCACCCGCAGATTCCGTCAAAGAAGCTAAAGCTTCAGGGGAAATATTTTTTTCAAATAACCCATTAAATTGCTCAATGGTTAATCCACTCATATAGTGAGCTTGGGTTGGAGAAAGCGCTGTCGGTTGAATAGCCATATTATCTCCTCTGTTTTTATCTATCTGCAAAAGTTGGATAAAATATTCAATTGTGTACGATTTGTGCCGATAAAGTTACAAAGGATATAAATTGTTCTCTATATAAAAACGATTTTACGGCTGAGGAATTTTTCATCGTTCGTGGGATTTTAGAGAAAACATGCAACAAAATTGCATCATTTCTTGCGCCAGCACACTTTTATTACGAGTTTGACTTTAAGTTATCGCTGTGTCCTGTTATATATAACGTGTCGATTAATACTAGGGTAGATAAAAATGAAAAAAGGTTTGGTATCACTTCTCGCTGGCGCAACATTGACGTTAACGATGGCTAGCAATAGCTTTGCAGCTGATAAAATTACGGTTTTTGCAGCGGCTTCTCTAACTAATGCACTGAATGAAATTTCTGAGCAATATAAGAAAGACACTAAAGTAGAGGTTGTTGCATCCTATGCGTCTTCTTCAACGCTGGCTCGTCAAATTGAGCAAGGTGCACCCGCTAATTTATTTATTTCTGCTGACCAGCAATGGATGGATTACGCCATCGATAAAAAATTGATGGTAGAAGATACGCGCTATACATTATTAGGTAATGAATTGGTGTTAATTGCACCGAAAGATGCCAAAATTGATAAAGTTGAAATTAATAAACAAACTGATTGGAAAAAACTGTTAGATGGTGGCCGTTTAGCCGTTGGTGACCCTGACCATGTCCCTGTTGGTATTTATGCCAAAGAAGCATTAAGCAACTTAGGTGCATGGGAAACGGTTGACCCGCTGTTAGCACGTACAAATAACGTGCGTAGTGGTATGGCATTGGTTGAGCGCCAAGAAGCGCCTTTAGGTATTGTATATGGCTCTGATGCTGTCGCTAGCCAAAAAGTCAAAGTGGTGGGTGTCTTCCCAGCTGATACCCATAAACCTGTTGAATACCCAATGGCGATTGTTAAAGATCAAGATAACCAAGCAACTCGTGATTACTATGAATACTTAAAAACCCCTGCGGCTTCAGAAGTATTCAAACGTTACGGTTTTGAACCTCGTACTAAATAAATATTAAGAGAGTATTTTTTTGCAGATGTTAAGTCCTTATGAATGGGAAGCAATTTACCTAAGTCTAAAAGTCTCCAGTGTGGCGGTGATCTTCAGTTTACCGTTAGGTATTTTAGTGGCTTGGGTACTGGTTCGCTGTAATTTCCCCGGCAAAACACTGCTCGATAGTATTATTCACTTACCACTGGTATTGCCGCCAGTGGTAGTGGGGTATTTACTGTTGATCAGTATGGGTAAACGCGGTTTTATCGGTGAATGGCTATATAACTGGTTCGGTTTTAGCTTCACATTTAGCTGGCGAGGTGCGGCATTGGCTTCCGCGGTTGTGGCTTTTCCATTGATGGTGCGAGCTATCCGTTTAGCCCTCGAAGCGGTAGACAGGAAACTTGAGCAAGCTGCCAGAACATTAGGTGCTACGCCATTACGTGTCTTTTTCACGATCACCATTCCGCTTTCTCTTCCCGGTATTATTGTCGGAACAGTATTAGCATTTGCACGTTCACTTGGTGAATTTGGCGCCACAATTACTTTTGTTTCGAATATACCAGGTGAAACACAAACCATCCCATTAGCGATGTACACCTTAATTGAAACGCCAGGGGCGGAAGTAGACGCTGCGCGATTATGTGTGATTGCGATTATTTTAGCCTTGATTTCATTACTGATTTCAGAGTGGCTCACCCGTTGGGGTAAAAAGCGTTTGGGGGGGGCTTAGCATGTTAGAACTCGACTTTTCTCAAAAACTAGGGGACTTACAGCTTGAAGTCACAACGCAATTGCCAACGGAAAGTATTACTGCCGTTTTTGGGCTTTCAGGCGCAGGTAAAACCTCGCTTATCAATGTGATAGGTGGGTTAACTAAACCTAATACAGGGCGTGTTGTATTAAATGGCCGTACATTGGTGGATATGGAAAAAGGTATTTGCTTACCACCTGAACAACGCCATATCGGTTATGTATTTCAAGATGCACGGCTATTTCCCCATTATCGGGTGAAAAGCAATTTGCGTTATGGCATGTCACCCGTAATGAAAGACCGCTTCGATGATATTGTTGAATTATTAGGGATTGAAAAATTACTCAATCGCTACCCTATAACCCTTTCTGGTGGTGAAAAACAACGTGTCGCTATCGGACGGGCGCTATTAACAGCCCCTGAAATTCTCCTAATGGATGAGCCGTTAGCCTCTTTGGATTTACCTCGAAAGCGTGAATTGCTGCCGTATTTAGAGAAACTTTCTCAAGACGTTAAAATTCCCATTTTATATGTTAGCCATAGTTTGGATGAAATTTTGCGTCTGGCTGACAAAGTGATTGTCATGGCGCAAGGAAAAGTTAAAGCTTTTGGCGCTTTGGAAGATGTTTGGGCAAGCAGTGCTTTGCGCCCTTGGTTACAGCAAGAAACGTTAAGCAGTGTGGTAAGTGCAACGGTGCATAGCCAACACTCTGATTATGAAATGACAGCGGTGATTGTTGGTAGCCAAAAACTGTGGATCCCTCGAGTTGAAGCCCAACAAGGTGTTGATGTGCGTATACGTATTGACGCTGCAGATGTTTCTTTGGTACTCGAAAAACCACAAGTGAGCAGTATTCGTAATATTTTAGCCGCAGAAGTGGTTGAATGGATTGAAGATGGCGAGCAAGTAGATGTGAAGCTAGATTTAGGCGAAGAACATTATTTATGGGCGCGGATCACTCGCTGGGCAAGGGATGAGCTTTCTATTCGCAAAGGGCGTAAAGTTTATGCGCAAGTGAAGTCGGTGTCACTTTCCCGCCATTTATAGCAAGGACATATTTTTCTCTTCTATCCAAAAAGTAATCAATAAGAGATATCGCAGCTTACGTATAAAATACGATATCTCCTTTCATAGATTAATTTTTATGTATAAATAAAGTTAATCTCTACTTTACTGTTTGCTGTAGATAGTGCTTAACTGTTTCACGAGCGCCAACAGAGATTAGCTGCTGATAGGCTGTTTTTACATTTTTGACGATATCTTGATTTTGAGAAAACTCAAGTGGAAAGATAGCGTTAATCGCTAAAAGCCTATCAACAGCTTCCAAACCAACCCCACATAGGTGATAGATTTCAGCAAATTTATGTTGTAAAGGATCCTTAATATCTATTGCATTACCTTGCTCATCTTGTCCACTGACATATTTCATCCAGGCAGCAACTCCGAGAGCGAGAAATGCATAGTCTGAGCCGTGCTTTTGATGCCACATTATTGAGTCTAGTAAGCGTTGAGGTAATTTTTGGCTCCCATCAGCCGCAATTTGTGCAGTTTTATGTTTGATTGTCTTGTTAGAAAAACGCTTTATTAAAGTTTGTGTATATTGTAATAGGGTTGTATTGTCAGGGATGAAAAGTGTAGGTGCTTGTTCGTTTATTATTAAGCTGTACGCCGCTCTACTGTAATCAGAGTTTTGCATAGCATCGGAAATAAATTCATAGCCACCTAAGTAACCTAGATAAGCAAGAAAAGAGTGGCTTCCGTTTAGCATACGTAATTTCATCATTTCATAGGGTGTGACATCAGGCACAAATTGAGCACCGACATGTTGCCAGTCTGGTCTACCATTCACAAAATTATCTTCAATAACCCACTGGCGAAATGATTCACAAATGATGGCACATGGGTCATCTCTGCCAATTAATTGTTTAATTTCTGCATATGATTCTTGAGTCATGGCTGGGACAATTCGATCAACCATTGTACTTGGGAATGAAATGTGTTGATCAATCCATTGCGCTAGTTGTTTATCTTGTTGAGCGGCTAAACCAACAATAGCACGCCGTGCGGCCTCACCGTTTTTACGAATATTATCACAAGAAAGGATGGTAATAGGGGGTTGTTGTCGTTGAAAACGTAAACGAAGTGACGCGACGATATAACCTAAAACCGATCGTGGTTTTGTTGGGTGTGCGATGTCATGTTGTATGTTGGGGTGTGACAAATTCAACAGGTCTGTTGCAGGAGAAAGGCAATAGCCTTTTTCTGTGACCGTTAATGAAATAATTGCTGTATCAGGGGAAGCCATCTTTTCTACCACAGCATCTATGCCATCAATGCGTGGATGCATTGCTTCTTTTATCACCTTAATCGTTCTAACGGTCGATTTTTCTTCGTCTTTTTCAAGTAAAGTGTAATGGCCGTTATATTTATTTAATTGATTAATTAACACAGCTCCGCTATCGGACATCAAATTAATTTCACAATATCCCCAATTAGAGAGAAATTGTTCAAATAATAAGTGAGTGTAAAGAGCTTGATGAGCTCGATGAAATGCACCACAACCAAGGTGAACGATACGGGGAATGAGCAATGGTTTAACTTCTTGAACGGGCTGGAAAGTTTGATTATTTAAGTGAGGGGTATGTGGCATAACTCGGTCCTTATAATAGAAGCAATCAATGTAGAGTAAAGACATCTCAATATGGCAAATTAACAATTAAAAAACAAATCTGTTTTTAAATTGATTGGCGGTTATAGAGAGATTATTTATAATCAAATATCTTTTATATTATAAATATATTTTTAATTGAGCAGGGGTTATTTTAATGGTTACAATGTCTTCTTTGTTGTATGTATTTGATTTTGCTTATAATATTAATTGTTTGTTTGTGTTTTTAATAAAAAATTAAAATAAAATTAAAATAAATTATTTTAAATAAAAGTATATGTTTTCTCATTGAAATATGATTTCGATCTCATTTCTAAATAATTTAAGAACGATCATGTTCTAAATTCAGTTTAATAGTGCTAATTTCAATAGTGCGCGCTTTTTGTCCGTTTTGTTTGAACAAAACATACCTCAAATAATGTATTCCTAAAATAAATGTAGGGGGCAGTATGAGTGACACTATTTCAGAACAATTAGCTACCGATACTGCAGCTGATAAGCCAGCTGCAGATAAAAAAACGATTAGAAAAGTGATGATGGCTAGCGTGTCAGGAACGGTCATAGAGTGGTACGACTATTCATTGTATGGTGCAGCAGCAGGGCTAGTGATCAATAAACTTTACTTTCCGAATCTATCACCCACAATTGCAACATTAGCAGCGTTTCTTACCTTTGCTGTAGGCTTTATTTCACGTCCTTTAGGGGGGGTAATAATAGCTCATATAGGAGATAGATACGGGCGCAAACCAGCTCTTATTTTTGCCATTGTTTTAATGGGGATCGCAACACTCGCTCTTGGATTACTTCCGACTTATTACCACATTGGCATTTGGGCCACGATTGCATTAGTTGTAATCAGATTAATGCAAGGTTTTGGTTCAGGCGCTGAGCTAGCAGGTGCCCAAACTTTTGTTGCGGAATATGTCCCTATGAAGCAGCGGGGGTTTTATACCTCGTTAATTAATGCATCTACAGGGATCGCCATTCTATTGTCGACTGCCGCTTTTTTTGCTGTATCACAACTCCCTGATGATGCCTTTATGAGCTGGGGTTGGCGTGTTCCTTTCTTGCTATCTATCGTTTTATTTATTGTCGCTATTTATATTCGCAAGCAATTGGATGAAACCCCTGAATATGTTAAATCAGTCGAAAAAGCAGAGAAAGATAAAAAAGAGCAAAAAATTCCGATTAAAGAATTATTTATTCATAGTCGAAAAAATTTACTCTGTGGTTTTTTTAGTTTGGCGGGGCATCAAGCAAATGGTTATGTACTTAGTGTATTCAGTATTAGCTACCTCACTAATACGTTAGGAATGGAAAAATCTGATGGATTGATGGCATTAATGGTCGCTGTACTTGTTAATACAGTCATGACGCCTGTTATGGGGAAATTAACTGATAAATATGGCACAACTACAATCTTCTCATTCGGCGCTATTTTCTTAGGGGCTTTTGCGTTCCCATTATTTTGGTTCCTTGGCAGTGGTAGTTTAGTACTGGCAACACTGGGTATGTGTATTGCTTATGGTATTGGCCATGGCGCGACATCAGGAGCTCAAGGCGCATTCTTAGCTAATCTATTCCCAACACAATATCGTTATTCAGGTATTGCACTTTCTCGTGAACTAAACAGTGTTATTTTTGCAGGCTCAACCCCAGTTATTGCAGCTGCTTTAGTTTCTGTTGGAGATGGAAAACCGACTTATGTTGTTTACTACTTGATTTTCTGCTGTGTGCTGACATTAATCGCCGTGCAAATGGCCAGAAAATTAAAACAACACCAATAAGATACAGATTAAATTTTTACTTATTTAGTATGAGGTTCATATGGATATTATTGTTTCTGAAGATAAACAAATGTTAGGTAAAAAGGCCAGCCAAGCGGGAGCACTTGCGATTAAACAGGCGCTTAGTAAAAAAGCAGATGTCGCCATTATCGTCGCAACAGGAGCTAGCCAATTTGAAATGCTGGAAAATTTAATTAATGAAGATATTGATTGGTCTCGTATTACTATTTTTCATTTAGACGAGTATATTGGCCTGAATGAAGGACATCCGGCTAGTTTTCGCCGTTACTTACAAGAACGACTTGTCAATAAATTGCCATCACTGAAGCAATTTATTGGGGTAAATGGTTCTGCTGAGAATATAGAAAAAGAAATTCAGAGGCTAAATCATATTATTCGCCAGTATGACATTGATGTCTGTTTTGCAGGAATAGGAGAAAATGCTCATTTAGCGTTTAATGACCCACCTGCAGACTTTAACGTGAGCTCGCCTTATCTTGTGGTTAACCTTGATGAAGCATGTAGAAAACAGCAATTGGGCGAAAAGTGGTTTGCCCATTTGAATGAAGTACCTAAGCAAGCTATTTCTATGAGTATTTCGCATATTTTAAGTTCAAAAACTTTAATACTTAGCGTACCTGACTTACGTAAATCTATTGCAGTAAAAAATACAATAGAAGGTGAAATAACCAACCAAGTTCCTGCGTCAATTATTCAACAACATCAAGATTGCCGAATATTCTTGGATAAAGATTCTGCTTCCTTGTTAACAGGGCGCTATTAAGGAAAAGTATTGAGGGATCAAACGATGAAGGTAACCAGTGGACTATTTGATATTCAGGTAAATGGTTTTGCAGGTATTGATTTTAATGATGAAAATATTACTGCAGAAGCATTAGATTATGCACTAGATAAAATGTTAAAAACAGGAGTAACATTTTGTTTGCCAACGTTAATTACAGCATCGGAGTCTTCTCTTATAGAGCGTTTTCGGGCATTAGATAAGGCCGTATCGAAAAGCCATCTTGGTAAACTTATGGTTCCTGGTTACCATTTGGAGGGGCCATTTATTAATCCAGAAGTCGGGTATGCGGGATGTCATCCTCCCTGCGATATTATTAAACCAGATATTAATTTGGTTGCTAGTTTAGAAAGAAAGGTTAGCAAGCCGATACTGCTAGTGACTTATGCTCCAGAGTTTGACCGGCAATTTCAATTTGTAAAACAGTTAGTTGCCATGGGGAAGTGTGTGGCGGTAGGGCACTCTAATATCAATTTTAGCCAAATGGAGGAAGCGGCCAAAGAGGGTGTTTGCATGAGTACACACTTAGGAAATGGTATTCCTCAATATTTACATAAATTGGAAAATACGCTTCAAGCTCAATTAAGTTGCGATGCTATTGGTGCCAGTTTTATTGCTGATGGAATACATATTCCATTTCCCGCATTAAAAAATTTATTACGAACTAAGACGGTTGCTAGGTCAATTTTAGTGACAGACGCTGTCAGCGCTGCAGGTTGTAATAAAGCAGGGAATTACCAATTTGCAGCGATGTCAATTGAACGTACTGATGATGGCACCGTGCGGGTTCCCGGGGAAGCTAATTTAGCGGGGTCTAGCCTGACATTAGACCAAGCGGTACGTAATATAGTGAACAATAAGATAGCAAGCTTTGATGAAGCTATTATGATGGCGACCACTAATCCACGCCATTATTTACAGCCCGCATTGATGAGGTGTGGAATAACCCCTCCAGTATCAGCAATTACCTGGGATGACCAACTAAATATTGTAAAGAGCACTATCAATCGTGAAGTTGTGCGTGAATATACATTTTAATTACTTTAGCGTATTGTTTTAACCAGCAAAAGCCAGGCTGCCTTACCGCGTTCTGGCTTTTTTCTTTTATTAATAAGGATTGATTGACGATAGACCCTTGAGGCATACTTTATCGATAGTTATTTACCATTTTTCTGACTTGAGAAGGGGTAAGCTGTAGGTAGGTTGCCTATTCCTATTTGATGAATGGTGCAGGGACCTAGATTAAACGGCTTTATATCGAATTATTATGATATTAAAAACAACGACTGGCTTTTTATCACATTTACCGATCACTCAGTCTATTACAAATGATAAGGAACGTATTTTTTTTGCCATTTTAAATGGCCAAATCACGACACGTCGTGAAGCAGTAAAATTTCTGAATATCCGCTCAACTACCGTATCAGAACATGTTACTGAGCTTTTAGATAACCGTTTATTGACCGAAACAATCAGCCAACATTCAGGGCGAGGTCGGCCATCAATGATACTGGTAGTGAATCCTAATCGTTTAGTAACATTAGTTTTCCAAGTCATTAGTTTGTCATTACATGTTTTTGCTATCAATTTAGTTTCTAATGTTATTGCGCATGAGCAGCTTGAAGCATCACCTGAGTGTGATAGCCAAGCATTAGCCAGCAAAATTAGCCAACTTCACAAAAATATTCTGCAAAAAATACCGAGAACAGCGGAAGTTTCGGGGTGTGTCTTCTCTTTAGGGGGGTTATTTGATCGCAAAACTTATCATTGGATACATGCATCTCGTTGGCCTAGAATGAATAATTTAGATATCAAAAGTTTATTTCCCCCTGAGTATCGTGTTGTTTTATCAAGAACTTTGGACGACGAGTTAATGCTACATGTACTTGAGCGTCGCAAAAGTACGTTATTACTGCATTGGGGGTACGGTGTCGGGGTTGCCTTTAGTACCGCAGATAATTACATCAATATAGGTGGACATGCTTTTGGTGAAATAGGGCATTGGCATATCCCAGGGCAAAATAAGCCGTGTCAGTGTGGGCAAGTTGGGTGCTTAGAAACGGTTACTGCATTATGGGCAATTGGTTCAGATGTGCTTGCTGGTAAATTTAAAGCCCATGATGATGAAGAAAATGTGGCAGAAATTTTGGCTACTCATGATCTAGTGAATAATGCAACGATGCAGCAAGCTGTTTCTCATATGGCAAATGCAGCATCAAATATTTGTCGTGTATTTTTCCCTTCACGTTTAATTGTGTCGGGGCCTTTTGTGAAAAACCCGCAAATTTGGGCTGCGTTTTGTGAGAGCTTCCAACAGCAAAATCGTTTTTTTGGCCAATCATTACCGGAACTCTCAATGAGTCAGATGAGCCGAAACTCACGAATTTATGGCGCGGCCTTACCTGTATTAGAGCAAGCGTTAATCGAATTGCTTACCCAATAAGTTGTATTGATTCATCAATTATGTAGAGTTTTTTCCGGTTACTGACAATCTTTAACCGAAAAGTATGGAAAGTGTCAGTAACCTGAATTGAACTAAGTTTTCTTGTTATTTCATAACCCCGTTAGAGAACGTATTTACGGATAACTTCAGCAATACCCGGCTCCGTGTTGATGCGAGTGACTAGCTTGGCTTGTTGCTTGATTTCATCAACGGCATTGCCCATTGCTACACCTAAACCTGCGGTTGTCAGCATACTTAAGTCATTAAAATTGTCACCGAAAGCCACAACATCATTCATCGTCATCCCTTGGGATTCGACCCACTCTTTTAAGCGTTGGCCTTTGCTATTGCCTTTGCGGCCGACATCAACCTGATCCATCCAAGACCATTCACAGTCCAAACCAAAATCATTTTCAATTTCGCTAACGACTCGATGAAGTTGCTCCGTATTTGGCGAGCTAACAGCAAATTTCCAAATAGAATCATAGTTATGCATCACATCAGCGTAATCTTCAACAAATTCAATGGTTGGACGCTGTGCAACAGGTAAGGATTCGGCCCAATTCAATGTACGTTTAATGCCTTCTGTTTGTGCGTTATAGAGCATTGCATTATCAACATACATTAAATGCTGAATATCTGTTCCACGCAGTTTGTCTATCATTTGTGTGACAGAATCGAGGGTCATAGGATCTGATTTTAGAACTTTTTTGCCTAAATAGTCGTATAGGTAGGTTCCATTACAACAAATGGCTGGAGTATCGAGGTCTAAAGTTTGATAAAACGGATGAATCGCAACATGATGGCGGCCTGTGACAATGATCACTTTGACGCCTTGGCGGCGTGCTTCTTGTAAGGCTGCTAAAGATTCAGGCAGAATTTTCTTTTGGTGATCAAGCAGTGTTCCATCAAGATCGAGCGCAATAACGCGGTATGACATAAACGGCTCCACGTGATTTAGTTGTTACCTATCTTACTAAAGGGGTAGAGATAGGGAGATGATGAATTTAACGAATAATGAGAAATTATTGCTATAAAAATAGTCAACTTGATATGTTTTATCATCATAACGTTAACTGAACCGTTTTAGTATCATTATTATTTGTTCTTGGTACGATATGTAACAGCCGCGTTAGTGCTATTTACCCAGTGTAATTTGCATAATATAAAGTATAGTGAAGCCAATATAGTGGATTATAGATGCGGTTTTGTATTTTTATCATGAATTAAGGAGTCAGGATGAATCAGGTTGTTTATATTGCGAGCCCCGAGAGTCAGCAAATTCACGTGTGGTCGATGAATGAGGTTGGGGAGCTTACTCTTCTGCAAACGGTAAAAACACCGGGCCAAGTGCAACCTATGGTATTAAGCCATGATAAAAAACACCTTTATATTGGTGTGCGCCCGAATTTCCGTGTCGTAACCTATGAAATTGAAGAGAAAGGGTTACTACGTTTAAAAGCGGAGACATCAATTCCAGGTACACCGGTTCATTTATCCCTTGATAACAATGGCAAATATCTATTTGTTCCTTCATATCATCAACATAACTTGTCAGTGTTAACCATTAATGAAGAAGGCGTCCCAGATCGCGTTGTTCAAGTGATTGAAGGCTTGCGTAATCCACATTCTTCCCATGTTGATGTTGATAACCAACAGCTTTGGGTTCCTTGTTTAGGCGAAGATCATATCCGTTTATTCGATTTACATGAAAATGGTTATTTAACCGAAGCAACCGCAGATCAAATTACCACAGCTGCGAAATCCGGTCCCCGTCATCTGGCTTTCCATCCTACTGAAAAAGTCATTTATTGTGTGAATGAGTTAGACTCAACGGTAGGCGTGTATCGTAAATTTACTCGCTATCGTAACATGCAAACTTTGGCAAATTACCCATTAGGTAACGAAAGTCAGCGCTGGGCTGCAGATATCCACATTACGCCAGATGGCCGCCATTTGTATGTTAGTGAACGTTCTGAAAGTTACCTCAGCCACTATCTGGTTTCTGATGACGGTTGCGAGCTAACATTAGAAGCACGTTACCCAACAGAGACGCACCCAAGGGGCTTTAATATCGATGCAACAGGGCGCTTTTTAATTTCGAGTGGGCAAAAATCAGACCATATTTCAGTTTCTGAAATTGACCCGATTACAGGGAAATTGACGCAAGTAGGAAGGTATATGGTCGGGAAAGGTCCAATGTGGGTCATTTCAGTCATCCTTTAATCTCCGTCATATTTCGAGCTATAGCGGTGTTGGCTTCACTCGGCTACTTGGGTCACATACTGATGTATGCTCCCCAAGATATCCTCGATTGCCGCCTTGCTATAACTCGAATTATTTAGAAGATTTTCTAATTAAAAATCCAGAAAAAATCACTTCGATTACCATTGAATTTATTGTGCTATCCCAACACTTTTGCCATTGCATTTGTTACTTTACTGAGTTGCTCGGGGGTGATGATATACGGTGGCATAACATAAATAAGTTTGCCGAATGGGCGAACCCAAACACCATTTTCCACGAATACTTTTTGTAAAGCGGCTGTATTGACTGGCTGCTTCATTTCAATCACGCCAATTGCACCAAGAACACGTACATCTGCAACACTAGGGTGGGATATTAAAGGCATCAGTTCAGCCTTAAGTTGTTGTTCGATAGTGGCAATTATTTTCTGCCAAGGACTATTGAGTAACAAACTCAGGCTGGCATCCGCCACCGCACAGGCAAGAGGGTTACCCATAAAGGTTGGTCCATGCATAAAGCAACCTGCTTCACCATTGCTAATGGTTTCTGCCACATGGCGAGTTGTGAGAGTGGCAGAAAGTGTCATATAGCCCCCAGTTAGTGCTTTACCTAAACACATAATATCGGGTGATATATCAGCATGATGGCAAGCAAACAATTTACCCGTACGACCAAAACCAGTCGCAATTTCATCAGCGATCAACAGTAGACCATATTGATCACACAAATGGCGAACTCCCTTTAAATATTCAGGGTGATAGATACGCATTCCACCAGCCCCTTGAACGATCGGTTCAAGGATGATCGCCGCAATTTTGTCGCTATTTTCGGCAAGTTGAACTTCAAGAGGATGCAAATCGGCGCTGTCCCATTCGTCGTAAAAACCGCATTGAGGGGCTTCCACAAAAATATGTGGAGGTAAATACCCCTTATACAGGCCATGCATTGAATTATCAGGGTCACAAACGGCCATCGCACCGAAGGTATCACCATGATATCCATGACGTAATGTGAGGATCCGTTGACGCTTTTCCCCTTTGGCTTGCCAATATTGCAATGCCATTTTCAGAGCAACTTCAACTGCCACGGAGCCTGAGTCAGCGAGAAACACACATTCCAGCGGCTCTGGTGTGATAGCAACCAACTGTTTACATAGATTCACTGCGGGTGGGTGCGTAATCCCGCCAAACATCACATGGGACATTTTCGCTAATTGCGTTGTTACCGCTTGGTTTAATACAGGATGATTGTAACCATGAATGGTTGCCCACCATGAAGACATGCCATCAATTAATTTTTTCCCATCGGCCATGATTAGCTCGGCTCCATGGGCTTCAACAATCGGATAAGCCGGAATTGGCTGGCTCATCGAGGTATAAGGGTGCCAAATATGTTTGGCATCAAACTGAATATCTACGTTATCCATTTGCTATCATCGTCAACTTTTCTAGATCATTTTAGTTGACATGATAATCGCAATATTTAAACTGGCAACAACTTTTTCAACTGGAGAGTTTCCGTGAGCCAATTAAAACAGTGGACAATAAAACGAGCTAATGAACTGTTTTCAATGCCTTTTTTTGAATTATTATTTCAGGCACAGCAAATTCATCGCCAACATTTCGACCCCCAGCAAGTGCAAGTCAGTACTTTGCTATCGATTAAAACTGGGGCTTGCCCAGAAGATTGTAAGTATTGTGCGCAAAGCGCGCGCTATAAAACAGGACTAGAAACTGAAAAACTAATGGAAGTTCAGCAAGTTCTGGAGTCTGCGAAAAAAGCTAAGCAAGCAGGTTCAACTCGTTTTTGTATGGGCGCGGCATGGCGCAATCCGAAAGAACGCGATATGCCTTATCTTGAAATGATGGTAAAAGAAGTGAAGTCATTAGGGATGGAAACTTGTATGACTTTAGGGATGATTGATAATTCTCAAGCTCAACGCTTAGCAGAAGCCGGGTTAGATTATTATAATCATAACCTTGATACATCTCCTGAATACTATGGCAATATTATTACGACTCGCAGTTATCAAGACCGCTTAAATACACTCGAAAATGTCCGAGACGCAGGGATCAAAGTCTGCTCTGGTGGGATTTTAGGCTTAGGCGAAAAAGTCAGTGACCGAGCGGCCTTATTGGTGCAACTGGCAAATTTACCTAAACCGCCAGAAAGTGTGCCGATCAACATGTTGATGAAGGTTGAAGGAACCCCGATGGCAGATAACGAAGATGTCGATGCGTTTGATTTTATTCGTACTATTGCCGTTGCACGTATCATGATGCCAACGTCATACGTTAGGCTGTCGGCAGGCCGTGAATACATGAATGAGCAAACTCAGGCATTATGTTTTATGGCCGGTGCGAACTCAGTATTCTATGGGTGTAAATTATTAACGACGCCAAACCCTGATGAAAACAAAGATTTAGCACTATTTAGAAAACTGGATATTAACCCTGAGCGAATTGAAACTGACGAAGGGGATAACCATCAAGCCGCTAAGTTAGCCGAAACGTTGTTAACCGCCGATAACCCTCAATTTTATAACGCAGCAGTATAATGACTTGGCAATCATTTATACAAAACCAGATAGAGCAGCGTAAGCAGGCTTCTATCTGGCGTCAACGGCAGTGTATTGATAGTGCCAATGGTCGTTCGCTTTTTCTGGCTGGAAAAGAATTTCTTAATTTCTCATCCAATGATTATTTGGGATTAGCCCATCATCCTCAAGTGGTTGCCGCGTGGCAACGTGGGGCTGATGAATATGGTGTGGGTAGTGGAGGATCGGGCCATATTACAGGGTTCACCAAAGCACATGATAAATTAGAGCAAGCTCTCGCTGATTGGCTCGGCTACCCAAAAGCCTTATTGTTTATTTCAGGCTTTGCCGCGAACCATGCGGTGATCACGGCATTAATGTCGGAAAATGATCGTATTTTAGCGGATAAACTTAGTCATGCATCGATAATGGAGGCCTCGATTCATTCAGGGGCTCAATTAAGGCGCTTTAAGCATAATAACCCTCTATCACTTGATAACTTAATCCAAAAACCCGTTTCGGGAAAAACGCTTGTCGTCACAGAAGGCGTTTTTAGTATGGATGGCGATAGTGCTCCACTTCAACAATTGCAGGAAATCGCTAGAAATCAGCATGCTTGGCTGATGGTTGATGATGCACACGGTATTGGTGTTATCGGAGAACAAGGCCGTGGTAGTTGCTTCGCGAATGGGGTTAAACCTGAAATTTTAGTCGTGACATTTGGTAAAGCGTTTGGTTTAAGCGGCGCAGCGGTATTGTGTGATGAGTCAACGGCTGAATTTTTTGTCCAATCCGCACGCCATTTAATTTATAGCACTTCAATGCCTCCGGCTCAGGCTGTCGCGCTTCTAGCGGCAGTTGAGCAAATTCAGCTCGCAGATCAAGCACGAGAAGACCTTAACCAACATATTGCGTATTTTAGAAATAATGCTGATTTTAATGGCATGCAGCTGGCTAATTCAATGACGGCTATTCAACCATTAATTATCGGGGAAAACCAAGCTAGCCAACAGTTAGCCAATTTCTTACGCAAAAAAAATATTTGGGTGCAAGCGATCAGGCCGCCAACGGTTCCGCCTGGGAGTGCTAGGTTACGAGTCACATTAAGCGCTGCGCATCAACGTCAAGATATCGATCAATTATTGGAGGCTTTACATGACGTTATCGCTCAGTCGTGAAAAGCATAAAATTGCAGCGGCATTTGGCCGTGCGGCTAAAAGTTATGACTCAGTGGCAAGTTATCAACGATCAACAGGAACACAACTGCTTGGTCAACTGACTTCAGTCTTAAACAGTTCAGAACTCACAGCACCATTACATATTTTAGATGCAGGGTGCGGTACGGGGTATTTTAGCCATAAACTGAAAAATCAAGGACATCACATCACGGCTTTAGATCTTTCTGCTGGTATGCTCGAAATGGCGCAAACGAAAGCTGTGGCTGATCATTATTTATGTGCTGACATAGAATCCATTCCGTTAGATTCACAAACCTTTGATGTGGTTTTTTCCAATTTATCGGTCCAATGGTGCCAAGATCTCAGCAAAGCATTAAGTGAATTATATCGAGTAACAAAACCGGGGGGAGTTGTGGTGTTTACCACACTTGCAGAGCATTCTCTCGCAGAATTGTCTTCAGCTTGGCATTCACTTGACGGCTATTCACATGTGAATTCCTTTCTCAGTGTTCAGCAGATACAAAATAGTTGTCAGTCATGGAGACATAAACTTATTTTTCAGAAGGATACCGTCTATTTTCCTGAATTAATAGCGTTGCTTCATTCATTGAAAGGCATTGGGGCGACACATTTGACTGCTGGGCGTAAAGCAGGGTTAATGACCCGCCAGCATTTGCAGCAACTTGCTTTGCTCTATCCAATGACAGAGCAAGGCTTACCTCTAACTTATCATACGGTGTTTGGAGCGATTTACCGTGACTAAAATGTACTTTGTAACAGGAACGGATACAGAAGTAGGGAAAACCGTTGTAAGTTGTGCTTTATTGCAAGCTGCGGGTTATCAAGGTTTGAATACGGTGGGCTATAAGCCTGTCGCATCTGGGAGTGAGCTCACGGCGGATGGCCTACGTAATAGCGATGCGTTGTTATTACAAGCCAATAGTCGAGTAAAATTACCCTATGAGGCGATTAATCCTATTGTATTTGAAGCGCCAACTTCACCGCACATTATCAGTGAGAAATTAAATCAACCCATTGAATTTTCAGTGATAAATAAAGGGTTGGTTTATTTGAAGTCCCAAGCGGATTGGTTATTAGTCGAGGGGGCTGGTGGATGGTATACCCCGTTATCTGTAGAAAAAACTTATGCAGATTGGGTGATTGAACAGCAACTCCCCGTTATTTTAGTTGTTGGTGTTAAGTTAGGCTGTATAAACCATGCATTGTTAACCATGGAATCTATCGAAGCTGCAGGTTTACCCGTAGCCGGCTGGGTTGCCAATGAAGTTGAACCCGCAGGTATTTTCCAAGAGCAATATTTGTTAACACTTAACCGAATGATCAAAGCACCTTGTTTAGGGGTGATCCCACACCAAAAAACACTCAACGGTAAATTAGGAAGCTATTTGGATCTTTCTTTATTAACTATTTGATTATATAAAAATATCAATACTTTTCCCCAAGCCACACTCAATGCTTGGGGCTGATCAATTGTTAAATAGGGAGCCGATCTTTTTTAACGTTCTCAACTAAAATACTGTCAAGTATTTCAGTAAAAATACCACTCAGATCTTAATAAAAAATATAAAATCTGTTTTTCATAGCAGTTACTACTTAAAAATTTTTTCATTAAACTGCCATCTTTTTGTCATTTTGCCTCCATCGAGCAAATCTTAGAGATCCTGTGAATCCATGAGCTCTAAGGGCTTCAAGAGTTATCCACCATTTCTGTGGATAACCTTGTGTATTAACGTTATAAAACAAGTTCTACGCTAGGTGACAAGCGGCTTTGGGTTTATTTGATGTGATTCTGGACTTTAAATTAATCTATAATAAATACAAATGGTTAAATAAAATCAAGCCTTCAATTTGTATTTGAGGTATGGCATAAAAATGCAATAGCATAAAATATAAAGTTTCAAAAAGGTCAAGTACTTTTTTGGGGATAACATTTTTATAAACATATCAGAGCGGAGATTAACAGAAAATTTAGCTTCAATACTTGAAGCTGGTTTTTTATCCAGTATCATATTGGAAGAAACTTGTTAAGGGGCGTTAATATGAGTAAGGATTTTAAGCTGTATTCTGATTTTCAGCCGGGAGGGGACCAACCCGAAGCTATCCATAAATTAAGGGAAGGGCTACAAGATGGACTTGCTCATCAAACTCTATTAGGCGTAACGGGGTCCGGTAAAACGTTCACTATTGCCAACGTCATTGCGCAAGAGAACCGGCCCACCATGCTAATGGCGCATAATAAAACCTTAGCGGCACAGCTTTATAGTGAAATGAAAGCCTTCTTCCCTGATAACGCTGTGGAATATTTCGTTTCTTACTATGACTATTATCAGCCTGAAGCTTACGTCCCAAGCTCAGATACTTTCATTGAAAAAGACGCCTCTGTAAACGAACATATTGAGCAAATGCGTCTATCTGCGACTAAGGCCTTACTCGAACGCCGCGATGTAATTGTGGTGGCTTCTGTGTCAGCTATTTATGGTTTGGGTGACCCTGACAGCTATTTAAAAATGATGTTGCACCTAACGGATGGCATGATCATCGACCAGCGCTCAATTTTAAGGCGTTTAGCGGACTTACAATATACGCGTAATGACCAAGCCTTCACGCGAGGGACTTTCCGTGTTCGCGGCGAAGTTATCGATATTTTCCCAGCGGAATCAGACGAATATGCCTTACGCGTTGAGCTATTTGATGACGAAGTTGAACGGTTATCATTATTTGACCCATTGACAGGTCAAATACAACATCGTGTTCCTCGCTTTACCGTTTATCCAAAAACGCACTATGTCACACCGAGAGAACGTATCCTTGAAGCAATGGAACAAATTAAGGTTGAATTAGCGGATAGGCGAAAAGTATTACTGGAAAACAATAAACTACTTGAAGAACAGCGTATTACCCAACGAACACAATTCGACTTAGAAATGATGAATGAGCTCGGTTATTGTTCAGGTATCGAAAACTATTCGCGCTACTTATCGGGTCGTGCGCCCGGTGAACCACCTCCGACATTATTCGATTACTTGCCTGCAGATGGCTTGCTAGTGGTAGATGAGTCTCACGTTACCATCCCACAAATAGGCGCGATGTACAAAGGGGACCGCTCAAGAAAAGAGACCTTAGTTGAATATGGTTTTCGTCTTCCTTCTGCATTAGATAACCGGCCAATGCGTTTTGAAGAATTCGAAGCTTTAGCGCCGCAAACTATTTATGTTTCAGCAACACCGGGTAACTATGAGCTTGATAAATCAGGCAATGAGGTGATTGAGCAAGTTGTTAGGCCTACAGGCCTACTTGACCCGATAATTGAAGTTCGCCCAGTTTCTACCCAAGTAGATGATTTACTGTCTGAAATTCGTATACGTGTGCAGAAAAATGAACGTGTGTTAGTCACCACATTAACTAAACGTATGGCCGAGGATTTAACGGAATATCTCGAAGAACACGGGGAGCGAGTTCGTTATCTTCACTCAGATATCGATACAGTCGAGCGCGTGGAAATTATTCGCGACTTGCGGCTTGGTGAGTTTGATGTGCTGGTTGGGATCAACTTATTAAGAGAAGGCTTGGATATGCCAGAGGTATCTCTGGTGGCTATTTTAGACGCGGATAAAGAAGGTTTCTTGCGTTCGGAACGTTCGCTTATTCAAACCATAGGGCGTGCGGCTCGTAACTTAAATGGTAAGGCAATCCTCTATGGAGACAGGATCACCAACTCCATGCAAAAAGCGATTGCAGAAACAGAGCGTCGCCGTGCTAAACAAATGGCGTTCAACGAAGAACATGGCATCGTTCCACAAGGGTTGAATAAGAAAATCGGTGATATCCTGCAAATTGGCCACAAAGTGGGTGGCAAAGGAAAAAGCCGCACGAAAGACAATACCAAAAATAATAATTCGGTTGATATTCAATCAATGTCAACAAAAGAGTTGGAGCAACGGATTTCGCAACTTGAAGCGCAAATGTATAAGCATGCTCAAGATCTTGAATTTGAAGCGGCTGCGCGAGTCAGAGACGAATTGCAGGAGATACGCTCCCAGTTTATCGCTAATTCCTAATTTCCTTCATACTTCGCGTTGTGGGGGGGTTGGCTTCGTTCAGTCACTCGGGCCACATATTTATGTATGCTCCCCGAGCTGCCTTCACTTGCCGCCTACCCACAACGCAAAGTATTTTGAAAATAGATTTTGTGGAAATACGGGAAACAAAGGGCTAATTTTAGGGAAGGTTTTCCGCTGCGGGTATTCAGCAGCGGAATAGGAAAAATTATAGCAAGTTGATGGTTTCTTCGATGGCTTGTAGTAACAGCTTTCTATCATGGCGATATGGAATATCGTCAGCTTCGAGTACCCGTTGGATTATTTTGCGGTCAGGGCTGATATTATTGGTTTGTGTGCGTGGGCCAAGGATTAACGCATCAATTTTTTGGCAGCCAATATACTGTTCCATCATTTTTAGTTTGTCAGGTAAAGACAGGTTTGCAGCAGGGGAGCTAATTTCTTTCGCTAAATTGCCAATATAAATCATCGGGGCTTTACATTCGCGTAGTGCAGCCGCAATTTCATCCAAAAGTAATAATGGCATTAAACTAGTAAAAAAACTGCCAGGGCCGATAATAATTAAGTCTGCTTGGTGGATAGCCTGCAAGGCTTCTTTAGTTGCCTTGACTGTTGGATACAAACGTAACTCTTGTGGGATTTCATGTAAGGCATCAACATTCACCTCACCGTACACTTCATTACCCATTTCATCGACAGCCATTAAATCAACAGGAGATTCCGACATCGGGATCAATTGCGCATCGACTTTTAGCATATTACGGATAAGATTTATGGCTTCTAGTGGGCGCACACTTAAGTGATCTAATGATTTTAACATTAAATTACCTAAATTATGGCCTGAAAGCTCACCATTTCCGCTAAAACGGTATTCAAACATCGCTGAAGCAATGGACGGCTCAGTAATTAGCTGATTTAAACAGTTACGCATGTCTCCCCAAGCTATCCCACCTTCAGAGCGACGAATACGACCAGTCGAGCCCCCATTATCGGTTGTGGTGACAATACCCGTTAAACGAGAACCTAAAGAAGAAAGTGAAGACATCACGCGACCAAGCCCATGGCCGCCACCTAAAGCGACAACATGTTTGAGATCCGCCAGACTACAATTCGGCATAGTGTTCCTATATCAGTTAATTTTCAGTACTTATAAAAGCAAGTAAACCAGCGAGTTACGAAATACGTTTTTTACGCTAATGCCCGTTTTATGGCGACTAAAATAAATTGGGCGTTAATCTACCATAAAACATCATTCTTGGCTTAAGTACCGTGACAAAAAACAATAAAAGAGACGATTCTGTATTGGTGTGTACTTCCAAGGTATCCTCATCTGTCGCCTAATCACAACTAACAACGCAAATTATTTAGCGTTTTGATTAATGAATTCTGTGCTTCACTATTTATTTTTAATTGATATGCCAATTATTCAATTTGAAATATCGGTTTTGATAAGCGTTAAGTGCTGATATTTATAACGTAAACAATCAGATGGGGAGCTTGCTCCCCATTTTAGATCTATATCAATAAATGTTTAATTAAATAGTTAGAGATGTTAATCAATTAGTATGAAATTATACGGTTTGAAACCACTCAAAATGGAAAATTGTCATTGATAATAATAGCTTCGGTGATTCAACTATGTCTTTTGTAAGTCGTTGTATATAATGATATATATCGAATTGCAATTCGCTTTTTCAATTTCTATCGGCTAGAATCCTTACATAAATTAAGTGAACAGAGTGACGCATTTTGCAGTTTAAAATCAGTGACTCGGTTCCAGATAAAACTCCTAGCCTTTGCGTCTAAGTTTGAACGACTGAATATGATGCACTGGCCGTGGCCTAGAGCCACCAGGGTGCAAGATAGAAATGTCTGCATCTCCCGTACTTGGAAAGGTGTGATTATGCAGCAACTTGTCGATCAATTTGACCGGAAATTTTATTATCTTCGGCTTTCTATAACAGATGTTTGCAACTTTCGTTGCACATACTGCCTACCCGATGGCTACAAGCCAAGCGGTCGCCATGAATTCTTAACATTAGATGAAATTCGTCGTATCAGTACGGCATTTGCAGAATTAGGCACAGAAAAAGTGCGTATTACGGGCGGTGAGCCGACTATGCGCAAAGATTTCAGTGATATTATTGCTGCCATCAATGAAAATGAATCAATCAAAAAAATAGCCGTAACAACCAACGGCTACCGTATGGCGCGAGATGTGCATGAATGGAAAGCCGCAGGGTTGAACGCGATCAATGTGAGCGTTGACAGCTTAGATCCACGCCAATTTGCGGCCATCACAGGGCAAGATAAATTCTTTCAGGTGATGAAAGGCATTGATGCCGCCTTTGAAGCAGGCTTCGAAAAAGTAAAAGTCAATGCAGTGCTCATGAAAAATGTCAATGATATTGCGTTGAAGTCATTCCTAAATTGGATCAAGCACCGACCAATTCAATTACGTTTTATTGAACTCATGGAAACCGGTGATGGAAGTGATATCTTCCAACGCTTTCATATTTCAGGCGAAACTATTCGCGAACGTTTAATCGAAGAAGGCTGGTATATGCTTCCTCGTTCTCGTAGTGATGGGCCAGCTCAAGTCTTTAGTCATCCAGATTACCAAGGCGAAATTGGGCTTATCATGCCTTACGAAAAAGATTTTTGCCAAAGCTGTAACCGCTTACGTGTTTCCTCACTAGGAAATCTCCATTTATGTTTATTTGGTGAAAATGGTATTCCACTTCGTGATTTATTGGGCGCAGATGACCAAAACGAAGCGTTAAAAGCGCGTATTCAACGGGGCTTACACCATAAACGAGAAACCCATTTTCTGCATATGGGCGATAGCGGAATTACACCAAATTTATCCGTAATCGGCGGTTAACTCTTTTTTATTTCAGGAGAAAATATGTCCCAACTGACTCACCTCAATGCGTCGGGCGAGGCGCATATGGTTGATGTTTCAGCCAAAGCTGAAACTATCCGTGAAGCTCGCGCAGAAGCTTATGTCACCATGAACCCAGCAACCTTAACGATGATTGTCGATGGTAGCCATCATAAAGGGGATGTGTTCGCCACGGCACGTATTGCGGGTATTCAAGCGGCAAAAAACACTTGGCAGCTTATCCCATTATGCCACCCATTGTTGTTAACCAAAGTTGAAGTGATCTTGAAAGCGGAACCTGAACATAACCGAGTCCGTATTGAAACTTGTTGCCGGTTAACAGGGAAAACAGGGGTAGAAATGGAAGCGTTAACAGCCGCATCCGTTGCTGCGTTAACGATTTATGACATGTGTAAAGCCGTGCAAAAAGATATGGTGATTGGCCCTGTTCGTTTATTAGAGAAAACAGGCGGCAAATCTGGACATTTTAAGGTGGAATAATGATCACAGTATTATTTTTTGCTCAGGTACGTGAGCTAGTTGGAACGGAACGTTTAGAACTTACAGACTCGTACCAAAAAGTGGAAGACTTGCGCCAAGCACTTTCACAAAAAGGGGATCGTTGGGCGTTGGCACTTGAAGATGGCAAATTACTTGCCGCTGTTAATCAATCATTTGTTTCACTAGACCACCCTCTCTCAGAAGGGGACGAAGTGGCATTTTTCCCACCTGTCACTGGGGGGTAATATGGAAAACACCCATATTGCAGTACAAACTGAAAATTTTAGTGTTGGTGAGCAATATCAATGGCTTGCACAGTGTGATAGTGATGGCGCAGTGGTGACTTTTACGGGGAAAGTGCGTAACCATAATTTAGGTGACAGCGTTGCGGCATTAACACTCGAACACTACCCAGGAATGACTGAAAAAGCGTTAGCGAATATAGTCATAGAAGCAAAAGAGCGTTGGCCATTGCAGAGAGTTAGTGTGATCCACCGCATTGGCACCTTACAACCCGGCGAAGAAATTGTTTTTGTTGGGGTCACGAGTGCTCATCGTAATGCTGCATTTCAAGCGGCTGAATTTATTATGGATTACTTAAAGACCAAAGCCCCATTTTGGAAAAAAGAAACCTTACCTGAAAATGAACGTTGGGTAGAAGCGAAAGAAACCGACGAGGCGTCTGCAAACCGCTGGTAATCGCATTTTTTCCGCTAAAAAATACGAATTTGCTGAATGGTATTGTCAAAAGAATGTGTTAGACTTTGGTTAATTTCTCCGATTGCAGTATTTTTACTGGGTCGATTTTTCTTTTAGCGAAAGGGTAACCATCATGGGTCAGTTTGATCAACGTAATGATTCTCTTGTCCAGGGTGCCAATACTGGCGTTCAGGCATTTATGTCGCAAGTATACGGCTGGATGACAGTCGGTCTACTGCTGACAGCTTTTGTGGCATGGTATTCTGTAAGCAGTGGTTTGTACTACACCATTGCAACCAATAAGATTCTCTTTTTTGGAATGATAATTGCTGAACTTGGTTTAGTGATGGGCATTTCATTCCTGCTGCAAAAAATTAGTGGCATGGCAGCAACGGGCATGTTTATGCTCTATTCATTGCTCACCGGCTTAACGATTTCAGTTATTCTTGCCGCATATACTGGTGAGTCTGTTGCGGGCACATTTGTCATTACTGCGGTAATGTTTGGTGCATTAAGTTTCTACGGCTATACCACTAAACGTAGCTTAACAGGTATGGGTAACTTCCTGTTTATGGCGCTGATTGGTATTGTTGTCGCTTCTTTGGTTAACATCTGGCTGCAAAGCACCATGATGTATTGGGTGATCACTTACGGTGGTGTTTTACTGTTTGCTGCTTTAACTGCTTATGACACTCAAAAACTGAAAGAAATGGGTTCACAAATTGATGAAGACGACAGAGAAACAATGCGTAAATACTCTATTATGGGTGCGTTATCTCTGTATTTAGACTTCATTAACCTGTTCTTAATGTTGCTGCGTATCTTTGGTGACCGTCGCTAATTTGAGTGGCTTTCCTCATTACTCAGTGAAATGAGGGGATAGAAGTCGTTAAAATTGAAAACCCTTGTTACTTTGGTAACAAGGGTTTTTTTGATCTAAATACTATCGTAAAATATGATTTGAATATTATTAACTTGTTTGTGATTCAAGGCGTTAATGATAGTTCCAATGCTTTTAATTGTATTTTCAAAGTGTAATATTATTTCTTTTGATCACGCTATCTTCTTCCTAAATAAGTAATAGGCCACTGAACTGGTGATTATCGCAATGATGAATAATGGCCATAAACTATGGAAGATAACTGAAAAATCAGCATTTTTTAGGTATATCTGTTTGGTGATTTCAGTGAAATGACGAATTGGGTTAATCCAAGTGATTTGTTGCAGCCAAATTGGCATGTTTTCGACTGGGGAAATATAACCTGATAGCAGCACTGCTGGCATCATAAATACAAATACTCCAATGAACGCTTGTTGCTGAGTTGAACACAGTGCTGAAATAAGTAAACCAAACCCCACCAAGGACAACCCATAGAATAACATGGTGGCATAAAAGAGGAGTAGGGAGCCAGCAAAAGGAATTTGATAGCAAAAGATCCCAATAACTAGGACTAAACTTGCCTGTGCAGTCGCTACTATCAATGCAGGTACCGCCTTACCAATAAATATTTGCCAAGTGGTAAGGGGAGAAACGAGCAATTGGTCCAGGGTGCCTTGTTCTCTTTCCCTCGCGATAGAAAGAGATGTCACAATCAGTACCCCGATCGTAGTTATTAAAGCTACTAATGAAGGCACAATAAACCATTTATAATCTAAATTGGGGTTGTACCAATTACGAACGATTAATTCACTGTTGTTCGGCAGAGTCTGTGATTGCGTTAGCTCATGTTGGTATTGAGTGACAATTTGTGCAACATAATTTGCTGCAATTTGCGCACTATTTGAATTACGTCCATCAAGGAGTAACAGCATATTAGCGTTATGGTGGCTTGCAATATCAGCACTAAAGTTTTGCCCAAAACGGACAACCAGCAGAGCCTTACGGTTATCGAGCGTTTCACGAATTTCATGTTCATTCTTCAATAATAAAACTTGAGAAAACGCACTGGCTTTGGCGAGACGTTGAGTCAACTCGATAGAATGCTCACCACTGTCTTGGTCAAAAATTGCAATGGTGGTGTTAGTGACCTCAAGAGTGGCAGCCAGAGGAAATAAAATCATCTGAAATATCACGGGTAAAATCAAAATAGCCCGTGTTTGTGGTTCTTGAAGTAATGATTGAAGCTCTTTCATAATTAAGGTGTATAGGCGATAAAACATAACTTCACCTCAATCCAAACGACGGCGAGTTTTTAGCGCCGTCAGTCCAATAAATAGTATTGCAGAAGCGATGAGTAGCAGGAAATCTATCAATAAAACAATATAGATATCACCTGCAAGAAAGAGAGTTTGTAAACTGCTGACAAAGTACCGGGCAGGGATAAAATAAGTCACAGCTTGAATAATGGCTGGCATACTATCAATTTCAAAAATAAAGCCAGATAACATAATAGCAGGTAAGAAGGCGGCATTCAGAGCAACCATCGCTGCATTAAATTGGTTACGAGTAATTGTTGAAATCAATAACCCCATCCCTAATGCCGTTGCCAAATAAAGGCTGGTAATGACAAATAATACCAATAGAGAGCCGCGATAAGGTACTCCTAAGACAAATGTGGTGACAAACATGCATAACACCATCACAAAAGTACCAAGCACTTGGTAAGGCAATAATTTTGAAAGCAATAACTCAGTTTTAGTGATTTGGGTTGAAAGCAATGCTTCCATCGTGCCACGTTCCCATTCTCTTGCAATAACTAAAGAGGTCAAAATAGCACCAACTACGGTAATAATGATGCTAATTGCCCCTGGAATAATAAAATGCTGACTAATTGCCGCTTCATTAAACCAATAGCGCATATTGAGTTCAATTAGTGGGTCTGTTGGGTAGCCTTTATTTTCCCCTTGCTGCACCAGCCACGTTTGCCACACACCTTGAGTATAAGCTTGCACAAAGTTAGCCGTATTCGGTTCGCTGCCATCAGTAATGACTTGAATTGCGGCATGACCTTGTTTTTGCAGCAATTGGGCTGAAAAATTTACAGGAATGACGATAATGCCGCGAATTTCACCCGCTTGCATTTTATCGATTAATAAATGGCGGTTATTACTAATAGTCGCATCGATAAATGGCGAACCAGTGAAGGTATCAACCAATTCACGAGCTTGCGAACTTTGTTGCTCAAGTAAAATACCGACACGTAATTTACTTGAGTCTAAATTGATACCATAACCAAAAATAAATAGTAACATCAATGGAATAAGCACAGCTATAAGAGCGCTGCTAGGATCCCGCACAATTTGTTTACTTTCTTTCCAGCATAGTGCTTTAAGCCTACGCCATGAAAAATGAGAAGCGGTGTGAGTCATAGTGCCTCCTGTTGCTTATCATAATTCATGATGAGCTCGATGAATGCATCTTCCATGGATGGGTCAGGGTTTTCAGCACTTGCGACTTGCTGTTTCAGTTCATCAGGGGTTCCTGCCGCAATAATTTTTCCATGGTAAACCAGCCCGATACGGTCACAATACTCTGCCTCATCCATAAAGTGAGTCGTGACCATAACGGTAACGCCTTTATCAACCATTCCATTGATATGTAACCAAAATTCTCTACGAGTTAGTGGGTCAACACCTGAGGTTGGCTCATCTAAAAATAAGATATCAGGCTCATGCATTAATGAGCAGGCGAGGGCTAAACGCTGCTTATACCCCAGAGGGAGGGATTCAGTCACCTGATTGATAATCGGTTTGAAATTAAAGGCCTCAACCATTTCTTGGATTTTTTTGGTTTGTTGTTGATGATGTAAACCATAAACACCCGAAAAGAATTTCAGGTTTTGCCCCACTTTTAGGTTACCGTACAGCGAGAACTTTTGTGCCATATAGCCAAGGTGCTGCCTGACTTTGTTTGAACTCGTTTTTAAATCCATTCCAAGAACGAGTGCTTGCCCATCTGTTGGCTTCATTAACGCACACATCATTTTAAAAGTTGTCGATTTTCCCGCACCATTTGGCCCCAATAAACCAAAAATTTCTCCTCGTTTAACTTGGAAATTTACGGTATCAGTTGCCGCAAATTGGCCAAATTTTTTGGTTAAATTACGCGCTTCTATGACGGTTTCTTCAGGATTAGGTAGAATTTGCGGTACGATAGCGGCTAATTCCGAACGATGAGATGGGCCCCCGCCTAATAAGTCAATAAACGCATCTTCAAAACGTGGCTGTGCTTCAATGAGTTTTCCATCTGCCATATTTAATGCAGTTAATAAATTTGTCTGTGATGCATTAGGCTTCAAAATTAAGCGAATATAGCGGCCTTGGATTACACCATCGGTGGTTTCTGGTAATACGAGTGCGTTTTGTAATACAGTGCGTTTTTGTGTGGCTGGTACATCAAGTAAAAACGAGCGTCCCGCCATTTTTTCAGTTAATAACTCGGGCTTGCCTGCATAAAGCTGTTTGCCTTTATTTAATAGCAGCACATTTTTACATTGCTGAGCTTCATCTAAATAGGAAGTACTCCAAAGAATGAGCATTCCATCATCGGCAAGAGTATGAACCATTTGCCATAGTTCGCGTCGAGCTATGGGGTCAACACCAACACCGGGTTCGTCGAGTAAAAGAACCTTGGGTTTTCCTAATAATGTACAGGCTAACCCGAGTTTTTGCTTCATCCCCCCCGATAATTTACCGGCTAGCCTATTGGTAAAAGGGGCTAGGCTGGTGAAAGAAAGCAGTTGCTGATAGGTTTTTTGGCGCTCTTCGCCGAGTACGCCACGCAAATCTGCGTACAAATTTAAATTTTCTTGTACGGTCAGGTCTTCATATAAACCAAATTTTTGGGGCATATAACCAAGGCCAGCTCGCATAGCAATGCTGTCGTCGATAGGGTCGAGCCCCATCACGCTAATTTTCCCTGCATCTGGTTTTAATAGCCCTGCAATCATGCGCATTAAAGTTGTTTTTCCTGCACCATCAGGGCCGACAAGGCCTGTTACAGAGCCCCCATGAATATCGATTGTTAAGCTTTCAACGGCTGGAGTATCCAAGCCAACAAATGTTTTCTCGACATTGGATAGGCGGATACTGTAATCATCACTCATAGCAAACTCTTACTGTTTATTATCAGTAAATTGAATAGTTACAGGCATACCTTGGCGTAAAGCATCATCTGCATCATTGACGACGATACGTAGTCGATAGACTAAATCGGTTCGTAAATCCGGTGTTTGTACGCTTTTAGGGGTAAACTCGGCGGTAGGGGAAACAAACCCGATGGTACCATGGTAAGGCTGATTTGGGCGGCTATCCGTATACAGCAAGACTTCTCTACCGGGGATGGCATCACCGAGGTGTGGTTCGCTAACATAAGCTCTGACCCAAACAGGATTTGTTAAAGTGACGCTAAATACGGTATTACCTGCACCGATGATTGTGCCAGGTTCGATTGCTCGGGTTAAAATAGTCCCAGAGGAAGGTGCAGTTAAAACGGTGTCTTGTAAGTCGAGTTCAGCTTGAGCGACAGCCGCTTCGGCTTGTAACCATTCGCCTCGAGCGGCAGCTATCTCTTCTTGGCGAAAACCGCTTTGGTATTGATTTAGTTTATCTTGTGCCGCTTGAAGGGCTGCAAATGCTTGGTTTCGATTGTTCTTCGCGTTATCTAAATCATTAGCTGAAATAACGCGGGAGGCAGCAAGCCCTTGCTGACGTTTATAGAAGTTATCGGCATATTGCCAAGCCGCTTGTTTTTGAGCCACTTCAGCTTCAACTTGTGCAACCTCTTGAGAACGGTAACCACTTTCTTTTAAAGCAAGTTGGGCTTTGGCGCTGTCACGTACCCCTTTGGCTTTATTTAACGCGTTAATGTAGGGGGCATCATCCAGTAGGCCAAGTTGCTCGCCTGCAATAATTTTTGCACCTTCATCAACGCTTAGGGATTTGAGCTTACCTGACACTCGAAAACCAAGATTTACCGTTCGGACATCAACATTGCCGTAGAGTGTTAATATTTTGTCTTGCTGTGATTGATAGTAGTAATAACCACCAATTGCAGCACCGATTAATATGAGAATAATGAAAACAACAACAGAACGGTTTTTATTGCTCATAGCTAACCTTACTTAAAGAATCAACGATATGAAAACAAACTTTGTTGTTAGAGGCCGCTGTTTTTAATGAAGAAATGTGGCACCAGCTGCAATAAAATCACCAGCCTCTAGTTATTATCAATGTGAATGAATCACTTTAATTATTTTATCATATCACTTTTCATATTGTTTGCGATGGCGTAAGCCTGCTAATAATATATTTGTATGTTCAATAAGAACTTGATTAATAATTTTAAATTCATTTTCATTGATATGTTTCCAACCCGTTTGGCGTAACAAAGTTTCTCGAGCAATTCGAAATGAAAGTGTTTCGCCAAGGATTGCGTGTGTGTGGATTAGCGTTGTTAAATGATTGGGGTCAGCACCAATGTAAATCGCAATCAAGCGGTTTAGGCGCGAATGTATTGGGCCTAAAGCCTGTTCATGGATTACCGTATAGGCTTCGGTCGGGTTGAGTTGTTCTCGTGCTAATATCCGAGAAAAACTTAAATTTTTCTTTTCCAACTGAAAATGATTATAGGCAATGACTGTTTTTTGTAGTAAATCAAGTGCATCATCAGTTACTTGTACTGACAAAGGTTGATTTAGAAAGTTGTCAATTGCTTGAAAAACATCATGGAAATCGTCCCGAATAGTTTTTGCGATAAGCTGAGCTACCGCTAAGTAAAGACCTTCTTTTGAGCCAAAATAATAAGAAATTGCGGCAATATTTTGCCCTGATGCCTGTGCGATCTTGCGTGTAGTAGCGCCATCAAGCCCTTGTTCTCCATATACATCAGCAGCAGTGAGAAGCAATTGCATTTTCGCATTTTCTCCTCGCAACGTTGACGATGAACCTGTATTCATAACCATTCCTTTAAAAATTCAGAATTAAATAACACCTAATTAGCTCTTAATGGCTTTTCATTTTTATAAAAAGTAAAAAACGACATCTCATAGTACAATGTAAGTATATATACTATGTGGGTCGGATTTTATATTAATTTATTAACCAAACTAAATTAATATATTTATCATCTGTAAATAATGTTAGAATTTTACACAGTGTCGCACGGCAGTTTGCGCTTTATCTTCTGACTCACTTCCCCCATAACTGCCACATTCAATTTGAAGCGGTGAAGCCCGGAGTAATTTAATTTGACTACTTTTTCAGACCTCGCGTTAAACGAGGAAATTTTGCTTGCCATTAATGAATTAGGTTATGAAAGCCCTACGCCTATTCAACAACAAGCTATCCCAGCCGTGCTTGCAGGAAACGACCTTTTAGCTAGCGCCCAAACTGGTACAGGTAAAACAGCGGGTTTTACATTGCCAATTTTACAGAAGCTTATTACAACTCCTCGATCAGGAAAGGATCGCAAGCCTATTCGTGCGTTAATTTTGACGCCAACAAGGGAGCTTGCAGCGCAAGTTGCTGAAAATGTAAAAGAATATAGCCGTCACCTGCGTATTCGTTCTTTTGTCGTCTTTGGTGGGGTAAGTATTAACCCACAAATGATGAAGTTACGTGGCGGGGTTGATATCTTAATTGCAACTCCGGGGCGCTTATTAGATTTAGAACACCAAAATGCAGTAGATCTTTCCCAAGTCGAAGTTTTTGTTCTGGATGAAGCTGACCGTATGTTAGATATGGGGTTCATTCATGATATTCGTAGGGTGATTAATAAATTACCTAAAAAACGTCAAAACTTATTGTTCTCAGCGACGTTTTCTGACGAAATCAAACAATTGGCGAATAAATTACTCAATAACCCTGTAACTATTGAGGTTGCTCCGCGAAACTCAGCTTCTGAGCAAGTGGCTCAATATGTTCATCTGGTTGATAAAAAACGAAAAGCGGAATTACTTTCGTTTATGATTGGCCGTGAAAACTGGCAACAAGTTCTTGTTTTTACACGTACAAAACATGGTGCAAACCGTCTCGCTGAGCATTTAAATAAAGATGGTGTCAAAGCTGCTGCTATCCATGGTAACAAGAGCCAAGGGGCTCGTACTCGTGCATTAGCTGATTTTAAATCTGGGGATATTCGTGTGTTAGTGGCAACGGATATCGCAGCTCGTGGCCTTGATATTGAACAGCTTCCTTATGTGGTGAATTTTGAGCTTCCTAATGTTGCAGAAGACTATGTTCACCGTATCGGTCGTACAGGCCGTGCAGAAGCAACTGGGATGGCAGTTTCCTTAGTATGTATCGATGAGGCTAAGTTACTCAAGGATATTGAAAAATTATTGAAAAAATCGATTCCATTGATGGCGATTGAAGGCTATGAGCCCGACCCCTCCATAAAGGCGGAGCCTACTCAAAAAACACCACAACGCAATGAACGTCGTTCAGGTGATAGAAACCAAGGTAAACCACCACGTCGCAGTAATTCGCCATCGTCAAAGCCTAGTTCAGGGAAGGGGGCAAGTTCCCCATGGAAAAACGCCCAGAAAAAAGTCAAACAAGGGCGAAGTGACAGTTAATCTTCCATAAAGCTTGTAGCTCTTTTTAATGTTAATGGCATTAACTAGAGCTACTTATGAAACTATTTCAAGCCTGTCACTGGTCACCCCCATCTTAGAATTTTCCTGCTCATCTATTCAATAAACGGTATGATAAGCAGGTGTTATTACGTTTTTTGTGAGCCATTTATGCGCGTTTTATTAGCTCCTATGGAAGGAGTTTTAGACCCTTTAGTACGTTGTCTATTAAGCGAAGTTAATAACTATGACTTGTGCATAACAGAGTTTGTTCGCGTGGTTGATACTCTTTTACCGGCAAAAACTTTTTACCGTTTATGCCCTGAACTAAAACATGGTAGTCGTACCCCTTCAGGGACATTAGTTCGCGTGCAGTTATTAGGGCAACACCCTCAGTGGTTGGCAGAGAACGCAAACCGAGCGGTCGAGTTAGGATCTTGGGGGGTTGATTTAAATTGCGGGTGTCCATCAAAAACAGTTAATGGCCACGGTGGTGGTGCGACGTTATTGAAGCAACCTGATTTGATTTATCAAGCTGCGAAATCAATGCGTGAAGCAGTTCCAAAAGAATTACCTATTTCGGTTAAGGTTCGTTTGGGGTGGGATAGTTCCGAATTTGCTTATGAAATTGCAGATGCGGTTCAACAGGCGGGGGCAACAGAACTTACTGTCCATGGTAGAACCAAAGAAGACGGTTATAAAGCAGAGAGTATTAATTGGTCTGCCATTGGAGAGATCCGCCGTAAATTATCGATCCCAGTGATTGCTAATGGTGAAATTTGGGACTATGCAAGTGCACAGCGCTGCCTTGAAATCACAGGTTGTGATGCCGTGATGATTGGTCGTGGAGCATTAAACACCCCAAACCTTAGCCGGGTGGTCAAATTTAATGAATCTAAAATGCCTTGGGAGCAAGTTGGCAGGTTGTTATTAAAGTATACAGAACTTGAAAAACAAGGGGATACCGGCCATTACCATGCAGCCCGGATTAAGCAATGGCTAGGCTATTTACGTAAAGAATATCATCAAGCAGATGAACTTTTTTCTCAGGTTAGGTCGTTAAAAAATGCCCAACAGATTGCGCAAGTGATAACTGAAATTGTGAGCAATTAGTTATGAATAATGTTGATTGGCAAAATTTTATAGTTGCGAAATTAACTTATAGGGTCTTTACTTAATTGGTAGGAGAGCGATTTTATTTATTTAAAGCTCTACTATTATATGAGAACATTTTGACATTATAGTGAAATTACCTAGTCTGGGAGGCGTAAGATGGGTGTAATTGCTTGGATTATTTTTGGTCTAATTGCAGGTGTTTTAGCTAAGTGGCTGATGCCAGGTACTTATCACATGGGGTTCATTATGACCACCGTGCTGGGGATTGTTGGTGCCGTTGTGGGTGGTTACATCAGTACTTTCTTTGGTAAAGGAAAAGTTGATGGTTTCAACTTTGGGAGTTTTGTTGTCGCGGTTATCGGTGCGATTGTCGTACTGTTCTTAGCCGGGATATTTGCCAAATAACCATTTCCTCTACTTGGTAAATCTTCATTCTATAAGCCACTTAAATAATCAAGTGGCTTATATTTTTATGGAAGAAGAGGATTACGACTCGATTGGCAGGCCGTTATCTTGCCCCCATTGGGCCCATGAACCATCATACAAACGCATGTTTTGGTTACCTAATAATGTTAATGCCATTAATACCACAGCTGCGGTCATTCCTGAACCACAGGTCATCACTGAAGGTGCATGGATATCCACACCTTGTTTATTAAAAATAGCTTTAAGTTGCTCCGGTGATTTGAATTCACCCTTTTCAACGAGAAGATCCCATGGGACGTTTTTGCTCCCAGGAATATGCCCCATACGTAGACCCGGACGTGGTTCTGGAGCTTTGGCAAGAAAGCGTGGTTCTGCACGAGCATCAATAATTTGAATTTTTCCTTGATTTACAATATCAAGCATGTGCTCTTGATTCAGTGCGTTACTGTCTTTACGTATGGCATGGAATTGTTTCGCAGCTGGCGGAGTAACTTCCCCGGACTGAACATCAAACCCTGCTGCTTTCCAAGCATCGATGCCACCGGCTAAAATTTTAACGTTTTTGCAGCCCATAGTGGTGAAAGTCCACCATGCTCTTGGGGACGAAAATAAGTTATTCTGCGAATAAATAATAACTTGGGTGTCATTACCTATGCCCATGGCACTAACTGCTTGGCTAAAAACATCGGCACTTGGCAGCATATGGGGTAAATCACAGCTTTTGTCTGCAATTTCATCTTGATGAAAGAACTGAGCGTTAGGAATATGTTCTTCTAAATATTGTTGGCGGCAATCATAAGGTGCGGTCGGTGGCGGAGAAGAAGCATCGAGTACAATGATGTTATCATCAAATAGATGTGAATTTAACCATTGTGGGGTTACGAAATAATCGTTGTACATAAGCTATCTCCATCCTGGGCTGATAAATTATTTTAAAATTACTGAATTTGATTGGGTGCTGGCAGTGCTGAAGGGGATTGCGGTTGCCCTTGCTCAAGTGGTGTGGTTGAACGTGTATAAATGTTCATACCCGCTAAAACAATACCGCCTACAGAACCAAAAGCGCATAATGCGCAAAGTGCGATAACAACCTTTTTCATTTTCTATAGCCTGCCTAGTGATAAAAATCCAAATGATATAAGAACTCAAAGTATAACCGGATGAGTGTTGCAAACAAGTTAAAAGCTATTATTTCTGTTGCAGAATGGGCGTTTTGCAAAAAGCTTCCCAATTTTTATGTATAATGGGTATTAATACAGTAGTTTTGCGAAGCGGTTGGCAAAAGCGTTTTTTACATATTCCGTATTGTTGTCAGTTTCGTTATCTTTCATTTTAACTTTGGTCACCTGCATAATTTATGTCCCTGTCGAATAAAACTAAAGAACAAATAACTCAGTGGTATAAAGGGTTGTCCGTACAAATTGACGGGTTTGTTTCCCGATCACCGCAGCGGCAGATGATCGCGCAAGTCGCAAAAAATTTAGCAGATGATGACGGCCGCCATTTGGTTATAGAAGCGCCTACTGGGGTGGGTAAAACGCTATCTTATTTAATACCAGGGATAGCGGTTGGTAGGGAAGAAGGTAAAACCTTAGTGGTCAGTACGGCGAATGTGGCATTACAAGACCAAATTTATAGTAAAGATTTACCCTTATTAAGCAAAATTATTCCTGATTTAAAATATACAGGGGCGTTTGGGCGTGCTCGTTATGTTTGCCCTCGTAATTTAGAAGCTATTTGTGCCGCGGAAGGCGAACAAATTGATTTAATGTTATTGGTGGAAGATAAAACAGAAATTGCGAATAGTGAAGAGCGGGCTATTTGTCAGCAACTGCGGCATGACTTTCAGAGTTTTGCATGGGATGGGCTAAGGGATCACCACAAACGTGCATTTAGTGATAGCTTATGGCGCAAAGTCAGCACAGATAAAATGAATTGTTTAGGTCGTAATTGTCAATTTTATCAGCGTTGCCCATTTTTTATTGCTAGGCGGGAAATCGAAGATGCCGATGTGGTGGTTGCTAATCATGCGTTAGTTATGGCTGCAATGGAAAGTGAATCGGTATTACCTGACCCGAAAAATTTATTATTAGTGCTTGATGAAGGCCATCATGTTCCGGATGTTGCAAGGGATGCCCTTGAAGTTGAAGGCGAAATTACGTTAGTTCAACTAACGGCACAGCTTGATAGCTTTATTCAGCATGTTGGGCAGTACATGGGGCAATTTCGTCCGGCGAAGCCACCAAAGTTAGCTAACCCCGAACGGTTACAGCAACATGCAGAAAAATTACGTGAAACATTTCGTGATTTCTCATTATTAGCGAATGCATTATTACCAGAAACATCAAAAGAAACTGAATATTTATTTCCGCTTGGTGTATTGCCTGAAGCTATGCAACTGAGCTGTCAGGCCTTGTTTAAGCAAACTGATGCATTACAGGGACTGGCGGAAGCCATCTTAAATGATTTGACGGAACAAACTGCGAAGCAAGATATTGTCCGCTTACATCGCTCCATTATTGTGACTAGTAGGGCTATGGGGTACTTTGAAAATATGTCGAAGCTTTGGCGGTTGGCGGCATTAGAACAAAGTTCAGGTGCCCCTGTATCAAAATGGTTAAGTCGGCGTTATGAGAAAAACCAATCTCGCTTCTTTATGCATTGTGCAGGGATCCGAGTCAGCGAACAATTACAACATTTGTTATGGCGAAATGTTCCTCATATTGTGATTACCTCGGCAACACTGAGGTCATTGAACAGTTATTCACGTTTTATGGAACTTACTGGGTTATCCGAAAAAAGTGATGACCGCTTTGTGACATTATCTTCTCCTTTTAACCATGTTGAGCAAGGAAAAATTATTATTCCTAAAATGGAATATGAGCCAACGATAAACACTGAAGCTGAACACTTAGCGGAAATGGCAGTATTTTTCCGTGAACAATTCGCTAAAAATACTCACCGTGGAGTACTGGTTTTATTTAGTAGCCAAAGAGCGATGGAAGGTTTTCTTGAGCACGTAAAGGATTTGCGTTTGCAGCTTTTAGTTCAAGGAGATCAACCACGTTACCGGTTAGTCGAAACTCATTGCGAAAGAATTAACCAAGGGCAATCTAGTGCCTTAATTGGCTTACAATCGTTTGCTGAGGGGTTAGACCTAAAAGGGGAATATTTAACTCAGGTCCATATTCATAAAATTGCATTTCCACCAGTAACAAACCCTGTGATTATCACCGAAGGGGATTGGTTGAAATCATTGAAGCGATACCCATTTGAAGTACAAAGTTTACCTAGCGCCTCATTTAACTTGATACAGCAAGCAGGTAGGTTGATTCGTAGTCATGAGTGCTATGGTGAAATTATTATTTATGATAAACGTTTGCTAACTAAAAATTATGGTAAAAGGCTATTAAATGCATTACCTGTATTTCCTATAGAACAACCTGAGATACCTAAAAAAAGTAAATAACTAAGTTAACTTATTTTATTTTTAGGTATTTGAATAACAGTTTGATTATAGTTAATGACTCGCAAATAAAATGGCCACTCTACAGTGGCCATTGGTCAATTTTAATTGACTCTATTTACGACATTACTCAATATTTGCTTCTAAGAACCAGAGGAATTTATCCATATCGCGGGAAGCTGCGGTAAACATATCCGCAGTGTCTTCGTCTTCCACTTCATCAATGGCTTTACGGATATCATTTGCGACAATAGCATAGCGGTCGGCTAACGCTTTTAAGTGGTCTTGTACGCTATGGATATTAATTGGGTAAGCTTCTAACGAGGTGAAGCGGTTAACTTCTTGCGTTGTACCAATAGCAACACCTCCCAATTGAACCGCGCGCTCTGCGAATTCATCTAAATGTTCAACTAACGTGGTTCTAAAGCCATCTAGCATTTCATGGATAGCAATAAAATTACGGCCACGCATATTCCAGTGGGCTTGTTTAGTCATTAGAGAGAGATCGGTAAAATGGACCACCATAACATTAAGAATTCCAATGGTTTCCAATTTTACGCTGTCTTCCATATCATTACGTGTATATAAAAGTTCATTTGAAGATGCTTTAAATAATTTAGCTGTGCTCATGATTCATCCTCTCTTAAATATGAATTTGTTTAGTAACCTCATCTGTCAATAAATATAAAATAACTAAACTAATTTGTCATAATGTAATAAACGATTAATTTAATAGGTCTATTCGATATACTTTATTAACCGTTAATTAATTGTGGATCTTCGGTACTAATCGTTTTTGACAATAAGTGCGATAGAGATAATAAATTTTTATTTAAAGCATAAACTAGAAATAAAAATAGATTATTTCAAATTGATGAATAAAACTTTACACGAAAAAAGGTTAATAAATATCTATATATCGAATTTATTAACCTTGATTGTCTTTGTTTGCTTCGAACTTTTAGTGGCTAGGACACTTTTTCGATTTTTGACTTTGGTACTGCTGTTGAGGTGGAGCCAATAGAAGCACAGACAATACATAATAATGCCAACCATTGAGTCATCGTTAAGTGCTCATTTAGGAAATCAATTCCTAAAAATGCGCCCATACAAGGTTCAAGGCTCATCAATGTACCAAAAGTTCGGGCAGGCAAACGCGTTAGCGCGATCATTTCTAATGTATAAGGAAATGCGGTTGATAAAATCGCGACTGCTAGTGCAATAGGTAAAATTGAGGGGTCGAACATCACCTCGACACCTGTTTGCATTAAGCCGATAGGGAAGAAGATCATGGCAGAAATAAATGAACCTATTGCAACGGTTGCTGCACCGTAACCCGCTCCTGCACGTTGCCCGAATATAATATATAACCCCCAGCAGACACCGGCTCCGAGAGCATAGAGAGCACCGAGTGTATCAATGGAATCAATATTATCGCCGATTGGAAGTAAGAATAATAACCCAACAATAACAAGGGCTATCCATAAAAAATCAATCGGACGGCGAGAAGAAAACATCGCAACGGCTAAAGGACCAGTAAATTCTAAAGCAACAGCTATCCCTAATGGAATTCGTTCAAGAGATAGGTAAAACAAATAATTCATCGTACCTAGGGATAACCCATAAGCAAGCAATGGAACTAGCGAATTTTTTCTGAATTTTAAACGCCAAGGCTTAAAAATAACGAACAAAATAATAGTAGCAAGCAATAAACGTAAACCAGTAACACCGGGAGCGCCGATAACAGGAAATAAAGTTTTAGCTAAAGAAGCTCCGCTTTGAATAGAGGTCATTGCAAGCAGTAATAACCCTATAGGTAATAGCGGAAATGCGCTCTTTTTAGTGTCGGCAGACATAAATAAGTAAACCTCGGAAAACGTAACTTAATTGATAATAAATATTTAGAAAATAAGTATTCAGTGATGAAAAATAATTTCTTAAAGATTATCTCATAAAACAGCACGGCTTTATATTTGTTTATGGTTTAGCTATAGAGAATAAGGGGGTAAATGTGCTTTATTGGTTGTCAACATGTTGGTTTAAGTGAATAGCAGTGCTATAAACATGAGTTAGTCTCATTTTATTATGGCGAAGAGTGAAGCTTGAGCTTCTGTATTAGGCTCGTATAATTCAGTGCTTTAACTAAAAAGTCACAATAAAAATGGAAAATGAGGAACAAATGGGAAAAATTAAAAGTATTGCAGTGTATTGTGGTTCCAGTATGGGAAAAAATGAGGTCTATCAGCAAAAAGCCATTGAGTTTGCTAAAGAAATGGTTAAACGTGATATCACGTTAGTCTATGGTGGAGCGAGCGTGGGAATTATGGGGACAGTTGCTGATACCGTATTGTCATTAGGGGGAAAAGCGATTGGGGTGATCCCATCATTGCTAGAAGAACGTGAAATTTCTCATAAGAATTTAACTGAGTTGTATAAAGTTGAAACGATGCATCAGCGTAAAAGTAAAATGATTGAGCTTGCGGATGCCTTTGTCGCTTTGCCTGGCGGTTATGGCACGCTTGAAGAGTATGCAGAAGTATTTACTTGGAGCCAAATTGGTTTACATGCTAAGCCATGCGCTTTATTTAATATTAATAATTATTGGCAACCATTGATTGATATGACAAATAAGATGGCAGATGAAGGTTTCCTCCATGAAAAATACCGTCATATGGCGATTGTGAATGATTCTCCCGCTGAGTTATTAGAAAGTTTTGAATCTTATGTCGCCCCACCAATTAAAACCTACGACTAGCGTTAATATTAAAATCACAGAGAGGAATGCATGATAAGGGAAGCTATTAAAAGTGATGTAGAATCCATTTTATCGCTTTACCAAATTTTGTTTTCGGAAATGGCATTATTCGACCCTGAACGTTTACAACCAGCGGAGCAGACTAGGGAATTTATTGAAAATGCGATTATTGACGATAAATTTTGTTTATTAGTTGCTGAATTTAACAGTGAGATTAAAGGGCTTTGTATTGCACAACAACAAGCAGCTGACCCTTATAACTGTGTTGTTCCTCGAAATTTTGGTTATATCTTTGACCTAGTGGTTGAGCCTAATTTCCGTGGTGAAAAAGTAGGCCAAAAATTACTAAATGCGATGAAAGCATGGGCGAAGGGTAGACAATTGAGCCACTTGGAGCTGTCAGTGTTAGCGCAAAACCATAAAGCGATTAAATTTTATGAGCGAGAAGGGCTAACTGAAATCAGCCGTACTATGGGGCTCACTCTTTAGTTTGGCATTTAGTCAGCCTTTCCTTTCGTGTTAATCAATTTGCTGAAAACAGCACAAGATCTAAGCGGTGTAATATGGCATAATGCGCCGCTATTTATACCTGCCATACTCTAATGACCATACATGGAGTGTATTTTGCTGCTCAAATCACTATTTTGGGTTGTTTTGCACGCTGTAGTCATAGACCCCTAATCATCGCAGGCTATTTTACACCGTTTAATTTAAGGCATAGCAGTGTTAACAACGAACAATATCACTATGCAGTTTGGCAGTAAGCCACTGTTTGAAAACATTTCAGTTAAATTTGGCACAGGCAACCGTTATGGTTTGATCGGCGCAAATGGCGCGGGTAAATCCACGTTTATGAAGATTTTAGGGGGAGATTTAACCCCTACAGCTGGAAATGTGAGCACGACTGATCCAAATGAGCGTATTGGTAAACTTCGCCAAGATCAGTTCGCATTTGAAGAATTTACCGTACTTGATACCGTGATTATGGGCCATAGCGAGCTGTGGGACGTCAAACAAGAGCGCGATAGAATCTACGCCTTACCTGAAATGAGCGAAGAAGACGGCTACCGTGTGGCTGACCTAGAAGTCGCTTATGGTGAAATGGACGGTTATAGTGCGGAAGCGCGCGCAGGTGAATTATTACTGGGTGTGGGTATTCCTGTTGAACAACACTATGGGCCGATGAGTGAAGTCGCACCAGGCTGGAAGCTGCGAGTGCTGTTGGCTCAAGCCCTATTTTCTGACCCTGATATCTTATTACTCGATGAGCCGACGAATAACTTGGATATCGATACGATTCGTTGGTTAGAACAAGTGCTGAACGATCGTAACTGTACTATGATCATTATTTCCCATGATAGGCACTTTCTAAATACCGTATGTACCCATATGGCTGATCTAGATTACGGTGAATTGCGTTTATTCACTGGTAACTATGATGAATATATGATCGCGGCAACTCAAGCACGTGAGCGTTTACTGGCAGATAACGCGAAGAAAAAAGCACAAATTGCAGAACTGCAATCTTTTGTTAGCCGCTTTAGCGCTAACGCATCTAAATCGAAACAAGCGACTTCACGCGCACGTCAAATTGATAAAATTCAATTGGATGAAGTGAAAGCGTCTAGCCGACAAAATCCATTTATTCGTTTTGAACAAGAGAAAAAATTGTTCCGAAATGCGCTTGAATTAGAAGCTGTAACGAACGGTTATGACCAAGAGCCATTATTCAAAAACGTCAATTTATTACTGGAAGTTGGCGAAAAAATGGCTGTCATTGGTGCTAATGGTATCGGTAAAACTACATTCTTAAAAACGCTGGTGGGTGAACAGCCTGCAACGAGCGGGATGGTTAAATGGTCAGAAAACAGCAGCATTGGATACTATGCCCAAGACCACGCAGAAGATTTTGAAACGGATTTAACCGTGTTTGACTGGATGAGTCAGTGGAAAAGTGAAGGGGATGACGAGCAAGCGGTGCGCAGTATTTTAGGCCGTTTACTGTTTTCTCAAGATGACATTAAAAAGAAAGTTAAAGTGTTATCCGGTGGTGAACAAGGGCGTATGTTATTTGGTAAGTTAATGATGCAACAGCCAAATATTTTGATTATGGATGAGCCAACCAACCACTTGGATATGGAATCTATCGAGTCATTAAACTTAGCCCTCGAATTATACAAAGGTACGTTAATTTTCGTTTCTCATGACCGTGAGTTTGTTAGCTCGTTAGCGAGCCGTATTTTAGAAATCAAAGAAGATAAAGTCATTGATTTCAAAGGTACTTATGATGAATACCTGACAAGCCAAGGTGTGGTTATCTAAATAGAGTTTTTAGATTAGAAACAAAAAGCCCTCAAATTTTGAGGGCTTTTGAATGGGTGAAGTAAACTTAGTTTTTCTTCACAAACTCAGATTTCAATTTCATTTGACCGAAACCATCAATTTTACAATCGATATTGTGGTCGCCTTCGACCAAACGGATACCTTTAACGCGGGTACCAATTTTTAGCATAGAAGAGCTGCCTTTGACTTTGAGATCTTTAATAACCGTGATGGTATCACCATCAGCTAACAGGTTGCCATTGGCATCTTTTACAATCAATTCATCAATATCAGCTACAGGTTCGGCATCATTCCATTCATGCGCGCACTCAGGGCAGATATACATATCGTTATCAGTATAGGTGTATTCAGACTGGCATTTCGGGCAAGGAGGGAATTGCATATTCATACTCTCAGTAACTTTATCAAAAGAATAAACAGTGGTGATATTTAAACCATCAAGCACCACAAAAGAGAGATAGTATAAGGTGAAAGGGCAATTAAATTATTTTTTCGGATTATTCTTAATTTTGATGTAATAAAAATAGGAAAAAGGCGAGAAAAGCCTCGCCTGAATGATGAGAAAAGCCAACTTGCCCGAAAATTTAGCAGTTAGCCTTTAGCACAGACTTCACAATGCGGGTCTTTGCTAAGTTTAAATTGGCGAAAATCCATGGTCATTGCATCAAATAGCAATACTTTTCCTGAATTAACTTTCCCATAATTAGCTAATAATTTAATGGTTTCCATCGCTTCTAGCGTACCAATGGTACCGACTAAAGGGGACATAACCCCTGCTTCCACACAAGTTAAGTTATTTTCGCCAAATAAACGGCTTAAACAGTGATAGCAAGGGGTGTTTTCTTCATAAGTGAAAACAGATAATTGCCCTTCCATGCGAATAGCAGCACCTGAAACCAGTGGTTTTTTCTGTGGTAAACACAAGCGGTTGAGCTGTTCACGAATGGCAACGTTATCTGTGCAGTCTAAGATCACATCATGATGCATAATTAATTCATCAAGTTGTGCATCATCAAGTTGTGCATTGACGGTGTCAATTTGAATATATGGGTTAATGGCAGCAAGTTGCGCTTTAGCTGAATCAACTTTCGGTGTACCAATGGTGACGTCACGGTGCAAAATTTGCCGTTGCAAGTTAGACAATGACACGGTATCGAAATCCACCAATGTCAGATGACCGACACCAGCAGCAGCAAGGTATTGAGTTGCGGCACAGCCTAAACCGCCAAGGCCAATAACCAGTACTTTGCCAGCTTTAAGTTTTTCCTGCCCATCGAAATCAAACCCACGGAGGATAATTTGGCGGTTGTACCGCAACATTTCCGGATCGCTAAGCTCTTGCACTGTTATTATTCACTTTTTAATAAATAGTTAAACATTTCGACTTCAACCATTTCACCTGCTTCAACGCGCCCACGTTCTCTTTCAAGGACAATAAAACAGTTGGCTAAACTAAATGAACTAAACACATGTGAGCCTTGGTGACCCGTCGTGGCGACTTGCAACTGCCCTTGCTCATTGGTGCTTAGAATTCCTCGTTGAAAATCTAAACGGCCCGGGCTTTTCTTCAACGCGGTGGTCACTGGAACCTTAAAGCGTAGCGGAGCACGCCATTGGCTGTGTCCTGAAAGGCGGGCAATCAGCGGTTGAACCAATTGATAGAAGGTGAGTGCGGCGGAAACAGGGTTCCCCGGTAGCCCACAAAACCAAGCGTCGCTCAGCTTACCAAAAGCAAAGGGTTTTCCTGGTTTAATGGCTAACTTCCAAAAACCAATGGTGCCTAATTCATCCAAAATTTGTTTGGTATAGTCGGCTTCACCTACGGAAACACCGCCACTACTGATCACTAAATCAGCGTGTTGGTTAGCTTCGATAAAGGTTTGCTTGAGTTTTTCGGGCGAGTCCGGTATTACCCCTAAATCAAGCACTTCACAATTAAGTTTTTCCAGCATCAGACGAACGGTAAAACGGTTAGTATCATAAATTTGCCCATCTGCTAAAGGAAGGCCGACGGCTTGTAGCTCATCTCCCGTTGAAAAAACGGCAACTTTAAGGCGGCGATATACGGTGACATCAGCAATACCCAGTGAAGCAATTAAAGGTAGCTGAGCGGTCGTTAGTAAGGTGCCCGCAGGGAATACGGCACTGCCTTGGGTAATATCTTCCCCTGCTTTGCGGATATTACTACCTTGTTTAATTGGTTGGGTGAATACAATACCTTGGTCCGTTTGTTGTGTAGATTCTTGCATCACAACGGTATCCACTCCTTGTGGAATTGGTGCGCCTGTCATAATACGTACGCAGCAACCTGCTTTTAGTTCACCTTCCATCGGGTTACCCGCAAAAGATTTACCTGCTACAGGCATTGGCGTTTTACCATCCCAATCGGCGAAACGTAAGCCATAACCATCCATAGCAGAATTATCAAATGGTGGAACATTGATAGGGGAAATCAGGTCTGTCGCAATGATGCGTTGTGCAGAGGAGGTCAGTGGAATGATTTCTGTATCTGTGACGGTTTTCGTTTGAGATAGTAATTTTTCCAATGCAACATCTAGAGAAATCAAATCGTTAGTATGACACTGATCCATAAATAATGACCCTCATTATTGTTATCTGCCTTGAGGCTTTAAAATGTGTTCGTGATGCATATTATGGCAGAAATCCATTAGTGCGTGAATGAATAGAAATTGATTACAGATAGCTTTTGGTTAGATTTAACGAATAGGGAGGCATTAACGCAGACAAAATTACACATGAAATGACCAATTTTTAGATTATTTATTGCGTTAATCATTTCAAGTTTATTCGTTTATCGCCATTCAAGGTTAAAACATTGATAAAAAATGTGCTACTAATCACCTTATATAAGGTGTAAAACCTTTTAATGTATGTATTCATCTTGTGAATAAATTACAGGGCTAAATGCAAATATTTCACAGCGATTAACGATGTTGTACTGGATTATCTCTACCTGCTGTTTTAGAGTACCGCACACCTGCATTTTATAAAAATAGTTATACCATTTGTGGAGGATCACATGTCATCTCTGAGTAAAGAGGCCGAATTAGTTCATGCCGCGCTGGAGGCTAGAGGCCTAGAAACGCCTTTACGTATCCAGCCAAAATCAGGCGACGAACGTAAGAAACTGATTGAAGGGCACATGACAGAGATCATGACGCTACTGAATTTGGATTTAACCGATGACAGTTTAGCTGATACCCCTCGTCGCATCGCAAAAATGTATGTTGATGAAATTTTTTCAGGGCTTGATTACGCAAACTTTCCAAAAATCACTTTAATTGAAAATAAAATGAAAGTGGATGAAATGGTCACTGTGCGTGATATTACGTTAACAAGTACCTGTGAACACCATTTTGTTACGATTGATGGAAAGGCCACGGTTGCCTATATTCCAAAAGATAAAGTCATTGGTTTATCGAAAATTAATCGAATTGTGCAATTTTTCTCACAGCGTCCACAAGTGCAAGAGCGCTTAACACAGCAAATTTTGGTTGCTCTGCAAACATTATTGGGAACAACAAATGTAGCTGTTTGTATAGATGCAGTGCATTATTGCGTGAAAGCACGTGGTATTCGTGACGCGACAAGTGCAACAACAACAACGTCATTAGGCGGGTTATTTAAATCAAGCCAAAATACACGGCAAGAATTTTTACGTGCAGTGCGTCACTTATAATTTATGACAGCAACGACGCCGTCAAGTCGCATTGGCCAACTTGACGCTGTTCGTGGTATGGCGATTTTAGGTATTCTTTTAATGAATATCTTTGCTTTTGCTTTACCACAAGCGGCGTATTTAAATCCTTATTACACCAATAAAACACCCGACTCAGAGGCTTACCTCTGGGGGATTTTCAATGTCCTTTTCCAAGGCAAAGTTCTCGCTATTTTTTCAATCCTATTTGGGGCAACCCTTGCTTTATTACAACCCCGTTCTCTTCGTTGGAACCGGTGCCGTCTATTCGTTTTAGCCCTGTTCGGGGTGATTCATGGGGTTGGTTTTTGGGATGGTGATATTCTTTTGGCTTATGCATTGACGGGCTTGTTGGTAACCTATCTGCTTAATCAATATGAAGATGGTTTTTTATTGAAAATAGCACTATCAATCTATTTGATTGGGTTAGTTATCTTGCTCGTGTTGGGTAGTAGCGTAGACCCCTCTGGTTTTTGGCAAACCTCTGATGAGCAACTGGCATTTGAATATGCGATACATACCTCGGGGGGAATGGATGGCGTGCTTTATCGAGCGTCAGAGATGCTCAAAATGGTTGAAATGTTGGTTATCCAATATGGCTGGCAATTAGCGGCATTGATGATTATTGGCGCACTGCTAATGAAAAATGGTTGGTTACGAGGGCAATTTAGCGCTCAACACTATTGCAAAATAGCCTACATATTTATCTTGCCATCTATATTGGTCCAAATAGTTTCGCTATACATGCAAAGCCAATTTAATTGGAGTTATTTTTCAACATCAATCATTGGTTACATTATTAATGAGCTAGTTATTCCATTTCAATCTTTAGGATACATAGCTCTGGTGTATGGCTTTTGGACGATAGTGGCAAACAGCAAAGTCGCTCTTGGCTTGCAATATGTGGGGCGGATGGCGCTAAGTAATTATATTTTGCAAACACTAATTTGCACCATGTTGTTTTACCAATTCGGCTATTTTGGTCAATTTACGCGGGTTGAATTACTTGTCTTGGTACCCATTATTTGGGGAGCAAATTTATTGTTTTCTTATTATTGGTTGATGTTTTTCAGGCAAGGCCCACTTGAATGGTGTTGGCGCAAATTAACGAGAAAGCTGATAGGTAGATGAGTATTCATCTACCTATCAGACTGCTGACAAACATATTATGTTTGGCGGCAAGTCGAATAGGTTATTGAAAATAAACTAGGAAAATCAATTTATTGATTTTCGGCTGATAACACAAAGCGGGAAAAACCACGCTTTTATCCCGCTTTGTCAACAACCTCATAGGTAGATGAGTATTCATCTACCTATATCTACTTCAATTTATTGACTTCATCCGGTGAAACCGCCGGATAGCCTTTAATTCCTGCTGGCATCTTAATGGGGGCAGGGATGGATTCTTGTTCACCTAAAAATTTAGGTTCCCGTTTTAAGATATATAAATCCGCCAGAGCGCCTAGCCGTGCAAACACTTCACGCACTCTCACTCTATACATTCCAGAAGGTGTCGGAACTGCTAAACATTGTGCATCAATACCTTTATGTTTGGCGATAAAGACCGCGCGTTCACAATGAAAACGCTGGGTAATAATCGTAAAATTATCGGTATCAAACACTTTTTTAGTGCGTACTACGGAGTCTAATGTCCTAAAACCTGCGAAATCGAGCACGATTTTAGAGGCTGGAACCCCTTCTTTAATTAAATCTTTACGCATGTTGATTGGCTCATTGTAATTATGAGCGCCATTATCACCACTGAGGAGCAAATATTTAACTTTTCCACTGTGGTATGCCTCTGCTGCGCCTTTAATGCGATAGGTATAATAGAGGTTATTAACACCAGAGGCATAATATTTGGATGTGCCAAGTACCATCCCAACATCGCGTGCAGGCAATTTTTCTACATCTTCATAGATATAGGGGGCGGTATCCCAGCTTATCCAGCGATCAAGCAACATTATGGTCGTAAATGCGATCCCTGCAAGAATAATAAGACCAAAAAACAGACGTTTCCTCATGTCCTAGCCTTGATAATAAAAAGTCATAATCCGAAATTGTCAGCCCCAATAGGCCTGTGTCTTTAGGCTACTTGACTTAAATTAGTGACGCAAGTCGCGTAACGTAAAGTCATGTCAATGTCTGAATACCAATCGAAGTTGACTAATATTAAGCCTAATAATTGAATTAAAATTAATCAGACATTGGATGAAAAAGATAAATCACATTCTCATTAAAGAGTGAGCGGCTTCACATCATGATAGTTTTTATAGAATGAAGCTATATATTATGAAATTTTAATTCTATATTTTGTATGTTCTATGAAATATTGTTTCTTTGGCGGTTTTTTGTGAATAACAGCTCTCTAATCAGATAGGTGAGGAAAGTATGAAATTAACGACATTACTAGCCGCGAGCGCTGTGCTTGTTACAGCAAGTGTGGCGGCAAAAGAGTACCAAATCAATCATACCGATCAGTTAAAATCACTCAATGATGCGACTAAAAGTACTGAAGTCTGGGAAAAAGCAGAAGTATTAACCGATTTTACTTACCCATGGGAAAAGGAAGTGGCTCCCAAAACAGATTTTCGCGCTTTATGGAGTGATGACGCACTATATTTCCGTTTTATTGCAGATGATAAAGATATTCAGTTAGGTGATAACCCAGATAAAGACCAAGCGGTGTTAGATTCTGACCGAGTCGAACTCTTTTTCGCGACTAGCCCTGAATTAAAACCTTATTACACGGCTGAAATGGACCCGAAAGGGCGTACTTTCGATGCAAAAGCTAATTATTACCGTGAAGTTGACCCGAGTTGGAACTGGGAAACATTACAAACCGTGGGTGAAATAACGCCAAATGGTTATGTATTAACGGGAAAAATTGATTTAGATGAATTCACTAAACTCGATTTATGGCAAGACGCAGACAAACAGACACTAATGTGTGCCATTTTGCGTGGAGAGTTCAGCGCGGGTGAACCTAAGCAAGTGCGTAAATGGATTAGCTGGATCAAACCTGATTCCGTTAAACCTGATTTTCACATCCCATCAGCCTTCGGAACCTGTAAGTTCGTAAAATAGCATTATCGCCGGTGGCTTTTGTCACCGGTATTTTTCAATACAAACCTATTATTGTGAGTAAGATCATAACCCGCAATTAAGTGGTACGAAATTGCTGTGATTTGAATTGAAATTAAAATTCATTTAATGTATTTTTTAATGAAATTAAATTTCATGAGGGCATTTGAATGTCTCTAGCCGAAAATACTCTGAGTAACTGTCTACACAATGAATTCAATCAGGAAACGCAGCAGTTTTCACGTTTGGATACGCTATCGATGGTGAACGTCATTAACCAAGCTGATAGCACGGTTGCAGGTGCCATTCAGGCTGTTCTACCTGCGATTGCTCAAGTGGTTGACGCTGTTGCTGAGTGCTTAAAGCAAGGTGGACGTTTGTTTTACATTGGCGCGGGTACTAGCGGTAGGTTAGCCGTATTAGATAGTGCAGAATGTCCACCCACATTTGGTACTTCACCTGAAATGGTGCAATCGATTATTGCGGGTGGCCAAGATGCAATGCTAAAAGCGGTTGAAAATATTGAGGATTCAGCAGAATCAGCGATTGCTGAGCTAAAAAAACGCCAACTTTGTGCCAAAGATGTCGTGGTGGGCATTGCTGCGAGTGGACGTACACCATTTACCTTAGCGGGTATTGAATACGCTAATGAAATCGGTGCGTTAACGGTGGCTATCACCACGCGAGGAAGAGGGTTATTAAGTGACGTAGCAAAATTGGCAATTGCCCCCGATGTTGGCCCTGAAGTGTTATCGGGTTCGACTCGTATGAAAAGTGGTACTGCGCAAAAAATGATTTTAGGCATGCTAAGTACTTGTGTGATGGGGAGACTAGGCCGTATTCATACTAATTTAATGGTTGATGTTGTTGCCAGTAATATCAAATTACTGCGCCGCGCAGAACGGATTGTGAGTGAAGTCTGCGGTATTGATGAACACACCGCGGCAGGGTTATTAGCGCAAGTGGATTATCATCCACGACGCGCAATTTTAATGCATGAGCTACAAATTAATGCACAGCAAGCGACGGATATCGTTCAACAACATCCAAATACCACCTTGGATAGCATGTTAGCAATTACCGTTAAGTAATGGGATAGCATGTTGAAGAGCAGGGTTATTGGCTCAGTCAACATCAGGGGGATCATATGGCTAATAAGATAGAACATCTGGAAGTACTCGCCAGAGAAATAGAAAAATATGCGGGCGGCTTTGAGAACGTGGCAACATTAACTCATTGTATGACGCGTATCCGTTTAGTTTTAAAAGATAACAGTAAATTTGATGCTGAGTCCTTGAAACAAATTGAGGGCGTAAAAGGTGTTATTTTTAATGGTGAACAGCAACAAGTGATTGTTGGGATGGGAACCGCAGCGAAAGTTTTTTCGGTGATGAACAAACGTATGCAAGGTAGCACCTCTACGACATCAGAAAATGCAGCACCGGCGGAGAAAAAAGCGTTTTCCATTCGCCGTACGTTGAATACGTTAGCCGCTATATTTGTTCCTACTATTCCAGCGTTGATTGGTTGTGGTCTAATTATGGGGCTAATCAATATCGTCCGCTTGGTTGCTCCGGGGGTTGTCGACCAATTCCCTGAGTTATTTAAGTTATTAAAATTGATTGGTAGCGCAGTCTTTGTTTATCTTTCAATTATGATTGGGGTGAATACCGCGAAAGAGCTTGGTGCATCTACCTCAATTGGTGCGGTCATGGCTGGGTTACTTTCGATGCCGGGGTTAGCGGATATCACCTTATTTGGTTCGAAATTAGTCCCGGGTAGCGGGGGTATTTTTGCAGTGCTCATGGTGGTCGTTTTCTCTTCTAAATTTGAAGTGTGGTTTAGGAGCATTATTAAAGAAAGCTTAGACCTTATCGTGACGCCATTTGTGACCATTTTAGTCTCTGCGATGGTCGCAATTGTGGTGTTCCAACCCGCAGGACATTACTTAAACCAAATTTTGGCTCAAGGTGTTTCTGTCGCTTTATTAAATAGTGGCGGTGGTGCCGTGGCGACTGGCGGTATCTTGGGGGGGAGTTTCTTATTCTTATTACTAACGGGTTTACATCAAGGTTTGATCCCAATTCACGCTGAAATTTTACAAACTTTTGGTCTGAATTACTTGTTCCCAATTTTAGCTATGGGGGGAATGGGGCAAGTGGGTTCGTGTTTCTGGGTTTATTTAAAAACCAAAAACCAACGCTTGAAGAAAACCTTAGTCGGTGCGTTACCTGTGGGTATTTTTGGTGTCGGTGAACCACTTTTATTTGGTGTGTCATTACCATTAGGTAAACCATTCATTGCAGGTTGCATTGGCGGAGCTGCGGGCGGGGCATTAATGGCGTTCTTCCATGTCGGGATCATCATTCCTTTTGGAACAGCAGGGTTATCATTAATTCCATTAGTGGGTGATGGCCAAATATTGGATTTCTTAATTGCTGTTGCAGGTGCATGGATTGTCGGGTTCATTGCCAGTATGATAATAGGCTTCACTGATCCAGAAAAATAATTAGAAGGAAAAGCCATGTCGACACTGACGGTAAAACTGGAAAGCTTGCAGACACGCGGTAAAGGCACAGAACAACGTATTGCCACATTTTTGCTGGATAACCGCGAAAGTCTTATCGCGATGAATGCAGCGGAATTGGCACAGGCGGCTGGGGTCAGTAGTGCATCTGTTATCCGCTTTTCACGCCAAATGGGGTACCGTGGCTATCCTGAATTTAAAGTTGATTATTTGTCTGATGAGAAGCAACACAAAGCAGAAAGTTTATACGGTAATCTGAGTCGTCACGATGATACCTCTCAGATTATCGCCAAAACAGGGCAAATGTTTATTTCGGCTATTGAAAAATCACTGGATTTACTTGAGCCCTCTGTCGTAGATACCATCGCGCAAAAAATGTTTCAGGCCAAACGTATCGTGCTGTTTGGTGTCGGGTCTTCAGCCATTGTTGCCAGTGATATTTTCCATAAATTAATTCGCATTAATAAACACGCACTGTTTAGTTATGATTTGCATGTTCAGCTAAGTTACTCGGCAAATTTGGGGCCGGAAGACCTAGCTATTGCAGTAACGGCGCGTGGAAATACTCAAGAAATCAATAGTATGCTTCGTGCTGCAAAAGAAACAGGTTGCCCGACAGTCGCACTGACACGTTTTGGTCAAGATGAAGCGATAAAGTTAGCGGACTTCGCCTTGCCTTATTTTTATGATGAGCAACATTCCCAATTAGGCATCATCACCCCCCAAGTGTTACAGATGATTACTTTCGATACATTATTTTTTAAATACCTCACGTTAGCAGATAGTGATGCAAATGAAGCATTACAAAAAGGGCGACGAGCACTGATACAAGGCAAGAGTTAATGATTGTAACGGAGTTAGCGATAGGCGCACTTATTGGGCTGATTATCAGCACAACGGGTGTCGGTGGTGGTGTGATTGTCTTACCGATACTGACCTATTTTTTTGGGCTAAATGCACTAGCGGCAGTAGCCACTGCCAATTTCCTTTCGATGCTAATGAAGGTTTCTTCTTCTTATATGCATTTTCGATTAGGCAATATCCCCTTTAAAGGCGCTATGATTGTATTAGCGATTATGTTGCCGAGCACATTTCTCTCAAGTCTGTTTGTTACATGGTTGGGGGGATTACCGGGGTATGAAAAACAAGTCGAGTGGGGTATTAACCTGTTAGTGGCTGCTGCCATTATTTTTTCGCTATATTTATTTGTTCAGCGAATGTTTTTTGTTTCGATCATCAAACAAGAAGCGGCAAAAGGGGATCAGCTAAAATCCATGGCTGTACCGGCTATCCTAGCGGGTGTTGTACTTGGTGCAACTGGAGTTGGTGGTGGGGTGGTTGTTCTCCCTATGTTGCTGCGCTATATGCAACTGAATATTAAGCAAGCAATTGGTACATCGATTTTTGTAACAACCGTGTTGTCTGGTTCCTCTGCTTTAGCTTATGCGCAAGATGGCTATACGGATTTAAAACTGGCGCTGATATTGTGTGCAGGGGCATTGATTGTGATGCCACTGGCTAAATATTTACTGGTCCGTTTATCTGAACGCACCTTTCAATACATTACATTGTTATTAATTATCTGTAGTGCAGTAATGATGACAATGAATTTATTCACTTTCTAGATTTACGCGTCCTATTATTGATGGTATCAATAATAGGACTAATCTCTTACGAAAAAACGGTATTTTTATCGCTGATTAAGTTCTTTTGCCATTTCTTGGTAAATAAACTGGCGCTCATAGTTCAGGTCTTCGTCTTGTAGGGAAGAAAACTGGCTTAGTGTTATGGCCAGTAAGGCGGCAGCTATAAGTACAATGACACCGCTAGAGAGTAGTTTTGTCCGGACGGTTGCTTGGGGCGCAAGTACAAAAGCGCCACTAATAACAGCGCCAAGTACTGCTCCACCAATATGAGCAGCGTTATCAATACCTGACTGCAAACCATTGATGAGAGTTAGCGCAATCATTCCAATAATATTATATAGCGGGCGTTTTAATTGGTTGCGCTCTTCAAGAGAGAGGTTTGGGTTATTTATCCCTTTTAATAAATAAATTACGGAAGCGGCAGCTAACCCCATAATGGCTCCAGATGCGCCAATACCAACGGTAATATATACCGTGTTATCAGGTAAATATAAACTATTCCATGCATTCATTGACGCGCGGTTTGCTGCGGCGTTAATGGCTTCACTGTATTGCCAATAAGCGCTAAAAAATGCCGCGCCAATACCTGAAAATAGGTATATTGCGAGCATCCTAAATTTTCCATAGGTGCGTTCGCATTCAATCCCAATAACAAACAAGGCCAATGTATTTAAAGCAAGGTGCATACCACCTGAGTGCAATACCATACTGACTGGATAACGCCACCAATCCCCCGTTAATGAAAGTTGGTAAACATTGGCACCAAATAATAATAAGTTATTTTCTTGGGAACCGAGTGGGGCGGCATAATTGAGCTGGTAAAAATAAACAACAATATTTAGCACCGCAATAAAAAGCGTTAGGGCTATTGCCCATAGGGAAAACTTAGGTTTCTGTGGAATAGCAGCATTGAGGTCGCCAGTCATGTCAATATCCTATTAATCAGTCATGGCCATTATCTTAAATAAGTGATTTGTTTAGCGCAATTTATCATTATCTGAGAAAACAGACATTCGTTTTTTCGGATCTATAAAAAACAAAAAAGGAGCTCTAAAGAGCCCCTTTCAATCAATACCGTTATGACAAATTAAAACGAAGTCCGTTTATAGGTACGGTACTCTGGTTTCCAGAAATTACGCTCAATGGCTTCATCCAATGCGCTATCAGAGGTGACCGTTGCCACACCTTGAATTTGTGCTTCTTTTGCCACTTGTTTAGCAATAATGCGAGATACATCTTGAATATCAGACAGTAGAGGTAATAGCGCACCTTCACCATTTTTGGCTAGTGGCGAACAGCTGGCGAGAGCACGGCTGGCAGCCATTAACATGCCATCAGTGACACGTTTAGCACCAGAGGCAATCACACCAAGACCAATACCCGGGAAGATATAGGAGTTGTTACATTGTGCAATTGGGAACACTTGGTCTTTGTAAGACACTGGGCTAAATGGACTTCCTGTTGCGACTAAGGCTTTGCCATCAGTCCAATTGATAATGTCTTCAGGGCGAGCTTCGACGCGTGACGTTGGATTAGATAACGGCATCACGATAGGACGTTCACAGTGCTTATGCATCTCTTTAATGATTTCTTCTGTGAATAACCCAGCTTGGCCAGACACACCAATCAATATGGTTGGTTTGGCATTGCGTACCACATCTAACAGTGAAATTGAGTCACTGTTAACATCCCAGTCGGTTAAATTCCCACTGTTTTGGGTTAATTTGGCTTGGAAATCGAGTAAGTTAGGTAGTTTATCGGTTAATAAACCAAAGCGGTCAACCATATAAATACGTGAACGCGCTTCTTCGTCACTCAAGCCTTCGGATTTCATCTGGGCGATGATTTGTTCTGCAATACCGCAGCCTGCTGAGCCTGCACCCAAGAAAGTCACGCGTTGGTCGCTTAGCTTACTGCCTGCGGCATGGCTGGCGGCAATTAAGCTACCTAATGCAACCGATGCGGTGCCTTGAATATCATCATTGAAACAGCATAGCTCATCACGGTAACGGGTTAATAAAGGCATCGCATTTTTCTGAGCGAAATCTTCAAATTGTAATAATACATTTGGCCAGCGGCGTTTAACTGCCTGAACAAATTCATCAAGGAACTCGTTGTATTCATCACCCGTAATACGTGGGTGACGCCATCCCATATACAGAGGGTCATTCAGACGCTGTGGGTTGTTGGTTCCTACGTCAATAACAATAGGTAAGGTATAAGCAGGGCTGATACCCCCGCACGCGGTATAGAGAGAGAGTTTCCCAATTGGGATGCCCATACCACCGATACCTTGGTCACCAAGGCCTAAAATACGTTCGCCATCAGTAACAACAATCACTTTCACATTTTGTTTGGTGGCGTTTTGTAGCATGTCGTCGATGTATTCACGATTTGGATAAGAAATAAATAAACCACGTGCACGACGATAAATGTCAGAGAAATGCTCACAAGCTTCACCCACGGTTGGGGTATAGATAATAGGCATTACTTCAGTGAGGTGAGCATCTATAAGGCGATAAAATAAGGTTTCGTTGGTGTCTTGAATATTTCGCAGATAAATGTGTTTATCAATATCTGATTTAAAATCAATTAATTGGCGGTAGGCACGTTCAACTTGTTCTTCGATGGTTTCAACTTGTTCAGGAAGTAAACCATGCAAGTTAAAATTTGCACGCTCTTCTTCGGTGAAGGCGCTTCCTTTATTCAGCAAAGGGAATTCAAGCAAAATTGGGCCAGCGTAGGGTATATAGAGAGGGCGTTTTGTTTCGTACTCATGTTCCATGAAATATCACTCTTCGGACGATTAATCAACAAAGTCAGGGTAGATCCTAAGCTAAACAGCAAATATGTACAGTAAATAATGATAAAAAAGCGTTAAAAAATTTACTGAAAAATATTGTGCATATGATAAGGAGTTTATGCGCGGAAGGGAATGAAAGCCGATAACGGCATACGCATTACGGTAGGTAGATCACGCTTAGGCAAATAATGAATGTCTCATCGTTATTTTTACGTTTTCAAACGTTAGTTTAGCTTTGCTGTGGGTTCAATTTTTTCATGTTTTTTCTTATTTTTAGTCAGTTACAGAGAGAAAAAACGGATTCACTGAAAGTTAAATTATATTTTTAAATATCATATATTGCTGCAAGTTTTAAATTTATATAAGTTGAATTTTATTTTATATTTCATTTTTTACTAAGGAGTTTTATGAATTTAATTAATGGGGTGTTAAGAAATAAGCGTATTTATATATTACTTATTATGGCATTTATAGGAGGAATGAATCATTCAAGAGCAGACTATAACCCAATCGAAACACTAAGGAATATTGACAGCTATTTCTATGAAAACAAATATGGTTCATCAATTTTTGGTCGAGTTATAACAGATTATTTTTATTTGGTGATGAAAGAAAAAAACAAAACAATTAATAAAACATTGATAGACAAAATAAATTATGACCATGCATTAGAAATGCTTCAAGTATTGAAGCGAAAAGCGAGGAAACAGAGTACTCATGATATGACTTATAAAGAAGCAGATGAAATACACTATCTGGTTATGTTACGTAATAAAATACCCGAAGAAGCTTGGGTTTTAGGTGTGGTATTTTCTGTATTAGATGAAAAAGAAAAAGAATTTTATTGGCAAAAAATTATGGCAGCTTCCGGAGACCGTGGCCATGAATTATCGGTAATATATAGCTTGATGAAAGTGATGTTAGAAAAGGAAAAGAAGGCCACTAAAAAACAGAAAATCATTATTAATAAATGGTATGAACGTATGAGTAAAACATTAGCTTCTGCTAAATCATAGTTTTCATTTAAATAAGTTTGAAAACTAAATGTTATATAAGTATTCAGGTGTCAATTATTATGAAATTATATTTTGGTTTGATTCTACCGTTATTATTATTTTCCTGCATTGTTAATGGCGAGAACCGTCCCGGTTTTGTCTGTGGGCAGTTTAATCGGAATATTATCGAAGTTCCTAGTAAGTATGTTTTTCCATTTGCTGAATATGAAGGATATGGCTATTTTGATCCAAGGTTTGTTGAAAACAAAAAAGGGTGTGAGGCTAATTTTAGAATTCTGCCAATGAGGATGTCATGGCCAGACTTAAAACCATTTAGTGAAGTCAGTCATGATGTTAAAATAATAGAAGTCTATGTTGAGCTATTAAATGGAGACCCTGAAAAATATTTTAGTCATAAGAAAAATATATATCTAAATATGGGGGTTATTAAAAGGAAAGGTGAACTATATTATGATGAAGAATTAGAGTTGTATTTTAATGAGGTTTTTATTGAGTCTAAACATATTAATGGTAATAAAGTTTATGTCAATATAATAAAGTATGGTTACTATTGGGATGAAGATAATGGTGAAGTTAATGTTTTAATGGAGTGTTCATGGAGACAGTTAGATGATAGTTATCGGCGTTGTAAATTATTATCATTAATGCCTGAATTTGGTCTTAAATATAGTGTTTCATTTGAATTTTCAAATCTTGTTAATTGGGAAGCTATTCAAGACAAGGTAAGGCTATTTTTATCTGAATATATTAAAAATTAGGGGCTAAAAATATGAATGGTCGTGATCGTAGGCTGGGAGACTTAGAATTAATATCAATAGATTTATCTAATGTTACCCGAATTTTAATAGTTAGTAAAAATCCAGAGATTATGTATGATTAGTTTATTTTAATAGGTGTAAGTATGAGATTTGAACTAATAATTAGTTATCTAATTAAATTTACAGTTAATTGTCTTATGCTATTAATCTCAATAAATAGTTACGCTGATAATCGTCCCGATTTTGTCTGTGGGCAGTTTAACGGAACGGTTATAGAAGTTCCTGACAAGTATGCTTTTCCATTTGCTGAATATGAAGGGTATAGCTATTTTGATCCAAGGTTTATTGAAAATAAAGAAGGATGTGATGCTAATTTTAGAGAGTTAACATTAATAACGCATTGGCCTTATATGACAAGTGTTGATCCCCAAAAAAAATTTCATCTTGAAATAGATGAAAAAACGATAAGAATTATATTGAGACCAATTAGAGAGAAAGATTATTCATTAACACAAAAAATGAAAAATTATCTAAATGCATCATATTTAGGAAAGCGAAGTCAAATATTTTATGACGATGATTCCGAACTTCAATATGTTGACTATTTTGATGAATATAATGTATCTGAAAAACTATATAGTGGAAAAAGAACTCAAAAGAAAAGAACTTTTTTTTGGTTCGAAAATGAAAATGAAATTATTGCTATCTTAGAATGCTTATGGCTACCATATGGAAAATAAATATTCAAGTTGTAATATGATTTTTTCAATATCAGAAATAGGTATACTTGCAGAGATTAAATTTAGTTTTGATAAGTATAATCAATGGAGAGATATAATGAATGAAGCTAAGGTTTTTGTCTTCGGTTTTATTAAGGATGAATATTATGAGTAAAGATATGGCTAGTTTTTCAATTAATTATAATGATATCGCAAGTTTAAATGTTATTTTATTAGAAAGTAAATTTGCAAATTCTATGGGCGAAGAAAATTTTTCAAGTATACCTAGTGAGGATGTTTTTATAATTTAAAATATATTGATTTATTTCAACAGGTGCAAGTATGAAATTTGAAATGATAATTAATTATCTAATTAAATTTACAGTTAATTGTCTTGTGTTATTGATTTCCATAAATAGTTTCGCTGATAATCGCCCCGGTTTTGTCTGTGGGCAGTTTAATAAGAATATTATAGAAGTTCCTGGCGAGTATGTTTTTCCATTTGCTGAATATGAAGGGTATAGCTATTTTGACCCAAGGTTTCTTGAAAATAAAAAAGGGTGTGAGGCTAATTTTAGAGTGCTGCCAATGCGAATGTCTTGGTCTGATTTGAAACCATCTAATGAGGTAAGTAATGATGTTAAAATTATAGAGGTTTATGCTGAACCATTAAAAGGAAACCCTGAAAAATATTTGAGTTATAGAAAACACGTGTATTTAGATATGGGGTACCTCAAAAGAAAGGGGGAGTTATATTATGATGAAGAGTTGGATCTTTATTTTACTGAAGTGACTGTGACAATACGGAGAAGTATTGGTCATAAAGATGATATGTATTTTAATAAAAAAGGATATTATTGGAAGGAAATTAATAATGAAGTGATTTTTTTAATTGAGTGTGAATGGTTACCAATTGATGAGAAGTATCATAAGTGTTTTCAATATTTTTTGATTCCAGAAATAGGAACTAAGGTTAAATTTTATTTTGATGCTAAAGAATTATCTAATAGCAATATAATGAGGGAAAAAATACGAATTTTTTTACTCGACCATGTTAAAAATTAGGAGATGATATGAGAAATCAAGAAATTAGAAAGGGTGATTTAAAGTTAACTCGTAGTGATGTTTCTAATGCAATTAAAATTTTATACGTAACCAAAGAACCAAAGTTGATGTATGAATATTTGGAAAGTAAAGGAGACCGATATGCTAAATTAGCTAATAGTGTGGTTAAAGGTGATTCTCTTTCAGGTGCTTTTGCGCTTAATTATTTAGATGAAGCTATTTTAGAGCATATTGGAGTGCAAGATGAGTTTATAATTTAGCGTATTCGCTATGATATGGCAATAGCTTATGTTCAAACCCTAAAAAATAGATTTGATGATGGAAAGGATGTAATCTATGGTGATATAAATCACATAGAGGCTAAATTATTTCATAGTAGTGTATTTTCTTATTATAATCTTCCTTCTGATGCATGGACTTTAGAACCTGTATTTTTTGTGTTACCTAGAGAACAAAGAGAGAGTTATTGGCAGAGAGCTTTAAATTCTGTAGGTGATATAGAAAGTGAAACATTATTAAGTATAAATACTAAAGATATAATGTTTAGAGCATTATATGAAGCTCCAGCGCATATGCAGCCTAAAATACATAGTTGGACTAAACGAGTTCTGGATATTGATAATGTAGTAGATGGCGTGGTGGTTACAGCCAAAAAATCTTATCAAAATATTATATCTCATATAGAAGAAGATAATATGGATAGAATAAATACAATTATTTATAATACAGGAAACCCTTTAATCGATAGAGGAACAGAGCGTTTTTCATTTTGGGATTATCCTTCACAACATTTAGAACCATTTCAAGTACAAACAGATTGGCGTGGCCAAACGGAATTTACACATAAAAATTTATTATCTGAATATTATTTAGAAAGACCTGATTATATATTACCAGAAACAGGCTTATTTGATTCACCATCAGTTAATTATCAACCAGATGTTGCTCATTATGACCGTATGACCGTATGATTGATGATTTAAGGGGAAATATGCCATCAATAAACAACAAGTCAACACCTCCAATTAAGTATTCACATAATATGGTTGATAAATCAATATTGGAAAGCTCTTATCCAAAAGCCGAACCGAATAGACAATTAGCACCTCGTACAACAAACCTACTTGATAGGTTTAAGGATAATGAAACACCAACAAATTCTTATCTAGAACGCCCAAGTGTTGTTCTTCCGGGAACGCCAGGATTTAAAGACTTCCCTACAGATACCATAAGAAATAACCCTCATTTTGAAAATATGATTGATAATTTAAGAGATAATATGTCATCAATGAATAATTCAATGGACTAATTTGATGATAAATACTCAATACCCTCAATGCCAAGTATACCTGAATTTAGTTATAGTGGTTATTCTTCTGGAGGATCTTTTAGTTTTAATTAATATTTAAAAAGTCTACTTATAATAAAATAAATTATTTTATTTATCTAGAAAAAGAATTTTTAAATAATCATATGAAGGCACGGGGTGAGTCATTTACCAGTGAAAACGGAGTCGGTATCAAAAAGAAGTAAAATTAGCATATGGACGAATTATGAAAAATCGGAAAGAAAGTGATAACATTCCAATTGGTGATATTACACATCAAGAATTTATTAAAATAAAAAAAGAAGCGATGTTAAATACAGGAATTCCTTATGAAGGTTGGTTATTTAAAGATGTATTTGAAGTATTATCTATAGATAAACAGAATAAAATTATAGGGAAACTATTAAATAGCTTTTCTAATAAATCACTTAATGGTGAATCAGCGTTATTTGCTAGCATTTGGCTAGACATGAAAGAAGAAGCCGCGCAATCTGCATCGATAAAACAGCAACAAAGCCAAGCTTGGCTAGAAAAAATGCGAAAGATCCCTTTAGTTATTACATTAGAAGAGACGATAAATGAAACAGAAAAATTGTTTAATGAATTCACTTACTAGGACATATATTAATCAAAACTAGTGAGTTCTATTATGGATGGCCACTTTGCAGGTAAATGGTTTTGTGAACAAGATTAAAGTTCTAATAGCAACTATACGGTTATTGCTGTTTATTCAAGCTCCCAGCAATAACCGTTATATTTAAATAAATATAAAATTAATCCAAATAAGCTAATTCAATATTTTGGCAACCCAATGCCTGTAATGTATTTTCGGTAACATACCAATGTTTGATAATTGCATCTTGTTTTTCAACAAACTTAGCTTGGTCGATGGCGTGAATATCTTTACCTGCAAGGTTAATCATAATTAAAGCGGCTTGCAGTGGCGGTAAACTTGGGTTGAATGCGGCATTTTCTGCGTAGCGTCCGGTAAACAGTGAGCCATCTTTTAATTGTAACGCAATTCCTGAATGGGATTGGCTATAAGGTGCATGGGATTGGTTTGCAGCCTCAATTGCTGCACTTAATAACCGGTCACGGCTTTGGTTTTTATAGCCATGGTCAACAGGGTCTAGCAGTAAAGTGGTAATATTGAGGTCAGACGGCCCAAATGAGTCGGGTAAATAGTGGTGTAGTACCGCAGGTGTGCGACCTGGTAAATTCACCATAATTTTACCACCTTCACGTAATTCATTCATAAATTGGCGGCAGTGGCCACAAGGTGTGTAATTTACAGTAATTGAGGTAATCTGCGTTTCACCTTTCATCCAAGAGTGTGTCACTGCACACTGTTCTGCATGGATCACTTGGCCCATTGATACATGGCTAAATTCCATATTGGCACCAAAATACAAGTTACCACTTGCTCCACGTGCGATTGCACCCACGTTAAAATGGGAAATAGGAGTGAGGGCATAGGCAGCAGCAAAAGGCAATAATGCAAAGGCTAACTCAGCGTCGTCTACACTTGTTTCAGCTTTAATCTGTTCAACTTGTTCCGCCGTTAACATGCTTTGAAAATCAGATTTATCAATGATAGGTCTAAGTACTGACTGTAACTTTTCTGGAAGCTCGGCCCAAGCGGCCTTAAATCTTGAATGCATGAGTTACTCTCCCTATTTTAATTGTTTTTATTCTATTCAATAATACGTAGAACTATGTGTGATAACTATCACTATTTTGAATGTAATACATGAAACATATTCTTTTGTTGTGAGATATATCTCATATTTTGTCAGTGTGCGTATGAGCAAGAGGCTATTGAACTCCTCTTACTCATATATTTGGTTATTGGCTTAATGAATTAAGCTTAGCTAAAAAGATGTAAAATGACAGGGAATATAAACGGGGCAATAAGCGAGGTGATAACCCCACAGGTCATTAATGCAAGAGAGCTATAAGCACCTTCAATGTAATTCACTTCGGCACAGCGGGCAGTACCTAGGGCGTGGGAAGCGGTTCCCATCGCGAGCCCTCTTGAGGCGTGGGTTCTTACACGCAGTACATCAAATAAGCTATGGCCAAACATGGCGCCTAAGATCCCAACAAACAACACGCAAGCGGCACTAATCGCAGGGATCCCACCAACAGAATCAGCGACAGCCATCGCAATAGGAGTAGTTACTGATTTAGGTAAAATAGAACCCGCGATATCTGGGGTTGCCCCCAACCATAGTGCGATGGCAGCACCGCTGAACATGGCCACTAAACTACCTGCAAAACAAATGCTTAATAAAGATTTCCACTGGGCACGAATTTGGTGCATTTGTTCGTAAAGTGGAAAAGCGAGCGCAACGACTGCGGGTTGTAGTAAATCATTGAGTATTTTGCTACCTGCAAAATAGTGCTCATAAGAGGTATTCGTGATCACTAGTAGTGCAATCAATACCGCAATAGTAATTAATAGTGGGTTTAAAATCGGTAACTTAAATGTGGTCGACAACTTACGCGCTAAATAAAACACCACAATGGTCAGCGGTAATGACCACCAAATATGTTCTAACATTATTCATTCCCCTTAGTTTTATCATTATTAATGACCGAAGAAATTGGGTCTTCGGGGGGTAAAGGAACGTCATCAGGTTGAGCCCCAACGACAGGGCGTTCCTTATGAATATAGTTGGAACTGATGGCGACAACCACCATAACGATTAAGGTACTAACTACACAGGAAACGATGATAGGAACCATTTGTTGGCTGAGTAATTCATAGTAATTCATTATGCCAACACCAATAGGAACAAACAGGATGGTCATATTTTTCAACAAAATGCTGCAACCGGGTTGTGCCCACTTCGCGGGGATAATTTGTAACGCAAGCAATATGAATAAAATTAACATGCCGACAATGCTGCCAGGGATGGAGAATGGAAGTAGTGTTGAGATAAGGTTTCCAATAATCAGGCAAAGGTAGAGTATTGCGAAAGCTCGCAAATATTGCCATCCCGTTATCAGTACCTGTTTAAATGACATGAGACTGGTCCTGTAATGTAATATCTATTCATCATACAATTAACTTTATTATTGTGCTACCGATCACAATAAAAAGCCAATAAAAAAGTGGGAAGTATTTAGCTTCCCACTTTTGATGAATAACAGACTAGAGCAAGTATGGGTTATTTAACTTGCATACCGGGTTGTGCACCACTGTCTGGGCTGAGTAAGAAGATATCTTTACCGCCAGGGCCAGCAGCCATTACCATGCCTTCAGAAACACCGAAACGCATTTTACGTGGCGCGAGGTTGGCAACCATCACCGTCAAACGGCCTTCTAAAGCTTTAGGGTCTGGATAAGCGGAGCGAATACCAGAAAATACTTGGCGCGTTTCACCACCGATATCCAATTGCAATTTCAGTAGCTTGTCTGAGCCTTCAACAAAATCAGCTTGCTTGATTAACGCAATTCGCAGGTCAATTTTCGCAAAATCATCAAAAGTGATGGTTTCTTGAATTGGGTCATCGGCAAGTGGCCCCGTAAGTTGCTGAACGGGTTTGATGCTCTCTTTTGAGGCTTCAACCATTGCATCAACTTTCGCCATTTCAATGCGGTTAAATAGCGCTTTGAACGGTGCGACGCTGTGGTTCAGTAATGGGGTGTTAATCGCATCCCATGATAATTCACTATTTAAGAAGGCTTCAGCACGCTTAGTAAGGCCTGGTAAAACAGGTTTCAGGTACGTCATCAGAACGCGGAATAAGTTGATGCCCATCGAGCAAATATCTTGCAGTTCTTGATCTTTACCTTCTTGTTTGGCGACAACCCAAGGTGCTTTTTCATCAACATAGCGGTTTGCGATATCGGCTAATGCCATGATTTCACGGATCGCTTTGTTATATTCACGGTTGTTATAATCCTCACCGATAACTTTAGCGGCATCAACAAATTGTTGGTATAACTCTGGCTCAGCAAGGTTTGCTGATAATTTGCCATCAAAGCGTTTAGCAATAAAGCCCGCATTACGTGATGCCAAGTTAACCACTTTATTGACGATGTCGCTGTTGACGCGCTGGACGAAATCTTCCAAATTAAAATCGATGTCATCAATACGCGAAGACAGTTTTGCTGCATAGTAATAGCGCAAGCAGTCAGCATCTAAATGATCTAAATACGAACGCGCAGTAATAAATGTTCCGCGCGATTTAGACATTTTTGCCCCGTTAACCGTGACATAGCCATGAACAAACAGGTTTGTTGGTTTACGATACTGGCTACCTTCTAACATAGCAGGCCAAAACAGGCTGTGGAAATAGACGATATCTTTACCAATGAAGTGGTAAAGGTCGGTTTTCGAATTTTTATTCCAAAACTCATCAAAATCAAGATCGCCGCGTTTGTCACACAGGTTTTTAAAGGAGCCCATGTAACCGATAGGCGCATCTAACCAAACATAGAAATATTTACCCGGCGCATCAGGAATTTCAAAACCGAAATAAGGCGCATCACGGGTAATATCCCATTGTTGTAGGCCTGATTCGAACCACTCTTGCATTTTGTTGGCGACTTGTTCTTGTAATGCGCCTGAGCGAGTCCACGCTTGAAGCATGTCGCTAAATGCAGGAAGATCAAAGAAAAAGTGTTCTGAATCACGCATTACAGGTGTAGCGCCAGAAATCACTGAACGTGGGTTAATCAGTTCTGTTGGGCTATAGGTTGCGCTACAGACTTCACAGTTATCACCATATTGGTCTTCGGCTTTACATTTTGGACAAGTGCCTTTAACGAAGCGATCCGGTAAGAACATGCCTTTTTCTGGGTCGAAAAGCTGTGAAATAGTACGGTTCTTAATAAAACCGTTATTTTTTAGTTTCCCGTAAATCAGCTCTGATAAAACTTTGTTTTCTTCACTGTGTGTGGAGTGGTAGTTATCATAACTAATGGCGAAACCAGCAAAATCGTTCTGATGCTCTTGGTTCACTGCCGCAATCATCTCTTCTGGCGTTACGCCAAGTTGTTGAGCTTTAAGCATGATTGGAGTTCCGTGCGCGTCATCGGCACAGATAAAGTGAACCTCTTTGCCGCGCATTCGCTGATAACGGACCCAAATATCAGCCTGAATGTGTTCCAGGATATGACCAAGATGGATTGAACCGTTAGCATAGGGTAACGCACAGGTTACCAGTAATTTATTCGCGACTTGAGACATAGTAACTTTCTTACTTCCATTATTTGAAAAGGGTCTTTGATGTTAACCGATCAAAACCATCGCTGCTAGGGGTATAAAATATTAATTGGAAATTTGTTTGAAAAAGAATTTTTACCTCTTCGTGGCTTTTCCTATCTCGATATAATAACTTTCTTCCTGTTCTCTGTTATGATTAATCTCAGTCAAAGTATATCCGCCCAATTTTCTGTAACTTATTCTAGGATATACATAGTTCAAAAATATAAATAAAGGAGCCGGGATGAACGATAAATCCCCCGAGCAGAACAAACCAGAACTGCTGACTGAACAAGTCTCCAAAGTTTTGGCTTCATTTACACACCCAACACTGCAACGTAATTTGATTTCTATCAAAGCGTTACATCATTGTGCAATGTTGGACAACGTGCTGCATGTCGAATTAGTTATGCCATTCGTTTGGAAAGGGCCGTTTCAAACTTTAATTAGCGAAAAAACTGCTGAATTAAAGCAACAAACAGGGGCTCATGCTGTTGAATGGAAACTGCGCCATGACATCACCACATTAAAACGTGCAAATGATTTGCCGGGTATTAATGGTGTTCGTAATATCTTAGCCGTCAGTTCGGGTAAAGGTGGTGTTGGTAAATCCAGTACTTCTGTGAACTTAGCGCTCGCACTGGCACAAGAAGGGGCGAAAGTGGGGATCCTTGATGCGGATATTTACGGCCCATCAATTCCAAATATGTTAGGCACAACTTTAGAGCGCCCAACCTCCCCAGATGGTCAGCATATGGCGCCAATTATGGCGTATGGCTTGGCGACAAACTCAATCGGTTACTTAGTGACGGATGATAACGCCATGGTCTGGCGTGGCCCAATGGCAAGCAAAGCGTTGATGCAAATGTTGCAAGATACGTTATGGCCAGATTTGGATTATTTAGTCATCGATATGCCACCGGGAACAGGTGATATCCAGCTAACACTTTCCCAAAATATCCCTGTAACAGGGGCGGTGGTTGTGACAACACCACAAGATATTGCCTTGGTCGATGCCATGAAAGGCATTGTGATGTTTAAGAAAGTCAATGTCCCTGTACTGGGTGTTGTTGAAAACATGAGCGCACATATTTGCAGTAATTGTGGCCATGTTGAGCCAATTTTCGGTACCGGTGGTGCTGAGAAATTAGCCGAAAAATACCATACTAAATTATTGGGGCAGGTTCCTCTGCATATTTCTTTACGTGAAGACCTTGACCGTGGCCAGCCTACTGTTATGCGTGATCCTGAAGGTGAATTTGCAGATATTTACCGTGAAATTGCTTCGGGTATTTCAGCCTTGATGTATTGGGAAGGGGATAAAATCCCAACAGAGATTTCTTTCCGTGCCGTTTAATCGGTTATAGAGAAAAAAGGCTATTTAGTTTATCACTAGATAGCCTTATTTATTGTTGATACTTTTCTTTACTAAACGTGTTTTTTAACCTTCTATTTTTCTGAATTGTTTGCGGAACATTTCTTTATTGAGTCATGTTCGCGTAGAATAACCACATCTTTTATTTAATCAGTTTTCTTTCTACGGGCAACCCGAAAAGGTGACTATGAAATTTTTAATTTTTATTGTTGTCGTGGTGCTGATCGTTATTTATTTTTATAACCGTATCGTCGCATTGCGAGAAGCTGTTATTTCGAGTGAAACAGAAATTTCAGTTCAATTAGATCGTCGTGGAAAAGTATTTGATAGCTTATTGGCAACAGTTAAAAAATATTTAAGCCATGAAAGTGAGGTGTTCAGTAAAATTACTGAGCTACGGACGCAAGCACAAACGGCGACTGGGGATAAAGCCCGTGAAGCCGAAGATGCGTTATCAAAAATGGTAACAAGTGGGGCAATTAATGTCGCGGTGGAAGCTTATCCTGAGCTAAAATCCGATGCAATTATGGCAAATTTACAAGAAGAAATCGTTTCTTCAGAAAATAAATTGTCATTTGCTAAACGTGGTTATAACCGTTCATTAGAAACTTATAATGCGTATATCGCTTCTATGCCTGCGGCACTCATTGTTGGCATTATTCCTAGCTTAAAAATTTCAAAGGAATATTGGCGTCTTGATGAAGAAACCATTAAGACTGAGGAATCACGTCGAATTAATTTTGATTAAAAGCCTTTAAACCTTTGAAGTGATAAATCATCGGGATGCCTTATGGTGTTCCGATATTTTATGAGTAGTAGATAACAGGTTACATTATGGATTTTAGAAACGTCATTCGTAAAAATAATATTCGCACACGTTTGGTGGTGATGAGCTATATTGTTTTAATGCTAATCATTGGATTACTGGCGGATATTGCAACACATCCAAATGAACAATTGGATTTGGTCGACAATGCGATGATGTTTGTGACACTTCATGAATTACCTATCGCCACTTTCATTGTTTTAGGTTTAACCTTCCTTGGGCTAATTTATATTCATTTTAGAGGCCATAAAATGATGTTAGCTGGGATGAATGCCAGAGAAATCACCCAAGAAAATGCGAATATCCCCCAAGAAAAGCAACTTTTTAATATTATTGAAGAATTAAGTTTAAGTGCCAGCTTAGGCTATATTCCTCGCTTATATATTTTAGAAACGGACGAGCCTAATGCTTTCGCAGCAGGGTGGAATAATCGTAATGCACTTGTGGGGGTGACAAGAGGCTTATTACAGACACTTAATCGGCAAGAGGTTCAAGCCGTTCTTGCTCATGAAGTTGGGCACATTATTCACGGTGATTCAAAATTAACTCTGTACGTGGGGATTTTGGCGAATGTGATTTTAACCGTGACCAATTTATTTAGTCAGATTTTTATTCGAACAGCAGGGCGCAGTCGCAATAATGCGGCGAACAAAGCGCAAATGATCCTATTAGTTCTGAATTTTGTTTTACCGTGGATAACTCAAATTCTCTATTTTTATTTATCGCGTACCCGTGAATATATGGCGGATGCCGCAGCGGTCGATCTCACTTCTGATAACCAAGCGATGATCAGCGCACTGAAAAAAATATCGGGTAAGCACGAAACCCACGAGTATGATAAGGCGAGTACAGGGCAAGCTTACCGTAAGGCCGCTTATATTTTTAATAAGGGCGATTCTGTGTTTTCAACTCACCCTTCGATTGAAAATCGCATTGCGGTATTAGAAGGAAAAAAACAGTTTTAGTGTATAAATGACATTTTGTACGCTTTGATTTACGGCATTTCCTATCTAATGGGTGTTTTTTTAGCGAACTTTGTTGAGGTATGCTGGAACAACACGCCATTACCCCCTATAATTCCGCCAACATAACATTTTGCTGTTGTGTATTTTCATTTCTAATATTTAACCAGGTTATCATTTTATGACTGACATAGCGCATCACTGTACCATTGTAGGTATATCGGGAGCCTCTGCATCTGGCAAAAGCTTAATTGCCAGTACGTTATACCGTGAATTAAGGGAACAGGTTGGTGATCATAATATCGGTGTTATTCCAGAAGATTGTTATTACAAGGACCAAGCCGATGTCCCAATGGAAGAGCGTCTTAAAGTAAATTATGACCATCCTAACTCGATGGACCACAGCTTGCTTTATGAACATCTCAAATCACTGAAAAGTGGTCAAGCAGTAGAAATTCCGCAATACGACTATGTCGCTCATACCCGTAAACAGAAAACCATCACGTTTAAACCTAAAAAAGTTATTATCATTGAAGGTATTTTATTATTAACAGATAAGCGCTTACGTGGTGAAATGGATTTTTCTATTTTTGTCGATACGCCACTTGATATTTGCTTGATGCGCCGTATTAAACGTGATGTAAATGAAAGGGGCAGAACGCTCGACTCCGTTATTGACCAATATAATAAAACGGTTCGCCCAATGTTTTTGCAATTTATTGAGCCATCAAAGCAATATGCCGATATTATAGTACCTCGCGGGGGGAAAAACCGTGTTGCGATTGATATCTTGAAAGCGAAAATTGGCGAATTCTGTCAAGATTAAACCGCGCAGAAATTAAAATAATGAAGGGGGAAACAACCATGCGTCTTTGTGACCGCGATATTATTCAATGGATGGATGATGGTAAATTAGTTATTAGCCCACGCCCACCAGTTGAACGAATCAATGGTGCAACTGCAGATGTTCGTTTAGGAAATCAATTCCGTGTTTTTCGAGGACACACGGCTGCATTTATTGACCTTAGTGGCCCTAAAGATGAGGTTAATGCCGCATTAGATCGCGTCATGAGTGATGAAATTGTGCTTGATGAAGATGAGCCCTTTTTCCTACATCCAGGTGAATTAGCACTTGCAGTGACGCTTGAGTCTGTTACGCTCCCTGATAACCTTGTCGGTTGGCTAGACGGGCGCTCTTCATTAGCGAGGTTAGGTTTGATGGTGCACGTAACAGCACATCGAATTGACCCCGGTTGGCATGGGCAAATCGTGCTAGAATTCTACAATTCAGGTAAATTACCGTTAGCGTTGCGTCCTGGCATGGTGATTGGCGCATTAAGTTTTGAGCCGTTATCTGGTAGTGCTGATCGCCCTTATAATAGCCGACAAGACGCTAAATATAAAAACCAACAAGGTGCTGTTGGTAGCCGTATCAGCGAAGACTGATAACCGGTGAACTTTGCGGAAATTGCGGCGTTTAATGGAGATTAAACAGGTAATTTCCGCCCATTTTCAGGGATAGGTGTGAGTTCATTTTTGTGGCGAGCGCAAGCGGAATTTAAGAGAGGGAAGAATGAAACGTTTTTTGACGACACTGATTATTTTACTCGTGGTAATTGTTGCAGGGTTAACCACACTTGTAATGTTGGTGAACCCGAATGATTTTCGTCATTATATTGTTGAACAGGTAGAGAAAAAAAGCGGTTATCAACTTGAATTCAACGGTGATATGCGTTGGCATGTATGGCCAACTTTAAGCATTATTACTGGCCCTGTTTCCCTTACTGCACCGAATGCCGCTAAACCCATACTAAGTGCAGATAATATGCGCTTAGATGTTGAATTATGGCCACTTATTTCCCATAAGCTTTCTGTTGAGCAAATTGTGATTGATGGTGCTGTTATCCGCAAAACACCGGATAGCGAAATCCAAACTCACCGTAATGCTCCTGTCGCGCCAGGTGGTGTGCCTACATCCTCCCCTTTACCAGAGAAAAATAGCTGGTTATTAGATATAGAAAAAATTAATATTTCCAATAGCTTAGTGATTTGGCAAACATCTAAAGATGAGTTTAACCTACGTAACATTGATTTATCACTGAAGAAAAGTGATAAAAAACAGGTCGCCGTTAAATTCAGTGGAAATCTAAATAAAAACCAACAAGAGTTTGTATTTAATCTACGTGCAGATATCGATTTATCGGATATTAATCAAAAGATTAGTGGGAAATTAACGCAATTTGATTATAAATTGAGTGGTGTTGATTTGCCTGAAAGTGGAATTGAAGGGCAAATAACAAGTGATTTTCTATACACCAAAGGGAAAGTAGAAAGTGCCAGTTTAAGCCATTTGGTGATAACGGCTAATGAAAGTGCCCTGTCAGGCGATGCCAGTATACAATTAGCCGATACCCCCAAAATAATGGTCAATTTAGTGGCCGAAAAATTAGATTTAGATAACTTACTGGGGACTATGCCTAGCAGTACCCATATCGAATCAGAGGTGAATAATAACCGTGTTGGTGTTAAACCGGTTATTTCTGGTGCAAATCCTCAACAATATGATTTATCTGGCTTGCAGGCATTTTCCGCCAATATCAATTTAGCCATTAACCAGTTAATCTATCGTGGAATGATGGTTAGTGACGTAGTTTTTGAGGCACAAAACCAAACACCTCGTTTGACGGTTTCAAAATTACAGGGTAAGGCATTTGGTGGTGCCTTCTCATTACCAGTGACATTTAATTACAGTTCAACGCCGGCATACGTTTCCGCAAGGCCGGATTTTAAAAATATCGACCTAACACCACTATTAAAAGCCTTCAATATGCCACAAAAATTAAGTGGGGTAATTTCGTTAAATAGCACATTATCGGGTGTAGGTTATGATGACCATGCAGTAAAAAATCAATGGCAGGGGCCTGTTAATTTTGAGTTAAGAAATGCAAAATTGCAGGGGTTGAATATTCCTTTATTAATTCAGCAATCCGTTTCCAGAGTAACCAATAAAATTAATGCACCAGTGAATACGGGTAACGTCACTGAGGTTGATTCCTTCACTGTAGCAGGGAAATTAAATAAAGGTAATTTGAACATTTCCTCTATGAATGCAATGTCATCCTTAGTGAATATTAGTGGGCAAGGCCGTATAAATATCCCTAATGAAACCATTGATGTCAATTTAGGGGTTAATATTGCTAACGGCTGGGGCGGTGATTCACGTTTAGTCCAGCAATTGCAAGCGATGACCATTCCACTGCGTATTTATGGTAGTTGGAATAATTTAAAATACCAATTAGATGTGGAAAAACTACTGCGTAATGAGTTACGAACTCAAGCCAAAGAAGCCCTTGGTAATTTTTTAAAGAAAGAAGAAAATAAAGGGCTTAATGATTTATTGAATGCCCTTTAAGACAACAAAATACCCTTAAATGAGTGTTTGAGGTTGCTGACAAAGCGGGATAAAAGCGTAGTTTTTCCCGCTTTGTGTTATCAGCCGAAAATCAATAGTAGCCATTTCCTGTTTTATAGTCTTCTTTTCTGTTCTGTGTATCTGCATAGGTTCTTGAAGTTTTATCAATCGAGAATTCTCCAGATAAAAAGCTATTTTTAGCATTACCTTGTTGAAATATTGCTATTGTATTATTTATTTTATCTTCTAATTCATTAAGTACATTTTCTTTTTTACTATTGTGCTGATAAGTTGAACGTTCTAATTCATTCCTATAGTCTTGAACATTCCCTTTTAATTCTGATAGTTTGTTATTCAATTTAGTCATTGTATTTTCAGATAAGATGATCTTAGATCCTCGTCCATCTGAGGTGCCAATACTTTTTATTTTTTTTGCGATGTTTGATAAATTTTTAGATGTATCACTTCTCAAGTTTTTTATATTTTCAGTGGTGACAGTTTTTTTAGATGTGATTGGTAATCCTGTGCTAGTTGAAATATCAAAAGATCGAGTTTTTGCTATTTCACTAGGAGCTTCTTTACTAGAAAACTCTTTCATTTGGCTGACGTCTGAAAAACAGACTTTCTTTTTAGAGGCTACAGGGCATTGTTCCGCACTATTTTGAATACGGCTTGCTGTAACTGCAATTTTCCCTGATGATTTATTGGTACTTTTATTAATATTTGACGCTTGTAATGTATTTACATTTAGAGACTGACTATTTACTCGCATAGCATGACCTTTATAAAGTTTGGGTGTATTTAATGCTATGAATTATTCAGTGTTTCAATGTTTATTTCTTTTAAAAAACGATGTGGTTTTTTTATTTACTTTATTAAATTGTTATTTTTCACTAAAAATGAGGCAAAAAAATACCGACACAGAGGTCGGCATTTTTGTATTAGCGCTAAAGGTTAGTCATCTTCAAACTCATAACCATCCCCTTCAGGGGCAGGTGGCGTGATTAACACTTTATTGACTCGGTGGCTATTGACTTCCAGTGGTTGGAAAATACAACCATTGATAGTGACTTGCTCTCCCACTTCAGGAACACGTTGTAAGTGTTCCATTAAAAGACCCGCAATCGTTTCATACTCACGTTTATCGTCTAATTCCATAGGGATAAACATGATCAGGTCTTCAAGTGGCATAAAGCCGTTGGCAATCCAAGTACCATCATCCAGTTTTTGAATGTCGTGGCGTGAGTCATTTTCTTCATCACCAACCGGCAAGTTACCTGCGATCGTTTCCATTACATCGGTCAATGTCACGATACCTTCGATAGAACCAAACTCATCCACAACAAAGGCAAAGTGAGTATGCGCCTTACGAAACTGCTCTAACGCTTTTAACAGAGACAACCCTTCTGGGAATATCAATGGTTGGGTAATCAATGCACGTAAGTTTAATGGTTGGCCTTTTAATTGCTGTTTAACCAAATCCATTACATGTACTACCCCAACAGGTTCATCACTGATAGTTTCATCAATGACCACTAAACGCGAGTGTGGGTTTTTCTCCATTAATTGCAGTAAATCTGAAGATGATTTATTAATGTCGAGATAATCCACATCATGGCGTGAAGTCATAATGCTTTCTACGTTACGTTGTGCCATACCGAGCACTCGAGCAATCATTAAACGCTCTTGTGGGTCAAAAACGGATTGATTATCAGCGATAAGATCAGAAGTATGTGGGTCTAATTCCCCACGCTCATTATTACCGCTAAGAATGCGTAATACCGCCTCTGCTGTACGTTCACGTAGTGGACGTGAGCCTTTAAGGAATTTACGTCGGTTAAATTGGGCAAATTGGTTTAGGACTTCAATCATGATAGAGAAGCCAATTGCAGCGTATAAGTAACCTTTCGGTATGGCATAGCCAAACCCTTCGGCAACTAAGCTGAAACCAATCATCAGTAAGAAGCTTAAACACAGTATGACAATGGTTGGGTGCTGGTTAACAAAGCTAGTTAACGGTTTACTTGCCCAAATCATTAATACCATAGCAATGGTTACAGCGGCAATCATTACGCCGATATGGTCAACCATGCCGACAGCGGTGATCACGGAGTCCAGTGAGAATACGGCATCAAGAACAATAATTTGTGCAACAACAGCCCAGAAATTCGATGTCTTTCTTTGAGTATTGGTGTGTTCGTCTTTCCCCTCCAGCCGCTCGTTTAGTTCCATTGTGGCTTTAAACAAGAGGAATAGACCACCCACCAACATGATTAAATCTCGAGCACTAAAAGGATGCTCAAAGAGAGTTAATATTGGTTTCGTGAGGGTAATGAGCCATGACAAGCTAAATAGAAGCACAACACGCATAATCAGGGCTAATAAAAGTCCAGTTACACGGGCTCTATCACGCAGCTTTGGCGGGAGCTTATCTGCCAGAATGGCGATGAAGACGAGGTTATCAATACCAAGAACGATTTCTAGAACGATAAGGGTAGCGAGGCCCGCCCAAATCGAAGGATCTGCGATCCATTCCATACAGTTTGTTTTACCTTCTGATATGACGGCTTATACCGACGAATGAATAATGCGGTTTGTTGAATGAAATATCAATAAAAAATCACGCTAATTGGACAATTCTTGACAAAAATGGCCTTGTATACGTCATCGATTGCATCAATAACTACCATGCTGCCCAATCCTAGGTTAATATGTGATCCCGTTAACAGAATGTCAGCACGGTCGAGGCTGACTTGGTCCTAATCAGACAGGAGTTGTTCATGTCAAAGCAGCAGATTGGTGTTGTCGGAATGGCAGTCATGGGGCGTAACCTTGCGCTCAATATTGAAAGCCGCGGTTACTCAGTGTCTATCTTTAACCGTTCTAAAGATAAAACAGACGAAGTGATTGCCGAAAATCCAGGGAAAAAATTAGTTCCCAACTATACAATTGAAGAGTTTGTTGACTCTCTGGAAAAACCTCGCCGCATCTTGTTGATGGTTAAAGCGGGTGAAGCTACGGACAAAACCATTGCCTCACTGACTCCTCATCTGGACAAAGGGGATATCTTAATTGACGGCGGTAATACCTTATTCACTGATACTATCCGTCGTAATCGTGAATTATCCGAGCAAGGTTTTAATTTCATCGGTACTGGTGTTTCAGGTGGTGAAGAAGGCGCACTGAAAGGCCCTTCAATTATGCCGGGCGGGCAAAAAGAAGCTTATGAATTAGTTGCGCCAATCTTAAAAGAAATCGCAGCACAGGCTGAAGGCGAACCTTGTGTGACCTATATTGGTGCAGATGGTGCGGGCCACTATGTGAAAATGGTTCACAACGGTATTGAATACGGTGATATGCAATTAATCGCAGAAGCCTATTCATTATTAAAAGGTTCTTTGAACCTGAGCAACGAAGAGTTAGCAGGTATCTTTGCTGAGTGGAATAAAGGTGAGCTGAGCAGCTATTTAATTGAAATTACAGCAGATATTTTCAAGAAAAAAGATGAAGATGGTAAATATCTCGTTGATGTGATCCTTGATGAAGCGGCTAATAAAGGTACAGGTAAATGGACTAGCCAGAGTGCGCTGGATTTAGGTATTCCTCTGACTTTAATTACTGAATCTGTATTTGCGCGTTATATTTCTTTCTTAAAAGATCAGCGCGTTGCGGCATCTAAAGTATTAACCGGTCCAACCCTAAAAGCTGTTGAAGGTGATAAAAAAGACTTTATTGAAAAAGTTCGCCGTGCACTGTATTTAGGTAAAATTGTGTCTTATGCGCAAGGCTTCCAACAACTGAAAGCAGCATCAGAAGAATATAATTGGGATTTAAACTACGGTGAAATCGCAAAAATCTTCCGTGCAGGTTGTATCATTCGTGCGCAGTTCCTGCAAAAAATTACCGATGCGTATAACCAAGATGCGAAAATTGCTAACTTGCTGTTAGCGCCATATTTCAAGCAAATCGCTGACGAATACCAGCAAGCACTGCGTGATGTTGTCTGCTATGGCGTACAAAATGGTATCCCAACACCGACATTCTCAGCGGCTATCTCTTATTATGATAGCTACCGTTCAGCAGTATTGCCTGCAAACTTGATCCAAGCGCAACGTGACTACTTCGGTGCTCACACTTATAAACGTACGGATAAAGACGGTGTTTTCCACACTGAGTGGATGGAATAAAATTCGTTATCATTAATTTTTGATAACACAAAAGGCGCTAGGTTTAGCGCCTTTTTTGACTTTGAAGAGCCGTAAAATATTTAATTTATTATTATAAGTAAATCATTAATTCGACGGTGGCTTTAGCTTTTCTATAATTTATTGCATCTCATATTTTAAAAATTAACTTTATCGAGTCTGGGCATGGTTTATGCGTAATTTTCTTATCTTATTACTTTTATTGGTATTACTTGGTCCATTAGGGATTGATTTATATTTACCAACAATACCTGATATTGCGAAGGATTTAGGAAGCAGTGAGTCGGTGATCCAGTCAACGATAGCATTGTTCATTCTTGTTCTGGGGCTAGGGCAATTGATTTCGGGCCCATTAGTCGATAGATATGGACGAAAACCTATCGCGATTTTGGGCATGGTGTTGTACATCATTGGTGCTGGTGTTGCCATTGTAGCAACAACACCCACAGTATTTATTGCCTCGCGTTTATTGCAAGGGGTTGCAGTCTGTTGTACTTCGGTGGTGGCATTTAGCTGTGTACGTGACCGAATGAATGGCACAGAAGCGGCCCGCGCTTTTGGTTTTTTAAATGGAACATTGAATATTGTTCCTGCGTTAGCTCCGCTGCTCGGAGGCCTGTTAGCAGAAGCGTGGGGCTGGCGAGCACCGTTCTGGTTTCTTGCTTTGTATGCATTAGTCATATTAGTGTTAATTGCAGCTTTTTTACCGGAGACACGTCCGGCTAATTTACCTAAAGCAAAAGTTATTCCGCTGAAAACTTATTGGCGAATTTTGGGGAATCATCAATTTATTATTTTTGCCTTAGTGAACGCAGGCACGATGGGTATGGCATTAACATATGTGTCACTTGCACCAACTGTGTTGATGGGGGATGCCCAGTTAACTCCGCTCGCGTTTTCTATAGTATTTGGTGTTAATGGTTTTTGGATCATGTTTGCCAGTTATATCGCTAATTATTTTATTCATAAAATAGGGCGACCAACCTGTTTATTGGTTGGTAGTTCAATGATGGCACTTGGCTGCTTAGGATTATTGCTAGGTTTTGTCGTATTGCCGATAGAAATACAAAGCCATTGGTTAGTCTATATGTTACCTGTCGCTTGTGCTTGTACAGGGCTGGCCTTTATGATGGGAACGGCAACCAGTTATGCTTTAGAACCGTTTGGTAATGAAGCAGGCACTGCATCTGCCTTAGTGGGTTTTGTTCAAATGGCAGGGGGAGCAACTCTCGGACTCTGTGCAATCAGTTTGCCTATCGCACCAAAAATATCATTAGCATTAGTTATGCTGGTTGGCTGTTTGTTTGGATTGCTTGCAAGAAAAAAGAGCTTATCTCTTGTTAAATCAATATAGAGTAGACCGTTTGAAGATTTTATTTTTCATTATGTCGTATATAGTTATCACTAATTAATTTAGTAATTAGTGATAACTTAGATAAAATTATGCAATATCACCATTAATCGTTGTTAGGAGTCTATTCTTCTTTATTTCAATTTCTCTAGAATGGACAATTTTATTATTAATATAAAGATTAGCTTTTATGGGGTTTAAACTTCGCTCAATATTAACATGAAATTTATTCATCATCTCTTCATTTGAACGGAAGTTATGAAGTTGGTACTGGCTTATTTTCCCATCTTCAAAAATAACCTCTAAATATGGCATTTGAGTGTCTATTTTTTTATCATGGCTATAAACCATACCATAAGAACCATATAAAGAAGGGTAGATATAGCTATCGATTACGTCTTTAGGGTCATAGAACCCCATTAAGGTCACAACAGGTACCCCTTGTTTATAGGGAACTTTATAGAGGATTGTTTCATTGTTATCTTTTCGATTCCAAGTGTAGCCATCTGAAATATAACAAATTGAATCATTTTTTTTAATTAATTCAATCTTGTTGTTAATATGAAGCTCACTATTGTAATCCGCGACTGATTCTATTCTTAAAATAGCACCCTTATTACTTTCATTTGCTAATGGAATATTGATTTTTATGGCATGATAACCATTTCCATTATGAATAATAACGTTTTTGTTTTTTTTCAATAGTGAATTTAAATCGTTAGCTGTAATATCTGAACCATTTATTGCAGTAAACTCGATGGCGTTATATTGTGATAGTTCTAAATATGCATCTACCATCTCTTTTATTTCTGGATCCCATTTTTTATATCCTGTTTTTGATTTTTCACTAAATACATGCTGATTTTCAAATCTATTTTGAATTTCAATAAAAGAATTAGGTGTATAAGCGGTGTAAACGTTGTAACGCGCATCATAAGCTTCACCTCCATTCATTCCATCATGATTTAATGTACCATTTTTATACATATTTGGAATAAAATAGTTATTATCTGAATCCCACAGCCAGGTTGAATTTTTTTTATTTGCAGCTGCATGGGAGCCGCCTTCAACTCCCCCGTGATGATCACCTAAACCAAAATTGTGACCGAATTCATGGCTGATCTCATTATTATCTGTACTATATAATGTAGCTTTACCTCTACCACCAGACCAGCCGTGAACTACTCTACCATTTTTATACATTCCGACAGAGTTATAGGCAGTTATTTGGGGAGTTAGAACAAAGGAATCAGTGTCCGGAGCAGAACTATTTACACCATAATTTGCAGTGTTAACACCATCAGCATAAAAAGATTTAGTGATCAACTCTCTCATGCTGCCACTATGGCCTCCTCCCTCATCCGGTGCATTTTCTGTAAAAACTTGGCCATCAGGCATGACTACTTTTAACAAATGGATGGGTTCGTAGCGAGAAACAATTAGTTTACTGACTGGAACCGTTTGATAATATTGGCGATTTAGTTCGAATTTATTTAGGAAAAGATGTTCATTTCTTGGTGGTGTAAGTAACCCGATATCAAAAGTATTAATGAGTAATTCATTTGGGGCACCTACATCAATGTTAGATAATGTACTTTTCTGACCTTGATAATTAAATTCAAGTTTTATTTCTGGATGGATATATTCTTTTGGGATTGTAGTAGACCATGTTTTATCTATATATTCCAAGTTGCTAATGAAATTTTCTTTGTTATTCTGATTAATAGGGATCCATTTTTTATCTAAATCATAGACAAAAAGGACGTTTTCACCTGTTTGTAACTTTATAGTGTTTTTTCCATAATGAATGTAACTGTTATACGATGCATTAGAGCTAAACAGTATTTTATTATTATGGAATGCATCATTTTTATTTAATGTGAAGTCACGACTCCAATTACCATCACTAGTCAATATTTTTATTGAGTCATTATTCTTTATTAGATTATTTAAATAATTTCTTTTTTTCGAAGCCTCAATGATTAATTCATTTTCATCTAAAGTTAGATCAAATTTATTAGGGTATGAGTTGTTGATTTTTGATGTGTTACTAGAAGAAATAGGAATGTTTTCCCATTTGCCATTTGAATTACAATGGAATAATAATACACTGTCTTTTTTTAGCTCGAAAACTTTATTTGTAGTGTGGATGAATGTTGACTCTTTAGCTTCTGATGTGAAAATTATTTTTTTAGATGTGAATTTTTTATTCTTTTTTAGTGTGAATTTTTTGACTCTATCATAATCCATTTTCATTATTTTTAAGGTGGAGTTTTCTTCTAGATTTTTCTCAAAAAAATCTGCGTCTATTTTATTTATATCGATATCTGGCAGGTTTCCAATTTCAAAATAAATAATTGGAAGAGTATTTGAGGTTGCTTTTCTAGGGGGGCTGTAATATTTTATTTGTTTAGCATCATTTTTTGTTAGCCAATGTCCATTTTCATCACATATAAAAAGGGTGGATGATTTTGACGGTAATATAGAAGTGTTATTGCCATAATTAACTTCAATATCGTTATTGTCAGTATTGTGTAATTTTATAGTTTTACCTTTATATTTGATGCTATTATTTAGAATGAAAGGTGTTTTTATATTGTTATGATTAAGTTTTAAATTTATTTTGTTATTATCTAAAATTGTTTCGTGTAAGTAATTTTGATTTTTGGATATTTCAATTAATTCACTATTAGATCTCATGACAAGGTCGAAATTTACCGGTGATTTGAAATCACGAGGTAATAAATTAGTTTCTCTTATACTATTATCTGCAATTTTTGGTAGTTTAGATGGGGGAGATAGCGGTTTTTGCATGATTAAATTATTATTTTTATCATAAATATTTAATTGAATTGGATTTTCTTCTGGGATATGAGTATGCGGTTTAAACATAATTAAAGTCTTACGTTCCTTAACTAGTTTAGGCTTACTATCTCCATTTATATGGAGTTTAGATGGGATAATATTAGCTTGGGCGAAAAATACATTTCCTTTTAATTCACCATCTACATCACTAGAGTGCAGGTTATTATTAAAGTAATGATTAGTTTTCCCATTTTCAAAAAATGAGAGATTACCGAAGGATTTGTTTATTTCTGTTATTAAATGCCAATAATCTAGAATGGAGTTAGACTTATTTATAGTATCTATATAATAATCATTGTTTCCTATTGATAAAATATGGCTTTTTAAGCTGTTAATCAATAATGATGGTGAAGTCGTACTTAAGTTTTTATTTGGCATAAAGTATTATCTTATCTATTTGTTGTTTCGTATAAGCTGGTCTAATTTTTAGTTGATGGTAAGATAAAATATCTTTAAAAAAAAGATGAATGGTTTAATAGTTACTCCTAAATGATACTCTAAGTATTGGAAAGCTCACCATGAGTGAGGAAATTAATATTATTTGAACTAGCGAGGTTAAAATGAATAACTCATTACTAAAAAAGCCAATGATTACTTAGTGTGATGTATTTTGAACGCGGATACATCACCATAGAATGCGTTCTATGGTAAATATAAACGAATTAAAAGGTTTAGTGCCATGAATCAAAAGCATTGGTCGAAATATGAGCTACTTCATGAGGTTGTACAAAACCCCAATATCCATATCAAAGGTAGGCATAGTTATTACAGCGACTGTTGGGATAACGGTTTTGAGCAGTCAGTTGTGCGTTATTTACAAGGTGATGAACAAAGCCGAGACTGGCAGCTAGCATGGAATGTTGACCAACTTTATATCGGTGATTATGTCTGTATTGGTAGCGAAGCTGTGATATTAATGGGAGGGAACCATACTCACCGAATGGATTGGTTTTGCTTATATCCTTTTCTTGAATTTATTGAAGAAGCTTATGTAGGAAAAGGCGACACAGTGATTGGCGACGGAGCCTGGGTTGGCATGCGTGCCTTTATCATGCCGGGTGTTAAAATTGGTGAAGGCGCAGTTATTGCAACGAATAGCGTGGTAATTAAAGATGTCGAGCCTTATTGTATTGTAGGTGGAAATCCCGCTAAGGTAATAAAATATCGTTTTCCGTCAGATATTATTACTGAATTACTCGCATTGAAAATTTATGATTGGCCAGAAGAAAAATTTACCGCATTAAAGCGGTTTATTTGTGGATCAGATTTTGTGGCATTAAAAAATGCCTGTCAGGAATATGATCAGCGATTGATTGGTTAATTTTACTTATTGATGGGTATTCTGTGGAATACCCTTTTTTTAATACAAAACTAATTTTCTTCTGTGCGAATAAACTCAACTAAAGTCGGTGCGGCTATTCTTTGATAATCTTCTGTATTTAAAATAATAGAGCGCTCTAATGTACCGGCATTAAAAGCTAGTTCCTCAAAACGTTCAAATAATAGTGGGTCGGCAATTAACTTTAAGTTAGGGTGAAAACTAAAAGGCGGAATAGCCCCGAACACACATTGAGTGAGCTCATCGACTTCCTTTGGGCTTGCTAAAGATGCGCGGGTTCCACCAATGGCCGTGGCAACCTTATTTAAATCAGCCTGTTTATCAGCGGGTAAAATCGCCAGTACATGTTGGCGAACGCCATTTCCTTTTACATGGCATACTAGTCCTTTTGCCCCTTGCCCAAGCTGTGTGCCACGTATTTTTGCCACTTCTTCCGATTTCCCTGCTGTGGGGTGCTCCATCACACGATATTTTGCATTATTTTTATCAAGTAATTGTGTGAGTTGCATAAAAATAGAATTTTCAGACACTGTTTTTTCCCTTTAAAACCACATCAATAATAAGAAATGATAACAAGTTAATTAAGAGATACAACCGTGAAATATAGCGAGTCAAAAACATAAATTTGGGAAATATTATAAATTGCATATCAGATGCGGTTTTTAACTATATTGTTAATCTATTCTTGGGTTTTATTGTCATATCTTCTGGTGAATTAATTATTCAAAATAAAATCAATGAGTTATTTTTCCTTTTTTTTATCATGGTTGAGAATACATCTTATTAAGAATTGAGTTTGATCATTTACGCTGCATTTTATTATAGGTAATATAAAAATTTATATAACGAAAAGATAATATGACTCGTAAATTTAATTTATATCTCATTATGCCGCTTATTGCAGGGATCGCACCGTCTATTGTTGCAGCACAAGTTTCTGAGCAACTGGCTAAACCTAGGCAAGATAGAATGTTAGTCACCGCAGCACCAAGTGATGTAATCATGGAAGCACAGGCTGGTGCTGGCTTTTTCACATCGCAAATTGATATTGGTCCATTAGGCAACCGTGAGTGGATTGATACGCCGTATTCTACAACCACGATTAGCCGCGAAATGATTAATAATCAACAAGCTAAAAGTTTGAGTGAGTTATTGAAATATGCGCCAAGTACACAAATGCAAGCCCGTGGAGGGATGGATGTAGGGCGTCCACAAAGCCGAGGTATGCAAGGTGGCGTGGTGACGAATAGCCGGATTGATGACCTGTATATGGTGTCAACAACGGCATTCCCCGTGGAAATGTTGGATAGAGTGGACATTATTAATAGCTTGACGGGAGCATTGTATGGCCCTGCAAGTCCCGCAGGGCAGTTTAATTTCACCACAAAACGCCCAGAGGATATTCAGCGTTTTTCTTTAGGTTACCAAAGCCGTAATGCCTATAGTGGGCATGCTGATTTAGGCGGTTATTTTGATGCTGATAAACGTTTTGGATATCGCCTTAATTTGTTGGATGAAGAGGGAACAGGCAGCCTTAAAGAGAGCACATTACGCCGTAAGTTAGCCTCTGTGGCGCTTGATTGGAATATTCAACCGGGTACACAGCTTCAGTTTAATGCCAGCCACTATAATTTTGTGCAAAAAGGCTATGTGGGTAGTTTTAGTTATGGCTCTGCTATTAAATTACCAAAAGCACCTAATCCACAAGATAAAAATTTAGCTTTGCATACCGCAGGAAATGATTTAACCACTGATACCGTTAGTACTCGATTAATTCATGATTTTAATGAGGATTGGACACTAAAAGCGGCAATTGGTTATCAGCAAGCGGATAGGGCGATGCGTACGGTGACGAGTGCCATTCAAGATAACAATGGAACCATTAGCCGCTCATTAAGTGATTCCCCCGCATCGGGACGTTTTCGTGTGTTGAGTAATTCAGTGGTAATTAATGGTCATGTAGACACGGGCTCTATTGGTCATGATTTATCATTAGCGACGAATGGCTATGTTTGGTCGATTTATAGTGCAAAAGACAAGAGCGTGAGACGTGATTTGGGGCAAACCAATATGCACCGCCCGTCGCCAATGGAAGAGCCATCGGATGGCAAAATTCATACGGGAGGTTCACGTTATAAATCAGCTGAAAATAGCCAACAAAGTATCACTGTCGGTGACACAATCACGTTTGATTCACAATGGTCAGCCATGTTTTATCTCAGCCAAAGTTGGATTGAAAGCCGTAGCTTTGATAAACAAAACCACAAAACCAGCCAGACCAATGACCATGGCCTCAGCCCTCAAGCAGCATTGATGTATAAAATTACCCCTCAGGTGATGACTTATATTAGCTATGCTGATTCGTTAGAAGAGGGGGATACCGCGCCGATGAATCAAAACCTGAAAAATGAAGGGCAGACTTTAGACCCTTATCGTAGCAAACAATATGAATTGGGTATTAAAGCCGATGTAGCAGATTTAAACCTTAGTGCTGCGGTATTCCATTTGGAGCGGCCATTTGCCTACGCGGGGGATGACAACGTGTTCCGCAAACAAGGTGAACAAGTAAACCGAGGGCTAGAGCTCACGGCAACCGGCCATGTTTGGCAAGGGCTAAATGTCTATAGCGGCGTGACTTTCTTAGATCCAAAACTCAAAGATACCAAGTTCACGACAACGCGTGATAAACGTGTTGTTGGTGTGCCGAAAGTTCAAGCCAATATGTTAGTGGAATACAGTTTACCGACAATGCCAGAACTGGTGTACAGCGCTAATGTGCACTATACAGGAAAACGAGCTGCTAATGACACCAATACTAGTTGGGCAGGTAGCTACACAACATTGGATTTAGGAACTCGTTATAGTACAAAAATCAATCAAGTTCCAACGACGGTCAGATTATCCGTCAATAACGTAACGGATGAGCGCTATTGGGCTTCCATTTTTCCATCAGGTATCAATGGAGAAGGGAAAGGGGGAAGTGCTTTTTTAGGTTCAGGCCGTGAAGTTCGCGCAACGGTTACGTTTGATTTCTAATTATAACAGTCTAGGAGTATGCCGTTTTACGTTAAGGTGAAACGGCGTGAAAAATATGAGAAAAACCATTTTTCTGCAATCGGTTATTTTACTGTTTGGACTACTAATGAGTAGCGCAATACAGGCGAAGACAGATAACCCCGAATTGCGTATTGCAACACCGTGGCCAGCACAAAATACTATTATTATGATGCTAGGTTACGGTGAGCAAATTGTCGGCACATCGATGATCGCGAAAAAAATTCCATTATTTCGCCAAATGTTACCCAATATTGATGATGTTCCAGTGATCAGTATTAGCAATCAATTAAACCCAGAACAAATCATTTCATTACGTACGGAGTTACTGTTCATTGCTAAAGGAATGGAAGTCCCACAACGTGATTTATTAGAAAATGCAGGGATGAAACTGGTTGAATACCCAGCGAATTCATTAAAATCGTTACAAGAAAGGGTTCAAGCCACAGCAAAAGAGCTGGGCCCTGATGCGCAAAGTAAAGCTATTGAATATCAACGCTATTTTGACCGTAATATCGTATTAGTTAATGAACGACTAAAAGGGCTCACTGATGCAGAAAAACGGACGGTATACCACAGTATGGGGAACGTGTTATTTACGTCTGGCCGCCCATCATTAAATCAAGATTGGATGGATTTAGCAGGGGCGAAAAACGTGGCAGAAACCTGGTTTTCTGACAAAAAAAATAACTCTGGTGAAGTCTTGTTAGAAACCATTATTAGCGCAAACCCTGATGTGATTGTGGCGATGAATAAAGAAGATGCTAATATCATACGAACATCTTCCCAATGGAAGGCAATGAGCGCAGTAAAAAACCAACAGGTGTATGTAAACCCAAAAGGGATGTTTTGGTGGTGCCGTGAAACTTCAGAAGAGGCCTTACAATTTCTTTGGTTAGCACAAACTCTTTACCCAGAGCGCTTTGTGGATATCGATATGAAACAAGAAACGGCTGATTTCTATCTGAAATTCTTTGGTATTTCATTGAGCGATGCGCAAATCGATAATATTTTGCATCCATAAAATAAAACTGCCAGCGAGGCTGGCAGCCTGTTATTTATTGATGACGCTCTTTTAAACGTTTGATTATCGTGCTTAAATCCAGCTCTTGGTCTTGTAGTAAGACTAATAAGTGGTACATCAAATCCGCGGCTTCGTTAGTCAATTCAGCGCGGTCATTAACGGTTGCCGCCAGAGCGGTTTCAACACCTTCTTCACCCACTTTTTGAGCAATACGTTTAGTACCGCTAGCATATAAACGCGCGGTATAGGAGCTTTCAGGAGAAGCGGTTTTGCGCTCTTTGAGTAACGTTTCTAACTCAAATAAAAAGCCCCAGTCACTTTGTGCGGGCGCGAAGCAGCTTTGTGTACCGTTATGGCAAGTTGGGCCATCCGGCAGTGCGAGAGCCAGTAGCGTATCACTGTCACAATCAGGGTAGATATCCACCAAATTTAGAAAATGATTGGAGGTTTCGCCTTTCGTCCACAAACGTTGTTTTGTACGAGAAAAAAAAGTGACTTTACGGCTGTCTAAGGTGACTTGCAATGCTTCTGGGTTCATATACCCAAGCATTAGCACGTCACCTGAAACGGCGTGTTGTACGATAACAGGCATCAGGTTATCGACTTTTTGCCATGCAAGTTGGCTGCATTGTTCTGTGGTTAACATACTCTAATTTGAACTCCGTTTTCGGCTAGGTATTGTTTTAAGTCACCGATATTAATAATTTGTTTATGAAATACAGAAGCGGCTAAAGCACCATCAACACCTGCGTCAGTGAAGGCATCAAGAAAATGCACTTTTTCACCTGCGCCGCCAGAGGCAATCAAGGGCACTTGGCAGACGTCACGGACTTTTTTGAGTTGTTGTAGATCATACCCTTGGCGTACACCATCTTGGTTCATCATATTTAACACAATTTCACCCGCGCCACGTTGTTGTACTTCTTTTACCCAATCAAGGGTTTTCCACGTGGTTTGTGTGGTACGTTTTTCATCGCCAGTAAATTGGTAAACGAGATATTCACCTGAGCTATCATCGAACCAAGTGTCAATACCGACAACGATACATTGTACGCCAAAGCGTTCAGCTAAACGGCTGATTAATGTAGGGTCGGATAATGCCGGGGAGTTGATGGAAATTTTATCTGCACCAAAAGACAGAATTTGCGCGGCATCGTCAACACTTTTAATCCCACCTGCAACACAAAAAGGAATATCAATCACTTCGGCGACTTTGGCAACCCAGCTTTTGTCTACCACTCGGCCATCAGAAGAGGCGGTAATATCATAAAACACCAGCTCGTCAGCGCCTTCTTGGGCGTAGCGTTGTGCTAATGGAACAATATCACCGATGATCTCGTGATTACGAAATTGGACACCTTTAACCACTTGCCCATCACGGACGTCTAAGCAAGGAATTATGCGTTTTGCCAACATTTTATTGCCTCCGCAACGGTGAATTTACCTTCTAATAATGCACGACCAACAATCACGCCAGCTGCACCAGATGGTGGAATAGCCGCAATATCATCTAAATCGCCAATTCCCCCTGATGCCTGAAAGGCAATATCAGGGAATTTTTGGCTAATTTCTTGGTATAAATTCACATTAGAACCCGCCAATGTTCCATCTTTGGAAATATCAGTACAAAGGACGTGTTTTAAGCCATAAGGGCGATATATTTCAATGGCTTGCTCTAAAGTTAAATTTGAATTCTCCTGCCAGCCGCTGATGGCAATTTCTTTTACGCCTTTGTCATTAATTCGTACATCTAACGCAAGTACAATGGCTTCCCCACCATAGGTTTCAAACCATGTTTTAACCAATTCAGGTTTGGTCACCGCAGTTGAGCCAATGACAACACGAGCCGCTCCGGCTTCCAGTAAGGCTTTAACATCTTCTTCGGTACGAATACCACCACCAACTTGTACGGGAACACTCACGCCAGCTAATAATTTTTTGAGCAGTGGAATTTGGCGTTTTTGCGGGTCTTTCGCACCCGTTAAATCCACGAGGTGCAATAGTTTTGCCCCTTCTTTTTCATATTGCTGCAAACGTGGGAGTGGGTCATTGCCATAATCAGTTTGTTTGGCGTAATCCCCTTGATGCAATCGCACCACAGTGCCATCGATTAAATCTAATGCGGGAATGATCATGGTAATTACATCTCCAAAAAGTTTTGAATCAAACGTGAACCTGCTGCGCCAGAACGTTCTGGATGAAATTGGACACCATAGAAGTTATCGCAATTCACGGCACTGCTAAACGGATTGCCATATTGCGTTTGCGCGATGGTATTGCTGGAAATAGGCATCGAATAACTGTGTACAAAATAGAAATAGGCATTATCAGGGATATCCCTAAACAAGGGGTTTCCTGCTAAGGCTTTGACTTGGTTCCAACCGCTATGAGGAACTGGAAGTCCATTGGCATCCATTTTTTGTACAGGGCTATCAATTAACCCCAGTAGTGGCACTGTAGATTGGCCTTCTTCACTAAAAGAGCCGAGTAGCTGCATGCCTAAACAGATACCTAACACCGGTTGGGTAAGTGCTTTGATTAACGGAACTAATTCACGTTCAGTGAGCTTTTCCATGGCTGCGCTAGCAGTACCAACCCCCGGCAAAAAGACTTTGTCAGCTTGTAAAATAGTATTGGTATCACGGCTCACCACAGGGTTATAGCCTAGGCGTTTCACCGCATAAGCCACGGAGGCTAAATTTGCACAGCCGGTATCAAGGATGACAACGTTCATTACAGAACCCCTTTCGAGCTAGGTAACGTATCCCCTTCAACACGAATTGCTTGGCGCAATGTGCGGCCGAAAACTTTAAACAAACTTTCGGCTTTGTGGTGATCGTTTTTCCCTTTGGTTTTCAGGTGTAATGTGCAACCCATGGCATAGGAAAGTGAGCTAAAGAAGTGCTCAATCATTTCTGTGCTTAAGTCACCGACGCGTTGGTATTTAAACTCGGCCTTGTATTCAAGGTGCGGGCGACCTGAAATATCCAGTGCACAGCGCGCTTGGCATTCATCCATTGGCAGAACGAAACCAAAACGTGCGATACCGCGTTTATCACCCAGCGCCACTTTCAGTGCTTCACCTAGTGCAAGACCAGTGTCTTCAACCGTGTGGTGGTCATCGATAAATAAATCGCCATTCACTTCAATGTTTAATCGGAAACCGCCGTGAGTCGCGATTTGGTCTAACATGTGGTCAAAGAAGCCTACGCCAGTGCTAATTTTGCTGCCGCCTTCTTGGTCCAGCCACACTTCAACTTGGATATTGGTTTCTTTTGTTACACGCTTCACCAGTGCATGGCGGTTGCGTTTGGTTAATTGCTGGGTGATAGCTTCCCAGTCAAGTTCAGCTGGGTTATAACGTAACCCTTTGATACCCATATTTTTAGCTAATTGAATATCTGTTTCACGGTCACCAATCACATAGCTGTTTTCGCTGTCTAATACGTTGCTGTCTAAATAGCGCTCAACTAACTGCAATTTAGGTTTACGGCAAGCGCAGTTATCTTCGGGCTTATGTGGGCAAATTAACACTTCATCAAATTTAACGCCTTGGGACTCAAATACCTGCATCATTAAATTATGAGGGGGTTCGAAATCTGCTGTTGGAAAGCTATCGGTGCCTAAGCCGTCTTGATTGGTTATCATCACTAAACGGTAATTGGCTTTTTGCAGAGCAAGTAAGCTAGGAATAACTGCTTTTTCAAAGGCGAGTTTACTTAAACTATCAACTTGAAAGTCAGTTGGCGGCTCGGTAATTAATGTTCCATCACGGTCGATAAATAAAATTTTCTGGCTCATGAATCATTCCTAATTAGCAAAGTGCTGCAATAGCTTCAATAACACGGGTATTTTCTATTTCTGTCCCAATAGTAATACGCAGGCAATTAATGAGACCGGGTTGTTTACTTTGGTCACGTAAAATAATGCCTTGGTCCCACAGGGCTTTAAAGACTTTATTTCCATCAGTGAAACGCACCAAAATATAGTTGGTTTCACTTGGATAAACATGTTCAACCACTGATAAGTCGCGTAGCGCTTCACGAAGTGCAATACGGTTTTCTGTTACCGTTTCTACACGGCTTTTCATCGTCTCGATACCTTGGGGCTCAAGGGCTTGAGCTGCAATCATCGCAACAGGGGTTGATAACGGGTAAGGGGCGATAACCTTTAATAGCACTTCAATCACTTCAGGGGATGCTAAAGTAAAACCACAACGTAAACCTGCTAATGCAAAGGCTTTGGATAAGGTTCTTAAAATTACCAAGTTTGGGTATTGTGCTAACCAGTTTGCCACACTGTATTGTGGGCAGAACTCAATATAGGCTTCATCGACAACGACTAATGCACGGCCTGCAGCCATATCTAGCACTTCGCGTAAATCTTTATTGTCGATGATATTGCCTGTTGGGTTATTCGGGCTGCAAATATAAATCAGTTTGGTATTGGATAGATTTTCACGGATCGCGTTAACGTTTAATGCCCAGTCTGGCAACGCCATGATTTTCTTTTGTTCAACACCAAAGGTTTCTGCACTGACGCTGTACATGCCATAGGTTGGCGGGCAAAACATCACCGCATCTTTCCCCGGCTCACAAAATGCGCGGATTAACAACTCGATGGACTCATCGGCCCCACGGCAAACGAGCACTTGTTCTGGTTTAACTTTGGCATAAGCTGCATAGTTATTGATCACCGCAAACGGTTGGCATTCAGGATAACGGTTAAGGTTGCGTTCACTGAATTGGTAATCAGGTGCAATTGGGTATTCATTGGCATTGAGCCAAACGTCGCCATTTCCCCCTAAACGTCGTGCAGACATATAAGGCGTCATGGTTTTAACATTTTCACGTGCAAGACTGGCGGCATTAAATGGTTGGCTCATGACTTACTCCTGATTTTGTTTTTTTAGTTCGTTAACGCGTAAGGTAACGGCATTTTTGTGAGCGGTGAGTTGCTCTGCTTGCGCTAAAGTTTCGATGGTGTTGGCTAAGCCTAATAAGCCTTGCTGCGACAGTTTTTGCACCGTCATTCGCTTCATAAAGTCAGCGAGGCCAAGGCTTGAATAGGTTGCAGTATACCCGTAAGTGGGTAATACGTGATTTGTGCCTGAAGCGTAGTCTCCTGCAGATTCGGGTGACCAGTCTCCGACAAACACGGAACCTGCGCTAGTGATAGAATCGACTAGGTCATCGGCATTGCGTGTTTGTAAAATCAAGTGCTCAGGTCCATAGCGATTGCTAATTTCAACGCATTGTTCGATCGAATCAGCAATAATGACACGGCTGGCGCTCAATGCTTCTCGAGCAATTTCTGCACGTGAAAGTTGCGCTAATTGTTTTTCTGTTTCTTCGATCACGCGTTGGGCAAAGTTTTCATCATCAGTTAATAAAATAACTTGTGAATCAGGGCCATGCTCTGCTTGAGATAGCAAATCAGATGCGGTAAATGCTGGGTTTGCACCGTTATCAGCAATGACTAACACTTCGGAAGGCCCCGCAGGCATGTCAATAGCGGCTCCATCATGGCTTTGACTCACTTGGCGTTTTGCTTCAGTGACATAGGCATTACCGGGGCCAAAAATTTTATCAACTGCAGGAATACTTTGGGTACCAAATGCCATTGCAGCAATCGCTTGCGCACCGCCTACTTGGAAAATATCACTGATGCCACACAGTTTCGCAGCATACAAAATTTCATCGGCAATAGGTGGGGGCGAACACAAAATAATTTTGCGACAGCCTGCGATATTCGCAGGGGTTCCCAACATCATGACCGTTGATAACAAGGGAGCAGACCCTCCCGGAATATATAAACCGACCGCATCTATTGGGCGTGTGACTTGTTGGCACACGACGCCTGCCTGTGTTTCTACTGTAATCGGAGTGGGTTTTTGGGCTTCGTGAAAACGACGAATGTTACCAATGGCGGTTTTCATTGCTGTTTTGATTTCATCACCAAGACGAGCCTCTGCCGCGTCAACAGCATTTGCAGGTACACGCACTGTTTCGATTTCAGTTTTATCGAAACGACGGCTCAGTGCTTTGAGAGCGATATCGCCCTCGTTACGGACTTGGTCAATAATTTGGCTAACCGCAGTACTAATGCTACCAGAAGCCGCTATTGCGGGGCGCATTAATAAAGCGCTTTGTTGCTCTTGGTTACAAGCCGACCAGCGAACAGGTTGGTTAAATCCCATTTTCATGACGGCTTACTCCATCATTTTTTCAATTGGCAGGACAAGAATAGAGCTTGCACCTAAAGCTTTGAGTTTTTCCATGGTTTCCCAGAACAGCGTTTCTGAGCTCACCATGTGCATCGCCACACGGCTTTGTTCGCCTGCTAACGGTAGAATTGTTGGGCGTTCAGCGCCCGGCAGCAAGGCAATGATCTCTTCCAGTGTTTCACTTGGCGCGTGCAACATGATGTATTTGGATTCACGTGCTTGAATAACACCTTGGATACGGGTCATCATGCGGTCAATAAGCTGTTGTTTTTCCGGCGACATCTCGCCATCACGTTGAATTAAACAGGCTTTAGAGCGATAAATAACTTCCACTTCTTTTAGACCGTTTGCTTCAAGTGTTGCACCTGTAGAGACGAGGTCACAGATAGCGTCGGAAAGGCCAGCACGCGGGGCAACTTCGACTGAACCATTTAACAAGCATGATTTAAATTGAATGCCTTTTTGGTCGAAATAGCGTTTTAACAAGTGAGGGTAGGAAGTTGCAACGCGTGAGCCATTTAAGCACTCAGCACCAGTATAGTTGAAATCTAATGGGGCAGCGAGAGATAAGCGGCACCCACCGAAATCAAGACGACGCAGGGTTTTATACTGCGGGTTTTCCCCTTGAGCACGGCGGTTTAATAACTCTTCTTCAAGAACGTTTTCACCGATGATCCCTAAGTCAACGACACCGTCCATGACCAGCCCCGGAATATCGTCATCGCGAACGCGGAGTAAATCAATAGGCATATTTTCTGCATAAGCAATCAAACGTTGTTGTTGTAAATTGATTTTGATGCCACAGCGAGAAAGCAATTCTCTTGATTCTTCACTCAGACGGCCTGATTTTTGTATTGCAATACGTAAACGTGATTTATCCAACATGACTTTACCCTTATCCCTTTTAAAATTTTTTGTTTAGTAACTCTTTGTTCAAGAATAAAAAAACCCTCGGAAGATTATCTTCCGAGGGTTCTCTCAATTCGCATTTCAGCCACCGGAAGATTCGTTGAACGTCTTCCAGCACACATCGCCCGAAAGACTAGTCAGGATGATGGTGGTGATGATGGTTGCGTGAAATACGATTCATAATGTCTTCCGTTCTGTTATTTAAGTGAATGACTAAACATTCATTGTGCTAACTAAATACTCATTGGTATTCAACCTATCCGATTTCCCCCTATGAATGCAACCTTTTTTTAAAAAATAACCAATAATAATTAGTTGATGCGCTTTTATAGTGATAAATCCCTCAGAAATTGTATTCGGAAGTTTTATGGTTTTCAGCTACTCTGTGATTAATTTCAGTCAGTTGAACGATTGGGGAGTTTTCATATGAAAAAAGTCACTGTCATCGGGTTAGGGTGGGTTGGGTTACCGCTCGCCCAAGCCTTATTGTCTCAAGGCATTCATGTGGTTGGAACTAAAACGACACCAGATGGTATTGAAGCCGCTCAAGCGGTTGGAATTGAGTGTTATGCATTGAAATTAACCCCAGAACTTGAATGTGATGACGACGATTTAGCGCAGTTGATGGAACAAAGTGATGCTATCGTTATCTTGCTTCCGCCCTCTAAAATTAATACCGAATACTATGTGATGGCGATTGAAACACTGGTGAATAGCGCAATAGCCTTTCAGGTGCCTAAAGTTATTTTCACGTCATCTACTGCGGTTTATGGGGAACAAAATGGTGAAATGACCGAAAACAGCCCATTGGATGGGGTAACTGAATCAGCTAAAGCCTTGGTGGCGACAGAACAGTGGTTGCATCAGTTACCGAACATATCGGTGGATATTCTGCGATTAGCGGGATTAGTCGGTGAAAAACGCCATGCAGGGCGTTTTTTAGCGGGGAAAACCGGGGTGAAGGGGGCAAACCAACCTGTGAATATGGTGCATCAAGATGATGTGATTGCCGCCATTTTATTATTGCTCCAGCAACCGCAAGGGGGACATATTTATAACCTCTGTGCGCCAGTCCACCCAACACGAGCCGAATTTTATACTCATGCAGCACAATCTATCGGGTTAACCCCGCCTCAATTTATTGAAGAGAAGAATACGTTAGTGGGGAAAACCATTAACGGTAATAGAATTTGCCAAGAACTCGGGTTTGAATACCAGTACCCAAACCCAAGTTTGATGAATATGACCCTGTGATTATTTAATCGGGATCATGACAATTTTTTGGAACGCAGGGCGTGTGGTCAGTTGCTGGTACCAGCGTTCCAAATTGTTAAATTCGGGGCGTTCAGTGACAATTTCATGCCAAGGGTAAAATAGTGGTGCGATAGCAATGTCAGCGATACCAAATTTATCACCACTGAAATAGGCTTGGTTAGCTAATGCATTATCAGCAATGGTTAGTAACCGATTGATATTGCCATAAATAATTTTAGCTTGTTCTGGGTCTCTATCCGCTTCTGGGACACGAACAATTTTGTTCATCATCTGTTTAATGTGGTCGAATAAATTAGCACCACTCCAATCCATCCATTTATCTGCGGCAGCTCGTTCTTGTAGGTCTTGTGCGAGCAATAAGTGAGAATGATCAAACTTTTCCGTAAGGTAACGTAAAATCGCATTCGATTCCCACAGCGCAAAGTCATCATCCTGTAGAGTTGGAATTGTGCTGTTTGGATTCATTTTTATATATTCAGGTGTATCTAGCCCACCAAATGGGCCACCCACATCTTTTTGATTGTAAGCGATATTTAATTCTTCTAAGCACCAAAGTACTTTTTTGACATTGGAAGAGTTGACGCGTCCCCAAACAGTTAACATGGCAGTCTCCTAAATTGATTTTTTGGCATCGACCATGGTTAAGATAGATTAAATTTACTCAGAGGCAAATGTTTATTTGTTATCAGTGGCCTCAGTGAAATTAAAGTCTTATATTAGGTCTAGTTATCAAATTTTGTCACAGCGATGGGTTCTCGTTTAGTGATGTTGAGTTAATGACAGTAATTTAAATGTGTAGAATTAAGTGAAGGAATAACCGATGAGTAAGAAAATGTTGTCTTTAAAAACCCGCCGAGCTGGTATTGGGTTGAGTCTTTTGGTTGCCGTAAGTACCAGTGCTTATGCGGCGCAGACACCGGTTGCTCCTCAAGTCGATGCAAAAGCGTTTGTTTTGATGGATTATAATAGCGGCAAAATTTTAGCGTCTGGGAATCCAGATGAACGCTTAGATCCCGCAAGTTTAACAAAAATTATGACCAGCTATGTGATTGGGCAAGCGGTGAATGCGGGGAAAATTACCCCACAGGATATGGTTACGGTAGGTGAAGATGCATGGGCAACGGGAAACCCTGTTCTTAAAGGCTCTTCTTTGATGTTTTTAAAGCCAAAAGATCGTGTTTCCGTATTGGATTTAAATAAAGGGATTGTGATCCAGTCAGGGAATGATGCCAGTATTGCTCTTGCCGATTATGTTGCAGGTAGCCAAGACTCATTTGTGAGTTTAATGAATCAATACGTGCAAAAGATTGGTTTAAAGAATACCCATTTTAAAACCGTTCATGGCCTCGATTCAGAGGGGCAATATAGTACTGCACGGGATATGGCATTGTTAACCCAAGCAATGATCCGTGATGTTCCCGATGAATACGCACTGCACAAGGAAAAAGAATTTACCTTTAATAAAATTCGTCAACCAAACCGTAACCGTCTGTTATGGAACCAAAATTTAAAAGTGGATGGCGTAAAAACTGGGCACACGAGTGGAGCAGGCCATAACCTAGTCGCCTCTGCAACAGAAGGCGATATGCGTTTGATTTCAGTTGTGTTGGGAGCGCCAAGTGACCGTGTGCGTTTTTCTGAAAGCGAAAAATTACTCACTTGGGGTTTCCGTTTCTTTGAAACTGTCACGCCAATTAAGGCAGATGCCACACTGAAAAAGCAGCGTGTCTGGTTTGGTGATACTTCAGAAGTTGATTTAGGTGTTGCCGATGATGTTTCAATTACGATTCCTAAAGGGCAATTGCAAAACTTGAAAGTGGATATTCAACTAACTAACGATTCACTTGAAGCGCCTCTTGCTAAAAACCAAGCGGTAGGAACGATTAACTTTATTCTGAATGATGAAGTCGTCGAACAGCATCCTCTAGTTGCAAAAAGTGCCGTTGAGGAGGCTGGGTTCTTCGGTCGTATTTGGGATTACATCATGAAAACGATTAGCGGCTGGTGGAGTGCCATTTTCGGTTAATAATGATTAAATGAAAATGATGTGAACAAAAAAATGCCTGCATTAGCAGGCATTTTTATAGAGACGATAGATAAACAAATGCTATTCGCAGTGAGCCAATTTAATCGCTAATCCCCCTTGGGATGTTTCACGATACTTAGCGTTAATATCTTTACCAGTTTCATACATGGTTTCAATGACTTTATCGAGGCAAACACGTGGGTCACTGACACGGCGTAATGCCATGCGTGCGGCATTTACGGCTTTAACGGAAGCAATGGCGTTACGTTCAATGCAAGGTACTTGAACTTGCCCTCCAACAGGGTCGCAGGTGAGACCTAAGTTATGCTCCATGGCAATTTCTGCTGCGATACACACTTGCTCAGGGCTACCGCCCATTAATTCGGCGAGCCCCGCAGCGGCCATCGAACAAGCAACACCCACTTCTCCTTGGCAGCCCACTTCGGCGCCGGAAATTGACGCATTCATTTTATATAATGCACCAATGACACCGGAAACTAGAAAATAACGGGTATAGGAATTTTCATTCACAGGGCGAATGAATTTGTCATAGTAAGCTAATACCGCAGGAATAATGCCACAGGCTCCATTCGTTGGTGCCGTTACAACACGACCACCCGCTGCATTTTCTTCGTTAACGGCAAGCGCATACATATTGATCCAATCAATGACGGCCATTGGGTCCATATTGGTGTTATCGGTTGTTACGAGTTGACGACGTAACGCTGCTGCTCGACGTGGCACACGTAATGGGCCTGGTAGTAAACCTTCGGTTGTCACTCCCCGTTCAATACCGGATTTCATGACATCCCATACGGACGAGAGATATTGCTGAATTTCTTCTTTACTGCGTAACGCTAATTCATTCTGCATCACGAGTGCGGAAAGTGATAACCCTGTGTCTTTACAATGTTTTTGCAGGTCGGCCGCATATTTAAATGGGTAAGGGACTTGAACTGCATTTTCGTCTGACTGGCCAAAATGTTCTTCATCGACAATAAAACCACCGCCGATAGAATAGTAATTTTTGCTGTAAATAACATCATCACCACTGAATGCCGTAATACTCATTCCATTTTCATGGAGGGGGAGATTGGTTGTATGAAAATTCATCCCCCCTTCAGTAGGGAAATCAACTTCATGTTGCCCTTGTGCAAGGGAGAGCCTTTCAGTTTGCTCAACATTACGCATAAAAGCAGGAATAGCGTCAATATCAATGGTATCCGGTAAGTTACCCGCAAGACCCATAATAATCGCCATATCCGTTGCATGGCCTTTACCCGTTAAAGATAGCGAACCATATACATCAACTGCAATTCGTGTTGTGCGAGAGAGTAATTTTTGCTGGATAAGGTCGTCAACAAACTGTTTGCCCGCTTTCATTGGGCCGACGGTATGGGAACTAGAAGGGCCGATGCCAATTTTGAAGATATCAAATACACTAATCATATTCAGTGCTTCCTTTTGTAGAAAGTCATTGAAATTAGGTAGCTTCCGTTGTTGGTCGCTACCTAGTGGCTTCAATTAGAAGAATAACTTATATGTTGCCGCAGAGATAGCGACCAGACCCATAATTACGATAAATACATTGCTGATTTTACCTGAGTATTTACGCATTGCTGGTACCTTGCTAATTGCATACATTGGCATTAAGAACAGTAAGATAGCGATAACTGGGCCACCGAGGCTTTCAATAATATCTAGCACACCTGGGTTCAATGTTGCCACTAACCAAGTTGTGACTAACATGAAGATTGCAGTACCGCGGTTTAACTTGCGAACATCAATTGTTTTACCTTTTGCACGGTAAGCACGTTCAACTAGGCCATTGAAACCTTCACGAGCACCTAAATAATGACCAAGGAAGGATTTAATAATTGCAATAAAGGCAATGATTGCAGCTGCATATTTAATGAATGGCTGGTCAAAATAGCCAGACAGGTAGTCAAGAATACTGATATTTTGTGCTTTAGCTTGTGCAAGATCCGCTGAAGATAAGGTAAAGACACAGCTTATCACGAAGAACATAACTGTCAGCACCATCAGAATGTGTGCAGAAGCAAGGATCCGTGAGCATTTTTGTTCAGCTGCATCACCGTATTCTTCACGTTTTGCAACGGAGAAAGCGGAGATAATTGGCGAGTGGTTAAATGCGAATACCATCACTGGGATTGTTAGCCAAATAGTGACCCAGATGCTTTGTCCGCCGGTATTTTTTGTTGCTTCAGTGATACCTTCCCAAGTTAATGTATTTAGTACATCACCAGACCAATGTGGGATCATATACAGTGAGAATGCAACCAGCACGGCGATAAATGGAAACACTAACATACTCATGACTTTTACGATGTATTTTTCACCGAATGCCACAATCGCCATCACTCCGCCTACAAGGATCAAGGCAAGTAACCAGCGTGGTGGTGCGCCAACGCCCAATAATTCGGTTAAGAATTTATTGACGTTATTGGTGATGGAAACACCATAAACAAGAAGAATAGGGTAAATAGCAAAGAAGTAGAGTAGGGTGATCCAGTTTCCTGCTGTGCGACCAAAATGTTCTTCTACAACTTCAGTGATATCACCGTCAGGTTTTGAACCAGAAAGAACGAAGCGTGTTAACCCACGGTGAGCAAAAAATGTCATTGGGAAGGCTAATACCAGCATCAGTAAAACAGGTAATAAACCACTCATACCTGCATTGATTGGCAAAAACAATACCCCAGCACCGATAGCTGTACCATATAAACCCAGCATCCATACTGTGTCAGTTTTGCGCCAAGCACTACTATTTACTGTTTGCGAGGCCGTTTTGTCGATGGAACCAACTTTTGTTGCATCCATAATAGTCTCCGAAAATATAAGTCAAAAAAATCATTTAGCGTAACTGCAAATGCGTTACGACCTTTTAATCTTTTGGTACGAACAATTACTCAATAACAATTGTTTTCTTTTGCGTAACAATCTGATTGGAAATAAAACTAAAATTGACGGTAAATTGATTTTCAATCAGTTTTGTATTTTTATCATTAAATTTTAACATTGGATTTTGAGTGTGTGAATTTATAGTTTACCAGAATAAAATGCCGTGATCATTATCTCAAAAGAGAAATATCCCCCAAGATTGCGAGATATAATTATATTTTATAAAAATGTTAAATAAATTTGTGTTAAGTTTGTTTTTATTAGCAATTAAATAGTGGGTGAATAAGTTAAGCTTTACTTAAATGTGAGCAGAATTAAATTCTGTTAGAAAAATATTATTATATTAATGATTAAAATTGAGCTGATTAAAATATCATCCATATCAATATAAATATTGAACTGTACTGTAACAATAGTACAAGTTAATTGTTAGGGTTGTGATGTAAGTTATTGAAAATAAATAAAATATTTTTATCTTTTAGATTGATTCATTGAGTAACTAATTAGTTTGAAAATTGGAGGAAAGATAACTATATATTAATTATTTTACGTTTTTTTTGTGCTTATATTTGCCACTTTTTTTGCAACGAAAAAAATAATTAAAATAGGTAACAAGATATTTGTTAAGTAATTGTTTTAATAATTTTATTGATAACTTCAAAAAAGTTTTAATCATGAGAATGGAAATAAACAGAAACTTTGATTTAGCGCAATTTTTATAATGCTAAACATACTGGCATTAATTAATGCCAGTATTTGAATATACGTTGTTATGGTTGAAACCAACCTTTACGAATAAGAGAGGCAAAAATAAAACTATATAGCCGAGTGATAGGTAATTGAATTTTATACGCACCAACAGACCAGAGGATCTGGGCCAAACCGCATGCGACAATCGCCAGTATAAAGGCACCTGCCATATCTAAAGGCCAATGAACACCGAGGTAAATACGTGACCAAGCAATAACGACAGCGGGGATCATCATCACGAGGCCAACCCAAGTTCTTAGCCAGAAAAGAAATGCAAAAGCGAATGTAAAGACAATCGTACCATGGTTACTTGGGAATGAAGGCGTGGCTTCATGCTCGGAGAAATTAGTGCCAATTCCCATGACAAATGGGCGGTCATGCGGCGCGAAATAGCCCACTAGCCATGAAATGGTTAAGCCAATGACGATAGCAATGGCTGCTTTACAAGCAAAGGCACGTTGGCGAGTCATATTTGGCTGGGCGCCCCAAAACCAACAAGCAACAGTAAATAGTGGAAATAATAGAATTAAGCGTTTCGCAATCACATTCGCTACAGCAATGGTTCCACTAGCGGTTTCTGGAGTCGCATTGATCAAATTGAATAGATCAAGGTTAAGTTGTTCCAGCACAGTTCAGTACCTCGGTCAGATGGTTAGTGAGACAGAATAGATATAAAAGGGGGAGATTAAAGTTTCTTAATGAGCAGGTAAAGTCCCTTTGTCTTATTATTGAAAGCTATATGCGACAAATTTACTTGCGGTTTAACATTTACTCAATAATTATTTAGTGCAGTAATGAGTTTAGATAAGTCAAGGGAGAAAAAGTGATGTGGTGGCAAAAAGAGATACAACTTAGCGCAAAAGCGAGAGGGTTTCATTTAGTGACAGAAGAAATTCTCAAGCAACTTCCTGAACTTAGCTTAATCAAGGTTGGTTTAGCGAATATTTTTATTCAACATACATCAGCATCTTTAACAATCAATGAAAATGCAGATTACACTGTCAGGGAAGATTTCGAGAGCTTTTTCAATCAGGCCGTTCCTGAAAATGAACCTTATTATAAGCATGATTATGAAGGAAGTGATGACATGCCTGCGCACTTAAAAAGTAGTTTATTGGGTACAAGTTTGACTATTCCAATTACTAAAGGGTGTTTAAACATGGGGACGTGGCAGGGGATTTATTTATGTGAGCACCGAAATTATGGTGGAAAGCGTAGGTTAATCATTACATTGCAAGGCGAACCCAGCCGTTAGAAACAAAAAACCCGATAGCATGAAAACAAATAGTTGGCTATCGGGCTCCTCAATATGGGGACATCAAAGAAAAGCAGTGGCACTAATTAAGACCCCGTCTAAAAAAGAAAGTTCTCACCTAGATGAAAAAAAGTACAATATTTTTATTAAATTTGGCTTAAATAGCACAAAAAGAACAAGCAAAGTGTTAACACCTATAAATAAGTGAACAACTTTGCTTGTTGAGATGAAAAACGGAAGGGGCTAATTATTTGTATAGATTCAAATTTTCTTTTGCATAAGCTTCGAAATCTGTACATCCACCAATGTGTTGCTCATCAATAAAAATTTGTGGAACGGTTTCAACAGGTTTGCCAACGGTTTTAGATAAATCTTCTTTAGAAATACCTTCAGCTTGAATATCAACGTAGCGGTAGTCAAAATCTTCACGTTCATTTTTCAGTTTTTCAGCGAGTTCTTTTGCACGAACACAGTATGGGCAGCCAGGACGACCAAAAATAACAGTATACATAGTATCTCCTTTTTATCTTGAGCTCAGATTCTAATTGCAATGCTCAATACTATGCCTACATAAGTTATGAAATAAAAGTCGAATTTTCCTGTTATACCTATAGGTATGACATATAATTCTCAGTTTGAGAAAGTGACACAATAATGAGAGGAGAAAAAGAATGAGCAATAAACCTCAGTCTAAAGGGACAATGCGTTCACTAGCGGACATGCCAAAGCCCATTATCGTGTTAGAAGGTGTGGGGATCATTCTGCTTATTATTGTTTTGTTAGCAACAAATGACTATATCACATTGCCGGAGCCTTTAATGCAGCCAGGGGCGATCGTGAGCATGATTATGGTCGGCATTGGCTGTTTGGTGCCCGCAATGGTCAATATTGTCTGGCGAGCAATTCATGGCCTGAGTTTTTTGGGCATTGATAATAAACAACCAGAAAAGAATGTATCTAAAAAGCCAGACTCTACAGATAATAAACCAGATGAATAAGTAGATTGAGCGTGGTTTTACTGGTGTTTCGCTCTACAATGTGTGAGAATTATTCGTTTTTTAGTTAGGGGGAAAATGTGCCAGAACCCTAACAAATCGATATTGCACGACTATTTTGAGTTGAAGAAGGTTACTATCCATGGATTCTATTTGTTACCCTGACATCACTAAGTTACGTGAATGGTTAGACCAACTCAAAACCTCTTATTTCGAGTGTGATTCCTGCTCTGCATTACATTTACCTCATATGCAAAATATAGACGGTATTTTTGATGCAAAGCTCGATATTTTAAATAATGTTTTGGTGTTGTCTGCATTAGCTGAGCTCAAACCGACAGCGATTGTGACGTTAGTGGCGAATATCAGCCAAATTAATGCCAGCTCATTAACGGCAAAAGTTTTCCTTGAAATAAACAATGAAAACTTGCCTAAATTGATTGTTAGCCAATCATTTTCATTAGAAGCAGGAATGACGTATCGTCAATTCTGCCATTTTTTACAGCAAGCGGAAGAGCAAATTTCAGCTATTGTCTTTGAAATCTTTAGCAATAATTTGTTGTATGCAAATCAAGATGACTTTAGTGAAGATGATGACAGCTCTGAAGAAGAAGGCTCTGAGCTTTCTCTTGATGACAAACCTTCAGTCATTCTCCACTAAGTTTTTGCTATGCATTGTGAAAAATATGCCACAGGGCAATGCCATTCATGCCAATGGCTAACATTAACGCCTGAACAGCAAATTACCGAAAAGCAGAGCCAACTACAGGCTCTTTTGCCTGCTATTGATACTTCTTTATTTCAGCCTCCAGTGACAGGGCCGCAAACGGCTTTTCGCAATAAAGCCAAAATGGTCGTTAGTGGTAGTGTTGAGAAGCCAATTTTAGGTATTATCGGCCATGATGGACAGGGCGTTGACCTGACTGACTGTCCTTTATACCCAGCTGAGTTTTCTGACGTATTCGCGTCTTTAATTCCTTTTATTGCGAGGGCGGGTCTGACGCCTTATAACATTGAGCGCAAACGCGGTGAGCTAAAATATATATTACTGACACAAAGCAGACATACAGGGCAATTTATGCTGCGTTTTGTCTTACGTTCAGACAAAAAATTAGAGCAACTAAAAAAAGCCTTACCTTGGTTGCAAGAGCAACTGCCACAACTAACGGTGATCACGGCCAATATGCAGCCTGTCCATATGGCAATACTTGAAGGTGAGCAGGAAATCTTTCTGACGAAAGAGCAAACACTACGTGAAGAATTCAACCAAGTCCCGTTGTTTATTCGCCCACAAAGCTTTTTCCAAACTAACCCCGTTGTTGCAGCCAAACTGTATCAAACAGCAAGGGAATGGGTTAAAGCGTTAGATATTCATAGCTTGTGGGATCTGTTTTGTGGCGTGGGCGGCTTTGGGCTGCACTGTGCTGAAAAAGACACTCACTTAACAGGGATAGAAATCAGTGCGCCAGCGATTGCCAGCGCACAGCAATCAGCGGATGAACTTGGATTAAAGCATGTTGAGTTTAAAGCCCTTGATTCAACGCGTTTTGCCACGGCGAATCAGGATATCCCTCAGCTTATTTTAGTCAATCCGCCACGCCGAGGAATTGGTAAAGAGTTATGCGATTTCCTTTCCCATGTGCAGCCTGAATATATTTTGTATTCTAGCTGTAATGCACAAACCATGGCGCAAGATTTACAACTGTTGGCTGGCTATCAAGTCTGTAAAGTACAGCTATTTGACTTATTCCCTCATACTGCACACTTTGAAGTGCTGACGTTGTTAAAGCGTATTGTACAGTAAAATCCATGTGATGGTTTTTACTGTATAAAACGACAATTCAATATTCGTTATATCATTTGGGTAATTAATTTAATGTTTCAGCAGGAATGAATCCATGGATAATACTCTGAACTTAAATTCATCGATATGATTCGGTATAGGTTTATCACTATGATAGGAGAGCAAATGTTTTAGGTTTTCTAAAAAATCATTTTCGTTATCATATTTTTTTATACCTCTGTTAGGGTCAAAAAACTTATATATATAATTATTTTTATCGTGTTTAATTGAAATTGCCATACAATGGCCATCATAAGAAATCAGTGAATAGTAATCATTGTTATATTTTAATTTATTCTCTATATCAGCTTTTAGTTTTTCAATATTTGATTGGTTTTTATTTATTTGTAAGTTTGCATAGTCACAAATAGGTAGGCTTATATCATTGATTAACCCAGAATTTATATTCTTAGCTGTATTTTTATACATTTCTAGCTTAGATATAAACTCGAAAGCATTAGCTAGAAAAATTTTAATTTCTTTATCATCTAATGGTAAGTCAGATATTATTTTGTTTTTTATATTCTCATTCAATATTTTATGACAATAATAAATTTCTATTGAGTCTTCTTTGTTTTTTCTAACTAAATTATAGTAAAAGGTAACCAACTCTATAATTTCGTATTTACTATCTAAATAACTTACATTTTTATTTACACGAGATATATTTTTCATTAGTAGATGGGTTATATCGTATAGATTTTTTATATTAAGGTCATTTTCCTTATTCTCTAATGATATTAAATTTTTATCTACTTTAATATCTGTGCTTTTATTGATTAATGATGTTTTTTTCTTTTTATTATCAATGAGTAATGAATCTATTTTGTGTGCAATTTTATTGAAATCATATGCGCGTTCATAACTGATCTGAATATTCAGGCCATTGACTATCTGTTTATTTAATAAACTTACTTCAACATCATTCGGCTTTCTGTTTTTTAAATGGTAACTTTGTGCTTTTATGGATTTTAAAGCGGCCCCCATCGATTCAATTAGTTTATCCCCATCACTCTTGTTTTCATTAAGAAGGTATAGGTTTGATAGACCATGGCAAATTCCATTGCTAGCATTAGAGGTATTTCTGACTTGAGTGAGCTTTTTTCTTAGGGCATTATTTTCTTTTTTATTAAAGTATGTAAGCAGTTTGTCTTGATCAAAAGGAATGTCAAATTGAATTTTTTTCATAATAAACTCATCAATCATATCTATTTAATTAGTTTAATTATTACATTATTCAAATAAAGTGCTCTTTAAAAATCCGATTGAGCGAATAAAAAAAGCTTGGTATAAGACCAAGCTTTTTTTACTTGTCGGAGAGAAAGAAAGACTAACCTCTGTGCTCAAATTCCAACGCTTTGCGTTCAATTAAACGCATTAGCACTGTTAAAATTGCATTGACCACTAAATAAATAATCCCCGCAGCAACAAACGCCATGACATTCCAGCTTTGACCAAAGATCAGTTGGCTATAGCCCATGACATCTAACATTGTAATCGTACTGGCAAGTGACGTACTCTTGAAAATCAGGACGACTTCATTGGAATAGGACGATAACGAACGCTTAAAGGCATAAGGCAAAATAATACGCATGGTTTGCATTTTGCTCATACCGAGGGCTTGGCAAGACTGCCATTGGCCTGATGGGATGGCTTTAACTGCACCGTGGAATAACAAAGTGGAATAAGCCGCACTGTTTAAGGCCAATGCAACCATTGCACAGATCCAAGGCGTGGAAATAATCTCCCACAACATGGGATAATCTTGCAATGATTTAAATTGACTTGGACCGTTATAAATTAAGAAAAATTGTACCAATAACGGCGTACCAGTGAAAAGCGTGATATAGATTTTAACGGCTTGAGAAACCACAGGGGTTTTCAGCGAGAGAACTAAAGTAAATAATATCGCTAAGATAAAAGCCACAATGAGTGCGCTAAACGTTAGTGATAAGCTGGTTGGTAGCCCTGGAAGAATATCTAAAATTAAATCCATCATTTTGATTCACCTCGCTCAAAGCGAGTAGTACGCAATTCAATACGTTTTAAGATAACTTGACTGACTAACGTAATGGCAAGGTAAATCAAACCCACAATGGCGTACCATGTGAATGGTTCGTGAGTTCTATTGACGATTGTTTTTGTTTGTAGCATCAAATCATTAACACTGATGAGTGAAACTAACGCGGTATCTTTTAATAATACAAGCCATTGGTTGCCTAAGCCTGGAAGCGCATGGCGCCACATTTGCGGCATAATGAACCGAAAGAAAATAGTGCGTTTGTTTAAACCTAATGCAAAACCTGCTTCCCACTGGCCATAAGGTACTGCTTTTAAAGCTCCTCTTAATGTTTGTGATGCATAAGAGGCGTACAACAAGGCAAGGGCAATAACACCACAAACAAATGGGGTATAGTCAAATTCGCCACTATTAGCAAAAAAAATGCTGGGGTCGATTTGAATAGTGGTTTGCCAAAAACCAAGGTTTATATCGAACCCATCACCAAACAAATTGATCAGTTGTAATGTACCGAAGTAGACAAATAATACGACCAATAATTCAGGTAGACCGCGGATCAAGGTAACCCAGCAGGTCCCTAAAAAGGCAATAGGTTTAAAACGAACGGACTCCCACGCAGTAAATAACATGGCGAGGATCAGCCCCAAAACCAGTGCAGAAACAGCAAGGCCGACGGTGATACCGGCGGCACTTGTTAAAAATAGAAAGTTGCTCATTAATTATATCAATTACTGTTGAAACCATTTTTTGTGGATAGCATCATAAGTGCCGTCTGCTTTAACTTCGGCTAAGGCTTTATTCATTTTATCCAACAGCTCTTTATTCCCTTTACGAACCGCAATACCTAAACCAATACCGAAATATTGTGGGTCAGTCACTTTTTCACCAACAGCAGCTAAGTTTTCGTTACCTTTAGCTTTTAACCATTCGTCAGCAACTGCGGTATCACCGAAGACGGCATCGATACGGCCATTTTGTAGGTCTAAAATAGCAGATTGGTAGTTATCATAAGGAACGGTTGTCATCCCTTTATGTTGTTCCATGATGTATTTTTGGTGAGTGGTTCCGTTTTGAACACCAATTTTTTTATCTTTTAATTGGTCTACTGAACTGATTTTTTCTTTTACAGCAATAAATTCTGCTGAGTTAGGGTAGTAAGTCTCAGTGAAATCTACTTGCTGTTGGCGCTCAGGGGTAATATCGATACCTGCCATTAATGCTTCAAAGCGACGGAATTTTAAGCTAGGAATTAAGCTGTCGAAAGATTGGTGAGTAAATGTACAAGTTGCATTCATTTTTTCACACATTGCATTGGCTAAATCAACGTCAAAGCCAACGATTTGGTTATTCTTATCGAACATTTCAAAAGGTGCGTAAGTCGCTTCTGTTGCAAAACGGATGGTTTCTTTTTCCGCAGCAGTTGCAGATAGGGTTACAGCGCCCAGCAGTGCAGCTAATATAATTTTTTTCATTGCTTAATCCTATATCTATTAATGTGACAGATAATTTGCAAATGCTTCTGTTTGAGGTGCAGTGAAATGGCTTGCATCCCCTTGTTCTACTATATGGCCGTTTTCCATATACACGACACGACTAGCGGTTTTGCGAGCAATTTCCACTTCGTGAGTGACGATGACTTGTGTAATCCCAGTTGCAGATAGTTCACGAATAATATCAACAACTTGAGCAGTGATTTCTGGGTCAAGTGCAGCGGTTGGTTCATCAAATAATAAAACTTTTGGTTCCATCATTAGCGCTCTTGCAATCGCAACACGCTGTTGCTGACCACCCGATAAATGTAAGGGGTAGCGATCACCAAATTGCGACAGCCGTAAGCGTTCTAATAACTTGGACGCTTTTGCTTGCGCTTCTTGCTTTGATAATTTTAACACGCGGCAAGGTGCTTCAATTAAGTTGTCCATAACGCTCAGATGAGGCCACAGATTATATTGTTGAAATACCATCCCTACATTTTGACGCAGCTCACGAATCGCTTTCGCATCTGGAGCTGAAGAAAAGTCAAATTGCTGACCCACAATATTCAAGTGGCCTGAACGTGGCATTTCTAATAAATTGAGGACACGTAACAATGAGCTTTTACCAGCCCCGCTTGGCCCAAGTAATACCATAGTCTCACCAGCAGAACACTCTAGATTGATATCAAAGAGTGCCTGATGGGAACCATAGAAACAGTTGATGTTTTTTAATTGAATGCTCATGTGTACCAATAATATCTTATTTCACTACCCGCGATATTAATCCTATGAGCATATTTATGCAATAATTTCTGCATAAAAATTTGGTTTTTACGCTAAAATTATTCCGATTTAACGGTCAGTTGCTCTGCTTGCTGTTCATTAGCGAGTTGTTTATCTCGCTCATAAGCCAGTTCGCTGATGCGTTTTGCCATTCCCTTAAAAATAAATAAATGTGCGGGCATCATGGCAAACCAATAGAGTAGGCCGCAAAAGCCAGCTGGGTGCCACCATGCTCTAACATCAATTGAACGGCGGTTCCCGCTATCATGAATAGTAAAAGTTAAGCGGCCAAGTCCTGGGGCTTTCATACCAAATAACAAGCTAAGTTGTTTATTAGGTTCAAGATTAATCACGCGCCAGCCGTCAATTTCATCACCGAGTTGGAGCTGTTCACGATCGGGGCGGCCGTACTTCACTTTATTTAACATCATATCGTCCATGATGGCGCGAGTTTTCCACAGGCCATTGGCATAGAAATAGCCGTTTTTTCCGCCGATTTGTTGCACTGTATACCAAAGCGATTCTGAACTGGCTGTTGTTCCAAGGGTTGCTCCCGCTTGTTTTGGGTAATAGCCATAGCCGGGACGCCAGCGTTTTCTGACTTCTGGGTCATAACCCCAATCTGCGTTATCAACGGCATCGGCTTCTTCTGCTAAAGTCGTTCTAACGGCATCATCAAAAGAAATTAAGGTTTGGGGGATCAGTTCTCGTAACGCTTTATCATCCGCGGGGAGGTCGTGCTGCAAGCCTTGAATTAACTCCTTAGCGATTGACGGTGGTACGGAGGTGATCAAACTGATGAAATGCACGGAAATCATACTGATGGGGATCGGAATAGGAATAAGTAAACGCCGCTTACCACTGACTTTAATAAAGCGCTTAAATAGCTCTTGGTAGCTAATAAACTCAGGGCCACCTGCATCAAAAATCCGATTCTCAGTTGTTGGTATTTTTGCCAGTTGCGTTAAATAATACAAAATATTCGATAGGGCGATAGGTGACGATTTAGAACGAACCCAACGTGGTGGCGTTAAAATCGCTAAGTTGTAGACCATATCACGCATAATTTCGAATGCGGCAGAACCAGACCCAACGATAATTGATGAGCGGATTTCGGTAACAGGGATTTGGCTTTCACGTAGAATATCACCGGTTAAACGTCGAGCAATTAGGTGTGGTGAATAGGTGTGCCCATGTTGTAATGCACTGAGATAGATAACATGTTTAACGCTTGAGCCTTCAAGGGCTTGTTGCACGTTGCGAGCGGCTGCACGCTCACGCTCGACTAAATTGGCTTGGTCGGCCATGCTATGAACGAGGAAATAAACAATATCGATGCCTTCCATGACACCTTTTAGTGTTTCAGGGTCGTGAAGATCCACATAAATGCATTGGGTATCTTGCCAGCCTTGAGATAACATCCAATCAACACGACGTGCACCTGCTGTTACGTCATATCCTTGCTCAATGAGTTTAGGGATCAGATTCTGACCAATATAGCCACTAGCGCCCAACACTAAAACACGTTGTTTATCTGTCATGTTAATTTCCTGATTCACGCAAATTAACAGCTATTGTGACTGAAATTTTACCTATGTAAAGAAGGCCATGAGAATTGGCGTAATAAGACTCAGTACGAAGCCGTGAACAATAGCAGCAGGGACAATTGAAACCCCACCACTGCGTTGTAAAACAGGCAGTGTAAAATCCATTGATGTTGAACCACAAATGCCAAGAGCGGTTGAGCGGTAACGGTTAATAATAATTGGGATAAGCATGATTGCAGCAAGTTCCCTTGCTAAATCATTGAAAAAAGCTGCGCTCCCCATGACTGGGCCATAAGCATCGGTGAGGACAATCCCTGTTAATGAGTACCAGCCAAAGCCAGAAGCCAGCGCTAACCCCATTTTCACGGGAAGGTCTAGTAAGAACGCGGCTAACGCACCACCCGCTAATGCACTGACTGCCATGACAAACGCAATGGTTGTACCGCGGCGGTTGATTAAAATTTGCTTGATGCTCATGCCACTGTTACGTAGCTGGATACCGACGAGTAATAGCAGTAGCATTAACGCCAACTGGCTCCCTTTGTCGGCATAGTGCAGAAAATCAAAATGAGTTAGGCCAACGACAAATCCGAGTAGTAACACTCCGCATAGTTGTAAGGATTCGAGCACCATTTTGATTCGTGAAGGTGGTTTTTCTTGTTTATGTTGCGGAATTTTCCAAGGATCAAATTTATCCAGCAATAACAGTGAGATTACATTCAATGAAAATATGCAACCAAAAAAGGTAACTGCATAAATTAAAATAGAAAATAAGTGAACACTTAAATTTTCAAGAAGTGCGAGAGTAATTCCCATTAAAAATAAAATAACATACACCATTGAATTCAAGGATTGGTGTACTCGATGGAGAATTTGCTTGTTTTTAATAGGAATAAGATAACCAAGCGTTAATGGTAGAAGAATAATTAAGAGTCCTGAATACATGGCCGCATCCTTAGAGGTTATCCCATCGACTAGCTAAATATAAACAAAGGGTTATGCAATTTTATTTATTTAGGTTATTGAAGTACAAACCCGATTTAACGCCCCGTGCTAAAAGTTCTTTTTGTTATAAAATGTTTTTATTGGTGAACTAATAAAAAATAGGTCAAAAACACTAAAAATAAAAGTTTTACTATTTTATAACACTGCAATTAGATGCTCAACATAGTTTGCTATTTTGCTATGAAGAATTTTTATTTTACATACATAGTTATAGTAATAAAGAAGGTTAATCGGTAAGCTCTAAATATTGTTCTTTAGTATATCCAATTGACGGAATCACCCGATATGTAATGAAAACTAATAATATTTAGGGTGAACTAAAAATATTCCAAGGAGAGTGATATGTACCTGGAACGTGTGGAAATATACGGATTTAGAGGGATTAACCGCCTTTCATTAGAACTGAATAACAGTACAGTTTTAGTTGGCGAGAATTCATGGGGAAAGTCGAGCTTACTTGATGCTCTTGACCTTCTTCTTTCTCCTGAACATATAGATTACCAGTTCAGTCTTCATGATTTTCACTATCCCGCAGGGAATGATGAGTCACGTTACCGTTCATTGCAGATAGTCTTAAAATTTTGTGAACGCCGCAAAGGGCGTCATCAATCCTATCGTTTTCATAACTTAGCCTCAGTTTGGGTAGATAACGGTGATGACCTTAAACATATTTTTTATCGTGTTAGTGCAGAACTTAAAGATGATGACACGATAGTTGTCGATAAAAGCTTTTTAAATGCAGGTGGTAATAAACTTTCATTGGACAACGTCGGTAAATATATTAAAGAAATTATTCGGTTGTATCCTGTTATTCGCCTTCGTGATGCGCGTTTTTTACACTCACTTAATCCAGAAACGATTGTTTCAGGGCAAAAAGAGGTACGTGACTTATTTAATGCTCGTATTAAGGAACTCACTAGCGCATTGGTCAACAACCCTGAACGCTTAAGTGATGAAGATCTCTGTGATGGGGTTGATGCCATGCAACAGTTGCTTAGCCATTACTTCTCTGGGCAAAGCTCCCATATTATTCGTTCAGATAATTCAATGGTTAAAATAGAACCGCGTAAACGCGGTTGGAAAGCGCTTGATAATATTAACCGGTTAATTGCCAAACCAAATCAACGTAATATTCGGTTAATCATTTTAGGGATGTTTTCTTCTTTATTACAATCAAAGGGCAATATTCATTTAGATAAATACGCTCGGCCATTGATTATTGTTGAAGACCCTGAAACGCGTTTGCACCCAATTATGCTCTCCATTGCATGGGGCTTATTTAGCTTATTTTCTCTACAGAGGATCACCACGACGAATTCAGGGGAGCTACTTTCATTAGCGCCTTTGGAGGATTTATGTCGTTTGGTTCGTAATACGAATAAGGTTTCAGCTTATCGTTTAAATGAAAATGATTTGAGTGCTGAAGAATTACGTAAAATTTCTTTCCATATTCGCTTTAATCGTCCGTCAGCCTTGTTCGCTCGCTGTTGGTTATTAGTTGAAGGGGAAACTGAAATTTGGCTGATGAATGAATTCTCGCGCCAGTGTAACTATTACTTTGAAACAGAAGGAATAAAAGTTATTGCATTTGCGCAAAGTGGTTTGAAACCACTGCTAAAGTTTGCCAATAAAATGGGAATTGAATGGCATGTTTTAACTGATGGTGATGAGGCAGGGCGTAAATATGCGGCAACAGCGACGCATTATGCTAATAAAATTAATTCCTCAGATAGGGATAGGCTAACGATGCTACCCGCACCAGATATGGAACATTTCCTATATCGTGAAGGGTTTCGAAAACTTTATCATGAAATTGCTGATATTCCAGATAATGCGAAAGTTTCAACAAGGCGAGTGATTATTAAGGCGATCTCTCGTACATCGAAGCCAGATTTAGCGTTAGCAACTGTTAATCGGGCGGCTGAGTTAGGTCCAGATAGTATCCCTCTACAGTTGAAAAGTATGTTTTCTCGTGTGGCATGGTTGGCAAGGGGTAAAGCAAATTAATGGTGATATCGATAAATTTTACGGGTTGTTGATGGATTATTGAGAAATCCCACTCTTAGGTTTATCTCATGTTGAATCAATTGATAACTTAAGTGATATATAATTTGATCATTAGTTTTTAGCTGGCAACAAATTGGAAAGTCACCTCCTTTTACAAGTTGTCAGCGATCTTAGAGGGCAATGCCCTCTTTTTGTTCATAGGAAGCGAATAAACATGAAGGCAAAGCCTAAGAAAAAGTGGCCGATTTATTTGGCAATCATTATTGTTGCCCTAGTCACTGCTGGGTTTCTTTTTAATCGTGAGGAAGAAGAGGTTTTTCAAACCGTAGATGTCACTCGAGGCGATTTAGATAAACAAGTGCTGGCAACGGGAAAACTTGACGCTGTACGTAAAGTCGATGTGGGGGCTCAAGTGAGTGGGCAACTACAAACTCTGTATGTTAAAGAGGGTGATTATGTTAAAAAAGGTGATTTATTAGCCGTTATTGACCCGAAAAAAGCCCAAAATGATGTGACTGAGTCTGAAGCGATGACTCGTGAACTTGAAGCGAATCTATCATTAGTTCAAGCGGAACTTCGCCTTGCTCAACTGACTTATCAACGTCATTTAAGCCTAGCGAAACAGCAAGCCGTTTCCCAACAAGAGCTTGATAAAGCCAAAACTGATGTAGAAGTGAAAAAAGCGCAAGTTGCCACTTATCAAGCGCAAATTAAGCGTAACCAAGCCACTTTAGATTCGGCAAAAACAAATTTGAAATACACTCAAATTACGGCTCCAATGGATGGCATTGTCACCTTTATTAAAACATTACAAGGGCAGACGGTTATTGCTGCTCAGGAAGCACCAACGATTTTAACACTTGCGGATTTAGACACGATGCTAGTAAAAGCGGAAGTTTCTGAAGCCGATGTGATTTATTTGGAGCCTGGGCAAGATGCCTCGTTTACCGTCTTAGGCGCTCCAGATAAAAAATTCTCAGGGCAACTAAAAGATATTTTACCAACACCTGAAAAAATCAATGATGCCATTTTCTATTATGCGCGCTTTGAGGTACCCAATCCGCAACATTTATTGAAATTACAAATGACCGCTCAGGTCACTATTGAATTAGAGTCACGTAAAAATGTTCTGTTACTACCGCTATCTGCATTAGGCAATGAAATTTCACCACAAACCTATGAAGTGGATATCCTTCAAGGCAATAAAGTCGAGAAAAAACACGTTGAAATTGGTGGTCGAAATGATGTGTATGTGGAAATTACCAAAGGCCTAAATGAAGGTGACAAAGTGGTCATTGGCCATAGCGAGACGGAATACTAACTATGTCTGCGTTAATTGATCTTCAAGGGATCACTCGCCGCTACGGGGAAGGCGAAAACCAAGTTACAGTCTTAAAAAATGTCTCACTGCAAATTAATGCAGGTGAGATGGTGGCGATTATTGGTGCTTCTGGTTCAGGTAAATCCACGCTCATGAATATTATTGGGTGCTTAGATAAACCAACTGAAGGGAATTATTGCATTGATGGTCAAAGCGTTGCAACGTTAGATAACGACCAATTGGCAGAACTGCGCCGAGAGCATTTTGGCTTTATTTTTCAACGTTACCATTTACTGAGTCATTTAAGTGCGGAACAAAATGTTGAGGTGCCTGCGGTGTATGCAGGGGCGGGTAAAAACCAACGTCGTGAGCGAGCAGCCCAGCTATTACAGCGTCTAGGGTTAGGGGAGCGAGTTGATTATCGCCCAAGTCAGTTGTCTGGTGGGCAACAACAGCGCGTGAGTATTGCTCGCGCTCTTATGAATGGTGGGCAGATAATTCTCGCGGATGAGCCAACAGGAGCACTGGATAGCCATTCGGGGGAAGAGGTCATGAATATTTTAAAAGACCTCTGTGCCCAAGGGCATACCGTAATTATTGTCACGCATGACCCTGAAATTGCTCAACAAGCGGAACGTATTATCGAAATTAAAGATGGCGAGATTTTGAATGACTCGGGTAGCAAAGCCACGAAACGAACAAATTCATTACCAAAAGCTCCCCCACGAAAATTCTCTTTAGCTCAGGCGTATGGGCGGTTTAGTGAGGCCTTATTAATGGCTTGGCGTGCCATGGTCGTTAATAAGATGCGTACATTGCTGACTATGCTTGGGATTATCATTGGCATTGCGTCGGTGGTATCAATAATGGTGATCGGTGATGCTGCTCAAGGTATGGTCCTTAATGATATAAAATCAATCGGGACGAATACCATTTCAATTTATCCAGGGGAAGACTTTGGGTACGATGATGCAAAAAATCGTCAGTCCTTAAGAGCCTCAGATATTGATGCATTAGCAAAACAGCCTTATGTGTACGCGATTTCTGGCGAGCTCAACCACTCAACACGCTTAAGAAAAGGGAATGTTGACGCTTCGGCACAGCTCACCGGTGTTGGTCGGGATTATTTTAATGTTTATGCCTCTAAATTTTCAGAAGGTATGAGTTTCACGCAAGATATGGTGGATAAGCGCGCACAAGTGGTGGTTATTGATGCCAATACTAAGCGCCGCTTTTTCCCTAAACAAGAACATGTTATTGGCGAAACTTTGCTCATTGGTAATATGCCTGTAACAGTTATCGGTGTGCTTGAAGAGAAAAAATCGACTTTTGGTTCGAGTAAGTCGCTATCGGTTTGGTTACCGGATACTACGGTGAATAGTAAAATTCTGAACCGTCCATACTATGAGAGCTTTGTTGTTAGGGTGAAAGACGGTTACGATGCGAAAACGGTAGAACAGCAACTGACCCGCTTACTCACGTTGCGCCATGGTAAAAAGGATATTTTTACCTATAACCTTGACACTTTTGTAAAAACAGCGGAAAAAACCACCCAGACTATGCAACTGTTTCTAACATTAGTCGCGGTTATTTCGCTGGTGGTTGGTGGTATTGGTGTGATGAATATTATGCTGGTTTCTGTTACCGAAAGGACGCGAGAAATTGGTATTCGCATGGCGGTAGGGGCTAGGACTAGCGATGTGATGCAGCAATTTCTTATCGAAGCCGTACTAGTCTGTTTAATGGGCGGGTTGATGGGGATTGGCCTATCGTATGGGATTAGTTTATTGGCTCAAATGGCACTACCAGGCTGGACTTTTTCTTTTGACCCGGTGGCATTAGTCAGTGCCTTTGTTTGTTCAACAGCCATTGGCATTATTTTTGGCTTTTTACCTGCTCGAAATGCAGCTCGCTTGAACCCAATTGATGCGTTGGCGAGGGAATAAATTGTTCGTATAAAGCTCTCCATGCACATTTATCAAAATAGTGCATGGAGCATTATTTATATATTATTTCAGTACTTTAAGTAATGCTTGCATATATCCCATCGCATAAGCCATACCTGCGTGCCATGGCGCATCACATGACATTTGTGGCGTATGGTCAGGGATTAATACACCTGTATAATTATTTTCTTTTAATATTGTTAATACCTTCAACATGTCAATATCGCCCTCATCAATGAAGGTTTCATGATAGTGTGGCACTTTACCTTTAACGTTCCTAAAATGGACGTATGCCATCGCATCTTGACTTGCATATTGTTGCACTGCTTCGTAAACGTTGCCCTCAGACATTTCGGCAATGGTTCCAAGACAAAACTCTAGCGCATTTGATTTACTTGGTTTTATATCTAGTAATTTTTGATATAAGTGAGGTTGATTGACGAGCCTTGGCTGACCTCTGACAAACTCTAGTGGAGGATCGTCTGGATGAGCAGCTAGGCGAACGCCTGCTTCTTCAGCGACAGGGATAATATGGTTTAAGAACCAGGTTAACCTTTCCCAGAGTTGCTCTGTTGTTGTTTCAGGACGATAACCAGCACTATGGTTATTGATTTTCATATTCCATGCCATATTATCCGGCATTGGTTCTAGAATGTCTTCGTTGATGCCAGATAAACCAACAGTTTGAGCACCTCCTCGTGCTTTGTTTTCGATAACTCGCCCTGCGACTCCTGCCAGACTGAAATTATATCCAAAGACAGGAATACCTGCTTTCCCTACATTTCTAATAATGTTTTTGACGACTTCAAGCTGTTCTAATTTTTTAGGACCGTCAAACAAAATGTCATCCCAGTGGCAAGGGTCGAAATTTTCAATTGCATAAAATGTTAAGCCAAACTCTTGCATCCGGTCACGGATTTTTATTAGTTCATCTACTGTCCAGACATCACCAACAGCCGTTCCCCAGCCATCATTATCGCCAATTGGCTGGTCGCTACGTGAAAATCGTTCATTACTGTTAAAGTAGTCGACCATATGAACAACGATATGAGTTGCTCCACATTGTTTTGCAAAAGCATAATGTTCATCATTAAGCATATGTCGATATAAACCAAATCCTAGTTTCATAATTATTAACCTTTTAATTTGAAAATTTCTTAGTTAGTGAGATTTAGTGGTTTTACATATAATGCGACACTGATTGCGCCAACAATACCGATTCCACCTGCCACAAAAAATGCGATGCTATACATTCCAGACCATTCAATGATATAGCCTGTAATAATAGGGCCTAAAATTCCGGCAACATTTGCCATTGCGTGTACAAATCCACCAACCGCACCAATATTATTTTTTGCAACGGTATCTTGTAGAATTGCCCAATAGGTTGTAGCAGATAAATATAAGAAAAATATTCCGAATGCCATGAGTGCTACGGCACTTTCAACACGAGTAACATTACCGACAAGAAAGACAAGGATTGCCGATATTCCTAGACAACTAACCAACACGATTTTTCTGGAGAATAATGGTTTATTTGTTTTCTTTAAAACAAAGTCACAAAGTATTCCCCCTAAAGCCATTCCAATAGCACCTAATAGCCAAGGTATAATACTTACTATACTCATATCTTTTATACTGAGATTTTGAACATTAGATAAGTAACTTGGAAACCATGATAAAAAGAAAAATAAAATATAATTCAAACTGAAGAATGCAAGAGTTGTTGCTAATATAGTCGGACTCTTTATATAAAAAGATAATGGTTTAGATATAGTATTTGTGGTTTTTGATTCTACATTATTATCGTCAGATAAAATATATTCTAATTCTTCTTTTGATATTTTTTTATGTTGTTCCGGTTTATCTTTGGCAATTTTTAACCACCCAATTAGCCATATAAAGCCTATTGCAGCAAGTATAAAAAATGCAACACGCCAACCAGTTGTAATTATTAATATTCCCATTATAGGGCCAGCAATAGCTCCACCTATTGGATTACCAGCAGTTGCTATACCTATAGCAGTAGCAACTTCTTTTTTAGGGAACCAGTTATTAACCATTTTATTGAGTGTTGCTGCAAAGGGGCCTTCAGCTGCACCAAACAAAGTTCGGATAATAAGCATAGAGATAAAACCAACAGTTACCCCAATCATGCCGCAAAAGATAGACCAAAGAGCCATACTTACGGCAAAAACCTTTTTGGGACCATATTTATCTGATGCGTATCCGCCAATGAAATTAAATAAAGCATATCCAATAGAAAAACTACTGAAAAGTATACCCATTTCACTTGGTGTTAAGTTTAAATCTTTAGAAAAAACAGGAGCTGCAATAGCAAATGCAGAGCGATCCATATAGTTTATCATTCCTCCAAGAGAAATAAATAAAACTAAATTCCATCTTATTTTTTTAAACATAAATCACCTTTGATATAATGATATGTTTATTATTAAATTTAATAATACATATCTATTTTTATGTTTATCACATGACGCCAAATTTATTATATGCTTCTACAGCACCCATTCCATTTGCTATTTCTTTTTGTACTTTATTCTCCATTTTTTGTTTTTCAAATGCATGTTCAATAACGTAAGATTCTACATTTTTAGGAATAATTAATACGCCTTCTTCATCGGCAACAATTAAATCACCTGGTTCAATTAAAATATTATTGATTTTGATTGGAACTCGATAATCTAATACTTTACCTCTTATTTTTTGATCTTGAGCATAACTACCTAATGAAAATACAGGGAAATCAAGTTCTAGTATTTCTCTCTTATCTCTTGAATAGCCATAAATAATAGCGCCCGCAGCGTTAAGTTTTTTAGCTCTTGTCGACATTAATCCACCCCACAGGGCGTAATTATGCGAAGAACCGGAAGCGATATAAACTTCACCTTCCTTTAAGCTATCTAGTGCTTCAAACATAATACCGAAATCTTTATTTCCTAGTGGCCCATTAGATGTAACGTCAGGCGGTAACATGTAATCAGCTTCTAGTACAGGCATTGCTCGACCTACAATCTTCATATCCTCAGATAAAGGTTTGAGTATAGGAGGTAAGAACTGATGGTGTAATCCTATTTCATCTAAAATATCCCCTAGAAGAGCTACGGGTAATACCTTTTTAATCTTGTCAAACAAATCATTATCTTTATTCATTTCATATTCCTATGTATCTAAGGTCTTAATCTTCCTGTTTGGCTGTCAACCTGTCATACAGGCTAACAGTCTAGCCTTAATATTAAAAGAGGGTTAATATAGGTTTTGTGATACGACTCTAGTTTTATTATTGTTTTAATCACAGGAAGATTATTTTTTTGATTTTAAATCAAATGGATATTGCTAATTTTGGGGGTTAGATTGCATCCTTTAATTGAAAAACAAACACTTTCAGAACAAGTTAGAAGCTATGTTCTATCTTTAATATCTCAATCAAATCTAAATCCAGGTGATGAAATACCAAGTGAAAAAGAGATTATTGAACGTTTAGGGGTGAGCAGGGGGGTGGTTAGAGAGGCTTTTCAAAGCCTTTCTATATTAGGTATTTTAGATATTAGTAGTGGCAAAAAACCTAAAATACAAAAAATTAACTCAAACCCGTTAGAAACTATTTTTAACCATGCCATTGTGACTCAGCAGGTTAATTATCAGCAAATCTTAGGCCTTCGACGTGCGATTGAAGTTGATTCTGCAGTGTTGGCTGCAATGCATGGAAATAAAAATGATTATATCAAGTTAAGAAAAATTGCAGATAAAATGAGGAAATCCTTGTTGAGTTCTAATGATTGGGATTTGTTCATTGAGAGTGATATTGATTTCCACTTAACATTAGCTGAAATGTCACAAAATCCGTTATATGCATTGATGCTAAAAGCATTAAGAGGCGCATTAGGTGGTTCTATTTCAGCTGGTTTATTAAACCAAAACAACCATGATGAACATAAAAAGATCATTGATATTCATTTTGATATTTTAGAGTCAATTGAAAAACAAGACTTTGTGGCAACTGGGTTAAAGATGGATACTCACTTTAAGTTAACCATGGATAGTTTTTAGATCAGCCACCCATAATAATTTTTCTTAGTGAGATTTTTGAGTGGCGAAGGATAAGCTAAATTCCTTCGCTCTACTTTCTGTGTAACTCAGTTTTAAGGTCAATTATCAATATGTGAATCATCTGCTTGTAAATAATTTGATTTAGGGATAGTCCCATTTTTCGGAACCAAGTTCCTCAATTAAATTCTGCTAATTAAATGCGTTATTTTTAACTCCTTCATTTCCCGATAATATTTTTTTCAGTCTGTATATTCCCTCGTTTCTTAAAATATTTCATAATAAAAAACTGTCTGAAAAGATAAATTCTACTTGCGAATTGGTATCGATCATGGATATGATTTGCCTTGTAGAATAAATGAAACCTAGTTCCATATAATGGAACTTATAATAAAGCCAGTAAAAAACTAAGCAAAGACAACCACACAGCAGGTGCGATATGGCGAATAAAGCAGGTGAAGATTATTCTTTGGCTCGGGTACCCCAAAGTGCTCGTAGGCCGTTCTATGAAGTGTTAATTCTACGAATTGGCGCACTAGCTTGTGTTTCACAAGTTATGTTAGGTGCGGCTCTTGGGTATGGGTTAACTTTTTGGCAGGCGTTTTGGGCAACGATGCTTGGATCTGTAATTTTACAGGTTGTCAGCTGGGGGCTTGGAGCGGCTGCGTGCCGCGAAGGAATGTCAATCAGCCTACTGTCTCGGTGGGCGGGTTTTGGTAAGTTAGGCTCAGCACTCATTGGTGGCGCAATTGCTATCTCCTTAATGGGCTGGTTTGGCGTCCAAAATGGTTTCTTTGCGGATGGAATGTATAAAGCGACTAATGTGCTAACACCAGGGACTTGGTCACTTATTACAGGTATTGCGGTGACGGTTATAACAGTATATGGGTATCGATTTTTATCTATTACTGCCAATATCTCAACGCCGCTATTTTTATTCGCGTTAGGCTGGGCGACATATAATTTATTATCAGGTCAAGATATTGGTACGCTTATTAATGACACTGAACCCGCCGGGCCATTAATGACTATGCCTGCGGCCATCACAATGGTTGCTGGTGGTTTTATTATTGCAGCAGTGACAACACCCGATATCAGCCGTTTCATGAAAGGGCCTAAAGATGTGTTTTGGATGACGCTTATCGGCACATTTTTTGGTGAGTTACTGGTCAATATGATAGCGGTACTAATGGCGCTGTCATTACGTACAAGCCAAGTATTTGATTTAATGATGGCGCTGACAGGGCTATTAGGTGCATCGATTGTTATCTTCTCAACAATAAAAATGAATGATATCAATTTGTATTCATCATCGTTAGGTTTTTCAACACTGTTAAATGCCATATTTAATAAGCGTTTTGACCGTCGTTATTTAACGTGGGTGATTGGTATCTTTGGCACAATCGCTTCAATGTTAGGGATCTTAGATAACTTTATCGGTTTCTTAATTTACTTAGGAATAGCCATTCCTCCTGTCGCAGGGATTATGGTTGTTGACTATTACTTGTTAAAACGTGATCGCAAAGAACTAGATATCACTCGAGAGCAAGGCATATTACCACCGAGTTGTGAAGCATATAACCCAGTAACACTCGTGGTGTGGGTGATCGCAGTACTGGTTGGCTGGGGGACATCAGAGTTAGGTCCGCTGCATGCAGACTACGGTATCCCAGCGCTTAACTCTTTGATTACTGGTGCAGTTGCTTATTGGATAGGCATGCGCTGGCAGGCGAAAGCGAGAGGTGTTGAAACGGTACACTTTCGCAAAGTTTCTCATTTAGATTAAGGATTAAACAATGTCAGGTACAAAAGTTAAAGTTGCTCTGGCTCAGTTTGATTCAGAACTTGGCAATAAAACCAATAATTTACAACGCATGGCACAGTTGTGCCAACAAGCCGCAGATTCAGGGGCAAAACTGATTTGTTTCCCTGAGCTGGCGACAACGGGTTATCGTGGTGACTTACTGACCACTAAGTTGTGGGATTTAAGCGATTCCATCGGAAGTGAAACTTATACGCTATTTAGCGAACTTGCTACTCGTTTAAATATCACTATTGTTAGCGGTTTTGTTGAGCGCGGTGAATATTTAGGCGATATCTATAACTCTGTCGGTGTTTGGAACCCGGGGTGTGAGGGTATTAGTGGTGTTTTTCGTAAAGTTCATGCTTTCGGCATAGAAAAACAATGGTTTGGACGAGGTGATAGTTTCCCTGTGTTTGAAACGCCGATCGGTAAAATCGGTATCATGATTTGCTATGACATGGGTTTTCCAGAAGTCGCACGAATTTTAACATTACAAGGCGCGGAATTGTTATTAGCCCCTTCAGCTTGGTGTGTTCAAGACCGAGATGTGTGGGATATTAATAGCGCCTGTCGAGCACTAGAAAATGGAACTCACTTACTTGCAGTGAACCGTTGGGGTCATGAAGAAGATCTGCATTTATTTGGTGGTAGCAAGGTTTTAGGTCCTCGCGGCCAAGTACTTTGTGAAGCGAGCTGTGAGGGCGAAGAGCTATTAATCGGTGAGGTTGATTTTTTAAACCAAGCCCATACACGTTTAAAAGTGCCTTATCTGAGAGACAGAAAGCCACAAAGCTACAGTGTATTAACCCAAGGTTTAGGGTCATGAGTATTTTATCTAGCGTGGTTGATGTTTACCAATTGTTCTTACGTTCAGGTAATGAACTGACGGTGACAACGTTGGTTAATGAATTAGGTATGCCAAAAAGCTCGGCCTCCCGTCTTTTAAAGCAAATGGCTGAACTCGGATTGCTGGAAAAGAAAAACAATGCACCGATATATCGACCTGGTTTGCTGATTATGGAATTAGCTCATCGGGCTAGGGGGATGAACCCGCTAATCGATATGATGCTTGAAGCACTTGATGAACTTGCGAAAGATAGCGGGTTTACCAGTTATGTCTCAGCACTTGATGATGATATGGTTCGTGTTGTTCATGCACGTTTTGGTAATAGCATGCTGCAAGTGATCACTCAACCGGGTACCCGCTTACCCATACTGGGAACGTCAACGGGGCGTGCACTATTAGCAAGGTTACCGCTAAATGAGCGGTCAAAAATTATCGACCGTGAACCAAAAGAAGAACGGGGTAAATTAGTTGAGCGTTTGGACTTAGTGGCAGATCGTGGCTGGGAATTTTCGATGGATGAATCCGTTGCTGGAGTCGCTTCCATATCCAGCACGGTGTTCGACCCTGCACAAAATACGTTATATGCCTTGTGTTTAAGTTTGCCTGCTGCACAAATGAATGATGAGGTTATGGTGCAGTTATCCAAGAGCCTTTGTCATAAAGCCGCTTATCTTGGGTGTATGGTGGGTGACCCGTATTGGTTGCAAAAAAGCATGAATAAGCCATGAGATTATTTCATGTTATAAAAGCAAAAAGTAGTAAGTAGTTGAAGTAAGTAGTTGAAGTAAATAGTAAATTATAAATATTTAATATTGTTAGCATTTTAAGTGCGTGAATACGCCTTCATCAGGAAAAATGGAACCTCTATTACGTGAGATTCCATCTAGAGTGAAATGAGATTAACTCGCTATTCTATGCGAGTTAATCTCAAAGTAGCTCTTTACTCTCATAAAAAATAATTAAAATTAAAGGAAGTACAATGAGTCTAAAACAAACTCTTTGCGTATATGATCTAATCGATTGCGCTAGTGTTAAAGGTGAAGACATTGTTGCATTGTTCCAAGATTTCCCACACATTGAAGTCATGTCTAAAACGGTTAAGGATCACAAAGGACAAAGTGACTTTGTTCGCATTCTTATTCCAGGAACACAAGGTAAATCACAGCATAAAGATGCGCCAACACTGGGAATCATCGGGCGTTTAGGTGGAATTGGTGCTAGGCCTTCTCGAATAGGTGTTGTGTCTGATGCAGATGGTGCGATTGCCGCACTTGCAGCAGCGCTTAAACTGGCACAAATGCATGAAAAGGGTGACCAGTTACTCGGTGATGTCGTGGTCACGACCCATATTTGCCCAAATGCGCCAACACGTCCGCATACACCTGTTGATTTTATGGACTCGCCCCTTGAAGATGCCACGATGAATCAACATGAGGCGATCCCTGAAGCGGATGCTATTTTGTCCGTAGATACCACGAAGGGAAATCGTTTACTCAATCATAAAGGGTATGCACTGTCTCCAACAGTAAAAAATGGTTATATTTTACCCGTGTCAGAGGATTTAATTCGTTTGATGGAATGGAGTAGTGGCCAAAAAGCGGTGACATTTCCATTATCAATTCAAGACATTACGCCATATGGTAATGGTCTACATCATATCAACAGTATATTACAACCTGCGGTATCAACATCTGTACCAGTGGTTGGTGTCGCTATTTGCTCAGAAACGGTAGTACCAGGTTGCTCTACAGGGGCTAGCCATGAGGTTGATATTGCGGCTACTGTAAAATTTATGATAGAAGTGGCTAAAGCATTCACAGGAAAACAATGTGCGTTTTATGATGTTGAACAATATGATTTATTGACATCATTGTATGGTGATATGTCACACCTGCAAACAGCAGGTAATAATGCAGCAAAAAATGATTAATTTATAAATAGTCACAGTTAATTATTAGCGTTGTCAGTGTTATTAAAATAATTAACTGTGCTCTATTGGTGAGCTATAAATTCGATTCTGTTGTGTTGTCTGGAACATCCTCATTTTCAATAGGAACAATGAGGTCTGCATGATTACCTTTTGGGCCAATAGTCACACTAAATTGAACTTTCTGGCCTGCTTTTAGTGTCCTGTAACCGTCCATTTGGATACAGGAATAATGAGCAAAAATATCTTCTCCGCCATCAGCCGGGCAAATAAAACCAAAGCCTTTTGCGTTATTGAACCACTTAACGATACCCGTCTCCATATTTTATCCTTCAAATTTACCAGTATTTGCATTTAGAACGATGTATAAAAAACACATACAAAATAAGTATAAATACGATGTTATTTGTTCGTAAAATATACTGTAATAAATTACCTTCTAAGGTCAAGAGGTACGGTTCAGGAATTGCTGGAAAGTGTTAAGAATTCGCTAATCAATAGCGCTCATTTTCTATAATATTTGATATGGCTCACAGATTGCTAACCATGGAAGCAAAGGTGATTCCCATGATACACTGTCGCTTGATGCAATATAGACAAAAAACAGCATAGTAACTAAATGGTATAGTTTTATGATGTTATCAATATGATTGATAGAAATCGTTGATAATAAAGACTATGCTTAAATTGAAGTTAAACACTGAGCAAGAAAGCAATGAGTGATTTTCTGGGCACATTTAAAACTGACGTCATTTTTAAAGATGAAATAGAACAAACCTTACAGCCACCATCGATGTATAAGGTGCTATTAAATAATGACGATTACACCCCGATGGATTTTGTTGTCGAAGTGTTACAAAAATACTTTTCTTTTGATGAAGAACGCGCTACACAGATAATGTTAGATGTCCATATTCAAGGAAAGGGAGTTTGTGGAATTTTTACTGCAGAGGTTGCTGAAACTAAAGCGGCGCAAGTCAATACTTTTGCTCGTGAACATGAGTACCCTTTGCTTTGCACTATAGAGAAAGTCTAATTTGGCTTAATATCAATTTTGGGAGGTGCTTATGCTCAATCAAGAACTGGAGCTTAGTTTAAACGTAGCTTTTACGAAAGCGAAAGACAGTCGCCATGAGTTTATGACTGTAGAGCACCTATTGCTAGCGTTACTGAGTAATATCTCTGCTCGCGAAGCTTTAGATGCTTGTAAGGTTGATCTTGTTGCATTACGTCAAGAACTTGAACACTTCATCGCGCAAACTACACCTTTGTTACCCGAAAATGATAGCAGAGACACCCAGCCTACGCTGAGTTTTCAGCGTGTATTACAGCGCGCTGTTTTTCATGTGCAATCATCTGGGCGCAACGAAGTCAGCGGTGCAAACGTATTGGTCGCGATTTTTAGTGAGCAAGAGTCCCAAGCTGCGTACTTATTACGCAAGCATGATGTAAGCCGTTTAGATGTAGTTAATTATATTTCTCATGGCACGATAAAAGGCGAAGAGTCGTCATCAGAACAAGATATCTCCTCTAATAGTGTGCAAAACGAAGAGCAGCCGGTCCCAGAAGACCATATGGACAACTTTACGACCAACTTGAACCAGCAGGCCAAGAAAGGGAATATCGACCCTCTGGTTGGACGTCAGGCTGAATTAGAGCGTACGATTCAAGTATTGTGCCGCCGTCGTAAAAATAATCCACTATTAGTCGGTGAGTCAGGTGTCGGTAAAACCGCGATTGCTGAAGGGCTAGCATGGCGTATTGAGCAAGATGATGTACCTGACGTAATGAAAGGCTGCACAATTTTTTCATTAGATATTGGTTCATTATTGGCTGGAACCAAATACCGTGGTGACTTTGAGAAACGTTTCAAAGCATTATTAAAAATGCTGGAAAAAGATCCGAAGAGCATTTTATTTATTGATGAAATTCACACTATCATCGGTGCAGGAGCCGCGTCTGGTGGGCAAGTTGACGCAGCGAACTTAATTAAACCGTTGCTATCAAGTGGTCGAATTCGTGTTATTGGTTCAACAACATACCAAGAATTTGGCAGTATTTTTGAGAAAGATAGAGCGTTGGCTCGTCGTTTCCAGAAAATTGATATTGTAGAACCAACTCCCGAAGAAACAATTCGTATCATCAATGGGTTGAAGCCTAAGTATGAAGCTCATCATGATGTTCGTTATACCGCAAAAGCGATCCAAGCGGCGGTGGATTTATCCATTAAATATATTACCGACAGGCATTTGCCAGATAAAGCCATTGACGTGATTGATGAGGCCGGGGCGCGAACGCGACTGGTTGCACCAAGTAAGCGTAAAAAAACCATTGGTGTGCCTGAAATTGAAACAGTTGTGGCGCGTATCGCCCGTATTCCTGAAAAAACGGTTTCCTCAAGCGATAAAGATAAACTCAAGACACTCGACTCTCGTTTGAAAATGTTAGTGTTTGGACAAGACAAAGCGATAGATTCATTGTCTGAGGCAATCAAAATGAATCGGGCAGGTTTAGGGTTAGAAAATAAACCTGTGGGTTCTTTCTTATTTGCCGGTCCAACAGGGGTGGGTAAAACTGAAGTGACTGTCCAGTTAGCGAAAGCGTTGGATATCAAATTGCTGCGATTTGATATGTCTGAATATATGGAGCGCCACACGGTTAGCCGCTTAATTGGTGCGCCTCCTGGCTATGTTGGCTTTGACCAAGGTGGTTTACTGACCGATGCGGTTATCAAACATCCGCATTCAGTGGTGCTGTTAGATGAAATCGAAAAAGCGCATCCAGATGTGTTTAATATTCTTTTACAGGTAATGGACCACGGAACGTTAACAGACAATAACGGTCGTAAGGCGGATTTCCGTAATGTTGTTGTGGTAATGACAACCAACGCTGGGGTGCAAGAAACTCAGCGTCGTTCTATTGGTTTTGCTGAGCAAGATAATAGCACTGATGCGATGTCTGAAATCAAAAAGGCGTTCTCACCAGAATTTCGCAACCGCCTTGATGGTATCATTTGGTTTAACTCATTAACTCCAGAAATTATTACGCAAGTCGTTGATAAGTTTATTGTGGAATTACAAGTTCAGCTTGATGAAAAGGGTGTATCAATTGAAGTTAGCGCCGCGGCTCGCCGCTGGTTGTGTGAAAAAGGTTATGATAAAGCGATGGGTGCCCGACCTATGGCTCGCACCATTCAGGATAACCTGAAAAAACCATTAGCAAACGAGTTGTTATTTGGTTCACTAACCAATGGTGGCTCTGTAAGTATCGGGCTTGATGAAAAAAGTAACACACTGACATACAGCTTCAGTAGCGTGCACAAGGCCTCTCCGGAGGATGCGGTATTCTGACGAATAGACCACAGGTGTATCAATGCACCTGTGGTTGTCAGGCCTTGCCTGAAGAGAATATCAACGGCTACGGAAAATGATTCGGCCTTTGCTCAGGTCATAAGGTGTTAACTCTACAGTTACCTTGTCGCCTGTCAGGATGCGGATATAGTTTTTACGCATTTTTCCAGAAATATGAGCAGTCACCACGTGACCGTTTTCCAGTTCAACACGGAACATTGTGTTTGGCAGGGTATCTAAAACTGTGCCCTGCATTTCAATATTGTCTTCTTTGGCCATCTAATCCTCTAAGTTTAATAACCGTGATTTTTAACGGGCAAGATAATGCCCAAAAACCCGCACTAAGTAAAGAAGTGTCGCATTTTAACGCGATCTTTATTTTTAAGTGAAGGAATAAAATTAATGTAAAACCAAAATTCATTAATCGAAAATTGGCGGTATTTCAATCGATTGCGGTATCCAGCAGGCGGGGTCAATCGCTTTGTCACGCCACCGATAAAGAATATGTAAAAAATCCCTACGGGATATCTCTTTTGCGCCCATTGAGGCGGTATGGTGGTTAAGTACCTGACAATCAAAAAGTTGCCCATTATAGCGCAAAAAATGAAAATAGAATGTAATAAAAGCAAATTTGGATGCATCATTCATTCTACTGAACATAGATTCCCCACAAAATAGGTGCCCCATGTTCACGCCATACAGGCCTCCAACGAGTTTATCGCCATACCAAGCTTCAATGGAATGCGCCATACCTGCTTGGTGTAGCGCTAAATACCCTGCTTGAACTTCGGGTAAAATCCATGTGCCTTCTTGGCGTACAGAACAAGCTTCAATAACTTGCTTGAATGCATGGTTAACAGTAATGCGATAAGTCTGCTTTTTTAAAACTTTTTTCATTGACCGGCTAATATGGAGTTCACCAACCATGAGTACTGCTCTAGGGTCCGGAGACCACCATAAAGGCATCTCTCCAGGATTAAACCAAGGAAAGATACCATCATAATAGGCAGCTTGCAGCCTTTTTGATGAAAGATCTCCGCCAATCGCTAATAAGCCATTGGGCTCCCGCATGGCTTCAGACACGGGAGGGAATAAATAGGAGTCATCATCTAATTGGTACATATACGCCTCAGAGCGGTTGTTGTGCCCAGTGGCGCTGACGGAACTGATAATACTGACCTTGCATACCTAACAGCGCTTGATGGGTACCTTGTTCGATGATTTTACCATTATCCATCACACAGATGTTATCCATTTCCTCTAAGCCCTGCATACGGTGAGTAATGACAATTAACGTCTTATCGGCACATTTTTCTTTTAACAGTGCTAAAATTTGCTGTTCAGTTTGTGCATCAAGCCCTTCCGTTGGTTCATCCATTAGAATTAATGGTGTGTTATGTAATAAAGCACGGGCAATACCTAAGCGGCGTTGTTCCCCTCCAGAAAGTTGTCGGCCGCCTTCACCCATCCACGCATTAAGCTTTAATTCGTTTTCTAATAAATTGTCTAGACCAACTTGCTGCAATACTTCGCTTAATTCGATATCCGTCGCTTGTTCATTGGCGAGTAATAGATTATTGCGCAATGTATCACTAAAGACATGAACCCGTTGTGGTACTACAGACATCATATTACGTAACGATTTTTCGCTAAATTCGTTAATAGGCGTACCATTTAAGTAGATGGTTCCGCTATCAACATCCCAAGCACGGGTTAATAACTGCAGAAGAGTGGATTTACCACAACCTGTTTTACCTAATAAAGCAAGGTGTTGGCCTTTATTTAATGTTAAAGACACATTTTGAAGAACGGCAAATGGCTGTTCTGGATAGGTAAATGAAATATTATCGACAGTCAGGTTTTCCAATGTTGCGATTGAAGGGCTTTCACTTGGGAAAGTTACCTCTGGTTTTGCGGTCATTAATTGGGAAACGCGAGTAGCAGATGCAATCACTTGACCCATATGTTGGAAGGCAACAGCAACAGGGCCTAATGCTTCGAAAGCCGCTAGCGCACAGAATACAAATAAAGCAATCAGTGCTCCCGGTTTTGTATCACCCCCTACATGGTCGGCAGCCATCCAAAGAAGCAGTGTTGCTGTAACACCAGAGGCAAATAAAATAATGGCTTGAGATAACCCAGTGAGTGCCGCTTGCTGTTGTTGACGCACTTGCCACTTATTTTCGATATTAAGCAAGTTTTGGCGAAAACGTTCAGTGGCGCCAAATAATGTTAACTCAGCTTGCCCTTGCAGTGCGGAGGTTAAAATAGTGCGATAACTTCCACGTAATTCGGTTAGCTCACGGCCAATGGGTTTTCCTGCACGATAAAATATAAATGGCATTGTAAATAGCAAGAACAGCATGATGCCACCCAGAGTCCAAGCAAGACGAGGGTCGAGATAACTTAAACCAAAAATAAGGACAAAGGTAACAAAAAATGCAGTAATGATCGGCGATAAAACACGTAAATAGAGGTGATCTAGGGTCTCTACGTCAGCGACCAGACGATTGAGTAACTCCCCTTGACGAAAACGACTGATACCACCCGGCGAAAGGGGCAATACTTTACTAAAAGCAAAAACCCGTAAATGAGCAAGTACTTTAAAAGTAGCATCGTGGCTAACTAGGCGTTCTCCATAGCGGCCAGCGGTACGAAAAATAGCGGCACCACGGACACCCGCAGCGGGTAACATGTAATTAAAATAGTAAAGACCCGGAAAACCAGCAATGGCGGTTCCGGCTAAAAACCAACCAGAAAGGGTAAGTAAGCCAATACTTGCCAGTAAGGTCACAATCGCCAAGATAATGCCTAATGTAATTAAAAACCAATGGCGGCGGTAAAGGGCTAAGAAAGGTAATAAAATTTTCATTATCAAAGCTCCTCACTGCGATGGGCAAGTAACTGGGCAAAAGCGCCTTCCGACTGGCTTAACTGTGTGTAATTACCTTGTTGAATGATTTGCCCGTTAGCCATTACCCAAATTTGGTCATAATCAAGGGTTTCTTCCAGTAAATGGGTGACTAAAAGGGTCGTTTGCTGACTTGATAGCTGGTTAAGTGTTTGCATAACACGTTGTTCGCTGTGGGAGTCTAAGCTCGCAGCAGGCTCATCTAGAAGGAGCATACGAGAGGGTTTCAACAGGGTTCGTGCAACGGCAACTCGCTGAGCTTGCCCGACCGAAAGGCGAGCGGCATAGTCACCCAGCTTGGTATTTAGGCCATCAGGCAAATGGGCTAAGAATTCGGAAACATATGCATTATCAATCGCCTGTTGAATTTCCGCTTCTGTAGCATTTGGCTTGCCTAAACAGATGTTTTCAACCAGTGTTTGCTCTGGAAGGTGAGGGTTTTGCCCAACCCAACCGAGTAATTCACGCCATTTATCAGGGCATAATTCACGAAGTTCAACACCATTTATGGTGATGGAACCGCGATAAGGCAAAAAGCCTAACAATAAATTCAGTAATGAGCTTTTTCCCGCACCACTTTGACCAACAATTGCAATACGTTGTTGTGGCTCAATATTGAAATCTAATGGCCCAGCAAGGCGCACACCATCATGGGATAAAATTTCTAATTGTTTAGCCTGAATATAGATAGCCTCATCACTCAGTGTTTGGGTTCCTTGTTGAGCTTTTTGTTCGCCCTCACTGTTTAATAGTGTTTCGAGTGTTTCAGCGGCACCAACAGCTTGCGCTTTGGCGTGGTAGTATGTGCCAAGGTCACGTAATGGTTGGAAAAACTCTGGTGAAAGTATTAGGGCAAGAAAACCCGCAAATAGCGTGACAGGTAAACCATAGCTACCGAAGTTCATTTCACCCAGGTAGGAAAAACCAAAATAGACAGCAACAACAGCAATAGAAATCGATGCAAAAAATTCAAGTACGCCAGAAGACAGAAATGCCATCCTCAATACTTCCATCGTTCTGGAACGAAAATCTTCTGTTGATTCACGAATTTGCTTAATCTCTGCTTTTTCACGAAAAAATAACCGTAAGGTATCAAGGCCTCGTAGTCTATCGAGAAAACTCCCGCTTAAACGACCTAAGGCAATAAAGTTACGACGGTTAGCATCCGCAGCGCCTAATCCGACTAATGCCATAAAGATAGGAATCAGCGGGGCAGTGACGAATAAAATGAGTGCTGCAGCCCAGTTAAAGGGGAAAATAGCAATCAGGATCATAATGGGGATGATCCCAGCTAAATACATTTGGGGAAGATAGCGCGAATAGTAGTCTTGCATATCTTCAATTTGTTCAAGAATAATTGTAGCCCAGCTACCCGCTGGCTTACCTTTAACCCAGACAGGGCCGAGTTCTTGAAGTTTATCGAGTACCATGTTACGTATTTCTTGGCGCACCACTTGGCCACAACGAAAGCCAACGCGTTCTCGTACATAAGTGACAATTGCGCGTAAGATAAAAACGCAAATCAGAAGAACAAAAGGGGTTAATAGCTGTTCTCGAGGAACGTTATCCATAATCAATGCTTGTAAGATAACAGCTAAGAACCAGGCTTGAGCAATAATCATTAATCCGCTCAAAATGCCTAGTAACATAGAGATCCGCAACCAGCGCTTGGCAGGGGCACTGTGTTGTTTTAACCAACGTACCAATTCAGTCTGTCTTGATTTATCCATAATGATTTAGTTAGCAGGTGTAGTTTTAATGTCATTGAGTATAGTTAGGAAATATCACCCTAACGTTGTTTTTACCATGCGTGATATTGCAGTTGACCTGTTTTAAACCGCATGGGAACGATAACTTTTGATCTGGTAACGCAATTGGTGATTATAAGAAAATCTGCGTTTTTGATCTTACCCACAAATTCGAGTATTAGAGTACATCATAACAGCTTCACCACGATATGTTACCTAATAAAAGTGGGTTATTTAAAGTGAGCTGTACTTTGTTATTAAATTGTTTTATAAAGGTAAATTTAATATTTCAGTAAATTTTTAGATGTAATGATATTGGGATATTACTGTATTTCTACGTAATAAAAAGGTGGCTTAACAAAGAAATGTTAAGCCATCGGCATTTTTCACTACAATTAGAATGTGGGGTCTATCATTAACCATTCTTTGGGTTTTAATTCATAGTTTCCTTTTAATAAATTATCCCAAGCCTGATCTTTTTCTTTCATGGTATTAAATGAGCGAGTTTGTGTATCCATTAACTCCCAGGTTTGTTCCGTTTGTTGCCATATATTACAATCAATACTAGAACTACTTGGATAGGAATAGCACATAACCACATCATCTTGATTGTTTTGGTTAACATCGGCCATAAAGCCTACACACGGGTATGGGTCGTATTGTGAGGTACAATACCAAGCACTACTAAGGTTTTCCCCGAGGTCGAACCAACTCTTCGGTATTGCAGGGCTATTTTGAGCTTGAATTAATACTGATTTTAGCGATCTGCGCTGTTCTTCTTCATAAGGGCTGGTTTGGAATAGTTTTTGATATTCAGGGTTGTTATTGAGTTTTTCAAAAGCTTGTTGCCCTTTCTCACCTAATTGTTTTAAGTCATAAGCAAGCGAGCTATTGACTTTAATTTTGCCATTTTCAACGCCGGCAAGAATACTGTTTAGTGTGATGCGTTTAAAATCAGCAATAGGGCTGTTAATGACCAATATAATGGCAATTAGAGACAAAATTCCCGCTTTATTGATAGGGCCTAAATAGGACATCCAGGCTGATTTTTTATAGATAATTGCGATGCTATAAGCAAAAACCAATACAAATAGGAATAGGGCAATAGTAAAGGCGTATAGGCGCTCAACACTCCAACTATACTGGTTAACTCGTACTAAAATGCCATAGAGCGAAAGCACTGAAAATGCATTAAGTAACATAATGCTAATTAAGACAAAACCGTTGAGACCCGCACGGAATTGATATTGGGTTGTGCCATCGCCATACACGAAATTGATAAAAATAAGGTTTAAAATTAAAAACCACAGCATTACTGCGGAGCCTAAGCCTGCAGAGGTTAAACCTGAAAAGTATGAAACAACGAAACCGCCTAAGAAAATAACAGCAACAATATTCAATAGAGGTAAGAAAAAACGCGCAATAAAGCTAACAAAATTACTGAGTTGTACATTCAGTGCTGTGCGTAAAAAAGCTAAACTCACGTTGAACCCAAGGGCAAAGCTCACCCAATAGATAACGTCGTTATCAAGAGCTTCACTCAAAAAAGTTAGGTTAACAATGCCAAATAAAAAACTGGCTATTTTTACGATTAATGTTAGCAACCCACCGATTATAGAAGCGAGAATACCCAGAAAGGTATTTTTAATATATAGCCCCATTAAGCAACCGTAATCAATTTTCCATGTTCTTGTGGTTTGCCACGATTGCATCCAAGGAAGTATAAAAAAGAGCAGGACGGTGAGGGTGATAAAGGCGAAGAATGGGTCTGTATCTGAAGAATTTAGAAAGTCTTGGGCATGCCAGTAATTGAGCCAGAAAATTAACCCAATAATGACCGCAATGTTGAGATAAAAAATAGCGGATTTTGCATTGGTAATTAGGTAACTGATTGCTGAAGGAACAAAAATGGCGAGCAAAATAGGCAGATATAGGGTGGTGGCGCTTAGTTGGCTTTCTAGGCGGATAGAGTAATCAGTGGTGGCTGTGATGACGATGCCTTGAATCACGGCAAGTATGACAATAATAAAATAAGAATAACCGCGAATGGCATCACGTTCTAATTGTTGCCCCATACCTACACCTTATATTAATTAATGTTATGTAAAAACAGTATAGGCAGTATTAAAAAAGTACAATATAAACTTGGTCTTAAAAATATATGCAAAACCAATAGTTAGGATGGGGAGTATAGGTAATAAAAAAGGCTTCAATTGAGGAAAAATTGAAGCCTATCTAAATTACAATCACTTATTGATTATTTTGATGCTAAGCCATCAAGATAACGTTCTGCATCTAAGGCTGCCATACAACCTGTGCCCGCAGAGGTAATTGCTTGGCGGTATATATGGTCCATGACATCACCAGCCGCGAACACACCTTCAACAGAAGTTTGAGTTGCATTGCCTTGGGTGCCAGATTGCACTTTAATATAACCGTTGTCTAAATCTAATTGGCCTTCAAAAATAGCTGTATTTGGGCTGTGGCCGATGGCAATAAATGCCCCCATAACAGGGATATCTTCTGTTGCATGTGTTTTAGTACATTCTAAGCGCACACCCGTCACGCCCATATCATCACCTAATACTTCATTCAATGTGCGGTCGGTATGCAGAATAATATTACCGTTCTCAACTTTATCCATTAAACGATTAATCAGGATTTTTTCTGCACGGAAACTATCACGACGATGAATTAAATGAACTTCTGAAGCAATATTAGAAAGGTACAATGCTTCTTCTACCGCAGTGTTTCCGCCACCAACGACAGCGACTTTTTGGTTACGATAGAAGAAACCGTCACAGGTTGCACAAGCTGAAACGCCACGGCCTTTGAACGCTTCTTCTGAAGGTAGGCCGATATAACGAGCGGAAGCCCCTGTTGCAATAATTAATGCATCACAGGTATATTCATTTTCATCGCCAATTAAACGGAAAGGACGTTGTTTTAAGTCCACTTTTTGGATATGGTCAGATATGATTTCGGTATCAAATTTTGACGCGTGCTCATGCATGCGTTCCATAAGCCCTGGACCGGTTAAACCTTCTGGGTCACCAGGCCAGTTTTCAACTTCAGTTGTGGTGGTCAATTGACCGCCTTTTTCCACCCCAGTAATCAATGCTGGGTTTAAGTTTGCACGTGCAGCATAGACAGCCGCAGTATAGCCCGCAGGGCCAGAACCAAGAATGATTAACTTGCGATGTGTTGTTGTGCTCATGAATTCCTCTTTAATCTAAAAAGCATTTATCAGATTGTAGGAGAAATAAGAGGTTAACAAAAGTGGTTTAAGTGCGACTTAGTTTCATTTGGCTTATTTCATCAATAGGTAATACCGACAAAATGTAAAAAAATATGACAAAAAGTTGCTTGTGTCACGCATCACAATTTTTAGGAATTATCTTGAATTAAGGCTGCGAAACGTTTTACTGGAAAAAAAAGCGAAATCTTGTACTGATTTTTATTCATTTGCTTTGACAATCGGCTGCGCATTTGCGAAAACATCAGTGTAAGAGTTAATTATCTAGCTGATCAATGGAAATGGCGCATTTTTGTTCTTGCTGGAAAATTAACTTTACACTACTTACAAATTTAAAATACAAGTAAACATTGTGGGTGATAATTACATTCACACTAACTTCAGCATTATGAATAAAATTTGCTCCTGAACACGAATTCCTAAATAAAAAAGGTGGTGGCTAAGGTGCTTATTTTTAGATGTAGAAAATAACAATTAGAGAAAGAGAGATAAAGAGATGATTGACAATAAAAAGCGTCCTGGCAAAGACCTTGACCGTATCGACAGGAATATATTAAACGAACTACAAAAAGACGGGCGAATTTCTAACGTAGAGTTATCTAAACGAGTTGGTTTATCTCCAACACCTTGTTTAGAGCGTGTACGTCGCCTTGAGAGACAAGGATTTATCTCTGGCTATACTGCGTTATTAAATCCACACTACTTAGATGCATCTTTGCTCGTGTTTGTTGAAATCACACTTAACCGTGGTGCTGCGGATGTATTTGAGCAATTCAATACAGCAGTTCAAAAACTGGAAGAAATTCAGGAATGCCACTTGGTTTCTGGTGACTTTGACTACCTGTTGAAAACGCGTGTGCCAGATATGTCCGCATATCGTAAACTGTTAGGTGAAACTCTGTTACGTTTACCAGGCGTAAACGACACTCGCACCTATGTAGTTATGGAAGAAGTTAAACAAAGCAACCGCTTAGTGATCAAAACTCGCTAATTAGTGCTTTTTAACCTCGCTTCAGCACAGCATTTCAGCTTTGTTGCCGCACTGCAGTTTCAACGCTGAGTTTACTCAGCGTTGTTCCGTTTTTCTCGCCTCATTTGTTGCTTTATAAAAACGTAATATTTTGCTGTTTCACAGCTTCAACTGGCTGCTATCCATGCCTTTCTACCTTGTTTTACGTAAATTACTTAGCAACTGATAAGTTTTATTTCCAATTTATTGATTCTAAAGCTATAAATATTTAGGATTTTTGACGAGAAATAGAAATTGAATCATCATACATTAGATGGAATACTGCACCTTAGTGCTTTTGTGAAGCCTTGATATCTCTTAGTCGCTGTAAAACAGGCAGAGTCAGGCGTTTAATGGTAGAATAAACCTAGGTTAGTCAAGAACATCAGTTAGCAAAGAAATAATAATGAGCCAAGAATATACAGAAGATAAACATATCAAATTTAAAAAACTAAGTAGCGGAAGACGGCTATTAGAGGTTATTTTGCTCGCAATATGCTTGAGCGCACTCTTCTTAATGGTGGCTTTATTGAGCTTTAGCCCTTCAGATCCAAGCTGGTCACAGACCACTTGGAATGCCCCAGTGAAGAATTTAGGGGGGAGTGTAGGTTCATGGAGTGCCGATATTCTCTTCTCTGCTTTTGGTATTCTTGCATTTGCCATTCCTGCACTATTACTCCTAGGTTGCTGGGCGATTTTCCAATATGAAAGTCAGCGCCGATATATTGATTTTTTCTCTTTATCGTTAAGATTAATAGGTGGTTTAGCACTTATTTTATCTTCTTGTGGACTTGCGGCTCTCAATTTTGACGACTTACCTAATTTCGCCTCTGGTGGTGTGATTGGCAGTGTATTTAGTAATGCAATTATGCCGTGGTTCAATTCATTAGGTGCTACGTTAGCATTGCTGTTTTTATGGGCGATAAGCTTTACGCTGTTTACGGGATGGTCATGGCTTACAATCGCAGAAAAAATTGGTGCAGCGGTACTTCTCCCTATTACTTTGCTAACAAATCGAGCGAGGGGAGACGATTTAGATAACTATGATTACGACGTTGAAGAAACTGAAGGAGCTTTACAGCGTGCGCAAGAAGCTGAGCACAGAGCCAATGACAGCCTAGAAAATATTGATGCGGATGATGTTTTGTTTTCCGCACCCACTGTGGCTGAATTAGTCACTGAAGTCGCTCCAACAACGGAAAAAAATACGGGTGAAGCGGTTGTTACTACAGAAAACCCAATTCCTTCAGTGAATCAAAACACATCAGAGCAAGATTCGGTACCTGCTTTCTCTGCAGTGGATGAGCCGAGCACATATCATTTTGAAGTACCAGAAGATTACCAGCCTAAGCTCGGTGCAAGTTTTGATTCAACATCAGATACCGTTAATGAGCCGTTAGTTCAAGCGTCACCGTATGTTGCACCAGAAGAACCGATATTTAGTGTTCAGCATAATCAACAAATAGAACAACAAAAACAAGACAATACCGCTTATCAAGAATATTCGGATAAACAAGAAACACCTGTTAATCAAGCTGCGTTTGAAGCTCAAGCGACATCCACGCCCCCACTTAACTCTTCAAATACAACAGAAAGTTTTATTCCATCATCAGTTACTGAAAGGGGCTCTAATCCAGCTGCATTAGCGGCTGCGGGTATTTCAGTCGCTGCACTGGAGCGCCATGCTCAGGTTAAACAAAATATGGAGCCGGAGCTTCCACGGCCAAATCCTGTTCGTTTACCGACTCGTCGTGAGTTATATGGTATTCGCATTCCATCGTTACGTGATGCGGAACTACAGCGGCGCGAAGAAGAGGCTTCTAAACGTGAACAAATATATCAGCAGTGGTCTACGAGTGAGTCTGACCAACCTGAAACTGATGATGAGGCACAACAAGACGAATTATTACGAGCGCAGTTCTTAGAACAGCAACGTGAACGTTATGGTGAAGTTGATGAAACTGATTATGATGTACCGCTTAATAGCCTGCACTCGCATGATGAGCAATTACAAAATGAGCCAATGACTGAAAATAGAGTCAGCGCATTTACGCAGCCAGAAATTGAACACCGTTGGGCGTCAGCTTCACAACAATCCAATAATACGCATACAATTCCAGAGCCTGATGAGGCCGTGCCAGTCGTGGATAATGGCTATCAACCTCAGTTTACACAAGAGCAAGAAGACTTTGAGCCCAAAATTGATTTAAGAAAAGAGTTCTCTGTGCTGGATAGTTTTACCCCTGTTGATGATTTGGTTGACAACGAGCCAGCTGACCCATTATTTATGCCATCATTTAGCGCGACTTCTGTTACAGCAGGTACCCCACAAAATAATATCGCTGAAGGGCTTGCTAGCTCACCATCAGTAACACAAACTTTTGGGCAGCCACAGCAGCCACAGCAGCCACAGCAGCCACAGCAGCCACAGCAGCCACAGCAGCCACAGCAGCCACAGCAGCCACAGCAGCCACAGCAGCCACAGCAGCCACAGCAGCCACAGCAGCCACAGCAGCCACAGCAGCCACAGCAGCCACAGCAGCCACAGCAGCCACAGCAGCCACAGCAGCCACAGCAGCCACAGCAGCCACAGCAGCCACAGCAAGATAGCTTATTCCACCCGTTCTTAGTGCGTAATGACCAACCATTACCAAAACCAACAACGCCAATGCCGTCTCTTGATTTGCTGGCAAGTCCGCCAGCACAAGAAGAGCCAGTGGATATGTTCAAACTAGAACAAACAGCAAGGTTGATTGAAGCAAGGCTTAATGATTACCGCGTTAAAGCTGAAGTGGTTGGTTTTTCTCCAGGCCCTGTCATTACTCGGTTTGAACTTGACCTCGCACCGGGAGTAAAAGCTGCACGGATATCCACATTGTCACGTGACCTTGCTCGTTCGTTATCAACCGTAGCCGTACGTGTTGTAGAAGTGATACCGGGTAAACCTTATGTAGGCCTCGAACTCCCTAATGAGAAACGGCAAACCGTTTACCTAAGTGAAGTCTTAGACTGCGATGATTTCCGCAAAAATCCATCTCCCCTCACTATTGTATTGGGTAAAGATATTGAAGGTGACCCTGTTGTTGCGGATTTAGCGAAAATGCCTCATTTACTCGTTGCGGGGACAACCGGCTCTGGTAAGTCGGTTGGGGTGAATGCAATGATCCTCAGTATCTTGTATAAAGCCAAACCCGAAGATGTTCGCTTTATCATGATTGACCCGAAAATGCTGGAGTTATCCATTTATGAAGGTATTCCGCATCTATTGACTGAAGTGGTTACTGACATGAAAGATGCGGCGAATGCCTTGCGCTGGTGCGTGAATGAAATGGAACGCCGTTATAAACTCATGTCTGCATTAGGGGTACGTAACCTAGCGGGTTATAACGACCGCATTAAAGCAGCAGAAGAAATGGGGCGGCCAATTCCTGATCCACATTGGAAACCCGGTGATAGCATGGATGTAGAACACCCAATGCTGAAAAAAGAACCTTACATTGTTGTCATGGTTGATGAATTTGCCGACTTAATGATGACAGCTGGTAAAAAAGTGGAAGAGTTAATTGCACGGTTGGCACAAAAAGCACGTGCCGCGGGTATTCATTTGGTATTGGCAACTCAACGGCCATCGGTTGATATTATTACTGGACTAATCAAAGCAAATATTCCAACGCGGATTGCATTTACGGTATCCAGTAAAATTGACTCGCGCACGATCCTTGACCAAGGCGGTGCTGAATCTTTACTAGGCATGGGGGATATGCTGTATTTACCACCAAACTCTTCAATTCCTGTGCGTGTACACGGTGCTTTTGTTCGTGACCAAGAGGTTCATGCAGTTGTAAATGATTGGAAAGCTCGCGGTAAACCACAATATATTGATAGCATCACGACCTGTAGTGACGATAGCGAAGGTGGTGGTTATGATAGCGGAGGTGAAGAGCTTGACCCACTGTTTGACCAGGCAGTTGAGTTTGTTGTTGAGAAACAACGCGTTTCCATTTCTGGGGTTCAACGCCAATTTAGGATAGGTTATAACCGTGCTGCAAGGATTGTTGAGCAAATGGAGCTCCAAGGTATTGTCAGTGAGCAAGGGCACAATGGTAACCGTGAAGTTCTTGCTCCTCCGTCAATGGGGCATTAATAATTTAGTGTGCTAATTGCTGGTTTAATTTAAGGGGTGTATAAAGACGTAACACCTCTTATGGTAATAATTTTAAGGTCTCTCATCGATGAAAAAAATGATGTTATTGGGTGCGTTAGCCCTGAGTTTACATATTGGCCAAGTATTGGCAGACGCAAGCCAAGACCTTCAAGAACGTTTGAATAAGGTCAATAGCTTCCAAGCTAGCTTCTCGCAAAAGGTGACGAGTCCTGAAGGGGATTTGGTTCAAGAAGGTGTTGGGGATTTATGGCTTGAGCGCCCAAATTTATTTAATTGGAACATGACATCACCTGATGAAAGCGTATTGGTGTCAGATGGTAAAGATTTGTGGTTTTATAACCCGTTCGTAGAACAAGTGACGGTGACTAATTTAGCGGATGCTACACAGGATACGCCATTTTTACTGATTACACGTAACGACCCGAAAGATTGGAAACAGTATTCAATCATTCAGCAGGGAAATACGTTTGATTTAAAACCAAAGCAAACTAATGGGACTTTAAAACGTTTCTCCATTACGGTTTCTCCCGAAGGGACGATTGAGCAGTTTTCAGCGGTTGAACAAGATGGCCAAACCAGTGCTTATCAATTAAAAGAGCAAAAAAATGGTCGCGTTGATGCGAGTAAATTCAAGTTTACAGTACCAAAAGGCGTCACTTTAGATGACCAGCGTTCAAATGCTAAATAAGCTTGATTAGAGAAAATATTAGCCAGCAGTATTCATATTTGCTGGTTAATATATAAGATATTTTAAGAAGTAAAAAAGAGGATATAGTGGGTAACCTGTCTCTTGATTTTTCGCAGAATGAATTTCAACCTTTAGCAGCAAGAATGCGGCCTGAAACCCTTGAACAGTATATTGGCCAAAAGCATTTATTGGCTGAGGGGAAACCGTTGCCACGTGCGATTAAAGCGGGTCATCTGCACTCCATGATTTTATGGGGGCCCCCTGGAACAGGCAAAACAACCCTTGCCGAAATTATTGGTAATTATGCGCAAGCCGATATTGAACGTATTTCAGCAGTTACTTCTGGTATTAAGGAAATTCGAGAATCCATCGAAAAAGCCCGGCAAAATCGCAGCGCGGGGCGGAGAACCATTTTATTTGTCGATGAGGTTCATCGTTTTAATAAAAGCCAGCAAGATGCATTTTTACCGCATATAGAAGATGGCACGATTACATTTATTGGTGCAACAACTGAAAACCCATCATTTGAATTAAATTCCGCGTTGTTATCACGTGCTAGGGTGTATTTGCTTAAATCCCTTGAAGAAAATGATATTGAACAGGTCTTGTTACAAGCACTGGCAGATTCATCTCGTGGCCTTGGTGGGCAAAATATTGTTCTGCCTGATAACACGCGCAAAATGGTCGCTCAGTTGGTTAATGGGGATGCTAGGCGTTCATTAAATCTCCTGGAAATGATGGCAGATATGGCAGAGGCTGATAGCCAAGGGCAGCGTATTTTAACCGCTGATCTGTTAAAAGAAGTTAGCGGTGAACGTACTGCACGGTTTGATAACAAAGGCGACCGTTATTACGACTTAATCTCTGCTCTGCATAAGTCGATTAGAGGCTCAGCACCAGATGCTGCACTGTATTGGTTTGCAAGGATTATTACTGCGGGTGGTGACCCTCTGTATGTTGCCCGTCGGCTACTTGCAATTGCATCAGAAGATGTGGGTAATGCGGATCCTCGTGCGATGCAAGTCGCCATTTCAGCTTGGGATTGCTTCACGCGAGTGGGGCCAGCCGAAGGCGAGCGTGCAATTGCCCAAGCTATTGTTTATTTAGCTTGTGCGCCGAAAAGTAACGCGGTTTATACCGCCTATAAAGCAGCGATTAAAGATGCACAAATGCAACCAGACTACGATGTGCCAGAACATCTTCGAAATGCCCCAACTAAACTATTAAAAGAAATGGGTGCAGGGAAAGAATATCGTTATGCACATGATGAACCTAACGCATATGCTGCGGGAGAAAATTATTTTCCTGAACCTATGCAAACAACACGTTATTACTACCCTACGAAACGGGGCCAAGAAGGCAAGTTTGCTGAAAAATTAGACTGGTTAGCCCAACAGGATCAAATTAGCACCACAAAACGCTATCGCTAAACTAGGCAATGCGGTAAGGTTATATAGCGAAATACTTTACTTTATTTGTTGTGCTGGAATGCACCTCAAAAAGTATCATTAATTACTAACAATAATCACAGGATAAGCATGCTCGATCCCAATTTACTGCGTACGGAGCTAGACGCGGTTGCTGAAAAACTGGCTCGCAGGGGTTTTACCCTTGATGTGGAAAAGCTGCGTGAATTAGAAGAACGCCGCAAAGTTTTACAAGTTGAAACTGAAACCCTGCAAGCAGACCGTAACTCGCGATCGAAAACTATTGGTGCGGCGAAGGCACGTGGTGAAGATATCGAACCCTTACGTCTGGAAGTTAACCAATTAGGCGAAAAATTGGATTCTGCAAAAGCAGAGCTAGATAAGCTGCAACAAGAAATCCGTGATATTGCCTTGAGTATCCCGAACATCCCTGATGACCAAGTACCTGATGGTAAAGATGATTCTGACAACGTTGAAGTTGCTCGTTGGGGTGAACCTCGCCAGTATGACTTCGAAGTTAAAGACCATGTTAGCCTTGGTGAGTTATCTGGTGGCTTAGACTTCCCTGCTGCGGTAAAACTGACAGGAGCACGTTTTGTTGTCATGAAAGGGCAAATTGCTCGCATGCATCGTGCCTTGGCTCAATTTATGCTTGACTTACATACTGAACAACATGGTTACCAAGAGTTGTATGTTCCATATTTAGTCAACCATGACACACTGTACGGAACTGGCCAATTACCAAAGTTTGGTGAAGATTTGTTCCATACTAAACCACTGGAAGAAGAAGCAGACAGCAGTACTTATGCGTTGATCCCAACCGCAGAAGTTCCAGTGACTAACTTGGTTCGTGATGAAATTTTAGATGAAGACTCACTTCCTCTGAAAATGACGGCACATACGCCTTGTTTCCGTTCTGAAGCAGGGTCTTATGGCCGTGATACACGCGGTTTGATCCGTATGCATCAGTTCGACAAAGTTGAGTTAGTACAAATCGTTCATCCAGAAAAATCTATGGATGCATTGGAAGAGCTGACTGGTCATGCAGAAAAAGTATTACAATTACTGAACTTGCCTTATCGTAAAGTGATTTTGTGCACCGGTGATATTGGTTTTGGTTCACGTAAAACCTATGACTTAGAAGTGTGGTTACCAGCGCAAAATACTTATCGTGAAATTTCATCTTGTTCAAACATGTGGGACTTCCAAGCGCGTCGTATGCAAGCGCGTTTCCGCGGTAAGAGTGATAAGAAAACACAACTTGTTCATACCCTGAATGGTTCTGGTTTAGCTGTTGGTCGTACATTGGTGGCGATTTTAGAAAACTACCAATTAGCTGATGGCCGTATTGAAGTTCCAGAAGTATTGCGCCCATATATGAAAGGGCTAGAGTTCATCGGTTAATTTCCGTTACTCTTTCAAACATAAAGCGCGACTGACGACAGTCGCGTTTTTTTGTGTAAATTTAAAGTGTTCTGGAAAAAGCATCCTCAGGTTAAACCTGATCCCCCCTCAATATTTTCCAAATAGCAGCATTCAATGCATGACATTAATCTACGGTAAAGTAAATTTATCGGGGTGATATTGATGGGTGTAATTATTGGTGTTTTCTTATTGGCAGGTATTGTAAAAGGGGTGATCGGGCTAGGCCTACCAACAATCGCGATGGGGTTATTAAGCACATCAATGGAGCCTGCTGCAGCTGCGAGCTTATTAATTATTCCGTCATTAATTACTAATATATGGCAATTATTGATTGGCCCACAATTTATGGCACTAATCAAACGGCTCAGTGGTTTTATTATTGGGGTCATGCTTGGCACATTATTCAGTTTTTTACCTTCTTTAACCTCGGCATCTCGTTGGACACTACCTGCACTGGGTATCGTGCTTATTATCTATGGAATTTGGGGCTTAATTGCTAAAAAAACGCCATCTTTCGAGAAACATGAAACATGGCTTTCGCCAACAGTGGGTTATATTACAGGTGTAATTACAGCAGCTACAGGAGTATTTGTTATTCCAGCAGTCCCTTATTTGCAAACCTTAAAATTAAATAAAGATGAGCTTATTCAGGCTCTAGGGTTAGCATTTACCGCATCAACAGTTGCATTAGCCATCAAGTTATCCATTGACCATCAACAATATGATATTAATTGGAGTTTATCTGCCTTTGCCTTAATACCTGCTATTGGTGGAATGTATCTTGGTCAATATTTACGCAAGATTATTAGCGAGAAATTATTCCGTCGTTGCTTTTTTATTGGGTTAATCGGATTAGGGATTTACATGACGGCAAAATTAGCTTTCAGATGACCAGTTAATTAAAAAATGAATAAACTCGTTGGTATAATCAGGTAATTGGCTGAAATCTCGTGCGCAGATAACTAATTTTCGGCATGCCCAATCTTCGGTCAATTGCAGTATTTTACTAGTAGAAAATTGACTACGCTGTGCCGCTTGTTTGGGAATAATAGCAATGCCAATTCCATCGTTAACCCCTTGCATTACCGCATCTAGTGTTGGCATGCGTATCCGGTAGTTGAGCCGTTTGCCTTGTTGTTTAGCGTTATTATCAATATGTTTTTGTAATGGGTTATCTTCCATTAAACCAATAAATTCAGCATCAATAATATCAGAAAATAGAACGCTTTTTTGGCTTACCCAAAGGCTATCTTTATGGGCAAAAACGACTAATTCATCTGAGCTGAATGGACGAATATCCAGACCAGTGAGGTCAGTAGAATCTGCGATAATACCAATATCTGCAATTTTATTTTTGATGGCAGTGACGATATTAGCACTTGGCATTTCTTTCACGGATACAGACATAGTGGGTTGTTGTCGTAAATAAGCGCTAACACGGGCGGGTAAAAATTCCATTTGAGCTGAAGTATTACAAAGAATATTAATATGCCCACGCAGGTGTCGACTATATTTTCGCAGTTCATCTTGCATTAATTCAATTTGCTGCAAAATTGTTTTCGCATACTCAATAAATGCATGACCTGCATTCGATAATGAAACCCCTTTCACTGAACGAATAAATATATCGATGTTTAATTCATTTTCTAACCCACGTATTCGTTCACTTGCAGATTGCAGTGTAAGATAAGTTAGTTTCGCTCCTTGGGTGATGCTTCCTGCATTGGCGACATTAACACACAGTTTTAAATCAGTGGTATCGAAATACATGGAAAACAACTCCAAATTATGAAAAGAAGAGGGAAATTATCACTTAAAGGAATATATGTGAATTTTTTCGGAATAGCAAAAAGGAAAGCAATTGCTTTCCTTTTTTTAGATTTAATGATTTAACAAAGTCGTCAAATCATTAGATTTTGGTTTATTTTACTTGTGAGAAAAACAGGCTGCGATAGCTGCTGTAATAGCAAACATACATAATTGGCATAGAAACTAATAAACCTAAACCTAATGGGATAACTGAAATTATCATTAAGATTGATAAAACGATAAAGAACAGGATACCTGGTAGGAGGTTCTTCTTAACAGCTTGTAAGCTTGCTGAGATTGCAGCGCCAACAGTGAAATCATGGTTCATCACTAATGCAGGAGCAAACCAAGTTAAGGCTGTACCCACTAATGCTGCAATGGCCATTATGATGATTGCAAAGAAGAATGTACCTGAAGACGCAAGGATAGCCGCGTCAGATGGCGAACCGTATTGGTTGCTTTCCATCAGTAAACCGAACATTGCAGAACCACCGATAATAAATGCGATGATCATTCCTACTAAGTTAGCAGCAAAGTTGATGGCTCCAACGGCAAATAGGGTACCAAATTTATTTTGGAAGCCTGCAAATAATAAGCCGATTTCTGCTTGGCCTGTTTTACGTTGATTTTCACTGATAGCAATAATACCACCGATAAAAATAGGTGTAATAAAAGTAATCAGTAAGTTCAAGAATGGGATCATTGAAATGATAAAGATCACTGCAAACAGAACGATGTTAATTAGGATCCACATTCCCAGTTTTTCTTTAACGAGAGACCATGATTGGCTGATCCAGTTAACACCTTCACCTGCATCTACTGCGCGAGGTTCTGCGTGAAAAACGAATGTATCGGCTTGAGTTTGTGCGTTAATTGTAGGTGCAGGGTTGTTATCTGCACTGAAGTTTTCATTATTCATGATAAAAAAGGAACCTGTTAGTCGTAGTGAATTAGCGATATATTATTATTAATAAGTTTTTTGAGCTTATACTCATTCTTGTAACTTATCGGCAGTAGTATGCAGATAAGTTAGCTTATTATAAAGCAGACTATTCTGGTAAGGTATTTTTGATTAAAATTTTCTTGTATAAAATATTTTCTATCGAAATAAGAAGGTTATCTATTCCTTAATGTACTGAATAAAATACGAATATTTAGTATATTTAGTGAAAAAAGCTATTTTTTTGGTTCTATCAACAAGGTTAAATCGTCAATTAAATAATCACGATTCATAATAATTAAGTAAGATTTTATTTAATTTAAAAGCTAAATAAGTGATATTGGGTAAGCATCCAACGGCTTAATTTCTTTAAGTACAAACATACTTTGCATTTCTTTGATTCCCGGTAACCGGCGAATAACCGTCATAGCAAAGTCGGCATAGGAGTCTAAATCATGGGATACAACCTGTAATAAAAAGTCAGTATCACCACCAATACTGTAGCAAGCGACGACATTTTCTAGCTCAGTCACTTCTTGTTCAAATTTTTGTGCTTCAGCCTCGCTATCACTATCAATAATGACGCGAACAAAAACCATCACACCTAAGCCAATCTTTTTACGATTGAGAATGGCGCGATATCCTTGAATAATATTTTCTTCTTCTAATTTTTTAACCCTTCGCCAACAGGGAGAGGCTGACATGCCTACTTTTTCGGCAAGCACTTGGTTAGTTATTCGAGCATCATCTTGTAGTAACTTTAGTATTTTTATTTCTGTCTTATCTATTGCCATAAATGAAAATCTCTATCTTAAAAATGCTTTAAATGGGATAAATTTACCTAAATCTTAGCGTGTAATGACTGAGTTAGAAAGCCTATTTCTTTCTTTAAATGCCATAATTATTGGGAAATTGAATACACATAAAATCATAGGGGACAGGAATGATATTTAATCCAGCTGAGCATCGTTGTGCTATCGTCGTTAATCAGGATTTATCTAACGGGTTGGCAATGAATGCCGCTAGTGTGATTGGCGTGAGTTTAGGAAATAAAGTTAACAATATAGTAGGGGAAGATTTGAACAGTGCGGATAATATCAATTACCCCGGTGTGATTTATGCGCCATTACCGATTTTAAAATCACCGGAGCAGTATATTAAAGAGATTGAAGTGGCTGCATTAAAGGTAAATGAAATATACATTATTCCTTTTAGCTTATTGGCACAATCGTGCCGGACTTATGATGAGTATCAGCAAAAATTATTAGAACACGAATATAAAAATATTCAGTTAGCTGGTATTGGGTTGGTAGGAAATAAAAAGGCGGTGACGCAGCTTATTGGCCACTTACCTTTGTTTAGATAAGAATAATGGCAGATAAAGCAGAGGCTCTATAAAGAGCCTCAAATTGGTTAGTACATTACTTTGTGACCATAACTTTCTAGAATACTTTTAACTCGTTCCATCACTTCTTTTGATGGTGGTCTAACGCCATCTAGTTTGTATTCTTCACCCATGGTTTCCCATTTGTGTTTACCGAGTTCGTGGTAGGGCAGTAATTCGATTTTTTCGATATTGCTCATATCTTTGGTAAATTCGCCCAGTAAATGTACTGAATGGTCATCATCACTCCAACCCGGCACGACAACATAGCGTACCCAAGTTTTCTGGTTGCGTTTGGCAAGGTAACGAGCAAATTCCAAAGTACGATGGTTAGAAACACCCACTAATTTTTGATGAATTTCATCATCGATTTGCTTTAAATCTAACATCACTAAGTCAGTGACATCCATCAGTTCATCAATCACTGGGTCGTAGCGGCGCACGAATCCATTGGTATCAAGGCAAGTATGAATATTTTCTTTTTTACAGGCACGGAACCAGTCACGTACAAATTCAGCTTGTAAGATAGCTTCTCCGCCTGAGGCGGTAACACCTCCGCCAGTCGCATTCATAAAGTGGCGATAGGTTACGGCTTCTTTCATTAATTCTTCAACGGTAACAATGTTGCCACCGTGGGTATCCCAAGTATCGCGGTTATGGCAATACAGGCAGCGCATTAAGCAGCCTTGGAAAAACACAATAAAACGGATCCCAGGACCATCAACGGTTCCGCATGATTCAAACGAATGAATACGGCCGAGTGTGGTTGGGGTTTCTGTCACATTAGTCGTCGCTATTGTTTTGGTTTTAGTATCATCGATAGACATAGCAGGCACTCCAAAATATCCTTCATACCGCAAACTTTAGAGCAAAAATATCGTTGCTGGTATAGATAAAAAGCCCCCGTGAGGGGGCTCAGACTGCTGACAAACATATTATATTTGGCTGCAAGTCGAATAGGTTTTGAAAATAAACTAGGAAAATCAATTTATTGATTTTCGGCTGATAACACAAAGCGGGAAAAATCACGCTTTTATCCCGCTTTGTCAACAACCTCAGACCCCGTAAAGCGGGGTCTTTAATTTACTTTATTTTAATGAGCTAATTATTACATTGTACTGGTGAAAGTACGAGTAATAACGTCTTGCTGTTGTTCTTTAGTCAGTGAGTTGAAACGTACAGCATAACCAGATACACGGATAGTCAGTTGTGGGTACTTCTCTGGGTTTTCCATTGCATCTAACAGCATTTCACGGTTCATAACGTTAACGTTCAGATGCTGGCCGCCTTCGATAGACGCTTCGTGGTGGAAGTAACCATCCATCAGACCCGCTAAGTTCGTTTTACGAACATCATCATCTTTACCTAACGCATTTGGTACGATAGAGAAAGTATAAGAAATACCATCTTTCGCGTAAGCAAATGGCAGTTTAGCAACAGAAGTCAGTGAAGCTACCGCACCTTTTTGGTCACGACCGTGCATTGGGTTTGCACCTGGTCCGAATGGTGCACCTGCACGACGGCCATCTGGTGTATTACCTGTTTTCTTACCATACACTACGTTAGAGGTGATGGTCAGGATTGACTGAGTTGGTACCGCGTTACGGTAAGTAGGCAGTTTCTGAATTTTCTTCATGAAACGTTCAACTAAGTCACACGCGATATCATCTACACGAGAGTCGTTGTTACCAAATTGTGGATATTCACCTTCGATTTCGAAGTCGATAGCGATACCGTCTTCATCACGAATTGGTTTAACTTTCGCATATTTGATTGCAGACAGTGAGTCAGCAGCAACAGATAGACCCGCAATACCACAAGCCATGGTGCGATAAACATCACGGTCATGTAACGCCATCAGTGAAGCTTCATAGCTGTATTTATCGTGCATGAAGTGGATGCAGTTCAGTGCAGTGACGTACTGAGTTGCTAACCAATCCATGAAGTGGTCCATTTGGTTCATCACAGTATCGAAATCTAAGACCTCGTCCATGATTGGTGCATGTTTAGGACCAACTTGCATTTTCAGTTTTTCATCAACACCACCGTTGATGGTATACAGCATGGTTTTCGCTAAGTTTGCGCGAGCACCGAAGAACTGCATTTGTTTACCAACAATCATTGGGCTGACGCAACATGCAATTGCGTAGTCATCGTTATTGAAGTCTGGACGCATCAGGTCATCATTTTCATACTGAACTGATGAGGTATCGATAGACACTTTAGCTGCGAATTTTTTGAAATTCATTGGCAGTTTTTCTGACCACAGGATAGTCATGTTTGGCTCAGGAGATGGGCCCATGGTATACAGTGTGTTCAGGAAACGGAATGTGCTTTTCGTTACCAGAGTACGACCATCAAGGCCCATACCTGCTAATGATTCAGTTGCCCAGATTGGGTCACCAGAGAACAGCTCATCGTATTCAGGAGTACGTAAGAAACGTACCATACGCAGTTTCATGACTAAGTGGTCAATCAATTCTTGCGCTTGTTGTTCGGTGATTTTACCTGCTTCTAAGTCACGTTGGATATACACGTCTAAGAAGGTAGAAACACGACCAAATGACATTGCAGCACCGTTTTGTGATTTAACAGCGGCTAAGTAACCGAAGTAAGTCCACTGTACTGCTTCTTGTGCGTTTGTTGCTGGTGCAGAAATATCGTAACCGTATTTTGCAGCCATTTCTTTCATTTGACCCAATGCACGGTGCTGTTCAGCAATTTCTTCGCGCAGTTGGATAGTCATTTGTAGGTCTTCACCTTTTTCTAATCTTTCTTGCAAAGAGGTGAATTGGTTAAATTTGTCTTTCATCAGGAAATCAATACCGTACAGTGCAACACGACGGTAGTCACCGATGATACGACCACGACCATATGCATCAGGTAGACCAGTTAAGATACCTGATTTACGGCATTTTAAGATGTCTGGCGTGTAAACGTCGAAAACACCTTGGTTGTGAGTTTTACGGTATTCAGTGAAGATTTTTTTGATTTCTGGATCTAAAGTACGGTCGTAAGCTTTGCATGAGCCTTCAACCATTTTGATACCACCGAATGGGATAAGACCACGTTTCAGAGGTGCGTCAGTTTGCAAGCCAACGACTTTTTCTAATTCTTTAGTAATGTAACCTGCATCATGAGAAGTGATGGTTGAAGCGACATCAGTGTCAAAATCAACTGGCGCATGAGTGCGGTTTTCGATTTTGATCCCTTCCATGACTTTATCCCACAACGTGTCAGTTGCTGGAGTAGAGCCTGCTAAGAAAGATTCATCACCTTCATATGGAGTGTAGTTTTTCTGGATGAAGTCACGTACGTTGACGTTATTCTGCCAGTCACCTTGGTTAAAACCTTGCCATGCTAAAGCGAATTTTTCATTTAACTCGGACATGATACTTTTACCTTTTAACAATGGATCTTTTAGGGATCTTAATAAATCTTTTCGTGTGTGTCAGTGGCTATTAATGTTTTTGGCCACTACGTAAATGCATAAACCAATAAATGAGGCCGACTAAAATCGCACCGCCAATAATATTTCCGATAGTGACTGGAATTAAGTTATCTGTAATAAAGTTACCAACCGTTAGGTGTGAAAATTGGTCAGGAGACATATTTATTTGAGACCAATATTCAGCGGGGGCGAACTCTTTAATCATAATGCCTAACGGGATCATGAACATGTTTGCGATACTATGCTCAAAACCGCTCGCTACGAACATCGCGACAGGTAACACTAGAACGACCAGTTTATCAGTTAAACTACGGCCGGAGTAACTCATCCAAACCGCAAGGCAAACCATTAAGTTTGCTAAAATTCCTAATGTAACCGCTTCAATAAAGGTATGGTGTAATTTATGGCTGGTGGTTTGTAAGACATTTAACCCCCATTGACCATTGGCTGCGGTGTATTGTCCTGCAAACCAAATCAGTGCAACAAAGAATAACGCACCAATTAAGTTACCAATATAGACATTAAACCAGTTACGGAACATTTGCCCCCAAGTAATTCTTCCTGTGGCTTTTGAGACGATAGTGAGTACGGTGGAGGTGAAAAGATCTGCGCCACATACAACCACTAACATCAGACCTAAGGAGAAACAAATCCCGCCAATAAGTTTAGTGAAACCATAAGGCGCTTCAGCTGCCCCGGTTGTTGCTGTGATATAGAATACAAACGCGATAGAGATAAAAATACCGGCAGTGAATGCTGACAAGTAAGTAATTGCAGGATGTTTATTTGCCTTATAAAAAGAGGCATCATCTGCGACTTGCGCCATTACAGCAGGTGGCAATAAATTAAAAGGGTTGTCAGCTTTCATACCAACACTCTCTTACAAAGTTGATTAATTATAGCACGCAATAATAGTAACAAAGGGGTGAATTGATAAATTTGATATGGATCATGAACTCTCTAGAGAGAGCGGTAAAAATGGTTAGTAAATTGTTAAATTTGAATCTATCTTGTTGATATATAAGGTTTAAATATTTTTTAAAATTTATTGAAAATTTTTATAAAGTCAGTTTTGAGCATTAAAATAAGTAAAAATATACGCGTAAATGTTAACTATTTAAGATGAATATGATCCTTTTGGCATATAATTTAACTTATGTTTGCATAATACCCTATTTAATTCAGGGGGATTCCGATATATATTCCTTAGCCAAACCGTATTTCTGCAATATTTATCTAACAATAATGTAAATAATAAAAGATTCGTATAAATGAATCTACAAATGAAAGTGATATATGATTAACTAATCAAACAGCTTTTAATGTTATGGCTAGGTATAAAACTCAATATCTTCGAGTGTGTTCAATTCTTGCTCAATACGTTCACGACTTGCTAAAAGTGTTTTGATGACTTGGTTCACTTTGGATTCATCAATGCGGAAAGTTGGGATAGACACACTAATTGCAGCTATGATTTTATCCCGCTGACGCAATGCAACAGCATAGCAGGTCGTTTCTTCATTTATTTCTTTATTATCAACGGCATAATTATTTTCACGAACTGCGTTAAGCTGTAGGCGCAGTTCAGCCAAAGTTTGCACACTGTATTGGGTTAACGGGGTAAAACCTGAAGGATAAAGCTCGGAAATTTGTTGGTCACTGTAGTTAAAAATCATGGCCTTACCAAGTGCCGAGTAAATAGCAGGCAAACGAGTACCAATATTAGAGATTAATTGGACCTTTTGGGCTGATTGGACTTTATCAATGTATAGTACATCGGCACCGTCTAAAATCCCCATTTGACACACTTCATTGCATTCATCAACAATATGTACCATTTCCCGATGAACCATTTTTAGCCAATAGGATTTTTCGAAAAATGAGCGGGAAAGGAGTGAGCAGGCGATACCTAAATAATACAGCTGGCTATTGTCATCATAATTAATATATCGATGTTCAACCAACGTTTTTAAGATAGGATAAATAGTCCCCTTTAAGATTTGTGTTTTATCAGAAAGTTGTGTCAAAGAAAGCCCAGTATTTTCAGCCGATAAAACTTGCAGTATTTCTAATACCCGAATTGTCGGCATGTGCCCCGTAGACATTAAACCACCTCACTGATTAATTTTGTCGCTATTCTAGGTTTAAAATACCACTATGTAAATCATCTCAGGAATACGTTTAATCTCAAATTGGTCATACCTGTTAATGGCTCAAGTCGCAATAAAGACGTGACTCTGTTCAAAATTTAGTAATAAAAAAATTATTTTTTAGCCAGCCTAATTGCTATTTCTTTTCTTTAAATTCTTTTTAATCAAATAATTATGTGAGATTTATATATAAATTGGATGAATTTGACTCAATCCATAATTCATGATTTCTTGTTTATTGTTTTTATTTATGAATGCAGTTTGTATATATGAACAATAATAGGTAAGGAGATTACCGGTATGGAAAGTCGTTATATCACTCCAGTAGTGACCATCTTTGATGACAAAGGTCGAGTGGATATAGAACAAAACATACGTGTTTATGATTCATTGAAAGGCAAAGTCTCCGGTTTTGTCACAATGGGAAGCACGGGGGAATTTTTTGCGCTTAATATGCAGAGCTCAAAAACACTAATCGACCTATGTAGTCGTTACCCAAAGGAGGAAATGCGTGTTTATGCAGGAGCAAGCCGCCTTGATGTGCAAGAGTCGGTTGAATTGGCTAACTATGCATATGAAAAAGGAATCGATGGGGTGATGATCATTAGCCCATATTATTTTCCGCTGGATGATGAAGGTGTTTTCCGTTTTTACAGCACGATAGCAGCCAAAACATCTGCTAACATTTTCATTTATAACTTCCCTGAACGAACAGGTTATTCTGTCTCTCCAGATGTTTGCCTACGTTTAGCGGATAAATATCCCAATATCATCGGGTTGAAAGATACCATTCCTGACACGACTCATACCGCCCAAGTGATTGAAACGGTGAAAACCCGCTTACCTCATTTTGAGGTATATGCAGGTTACGATAATAACTTTGCTCATGTGGTTTTATCGGGGGGAAATGGTTGCATTGGTGGGCTTTCAAATATTGTTCCACAGTTTTTTGCATCGTGGATGCAGGCGTTTATCCAGGGTGATTTAGCATTAGTGGCAAAACACCAACAACGAGTAGACCAATTGATGGCTATATATAGTGTCAATGCACCATTTATCCCAACCTTTAAAAAAGCATTGCAGCTAAAAGGTGTGGTTAATTCAGACTATTGTACAGCGCCATTTATTGGCTTGAACAATATACAGATTGAGCAACTTCAGCAGTTATTAACCCTTGCTGATTTACCGCTCTGACCTTTCCTGAATCAAACACAATAGAACATCTTACCAACAGGGAAAAATATCATGGCGACAACGAAAGCTTATAACAATCCTGTTTTAAATTCTGCGATAGCCAAATCGTGGAAACGTTTAGTACCTCTGATGTTTATTTTGTATTTTGTTGCATTTATTGACCGTGTGAATGTCGGTTTTGCTAAAGATGCGATGCAAGTCGACATTGGTTTATCCGATTCTGCTTTTGCATTCGGCGCAGGGATTTTCTTTGCTGCTTATGCATTGTTTGGCATCCCTGCAAACCTGATTTTAAACAAAATAGGGGCGCAAAAATGGCTAAGTATTACGACAGTTATCTGGGGCGTTCTGTCTGCAATGACAGGTTTTGTCACCAATGAGACGCAATTTATTATTTTACGTTTCTTATTGGGGTTGGGGGAAGCCGGTTTTTATCCAGGTATTCTATTATTAGCTTCCATTTATTTCCCCAATAATGTACGCGGGTCTGTAATTGGAATCTTTGTTTTAGGCGTACCTTTGGCGTTGACACTGGGCTCGCCATTATCCGGCGCGTTACTGGAATTGCATGGTTGGTTAGGTCGGCCGGGCTGGTTCTGGATGTTTGTCATTGAAGGCCTTCCCGCTGTTGTGATTGGTATTTTTGCCTTCTTTTATTTGGATGATAGCCCTGAAAAAGCCCGTTTTTTAACCGAAGAAGAGAAAAAAGCCCTAACTGAACAATTAGCTAAAGAAAATGCAAAAACTGAAACCACATCAGTATTATCTGCACTAAAAAATATCAAAGTTTGGCACCTTGCACTGATTTACGGCACGATCCAAATTTCAGTATACGGTTTGATGTTCTTTCTGCCTTCCCAAGTTGCGTCCTTAATGGGGGAAAGCTTAGGTTTTAAACAATCCTTAGTTGCGGCAATACCTTGGGCTTGTTCTGCATTTGGAGTGTATTACATTCCTCGTTTTGCCGACCGTCATCCAACTCGTCGTATCGAAATCTCAGTTCTGTGTATGTTAGCCGCAGCATTAGGTTTGGCATTGTCAGCATTTGCGAGCCCTGTTTTTGCTATTGCGGCGTTATGTTTAAGCGCTGTTGGTTTTTTATCCGTTCAACCGGTGTTTTGGACGTTTCCACCTCAGTTATTAAGTGGTCCTGCATTAGCAGCAGGAATTGGTTTCTGTACCACCATGGGGGCATTCTGTTCATTCCTCGCACCAATCATTCGCGTGGAAGTCGATAAAATGATGAATAGCAATACCGCAGGTATCGTGACATTAGCGGTGATCACCGTCGGTTGTGCCGTTTTAATCGCATTACTTAAAAAAAACACTCATAACAACAACCTCAAAGCATTGTCATCTAACTAATGACAATTTTTAGGAAGGTGTGACATGCAAAAAATTCTCAAAATTGATGAGAGCGACAACTTAATTGTTGCTTTGAAAGACCTGCAAGCAGGCGATATCTACCACTGGGGAAGTGAAGAAGTGACCCTAGTGACCGATGTGAAAGCAAAACACAAGTTCGCCATGGAAGCGATACCCGTTGATGGTATTGTTTCGATGTATGGTACTGCAGTAGGAAAAGCCACAAAGCCAATCGCAAAAGGTGAAGTTATCACAGTCGATAATATTCGCCACTATGCAGCTCCGGTTTCTTTAGAGCAAGATGCGCCATATGAGTGGAATGCGCCAGATGTATCGGCATATCAAGGACGTACATTTAAAGGCTATATACGTGAAGATGGGCGAGTGGGAACTGCAAACTATTGGTTAATCTTTCCATTAGTATTTTGTGAAAACCGCAATGTAACAAAGCTCACTGATGCCTTAAATGAGGCATTAGGTTATACCAATAATAGTTTGAAAAACTTTGCGTTAGATTTAACCGCAGGCGAGCAAAGGGAAGGCGCAAAACCTAAATTATTCCCACATATAGAAGGTGTGCGTTGCATTACGGTCACGAGTGGTTGTGGTGGGGCGACTTCTGACAGTAAGACAATGTGTGATGTGCTTGCTGCCTATGCAGATCACCCTAATGTGATTGGTATTACGGTGTTTAGTTTGGGCTGCGAAAAAGCACAGCGCAAAATGTTTAAAGAGTCACTTGCTGCTCGAAACTCCAATTTTAATAAGCCTGCACTTTACTTCCGCCAGCAAGAATGGAATAGCGAAGAAGAAATGATGCAAACCGCTTTGAAGCAAACTTATGAGTGCATGAAGGCTGTCGAACCACAGTCCCGTGTGGATGTTCCGTTGTTTCATTTAAAACTCGGTGTGAAATGTGGCGCTTCTGACGGTTTTTCTGGTATTTCGGGTAATCCTGCGATGGGGCTAGTTTCTGATTGGTTAGTGACCTTGGGGGGCGCATCAGGTTTAGCTGAATTCCCTGAATTGTGTGGTGCAGAAGGGGATATGGTGAAACGGTGCGTGTCTTTTGAGGATAAGAGAAAATTCTTAGACTTGATGGAGCGTTATGAAAAGACAGCAAATTTCTTTAATACTACGATTGCCGATAACCCGAGTCCCGGTAATATTGCAGATGGATTAATAACAGATGCAATTAAATCGACGGGAGCGGCTAAAAAAGGCGGAACGTCGCCGATTAGTGCGGTGTGTGACTATGCGGAGCCTATGCCTGACAGCGGGTTATCATTAGTTTGCACGCCGGGTAATGATGTTGATGCGGTTACCGGCCTTGTTGCTGCGGGGTGTAATGTGGTTATTTTTTCAACAGGACTTGGAACTCCTACAGGGAACCCGATTGTGCCAGTTTTAAAAATATCGACTAATAGTGCCATTGCAGAGCGTCTGTCAGACATAATTGATTATGATTGCGGGCCAATTATTGATGGGGTTCCACTACCAACAATTAGTAAAGGGTTATTTGAACGGGTGATTGAAACGGCAAGCGGTGACTATCAGGTTCAAGCGGACCGATTAGAACAGTTTGATTTCTTATTATGGAAACGTTCATTGGATTTATAATTAATATAAACCAATAAATTGTGAAAATGTTGACGGGGCAAGTTCCCCGTCAACGATTTAATTCACATTATGCATTATCACGCTTTGCTTTTTGCAGCTTTTCATAAGCAGCCAGCAAGGCTTGATGCGCAGGAAGTGCTTTAAGTTCTTCGTCAATAGACCACAAGCCATAGAAGCATGATTCCCCAGCGATAGCGGCTGATGCAGCATTTACTGCCTCTTGACCATACATACGTACAAAGGCGTTGTAGTATTGTGCAGGATCACGTTCTTCTTCTTGGGATAACAACAACAGGGTTTGCAAGCAACGATAATAATTTGCACGCTCAGCAGTAAATACCGAGCTATTGAAGTCTTGTGTCCATTCAACCCAAGCAAGTGCTTGCTCGAGATCACCACCAGCCAGTGCCAACATGGATTTTAGTTCGCCAATACGCAGGTTACTCCACCCATTGTCTTTACCTACAGCCAACCCAAGTAATTCACGAACACGGGTAAAATCATCTAAACCGTCATCATCTAATTGCTCGATAAGTGCAAGATAATCTTGTTTTTCCCATTGGCTATCAGGTAGGTTGATAATCGTGTCACGTAAATAAGCGCCCATCGCGTTATTGGCGATATGTAAGTCTTCTACTGGGTAAATATCAGACATACCTGGGACTAAAATACGGCAAGCGTAGACACCCAAATGGTTATAATCTGCAATATAGACTTCAGCATCTAATGTATTGAAAATACTAATAAGCGTTGCAAATTCTTCTTGAGTTGTGCCTTTAAAGCTCCAATCTGCAAAGGCATAATCGGCATCATCTTTAAATAAATCCCAGCTAATTAAACCGCTTGAATCAATAAAGTGAGTTTCAAGGTTTGTGTGTTCAGCCACTTCTTCGTCATCAAAGGTCGGTGCATTAAATACATCGAGGTCTTTTAAGCCACGGCCTTGTAGCAATTCGGTGACTGTACGTTCAAGGGCAACACCAAAGTCAGGATGAGCACCAAATGAGGCAAAACAAGTCCCGTTCTGTGGATTGAACAAAACCACACAAATTACAGGGTATTGGCCGCCTAGTGATGCGTCATAACAGAAAATTGGAAAACCTTCTTTTTCTAAGGTTTCAACGGCTTCAACTACCGCAGGATAACGAGCCATGACGTCAGCAGGGATAGCCGGTAAGCTAATACTTTCAGCAATGATTTTATTTTTAACAAAGCGTTCAAAGACTTCGGAAAGGCCTTGTACACGCGCTTCGTTGGCGGTATTTCCCGCAGACATTCCGTTGGAAACATATAGGTTGCCAACGATATTCATTGGAATATATACGGTTTGATTGTCTGATTGGCGGGTAAATGGCAGGGCGCAGATACCACGTTCTTCATTGCCGGATTGTAAGTCAATTAATTGGCTGGCGGCTAAGGCGTTATCGGGGTCATAAAATTTAATCAAACGATTGTCTAATAACCCTTCAGGTAAACTATCATCTTCGGTTAGTGGAAACCATTTTTCATTAGGGTAATGAACAAAATCCCCTTCAGCGATAGATTTACCAAGGTAAAAGTCCGCAAAGAAGTAATTCGTTGATAAACGCTCAAAATACTCACCAAGCGCTGAGGCTAATGCGGCTTTTTTGCTCGCTCCTTTACCATTAGTAAAGCAAAGAGGGCACGCTTTATCGCGGATATGTACAGACCAAACGTTGGGTACAGGGTTTAACCAAGAGGCTTCTTCAATATCAAACCCTAATTTCTTTAATTTGGTTTGAAATGCATCGATGGAATCTTCAAGAGCGGCATCTTTGCCGGGAATAAAAGTTTGGCTCATTGTCAGTCACTTGTGAATAGAGTGTTTCAAACGGCCTATGATACGGATTTTTGTCGCAAGCCTCACGCTTTTTATTTATTCACAGATAAATCATCTTAAAATTCATTATTTATCCTAAAATAATTGTATAGGTCACATAAAATTCAGCATAATTTCACATAATAACTGAAGTTTATTAATGAAAGGAAAATAGGATGAAAAACAGAAATAAAGCGCTTTTGGCGACATTGGTTTCACTGTTTGCCGTATCCGCTATCGCTCAACCTAATATTACAGTATTGGCGACAGGGGGAACGATAGCAGGTGGCGGTGATTCAGCCACATCTTCCAGTTATCAAGCGGGTAAAGTAGGGATTGATGCTTTAATTAATGCAGTGCCAGAAACCAAAAAAATTGCCAATTTAAGTGGTGAGCAATTGGTGAATATTGGCTCACAAGATATGAATGACCAAGTCTGGCTGAGCCTCGCGAAAAAAATTAACCAAGATTGCGATAAAACAGATGGTTTTGTAATCACTCATGGTACTGATACTTTAGAAGAAACGGCATTTTTCCTTGATTTAACCACGCAATGTAAAAAGCCAATTGTTTTGGTTGGTGCAATGCGTCCTTCAACAGCTTTGGGCGCTGATGGTCCTTTGAACCTGTATAATGCAGTAGTTTTAGCGACGGATAAGTCTGCTGGAGAGCGCGGTGTTCTGATGGCAATGAACGATAAAGTCGTGCAAGGCCGTAATGTGATGAAAATGAGCACCACTGAAGTACAGGCATTTGATGCAGTTAATGGTGGGGCAGAAGGTTTTATTCATGATGGTAAAGTCACTTATTTCCAAGCAGCGCAACCTCGTGGTGACAAAGCGGCATTCGATGTCAGTAAACTCGAAAAGCTCCCTGCGGTAGGCATTGTTTACAATTATGCCAATGCATCAGCGGCTCCGGTGAAAGCTTTGAGAGAAGAAGGGGTTGAAGGGGTTGTAAGCGCAGGTGTGGGTAACGGTAATATGTATAAAGCGGTATTTGACGCTTTAGCAAAAGCAGCGAAAGAAGACGTGGTTGTCGTTCGTTCAAGTCGTGTACCAACAGGTTATACGACAAGAAATGCCGAAGTGGATGATAACTTATATGGTTTTGTTGCTTCAGAAAGGTTGAACCCGCAAAAAGCGCGTGTATTGCTTCAGTTAGCCTTAACTCAGACTAAAGATCCTCAGCAAATTCAGGCATTATTCGAAAAATATTAATTATCAAAACAAGTGTTAATTTAATACAGCGGGGTGCAGTAGCCTGTACCCCGTTAGCTTTATTGTTTATTAAGAAATTTTATACTTACGTATGTTATTTTTCAGTACAACAACATTTATCCTAATTATTTGACTCAGTAATCTGAGCTTTTTTAAGGCAATTAGGTCAATGTGGTGATAGAACTTTGAGAATTCCTACAAAATAGGAAAAATTAAGGTACAAACAGTTAATTTATTGATTTTATCTTGAACCCTTTCTTATGTGTATTCTCTATATATTTTTTATATTTATCAATTTATTACATTTTATTTTTAGCAAGGTCATCACTGGTGATAATGGCAATTAATTAAAATTAATGTGTCGTTGATCATATTTTGGCAACAAAGCCTGTATCTGTGTTGATAATTCGCGTTGCAAAAAATAGGCTAAATACATCGCAAGAGGCATAACTCATTGTGAATATTTAGATTTAAATGGAAAGTTAAATCGTATTTCGGCCGAAAAATAAAATTAAAAAATATTAGAGGAATACAAGAATGGTTAATAAAAATGTCAATACTGGCAGGAAATTGCTCGTCTTAAAAATCGCAATAGCGATGCTACCTATTGGTTACCAGCCAATCATGCATGCGGAGCAATTTCTTGAAGATTCAAAACTTACTGGTGGCCTTTACTACTGGCAACGAGATCGTTCACGTAAAGATTTAGACCCTAATAGTGATAAATATAAAAAGTATGCGGATAATCTTAAACACTCAACGTTTAATGCCAGCCTAGATTTCTCATCCGGCTATTTTCAGGACATTATTGGGCTTGATTTAGCGGGTTTTACAGCTATTGAGCTATCGAACAGTGGGCCTGCTGCACCAAATGAAATCGGTTTTAGTGACGCAAAATCACGTTGGGATGAAAAATGGACAGGGGATCGTAGTGGTGTGACTTTTTATAAAGCGGCTGCAAAATTGAAATATGGCCCTTTCTGGGGGAGAGGCGGCTATATTCAACCAACGGGGCAAACGCTATTAGCATCCCATTGGAGTTATATGCCTGGAACATACCGTGGATTAGAGGTGGGCGGGGTGTTTGATTTTGAGCAAAATGGTGAACTCAGCATGTCCTATATGTGGACCGACCGCTATAAAGCACCTTGGTACCGCAGTATGTATGATTTTCGTGAAGCGGATGGTAAAACTGGGATCAGCTATTTACAATCAATTGGTTTCAAATATGACTTTAAAAACAACTTAGTTCTTGAAGGGGCATATGGGCAAGCAAAAAGCTATATGGACCAATATTTTGCCAAGGTTTCCTATGCAGTTCCTGTTGTAGACCGTGATTTACGTATGTCTTATCAATTTTATGGAGCAAAAGACAAGGTTTCAGACGGCGGAGTTAATGATGTTTATGACGGTTTAGCTTGGTTGCAAGCGATGACATTAGGTTACACCTACGATGAATTTGATTTTAAATTAGAGGGAACCTATGTAAAAGCTAAAGGTAATCAAGGTTATTTCCTACAGCGTATGACCCCTGGTTGGGCAACATCAAATGGCCGCATGGATATCTGGTGGGATGGCCGTTCAGACTGGAATGCTAATAATGAAAAAGCCGTTATGGCTGGTGTTATGTATGATTTAAAAAATTGGGATTTAGCAGGATGGAAAGTCGGAACCTCATATATTTATGGTTGGGATGCTAAACCAAGTACGAATAGCCAATATGCTCAAGATGTACGCTTAAAAGAAAGTGCATGGAACTTTGATATTTTATATACCGTGCAGTCAGGTAGAGCAAAAGATACGCTATTTAAGCTACATTTTACCAAATATGATAATCATACAGATATTCCGAGTTATGGTGGTGGTTATGGAAATATTTTCCAAGATGAAAAAGATATTAAGTTTATGGTAATGATGCCATTTACTGTATTCTAGAGTAGAAAATATTTTAGTAACAAATGACTGCTATAGGGGAACTATGGCAGTCATTTGCCTAGATAGGAAAGAGGTTTGCTATATATTTTAATATTAATGAGATGTTTTAATGGGTGTAAATACTGATATAAAAATTGAAAATAAGGTGGGTATATTCACCTTATTTTTATGGTGACTACAAAGAAGCGTTATTTACACTTTCATTGGGTATGATAGCGTCTTGTTTTAACTTATCTTTTAATATGGTAACTTTTTCCGATTGATGAGGAGGATTTTTAATTTGAGCATGGCCAGATAAAACCCCACCCTTTTTAATCGATAAGCTACTGTAATGGATAGTACCGTGGATTTCGCCATTATTTTCAATACAAATAGTATCAGATAAGCACTCACCTTCAATACGCCCATTAACTACCAGCTCTTTACAGGTAATATTTCCCGTGACTTGGCCGTTTAACATGACTTTAACAGTATTATCTTTTCCTGTTATATTTCCAATGACTTTTCCATAGATATGTACTTGCTCATTAGAGGTAATATTCCCTTCAAAAATAACGTCCCTAGAGATAACCGTATTCGATTTTTCTTCACTAATAGTAGGCGTTGATAGTGTAATTTGTTCTTCTATCTTTGCAGTCACTTCAGGCTCATTACTTATAGAAGGGGACGTCGATGTAGGCGTGGGCTTGTTTTGTCTTTTGGTGAACATTTTACTTACCTTTTTTTGATTGAAGTATAAGATCAAGAATAGCACTGATAATACGAACGAAAATAAGGTGATAGATAAATAGCTAAAAAACCACCCTATTAAAGTAAGAAACCAGAAGAAAAAACTTGTATTGAGAAAAAGATATGTTTTTTTCATCAGATAATCTCTTACAAATTACTAAAATACGTAATTAGTTTAGTCAATAAATGTAATTGTGCATTTAAAGTGTATTTTAACTTTATGGCTACATTTGAATCATCAACTTTCTAAATTATAGTTAAAATAATAGAAAGGAAATAAAATAATTTTTATATAGTATGAAAAATTAGAAAACATCTATAATGTTATTTATATACCACTTTGATATATAAGTATAATTCTAGATGATAGAATATATTCATCAGTGAAATAATATAAGGGTTTTGATTTGAATTGCAACTATTATAGTTTCTAGGAAAATTTTTTATTAACTAAAAATTGTAGTGATAAATAGTTAAATTTAAGTTATTCATCATAAATTATCACTAATTGAGTGAAAAAAATATGGATATTTAAAATAAAAAACCCTGATAAAGTTTATTATCAGGGTTTTGGTATTTTTAACCATTACGTTTTATCAGCGATGGTTGAATACTATTACTCTTTTGCTTCGTGTGCGTCAGCATTATCACGGCAATCACCATCTGCGCAATGACCATATAGATATAAACTATGGTTAGATAGTTTAATGCCATGGCGAGCAGCGATATTTTTTTGGCGAGTTTCAATGGATTCGTCAGTAAACTCAATCACTTTTCCACAATCTAAACAGATTAAATGATCATGGTGATGTTGCTGAGTTAACTCGAATACAGATTTACCACCCTCGAAGTTGTGACGGGTTACGATACCTGCATCATCAAATTGGTTTAACACGCGGTATACGGTTGCTAACCCGATCTCTTCGCCCATATCGATCAGCTTTTTATAGAGATCTTCCGCACTGACGTGGTGGCACTCAGGCTCTTGAAGTACTTCCAAAATTTTTAATCTTGGAAGAGTGACTTTGAGTCCAGCATTTTTCAATGCTTTGTTGTTGTCTGTCATGCGGGTTTGTCCTGTATCTTAAATCATAAATTTAACAATAATGAGACATTTTTAACATCAATACAGTTGTCTTCTAAACTGATTTACAATTATAGGCATGGAAAATAAAAATAGAAACCATGCATTGTCTCATTATTTTGATAATCTCTTGAGAACCTATCCTATTAGGATACCTTATCGGTTATTTTAGATTACGCCACTGGCTTAAGTGATTCATTTTGTACAAGACAGTGGTGCAATCTATGGGTAAGGTTTCTTTATATGACCTATTAGCCTAAAATTTCAGCTAAAGACATTTCTTCAGAGATTTGTTTTACCCATGCATCAACACGTTCATCAGTTAGCTCAGGTTGACGATCTTCATCAATAGCTAAACCAATAAAGTGGTTGTCATCTGCCATACCTTTGGATACTTCAAAGTGATAACCTTCTGTTGGCCAATGACCAACAATAACAGCACCACGAGGCTCAATAATATCGCGGATCGTACCCATAGCATCACAGAAATATTCAGCGTAGTCTTCCTGGTCTCCACAACCAAATAAGGCGACAAGTTTACCTTCGAAATCAATTTCTTCGAGAGTAGGGAAGAAATCATCCCAATCACATTGAGCTTCACCATAATACCAAGTTGGAATACCGAGAAGTAGAATATCAAAAGCTTCAATATCTTCTTTACTGCATTTTGCGATATCGTGAACTTCTGCTACATCTTTGCCCAATCTTTCTTGGATCATTTTGGCAATATTTTCTGTGTTACCTGTGTCACTTCCGAAGAAAATGCCTATGACTGCCATAAAGTGATTAACCTCTTGTTTTTCTAAGAGGACTAGAGGTGAAAATTCGCCTTCTAGAGCCCATTTAGAACGAAAATAGATAGAATATTACGCCTTATTCTGGCGAAAAAATGATGCTAAGTCTGTCAAATTTGTGTGATTTATCAAGATAACGTTATTTGAGTATTGATGTGTTAACATGCTCAAGTTGTGACATCAAAATTTCTTCGATCAATTCACTACGGCTTATATTTTTATCTTCAGCTAACTGATTCAATATCACGACAGCTTCTTCGTTCAGTTTCAATTCAACTCTACGCAATCCTTTCACTTTATCTCGTTTCAGTTGGTTGCGTTTGTTGATCCTCAGTTGTTCATCCCGTGATAGCGGGCTTGTTTTAGGTCGCCCAGGCCTTCGTTCCTCAGCGAACAAATCTAGTGTAGTCCGATCCGTTTGTTCTTTTGCCATGTCTATAACTGCTAAAAGGGTGTGCCAGTAATTCAGCGCGCCATGATACCCTAGCTAATCCCCTTGTGCTATAGCTTCATCTACGATGATTTGGTTTAATCGGTTGTAAAATGAGCGCTTTTAGTAAAAAAGCACCACTTGCTATAGGTGTGATGCTTTTTTATCCGTGTTATTGCGTTTGTTGGCGCCATAAATTGGCGTATAAGCCATTTGATTTGAGCAAGTTTTCGTGTGTATCCATTTCGTGTACTTCTCCTTGGCAAATAACACATATCCTATCAGCATGCATAATCGTGTTGAGTCGGTGAGCAATACTAATGACTGTTCTTCCTTGCGTAATTAAAGGCATATTTTCCATAATGGCAGCTTCTGACTCGTAATCGAGCGCAGAAGTGGCTTCATCGAGAATTAAAATGTCTGGTTCGGTGAGTAAAGCGCGCGCAAGTGCAATTCTTTGACGTTGACCACCTGAAAGGTTCAAGCCTTTTTCTGATAAGAGATAATTAAAATTATCAGGCAATGCCATAATAAAGTCATATGCTCCAGCTAATTTTGCTGCGTGAATAACTTGTTCGTTAGTCGCTTGCGGGTGGCTTAAACGGATATTCTCTGCGATAGAACCGACGAATAAAGTGCTTTCTTGTAATACAACGCTCATTTTTCGGCGTAATGACACAGTATCTGCGACAGCTAAATCCATGCCATCAACAATAACTTGCCCATGTTGTGGTACATAAAGTCGTTGTAATAATTTCGTTAAGGTGCTTTTTCCAGAACCAGAAGGGCCAGTAATCCCAATAAATTCACCAGAATTAACCATTAATGACAAATTATTGATAACTTCAGGCGTATCAGGTTGATAACGAAAGCGGATGTTTTGAAACTCGATTTTTCCGTGAATATTTGAAGTGTTTGCAATCCCTTTACGTTCATTTTCTACAGGTTCATCAAGAATATCTCCCACCCGACGCAATGAAATGATGGTATGTTGGAAATCTTGCCAAACCTGGGCAAATCGCAATACAGGTTGTGTAACATGCGCGCTTAGCATATTAAATGCCACTAATTCGCCAGGAGAAATCCCACCGTTTAATACTTCTTTGACACCAACCCACAAAAGAATTGCGGTAGTTATTTTACTCACAAGTGTCATTAACTGAGAGGCAACTTCACTGCGCATTGATACTTTAAAGCTTTGAGTTAGCTGCTTGCTAAATATTTTTTTCCAGCGTTGATTAAAGTATTTTTCTGTTGCTGTCGTTTTTATGGTTTCAATCCCAGTAATACTTTCGGTGAGAAAAGTGAGACCATTTTCATCGGCTTGGTAAGATTTTTGAGTTTGTTGGCGAATGATTGGGCCTAAAATCATCCATAAAACAAAGAATACACCCATAGAGCCCAATAAAATCCAAGCCATCAAACTACTGTAGGAAAATAAAACCGCGACAAAAAGGATAACAAAGATAAAGTCAATGAATAGCATCAGTGTCGAGCCCGTTAAAAACTGCCTTATATGAGCTAATTCACGGATCCTTGCGATAATTTTCCCTGTTGGCCTTAGCTTAAAATAATTTAAAGGTAAGGCCATTAAATGGCGATAAATTTTCCCTGATAATTCAGCGCTTATCTGGCTACTACTATGACTAAAAATCTTATTACGAATAAAACCATATATCGGCTCTGCAACAGCAATGGCAAAAATCGCCAATGCAATAACGTGTAAATTTGAGAGACTGCGGCCAACTAACACTTTGTCGATTAAATTTTGAAACAACAGCGGGCTAATTAAGGCGAAAAGCTGAATAATGGCCGAGAGAATAAAAATATTTCGTAATTTAACATGTTGTCGCAAAATAGAGGGAATAAACCAGCTAAAGCCAAAGGCCTTTTTTTGCTCCGGCTCTAATTGCTCCTTAATGAGTAATACGTCAAATTTAGCTTGTTGATGCCCAATCGAATTATAAATAGGTTCTCGTTCATCATTAGTTGGGTTAATGAGTACCAATTCATTTTCTTGGCTAATCACTTGCCAGAAACCATTTATATAGATTAAAGCGGGCAAAGGTAGCGTACTTAATTGTGTATATTGTGCTGCAATAAGCTCGGTTTCATACCCCAATGTCTGTGCGCATTCTCTAATTTCCCACTCAGTAGGGGATAAAGTTTGCATGCCAATAGCATGTCTTAGTTGGTCAGATGAAACATTGTTTTGATAATATTTAGCCACCCAAACTAAGGCATCCAAGCCATGATTATTTAACTGTTCCATCGATTATTTTTCTCTCATCGCGTTTGAGGTGTATTCATTGATTGGGCTAAGTAAGTAATCAATAATACGGCGTTTATCCGTTTTTATTTCTGCCACAATGGATAAACCGGGTGTCAACTCAATAGACTCACCATCAACTAATAGTTCTTTTTGCTTAAGACCTATTTGCCCTAAGAACACTAATCCAAGATTTTCATCGAGAGTACTGTCACGAGAGACGGAAATCACTTCCCCTTCAACTGTGCCATAACGAGTGTAAGGGAAAGCATCTATTTTCACCTCTGCTCTTAACCCTTCATGGATGAAACCAATATCTTTATTTAAGATTTTAATTTCAGCTAGTTGAACATGATTATTAGGTACTATAGCCATTAACTGCTGTGCGGGTTGTAACACTGCACCTATAGTGTGTGTAGCAAGTTGTTGTATCGTGCCATCAACGGGAGCCCGTATGATTTCTAATTGGTTTCTTTCTTTATTTTTTAATAGTTCTTGCTCAAGGGAAGCCCGCTTAAAGTCAGCTTGTTTGTATTTTTCATCCCACTCTTGGTTTTTTTGGGCTTTAATTCTGCCTACCTTTTCATTTAAGGCTTGATACTGGCTTTTCAGAATGGAAAGCTCAGATAATTTGGTGACTTTTTCTTTTTTAGCGATTAATAGTTCTCGCTCTTGTTCTAAAAATTCCTTCTGGCTGATCAACTGCTTTTTAGTTAACGAATGGTGTGCATCGAGGCGCTTTTTGATGTTTACGATGAGGGAATTGATAGTGAGTAATTCGTCTTTTCTAGCTTGCTGATTGACAGTATTTAATTGAATTTCATTATTAAGTTCATTAATTAATGAATCAAATTCTATTTTTTGTGTTTGATAGCTAGCCCGTGTATTGTTTTGTTCTAGTTCAGTTAATTGGTTAAATAAAGGTAATTGCTCAATAGGCTGTTGTGAAATCAATGCTTGATAAATTAATATTTCGGCTACATGGAAGTTATGTTGGTAATTTAAACTCAGGATATCTTGGTCAACACCTAATACATTGACAGTTATTAAAGGATCCCCTTGTTTTACTACTTGCCCATCAGTGACATGAATATGTTCTAAACGACTTAATTCAAACGCTTGAATTAACTGTGTTCGTCCTGAAACAATAAGTTTACCTTGCGTGGTTGCTTGAATATCCAACTTACCAAAAAATGACCAAGTCACAGCAAGAAAAACGCCTACACTAATAGAAATAGCGACGTATAGTGCCAAGTAAGACGGTGGTGTTTTTAATATCGCCAAGTGTGAAGGCAAAAAGCTGTTATAACGGTTTTTGTCTAATCGATGTTTCATTTTACGTCCATGTCTGATTTCAGAGACTGTTGTAGAGTCCACAAATGTTTATAAAAATTACCTTGTTCAATAAGTTGCTGATGGCTACCTTGCTCGATAATTTCACCATTTTGCATCACAATGATTCGCTGGTGATGGCGAATAGTTGATAGGCGGTGAGCAATTGTGATGATGGTCCTTCCTTTTGCAATAATATGCATATTTTCTTGAATAACGGCTTGGGATTCGTCATCTAAAGCGCTAGTTGCCTCATCAAAAATAATCACTTTAGGGTTGGAAAGCAGTGTTCTAGCAATAGCAATACGTTGGCGTTGGCCGCCAGAAAGTGATGTTCCCCCCTCGGCAAGAACGGTGTCGTAACCTTTTGGTAATTTCAAAATAAAATCGTGTGCTCCCGCCATTTTGGCGGCATGAACGACTTCGTCCATGGAGGCATCCGGTGAGGTTTGAGCGATATTGTGAAAAACAGATTGGCTGAATAAGAAATTTTCCTGTAAAACAATACCAATTTGTTGTCTAAGGGAGTGCAAGTTAATCGCAGACATGGGGGTTCCATCCACAAAAATAGCACCACTTTCAGGGGTATAAAGCCGTAGTAATAATTTAGCGAGGGTGCTCTTACCTGACCCTGATGTTCCAACAATACCAATAGTTTCTCCCGCTTTAATATTTAAATTAAAGTTTTTTAGAACAAATGGCATGTTAGGTTGGTAGCGGAACGAGATATTTTTTAGATTTAAATGCCCTTGAAGAGATAACTTATTTTCTTGCTGTGATTGTTCGGTAGGTAAGTTAATAATTTGGGAGAGTTTTTCGATAGCGACACTGGTTCGAATGTAGTCCCCCCATAGTTTAGTTAGTTTGATGAGGGGCTGGTTAGCGTGGCTAACCATCATGTAAAAGGCAATAAGCTGGCCAATCGTCATCTGCAATGCTAAAACTTCAGAAGCACCAACCCACAAAACAATAGCACTGGTGATTTTTTCAATAGCCATCACTAGATGTTCAGAGCGGGAGCTTATTTGCCCTGATACAAAGTTAGTTTGGCTCATATCAGCGGTTTGGCCGTCCCAGCGACGAGTGAAATTTGGTTCGACGGATAAGCTTTTGGCTGTTTCGATCCCATTGATACTTTCGGTCAAAAAAGAGGTATTGATGGCAATATTGGTGAACTGTTGTTGTGCAGCAGATTCAATTTTAGGCGTTAACCACCAAGCTAATAAAAGATAAAAAGGAATAGAACACAAAAATATTATTGTGAGTGTTGTGGAGATCAAATTCATCACAAAAATAAATACAAATAAAAATAGCACATCGACACATAGAGTAAAAAAGCTGCTGGTTAAAAATTCACGAATAGTTTCGAGCTCTTTTACTCGGGTGACAATTGCGCCTATTTGCCTGCTTTTAAAAAAGGGAATAGGTAGTCTCAGTAAATGATTCACCAGCTTCAAACCAAGTGTCATATCAATGCGGTTAACAGTGTGATGATAAATATACTCACGTAACCCTTTCAATGTCACTTCTATTAACGCCGCAATAATTAACCCAAAAATTAAAACGTCCAATGTGACTAAGCTATTATGAACGAGCACTTTATCCATAATAACTTGCATAACAATAGGGGAAACTAATGCGAGTATTTGTAATATAAATGAAAAGAATAAAACCCACAAAATAATAGGTTTGTATTTCATAAATTCAACTTGGAACCAGGTAATGTCAAATTGACCCTGCTTAAGGTTTACTTCTAACCAATGACCATTCCATTGTTGATTCAGCTCATCAATACTCCATATCTCTGGCGGCGTATTCCCAAATTGCTGAATGAGTACTTGTTCTTGATTGCAGTTAGCTAATAGAATGGCTTCTCCTTTGGTATTATATAAAATAGCAGGGCATACGATTTTAGTTACATTTTTATTCTTCTGATATTTATTCCTACAGCGAATGGCATGTTTCGATTTAATAATGTTAAGTTTTTCATTATAACCAATAGATTGATTGAGTGTTTGTTCTAGTTCTTTAGGATTTACTTGCCCTGATAACTTAGCAATAACACTAATGAAGTATAATGTTGATTTTGATTTGAGACTATCCATTTTCTATATTAATAAATTCCTTAAGTTATTTGAATTTTTAATTCCAAATTTGCATTGATAAAATATGCACTAGATAGTAATAAGGTGGAGTAGAATTTGGATAATACAGGGTTTGTAATTCACTGTGTATTGAAGTTAGTCTTATTATGTAATTAATAAAGTAATTATATTTAACTACAAATATATTTAAAGATATTGAAAAGCTATATATCTTTTCAATATCTATATTTAAATGTGTTCAATTATTCAGGGATAGATAAAAAACGATGAATAGCTCTTAAAACATGGTCTGGTTTTTCTGCATGAACCCAGTGCCCTGTATCAGCAACAACCCACGCTTTGGCTTGCGGAAATTGTTGTGCGATTTGTTCTTTATATTCAGCTTGTACATAAGGGGAATTTCCTCCTGGGATTAACAGCACGGGTTTATTCCAGGCGGGTACTATTTCCCAACCAATAATACTTTCATAATTAGCTTTTAGGGCAGGTAAATTAAATTTCCACTCACCCTGTTTAAAGGATTTAAGCAGAAATTGGATAACACCATCCTCATTAATGTAATCACGCATAATCACAGTAGCTTCTTGGCGAGTTTTTGCATTTTTTGCTGTAACGGCATCAAGCGCCGCGAATATTTTATCATGACGACGGACTTGGTAAGCGACAGGCGCCATATCAATAGCAACGATACTATTAATAAAATTAGGGGCTATTGCTGTTGCCGCCATGGCGATTTTGCCACCCATAGAGTGACCAATTAAAATAGCATTTTCGTAACCTAAAGACTTTATTAGAGTAATAACATCTTGGGCCATTTGTTGGTAACTCATTTGCTCATCACGAAATGAGTCACCATGATTACGAACATCAATTTGAATCGTATCGAAATATTGTTGTAGATTACGTCCTAAAACACCTAAGTTATTGAGGTCACCAAATAACCCATGTATGAGTACAATAGGACTATTTGAGATTGGATTTTCAGGTTTATGGATAGTATGGTTAAGTAACACAGTCATATTTGTTTGATCAATTCGTCAGCGGTACATGTGGTCTTATCATGTCACGGCTATGAATAAAATCCAAATGGTCAAATAAGCTGCGATTTTGGCTGAGGTAAGTCAATGAGTCGATAATCAAAATATCCTTAGCCAATGAATTTCAGAAAATTGAAGTTGATCACTGAGGCAAAATACTGGAAGTCATGGCATGATAACCCACTGAATTATCTTTGAACTTAGAATAATGTTTACTTTAAGTTATTGAAATTTTAATTGTTTTGTTTTTTTTAAATCTGTCTTATAATCACACCGCAAATTTTAGTTAAAAAAGTACTGGGAAAAAATGAAAACGATAGAAGTTGATGAAGAGCTTTACCGCTATATTGCGAGCCATACACAGCATATCGGTGAAAGTGCATCGGATATTTTGCGCCGTATGTTAAATTTCAAATCCGGGCAGCCAGTACAAGCAAAAGAAATTAGTCAGGAACATGCTGTTATTAAGGCTGAACCTGCGATGAGTACACCTGCTGTTGCATTAAACCCTGTTAGAGTCATTAGAGAGCTTCTGTTATCTGACGCTTATGCAGAAAAAAGTAAAGCGATTGACCGCTTTATGTTGATTTTGTCTACTTTATATAGTTTAGATGCGAATCGTTTTGCGAGTGCAACAGAGTTAATGCATGGCCGAACTCGTATTTATTTTGCTGGTGATGAACAAACATTACTTGCAGCTGGTAAGCAATCTAAGCCGCGTCATATACCAGGAACACCCTATTGGGTGATCACGAATACGAATACGAATCGTAAACGTAGCATGGTTGATGCGATCATGCAGGAAATGCAATTTCCAACCAATGTGATTGAAAAAGTTTGTAATACTATTTAAAAACTGAAAGGCCACTGATGTTGATAACAAAGCATCAGTGCTTTGGGAGAAAACAAGTGACAATACATGAACGTGCAGGGCAGCTTCCGTTTCAAAGTGACTTGATCAATGTCGCTCAATTAACCGCTCAATATTATACGCAGCAACCACAACCCGGTAATACATCTCAAGCTGTTAAGTTTGGTACATCAGGGCATCGTGGTAGTTCGTTGCGTAAAAATTTTAATGAAAACCACATATTAGCTATTGCACAAGCAATTGCCGATTTACGCAAAAAACAAGGTGTAACAGGTCCTTGTTTTGTAGGGAAAGACACCCATGCGTTATCAGAAGCGGCGTTTATTACAGTGGTTGAAGTGTTAGCGGCAAATCAAGTTCATGTAATTGTTCAGGAAAATAATGGTTTTACGCCAACTCCAGCTATCTCTCACGCTATTTTAAGTTATAACCAATCACACCAAGATGTTGCGGATGGCATTGTGATTACGCCTTCACATAACCCACCTGAAGATGGCGGTATTAAATACAACCCTGCGAATGGCGGGCCGGCTGATACCGATTTAACTTCTGTTATTGAAAAGAATGCAAACCAATTGCTAGTCAATAACCTGGAAGGGGTTAAAAGAGTCAATTTTGATACAGCGATGGCGAGTGAATACGTTATTCAGCAAGATTTGGTTATGCCTTATGTATCTGCATTAGGCGAAGTTGTTGATATGCAAGCGATTGCTAAGTCTGGTTTGAAAATTGGTGTTGACCCACTAGGCGGTTCCGGTATTGAATACTGGAAAAAAATTGCTGAATATTATCAATTGGATATTGAAATTGTAAATGACCAATTAGACCAAACGTTCCGTTTTATGCCTTTGGATCATGATGGTGTTATCCGTATGGATTGCTCATCAAGTTGGGCAATGGCGGGTTTGCTTGGGATGAAAGAAAAATTTGATTTAGCTTTCGCTAATGACCCTGACTATGACCGTCATGGCATTGTTACCCCCGATGGTTTAATGAACCCAAATCACTATCTTGCTGTGGCAATCGACTACCTATTCCAACACCGCCCTCAGTGGGGAAAAAATGTTGCGGTAGGGAAAACACTTGTCTCAAGTGCGATGATTGACCGTGTTGTTAATGATATCGGTCGTGAATTAGTTGAAGTGCCTGTAGGGTTCAAATGGTTCGTTGATGGGTTATTCAGTGGACAACTAGGTTTTGGCGGTGAGGAAAGTGCAGGGGCATCATTCTTAAAATTCGATGGCACACCTTGGTCAACAGACAAAGACGGTATCATTCTTTGCTTACTAGCCGCGGAAATTACGGCGGTTACCGGTGAAAACCCGCAGCAGCGTTATAATAACCTCGCCAAAAAATTTGGGGCACCGATTTACAACCGTATTCAAGCGAAAGCTACTCACGAAGAAAAAGCGAAGCTAAGTAAATTATCACCGGAAATGGTTGCAGCAGATACATTGGCAGGAGATAAAATTACACAGCGTTTAACCGCAGCCCCCGGTAATAATGCGCCAATTGGTGGTTTAAAAATCATGACTGATTATGGCTGGTTTGCAGCAAGGCCATCAGGCACGGAAGAAGCGTATAAAATTTATTGTGAAAGCTTCCGTGGAGAAGAGCATTTACGCCAAATAGAAAAAGAAGCGATTGAAATCGTAAGCAAAGTTATTCGCTAATTTTTAATCTTCAATAAAAGACATTTCAATGAATATCCCGAAACACAGCGCAATGATGTAATTCGGGATATTATCGCTTATTTATTGTTAATTTCTCCATAAAATGGTGCTTGTCGAGAGTGTGACAAGATTAACAAAATTCTTTTCCCCATTATCAAAAAATAACCCCCCTTTCATTTTTGGGATTGCTGACAATAACCGTTGCAGCTAAAGGCTTGGAGTGGTACAACTTTAACTATCTGAGTGAATTTTATTAACCATAATTGAAGATAGATAGGGTGAGGTCAATGAGTCAGGTTTATAATTTCAGTGCAGGTCCAGCTATGCTACCTGTTGAAGTCATGCGTCGTGCTGAACAAGAGTTTTGTAATTGGAAGGGTTTAGGCGTTTCTGTCATGGAAGTTAGCCATCGCGGAAAAGACTTTATCGAAGTGGCAACAGAAGCAGAGCAAAATTTACGTGATTTATTAAACATCCCTGATAACTATAAAGTTTTATTTTGTCACGGTGGAGCTCGAGCCCATTTTGCGACGTTACCAATGAATTTACTAGGTGATAAAACGACCGCAGACTACATTGTAAGCGGCTATTGGTCAGAGTCAGCAGCAAAAGAAGCTGAAAAATACTGTACACCTAATGTAATTCAAATTACTGAAGAAAAAGATGGCATTGTTAGTTTAAAACCTATGAAAGAGTGGCCATTAAGTGATGATGCCGCTTATGTTCACTATTGCCCAAATGAAACCATTGGTGGCTTAGCTATTCATGAGGAACCTGATTTCCCTGAAGATAAAATTATTGTTGCTGACTATTCCTCTTCTATCTTATCTAAACCGATTGATGTAAGCCGTTATGGTGTAATTTATGCGGGAGCTCAAAAAAATATTGGGCCAGCTGGATTAACTATCGTTATTATTCGAGAAGACCTGCTCGGTAAAGCTTCGCCTCAGACTCCATCTGTATTTGATTACACGGTATTAGCAAAACACGATTCAATGTTTAATACTCCACCGACCTTTGCTTGGTATCTCGCGGGGATGGTCTTCAAATGGTTAAAAGAGCAAGGTGGTTTGCAAGAAATGGCTAAGCGTAATTATGAAAAATCACAATTACTCTACAATGCAATTGATGATAGCCAGTTCTATATTAACCGTGTTGCGGTTGAAAACCGTTCTTGGATGAACGTACCGTTCCAAATGCAAAACCCGGCACTTGATGCGAAATTTATTGAAGAAGCCAAAGAGCAAGGCTTACTTTCTCTAAAAGGCCATAAAGTGGCTGGTGGTATGCGTGCGTCAATCTATAATGCGATGCCATTAGCTGGTGTACAGGCTTTGGTTGATTTTATGGCTGATTTCGAACGCCATAACGCTCAATAATGAGATTTGCCGACTGAAATAGGATGTTCAGTCGGTTATCTGTGCTCTTCTTATTTGACTTAAAAGAAAATAGAGCCAGATTTTATTTACTTGCAAAACTTCACTGGAGAAACTGCTTTTTATGCAATCCCTGACATTACAACCTATTTATTCAATCAACGGCACAATTAATTTGCCAGGGTCAAAAAGTGTCTCAAACCGCGCACTATTATTAGCAGCGATGGCTAAAGGAACGACCACACTCACTAACTTATTGGACAGTGATGATATTCGCCATATGCTGAATGCATTAAGCCAGCTAGGTGTTAACTACCAATTGTCTGAAGATAAAACACGTTGTCGTGTAGAAGGTTTAGGTGGAAATTTATCTCATCCAGATGAAACAGAAATCTTTTTAGGCAATGCGGGAACTGCAATGCGCCCACTGACTGCAGCACTATCACTAAGCCGTAATAATATTATTTTAACGGGTGAGCCTCGCATGAAAGAGCGCCCAATTGGGCATTTGGTTGATGCGCTGAGGGAAGGCGGTGCAGAGATTGAATATTTGGAACAAGAGAATTACCCACCATTACGTTTAAAAGGTGGTTTTATCGGTGGCCAAATTTCAGTTGATGGGTCTGTTTCCAGCCAGTTTTTAACTGCGCTGTTAATGGCGGCACCGCGTGCAGAGCAAGACACAACAATTACAATTATTGGCGAGTTAGTCTCCAAACCTTACATTGATATCACATTAGCATTAATGAAAACGTTCGGTGTTAATGTCGAAAATCATCAATATGAATATTTCGTTATCAAAGGGCAGCAACAATACCAATCACCAGGCGAATATTTAGTGGAAGGTGATGCTTCATCAGCGTCTTATTTCCTCGCTGCGGCCGCCATTAAGGGGGGCGTAGTGCGTGTAACAGGAATTGGGCGCAATAGTTTGCAAGGGGACACTAAATTTGCCAACGTATTAGAAAAAATGGGCGCGACTATTCGTTGGGGTGATGACTACGTTGAATGTGAACGCAGAACATTGACAGGTATTGATATGGACATGAACGCGATCCCTGATGCGGCAATGACCATTGGAACGGTTGCCCTGTTTGCTGAAGGCGAAACGGTTATTCGTAATATCTATAACTGGCGGGTAAAAGAGACCGACCGGTTATATGCGATGGCGACAGAGTTACGAAAAGTTGGCGCTGAAGTGGAAGAAGGGCATGATTATATTCGTGTTGTTCCACCGAAAAAATTACAACATGCTGAAATTGAAACCTATAACGACCATCGTATTGCAATGTGTTTTTCGTTAGTTGCATTATCAGATACACCAGTAACAATTTTGGATCCGGGCTGCACTGCAAAAACTTTTCCTGATTACTTCGAACAGTTGGCACGTCTAAGTCATTAATCTATTGATTGGGTTGATATTATTTTCTTTGATATCAACCTGATTTTTACGATTCAAATATCAACTTTTTCTTATTTTTTAGCAATCATCAGAACCTGCTTATTTCACAAATCTACTGAATTGGTATAATACCTTCACAGATTTTAATTGCGGGTAGCTAGGCTATTTGCAGAAAAGGAGATTTTTTATGGTGGCGATAGCCCCTGTAATCACCGTTGATGGACCAAGCGGAGCAGGTAAAGGTACGCTTTGCCAAGCATTAGCAAACGAGTTTGGGTGGCAACTTTTAGACTCTGGCGCGATTTATCGTGTATTAGCGTTAGCTGCGTTACATCACCATGTTGATATCCAATCCGAAGATGCATTAGTTCCTTTGGCTGCAAATTTAGATGTGAAATTTGTTCCTGAAGATAATGTACTGAAAGTCATTCTGGAAGGGGAAGATGTTTCAAATCAAATTAGAACCGAAACAGTAGGAAACACTGCATCCCAAACTGCCACTTTTCCTCGCGTACGTGAAGCTTTACTCCGACGCCAACGTGCATTTAGAACCCATCCTGGGCTAATTGCTGATGGCCGTGATATGGGAACGGTGGTTTTTCCCGATGCACCGGTAAAAATTTTTCTTGATGCCTCCGCGGAAGAACGGGCTCATCGGCGGATGAAGCAGTTGCAAGAAAAAGGTTTTGATGTTAATTTTGAACGTCTTTTAAGCGAAATTGAAGAGCGCGATTTTCGTGATCGTAATCGCTCTGTTGCACCTCTTATTGCCGCGAAAGACGCATTAGTGCTGGATTCCACAAGTATGTCTATTGAGGAAGTTATTGAAAAAGCACACACCTATGCAAAAAAAATTCTACAATTATCGTGATAATAGGCTTTATTTTAGCTTATAATTAGATAATATACGCAGTTACCGCTATGTGATTATATTATTAGCATAGCATCAACCTTGCGACATGGAATGTTGTGGGGTATGTGAAACAACCCCATTTGGCGGGAAGCTAAGTGGACGTTAATTTAAAACTCTTGAAGATCATTAATATGACTGAATCTTTTGCTCAACTCTTTGAAGAATCCCTGCAGAATATTGAAACTCGTCCTGGTTCTATCGTCCGTGGTACTGTTGTTGCCATCGATAAAGACGTAGTCCTTGTTGACGCAGGTCTTAAATCAGAATCTGCTATCCCAGTAGAACAGTTCAAAAATGCTCAGGGTGAGCTAGAAATCCAAGTTGGCGATGAAATCGATGTAGCTCTGGATGCAGTAGAAGATGGTTTCGGTGAAACTATCCTGTCTCGTGAGAAAGCTAAACGTCATGAAGCATGGCTGATGCTGGAAAAAGCTTACGAAGAAGCTGAAACTGTAACTGGTGTTATCAACGGTAAAGTTAAAGGTGGTTTCACTGTTGAGCTGAACGGTATTCGTGCGTTCTTACCAGGTTCACTGGTTGATGTACGTCCAGTTCGTGATACTACTCACTTGGAAGGCAAAGAGCTTGAGTTCAAAGTAATCAAGCTGGATCAGAAACGCAACAACGTTGTTGTTTCTCGTCGTGCTGTAATTGAATCTGAAAGCAGCGCTGAGCGCGATCAACTGCTGGAAAATCTGCAAGAAGGCATGGAAGTTAAAGGTATCGTTAAGAACCTTACTGACTACGGTGCATTCGTTGATCTGGGCGGTGTTGACGGCCTGCTGCATATCACTGACATGGCTTGGAAACGTGTTAAACACCCAAGCGAAATCGTCAACGTTGGTGATGAAATCAATGTTAAAGTTCTGAAATTCGACCGTGAGCGCACTCGTGTTTCTCTGGGTCTGAAACAACTGGGCGAAGATCCTTGGGTCGCAATCGCTAAACGTTACCCAGAAGGTACTAAACTGACTGGTCGCGTTACTAACCTGACTGACTATGGTTGCTTCGTAGAAATCGAAGAAGGCGTTGAAGGTCTGGTTCACGTTTCAGAAATGGATTGGACTAACAAAAACATCCACCCATCTAAAGTTGTTAACGTTGGTGATGTTGTTGAAGTTATGGTTCTGGATATTGATGAAGAACGTCGTCGTATCTCACTGGGCCTGAAACAGTGCAAATCTAACCCATGGCAGCAATTCGCAGAAACTCACAACAAAGGCGACCGCGTTGAAGGTAAAATCAAGTCTATCACTGACTTCGGTATCTTCATCGGTCTGGACGGCGGCATCGATGGCCTGGTTCACCTGTCTGACATTTCCTGGAACGTTGCAGGCGAAGAAGCAGTTCGTGAATACAAAAAAGGTGATGAAATCGCAGCTGTTGTTCTGCAAGTCGACGCAGAGCGTGAACGTATTTCTTTAGGTGTTAAACAGTTAGCTGAAGATCCATTCAATAACTATTTAGCAGCAACTAAGAAAGGCGCAATCGTAACTGGTAAAGTAATCGCAGTTGATGCTAAAGGTGCAACTGTTGAGCTGACACTGGGCGTTGAAGGTTACCTGCGTGCATCAGAAGCTTCACGTGACCGTGTTGAAGATGCAACACTGGTTCTGAACGTTGGTGATGATGTTGAAGCTAAATACACTGGTGTTGATCGTAAAAACCGTGTAATCAACCTGTCTGTTCGCGCTAAAGACGAAGCTGATGAGAAAGACGCTGTCGCAGCTGTGAACAAACAAGAAGATACAGCATTCGGCAACAATGCTATGGCTGAAGCTTTCAAAGCAGCTAAAGGCGAATAATTAAGTGGGGGCAACAGTAGCGTTGCCCCTTTGTAACGGTAGTTTAGGGAGGTACTATGACCAAGTCTGAATTAATTGAAAGACTGGCTAGCCAGCAGTCTCATCTTTCAGCAAAAACCGTTGAGGAAGCTGTAAAGGAAATTCTTGAGCATATGGCGGATACGTTAGCTAACGGTGAGCGTATTGAAGTCCGTGGTTTCGGCAGTTTTTCTCTTCACTACCGTGCTCCACGCGTTGGCCGTAACCCAAAAACTGGTGATAAAGTGGAACTAGAAGGTAAATATGTTCCTCACTTTAAACCAGGTAAAGAATTACGTGATCGTGTAAATATTTACGGCCAATAATCGGGCTGTAAATCTTAATTATTACATCAAAACAGTGCTTGTATTTTATACGGCACTGTTTTTTATTTCTGATCAACACCAACACCAACACCAACACCAACACCAACACCAACACCAACACCAACACCAACACCAACACCAACACCAACACCAACACCAACACCAACACCAACACCAACACCAACACCAACACCAACACCAACACCAACACCAACACCAACACCAACACCAACACCAACACCAACACCAACACCAACACCAACACCAACACCAACACCAACACCAATATATTTCTAAACTCTTAATGTAATAAAACAAATTCAAAACTACTTTTAGAGATATATACATGTTTTGCGAAGCGCTTCGCAAACTAATATGTACCTTTTTATAAAGAAAAAATATTTCGGGAAGAGCTACATAAAAGAGATGATAGAAACTTAAAAAATTTAGTATGAATAATTAAACTAGAGCTAATAAATCTATGTAGGGATACTAAAATTGATAAAAAATATCATCTACATAATGAGATGGTTAAATAATCCACTCAAAAAATATAATTTAATCTTTAATAAAAACTCACCTGTTTCGATGACGCTGGCTTCTATTGCTTTGATTTTAGGTACGTTACCACTTTTATTTATACCTGAAATTATAATGTTGAGTGAATTACTCTTTATCGTGTTATTTATGGTGCTGTTAATAATGCTCTTTCTATTGGGTAAGTTAGGAAAGTTCCTTGCATTAACTATTATGTTTTTCTTATGGGCTAATTGGCATGGAATTAATATCATTAACCATATCAATTATCTATCTACAAAAAATAACGATATTAATATAGTTATTGTTGGTATTTCATTAAGTGACAAAGAACAAAAAATCAAAGTACGTATTGATAAAATTAACAACCGCATTGTTTTCCCTCCTTTATATGCTACGTGGAAAACAAAGGAAACAGTTTGCGCTGGGCAGTTGTGGCGAATCAATGGCACTGTAAAGCCACTACACAGCTCACTAAATGAAGGAGGATTTAACCTACAACGTTATTATTTGGCTAATAGAATCATTGGAGTTTTGAAAAGTAAGAAAATAGAATTATTAAAAAAGGATTGTTCTGTAAGACAAAAAGTTATCCATAATTATATGGAGCTAATTAATTCATTATCTAATAAAGGGATTATTTATGGACTAATGTTTGGAGATAGAAGTTTGTTGGCAGTAGAACAAACATATTTACTACAGAGAACAGGTTTGACACATTTAATGGCTATATCAGGCTTGCATATTGGGTTAGCTTACTTGTTTGGCTTTCTTATCACTCGAGGGATTCAATATTTTTTACCAATAAAGTATGTCAATGAAACACTACCAGTAGTAATTGGTATAGGGCTAGCAATTTTTTATGCATGGATCTCTGGCTTTGCTATCCCTGCGACTCGAGCATTATTTGCCCTACTATTATGGGTATATATCAGAAATAAGCCTGCAAGGTATTTTGCTTGGCAATGGGCACTGTGGAGTATCGCAGGAATATTATTATTAGACCCATTAGCTATTTTGTCAGATAGTTTTTGGTTATCTAGTTTCGCTGTGCTAGCCATTCTTTATTGGTTAACCATATTTCCACTACCATATCATTTATCTAAAGGTGTAAAGGGGAAAATTATAGGGTTAACCCATTTACAAATTGGCTTACTAGTCTTACTGATCCCAATGCAACTTAGTCTATTTAATGGTATTAATGTAATGGGGTTAGTGGCAAATATCTGGTTTGTCCCGTTAGTTTCTTGGTGTGTTGTTCCTGCTATTTTGCTCTTGTTTTTAGTACCAATAAAAGTGGTTCAGCAACCTATTTTATATACGATAGATAGGGTTATAGATATAGGGCTAAAACCATTACCTTATTTCAGTACTTTTTGGTCAGAATTTATCAATGTTCCCTATTATTTATTTTTAATATGTTGGTTAAGTATCATTGTCGTTTTATTTAAGTGGTACAAGCGCTATTTCGGGCTTATTAGCTGTGTAGTTATTTCAATTTTCTTAGAAAAGGGGAGCGGTAAACAATCCAAAGAAGGTTGGAGAATGACGGTATTAGACATCGGGCATGGTTTGGCTGTTGTGATAGAACAAAACAATTTAGCGTTACTCTATGATACAGGTAATGTATGGAAAGGGGATAGCAATGCACAGCGTCAAATTATTCCTTTCCTTAAATATCACGATATAACCCCAATTGGAGTCATTTTAAGCCATAATCATTTAGACCATACTGGTGGCGCAAATTATTTAATCCAGCAATATCCATGGCTAAGTGTAAGAAGTAGCTTTGGCCCACAAAAAACGTCGGTAAATAGGGAAAAAACTAATAATATAAAAAGTATGGAACACCTTCCGTGTTTTAAAGGCCAAAAATGGCAGTGGGGGATATTAACTTTTGAAGTATTATGGCCTGAAAAGCTAGCACCAATATCACATAATGATGATTCTTGTGTTATTCAATTAACGGATGGGTTTCATAAAATTTTATTAACAGGAGATATCGAAAAACAAGGGGAAAAATCACTGGTCGCAATGTACAAGAATCGGTTACGTTCGACTCTTCTTTTCGCTCCTCATCATGGAAGCAGCACGTCATCAACTGATTTATTATTAAGAAATGTTCAACCTTCAATGGTGGTAGTCTCATCAGCAAGGTATAGTGCATGGAAAATTCCATCGCCAAAAGTCTATTTTCGGTATAAAAATAATAATATTAAATGGTTAAATACAGCGGAAGATGGCCAGTTAACTATATGGTTTAAAAAGGAAAAAATTAAAATTTCACGTTATCGCTATGAAATTCAGCCCCGCTGGTATCATCTGTGGTTTGGCTTACCGCTATTTCCCGAGTAGAATAGTGCGCTTACATTAAGTCTGGTAATTAAAAGTATGAATGATAAAGACCTTTCGACAAAACAAACTTTTCGTCGCTTGTGGCCGATAATTGCGCCTTTTAAAGCGGGTTTAATCGTTGCAGCAATAGCACTTATCATAAACGCAGCGGGTGACGCGTTTATGATTTCTTTATTAAAACCTTTATTGGATGAGGGCTTTGATAAAGCAGATAATGACGTTTTAAAATGGCTTCCGCTTGCGGTGTTAGGTTTAATGGTTGTTCGTGGTGGGTCTAGCTTTGTTTCAACCTATTGTGTTTCCTGGGTTGCAGGTAAAGTCGTGATGAACATGCGGCGTAAATTATTTGGTCATATGATGGGAATGCCTGTTAGTTTTTTTGACCAGCAATCAACAGGAACACTATTATCTAGAATTACCTATGATTCAGAACAAGTTGCATCTTCTTCTTCTGGAGCATTAATTACAATTATTCGTGAAAGTGCTTATATCATTGGGTTGTTTGCGATGATGTTTTATTATAGCTGGCAACTTTCTCTTATTTTAATCGTAATTGCCCCGATTGTATCAGTCACTATTCGTATCGTCTCTAAACGTTTTCGTAAGATTAGTAAAAACATGCAAACCGGTATGGGGCATGTGACGGCAAGTGCTGAACAGATGTTAAAAGGCCATAAAGAAGTTTTAATTTTTGGGGGACAGAAAGTTGAGACTGAACGCTTTAATAAAGTCAGTAACAACATGCGCCGCCAAAATATGAAAATGGTAACCGCTTCAGCAATTTCAGATCCTATTGTTCAGTTAATTGCATCATTTGCACTAGCATTTGTCCTTTATGCAGCGAGCTTTCCTGAAATTCGTGATGAATTAACATCGGGTACAATTGCAGTTGTTTTCTCATCAATGTTTGCACTGATGCGTCCTTTAAAATCATTAACTAACGTTAACTCACAATTCCAGCGTGGTATGGCGGCTTGCCAAACTTTATTTGCTATCTTAGATTCCGAACAAGAAAAAGATAACGGAAATAAAGTACTTAAAGAGGTTAAAGGAGATATTAAATTTGAACATGTTACCTTTACCTATGCAACCAAAGAGCATCCTGCGTTAGACGATGTTTCGTTTACTTTGCCAGCAGGGAAATCAGTTGCTCTGGTTGGGCGATCAGGTTCAGGTAAGTCCACAATTGCAAATTTGATTACACGTTTTTATGACATCGACGAGGGGTCTATTCAAATTGATGGGCATGACATTCGTGAATACACGTTATCTTCATTACGTAGCCAAGTCGCGTTAGTTTCTCAGCATGTTTATCTATTTAACGATACGATAGCCAATAATATTGCCTATGCAACAGACGGCAGCTACAGCCGTGAGCAAATAGAGAAAGCTGCAGAAATGGCTTATGCAATGGATTTTATTGCTAAACTTGAAAAAGGCTTGGACACGGTTATTGGTGAAAATGGTGTTATGCTTTCTGGAGGGCAACGTCAAAGGATCGCGATTGCTCGAGCACTGCTACGTGATGCCCCAATTCTTATTCTTGATGAGGCGACATCCGCGCTAGATACAGAGTCTGAACGTGCTATTCAAGCTGCTCTTGATGAGTTACAGAAAAATAGAACATCTTTGGTCATTGCCCACAGGTTATCGACGATAGAAAATGCAGATGAGATATTAGTTGTACAAGATGGCCGAATCATTGAGCGTGGTGACCATAAATCGCTATTAGCTCAAGATGGCGCATATTCACAGTTACATAGCATTCAGTTTAAACAATGATAGAACGCATTTGGTCTGGCAAGTCATGGCTGTATCTTTTATTGCTGCCGTTATCTTTCCTTTATGGGTTGGTAACGGTAATTAGGGATATAGCTTATAAAATCGGGCTGAAACGTTCATGGAAAGCGCCAATTCCAGTGGTAGTGGTGGGAAACCTGACAGCGGGGGGAAATGGTAAAACCCCTGTTGTTATCTGGTTAGTGGAATCACTCACCAAAGAAGGCTACCGCGTGGGGGTTGTTTCTCGAGGGTATGGCGGTAAAGCTGAAAAGTACCCGCTGATACTCGATGAAACGACGACAACTGAAGTTGCTGGGGATGAACCCATACTAATTTTTCATCGTACTAAATCCCCCGTGGCTGTTGCGCCTAAGCGCAGTGATGCAGTTAAAGCGTTATTGGAAAAATTCCCATTAGATGTGATTATTACTGATGATGGGTTGCAGCACTATGCATTGCAACGTGACTATGAGATTGTCGTTATTGATGGCCAGCGTCGTTTTGGTAATGGTTGGTGGCTACCCGCAGGGCCTATGCGTGAAAGGGCTGGGCGTTTAAAGCGTGTTAATGCTGTCATTGTTAACGGTGGTGAAGCTCAAGAAAATGAAGCCGTAATGGCCCTTGAAGGCGATGTTGCTTATAACTTGGTGACTGGTGAAAAACGTGCAGTTACACAATTACCTGCGGTTGTCGCAATAGCAGGTATTGGTCATCCTCCTCGTTTTTTTACCTCATTAGAAAACAAAGGGGTCGAAGTTATTAACACTCATGCTTTTGCTGATCACCAATCGTATGAATTAAAACAGCTTTCACCGTTAGTTAAAAATGAGCAAAACTTATTAATGACCGAAAAAGACGCGGTGAAATGCCGTGCTTTTGCACAACCAAATTGGTGGTTCCTTCCAGTACAAGCACAATTGCAGCCGATTGACGCTGAAAAAATCTTAAGCGGAATAAGAAAACTTATCACAAATAACAAAAAAACTTGTCTATAACGTTCCTCTGTGATAATAATATCTCCAATGTGATATAGATCTACTTATTATGTATCTAGATACAATACATTGATAATTGGATTTTATACTAGCTTAAATTTCACGCTCCGTTCTTTAGTTAGTCTTCATATCCTCGCGTAATCTACATTGTAAAGTCGCTGTCACTGCGTTTTGTCATCATAATGTCAAAATAGACTGTTAACTTCGCAGTAGATTAGCGGTGTCTGAAATCTATATATATGGGCGTTATAAAATATGCGCAATGATTTGTGCGCATGAATTGGTAAAGTTTAATTACTCTTTGATGTATTAATAGATCGGCATTTTATAAATGGGAAGCAAGAAAGAGTAATGATACAAAGATAAAAAAAATATTGTTCTCAGAACAAAAGGAGTTTTAATATGAATTTTCAATTACATATGGGTCGAGTTAAATGGTTTGACGCAAAAGAAGGTTACGGTTTTATTTCACCATTCAATGGTGGTGATGATGTATTTGTGACAACAAAGTCAATTGCTAATAAAAAAATCAAATCATTATTCGAAGGTCAAAACGTTGAGTTCTCTGTTACTCGTAATTCGGATGGCATAACGGCAGCTGACGTTATTGCTTATTAGATAATAAACAGAACAATTTCTCCTGCTTTTATCCTCTCATCTCTCGCAGGAGATCTTATTCAGGAAGATTAAAGTTAACGGTGATATCTGCATGTGATATCCTGACTCCAAGTGAGTTAAAATCCATTCGGGAGAAAACATGGATCACCGTTTACTTGAAATCGTTGCCTGTCCTGTATGTCACGGCAAATTAAGTTATAACAAAGAAAACCTCGAACTTATCTGTAAGTTTGATCATTTAGCCTATCCAATTCGTGACGGCATCCCTGTATTACTAGAAAATGAAGCGCGCCCCGTTTCATTAGATGAAGGTCAGTAATCCTCATGTTTACGGTTATTATTCCTGCTCGTTATGCCTCAACACGCTTACCAGGTAAACCTTTGGCTGATATCCATGGCAAGCCAATGGTTGTTCGAGTAATGGAGCAAGCTGTTAAATCGGGGGCTAGCCGAGTGATAGTTGCGACAGATCACTCTGATGTTGCTAAAGCGGTGATTGAAGCAGGTGGTGAAGCTTGTATGACTAACCCAAATCATCAGTCTGGGACAGAAAGACTAGCTGAAGTTATTGATACCTATGCTTTTTCTGACGATGAAATCATCGTGAATGTGCAAGGTGATGAACCTTTAATTCCACCTGAGATTATCAGCCAAGTTGCTCGTAATCTTCAGGGGAGTAAAGCTGAAATGGGGACGCTAGCTGTACCTATTAATGATGCTCATGAAGCGTTTAATCCAAATACTGTCAAGGTTGTTACTGATCACGAAGGTTATGCATTGTATTTTTCTCGGGCAACTATTCCTTGGGATAGAGACAACTTTGCGAAAAGCCATGATGTAATAGGGGATACCTTTTTGCGTCACATTGGTATATACGCTTATCGAGCAGGGTTTATTCGTCGTTATATTAAGTGGGAAGCAAGCCCATTAGAGAAAATCGAAATGCTGGAGCAACTTAGGGTGCTTTGGTATGGCGAGAAAATTCATGTGGATGTCGCGAAAACTACGCCAGGTGCTGGTGTTGATACCCCTGAAGATCTTGAACTCGTTAGAAGTCAATTTATTCAGTAGCCCACATTTTCCTAATAGCTCAAATAGCCAATATGCGATTTAGCTAAACAAAAGGTGTAATCTCAATAGATTACACCTTTTTTGCTACTATTCAGCGGTAACTGCCTCAGGCGTAGCAAGTTGCTCTTCTAACGCCTGTGTATTATTGGGTTTTAAATGCCACCAAAGCGTACCAAGAAATTCATACCAAGCACGTTCACTATGGCCAAAGAAATAAGAGGAAGGGATATATTTCTCCCATGGACTAATTTCACTCGTGATAACCAACTGATTTGCGGGGGCAGGGAAAGGGTTCATTCCTCGTTGAGTAAACATAGTCATCGCTCGAGGTAAATGGTTAGCAGAAGTTACTAATAAAAAAGGAGATTTCCCAATGATTTTTTCAACTTCATAAGCTTCCTCTTGTGTATCTTTGGGTTCAGTGAGTGGAATAGTATCTTGTGCGGGGACACCCAAGGATTGAGCAACTTGTGCAGCAACTTCGGCACTGCTGATAGGACTACTCGCTTTACCGCCAGTGAAAATTAGTTTACTACCAGGGTGTTTAAGGTAAAGACGAACACCTTCAGTCACTCTAGGTAGGCTATTATTCAACAGATTGGAACTTGGACTCCAATCAGGGTTATACGTAAAACCGCCACCGAGAACAACAATATAACGTACATCTTGAGGTGGATTCTCAGTAATTAATTCATAGCGCTTATTGAATTGTTTTTCTGCTGGGGCAAGTAAAGTATCTGAAACAGGTTGTAACCCCAACAGAGTTATTAAAACTAAACTTAGGGTAGTAAACGCCTTTCCACAACGCTGCCAGCGTGTAAACCAAAGCAAAAGCAATCCGATAAACCCGATGATGAGTAATAATGGTAATGGCATCAATAGAGAACCAATATATTTTTTTAAGATAAATAACATAACTAAGCCTATTCTTAAGGGTTATCGATTAATCATTGTGGCAGAATCTACGGAAAAATATGCAATAACGCAGCGAAATTAGAGGGAAAATAACAGAATAGTGTTTAATAGTAGCAAACTGAAATTTGCTGAGCACAATGAAGTACTATGCAAAAATATAGCTATTATCTGTTATAATTCCTGTTTTAACAGTCGCCTCGCATTGTATGTGATAAATACGCTGCAATGTGAGAATATTTCTGGTTAGAGTTAATTTTCTCAATATCAGGATGTAATCAACCATTTTACGTTTTTTCGCGACAAATTGGCTCATAAACCGCTTTAAATAATAGATGATAGGCAACCGGATAGCACATGGCAGACCGCAACTTTGATGATATTGTCGATAAATTTGCAAAAAATATCTACGGAACGACAAAAGGAAAAATACGAGAAGCGGTAGTTTGGCAAGATTTAACTCAATTATTAAGCAGCCAATTTGAGGGTAAAACTCTAAAAATACTTGATGCAGGTGGTGGTGAAGGACACTTTTCACGCAAACTCGCCGAAATGGGGCATCAGGTGATACTTTGCGATTTATCTGAAGAGATGTTGGAACGAGGCAGTGAGCTTGCCAAGGAACAAGGTATTAGCGATAACATGCGTTTTGTTCATTGTGCAGTGCAAGATATCGCACAATATATTGATGAACCTGTTGACCTTGTTTTATTTCATGCGGTACTTGAATGGATTAGCGATCAAAAATATGCAATTGAACAACTGGTAGATATAATTAGACCAGAAGGCGTATTTTCTGTCATGTTCTATAATGCAAATGGTCTGGTGATGCGTAATGCAATTTTGGGAAATTTTCATCTTGCAACGCCACATATTCAACGTCGTCGTAAACGCTCGTTATCACCACAAAACCCGCTTTTTCCTCATCAGGTTGATGCTTGGTTAGGCGAGTGTAATATGCAAATCATCGGTAAAAGTGGTGTCAGGGTATTCCATGACTATTTACAAAGTCGGCAGTTACAGCAAAAAGATTTTCCGGCATTGTTGGCATTAGAACAGCAGTATTGCCGTGAAGAACCCTATATTAGCATGGGGCGTTATATTCATGTCATGGCACGCAAACAAATACAAAAGGACGATTTATGAGTGATTTTTCCCAGACCGTCCCTGAACTTGTGTCTTGGGCACGAAAAAATGATTTTTCGATTTCACTTCCCGCTGAACGTTTAGCATTTTTGCTCGCGGTAGCGGTATTAAACAGTGAAAGAGTCAATGGTGAAATGAGTGAAGGGGAACTGGTTGATGCCTTTCGTGAAGTTTGCAAAGGGTTTGAGCAAACAACTGAATCATTGTCAGTAAGGGCCAATAATGCCATCAATGATATGGTTCGCCAGAAGATTTTTAACCGTTTTGCCAGTGACATTGTTGAAGGTAATGCAATTTACCGGCTAACCCCTTTGGGGATTGGCATCAGCGATTATTATATTCGTCAGAGAGAGTTCTCAACATTAAGACTTTCCATGCAACTTTCTATTGTTGCAGGAGAGCTGCAACGTGCCGCTGAAGCCGCAGAGGAAGGTGGTGATGAATTTTATTGGCATCGTTACGTGTTTGCCCCACTAAAATATTCAGTTGCTGAAATTTTTGACAGTATTGATTTATCCCAACGTATTATGGATGAACAGCAAAATTCAGTAAAAGAAGATATTGCCGCATTATTAAATCAAGACTGGCAGGCAGCTATCGCTAACTGTGAGCAATTACTATCAGAAACATCAGGTACATTGCGTGAGTTGCAAGACACATTAGAAGCCGCAGGGGATAAACTGCAAGCGAATTTATTACGTATTCAAGAAGCCAACATGAATGCGCCGGCGTTCTCTGACTTAGTGGATAGGCTAGTTTTTGACCTGCAAAATAAACTAGACCGTATTGTTAGCTGGGGTCAACAATCTATCGATTTATGGATTGGTTATGACCGTCATGTTCATAAGTTTATCCGTACAGCTATCGATATGGATAAAAATAGAATATTTTCTCAGCGGTTACGTCAATCTGTTCAGCACTACCTTGATAGCCCTTGGGCACTCACTTACGCTAATGCGGATCGGTTATTCGATATGCGTGATGAAGAGCTCGCGTTGCATGATGAAGAGGTCATGGGTGAATTACCACCAGAGCTTGAGTTTGAAGAGTTTAGTGAATTAAATGACAAGCTTGCTGAGCTAATGGAAGTTGAGTTAGCTATTTATAAAGCAGAGCAACGGCCGCTCGATGTTGGCCGTGTGTTGCATGAGTACTTACTGCAATATCCACAGAAACGTCATTTTGATGTTGCTCGAATTATTATCGACCAAGCTGTTAAATTAGGTATCGCAGAGGCTGATTTGGCGGGATTACCGGCAGAATGGCAAGCTATTAATGATCACGGAGCCAAGGTACAGGCACATGTCATCGACAAATATTGAACAATTTATGCCAGTTAAACTGGCTCAAGCATTAGCTAACCCGATTTTTCCAGAGCTAGACAGCCAATTGCGTTCAGGTCGCCATATTAGTGTTGATGACCTTGATAACCACGCATTTTTAATGGATTTTCAGGAAGCATTAGAACAATTTTATGCACGATATAACGTAGAATTAATTCGTGCCCCTGAGGGGTTCTTCTATTTACGTCCGCGATCAACAACCTTAATACCTCGCTCTGTGTTATCTGAATTAGATATGATGGTTGGGAAAATTCTTTGTTATCTCTATCTCAGCCCTGAACGCTTGAGTAACCAAGGTATTTTTACCTCACAAGAGTTATTTGAAGAATTATTATCATTAGCGGATGAAAGCAAACTACTTAAATTTGTTAATCAACGTTCGACAGGCTCTGACCTAGATAAACAAAAATTGCAGGAAAAATTAAGAACATCACTCAATCGTTTACGTCGCTTGGGAATGGTGCATTTTCTGCAAAATGATTCGAGTAAATTTATTATTAGTGAATCTGTATTCCGTTTTGGCGCCGATGTGCGCAGTGGCGATAACCCACAAGATGCACAGTTACGGATGATCCGTGATGGTGAAGCTATCTCTCTTGACGGTGAATTATCACTAAAAGATAGTGATGAAGAGGATGGCGAAGAGAGTCAAGAACCGGCAGAAAGTGATGAGGATGAAGAATAATGATTGAACGCGGAAAATTTCGCTCACTGACGCTGGTGAATTGGAACGGTTTTTTTGCCCGAACTTTTGACCTTGATGAATTAGTGACCACGTTATCGGGTGGTAATGGTGCAGGTAAATCAACAACCATGGCGGCATTTATTACCGCAATGATCCCAGATTTAACCTTACTTCACTTCCGTAACACAACGGAAGCCGGCGCGACCTCAGGTTCTCGTGATAAAGGCTTACATGGTAAGTTACGTCCTGGTGTCTGTTACGCTATTTTGGATGTGTTAAATTCGAAGCATCAGCGCGTTATGGTGGGGGTGCGTTTACAGCAAGTCGCAGGGCGCGATAAAAAAGTCGATATTAAGCCATTTATGGTACAAGGCATTCCATTAGCGACAGTTCCAACGGAAATATTGACGGAAGTTATCGATGGCCGCCAAGCAAAAGTGATCCCACTCAATGAGCTAAAAGAACGTCTTGAAGAACAGGAAGGCGTTTTGTTTAAGCAGTTTAGCTCAATTACCGATTACCACTCGACACTGTTTGAATTAGGCGTGTTACCGAAACGCTTACGTTCTGCGAGTGACCGAAGCAAATATTATCGACTGATTGAAGCGTCACTATATGGCGGTATTTCTAGTGCCATTACTCGCTCATTACGTGATTATTTGTTGCCAGAAAACAGTGGGGTACGTAAAGCATTCCAAGATATGGAAGCGGCTCTGCGTGAAAACCGTTTAACATTAGAAGCCATTCGTGTCACTCAATCAGACCGCGACTTATTCAAACATTTGATTAGCCAGGCGACTGATTATGTTTCTGCGGATTATATGCGCCATTCCAATGAAAGACGCATTCACCTTGATGCAGCACTGGCTGCGCGCAATGAGCTATTAGCTAGCCGTAAACAATTACGTGTTGAACAAGTTCGTAGCGTCGAAATGGCGCGTGAATTGAATGAGCAAAATGGGGCATCTACAGAATTAGAAGCTGACTACCAAGCTGCCAGTGACCATTTAAATTTAGTGCAAGCCGCGCTGCGTCAACAAGAAAAAATCGATCGCTATCAAGCAGATATCGAAGAACTGACTTATCGTCTTGAAGAACAAAGTGAAGTTGTTGCTGAAGCGACTGAAACTCAAGAAGAATATGAAGCACGAGCTGAAGCTGCTGAAATTGAAGTTGATGAATTAAAAAATCAATTAGCTGACTACCAACAAGCACTGGATGTACAACAAACACGTGCCATTCAGTACCAGCAAGCCTTGCATGCCTTAACGCGTGCTCGTGAATTGTGCCAGCTTCCTGAATTATCCATTGATAACGCAGATGAATGGCTAGATACCTTCGAAGCGCGTGAACAACAAGCTACCCAAGCGTTATTAGCGCTTGAGCAAAAAATGAGTGTGGCGGATGCCGCACATAGCCAATTTGAGCAAGCCTATCAATTAGTTAGAAATATGGTAGGGGAAGTTAGCCGCAGTGATGCATACCAACAAGCGCGTACATTATTACGTGATTGGTCATCACAACAACATTTAGCGGATCGTGTACAACCATTACGAATGCAGCTATCTGAATTGCAACAACGTCTGAATAGCCAGCAAAATGCAGAACGCTTATTGGCGGAATTCTGTAAACGTCATGGCCAAAGCTATGAGCCAGATGAGCTTGATGCACTGATGGCTGAGCTGGAAGCGCAACAAGAAGAGCTCAGTATTGGTGTGAATGAGAGTGGCGAAAGACGAATGCAAATGCGCCAAGAACTGGAACAAATTCGCCAGCGGATTAGCCAACTTTCATCTAAAGCCCCTGCATGGATTATGGCCCAAGAAGCGCTAACACAGCTTAATGAGCAATCCCATGAAACGTTTGAGTCAAGTACTGCTGTGACTGAGTTTATGCAGCAACTCCTTGAACAAGAAAGGGAAATAACGGTTGAACGAGATGAAGTTGCTGCGCAACGTAAAGATCTCGAAAAGCAAATTGAGCGGTTAAGTCAGCCAAGTGGTGCGGAAGATGGCCGCATGTTAGCGTTGGCTGAGCGTTTTAATGGTGTTTTGTTATCAGAAATTTATGATGACATTACCATCGAAGATGCGGCTTATTTTTCTGCGTTATATGGCCCAGCTCGTCATGGTATTGTGGTTCAAGACTTATCTGTGGTTCGTAGCCAGCTCGAAACATTACAAGATTGCCCTGACGATGTTTATTTTATCGAGGGGGATCCTCAATCGTTCGATGACAGCGTTTTTGATGCGCAGGAATTTGAAAATGCGGTATTAGTCCGTTCGTCTGAGCGTCAATGGCGTTACTCTCGTTATCCTGAATTACCTTTGTTTGGTCGTGCTGCTCGTGAAAGTCATTTAGAGTCATTAACTGCTGAACGTGATGAGCTTGCTGAGCGTTACGCGAACCTGTCATTTGATGTGCAGAAAATTCAGCGTTCGCACCAAGCATTCAGTCGGTTTATAGGCCAACATATTTCCGTGGCCTTTGAAGATGATCCTGAAGCTGAAATTCGTTCGCTTAACCAGAAACGCACGGAAATTGAACGTGCTTTGGCACAATTTGAAGAGCAAACTCAGCAGCAACGCCAACAATTTGCACAAGGCAAAGAAAGCCTTGCGGCTCTTAATCGTTTATTACCTCAAATGGGGTTATTACTCGATGAAACATTGGCGGACAGAGTCGAAGAGATAAACGAAGAACTAACGGAAGCAGAAGAAGCGGCACATTTCCTGAATAAACATGGTCATGCGTTAGAAAAGTTAGAACCGATTGTGACAGTGTTACTCAGTGATCCTGAACAACATGAACAATTACGCAAAGATTATGAGTCAGCAAAACACAGCCAACAAAATGCAAAACAGCAAGCCTTTGCATTAGTTGAGGTTGTTCAGCGTCGTGCTCACTTTAGTTACAGTGACTCAACAGGAATGGTGAATGAAAACGCGGACTTGAATGAAAAATTACGTCAGCGTTTAGAGCAGGCAGAAACCGAGCGTACACGCGCTCGCGAACAGCTGCGTCAGCACCAAGCACAAAGTGCACAATTCCATCAAGTTCTCGCCTCGTTACGCAGTTCTTTCGATACCAAACAAGAAATGTTGAAAGAGCTCGAAGTTGAGATGCAAGAGATCGGCGTAAAAGCTGATCCTGATGCTCAAGAGCGCGCTCGTATTCGACGTGATGAGCTGCACCAGCGCGTCATGGAAAATCGTAGCCGTATTAACCAGTTAGAAAAACAGCTGACATTATGTGAAGCTGAAATGGATAACTTACAGAAGCGCCTTCGTAAGTTAGAAAAAGACTACTATATGCTGCGTGAGCAGGTAGTGACGGCAAAAGCAGGTTGGTGTGCGGTAATGCGCTTGGTGAAAGACAATGGCGTCGAGCGTCGTTTACATCGCCGTGAGCTGGCCTATACTGACGGTGACAGCTTACGTTCCATGTCGGATAAAGCCTTAGGTGCGTTGCGTTTAGCGGTTGCGGATAACGAACATTTACGTGATGTACTGCGTTTGTCCGAAGATCCAAAACACCCTGAGCGGAAGATCAAATTCTTTATCGCGGTATATCAACACCTACGTGAACGTATTCGCCAAGACATCATTCGTACAGATGACCCGATTGATGCAATCGAGCAAATGGAAATTGAGCTGGCGCGCTTAACGGAAGAGCTAACGGCACGTGAGCAAAAATTGGCGATCAGTTCAAAAAGTGTGGCGAATATTATTCGCAAAACCATTCAGCGCGAACAGAATCGAATTCGTATGCTAAACCAAGGGCTGCAAGCCGTGGCATTTGGTCAGGTTAAAGGGGTTCGCCTCAATGTGAATATTCGAGAAAGCCATGCGCTGTTACTCAGTGTCCTTTCTGAAGAAAGTGAAATGCATCAAGACTTGTTTACCAGCCAACGGTTAACTTTCTCTGAAGCGATGGCGAAATTATACCAACGCCTTAACCCTCAAGTGGATGTTGGGCAGCGGTTGCCACAAACCATCGGTGAAGAATTACTCGATTACCGCAATTACTTAGAATTAGAAGTTGAGGTTAATAGAGGTTCAGATGGCTGGTTAAAAGCAGAAAGTGGTGCGTTATCCACCGGTGAGGCTATTGGTACAGGTATGTCCATCTTAGTGATGGTAGTACAAAGCTGGGAAGAAGAGTCTCGCCGTTTGCGTGCGAAAGATATTATTCCTTGCCGTTTATTATTCTTAGATGAAGCTGCGCGATTAGATGCTAAATCAATTGCAACCTTATTTGAACTGTGTGACAGGTTAGAAATGCAGCTAATTATTGCGGCGCCTGAGAATATTAGTCCTGAGAAGGGCACAACCTATAAGCTAGTTCGTAAAGTGGTTGGTAATCATGAGCATGTGCATGTGGTTGGCTTAAAAGGCTTCGGACAAGAAACCCCGAACGTACAAGCACCAACATTGCAGTAATAGTTTTTGTGAATGAAATGAAAGCCGGTATTTAGGAATAAATATCGGTTTTCTTGTATTTAACAAATAGTGCAAATGCAATTTAACAAGATTATTAATTAATTTGAATAAAACCCGATGTTTAAAACATATTTTTTCATGATAAAAACCTCTTTTTCTATATGGGAATTAAATGAGAAAGAAAGCATTAGGTAACGCTTTTAATTAAAATAAAATTCATCTATGTTTAAAGCACCAATAAATACCCACCTATAATGAAAATAATTCTTTTTCTCATTAGGTGATGGTTATCTGTCTATAATCCGAAAAAAAGGAAAATTAGTCTATTCCTATAACATTACTGCTAAAATTAAATACAATAAAATTGTAATTATAATAAAAAATATTGTTATCCATGTAGTTAATTAAGGTGGATGTATGGCAAAGAGAAGAGTGCGAGCTCTGCAAGTCTCAGTAATATGCGGGTTGATGGCGTTACAGTTTCCTGCATTTTCAAATGAAGAAAATACGCAGCAAAGTGTTTCTGAAGTTCAAGCGGTAGCTCCAGTTACACCAACAGAAAGTTTAGTAAAAATAACACAATCACTTCCTACGGATGTGAAACCTATTTTTTCTACGCAATTAGCAAAACTATATGCTGATAGGCAAATGCAGCTATTGTGGCAAGATGAAACGGCAATTAGCCAATTTCAACAACAATTGGCAGAATTATCCCTTGCTGGGGTTCAGCCTCAATTTGGGGAATGGTTGGCAATACTGGAAAATAACCAGTTAAATGAACTGGGCCGCGACGTTATTTTATCTGATGCCATGCTTGGCTATTTACAGTATTTATCATCAATAGAGGCGAGCGGGCAGTACTGGCTATATACTAATCGGCCATATAAAATTATTGCTCCAACAACGGCTCAAATGAAACCATGGCTAGATGCCGTTGAATCTAATAACCTAAGTAGTTGGGTTAAATCACAGGCACCGAATCATCCAATGTACCTGCCAATGCGCAAGGAAATGTTGAAATTATTGGCGATGCCTGAAGATAACCTAGAAATAGTAGGAACAAAAACATTAAAACCAGGGCAGTCTAGCGATGATGTGGTTATGTTACGTCAAATCTTACAACGTGAAGGGTTACTTGAGGGTGGAAATGTAACCGAAGAAGTTGCCCCTCCTGAAACAATGGCTCAAGTTGCAGAACTGGCAGTTGAACAAACCGTCGAACCAACAGAGCCAAGTGATGCACTTGCAAGTACCGTGTCCAAAGTATATGACCAAGAACTCGTTGATGCTGTAAAAAAATTCCAATTACAATATGGTTTAGAGGCCGACGGTGTAGTTGGAAAAGGCACGCGTGTTTGGTTAAATATGCAGCCAAAACAAAAAGCAGGTTTAATGGCGCTTAATATCCAACGTTTACGTATTATTCCTGCAAGTAGTGGTACAGGAATATTAGTTAATATTCCTGGCTACTCTTTAGATTTCTATTTAAATGACGAAGTCATTTTAGATTCTAAAGTGATTGTTGGTCGTGCAGATCGCAAAACACCGATCATGAGCAGTGCGCTAAATAACGTGGTAATTAACCCGCCTTGGAGTGTGCCAACCAGTATGGCACGTAAAGATATCGCCCCAAAAGGGAAGCAAGACCCAAGTTATTTTAGTCGAAAAGGCTATACGGTTTATTCTGGTTGGGGGGCTGATTCATATGAAATCAACCCATATGCTATTGACTGGGATAATATCACCCCAGCTAATTTCCCATATCGAATTCGACAAGCTCCGGGCCCAACTAACTCATTAGGGCGCTATAAGTTTAATATGCCGAGTTCAGATGCGATTTATTTACACGATACACCAAACCATAGTTTGTTTAATCGTAATGCACGTGCAATAAGCTCTGGATGTGTGCGTGTGAATAAAGCAAGTGAGTTAGCCAGTATTTTGTTAGGTGATGCAGGTTGGGAACAAAAACGAATTGACGGTGCATTGAAAGAGGGGTCAACACGGTATGTGAATATACCAGATAGAATCCCAGTTTTTCTGTACTACCAAACGGCTTGGGTAGATAAAGACCAACAGCCACAATATCGAGCAGATATTTATCAGTATGATAATTCTATTGATAATGCAGATAAATATTTGCCAATGTTGAAAAAGATTTTACACTAATTGTGAGTTTTAATTTATAAGGGGGAGTTTTCTCCCCTTAATTATTTTACGTATTAACGGCCTGAACATAGTTCTTCGTAAATTTTCATTCCGTGACGTTTCCTCTATTCTCCGTTTTTATCCTGTTTATTCCATTGCTTTATAGTTATTCAGCTATGGCTATTTTACTTACTTTGATAAAGGCAGCATATTTTGTGTCTAAGATTGCATGTTTCGAGCAGTTTGAGTGACAAAACTCTATTACTGACGAAAACTGCAATAAAATTCCTGTTAAGTATGCATATCTTTACATAATTATACATTAAAGCTAAGCATGATTTGCTAGACTCAATAGGTTGCCAAAATTTTATCGATTAATACTGAAATTATTAGAGTCTGAGCTATCACCTATGGATATAATTGATCAATCCCGCAGAAAGTGGTTAGGTATTGGGGCTGCAACGATTGGCCTTAGTTTATTACCAAGCCATGTCTTTGCTGCAATGACGACCCCTCGACCACGAATTTTGCGTTTTCAAAACATTAATACAGGCGAATCGTTAAAAACCGAATTTTTTGACGGGCGGCGTTATAATAAGTCTGAACTAGCACGTTTAAATCATTTTTTCCGTGATTATCGTTGCGACAAAGTGAAAACTATTGACCCAAAATTGTTTGAGCAAATCTATTTATTACAAATGATGATGGGAACAAACAAACCTGTCCAACTGATCTCTGGTTATCGTTCTTTAGAGACTAATAATAAATTACGCAGTAAAAGCTCTGGGGTGGCAAAGAAAAGCTACCACACACGCGGGCAGGCGATGGATTTCCATATCGAAGGGTTACAATTGAGTAATATCCGTAAAGCTGCGCTGAAAATGAAAGCAGGTGGTGTTGGTTATTATCCTCGAAGCAATTTTATACATATTGATACAGGGCCTGCAAGAACATGGTAATCTGTGCATAGGTGACACAGATTATGGAGTAATTGCTCGATGAAATATACTATTATCCCAGTAACACCATTTATGCAAAATTGCCACGTTATTTGGGATGAAAATACGTTAGATGCAGTCGTTGTTGACCCCGGCGGAGAAGCTGAAAAATTAATTTCTGCTATTGAAAACCTTGGGCTGAAGTTAACTAAAATTCTGTTAACGCATGGTCACTCTGATCATATCGGTGCATCGGCTACCCTTTCTAAGCACTTTTCAGTGCCTATTTATGGTCCACAAAAAGAAGACGCCTTTTGGATTGAAAACCTCGCAGAGCAAAATGCAATGTTTTATATAGGCGAATGCCCTGACTTCACACCAGATTACTGGTTAGAAGAAGGGGACAAAGTGACTTGTGGCAATATTACATTTGATGTACTGCATTGTCCTGGCCATACGCCCGGTCATATTATTTTTGTGAACCATGCTGATAAATTAATTTCCATGGGTGATGTATTATTCAAAGGTGGTGTTGGTCGTAGTGATTTCCCACGAGGTAATCATCAAGATTTAATTTCATCAATTAAAAACAAAGTATTACCGCTTGGCGATGATTATCAATTTATTCCTGGTCATGGGCCGATGTCTAATCTCGGTTTTGAACGAAAAACAAACCCTTTCTTACAAGATGAGTTACCTGTTTGGTAATTGATTTTTAAGTGGTTAACAGTTTGACGTAAAAGGCACCTAGTCAGGTGCCTTTTGTATTAGATAGCATGTGCTATGTAATGATTACAGCACTTTAACGATGGCATCACATAATGGAACCATGTTCTCTAATGTTAAGCCTGCCACGTTAATACGGCCAGAGCTTACGGCATAGATACCAAATTCGCTACGTAGACGCTCTACCTGCTCTTTTGTTAGGCCACTGAAGGAGAACATACCGTTTTGGTTGATAATGAAGCTAAAGTCCTGTTTAGCGCCTTTTTCTTCCAATGTTTTCACTAACAGTTGGCGCATGCGTTTAATACGCTCACGCATTGCGGTTAACTCTTGGATCCACTCAGCTTTTAATACGTCATCAGAAAGGATGGTTGTTACCACTGCAGCACCGTGCGCTGGTGGGTTTGAGTAGTTTGCGCGAATAACCGCTTTCGCTTGACTAAATGCACGCTCTGCGTTGTCACTGTCTTTGGCAATGATTGTACAAGCACCAACACGCTCATTGTATAGACCGAAGTTTTTAGAGAATGAGCTCGCCACAATCATTTCAGGGTTGTTTTTGGTGAAAATACGCAGGCCTTCGGCATCTTCATCTAAGCCTTTTGCGAAACCTTGGTAAGCAAAGTCAAAAACCGGCAATAAACCTTTTTCCGCACATAATGCCGCCAGCTTTGTCCATTGCTCAGCAGTTGGGTCAATACCCGTTGGGTTATGGCAGCAACCGTGTAGAACAATCACATCGCCAGCAACAGCGGATGACAGGCTGTTAAGCATACCGTCGAAATCCATACCGTGGTTGGCTGCATCATAGTAATTGTAGGTCAGCACTTCTAAGCCAGCCGCTTCAAAAATATTTTTGTGATTAGGCCAAGTTGGGTTGCTGATCCAAACGCGTTTTGCATTAGTTTGCTTCGCAATAAAATCAGCTGCGATACGCAGGGCACCAGTACCGCCGGGTGCTTGCGCTGTACGTGCACGTTTTGAGGTGACAATTTCATGTTGTGCACCGAATAACAGTTCTTGTGTTACACGGCCGAACTCTGGCATTCCGCTAATCGCAAGATAGTTTTTGGTGTTTTCGTTATCCAGCAGGAATTTTTCTGCTTTTTTAACGGTATCAAGCACAGGGGTTTTCCCTGATTCGTCTTTATAGACGCCAATACCTAAGTTGATTTTATTATCGCGGGGATCAGCACGGAAACTATCAGCAAGACCTAAGATTGGGTCAGCAGGGGCAGAAGTAATTTTTTCAAACATGTTGTCGATTCCAAAGCTCTGTAGTGGTACCCACACAGTTCCTAAGGTATGAAGGCATAAGTGAGAATGCGGTTGGCTATCCTTGCTTGTAATCTGCCCATACCATACGAAACTCGCGGGTGTAGCTGAAAACGGGTTTAGTCGAACGAGTCGAGTTCTCAGGGTAACGTGATAAAGGCTTTTTGCCAACCGTTTTACCAAAAATCGGCGAGATCTTGTGAACTAGGTAGGAATTGCATGTAATCTAACCATAAATATCTATAAAGGCGGTGAATCAGTCTGTCTTACAGATAATTTAGGTTTTTTTAGGGGGAGGAAATTTGAGGCGGGGAGAGCGAAATAAAAAAGCAGCGCCGAAGCGCTGCTTGCAAAAACATGTTACCGTTTTCTAGCTTATCAGTTAACTGATAATTAGAATTGGTAAACTAAACCTAAACCAACTACGTTATCAGTGTTGATACCATTTTGGTCAGTGAAAGTGTTGTCTTTTAACAGGTTGATTTTGTAATCAACAACTGCAGACATGTTTTTGTTGAAGTAGTAGTAAGAACCTACAGAGATGTATTTCACTAGGTCTTTATTACCGTATGCACCTAAGTCTTTACCTTTAGATTGGTTATAACCGATAGATGGTTTTAAACCGAAATCGAACAGGTATTGTGCTACTAATTCAACGTTTTCAGTTTTGTTAGCAATAGCATTAGACTTGTTGCCATAACGAGTCATGTTTTGAGTTTGACCGTACATAGCTGCTAAGTAAACATTGTTAGCATCGAATTTACCACCAACGTTCCATGCTTGAGCTTTGTTACCGCCAGCAGTAGATAAATCTTTTTGGTTTGGAGTACGTGAAGAACTAGAGTAACCACCACCCAGTGATACGCCCCAGCCTAAGTCATAAGCTGTTGAGAAACCGAAACCGTCACCGTTGTCTTTACGGATACCGCTTTTAGAAGCTGACAGGTTGTCGTCACCGTTTTTACCTTGATATTGCAGAGCGAAACTCAGGCCATCAACATAACCGAAAGCGTTGTTGTTACGGTAAGTTAATAGGTTACGGTTACGGCTAGTCATAAAGTTATCAGACTGAGCCATAGTGTCCGCACCCCATAATGGGAATACGTCGGTCCATGCGTTCGTGTCATAAACCACACCGTAGTTACGGCCGTAGTCAATTGAGCCGAAATCAGCAAACTTCAGGCCAGCATATGCTAAACGGTTTTTGTTTTCGCCTTCATCTTCTGCTTTATTAGTTTTAGTTTCCCACTCGAAACGACCAAAACCTGACAGTTGGTCAGTGATTTGAGTATCACCTTTAACGCCTAAACGAACGCGTGAATCATCACCGTCTTGGCCGCTATCGCCTTTAGCGAAATAGTGACGAACGTCAACTTTACCGTAAACGTCTAATTTGTTGCCGTCTTTGTTGTATACTTCAGCTGCGTTTGCTGCACCAGCAGCTAACAGAGCTGGGATAACCATTGCAAGAATATTGCGTTTCATCATTATTATTACCCTCATTGGTGTTATTCGGACACCTGCCACTGCCAAAAATAATTCGCAAAAAATAATTGGAACTATTTGTGAGAGATTAGTGTCGTCTATGTCGGCGACCAGTGTTCCATTGCTAAATAAAATTATCTACCCTCAAAGTGCTACAAAATCAAAGATTCTGAAACAAATGGTAACTAGATGTTTCAAAATGTAAAAAATAGCTCAATAAACAACCACTCATCGTACCAGTTTAAAAAATATTACAAAAATTAGGGAACTTTTTCAAAAGACAAATTGAGTTTTTTTTGAGCAGTTTAGCGAATGCAAAGCGGTTATTTATCACCAGTAAAAAGAGAATAGTGAGATTAAAAAGCAGATTATTCTTAGCGGTAGCAGATTGCTGGCTGTTTACGGAGAATAATAAGGTGATAACGTAAAAATTGTGACCTGGTTATCATGTGGCTGTAATTTGATGTAACAAGATGAGATAGTTGTATAGTGAAAGTATATTAGGACTGAAAAGTAACGGGCCAACATTAGTTGGCCCGTATATTAAGGTGTTAACATAGAAAAGCAGTTATTAGAACGCTGCATTTCTTGGGGTACGTGGGAATGGAATCACTTCACGTACGTTACCGACACCAGTGACATAAGCCACTAAACGCTCAAAACCAAGGCCGAAACCTGAGTGAGGAACGGTACCATAACGGCGCAGATCACGGTACCACCAGTAATCTTCTTTATTCATACCCATTTCTTCAAGACGGGCATCTAACATATCAAGACGTTCTTCACGCTGTGAGCCACCGATGATTTCGCCAATACCCGGTGCTAATACATCCATCGCAGCAACAGTTTTTCCATCTTCATTGAGGCGCATATAGAAAGCTTTGATGTCTTTCGGGTAGTTTTTCACAACCACAGGGGCTTTAAAGTGTTGCTCAGCAAGGTAACGCTCGTGCTCAGACGACATATCGACACCCCAATAAACTGGGTTTTCGAATTTTTGACCACAAGTTTCTAGGATTTTAATGGCATCCGTGTAATCAACTTGTGCAAAGTCTGAGTTAACAAAGCTTTCTAAGCGGTTGATAACGTCTTTATCAACACGTTGTGCAAAGAATTCTAAGTCATCACGGCGTTCTTCAAGAGCGGCTTTGAAGGCGAATTTCAGCATTTTTTCTGCAAGGCCTGCGACATCATCTAAAGAAGCAAATGCCACTTCAGGTTCGACCATCCAGAATTCAGCTAAGTGACGGCTAGTATTTGAGTTTTCAGCACGGAAGGTTGGGCCGAAAGTGTAAACTTTGCTAATCGCTGTTGCATAGGCTTCACCGTTCAGTTGGCCTGAAACGGTTAAGAAAGCTTCGCGACCAAAGAAATCTTCGCTGAAATCGACTTCACCTTTGTCATCACGTGGCAGGTTATTGTAATCCAATGTAGAAACACGGAACATTTCCCCCGCGCCTTCGGTGTCTGAGGCAGTGATCACTGGAGTTGAAACCCAGAAGTAGCCTTGCTCATCAAAGAAACGGTGGATAGCTTGCGCTAAAGTATGACGCACACGTGCAACGGCACCAATTAAGTTAGTACGTGGGCGCAAGTGTGCGGCTTCACGTAAAAACTCAACACTATGACGCTTCGCTGCCATTGGGTAGGTGTCAGGGTCTTCAACCCAACCAACAACTTTTACAGCAGTGGCTTCAAGCTCAAATGATTGACCTTGGCCTGGGGATTCTTTTACGGTACCCGTAACTTCAACAGAACAACCCGTTGTTAGGTGCAGGACTTCGTCATTATAATTAGGTAAATTATTATTAATGATAGCCTGTAACGGATTAAAGCAAGAACCGTCATAAACGGCGAGGAAAGAAAAACCAGCATTTGAATCTCTCCTTGTACGTACCCAGCCTTGAACGGTGACTTCTGTGCCTACCGCCACTCGGCCTTGCAGTACGTCGACTACAGGCGCTACTATCATATAATTCACTCTCTTCATATTTAACGATATCTACTTCGACTATCTCAATCCGTCATACTTCGAGCCGTAGATGCGTTGGCTTCACAAACCGACCCTAGTCACATACTTATGTATGCTCCTAGGGCTCACTTTGTTTGCCGCCTTCCTACAACTCGAATTATTTAGGATGTAATTCAAATTGTTTTAAATCCATTCGACCGCTTATATCTATGAATATTATTCAAAAAATGTCATCGGTTTATGGCGATTAAAATAGTTAAAGTAGGGATATTAACGAAATCCCATTTTTCAGGGGCCAAAGCTCTATGTTACTTGCCATTTATTAGGAAACAAGTAAAAAATCGCGATAAAACATTTCTGTTGAAGCGAAGCGTGGTTATTGAGCTTAAAAGCTATAGTAATAGTAAGTGAATAAAAGAAAAAGGGGGTTTTGAAGCTCTGGGCAAGAAAAGTGCAAATTCTTACTCAGAGCTAGGGAAAAGAGACTTAATTAGCTGGCTTTTTCCATTTTAGGGAGGTCGAACGCTTTTCTGAGTTGATTGACGAACTCATCATCTTCGCAAATGGTTTTTCCTGGGCTATCAGATAGCTTAGCGACAGGCTTACCATTGCACTCTACCAATTTGATCACAATATTTAGCGGTGTAACATTCGGAATATTGCAGGTTAGACGAGTGCCGATACCAAAAACAAGGTTAATCCGTTGGTGGAAATAACGATATAATTCAAGTGCTTTTTGTAAGTCTAAGCTGTCAGAGAACACCAGTGTTTTGCTCATAGGGTCGATACCCAATTTTTGGTAATGAGCAATGGCTTTTTCGCCCCATTCGATCGGGTCCCCTGAATCATGACGCAACCCTTGGTAGCGGTTCGCAAAGTTAGCATCAAAATCACGCAAAAAGGCATCCATGGTGATACAGTCAGTTAATGCGACACCTAAGTGATTAGGGTATTCATCTAGCCAGCTCTGCAATGCCTCGCGTTGGCTATTTGCCAATTCAGGGCTGATTTGCTGGTGGGCTTGGAACCACTCATGGGCTTGTGTGCCAACAGGGGCTAGGCCTAACTCGTGAGCAAGTTTGTAATTGCTCGTCCCTACAAGGTAAGGAAATTCTTGTTTAAGCATCGAAACAATGGCGGATTGCACATCGTAGGAAAAACGGCGGCGTGTCCCGAAGTCCATTAGCTTAAAATTAGACAAGTCGAGTTGGTGCTCATCAGCTTGTTGATAAAAAACATTTAACAGCTTTTTAAGTTGCTGAACAGCATCATCAGGATGAATGTTTGGGTGCCTATCTTTTTGGATGATTTCACTGACCAATGCAAGGAGTGGTACCTCCCACATGATCACTTCACGCCAAGGCCCACTAATGCGAATAGCCAATTGGCCTTCGTCGGTGGTACTGACAACGACTTGTTCAGGGTTAAAGCGGAATGATTTTAACCACGTAAGATAGTCTTCTTGGAAGAAAGGTAAGCGGCGGAGAAAATTCAGTTCATTATCAGAAAGTGATAAGTTAGCCATCAACTGAATTTGTTGTCTGATTTCATTGGCGTAAGCACCTAAGATCTCACTGCTACGACAGCGGAACTCAGCGACAACCGGTACCTGGTGGTAACGGTGGAAAACGGCCTGCTGCATATGAAGCTTGTAAGCATCGGTATCAAGCAGTGATGTAATAATTGGTGTAGCGTCTAAATTCATGGCACGCAGACATCCTCGCGGAGCTTATCTTTACCACTAATGCTATTCATTTATACTCTTGTTTCCCTTGAAAACTGTTTGATTTTTCAAAAAGTCACAATGAGATAAAAGCAGCAATAGTCGTTAGCTAAATCGTTAAAGTTGCAAAAGTATACCCACTTTAGCAAAAGATAGAAGTGTTATTCTACCACTTGGTTTCAAGGAGCACGGCAACCTAAATTCGCGCATTGCCTTTTTGTATTACTATAAAATCAAATAAATACGTTTTATTCGTATTATGTTCCATAGAAATAGACAAAAAGCATTAATCACGAAAAGATACTAACACGCTATAAAATATTTAATAGTACTATAGCACCAACAAACAAACGAATTTTTAACAAAATTAAGCAGGGTGTGACATACAAAGCTAACATTGCCATAAAAATAGATAACATTTTTTGATGAAAATGTTTCTCAAATCCATTCACATTATTGTGGCTTATAGTATTGTATAAGTAATAAAGCAGTACGATATTGAATATAACGAATTAAAAGGTTACTTATGACCCAGCTAAGACAAGCGAAATATCGTCAGGATTATCAAGAACCTGATTACACAATTACAGAAATTGACCTCGATTTTAATCTTGACCCAGTGAAGACAGTCGTTACCGCAATAAGCAAGGTAAAACGCCTTAACTCTCAGTCATCAACACTTGAACTCAATGGCGAAGATTTATCACTAGTCAGTATTGAAGTCGATGGCAAAGCGTGGAAAAACTATAAAGAATCTGAAGGTAAATTGATTATTGAATCATTACCTGAATCTTTTACACTGCGGATTGTGAATGAAATTAGCCCTGAAAAAAATACAGCGTTAGAAGGGCTATATGTTTCAGGTGAGGCGTTATGCACACAATGTGAAGCGGAAGGTTTCCGCCATATTACCTATTACCAAGACCGACCAGATGTGCTGGCTCGCTATACCACTACAATTACAGCGGATAAATCACGTTATCCTTATTTATTATCAAATGGTAACCGTATCGCAGAAGGTGAGTTAGAAGACGGCCGCCATTGGGTGAAATGGGAAGACCCATTCCCAAAACCAAGTTATTTATTTGCCTTAGTCGCAGGCGATTTTGACGTTTTAAAAGACATATTTGTCACTCGTAGTGGCCGTGAAGTTGCGTTAGAACTCTTTGTTGATAAAGGTAATTTAGACCGTGCCCCTTGGGCAATGCAGTCCCTGAAAAATGCCATGAAATGGGATGAAGAACGCTTTGGTTTAGAATATGACCTTGATATCTATATGATTGTTGCCGTTGATTTCTTCAACATGGGAGCAATGGAAAATAAAGGTTTGAATGTCTTTAACTCTAAATATGTTTTAGCTAAAAGTGAGACAGCGACGGATAAAGACTATCTGAATATCGAATCTGTGATTGGTCACGAATACTTCCATAACTGGACAGGTAACCGTATCACTTGCCGTGACTGGTTCCAATTGAGCTTAAAAGAAGGGTTAACTGTTTTCCGCGATCAAGAATTTAGCTCTGATTTAGGCTCTCGCTCTGTTAACCGTATCAACAATGTTAAAGTGATGCGTTCAGCCCAGTTTGCTGAAGATGCAAGCCCAATGGCGCATCCAATCCGTCCTGACAAAGTCATTGAAATGAACAATTTCTATACTTTAACAGTGTATGAAAAAGGGTCTGAAGTCATTCGCATGATCCATACGCTGCTCGGTGAGGAAATGTTCCAAGCGGGAATACAACTTTATGTTCATCGCCATGATGGCAGTGCGGCAACCTGTGACGATTTTGTGCAGGCGATGGAAGATGCGTCAAATGTTGATTTATCACTATTTCGTCGTTGGTATAGCCAATCAGGGACGCCAGTTTTAACTGTGCGTGATGAATATTCACCAGAAAAACAGCAATATACGCTACATGTTAGCCAAATGACGCCACCTACAGCGGATCAAGCTGAAAAGCTGCCATTACATATCCCATTGGATATTGAGCTCTATGATGAGCAAGGTGGAATTATTACGCTAAAACGTGATGGTAGTGTGGTAAATTCAGTGCTAAACATTACGCAAGAAACTCAAACGTTTGTTTTTGATGAGGTGACAAGTCGCCCAGTTCCCTCCTTATTGCGTGAGTTTTCAGCCCCTGTAAAATTAGATTACAACTACACAGATGAGCAATTAGCTTTCTTGATGCAGCATGCAAGCAATGAATTTGCTCGTTGGGATGCTGCTCAGCAACTCATTAATAATTATGTAAAAATTAACGTGGCTCACTATCAAAATGGTGAAACTTTAGTTTTACCTGAGCCAGTAGTTGATGCTTTTCGCGGTGTATTATTAAGTGATTCGATTGATCCTGCGTTAGTCGCCTTGATCTTAACGTTGCCTTCTGAAAATGAGCTTGCAGAATTATTTACGGTTATTGACCCGGTAGCGATCCACGAAGTGGTGAATTTTATCCATCATCATTTAGCAGTAGAAATGCATGATGAGCTTCTCACTGTTTATCGCTCCATTAATATTGATGGCTATCGTGTTGATCACCAAGATATTGCTAAACGTTCATTGCGTAATATTTGCCTGCAATATTTAGCGGCGGGTGATGATAGCGAACTGGCGAACAATTTAGTGCTGGAACAATACCAATCTGCCGATAACATGACGGATTCGCTGGCCGCATTGACCGCAGCAAATGAATCACAGTTACCTTGTAAAGAACAGTTAATGGCAGACTTTGATGAGCGTTGGCACCATGACGGGTTAGTCATGGATAAGTGGTTTACATTGCAAGGGGCGAACCCTGCAAAAGAAGCGCTTGCCAATGTACGTGCATTATTGAATCACCGTTCATTTAGCATGAGTAACCCTAACCGTGTTCGCTCACTCGTCGGTGCTTTCACAGCAGGGAATCCCGTTAATTTCCATGCGAAAGATAGCAGTGGTTACCAATTCCTGTATGAAATTTTAGTCGATCTGAATACACGTAACCCGCAAGTGGCTTCGAGGCTGATCGAGCCGTTGATCCGTTTAAAACGTTATGATGAACAGCGCCAAGCACAGATGCGCAAAGTGCTTGAGCAATTGAAAGCGCTCGATAACCTTTCTGGTGATCTATTTGAAAAAATTACCAAAGCGTTAGAAAGCTGATTTATATATAGCTAACCAATTATTGGTTTTAATAAGCCGCTAAAATTTAATTTAGCGGCTTATTTGTTTATGACAATAATGGAATATTAAATGAGAGATAACTGTCATAAAGTGGTTGTTTTCCCCCAAAAAACCAGGCAAATGAATTTTTATTGATTTTTTCATGGTAAAAGCGCGGTGAGATAGGGTAATCTATAGCGCGTTTTATCCGACGAAAAATAGTTCGCACAGTGAAAACTCGGCAATCAGTCTTTGGCGAGGGTTTTGGCGCGCGACATAATGTCTATTTTATTGAAACGCACTAGTAAAAATAGGTTATTGGATATGTTATATCATCTTGCCCGCAAGGCACTGTTCCAGCTCGACCCTGAAAAAGCTCATGAATTGACTTTTCGCCAGCTTCAACGTTTGAACCATTCCCCTTTCCAATGTCTTATTCGCCAATCTGTTGCCACTAAACCCGTTCAATGCATGGGGCTTTCCTTTAAAAACCCACTAGGGCTCGCCGCGGGTTTAGATAAAGATGGTGAATGTATTGATGCATTTGGTGCAATGGGTTTTGGGTTTATAGAAATTGGTACGGTAACTCCTCGTCCACAGTCTGGTAATGACAAACCGCGGTTATTTCGACTTGTAGAAGCAGAAGGTTTAATTAACCGGATGGGTTTTAATAATAAAGGTGTCGATAACCTTGTTGAGAATGTTAAAAAATCGAATTACGGCGGGGTCATTGGTATCAATATTGGTAAAAATAAAGATACACCTGTTGAACAAGGTAAAGATGACTATTTAATTTGCATGGATAAGGTCTATGCTCATGCAGGTTATATTGCTATTAATATTTCCTCACCAAATACGCCAGGCTTGCGTACATTACAATATGGCGAAGCACTAGATGATTTATTAAGTAGCATAAAAGCAAAACAACTGGAATTACAATTACAGCACCAAAAATATGTACCTGTCGCTGTAAAGGTTGCGCCTGATTTATCTGAAGAGGAACTTATCCAAGTTTCAGATAGCCTAGTTAGGCATAATATTGATGGCGTTATTGCAACGAATACCACGCTAGATCGTTCTTTGGTTCAAGGGATAAATCATTGTAATGAGGCTGGTGGGTTAAGTGGCCGTCCTGTGCAATTAAAAAGTACACAAGTTATTAAGATTATTTCACGTGAGTTAAATGGAAAGCTGCCAATAATTGGAGTAGGTGGAATTGATTCCCTTACCGCGGCGCGTGAAAAAATGGAAGCGGGTGCCTCTTTAATTCAAATTTATTCTGGTTTTATTTATCATGGGCCAAAATTAATTAAAGATATTGTTAATCATATCTAGTAATAAATTGTAAATTTACGTATCAAGGGGGTTTATTTATTCCCCCTTTTAAACTATATTGCTAATAGTGGCTATTTTTGTATCAAGTTGAACTCAATTTTCAGTAGATTTGCTATTTAGATAACAATATTATTCAGTTATTTCTAACGCATCTTCTTATTTAGCAGATCCAATTTTTAGCATATAAAAATAGCCTTAGAGTAAATTTAGAAAGGATCATTATAGAGATCATTTCTACTTTATTTACCGGTAAATCGCTAAAGGATCGTTTATGAATATTAAACCTGATGATCATTGGCGTTGGTATTTTGATCATGACCATAATAGGGTGATGTTAGATCTCGCCAACGGCATGATATTTCGTTCATGTTTTCCTGCTAAGATGCTAACGGTTTTTGCTCGTAATGAGATGCCTTTTAGTATCGAAGATGCAGGTGAATATTATTTATTTGATGAGCAGGCTAAAAGGCTAAATATTACTCAAGAAGAAAGAGCTGAATTAGTCTTAAATAGTTTAGTTGCTTTTCGTTTTTTAAAGCCACAGATGCCAAAGAGTTGGTACTTTTCTTCATTTCACTATATTAATGAGCCTAAGCAGGGGCAAATAATTCAAGTGTGTTTAGAAAATACGAACCATTATTCCACATTTATTATTGCTGAGGCTGGTCCTTCTGCGAGTTTATGTTTATTAGCGGAACCAATTTTAGAATTACCCGATCGAACTTTACGATTTTGCGATCCAATTAAGATCATGAACGATCGCATGCTTGAATATTCATCTAAAGTGAAACGTCAATTATACGGTAATGCTATTTAAATGATCGCTAGAGATCAAAAAAGAATAGTGAAACAAAAAGTTTTTTTGCTAATTAATCTAGTTTTGAGCGTTTAACACCATCGTAGAATTGAAACCTTGATGGTGTTAAAAAGCAAAATCAACGCTTAATTAAAAGCTAATTTAACGGATGTTTTCGGGATACAACTACAGGCGAGTATATAACCGTTTTCTTTAATGGCGCTTTGTTTTAACGGGGTGACTTCCCCTGAAATAAGTTTAATTTTACAGCGACCACAGATGCCAGCTCGACATGAATAAGGGATAGTTAAACCATTGGATTCTAATTGCTCCAGGATCACATTTTGGTTATCACCAGTATATTCTGTTTCTTCAAAAACTAAACTGACCTTATTGGCTTGAGTATTTAAACTATTAGCTGCTAGGTCACTTTCCCGCTCTTGAACTAAATACTGTTTTGCTGGTTTAGTTTCTAATACCGTCAGAGTATCGCCAACACGAATAACACCGGTATTTTTAATAATCACATTTTGGCCAAAATCGACATCCCCTGTTTCATCTGAACGGAAGGTTTGTAATGTCGCAAGTGGCTCACTGTGGGGATGTTTGATCCCTTTCTCTGGGCTAACAGTAGTTAAAATGCATCGGCTACATGGCCTATCTAATGTAAAGATGACATCACCAATTTGAATGGTTTTCCATGTATCTTCTTCAAAAGGCTTGGCGCCTGTAATAATTAAGTTGCCACGAAACTGTTCTAATTTAATACTGGCAGGGCAACGGCGTTGCAGTTCTTGGACAGAAGCTTCGTTGATCAGTAAGAAAGGGTAGCCGTCAGCAAAAGACATCGGCACATCTTGGTGTTCTTTGACGCGACGAGAAAGCTGCGGGCTTAGCCAGCGTAGTTGTACCGGTTCGTCAAAAAAGGTACTTAACCAGCTATTTATCGCTTCAGGTGCAATAAGTGCATGAAAATGATTGCCCCAAACTTCAGTAGGGCTCTGCTTCTCATCAAAGTCCTGATATAATACCGTCGCACTTTCGCCATTTGGTGCTCGCAAGTGAAGACCATTATTGAGCATTACTGGTGTAAAAAGTAACATTTGTGGATATTTTCTCGCCGTAATAAATTTACCTTCCAGCGTGGTTACCATAAAATTACGATCAAAAGTCAAACCGCTAATATCAGCGAAGGCGTGGGATAAACGAACTCCTCGCATAGATTTAACTGGGTGTGTGTAAAGGCGCGAAAGCGTTATCATTTTTTAATCCTTATAATTGTGCGTAGCAACTTTATGACAACTGCATAAGATTAGCTATAATGCGCAACAATTTTTCATCCAAATTGGTAATAAATACTATGAATTCTCTGTTTGCCAGCACAGCTCGCGGCCTTGAAGAACTACTGAAAACGGAATTAGAATCGCTTGGCGCTAGCCAATGCAAAGTGGCCCAAGGGGGTGTCTATTTTCAGGCCGACGAACGTGTGATGTACCAAAGCCTACTGTGGAGTCGGCTGGCATCGCGTATTTTATTGCCACTGAATGATTTTGACGTCTACAGTGACTTAGATTTGTACCTCGGTGTACAAGCAATCGACTGGAGTGAGATTTTCTCCGTCAATGATACCTTTGTTGTTCATTTTACAGGGACTAACGAAGAAATTCGCAACAGCCAATACGGTGCATTGAAAGTGAAAGATGCTATCGTAGATAGCTTCGTACGCAAGCTAGACCAGCGCCCTGATGTCGCCCGCCAGCAAGCGGATATTCGTATTAACGTCTATTTAAATAAAGAAAAAGCCAGTGTAGCACTCGATTTAAGTGGTGATTCATTACATATTCGTGGCTACCGTGATTTGGCAGGTCAAGCGCCCTTAAAAGAGACGCTGGCGGCAGCAATTATCAACCGTTCAGGTTGGCAGCAAGGAACACCCTTGGTCGACCCAATGTGCGGTTCAGGAACCTTGTTAATTGAAGCCGCAATGATGGCAACAGATAAAGCCCCCGGGTTACACCGTACGCATTGGGGCTTTTATGCATGGTCGAAATTTAACGCGGAACTTTGGCGTGAACTAACCACGGAAGCGCAAGTGCGTTTCCGCCAAGGTTTGAAAGAAACGACATCGCGTTTTTATGGTTTTGATATCGATAAGCGCGTACTTGAAATGGCTCGTGCGAACGCGCGCCGTGCAGGGTTACAAGATTTAATCACCTTTAAGCAAGGTGATGCCGCAGCATTGGAAAACCCAGTTAAGGCCGATGCGTTAGGCACGATTATTAGCAATCCCCCTTATGGGGAGCGTTTAGAAAGTGAGCCTGCTTTAATTGCGCTACATAGCCAGTTAGGGCGGATCGTGAAGGCACGCTTCCCTGGTTGGCGTTTATCGATTTTTAGTGCTTCTCCTGAGTTACTCAGCTGTTTGCAACTGCGTTCAGAGCGTGAATTTAAAGCTAAGAATGGTCCTTTAGATTGTGTCCAGAAAAACTACCAGCTAGCGGCTACGCCATCAGAAACGATAGCGGAAATTTCACCTGATTTTGCAAATCGTTTACGTAAAAATATCAAGAAATTAAGTAAATGGGCAAAACAACAAGGCATTGATAGTTACCGTGTTTATGATGCAGACTTACCTGAATACAATGTTGCGGTTGATATTTATGGCGACAAAGTGGTGATCCAAGAATACGCGCCACCGAAAACTGTTGATGAACGCAAAGCTCGTCAACGCCTATTTGATGTGATCACTGCAACAATGAATGTGCTAGAACTGACATCGAATCAGCTAGTGTTAAAAACGCGCCAGCGCCAAAAAGGCAAGCAGCAGTATGAGAAATTAGCGCAAAAAGACGATTTCTTTTTAGTGCAAGAATACAATGCGAAAATGTTGGTGAATTTGACGGACTATCTGGATACAGGGTTATTTCTTGACCATCGTATTGCCCGTAAAATGTTAGGCCAGATGAGTAAAGATGCCGATTTCTTAAATTTGTTCTGTTACACCGGCACTGCCACTGTGCATGCAGGGCTTGGCGGCGCGAAAAGCACCACTTCCGTAGATATGTCACGCACTTATCTTGAGTGGGCTGAGAAAAACCTACAAGCGAATGGGCTAACAGGTCGCCAACATCGTTTAATTCAAGCGGATTGCTTGAGTTGGCTGGCGAATAGCCGGGAACAATTTGATTTGATCTTTATTGATCCCCCAACATTCTCAAATTCAAAACGCATGGATGGTACGTTTGACGTACAACGAGATCATATCCAATTGATTACCCACCTAAAGCGGTTATTACGCCGTGGTGGAACCGTAATGTTTTCTAATAACAAACGCGGTTTTAAAATGGATCTTGAAGCAATTAAAGAATTAGGATTACAAGCACAAGAAATCACAGCTAAAACACTGTCAGAAGATTTTGCTCGTAACCGCCAAATACATAACTGCTGGCTAATTAGCCACGCAGAGTAAGGATAGAATCAATGGCTTTAATTAATTTGTCGGGTGCATACCTTTCGTTTAGTGATGCCCCATTACTGGATAATACCGAAATTCATATCGAAGATAACGAACGTGTATGTTTGGTTGGTCGCAATGGTGCGGGTAAATCAACGTTAATGCGTGTGTTAACGAAAGAACAGCCGTTAGATGATGGCCAATTGGTTTATGAGCAAGATTTAGTTGTTGCACGCTTGCAGCAAGACCCACCGCGTAATATTGAAGGCACTATTTTTGATTTTGTGGCTGAAGGTGTTGCAGAACAGGCTCAGTACCTCAAAGATTATCACCATGTTGCAAAAGAGGTCGAAACCGACCCGAGTGAAAAAAATCTAAATAAATTGGCTGAATTGCAAGAGGTGTTAGATAACCGCAATTTATGGTTGCTGGACTCTCGTATCAGTGATGTGCTGAAAAAACTCGGTTTACCTGCGGATGCAGAACTGTCTTCATTATCAGGGGGGTGGCTTCGTAAAGCCGCTTTGGGCCGTGCGTTAGTGAGTAACCCACGAGTACTATTTTTAGATGAGCCAACCAACCACTTAGATATAGAAACAATTCTTTGGCTGGAAAACTTCTTAAAAGATTTCCAAGGCAGCATCGTATTTATCTCCCATGACCGTTCGTTTATCCGTAATATGGCAACACGTATTATTGATTTAGACCGTGGGCAGCTGTCTTCTTGGCCGGGTAATTATGATGACTACTTGGTGAATAAAGAAGAAGCTTTGCGTGTTGAAGAGATGCAAAATGCAGAATTCGACCGTAAATTAGCCCAAGAAGAGACGTGGATCCGCCAAGGTATTAAAGCGCGACGTACTCGTAACGAAGGTCGTGTTCGTGCGCTGAAAGCGCTACGCGTAGAGCGTTCAGAGCGTCGTGAAGTGATGGGCACAGCGAAAATGCAAGTGGGTGAAGTAGCCCGTTCTGGCAAAATTGTGTTCGAAATGGAAAATGTGAATTACCAGATTAATAATAAAGTACTGGTAAAAGATTTTTCAGCTCAAGTATTACGTGGCGATAAAATCGCGCTAGTTGGGCCAAACGGTTGTGGTAAAACAACATTATTGCGCTTAATGCTAGGGGATTTACAAGCAGATAGCGGACGAGTTCATTGTGGGACTAAGTTGGAAGTTGCTTATTTCGACCAGCACCGTGCGGCATTGGACCCAGATAAAACCGTGATGGATAACTTGGCAGAAGGCAAACAAGAAGTCATGGTCAATGGCAAGCCACGCCATGTTTTAGGCTACTTACAAGACTTTATGTTTCCACCAAAACGTGCGATGACCCCTGTTAGGGCGCTTTCTGGTGGTGAGCGTAACCGCTTGTTGCTTGCGCGTTTATTCCTAAAACCAAGTAACTTATTGATCCTCGATGAACCGACTAACGACCTTGATGTCGAAACCTTAGAGTTACTTGAAGAGCTAGTTGATGGTTACCAAGGAACGGTTTTATTGGTTAGCCATGACCGAGAGTTTGTTGATAACAGTGTGACAGAATGTTGGATCTTCGAAGGTAATGGGGTCATTAACCGTTTTGCTGGTGGGTATTATGATGCTCAACAACAAAAAGCACAAACCGTGAGTTTGAAATCAGAACAAACAGGTAAAGTGACTGGCCAAGATAAACCAACGAAGCCGAAAGAAGCGGTAAAACGGTCAAATAAGCTCAGTTATAATTTATTACGTGAATTGGAACAATTGCCAGCAAAATTGGAACAACTTGAAAGTGAAATTGAAACATTGCAAACTCAAGTTGGTGATGCCGATTTTTTCAATCAACCACATGATGTAACAGAAAAAACGCTGAGTCAGCTAGCTGCAAAAGAAGCTGAACTAGAGCAAGCATTTGACCGTTGGCAAGAGCTAGAATTGCTGAAAAACGGCTAATTACGTTTTAATTAAAGGAGCAAATACACTTTGTGCAACCATGCGTCTCATGAACATGTGCTTTGTCCTCAGTGTGACATGTTGGTTGCAGTTCCTGAGTTGGAACAAGGGAGCAAGGCAACGTGTCCACGCTGCGAAACCACATTGGTCTCAAAGTGGCGATACCCGTATAAGCAGCCGGCAGCATATGCATTCAGTGCATTAATTATGCTGTTTGTTGCCTGCTTGTTCCCTTTTGTTAAGATGGGCGCCGCAGGGATTGAAAATGAAATTTCGCTATTCCAAATCATTGAAATTATAGCAACCACGCGTTATAGCGGTCTGGCACTATTTTTTCTATTCTTTTCATTGATTATTCCTGCATTTTGCATGGTCACCATTATCCTTTTAGGGTTGCAAGTTCATATTCCTAAAGGTATTAAAGTGGTGATCACCCGTATACTGTTCCAAATGAAAGCGTGGTGTATGGCTGAGATTTTTCTAGCGGGGGTCTTAGTCAGTTTTGTTAAATTGATAGCTTACGGCGATATTGGCATCGGGTTAAGTTTTTTACCTTATTGCGCGTACTGCATGCTGCAAGTAAGGGCTTTTCAATGCTTAGATCGTCACTGGCTATGGAACAGAATTGAAGCGGCTCCGAAATTAGATAAGCCGTTAATCGTGGGCCAGACGGGTATTAAACAAGATGTACGTTTATGTCTTGTGTGTACGGCGATTTTACCTGCCGAACAATCAAAATGCCCACGTTGTCACTCCCATGGTAGTGTACGGAAAAACCAAAGTTTACAATGGACTTTGGCACTTTTAGTGACATCAATTATGTTGTATATCCCTGCTAACGTACTGCCAATGATGACCACAAATACGTTGGGAACCGCATTAAACTCGACCATTATTGACGGAGTCATTTTGTTGTGGGAAGACGGGTCATACCCTGTTGCCATGGTGATTTTTGTGGCCAGTATCATGGTGCCTACATTGAAAATGATAGGAATTGCATGGCTTTGCCTAGATTCCAAGGGGTACGGTAATCGTGACCCACATCGTATGCATTTTATTTATGAGTTGGTGGAATATGTTGGTCGTTGGTCAATGATAGATGTATTTGTTATCACTATTTTAGCCTCTTTGGTTCAAATGGGGCAGTTGATGAATATTGTCCCTGCTATGGGGATTATTTTCTTTGGTGTGGTTGTTATTCTCACAATGTTTGCAGCGATGACCTTTGACCCTAGATTAACTTGGGATCGCTGTGAAAGAAAAAATGCAGTAAATACTGTTGAACAAGAAGGAGTCATCGGGTGACTGAAAAAGAAACACCGCAGGCCAATGCCAAAATTAGCAAGCTAAAAAGTTGGTCGCCTGTATGGGTGATCCCAATAGTGACGCTCTTGCTTGGTGCTTGGGTTTTATTTTACCACTTTAGCAACCAAGGCCCTGAAGTGACATTAATCACTTACAATGCTGAAGGAATAGAAGCGGGTAAAACGAAAATTAAAAGTCGCAGCGTTGATATTGGCGTTGTGGAAAGCGTGACACTTGATGACAACTTTAGTCGAGTGATTATAAAAGCGCGCTTGAATAATGAAATGAAGGAATTGTTGCGTACCGATTCCGCGTTTTGGATTGTAAAACCGACAATTGGGCGAGATGGTGTCACTGGTCTTGGCACATTACTTTCAGGTGCTTACATTGAGCTTCAACCGGGGTTAGCGGCAAAAGAACATTTCGAGTTCACCTTATTGGATACTCCGCCTCTTGCATCACCAGATGCTAAGGGAATTCGTGTTGTATTGGTGAGCGATAAGGCAGGGCAACTAAACCCAGGTGACCCAGTATTATTCCGTGGTTACCGAGTTGGTTCTGTTGAAACCAGTGACTTTGATATGAACAAGCGTGATATGCGCTACCAATTATTTATCAATGCGCCTTATGACAAATTGATTAGTTCAAATGTACGTTTCTGGAAAGACAGCGGCATTGCTTTTGATATGTCATCCCAAGGAGTTCACGTTGAAATGGGCTCAATAGCCACATTACTGACCGGTGGTGTGAGTTTTGATGTTCCAACAGGGTGGGTTCCAGGTGCAAATGTGAAGGAAAATACTGAATTCCAACTGTTTGATAACCAAAGTAGTATTCAAAATTCCTTGTATACGCAGTATCAAGATTTTGTTTTGTTTTTCTCAGACTCAGTGCGAGGCCTGCAACCCGGAGCGCCAGTAGAGTTCCGTGGTATTCGTTTAGGTACCGTTGCACAAGTGCCTTTTTATACGGAGGGTTTAGACCAATCACTGGATAATGACTTTAGAATTCCGGTTTTGATTCACATTGAGCCAGAGCGTTTCTCTAAAGATGTCGGTAAGAATTTTAATTTGAAAAATGAATTAAATTTAGCCTTGAAAGATGGCTTAAGGGCATCATTAAAATCAGGAAACTTGCTAACTGGCGCATTATTTGTTGATTTGGATTTTGTGCAAAATGCAGAGCCTTATAAAGGCCCAACTGTAGTTGCTGGCTATAAAATTATCCCGACAACCAGTGCAGGGTTAGCGCAAATTCAACAAAAAGTCATTGCAGTGTTGGATAAAATTAACAATATGCCAATTGAACCAATGCTTAATCAAACCACACAAACATTGGCAGAAGGGCAGAAAGTTGTTAAAGAAGCTAATGCCATGTTGGCACAGCTCAACAAAGTGATGGCGAGTAAAGAGTTCCAAAATTTACCTCATGACTTGCAAAAAACACTGCAAGAAATGAACCGTGCAATGCAAGGTTTCCAACCTGGTTCACCAGCCTATAATAAAATGGTGGATAACATGCAGCGTTTAGACCAAGTATTGAGAGAAGTTCAGCCACTTTTACGTACTTTAAATAATAAGAGTAACGCATTAGTTTTTGAAGCTGAGCCAACGAAGGATGTTGAGCCTAAAGGAGTGAAAAAATAATGAGATATTTATTATCGATATTTGTTTTATTATTGGCGGCTTGTAGTAGTACTCCTGAGAAAAAGTACTATCAATTGCCAATGAAAACTCCTCAGACACAATCTGCAGAGGTGATGGATAAAGGCCAAGTATGGTTACAGCGCATCATGTTATCGGATGTATTGACGTCAAATGGTATTACTTACCAAACGACAGATGTCAGTTATACCAATGCGAGTACACACTTATGGGCTAGCCCATTAGAACAACAGCTTGGGCAGTCGATGGTGAGAGAATTATCTGCGGCATTACCTGAAAAACTAGTTTCTTTGCAGCCATTACAGAACTCGCCGGATACGCTCGATATCACTTTAACGGCCTTTAATGGGCGGTATGACGGTAAAGTATTAGTTCAAGGCTTTTGGACTTACTCTCATAATAACAACGTGATCCGCCGTAATTTTGATGTGCAATTAGATCAAAATGAAGATGGTTACCCGGAGTTGGTCCGTACGTTATCGATGGGCTGGCAGCAAGTGGCTGAGAGTATTGCGAAAGAGATAGATAAATACTAGTTATTACCTAAGTATTTTATATTAAATGCACCTTTAATATATATGGTTTATATATTTTAGGTGCATTATTATTTTTATTAAATATAGATATCTTTTTAATTTATATATTAGTGAATGATAAATTCTTTTGTTCTCTAATATGATGATAAATAAAAGGATATTTTTATTTATGATTAAAATCAATAGATTATATTAATTGCCACATACAAGTCACATTTATGCTATTTATGACAAATATATGAAAATCTTTACTTGATTTTTTTATCAACGGGCGCTATTTCTATAGTGTACCTATTAAAAAATAGTAGGTGCTGTTTTCTTTTCCATTTAAATGATGAGGGAAGTAAGGCATGAAAAGACAGAAGCGAGACCGTTTAGAAAGAGCTTTATCAAGAGGTTATCAAGCAGGTTTAGCAGGGCGCTCTAAAGAGCTGTGCCCATATCAAGCAGTAGATGCTCGGTCGCATTGGCTAGGTGGTTGGCGAAAGGCGATGGAGGATCGAACCATAGCGGTAGTGTAACCCCCACATTCTTTTAATCTTTTAGGTTAAATAGCCTGTACTCGTTTATTTGAGTATTTTCGGGTTTTTAAGTTAAAGATATCAATCAATTTAAGAACCTCCGCCATTGCGGAGGTTTGCATTTCAAAGCTTAGAATGCGCTCGTGTCTTTAAAAAGACCCACTTTTAAGTCTGTTGCAGTATAAATTAATTTACCATCAACTAAGACTTCACCGTCTGCTAACCCCATGATCAGCTTACGGTTGATCACGCGTTTAAAGCTGATGCGGTAAGTGACTTTCTTCGCAGTAGGGAGGACTTGGCCTGTAAATTTAACTTCGCCAACGCCTAAAGCACGTCCTTTTCCTTCACCGCCAAGCCAGCCAAGATAGAAGCCAACTAACTGCCACATTGCATCTAGGCCTAAACAGCCAGGCATGACAGGGTCGTTTGTAAAGTGGCAGCCAAAGAACCAAAGGTCTGGATTAATATCCAGTTCAGCTTCCACATAACCTTTATTAAATGTGCCACCATCTTCAGTCATACTGACGATGCGATCCATCATCAACATGTTTCCTGAAGGCAGTGGAGGACCATTTTCTCCAAATAATTCGCCTTTACCAGAAGCAATTAAATCATCTTTTGTGTAGGATCCGCGTTTATCAACCATGTTCTTAAGATAGCCTTTATTATGTGTAGGGGTACAGGATAGCTTACACTTGTACGCTGAACAACTCCGATCTGCTATTTTTTACGCAATCTTTACTTAACTCATCCATTTTAAGAACCAAGGAAGTCTAGCCTTATCCGGTGAATTTGCTTGATTAATGCGTTCTTGAATTAAAGCTAACAGGTGTACATTTTCCTCTTCAGCTTGCTGTTCAAAGTAAGGTTGTTTAGTGAGTAAAGTAATGGCTTGGGCGACATGTTCAACGGGCCAAATATGGAATTGGCCTTCTTTTACGGCTTCAACGACAGCAGATTTGGTGCATAAATGGCGGACATTTGCCATTGGGATGATGACACCTTGGTTGCCAGTTAACCCGCGTTTTTCACAGATATCAAAGAAACCTTCAATTTTCTCATTCACCCCACCAATAGGTTGGACATAGCCAAATTGGTCAACCGCACCAGTGATAGCAATTTGCTGGTCAATAGGCTGTAGTGCTAATGCACTAATTAAAGCGCACAGCTCTGCGAGTGATGCGCTATCACCATCAACTTCACCATAAGATTGCTCAAAGACGATAGAGGCTGAGAAAGGTTGAGGTTGCTCTAATTTAAGCTCGTAATTTAAATAGGCTTGCATGATCATCATGCCTTTGGCATGGATATTACCACCTAACTCTGCTTTGCGTTCTACGTCAGTGAATTCGCCATCACCTAAATGGGCGACACAGGTAATTCGAGAAGGTTCACCAATAGCGTCAGGGTGCCCCGGGTATTGCAAAACAGATAAACCATTAACTTGGCCGATAACTTCGCCTTCGGTTTTAACAAAGATCTGTTCTTGCAAAATATCATCTTGAGTACGTTCTGCTAGGAAACTATGGCGCCATTGGCGATTTTCGTTAGCTTGGTTAAATGACTCTTTAGTGAGCAAATGGTTGACATGGTAATGGCTGGCATCTACAAGGGAGCGAACTAACCAAAGATTATCAAGAGGAAGATTAAATTTATCCTCACAGTAACGTACAGCTTGTTGGATAAAAGGAAGCCATCCATCAGGAGAAATATTCGGTAATTTATTGGAATCAATAATGGATTTAATATAACGCATCCATAAGGTCAATTGTTCTTCATCTTCGAAGAACATAACAGGCTCATATTCGCCATAAATAGCGCAGCTAAATAACTCTGGTGATGTAAATTCAAATTCTTCTAGAGCGAGTCGGTCACCAACAATTATGACTTTAAGTTCTAAAGGCTGTGGCTCAATTTCAATGGGTAAAGGTTGATTATCCGAATAAGGCAGCCATTCAAGCTGTTGACGGTTAACCATATTTTTTAGGCGAGCCCACATTAAAGGTTGATTAATTAATGTGCTAGCAGCGATAACTAATATGCCACCATTGATTTGGTGAAGTAAGCCTGGGACTAAATTCAAGGAAGGGGTAACATAGCCAAATAATTGTTCGGGTTCTATCCAATTACGGTAAGCGATTTTATCACGAGAAGAAAAACGGCTTGTAACACCATTTTCCCACTGGAAAACGCGGTTATCTTCAGATAATTGATAGTCACCATCAATAGTATTTATCTCTGCCAGTAATGGGGTAATTGCATTAGCATAAAGGCTAAGATATGTCTCACTTTCATCAGACTTGATAAACATAAAGCGCGTTTGGGCAAATTCATCAACAAAATGTTGTATGCCATCAGATAGCCTAGGCTGAATGTCTGATAAAATTGCAGGGGTCAACGTTTCTGAAGATACAAATTTCGTCTGAAATGACGATAAGTTAGGAATTAGGCCTTGCCATGTTAGTTCTTGACTGATCACTATAATTATCTGCTATTAATAGAGTTATAAATAAAATGCCTGCCAGTAAGCTGGGCGTATATGCCTGAAAAAGGTTTATTTAATAAATTTGCTAAATAGCATTGTTTGTTTTATAAACAAATTTCAGGCTAATTCATTACCCAATGGGCAAGCTTGTTATATTAGCCTTTGATAGGCAATCTTGCAGCAATAATTGTTGAATTATCGACTAGAATAACGAAAACATAAATACAATGGGTAGTGTCATTGGCCAAGTTAAGCCAATAAGTATGGCGCTCAGTAGGCGCATAAAAAAGTTTGGATCTTTTGTTACGAGTAGGGTAAATAGCATTGCGCATACACCGCCAATCCCATAGATGACGAGTATGTATTCAAATGTGGACATGCAGTTTTATTAATTTGTTAACAGATAGGGGCGGATTGTACACTATTTTTACAAGGTAGGCTTACCTTCTTTATTGAAAAAGTGAATATTCCACTAAATCGAATATCTGCATGAGTATTTTGTTTATAATCTTGCTAATATAAAAATAGGTTCAATTTTCTTCAGGAAAAATTATGAAATATCAGCAGCTTGAAAATCTTGAATGTGGCTGGAAATGGGAATACCTCGTCAATAAAGCAAGAGGTGGCGAAGCAATTACCCGCTATATAGAAAGAAGCGCAGAAAAAGAAGCTATAGACTTGCTGCTAAAAATGGAAAATAGACCGGTTGATGTACTAAAGTGGATCACTCAGCATATGAATCCAGAGCTTGATAACCGAATGAAACAGAGTATTCGGGCGAGGCGTAAGCGTCATTTCAATGCCGAGCATCCACATACACGTAAGAAATCAATAGATTTAAATTTTTCAGTATGGCAGCGTTTGTCTAATCTTGCTGTGAAGCGTAATAAAACGTTGTCTGAAACTATTATTCAGTTGATTGAAGATGCGGAACACAAAGATAAATATGAAAGCCAAATGAGCTCATTAAAACAAGATTTGCAAGCGATCCTTGGAACACCAAAGGGAAAAGATAATTAAAGAAGATCTGTGAGGATCAGTGCTGGTAATTCAAGCTATATGACATGATTGCGGGAAGTTTAATTTTAAAAGTGAATTTTTGTATCGTGCCTATTATTTTTAGTAATAAAAAACCCCAATATTAATTGGGGTTTTTGTATTTCAGTTCGAAATTCAAACTAGGGCTAAGAATTAAGCACCTGGCTGAGTTACAACTTCAGTTGTACCTTGGATTTCGATTTCAACGCGACGGTCTGGCGCTAAACACTCGATCAGAGCTGCACGGCCTTTAACGTTGTCACATTTGTTACCAGTTACTGGATCTTCTTTACCACGGCCTTCTGCAGCGATTGCGCTAGCTGGAACGCCTTTAGATACTAAGTAGTCAACTACTGACTGAGCACGTTTCTGTGACAGAGGCAGGTTGTAGTTTTGTGAACCGATACGGTCAGTGAAACCAACTACCAGTACGCGACCTTGAGTTGGGTCGATGCTGCTCAGTTCGTTGTACAGTTCATTCAGAGCTTGCTGACCTTCTGGTTTCAGAGATGCTTTGTTGAAGTTAAACAGAACGTCTGAACGCAGTGTGAAACGTTTGTTTTCAACAACTGGAGCTGCTGGCTCAACAACTGGAGCTGGAGCAACAACTGGAGCATCAGCTTGACCGAAACGGTATGCAACACCAACGCTCAGCATGCCGTTGTCTGGACGAGTACCGATGTTGTCTTTATCACCTAAGTTGCTAACCCACTGGTAGTCTAAACGAGTAGCCCACTCTGGAGTGATTGCATACTCAAGACCTAATGCGTATACAGGTGCAACGCCAGTGTCAGTTTCTTTGAAACGTTGGCCATTTTGGTGAGCTTTAGCTTCTGTACGGTAAACCATACCACCTAAACGCGTGTAAACATCTAAGTCATCCATGATTGGATAGCTTAATTTGGTAGTTAATGAAACACCCATAGATTTCAGGTCACCGCTGTTACCAGCGCCTTTGTATTTCATTTTACCGAACCAATCATAGCCAAGCTCGAAGCCTAAGTATTGGTTATATTGGTAACCAGCGTAGGCACCTGCACCGATTGTGTCACGGTCAGTGCTGTTACCAACAGTGCCCCAACCTGCATAGTCTGTACCAGTTTTTGCTGGATTCAGGCTAGTGTCTTCATAGTGAGACCAACCTAATTTAGCACCGGTATACCAAGTGTTATCTTTTGGAGCTGCTTGTGCAACGGTTGCAAAAGCTGCTACTGCCACTGCTACTGCGATAGCTGTTTTTTTCATTTTTACGCCTCGTTATCATCCAATATTGGCTTGGCTTCGCTGAGCCTTATTATATGCCATTGGTTTAATTTACTTGCTAGGTTTCGCAGACATTATCTACAAAAAAATAATAAAAGTAAAAAAATAATGCCATAAGCCGAACAAGCTAAAGTCTACAACGAACTTAAAAAGATACAAGTAGAGTGAGCAATAATCGTTAAAAAAAGTATTTTTTTAGTGTATAAATCAGAGAGATATGTATATTTTCTGTAATGATTATTTTTTATCTATCTGATTGATCTACAATACATTTAATTTAACTTTAGAGGAAAATATTTCTAAAGGTTAAATTTAGTAAGAAAATTCTTAATCTTGGCTAGTGGTAATGATTTGAATGAATTTTTAAGTGGTTTGGCTGTCCTGCTAGTGTATTAATCATATTAAACGTTTTCTGTGGGCGCATAATTAAACCGATAGAACGGCCTTCTTGAGCTGCGTATTGCAAGCGAACAAAATCTTGCTCGCTTATTTCAGGTAGCCACCCTAAAACCACACTGTAATTACCACTTCTTAGTGCTTTTTCCATGGCGCCAATCGTAGTGATATCTTCCATATGGTTTAATTGCATAACCTTATGAGTTGGTATTCCTGATTGTTCTAACCAGTGCTTACTGAGTTTCTTATTAGGGCTTAACCAGAGTAACCAGCGTGATTGAACCCCAAACTGGCGAAGCATTGGCAACAAAATGTAATCCATAATAGGGTGTTTTTCATCGTAAACAAGCTCGCTCACCATACCTTGTTGCATAGAGCTGTTAGTAAGCCCTGTCGCAGGGATTGATTGTGCGTAATTATTAAGAGAATGTTCTGTTGAGTTGTTCCAAGAATAGATGCTCATAATTTACCTCGTTACAATGCTGTATGAACATACAGTAACTGTATATCCATCCAATATCAAGACTATTTTTTCAAAGCGCTTCGCAACTTTGTTGTTTTTTTCTGCATTCTTCTTGGCATTTTTTATGGAAGCTCTCAAAATTAGTTATGCGTAATTATCTGTAAAAAAAGAAGTTATAAAATTATTTTTCTCAAGGATGAAAATTGAGCATACCCAAAAAGGAGTTTGGTAATGTTGTTAGAAGAAGAAAAAATTTTTTATTTATCTCGTTTGTTAAGTCAGTTTGGCGAGCTAAAACGCAAAAATCATTTTGGTGGATTTTGTCTATTAGTCGATGATGCCATTGTAGGATTGGTACTCGACGGTTGTTTTTATTTGCGTGGCTGCTTAGTGGCAAGAAGTCACTTTGAAGCGTCAGGGTTCAATCGGTTAGTTTATAGTAAAAAAGGCATTCCATTGGAAATGCGCTACTATCTACTTTCGGAACAAGTTTGGCATGACGAGCCCTTGTTTCTCCAATATATTGAGTTGGCGTACCGTTCAGCTATCGAGGAATTAAAACAAAAGCAATCAATGACTATGCGCATAAAAGATTTGCCTAATATGAATATGTCGGTTGAGCGCGCACTAGGGAAAATCGGAGTATCGCATGTTGATGAGCTGCGTATGATGGGGGCAAAGGCTTGTTTTATGAAGCTAAAAAAACATGGTAGGAATAACCCAAGTATTAAGTTACTCATTGGCTTAGCCGCTGCAATAGAAGGGTGTCATAGTGCTGTTTTACCCAAGGATATCAAACAAGAGTTAATTGCTTGGTATAATAGTTTTGAGTTGACATCAGCCTAAACCTGCGGAAAGCGACTGTTATTATAATTAATATTACATTACGCGATATGAAATGGGCGGGTATTTAGGATTTTAATACCCGCTCATCGGTATATTTATGACGCACTAATGGTTCGAATTATCTGTTTTATCTCAGGGATTAATTCGAGTAATAACTTAGTTTGTTCCATGATAAGTAACGTTTTTTCGTCATCACTAGTTGAAATGTTATCTATTCGGTTTAATAAACTATGGCGAAGCTCATCTGATTTTTTATCAATAACTAGTGGGTCAATGGTGGTGATTTGTAACGACGATTCAACATAGCAAATTGCGTCGTTGAGTAATGAAAGGTTACCTTCATTTTGCATTTTTTCACGATGTGCGCCTAATGCAGAAATATAACTGAGTAAGGTATGGTTTAAGCAGAGTAGGCGAAAAGCTTGTTCTTGGGTGATTCGATAAGACTTAGGGTCAGAAGCCATATTGGACACAATAGAAGCGAACTCTGCATCATTATTATGTGCATCTCTACGTGCAATTCGGTACTCAAGGCGGTTGTCTTTACCTTGGTAGTATTGTTGTAAAATAGCATCTAAATAGCGGCAGTTGCTGTCCATAGTTTTTTGAATAACTTGGGGAAGTTGGCGGAACTTCCAGTCTGGCCAAATAAAACTCACTGCAAGTAATGCAATAAAACAACCAATTAAAGTGTCAATGATCCGTGGAAGTGCAACATCAAACCCCTCGCCCAGTAGGTTAAAACAAAACAAAACGAGAAGTGTGATAAATAATGTTGCTTGGGCATATTGGCTACTGCGAAACATAAAAAACAGTAAACCAGAAATAACGATTAGCGTAAGTTGCCCTTCCATTGAAGGGATTAAATTCAGCAAAGGTAAGCCAATAAGAATACCAACAATAGTTCCTATTATGCGAAGGGCTAAGCGCCGTTTAGTGGCACTGTAGTTTGGTTGGCATACAAATAAACTCGTGAGTAATATCCAATATCCTCTTTCCATATCAAATAGTTGTATGATGATATAGCCAGTACAAAGGAGAATTGACATTCTTACTGCATGGCGAAATAAAGAGGATTTTGGTGTTAAATGGTGCTTAACTCGCGAAATAATATCACTAATACCTGATAACGATTCGTCAGATAACTGTTCTATTTGCTTATTATTTTGCTGCCATGAACTCTGCTCAAGGCTTAGGCCTTTCAGTTGGACGTCAATTCCTTTTAAGTTTTTAAGTAAGTTATATAGGGCCTTAATTTCATGAAGCTCAGGCGATTGCTGTTTTAGTAGCTGTAGCGATTTTTCAATGTAAGTGAAAGTACGCTCAAAACGAGGGTTATGTTGGTATTGTTTACGCCATAAAACAGATTGAGCAACTTGCTGGCAGGCTCTCGCTTGCATAGTTAATAGGCGTTGGAAACGAAATAAAATATCACAATGACGTAAAGTACGGCTAAGTTGTTGATATTGAATATGAGATGAGCTTGCTCGCTCGTGAATATCTTGGGCAACAAAATAGTATTGTAGCGAATTTCGGGTACCTTTTTGCCCCCGGTCTCCTTTTAACCGGCTCAGTAATGCAATTTTTGCTTGGTTCATGGTACTGACCAAATGACTGTTTACTAATGCTAAATCATAAACTGATCGTTGGTAGTCATCTTCTAAGTCAGGGTCAAATAAGTTGGCTTTTGCATCTAGATAAGCTGAAAGTTGCTGATAGCATTGGGTTATTGCATCTTGTAATGGCCTAACAGGAAATAAGATATGCCCAATTAAGGTTAAAATATTATACCAAATTGCCCCTGTGAGTAATAATGCAGGTTGTTGGTACCAAGTATCAAAAATGGGTACGCCGAGCATGGTATAAATGGCAATTAACAGCGCACCAAATGCGATGGTTGCGTATCGCTGCCCTAAAGCGCCAAGAAGAATAAAGCCACAGGTAGAAAATGCGAGGCCAAAAAAGAAAAACAAAGGGTAGGGAAAAAGTAGTTCAATAGAAACTGATGCAATAAAAAAACAAAAAAGTGTAATAATTAAATTTTTTATTCTGCCAGTTAGCCTATCATCTAAGTCAGTTAGTGCTGCAGCAACCACACCCAATGTCAGTGGGATGGTGATTTTAGGCTCTTGGTTTAACAACCACGGCACTAAGGTTGCGCCTGTCAGGGCTATAAATATTCGGATATAATATAAAAAATGGCTGTTATATAGCACACGACGATAACTGGTAAGCAGTGTTAACACAAAGTACCTCAAAGGTAAGACAAGCCCTAATCTATATAGGATAGCTTGTTTGCAAGGAATAAAAAACCGTTTGGAATCAAGCCAACCGTATTTTGTCATTGATTTTCTCAGGTGCAGGACGTATGGAACTGAAATCAACACAGATTGGACAGCGTCTGGCTCAGCATCCCTACAATCGGGTTCGCTTACTCAACGCAGGTATTGAAGTGAGTGGTGAAAACCACCAATATCTTATCCCATTTAATGAACTTATCGATCTTCGTTGTAAGAGAGGGATTGTTTGGGGGGAGTTAGAATTTGAAATTGTGAATGAACAAGTTGTTCGTTTACATGGTACTGAATGGAAGCAAACTCAGCGCTTTTACCATTATTTGAATGAAAAATGGCAACAATGGAGCACTGAAATGAGTCAAGTCAGTGCTAGTGTATTGACTGAATTAGTTAATTCGATTGAACAATTGACACAACAAGACAGGTGGCTAACATTACGTCATCTATCTGAAATAAAAGATAAAATATCACAAAGCTTTTCGTCTCTGCCTATGCCTTTGGCGCGCATTTCATTATATGAAAATTGTGCAGCACAATATCACGAGTGTCTGAATTGGCTGAATAGCGGTCAAGAATGCCGAAAACAAATTAACGATCACTGGTGTGAGTCTGTATTAGTTCGTTATCACGATTTTTTCCAGCAAGTAGAAACATCACCACTCAATTATTCACAGTCCTTATCTGTGATTAATGGTGAGGATAATGTATTAGTACTGGCGGGGGCTGGAAGTGGTAAAACATCAGTCCTAGTTGCAAGAGCGGGTTGGCTAATCTTGCGAGGTTTGGCAAAACCAGAACAAATTCTTTTGTTGGCTTTTGGTCGTAAAGCTGCAGATGAAATGAATGGGCGTATTCACTCGCGTTTACAACAAGATATTGAAGCTAAAACTTTCCATGCGCTTGCTCTACATATTATTCGTGAAGGTAGCAAAAAATCGCCAGTGATTAGCGAGTTAGAAACAGACACTCAAAAACGACAAACACTGTTATTAAACGAATGGCGAGAACAATGTTCAGCAAAGAAAGCGCAGGCAAAAGGATGGCGAGAATGGCTTTCTGAAGAGTTGCAATGGGAAATTCCAGACGGTGAATTCTGGAAAGACGAAAAAATTAGCACTAAAGTCACTGCCCGTTTAGACCGTTGGCTAAGCTTAATGCGTATGCATGGCGGTAGCCAGAAGGACATGATTGATAATACGTCGGAAGAAATAAGAGATCTTTTTCAAAAACGTATTCGTTTAATGGCGCCGCTATTGAAAGTATGGAAAAGCGCTTTGAAAGATGAAGGTGCAATTGATTTTTCTGGATTAATTCATCAAGCCATTAATATTTTAGAAAAAGGGCGTTTTATTAGCCCATGGAAACATATTTTAGTTGATGAGTTTCAAGATATTTCACCTCTCAGGGCGAAGTTACTGCAAGCACTACGTCAGCAGAATAAGCAAACCACATTATTTGCGGTTGGAGATGATTGGCAAGCCATTTACCGGTTTAGTGGTGCAGAATTAGACTTAACGACATCGTTTGAACATAACTTTGGTATTGGGGAACTTTGCGCTTTAGACACGACTTATCGTTTTAACCAACGCATTGGTGAGGTTGCAAATCAGTTTATTTTACAAAACCCTATGCAGTTAGATAAGCCATTGAATAGTTTAACTAAAGGGAATAAAAAATCTGTTATTCTTCTTTATGAAGGTGCCTTGGAACGCTTATTGGATAAAATGAGTGGTTATGTCCTTGATGATGAAACGATATTAGTACTAGCCCGCTACCATTATTTAAAACCTAATATTTTAGATAAAGCCAAAACTCGTTGGCCAAAATTAAATATTCAGTTTATGACTATTCATGCCTCAAAAGGGCAGCAAGCAGATCATGTGATAATTTGTGGTCTGAATAGCGGAAAGGATGGTTTCCCTGCGCCTGCGCGCGAATCAGTTATTGAGCAAGCATTATTGCCTAAGCCCGAAGATTTTGACCATGCAGAAGAAAGGCGTTTGCTATATGTCGCATTAACACGGGCTAAGCAGCAAGTTTGGTTGCTTTATCATCCAGAAAAACCGTCAGAATTTGTCGATGAACTCAAGCAATTGGGCGTTCCAAAACAAAAGAAACCTTAAAGCTATATTATGATCTATTAAGTGCCAGAATACTCTGGCGCTTAATAGAGATAGAATTAGTTAGTTCGTTTGGTTAAATAGCTTTCGTAATCAGGAATAACGACGTCTATCGTATTATCAAAATAGGGGGAGGTGATTAAAAAATCTGCGGTTGCAGAGTTGGTTGCGACAGGAATATTCCAAACGGTGGCTAAACGTAGTAGTGCTTTAACATCTGGGTCATGAGGCACGGCATTAAGAGGGTCCCAGAAGAAAATTAATAGGTCAATTTTTTGCTCCGCAATCATTGAGCCTATTTGTTGGTCTCCTCCCATTGGGCCACTTAGCATACTCGTAACAGGCAACCCAGTGTGCTGGTGGATTAAATTGCCTGTAGTTCCTGTTGCGTATAAATTGTGAGCTTGAAGCCGTTCATTATTTTTCTTAGTCCAAGATAATAATGAAGGTTTACAGTGGTCATGGGCAACCAAAGCAATATTTTTTGAGGCTGTAATTTTACGGGTAGTTGATTCCATGATGTTCCCTTAAATAAGATGCGAGATAGACATCTTTAAAAATTGAATGAGCAAAGATATACAACATATATCATAATGCTAATGAATAGTTTATAGGTTTTGGGAGATATTTTGATGAGAGATCAAGAAATTGCTGAAATTTTAAAGCGTGTCCGGACAATCGCTTTAGTGGGAGCGAGTGATAAGGCAAATAGGCCGAGTTATGAAGTCATGGAATATCTTTTACATCAAGGCTATACCGTTATTCCTGTCAGTCCTAAATTGGCAGGTCAAACCTTGTTAGGGCAGCTAGTATACGAAAAGCTTAGTGATATACCTGGGCCTATTGATATGGTCGATGTGTTTCGTAATGCAGAAGCTGCGGTAGGAGTGGCCAGAGAAGCCGTGGAAATTAAAGCTAAAGTTTTGTGGTTACAAAAAGGAGTGATTAGCGAAGAAGCACAGCAAATCGCTTTGCAGGCTGGTTTGCAGTTTGTTATGGATAAATGCCCAAAACAAGAAATACCCGCTTTAGGTCTTGAAAAATAAAGTATTTCTAGCGTTAAAAAGTAAAGCAGCTAGTGAGCTGCTTTACGGTTGCGTTCATAAATAACAATATAGATATTTGAAGGTTAGTTGCGAAGGCGAGGAGCTTGCAACTGAGACCTTATGGATTCCGCTAGTTCATCCATTGATGGTTGTTCTGGATGGTCTTCTACGGTTTCATAAGTAATTTGAGCTTCAGCCAAATATGTATGAACTGCATCCCCATTGTCATCTTCCATAACAACATGATACCAAGGTAGATCGCGTAGTGTGCTGTTAGCGGCAATATCATCATCATGTGGTTGTTCGAGCGAATACTCAGCGTCAACATCTACAACGACGCCTAAGTAGCCGAGAAGTTTGTGCCTAACTTGTTGCCCGATTCCATATTTACTGGTGATCATCATAGCGACCTCCTAAAAGCCTTGCTTATACTTCAAACTATATATGGGCAGTGCTACGCGTTTTCAAGCTAATATATGGACAATTATTAATAACGCAATACACTGTCTTTATACGCAACTATGAAAAGCAGTGCCTCATTTAGCAGATTATCTGTTCAATGAATAAAAAACAACTGTTAAAAAGAAGGTATCAATACATTATGCTCTGACAACGGAGGCTCACATGACTGCATCAGGTCGATATTTTTATATTTATGGTCGTGTTCAAGGGGTTGGGTTTCGTTACCAAACCTATCATTGGGCTAATCAGAACGGCATAAAAGGTTTTGTGTGTAACCGAGATGATGGCAGTGTTAAGCTAGCCGTTTACGGAACAGAGCAAGATATTGAATTTGTTGATGAGTGGCTAAAAGCTGGGGGACCACCGGGAGCAAAAGTAGACCATTTTTTCACAGAAAACTGGAAGACCGAGCCAATAGCGGACTTTAGTGTCCGCTATTAGTGAAAAATTAAATACATTTCACCGGTTTTGGCAGGCCAGCAAGTTTAGTGGCTTGCTTAGCTGGCCCTTTTGGAAATAGCCGGTATAGATAGCGGCTATTGCCTTTTTCTTCGCCAAATTGTTGAGAAACTGCTTTAACCAACATGCGAATAGCAGGTGAGGTATTAAATTCCAAATAGAAGTTCCTGACGAAACGGATAATCTCTAGGTGTTCATTGGTAATTTCAATATCTTCTTGCTGCGCTAGCAAAGGAATTAATTCTTCGCTCCATTGTTGGCTATCAAGCAGGTAACCTTGCGCGTCTGTTTCTATCTCTTGATTATTAAAAACCAACATACTCTTTTCAACTCAAATAAAATTAGAACGTAAATTTAGCAAAAATCGAGATATAACCCAAGTAAAGTCGTTAGAATGTCGATATTTTCACCCAACAGTATGAAAGGCGTATATTTTTAAAGCGAATGATCAAATTAGGGGTTTACATCCAATGAGAGGATGTTTATAGTGCACGTCATTGCGGAGGGGTGGCCGAGCGGCTGAAGGCAGCGGTCTTGAAAACCGCCGATGGGAAACCATCCGAGAGTTCGAATCTCTCCTCCTCCGCCATCTTCACTTCTAGCAACGTCTCCTAAAGTCTACCAATCCCAGTTAAATCAAGCATTCTAGCGAAATCTCCCTCTACCTAAGTCTACTAACGTCTTTCTAAATCTCTACAATTTGTTGTATAGTTTTTTGTATAGAAATTCCCTCTACAATTTTCCTATACAATATTGGTGATTTATGAAGCTAACAGACATGGCAATCAAGCGTGCCAAGCCAAAAGAAAAATCATACACGCTGGCGGACGGTAACGGGCTATCTTTGTTAGTTGAAACTAACGGTTCCAAAGGCTGGCGTTATCGCTATCAATTCGCTGGCAAAACTAAAATGATATCGTTAGGTATCTATCCTGTCGTCACGCTTAATGAAGCAAGAGCGAAAAGAGACGAAGCACGAAAACAGGTTGCCAATGGTATTAATCCAAGTGAAGCCAGAAAAGCAGAGAAAGCGGCCACAATTAACCAAACTGAAAACACCTTTAAAAATATTGCCCTTGAGTGGTATGAGGGTAGAAAGGATCGCTGGTCTGTTGGTTATCGTGATGACATGATGGACGCATTCGAAAAAGATGTATTTCCTTATATAGGTAATCGCCCGATTGCTGAAATCAAACCAATGGAATTACTCGAAGTGCTTTCTATTATGGAAAAGCGCGGAGCAACCGAGAAGCTAAAGAAAGTACGTCAACGTTGTGGTGAGGTGTGGAAGTACGCCATTATTACTGGTAGGGCTGAGTATAACCCTGCACCAGATTTAGCCAGTGCCTTTGTTCCGCATAAGCGTGAGCATTACGCCCACCTTTCAGTAAGTGAATTACCAGAGTTTCTTTCTTCTATTGATAAGTACATGGGAAGCCAGATTGTAAGAGTGGCATTAAGAGTGCTTATATTAACTGGAGTTCGACCAGGCGAATTGAGAAAGGCGGAATGGTCAGAAATTAACTTTGATACTGGAGTATGGGAAATACCAGCTGAAAAAATGAAGATGCGCCGCCCTCATATTGTACCGTTATCAGAGCAGGTAGTTGATTTACTGAAACAGATACACCCCATCAGTGGCAGTTATCAATATATATTCCCTAGCCGTACTGATTATAGAAAGCATATATCAGATATGGCATTGAATACTATGATTAGGCGCATGGGCTATAGTGGTAGAGCCACAGGTCACGGATTCAGGCATACAATGAGCACCATCCTACACGAACAAGGCTATAACACTGCATGGATTGAGACGCAGTTAGCGCACGTTGATAAAAACTCTATTCGCGGTACGTATAATCATGCTCAATATATCGATGGCCGTAGAGAAATGCTTCAATGGTACGCTGATTACATGGGAGCATTAGAGAACGGGGATAATGTTGTCCACGGTAATTTCAAACGCGCTTAATCCACCAGCAACCACATACAGAACCAGACAGTAAAAGGTCTGGTTTTTTTGTGCCTAAAATAGTCATAACTGGACAAATAGACAGTGATTATAGACTGTAGTAGACTTGTGTAGACTATAAAGAATAAAGCTATGCCTAGGCTGATCCCCGAAAACTAGTACACCTCTACTAGCTGACATAGCTCCTACAGAATGAGGGCGTGAGGTGGCGTTGTGACAGATTTAGATAAGATTGAATTGGTAAGTTATCATGCAAAAAAAATATATCTATTCATCTGGGATATTTACTACTGCGTTGCTGCTGCTCCAACAAAGAGAAATGATGATAATGACAGAAAAATTTTAATTGCTAGAGCTTGTGATGAAATAATAAAAAAAGAAGAGATAAGGCAAGGCTTGAAGGAATCATACAGCTATTTGTCCAAGTTTTTAGAAGAAGTTCATTTAACTAAAGCCATCCAGTCACTGGGCATAGATACTGATTTTAATATTGATTTTTATCCATTTATTTTGGAGATAGTAAATAACAATCGTAATACATCTTCTTACTATAAAAAAAATGAAATCAGTAGGAATATGGTTGCTGACTTAAGGGTTGTCTGTTCTGTTTTTTTTAAAATAACCTCATACTTGAGAAACGAAGACAATGTGAAATATATAGAGTATAAAATCGCTTTTTTAGAGGATTACAAATCTAAATTAGAGGATTTAATACAATTGAATAATCATTGGATTTTATCTGATTATAATTATAGCGCTCAATTTAAAATTACAAATGGCGACAATAGCTTCAATCCTCTATGGATTGAGACTGAAATAAACATATTGAAAAGTGAATTAATAACAAGTAGAAATGATCAAACAAAAAATGATAGGGCCTTATTAGCATCGTTAGCTGTTTTATTCATTGAAAATGGATTTGAGAATATAAATAAAGCTATTAATTTGATAGCAGCTTCCACTGTAATCGATAATTATATTGACCAAAGGACAGTATCTAGGATTATTTCAAAAGCCAAGAGCAATAATATAAAAAAACAAGAAGTGCTAGTTGGGTATGACAACGCACTGAATGAGAAAAGAGATAGAATGAGAAGCATCATTGACTCTCAAATGGCTTATAAGTATACGCATAGGGAAGAAAAAATATTTATGAATCCACTGGCTGGGCGAAGAAGTTTTATGTTGAATAAATTCAATTATGAGTTTGAGTTATTAAAAATTAAGGACAAAACCATGTAAAATTAAGCGCTCTTATGTCATGACGTTGAATGATGTTTAAATGAATAAAATGGTCATGATAAAGTAGCGGAAATTTATTAGTTTAAGCGTCATTTTTAATTTATAAAACTATATATAGCATACCTCCTGAGATATACGGGCGTCCATCAAGGCGTATCATTAATCAGATAACAGGGGGCATCATGCCAACAGTAACAACCTTAAAAGAAAACCTCATTCGCTTACCTGAAGTTATGCGTCGTACTGGCTATGGTAAGGCGTGGATTTATCGCCTCATTGAAGCAGGTCAATTCCCTAAATCAGTAAAGATAGGTACTCGTTCTATTGCTTTTGTTGAGTCAGAAGTCGATGAGTGGGTAGCAAATAAGATTGCTGAATCACGCACTGGCGAGGTGGCATAATGGAAAAGAAAAACCACCCGCTACAGGTGGCTTCTCAGGATAACGCGACAGCATCTATTCTATCAAAGAACCCACCAAAAAAACACCGTGCCCGTTTATATATGTTAGGTACTGGCATTAATGGATTTACTGAGAATGAAATATTAATTCATTGTCGCTTATCGTCAGGTCGTAATTATCCAAATGAATTGGAACGTTTATTAAATATCGAACTAGAACGTATTGATGAGCCTAATCCTGATGGTATTGGCTCACACTACCGCTATCGCTTTAAGACGGCTCAGGATGCGCAGAAGGTTATCAATTTAATTAATGAACGCGCTGAGCAAGGTAATTACCAGACACTGGATAAAGCATACGTAAATAATATTTTAAGCCTCTACCCGACAAAATAACGGAATAAGAAAATGAAACTAAAAAATAACAGCTTAAATGCTGGTGGATTCGCTCACCCTGAAAACAGCCAAGAGCCTATTTTAATTCAACACAGAACTGAGCCGAGAATAGATAGCCGCCTGTTTGCTAAACGCATTGGAATTAAACATAAGAACCTTTTTGAATTAATTAAAAAGCATATAAAACAGCTACGAGAGTTCGGCTCACTGCCTTCGTTTGAAACGGAGTCAGTGAAAGAAGTTGGGGCGCGAGGGGTTAAATATCATCGGTATTACCTACTGAATGAGAACCAATTTGATTTTATGTGCCGTATTGTTCGTGGGCGTAACCATGAGCAGATGACACAATTCAAGCTGGACGTAACCAAAGCATTCAGTAAGAAACGCGCCGCTGAACCTATCCGCCGCGAATATCTGCCTCATTACCATGAGTCACGCGACGCACTCAGAGACTTAGGCGCAGAGAAATATCATTACATCAACCTAGCTCGTACAGAGAACCGATTAACAGGCTTACTCACTGGCGAACGTGCCAGCGCAGACGAGCAACAATTAGGTTTATTAGTCTGTATGCAAAAAATCGAACAGGCAGCATTTCAGGACGCGATTGATTCGGGGTTATCAGCTACTCAGGCATTGCGAGAGGTTAGCAAACGCATTGAGCAGTTCGCTAGTTTAATGAGTCCTACTGTGCGGATTGGTGGCTAATATGATGAATGCGACTAAAGCAATGTTTGATACCCCAAATTGGGGGAATCAAAGTTTAAATATTAATCAATTAACACCCGATTGGGTGAATATTGCCTACCAAGAGAATGATTCCCTACTGGCAGGTAATAACGTAAGTTCAACTTACACTAATCAGGTGAATACCGTAGCTTTAAACTACGGTATTACTGGCAACCAATCAGACAAACTTTCGTCTGGTTACTCGGTCAATATTTTGGCTCAGTGCTCAGCTAATATTTTAGCTCAGCAATTGGCTAAAACTTTAGCCGATGTATCAGCGAAAATTTACGCCAATCAATCTGGGGAATATTTCTCAGATTGTAATTCTGGCGAATATTTGAGCACCCCAAAACGGGGGAGCGCAAAACGTGGAGGATTTACACCATTTGCTAAAGGTGATTTTTCTCACCTTTCTAAAGTCGGGAAATCCCGCTATTTGAATTCATTCATCTCAAAAAATGAAGAAATTGAGTTTTGCGAGTCCATAAAAGGCAAAGTAATTGAGTTTTGTCAGTCCATAAAAAAGGGCAGCCAATCGGCTACCCTTGGAAATGTCGATATTAAATACCGAGCAAGTGAGAATATTAATATTAGCTTACTTCTCTGGTATGGCAAATATCAGCCTTTGAGTTCGATACCGCGCGATTGTAGCTCTTTTCTGATTATGCGCTTAATCCAAGCTGATACTGACGCATCACCATCTTGTTCTAATGCCGTTTTTATCCCCAACTCCAGCGATGGTTCAACTCGCAAGGCTATTTGTTTATTCCCTTTACCTGATATCTTAATGGTTGACACTTGGTTTACTCCTGACTATATTATTATTGAAAGTCAAGTGTATGACAAGTGCATACCAAAAACAATGCCCCGCAGTGCGTCAACACTAACGGGGCATCTAACCACCAACGATAACACTAGTATCGAGGTAGCTATGAGTAAGCATAACACACCCGTCACAGGGCGGACTAGTCTCACCCCTAACCAATCGTACAGATGGTTATTCCTCGCGCTAAACCGTAGCGATTACACCGCTAAACCTTGCCGTATTGCTGTTACAGCACCGAACGAGAACAGTGCAAGACTGATGCTTGTACGTGATTACATGCTGATATTCGCTGGTCGCTTACCTGTTCAGGGGGTGGCTCATGCGTAACCCTCAACCTAATGATTTTTACACCCACAAAAATAATGGCGAAACCGTCAAAGTTCTGTCGGTTCAATTCAACCGTGTGACCTTTCAGCGAGACGGCTTTGATAGTCCTGTCATTGTTCCATTAAGCCAGTTCAGCAACGAATACACCTATGCAGGGAGGGCTTAATTATGAGTCGTTTATATCCTGATAACTATCAGCGTATTCAAGCTGAAATAGCGGACATGTTAGGCAATAACACCCCTTTACACTCAGAAGAACGTAGCCGTGACCGTTTGCTTAGGGTTCGAAAAGGTATGGCTCATATTCTTTGTGAGGTATTCCCTCAGATTGATGATCCAAAAAAACAAGAACTCTATTACTGGTTGGAAGCCATTAACCGTATTAGTGACGCGGAAGCCGTAGACGCTAAATCGGAGGGAAAAGCATGAGCAAGCCAATTTCTTTAGATGTAGCAGCGTATAAGACACAACAAGCCCATTCATTAGTTATGGTCATACTGGAAAAGGCTAACGGGAGATGCCCGACTGAATTAGTAGACCTAATTACTATCGCTTGTGATTTAAGTGGTGAAATTCGGGAATCCCTCAAGGAGGCGACCAAATGAAAACAATTAAATTAAAAGTTGGTCACTTATCTACCTTGGAAGAAGTCGAGCATATCAACGAGGAGCTCCAAGCGTTGTTAATCCCACTGTTAACGGCTGTAGAGAATGAGGCTGATACAGATACACATTTTCTACTGAGAGCAGTTAATCGCCTTGTACATGCTCAAGGGAAAGAAATTACTCGGTTAGCGGAGGTGATGAAATGAGACAAGTTACTATCAATGCCACCAGCCTAAGCCCATTCATGTATCAAGGTAAGCGAGTTGTGACCTTTGCCATGATTGACGAGGTACACCAACGCCCGAAAGGTACAGCAAGGCGTACATTCACCAAGCATAAACGCCATTTCATTGATGGAGTTGATTACTTTTTGTTAGGTCAGGACGTATTACGTCCACACCTTGATGAAAATATCACCAAGTACACGCCTGAAATAATGGTATTGGCTGAATCTGGTTATCTCATGTTGGTTAAGCCATTTACCGATGATTTGTCGTGGCAGGTTCAGCGTTCAATGGTTAACAGTTATTTCCGACTCTCTGAGTTTCCCGAAATTAAACACATTCAAATACCCACGCTGGCGGAACTTGAAGCCATGCCAATTGGTGAGGCTCAAAACTTGATTAGCAGTTTAGAAGCTGACTCTTATCAAGGTCACGGTAGGCGCGGTAGTTATGCCATGAACCTACGTCGCAAGGAGAAGAAAGCACTTAAACCAATGGTAATGGCCATTGAACAAGCCTCACAGCTACACATTCAGGATATGGGGGATTATCGCTCATGAGAACGTTTCAAATCGCAGGGTATGGCACAACACCGAAAGGCTTAACGCTAGGTATTAGCAAGCGTGTGATATCTGCCACCCAGAAAGATGCTCAATCGCAAGTCATGCGAGAGGCGCAACGTGACGGTTTAACCGATATCCGAATTAACTATGTGCGTGAGGTGAAGTAATGGCTAACAAAGAGATGGTTTTATCACTGGAAGTGCCACGCATGAAAGTAAACCGAGTGCTGACACTGTTAAGCGTTTGGCAAGAGGCGAATCAGGACGAGGAAACCGCCCACATGATCGATGTTGTTTTCTCGATGGTGAGTGATGCTGTTAAGTCTATTGATTCTGCTATGGAGGGCAAATAATGAAATTCAATTATTTTGACAGTGGCGCAGTCGCCAAAATCACCGTAACCAGCAATCTATTTCAATATAAAAAGCATCGTCGGGTTGTGGATGCGGTGTTGCTTAAAACGAATGTAACCGCCAGCACAAAGCGTGGCTTAGTGATTAAAACCATTATTACAGGTAAGTCCTCGCATGTGTTGAGAGCTTATAAGTTAGCGGTAGTGGAGGCGAACCGATGAATATTACAAACATTAACGCATTCGAGCACAGCGAACACGGTGTAATTCTCATTACTGACGCAGCTAACCAAGAGGCTATCAGCTATATCGAAGCATTGGACGTATTAAACGACGGTAGTTTTGACGGTGATTTATCAATGGGTTTTGAGTTGGTTTTAGCCATTAGCAAAGGTAAAGTTGAAGGCTTTTTTAAATCCACGATTGAGCAAACCGTCATTCTCTGGCGTTGGATTGTTGCTGCCTCGTTTGTCATGGAACAGGCAGATAATAACGGGTTTCAGCAAACCGATAACGGGAAAGGTGGAAAAATTACAGCAGCAGTGTACCGCAATGAACACGCAGCCTTAACTGTCTATGCAGCAAGCGAACGTATGTTATTGGCAAACCATGTTGAGGGCGCAGCTTACGAGCATTACGAATCAGGATATGCCCCTGCTATGGCCATAAGAATGTACAGGGATTTTATCAATCTTGAGCCTAAACAAGGTTGTCGACTATCAGACCGAGGGCGCGAGGGGTTATCTATTCTTCACGATGATCTCATTCAGGCTATAGAAGATGGTGAGTTTAGCGACACCGTGACCATTCATTAAAAGGACGTAATGACATGATAACGAAGAATTTTAAAGTTAATTCACTGGCGAATAGCTACGCAGCCGCTATTTATCACGATGTAACCACACGTAATGGCGGTGATTGGTTTCCGATGAATGTAGGCAACAAGGCCATTGAGGTTGCCATTATTGACGGTGTGAAAGGTATTCGAATGCTCGTCGATAGTTATTTGCTGGAAGCACTTAAACAGTCTGTTCCTATGTGGGAAACAACAGCCGTTAGTTTAATGGATCAGTGCGTGATTAATGGCTATATCACGGGTTACGGGCGCGAGGTTTGGCAAAGCATGATTAATGATATGGGCGACTCTTTAGCCGATAAGGGAGCGTTTCAATGAAACCGATTGATGTTATCCGTGAGGTGAAGCTGAAAGCTAACGGACAATGGCAAAACATATTATCTAACCTTGGGGCAGAAGTGCCCCTAAACACTCACACGGCTTGTCCTCATTGTGGTGGTAAAGACCGTTTTAGATTCGATGATAAAGACGGCAACGGCACGTTTATTTGTAGTCAGTGCGGCTCGGGTGATGGGTTGGACTTAGTTCAGCGTGTTCTGGGCGGTAGCGTGACAGAAGCCGCTTATGAGGTGGCTGGCATGATTGGAATTGATACCCGTTCAGATAATCCACCAGCCTACCGTAGCCATGAGGTAAAAGCGCAACAGGACGCATTGAAAGCACAGCAAGCCCAGAACCAAGCTAACGAGCAGATAGAGAAGCATAAACGCTTTACAGCGCGATACAGCCGCACTATTGCCAATGCTAAACAGGGCAAATCTGAGTATCTCAAGGCGAAAGGATTTGATAGTACCACCGTGACCCTGTTAGCCGATGGATCGCTAATTATTCCATTGATGGACGCTGACGGCACAATCACAGCCGCACAGACCATTAAACCTAATGGCGAGAAACGGCTATTACTCGATAGTGCGAAGAATGGCAGCTATTACTCCATTAATGAGCCTGTAAACGTTTCTACGGTGATTATAGCTGAGGGATTGGCAACCGCCATGACGTGCCAGTTAATCCAACCAGAAGCGCACACAGTAGCGGCAATTGATGCGAGTAACTTAATTCATGTGGCTAAGGTGATGCGGACGAAGTACCCAGAGAGCCAAATTATCATTGCTGGGGATAACGACAGTAAAAATGAGGTCAATACGGGTAAGGTGAAAGCAGAAGCCGCAGCGAGAGAAGTTAGCGGCTATGTTTCAATTCCACCTTGTCAGGGAGATTGGAACGATTACCTGCAATCCAGAGAGAGGGAAGCTACTGCCTCTGCTTTCAGCGAGGGAATATATCAGCCACAAGGAGACGAGGCAATGAGTGAGATTACATTGACTGTAACGGCAAAGGAAAGCATTACCGAAACAGTAAAACCAAGCGACCCCATGAAAATACGCATTGAATCACGCGACGATGGTGTATTTCTGGTTACACCTAAAGCGGACAAAGAAACAGGGGAAATCATCAATCATGAGCAATGGTTATCTAACGCCATAAAACGTATCACGAAAGGCGTTAATGACATGAATCAAAAGTATTTGATTTTCGAGTGGGGTAATAACAACGTTCAAGCCGTTCCGATGGGGGATATTGGCGAGCGTGAGGGTTGGAAAACGCTTAAAAATGCAGGGCTAATTGTGACAACTAAATCAGGGCTAAGACAGTCTTTATCTGATTGGCTCTTGCGCCAGAAATTCAAAGAGAATTGGAGTATCACTAATAAATCAGGTTGGCACAAAGGCGCGTACATCATGCCAGACGGCTCAATTATTGGCACACCCGAACAACCGATATTTTTTAACGGGCAAAGCGCAGCCGCTACCGCCTACCAGACAAGCGGAACGGTAGAAAGCTGGCGGAATGATGTTGCGCGATTGGCTAACGGTAACAGTTTTATGATGTTTGCAATTGGCGCAGCCTTAGCCGCACCGATGACGAGTATCACAGGGGCGGACAGCTTTGGTATTCACATTTACGCCCAATCGACAGCAGGGAAAAGCACCACCGCAGATATGGCCGTGAGTTTATACGGTGATCCCGATTTACAGCGTTTAACGTGGTATGGCACTGAATACGGTATGACTAACGAGGCTGTAGCGCACAATGACGGGCTTTTGTATTTGGATGAAGTCGGACAAGGAGCAGACCCTAAACACGTCTATAAATCGGCTTACACGCTATTTAATGGCAAAGGCAAGATACAAGGTGCGAAAGATGGTGGCAATAGGCAGGTTCAAAGCTGGCGGACGGTGGCTATCAGTACAGGGGAAAAGGACATTGAGACCTTTTTATTAAATTCAGGTGTGAAAGTGAACGCAGGGCAATTAGTGCGATTACTGAATATCCCCATTGAACGCGCCACCGAACTACACGAATGTGAAACAGGGAAAGCCCACGCAGATTTAATCAAGGTGAATTGTCGTGATAGCTATGGGGCAGCAGGACGTTATTGGATTGAGTATCTATCGAATCATAAAGACGAAGCTAAAGAAGCCTACAGAGCCGCCCAGCAACGCTGGAATAAGTTAATTCCAAGTAGCTACGGGGAACAGGTACACCGAGCGAGCGACCGATTCGCCACGATTGAAGCCGCTTTGATTATGGGCCGTGTGATTACGGGGTGGAGTGAACAAGATTGTAGGGATGTAGTTCAAGCAATATTTAACGTATGGGTCGCAGAGTTCGGCACGGGAAACAAAGAGTATGAGCAAATCAAAGAACAAGCTGAGGCGTTTTTGAATGCTCACGGATTAAGCCGATTTGCCCCAATTCCTTATGATGTTAGGGATCTACCTATTAGAGACCTTGCAGGATATAGGAAGAAAGGCAGTAATGAGGATGACCCGATAATCTTTTATACCTTCCCGTCCGCCTTTGAGAAAGAAATCGCGGCAGGGTTTAACTACAAACAATTTGCTGAGGCGTTAAAAATGGCTGGCATGTTAACACCACCCACCAGTGGGAGAGGTTATCAACGAAAAAGCCCACGCATAGACGGACGGCAATTTAATGTTTACGTTTTGCAGTTCGCTCCAGAGAGCACAGAAGAAGATAACAGTTGAGCAACAACTAGCGGAGGGATGAAAATCCCATAATGTTTTTTTCATGTGCGTGATTTTATCGTTTTAGTGTCGGTTCAGTTGGTTCAGTAGATAAGTTTTATTGATTTATAAGGAAAAAATAGCATTTATTGAACCAACACTGAACCAACAAGAGGCTGTTTTGAACCGACAAAGTGGCATTTTGAACCAACACACAGAATTAAAGAGTTTTTCCACTGGATGGCATTTTTAAATTCGATGTTGGTTCATACATGGAAAATGTCGGTTCAAATCATGGGTATGTTGGTTCAGTATTTTCAAATAAACACTTTAAAAACAATCATCTTTACAAATTGAACCAACTGAACCGACTGAACCAACACCTGATCGCGTATTTAATAGAAAAGTTTTTTTGAGGAAAAAGAAATCATGACCCGAGTGACTTTATCATTAAGAAAAAATAACAATGATGTAACAAATCTACCAGCGACGAACACACCAAAAAACACACAGGCTAAAACGCCACAGGAAGCCCAACAGCAACCGAAGAAGAAAAATAAGGCAGATGTTCACGCGAAGAAGAAACAACACCGCATCGACCGTATAGCGAAGCATTGGACGCTATTCAGTGAGCCAGATGCCAAGCCGCTAATGATTGGCATCAAGGAAGCTATGATTGCTGAGGCTACAGATAAAGGGCTGGATATCCCCGAGAGCCACATTAAACAGGGATTACGGTCATACATCAGCCGCAAGGCATATTTGAAAGCTCTTACTCTGGGCGGCAATCGGTTTGATATGCACGGACAACCTAACGGAGAGGTTACGCCAGAACAACAAAGCATAGCGGAGCAAAAACTGATAGAGTGGCTAAAGAAATGATACAGGAGCCTTATGAAAATTATTTACAGAAGCAAAGGTAATCAAGATGTAATTGAATTGGCTTATACAATCTTTGAGCTTGATAAAATTAAATATGCCATGCAAGCCGTCAGGCGTATCGCTGACGTTAATGTCAAAACTTCAGGATTTATTTTTAGACGCATGGTTATTACAGGTACGCCAGAACAAATCAAAATTGCTAGAAAGGCTCTGATTAGGCGTTACAGATAGTTATTAGTTGAACACCGCCAAAGCATAAGCCGAGGCGGTTATGTATAATTGGCCTTATCAACTAAAAGGATCACCAAATGAAAAAAATCATGATAACGGCTTTATTGGCTTTGTTTCTATCGGGATGTGATAACAGTCCACCAGCACCCTACGGCTTTAAGTGGGGGCAGACTAAAGAAAGTGTTAAAGCATTAAATTTAAAAGATACAAACTGTAATTTTGAACACTCCTGTACTTTTCAAGAAACACCTGACGGACACGACGCAGCTATTTTGTTTACAACATTTCACGATAAGTTAGGGCTGTTCTATATATTTTATACTGAGAACTTCGATCAGAAAGCAACAACCAAAGATGAAGCATTTGAACTATATGAGCAAGCGGGAAATAAACTGGAAAAAGTATATGGCGAACCTGTAAATAAAACCCATATCATTAAAGATGAAAGTGATTTTTTTAATTGCTTAGCAAGCCAAGATTGTGGCGACGTTAATATGGATTTTGATAAAGATGGATACAAAGCAAACTTAAGAATGAGCGTATCAAATCAAGGGAAAACGCATCTAATTTATACTTTTAAAAGTCCTGTCTATAACTCACCGTTGAAATAGCAAGTATATAAATAGAACAGAAGCCGACCTTGAGTCGGTTTTTTGTTGTCTTAATTTTATAAAAACCAAAGTTAATAGAAAATATTTCTATATTTCCTATTATTTATAGCAATATATTGTTGTTTATTTTTTACTCTGGATTATAATTGTAGTGTATATAACAACAGGGTGGATAAATAATCATGGATAAGCAAAAAAGAACCTTCAAAGCAGTGTCAATTGAAAGCGACATAGTAGATCGCGTTAAAAAATTTAAAGAAAAACAGGGTGAAAAAGATGTTTTCATTCAACGAGCGCCTATTAGCCAATTGATTCAAGGGCTATTAAGTGATGCCTTACAGCGTGAGGGGTTCTAATGGAAAAGTTACAGCAGTTAGCAAGCACCATAGCTCAGATTTATGTTGATGGGCTAAAAGCGGAAACGGGAACAACATTAGTGACTTATAACGGCATTACAGGCGAGGTGATCCCTGAATTGCTGGCGGCAGGGCTATTTGATAATGCGGTATCGATTGTTAAGTCTCGTGGTGAGTCGTTCGACGTTGAGAGTAAGGCATGTGATTTATTGCTTCCTTACCTAAACGTATTTACCAAGCCTTATTCCATCACAGATCAGTGTATTTACGTGATTGGCGAAATGACACGCTTTGCATTACGTGATGGTAATGTCAGCGGGTTATCAGCGAAACATTAAAAGAGAGGTCATTATGTTTGAGATTGATGGGGTTGAAATCATCATTAAAGCTGATACCGAGGGCGTTCTTGAGGCGGGAAAAGCGGCTAGAGAAACAAAACGGAAAATGGCGGATATGGGTAAACAGGCCGATGATACGTCAAAAGCCTTTTACCGATTTGATAAAACAGCAATCGCGGTTTCCAGTGCGTTAAAAATGCCTGAAATTAACCGATTATCACGTCAAATGAGTGAGTTAACGGGGCAAATTGGCGTAGCGTCAGCCGCTACAGATAGAGCGACTAGCGCGAATGCGCGTTTTACAGGGGTAATTAGTAATGTCTCTGGGTTATTAGGTGCGGGGTATATTTCTAATATTGGCAGTGCGACCTCCTCACTCTTACAGCACACTCAAGGGGCGATTAACGCCACACAAGCCGAGGTTTCACATACTCGCGCTATTCAAATGAAAGCACAGGCATTACAAGCCGCAGCCTCCCAAGAAGTCATTAACGCTAGAAATCTGACAGTATCCGCACAAGCCGAGTTAAAAGCGGCTCAGGCAGCGTTAGAGCACGTTTATTCACTAGAAGCGGCTAATGATGCCAAGCAACGTGATTTAGAGTCACTGAGAGCACGACAGGCGGTACAGCTCAAGGATGCCGAAATAACCTATCAAATGGCAGCGAGTGAGGAAAATCTACAACGCGTCACCAAAGCCAGCAACGCCCTACACGCCACAGAAACCAAAATCAAAACGCATTTAGCTACAACAGGGAAAGAAATTGCGCGTGTAGAGGCTCAAGTTGCCAAAGCGAAAGAAGTTGAAGCCAACGCAACCCATAAATTAAATGCGGCATTAGCATTAGAGCAAAAAGCGAAAGCCACACTAGCGACCACGACGGACGCAGTGACCGCAGCCAATAACCGCGCAGCCCAAGCCGCTAAAACTCAATCTATCGCTATGCAAGGGTTACGGGGCGCAGTGGGATTATTAGGTGGTCCTACTGGTGTATTCTTTTTAGCTGCCGCAGGTGTTTACGCATTGTATAACGCCATGAACGATGACACCGCCACCAAAGAGTTTAACGACAGGGTAGATCAGTGGATTGATAAAATTGACGAACTGTCAGCAAAACAGGCGCGTGTTGTGGCTAACCGCTTAGGCGAGAAGATAGCGGAAACAACCACAGAACTAGACGGACAGAAAAAAAACCTATTAGACGTAAATGAGCAGTTACGCTACTACAGAGAAGAACTTGGTAGAATTGAGCAAGCGATTAAATCCCAAAAAGCTCAAGGTATGGAAGTTGGCACTCCATATGTGCGTGATGACTTTGTGAAGTTGATTGATGATCTTACTAAAAAACAGCAACAGTATGAGTTAGTTATATCCGAAGGTGAGCAAAATATTCGTCGCTGGACGGTATCACAAGGTAAAGCCGCTGATATTGCTAAGGTTAGAGCACAACAAACGGATGAGCTGGCCAGAGCCGATTTAATTTACCAACGCCAAGCTAAAGGCGTGATTGATGCTAACCAACAAGTAGCCCGATCACTGGAGTTAGGCAGCGAGGCAGCCGTTAAGAAAGAACAGGCTATCAAAGAGCTAGAAAAGGCGTTAATTGCTGACGGCTTTGCTAAAGACTCTGAAATATTTAAACAGAAAATCCAAGAATTAACGGATGAGTTTGATAAAACGGTCAGTTTAAATCTTGCTAACTCGCTTACTGAGATTGAGCAGCGTACCCAAGCCCTCACTATTGGCATGAAAGACGGTAAGCCGGCACTGGATGAATACAACGCCTCGTTGCTCCTTATGCAAATGGGATTACAACAAGGTTCAGCGGCCTACAATACCGAACTCCCGAAAGCTATTGAAGCCATACGCAAGTTACGTGAAGCCCAAGAAGCCGCACTAAGCAGTAAATCAAAAGGCAATAAATCTGCTAAAGCCGCCAACCAAGCAAATGAAGCGATAAAGCGTCAGAGTGAGCAATTGGCCACACTGAAAAAACGCTATGGATTACTGGAAAGTGGCGCAGCCGATGTTAACCGCGAAATGGCAATCTATGAAGCTGTTCAGCGACTTGGAGCACAGGCAACAGAGAAACAAAAAGCGGCTATTTCGAAAGAGGCTGCGGAACTGTTTGACCTCAATCAGCGCGTGAATGATTTTATTGCGGCTCAGGAAATCACCCCAGAGTTGAAACTGGCGCATACCTTTGGTGAGGAAGTGAAAACCCTCAAACGTTTGTTAGATGAGGGCTTCATCAACAAGGAAGATTTTGAGCGCATGGGGCGTGAGGCGATGGTGTCATTTAATCAGGGAATGACCGATATCAAAATCAATGCCTCAGTGAATTACATTGAGGAGAACCGCGCTAAATTTGACCCGATTCAGGCATTGGCTAATGAGCATACTCAGAAGTTGGCCATGATGAAAGAATACAAAGCGCAAGAGTTACAAATACTTAATGAAGCCTATGCAAAACAGCAGATTAGCCATGACCAGTTCACCGCATCCAAAGCGGCAACCGATGCGCAATACCAGCTACTCAGAACCGCAGCAGAGAAAGAGTATCAACAGCAGCAGTTAGCGGCACAATGGGAGCTAATGAGACAGCAGAACCTAGGCTATGAAATGCTTGCGTCTGCGGTTGATTCTCTGGCGGGTAATGTTTCAAACGTCATGACAGGGTTAATCACTGGCTCAATGGATGCGTCCGAGGCGTTGCGTTCGTTAGGTAATACGATGCTAAACAGTGTTGTAAATTCCATTGCTCAGGTTGGTGTGGAGATGCTTAAAAACTTCATCCTGACTAAAACAATTGGCGTTGCTTCACAGGCAGCGAACGCAGCGGCAGCAACAGCAGGAGGTGCGGCAGCCCTAGCAGCTTGGACACCTGCAGCTATAGCGGCATCGATTGCCACAGGTGGAGCAGCATCAGGAACGGGATTATCAGCCTATACAACCGCTCAAACCGCAGGGCAAGCCATGTCTATGGTTGGCTTTGGCGGAGGGCGTAAGAATGGCGGGGTAGTTGATGCGAGTAAATACTATCGTGTCGGTGAAAATGGTAAGCCTGAGATATTCCAAGCGAGTACGGGCAAGCAATACATGATCCCTGGTGACAATGGGCGAGTTATATCAAACAAAGATTTACAGGGCGGACGTGGCAGTAGTGTTAATTTCAGTGTGGTAATTGAAAACCATGTGGCAAATGCCGCCATCGAACCAAGAATGGAAAAAGGGCTTACTGGTGAAGATGTGGCAAGGATCATTATCACTGATATGAATGAGAAAGGGCCCATACACCGTTCAGTAATCAACAACACAACAGCAGGCCCCAAAATATAATAAGTATGGGCAGATTTCTGCCCTTTAGTTTTATTGGAGTACAGCAATGATAAAAGTAAAAGTTGTCAGTAAAAAAGGAAATGGTAGCTTTGACCGCTATGTTAGCCATGTTCAGCAAAGAGTGTCTTTAGCTATGCAGCGGTTTCTTATCGACGCTGGAGCACAGGCCGCAGTCTATACGCCTATCGATACCTCAACATTGATCAATAGCCAGTTTCGCACAGTCACCATTAACGGTACGCGAGTAACGGGGCGTATTGGTTATTCCGCCAGCTATGCCGCGTATGTGCATGACCCGAAAGTTAAGCAGAACTTTAAGCGTCCAACGGCTAAAAAAGAGTTCCTGAAAAAAGGTGTAGAGGAAACGTTACCCAATTTAGCTAAGTATATTCAGGAAGAATTGAAGCGTTAACTCGGTACTTTCGTGAACAGTACGCGCGCGAGGGAGAAATATGACTTTTCGGGCACGTTAGCAAAGGTAGTTAGATAGTTTTTACACACGCTAGACGGAATTATCGGACACGTTAGCGGTTAGTTTTCGGACATCGTAGCAAGGTAGCAAGAGTTTTCGGAGTCCATAAAAAGAGAATATTAATCTCACCTTGAAATAGGCTTGTATCTATTGGTATCACAGGGATTGATGAAGTAACGAGAATGACAATTTATGAAAAACTCATATTATTTCGGATTGAAAATGGCGAGGCATTATGAGACCACAATCAAGGCATTATACGGACGCATTACCAACTATCGGGCATGGCACTATAGCTACTATCAGAAAGTTTAAAAACAATGGTGAAGGCCTACAGTGGGATACTAGCGCAGGGAAATTAATCATTGGTAAAAACGGTGATAATTACTTGGTTGTTATAGGCGATAAGCGATTCTCTCTATCACTAGTCACTACTCAAGCAGGTTATGGCGTTCGCTATTGGTATTCATGCCCCTATTGCCGTAAACGTAGAGCAGAGCTTTATTTTAGTCGTAAAGATTTAGCCTGTAGAGCATGTTGGAATTTCCACTATGCCAGCCAGAGTGAAAACAAGCTTGACCGATTAAGGCGCAAGGTGCGAGTAGGTCGCTTTGCTATTTGGGGTTATAGCCCAGATGTTAGTAACCTAACCAAACATGTGTATTCTTTCGATAAACCCAAAGGCATGAGATGGGAGAAATTCAGGGAGAAAGTAGCGGAACAGGCAAGATTAGAGGATTATTACTGGCAGGCGTTCATTCCATTTGTCGATAAATTAACGTCTCGTGTGTTGAAATTTAAATGATTAAATATAATAGTATTTACTATCAATAAAATAAAAAGTTAAACAGAAAGTGAGAAATATTATGACTGAAGCTACGAACTATTGGCTAGCAGGGGCTAGTTGGGATGGATGTGATCATCAAGATAAAACTTTCATAGAAAATAAAATTTGGGTTTTAGGATATAAAAAAAATGAAGATGAAGCTCAATATCAAAGAGCAAAAAAAATAAAAAAAAATGATCGGATAGCAATTAAAAGAATGATGGGAAAAGGGGCTTCTGAAATCAAAATACTACATATTGGTGTTGTTGAAGGTGTAGTGGATTATGGAAATTTAGTTATTTGTGTCGTTAACTGGCTAGTAACTAATAAAGATATTACTGTTGAAAGTAAAGGCTGTTTTGCCAGCATTCATGGGCCATATGAAATGGGAAATAATATAGAAACTGATAATTGGTTAAACAGTATTTTTTCCTTGTAACTACGGTTGATGTTTATTTTGATTGATTGGGCGAATTAAGTAATAAAATCGCCCTTTAACGCGCGATGAAGCAACTTGGTTTTAAATTCTGGACTTGATATCAACTGTCACTATCTAATTTTCCTGCTATATCCTTGTGGCGCTTCCACGCTGAATAAATATCCTTATCCCACGCTTTACCGCCTTTAGTTTGATAACCAGCCTCATTAATTCGTTCAGCGATAATCCGTCCGTTATCTATGCCCTCTGATAGCACCAAATTAACCACAGAAACGACAGCGGACTCATTATAGGTATACGGCGGGATATCTGCCTTACCAGCAATTAAAGACGCCACAGATGATTCTAGGCGTTCCACCAGCGACAGCATACGAGCATCAGGATTACTGTCTGGGCGGTTTAACTTCTCTTTGATAGCTGAGACTATCCACGTTGTTTTATCGCTGCCAGAATTCGATACAGCATCATTAAACAAAGCTTGAATTTCAGCAGGTAGACGAAAGGCAATAAGATTAGATTTACTCATGATAATAGTCCGTTATTAATTCAGTGAGTGCTTATTATATCAGCGTATAACACTGTTATACAGATTAGAAAATGTAAAATTGCTGGTGGATTTAACGGATAAATCCATAACTTAAAGTTAGGGTAACTTACTATAAAACAAGCAAAGCGTATTATTGCGCCTTGTAACTGATTGAATACATGGCAAAGCTCAAATTTGAGCACAGTCTAATTTTACCAATAGAATCAATCGGCTCATTTTTGAGCCTGTATTTATCAATAGAAACAGTGCCCTCAAAATTGAGGAGAGGTAACGATTGTGATTATGACCATAGTCGGAAAGGGTGACAGTTGAAATGCTACCCTTGGTACTAAGGACGGCTTGAAATGAAGCTCTCATATCAAAACCACAAATTAGTGCCTTTAGCCAAAGTAGCTAAATATTAGCCAGTACAGCTAACCACTCAAAAACACGGTGTAGTTATTTTGTTATCAAAAAGACTCACGGTAATAACGTACCAAAATGGTACTAATATAAACCACGGTGGTACTATCGTGTTGCTATAGTGATTGCAAGGTATCCGCTTTGGTATCCACCGAAAAGGCTATATTTTACTGGATACTCTATCCGCTGAATGTTGACAATTGTTGACATCAGAACCTGACAAAACCTGACATGAGAACAAAGTAAATGTTGTTGATTGTTGTGGTCGAAAACTTGTCAAAACTTGTCATCACGCCAAAGAAATTTATAAGCCCCGTCCAAAATCAAATAGGTACGCAGTAGGTACGCACTTAATTCTAACGATTCGTTATAATTAAATAAAATCATGATGTTGCATAAAAGTACGCAGAATGGTACGCAGCAAAACAAGGATAATAAGTTTGGACTAGTTTTGACGGATATAACTTGGTTGCTATCTTGACGGTTGCCACTCTGGTTGCCAGCAAAACAGCATGTTTTATGCTAGTGGATTGATGGGCTTTGATTGTTCCAATTCAGCACAATCAAGGTATAACGATAATCACAACACCTTTGAGGTATAGCCATGTTACAACGTGAAGCAATAGAAGCCGTTATGATGGAGTTAGCCCACCAGCAAGGGCAATCACTGAACGGACGCGATAGGTTAGCGATTAGAACAGGTGTAGCGCAGACGATACAGGCTAAAGAGCGTCACAAACGTAGAATGACAGCACCAACCTACCAATGGACTAAGCCAGCACTAAAACGTTGATGTGAATATAATCGCAATGGTTAAATATTAAGCGAAGCACTAAAAAGTGCTACGGTATACAGGATATAGGTTGCCTTGAAATCAAGGGCACTTAAGGCGGTTAAATAGGACTCCTTAATCTCAAGGAGTCATGAGGCTCTGAAATCGGAGGCTCGTCACTGGCTGGCAATATTCTAATAATGGCCATGAGATAAAAGTAACCACTCTGGTAACCACCAAAAGTAACCACAATGCAAATAAGCATTGCGATACCCATAGGACAATTTTGTCCTCTGAATATTAATTTCATACTGATAATAAAAACATCTCATAACGATAAATGTAATCATCTTAAAAGGATGGTCGTAATTAATTGGTAGATGTGAACTATATTTCATATAAAATATTCTACGCTTAGGACTTAAAGCCATAAACAAGAGTGTTATAAGCTATTAAATTGTGTCTGTGAGAAATATTATAAAAAAGGTGAAGCATTGTGAGCATATTAAAATCGATTTGGGATTTTTTTGGGCTTTATCAGACTAAAAAAATAAGAATTTTACATGCGTTAATTCTACTTTTGGTAATATCACAAATCATTGTGAGTAATTGGATGACGGGAACTAAGTCAGTAGTTGTTCCGTTTTTTGACGAGACTTATTTATTCACTTGGATTCATATCGTTTCAGGTTTTGTACTTTTTTTCTTAACGTTCTTTTTAGTCGTGTTATGTTTTAACCAGCGAGGGTTTAGATATTTTTATCCCTATCTCTGGGGGGACTTTAAGCAAATCAAAGAAGATATAAACTCTCTTTTAGCTAAAAAGCTACCAGACAGCTCACCTAAAGGGATTGCCGCGACAGTTCAAGGGTTAGGGTTAGGTGCTTTATCAATTGTTATTTTGTCTGGTATTGCATGGTTTATTCTATGGTTACAGCAGTCACCACTTGCTTTAGAGGCTAGAAGTATTCATAAATCACTCACAATTTTAATTGAGATTTATATTTATGGTCACGGTGGTTTAGGGATTATTCATTTTATAATTTGGAAAAAAAGTAAAAATAAATAGGTTTGCTTGATGCCTCATTGGCAATATGGGTGATTAGTCGCCCATATTCATTAAATGATATTTTGTTGCAATCTGTAGATGCTAATAAGTTACCGTGACGCAAATATGCGTTACTTAGTAAATCAATAGGTTATCTACTCTGAACATGAATGACTCAAGCTAAAATAACGGTCCTATTACGGTCCGTATAACACGATTAAACGGCAAGATTACGGCAAGGTTAAACGGGGATGTTACGGGGAGGGTTAAGCCGATAACGGTAAGGTTACGGTAAGGAATCAGGGCGAGATTACGGCGAGGTTTCCACAATGGTTTCCAGTGAAAACGGACTTTAGCAAATGGAAACTAACACTAAGGTTACGCTAAGGCTTCAGGTGGTCAATTTGACCGTTAGTAATGAAAACAATGTGTTGCCACCTCTTACCATTGGTCGCTGAAGCGATGACCAATGAGCGTTAATCTGGTTTTGTGACAGAATTAAACGTTATCAATTAGTTATATTTTGATTCCGTCGATTTAACGGAATTAAGTATAATCAACAGCTTATATCTACATACGGGATAATCCCGTATCATCATGGATAAATTGACGTTTAGATCACCCCTAGAAATTGGAATTATTACCCAATCTTCCAGAGTCCCATCAGCATTTTATTTTAACCAATAGCTTATATTGTGATGGTATCAAGATGAATAAACCAGAAATGAGAAAAGCAAAATCAATCAGGATCACCACATCAGGAACGGTAATCAAAGCCCCTGAGCGAGTTAAAACAGCCACAGGTAAAGTTATGGCCACAATGACTATTCAGGCTGAGAGTGACAAGCGTAGCCCGTACCCGTTAAAGATAGTGGCATTCGATATTAACGCGCTGGAGCTAATGACCTGCCAGAAAGGAAACAAAGTAACCGCGACAGGTCGCTATGAATGGTTTAATGGTTATCAGCTTGTTGTTAAAGGAATAGACTGGCAATAGTATATACGTTGCCAGTCTATTTTTAACTAACAGGAGTTTTCTATAACTTAATAATCTATAAGGTTTTTATCTATTAATTTATGTTTAATCGAGCTAGCTTTACTGTATCCAACTCTAAATAATAATTGAATTATCTTTGTACTGTCCTTTCCTGTAAGAGAGTAAAATATTTCTGCTTTTTCTTCAGGTGCCATTTCATTGACATTGGATCTAATATAATCGCTTAATTCACCTTGAATGACAGGATTATAAATAATTTCAGAATTATATTGTTGTATAGCTAAATGTAATAACTCGGCAGTAGTTATTTTAAATTTTGATAATTTATGTTTGTCATCATCTGTAATGTGAATACAAATTTGGGACATTACGGATCCTCATCATTCAGCATCAAAAGACACTCGGAATGGATAGTTCACATCCTCTTCCATCCACTTAAATCCATAAATTTCAATGCCATATTCGTCTATAACTACATGGGCTGATACGTCTATCTCAAGCTTGTCACCTAATCGGATTGCCTTTCCTTTATAGATATCTTCGCTAGTTTTCTCTAAGGTTACTGAATAATTATATTTGCCATATATTAAATCGAACTTGATCTCTGAATCATCAGAGGAAATAATAGGCAGCGATGTTTCTTTATCGAATGTTTCAGCCTTATCTTCGTAATAAAACTTTGGTTTATTTAAATTTGTTGGAATGTATTTTATCTTATTCATAGGGTTGTCATCTTTAATGGTGTATATTTTTGTATTTGCACTAGGTCTTTTACGATACATGCTTAATTTTTCGTATAGTAAATTTTCTAATAATTTGAATTGGGGCTCGTCAACAATATCCCTGTATTTTGAAAGTTGTAGTTCTGTTACTTTTCCATCAAGGTCATTGTGGTTATTAAGGTAGTCATCTATTGTAATTAGGCGGTAGCCTATCAGCTTCGACGGTCCAAATTGCCAAGTTAAATTCTGCTCATCATACCATGCGTACCAGCACTTAAAGCGACCCAGATGCCCCTCTAATCCATTCAACGTTCTATTTGTTAGATTTGAATCAAACATTTTTATATTTTGTATGATGCTTTGTTTATCTGTAACGAGAGCGAAATTCATTTGCGATACCTTTCTGTGGTAATTATTATGAGTTAATTATGATTAGATCAATTAGATCTGTCAAGTCATTTAGATCAATTAAATCCATGTCTGTTATTAGCGCTATATGTAACGAAGTCGTGGAAAATTATAGGAGGGGGGTTATTTCTTGTTGGTGTTTCATTATCTGCAATAAATTATATATTGATGACATTTATGCAACTGGGATATTTCATTGAGCCAAGAAAAAATAGGCATCAAAAACAGCCTAGCAATGATCTTAGTTGTATAGAAATTTGTATAGAATGAAAGTTAGAATTTAAATAAACATTAAATATCAATTAAATAAGTGCTGTGCATGGCTCTCTCCTCCGCCATCTTCACTTCTAGCAACATTTTCTAAAGTCTTCCAATCCCCTTAAGTTATAAAAATAAGCAATCAAGTATTTCAACTAAATCCCATTATCCCAATATCTACTAACGTCTATTGAAAACTCTCCCCTTTAGGTGGCACATATAGGGGTACATCAATGCGGTGATGGAAAAAATTTTTAGGAGTTTAAAGACAGAAAGACTCAATCATTTATCGTTTATGAATCATCAATCTGTTATCGATGAGGTTGAAAATTACGTTTAGTTTTACAATTACTATCGATGCCTTTCAAAGATTGGTTATTTAACACCACATCAAAAATATTATGAACTCAAAGATTCCGCTTAGATCTTCTACTGAATTTGTTGATCATTTCAACGATCATAATGATGGAACAATGGTATTTCTGAATGTCGTTTTTTAATGCATAGAGCAACGATTTCTTCACCGTCTTCATTCTCATGTTGTCATCTAAATGATAACCCAAATTTTTTATGAATAAGCATCTGTAATTAAACTTAAATCAGTATTGCCTTCATGAGTTTATAAATAGGTAATATAAGCGACACAAGATTGTATTGGTTGCGTGGGAGTAAATCCTGACTTAATTAAATTTGGATGCTGATGAAAGCAATGATGATTTAATGTTGTTAGATGATAATTTCGTTTAGTTGGCACCAATAATCGATGTTTTTTAAATAAAGAAAATAATCGTTCACGTCCAATAATTAATTGTTTTTGTTTGAAAATAAAGTGCAACTACGAACACTTAATAGAGGCATGAAAAATGCGCTCTGATTTCACTGAATAGACAATAATATCATCTGACTTCTCTTTTTATCAGATGTATCTTGTCGTTTGTAATAGGCTTGACGGCAGATCCTCATAAAGTGACAAACTGTGGTGATTGTGAGTTTTTTAATCATTTTTTCTTTAATAACACCGCGTTGCGCTTGTTTGATAAGCGAACTCAAAATCTCTATACATGTGCCACTCTGAACCTCGGCGGCGTTTAGTCTTAAAGAGCTAATTTAAATTTTAACACTTCATCAGTGTTAAAATTTAATCTACCAGTACTATTTATTATTGACTATTTTATATTAAATTTTTAACGTTAAAATGAATAATCCATTATTTTTATTTTGGTTAATAATTCTATTGATTATCTCACTGAATGTTATATTATGAAAAAAGATAACTATGTGATTGAACTGTAAATATATAAATCAATTATTAAACTGCTATAAATATGAAATAATCATTTCCTATTTCGATATTCTAAATATGAATACATTCATTGGAGAGTATTAATTAATGAATAATATACTTGCAGTATTGGATGTCCCAAATACAGCATTTATGCTGCTTTGTACAAGTCTTGTTATGCTAATGACTCCTGGACTTGCTTTTTTCTATGGTGGATTAGTCTCTCGTAAAAGTGTTATTACCATTATGTCCCAGAGTTTCTTTTCTATGGGATGGGTGGCAATTATTTGGTTCGTGGTTGGTTATTCATTATCGTTCGGTCCCTCGATTAATGGGATTGTCGGCGACCCATTTTATTATGCATTCTTGAATAACATAAGCCCTCAAACGATGTATACCGGTAATGATGGCGGCTTACCAATACTGGTTCATTTTGGATATCAAATGATGTTTGCGATTATTACCCCAGCCTTGATTACAGGAGCTTTCGCAAATAGAGTTAATTTCCCTGCTTATCTCATCTTTTTAACCTTATGGACATTATTTGTCTATGCACCGTTCGTTCATATGGTTTGGAGCCCAGATGGCATTTTTGCTAAGTGGGGAGTTGTTGATTTTGCGGGTGGTATTGTCGTTCACGCAACAGCCGGTTTCGCTGCAATAGCTTCAGCGTTATATGTAGGTAAAAGAGTCGTTAAGTCAGATGGTACTCATAATATTCCTTATATTGCACTTGGCGCGGCTTTATTGTGGTTTGGTTGGTATGGTTTTAACGCTGGGTCTGAACTGCAAGTCAACACCGTAACCGTTTCGGCATTTATTACTACTGATATTGCGGCTGCATTTGCGGCAATTACTTGGTTTATTATTGAACGCTTGCATACAGGCAAACCTAAACTTGTCGGCTTTTTAACAGGGGCAGTAGCCGGTTTAGCCACTATTACACCTGCTTCAGGTTATGTTTCAATTGGTTCTGCAGCAATTATCGGGGTTATTGCCAGTATCGTCTGTTATACCTGTGTTTTCTTAGTCCGACGCCATTTAGACGATGCATTAGATGTATTCGGTGTGCACGGTGTTGGTGGTATTACAGGCTCGATTTTAGTCGGTGTATTTGCATCAACGGTTTGGAATGCGAAAGGGCCAGCAGGGTTAATTGAAGGAAACGGGATGCAAATTGTGAAGCAAACTGTGGCCGTTGTCTTTACCAGTATTTGGTCCTTTGTCTTTACAATCTTAATTCTTTGGATAATCAATAAATTTACGCCAGTCAGAGTTGACCAAAGTGCTGTTGGTGACAATTTAGATACCGTTGAATTTGATGAAGACGCATATCGAGAAAAAGCAGATTAGTTATCAAATATATTATTTCTTGCAGTTTATCCTAATTGGTGGGTTTATTTGAACTACCGGTTGGGATAGCTGCTAAATACAGCTGGTAATTTAGGATGGGTATATGAAAAAGAAGATAGCAATAGCTATTCAGGCTATTTGTTTTATGGGGCTATCGATGGGGGCAAATGCTGCGACCGATACACAGCAACCACAAACTTTGCGTCTAGCGATTGGTTCTGAGCCAACTGAAGGGTTTGACCCGATGTTAGGCTGGAGCCACGGCAGCTATTTACTTTTACATAGTCCATTATTAAAACAAAAAGCTGATTTATCATGGCATAGCTATATGCTTGAAAAATATGAGCATTCAGATGATGGTAAAGAGTGGACGTTAAAATTAAAAGACGGACTAAAATTTTCCGATGGCTCCCCATTAACCGCAAAAGATGTTGTTTTTACCTATAACAACGCCGCCGCAAGTGGTGGAAAAGTCGATATGGGGAACTTTGCTAAAGCAGAGGAAATCAACCCATCTACTGTTAGAATGACTTTATCTGCTCCGCAAAGTACCTTTATTAACGTATTAGGTTCATTAGGGATTGTTTCTGCGGATAAATATGATGCGAAAAAATACGCCCATAATCCTATCGGAGCAGGTCCCTATCGCTTAGTGAACTTCCAACCAGGTCAGCAATTAATTGTTGAAAGAAACCCATTTTATGCGGGGCCTAAAAACGATTTCGATAAAATGGTTTTTGTTTTCTTGAATGAAGATGGTGCTTTTGCTGCCGCTCAAAGTGGTGAATTAGATATTGTTCGTATTCCTGCTGCCGTGGCGAGTAATGCGAAAGATGTGAAAAGCATGAGATTGATTGAGCGCCACAGTGTTGAAAACCGAGGGATTTCCTTCCCAATTCCACCTGCGGGAGAGAAAAATGCGTCAGGCGACCCAATTGGTAACGACATTACTTCCGATGTTGCTATTCGCAAAGCGATCAACTACGCCATTGACCGTAAGCTATTAGCAGACGCGGTATTAGAAGGTTTTGCGATCCCTGCATATACTGGCGTTGAAGGCCTACCTTGGAATAACCCTCAATCTTCATTTAAAGATGGGGATGTCGAAAAAGCGAAAACGATACTTGAAGATGCTGGCTGGAAGCTGAATAAAGACGGCTTAAGAGAAAAAGATGGCAAAGTGGCGAAACTGACGCTTTGGTACGCCAGTGGGGATAGCACTCGTCGTGATTTAGCTCAAGCCGTAAGGGCTAGCTTAAAGCCAATTGGTATTGAGATGGATTTAAAATCAGGCAGCTGGGAAACCGTGGAAAAGTACATGCATGCCAACCCAACATTATTTGGGTGGGGGAGTCTTGACCCAATGGAGCTTGTTCATAACTACAGCAGCAAAGCCGCTGGTGTGGGGTTCTATAACGCGGGTTACTACAAAAATCCAGCAGTCGATAAGGTGATAGAAGAAGCACTTCGTCAGCCAGACCAAGATGCGGCAATTCCATTTTGGCAGAAAGTGGATTGGGATGGCAAAACAGGAACAGGTATCCAAGGTGACGCCGCTTGGGCTTGGTTAATGAACGTACAACATCTTTATTTATTGAATAACTGTGTTGAGCTAGGTAAGGGGGCACCTGAAATTCATGGTTCATGGTCAGTATTGAATAATGTGGATGATTGGGCGTGGACTTGTAAATAATGCGGACAACCATCGGGCTTTTATTGCGGTTTGTCTGTTTATTATTAGTGACAGCATTTGGGGTTTTTATTCTCCTAAGCTATTCACCAATAGACCCAATTAAAGCCTACATTGGCAATGATTTAATGCATGTTTCCCCCGAGCAATATCCATTGATTGCAGCTCGTTGGGGGCTTGATCAGCCATTATGGATGCAGTTCTGGCATTGGTTTTCTCAGTTATTACAAGGTGATATGGGGTACTCCATGCTCTATAACACCCCTGTTTCACAGGTGATTGCTGATAGGTTAGCGCCTTCATTAGCTTTGTTATTATCGGCATGGCTATTTTCTGGGGCGATGGGTTTTTGTTTGGGGTTGGTAGCCGGGCGTTACCTAAATAGATGGCCGGATAAAGTCATTTCAACACTGTCTTATTTATTGGCTTCAATTCCTGTTTTTTGGGTTGGCTTACTTTTATTGTCACTTTTTGCTGTTTCATTACAGTGGGCGCCAATTTGTTGCGCTTGGCCGATAGGCTTAGATGAACAAACATCAACATTGTCACAAAAAGTGCATCATCTTGTGTTACCTGTAGTGGCTTTAGGGATGTTAGGTATTGGTAATATAGCTCTGCATACTCGTTCGAAAGTTGCTGAGGTGATGAACAGCGAGTTTATCCACTATGCGAAAGCACAAGGGGATAAAGGGTGGCCAATGGTCAGCTTTCATGTAGTAAAACATGCGGTTACACCCGCAATATGTTTACAGTTTGCCTCAATGGGAGAATTGCTCAGTGGCGCATTGCTAGCAGAAAAGGTGTTTGCTTACCCAGGCTTAGGACAAGCAACCATTGATGCGGGTTTGCGGGGTGACATCCCTTTATTAATGGGGATTGTGATGTTATGTGCGGTAGTGATTTTCTTTAGTAACAGTATTTCTGACATGATGCTCAAGAGCGTGAATAAAGGGGTACTCCGAGAGCCATGACTTATAACCCAAATAAGGCTTTAATTAAGTTAGTTATATCCTTGTTGTGCTTATTCGCTTTAGGGGCTTATGCAGCATGGCTTTCCCAAACTGATGTAGAAGTGAATTTACTCGACCGTCGACAAGCGCCATCGTGGATACATTTATTTGGTACTGATAATTTAGGTCGAGACTTGTGGGACAGAGTATTCCAAGGAATAGCGACCAGCTTACAAATTGGCACCATCGCAGCCGTATCGAGCGGAGCGATAGCACTCGTGATGGCAAGTTTATCCTCATTTAGTAAGACGATGGATTATGTTATACGTGGATGTATTGATTCGTTATTAGCACTACCTCACTTGTTATTGCTGATATTGATTTGCTTTACATTAGGTGGTGGCAAAGTGGGTGTAATTTGGGCGGTTGCGTTGACACATTGGCCAAAGTTGACGTTGATCTTACGTTCCGAGTTGCTCCGAGTGCAGCAAACAGATTACATCATGTTATCGAAACGGATTGGAAATAGTGCGCTCTATCGATGCCGGTATGACTATTTACCGATGATCCTTTCACAATGGTTGGTGGGGACATTATTGATGTTCCCACATGCGATATTACACAGTGCAGCACTGAGTTTTTTGGGTTTTGGTTTGTCTCCACATGAAGCATCGTTAGGTATTTTGCTTTCCGATGCCTTGCGTTACTTGAGCACAGGAGCATGGTGGTTAGCCATGTTTCCGGGCATCGCATTAGTTGGTTTAGTGCTGTTATTCGATCAATTTGCTAAAGCAGTACAACAATTATGGTTGAGGAGCGATTGATGCTAAGTTTTGATAACCTTACGATTGATGTAGCGAAATTTCGCTGGCTAGGCAAAAAACAGTGGTCTCCGCTTTTACAAGATATTTCATTGGATGTGGCTCCAGGTGAAATGGTTGCATTGGTAGGAGGAAGCGGGGAAGGGAAAAGTTTACTACTGCAAAGCAGTTTAGGTTTGTTACCTGAAAATATGCGTTGCCGTGGTGATATTGTGTTAAATGGAAGTCAGTTAACAGAAAAGTCAAAACAGCAATATCGCGGCAATTCATTGTGCTATATCCCTCAAGGAGTTAGCGCATTAAACCCTCTCATTAAGATAGGGCCTCAACTTGAACGTGCCGCTGTCTTAAGTGGGCAGCATATTCAAATGCACGACGTCGCGTTGCACTTACAACAATATAATTTACAAGCAGATTTAATCCATAGTTATCCCAATAAGCTTTCCGGGGGAATGGCAAAACGAGTTCTGGCTTGTAGCGCGACACTTTCCCAAGCTGAATATATTCTTGCGGATGAAATTTCATCTTGGCTAGACGATGAACATGCGATGCAACTTCTACAACATATCAAGTCTCTTTGCTTTGATGGTAAAGGTGTTTTGTGGGTTACTCACGACCTTGCAATGGCTGTTCGTTTCGCTGATCGCATTGCGTTATTACGTAATGGTGTTTTAGAAGAAGTACTCAGTAGTGAAAGATTAAAGCAAGGCGGAGGCGGGAAATGGTTTCAATCTCTATGGAATTCTTTGCCTGAACAACAATTTATGAATTGGACTAATACTATTTAAAAATTAAACATAAGGAATAGCCAATGTATATCCAGTCTTATTTTGATTAATTAAATTGGAATGTTTATTGGTTAGAGTTTTATTTAATTTGTCGTTATTAGATGTTTAACTCAATTTATATTTTATAAACAAAGCGAGTATTAGCTCGGAAAATGATTATTTATCAATATTAACAATGTTAAGTTTTATCAATTGAGGAGGCGTTATGCAATTAACCCCAAGAGAAATTGAAAAATTGATGGTTTATACACTCGCAGATGTGGCTGAAAAACGCCGTGCACGTGGTGTGAAATTAAATTATCCAGAAGCTGTTGCCATTATTACAGTCACGGCACTTGAAGGGGCGCGTGATGGTAAAACTGTTGAAGATGTAATGAAAGAAGCGGCGACTGTTTTAACAAAAAAAGACGTTATGGATGGCGTAGGGGACTTAATTCCAAATGTGCAGGTTGAAGCGATTTTTACTGATGGTACTCGCTTAGTGACAGTCCACAATCCGATTAAATAAATGAAGGAGAGGTGAATCATGAGTAATTCAAAAGCAGACATTAAAGTTCCGACTCCTTTAGGTGGTGTTATTTTTGCTGATGAGCCTATTGAGTTCAACGTCGGTAAACCTGAAACAAAAATTAAAGTTCGTAATACGGGTGACAGACCAGTGCAAATTGGTTCCCACTTCCATTTTTTTGAAGTTAACCATGCATTAGAGTTCGACCGTGCAGCGGCTTACGGTAAGCGTTTAAATATTGCCTCTACAACGGCAATTCGTTTTGAGCCAGGTGATGAAGTTGAAGTTTCACTGATCCCTTACGGCGGAAAACAAAGTGTATATGGGTTTAATAACCTTGTTGATGGTTGGGCGGGTGATAACGTTGCCGCTACTGAACGTCCTGCTAAAGCAATCGCCTTAAATAAAGCAATTGCTCGTGGTTTTAAGCATAAGGAACAGTAAGCGCGTTAGATGTCAGTAATGATAAATAACAATTCACCTTCTTCACATTAAGGTAAATAACATGCCAAAAATTTCTAGACAAGAATACAACGGTTTATTCGGGCCAACAGTTGGCGATAAAATTCGTTTAGGCGATACTGACTTATATATTGAAATCGAAAAAGATTTACGTGGATATGGCGAAGAGTCTGTCTATGGTGGTGGTAAATCTTTACGCGATGGTATGGGCGCGAATAATACTTTTACTAGCGATAATGGTGTTTTAGATTTAGTAATTACTAACGTCACCATCGTCGATGCGCGTTTAGGCGTGATTAAAGCGGACGTGGGGATTAAAGCGGGTAAAATCGTTGGTGTCGGTAAAAGTGGTAACCCAAATATTCAAGATAACATTACACCGGGCATGGTTGTTGGGGTATCAACAGATGCTATTTCTGGTGAACACTTAATTTTAACAGCTGCGGGTATTGATACTCATATCCATTTAATTTCTCCGCAGCAAGCTTATGCGGCGTTATCAAACGGTGTGACAACCTTCTTTGGCGGTGGTATTGGTCCAACAGATGGAACTAACGGTACAACAGTAACCGCAGGTCCTTGGAACATGCGTTCTATGTTACGTGCAATCGAAGGCTTACCAATCAACGTGGGTATTTTAGGGAAAGGCAACTCTTATACGCGCGAACCATTGATAGAGCAATTGGTTGCGGGTGCAGCGGGTCTGAAAGTGCATGAGGACTGGGGCGCAACAGGGAACGCTATCCGCCATGCGCTACGTATTGCTGATGAGTTTGATGTACAAATTTCTGTGCATACAGATAGTTTGAATGAAGGTGGTTATGTTGAAGATACCATCGAAGCATTCGAAGGCAGAACTATCCACACTTATCACACTGAAGGTGCAGGTGGTGGACATGCTCCTGATATTATTAAAGTTGTTAGCCAACCTAACGTATTACCAAGCTCAACAAACCCAACATTACCGTTCGGTGTTAACAGTCAATCAGAGTTATTTGACATGATTATGGTATGTCATAACTTGAACCCAAATATTCCGTCGGATGTTTCATTTGCAGAAAGCCGTGTTCGCCCTGAAACCATTGCAGCAGAAAACGTACTACATGATATGGGTGCTATTTCGATGTTCTCAAGTGACTCACAAGCGATGGGGCGTGTGGGTGAAAACTGGTTACGTATTGTTCAGACTGCCAACGCGATGAAAGCTTCTCGTGGCAAGCTACCTGAAGATGCACCGGGCAATGATAACTTCCGTGTTCTACGTTACGTGGCAAAAATCACTATTAACCCAGCAATTGCTCAAGGTATCAGCCATATCTTAGGCTCGATTGAAGTTGGGAAAATGGCCGATCTCGTATTATGGGACCCGCGTATGTTTGGGGCTAAACCTAAACTGGTTATTAAAGGTGGTATGATCAACTGGGCTGCAATGGGCGACCCAAATGCTTCCTTACCAACACCACAGCCAGTTTTCTATCGCCCAATGTTTGGTGCGATGGGTAAAACTGTTAATGACACTTGTGTGACTTTTGTTTCACAAGCCGCATTAGATGATGGTATTAAAGAAAAAGCAGACCTTGAACGCCAAGTGATTGCTGTCAATAACTGCCGAGCGATCGGGAAGCGTGATTTAGTGCGTAACGGTGAAACACCAAATATCGAAGTTGATCCTGAAACTTTTGCTGTAAAAGTGAATGGTGAACATGCAACTTGCCAGCCGATTAGCGAAGCCGCAATGAACCAACGTTATTTCTTTAGCTAATTGTACATGTTTGGATTATCTGCCTGCCAGTGGTGGGCAGAATTAACATAAAAGGTAATATTATGATCATTATTGAACATATTCTTGGCAATGTTAAAAAAGACCCAATGTGGCAAGCACGCCAGAAAAATGCCGATGTTGATACGTTGATCCTCGATCAACGAGAAGCACAGAAAAGCCGCTGTCGAAAAAATACGGAAAAAGGCCAAGACTTGGGTATCGCGCTGGACAGAAACGTCTTGTTATCTGATGGCGACGTTCTGCTATTTGATGAAGCCACCAACACAATGACGGTAGTTCAGATCTCTTTACGTGACGTCATGATGGTCAATTTATCCCACCTGAAAAACTTGAGCACAGAAGAGCATATTCGTATTAGTTTTGAATTAGGGCATGCTTTAGGAAACCAACATTGGAAAGCTGTTTTAAAAGGTGATCTTGTTTACGTGCCATTAACGGTAAGTGAAAAAGTGATGGGATCAGTGATGCGTACACATGGGTTCGGTGAAGAAACATTTGCCTTTGTGAAGGGTGAAAGCATTTTACCTGAATTGAGCCACTCTGAAGCACGCTTATTATTTGGTGGTGCAGAGGAAACGGATACGCATGTTCATGTGGAGTTAGGACAGATCCACGGACACAACCACAGTCATGATCACAGCCATGGACACGATCACAGTCATAATCACCATCATGACCATGGGCACACTCATACACACAAATAACGTTCGTGTCCATGAGTAAGGAAAGTGATATGGAAGCATCTGACCTAATTAGAATTATGCAGTTTGGTGATTCAGCGCTGCCAATTGGTGCGTTCACATTTTCAAATGGGGTTGAATCCGCCATTCAAAAAGGTGTTGTCCACGACAAAGAAACGCTGAAATCCTTTGTTCACACGTCTTTGAAGGTCGCAGCACATTCAGATTGCATTGCGATTGTGGCGGCACATCGTGCCGTTCTTGCACAAGATCATGACGCATTAGCGAAGATTGATTGGGCAGTGCATAATCGCAAATTGAATGAAGAAGCGCGAATAATGACGACTCGAATGGGAAAAAAACTCGCTGAAATCTCAGTTCATATTTTTGATGACCCACAAGTGAGTGGGTGGCTTGCGAAAATCAAAGCCAATGAGGTTCCAGGGACCCAGCCAGTCATACAAGCCATTGTTATGGCGGTACAAGGGATCACCGAAAGAGATGTTGTTGTGATGCATCAATATGGTATTGCCATGACAATCTTAAGTGCCGCGATGCGATTAATGCGTATCACACACTATGAAACACAGCATATTCTTTTTGAATTAAATGAAGAAATTAAGGCTTTTTGTGACATCGCAGCCTGTGGTGATATAGAGCAAATGTCCTCATATGTTCCTGTTATTGATGTCTTAGCTGCGGTACACACTAAATCGTTTGTTCGTTTATTTATGAATTAGCGAACAACTAAAAATTTTGGGGAAAAATGATGAAAAAAATGACTCGGATCGGAATTGGTGGGCCTGTTGGTTCAGGAAAAACAGCCATTATTGAAGTGATCACCCCGATCCTTATTGAAAGAGGCATTAAACCACTAATCATCACAAACGATATTGTGACGACCGAAGATGCGAAACAAGTAAAACGTACCTTGAAAGGTATTCTTGATGAAGAGAAAATTTTAGGTGTTGAAACCGGGGCATGTCCTCACACTGCGGTACGTGAAGACCCAAGTATGAACATTGCTGCAGTTGAAGACATGGAAGAACGTTTCCCTGATAGCGACGTGATCATGATTGAAAGCGGTGGAGATAACTTAACATTGACCTTTAGCCCTGCACTCGCGGACTTTTACATCTATGTTATTGATGTGGCTGAAGGTGAAAAAATCCCACGTAAAAATGGCCCAGGCTTAGTACAAGCTGATATTTTAGTTATTAATAAGATTGACTTAGCTCCTTATGTTGGTGCTAGCCTTGAAGTGATGGAGCATGACACTAAAGTTGTTCGTGGGGAGCGTCCTTACGTACTAACTAACTGTAAAACAGGGGAAGGGGTTGTTGAGCTAGTTGATATGATCATGGATAAATTCCTCTTTACGCACCAAGTTCCAAGGGGGTAAAGATGACGAATTTCAGGGCAGATATAGCAAATACTCCAACGCGTGTTAAAGCTCATATTTTAGGCAGCAATGCCCCTGAACTCGCCGCATATCAAGATGAACCGAAGCAAATGCAAAGTGGTGCTGTGGGTAAAAGTGGTTACCTAAAATTAAGGTTTGCTCAGGGAGAATATCGTAGTGAGCTGGTGGAAATGGAGCGTCGTGTTCCCTCTTTAGTGCAAAAAGCACTGTATTGGGATGAATTGATGCCCCAGCTACCCTGCGTCACTATGATCTCTACCTCTGGTAGCTTATTACAAGGTGATAGGCAAGCCCTTGATATTATAGTTGAAAAGGGGGCTTGTGCTCATGTGACAACGCAATCTGCGACCAAAGTTCATATGATGGAAGCGAACTATGCTACTCAGTACCAAAATATTATTGTTGAGGAGGACGGGTATTTAGAATATTTACCCGATCCTATCATTCCTCACCGTAATTCTCGGTTTATTACTGACACGCGGATTAATATTCACCCAAGTGCAACGATGATTTACTCAGAAATATTGATGTCAGGACGAAAGTATCATCATCCTGACGAACAGTTTGGCTTTGATGTTTTCTCATCACATATTCGAGCGGAGTCATCGTCCAATAAAGAATTATTTGTTGAGAAATACATTTTAGAGCCAAAAAAATCACCGCTAAACATTACCGCAGTTATGGATAGCTTCGATACGTTTGGCAATGTGATTTTATTGACACCTAAAATTCACCATGAACGTATTTTAGAACGTCTAGATGCGATATATGACCCGAAAAATGAAATTGCTTTTGGTGCAACTCAATTACCGAATGATTGTGGATTAATATTTAAAGCGTTGGGTGTTGATAGTCCAAAAGTAAAGGATGCTGTTAGGTATTTTTGGCAAATAGCGAGAGAAGAAATATTAGGTATTTCGCTACAAGAGCCTTTTTTATGGCGTTAAATATGGTTCGATGTATTAAATGTATCTTATTGCATTTAATACAATGTGGTAATGATTGTCATAAAATGACTGAAATAACCTGCTAGGTTATCAAGGTAATTTATTAATATATTATCAGTAGAGTGATTTTTATAAATTCTCTACTGATATTCCTATTAAGGAATTTCACGATGGAAAAAATAATAAATCAGAACGCTTGGAATAAGTTAGCCAGCAAAAATATGACGATTCAATTTATTGATGTCGTCTTGCGTGGATGTGCTCAAGTTATGTTTCAAAATAACGCACTAACCGGACTTCTATTTTTTATTGCGATTTTCATCGGTGCGTTTTTAGAAGGAATGCCACAAGTCGCTTTAGGCTGTTTGTTAGGTACCGTTGTCGCTACACTGACAGCTTATATTAGTAAATTAGATACTGAATCGTTGCGCTCGGGGCTTTATGGTTACAATGGTTGTTTAGTGGGTGTTGCATTACCGACTTTCTTAGAGAATACCCCATTTGTTTGGGTAACTATCGTATTGGGGAGCATCGTTTCGGTTATAGCGACTATCTCTTTAATGGATTTTCTTAAGAATTGGAAAGTTGCAGCATTAACAGCTCCTTTTGTTTTAGTATCATGGATTATTTTGCTCGCGAGTTACAACTTCTTAGGTATTGAAGGCGTTGCATTACCGACTCCTGCACTACCTAAACAACTTATTGAACCTATTGGATTAATTCCGCATAGCGATCTGGTTGCTGATGTTTTCCGTGGTATTTCTGAAGTTTTTTTACTTAGTAGCATGATTGTTGGCATCATCTTTGTCATTGGCTTAGCGGTTAGTTCTATATGGGCAGCGATATTTGCGGTATTTGGTTCTCTTCTTGCCTTTATTGTTGCAACTCTTTTAAAAGGTGACTTTGCGAGTATTCATACAGGGTTATATTCGTTTAGTGCTGTATTAACTGCAATTGCTTTAGGTTCTACCTTTAACAAGCCGAGCTATCGCGTGGTCGTCTATGCCATCGTTGGTGTGATATTTACCGTATTTGTTCAAGGGGCACTCGACATAATTCTTGAACCATTTGGTATTCCGACCTTAACGATGCCATTTGTTCTCGCATCATGGTTATTTCTAGTACCGAACCAAGATATTATGCCTAAACATCGACAGTAATATTGGCACTAAAACTTTTGGTACTCAATTATGAAAAAAAATGCAATATATAAATATATTCAAAATATGAGAATGCTACGCTTAGTGCTCGCATTATTAATACTTGCTGATGGGATATTGATTATTCTCCCCATCATCTCAACTTATGATCTTCATTTATATCCTCAACATCTAGGTTTTGTTGATTGGCTACAATCATTAGGGCTGGTTAAATTATTAGATATTCCAAGGTTTGCTATTGGCGTTGTACTCATTATTCTTGCTATTCCTATTTATTTAGGTCTACGTATCGGTTGGTTATTTAGCTGTTTTATGCTGTTCATTATCATGTTAATTAACTTGGTATTAGCAAGAGAAAATGTCCTGACTGGAACTTTTTCACTAATCGTTCTGATTATTGCTGTTGCAAATTGGAAAGCATTTAATCGCCATAGCTTATCTGGTGCAGGCTTTGTTGCTTTCATGAGCTTAAGCGTACTATTGGGTTATTCTGTATTTGGTACTTTATATTTAGGCGAGCAATTTCAACCCCATGTTACTGACATCTCATCTGCATTCTATTTTGCTTTGGTATGTATGACGACGGTGGGCTTTGGTGACATTATTCCGATTAGTGTTGAGGCAAGACTGTTTACAATTTCGATTGTTATTTTAGGTATTACAATTTTTACAACCTCTATTGTGTATTTTCTAGGGGTATTTGCAAAAAGCACACAAGAAATTGTTAAGAAGAGATTATTCCGTATGAAAAACCACTATATTATTGTTGGCGCAAGCCCTTTAGCTTTAAACACCTACCACGGATTAAGAAAGCGTGACTTAGACGTCATGGTACTTTGCCATGAAGATCAAAAAAAGAGCTATCCAGATAATGCGCAAGTTATTACCACGGAACAAATCAATAAACATGCATTAAATAGTGCTAACTTAGGTCAGGCAAAAGCCTTATTTATTCTTGGTGGTTCTGATTCGGAAAACACCATCTCTATGTTAGCTGCGAAAGAAATTGTCGGTGGAAATATTAAAAGCGTCATTGCTGTAAATGATGATAAAAATTACGAAAATATGCAGCTATTACATGCAGATTTACTTATTTCGCTTTCATCTTTAGGAAGTGAAGTTTTGATTAAAATGATCTTTGGTGAAAACATTAATAACCAAGTGATGGAGAATATTATTTTTTCAAACAACATATTAGATTCGTAATATGCTGGGGGGCCCAATGGTAAAATTGCTACTTGAGTATCTACAGTTTTATCATTTATACGAAGAAATAAAAATATAGATAAGAGATAGAGAGTTTATTATGGATCTAACCGTTATTATTTTTATTTTAGTGTATGTCGCAATGGCTTTTGGGACTTTTCCAGGGATTAAAATTGACCGTACTGGCGCATCTGTAGCGGGCGCATTAGCCATGATAGGGTTTGGGATTATCTCGCCAAAATTATCTTGGGATGCAATTGATTATAGTGCAATTGGGCTATTATTTGGCTTAATGGTGGTATCTGCATCATTTACAGTATCCGGTTTTTATCACCAAGCGGCACAAAAAGTGGCGAGCTTAAATATTAGCCCTCCTAAATTAATGGCTGTTTTTATTATTGTTGGGGCACTTCTTGCTTCGGTACTTACAAACGATATTGTGGTGGTGGCGATGACACCTTTATTAGTTTCCGTCACATTATCCCGTGGGCTTAACCCTATTCCATTTTTACTTGGTTTTTGCTTTGCGGCCAATAACGGTGCTGCAGGATCTTTAATTGGTAGCCCTAAAAATATGGTTGTGGCACAAGGATTGGATTTATCTTTTATTGGAATACTCAATATTACAGCCATTCCAGTCTTATTTTCAGTTCCCATTGTATGGTGTGTGATTACCTTGCTTTATCGTAATCGTTGGTATTTATCTGAAGACAAAAAGTCATCAATGCCCAATGTTGAGCCTTCGATTATTGAATTCAATTGGTGGGAAACGATAAAAGCCGCTACGGTTTTATTTATTGTTATTTTGGCGTTTTTATTTAGTGATTTTCCGCGTGAGCTTGTTGCATTATCGGCAGCCTGTTTTTTATTGTTAAACAGAAAAATAGCATCCAGTGACATGTTAAAGCATGTTAATGGTGACTTAATTCTTCTAATGATGGGCCTATTTATTATTAATACCGCATTTTCCAATACAGGTATCCCTCAGGAGGTATTGCACTACTTATTGGGTAAAGGTATCGATCTAAATAGTCCTATTACGTTATTTTTGGTCACCATCGTGATGAGTATTTTTGTAGGGACAACACCAACGGTGATTTTATTAATCCAGTTTGTTTACCCCCATGGAAATGTTGATTTGTTAGGTGCTGCTTTAATTTTAGGTGCTTGTTTTGCAGGTAATATATTTATATTTGGCAGTATTGCTGGGATTATTGCTGTTGAACAATCCTCAGCTCATGGTATTAAAATATCGTTTTTAGAGTTTACAAAATCAGGCGGTATTATTTCCATTATTTGTATTTTTATTGCTGTTGTTTGGTTATCCATCTATTAGCTTATAGAGAGTTTCAGTATGTTTGAAGTCAAAAACTTATGTATAAAGCAAGATAACCGTACATTATGGGATTCAGTGTCATTTTCACTGAATAAAAATGAGCGTCTAGGGATTTCAGCACCGAGTGGTTTTGGTAAAACAACATTAGGTCGTGTATTAGCCCAATGGCAAATGCCTACGCAAGGCGATGTGCTATTTAATGGAAAAAAATTAACTCAAAAAGGGTATTGCCCTATTCAGTTAGTTCCTCAGCACCCTGAAAAATGTTTTAACCCTTATCGAACAGTCGGTGAAAGTGTGAAGGATGCTTGGGAGCCTGATCCATACTACCTTGAACGGTTGTTTATTAAATCAGAGTGGTTGGCTAGAAGGCCCAGTGAACTTTCTGGTGGTGAACTTGCTCGAATTGCCTTATTAAGAGCATTAGACCCAAGAACAAAAGTTTTAATTGCAGATGAAATTACTGCACAATTAGATGCGCATCTGCAGAAAGATATATGGCAGTTTTTAATTCAACTTTCTGAAGAAAGACCATTATCGATGATTGTTTTTAGCCATAATAAATTTCTATTGGAAAAGGTGTGCACCTCGATTTGGAATATGGCCATATCAGAATGAACTGTTTTATAAGGCTAAATAAAATTACGGGTCATTTAATATTATCATATAACGACTAGTGATTAATAATGTTGAATTAATGTGTGTAATTTAAATTTTATTTTAAAAATGATGTCTTTAATTTATGATATTAAATAGAGAGGACCGCAATGGTAGCTATTGATATTTTATTAGTTGGCTCAGGTGGCGGTATTGGTTCACTACTTCGTTGGTGGATTGGTCGCCTGGTGGGGGAACGTTATCATGGGACGTTTCCATTATCCACATTCATTATTAATATTTCTGGCGCATTTGTTATTGGTTTTTTAAGCCGTTATTTTGCGATCGATTGGGATGACCGTTATGGGACATTTCTTCAATCAGCGGTTTTAACTGGGCTACTAGGTGGCTATACGACGTTCAGTAGTATGCAACTTGATGCTTTAAAATTGACTCAAACTAAACAAAAATTACTCGCACTATTTTACTTATTACTTTCGGTTTTATTTGGGTTAGCTGCGGCATTTATTGGTGCTTGGTTAGCAAACTAACAGGGGCTAAAAATGAATATTATGATCTTAGTTTTTATTGGTGGTGCAATTGGGGCAATTTCCAGAGAACTACTGATGGTGTCTGTTCCTACCATTAATAATCATTTCCCTCTTGACATATTCGTAGCAAATATTGTTGCTTCCTTATTATTGGGTGTTGTTGCAGGCTTACTTATGAGAAATAAAATAAGCCAAGGGATGAATGCCTTTTTAGCTACGGGGATCATGGGAGGATTATCGACATTTTCTAGCTTCGTTTACGGTGCAGTAGAAATAATGAAGTCTCCGCAGTTTTTATTGGTTGGAATGAGTTATTTGGTTTTAAGTATCGTTATTGGATTTGTTGCTATTTATATCGGATATTCAGTAGGTAATAGACAATACAGTTAGCTCTCATGCTGATATTTTAAAATTTATAAGTGAGTAAGAGGTTTTTGATATGAAAATAGGTAAATCAATATGGCATGGGATCACTTCAAAGCCTTATAGATTACAATTATTATTTGATATAATGCTTTTAATATTATCACCCGTGATCTTCATAAGTATAATTGGATTTGATACTAAAACTCTAGATATGGATGTTTTTATTGTTACATTAGTTATTTTGATTTATATTTACATTACACGTTGGTTTAGCCATTGGTATTGTAAGAGACGTGAAAATAAATAATGTATATGCGACAATTTGATAAAGCCACATTCACTTTTTTATCATAACTTGCGTTTGTTATGGTCTAAAAAGAGGGGAAGCTTCATGGTTTATTAAGAAGAAGCTTCCCTATTTTTCCTTGCTATTAATCTATAATTTCACTTTTCTTTATAGTTCTAAAAATGTTTAAAACTAAACTAGCAAGGATTGCAATAGCACCACCAATAAATGTCTCGTATGCCCTTGATATCGGTAATAAGTAACTTGGATCATGTAAAAATTGAGTTTCTTCAAGAAGAAGCAGAACAAAAACAGTAATAGAAAATGTTTTTAGTAAATAATTTAAACGAAAAAGTGTTGGAATGAAAAATACAATTAAAGCTAAAACTGCTAAGTAAATATAAGTTTCCTTTGATTTTGTTATGCTAAACATGGAAATGACAAAAACAGCCGCTAATAGGCTTCCTAAAAATCTAAGTAAAGTAACCTTTATTATATGCATTTCTTTTGGATGGAGTAACATAATGAATGTCAGGGGAGCCCAATAAGGTTTATATAAATTTAGATAGTCAGGTATTGAAAGGCTTAAAAATAGGAAAAAACTGAACAAGAAAGCTCGTATATATATTTTTTCGTCACTATGATATATTTCTTTTGAAAATAATCCGTTTTTAAATGCATGACTTTCAAAATTTTTATGTTTTAGTAAGCTAAAAATAGTTAGACTAATAGCAATCCCTGAGATATAGGCGATTGGCAGGTCAATGCTAATAGAGTCAAGTGTTGTTCCCATGGAAGAAAAGATAATTAAAAATGGAAATGTACGGTCTAAGTAATCATCTTTTTTATAAAATAGATAATAGCAATATGATAAGATAAATAAGTATATATAAAAATAAACTGTTAGCTTTAGTATAAAGCCAATGCCCCCACCAACGATGACCAAACATAATAAAAAAAACACATAAAAAATATTACTACTATCAGGTTTTGTATCATAAACGATATTAGAGAATAGAGTTGTTAAAAGACCAAATGTTCCACCAATGACACCAAATAAAAAAAAGCAGGCAGTTGAATTGACTATTGCGGTAATCAAAAAAACTCCGTTATTTCTAAAACTGATATATTTATTTTTTTTACTTATAACTTTCATATTGGTCGCTCATTTTGTCTTTTTTAGTCGTTTTTTATCATGTTTTAATCGAATTATATCATAGGCTAACGCATTTTTTATATATTACGATATTTAGAATCTGATGAGATACGGGGATTTAAGATTATAAATATTGGTTCTGAGGAAGATCGAGAATAACAAGTGACGGGCAGGCCACAATCAACGCCATCTTTCTTATAATCGGAACAGATTGCTAGTTGAATGCGATAAAATTCACAGGGTATTGAATGGGATAAATAAGATTAGAATTCCTTTTTCCTCATCGGCAAATTGGCTGCTCACCGATGAAAATTATCTGTTACACCTTAAGTGAAACTAATCACTATTAATTTGAGATTAGCAGATAATTACACTGCCAGCTTAAGCTGATAATTTTATTAGTAGTGAAGATAACTTGAGTTTTTTGTTTTATTTATATTAAATCATATAGTTATGATGGTTTTGTAGATTGAAATATTTGGTTACATAGTTTATTTCTATGTACATTAGAACTTACTGGGCTTATCGCAGTTTGGTCTATTTTTTGTTCGATGATAATTCGGTTATGATTCATTTTTAGTGTTTTTCTGAAATTATATAGCGATATTTCAACCAGTTTACGCTAAGTCACTTATCCTAGGGAGATACAAAAAGGCCGCTAGGTTTACAGTCTATCCATAAGCTTTTATTATCCTTAACTCAAATCTTACCGTGCGCACTGGCTGAGATGACGGAAATTAACAGTTAATTATATTTACTTAACTCAATTTGTCATTCTTGATAAAGGATATCGCTATGCCAACTCCATGCTATATTTCCATTGAAGGAAAAACCCAAGGCAACATCACTGCCGGTGCATTTACTGCGGATTCTGTGGGTAACATCTATGTACAAGGTCATGAAGACCAAATGTTAGTGCAAGAATTTTCTCACGTTGTGACTGTGCCGACAGACCCACAATCCGGCCAACCTTCAGGCCAACGTGCACACAAGCCGTTCCGTTTTACTGTTGCGTTAAATAAAGCCGTTCCGCTACTGTATAACGCCTTAGCATCAGGCGAAATGCTGCCGAAAGTGGAACTGAAATGGTACCGCACCTCAGTCGAAGGTAAACAAGAGCATTTCTTCACCACCACACTGACCGATGCAACCATCGTCAATATTGACTGCCAAATGCCTCACTGCCAAGACCCTGCAAAAGCCGATTTCACGCAGTTAATCGAAGTATCTCTGTCTTACCGCAAAGTGGACTGGGAGCACACGGTTGCAGGCACTTCGGGTGCTGATGACTGGCGCGCACCGCTCGAAGCGTAATACCTTTTTGACGGGCTCTTTTGGGCTCGTCATCGCTTTTATTTCGTTCCCCGCTTCTTATCCATTTTGTCATGGAGACTAGTGATGTTTAGCAAAGACCCCAAAAAAACCACCATTGACCCCGTTTCTATTGTCAAAGATGAAGCGGTAAATCAAGTTAAAAATAAAGTGCAATCTAAAGTCAATGAGTTGGTGTCCAGTAAAGTACAAAAAGCGGCAGCATTAGCCCAGCAAGGGGGGGCTTTGGTATCAACAGCGGCATCTATGGCAACTCAGGCGACATCCCAATTGAACAGTGTAGCCAATAACCCGCTTATCCATGGCGGTGGATTTGGTGGTGGATTAAAACTTGGTGGTGGGCAAACTTTTTCAGAAAGTCAGGCATTACAAGCCGCTCACGGGGCATTGTTAGATGCACTAGGCATGGGAAGTCTGGAAAGTGGCTTGGTGTTTACATGCTCAATTGCTGGGCTACCCGATGAAACTTTTCAAGTTACCGAATTTAATTTAACGGAAGGGTTGTCTTCGTTATTTTCCCTTTCAATTAGTGCTGTTAGTGCCTTACCGTTTATTGATTTTCAGAAACACCTTGGCGTCGCCTCTTCTTTAACAGTCAAGCGTGATGGTGCCCAAGTCCGTAAAGTGAATGGCATTTTAGCAGGGGCGGTTCAAGGGAATACGGATGGCGTAAAAACGTGGTATCACTTTGATATTCGTCCAGAAATGTGGGTGATGACCCTGAATCAAGATAGTCGTATTTTTCAAAATCAAAACGTACCGACCATATTAAAAACCTTGCTGGATGAAGCGCATGTGAAGTCGGACTGCAAGTTTTACCGTGATGACTTACATCCCAAACGTATTTACACCACCCAAAAGCGAGAATCCGCCTTTGATTTTTGGTGTCGTCTCGCCTTTGAGGAAGGGATTAACTTTTGGTTTGAAGAAAACCAATTGTTTTACAGTGACGAACACATGGGGATGACGGCGGGAATTAACCTGATGTATAACCCGCAAGCGGATACGGATATCAGCGACAGTACCGCCATGACATGGCAGTACGGTGAATACTTGTGTGTGGATGAAACCATTCATAAAGACAATAATTTCATTCGCCCTTCCTACCCACTTCAACATGAAAATAAATTGGAAAAGGGTGGGCAGCACAGCATCTTTGAAAGTTACGGCCGTTTTCAATTGGATGAAGAGGGCAAACCACTCACCCAAATTCGTTTTGAACAGTTACGTAATGGGAGCAAGGTGGGTAGTGCCACAACAAACTGCTTTGCCTTGATGCCGGGTAAAATCTTTACCTTATCTAATCATCCGCATCTTCCGATGAATAACAGCTGGCAAGTCATTAGCGTGAGTCATCATGGTGTCCAGCCTCTGGCAGATAATGGTGGCGGGGATGGTACTCAGTTGTCGAACAGTGTTTCTTTTATCCCTGGTACGCAAGAGTGGCGGCCACCTTATCGTTATAAACCCACCGCGGATGGTGATGAAGTTGCGACTGTCGTGGGCCCTCCGGGTGAAGAAATCTATGTCAATGAACATGGTGCGGTGAAAGTCCATTTTCACTGGGACAGACGTGGAGAGCCTGACCACAGTGCTTCGTGTTGGGTGCGTGTTGCGATGGGTTGGAGTGGCGGCGGCTATGGTTTTTCTGCGGTACCACGCATCGGAACGGTCGTTCAGATTAGTTACCTGAATGGGGATATTGATAGGCCGATTATCACGGGCTGTACTTATGATGGTCGCAATGCGACTCCAATCAGTTTTCCTGAAAATAAAACCCGCACCACGTTTCGGACGAAAACCCATAAAGGGGAAGGGTTTAACGAGCTGCGCTTTGAGGATGAAAACGGCAAACAGGAAGTGTTTATACATGCCCAGAAGGATATGAATACCAAAGTCCTGAATGACCGTACCACACATGTGCTTCATGACCATATAGAGGTTATTGATAACAATCAAGCCATGCTGGTCAAAGGCAATCGAACTGAAAATATTGATAAAAATAATACGGAAACGGTGGGGCAACACAAGAGCATCACGGTGGGGAATACCTTATCAATCAATGTGGGCGATGTGATTGAACTGCGTTGTGGCGCAAGTGTTCTACGTATGGACAGTGGCGGTCATGTCACGATTAATGGCACGGAATTTAAGTTCGAAGCATCAGGCCCAGTGCAGATTACGGGTAAAGATGTGGATATAAATTAAGGAATAACCGATGTTTGAGGTGATGAATTATACGCCATTCCCACATTTGCTTTATCAAAAATACGGTAAACAAGCTGCGTTATTTAATGTACTGGCGTTTCGGCAAACGTTTCGACTTAAAACTGGGGGACATTATTCCGATTTAAATAATACACAGTTTCCACTCGTTATGGCGGATGATTACTATCATACTTCGGAAGACAGCAGCCTTATTGATGAAACTGATTTAGTCCTTGGGCGTCCTTGTACCAATATTCACATTCGCGGTGTGGCAAAACCTAAAGATGGTATTCCTACAGAACAATGGAGAGCGGGAATCAGAGTCAAGGATTTTTCTCGTACATGGACTTTAACGGGCCCATCCTATTGGCAATATGAAAAAGATAATTGGCAGTTAACCGCTCCTTTATTGACTGATGGAGTAAGTTTGCGCCATGAAATGGCATATGGTGGTCGTTGGATAAATACCCAAGGAGAAACTGACGCTTACGCAGCAAATCCGGTTGGAATAGGTTTTTATCCTGATATTTCCGCATTAGATAAATCTAAGCGATATCCAGCTCCGCAAATTATTGAGGACACTATAACGACACCAAGAGAACATCACGTCATTAATGAAGAGCAATTAACATTGGGTTCTGGCCCAGTATCCCGTTGGTGGATGGGGCGTCTTGAGTATGCTGGAACCTATGACAAACATTGGGAAGAAACGCGGTTCCCTTTTTATCCTGATGATTTTGATGAGCAATTTTTTAACTCTGCACCTGTCCATTTACGTTACCCCGGTTTCTTAGCGGGTAATGAACCCATTTTATTGGAAGGGTTGTTACCCGAATCTTCAACGGTTGTCACAGCTTTGCCCGATTACCAGTACCTTGTATTGCTTCAGGATATTGAGGGGGAGTTGTTTCCTGTTACACCTTTACTCGACACGTTAACCATTGACCTTGATAACCGATTTATTTCGGTCGTTCGTCGGGTGCGCATTCCTGCTGAATACCCCATAAAACAAGCTGTCATTTCAGTTGTTGTCCCTTCACAGACAAAAGGAGCATGTCATGTCGGATAAACACATAGGTGATGCAGAAGGCGGTTTTAAAGCAGTCAGTAGTGCGCCTGATGTTTGTAAGGTGGGCAATGCCGTAGTGCCGTTTGATAGCTATCAAAGCCTCAATCATATCAAAAAATTTGCAACATCCGTTAGAGCTAGGGGAGCTCTCACGTTAAATGTGGGCTCTATCATTGCAGGCTCTCAAAGTAATGCGGGCTCAGGAGTGATGTCTGGCACATCTCAAGGGAGTGGTGACTGCATAATACTGACGGGTAGTACTTCCGTACGTATTGAGGGGCAGCCAGCGGCGATGCATGGTTCGCTTGTCGCCATGAACAATAAAAATACGTTAGGGACATTAATCACGAATGAAGCGTCCCCTGGTAATCCTGTTGAAAGTAATAAAATACCGTGTAATGACCCCCCAGTAATTTCTGATTTATTACGAAACTTGGTCACGGAAAAAGAAGCGCTACAGCAAAGCTTTGTCAGTCAAGCAATAGTTGCAAAAGAGAATGCGGTTAATCAGGCGGATAAATATCTTGATGAGAAAATTGACAGTATTCGGTCTGAGCCTGTTGAAGGATGGGGATGGGCGGGGGATGCGTTTAATTTTTATCGGGATGTTAGAGATGGAGCAAGGCGGGCTACGCTAGGGCTTGTGAAAGACACGGGTATCGGTTTAGTACATATGTCTGATGCTATCCCAATAAACCCCATTCAAATGGTTAAAAATGCTGAAAATACACTAGATGCTTTAATCCTTCTCAAAAATACTCGTTTAGGCAATGTTTGCCAAGAAAGTATGTCTGAGAGTGCTAAAGAGGCATGGGAAAATACCAAAAAAGCAGTAAGTGACGCGATGGAGCGTTTGGAGAATAAATGGGATAAAGGCACCAGTGATAAAGCGGAGATCGTGTCCCGAGGAATATTAGAAATTGCGACAATATTATTACCTGCGAGCAAAGCAGGTACGGTAGGTAAAGCTGGGGAAGGTATAAATGCCATCAAAGGGGCTAGGGCTCTTGACGCGGTGGCGGATACGTCAAAAGGCATTACAACCCTGAAGGAGCTAAGAGCGGCTGAGGCCGCTATTGCCGCAAAAGAGGCGCAAGTTGCTGAAAAATCAATTCAAGCAATCACTGAGATCGCGAAAGATGCGGAACGAGCATTACCTGCGCCAGGACCCCGTATTTCACCGAAGGTTGAGGCTGCAGCTGAAAAACCATTAGGGACACCTAAAAACACCGATGTGAAAGCTGAAAACCCCGCACCGAAGAAAAGTGATGATGTAGGGGGGACTTGTACTGCTGGCGCAACATGTAAAGGTGAACCTGTTAATGTTGCAACAGGGGATTTTATTCAGCAGTGGCAAGTTGTTCGTATTCCCGGGTTATTACCCATTATCTTGCATCGAACATATCAGTCAACATCTGCTGCCAGTGGTCTTTTTGGTCCAAAATGGACGGATGAATGGTCACGTTGTTTACGAATTGACAACGACAAAATTATTTTTAAAGACAGCGATGGCGCTCAATTTGATTTTATTGCTAAAGAAAATACTGTTCGCTCCCGAAATACTCACGCACCGCATTATTTGTTGACGGGGTCTAAAAATGAATCATTGACGATTTTTGATAGCATACAGCAACATACCTTATCTTTTGCTCACATTGACGGTGACTATCGCCGTTTAAGTGCTATCACGGATCGGAACCAAAATAGCATTCATTTTATTTATAATGACACTCACCAGCTAGTCGAAATAAGAAGAAATGATGGCTTCCTTTTAGAGCTTGAATATCAAAAAGGTCAATTGCAGCGCATCATTGGAGGCAAACAGAAACATGAGCAGCATGTTTTTGCTGTGTGTGCGTATGATCCCCAAGGGTATTTATCGGAGTGTGAGGCCTATCAACAAAATCACCTTTGGCACCGCTATACCACTGATGGCTTAATGGTTCAGTGGGGGGATACCGATCAAACTGAATTAACACTCACTTATGATGATAAAGGCCGTGTCATTACAACTCACTCCTCTTCAGGGTATTGGCATGATCGTTTTATCTATGATGATACCCAACGAATGACCACCTATATTGATGGAGAGGGCGGGTATTCACGCTATTATTATAATGAAGATAATCTAGTTACTCGGGTGATTGACCCTCTTTGGCGTGAAACCCATACGCAGTGGAAGCAGCGTCAAAAAATCTCAGAAATCAATTCATTAGGTGAAAAGACAGAGTATGGCTATCATTTTGATGGCCAATTGGCTTACCTGTTCCTTCCCGATGGGCGTCATGTTTACTATGACTATAATGAGCTGGGGCAATTGATTTCCTACACGTCGCCATCGGGAGAAAAATGGCTGCTTGATTATGACACTCAAGGTAACCTAACGACCCTCACTGACCCTCAAGGTCACATTCAAGCCTACGAATACAGCCAACACGGTGAACTACTTAAAGCCATTCACCCCAATGGGGCGCAGTGGCAATATGAATACAACAGCACCCATCAATTAATCAAAACAACGAATCCGTACCAAAACAGCACCGAATATCAGTTTGATGAGCTGGGGCGCTTGCAAGAATATACTGATGCACTGAAACACACGACGCGCTACCACTATAGCCAAGAGCATGCCAGTGAAAACGGCAGTGTCAGTGATATTCTTTTACCTGACGGTGTTCACCAACATATCGAGTACGACAGCGAACGCCGTGTGGTTGCTGTCACGGACGGTGAAGGCAAAATCACCCGTTATCGTTATGGCCCCTTTGATTTACTGCTGGCGATGGTACGTCCCGACGGTACAGAAGTCCGTTTTGAATATGATTCTTTGACGCGTTTAAAAGCGGTGATTAACGCTACAGGGGATAAATACACCTACGAGCGTGACCGCGCGGGGCAAATTATTCGTGAAACCGACTTTACAGGGCGAGTGCAAGAGCACCGTTATGATCAGTTAGGTCGCCGAATAGCAACACGTTATCCAGACCAACACGAATTACGTTGGCGTTATGATGTATCTGGGTTGGTTGTTGAACAAAGTGAATGGCTGGATAATGGCGTTGAAAATAAATGTTTATCGACCACGACCTATGAGTACAACGCACGTTTGCAATTGGTGAAAGCCACCAACCCCGATTCAGTGGTTGAATTTGAATATGATGCGCAGGGGCGTTTAACGTGTGAGCGAATCAATGGTCAAGAAATCAAACATGATTGGGACAGCGACCATTCGACGTTAACGCGTACCACTTTCGGTGATCGTGAACTTCATTATGCCTTTGGGCAGCTCGGCGAACTCACCTCACTGCAAATCAATCAGCATGCGCCACTGGAATTCGGCTACAATGCGGTCGGGCAAGAATACCTTCGCCGCAGTGAGGCGGGTTTTGTCAACTCTAGCCATTACACCGCCACCGGGTTACTCGCCCATCAACGGGCGGGGCGTGGCAGTGAAAACTTCTTGCAATCACTGCAACAGAATCCGCAGCAGCCGCCATTTTGTACGGATGTGCACCGTTCTTATCAATACGACCGTGCACACAATGTGGTGCGTATTGAAGATGACCGTTGGAAGCAAACCACTTATCGGTATAACGCGAACGACCAAATCACCGAAACCCAATACAGTAACCAAATTGGCAATCGCGATGAAAAGTTCCTTTATGATGCGAACCTGAATCTCACCGAGCACATGACATTGCCGTCGGATGCGAAAGGGGCGATGTTGCAGTTATTCCAGCAACAACAAGCAGGACGTGTTACGCGGCGGGATACGGCAAGGGGGTATCAACTTTACCATTACGATGTCAACGGGCGGTTAGAGAAAAAGGTTGTTTATGAACATGGCTATCGACCAAAAGAGTGGCGCTATCTGTGGAACACTCAAAACCAACTGACCGCATGCTTCACACCAAAAGGGGATTGTTGGCGCTATACCTACGATGCGTTTGGTCGCAGGCTGAGTAAAACGCAAACAGTGGATAGCCAAGCGGCTCATATCAATCCACTGTTTCCCCAACTTAAGCCCAAAGTGACGGCATGGCACTATTTGTGGTCGGGCGACCAAATGGTGGAAGAAACGCCGATTTATGCGGATGGGACAATCGCTTATGACTCGCAAGTGCAATGGCTGTATGAACCGGGTGCAATCACACCGACGGCGCGCTATCAAAATGGCAAATTGCATTATGTGGTGACCGACCACCAAGGGACACCCCGAGAGATTTTCACAGAAGCGGGTAAGGCTAGCTGGGCAGGGCGGCTCAATACGTGGGGACAGATGCAGTTTTGGCAATCCCGCGATGGTCTTGCTGACAATGACCCAACTTATACCGAATGTCACTTCCGTTTTGCAGGTCAATATGAAGACCGAGAAACGGGGTTGTATTACAACCGCTTCCGCTATTATGATAAGGACAGTGGGCAGTATATTAGTCCCGACCCGATAGGGCTACTGGGTGGATTTAATCCGTATGGGTATGTGCATTGTCCGACTGGGTGGGTTGATCCGTTTGGATTGGCGAAAGAGCCTATTATTTTCCTACCTGACGGTGGTGATGTACTACACCCTAAAACCGTTTCAGCTCAAAATCCTGAAGGGCTATTTACAATAAAAGCTACAGGTAGCTATGCGGATGATAAGTTAGCATTATATAAAGCGGCTGGTATAGATGAGTATCCTTCACGTAAATGGATTAGTCACCATGTAAGCTATAATCCAGCAACGAATGAGATGACAATGCAATTGGTAAATCCTGAATATCATAGCCACCCTCATGTTGGAGGTGCTCATCAATTTGAGGAAAAAACTGGACATAAATATGGAACTCAAGATGCTATCGATGAAGCAACTAAACGAAATAGTGCCATATTGAATTGCAAACCTGGAGGGATAAAACGTTGAGTAAATTTTTTACAGATCCTCATTTAAAATTTGAAAAATCACTACACGGGTTAACATCAGAGGAAATAAATACATTTATTCCTCAAGACTTTAGTGGAAAGAATTTCTTTATTGAATTTTATGAGCACTTCAACGGTGGTTATTTTTATGGCGGTGCTTTTATCTATCGTGATAATTTTTATAAAATAGAAGATAATGATTACAACCTGATGGAAATTGAATCATTTAATTTTATACCAATAAATGATGTCGATTCTCCTTATTTGCTTTCAGTGTCCGATGTATTGAAATATAGATGTAATGTCTCTAAGGCTTTTCTTGATTTTTCTCAATTACATATTCCTTTTGCTGGAGATGCAGGGGATAGTGATTATTGGATTAATCTTGAAACGGGAAAAATCAAATATACTAAGTCTACAGATATTGATTGTTTAAATAACATCATTGATATAGCACCATCTTTTCGTGATTTTTGTACGAATATACAATCACAAAGAAGATAATTACTTAACGTTGATCTAATAAGCCAGAAATATACTTCTGGCTTATTTTTAAGAGCCGCCTAGTTTATCTTTTAGTCGCTAACATACTCCGCCATCACTCCGCGCATTGAGTTTTTTATCTCACTCAGTTGAGCTTGCTGTTGTTGGTTTTGTTGTTTTATCGCTCGGGTGTCCTCGCTGTTGGGGAGCAATACCAAACAGCCGTTTAAGATTTTCACTGTGAACGTGAAGCCTGTCTCAAAAACTGCGTCTTTTAGCCACTGCCCTTTAAGGTGAATTGCGGGCGGTGGGCTGGTTTTTCTGAGAGTGAGCCTTGTCCATCGATTAACTCTAGCCATTACACCGCCACCGGGTTACTCGCCCATCAACGGGCGGGGCGTGGCAGTGAAAACTTCTTGCAATCACTGCAACAGAATCCGCAGCAGCCGCCATTTTGTACTGATGTGCATCGTTCTTATCAATACGACCGTGCACACAATGTGGTGCGTATTGAAGATGACCGTTGGAAGCAAACCACTTATCGGTATAACGCGAACGACCAAATCACCGAAACCCAATACAGTAACCAAATTGGCAATCGCGATGAAAAGTTCCTTTATGATGCGAACCTGAATCTCACCGAGCACATGACATTGCCGTCGGATGCGAAAGGGGCGATGTTGCAGTTATTCCAGCAACAACAAGCAGGACGTGTTACGCGGCGGGATACGGCAAGGGGGTATCAACTTTACCATTACGATGTGAATGGGCGGCTAGAGAAGAAAATCGTTTATGAACATGGTTACCGCCCAAAGGAATGGCGCTATCTGTGGAGCACACAAAACCAACTGACCGCGTGTTTCACACCAAAAGGGGATTGTTGGCGCTATACCTACGATGCGTTTGGTCGCAGGCTGAGTAAAACGCAAACCGTGGATAGCCAAGCGGCTTATGTCAATCCACTGTTTCCCCAACTTAAGCCCAAAGTGACGGCATGGCACTATTTGTGGTCGGGTGACCAGCTGGTGGAAGAAACGCCGATTTATGCGGATGGGACAATCGCTTATGACTCGCAAGTGCAATGGCTGTACGAACCGGGTGCAATCACACCGACGGCGCGCTATCAAAATGGCAAGTTGCATTATGTGGTGACTGACCACCAAGGCACGCCCCGAGAGATTTTTACCGAAGCGGGCAAGGCGAGTTGGGCAGGGCGGCTGAATACGTGGGGGCAGATGCAGTTTTGGCAATCCCGCGATGGCCTTGCTGACAATGACCCCAATTATACGGAGTGCCACTTTCGTTTTGCGGGTCAATATGAAGACTCGGAATCTGGCTTGTATTACAATCGTTTTCGGTATTATGATAGGGACAGTGGGCAATATATCTCCCCTGACCCAATAGGGCTACTGGGTGGGTTTAATCCGTATGGGTATGTGCATTGTCCGACAGGGTTTGTTGATCCGTTTGGGTTGGCGTGTTGTCCTGGGTTAACTGCATCCATTAACTGGAAGGGTTTCAATCCTCTGAAGCGAGATTACCAAATTGATGGTGTGACACATAACAACTTATCTGGTTTACAATATCATTATCTTAAGCATGGTAAAGAATTCGGTGATATCACTCAGCCTCAATATTTAAATAAAGCCAAAGAGTTTTCTAAAAAACCACTTACGGAAACCATGCAGGAAGCTAAGGTTAATAACATTATTATTAAACATGATAAGAGTACTGGTGAAATCTTTGTCGGTCATGCTGGTAAAAGAGAAATGCGGACTTATTATATAGATGACGGTCGGGATAGCGATGCATTCCAAACTGCAATTGAATTAGCGAAGAGTTTATAATGAAGATTGAATTTTTATATTCGGAAGTGATTGATTTCTTGAAACTTCATGCATTATTCAAAGAGACTGTTGATGGGCGGATTCAATTTCTTTTTGAGCTGGGTGAAATAGAAGGTGAGCAACCACTAGAGGCAATAAAACAAAAGTATAATGATATACTACTTGATAATTTTAATTATTCAAAATTACTAAAAAATAGTTTTTTTGAAGAAATTATTAAAGATATTACAGGAAATGAAATAATAATTATAGATCGTGACGACAATTTAATTCGTGGTGTTCATTGTTCCGCCTGTAACTATATTGTTTTTGAAGACAAAGAAGATGCATTTTATGAAATTTGTCCGGTGTGCGGATGGCAAAATGATGGTAGCTCTGGAGATGACTATAGTAGCTGTAACCATAGTTCCATGAATGAGTACAAAAATACTGATTTTTTTAAACATCAATTAAATACAGCGAGTAAAAATTACGTAATGTTTAATAACCAATACCATATAAACAAGTAAAAACGATTATTTTTAGTAATAAACCGGAAAGATCTCCCATGGTTTCCCAGCTTTATTTGAGAGCTGCTCAGTTTAGCCTTTAGCCGCTGGTATACTCAGCCATCAGCTCACACATTGTGTGTTTGATGGCACAGAGTTGCACTTGCTGTTGTTGGTTCTGCTGCTTTATTGCTCTTATGTCTTTGCTGTCGGGTATCAAGACCAAACAGCCGTTTAAATCATCACGGAGAACGTGAAACCTGTCTCAAAAACTGCGTCTTTTAGCCACTGCCCTTTAAGGTGTATCGCGGGCGGTGGGTTGGTTTTTCTGAGAGTGAGCCTTGTCCATCGATTAAATCTAGCCATTACACCGCCACCGGGTTACTCGCCCATCAACGGGCGGGGCGTGGCAGTGAAAACTTCTTGCAGGCACTATAACGGAGAACAATGGATCCCCTGTGGCTTTCCCTCCAATGAACAATTAAGCGCCGTGCTGTGCGCGCTGGATGGTTATGTATATATCGGTGGTGAAGGCAGCAGCTTATGGCGTGGTCGTGAATTTCAATGGGAAAAATTGTACCACGGTGGCTCGACGATTTTACTGAATCAGCTGCGCAGGTTTGAAGATAAAGTCTGGGCTTGTGATGACTACCGTTTGCAATGTTGGGACGGCAATGAAATGGTACGCCCGATGGATGGTGATGAAACCGTTCTTCTGTCTGGTCATATGGATGTGCGTGACGGTATTTTAGTGGTAGCGGGTGATTATAGTGTAGACCTTTATGATGGGACGGCATGGCATAAGATTGTTAGGCCTTATAGTTAATAGAAGTCTGCCGAGGAAAAGGAAAATAAAATGCGCGATGAATTTTTTGATGCATTCATAGATGAGTTTGGCGAAGCCTCAACATCACGTTATGTTTCTGAAGAGAAAATTGAAAAGTGGCGAGGCAAGTTACCTGAATTACTCTTAACTTATTGGCACAATGAAGGATGGAGTAGTTATTATAATGGATTATTTACAATTGTAGATCCTGATGACTATGAGGATATTGTCGATGAGTGGCTGGAAAACACCTATTTAGAGGAAATTGATAGTTTTCATGCAATTGCCATTAATGGATTTGGGAATATCTATTTATGTGGTGAAAAAACAGGGCAGTGTGTAGTTATTAGTTCAATGTACAATACAATTTTCGTTCAAAAAAAAGAGCTAAAAGGAAAACACTCAGAGAAAAGTATTAGTATAAGAACATTATTTGGATTCACCGACATAGATAGCCATAATAAAAGTGGCCTATTTGAAAAAGCGGTAAAAAAACTTGGGCCTCTTGGTGATAATGAAATATTTGGTTTTGAACCTGCGATTATTTTAGGTGGGGAACCTGATATTAAATACATACAAAAAGTTGATGCGCGTATTCATTTGTCTATTTTAGCCCAATTGGCTGAACCAGAAATTAATGAAATTAATTTTTAGATTCAAAGAGAAAATATAATGAGAGATTCTTATTTTTCATCAATAATTGAAAGTCTTGGTGAAGCAACAGCCTCTCGTTATGTTTCACTTGAGTATATTGCAAAGTGGAAAACAATTTTACCCGATAATTTACTTAATTGTTGGGTAAATGAAGGCTGGAGTCGTTATCAATATGGTCTTTTTTCTTTTTTTAGTTGAAAAACATGGGGCATTAAATGAAAATGAAATTTATTGCTTTGATCCCATTATCCAAAAAGTAGAAACATTAAATTTTAATGCGTCTAACAAAGTAAATGCTATTGATTATTTATTAGAATTAAGGAAGATAATTACACCCGCAGTCAAATTTATTTAAAATAACATTTCTATTTACAATAATATATTCACTGAAATAATATAAATTAAATAATAGACTGAGTTCTTGTGATTGCGAGCTGAACAATGAGTTTGGGCAAGAATACCTTCGCTGTAGTGAGATGGGCTTTATGAATTCTAGCCATTAAACAGAGATAGGATTATTAGCACGTTACAACAGCAAGTCACTGCAACCTTGAAACTTTAAAAGCAGGCAACGCTACCTCATAGATTCATGGGGTGGGGATGCAATTGAAGCGTTTTTGCGCCACACTTTTTATGCTCCCCTTTACTATATTGAGGTAGTCTTTGGGATACTTTAATTAGTTACTCATTAAGAGATAGTTAAATCATCGACTTATGTCCTTTTAGGGGGGATGGGGATAAATGCCACCTTGTTTTTTTCTCGTTATTCAGTGTCACCGACATCTCTAATAACATATTCGCGGATAGGCAAAATGGGAAAAAGTGATAGAGGTGAGTGGTAAATACAAAGGCTTCACCTTCGCTTTCATATTGAGCGTTATCAAGTAGTAGAGATAAAGATAAGCACCGGTAGGGTTTACCTTTTAAGATATGGTCATATAAATGTGTTTTCAGCTCAATGAGCCCAGATAATAATCGCTCACATCTTCGTGTTACTTGCCTATCAGCATCTCGATAGAGAATATAATCAGCAATTAAGTGTTTTACGCTTTCTAATGACATTAGCATTGAGGCATTAGCACTGTAATGGGATAATAATTGCCAAAAATGGTGGTTATTAACGATGGGAGGATAGCAAGGTGACAATAATGTGATATTTCCTGTTTTAATTCCGTCAGGCATTTTTTCACTGTGTTGGTTTAATAAGCCAATTTCGTTTTTTTGGTTACGTTCAAAGCCTATATAAACACATGAAAAATGTAAGCTGGGCGGTGTTACCATAGGGGCGCCTTTATTATCAAAAAAGTTTAAATAATAAAGAGTATGCCCCGTGATATTTTTCTCCATCGTTAAGGAGTAAAAAAGGGTTTTATGGTATTGAGGCATAAGGCGTGAAGATGCCGTTAATTCTGTCGTAGGATAAAAATGACAATATATGCCTCTCTCTTGTTCATGTGGCTCAAGTGAAAGTTGAATTTCAAAGAGGTCAGCCAAGTAGTGATGGCTAGGGATAGGAAGCAAATAACTTGATTTATTTTCTTTAAAATCAATTAGCAAGGTGTGTTGTGCTTCGGTATCCATTGCCGGAGCACAGTTTAAATAAAAGCTATTTTCACATTCCTCTTGTGTCAAAGGAAGCTGTTGATTGAAATAGATGTTAACTGTAAAACGCCTTTCTTGCTCCCAATCTAACTCAGTGACAACTTGGGGAATATTGAGCTCAACAAAATGATGAACATGAGGTAAATAAAGGCCTTCCAATAATTGCTGTGGAGCGCTGAGTGATGCATTTTCTTGTGGGAATATTTTATAGGGTTTTCCGATTTTGGGCTCGAAAGCGTAGTTAAGTGGATCTCCCTCATAGCGAATATGATTATGGACGACTTCAATTTTTTCAAAATACTGGCTAAATGCGAGTAGTAAGGTTTCTGATGTTTTTTTATTGGCTCCTAAAAAAACATCAAGTGAACTTGTTGAATGAAATTTAGTTTCACCTCGATACTGTAATTCAAGTGAAATACAAGAACGATTTGGGTGCTGAATCACTTTTCTAGCGAGAAGGCTATAGGGTGCTACGACGAATTCATGACAAAAACTAAAGCGAGCCCCATTATTACCTAAGACAAGATGGTCTTTATTTATCTCTACTGGAAAAGAAAGCAATTCACTTTGGTCAATTTGTACAATAGTCGTTGCTGGAAGCCCTTTTATAGCTTGGGAGTCTAGTCGTTGCAGTAGGGGCAATGTAATTTCAGGAAATGCATCGTCAATTTTATCCTGTAAACGCGCAGATAAAAAAGCAAACCCTTCTAATAGGTAGCTTGTCTGCGGATCTTGAGGATCTAATACATCAGCTAAATGTGGCTTTTTATCTGCATATTCACTATATAGCTTTTGTAAGTATTGCTTTTCTTTAATATATTTTATTTCACTCATGACTTAATCCAAAAGATGAATATGAGCTGGGTTTTAAACCTTTTTGCTCTGCTTGTTTTTGTAATTCATAGTAACGAGCTAATAATCCATTAATTTTATTATCAATATTGATGAGTGTGGCAGGGGGAACCGGCTGCCCATTTTTAATTTGTAGCGATAATTGACGGAGCTTTTCTTCAATAGGCTCCACTTTATTGTGCTGTTTTTGAATGTCATAGATGGCAGTTTTTAAATAGGATAATGTAAAACTACCTCGGTTTTTTTCTTGTTGAATAATTTTATTTGAAAGTTGCTGTAACAACATTGCTGTTTCAGACCAACTATCATTAATAGGCATATTTTCTAAACGCGCCTCATATTGGTTTTGCCAATTTCGGCTGAGGTAAGCCTGATCAGCATCCGCAGGCCAATAAGATTTTGCTTTTTCTTGCATGTTCTCGATCAGTTTCAAGTTAGCGAGAGGGGAACGCTTTTCGAGCAAAGCTAAATGATATTCATAGGTATTTATTTCGGGTTTAAATAACCATTTGGCAACAGCACCTTCAGGAATGGACGTTATAGCCTCCATCTCATGTTTAAAATAAACATAGGCGCTAAATCCACTGACTAAAAAGAGTGCACTACTGAGCACACAACCCCATATAAAACCACGGGTAGCGCTCATTTTTTTAGTTGTTACTGTTAATGTTGATGCGGGCTCTGGGGGTTCAAAAATAAATGTTGGTGATGGTTGCTCTACCTGTTTAGCAGGTTGTTGGATATACACTAAAGGCGGGAGCGTGACAGATTCGGATGTATTCTGTTTTGCATATTCTTCCTGTTTTTCAAGTTGTTTGGCTAAATTTTGAAAGAACCATAACAAGTTTTCAATTTTAGGCAGTTTTTCCCACGTTGTTTTAGCCAGTTTATCAATGATTAATTGTAGCGCGCGTTCTGAGCGGTAAACCAAACGGAGGTCTTTTGTTTCATAGGTTTGCTGGCGTAGCAGGGCGCTAGCCTTTGTATTAAACCAGTTGAGTGCTTCTGTTCGTTGATTCGGTTTTTCAGGCCATAACGCATCCCAATGAGTAACAATAACACTCGCTAATAATTCGCAGCCTTCAGTAAAGCCACTGAGTCCATGGCGTTGTAGTCGTGCAATTGTGTAATAAGCACCGCTTTGTAGGTCAATACCATGATTTTTAAAAAGAGACAAACAAAGTGATTCAATAAGCGTCCAACTGACCTCCGGACGTGCAGGATGACTTAACTTGTTAAATTCTGTTTTAAGAGCAATAAATTCAGGAGTATCTAAAGGGGAGCTCCCGATTTTAATGACTAAATGTTCTGATTTCATCTCGTTGAATATCCTATGCCCCCACATAAAGTGGAGGCAATCACATTAGTAAAGGGTTTCAGGTAAACGGAACTTTGTGAATAATCCTCCGAAGAAAGGATTATTAGACTCATCAACGAGTACTCGATAAGTCATATCACCGCTATCAATCGTGAAACGAATATCGAATGAATTGGATTTGATATTCATTAACTTCGCACCGTCGACTAAGCGCATTTGTGCCCACGGTCCTGAGAAACTAATTGAACGAGGCGATTTATCGCCGGAAAGCGGAACTAGAGTCAGTTTACTTTCAATATTTGAACGCATCGAGTTTGGCCAAACGAGATGCGTGACATGGCTGCGGCTATGGGCATAATCAATAAGCTGACCGTCAAGATTTAAGATACTACGGCGTTTATTGCCACTTAATGAAAGGGGTTCAACTGCAAATTGTGCTTCTAAATTACCTTGTGCATTAAAGAAGGTTTCTCTTATGCGATTTGCAGTTTCAATTTGCGCTAAAACATCAGAGCGGATCAGTGATTGACTATCCCTATTATCGACTAAGTTATTTTCAACAAATAAACGTAAGTTCTGTTGATAGAAGCTATCGAGTGTGCCATTAGGTTTAAAGAAGCGTTCGAACTCACTTAATGGAACATCTTGTTTTGAGTTTGGATTAAACGGATAGCGACCAGCAATATAGGTATTATATTGTTTTACAACATTTTCATTCCATTCAACTTCCATATGTCGAATAGCTTCTTTCTGGACAACATTCCAGGCTTGTTCAGCGAGTTCATCTACCCAACGATTGAGCGGTTCAGGTAATGTTTTAGCCATTTGTGATAGTTCAAATATGGCATCTTTATTATTATCATTGAGTCGCATGGAAACTGCTTTAAGTGCCGCTTTGCCCGGTACTGGAGAGTTTTGTATTCCCAACAAATATCGATGCAAATCATTCAATTTTTGATTGAGATTCTGTAAGTTTTCTCCTTGATTACTGACCAGTATTTCTGTTTGAGGCGTGAATTCTCTATCTAAACGTGTTAATAAACGGTAAGAAGGTTCTGCCATCAAGGCTTTTTGTTTCTCAATAGGTAAGTTTTCATCAATGGATGGAATGACCGTATTATCACGCAAAACTTGTAAGGCACGACGTAAAGGCTGCTCTCCGCTGATGATTTGTTCAAGAGCGATGATTTCATCTTGGATTGAGTCAAATTCACGAATTTCTAAATTACTCATTCCGTTACGCCATTGAGCGATATAATCACTGATATATTGCTCACTGATTTGACGTTGAATTTCTTTACGGTCATTCTCACTATATTGGGTATTTGATGTGAGATTGAGCACCCAAGCATCAAGCAACGTGAGTTCAACTAATTTGTCATTTTGGCGAATAAAATAGTTTAATAATCCTGAACGTGTTAAAAACTGTGGGATTTCTAATTTATCCTCATCAATAGCGGTAAAAACAGTATTAAAACTTGGGCCTATCTGATATTGCAAATTTAAAGGCGCTGAAAGTTCTTGGTTGGCTTTTAGCCGTAATGCCTGGTACACACGTTGATAAAGCGATAACACACTGAGTTCTTTCTGGGCATTTTTAATGGGGGTCGCAAAAGGCGTGAAGGCCTTAATCGCAGTCATCAGACCGTTGTCTCGTTCCGCTTTCCAATCCGTGTGTTCAAGCGCATAACGTAAGTGTGCTTTTAATAGCATTTGTTTTTCACGTTGCCCAGTGAAGAGATGGCTCCAATAATTCGCCATAAAGTCTTCAACCATGCCATTATTGCGCCCTGTTTTATCTTCTAACATGCGCATAATGCGTAAAATTTCGAGTTTATCTTCACTGCCCTTATCTGCATTATTAAGTTCAATTAAAAGCCCTGACATAATTGCGGGTAAGAAACGTTCGGTCAGTAATTGCAGATAAACTTGCTCAACTTGTGGGCCGACTTTTTGGCCTTGATACAGCCCCATATCAGAAAACAGCGCATTTTTATCGCGGTGGTTCCCATAGGCAAGTGTCGCTTCACGCAATGGGTTGAGGACGGGAAGTTGTAAGCTACCATCAGTATCTTTTTGGACGTTATTATCTATCGTTCTAAAGGCTTTAACCTCATTAAGCACACTCTCACCGGCGCGGTAGTTTTTATCATAATAGTGATTCCAACCACTCCAAAGCGCAATTAAACCGGCAAAACTGGCCAGTGTTGTGACTAAGAGACGAGAACGGTGTTTTTTGACCCAATATTGATTTTCAGCTGCTAAATTGGGCTCACTGAAAAGGACTTGGTCAAATAAATTATGTGTAAAGTAAGGGTGGCTATCATTGATTGGCCAAGTTGTTAGTGGGGCTGTCGGTAAATGGTATTGCACGGATGCCGTTTGGCTAAAGACATCGTCTATTTGGCCAATCTGTAATGCAGAGGTGAGATAAACACCCCTTAAACAAATGTTATGTTGTTCGTTATTAATCAACAGTGCATTAATTAATGTTATAACGTGGCTCTGTAACCCTTCTATTTGACGTACAAAGCTGAATAAATCACTACGTTGATTACCTTCTGCTCGTTGTAGCATCATTTCAGGTAGTGCGCTATTCATTTGGTTAACCCACTGTAACCAGAAGTGCGTTAAACCCGTCTTCCAATCTTTTTGAGATTTAAGGTCGAAAGAAACACCCAGTACTTGGTTACGTTGTTGCGCATCCAATGACTGGTACATTGAATCGAAACCACGTAGTAAATCGAGCTTCGTTAATACGATATATAATGGTAGTTGACTATTAAAAGTCATTCTAATTTCTTCAATACGCATTTGCAGGTCAGCAATCAATTGGCTGTTTTGCTCTTTCGTATTGGTGAGTAGGGATAAGGTATCTACCGTTAAAATAATCCCGTTCATGGGTTGTCTTGAGCGATTAGTCTTTATCCAATTAAGTAACTCTTCCCACAACCGATGATAGAGTTGAGGTTTCTCATTATGTTCATTTGGTTGAGTCAATAGCTTGCCGTTAGGAACAAAAAGAACGGCACTATCCGTCAACAAGCACTCAATATTTAAAGGCAGCTTTTGTTCATTAACGATATTGTCACTTGGCGCGATATCCAATGGATTCAGCGTATTTTTCAATAAGCTATGTTTTCCGCTTTGGTTTGCACCTAAAACAAAATACCAAGGACGCAAATAAACAGCCTTAGAATGGCCATTTAGGTGACGAGTAAATTGAGATTTCCAATAGTCTAAATAACGATTTTGGAAATCAATATCCTGCCTAACGGGGTCAACAACGGCTAACTCAACATCGAGTTTTAACGCTTCAAGTTTTTTTACTCGACGCCATGTAACTAAACCTATCCAACTGACGACAAGCAAAATAATAATTAGCGTAGCAAGCCAGCGTGAGGTGAGTGTACTAAATGGCATTGAGTCTTGATAAGTGAATGTCGGCCCCCACCACCAAATCCACACAATGACGAGCGCAGGGAGTAACGCTAATAAAAATAGGAAAAAGGAGGCAATTTTGGGCCTATCAGCAAAAAACAGTTTTTTTACCGAATTGGTTATGTTTGAAATGGAGAAAAACGGTAATTTCATTATTGTAGATCCCTATCCATAGTCATTGTTGTTTCTGGTATTTTGTCTGTTTTTTGAACGAGTTGTCTTACGAGGCTGGGTTCCCAATCCTCGAGTGAAAAGTGTAAAGTAGCAGTATAAAGTTGCTGATATAAGTGGGCCGCCATATAGCCCATTCCTGAGAGCTCGAATAGTTGCGCTGACAATAATTGCCCATAAAATTTATCTCTAGGCTCTATTGCAGTTACAAGGCTTGATTCAATGAGCTTCAATGCGGCTTCAAGCCCTTGTTGTTCATAGCACAGTAAAACGTCTTGCTGTAATAATGTGGTATTTGAATGAGATAATTGGCCACTCTCTGTTTGGCGACAATCTTCTAACCATTCTTTTACGCTGTCGGGGACGAAAGGGCTCATATCAGAAAAATGCAAATTGACGAGGTTTGGAAGGCGAGCTAAAAAAAGACGTAACTCTTCTGCGATACCATCCGCGACTTCTGAATAACCCAGTTTAGCTGCTGCTTGTGCTGCGAGCATGTGGCCTTCTAGCCAATAAGGCGATAGTGATAAGCTTTGCTCTACATTATTTAATAGGGAGTTTGATGGTTGAGAAAGTTGGGCTTTGTAATCCATTATGCGATCCATCGAAACCGGCGCTAAGGGGGTTTTACCTTGACGATCGGCTTGGGGCAACATTGTAATGGAATGCCAGATAGCATAACGTCGTAAGCGATAACCAACTGAACTTTCAGGCATTTGTAAACAAATAACTTCTGAAACTTGGAGTAGCGTTTGCTTCCATTGTCTTTCGTCATGCTGATTTATATTGATTGCTGGCATGACAAAGCTATTTGCTGGTGGTTGTACAGTTTCAGTAATAGGCATTGCGGCTTCTTTTGGTGCTGAAGCTAACACTATGGGCTGTTCGCTTTCTTCAATTCGCTGATAACCTCGACTCAATGCATCAATTTGTTCAGAAAGTTCAGGGCTCTGTTCATGCCAAAATTGCGCTAAATAGGCAAAAGATCCCAGGATATCATCACGCATTTTGCTATTAGCAGAACGGCAAAAAATATCGTTTACTGATTCGAAGCGTTTTATAATTTGGTTCGCTAAGCGTAACTTGAGCTTAATATTCGTTGGATAGCAGACATGCCAATATTGGCGCGTAAAATCAGAAAGGATCTGCGCTGCTAAAACTAATGCTTTAGGTTCACCTGCATGCTGTAAGGTACGTAATAAGTGAACGATTAAGCGGAAATCCTTTGTCTGTGTTTCAAGCAACCGCAAACACCGACGTTGAATTTCTTTAACATCTAATTGGCTGTGACTGAGAGAGCCGAATTTTATCATTTCACTATCGATATACTCCCAGTCGGGGTCACTATCGTTCACAGCACTACACACCAGCTGTTCATCAAGATGGGCAAGTAACTGTTCTTTCCAAGAATAAGGGGTATTGTTTGTCATTATTTTTACCAGTGGCAAGCGGCTCTTAATGGTTTAATTTCTTGGGACATCCCTGAAATATTGAACGTTAGTTTTTCGTTATTAGTTAATTTTAAAGTCAATTTTTCGCCATTTAATAAACGCTTGATTTCATCTATGCCAGGTAAACCACGGCTTGATTCCAATACATAGCCATTTTCGCGTAAAAACCATTCTGCAGTGAATTGCGTTCTATCAGTCGAGACCATGACACTGCCTGCATCTTGTTTATTGGGTAAAATAATTTGCATACGGGTAATGTTGTCGATGCAGCTCAACATGAGAACAGGGCGCGGAGGTTGAAAACCAATGGCAGGGATAGTCATAATGACGGGGTAATCACCATTTTCAGGTACTGAGACTAAGAAACCCGCACTATTTTCGACACGTTTCATTTCGTGTTCATAAGCTTGGCGCCAAGTTTTCCCCATTTGAGCAATATTAGGTGAAGTATTTGCTGCAGGCGTCGAGGACAGCGCTATTTTGTCATAGCAATCTAAGCGAATAAGCTGAGAAGATTCTAGACGACACTGGGTGAGTTCTTCAGCGATCTTCTGGCTAATATTGCTTTCAGCTTTTCCAGACAAAGCGAAGAAAACTAGCATCAAAGAGCAAAAAAAGAGTTTCAGTATTTTCATTTTATACTCCGTACTTCTTCAATTTATATATCAGCGCACGCTTAGATATGTTGAGGTGTTCTGCCATTGCGTTGATATCTCCCTTTAGCTCACGCCGCTTGTTTAATAAAATTTCTTTTTCATAGCTCTCTACAGAAGCCTCTAAATCATTAATATCTTTTGGGTTATTTGTTATTGGTTCCATACTTGTGATTGATGCCGTTAATATGTTTAAGGCCTCATTGAGGCTTACTTCCTTTTCTTTCTGCAACTGATTGAGATATTGCAAGTGCGAAATTTTTTGTTGCGTATTTGCCAATTCAAGAATGCGTTTTAATTGCTGATGAAAGAGCTCGCAATAAATAGGGAAAATGCCTTGTTCGAAATTTTCTAACTCTTTGGCCTGCCCTAAAAGAATAATGGCACCGCATGGTTTATGGTTCAGATCATGCAGTGGTAAGCTATACAGCCCAGTATTAACAGGAAGCTGCGAAATAAAATCACGTAATGACGCGTTATTAATGTAGCTACCTTGCTGTAAATTCTTCCAAAATGTGGGTTCACCCTTTAATACAAGTTGAATTAAAGGGTGATCGGCATCAGTAATATCAGTGTCTAAAAAATGGCTTTGAACTTGGAGTGAGTGGTCAATGTTCCAGCTTTCTAATCTATTTTCGGTTTTATTGAGCAATGAAATAATTAGCCCGCTGAATACGCTACGCGAAAAACTATATGTCAAAAATTGAACGGCTAGCGCTTCTACGTCACGGCACTCAAGAAGAGCAAGTGCATTTTTTAGTCTTGCTTTCATTTTTCTTTGTTAACCTCCGCAATAAATTCATCATTTTCCGTTGTTAAACGAATATGGGAGATGGTTTCATTACGGGCACTGAATTGAAGGAGCAACAAAGAAAGAGGCGGTAATAAGGCACCGTCAATAATTGATTCTAAGATACGAGCACCATTTTCAGCGCGAGAAGCTCGACGTAAAATTTCATTAGGGACGCTATCTTCTAACTGGATTTTTGCATTAAAACGTTGTTTCAATAAGATCATAAGACGCGTCAGCTTACTATCAACAATTTGCCGTAAAATATCAGCCGAAAGAGGTAAATAAGGAACAATTTCCATGCGGGCCAGTAGGGCGGGTTTAAAAAATGTGGTGAGCTCAGGATAAAGTGCATCTTGCAGCTCATCAGGCTTGTCCGCATACGCGGTAATCACATGGTCACCTAAATTAGACGTTAGGAAGAATGCGATATTTTTACAATCAATGACTCGTCCTTCACCATCGGCTATCTCGCCTTTATCAAATGCTTGATAGAACAAATTTAGAACGTCTGGATGGGCTTTTTCGACTTCATCAAGTAGTACAACAGAATAAGGCTTCTGACGAATAGCTTCTGTTAATATCCCCCCCTCACCATAGCCGACATAACCTGGTGGCGAACCGATGAGACGAGATACCGTATGCTTTTCTTGAAACTCAGACATATTAATAGTCGTTAGGTATTGAGTTCCACCAAACATTAATTGTGCAATTTGGATCACAGTTTCTGTTTTACCGACACCACTTGGCCCTGCCAATAAAAATGCACCAAGAGGGCGACCTGGGCGGCGTAAATCAGCGCGTGCCGTTAACAAATGTTTATGTAAGCACTGTATTGCTAATGATTGCCCTTTAATGCTTTCTTCTAAATAGCAGGGAAGGTCTGTAACAATAGATAAAGCATCTTGCGATAATCGGTTTAATGGTACGCCTGTCCATTCTGCGATAACGGCTGCAATTTGTTTTTTATCGACGTGTGGCGAAACAAGCAAATGTGTTTCATGTAGTTGAGCAAGTTGCTGGTCTAATGTTTGCAATTCCTGTTTCAGCTCATCAAATTGGCAAGTTTCTTCAGATTGGGGCTCAGTATTCTCATCGTCTAATAACGTTGAGCGCAAAGTAATAATTTGCGAAACAAGCGCTTGTTGTTGTTCCCATGCTTGTTGTATATCGGAAGCTTTTTGCTCAATCTCATTTGCTTTTGATGCTAATTCCTCAAGGCGTTCTGAGTGATTATCCAAGCCAAGATGATGTTCTCTTTTTAATATCGCTGTCTCCATCTCTATTTGCTGGAGATCTGTTTTTAATGAAGAGAGCATTTTTGGCGGCGAAGATAAATTGATCGCTGCCCTTGCACATGCGGTGTCTAATACGTCAATGGCTTTATCAGGTAATTGACGTCCTGAAATATAACGTTCACTGAGTTCAGCACTGGCTCGAAGTGCTTCATCATCGATAAAAACATTATGTGCTTTTTCATAAATAGCGCGTAAACCACGCATAATGATAATTGCGTCCGCAGATATGGGCTCTTTAACTTGAACTAACTGAAAACGGCGGGCTAGCGCAGCATCTTTTTCGAAGTATTTTTTATACTCGCTCCAGGTGGTTGCGGCGATTGTTCTCAATTCACCGCGCGCTAATGCAGGTTTCAATAAATTGGAAACATCTAGGCCACCCTGTTGATTACCTGCACCAATCAATGTGTGCGCTTCATCAATGAATAGAATTATGGGGTGAGGAGATTGAGAAACTTCTTGCATGATGCCTTTAAAGCGTTTCTCAAATTCACCTTTAACCGCTGCACCGGCTTGCAATGCACCTAAATCTAAGGTTAGAAGTTCACATCCTCTTAATTTTTCAGGGATTTCACCGGCGATAATACGCAATGCGAGGCCTTCAATAAGCGCGCTTTTCCCAACGCCTGGTTCCCCAACGACGACAGGGTTATTTTTCCGACGGCGGCAAAGGATATCAATCATAAGGTCGATTTCATGATCGCGACATAAAACAGGGTCGAGCTCATTATTTCGAGCTTGTTCGGTCATGTTTTGCGTAAATTTTGCTAACAATGAGTCCGACGCGATTTTGCCGTTATTTTGAGGTGCTTGTTCGTCAAAAGGCGATTCAGCAGACCCTTCTGTCCACTTATCAAAACTGAGTTTTAATTGCTCTCGATTAACTTGTGAAAGCATGTCTGCAACCGGTTTTGGGAGGTAACGCAACGGCATTTGTAATAATGTGAGAAAGAGAACACCTGAGCGAAGTTCACTGTGGTTGAATTCTGTCGATGCAAGTAACCAGCTGTCTTTCATCCACTCTACCAATAAAGGAGAGAAGCTCGGGTAGCTCTGTGTAATGGCTTGATGAGGTGGAATTTGAATATCTAATAATTCTGACAGCTTATTAATATCCAAAGTGCTCTTCTGGCTGATTAGGCGAATGTCAGTTAATGGCGTTTCAATGAGTTTCTGAAGAAACTGAGCAATCGTAATTTCAGGTTGTTGATGGCTTACACAGTAGGCTGCTGCGCTTTCTAACGCATGCTTAGCAATCGGGTGTAATCGGTTAACAAGTGTTGAGAGATCAATTTGGATCATAATGCGTCCTAGCCGAGTAAAGTATTAAGTTGTTCCACAATTCTGAGTGTTTGGTAATTCAGTTGGGATGAGTAAATCTGATAAATAATAAATGCTAATATTGCCGCACCAATGATGATGTAACGTACGCCTAACCGCTTACCTAAACGGTAGCGGCTCTGCTTGTTATCCCCTTTTTCAAACAGGATAATCGGTTTTGCATCGCCTTTAAGTTGTTGTATTTGTTTTTGTAAGCGTCTAAGCAAATGGTTGAATTCATCATTTTGCCCCGCAGATACTTTGTAACGACCTCGGTATCCAAGACAGAGACAAAGGTAGATAAACTCAATGAGGTCGAGGTAACGTTTGGGCTCACCTAATAATCTTTCAATTAAGATAAAGACCTTTTCGCCACCCCATGACTCATTATGAAAGTGGACAAGTAATGACTGTTTTACCCAGCCATTTTCTTGATCCCAGCCCAATCCAAGAGCTGTTTCATCAATGAAAGTGCACAAGACATAACGAAACGAAACAATAGCCCCAGGCTCGTAACCTTGTATTTGCAGTTGCTGTTCAATAGACGTGATGTCCATGACCACTTGCTGGTAAAGTTTCTCTGAAAGTGGCGTTTCAGACATCGCTTTCATTCGTAAAACCATACCTAAAAGTGGCGTTGCAGCATCGATCATTGGGTTAATGTTGTTACCTCTAAGTGGGATTTGGTAATTCTTCTGTGAAATACCGCTATCAACATCGTGATTAAGCAAAATATTATCAGTCATAGAGTGCTCCATCTCTTATTGCCCATAACTGAATATCTAAATCAGGGAAATTGCCAGAAACGTGGAAGGCGATATTGCCATCCTGCTGGATCCCCTTCCATTCATTACCTTGTTGATCAAAATGGAAGTAGTTATACCCAGAATGATAAGGTAATTGCCGTGGAGCAGTTGAAAGAGGGGATAGAGGGACTCCCGGTATTTGAACACTGACCAAGCTACGAATATTATTTACCGTGGTCACTTTAGTTTGCTGTGGGAACTGCCGGCGTAGTTGTTCCTGTGGCATCTGTGACTTAACTGCAATAATAAATTCCGCTTTTTGGAGCAGTTGTTTGTCATGAATAGTCGCCACTCGAATACCGTGTTCTTGGATTTGTAACGGAATAGGAATTGCACGCGGCGTCAAGACAACACTTAATGCTTCACGGATACTTTTTATTAATGGGAGAAAACTATCTGTTAAATCAAAGTGCTTATATTTTGCAATGGTATCGGGTAAGCGAGACGAATTCGTGAATGTTTGCAGCTCGCCACAAAGTTCCAATAAATCCCGAAAAAGCTTTTCAGGGTGAATGACTGGCTCTTGCGCATAATGTGAATAAAGTGGATAGGTACGGTTGAGTACTTGTAGCATCATAAATTCAGCGACATCCGCAACACCTTGCTGGCCAGGGGCACCAATTCGGGAGGCTATTTGTTTACCTCGTTCATACAAAGTGCCTTCAATCTCAGTAAGAAATTCATTGAGTAATAGCGATGCCCGAATATTCAGGAGGCTTGGAATATAATCGTTATCAAGCGTTAAGCTTCCGTTGGCATTACGTTCTCTAATACGGCATATGGGCAATGCCACGTAAGCGTCTAAGCCACTTTTACCTTGCTTGAGGATAGGGTTTAATCGTGCAACGTGGATAGTACTTAAATCACCATTTTCAGTATGTAAATCACGAACATTTTCTGTACTTTCACTATAACGTGAAAGTAAACGGCTCCCATTATGCTCATTTGAGATTTCACCAACGTTCCCATTAGCTAAAGGAAAGGCAAGGTAGATGACATTACTATCACTATCAGTAATATTTTTTATATCAATTGGTTGTGGTGATAAATCTTGGTTTGGAATAGAGAAAATTGTGCCGTCTGGCATAACGCCAGAAGCTTCTTGAATACCAATACGACCTAACGAATATAAATCGTTACTTAACGATAACGTACTGAATCCCCAAAAATGAGAGATAAAGCTCTTTAAAATACTTTCAGTAACGTAATCTTGATGACGTTGCTGTTGCTGAAAATGTTGAGGTTTGATAAATAGCCCTTCACGCCAAATTACTCTATTTTTAGTCGACATATTAATCATCCTCTTCTTGTCTAAATTCGATTTCGTTTTCTCTAATGTGAGCTAAAATAAAGTAGTGTCGTCCTTTTCCTCGGGCTTTAACTATTTTTTTCCATTCCGCATTATCAGGGTCTGAATAATAGCCAATAATGCCGATATAACGATTAGATGCCTGTAGTGTCATCGTCGGGAAGGGCTTATATTGGCCCGGCAAGATAGTGTAATCTTGGTGGTCTATATAATTTTTCTTCAGAACTTTCTCTAAGTCCCCATCTTTAGCTTCTATCTGGTCATGATCTAAAGAGCCAAATAAAGAATCTTCATTAAGATAAACAATTTGGATATTTATCGGTGCAGCTTCACCTTCCTGATTAGGGTTAATATAGGGTTCAGCGAGGATGGTTAAAGCAACCGTGGATGGCTGATCTTTTGGATAGCCAACGGGAATCGACGGGTCCAATAGAATTTGCCCCACTTTTGACGCTGTCTGTAACGTTTTACTGCACCCACTCAAAATGAAAAATGAGGCAAATAACAGTAACACTGAGAAAGTTCTAAGCTGCATTTTAAGCTTCCTCTATGCCTTTTCTTAATGCTCGGTCATAAGCATGGGAATAAACTTCATAGAATAATTTTTCAAAACCCTGCTGCCGCGATGAAGAAAGCTCTTTGTAATAGTTACTGTACATTTCCCATGCCCAGCCATCAGTCATTGGCGTGTTATCTGAAGCACGTCGGTATTGGGAAAAACGGTTTAATAAATGTTCTGGAGAAAAAGCCGCAAGCATTGTTGCTAAAGCTGTCGATATCGCTTCTTGATTTGCATGGTAATGTAACTGCATATTGTGCAGACTTTCAGTGACGGCGGAAGGTGCTGAAAGGTGAACAGGGCTACGTTCATCTGTAAACATCAATTTCATCGTATCTTCATAACTACTGTTTAGACGTAGCGGGTTATCTTCAATAGGGCGAAGTTGCTTATCCTGTAAACTCTCCTGCTGTTGCTGCAAAGCGAGTAAACCTTCAACAGCAGCTTTCATTGTTTTACCGAGTTCTATGAGAAAGTCATTAGCTTGTTGAGAGCTCGCTAAATTAAGATGGATACCTAAACCATTCATGAGAGGGTTAATTGCAACATGATCAATATCGGTCATGTGTTCATCTTCGAAAGGTGTAATTTTGGGTAAATCAATAAATTCTTGTACCATGGTATTCTCTTGATTATCTGATATCGCAAGGGCAGGTGAATAAGAGAGTGGGTCACTCAATAAAGAAGGTTCTGAGACGACGGATTGACTCTTAGAAATTAAACTGAGATTTTCATTTTCTAGCGCTTGTAAGGGATCTGTAGTGAGAGCACCTTGAACAGTTGGAACAAATGGGGACTCTTTGTTTTCATTATTTACCGTATCAATATCAAATAATGAATCTAAAGGATTATGATCTTTTGCAACAATAGATTGCGGTGTCGCTGCCATCATATTTTGTACAGGCTGCCCAGTTAAACTAATATTGGTTGTAATAACCAGTTTGCCCACTCTAATTTGATCTCCTTGGGCAAGCTTCACCGCATCAAGATGTAACGGTATAATCGCGTGATTAATGTAAACAGAGCCTGAGTTTACTTTTAAGCAAAAATGCTGATCTTTCCAGAAAACAGTAAACTGGCTGGCAGAGATAGCACCATCACCGTCTTGAATTTTCCAGTCACATTGATTGCCACTACCAATTAGGCCGCCATGTTGGGTCAATGTTGCACTCGGTAGGTAACCACTTTCTAGTTGTTCACTATTCGTTATGCTAAATGAAATTGTTGGCTGATGTTTATCCATGTCTTTTATTCCAATACCGTAATGGTGACACTTGGCTTTTTAGCCGGTTTCCCTAAAAAGCTTTGCCAACCTAATTGGTTATGATTTTTTTTACCTAAACAGAAACCTTCAGCTTGATCTTCGGCAATACTAAGACGTAAATCCCAAGCTAATTGCTCATGAAAAATGTAAGAAACGAAGGCGACGAGAGGAGCGAAATCACTACCGTTAGGTAAAAAACGCATATAACGCTCTATAGTTAACTCACTAATTTCTATAGTGCATTTTCCGTTGCAATCATGTATGTGAGATCCGAGACTAAAATTTTCACCTAATAACATTCGAGGGCGAGATTTTTGTCCGGGTTGATGAGAAATAATACCTAACTTATTTTGTTGTGATTCTGGGATAGGAACACGGCGCGTTTCCCAACCAATAACCGATACATTTTCTAAGTCAAAACAATGGGATATTAGACTGCTAATGACATCTGCTGAACGGCTCGGACTCGCTAAAAGCCCTGCATAAGCGAGCATTTTGCTGTGATTGATTTTAATCCGTCCGCGATTAACTCCATTTCCTAAACCAACAAGAGAAAACATATATTGGGAGAAGGAATCTTGGCCTTCATTCTCAAAACAGATGTAGTAGCGATATTTTCGCCAGATACGATAGAGCAATGAGAGCAATCGATGATTAAAGATATTTAAAAAATCAGAAATCCCTGGTATTTGCTGTGCATCTTCCCAAGCAAATTCATCAAGGTAATAACCAGGAAGTGGTGACTGGCTTCCTTGTAGCCCGAGAAAAGCAACTTCTAGCTCATATTGATGAGTGGCATTTTTTTCAAAAGACACGACATCTCTCGTTGGGAACGCAACATTAGAGTGTGATTTAAAGCGAATAATATCGCTACTATCACGAGTGATATCCATGTTTTGATGAATCATTTTATTTAATAATTCAACAAGTTGATAAAAATTATACTCTGTAACCGATGGGCCAGCTTGTTCCAGCCAGCGATCGATTATTTCAGTATGTGCTGGTTGATTTGTGCTGGCCACTGATAAATTTCCTTATTATCAAGGTTAAGAACCTCTAACTCATGGAACATATTAATGCTGGTATACAAGGTAAAAAATTGAGCAATAACAGTGCAAAACAAGAACAAGCTTCCCTCAGAAAGAAAAGCGTTCTGACGTACTACCAAGGTTGTTTTTAAACCACGAACTGGCAGCCCTTTGTAGATACGTTCGATATGCTCTGAATGTAAATCAACTAATGCATCTAAACGCTTTTGGGATTGCCTTGCGGTCTGCTTGTCATAAACTGAAGGTAAATCATAAAGTTGTAATATTTTTTTTAATGAATCTAGGTTCAGTAAAGATTGATAATTTAGGGATAAATTAGTTAGTTCTGACCAATACAACGTTTTATCGAGCAGTGGGTATAAGGGAACTGTTGGTTTGAATAAATTTTTAGCTGATAAAGGCCCATAAGGCATAAATGAACGGTCTAAATCAATTGAGCGTGTAGATAACTGGGATGCGATATAGCGATTAGTACAATTGAGCGAAATCGAAACCGTTTCTTCGCATTGTTGTAATTGGTGTTCGTGTTGACGAACAAAAGAAAGCCGATGGGCGTAACCATAGGTACGCTCTTTTTGAGTTATTTTTAAACGATAATATCCATCATTTTGCTCGTGATGGTTTTGATGATAAAAACTTTCAAATGCGGTATAGGTGACCGGGTAAGCTTTAGCTTCAGATGGATAGCGTAATCCATAAACTTCATTAACGGAAAAAATATCAAAACAGTGGGCGTATTGGTAATTAGGGCTTAATACATATTCCTCATCTTTTCCTGTGAGATTGATTGCTTCACTGTCAGCACGGAATAAATTCACTATTGGAGTGCAATTCAGTTTAATACTATCGTTATGAAGAATAACCCCATCGGGGATTTCTTTATCAAAATTAATAACAAGTTTGAATTGCTTGGTTTGGATAGCTAAGGGAATGTCATCCATTCCTTGAATATCCAAAAATAGAAAGGCTTCAGGAAAACAGAAAAACTCTTGTAAGATGCGGTAGCCATCATAACTATTTTTTGGGTAAGGGAGTAATGCATCCTGTTTTTGAAAACCGACAGGTTTCACTGCAAACTGGTTAAGTGGCAATACATGCTCATCTGTGACTAGTGAGGCATTCTGTATATGCTGACTTAATAAAAAATAAAGCTGATTTGTTGTAAATGGAGAACCATTTAAATAAAAACATAATTTATTTAAACCAATGTTTGCGAGAGGTTGTATTCCATCCAATTCAAATGTTATTTCAATGGCGGTTGTTCTTTGTAAAGTTTGCGTAATTTTCGCTGGTATTAACCAGAGATCACGACTTTGGCTAAATCGACATTGAAATAAAGTTTCTTGGTTGGTATTTTCATTTTGTACATAAATAGGTGTTGCATTAAAGAGTTGGCCTGCTGAAATTTTTATCGCGTGGTGGCATTCAGAATAATTAGGCTGGTATTCAACAATTGTCATACTAGGCACAGGACGTGCGTAATTTGGCCATAGCATATTTGCTAAGCTATTGGTTAATTCAGGGAATTGCCTATCGATTTGCTGCCGTAAATTACCCGATAAATATGATAATCCGTCGATAATACGGGCACTATCAGGATCTTGAATTTTATTGGATAACAGATTAACAAGCTGCGGTTTTTCTTGCGCAACTTGTTCTGCCAAATCCTTTAAGTATTCTGATTCATTCGTAAAATAGTTTTTTGATGACATAAGAGTGTTACTTTAACTGATATCTACGATTACTATCCAAATACATATTAAACTCAATGAGTTGCTGTTGATTATCTAAGTCAATACAAGCATTAATACTGAATTGTAAAGATAAACTATCTGCATCATTTTCAATGAATTGCACATCAACACTTGTGATCCTAGGTTCATAAGTGAGGATGCAACTTGCAATGCTATTCTCTAATTCGGTTTTAAAATCAACCGCAGATTGAGTCGCATCATTTAAATCAGGTATCCCTAGACATGGTGAGCCTTGGCAACCATTCGGCCGACTATTCAGGACATAATTTAAATTTTGTTTAATTGATTCAATGAGTGTATTTGTGCGTGAACGAGAGGAAAAACTCGCATTTTTCCTCTTAATTCGATCGAATAAGCTGGCTCCGCTGTTAGGGGACCAGCCATGATTGAATGACATCACTGTTACTCTTTATCAAGGCGACCAACAAGTGATAATTCAAAGTTTGCGCCCATATATTTGAAGTGTGGACGAACTTGAATTGCGACTTGATACCAACCTGGATCACCTTCAACATCAAGCACTTTAATTTCAGCTGAACGAAGAGGGCGTTTACTACGAACATCTGCTGGCGGGTTTTCTTGGTCCGCAACATATTGTTTAAGCCAGATATTCAGTTCACGCTCAAGGTCTTGGCGCTCTTTCCAAGAGCCAATTTGCTCACGTTGTAGCACTTTAATGTAATGAGCTAATCGGTTGATAATAAACATGTATGGCAGTTGTGTTCCTAACTTATAGTTAGTTTCTGCCATTTTACCCTCTGGGGTATTTGGGAAGGTTTTGGCTTTTTGAACTGAGTTTGCAGAGAAGAATGCCGCGTTATCACTACCTTTACGCATTGTTAGGGTAATAAAGCCTTCTTCTGCCAGTTCAAATTCTCTACGATCAGTAACTAAAACTTCGGTTGGTATTTTAGTTTGTAATTCACCCATCGCTTCGAACATGTGTACAGGGAGGTCATTGACGGTACCGCCACTTTGTGGGCCAATAATATTTGGGCACCAACGGTATTGTGCAAAACTATCATTGATACAGCTTGCGAGTAAGAATGCGGTATTACCCCATAAATAGTGCTCATGGTCTTGTTTAACATTTTCGGAATAGTTAAACATTTTCACTGGGTTTTCTGTTGGGGAGTATGGTAAGCGTAATAAGAAACGTGGTGCCGTTAATCCTAAGTAACGCGAATCCTCTGCTTCTCTCAGAGAGCGCCACTTCGTATGTGCAGGGCCTTCGAAGACAGATTTAAGATCTTTAATCGCAGGTAATTCAGCATAACTATTAATGCCGAAGAAATTAGGGGAAACAGATGATAAGAATGGCGCATGTGCCATCGCTCCGACAGTGCTGACATATTGCATTAACTTCATATCAGGCGCTGTGTTGTTAAATGCATAGTTCCCAACAATTGCTGCAACTGGCTCGCCGCCAAATTGTCCATAACCTGAAGAATAAACGTGCTGATAAAAACCAGACTGAACAATTTCAGGAGAAAATTCAAAATCTTCTAATAACTCTTCTTTTGTTGCATGAAGAATATTGATTTTGATATTTTCTCTAAAATCAGTACGGTCAACGAGTAATTTCAGGGAGCGCCATGATGCTTCAATTTCTTGAAATTTAGGCGCGTGAATAATTTCATCAACTTGGGCGCTTAGTTTGTTATCAAGCTCAACCAGCATTTTATCAATTAATAATCTATTGATTTGTTGGTCTTCTGATTCATTTGCGAAAAGATTACTAATGAAAGCTGCAACGCCTTGTTTTGCAATATCATACGCTTCAGTCTCAGGTGACATACGTGACTGAGCCATGATTTCATCTAAAAGAGAACCGTTAGATGCTGGGGCTTGTTGGCCTAGAGCTTCTGTATTTAGTGACATGAAATAATCCTCTATAAACATTATTTTTGATTAGCGGCAATATCGAGTTCTTTTAGAAGTTGTTCGCGTGTTTCTTTATTTTCAAGTAATTCTTGAAGACGCTTTCTAAAAGCAGGGACATTGCCTAGAGGACCTTTTAATGCAACTAAAGCTTCTCGTAATTCAAGAAGTTTGTTTAACTCAGGAACTTGGCGAGCAATATTATCTGGTGAAAAATCTTGTAGAGATTTTACATCTAGATTGACATTAAGCTCAGAATCACTGGTGTTTTCAAGTGTATTACGGACGTTGATATTTAAATTAATACCTGCACTTTCCATAACTGAATTGAAATTGTTTTGATTAATTGAAATTGCTTTTCGTTCTTCTATTGGGGTATCTTCAGTTTTACCTGTCATATCACCCACAATCAGCATATTTAAAGGAAGTTCAACTTCAGCCTGAGCTCCACCTGTATTAGGTGTATATTTGATATTAATTCTTTCTTTAGGGGCAACACTACCGAGATTTTTCTTACTCATTTAAGTGAATCTCCTTGTATGAGTATACGATAACTTCATTCCATAAATTCAAATGCCTAAATTAAAAATTAATAATAAATTTAGAGCATACAGTTCCCTACACAGAACAGATTCTATGTTAAGAATTTTTTTCCCAGAAAGGTGTTTAAACTATCAAATTTTTATGTTGTATTTTTTAGTTTGTTAATAATATACAAATTTAACTTAGGATCAACATGTAAATTGTTATTTGAATATAATTTCGTGATATTTAGTTTGAAATGTATTCTATTTTCATAAGGTATTTTAGTTGAAAATTTTACTCATAATCTCATAATGCGTATTCATAGTTTATATGGCGATTTTTTATCAGAATAATGATAAGTATAAGTATTTTTGCACGCTAGATAAATCTTGTTTAAGAAAATTAAGTATGAAAAGTCTGTGATGTAAATCAATTTTTTACAGCATGTAACATATTCATATATTTTTCTTACATAATTTAATTTGATTATCTATTTAATTTTATTAAAGAGAAATGAGATTTATTTTTTTACAAAATTAGTATGAAATTTATAGGGGGATCATCTTATGTTTTTATATGAAAAGTTTGAAAATGAACGGAAGTATTAATGTTGACATGATGAAGTCATAATTACCTCTTGATTGAGTAAGAAATGAAATTGTAAATCACATAAATTAGGATGATTGGGAAACTCTATGAGGTAAAAGACAAATTTCAACAAGTTATAAAAATAAATATTTTATTATTTGTAACAAACCCTATTCAGCCAATGGAAGAGCCTGGACTATAAATTCAATAACTCTTTTTTTTTTAACACCTTAAGGTAAATTTATTATCACAAATGATTATCATAATCATTTGTGGGCAATGTATCAGTTCTATTATTGTAGTTGTCGGCTTCATTAAAATGGAAAAATTTCAAAGTGAATGATAAGCCGAAGGTTTCCTATCTATTAGCTGGCAGGAACATAATTAGTAACTTGTTGAAATTGTTTTATAAAGATAATATTTAATATCTTAATGCCATGGATTTTATCAAGATGAATAAATTATTAGTTCCAGTTTTTTGTATTGTTTCTTTATCTGGATGTGCAGTGACTGAGTATAACTATGTTCCTGAATCACAGAAAATTAGTGAACCCCGAATAGGTCAGGTGAACCATATTACAGTAGGGCAACCCTTAGTAAGAGAAGGCAACATTAGCGAAATAGACGGAATTAAAATATTAAACCCTGTGCAGATAGATTTGGCTTACAAAATTATTCCAGGTGTATTCAAAAAAGTGGGGTCAAGTGATAAAGGCGATTTTTATATGCCAGACCAAATAGTTGACTCTGGTTCGGTCGTTGTTGAGGTTTTAGGGCAGCCTTGGAATTCACTTTTAATTAAAAAAGACTCTACTCCTAATGAGATTTGTATCGTAACAGATGTTAATGTTGCTGTTTGTAGTGATAAAGCACAAATCGAACAAGTAAAACTAAATAATACTGATGGTAACTCATTTGAAGAAGCCTTAATTTTCAATGGGATAAATGGCCATGTTGTTGATGTTAGTTATCAGAAAATAGGTTCGAATATTGAGAATCAAGGGTTTGGCGATACTATTCAGTATAACCTCAAGAATAGCGATATTATTTCTTATCGAAATGTAAAATTAAAAGTTATCGATAGTTCAGAAAACTCATTAACCTATACAGTGATAAGTAATTTTTCTGAAAATTAATGTGCTGAACATTAATTAACCAATTGAAAAACAGCGTTAAACTAAATTTAATCTCTAGTTAAGCGCTGTCGCAACATTTTTTCTCCTTTTATCCACATTCTAACTTCAAAATATTTGGATCACATCGACAATTGTAGAATATTGTCTTTTTAGCATACGTTACATACTCTAAGTTAAATTGATTTAATTTAGAGGGCGTTATTTATGATGAATATCCAATCTGATCACCATAGCTTTTTTATTTTATCTGATGACAAGCAAACTCGCATTGCTGAGATAACCTTTGTTTATACTGGCGATGAGCTGGTGATTATTGACCATACAGTGGTTGATGAAAGCTTAAAAGGACAAGGCATTGCAAAGTTACTAGTTGCTAAGGTTGTTGAGCGAATGAGAGAGGAGGGTCGAAAAATTATTCCGTTATGCCCTTTTGCAAAAGCAATATTCGATAGAACACCTGAATACAATGATATCCGCCAATAATATTTGCTAATTACTGATGAGGTCAGCATGAGTATTCAAAATAATGATAAAATACTTAATTTACAGTTAATTACAGCACGCTCAAAAGATGTTGGTGGGCTTCCTGTTGCACGAGTTTTACCGACAAGAGAACGTAGACTAATAGGTGCTTGGTGCTTTCTTGACCATGCTGGACCTACGGTTTTTAAAGGAGATTCAGAGGGAATGAAGGTATCACCTCACCCTCATACCGCTTTACAAACATTCACTTGGATGATTGAAGGTGAAGTATTACATCGAGATAGTCTTGGTTATGAACAGGTTATTCGGCCAGGACAGGTCAATTTAATGACGGCAGGTTATGGGATCAGCCATTCCGAAGATACCTACGGAGAAAGTCGCCAATTACATGCTGTACAACTGTGGATCGCTTTACCGGAAGCAGTTAAAGATATTTCTCCACGTTTTGACCATTATCCTACGCTACCTCGATGGGCTGAAGGAGAAGTGCATTTCAACTTATTAGTTGGGGAATATGGTACTTATAAAGCACCAACACTGACATTTTCCCCTTTGGTTGGGCTCGATATTATTGCGAAGAAAACCGCTCGACAAGTTTTAACGTTATGCTCTGAATTTGAATACGGTATTTTTGTCATAAATGGAAGTGCCGTTATTGAAGGGCAGCAAGTAAATAGTAATGAATTAATTTATTTAGGCAAAAGTATCACTGAAATTTCTGTAGAGCTAGTTTCAGATAGCCATATTTTATTGCTCGGTGGTGAGCCTTTAAATGAATCTGTACTAATGTGGTGGAATTTTATTGGTCGAACTAAAGCGGATATTCATGCTGCTGTTGAGGAATGGAACCAAGGAAACCCACGTTTTGGCCGTGTTTTTAATGATGAACGCAACCCTACACCGGCTCCAATTATGCCATAATCAATTTAAGTAACTTCCTTGTTATTATTTTAAGCAAACCGAGAATGGTTTTAAATTTAATCTAAGGCTCGTTTTTAGTACTAAGTTTATGAGCTCATAACCTGACTTTTATCGAAAAACTGATAATATGTATAAAAAAGGCTATTTTTAAGTCAAAACAAGCCGTAGCCGTTAGAGGTAGACGATAAAAATGAGTAAAAAATACCTATTGGGAATCATTTATTTAAGTTTATTCCCTGTTTCTTTTGCATCATTAGCGTTTCAAGAACAGCAATATAACCCAGTGGTGTTTAATCTGGCTCAGCTTTATGATTTCAATCCTGTTAGAGGTACTGTTAAGCAAATAAAATCAGTTGTTTATAATGAGGATAAGTCAATTAATTATGAATCAATGTTAAAAATTGGTCATGATGGTTGTGTGGAAAGTTTTACTTTTGATCAAAAGAAAGATGAGTATTTAAATGGTGCTCATAACTATCTTTTTGTAAAGCGAGTTAAAAATAAATTGATTGGTCGAGATGTTAGTGGGCCAGTCGAAATGGTGATAGGTGATAACTGTCAAATAATATCTAAAAAAGATTCGAATGGTGAATTAATCTACCAATATAACCAAGATGGCATTATTGCTGGTTCACTGCTTGCTGACACGAAAAAACAATATAGCAAAAATGATTATAATGAATTTAAACTTCCAACAACGATAAAATATTTTAAAGATAATGCAATCATATCAGAGACTATAGTAACTTATGGGAAGGATATGAGTAAGCCGTTTGATCACATGATGGACATACGCGCGTTGGGGCAAACAATATTACTCGTCAATTCTAAGTGTGATTATAACGCTAAGAATATTGCCTATAAATGTGACTTTATTTTAAGTCTTAATTCGAATGGCAATGAGATTAAACTACTAAAAAACAGTACTACTGAAGTCGACTTTTATTAAGTATAGGAGATATTCAATGGCTATTTCTGCAAGAAACCAATTGTCAGGTGTTGTCGATTCAATTGTAATGGGAGCGGTAAATGATGAAGTTATACTCGATTTAGGTCATGGTGAAAGCATTGCGGCAGTGATTACCAAAAATAGTACTAAACAACTCGGTTTAGAAAAAGGTAAACTGGCGACAGCAGTAATAAAAGCGCCTTGGGTTGTATTAGTATCTAACGCTGAAGAGTATAATTTCTCTGCTCGTAATCAATTTAATGGTGTAATTGAATCCATTGAAAAAGGAAGCGTTAATTCTGTGGTAAATTTAAAAACCACTGCAGGAACTTTGTTATCTGCGGTGGTGACAAATAATAGTACCGTAGAGTTGGGGTTAAATGTTAAAAGTAAAGTGACTGCGATTATCAAAGCTTCTAGTGTTATTTTGGCAACTAAGAAGTAGTGCAAAATATTGAAGGGCTGTCATGGCAGCCTTTTGTAATTCGTTTGTAATCATGACGCGCTTTCTAGGTCAATAATTTTAATGTGTTTACCTTTAAGTTCAATAAGCTTTCTTTCAATTAATTTCACTAGTGTACGGTTTAATTGCCTGACAGATATACCAAGCATAGCAGCTAATGAATCGCGATTTTCCAATTTAAATTCAGAACCATACTGGCTTTCGGCAAAAATTAAATAGCGCCTCAATTTATATTCAGCAGAGAATGAAGAGGAAGAGTGTAGCTGTGATGCATTAAAAAGCTTTTTGCTAAGATGTTGACAGATAAACTGTAAAAAAATAGGGGAGTTAAGCTCTTTTTTCTGAATAACCTGTAACGGAAATGCCAGCAAATAACACTCTGTAATTGCCTGTATTGTGCTATAGATACGGTTGTTTTTGCTGTTATTATTCTGAAATAACTCTAAATCACCAATAACTGAAAAGGCATTTTCAAATGAAAAAATAACATGCTTACCGTTTATTTCATAACGTTCAACCTGTAGTTTCCCCACAACAAGAAAGTAAATAAAATTAATTTTGTCATTTTGTGATATTAAGTATTCAGATGTATCTATTCTAAGCAGTTTTGCTGACTTTATTGTTTCCTCAGATAGAATTTTATCAAGCTGATAGAGAGTAAAATATTCTTCAATTTTTTCAGAAGAGGTAATTTTTTTCACAATTCATTCTCTCAGTATAGGTACTTTCGGAGAACAGTATGACATAAATTGGCGTGTGTAATAAAGGACATATGTCCTTTTAAAAATGGCAATAACTCTGCAAGCTTATTCAAAAATAACTCGCAGGATACTAACATGAAAGCGTCTTTAAAACCTTTAAGCGGATTTACTAAAAGTATAAAAACAGCAATTAATGCTATGCCAAAAGTGGAACTACATGTGCATTTAGATACGTGTTTAAGTTTTTCTTATGTTAAACAAGCTATTCCGACACTCACGTTTAATGAATTCAAACAAGGTTTTATTGCGCCAACGAGGTGTGAGGATCTTGGCGATTTTCTACGTTGTATTGAACCGCAACTTAATATATTACAGACAAAATCTGCAATAGTATTGGCTGTTGATGATTTGTTTGAGCAATTAAAAATGGATAATGTGATTTATGCCGAAATTCGGTTTGCTCCTTTATTACATACTCAGCAAGGTCTTTCAAGCCGAGAAGTTGTTGATATAACATTAGATGCGATTAATTCAGCAGTTAAAAAGTATGAAATAGAAGCGGGCTTAATTTTGTGTACCTTGAGGCATTTTACTGCCTCTCAAAGTCTTGAAACGGCAAAGTTAGTTGTGGAGTATCAATATCGTGGTGTTGTAGCACTAGATTTAGCGGCAGATGAGGCCCGTTTTTCACTAGGTAATCATGAAATGGCATTTAAGTATGTCAGGGAACATGGAGGGAATGTTATCGCACATGCTGGTGAGGCTTTAGGCTATGAAAGTGTGATTGAAACATTGGATATATTAAAAGTGTCACGTATTGGACATGGGGTAAGAAGTATTGAAAATTCAAATACGATTAAAAAGCTCAAAGCGTTAAATGTATTACTTGAAGTTTGTCCAAGTTGCAATTTAGTGTGCAATGTCTTTGACAGTATTGAAAACCATCCTATTAATGAGTTGAAGAAGCAGGGCGTTAAATTAAATATAAATACTGATGCGCGAACAGTGGCGAATGTAACATTAAATAAAGAATACCAATTATTGCATGATATATTTTGTTGGGGTATTGCTGATTTTACTGAGTGTAATATAAATGCATTACAGGCAAGCTTTATTGAGGAAGAAAAAAAAGCCCTATTGATTAAAAAGGTATTAAATCAATAGGGTAGAATGAAAGAGAAAGAGGATTTTATCTTCCTTCTCCGATTAGTATCAGATAATAATGAGCATAAATTAAAATTTGCCACATTACGATTGACTGAGATTTATCCTATGCTCATTATTAGGATAAAATATAATGTAATTAAAAACCAATCATATTATATTTTGATTTTACACTATTTTTGCAATATGGTGATATAATTGAAATTAGAAAAATATTTTCTAATTTATAGAATAATAAAGATTAAATTCTAACTTAGAATTATGTTATAAATAGATGAGTTGAAATTATCTATTTATAACAGGATGAGCTTATGCCAGAAATAAGAATTGTTGCGACAGTAATTGCAAAAGATAATGAAGTCGAATTTGTGAAAGCAGCAACTAAATCAATCGTTGAGCCAAGTAATAGGGATGAAGGTTGTCTTCAATATGAATTACATCAAGATAATGCTAATCCAAATATTTTTATTTTCTTTGAAATTTGGAAGGATCAGGAGTCATTAGATAAACATAATGTTACAAAGCATTTGCAAGATTTTATTAAGAAGATAGAAGGTAAAGTCGATTCATTAGATGTGAAATTAATAAGTAAAATTGCATAATGTTAATTAATGATTACTAAATAATAATAAAAAGGAATACAAATGTATTCCTTTTTGAATATGGATTAATTAAAAATTTCAGTGAGATGTATTTTATAATCATTGATATATTTTTCAATATTAGGTTCTTTGATCACGTCGTTAATCATAAAGGTTGGGAATTTTTTCAATCCGAGAAATTGTTGTGATTTATGAAAGGCAAAATAGACTCCATCTACACCTCGACCGTCAAAAAAATTATCAAATTCATCAAATGCATCGATAGGGGCATTCCAATCCACTGAAAGCATATACTTTTTCCATGAAGTAGGCCCCCGGTACCATATTGCTTGCTTGGATTTTGGCGGGTACGGCCATCATTTGCATATAAATGACCGTGACGGAGGGTATAAACGTCATCCATATATTTTTTTACCATCCAAGGCATCATCATCCACCAGCCAGACATTTGGTAATAATCGCATCTGCCTAAAGAAATTTTTTAACCTCATTTTCCTCAGCAGTTAGGTCAATTTACCTTGTGGTGCGGTTAATTAAATTGACATCCAGTTATTCTTCCAGTTTTTTGACTATTCGGCTTACCGCGAAATTTGCTAAATTAAGTTTATCAGCCGCTTTACTAAAACTTTTTTGTTCTACCACTTCAATAAATACACGGGCTTCTTCAGATGTTGCTCTCATAATGATTTTGTTAGCCAATAAGGTGATAGAAAAGGTGTTTATTATAATAACAAAGATAGGCATTAAAATTTAAACTAAAAGTTTTAAAAGATGGAGTTTTATTAGGCTTTTAACCTAATCATATTGGAGTCTGATCTATCGCTTTTCTTAAAAGGACTTTTAATGCTTCTATTTTGTTAAATTTTGACAAAAATCTTACAAATTATAGAATAAGAAGGAATTGGTCATAGGACTCGTAAGCGTTTACGTTAGCCAACGCATATAACTTTTGGCCACACATAGGTTATGTGCTTTGTGTGTCTGTTAACCTTGGAGTCTTTTATGTCACATCAAGACCGTAATTATATTTTAGGTATCCCAAAGTTACCTGCTCGGGCGATGATTTTTCTTGTTCCTTTCTTTTTATCCCTTGTCATGAGTGGAATTGTTTCGCTGATTAGTACCATAAGAGCCTTGGGCTTCACAAGTGACGTGTTTTCACCTTGGTTGAGCTCGTGGATGCTTTCTTGGATGATAGCTTTCCCAACCGTATTTTTTGTTTTACCAATTGCAAGGCGTATTTCATTGATGTTAGTGAAAACCACATAACCGTGTTGATAAAAGTTGCTAATATAATAGTGAATTTATGGGTATTATTTTGAATGGGTTGCTATGTCGATAAAAATTATTGGTTTGTTCTTTATCACTGCGTTGGCTGAAATTGCAGGCTGTTACTTTCCTTATCTTTGGATGAAAAAGCAAGGTGGGGCTTGGCTATTGATCCCGGCAGCCTTAAGTTTAATGCTATTTGTCTGGTTACTCACATTACACCCAGAGGCAAGCGGACGAATTTATGCGACTTATGGTGGAATTTATATTGTCACGGCATTAGCTTGGCTAAAAGTGGTTGACGGTGTTTCTCTTACCGTGACTGACTGGGTTGGTGCTTTAGTCGTACTGATCGGAGCCGGTATCATTATTAGTGGTTGGAAATAGAATTCAGTGTTATCACGTCACCTTAAAAAATTAATTATTTATTTTAAAGTGACGTGGAATTTAAGCCGACAACAGAATTATTTCTTTATATGGATTTCAGTAAATAATTACTAAATCCATAGTTAAATTTCAAATTAAATTTAAGGGTTATTCTTTTCTAAGAAATAACATTATTTTCTTTTACGAAATGTTAATTAAAATGATGTTTAACTTAAATTTTTAAAATGTAACATTTGATCCAAATCAATTTAACAATAAGTACTCTATTGGTAGTAATTTTAATTGATGTTTAACTACTCAGTTAATATTAATTAAACTTTTATTTTCACTTTCATTGATTTTAGGCAATATCTAATCATATTAGACTGCTATTCTCTCACCGATTTATACAAAAAATATAAAGAGGTAGCAATGAACGTTAGTCGCAGAAAGTTTTTTAAAATCTGCGCTGGCGGGATGGCAGGTACAACTGTAGCTGCGTTAGGTTTTATGCCTGGAATGGCAATAGCTAATGTACGTGAATATAAATTACTTCGTTCTAAAGAGACGCGTAATACCTGTACTTACTGTTCTGTCGGTTGTGGATTACTAATATATAGCATGGGCGATGGCGCCATGAATGCTAAGTCCGCGATATTCCATGTCGAAGGTGACTCAGACCACCCGGTAAACCGTGGTGCTTTATGCCCTAAAGGGGCTGGCCTACTCGATTATATCCAAAGCGAAAATCGTTTACGTTATCCTGAATATAGAGCACCAGGCTCTGATAAATGGGAACGCATTAGTTGGGATGATGCTTTCACACGCATTGCACGCTTAATGAAAGATGACCGCGATGCAAATTTCATTGAAAAAAATGCGGAAGGAACAACAGTAAACCGTTGGTTATCAACAGGGATGCTTTGTGCATCAGCTGCCAGTAACGAAACGGGAATGTTGACGCAAAAATTCGCTAGATCGCTAGGAATGCTAGCAGTTGATAACCAAGCGCGTGTCTGACACGGACCAACGGTAGCAAGTCTTGCTCCAACATTTGGTCGCGGTGCGATGACCAACCACTGGGTTGATATCAAAAATGCCGATGTTGTCGTCGTAATGGGCGGTAATGCTGCGGAAGCACACCCTGTTGGGTTCCGCTGGGCAATTGAAGCGAAAAATAATAATGATGCCACACTGATTGTCATAGACCCGCGTTTTACGCGTACTGCATCAGTTGCTGACCATTATGTGCCAATTCGTTCAGGAACCGATATTACCTTTTTATCGGGCGTTTTGCTGTACCTGATTGAAAACCAAAAAATCAATGCTGAGTATGTTAAGAACTATACCAATGCGTCATTGATTGTTAGAGACGATTTTGACTTTAACGATGGCTTATTTAGTGGTTATGATGCTGATAAGCGTAGCTATGACAAAACCAGCTGGAACTATAAGTTTGATGAAAATGGTCACGCATTACGCGATGACACATTACAAGATCCGCGTTGTGTGTGGAATTTACTCCACAAACACGTATCACGCTATACGCCTGATATCGTTGAGCAAATTTGTGGAACGCCAAAAGCTGATTTCTTGAAAGTTTGTGAAATTTTAGCAACAACAAGTGCAGCAGATAAAGCTGGGACTTTCCTGTATGCATTAGGTTGGACACAACATACTGTTGGCGCACAAAATATTCGCACTATGGCGATGATCCAGTTACTGCTAGGTAACATGGGGGTTGCTGGCGGCGGAGTGAACGCGTTACGCGGGCACTCGAACATTCAAGGCTTAACCGATTTAGGGTTACTATCAACCAGTTTACCGGGTTACCTGACATTACCTTCTGAAAAACATCAGAACATTGATAGCTACCTGACTGCGAATACACCGAAAGCGACCTTGCCAAATCAGGTGAATTTCTGGAGTAATTATCCTAAATTCTTCGTGAGTTTGATGAAGTCTTTCTATGGGGATTCAGCACAAGCAGAAAACCAATGGGGTTATGATTGGTTGCCTAAATGGGACCAAGCTTATGATGTGATGAAGTATTTTGACATGATGAGCAAAGACCAAGTGACGGGCTATATCTGTCAAGGGTTTAACCCAGTGGCTTCATTCCCTGATAAGAATAAAGTGGTTAGCTGCCTCAGTAAATTGAAATACCTGATTGTCGTTGACCCATTAGTCACTGAAACAGCGAATTTCTGGCAAAATCATGGTGAGATGAATGACGTTGATACGGCTTCGATTCAAACCGAAGTGTTCCGTTTACCATCAACTTGTTTTGCAGAAGAAGATGGTTCGATAGCCAACTCAGGCCGTTGGTTACAATGGCACTGGCAAGCCGCAGATGCCCCAGGCGAAGCGCGTAACGATGGCCAAATCTTAACCGGTATTCTGTATAAGATCCGGGAATTGTATGAGAAAGAAGGTGGGCAAGGCCAAGATCCTCTGATGCAAATGAAATGGAATTATAAACAACAGTTCCATCCTGAATCAGAAGAAGTGGCGAAAGAAAACAACGGTGTTGCACTGGTTGATCTTTATGATGCAGACGGTAACTTACAAGCGAAAAAAGGCGAGCTGCTCAGCTCATTTGCCTTATTACGTGCGGATGGTTCAACGGCGTCTTCTTGCTGGATTTACACTGGTAGCTGGACCGAGAAAGGCAACCAGATGGCTAATCGTGATAACAGCGACCCATCCGGTATCGGTAACACATTAGGTTGGGCATGGGCATGGCCTTTGAACCGCCGTGTGATTTATAACCGTGCTTCTTGTGACACCCAAGGTAAACCGTGGAATAAAGACCGCGTGCTTATCGAGTGGAATGGTAAAAAATGGGTCGGTAATGATATCCCTGACTTCAATGCTTCTGCACCTGAAGTGGGAACAGGGCCATTCATCATGCAACCAGAAGGTTTAGGTCGTTTATTTGCTATCGATAAGATGGCAGAAGGGCCATTCCCTGAGCATTATGAGCCATTTGAAACACCACTTGGCACTAACCCGTTGCACCCGAATGTGGTTTCTAACCCAGCGGCGAGAATTTTTGATGAAGACAAAAAACGTCTTGGCGACCACAAAGATTTCCCTTATGTAGGTACCACATACCGTCTAACAGAGCATTTCCACACATGGACCAAGCATGCTCGCTTGAACGCGATTGCTCAGCCAGAGCAATTTGTTGAAATCAGCGAGACACTAGCTAAAGCTAAAGGAATTGCGTTAGGCGATAAGGTCAAAGTCAGTAGTAAACGTGGTTTTATCAAGGCAGTTGCGGTTGTCACTCCTCGATTACAAACGCTGATGGTGGATGGAAAACCAATTGAAACTGTTGGACTACCGATTCACTGGGGCTTTGAAGGCGCGACTCAAAAAGGGTTTATCACCAATACGTTAACGCCGTCTGTCGGCGATGCTAACTCTCAGACACCTGAGTATAAGGCATTCTTAGTTAACATTGAGAAGGCGTAAGGGAGGGAACATGTCCATGCAATCTCAAGACATTATTAAACGTTCCGCGACCAATAGCATTACGCCTCCGCCACAAGCGCGTGATGATAAACTTGAAGTCTGTAAGCTCATTGATGTGTCATCTTGTATCGGCTGTAAAGCTTGTCAGGTAGCATGTTCTGAGTGGAATGATATCCGTGACGAAGTTGGCCACTGTGTTGGGGTTTATGATAACCCAACGGATTTAAGTGCAAAATCGTGGACGGTGATGCGTTTTAGCGAAACCACCGAAATGGGTAAGTTAGAATGGTTGATCCGTAAAGATGGCTGTATGCACTGTACCGACCCTGGATGCTTGAAATCTTGCCCATCAGCAGGAGCAATCATTCAGTACGCAAATGGTATTGTGGATTTCCAATCAGAGCACTGTATTGGTTGTGGTTATTGTATCGCAGGTTGCCCATTCAACATTCCTCGATTAAATCCGAAAGACAATCGAGTGTACAAGTGTACCTTGTGTGTTGATAGGGTGAGTGTAGGCCAAGAGCCAGCATGTGTGAAAACCTGTCCAACGGGTGCTATCCGTTTCGGTACGAAAAAAGAAATGTTGGAATACGGTGCAGAGCGCGTAACGAAATTGCAAAATCGGGGTTATGCGCAAGCGGGAATTTATGATCCTGAAGGCGTTGGTGGTACGCATGTTGTTTATGTACTTCACCATGCTGATAAACCTGAACTGTATCATGGCCTGCCTAAAGACCCACAAATTGATACGCCAATCAATCTGTGGCAGGGCATCTTGAAACCACTTTCTGTCGTTGGATTTATCGCGACCTTTGCAGGGTTGATTTTCCACTATGTGGGAATTGGTCCGAACAAAGAAGTGAGTGATGAAGAGGAGAAAGATGACCATGAGTAAGAAAAGCAAAATGATTGTGCGGACTAAGTTTATTGACCGCGCGTGTCACTGGACGGTTGTCATCAGCTTCTTCTTGGTTGCTTTGTCGGGGATCGCATTATTTTTCCCAACACTGAAATGGTTGACGGAAACCTTTGGTACACCACAAATGGGGCGGATTTTACACCCTTTCTTTGGCGTACTCATTTTCGTTGTGCTGATGTTTATGTTTGTTCGCTTTGTGAAGCACAATATTCCAGATAAGCAAGACTTACCTTGGATCAAAAATATTGTCGAAGTATTGAAGGGCAATGAACATGAAGTGGCTGATGTCGGTAAATATAACGCCGGCCAAAAAATGATGTTCTGGAGTATCATGAGCCTGATTTTTGTGCTCTTGGTCACCGGTATTATTATTTGGCGCCCTTATTTCGCACATTTATTCCCAATGTGGATGGTGCGTTGGGGGCTGTTGATCCATGCTGTTGCTGCGATTGTCTTGATCCATGCCATTTTAATTCATATGTACATGGCATTTTGGGTTAAAGGTTCAATCAACGGAATGATCGAAGGGAAAGTTAGCCGCCGTTGGGCGAGAAAACATCACCCTCGTTGGTACCGTGATGTCGAAGCGAAAGAAGCTAAAGCGGAAGCTGAAAGTAAAAAATAATTTACGCAGCAGACGCTAAATAACTTAAAGCCATCACATTGTGATGGCTTTTTTGTGGGGGTTTTTGAGAGTTTAGTTTTTATTGATGAGACGATTTTAAATAGTCACTTGCCTTGATGCGATACAGCACATGTTCTTGTAACCAATGGCCATCAGGAAGTGCAGGGTGATAAAAATTATTTGGGTGTTTTATCATTCCAAGTCTTTGCATTACGGATTCTGATGGTAAATTGACCACTGCGGTGAACGCAACGAGCTCTTCTAGTTTTAGTTGTTCAAATGCAAATTTGATCGCGGCGTGAGCCCCTTCAGTCGCATAGCCGTGACGCCAATACTCGGGAAGTAAACGCCAGCCAATTTCAACACAAGGGGAAAAGGGCAGATTAGCAGCAGGAATATTTAAACCAATAAACCCAATAAATTGTTTGTTGGATTTCAATTCAACAGCCCATAGTCCCCATCCTCCTTGTTGAGCAAATTTATCTATGATGGTTTCCATAAATTGTGCATTTTGCTGCTCATTTAGTACTGAAGGAAAATAGCGCATGACATCGGGGTGGCTATTCATTTGGTAAAGTGGTTGCTTATCTTCTTCTTGCCAGCCACGTAACCGCAAACGTGCAGTTTCTAATCCAGTGATTTTCATGCCGACTCTTTATTAAGGCGCATGTGCAGAATAGGGAATGGATTGCCTTCACCATCTAATTCAGAACGTGCATATTGTTTAAAACCCATATGCTGATAAAACCCGATAGCTTGAGGGTTTTGTTCGTTAACGTCCAACTCAGTAATACCTAAGGTATCAATAGCATATTGAAGAAGTTTCTTCCCTGTGCCTTGGCCTCTATTTTCTTGAGAAATAAATAACATTTCAAGACGGTGTTTATCGCATCCTAGAAAACCGGTCATATTGCCTGCGCTATCGAATGTCACAAAAACAGCTAAATGTGGTAAATAAATATCTTTGATAGCAATTTTTAGTTCAGCAATTTTTTCTTCAGTTAAAAAATGGTGAGTTGCCCTCACTGAAGACTCCCAAACACGAATAATATCATCATCGTGTGCACGTGTAGCGCTTTGGACTATCATTATATTGTCTCCGTATATTGACTGGAAAATATTAACTTTTGCTTTTCTTATGTCAACCGCTGGTTTTAAATTTACTTTAAGGTTGTTTTTGAGATATTTATCGCAGAAAAAAAAGTCAACTTCGTCATTATTAGATAAGTTACGGCGTAATTTTCTCGCCAAATTTTTTATATAGCGATAAACGTATTTTTCTTTGTTGATTTAATCGTAGGGGTATCTTAATGAAATATAAATTACTAACTCTCTGTTTATCCGCGGCATTATTAACACCTATTGCACCTGCATTGGCGAATACAGAGACCAAAGCAGATATGGTTTTGGATCAAGTTTTAGTCCTTAGTCGCCATAATTTACGTACACCTATTGTAAATACCGGTATTCTTACTGAAGTAACTGATAAAAAATGGCCTGCTTGGGATGCACAAAGTGGATATCTCACAACGAAAGGTGGCGCACTTGAAGTCTATATGGGGCATTATTTTAGGGAATGGATAGACCAAAATAAATTACTTGCAGATGAACTGTGTCCAACGAGTAACGAAGATATATACCTTTATACAAATAGTCTACAAAGGACGATAGCAACTGCCCAATTTTTTGCAGCAGGAGCCTTTCCTGGATGCAAGGTAAATATTCATCATCAGCCTGAAATTGGTAAGATGGACCCTGTTTTTAACCCAATTATTACGAATGCCTCTCCTGAATTTAAGCAACAGGCACTCGCTGAGATGGAAAAATATTTTAAAGGTTTATCACTAACTGCGGGTTATGAAGAATTAGATAGTGTATTGAACATTAAAGATTCTCAAAAATGTAAAACAGATAAGTTATGTAATTTAAATAGTCAAAAAAACAGTTTTATTATTGAAGCAGAAAAAGAACCGGGCGTCAGTGGTCCATTAAAAATTGCAAATTCAGCGGTGGATGCAATAGACCTTCAATACTATGAAGGTTTTCCTGCAAATGAAGTCGCTTGGGGGCTTGTGAATACCCCTGAAAAATGGAAAAAACTGAATACGTTAAAAAATGCTTACCAAGAAACGTTATTTACACCAAAAATTATTGCAAAAAATGTCGCACATCCAATACTAAATTATATCGATAAAGGTTTTGTTTCGGTCGATAAAGGAGAAACCGCAAAATTTATATTCTTAGTCGGTCATGATTCGAATATTGCGTCATTGATGTCAGCAATGGATTTTAAGCCATATCAATTACCAGAGCAGTATGAGCATACCCCGATTGGGGGGAAATTAGTATTCCAACGCTGGACGGATAAGCAAGCTAATAAAGATTTTATGAAAGTAGAATATGTTTATCAAACAGCAGATCAGCTGAGGGATAACACCTATTTATCATTACAGACCCCTCCTAAACATATCACATTAGAGCTAAAAGGGTGTCCAATTGATAAAAGCGGTTATTGTTCTTGGGAGGATTTCCAAAAAGTCATGGCGACAGCCCTAGAACAGTAATAACAAAGCCTAAGTGCCCCGCTAACTTGAGTGGGGCATTATTTTTTGGGATGATAGCTAAATTATATTTTCGGTTTATGAATCTCTTATGTGGACAAAACAGTCACGATGCCTATTCAGTTTTTACAGCTAAATCAAATTAGTATTGCAGATCTTATCGCATTAAATACTCATCCAGCCGTACTCGAACATATGCCTTTAGGGAGTAATCAATTCGATGAACAGGCCTGCCGTCAGTGGGTCATAGGAAAAGAGCAGCATTGGGAGCAATATGGCTATGGCGTATGGGCCATTATAGTTGATGGCCAGTTTGCTGGTTGGGGAGGGCTACAAAATGAAGCGGGCGATGCGGATTTAGCTTTAGTTTTACATCCTAAGTTTTGGGGAAAGGGAAAATATATTGTTAATAATATAATTAATAAGGCATTTACATCATTGAAGGTTGAGTCAGTCACGATACACTTACCGTTAACACGTAAGAAAGTATCAGCAATTTTGCGTTATGGTTTTATTGAGGAAGCCATCGTTGATTTTGACGGTATTCCTTTTAAGCGTTTTAGATTAAAACATTCATCAGTTTTATAGCATAAAAAAACCCTGCTAAAAAAGCAGGGCGTGAAAGTCACGAAAATGTTTATGAGTCTTTAATTTACCCTAAATGAGTGCATAAATAGCCTCATAAAGTGTGTGTCTTTGCTGTTTTTTGTAACAATCATTAAGGCTAAACCTTTTATTTGTAAAATGCGTTTATTTGGCAGCAAATAGCACTTTAGCCTTTATTATCGAACGACTAATACGCTAGTTTTCGCATAGCGAACTACTGATGCGGCATTAGAACCGAGCAAATAGGTTGACATACTCGGGCGGCGCGAACCTAATAAAATTATATCGGCGTTAATATCTTCTGCTGTTGCCAAAATTTCGTCTTTAACAGAACCGACGGTTGCTTTTGCCTTTACTTTATCTGCAGGGATATCAAATAATTTAATTTTTTCTTTTAACTCGCTAAGAATGATTTCAGCTTGTTTTTCATCATCAGGGAAGTCCCCTGGTAAGATTGTGCCACCGTAGCGCAAATAATTTGAAATTGGTGCGGTTACGGCAAGAAAGTGTACTGTTGCATCGTTCAATTTTTGTAGTGAGTTAACATGAGGAACTAATAAATTAGTGAGAGCATCTTCGGTTACATCGATCGGTACTAAAATTGTATTGTACATAATATCTCCCTTTTTCTTTTATATTATAAGCTTAGACCAATATCATACATTGTGAATTTGATTATTAATAGTAATGAATTTATTGGTGAAAGGGTGTGAGCAAGTAGCCGTAATAAGATTTTTTATCAAAAAATAGAAGTGCCCGATGTCATTATAATGAGCGACATCAGGCAAATGGCGGGAAATACTAAGTCAGATTTATTTTTTTACGCAGGCTTCTTTTAAACCAGCTTTACAGGCTTGAGCTAGATATTCAGCTGCAGATTTTTCGTTTATTTCAATTCCTTCACCACTTTCTAGCATTTTACCTACTTGATATTGCGCTGGTGGGAATTTTTTATCAGCAGATTTTTTGAACCATTCAAAAGCCGTAATATAGTTTTGTTTTACACCAATACCTTGATAGTAAAATTGGCCCATATAATTCTGAGCTTCAACATTGCCTTTATTGGCTGATTTCTCAAACAGATCCATGGCAGTTTCGAGGTTGGCTTCAACACCATTACCGTTTAAATACATATCACCTAAAAATAACTGAGCATCAGAATTACCTTTATTTGATGCCATCGTTAGCCATTTTTTTGCTTTACCATAGTCCTGTTTAAGCTCATTCCCAAGGTAATAGCCAATTCCCAACATGACTTGCGCTTTTATATCCCCTTTTTGTGCCTCCTGTTCGATACGTTTGATGGTTTCTTTGGGAACTGCAGCAACACTTAGGTTAATTGAAAAAGCACATAAAATAATAAATGAGAGAATTCTAAGCATGATTGATGTCTTATATTAGCGTTGTTTATTTCTATTTTTTAATAAAATGTCTCGATGAGATTTACTGTCAACAAAGTATATTATACAAAGAGAATTTACATCAAAATACGTAATGTAAAATAAGCTACACGCTCATCTTTTTACGCATTTTTAGGATAATTGATTACTTCTATACTCTACGATTTTAATTGAAAAATATCAATATGTAATAAAAATTACAATATATTGAAGTATGAAATTTAATGTTTCTTAGTCATTTTATGTGTTTATTGTAACAAGATCTTAATAAAGAAAGTGGTTGAAAAATCATATAAATCAGGTGGTAATATAAGTAAGCTTTGGGCGATTATTTTAGAAAAATATCTTATGCTAATAAAATCTCGATATAAAACACATAAAAAGTGAAAAAATAAATTAAATAGTATGTGCTATAAGAAAGGTGTGAATCGAAATTTACAGAATTCACACCTTCAGCAATATGCGAAAAATTTTTACTTTAACGGCTTAAGAAAGCTTATGACTCAAATAATGGCGTGGGTTTTCCGTTGTCATCAATTGCAACAAAATTAAACTGGCCATGTATTACTTCTTCACGACCATCTGAATACATATCTTCTAGAAAAATCGATACGTTGACCGTTAAACTGGTTCTTCCGACTCGAATAACTTTACCTACTAACTCAACAATGGTCCCTGAAGGGATTGGGTGGGTAAAGTTAATTTTCTCAGTTGATACCGTAACGAGGCGTTTACGGCTAAACCGTGTTGCGGTAATAAAAGAAACTTCATCCATCCAAGCTAGGGCGGTACCACCAAACAAAGTACTGTGGTGGTTAGTCGTTGTTGGAAATACGACTTTAGAGACGCGAGAAATGGATTGCTCAATTTTTTGTGCGATGACATCGTCAGCGATGGAGCTCATGGTCTGCCTTACAATTGTTACTGGGTGTATTAGAAATGTTAAAGACCAAGTGTAATACTCCTCTCAATTTAATTCAGCAATAAATGTGAAGTGAATCGTTCCAGTTGAAAAGTTTTTTCATATTTTCGTATTTAGGAAAAATAGGGGGAAATATTAAAGACTCAAAACTAGACAATGAGCCTTTAAATTGCTGAAAAAAGATGGGGGTTAATTATCTAAATATTCGGCGCTCATGCGAACTGCTTTTGCATTGCTGCCATTTTTAACGCAAGAAACTAAAAACGCATTAGATTCAGCCCAAATAGTGGCAGAAAAATCTTCGCCATCAATATCTTTTTCAATGGTAACAGGGTATTTTTCAACGCCCTCAAGCCACTCGATTAACCCTGATTTACACGTTGGAAAGTCGTCTTTTGCTATTGAGCCATTTAAAACCGGCACGGCAATTTGTGGTTTATTGTTGTCAGCAATCATGTCCTCTAATTGCTCTACGGTATACGTTTTTTCAGCGAAAGCAGTGGCGCTTAATAGTGAAATCGTTATTGCTAATAGTAATTTATTCATAATCACTCCATTTGATTTAAGTTTCGAATACTAAGCAATAGAGCCACAATAGGCAATAAAAAAACCCTTCATATAGAAGGGTTTTTGTGAGCAAATTTTACAAACATGTATTAACTAAATCTGTACAGACTAAATGGTTTCACATTCAGTGAGGGTTCTTTGCCTAATAGCAAGTCAGCTGTGAGCTCGGAAGAAACTGGGCTTTCGGTCATCCCCCAGCCTGTGGCAGTATTGATAACTAGACCAGGATATTCATTGACTTGAGAAATGATTGGGTGCTCATCTGGTGCGATGGCCATAGCACCACTCCATTGGTCAATCAGTTTAGAATCCTTAAATGCAGGGAATTCTGTTTTTAATTTCTCAAATGATGCATTCAGCTCTGGTAAATCAGGTAATGCCGTCATATTTCTGTGTTTTTCAAATGGTGAAACTTCATCCAGTTTCCAGCTTGTTGGCTCAGTAAATGAATTAATTAATTGTTCATTTAATGAAATATGCACAGGGAAATCAGGCATAGATAGCAGTGGAATGTATTTATAGCCATAGACGAAGGAGTCTTTAACAACCGGTGCAACAATCACACGAGGAGATGTTGCATAGGTACCATCTGCTTGTTCACGGAAGAAAATATTCCCCGGTAAAGCAACGTTACCCCCCGGTGCAGTTGGTGAACCGGTGATCAGTTGTTGAGATTGATAAGCTGGTAATGTTGGGACATCCACACCTAAGTTTTGCATAAACAGCCTTGACCAGACGCCACCTGCCACAACAACACGTGAGGTCTTGATAGGCCCTTTCTCGGTGACGACATCAGAAATTACGCCTGCTTGAGTTTCTAAACCTCTTGCTGCACAGTTAGTATAAATTTTTATTCCTAATTTTTTCGCGTAATCAGCCATGACGAAGGTTGCAATTTCAGCATCTAAGCTACCAGAGTCTTCTTCAAACCCTGCAATGGTCCATTTAGACTGCGCACCGTTTAAACGTTGGTTGAGTTCAGCACCTTCGATAATGCGTGTTTTGAATGGAATATCTGAACCGACATTTTTACTGCGAGTATCAATCCACTCTCTAACATTGACAAGATCTTCTTCATCGAATGGCACTTCAACGCGGCCTTGAGTACGATAGCTTGTATCTGCACCGACTTTCGCGTTCATCTCTCTCCAACGTTGTTTGCCTAAGTGGTGGAGTAAGAAGGTTTCATCTGGCATTTTATAAGTGATAACTTGGCCGTAGAAGCGGGATGATTGCTCGCCTGCGATGTTACCTTTTTCAACAATAACAACATCTAAACCACGTCCAACCAGCTCAATTGCGGTCATGATCCCCAGAATTCCAGCACCAATAACAACGACGTCAGCTTGCTGTGGTAGAGGGCCTTCAGTTCCTGCAACAAAGCCATGTCGTGGCTTACCAGGAACAAATCGACCTTCACGCGTTAACATTGGAGTTAAAATTCCAGCCCCTGCAGCAACGGCAACAACACCACCGCCAATCAAAAATTTTCTTCTAGTTATAGCCATCTTATTAAGTTCCTTATATCGAATGAGTTTTTAACAATTGACCAAAGCTTCAATTAGAAATGTTTATAATTGTAATTATATCTTTAATAATAATTATAATTGTAAACCAAATTGAGTTGAAATTAAAAGATTTGTTTAAATGTTAAAAAAATTTATTTTTAGATAAGGAATGGACGCCAATATTTCGAGAAAAATAATGGCGCTGGTAGAATTCGGATAGAGAAACAGATAGGGAAATAAATGGCTTTTTTCTTATCTATTTGATTTGTAATGTTTAAATGTGGATTTGGCCTGTTAAAAATAAAACGGCTTTACCTGTTAATTTTACTCGGTCAGAGGTTAGCTCACATTGAACTACCCCTCCGCGCGATGAAATCTGTTGGCCTATTAACTGCGATTTATTCAGCTGTTTGGCCCATATTGGGGCAATGGCACAATGTGAGGTGCCTGTTACAGGGTCTTCGTCAACCCCTTTGGCGGGAGCAAAGTAACGAGAAACAAAGTCACAATCGCTATTAGCACTTTCTGCTGTAATTGCTAACCCAGGTAGAGAAAGCTGCGAAAGTTTTAACATGTCTGGCTGACAGTTTTGAACGTGCTCTGCACTTTCAAGAAAACACAGATAACGGTCTTTTGCTATCCAAAGATCTTTGATTTTGACACCAAGGATATCGACGAGGTGTGGGTAATGGTTTGGATGGCTTTGTTCGGATTCAAGAATTGGAAAATCAAGTGTAAATCCTTGTGCATTTTGCGTCACAACGAGGTCACCCGACAGAGAATTAAATGTTAAAGGATGAATGTCTTGCTCGAGCACTTGATTTAACACAAAAGCAGCGGCAAGTGTTGCATGGCCACAGAGTGTTACTTCAACTTTAGGGGTGAACCAGCGAATATGATGGCCGACTAAAAATGCGGTTTCTGACAAGTTAACCTCTGCGGCAATGGCAATGAGCTGTTCATCTGGTAACCAGTTATCGAGTAATACAATCGCTGCTGGGTTACCGCGAAAAAGGGTATCTGTAAAAGCATCAACATAGTAAATAGGGGCGGAAAGGCTCATTGTATGATTTCCTAAAGTCATTATGGGATGATGAGAGAGCAGTATAGCGCCTATTTTATCAGAAATAATAAGCAAACTATTAAGTGGGGAATGATGCGGAGGATCCGGTAGCGTGTGGGCTGCTACCGGATAGAAGACAATTAATCAGCGCTATTAAGCATTAGCTTCATTTTTGTCTGCATTTTTAAGCATTTTTCTAACAGGGATAATCAACGCTGCTAATACGACCGCACAGATCACCAGTGCAATAGAGACGTGGGAGAATAGCTCAGGCATCGAATCTAATTGGTCTTTGCGAATGTTACCCCCCATGATACCAGCTGCAAGGTTACCCAATGCGCTAGCACAGAACCATAACCCCATCACTTGGCCGCGCATTTTTTGTGGTGCGAGCAAGGTCATGGTTGCTAACCCGATAGGGCTTAAGCACAGTTCTCCTAATGTCAGCAATAAGATACTGCCAACTAACCAGAAAGGTGAAACTCCGCTTTGGGTTGCGAGTACTTGGTTTGCGGCCACCATCATGATAGCAAAGCCGCCCGCAGCAAATAAGATACCAATCACGAACTTGGTCATGCTGCTTGGGTTCATATTGCGTTTAGCCAACGAAGGCCAGAACCAGCTAAATACTGGGGCTAACAATATAATGAACAAGGCATTGATTGATTGGAACCAAATGGTTGGAATTTCAAAACTCCCCATTTGGCGGTCAGTATAGTCACGAGCAAAGATATTAAATGAAGTGGGTTTTTGCTCAAAGGCTGACCAGAAGAATGCAGCTGCAATCAGTAAAATCAAGCATGCCAGTAAACGAGAACGCTCGCTGCTGTTTAAACCGCCAAGGAAGAACATAAATAAGAAATAGATGCCCACACAGGTCGAGATAACATAAGCAGAACTTTTCGCAATTATTGAGGCATTAAATGGGATCGTACCATTATCAATCAAGATAACCAGTATGGCTAATAGCACCATAGCAAAGGTAACCCATTTCCCCACGTTTTTGCGCTCAACCGTTGGACGGTTCCAAGTAGAATCAAGGCCAACTTCTTTATCATAACGGCGCATTTGAGGAATGGCGTAAAAGCGGAAAATTAACAGGGCAATTAACATTCCTAAACCACCAAGGCCAAAACCTAAATGCCACCCATATTTTTCATGAAGTGGGCCAATAATTAACGGGGCAATAAATGACCCCATATTGATACCCATATAGAACAGGGAGAAACCGCCATCACGGCGTGTATCTTCTTTCTTATACAGGGTTCCTACCATCACGGTAATACAGGTTTTAAATAACCCTGTACCTAATACGATGAGCAATAAGCCGACGAAAAAGAAAGTATTTGATAAAAATGCAGACATTGCGATGGATAAATGGCCAAACGCAATAATTAAGGAACCGTACCAAACCGCGCGGCGTTGGCCTAACCAGTTATCGGCTAACCAACCACCCGGTAACGAGGTGATATAAACCCCTCCAGCGAAAATACCGACGATAGCCGAAGCTTGTTCAATAGGTAATTCCATTCCGCCTTGTAATAATGCCGCACTCATAAATAAGATAAGTAACGGTCTAACTCCGTAAAAAGAGAAGCGTTCCCACATTTCTGTGAGGAAAAGCGAACTCAATGGGTATGGATGCCCAAAAAAAGTTTTTGTTTTAGTCGCAGAATTATTCATCTGTGAACTCCCATAAATACTCTCTTGAGAGGTTGTGCATGATATAAAACACCAAGCCGTGCGCCTGAGTGCCAATTGTTATTGATATGTTAACATGAATATATGAAACATATTTTTAACATACATTATTATAGAATCACCTATATACAGAATGAATTTATTGTAAAAGGTGTGTTTTTAAGGTGAAAAGTCGATATAACTCTCATTTCTCACGATAAGCTAGGGGAAGATACAGGATTTTAGTTGACAATAAAAGAAAGAATTTTGAATCGATTAAGTTATTTAAAATCAAGTGGTTATATGTACTAAAATTTGATTTTAAGGAAAGTAAGGCAATAAAGCTTATAAATCATCAGGTTTTTGTACAAAAAATAGCAAGAGGCTTATTGGTCGGTAGGGGAGGCTCGCAGGCCATCGGATTGGCGCCTGATGACTAACCATGAATAAATTAAGTTGAAGAGAACTAACGCAGCGGTGAAAAAGAATACGGCTCTGAAACCGTAAGTTGCAGCGACAAACGACCCCATCAATGGCCCTGTCACATTCCCAACATCTCGCAATGCTTGGTTATAGCTGAAAATACGTCCCGTTACTTGATGGGAAATATTATAGATAATTAACGTTTGTACTGCGGGTAATAGCGCAGCATTCAGAGCCCCAAGCATAAATCGGAGAAAGCCTAGCTCCCAATAACTACTTACCAGCCCCATTGGGAATAATACAAAAATAGATGCGCCCAGCACGGCGAGTAAAACTTTTTCAGGGCCTATTCGGTCACTGAGTTTACCTAACATGGGCGCACTGATTAAAGCCGCAACACCAGGAATGGAAGCTATCACACCACTGACAAAGGCCAAGTTTTCAAGGGAATCAGATAAGTCACGTACATAAAGCGTGATGACAGGGTTGATTGAGCCCATAGCAGCTTGAATAATCATGGTGGTAAAAAAGAGGCTGATAACTAAATTTTTATTACGTAAAGAGGCAAAAATTTGTTTGCTCGTTAATGCATCTTTGCGAGAAACAGGCGTGAAGCGTTCTCTGACATAAAAAAGCGTGACAAAAAAGCAGATAAACAGCACCGTTGCGGTAATAAAAAAGACGGGACGTAAGCCATACTGGTCAGCAAGAAAACCGCCAATGAGTGGGCCAATAAGTGCGCCACTTACTGCACCAGTAGCGAGGACACCCATAGCCCAACCACTTTTTTTCACGGGAACTTGAGTTGCAATCAGCGCGTTAGCATTGGGAACAAAACCCCCCAATAAACCTAATATGGCTCTTAAGGCTAAGAGCTGCCAAATATTTTGTGCAAAACCAATAAGCACCATCACGATAGCCATCCCTAGTGCTGAACGCAGCAGCATGAGTTTACGGCCTTTACGATCGGATAATCGACCCCAAAATGGCGCAGCAATCGCGGAAAATAAGAAGGTGATACTAAAAACTGCCCCTGTCCATAGGTTCAAAGAGGCATGGTCTTTAACGCCTAGTTCTTCAATATAGAGGGGGAGAAAAGGCATGATCAGGCTAAAGGCGGCACCTGTTAAAAAACAGCCGAACCACACGACGTATAGGTTACGTTTCCAATACTCTGTTTTTCCCGTCATAATTTTCCCGTTATGTTCAGTTCTACAGCGTTGTTGGCTTCATTTGCCTAATGTACGCTCTTTGGGATGTCTTCATTTTCCCGCCTAGCTGTAGACCCGACTATTTAGGAAAAACAGTATGAAAAACAGTAAGAAAAGCATCATAAAAAACAGTTGAAAAACCGCGCTATAATTTATCTGATTACGTTAATAATTAATGATGGATTTTGTCTAAATCCCCGTATAACGAAGGCTCCCCTTCAGGACGCGTTTTAAAACGACGATGTAGCCACATATATTGTTCTGGTGCTCTGAGGATTTCTTTTTCAATAACTTGGTTCATCATGGTTGCGGTAGCCACATTATCTTCAATTGGGAAATCATCAATGGCAGGTTGAATGATTAATTCATAACCTTTACCCGCAGGTAAACGTCTTGGTGTAAAAGGCACCACTAAAGGGGAAGCCAGACGTAAAATAATTTGCGAGCCATTGGTTGTCGCTGCATCTTTTACGGCGAACAAAGGCGCAAATGTACTATTGCGAGGGCCGTAATCATGGTCGGGGGCATACCATAAAATTTCACCATTTTTTAAGTCACGAACCATGCCTTTCATATCTTTGCGATCCAACATATATTTGTTGGAACGTAAGCGCCCACGGGTTTGTAGCCAATCGAGGAGGTCATTATCATTGGCGCGATATACACCAATGCCCGGATTTAACATGCCAAAGGCACGCGCACCCATTTCCAAGGTTAAAAAATGAACACCAAGCGCGATAATGCCTCTACCTGTTTGGCGGGCAGCAACAGCATTTTCTTCCCCAATGACTTTGACCCAGCGACGAACGCGCCAATCAGGCCAAAACCAAGCCATGCCCGTTTCAAATAAGCCCATGCCGACAGATTCAAAGTTTTTGTCAACACAGCGTTGCCGTTCTTGCTCACTCATGTCTGGAAAACATAATTGCAAATTTCGCTCTGCGACTTTCACCCGCTTTTTCAAAAAGCGTTTAGAAAATAACCCTAAACGCGTTCCCATCCAATAAATGAGAGGATAAGGCAATAATACAAGAAGATATAACACGCCAATGCCTAGCCAAGTTAGCCAGTAACGAGGGTGGAGAAACCGTTTTTGAAATTTTGGAGCTAGTATCATTGTTATCCGAATATATTAGTCACAAATTAATAAAAAGGCATGATATAAACTATATCAAATTATTCGTTTAAAGCGTTAATTGCCTGCATGGTGCTCATTAACTCAGCTAAGTTACGAACCGCCATTTTTTCCATGACGCGAGAGCGATGAACCTCAACGGTGCGTACAGAAACACAGGTTGCCTCAGCAATCTCACGGTTAATTAAGCCTTGCAACACATAACCACAGATATCTTTTTCACGAGGGGTGAGCGTTTCATAGCGCTGCTTAATTAAATGCCCTTCAGTGGCTTTGGTGGTTTGTGATTGAGCTTGTTCTAAGGTCTTAGCAAGTTGTTGGCTATCAATGGGTTTTTGTAGAAAATCAACAGCGCCAAGTTTCACTTGTTCCACCGCCATCGGGATATCGCCATGGCCAGACAAAAATATCACAGCCAATGTACTGTGTTGTTCCCTAAGGTATTGGTGAACTTGTCGTCCATCTAATTTAGGCATGCGCATATCCAATAACACCACACCTTCTTGGTGTAATGCCGCATTTTGGATAAATGTTTCACTGTCATTCCAAACGGTAACGCTATAGCCCAATGTTTCTAGTAAGAATTGGCAGGCATCCGTCACATCGGGGTCATCATCCACGAGATGGATTACTGGCATACATATACCTCGTCGTGTAGAGGGTGACAAATAAGGTGCTTTATATAATGAGCATTGATTATCGCAATAAAGCCATTGTCACATATAGTTAATGTGAATGTTATCAATTACGTGGCAAAACATGCTTAATCTACGATTTTATTGTGATAATTGAAAATAAGAGTGACCATTAAGCCATGTAACCCATCATCACTTAGGTTATTTTCGATACGAATGTCTCCGCCTTGGCTTTGTATCAAACGCTGGCAGATCACTAAACCTAACCCTAAACCTTCTTTTTTAGTTGTCGCAAATGGCGTGATACCTTGCTCTAATTGACCCGCAGGCATCCCTCCAGCATTGTCCTGTAAAACAAGTAAAAAATGTTGCTGCGAAAAATGAAACTCGAAACGCAGTAGGGTTGCCCCTGCTTGCAAACTGTTACTGATTAAATTAGAAAGTAATTGTTCTAGTAACGTGTCTGGCAACATCAGGGAGACGTCAGGGGTTTCAGGTAAAATTAACCTCGAATTGGGATAGTGCTGGTCTGCACGCAATAATTGCCAAATATGATTAATAGCCTGTTTAACCGATTGCTGGCTCAATGTGATTGCGGGGTCATGGCTTGGTTTACCCGCCCAGAGACGCAAATTGCGAATGATATCGGCTCCACGTTGAGCTTGGTCGTCGATTTTAGTTAATGCGCTAATTAATGGGTGGCTTTCAGACTCTTTAGTCAGGCGTAGAATACACCCTTGGGCATAATGGCGGATTGCAGACAGCGGTTGGTTCAATTCATGGGCAAACCCAGATGCCATTTCCCCCAAAATATTTAACCGTTGTGCCTTTTGTAAATTGGCTTCTTGCTCTCGCAAGCGATTATGCGCTTCTTCTAATTGGCGGCTGCGACGTCTCACCAAAAAGGCAATCCAAACATGATTTATTCCAAGTAACACAAAAAATAAAGCGACAAGGCTGATAGTGATTTGGTTTTGAATGGTCCAACTGACGATATCCTGCCAGATTTGACGCTGTTGCGGATGTTGGTTAACGTCTCTGAGTAAGGTTTCGACTTGAGTCACCGACGCGGGAGCTCCCCAACGCATAGCGGCTTTATCTGTTGATAATAATGTCTTGGTGACTTTGTCGACTAAATTGTCCGGCACTTCACTTAAGGCGGCAAAAGACCAATTTGGATACAGTTCTGTGCTAGTTAAACAAGAGAGAGAGCTTGGATGTTGAATCAATGGGCGAAATTGTGTTTTATCAATCAACCCTTCGCTATGCATGTTTTCTAATAAACAGACAGGAACTATAGCTGCGGATAATGAATCATCACGCAATGCGTATAATAATGCATCTGCAGGGAAGCCTAAAAATTGCATCTTAAAGTCTTTGGCAGCGTCGTAGCCCATATCCCTCAACACTTTGTAACCTAACAAATAGCCACCAAAAGCATCTGGTGAAATTGCTCCGACTTTCTTGCCTATTAGGTTTTTAACTTCTGAAATATCACTGTCTTTTCGAACTAATATCAAGCTGCCAATAACATTACGCGTTGTGCTGTTGGGCTCCACGTCTGAGCGAAGGGAGAGCAACCAACGTAAATGATAGCGGTTATCTAACTGAATAAATTGGGCAGGATTCGTCAACAAAAAATCAATCTTGCGATTGGAAATCGCCTCTTTCATCTCATCTAAATTGAGAGGTTGTAACGTAAAACGCTCCCCAGGAATCGACTCATTGAGTGTATCAATCAAAGGCTGCCAATGAGATTGGGTTGAACTGGGGCCACGTAAGGCCAATACCCCGATAGTCCACTGGGCCGAAATTGCTGGCAAAGACCACGTCAGTAGCATGATTAACAGTATGTGATACAACGGTCTAGACGATTTTTTTAACATATTTGAGTTATTCGTTGCGTTAGATCAATTTAGCTACGGGTATGTGGTAAACCACAATAGGGCAGTGGCTCCACTCTTCTTACAATGGCGCTACAAGCTTTATCAAGATAACCCATCGGGTTTAAAGAGAAATAACAATTTCAGTGGTTATCTTAACGAGACTGTACCCATTGTCAATAACGCATGTAATACAAATAACATATTGATTAATAACTTTTATTTTCGCATTAGCAATGTCAATACTGGAGCCAATTATGGATCTGAGTAAACGAAAATTTCTACAACAAATTGGAGCCGTAACTGCGGGGGCATCGTTGATTCCCATTGCAGAAGCAGGGCTCAATTTTTCCCCGACACGTCGAGAAGGCAACCCAGAAAAACGCTATGGAATGTTGATTGATTTGCGCCGTTGTATCGGTTGCCAATCTTGCACGGTAAGCTGCTCGGTTGAAAACCAAACCCCACAAGGTCAATTTAGAACGACAGTGAATCAATATCAAGTCGCAGTGAAAGGTGAAGAAGGGTTCACCAACGTACTGTTACCCCGTTTATGTAACCACTGTGATAACCCTCCTTGTGTACCTGTATGTCCAGTTCAAGCGACTTTCCAACGTGAAGACGGCATTGTTGTCGTTGATAACGAACGCTGTGTTGGGTGTGCTTATTGTGTGCAAGCCTGCCCATATGATGCTCGCTTTATCAACCACTCTACGCAAACTGCAGATAAATGCACATTCTGTGCTCATCGCTTAGAAGTGGGTTTATTACCTGCTTGTGTTGAATCCTGTGTCGGTGGTGCGCGCATTATTGGGGATTTAAAAGACCCGAACAGTACTATTCGTAAAATGCTGACAGAGCACGAGGCTGAAATAAAAGTACTCAAACCGGAAAGTGGCACATTACCACAAGTTTTCTATATAGGTTTAGATGACGCATTCGTGCAACCGCTGCAAGGCAAAGGGCAGCCCGCATTATGGCAGGAGGTGTTCTGATGAATGGCCAAGTGACTTATATTTCAGAAATAATGGCTCAGCCACAAGAATTCTTTTGGCTTCCTTGGGCGGTACAATATTTCTTCTTCATTGGGATTGCGTCTTGTGCGGTTCTGTACGCGTGCTATCTTCATTGGAGAAACAAACCTGAAAACAGCCGCTTAGAAATGATCGCTGTATTTATTGCTATCACGATGGGGATCACCGCGCCGTTAGCACTAACCGCAGATTTACACCAAACCGCAAGGGTATGGCATTTTTACGCTCATCCAACAATATGGTCTTGGATGTGGTGGGGCTCTGTATTACTACCATTATTCACCACATTTATTGGTTTATATTTTGTTGCATTAGTGGTGAAACTGATTTGGAAAAAAGAATTCAAAGCAACGCGTTGGGTTGCCTTGTTAGCTGCATTTTCAGCCATCGGTTTATTGTTATATACCGGCCGTGAAGCCTCAGTGTTAAACGCGCGTCCAATTTGGTTTAGCTGGTGGATACCGGTATTGATGTTCCTTAGTGCTCTGCAAGCATTACCAGCACTGGTTGGTTTAGGCGCTCGCCGTGAACCTCAATATCAAAATCGCTTAGCGCGTTTTCAAGTTGTGACATTATTATTGTTTGCGGTGTGCTTTGCGTTGTGGTTATCAGGTGACACCACTTCAGGTATCGCAGTACGCCAACAGTTAGATACGGCAAGCGCAGGCTGGTGGATGCTAATGGGGGTTTGTGCACTGTGGTTAATCACTTTCGCAATGTCCGTCAGTAATTTAAAAGCGACTCGTTCCGTTCCATACATTACTGTTCTAGCTTTAATTTCAATGGCTTTTGCTTGGTCATTACGTTGGATTTTCCTGATGGAAGTTCAAGCGGTTCCAAAATATAACATTATCGCGAACCCATACCATTTCCCACTGGGAACAGATGGATTATTGGCTATCGTCGGTACATTCGGTTTATGGATTGCGTTAACAATTATTGTTCGTGAAGGTGTTCGCTGGTTTGCGAGGAGAGTGCAACATGGCTAAATTCTCAAGACGTCAATGGATTAAAGGTGGTTTGGTTGTCGGTGGTATCGCATTATTTGGTGCAAGCTACCGTGATGTTGCCAAACGTGCAGTCGATGGTCTGGTTAATGGTACGTCAGGTAAAGTCACTCTTGATAGGCTTAATGGTAACTCTTTACGCCCTGAAGGGCAGGCACTGAAAGGCTGGCAAGAAAACCCAGAACAAGTGGTTGCGATGACCCAGTGTTTTGGTTGTTGGACCCAGTGTGGTATTCGTGCTCGCGTCGATACAGCAAAAAATGAAGTATTGCGTATCGCGGGGAACCCTTATCATCCACTTTCCCATGAAGAGCACTTTCCTTATGGCATGCCACTGAAAACGGCATTTAATAAAATGAGTGGAGAATCAGGCCTTGAACACCGTTCGACTGCTTGTGCTCGTGGTGCGACGTTAATGGAAGGTTTAACGAGCCCATTGCGTATCCTTGAGCCGATGAAACGTGTGGGTAAACGCGGCGAAGGTAAATGGGAGCGCATCAGTTTTGAACAACTGATTAAAGAAGTGGTTGAAGGGGGCGATTTATTTGGTGAGGGGCATGTGGATGGCTTACGGGCGATCCGTGACTTAGAAACGCCTTTAGACCCATCTCAACCTAAACTGGGGCCAAAAGCTAACCAATTATTAGTGACCAACGCAGGTGATGACGGCCGTGATGGCTTTATCCGTCGCTTTGCACAAAATGCTTTTGGCAGTAAAAACTTCGGTGCTCACGGTTCTTATTGTGGACTGGCTTACCGTGCGGGTTCCGGTGCATTAATGGATGATTTGGACAAAAATGCCCACGTTAAACCCGATTGGGATAATGTCCGTTTCGCGCTATTCCTAGGGACATCACCTGCACAATCAGGTAACCCATTTAAGCGCCAAGGCCGCCAGTTAGCCACAGCGCGTTTACGTGATTCATTTAACTATGTGGTGGTATCACCTGCATTACCATTAACAACCACTTTAGCGAATGACCACGGTCATTGGGTTCCTGTGCAACCGGGTACGGATGCGGCATTGGTGATGGGGATGATCCGCTGGATCATTGAAAATAACCGTTACAACGCAAAATACCTCAGTGTGCCAAGTGAGAAATCCATGGAAGCCGTGGGGGAGAAAAGCTGGACTAACTCAACACATTTAGTGATCACGGATGATAATCACCCATTAGCAGGTAAATTGTTAATTTCTTCTTATATCACAGGGGAAGGTGACAATGAGAAAGCTTATTTAGTGCAAGATGCTGCGGGTGAATTAAAACTGGCTGATGAAACGCCTACAGCCGAGCTCTTTGTGACACGCCAAGTCACCTTGCACGATGGCAGTGAAGTGACCGTTAAATCTAGCTTCCAGTGTTTAAAAGAAGCGGCAAATCGTATGACTTTGGAAGAATACAGTCAGCGTTGCCATGTTCCAGTGAAAACGATTGAATCGCTGGGTAAAGCATTAACTTCTTATGATAGAAAAGCCGCTGTCATCTCTCATGGCGGTATGATGGGCGGTAATGGTTTCTACACTGCATGGTCAGTTATCATGCTTAACGCATTGATCGGTAACTTGAACTTGAAAGGCGGAGTCTCTGTTGGTGGTGGTAAATTCAATGGGGAAAACGATGGGCCGCGTTATAAAATTGCCAGCTATAAAGGCAAAGTGAAACCTAAAGGTGTGGTGCTGTCGCGCAGTAATGAAGTGTATGAAAAATCAGATGAGTTCAAAGCACGTCAGGCAGCGGGTGAAAATCCATACCCAGCAAAAGCCCCTTGGTACCCGTTTGCTAAAGGTCAATTAACAGAGCAGTTAGCATCTGCCTTGATGGGATACCCCTACGCACTGAAAGCGTGGATCACCAATATGACTAACCCTGTATATGGTATTGCAGGTATTCGTCAGGTGATGGAAGAAAAACTGAAAGACCCTAAACACCTGCCGCTGATTATTGGTATTGATGCCTTTATGAATGAAACCACGGCATTAGCAGATTACATTGTGCCAGATACCCATAACTTCGAAAGTTGGGGGTTTAGTGCACCATGGTCTGGCGTGCAGGTCAAAGCCAGCACAGCACGTTGGCCGATTGTTGAGTCACGTACTGCGAAAACAGCGGACGGCCAGCCAGTTTCGATGGAGAGTTTCTGTATTGCTGTAGCGAAAGAACTTAATTTACCCGGCTTTGGCGATAACGTGATTGAGGATATGGATGGCAACATGCATTCACTCAATACAGCGGAAGACTATTACTTAAGAGTTGCTGCAAATATGGCGTGGTTAGGGGAAAAACCAGTCCCTGAAGCCGCAACAGAAGATATCCAAATCAGTGGCGTGGAGCGTATTTTACCGGCTATTACACGGACTTTAAAACCAGAGGAAGTTCGCCGTGTTGCCTATATTTTCACACGAGGTGGCCGTTTTGCGCCTTATGAAAAAGCGTGGGATGGCGATGCAACAGGTCCTCAATGGAAAAAAGGCTTACAAATTTGGAACCCAACGGTGGCCGTTAATCGCCATGCCATAACGGGTGAACGTTATAGCGGTTGCCCGACGTATTACCCGCCTCGTATGGCGAATGGGGATGATGTGAATGCAGTATTCCCAGAAAAAGAGTGGCCGCTGAAGCTGATGTCATTTAAATCCCATGTGATGAGCAGCTCAACCACCGTTATTGAACGGCTCCGCCATGTGAAACCGACGAATCTTGTTGCTATCCACCCCGATGATGCAGCGAAAATGGGGGTAAAACATGGAGATTGGATTAGGATCACCACACCGGGGGGGCATGCTGAAGCCCAAGTAAGCGTACTTGATGGCGTAATGCCTGGAGTGCTTGCGATTGAGCATGGCTATGGGCATACCGAGATGGGAGCGAAACAGCATTATCTGGATGGCCAACCTATGCCAATGAATGCGGCAAATGGTTCAGGAATTAACTTAAATGACCTTGGGTTTGCTGACCCAACACGTGAAGTTGCTAACACGTGGTTAGATTGGGTTTCGGGGGCATCGGTACGCCAAGGCTTACCTGCTCGCATTGAGTTAATTGGTTAAATGAAGTAGTAAGGATGGCTAGTGGTGGGGACCTGCATAGCTTCACCATTAGCCATCTGGTAGTTGGCAATAAGTAGTAAGCAGTTGACATTGCGCATAAAACGGTGTGCTACCACACCGTGACTTCGGCAAATGCCTGGGAGGGGGAGCCCTCCCTTTTTTAATGGTTTATCGCAAGAGTGGCGAAACCGACTGTTCTAAGCCGATGCTTTGTAGCATCAAAACCCCCATCAAAATAAATAAAATACCTGCCAAAATTTTCAGTGTGATTGCCCAATATGGGGAAAATGACTTTCCTTTTAAGCGTGATACGCGAACCGCATTATCACGCATTAAATGAACAAAAATAGCGATTAAACAAATAGTTAATGCAGTCCCCATTGCCATTGCTAAGGCAGCGATAACCCCCCACGCATAGACCTCAATGACATAAGAAAACAGCAATACAAGAATTGCCCCAGAGCAAGGGCGGATACCCATCGATAGGATAATCAATAGCTTACTTTTAAAACTGGATTGTAATTGATGGGACTGGATAACGTGTTGGTGCCCACAACCACAGTTGTCCGAGTGGCTATGGGCTTTTGTTTTACTTATTGCTTTCGTTGATGAATTCAGTGGTTGAATGCTTTTTATCTTGAGTGGTGCCAAGTGTCTTGATTTGCGGATTGACCAGCCACGACGCAATGCGCTGATGCATAAATAGCTACCCAGCAAAATGACAAATAGATAACTCGTTTGCTCTGCATATAAACTGGCTTGGCTGAGATGCTTAGTAGAGAGTTGGAATAGGATCAAGACTAAGGAAACTAAAGTAATCGCAACAAGCCCTTGTAAGAGCGAGGCAAGTAAACTAATGATAACACTCTGTTTTAAATGAGTCGCTTGGGTGGCAATATAAGTGGTAATAATTAATTTGCCATGCCCCGGCCCAAGGGCATGCAAAAAACCATACGCAAAACTGGCAACCACCAGTAACCCGCCTGCATACCATGGACGAGAGGTGGTTTCTTGCAATAGGTAAGATAACCCTTGGTTTAACTGTTTTTGCCAAGCTAGGCTAAGTTGTAACCATGATCCCCAGTGGGTGTATAGCTGCCAAGCGGCATAGGTAATAAGCCCCATAAACAGCGCAGTAATTATTAGTCTTTGCGTACGTAAAGGCATTATGGACATTGAATATCAACCCGTTGTGCAAATTGTTTGCCAAGTGCCAAATCTTCTTCTGGGCTATCACTTTTGTCTAAAGAGAAAGCGTAGGCGCGCATTGAATCGGTCACATTTGCTTCTTGTAGTTCCATCTGGCAATTTGCTGCAATATCTAAAGGTAGGTTAACTTGCTGTTTATTTTGGTAAGTCATGCTGACGTAGAATGTTGGGTCGTAAGTTTGAATTTCCACATGGGAACCTGCTATAGGCAGGGGTTGCATAAATGAAGCGGTAAAGAAGAAAACTAAAGAAAAGCCATCTTTTTCTAAATGGTAGCTATCAGGAATACGTTTAAAACTGACTTTCTTCCCCTGATAATAAAAATCAGTGAAATAATCTTGCATTAATATATTCGCCATAATAATAGCTTCTTGCTGTTTCCAACGCGGGTCATCCGGTTTAATGCCTTTTAATTCATACGCGATATCCGCTGATGTCATTGGATCCATTTTCCAAACATAGCTAATCCCTGAGTATTTATCTTGTTTACTTTCAAGGGAAATTTGCATTTCAATAAAACTATGAGGGTGTGCCGCTACTTGTGGAGCAACCATAAACAGAAATAGAAAATAGAAAGGAAAAAATCGCATCATTCAGTCAGCTAAATTGGTTTATCAAAAAAATGTTATAACATAACGAAAAGCAAACTAAAATATCTCGTAGTGATTTAAAATTCAACCTAAAACGATTGGTTAATACTTTTATCACGATAACCCTACAAATAAAGGGTTTTTTATTAACATAATAAGAGGGATAATACTCACCAAGATTTAAATAGGGTGGCAGCTCGCCTGAATTTATTTAAATTAAAATATTATCAATGAGTTAAATAGGATTAAGAACACCATGCCAGTGTTACATAACCAAATTTCAAATAAAATATTAAAAGAACGTATGTTGGCAGAAGTTGAGCCGCGCACCACTATCTCTTTTTATAAATATTTTAATATCCAAGACCCAAACGAATTTCGTAATCAATGGTACCAACAATTTAAAGCATTAAGCGTTTTTGGACGTGTTTATATTGCAAAAGAAGGTATTAACGCGCAAATCAGTGTGCCGGAATCTAATGTGGGCGCATTGCGCGAACTTATTTATGCAACAGACCCCGCATTAGATAACTTACGTTTAAATATTGCGATTGATGATGACGGTAAATCGTTCTGGGTGCTGCGTATGAAAGTCCGTGAGCGCGTGGTGGCTGATGGTATTGAGGACGAAACATTTAACCCTGCAAATACAGGTCAATATCTAAAAGCTCACGAAGTGAATGAAATGATTGATGACCCAAATACTGTTTTCGTCGATATGCGAAATCATTATGAGTACGAAGTAGGGCGTTTTGATAACGCGATTGAAATACCTTCAGATACATTTAGAGAGCAACTGCCAATGGCGGTGGAAATGCTGCAAGAGCAAAAAGACAAAAATGTCGTAATGTATTGTACTGGTGGGATCCGTTGTGAAAAAGCCAGTGCTTATATGCTGCATAATGGCTTTAAAAATGTTTACCATGTTGAAGGTGGGATTATTGAATACGCGCGTAAGGCGAAGGAACAAGGGTTGCCTTTGAGGTTTAAAGGGAAAAACTTTGTTTTTGACAACCGAATGGGAGAGCGTATTACAGAAGACACATTAGCACAATGCCACCAATGTGGTGCACCTTGTGATACACACACCAATTGCCGTAACGATGGCTGTCACTTGCTGTTTATCCAATGCCCTAGCTGTGCAGAAAAGTACGAAGGTTGCTGCAGTTCGTCTTGCACTGAAGAAATGAAACTTCCAGAGCAAGAACAACGCGCACGCCGTGCAGGTCGCGAAGTCAGTAATAAAATCTTTAATAAGTCACGTCACCGTTTATCCGATGGATTATTAAATAAAGATAACTAATTATTGATGTTCTCTATAATAAGAAAGCCCTGTAATTAGGGCTGATTAGAGCAAGATAAAATTAATTGAAATAAAAAATTTATTTCATTCGATGTCATTACGTTGCTTATACCCCATGCATTTCGTATGAAATTCATGGGGTATTTGTTTATGGTTTACAGCAGGTAACGCCATTTTGTAAAGAAGTGTAATTTAAGACTTGAAATACGCGTAACTGGCACTATATAAGAATTGCACCAAGAAAGAGCATTATCCCATACTAGGTACACAGGTAATGGTGCATAGTCGTATGTGTTTAGTTTGATATAAAAATATTGAAGGAGAAATTATGTCTAACATTAGATCTTTTTCATTATTCCCAACATTATCCGATAGTCTACTTTCTAACAGATTTGACCAAATGGATCGTTTGTTTAGCCAGCTAACAGGTAATAGGCCTTTAACTTCAGAGCATCCGTATAATTTAAAACAAATAAATGAAACAAGCTATCAATTAACGGTTAGTGTTCCAGGTTATAAGGAAGAGGACTTAAGCGTATCCCTAAAAGGCGGGAAATTGTATGTTCAAGGTGAGCAATCAGCAGAATTAGTTAATGATTCTGAGAAATGGATCCATCAAGGAATAACGCAAAATAAGTTTTCCCTTGAATTTAATCTCGGTAAAAATGTGAAGATAGAAAGTGCTGAGTTATCTAGTGGTTTACTAACTCTGGATATTGAATATGAAATCCCGGATGAAGAAAAACCTCGAGTTATCGCTATTGAAAATAAAGATATAAAATCATAGAACTAAAATTTATGACTCGTCAGCAGCAGTTAGAGTGACTTTATAATATTGGACACTTTTGCTGACCGGTTTGTAAGGCCTGATTTCGTTATTCAAACGGAGTCAGGCCTTTTAGTTTTGTTTTAGTCGATTTAAATTAAAACATTTTTAATATAAATATTTAAATACATTATATATAAAAAATAACTCAATTCTATTTTTGACGAAAACTTTAGATGCGATATGTCTTTTCTGTGAATAGACAGTACTATTGCTAATTCCTAGTTTTCGAGAAATAATATGATTGGGTGTCTCATTCATCCAGTTATTAATAATATTTTGTTCTTTAATCGTGAAAATAGATGACTCAATATTATTAGCAAGTTTGGTGATTTTTTCTATTTGTTCATGGTCACGAATAACTTTATCAAGCGTTTGAATAATAATGCTTTTTGATAGAATAAAGTAATTATCCTTTAATAATAATGGGTTGTTTGTTTGCGGATAAGGAGCATTAATATAAATATAAAAGCGTGCATTATTAGTATTACTTAATAACTGCTGTAGAGTAGGGCAGTAATCAGAGTAATTACAATAGTAGGTTAGATTCACCAGTATAATGCTTGGTAGGTTTGTGTTCATAAAACCAATGGCTTCTTTTATACATCCTGTACTAATAAATTCGAGTTTTTTATTTTTAGATAAATATTCTGTAATGCCAAGACGTGTATAATAACATTCATCAATAACTAATATTCGCATTGGAACATCCTTGTTCAAGAAGATGGCTTACAATAAATTGGAATTGATAGAGAAGTCAACCAAGGATTAATAAAAACAATAAATAGTGTTCTTATTTGAAATTGCTAATTAGTAATTAATTAATAAGGTAATTATATAAAGACATATAATTATCTATATAGATGAATAAATTAAATGGATATTAGTGGCACTAATATCCATTTATTTTCCTAGTGTGTTTTAAAATCAAACTCAACATATTCCCCTGATTCTATCTTGTCTACGCCTGCTTGGAGAATATGAATAAGTTGTTTAGCCACATCAGTCGTTAGCCACATGGTTTTATCCACAATAGCATCACCTGTGTGTTTATCTTGCTCGGGGAGGTAGTGCAAACGCAACATCATAGCGTCGTAATCATCGACTGTGCTGATGTCCCAGCCAACTACTGGGTGGGTTTGAATGACATCATTTTTTTTATTCATATAAACCTCCTAATCAAACATCGTGATAAATAATAAATATCTATAACTGACTAAGAGCAATGACCTCGTGATGAGTCCACTTTTAGTATAAGGAGATTTCGTTAATAAGAAAGCAAATAAAACATTTTTTTTGTTTATATAGCAGAAAATGCATAAAACAGATAATAAGGATTGTAAAAATAGAATGGGAAGCATTTTGAACTTCCCATTGGTGTATAAACTACTGACCCAGAGCGACACTCCAGCGAGCATCTTCCCCTGCTAAGAAAGGAACTAATTTATCATTACAGCAATCAATCGATTCGCAAGTAATATTTTGTTCTTTAGTTAGCGTAATGGTTCCTTCATTTACGGGTAAGTTATAGAATTTAGGACCATTTAGTGAACAAAAAGCTTCGAAATGTACCAAAGCACCAAGCTCTTCAAAAACAGTCGCGTAAGCCGCTAATGCAGTGGGAGCATTAAAGACCCCAGCACAACCACAGGAAGACTCTTTACGTGATTGTATATGTGGTGCGGTGTCGGTACCAAGGAAGAAACGGTCACAATCTGAAGCAACGGCTGCACGTAATGCTTCTTGGTGTACATTACGTTTCAAAATAGGCAAGCAAAATAAGTGCGGCCTTATACCACCAACTAACATATGGTTACGGTTAAACATCAAATGTTGAGGTGTTAAAGTTGCTGCGGTGAATTCATTTGCTTCTTGGACATATTGAGCCGCTTCTTTGGTGGTTATATGTTCAAAAACGACTTTGAGTTTTGGAAACTGTGCCCGTAATGGCAACATAACTTGCTCAATAAACAACGCTTCGCGGTCAAAAATATCGATATGGCTTGCGGTGACTTCACCATGGACCAGCAATGGCATTCCTGCTTGTTCCATCGCAGCTAATACGGGATAAATTTTTTTAATATCAGATACGCCATGACTAGAGTTTGTTGTTGCATTAGCCGGGTAGAGTTTACAGGCAGTAAATACCCCTTCGTTAAAGCCACGAACCACTTCAACAGGATCTGTGCTATCAGTAAGGTAGCAGGTCATTAAAGGGGTAAATTGATGCCCTTCTGGAACCGCTTTTAGGATGCGTTCACGATAAGCTTTTGCGGCTTCAATCGTTGTGACTGGTGGCACTAAATTCGGCATGACAATCGCACGGCCAAAAAATTCACTGGTATAGGGAACGACCGTTTTTAACATATCATCATCGCGAAAATGAACATGCCAATCATCAGGGCGGCGGATCGTTAGGGTAGTTACAGTTGTCATTAAACCGGCTCCATAGGGGAAGAGTGAATGATGAGCGAGTGCTCAAGCCGGAATAGAATGATAAAGGTAAAGTAAAAAAATAGCTATGAGAAATCACGATTATAGCTTATTTCAGGGGCAGATCGCGCAAATAACGTAAATAGGTGGCTTATTTAGTTTGTTCAATAGCAAAAAACCTGCTTAAGTTTCCTTAAGCAGGTTTTTCTAAATTTTGGCTCCTCCAGCTGGACTCGAACCAGCGACATACGGATTAACAGTCCGCCGTTCTACCGACTGAACTATGGAGGAACTCCTTGGTACGCAGAGGATATTAGCTTTCTCTCACCGCATTGTCAAAGGAGAATATCGAAAAAATTGTTTGTTTGCCTGTTATCTGTGCGAACTGTCGGAAGTTTGATCGAAAATAGGGTAGTCGTGATTAATCAAGGTCATACACTAATGAAAAGACGGTGACAAATCTGAGTTGATGAGCGGTATATTATTTCAAGTTTAGAGGTTAATTGTAGTTAATCACTACTAAGTCATGGATGGATATAAAGTAGTTTAATTTTTATCGCGGAAAGTGATACTGAAGATGATTCCTTGCGCAGTGGCAAGGTGGATTTGGTTATCGGTTCCTCTCGAGACTGGCACCCTGAAATAAAGGCTCAGAGCTTATTTAATAGTACTTTTCAAGCATTAGTTCGCCCAGGGCATCCAATTATCGGGCAGGTGACGCCTGAAAGCTTAACGCATTACCCACATATTAGCGTATCGCGCCGAGGGCGTACATTGGGGCCAATTGATGACGCATTACGCGACCATCAATTACAGCGTAATGTTGCATTGACTTTGCCTAGTTTTCATTCAGCCATGATGTTAACCATGAACTCTGACTATATTTTGCCGCTCCCTCGTCATGTGCTGCAAGGGGTAAAGAGTGTTAATTTGCCATTGGTTGAAATTGAACTTCCTTTGGGATTGGTGCCTATATTTATCGTGCAAGCATGGCACCCAAGGTTAGATAGGGACCCTGCGCATCAATGGTTACGCCAGACGATTAAACAATTTTTTCTAGAGAAAGAATAAGTATTTATTTTATGGTGGGAACTCTTGTATTTGCCGTAAGTAAAGTAATGCTAAGAAGAGTGATTTTTAGGTAGATAGCAAAAAGCCCGCATTAAGCGGGCTTTTTAAATTTGGCTCCTCCAGCTGGACTTGAACCAGCGACATACGGATTAACAGTCCGCCGTTCTACCGACTGAACTATGGAGGAATTGCTTTGTTCCTGAGAACGAGGCGAATATTACCCATCCTGTTCACTGTTGTAAAGTATAAAAATGAAAAAAATAGCCAAGTGGGTGTTAAGTAATCGATTTGGTGGTTATCTATCCTAATATATGATGCGTAATGCATACCAGATGGATTATGAGAGGTGCTAGGAGATCATTGATAGTAGAGATGAATGATATAATGGTGATATATATTTAGCAGATAGCAAAAAGCCCGCATTAAGCGGGCTTTTTAAATTTGGCTCCTCCAGCTGGACTTGAACCAGCGACATACGGATTAACAGTCCGCCGTTCTACCGACTGAACTATGGAGGAATTGCTTGTTCCTGAGAACGAGGCGCATATTAACGATATCATCTCAGGCTGTCAATCATAAAAACAGAAAAAATATCCAACTGCTCATTCAATGCACATTATGACGAAGTTTTACTCTAGTTAATTGATATTGAATTAATTTTGAGTTGCAAGTGTACCAGGTAATTGCGTAGAAACTTCAGGATAAGCGACATGATAGATATCATAAAAGGAAATCATTCCTTTTAATGCAATTAAACGCGATATTTCTTGTTTTATAGCAGAGCTAACATCTTGTGAATCAATGATTTTGCTTATCGCATTATCAGAAACTGGTTCAGTAACAAACCATTCCCCGTTATAACAGACACGTAAATCTAAGACGCCAATATCTTCAAAGTGATAAACAGGTTTGATGTCAAAAAGTAGTACACTTGCTAATACAATAAAAAGAATGGTGATACCCAGAGCCCAATAAGGACCAAAATAAGGGGCGTACCAAAGAATAATGGCTAGGGGGACATAAGCCGCAACCATACCAATACATAAATAAGGGTGGTTGGCGAGAAATTGGCTATTAAAATAAGGTTTCCCATCACGGTTTTCACGTTTATTGATGGCATCCAAATCTTCGACGAGTATTTGTTTGATAATATCCATGTGTATAACTCTCTGTCAGATATCTATACTAGGAGGGTATCACGAGCCGTCGAGATTGTTATATATCAGTTAAAAAAAATATTTACACAGATTGTCATTGTATCGGATAATTCTTACTGACATTTATTAGGTTGTTGGCTTTTTAAATTAAAGTTTTCTTTAAACTATCAACTAAATGCAGCGTTTTTGTTAACGTTATAGCCGATAAAAGTGACGCAATCGAAAAAACAGCATATTTTTGAGGTTTGCTCGTATAAAATAGTTGCTATTATCTTTAAGTCATGAGTTAATGAGTGTCGGCCTGTTTAGCAGTCCTATTTGATGTATGATTACTGAGTTAGTGTGTTCTAAAGAAGAAAGTTATCACAGATAGCCTTTGACCGTGACGCTTCATCTTGGTGTTTCCCTGATTAAATAGTTGACTCTGGCCCGTATATGCCAAAAGGCAAGTTTTTTTGATGTTATATAGGAAAAGTCAAATGTCCGACAAAATGAAAGGTCAAGTTAAGTGGTTCAACGAGTCTAAAGGCTTCGGTTTCATCACTCCAGCTGATGGTAGCAAAGACGTTTTCGTCCACTTCTCTGCCATTCAGGGCAATGGTTTCAAAACTCTGGCTGAAGGTCAGCAAGTTGAATTCACCATTGAAAACGGTGCAAAAGGCCCAGCAGCTGCTAACGTAACTGCTATCTAAGCTAATTGCTTAACTGATTTTCTAAAGCCCGTCATTTTTAATGACGGGCTTTTTCGTATGCGCTACATTTATGGTTAATATATTTTGCTGGAAAAGAATGTTATGAATATTAATGACCGTGTTTATGTAAAAACAGACGGAGAAGAGCGTCGAGAAGGAACTATTTTACTTATTGAACCCTTCAATGAAGGGGTAATGTATTTAATTGCATTACCTGATTACCCTGAAGGTATTTGGTTCTTTAATGAAAAAGAAGGCGATGAAGGGATTTTTGTTACGCCAATTGAAAGATAAGTTCAATTTAATGGGCACTTTGTCCTTTACTTAATAATTTTCCCCACTTATACTCCTTCCATCTTTTACTTAGGAGATTATTACTTGGACAGTCAGAGTTGGAATAAAAACTTAATTTAATGGCAAGCCAGTAATCGTCTTTTCTTTTCACTGCTTGCCACAACGGCGGGCGGTGTCTGATGTTTCCTCATCATACTACTCCCTTATAATTGTATTTCATTAGATAGCGTATTATAGCTGTATTGAGTGTGTATTATGTTGGTCTATATTTATTCTTTATTTCCTCCAGGCAATAGCTAATAGTTTTTGAGTAATTATTTTACTCAAAATATGGCTATATGCTTTTTATTAAGCATATAAATCATTATCCAAGTTATTTTTGGAGGGATTATCATGCTTTTTTCCCCTGATATTTTAAATTTGCTGTCTGCTATGTGTTTTGGTGCATTAATTGGTGCTGAGCGCCAGTGGCGTCAACGAATGGCGGGCTTGAGAACTAATGCACTGGTTGCAACCGGAGCGGCGGTATTTATTTTAAGTTCTGTAACAACATCACCTGATAGTCCTGGTCGTATTGCTGCCCAAGTGGTGTCAGGAATTGGTTTTCTCGGTGCGGGAGTGATTATGCGTGAAGGCATGAACATCCGAGGCCTAAATACTGCGGCAACGCTTTGGTGTTCCGCGGGGATCGGTGTTTTATGTGGATTAGGCCAGTATTCTTTGGCCTTGATGGCAACGTTATTAATTTTATGCGCCAATATTTTATTAAGAGAAGCGGCTTCACGAATTAATAAACAACCACAACAGCAAGCACTCGATGTAGAGCAACGTTATAAAATTCGCGTGATGTGCCATCAAACGGATGAAATTTTAGTAAGAACTCTTATTTTACAAGCAATTAATGGACTGCATATTCGGCTGCAATCGTTAAGTAGTGCAGACACACTAAAGCCTGAGCAGCTAGAAGTGTGCGCTGAATTTCTTGCGACACCTGCCGAGCAAAAAGAAATTGAAGCATTGGTATGCAGAATAAGTCTTGAGCAAAGTGTTAGTGCTATCAATTGGAAAGTGGCATCAGAGCTACCGGCTTGATGACTTTAAATTAACTCACTATAGGAGCTGAAATGGACGACCACCCTCCGTCATGGAGTAGTAAATCGCAGCTATCTAACTGATAATAAGATAATTTTATTTCAGTTGGATAGCGTTAAAATTACGAGTGTTGTATTCGAGACAACGTTATGACTGAAATAAGACAACCGCGCAAAAGCGTCAAAGCCGCTGCACGCCAAAAATTTATTGTTGGCGAACAAGCGAGTAAAAATATTGAGCAAGTGCTCAATGAATATCAAACAAATCTATTAGGCTTATCAGAGAATGAGGCGATGGACCGTCTTGTGACTGAAGGTGAAAATGAAGTTGCTCATGAAAAAGCCCCTCCAGCATGGAAGCAACTACTCACTTCTTTTAAAAATCCATTTATATTCGTACTGATTGTATTAGCTGTTGTTAGCTTTTTTACGGATTATGTTATTCCTGAACGCCAAGGCGAAGAAACAGATTTAACCGGCGTGATTATTATTGTCACAATGGTTTTATTGAGTGGTTTTTTACGTTTTTGGCAAGAGTATCGTACCAACAAGGCTGCGGAAGCATTGAAATCCTTAGTTCGTACGACGGCTACTGTATTTCGTCGTGATAATAAAACGGGGCGTTCTGTTAGAAAAGAGGTACCGATCAAATGCTTAGTACCTGGGGATATTGTGTTGTTATCCGCTGGAGATATGGTTCCTGCTGATTTAAAGCTAGTCGAATCAAGAGACTTGTTTATCAGCCAAGCCATTCTAACAGGGGAATCAATACCCGTAGAAAAATACGACACATTAGGTGATGTTTCAGCCAAAAATTTAGATCCGGTATCGCCAACTGAAAATGAATTGTTAGAAATTTCAAATATTTGTTTAATGGGAACCAATGTTACCAGCGGGACGGCGCGTGGAATTGTGGTGGCAACAGGGGGGAAAACCTATCTAGGCTCGTTGGCCAAATCTATTGTGGGGAGTCGTGCGCAAACTTCGTTTGATCGTGGTGTGAATAGCGTAAGCTGGTTATTGATTCGCTTTATGTTAGTCATGGTACCAATCGTTTTACTTATCAATGGGTTTACAAAAGGAGATTGGTTCGAAGCAACACTATTTTCACTGGCGGTTGCCGTGGGTTTAACACCGGAAATGTTACCGATGATTGTTAGCTCGAATTTAGCCAAAGGTGCAATTGCCATGTCAAAGCACAAGGTGATTGTTAAAAGGTTAAATGCTATCCAAAACTTTGGCGCAATGGATGTGCTGTGTACGGATAAAACGGGAACATTGACGCAAGATCGTATTATTTTAGAACATTATTTGGACAGCAATGGGCAAAAAAATAGTAAAATTTTGCAACTAGCTTGGCTAAACAGCTTCCACCAAAGTGGGGCTAAAAATATGATGGATCAGGCAATTATTCGTCGTGGTAGAGGGAACAGTGAAGTTGAGCAGCTAAAAGCATTCCAAAAAATTGATGAGTTACCCTTTGATTTTATTCGACGCAAATTGTCAGTGACAGTACGAACACCGAAAGGCGAAGCCCTACTTATTTGTAAAGGTGCCGCGGAGGAAATGTTAGCTGTCTGCCAAAGTTACCAACAAGATGGTGAGCTGCATTTACTTGATGACCAAGCAAGGGCAAAAATTACTGAGCTAGTGAGTGATTATAACAGACAAGGATTTCGTGTATTGTTGCTTGCAACTCGTCGCTTGAATGATGCAGAATCCAGCTTACCGCTTTCTGCTCAAGCTGAGTATCAGTTAGAACTACAAGGCATTTTAACTTTTCTTGACCCAGCAAAAGAAAGCGCAATTTCAGCCATTGCAGCACTACGTGAAAATGGCGTTACGGTTAAGGTGTTGACGGGTGATAATGCCATTATTACCGAAAAAATCTGTCATGATGTTGGCTTAAACATCAGCGAAATCATGACGGGTTTAGAAGTTGAAGCACTGACAGACGAAGAGTTAAGTCAGAAAGTTGAGCAAGTTTCAGTTTTTTGTAAATTAACACCATTGCAAAAATCCCGTATTTTAAAGCAGTTACAAGCAAATGGACATACCGTTGGCTTTCTTGGTGATGGGATCAACGATGCGCCCGCATTACGTGATGCGGATGTGGGAATTTCAGTTGACACAGGGACGGATATTGCTAAGGAATCTGCGGATATTATCCTACTTGAAAAAGATTTAATGGTATTAGAGCAGGGGGTAATTAAAGGGCGTGAAACTTTTGGTAATATTATTAAATATTTAAATATGACCGCGAGCTCTAACTTTGGTAACGTATTTTCTGTATTAATTGCCAGTGCATTTATTCCCTTCCTACCGATGCTAGCCATTCATTTGCTCGTTCAAAATTTACTGTATGATATTTCCCAGCTTGCATTACCCTGGGATAAAATGGATAAAGAGTTTTTAAAACGTCCTCGCAAATGGGATGCGAAAAATATTGGCCGCTTTATGATTTGGATTGGGCCAACCTCATCTATCTTTGATATCACAACTTTTGCGTTAATGTGGTATGTGTTCCAAGCGAATAGTGTCGCTCATGAAGCGTTGTTCCAATCAGGTTGGTTTGTTGAAGGTTTACTTTCACAGACGTTGGTTGTTCATATGTTAAGAACACAAAAAATACCGTTTATACAAAGCACTGCCGCATTACCTGTTATGTTAACAACAGGGTTAATTATGGCTCTTGGTTTATATATTCCATTTTCTTCATTTGGTGAAATGATAGGGTTACAACCGTTACCAATAGAATATTTCCCATGGCTCGCTCTCACATTAGTCAGTTATTGTGTTGTAGCTCAACTAATGAAGCAATTTTATATTAAACGTTTTGGAACGTGGTTATAAAATAATGTTAAAAGGTGTGAGGCTAAAGGAGTCTTGCACCTTTGGGTAGCTATATCGTATGGGTTATTTGATATTCATTGTAACTCATTAATATTCATAAAATAAAAAGAGCCACAATAATAATGGCTCTTTTTGATTACAGAATAAAAAGAATAGGGCTTATTGCAGGCCTAAAGCAGTTTTCATCTGTTTCATTGCATCAATACCCTGTTGGCAAGCTTTATCTTGCTGGTCTTTAGGTAGTGCAGCAACCTGTTTTTTACCCTCTTCCAGCTGACCTTTCATTGCGTCTAACTGAGCTTTTGCTTGCGGGTTTTCTGAAGCTTTAGCAATTAAGCTATCAACTTCAGCGAAGTAAGCGTTACAAGTTTCAGTTGCGCCAGCAACTTCACCTTTTTTCTCTTCTTCTGAACAAGCAGTGATTGTCAGTGCCAATAAACCCATACCACAAGCTAAAATCAACTTTTTCATAATCAACCTTATTAAAATTATTTATATAGCGAATTGAGTATATAAGAGATGTTTTTAATATCAAACGTGACAAATCCTAAAATAATACATCGGTTAATTAATTAAATTTCAATTTAATTGGGCTATCGTATTTTGTTTTAGCTCATTTCCGTTACATAAATTTACGGAGATAAATAAGTTGTTTTTTATCATTATGTTATAGATTTCCTTTAACTATTCTATGTTTGTCTAGAGTAATTGGTAAGTGGAAGAAAAATGGAAAGCAGATAAAAGAAGTATGAGGGCTATTAGGGTAAGGGGATAATGGTTAGTTAATTTAATAAATATATTTTTTGACGAAAATTATGTTTTAGCTACCAAGATAGAATAATACGTCATACGTGTATTTACCTATAAAAATGCCTATATAAGCCTTTTTAATATCGTTATAACGTTTTTTTATATGCGATTAAATATATTAAAAAATCGTTTATTTGTAACAAAATGTTTACGGGCGAATGATAAGTTTTCACTATGAAATATTTATAGAATTAATGGCTGTTCATTTAAGATGCAATTATAGATGTGAAAGGTGAGCTAGTTCACAAATTTAAGAATAAAACCTTTGTATAGGTACCAGTTTGATTTTTAAATTAAATTTTCTTTGTACGAAGATGAAATTATCAGGTAGAGTCTTTGTTTTTAAGCAAACTAATGAAGAAATATCGCTTAACTTATGGTTAATGATAAGTGTACAGGGTTAACGACAATTAAGTTAATTTTGTTGACGCTAACTCAAATTCATACCAAAATTGACTCACCGTAGAAATTCGCCAAAGAGCGAGAGACGGGTTAGAATGTTTTTAACAAAGGGCGATAACTTTTCTTACTGTACATTTTTAGAATGATGAGTTCTCTAAAGGTAAAGTAAGGATATATGATATGGGTTCACCATATCGCAATGCAACATAGCAGATATTATATTAATGCTATGGGCATACAATGTATGTAGCCTGACTTATCTGGTTACAATTTTATATTTAGACTTACACACAGGGCTTTACCATTATGTCTGCTTCTATTGTAAAGAAACGGCCTCTGAGTCGTTACATCAAAGATTTTAAACACAGCCAAACTCATTGTGCACACTGTCACAAAACCCTTGATCGCATCTCTTTAGTTTTCAACGATGACATCTTAAATAAAGAAGCTATCGCTGACATGACTGAATTGGTTGATGAAGGCACTTGGGGGGAGCTGCAAGATAAATTTACTGCACTTTGTCGTTTTTGTAGTGAAATTTATTGCAATAGTAATACTGATTATTTTGATATTATGTCATTTAAACAGTATTTATTCTTACAGACTGAGATGAGCCACAGTACGGTTCGTGAATATGTTGTTCGCTTACGCCGTTTAGATGAATTGTTATCTTCCTCTAATTTTTCTATGAAAGAATTTACTGCGAGTAAAGTTCAAGAAGAGTTGAGTGAAAAAATGACAGATTCTGCATTTAGTAATTACAATATTGCATTACGTAAATATGAACAATATTTATTCTGGGAATCAGAAAAATGCAATAATTAGAATAACATATTGAAAATAAGCATTGCTATTTTCTTTGTTGTTTTTAAGTAATGGTGTCCCCGTGGGCACCTTTTATGTTTTTAGCGGGCAGCTCTTTGGGATAGCACTTATCTGATAGGAACACTGACGGTTATTCTTATGAGATAAGTGTATTTTTAAATAAATATGTAATCATGTATGGCCTGGCCTTCGTAGATAACGAAGCCAGGCCTTTTACTTATTACCCAATCGTCATTAAGCTAGCATTACCACCTGCTGCAGCGGTATTGACACTCAATGAACGTTCATGAAGTAGGCGTTCAGTCATCAGGTTAGTTTCACCACGTTCAAAGCCTTGAACTGAAATAATTGGCCCTTTACGTTGTGCAACCACTGCGCAAACTTCTTTTAACTGATCGCTGTCACCATGATAAATAACCCCTTCGATTGGCTCTTTCGATTCTATCCAGTTTTTAGTTATCGATATGGTTTTTCTCACTTTTTCAGGTAGTGACTTAAACAGCTTCTGATGGAGCTCACTATCTGGCCATAACACCTGACAACCCGCAGAAAGTACAGCTGTTAGCTGGGTTAAGCAATCTTGTTCATTATCGCTAAGGCATAAAATCAAACCACGCGGGCGCAAGGTATAGGTATTTCTTTCTCCTGTTGGGCCCGGTAATACACGGGTGGTTCCTGTTTGACTATGGCGTGTAAATAGCTCAATCACGGAAGGCGAAATAACCGAGTTTTGTTTTTCAGACCATTGTGTAAGTGCTTCAAATGGTTCAAGTAAAACAGTTTTAGCACTGGCATCCATGGGTAAATGGCTATCTTGTCGCTCTAAGGTATTTGAAACTGCGTTATCTGGACGTTCGCTTAATAAACGGTAAAGGTATAATGGCCCACCTGCTTTAGGCCCAGTTCCAGATAAACCTTCACCACCAAAAGGTTGCACCCCAACAACGGCACCAACCATATTGCGGTTTACGTACAGATTGCCAACTTTAGCTTTTGAAACAACTTGGTTGATAGTTTCATCGATACGAGTGTGAACACCAAGTGTCAGTCCATAACCGGCTGCATTAATTTGTTCAACAAGTGCTTCTAACTCATCTCGTTTAAAACGTACAACGTGCAGAACAGGACCAAAGATCTCTTTTTTCAGCTCACTAACATCATCAAGTTCTATTAATGTTGGCTTAACATAGGTTCCTTCCTGTTGCTCTTGCTGATCATCATGGTTCTCAAATGCTGCTTGGAAGACCGATTTCCCTTTGCTGCGCATTTTTTGAATATGTTGATCGATATTCTCTTTTGCTTCATGGTCAATCACAGGGCCTATATCGGTTGATAAATGCTCAGGGTTCCCCATACGGCACTCTTCCATTGCGCCTTTTAACATACGAATCGTTCTATCTGCGACATCCTCTTGGATACATAAAATGCGCAGGGCCGAACAACGTTGACCCGCACTATCAAAAGCAGATGCGACGACATCAGTGACTACTTGTTCTGTGAGTGCAGAAGAATCAACTATCATTGCATTTAATCCGCCGGTTTCTGCAATCAGCGGGGTAGGCCGTCCTTGTGCATCTAAGCGCCCTGCAATATTACGTTGAAGTAACCCTGCGACTTCTGTTGACCCTGTAAACATGACCCCGCGAACACGAGTATCACCAACGAGTTGAGCGCCAATGGTTTCACCTTTACCCGGTAAAAATTGCAGTACATCGCGAGGAATACCCGCTTGATGCAAAATAGATACCGCGATAGCGCCGATTAATGGTGTTTGTTCAGCTGGTTTCGCGAGTACGGTGTTACCTGCTGCGAGAGCCGCAGCAATTTGGCCTGAAAATATTGCTAACGGGAAGTTCCACGGACTAATACAGACCACAGGCCCTAAAGGACGGTGTGTGTTGTTATCAAAATCATTCTTGACTTGGGTTGCATAGTAATTAAGAAAATCTACCGCTTCCCTAACTTCCGCAATCGCATTGTTGTAAGTTTTACCTGCTTCACGCACTAAAATATCTAACAGTGGCTGTAACTGTTGCTCCATGAGGTCAGCGGCTCGTAATAAGATGGCCGCTCGTTCAGAAGGAGGTGTTGCGAACCAGATAGTACCCGCATCGTTAGCGGTATTTAATGCATGTTCAGCTTCTTGTTCTGTTGTTTCACGAACGTGGCCGACAATATCTTTGTGGCAGGCAGGGTTAATAATTGGTGTTGCATCGGGCAATGCTTGCGAAGCTTGGAAGTCGCCCCCTAACAGTGGTTCTGCCATTTTTTGCTGCATAGCCGCACTCAGTAGGGCACTTGATAGCGAAGCCAGTCGATGCTCGTTTGATAGGTCAAGCCCCATCGAATTCACACGCTCTTGCCCATATAAATCACGTGGTAACGGAATTTTTGGATGCGGTAAGCCAATTTGTCCTTCAGTTTTAGACAGTTCTAAAACATCTTTAACTGGATCGGCAACTAATTCATCTAGAGGAATAGTGGCATCAGCGATACGGTTTACAAATGAAGTATTTGCGCCATTTTCTAACAATCGACGCACCAAGTAGGCAAGTAGCGTCTCGTGAGTACCGACTGGTGCATAAATACGGCAAGGGCGGTTTAGTTTGCCATCAGCAACCTTACCAACCACTTGTTCATAAAGTGGCTCACCCATTCCATGTAGGCATTGGAATTCGTATTGACCAGGGTAGTAGTTTTTACCTGCAATTTGGTAGATAGCAGAGAGAGTATGTGCATTATGTGTTGCAAACTGCGGGTAAATTAAATTGGGAACCGACAACAGTTTTCGTGCACAAGCAATATAAGAAACGTCAGTATACACCTTACGCGTATAAACAGGATAACCTTCTAGCCCATCCATTTGTGCGCGCTTGATTTCACTGTCCCAATAAGCACCTTTTACTAGGCGGATCATTAAGCGACGTTGGCTGCGTTCAGCTAAATTTATGATTGAGTCAATCACAAATGGGCAGCGTTTTTGATAGGCCTGAATTACAAAGCCAATCCCATTCCAACCCGCGAGTTGTGGCTCAAAACAGAGTTTTTCTAGCAAATCTAAAGAGATTTCTAAGCGGTCGGCTTCTTCTGCGTCAATATTAATCCCTACATCGTATTGGTGCGCTTGTAATACGAGGGATAATAGGCGTGGATAAAGTTCTTCCATCACGCGAGAGTATTGTGCGCGACTATAACGTGGATGTAATGCAGATAGCTTAATTGAAATACCAGGGCCTTCATAAATGCCGCGGCCATTTGATGCTTTACCAATCGCGTGGATAGCTTGTTGGTAAGACACCATGTAATCTTGTGCATCTTTTTCCGTTAATGCGGCTTCGCCCAGCATGTCGTAGGAATAGCGGAAGCCTTTATCTTCGAGCTTTCGCGCGTTAGCGAGTGCTTGGGAGATAGTTTCGCCAGTAACAAATTGCTCTCCCATAAGGCGCATCGCCATATCAACACCTTTACGCACCAGTGGTTCACCACTTTTACTAATGATGCGATTAAGTGAGGTTGAGAGTTTAGCTTCATTATGCGTAGAAACTAATTTCCCCGTAAATAGCAGACCCCAAGTTGCAGCATTAACAAACATTGAGCTACTTTGGCCGAGGTGTGATTGCCAGTTTCCATTGCTGATTTTGTCACGGATAAGTGCATCACGAGTTGCTTTATCAGGAATACGTAATAAGGCCTCTGCGAGACACATTAATGCGACACCTTCCTGAGATGAAAGTGAAAACTCTTGAAGTAGGCCTTGAACTAAACCCGACCGACCGATGCCATTTTTTTGATTACGCAGTTTTTCAGCGATTGAATAAGCTAACTTATGAGCAGCTTCAGCTTGTTCTGTAGGGAGCTGTGCTTGTTGTAACAACATTGGCACGGCTTGTGTTTCAGGAATTCGGTAAGCAGAAGTAATTGCAGAGCGTTTTACAGATTGTGGTAAAATGTGCTCTGCGAAATCTAAGAATGGTTGATAGTTAGATTCAACGGTGGTGTCTTCATCAGAAGTTTGATTTTCTTTTACATCGATACCCGGTGCGAGCTCTGGAAAGGCTTGGCCATTATCGAGTTGTTCTAGGTAATTATAAATAGCTTGTTTGATAAGCCAGTGTGATGTGCGGTCAAGACGCTGAGCGGCATTTTTAATGCGTTCACGAGTTGCTTCATCAAGTCTCACACCCATAGTTGTTGTGCTACTCATCTTAATTCCTCTAGGTCACGAGTCATTTTAATCAAAAAGTTACACCACATTATCTTAATGTTGCAACTTTGTGCAACATTGTTAAGCGTGATTTCTGAAGAAAATGTGAAACATATCGGGTTTTTTAAGTTTTAATATTTTCAAGTAAATCATTTTTGATTTATTTATTATATTTTACATGTGGTTATATTTATTTTGTTTTAGGTGGAATAGTTAAACATTCGATTGTGAATTTAAGTTTAAATTTTAACATTTGTGATATGGATTCTATTTATGCAATAAAAAATAGTTAATTTCTTGTTAATTTAATACGACTCTGTCTAGGATGGGGCAGCTAAGATATTAAGTTAGTGCAACACAAACAATCACAACCTATTTGGTGTTCGCACAGATAAATTAAATATGTGCAATAAAGTGCAACACTATGAAGTTACAAGTTATCAACGGAAACTTATAAAGATAACTAACAATTTTAAAGCTACTCAATGGAGAAAACAGGATGACTGTAAGCACTCCGATGATCATTATGTTCGTCGTATACATTACTGGCATGTTATTAATTGGCTATATGGCCTATCGCTCAACGAAAAACTTTGACGATTATATTCTGGGTGGAAGAAGTTTAGGCAGTGTTGTAACTGCATTGTCTGCTGGTGCTTCAGATATGAGCGGTTGGTTACTCATGGGGTTGCCAGGTGCGATTTTCTTGGCCGGGATTTCTGAAAGTTGGATTGCTATCGGTTTGAGTCTCGGTGCATATCTTAACTGGTTATTTGTTGCTGGGCGTTTACGTGTCCAAACAGAAAAAAATAATAATGCGTTAACATTGCCAGACTACTTTACTAGCCGTTTTGAAGATAACAGTAAGATTTTACGTATTATTTCTGCTGTTGTGATTTTAGTTTTCTTTACGATTTATTGTGCTTCAGGTGTGGTCGCTGGTGGTTTGTTATTTGAAAGCACATTTAATATGAGTTATGAGAAAGCGATGTGGTTAGGGGCATTAGCGACAATTGCTTACACCTTTTTAGGTGGCTTTTTAGCCGTAAGTTGGACCGATACTGTTCAAGCTTCATTAATGATCTTCGCATTGATTCTTACACCTATTGTTGTAATCCTTTCTTTAGGGGGAATAGATACCTCTATTGAAGTGATCAAGGCTAAGAATCCTGAATATCTTGATATGTTTAAAGACATGAATATCATCGCAATTCTGTCATTATTAGGTTGGGGATTAGGCTATTTTGGTCAACCCCATATCTTAGCGCGTTTTATGGCGGCGGACTCTGCTCGTACTATTCGTTCTGCTCGACGTATTAGTATGACATGGATGGTGTTATGTTTAGGCGGAACGATTGCGGTCGGTTTCTTTGGTATCGCTTATTTTGAAAATAACCCGGCTTTAGCGGGTTCGGTAATGCAAAATAATGAGCGTATATTCATGGAACTAACGGGAATTTTGTTTAATCCATGGATCGCCGGTATTTTATTGTCAGCTATATTAGCAGCGGTAATGAGTACGCTAAGTTGCCAATTACTAGTTTGTGCGAGTGCGCTAACGGAAGATTTATATAAGCCTTTTATCCGTAAAAGTGCCAGCCAAAAAGAGTTAGTTTGGGTAGGGCGTTTTATGGTGTTATTGGTCGCTGCAATTGCCATTTACATTGCTCGTGACCCAAATAATAAAGTTTTGGCTTTAGTGAGTAATGCATGGGCGGGTTTTGGCGCTGCATTTGGTCCTGTTGTTTTAATTTCTGTAATGTGGAAACGAATGACGCGTACAGGTGCACTTGCAGGAATGATAGTCGGTGCTGTGACAGTATTAGTTTGGATAAAATACAAATGGTTTGATTTGTATGAAATCATCCCAGGTTTCTTATTAGCAACAATCGCTATTGTTGTTGTGAGTTTAATGACTAAAGCACCAAGTGCAGCAGCTCAAGCTCGTTTTGATGAGGCTGAGGCAGAATATAAAGCAAGCTAATCGAGCAAGTTTATAAACGAAAAAGGCCGAGTAACGATACTGTTATTCGGCCTTTTTGCTATTTATTATTCATCATTATTGGTTCTTTCTGCGCTTAGCGAACTGGTAACCAATGAATAGTAAAATAAACCAAACTGGTGTGGCAATTAAGGCTTGTCTTGTATCGTGCTGGAATGCCAATAGCACGACCATAAAAGCGAAAAAAGCGAGGCTTAGCCATGACATCACAATTCCAGCAGGCATTTTGTAATGAGATGCTTTGTGCATTTCAGGGCGTTTTTTACGGAAATTTAAATAGCTATATAAAATCATGCTCCAAATAAACATAAAGAGAATAGCAGACACGGTGGTGACTAGCGTAAATGCATGCATAATATCAGGAATAAAATAGATCAGAACAATACCAAAGCTGAGGCAGATACAAGTAAAAATTAGCCCAGTAGCCGGCACGGCTTTTTTCGATAATTGGCTGAACTGCTTTGGCGCATCCCCTTCTTTTGAAAGCCCAAAAAGCATTCGACTGGTGGAAAATACACCACTATTTGCGGAAGAGGCTGCGGAAGTTAGCACCACAAAGTTAACAATGCTTGCCGCTGCGGGTAGGCTTATCAAGACAAACATCTCTACAAATGGGCTTTTATCGGCCAATATGGTTCGCCAAGGTGTAACAGCCATAATGACAATTAAAGATAAGACATAAAATGCAATAATCCGGATAGGGATCGCGTTGATAGCTTTTGGCAAAGATTTTTCTGGATCGCGTGTTTCTGCTGCTGCCGTACCCACCAATTCAATTCCCACAAACGCAAAAATAGCAATTTGAAAGCCAGCAAAGAAACCACTGATCCCCATAGGGAACATTCCGCCATCATTCCAAATGTTACTTAAAGATGCCGTGTGACCCGTAGGGGATTGGAAATTCATGGCAATTAATGTGCCACCTACTGCAATGAGAGCCACAATGGCAACAATTTTTATCATGGCGAACCAAAATTCGAGCTCACCGAAAAGCCTGACAGAAACTAGGTTAAGCGTTAATAAGGTGACCACGCAAATAAATGAGGTTACCCATTCAGGAAAATCAGGTACCCAAAAGCTCACATAGGATGTAATGGCAATGATATCGGCAATACCGGTGATAACCCAGCAGAACCAGTACGTCCAACCGACAAAAAAACCTGCCCATGGACCGATAAGGTCAGCAGAAAAATCACTGAATGATTTGTAGTTCAGATTAGAAAGTAGCAGTTCACCCATTGCGCGCATCACAAAAAATAGCACAAAACCAATTATCATATACACAAAGATAATCGATGGGCCTGCGAGTGAAATGGTTTTGCCAGACCCCATAAATAAGCCTGTTCCAATTGCTCCACCAATCGCAATAAGTTGTATATGCCGGTTACTAAGGCTGCGTTTTAGCTGATTACGATCAGCATTGGGTTGTGTTGATAGTGAATTCGCATTTTCTTCCATACTAAAGATGTCCGTAGTGGTTTGTGATAATTAGCCACAGTCTTTTTTTTAATTTTGTGGTTATGTTTGCGTGAAATATTGTGACACAAATCTCAATTAGAGTAAGGAAAAGTTATCTTGTTAGGAGCGAAGTGATGTTTATTCAAGCATTAGTTTTCTTAAATTTTACATTCGCAACTTAAAATTAACTTAGGCAATAAAAATAGCAGAATCATATTGACTGTAGCAATTGTTAGGCGTTAAATATTTTGTATCGGGTTGTTAGCTCAGTTGGCAGAGTAGGTGACTCTTAATCACTCGGTCGTGGGTTCGATCCCCACACAACCCACCAATATTTTCAATGAGTTATGAGCATGCTGCGGAACCTATACTGACTGTATGGGACGTATTTGGGACGCAGCCATTGAAAACAGTATCAATTTGTTTGGCATGTTCGGTCATTAAATTTGATACTTTACATCCGTTCTCATTGTTTATATCAATAATATATTTGATATTTAGAGGCTATGCTATCATATCCTTCATAAAGCTATTCTTTCAATTTATTAGATCTCAATACTGGTTCAATAAACCAATGAATAATTGAGTTTGATGCTAGTAAAAGTGCAATTGTAATTGTAGATAGAGTAAATGCTATTATTAATAATAAATTTAGTTCTATATCTAAAAAACTTAATATTTGTAATATTACAAAACAAATAATTGGATGGATTAAATAAACACCTAAAGCATTATTTGATATTTTTGCATATTTTTGAGTTGATAAAGCAAAGTAAATAATAATCGAACCTAGTATTAGGCTTATTACAAAATCGAAAATATAGATAATGAATGAGTTGAGAATTAAATTAGTCTTGATTGCACCGAAAATTATCTCATAAAAATCGTTTCGATAATTAAGAAAGGTAATCGCTAAAAATGCTATACAAAAAATAGTGATAATAGGCTTTTTCCTTAACGAAAATATATTTTGATTATGAATAAAATAAGCAATAACAAAAAATGGGAAATATAAAATAATTGAAAAAAAGCTAGAAATCGGCATTAGGTAAGTCTTTGTTATAAAGGATATTATTAGTGATATAATTAAGATTGCAGATAGGTTAAATTTGTTTGATTTAAAGCTCTCTGGTAATAATAAAAAAACAGCTTGCCATATAGGTGTTGCTAAAAAGAACCAAACCCCGTACTGAGGAGAAAACAAGTATTTTTTTAAAGTTAACTCACCGGTGAAGTAAAGTGGAACCATGTCGATTGTTTGAAACGTAAAATAAATTATAAGGGCAGGAAGAAGGTGAGATTTTAACTCTTTCCATGTTGTATTTTTTGTTATAAATGCGACTATAAATACAAACATAGGAATTAATGTTAAGTCAAAAACAGTAATAAGCAACGAATATTTGCTTTTATCAACTAAATTTAAATAAAAATTAAAAACAATTAATGAACTTAATATTAATTTTAGTGTTGGCCAATATGGTTGGCCAACGCTTTTTATATTCAAGATTAAGTGATTTTTTTTCATATATATGCCCTATATAAAAATTAATTTATTGTACCTCATTGGGGTTATAATTTAAAAGAAATTATTTTAGTAATTACGAAATGAGAGATAATAAGTCTAATATTGATTAGTCTTTTTCCGTTAATATTTTATTCTTATTGTAAGAGGGAACATGATTTAGGAATTGAATATAAGTTTATTGCACAATTTTGTATCACTTAATGGCAAGATAAAAATCACAAACTTTTAGGTCTAAGAACTAAAAAATGAGAGGTAACTGAAAGCAGAGTTATTTTTGATTGGGCAAAGTATGATTTGATTGAAATTTAACCAGTTAGGGGGGGGGTGTTTGAAATAGAACGCAGTTGTTTTTTAGCACGTGAAATGTACAGGGAAAACGATTGAATAGCAGAGGATGAGAAGCTAGGGAGCTAAATTTAACTCAAGTCTCTGCTATTACATAAGCAGTTAATGATACTTTTTAGTATCAGTAAGAAGTAAATCAAGAATTTTAGGGCTATTTCAGTGATAACTTTATTATATAGTCCTTGGATGATGATTAGCTTATATTGTTATCAAATATTTTTTGAGTCACTGTAATTGAAGGCTCGACGCCCAATATGTATAAGGCTTGTTCTAAAAGGTCAATTTTAGATGTGTAATGAATATCCAGTAAGCGTTCTATCTGTTGTGCATTGATATTCAATCTGCGAGCGAGATCGACGCGTTGCATTGCAGAGTTGAGAATGGCATTATGCAAGGCAATTTTTAAGCAACAGATTATGGGTAAATAAACCGTAAATGCTTCACCATTTTTTTGTTGTGTTGCTAATGGAATTGGTTTTCTGAGTTCGATATGTTCTGCAAAAGAGGCTAGCAAAATTTCTTGGGCTTCTAATTCAACATCTTCTCTACAATAGCTAACTCCTTGAAGGTCAGGAAAATCACTAAAATTGATTTCATATACGTTTTCTTCCTCAATAAATTCTATTGTTGCCTGATAATTGAACATATTTTTCCTTCAAATTATATTTCAGAGTGCTCAGTGTTGCACTGGAGCATGAGGAAAACAAGTTTATCAATTAACTTATGTGGCCATTTCTTTCTTCATTTTTGTATCTATTGATCCTACATGTTGTTATGAGGGGGTTGTTAGTACAATTAATGTGATTTTCCTAACATAAATTCAGCAATGTGAGAATCGCTTTATTCGGAAATTATTGAGAAACAAAGAAAACAAGTGTGAAGTTTGTCGCAAATTGAGAAATATTTTTTTCCATAAAAATCCTAATAAATTAGCTTCTTTTATAAGCAAATGTCTCACTGAATTATTTTAACTAAAAGTTATTTATTTTTTAATCTTTCATTATCTGATTAAGCAATTTTACTTAAGGTAACTTGATGGTTAGGGGGTTTTGTTAAAATAAAAGTATATAGTAATCATTTGTTATTATAACATTGAGTTATTAAAATTATTATGTTTACGTGAAAATGGCTAAAAATGATAAGTACGAAGACAATTAATAATACCTTTAGTGCTTTTTATTTTGAGCACTAACTGAATATTTTAAAAATGATATAAAAAATATTTGGAAAATAGAATGTTCTTAATTGAAACCTACATTTTTTGCTCTTAACACAAAAGTGATAGGTTAGCGTAGGTTGATCTTTTTATTAAAAAAAATGAATTTTTTGCCATTTTACATAAAAAATAAATATTAATTAACCCCAAAAAACTACTTTAATGAATTAATAACAAAATGATCACTTGAAATAATAAATATGCAAAAATATCTTACAAAAATATTTAAGCTGAATAAACTTTCATTATTGGTAATCGACGTAAATTTTATTAGTTTTATTAATATTACGGGGTGATGATACTTATTTTATAGTTTAATGATTCTAATGAAAATGGAAGTGAATACTTAATATGTATGACAATATAATGGTTGTTTATATGATAACTGCGATTGAATAATTTTGAACGATGGCTGTAATATATATCAAACTTATTGAAAATTAATGATTAAATTTTATTCCAATAATGCCGATAAAGCCTTAATACAGTAATGTATAACTCAGTTTCTTAATACTAAAAATTGATTTGGATCAATATATTGTTTTTGATGTTATGCTTGGTTTATTAGGCTTAATAATCACATGTAAAGAGTGATTGGTTTGATTAAAATCCTGGCATTTTGCTTAGGTTGACTCAAAATGTTGTGGATATTTAGGATAAGGTAATAGAAGATAAAGAAATAATGAAGATTATTTAATGAATTAATGGGTAATCACCCTATTGATACAAAAAGAAACATAAGTACCTTGAATAGTTAATTTAGTGGTGCATAATAATTGGCGACTAATAATGACATCAGCAATTTCTGATTTTTATGGAAACCGCTAATTTTTTAGTCATTCTTTATTGTTGTAGGTATTCAGGAAATATATTTAATTTAAGTTTGGAAGCTTGTGTATTTGTACTCCAAATTGGGTATTTTTAATGGATAACATGGGGAAATTAATGGAATTACATTTACCCAATTTAATTAATTTTTTAATTTAATAATTTGAATACACAATACTTTTAAATTCATATTTGTTCTTTTTGCACACAGATCGCACAGATGTTGATAATATTCGGAAAGGAAAAAAAATGAGCTCGACGACAGATTTTCTGAAGCATATATACGATATTAACCTCTCATATTTGCTATTAGCCCAAAAACTCATCTCTCAAGAGAAAGCCTCTGCGATGTTTCGTCTAGGTATCTCTGATGCAATGGCAACTACTTTAGCAGACCTTACACTCCCTCAATTAGTCAAATTAGCAGAGACAAACCAGCTAATCTGCCAGTTTAGATTTGATAATAGTGAAACAATTGAAAAACTAACTCGTGATTCAAGAGTTGATGAATTACAACAAATTCATACAGGTATCTTACTTTCGACCCGATTATTGCAAACGCATAATGAGGGCGACACTGAAATAGCGAGAAAAAGATGAGTACCGCAGCTGAAAAAAGTATAGTCCAAGAAGCGAATGACATTCGACTAGCCATGGAATTGATCTCTTTGGGCGCTCGCCTTCAAATGTTAGAAAGTGAAACGCAAATCAGTCGCGGTCGTTTAGTTCGTTTATACAAAGAGCTAAGAGGTAGCCCTCCACCGAAAGGGATGTTACCTTTTTCTACAGATTGGTTTATGACATGGGAACAGAATATTCATTCATCCATGTTCTATAATGCTTATCAATTTTTACTGAAAAGCGGCCAATGTCGTGGTGTTGACGCTATATTAAAAGCCTATAGGTTATACCTTGAACAGTGTATTCCAGAACCCGGCGAAGAACCTTTGTTGGCTTTAACACGTGCTTGGACGCTAGTCCGTTTTGTGGAAAGTGGCATGTTACAAAGTTCACAATGTAGTTGTTGCCATGGCTCTTTTATTACTTACGCACATATTCCTGAAAATAGCTTCACTTGTAGTTTATGCCAACCGCCATCACGTGCAATAAAAAAACGTAAACTTTCCGAACATCTAGCCGATATTACGGTATATCGACAGGATGGCATTACTAAAGCGGTAATGTAATTGGATTGATTTGGTTAGCAGGCAAAATTTTTTGCCTGTCACTCCTAATATTCCCTTTGACTGCCATCTGTTAACCAACGGAGTGAAAGGGAATATTGTGTTAATACTCATCGGGTATATCATTGTTACAGTTGCGGTTATTGGCGGATATATAATGGTCGGCGGCCATTTAGGTGCGCTTTATCAACCCGCTGAATTTGTCATTATTTTAGGGGCAGGTTTAGGTGCTTTTGTTGTTGGTAACAGTGGCAAATCCATCGTCGCCTTGTGCAAAGTATTACCAAAACTCTTCCGTCGTTCCTCTTACAATAAAACAATGTCAATGGATTTAATGGCATTGTTATTTCAATTACTTAATAAATCGCGCCAACAAGGGTTACTTGCACTTGAGAAAGATATTGACAATCCAAGTGAAAGTGAAATTTTCTCCCAATATCCCCGTATTTTAAAAGATGAGTCCACCATGATGTTCATTGTGGACTATTTACGTCTGATGGTGAGTAGTAACTTACAAAGTCATGAAATTGAAGCATTAATGGATGAAGAATTAGAAACTTTTCGTCAAGAAAATGAAGTACCTGCTTCGGGGCTAAACATGGTCGGTGACTCTATGCCTGCATTTGGGATTGTTGCGGCCGTTTTGGGTGTCGTGAATGCCTTGGGCTCAGCAGACCGTCCCGCAGGTGAACTTGGTGCTTTAATTGCTCATGCAATGGTTGGTACATTTCTAGGTATTTTAGTGGCTTATGGCTTTATTTTGCCTTTAGCTGCTCTGATTAGGTTGCGCAGTAGTGAGCAATTGAAAATGATGGAGTGTATTAAAGTGACTTTCCTCTCTGCATTGCAAGGGTATGCTCCTCAAATTGCGGTTGAATTTGGCCGCAAGGTGTTATTCAGCGCAGATAGACCTTCATTTGTTGAACTTGAAGATAAAGTTCGAGAAGTGAAAGTAGGTGCTCGCTCACAAGAAACAACTGAGGAGTAACAAACGAATGGCAGCCAATACACCTCATGTTATTCGGGTTAAAAAGCGCAGTTCACATCATCAAAACGGACACGGCGGTTCATGGAAAATTGCTTATGCCGATTTTATGACGGCGATGATGGCGTTTTTTTTAGTGATGTGGCTGATCTCAATTTCAAGTCCTCAAGAATTAACACAAATTGCTGAGTATTTCCGTACTCCCTTGAGTACAGCTATCAACCCGGGAAGTAAAAGTGGTGATGCCACAAACCCTATTCCTGGTGGGGGTAAAGACCCGATTTTCCGTGATGGGGATGTGATGCCAGAGCCCAATAATATTATTGATGGAAATGCAAATTATCGTTTTGAAAAATTAAAAGAGTCCCTTGAGCAGGCTATTTTAAAAGACCCCCGTTTGAATGAATTAAAGCCACATTTATTGATTGATATGATTAATGATGGGCTACGCATTCAAATTGTTGATAGTGAAAATCGCCCAATGTTTAAAGTCGGTTCGGCAACGGTTGAACCGTATATGCGCGATATTTTGCGTGCAATAGCACCACTTCTTAATGATGTTCCTAATCGAATTAGTATCTCCGGTCATACTGATGATCTCGCTTATGCCAACGGCGCCAATTACAGCAACTGGGAGCTTTCATCAGATCGCGCAAATGCTTCGCGCCGTGAATTGATTCGCGGTGGAATGGATGAAAATAAAGTATTACGCGTGGTTGGGATGGCTTCAGCCATTCATTTAGACAAAGAAGATGGTTTTGCCCCGATCAACCGCCGGATAAGTATCATTGTGTTAAATGATGAAGAAACCAAACAAATTCTCCGCGAATACGATGGCGCCAAGCCGATCAATGATGTGCTGAATAAACCGCAAAAACCCATGCAAGAAACGGCTGTGGGTGTTGTCGCTGCGGTGAAAATACCGTGATGAATTGCTGTTATTTGAATTTATTACATAACTTGTTTAGTTGTCTGCCGGGGGTTCCGGCAGTCAGCGTTAAGTGAAACTTAAGCGAAATTGGATAAAAACCATGGATATTACCGAGTTTTATCAAACATTTTTCGATGAGGCTGATGAGTTGCTCAGGGATATGGAACAACATTTACTTGAGCTTGATCCTTTTGACCCGGATAGCGAGCAGCTAAATGCCATCTTCCGCAGTGCCCACTCAATCAAAGGAGGGGCTGCAACCTTTGGTTTCACTCAGTTGCAGAATACAACTCATACATTGGAAAACCTTTTAGATAAGGCGCGTCATGATGAGTTAACCCTCACGCCTGACATAATTGATGTTTTTCTTGATGCTAAGGATGTCATGGCATCACAGTTAGATGCCTATAAAAATGACTCTTTACCGGATGAAGATACCTTTAAGCGTATTTGTGAGGTGCTTAGCCGAGTTGAAAATAGAGCGGAAGAGGTCGCTGAGACAGGTACTGCGATAGCTGAAACTAAAGTTGAAGATGCGGTTGTTGAAGACACACCCGCGAAGCAAGGTGAATATTCACACTGCTTTATGATCTCGTTAAATCAGCTCAAAGAAAATGAAGTTGATTTATTGGCGGATGAGCTCAGTTTATTTGGGCATTTATATCATACTGAAAAAACAGCAAATAGTTTACAAGCATGGGTAGGAACTAATACGGATATTGATGATATTAGTGGGGTGCTATGTTTTGTGGTGGATGAATCGCAAATTAGCCATGAAGTAATTTCATTTGCCGATTGCCTCGCTTTTTCAAAGGAAGAAACGTTATTAAATGATGATAAAGTTGCAGCGAATGAAGTCACAGAGCCTCAAGTAGATACTCCGCAAAGCTCGGCAAAACCTGCTGCACCCACCACGGCTAAAAAAACGGCAATCGCTAAACCGAAAGGGGATTCGAGCAGCATTCGTGTGGCTGTAGAGAAAGTTGACCAGCTGATTAACTTAGTGGGTGAGCTGGTGATTATTCAATCAATGTTGACCCAACATAGTCAACATGTCGATCAGAACGAATACAGTGATTTGTTAAGCTCAATCGTACAGTTAGAGCGTAATTCCCGCGCTTTGCAAGAATCCGTCATGTCAATTCGTATGATGCCAATGGACTACGTATTTAGCCGTTTCCCGCGCATGGTACGCGATATCGCTTCCAAATTAGGTAAAAAAATTGAACTGAAAGTAGAAGGAAGTTCGACTGAACTCGATAAAAGCTTGATAGAGCGCATTGTTGATCCACTAAATCACCTTGTTCGCAATAGCCTCGACCATGGGATTGAAAAGCCAGAAGTTCGTGTGGCAAATGGTAAGCCGGAAGCCGGAACACTGACCTTAGCGGCAGCACATCAAAGTGGCAACATTTGTATTGAAGTGCGTGATGACGGCGCAGGGCTAAATCGTGAACGTATTTTGGCAAAAGCGAAGTCACAAGGCATGAATGTGCATGATGGGATGAGCAATGATGAAGTTGCGATGCTGATTATGGCACCGGGTTTTTCAACAGCAGAGGTGGTGACGGACGTTTCGGGACGCGGTGTTGGAATGGATGTGGTTAAACGAAATATCCAAGACATGGGCGGTCGTATTCAAATCGGTTTTACCGAAGGTAAAGGTACCGTTATCCGCATTTTATTACCGCTCACTTTAGCCATTTTGGATGGTATGTCTGTGAAAGTAGCGGAAGATGTTTTTATCGTTCCATTGAGTGCCATTATCAGTACCTTGCAGCCTCGGCAAGAGGATATTTATCGCTTAGCGGGAGAAGAAAAAATGCTGCTTGTGCGAGGGGAATATTTGCCACTTGTTGAATTACACCAAGTATTTTCCATCGAAGAAGCCGAGCGAAATTTAGATAACAGTATTGTGCTGATTATTCAAAATGCAGGCCACCGTTTTGCGTTGTTAGTTGACAAGCTCGTCGGGCAACAGCAAGTGGTGGTGAAAAACATTGAAAGTAATTATCGCAAAATCCCTGGTATTTCCGCAGCAACGATTATGGGCGATGGCTCTGTTGCATTGATTTTAGATGTGGCTGAGCTGCAAAAAATGAATAACAGCATTTTGATTAAAAAGAAACAGCAGGTTTCTCAACCTGTCGTGCACTAAATAGAGGCCATACACCATGTCTATGTTAGATGATGATTTAAATAAACACGAAGAAGAAAAAAACGGCGAAGGCTACCTCATTTTTACCTTGGGTGAAGAAGAGTATGGCATTGAAATCTTAAAAGTGCAGGAAATTCGTGGCTATGAACAAGTGACTCGTATCGCGAATACCCCTGATTTTATCAAAGGTGTGACTAATTTACGTGGAGTCATCATTCCAATTATTGATTTACGGGTGAAGTTTTCCCATGAAAACGTGGTGTATAACGATAACACGGTCGTTATTGTGGTGAATTTAAAAGATCGCGTTGTCGGTATTGTCGTCGATGGAGTTTCGGATGTACTGGTCTTGAATGAAGAACAAATAGCACCACCACCTGATTTTGCGGTGACATTATCGACCCAATATCTGACAGGGCTCGGAACATTAAATGACCGTATGTTGATTTTAGTCGATATCGAAAAATTATTAACAAGCGATGAAATGGCGCTGATTGACAGCATGGCTGAGTAATTCTCAGCCCCAATAATTGTTCAAATAATAATAAGTCATTAACTAAAGTTTTTGGTTGGATGACCGATATCCAAAATACAACAAAATTATGTTAGTAAAACGTCATGTACAGTCGAATTAAAATCGTATCGGGACTTTTGTCCGTCATTTTTATCTTTATTTTGCTGCAACTGGTATCCAGTGGGTTGATGTTTACCAAACTGGGCGATAACAGCGACAGCATTAGTTATTTGAATTCCTTACAACGCCAAAGACAAGTATTAACAGAAAGTTGGGTTAATTTGTTACAAGCCCGGGCGAACTTAAACCGCTCTATCAATGCCTATTTGCTCGAAGGTCGTAAAATTCAAGACGATGCAACGACAGAAGACTTGATTAAAGCCGCTAAACGTAACTTTAAATCAGCGGATGACGCTTACGCACGTTATAACAAGCTGATGCAAAGTTCAGATTATGATAAAGCCAAATTTGAAAAGCTGTTTAGCACCTATGAAACCTATCGTGATGCGTTAATTAAGCTAAGTGAATTTGCTGAAAAAGGTGACCTTGAAGGTTTTTATGCACACAGAACCTCAGGGCACCAAGTGAAATTTGAAGAGCAATTTAACGCTTATTTTGCGGATATATCTGCTGATTTCCAGGCCGAAGTCGTCAATGCAGATAATAACTATCGCCAATCATTATACATGTTGGTGACGTTATCTATCTTACTCGCTTTGATTGGTTTCTTCAGTTATCGCTATGTTCGTAAAGGTATTATCGAGCCACTCGGTCTCTTAATTGAACGTATTAAAGTCTTTGCTTCAGGGGATTTAACACCGAATGTGACAACAATTGCCAAGAATGAAATTGGTGAATTGGCCAATGGTGTTCAACACATGCAACAAGAGCTGATTAATACGGTTCGAGGTGTGCTAGATGGTAGCGAAACTATTTACCAAGGTACAACCGAAATTGCAGCAGGTAACAATGACTTGTCAGCACGAACTGAGCAACAAGTCGCTTGCTTAGAAGAAACTTCAGCCAGTATGAGTGAACTGACTGCCACTGTTAAACAAAATACCGAATACGCTCACCAAGCGAGTGAATTTGCAAACCAAGCGTCAGTGATAGCAAAAGAAGGCGGCAAAGTGGTATCCAATGTCGTTAGCACCATGCTGAATATTGCGGATAGCTCACAGAAAATCTCTGATATTACTGCAGTTATCGATAGCATCGCTTTTCAAACTAACATCTTAGCGCTTAATGCGGCAGTTGAAGCGGCAAGGGCAGGTGAGCATGGTCGCGGTTTTGCCGTTGTTGCTGATGAAGTGCGTAATTTGGCACAGCGCAGCGCTGATGCCGCTAAAGAGATTAAAACGTTAATTGAAGATTCGGTGTCAAGAACTGGGACAGGCGCTCGCCAAGCTGAAGATGCAGGCGAAACAATGACCAAGATTGTTGAATCTGTTACACGTGTTACTGACATTATGACGCATATTGCGACCGCATCAGACGAGCAAAGCAAAGGAATTGCACAAGTCAGTATTGCTGTCGCTGAAATGGACAAAGTTACGCAGCAAAATGCGTCGCTGGTTGAGCAATCCGCGGTTGCAGCCAATGTATTGGAAGAGCAAGTGGCAAAACTGTCGCAACTGATTTCTATCTTCCGTTTACCACCATTAAAACAAAGTGAAATACGCAATATTCAGCCGGCAGCAAGAACGGTTTCAAATATCGTTAAAACGCCGGATCTGACAAAACTATCATCGAAAGAACATAAAGATGATGACAATTGGGAAACTTTCTAAGGGTTAAGCTCAGTTTCGCGCTGCAAAGCTACGGTTTTGCAGCGTTTCTGCGCATTAGAAAACAAGGCAATGTTTCAGAGGTTCAGTTCTCTTAGCTGGCACAAGTGGGGATTTCTATGTTTGGTAAAAATATCCGGATTTCGGTGAGTTTATATCTTCTTCTCATTTTATTTTGTGGGATGCAGATTGTGTCTAGCGGGGTTTCTGTTGGGATTGTTGTAAGCGAATTAAAATCCTTAGAGCGCATTGATTTGGGGTCTGATAAGCGTTCGATGCTTGAAGAAACCAATAAGCACCTAATGCAAGCACGCAATAGCCTAACTCAAATTGCATTGCTGCATAAAGTCGGTGGTAATGAACCATTGATTGAAGAAACAAGAGTGACTTTTGACAAATTACTCGCAGAAGCTGAGAAAGACTACACTATGTTTAAAAACCAGCCTCTTTTAAGTGAGAAAGAAAATCTTGCGGCTTTAGAGGCTCGGTATCAAGCATTTGTCTTAACACTCAAAGCATTAAAAACACATTTAGATAATAACGATATTGCAGCCTATATTGAACTTCCTGCTCAAGAAAACCAGGATCAGTTGGAGCAAGTTGTTGAGGAATACCTTGAATTACTGAATGCTGAAAGCGACGAATCTCTTGCGGCAGCAAGAATGTATAACACCTTCGCTTGGAGCTCATTTTGCTCAGTGATCGTCATTATCATCGCGGTTATTGCATTTGCTCATTATTGGATGAAACGTAAAGTAATTAACCCACTGAAGAGTATGGGAGAGCACTTTGCATTAGTGGCTGATGGTAAACTCAATCAGAAAATTGAAGTGACGACCCGTGATGAAATCGGTGAGGTATTTGGCAAACTAAAGGATATGCAGGAGTCTTTAGTGACTTCAGTGACCGCCTTGCGTTCAAACACTGACCAAATGTATACCGGTATTCGTGAAATCGCGTTAGGTAATAATAATTTATCTTCACGCACTGAGCAGCAAGCGGCATCACTCGAAGAAACTGCGGCTAGTATGGAAGAGTTGACAGCAACCGTTAAGCAAAATGCGGATAACGCACGTCAAGCCAGTGAACTTGCTGTTAGTGCATCGAAAACTGCAACGAAAGGTGGAGAGATCACCGAAGACGTGATTGACACCATGACTTCCATTTCTAATAGCTCACAAAAAATCAGTGCCATTATTAGTGTAATTGATGGGATTGCTTTTCAAACCAATATCTTAGCATTGAATGCTGCCGTTGAAGCCGCTCGAGCAGGTGAACAGGGGCGCGGATTTTCTGTGGTTGCTGGTGAAGTTAGAGCGCTAGCTCAGCGCAGTGCGGAAGCAGCAAAAGAAATTAAAACCTTGATTGATGAGTCTGTCGGCAGAGTGAGCCAAGGTTCTCAGCTCGTTAATGAAGCGGGCGAAACTATGAGTGAGTTAGTTGCAGCTGTTAACCAAGTTACTGAATTAATGGGTAATATTGCTTCTGCTTCCAATGAACAAAGCCGTGGTATTGAGCAAGTCGCCACAGCGGTAAGCCAAATGGATTTAGTGACACAACAAAATGCGGCATTAGTGGAACAATCGACCAGTGCGACGGCGGCGTTAGAAGACCAAGCAAACAACTTAGTTGATACGGTTGCATTCTTTGAATTACCCGAAAGTCATTTAAACCGTAATCGGCGTTAAGTGTTGTGAAAATTCGTTTCTGAATTTTCGGTGGATAATTGTAACAGGTTATTTTTTCTTAGGTTATCCATCCTAAAAGGCAGCCAAATAACTGGCTGCCTCTGGGTTTTTATTGAATAGGACGACAAGTACGATGCTTTTTGTACCACAGGTAGAACCACTGACTGATGATGAGTTTGGTCGGGTTTGTCGATTTATTCATAAAAAATCAGGCATTGTCCTCACCATGAATAAAAAAAATATGGTCTATAACCGGCTATTAAAGCGGTTACGTGATTGTAATATCGACAATTTTTCCGATTATTTGCGGATGTTAGAGCGTGAGCCTCACCATGCAGAATGGCAAGCTTTCGTGAATGCTTTGACGACAAATTTAACTGCGTTTTTTCGTGAACCACACCATTTTGTGACGTTAGCGGACTTTGTTCGTACGCGTAAAAATAGCGCCATTAATATTTGGTGTGCCGCATCTTCAACGGGAGAAGAGCCGTATTCGATAGCAATGACATTAAGTGATGTACTTGGGCCGAATGCCATCAATGCCAAAGTGATTGCCAGTGACATTGACACGGAAGTGCTAGAAAAAGCGAAACAAGGCGTGTACCGCGTAGAAGAGCTGAAATCATTAACGGCATTACAGCGACAACGTTATTTCATGAAAGGGGTTGGTGAATTTGACGGTTATGCACGAGTCAAACCTGCATTGCGCCAAATGATTGAATTTCGTTACTTAAACTTGAGTGACCATGACTGGCAGATGCAACATCGGTTTGATGCTATTTTTTGTCGTAATGTCATGATTTATTTCGATAAAGAAATGCAAATTAAAATGTTAGAGCGCTTTGTTCCATTGCTTAAGCCAGACGGATTACTTTTTATCGGGCATTCCGAAAATTTATCGCAGTTATCACAAAGTTTCGTTATTAAAGGGCAAACCGTCTACAGCTTGCAAGCGGCGAGGAGGGGGTAATGAAAAAGATTAAAGTGCTATGTGTGGATGACTCAGCACTGATGCGCCAATTAATGCGCGAAATTATTAATAGTCACGAAGACATGATTGTGGTTGATACTGCACCAGACCCTTATGTTGCACGTGACTTAATCAAACAACATGAACCGGACGTGATCACGTTAGACGTGGAAATGCCGCGAATGGATGGTATTGATTTCTTAGAAAAACTAATGCGCTTGCATCCAATGCCTGTGGTAATGGTTTCAACATTAACGTCGAAAGGTTCGGAAGTGACGTTAAAAGCGCTGGAATTAGGTGCTGTGGATTTTGTCACGAAACCACAAATTGGTATCCGCGAAACCATGATGAGTTATCGCGATATTATTGGTGAGAAAATTCGCGCAGCAGCCATGTCTAAAATTACTCAGCGCAGCCGCTTTGCCCGCCCTGACAAAAAGGTTAATGAGCCAGTTTCTCAAGCGAAAGCACTCTCTCCCTATGTTTGCAATAGCCGTGTGATTGCGGTTGGCGCATCGACCGGAGGAACGGAGGCAATACGGCAATTTCTGGAAATGTTACCTCATGAATGCCCTCCGGTAGTGATCACTCAACATATGCCAGCGGGTTTTACGCGTTCTTTTGCTGATCGCTTAAATAAGCTCTGTGTATTGACCGTAAAAGAAGCTGAACACAACGAACTATTACAAAAAGGCCATGCATATATTGCACCAGGCGATTCGCACATGTTGATTGCGGATAAAGGCAAGGGATTTCAAGTTATTTTGCAGCAAAGCGAACCTGTTAACCGGCATCGTCCTTCTGTTGATGTGTTGTTTGATTCAGTCGCTCAATGTGTTGGGCGAAAATGTATTGGCATTTTATTGACAGGGATGGGGATGGATGGCGCGAAAGGGCTATTAAATTTACGTAAGCAAGGGGCTATCACTTACGCACAAAACGAAAGTAGTTGCGTGGTGTTTGGAATGCCTCGCGCGGCGATTGAATTGGGGGCTGCGGATGAGGTGCAAGATATTCTCAAGATTGCCCCAAGTGTTTTAGCAAGACTTTCTTCTGTCACGGTTTAAACCGTGACAGGAATTCACAATTGTATTTTGAAGGAGTGGTTATGGCCGCTAAAGATCTCAGTTTTTTGGTTGTCGATGATTTTTCTACAATGCGACGTATCGTCCGTAACTTATTAAAAGAGCTCGGATTTAACAAAATAGAAGAAGCAGAAGACGGTGTTGATGCTTTAGAAAAAATCCGTACAGGCAGCATCGATTTTGTTGTTGCTGATTGGAATATGCCAAACATGGATGGCCTTGAGTTGCTTAAAACCATTCGTGGTGATGATGCCTTGAAGCATATCCCAGTACTCATGGTGACAGCAGAAGCGAAAAAAGAAAATATTATTGCCGCTGCACAAGCGGGTGCGAGTGGTTATGTCGTTAAGCCGTTCACTGCCGCTATCTTAGAAGAAAAACTGAATAAAGTATTTGAAAAAATGGGGCTGCAATAACAGTGCGTGCCAAAGGAGATTTTCATGACTGAGCAAGTGGGTATGGAAGGTATTCGCAATGGTAATGATGATTTAAAACAAGTCATTACGCGCATTGGTACGCTAATGAGAACGCTGCGTGAAAGTATGCGCGAATTGGGGCTAGAAAAAAGCGTTCAACAGGCAGTGGCGAGTATTCCAGACGGAAAAGATAGGCTGCGTTATATCGCCCAAATGACGGCGCAAGCGGCAGAAAAAACCTTAAATGGTATTGATGTCATCAAACCACTGCAAGTGGAAATGAATAAAAATGCACAGGGGCTGCAACAGCAGTGGCAAGAAACAACTGGAGATACGGTTCCTGCACAATTGCGTGAGTCAACAGAAGCCTTTTTAGGGCAAGTGATCCAAGACAGCGAAACTACCAAAGCAGAGCTGTTGGAAATCATGATGGCGCAAGATTTCCAAGATTTAACAGGGCAAGTCATCAAAAAAATGATGGAAGTGGTTGAAGAAGCTGAAAAACAACTGCTCGCACTGTTAATGGAAAATACACCACCTGAAATGCGTGCGAAAACGCAAAACGAAAGTTTGCTCAATGGCCCACAAATCAATAAAGAAGGCGTGAATGTGATGGCATCACAGTCTCAAGTTGATGATTTGCTTGATGAGCTGGGCTTCTAATCGCCGACAAGTTTTTAATTCAACTACTCTAATTACATAGGGTTAGGGTAGTTTTATTGTATTTGCGTTACAAGGAGAGGATTGCAATGATAAATAACGATTTAATTTCTACTTTTGTGATTAAAGAAAAAAAAGAACCAAAAGAAATAGTTCAAGAAAATGATGGAGATATTAATGAGTGCTCTACTGAATTACAGATGAGACAGGCGTTAATCAATCAACTCAAAAAAGCACGTTTAGCCAATAATTTAACCCAAATTCAAATTGCGGAAAAAATGCAAACTCAGAAGCAGAACGTGTCCCGTTTGGAAAAAGCGCAGTTCGACCCAAAATTAGGCACATTATTAAAATATGCAGAAGCGGTGGGGATGCGGATTACCTTGGATTTTTCCTCTAAACCTTGAATTATATAGAGCCTATAAGTATTCAGCTGAACAATTTAATTGCTAATCATGTTGATAAACAGCAATGATTTTACTACCAAGTATTTGCTCAAATTCCTCGATAAAATTATCGCGTATATCCCAATTATGAAAACTAAAACCTAAATTGCCGAATGCCCATTGAGGGTCAAACTGCCATTCATTAAGTGAGCCATGAAAATCGCAATAAAAACAAGCGAGATTTTCTGGTTTTCCTTCATACCAATCCGTAACAGTATCACTCCATGCATGGCTATGCTCACTTTGTTCCTGATTACATTGTGGGCAATAAATACCAAGGCCATTTCCCCCTGCATGAAAAACTGTTCGTTCTGTCACGATAGACAGGTAGTTTTTTAGCGTATCTTCAGGAAGTTGAGTTGGGACGATTTCATCATTAATTACGTACAAAATGGGTTCTTTGTGAGCAGGCGTAGGACGATAAATTACTTCACCATACTCGATACTTTGAAAGTCAGGGTCGATAATACCTTGATGTTTTAGCCAATTAAGCATACGCAAGGCTTCTTTAGACGCATCTTCTAAGGAAACATCAGGGGCAACAAGGTGACAAATATCCATAATAACCCTTCATTGTTAAAAGCCATCAATCAGTAAGTCAATTGCGTGTTTAATGGTGTCTCGTTGGCTACTTAAGTCAACGATTTCTTTCCCTAATAATGAATGAGGGACGCAAGCCATTTGGTGAGTCATTAAAATAAAAACCTGCCCGTTGATAACTAATTGGGGGTTTAAGCGAGCGGGTAATGGCTTTTTAACTAGCCTGCTATCGAATAACGGGATGACTAAGCGAGTATTCAATAAATCAATAATATTACTTTGAATATCCAGTAAATATGGGTATTTGATAGCATCATCTCGGTTTTGATAGAGGCGATATTGCATTAAAAATCCTTGTATTTATCTGAGAGTAATCCATATTCTTCATTTATCCTGTTTAACTCATTAAAGCCTTCGACATTGTCATTTTTCCATTTTTGCGCTTCGAGGCGTTTTAATTCAGCTTGTAAGGCACAAGCCAGTATTGCTGATAAGTTAAGTTTAGCCCGCCTTGCTTGTTCGTAGAGTTCAGGCGCGACAGTGACACTGACGGTTTTTTTTGTTCTATTCATAGATGCCCCTTATACACGTGTTATGACACGTGTACTTTAGCACAGCTCATCGATCACGATAGGGATTTTATCAACAAATATTGCCATTATCAGAGTATCTTTAATTTATTGCGATTATTTGCGAAACCCTTCGCAAAGTTGCCGCCTTATTGTTCAATAGCCAAATAACCCCCTTGAACTGCGTCTATTTTCCACCATTGATTTTTTTACACTCTGTCATGCTATAGCGATAACTCGTATTTTCATTACATTTTGGAACCGCGGTGTCCGACGAGAGTGATGTAGAAAAAACCGAAGAGCCCACGCCCCATAAAAAGCAAAAAGCCAAAGATGATGGGCAAATCGTTCGTTCAAAAGAACTTAGCTCGCTAATGATGATGTTAGCAGGCGTGAGCTTGCTATGGCTAAGTGGTGGACACCTCGCGGCACAATTGCGGCAAATTACTCGTCAGGGTTTTATTTTTGATGGCCACTATTTACAAAATACAGGCTTGATGATCAGTTACTTAGGGCGTGTGGTCAGTGAGGCGTTATTTGCCTTATTACCAGTCATTGGCGGGTTAGCTTTGGTTGGCATTTCTGCATCATCATTAGTCGGTGGGCTCGTTTTTAATAGCAAGTTGATTAGATTTGATTTGAAAAAGTTAAATCCAATCAAAGGGCTAAAACGTATTTTTTCGATGAATGCCTTATCTGAGTTATTTAAAGCGATTTTGAAATCCTTATTTGTTGGTTTGGGCGCGTTTATTTTTCTTTGGCAAAGTTGGCCATCGTTACTGCATTTAGTGATGGAATCACCCGTTACGGCGCTAAGTAATGCACTGCAAAAAGTGATTTTTGCGGGATATTTAATCGTATTTTTGCTTATCCCAATGGTGGCTTTTGATGTTTTCTATCAGTTTCGTTCCCATTTGAAAAAATTACGCATGAGCCGTCAGGAAATTAAAGATGAATTCAAGCAGCAAGAGGGTGACCCGCAGATTAAAGCCAAAATTCGCCAACAGCAGCGTGCGATTGCGCGTAACCGAATGATGGCAGATGTTCCGAATGCAGATGTTATCGTCACTAACCCAACACATTATGCGATCGCCCTTAAATATGACGACAAAAAAATGGGGGCACCCAAAGTATTAGCGAAAGGTGCTGGAGTATTAGCTCAGCGCATCAAAGAAATTGGTGAAGAGCACCGAATATTACAGTTAGAAGCACCGCCTCTTGCTCGTGCGCTATACCGCCATGCGGAGATAGGCCAAAGCATTCCTGTTGCATTATATGCCGCGGTTGCAGAAGTTTTAGCATGGGTTTACCAATTGCGCCGCTGGCGCCGAGAAGGTGGGCTCAGACCCAAAAAACCGAAAAATTTACCAGTGCCACCGACGCTGGACTTTGCTGGAGATAACAATCGAGATGGCTAATTTGGCTTCATTATTAAAATTGCCGAAAAATTTACAAGGAACGCAGTGGCAAATACTGGCCGGCCCGGTTCTGATATTAATGATCCTGTCGATGATGGTATTGCCATTACCGGCTTTTTTATTGGATTTACTGTTTACCTTTAATATTGCACTTTCCATTATGGTGTTATTAGTGGCGATGTTCACAAAACGCACATTAGATTTTGCGGCATTTCCTACCATTTTGCTATTTGCAACTTTATTGCGCCTCTCTTTGAATATCGCCTCGACGCGAATTATCCTGTTAGATGGCCATACAGGGCCAGATGCTGCTGGGCGAGTTGTCGAAGCCTTTGGTCACTTTTTGGTGGGCGGCAACTTCGCCATCGGTATTGTGGTATTCATTATTCTTGTGCTGATTAACTTTATGGTTATCACTAAGGGGGCAGGGCGTATCGCGGAAGTGGGCGCTCGCTTTGTGTTAGATGGCATGCCGGGTAAGCAAATGGCCATCGATGCCGACTTGAACGCGGGTATCATTAATGATGATGAAGCGAAAAAACGCCGCGCGGAGGTTACGCAAGAAGCGGATTTCTATGGTTCGATGGATGGTGCGAGTAAATTCGTGCGAGGAGATGCTATCGCGGGGATCATGATTATGGTGATCAACGTGGTTGGCGGGTTAATCGTTGGTGTAGGCCAGCACAATATGTCTTTGGGAGATGCCACCAGTGCCTATACCTTGCTGACTATTGGTGATGGGCTTGTCGCGCAAATTCCAGCTTTGATTATTTCCACCGCTGCTGGGGTTATTGTCACTCGTGTGGCAACAGATGAAGATGTGGGTGAACAAATGGTCACTCAATTATTCAATAACCCAAGAGTGATGTGGTTGAGCGCTGGGGTTCTAGGTTTAATCGGTTTAATACCGGGTATGCCTAACTTTGTATTTTTACTGTTTACCGCGGCACTGGCTGCCCTTGGTTGGTATTTAGTCCGCAAATCCCAACAACCCGAAAGTAGTGCGGGGGATAATAGCCAATCTCAGCATTTTCAAGAAGCCAATAAAGTGGTTGAAGCCACGTGGGATGACGTTCAATTAGAAGACTTGTTGGCGATGGAAGTGGGGTATCGGTTGATCCCATTAGTCGATAATGACCAGCAAGGTGAATTATTAGGGCGACTACGTGGTTTACGTAAGAAATTTGCTCAAGAAGTGGGGTATTTGCCACCCGTCGTACATATTTGCGATAACTTAGCGCTTTCCCCTTGTGAATACCGAATTCTAATTAAAGGCGCGGAAGTTGGGCGGGGGGAAGCACAGCCAGGGCGTAGTCTGGCTATTGACCCAGGTAATGCGGCTGGGTCGTTACAAGGGGATGTCACTAAAGAGCCAGCATTTGGTTTACCCGCCATTTGGATTGATGATGATTTGCGTGAGCAAGCACAAATCCAAGGGTATACCGTGGTATCCGCGAGTACAGCGGTGGCAACTCACTTTAATCAAATTTTACTGCAAAACTCCAGTACCTTATTTGGCCGCCAAGAAGCCCAAATGCTGTATGACCGCGTGAAAAAAGAGATGCCAAAATTGGCAGATGACCTGATCCCAGATACGATTTCATTAACGATTTTGCACCGCGTTTTACAAAACTTATTAATGGAAGATGTGGTGATCCGCGATATGCGTACCATCATTGAAACCTTGGCTGAAATGGCAGGAGAAAATGGGGAAAACAAAGATACTGATTACTTAACATCCCAAGTGCGCATTGCATTAGGGCGAGCAATTACACAGCAGTGGTTTGGTAATGCAGAAGAAATTCAAGTGATTGGTTTAGAGGCTAGCCTTGAGCAGATTTTGCTGCAAGCCGCGAAAAACGGCGGTGGGTTAGAGCCGAACTTGGCGCAGTTTATTCAAACTCAAGCGGAGCAAGCTGTAGCTCACCAAGAAGCGATGGGCGCGCCTACAGTGCTGTTAGTTAACCATGGATTACGCTTGATTTTATCGCGTTTCTTGCGGCGCAGTCTGCCGCAGCTGGTGGTCATGTCGAATTTAGAAATGACGGACCACCGTAAGATAAGAATGACGTCGATGATTAGTGGTAGTTAATCATCTTGCTTTTAGTTATATGGTTGTGTAGGATAAATATGTAGTCGCTTTGAAGCTAAATTGTTCTTATACCTAAGGTGTGTATTTGAATGCTCGTCAAAGCGCAAAGAAAGTACAAAGAGGCCGCTCTTTTAAGAGCGGCCTCTTTGTATTTAACTGACTAAAAAACGCCCTACAATTCTGCCTTTATCCGTTAGTAAGACAGATTGCCCATCACGCAGGACTTTTTTCAAATTGTGCTTTCGTCCAATTTTACTCAAAGCTATCTTTTTTGTACTTGATGCGAGTTTAAATGCGGTTAATCCATCTATGTGGATAAGCTGAACTAGATCTTTATGAGTAAAGCTATTTAGGTAATAGGATTGCATATCGCTAGATAGCCAGCCAAGTAAGTCAATTAAATGGCGATATTCTAACTTTAGTCGACTTAATGTTGAAGCTATATCATTAGGGGCACTCTTAATTATTGAACTATCAAATTCATTTAGATCTGTAGTTTTGAATATGGTTCGGTAGTTAAAAAAACGTTCAATGCTAATGTCCAAAATATGTGAGTTTATATTTATAGGTGGTGGCCTAAACATATCCTATCCCTTTGATAAATTTATTTTAGTTAAGGTGATGAAATTTACCTAATCTACCATCAAGAGGAATATGAAAAAAAGAGATTGCAGCAGCAACTTTGTCTGTATTTTAGTAATTCTATTGAGCGAGCTGCCTGACGAGCCTCAGTATGAAAGGAGAGGGTTGTGAACTAGACAAAACACACCTTAAATTGAAATTTTCTTACCTAATGCAGGGCGCTTTGACTCTAAACCATCAGCACCATAAGTGGATTGGTTATTATGTTTTTTCACAAAGTTTAGGAGCTGAGCATTCAGCTCAATATGCAGTTGTAGCATTTGGTGATTACGATAATTCAACTCTTTTAGCTCAGTTGTTAAGCTTTTAATGGCTTCCCATACACCTGCTAGTGCATCATTGCCTTCATAAGGTGCACTGATCTCAGATTGTGCTTCTAACGCTAGGCGGTTTGTTTCACCATGGCCGATCGCAGCAACTAAAAACCGTTTTTGTTCAGTGGTTTCCTGAAAAGGCGAAGGCGGCACACGGTGATAACCTAGTAATAGCTCTTCATTTTTCATCACTATTTGTAATGATTGCAAATGAGCGAGTTGTTGCTCAAGTAATATCAGTAATTCGTCAGTCATAATCGTTATTTATTTCATTGATAACATACATTCATGAGCATCGCGCAAAATGCCATCAGCAATTTTTTCAGCATCCATTGTTAGGGTGCCATCTTTGATTGCTTGTTTAATTTGTTCAACTTTAGCACTATTAATATCACTTGCTTGAGGTTGCAATAATTTTTTTTGTAGCTCACTAGGAGCAAAAGAACTCTCTTTAACGATTTCATTAGTGGACACTTTTTTATCCCGCATCGGGACTGTCGCATCTTGCGGATCGCGGTTTGTCACCTGAGTCAGTGCAGAAATTGCAGATGTTTGCTCAATAGCCATAATGTATTTTCCTATTTCCGATTTTTTTCATATGTCAGTTATCGGCTTATGTTTATGAATCTTTAGTGTATATAGTGTTACAAAATATTGCACTACTCGTCATACTTCAAGTTGCAGCGTTGTTGACTGCGCTCAGCTCGCCGAATCACATACTCATGTATGCTCATCGGCCTCTCTTCACTTGTCGCCTAGCTGCCACTCGAATTATTTAGAGTATATACTCGTGATGCTTCAAGTTGCAGCGTTGTTGACTGCGCTTGGCTAGCCGAATCATAGATTATGTATGCTCATCGGCCTATCAGTGGAGAGCGCTTTATTTTAATGCCACTTGAACGCTGCCATTTTCTAGCGCTTCCCCATTTACAACTTGCCCATTTAACAATCGTACACGGGTATTTTGGCCGGCAGTAGCATTATTTATTGCTCTTCCTTCGTATTTCACTGAAAAATTATCACCACTAGCGAATACAAATACAGTTTGCCCTGCTTTTATTGCCCAAGGCTGCCTTATCATTGATTTTGTGAATGTTTGACCTGCTGGAATATTACGCAGGGCTACTGCTCCGCGAAGTGCGATTTTGTCTGTACTTGCACCTGCGGGGAGTTTATGCAATAAGCCTTTTTTGGTTCCGATATCAACAAATTGTATGGGTTCCCCTCTATTTATATTGCGTGTTGCCACGTAATACTGGCCTGTCACATTCACTGTTAGCTGAATAAATTGCTTTTTTTTACCACATTGCACAGGAAGGGACACATTCCCCATATTACGCCCGCCAATAGGTGGGGTGATTTGTGGCTTCTCGCAAATAGGCCAACGTTCAATTGGTGTTTTGATTTCGATTGAAACGTGGGTTTTCTTGCCATGAATTTGGCGAAAATAATGGTTAATATCTTGGGGTAATGACGCTTGAGAAAGCGCTGGAGTAAGACCTAACAAACTGATTACCATATATAAAGGCAATTTTTTAGTGTAATACATCCCGTTTTATCCCCCCAGTAAGCAAACTTTTTCACAATTGCAGTTTACGCAGCTGCGTAATAATGAATGAGCCAAATAGGTCAATTATTTTGCCTTTATCCCGCCATTAGATTTTTTAGTAGGCCGCTAAGATATGCGGGTCGAATTTTAATTTTTACTCGCGAATGTTCAAATTCAGGGATCGCGTTATCTCCATTGAGGACCACTATGATTGATAAATTAAACGCCACGTTTGCTTTCCAGCAACAGGCTTTGTCAATACGCGAAGCAAGGCAGACTGTATTAGCTTCAAACATTGCTAATGCCGACACACCCGGCTACCAAGCACGTGATATTGACTTTAATCGTCAACTTCAACAAGCCATGGATAAAGGTGTGGTAGGGGGAAAAGGTGTGACTCTTGCTGTCACTTCGAAAGGGCATATTGAAGGCCGAGGGGGCAAAGCGCCAAATATTGACCTGAAATATCGTGTTCCTTACCAAACCTCAATGGATGGTAATACGGTAGATATGGACATTGAACGCAGCCAATTCGCAGATAACACCCTGAAATATCAGGCCGACCTTACATTTATCAATAGCCGCGTCAAAAGTATGTTGGCTGTCTTACAGCAAGGGTAATTGCCATGGCTTTACTAAGTATTTTTGATATCTCCGCATCGGCATTGACCGCGCAATCTCAACGTTTGAATGTCAGTGCGAGCAATATGGCCAACGCGGAAAGTATCGCGGGACCAGATGGCCAACCATATCGCGCAAAACAAGTTGTTTTTCAAATGGCACCACAAGGGCGTCACGAAGTGGGTGGCGTGCGTGTGAGCGAGTTGATAGAAGACCCAACACCACCGCGTATGGAATATAAACCTGGTCACCCGTCAGCGGATGAAAAAGGCTATGTGCAAATGCCAAATGTCGACATGGTTGGCGAAATGATCAACACCATTTCAGCCTCTCGTAGCTATCAAGCCAACTTAGAAGTGATGAATACAGCAAAAACATTGTTGCAAAAGACACTGACTATAGGCCAGTAAGGGAGCATTTTCATGGGAGTTGCAGCCACAATGTACGACTCTTTGGATAATACGACAGCTGGCCCTCAGCCAGCTGCGAGTAATGTGCCAAAGAAAAGTCAAAGTGACGATATGCGTGACACTTTTTTAAAAATGATTGTCACGCAAATGCAAAACCAAGACCCAACAAAACCAATGGAAAATACGGATTTAACCAGCCAATTGGCGCAAATAGCGACACTTGAGAGTATGAATAAACTCAGTGATAGCGTGAGTGGTATTTCCCAACAAATTGGTTCAGGTCAGTCATTGCAAGCCACTCAGCTGGTTGGTAAAGGTGTGCTTATTCCGCGCAATGAAATCATCTTAGCGCCGCTCAAAAAAGCGAGCACAGGTGAAGACAGCAATGTGATTAAGCCATCAAACCCGCTTCCAGACGAAGGCATCAGCCCAAATAGCCCTTCAATGTTTGGATTAAGTAACAAAGATGCCATTGAAGGTGAAGAGGGCACTGAAGAGCCGCAATCTGAATATATTTCCTCGCCGTTTGGCTTCTTTTTGCCGAAATTGGCGGACAACGTTGAAATTACCATTCGCGATAAAAACCGAATGGTTGTGCGAACCATTACCTATGATACGGAAGTTAAACCCGATATCTATGATATGGCATGGGATGGCCGTGATAACAACGGGAACTTAGTCACCGATACAACAGGAAAATATTACTTTGATGTGAAAGCTGTTAGTTCAGGAGCTGAAATCGAAGTGACCAAACTGGGGTATACCCGTGTTAACGGTGTGACTCCTGGAGCTGACGCACCATTACTTGATGTTGGCATTGGGCAAAGCGTCCCGCTGAGCAGCATTTTCAAAGTTTATCCATCTTCTTAATTTACCCCCAATACTCATGGAGAAAATATGTCTTTTTCACAAGCAGTCAGTGGCTTAAATGCAGCCTCAGCGGGGCTTGATTCAATTGGTAATAATATTGCCAACTCCGCAACAAATGGTTTTAAAGGGGCGACGACCTCATTTGCAGATATGTTTGCAGGTTCAGGTGTTGGCCTAGGCGTTAATGTGGCCGCAGTGACACAAAATTTTAAAGATGGTCCAATCACGCGTACGGATAGAGCGACAGACGTTGCCATCTCCGGAAATGGCTTTTTCCGTGTACAAGACCAAAACGGTGATACTTATTACAGCCGAGATGGTCAATTCTTACGCGATAAAAGCGGTAATTTAGTCAATAACCAAGGGATGGTAGTCACAGGTTACCCTGCGAGTGTTGATGAAAAAGGCAATGTTACCATCCAAAGTGGTGGTGTACCTGAAGGCTTGAATATCCCAACGGATATGATGGATGCGAAAAAATCTGAGTTAGCGAAACTGACGATAAACCTTAATTCTGAAGATAAAGTTAAAGATAAGAAATTTGACATCACAAAGCCTGATGATTCAGCAACGTATAACTTTAGCACCACAATGACCGCTTTCGATAGTCAAGGTAATACCCATGAAATTTCAGTGTACTTTGTTAAAGAGTCAGATAACAAATGGACCGCTTATGCGAAAGACGCTAACGAAACTGAAGCTAAAAAACTGGGTGAACTAGAGTTTGATGGTAATGGTAAGTTAAAAGACGCAGATAAAGCCACATTTGCTTTCGCGTATAACGGGTTAAATGGCGCTGATAATGGAATATTAAACGTTGATTTAAGTAAGACTCGTCAACAAAAGGTCAGCGAGTCTTCCGTTAGTGCAATTGATGTTGACGGTTATCCAGCCGGTGAATACACCACCTTCAAAATTGAAGATAACGGCTTAATTACCGCTAACTATTCTAACCAACAAAAACGTGTGGTTGGTCAAGTGGCATTATCTGCTTTCGCAAATCCAAATGGTCTGGTATCCCAAGGTGGCAACGTTTGGGCCTCTTCTAATGCGTCAGGTAACCCGATGGACGGCGTTCCGGGTGTCGGTCAGTTCGGTAAATTAACCAGCGGTGCGTTGGAGTCTTCTAACGTGGATATGAGCCAAGAGTTAATTAGCATGATTGTGATGCAGCGTAATTACCAATCAAACGCGCAAACCATCAAGACACAAGATCAGATGTTACAGACGCTGGTTAACTTACGATAAAACAAGAGGGTGGCCATGGATCACGTCATTTATACCGCGATGGGAGGAGCGCGTCATGCGCTGGAAAACCAAGCGATTGTTTCAAATAACATTGCCAATGTGTCAACCGCAGGCTTTAAAGCGCAATTGTCCGCAATGCGTGCCGTGCCGATACATGGTGACAGCGAGCAAACCAGAACGCTGGTGGTGGCATCTACTCCCGGCGCTGATATGAGCCAAGGGCCACTCAATTATACGGGTAAGCAAACCGATGTTGCGTTAAATGATAAGCATTTTTTGGCTGTTGAATTAGCGGATGGCACAGAAGCTTATACCCGTAACGGTAACATTCAAGTGTCTAGTGAAGGTGAGCTTGTTATTGGTGAGCGCCGCTTACAAGGTGATGGCGGGCCGATTAACGTTCCGCCAAATGCGGAGTTAACTATTGGCGCTGACGGTACCGTTACTGCGCTTTTGGCGACTGACCCCCCGACTATGTTAGGGCAAATTGGGCGCTTGAAAGTGGTTGAAGCACAGCCGCAAGACTTGATCCGTGGCGAAGACGGTTTGTTTCATTTATCACCACAAGGGCAAGCGGCAAATGGCAATGCTTTGCCACAAAGCGAACGAGGCATTGTCACTGCTGGGGTGATTGAGGGCAGTAATGTCAATGCCGCAGAAGCCATGGTTTCGATGATTGCCAATGCAAGGCACTTTGAAATGCAAATGAAAGTTGTCCGCAGTGCTGATGAAAATGCACAACGCGCCAATCAACTGCTCGCGGTTAGCTAAATACAGTAAGGAATTATTATGATCCGCTCATTATGGATTGCTAAAACAGGGCTTGATGCTCAACAAACTAACCTTGATGTTATTTCTAATAACTTAGCCAACGTTAGTACCAATGGTTTCAAGCGCCAACGCGCTGTTTTTGAAGATTTAATGTACCAAAATATTCGCCAGCCGGGCGCAATGAGTTCAGAACAAACCTCGTTACCATCCGGCTTACAAATGGGAACGGGTTCACGCCCTGTTGCCACCATGCGTATTCATGCGCAAGGCGCATTAAATAAAACGGGAAATACCAACGATATTGCTATCCGAGGCCAAGGTTTTTTACATGTGCAAATGCCTGATGGTACGGATGCTTACACCCGTGATGGCGCATTGCAGCCAAACCAAGATGGCCAGTTAGTGACCTCAAGTGGTTACCAAATCGTTCCTGCGATTATGATCCCCGATAACGCGAATAGCTTGTCGATTGCGCGCGATGGTACCGTGACCATTACCGTCTATGGCGATAACCAACCACAGCAAATTGGCCAAATTACATTAACCACCTTCATTAATGATGCTGGTTTGGAAAGTATGGGTGAAAACCTGTATATGGAAACCGCAAGTTCGGGCGCACCAAATGAGAGCGCACCGGGGACCAATGGCGCCGGTTTACTTTATCAAAACATGTTAGAAACCTCTAACGTCAATGTGGCAGAGGAGTTGGTCAATATGATCCAAACTCAACGTGCTTATGAAATCAACAGTAAGGCGGTATCCGCTTCTGACCAAATGTTACAGCGCTTAACGCAATTGTAATGGGTAAAAATACGTAAAAATAACTCATTGCGATAGTGATGAGTTATTAATGAGAGGGACCTCTTCGTGATGATAAAACGTACACAGCAGCAAAAGAGTAACATGATGATTGAAAGCGGCACGATTTCTCAACAGCAAAAAGCAGCGTTGCTAACACGTTTCATAACACCTAAACAGGCAGGGTTACTTGCCATTTTGGTCTTAGTTACCAGCGGTTGTGCACAAATCAAATCGCGTCCATTAGTGGACACACAAACCACGGCAATCCCAACAGCACCGACAGCACCAGCACCCAATGGCTCGATATTTCAAAGTGCGCAACCCGCTTATTATGGCTATCAGCCATTATTTGAAGACCGGCGTCCTCGTAATGTTGGTGATATTTTAACCATTAACTTGCAAGAAAACGTGAGTGCGAGCAAAAACTCCTCAGCGAATGCCAACCGTAGTGGGAAAACAGGTTTCTTAGCTGCGATATTACCGGGTTTCATGCAAGGGTGGATTGGCGGTAAAAACACAGAATTAGATATTAAAGGTAACAGTGACTTTAGCGGCAAAGGCGGTGCCAATGCCAATAACACCTTTAAAGGCACCATCACTGTCACAGTCGACCAATTATTGGCGAACGGTAATTTACATGTGGTTGGTGAGAAACGCATCGCGATAAACCAAGGTACTGAGTCGATTCGTTTCTCTGGGGTGGTTAACCCGCGCACTATCGGTTCAGACAATCATGTGAGTTCGACACAAGTCGCTGATGCACGCATTGAATATGTGGGTGACGGCTATATTAACGAATCGCAAAACATGGGATGGCTACAACGCTTTTTCTTAAATGTTTCGCCTTATTAATTAAACATTAGCGAGAAAACAGCCGAGATAATTCAATGAAAAACAAAGTATTAATTTTGCTATCACTATTTTTTTGCTTCACTTATTCAGCATACAGTGAGCGTATTAAAGATTTAACCACCGTTCAAGGTGTGCGAGATAACGCCTTGATTGGCTATGGTTTAGTTGTGGGCCTAGATGGGACAGGTGACCAAACCATGCAAACTCCATTTACCACTCAAAGTTTGAATAACATGCTGTCGCAAATGGGGATTACGGTGCCGCCGGGTACCAATATGCAATTAAAAAATGTGGCGGCGGTCATGGTCACCGCGAAATTGCCGCCTTTTGCGCGTACTGGGCAGTCCGTGGATATTGTGGTTTCCTCAATGGGTAACGCGAAAAGCTTACGTGGCGGTACGTTGTTGATGACTCCCTTAAAAGGGGTTGATGGACAAATCTATGCGATGGCTCAAGGTAACATCTTAGTGGGTGGTGCGGGAGCCAGTGGCGGCGGCAGTAGTATTAAGGTTAATCAACTCAATGGCGGCCGTATTACCGGTGGAGCAACTATTGAACGCGAATTACCGAGCAGTTTCGGGCAAAACGGGGCAATTAACCTGCAATTAAACGAAGATAGCTTCACATTGGCACAAGATATTGCGGATGCAATTAACCGTATGGGCGGTATGGGGACGGCGTCTGCGTTAGATTCTCGGACAGTGCAATTACTGGTTCCTGCCAATAATCGCGACCAAGTGCGCTTTTTAGCACGGGTACAGGAGCTTAATGTACGTGCGCCAGTGGCTGAAGCGAAAGTGATCCTCAATTCACGCACCGGTTCTGTGGTGATTAACCGCAGTGTAACACTAGACAGCTGTGCTGTTGCACATGGCAGTTTAGCGGTCACAGTCGAAAGACAAACTCAAGTGAGCCAACCGGACACCCCATTTGCAGGTGGGCAAACCGTAGTCACTCGTAATACGAATGTTGGGGTACGTGATCAGGGTGGGGCACTCCAAAAAGTCAACGCAAGTGTGCAATTAAACCAAGTTATTCAAGCCCTAAATACACTCGGTGCAACGCCAAACGACTTGATGTCGATACTGCAAGCGATGGAAAGTGCGGGTTGTTTACGTGCAAAACTGGAGATCATCTAATGAGTGACATGCAGCTATTGCAAGGTGCCGCATTTGATTTACAGTCACTGGGACAGTTAAAAGGTGAACTGAATAAGAATTCGGAGCAAGGGCTGCGCCATGTCACGCAGCAACTTGAGGCAACATTCGTTCAATTGATGTTAAAAAGTATGCGTGACGCACTCCCACAAGATGGCTTATTTTCCAGCGACCAAACACGCATGCTCACCAGTATGTATGACCAGCAAATCGCCCAGGACCTGTCGCAAAAAGGTTTAGGTTTCGGGGAAATGATGTACCAGCAGCTTACACGAGACCAACACACGTCAAGTGGGCCCACATCCAATAGCCTGTTGCCGTTAGATGAAAAAACAGTGCAATCATTACCGCCATTTAATATGGAACAAATGATGCGCCATTTTGCACCAATGGGCGATGCATTATCGGCACCATTCCAAAAAATCAAAGCGTTATCGCTTAATAGCAGTAATTTTATTAGCCGTTTAATTGAACCTGCAAAAGCGGCAAGCCAAAACAGTGGTATTTCTCATTTTCTGCTATTGGCACAAGCGGCATTAGAAAGTGGTTGGGGCCAGCGAGAAATTCTGAAATCAGATGGAAAAACCAGCCATAACCTGTTTGGTATAAAAGCGGGAAAAAACTGGCAAGGGCCCGTCACGAATATTATGACAACAGAAGTGATCAACGGAAAAACCATCAAAATGCGGGATGATTTTCGCGTTTATGGCTCTTATGAAGAGGCGATTGCCGATTATATCAATTTATTGACGGAAAACCCGCGTTACAAAGACGTCAAAAAAGCGCCGACACCAGAGATTGCTGCGCGCCGTTTACATCAAGCTGGGTATGCCACAGACCCAGGTTATTCGGACAAACTGATCACCTTGATTAACCAAATACGCGGTCATCAACCCGCGGCGAATACCTCTGCATCAAGGGCGGTTCAGGCATATACCATAGACTTAAACGATATTTTCTAAAAATCCGGAATTATTGTGAGTTTGGACTAAATAATTACGCTGAATTTCCGATAACCAAATATGCTCTAAATAATTTGCGTTGCTATCGCTTTCATTGTGTCAGCCAATGATGGCGATAAGCATCCAGAACAGGAAAAGCTTATGCTGAACAATGTAATGAATAATGCGCTCAGTGGTGTGAACGCTGCACAAGGCGGGTTAAGTGTTATTTCTAACAACTTAGCTAACGCAGGTGTGGGTTACTATCATCGCCAAAGTGCTGTTTTCGGGGAGAATCCCGGTACGATGACACCTAATGGCTATTTTGGTAACGGCACTTATTTCAGCCATGTTCGCCGTGAGTTTGATGAATTTATCAATGCGCAGTACAGCCAATCCCGCGCACGTAGCGGTGACTATGAGGCATACGTTAAGAACTGCAATAAAGTTGATGATTTGCTTACTAATGATATTGAAGATATTTCAAGTAATATCGGTAGCTTCTTCACCGCGTTAGACGCTGCCTCCAGCGATGCAAGTGACAAAACCTTGATTGACGTTTTCTTAGGAAACTCAAATGCATTATTAGGCCAGTTTAAAGAAGCGGATCGTCGTTTGCAGGAAATGGAACGGGATATTAATCACCAGATAGAAAATAAAGTGAAAGATATCAATATTTACGCTGAAAAAATTGCGGGTTTAAACCAGCAAATTTCGCGGATCCGTTCTGTGAGTGGTTCTGAACCTAACGATTTATTAGATGTGCGTGACCGTTTAGTTAATGAAGTTAACTCATTAGTTGGTGTCAAAGTTATCGAACAAAACGGTAACTATAACGTGACGTTTGCTAATGGCTTACCGTTAGTCACGGGTGAAAAAGCGAATCGCTTAGAAGCCGTCCCTTCTTCTAAAGATGATAGCCGTTTTAGCATTGGCTTTGTGGGCGCGAATGGCCAAGCACGGGAAATTCCTGATGAGTCATTCCGTGGTGGGGAACTCAGCGGTATCTTGCGTTCTCGTCAAGAAGTTATGGACCCGGCTTATCAAAAACTCAATAAATTAGCATTGGTTTTTGCGACCAAATTCAATGAAGTGCACAGCAAGGGGTACGATGCCAACGGCAACACCGGTAAAGACTTCTTTGAAATTGGTAAAGGCTCTGTTGTTAGTAACACTCATAATAGTGGTAAAGCAGACTTTGATCTCAGTTATAGCGATGTGTCTAAAGTCACAGGTAATAACTACGAAATGCGCTTTGACGGCAATGAATGGAATGTCACACGTTTGCCAGAAGGTATTAATGTTCCTGTGGATTCAAATACGGCAGGTACACTGAAGTTTGATGGTTTAGAGATCAAAATCAGCAACAGTACTGGTATGTCAAAAGGTGACTCATTCTTGGTAAAACCAGTAAGTGGTGTAATCAACGGTATGCAGACCTTGGTCAGCAATGCATCCGATTTTGCGGCGGCTGGAAGTAAAGACAGTGGCCCAGGTGATAATGAAAACATTAAACAACTGGTTAAACTGCAAGACGAAAAACTGATTGATGGTAGTTCTACGTTCTCTGATTTCTATGCGACGTTAGTTAATGATGTGGGCAGTAAAACTAAACAAGCGCAAATTGACTCTGAAACACAGAACAAAATGACTGAGAGCTTCTATGAGCAAGAGCAAGCTATCTCGGGCGTGAATATGAATGAAGAAAGTATTCAGATGCAGAAAATCCAACAGTTTTTCAATGCCAATGCGCAAGTATTAAAAACGGTGGATGATTTATTTAACGCATTAATGCGTGCATTCTAAATATTAGCGATAGGATAAGGATTTAGCGATGCGTTTAAGTACCAACATGATTTATCACCAACGCTTACAAGACATGAACAGTGCTCAAGCGCGTTGGATGGATGCAGGAAGTCAATTAGCTTCTGGTAAGCGTGTAAGCAAGCCTTCTGATGACCCTCAAGCGTCTTCGCAAGCGGTGCGGATTAACCAGTCAGAGAACCGAAATCAACAGTATGTTGCCAGTCGTGGGTTTGCCAAAACAGGAATGACGCTGCAGATGAGTATTTTGACTCAGATGACAGATGTGACGACGCAAATTGATACCACCATTATTCAGGCATCAAACCAAGGTGCTTTAAGCGATAAAGACCGTAATACTTTGGCTGAGCAACTAACGGGTTTGAAAGAACAATTAGTGGCGTTAGGTAATTCGACTGATGGGAATGGTCGGTATATTTTCGCAGGTTTTAAATCAGATAAACCGCCATTTGAAATTGATGCTAACGGTGATGTGTTGTATCACGGTGGCGATAAAGCGATTATGCAGAATGTGGCGAGTGACCGTGAGATGACGACTTATTTCACTGGCGCACAAGTGTTTGAAACCGATAGCAATAATGTGGTCAATATTTTTAAAGCGCTGAACACCGGTATCGAATCACTGAAAAAGCCATTGCAAGGCGCACCACAAGCAGATTTAGACCAAGCGCAAGCTGAGTTAGGTGAAGCGAACCGAGCCATCAAGTCCGCATTAGATCAAATTTCTAATATTGAAGCTAAGCAAGGCTTACAATTACAAGAAATTGATAAATTAGATTTTTTAGCGGATACGCGCTCGATTCAAAATGCGGCCCGCAAAAGTGAGTTGTTAGAAACTAACTGGACTGGCACCACCACAGATTATTATAAAGAAAAAGCGATGTTTGAAGCCTCACAAAGTATTTTTAAAGACTTAAACAGCATGTCACTTTTCGGCAGCCGTTAATTATTTAATACTCTTTTTACTCACCGCGCTTTGGAGTGATCCAAGCGCGGTTTTTTTGAGCTTTAAAAATGCTATGTTAGACAATATGTTATAGATTTGATGTAAAAAATTTGAATTAATGTTTTATTACGCAATAAACTTTAATAACTAAATGATAATATGTATTATTCTCATTTGGGTGTTTTGTGATATAGGAGATTTATGCGAGTTTTTAAGGTAAATACTAAATGGGTTTTCACTATTATTGTTTTATTAGGAGCTATTCCTTTAGCTGCAATATGGCTAAATGTGTTCTCAAATTCTACTGTAACTAATATTAATAACTGGTTGGGTGAGTTACCTGTAATTTACTCAGATAAATTTCCAAATGAAAGCTACATGTCAGCATTATATTGTAAAATAACTCCTTTAATTTCTGTGTTATATTACATACTTATGTGGAACTCTATAGAAATAAAAAAAGAACACTTTAAGTTATACAATGATGGAATTCTCACGCTAATTTTTGGTTATTTAAGTTCTATTTTTATTATCGGTATAATGACATATATAAATTATTTCTTAGATTATAATATATCATCTGGAAATAGAAAATTAAGTTCAATCTCTGCATTCGAATTTACTTCTTTCATTTATTATTATGCGATTTTTATTTCTATATTCATTGTTACTTGTTTGGCCATAAATGCATTTATATTTTTACCTGTAAAATATAAATTAAAAAGATGGGGATAAAATTTCCCCTTTCTTTCTTCTAGAATTTAGTTAGCCAAGGGAATAAGCTCTTTGTTGACCGCATCAGCAAAGTTAGCATCAATAAAAGATGTAACCACACTTGTTAGTACAATAGTAGCTACAGAAATGGCTGTTGCTGAAAGGGTAAATGGTAATAATAAGCTTAAACTTCCAGCGGTAAATGCTAATACAATTGGTGTTGCTACTCCAGCTAAAGCCATAGCTTCAACTTCTAAAAGTAAAGGTTTCCAGTCACCAGTTTCAAAACCTTCTTCAACTTTGTTTTTTATTTTATCAAATTTTAAAAATTTATCAGCAATTTTAAAGGTAGTTCCTAATTTATATAAATTTTCAGATAATTTTTTTCCGTCAACTGCCTTAATCGCTTGAGTTATGGCGGGGAGATCTTTTTTATGGATGTTAAGATAAGGATTGCTGAGTGATTTTCCTAGAATTCTTAATGCATCATTTGTGTTTTTTATTTTTTTACCTTTAAATGTATTTAATTCATTAATGATTTTATTAGATGTAGACTTATATTTATCACCAAAAAACTTAGATGCTTTTTCACCTACATCTGTCATTATTTCTGATGCAGACTTAATTGCCTCATTTGTTTGTAATTTTTCAATCTCATTTTTAACTTTACTCTGAATTTTTTTTAAGTCATTATCAGCTTGACTTCTAGCTATAGCTTCATTAATAAGGGTATCTAATGCTGAATAACTTTCAAGATCTTGAGGCATCTTCTTGTAAAACTCTTTAGAAGCATCATTGAAGTTGCCTTTTTTAATTGCCTCTATCATTTTTGGGTAGTTTTTAATGTTTTTAGTGCCACCTAAAGTATTTAAGTACGTTAAAACCGTAGCCGTTTTAGGGTTTATTTTACTAAATATTGTACTTTTAATATCCCTGTCAATGTATTGAACCCTCCCATTCGCCACTCTTCTATGTAATAGATCAAATAGGTTCATATACTTTGAGAACATTTCATTTCTAATTTTTTTAGTAGGAATAATACCATTCTTATGAAGGGTATTAGCGAGTTGGTTTTCTACTTTATTACGGTATTCATCATAAACTCTAACGAATGGAACACCAACACTCATACTTTTTACCATTGCCTTCTTTACATCTTGCTCATTGGGGCTTTTTAATAATTCCTCGCATAGTTTTCTGAAATAAATACATTTCGGCTCACCACATACAGGGCAGATCATGTCAGGTTTCATGCAATATACATTAGCAGCATCACTTAACGAAATATTACCATGTGCTGTGGGAGCGATTCCATCGTATATCAAATTATCACGGAAACTACTATGTGGGGTAACTACCATTACATCATTCATCTGATTTCCTCTTTATGAAAATATAAATAAATTACAATATTTAAATACATTCATTAAAGAAATGAAACAATACACAAAATATATTGACACTTATTAAAAAATTATATTTTTAAATAAATAATTTTTTATTTTGTTTATTAAAATATTAATGAGAAGTCAATGATGTGAGAGAATGGCTATTGTGACATGTTCAGAGCGACACTGGCATATAAATTTACTTGCGAAAATAAATTAATTTTATACCTAAATTTTAGTTAGGTTTAGTATTGGGTATTTACTGAGACTGTCATTAGATAGTTTAGAAATGTATCAAATAATAGGTGATATTTACAACTATACTAGTTGCTTTTAATATAGACTACAAATAGGAAATTAAATCAGTTTTTCTTGGGCTACTTTAATTATTAAATTCGAAAAATTACTTTGATAATAAATTAATCATTAATTAATTGATTAATTATCTATTCTCAAACAAACAAATTAAACATCAACGATAACTGCTCGAAAGCTTGGTGGACCAAACGCTCGGTATAGCGCGGGAGGATAGAAATAATCAGCCCTAACATACTAATTCCAATGGTAAGCGTTAAAGGAAAACCGACCACAAACACCGATAGCTGCGGGGTCATGCGGTTTAGAATACCCAAAGCAAGGTTTAGAATTAAAAATAAGGTGATAAACGGCAAAGCCAACATTAACCCATTAATAAATATGGTGTTAGCGAATTGGACAAATACCCAAAAACCATCGCGATTTAATGGCGCAGTTTGAATTGGGAGCAGTTCAAATGAATTGACTACAATATAAATAAGCCACAAGTGCCCATCGAAAGCGAGAAACAATAAAAGGGTGATGACGTTAAATATACGACCTAAAATAGGCATATTGGGTCCACCTGTTGGGTCAAAAAAGGTGGCGAAAGATAACCCCATTTGCAAACCAATCACTTCCCCCGCATGACGCACGGCAGCAAATGCCATTTGCATTGTTAGCCCCATTGCAATACCAATCACCATTTGCTGCACGATAACCCATAACCCCATGGCAGAAAATAGGGGAATATTCACGACAGGAAGTTGTGGGGATACAATCAACACAACAAAAAAGGCCAAAGCGACACGAACTTTGGTAATTGCCTGTTTTTCATTAAAAAAGGGCGCTGTACCAAGCAGCGCCAAAAGGCGTATGAAAGGGTAGAAACCTTGGCTTAGCCACAGTGTGAGTGTTTCACTGGTAATGGTTAGCATTGTTAGCCAATAATAAACGGTAAGTTGCTAAGCAATGACCGCATATAGTCGGTAAGCAGATTCAGCATCCAGGGCCCTGCAATAATAATCACAGAAATAACCGACAAAATTTTAGGGATAAAAGATAGCGTCATTTCATTCACTTGCGTGGCGGCTTGCAGTAAGCTGATAATTAAACCCGCCGCCAAAGCGGCTAATAACAAAGGGGCAGCTAGCATCAGCGCAATTTTCATCGCTTCAGTTCCCATCGCCATTACTGATTCAGGTGTCATAACTACTCCGAGTAAAATAATCCTAATTAAAAAAGCTTTGCGATAATGAGCCAAGCAATAGTTGCCAACCATCAACTAATACAAACAACATTAATTTAAATGGCAAGGAAACTGTTGCAGGTGGTACCATCATCATCCCTAATGCCATTAAGACACTGGCAACCACTAAGTCAATGATTAAAAACGGAATAAAAATAGTAAAGCCAATTTGAAATGCGGTTTTTAGTTCGCTGGTAATAAAGGCTGGGACTAAAATACGTAATGGAACATCTTTCGCTTCTTGAATTTCACCCACTTTGGCTATTCTTGCGAATAGGGCTAAGTCGGATTCGCGTGTTTGCCCTAACATAAAGGTTCTTAACGGTGCTGTTCCTTTCTCTAAAGCGGTTTCGAGGCTAATTTTGTCTTCGCTAAAAGGCTGGTAGGCTTCGCGGTAAACTTGGTCTGCAACGGGTGACATCACAAAAAAGGTCAAAAACAGGGCTAAACCCAATAAGACTTGGTTCGGGGGAGCGGAGGGCGTTCCGAGTGCGTTACGCAATAAACCTAAAACAATAATGATGCGAGTAAAACTGGTCATCATTAATAATAAGGCGGGAATAAAGCCTAATAAGGTCAAAAATAAAAGCGTTTGAACGGGTAAAGACCAAGTTTGTCCACCATCAGCCATTGAATGGCTGATAACGGCTGGTAGTGCCGCAGAAGCGGAGTTTGGCAATAAAAACAAGAGGGTAGTAATCGTGAGTAAAGATTTTAGAGGTAACATGAGCCCTTCCGATTACTTATGCATAAGTGTAACTGAAGCCGCACATTTTGCAGCCTCTTGTTTTTTCTTTAATAAAGACTGAAAGGTGAGCGGTTCAGTTGGCAATGTCTCAGCGACTTCAGGTGCAGCCGGGTATTGGTGTAAGAGGCTGATATTTTGTGTGGTAACACCTAATACCAAACACTCATTATTCACCTCAACAACCACAACGCGTTCTTTATTACCTAATGAGCAACGGCTTTTGACTTTTACGATTTGCTCCTTGCCCATTTTTTGGGGAGCAAATCCTAATTTTTTCACCAACCAAGCACCTGCTAGTATCAATAAAATGATCCCCCCTAAAGCCCCTGATATCTGCGTTAAGCTATCATTGTGGTCAATAGCAGGATTATTAGGTTCACCAGAGGAAACGGTTGTTGATAAAAAAGGCACAGATATCGGTGCCTGCTCAGTTTGATTGGGTATTGCCATTATCAGCGACTCACGTGGTTAATTAACGACTTAAACGGCGCATACGTTCGGAAGGCGTAATGATGTCAGTAATACGAATACCGTAATTATCTGAAACCACGACCACTTCTCCCTGCGCAATTAAATAGCCATTGATTAAAATATCCAGTGGCTCACCCGCTAAGCCATCCAGTGAAACCACAGAGCCTTGGGATAAGCTCAGTAGTTTTTTAATGGTCATTTTAGTGCGCCCCAATTCAACTGAAAGACGGACAGGAATGTCCATGATCATATCGATATCAGACAGTTGATTTAGCGGGTTTTGTCCATCAAAGTTGTCGAAAGCCTGTGCACCAGCTGAGGCGGATTCCGCTTTTTTTTGCTGTTCCAGCGCTTCAGCCCACAGGTCTTCACTGTCGTGATTGGTTGATGCATCAGGAGAGTTCTTCGCCTCACTCATTGGTACTTTCCTCATCTAGAGTGTTTAATACAGGGTTAATCAAATGTTCTACACGCAATGCATACTGGCCATTTTGAGTACCGTATTGACTGGTTAATACGGGAACGCCATCAACATTAACGATGAGGCGGTCAGGTTTCTCAATTGGGATCACATCCCCTTTTTGCAGTTGCAGTAAGCGAGAAATTCGCATTGGAATGTCAACAAAGTTGGCAACCAACTCAAGTTCAGAACGTTTCACTTGGGTGACAAGGTTGGTGACCCAAGTTTCATTTTCTTGGTGGCCTTGTTCCATTGGTGGGTTTATTAAACGTTCACGTAATGGCTCAATCATGGCGATCGGAATACAAATACTGAATTCACCAACGGTATTGCCTATCTCCACTAAAAACGGTGTGGTAACGACAATGTCATTAGGGGAGGTGGTGATATTAGTGAATTTGACTTGGATTTCAGAACGTACATATTCCACTTCAATATCAGCGATTGGCTTCCAAGCATCGCGATAAGCCCCTAAAGCTAACTTGAGCATGCGATTGATAATGCGTTGTTCAGTATTGGTAAACTCTTTACCTTCTTGCCGTACAGGAAAGCGGCCGTCTCCACCAAATAGATTGTCGACAGCGATGTAAACTAATGCGGGCTCAAAGGTAAACAGTGCCGTGCCTCGTAAAGGCGGCATATGGATTAAGTTTAAGTTAGTCGGTACGGGTAAATTACGCGCAAACTCATGGTAAGGTTCAATTTTAATACCGCCTACCGTAATATCTGGGCTGCGACGTAACATATTGAACAAACCCATACGGAACTGGCGAGCAAAACGTTCATTAATGATTTCGAGAGACTGCATTCGCTCCCGAATAACTCGACGTTGAGTATTCGGGTCGTAAGGGCGAACATTATCTTTCCCTTGAGTCTCTGGCACAGGCGTACTGCTTGATGGTGCATCATCATTAAGCAGCGCATCAATTTCGGCCTGAGATAAAATATTATCGCTCATGAATATTACCGCAGAATAAAAGTAGTAAATAACACATCAGAAATATCCTGATCGGTATCACCTGGGATCAGGGTAGGGGTGAGTGTTTGCTTGATATCTTTCATTAACTGCAACTTACCTTCATGCGTCTCAATATTTTTTGCTTTTTGCTCTGAAAGTAGCAGTAACAAACGGCTACGCACTTCAGGGAGGTATTCATGAAGTTGTTTGCGCGATTTTTCGTTCGCAAGTCGCAAAGTCACATGGATATAAAGCACACGATCAGGTGCATCGGCTGCACCTGCCAAATTGACGGTAAATGGCTCTAACTCCATAAAAATGGGTTGTGGCATGTTCGGGCGCTTTTCTTCCTCACTCGCCGTTTGCGTGCCTTGTTGTGTCGTCCACCAGGTATAACCCCCAAACCCTGCGCCAGCAAGGGCAAGAAGGGCAAATAGAATAAGCAACCCTTTGTTGGAACTTTTTGATTTTTTGCTCGACGACATTTAGCTGAATTCCTGTTTCTTGGATGCTAAACCCAAATGGGTTTTTACGTTATGATCTCTAGCATTATGGCTTGGTTGCCAAGAGTTAAAGGAGTGAAAAACGAAACAAAAAGGCGGTAACTCGGCGCTTTAGCTAGGAAATTACCGCGATTCGTTTGTTTTTTATGCAAAAGTGTTAATGCCACCTTGTCTTGATGCTACATTTTTAGGTGAAACAGTGGCATTTGCTTCGCTGATACCAACAGCACCAACGGATGGATGTGTCGTTTGAATTTGGCCATCGTTTTGGTGCGCATTTTGCTGCGAGCTATCGGATTGCTGGTTCAAGTTATCTTGGCCAACAGAGCCTTGAGCAAGATGAATACCACTTTCTTGTAGCGCACTGCGTAGCACTGGCATCATGGATTCCATGGCAGCACGTACATGACTATGTGGAGAGACAAAATGCATTACTGCTTGGTTATCTTCGATGCGTAAATGCACATTTAGTGAACCTAACTCTTCAGGGTGCAAACGAATTTGTGCTTGAGACACCCCTTGGCGAGAGAAAAATAACATATGTTGGCTTAATTGCTGCTGCCACGCTTCGCTACCTAATTGGCTGGCTAAATGCATGGTTGGAGCTGCTGTTGGCGCATTTATGGTTGCCGCTTGGGCTGTTGATGTCGTTGGCATCATGCTAACTGGCGCGGTCGTTGTATGCTGTGAGGATGTGGTGGTAAAAGCACCAGTCTCAGTTTGTAGTGTAAATGCGCCTTTCGCGGTTTGGTTCAGGGCTTCACTTGAAACATTTTGTAGGTTTAATACTGGGTCTTTATCACTCACTTTTTTATTCAATGGAATGAAATCAGCAGTTAAATTTTTACTGCGTATATCTCGTGGGTTATCAAAGGGAAAAAGAGGTTGGTCACGACGTTCTTCTTTTTCATTCTTAATAAATACCCCAAGTTCTGGGCCATCTTCTTCGCCTGCGATTTGTTGCTGTGAACCTTCCAGATGTTTGCCATCATCTTCATTAATGATGCCATCTGCATTATCCGTTAGGTGCTGCATTTTTTGGGTAAATGCGCCTAAAACCGGGTGTGCTTCTGTTTTAATAGTTGTATTTGCCGTTGCTTGTACTTGGCCAGTTAATGACTGTTTTAGGCTATTTAACCACGCTTGCTCGTTGGCATCTTTGCCTGTTAGTAGCTCAGTGTTAAGTGCAGTTTGCACGCTATCAGCACGCAAGTTACGGCTAAAGTTCAGTTGCTCAATGGCATTTTCAGCCGTTTTTTGCCCAACCTTCGTTTGTTCAATCGTTTCTTTACTCGCTATTGCCAGTTTGTTATCAACAATGTCTTTGTTAAGCGCTTCTTCATTGATCGGTTGATTAGTGACATTTTGTTTTTCAATCGGTTGCTGGTTATCAAGCATGGCTTGAAAGGGGAGTGCAGGGGCTTGATTTTCATCAGCGCGCGATTCATTTTGTTGTATATTGCCATTTTTAGTCGATGATGCGGTTGGCACATTCAGGGCGTTGATGTCCATTTATTGAGGTCTCCGTAAAGTCGCTCGTTGAGCAAATTCATCCATTTGCTTTTGTTCTAAGCGGTTTTGACGTTGGTATTCAGTATGTTCAGCACGTTGAATTAACGTATCGAACGCGTTGACACGCTGTTGTTTTTCTTGCCAATGGCGGTTAGCTTCGTTAACGCGTTGCTCCCATAAATTCAGTTGTTGCTGCTGTTGCTCAATGGTCAGTTCCAATGTGACCAAAAATTGCTGATAATTCTGCCACTTATCCGATTCCATACCCGTATGCAAGGTTTGGTTGAGTTTTTGACGATATTCGGATTGGTAGTTTTCCAACATATTTAGTTGCTGCGCCATTTGGGTGTGGGTTTGGCGCACTTGAGCTAACACTTTCGCCGCTTCTTCCGAGGCTTCAACAGCTAAGGTGAGTAATGTTGTTAAGGCATTATTTTTGGCCATTTATCCCCTCGTTATTCGTTGGGAACCACTTGAGTCAACTGTTCGCATGCGGTTTGATAATCACATCGTTCATCAATATCTTGCTGCAAAAACTTCGACATACGTGGGTAATATTGAATTGCCGTATCCAACATGGGGTCACTGCCCATGGCGTACGCACCGACGTTAATTAAATCTCGGTTGCGTTGGTAACTAGACGTTAACTGCTTGAAACGTTGAATTTTTCGGTAATGCTCTTTAGGAATGAGCTCGGTCATGGCACGGCTGATAGATGCCTCGATATCTATTGCAGGGTAGTGCCCTGACTCTGCCAGTGAACGTGAAAGTACAATATGGCCATCCAAAATGGCGCGAGCCGAGTCAGCAATTGGGTCTTGTTGGTCATCTCCTTCCGTTAAAACGGTATAGAAAGCGGTAATTGACCCACCATTTTTCCCATTCCCTGCACGCTCAACTAATGCTGGTAATTTGGCAAATACAGAAGGTGGATAGCCTTTCGTTGCTGGTGGTTCACCCACGGCTAACGCAATTTCCCGTTGTGCCATGCTGTAGCGAGTGAGTGAGTCCATAATCAACAGCACACTTAAACCGTTATCGCGAAAATACTCAGCGATACGAGTGGCATAAGAGGCGCCTTGCATGCGTAATAGAGGAGACACATCGGCTGGCGCTGCAACGACAACGGCACGTTTTAAGCCATCAGCCCCTAAGATATTTTCAATGAAATCTTTGACTTCACGACCACGTTCACCAATCAACCCGACTACGATAATATCGGCTTGTGTAAAGCGTGCCATCATGCCAAGTAATACGCTTTTACCCACACCAGAGCCAGCAAATAGCCCCATACGTTGGCCGCGACCGACGGTTAATAATGCATTGATTGCACGAACACCGACATCCAATACATTACTAATAGGCGTTCGTTCTAATGGGTTAATTGGTGGGGTAATTAATGGCGCGCGTGTTTTTACCTCTAAGGGGCCTTTTCCATCTAATGGATTACCTTGGGCATCAAGTACTCTGCCTAATAATTCATTACCAATAGGGAGTAAGCGGCTAGTTTGCCCGTCATCACCGGTTGATTGTGCATAAACACGGGCACCCGGGGCGATCCCCTCGAGGTCGGCTAATGGCATCAATAACATTCTTGGGCCGTTAAAGCCGACGACTTCACACACCACTTCATCTGAGCCGCCATTAATTGAGCGTTCAATAAAGCAGGTTGCCCCCAAAGGCATTTTAATGCCTTCGGCTTCCATCACTAAGCCAGTGATTTTTGTGAGGCGGCCATAACGACGCACCATCGGGATCCCTTTCATCCGCGATTCTAAATCGTCCAACGAAGCAATCCAGCGTCCCAATCGTGCCGTCATGAAAAGCTCTCCGGTGCATATAAACGACACAATTCTTGCCAGCGTGTCGCCACAGTCATATCAATTTCACCGTCTTCTGCGACGACTCGGCAACCACCGATATGCAGTTTAGGGTCAGCCACTAAGCGCCAGCCATTCAAGTTGAGTAGGGAACCGAGATGCTGCTCGATTAATTCAAAATGATTTGGGTTGACGTGCAGCTCAGGTTGCCCAGCAAAAATTGGTTTTTGTTGGAGTAACTGGCTGATTTCCTCCAACAATGCAGTGCCATCACAAACGGTGGATTGACCTAAAACTTGCTTAGCCGCAGTCAACGCTATCTGCAACAGTTTAGTGGTCACCACCGTATCAAAGGTATCGAGAGAATAATTGAATTCAGACAGCAGTTTTTGCCATGTTTCAATCACAGGTTGTTGCAAAGCAAGTGCCTGCTCATGCCCTTGTTCTTCTCCAGCTCGTAAGCCTTGCTCAAAACCAGCTTGGTAACCTTCTTGCTGGCCTTTTTCATGCCCTTGTTGGTAACCCGTCCGCTGTGCATCTTCCTTGATGTTATCGAGCAAATTAATTTGCTCTAACACTTCTTTTGGTTCAAGGCACGGGACTTTTGGCGCGTCAGGCTCAGGAACATCACTTAATGCAGGAATGCCTGAGTTGAGATCCCATTGATTAAGCTCACGAAGCTGCCAAGGCTGCCATTGGTCATTTGGAATTGTTGACTTAGACATAGACGTCGTCTCCACCACCTATAGCGATTTCGCCTTTTTCGACTAAACGACGAACGATAAGCAAAATGGCTTTTTGTTCGTTTTCCACTTGAGACATACGCACAGGAGAACGTGATTCCAAATCGTCGCGCACAATTTCTGCAGCGCGAGCGGCCATATTGTTGAGGAAGTGGTCGCGTAGTGCTTGGTTGCTGCCTTTGAGGGCAATAACCAGCGAGTCTGTCGAAACATCCTGCAAAATACGTTGAATGCTGCGGTTGTCCACCTCGATAAGGTTTTCGAATAGGAACATTTCGTCAATAATACGTTGAGCAAGCTCACCATCGTAATCACGCATTGCATCGATAACGCTTTCTTCTTGCTGGCTTTTCATCAAGTTGATGATTTCTGCCGCAGTTCTCACGCCACCCATTTTGCTGCGTTTGAGGTTTTGGCCATCCAGTAAGTTGTTCAACACTTCGGTCAATTCCGCCAATGCAGCAGGTTGGACACCACCAAAGGTGGCGATACGTAGCATAATATCGTTGCGTTGGCGTTCTTCGAATAATTCGAGGACATCCGCTGCAAGATTGCGTTTTAAGTGAACCAAAATAGTGGCGATAATTTGCGGATGTTCATCACGGATAATATCGGCAACGGTTTGGGGTTCCATATAGTTGAGGCTTTCGATCCCTGACGTGGTTTCTTGTTTTTCAAAGATGTCCTCAAGTAGGCTTGCAGCGCGTTCTTCGCCAAGTGCTTTCACCAATACAGAACGCAGATAGTCATTCGTGTTGATATTGAGTGCCGCGAATTGAATCGCTGACTCTTCAAATTCAGTTAATACTTCTGCCAGTTCGTTATTTGAGATTTGGCGCATGTTTGACACGGCCATACTCAATTGCTGAACTTCTTTAGGATTCAGGTGCTTAAATACTTCCGCAGCCTGGTCTTCACCGAGCGTCATTAACATCACGGCACTTTTTTCTGTTCCACTTAAACTCATTGGGATTTTCCTAACCACTGACGGATAACCATTGCCACGATTTGTGGGTCTTTTTCTGCCATTTCACGGATACGTTGGCTTTGGATCTCAGCACTAACACGTTGACGAGTCAGGCGACGGCGTGTTTGCTCATCCATTTCTTCATCAATCGCTTCATCAACCACGAGCGGTGTTTTCAGTTGTGTGGCAACAAAAACCTCGGCTTCAGCTTGGGCTTGTTGTGCTTTTCGGTATTTAACCCATTGAGGTTTGATACCGAAACGCCACATAAACCAAGCAATAATGGCAATAAGCAGTATTTTTCCGTAATCCAGTAACTGAGCAATAAATTGTGGGCTTTCAAGTAACGAAGGTGCTTCTTCAACCGGAGCCTCATTGGTAAACAATGAATTAGTAATGTTGAGAGAATCCCCACGTGCAGTGGAAAAGCCCATTGCTTCGCGTGTCAATGCTTCAATTTGTTGCAGCATCTCTGGTGGCAATGGCTTCATTTCTGGACCATTTTCACCATCTTGTGAATGGTAATTGACAATAACTGCGACCGAGAGCCTATCGACGACACCAATTTGCCGTTGAGTGTGACTAATTTTGCGATCTACTTCGTAATTTGTGGTTTCATCGCTTTGCGAGTTCGAGACGCTATTACGGTTATTCGCCGTTTGAGCGCCATCTTTATTGTCTTTATTGGTTTCAATAGGTGCACTTGGTGCACTAACGGGTTGATTTGAAAGCGCACCTGGCACTCCACCGGTTCCGCCATTGTTATTTTGCATACTTTGGCTGTTTTGGCGGGAACGAATAGCCGCACTATCTGGCGTTTGGTTGGGCTTATATTCCTCTGAAGTTTGTTCGACTTTCGAGAAATCCATTTGCGCGGTGACTTGGGCATGAATATTGGCACGACCGACTAACGGCGACAGAATATCTTCTATGCGCTGTTTGAGATGAGACTCCATCTCTTTAGTCATTTTGATTTGTGCGCTGTTTGCCGATTGCTGGCTATTATCGTTATTGGTGAGTAAGCGACCCGCTTGGTCAACAATAATGACATTACTAGCGGTTAGGCCTGTTACGCTACTTGATACCATATGGACAATGGCGCTGATTTGCCCTTCATCAAGCATTCTTCCCGGTAGTAAACCGACCGTCACAGAAGCCGTTGGTAGCTTTTGCTCACGCACAAATAAGGTGGGTTTAGGAATTGCTAAATGCACCCGAGCACTTTGTACTGGGCTTAGGGACTCAATAGTACGAGAGAGTTCACCCTCTAATGCACGTTGGTAATTGATTTGCTCACTAAATTGGCTGATACCGAATTGTTCTTTATCTAATAATTCAAAACCAGTATTGCCACCTTTAGGTAAACCTGATTGAGCGAGCTTTAAACGTAATTCATGCACTTTATCTGCAGGAACTAAAATAGCGCTACCATTATCAGCAATTTGATATGGCACATTCATCTGAGTTAGCTGGCCAACAATATCGCCACCATCTTTAGCACTTAAATTGCTAAGAAGTACACGGTAGTCAGGGCTGCGTAGCCAGAGGAGAAGGGCGACAATAATTGAAACAGCCGCAGCCGCCGCAATCATTAACGGTATTTTAGGATCAGCTTTAATCCTTTCAACTATAGAGGCAAAACCCTTTTTGGCCTCCCCCGTGTCTTTAGATGCGGCACTCATAAATATTCCCTGCTTGGCAGACTACTAGACGGATGAAAATACTTTTGGTGAAACAATGTTATTTCCCTCTTCGTAACGTCACTTTTTCACTTTGCTATTATTTCTTGTTTTAAGGGGTTCTAATGACGGAATCAGCCTATAAAATTGGTGTTATTTATCGGCTTCAAGTTAAAAAGGGTGTGATAGGGTAAGCTAGCCAATATAGGTTAGTGAAAAATTCACATTAATTTAATAAGAAGAGAATCGAATGACAGTTCAAGCGATTGAAGGGGTTATTTCACAATTAAATGTCGTGGCAACCCAAGCCACTAACCCAATTAAACCCGTAATAGAGCCAGTTGGATTTGCTGATCACCTAGTTGCTTCCGTAAATCAAATTAATAAAACACGTAATGATTCAGCTAAGCAAGTTGAAAACTTCACGTTAGGAAAGCAAGATATTTCCTTAAATGACGTGATGGTTGATATGCAAAAAGCAAGTTTAAGTTTACAAATGGGAATTCAAGTACGTAATAAGCTAGTGGCGGCGTATCAAGAAATTATGTCTATGCCAGTATGATTTTACTATCTATTTGAATGTAATAAATTAATTGATTTTTTAGTACTCTGTTGGGAAAGTAATGGGGTAATTTTTTATTGCCAATAATAATCGGTTCGCATATTTTAATTCGATGATTGAGCATAGGAATAACAGTATGAAACGATTTATTGATAAGTATTTTGTTATGGTTTCGTTCGTTATTGTTGGGTTATCATTTGTATTTGCTGGTGGGCTTCCGTTTGACCCAACTGAAAAAAGTAGTCAATCATAACTGTAATGGATTACAAGATTTAAAAGCTGCGTGATGCGGCTTTTTTGTTATCTTAAATCCTACTTTATATATTGTTATTGTGAATTATCAATGGTCATTTTACCAAAGTAGTATCCAAATAATGATTTAGATAAATGATAAATATCGGTATCATGATTAAGTGTTTTTACTTAATTACTGTATTGGAAAAATAAAGGCCATTATGAAAGTAATCTCTTCGCTATTTTGTCTATTTTTAATTACGGGTTGTACATTTACGCCTTCTTTCGAGCCTGATAAACCAACATGGCCAAAGCCACATAAAGACGCCCGTTCATCCGAACAAAAAAGAGCCGATAGAGAAGCGGTACATGAGCAACAGCGAGCGGTGATGAGGGGCGAAAGGCCTGATTATGGTGTTTTTGATAGGTATTAAACCTGAAGATGTTTTCTTTTAGGTTCGGATAAATAGCAAACTATTTGTTTCTTGAATTGATGTGAAAATAAAATTTGCCATTTGGTTATAAGTGTGGCTTAATATGCTCACTGGTTTGGAAGTACAGGCCTATTTATGTTAGTCAGTTTTAAGATGTTCACCATTAAGCGTTATCTCAGATACCACTTCATTGCGAATTCCTTCTAATTAATTCCCATAAGTACCACAAGAACAAACCGCAACATGCCTTATGGCAATTTTAAAAAATTAAAGGAAATTCTATGTCTAATACAATGACTGGTACAGTAAAATGGTTTAACGATGATAAAGGTTTTGGTTTTATCACTCCTGCAGACGGCAGCAAAGATGTATTTGTTCACTTTTCTGCAATTCAAAGTGATAACTTCAAATCATTAGCAGAAGGCCAACAAGTTTCATTCACCATTGAAAATGGTGCTAAAGGCCCAGCAGCAGCTAACGTTATCGCTAAATAACGATAAACGAATCGCTAAGCATTCAAAAACCTCGCTAAATGCGAGGTTTTTTCGTTTTATCGTCTATTATCTTCAATAAATATAGAGTTAATATTATAAAAGTTGTTTGATAAAATAATTCGCACCATCACGAATTGCTTCATCTGATATTTGCATCATGCGAGAGTAATGTAAGAAAGCATGCAAAGTTCCTGGGTACATTTTATATTCACAAGATATATTGTTAGCGTCGAGTGTTCGGAATAAAGCCAAGCTATCATCTAATAGCGGGTCAAATTCTGCACTAGCAATAAAGCAAGGTGGAATATCATTGGTTAAGTCATTATTGAATAAGCAGTAATAAGGGGCTTCTCTATCACCATTTTCCCCGAGATAGGCATTATCATAATTTTCTAAGTCTTCTTTTTGTAACCCATCCCATTCCCCACCATATAGCCGCCGACTGATTGAATCCTGTAAGCCATAAAGCCCATACCACAATAAAACGGATTTAATATTGGCACTTTCTATAGTGTTATCACGCAACCAAAGTATAGAAGCAAGAGATAACATTGCGCCAGCTGAGTCACCTGCAAAGCCAGTTTGTTGCATATTGATATTATGCTCTGCGGCATTTTGTTGATAATACTGGTAAACGGTGGATATTTCTTCAATGGCTTGGGGGTAACGAGCTTCAGGGGATAACGAATAATCTATTCCAATAACGGTACAGCCTGAATAACAGGCTAGTAACCGCATTATGCGGTCATGAGTTTGTAAATTACCTAAAATAAACCCGCCTCCGTGAATATAAAATAAAGTTGCTGGTGGTGACTTCAGGGGTTGAAATAGACGAGTCAAAATATTGCCATATTGAGTTGGTATTTGAATATCGTAAATATTGTGCATCATTGGCGCTTCTGCATTCCAATATTTTCTATCTTCAATATACGCTTGTCGCATTCCGTAATAGCTGGTGTCAATAGGGGAAGGGGATGGGTTTTCTGCATAAAATTGCATTACAGATTGCATTTCAGGTGAAATGTGGTCTAACACATTAATTTTATTTTTCGGGTTCATTATGCTCTCCTAGCTGGATGGCTTCCATTGTAAAAGAGAGGCATAATTAAATTGTGATCCTGTTAGCCAATATTAAAATGTTCTGTATTTCAATAGAGTAAGGTTTAGGAATTTATAGGCTCTTTAATTTATATACCAAACGGCGAAACTGTCACCGTTTGGTATATATGTCAGTTCTAGTCGAGGTAGCTAATATTTAAGGATGATGGTTGTTAGCCATCATTTAGCTGCTCTTTGTATGGCTTCGCCACCTGCTTCTATATCTTCACCAACACCTTTGGTGGTGTTGCATGCGCTTAAAGAGAATACGACAGCTAATGAACAGGCTAAAAAGCAAATTTTTTTAATCATATCTTCTTCCTTTCGTTACATTCAGTTATAGGTCTTAAGATATTCTTATTCAAGTATAGCAGAGGAATGAAAGTGTGTTTTTCAAACGATTCTGATTTTACGTTCTAGCCATGTAAATTTAATTGGTTTATTACGCTTTTATTTCACTTTTGATTGGTTTAATAGTCTAAGTTATCAATTAATAAAAGAAAAACATATTGGTACTTAGAAAAGGTTTTACTTTTTTATTGATAATATAAGGATGCAGAAAAATCTGAATTTCACTATATGATTATATTAAAAAGAATTAATTCGACTGATGTTTGACCAGTTGTATAAGCTTTATTAATCTAAATTGGAATTTCAAGTCCGAATTTTATCATTTTATTAACAAACTTATCATTATTATATTTGTGGGTATAAGTAAGGGTACTTAGTTTAATGTTTGATTAATTACTAGTTAAATCAAAATGTTATGTATTGCTGTTAGACAATTTTAATGTAATATCGAATCTGTTTGAAATTCCCTTGGTTTCATTGATTTATTTAAACCGCCGTATTGGCGGTTTTTTTTAGTTTTTATCCGATAAGTACTTTTTAAATAACCAAAGCCCACTTTTTTTCATTGCAAAGCCAAATAGCACACCGATTAATAGTGATTGAATCGTTACCAACCAAGCACCTTCAGCCGCAAAAATAGTACAGGTACCCACAAACGTGCCTGGTATATAAGAAAGCCACTGTTTTTTAGCTTGCATACACATCAAAAAGGCAACAATACCCGTAACAAAGTACCCAACAAAATGAGGTAAGTGTTGCAGGTAGTCACCGCTATGCAGGATCACCAACCCCCAAACTACACCGCTACTGACGGTTAGTGCAGTAATACCTAATCCTTTAAGCCCATCTTTGGGGTAAGCAAAATACGCAGTACAGCCTAAAAAGCCGGCCCAGCCGATTAACCCTAAGCTATCTGCAACCCAAGCCCATATACCGGAGAGAATGGCGGTTGTTAAAGAAAGAGAGAATAATAATTTCACAATTTGTACTTTACGTTATGGTTATTTGTTAACAATGAGATTGGTGAATGTTTGTTAGTCCACCAGTTAGTTACAGAATCCACTCGTTACAAAAGCAATTAATTATAAAGCTAAGTTGTAACGATTCAGCTATCTTGTTATTCAAGAACCATCTAGAGAGTTTCAAGTATTGCTAGAGGGGTAACTGACTAATAATATGATAGTTATCTGTATTGCAGTGGTACTGGGATCCTGTAAAGCGGAGCATTGTATAGACCCAAAGTAAATCTGGCAATCTGTATACGATGATTTATCTGTATTAACTTTATCTTTTTGATAATAATTAATTGTATGTAAATTTAGTGTTAAATAAATAACTTAAAATATATATATTAATGTTGATTGAGTTAATAGCTGATGACTTTTTTACTTCAATTTAGCCTCCTCACCCTGTAGCATGAGATAAATTGACTAGTGAGGTGAGAGTATGAAATGGATGGTAGGTGGGGTTGCTGCGTTGTTATTAGTAGGGTGTGATACCACATCGACTGCACCATTTGGCCTAAACTGGGGGCAAAGTATGGATAGCATCAGTTTTATTAAGGCGGGGAAATGCCAAACAAATGGCAGTAAAACAGTTTGTACTTTTGGGCAGCAAAAACCTTTTAATGATTGGAGCTATGAAAACCAACTAACTTTTGATGATGGTGCACTCATTCAAGTTGCCACTACACTTGTTGGGGTTGAAGATTATACCTCGCCAAAACCAGATTTTACGGACTTCCAACAAAAGTTAGAAAATGAAATGGGTTATTTGACAAAGCAAGGGCTTAGCCCGCAAGTTGCCAGTGGATTTCTCTCGAAATGCCAATCTGAAACCAGTTGTAATAAAGTAAGTGAGTCATCGCTAACTCATGTCGGTATGTCTAATCTTTGGGTTACCATTAATCCAACACCAATTGCGATTGTGACTTATCACCAAGATTAATTACAACGCAGAGCTAGTTAATTTAGATATTGGCCGATTAGGGCGATTAAAAATAGTACCAATGTATCATTGGTACTATTGGTTAATGCTTATAAATTATTTATAAAGGTTATATGAAAAATAGGGGCTAGATAGTTACCAACCGAAGGCGACGCCCGCTCCGATAACGGCAGAATCAGAGTTATTCCAAGAAACAGAACTGCGTAAGTTGATATTTTCTTTTAGTTGATATTGAGCCCCAGCAGCGATCGCAGAACCATTTTTGTAATTACCTACGCCAACACCGGCACTAAAACGGGTATTTGTTGCATAAGGGATATTGCTCATTGCAGCAACGGATGCGATACCAGAATTGGCTTCTTGGGCTCGTTTATCTATTTTGCTATCAAGCTGGTTGACCCCATGGTCAAATTTATTTTCTAACTTTGTGAATTTAACTTCGTTCGCTTTTTGTGTTTTGGCCGCGTCACTTTTTAGGGTTTTTATTGACGAGGTGTTTCCAATAACTTTTTTATCAAGATTCTGAATATTGGTATTTAATTGTTCGGTGACTTGGTCCGCCGCATTTACACCAATTAACGCACCCTGTACATATAATTCGACTTCTTTTAATTTTGAGTCAAACGCATGGTGTTCTGTTTCATTATCTTTTTGTATTGATGTGATTTGGTCATTAATTAAATCAGTATTGTCTTGTATTTTTTCGGCGTTTATGTTGTAAGAAGTGAGTATAGAGCTGTCTACGGTGTTTTGTAACTCCACTAACTCATTTCGTATATCTCCCGTTTCTAATTTAAGATTAAGATGCCTTATATTTAATTTTTCAATATCATTACTAAAATTTGAGGTCATCTGGTTAATTTCGCTATCAATCTCACCGATTTTTTTATTGATATAAATGATTCTTTTAGTATTATTATGAATACCTTTAGTATTATTACTAATCCCTTGTGCATTGATATCACTTAATATTGGTGCGGGATTTGAATGTGTAGTGTTGGCTACTGCAGTGTAAGACAAACCGCTGAGTAATATAGCAGCTAAATAACGAGCTAATGCTTTCTTTTCCATGTGTTAATTTCCGTATTATTTAAAATATTATCTAAAGAATAATGAAGAGGGGATTTGTTTTTCTCAACTTATTTATAATAGGGTCATTTTTCTGGCGGGTAAAATCGATTTTTTAAATTATAATTATTCGGGATATTCGTGTTTGATTGGAATAAAGGCGGTGAAATTTTTATTATAAATACATCTGAATTTTTAAATTAATTAAATTATAAGATACTCTGCTTATTATTTATTGTATATTAATTTGAAAATAATTTGAATGTGGCCTAACTGAATTTTTATGATGAAAAAACATAAAATTAAATATCTATAGGCAAATAACTGCGACTAGCCGATAAAAACAAAAACAGTTGGAAACCTACAAAGGAGCACCATTTTTCTATTTTAGATGTTTTTTTCCAAATAACGTGTTATTTTTCTGTGAAATTTTATGTACCTTGTGTGGCAGAAGGGTTTAAACTAAACAGCTTAGTGATAATTTATTGATGTTTAAAGTGAAATTTTCTTTCTGATTAACAATGCCATTTTTTGCATGTTGTTGATGAAATAGAAAGACGATAATATTTTATCTGTTCGTCATACATCACTGGCAGAGTTGTGATGGCAGTTAGCGGCTATCGAATATCGCTACTGCCGCTTAAAATATTTTGAATTATTGATATTTGAATAAAAGTAATTGAATTTATAGGGTTTAAATTATGGCAGTAAGAGAAATTATTGAAATTCCAGATGAACGACTGCGTATTAAATGCAGCCCAGTGACGGATTTCGCTGCGGTACAAACCTTAATCGACGATTTGTTAGATACCATGTACAGCACGGATAACGGCATTGGCCTCGCTGCCACGCAAATTGCTGAAACTAAATCCATTATGGTGATTGATATTTCAGAAAACCGTGATGAGCCCATGGTATTTGTTAACCCTGAAATCGTCGAAAGTGAAGGGGAAACCAGTTATCAAGAAGGGTGCTTGTCTGTGCCGGAAATCTATGCGGATGTAGACCGTTTCCTGCGCGTTAAAGTGAAAGCGTACGATAGGCACGGTAAAGCGTTTGAAGTGGATAGTGACGAGTTTTTAGCAATTGTCATGCAACATGAAATTGACCACTTACACGGTAAAGTGTTTCTTGACCACTTATCGCCGTTAAAACGCAATATGCTGTTGAAAAAACTGAAAAAGCAGCAACGTTTAAAGCAGCAACAATAGGCTGTAATCCCGAAGGGAAGAGAGTGTCAGGCTTGTTGGCCTGACACTTAAATTCATTCCATGGGGCGAACGACTAACGGGGTGTCTGGCTCATCAAATTGACCATAGCTATTATTGAGTACCCGTTTTTGGTCTAATTGCTTAATTTCTTTGCTTAAAAAGTTTAAATGCTGTTGTAAATATTCTTTAGTAACGCGTTCATTTTCAATAATTTTATGCAATAACTGAATAAACTCTTCAGTTATTGGCTGCTGTTTTTCGAACGCTTGCGTTAACTTGGTGAGGTTTTCCACCGCAAGGACATATTCTGTCTCTCGGGAGACCAACGTCTCCCATTCCCCGGATTGCGCTAAGGCAACTAAATTTTCACTTAATACTAAGACATTACGGTATATTTCATGTAAATCGATAGGATTTTTATTGTCCACCTGATTATCTTTCATCCACATTTGCACCGATTTGTTGCCACGCAGAGGCGATATCGGAGAGTAATTGGTAAACTTCTTGGACATAAGCCACGTTGTTTTCGAGGTTGGCACGGAGTAGCTGCATAGTCATATACTCATACAAACTTGCTAAATTTTCTGCAAGTTCGCCGCCAGCTTCATAATTTAACGACTGCTTTAACCCAGTGTCAATGATGTCGATAGCTTTTGAGATTTCTTTACCTTTTTCCGCCACCTTACCTTGCAGCATAAAAATCTCCCCGCGTTTTAGGGCACTAAGGGCCCCTTTAAACAGGATTTGGATCAGTTGGTATGGGGTCGCATTGGTGATTTCACTCTCTAAATCGACCTGTTGATAAGCTTGCTGTGCGTGTCGTTGATACATGTTTTTAACCTAAAAGTATTTATTAGCCTAATAACCGGCCTAAAGAATTCGTTGTACTATTGAGCGAACTCATCATTTTATCGAGGTTTTGGAACTGACGGCGATGCATATCCATGGTGTTTTCGATTTGTTTATTGGTCTGCTCAATACGTTTGTCTAAGCTTTTCTTTTTCTTCTGAATACCATCAGTGGCATTGTGTAATGAGCCATCTTTTGTATCTAAAGTCCCTTTTAAAAAGTTAAAATTTTCAGTGCCAAAACCCGTTTTTTCACCATCACCGGCAAAAAAAACTTTGACACTCGATGGGTTCTCTTTGAGGGCTTTATCCAGCAACTTGTTATCAATTTCTAAGGTGCCATCTGTTTTCTGTTTGATCCCCATTTTATTGAGCGTATCGATTTCACCACTATTTTGTGGTGAACGAACTTGTGTACGTAGGGTGCTTTGAATAACGCGCAGAGTAGAATCACCGATTAATGGCCCATTGGTTTTATCTGGGGTTGTGCCGCGTTCATTTGGTGTATATTTGGTGAGTTCTTTGGCTAAAGTTTGGAATTCATTATAGGCATCTACCCATGCTTTAATTTTACCTTTAGCGGGCTCGATATCCTCTGAAACCATTAAATGGTCAGCTTTATTGTCTTCGCTTTCTTTTTTCAGTGTCAGCGTTAAGCCAGGGAACAAATCTTTGGCTTCATTGGTTTGAGACTCAAGTTCGAATCCATCAATAGTTAAATGTGCATTCTGGGGGGCGACTTTCTGCTCCATACCAATGCCGGTAGGGTTTTTCAGCACGACATTTTTACTGGCATCTAACTCTGATTCAACGTTTAAGATTGCAGCCAGTTCATCATCACCTTCAACATTAATGCTAATACGGTTATCTGTGCCTTCTTTTTTAGATGTTACAACAAGGTGATATTGTTCATTTTTATCTTTAATGACGGAGGCTGTCACGCCTTTATCGGTTTTATTAATGGCCTCTGCCAGCTCAATTAAAGAAGTACTCTGGTTATCCAATTTGATAACGATTTTATCTTTTTCTTCTTTCTGTGAGGGTTGGGTAATAGTGATAGTCCGTTCTTTGGCACTACTACCGAGCAATTCTTTATTATCAGCGTGGCCTTTAGTGGCGATAGTTTGTGCTTTAGCAAGTTGCGTCACTAACACATCATGCACACCAGCTACGGCTTTACCATCGGTTTTTACGTCAAAAGCTTTATATTCACCAGTGACTTTGGTGGTGCTGATATCGCCGTATTTTTTTAAGTCCTCGGCCGCTTTTTTCAGTTTCTCTAATGATGACTGCATTTTGCCATAGGCGCTAATTTGCGCATCATAGCTGGCTTTTTGTGTAGTTAATGGGTCAAGGCGACGACGCTCCATTGCCTCAATTTGGTCCATTTGCACATTTAAATCTAAGTTTGCCCCGATACCGAGAGTGGATATTCCTGCCATATTTTCTCCTATTCTATGTCTGTGACATAAACTCTGAAATAAAATTTATTTAGAGTGCTATCGGCAAAACGGAGCAAAATTTTAGACTATTCTGAAAAAGAGTAATGGCGAGAACTGATGAGGTAAAAGCCGTTAATTATCACTATTGAAATTAAATAATAAGAAAATTAATAAAAACCAATAAGTTTGTTAAAAAAACGGTATTAAAAGCGGGCTGTAAAGCCATTTGCCCCCTTGCGGATAAAAATTTTCATTAAAAAGCCTAAAGGGGACTTTTTTGTAGCCGATAACTTAGTTGCTGACGAAATTCATCAAGTTAAGCATTTTGGCTTAACGCATTAATTTGAATAATAAGGATCACATCATGGCACAAGTTATCAACACTAACATTCTGTCTCTGACTACTCAGAACAACTTAAACCGTTCACAAGGCGTATTAGGTTCTGCGATTGAGCGTTTATCTTCTGGCTCACGTATCAACAGCGCTAAAGACGATGCAGCAGGCCAAGCGATTGCTAACCGTTTCACTTCAAACGTTAAAGGTTTAACCCAAGCATCTCGTAATGCTAACGACGGTATTTCTATCGCGCAAACCACTGAAGGTGCATTGAACGAAATCAATGATAACTTACAGCGTATTCGTGAACTGACTGTTCAAGCTAAAAACGGGACTAACTCTAACTCTGACTTAACTTCAATTCAAAATGAAGTGACAGAGCGTTTAGCTGAAATCGACCGTATCTCTAAAGAAACCCAGTTTAACGGCGTTAAAGTGCTTAGCGGCGAAAAAACAGATATGAGTATCCAAGTAGGTACGAATGATAACGAAGTTATCAAATTTAAATTAGATAAAGTTGATACAACTGAATTAGAAGTTACAAGTGATAAACTGTTTACTGAAACCACAACTAAGAAAGGAGTAACCGCGGCAGGCTCAGCAAATATCGATGCAAAAGATGTTGGTGTTGCTGGTGGTACTACTTATAAAACTGGTTTGACAGTGAAAGAATACACTGAAGATGGTAAAGCAGTACCTGGTAAATATGTTGCAACAGAGGGTGGCAAAAGCTATTTAGTAACTGATGCAGATTTTGAGGCTGATGGTACAACTGCAACTCAAGTAAACCTAAAAACTGGTGTAGCAGTTACTGCTCGTGAATTTACAGCAAGTGCTGGTAAAGATGTAAAATCTTTAGATGTTAAAGATGATGCTTTAGCAACGTTAGACAACGCAATCAATAAAGTTGATGAAAGCCGTTCTAGATTAGGTGCGATTCAAAACCGTTTCCAATCTACTATCAACAACCTGAACAACTCTGTTAACAACCTGAGCGCAGCACGTAGTCGTATTCAAGATGCTGACTTCGCGACAGAAGTTTCTAACATGAGCCGTGGTCAGATCCTGCAACAAGCAGGTACTGCTGTGTTAGCGCAAGCTAACCAAGTTCCACAAGGTGTTTTAAGTCTGTTACGTTAATTTAGACTTGTATTCCTGATTAAAGGCCAGCAATGCTGGCCTTTTCTTTGCCCGTCATACTTCGCGCCGCAGCGTTGTTGACTTCAGTCGCTCACCCGAATCACGTACCTATGTACGCTCATCGGGATAATCTCCTTCGTCGCCTAGCCGCACCACGAATTATTTAGGGCTCGCTTAAGCATTTTCAGACAAGTTCTGTATGGCTTTTAGCGCTGGTTTTGGCACAGCTGTAAATTAATATATTTGATAACAGAATAAAAATAATAATAGCGAGAGGGGTGTTGACCAGAAAACCAGACTCATAAGCATAGGGTAGGGCAATTCCACCAAAGATATCCCCTGTCAAAAATGCGGTTTGTATTAAACCAAAAATATGCTCGGCATTTCCTTTGCGTGCAATCTCCATCTCAACCAAATTAATTGATAGTGAGCAAACGGTTCTAAACATATACATGGCAATAACCGAGATGGCGAAAACAATCGGGGAACTAAATTTTATTGACCAAAACATACCATAGAGCATCAGCATGCATAAACCAGAAAAAACGAGTAATGAGATAGGTTTATCTTTGTCAGAAAAAATAAACATAAAAAGGTTCTTGAGTACTAGCCCGGTGATTACACCTAATGATAGCACTAGGCCAACATTTGTATCTGAAAAGTGCATGTTTTTTAAATACACCGGAATAATGGGTAAGATCAACGCCCAACTGGTGCCACTGAGAATAAATGCAATAAATAAAACTAAATCTGCTTTATTGAGAAAATGAAAAAATGAAGTGCCTTTTTGGGAGCCTTTTTTTACTAATGGTTTCTCAGTTTTTGGTATTTTTAATGAAGGAATGGCTACAATGGCGATTAATACCATGACCCCGCTAATCAATAAGGCGGAACGATATGGAGTTTGATCGATAATTGATAAAATCGTCACTAGCCCTCCTGCAATAAAAGCCCCAAGGCTTTGTGCAATTGTGCTTAAATTATCAGTGTGCAACAGGACTTTATTTTGTTCCTGTTTATCAATATTAAAAATCAGTGATTTTAGCGCAATAGCGATAATACTTGCACCCATCCCTGCCATCAAACCTGAAGTCACGGCGATAGCCATCCCTGTGGGATAGGCTCTAAGAACAAGGCCACACCCATACAGTAAAAAGCCCACAATTAAACCAGTCTTAGTACCAAATCGGGATAGCCCTTTGGCATAAAGTAGTGAGCACGCCCCCGCAACCGCCATCATTACGTATGAAATTGAAAATAACTTCAATTGCGCTTGCTGTTCCCAATAGATGGGTTGTAATGTTTTGGATATCCACATCGGGAAAAGAAAGAAAAAATAAAAGAAATATATTTTGTATATCATTTTTCTTCTTAATTATTTAAGTTTAAATTAAAAGATAATAACTTCAAAATATCTATATGTCATTTTACTTTTTAATTAAATTAATATGCTATTACATTAGTGAATGTAAAAATACATTATATAAGTTAAATCTGTCAAATAATAAGTTGTTTACCTTGTTAGTCCGAATTAACTTAATGTTTAATTAATATTAATTGTATTTAATAATGATATTATTTATATATAATCCATTAATCTGATTATTTTCATTGTCATTATTTTCCATATCTAGTGCTATGTTTACTTTGGTTCTCATGCTTAGTGTTAAGCTAGCTTGCTGCTTACCGATAACTTTACTTGCTTTAAGAAGGCTAATTTAGTCAATAACAAAGTCTAAAGCCCAAATCTGCAATTTAATGACAAAATCACATCTCAACAAAACAACTACTCCCTCTTGTATTACCAGTAAAATTCCCTAAAAATTGTGTTAAAACAATCGTTAACATTGCAATCATTCAAATTTTACCTATTTAGGATAAGGCAAATAAAGCCACATTTAGTGCCTTACTCTACGGATTGAATTCAAAACCAACACAGATAATGAATAACTTTTATAGAGCTTGAAGGGTGATTCAGGTTGTGAGTGATTTGTATACTGCCGAAGGTGTGATTAATAAAAATAGCCTATGGGAGCGTTATTACCCTCTAATACGCCATGAAGCCCTAAAACTGCAAGTCAGACTACCCGCCAGTGTTGATATCGACGACTTAATTCAAGCGGGGGGCATTGGTTTATTGCATGCATTGGAACGTTTCGATGTGACTCAAGGGGCATCGTTCGCTACCTATGCGGTGCAGCGTATTCGTGGCTCAATGCTAGATGAATTGCGTAGTCGTGACTGGGTGCCGCGTAGTGTGCGCCGCCAAGCACGAGAAATGACCAAAGCCATTGGTGCGCTGGAACAATCTTTAGGGCGAAGTGCGACTGAGCCGGAAATCGCCAAAGCGCTGGATATTGACCTTGCTGAGTATCGCCAAGCGCTACTAGACACCAATAATAGCCAACTGTTTTCCTATGATGAGTGGCATGAAATTCACGGGGAAAGCTGTGAGCCACAAATGGATGAAGATGACGGCGGTAACCCGTTGAGCTTGTTGCTGGACTCCAGCTTGCGTGATCAAATTGCGGCGGCGATTGAGCAGCTGCCTGAGCGCGAGAAAATGGTGCTGACGCTGTATTACCAAGAAGAGCTGAATTTGAAGGAGATTGGCGCGGTGTTGGAGGTGGGGGAGTCAAGGGTGAGTCAGCTGCATAGTCAGGCTATTAAGCGCCTCCGCGGCCGCCTCAGATAGATGCTCGTCATACTTCGCACCACAGCGTTGTTGGCTTCACTAGTTCACCCTAGTCACATACTGATGTATGCTCCTAGGGCTAAACTAGCTTGCCGCCTAGCTGTAGCACGAATTATTTAGAGCATCAGTATTGAGATATTTTAATACTCATTTAAATTAAATTTGTTTTTATGTGTCTATGTCAGTCTTTTACTAACGAGATGAGTTGCTTATCACTCTATCATTTTCTACGTTTTTAGTAATTTTACTTTCTATTATTCATCCAGCTCTGCCGATCTAACCAAAAAATTCTCTGCCGTGGTGTGCCATGCTCTTGGGGATTGGGTGAACCCCAGTTTTAAGTATTCGGTGAGGTTGCTGTCGGTGGAGAAAAATAAAATCTGGCAGTCGGCGGGGAGTTCTTCAGCGACGAGGCGCATTAATTGGCGGTCGATACCGTGTTTTTGATAATGCATATCAACGGCCAGTTCGCAGATATAACAGCAAGAACTAAAATCCGTCACCGTGCGGACAAAACCGACCACCTGTTCCTCATCCCATGCACTAACCAATAAATCCGCGTTATTCAACATTGCATCTAATTGAGTGAGATTATCGGTTGGCACCATTTCTTTAAATGGTGACTGGCGAATTAATCGAATAAAATCCTCAATAGATATGGCAAAATTGACTTTATAGTTCAGGCGATTGGCAAGAGCATCCATAGAGTTCCCCTATTAATCAAACGGCACTCTTATAGGTTTAGCCTGAAATAGCGTAAATTTCCTGTTTTTTGTGGAATTTTATCATGGCCTAGCTATTCCAATTACTGCGTAAATGTCCTAAGTTAAATTCAAGGTCGTTGTGATGTTTAACCCAATTGGGTAAATACCATAAGAATTCTATTCAACAGATAAGTGAACGAGATATGACTATGGAACTAAAGGATTATTACAGCATCATGGGTGTTAAGCGCACCGATGATTTAAAAACCATTAAGACCGCGTATCGCCGTTTAGCGCGAAAATATCACCCCGATGTCAGTAAAGAGCCAAATGCAGAAGCGCGATTTAAAGAAATTGCAGAGGCGTGGGCGGTACTCAGCGACAAAGAAAAACGCGCGGAATACGATGAAATGTGGGAGCACAGAAATGATCCCTATTTTAACCAAGCCAACCAAGGTCAACAAAGCCACACATATTCTCAGCAAGGGTTTGATGCGGGTGGTTTTGATGACATTTTTTCATCGATGTTTTCCCAACGTACACGTGGTGGCACAAGGCAAACACGCAGTCACCGCGGGCAGGACTTAGAAGTTGAACTGGCTGTTTTCCTTGAAGAAACCCAAGAACCACATAAACGTACCATTAGCTATAACTTACCCGTCTATAACGCTTTTGGTTTTATCGAAAATGAAGTTCCCAAAACACTTAATGTGACTATCCCGGCAGGGGTGATTGATGGGCAACGTATTCGCTTAAAAGGGCAAGGCACAGCGGGGGAAAATGGCGGTGAAAATGGCGATCTATGGATAACCATCCGCATTGCACCACATCCATTATTTGATATCAAAGGCCATGATTTAGAAGTGGTCGTGCCGCTTGCGCCATGGGAGGCAGCCCTCGGAACTAAAGTCACCATTCCAACATTAAAAGACCCGATTGTGATCACCGTTCCTGCTAATAGCCAAGCTGGCCAAAAATTACGCCTTAAAGGCAAAGGGCTGAAACATAAAGGCACAGCTGGGGATCTGTATGCGATTATAAAAATCGTGATGCCGAATAGCAGTAATGCAGAGTCGGATGCACTATGGCAGAAGTTGGCTGAGAGCCATACGCACTTTGACCCGCGTAAAAATTGGGGAGGAAAATAATGGAACAGTTAACCACATTAACCGTTATTGATTTTTGCGTTCATACCGGTATTGCTGAAGATGAATTACAGGAAATTGTCGGCCTTGGGATAATTCAACCTATTGAAACTACTAATGAATGGTTGTTTGACGACCAAGCGGTAGTCATTGTGAGAAGAGCCGTGCGTCTTTACCATGAATTAGAAATTGACTGGCCGGGCATCGCAATGGCTATGAGCCTAATGGATCAAAATGAAATACTCCGACGCGAAAATGAGATGTTGCGTTTACAGTTAAAACGTTTTATTGGTTAGTTAGCCAATAATTTAATTATTCACCACCACAAGCCTTAATAAGTAAATTAGGTTTGTGGTGGTTATAGTTGCTATTTGTTTTTTAAACTAATCATGTTTTTAATTTTTATAAGACATATAATAAATTTGATGCTTGTTGGATATATATGTCACTGTTATTTTTTTTTTTCATGTTGGAACACATAGGGATATATACATGAAAAATACTATTATCATTTTCATGAAAATAATTGGCTTGGTATTCACATTTTAATAAATGTGCTTATTCTTTTTTGACATCACTATCAGTTTTCAGGGATATCCATGCTCAAGAGAAAAATCAAAGATTGATATCAGAATTAAATCAAAGAAAAGAATTATAAAACCTGCCGTTAAAAAATAAGGAAGAAATGAAAATAGTATTAGAAAAATGGAATCAAACTCATCATATGTTTTAGTTAATGAAGTTAGAACACAAGGAATTCTAGCACTCCTTTGTATTACCCATCGAAATTAAAGGTAAATAATTGGTCATTACATTGGAATATTCAAGCTAACCCATAATCTGTGTAGGAGAAGTTTATGGTTGAACATAAAATACCACGTTTGAAGCGTTTTATTATCTACTATCTGATGTGTTTATTTATATTATTTCCGATTAATCCATCTTGGGGTAGTAATATTTTAGTTTCAGGGAATGACTCTTCAGTTTATCAAAAAAACAGCACCACTATTGTTAATATAGCTACTCCAAATGAAAATGGTATTTCGCATAATAAATACCAACAATTTAATGTACTTGAAAAAGGTATTATATTAAATAATTCAAAGAATACAGTAAAAACTCAACTCGCAGGGGACATAAATGGAAACAATAAGTTAAGAGGAATTAATGCAGAACTGATTATTAATGAAGTTGTAGGTGATAGTCAGTCCCAGTTACTTGGAAAATTGGAAGTGGCGGGAAAATCTGCGAATGTGATTATAGCAAATCCAAATGGAATAACGTGCAATGGATGTAGCTTTATCAATGTTCCCGCGCTCACCCTAACAACAGGAAAACCATTTCTTGGTAGCGACGGTCAATTATCTGCTATTGAAGTAAAAAAAGGGACGATCACCATTGGCAATAAAGGAATGAATGCCGAAACCCCAAATTATACGGATATTATTAGCCAAGCAATGGTTCTTAATGGACAAATTAAAGGGAAAAATGTCTCATTGATGCATGGGAATAATCGTATTGATTTCCAAAAAGGAACTGTAACATCAATTAATGGCGAAATACAAAGCCCTATTATTGCTATTGATACAAAAGCACTTGGAGGCATGTATGCTGGCCAAATAAAATTAACGAGTACAGCATCAGGTATAGGAGTCAATTTAAATAACATTTACACCACTCAAGGAAGCTTAATACTAACTGCTGATGGGAAAATTACAACAAATGGTAATATTCAATCAAAAAATGAAATTAATGTTAGTGGTAAAGAACTCTATATTAAGAAAAATGCAAAATTAAATGCGGAAAATGATATTACCCTTGCGACAAATTCTTTAATCAATGAAGGCGAGATTATAGTAGGTAAGGACATGCGTATTTTTTCTAATACAATTAAAAATACGGGTGAAAAAGCACTTGTTCAAGCGAAAGAAAATTTGTGGATACAGAAAAATGCAATTGGAGATTTAAGTCAATCTATCGTAAACAAGTCCGCAACGATTAAAACAGAAAAGGGAGACTTGGTTGTTAGAGCGAAAGAGGTTGCAAATAACCGAAGCTTAGAGGGACTATATTTTACCGCTCAAGGTAGTGATGATAAAAAATCTGTTTTTTCCAATGATGCAGTGGGTAAGGAATTTAAAAATCCCATTATTTTAAACCCGATAAAAGAAGGAATAACAGATGATGGAGTTCTTTATTTTCTGACACATAATTATGATGTGCCCGCCTATGATTTTAGAGACTGGCAAAATAGTTATTTTGTCAATTCTGGGATTAGTGACCCAAAAAGAAACTTGGAGTTTTTAAATAGATTGCTTAGTGGTACAGTTCCCATTTCTTCCCTACCTGTTATTAATCTAGGAAATTATAAATATGCCTATAAAACCATTGGTAAAACAGGTGATATCTTGGCTGGTAAGAACTTATATATATCCGCTAATGAATTATTAAACTATGGTAGTAATATAAAATCAAAAGGAAATATGATATTGACAGGGAGGAGCTTCATAAATAGTAGTTTATTAGTTCAAAACGAACATGAGCGTTATTATAGGTTTACACCAAATGCCATGCGGAATGAATTAACATTCACAGATAGCCCTGCCATTAGCAATCAATTTATAGATTATAGTATTACTGGGTATAGACTACCTGATGAGACTTTTGCATTACGCCAAATAGACTACCCTATTTATGCTCCTGCCAGTATTTTCGCAGGTAATAATTTTATGAGTGATTTCTTAGAGGATGTGGATTTTAGATATACATCCAATGATAGAATATCACTAGGTAATGGCTTTGTTAAAGGCATTATTAATAAACCTGATTATGGCAACTCAAAAGCAAGTAAGCTATATCCATCTAATCGCTATTCTCACCTTGATTATTATGATGATAAACCTTTCATCGTTCTACCAAAAGATAAAGAAATCATTCAGGATGTACCTAATATTGTTACTGCTAAAAATGTTTTTATCAAGGGGGGAAATGTTAAAATTAATCATGGGTTAAAATCCGAACAGGATGTATACATATTTTCTAATACAAATATTGATTTAGAAAATGCAGAAATAGATACAAAGCATGATTTTATTCTTTCAGCTGATAAAAATATAGAAGTAAGGAAAAATAGTCAAGTAAATGCAAATAATGCGTTTATAAAATCTTTACAAGGCAGTGTGTTGATTTCAAATGACACGCCTGAAAGATATTACAATAAAAATGGGAAAGCATATGAAGGAAATATTTCAGTTAAAAATGATATCTTAGTGCAAGCAAAAGGAAATGTAATTTTCCTCGATTCAGTGATAAAACCTCTAAATAATTTCTCTGTAAATGTAGGTGAAAATATATTGTTTTTGGAAAACGATATAAATACCCCTAAGATACGAGTTAAAGAGTTATGGGATAGTGAAAAATATAAAACTAATTTTAATGACTTTCTTAACAATAGAGGGAAAATACAAACAAATAAAGACTTATTGCTTCAAGCGGGTGGTAATTTATTTTCATCAGGTTATGGTTTTTATTCTAATAATAACATTAATTTTATAAATGGCTCTGAGCTTTCAATTAGGCCTCGATTCTCGTCTGGTGAATATGATGCTGTTCTTACGGACACACTAGATGCATATTTTTTACCAGAAAAAGCGAATGAATTAACGCGAGTATTATCTCATTCACAAATGCAGAAACTAATTGCTCCCATTTCCGCTAAAAAAGATCTCACTATGATGAGTGGTGAAGATATGGGGATTATTTCAGCTAACCTTTCGAGTGGGGGAAACATCACACTATCAGCGGGCAAACAACTTACTCTTGATTCTACATCATATTCCTTGACTGACTTTCCAACTAGGAATTTTTATGAAAGGAAAAATTTAGTCACTTCAATAGAGAGTGGTAAAGATATTGTTTTAAGTTCTGCTGGAGATTTTGTTAGTCGAGGCGCTAAGTTAGAAGCAGGTAAAAATATCACAATTACAAGTGATAACAATATCAAGTTTGAAGCATTAACAGAGGAAAGTCGAAAAAATAATACAGATAAAAGGGAACAACGTAGATCAGAAATTCATAGCGGGAAAAATATCACTTTATTGTCAAATGGTAGTACATTATTTCAAGCAACAAAACTTGCAGCGAAAGGCTTTATTGATATTGCAGCTAAGGGGGGGATCCTTTACGCACAATCTATGATTGAAACGACTAAGTGGGAGGAAGAGCGCAAATATTGCAATCGTTTTTTAGGTATAAAATCATGCTTCTGGGGTTCGACCCATGAAATAAAAAACTTTCAATCTGCTACGAATAAAGTCTTTGAATTTGTCGCAAATAAAGATATCAACTTATTTGCCAAAGACGATATCACATTAGAAGCTACAAAACTCAACACCAGACAAAATGCAAAGATAACTAGCCAGACTGGTAAGGTGAATTTTAAAGCAGTTAAAAATAGTAAGTTTGAGCAAGTCATTTCTAATTCAACTGGCTTTTATATTACTCACCGGGATAAGGGATATAAAGAGGACTCATGGGTATTACCCTCATTACATATTGGTGGTGCGTTGACTGTTGGTGCCGCGAATGGTGTGAGTGCAGATGTTAAAGCTAAAAATGCTCAAAATTTAGAAAGTGTCCTTAATGAATTAGGGAAAAGGGATGAAACTAAATGGCTAGCCAGTTTAAAAGATCGTAAAGATATCCAATGGGATATTGTTAAAGATGCTTATGAGCAATGGGATTATGAAAGTCAGCATTTAAACCCTGTAGTGTCAGCATTGATTATGATTTCAGTTGCAGCAATGACTCACGGAACGGCAACCGAGTTTGCAGCTTGGGCATCATCCGGATCTAGTGGTGTGACAGGAGGTGCAATATCCGGAGCGGCTTATAGTGGCGTGATGGCTTTATCAGCTCAAACAGCTAATGCATTGGTTGAAAATAAAGGAGATTTAACAAAAACATTTAATGCATTAGGCCGGAGCGAAACGGTTAAATCGATTATTATCCAGATGGCTGTTTCCGGCGCACTCAGTGGTTTAGATGTTCATATGGAGTGGGGAGCAGGAACTGGGGCTGAAGCGAAGCTACCTTTATTGAGTGATGGTGATTGGAGTAATGTGGCACAACGTGTTGCGGCACAATCTGTTGTTAGTTCAAGCATTAATACATCAATTCAAGGTGGCAGTTTTACTCAAAATTTAAAAAATGCATTTTTAGGTAATGTCGCTAATCAACTGAATGCAGAGGGTGCTAGGCTAATTGGCGATAATGGGCAAATTTTAGGTCAATCAGGGAAAATGCTCAGTCACGCTGCTGTGAGCGGGCTTGCTGCTGAGCTTTCAGGTAACAATACAAAAGGTGCTGTTGTTGGTGCTCTCGCTGCGGAATTTGCAGCGATTGCTCTAGATGATAATTTAATTCAGGCGCATGAATGGAAAAAGAAAGCAGAACAAAAAGCTCAAATGGCGAAAGCTTTTGGCGGATTTGCAGGTGCGATATTTACTGGCGAACCCGGAGGGGTTTATAGCGCAGCAAATAGTGCTGAGAATACTTTTCGTTATAACTATTTATCTCACAAGCAACGTGAGTTAATGGAAAAAGAGCTAGCTGCTGAGCCTAATCTTTTTAAGCGTGCTGGGATCCATATCAAATGGGGATTAGCCAGTAGTCATCAGGATGGTATTTTTGCTGCCGGTTTCGTTGCGGGAGTTCCTGCAGAGTTATGGGATACATTAAAATATGTTGTAAATGGAACAATAAATTATGAAGAAACATGGGATGGGATACGTGCTTTATTAACAAGTGAAACAATGTTCAGTGATATAGCTGAGGGTGAAAAACAAGATATTCTAAATCGAATTAATAAAATTGAAATCGAATATCAGAAAGCTGGAGCTGATGGTGCGTTTAATGCGGGTTTAGAAACTGGTCAACTATTTACTAAGGTAGCAGGATATATTGTTACTGTTAAAAGTGCTGCTAGCATATCAGCGAATTCAGGCCGATATGTTGATGCGCTATTGAATGGTAAAAAATCTTGGCCTATTATAGATATCAAAGAAATATATAGAATTGAGCCGGACGGTAGAAAAACCTATATGGCTTTTGGAGAAGGCGTTTACAAGCAAGGCTATCCATTTGAAGATTATATTGGTAAATCTAGAAAACTAGCGGATAGTGAAAGGTTACCTGCGGGGACGGAAACATTTGACTATTTTACAAAAAATAAAGAAGCGATAAGTGTAAAAACATTAGATACGGGAGCTAAAACATATCAAAACCCAGTTAAGATCAGTTCAAAAATAAACGGATATATAAATGATGTGGTTAATTTCAAAGGAATAAACAGCATTAAATTTAAGCTTGAAAAGTCAAGTGTAAAAAATAAAACGATAGAGTTAGCTATACCGTGTAAAACTACTCCAGCACAATGGATTGAAATTAATAAATCAATAATTTACGCTAATGATAAAAACATAAAACTTAATATAACGGTTGTTAAGTAAGGAACAATATATGCTTGATTATGATTCTGGGGATAATGTATCAATCCGAGTTAACGAACGATTTTATTTTATATTTGTTCTTTCGGGATATCATTTTTTTGTTAGAGATAATGAGACGCCCGTTTATTGTTTGGAAAAAAATACTGCTGAAGAAAAGTTAGGTGAAATGTTAAAGTTAGCATTAAGTCAGTGTCGAATTATAGATCCGTATGAAAATTCTGATTTTTTTGATAGGAAGAGGATTGATGAAGACTATAAAGAGTGGGTTGGTGATGTGTTAATTAAATGTAAGTTTAAAAGTATAAAATCACTTTTTTTAAATATGATGTCATGCAGTATTAAACGAATTAATGGTAACATTATATTGCAACCTAGTTTGCATAAAAAACTAAAAGATTGGACGAGAGATGGATATAGTGATGATGATGATATTATTTTACCGGATACAGTAACAAACGCAGAATTAGGTAAAGCCATAAAGGAAGTGCTTTCTCGTTGCCGAAGTGTGGTCAAGTAAAATGTCTAGGCTGTAGTGAAGGCGTTTACAAGCAAGGCTATCCATTTGAAGATTATATTGGTAAATCTAGAAAACTAGCGGATAGTGAAAGGTTACCTGCGGGGACGGAAACATTTGACTATTTCACAAAAAATAAAGAAGCGATAAGTGTAAAAACATTAGATACGGGAGCTAAAACATATCAAAACCCAGTTAAGATCAGTTCAAAAATAAACGGATATATAAATGATGTGGTTAATTTTAAAGGGATAGACCAATCAAGGCTCACACTATTAAATTCAGATATCAAACTAATGACTATAGAAATAGCAATCCCAAGTAAAACAACTTCAGCTCAATGGGTGGAAATTAATAAATCCATAGCTTATTCTATAGAGAATAATATTAATATGAAAATTACAGTAGTAAAATAGGGGGGAGAGATGGAAAACTATGACTCTGGAAATAATATATCCATTCGAGTAAATGATTTTTTTTATTTTATTATGGTTTTGTCAGGGTATCATTTATTTGTAGTAGATGATACGGTTCCTATAGTATCAGTTAATAAAAAAGTCACAAATAGTGAGCTAGGTAAATTATCTAAAGTTGCTCTAAAAAAATGTAGAGTTATAGATCCTCATGTAGATAGCTTTTTTTTTAATAGAGATCGCCTTGCAGAGTGTGAAAAAAAATGGCTCAGTGAAAACTTATCTTCTCTTGGTTTCAAAAATAAAAAAATTTTTTATCAATCAATGATGTTATGCAATATTAGAGAGAAAAATGGTTTTTTAACATTAAGGCCAACACTCCATAAAAAATTAGAAACATGGACGGGGGATGGGTTTACTGAGGATGACTATATTGTTTTGCCGGATAGTGTTTCTGATGAAGAACTCGGTGAAGCCATAAAGGAAGTACTTTCTCGTTGCCGAAGTGTGGTCAAGTAAAATGTCTAGGCTGTAGTGAAGGCGTTTACAAGCAAGGCTATCCATTTGAAGATTATATTGGTGTACATAGAAATTTTAAGAAAGCAGAAAGAATGTCATATGGGTTTGAAACTTTCGATTATTTTTCAAAGGGAGAAGCTGTAAGTGTGAAAACCTTAAATACCAGTGCAAAGACACACCAAAAGCAGAATGAAATAAATCGAGTACTTAACAGTTACATTAATAAAGTAAATGATTTTAAAGGTGCTAGTAAGTCCGGCGTTGAATTGAAAAGCTCAGATATAAAAACTAAAACAATAGAGCTAGGAGTTCTAGATAAAACAACAGCATCACAATGGCTGGAAATCAATCAGTCAATAATATATGCAGCAGAAAAGAATATAAGTCTTAGAGTAATAATTGTAAAGCAAGGAGGATAGATGAGTAATTCTTCTACTAAAGAGTCTTGGGTAAGCATTTACTTTAATGAGGAGTATTATTTTATACATACCATTTCGCGTTATAATCTCCGTGTTTTGGACTATAAAATGCCTATTTATCATCTTTCGAAAGAGGTTGATACGCGGGAGTTAGGCAAAACAATATTTTTAGCGCTGGATAATAGTAGAATAATTGATATAAATACGCCCGAGGATATTTTTAGTCGTGATGGTGTATCTTTGGCCTATCAAAAATGGATTGATGATGGGAAAAAAATATGCAAGTCGAAAAACCGTAAAAGTTTTTTATTAAAAATGATGTTATGCCACATTTGTCGAGAGGGTGATCATATAATAATTACGCCAACACTCCATAAAAAACTAGAAACATGGACGGGGGATGGATTTACTGAGGATGACTATATTGTTTTGCCGGATAGTATTTCTGATGAAGAACTTGGTGAAGCGATAAAGGAAGTTATATCTCGTTGCCGAAGTGTTATTTGAATTTTATATTATTAGATAGTTAATAAGATTTTTAATGGGGTATATAAGTAGTATTAATAAAATAAACTTTATTGGTTTTCTTCTGCGAAAATAAAATGTATGCAGTTTCATTCAATTCTTATTTATTTGTCAGTTACTTAAATAAATCTAAAAGCTAAGTTATTAGTAAATTGTATTATATTCTTTGATTAATTTGATAAAGCTAATAATGAAACAATATTTTAATAAACACGAACAACAAAAAAGCCCTTACCATCCAGTAAGGGCGCAATAACAACAACGAAACTTTTATTATAAATTAAATAGTTGCAGCTTCGGCAATGAGTTTGCCGAGCTCTTGCCAGTTTTCACTGTCAATTAATTCATTCGGTACCATCCATGAACCGCCGCACACTAATACAGACGGTAATGCGGTGTATTCTTTTATATTTTTCATACCAATACCGCCAGTTGGCATAAATTTAACCGGGTAAACGGCGCTGAGTGCTTTGAGCATGGCAACTCCGCCAGAGGCTTCGGCTGGGAAGAATTTCAACGTGGTGAGATTAAATTCAAGGGCTTGCTCCACTAAGCTTGGGTTATTCACCCCAGGAATAATAATCACGTTCTTTTGTTGGCAATAAGCCACAATTTTTGGGTTAAAACCCGGGCTGACGATAAAATCTACACCCGCTTCAATGGCTTGGTCAACTTGCTCTGTGGTTAATACCGTACCTGCAGCAATCAATAATTCAGGGTAGGCAGCACGCATATTTTTAATTGCTTGTACTGCGGCAGGGGTGCGGAAGGTGACCTCTGCACATGGCAGGCCATTTTCCACTAAAGCTTTTGCTAATGGCGCACCATGCTCTGCATTATTAATGGTGATAACAGGAACAACATTGAGTTTCTTAATTCTTTCAAGTAATTGATTCATGGTTAAAGCCTCTTAACATGTTTCTAAAGCAGTGGTTGGCATAGCTTCGGATGGAATAATCGCTCCCCGGTGTTGGATGACGGTTCCAGCCAGTAAATGACCTGTTTTTGCCGCTTCGCATGGGTTGCCACCTAAAATACGGCAAGCAAGGTAGCCGGCACTGAAAGAATCCCCTGCTGCAGTGGTATCAACCACGTGGTTGATTTTATTCGCAGGAACTTCAATACGTTCGTTATCGATAATCACAAAGCAGGCATCAGCACCGCGCTTGATCACTATTTCGTTCACACCATATTGTTGGGTACGTGCAATTGCATCAGTTTCATCAATATCATCGTAAAGCAGTTGTTCGTCATCAAAGGTCAGAAAAGCGATATCGGTTAAGCTTAAAATTTGCTGATAAGCCTGTTGTGCCGCTTGTTTGGAAGACCAAAGTGCGGGGCGATAGTTATTATCAAACACAATTTGGGCACCATGCTGTTTAGCTTGCTGTAACATTTCAAATAACAACTGGCGTGAAGCGCTAGGTAAAATGGCTAGGCTGATGCCACTTAAATAGATAAATTGTTGCGAATTTAGGATTTGCTGTGTGTGGGCTTTGCTGTTGTGGTCAAGACAAACGGCATCAAGCCAAAATTTTGCGGCGGCATTATCGCGCCAATAGAAAAAACGGCGTTCGCCATCAGCTGAGGTTTCAATTAGGTACATACCCGGTAGGTGTTTATCAGAAATAAATACCTCATCGGTATTGATGCCTTCTTGCTGCCAGCTTGCTAGCATTTGCTGGCTGAATGGATCCTGACCTAAACCGGTGATGTAACGGGTTGTCACACCGTGATCTTTAGTTAAACGAGACAGGTATAGCGCGGTATTGAGTGTATCCCCACCAAATGTTTGTCTATAAAGTTCACCCGATTTTTGCAACTCAACCATGCATTCGCCAATAACGGCAACTTGCGGATGTGTATTCATTTTCACCACCTGCGCGATTACGACTTAGTAAACTATTGCTACTTAATGATGCTATTAAAACCCATTTTAAATAGAACTTCAATAAAAATGAAACGCTGTTTTAAAAATATCGAATCGCCGTTCTTGTTTTTATCATGATAGCCACTTATGCTATTAGTTAGGGTGTAATGTCGATATCAATTTATAGGATTATAGGATGATGGAAAAATAATGGATAAAACGACTCAAACGGATGCTGTTTCAGCAGTGGTTAAGGTATTTAGCATTCTTAGCGCCCTTGGTGAGCAAAAAGAGATTGGTGTGTCTGAGCTTTCACAGCGTTTATTGATGTCAAAAGCCACGACATTTCGTTTTCTGCAAACGATGAAACAGTTAGGATATGTGGATCAAGAAGGTGAAGCAGATAAGTATTCACTGACCTTAAAACTCTTCGAATTAGGGGCAAAATCCCTCGAGTATGTTGACCTGATAGAAATTGCAGATAAAGAAATGCGCCGTATTGGCCAATTAACCCATGAAGCGGTGCATTTGGGTGCATTAGATGAAGATGCCATTATTTATATCCATAAAATCGACTCGAGTTATAATTTACGCATGTATTCACGGGTTGGGCGTCGTAACCCATTGTATTGCACCGCAATCGGTAAGATTTTACTCGCTTGGCAAGATGAAGAATCCATTCGTTTGGCATTGAAAGATGAAACTTTTAGTCAAAAAACGGCAACAACAATTTTAACGATAGAAGACCTGCTGGCGGAATTAGCCACCGTTCGTGAATGCCATTATGCACAAGACAGAGAAGAGCAAGAGTTAGGACTGCGCTGTATTGCTGTGCCAGTGTATGACCGCTTAGGTCATGTGGTTGCAGGGCTATCGATTTCGTTCCCAACGATTCGTTTTGATGAGCAGCGTATTGATGACTATGTCCAATTACTGAAAACGGCGGGGCGTAATATTTCAGAGAAAATGGGCTATCACCAATATCCATCATAGGGTTGATATAACAAGACTAAGCCAATTTCAATGATGTATCAATCAATTGATTTAATAACCTATGTAAATTATTTATTTGAATATTAAGGATTTTATAAATTTCACTTATTATTATTCAACACCATGTGTTTCTGCTGACATATAATATTTACTTATGGATACAGCAGGAAATTGATATGTTTAAAAAGGTTATTATTGCTATTTTTCTTTGTTTTACTTCTTATGGCTTTGCCAGCGACTTTACATTTAAAGAAAAGTCACCCGCTGATCGCGAGTTTAATCAAGACTACCAAGGAATTAAAAAATTACAGATACAACAAAAGTTTGTCTTTGATCCCAAAAAGAAACTTCCACAAGAAGAACAAAGTTATCAAGCTTTGTTAGAGCAGCGAAATGCAGATGAAAATGCGTTTTCAAAACATTTTAATGTGTGTGATGTTAACCCGACGGGAGCAGGGTGCCCTAATTCAATGGCTTGGATGAATGATCGCCAGCAAATGAAAAAAATGTTAGAGCAAGCGGGCCGCCCTTATTGATAAGTTGTTCATTTGTTGACTCTAAGGGAGCATCGCCCCCTTAGAGGTCAAATTATACAGATTCAGGGAATGTTAAGGTTGCACCGGGAGCTTCACGGCTTAAATGAATGAAATTCATATGTTTTTCATATTGGTCTAGAATATCGCTAATCACTTGTTCTTTGGTGTAATCCATTAAATCATTCCCTTGTGAGCCTTCCCATAAGAAGGTTTCTAAGCGGTAATAATGGGATTTCCCTGAACGTGCGCGATAGGTAAAACCGGGAACGGAATAGCGCTGTGGCCACACTTGGTAAATAAAGCTTTGTTCTTCACCAAGGTCAACAGTTAGCTCTAAATGGTCTAAGCGCTCATCAGCAATGGGTGGCAAGGTGTTAAATTCCACTTTCGCTCCCCTTAAACTGAGCTCTTTTGCCACTTCTTGCATAGCAGGAATGCACACCAAATCAAGCATCCGCTGGGTATAAGTCGTTCCCGGGAAATTCATCACTCGTCCCAAACGCTGTTTCCAATTGAGTGTTCCATTGCCATACAGCGGTGCTGGCGCATTGGTATTTAGCGAACTAACGCGTCTAAAGTCCTCAACTTTTAATGATTTATATAGCCCAGCCATAATAAAGAAGATCACAAAACTAAATGGTAAGCCCATGATCACCGTTGTATTTTGTAAAGCAGCGACGCCATCTGTCATTAACATCCCTAAGGTGAGTAAACCAATTGCGACAGACCAAAAAATTCGCAACCAATTAGGAGCATCGTTGTTAATATCACTGAGTTTTGAGGTGAAATTACCTAATACTAATGAGCCGGAGTCAGCAGAGGTGACATAGAACAACAGCCCAGTAATGGTTGCAACAGAAGCGGTTAGGCCAAAGCCAGGGTAAAGCTCAAGTAGTGAATAGAAGCCTTTTTCGGGGGCGTCGAGGACGGTTTTGGCAAGTTCGCTATTGCCGTGAATGATTTCATACAATGCACTATTACCAAAAATAGATAACCACAATAGTGTGAAAACAAACGGAATAATTAAAGTACCGATCACAAACTGTCTAATGGTCCGACCACGAGAAATACGAGCGAGGAATAACCCAACAAATGGCGACCATGCTACCCACCACGCCCAGAAAAACAGCGTCCAGCTATTCATCCAATCCGTTGGGCGGTCAAAGGCAAAGCTATTGAGGGTCATACCCATAAAGCGGTTGATATAATCCCCCACATTCAGTACTAAGGCATTGAGTAAGAACTCGGTATCGCCGACAAATAAGATAAATAAAATCAAGCCAAATGCCAAAAGCACATTGAGCTCGGATAACACCCGAATACCTTTATTTACCCCAGATGTGGCAGAAATCACGGCCATAATCACTGATAGCAGAATTAACCCACTTTGCACGGGGAGCCCTTGAGGTAAGTCGAATAATACTTTGAGGCCATAATTCAGCTGAACAACCCCGATCCCAAGAGTTGTTGCAATACCGAAAATCGTCCCTAGTACTGCCGCAATATCTACTGTATGGCCAATTGGGCCGTCAATCCGTTTACCAAAAATAGGATAGAGTGCGGAGCGAATGGTTAGCGGTAAGTTATAACGATAACTGAAGTAACCCAGTGCAATCCCCATTAAGGCATACATAGACCAGCCCGTTAGGCCATAGTGGAACAGTGTCCACACCATCGCCTGACGAGCTGCTTCTAAGGTTTCGCCTTCGCCCGTTGGCGGCAGCATATATTGGGTGACCGGCTCAGCGACGGAGAAAAACATTAAATCGATACCAATTCCTGCCGCGAATAGCATCGCAGACCAGCTGAGCACGCTAAATTCAGGTTTAGATTGTTCAGGGCCGAGTTTGATATTACCAAAGCGTGAGGTAGCAACGAAAATGACAAAAACAATATAAAGCGTTGCTGCTAGCAGGTAATACCAACCAAAGGTTTTAGATACCCACCCAAGCGCGGCAACGATCCACTGATTTGCTGTTTCAGTCATCAAGATGGTGAAAAAAGAAAACGCCAGAATAAGACCGGCGGAAGTAAAAAAAACCACAGAATTCAATTTATCCTTCTGCTTATTTTTTGGGCTATTTTGAGTTGTCATTGGACATTCCACATTTTTATTTATTTAACAGGTTAAAATTACTTTCTAAGCTAATCTATTGATTTATTAGCCAAGATTTGGTTTTTGTTATCTTCTCTCTTATATTGATTGTGAATGAATTGTTGTAAACAATAGTTAATATTGATTGAACATTCAATCAAAAAAACGTTTAATAAAAGGGATCAATGTATTTTTTAGGTTCAAATACCATGCCGAAGATAGGAATGCAGTCGATACGTAAACAACAGTTAATTCAAGCCACATTGGCTGTGATTAATGAAGTTGGAATGCAGGAAGCCAGTTTTGTGTTAATTGCCCGTAAAGCCGGGGTTTCTACAGGGATCATCAGCCATTATTTTCGTGATAAAAATGGCTTGCTTGAAGCCACTATGCGCCATATTCAATACCAGTTGGGTTTTGCGGTGGCAATACGTTTACGCATGTTAACAGGGGCGGAGGCAAAACTACGAATTCAGGCGATTGTTGAAGGCAACTTCGATCCAACGCAAACCAGTGAGGCCGCGATGAAAACGTGGCTAGCCTTTTGGGCTAGCAGTATGCATCAACCGAATTTAAACCGCTTACAACAGGTTAATGACCGGCGTTTGTATTCAAACTTAAGCTATGAGTTTGGGCGGGTATTAAACAAGGCAGATGCGCGGATGGCAGCGAAGGGGCTGGCTGCTTTAATTGATGGCCTATGGCTACGTAGTGCTTTGAGTAATGAACAATTTCCTGTTAAGGATGCACTCAAAATCACTAACGAATACATCGATATGCAACTACAACGTGCTGAGGTTTTAGGAACCTAATAACCAATTCAGAGGAGATAATATGCAACATCCACCGATACATAAGCTTTATATTCATGGTGGTTATGTCGACAGTTCACAACCTGAATGCGGGCGATTTCCTGCAATCAACCCTGCCAATGGGGAAACTATCGCGGATCTGCAATCTGCGACCCTTGAAGATATCCAATGGGCGGTAGAAAGCGCCAAACAAGGCCAGAAAGTCTGGGCGGCTATGACTGCGATGGAACGCTCACGTATTTTACGCCGTGCAGTGGATATTTTACGGGAACGTAACGACGAATTGGCTTACCTCGAAACCCTTGATACGGGCAAAGCGCTTTCTGAAACTCGTTATGTGGATATCGTTACAGGGGCGGATGTTCTTGAATACTATGCAGGTTTAATTCCGATGCTGGAGGGGCAGCAAATCCCTTTGCGTGATAGCTCGTTTGCTTATACTCGTCGTGAACCTCTTGGGGTTGTGGCAGGTATTGGTGCATGGAATTATCCTATCCAAATTGCGTTATGGAAATCAGCTCCTGCACTAGCAGCAGGTAATGCTATGGTGTTCAAACCCAGTGAAGTTACTTCGTTAACAGCGTTAAAGTTGGCTGAAATATACACTGAAGCGGGCGTGCCAGCAGGGGTATTTAACGTAGTGACAGGCCAAGGCGGTGAAGTGGGGCAATGGTTAACAGAGCACCCTGATATTGCCAAAGTTTCATTCACAGGGGGGATCGCAACCGGTAAAAAAGTGATGGCGAATGCATCAGCTTCTTCTTTAAAAGAGGTGACGATGGAACTAGGCGGTAAATCGCCTCTAATTATTTTTGATGATGCAGACTTAGATAAAGCCGCGGATATTGCCATGATGGCGAATTTTTATAGTTCAGGCCAAGTGTGTACCAATGGAACACGGGTTTTTGTGCCTGAATCGCTTAAATCACAGTTTGAGGACAAGATCACTGAACGTGTGGCTCGCATTAAAATAGGTTCACCCGTTGACGAAAACACCAACTTTGGGCCATTAGTCAGTTTTGCTCATATGGAAAACGTGTTGCGTTATATTGAGTTAGGCAAACAACAAGGCGCGAGGTTATTGTGCGGTGGTGAACGCTTAATGGATGGCGATTTTGCACAGGGAGCTTATGTTGCACCAACCGTATTCACCGATTGCCACGATGAAATGCAAATCACACAGGAAGAAATTTTTGGCCCTGTTATGAGTATTTTGAGTTATCAATCGGAAGACGAAGTGATTGCTCGTGCGAACAATAGTGTGTACGGGTTAGCAGCAGGATTGGTGACACAAGATTTAACACGTGCACACCGTGTTATTCATCAATTAGAGGCTGGGATTTGTTGGATTAATACATGGGGTGAATCACCAGCACAAATGCCTGTGGGCGGATATAAGCATTCCGGCGTTGGCCGCGAAAATGGCGTTATGACACTGCAAAATTATACACAAGTGAAATCCATTCAAGTGGAACTGGGGGAATTTGCATCCGTTTTTTAATCACATCATTTTAATTTGACTGAAACAGAGGAGATAACAATGGTCTATGACTATATTATTATCGGTGCTGGTTCAGCCGGTAACGTTCTTGCTACCCGCCTGACAGAAGATCCTGATGTTACTGTGCTGCTCCTTGAAGCAGGAGGACCGGATTACCGGTTCGACTTTCGCACACAAATGCCAGCGGCATTAGCGTACCCATTACAAGGGCGACGTTATAATTGGGCTTATGAAACTGACCCTGAACCGCATATGAACCACCGCCGTATGGAGTGTGGTCGTGGAAAGGGGCTTGGTGGCTCATCATTAATTAATGGGATGTGTTACATCCGAGGGAATGCTCTAGACTTTGATGGTTGGGCGGAAGCGCCTGGGTTAGAAGACTGGCGTTACCTTGATTGTTTACCTTATTTTAGAAAAGCGGAAACACGTGATATTGGCCCAAATGATTATCACGGCGGAGATGGCCCCGTCAGTGTGACAACACCGAAAAATGGCAATAATGTGCTATTTCATGCGATGGTGGAAGCAGGCGTACAAGCAGGGTACCCGCAAACAGATGATTTAAATGGGGTTCAACAAGAGGGTTTTGGCCCAATGGACCGTACAGTTACACCGCAAGGGCGACGAGCAAGTACAGCAAGAGGGTATTTAGACCAAGCGAAAAAGCGTAATAACCTGACTATTCTTACCCATGCCACGACAGATACCATTGAGTTTGAAGGGAAAAAAGCGGTTGGTGTTAAATATTATCAAGGTAATAGCACTACACCTACGGTAGTGAAGGCGAGTAAAGAGGTGCTTTTATGTGCAGGTGCGATCGCCTCACCGCAAATTTTGCAGCGTTCTGGAGTTGGGCCTGAGGATGTTTTGGCTGAGTTCAATATTCCAGCTGTGCACGTTTTACCTGGTGTTGGGCAAAACTTGCAAGATCACCTTGAAATGTATTTGCAATATGAATGCAAACAACCAGTTTCATTATATCCAGCCTTAAAATGGATAAACCAACCTAAAATAGGCGCTGAGTGGCTATTTAAAGGGACTGGAGTTGGCGCAAGCAACCAATTTGAAGCAGGTGGGTTTATCCGCACTAGCGAAAAATTCGCATGGCCAAATATTCAATTCCACTTTTTGCCTGTGGCGATTAACTATAATGGTAGTAATGCAGTCAATCAGCATGGTTTTCAAGCCCATGTAGGCTCAATGCGATCGCCTAGTAGAGGGCGTGTTCGCTTGAAATCCCTAGACCCAAAGCAACATCCAAGTATTTTGTTTAATTACATGTCATCGGAGCAAGATTGGGAAGAGTTTCGTGCCGCCATTCGTATTACTCGTGAAATTATGGCTCAGCCAGCACTTGACCCATATCGTGGGGATGAAATAAGCCCTGGCAAACAGATTAGCACTGATGAAGAGCTAGATGCATTTGTGCGCGAGAGAGCAGAAACCGCTTTTCATCCGTGTGGAACCTGTAAAATGGGTTACGATGATATGGCAGTCGTGGATGGTGCAGGGCGAGTTCACGGTATTGAAAATCTACGGGTTATCGATGCATCGATTATGCCGTTGATCATTACAGGGAATTTAAATGCAACGACCATCATGATTGCAGAGAAAATTGCCGATAAAATTCGAAACCGTCCTTCGTTACCCACAAGCAATGCAGATTATTATGTAGCAGGTGATAGGCAAGTGAGAAACCCGCCATTACGAGACTAGCTTATTCAGGCTATTTTTTATACACAAAGCGGTTGATGTTAATATCAGTCGCTTTTTTCTTTAAGGAGAATGCCGATAATAATAATAGCTGTCTAACCATGTAATGCCAAAGGGGCGAATAAATCGGACTTTTAGCAGGTTGAAGGAATATACGCTAGTCAATTTTAGACAAAAAAAACCTCCAAATATTAAGGAGGGAAAATAAATATAAAGCGAGCTTATTTATATAGCACTAATTTACGGTAAACCATAGCCGACCAGTTGAATTAATTTATACAAAAATGATATTAGCTCACAATTTATAACGCTATAGTTATTAAACTCAGATTAATACCTATTATTTGACAGAGTTAATCAGCCATTGCAGATAATTGTCTTCAACTTGGCTTGGGTCTAAGCGAATGAGTTCTGGGGTTTCATATGGGTGTATTTCTTTTATTGCATTAAATAGATTAAGTTGGTTTCCTTGGGTCGTTTTGATCAAGAGTAAAACTTCCTTATCTTGCGTGATATTACCATGCCATAGATAAACAGATGTTATTTCAGGCAGTAGGGAAACACATGCTGCTAAGCGATTAGCGAGTAAGTGTTGGGTAATTTTAATTGCACTTTCATGGCTATTGGTTGTACATAATACAATACATGGTTGTTGAGAGTTTGTGATGTAAATGTTATCAATGGGCATTTCGTTTCCTTATTAGTCATATTTTGATAAGTTTGATTACTCACATTTAGATTAGAGATAAAAATGGTATTGAGAACAGAGCATAATCACTATAAGTGTTTTTTTAAATTATCAGATAAGATAATAACTAATGTTAATTAAGCAGAGGTATTAATTTAATAGTAATATGCGTGTTTTTTAATCAATGTTGTCATTGTTATAATTTTTTATATATTCAATATAATTTTGAATATTTCTTGGTTTTATTTTATTAATTCGATTCAGCAATCATAAATTGAGGATGAACTATAAAAAAATTGAAATTTTAGTATATTACTAACCAAATTTGATTATGTGACAAATGTGATTGTGTGCTGTTAACCTAGTAACAGAGCAAATAATAATCCCAGTTTTATTCTTACTCTTATTAATGTAAGTGTAGGCTTATCTTTTTGTGCAAGAAATATGGAACGATTGATATCTGAAATAATATATTACACATCGTTACAAACTGGCTTAAAATTTATCATAAAAGAATTCACGTACTGATAAATATCAAGGTTTTTGAGCTATATATTGTTAATCTAAAGATAAAATTAGAATATATAACTGAAATTACTCTGTATTTCCATCTTTATACGTGTATGGATAACCTTATGAATAAACTAACACCTTTAAAACCTGTACCAACTCTAATCGCAGTTGCAATAACATTAATTATTTGGTTCTTAATTCCTGTTCCCGAAGGTGTTAATCCAAATGCGTGGCATCTTTTAGCATTATTTGTAGGTACAATCGCTGCTATTATTGGTAAAGCTTTACCAATAGGAGGTGTATCTATTGTCGCTATTTCATTAGTTGCAGTAACCGGGGTCACTAACCCTGAATCAACTAAAGGGGCAATTGCGGATGCTTTAAGTGGCTTTTCTAATGATCTAATTTGGCTAATTGGTATTTCTATCATGGTTTCCATGAGCTTGAATAAAACAGGCCTGGGGGCAAGGATAGGTTATTATGTCATTTCTTTATTCGGTAAAAAAACATTGGGTATTGCTTATTCATTGGCAATAGCAGAAACAATATTGGCGCCTGTGACACCAAGTAACACGGCTCGAGGTGGGGGAATTATTCACCCAATTATGCGTTCGATCTCGGATAGTTTTGGGTCAAAGGCTGAAGATGGAACCGCAGGTAAGATAGGGCGTTATTTATCGCTCGTTAACTACAATATTAACCCAATCACTTCTGCAATGTTTATTACGGCGACAGCGCCAAACCCATTAATTGTCAGTTTGATTATTAGTGAAACAAGCCAAGAAAATGAATTAACTTGGGGTATGTGGGCGATTGCGGCGTTTGTTCCTGCCATCGTGTCATTAATATTAATGCCTTTGGTGATTTATTTGATGTATAAGCCGGAAATTACTTCAACACCGGATGCGCCAAATTTTGCCAAAGAACGTTTACAACAATTAGGCCCAGTTTCATTACCTGAAAAAATAACTCTCGGTGTTTTTGGGCTGTTACTGTTGTTGTGGGCTGGTGTACCTGCCATGATTTTTGGGCCTGCATATAGTGTTAATGCAACCACCGCGGCGTTTATTGGGCTGAGTGTTCTATTAGCGACAGGGGTTATTAATTGGGATGACGTTCTGAAAAACAAAGGGGCTTGGGATACTGTCGTTTGGTTCTCTGCCTTAGTCATGATGGCGAGTTTTTTAGGTAAGCTCGGTCTCATAAAGTGGATGTCATTAACCGTCGGTGCAACTATTGATGGATTAGGCATTAGCTGGGTATGGGGAATGCTAATTCTTGTTTTAATTTATGTGTATTCTCACTATTTCTTTGCGAGTACAACTGCGCATATTACGGCGATGTATGCAGCATTTTTCTCGGCAGGTTTAGCCCTTGGTGCTCCACCAATGTTATTAGCTCTAACATTAGCATTCTCATCATCACTAATGATGTCATTGACACACTATGGTACGGGTACTGCACCTATTATTTTTGGTTCGGGTTATGCAACCCTTGCGGAATGGTGGAAAACAGGTTTCGTGATGAGCGTAGTTAACTTAGCCATTTGGTTCTTTATTGGTAGCGTTTGGTGGAAATTCTTAGGTTACTGGTAATTAGTTGAATTAGCTATTTTAGCTATATCAAAGAAAGTTAATAGAAATCGGGCGATAGGCTCGATTTCTTCTTTTTAAAAGCTCATCCTACAAATAAGTGGCTATTGTGATAACAAGACCACTAATGATAGAAATTAGCATCACTTTTCCCCAACTGAAGACTGACGATGATTTTAAAGCGTGCTGCCATAACAAACTTATTTCATCGGCATGTGCATATTTTCTCTTATTGATCGCAGTCTTAATTTTTTTGATTTTATCATTATCTATCAGTAATGTTTTTTGAATAACCATGATATAACCTTTCATCAAGTTGTGCATTGTTTGTCTGCCCTTGATTATCTCAGGCTATGTAAGAAGATAAATTGATGAGATTCTATGCAAACTTCCCCATTTATCGCGTTTAAAATCAGACTTAGTCTAGTTAATAAGAAAAAAGCAGCCAAGAAGTAAAATTATCTTTATTAAGAGGAAATGGCTCTTAATTTAAGGTCATATTTATCGTTCTTTGGCGAGATATTTTTTATTTAGGGAAGTCGGAGAGAAAGGCCATAAATGTGATTGGTTTACATACAAAAGCCAGTATGATGTATCTGCGAGTCAGTTAATTTATCCAGAGGAACACATGTATTCACAAAGAAAGGCAGAATTTTTCTTGGTGCTTACCACGATAATCGCGGCTTGGGGGTGGGTATTTTCCCGAGAATCAGTGCAGGGAATGCCTATTTTTGCCTTTCTTGGTAGCCGTTTTTTATTTGCAGCCATCATTTTAGCCCCTTTTTGTCGAGGGAAAAAAAATAGAATAACGGCGAAGCAATTACCAAAAATATTAATGACAGGCGGTTGGATGTCATTAAATATGGTGCTCTGGATCCACGCAGTTGCGATAACAGATTCAATTGGTGAAGGGGCTTTTATCATGAGCCTTGCTATGTTGTTTGTCCCGCTAGTCGCATGGGTTATTTTAAAAAATAAACCTGTACGTTATTTCTGGGAGGCACTTCCGGTCGCTGTATTAGGGTTGGCATGTTTAACACTATTTAAGGCACAGCTTGAATTTAAAGCAAGCCAACTGTGGTTTCTTGGTGCGGCAATTGTCCAAGCTATCTATTTTTGTTATACCAGTTTATATACTCGAACAATCCCTCTTTTGCCGTTAACGACCATTCAGCTTGCTTGTACAGGAATGACTGGGTTAGTTTTGTCATTTTTTTTAGAAGAGTGGCCAAGTAGCATCACCGTACCTACCATGATGTGGTTTATTGCTAGTGTTGTAATAGCAACGAGTTTACGCTTTGTATTGCAACTTATTGGTCAAAAAAATACCACTGCCGGCAATGCTGCAATTATTATGATCCTTGAACCTGTTATGACCGTATTTGTAGCGGCTATTTGGTACAATGAAAGAATGCCTTTTGTCCAAATTGTTGGTTGTGTGCTAATTTTATCGGCATTATTCTATTACCGATGGCGTTGTTCTAATTCATTACCAAGGTAAAATACACATAATAAACAATGGGTCAATACAGATTTTTTATAAGAAAACAGCTATGATTAATATGCATAGTCAGTGATAGGGATGTTAATCTTAATAAGAACCTCTTATTTAGCATATTAAGATTAATGGTATTGAAAACATAAACGATATATCCAAAATAGCGTGAACTAGGAATAATAGCGGTTTAATATTATCACCTTAGTTAAAGCTGAATAGGAAACGGGCATAAAATGAAAAAATTAGCATTAATATTAGGTATGGCAGGAGCAATGGTTGTGTTGTCTGCATGTTCTGATGAAAAATCAGAAATTGCTGAATACAAAGACAACTTTGTTAATACCTGTGTCGTTGCATCTGGTAATCCTCAAGGTGAAACAGCAAAAGCAGTTACCGCAATTTGTGGTTGTGCCTATGATAAAACAATTGAAAAATATGGTTTAGCTGAATTTAAACGTATGGATGCGGAATTAGAAAAATCAGGTACTGCAGAGCCTGAATTCCAAAAAACCATGATTGAGTTTGTTCAGCAGTGCTCGACTAACGCACGTTAATTATTTATTACTCGCAGCTATTGATTATCAAGCAACAATAGCTGCGAATTTATTATTTTTACTTAAATAAGTGTTTGAATTGGTGTGGGGCACTGCGTAGATATTGCGGTGCAACGTCTATTTGTTCGTTCAATTCACTTGCTGCTCGCCAAGGCCAGCGTGGTTCAAATAATATACCTCTACCGATTGCCACAAAATCTGCTTGGTGAGTTGCCACAATGGCTTCTGCTTGCAAAGGTTCAGTGATAAGACCGACAGCAATGACAGGCATCATAGTATTCTCATGAATAGCTTGTGCTAAAGGGACTTGGTAATTTGGGCTCAATGGTATCTGTTGTTCAGTTGATAACCCGCCAGATGAGACGTGGATATAGTCACAACCTAAATCTTCTAATAATTCTGTTAGCTCAATTGATTCAGGTACGCTCCAACCCGATTCAAGCCAATCTGTTGCGGAGATCCGTACACCAATTGCAACATTAGGGCTAATGGCTTCTCTCATCTCATGGAAAATATTAATCAGTAAGCGAGTACGATTCTTAAAGCATCCACCATATTCATCTTGTCGTAAGTTTGAAACTGGCGATAGGAATTCATGCAGTATATATCCATGAGCAGCATGGATCTCAATAACGTCAAAACCTGCTTTTTCTGCCCGAATTGCTGCCTCAATAAATTGCTGTTTGAGCTGCGAAATTTCTTCAATAGTTAATGCATGTGGAATTGCATTATTACCAAAAGCCAGTGCTGATGGTGCTACAGTCTGCCAGCCATTAGGTTGTGTGGACTGAATACTATTACCTCCTAACCAAGGTAAATCTGTTGATGCTTTCCTACCAGCGTGAGCGATTTGTACTCCTAAGCGTGCATCTGAATATTGCCGGATATCGCTGAGCATTTGTTGCATTGCTGTCATTTGCTCTTCATTCCATAAGCCTAGGTCTTTGTAGGTAATACGACCTTCAGGAACAACAGCACTGGCTTCTACAATAACTAAAGAGGCACCTGATAAAGCAAGGTTCATGTAGTGGGCTTTATGCCATGCTGTTGGCATACCATTTTCTGCAGAATATTGGCACATTGGGGGAACAATAATACGATTTTTCAGCGAAACTTGGCCTATTGATGCGGGTGAAAAAAGGTGGCTCATTGGAACTTTCCTTATTAGCAAACTTAAATTATTTTAATATTATATCCAGTTAGCCAAAATTTTTTTGTGAGATGGTGTGGTATTAAGGGGGAAAATTTGTTTTACAGCGAATTATTGAAGGAAAATCAAGTAAATTTTTACAGATTTGATCAATACCATAAAAAGTATATTTCCCTAGCAATATGATGCAAAAAGAGGGAAAAAATATAAAAAAATGAGATAAAAAATAAAATATAATAATAACTATTATTTTTTGATTGTTATAATTCTGTAACTTATAAATAAAATTAATAATCACCAATATAAAATGGCGTTAATGCCTGCTTATGGTTTTAATGGTTCTAATAGTGAATAAAACTATTTTTTTATTTTAAATGATAATTTAAATAAGCGTTAATGCATTGTTTGTGAGGCAAAAATATAAAATATTCCTTGCGGTTATATTAAATGGTTTATATAAGAAACAAGCTTATTAAGCTGATACTAGCTAATCCTAAGCTTTGTGTTCACCTGAAAAATATAATTCTAAGAAGGAAATTGATGTGCTGACAATTATTGGTATTTTAATCATTATATCGATAGTAACATTATTGATGATGGGAAAAGTTAGCCCAATTATCGCAATGTCTTGTATCCCCTTTATTGGTGCTTTATTTGCCGGTTATTCTGTTGCTGAAATTTCAGTATTCTTTGAAAGCGGCATTAATAAAGTCTCAAAAGTCGCAGCTATGTTTTTATTTGCGATTTTATTCTTTAGCTTAATGAAAGATCTGCATATTTTTGACCCGTTGATCCGTTTAATGGTTAAAATGACTCGTGGGAATATTATTGTTGTTTGTATTATGACAACGTTAATTGCGGGTATTGTCCATCTCGATGGGTCAGGCGCTGCGACATTCTTAATTATTATTCCTGCATTGTTACCTTTATACCGTCAACTTGGTATGAGCCCCTATTTAATGTTGCTACTGATGTGCGCCAGTATGGGTGTCATGAATATGGTACCTTGGGGCGGGCCATTAGGCCGAGCTTCAGCTGTAACCGGAATTGATGCTTCGACCCTTTGGCAACATTTGATCCCAGTACAACTAATTGGTATGGGTGGCGCAGTGGTATTTGCTATTCTGATGGGGTTACGTGAGAAACGACGTATTGCAGCGGCAAGTTTGAAAGGAACTACGCCATATGAAATGGATTCTTTGTTACCTGTCAGTGACGACACTGCAGATATAACAGAAACGGTTCAAAAACCTAAAAAACCACTCATCAATGGTGGGTTAATTGTTGCTTCCGTTGTGTGTTTAGCATTTGGTTTATTATCTGCACCTTATGTTTTTATGATTGCACTTTCCATTGCCTTGATGGTGAATTTCCCTAATCCTAGAGACCAAATGAAAATTTTGGCCGCCCATGCACCACAAGCGTTGGGAATGGTTGCTATTATATTAGCGGCGGGAGCATTTTTGGGTATTTTATCGGAAGGTGGCATGCTTGAGTCAATCGCAACAGACTTAACGGCTATCTTACCAACCGAATGGGTTTCTAAAGTCCATATTTTTGTCGGTATTTTAGGTGTACCGATGGATATTTTTACCAGTACCGATGCTTACTATTTTGCCTTACTACCAATAATTCAACAAATTGCCGCCACAGTTGGTGTTGACCCATCTTCTGTTGTTTACGCCATGGCGATAGGTAACAACGCAGGGACCTTCGTGAGTCCTTTTTCTCCAGCGGCATGGCTAGCTATGGGGTTGGCTGGAATTGATATGGGCCGCCACTTACGTTATTCGTTTGGCTGGATTTGGTTGTTCAGTTTCTTTTTATTAGCGACTGGGGCGCTAATCGGCTTGTATTAATTTGTTCGTTGGCTTTAATGCCACAGCGTTGTTGGCTTCAAAAGTAAACCCTAGTCACATACTTGTGTATGCGCCTAGGGATTTACTTTTTTGCCGCCTAGCTGTGACATGAAATATTTAGAACAAATGGTTTTTATTTTGCGTGCTGGATTATTTTCTTTTATCAATTATTGGGTTTATCAGATAGTTACTATGTCGTAAAGCAAAGGGCTATGACATGATTTATTGGTTAATGATATCAATAAGGTTTGTTATGCGTAGGCCGCTTTCTTCTTATCATCCTATTCTCTATTGGCTGCGTGTCACCCAAAAACGTTTAGCTCGACGATTGCATTGGGCATTTTCCGCCAAATATTATGCGAAATTAAAATCCAATGAACGTCTTGAGTATCGCTACAACAAGCACACATCTAAGCTGATCCGTAAATTAGGTGAGTCAGACCTACGTTTACAATACAACAAAGTGACAAACTTACGTATTGCTGCAGAAGCGATGAATGGAGTCATCATCTACCCAGGGGAATACTTCTCATTTTGTCGGCTCGTTGGAAAACCAACTGCGCGCAGAGGTTTTCTTGAAGGTATGGAACTTTCGTTTGGTGAGGCTCGTTCAGGGATTGGCGGGGGAATTTGTCAACTGAGTAATTTAATTCATTGGATGGTATTGCATTCTCCATTACAAGTGGTTGAGCGTGCTAATCATAGTTTTGATCCATTTCCAGATGAAGGGCGGGTATTGCCTTTTGGTTCTGGGGCGGCAATTTTTTATAATTATATCGATTTGGTTTTTTATAATCCGACACAAAGTGCTTTTCAGTTGGTATTTAATATTGCAGAACATCAACTCGAAGGGGAGTTATTGAGCTGCACTCCTCGTGAACACAAATACCATATTTATGAGAAAAACCATAAATTTACCCGAGAGAATGAAGTTATATACCGTCATAATGAAATTTGGCAAAAAGTAACAACCAAAGGACAAGAACCTATCACTCTGCAGGATAATTGTTTGTATCGTAATAAAGTGGTAGTGAAATATTCCCTAGATGAAAATTGTATAACAGTTGAATAGTTGCGTTAGTAATGAGATTAGGAATAAATTGATAGCCTTTTTCTTGACAATTAGACTAAAATTCAACTGTTTTCCTTCAATTTCGCTAATTTTAACTATTAGCCAAGCAAAAATGAGGCCGTTACTCGGAATAGATATGTAATACCTACTCTTGATTTCTCAACAATTAAAGACGCAAATCTAACAAAAGATTTGTGGTTATTTCTATTTCTTTAGAGAAAGCATGATGAATATGCAATCAAGAAAGTATGGTAGAACGTATCACTATCCGTTCTCCCCTGGTACGACTAGTGATGATCGCATCAATAGCGATTGGTGGTCGCACATCCAAAATATAAACAAACTGATTCACACAGAAAAACTGGATGGTGAAAATAATTGCTTAAACCGCCATGGAGTTTTTGCACGCTCTCATGGTGCCCCAACCCAATCGGCATGGAGCCAGCAAATTCGCCAACGTTGGCAGCTGATTAAAGATGATTTAGGGGATATCGAACTCTTCGGCGAAAACCTTTATGCAATACATTCCATTGAATATCAACATATTGAAGATTATTTCTATGTGTTTGCTGTTAGGCAAGGGGAGTATTGGCTTAGTTGGGAAGAGGTGCAATTTTATGCGGCTTTATTTGATTTTCCAACTGTCCCACAATTAGATTTATCACTCAGTAAACAGATGGATAAGCAAGAGTATGCAAGTTCATTAATTACTGCGGCATCATTAGATAGTCAATTTATTGCGCGTGATACACATACAGGGAAAGCCTGTAGCATGGAAGGGATTGTGAGCCGTGATAGCCAAGGGTTTCATGTGGATGATTTTATGGCGCATGTTTTTAAATATGTGCGTAAAAACCATGTCAAAACAGATATCCACTGGAAACGGCATTGGCAGAGAGCCAAGTTGGCCTTTGAATTACAAGGAGAACAACCATGAGTTGGCAATTAACCCAATGTCGTGATTGGGCGCAGCTTGAAAAACAGTTCGATTTTGTGCGTGATATGCAATATGTGCCGCAAGACCGTTTGCACCATGCGGAAGGTAATGTGGCCATTCACACTCAAATGGTGTTAGCGGCTTTGGAAGATTTACCTGAATATCAACAGCTTCCAGAACTTAAACAACAAATCGTTTGGGCGGCAGCGTTGCTACATGATGTTGAAAAACGCAGTACGACAAAAGAAGATGAAGAGGGGCGGATTCATTCGCCTGGACATGCTAAAAAAGGTGAATTATCTGTACGAAATATATTATTTCGACAAATAGAAACACCTTTTGCTATTCGTGAACAGATTGCGGCTTTAGTTCGATTTCATGGTCTACCGCTTTGGTTAATGGAAAAGCCAGATCCTGAACGTACATTATTTGCGGCATCATTGCGCGTTGAAATGCCTTTATTGTGCATGTTAGCGAAAGCTGATGCGATAGGGCGTACATGTGAAGATAAAGCGGAATTATTAGTTAGAATCGAGCTATTTGAATTATTTTGTCGTGAGCAGGGCTGTTGGGACAAACCTAAATCATTCGCTTCACCAGCTGGGCGCTTCCATTATTTTCATCATCAAAAAGGCACTACGGATTACCAACCTTTTGAAGAGATAGGGAGCGAAGTGATTATGCTATGTGGTTTGCCGGGGATGGGAAAAGACCATTTTAGCAAACAGTTTTACCCACAAACGGCAGTCGTGTGTTTAGATGATATTCGCCGAGAACATAAAATCAACCCAGCAGATAAAAATGCACAAGGGTGGGTGGCTCAGCAAGCTAAAGAGCAAGCAAAACGATTGTTACGCACTAAAACACATTTTATTTGGAATGCAACATCATTAAGTGCCTCTTTACGGGGAACCATGATCAGCTTATTTGAACGTTATCAAGCCAAAATCCATTTAGTTTACTTGGAAGTGCCATTTAAACAGTGGCGGCAACAAAATCAACAACGTAAGTATGCAGTGCCGGAGCAAGTTATGGAAAAAATGGCAGGGAAGTTGGAGTTGCCAACGCCAGATGAGGCACATCAAGTTTCCTATTATATTGATGGTAATTTTGAACCGTTATTTGCAGAAAAATAAAATTAATCACCTGCCTCTAGATAAGAGGCAGGCCAAGATATTAGTTTTAAGGAACGTAGACATCGCCTTCAAAGAGTTTTCTTGCAGTTCGAATAATTGAAGCTTGAAGCTCTTCCGGTGAGTTGCCTTGTTGGTTTAACGACACATCAAATTTGCCACTTAAATGCTCAATAGCAATGTTTTTCATATCAACAGAGTGAACATATTGCTGGGTAATACTATTAGGAACAATAGTACTTGTGGCAATGGCAATAGCACCAGTCACGGCAAGAGCGCCATGGCATTTATGCGGCATAAAATAGCGGACATTAATGGTTCCACCGTGAATGGCGGGTGAAATCAATATGGGTTTAGGAATAACTTTTTTGCTCACATCACCAAGTCCCATCGCTGCCCCGGCTTTTATACGAATAGTTTCCAGCTTTTGCATAAATTCGGTATCGGATTCAAGTTGCTCCGCAGTTTCATAACCAGTTTTATTGAGCTGAGGAGCATCAATTAATACCACAGGCATTGCCATATCAATACAACTGACATCAATGCCTTCAATGGTATCAATAGCATGACCAGTAGGAAGCAATTTTCCTGTTTTTGTTCCACACGCATTTAAAAATGTCAGGGCAACAGGCGCGGCATGGCCGGGTACACTAGCAATTTCGGTATCACCATCATAATCCACATGACCATCAGGTGTTTGCACCGTAGAGTTGACGAAAGTGTTCGTATTGACATTACGGATCCTGACAGTGGTTGTTTTACCAGTAATAGGAACTAACCCCTTTTCAATCGCAAAAGAACCCACGGCACAAAGAATATTTCCGCAATTTGGTGCGGTATCAACAATACGTTCAGTAATAGAAACCTGAGCGAATAAATAATCAATATCAGCATCAGGATGAGTTGAAGAGCTAATAATAGCGACTTTGCTGGTTTGTGGGCTACCCCCACCAATACCATCAATTTGCAAAGCATGACCAGAACCCATAATAGCAAGGATCAGTTCATCCCGTTGTTGAGTGTCTTTAGGGAGAGAGTCCGCTAAAAGGAATACGCCTTTCGAGGTGCCGCCACGCATTAGTGTACAAGGAATTTTTTTCATCTGTTTACCCGTCATATTTCACGCTGTAGCTGTGTTGGCTGCACTCAGCCCCCCAAGTCACATACTGATGTATGCTCCTTGGGATACCTTCGTTTTGCCGCCTTGCTACAACGCGAACTATTTAGGGTAAACCCGCTAGATATATCTAGGAATACCTGTTAAGTATGACGCTGTAGCTGTGTTGGCTGCACTCAGCCCCCCAAGTCACATACTGATGTATGCTCCTTGGGATACCTTCGTTTTGCCGCCTTGCTACAACGCGAACTATTTAGGGTAAACCCGCTAGATATATCTAGGAATACCTGTTAAGTATGACGCTGTAGCTGTGTTGGCTGCACTCAGCCCCCCAAGTCACATACTGATGTATGCTCCATGGGATGTCTTCGTTTTGCCGCCTTGCTACAACGCGAACTATTTAGGGTAAACCCAAGAATATGATTAGGTTAAACCTATTAAATATTATCAGGTAAACCTAAGAAAAAATTAAGGTTGCTCCAATAAAGTTCACGTTATAGCGCCAAGACTGCAAATAACTCTGGAACAGCGAGAAATTAATAATTTTGTTGTTAAATAGGGCACAATCATGATTGTGCCCGTCGTGTCGGTTTATTAACGAAGAATTAAATTAATCCAGTACTAATTAAAATTTCCCACCAACCTAAACCGATAGTCATGTGAACGAATAAACTAATGAAGGCAACTAACCCGCCGATGATCCACCAAGAACGGATATCGTTATAACCTGCACCGAATACGATAGGTGCTGCTGCACCGCCATAGTGCGTTACGCTTCCGCCATAAGCATTCGAGAACAGCAAGCCCAGAGCGAGCAACATCGGAGGAGCCCCTGCAACCATACCTACAGTGGCAAATACCGGCACCATGGCTGCAACGTAGGCACCACCAGAGGCGAATAAATAGCGAATGGCAACACTGATGAACATGATGACAAAGAACGCCAGCATCGCTTGGTCACCGAAAGAAAGGTATTGGCTCATGGTATCTGCGAGCCACTTGAAGAAGCCTGCTTTTGTGAGTACGCCTGACATACTGATAATACCACCGTACCAAATCAGGGTATTCCAGCCGCCTTTATTCTTCAGTACGTCATCCCAAGTTACAACACCGAGGATCAGGGTTAATGCCATGACCGCAATCGCGACGCTAGACGCGCTAACACCGATAAGGTCAGAGAAAATCCAGCCGCACAGCGCGATAACAAAGACAATCCCCAGCAATTTTTCACGCATAGTCATTGGGCCTAAATCTTCAAGACCTTTAGCTGCGATCTCTTTGTTATTCACCTTTTTCAACTCAGGCGGATACAGTTTGTAGATCATTAACGGCGTCAAAATCAGCATGATTAAACCCGGTACAGAGGCGGCAAGTGCCCATCCGCCCCAACTTAAATGGATGCCCATAATGTCACTCATCATGGCAAGGGCGAGTGCATTCGGCGCCATTGCTGTCAAGAACATATAGCTGGTGGTTTTGGTCACCATATACACGTTGACGAGGAGGTAGTGACCTGCTTTACGTGGGCTTTTTTCTGGATCAGACCCTAAAGCAACGGCCACACTATTGATGATTGGAAAAACAATTCCCCCAGCACGTGCTGTATTCGATGGCGTCGCAGGAGCGATAATTAAATCAAGGATTGCGGTTACATAACCGAGGCCTAATGTTGTACCGCCTAATTTACCAATCAAAATATAAGAAAGACGTTTACCTAAACCGGTAATAACAAAGGCAGCACTCAGAGTAAATGCAGCAAATACAAGCCATGTCGTACCGGATGCATATCCGCTTAAAACTTCGCTTGCTTTGACATCTTTAGTACCCGTTACCCCAATAATTACCGCACTTGCAGCAATCGTGGCTAATAAAATAACAGGCTCTGAATATGGTTTAAGTACCAGCCCAACAATAGCGGCAAGATAAAGACCGAATAGCAACCACGCAATATGTGGTAGACCCGCTGGTGTTGGTATTAAAGCAATAATAATTGGAATGGCTATTAACACGAATAGCTTCCATATTTTTTCTTTTTGCATAAGCCAATTTCCTTGATTAAATCAATATTAAATTTATTTAATATTAAATTGAATGAACTTTAATATTAGGAATTTGTTAAAATGACGATATTTTAAATATGGCTGTATCTTGAGTGAATAAAATGATTTTAATTCTTCATTAGTAATTCACCCTAAGGTATATAATTTAGTTAAATAGTTAATTGGTTTTTATTTGGTTAAATTTTTTTATTCTTTAAATTATTCCTATTTTATTAGTATTAAAAAATTACTTAATGTTAAATAAAAGAATGATTGGGTAATCGTGCAAAGAACCAAGTCAGAATTAATAAGTCTGCACTTCCCCCTGGGCTCACATTTAGCTGAATACATTCATTATCAAAATGTTTAACTTTAACTAAGTCATCACAGGTATTGATACCAGCAATTAATAACTGTTCCGCGCGTTGTTTTACCCATGCTAAGCCGTTGACACCCCCACGGTTGACAATATTCGTATCGTCATTCAGGCTCATTAATAGAATCAAGGTATCAAGTAGGGCAATATCGGCTAGTTTGCCTTTAGCAAGTTGCTGTAAATAATAAGGAAGTGAATGTTTGATTACTAACGAGTAACCGCCTTCGGCTTCACCTCTTGCACCCGTTAGCCCATGGCTCTGGTATAAACGCTGGCCTGCGGTGGGTTTTTCGGTTTTTTGTTTAAGTTCATTGGTAATTCCCTTACACATACTAGCAACCAATAAGCTGACATTTTCCGGTGAGACACATTGTTGTTGTGCAATCAAACGACCTATTGCGGTTAAGACTAAACCTAAGGAAAAAATACTGCCTTTATGGGTATTAACGCCTTTTGTTGCACGGAACATCGACCTTTCGCAATCCATTCCAATAGGGCGAATGTAAGGTAATAGTTGCGCTATAGGGCAATTTTTATATTGAGCGCCTGCCTGTAAAAATCGTGGAAAATGTGTCGCGATGGCATTGGCACTTAAATGAAAGTCAGTCAATGCCATATCTTTATGGGCACCGGTATTGTGTTTATCAACTAACCCGGGCTTAGGGGTTAAATTCACTTCGGCCAACATCGCTTGCCATGCTAATTGGCTGTAATAGCGAGTTAATTTTTCATTGATATGGCTGAGTTGTTTAATAGGTTGCATTTGCTAACTCCTCGATACGATCAAGTATCTCAACCAATGAATGTGTCCGTTGACGAGCACAAATTTTTGCTTCATTTTCACAAATTAAGCATCGTCTTGGTGGCAAATTTAATTGAGATCGCGAATATTGCTGTCCATTCGCATCAAACACATCAAAGTCCCATAACCGACCAACAGCAGACGATCCTTCTAGGTGAATTAACGCTTTTTTTATCTCGATAGCATCACCATCAACGGCGACCAAGCATTCCGGCCCCGTTTTGAATGCCCAAGATTGTTGTGATAAAAACACCCACTGCCCGCATGAAGCAATTTGTTCAAGCGCATTTAAGCCCTGATTAAACACATGTCTAACAAGAGAATTGTCTTTGACAGCTCCAGGAAAAACGACAGTAAATGAAATCAAGGTTACCTGATGGAGACCAATCCACGCTTGTTGGCGAGCCTGACGGGCATCACGGCTATCCAACAGTTCAGGTAAAGAAATTTCAAATTGCTCTTGAGTATCAGGCAGTGGGTAAAACATATTTACTCCTTCACTTGATGAACAACATCAATGATTGAACCATCACGATAACGGACAACCGCAACAGCTTTATCTGTAAATTCAATTGGGTTAGGAGTACCGGTTAATAATTGTGCTCGCTCTCTTAACCAGCTCATTGAAACGGTTTTAATACCTTGGCTTTCAAGTTGCTGTTTTAATTCAGGGCGTGCAGGGTTAACCGTAATACCATGGTCAGTGACAAGAATATCGACACTGGAACCTGGTGTAACACAAGTGAGAACTTCATCCACTAACGTTGGAATACGTCCTCGGACAAGCGGAGCAACAATAATTGACAGTTTTGAGGCTACAGCAGTATCACTATGACCTCCAGATGCACCACGAATAACACCGTCAGACCCTGTTAACACATTGACATTAAAGCGTGTATCGATTTCTAACGCACTGAGTACGACGACATCAAGCATATCAACGGAAGCACCTTTCGAATCAAAACAGGCATATTGGTTAGCACTGATTTCAATATGATTCGGGTTGCGAGCAAGTGATTCAGCTGCCGCTTTATCAAAGCTTTGAACATCTAATAATTTGCGAATTAACCCTTTTTCATGTAAATCAACGATAGTTGAGGTAATACCGCCAAGTGCGAAACCAGCTTGAATGTTATGGCGTCTCATTTTATCTTCAAGGAAGCGAGTAACGGCCAAAGAGGCGCCACCAGTACCGGTTTGTAATGAGAAACCATCTTTGAAATAACCGGATTTTTCGATAACATCCGCTGCGGTACGCGCAATCAGAAGTTCACGAGGGTTCGATGTCATACGAGTTGCATCTGCCCCGATTTTATCCGCATCACCCACGCGTTTAACTTTGACGATATAATCGACTTCATCTTGTTTAATACTGGATGGGTTATGGGGGTAATCGCATATCTCTTCCGTTAACATTACCACTTTTTTCGCAGTTTCAGCGTCAATTTTGGCATAACCTAAAGAGCCACAGCAGGCCGTTCCGGTATATCCGTTTGCATTACCGTATTCATCACATGATGGCACGCCAATAAATGCCACATCAATAACTAGTTCACCGCTATGAATTAGATTTGCTCTTCCACCATGTGAATGGATTTGTACGGGTTCTTCTAACTCACCACGTGAAATGGCTTCAGCGAGCGGGCCTCGGATACCAGAGGTATAAATTTTACGAATAACCCCATGACGAATATGTTCAACAAGTGGTGAATGGCAAGCACTTAATGAACTGGATGCAAGTGTTAAGTTGCGAAAGCCCATCTCTGCAATGACTTGCATCACCATATTGACCGTAAGGTCTCCACCACGAAAGGCGTGATGGAAAGAAATGGTCATACCGTCTTTAAGACCAGAACGGCGAATAGCGACTTGCAAGTCATCACACAATTTGCGATTTCTCGGCTTTTGTACCTGCTGTTGTACTTTACCAATATCTTTAAATTCACGTAGTACATCGTCAGTATATGGTTGTAAGTAGGCGGATACGCGAGCCTGGCGCTGAGTATTATTTGTCATTTTTATTGCCTCACTCTTCCCTAATTCCTGATAATGCTGCTCGTGATAATACGAGGCGAGCTCTGTCAATAACTGGGCCATCGACCATTTTTCCGTTCAATGAAACTACGCCTTTACCTTCAAGGGCTGCGGCATCAGCGGCTTCAACAACACGCTGCGCATGGTCGACTTCTTTTTGAGTTGGTGCATATAAATTATGAAGTAACTCAATTTGTCTTGGGTTAATTAATGATTTGCCATCAAAGCCGAGCTGTTTTATGTGAGCGGCTTCGCGTAGGAAACCTTCTTCATTATTAGCATCAGAATAAACGGTATCAAACGCTTGAATACCTGCTGATCGAGCGGCTTGTAAAATGGCGCACCGAGCATAGAGGAGTTCTACGCCGTCTGGAGACCGCTCGGTGCGCAAATTGCGGACATAGTCCTCGGCACCTAATGCGATGCCTATAAGTCTTGGTGATGAATGAGCAATATTCACAGCTTGAGTGATGCCCATTGGTGATTCAATAGCGGCTAGCAAACCTGTGCTGCCTTCTTCGCGGCCACAGCTTTTTTCTATACGCAAGATTTCACTTTCAATATCAATAACATCTTGTGCCGTATCCGTTTTAGGAAGGCGGACGATATCCGCACCACCGCGAACAACGGCTTCAAGGTCAGCAACACCAAAAGCGGAATCTAATGCATTGACCCGTACAATGGTTTCAATATCTTGATAAAGTGGGTGCTGCAATGCATGGTAAACCAAGCGACGAGCCGTATCTTTTTCGCGCAAAGTGACGGAGTCCTCAAGGTCGAACATTAAAGCATCTGCTTTATAAATAAAGGAGTTGCTCAACATAGCTGCATTGGAACCGGGAACAAACAGCATACTTCTGCGTGTGCGTGATTTTTGTTCTGGAGTCATTATTTATCCTCCCAAGGCAGATAGTCGATATCACAAGCGCGAGCCAATAAGGCTTCTAAGCGGGCTTTGAGTACGCATTCTAGTGCTCCTTTATCATCTACAATGATTTGTGCCCCTTGAATATCATGTTGCTGGATAACTTCTTGTACGATTTTTGCGATAGCATCCCCAAACTGTTTTTCAACACTACTGGTAATTTGTATTGAGACCTCTTGAGTGTCTTCTAGTGGCTCTATGCGAACCATGACATCACTTGATTCAAGTGTGCCAGCTACTGCTGCATGCTTTATCTTCATATTTCACCTATGGCTAATTCAGAACTTTCGGTGTGGCTTTGAGCAGATGCGACTTGATTGGCGACCATCTCTTGTAAATATTGATAGGTTGCCTCAGGCACAATCGGCTTAATCGCCGCAAGATCTTTTTTAGCGAGCAATCGTCTAACTTGTGAGGCAGAAACAGCCGTTCCATTGATGATTGTTCGCGGAAATTCAATGAGTTCTATAGGTGGAAAATTCATAGCATCGGTTTTTAACCAAAAGCGCATGTCTTGGTTATATTGGTTGGTGACTTGGCAAAAAGGTTCCGAGCCTACGAATCGATGGGTTATCCCTAAAGCAGGGGCAATATATTGACGAAAAATCTTAATATCGATTTCGGTATAACAGTTATTAGCAACTGTTTTATCTTTAATAAAGTAACAAGGAAAAGTCGCTCGAGAAATTATATATTCCGAACCTTTATGAATAGTAAGATTTTCTATTCCTTTGGTTCCTGCTTCAATTAAATTTAATCTAACTTTATAAGGAAAACGTGAGGTATCTTCTTTGACAACAAATAGATGTAGCCAATCACAGGCCTTCGCAGCTTGCTCTATTAAATAACGATGCCCAAGAGTGAAGGGGTTGGCATTCATAACGATTGAGCCAACTTTTTTTCCTTCCTTACGTTGTGCTTTTAAACTTTCGATATAACGTTTTAGATAACAGCAACTATTTTCCATCAATACCATAATATCAGGAACTGTGGCAATGGTATGAAAACCACATTGTTGGAATAAGCTTTCATTTTGAAATTTGGTATAAATAAATAAATGAGTTGTATTATTTTCGTAAGCAAGATTAACCAGTTCTGTTGCTAATTTTAATGCAAGGCCTTCACCTCGAGCATCATCGCTAATAGCAACGCATTTAATAACATTTTTTGCTAATCCTCCACACGCAATTAATTTTTCATTGCGAGAAATCGTAATGAAAACGTCAATACTTGAATCAAGTTCTAAATCGTTTTCCTTTAAAAACTGAGTTATTTCAGCAAGTTTCCTGTTCTCATGACGTTTTACTTGGTTAAACGTTATGTTTTCGAACATAATAGTATCCTGCATCTCATTTAGAGATGTTTTTAAAATGTTGCTAATGTTAAAGTTAATTAAATAAATTCTCTTAGGTTGTTTTTATAAAAACAAATATAAATTTTTATTTAATTACCCTCTCTGATATTTATATTAAAGATACTGTATTTAATATATTTGACCTATTTCATGTTTCTCAAATGAGATTGTATTTGTTTAATGGTTTTAAAGTTTTTAATTATTGAATATGTTTTTTATTGCTTGGTTTTAATGTGTTTAATTATTAATATGTGTATTATATCTTTGGCTTGAATCCGATTTATCGGTTATTCTACCATTTTTGAGTTAACAAAATTTTTACTTTTCAGCCAGTAACGAGATATAACATGAAAAAAGAATATACGTTCTCCTCATTGAAAAAAGTAAATTCAGTTTCATTTTCAGTACGAGTATTTTTTCTGTTATTAATAGTTTCTGTTTTTTTAACTCTCGGGCTGGGTAAATATTTTACGGACACAGCTGAAAATCGATTGATTGCGAACATTCAATCGTTAGCAATGAGCCAAGCAAAGCTGATTGCTTCTATTGATGGTGTTGTTCAATCCGTAAAGTATAGAGATATTCCTGGGTTGAAGGTTATCGCTGACAAACTAAACCAAGATTCTAACTACGATTATGTTGTTATTGGTGATGAAAATTCGATTCGTTTGTATCACCCAAATAGTCAAAAAATTGGTTTTCAAATGCAGTGGAACAAACCAGGAGCCTTAGAGAAAGGGGAAAGCTATTTTATCAATGGCGAAGGTTCAATGGGGAATGCTGTTAGAGCAAAAACCCCCATTTTTGATGAGCAAGGTAAAGTGATCGGTGTTGTTTCTATTGGCTATCTATCCAACAAAATAGAAACATCACTCAGTGAGTTATTCGTACAAACAGGAGCCACTTTTTTAGGGATACTGATTATATTGCTCTTCTTATCATGGGCATTTTCACGTTTAATTCAAAAACAAATGTTGGGTATGGAACCTGAGGAAATAACCCAATTAGTCTTAGTACAAAAAGGGATATTTGAAGCTGTTTTTGAAGGTGTTATCGCAGTGAATATACAAGGGCAGATTATTAATATTAACTCTAATGCCCGGAAAATGTTATCTCTAAGCAAGCCGCTAGGGCAGTTAACAGGGACTTTTGTGTCGGAGCATATCTCGCCAGCTGACTTTTTTATTACCGATATTGAAACGACTAAGCATGATGTGATTTGCGAATTTAATGGTCTAAACGTGATTGCAAACCGGGTGGCCATTCGTGATGGGGAACATCTTGTGGGGGCGGTCATTAGCTTTCGTAGCCAAAATGATATTGAATCGCTAAACTCTCAGTTGACTCAAGTTCGCCAATATATAGAAAGTTTACGTACGTTACGGCACGAGCACCTTAATTGGATGTCAACATTAAGCGGTTTATTGCAAATGAAAGAATATGACCAAGCGTTGGCGCTAATTAAAGGGGAGTCAGAATCTCAGCAACAATTAATTGATACACTCCGTGGGCAGTTTTTTGATAAGCAAGTTGCTGGTTTATTATTTGGTAAACACCACCGAGCCAAAGAACTAGGCTTACAATTAAAATTTACTGCGGGTAGTCAGTTACATGAATTACCTGATTCATTAAATAGTACTGAATTTTGTGCCATTTTGGGTAATCTACTCGATAATGCGTTTGAAGCAAGTTTGAAAAATAATCAGGGTAATAAGCAAGTTGAGTTATACCTTTCAGATGAAGGAAAGGAGATTGTCATTGAAGTCGCTGATCAGGGATGTGGTTTCCCGTCAGAAATTCAAGACAAATGGTTTGAGCGTGGTGTCACAACGAAAACAGATATAGCAGATAGCCATGGTATCGGGTTATATCTCGTTGCATCTTATGTTAAACGCTGTAATGGTGCAGTGATTATTGAAGAAAATCAACCGCATGGTACAGTATTTTCAATTTTTATTCCGAAAGTGAAGATATAAAATGATCAAGATAAAAATCCTCATAGTGGAAGATGAGTTGCTGCTTGCCGAAATGCACAGCGAATATATAAAAGCCTATCCTGCATGTGACAAAGTTTGGCTTGCAGGTAATCTTGCGGAAGCGAGAAAAATGATTGAATACATGAAGCCAGATCTTATCTTGTTAGACAACTATTTACCTGATGGAAAAGGCATTGACCTAGTTCATGAGTTAATACAAGAAAGAAATAATGCAGACATTGTATTTACGACGGCCGCAAGTGATATGGACACAGTCTCTGAAGCTATTCGTTTAGGTGTTTTTGACTATTTAGTGAAGCCAATTGCTTATGAACGTTTAGGCCAAACATTGGATAGGTATATTCAACGTAAATCTGTTGTACAGGAAAATAGCAAAACCAATCAAAGTAAAATTGACGATATGTTTAATACCTATGCGAGAGGGGAATCAAAGGAAGAACTTCCAACAGGTATTGATATCATTACACTTGAAAAAATACTCGCGTTATTTACTGAACCTGATGTGCAATATACGGCAGAAAGTATTGCTGAAACCATCAAACTTAGTCGTACTACAGCAAGACGTTATTTGGAGTATTGTTTAGCGAAAGATAAAATTGAAGCTGAAATTGAGTATGGCAAAGTTGGCCGACCGCAACGGATTTACCGTGCCAAGTTGTGAGTGTTTGAATTAATAGTATATATCGATAGAAGCTCTGCATTGGTTATAAACAATGCAGATTTTCTTTATCTTACTTATATCAGTGGCACAGCAGTAAGTTGAAAAAATAGAGTTTATTGTTGCTGGTTTTTTAAAATTAACACTTTCTTTTCAGCCCGCTCATGGCCTTTAGCGGCTGCGAGTTGATACCAGCGTAGGGCTTTTTTATCATCGGCCTCAACACCCATACCATATTGGTAGCAAGCTCCTGCTGCATATTGCGCATCGGCACTATTTTGCTGAGCGGCTTTGATAAACCAGTGACAGGCTTTTGCTTGGTCGGCTTTGATACCATCACCGCGCGCATAGATAAGCGCGATATTAAATTGAGCTGAAGCTTCACCTTGTTCAGCTGCTAGGGTTAGCCACTTTATAGCTGATTGGATATCTTTTTTGGTACCTTGTCCAGTTAAGAACAACATACCTAAGCTGTTTTGGGCGGGGGAAAAGCCCAATTCTGCGGCACGGGTAAAATATTGAAACGCGAGAGGGTAGTTTACCTTATCATACATACCTACTGCTGCTTGGTAGCCTAATAAATACAGAGCTTGTGGATGGTTTTCTTCAGCAAGAGCAAGATATATTTTTTGGGCTTTTTGAGGGTCTTTTGTGATAGCTTTTCCCTCTTCATACCAATAGGCGAGGGTGAGCATCGCAGGTTGAAAATGTTGTTCAGCCGCTTTTTTTAGCCACCGTTCAGCTTTTTCTGGGTTTTTCTCTAATAAATCATTGATGCCATATAAGGTATATTCGGCCATATTCATCTGGCCAATAGGGTCACCACTTTCGGCTGCTATTTTCATCCAATGCAGCATTTGTTTTTCATCTAGCTCTACCCCAGTTCCTTGCTGGTACATCAGGCCAAGGTTAATTTGTGCTTTTGTAAAACCTTGATTGGCAGAAAGAAGGTACCAGTGTAAAGCTTGGTCAAACTGTTGATGAGACTGATAAAACATTCCTAAGTTAAATTGAGCTTCGGCTTGGCCTTGTTCCGCAAGTGCAATTAGTGTTTTTTCATTTATTAGTGGCGTTGTTTCTTCTGCAAAAGCAGGGGGGCAAAATACGTTAATAAAGATAAAACACAATAAAAATATTTTTTTCACATGACATCCTTTGGACTAAGCTCTTAATGGCTAAGTTATCTTGTTAGATAAGTTCCTGCAATGATATGAAAAACATTTTATATTAATTCTAATAAATCAAATGGTTAATTGTTGCTATTAGCACATTAGGCAAAGAATAGATAAAAATTTTAAAAAAAAGATGAACTTTTTTCCTTCTTAGCCAGTCTTATTAGTATCTATATACTGTTTGCTTGCGTAAACATTCATATATTTACCCTCATCATTCATTTCTTTACACGAAGTAATGTAATAATGCACCTACGTAGTGATAGTTTGAATTTAGCAAAAGATCCTTGAGTAGAATGCATTATGCCCAGTTTGTTACTGGGCTTTTTTTTATCCAAAATTCCAGTTTGAATGTCTATTCAGCTGCTATTCTCTAAATCCTTTCTTATCATAAAAGAAAAAAGTGCTCATTTGTTATGGATATTTTTAGTTTCCCATAACGCTTACAGCAATAAATCATAGGGTTATAAATAGGGCGTTATAGTTTCACTATAGAATAATATTCTTAACATTTAATAAACAAATGACTAATTAGTAATCGATAATAATTTGGCAATTTTGTAAAAAATTGAAGTAAATCACGATTAAATTCAATTGATGTAGCAATTAATACTAGCTAATTCTTTAATTTTGGTGCATAAATAACGTATATGGCTTAATTGATTATTGCGTTCTTGGCGGGTTATCTGCCAGTTAATGTTGAATAAATAATCAAATATGCTTTAACTCATTGAATTTATGTTTGAGATCCATAAACAAGTCTACACACAGTTTTGTTTGTTTTGAGGTCAGGGAATGATACTCCTCCTACCAAAAGTGAATCTTTTCAACTTTGAATTCTTGAGATCATAACAATGCGAGAGCGCATAGAGCGTTCCGTGGTTTTTTTGCATATGTACAGGTTGTACTAGAGGTAACTTGTGTCCACAACAAATAACAAAGAGGAAGTTAGTCTTAACGCGTTTAAGCAACCTCGCTCATTCTATCTTATTTTTTCTATCGAGCTCTGGGAACGTTTTGGTTACTACGGTCTTCAAGGGATCCTTCCAATATACCTAAGCCAAGTGCTGGGTATGTCAGAAACAGAATCAATTACACTTTTCTCAGCGTTTGCAGCATTAGTTTATGGCTTTGTTGCAGTTGGCGGTTGGTTAGGGGATAAAGTCCTTGGAACAAAACGTGTCATTGTCCTTGGAACAATCACTCTGATTGCAGGGTATGCATTTGTTGCTTTCTCAGGGCATGATGTATCGATGGTTTATGTTGGTTTAGCAACCATTGCAGTTGGTAATGGTTTATTTAAAGCGAATCCATCATCACTCTTATCGACCTGCTATGAAAAAGATGACCCACGGTTAGACGGCGCATTTACCATGTATTATATGTCCGTTAATATTGGTTCATTCTTCTCAATGATTGCAACGCCATGGTTAGCAAAACATTATGGTTGGGATGTCGCGTTCTCTCTTAGTGTTGTGGGCCTGATTATCACATTGATTAACTTCTATATGTGTAAAAAATGGGTTTCTCAACATGGCTCAAAACCTGACTTTGCTCCTGTTGTTCTTTCAAGATTAGTTGCTACAGTAGCAGGGGTTATTGCATTAATCGCGATTTCTACATGGCTATTGCATAACCTCGGTATCGCTCGTACAGCATTAGCGATTATTTCTTTGGGTATTCTAGTTATCTTTATCAAAGAAACATTAGCACTGAAAGGTACGGCTCGCCGTCGAATGATTGTTGCATTAATTTTAATGCTTGAAGCGATAGTATTCTTCGTTCTTTATAGTCAAATGCCGACATCATTAAACTTTTTTGCATTACATAACGTAGAACATGAAGTTTTTGGTTTTTCTATTGAACCCGCACAATACCAAGCTCTGAATCCATTATGGATCATGATTGGAAGCCCAATTTTAGCCGCGATTTATAATAAAATGGGCGATAACTTACCAATGCCACATAAATTCGCGATTGGTATGTTGTTATGTTCTGCTGCATTCTTAGTTTTGCCATTAGGTGCAAAATTTGCAAATGAAGCGGGGATTGTTTCTGTTGAATGGCTGGTTATTTGTTACGGTTTCCAAAGTATTGGTGAGCTGATGATCTCAGGCCTTGGTCTTGCGATGGTAGCTCAGTTAGTTCCACAGCGTTTAATGGGCTTTATTATGGGCGCATGGTTCTTAACAAACTCAGCGGCCGCATTTATTGCAGGGTACGTTGCTTCAATGGCAGCAGCACCAGAAGGTGAACTTACCAGCAAAGTCGAATCTTTGGCTGTGTACAGTGACGTATTCTTGAAGATTGGTTTAGTGACTGGTGTGATTGCAATTGTGATGGTTTTAACCGCTCCGATGTTAAATCGTATGACTCTTGAGCGTTAATTTTCATCTTAAATCGCAGTAATCAAAAGGGCTAAAAAGCCCTTTTGATATATGTGACATACGGTAATAGACGTATTAATTAAAATAGCGATTATTAATCAGTTTTAGCGAGCGGTCACTACCATTAACCAAAATGGTATTTGAAATACGGCTGTACGCATCTATTGATACACCATCCATCAAGATGGTTGGTGTGATAGCTGTGGCGGCAAATATGACATCAGAAGTACTCACCATCTGGTCTAAAGATAGCACTTCACCAATTTCTAACCCCATTTGTTGACAGCGCAATATTTCTTGTGCCGCGAGTTGTTTGTTTTCTTCGCTATTTCCTTTGGCTTTATCTCGCGAAATTAGTCTTGCTTGCATATCACCGCCTAAAGCACGAGCGATAGCTGCACTGATAATGCCTTCAGGAGCGCCGCCAGTTCCATACATCATATCAATGGGATGTTCAGGAAGGATAGTAAGTAATGAGGCGAGGACATCACCATCAGGGATGGTAATCACATTAGCACCAAAACTACGGATAGTTTTAATAATATGTTGATGGCGAGGTTTATCAAGCACTGCGATTGAAAGATTTGAAATGGGTTTATTAAGTGCAGAAGAAAGGAATTCTAAATTTTTTTCTAGGGGATTTGCCAGATGAACGGCCCCTTTAGCGGCAGCCCCAACAACAAGTTTTTCCATATACATATCAGGTGCTTGAAGTAGTGTTCCTGTTGGAGCCGCGGCAAGTACGGCAATGGCATTTTTTTCATTACACGCTACCATACGTGTTCCATCGATAGGATCTACCGCAATATCTAAGCCAATAGAACCTGATTTTTTGCCAACTTGTTCGCCAATATATAACATGGGAGCGTCGTCGATTTCACCTTCACCAATGACAATTTTACCGTGAAAATCAATTTCATTTAGGCGATTTCTCATCGCTTCTACAGCGGCTTTATCTGCGGCATTTTTATCTTGTTTTCCCACCCAATCGAAGGCAGCCACTGCTGCAACCTCGGTAACGGAAGCGATAGCAGAAGCTAACTCATCACTAATTTTCATTTTTTGTTCATATCCCAGATGTATAAAAGAAAAGTACTTATCACTATGATACGTTTTTTGTGATCTGTCTGGCAAATAATGGGTGATTAAATCATCAGAGAATTTGGTGCCATAATGAAATAGTCGCCTAAATATAGGCAACTATTTATTTGATAATTAAAGCATTTCGACGATAGTGATACCACCGATAATCGAAATTAATGCGGCTAATGTACTTAATAACACGGTTCCTGCTGAGGTTTCAGTATAGGCTTGGTTGCTAATAGCCAATGCGGGAACTGCGGTCGCCGTGGGTAGTACACCAATGATAAACGCGGCTTTAAGTAAATCATCTTGTAAACCTAAGGCGAGTCCAGTGCCTAAAATGAGTGCGGCTTGAACAAAATTTTTAATAAAGACGTTAAATATAATTTCCTTACTAATTGTAAGTTTGATCCCTGAAAGGAGCAGACCAAGAAAGAATAGAGCGACTCCGCCCGCGGTTTTGCCCAATTCGTTTACCGAGTTTTGTAATATTTCAGGTAATTTAACACCTAAAATAGCTAGTATTGCGCCTAGAATAGGGAGAAAAACTAAGGGTTGAGCAATGGCTTTACCAACTGATTTTAAGATACTGTTACCTTGCTGTGATCCGCTGATCATTAATAGAGTAAATGGGATAATAATAACGGTATAAATCAGGTTACCTAATACCATAGCTATCAAGCCTGATGACCCGACAGTTGCAAGTAATACAGGTGGCCCACAGTAGGCCATATCAGGAAAAGACACCGATAATGCTTGCATAGCCGCATCTTTTTTAGTGTGGCGAAAAATAAACTTACCAAAAATAAAACCAATCACATACGTTGCAATTAGTCCTACGGCTAGTGCTAATAAATAGTCAATATTGAGCAATACTGAAGGTGGTGCTTGTGCGGCTGCAAGAAATAATGCAAACGGTAATGCTATTTTAACCACAAAGTCAGCAAAGGCTTGGGAATACTCTCGTTTGATAAACCCATATTTACCCGATAGCCAACCAACGGCTAATCCAAGAACTATGGGCCCTAAAGCGGCAAGTATAATGTGAATTAGCATTAAAAACTCTCCTGATATTTTTCGGTAGGTTTTGCTTTATAAAAGTCAGTGAAATGACAGTTAATATTTTCCCTTGTGGTTACTTTTATTTAAATTAAAAAATATATATTTTTAGCAGTGTTTAATAAAGAAACTAATTAATGTGATTTTAAATAATCATAGTCATTTAAGGATAGTAATTATTAGATTAATATATTGATGTTAAAGGTGTTGTATACATAACATAATAAAAATAATAGTACTAATAAAATTTTATTAGTACTATTATGATCATCAAAAACAGAGCATCAAAAAATATAGGCGCTTAATCAATTGTTTGTTTTTTTTATGAGAAAAATAGTCATTAAACGATGATTAAGGGTTTTCTTAGTTACTAAAATGACTGATGAGAGTATTAATAAATCATCAAAGAAAGGTATTGTTTCTTTTATCAGGAGTATACCTAAAGCAGGATGTAATGAATTATTTTGTAACAGTTTATTACATTCAGTTGGCAAGGGGATCAATGCTATCTACACTAGCAGTAATCACAGCCTTTATTTTCCAGATTCTAAATTGTGAATTTTTTTATGAGGAAACCTATTTGTGGACACTTGGATACTAATAGGACTTGTATTCGTTTTCCTGCTAGTGCTAGCTCCGATACTTGCTATCATTGCCATCAATCGAACAGGTCGGATGCAGTACCAAATTTCGCTGTTAAATCAGAAGGTTTCTTCATTAGAAGCCCAGCTTTTAAACGCTAAATACACGCCAAGTATATCTGTCGATAGTGTGACGTCTTCCCAATCAGGTTTAGATGAAATACAAAATACGCACATAGAGCAAGAGGGGAGCGAATCTCTTTCGGGTGTTGATGCTAAACAAGACAAACAGCAAGAAATTTCCTCAATGAGCCATGTGACTTATCTGCCAGTTGAAAAAGAGCATGATTTATCGGATACAGAAAACTCGCCTCTCATTAGGGAACAAACTACCCATGAAAATTCCCTTAATCATCCTTTAAGTAATGAAAGTATCAATCCGAATAGGTTTGATAACACGCAAGCACAGCGAGTAGACGCAAATCGGTTTAATCAAAATCAACCTGAGACAAAGCAAAATACTGCCAGTGACGATAAATCAATATTCAATCATTTCTTTAGTTGGTTAATGAAAGGAAACCCGGTTGCTAAAATTGGTATCCTACTGTTATTCCTAGGTGTCGCATATTTGCTGAATTACAGTGTGCAAAATGAAATTATTTCACCTCAAATGCGTTTAATCTTCAGCGCAGTAGGGTGCTTAGCTTTATTAGGTACTGGCTGGTGGCTACGGAATAAAAAGGCATTATTTGGGTTGATTTTACAAGGGGGGGCAATTGGTTGCTTGTATATTACTATTTTTGCTGCATTTAAACTGTATACGATGATGCCTTATGGGATGGCATTTGCTTTTATGTTACTTATTTGCGCGGCAAGTATTGCTTTGGCATTATTGCAACGCACAATTAGTTTAGCTGTTCTTGCATCGATAGGTGGGTATTTAGCACCTATATTGCTTTCGACTGGCGGTGGAAGCCATGTTGTTTTATTTTCTTATTATTTGATGTTATCAATTGGTATCTTAGTTATTAGTGTGTTGCAAGCTTGGCGACCTTTAAATTTAGTTGGTATGGTGATGACTTATGGTGTTGCCATTTTATGGGGGTTAGATAATTACCAGTCAGACTATTATTTATCTTGCCAACTTTTTATTATCGCTAATTTAGTGGTATTTAATGCCTTAACACAGCTATTCTCACTACGCTTTGAACACAGTAAGCAATTGGTTGTTGATAATACACTTCTATTTGTCCCTCCTTTTATCAGTATTGCACTTCAATTCTTTATTTCAGAAGGGGAAGGTTTACTGCCAGCCTTTATTTCACTGATAGTAGGTTTGTTATATCTGATTACTGGTTTACAAGTGCATAAACGCTATAAATCCGCTGGCAAGAATATGGCGTTAGCAAATATTATTATCGGTGCTGGGTTTATCACTTTAGCTATTCCATTAGCGCTAACATTTGAGTGGACCTCGATTATTTGGTCATTAGAAGGGTTGTTAATCCTCTGGTTCGGTTTACAGCAAAACCAGAAAAAAATGGCGGCTATCGGCTCGTTATTAATTGTTATTAGCGCAATCACTTTGTTAAGTGATTATCCTTATTTATATTGGAGTCGTAGTAGTACTTATATGGTTCCAGTGCTATTAATAGCCTGTTTTATGGCTGGTGGGCTTTTCCATATTCGTCGTAAAGAAGACAGTAACTTTACTTTATTTAGTTATGGATTCTTAATTATTGGTTTGGTGACTTGGTTGTGCTGGTTACCGTTATTTACTGATATTTTATCATGGAGTCGTGAGTCTGAAGGCTTTATTATTCTAGTCTTGGTTGTTATTTCGGTTTGGTTCTGGCGTTTATATGCTATCTATATTAATTGGGTTCCTTTGCTTCTTTGCCAGTCTATTCTATGGATTGCAGGTTATTATTATCTTGGTTTAGATTTCTTAAACGACCAAAACCCAATGGGGCGTGGTGAAGGTTCTCTCATATGGCCAGTTGTTTTAGGTAGTTCTGTTTTATTTGTTATTCATGCATATAAGCTTCGTGACCGTTGGATGCAAAGAATACTCCATAGCGCCAATTTATGGCTAATTCTTGCGTTCATTGCTACCCAAGTAAATTGGTTCGTCTCCATTTTACCTTGGGGCATGCACGAAATGGGATATTTTATTTATGTCATGGCCATAACGCTAACTGTTATTGTTCTCTATTGGCTACAACAAAATAGAATGCCACCGATGAAACGTAATGGACTGATTTATTGGTATTCGATGACTCCTGTTGCTATCGGGCTAATTATATTGTCCGGCTATGCTAATTTAGAAGATGGTAAATTGACATTTTGGAATTATATACCGTTAATCAATCCATTAGATGAAGCTGGGTTATTTAGTATCGCTACGTTAGTTTTAATACGTAAAGGGCTTTCTCAAAAAATACGTAAAGTAACAGCGGTTAACTTTTGGGTTTTACGTAGTTTGTTAGTAGTCACAATTGCACTTTCTGCTTATTGGTTTAACGGTATTTTAATTCGTGCAATAGCAGATTTTGCTGAGCTAAATTGGAGCTATGACACACTTTATGATTCACGCTTAGTGCAAACTGTACTTTCTATCAGTTGGGCACTGGCTGCCTTAGCCTGCATTATTATTGCCTCTATTAAGAAAAATCGAATTTGGTGGTTTATGGGGGCTGGTATTTTTGCTTGTGTTATTGCCAAGTTATTCTTAATTGATATATACGGGCAAGGTGGTATTTCTCGTGCAATTTCTTTTATTGGTGTTGCATTATTAATTTTAATTGTTGGGTATTTTTCGCCATTACCACCAAAAGATACAAAAGGGAAAGTTGAAAAGGAGATACAACCATGAGTTTAATTAAAAATACAGGACTAGTAAGGCTCATTGCAGTCTTCTCATTGTCATTATTGTTCTCAAGTCATTTGAATGCAGAGGCAGTAGAAGAGGTTACTCCTTATAGTTTTTATCAAGGCTCAGAAATAAATGTGCTTGATTCATCGGCTCCTTTTTACTGGTTAGAGCTTCCCGTAAATGCGTATATGAACTCAGCGTACCCCAAAACGTTGCAAGATGTTCGAGTCTTTAATGGTACTGGTAATGAAATACCTTCAGTATTATTTTCTGATACGGAAAAATCCGTTTCAAATGAAAAGATCATTTTTACACCACAGCGTTTGGTCACTCAGGTTGATAGCGTTAACTCCCATGATGATGTGCGTAGAGAAAAGCAACATCTATTAGTAGAATCTATCCCTGGCAAAGTGAATAGAATTGAGTTGCCTAGTATGCAAGTTAAAGACAACGTGGCTTATCAGGCTTATTTGTTAACGAAAAATCAAAGTCAAACTAAAGATACGCCAATTAAAAACCTAGTATTAGACTGGGCTAAAAGCGAGAAAGAATGGCAGGCAAAGGTATTTGTTTTTGCCAGTGACGACAAAGAAAATTGGCTAAATATAGCAACAAATCAGCCGATTATGAATTTGAAGTTAAATTCAGAAACTATTGCAAGCAATAATATTGAGTTATTAAATGGCAACTCAAAGGCATTGAATGCACCTTATCTTATGGCTGTAATAGTAAGTGGTCCAGATATTGTTATACCTGACTTATTAAAGGTCAATGCGACCTCTAGCGTGCTTAATTCAACTTATCGTCAAGAACTATTTCATTTTGAGATGACGAATGATGGTGTTTCAAAAGATCATATAATATATCAATTACCAAGAGCACAGCCACTGAGTGAATTACAAATACAATTGCAACAATCAAACCGTGTGATCCCACTAAAAATAGAGTATTCATCTGATAGAGGTGAAAGCTGGAAATTACTCACTAACATTGTTGCATATAATCAAACAATAGATGGTGATTTAATTAGCAATCCGAGCACAGCGCTCTATGGTGAAATGGTAGGGAAAGTAAGAATCTCAGCTCTCAAAGGGAGTTGGGAGGATCAGCCACCAAGGCTAACGGGAAAACGAGATGCTTATAACCTTATTTTTAATTTGCAAGGTCCCGCTCCGTATTTACTTGTTTGGGGGAATAAACAAGCTAGTTTTGATGAATTGACCACAAGCCAGCTTGTAGGGAAACCAGATAGCGTTGATGAGTTAATGACAAATTATCCTCAGCTATTTCTTGATAATACAATCATTGAGTTGGGTGGTGTAGATAGGCTAACTATAACGGAAGTGGTTGACGGTAGTTTTAACTGGCTGACGATTACCTTATGGGTATTGTTATTTGTTGGAATATTAGTACTAATTTATTTCTGCTGGTATTTGTTAAGAGAAGTCAATTCTACAGATAAGGCGAATCATGAAGAATTATAACTAGATATTGGTATTAACCAAATAGGGAATAGTACCCTATTTGGTTTCGATTTACGTCATTGACAGTTCTGACGTCTCTTTACTTAATCATGAGAACACTTACTTATAGCCTGTTTTTTCTGACAGGGATTTGCGCTAAAACAGTCATAACGGAATAGGAGATAATGATGAAAAAAACATTACTAGCTCGTATATTTATTATGATCGTTATTTTGACTGGCTTTTCAATAGCAGCCCAAGCTGCGAATAATACAGTATTAACAGAAATTATAGCGCACAATAAAGTAGCGTATGAGTATGTGTTACAAAATACAGACCAAAATGAAGCAGATATAGAGTTTGAACGGGAAGCGAAAGAACTTGATAGTTCTCAGTTGCGTAATATTGTTAACGATAAACGTTTTACTGGCCGACAATTCAGAATACAGGAAAAGTAAGTCATATCTGAATTTTTTGCTGTAAACATGCGTATATTGAGTAATAAATCTACGACCTACATAAAGGAAATTCTATGCATCAAGGCCAATGTTTGTGTGGTTCTGTAAAAATCACAACAGCAAAAGATATTAGTCATGTCAGTGTATGCCATTGTGGAATGTGTCAAAAATGGAATGGTGGCCCAGGCTTTAGTGTTGATTGTGGTAACGATTTAATGGTAGAGGGGCAAGAGTCTGTGTCAATTTTTGCATCATCTCAATGGGGAGAACGTGCATTTTGTAAAAATTGTGGTTCACACCTTTTTTATCATTTACTCACACCTTCAACATATTATGCATCAGCAGCTTTATTTAAAGAGAGTAAAGATGCGCAAATGAGTATGCAAATTTACATAGATAGTAAGCCCAAATATTATAACTTTGTTGAAAGAACACCCATGTTGACAGAGAAAGATATTATGGAAATGATGTCTCCATCATCGGATTAAACTCTGTGGCTATAGATTTAATAGTAAGTAATAAGGAACGCAGTGGCAGTCGATCAGACTATATTTATTGATTCTATTCGTTAAATTGACCTTTTATTTGTCATGCGGTCAACTTAAATTTGTTTTACAATTAAGGTAATGACTAGGTTTAGAAGTTGTTCAGAGGAATAACAAATGAATAGTATGAAAGGAATGCGTCATGCGAGTAATATCGCGTGGGTACTACAATGGATATTAAATATTGGCTTGATCTCACTCGCTGCCGTACTTGTATTCTTTTTAGCTAAAGAAACGATGACAATGGCTTCATTAATGTTTGGTAGCTCAAAAGGGGCGACGGCCTATGAGTTGTTAGAAGGCATTGTCATTTATTTTTTATACTTTGAGTTTATTGCCTTGATAATAAAATATTTTATGTCGGGCTATCATTTCCCGTTAAGGTATTTTATCTATATTGGTATTACTGCGATTATTCGTTTAATTATCGTTGATCATAGTGACCCTATGACAACTTTATTGCATGCAGGGGCGATTTTGGTACTAGTCGTTGCACTTTATATTGCAAATACTGAAAAATTAAAGCGTGAATAACATACATTAGTGTAATTTACTTGCATACAAAAAAAGTGTAATTATTATTCCTTTTTTTGTATGCGCAGACTCGAAGTCAAATACTTAAGTGATATACCCTGCATTTAAATCTATAATTTAATAAAATTTAAGATATGTAATTTTTGGTAATTAAAATTAATATAAATAATTCTAATATTTTATTTTGTAACTGGTTTATCCTGTAAAAACTAATCACAAAAATATTTTACTTTTATATATAGGTTATTTACTGTTATAAAGTTTCTATTCTAATAACATAAGTAGCTTGTAAATATGACAACAAAAACACTTCCCAAGAAAAAAGGGTTCTTAAACCGTGTCGAGCGCATCGGTAATGTTATGCCTGATGTGACTATGCTGTTTGTGTACGCCCTGATTATATGTTGGTTTTTATCTTATCTGCTTTCTTTCGTAGATTTTAGTTATTACCATCCTATTTCAAAAGAAAAAATTGCTATAGTTAATATGTTTCAGTATGAGGAAATCATATTATTTATCACTGCGGCAGTTAAAAACTTCATTAATTTCCCTCCTCTTGGTATCACGATAGTGGCAACATTAGGTATTGGTATTGCTGAAAGCAGTGGTTTCATTAATACCGCATTGAAAAAAATGTTGTCGTTTATTTCACCAAGAATGTTAACGCCTACAGTGGTGTTTGTGGGGATTGTTTCTCATATTGCTTCAGATTCTGCCTATGTCATTTTAATGCCAGTTGCAGCAATGATGTTTTATGCGAGTGGTCGTCATCCATTAGCTGGGATTGCTGCTGCATTTGCAGGCTTAGCGGGGGGATTTACTGCAAGCTATACGCCATCAATTATTGATCCAATAATGCAAAGTTTTACGCAAGATGCTGCACAAATGCTAGCGCCGGGTTATAGCGTAAATGTTTTATGTAACTATTTCTTTAGTTTGGGTGGTACATTCGGGGTTATTTTTACCTGTTGGTTTATCACTGAGAAGATTGTTGAACCATGGCTAAATAAAAACTGCCCAATCAGTTCAAACGAAGTTGATACTGATTCTGAAAAAAATTTAGGTAAAATTACTGCTGCTGAGAATCGTGCTTTTCGTATTTCTGGTTTAGTACTAATTGCTTTAGGTATCGGATTATTTGCACTATTATGGCCAGAGAACTCTCCATTACGTGGGCCTGATGGTAGCTTAACTAGCCCTAAAGCACCTATCATGCAAATTGTTGTGCCTTTATTATTTATTTTCTTTGCTTTGCCAGGAATTGTTTATGGTTATATGACGAAATCTTTTACATCAACAAAAGATGTTGTCAAGGCAATGGAAAATATTACTAAGTCACTTATCCCATTTATTGTTTTTGCTTTTTTTGCTGCCCAATTTTTATATTCATTCCAACATTCTAATTTAGGCACATTATTAGCGCTTTCAGGGGCAGAGTTATTACGTACACTTGATATGCCATCTGGAATGACCGTTTTTGGCGTTATTCTATTAACGGCTATCTTAAATATTATGATTACTTCTGCGACATCAAAATGGGCAATTATGGCGCCAGTATTAGTGCCTATGCTAATGGCAGTCGGAATTTCACCTGAATTAACACAAGCGGCATTTCGTGTCAGCGACTCTGCAATGAATGTGAGCACACCGATGTTTCCGTTTTATCCGTTAATCCTGATGTATTGCCAGAAATACTATAAAAATGCAGGAATAGGAACATTGTGCTCAATGATGATCCCATTCACCGTTGGGCTATTAATTATTTTAACTTCAACATTATATTTATTCTGGGCTTTTGATATCCCAATTGGTTTCGACAGCGGTTACACCTGGCATCCTGCACCATAAGTAGGGCCAATACCCTATCTATTAAATAGGTAGGGTAAATATAGTTAATGCAAGGAATATAAAATGAACGAATTAGGTAAGCAATTAGAGCAGCGTTTTTACCGCTATCTCGCTATTGAAAGCCAAAGTGACGCAGCAAGCACGGTTGTTCCAAGCACAGAAGGGCAACGTGAACTGGCAAAATTATTAGCGCAAGAGCTTGAAAGTTATGGCTTGAAAGATGTTTATATCGATGACCATGCCATCTTATATGCAATGCGTCCAGGCAATAAGCCTTCAGCGCCAAAAATAGGTTTTGTGACTCATTTAGATACTGTTGATGTTGGGTTATCTCCCATCATTAAGCCTCAAACCTTAAGATATGAAGGCAAAGATTTATGTTTAAATGAAAAAGAAAATATTTGGTTTAAATCAGATGAGCACCCTGAAGCTGCACCTTATATCGGTGAAGAGATTATTTTTAGTGATGGAACTAGCGTACTTGGCGCAGATAATAAAGCCGCTGTAACGGTTGTCATGGAATTAATGAATAAGCTGCAATATGCCGATTTTGATTGTGGGGATATCTATGTTGCGTTTGTACCCGACGAAGAAATTGGCCTACGCGGTTCTAAAATTATGGATTTATCCCGTTTTAACGTTGATTTTGCTTATACCATTGACTGTTGTGCTCTTGGTGAGGTTGTGTACGAAACGTTTAATGCTGCTTCTATTGAAGTTTCAATTAAAGGTATTACCGCACATCCTATGTCAGCTAAGAATGTATTATTGAATCCTATTCGTGTAGCTCATGATTTTATTGGTTGCTTTGATCGTTTTGATACCCCAGAACATACAGAGCATCGCGAAGGCTACTTTTATGTGACAGATTTAATAGCAAACCCTGATAATGCTAAAATTAAAATGGCGATCCGTGATTTTGACCGTCATAGTTTTTCAGCTCGAAAACGTTTTATAAAACAAGCGATTGAATTAATAAAAGCGCGTCATCCGCGTGCGAAAATTGAGTGCAACATTGTAGATGTGTATAGCAATATTAGCGACTCACTAGGGGATGACCGTACAGCGATTGATTTAATTTTTGATGCATTGAAAATTCAAGAGGTTGAACCTAAGGTGATCCCAATGCGCGGTGGTACGGACGGCTCTGCTTTATCAGCAAGAGGTATCTTAACCCCAAATTATTTTACTGGTGCACTTAATTTCCACTCATGTTTTGAGTTTTTACCAATCAGCTCTTTTGAGAAAAGCTACTTAGTATCAGAAACCATTTGTCGTTTAGTTGGAAAAAAATAACATATCATTTTATTCTTAATATAAAGGCCACTCAATAAAGTGGCCTTTAATTATTAATACCCATAATTCATTCATGTAAATTATAATTTATTTATTTTTAATAAAACAAAAATAAATAAAAAAGTGTATATGACTTTTTTATTTATTCATTTATTATTTTTCACTATTAGGTTTAAAATCCAATAGGGGTATTAATTGATTAATATTATAATAATTGACGACAGTAATATTGTAATTCGTGGTTTTGAGGCTATTTTTTCACGTCAAATACGTTATAAAATTGTTGCTTCTTTTTCATCACTAGAACACGTGATTACATGGAATAGATGCCAAAAAGCAAATATGATTTTAATCAGTAGTGATAGCTTTCGCTATGACTCACTAAAAACAATCCAGACATTACGTCGAACTCAACCAGATGTGGGGATCATTATTTACAATGTAAGAAATAACCCTGCATTTTTTTTAAAAGCATTAGATATTGGCATTTTCGGTTTATTGAGTATCAATGTGACAGAAGAAGACATTATTGAAGCTATCCAAATTGTAAGTGTTAAACGGAAAATTATATCGCCGGATATTGCCCAAGACCTTGCTCTACAGCGGTTAGTTTATAATAATCAACAAGATTTATATGATTTATTATCGGGGCGTGAGTTAGAAATCATGTTAATGATCACTCAGGGAATGCCTATAAAACGGGTAGCGGAGTCACTTTCCTTAAGCCCTAAAACAGTAAATACCTATCGATATCGAATGTTTAGTAAACTTAATATCTGTAGTGATGTAGAATTAACTCATATAGCTATCAGTTATGGTTTAATCACAGCAAAACAGGGTTTACTCGAGTGTCAGAACAGTTCGAACCGAAAGCTTTCTTAAAAACAGTTACTAATCAACCTGGTGTATACCGTATGTATGACGCTGGGGAAACGGTTATATATGTAGGAAAGGCAAAGGATCTTAAGAAACGCTTAGCAAGTTATTTTCGTGAAAATGTGGGTAGCCGCAAAACAGAGCAGTTGGTAAAGCAAATCGCCTCTATTGATGTGACGGTGACTCATACTGAAACAGAAGCGCTATTACTTGAGCACAACTATATTAAGTTGTACCAGCCACGTTATAACGTATTGTTACGTGACGATAAATCTTATCCTTACCTATTTTTAAGCAGTGAAACTCATCCTCGAATTTCGATGCACCGGGGGGCGAAACATGCCAAAGGCGAGTACTTCGGCCCTTTCCCGAGTTCTTATGCGGTAAGGGAAACATTAGCGTTAATGCAGAAGTTATTTCCGATACGTCAATGTGAAGATAGCATGTATCGAAATCGCTCAAGGCCTTGTTTACAATATCAAATTGGTCGTTGCTTAGGTCCCTGTGTTAAAGGGTTGGTTTCCGATGAAGACTATAATCAACAAGTGGAATATGTACGTTTATTTTTAACGGGTAAAGATAAACAAGTTTTGGCTGGTTTAGTTGACCGTATGGAAAAGGCAAGTTTAGAACTACGCTTTGAAGATGCAGCGCGTTTTAGAGATCAAATCCAAGCGGTAAGAGCTGTCACGGAAGAGCAATATGTATCTGGTGATAGCGATGACCTAGATGTTATTGGTGTTTCTTTTGAATCTGGTCTTGCTTGCGTGCATGTACTTTTTATTCGTCAAGGCAAAGTCCTTGGTAGTCGCAGTTATTTCCCTAAAATTCCAGCAGATACACAGCTTGAGGAAGTGGTTCAAACCTTCTTAGGTCAGTTTTATTTGCAAGGAAGTGAAAATAGAACTCTACCTGGCGAAATATTATTAGATTTTGCATTAACAGAAAAAGAATTATTAGCTGAGTCTCTTTCTGAGATCGCGGGACGTAAAATTCATATTCAAAGTCAGCCACGTGGTGTGAGGGCTCGTTACTTAAAATTAGCGAGAACGAATGCATCAATTGCGCTTTCAACAAAATTAGCGCAACACTCGACGGTGCAACAACGTATGGAAGCACTAGCAAAAGTGGTTAATTTAGAAAACATCAATCGTATGGAGTGTTTTGATATTTCACATACGATGGGGGAGCAAACAGTCGCCTCTTGTGTTGTGTTTGATAAATCGGGCCCGGTGAAATCAGAGTATCGGCGCTATAATATTACAGGGATCACCCCTGGAGACGATTACGCGGCTATGCATCAAGTTTTAACACGGCGTTATGGTAAACACATTGATGAAAGCAAAGTTCCTGACATTATCTTTATTGATGGGGGTAAAGGCCAATTAGGGCAGGCAAGGGATGTGTTTAATTCACTAGAGGTTGATTGGGATAAAAAACACCCATTGCTGATTGGCGTTGCAAAGGGTAGCGACCGTAAAGCGGGGCTTGAAACCTTATTTTTAAAACCAGAAGGCGAAGGTTTTTCATTACCACCTGATTCCCCAGCTTTGCATGTAATCCAACACATTCGAGATGAATCACATAATCATGCGATTACGGGGCATCGACAACGACGAGCAAAAGTCAAAAGTACGAGTGCATTAGAGTCAATTGAGGGGGTTGGCCCGAAACGTCGGCAGATGTTGCTAAAATATATGGGCGGGTTACAACCTTTACGTAATGCAAGTATAGAAGAAATCGCAAAAGTGCCCTCGATCTCATACGCCCTTGCAGAAAAGATTTATAATGCATTGAAACAGTGAGTGTCTTAGGGCAACATATTCATAATATCCAACTTGGTCAAAAAGTTAGTGAGCGTGATGAAATTAAACATACCAACGTGGTTGACATTATTTCGCGTCATCCTAATACCGTTTTTTGTATTAGCCTTTTATCTCCCTGTTACTTGGGGGCCGTTTGCATGCGCGCTTATTTTTGTTATCGCAGCGGTAACTGATTGGTTTGATGGCTTTTTAGCAAGACTGTGGAAGCAGACTACAAAGTTTGGTGCTTTTTTAGATCCTGTTGCTGATAAAGTTATGGTTGCTACAGCGTTAGTGTTAGTCACTGAAAGTTACGATGTTTGGTATGTGACTTTGCCAGCAGCAACCATGATTGCACGTGAAATTATCATTTCTTCTTTACGTGAATGGATGGCAGAGATAGGAAAACGTAGTAGTGTGGCTGTTTCTTGGATTGGTAAATTTAAAACCACTGCTCAGATGATGTCACTGGTCGGTTTATTGTGGCGTCCAACGCCATTGATTGAAAACCTTTCAATCGCACTAATGTATGTTGCAGCTATCTTAACATTCTGGTCAATGTTCCAATATTTAAAGGCTGCATGGGGTGATTTGAGCGAAGCGTGATCGAAATGATTGAAAAAACAGCGAACGATCCAATTATTTCAATAATTGTATTGACTCGATAGGTGAAATCAGTAGAATGCAACGCATCGAACGGCAACATGGTTTACGAAAATAAATAAGTAAATCAGCCAGTTTGAAAAGCATAAGCTGAAAAGTGAAGCTTTACGCGGGAATAGCTCAGTTGGTAGAGCACGACCTTGCCAAGGTCGGGGTCGCGAGTTCGAGTCTCGTTTCCCGCTCCAAATTTCGAAAGAAATTCGGATAAGGCGCGTTAGCAAAGCGGTTATGCACCGGATTGCAAATCCGTGTAGCTCGGTTCGACTCCGGGACGCGCCTCCAAAATTTAGCCCAGGTGGTGAAATCGGTAGACACAAGGGATTTAAAATCCCTCGGCCTTTAGGCTGTGCGGGTTCAAGTCCCGCCCTGGGCACCATCTTAAAGTAATTAAACGCTATTAAGTGTTTTATTTTAAGTTAGCTAATCACGATGTGTTTTATTAAATGCATGGGTTAGTCGGGTAGATTAATAATTTATCCAAGTTTTTGAGAAAGACAATTTAGCCCAGGTGGTGAAATCGGTAGACACAAGGGATTTAAAATCCCTCGGCCTTTAGGCTGTGCGGGTTCAAGTCCCGCCCTGGGCACCATCTCAATTTTAATCAGAAATGATTAAAATTAGCAATTAACCACCTTTAGGTGGTTTTTTTGTATCTAACTCCCTTCAAATATTTAGTATCTGCTGAACTGATGTCGTTTAATTAGGTGTATTTATTCTTTATATTCAATGTGTTTCTTTTGAAATAGCATAAGTATTTTTGATTGTGTCAACTAACGCGAAATTCGTGTAAAAAACCGTAAGTCAGACCGTTCTGTTAGTGTTTTGTGTCACTATTCTGATTCTTAAAGAGGATCAGGCTATGTCTAACATGAAAACTGAAGTTGTAGTTGTACGATTAACTAAACATGAACGAGCGTTATTAGATACAGTAAAAACAAAACCGTTATTAGCAGATTGGTTGAAAGAAATTGCTATGGCAGAGGCTAAACAACAGGAGAACAAAGAAGAGTAAGGCAGCTTTAACGGTACAGAAATCAATCGAGTCATTTAATATGATGATAGAAAAGTTAATTTTTGATTAATTATTCATTTTTGATAGTATCAAATTAGATGACTTAATTGGAATTTGAGAAGTGATGATAAAAGGAATTTTGTTTACGTTAATACTCGTACTCGCTTCTGGCTGCACAACGAAAAAGCTAGATGCCCCTTATGGGTTTAAGTGGGGGCAAACCCCTGAAGATATAAAAAAATTACAGTTAAAAGGATTGCAATGTACTGAGTTTCAAGAAGGAGGTGCGTTATGTTCATCAGCAAACTCTCCTCAAATAGCAAATAAACTGTTTTTATTGATGTTTTCTCGGGAAAAAAATACTCTAATGCTCGTTTCCTCCCAAGGAAAAGATAGCCGTGACCAATCAGTCATTTTGGCTGAGTATGATGCGATTAACCAGAAAATGTTTGAAGTATATGGTTTGCCAAAGCAAACAATTGAACGCTATAAACGAAATGTTTATTTCTTAGATAAAATATCTGATGACGAAACAACACCATTTAAGCGGGTTTATGAGAAAGATGGCATGCAGATTATGGTCGGTATTGTTAGTAATGCCCATTTTCGCAAAATTCACAATAAAAAAGATATTGTTTACTCAGTGATGGTTATACATAATTTAATACCCCCTAAGCCGCAATAAGCCGCAATAAGCCGCAATAAGCGGCTAGTAAATTATTTAGTACAGGTTATGGTTGTTTATTGTTTCTCTTGGTAATGGTTTTAGGCATATTTTTTATCTCTGGGTGAGTTCTTTAATATCTTGCAGTATTTCCCAAATGCGTCATAGGATTGCTCTGGAAACATGATGATACGTTCCTTAATCTCAACAGCTGATATTTAAAAAATTATATTTCAATGTCTTATATTTGCTGGGGTGATGAGTGCTATAATGACAGTCGCCTTGGCGTCACAAAAATATATGGTCATTATTCTAGAGAGAAAGCAACTAACCTTGAGCGAGAGTTAGATTTATTACGCCGTGTTATTGAAACTCTCAATGATTTAAAATAGGTAATTAGTGGGAAAGTAACCAATAAACTGGTCTGTTCACCCTATTTATTTTCACTCTGTCTTAAGTAAATGGATAATATCAGGTATATTAGACCCTGATTGTTAGCTACCAAGAAAAAATTACTATGATTATCAAACCTAAAATTCGTGGTTTTATCTGCACTACAGCTCATCCAGCAGGCTGTGAAGCCAATGTTCGTGAGCAAATTGCCTACGTGAAATCACGTGGCGAGCTGAAAAATGGCCCTAAGAAAGTTTTAGTTATTGGTGCATCCACCGGTTACGGTCTGGCCTCTCGTATCAACGCCGCATTTGGCAGCGGAGCCGCTACCATTGGTGTATTTTTTGAAAAACCAGGCAGTGAAAGTAAAACTGGTTCTGCGGGCTGGTACAATTCCGCAGGTTTTGACAAAGCAGCGAAAGAAGAAGGCCTGTATGCAAAAAGCATTAATGGTGATGCTTTTTCTGATGAATGCCGTCAAACCGTTATTGATTTGATTAAACAAGACTTAGGCCAAATTGATTTAGTGGTTTATTCATTGGCATCACCAGTGCGTAAAATGCCTGAAACAGGTGAAATTGTACGTTCAGCCTTGAAACCTATTGGTGAACCGTACAAATCTGTTGCGCTGGATACCAACAAAGATGTGTTGATTGAAGCTGTTGTTGAACCCGCCAATGAACAGGAAATCGCAGATACAGTGAAAGTCATGGGTGGCCAAGACTGGGAGCTGTGGATGAATGCGTTAGATGAAGCGGGTGTTTTAGCCGATAACGCACAATCTGTAGCTTATTCTTATATTGGTACGGATTTAACATGGCCAATTTATTGGCATGGTACATTGGGTAAAGCAAAAGAAGATTTGGACCGTGCGGCTCATGCAATCAATCAAAAATTGCAAGCTAAGGGTGGGGCAGCGTATGTCGCTGTATTAAAATCTGTTGTAACACAGGCTTCCTCTGCAATTCCTGTCATGCCGTTATATATCTCTATTGTCTTTAAGATTATGAAAGAAAAAGGGATCCATGAAGGCTGTATTGAACAAATTCAACGCTTATTTGCCACTAAGTTATTCAATGACGCAGTGCCAGAGACCGATGAAAAACATCGTCTACGTTTAGATGATTGGGAATTGCGTGATGACGTACAAAACACATGCCGTGAAATTTGGCAGCAGCTTAATGATAACAACATCAATGAATTAACGGATTACCAAGGCTATAAAGCTGAATTTCTCCGTCTGTTTGGCTTTGGCCTAAATGGTGTTGATTATGATGCTGATCTCAGCGGTGAAGTGAATTTTGAAGTGAAAGAGCTAATTTAGTTATATTCGTCTTCATTTTCAACTTATTAGAAACCCGCTACTTGCGGGTTTCTATTTTTAGCTATCTTTGTAAATCATACGCATCTGTTTTATCTTGTTCGTTGAATTATTGCAATACGGTAATTTCACCATCGCGGATGAGAGCTTTAGAAATAACCGTTCCATTTTCATCAAATTCGGTCACTATTCCAACGAGTTTTTCATTTTTAAATGTGCCCGTAATATTGGGTTTATTACTAGGTGTGTCGTGATAAATTATAAATGGCCCTGATAATTTACCTTGCAGTGTGTTGACTTCGATATCGTTACGGCCACTCTCATGGTAAGTGCGGACAGTTCCATGTACCTTGCAGTCTTTGAGTTCAATATGGGATTCAGGCTTGCCATTTTCATAGTAGGTTTTGATATATTTATCAAAACATCCTTTAGATACCCATGTTTTAAATTTTGGCTGACCATTATCGTACTCAACTTCAAATGCTCCTTCAGAAATACCTTTAGGTGCCTCTGTGGAAGGAAAGTCTATTCTTTTTAATTCACTTAAATCTCCAAATTTTGAATCTGAGTTTGAATTAGAATTTGGAGATCCTCCAAGTTGGCACCCAGAAACTAATAAAACTAAAGAAAATAATGCAACAGATTTAATTGGTTTTAGTTTGAACATGTAGCCTCTATTATTGCTGTGAAAAAATAATGGATTCAATTGCATATAAAACTATAGCCTTTTTATGACCACATAGGGTGAGAATTATCCTAAACCATTTATTTTTAATGAGTTCTGGATATTTTAAAAGGGGAACTCAGGTGAATAAAAATTGATGTTAGTCATCTTGATAATAAGGTAATTTAGTCAGTTAATGTGATTTATATAATCAGGGAGTCATAGATGTTAGTTGTTGAAATGTTGAGTACCGGCGATGAGGTTTTACACGGACAAATAATTGATACAAATGCCGCTTGGTTGGCAGACTGTTTTTTTCAACAAGGTCTCCCTTTGAGTAGCAGAACAACGGTTGGTGATAATTTAGATTGTTTAGTCGCTACTTTCCTTGAGCGTAGTTTATCTGCAGATATTCTCATTGTTAACGGCGGGCTTGGGCCAACAAGTGATGATTTAAGCGCTTTGGCGGCGGCTAAAGCTGCGGGAGTTCCATTAGTTGAACATTCTCAGTGGGTTGAAGTCATGGAGCGTTATTTTATTGCCAGAGGGCGGGTTATGCCTGAAACGAATCGTAAACAAGCACTACTCCCTGAAAATGCTGAATTAATTGATAACCCTGTAGGAACGGCTTGTGGCTTTTCTTTAGTCTTGAATGATTGTCTGATTTTTTTTACTCCTGGTGTTCCTTCTGAATTTAAGGTTATGGTGAATGAGCAAATTTTGCCAAGGTTACGAGCACATTTTACATTGCCAGAGCCACCAGTTTGTTTGCGCCTAACCAGTTTTGGCCGTAGTGAAAGTAGTCTTGCGAAGCAATTTGATAGCTTACCTTTACCTGAAAACTGTGTTTTAGGCTATCGTTCTTCAATGCCTATTATTGAATTAAAGCTAACGGGACCTGCGTCACAAAAAGAATTGATGGAAAGAGATTGGCAATTAGTGAAGCAAGGAGTAGGGGACAACTTGATATTTGAAGGGACAGAAGGTTTAGCGCAAAAAATTGGCAAATCCCTAAGAGAAAGGAAATTACAAATAATAGTCAGTGAACAATTTAGCGCAGGGCTGTTAAGTTGGACATTAGATTCAGCGGGGATCGCTATTTCTTCCAGTCAAATTTTGCCATCTGACGTGGAACAAACATTGAAAATTTTAGCGCAAAGAGCTCAAAATATAGCAATTAATCATCCTCTATCTATTGGTTTAGTGGTTGGCGAATATAATGAGCAATATTTAAACGTTGCTCTATCAACACCAGATATGTGTTATGCGCAGAGAATTCATTATTTACCAAATAATCATTCACAGAAAGAAAAACAAGAAGTCAGTGTAATGTTAATATTAGATATGTTGTCTCGTTGGTTAAATGGTCGCGAGGTTATTGGCTACTATGAATGGTTAGTACAAGCAGAAACACTTATTTTTGAGAGTTAGGTGGTTATGAAGTTAAAAGATTATAAGTATATTCCTGTTCCTGAAGAGAGGCCGTTTCAACCAGAATTTCAGTCAATAATAACAGAATCTATTTATTGGCTGAGTTGCATATTAAAAGACAAGCTCCATAGCATTTATGTGTATGGTAGTGTTGCAAAAGGCTGTGCGAAGCCACAGCAATCGGATTTAGATCTATGCATTATATTATGTGGTGCCCTTACTCAATTAGAAACAACCAGATTGAATGAAATACAAGTTCAATTAACAGTTAATCATATTGAGGTCAGCAAAATTGATTTTGATATTGGTATTCTTACGGATGTGATGAGTGAGGCTAATCTATATAGTTGGGGATATTGGATTAAGCATCATTGCCGTTGCATTTATGGATATGACTTAGCAACACATTTTAGCCAATTTGTTCCTTCGCGAGAAATAGCAGAAGCAGTTAATGGCGATTTTGTTAATGTATTGAATGATTATATCGATCAAATTAATCATTGTCATGATGACTCTGAGCTAAAGTTATTATATCGGGCGGCATCGAGAAAGCTCATTCGTTCCACTAATATATTACGTTGGAAAAATGATAGTGACTGGCCAGAAACATTATTTGAATATATACAAAAATTCGTTCAATATTATCCAGAACGACAAAATGAAATAAATTATTTTTTACGTCAAAGTATAGAGCCTTTTGCTGATGAGGAATTTTTGAAATATTTAGCCCAGTTTATCAGCTGGTTGGATGTTGAGCATTCTAATGTTGTTAATAAATGAGCCAATTATGGCTCATCCGGTTGTAGTGCCTCAATGATATAATTAATACTTGAAACGCCACTCTTACAAGCTTTATTTTTTAAAACAATCGGGGTTTTATCAATGGCCATTTTTACTGAAGATAACTGTTCGGTGTAGGTTTGTGCTCCAATAATCTCTGGATTATTATGTAAGTATTCAATAACTCCATCGACTTTTTGATAAAACTGGTCACACGAGTTGCCACCCGTTTCTAAGATTTTTAGTTCATTAAGAGTATTTGGAATAAGTTGTTTCGTATGCTGTTGTACTTGCTCGATATACTTTCCTGACTTTGCTTGCTCAACTATAGTCATCACCTGATTTTTCATATTTAAAAACGAGTAGATAACTGTAATTAAAGCGATAGCTAAAATTATATTGATACTAATACTGATCCAGAGTAAGTGTTTTTTCATTACATTCCTTGAGTGAAAAATAAATCTGCAATACATAGCTTAGTGGAGTGAATAATTCATGTATGTAAGATTAACACGAAAAAACAAGGTAACCCAATAATAGGCTACCTAGATTACTATAATTAATAGCGGCTATCGGACAGTCAAAACAGAAATTTTTGAATTTTGAATAACCATTGATGCTGTTGAACCTAAAAAGTATGTGGACATACCTGGGCGCCTTGACCCAATAACGATTAAATCAGCAGAAATTTCCTCTGCAACACGTAAGATTTCATCTCTTGGTGTTCCCATTAAAACTTGAGCACTGTATTTATCATTTGGAATATTAAATTCTTTAATTATTTCAGCGAGCTGCTTCGTGACGTTTTCTTGTTCACTATCCGCTTTTTCAGCAAAACCAAATCCCATTGTGGTATAGAAAGGAACAGTAGGAATAATTGCCAAAAAATGAATATGTGCTTTTTCATATTCAGCAAGGTATTGAATATGAGCCATAACTAAATGTGCTAAGCTTTTTTCTGTTATATCAATAGGAACTAAAATTTTATTATACATGTTTTTCTCCAGCTTTTATTTATTGAGCTCATGTTGTAATCGGATCATTAGTTTATTAATAGTACGGCAGTTAAACCAGCACATGGCCGAGTTAATCAAAATAATGCTAATTTACGTATAATCATTACATTTTTCGGAATTTATGATAGCGGATCAACGATTCAAATACTTTGACGGCGGAATCAACTTAAGCAACTTAAAGTAGTATTTATGGGCTGTTTTTCATGCGCTTTGTGCTATACAAAACGTGAATGCTTTGAATCATCATCTTCCTGTTATATGATCTATACATGATTTGTATACACATCATATTGTTGAGGTTGCTTTGGGTATCGTAAAAATTTCAGATGAATTGCATGATTATCTGCGCCATGCGAGCCAGGTTATGTCCCGTTCGATTAATTCACAGGCAGAGTTTTGGATTAAAATTGGTATGCAAGCTGAACTAAACCCGAATAAGACATTTACTATGTTAGTCAATGAAATGTTAGAAAAAGAGTCAATTGAATTAAAAGGAAAAGTTCATGAATAATATTACAATTAAAACAGCAGAAGAAATTGAACTGATGCGTGAGTCTGGACGACTTTTGGCTAGCGTTTTTAAAATGTTGGATTCATTTATTGTACCGGGTATTTCCACAATGGAGATTAATGATAAAGTTGAAAGCTATATCGTTAATGAATTACAAGCAAGGCCTGCTAGTAAAGGGCAATATGGCTACCAATATGTTTTGAATACATCGTTGAATGAAGTCGTTTGTCATGGTGTTCCAAAAACAGATGAAATTTTAAAAGCAAAAGACATCATTAACGTTGATATTACGCTAGAGAAAAATGGCTTTATCGCTGATTCAAGTAAAATGTATGTAATGCCAGAAGCTTCACCACTAGCACGTAAATTAGTTAAAGATACTTATGCTGCTATGTGGGAAGGAATAAAACAAGTTAAACCGGGTGCGACATTGGGTGATATTGGTTCCGCTATTCAACATTATGCGGAATCTAAAGGTTACAGTGTCGTACGCGAATATTGTGGGCATGGTATTGGCCGTGAAATGCATGAAGATCCGCAAGTTCTTCATTACGGCGTACGAGGGAAAGGGGTTGAATTAAAAGAAGGAATGACATTTACGATAGAGCCAATGATTAACCAGGGTGGGATGAAAATTAAAACAAAGAAAGATGGTTGGACGGTCGTAACAAGAGATAAAAAATTATCTGCTCAATCTGAACATACGGTATTAGTCACTAAAGATGGGTATGAAGTTTTAACATTACGTGATGAAGAAAAATAGTGTTAAAAGTAGAATTTACAAGCTTGCTGCCATAAAGGTAGCAAGCTTTTTTTATACAAATTTTTACTATTGTCTCAGTGCTATTGCTATACGGTTAAAGGCACTCATTAAACCAATAGCGATAGTTAAATCAGAAATTTGTTCATCAGAAAAATGGTGTTTTAATTCATTAAAGAGAGCATCTGATGTACCACTGGTAGCTATATTAACGACAGCTTCGGTCCAAGCTAATGCAGCGCGCTCTAATGAATTAAAATGATGACTAACCTGCCAGCCAGCGAGTGTGTCTATTTTTTTGTTACTGACACCATTTGAACGTAATGAGCTTGCATGCATATCTAGGCAAAATGCACAGCCATTGATTTGTGAAACTCTTAAATAAACAAGCTCTATTAGTTCTTTACCTAACCCGCTTTTATCCAATGCATTTTTGCATTCAATAAGCCCTTTATAAGCTTCAGGTGATAAATTGTTATAAGCTAATCTCAGTTCGCTCATGAGTGGTTCCTTACATATTTTGTTGTCAGATGAAATGCAATGTTTGGTGCGGTTTGGTTGGAAGGTTGCGCTACTTTATTTTATAAATAAATCACGTTCAATAGCATTAAGTGGCATTTGTGGAAACCAATATTAGATTAGTGCGACAAGAATCTATAAATTTTTGCTGAATATCGAGTGGAAGTTGGTTATCTGTAATAATATCTGTCAATTCGTCTATTTGAGCGACACGAAATAATGACCATTTACCGTATTTACTACTATCAGCAAGCATAACAGAGCGTGTAGCATTTGTTATTAGGTCACGTTTTAGACCTGCTTTTTCTTCTGTTGGTGTTGTAATTCCTTTTTCTAAACTCCAAGAGTTACAACTAATGAATGCGATATCAGGATAAATGCTACGTAATAAAACACGCCCATGCTCACCAATACAAGATTGGCTACTATCGTCAATTCTTCCACCAACAATTGTGACTTCAATTTGTTTGAATTCAGAAAGAAAAAGGGCAATATGGAGGTCAGAGGTGATAACACGCAGGGGCATATGAGTGAGCTCTCGCGCTAGCTCAAGCATGGTTGTTCCTGCATCAAGTAGAACCGTGCTACCTGGTTCAATTAAACGGGCTGCCGCTTTCGCAATAGCCCGTTTCTCTCTTAGATTACGCTGGTTTTTTTCGGACGTAGTGGGCTGAACAGGAATGAAACGGTTTAGGGTTACACCGCCATGCGTGCGAGAGATAACCCCAGTTTCATCAAGTTTAATGAGATCACGCCGGATAGTGGCCGCTGACACGGATAATGCTTGTACTAGTTCTTCAACAGTGACGAGGTTATGCTGTTTAAGATACTCAAGTATTAAATCTAATCTATCCATTGTGCTCATTAGTTATACTACATTCATCGCAAGTTTAAGTGAGATGGCCATACTTTCAGGATTTGCTTTACCCGTCCAAGCAATATCAAATGCGGTTCCGTGATCGGCTGAAGTGCGCAAGAACGGAAGGCCCGCAGTGATATTAACACCATCATAAAAACCTAATAATTTCAAAGGAATATGACCCTGATCGTGATACATGGCAACGACCATATCATATTGCCCTTGATAGGCTTGTAAAAATACAGTATCTGGAGGACAAGGGCCATAAACATTAATACCTTCAGACCTTACCTGTTCTATAGCTGGTTGTAAATATACGATTTCTTCATCACCAAATAAACCATTTTCCCCAGCATGAGGATTAACGCCAGCGATCGCAATACGTGGTTTTTCATAGCCAACGCGTTTTAAAAAGTCTGATGCGATACGAGACACGGTTATGATACGCTCGCTATTTAATGTATCTAAAAATTTACGCAATGCAATATGTGTTGTGACATGGATGACTTTTAATTTTTCGGTATAAAGCACCATGGCATAATCTTTGGTATTGGTTAGCTGGGCAAGTAGTTCAGTGTGACCTGGGTAGTTGTGCCCGGCAAGGTGCAATGCTTCTTTATTTAAAGGTGCAGTGGCAATCGCTTTCACTTCACCTGCGAGAGCTAGTTCAGTCGCACGTTTAATACAACGAAATGCTAAGTCACCAGCTTGAGCTTGGACCTTCCCCGCAATAAGTGCGCTAGGGTCGGCTAGGGGTTCATCAATAATATTGATGGTATCCGCTGAAAATTGAGCTTCTTTGATATTTTGTATCACATTGATTTTTATCTGAGGAACTACCCCTGATTTAATTAATCGCTGCATTGTTGATGCACAACCGATAACAACGGCAGAGGCTCCTGCCAGTTCACCTTCTGCAAGGGATTTGACGATAATTTCTGGGCCAATACCTGCAGGATCTCCCATGGTAATAGCAACAACATTATTTTTCACAATAAATTTCCTCAATATATTTGATGGCTTCGCATAAAGTGGTTATTTGACCAAACCCTCCCGCTTTGGTGATCACGGGTAAGTCATCAATTTCACTGTCAATAAAAGTGCCGCAAGGTATACATGGCAGCACCTCAGATTGAATTCGATAACCTTTTGCTCCCAAAGTATTGGCAACCGCAATCGCAATATCTCCACCTGTTAAAAAAAGTCCCCCGATGCTGGCAACAGACAGCGTATTTAAGGTCAGCAAACTAATAAAGTCGCTGATATTTTTCCCCAATTCATTACGAGTCATACCGTAGGTATTGCATAGGTCATCAATATGATGCCTATCTTGCACATCTCGGCTGGTTCGTATGATGGTGTGTTTTTGTTGGTTTAATGTTTGACTAATTTCTTTGATGAGCGCAGCCATGTAGTTATCTTGTGTAGTGGCTGCAAGTACTTGTGTGACATCAACATCAATGACACTGGCATCACAATGTGTTTGTGCATAGTTTACCTGTTCAATTGTTGCGCTGCTCATTGAGCCAGCGACAATAAATAACGGTAGCCCTTGCTTTTTATCCATGAAAATATTCTCAGGCAATGCATTTGCAAAGCCCGCAGCTCCAACGAGTAGGCAAGGTTGATCTATTGAAAATACGGCTTCAGCAATTAGTGCTAAATCTTCATCATTTTCAGCGTCCGTGACGATGATACTGCCTTGCGTTGGCGCTTGTGCTTGTAACCATGTTGCGAATCGCCCTGAACGTATTTGGTCTAGATTCACTTCAATAACGGGCAGGGTAGTCTGTTGATGGAGAATAGTTTGGATACGTGATGAAACTATTGGTGTTTTAGGGTCAGAAGCAAATTCAGTTTCAATAAGTGCTTTTCCATGAACGAGACATTCACCATTTAACGTTACACGTCCTGCCGCAGGAATAGCTGCGGCAACAATAGCAAGTTTTAAGCCTGTTTCTGACATAATTGTCTCTATTTCTGCCCCGATATTACCGCGAAATGTTGAGTCAATTTTTTTATAAATGACAGGTTTATCCTTCTGAGATAAAAAAGGTTTCAGGCTATTTCGTAGGTTTTCTGAAGCAACTTGTGCATTTAATGCACGACTTTCTGTATTAAGCACAACGACATCAGCAAACCAAGAATGTTTTTGTGTATTATCAAGAAGTATCTCTGTGCGCGCATGCTTTTTAGCAAATTGAACACCGGTATCATTTGCCCCTGTAAAGTCATCCGCAATAACTAATAGCTTCATAAATAACTCCTTACTCTTCAGTTTGTTGGGGATGTCTTGCTTGTTGACGTTTAGCAACCCAAGAGGTCAGGATAGGGGTTAGAATAGCAGTGGTGATCACGGATGCAGCAATCAAAGGAGCCGCAGAAAGCGCAATAGCCTCTAAGGATGGGTCGGCTTGTGCGATAGCGAGTGGTGTTGCTACAGCATTTCCTGCGGTACTTGAGGCAGCAGCGCCTGCGATACCTGAACCTCCTACTAGACGGTCTGCTCGAATATTAAACCAGCCGCCAACAAACGTAGTCAGCACACCGAGCAAGATACCTGCGAGTCCACCTTGTAATAGCATTTCTAAGTTGATCCCTGCGCCTAGTGCAAAAGCGAAGAAAGGAATTAATATTGGCCCACCTTTTGTTAGAAAATCGCGCATATGTGGGTCTAGATTTCCTAAGATCATGCCAACAATTAACGGAACAAGAACCGCAACTAATGCCATTAAAGGGATATTTGCCATACCAGCTGCGCCTAGCGCAATCATGGTAAAGAAAGGCCCATCATTAAGAGATAAAATTGAGATAGCACCAACGTCTCGTTTATTACCAAACTCCCCAACTAAAGCGGCATATAAGCCACCATTTGAATTGCTCATTGCTGCAATAATTGCAACACCAGTTAAACCAAAAATCCCTTCCATTCCAAAGAGATAATCGACGCCTAGACCAAGAGCAATCGCAACGACTAGTTTTGTTAAGGTAATTGTACCTCCTTGTAATAAAGCTTGTGGCGCCGCTTTAAAACTAATTCCTGCACCCATACAAAGCAAGAATGCACCAATAAGAGCAGGGGCACCATTTTTAAACAGTGATGTTGTAAAGCCACCGATTTCGAGGGCTTGAGGAGCAAAGGTGTTGATTAGGGCACCGAGTACTAATGGCACAACCATCATGCCACCAGGTATACGTTCAATCGATTTTTTTATTTGCATGGTTTTCTCCGCCATGATTTATTTTAGTCATTATGATTATATTTAATCAATTAAAAACAACAGTGATCAAGATCGCAATAATTCCATTTACCATTAATTGAAACTATACTCTAACTTTCATCACTAATTTGGCTTAAAGTAATGATAATTTGGCTTTTTGATGGAGTGGATGTTGTTTAAACTGATCGAGAGAGTGATTATAAATAATCATACCTGTGTTTTATGATTGAAAATAAGCACTAATAATTTAAAAGGATAAAACTAGGTTTATAACAAAATTATCTGTAATGGGTCAGCGATTCATTTTTACCAAGATAGAAACAGCAGATTTAGTGCTTTTAAATTTAGGATTATTAGACTTGTAGTTAGAAAATAAGTGGTGACAATAAGGCGCTTTATTATAATTATTAATTTGATAGGGATTAACTCATGCAATTTAAATCAATGATTAAATTGGTTGTCGGTGCTGCATTACTTCTAGTTATTGGTCTCGTAGGGATCAATTCATATACTATTGTACAAGATGGCTCGGTTAAGGTGGGGACATTTTTAGGAAAAGTCGACCCAGTTGCTTATGATGCAGGTTTACATTTTCCAATTAATCCGTTTACAACATTTGATACGTACTCAACAAAAGATATTCGAGTATCACTAAAAGAGCTAAGAGTACCTTCGCAAGATAAATTAAAATCTATTGTTGATATTACGGTAATGCTTCAATTTGACGGTGCGAAAGCTCCTGTATTACGTATTAATGGTGGTACAGAAAGCGAAGCTTTAGATAAATATGTACGCCAAAAGCTGATCTCAACGATTTTAGAATTTGGTAAAGATGTTGCTAATGCACAAGATCTTTATACTGCAGATACACAAAGAAAATTACAAGAATCTATTCGTGATGCTATTCAAGGGTATGCTTCCCCTTATGGCTATACAATAAAAGAAATCATGATCCAAGATATTACTTTGCCTGAGGTTGTACAAGAGCAAGTGGTTAATACCAAAATGCGCCAAGAGCAAATCAACCAAGCAAAAGCAGAGGCAGAAAAAGAGCGTGAATTAGCTCAGAAAAAGGTTGTTATTGCTGAAGCGGAAAGAGAGTCTGCTGAACAACAAGCCATCGCCAGAGAACGTAACGCACAAGCAAGTTCATTTGCGATGCGCCAAGAAGCAGATGCAAAATTGTATGCTGCTCAGAAAGAAGCTGAAGCGAATGCGATATTACAACGTACTATTACCCGTGAAATGATCAATTGGAAACAGTTAGAGATTGAGCAGATTAAAGCTCATAAATATAAAGGTGAGGTACCTAATATTGTTGTTGGTGCAGATTACGATGGTAAAATGATTATGGATATGCGTAATAGCCAGTAATATTAATTTAAAAGAATTACCACAGTTAAAACTCGTTCTATTAAGCTTGAGGTGACCACATAAGGTTATGCACTTTTAGTCAACGGGTTATAAGGCCTGATTTCGATATTGAACCGGAATCAGGCCATTCAATTTATGGAAGGGTACGCTCAATACTCTCTTTTTATTATGCTAAGTGATACAATATCTTTTTTAGAATATTCACTTAAATGCATAGGAATGTTAACAATACATACTTTTCTTGAGCTACTGAAAATAATTTTTACATGATTGACGCAAAATTTTCTGTTATTACCCTATATTTCTATAAATCAATCACAAGATGGTTTACCAGTACGATGATTTAGAGCTCCATTATCAATAAGGAATTTTTGCATTTCTGGAAGATTATTCTTACATGCATAAGTTAATGCACTTTGGTCATAAGAAAACATGGTTACATCATCAGTCGTTGTGCTCCGGTTAATATCTGCGCCTTGCGATAATAAGTATTTAACCGTTTCCATTCTATTATTACTTGCAGCTATCATGACTAATGTTTCACCATCACTTTCAATTTGCTGATTATTCAAGTCTACTTCGTCTTTCATTAGCTGATGGACTTTTTTTACAACATTGACATTATTACCGAGTACCGCGGATTTTAGTACGTTATATACGTCACCTGTATCGGTTGCCCAAAGATTAGCATTTTGGGATATAAGATAATCAACCATTGCTTCATCACCAATAAAGGCCGCCCATCCCAGAGCCGTTTGGTCTAAGCTACCGGTGTCTTTGGCTTCTATATCTTGCCCCTCAGTAACCATTTGTTTTACTTTGTCTAAATCTCCCTGCTTTACGGCATCAAACCATTCGGCATTGACGCCTTCACTAGGACTTTCATAGAAGACTCTCCAAGGTAAACGTTCTTTATTCGCTAGTTCGACCATCGTAGCGTAATCTGTTTTAAAATGCCTATATTTTAAAGAGTTATTATTATTAACAACTTGGGCTTGTGATACTGCCCCAAAAGTAATTAATGAAAAAGCAAATATAATTTTTTTAATATACATATTTAAACCTTATTAATATTTAGTTATTTATCAGTATTGAAAAATAAACGACACAAAGCAATACAAATCATACTTATTGTATTTTTATGCGGTTATTCCGATTTATTTTACTTGAATATATTAAATCTAAATTTTACCTCAAGGAACGATGACATAATCTGGAGCGGCGATAGCAAATAGCTCATTTTTTTCTAATTCAGGCGGGTATATCCACTTAGTATTTATTTCTTGTTTTATTTTTTTCCCTTCCTTTTTAATATAATGTATTTCTCTCTGCCAACCTTCGGTATAAAGAGCCCCCCAAGCCCCTAAATCAAGGCAGGTTACATATTTAGGCTGACTGTAAGGATGAAGAGGAAGCCCTAACAGTTCAGCGGCTGCATTATGCCCTGCAACACGGCCTAAACTTAGGGCATGTTGGCAAGTCATTAAATTATGATTTCCTTGTTCATCTGTGGGTGCTTTGACAGTATCTCCTGCGACGAAAACATTTGAGACAGCTTGTGCGTGTAAATAATTATCCGAGATAATCCTATTACTAGCGTCACGTTCACCGCGAATCTGTTCCGTTAGAGAACTTGCTTTTACTCCTGTCGCTAATACGACAGTATTTGATTCGATGTACTCACCGTTTGACAGAGTAACTCCATCATGGCTTAGTGCTTCGACTCGTAATCCCGCGCGCAATTCAACGCCGCATTCAGTTAGAGCTTGTTGAATTACAGGTGAAATTTCGGCTCCCATTCCTGCTCCCACAGTGGATTCTGAGTCAATTATAAATACTCGGCCCTCTGTTGTTTCACCAAGAATTGCTTTTAGTCGGGCTGGCATTTCAGCAGCACTTTCTAAGCCTGTTAATCCTCCACCGACAACAACAACGGTGCTTCTAGCTAAAGTTTCCGGTTTGTTCTTTAGTGCTTGTAAATGTGTTTCAAGACGATGTGCAGTTTCTAATGAATCAACATCAAAGCCATACCTATCAAATCCAGGAACGGGAGGTACATTTAATTGGCTACCAGTTGCCAGAATAAAGCGCTCATAGACTAACGTAGTTTGGTTGCCATTAGCTAGATTAACGGTTAATAACTTTGCATCTGTATCGATATTCTGGATTTCACCTGCAATATATTCAACACCGACGGCAGCTAGCTGCTTTGAAATATCAGGGGATATATTATCCAGCTTTGCTTCATATAAACGCGGCCGTATAGTGAGATTCGGTCTTGGTGAAATTAAAATAACTTTGATGCTATTTTCTTTATTTTCTTGTGAAATTACCCGCATTGCTGAAATAGCTGCCCAGAAGCCAGCAAAACCAGATCCTGCAATAACAATTTTAGCTGTCATTATTGAATTCCTTTGGAGTTTAACTTTAAATGCTCAGTTGCAAATTTTAAATAATAAAAAACCGCACCAGTGAGGATGTTATTAAAATTAGGTACAAACGATATAATTTATGGTTATCGGATTATATGTTATGTTTTACCTCGACCTCCTTTGCTCGAACGCACTGTTCTAGCTTCAATTTTTTGATCCATCCATGAGTTTACATCTCTATAAAAACTATTAGGGGCGATTTGACATAGACGCTGCGCCACATCAGCGAGGGTTTGGTTAGCTAATACATCTCTCATGGCATTTTCGGCTTGAAGAATGACTTTATGTACGGAGCAGGTACCTGAAATGGCCCATTGTGGTAGACCATTTTCTTCGAAAACAGCACAGCGGCGTCGTATTTCCTGGCACTCGAAAAGCGGTTTATAACCTTCTATAGCATCAATTATAGATAGAAATGTGATTTTTTCAGGGGGTAATGCTAATCGATATCCACCTCTAATTCCCTCATTCGAACTCACGATCCCTGCTTTTTCTAACCGAGGTAAAATTTTTGCTAGAAAACTTGGAGAGATGCCTTGTAGCTCTGCAAGTTCTCTACTGCTAAGAGAGCGTTCGGGATTATCAACAAACCAAAGTAGACAATGGATACCATATTCAACACTGACAGTAATGTGTGCCATTTATTTAAATTTCCTAAGCATCTATTTATAAACAAGGACAATACAGGTCTCCGTTTTAATTGTCAATAAACTAAGATAAGTTTAGTCCGCGTTATGGGTGTAAACAGCCACAAGTTACAGATCTATGAAGCTGTAAGCGTTTTTATTTGTTCTACGAGCACTATTAGCGCGAAGTATTTTGTAAACTTATTGTCTAATATAACCATGAAAAATACCTTAAAAAGTCAGGTCTATTAATAGGATTAGTTATGATTGCAGTAAGCGCTTGTTTGTTAGGGTATTGTGTAAGGTATGATGGGAAGCATCAATTATATACTCCTTTGAAAAAACTCTATGAGGATGGTCTGGTCATCAGTATTTGTCCTGAAGTTTTTGGCGGGTTACCAACACCGAGAGCATCTGCAGAAATAATGGGGGGAAATGGTGATGATGTACTCGCTGGGCGAGCTAGTGTGGTCGGAAGCGATAATATCGATGTCACTCAAGAATTTATTCGTGGTGCGTATATTGCTTTAGAAAAAATTCAATTAATGAATGTGAGATTAGTTGTACTCAAAAGTAATAGCCCCTCGTGCGGTAGTCAGCATATCTATAATGGTCAGTTTGATGGCACTTTAAAAGTCGGTATGGGTGTCTGTGCTGCACTATTTAAACGGCACCATATTGATATATTGGATGAGAACTCACCTGATTTAATCATGAAAATTAGGGGTTATTTCGAAAAAATGTAATGAAAATATATTTTGATAATCAACTTAAGGTAAATATAGTGAGTGAATTCTGTATTAGGGGGGGGTTGTGCTTTATTGTTAGCTAATTGGATGTCGTATTATGATGCCTGATTGTTGTTATTATCTGAAATTTAGCAAAAAAATAGTACTGTCTAGATAATTGTATTGCAGTTGTGTTATATCATCAGGAAATAAATTTCATGAGTTTATACGATGTTTAATATTTCTGAGTTGATCAATGATTCTCCAATCGATTCCATTCTTTTATTTGTTATCACATTTATCTTGTTAGTTATTTCTGCCTACGTTGGTAAATATATTTTTAAGCGTAAATCAGCCCACGAAGAAGCGACGGATGATGAAGCTAAAATTATTTTAGGGGCGATTTTATCTTTATTGGGTTTATTGATAGGGTTTGTTTTATCAATTTCGATTAATGGCTATAACAACCGTCAGCAAACAGAAGAAAATGAAGCTATTGCTATTGGTACGGCATATCAGAGAGCACAGTTATTGAGCACTGATGATAGAGGAAAAGCCTCTCAGCTTATTCAACAATACTTGGAAGCTCGGATTGAGTTTTTTAAGTCAGGTATCAGTGACGAAAATAACCAATGGCGGATGACTTCTTTGGAAAAGCAGAGTCAATTATGGGAAATCGCGGTAAAAGAAGCAAGTCAAACACCAAACCCTATTGTGGCTTCTGTACTCAGTGCATTTAGCGACCTTTATCTTTCTCAACAAAAAACGATGGCAAGTTGGCGACACCAAATTCCAAATGCAACTTGGTTTTTACTGATCTTTTTTGCTATCTGTTCAAATATTCTTATTGGTTACAATATACGCGGGACAAAAGGGAAAAATTGGTTGATACTCATATTGCCGTCATTAACCACGTTGGCTCTATTTATGATTGCAGAAATTGATGTTCCTGGTGAAGGTATGATCCACGTAACACCTGATGATTTAATTTTATTACAGGAATTCTTATTTAGGGATGGTGCTTGGTTGGGAAAGTAGGGGCGTTGTAAAAAAACTCCCCACTAGCAAATTTGCCATGGGGAGTTCTGTTTTAGCGGACGATAATGCCTAATAAAATTCCGATTGCGCCAAAGTCAGCGTCACTGAATGTAGTATTAGCAATACCAATATCCCCAAGAACAGGTAATAGGAATACTGGTAGGAAGGTAATAAGCAGCCCTTGAGCAAATGCACCCAAGATAGCTCCACGACGACCGCCTGTTGCATTACCAAAAACACCGGCAGCAGCACCTACGAAGAAATGCGGTACAACGCCTGGAATAATAACCGTCATATTTAATGCATACAGAACGAACATTCCCAAAACACCGGCAGCGAAACTACTTAAAAATCCGACTAATACGGCGTTTGGTGCATATGGGAATACCACTGGGCAGTCTAAAGCAGGCTTCGCATTAGGGACTAATTTGTCTGAGATACCTTTAAACGCAGGGACGATTTCTGCAATAACCATACGTACACCTTGCAGAATAATGTATACGCCTGCAGCAAATGTAATGGATTGCATTAATGAGAACATGAACCAATTCTTACCACCACTGACTTCGCGAACGAAATCACCGCCTGCGAATAAGCATGTAATGATAAAAATAATGAACATGGTGAAAGAGATAGCGACAGGTGTATCTCTTAAAAATAGTAAGCTTTTCGGGACATTCATGTCTTCTGTTGAATGTTCTTTATTACCGAATTTGCTTCCAATGAACCCTGCTAGGACATAAGAAATCGTTGAAAAATGCCCAATCGCAACATCATCTGAACCTGTCACTTTTTTCATGTAAGGGTGGGCAATTGCTGGGAAAAATACCATACAAAAGCCAACAATCAGTGAGCCAACAGTGACTAATAGAGTTCCTTCCATTCCAGCGGTAGCTAAGATAACTGCTATCATCATGGACATGAATAACGTATGGTGCCCAGTGAGGAATATAAATTTCCATGGTGTTAAGCGAGCAATCAAGATATTGATTAGCATCGCAAAGAACATAATCATTGCCATTTCACGACCGAAGCTTTTTTGTGCAATAGAAACAATAGCTTCGTTATTTGGTACCACACCATTAATACCAAAAGCATGTTGGAAAATAGCGGAAAAATCACCTAAAGAGCTGACAACTAAGCCAGCACCAGCGCCTAAGATCACAAAACCCATTATGGTTTTAATGGTGCCTTTAATGCATTCAGTGACGGGTTTTTTCTGTGCGATCAAACCAATAAGTGCGATTAGACCAACAAGAATGGCTGGTTCAGATAAAACATCCTGCATCAGAAAACGAAAAAATGACATAGTGCCTCCGCTTACATCGCGCCGAGTTTTTGTAAAGCAATGGTGAGACGTTCTTTCATTGCAACTTTATCAATCATATTTTCGAGAGCAACGATTTCGCCACCAACTTGTTGAGCGACTAATTGTTCAGCAATATCGCTTGTACCAACAAAGATATCACTCACAGTGCCTTTTGCTGAGCCTAGATCAACATGGTCAACATCTGCATTAACTTGCAAATCTTTTAAGATATTTTTGATGCTCATTTCCATCATCAAACTAGTACCTAAACCATTTCCACAAACAACAGTAATTTTCATAATGTTTACCTTAATATTTAGCTTATTCGTATTTAGCGATGATTTTTAGAATGTCATCTACGTTTTCTGATTGCATGATGTTATCTACATCGTCTTGATTATCAAATAGTTCTGCGAGTTTCGCGATAGCACCAATATGGCTATTGCTATCAGTGGCTGCTAGTACAATTAATAATTTGATTGGGTCATTGCCATCGGAGCCAAATTCAACACCTTGTTTGATAACGGTTAACCCAAGAGATAATTGGTTTACTCCGTCTTCTGGACGTGCATGCGGCATGGCAATACCTGGGCCTAATACATAGTAAGGGCCGATTTTTTCGTGTGATTGAATTATTGCATCAATATATCTTGGCTCGATGAACTTATTATTAATTAATGGATTACAGGCGATTTTTATCGCTTCTTGCCAATTATTGGCACTGTCGACGACTTGAATGACGTTAGGGGTCAGTAATGTCGTTAGCATCGGGTTGCTCCTGGTAGAGTGAAATTATTATCTTTGTAATGGTTGAATGAATAGTAGTGTTCTATGGTAGCGCTATCTAGTTGAATCTTTCATTTTCGTGATAGCGCTATCATTTTAAAAAAATATAGCGAGCAAATATGAAATGAACACACTTCTCAGCTGATTAACAAATTCAACCTGTGGTAAGTTAACTAGGACTGGTGATATTGACTGTTTCTTTAGATTTAATAGAACCATATTGGCTATTTTTAGCGCATTTAATCTAGAACATGAGAAAAAGCAAAAAACATGCTTGATTCGAATGAAAATTGACCATCAAAGATCAATAACCTTAGGGTTAATAATCAGTTTAGGCTAAGTAAAAGTATTACATGCAAAAAATACGAAAAAGAAAAAATACAGGGCGAGTCACGTTGCAGGACGTCGCAAAATTCGCAGGCGTTGGGTCCATGACGGTATCTAGGGCTTTGCGTACACCCGAATTAGTGTCTGATAAGTTACGTGAAAAAATTAATGCTGCTGTTGAAGAACTTGGTTATATACCTAATTCCGCAGCAGGTATTTTAGCGTCAGGCCAAAGCCGTACCGTTGCTGTTTTAATTCCGTCTTTGCGTGATAATGCCAGTTCAGTTTTTCTGCAATCTTTACAAGAAGCACTGAACAAAAATAGTTATCAAGTTGTTATTGGTAGCCATGATTACCAGCAAAAAAAAGAGTCTGAGGTTTTATCGACATTATTGCAGAGTAACCCCGCAGCTTTGATTGTTTTTGGGGCGATAAACTCAGAAAGCGTTTCAAATTATTTGAAGAATTTAGATATCCCTGTAGTCAGTGTTGCGGGGGAATCTAATCATCCAGTCACGTTGAACATAAAAAGTAACGTTGGAGATGCGGTTAATTTTTTAACCAACTATATGTTACAAAAAGGGTATAAGAAGATAGGTTATATTGGTGCTCAAATGGACAGTAAAATGCAAAGTCAGCAATTAAGTGGCTGGAACCGAGCGATGCTGGCGTATAACCAAAGTGCAGATCAAAGTATTACAACTCCGTATGTCGCAACGATGGATTTTGGTCGTCAGGCAATTAGTGAGATGTTGACCCGCCAACCTGAGCTTGAAGCTGTGATTTGCAGTCATGAAATGATTGCACTTGGTGTCATTTTTGAGTGCCAAAGACGTTTAATTCAGATACCAAAAATGTTAGCAATTGCTTGTGTTGAAGGTACTTCAAATTGTGATCATATCCATCCGTCACTGACATCTGTGCGAATTGATTACAGTAAAATGGCACGAGAAACAGCGAAAAGGCTACAAAAATGGCTTGCAGATGTCGATTGTGACTTTGTTGAACGTAAAGAAGGGGTTGTTTTCCCATATAAATTTGAAGCAAGACAAAGTGCGTGAAATATAATTTATCGTATGTTGATCTCGTTTTCTTGAATTTATTGCTTATCCTTAAGTGAATAGGAGTGCGATAGCTCTCTATTTTGACGGTCAAAAAGATGTTTTTTTTTCTCTCGAAATAAGATTGTAGACTGGGTCACTATATCTTTTTTATTCTCTGTTAATGTATGAAAACTGCAAGTTAACGGGGGTTAGCTCCGCGAGAATTTTATTAAATACTTGCACTATTCTGTTGTATTAGTCATTAACAGGGGAAAACAATGAAATTACTAAAAACAGTTATTTCCACCACAATTCTAGTTTCTTGTGGTGCGATGGCAACAATGTCGGGTTCCGAAATTCTGAAAGTACAGGATGGAGGAACTCCGAATAAAGTTTACACTTCGAACAAGCCGACCATTAAAGTCGCAACGTATAACATTGGTAAAAATGAGTTGTCACCAGATGTCAGTAATCTTGATGAGCTAAATAAGGCGATTGCGAAAATAGATGCTGACGTGATTGTTTTAACTGAAATTGATAATAAAACCGCTCGGAGTAAAAAAGTTCACCAGCTAGAAGAAATAGCTAAAGCCAATAAGATGGATTTTGCTTTTGGTAAGGCATTAGATTTTGATGGTGGAGAGTACGGTGTAGGAATTTTATCAAAATATAAAATTGATAAATCTAAAGTAATTAATTTACCTTCTGGTGATGCAGAACAACGGGTTGTATTAATATCTCAAATATCAAAGCCAGGTTTTGATGCACCAATTATTGTGATGGGAACACATCTGGATTGGCAGAAAGATCCAACCATTCGCATTGGGCAAGTGCGCCATATTTTAGATGCGAGTATTGGGGATACAGATACGGGGTTTGATAATATTGCGGCCTCAATAAAAATATTAGCGGGAGATTTCAATTCAACAGCTAATGAACAGCCTATCCAAGAAATTCGTTATATGTGGAACCCAGTTGAGCTTAAAGGTGTTGATTATCGTAGTTGGCCAGCGGTAAACCCAGCCATAGACATCGACCATATTTTTACATTTAAAGGGCAAGTTTGGGATGTGAAAAAAATGGAAATTCCAACGGATAGTAAAGAGTTTCAATGGTCAAGTGTTAGCGACCACCTACCTATAATTGCTGAATTAGAGCTACAAGAGCAATAAACACTTAACAGAGAAATTTTCGATAAAAGGCCTAATTTGGTTTGTAGGCCTTTCCAACTGTAATGTTAAGTTAATTGCCTAGTATTTTTTTCCTTTCAATATAGCGTTTTTCAGCTATTTCTAAATAATACTCAACTGTTGAGTATATCTGCTGCCGCTGTTCTGCTAATTGTTGTGATGCATCTAATATTGCGCTCGTCTGCTGTTTAAATACAGTAAGAAAATTTTGAATGCTGTCGAAGTGACCTACGACGTTAGCATAGTAAAACTGGTATACATAAGATTCCTGAGTGTGGCTTAGATCTACGTTATTTCTGATGTTATTAGTTGCAAGTAATAGTAATTGAGTATTTGTCATGGTTAACCCTTTTTCTTTGGAAAGCAATGCTACATGAGATAAAAAAAATATTTTGTCAAATTTAGCCGGATAATTTTATGTATTGGTTAAATGCATCAATTATCCTAGGAATATTCTGTAATTTTGATTGGTCAGATATATCAAAAATTGTGTAAAAGAAGAGATATAGAGGCATTCAATGGTAAATTACAATATGCATATAGTTAAATATTCTTATGTTTCTTAAGGTGGGTTGATGGTTTTAACTATTTTTTATCATATGGTTAACGTCGTTTTAATCAATTTATTTGTTATTTTTGTTTTATTAATCAATTGATTAGGTTGCGTTGCATTTTAACGGGTACTATAAAATTGCTAATTTAGCCTGAAATAAAGATACTCGTTAACGATATGCTAAAAATTAAGCTAAGAGATGATGCAAATTAATATGTTATTTCGTAGTGAATTGAATTTTAGGTATTTTTTGTTTTTATAATATCTAAATAAGCTAGATGAATTTTAATTGAAAATAACGGATTTATTATTAATTAATTCTATTTTACGCTTATATTGAGTGAAAATACTCATTAAGTGGGTTAATTAACATTTAGACATGACTATTATTGAATTGAATTGTTTTATTACATATTTTTGTTTATTTTTGTTAAGTTATGATAAACAGTTAAGGCTTATTATTGTTTCTGTTTTTGGGTAATTGAAACTATTTTAGTTAAAAAAATACAAATTGAAACAGTTAATGTTTCGAGTACTATTTATATTCTTAGTTTAATACTGGTATACTTACTCATTAGGTGTGTAAAATAAAGTATAAATACGAATAGCCCATATCAATCTAATTGTACTTATTCGCTTTGTTGGTAGCAGTTATCTGGGGTAATAATTAGAAAAACAAGTTATCTAATAAGGTATTCTTATATAGATAAGGTTGGTTGTTATTAAAATAATTATTATTTATTTACAATTGGCTGAAGATAACTGCTTAAGTATATTTTGGGGCGAAATTATTAGGTCATTTTGGTCAATTGGCTTGTTATTGAATAAATGAGAGCTTAGTAATATGAATATCATAAAGTTGCTCACAATTTTATTGTTAACTGGGGGCTCTTTTATCTTAGGTGTGACATTGAACTATACCCCTACACCTGATCTTGTGAAAATGGCTAAGAGTAGCGTTGAAGACTATTTATCTTATCCAGAATCTGCTTCATTTAAAAATGTGAAATATAATTTTATTCGCCAAACTGCGGATAAAGGGGATTTAGGTTATGTATGTGGCGAAGTGTTTCGAGTTAAGAATGCAAGGCTAGAAGGCTATAAAAAATTCATTGTGAAAGCTTACAGTGATAAACAAGGGAAGGTCTCCTTGTCTATTCCAATGGTCGAGGGAGATTACGATTTGGTACCAAAGGAAATGGTCGATTCGTTATGGACAAGATATTGCTTCTAAAAGTGAGCTATAGCGCAGGTTTTTCTATTAAATTAAGCTCGATAAGCAAAACGAATTCTATTAAAGAAAGCCGGTTTACGGCTTTCTTTAGTCCAAATATTACTTGAGTGTCATATCAACGTGATTAACCTTTTAATTCTCTAGCACATTGTTGCAAATGCAAGAAAGAGGCGAATCTTGTATCATGGCGGTTTTTATATGCTTCATTGGTTTGGTAGGTTAAGTCGATAGCACTAAATTGGTCCATAGCTTGCGAGACATCTTCACAGACTTTCCCTGCAACGGCACCAAGGATAGCAGAACCTAGCAATACTGGTTCACTGGCTTGTGTTGAAATCACAGGAACGCCACAAGCATCAGCAAGTAGCTGGCGGATCAACGGGTGCTGTCCTGCACCGCCACTAACAACAATATTTTCAATAGCAGCACCAGATTTTGCTTGTGCTTCAATGATTTGTCGTAATCCATAGCCAATTCCACACAGACCAGCAACATAGAAAGAAAGTAAATTTTCCATGCTGTTATCCATGGTTAATCCAGCAATGACAGCTCTGGCATGAGGGTCAGCAAAAGGTGCTCGATTCCCTAAAAATTCAGGAACCACATGTATTTTTTCAGCTAGTTCAACAGACTGTGATGGTGACGATGATTTTTCTAATACTAAATCCGCTAACATCACAGGCAAGGGTTTACCTTGCTCTTTTGCCGTAAGTTTTGCTTGTACTGAAGCGGGATGTAAGGAAAGTAACTGGTCAATTGCAGCACCAGCCGCACTTTGGCCTCCTTCATTTAGCCACATGCCCGGTACCATTGCACTGAAATACGGACCCCATACACCCGGTATAAATACGGGTTCTTTAGTCGTTGTCATCGTGCATGAAGATGTGCCAAATACGTATGCCATATTAGCGGTTGCATCACCATTTACGCCAACGGTACCAATACCGCCTGCATGAGCATCTATCATGCCTGCAGCGACAGGTGTCCCTGCTAGTAATCCCATTTGTTGGGCTGCGGTTTCCGTTAAGCCTTCACCACAAGGCGTTCCTGGTTCTACAATAAGCTGACCAATACGTGCGAAGTTTTCATCGGCAAGTTCAGATAGACCAATCTGTTGAAAGTAGCCTGCATCCCAACGTTTTTCATGGGCAAGATATGTCCACTTACAGGTGACTGTGCAAGTTGAGCGAGCTAAGGAGTTAGTTGATTTCCAAGTTAAAAAATCGGCTAAATCAAAAAATTGCCATGCGTTATCATAGGATTGACGTAAATTTTCTTTTAGCCATAAAATCTTAGGCGTTTCCATTTCGGGCGAAATCTTACCGCCAACATAGTTTAGAACAGGGTGCTTTAATTGATTAATGCGCTCAGCTTGTTCTGTTGCACGGTGATCCATCCAAACAATAATATTGCGCTCAGGGTCATTCGATGGGCTAACCGTAATAGGATGTTTATCTGAACCAATGACAACCAGTGAGCAGGTTGCATCAAAGCCAATACCTGCAACTTGTTGTGGTTTTACTGTTGATGATGCTATCGCTTGCTTGACACAATAACAAACCGCTTCCCAAATTTCGTTACTTGATTGCTCAGCGAAATTGGCGTTATCACGGAAGAGCGTAATATCGCGTTTGGCAGATGCTAACATATTGCCGGACATATCAAAGACCCCGGCGCGTGCACTGCCTGTGCCAACATCGATACCAATAACGACTTTATCGTTATCTTTTAATCGTGCATGTGAATTATTCATTTTCCCTCCAAGGTGCTAACTGCAATGAATTGCGAGGTGACAAGTTAGAGATCAACACTGTTTGGCACAATAACAAGGTCACGAATAGTGACATTGCGTGGGCGAGTTAGCATAAATAATACGGCTTCAGCGACTTCAATCGGTTGCATTAAGCTACCATTTGCCAGAGCTTCTTCCATTTTTTCTTTCGGCCAATCATCGAGTAAGGCTGTCACTACAGGGCCAGGTAATACCGCACCAACACGGATACCATGTTCAGAAACTTGGCGGCGAGTTGAATGGACGAAGGCTTGGACAGCAAATTTTGATGCGGTGTAAATTGGCTCCCAGATCACTGGGACTACACCTGCAATTGAGCTGGTGAATAATACATCACCTGATTTTTGGGCAATAAAATGAGGTAGCACTGCGCGAACACAACGGAAGGCCGCATTAATGTTTAAGTTTAAAACTTTATCCCATACATCTGGGTCACCCTCAGCAACAGGGCCGCCAATATAAGCACCGGCATTAGCATGGAAAATATCTAAGCCGCCTGCTTTTTGTAAGATAGCATCTAACATTCCATCAACTTGTTCTGGCTTCATTAAATCGACTACTAATGGAATCGCATTTTCACCTAGTTCCTCAACAAGTTGGTTTAATCGCTCTTCAGCACGGTCAATTAGAACGACTTTTGCACCCGCCTTGATCAGTGTACGTGCGCATTCAAGCCCGATACCTGAGGCAGCTCCGGTAATTGCTGCGACTTTGTTCTCAATAGAAATAGCCATAATTTACTCCAATCGGATATTTTAGCGAAATGTAAGAATGAAAAGCGTCTGAAATTAATGGAATAGCAATGAGTCACAACGATGGATAGGTGGCTACATGCGATGGATTGATAGTATTTATTTTGCAGTTTATCAACTCATACATCATCAATTCCAATTTTGCTCAATCGATGTAGCAGTATTGCGACTTTTCGACTTTGGTGTCAAGCTAGTAAAAAATGGAGATAAGAATCTGTGACAAAGATCAGACAAAATAAGAAAACAACGATCTATGACCTTGCCGAATTAGCCGGGGTTTCAGCGAGTGCAGTGAGTGCAATACTCAACGGTAATTGGCAAAAAAGGCGAATTAGCGCACAACTTGCGGAAAAAGTGATCCGCATCGCCGAAGAACAAAATTATGCAGTTAACAAGCAAGCCAGCTTATTGCGCAGTAATAAATCCAAAATAATTGGTATGTTGGTTCCGAAGTATGACAACCGCTATTTTGGTTCGATTGTCGAGCATTTTGAAGAAATGGCGCGTGAAAGGGGGCTGTTTCCTATTATTACTTGTACGCGGCGTGACCCAAAGTTAGAAATAGAAGCTGCACGCGCAATGATTTCTTATCAGGTTGATTGGTTGATTTCAACAGGGGCAACGAACCCAGATAAAATTACTGAAATTTGCCAAGCTTCGGGGGTTTCGACCTTAAATTTAGACTTACCGGGCTCGTTGGCGCCTTCGGTTATTTCAAATAACTATCTTGGCGCAAAAAATTTAACCCAACGTATTTTAAGCAAAAATAAGTCTCAAACATCAATAAATGAAGCCTTAATTTTTATTGGTGGTCGTGAGCATGACCACAATACACGTGAACGTATTCGTGGGTTTATTGATGCGCATAATGAAAAAGGTATCACGGTTCCACAAGAAAATATTTTGGCTTGTGGTTATGCCCCCGAAAAAGCTGAAAAAGCACTCTCACAGTTTTTTGAACAGAATAATGATGATCCACAGAAAATAGTGAAATGCGGTTTGTTTATTAATTCAACTATTTCATTAGAAGGGGTTATTGATTGGTTAGGTAAAAAGGGCTATATCGGTTCACAGCAACCCCACTTAGGCTGTTTTGACTGGGATCCTTTTGTTGCTCTTTTAGGTAATGACATCGAAATGGTCAAACAGGATGTGCCAACGATGTTAAATCATATTTTTAAGTTGATAGATAATGAAAATAGCAAAGCACAATTAATTGAAGTGTTACCTGTGGGGGTGGTTAAAGAGTGATATTAAGAAAGTGCCGCTTATCGTTGGTGACCAATAAGCGGCGGAAGGTCATTATTTATTCAGTGTTGTAACCAATAATTGGTGGCGTTGGTTATAGAATTTTGTATAGGTCATATATCCAGCCAGTATGGTTGAAAGGCTTGCTGTACCTAACAACATAAAAGTCACCATAATCTGGTACTTAACAGCTTGTAATGGGTCAACTCCAGCGAAAATCAACCCAGACATCATGCCCGGTAAGCTGACAATTCCCACTGTTTTGGCAGAATCTACCGTTGGGATCAATGATGCTCGGATACTGTCACGAATAATAGCAGCGGAAGCAACTTTGGGCGTTGCCCCTAAACTAAGCATTTCTTGAATTTGTTGTTGCTGGCTTGAAAACCGTTGACCAAGGTTATTAAAGCATAACCCTACCGCAATCATGGCGTTACCCGCAATCATTCCAGTAATAGGAATTACCTGCATAGGCGTAAATGCGATGGCATTGGTTAATATCAGAATTAACAATGTAAGAAATGTGCCAGAGGTAATGGCAATTAATGCAGTAACATAAATTTTATCAATATATTTGCTTCTTTTCTTAGCGTTCCACGCAGCATTGACACAAATAAACATCACCAATGCAATCGTGAGCAATTCGTGATCAACATTAAAAATATATTTTAGAATGTAGCCAGCGATCAATAGTTGAATAATCGCTCGGCAAGTACTCCAGATAATATCTTTTTCAAGGGATAGTTTTTCTTTATGGCTAATAAAAATAGCCACTAAGACTAACAGGATTGAAAAGGTTAAGGATTCATTGGAAATAGTTGGTTGATGCACAGTGATATCCTATTATTCGTTGTGATGAACAGGAAGGGTGATAACTTCATTAGTATGAGCGATTTCATCTTGGTCATGAGTTACCCATAGCACGCCTATTTTTTTGTCACTCGTTAAATGATGGATAAATTCATTCACTATAATTTTGTTTTCTTCATCAAGGGCACTGGTGATTTCATCTAATAGCAAGACTTGCGGAAGAAATTGTAAGTTTCTAATAAGAGAAATACGCTGTTTTTCTCCTCCAGAGAGTTCATTGATCCCTTTATCCAAAATAGATTCATGTAGAGAAAATTGGTGCAAATCACTGATGACTTTGTCTTTATTAAATGGCAACTTTCGAATTTGATAGGGAAAAACGAGGTTGTCATACACAGCTTGCCCAAATAAAGTGGGCGTTTGAGTACAGTAAGAAACCTGCTGACGATAAGTTTCTGGGAGGATGGTATTGATATCTTTCCCTTGAAACTTAATCGTTCCTTGAGTGGGTGAAATTAACGAGGCCACTATTTTTAATAAGGTACTTTTACCGCAGCCGGAAGGACCCGTAATCAGTTTAAAGTCGCCTGCCTGTAAGTTAATCTGCACATTATCAAGAATTGTTTTTTGCTCAATGCTATAGCCAATGTTACTAAGTTGTAATAGCAAGTTGCTTTGTTCCATATTATCAATGACCTATAAATTAAGTGCGCAGCATTTAGTGTAAATGATATTCATTCAATATCTTACTCAATAATACAGTGCTGATATTGTTCAATATCAATTTAGATATAACTAATATTATGCGCCAATTAATTGAAAAATTATAGCGGAAGAAAAAATACACTTCTAATGAAGTAGGACAACGTAGATGAGTTCTAGGAAAGATTTGTACAGTTGAAAATAAAGCACAAATATTCATTCAAATTATTATTTTGAACATATGTGCATTCAGAATTTAGGATGGTATTTAATTTGAGAGATATCTCTTTTTTTTACATAAATAATATAGAGTTTAACTAGTGATAATATTATATTAATAATACCAAGTAATCTAATCTGCACTTAATATTTTGTTGTCTCTCTAAGGCAACACTATATTTATTTCATCTATATATTAAATATCACATCATGACATTAAGGAATTAAAATGAAAAAATTTAGTGGCTATAACACCAACTTTTCACTTGATGGCAAGGTCGCTTTAATTACAGGGGGAGCTGCAGGCATTGGGTTGGCGATTGCTCAACTGTTTGTTGAAAAAGGGGCTAAAATTGCCTTAATTGATAAGTCAGATAAAGTAGTGAAAATTGCGGAGAAATTAAAAAATTCAATTGGTATTCAATGTGATATAACAAATTCTGAGGCGGTTTCTCAGATGGTAAAACAGGTTGTTGAGCATTATGGTACATTAGATATTGTCGTCAATAGTGCTGGAATTGTAGCGCTTGCTCCCGCTGAAAATTTAAGTGAGTCAGACTGGGATTTAACCATGAACGTGAATTTAAAAGGGACTTTTTTGGTTTGCCAATCTGCAGGTAATGTCATGATTAATAATGGAAAAGGGAAAATTATTAATATGGCGTCACAAGCAGGCGTGATTGCCTTAGACCAACATGCCGCCTATTGTGCGAGTAAAGCAGCGATTATTGGTTTAACCCAAGTATTAGCACTTGAATGGAGCCCTAAAGGGATACAAACCAACGCCATTTCACCAACTATTGTGATGACAGAACTGGGCAAAAAAGCGTGGGAAGGTGAAAAAGGTGATGAAATGAAAGAAAAAATTCCTGCAAGGCGTTTTGCGGAACCGTCCGAAATTGCCGCATGTGCATTATTTTTGGCCAGTGATGCATCCGATATGATCACCGGACATAATTTGGTTATTGATGGTGGCTACAGTATCCAATAGTGATATTTAATAATAATGAATAAAGTGAGTATGAGTAGCTACTCGCTTTATTTATTATTGATGATTTTATTTAAATAAAAAATAAGCCAAATAACATAGGTATTATTTGGCTTGTAATAGAAAATTACAAAGTAGGATAACAGATATTAATTATTGCTATATCAATTAATCATTAGGTTTTAATAATGAAAGCGACATAGTAATAAGCTTTTCTACGGTGAAACCAAAATATTCAAATAATTGGTTTGCAGGAGCTGACTCCCCAAAGCTATTCATTCCCATGACCAATCCATCAATTCCTACATATTTACGCCAGTAATCACTGATACTGGCTTCGATAGCAATACGGTGCCGAACGTGATTGGGTAAAACGCGCTGTTGGTACTCTAAGGGTTGTTGGTCAAAGGTATCTGTTGAAGGCATCGAAATAACATTCACATTAAACCCTTGTTCAGTCAGTTGTTTCCAAGCTTCAACCGCTAATGTGACTTCAGAGCCTGTGGCAATTAATAGTAATTCAGGGTTTTCACTATTACTGCGCAAAATATATCCACCATATGCAATATTGGCGAGTTGTTCAGTTGTTCGCGAATATTGTATTAGGTTTTGCCGCGATAATATCAAGGCGGTTGGCGTATGTTTCGCTAAGATAGCTTGTTGCCAAGCCACCGCTGTTTCTACTTGGCAACAAGGGCGCCAGACTGACAAATTAGGTGTTGCACGTAGTGAAACAAGTTGCTCAACAGGTTGGTGCGTTGGGCCATCTTCACCTAATCCAATGGAATCGTGAGTATAAATGAGTATTTGGGGCAATTTCATTAATGCGGCCATTCTCACGGCATTTTGCGCATATTCAGAGAACATCAAAAAAGTTGCTGTGTAAGGGCGAAAACCGCCGTGTAATGCAATTCCATTAGCAATGGCGGTCATACCAAACTCTCTGACGCCATAGTGAATATAGTTGCCTGAAGGCTGTTCATTAATTGGCAGTGACCCAGACCAATAGGTGAGGTTGCTTGGGGCTAAGTCTGCGGAACCACCGATTAATTCAGATAAAACAGGGCCAATAATATTGAGTGTATTTTGTGACGCTTTACGTGTAGCTATCGTTGCAGGGTTTTCATTTAATTGTTGAATGAAGTTATCAATGATATCTGTAAATTTTTCAGGAAGTTGATTGGATAATCGCTGAGTTAGCTGCTCGGCAAGTTCTGGGTATTGTTTGGCATATTCTCGTAATGCTTGCTCCCAACGTAATTGCTGTTCAGCACCACGTTCTAAGGCATTCCAAGGTTGGTATATTTCATCAGGGATCACAAAAGGCGGATACGCCCAACCGAGTTGTTGGCGAGTCAGTGTTATTTCATCTTGTCCGAGAGGAGCACCATGAGAATCTGCGGTACCGGCTTTATTGGGCGAACCATAACCAATCGTGGTTCTGCAGATAATGAGTGTGGGCTTTGAGGTTTGTTGGCGTGCTTGTTCGATAGCCGCTTTAATCGCAGGGCGCGAATGCCCATTAATTGATCTAATTACATGCCAGCCATAGGCTTCAAAACGCTTTGCGGTATTATCGGTAAACCAGCCTTCCACATCTCCATCAATAGAAATACGGTTATCATCATAAAAGGCAATAAGTTTATTGAGTTTTAGCGTCCCTGCTAATGAACACACCTCATGGGAGATCCCCTCCATTAAGCAGCCATCACCTAAAAATGTGTAGGTATAGTGGTCGACAACGGGGAAACCAGAGCGATTAAACGTAGCAGCCAACGTTTTTTCTGCTATTGCCATACCAACCGCGTTGGCAATGCCTTGGCCTAAAGGACCTGTAGTGGTTTCAACGCCGGGGGTATAGCCTAATTCAGGATGACCCGGTGTTTTGGAATGGAGCTGACGGAACTGTTTTAAATCGTCGATAGATAAATCATAGCCCGTTAAATGAAGTAAGCTATAGAGCAGCATTGATGCATGGCCGTTTGACAAGACGAAACGGTCACGATTAGGCCAATTCGGGTCAGCAGGGTTGTGCTGTAAGTAATCTCGCCATAGGACTTCGGCAATATCAGCCATTCCCATTGGGGCGCCGGGGTGGCCTGAGTTGGCTTGCTGTACGGCATCTATTGAAAGAAATCGAATGGCATTGGCTAATTTATTTTGTGGTTGAGTGGACATTACAAAGCTCCCAAAGTAAAAGCGCCTAAAGTAAAACTAACGTTCCCCATTTTCATACTCACTGATTCGAGCCACTTTCGGCGCTGACCGTCCCCCTTCATAATGGGAAGCCAGCCATGTGTCGACAATGGTTTTAGCCAGTTCAGGGCCAATCACACGGGCACCAAAGGTAATAATTTGTGCATCATTACTTTTTTGTGCTCGTTCAGCGGAGTATGTGTCATGGCACAGTGCTGCTCGAATGCCTGTGACTTTATTAGCAACAATGGACATACCAATTCCGGTACCACAAATTAAAATACCGCGCTGGTGTTTACCTTGTACGATTGCAGTTGCAACAGCGTGGGCAACATCAGGATACATTTCATCTGCAACCCCAGTATTTAAGCAGTAATCAGTCACTTCAATGTTTAATTCTGCTAAGTGAGCCTTAATCAAATCTTTCATTTCAAATGCAGCGTCATCTGCACCAATAGCAATAGATAGCATGATAGAGATCCTTATTGTTGCACAAAAGTTCATTAATCAATCAAATGTACTATTTAGAAAATAGGATCTTATGAACAAATAATCAATAGGTGAACATATGTTTTTATTTTTGTGATGATGAATTCTGTGATCTACAGCTTCAAATTTAATTTTTTTTGCCAAAAATGTAAAAAATAGGCGTTTCAAGGCGATTTTATAAGAATTTTTGCACTGAATCACACTTTGACAATCTGACTATGGGCAAGGATGAAGAAAAGAAGGTATGGTTAATTTGTATCTTCATTGAACTTATGTTCATTTTACAAACCGCCGAGGATAGAACTATGTGTGAACACTGTGATTCAAAAGCAACGATGAGCGAAAGCATTCCAGAAAAAATGAAAGCCGTGGTTGCTTATGCACCAAAAGACTACCGTTTAGAAACTGTCGATGTCCCTAAAATTAGTGAAGAAGAAATTTTGGTTCGCGTAGAAGCTTGTGGTATCTGCGCGGGTGATGTGAAGGCTTTTGAAGGTGCGCCAAGCTTTTGGGGGGATGCAGAGCAGCCCGCTTATATCAAGGCACCGATGATCCCAGGGCATGAATTTATTGGCCATGTCGTAGGCTTTGGTTCAAAAGTTGAAGGTTTTGCATTAGGTGACCGTGTTATTTCTGAGCAAATCGTACCTTGCTGGGAATGCCGTTTCTGTAAACGCGGTGAATACTGGATGTGTGAGAAGCATGACTTGTATGGTTTCCAAAACAACGTGAACGGCGGTATGGCGCAATATATGAAGTTCACCAAAGAGGCCATTAACTACCATGTACCTGTTGAGATGCCAATTGAAGACGCTATTTTAATTGAACCTTACGCCTGTTCTTTACATGCGGTGCAGCGTGCCAATGTCAAATTGGGTGATGTCGTCGTGCTTTCGGGGGCGGGAACATTAGGCCTAGGCATGATTGGTGCAATTAAAAAATCCGGTGCAGGCAAGTTAGTCGTTCTGGATTTATTTGATAAACGTCTTGAATTAGCAAAAGAATTTGGTGCTGATATCGTATTAAACCCTAAACGTGATGATGTAGATAAAATTGTCAAAGAGATGACTGAAGGTTATGGCTGTGACATTTACATTGAAGCGACTGGGGCCCCTAAATCGGTAGAGCAAGGTCTTAAGATAATCCGTAAATTAGGTACTTTTGTTGAGTTTTCTGTATTTAAAGACCCTGTGACCGTGGATTGGAGCATTATCAGTGACCGCAAAGAACTGGATTTATTAGGTTCTCACCTTGGCCCATATTGCTACCCGTTAGTGATTGAAGGCATTGGTAATGGTGATTTCCCAACTAAAGGGGTGGTGACGGATATCTTACCTTTAGATAAATTTGCGGAAGGTTTTTCGATGATGGCGAAAGGTGACCCGCACATTAAAGTGGTTCTCGACCCAAACCTGTAGTGCTGTAGTGGGTTGAAAAAAATACGAAATTAAAAATATAACGATAAAAATTGGACCTGAATAAATGTCACCCTACCAAGGCTTGTTATTCAGGTCCTAACCCAGCGAACAAGCACTGAGGTCAACAATATGATAATCAATAAACTGTCTAAAGTAACGGGGTTTTCACCAAAGTTACTACTTGGCTATTTTGGCGTCCTGATCTTTATGATGGGGGAAGGGCTTGAACAAGGCTGGTTGTCGCCTTTTATTATTAGCCGTGGAATGAGTATTGAAGAGTCTTCATTACTGTTTAGTGTGTATGGTTTTTTTGCTGCTGTCGCCGCGTGGTTATCCGGTGTGTTGGCTGAAATTTATACTGCTCGTCGTGTGATGATTTTTGGTTTTGTGATGTTTGTGATTGGCTCGGTTATTTTCTTATCTGTTGGTTTACCGAGTAACAGCCTGTCTATCATGATCCCAACCTATGCGTTGCGTGGTTTTGGTTATCCAATGTTTGCCTACGGCTTCTTAGTTTGGGTGGCCTATGAGGCGCCAATTAAAAAATTGGGCTCTGCTGTCGGGATCTTCTGGTTTGTTTATAGTGGCGGACTCGGTGTTTTAGGGGTGATGTATTCGAGTTATGCGCTGCCAATTTTAGGTGAAATGGCAACGTTATGGAGTGGACTAATTTTTGTCACTATCGGGGCATTTATTGCTATCGCGCTTAACCGCAACAAAGCGGGAGATACACCGGACTCACCGAAAGAAAAAGTTTCACTTAGCTATGTGTTTAAAGGGATCACGATTGCGTTTGAAAACCCAAAAATTGGTTTAGGTGGCATTGTTCGTACTATTAATACCTCTGCAGCGTATGGTTTTGTGATCTTCATGCCAATGTTTCTTGCCGACTTTGGTTTTTCCCGCACAGAATGGTTACATATCTACGCAGCACTTTGGACAGTAAACATCGCTTTTAATCTGATCTTTGGCGTTGTCAGTGACCGTATCGGTTGGCGCAATATTGTGATTTGGTTTGGTTGTGTCGGCTGTATGGTTTGTACCTTAATGTTTTATTACGTGCCTTATTATTTTGGGCACAATTATACCCTGATGATGATAGCCGCTGGCTTATTTGGTGCATGCCTCGCTGGATACGTACCACTTTCAGCCATCATGCCGAGTTTAGCGCCTGAAAATAAAGGTGCAGCAATGTCAGTCCTTAATTTAGGGGCAGGGTTAAGCACTTTTGTCGGTCCTGCATTAGTTGGGCTCTTTATTAGTAGTGTAGGTGCTTTTGGCGTGATTTGGATTTTCTCGGGGCTCTATTTATTTAGTGCGATATTGATGAAATTTATTACTGTGCCGGCGGAATTACTTGAAAAATCGGCAGAGATGCAGCTAACACCAGAAAATAAGTAAATGAGGGAATTATGAACAGAATCATTAATGAACCTGATCTTGTTGTTGAAGATGCCATTCAAGGCTATTTGAAAGCGCACCCTGAATATTTTGCGCAGACTGATAATGCGCGCGTATTAAAATACCCAAAAGCACCAATACAAGGGAAAGTGGGCATTGTTACTGGTGGTGGCTCCGGCCATGAACCTGCATTTTTAGGCTATGTGGGCGAAAACATGTTAGATGCGGTGGCAATTGGTGAAATTTTCTCCTCGCCAACCGCTGGGGCATTTTTAGATGCGTTCAAAGCCGCAGACAGTGGGGCGGGCGTTGCTTGTTTATATGGTAATTATGCAGGCGATAACATGAACGTCAAAATGGCGATGAAAAAAGCTGAAAAAGCGGGCATGAAAGTTAAAACCGTGGTTGCTACCGATGACGTCGCTTCAGCCCCTGCGAGCGAGAAAGAAAAGCGCCGTGGTGTCGCGGGTGAAATACTCATGTGGAGAGTGGGTTCTGCCGCAGCAAGTAAAGGCTATGATTTAGACGGCGTGATTAATGCGGCACAAAAAGCGATTAATAACTGCCATTCTATTGGTGTTGGGCTAACGTCTTGTACCATTCCTGCGGTGGGTCATCCAAATTTTCATATTGAAGATGGGATGATGGAGCTCGGTATTGGCCACCATGGTGAGCCAGGCATTGAAATCATGCCAATCCAGTCTGCAGCGCAAATGGCACAAACTATGTTAACGCCAATCTTAGATGATATGCAGGCAAAACAAGGTGATGAAGTCGTCGTATTGGTTTCAGGATTAGGTGCCACACCCGTAATGGAATTGTATATCTATTATGCAGAGGTTGAAAAACAACTCAGCGAAAAAGGTGTGCGTATTGTTCGTAACTATGTTGGTAACTATTTTACGTCATTAGAAATGATGGGGGTAACGCTGACATTAATGAAAGTGGATGATGAATTGAAAGCATTGATGGATGTCCCTGCATATTCATTGGGTCTAACACAGGTCAAATAAGGAGACAACTATGCAAGTTATTTCAACGGGCAACGGCAAGGAAATTACCCTTGATTTAGTGAACATTATTGTTTCTAACCGTGAATACCTCAGCGATATTGATGGAGCAATAGGGGATGGAGACCATGGCATCAATATGGCAAAAGGTTTTAATCTATGCGCTAAAGCAATCGCGGACCGTGAATTATCACTCAGTGAAGGCTTTGAAGAGATTTCTGATGCCTTGATGGAAGGTATTGGCGGTTCAATGGGGCCACTTTATGGCAGTTTCTTTATGGGAATGTCAGACAGCATTTCAGGGAAAAATGAGTTATCGCAACAAGATTTTCTTGCTATGTTGAAAAATGGGCTATCCGAACTGCAAGACATCAGCAGTGCAACAGTGGGTGACAAGTGCCTAATGGATACATTGATCCCTGCGGTTAATGCCTTTGAAGAGGCAACAAAAGCAGGGAAAAACTTTAAACAAGCGCTTGATGCGATGCAGGCCGCTGCAGTTGCAGGCCGTGATTCCACGGTAGATTTAGTGGCTAAAATTGGCCGTGCAAGCCGCCTTGGTGAGCGTTCAAGAGGCGTGTTAGATGCAGGCGCGACTTCTTGTTGTTTATTATTATGCCAATTAGCGCAAAGTGTTGAAAAACAGAGCGCATTAACCAATGCATAATTGTTTTATATAACTCTTTTCGTGGATATATAGTCAAAAACCATTGCTATATATCCACTCTCTTTTATAACTCACTTATTAATTGCCACTAGAAACGCTATACTAAAACCTTATCATCCTTGTTGCGATTAACACCAATAAAGAGGAAACCACTATCTTATGGATAGATCACAAACATCTTCCGAAATCGAGCTACTGACTGAAATTGCGATAGCTTATTATCGCGATGAAATTACTCAGGAAGAGATCGCCAATAAGTTTGGTATATCGCGAATTAAGGTGGGGCGCTTACTTAAGCGAGCAAAAGAAGAAGGTATTGTTGAGATCAATGTTCGCTATCATCCTATTTTTAGCACTCAGCTAGAGCAACAGCTACTTTCTCGTTTTCCGATTTCCCGTGCGTTGATTGCCCTCGATCATCCCGATGAAGAAGAACAACGCTATCAAGTTGGCACACTTGTCGCTAATTATTTATCGACAACATTACGTGACAATATGATAGTCACCGTCGGTCAGGGGCGAAATGTCGCGGTGGTAGCGGATAGCGGCGGGGCCGTTCCTGAAAAAGATTGCCGTTTTATTTGCGGAATCGGCGGAACACACCGGCCTGGCGACTCTATCAATGCGGACCATATCAGCCGTCGCTTAGCGAAGAAATTTGGCGGAACCAGTGAAACCCTATACGCCCCTGCTTATGTTGAAAATAACGAATTAAAGCAATCTTTTATGAAAAATGGGACCATTAAGGAAACCTTAGATCGCGCCCGTAAAGCGGATATTGCCTTAATTGGTATTGGCGATATGAATGAAGATAGCTATATGGTCAAACTAGGCTGGTTTACACCGCGTGAAATTGTTGATGCGAGTTTGAATCAAGGGGTGATTGGCGATATCGCGGGTTATGATTTTTTTAATGCGCAAGGGCAACATGTTGATACGGTGATGAATGACCGAGTAATTGGCCTAAGCATAGAAGAACTCAAGAAAATTCCTTGCGTAATAGCGATTGCTTCCGAATCCTCCAAGGCCATGGCCATCATGGGGGCGCTGCGTACGGGGGCGATTGATATTATTGCAACGAGTGCGAGTAATGTGCGGACGATTTTGAAGATGTCCCAATAGCTCGTCATACTCCAAGCTGTAGCGTTGTTGACTACGTTCATTCGCATTAGTCACATACTTGTGTATGCTCCTAACGACTCGTTCACTTGTCGCCTAGCTACAACTTGAATTATTTAGAGCTATTATTTGTCATACTTCAAGCTGTAGCGTTGTTGACTACGTTCATTCGCATTAGTCACATACTTGTGTATGCTCCTAATGACTCATTTACTTGTCGCCTAGCTACAACTTGAATTATTTAGAGCTATTATTTGTCATACTTCAAGCTGTAGCGTTGTTGACGACACTCACTTATTCGTTTTCTGCTTAGTTATGACCCCTAACTATTTAGGGTATCTATTATAAAATAGGTTTGCATCACCTAATTAGTTGCCTTATTATTTTTATGTAAACCTTTGGGAGATGGCATTCCTCCTTATATAAAACCGCCCGTAGAGGGCTGATGATGCCTACGTTAACCTTTTCATTTGATGGGGTACGTAGGTATTATGTGCCCTAATTTAGGGCATAAATGATCTATACTCGTCATACTTCAAGTTACATGGGTGTTGACTGCATTGCGCTAGCCGAATTACATACTTGTGTATGCTCATCGGACTATCTTCGTTTGTCGCCTTCATGTAACTCGAATTATTTAGAGTATAACTGGGAGACTTTCCTTTCATTTATCCCGCCAGACATTAAAGGAAGTTTCTATGTATGCCTCATTATTTGCAATTGCGATTGGTTCAGTGCTTGGCGGATGGCTAAGATGGTTTGTTAGCCTAAGACTCAATCACCTTTACCCAAATATTCCTCTAGGTACCGTTGCGGTCAATTTGGTTGGCGGCTTTGTCATTGGTTTTGCCATTTCGTACTTTGCCAATGCAAATATTAGCCCTGCCTATAAATTATTCATTGTGACTGGCTTCTGCGGCGCATTTACCACCTTTTCGACCTTTTCACTCGAAGTGTTGGTGCTAATCCAAGAAGGTAAATTGGGTTTCGCTATTAGCACCATTGCTATCCACGTAATTGGTGCCTTAATATTTACCTTGCTTGGTATGTTATGCCATCATTGGCTGACACAGGGATAATTTATTTATTCGCTAATAAATGATGCGCAGTGGCTTCATCGGTCACTAAACCTGTTACCCAACCGCCATTCATAACGGCTTGAATGGCTTTTGTTTTGTGTGCGCCACCCGCAAATGCGATCACAGGCTTATTTGGGGAGGGAAACAGCGGAACACTGGTGTGCGTGTCATCCAAAGCCGTAGAAAGTCGCTCACCGTTAGCTTGAATAAAATGCCCCAATAGCTCTGCGGCGACACCTTTTTCTAGCAACATTTCCAATTGTTCATCCGTGACGAAACCTTCAGAATTGAGCGGGCATCCTTTACCGACTTCGCCAATACCAATAAAGGTAATATCTGCATTCAGGGCTTTCTCCGTGACTTCCTTATACACGCGATGTTGGCACCACATTGCTTTATCTTCTGGGCTATCAGCATAAAGAGGTGCAGGTAGAATATAGTGTCGGCATTGTAATTTTTCTGCAAAGCGTAATGGAATATCATAGCGTGTTGCTGAGCTATCACGGGCAATAGCGCCTATTAATGAAACACATTGGTGCTGAGAGGTTTCTAGGTAAGGAAGAGCGTCAATAATACTGCGTAATGTTCTGCCTGAACCGATACCAATAACTTGAGGTTTATCGGGTTCGATTAATTGCTCCATGAGCTCAGCACCTGCCACTGAAATCATGTCGAGTGTCGCTTCTGTATCTAGTTGCCCTGACGGGATGACAAAGCAATGTGTTAGGTGATACTTTTGCTGGATTTCATTAGCGAGTCTTAAACACTCCGTAATCGGGTGCGTGATTTGCACCTGAACCATACCTTGTTCTTTTGCTAATGAAATAAGGCGTTGGGCGACTTGTCTTGATAGCCCAAGTTCATGCGCAATTTCCTGTTGTGTTTTGCCTGCCACAAAATATAGCCATGCCGCACGTGCAGCTTGTTCCATTTTTTTTAATTCTTTCTGCATGAACATTCTCCTGCTGGTTTCGCTTATTGTAATTCTGGGCAATTGTTTATTAAAAGGGCAAAAGTCAATACTGTGAGCATTATCGCAGTAATTGTGATCAGATTGAAACTAAAATATAACAAACGGGCATATGCCCAAAAAAATAGCAATTATTTAATTTTAGGGTAAGGAGTCACAATGCTAAAGCAGAAATCAGTGTGGATGCACATCGGTGCTGGGTCATTTCATCGTGCTCACCAAGCGTGGTATTTGCACCGCTTGTGTCAACAAGGGGATGATAGTTGGTCAATTGCCTTAGGGAATATTCGCAATGATGCGAATGCATTGCTTGATAACTTAACCAAGCAAAATGGGGAATATACCCTTGAAACAGTTTCACCTGAAGGTGAGCGTCATTATGAAAAAATTACTTCAGTGCGCAAAGTATTGCATTGGGATGAGAATTTAAGCCAGTTAGTGGAACAAGGTTGTGATAAAGCAACACGTGTTATTGCTTTTACAGTCACAGAAGCGGGCTATTATTTAACCCCACAGCATGAGTTAGATGCAGAACAGCCAGACATTAAAGCAGATTTAACGGGCAAAATGAGCACGATATATGGTGCATTAACACAAATTTTACGTGCACGTTTAGCAGCTCATGGTGAACCTGTGACCTTGTTAAATTGTGATAATTTGCGCCACAATGGCGAACGCTTTAGACACGGCTTTTTATCGTTTTTACAATTAAAAGGTGAAACTGAGCTGTACCAATGGGTGAAAGAAAATACGCGTTCGCCGAATACCATGGTTGATAGGATCACGCCTCGCCCAACCCCAGATGTGGCTGAACGTGTAAAACAGCATACTGGTTGGGATGATAAAGCACCTGTTATGGGAGAGGCATTCATTCAGTGGGTGATTGAAGATGACTTTATTAATGGACGTCCTGCATTAGAAAATGTCGATGTAGAAATGGTTGAGTCCGTTTTACCTTGGGAAGAAGCGAAGATTCGTATTCTGAATGCAAGCCACAGTTGCATTGCTTGGGCAGGCACCTTAATCGGTTTGAGCTTTATTGATGAAAGCACCCGCCAATCTGCTATCAAACAAATGGCATGGAATTATGTGACACAAGATGTGATCCCGTCATTATCGCCGAGTCCTCTCGATTTAGAACAATACCGTGATGTGGTACTCGCACGCTTTAGTAATCCTTATATTCAGGATACTAACCAACGTGTAGCCGCAGATGGCTTATCAAAAATACCTGGTTTTATTACGCCAACACTCCAAGAATGCTATCAGCGTCAGCAGACTCCGGCTGCGACGGCTGTGCTGCCCGCTTTATTTTTCGTATTTTTACAGCGCTGGGCTCGTGGTGAATTACCTTATGAATATCAGGATGGTGTGTTGGATGTGGCACTATATCAAAAAATGATGAATAGCAGTGACGCATTGTCGCAATTTGTCTCAAGTGAAATGTTGTTCGGCTCACTCGCTCATTCTACGGAATTCCACGAATTGATGAGCAACACGGTTGAAAAAGTTGAAAATTGGCTCAAGTCACCTCAACAACCTCTGTAAGGAGAAAGGCGATGTACCTCGGAATTGACCTAGGCACTTCAGAACTTAAGGCCGTATTAATTAATGCTCAGGGCGAAATTGTTGCCTCAAGTCACATGGCATTAACAGTACAAAGGCCACATTCTCAGTGGGCAGAACAATCACCAGATAGTTGGTGGGAAGCCACTAACGCGGTTGCGGCTACCTTGCGCCAAAAAGCCCCAGAAGCATGGGCAGCGGTGAAAGCGATTGGTTTATCGGGCCAAATGCACGGCGCAGTATTATTAAACAGCGAGCACCAAGTACTTCGTGACTGTATCTTATGGAATGACACCCGCAGTGCGAAGGAATGTGAATGGTTAATGGCAAATCACCCTGAGTTTCTAACGATTGGTGCTAATTTAGTGATGCCAGGTTTCACGGCGCCCAAGTTATTGTGGGTCGCACGCCATGAACCAGAAATATTCAAACAAGTTGCTAAGGTATTGCTTCCTAAAGATTATTTACGTTGGAAAATGACTGGTCAATTTACCAGTGATATGTCTGATGCGTCGGGCACATTATGGCTAGATGTGGCTAAGCGTGATTGGTCTGATGAACTATTGGCTGCAACTAATTTAACTCGTGAACAAATGCCTTCTTTAGTTGAAGGCGCTGAAAAAAGCGGTGTGTTACGGGCGGATTTAGCTTCCCAATGGGGGCTTAGCGCCGATGTAATTATCGCTGGTGGAGGCGGTGATAATGCGGCTTCTGCTGTTGGTGTTGGTGCGGTTAATGACGGAGATGCTCTAATTTCTTTGGGCACCTCTGGCGTCATTTTTGTGGTTAATAATCAGCTACAAGCAGCACCACACCAAGGCGTCCATGCATTTGCTCATGCATTGCCAAATCGTTGGCACCAAATGAGTGTGATGTTAAGTGCTGCCAACTGTTTGCGTTGGCTTTGCCAGCTTCTTTCCACAACGGAAAACCAGCTAATGGATGAAGTGGGGCAATTGACCGATGACGAGAAGAAGCAAGCGCCAGTATTTTTGCCTTACCTATCAGGGGAAAGAACACCCCATAATGACCCTTACGCAATGGGCTCATTCTTTGCGTTAAAAAATGAAACAACGCGTGCTCAGCTTGGTTATGCGGTGATTGAAGGAGTGACCTTCGCTCTGGCGGATGGCATGCAGGTTTTAACGCAAACGGGAACGCAAATTAGCCAGTGTAGCTTAACAGGGGGAGGAGCACGAAGTCCTGTTTGGGCGCAGCTTATTGCTGATGTTATCGATATACCGATTGTGACTCACCCGGCGAGTTCGTCGGGGGCTTTAGGTGCGGCTCGTTTGGCATGGCTGGCGGACGGCGGTAATACAGAAACCGTGTGCCAAAAACCAGAAGTGCTGAGTACCTATTTACCACAAAAACAGTGCCAAACTTGGTTAAATCAACGGCTTGATGTTTTCCGTTTATTATACCAACAGCAAAAACAAGCAAGGGAATTATTGCCGCAGTAGGCGAGTGTGGCGGTGTTTCCCTACATATCACCGCCACGGTTATCTCTTCGCGATTGATTAAAATAACAAAATTAAAATGAGGAAACTGCAATGGAACAGAAGCAGTATTGGCTTGGTCTACCTAAGCATTTGTTCTGGGGTTTTATTGCCATCGCTATCTTTATGAGTGGTGATGGCTTTGAAATGGCTTTTTTATCAAAACATATTACTGATTTAGGGTTTACACCGGCGCAATCCGCGATGGTATTTACTGTCTATGGTTTAATGGCAGCCGTTGCGGCGTGGGCATCTGGTGTTGTGGCTGAAATTATCACCCCCCTAAAAGCCATGATGATCGGGTTTATTCTCTGGATTGTCATGCATGCCTTATTTATGGCGTTTGGTCTCGGTATGAAAAGCTATACCTTGATGCTGTTATTCTATGGTATTCGTGGGCTGGCTTATCCATTGTTTATTTATTCATTTATGATGATGCTGGTGCAAGTCATCCCTCGAGCGCATCTTGCTGCGGCTACGGGTTGGTTCTGGGCGATGTACTCGGTAGGTATTGGTGTTATCGGCAGTTATCTGCCTAGTTTTTCAATCCCAATGATGGGTGAAACAGGAACATTATGGATGGCCATCGGTTGGGTCGCTATTGGTGGCGCAATTGCTTATTTTAGCCTACGTAACATTCCAGTTGATCGCTCCAAAGTTAATTTACCCATGAAAGATAAAATGGCTGAATTATCGCGAGCTGCCACCATTTTATTTACCAATAAAGACATCTTTATGGCAAGTTTAATCCGTATTATCAACACCATTTCGTTGTTTGGTTTTGCGATCATCATGCCATTACTCTTTGTTGACCGATTAGGATTCACCATCTCTGAATGGTTACAGATTTGGGCGGTTTTCTTCTTTGTCACTATTTTTACGAATATTTTTTGGGGAATTGTTGGTGAACATATTGGTTGGATCCGCCAAGTCAGGTGGTTTGGATGCCTAGGTATGGCTATATCCAGCTTAATGTTTTATTACTTACCGGTTTATTTTGGTCATAATTTTGCCATCGCATTAATACCCGCCATTTTATTAGGTATTTTTGTGGCTGCATTTGTTCCAATGACGGCGGTATTCCCAAGTATTGAGCCACACCATAAAGGTGCTGCGGTCTCAATTTATAACCTTTCAGCGGGGCTGAGTAATTTTGCTGCACCGGCAATAGCCAGTTTAGTATTACCTTTCTTTGATATTGTGGGTGTTGTTTGGGCATATACAGGTTTGTATATCTTTGCAGGAATACTGACATTCTTTATTAAAGTTCCACAACCCGGCTTTGAAAATAATCGCAAAATAAAACCAGCTAAGGTAGCGGCTGAACAACAAACTAGTCATTAAATTACTTTATCGATTACTCATTAAACCCTGTAGGTAGTGAATTATCTATGGGGTTTTTCTTTGTTTAAATAAACTTTATTGTCAAAACAAACTAAATTGGAGATGAAGGGATATCATCCTTTTCAACAGCAATATAAAGAGAAACGGTTTAAAAATAAAATAAAGTAGAATATTTCCTATAAATAGAAATATTGGTCATATTTATAAGGTGATTTTTCATCTTATTACGATATTTATTGAAAATACAGCCATGGACAATAGAATATAATTTCATAGATTAAAAAATAAACTATAGTTGATTTGTTTGTAAATAATAAGTTAAATGACATAAAATATTAGCTTATAAACCTGCATTTAGAGAATATTAAGGTGCTTGACCCCTTTCAATGTTATATCTGACTATTTAGTTCACTGCATACCTTTATTCCAAGCTGTTTAAATCCTGTTTAGCTCTCTATACATCTGAATTTTCGGTGTTATGATGAATTTTGTTGCAATTTCGTGTGTTTGTAGCGAAATACTCTCTATATTGGTGTTTTGTTGCGCCAAATAAAATTTATAATCTAACCTTAATTAAAATTAATAGTTTTCAATACCAAAAAATAATCTAATAAAAAAAGATAAGTGCGGGGAAAAAGTTATGTCACAGATGTTAGCTCTGTTTCTGATAGTGGGGATATTATATATTGGGGATGCTATAGCCGTTAGAACTAAGGCTTGGATCCCCTCCGTATTTGTATGCGCAGTGCTCTTTCTTTTAGGTTATTGGACTATTTTCCCGAAAGATATTGTGAGTATTGCCGGTATTCCTCAAGTAGTTGCGGTTACCTTAATGTATTTGTTAATTACAAATATGGGAACCTTATTATCGTTAAAAGAATTGTTGCGCCAATGGAAAACTATTCTTATCTCCTTAGCTGGGATTTTAGGCATTATTTTCTTGACCTTTATTGTCGGTATTGCCTTATTTGATTTAAATACTGTATTAGTTGCAGTTCCTCCGTTAGTTGGTGGAATCGTTTCTTCGCTAATTATGTCAAAAGGTGCCGCTGAGGCAGGTTTAGTTGACCTTTCGGTTTTCGCTATTTTAATTTACGTTATGCAGGGGTTTGCAGGTTATCCACTCACTGCCGTGATGTTAAAAAAAGAAGGGCGTCGAGTTCTAGAAAAATATCGCAATGGCCAATGGCAAGAAACATTATCTGTTGATGGCGCAAAAGATGTTGAAGTTAAAGCAGTGGTATCTGAAGATGAAATGCCACGTATGTTCAAGAAAATCCCTAATCACTATAACACCAGCTATTTTAAATTCTTACGCTTAGCTGCGGTAGGGTATTTGGCTTATTTAGCCTCATCTTTTGCAGCCCCTTATGTGAGTATTAGCCCATTTGTGTTGTGTTTATTATTTGGTGTTATTGCCTCTTCGTTAGGTTTCTTAGAAAGACAACCATTACAAAAAGCCAATGGTTTTGGGTTCGCCATTATGGCCTTAATGTTATTTATCTTCGATACATTAAACCATGCGACTCCTGATATGTTATTGCGTCTAGTTTATCCGATGGTGGTGTTAATTAGTGCAGCGGTTATTGGAATGTACCTTGCATCATGGGTGGTTGGTAAAATATTAGGCGTTACCAAAGAAATGGCGTTTGCTGTTGCTCTAACGGCTTTATATGGTTTCCCTGCTGACTACATCATTACTAACGAAGCGATCAACGCATTAACGAAAGATGAAAAAGAACGCCAAGTATTAACTAGCCATATGTTAGGGCCGATGCTAGTTGGTGGCTTTATTTCTGTGACCATGGTTTCTGTTGTATTAGCAGGTATTATGGTGGCTTATATTGTTCCAATTGCAGGGTAAAAAATAATGGAAACAAGTACTTCAAGAATTCAGCGTCATTTAGAACAGTTAGCAGAATACACCGCAACACCGGGGCAGGGCACTACTCGGATGAGCTATAGCGAACAAGATAAACAAGCGCGTGATTACTTAAAACAAGAAATGCGCGCTTTAGGATTACAAGTTCGAGAAGATGCTATTGGTAATATTTATGGGCGCTTAGAAGGCCAGCAACCTGATTTGCCTGTGGTGATTGTGGGTTCTCATTTTGACTCTGTTCCTCATGGCGGGGCATTTGATGGCCCGGCAGGGATTGTTACAGGTTTGGATGTCGTAGCGCGTATTCGCGAACAAAACTTAACTCCGAAATATCCCTTAGAAGTCATTGCCTTGGTTGAAGAGGAAGGGACCAGTTTTGGCCGGGGATTGATGGCTTCAAGTGTGATAACGGGTTTGATTGGTACAAAAGAATTATACCAACTCAAAGATAGGCAGGGTGTAAGTGCGGCGCAGCGTATGGTAGAGGCAGGGTTCAATGCTGATCATGCATCACAAGCTGTGCTCGACCCTAAAAAGGTCAAAGCATTTTTAGAATTACACATCGAACAAGGCCCGGTGTTAGAACAGGCAAATGAAGATATAGGGATCGTAGAAACTATCGTAGGTATCAGTCAGTTAGAGATTAAACTGACAGGTAAAGCAGGCCATGCAGGTACTACGCCGATGAATATGCGAGCCGATGCATTAGTGTGTGCAAGCCAAATTATTAGTCATATTCCTGAACTAGCAAAGGCGGCAGGGGATAATACGGTTGCGACCGTAGGCCGGTTATCAGTATTACCTAATGGGGCGAATGTCATCCCAAGCGAAGTCACTTTTAGCGTCGATATTCGCTCTAAAAATGACGTTGCGTTACGTAAAGTGATTGAACAAATAATCGAATTAACAGAACAGGTTAGCAATTCGTTAGCGATTTCAAGCGATATTGTTCAGCCGTTATATGTTCAGCCAACGGAGCTCAATAGTGATATTCATCAACTAATGCAACAACATGCCAGCGACCAAAACTTACGTTTTCGTTCAATGGTCAGTGGCGCGGGGCATGACACTATGATTTTTGCAGGTATAACTCAAACGGGACTGATATTTGTGCCAAGTCGTAATGGGTTAAGCCATCATCCAGATGAATGGACGGATTATGCACAAATCGCGCGAGGAGCAGATGTGATGTTTGCTACCGTTAAGTCATTAATAGAATGTTAATTAATAAGTGAGCCAGATACAGTATCTGGTTGAGCAATAGGGTAAAAGGTAGAAAAATGATTAATAAAACAATTACAGCCGCAATCAAAAAATATACACCTGAAATGATTGCTTTTCGTCGTGATCTACACGCTCACCCTGAACTACCGTTTGAAGAAGTACGCACCACGCAACGTATTGCTGAAGAATTAGACAAAATCGGAATCGAGTATCGGCTAACCGAGCCTACCGGTGTTATTGCGGAAATTAACGGCGGTAAGCCAGGTAAAACAGTTGCTCTGCGTGCAGATATAGACGCATTACCCGTTTTGGAATTGAATGATTCATTAGAATATAAATCGACTATTGAAGGCAAAATGCACGCTTGTGGTCATGATGCGCATACGGCAATGCTATTAACGGCAGCCAAAGCATTGTATGAGGTGCGAGAAGAATTAGCCGGCAATGTGCGTTTAATTTTCCAACCTGCAGAAGAGATTGCTCAAGGCGCATTAGCCATGATCAAACAAGGCGCAATCGAAAATGTGGATAACGTTTTTGGTATGCATATTTGGACAACCACACCATCAGGAAAAGTATCTTGTAATGTGGGTGGGTCTTTTGCTTCTGCTGATTTACTGAAAGTCACTTTTAAAGGCCGTGGTGGTCATGGTTCTATGCCAGAAGCAACTATTGATGCAGCAGTTGTTGCTTCAGCATTTGTCATGAATTTACAAGCGATTGTGTCCCGAGAAACCTCATCTTTAGACTCAGCCGTGGTCACGATAGGTAAAATGGATGTCGGGACACGCTTCAATGTTATTGCAGAAAATGCAGTATTGGATGGTACGGTACGTTGTTTTGATATTGAAACTCGTAACCGTATCGAAGCTGCGATCCGTCGTTATGCCGAGCACACTGCGGCTATTTATGGGGCGACTGCGCAGGTTGATTATATCTATGGGACACTACCGGTTATCAATGAGGAGCGCAGTGCGCTACTGGCTCAATCAGTCATTTCACAAGCTTTTGGTGAGCAAGCTCTGATTAACGAAAGACCAACACCGGGTGGTGAAGATTTCAGCTTCTACATTGAAAACATCCCGGGGTGCTTTGCGCTGTTAGGCACAGGAAATGCCGAAAAGGACACTCAATGGGCACATCATCATGGTTGTTTTAATATTGATGAAGACACGATGGCGACAGGTGCTGAACTTCATGCCCAATATGCGTGGAGTTATTTACAGCAACAGGAGTTTTAATTGAGTATGTTAATGCTATTAGGGCTAGTTATTTTACCAATACCGGGATTACCACTAACCCTACTGCCTATTTATTTTGGTTATTAAGATCAGTTAAGAGTGCGAATAGCGGCCATATATTTGGCTGCTATTTGTTGTGATGAATAAAAATAGCTTCTCTTAAGCGCTGTTGTTGTTCAAAACGTTGTTCTTGGTTGATTTGCGGGTCATGGGATAGCTGCATCAGCATTTCATTCATCTTATGAACTGAATTTTCATCAATCAATTGGTTTACTTTTTCAACAATTTCATCATAGTAGGGCATAATACAGGCTCCAATTAATATTCATTAAAACTATAATAACGCAAAATCTATTGGGCTAGATAGGTGATTAATTTTGTTTATCGATCACCATAACTGCCATTGTATTCGGTTCTAAGGCTCGCATTATATGTGGCTCATCTCCGGGGTAGTGAATATAGTCCCCAACTTGTAGCTCAACAGGGTTATCCAATGGGCCGACTAACGCTCTGCCAGACATAATAATGATGTGCTCGCTGACGCCATGCATATGAGGTTCTGAAATACGATCACGACCGGGCTGGGCAACCACAGTATAAATATCACGTCGCGAATCTGCGGGAGCTGATGAGAGTAAAAAGGCCAAATAATTCGCGTGTTCGGCACTGACCGGTATCGCCTCTCCATGGCGGATCACTGTGACAGCTTCTTGCTTTTCTTCAATTAGCCGTGCGAAAGGAATATCCAACGCCACACAAAGAGCCCATAAGGTTTCAATACTTGGGTTACCACTACCTGATTCCAATTGAGAAAGTGTAGATTTAGCGATACCCGCTTTACGAGATAGCTCTGATAGGGATAGCCCGCTTTTTTGTCTTTCACGAACAAGGGCTTTTGAAATCAACTCAATGGGAGGTGAAGGCAGATTCAATTTTAATTTTCCTATTTAGATTGCACTTTATACTATCTATCGACATAATGAACGAATGTGTTATATATCGAACGGTCTAGGGATGCTAACTTCAATAAGCTCAAAGCTAAATCATAGCACAGTGAAAAATATAGCTCTTGTCTGTTTTGCTGACTTAATTGTTGGCATTTCTTATGGTGCATTGGCGCTTTCACAGGGATTTGATTGGTGGGTACCAGTGACCTTATCTATTTTAGTGCTCGCAGGGGCATCCGAGTTTTTGTTTATCGGTGTGATTTTTGCTGGTGGAAGCCCGCTTTCTGCTGCACTCGCGGGGCTATTAGTTAATTCACGACATATCCCCTTTAGTTTTGCAACTAGTGATTTAACGGGGAAGGGAGCAAAGTCGCTATTGGGCTATCATATTATGAATGATGAGAGTGTTGTATTTGGCTTAGCTCAAGAAACTGAATCAGAAAAACGTGCGGCTTTTTGGTTGTGTGGGATAGGTATTCTATTGTGTTGGCCAATTGGTGTTGTGATAGGTGAGGTATTGGGCAGCTTTATTAATGATACTCATATATATGGCATGGATGCGATGTTTCCTGCGATTATTTTAGCGCTTTCATTGCCTGCGTTATCGGATAAACGCCTGCGGTTAACCGCCGTTATCGGTGCAGTTATCGCTGTTGCAACGACACCGATACTACCAGCGGGGATCCCTGTATTACTGGCATTATTGAGCTTGGTTGTTTATATAAGGAAATAATAGTGACAAATAACCCGTGGTTAATTATTAGCGGAATACTGCTGTTGGCGGTTGGTACTTATTTAATGCGAGCATCAGGGGCTTTGCTACGCGGTCGAGTAGTCCTTTCGGAGAATAGCAAAGTATTATTTTCAGCAGCAGCCATTGTTATTTTATTTTCAGTTGCGGCAACGTCTACGTTATTTTCAGGTGATGAAGTTTCGGATTGGCCTAAAATTGTAGGGGTATTAGTGGCAGGTGTACTGACTTGGTTTAAAAAACCATTTATTATCATTGTGTTGTCAGCAGCGGTTGTTACTGCGTTACTTAGGTTCATTTGATTAGTGGCTAATTTACTTAGTGCTTAAATTGAATAGCAATTAATTTAAATTGTGTTACTTGCAATAGCGTGTATTTATGTAAGTTATATAAGCCAACAGATAAAAAAGTGGCCCCGATTCGCAGAAGACTGGGGCCACAGAAACTTACTCAGTTAGATCTTTAATTGTTTCAGAAGAGCCATTTTTTTGGACAGAGGCAATCCCTTTAAGCGCAGATTGCTTAGATGCATACATTTCACTTTTTGCAATCACTTCGTGATTTGCTGCTTTTAAAACGAAATAGTAAGGCTGAGCAACGTCTTTAGTGGATTTTTTTAATTCAAAATACCCCATGATAAGCTCCTGATTTTCTATTTAAGGGATGTCAAACAAAGTGTTAATAAATTACAGTTATTAACAATCTGCTTGAATTAAGAGTAGTCGCTATTAGGTGTTATTACTAGAGAGGAAGGTCCAATTCAGAGAAACTTTTTTTAAAAAAAAGCCTCTGGTATACAGAGGCAATCGTAGGATATATATACTCGTCATAATTCAAGTTACAGCGTTGTTGACGGAATTCATTCGTCGCCTAACTGCACCATGAGTTATTTAGAGTGTAGAACTCTTTATTGTCTGGATAAGATATCGGCTTTTATTGATAGGTGCTATCTGGTTGTACTTATCAATATAAAAGGTTTTGCCGATAACTTAATTAATTTTTATTGATACCATTATTACTGTGTAGCTGGGACACGAATTGGCTCTGGTGTTGGCATGGCATTCATTGGTTTAAATTCAGGGACTTCCATCACTGTAACTTTGACAATATAGCGTTTGCCATCTTCAATTTTGGGCGCATTATTGGCCATCTTTTTTGCAGTTTCATTTGGTGTCATCGTTTGTTCCGCAACGCTATACACCATATTGTGATGGTTACCCATGTGCTGACGAGGCATTTTGTGGTTAACGCCATTTGCTGCTGCGGTAAAGCCGACGGTTAATAATGCTAAAGCTAATAAACTGGTATTTAATTTTTTCATTTCAGTATCCTCTGTATTGGTGATGGGCAAATCATTCACCAATTCATATTGTCTCGCAATCGCTTTTACCTCCCCTGACGGAAGCTCCATAATTACTGCACTTTTTATTCAAGCTTGAACCATAATTTATATAAAACAGTGGCTTATTAGACGGTAATTTACATTTTTAGACCACTTGTGCTAATGCAAATTTCAGTGCTGGAGACATCAAAGGGGATAGTCTAGGATGGTAAGCTAGGTTAAACAAAATTCTAACAAAGTGAGTGTGTATGTCAGATAAAAAAATACCCCTTTCTTTACTCGACCTTGCGCCAATCATTCAGGGTTCGACGGCGAAAGAGGCCTTTGCTCATTCCCTTGATATTGCTCAGTTAGCAGAAAAACTCGGTTACCACCGCTATTGGCTTGCGGAACACCATAATATGACTGGGATTGCCAGCGCGGCGACCTCGGTGTTAATAGGCTATCTTGCCGCAAATACTCACAATTTACGTTTAGGTTCTGGTGGCGTCATGTTGCCGAATCATTCACCGTTGGTGATCGCAGAGCAATTTGGCACACTAAACACACTTTACCCTGAACGCATTGATTTAGGCATAGGGCGTGCTCCTGGAAGTGATCAGCGAACGATGCAAGCTTTACGCCGCCATATGAATACGGATATCGATAATTTCCCGCAAGATGTTGCGCAAATCATTAATTGGTTTGATGCTATAAACCCAGACCCAGCAGTGCGCCCAGTGCCAGGCTTTGGCGAAAAAATTCCGGTTTGGTTGTTAGGTTCGAGTTTATACAGTGCAAGGTTAGCCGCGCAAATGGGGCTTCCTTTTGCTTTTGCTTCTCATTTTGCCCCTGATTTATTATTACAGGCGTTGGAAGTTTATCGTGCTAATTTCCAGCCATCTCAGAGACTCTCTAAGCCGTATGCGATGGTTTGTATCAATATCATTGCCGCGGATACTCAACGTGAAGCAGAGTTTTTATTTACGTCGATGCAGCAAGCCTTTGTTATGTTACGTCGTGGTCAACCTTCTCAATTGCCTGCACCTGTTGAGAGTATGGAAAATATTTGGTCACCCGCTGAAAAATTTGGTGTTCAACAAGCATTAGGCATGTCATTGGTAGGGGATAAAACCAAGGTACGTCATGGGTTGGATACGATATTACGGCAAACTCAAGCGGATGAAATTATGGTAAATGGCCAAATTTTTGATCATCAAGCTCGTTTATACTCTTTTGAGTTGGCGATGCAGGTAATGAACGAAATCATGTAATTTAAATAGCTGGATGATTAACACGTGTGCAAGGACGCATTTTTCAGATTTGGCTCAAAAAAGAGATAACCCAGAAAAATCTGGGTCATTGACGGCTAGCACGCTATTTGTGGTTGATGAGGCTCTAAAGGGGGTAAACCATGAGCAGCACGTGCTCTATCGCACGCCTCATTGTAAATACCATCTTGCCAAGATTGTTCAAACTCGCGGCAAGGTGTAGGCCTTTGTGTGTATATCGAACAAGACACGCATTCTCCAATGGTGCCCTCTAAAGCGCTACAACGCGTATTATGTTTTTGGTTTGTTCCCTGCATACAACTCATAAATGGGGTTATTTGCTCAGTTAAATGTTGTGGTACAACACCACCCCCACTTTCAGCCTCAGCCCAATAAAAAGAGACACGAAAATAGGCACAACATGCACCGCAGCTTACACAAGGGTTATCTGAAGGATCAGTTTTTAGGATATGGACATTATTAGTCATATTAAAAAACCATAAATGATGTTGATAAAATACCCATAGAAAATGGGTTGACGCAACACAAGCAGGAAGCTCAAGAAAACGTTGCTCAGGCTTTATTATCTTACGTTATTCCAGTTTATTGCAATATTATTCAGCACAAAAAACTGATTTTTTTGATATTCCCCAAGGTAAATAAATTTCACATACTTATCATAATCATAAAAAAACCTGCCAGAAGGCAGGTTTCGTTTGAATCATAATGATAAGTTAAACGTGTTTTAAATCTGCGTCATCATTTTGATTGAATATCGCTTTATCTGTTTCACCCATCAACTGGCTAGTCACTGTGCCTGCTGTCATTGAACCACTGACATTCAATGCAGTACGACCCATATCAATTAATGGCTCAACTGAAATTAACAGAGCAACTAATGTAACTGGTAAGCCCATCGCTGGTAGTACAATTAACGCGGCGAAAGTTGCACCGCCACCAACACCCGCGACACCTGCGGAACTGATAGTCACGATACCGACTAATGTCGCAATCCACAGCGGGTCGAATGGATTAATACCCATTGTCGGTGCGACCATCACGGCTAACATTGCAGGGTAAATACCCGCACAACCATTTTGCCCAATTGTTGCTCCGAACGATGCAGAGAAGCTAGCAATCGATTCGGGAATACCGAAACGACGTGTTTGTGTTTCAATATTTAGTGGAATACTTGCAGCACTTGAACGGCTAGTGAATGCAAATGTCAGAACTGGGCCCGCTTTCTTAAAGAATTTAATAGGGTTTAAGCCAGTCGTCGCCACTAAAATACCATGTACAACAAACATAATGCCTAACGCAACATAGGACGCAATAACAAAAGTGCCTAGGTTGATGATGTCATGCAAGTTTGAACTTGCTACGACTTTAATCATCAGCGCCATCACACCATATGGCGTTAAACGCATGACCAAGCGAACTAATTTCATTGCCCAAGCTTGCATAACATCAATCGCTGCTAAGGCTTTTTCACCACGCTCTTTATCATCTTTAAACAGTTGCAGTGCGGCAACACCTAAGAAAGCAGCAAAAATAACGACACTAATAATTGACGTTGGGTTTGCACCAGTTAAATCTGCAAATGGATTTTTTGGAATAAACGATAAGATTAGCTGAGGCACGGTTAAGTCAGAAACTTTCCCAATATAGTTGCTTTCTATTGCTGATAAACGTGCTGTTTCGGATTGACCTTGAACTAAACCTTCGGCAGTCAGGCCGAATAAATTGGCAATTAAAATACCCACTAACGCCGCAATAGCTGTGGTAAATAACAAAGTGCCAATTGTTAAAAAGCTAATTTTACCTAGCGAAGAAGCTTTATGTAGCCTTGCCACTGCACTTAGTATTGAAGCAAATACTAATGGCATAATCACCATTTGTAATAGCTGCACATAACCATTTCCGACAATATTAAACCACAGAATGGAGTCTTTTACCGTTTGGTGGCCACTACCATACACGAGGTGCAGTACTACCCCATAGGCAACACCGAAAACCAGACCGACTAACACTTTTTTAGATAGGCTCCAGCCTTTAGCCCCTAGTTTTGCCAACAGTATTAGTAGTGCTACAAAGCCGAGCACATTAATAATTAGAGGAATATTCATTCCGAACTCCAAATCATATTTTTATAAGGTATGTTACTTGCCCTTTAGTCCTTATTGGTTATAAGGATTTAGTTGCTTCAAACAACTGGTTATATGTTATCAGTTGATAAAACACATTTCTTATATCAAAAAGTAATAATATAGTATTATTCATACTTACATTATATTACAAAACTATAATTTATGTGGGGAGATATGTATCTATTTGATTATGAATGTATTTTAAGATCACATCAACATGGCTATAAAAATCAAATTGATAACCTGCAGGTAACAAGCAGGCACAAAAAGTCAAAACAATGGCAACAAAGCGTTCTCCACGTTGGCTATTTTTACCGCGGATCATGGGAAAACAAAAACGTTGAGGGAGTGGCCATAGGAATGGTACTCCTGAAGGGGTGAGCATGTCAGCGACTAGATGACTGATATAACCTAATAAAAAAGCTTGGATAATATCATTTGGAATTGCCCATTCGGTTGGTATCCATTGATAACAAGAAATCATCAAAAGTAACCATGCAACTAAGCTATGAGTAAACCCCCGGTGCCCACACAATTTGGAAATGGGTAATGAAAAAATCCGTAGTAGTCGACCAGGAATTGAAGAGGGGTGGTCAATATCGGGCAATAATGCGCCTAATAAGGCCCCTGGAACCATGTGCAGCCAATCACCATGAGCAATCTCTGGGGTGATTTGAAGTTTATGAGCCATTATTAAAGAGGCGACGGAAAAAAGCAGATGCCCTTCAGCTGTCATGGTGGATAAAATACCATCTGTTTATCTATACAGTTGATTGGCAGTATAAAGTGTTTGAAAAGAATATGATAGTGGTAGAAAGATAAAAAAACTCTTATTTATTAGCAAATAAGGGAAGTATTTTATAATTTAACACAATACCCCTACCTAAATTAGATAGGGGAGAACACTTATTAGACACTCAAGGTATTCTTAACGTAAATGTTCAGCCTTTAAGTCATTCAGTGAGGCTAATTTGATATCCGCTAAACCAAAGCGCGGGTCATTAAAATGCTTGCTGTCAGGCACCACAATTGAACGCATTCTGGCGGCTTTTGCAGAAATCATACCGTTAAATGAATCTTCTAATGAAACGCAATTGACGGGTTTAGTCGATAACTCAGCTGCTGCTTTAAGATAAACTTCAGGATGAGGTTTACTCAAAGGTAAATCAGATGCGGAAATAACCGCGGAGAAATAATCACGAATATCCAGAAGGTTTAATACTTTTTCCAACATGTACAAAGGAGAGGCTGAAGCCAGCGCAATTTTTAAATCCATTGAACGGCAAAGTTCCATCGCATGTTGCACACCCGGTAGAATAGGGCGAGTTTCTTCAACTAAGCCAACAACACGGTCAATAATGCGTTGTGTGGCTTCTTCTTGGCTGCATCCTTGCCAAGGAGAGGCGTGGTACCAAAGCTCCACCACATGGTCAATACGTAAACCCAAGGTATCAGGCAGGGTATCCGCAATTGAAACGTCAACACCCAATTGTGAAAAAATCTCAAGTTCAGCCTGTGCCCAAAAAGGTTCCGAGTCGATCAATAAACCATCCATATCAAAAATGACCGATTGGATGGGAAGATTATGGTACATGTCAAAACTCCATTCATGTCGTATTTATTAACGAAGAAGTCATGATATCAGTAAACTGACTTTAAGCGTATTACTTGAAATCAGTATTAGTCTAATATTGAGGAATATTCGGACAGTATGAAGTAAAAGTATAATGGTAATGAATAGCCTCACTATTTTGATTAGTCTGAAAGTCTATATATTATTATTAATCGTGAATTGAGATTTGGAGGCAATGAATATTTTCAGCTATGATTAGCGTTGAATAATCATTGTAAAAATTTATCAAAAATCATAACGCTGAGGAAAAGCAGTAATGAATTACCATAATGCCAATTATGTCGCAATCGGCAAACGTATTCTGGGTTGGGTTGTTTTTCTGTTAGCATTAATTTCGACATTGGCGTCTTTAATTAAACTGGCAGGCATGAAGGGGCTCGCAGGAGAAGGGATTAATGCAGTCGCTAATGATTTTATTAAATTAATGGCGGAAATGACCCGTCAAAGTACACCATTCCTAAATTTCTTTTGGAATAACTCACCAGTACCTCAAGTCGCTAATGGGTTTTCCGGCAGTAATATCAGCTTTATCATCATCTTTATTTTTATTTTTGTTGGGCTCGCGTTAAGTGCATCAGGTTTGCGCATGTACCGGCAAATTAAGTTTATTCGTGAAAGCCTAGAAGATCACGTAATCATAGAAAAAGCAAAAGGGATAGACATCTCAAAAGAAGAGCTTGAAGCTAAGGTGACTATTCCTCGTCATACGATATTCACTCAATTTTTTCTTCTTTATTTTTGGCCAATTGTATTGGGGCTAGCGTTGTATTTTCTTCTGCGTTTCCTTAATTGGTAATTTTCGAATTTTCGTCATACTTCGAGCTGTAGCGGTGTTGGCTTCTTTCGGCTATTTGGGTCACATACTTGTGTATTCTCCCCAAACTATCCTCAATTGCCGCCTTGCTACAGCTCGAATTATTTAGAAAATTAATTATTCGTCGTACTCCATACTATGAGGGTGTTGGCTGCGTTTAGCTTCTCGGGTCACATACTTGTGTATGCTCCCCAAACTATCCTCAATCGCCGCCTTGCCACAGTTCGAATTATTTAGAAAATTAATTATTTGTCGTGCTAAATGCTAAAAAACAGGAGCTTATTTTTCGTTGAGTAGATTATCAATAATCGTGCGTGCTTGCTGGTAGCTTTGTTCGTTACCAAAGATATGGGCTTGGTTAAGTAAATAGTAAAGTTGGTATATTGGTTGTCTATCTAAAAAGCCATTGGGGAGCGGCCAAACACTTTGGTAGCCATCAATAATTTGGATCGGAAGATCTTGATATAATGGCAACATCGCAATATCACACTCCCTATCACCCCAATAACATGCGGGGTCATATAGCACACCTTCAAGATTTTGAGTGATAGCACAGTTAGCTGGCCATAAGTCACCATGTAATAAAGAGGGTTGTGGCTGATGCCCAGCAAGTTTCTCTTTAACAATATCGACAATTTGCTGAATATCAGCAAATACCATTCCTTTTTCGGAAGCGAGTTGTAATTGCAAGCCAATACGCTTTTCTGCAAAAAATGAATTCCAACGCTTTTCCCAGCCATTAGGTTGCACAATTGTGCTTAGCATAGTATCAAAATCAAACCCGTAGCTAGGCTGCTCTTCCCATTGATGTAAACGTGCTAATTGTTGGCCAAAATGCCATGCATTGGTGTTGTCGAAAGGCTTAAGAGGGAAGTATTCGAGCAGAAGGAAACTGTGGTGCTTATTACTACCAACACCGTAAACCTTAGGAACGGTTATCGTTTGGCTTTTAGCGAGCATTTCAAGTTGCTCAGCCTCTTGTTTAAATAAAGGCAAAAACTCACGCCGATTTTGTTTAATGAACACGGTGTGTTCGCCATAGTCAATTCTTAACGTATGGTGAATATCACCACCAGACAGAATGACTTTGTTACGTAGCTCCGCCTCACCTAAGTGTTCACTTAATAAACGACACATTGCTTGCCACATGACTCACCTCGCTCTGCTTTGGTCTTCATTAATACAATACTATAGCGACAGTTTAGGAATTAACAGTGATAATTGTTTAAAAAGAAGAAGCTATCACGAAATTATTGAACAATTATCAGACAATAAACACAAACCTGTTCTGCTTTAAATTTAGCCTATTTCTATCTAAATGAGAATGTTCAGATAATACGGTATGAGTTCAAGATCTTGACGCCATTTGCTAGTGATTTCAGGTAAACTGCAAAGAATACTTTCATACTCAAGGGGTGCTATGAACATGGATTTTCAAAAACCGCGCTGGTTAAGAGACTTACTGCGATTTATTCCACTGAAAAGTCAGTTTGTTCTATTTGGCAATGTTCGAGACCTACAAGCCAGCGAAATTGCGCCTAGGGTAGTGACACCACTGCCGTTTAACCAAGCACTCTTTAATAACTTGTTTCAGGCAGGGTATGCCTATGTTATTACCTATACACCACTGATTGGTTTTCAATGCGTGGCGAGCCCCACAGAAAACTCGCAAGCGAGTGCTACATTGATGCAAAACTTAGGTTTGCATATGGCTGATGATAAAGCCGCTGGTGGTATTGATATGTTGAATCATTTGCTGGAAAAATTTATTAACTATAAGCAGCAGCCAATTGCATTATGTATTGATTTCGCCTCTTGCTTGATTTCCCATCGCGATAACCTGACTCCCGCTGAGCACAGCTTATTTACTCGGGCTCTGGTGGTTTCTCACCAAGCAAAAACGCGACCAGCAGGGGAAAATAACCAGCCGTTCTACAATTCTATTTTTTGGATTGTGGAGAAAGAAACCGATTTACCTGATTGGTTTTTAGTTAATAACCCACGAGTGAGAGCCATTCCTGTTGCGAAGCCTGACAGCCAAGTTCGTCGGGTTCTTACGCCAATGTTGTTAGCTTCATTATCTGATGTTAATAGCATAGAACAAGCGGATAAAGACAGCTTATTTAATGACTTTATTGATGAAACAGAAGGGCTCTTGTTACTGGACTTAACGGCGATAGTGCAGCTCGCACGGATTGAAAATGTCCCTGTGACACGTATTAGTGATGCGGTACGACGTTATAAAGTAGGCATAACGGAAGACCCTTGGAAAAAAATTGATAAGCAGAAAATACATAACGCACCAGAGATTATTTCTCGCCGAGTTAAAGGACAACAACATGCCGTCACTCATTTATTGGACATTATTAAACGTGCAATGACCGGAGTGGGGGGGCATAAAGGTGGGCGACCTCGAGGCGTTTTGTTTCTAGCGGGGCCAACGGGTGTCGGGAAAACGGAACTGGCGAAAACGGTCACTCAATTGCTATTTGGTGATGAAAGTGCGTATATCCGCTTTGATATGTCTGAATTTAGTGCAGAACATGCAGACCAACGTTTAATTGGCGCTCCTCCTGGCTATGTCGGTTATGATTCTGGTGGTGAATTGACGAATGCCATTCGTGAAAAGCCGTTTAGTGTGGTGTTGTTTGATGAGATAGAAAAAGCACACCCTCATTTAATGGATAAATTTCTACAAATTATTGATGATGGTGTATTGACCTCAGGACGTGGTGATCGCGTTTATTTTTCAGAGTCGTTGATTATTTTTACGTCAAATCTTGGCATTTATCGTTTGGATGCAAATGGTGAGCGGGTAGCGAATGTCCAGCCGAGTGAGCCTTTCGAAACGGTGACGCGTAATGTGAAAAGTGAAATCGAACGTCACTTTAAATTAGTGTTAAATAGACCAGAGCTGCTCAACCGAATTGGGGAAAACATTATTGTTTTTGATTTTATTCGCCCCGATGTGGCACAACAAATATTCGAACAAATGGTGGGAAATATTCTTTCTGGTTTGGAAAAGCAATCACTGACTATTTCAATTTCACCACAAGCCAAAGAAACGTTAAAACAACATTGCTTAGCTGATTTATCTAATGGCGGTCGAGGTATACGTAACCAATTAGAAAGCTATTTAATTAACCCATTATCTCGCGCTGTTTTCGACCAAGATTTACAACCTAATTCGGCTTATCAAATTGTCGAAATTGCCACAGGTGAAACAACGCAAATCACGTTAGCAGCGATGAGTAATTGATGTGGTGAATGTTAATATTTCACGAGTTCATTTTCCCATTACGGCCCTAGGCCCCGGAAAGCGTATTGGTATCTGGTTTCAGGGATGCTCATTACGTTGTAAAGGCTGTCTTTCTCCTGATACATGGCAAGTGAAAGACAATAGCATCACGGTGAAACAATTACTGGACCAGATAACGGAGTGGTTACCATTCGCAGATGGCATCACGATTTCAGGGGGAGAACCGTTTGAACAGCCTGAAGTCTTATCCGCATTAGTGAAAGGGATTAAACAGCTAACAGATGCGGATATTTTAGTCTATAGCGGTTATCAATGGGAACACATTGAAGAGCGTGTTTTACAAATGGCTCCCAATATTGATGCCTTAATTAGTGAGCCATTTATTGTGGATCTTCCGCAAACCCAGATGCTCAAAGGCAGTGATAATCAGCAATTGCATATGTTAACGCCATTAGGAAAAGCGCGATTTATGGCATATCAGCGCTCGATAACACCAGAAGATAAAGTACTGGATTTAGCGTTTGATGAAACAGGGCGGCTATTTTTGGCGGGGGTTCCGGAACGTAACGATATGTTGCGTTTGCGGACCTTGATTGAACAGCAAGATCAATCCTTGCGACAACTAAAAAAATAATTAATTGGATGAATGGATGACCATGATACGTTTTTGCCCACATTGCCAAACAGAGCGACCGTTAACTGAAATTTTTTGTGCTGGGCAAATTAAAACACCACAAGGAGATAATCAGTTTTGTGGCTGGGATTTAACCCTTGAAGCTATTCATGAAACGGGTTGGCGTCCCATTGATGAGCACAATACCTCGATGGAGAGCCCAAAACTCAGTATTGATGAGAATAATCAAAATAACCAAATTATTGAACAAAGAGTTTGTGTGAATGGGCATTCCATGGATGAGGGGGATTTTATCTGCCTTGAGTGTGGGGCGGATGCAGCTCTTGAACTAAGCAATATTGAGGAGCAATCTCAACGACTGATTGGCAATTGGCGGCTTGAACGACGTATTAACCAAAACGATAGCCCACGTGAACGTTATTTAGTCACACATATTGAAAACGACAAAAATGGTGTGCTTACCTTATATCAAAAAGGTGAAGAACCTGACCCTACGATTTATCAAGTACTTCAATTGATCCCAACAGACCATGTGCCTGAGTTTTATGAAACGGGACGCTGGGAAAACCGCGCTTGGCATGTGACTGAATTATTGGAAGGTGGCTCACTGAGCCAATTTGTTCAGCAAGGGGAATTTTGGCAGTTACATGAAATTCCCAAATTGGTTGAAGAAATGGGGCAAGCGATAGCGGCATTTACTGAGCATGGCTTACGTCATCGCAATCTATGTCCCGCTAATTTATTGATCCGCAGCCGCGAGCCTTTAGATATTGTGGTAATTGAATATGGCTCTGCGAGTTTGTCTGAATTTGACCTTGATATCGTAACACCCTTAGATATTTCCCGTTATAGCGCACCAGAAACCTTAGCAGGCGGTGTGAGCGCCGCATCAGACTGGTGGAGTCTTGGGGTTATTTTATTAGAACAACTGACCCAAGGGCAGTGTTTTGCTCAAGTTCATGATAATGCGTTCTTAATCCAAGTCATGACTAATGGCGTTGATTTTCCTGATGATTTAGACCCCAACTTACAACTATTATTGCGCGGGTTATTGTGCCGGGATCGTTTTTTACGTTGGCAATGGCCGCAGGTGTTAGCATGGCTAGAGGGGAAAGCGGTCCAAGCACCGCAAAGTGCGATAGCAGGCTCGCCAACTCAATACCATCAAGTCCAGTTTGCCGGTCAGCAATTTTCTCAGCCAGATACTTTGGCCATGGTTGCTGGTGAACAAGCTCATTGGGATGGTGCAGTCCAATTTTTGCTACGCGGGGAATTAACATCGTGGTTAGCAAAGTTTGATAATAGTCAGGAACAACTCAAACAACTTCAGGCTTTTTTAGATAGTCCAAAAACGCTAGGCGGAGCCTTGCAAAGTGAAATTAATCAAGATATTAAACTCACTTTAGCTTTAAAAATCCTAAACCCGAATATGCCATTTATTTATCGTGGTGAAATCATCACACCGGCGTGGTTATTAGAACAGCCTATTCTTGCTTACGCACTAATTAGTGAGCCATTAACTCAACATATTCAGAATATCGACCCACAACATTGGTTAGTGCAGCTCTACCACCGCCAATGTTTAGTACGCCAACGCGCTGAACAGTTGAATATATTACTCAATGAAGAAAGCTTGAAACTGTATTTGTTAATCACGTCAATAAGCCAGCTCGCTGCGCGTTGGGAATTACTGCATAGCCAATTTCCTGACTCACATAATGAAAGCCTACAAGCCTTATTAGATAGACAAAATCTGCAAGAAATTGATTATATTTTATTGCTAAGTGCCGATATTGGGCAATTTGTTTCACTGACTGCATTAGTCGAGCAATCTTTTGAATTAGCAAAACACAATGATATCCACAATTTTGATAGCGAAATAGCCAAAAACCAACTTTTGTTACCAAGAGGGGAACTATACCAGCTCATTAACCACCGAGTCAGTGATTTCAAACGTATAGGGATCCCTGAATTAGATGGTTGGGTTGATGACTTTTTATTAATGCGTCGCTTGCCGTTAGTCAAAATTCTCGTATTGCTGGCTATTCCATTCGAACACTGGCAAGTACCCGAATCACAAAAATATGTTCTTGAAGTTCTAAGGTTTTTTACACAAAAGCTCACGTCAGTAACACAGCGTGGAAACTTAGTGCGTATGCGTTTAACGCAAAATACTGGGCGAGTCGATTTAATGGAATGCGATAGCCCCGTTCGCCCTGCAAGTGCATTACTTGAACATTTATTGAACCGCAAAAAAAGCACGGTTACCATTGATAGTGATTTGCTATTACAGCATAAAGGCGTCAATGGCCGATTACGGATCCTACAATCAGATACGCAGTTATATCAACGGGATACAGGTATTGATGGCATGTACCTTGGTTTCCCATTCTTATTATTGCACACACAGCCGAATCAAATTAAACCGCGAATAGCACCTTTATTTTTATGGCCCGTTTCATTACGGACTTCTTTAGCTCAAAACAGCCCTATACAGCTTAGTTTTGATCATGAGAGGGCGGCAATACGCTTAAATCCAGCACTGGCAAGCTTTGCGGGTATACCTCCGGTGAGTGAGTGGCAAACAATATTAGATAATTTATTATCTAAAGCAGGTTTAACCATTGAAGATATGATGGAGACACTTACGTCTTTATTACCGATACAAGGTACAGAACTCGCGCCACTTCCGTCGATCACTACTCCAATTGCAGAGAATAGTGCACAAATCTGTTGTTCAGCGGTACTCTTCCATACCTCGTTTATTGGACAGGCGATGAGTAGCGATTTACAGCAAATTGCTGGGCTACCTATTTCCCAAACAGCCTTAGCGACAATGCTAAAAGTCTCACCGCTCAATAGCACGAGTGAAACACAGCCAGATAATTTACTTAATCAGTATGCATTGTCATTGGCAGACCCATCACAAGAACAAGTTGTTCAAGCTGCACAAGCTAACACGGGGCTGCTGATTGAGGGGCCGCCAGGGACAGGGAAAAGCCAAACCATCGTGAGTTTGATTGCAGATGCGATAGGGCGTCAGCAAACCGTTTTAGTGGTGTGTCAAAAACCTGCTGCACTAGAAGTAGTCTATAAGCGTTTGATTGCTAATGGATTAGGGGATAGAGCACTATATATCAGCCAAAGCCAAAAAGGCCGTGAGATTATTTTGGCGGTGAGAGAACAAATTGAGCAACTTTGGGGACAAGAAAAAAGCCAGCCCGTTGAGCTTGATTGGCAGGGAGAGAGAATTCATCTTGTAAATCGCGTTCAGCTATTTGAACAAAAAATAGATAGGTATTTTCACTCACTCAATAATATCGACGAAAAGTTTCAAGTTTCTTATAAACAAGTATTAAGCCAATTGATTGAACTTGAAAAGCTTCCTCATTTTGATATTGATGAACAGCACATTAAGCCTTTATTAGCGCAATTTGATAGCCATACGATTGAGCAACTAACGGATGATTTGAAGTCACATGCGTATACTTGGTGGCAATTGGATTATGAAAATAATGCACTAAAAGCCTTATCGCAGTTTACGGTGAATGACCCTCAATATTTATTGTTTAATCAATCTATTATGGGATTGATCGATACTGAAAAGCAACGTGATGAAGCTTATAAAACGCCATATCAGCAAATTACGTTGACTCAATTATCGACTCATGAGCAATGGTTATCACAGCATGAAGCACAATTTAGCCAATTAACGGCTGAACAATGGCAGGATTTCTCCCGTTGGTTAACGCTATTTAGCAGTGAAACGGGAAATTTAGTTATTAACCAACTTGAGCTGTTGTATCAGCGTTTATTATCGATTAATGAAGAAAATATCGACCCGTTATTATTCCCTGTGTTTAGGGGGATTGATAATGACCATCTTTCCCAATTATCGCGAGCATTGATGGAAACAATGCAAGGGTCATGGTTACGTTTCTTGAACCCGTATTACTACCGTCGGCAAAACCAATTGCAGTCATTTATGGCGGCTAGTGGCTTAGCGCCTACGACTGAAAAACAGACGTCAGTGCTTAATACCATCGCCGTTGAACAACAATGGCGTTTACTTGAAAGGGAATTACAACCATTATATCAACAGCTTGGTCTTGAGCTTCAGCCAAACCACCTGTGGCGTAGCACATTGCAACCGTTGGTCATGCAATTAAAACAAGTGGCAGATATGGCTGAGCTTCTCGCTCAGTACCCTGAACCTTTGCATTTTATAGACGCGATTACTCAGCAACAAAAAGCCGGGTTTATCCATCAATGTCATGAAGTCAGGGCGGCAATAGCTAAGTTACGTGCAAAAACGGAAAGCTTAAACCAATTAAGTCGGCTAGATAGCGTATTTTCATCAGAAACCGTTGAACGGTTTAAGATGGCCATCGTAAACGGTGAGTCAAATACGACTGAACTGGTGCTGATAGCGCAACAGAAAGAAAATTTACAGCGTTACCAATCGTTTCGGGAAGAAACACAACATTTTACCGAGCAGCATTGGGGGATCTTAACGCTATTAAAACCGGCTATTGGACAACTTATCGCAACTGAAGGGGGCACAACGCAATGGAGAGATCAATTAATTCAAACAATTAACTATTATTTCTGTCTGTTTACTAAAGCTCAATTGCTGGCAACATTGCCTGCATTAAGTACTAATCACGGCCAGCTGATGTCAGGCCTAGCTGAACTAGAAAATGCTCAAAAACAATTACAACAATTCAATAAATTGGCATTGACGGCCAATATAGATATCAAAACGTTAGGGAACCGCCGAGAATGGGAGGAAATTACTCGTTTAGCAGGGCCAAGAGCGCGACGTTTAAGGGAATTTATACAAGAAGGTCGAGATATTGGGTTAATGCAACTACGGCCGGTTTGGTTGATGACACCCGATGTAGCGAGCCAGGTGCTCCCTCTTGAAGGTGCCATGTTTGACAGTGTGATTTATGATGAAGCTTCACAGATGCCGATTGAATTTGCCTTATCGACTTTATTTAGAGCCAAACAGGCCATTGTTAGTGGCGATGAAAAGCAAATGCCACCTTCAAAATTTTTCACAGGCAAGCAAATTGAAGACGATATTGATGAAGAAGACGATGACCAACAAGAATTGGCAGGAGAGCAATGGGATTACCGGCAAATTAGTGATTGCCCTGATTTATTACATTTAGCACGTACAGTATTGCCTATTCATACATTGGATATTCATTACCGTTCTGCTTATCGAGAGCTGATTAATTTCTCCAATTTTGCTTTCTATGAAAATAGGCTTAATATTCCAGCGCAGTTTTCTTCTAAAATGGTCAGTAAAATTAAGCCATTACAGCTTATTCAAGTTAATGGCATGTATGTTAACCAAAGCAATGAAGCTGAAGCAGTCGCTATCGTGGATCATTTAGCTTCAATGTGGCAACGGCCTTTCGAACAACGACCCTCTGTGGGGGTAGTCACGTTTAACCAAAAACAAGCAACATTAATTAATCAAATAATTCAATTACGTGCAGCACAGGATGAAGATTTTCTTCAGGCGTATACGCAGGAAAACCAACGCACTCACGATGACGAAGATATGTCATTTTTTGTGAAAAATGTGGAAAATGTGCAAGGCGATGAACGCGATGTGATTTTATTTTCTACCACATTTGGTCGCAATGCGCAGGGGACATTCAGGCGTAACTTCGGGGTATTAGGGCAAACTGGTGGTGAACGGCGTTTAAATGTCGCCATCACTCGTGCTCGTCAGCAAGTCGTAATAATGTCATCAATGCCAATAGATGAAATTTCTGATTTACTAGCCACTTACCGCAAACCGGAAATTCCAAGAGATTATTTACAAGGTTATCTGGCTTATGCGTTAAATGCGTGTAACCCATTAATGCAAAAAGAAAATAAAAAATTACTTAGTCGCATGTGTCATACACAGTCAGCGGTTGATAACGAAACGCTCCCGCAAAATGCGTTTGTCGATTCGGTAATGAGTTTTATTCGACAAAGTGGCTGGCAGGTGACCACCGCAAGCCAAAATGGGGTATTCCATTTTGATGGCATTGTTGAGGACCGAACCAGTGGCCGTTTGCTCATCGGTATTGAATGCGACATACCATCACACCCACTATTAAAAACAGCGCGTTCTAGGGAGCTATGGCGCAGTGCTGTTCTGGCACGAGTGATACCAGCGCGTTACCGGGTTTCTATTATCGAATGGTATCAAAATCGCGATTTGGCACAGCAACAACTACATGATGCCATTTCTCAGGCTTTATTAACCTCATCCCTCTCTCAAATAGAGAGTCAAAATCCGCAAGAAGGTGCGTTATGAGTTCATCGGTTCATCGTATAACTGTTAGGGAAATGAATGAAATTCAGTGTCGGCGTCAGCTTGCGGTAGTTAAACGTCGATTTAAACAGTGGAATGCATTGGCAAACCGCAGCCAATATCATCAGCCGCGTATTGCACAAATCAAACAAGCATACCAGCAGTTAATGGAAAATGAGGCACAGGTTGCCACATTGTCAGCACGCAATTTAAGTTTATTAAATAACCAATTGGTTGAGTTTACTGGGACACTGAATAACGAAGTACAGGAAGTTCGTGAGCAACAACTTGAAAAACAAGCGTTATTAGCCCGAACAAAAAAGTACAGAGAACATAATTTGGCTGAATTAATCGCACTGGTACATGAAAAACTGCCAAATGAGACCGAACTTCTTACGCAATTAATTTCGGCTAGTGAACTGGATGAAAACCAATCTAATAAATTAATTTTTAAAGTATTAGCTTTATTGAGTTCACAATCAACTTCACTAACACCATCGGCAGCGGCATTATTGAGCCAGCTAAAAGCACAATCTGAAGGCGTGAAGCAATTTTGGCAATCAGGTTTACCTCAAACGCCGTTTGCCAAGCAACGTGAACAGCTACTATTGATGATTGAAAAACTGAAATTAATCGCTTCTTCTGATGAAGCTCAGCGTGCGGAACAACAACTGGTTGAGCTTCAAGAATTTAAAGAAGGCACACAGCGCCATTTACGTGCCGATTCATTGATCATGACATTAGCAGGGCAATTGAAGTTAAGTCAGCAACGAATTGAACTTATCGATAAAATTGAACAACTTTGTGATGAATTGGCTATTTTTGCGAGTAATGAAAATGAAGCCATGATTTCGAATGCGTTAGCGAGTATACAATCAAGCTCGATAGAAGTGTTAACTGCATGGATAGATAAGCTGAATAATGCCGTAAATACTGCAGAACAACAGGTTGTTGCCACTGCACAAAGGAAAACGGTATTAGAAGGGTTAGGGAAACTCGGTTATCAAGTTCAAGATACTGATGTTAAAGCATGGCTGGATGATGGCAAAGTGGTCGTCACACATCCTGCCACGCCGGGGTATGGACTAGAATTAGGTGGAAAACAAGCTCGTTTTCAAGCGCGTACAGTGGCTTTTTCTGCAGAGCGGGATAATTCTCGAGACCAGGATGTTGATGCAATTTGGTGTAATCAGCACCAACAATTACAAGATATTATTGCTCAGACGGATGCGGAACTTGTTGTTGAGCAGGCGTTACCAGCGGGAAGTGGGGAAATGAAAGTGCATGAAACCCAATCTGAAGAGCAACGTCGTAATATTGCGGTGAACCAGTTAAAAACACGCAGCAGATAGCTAATTAATGCAGATGCTTAAGTTACTAAAAAAGATCTTGTTGCATAGCTAGGGTGTTATTGAAAATAAAAAAGCTGAATTCGTTATGCGTGAATTCAGCTTTTTTGTTATATCTGCCATTTATTATGCGGTATGCATACTTTGTGGGTTAGTCTGATTTCTTTTACGTGCCAGTACTAGCTTGCTATAGAGCAGGGCTATTACAAAGTAAACCGCTTGCGTAACAACAATGGTTGGCCCAGTCGTCGCATTAATGTGAAAACTCAAGATGGTTCCAATAACACTTGATGTTACAGAAGCGATGATAGCGACGATGAGCATTTTGCCGAAGCTCCGGCATAGGACAAATGCAATAATTCCCGGGGAGATCAGCATGGCAATAACTAAAATGATCCCAACAGCTTGCAGTGAAGCGACAATGGTTAATGCAAGTAAAGACAGTAAACCATAATGTATCAGCTTGACGGGGAGGCCAATCACACGGGCTTGGTTTGGGTCAAAACAATAGAGCATAAAATCTTTACGTTTCAGTAAGATAATTGCAATAGTAACCCCTGCAAATAGCAATATTTGCTTAAACTCGCTATCCGTGATCCCTAAAATATCACCAAATAAAATATGTGTAAGGTGTTGTTCGGTATCTATTTTAGCAAACATAACCAAGCCGATAGCAAACATTCCCGAAAACACAATCCCCATGACGGTGTCTTCTTTTATCCGACTATTTTCTTTTAAATATCCTGTCGCGACAGCGCAGAATAAGCCAGATGCGAAGGCCCCTATCGCCAATGGGATACCGAGTAAAGAAGCAATAATGATCCCCGGCAGAACGGCATGGGAAATTGCATCACCCATCAATGACCAACCTTTCAATACTAAAAAGCAAGAAAGGATAGCGCATACGGTCCCACTAACAATGGCGGTAATCAATGCTTTTTGCATAAAAGGAAAAGCAAACGGAGCCATCAGTAAGTCAATGAAATCACTCATGAGATGCTCCTTGTCGGTGTGACTGATGCAGCCGAGCTACTTCCTTTTTTGCATTACGTTTTGAGGCAAAAATACCGTGCTTAGGTGCAAAGAAAAATGCCAACAGGAAAATAATAGTTTGTAGTGTAACAATTAACCCACCTGTAGCACCGTTGAGGAAATAACTGATATAAGCACCAACAGCACTGGTTACGGTGCCAATTGTGACTGAAATAATGAGTAAACGTTTAAACTGGTCGGTCAATAAATAGGCGGTTGCCCCCGGAGTGACGACCATTGCGATAACAAGGATTGCACCAACTGTTTGTAGGGCTGCAACAGTACAAGCACTTAATAATGTAAAGAAAATAATTTTTAGGCGTAATGGGTTCAAGCCAATTGAACGAGCGTGGCTTTCATCGAAAAAAACGGCTAATAAATCTTTCCATAAGCACAGCAGTACAATGAATGAAATGCCAATAATAATTTCTACTTGTAATACGTCAGAATCCGCAATACCTAAAATATTACCAAAAATAATACTTTGTACATTCACAGATGTTGGGTTCAATGAAACAATCAACAAACCTGCTGCGAAAAAAGTAGAGAAAATAAAGCCAATGACAGCATCTTCACGTAAACGAGTTAGATGCTTTATTAATGTCATGGCCAGTGCCGCGAGGATCCCAGTAAAAAAGGCTCCAGCCGCATAGGGCAAACCTAAAGCATAAGCACCAGCCACCCCAGGAACAACAGAGTGGGAGAGCGCATCTCCCATTAATGACCAGCCTTTCAACATCAAATACGCCGATAAAAACGCACAGACAGCACCAACAATGGCGCTGACCCAAATAGCTTTTATCATAAAATCATATTCAAAGGGCTGTAATAACATCTCAATCATTCGGAACCCTTAGCTTGGTTTTTTCGAACGGGCGCATTATGGTCATGACCATAGAATACAGCCGCTCTTTCATCATCGGTAATGACGGTGACAGAGCGAGGGTCATCATCGTCATGAAGCTCTTGACCTGACAGGTTAATATGACGCAATACACCGCCGAAAGCTTGCTGCAGGTTTCGTTGCGTAAATGTTGTTTCTGTAGGTCCACTCGCTAAAACAGTGCGATTGATTAAGATAACGTGGTCGCAAAACTCAGGCACACTACCCAAGTTATGAGTTGAAACGAGGATTAGATGGCCTTCGTCACGCAAACTACGCAGCAGGTCAATAATGGCATTTTCAGTTTTAACATCAACCCCAGTAAAGGGTTCATCAAGGAGTAAAACTTTACCTTCTTGTGCGAGCGCCCGCGCTAAAAAAACTCGTTTTTTCTGACCGCCTGAAAGTTCGCCTATTTGGCGATGTTCAAGGCCTGCAAGGTCAACCCGTTCTAATGCCATTTTGACCGCATCTTTATCGGCTTGTTTAGGGATGCGGAAAAAACCCATTTTGCCGTAACGGCCCATCATCACAACATCAGAAACGAGAACGGGGAAATTCCAGTCAACTTCCTCTGTTTGTGGGACGTATGCGATCACATTTTCTTTAAGCGCGGTTTTTATCGGCTGATCATTTAATGTCACACTGCCAGAAGATGGGGTGACAAGCCCCATAATGGTTTTAAATAACGTTGACTTGCCACTACCATTTACGCCAACTAAGGCACAAATAGAGCCACCAGAGATAGTAAAGCTTGCGTCATAGATAGCGGTGTGACCATTATTATATGTCACAGTCGCATCATCGACGATAAGATTCGGGTGTTCGAATTGACTTGAGTGATTCATATTACTGTGAAAATCCTTTCGCTATCGTGTCTACAGTCGTATTTAAAAGGTCTATATATGTTGGTACTGGGCCATCGGCAGTTGATAATGAGTCAACATATAACACGCCACCGTATTTTGCCCCGGTTTCTTTACTGACTTGGCGAGCAGGTTTATCAGAAATGGTACTTTCACTGAATACCACAGGGATGTTGTATTTACGGACAGTATCAATCACTTTTTTCACTTGCTGAGGAGAGCCTTGCTCTTCTGCATTGATTGGCCACAAATACACCTCTTTAAAGCCGTAATCTTTCGTTAAATAGCTAAATGCGCCTTCACTTGAGACTAACCAACGTTCATTTTCTGGAATGCGATTTAAACGTTCACGTAAAGGGGCATCAAGTTCAGCAATTTGTTGCGCATATTTTTTAGCATTGGCATTATATGTTTCTGCATTTTCAGGATCATATTTGACCAGAGCTTGACGAATATTTTCAATATAAATTTTAGCATTGGCAGGAGACATCCATGCATGTGGATTTGGGTTATCTTTATATTCACCTTCACGGATTGGCATTGGCTCAATGCCCTCAGTGACTACGACAGCAGGAACATTTTTAAAATTTTCAAAGAAACGTTGGAACCAAACTTCCAAATTCATCCCATTCCATAAGATTAAATCTGCATCATAGGCTTTCATAATATCTTTAGGAGTCGGTTGATAACCGTGAATTTCCGCACCAGGCTTCGTTATAGACTCGACAATTGCTGCATCTCCAGCTACATTTTGAGCGATATCTTGAATAATGGTAAAAGTGGTTACGACTTTAAACTTTTTAGCAAAAGCAGGTTGGCTAAAAAAGATGACTGCTACCAAAGCAAACATACTGGTTAGTAAAGGTGCAGATAATCGAGATACGTTCTTCTTCATAAAAGTTGACCCTGACATTATTGGTTTAGCGTTTTTTAACATACAGTTGTTAAGGTTTATAACAATTATATTTTATATCCTAATTGATAATGATTATCAATATCAATTGTGAAAAATAAATACAAAAAGTGTGGAATAGCATTATTCGTCATTATAGGCTTCTAAGTCCCATGGCTATTTGTATGACTAAAACACGTCCTGAAGTAAAAGTTAAGTAAAAATTATTTTATTTTTCTTAGGATTAGTTATTCTGCCATCGGCTTCCATCGTAGAGGATTCGACAGTGAGAAAAATAATTGGCGGTACTTTTATGCTACTGCTACTAGCAGGTTGTTCAAGCGAGCCAGATAGGCCTGTAACAAAACAGCGAATGTTAGAGCCTACAGGGCCAATAGCCACACAAAATACGACATTTCCAAGAACGCCTTTTGATGAATTTATTCGTGATTCTGCGGTTCGTTATAGTGTTGATGAAGCTTTAATTAGGGCTATTATTGAGGTCGAATCCAATTTTAGGCCTGAAGTTGTCAGTAAATCCAACGCAATAGGTTTGATGCAGATTAAAGCTTCGACAGCGGGGCGTGACGCATACCGTTACCAAGGGAAGCCAGGGGAGCCGAGTACTCGTGACCTAAAAGATCCACAAAAAAATATTGATATTGGCACAGCCTATATTCGTATTTTAAGGGAACAGCACCTTGCTGGAATAAGCCACCCTCAGACGTTATATTATGCAACTGTTGTCGCTTATGTGAACGGGGCTGGAGCGTTATTAAGAACATTTGATAATGATAAGGGTAGGGCGATTGCAATGATTAACAGCTTATCGCCGGAAGAATTTTATCAACATGTACAAACAAAACATCCTGCACCGCAAGCCCCACGCTATTTGTGGAAAGTTAAAAATGCTTACAATGCATTAGCTATGTCTTATTGATATTCACGCATTAAGTGTGGGAGTTGCGCGACAATTTCAACAATTCCGTTGATTACAAATTGCACTCCCATACAGATTAATAAAAATCCCATCACCCGTGCGATTGCATCAATACCGCTATTTCCTAGCCACCTCATAATAGAAGTTGCGCCTCTTAAACCAATCCAAACGATGAGACTTGCAATAAAAAAGGTAATTACGGGGGCGACTTTTAAAACCCATGGGGCAAAACTAACATTACCTTGTAATGATGCAGTGGAGCTGATGATCATAGCAATAGTACCAGGGCCTGCGGTACTTGGCATAGCAAGAGGAACAAAGGCAATGCTAGGTGATTCTTGGCGTTTTTTAGGGACATTTGGATCATCAAGGGCATTGGCGGTTGGGTCTTCCCCAACATCACTGCTAGGAAACAGCATGCCAAATCCAATAAATGCCACAATTAGCCCGCCTGCAATTCGCAGTCCTGGTATTGATATTCCAAATGTGTTCATGACTAATTGGCCTGCATAAAAAGCGATTGTCATGATTGCGAATACATAAATAGAGGCCAATAACGATTGATGGTCACGCTGCTCTTTTGTCATATTAGCAGAGATGCTTAACATGACTGCAATTGCAGTTAAAGGGTTGGCGAGAGGAAGTAACAGTACCAGACCAATACCAACGGCTTGAAATAGCTCAAGAAAATTTGTCATGGAAGTTAGATTCAAGCTCCTGATTAATGTGAATAAAATACCTTATCTCAAATGATAGCAAAATTTCTTATAGATCTGTAGGTTAGCATTTATATCTAGTGAGATATTTTATGGTAGGAGGTGGTTAGCATACTGATGAGTAAGAGTTAATATTAACTATCATTTATTAGTTTGTAGATAATAAGAGTTGTTCACATTAATTGTGGATAACAATGGCTTTCATCTGTGAATAACTTATTTTATTTGTTAAATAACAGCAAGATGAGTGATTGTGGTAAAAGTATTCAATTTTTAAAGGCAAAAAAAAACCTTTTTATGGGGGATAAAAAGGTTAAGGGCATTTCGTAACAGGTTGTCTTTAAGTTGATATGGGATACAGTATATCTGCTGCAATGTTATTTACTGATAATTTATGTAAATTCATTAAAAGAATTCACTGTGACAGACAAGTAAAGGGTAAAAAAATATGTTAAACGGAATCAACCATTTAACTTTAGCTGTAACTGATTTAGAAAAAAGTATTGGTTTTTATCAATCACTACTTGGTATGAAGTTACATGCGAGTTGGAAAAAGGGCGCCTATATTTCCTGTGGCGATTTATGGTTATGTTTATCATTAGATATAACTCGCCAATTTTCGTCCCCAGAAAAAACGGATTACACACACTATGCCTTTAACGTTGATGCGAAAGACTTTCTTATCGTTGTTGATAGGCTAATGCAAGCAAATGTCATTGTCTGGAAAGAAAATAAAAGTGAAGGAGATTCTTTTTACTTTCTTGATCCAGATGGCCACAAATTAGAATTGCATGTAGGCGGCTTATTACAGCGCTTAAAGAGCTGCCAAGAAAAACCGTATGAAGAAATGAAATTTTATTAAAAAGAGTTATGGATTTCTTTACAAAGGATTTTTAGTTTTAAAAATAGCTTTACGCAGAGTTGGTTATCCTATTTTCAGTTAATTTTGAGTAATAGGAAAAAGAATGAAAAAACTTATAGCGACATTAGCCGGGGCGTCGATGCTATTAGTTTTGGCTGCCGCCATGTTACTAATCGTTTTTCCTCAGCAGTGGAAGCAAAGCATTTATCCGAATATATCCCAAGTCTTACCAACATCGCTCAGTGCTATTTTACCGCAGAGTTTAGCCAGTAATGATATTTGTAATAGTCTAGAGGATAACCTGCAAAATTTTACTGATTATCTTAAAGTGAATCAGGACATTGTTGATGTAAAGGGAATGAATAGTTTAGATGAACAACTTGCCAATATTCAAACCAGAATTGATTCTATGCCCAGTGATGTACGAAATTTAGTTTGCCAGCAAGAGTATAGTAAATTAGAAGGTTTAAAGAGTGTGTTTTCCTTAACTCCCAATAACTAATTATTTTTGTAGTTAATATCACTCCTCTATATGTTCCTCCACTCAAATTTATATATTCATTTATGGTATGCTAATAGCATCATTTTGGCTTACAGGTAACGCAATGAATATATTTAAATTGCCATTATTGAATTGGTTAGTCGCTAATGGGATCGCTGTATACTTTCTTTCCAAGCAAGGTCTTTTAGACTGGACGTTTTCTGGTTGGATGGGAATTTTAGGTATATTAATTGCACTGGAGAGTGTGAGTTGGGTCGCGACGAGTCTTTACTACTTTTATAAACATAAAACATCACCAAATCCTACGGTTAAGGCAACGCATTTAGTGACTAACGGGCCTTACCGATTTTCACGTAATCCAATGTATTTAGCTTTTACATCAATGAGCTTGGCTTTAGCTTTCTTTTCACATTCTCCTTATTTTTTGGTCGCAGGGTTAGTATTTTGGCTGATTACTGATTTATACACGATCCCACAGGAAGAACGTTTTTTATCTGCATCATTTAAGAAGGAGTGGGAAAAATATAGCAAGCAAACGAGACGTTGGTTATAGATTGGTGGAAATGAGACGCTTTATCATTTAATCTGTTTTGTATACTTCAAATTTAGAATTTACGCAAAACATATTAAGGATAATCATGAACTATCAGGTGGTGCCATTTTGGATATACTCCAGTAAACTCGCATGTTTTATAATGTTCAGCGTATTTTTTGCTTTTTTTTCGGTAAGTGGTTTTATACTTTATTTACCATCGGGGTTGTTTGGGCTGTCGTAGTCTCATTTAAAATTCATGGAATGAAGGAAAAAGGAATAGTCTTAAAAAATAGCGATACATCTGATTGGATGGTATATGTGAATGGTATTCCAGTCCAAGAAAGAAGACAAACTCTCTCCAATCCCTGTTTTGCAACGATACAGCATGCGAAGTCATTCTTTAGTATTGCCTTTATTATTCGGGCGTTAATTCAAATTATCTTTTGTATTTATTTACTTTGGCAAATAGAGAAATTAGATAATACTTATGTACTATTACTCTCGTTAATAGCCACTTTCTACATCATTTACTCTTTATGGAAATCAATTCAATCGGTTATTATTCTTCAACAAAATAAGATAATCAGTGAAGAGTTAATCGCACCTAGTGGATCCCGTTGGTATCGTGTGTTTTTCAAGCAAAAAGAGAAACTATTTCCTGCATTGGATAACTTATTCACCATTTAATCGGGAAGGTATTGATTTTTCATATGAAGAAGAACAATTAGCGGCATTACGCTATCACCATAAAATAGGTCTGTGTTATCATTAGTAGTTGAGTTACTCACGATGTAACGAAATAGGGCAATTAAATTGCCCATATTTGTGTACATGTCTTGCATTGTGAAGTGAGAAATCGTTAGTAACGTATTGATTTATAACTTTGGAATAATCAAGCAAGTGATCTTTCGTGTGGGTCACCACTGCTGATAAGGATTTTTTAATGCCTGTTATTACTCTTCCTGATGGAAGTCAGCGTCAGTTTGACCACCCCGTTTCTGTGATGGATGTTGCTCGTGACATCGGCGCAGGTTTAGCTAAAGCCTGTATTGCAGGACGAATTAATGGCGAACGTGTCGATGCATGTGAAATAATTGAACATGATGCAAACGTATCCATTATTACGAGTAAAGATGAAGACGGACTCGAAATTATTCGTCACTCTTGTGCTCACCTGTTAGGTCATGCAATTAAACAACTATGGCCAAACACGAAAATGGCGATTGGCCCTACTATCGATAATGGTTTTTACTATGATGTCGATTTAGACCATATGCTGACGCAGGAAGACTTGGAAAAGCTTGAAAAGCGTATGCTTGAGCTTGCCAAAACAGATTATGATGTGGTGAAAAAACGCGTTTCTTGGAGCGAAGCTCGTGAAACTTTCGTTGCCCGTGGCGAAGACTATAAAGTTGAAATTTTAGATCAAAATATTAGCCAAGATGACCGCCCTGGTTTATATCATCACGAAGAATATGTTGATATGTGTCGTGGTCCACACGTACCGAATATGCGTTTTTGCCACCATTTTAAATTACAGAAAGTGGCTGGCGCATACTGGCGTGGTAACAGCGATAACAAAATGCTGCAACGTATTTACGGCACCGCATGGGCCGATAAAAAACAATTAGCGGCCTATTTATTACGTTTAGAGGAAGCAGCTAAGCGTGATCACCGTAAAATTGGTAAACAACTAGATTTATACCATATGCAAGAAGAAGCGCCGGGTATGGCATTCTGGCATAATGACGGTTGGACAATTTTCCGTGAGCTGGAAACTTTTGTACGCACTAAACTGAAAGCTTATAACTATCAAGAAGTTAAAGGCCCATTCATGATGGATCGCGTGCTGTGGGAAAAAACAGGTCACTGGGATAACTATAAAGACGCGATGTTTACGACTTCTTCTGAAAACCGTGAATATTGTGTGAAACCAATGAACTGCCCAGGTCACGTACAGATTTTCAACCAAGGTTTGAAATCATACCGTGACTTACCATTACGTATGGCAGAGTTTGGTAGCTGTCACCGTAATGAGCCATCAGGTGCACTGCACGGCTTAATGCGTGTGCGTGGCTTTACTCAAGATGATGCACATATCTTCTGTACTGAAGAACAAATCTTAAGCGAAGTAACTAGCTGTATTGAAATGATTTATGATGTTTACGCAACTTTCGGTTTCGAAAAGATTGTCGTAAAACTATCAACCCGTCCTGAAAAACGTATCGGTACTGACGAGATGTGGGATAGGGCGGAAGAAGACTTAGCGAATGCACTGAAATCAAAAGGTATTGAGTTTGAATACCAACCAGGTGAAGGCGCATTTTATGGTCCGAAAATCGAGTTTACACTGTACGACTGCCTTGACCGTGCATGGCAATGTGGTACTGTCCAGTTAGACTTCTTCTTACCGGGCCGTTTAACAGCTTCCTATGTAGGGGAAAATAACGAACGTATCGTTCCTGTTATGATCCACCGTGCAGTGTTAGGTTCACTAGAACGCTTTATTGGTATCTTAACAGAAGAGTATGCAGGCTTTTTCCCAACATGGTTAGCACCACAGCAAGTGGTTGTAATGAACATTACTGATAGCCAAGCAGATTATGTTCAAGAATTAGTAAGCAAGCTGCAAAGTGTTGGCATTCGTGCGAAAGCGGACTTACGTAACGAGAAAATCGGCTTTAAGATCCGTGAACACACGCTGCGCCGCGTCCCTTACATGTTAGTATGTGGTGATAAAGAAGTTGAATCAGGTAAAGTTGCTGTACGTACCCGTCGTGGTAAAGACTTAGGCAGCCTTGATGTCAACGAATTCATGACAAAACTGCTTGAAGAGATCCGCAGTCGTCAACTCAATCAGATGGAGGAATAAGGTATTAAAGGCGGAAAAAAACTCCCAACGGCGCGCCCAAATCGTATTAACGATGAAATTCGCGCAACAGAAATCCGTGTCACTGGTTTAGACGGTGAGCAACTTGGTGTAATGAGTGTGCGTGAAGCCCTCTTTAAAGCAGAAGAAGCAGGTGTCGACTTAGTCGAAATCAGCCCAAATGCTGAGCCACCAGTTTGTCGTATCATGGACTACGGTAAATATCTTTATGAGAAAAGCAAATCTCAAAAAGAACAAAAGAAAAAACAAAAAGTTGTTCAAGTGAAGGAAATTAAATTCCGTCCGGGAACAGACGAAGGCGACTACCAAGTTAAACTACGTAGTTTAATTCGCTTTTTGGAAGATGGTGACAAAGCTAAAGTGACACTGCGTTTTCGTGGTCGCGAAATGGCTCACCAACAGATTGGCTTAGAAGTGCTTAACCGCATCAAAACCGATCTGGATGAACTGGCATCAGTAGAATCATTCCCATCAAGGATTGAAGGACGCCAGATGATCATGGTATTGGCACCAAAGAAAAAATAATTAAGCCAGTATGGTTATAGCGAAGTAATTGCTAGAGTCGAGCAGCGCTCATTTGGGCGCTGCTTCTCTATTTTATTTGTCTTATCTAATGAGTAAAAATAATTGCTTCAATGCTACAAATTTCCCTCAAAATCCAAGTTTTCAAACAGTTCAGTGTGATTTATTGCAAGATTTACTTGAGTAATCCGGCAAGAAGCATTAAAATCCGCGGTCGAATCACTTTGTCAGCGCATAGCGCATAAAGACAAACAAAGAATATCGTACACGCGTCAAGTAGTAACTATTGAGTGACGAGTGTATTTGCTTGAGAGAAGCAAATCTCTTTATCCAATTGGAGGAATGAAGTATTAAAGGCGGAAAAAGAATCCCAACAACACGTCCAAATCGTATCAATGATGAAATTCGTGTTCCAGAGGTCCGTTTAACGGGTTTAGACGGTGAACAGTTAGGCATCATGAGCGCACGCGAAGCGCTTGAAAAAGCTGAAGAAGCAGGTGTAGACCTAGTAGAAATCAGCCCAAATGCTGAACCGCCAGTTTGTCGTATCATGGATTACGGCAAATTCCTTTATGAGAAGAGCAAATCTCAAAAAGAGCAAAAAAAGAAACAAAAAGTTGTTCAGGTGAAGGAAATTAAATTCCGCCCTGGTACAGATGAAGGTGATTATCAGGTCAAACTACGCAACCTGACTCGCTTTCTGGAAGATGGTGATAAAGCTAAAGTTACACTGCGTTTTCGCGGTCGTGAAATGGCTCACCAGCAGATCGGTCTGGAAATGCTTAACCGCATCAAAGCTGATCTGGAAGAACTGGCATCCGTGGAGTCTTTCCCTTCAAGAATTGAAGGGCGTCAGATGATCATGGTGCTGGCACCGAAGAAGAAATAATTAGGCCTGCAAGTAATACTCGTTTATAGCAATATAGATGTTATTCGCCTAATTAATTCGTAGTTAATCACAATGCGAAGTTGGAAATAAAAGAAATGCCAAAGATTAAAACTGTACGTGGCGCAGCAAAGCGCTTTAAAAAAACTGCAGGCGGTGGCTTTAAGCGTAAGCATGCAAACCTTCGTCACATCCTGACTAAAAAGTCAACTAAGCGTAAACGCCATTTACGTCCGAAAGGAATGGTATCTAAGGGCGATCTGGGTCTGGTAGTTGCTTGCCTGCCTTACGCATAAGTAAACAATTTAGTTAATATAAGATAAAGACGATAGGAGATAGCTTATGGCTCGCGCAAAACGTGGTGTAATCGCCCGTGCACGTCACAAAAAAATTCTGAAGCAAGCGAAAGGTTACTATGGTGCACGTTCACGTGTTTACCGCGTAGCATTTCAAGCGGTAATCAAAGCTGGTCAATACGCTTACCGTGACCGCCGTCAACGTAAACGTCAGTTCCGTCAACTGTGGATCGCACGTATCAACGCTGCGGCTCGTCAGAACGGCCTGTCTTACAGCCGCTTTATCAATGGCTTGAAAAAAGCTTCAATTGAAATCGACCGTAAGATCTTAGCAGACATCGCAGTTTTCGATAAAGCAGCATTCACTGCTTTAGTTGAAAAAGCGAAAGGCGCTTTAGCTTAATTGTTTGCTTGGAAAGAGGAGGGAAACTTCCTCTTTTCATTTATAGCTATTTGTGTTAATACTTTAGATACAGTTAGTTATTGAGAGTTTACTTCATGCATTCTGTGATTTTTCGTTTCTTTTTTTACTTTAGCACCTGAATTTCGGGGGCTTTTTCGCGTAAATAGAAAAAAGAAATGAAAAGTTACGCTAAAGCCTCCTTAGGGAGGCTTTTTCATTTCTAGTTTTAGATTAAGTACAGTAAAATCAGTTAAGTATTCATTCATTACCAAATAGAATGTGAAGCTTAATATATATAGTGAATAACTAGCAAAAAGACCAAGTGGTCATAAAGGGGAAACAATGCCACATCTCGCTGAGTTGGTTGCACAGGCAAAAGCAGCCATTGAACAGGCCCAAGATGTTGCTACGTTGGAATCAGTGCGTGTTGAATATTTAGGCAAGAGCGGCCATTTCACACTACAGATGAAAACGTTGCGTGATCTGCCTGCTGAGGAACGTCCAGCAGCAGGGGCTGTGATAAATGAAGCTAAAGTACAGGTTCAAGATGCACTGAACGCCCGTAAGGACGCGATGCAAGCTGAAATTCTTAATGCACGTCTAGTATCAGAAAAAATTGATGTGTCATTACCTGGGCGTCGTATGGAAAATGGTGGGTTACACCCAGTGACCCGTACAATTCAGCGAATTGAAGAGTTTTTTGGCGAATTAGGTTTCTCTGTTGAAACTGGTCCAGAAATCGAAGATGACTATCATAACTTTGATGCGTTAAATATACCTGCTCACCATCCCGCGCGTGCTGACCATGATACTTTTTGGTTTGATGCAAAACGCTTACTGCGTACGCAAACATCGGGTGTACAAATCCGTACAATGAATGGCCAACAACCACCGATTCGTATCATTGCTCCTGGTCGTGTATATCGTAATGATTACGACCAAACGCATACACCAATGTTCCATCAAACAGAAGGCCTGATTGTTGATAAAGATATCAGCTTTACCAATCTAAAAGGCACATTGCATGATTTCTTGAATAACTTCTTTGAAGAGGAAGTTCAAGTACGTTTCAGACCATCATATTTCCCATTCACCGAACCTTCAGCGGAAGTTGATGTTATGGGTAAAAATGGTAAATGGTTAGAAGTATTAGGCTGCGGAATGGTGCATCCAAATGTATTGCGCAATGTAGGTATTGACCCTGAAGTCTACTCTGGATTTGCCTTTGGTATGGGGATGGAGCGCTTAACAATGCTACGCTACGGTGTTTCTGACCTACGTGCATTCTTCGAAAATGATCTTCGTTTCCTCAAACAGTTTAAATAAGGCGGGGTTATCTCATGAAATTCAGTGAACTATGGTTACGCGAATGGGTAAACCCGGCGATCAGTAGTGAAGCATTATCCGACCAAATCACGATGGCGGGTTTGGAAGTTGATGGTGTAGATGCAGTTGCTGGCCAATTTCACGGCGTTGTTGTTGGTGAAGTGGTTGAGTGTGGTCAACACCCAAATGCAGACAAACTGCGCGTTACAAAAGTTAACGTAGGCGGTGAGCGTTTATTAGATATCGTCTGTGGTGCACCAAACTGCCGTCAAGGCCTAAAAGTTGCTGTTGCAACGGTTGGTGCGGTATTACCGGGTGATTTTAAAATTAAAGCGGCAAAACTACGTGGCGAACCTTCTGAAGGTATGCTGTGTTCTTATTCTGAACTGGGTATTTCTGATGACCACAGCGGAATTATTGAATTGCCGCAGGATGCCACTATCGGTACCGATATTCGTGAATATCTAAAACTTGATGATAATGCGATTGAAATCAGCATTACACCAAACCGTGCAGATTGCTTAAGTATTCTTGGGGTTGCACGTGATGTCGCTGTTATTAATAAATTAGCGTTAAATGAACCAGTTATTAACGCCGTCTCTGCAACGACAAAAGACACATTCCCAATTCGAGTTGAAGCACCAAATGCTTGTCCACGTTTCTTAGGCCGTGTGATCAAAAATATTGATGTTTCTGCACCAACACCAATGTGGATGAAAGAAAAGCTACGTCGTGGTGGCGTCCGTTCTATCGATGCAGTAGTAGATATTACCAACTACGTCTTATTGGAATTGGGCCAACCTCAACACGCTTACGATCTTGACCGTTTAGATGGTGCTATTGTTGCTCGCATGGCAAAAGAAGGGGAGAAACTAGTTCTCCTTGATGGCAGTGAAGCAACGTTAAAATCAGACACATTAGTGATTGCTGATGAATCAAAAGCACTGGGGATTGCAGGTATTTTTGGCGGTGAACACTCAGGTGTTAATACGGAAACCAAAAATATTTTATTAGAGTGTGCATTCTTCGACCCATTATCGATCACAGGTCGTGCACGTAATTACGGTTTGCACACTGATGCATCTCACCGTTTTGAGCGTGGTGTTGACCCTCAATTACAGTTTAAAGCGATTGAACGTGCTACTGCGCTAATTGTTGAGATTTGTGGTGGTGAAGTCGGTGAAATTATTGATGTAACCAGTGAACAGCATTTACCAAAAGCCGCAAATATTAAACTGACACGCAATAAATTAGACCGTTTGATTGGTCACTTTATTGAAGATGAGTTAGTTACTGATATTTTGACGCGTTTAGGGTGCAAAGTCACGGTTTCTGCTAATACATGGGATGTTGTCGCCCCAAGTTGGCGCTTCGATATGCAAATCGAAGAAGACTTAGTGGAAGAAGTTGCTCGTGTATATGGTTATAACAGCATCCCTGATGTGCCATTACGTGCTGATTTGACCATGACTAACCACAAAGAAGCTAACTTACCTTTAAAACGTATTAAAGCAATGTTAGTTGACCGTGGTTACCAAGAAGCAATCACTTATAGTTTTGTTGACCCTAAAGTTCAAGCTTTACTGCACCCACAACAAGACGCGTTGCTTTTACCTAACCCTATTTCTGTTGATATGTCAGCGATGCGTTTATCGTTACTGACTGGTTTATTAGGAACGGTTGTCTATAATCAAAATCGTCAACAAAATAGAATTCGTTTATTTGAGACAGGTCTGCGCTTTATTCCTGATAATCAAGCAGAATATGGAATTCGCCAAGAACCTATGTTGGCAGGGGTCATTACAGGTAACAGATTTGAAGAACATTGGTCATTAGATAAACAAGTTGTTGACTTCTTTGACTTAAAAGGTGATCTTGAAGCTGTTTTTGAATTGACTGGGAAACTAAATCAAATTACATTTAAATCTGAGGCACATCCTGCATTGCATCCAGGTCAAAGTGCTGGGATTTATCTGGAAAATGAACACATTGGCTTTATTGGTGTAGTTCACCCAGAATTAGAACGCAAACTCGATTTAAATGGTCGTACGGTGGTGTTTGAGGTTCGTAGTGATGCGATAGCACAACGTGTCATCCCTGAAGCTAAGGCGATTTCGCGCTATCCATCGAACCGCCGTGACATCGCTGTTGTCGTGCCAGAAGATGTGGCTGCTGCTGAAGTTTTAGCAGAGTGTAAAAAAGTTGGCATAAATCATATAGTTGGCATAAACTTATTTGATGTGTACTGTGGTGAAGGAATAGCGGATGGCTATAAGAGCCTTGCTATCAGTCTTGTCTTCCAAGATACCCAGCGTACTATGGAAGAAGAAGAGATCACTGCTACCGTTGATCTGTGTATTGCTGCGTTAAAACAGCGATTCCAAGCCTCCTTGAGGGACTAAACCTATGGCGCTTACTAAAGCTGAAATGTCAGAAAATTTGTTTGAAAAACTGGGTGTTAGCAAACGTGATGCTAAAGACCTTGTCGAAACTTTCTTTGAAGAGGTTCGCCTTTCCTTAGAAAATGGTGAGCAAGTAAAATTATCTGGATTCGGTAACTTTGATTTACGTGATAAAAATCAACGTCCCGGACGTAACCCTAAAACTGGGGAAGATATTCCAATTACTGCCCGCCGTGTTGTTACCTTCCGCCCAGGCCAAAAATTAAAAAGCCGTGTAGAAAAAGCAACTCCGAAAGAGTAATTATATCGTTTGATATGAAAAAAGACCGCCTAGGCGGTCTTTGTTTTTACTAAAAGTGTAGAATTAGTATTTATTAGCCATATAAGTAGCAATAGCTTCAAAATAATGGGCAGACATATTTTCTCTTAAAATTATGTCTTCTGGTTTAGTGTTCTTTGAAAAGGTATTTGCAGGTATGAGTAGAGCTTTTGCTGCAATAGCGAGATTATGTGCAGACATTTTATTTTTGTCTGAGTTTTTTACTATCCCAGCAATTAGAGGGGCTAGTGTTTGAGCTAAGGGCGATTTCATTACTTCGCTGTGCTTTAATACCGAAACTTTCCATTGACTAGAATTTTCTGTGATCTCATCGAAAAGATAGCGAATTAGTTTTCTAGTATGTTCGTTACATCCACCTAAATCTTCTGCTTTTGAAACTTCTTGTTCGAATATCTGTGCTCTTTGTTGAGTGAAAGTGTTAAATTCTAACTTTTCAATTGAATCCAGTAACGCATTGTAATTTTCTGATTTTTCTGTGAATATTTCTCCTACTTTAACTTTCAACAGATTGAGGTAGTCTTCGTGATGTTGATTCATGAGCAAACTGATTCTATTTTCTTCTGAGGGAAAATTACTATTTACTTCAGAGCATAAAGATTTTAACGCCCCTGCTAAGCTACAAATATCTAAATCAGCTAAATTTGATTTATTAATATTATCTTTTATAAATTGCATGGCTGTTTCTTGACCTGGAATTCGAAAAATTCCTTCCGTTGATAGGGCGTTATTTTTTTCAATTAGAATTTTAACTAGTGTTTGTACACTAGGTAGTTTTGTTTCTAACAGAGAGACTTCATGTGGCGAGAGTGCGTTTCTGCTAACGGCATCAGAAATAATACTGTTTACTAATTTTTCTTGTTCTGTCAATGCTCTGAACTTTACATTTTCTACATTTATAGGTTCGAAATTGTGATTTGAGACGAAACCAAAGAAACTTTTGCAGCTATTTATTATTTTCTTTATGGACGCAAAAACCCCCTTTCTTTCGCTATATACAGTCTCTATTGGTTGGGCTGGTTGTAGGTTAAACGATTTAAGCCTAGGATGGAGATTTGTATTTGATTTAGTATTCATATAATTTCCTTTTAATGAGGTCGTTAAATTATGCAGGAGCATAAGATTATTGTTATCGCTTTGCTTACATAAAAAGCTATAATTTCCTGACTTAATGAAAAATAAGAAAAAATTCAATGGATCAGCAACTTGAAAATTTGCATCATCAACAGCGATGTTCCGACTTAAAGCTAATTACTCTATTGAGCGCTTTGCTGATTACTGCTGTGCTACTTTCTCTGTGTGCAGGTGAAGTGTGGTTACCACCAACACGATGGATGAGTGATGCAGGACACATGTTCGTGGGACAAATTCGTTTTCCCCGCACACTTGCGGTGATTGTTATTGGCGCAGCTCTTGCAGTCACAGGGGCTATCATGCAAGCCTTATTTGAAAACCCCTTGGCCGAGCCTGGCTTATTGGGGGTAAGTAACGGTGCAGGTGTTGCTGTGGTGCTGGCTGTATTATTGTCTTCAGGCGTGACGCACTATTGGCTATTAAGTATTAGCGCAATTATAGGAGCACTATTGTTTACCTCCATATTGCTCTATTTTGCTCGCCGTAAGAACTTGAGTAATTCAAGTTTATTGCTTGTTGGTGTTGCTCTAGGCGTGATTAGTGGTGCTTGTATGACATGGATGGTATATATGAGCAGCAACCTTGATTTACGACAGTTACTCTATTGGATGATGGGGAGTTTTAGTGGGGTTGATTGGCGACAATTTGGTCTTGTTATTGGTTGCTTGCCATTTTTAATTTGGGTGCTTTTCCAAGGAAATATACTGAATTACCTTTCATTAGGTACAGTACAAGCTTATCAATTAGGTATATCAATCCATAAATGGCGCGTTATATTGATTATTATTAGTGGTGTATTAATTGGCCTCAGCGTTGCTATTGCGGGGGCGATTAGCTTTATTGGCTTAGTTATTCCTCATATATTGAGATTAAGTGGTTTAACAGATAACCGCGTATTATTGGTTGGTTCTGCAGTGGCAGGGGCATTAGGGTTATTAACAGCAGATATTCTGTCTCGGTTATTAATCGCCAATGCGGAAGTTCCCATTGGTGTTATTACGGCAACCTTAGGGGCACCGATATTTATTTTCTTGTTAATCCGTCACCAACAATGGCGGTAAAAATGATGGAAAATAAATTAATTATTGATATTAAAAATATTACCATCGATACACGCTTGGTCAATGTTTCAGCTCAAGTGCTAGCTGGTGAACAAATTCATATATTGGGTGCCAATGGGGCCGGGAAAAGTACATTATTAGCTGCGATAAGCGGTTATTTGCCTGTAGGTGGCGATATTTTAATTGGTGGGCGAAGTATACGGCAATATCATATTGCTCAATTGAGCCAACAACGTGCTTATCTTTCACAATTAGTTAGTTACATTCCAATACTCAAAGTTTTTCAATATGTTGGCCTGTTTTCACCTAACACAGTGTTTTCTGCTGGTGTTTTTGAGCGTTTATGTAGCGATTTTCAACTAACATCATTATTAAGTAAACCTATTAACCAACTCTCGGGTGGTGAATGGCAAAGAGTCCGAATTGTAGCAGCATTTTTGCAGGTCTGGGATAAACAGCAATGCGAGGGGAAATTTATATTATTGGATGAGCCGACCAATAATTTAGATATTATTCAGCAAGCAATGCTTGATAAATGGATTAAATATTTTTGTGATTGCTTAGGAACCGTTATAATGAGTGGTCATGATCTTAGCCATTCGTATAAAAATGCATCTTGTATTTGGATGATAAAACAAGGACAGTTAGTCGCAGTAGGGAAACCAGAATGTATAATGACAGAAAAAAATTTATCTGACATATTTATGTCTGAAATTAAGTTAAGCCACAGTGCATCTCACCGGGTGTGGCAGGTTATAAATTTAACGGATAAGCAATAAGGTGTTTTTATCACTTATTTTTGCATGATAATCCCGCAATGTTTGCAGGTGTTGAGGTTCGGTTAAAGTATAATTAACTAGAATATTCTATTCACAATGAAAACTAGGCTATAAACAATATGAGCAATTTCTTACCATTTTCAAAACCGGCAATCGGTGATGAAGAGGTCAAGGCAGTTGAAAAAGTTCTGCGTTCAGGCTGGATAACTACAGGCCCACAGAATCATCAATTAGAAGAAGATTTTTGTAAGCGTTATGGCTGTAAGCATGCGATTGCACTTTCTTCTGCAACAGCGGGGATGCATGTTGTCTTAATGGCATTAGGTATTGGCCCTGGTGATGAAATTATTACACCATCACAAACATGGGTTTCTACGATTAACATGATTGAATTGCTTGGTGCAACCCCTGTGATGATTGATGTTGATCGTGACACATTAATGATCCAACCTGATGCCGTAGAAAAAGCGTTAACAGAAAAAACAAAGGCCATTATCCCAGTTCATTATGCGGGGGCTCCTTGTGATCTTGACGCATTGCGTTTGATTGCTCAAAAAGCCGGTGTAGCTTTAATTGAAGATGCAGCACATGCCGTGGGTACTCGTTATAAAGATGAGTGGATTGGCGAAAAGGGAACGTCTATTTTCTCTTTTCATGCCATCAAAAATGTCACCTGTGCGGAAGGGGGATTAGTCGCAACAGATGATGACAAGCTCGCTCAGCGTGTACGTACGCTTAAGTTTCACGGTCTAGGCGTTGATGCGTTTGATAGACAAATGCAAGGCCGTAAGCCGCAAGCAGAGGTTGTTGAACCTGGTTTTAAATATAATTTGTCTGATATCCATGCTGCAATAGCGGTTGTGCAATTATCTCGTGTCGAGCAGTTAAACCAGCGTCGTGCTGAACTGACGGCGCGTTATCGTGAATTGCTAAAAAAATCCCCATTACAGATGCTTACCGTACCTGATTACCCACATTTACATGCTAATCATTTATTCATGGTGCGTGTTGATAAAAAACAATGCGGTATTGACCGTGATACTTTCATGGAAAAATTGAAAGAGCACGATATTGGTACAGGGCTACATTTTCGTGCTGCCCACACACAAAAATATTATCGTGAAAAATATCCTGAATTAACCTTACCTGAATCAACATGGAATAGTGCGACATTATGTTCGCTACCATTATTCCCTGATATGACAGATGCAGATGTTGAGCGGGTTGTCAAAGCTGTAGAAGCAGTTCTTTTGGAGTCAAAATAGTGTCACACGCAGATGAATTTGATGAGATAAAAAAAGTCTCAGTGGTAATCCCTGTCTATAATGAAGAGCAGAGCTTACCGCAATTGCTAGAACGTACTATCAAGTCATGTAAACAATTAACTCAATCTTATGAATTAATTTTAGTTGATGATGGTAGTAGCGACCGTTCAGCGCAAATGCTTACAGAAGCAGCGGAAAATCCAGAAAACCATGTTATTGCAATTATTTTAAACCGTAATTATGGTCAGCATTCTGCTATTATGGCCGGTTTTAACCAAGCGGATGGCGATTTAGTAATTACTTTGGATGCGGATTTGCAAAACCCGCCAGAGGAAATCCCTCGTTTAGTGCAAACTGCGATGCAAGGTTATGATGTAGTTGGTACACGCCGTGCGAATCGCCAAGATTCTTGGTTTCGCAAAACAGCGTCTAAAATGATTAATGCGATGATCACCAAAGCAACAGGCCGCTCTATGGGTGACTATGGCTGTATGTTACGTGCGTATCGCCGTCATATTATTCAAGCTATGTTGCAATGTCATGAAAGAAGTACATTTATTCCTATTTTAGCAAATACATTTGCACGTAGAACCATTGAAATTGATGTAGCGCATGCAGAACGCGAGTTTGGTGATTCTAAATACAGCTTTATGAAGCTGATTAATTTAATGTATGACTTATTAACATGCCTGACTACGGCACCACTGCGTTTATTGAGTGTTGTCGGTAGTATTATCGCCGCTGGCGGTTTTTTATTAGCGGTATTGTTAATTGCATTGCGTTTAATTTTTGGCGCAGAGTGGGCCGCAGATGGCGTATTCACGCTGTTTGCAGTACTCTTTATGTTTATTGGTGCACAGTTTGTTGCCATGGGTTTATTGGGCGAATACATTGGTAGGATCTACAATGATGTGCGCGCGAGACCCCGTTATTTTATTCAAAAAGTCGTTGGAGCAGATGCGAAATCCGACAAAAATCAGGAAGAAGACTAATGAAAGCTATTGTTTTTGCCTATCATGATATTGGCTGCGTAGGGCTAAAAGCGCTTGAAAAAGCAGGTTTTGATATCCAAGCAGTGTTTACCCACACTGATGACCCAAATGAAAACCACTTTTACTCCTCTGTTGCGCGTTTAAGTGCTGACATGGAGCTTCCTGTTTTTGCGCCTGAAAACGTTAATCACCCATTGTGGATTGAACGTATTCGCGAAATGAAACCTGATGTGATTTTCTCCTTCTACTATCGTGATATGTTGAGTGAAGAGCTGTTAGCTATCGCGCCTAAAGGTGCGTTTAATCTACATGGTTCATTACTCCCTAAATATCGCGGTCGTGCGCCTATTAATTGGGCATTATTAAAAGGCGAAAGCGAAACAGGTGTAACCTTACATAAAATGGTAGCTAAAGCCGACGCTGGCGATATCATTGCTCAAGAAAAAGTGGTTATTACCGATACAGACACTAGCCTAACTTTACATGCAAAAGTCCGTGAAGCGGCGGAAGTTTTGCTGGATAAAACACTGCCATTAATCGAAGCTGGTAGCTACAAAGCCGTTGCACAAGACGAAAGTCAAGCAACGTACTTTGGTCGCCGTACCGCTGAAGATGGTTTGATTAATTGGAACGACAGTGCAAAAGACGTTAATTGCTTGATTCGTGCAGTGACTGAACCTTACCCAGGTGCGTTTACCTATTTAGGTGCACGCAAAATGGTTATTTGGCGCGCACGCGTTTTAGATGATAACCAAGGTAAACCAGCAGGTACGGTACTTTCGAGTGACCCACTGCGTATCGCTTGTGGTCAAGGTGCTATCGAAGTGATTAGCGGCCAAAGTGAGACGGGTTTATATATGCAAGGTAGCCGCCTTGCTAACGAAATGGGTATCGTGACAGATGTTCGTGTTGGTGCAAAACCAACGGCACAAGTAAAACGTCGTACACGTGTTCTGATCCTTGGTGTTAACGGCTTTATCGGTAACCACTTGACTGAGCGCCTGTTAAAAGACGGTAATTACGATATCTATGGTATGGATATCGGTTCTTCCGCAATTGAACGTTTTATTGGTAACCCACGTTTCCACTTTATTGAAGGTGACGTTAGCATCCATACAGAATGGATTGAATATCACATCAAAAAATGTGACGTTATTCTGCCTTTGGTTGCGATCGCGACGCCAATCGAATATACCCGTAACCCACTGCGTGTTTTCGAGTTAGACTTCGAAGAAAACTTAAAAGTTGTACGTTACTGTGTGAAATACAACAAACGCATCATTTTCCCATCAACTTCTGAAGTTTATGGTATGTGTGATGATAAAGAGTTTGATGAAGATGAATCACGCCTGATCGTAGGACCAATCAATAAACAACGTTGGATTTACTCAGTATCTAAACAATTACTTGACCGAGTGATTTGGGCATACGGTGCAAAAGAAGGTCTGAAGTTCACCTTATTCCGTCCATTTAACTGGATGGGACCACGTTTAGATAGCTTGAACTCTGCGCGTATTGGTAGTTCTCGTGCAATTACACAGTTGATCTTGAACTTGGTTGAAGGTTCTCCGATTAAACTGGTTGATGGTGGTGCACAAAAACGCTGTTTTACAGATATTAAAGACGGTATTGAAGCACTGTTCCGTATTATCGAAAATAAAGATGGTAAGTGTGACGGCCAAATCATCAATATCGGTAACCCAACGAATGAAGCCAGTATTCGTGAATTAGCGGAAATGTTGCTGGAAAGCTTCGAAAAACACCCACAACGTGGAAAATTCCCTCCATTTGCAGGTTTCCGTGAAATCGAAAGCAGCAGCTATTATGGCCAAGGGTATCAAGACGTTGAACACCGTAAACCAAGTGTTGAAAACGCACGTCGTTTACTGGACTGGGTTCCAACTATCGATATGAAAGATACCATTGAAGAAACATTAGATTTCTTCTTACAAGGTGCTGTTGAAGAGTTAGGTAATAAAGACTAATGAAAAAAGTTGGCTTGAGAATTGATGTGGATACCTACCAAGGTACATTAAAAGGGGTTCCACAGTTACTCAAAGTGCTCAAAGAGCATAATATTCAGGCCAGCTTTTTCTTCAGCGTAGGACCCGATAACATGGGGCGCCATTTATGGCGCCTTTTGCGTCCTAAATTTCTGTGGAAAATGCTTAGGTCTAATGCAGCATCCCTTTATGGGTTAGATATCTTATTAGCGGGCACAGCATGGCCGGGTAAAAAAATTGCTAAGGATTTAGGTTACTTGATGAAACAAACCTTGGATGCTGGCCATGAAGTTGGCTTACATGCATGGGATCATCAAGGCTGGCAGGCTAAGGTTGCGAAATGGAGCAAACCGCAACTGACTGAGCAGGTTAAGCTAGGTGTTGATGCATTGGAGCAAGCTATTGGGCATCGTGTGACTTGTTCAGCCGTAGCTGGTTGGCGAGGCGATGAGCGCGTATTGGAAGTTAAACAAACGTTTAACTTTGACTACAACAGTGATTGCCGTGGTAAATATCCATTTAGGCCAATTTTAGCGGATGGCTCATTAGGGACAGTTCAAATTCCTGTAACACTGCCGACTTACGATGAAGTTGTGGGAACAGTCGTGAGTGATGAGGCATTTAATGATTTTATTCTTCAAGCAATTAAAGAAGATCAAGGCATTCCAGTTTATACTATTCACACTGAAGTGGAAGGGATGTCTAAATCGGAACAATTTTCACAATTATTGGAACGAATTACACAAGAAGATATCCAATTCTGTACATTGAGTGAATTACTGCCAGACGATTTGAATTCATTGCCAAAAGGGCGTGTGGTGAGGGCACCATTCCCTGGGCGTGAAGGCTGGCTAGGCTGCCAAGAAGAGGAATAAGCAACCTATGTTGAATAACCGAGCGAGCAAAGTAGGAGCCTCTCTGCTGGCTCTTTTTTTTATCTTAACCTATTTATTGCCGTTGGATAGCCGTTTACTTTGGCAACCAGATGAAACACGATATGCGGAAATTAGCCGTGAAATGTTACAGCGTGGGGATTGGATTGTTCCTTACATGCTGGATGTACGTTATTTCGAAAAACCAGTAGCAGGTTACTGGATAAACAATATTAGCCAAATGATTTTTGGTGAAACTAATTTTGCTGTTCGCTTTGGTTCGGTTTTTTGTATTTTCCTCAGTGCATTACTTGTCTACCGTATGGCAAAAATGATGTGGCGTAATAACCACGTTGCTTATGTTGCTAGCCTCATTTATATCTCAATGTTCTTGGTATTCTCCATCGGAACTTACAGTGTACTCGACCCAATGTTGTCTTTATGGATAGCGGCAAGCATGTTCTGTTGCTTGTGGGCAATGAAATCGAGAGAAGTAAAATCTAAACTAGCGGCATGGCTTTGTCTTGGGCTGGCTTGTGGCATGGCATTTATGACTAAAGGCTTTTTAGCCCTTGCGATCCCCGTGATAGTCATGCTTCCTGTCACAATCTATCAAAAGCGGTTCCTTGAGTTACTAAAGTACGGGCCGCTTGCAATAATTTCGGCGGTTATTATCAGTTTGCCATGGGCTTTGGCGGTTGCAAAACAAGAACCAGACTATTGGCACTATTTCTTTTGGATTGAGCACATTAAGCGTTTCACAGCAGATGATGCGCAGCATATTGCACCGTTTTGGTATTATATTCCAATTATCATTCTTGGCGCTATTCCATGGGCAGGGCTGTTGCCAGGTGCGATAATGAAAGGCTGGAAAGAACGTAAATCTAGCCCCGATATGTTTTTCTTACTGTGCTGGTTTGTTGTTCCTGTTATCTTTTTCAGTATTTCCCGCGGTAAGTTACCAACGTATATGTTACCGTTTATGGCGCCATTGGCATTGCTTATGGCGAAGTATGGGGTTGATTGCGTTCGTAATGGTAAAATGAAAGCATTGAAAGCCAATGGGATCATTAATGTTGTATTAGGGATCGCTGCGGTTATAGCGGTAATTGTCGTGAGCACGGTGATCAAAAAACCGTTATACGAACCTGATGAATGGTCAAAAATGGTGTTAGGTGTCGTTGCATTTTCTATTTGGGCGATTATCGGTTACCTATGTACGGTATTAAATGCTAAATATTGGTTATGGGCAGCCTCGTGCTCTTTGGCCGTGAGTTTGTGTATTGGTAGTGCTCTGCCGAACAACACCATCGATTCTAAATTACCTCAAAACTTTATTCATCAAAATCATGATTTACTGATGAATAGCAAATATTTGATGGCAAGTAATGTTGGGGTCGCAGCAGGCCTTGCGTGGGAAACACAAAATTCCAATATCTATTTATACAATAGTAGTGGAGAGCTAAGTTACGGTTTGGAATACCCAGATAGCCAACATCGCTTAGTTAAACCGGATCAATTTGCACAGTGGCTAGAAAAAGCACGCAAAGAAGGGCAGGTAACTGTTGTCTTTTTATTAGGCCGTAAAGAAGGGTTACCGGATATTCCTAAGCCAGATGAAGTCATTAAAAATTCACGTATGGCGATTGTGGTTTACCATCAACAATGATTGCACAACTACTGCTGTTATTGCTGGTTAGCGTTTTGACCTGCGTTGGGCAAGTGGCTCAAAAGCAAGCCGTCGTCAATTGGCAGAGTAATAAAACCAATAAAACAGCATCAGCCTTTCGGTGGCTGGTGCTGGCGGTTTTTATGCTAGGCCTTGGCATGTTGTTTTGGTTGAAATTATTGGAAACCATGCCGCTGAGTATCGCTTATCCAATGTTAAGTATTAATTTTGTATTAATTACTTTAATTGGCCAGTTTGTTTATAAAGAGCAAACTGGGCTTAACCACTGGTTAGGGGTTGCTGCCATTATGTTTGGTATTTTGCTAATGAGTATCGGCGTATGAACAAGGGTTATTTGTGGGTGATTAGCAGTGCTTTATTAGTCACAGTCGCTCAACTGAGCTTAAAAGCCGGGGTAGTTGAACTACCCTCATTCACACTTGGCTGGCATTGGCTACAATTAGAGTGGTTACTCGCAAATATTACTAGCTTAGGAATTATTTTTTTAGGGTTAGTTTGTTATGCGTTATCGATGTTATGTTGGCTATTAGCTTTAAAACACATAGCATTGAATAAAGCTTATCCGCTTATTAGCTTAAGCTATGTTTTCGTTTATTTATTAGCAGTTTTCTTACCTTGGTTTAATGAACCTGCGACAGGACTAAAGGCCATTGGAATTGGCTTTATTTTATTAGGGGTATGGCTAATTAGCCGGCCCAATAAATCACCAAGTGATAGAACGGAATAATTTCTTAGTTGCTTATATTATAGTCTTCACGCACTATAATATAAGCAAGTTATCGCAATAAGATAGATAAATAAGGTGCTTTATGGTTATCAAAATACAACACCTACCACTATTATTGTGTTTAGTTTTAATTGGTTGTTCATCGACATCCGTTAAAAGAACGCCGCCGCCATTAAAAACACAATTATCAGACCCAATCATGACGATAGCGCAATTAAAAGACCAGCTAGAGCAGTGGTATGGTACGCCTTATCATTATGGTGGAATGAATCAAAATGGTGTGGATTGTTCCGGTTTTGTCTATCGCACATTTAACGACCGTTTTGCCATTCAGTTACCTCGAACAACAGTAGATCAAACTCAATTAGGCACACGGATTGATAAATCTGATTTGATGCCAGGGGATTTGGTGTTCTTTAAAACAGGTTCAGGGGAGAATGGATTGCATGTGGGGATTTACGATACCGATAATACATTCATTCACGCATCAACGAGTAAAGGGGTAATTCGTTCATCAATGGATAACGTTTATTGGCGAAAAGTGTTTTGGCAAGCAAGACGTATCTAAATTCACTATTTTATTCAGTGATTATGCTATCTTAAGGGCAAGTTTTGTTTTAAGGATAGCTCAATGTCAACAGTACGTTTACTCATCTCAGAATCCTACGACCCTTGGTTTAACCTTGCGGTTGAAGAAACTATTTTCCGACAAATGCCAACCGACCAACGTGTTATGTTTCTTTGGAGAAATGCGGATACCGTGGTCATAGGGCGCGCTCAGAATCCGTGGAAAGAATGTAATACACGGCGGATGGAAGAAGATAATGTTCGTTTAGCTCGGCGCAGTAGTGGTGGTGGTGCTGTCTTTCATGATCTAGGTAACACTTGTTTCACATTTATGGCGGGAAAGCCAGAATATGATAAAACAGTTTCTACACAAATCATTGTTGATGGATTAGCACAGGTCGGTATTAACGCACAAATTTCAGGTCGCAATGATTTGGTTTTAGATACAGAAAGTGGTCCGCGAAAAATATCCGGTTCTGCATACCGAGAAACGAAAGATAGAGGTTTTCACCATGGAACCTTGCTGATTAATGCAGATTTAAGTCGTTTAGCTAATTACCTGAATCCAGATCCTAAAAAATTACAGGCAAAAGGGATTACGTCAGTGCGTTCTCGTGTGGCTAACTTGTCTGAGCTTGTTCCTAATATTTCTCATGAAATTGTTTGTGAGGGAATAATTAAAAGCTTTTTTAATTACTTCGGTGAAACGGTCGAAGCAGAGTATATTTCCCCTGAAAGATTACCTGATTTGCCAAATTTTCCAGAAACTTTTGCTAAGCAAAGTAGTTGGGAATGGAATTTTGGGCAAGCACCAGCGTTTACTCACTATTCAGATACACGTTTTTCTTGGGGAGGAATTGAGTTTCATTTTGATATCGAAAAAGGCGTGATAAATCGCTGTCAGTTTTTTACAGATAGCTTAGACCCATCTCCTTTGGAGTGGTTAAGTGAGCAATTGACGGGTAAAACATATCAGACAGAAACAATACGCTCTTTAGGTAAACAAATGGCCGTAAAATGGCCTCAATTGCAGGAGCAGTTAGCTGATTTGGAAAACTGGTTAGTTCATGAATTAAGTTAAAAAAAGAGCCGACATAGTCGGCTCAGACATAGACTTCAAAATTGCAAATAACTAATAGGAAGGGATGTTCTAAAATAATCAGTTATGACAGCTACAAGTCATAAAGCTTTTGCATTCAGGTAATTCACCTGATTGGCGAAATTTTGCAGGCGTTGTATCAAAGTGCTTTTTAAAGATGCGGGTAAATGTCGCCTGTGAACTAAAGCCATATTGCAATGCGATATCAAGAATAGGTAAGTTGCCTTCACGTAATGATTTAGCTGCTTCTAATAAACGACGTTTACGGACGTATTCACCAAGCGTGCAGCCTTTCATTTCTTTGAAAACACGCTGTAAATGCCATTTTGAATAGCCGCTTTTATCGGCAATTGTGTCGATTTTGATGCCTTCATTGCGCTGCAACTGACTTTCAAGCCATTTAACAATATCGTTGACTACACTTTCTGACATATTTACCTCCTACTCAAGTAGGCTATTGTTCATTAATAACTAATAATAACTCACGAAATTAGGGTCTATTCTTCCTGTTTTTCCGATATATCGATAGGCTAAACGTGCGGTTTTTTAATGATAATAACTATCAGTACAATAGATGTTGAAAAAATTAACATTTTAAACATTCAATATTGTATGTTTAAAATTCTTTTAATTCAGGTATCTATGTTGCCATGTCATTTTTTTAGGTAAGAAAAAGAGAAAATTTTCATTATATTCAAAAAAATTGTTCAAGCTATTCGAAATTATTAACCAAGTAAATAATTGAAATATTATTGCTTCATTTATAATCGTATTTCTATAACAATAAACAGGAAATTCCGAGGTAATTGTTATGATTGAAAGTGCTTGTAACTACAGTTTTCGTAGTATGAATAACTAATATATGCGGTAAGTTAAATACTTTATGCGAGAGATGGATGATTATTCTATTTCTATATCAAAAAGTGGCGTGAATTAATGAGGTAAAGGGTCTATGGCAATTTTCATGTCTAATTCAAACCACAATTTCTGATTGAAAAGTATTTAGAAAATTACCATGACAGATTATCTACTTTCTTATTATTCTTTTATTATATGCGAGATATCGAAAGAATTTGCTTGCTCCATTCTATTTGTTCGGGAGTGCCTTCAATACGCTGGCCATACATTTGAATAATTTGGTTACCTTGGGTATCAAAGACCTCAAGACTTGTCACAAAGCCATCTTTAGTTGGCTTACGTGTGACCCAGCACTCAGAAATGCCATTTTCAATGATATGAAGTTTAAAGTTTGTACTTGAAACATTTAACCAATCAGTTTGAGAACTTTCAACAGAGAGTGATGATAGTTCATTTATTTTTCCTGTAAATATTTGCACACACCCACGGTTTCCTACAAAGAGCATAACTTCATTTTTTGCATGGTATGCAAGAGAGAGTAATTCAGATAAAGCCGTAGTAGGGACTTGCCATGCTAATTCTTGGCTAACGACACGAAAAACTTGCTGACGACTTAAATTGTGTTTCTTTAATATACCAAAAAACTGATGAACATTGGTCATCTCACGCCATTGTTGCTCTAATTGAGAGGCGAGTTCTTCGCTAATTTTCTGTTCTGAAAATGGCGAAATTGTTTTAGGTTCGATAGGCGGATTCTCTAATGTGCTGTAGCGCTCTATCATGGCTTGCCAAGCAGCTATATCAGAGTTGTCGGTGGAAAAGATCTTGTGTAACGAATCACCATATTTATCGAAAAATTGAATACTGTGGCGAGTTCCCTCTGGCATTTTTTCAGTGAGTGCAAAAACTGAGCTCCACTGCGCAAAGAACATGCGTAAGTCTAATGCTTTAGGGTTTAGAAATAGCCCACCGTGGTTACTAAATTTTGGGTTATTGTATGCACCCGTTTGAATACTAACAGCGTACTGATTACGAGTGATCCCTATAGCTTTGCCTATTGTGGTTAAATCTTGCAAGATATCAATAGGTTTACTGACCAATCGTTGAACATTATCTTTACCGACACGACAATGAATTAGTTGGGCCTCCGATACGCCAAGTAAGGCCGCTATTTCTTGGGAGTGCTTATCAGAGTGCGTTTTCTTAGCTTGCAGGTAATCATTATAGAGGTTTGAATTCACAAATTTTTCCTTAATAAAATTAAAAGACATAGTGAAAAGTTATCAACTGATTTATTTTTTATACTGCTGATAAATTTAATAAAATCAGTTGATAACATAGTTTTTTACTACTTAACTACCAGTTGTAATTCATGTTGAGATAAAAGTTCCGACCTTCTTGGGGTACGCCAGTGGAAGATAGATATGGCTTATCAAATGCATTTTTCATTGTGAGAGTCGAACTTAACCCTTTTATGAATTGATCTGCTTGGTAATTCACATAGAAATCATGAATGCTATAGCCCGCATATTGAATGACTTCTTTATGATAGCGGTCTAAGCCTTTATCAGATCTGTGATGCCACTTTTTATATTTATCGTTACCTTGAAGTTGCGTTCTTGCAGAGAATTCCCCTATCCAACCTAGAGTAAAGCCAGTACTAGCAACCGGTACATTGAATCGAGCCGTTAGTGTTTCAGGGCGTATAGACGAAAGAGAATAATGTGAGCCGTCTTCTCTACCTGTGGTTTTATTGTGATTGATATTTAATTCAAACCACCGTGTTCTGTAGCTTATAAAGCTATCAATGCCATAAATGGATGCGCTGGGGATATTGATATAATAAAGCTCATCTGGGAACCATTGGCCATACCTTGGCGTATAAAGACCTTCAAGGGCAATATGGTTTTTAGCTTTGGTCTTAAAGTAGGTTGAACCGAATTGAAGGTCGCTATTATCAATAAATACCCCATCAAAACTGATTTTTATACCTGTTTCGAGGGTTCTATTCGTTTCTGGACGTAAATCAGGCGATGGACGAAAGTTCGAGGGAGTGCCAAAAAAGGGTATAGTGAAATGGTTTGAATTGTTATAAAGCTCGGACATACGTGGAGTACGGTATGCTTCAGCGTATGATGAGTAAAGATTGAGCCAATGGGTTGGAGTAATACTAACAGCCATACGGGATGACAAGTTGATATGTTTATTTTCAGGGAAATTATTCCTCGATGCACGGTATTGTGTAAAGCGCGTTCCAATTGATAAAGTTAACGGTAATTGATGCAATGTCATGTCATTGACTAACCAGCCAGACAGGTTATCAAGTTCTGCTGGTGGATAACTTATTGCATACTGATTTGACGTTTGCTTTTGCTGATAATATTCGAAACCACTTTGAATATGATGATTTACCCAGTTATACATAGGTAAAGTGAAGCTATTAGTAAATTTAGTCCCATAGGTATATTGATTTCGCGTTTCAGAGCCATACTCTTTTGGTTTGCTCTTGACCTTAACTGTATCAGTTTGATCTAAATATAAATCTGTATAATAAATATCCCACTGGGCTTGCCAATTTACCTCATTTTTGGGTGTAAAAAATTGGCTAATGGCAACATCTCGCTGATGGCTTTGTCTTTCATGCGGTGTATTTGGATATCTATTTTTTTCTGAAGGTTTAGCGGGTTGTTTTACCCCTAAACTGTTGTTGCGGTATTCTTTTAATTGTAACGTCAAGTTATATGAAGGGTGGGCAAGCCAGCTGCTTTTGAGCATCCAGTTGCTTAGCTGTTCAGTATTATCAACCTCTTCAAACTCGGGTGAGCCGAGTAGGTGCTTTTTACGTTGACTATAGGTAAACAGAGTATCCGTTGATTCAGTTCTGCCTAATAGCGTTGCACCTGCATAGTAACCGTGATCATTACGGTTAATACCGCTAAAGACCTGACCACCGATTTTTTGCCCTGGTTTTAATATGTCAGCTGCATTTATTGTTTTGAATGATACGACTCCGGCTAGCGCGCCGCCGCCATGATGTACAGATGATGCGCCTTTATGGACGTAGACTTTTTTTACTAAGGTGGGGTCAATAAATGTAGCTTCATATAAGCCGGAATAAAAGTCTTGGGTGATATTATCAACGGTGACTTTAACACCTCGTGAATCATAACCCCGCATTTGAATGCCCTGGCCATAAGTGCTATTAGAACCAGAAACAAATACTCCAGCTTGGCCTTTTAGTAAATCTAAGGCGGATGTCGCAGATTGATATTCAGGCGCTTTTGCATCAATTACATCGACTTGTTCTGCTACAGCGATATTTTCTAAACTAAGAGGTGAGGTCGAAACGTGAATAATGTCGCGGGTATTCGCTTTTGGAGTCGATAAGTTTTCACCTAAAGCGGTGTTGCTAAACCCGGTCATTACAACGGTGGCAGCAATAGCTGAGAGTGATATTTTATGATCTTGATGGATTGATGCAGGCATCGAGTTAAACAGCATAGGAAATCCTTTCCTTTGGTTTCAGAATTTGCTGGCTGCCTGGATAAATAATCTGGGTGGCATGCAATAAATATTTATGTAACTCATTTATTTATTAGAACTATTTAGCCCTGTAATGTCGTAGCGAATAATGGGCTAGGCTACAGAAGTTCTAACGGATAAATTAGTTTGTAGTGAGAATTATTATCGTTGGCGCGAGGTGGGTCAAGGATTTTTTGGATTAAAATTCTGTGTTTATTTTATTAATTAGATTATTATATTATTTAATTATGCATTAAATGATAATTATTTTTTTTGTAAATATAAAAGCCCTTTAGTTTCTATGTTCACTAAAGGGCTCATAATAAAAAAATTGGAATGATTTGGCTTATTTAAAGCGTGACTCAACAGCTTGAGCAAGAATTTCAATAAGTTGTTCGGTATCTTCCCAGCCAAGACATGGGTCGGTAATAGATTGGCCATAAACTAACGGTTGGTCAGAAACCACTTTTTGTGTGCCTTCAACTAAGAAGCTTTCTGCCATCACTCCACTGATAGCGGTCGAGCCATCTTTTATTTGCTCCGCAATATCTCGTGCAACTTCGAGTTGGCGACGATGAATTTTTTGGCAATTACCATGGCTGAAATCGACCACTAAATGCTCTGGTAATTCAAATTTACGTAGTTTATCGCAAGCTGCGGCTAAGTCACCAGCCGTGTAATTTGGCTGTTTACCGCCACGCATAATGATATGGCCATGCGGGTTACCACTGGTTTGGTAAATGGTCATTTGGCCGTTCTTATCCGGCGATAAAAACATATGCTGCGCCTTTGCAGCTCTTATCGCATCAATAGCAATATTAATATTGCCGTCGGTGCCATTTTTGAAACCTACAGGACAGGACAATGCGGATGCCATTTCACGGTGAATTTGGCTTTCTGTTGTGCGAGCGCCAATTGCTCCCCAACTAATGAGATCGGCAATATATTGGCCCGTGACCATATCAAGGAATTCGGTTGCCGTGGCTAACCCTAACTGGTTAACTTCAATCAATAATTTACGAGCTAACCGGATACCGGTGTTGACTTGGCAAGAATTATCGAGGTTAGGATCAGAAATTAACCCTTTCCAACCAACGACAGTTCGTGGTTTCTCAAAGTAAGTTCGCATGACAATTTCTAAACGGTCTTGATGACGCTCTCTTAACACATTTAATTTTTTAGCGTATTCAATAGCGGCATCAATGTCATGAATGGAACAAGGGCCGACAATGACCAGTAAACGTGGGTCTTGGCCGGATAATATCTGTTCTATGCGTTTTCGTGACGCTGTCACGTTTTCAGCGACTTTTTGGGAAATAGGAAACTCATCAGCAAGAGTTTGTGGGGTAATTAAGCTGTCCACTCTCGCAGTACGTAATTCATCAGTTTTGTGCATTTTCTTTCTCAAAGAACTTTAATAGGCATATGCCCTATAAGTGATTAAGATCACAATAAACGAATATGGCTTAATTTCAACCTCCAACTTAGCAGGAATGAATATTTTTTTTATTTGTATTCATTAAAAGATTCGTCTTTGTAAGCCCATGGTATCAATCACTTTTGCTGAAATTTCTTCAACAGAATAGTTAGTTGTATTTAAGTAGTTGATTTTATTTTGTCTAAATAAAGCTTCCACTTCAGCTATCTCAATACGACATTGCCTTATGGATGCATAACGGCTATTTTCACGGCGCTCTTCGCGGATAGCTGCTAGCCGTTCAGGGCTAATAGTTAAACCAAACAATTTATGTGTATATGGGCGTAATGCTGCAGGTAATTGTAAATTATCCATATCATCAGCCGTAAATGGGTAATTTGCCGCTTGGATACCAAATTGCATCGCTAAGTAGAGGCTTGTTGGCGTTTTGCCACAACGTGAAACACCAATTAGTATCACTTGAGCTTGGTCTAAATTTCGTAAAGAAATCCCATCGTCGTGAGCCAGTGTGTATTCAATAGCAGCTATACGTGCATCATATTGATTCATATTTTGCATGGATAGGCCATGGGTTCGGTTGAGTTTTGGCTCAGGTTCTAGGCCGACTTCCTTCTGAATTGGGGCGACTAGACTTTGGACGATATCTTGGCAAAAACCTGCACTCTGGGTAATGATTTGCTTAACTTCAGGGGAGATAATCGAATAGAACACTAAAGGACGCAACTGGGTTTCTTCGAAGATAATATCTATTTTTTGCTTAATTTCATGTGCACGAGCTTCGCTTGTTACAAACGGCAGAGTATAAGAAATAAATGACAGAGGAAATTGAGAAAGTACGGCGTGCCCCAAAGTTTCAGCGGTTATCGCTGTTCCATCAGAAATAAAAAAAACAGTACGTTGAACTTGGCTTACCATATTATTCATTACTCCTAATTCGCTCATCATTATTCGTCTCTATTGTATTTATCACTGGATATTGGGAAATATTATCTTTGTTTAAAGTTTAAAAATTAGTTTATAGGGGAAACTATAGCCATTTTTTGAACGATTTTTAGAACAAAAAAGTTTTCTTCAGTGATGGAACGATTCACCAGTCCATCTTCTCTTAGCGTCTGTGCTAGTCTATTTCACGAGGCGAAATTTCGCCAACGAGATTTTTTACGATTTGTACTCTGTCACTAAATTGCTATAAAAGGATCGCTTTCAATGTCCACAAATGGCCTCACTCCGTGTAATGTACTTTGGTATAACCAATTAGGGATGAATGATGTTGACCGTGTCGGGGGCAAAAATGCTTCTCTCGGTGAAATGATCACTAACTTATCTGATCTGGGAGTATCCGTACCTAACGGTTTCGCGACAACCGCACAGGCGTTTAATGATTTTCTGGAGCAGAGCGGTGTAAATCAACGCATTTATAACCTGCTAGATGAAACGGATATTGATGATGTGAACCAACTGGCTGTAGCAGGTGCTCAGATCCGTCAATGGGTGATTGATACACCATTGACGAAGGAGTTGGAACAAGATATTCGTGATGCTTTCGCACAACTGTCAGAAGGTGAAGCGGAAGCTTCATTTGCTGTCCGCTCATCGGCAACTGCTGAGGACATGCCTGACGCTTCGTTTGCAGGGCAACAGGAAACATTCCTTAACGTTCAAGGAATTGACGCTGTATTAGTTGCGATTAAACACGTTTTTGCTTCATTGTTTAATGACCGTGCGATTTCATATCGTGTTCACCAAGGTTATGACCACCGGGGTGTAGCACTGTCCGCGGGCGTTCAACGCATGGTACGTTCAGATTTAGCATCATCGGGTGTTATGTTTACGATTGATACTGAATCGGGCTTCGACCAAGTCGTATTTATTACCTCTGCGTATGGTTTAGGTGAGATGGTGGTGCAAGGCGCCGTGAATCCAGACGAGTTTTATGTCCATAAACCAACGTTAGCCAATAACCGTCCTGCAATTGTGCGCCGTACCCTGGGCTCTAAAAAATTACAAATGGTGTACGCCAACAGTAAAGAGCACGGTAAACAAGTACAAATTGAAGATGTGCCAGAAGCACTACGCAATCGTTTCTCTTTAACTGATCTCGAAGTGGAAGAGCTTGCACGCCAAGCTATACAGATTGAAAAGCACTACGGTCGCCCAATGGATATTGAGTGGGCAAAAGATGGTCATAATGGGCGTTTGTATATTGTCCAAGCAAGGCCAGAAACCGTTCGCTCTAATCAACAAGTGATGGAGCGTTATCAATTAAAACAACAAGGACAAGTTTTAGTTGAAGGACGTGCAATCGGTCATCGTATTGGCTCTGGGGCTGTTAAAGTCATACATAACTTGAGTGAAATGGATAGAATTCAAGTGGGTGATGTACTCGTTACCGATATGACAGACCCTGATTGGGAGCCTATCATGAAAAAAGCCGCTGCGATTGTTACGAATCGTGGTGGACGTACATGCCATGCTGCGATTATCGCTCGTGAATTAGGCATTCCTGCGGTTGTGGGGTGTGGTGATGCGACTGACCGTTTGCAAGAAGGCCAAGAAGTGACAGTTTCTTGTTCAGAAGGTGATACGGGTTTTGTGTACGAAGGTAAACTGGCGTTTGAAATTCACAGTTCTGAAGTGAGTGATATGCCAAATCTAGATGTCAAAATCATGATGAATGTCGGTAACCCTGACCGTGCATTTGATTTTGCTTGCTTACCTAATGAAGGCGTGGGTCTAGCTAGACTTGAGTTTATCATCAATCGTATGATTGGTGTTCACCCAAGGGCATTACTGGAATTTGATCAGCAATCTCCTGAGTTACAAGCAGAAATTCGCCAAATGATGGCGGGCTATGATGACCCGATTGAATTTTATGTCGGTAAATTAACTGAAGGGATTTCTACTCTAGCCGCTGCTTTCTGGCCAAAACGCGTTATTGTCCGTTTATCTGACTTCAAGTCTAATGAATATGCCAACTTAGTCGGTGGGGATATTTATGAACCTGAAGAAGAAAATCCAATGTTAGGTTTCCGTGGTGCAGGGCGCTATGTATCTGACAGCTTCCGTGCCTGTTTTGCATTGGAATGCGAAGCGGTTAAACGTGTTCGCAACACTATGGGGTTAACGAATGTTGAAGTTATGATCCCATTTGTGCGGACAGTTGCACAAGCTGAGTCTGTAGTTGCTGAGCTGGCTAAACATGATTTGAAACGTGGTGAAAACGGTCTAAAAGTCATTATGATGTGCGAAATTCCATCAAATGCTTTACTGGCAGATCAATTCCTCGAACATTTCGACGGTTTCTCTATCGGTTCGAATGATATGACTCAGTTAACATTAGGTCTTGATAGGGATTCTGGTGTTGTTTCTGAGTTATTTGATGAACGAAACGATGCGGTAAAAGCCATGTTATCTATGGCTATACAGGCTGCAAAACGACAAAACAAATATGTAGGTATTTGTGGTCAAGGGCCATCCGACCATCAAGATTTTGCTCAATGGCTGGTAGATGAAGGTATTGATAGTTTATCTTTGAATCCAGATACCGTGGTACAAACATGGCTGACGATAGCTGAGAATCAATAGTTATCTCGTTTTTTAATCATCAAGGCTGAATGTGAATAACATTCAGCCTTCGCATTTATTTGATTAAAATTACCTATTACAGAAATTGATTAATACTATTATTAATAGGTTGATAGCAAACAGTTCTAAATAAATATTCATATAATACTTTTTAGGTATAAATAAAAAAAGAATATAATTACTCTTATTTTGTGTATTTAGTTTGGGCAGAAAATATACCTTAAATAGAAATAACGAAATTTATTTAATTATATAACGCTAAAGGAGTATGAAAACTGCTAGTTATGTCAAAAATTGATATTAATCAATAATTATAAAGTGATGTTCTGATTACGATATGAATAATATTCATATTAAATGAAGATAAAAAAAAAGCCTATCATGGGCTGACAGGCAAAGACTACACACAGCAATTCAGTTAAATAAAGCGACGCCTAAAAAGGGAGGGGCATAGCTTTTTATATCCATATGATTCAATAATAGAATATTAAACTATTCATATTATACAATCATTAAGAACACTCTCAATATTAATATTACTCATTGTTACTTAAAGAGAATTAATTCAATAGATTTATGTTAACATAAATTAGACTAAATACTAACGTTAGAATGTTAAATATTGTTTCTAAATATTAATGGAGCAATACTTATTAAGTTAGCAGGCATGTCTTGCTTGAACATGCCTGCTACTAATCAACTACGTACTACTTTTTAATCGAAAACTCTTCTTCTAGAAATTTTTCAGTTTCTGTTAAGTCTTCACTTGGAACTGCAACCTCATTCATCCAAGCTTTTAATAAGCTATATGAAACGGCTAATACAACAGGGCCAATAAACAAACCAATCATGCCAAATGATAAAATTCCACCAATAACACCAACAAGGATCAGAACCATTGGTAAGTCAGCCCCCATTTTAATGAGCCATGGCCGAAGAACGCCATCCATAGTGGCAACAACGGCGGCCCATATAGCAAGAATAATTCCCCATGTCGTATCACCTGTCCAAAATAGCCAAATGACGGATGGCACCATGATGAGTAGAGGCCCCAATTGCGCCACACAGCATATAAACAACAAGACAGTTAAGATGGCCGCATAACCAATACCCGACAAGGCAAGTCCAATTCCTCCGACGATGGCTTGAATTAGCGCGGTGACGACGACACCAAGGGCAACAGCTCGAATAGATTGTGCCGCTAACACGACGGCAGCATCCCCACGGATCCCTGCGAGACGGACCGCAAAGTGACGGATGCTAACCATGACAGATTCGCCTTTAAGATAGAGCAAGCCACTAAATAGCAGCATTAGCATCAAGTGAAAAACAAATCTTCCTGCGCTAATGGCCTGTGTAGCAAACCAGCCAGCAGCTTGGCCAAAATAGGGTTGAATTTTAGCAAGTAAAGCATTCCCCCCACTGGCGACTAAGCTATGCCATGCATAGTAAATTTTCTCACCCACCATTGGAATGGTATTGAGCCATTCTAAATCAGGCAATGTTAAGCTTGACGGCGATTTCGCTAAATCAATAAGTGGTGTGCTATTTTCAATGATACTGCCAATTAGAATACCCAATGGAATAACGAACAGCAGTAATATAAGAAGAACCATCACCAATGTAGCTAACCAGCGCTTATGCCATAAGCGAGCTTCCAGTCTTAATAATAGTGGCCAAGTAGCAATTACCATCATTCCAGCCCATACAAAGCCAAGAATAAATGGATTAAGTACCCAAAAGCAGGCTGCTATCATTAAAACGATGGATAATAGGCCGAAAATAAGTTTGGGAAGATCCAAGCGTTTTTGCGATTTTTCCATTAATGACTGGTCCTTTACAAATGAAAATTCTGTGTCTGTGGCAAATTTTTAGGTGAAAATAACGTAATTTTTTTTCACGGTTAAAAAAAACAATATTGTGATATGGTTCATAATGACAATGTCATCAGCGGCTGTGCTGTCTTTACAGGCTGTGAAGGTAACCCATCATAGACCTAAGACACTATTGTGCAACTTAAAATAAAGATAGTACATAACGAGTAATGCGAACACTAAACAACAAGAGTCATCGTTAATAATGATCCCGCGTATATCAGAAGCTCCTCATCTTAGTCATCTAGTTATTGAGTTCTTGCATGAGCTACAAGAACAGGGTTTTACTGGGGATAACGGCACCAGCTATGCTGAGCGTTTATCCATGGCAACAGATAATAGTATTTACCAACTATTACCCCAAGCGGTTGTATTTCCGCGTTCGAGTGCAGATGTACAAATTATCACTCGGCTTGCGGGGCAAGCGAAATTTCGTGAGCTCAGCTTTACACCTCGGGGTGGTGGGACGGGAACTAATGGGCAATCCTTAACTGAAGGGATTGTTGTGGATATGTCCCGTTATATGAATAGGATTTTAGAAATAAACCCAGAGCAAGGTTGGGTTAAAGTTGAGGCTGGGGTCATCAAAGACCAATTAAATCAATACCTCAAACCTTACGGTTATTTTTTTTCGCCGGAGCTATCTACCAGCAACCGAGCAACATTAGGTGGAATGATCAACACTGACGCATCGGGTCAAGGCTCATTAGTATATGGTAAAACCTCTGATCACGTGTTAGGCGTTAAAGCCATGGTGTTAGGTGGAGAATGCCTAGATACACGTGCTATGCCTATCGAACTCGCCCAAACGATTGCGTCAGAAGATTCAACAGTGGGGCGTATATATAAAACAGTATTAGAACGCTGTTTAGAGCAACGTCCATTAATTGAAGAAAAATTTCCCAAGTTAAATCGTTTCCTGACAGGGTATGATTTACGTCATGTATTTAATGATGAACTAACAGAATTTGACCTTACCCGTATCTTGACTGGGTCTGAAGGGTCTTTAGCCTTTATTACCGAGGCGACGCTTGATATCACACCTTTGCCAAAAGTACGCCGCTTAGTAAACGTCAAATATGACTCTTTTGAGTCCGCATTGCGTAATGCACCTTTTATGGTTGATGCAAAAGCCTTGTCTGTTGAAACAGTTGACTCGAAAGTATTGAATTTAGCGCGTGAAGATATTGTTTGGCACTCAGTTAAAGCATTGATTACTGACATTCCAAATAAGGAAATGTTGGGGCTGAATATTGTTGAGTTTAGTGGTGATGATGAAGCGGAAATTAACCAATTAACTGAAAGCCTTTGTCAGCGGCTTGATGAGTTAATGGCGAATAACCAAGCCGGCGTGATTGGTTATCAAACCTGTCATGACCTTGAAGATATTACGCGCATTTATAACATGCGTAAAAAAGCAGTTGGGCTGTTAGGGAACAGCAAGGGGGCTGCAAAGCCAATTCCGTTTGTTGAGGATACTTGTGTTCCTCCTGAGCATCTTGCTGATTATATAGTGGAATTCCGTGCATTATTAGACAGTCACAACTTGAATTATGGCATGTTTGGTCACGTGGACGCAGGGGTATTACATGTCCGTCCTGCGCTTGATATGTGTGATCCGCAGCAAGAAGTATTGATGAAACAAATTTCTGATGAAATTGTGGCATTAACCGCTAAATATGGTGGGCTTTTGTGGGGTGAACATGGGAAAGGTTTCCGTGCGCAATATAGTCCTGAATTTTTTGGCGATGTATTATACGGTGAGCTTCGGAATATTAAAGCGGCATTTGACCCCGATAACCGTTTGAATCCAGGTAAAATTTGCCCACCTGCGGGGTTGGATGCACCGATGAAGCAGGTTGATGACATCAAGCGAGGAACGTATGACCGGCAAATTCCAGTCCAAATGCGCCAAGAGTTCCGTGGGGCTATGGAGTGTAATGGCAATGGGCTGTGTTTCAATTTTGATGTAAAGAGCCCAATGTGCCCATCGATGAAGGTGAGTGGTCAACGAGTCCATTCTCCGAAAGGCCGTGCAACACTTGTTCGTGAATGGTTAAGGTTGCTAGCGGAACAAGGCGTTACACCAGAACACCTTGAAAAAGGAATTACGCACAACCAGCCTTCATTAAGAGGCTTAATCGAGAAAACCCGTAATACTTGGCGTGCGAAGCAAGGGGATTATGATTTTTCTCATGAAGTGAAAGCTTCAATGGCTGGGTGCCTCGCCTGTAAAGCCTGCTCAACACAATGCCCGATTAAAATTGATGTGCCATCATTTAGAGCTAAATTTTTAGCATTGTATCATGGGCGTTATTTGCGACCTATTCGGGACCATATTGTTGCAAACGTCGAAGCGAGTGCACCAATACTTTCCAAGGTACCTAGCGTATTTAATTTCTTTTTACGTCAACCGGTGGTGCAAAAACTGAGCCAACACACCATTGGTATGGTGGATTTACCGTTATTTTCTCAACCCACATTAAAACAAGAACTTTCAGGCCATGCCGCGGTTTCTGTTACGCTTGAACAACTTGAAAGTATGGCGGATTCACAGCGTGAAAAATATGTGCTGGTGGTTCAAGACCCTTTCACTAGCTATTACGATGCCAAAGTGGTGGCAGATTTTGTCCGCTTAATTGAAAAGTTAGGTCTTAAACCTGTATTGTTACCGTTTTCACCGAATGGAAAAGCGCAACACATCAAAGGTTTTTTAGCGAAATTTGCTAAAACAGCTCGCAAGACAGCGGACTTTTTAAATCGAGTGGCAAAATTACAGTTACCAATGGTCGGTGTTGACCCTGCACTGGTACTTTGTTATCGCGATGAATACCATGAAATTTTAGGTAAAGAACAGTGCCAATTTACGGTGATGTTGGCGCATGAGTGGTTAATGACATTGCCTGAACCACACAATGTGCAAGTGGCTTCGACACAACCATGGTATTTTTTCGGTCATTGTACGGAATCAACGGCTTTACCTAATAGTGCGAATCAATGGGCAGCGTTATTTGCTCGCTTTGGGCAAACATTAAATAATGTTAGTGTTGGCTGTTGTGGCATGGCAGGGACTTATGGGCACGAAGTGGCCAATCTTCAAAATTCAAAAGGAATTTATGATTTATCGTGGAAAGGCGCGATGTCTTCTTTGCCAAAAGATCGCTGTTTAAGTTCAGGTTATTCTTGCCGTAGCCAAGTTAAGCGAATGGAAAATGTATCGATAAAACATCCGATTCAAGCACTGTTGGAGATAGTTTAATGATTTGGAAACGTCAATTTAATTTGCAACAACTCGCTGAAATGTCAAAAACCTGCATGTTAGGGCATCTTGGCATTGAAATCACGGCAATTGGAGATGATTATTTAGAGGGAATAATGCCTGTCGATCATCGTACCAAACAGCCTTTTGGGTTATTGCATGGCGGTGCTTCTGTTGTGTTAGCCGAATCCTTGGGTTCAATTGCGGGTTATATGTGCTCGGAAGGGGAACAAAAGGTGGTCGGGTTGGAAATCAATGCAAATCATGTTCGTGCTGCTCGCTCAGGGGTTGTAAAAGGTATTTGTAAGCCTATTCATTTAGGACGTCGCCAGCAAGTGTGGAATATTGAAATTTTCAATGAACAAGGCAAATTGTGTTGTACTTCTCGCCTGACAACTGCGGTATTATTTGAATAATAACCATTCTATATATAGGGTTTTTTGGCTAATTAAATGCCAGAACACCCTATAAAACCCTTATTATTGTATGGTTATATGGCCATTCTTTCTATAAATTCATTTTTTATCAAGTTAATTAAGTTGTATAATAAATGCATCTTTATTAATTTGTGTCATTTAAGTGTATTATTTAGTACAAATTTAAATAAAAAACACAACTCTACTTATTCATTATTTATCAATGGGTTGATCTTATTTTGCTAGGTGCTTGTTTGTTTTTTAACCTGATGATGAGCAAGAAAAGAGCTAAAATAGCTATAACCTCTTAAAACAAATGGTTGAAGTCAATTAGCTAATCATTACCATAGGGTAGGCAGAGTTAATCTCCTGATAACAGGCTGAAAAGCCATAAGAAATGTGGGGTCAATATGACTGACGGTGTAGAGACATTTTCATTTGATGAAAACAATTGGCAGGGAGTTAGCCTGACACAAAGCGCTGCAAAACAAATCAAAAAATTGATGGTGCAAAACCCAAACACTAAAGGGCTTTCACTTGGCGTAAAACAGTCCGGCTGCGCGGGTTTTGGTTATGTATTTGAAATGGTCGAAAACCCAACAGAGCAACACCTGTTATTTGAACTCGATGGTGCACATCTTTATGTGCCAAAAGAAGCAATGCCATTTATTGATGGCACAGTCGTTGATTTTGTCCAAGAAGGGCTGAATCAAATTTTCAAATTCAATAACCCGAAAGCCCAACATGCCTGTGGGTGTGGTGAAAGCTTCGGCGTTTAACATGTGAAGTCAGATTATGTCACAGAGCAATGTAGAAGTTGGCGATGATGTTCAAAGCTGGCTTGATGACCAGCGTTATAAAGAAGGCTTCTTTACCGAAGTCGCGACTGATGAAATGGCGAAAGGCATCAACGAAGATGTGATCCGCGCAATTTCAGCAAAACGTAATGAGCCTGAGTGGATGCTCCAATTCCGTCTTGATGCCTTTAATCACTGGAAAGGCATGGAAGAACCTCATTGGCTTAAAGCGAATTACCCAAATCTCGATTATCAAGACTATAGCTATTATTCTGCGCCATCTTGCGGCTCATGTGATGATACCTGTGGTTCGCAATCTGGTGCAACCCAAGGCACAGGTGTAGCGGAAACCAATAATTATTTAACGGCTGAAGTTGAAGAAGCTTTTAACCAATTGGGTGTTCCTGTACGTGAAGGGAAGGCTGTTGCGGTTGACGCCATTTTTGACTCGGTCTCGGTATCTACAACTTACCGTGATGACTTAGCCAAACATGGGGTTATTTTTTGTTCGTTCAGTGAGGCTATTCAAGAGTACCCTGAACTGGTGCAGAAATATCTCGGGTCAGTCGTTTCGAGCCATGATAACTTTTTTGCGGCATTAAATGCGGCGGTAGCTTCAGATGGTACGTTTGTGTATGTACCAAAAGGCGTACATTGCCCAATGGAGCTATCAACTTATTTTAGGATCAACGCAGCCAAAACAGGCCAGTTTGAGCGTACGATTTTAATTGCCGATGAAGGTAGCTATGTCAGTTATATCGAAGGGTGTTCTGCGCCTGTTCGTGATAGCTATCAGCTCCATGCGGCGGTTGTTGAAGTGATTATTCATAAAGATGCCGAAGTTAAATATTCGACTGTCCAAAACTGGTTCTCCGGTGGAGATAGCGAAGCCGGTGGGATCCTGAACTTTGTGACTAAGCGTGCATTGTGTGAAGGTGAAAATTCAAAAATGTCATGGACGCAGTCAGAAACTGGCTCTGCCATCACATGGAAATATCCAAGCGTTATCCTTAAGGGGGATAACTCTGTCGGTGAGTTTTTCTCTGTTGCATTAACAAATGGTAATCAGCAAGCAGATACCGGAACGAAAATGATCCATATCGGGAAAAACACCCGTTCAACGATTATTTCTAAGGGTATTTCAGCAGGTAAGAGCCAAAACAGTTATCGCGGTTTAGTGAAAATTTTACCAAGTGCACATAATGCTCGTAACTTTACCCAATGTGACTCTATGTTAATTGGTACACAGTGCGGTGCACATACTTTCCCGTATGTGGAAGTTAAAAATAATACGGCACAGCTCGAACATGAAGCGACAACCTCACGTATTGGAGAAGACCAGTTATTTTACTGTTTACAACGTGGTATCAGCGAAGACGATGCGATATCAATGATTGTAAATGGTTTCTGTAAAGATGTGTTCTCGGAGCTTCCATTAGAATTTGCCGTAGAAGCACAAAAATTACTGGCAATCAGCTTAGAGCACAGTGTTGGTTGATCCTAATCGAGTTTATTTGCGCTAAGGCGCTAAAGGCATGTAAATATGTTAAGTGTTAAAGATTTACACGTGAGTGTAGAAGGTAATGAGATTTTAAAAGGGTTATCTCTGGAAGTAAAACCAGGGGAAGTTCACGCCATCATGGGCCCAAATGGCTCTGGTAAAAGTACATTATCAGCCACACTTGCTGGCCGCGAAGAGTATGAAATTGATAGCGGTGAAGTGACGTTTAAAGGTAAAGACCTGTTTGAGTTAGATCCAGAAGAGCGTGCAGGGGAAGGCGTTTTCCTCGCATTCCAATACCCTGTTGAAATTCCAGGGGTCAGTAACCAATTTTTCTTACAAACCGCCGTTAATGCGGTCAGAGAATATCGCCAGCAAGAAGCATTAGATCGTTTTGATTTCCAAGATTTTATTGAAGATAAAATCAAATTATTAGAAATGCCAGAAGATTTACTTGCTCGTTCTGTTAACGTGGGTTTTTCCGGTGGTGAGAAAAAACGTAACGATATCCTGCAGATGGCAGCTCTAGAGCCTCAATTGTGTATTCTTGATGAAACTGACTCCGGTTTAGATATTGATGCGCTGAAAATTGTGGCTAACGGTGTGAATTCATTACGTTCGCCTGAACGTTCATTTATTATCGTAACCCACTATCAACGTATTTTGGATTATGTAAAGCCTGACTTTGTCCACGTGTTATATCAAGGGAAAATCATCAAATCAGGTGATTTCAGTTTAGCGAAAAAACTGGAGGAGCAGGGTTATGGCTGGCTTATTGACCAACAGTGAAAGAGCACAAAAACGTGCTGAAGTTGCAAAGCTCAATGAGCAAGCAATGTCACGTTTTTCTGAATTGTTTGAGCAACGACACGGTGTGAATTCTCAACATGCTAAAACGCATTGGGAAATGGCAAAACAAGTTGGCTTGCCTGAGTTTCGCCATGAAGATTGGCACTATACACCACTAAATACGGTACTTGAGGCTCAGTATCGTTTTAGTGATAGCGATGTTGAAGCAAAAGACTGTGAAGCATTGGCTCTGCCGATTGACGCCTATCGCCTTGTTTTAATTGATGGGCGCTATAGTTCAGCACTAAGCTCCATTGATATGGGGCCATTCCAAGTGTCTTTGCTTGATAACCAAGACTTGCTTCCTTCGCCTGTAAATAGCGAGATTTTCTTGCATTTAACAGAAAGCTTGGCGGTACAACCGTTAGTTGTTCATCTTGCTGCAAATAAAATAGCAGAGAAACCATTGTATCTGCTGAATATTTCAACGGGTAGCAGCGATAAACAAGCTACGAATATTAGCCAGTATCGCTACCATTTAACGTTAGATGCGAACAGCAAAGCTCAAGTGATTGAGCATTATGTCAGTTTGAATGACCAAATGCACATGACGGGCAGCCGTTTAACGGTTGAAGTCGGTGATAATGCAGATTTTAGTCACTTTAAGTTAAATATTGAAAATGGTCAGGCTCAGCATTTTGCTCACAATGATATTGTTATTGGGCGCGATAGTCGGGTGAAAAGTACGAGCTTTTTACTTGGCGCATTATTAACGCGAAACCATACCAGTGCTCGCCTTGATGGTGAAAATACAGAATTTGAACTTAACAGTTTATTGCTGCCTAAAGGCAATGAAATTGCAGATACTCGTACGTATTTAGAGCACAATAAGGGTTACTGTAATAGCCGCCAACTACATAAAGTCATTGCGATGGATAGCAGTAAAGCTGTCTTTAATGGCATGATTAAAGTAGCGCCGAATGCATTAAAAACAGATGGTCAGATGACTAACAATACGTTGTTGTTAGGTGAAAAAGCTGAAATTGATACTAAACCTCAGCTTGAGATTTATGCGGACGATGTAAAGTGTGGTCACGGTGCAACGGTCGGCCGTATTGATGACGAACAACTGTTTTATCTGCGTTCAAGAGGCATTGAGGGTAAAGCAGCAAAACATATGATTATCATCGCATTTGCTGCAGAACTTACAGAATCTATTGAATCGGAAGAGTTAAAACACGCTGTGATGGCAAACATCCGCCAGCGCTTAGCGGAGGTTTAATCCCCATGCTATTCAATGTCGCTTCAGTCAGGCAGGATTTTCCTGCCTTATCTCAGTTTGTCAATAATCATCCATTAGTCTATTTGGATAGTGCAGCAAGTGCACAAAAGCCTTTTCAAGTCATTGAAAAGGAAAGTGATTTTACGTTGAATCAATATGCTGCGGTTCATCGCGGTATACATACTCTCAGCGCAAATGCTACAACAATGATGGAAGAGGTTCGTCAAAAAGCGGCCGCTTTCATTCACGCAGCTTCAAATGAAGAAATTGTGTTTGTTAAAGGCACAACGGAAGGTATTAACCTAGTAGCAAATAGTTTTGGTCGAAAGTATTTCCATGAAGGGGACAATATTGTCATCACTGAAATGGAACATCATGCGAATATTGTACCTTGGTATATGTTAGCTGAAGAAATTGGTTTTGAAATCCGAGTTATCCCAATTTCTGATGATGGTAGGCTACAGTTAGAGGTATTAAATGATGTCATTGATTCACGTACGCGATTATTGAGCTTTACACATATCTCTAATGTATTGGGAACAGTTAATCCCGCACAGGAGATAATCAAGCAAGCACGAGCAATTGCTGCCTCAAAAGGCGGTGAAATCACGGTATTGGTCGATGGTGCGCAAGGTGCAATGCATCAGCAGGTTGATGTACAAGCCTTAGACTGTGATTTCTATGTGTTTTCAGGTCACAAGCTATATGGCCCGACGGGTATTGGTATCCTTTATGGTAAAAAAGCTATTTTGGATATGATGCCACCATGGGAAGGTGGTGGGGCGATGATCCGCCAAGTCAGCCTGACCAAAGGGATCACTTTTGCTGACGCACCTTGGCGCTTTGAAGCGGGAACACCGAATGTAAGCGCAATTATTGGTTTAGGGGCGGCATTTGATTATTTAAATGCACTAAATTTATCTGATGTATTTGCTCATGAAGCTGAAGTGATGGCTTATGCTTCTAAGAAATTGCAAGAAATACCTTCAGTTATATTATATGGCAATGACCAACGGGAAGGTGTTCTGGCTTTCAATTTAGGCAAGCACCATGCTTATGATGTTGGGTCTTTCCTTGACAGGTATGGCATTGCAATCCGTACTGGACATCATTGTGCTTTACCATTAATGGAACATTACCAAGTTCCCGCTATGTGCCGCGCTTCTGTAGGGATATACACCACTAAAGAAGAAATCGATTCTTTATGCAATGCGTTACAGCGCATCAAAAAATTGTTAGGCTAAGCACATAAGAAACAGATGGTAAAGGAACTGAGCATGCCCGCATTACCCGATGAAAGTAAGTTATTACGTAATTTCTCTCGCTGTCAGGACTGGGAGGAGCGTTACCTCTATATGATAGAGCTAGGGGGGCGTTTACCTGAACTCTCTGAGGTACAAAGAAGCGATAATAATTTAATCGCTGGATGCCAAAGCCAAGTGTGGATTGATATGCAAAAACAAGCGGACGGTACAATTACGTTTGCAGGTGATAGCGATGCAGCCATCGTTAAAGGGCTAGTTGCAATTGTTATTATTCTTTTTCAAGGTAAAACAGCGCAACAAATATTAGCACTCGATGTGAAGTCATTTTTTGAACAATTAGCATTAGAGCAGCATTTAACACCTTCACGTACTCAAGGTTTGAATGCGATGATCCGCACAATTTTATCGCGAGCGGCACAATTAGTATAATCTTACCGAGGGAGCGTTATGCTCCCTCTCTTATATTTTACTTCTTGGGTATTATTCTTTATCCGAGCAATTCATTAAAGTCATCGTATTTAGTTATCATAAAAAGACTACTTCCATATTAATACTTAATAAAAATATTTATTTAGTATTAAAGATATGAGAGATAGTTGCTATTATGAACAATAATCATTGAATTATTGTAAGAACATTATTTTCCTTGGAGTAGGTATGAAAAGAGTTTTGACGGTGGCAAGTTTGTTTGTCATGAGCGCCTTATTGGCTCCAGCTCAAGCAAAAGAATATCCATTACCTGACAGTAACACTCGACTTATCGGGGAAAATTACACGTATATCGTACCCAATGACGGGCGTCCACTGGAAGCCATTGCCAGTGAGCACCAAATTGGGCTACTAGGCATGCTTGAAGCAAACCCTGGAACGGACCCGTATCTTCCTGAAGCTGGAAAAGAGCTTATCATTCCAGCACAAATGTTGTTACCGTCAACGCCAAGAACCGGAATTGTGATTAACTTAGCAGAGCTGCGTTTATATTATTATCCGTCGAACAGCGAAGAAGTGATTGTTTACCCTATAGGTATTGGCCAATTAGGTCGTGATACACCTGAAATGGTAACTTCAGTAAGCCAATCAATTAAAGACCCAACATGGACGCCAACGGCGAACATCCGTAAAAATTATGCTAAAGAAGGTATAACGCTTCCTGCAGTCGTTCCAGCAGGTCCTGAAAACCCAATGGGCTTGTATGCATTACGACTAGCATATGGGCGTGGTGAATATCTGATCCACGGTACTAATGCAGATTTTGGTATTGGTATGCGGGTGAGCTCTGGTTGTATTCGTTTACGTCCTGATGATATTGAAGCGTTATTCAAGACAGTACCAAAAGGAACTCGTGTCCAAGTTATTGATCAGCCTGTAAAATACTCCAAAGAAACTGATGGCAGTTATTACATTGAGGTGCATCAGCCATTATCTCGGACAAGTAATGATGACCCACAAACAATGCCAATCAAACTGACTGACGATTTCAAGCGTTTTCTGGAAAATGAAGGGGTTGATAAGGCTTTAGTAGAAAAAGAGCTAGCAAGGCGTTCTGGGATGCCTGTGCGTGTGAATAATGATCAGGGTAATAGTTCTTCAGACTCTGAAACGCAGCACGAAGGGTTAGTGCCTATTGAACCTTTTACTATTTCACAGCCACAGCCTATCTATGACCATAAAGTCAGCGCAGTGCTTCCTACTAAATATCGCTCTTCCTCTGTAGTTGAATAACTACTCCAAAATAATAAGGGCCTATTTTCATAGGCCCTCATAAATACTATTAGCTTCAAAGAAGCGCCGTTTCAACTAGACAACGACCAAATCTAACTTATTTTTTATAAGTACGAACTTGGTTGTCTAAACGTTGGTTAGCACGTGCTGCTTCTTCTTGAGCTGTCTGTACGTCAGAACGCAGAGACTGAACGTCGTTGCTCAGTTGATCAACTTTACCATTCAGAGTTTGTACGTCTGAAGAGAGTTTTTGCACTTCAGTGCTGTTAGAACAACCCGCTAGTAATGCTGAAGCTAATACGATAGAGCCCAGTACAATTTTAGTACGAATCATTATTTTACCCTCTAGATTGATTTATCTTGAAAATATAAAAAGCAAGTCACCAAACAATAGAGCTAAGACTGTTATTTACAGCTTGCTATATCCCTTTAAAACAACCTAATGAAAATTAGGGTATGGCACTTACTATGTCTTATGCTAGTACTAAATATAAAGTTTTGCTAGAAATACTTTATATTTAGTACTAGGAAAAAGAAGAAAAATTTAAATTAAGATCAATGAAGGTTGTTATTTGACCAATTTGAGTGCGTTTTATGATATTACGCTTAAATAGCAATAAGATATTTACTAGAGAAAATGAAATAAATGAATAGTTACATCAGGGCAGCACTATATGTTAAATTTAAATTAAAAAGCCGATAGATGAAGTGATCTTGAAGTGATCTCTATCGGCCTTTTAAAAGACAAATAAAATTTAATTACAGCACGTGAACTGAAGAGGTATTGGTTGTACCGCTTTGTACTAATGCACCGGAAACCATCACAACAGCATCACCAGGAGCCGCTAATCCACTTTCTAGAGCTGCGCGTTTACCTTCACGATAAAAGTCATCTGTAGATGTAAATCCGCCAACTATCATTGGGATCACACCTTTTACTAACAATAACTGACGTGCAGTTTCTTCATTAGTCGTTAACGCGAGGATTGGTGCAGTAGGGAAATATTTACGAACAGACTTAGCAGACTTACCGCCGTAGGTTGCTACAACGATTAGTGGAACATCTAATTTTTCAGACATTTCCACTGCACCACGACATACAGCCTCAGTGACACGTAAGCGTTGGCTTGGTTTTTGATTATCGATACGAGTTTGCATGATGCGGTCAGTACGCTCACAGATAGTCGCCATAATAGTTACGGCTTCTACAGGGTATTTACCTTTCGCACTTTCACCTGAAAGCATAACTGCATCAGTACCATCCAAAATAGCATTGGCTACGTCACCCGCTTCTGCACGAGTAGGACGTGGGTTTTTGATCATTGAATCTAACATTTGTGTAGCAGTAATCACGACTTTACGCGCAGCAACACATTTTTCAATCATCATTTTTTGGGCGAAAATAACTTCTTCAACCGGGATTTCGACCCCTAAGTCACCGCGAGCAACCATGATGCCGTCAGAGGCTTCTAAAATCTCATCAAAATTATTCAAACCTTCTTGGTTTTCAATTTTAGAAATGATTTGGATGTTCTCACCACCATGTTTTTTCAGGTGAGCTCGAATTTCTTCGACATCTGAGCGTTTACGAATAAATGAAGCAGCAACAAAATCAACACCTTGTTGGCAACCAAAAACTAAATCTTCTTTATCTTTCTCTGCTAATGCAGGTAAGCCAATAGAAACGCCTGGCAGGTTAACCCCTTTTTTCTCTCCGAGGTCACCGTTATTTAAAACTTCACAAGCGACTTCAGTTGCAGTGACATTAGTCACTTTCATGCCAATTAAGCCATCATCAACTAATACGGTATTGCCAACTTTTAAATCTGAAGTTAAGCCTGCGTAGGTCACGGCAACTTTATCTTTATTGCCTACAACAGAGGTATCGGTAGTAAATGTAAAAGTTTGACCCGCAACGAGTGAAACATCGTTACCACCTTCCAATTTCATGGTGCGAATTTCAGGGCCTTTGGTATCTAACAGAATAGCTGCTTGTTTGCCGGTTTTGGCACAAACAGAACGAAGGTTTTTGATTCGTTGACCATGTTCTTCATAGTCACCGTGAGAAAAGTTGAGGCGCATGACATTCATGCCAGCATCAAGAAGTTGAGTCAGTTTTTCTTCTGATTCGGTTTTTGGACCGATAGTACAAACAATTTTGGTTTTTTTCATGGCAGTCTATCTAATGTTATAAAGGAAATCGGTATTGTCGCCGATGCTTAGTACATTTTATAAATCGTACGCATGGTAAATTTTGTTGCGCAACTCATTTATAAGAATAGGCGACAGTCTGGTGTTTAATGCATTATTACACTTAAATTTGTCACATTTTGTTTCTTATTATAGTGTAGATGACAAATTCAATTAAAGCTAACGTATTGATTTACTACTGGTGAAACCTTTCAGCCAGCGTGAGTATTATAGACAACAAAAAACTGTGAGACAAATCAAATTTTACTAAATTGAGAGAAGAGACCATTCAGATCAAAAATTCATTTAAAATTAAGGAAGTTAATTTGTTGCGCAACAAATTAAGGGAATAATAATAGACAATCAAGAGAAATTTTAGGTAGCAGGGAGATAAATAAAATGGTGCGTCCGAGTAGACTCGAACTACCGACCCCCACCATGTCAAGGTGGTGCTCTAACCAACTGAGCTACGGACGCACTGGAAAATTTGATTGTGTTAATTTGAAATGGTGCGTCCGAGTAGACTCGAACTACCGACCCCCACCATGTCAAGGTGGTGCTCTAACCAACTGAGCTACGGACGCGCTGAAAATTAACATTGTGTTCACTAGAAATGGTGCGTCCGAGTAGACTCGAACTACCGACCCCCACCATGTCAAGGTGGTGCTCTAACCAACTGAGCTACGGACGCATCTAAAAGATATCTAGGTGACAACGGGGATGAATATTAACGTTATGAAGTTCATCTGGCAAGGGGAAAATGTATTTTCGCGATAGTTTGTTCGTATTTAAAACTATCTGGTGCGAAATACATCTTCTCCCATAATAAAAAGCTTAAAAAACCGTCAATTAGCGAGCTGAGCGAAGTAAAACAACATCTTCTGTCTGCTTATGGATCCATATAATTCGTGTAGCCATTCCTATTGCAGCAGCACTTAAACCAATAATAAAGCCAATCCAGAAGCCTTTAGGCCCCATAGCCGGTGCGATGAAATCAGTTAACGCTAAAATATAACCAGAAGGCAAGCCAAGTAACCAATATGCGGTGAAGGTAATAAAGAAAATGGAACGCGTATCTTTATAACCACGTAAAATTCCGGCACCTATAACTTGCACAGAATCTGACAGCTGATAAATAGCGGCGTATAACATTAAGCTGCTTGCTAAAACAACGACCTCTGGGTTTTTGTTATACATCATTGCAATCGGCTCACGGAAAACGGCGGTGAGAACTGCAGTAAAACAAGCGACCATTAAGCCAACAGTAATACCAGTATAAGATGAAACTTTAGCAGCTTCAGTCGATTTCTGTCCTAAGTTATAACCTACGCGAATGGTTGCTGCTATTCCTAATGATAATGGGAACATAAACATCACAGAACTGAAATTCAACGCAACTTGGTGACCAGCTACTGCAACAACCCCTAATGGGGCGACTAGCAGTGCAACGACAGCAAATAAAGTGACTTCAAAGAAAAGTGCCAGACCAATAGGCGTACCTAACACGATAATTCGCTTTAAGATTAATGGATTTGGCGATGTGAAAGAGAGTGTAGGGCGAATATCACGCTGCGCAGTAGCACGTTTCACATACCATCTCATCATCAGACACATAGCCCAATACACTGATGCAGTGGCGACACCACAACCCACACCACCTAAAGCAGGTGCACCAAAGTGACCATAAATAAAGATATAGTTAATAGGAATATTAATCATTAGGCCAAGAAAACCAATCACCATCCCCGGCTTGGTTTTTGAAAGCCCTTCACATTGGCTACGATATACTTGGTAAAATAAGTAGCCTGGAGCTCCCCACATAATGGCATGTAAAAAACGGACAGATTTATCTGCCAATTCTTTATCAATATGGGGCATATTGCTAATAATAAGCTGACTGTTATAAAGAAGGCACATAATGCCTAAGGCTAAAAGTAGCGCTAACCATAGACCTTGTTGAATTTGGTCGCCTATTAGGTTGCGACGGCCTGACCCATTCATTTGTGCAACGATTGGGGTTAATGCCATCAAAATTCCTTGGCCAAAAAGAATAGCTGGCAGCCAGATGGAAAACCCAACTGCAACTGCGGACATCTCAATTTCACTAACACTTCCAGCCATAACCGTATCCACAAACCCCATTGCAGTTTGTGAAAATTGAGCTAAAACGATAGGAATACCAAGTGCCAACAAGCTACGCGCTTCTGTAAAATATTTCTGCACGCATACACCTTTGTAATAAAAGCAAGTAAGAGAAAAAAACTAGAAAAATAAATGAGTTACTAAAAACACATCGATTGCTAAAAACCGCTTATTCTATCCCGTTTCTAAATGGATTCCAATAATGATATGGTAACAAACTATAAAAGAGCATTTTAGAACCTAATATATTGTTACATACTAGGTTTATTATCGTTTTGTTTATCACTCAAATAGGATAGATCTCTAACAATTCTGATGTAAACTGAGCCTATTAATCCACTACACTGAGAATCATTATGTTTACAGGCATTGTTCAAGCGACTGCTCCTATTGTTGAAATTACAGAAAGGGCCAACTTTCGAACTCATGTAATGAAATTTACCCCAGAATTACTTATAGGTTTAGAAACAGGGGCTTCCGTTGCACATAATGGTTGTTGTTTGACGGTAACAAAGATTGATGGTGAAAGAGTTAGTTTTGATCTAATTAAAGAAACCCTGAGATTAACTAACTTGGGGGAATTACAAGAAGGTGATGTTGTTAATATCGAACGGGCTGCAAAATATGGTGACGAAATCGGTGGCCATGTTGTTTCAGGTCATATTATGACAACAGCTGAAATTAGTAAGATCTTCACATCTGAAGATAACCACCAGATTTGGTTATCAATTCGTGATAAATCTTTGATGAAATATATTTTGCATAAAGGCTTTGTCGCGATTGACGGTATCAGTTTAACGGTCGGAGATGTAATCAACAATCGGTTCTGCGTACATCTCATCCCTGAAACATTAGAGAGAACAACATTAGGTAAAAAACGGTTGGGTGATAAAATCAATATTGAGATAGACCCTCAAACTCAGGCTATTGTTGATACCGTTGAGCGTGTTTTAAATCAAAAAGAACAAGAAAAATTACTACAGCAAGCAGAAGAGATGGCGGACATAGCGAAAACAGAGTAAACAGACGTAAAAGGTGATAACCGCGTTATTTACTTTAAAGAAAAATAGCAGAAGAAACAGCCAAGTAGGCTATAGCTATAATGATTTATGCTATAGCCTAAATAAAATATGGTTAGTCTTTGTTTATTGAATGTCTGTCATGAAGTTCTATTAAATAATGAAAATTAACATTATCAAAAAATATGACTAGTTCCGGTTTTCAATATTAATAGATCATTTTTCACTGAAGTTGACAGAGAAGCTGGCGTTATCACGTTCAATTGCTTCAACTAATCGCCTGAAATGCGGACTATTTTTATGCATCTCTAATGCTTGAGTGTCTTCCCATTCCTCAAAAACAATATAACCATTTTCTTTAGCCATAAGATCATATTGAATGCATCCTTTCTCTCGGCGGCTCAGTTTTGCTAAGTCGCGAACGATTTCTTTCGTTAAATACCCATCTGTCCTTTCTGTTGTAATTTGGGCATACACAACAATACTCATTCCGTTCTCCTTATGTATTAAGAACTATCTTAATGGGTACTTAGTTTTTGTATTGTAAAAAAGCGAATAACTCGATTTTAAAAATGCCGACGGCGTCATAGTAAAGTATCTTTTAAAATCACGGTAAAAGTGGGATTGATCATAATACCCTGTTTCAAACCAACGGTAGGTGTCTTGTTCTACTACCATACTTTTTAAAACAAGTTCTAAGCGGCAATTGATCTGGTACCTTTTTGGTGTAATGCCGTATTCTTTCAAAAACTCTTTTTGAATGACTCGGACGTGTAATCCTGTCTCTTCAGCAATTTCTGTGATTTTTTTTGTTGGATTTCGATACAGTAATTCTAAAACTTCATCAATGAAGTGAGGCTTTTTCTTAGCTTTAGTCCTATTAAAGCAATCTAACAACTCTTTAAATGAAGAATTAGCTAAAGCTTCAAACCAGCGGTCTTTCCATATCTCATTTAGTGCGATTGGGGTGTCAGTATAGTTTAATGTTCTTTGAGGCAGTAGAAAACGTAAGGCATCATGACGAATACGTAATACCATTACTTTTGAATGATTAGGGCTAGCAGTAAATGTATTAACCCTAGGAATAATCAGCTGGTAAGGGTCTGTTATTGAATCGTTATCAGTTGTCATGCGAAATGCATCTGATGAAACCCAGATTTCAGCACCTGTTCCAGGGAAAATTTTAATTGCTTCTGTAAACTCTTTGATTATCAAAATAGAACTAACAAAGGATTTTAATTCATCTGGTGGATAGTACTGTTTTAACATCATTCTTGAGCACTCATTATTTAATGTCGCAATGATAACGTTTTTTAACAAGAAAATTAACCATGAAATATCTATATCTTAGTAGATGACAAAATTAAAACTTTAATTTTTAGTGAAATCCGCTTTGAATTAAGAAAATTGATGAGAAAGGTAAGGTTTTACCAGCCAAGAATAATCGGCTATTGGTTATATAGCAAAATACTGAACATATATTACCGTATGGTCACTAGTGCTATACACTGAAGGAAATTTTTATGAATTTGCTAAAATAAAAATCATGCCGATAAGATTCGGCATGATTGAGTCGGTAAGCTATACTTTATGAATTCGTTTGGCAATCAACCTGCTTAATAGTTTGGTTATTTTTGCTTGCACAGCGTTGCATAAAATAGCCAATGGCCATTGGAATGATCGTTACTGCCATCACCCCAGTTGTTGCTAACAATGGGTCGAAAGTAAGAGCAGAAACAAGTAGACTGGCTAAAAAACATAAACCTAGTTGTAAGGCATTTTGTAATGCGGCAGCTTTACCACTGGCGCTAGGAAATGCATTTAGTGCTTTGGATACTGCAATTGGGTAAGAGGCTCCGTTCATAGCTGCCATAAAGCAGAATGGGATCAAGATCATAGTTAATGATGGTGTGGTATAAATAGCCATGATGAATAAAATAGACATGCTTACCGCATAACCAACAAGTAACAATGGAAATATTGTTTCTGCTCGGACTTTTGCTAATAAAATACGGCAGCCATACCCACCAATAATAAAGGCTAAAGTTTGTGGAATATAACTCAAACCGATATCCGCAGGGTTGAAACCCATATTACGTAAGATAAAAGGCGAGCCGGTTAGCCAAGCGAAAAAACCCGCACTGCATGAAGCGTAAACGAGCACATTACCGCTGAAAACTGGCGAACTGAGTAAGTTTGAGAAAGAAATCTTAGCTTGTGGTTGGCTGTCATCAATTATTGTTTTAACTGAAACATTTTTCAAAAAGAGTGTTGGCAATAAAAGTAATATACCCACAGCCATTAGGATCAGGAAAATTGCTTCCCATGTTTGGTGTTCTAGTACCCATGCTCCTAATAATGGTGCTAAAGCAGGGGATAGCGCAACTAACGGCATAATAGAAGCAAAAACTTTTTGGGTATTTGCTTCATCATAGCGGTCGATAACAAGAGCTTGCCATAAAACTGCAGCGGAGCAGACACCAACAGCCTGTAAAAATCGTAGTGTTAATAACTGTGTTGCGGTTTCCACCCAATAAATAGCTAAGCTACTGATAATGAAAATAGTTAAGCCCACAATGAGCACAGGCTTACGGCCAAGTTTGTCTGACAATGGCCCCCATAACAATTGAGCGAAGGCAAAACCGGCTAAAAATATACTGAGAGAAGCACTGATAGCGCCTTCTGATGTATGCAGGGTGTCTTGCATAGCACCGAATGCAGGTAAATACATATCAATAGCTAAAAACCCCAGCATGCTAAGTCCTGCAAGGTAAACCATAAATCCAGGGGAATTTTTTTTCACAGTATTCGACATAATTATTACTTATCTGATATTTAAAAAAATGTTAATGATGATGCCATTGTATAGGCTATTTTTTTAGGTTGTGAAACGGTAATATTTGGATCTTGCTATCAAAATTTTTGAAAGGAGAGGTTATGTGGTCTGCGCATGCACTCGAAGTGATTGATGCTGTTGCCCGAACTGGGAGCTTTAGTGGTGCTGCTGAAGAGTTACACCGTGTACCTTCTGCAATCAGTTATACCGTCAAGCAAGTTGAAGAATGGCTTGCGGTTCCCCTATTTGAGCGTCGACATCGCGATGTTGTTCTTACAGAAGCTGGAACGATATTTATTAAGGAAAGTCGTTCTGTTATCAAAAAAATGACAGATACAAGGCATCAATGCCAGCAGGTTGCTAATGGTTGGCGGGGGCAATTTAGTATTGCTGTTGATTGCATTGTAAAACCACAGAGAGCAGAGCAATTGATACTGGATTTCTATCGTCACTTTCCAGATATTGAACTTTTCATTCATCCTGAGGTATTTAATGGTGTTTGGGATGCACTTGCTGATGGGCGTGTAGATGTTGCTATTGGAGCTACTCGAGCCTCACCGATTGGTGAAAGATATAGTTTCCGTGATATGGGTTTTATGTCATGGATGTGTGTGGCGAGCCCTAAACACCCATTAGCGAATATAAGCGGCAAGCTAACAGACGACCAAATGCGCGAGTTTCCAAGTTTATGTCTCGAAGACACTTCTCGTAATCTACCAAAACGTGATACATGGGCTCTTGATAATCAACGTCGTCTTGTTGTACCTTCTTGGGAAAATGGTCTAGCTTGTTTGGTTAACGGGTTGTGTGTCGGAATGGTGCCAGAGCATCGTGCGGCTTCGTTTTGCGAAAAAGGCTTATTAGTTGAACTAGCATTAGCACAGCCATTTCCACCCAGTCCTTGTTGTCTAACTTGGGTGGAAAATAATACATCACCAGCGTTGAATTGGTTATTGGATTACCTTGGCGATAACGAAACGCTCAATGCCGAGTGGCTTTCAAACTAATTATGCGTATTATCGACGATAATCGATAAATGGGCCGTCAGCAACGGAACGGCGTTCTACAAGGCGAGGGTGGACTTCAATTGTTTGAGCATCTTCGCGCTTATTTACAATACGATCGAGCAGCATTGTGAAAGCCATTTGGCCTAAACGCTCTTTTGGTTGGTGAATTGTGGTCAATGCCGGGGTAAAATAGCGCGCATTTCGCACGTTATCATAGCCAATGATTGAAATGTCTTGTGGGACACGCAATCCCATCTCATCAGCGGCGCAAATTGCCCCCATTGCCATAATATCACCGCCACAGAAAACGGCAGTAGGGCGTTGCTTATGGCTTAAAATTTGCATCATTGCCTTATAGCCAGATTCTGGCTCGAAGTCCCCTTGAACAATCCATTCATCTTTTATGGTGATTTTGGCCTCTTCCATCGCTTTTTTAAAGCCAGTTAATCGACCAATACCCGTATTTCTTTCAAGAGAGCCAGGGATGGCTCCGATGTCACGATGCCCTCTATCAATCAAATAACGTCCTGCAAGATAGCCACCGTGGAATGAGTTATCAATAATACTATCGGTAAAATCGCCACGGGAAGTTCCCCAGTCCATCACTACCATTGGGATATTGCGGTAATCTTCCAGCATACTGATTAAGGGGTCAGGATATTCGGAGCACATTACGAGTAAACCATCAACACGCTTTTGTGCCAGCATCTGCAAATACGCTTTTTGTTTTCCCAAATTATTATGAGAATTACAAAGGATTAGCGTATAACCTTTTTCATAACAGCTATTTTCAACTGATTCAATTACCTCTGCGAAGTAAGGAGCTTCACATGAGGTTGCCAACAACCCAATCGACTTTGTGTTGTTAACTTTTAGACTACGGGCAACCGCACTTGGCGAATAATTGAGCTCTTTAATTGCAGCCCAAACCGCAGCTTTAGTGTCATCAGCTACAAAGCGCGTTTTATTAATAACATGGGATACGGTTGTGGTAGATACGCCAGCGCGTTTCGCCACATCTTTAATCGTTGCCATGGGGGAAAAAAACTCCTGACCAATAACCGGTCTCTATAAGAATTCTTGTTAAAAAATTACCTGCATATTGATGCATTGATCCTTTGCTGGCAATAATTTAGCGATTTGTTGTCGATTTTGTCTGATCTAGCGCAAAAACGAAAGAAATAATTGATGTTATAACATGTGATATAGACACTAGTTTTACTTTTTTAGATATGTATACTGAATAACATTGATTTTTGTATGGTTATTTAGTTGTTTAACTACGTTTGGATGAGAGGAACTCATGGATACAGATGTTAAATATGGTTTGCTTGCTGCGTTGGGCTCATTAGCATTGATTATATTTCTTGCTGCACATATTTTCTGATTTTATTTCAGCCTCGAATAGGGTGAATTTAATAAGGGCGAGAATATCTCGCCCTTATTGTATCTATACCTAGCAATAAGCAGAAATTGTTATGCTAAATTTTCTTCCACAAATTTCCAGTTAACTAGCGCCCAGAAATTTTCTAAATATTTAGGGCGAGCGTTACGGTAATCGATATAATAAGCATGTTCCCAAATATCGACAGTTAACACAGGCTTATCATCACCAGAAATAGGTGTTGCAGCATTGGATGTATTTACAATAGCAAGGTTACCATCTGCTTTTTTCACTAACCAAGTCCAGCCTGCACCGAAGTTTTTGGTTGCTGCATCAGTAAATTGAGCTTTAAATTCAGCAAAAGAACCGAATGCCTTATTGATAGCTTCAGCGACTTTACCTGTTGGCTCGCCACCAGCGTTTGGTGCTAAGCAATTCCAATAGAAAGTGTGATTCCAAACTTGTGCCGCGTTGTTAAAAACGCCTGCTTCAGAAGTTTTAATGATTTCTTCTAAAGATTTTCCTTCAAAGTTAGTGCCTTTGATGAGGTTGTTCAAGTTAACAACGTAAGTGTTGTGGTGCTTACCATAGTGATATTCTAAGGTTTCAGCAGAGATATAAGGTTCTAAAGCATCTTTTGCATACGGTAAAGCGGGTAGTTCAAATGACATTGCGTACTCCTTGATTGCTTTTATATCAATATACTTAGGGTGTTTGCTCTTAAAATGAGCGAAATAATATGTGACAGCTTATCATTACAGTTTCGCCTATTGGCGATATGATACTTAATACATTAATGATAACACGATAAACCATACAAAGATAAAGGTAATAGTGTTACTAAGATGTTAACAAATAAATAGAGGTATTACACATAAAAATCATATAGATATTGTAATCGAAAAATCTAAAGATATTAAGTTTCGGTTTTTATCTAGAAATAGCTACTTGTTTGACTTAAGTAGAGAGAAGATAGAAAAGGTGCCTTTTTGTTTTTTGGAATGCTATAGTAATGCCCCTATAAAACTGGCATATTGTATGAAACAATTCAGTTTCCTATTATATCAGTCAATGTATTCTGTTAAGTTGCGGTAGACTCTCAGTTACCGGCTGACTGCAAAACCTGCATCTTTGTTTTAAGGAAGTTAAAAAATGACAACTATTGAAAGAATTGAGCGCCAAATTAAAGAAAACCCAATTTTATTATATATGAAAGGCTCTCCTAAACTTCCGAGCTGTGGTTTTTCTGCTCAAGCAGTACAAGCTCTGTCTTCTTGTGGTGAGCGTTTTGCATATGTCGATATCTTACAAAACCCAGATATCCGCGCTGAATTGCCAAAATACGCAAATTGGCCAACGTTTCCTCAACTATGGGTTGACGGTGAGCTGGTCGGTGGCTGTGATATCATCATGGAAATGTTCCAGCGTGGTGAGCTCCAATCTCTAATTAAAGAAACTGCTGATAAGTATCGTCCAGCAGATGAAGCTAGCACAGACTAAATTAAGCCATAAATAAAAACGTAAAAACCGTATTTGATGAAAGCACTTATTACTTTTTATCAAACACGGTTTTTTTATGTAATAGCGATTAATTAAAAAATTATTGGGATTCTTCAATAATTGGCCAACCACCCAGCTTTTTCCATTTATTAACGATCTCACAAAATAGCAGAGCCGTTCGATTGGTGTCATACAGTGCGCCATGAGCTTGTTTACCATCAAATGGAATACCTGCGGAAACACAAGCTTTTGCTAGAATTGTTTGACCGAATACTAAGCCGCTCAGTGCCGCAGTATCGAAGGTTGCAAATGGATGGAAAGGATTACGTTTTAAACCTGCTCGTTCGGCTGCATTCATCACAAAACTGTGATCAAAATTTGCATTATGAGCGACAATAATTGCACGATTGCAATCTGTATTTTTCATTCCTTTGCGAATGACTTTGAATATCGCATGAAGAGCCTCATATTCACTAACAGCACCGCGTAGAGGGTTTGTTGGATCAATCCCTGTGAAGGCAAGAGCAGATGGCTCAAGATTAGCACCTTCAAAAGGTTCTACATGAAAATGTAATGTTTCATCCATGGAGAGCCAGCCGTCTTTATCCATTTTTAAGGTGATGGCAGCAATTTCTAATAGGCCGTCAGTTTTAGCATTGAACCCGCCTGTTTCAACATCAATAACGACAGGATAGTATCCCCTGAAACGGTTCACTAGGGCATTTGGATTGTTTTTTTCAGACATTAGGACTTTCAATTTTAGTTTTCTGGTTAGGTAACATTATGCCAAAACCAGTAAAAATTTGCAGGTAAACAGTGATAAAAGTTTAGGCGCTAGATTTGGCACCTAAACTTTAAATTATATAGTACTTTTAAATTATATAGCTAATTAATGGCCTAAGCCTTTACTTGCGCTTTTGTTTTCGATCAACTCAATCTTATAGCCATCAGGGTCTTCAACAAAAGCAATCACTGTTGTTCCACCTTTAACAGGGCCGGCTTCACGTGTTACGTTACCACCTGCACTACGTATATCATCGCAAGTTTTTGCAACATCATCGACGCCCAAGGCGATATGACCATATGCGTTACCCATATCGTATTGGTCAACCCCCCAGTTATAGGTCAACTCGATTACGGCGCCTTCACTTTCATCGCTGTAGCCAACAAATGCGAGAGAATATTTATACTCTGTATTTTCACTAGTTCTTAATAAACGCATGCCTAACACTTTCGTGTAAAAATCAATAGAACGCTGCATATCAGTAACACGTAACATAGTATGGAGTAAGCGCATTTTTAAACCTCTTAGAATCAGCCTGAATCGATTTACTTATTAATATAACGTGCTTAAATTAATAAATACAATGATTACAGTTTGTTTTTTGAACAAATAATGGTAATACTCATTTTCAGGAGTATATCATACATTTATCAGTGATTTTTTCTTTTGAAGGGGAAACTTATGGCGGAACAACTTGAATTTTTTGAGATCCCCAGCCCTTGCCGTGGTATTTGCCAAAGTAATGAACAAGGCTATTGTCGAGGTTGCTATCGCACTCGTGATGAGCGTTTTAATTGGCTAAAATTCTCTGATACTGAAAAACGAAATGTACTTCGTTTATGTCGTCAACGTTATTTAAGAATATTAAATAAAAAAACAGAACAAGAAAAAATCATAGATACACAACAACAACTCTTTTAGTTCACAGTTTTTAATATAATCATAAAAATAAATCAAATGTTTTATTTCTAATGTAAACTAATTCAGGTTGAATTATTAGCAAAATATTTATTTCTTGGTTTATATTTCAATAAAATTTTATTTATTCAAAATAGGTATAGGTTGAATCAAAATGACTGTAATTAACATGATTTTAAGATTAACTATATTTATTTGTTTTTTAAAGAATTATTTGGCGTTACTTTTTTTATTGTTATTCATGGCTACTATAAGAGCTAAAATAGATAGATCAAAAAGGAGAGTGCGGCTATTCTTATTAATAAGATAATTGATAGGTTATCTTATTAATCCTAGATTGAGATAATGGATGAATCAGTGATGTATTAATTAGAGATATATCGCATAATAAAACAGCTACTATAACTAGGAATAGGTATTTAATAGCTAATGTATAAATAAAAAGCTGTAAATATAAAAGGAAATTAATATATAATTCAAAAAATAATATGAGGACGGTATATTTTTTAGACATTATAATTATATAAAGGAGGGTAAATTGGAATCACAAATTGGGACAGAGTTATCACGTGTTGTTCGCATGTGGAGAGCATTAATCGACTATCGTTTGAAGCCTCTTAAGCTTACACAGACACATTGGGTTACATTGCATAATATAAGTCAACTACCACCTGAGCAATCTCAAATACAGTTAGCGAAAGCGATTGGTATTGAACAGCCTTCATTAGTAAGGACTCTAGATCAATTAGAGGAAAAAAAATTGATTTCTAGACATACTTGTACAAATGATAGGAGAGCTAAAAGAATAAAATTAACGGAAGAGTCTGAACCCTTTATTAAAACGGTAGACCAAGTCATAAATAATACACGTATAGAAATATTGAGCAACATTAGTAAAGATGAGCTTTACCAGCTATCACAGTTACTTATGAAACTTGAAAAAAATATCTTGAGGCTACAAAATGACTCTTGATGTAAAAAATATGCCTAGCTAATGAATGACATATTAATTATTAAATTTGTGTTTAAAATAATTTAGCATATGATTTTTTAATGAAATAGTAATTACACTTGGTTATAATTTTCATTAAATCATTATTATTATGAAATATAGTTAAGGCTATTAATTATTTTTTTCGCTGTGATACCTTCATTTTTAATTGTTAGCTAGCTAATTTATCGGTAGATACTAATAAATACTTTATTAAAGGAGATAGGCTAAAATAGATTTATTGATTTGAATGCAAGGCATTTATATGTAAACAAGAAATTGTGTCATTCAAAAGCCATGCACAATAAATAAAAAATATGATTATCTACCATAAAGTAACGATATCATTCAGCAATACTATTTGTAAGTAATGCTCACCGGCCATGGCCGGTGAGCATGCCTAATTTAGTACTGTATGATTACCGAGGAGACACAGTAACAGTATTTCCGCTATTCGCAATCATAACACGTTGGCCATTACGGAAGGTGCTTGGGTCTTGTTTTTGAACAACAACAATGTTTTTACCGCTATCGAGGCGGATTTCTAATTGAACACCTTGGCTTCTATTTAATGCGCCTTGAGCTTCCTGACCAGCTAAACCACCTGCAATAGCACCTGCGGCAGTTGCTAATGTGTTACCTGTACCACCACCGATGGTGTTACCTAATAACCCACCAAGAACAGCACCACCAATTGCACCAATCACGTTACCGTCTTCACCAGCTTGAATAGTCACAGGGCGAGCATTCAGAACAGTACCATAAGTCACAGTCTGTACCTGTTTCGCATCCTTGGCTGAAATAGTATCACCAGAAAGCGTACTGGTATTGACACAGCCTGATAAAGCTGCAACTGCTACAACACCTACAAAAACTTTCTTAAGCATAAGAACTCCTATGAGATTTGCTGTCTGTGGCACTAACATAGCATCGTATATTTGTTTTCACCATAAACACAACAAGTATCAAAATAATGATATTAAAAAGCGATGGTTAGATTACCGATTTTGATTTAAATAGAGTGTAAACACTAGGTAAAATATCTCAAATTCGAGATGATTTCATTCAATAAGGCACTCTTTGTTAAATATTCATATAGGGTAGTCAGCTTATGAGCATCATTTCGCACCAGTTGCTAAAAGAATAGTGCGTTAAAACTTTAGCTGAAATACTAAACAGTAATGCTAAGCTGATAAATGTATTATGTATCATTATATTGAAAATGAAAGTTTCAGATATTACAAAACGTCTTTTTTAGTTAGGTTGTCTAGCAATTTTTAGTTTTAGTGCATTTATTTATTATTCCTGCGAAGCGCTCCGAGAAATTGCATCGAATTGTTGACAAAATTTATCATCAAAGCACAATCTTTTGTAGCTGAGCGTTGTAAAGTTAATGTGCACTCTGAAGGAACAAGAATAATGATGAAATCAGGTCGTTACATAGGGGTTATGTCAGGAACTAGCCTAGATGGTGTTGATGTCGTTCTTGCCGCAATTAGTGACAAATTTGTCGCAGAGCAATCCAGTTTGAGTGTTGCATTTCCCATTGAATTAAAAAAAAGAATTTTAGATATATGCCAAGGGCAAACAACAACGCTATCAGAGATTGGTAAAATTGATCGAGAGTTAGGCTCTTTATATGCAGATGCGGTAAACCAACTTCTTATTCAAACTGGTTTAACATCTGAAGATATCATTGCTATCGGTTGCCATGGGCAAACTGTTTGGCATGAGCCCGATGGCGAACAGCCTTTTACTATGCAGTTAGGCGACAATAACCGTATTGCCGCTTTAACAGGGATCGCGACGGTAGGTGATTTTCGCCGAAGAGATATGGCTTATGGGGGACAGGGAGCACCTTTAGTTCCTGCATTTCACTTAGCTGTTTTAGGGCATCCTACAGAAAAACGAATTGTACTAAATATTGGTGGAATAGCTAATGTCACTGCTTTATTACCTGGTGCCTATGTTAAGGGTTATGACACAGGGCCGGGAAATATGTTAATGGATACGTGGAGCTGGCGTATAAAGCAACAGGCATATGATAAAGACGGTGAATGGGCAAGTCGAGGTCAAGTTGATCATGCATTACTAAAAGCGATGCTAAGTGACCCATACTTTAGACGTTCATCACCGAAAAGTACGGGGCGTGAGTATTTCAACACACAATGGTTAGAGCAGCATTTAGTTCATTTTCCATCAATTTCAGCTGACGATGTTCAAGCCACTCTGTGCGAATTAACCGCAGCTTCTATCGCAGAACAAGTATTACTGTGTGGCGGTTGTGAGCGCTTAATAGTATGTGGTGGAGGGGCAAAGAATACTTTTCTAATGCAACGGATGGCAGCCTTGCTTCCGGGAATTGAAGTGGCACCAAGTGATAAATTTGGTTTAAGTGGTGATGACATGGAAGCCTTGGCTTTTGCATGGCTAGCTGCTAGAACGGTATCTGGTCTTCCTGGAAATTTAGCCTCTGTTACTGGGGCAAGTAAAGAGACTGTGCTTGGGGCAATATACCCTAAAAATACCGATAAAAAATAACTGTGGTAAAGGACATAAAAATGAACGAGCTAGGTGAAATAGATCTTGCATCGGTACGTCGTGAATACACAAAAGGTGGGTTAAGACGTAATGACTTAACGCCAAACCCACTGACGCTTTTCGAACTCTGGATGAAGCAGGCGTGTGAAGCTCGCTTGAGTGACCCAACAGCAATGTGTGTTGCTACTGTGGATGAAACCGGGCAACCCTACCAGCGTATTGTACTTTTAAAACATTTTGATGATAAAGGCCTTGTATTTTATACCAATTTAGGTAGCCGAAAAGCACAGCATTTAGAAAAAAATAATAAAATTAGCCTGCATTTCCCATGGTACCCATTAGAGCGCCAAGTCAATTTCACTGGGGTTGCTGAGCGTTTAAACCCTATTGAAGTTGTAAAATATTTTCATAGTAGGCCGAAAGATAGCCAAATTGCAGCATGGGCATCAGCACAGTCTTCTAAAATTTCAGCGCGTGGTATTTTAGAAGGGAAATTTTTAGAACTAAAACAAAAATTTAAGAACGGTGACGTCCCATTGCCTAGTTTTTGGGGAGGATATCGAGTGGTATTTAATAGTGTTGAATTTTGGCAAGGCGGTGCACACCGTTTGCACGACCGTTTTTTATACCAGCGAGAAGGTGATGGCTGGAAAATTGATAGATTAGCCCCTTAGGATCATGTTTTTTAGCTGGCACTTAATTGATATGCGCTTTATGCTATAGCCTCATTTAAGTAAATTGACAAATTACACTGGTGAGTTTTTGATAAGCCTCTCAAACTTACTGGTCATTCAAACCAAAATAGATAGACAAAATACAACTGATGGAGTCATTGATGTCTAGCAATAACCTGATTAAACAATTGCAAGAGCGGGGCCTCGTTGCCCAGGTAACGGATGAGGATGCGTTAGCAGAGAGACTGGCGCAGGGCCCTATCTCTCTCTATTGTGGCTTCGATCCTACCGCTGATAGCTTGCATTTGGGACATCTGGTTCCTTTGCTGTGTTTAAAACGATTCCAACTAGCCGGGCACAAGCCTGTGGCGTTGGTCGGTGGTGCAACGGGCCTTATTGGCGACCCGAGCTTTAAAGCTACTGAGCGTAAATTAAACACCACAGAAACCGTTCAAGAGTGGGTAGAAAAAATCCGTAACCAAGTTTCACCGTTTTTAAGCTTTGATTGTGGTGATAACAGTGCACGCCTTGCTAATAACTATGATTGGTTTGGCAAAATGGATGTGCTGACTTTCTTGCGCGATATTGGTAAACATTTTTCGGTTAACCAAATGATTAACCGTGAGTCTGTTAAGCAACGTTTAAATCGTGATGACGTTGGTATCTCTTTTACTGAGTTTGCTTATAACCTTTTACAAGGTTATGACTTCGCAAATATGAACAAAGAGATGGGTGTAGAGCTGCAAATTGGTGGCTCTGACCAATGGGGTAACATTACTTCCGGTATCGATTTAACACGTCGCTTACACCAAAACCAAGTATTTGGTATGACGGTTCCTCTGATTACTAAAGCAGATGGCACTAAATTTGGTAAAACTGAAGGTGGTGCAGTTTGGTTAGACTCCAAGAAAACCAGCCAGTATAAATTCTATCAGTTCTGGATCAACACTGCAGATGCGGATGTTTATCGCTTCTTAAAATTCTTCACATTCATGGAACTAGATGAAATCAATGCGCTAGAAGAAGAAGATAAAAACAGTGGAAAGGCACCTCGAGCTCAATATGTATTAGCGGAGTTAGTCACTAAACTGGTACATGGCGAAGAAGGGTTAGCAGCAGCGAAACGTATTACAGAAAGCTTATTCTCTGGTGCAGTATCTGATTTAACTGAAGCTGATTTTGAGCAATTGGCTCAAGATGGCATGCCTTGTATCACTTTGGAAGCAGGTGCGGATTTACAGCAAGCTTTAGTTGATTCAGAGTTAGTGCCTTCTCGTGGGCAAGCAAGAACGACAATTAGTTCTAACGCGGTATCAATTAATGGCCAAAAACAAACAGAGCCAATGTATGTGTTCTCTGACGCAGATCGCCTGTTTGGTCGTTATACCTTGATCCGTCGTGGTAAGAAAAACGACTGTTTAATTAATTGGAAATAGCTCTGACTAACCTTTGTAATATCAGCCCGGAATTTTCCGGGCTATACTCGTCATACTTCAAGTTGCATGGGTGTTGATTGCGCTATGCTCTTCGAATTATATATCGATGTATATAATTCGAACTATTTTCTCAAGCCGCTTACATGTAATTAGAATTATTTGGAGTATATCCATATTAGCAACGGATAATCACTGATTTCTCTTCATTCGACATAACAATTCTTTGGGTTTTCAATGAAAAGCGTATTATCAATTCAATCCCATGTTGTTTTCGGCCATGCAGGAAACAGTGCTGCCGCATTTCCTATGTGCCGAATGGGCGTAGATGTGTGGCCACTCAATACCGTACAGTTTTCGAATCATACACAGTATTCACAATGGAGCGGAAGTGTTTTTCCCGCACAACACTTAACCGACATCGTTGATGGTTTAGCTAAAATCCATAAATTAGAAATTTGTGATGCTGTATTAAGCGGTTATATCGGTTCAGCTGAGCAAGGAAATGATATTCTTGATATCGTGGAAAGGGTCAAAGTAGCTAATCCGCAAGCCCTCTATTTTTGTGATCCAGTAATGGGGCATCCGGAGAAAGGCTGTATTGTTGCTCCGGGAGTTGCTGAATTCCTTTGTGAGCGTGCATTGGCCGCGAGTGATGTTATCGCACCAAATTTACTAGAATTAGAAACATTAACGGGTAGAACAATTAAAAATGTTGAAGAAGCTACCCAAGCTGCACGTGAATTGTGTCACAAAGGCCCTAAAATCGTTCTTGTTAAACATTTAAGCCGAGCAGGGTATCGCGCAGATCGTTTTGAAATGATCCTTGTAACAGCAGAGCACAGTTGGCATGTTAGCCGTCCTCTTGTTGACTTTGGTGAAAAACAACCTGTAGGTGTCGGTGACTTGACCAGTGGTTTAATGTTGGTTAACTTATTGAAAGGTGAGCCTTTAGATAAAGGGTTAGAGCACGTTGCTGCTGCAGTATATGAAGTGATGATAAAAACCAAAGAGATGGGGGAGTACGAATTACAACTCGTCGCTGCTCAAGACAAAATGGTTAACCCAGAACATAACTTCTGTGCAACACAATTAGATTAAGCTGCTTTTCAGCTGATAAAATTTTAGTTGATAACATAAAGCGGGAAAAACTATGTTTTATCCCGCTTTATCAACAACCTTACAGCGCACTACTGAAAGCGTGCTATTTTACAGATTAGATTAGTCCTTCCGCTTTTAATGCATCTTGAACATTAGGGCGTTTAGCTATTTTAGCACTGTAATCTTGCAGGTGGGTCAGGCTAGTCAAATCGAGCCCAACGTGTTTTGCCCAATTACTCACAGTGAATAAATAGGCATCTGCGACACTAAAAGTATCTCCAGCAAAGAAAGCCTGTTTAGCGAGCACGTTATCAACATACGCAAACTTATTAAACAATACATTACGGACAGTATCTTTATACTCTTCTGGTGTTCCTGGAGTGAATAAAGGTGAGAAATTTTTATGTAGTTCTGTCGAAATAAAGTTTAAAGCTTCTAATTGGTGATAACGTTTCATCGAACCTGGAAGTGCGATTAGGTTACGATCCGGTTTTTGGTCCGCAATATATTGGACAATAACAGCACCTTCTGTGAGTTGTTCGCCATTATCTAACACTAAAGTGGGTACTTGTCCTTTTGGGTTTATTGCTAAAAAGTCTTCACCTTTCTCGGTTTTTTTCTCTTTTATATTTACTCGTTCAATACTGAAATCTAAACCTGTTTCACGCAGAATGATGTGAGGAGAAAGTGAGCAAGCACCGGGAGCGTAATATAATTTCATCATAGAACTCCTAAATTGTTGAGTTGGCATTCATATAGCAAATAAACACATATTGCTTAAGTATATCATTACTTTCTATTAACGAATTGCCATCAGGTGCGAGTTAAACAATAAACCCCATAATTGGATGGAAAGTATCGTCAATATTAATAGGTAGTGTAAATCTAGTGATTAAAGCTATAAATAATAAAAATGCATAAATTTAAGATAGTTACCTTATGTAGAGTAATTCGATTTTGCTAAACTCCTCGCCTAATCTTCGGAAAGAAAACAAACCGAATAATAAAAGAATAGGTGAGTGAATAGATGACCAGTTTGTGTCAGAAATTGAATTTTTTAGGAAAGTTAGACCAAATTTTAATGGCTCACCAGCCGAATAATAGCCATGGAATTAAACGCTTTCTATTAGAGTTTTGGTTTTTCGGTTTAATTAATGCTCGTTCTTGTTTATTCGCTGGTTTTTTCTTTTTGGCACTATTCTTAGTCCCAGCTAAAGGATTAATAGGTATCCCTCGCTATGACCTGTTACTAATTTTTGCCGTTGCTTTTCAAGCTTTGTTAGTGTGGTCAAAGTTAGAAACTTGGGATGAATTAAAGGCTATTTGTGTTTTCCATTTAGTCGGTTTTATGATGGAGCTATTTAAAACTTCAGCAACGATAGGTTCTTGGCAATATCCCGATGAGGCTTATACGAAACTTTGGGGAGTTCCTCTATTTACTGGTTTTATGTATGCCGCCGTAGGGAGCTATATCATTCAATCTTGGCGATTTTTTAAAGTAAGAATTGAACACTATCCACCTTATTGGATGGCGACACTGGTCGCACTGGCTATTTATATTAATTTTTTTAGCCACCATTATATTGATGATTATCGTTGGTATTTAGCGGCGTTTATTATGGGGTTGTATGCGCGCAGTATGGTTTTTTACACTCCGCTAGATAAAGAGCGAAAAATGCCATTATTACTTGCATTTATGCTAATTGGTTTTTTTATTTGGTTAGCTGAGAATTTTGGGACATTTTTTGGTGTTTGGCAGTATCCAAACCAAATTGGTGCTTGGTCAATGGTACATGCAGGTAAGTGGGGAGCATGGTCACTGTTGGTGATTGTCACATTTACGATAGTCGTTCACCTTAAACATATTAAAGCCAATGTGACGATAGCACGTTAAATAAGATGTTTAATTTGTTGTCTGTGAAGGTGTTTACCCACAGACAACTGAATAACAGTTACAAGTCTTGTCGCCAAGCATCAATCGACAGGGGTTCACCAAAGTGACTTTCAATTAACCGGCGGGTAACGTCGTGAAGAGGGGCAGCTAAAACCTCTGCGGTATTACCACGCTCAACAACTTCGCCTTTATCCATGACAAGCATTTTATCGCTGACGTGTTTCATCATCCCCAAGTGCTGGGTAACATAGATAAATGCAATATCTTGTTTTGCTTGTAAATCTAACATCAAGTTGATGATTTGCGAGCGCATGGACATGTCTAACGAAGCTAACGCTTCATCAGCAATAATAATTTCGGGTTGTAGAATAAGTGCTCTTGCCAATGCAATACGTTGTTTTTGCCCAGATGCTAACATGTGTGGATAATATTCAGCGTGGTCGGCGAGTAACCCGACTTGGCGAAGCGTTTGAATAATACGCCTTTCACGTTCTATGCCAGTTAAGTCAGTGTTTAATTTTAAAGGGAGCTCAAGGGTTTGACCAATACGCTGCCTTGGGTTTAGGGATGTACTTGGATCTTGGAAAATCATGCGAATACGCTGGCAACGGTAGCTATAATCGCCAAAATTCAGGCGTTGTCCACGAATGAAAATATCGCCGCTGGTGGGTTCTACAACGCCTGATAACATTCGCGCAAGGGTTGATTTTCCTGAGCCATTGGCGCCAATGATAGCTAATGTCTGGCCTGCCTGTAAGTTAAAGCTAACGGGTTTGACGGCTTGTAATTCGTGTCGATGAAATAACCCTTCACGAAAACGGAAAGTTTTTGTGAGATTACGGACTTCAAGTAAGGTTTCCATTTAGGGTTGTTCCTCGGTGTTTAGCGGGTAATGGCAAGCAACGAGATGGCCTTTAATATTGCGTAATTGTGGCGCGTTGATGCAAGTTCGTTGTGCATAGGGGCAACGAGGTCCAAGGCGACAACCAATGGGCAAATGTTCAAGTGAAGGAATTGCACCAGGTAACGTATTTAACCGCCCTTTATGGGGAAGAGGGCTTTCAAAATCAGGGATTGAGCGGATTAGTGCTTGAGTATAGGGGTGGCGTGGCCGTTGTAGAATATCTTCAGGAGTTGCGCTTTCAACTGTTTGCCCGCAATAGAGTACATTGATGCGATCAACAAGTTTCGACATCATTTCCATATCATGACTAATGAGTAAAATTCCCATATTATTGTTTTGGTTTAATTTATCCAATAAACGGAAAATTTGAGCCTGAGTAGTTGACTCCATCGCATTGGTGGGTTCATCAGCGATTAATAACCGGGGTTGGTTAGCGATGGCAATCGCTATCATGACTTTTTGACATTCACCATCGGTTAATTCATAAGGATAACTGCGCATGATATCTTTATGATCTTTTATCCCCACACGGTGCAATAGCTCTATAGCACGACGTTTACGCCAATTAAAACGTTGCCACCAGCGGCCTTTATAAGTCCACCCTGGGATAGCTTGGATAAGCTGTTTACCAATATCAGCAGCTGGGTCGAGACAAGATTGTGGCTCTTGAAATATCATCGAGATATTATGGCCAATTAGTTTGCGGCGTTTACGTGGGCTGAGTTTTAGTAAGTCAATGTCTTGAAAGCGAAAACGGTCAGCTTTTACTCGAATATTATCTTTAGTCACGCCACAGATAGCTTTTGCAATAAGGCTTTTTCCAGAACCTGACTCGCCAACTAAACCTCTTATTTCCCCCTCAGATAGCGTCATTGAAACGCGGTCAACCGCTTTGACGGGGCCATTTGCAGTCATAAATTCGATAGTTAAATTGCGGATGTCTAGAAGTGGCATTATTCAACCCCCGCGTTGATGGCACGATGTAACCCGTCACCTAAAAGGTTAACAAAAAGCACGCTTATCATGATGGCAGCACCTGGCAAGATAACCGTCCAAGGAGCCACATAGATAAGCTCTAAAGTATCACCTAGCATAGCACCCCATTCAGAAGAGGGAAGTTGTGCACCTAAATCAAGAAAACCTAAAGCAGCAATATCTAAAATAGCGATAGAAAGTGCTCGAGTCAGTTCAGTGACGAGAATAGGGGTAATGTTAGGAAGTACGGTATACCATAAAATAAAAATGTTTGAAGCGCCATCAAGGCGTGCGGCAACGATGTATTCTTTATCTAACTCATCATGTACAGCGACATAGATAGTTCTTACCATTCGTGGAATTAATGCAAGGCAAATAGCTAGCATTGCATTTTGTAGGCTAGCGCCCATAAAGGCGACAACAATAATTGCCAGTAATAAGGAAGGAATTGACAGTAACGTATCGAGTATATGGTTAAAAATTGCAGATTTTAACCCACGAGTCATCCCAGCTAAGCAGCCGAGAACTAATCCAATAAGTGTCGCAATCAGTGTGACTAAAATAGCGGCACCAAATGTCGATTTAGTACCAATCAATAGCCGACTTAGAATATCACGGCCCAGATCGTCTGTACCAAAGAAGAATGCCACTTCGCCATAATGAGACCAAGACGGCGGCGTTAGTTGGTAACCTAGAAACTGTTGATCTAGTGCATAAGGTGCCAGATAAGAGCCAACAAAACATAAAATTAATAAAACCAACACACCAACAAACCCCACCATAGAGGTTACATCTGATGAGAAGATATTCCATACCACTCGAGTTGGGGATGGCATTTTTTGTTCACGATAAAAATTATCTGAGGACATACCAATCCTTATGTTTTAATGGGTCCATCATGGCACCTAAAATATCAGACAGCACATTTACAGTAATCACGAGCGCACCAATTAGCATCACCCCAGCAGAAATCGCAGAGTAGTCTTCTTGGCGGATTGCTGTAACCAACCAACGACCAAGCCCCGGCCAGTTAAAAACGAGTTCAGTGACCATGGTCAGTGTTAACATCGTAGAAAACTGTAAGCCAAGCTTAGGAATAATCGGTGGAATAGCATTATGAAAAATATGGCGGCGAATGATTTTAATCCGTGAAAGCCCTCGAATAGCGGCTGCTTTGATATAATTTTCACTGGCGATTTCTTCGGTGCTATTACGTACTAACCGAATAACCTCGGTTGTTGGTGCGAGTGCTAAAGTGAGGACAGGTAACACCATGTGCTCAAGTACATTGATAATCATATCGTTACGATAGGGGGAGTCAGAAAGCCATGCATCAACCAAGGCAAAGCCAGTCACCGTTTTTAAATTATATAATAGGTCAATTCGGCCAGATACAGGAAGCCATCCTAGATGTAATGAGAAAAAGAGAGTTAAAACCAGTGCAAGTACAAATACAGGGACAGAAAATCCTAATAAAGCAAAGACACTGATAGCAATATCTGCAGGCTTGTTACGCCAAAATGCAGCAATGATGCCGAGTGGTATACCTGTCGTTAAAGCAAAAATAAACGCTAAAATGCATAACTCCATGGTTGCAGGGAATGTGTCCCTTAATTGTTCGGTTATGGGTTCCCCGTTGATACTTGAAACACCAAAATCAAAATGGAGTAAGCCTTCAAAATAAAAAATATAGGCATCGATAAGTGATGCGCCGCTCAGAGGTGCATTAGGCGTAAAATAGCTTAAACTAAAGCTGACTAGCGATAAGAAGAACACCGTGACTAATAAAAGTAAAAAACGACGCAGTGAATAAATAATCATGGTTTCTGCCTCTGTTTTTTCGGAGAAACTTTTTCAGGCTGCTCCATTTCACGATACACGCCAGCAAATGAGGTATTACCAAACGCACTGATCATTAGGCCTTTTATATCATAGCGGTAGGCCTGTAAACGTAAAGAATAGGCGAGGGGTAAGACGGGTAAATCTTCCCCTAAAATTTGCTGTGCTTGGTGGTAATAATCTATACGTGCGGCTAATTGCTGTGTCAATAGTGCCTTATGTAAGATTTCATCAAAGGCAGGGTTACACCAATGGCTTAAATTGGTTTGGGAACCAATTGCTGCACAACTCAGTAGCGGACGGAAAAAACTGTCTGGGTCATTACTGTCAGTTGTCCAACCCGCTAATGTCATATCATGGCTTCTATCCATTAATTGGTTTTCTTGGAAACGGCCTTCGACAGAACGGATATTCATCACAATACCGACCTGCGCTAAATCAGCTTGGATAAGCTCTGCCATCTTAAGTGGGCTTGGGTTATATGATTGGGAGGCGATTGGTACCCATAAATCTAGTTTTAGATTTTCTAATCCCATCTCTTTGAGCATTTGCTTAGAAAGTTCGGGATTATAATCGGTGATCTTTGCTTGATTGTCATAAGCCCATGATGCTCTTGGTAAAATAGATGCAGCTGTTTCTGCCGTGCCGTAATAAATTGATTGCATTAGACGTTCATTATTAATTGCATACGCAATTGCTTGGCGTACTTTTAGCTTATCTAATGGCGGCTTGCTGGTGTTAAATGCGAGGTAGGCAATATTCATCCCAGAACGCATAGAAATTCGTAAACGCGGGTCATCGCGTAATACCTTTAACTGGCTTGCGGCAGGGTAAGCTAAAACGTCACATTCCCCAGTGAGTAATTTTGAAATACGGCCAGTTCCACCTGCTCCCATGTCAACAACCACTTCTTCCATACGAGGCAAGCCCTTCCAATAATTGTCATTTCTAAGAAGTCTAACGAATTGCCCTGCTTGGTAGTCATCTAAATGAAATGGCCCCGTACCAATTGGTCGCCAATCGATCAGCTCTTGGCGATTTATGCTTGAAAGGAAATCGGCATATTCGGATGAAAGAATAGGAGCATAATGTGTCGCCAAATGCCATAAAAAAGACGCATCAGGAGAGTTCAAACGAAACTCCACTGTATGGTTATTAATTTTACGTATGCTTTGCACGCTGTTGGCGAACTGTAAGCTATCGAAATAAGGGTAATGCCCCCCATTGATGTAGTGATAGGGGTGATTCACCTCAAACATGCGGGAAAAGCTGAACACAACATCATCAGCATTCATATTGCGTGTAGGTGTAAACCAAGTTGTATTTTGGAATTTTACATCTTTACGCAAGTATAAACGGTAAGTTGCACCGTTATCTAAAACTTCCCATCTAGCAGCCAGTTCAGGAACCAAGCGATAAGTGAACGGATCAACATCTAATAGCCGATCATAAATTTGAGCACCGAGAGGGTCGACAATTAGCCCACTACTAACTAATTGTGGGTTAAACGTGGTAACGACCCCATTTACACAGTAAATAAAGCCTTTTTGGCGTATATCTGCAGGGACCTCGTTAGCCACAATATCGGTAAAGCGCTCTTGGTTATTAAGCGCTTGTGCAGACACAGAAATGATAAATAAAAACCAAACAGTTAATAGGCGCATACCACTGACATCGTTAACGAGAATTGACCTATTGTAGCGTAAAAATGGGGCTACAGGGTATAAGCAAAATTTAGCCTCATAACGTATGAAAATTAAGCTAAAAGGGATGATGTTAATATAATAATCAACTTAAATTATTATATTAATCATTGAAGTATGTCTTAATGAGAAAAAATCTCATTAAAAAGCTTTACAAATGACACTGATAACGATTATCATTCGTTTTGTCACTTAAGCCGAGTGCTTATGTAGACAAGGCATGACATTGCTCACATTGCTTCCAGTGTTTTATTTGATAGCCAGCTTGGGTGCTGGCTTTTTTTTTATGGAGAAATAGATGAGCTTGTTTAGCTTAATTTCTAGCTATTATTTTAAACCCACATAGTGTAAGTCTTCATCGGTTACGTTGCCTTGAAGGGTACATAAGAAACGAACAACACCTCTTTGCTCATCTTTTTCAATAATCAGCATTTTTTCAGCAGCATTTGGTTCCAAGTTGTAATCTTGCGTTGCGTGTTCGTTAAATACCCATTTACTTTGCAAATTATGGCGGATCATCGGTGAGTAGATATAAGTATTTCCTACCTTTATAATCGCAATTCTTGATGACGTATAGCGGACAACCTCTTCAAGGCTTTGTGTTGTTTCAAATCCCCAAAAATAGTATTGACCACGCAAGCCTAAATAGGCGAAGCCATCATATTTATCAAAATTACTATGACTAACAAAAAAACGGTTAAAAGTCACAATACCGGTTGGTGAAAAATTGAGATTAACAGAAACGTATTCATTGGTGCCTAATTGGTTATTTTTCAATGCATTAGAAATATGGTTTAAAACAGGGTCATCTTTTATTTTCTTGAAGAAAGCGGCATCACAGTAAGAAAATGTTTTCATCAATGATTGCGCATTAACCGTAGGAGATAACCCTAGAAGAAAAAAGGTGATCGCTAGTACATTTATATTTTTCATAATAGGCTCCTCATATAATAAGAATTATATTAATAGAGATATCATATAAATATATTTCGCACAGTAGTTAAATATGACAAGGTGTAAATACAAATAATAAAACAGCATTAATCATATTAAAATAGAATTATCTATCTATCTATATATAATTAACTAAACGTGCTAAAGAAAATTATATTTTTTATATAATAGCTAGTGGAAATTACTAATTATCACTTTTTTTGGGGGTGTCAAAATGGTTTTTAGTGTAATTTTGCTTAATTTTTTATGATGAAGTTATCTTTTAACTAATTGTTATTTATTGTTTTTATTTTATTTGGTTTTTTACTAATGCTGTTAGTAATTAAGTGATAAGTAATATTTAAAAGTGCAATGTGAAATTGGAAACATTTAGTAATAATAAAGCCCACGATTTTCAAATTTAAACTTTTTATCTCTAAGTATATTGCATTAGTTCAAACAATAAATTTGGATTGTTTGAACTAATGACTATTAAATTTCAATATTTATTTGATGTTTTTTAATTAAACCACGCAGTTGGTCATAACTTAGAGATAACCGTTGTGCTGCTTTACGCTGATTAAAATGACAATCTGCTAGCGCTTGTTCTAATAGTGCTTTTTCAGATTGCTGTTGCCACTGACGTAAGTCACAAGGTAGTGAAGGTAAAATGGTATTTGCTTGTTGGGAAGGCTGTATGGGTTGGGGGCTTGGTGATTCATGTAGCTCAGCAAGTTTTTCACCAAATGGATTGAAAATAATATTATCAACGGGTTCAGCATGGTTTCCATGGCGGTATATTGAACGCTCAATGACATTTTTTAATTCGCGTACATTACCTGGCCATGGGTAGTTTTGCAGGGCTTGTTGGGCATGTCGTGTAAAACCTGTAAAGTGCGAACGTTTTAATTCACCACACATTAAAATAGCAAAATGCTCTGCTAATAATAATATATCAGGTTGCCGTTCACGTAATGGGGGAAGGCGAATGACATCAAAAGCCAGTCTATCTAAGAGGTCGGCTCGAAAACGACCTTGTTTGGCGAGTTCGGGTAAATTGGCATTTGTGGCACAGATTAAACGCACATCTACGTGTAAAGCTTGGCTTCCACCGACACGTTCAAGCTCGCCATATTCAATGACACGCAGGAGTTTCTCTTGAACTGACATAGGTGCAGTCGCGAGTTCGTCAAGAAAAAGAGAACCTTTGTCAGCTCGTTCAAAGCGCCCTTGATGGCGTTTTTGGGCTCCCGTAAAAGCCCCCGCTTCATGTCCAAATAATTCAGAATCCAGCAAATTCTCATTGAGTCCGCTGCAATTGAGAGAGATAAAAGCTTCTTGCCAGCGAGGGGAAAGGTAATGGAGTCTATCTGCGATAAGCTCTTTACCCGTGCCGCGTTCACCGATAACTAAAACAGGTTTATTGAGTTGTGCGAGTTCAGAGGCTTGTTCGAGTACATCGAGAAAGTTACTTGAAACGCCAAGAATAGGTTCATTGGTTTCTTTCATGGTTTTTTTCACCAATAGTTGGTTTAAAATGCCGATATTTGAACTATAGACTAAAATGATTTTCAGGGGAAGCTTATAATTATTCTCTTTAAAATCATATCAATATGAATTAATTTAAAAGTTGGCACGCGAATTGCTATTTAAAATATGTAATAGCAATAGCTAAATACAGCAACATGCGAATTGTTGTTAGACTTACGGAGCGTCAGGTATGGGTTGGAAGCCAAATCAGGTCGAGGCGCTACAGAATGATTAAATCCATCAAGGGGATATAAACAATGGGTATTTTTTCACGTTTTGCCGATATCATTAATGCAAACATCGCTTCTTTGTTAGACAAAGCAGAAGATCCGCAAAAAATGATCCGTCTGATGATTCAAGAAATGGAAGATATGTTAGTTGAAATCCGGTCAACATCAGCACGTACTTTAGCAGAAAAGAAAGGTTTAGAACGTCGCATTGAGATGGGCGAAAAACAAGTTGCTGATTGGCAAGAAAAAGCAGAATTAGCGCTGGTGAAAGATAAAGAAGATTTAGCGCGTGCGGCACTGATTGAAAAGCAAAAAGTGAGTGCAATGGTCGATACCTTAAAACACGAGCTGATTATTGTTGATGAAACCTTGACTCGTTTGAAAGGTGAAATCACTGAATTAGAAAACAAACTGCAAGAAACTCGTGCGAAACAGCAATCAATGGTTGTTCGTATGGAAGCCGCACAATCTAGTCGTAATGTACGTCGCCAGCTGGATAGCGGCAAACTGGATGAAGCAATGGCGCGTTTTGAACAGTTTGAGCGCCGTATAGACCATATGGAAGGTGAAGCCCAAAGTTATGGTATTGGGAAACAAAAATCACTGGATCAACAGTTTGCAGAGTTAAAAGCAGACGACGAAATAAGTGCGCAATTAGCGGCACTTAAAGCTAAAATCAATAAAGATCAGTAACAGTTATTTTGATGCACTGGTACGTTAGTAATATCGTATCAGTGCCATAGATAGGTTAACCATATGTATAAGGATATGTGATGGGCTACGTTTTTCTGTCTCTCGTATTAATCATTTTTCTCATTTTTATTCTGCCTATTTGGCTGTGGCTACATTACAGCAAAAAAAACAGTGGGCAGGGGAGTCAGCTAACTGAAAATGAAGTACAACGTTTGATGCAATTAGCAGAACAAGCATCACAGATGCAGCAACGCATTAAAACACTTGAAGATATTTTGGATGCAGAACACCCAAATTGGAGGCAAAAATAATGACTCAATTTCGCAACCGCAAACTTTATCGTTTAACGGATAGACGTGTGTTCGGTGGTGTGTGTTCGGGTATTGCTGAGTATTTAGAACTTCCAGTTGCTTTGGTTAGAGCATTAGCCGTATTGGCTCTATTTGTCAGTTTTGGTATTACTTTGATTTTGTATATCGTGATGTGCTTTGTCGTAGAAACGGCACCAAGTGGCTACCGTTCACAGCAAGATATTGGCCCAGAAGTCAGTAGTCTTATTAACCAAATCGATACACAATTAAAATCAGGTGAAATGAAGCTACGCCAGATTGAAAGATACGTTACGTCAGATACTTATACAGTGAACAGTAAATTTCGAAATCTATAATAAATCGTATCGCCATCACATGATAAGGGATTAGGTTTCAAAACCAAATCCCTTTTGTTTTTGATAAAAAAGTGAGTGAAATATGGCAAACAACGTTCGTTATCGAATTAAAAAATTTGCAAAGAAACTTTTGCTACGAAAAGGTATTCGATTAGCCGCAGTGTTGCTCATGACGTATGGCCCAGCAGGGTTCATAGGTAAACTTATTAAGTTATTGACAAGTAAATGGTTGCTTAATGTACTAATTAAACGGTTAACCTAATACAATTTGTTTTATGCTAAATTATAGAACGCAATATGACGTAAAATGAGTTTAAATTGAAAGGATAAGTCTTGGGAGGAGCATGAAACGACTGCACAGTGAATTAACTGATTTGATGAATAGAAGTGTTGATCGTCATGTTAGGCTCGCAGTAACAGGGCTTAGCCGTAGTGGAAAAACCGCATTTATTACTTCACTGGTGAACCAATTATTGAATGTGAATGCGGGCGCACGGCTCCCTTTATTTTCTGCCGCGCGTGATAAGCGGTTGTTAGGGGTGAAACGGATACCTCACCGTGATTTGTCAGTACCACGCTTTGCGTATGATGAAGGTATTGCATCCCTTTATGGGGAACCACCGCAATGGCCAACACCAACACGGGGGGTCAGTGAAATACGCCTTAAATTGCATTACCGTTCAGAAGACTCTTTTTTGCGCCATTTTGTCGATAACTCATCATTATATTTAGAGATTGTGGATTATCCCGGCGAATGGTTGTTGGATTTACCCATGCTAGATTTAAATTATCTAGCATGGTCTGAACAAATGAACACCTTAATAAAGGGAGAGCGTGCACATTTAGCCCAACCATGGCTGACATTGTGTGAAAAATGTGACCCTTTAGCGCCTGTTGACGAAAATTTGCTGGCTGAAATTGCTGCTGCCTACACCCAGTATTTAGTGGAATGCAAGGCCCAAGGGCAACATTTTATTCAACCGGGTCGTTTCGTTTTACCGGCTGAATTAACAGGAGCACCCGCACTCCAATTTTTCCCATGGCCAAATGTAGCCAAATATGGTGATAAAAAGCTCGCACAGGCAGGAAAAAACACCAATATTGGCGCATTACAGCAACGCTATCAATATTATTGTGAGCATGTTGTAAAGGGTTTTTATCGTGATTATTTCCAACGTTTTGACCGACAAATTGTTTTAGTTGATTGTTTGCAACCGTTAAATAGTGGTGTTGATGCATTTAATGATATGAGAATGGCGTTAACTCAATTAATGCGTAGTTTTCATTATGGTAAACGCACATTATTGAGGCGTTTATTTTCACCTTGTATTGATAAATTACTCTTTGCGGCGAGCAAGTCAGACCATGTAACACCAGATCAGCATGCAAATTTAGTGGCTTTATTGCAACAATTAGTGCAAGAGGCATGGCAGCATGCTGCATTTGAAGGGATCAGCATGGATTGTGTTGGTTTAGCATCAATACAAGCAACCGAAAGTGGCCTTGTGGATTATAAAGGTGAAAAATTACCTGCGTTAAAAGGGAATCGGTTAAGTGATGGACAACCGCTAATGTTTTATCCTGGTGAAGTCCCAAAACGGTTGCCAAATGAGCAATTCTGGCAAACTCAAGGTTTTCAATTTGAAGATTTCAGACCAAGGCCAACGCCAATGGATCAACCATTGCCACATATTCGTATGGACAGTGCGCTTGAATTTTTGTTGGGAGATAAACTGAAATGAATGAACCTTTAAAACAGCGTTTAGATTTCGCTGAAAGTAGTGAAAATGATACGAAAGAATCGCTAAAAAAAGCCCAAGTTTTTGATGAACGAGAACTCGAAAAATTCACTCCAGTTTCTTTGGAAGCAGAACAAGATAGCCAAGAGGGTGAGGTTGAAAGCCTGATTAACGAAGCGTTAAAACCAAAACGGAGTTTTTGGAGAAAGTTAGTTGGCGCTGCAGCAGGGATTTTTGGGATCAGTGTCGTTGCTCAACTGGGCGTTTGGATCCACCAATCATGGGTAACACAGGATTGGACTGCGTTAGGTGTTGCTGCTGCGGGTGGTTTAATTGTTGTGGCGGGTGTAGGGTCAGTCGTTGGTGAATGGCGGCGGTTGTATCGCTTAAGAGAACGAGCAGAGGAACGAGACTTTGCTCGCGAATTATTGCACAGTCATGGAATGGGGCAAGGAAAGGTTTTTTGTGAAAAATTGGCAAAACAATCTGCGTTATCAATGCAACATCCTGCGATTGTTAATTGGCAAGCCACTCTCCATGATTCTCATAATGATAGAGAAGTTGTTGAATTATATAGTCGAATGGTTCAGCCCATTCTTGATGAACAAGCTCGTAAAGAAATTAGTCGTTGTTCCGCTGAATCGGCCATTATGATTGCAGTGAGCCCGTTAGCACTGGTGGATATGGCATTTATTGCTTGGCGAAATATTCGTCTAATTAATCGGATCGCGGCAATCTATGGTATTGAACTCGGTTATTACAGCCGAATTCGGCTATTTCGTATGGTGCTCATTAATATTGCCTTTGCAGGTGCATCTGAATTAATTCGTGAAGTGGGGATGGATTGGTTATCTCAAGACATTACCGCACGGTTATCAACACGTGCAGCACAAGGTATTGGTGCGGGTTTGTTAACTGCACGTTTAGGTATTAAGGCGATGGAATTATGCCGACCACTACCTTGGATTGAAAACAAGCCTCGTTTAGCCGATTTTCGTCATCAGCTAATTGGCCAATTAAAGAATGTTATTCCCAGTAAAAAAGATAAAGCGTAAAGAAATATCGCTGGCAGAGTGAGTTGACAGTTTTCACTCACTCAGCAGCATCATTTGTTGATTAATATGCTTATTGTTATTTCAAGCCTTAAAAAATTAAGGAAAGCAGTGATTTTATTTGTTAATACCTATGAAGCTTACAAGCTGTCAACAATTTGTGACACAAACACTGTATTCCCTTAATGTTTAAGGCTAAAATACCTTTATTCTCTCGGCTTTTTTGATGAAGGTTCCTATCCATGCGCCTCGAAGTGACCTGCCAAGACCGTATCGGTTTAACGCGTGAATTACTTGATCTTTTAGTCCTACAAAATATTGATTTAAAAGGTATTGAAATATCTCCTCAACGTAGGATTTACCTAAATTTTACACCTGTGGATTTTCAGGTATTCAGCACATTGATGGCAGAAATACGGCGTATCAATGGTGTTATTGATGTTCGCCGAATTTATTTTATGCCTTCAGAAAGAGAGCATAAAGCTGTTTGGGCGCTATTAAACTCATTTCCAGAACCTGTTTTGTCCATTGATAATAAGCTAAATATTGAGTTGGTTAACCCAATGACATTGCAATTATTTGGTTATGATGAGGCAAAAATTCGAGAAAAAACCTTTTCTCAGTTAGTCAGTAGCCAAGGGCTGGTACGTTGGTTTGAACGAGAGTCACCAGAAGCTTATACAGAGAAAGTCGTCATTAAAGGCCAAGACTATTTGATGCAAGTGACTCCTATTATTTTGGCAGATGAAAATGGTAAACTCCATTGTACAGGAGCTGTGTTGCTGTTGAAATCGGCTGAAATTTTAGATAAGCAACGTAAACAAGTTATTGAGGTAGATGGCAGTGGTTTTGAACAAATTATTGCTGTTAGCCCTGTCATGGCAAATGTGGTTGAACGGGCTAAACGTGTTGCGATGCTGGATGAGCCATTATTACTCGTTGGTGAAACAGGGACTGGGAAGGATATCTTAGCGAAAGCTTGTCATTTGCATAGTGCGCGAGGAAAAGAACCGTTTTTAGGTTTAAATTGTGCTTCGATGCCGGATGATGTCGTAGAAAGTGAATTATTTGGTTATGCAGCAGGGGCGTATCCAAATGCAGTTGAAGGTAAAAAAGGTTTTTTTGAACAAGCAAATGGCGGAACAGTATTGCTTGATGAAATTGCTGAAATGTCACCTCAAATGCAAATTAAGTTATTACGTTTTTTAAATGATGGAACATTTAGGCGTGTTGGCGAGGAACGAGAAGTTAAGGTTAATGTCCGTGTAATTTGTGCAACACAGAAAAATCTACCTGAATTGGTGGCAGAAAAAAAATTCAGAGAGGACCTTTATTATCGTTTAAATGTACTCACATTAACCATCCCTCCATTACGTGAACGTAAAGAAGATATTCTACCGCTAACCAAGACATTTGTAGCCAGCTTTTCCAAAGAGCTTCATATTGCAGAGCCTAAATTGGCGCCTTCGCTAATCGAATTTTTAAGCAGTTATTATTGGCCGGGTAATGTAAGGCAACTGAGAAATGCCCTTTATCAAGGGTTAACTCAACTTAATGGCAATATATTGGAAGCAGAGAATATCCAATTACCTGATGTAGTAAATCCTCCCGCACTGGCTTTAGATTCGCTCAATGGTTCGCTAGATGAAATTACTAAACGCTATGAAGCGTCAGTATTAGCGCGCTTGTATCGTGATTACCCGAGCACTCGTAAATTAGCTAAACGCTTGGATATTTCTCATACGGCAATTGCCAATAAATTAAGAGAATATGGTCTCAATACGAAAAAAGAGCAAAACTAATTAAAATGAACAAAAGAATAACCTATGTGTTAACAGCAATAGGTTTGTTTTTTAGTGGTTCTGGCATTGCAACGGCAATACCGACCCACGGTTTGAATAAGTATTGCCGAGATGCTGTAGTACGAACAGTCGGTAAAATCTATGAGAATAGGGCACTAATTCAATGTTATTTTAAAGACGTACCTTTTTTAGCTCGTGTTTAGTATGGCAAAACCTTACTAATACTATTGCTAATTGGTGAATTTTCCTGCTATATAACAAAGACAGCTACTGTTTTAGGGTATCGTAATCTCATCTGATGGGTTTCAGCCTACAAGGAGTTGCCATGGACCAATTCACTATTAATTTCATTGTAAATCGTAAGTTACGCGAATACATGAGCCAGAGTCATTATAAAAATGATATGTTTGAGTCTGCTGCCTCAGCTGCTGAACTTTATCTGATGAATAAAGCCGCAGTAAAATATTTAACGAAGAAAAATCGTTTCACGTGGGAGGCATTGGTGAAAAATGGCCATAAGCCTCGAGACCTTATTATTGATATTTTGACATCTTGTTGCCCTGTCACTCAGGATCAAGCCTTAAAAGTATTGAGTACGCTTTCTCATACTTTGATCTCTATAATGAGTGACAATAAGTTATTTGCGAATGTTGTTAATGCGAAGAACCACCAGCCATTGTACTGGGCTCACGTAGATTAGTGTGGTTTTTATATTGAGTAATGAAGCGGAAAATTCCCGCTTCATTACTAATTACAGTGAGTTAAATGATATAAAAAGCTTATTTAAGGCTGTTTAATGCACTGTCGTAATCAGGTTCTTCAGTAGTTTCAGAGACTAATTGGCTATAAATAACGTTATTATTTTCATCTAAGACAACAACGGAACGTGCATTTAAGCCTTTTAATGGACCACTAGCGATAGCAACACCATAGTCATTAGCAAATGAATCACTACGGAAAGAAGATAGCATAACGACATTATCTAAACCTTCTGCACCACAAAAACGTGCTTGTGCGAAAGGCAGGTCAGCAGAAATGCATAACACAACCGTGTTGTCCAACTCGTTTGCGAGCTTATTAAATTTGCGAACTGATGCCGCGCATACGCCAGTGTCTACACTTGGAAAAATATTTAAAACTTTTCTTTTACCTTCATAAGTTTCCAGCGTTGCTTCGCTGAGATCTTTGGTGACAAGGGTAAGGGGCTTAGCTTTTGAACCTGCTTGTAAAAAAACACCATTAACTGTGATGTCATTACCTTTTAATTTAACTGTTTGCGACATGAATTTTTCTCCCGTTCATAAAGTGATTCACTGTTAACTTAATCTAACTTCTAATAAAAAATCTTTGCGATTAAAGGTTTTTTAATGAGTAGTTATACAGTGCTGAGTTTTACATTCTACTAATGACCAAATTTCATACAGAAACCTTATCACTTACTTTGAGTTCTACATGGGGCAAAGTAAGGTAATATTACATACTTTTTATTAGGGTATGGTGCATTATCATTATATAACAACTAAGCTTTTTCAATGCTTGCGTTTTCTGTTATGCACCTTTTTAAATTGCCTTATGGAGTGTAACAAAAGGAAATCTGTCTGTATTGATTTCTTTAGTCATTATTTACTGATCAGAAAAATGATAAGGATATGGGCATAGCTATTATTGTATAATGCGAGTATTAGTTTGTGTATATTTAGATAGGTAAATCAATTGATTACAAGAGAAATGTAGATTTCTGAAATATGAAAGCATATGATAAATTAAGATAAACTACAGAATAACTCAAGTGTATCGCTGTTTGATATTATCTAAACTGAGTGAGTTTTTGCTCTATAATCTATTATTTTTTATGGATATACGGAAATATGTTTCAATAATTAATTTACCTAAATGAAACTTAAGACGTAAATGCAGTAATATTGCTAACAATAGCACCTTCACTTGAAATCATTTAACTAGGCTTTTAGTTAACTTTATTTATACTAACAAGATAGAAAATAAAATGCATAAACATTCATTCACATCTTTAGCTGTTTTGATTTCTTCAGTTATTTTTACTACACAAGCTATTAGTGCGGTGATACCCACTGGCACAGTTTTAGCTGAAAACCAAGAAGTTACGCGTCATTTAAAAGACGAGCCGGCTTCTTTGGACCCGGTAAAGTCAGTGGGGTTAACGGAAGCGCAAGTCATGCGTGACTTATTTGAAGGGCTTGTTAACCAGGATGACCATGGAAAGCCTATCCCAGGTGTAGCCCAAAATTGGAATACAACAGATAACCGGATTTGGACATTTACACTGAGGACTGATGCTCGTTGGTCGAATGGTGACCCTGTCACGGCTCAAGATTTTGTTTATAGCTGGCAACGACTGGTTTCACCGGTAACATCATCACCATTTGCTTGGTTTGCAGCATTAGCAGGTATTAACAATGCGCAAGCTATTATTGATGGAAAACTGCCTGTTGAACAGCTAGGTGTTGAAGCGGTTGATGCGCATACATTAAAGATTACTTTAAATAAACCAGTACCTTATTTCTCTTCATTAGCAGCTAATTTTAGTTTATTTCCTGTTCACCAAGGAACCGTTGAAAAGTTTGGTAATGACTGGATAAAAGTAGGTAATTTAGTCGGAAATGGCGCTTTTGTTTTATCTGACAGAGTGGTTAATGAAAAAATTGTTTTAGTTCCAAACAAAAATTATTGGGATCATCAAAATACAGTGATAACTAAAGTCACTTTTGTCCCGATTAACCAAGAGTCTCATGCAACTAATCGTTATTTAGCGGGAGACTTGGATATTACCGAATCATTTCCAAAACAACGCTATCAAAAATTATTGAAAGATATTCCTAATGAAGTCTTTACACCAGACCAATTAGGGACCTATTACTATGCATTTAATACCCAACGCGCACCGACGGATGACGTTCGTGTTAGAAAAGCCTTATCCATGGCGATTGACCGCCAATTAATTGCTAATAAAGTATTAGGTACAGGGGAAAAACCTGCAAATTATTTTACTCCCGATGTCACCGATGGCTTTAAACCTGAAAAAGGGCTTTACAATAGCTACTCACAAAAAGAATTAGACCAGCAAGCAAAAGTGTTATTACAGCAAGCAGGTTTTGGTCCAAATCACCCGTTAGAATTAACATTGTTGTACAACAGTTCAGAAAATCATCAGAAAATTGCGATTGCAATTGCTTCTATGTGGAAGAAAAAATTAGGCGCTGAAGTCAAATTAGTAAATCAAGAATGGAAAACTTATATAGATAGCCGCAATACAGGAAATTTTGATGTTATACGTGCATCATGGATAGGTGATTTTAATGAGCCTTCAACATTCTTGTCTCTGCTTACATCTCAACATACTGGCAATATACCAAAATTTAATAACCCTGCATATGATAGCGTTATTGAGTCGGCGAGTATTGAAACGAATGCACAATTACGCAACCGTTATTATAATAATGCGGAAGCAATCATTGCAAAAGAAGCTCCAATCGCGCCTATTTACCAATATACCAATGCACGCTTAATTAAGCCTTGGCTGAAGGGGTACCCGATAAACAACCCCGAAGATGTCGCTTATAGCCACAGTTTTTATATCATTAAACATTAAAATAGGATACAGCCTGTGCAAGGTACGGGCTGCTTTTTCTAAAGGAAAGAAAAAAAGCTCCTTCCTCTGGAGAATGGGAAGGAGGACCAAAAAAGGAATAAACACTACCTTTTCATAATAAAAAAATCATCATGAACTTTATTGCTCGTTTGTGTCAATTATGTAGTGTTATTTAGCAAAAATGGCGATATTTTGTGATTTATGGGAAATTGTCTGTTTTTATGAGATATTAATCTCAATCTTTTTTTTGTTATTTTATGTATCGTGAGAACGATTCTTGAAATAATGACAAATATGTCACTATTCGACTAAAAATACCGTATTGATTATAAAAGGGAGATATTGCATGGGACTGATTTATGGTTCTTTATTCCAAAATTCAAATCCTGTACATGCATTTCAGTTAAATGGAGACGGTGGGTTACTTCCTATCGACGTGAATGCTAGCGCAAACCAGCAATCACCGTTTTGGCTTCATTATGATTATAAGGACCCACAAAGTTTTAATTGGATTCAGCAATCAGATCTCTTTAATGACCAAGTTAAGTCTGCTTTATCTGGGCATTCAGGACGTTGGCGATTGATTCGTGTTGGCGATGGTATTTTATTAACATTGCAAACATTAAATACCAATGCTGGCCAGCGGCCTGAGCAATTAGTTGCGTTTAGGGTATTTATTAATAATCGGATAATTATTTCTAGTCGTCATCGAAAAGTAAATTCCTTAGATTCTATCATTGATGATTTAAAGCAGGGAGTCGGGGCCCAAAGTACAGGTGACTGGTTAGTTGAGGTTGCTGATTCTATTACAGATGAAATAAGTGATTTTACGGATTCTTTGCATGAGCGTTTAATTGATATGGAAGATTTCATATTAAATAGCCAAATTCCTGAGAGAGGGGAATTAGCATTACTTCGTAAACAAATTATTGTGATACGCCGTTATATGGCTCCACAGCGAGATATGTTTTCCCGTTTAACAACAGAAAAATTGCTTTGGTTAGATGAAACCAATCGTCGTCGAATTCAAGAGATTTCTGACCGATTAGGACGTTGTATTGAAGATCTCGATGGTTTTATTGCACGTACAGCGATTATTTCTGACGAGATAACGAATATGATGACTGAGATGATGAATCGGCGCATTTATACAATGTCATTAATGGCCATGATATTCCTACCAACAACTTTTTTAACGGGGCTGTTTGGTGTGAATTTAGGCGGGATCCCTGGTAATGAGTTCCGTTTTGCCTTTAGTGTATTTTGTGTTTTATTAGCCGTTTTAATTGGAACCGTTTTGTGGTGGTTAAGAAAAAGCCGATGGCTCTAATATTGATGACTTATTTGCGATAACCGGACCTAGTTTGAGATAAATCAATAAAACTACTGAGGTTTTAGTGCAGTATTAGTCCTGCAGGTGAATGCAACGTTGAGCGATGAACGTTGTGCTCCATAATTGTAGTTTTTCTCATATTGAGTTCTTATACAGAATAATTGACCACTGTAATGCCGATGTATTTTACATCGGCTTTTTTTTGCATCTAATCCGAGCAAAAATAACCTCCATATGAGGAGGTTATCAATAAATGTTTATTTAACTTCAATAATATCAAGGCGTTCTGCTGTAAAGTCGGGCTTATCATCTTCATCTATAAAAGGTTGAAGCGGTAGCTCCTCTTTGTCAAACGCAAGATCTCCGCCATTGATAACTTCATCTCCATGAGAAATATTTTTGAAGTCAAATAATTCGGTATCACATAAATGAGACGGTACAATATTTTGAGTAGCACGGAACATTGTTTCGATACGGCCGGGATAGCGCTTATCCCAATCACGTAGCATCTCTTTAATAACTTGACGTTGCAGGTTTGGTTGAGAACCACATAGGTTACATGGAATAATTGGAAAATCTTTAGCCTGCGCAAAGCGTTCTATATCTTTTTCTCGACAGTAAGCGAGCGGGCGAATGACAATGTGTTTTCCGTCATCACTCATCAATTTAGGGGGCATACCTTTTAACTTACCACCGTAAAACATATTCAAGAACATAGTCTGTAAAATATCATCACGGTGGTGACCAAGAGCAATTTTAGTTGCTCCTAATTCAGTAGCCGTACGATACAAAATTCCACGACGTAAACGCGAGCACAGTGAACAGGTTGTTTTCCCTTCAGGAATTTTTTCTTTTACGATCCCATAGGTATTTTCTTCAACAATTTTGTACTCTACACCAAGTTTATCAAGGTATGCAGGTAAGATATGCTCAGGGAACCCGGGTTGCTTTTGATCTAAATTAACCGCAATTAATGAGAACTGGATTGGGGCACTTTTTTGCAAGCTTTGCAGGATGGAAAGTAGTGTGTAACTATCTTTACCTCCAGATAAGCAAACCATTATCCGGTCACCGTCTTCAATCATATTAAAGTCAGCGATTGCTTGGCCAACATCGCGGCGAATTCTTTTTTGCAACTTATTTAAGTTGTACTGTTCTTTATTGGTCGTCATTCTATAGGTTCTGCTACTGGGGTTTATGTTGCTGATGGATAATTGTACATTTGGTTTTTAAATTATTATTGTTTTATGTTTAAAGCCTAATCAGCGAGAGTTATAAAAAGAGGCTCATGATAGCAGAACATGAGGGAAGAGTGATACCAGTTCGATAAAATAGGTGAAAATTGGTGTCCATCCTACTTTAATAGAGACACACAAACTTAGAGTTTTCTAACTGTTGACGATATGCCTCCGGTGGAAGCTGATTTAAACTTTCAAGTGCTCTGATGATATTTTAGCCTGCAATGATGTATCAACCAAAATGCGCTAAGCATTCGTGTGTTTCTTCATTAATAATATTGAGTGTTTTAACGTATTTACTGCAATATAAATTTTCGTGCATGAAACCTAATGCCCCTTGAGTATTTGAGCTTTTTCATCATGATATCTGCAAATTTTAGGTCAGAAAATCTAATTATAGCTGCCTTATTCAGATGTGAGTTAACAATACTATTGTTTTTATGCCTAGATACAGAACCAATAAATTTTTCAATTATTACTTTCCATTTTTTGGGGGCTAAAGTATCTATTTTTGAGCTAAAATAATATAGCTGTATTGAGTCTTTCTTATTCTTATTTAGTATAAGCAAGGTAAATAAGTAATAAATATTTATCCTACTAGCTATTTTATATTTTTAGTAGTCACTAGAAATTTTAGTAACTTAATAAATTGTTAATCACGGTAAGAATTATATGGGCATTATAAAGCCTATGTTTATAATATTTAGATAGAACATATTCTTCTATTTAAACTTAGCAAGTTTTCCAGTGCAGTGGTAAAGAGAGCGAGATAGAGTGAATGTATAATTGCAGAATCATTAGAATTTAACGCTTAATAACAATAAGATATTGAAAAAATTATAAGGTAACTAACGCTCTGAGTTATTTGTGAAAAGAAAAAGCTTTATTTTAAGTATGGCTTACAAGTGCGACATGATTCACATTTTAAGAATTATGTGTTTAAAAATACAAACTAGGAGAGTTTATTTGAATTATTATGTTCCTGAGTGTTTGGCGCTTGAACTATAAATATAATTATAAATTGAATGTAAATGCTTAAAATCGTACCTTTTAAGCAAGGTCATATATATTGATATTAAAAATTATTTTTTTTGCTTTTAATTAGTGGGTTAAGGAGACATTAAATCAACTAATCATAATTAAAATCTATTAACATGGTGATATTTATGAAATACCTTATATTCTTTTTTAGTCTAATATTTGTTTTTCTTATAGCATATTTGCTTAGTTTTAGTAAAAAAAATATAAAACATAAACTTCCATCTATACTAACATTGTTAACATTGGAGATTATTGTCGCGTCTACCATGCTAAATACTACCATTGGGCTTACTACTCTTGACGGTATAGCATCAGGTATTCATTATATAATTAATTATGCTAATAAGGGGATTGATTTTGTTTTTGGAGATATAAGCAGTAAAACTTCTATGGTTTTTGTTGTTGTAGCTCTTTTACCTTTGATTTTTATTTGCTCTATAATTGGAATATTTAAATATATCGGTGCGCTAGATTTAATTATTAATACTATAGGCTTTCTAATTAACAAAATATCTAAAGTTGGAAAATTAGAGTCTTTTGCCGCTATTAGCGCTGTGATAGTCGGAATGATGCCTGCTTATGTATCAATTAAAGATTACATTCCAAGGCTATCTAAAGCACAGATGTATACTATTGCTGCATGTACTATCTCAACAGTAGATATTGCATTGCTAGGCGCATATACACAAATGGTTGAGCCACGCTATGTTTTTATTGGTGTTAGTCTCAATTTTTTTAGTACTTTTATTATTGTTTCTATTATTAATCCAAGTGAACCCACAAATATCACAACTTGTCCTTTGGGGGCAAATAAAGGTGAAAGGGGCTCATTTTTTGAGGTATTGACAGATCACATGCAGGATGCCTTTAAGCTTATTCTTGCAATTGTTCCCATAATTATCGGTTTTGTCGCCTTAATTAGTATGCTGAATGATGTTTTTTTAAATATTTTAGGAATTAGTTTTCAAGGAATTCTTGGTTATATTTTTTCACCTTTAGCTTTCATTTTGGGTAGTTCATGGGATGAAAGTGTTACTTTTGGAACAATTATTGCGACTAAAATTTTATCGAATGAGTTTGTTGCTATGATTGACTATATGAAATTAACAAGCATTACACCACGAACGGATGCAATTATGTCCGTATTTTTAATATCATTTGCAAATTTTGGCTCTATCGGAATGATTATCGGTTGCGTTACAAGTATAAGCCGAGAACATGGAAAAATGATCGCATCAAATAGTTTTAGATTGATTGTTGGCTCAACTTTAGTCAGTTGTTTATCAGCGACTATTGTTGGTATTTTTGTATAACATATAAATCAAGGAGTAATAGAATGAACAAAATAATAATTGATTGTGATCCTGGTGTAGATGATGCTGTGGCCATTTTTTTAGCCTTAGCTTCTCCAGAAATAGAATTAATAGGCATAACCACAGTTGCAGGTAATGTAGAATTAGAAAAGGTTCACAATAATGCACGACAATTACTTGCGTTAGCAAATAGGCAGGATATTCCTCTAGCAAAAGGTTGTGAGCGTCCACTAATGTCCAAAAGTGGGAGTAAAACTCATGTTCATGGTACTGATGGTCTAGCTGGAGTATTGCTTCCCGCATCAGATTATCCAAATTATTCTGGTCACGCCGTAGATTTTATTATTGATACGGTAATGTCAAACCCAGGTGAAATAACATTATGCACAATAGCATCTCTTACTAATATAGCCGTCGCTATCATCAAAGAACCAAAATTAGTTGATAATGTAAAAGACATTGTAGTCATGGGCGGAGCTGCATTTACACAGGGGAATATAACGCCAGCTGCTGAGTTTAATTTTTATGTAGATCCTCATGCTGCTCATATCGTTTTTGATAGTGCACGCCATATTACTATGCTTGGTTTGGATGTAACAAGTAAGGCTGATATAAGGGCTGGTTTGTGTAGTCCTTTGGAAAAAGGTGGCCTTATCGCTCAGACTGTTGCAGAAATGTGTCGAAGATATGCAGAGTTTGACCCATTTCTCCATGATCCCTGCGTTATTGCATACCTCATTAAACCTGAAATTTTTTCAGGTATTGACGGTTCAATTACTATCGAATATGAGTCTAATAAATTATTCGGTCATAGTTTTGCTTACACATCTACCTCCATTAATCATGACCCAAAAGCTAAGTATAATGAAGCTAAATGCAAAATTATTACTGACGTTGATACATCGAAATTAATATCTTTAATTACAGAACGTATTATAAATCTTTGAGGTAAAGAGTACCAACTAGAGCCTCGGTTGATAATTATTTAATATAATGGAGCTTACCATAGGTAATGGCCCAGTTTTTTAAGTTATGATTATTCTATGCTTAAATTTTAATCAGTGAGATTTATCAAAAGATGAAAATCTGTTAGGGGATAGTGTCTTCGCTATAGCCTTTATCTTATTGTATAAGCGCCAATGAGAACTTAATGTATAGAAAAATATGGAGGAAACATGCCTGCAACTGATCCTATTGAATTGATTTTTTCTTTACTCGCCAACACCATTAAAATGGTGATTACTCCAACGGAATATCTTATTCAAAGTGACGCTATTGGGGATGCCATTTACATAAGCTTATTATTTTTGAATTAAAGATGATGAGAGTATCCATTTAACGAGGTTAATTTCCTATAAATGAAGGAAGGCTAGCTTCCTTCATGACTGAGAGTAATCTAGGCTAATGGGTTAATTCGTCACATAGCTTTTGTAAAGTAGTTAAAAACTGACCTACATGGAAGCCATCACAAACTGCATGATGCACTTGTACAGCTAGAGGAAGCCACATTTTATTATTCTCACTATAGTATTTTCCCAAAGTGAAAATCGGGGTAAAAACATTAGTAATATCTGCAATATTTAGATTAAAACTGTCGAATGAAACCCAAGGCAAAGATGACACATAGAAGACATTTTCAACTTGCTGTGGTTGAGGGTGCAAATCGAGATTATCTTTATGCAACGTTAATTGCTGGTGGTAGTTCTCCATAAATGTTGTTATTTCTGAAGAATACTTGCACCATAATGAAGAAAAAGTTTCGGTATCTTTGTGGAAGATAGTAAAACTAGGGTGCACTTCATCCCATAAAATTAGTTCATCATTTTTTTTTGCAAACCTAAATTCTTTATAGGTATTAACTACCCGTGATAATAAATAAATCACTGATGGATAAAATTCATAACCATTTGAATCTATATATCTTTTTAGGTTTGTGATATCTATCTTAGTTGTTAAACTAAACCCACAATTTATGGTTTTTTCGTAAATATTGTAATGTTCTCTACGTAACCATGTCTCTATATTAAATTTAGTATAATTCATAATTTTCCCTTCTAATAAGTTAATGTTACTGATATTAGAAGGGAGGTTTCTCCGCTTTTGATTGGCTCATAGTGATTTCTTATCTCGTGTTGAAGTTATGTTTGTATGTTATCTAGCTTATTTTTGCTTGTCGAGGCCTATACCTTACTCTTTCAATGTAAAGCACAATTTGCACGATAGTGAAATATACTTATGTACATGGTTGTGCGTTGACGTAGGTATCAAATAATGTTTTAACATCTACATTCAATGTGTTAGATATTACCATAAGATGTTCAATGAATATGGAAAGGCTCCCATCTTCATATTTTATGTATGACTTTTCAGAGATAGATATTAATTCTGCCATTTTTTTTGTCGTAATTTGATGCTCTATACGTTTTTGTTTAATAAATTTGCCCAACACGGCATTACCAACATTATTTTTATTCATAGTGATCCATTGTCAATTCGATAATAAATTTTTTTATTATCTTAGAAGAAAATTAATATTCAATGGGTAATAATCTGTAAATTTAAGATAGATGAACTAAGGTGAATAAGTATAAATGATATTTATAAGATTAGCTCAGGTATAATTAACAACAGGGAAAGATATTATTATACATTATGATCTAAAGATGAAGTTTAATGGGTGCAAAATTCTTTTTAATAGTATTAAATGAAATTTTGCACTAGATAATATGTTAATTTTGATACTATTCTTTAACAATGACTATATTTAACAATAGTTACTAAAGAAAGGATTTAATGTTGGTTAAACAGATAGTGCGACTTCTACTGTTTTTTGAGCATGAATGGCAGTAGTATCAAATATTCCTACGGTCGTATCATTCTGATTAACTAGTAATGTTATCTCGGTACAGCCTAAAATAATACCTTCAGCCCCGTTTTCTACAAGGGATGCCATTATACGCTGATATTCTTTTTTAGATTTGTCATTTATTATCCCTAAACATAGTTCATTATAGATAATATTATGAACTATTTTCCTATCTTGCTGGTTAGGTATTAGTACATCCACGTTAAATTTTTCAATTAATCTTTGCTTATAGAAGGGTTGCTCCATAGTAAAAGCGGTACCTAGGAGTCCAATTTTTTTTATACCTGATTGTATAATGCGTTCACCCGTCGCATCAGCAATATGTAATAAAGGAAGACCTGTTTGAGATTCAATTTGTGGTGCAACTTTATGCATGGTATTTGTGCAAAGAACAAGGAAATCAGCACCTGCAAGCTTTAAACTCTCTCCTGCATCAGCTAAACACTGGCCGGCTAAATCCCATCGCCCGCTAGATTGATATTGTTCTATTTCAGAAAAATCAACGCTATATAAAACAATTTTAGCCGAATGCAGGCCACCTAGTTGTTGTTTGATACCTTCGTTAAGCTGTTGATAGTAAAGTAACGTTGATTCCCAACTCATGCCGCCAATAAGGCCTATTGTTTTCATTTTTTAGTTCCTATTATTGTAATGTTTTCCTTACTATACTGATAGTTTCTAAAAGAACACAATAGTATGAGAAAAATTTTCTAGATGATTAAAAGTAAAAAACAGTTGTAATATTAAACACAACTTAACATTACTTTTTGAAGGGTTTTTATATTTAACATATTTTAAATTAAAAAAGGATAAATATAAGAACATTTACGTTTTAAAGATGGATTTTAATTGATATCTGGTTATCATCGTAAAAAATATTTTTTCTAAAAAGTTGGTCATATATGGCGAGAATAAAAATGAATTTTTTCAAAGTAATCATTGCGATACTCATTTTTGGTGCTGCATTTTTGTTAGGAGCACTATATATGAAACCAACTCAATTAAGTTTAGTTGAGCAAGTGAAAAAGAATGTTTATGACGTTCTAGCGTACCCACAAGCAGCAAAGTTTAGAAATATTGAATATCATTTTTCTCGTTACACTGCAGATAATGGTAAGGTAGGTTATGTTTGTGGGGAGGTTTATCGATATAAAAATGATAAGCCTGACGGATTTAAGCGTTTTATTGTTAAAGCTTATACTAATGATGAAGGTCGCATGGATATTTCAATTCCATTTATTGATGGAGGACATGAAATATTATTGCCTGAACAGGTTAACCAAATTTGGAATGATAAATGCTCAAGTCCTGCCTCACCACTTGAGTAGGGAACGACGTATGCTAATATTTTTAACGCACTATAATTTGATTATTTTATGAAGAGCTGTAACCAGCAAAATGATAACTGATAGAAATTAATAAATAAAACTGGATTATATATTGGTGATTTAGTGCTATACTAAAAGAGTTACATTTTGTTTTGTCATTTTATGAAACAAGAAAGCCTTTGTGGTCAACGATGACTATATTTTTTGATGTTCATTTTTTAATGAATTTTAATTTAGTAGTTTAAGGAGTCGATAATGGTTAGTAATAATAATGCACGTCGTTTATTAGGTATGCCTTATAAATTAAGTCGCTCTAAAAAAAACATACGTGTTTCGCTTGGTTCTAAAGATAATACTACAGTTGCAGTACAAAAGAATAAAGCGACAGAAAAGAAGACATATCATTCAGTAACCGTTTTTTACCCAGAATATGTTATTAGTTAATTGAATGTATGTAACCCTCTAGTGTTTACTAGAGGGTTAAATTTAAGTTGTTAAAACTAATTTTTCATTAGATTACGTTAGCTCATTTCAATATGCACCACTCATATGAGTAATATTCTAACTCTTCTATTATAGAAATAAACAGTAGTCATAAAATAGATTAAGCGATATTATCTTCATTAATTAAAAACTAAAAAGAAAGATGACTATCGGGTGTTATTGAATGAAATTTTATTGTTTCCTGCTATTTTTATTTTGTTTTTCTCTTTCAGGGTGTTCAACTCAATTCAAATCAGATGAAGAAACTAATCGCTTAAATTTTAATATTCAACACGCAAACACGATTCCTATCAAGGATTCTGTTGAGCCGTTGGCGGTTTCTGACATGTTGCCAGGCGATATTCTTTTATCTTCTGCTACAGGGTTAAATTCATGGGGAATTCGGTTATTTAGTATTAGTGGGGTAAGTCACGCATCTATTTACTTGGGGTTGGGGGAAGTAGCTGAGTCTGTTGGAAGTGGCGTTAGGATCATTACATTAGACCAAGCAGTGAGAGACTCTAACAACATGGTAGTGCTGAGGCAAACAGGCTTAACATCATTGCATGCAGAAAAATTACGCGAGTTTTCAGTTCAAAATAATGGAAATAAATATAATTATAAAGGTATTGTGATGATAGCGCCTTGGATGATCACAAAAAGGGTATGTGAGCTTCCATTAATTGGTGAAACGATACGTAATTTTTGCTTAAAAACTTTAGCTAAAGTTCAATTAGGCGATGATATAGACCAAGCTAATGGTTTCTTTTGTTCACAGTTTGTCCTCGATGCTTATAAATATGCAGGTATTCCCTTATTTGAAGGTAACTCATCGTGGATAACACCTGCGGATATATTACATATGCGTACAGGTGATGTGCCAACTTTCATGCCAACCCAGCGTCTAGCGTATGTTGGGCATTTGAAATCATGGAGCTTTAGTAGTGCAATACGCAGAAAATAGTGTGTAATTTTAAACAAAAAAAAGGCCAACATATAAAGTTGGCCTGCTAAACTGGAAGCAATGTGAGCAATGTCGTTTGTGATAAACCTGAGTGATTTACTCAAGTATTCACGAGGTAAAAGATAACCATTCTCATTTAAGAAATCAACCCTTTTTTTTATGTAGTTACTCATTCTCATTCTTCACTTGATTTTGTTTTTTATTTATAAAAAACAAAATGTTGTATATTTATTTCTAATTAAAATTACGTTATTACCCCAAAAAAAATTTTTTAATTGATATTAATGAGATTATTCTTGCTCAGATTAATCATTAATAGGCGTGTTTACGATGCGAAAATTAAAGTTAGGTGTAGTTGGCTTAGGTTCTATTGCACAAAAAGCGTATTTACCGGTTTTAACGAAAGAAGAAAATTGGGAGTTAGTTGGCGCTTTTTCTCCTAATCAATCAAAGGCAAAATTAGTTTGTGATAGTTATCGAATCCTCCTGTTTAGCAATATTGACGCACTAGCACAGCAATGTGATGCTATTTTTGTTCATAGTGCGACGAAAAGCCATTTTGAAGTAATCAAGCGGCTATTAGAGGCAAACGTCCATATCTATGTTGATAAGCCATTGACTGAATTAACTGAACAATCCGAGCAATTAATTGAGTTTGCAGCGCGACGCCAGAAAATGTTAATGGTTGGGTTTAACCGCCGCTTCTCGCCATTTTATTTGGCAGTTAAACAGGATATTAAAAATATCACGTCTATTCGTATGGATAAGCACCGTATGAACAGCGTAGGGCCGAATGACGCTAGATTTACGTTATTAGATGATTATTTGCATATTGTTGATACTGTAATGTGGATAGCGCAAAAAAATGTAGAATTAATCAGTGGTAGTATTCATAACACAAATGCTGGTGAGCTATTTTATGCAGAGCACCATATGCAAGCTGGCCAAAGTTGGCTAACAACATCGATGCATCGCAAAGCAGGAAGCCAACAAGAGCAACTTATTGTGGTGGCTGAAGACAGTATTCACCAAATAACCAATATGAACCATTGGTGGAACGAAAATGCCATTGGGATTAGCGAGAGAAAACCGGCTAATTGGGATTCGATTTTAGTTCAACGCGGCTTTGATGGTGCAATTCGTCATTTTATTGATTCTGTTTCAAATCAAACTCAACCGTTGGTCAGTGGCGAAGAGGGCTTGAAGGCTCAAAGAATGGTTGAAAAGATGATATCTACAGCGAATACAATCAGTGATTAATTATCTTCTATGTTAAAAGTCATTATCTATTTTATTAAACAGTAAATTTTTAGTATCTCATTACTTTATAGGAACGCGAGATGATACATTTACAAGATAGCTCTGATGTATTGTTTGTTGCAGGATTTGGACCAATAGTTACAGATTATAAAAAAAGTCACTCTTTTTATCTTGAGTTGTTAAAGCTACCTTTAAAACCAATTGAAGAAGGGAGCCAATATTTAACTTGTGAGCAAGAAGGGCTAGAAGGTGTCAAACATTTTGCACTTTGGCCTATAGAGCAAGCCGCTCAATCGTGTTTTGGTCAAGGTGAATGGCCTAAAAACATACCTACCCCGCAAAGCTGGATGGAGTTTGAGGTTTCAGACATTGAAAAAATTACAAAAATTTGCCTTAAAGAAGGTTATGTCTTATTAGTTAATAACCGAATGGAACCTTGGGGGCAAACAGTCACAAGGTTATTAAGTCCTGAAGGTATGTTAGTTGGTTTAACTGTAACGCCATGGCTAAGGGAATAGCTTGTTTTTATTTGTAGTTAGAGATCTCATTTATCTTTGTGGATAAGAGACATTTATTAGTAATTGTTTATAATTTTGTTGTAGAACTTCATTTTAACTATTTTAGGAGGGGTTATGTATAAAACGATTCTGGTCCCTATCGACTTAACAGAAGATGAATTAACCAGTAAAGCAGTCCGTCACGCTGTTAATCTTGCAAAGCAATCCGGTGCTAAAATTCATCTTATTCATGTTTTACCCATTTCTTCAGCAATTATTAATGCGTACGCCTTAGGTTACATGGAAATCAAAGACCGTGCGACGGTGAAAGCGGAAGAAGACATGAAAATGTTAATGGATTCAATTGATTTACCTCATGATGATGTTAGTTATACTATAACGTTTGGTTCCCCGCGAGATGAAGTGATTAATACAGCAAAAGACATTAATGCAGATATTATTGTTATTGGTTCTCGTCGTCCAAATATTACAACTCATCTTTTAGGGTCAACAGCCGCGGGAATAGTGCGCTACGCGGAAACATCAGTACTGGTTGTACGTTAATAATTAGAGAAGAACCTGCTTATCGGGTGGGTTCTTTGTTATTTGATTATGTATATTGCCAATTTAATTAATTTTAGTATTCAAGTTAATTGATCTTACTTATAACAAGGTGAGTTTGAGTCAATATGGAAAAGTTTTCGCAAGAATTACTGCGTGTTGAACACTTTGTTCTGAGAGTTTTGCGTTTTTATTTACTCGCACTTTTGATTTTTTTTCTTGGCTTATTACCCGGTATAGTTGGTTTTTATTTTATTGAAGGTCACTCAGTTGTTGAGTCAATGCTTAATGCGTTGTCTATGTTGAGTGGACAAGCTATTGAGCCGGCTCCTATTACACGAGGAGGTCGTTTCTTTATTGCTATTTATGGTCTATTTTTACAAAGCGTTTTTATTATCAGTATTGGATTAATCGTAACTCCTTTTATTCATCGCGTTTTGCATAAATGGCATTTAGAAGAATAATTTTTGTTGTAATAGTAAGGGGCTTCACAGCTTTTTTTAGTGTAGTAAGACTATACTTAGAAGAGTAAAAGGACAATATTCACCCGCTACGCCTAATAACCAAGTTGTAAAAATACACAACAATACAGCTTGAATAAAAATGTAAACATAACTAATAAGGGGCATCATATGTATAAAACAATTTTGGTTCCTGTGGATATATCTGAAGATGTACTAACAGATAATGCATTAAAACATGCTATTTATTTAGCAAAAATTTCAGATGCGAAAATTCACTTATTTCACTCAGTTCCGGATGTTTCAAGATTTTCAATGAGCTACAGTTATCATTATGATTTATTGTCCTCATTTGCTAAAAAAGCACTTGAACGTTCAGAAGAACAGTTAAAAGAAATTATTGAAAAAATTGATTATCCGTCAGACAAAATCTCTTATAAGGTTGAGTTTGGTTCACCAAGAGACAAAGTTTTATCAGAAGCTGAAGCTATTGATGCTGATCTTATTGTTATCGGCTCACGCAATCCAAGTATTTCAACGCATTTATTAGGTTCAAATGCTTCTGGGATTGTTTCCTATGCTAAGATTTCGGTTCTTGTGGTTCGATAAAATAAAATAGCCTGCTTAGCAGGCTATTTTTTGTCTATTAAAAGCGAACAAATCTAGGGGGTTTTAACCGCTTCTTTGGCTTGCTCAATTGCTTTAAGTGCTTGGCTACAAGCTTGCTCTTGTGCATCATCAGGGTAGCTAGCAAGGGCTTTTTTCGCTTCCTCTAATTGTGACTTCATTAATGCAATTTGTTCACCTGCATTGGCTTCATCTTTATATTGTTCTTCAGCTTGCTTAACAAGGTCGTTCATTTCTTTGAAATAAGTATCACAGGTAGCACCTGCATTTGCATTAAATGCAGTGAAAGCCATTAAAAGGCTAAATGCAATTGGAAGAGTTTTTTTCATCATATTTTCGCTTTTAAAATTCATAATATCGTCAGAATAACATCCCATATTCAAAAACGCATCACTCGAACACGTGAATGTTTTTAATTGATAAATTTTTACTGCATATTGAGAGTATTCCTGTTAGTAACTCGGGGTAATAGCATAATTTGCAAAACACAAATGATAATCATTCTTGACTGTGTGCAATGTAAAAGTGTACATTTGAGTACACTTTGAGTAATGATGACAAAAGAGATGATTATGATGAACAAAAAGATGATAAAAACAGAAAGCTGGCCAATCTGTGAGATGAATGTATTTCCTTCAACGATGGATGAAACCCGTTTATGGTTAGAGGAAATGGATATGCTATTGGCAAGAAGAAATGAGTTTGTATTGATATATCCTCCGGTGGTTAAAAAAGAAAAACCATCCTTAGAAGATATGGAAAGCATGAAATATATACGTCGTTGGTTAAAAGATGCAAAAGAAGCGATGGAGCAACATTGTCGTGCTCTGGTTGTTACCCTACAACCTGACGGGCGAGATCAAGAAGAAATGGAACGAATGGCACCCATGCTGTCTGCGTTGTACGGCCCTCAAGTTTTAATCGCAAATAATTCCATGGCAGCCAAAGAACAAGCCCAATCAGTTCTAGCTTAGTCGGCTGTGGTTTTACTGATTTTACGGATATAACTGGCGATGATATCGACAGACATAGCAATTTGCTGTTGAATAAATTCATCGCTGGGCTTGAAATCAGCAATACAGAAAGTGGTGATAAACACATCCGCTTTTAGCATTTCTAGGTAGCGTGAAGAAATGCTTAACAATGTTTTTTCATCCACTTTAACGTCAGGAAGCAAAGCCAATTTTTGTGTCAACAGACGATAGCTTTTTACTGGACCTTGCTCAAAAAATGCGTGAGTTATTTCTGGGAAACGGTTGTATTCACCTAAAATTAACCGGTATAACCCAATGGATTCAGGCTTAAGCACATTCAATAAAAATCGAGAACCATAAAAAGAAAGTATGGACTCAATCGTATCCAGTGGTGGTGTTTTTTCGTCGGGCTCTTGAAAAATATCATCAATCATTGATGCAATAACCGCAGCAAATAACCCTTCTTTATCACCAAAATTTTTATATAAGGTTGAGCGAGAGCCCCCTGCACGTTCAATAATCATATCCAGAGTTGCGCCTTCAAACCCATATTGCAGAAAAATTTCAGTTGCTGCAGTGATCAACGCCTGATGCCGACGTTGGCCTTTTGGGGTTTTAGCTTTTAGAGGGCTATTCATGAATGGTTAATCCTACAATTTGTCTTCAATAAGAAAATAACATAACAAATTTTACGAAATAGTTTAAATCACGTTACCTCAATCACAGATTTACCTGAAAGAGATCATCATTTAAGCTGATATTTGTCTTTATGATATTTATAAAGATTAACATGTTTAGGTAGATATCTGAATGGTTGTCACAATGTTGGGGGCAAGATGACAGAGCATGTATTAAATGAGCAAAAAACAGACCAAGATGATCCTGTTAATCAGCAACGTGAGGTAACTCGGCTATGTATTGAGTGTGGTTTATTGTTATTGCAACATGGCGCTGAAAGTATGCTCGTTGAACAATTGACGACCCGTTTGGGTATTGCACTTGGAGCAAGCCAAGTCGATAGTGCTATTTCATCTAATTCATTAGTTTTAACCACTATAATTGATGGTCGCTGCTTAACGTCAACACGACGCATTATTGACCGCGGTATAAATATGCATGTTGTTACTGAAGTTCAACATGCAGTCATCCTAGTCGAACATCATTTGTTAGACCGAAAACAATTAAAAAAGAAATTATTATCAATTAAACCGTTGCGTTATCCTCGATGGTTAATGGTGCTGATGGTGGCACTATCTTGTGCTTGTTTTAGTAGGTTGAATGGCGGTGGATGGGAGAGTGCGTTAATTACATTTTTAGCCAGCGGTTGTGCAATGTATGTGCGGCAAGTGTTAACTTCCCATCAAATGAATCCGTTAATTAATTTTTGTATTACTGCCTTTGTTGCTACCACGGTCTCAGGTTTATTATTGAAAATACCGTATTTGGCTGTGACTGAAACAATTTCGATGGCTGCCAGTGTATTGCTTTTAGTTCCCGGCTTTCCATTAATTAATGCAGTCGCTGATATGTTTAAAGGGCATGTTAATACAGGATTAGCGCGTTGGACAATGGCGAGCCTTCTCACTTTGGCTACCTGTATTGGGGTTGTGTTAGCAATGACAATCTGGGGTTTAAAAGAATGGGCATAGAATTTCTATTCTCTTTATGTGAGAAAATGCTATTAGCCGCTATACCGGCAGCAGGGTTTGCTATGGTATTTAATGTGCCTGTAAGGGCATTGAAATATTGTGCCTTATTGGGTGCTATTGGCTATGGCTTTAGAATGATACTGATGACATTAGGATTGCAAATTGAGTGGGCAAGTTTTCTTGCTGCAATTTTAATCGGTATTATCGGTATTCAGTGGTCGCGTTGGTGGTTAGCTCATCCTAAAGTGTTTACTGTTGCTGCCGTGATCCCGATGTTCCCAGGTATTAGTGCCTATATTGCAATGATTTCAGTCGTGAAAATATCGCAATTTGGCTATAACCCTGAATTAGTTGAGATTTTAGTGACTAATTTTTTAAAAGCCTCTTTCATTGTTGGAGCCTTGTCTATTGGTATTTCTTTACCTGGTTTATGGTTATATCGCAAAAGACCAAGCGTGTAATTTTTAATGGTGTGGCTTACTGGCATTCTCGTTATGTGAGTAAGTCATACTTTACTTTTTACTAATAAGACTTAGATATCCTATTAAAGCTGCATAAATTCCGATATGGATGGTGAACCATAAAATTGGGTCATCGCTGATATCATTTATGCTACTATTTGATTAGAATATGTGATATTTCTTCTTATGCATTAATGTGTTAGAGGAAAAACTAATGCATTTATATTAATTCTTCGCATATATTCTTATTAGTGGTGTTATTTTGAAACAATTTAGCTTGTCCAAATATTATCAATTCATTTTTTCGATTCTATTATTTCTTTTCTCTGCTTTTTCATTTTCCGCACCAAATTCGTTTACAGAAGCTAAAGTGCTAAGTAAAACGCAGGTTTATGCAGATCAAAATCATCAAGGAGAGGGAACAATATATTGTGGTTGCCAGTGGGAATGGGTAGGAAAAAGCGGGGGAAAGGTTGACTTAGCCTCTTGTGGCTACCAAGTGCGTAAACAACAGAACCGAGCTGAGCGTATTGAATGGGAGCATATTGTTCCAGCATGGGTGTTTGGTCATCAAAGGCAATGCTGGCAAAAAGGGGGGCGGAAAAACTGTGTGTCTAGTGACCCTATTTTTGGCCGAATGGAAGCAGATATGCATAATTTAGCGCCTTCTATTGGTGAAGTGAATGGTGATAGAAGCAATTTTAGTTTTGGGCAATTATCCACTAATACACCGTATCCATACGGAATGTGCCGTAGCCGAGTTGATTTTAAACAAAAAGTCTTTGAGCCAAGAGATGAAGCCAAAGGGCAGGTAGCTCGAGTATATTTTTATATGCATGACCGCTATAACTTGTCTATGTCACGTCAACAACAACAGTTATTGATGGCTTGGGATAATAAATATCCTCCAACCTCTTGGGAAATCAAGCGAGATAATCGAATCGCTAAGGTAATGGGGCATCATAACCCATTTGTGACAGGGGAGAAAAAATGGAATTTAAATCATAAAAATAGCGCAGAGGGAGTTAATATTTCACCAGTCTCACCCTTAAATCAGCCTCAAGTAATAGAAGATAAATCTATTGTATCAGATGCGGTTGAAATTAAAGGTAATCGTAATTCTAAAAAATATCATTTTTCACATTGCGCTAGCTTCAATACCATCGCTGATAAAAATGCCGTCATTTTCACTGACGAACAATCGGCTAAAGCCGCAGGTTTTGAGTTAGCGGGAAATTGTAAAATACGCTAATTATCCTTTCAAACCACAATAGTTAACTAACTGATTATTGTGGTTTTACTTTTTTTGTTTTTATGTGTGATAACGAAAAATTTTAATAAACGCCCAAAATTTTGTTAGAAAAATGTTGCTTTATCAAAAAAAATGACGCTATATTTAAAGCAGTGAAAACTGCAATAAAAACATGGACTCATTGGGGCACAAAAAATATTGCAGTTCGTCATATTACTGTCACATAGATTCATTAGTTTAAAAGTATCGCTGTTACAGGAGAAACTAATGGGAAATAAGTGTTTGTACACGAGAATACAAAGCCGGTTACCACTCCATCATGAGATTTCCATGGTGAGATTGGTAACCGGTTTTTTTATTAGCCGAGTTATGGCATGGAGTTACAGCCACATAATAGATATTTGATATTAACTTTGAGCTTGAAGGGAGCTCGCCTCTGTTTTGAATAGTCCGTCATTTGAATTGACATCACTGATACCTGGAAGGGTTAATACTATGAGTAGACAGAAAGCTGCAACAAAGGCACGCCGTGAAATGAAACGTTCATCACGCAAAGATCGCTCAGGTCGTTTTGATATCAATAACGTCGCATCATTTGCTGAATTTACTGGCATTGAAGCTATCGGTATGGCAAAAGAACGGCGTGATGAATCCCCTATATTGCCCAGAAATGAAGCTCAAAAACTCTATATTAATTCCATTAAACATAAGCAATTAATTTTTGCGAATGGCGAAGCGGGATGTGGTAAAACTTACATCAGTACTGCACTTGCGGCTGATGCGTTAATTCATAAAGATATCAATAAGATCATTGTGACAAGGCCCGTTCTTCAAGCGGAGGAAGATCTCGGTTTTTTACCGGGGGATATGTCAGAAAAGTTTGCGCCTTACTTTCGCCCAGTCTATGACGTCTTGGTGAAAAGGCTCGGCGCATCTTTTTTGCAATATTGTTTGCGTCCCGAAATTGCTAAAGTGGAAATAGCCCCATTTGCTTATATGCGAGGCCGAACATTTGAAAATGCCGTCGTGATATTAGATGAGGCTCAGAATGTCACAGTCACTCAAATGAAAATGTTTTTAACTCGGCTTGGTGAAAATGTGACGGTGATAGTCAATGGTGATGTGACCCAGTGTGATTTACCAGAAGGTGTGTCTTCAGGGTTAGCTGATGCATTACAACGTTTTAGTAGTGATGAAATGGTTTCAATGGTGAATTTTACTATAGAGGATTGTGTGAGATCACAATTATGCCATAAGGCATTATTGGCTTATAACCACTAATTAGCATTGCTATTAACTATATGCCCCGCGATTTACCCACGGGGCATAGGTTAGACTCCTATATAGGAAGCCGATTAGTGATAGAGCATCTCATGTACGATTTGCTCATCTGTGAGGGTATATGGGTAATAAGTTGGCCAATTTTCTAGCTGACTTAATAATTTTTCCTGAGATTCATTTCCCATGTATAGGTGGAAATGCCCCGAGGCTTGTGGTTCAATAATATGGTCACTAAACTGGATAAATTTAGGCGCTTTTGAGTTTGCATCTTTGCATTCAAATAAGTAACGAACGCCTTTTTTTCCTGAAGTATAATGAAGAATTTTGTAACCGGCGTAGTCATATTTACAGCTACTTACAGTACCATTTTGAGTAAACTCAATAACATCGTTTTCAATACCAATACTGTCAACATCAGTGGCATAACCTTTTTTATAATATTCACGATACTCTTCAACAGTTTTGTCTTTATTTTTCTTCGCTTTACTTTCTAGAACCTCATCAAGTTTTCCATTTAATAGCAATGGATTAACAGATTCCCAGATGCCTTGCCAGTCACTAAGAGATCTATCTTTGACGTCAGTATCTTCAAAAATCCCTTTTGAAGCTTGTAGCGCTTTCTCTGATTGTGGATGGGAGTGACTATGTGAGCCATGAGCAGCAGCAGTATAGCTAGTGAGAGCTAATGCAATATAAAGACTAGTTTTTAAAATTGCCATTTTGTACACAGTGGTTTTCCTATTTTTGTAGTGAATATAACGACCATAAAAACTATTATGTTATAACATAACATTTATGGATATGAAAAGTATTTTAGGGAGTTTATTGTTGAGGAATATAATGGTTAACAACTTGATGAAGACAGGCAAGATCAGGAAATGAGTTCGCTTATTAGAATTTATAAACCAATAAGCGAACTAAATATTTGAAGTGAAGTTAATCGTCAGGATTATCCATTACAGCATGGCGCTCATGATGGTAACCTTCCTCATCATAGCCATATCGCCAGTAAGGGATCGCATAGATATCATCACGACCAAAACCTTTTTCACGACGAATATAACGACGCAAATCACGAATAATTTGGTCTTCACCCGCAATCCAGAAAGCGCAGTCGCTGCTTGGGATGTCCCAAGACTTAAATGTGCTAATTAATTCAGCGGTTTTGGTGATATCACCACAAACCCAAATCACCTCAACTTGTTCAGGTTTTTTTAGTTCTCTTACGTCTTTTGGGTTATCTAATCGTAGTACAACTTTGCCTTGGGCATTCGCTGGCATTTTTTCTAATAATGCGGCGATAGCGGGTAGGGAACTTGAATCACCAGCCATGAAGTAATGTTGTCTGGCAGGTAATAATGGGTCTGGGCCACCTGGATTGGTAATTCCCATCCAATTTCCTGGTTTTGCATCCCGAGCAAATAGATATGCAGGGCCAGTTGCGCCATCATGCATAGCAAATTCAATATCTATCTCGCTAACTTCTGGACGGATGGCTCTGACGGTATAGGTACGAACAAATGGGCGAGGTTTGTCTTCTGGCCAGCTACGGCCTTCTTTACTTAGGATAGGGAGTGTGGGCTGGCTGATTAAATCAGGGGCTAAAAATATTTTCAGGTGCCCACCTTCACAATCTGTTGGGTATGTATTGAGTCTTTCACCGGTGAAAGTAATACTACGAATAGATGGGCTGATATCGGTAATCGATTTAACTTGAATAAGTTGTGGTGGAGCCGGGCGATAGATATTCTTTTCAACTGTCTGTTCAGTAGCCACGGACGTTCTCCTATGTGTTAATGATAATTTTATTATTTGGTAATTATTATCATTATCATGAATAAATTAAAAGGTTGCAAGAGGGAAACACTGATTGCAGCTGATAAATGATGGCTACGAACTTGAGCGAGTTTAGTGCTATCAGCGGTTCTTATGGTAAATATATCGCAGTGTCTTGTGTCGTTTCTTTAAATACAAATAGGCGTGATAGATTTATGCTGCGTATCAGTTATTCACTATTATAAGAGACAATCGTCATGAGAATAAATAAACAAAGAACACAGGATATCTGTTTTTCACAATTATCACCCAGAAATGAGACGAGAATTGAATCACATATTGTTAATATTAAAAATTTATCATCACTACCTTCATTAAACTCATTATATAAGGCTGATAGCGATAAGAAACACATCACATTATTAAAAAAAGCGGATGATTGCCTGTTGCAAACACGTTCTTATTTTAAGGGAAGTCCTAATAAATCAGCAAATAAAATCAGGTTAAATCGTACTGTTCAACAACATCAAAATTGTTTAGAACAGTTAAGCAAAAATAGAGCCATTAAAGATAAAAAAGCTTTTTTACTCGCAGCCATTCAATCTAAAACGGGGAATTGCGGTGAATTAGCGGAAATTTGTTATGTTTTATCATGTCATGCTGGTCTTAATCCAAATTTTGTCCGGTTAATAGATGTGAAAAATAAACGTTTTGATCATGTTTTTTGTCAAATTGCTATCAATGGGCAAGATTATAATATTGATCCATGGGCAAATATTGTATGTAAAAAAGAAGACTATAACGACCTCTTAAAAACAAAAATAGCTGACTGGAATAGCAAAGGTAAATATTTAGCTCAAGATTTAAATTGGAGTAATATTGGAAGCTATCTTGAAACAAAAAATAGTGAAATACTGGGTGAAAATAAAATTACCATGGTAGATATCGATAATATGGTTGAAGTGTATAATGGGAAGTATAATGATTTGGATAAATTAGCCGAGGCGTCTTTTTTGCGGCGGTCAAATTCATCACACCCGACAGTGCCTTTCCTGAAAAGTCTAAAAATGCCGCGTAAAAATTTATGCGGCATTCAGTAAGTTGATTACTTCACTTTCATCCCAGCGGCGGTCATCATCAGTTTAAACACATAAGAGAAAGCGAATAACGCGACCACACTTCCTAACCAAATGATGGCCATCCAACCGAGTTTTTTCCACCAAGGGGAGGCTGCCACGTTATCAGTGGTAGCCTTGTTCTGGGGTAATTTTTCCTCTGAAGACATAGTAACTCCAATAGGTATAAACCAAAATAACAGGAATAATGAATAACGCACCCACTAACATAAAGCCTAAACTTTCGGATGGGCCTGCGGCATCACGGAAACTTATTGCAGGTGGAATGAGCGTTGGCCAGATGCTGATACCTAGACCAGTAAACCCAAGGAAAATTAACATTAAAGCCGCTAAGAATGGCACGCTGTCATGTTGTTGGCGCTTAGCGTTTTTTAGGATCAACCAAGTACAGGCTAATACCAGTAACGGAACAGGTAAAAAGAAGAACAGGTTCGGCAGTGAGAACCAACGCTCAAAGATTGCCTCATTTAACATTGGGGTCCAGAAGCTGATTACCGCAATGACCGCTAACATCAGTAATGTTAATGGTTTTAGAACGCGATACATTGTGCTACGTAAGTGGCCTTCAGTTTTCATGATTAACCAGCCACAAGCTAGTAGTGCATAAGCGACCACGAGGCCAAATCCGCAAAATAGTGGGAAAGGCGCGAACCAATCGAAGTAACCCCCCATGTAAACACGGTTTTCCACATGGAAGCCTTGGATAAAGGCACCAACTACCACACCTTGAACAAAGGTGGCAAAAATTGAACCCCAAATAAAGGCGTGATCCCAATGGCGGCGGTGTGATTCGTCTGCTCTAAAGCGAAACTCAAAGGCGACACCACGGAAAATCAAGGCCAATAACATGAAAGTTAACGGAATTGACAAGGCATCAAGGACAATCGCATAAGCGAGAGGAAAGGCGCCAAATAAAGCGGCTCCACCTAAAACTAACCAAGTTTCATTGCCATCCCACACAGGGGCAACACTATTCATCATCAGATCACGGTCTTGGCTATCTTTTAGCGCAGGGTAAAGGATCCCAATGCCTAAATCGAACCCATCCATAACAATATACATCAACATACTAAATACGATGATGACAAACCAAATGAGAGGTAAATCAATGCCCATGAGCTGCGTCCTCCGCGATGCCTTTACGAATTAATTTCATCATGTACATGTAGCCAATTCCAAACACGCTGCCATAAACCACAAAGAAGGCGATTAGGCTGATACTCATATGTATTTCACCATGAGCACTGACGGCATCTGCGGTTCGTTGTAACCCATAAACAACCCAAGGCTGGCGACCGATTTCCGTGGTAAACCAACCCGCTAGGATGGCTATCAAACCTGATGGCGCCATTAGAAACATAAAGCGTAAAAATGTTTTTGATTCGTAAAGGTTTTTACGGTAACGCAGCCATAAGCCCCAAACACCCGTGGCTATCATTAGCAGGCCTAAGCCGACCATCACGCGGAATGACCAAAACACCATAAACACGTTAGGCCTGTCTTCCGGTGCGTATTCTTTCAACGCAGGCACTTGTTTATCAATGCTGTGCGTCAAAATCAGGCTGGCCAGATACGGGATCTCAATGGCATATTCGGTTTTTTCTTTCTCTTGGTTTGGAATACCGAATAAAATCAGTGGGGTGGCTTCACCGGGTTTGTTTTCCCAGTGTCCTTCCATAGCCGCAACTTTAACAGGCTGATGTTTTAGGGTATTTAGGCCATGCGCATCGCCGATGAGGGCTTGAACGGGGGCTAACACTAAAATCAACCACAGCGACATGGAAAACATTTTTTTCATGGCACTGGATTTATTGCCTTTGAGTAAGTGCCATGCGGCAGATGCACCAATAAAGAAGGCAGACGCAAGGAATGCCGCGGTCGTCATGTGCAACAAACGATAAGGGAAAGACGGGTTGAAAATAACCGCAAGCCAATCAACAGGAACGATGTGCCCATCAATGATTTCAAAGCCTTGAGGAGTTTGCATGAAGCTATTTGAGGCGAGGATCCAGAACGTGGAAATAATGGTCCCTAATGCCACCATGCAGGTTGCAAAGAAGTGAAGTTTTTCGCCTACACGGTTCATACCAAACAGCATGACGCCAAGGAAACCAGCTTCTAAGAAGAAGGCGGTGAGTACTTCATAAGTTAACAGTGGCCCCGTGACACTACCGGCGAAATTAGAAAAGAAGCTCCAGTTAGTCCCAAATTGGTATGCCATCACCAATCCAGAAACAACGCCCATTCCGAAATTAACCGCAAAAACTTTCGACCAAAAGTGGAACAGTTTTATATAGTCCTCGTCACGAGTTTTAAGCCATAGGCCTTGTAGCACCGCAAGGTAACTTGCTAGCCCAATAGTAATGGCTGGAAAAATAATATGAAACGAGACCGTAAAAGCAAATTGTATACGGGCAAGTTCCAGCGCAGTTAGTCCAAACATATTGACCCCTGAGTGGATATGTTAATGGCACGCAATATTTAACGTTTTGATGAGAGCAATTGAGGCGCTAATCCCTAGCAAAAGGAATTGCTCACATCTGAATGCAAAATAACCGCAATTCAACGAAAAATTTTTTGTGCTTATAGTTAAAAAAAAGTCAGGTGAATGTGTGGATAAGTAGAACATGAGACGATAAACTATAATAGTAACAATTATTGGGATATTAACTATAACAGTTGAGGCGGCTATGACGAGATACGAACAATTAGCAGCGCAAATTCGTCAGCAAATTGAAGACAATATCTGGCAAGTGGGCGACAGATTACCTTCATTGAGGGAAAGTGTTAAACAGTCTGGTTTAAGTTTAATGACTGTTGTGCAAGCATATCAGTTACTTGAAAGCCAAGGATGGGTCGTTGCTCGGCCGCAATCAGGGTATTACGTGGCAAACCGCAATAACGCATTTGCTGCCGCAAAAGGAGGAAAAGGGCTACATTTGAATGAAAATGTAGAGATTAATGCCTCTATTTTTGGTGTCCTACAAGCTTGTAAGGACCCGAATATTATCCCATTTGGCTCTGCATTTCCAGAACCCGCCTTATTGGATGATCCAAAACTCGCGAAGTCTCTTGCGTCTGTTGCTAGGCGCTTATCGAAATTTAATACCCCGGCTAATTTGCCTCCTGGTAATGAACAACTGCGTCGTAACATTGCTCAGCGTTATGCAACCCAAGGGATCCATGTCGCTCCGGATGAAATCGTGATTACAGCAGGGGCAATGGAATCTTTAGTTTTGAGTTTACAATCGGTGACTCAGCCCGGGGATTGGGTCGTTATCGAATCTCCTGCATTCTATGGTTCACTTCAGGCAATTGAGCGGTTAAAACTTAAGGCCATTGCCATTAAAACAGACCCGTTATTTGGTATTGATCTTGACGCATTAGAGGATATTGCGAGCAAATATCCAATTAAAGCCTGTTGGCTAATGACGCATTATCAAAATCCATTAGGCGGAACGATGCCGCAAACAAACAAAAGACGTCTGGTCGATATCCTTAATAAGCATCAAATTACTTTAATTGAGGACGATGTTTATGGGGAACTTTATTTTGGTAGCAAACAGCCAATACCCGCAAAGGCACTTGATACTAAAGGTAATTTCTTTCATTGTTCTTCATTTTCGAAATGTTTAGCACCGGGGTATCGTGTGGGTTGGGTGGCCGCAGGACAACACGCGACAAAAATACAACATTTACAAATGATGAGTACAGTTTCTGCCAGCGTTCCCACGCAATTAGCTATTGCGGAGTACTTATCATTAGGGGGATATGACAGCCACCTTCGTAAACTGCGTTTAACGATGGAACAGCGTCAGCACCAAATGTTGAGTGCAATAGCAAAATACATGCCTCAGTCAGTAAAAGTAAATACACCAAAAGGTGGGTATTTTTTATGGCTAGAGTTTGAACCGCCGTTTAATGCAATTCGGTTGTATCAACTCGCACTAAAAGAAGGGATCAGTATCGCGCCGGGAAGCATGTTTTCCACAAGTGACCAGTTTAACCATGCATTTCGTCTTAATGCATCGTTTACATGGAATGAGAGGGTGGAGGAAGCAATGAAAACTTTAGGTCGTTTATGTCACTTTTTAATCAATGAGAGGCGTGATTAGTCACATTATCGTCGTTAATTCATTGCCCTGAAAGATTAACTTTGCCAATCTAGGTATAAATCTAAATGTGTTAGCAGCAACAGACGGGAGGTAATGTGAAAATAAAATGTTTTGACATAATGGAATTACCTATCCTTGATTGGAATGATGGTGCGGGGGCCAGCCAAGAAGTGTTTTGCTGGCCGGTTGCATCGGACTATTCATTACGCGCAAGCATTGCAACCATTAACCAAGATAGCTATTTAAAGCGCTATGCAGAAGGGGAAAGGCTGGTGGTATTGTTGAATGACCAGCCGCTTCTTTTAACCGATACCAAAGCGTTTGAGCATCGCCTAGAGCGCGCAGGTGATCACGCCCAATTTTCAGCTCAGCAATTTTGCGCGGTAAAAGTCTCAGAGCCATCAGTTAAGTTAATGAATTTTATTTTTCGAGATGATAGGTGGGTGGCTATAAACTATTTCATCACTGAAGATTGTAGATTACCCGCCAACCAAGCGGGGTTAGTCTACGTGCTCAATGGCGAATGGGAAATTTCAGGGGCAAATTGCCATCATATGGCGCAAGGACAAGGAGCGTGGTGGTTACCTGATATCGGTGAAGGAGATATAAAACCACTTAGCACCGATAGCAAGTTAATCTGGATTGAGTTATTACCCCGCTAACTGGTTGCTAAACCGATAGCGGCTAGCGTTAGCATTCCACCTGCAACACCTTCGGTTATACGACGTTTTTTATCATTATAAGCTTGTTTATTATGCATGGATGCAAATAATGCACCTATTACGCCGTAGATCACGACACACGAAAGTATAAAAGTGGCTGAAAGTATTAAGGATTGGACAGCGACACTTTCTGTTAGCTTAATGAAATTCGGTAAAATAGCAAAATACACCAGTAACCCTTTGGGGTTAAGAAAGCTAGTTAAAAATGCTTTACCCACGACCGCCTTTGTTGACACAGTTTGAATTCTTAAGTCTCCGGCTTTCATTGCAGATAACACCATGCGAATAGCAAGGTAAGTGACATAAGCGACCCCAACCCATTTAATGGTGTGGAAAATCATGGGTGAAGCTGCAACAATCGCCGCTAAACCAAGTGCAGCCAGAATCGCATGTGCCACATAACCCAATATAATACCCAAATTCGCTTTCAAGGCCGCTGAGGTTCCTCCCGATAATCCTTGTGCGGAAATAAATAGAATGTCTGGGCCTGGTGTGCAGACTAAAGGGATCACGGTTGCGCTAAATAAGAGTAAGTTCTGTAACTCCATTTCAATTCCTCATTATTGTTCATTGTTATTTTCACGCAACTGGCCAGTAGCGATAAAATTATAGCGATAATCCAATGATATTGGGTTTTTTTATTGCTTTAAAATAAACAAAAATTGGTATTTAATATCATTAATTAATATAAAATTGAGGGGGAATGCCAATGAAGGAAAGTAGACTAAAACTGGATGCCATTGATAGGCATATCTTACAAGTATTACAAAGAGATGGAAAAATTCAGAATATTGAATTAGCTAAAGAAGTGGGGCTTTCCCCGTCACCTTGCCTACGTCGTGTGAAATTACTTGAAGAGGCTGGGGTTATCAAACGTTATGTAGCGGTGTTGGATGGCAGTAAAATTGGAGCTGGCCTTTCTTTATTTGCTCGTATTTGGTTTAAAACACAGGATGCTAAAACCATCAACCAATTCGTTGAAGACATTAAACAGATGCCTGAAGTCGTCGAATGCCATCTAATGGCTGGGGAATGTGATGCACTGATCCGTATTGTGACGGAAGACTTAGCTTCATATCGTCGTTTCCATGCGGATCATTTAACACAAATTAGTAGTATTCAAAGTATTAAGACGGAGGTACCAATGGAAACGGTTAAGGTTACTTATGCTTTACCACTTTGATGATAATAGCTAATAGAGCGATAGTGACAAATTGAAAATGCTTAACGATTAATTTTAATTATATAAATTAAATATGATAAAAATGATAAAAATGATAAAAATGATAAAAATGATAAAAATGATAAAAATGATAAAAATGATAAAAATGATAAAAATGATAAATAGTCACTATGCTTTATTTGTTGGAGAGATTTATTTTTATAAGATAAAAATAAATAATAATACAAAAATGAACGGATGAACATTTTTTGAATTTTAATTTTACAAATTGAAATATTATTATGATTATTTTAATGTTAACAGGTTAGTTTTATTTTATTTTTGAGTATTGTCTAATTGGCTATTTAGTTTTTATATAGCGACTTATTTGATGAGATTATTCTCATATAATGAGAACGTTGCTGAGTAATAATTTGGCTATGCTGGCAGTATCAGCTAATTGGTTGATATATAAATAATGAAAGGAAAGTTTTTTTGATCTTGCGCAACATCATATAATGCCACTAACTTATACTGCCATTAATACTAAATCAAAATAAAATAATGCGAATATTTCTTATTTAAAAAATATTTTCAATTTAATCGGTAATGATGTGAGTCTTTATAAGCATTTTTCTAATTGTCACAGGTATTGTCATACCCGTCTATTAATTGATTATTTGCGATCTGAGTCCAATTGAAAATTCAACGAATAATAGGAACTATTTGCTCATAAATTGAAGGTAAATTTATGATCTATCCTATTACAGATAGAACAATCTCTACAGTAAATAACCAAAAGTTTAAGCGTTATGCTATTCGCTATTTGGATATTGAACAGCAAACACAGCAGGCAATTATCGAATATGGACTTAATTTTGAAGACCCTTTTGCACAGCAACATGAGATTGAACAACTCAAACTAGATATAAAAAGTAAAGGCGCAATTTTTTCGAATAGTGGAAAGAGTATACATTGTAATTGGCTATCAAGTGCTTGTGTACAATGCCGTACAGGGGAAGGGAGTCACACGACATTTTTATCCTTAAAATGCCACCGCGATTGTTACTTTTGTTTTAATCCAAATCAAGAAAACTATCATGAATTTCAAGAGGAAATGCGCGATGCTATTGGTGAGGTTGATGCGATAGCAGAACAAGGTTATCCACTTACCCATATCGCACTAACAGGAGGGGAACCTCTACTTTTTCGCCAAGAAAGCATTGCGTTTTTCCAAGCAGTCCAACAGAAATTACCTCTGGCTCATAGCCGTTTATATACAGCAGGTGATCCATTAGACCGTAATACGGCATTAGCTCTAGCTAAAGCTGGTCTACAAGAAATCCGCTTTAGTATCAAAATTGATGATCCTAAAGAACGAATTACTAAAGTTTTACATCGCATTACTTTAGCTCGCGAAATTTTTCCAACTGTAATGGTGGAAATGCCCGTGATCCCCGGTACAGAACCGCAGATGTATCAATTACTTACTCAGCTTGATGATATTGGTATTGATGGTATCAATTTATTAGAGTTTTGCTTTCCACTAACAAATAGCGAGGCTTATCAAACTCGCGGGTTCATGCTTAAAAACCCACCTTATGAGGTGTATTACAACTATTGGTATGCAGGTGGATTAGCTGTCGCACAGAGTGAACTAGCCTGCCTCCGTGTTCTTAAATTTGCACTAGAAAATCAGTTATCTATTGGAGTGCACTACTGCTCTTTAGAAAATAAGCATACTGGGCAAGTGTACCAAAGCAATGCTTTTTTTGAACACAACGAACAAATAATAGGAAAGCATTATATTTTTTCCTCTCGGGATTATTTTTTTAAAAGCGCCAAAGTTTTTGGTGACGATTGTGAAAAAGTGGCGGTTTTATTGAAAAACGCAGGCGTTTCTTATCATCAAGAATTGTTGCATGGATTTTTGCAGTTTAATCCTGAAGCAATTTGCTTATTAACCCCGCTAGCCAAACTGCCTATTGCATTGACTTCCCACATTATTGAGCCCGATGAACAGGGCAATCCTTTAATTAAAGAAGTGCGAGTTGAACTCACCACACCCACTGAATTTTTATTGACTGACCTGTAGGGAAACATTTATGACCAATGATGACCAAATTTTAGATTTTCTTTATGCGCGTCAATTTGCTTATGACGTATTACGGCGCTTGTTTATGGAAGAACCGACGCCAGAATTATTAAGTTATTTAAGTGATTCAGGGTTGTTGTTATTCCCCTGTGATGAAGCATTACCTGCAATGAAAAATGCGATAAATGAGATGCATAAAGACTTAAACAATAGGCGGATACAAGCCAATAACGAAGATTTCGAAAATTTGCATTGGGATTTTACTCGCTTATTTATTGGCCCAGAAGCCCCGCCGGCAGCGCCATGGGAATCAACGTATGTTTCTCGTGACAAATTGTTATTTCAAGAAAGTACCTTAGCAGTGAAGTCTTTTTATGAACAGTATGGCGTTCACTTGCCAGAAGGTGATATGGAAGCCGCTGACCATATTGGTTATGAGTTAGATTTTATGTGGCATTTAAGTCTGCGTATTACTGAAGTTATTGATAGCGAAACTGAAAATGTTGATTGGACTAAAGTAAACGCATTATTACTCGGGTCTGCGACATTCCTGAATACCCATTTATTGGCTTTTATTACGCCATTTTGCCGCTCAATGTATAACCATGCAGAAACCGTATTTTATCGTCAATTAAGTTCATTACTTGAACTTTTTTTACGCAATGATATTAAAAAAATCAATGAATTAGTCAATTTATAATAATAAAACAAAATGAAGAGGTAAGAGCAATGTCAGAAAGACAGAAAATAGCCTTAAGTCGCCGTTCATTTATAGCTTGGACATCAGCGGCATCAGTAATGGCTACGTTACCGCTGAGTAAGCAATTATATGCGGCAACACCAGAGGAAGAAAAAGCGGTTGCACAAGCTACTGATGCAGTGACTCAAGGGAAATGGAAACCCGTAGCCTGTTGGCATAACTGTGGTGGCCGCTGTGTTAATAAAGCATTGGTGGTCGATGGTGTCGTTGTTAGACAAAAAACAGATGATGTGGTTGCAGATTCTCCTGATTTCCCACAACAGCGAGGTTGTTTACGTGGTCGTTCACAACGTAAACAAGTTTTTGGGGCGGATCGTCTGAAATACCCCATGAAGCGTAAAGGCTGGGCCCCGGGTGGTGGGGACAAAAGCTTACGAGGACGGGACCAATGGGTGCGCATCAGTTGGGATGAAGCATTAGATATTGTGGCATCAGAGTCGAAACGTATTAAAGAAAAATATGGTAACGAGTCTATTTGGATCACGGGTGGTAACGGTGTTGATATCCAAAACGTTTACGCCAAAGCGGGGGGTTTTGTTGGGGATTGGGGAACAACCTCGTGGGGAGCATGGTTTGAAACACCAGCCCATTTAGGATTACTTGAAGGATTTTATACCTTTGGTACCAATGACCGTTTTGATATGCGTAACTCCCAGTTGATCGTGATGTGGGGGGCAAACCCAGCGTGGAGTAGCCCGGGTAGCCCAACCTATAATTATTATCAGGCAAAAAAAGCTGGGGCTCGCTTCATTAGCATTGACCCAAGTTATACGACGACGGCAGAGTTAATGGATGCAGATTGGTACCCCATCAATCCGGGTACTGACCATGCATTAGCACTGGGTATTATGTACGCACTATTAGAAATGGATAGCCCTGACAGTCCGTTGATTGATTGGGATTTTTTACGCCGTTGCACAGTTGGTTTTGATGAAAGTAATATGCCCGCAGGTGCAGACCCGAAGGGGAACTTCAAAGATTATCTATTAGGCACCTATACGGGAGAGCCAAAAACACCTGAGTGGGCCTCTAATATTTGTGGGCTGTCAGTGAGTGATATTCGCACTTTGGCACGTGAAATCGGTGGCACCAACCGAGTTGCATTGCTTACAGGTTGGGCACCTGCTCGAATTCATAATGGTGAAGGGTGGGTGCAAGCATTCTCAACCTTAGGCTTTATGACTGGCCATATGGGAAGGCCTGGCCGGATGACAGGGGTTAGTTGCCATTTCGCTGCTGGAAATAATGGCACGCGGCTCGTTATGGCGGGAGCAAGTGGGCTACCTTCAGTACCAAACCCAATCAGTTTAAAAATCAATCACAATGAGCTTAACCGTGCATTATTAGAGAAAAAATTCCGCCAACGTGGTGTGGGGGATGTGGATACAAATATCCAAATGATCATTCATCCATTCAATGCCACGTTACAAACACGAGCCAATATTTCGCAAAGCGTTGAGGCCTACCGTAAAGATGTGGAATTGGTTGTGACCGCAGCGTATGTTCCGCATACTTGCGCCAAATATTCGGATATTGTCTTACCGGTGACGACTGAATGGGAGCGTGAAGGAACCATATTAAATCCAAGTAACCGTGAAGTTATGATAGCTGCGGTGAATGTAACGCCACCACTTTATGAAGCGAGAAGTGACCAATGGATCGCCAAAGAAATAGGTAAGCGTCTAGGTATTAATGTCGATGAAGTTTTTCCTGTTTCGGAAAAACAACAATTTTTCAATAAACTCAATGGCGCAACAATCATTGGTGAAGATGGTAAGACAACAGAACCATTAATCACAATCACTCAAGCGGACATTGATGAATGGCAAGTAACAGGCAAGCCACAACAGGGGCGAATTACCCTCAATGAATTTCTTACTGTTGGGAAATACCAAGTAAAACGGACGGCTGGTGATAACTATGGCTATATTGCCTATGAAGATTTCATTCGCGACCCACAGGCCAATCCACGACCAACACCAAGTGGCAAATTTGAAATTTACTGCCAAACATTAGTCGAAAAAGCCGATGAGTGTGGCTGGACTAAATTACCACCAATTCCTGAGTATATTCCGTCTGCAAGTGGTTACGAGGCTAGCTTTAGCGATTTCTCGAAGAAGGAGAAAGGGGATTACCCATTCCAAATCTATAATCCACACTATTTACGCCGCTCTCACAGCACGCTTGATAATGTGCCTTGGTTACGTGAGCAGTGGCCAAGCCCAATTTATATCAATGCGTCTGATGCGAAACGTTTAGGTATTAAACACGGTGAAACTGTGTTGATAACGAGCCCACAAGGGAAGATTGTGCGCCCTGCATTAGTGACACAAACGATGAAGCCGGGCGTGGTCGCATTACCCCATGGCAGTTGGACCGATGTTGACGAAAAAACAGGGATAGATATGGCGGGAGCCGACAATACGCTAACCATTCAAGTCCCTACAGGGCTTGGTACATCAGGGTGGAACACGATGCTATGTAATATCGAAAAATGGCATGGTGACCAGTTAGTTCCAGATGCAGCAATTCCACAGCGTATTATATTTTAGGGGGCAATAAGAAATGGATAAACAAGTCGGATTTTATATTAATGTTGCCACTTGCATTGGTTGTAAGACCTGTGTTGTTGCATGTAAAGACAAAAACGACCTTGAAGTCGGGCGTAACTTTCGCCGTGTGTATGATATTGAAGTGGGGGAGTATCCACGTCCTCGGACTTGGCACTTGTCTATTGCCTGTAACCATTGCGATGATCCGCAATGTGTAAGTCATTGTCCTACGACCGCAATGCACAAACGAGAGGAAGATGGCGTTGTCTTAGTCGACCATGATAAATGTGTGGGTTGCCGCTATTGTACGTGGGCTTGCCCATATGAGGCACCTCAGTTTGATGCCAGTATTGGAATGATGACTAAGTGCGACACCTGTCTTGATCTCCGTGAAAAAGGAGGAAATCCAATGTGTGTTGATTCTTGCCCTATGCGTGCGATTGAGTTCGGTCTAATTAGCGAATTACGTAAAAAATATGGCTCGAATGCAGATATTGCCGGGCTACCTAGCTCAAGTATTACCAAACCGAACCTAGTTGTCGGTACAAAAGGATAAGGAGAATTATCATGCATGAATTTCCGTTGGTGATTTTCACCTTATTTATGCAAGCTTCTGTGGGGTGCTTGTTAGTTTCATTAGTATGCTATTTTCGTGTGCTTGAAGGCGGAAATAACCTACAAAGCGTCCAGTTTATTAAACTGCCTATTTTAGCCAGTTTTGTTCTGGGCTGTGTTGGGTTATTGGGTTCATTATTTCATATGGGTAACCCGCTACATATGTTTTATACCATGCTGCATGTATCAACCTCATGGATGAGTCGTGAAGTGTGGGCGACTGCAATTTATATGGCGCTATTATTTTTCAGTGTCGCGCTGTTATTACTTAAACAAAAAGCGAACGCGTTGCTACTGTTGCTTAGTGCGTTAGCAGGTATTATCTATATGTACGCAATGTCAGCATTGTATGCTAACACCTTGTTTAATCTCTGGAATGGCTTATTTACCTACGCCAGTTTCTTTGGGGCGGTATTACTGGTTGGTGGCGTGATAGCGGCATTATTACTGGTAGGTTCTTTACGTCGCAATGATAAAGAAGAGCAATTAAAGCGAGTGGTTAAAATTACACTTGGTATTGGTGTTATTGGGATCTTACTTATGCTGCTGGGCACATTATCTCTACTCGGAAATATCGGGGAGCCTATTTATATGGGAATGACGCCGCGTGAACTACCTGAGGGTTTAGTGAACTTAAGCATTGTTAGAGTTATACTTATTGCATTAGGAATCTTGTTTGTTGGCCGTTTACTGTGCCAAAAAAATGGGCGCAATGTAAATGCAACATTTGTTATGTCACTGGCAACACTCTGTATTTTTGTTGGTGAGGGGGTTGGCCGAGTGGTATTTTTCTCGCTGGGTGGTTAATGCCTTTAGAGGCAAAATGATATTTGCCTCTAATTATATAATGTTTACCAATAATATGAACCGAGGGGAATCTCCCTTCGGTTTTTTTAGCTTTCTTCACTCTCAATAACCCTTTATATAATAAGGAATTAAAACAGAATAATTTCAAAATAAATAGTAAATTAAGTTGATTGTTTGTAATGATTATAATTATCATTATCTCTCTTAATCTCCTTTATTGCTTATTCCTTATGAATTTAAAAACTAGCAAGCTACTCATATCATTAGCTATTTCAGCGGCATTAGCGCCTTATCATGTATTTGCTGTTGATAATCCAAAAAATGATCAGATTACAGTTACAGGCAATTGGCTTGAAAATACTGAAGATGGTGAGGTGGTATTTAATCACCCAGGTGCTCGAACGGTAAAAACGCAACAACAAATTAAAGAATCAGGCAGTGAAACCATTGCTGATGCATTGAAAGGGATACCCGGTGTGCAGGTACGAGAAAGTAACGGGACAGGTGGGAGCGATGTTTCCTTGAATGTTGGGGTTCGTGGGTTAACCTCACGCCTTTCACCCCGCTCAACGATTTTACTCGATGGTATGCCACTAGCGGCAGCTCCTTATGGCCAACCTCAGCTGTCGATGTCGCCATTATCACTAGGGAGTATTGAATCTATTGATGTGATCCGCGGAGGAGCTTCCGTACGTTATGGGCCACAAAATGTGGGGGGCGTCATTAACTTTGTGACAAAACCTATCCCGAAAGACTTTTCTGGTGGTGTTTCGTTACAAACCCAAGGGGCTAAAACAGGAGGGCTCAAAACCCTAGTCGATGCGTCCGTGGGGGGCTCAAAAGCCGATGACTCTGCGGGAGCGATACTGCTGTATTCAGGGTTACATGGGCAGGGCTACCGTAAAAGCAATGATAATACAGATATTGATGACCTGATTTTAAAAACACGTTATGCCATAACCGATAACGACGAGTTACTGGCTAATTTTCATTATTATCATGCAATGTCAGGTATGCCAGGTGGGCTAACTCAAGCGCAATATAACGCTGACCCATTCCAATCAACACGGCCTTATGACCGTTTTGAAGGGAATCGACAAGATATGTCATTGAAATATAAACATGAAGAAGATGATAAACAATTTGAGTTAATGACATGGTTTAGTAAAAGTTATCGGGGGAGTTATATAGAAAGTGACCATAAAGATAAAGCGAATGAAAGACGGTTAGTTTCTTACCCTCGTCACTATACCGCGTATGCAATTGAACCGAGTTATTCACAATTATTCCGTTTTAATGATATTTCACATGAAGTGACGGTGGGATACCGTTATTTAAATGAAACCGCAGACGAAAAAGCTTACCGTTCAAATTGGTACCAAGCCGGCACTCAAAGTTCGCGGCCGAGTACTAATGATTATTACCAACACACATCAGGTGGAACAGAAGCCCACGCTATTTACCTTGATGACACCATTGATGTTGGTAATTGGACGGTGATCCCAGGGATCCGCTATGAGAACATTAATATTCATTTAAATGACAGTTTTAAAAACCAAAACAGAAGTAAGCGATATAGCGAACCGCTTCCTGCGCTAGCGGTGATCTATCACATTGATGATGAATGGAAACTATTTGCCAATGCCAGTACGTCATTTGGCAGTTTGCAGTATTTTCAGTTGAATACGAAAGGGGTAGGGAATTCACCCGCAAATGGGTTAAGTGCAGAAAAAGCACATAACTATGAAGTGGGGACTAAATACGATAATACTGCGCTATCTCTTGAAGCGACATTATTTTATATCGATTTCGATGACCAATTACTTTACGTTGAAAATACAACGGGTTGGACAAATTTGGGAGCCACAACTCATCAAGGTGTGGAATTGGCAGCAAGATATAACCTGTCTGAGCTGAGTGATAAATTGGATGGTATAAGTGTGTATAGTACTTATACCTACACTAAAGCGGTAAGTAAAAAAGGGGATTTCGCTCATAAGGATTTACCGTTTTATTCACGGCAAGTCTTTACCGCAGGTAGCCGTTATGAAACTGGTAATTGGGTATGGAACTTAAATACTTATGCACAATCTACCCAAGAATCGCCAGGAACATCAAGCCATTATGTAACAAAACCAAGTGCTGATGGCCGATACGGAACAATCCCCGGTTATATGGTGTGGGACGCACGAGGCGAGTACCATTTTGGAAAAAGTTTGTCTGATTTAACGCTATCTGCTGGTATTAAAAATCTTTTTGATCAAACTTATTTTACACGTTCTACGGATAACAATTATGGTATCTATGTGGGGCAGCCAAGAACTTACTATGTTCAAGCATCCGTAAAATTTTAATAAAAATAAGGCAGAACAATGATGATGAGAAAACTTATCAATGCATTCGTGCTGATTCTTAGTGCTGTTAGCCTACTATTTTCAACTAATAGTTTGGCGGCACCTATCACTGTGACGGATATTGCGGGTAGGGATGTGACGGTTAATGCCCCTGTATCTCGAGTGATGCTGGCGGACAGCCGTGTTTTAGTTGCGTTAAATATATTACATCCGCAAGACCCATTAAAAGGGATTATTGCTTGGGATGATGCGTTAATTAAAAAAGCGCCTGATTTGAGTGTTGCGTACAGCAAAAAATTTCCACAACTCAGTCAAATACCTGTTTTTCCCAACCCTTATACGACAGATTTTAGTGTTGAAAAGGCCTTAGTAGCTCAACCTGATTTGTTAATTTTTGATATTGGCTTAAAAAGTAAGCTTGCTGAAAGTGGCACCTTATCGTTATTGGAAAAAAGTGGTTTACCCGTTATTTTTATCGACTTTAGGCAATATCCATTAAAAAATACCATGCCGAGTATGGCATTACTTGGCCAAGTATTCGGCGAGGAACAACAAGCACAAGCATTTAATCAGTTTTATCAACAAAAGTTAGACTTAATCCGTTCAAGAGTGGCTAAACTTAGCAAAGAGCAGCGTCCAAGCGTATTCATTGAACGAGCTGCTGGTATCCAAGGGGAAGATTATTGCTGTAAAACGTTCGGTAATGGTAATTTTGGCGAATTTGTTGAAACGGCAGGCGGGAATAACCTTGGTTCACAATGGTTTAGTATTGGAATGGGTGGGGAAATCAGTGAAGAACAATTGATTCACAGCAACCCTGATTATTATTTAATGACCGCAGCTGATTGGGATAGTACCCGTAAAGGTAGTGCTTCTGTGCCGTTAGGTTATACGGGGGATAAACAAAAGTCTTTAGCTCGCTTGAGTAAGCTAATGGATCGCCCTAAGTTTCGTTCATTATCTGCTTACAAAAACAAGCAAGTATTAGCGTTATACCAGCAATACTACGATACGCCATTTAACATTATTGCGGTGGAAGCGATTGCAAAATTTATCCACCCAGAGTTGTTTGCAGACCTTGACCCACAGGCAGATAGCGATTATTTACACCAGACCTTTACTGCCCTAGAGGGGGATGGTGTGTTTTGGGTTCAAGCGGAATAATTATCTTCTCATATAGCCCGCTTTAGTGGTGTTGGCAGTTAAAGCGGGCAAATTTATTGGTTAATTATATTATTTTTAAGTTTCGTTGAGCACGGGCAAAATGATTTTTGACGGGTATTCGCTAGAAATATGTAGGCTATTACAAGCTATTTTCCAGGTTCTATCACCCGCGATAGTTTTACCTGTATTTGTATTGAAGTCATATTTAGGGAAATTGCTACTAGAAATATCTAATCGGATACGATGTCCTTTTGCGAAACGGTTTGCACAGGCAAACGGCTTAATTTTTACTTCGACAATTTCATTTGGGGTTAATAATTCCTTCCGTTCATAACCATGCCGAAAACGACAACGGATGATGCCATCAGTAATATTCATGGCATAGCCTTGAGGGTAATCGGCACTGGGAGGGTAAACATCAATAAGTTTTGCAGTGAAATCTGTATCTAATGCATCACTGCTTATCCAAAGCGACACTTCAATTTCACCTGCTAAACAGACATCTGCTTGTAATTCTTCGGTTTCGAATACTAATACATCACAGCGGGCAGAAAGGGGTAAGTTATTATGCTTACTACCAAAAAACTTTGGTAATTCACATTGATTGAAAGCCCCACCCCAAAATATAGGCTGACCTGAGGTTAAGGCACCGCCAATGGTAGGCACTGGGTGCTTAGGGTCATAACAATAGGATATTGTAGTTGTTTTAGTGTAGGGCTGATGATGTAATTTGTTATCTGGCCACAGATAATACGCAGTTTTCTCAGTATTTGGCAAAGGCCACTGATGGTGGCTAAGCCATTTTCCCCCATGCTCTATACGTCCTTGTTGGTTGCGTTTACCACTTCCACCACCCATCATGAATATTGTTACTTCGTCACGATGGTTTTTGGCGCTCTCATCCTTTAAGTGAGTTTCAAACCAGTTTAAACGGCAAGATAACCAACTTTCACTAACATTGTGGTCAAATGCTGCGATATCACCAAACTCTGCGTCACCACTATGCGTGATATTACGGTCACCATGTAGCCAAGGCCCCATGATTAATTTTTGCGGTGATTGTTTTTTGGTAACAAATGCATAGTAGTTATCTAATGTTGAACTGACATAGGCATCGTACCAGCTAGACATAAATAACACTGGGATATCCGGTATTTGGTCATAATAGCCTTCGGCATAAATGCCTATTTTCTGCCAATAATCGGAAAAACACTCTTCTTCCCATTGCTCAAATAAATACGATTCATATTCAGGAACATGTTTAAGCAATGTTTGTCCTTGATGCCATGGCATTGTCGTAAACCATTCATGGATATTTTCTTGTTCGAGTGCGGCTAAAATTTCGGGAGATTGCTGGGCGAGTGGGCTTAGTTTAGCTTGCTTAAACGCCCAAGTGGCTTGTTTGAGTTCAAAAGCCCCCCCTTGACGGATCCCGCATTGGTAGGCGTTGGCAAAACCGCCAGAATCCAGCACCATCGTCTGTAAACCTGGTGGGTTTAAACACGCCATTGCTAATTGTGTATGAGCGGCATAAGAGAGACCCATTGAGCCTATTTTGCCATTACACCAGGGTTGTTCCATAATCCATTGTAATGTATCAAAACCATCTTCAGCTTCATTAATATATTTTGTGAACTTTCCTTCGGACTCATAACGCCCGCGGCAATCCTGATACACGACAATAAAACCATGTTTATTGAAGTATTTCGCCATTTCTTGGCGTGTTATTTGCTGGCCTGATACCGTTTTTTCCGAACGAGAAGGTGCGGTTTTATCATAGGGGGTTCGCTCTATAATAACGGGAAAAGATGCAGTTGATTGAGTTTGTGGAAAGTAAATATCGGTTGATAGCATTATTCCATCACGCATTTCTATTCGGTAATTCTTCATATCCATCTTACTAATACCCTATGGTAACGGCGACGCTCAGTAAACCAATGCTGATTGCCATAAAAATGATAAAAAGCGGTAAAATATATTTTGCCCAGGTGGTCCAACTGACACCGGCTGTAGCTAAAAAGATCAATAACCCACTAGATGTTGGTGTGATCATATTGGTTAGCCCATTACCCATTAAAAATGCAAAAACCGTTGTTTGAGGGGAAACACCAGAAATTTCACCAACGGGGCCTAAAATTGGCATTGTGACAGCGGCTTGCCCAGAAGTAGATGGAATAGCAATGTCTAATAATAGTTGGGAAATAAACATGCTATATGATGAAACATAAGGACCGTGATTACCGACAAGCCCAACTAATTGATGAATAATGGTATCAAGAATTTTACCTTGAGAAAGAATAATTTCGACAGCAGTCGCTAACCCAATTAACACCCCTGCGATGAGGACTTTTTTCATTCCACTGACAAATGCATTAGCGGCGGCACTTGCGGTCAAACCACTACAACAAGTTAAAATAACACTTAAGAATAAATAGTAAGCAGATAAATCATTATTTTTCCAATGCCAGCGATTAGAGGCATAGACTAAAAATGCAACACCGATAGCTAAGACAATTAACATAAGTTTATGGCGATGGGTTAATTGTGTGGTTTGATTATGTTCTTCAACCACATAGTTTGTGAGCGTCGTTTTACGAATGCTATAGAAAACGAATAAAATACCGAGTGTAATAAAAATAAGGTACGCCGCAATTCGCATACTTAAACCACTAAACACGGGTAAACCAACAAGCGGTTGTGCGATAGAAAGTGCATATGGGTTGGTGATGGAGGCGAGGTATCCTACCTTAACCGCAATAGCTACAATGGCAAGCCCAATAAGTTCATTCAACCCAACGCGTTTCACTAAGGCTATAACCATGGGAATAACCAAAAGATACTCTTTGGCCAACCCCATAAAGGTACTTCCCATAGAAAATACAATCATTAAGAAAGGGATTAACAAGTAGATATTGCCTCGGGTAACATGGAGCAATCGCTCTAGCCCTGATTCTATAGCCCCTGTTTTATTGAGAATACCAAACATTCCTCCGATGAATAGCACCATATATATAAGTGGCGATTGCTTAACAATTCCTTCGGGGATCGCTTTAAATAGTTGAGGTAAACTGACAGGAGCGGCAGTACCTTCCTCCGATTTCTCAGTGCCTAATAATTGCTCTAACGTAATGTCTTTAGTGATAGTTTGGTAAGAATCAGGAATAACTTTTTTGCCATCACGCTCATATTGGCCTGAATTAACAAAATAAGTCATTAAAAAGGCAATGATAACTATAGTTAACATTACTAAAACCGGGTTCATTTGCCAGCCTGGTGGTGAAGATGGGCTTTGTATTGTGCTGTTTGTTGGTTGCATGGTGTTGTCTCTTTTATTGTATTAATTATGAGTCGTAACCGAGCTGCCTCGATATACGTAAAGCAGACAGAAGCAGTTGTTCAGTCATATCTTGTTCTTTTTCATCAGAAAAACGGCTTAGAGGTAAGCTAATACTCAGTGAAGCAATGCATTCCCCATGTTGTGAAAAGATAGGTGCGGCGATCGCACCAATACCTGCGGTTAATTCACCTCGGGTAATTGCAAAACCTTGTGAGCGTATGGTTACAATAGATTTTTCAATAGAGGGGTTCTTTTCAATAAAATGTGCTTGAACATCTTTAGGTGAGTAAGCCAATAGCACTCTGCCTGAAGCCCCAGATCCTAACGGTCGGCGATTACCAGCTTCACTGCGCACTTGAAGTGATTGTCCTGATGGCTTATGAAGAACTTGTAAAATTTCATCGTTGTCACGTATACGCATTTGAATATTTTCATCAAAACGTTGACGTAGTTGCTCTGCTTCAACCTCTGCGACTTGAATATAGTTAATTTGTTGGCGAGCGCAATTCCCCAAGCTTAATAATTGATGGCCTAAATGATAGGTAACCGGATTTTCATTTTTTTGTACGAAATGGCGATTTTCCAATGTGCATAATAAGCGGTATACCTTGGATTTATTCATGCCAGATAAGCGTGCAAGTTCACTTAACCCAAGATTGTTTTTTTCACCTAATAGCATCAATAACAATAAAGCATCATCAACGGCAGTGACAATATTTTCTTTCATATCAACCTCGACTGGTTCATACAGTAAACCATTGGTTTATTTAATAAAATTAGCATGGAGAATAATAAAAAATGATTCAAGAAAGCTGTTAATAAATTGTGAGGTGAGTTAGGGTTTTAAAAAGGTATTTTTCAGTGATAAAAATGAAAGTGGAGTATTTTTAATATAAAACAATTGGTTATAGGAAATGTAAAATAAGAAAGTTTTGATGACAACGCGAATAGAAATGATTGTAAATGGGAAGCTAATCGTCATTTATGGCGGTTATTTGGTTCACCTAGTGAAATTGATTCGTACACCAGCAATAAATAAAAGAACCTCCAGCGAAAAAAATCGTCGTTTTTATTGAATTTTTAAGGGGAAAATTCGGAAATGGCAGAGGTTATCAAAAAAGCATCGAAGGTATTTCTTAAATAATGAGCCTTATGGCAGAATGAAATTCACTTTCTTTAATGGATAACAGAGATGAAACTCGCGCTGGTCGGTTCTGGAAAAATAATCATGTCGGCTCTTGATGCTTTAATACAGGTGCAGGGGATAGAGCTAGTTGCACTGTGTGTTCGGGAGGAAAGTATTGAAAAGGGGCAGGTTATTTGCCAACAATTTGGTATAGCAAAGTTGTATACTGATTATCAAGAACTCCTGCAAGACCCTGATGTTGATGTGATATACATAGGTTTGCCAAATCATTTGCACTTTCAGTATACCTTTGATGCATTGATGGCCGACAAACATGTGGTATGCGAGAAACCGTTTACACCAAATTGGCAACAATTGCAGGTGTTAATTTCCATTTCTCAGACTAGAGGGCTTTTTTTGTTTGAAGCCATTACGTCTATTCATACTCCTGAATTTCATTTTATCAAACAACATATTGATAAAATTGGTGAAATCAAAGTGATTCACGGTAATTACTCCCAATATTCAAGTCGATACAATGACTATTTACAAGGCCGTATTCATGCCGCTTTTGACCCACAGCAAGCAGGCGGTGCACTCTATGATATTAATCTATATAACATTTATTTGTTATCGGCCTTGATGGGAGCACCCGATAGTAGCCATTATATTTGTAATAAAGGGTTTAATGGAATTGATACATCAGGGATATTAACCGCCCATTTTGGGCGTTCAGTTGCATCGTGCGTGGGAGCGAAAGATTCGGCGAGCCCTGGTTACTTTATTATTCAAGGTACCAAAGGGTATATTTGTATCAAGGGGGCTCCAAGTCTTTGCCAGTCAGTCGAGGTTTGCATTGACGGGGAAATATCCAGCGTATCTCGGGATACAACAATCAATCATATGGTCTATGAGTTTGCATTCTTTCGTGAGCAAATTGGCACTAAAAGCTATGCTAAATGTAATGAATTGCTTGAATTAGCATTAATTGTTTCAAAAATATTGCATCAGTCACGAGACGATGTAGGGCTGGTATTTGAATCATAAATACATTGGCAGCGCTATGGCTGCCATAATTTGTCAATTTAAAATGAATATAAAGATGCTACTGATTTACCAAGCTTTTCAGCAAGCTCAGATGCCGCATATCTATCCATGATCACTTCGATATAGGCCGCATGGTTCGATAGCTCGGCTTGTTTAATCGCATTGTCTAATTCAATACAGTTGGTAACACGCTGACAATACCAATCTTTACAGCCTAATGCCGCGGGAAGCTGTGCATAATTCCACTGGGGTAAGTCGTTGTAATAGGCTTCAGGGTTTTTACACAAAAGCCGCTCAATTAAATAGCCGTCATTATTTAGGACCAAAATAATGGGTTTTAAGCCAAAACGGGCAAACTGGCTAATCTCTTGGGCAGTGAGTTGGTGAGAACCTTCTCCAGTTACTAAAATCACCCGTTTGTGTGGCTCAGCTATTGCTGCACCAAATGCAGCAGGAGTGGCCCAACCGATAGAGCCCCACAAGGTTTGGTTATGAAACTGTGCATTTTCAGGTAATAAAGCAAAACCTAACCCCATGGATGCAGTTCCCGTTTCTGCAATAATAATATCGTCCTTACGGAACATTTTTTCTAGGCGAGGGTACAAATATGAGGCAGTAATTTGGCCATTTTCACCTTGTTGTGGAGATCCTAAATCTTGGGCTTTGATCCCAACATGGTTCAGTGAGGGCACAAGTTCTTTTAATTTATGTAACACATCTTTCATCAATACATTTGGATAGATAGCAGAGCCCACTTTCACGTGGTCAGAAAGAATGTTAATACAGCTTTCAGGGGCAATAGCTGCCGTGAAGCTGCCGGAGTTGAAGTCCGTTAATACTGCACCGATCCCCATAACACAGTCACAACTCTCGACAAATTCTCTCACTTCAGGATTCATTAGTTTTCCGTTATAAATCCCCATATATCGAGAGTTAGATTCGCTTAAGACCCCTTTATCCATAAACATAGTGGCATAGGGTAGGCCAGTTTTCTGAATAATAGCCTCAACATCAGTCGTTAAGCCGAAACGTGCTGTTAAAATTCCAGGAATAATGCAGGCTTTTGTACTCGATGTGAGCTTTTCGACAATAGCTGTAACGGCAGCTGATAATGACTCGCTATGACTTTTATTTATAGTGATAGTTTCAGATGTTTTATCTGCTTTAATTGGCATAACAGCGTAGTCAGAAGGGAAACCTAAATAAACGGGTCGAGATTCTTGTAAAGCGGTTGTAATTAAACGTTCTGTTTCGGCAATACAGTTTTCAGGCGTTAAAATAGCGTGAGCACAGCTTAAGTGTTGGCTCATTTGATAAAACACATCGAAATCACCATTTCCAAGAGTGTGGTGAACTAAGCGGTGGTTTTTTTGTACCCCACTTGCTGGCATACCAACAAGGTGAAAAATGGGAAGATGTTCAGCATAAGCGCCTGCAATACCATTTAAAGCACTGAGTTCGCCGACACCAAAAGTCGTCGATAATGCTGCTACACCTTTCACGCGAGCGTAGCCATCCGCAGCATATGAGGCATTAAGTTCATTGCAGTTGCCAATCCAGCGCATTTTTTCACTTTCACATACTGCATCTTCAATAGGGAATGCATAGTCACCAGCAACACCAAAAATATCGTGAATACCGATTTGGTAAAGTCTGTCCAATACGTATTCGATAACCGTCTTATTCATCATGCTGATCTCCACTAATTGCTTAGCTAATAATTCTAAATTGAATTATTTTTATCGTTTATTGTGCTTTAAAGGAAATCACTTAAACTCATTCTATCTATAACTAAAAATCATAGGGGGTGCAATGGACATTCGTTCATTACGTTATTTTGTTGAAGTCGTACAGCTCAATGGTTTTAGTCGTGCGGCAGAAAGTTTATTTGTAACGCAACCGGCGATTAGCCGCAGTATTAAAAAATTAGAAGATGAGCTTGGTTATACCTTGCTGATTAGGGAAGTCGATGGCGTTAAATTAACGGAGGAAGGGGACATTTTATTGGCTCATGCGAAGCAAATTCTTTCACAGTTTAGCAGTATGAAAAAAGCGTTACAGGAAAGGTCGGGCCCTATATCCGGGGTACTACCTGTGGGGCTACCACCGGTGATAGCATCGACTTATTTTGCTGACATTATTATGGCTTTTAGCCAACGTTACCCACAGGTGGAACTGAAAATTCTTGAGTTAGGTACCCGAAAAATGCGTGAGGCAATGTTAAATGGTGAAGTTGAAACTGCCGCGGTGATGTTACCTTTTGCTGATGACCGCTTTGAAGTACACCCCTTTTCAACGGACCGATTAATGCTATTAGTCAGCAAACAACATCCACTCGCGATCCGTGAATTTGTTAAATTTAGTGAAATAGTCGATGAGCCTTTTATTTTCTTTTCTGATGATTTTCTAATTAATGAACTGGTTGTCAGTGCTTGCGGTGTTTATGGCAAAAAGCCCACTATTTCCGGACGCAGTAGCCATTTAGATTTGGTAACTGCCATGGTAAGAGCCGGGGTAGGGGTAACGCTACTGCCAGATAGTATGTGGCAGAATACCAGTTCAGTGGGATTATCCGTTATTCCAGTTATTGAGCCAATATTGGCTTACGATATTGCTTTAGCGACAGTAAAAAACCACCACCAAAGCCGTCGTGCCAAAGCATGGCATGATTTGGCGTTAACTATATTAAAGGCCAATAGGGCAAGATGAGGCAGTTAGTCCTGTATTGCTAAGTCTTGCATTAAACCGCCCAGAAATATTCATTTATTAATGAATATTGCTAAGGTTTAAATATTTATCTTAATTAAAAATTTTCTTTAATAAACAGAATCTATTGAGATTATAAAATAATTACATAAGAAATTATTTTTGATTTAAATCACATATGCGGAATATTGTTCATACATTAATGAATTAAAAGCGCTATTGTTAACCAAATGAAAATAAATTGTTTATTTTATTTGGCGGGGTGACAAATGAGCGCAGTAAAATATGATTATATTATTGTAGGTGCGGGTTCTGCCGGTTGTGTTCTTGCTGCTCGGTTGATCCAAGAAGCGCAATCTAGAGTATTACTTATCGAAGCGGGCGATAGCGATAACCATTTGTTTATTCGTATGCCTGCAGGTGTAGCGAAAATTATCGCCCAAAAGAGCTGGCCTTATGAAACTGAGCCAGAGCCTCATGCTAATAACCGTAAAATGCAAATTGCCCAAGGGAAAGTATTGGGGGGAAGTAGTTCTGTCAATGGAATGATTTATATCCGAGGACAGAAACAAGATTATGATAATTGGGCTCTAAACTATGGTTGTGAAGGTTGGGGATATGCGGATGTATTGCCATGGTTTAAAAAAGCAGAGAACAATGAAAGCCTGACAGGGGAATATCATGGAACAGAAGGCCCACTTCCTGTCAGTGAAAATAGATACCGGCACCCATTATCAATGGCATTTATTCGTGCAGCACAAGAGCATGGTCTTCCTTATCTCAATGATCTTAATGGAGAAAGCCAGCAAGGAACAAGCTTTTACCAGACGACAACGCATAATGGAGAAAGAGCCAGTACATCAAGAACCTATTTAAAATCAGTGGAAAAGAGTGATAAGTTGACATTAAAGCTTGGCACTCAAGTGAACCGTATTATAATTCGCGATGGCCGCGCTATTGGTGTTGCTTATCAAGGAAAAAATGGCCATGAAGTTGAGGCATTCGCTAGTTGCGAAGTATTGGTTTGTTCTGGTGCGATGGGCTCTGCAAAATTATTGATGCTGTCAGGGATCGGGCCAGAGGAGCACCTATCTTCGTTGGGGATTGATACTCATGTGAATCTGCCTGTTGGCAAAAATTTTCATGACCATCTACATATGTCAATTAACGTCACGACTAAGCAACCAATTAGCTTATTCGGCGCAGACCAAGGTCTAAATGCGATTAAACACGGGGTAGAGTGGATAGCATTTCGCAGTGGACTGCTCACCTCTAATGTTTTAGAAGGCGCTGCATTTAAAGACAGTTGCAGCCAAGGTCGTCCTGATGTACAAATTCATTTTTTACCTATTTTAGATAGTTGGGATGATGTTCCTGGCGAACCTCTACCCGCCGCCCACGGCTTTTCTTTAAAGGTCGGGTACCTGCAACCTAAGTCCCGTGGTGAAGTTTTATTGCGCAGCGCAGACCCACAAGCACCACTAAAGATACATGCTAATTATCTTGCGTCACCTGAAGATATGGAAGGTTGCAAACGGGCAGTTAAATTTGGACTGGAAGTATTGGATTGCCCTTCATTACAAGTATTAAGCAAAGAAGTTCTAATGCCGCCAGCGTCGGTGCGCCATGATGAAGCTCAACTTGAAGAGTTTGTCCGAAATTTTTGTAAAACGGTTTACCATCCTGTGGGAACTTGCCGTATGGGAACGGATACTACAACATCAGTGACTGACTTGCGGTTACGTGTACATGGTATTGAAAACTTACGTGTCGTGGACTGTTCTGTGATGCCTGAAATTCCAAGTGGAAACACAAATGCCCCAACGATCATGATTGCAGAACGCGCAGCAGCGATGATTATAGAAGATAGGAACGCAAATTAGCCTTGCGATAAGGTAATAATAGAAAAACAGCATAAAATCAAGGCAACCACCCAAACTTTATGCTGTTTCAATAATCTTACGGTACTTAGAACGATCTAACATTAAGTTGTGGTGTTATATATTAAACCGTTATTTTGCTTTATTGATTTATAGTATTTTTATATTTAATGGTTTATTTTGTACTCGCGGTATATTCATTTAATTAAATCCATCAAATAAAATAGCGTACTTTTATTAAAGTTAAATAATTTCATACAATAAATTTATTTCTCAATGACTACTATAAAGTGACATAAAGTCGTATTTCCCTTTTTTGGATAATATGCCAAAGAGCGTTATAGGTGAAGCTGACTTGATTGGCTTGGGATGATGTAGATAAACCTTACCTTCACGATAAAAATTTCGACCGTGCATAATCATTTGAAAGCTAAACAAACTATTACTGATATTCCACTTTCAATATTCCAGAAGCGGTAAATAAACCTAGTTCAATTTCTTTCCCTTCATGAAAAACTGGGGACACAGTTAATACTGGCTGTGCATAGTAAGTAAAATTACGATATTCATTAGGTAATAAAGGCGTATTATCTGCTTGAATTTTTAGTCCTAAATTAGGGTTAGATGTTTCAAGCAAATCCGTATTAAAGCTTGCACTAGAGCTTTCAAGCTTTAATTTAAGATTTGGATTACTGGATGATTTACTTCCGCAATCCAAATGATAGTCAATGTTTTTTGTATAACGTTCACTGGTAAATCTGTGTAGATTTATTTCACCAAATGAGACTTCAATAGGTTGTCCAGGGCCATTTTCACCATACACATCACAAGTACTTTCAATCACATCCACTTTAATTGTTAATGTATAGGTTTCGGCAAGGCAAAAGCTACTAAAAAAAATAATCAGTATATTAGTGAGAGTTACAAATAGTAAAAGTAATCTTTTTTTTATTATTTGAGTTAAAAATATCATAATGATTTATACTCCAATCGATAAATCAAATAAATTAATTTCAAGTAACTTAGATTTAATTTTTTAATTAATTACAATAGATAAAATAGCATTTCCTACCCTCGAACCTGGCTCGGGATTTCCTAATGAAGATAGAGTTGAACTAACGGAAAAGGTTAAGTTTGTATTTTTTTTAATATCCGCTTGAACTAAATTATTCAACATACATTTTCCTGAGACACATACATCTAATTGACTTTTTACACCATGTAATAAATCAACTTCATTTTCAGGTAAAAATTGAAATGTGGCACTCATATCGCCAGTACACGATATATCCCCATTAATTTTTGCTATATTTCCATTTATATTATTTGAATTGACATTGCCATGAGATATCGTCAATGGCATAGATACATTGCAAGAAGGCAATACTGGGATCTCTGGGACATTAACTGAACAGGTTGTTCCTACATCTTTTCCATTCACAATTATTTGTAAGCATGTATCAGCATAACCTGTTGCTGATGCATGGTAATCGAAGAAATTTATATATCTAACATCAAACTGCCCAAACTTAACGCCGAAATCGGGTAATACTTCACTACAGTGCTTAGGTGTGTTTCGTGTAACTGAATAGTATTTAACAACACCTACATTATATATATTACTAAATCCAAATAGTAGAGAAATATCTGGTGTTGCCATAGAGTGTATAGAACCTGTCGATGAGCGTCCAGTCGCAATAACTGTAATATTACACTCAGTATTCGTGCTGTTTTTTATCTCATCTGGAATATATAAAAAATAAGGGCCTAACGTTTTTGGTATAGTATAGTATGCATTATTAATAATATTATGTAACTTACTTGTGGTGTATATACTGTTAGGATTTAATGGACTTGCACTAATTTTATTATTAATTATAAATAATAAAACTAGCATCATTATTTTTAAATAATAAATATTTTTACTTTTTAGCATTACGCTATTACCTATCAATTTTATAAATTATTATCGTGATGCTATGACGTTAATCATATAGCATTTCAAAAGCAATTAAAGCAGAAAAAGCACCAGGTATGAGTGGACCGGACGTTCTTATAGCTGAGACATAATAAATTAGGCTATTTTGGCCCGATGCAATTAACGTTGGGTTACTTTCTTTACCTATTGGTAATATTTCTCCTGCTGAATTTGCTACTTGCAACCCAAAGCCGTATGCCCCGTTGACTCGAATAATATTTGAATGTTCAGGCTCACTTGCCGCTAAAAATTTGATTTTGACCGCAGGCTGTGTGCTACTCCATACTGTTTTTCCAGTTTGGAAATTTTGAAGTTCAGTTTGAACTTGCAAGCAATTTAACAACTCAATTTGGAATGGAATAGGTTGCATCACTTGCTCAGAAGAATTTAGATCACTAAATGATAAATTTCCTAGCGAAACGGATTGGTTACTAGATTTCATAGCTAATTCGCATGGGTTTTCAGTTAAAGAGCCTGAAACATGGATAACCCCATGCTGGCCATCAACCTCCCAACCATCTGTAGGCCTGAACAGATTATTATTGTCAGCAATTGCCGGCAATACTGTGGCTAAGCAAAGTGAAATGACCATATATTTTGAACGTAACCAACGATATATTTTTGAGCTCATAAATATGTCCCCATTTAGCTTTATATTCCTTTACTATTTATTTAATGAATTTTTTGTAATAACAGAGCAGATTGTATTTTTACAATCAAAGGTTAATTTGGGGCGACCACCATAATCATTAATATAAGTAATCACGGGGGTATTACCTAATTGCTCATTTGTCATTCCAATATTGATCTCACTAAAGGGCGCAATCATAATTGGATTAAATTCTTTCGCATCTGTATTTGCATGGGCCCCTGCATTAATTATTGTGATGTAATAAGGTGTTGGGTTTTTGGCAAAAACAAGATTTCCTTTCTTTTCAAGCTGCATTTTTTCTTGCCATGGCGCACTGTTTTGCTGTGGTGCAATTGCTTCTGGACGATAAAATAATTTTATTTTTGTTTGTAATGCAATCTGTAAAGTATTTGGTTTATCACTCTTAGGTGGAATCTCACGCATATTAAAATAGAATAAAGACTCTCTATCCTGAGGTAAGTTTTTTACATCGGGTAGAGCTTCAATTTTCATTTGACTAGATTTTCCTGGTTCTAATCGTTGAACTGGTGGTAATACAATTAATGGTGATGTTATTTTTTTACTTTCTTCATTTTCAATCCAACCTTGAGCAAGGTAAGGAAGTTGCTTATTATTATTGTTAATGTTTAAAGAGATTGACTTGTTCTCTCCATCAAAGATGACTCTTGTTCTGTCTAATGATACCGCAGCCTCTGAAAAAGCACTTAGGGTTAAAGGCCCTAAAAAAATACTCATTAATGTCTTTTTGATATTCATTTTGTTATTACCTTTCATATTACTTTTATCTATTTAAACTAAATAATCATTTGACTATTACTTTTACTACCTCGTTGCATGGAAGTAATAAATTATCTTGAATTTCTCGATTCATTAATTCAGAGGGAAAAATTATTTCACATGACATATTTTTACCCCATGTAACATTCATTATTTCTGAAGGATGAACACCGCTTATATAAGTATTACCTAAATCACCTACAATCCCAACGTTTTGCTTTTTATGATTTGTTACTTGAGCTCCTAATGGTGGATGAGTACCATCAGTAAGTACGATAACAGCCATAATTTTCTGACCTGAAATAACCGAAAATGAACGATATCCAACAGCACCTTCAGTTAATGTTGCTTGAATAACAGATTGTTGGGCATCAATATCATCAGGTAGCTTATTTAAATCAATTTGCGCTTTATTTCGATAGTAGCTACTGACATCTGAAATAACTGCTTTCCCAAATCGGTTTGATTCAACAGGAACACCAATACCACGAATCGTAATATTTGGAACATCATCAGTATCAACTAATATACGTGCTCCCCCGAGATTATTTATTCTATGTGCAACCGTACCTTTTCCTGTTAAGGTCAAGCCACCTGAAGTGGAAAGGCCAAAAGCACTATATTGGTTATTTATATGATTCGCATTGGCTGACCAACGAGCATTGTCCCCTTGATGTGAAATAAAAGCACTTGCGGTTCCTCCTTTTCGATTTGCACCTGCACTTACCTGATAATTTGTTCTATTATCCAATCGATCATAATAAGAAACACGATTAGTCGTATCATAGCGGCTTGTATTCATCGAATAACCAACATTTGCCCCATTACTTAGTGGGAAAGATAATGATACATAAGCGCTATCATCGGTAACACCATTATAAAAATTACGATTTGCAGATAAGCTAATACTCATATTTTTTATTGGGCCGATATCCATATATTTCGATAGCATTAAACTGTAATAATCATTATCTTTTTTATCCCAATACGTCTGATGGTTATAATTTAAGTATAATGATAACCCTATATCCTGGAAATTCTTATTTACAGATATAGTGTATAGCTCTTTGCTTCCATAATTGCGTAGCCCTGTTCGTTGGGTATTTAAGAAATCACTCATGCTCATATAACTTCGTTCTGAAAAACGATAACCTGCAAATTGTATCTGGCTATCGAACTCTTCAAATCGCTTAGAATAGTTAACTCGGTATGAGCTCCCACTTAATGTCCCTTCACCGGATAAACGGGCGATAGACTGAGTAACATCAAATGAAAGTGCACCAAATGCGAGTAAATCCCGCCCAAATCCCATTGATAGCGCATTATAATTTTGGCTATTCAAACTACCGCCAATTAAAGACCAACCATTACTAATACCCCAAGAAAATTCACCTGTAATGAAATTTTCCCCTTCACTTTGGCGCTCGGTATTCGTTGGCTGGCCGAGCGCAAATTTATATTGAACTTGCCCAGGTCTTGTTAAATATGGCAAATTTGCGGTATCAACTTGAAACTCTTGAATTGAACCATCTTGCTCTTTAATGGCAACATTTAAAGTTCCTGTTATGGCATCACTTAAATTTTGGATACGAAAGGGACCCGGCGCAACTTGTGTTTCATACAGTATCCGTCCTTGTTGCATGACCGTCACTGTAGCATTACTTTGTGCTATCCCTGTTATTTCAGGGGCATATCCTCGCAAGTTTGGTGGCATCATGCTTAATTCAGGTTGCAAGCTTGCACCAATAAATCTAAAGCCATCAAAAATATTTGAAGCCAAATAGTCTTCACCCAGTACGAGTTTAGCCTTTAATTCAGATAGAGCTCGGTATGCATAAAAACGGTTCCATGTGAAATCAGATTGGTCACGTCCTTGGCTTCCTGTTGTGTGGTTATAGCGGCTTTGCCAATCAGCTCTAAACCGCCAAGCACCTAAATTGATACCTGCGACACCGTTACTATTTACTGAGGATGAATTTGCTCCTCCATTATAGGAATTAGTGGCATTAGCATTCACATTATAATCAATAAGTAATGCTGATATTCCATTGTCCCAGCGAGAAGGGGGATCCCAGTTTTCTGATGTGTATTCTAGGTACGCTTGTGGAATACTGACATATAGAGATGACGTAGCTAAATCACCGCGCAGTAATAATCCCGGCAAGCTGTTTTCATTAAGGCATTGCCCTTCATGCCACCATGTTAATTTTTTTTGCGACTCAGAAGTAAGCCCGAGTAGCTTAACTATTTCTGGAGATAAACAAGGCTGACTATTATCAGGATCATACTCACCAGAATAATAGGGGATGCTAATGTCAGATATTTGTTCGTTATTGATTTTTAGCGTAAAGTTATAAACTCCGGGCATAATATAACCTGCACGAGAGAATTGGTTTAAATCAATGTTATTTTTGTCTTCTAAATCTAAAACATCAGTATTGAATTCAATATGATTATCTGCATTGATAGTTAAAGTCACACAACTGATTGTTAATCCAATAAGAATACTTAACCATTTTAATTTTGGTGTATAAATAGGTAACGAAGACATAAAATATTCCTAAAATCTAACAATAATTTATTTATTATTTAGTAATAATCTAGTTTAAAACGCAGTGATGTTTGATACTGCCCAGCACGTAACGGTGTTTTATCTGAAATAACTTTTAACTGATAATTCAAAATATATTTCCCAGCTTTTATATCGTTCGGTAGTGTTTTTTTTCCTGGGTAAATATGTACTCCTTTCGAATCAGTTAATAATAGTGCTATACCTTGTGCTGACCCCGATACTGAAAAAAAATCGCCATTAACAGGCCCATCAAATGAAACTTCAAATGTTTTCCATGGTTCACCTGTATAAGATGTTAGTTTGCAACCAATTAATGTAATAAAAAAATCATGTGCTTGTCCTTGTCCTTTTTGCTGTATTAATGATAGTGGTAAAATTCCCATATCAATGGATTGTTCATAAGAACCAGTATCAATACTACATGCCGTATCCATAATGCTACCTTGCATTATCAGATCCATTGAGTTATTTGCAGAAGCATTCTTAAAAAAGGGTAATAGTAAAAAAAAACACAATGATAAAATAATTTCTTTTTTCTTTGTTATCATATTATAACCATTAAAATATACACCACGAGGTCTATCAACCCCGTGGTGAGATAGCATCTTATTAAAATTTATTTAATTATATGCTAATGTAAAATTAGTAACTGCTTGGAATTTCCCTGGTGTTACTGGAATAACTTTGCTTTGCGCATCAACTAGCTGAAGTCCAATTAATGATGCTTGGAATTTTAATGTGTTATTCCCTTCAACATAATTTTGTTTTGCGCCAGAGTTAACTTTAATTTGAGTACCCGATGAATTCATGATCTTCACTGCGGCACCAGTAGCATCACCTGTAATCTGTAAATAACCTGTATCTTTCCCCGCTTCAGTTCCCTTGAAAGTTACCGCAACTTGATTATCACCTTTTAGGTTACAGCCTTCTAATTTAATCTGAAATGGTTGTGCTGATGATTCACCACCGTTATCTAAAGTCACATTAGATACTTGGCCTAATGGAACTTCTTGATTCTCTTCACCAGGAGCAATAGAGCATGGCGCTTCAATAATAGAACCAGAAAATGTTACCGTACCACTCCCTGCATCAACAGCTAAAGCAGATGTACTCATTAAACCAGAAATCATAGTTGCTAAAATAATTTTTTTCATTTTTTCCTCAAACGATAAGTATAGATATACATATAAATATTTATATGCATTTTTTAAATAAAATATATTTAAATAAAATATATTTAAATGGACTAATAAAAATAAATTGTATCAGAGGCTGATATCTTATTTTTTAAAGAAGTTACATCATCCGAAGGGGATTTTTGAACTTCAGCAATAATAAGCTTAATGACTCTTTCAAATGGACAATCGAGTGCTACGCTTAAATTAAATAACATATCAATACTAATTTTATTTATTCCACGTTCATAACGTGACATTTGTTGCTGTGAAACATTTACTTGTTTTGCTAGTTCACAAGCAGAAATACCATTCTCTTTACGTATTTTTCTTATAACTAATCCACAGTAAATAGAAAATAGATTATCTTGTGTTTCATATTTGGATATGACTCTATTAACTTTACTCATAATTAATAACAAAGTCTCAGTTTAATAATTTATAATTTATTGTGCTCTTATATATTCCCTTTAAGTGCTTACAATTATAATGAGTAGTATTTTTTAAATCAAACCACGAAAAAGAATAGAGTCTATTTAACTGGCTATATTTACACTTTTTACAATTCAGTTGTTTTTCTTATCTAACAATAAGTTATAAACATTTAAAGTTTTTAACAATTTTTTTAAAATCAAATTTAGAAGTTAGCTTGTTAGTTTATTAGGCTTGGTTTGACGTGAAAAAAAGTATTTTTATCTGAAATTAACAAATTTTAATAAATCCTCTTAAATTGTAACAAAATAACTCGATTTCAATCAAAAACACACACATAAGGAGTGATTATGTAATTTGAAAAACGAAAGACTTTAGAAAAAAGGCAATAAAATCAATTGATTAATCAATACCCTTATTTGGAGTAAAAATCTACAAAAAATACAATTAAATCATTATAGTAGCTAGCAGAGATGATGTGTGGCTTCTTATCATTACATCAATAGCCTTACTTATCTAAATATTTATACCTCCATAGCCGAGACACTATAGGGTTCTATCTGCTTAAATTTTTTGTTACGGGCTCTTCTAGCTTACTTTATATCTAGTAAGAGAGTTACTGCAGAGTAGTAAACAAGTAGGGATATGTGTCGTTTTTACCATAATGTTTTATTTTAAGATATGACTTAGGGCGGTCATTAATCTGATATTTTTTAACTTGGCTTTGTTAGCCTGTAAATTCAAATTGTTATGAAAGTAAGCTAGATTCTATTTATTTAGAAAGAGAAGGAGAACCAATAGTGAGTTTTTATGATATAACAGGAGGGAAAACAGCATAGTATTATATTTATAAATTAAATATTATGCTGTTTTTTTGATTAATGATACTTTTTAGTTGGGTGCAAATCTAAAATATAGGCTTACACATTAAACAGGAAGTTGAGCACATCGCCGTCTTTCACGATGTAATCTTTTCCTTCTGCGCGCATTTTACCTGCTTCTTTAGCACCTTGTTCGCCACGGTATTGGATAAAGTCATCAAATGCAATAGTTTGCGCGCGAATAAAGCCTTTTTCGAAGTCAGTATGGATTTTACCCGCAGCTTGTGGCGCAGTTGCACCAACAGGGATAGTCCACGCACGCACTTCTTTAACACCGGCAGTAAAATAGGTTTGCAGGTTTAATAACTGATATCCAGCACGAATAACACGGTTAAGACCCGGCTCTTCAATACCTAAATCCGCCATAAATTCATCGCGCTCTTCGTCTTCAAGTTCTGCGATATCAGACTCAATCGCTGCGCAGACAGGAACAACCACAGAGCCTTCAGCTTCTGCGATTTTATACACCACATCTAAGAACGGGTTATTTTCAAAACCATCTTCATTAACGTTAGCAATGTACATGGTTGGCTTTAATGTTAAGAAGCTCAAGTAGCGGATAGCCGCTTTATCTTCATTAGATAAATCTAATGTGCGTAACATGCCTGCTTGCTCTAAGTGCGGCAAACATTTCTCTAATGCTTCTAATTCCGCTTTTGCGTCTTTATCGCCGCCTTTTGCACGTTTTTGGACACGGTGAATAGCGCGCTCACAAGTATCAAGGTCAGCAAGTGCTAATTCAGTATTAATGACTTCAATATCTGCGGCAGGGTCAACTTGGCCTGCAACGTGAATGATATTGTCGTTTTCAAAACAACGAACAACATGGCCAATGGCTTCGGTTTCACGGATATTCGTTAAAAATTGGTTGCCTAGGCCTTCACCTTTGGATGCACCTTTCACTAAGCCCGCGATATCAACGAATTCCATAGTCGTTGGTAATATACGCTGTGGCTTCACAATTTCAGCTAATTGATCAAGACGTGGGTCTGGCATTGGCACAACACCCGTGTTTGGTTCAATTGTACAGAAAGGGAAGTTGGCTGCTTCGATGCCGGCTTTGGTCAATGCATTAAATAGGGTGGATTTACCCACGTTAGGCAGACCAACGATACCGCATTTAAAACCCATATGTTTCTCACCTTAATAGCAAGGGGCAGTCTCACGCTGCACCCAATGTTTAGAAATTGGCGCTGATTATACACAAAAAGTTGATTCGGATGAAATGAACTCTTATGCGGTTGCTTTAAAACCATGTAAACGATTGATGGCTTTGTCCATCCCATCAGCCAGGAGAATATCTGTGCACCTAGCTGCTTCATCAATCGCATCATCAATGAGCTTTTGTTCAGATAAAGGCGGTTTGCCCAAAACAAAACCAACAACTTTATTTTTATCACCCGGATGACCAATACCAATGCGTAAACGATAAAAATTCGGGTTATTGGCGAATTTGCTTTGAATATCTTTCAACCCATTATGCCCGCCATTACTGCCACCTAACTTCATTTTAGCCACACCTGGTGGTAAATCGAGCTCATCATGGGCGACTAAGATCTCATCGAGATTGATGCGATAAAAATTAGCTATAGCGGCAACAGATTTACCACTTAGATTCATAAAGGTGGTTGGAACCAGCAGACGGATATCGTTACCATTCATATTAATGCGAGCGGTATAACCAAAAAATTTAGCTTCTTCTTTCAATGGCTGATTATGGCGCTCAGCCAGTAAATCAACATACCATGCACCTGCATTATGGCGCGTTTGTGCATATTCAGCACCTGGATTGGCAAGTCCAACAATTAACTTAATTTTGCTCACGGCGATGATTTCACTATCAGTTATGAAAATAATGCCTTAGTTTACCTTGTGAAATACAGGATGTACAAAATTGTGATAGATAAAAGTCACTATGATTATAATTGCCGAATAAACTATTCGGATTTTCTGGGTTTTTGATAAAAAGCACTTTTTGTACAGATATTCTTGCTAACTTCCTTCCTTGTGATGTCTATCGCAAAAAATTTTACTTAATGCACTATAATCATTACATAAATATAAAATATGACCGAATTTATTTACACATGCTTGCTTATCAGTTTACTGGTACTGGAGGTATATATGAAACGGAAAAGCGCTCATCTTCTTGGTAATGTCTTCATGGGAATCGGAATGGTGTTGATGATCGGGAGTATTGGTGTCAACTTATTCTCTCATATTGTTAACTTAGGCCTTTCAGAACTTATTACCAATGGTTCCTTATTCGGCATTTTTATCGGTGCGATGGTATGGTTAGTCGGTGCAAGGATCGGCGGCCGTGAAAAAGTTGCAGACCGTTACTGGCAGTTAAAACAACAATATCATTCACGCAGAGATAATCACCGCTATCCATAAATAGCCTAGAGCAATTAATTGCTGATAATGGTGAACAAGTTTGATAATTAGGCATTAAGAAGAGTGAAATTCCAAAGAATTTTGCTCTTTTGTCGTGAAGATTGTGAGTTATTTTAGATGGCTATTTTTATCGTTTTATTACGTGAAATCACCACTATGATTGGCGATAGAATATAAACATAGGCATCGATGGTTTCTTTCCTGCCAAAATCATAAAGCCCCTGCAAATTACATTGCAGGGGCTTATATTTTTTATTGTGACTTTTTCATTATGGTTGAACGCTAAAACCCAATATTGGAGAATTAGTGCTCAAACATTGCTGAAATTGACTCTTCGTTGCTGATACGACGGATAGCTTCAGCTAACATACCTGAAAGCGTTAAGGTGCGAACATTGCTCAGCGCCTTGATTTCAGGAGAAAGAGGTATAGTGTCACAAACAATGACTTCATCAATGACTGAATTTTTGATGTTGTCTACAGCATTACCTGAGAAAATCGGGTGTGTTGCGTATGCAAATACACGTTTAGCACCACGTTCTTTCAGTGCTTCAGCTGCTTTACACAGAGTACCACCGGTATCAATCATATCGTCCACTAAGATGCAATCACGACCTGAAACATCACCAATGATATGCATAACTTGAGAAACGTTCGCACGTGGGCGGCGTTTGTCAATAATGGCCATATCAGTGTCATTCAGGAGTTTTGCGATAGCTCTAGCACGTACCACGCCGCCGATGTCTGGAGATACAACGATTGGGTTTTCCAAATTCTTCTGTAACATATCTTCCAGAAGAATAGGGCTACCAAATACATTATCCACAGGAACATCAAAGAAGCCCTGGATCTGCTCTGCGTGTAAATCGACAGTGAGCACACGGTCTACACCTACACTTGACAGAAAATCGGCAACAACTTTAGCGGTGATTGGTACACGGGCAGAACGTACGCGACGATCCTGTCTTGCATAACCGAAGTAAGGGATAACAGCGGTAATACGACCAGCAGATGCACGGCGTAGCGCATCGACCATAACAACCAGTTCCATCAGGTTATCATTGGTTGGTGCACAAGTTGACTGGATGATAAAAATATCACCACCGCGAACATTTTCATTAATTTGAACACTGACTTCGCCGTCGCTAAAACGACCAACAGCCGCGTCTCCAAGATTAGTGTAAAGGCGGTTAGCAACACGTTGTGCTAGTTCCGGTGTAGCGTTACCAGCAAAAAGCTTCATATCGGGCACGAGAAAAACCTCAGGCTTGCGTCCAGAGAGATATTGTTGACCAATAGCGACAAGGCTTATTGGTGCAATACACGGGTTATCCCAGCGCGGAACTTGTGCAGTGGGGAAACGTTAACGCCTTGAGCGACGAACCCTTGCACCCACGATGGGGCTTTATTTAACACCTGCAGGGCATCCGCTTGTGTTTCAAATTCAGAAAAAACACATGCGCCTGTTCCTGTAAGGCGAGACGGAGCATATTCTAACAGCCAAGAAACAAGCTGTTCAACCTCACGAAAACGTTTTCTTGCGATTGGTTCGCAGTCATTTGCGTACGGAGCCAGTAATAATGCGGCTAGGGAGCGTTTTGGAGAATTTCGATTTAATTGTGGATCTGTGAAGATCATCGGGGTTGATATTTCAATTCCGGGATGAGCGACGAGATACCATTTCTCTTCAGGGGAAGCTTTGGTTAAAATATCACCAATCCCTTCAGCGAAAGCGGCATGTCCACGAACAAACACAGGAACATCAGCACCTAATGATGCACCTAATTCTGCAAGGACTTCATCAGAAACCTGTGTTTTCCAATGTTCGTTAAGCGCAATTAAGGTTGTTGCTGCGTTTGATGAGCCCCCACCAATACCACCGCCCATGGGCAATACTTTATGAATACAAATATCAGCCCCTAATGGGCCATCGTGCTGTAAGGTATCGTGGCAATAGGATTGTAATAATTTAGCTGCCCGTAAAATTAGGTTTTTTTCGGGGGGAACCCCTTGCATGTCAGTCAATAAATTCAGTTGGTCGTCATCACGTGCTGTAATGGTGATTTCATCGCCATAATCAACAAATTGAAATAGAGTTTGTAATTCATGGTAGCCATCAGAGCGTTGGCCTGTGATGTACAAAAAAAGATTTAATTTTGCCGGAGAAGGCCATGTTAACGTCATTTCTTCAGTGTCCAACTATCCATTTTTAATTTGATAAGCCTGTCCCCTTGGCGTAGCTCTAGGTAGTTTGGCAGCATAGGTACCGTTTTGCTGTCATAGGAAATGTAGTTGAGCTGCCAAGTTTCACCATTGCTTTTAAACGTGACACTTTTCAGCAGGTGGTTTTCATCTAAGGTAAAGTCTGTTGCACGTCCCGGTGAGCCTGTTAACCATGCAGTTAGGTCATCAATTGGAATTTCCATACCAGTAAGTTGATAGATAAGCTCGCTTGGAACGTCACTCATATGGGTTTGGCCATCTTTAGTGGTTAACCGAGCTAAATCAGGTTCAACGGTAAGCTCAAGTTCGCGGCTACCTAATGGGTTGGTCAGCAACAAACGGTACTTTTCAGGTGTATATTGTTGCCAGAAAAACTTAGCATACGTTTTTGTTTCTCCGCCGTTATAGGCAAATGATCCACGGGTTTGGTAGTCACGTAGCTGACTTAATTCCTGTTGATGTGCTTTCCATTTCGCATCGGATGCGGAGCTGGTTCCTTTTGTGGTCGTTTGTGACGTTGTCACGCATGCGGTTAGCAAGACGCATGAAAGTGGCAATAGGCGAAAAAAATGCTTATTTATGTGCATAAAGGGCAAAGTTTGAGTTAATTGCATATCAAATCTCAAAGTTGTATTGGGCGCTGATAGCAGTCTCTAATTGAGTTACTTGCATTTAAAGAAGTTCAGTTTAGCGCGTTAAGGCCATCAGAGTCATCTATTACACTAGATGATATACCTTGCGGATAAAAACCTGTAAGTGATTTACCGTTTGTATACAAATAACATAGTGTATTGACAGGGAAAATGGTTCCTTAAAAATGTTATTAGGCCAATCCAGTTTGGGTTCATGTGGCGTTAAGTTATCAGGATAAACCTCACCAGTCACCATTTGCTTTCTGTGCGAAATAATTGCATTCTCTATGCATCTTATTGTAGTTAATTTATCATTGTAAATAATGATATGGCTGATAATCAGTTTCATATAGCATAAATAAACGATAAAATTACGATCAGTTGTGATTGGTAAAATAACCATTACGTCTGTTTTTTTCGGTTTATTTTTTGGCGTGGGTCATCTTTCTGAAGGATAGGCTTATGTAAACCGTAGAAAGAGAGACGCGGATCATCTACAATAGAACAATATAAATAACAGTATTGCTAAATTGGTGGGGAATACCCATCGAGCATTACTGAAAATAATTAGCACTGTAAGCAATGTGAGTAAGTCGTAAAGCACAATGACCTTATTAGCCTTAGGCATCAACCATAAAACAGCACCAGTAGCCCTGCGTGAGCGGGTGACATTTGGTCCTGAAAAAATTGACCATGCACTTGAGGAACTTCTCAAACAGCCTCAAGTGAATGGTGGCGTTGTGCTGTCTACCTGTAATAGAACTGAGCTTTACTTGAGCCTTGAATCACAAGAACGAGCTCAAGAACAGCTAGTAAAATGGTTGTGTGATTTTCATGGTATAACCCAAAAAGATTTACAGCCAAGTTTATATTGGCACCAAGACGACCGAGCGGTGAGCCACCTAATGCGTGTGGCGAGTGGCTTGGATTCATTAGTTTTGGGAGAGCCACAAATATTAGGGCAAGTAAAAAAGGCGTTTGCACTTTCGCAAGGTAACCATTCGTTATCAAGCGAACTTGAGCGTCTTTTCCAAAAATCATTTTCTGTTGCAAAACGTGTGCGTACAGAAACCGATATTGGAGCGAATGCAGTTTCTGTGGCATTTGCTGCTTGTACACTTGCTCGTCAAATATTTGAATCACTTAAGCATTTAAATATTTTGTTAGTTGGCGCAGGGGAAACTATTGAACTTGTGGCTCGTCATTTGCGCGAACACGGCGTACAAAAAATGATGATAGCTAACCGAACACGTGAACGGGCGGAACTATTGGCCAATGAGGTCAATGCACAAGTTATTTCGTTATCGGATATTGATAACCGTTTAGCTGAAGCGGATATTGTCATTAGTTCAACGGCGAGTCCTTTACCCATTATAGGGAAAGGGATGGTCGAGCGTGCAATGAAAGTACGTCGTAGTAAGCCGATGTTGTTAATTGATATTGCCGTTCCTCGTGATATCGAACAAGATGTTGAAAAATTAAGAGATGTTTATCTCTATACTGTGGATGATTTGGAATCTATCATTGCACAGAACCTTGCTCAGCGAAAAGCCGCAGCCGTTGAAGCTGAATACATTGTTGAGCAAGAAAGTAGCCACTTTATGGATTGGTTGCGCTCACAAGCGGCAGTGTCTACAATTCGCGATTACAGAGAACAAGCTGAGGCCATTCGGGCAAATATGACTGAAAAAGCGTTGACGGCTATCCGTCAAGGTGCAGACCCTGAGCAAGTGATCATGCAATTATCGCAACAATTAACCAACCGCCTTATTCACGCTCCAACCAAGTCTTTGCAGCAAGCTGCAGGAAATGGGGATGTAGAGCGTCTAAATCTACTTAGGGACAGCTTAGGGCTGGACCATCAATAACCACATTTTAATCATAGGTCTTATATAACGAATGAAGCCTTCTATTGTCGCAAAACTAGAAGCATTACAAGAACGCTACGAAGAAATTGAAGCGCACCTTGCTGATGCAGGTGTAATTGCCGATCAAGACCGTTTTCGTGCTTTATCAAAAGAATATGCTCAATTGTCTGATGTCGCTAAATGCTTTAGCGCATGGCGCACAGTACAGGATGACATCGAAACAGCTGAAATGTTGTTAGACGATCCTGAAATGAAAGAAATGGCTCAAGAAGAGCTTAAAGAAGCCAAAGCGCGCAATGAAGAGCTCGAACAGCAATTACAATTGTTATTGCTTCCGAAAGATCCTGATGATGAATATAACTGCTTCGTTGAAATCCGTGCGGGAGCAGGGGGAGACGAAGCGGCAATTTTTGCGGGTGATTTATTCCGTATGTATAGCCGCTATGCAGAAAACAACCGCTGGCGCGTTGAATTAATGAGCACGAGTGATGGTGAACATGGCGGTTTTAAAGAAGTTATCGCGAAAATTTCCGGTGATAGCGTTTATGGTCGCTTAAAGTTTGAGTCAGGCGGTCATCGTGTTCAACGTGTCCCTGAAACTGAATCTCAAGGCCGTATCCACACTTCTGCTTGTACTGTGGCTATTTTACCTGAACTGCCAGAAGCTGAGTTACCTGAGATCAGCCCTGCGGACTTACGTATTGATACCTTCCGTTCATCGGGAGCGGGTGGTCAGCACGTTAACACCACAGATTCTGCAATTCGTATTACCCATATTCCAACAGGTATCGTTGTTGAGTGCCAAGATGAACGTTCACAACATAAAAACAAAGCGAAAGCGATGTCTGTGTTAGGTGCGCGTATTCGCCAAGCAGAAATGGATAAACGCCAAGCCGCGGAAGCCTCTGAACGTCGTAACCTGTTGGGTTCTGGTGACCGTTCTGACCGTATTCGTACCTATAATTTCCCTCAAGGCCGAGTGACTGACCACCGTATCAACTTAACGTTATACCGTTTGGATGAAGTAATGGAAGGAAAGCTGGATTCACTTATCCAACCTATCATCAATGAATACCAAGCAGACCAACTTTCTGCGTTGTCTGAGCAGGAATAATGCAATATATCGAATGGGTCAAGCAGGCAGCGAATCGGCTGTCTGCAAGTGACAGTGCGAAGCGAGATGCTGAAATTTTACTGGAACATGTCACAGGCCGCAGTCGTACCTATCTTTTTGCTTTTGGTGAAACAGAACTCAAAGCCGAAGAATTCCAACAAGCTGAATTACTTTTACAACGCCGTGAGAAAGGTGAGCCTATCGCCTATATTATCGGTGAACGTGAGTTCTGGTCTCTTCCTCTTTATGTCTCTCCTGCAACACTAATACCTAGGCCAGATACCGAATGCATTGTTGAACAAGCCTTATCTAGGCTAACAGAGCAAAAAAATCAAATTTTAGATTTAGGCACTGGGACAGGGGCGATTGCATTGGCTTTGGCGTCAGAGATGCAACAAAGTCAGGTTATTGGTGTTGATTTTAACCCTGATGCAGTTGCTTTAGCACAACGAAATCAGCAGCGTTTGAATATTTCAAATGTCAAATTTATACAAAGTAATTGGTTTTCTTCACTATCAATTCAACAATTTGATATGATTATCAGTAATCCACCCTATATTGATGAAAATGATATGCACCTCAGTGAAGGTGATGTGCGATTTGAGCCGTTAACCGCTCTAGTGGCGAAGGATGAAGGCTTAGCTGATTTAATGCATATCATTAAAGAATCTAAAAAGTATCTTAAAAATCAAGGGTGGTTGCTTCTTGAGCATGGCTGGACACAAGGTCTTGCGGTGCGTGATTTATTTAAAGTACATGGGTACACCAAAATTGAGACTTGTCTTGATTATGGTGGAAGAGAGCGAATTTCACTCGGTCAATGGAATGGTTAAGTGGCGTAGCAGTGGGAATGTAATGAAAACCATAGCGAATATAGAGTTTAATCAACTCCCTTTAAGTGAAGGGATCATGACTGTGTCACAATGTATCCGTCATGATTTCCCGCTGATGAAAGTGCAAGCTCAGTTAGATAGCTTAGTATCATCAGCCAAGTCTTGTATCGATTTAACTGCTGATAATGAAACAAAAATTCAGCAATTGACTTCACTTTTCTACCAAGAATGGTCGTTTGGTCCAGCTGAAGGAATTTATTTGTTATCGGATATGCTGTGGTTAGATAAAGTATTGTCATCTAAGCAAGGTACGCCAGTGACACTCGGTGCTATCTTCTTGTATGTTGCCGAACGCCTTGGTATTGCGATTTATCCCGCTATTTTTCCTACGCAATTATTATTTATCAGTGAAAGAAATGATGGCAGCCAATGGGTAATTAACCCTGTTAATGGCGAGTCTTTATCATTACACACATTAAATTTATGGCTCAAAGGAACAGTTGATCCTTTTTCTGAATTTTACCATGACCAACTGGATGTAGCAGAAAACAGCGTTGTCATTCGTAAAATTTTTGACACATTAAAAGCGTCATTAATGGAAGAGAAAAAGATGGAATTAGCGTTGCGGGTTTGTGAAACGCTTCTGACTCTTGACCCTGAAGACCCTTACGAAATTCGTGACCGAGGGTTAATTCTGGCACATTTAGACTGTAATCATGTGGCATTGAGCGATCTCAATTATTTTATTGAGCATTGCCCAGAAGACCCTGTTTCTGAAATGATTAAAATACAAATTTATTCGCTGGATAACCATCCGGTCGTATTACATTAATTAACATACAGGCCTATCCCCTGTTTTAATATTTAAGGTAAGAAGATCTAATTGCGTTTCAGAGTCATTCATAACCGTGCAATAAAAAAGATAATTCTTTTATAAACAATAAGCTGCAAGTTCACAGCAAATCACAAGCAATCACTTTACGTCATGTTTTGCTTGTACCTGAGCTTGTACCTAAAAAAGATTATAAAATATACGGCTATTTAGGTTGCGGACTTCAATAGCTTGATAGGGTTATTCAGTGATTGGAAATTGCACAAAATGGCAAAGCTCAACGATAAGCAAATTAGAGCTTGGATAAATTCAAATGAACGATTTGAAGGTAAGGCTGATGGTAACGGTTTATATCTTCGGTATTCAAAGAATGATAAAAATCCAAGTTGGCGATTTAGATACAGCTTCAATAAAAAGGCTAGAATTGTCTCTATTGGTAGCTACCCTAACGTTACCCTAATGAAAGCTCGTGAAGTTGCTAGAGAGCTATCTGCAAAGGTAACGCTTGGCTATGACGTGGCAGGGGAAATAAAGCGGAAGAAAGCCGAAGCGTTGGAGTTAATACAGCAAGAAGAAAACGCGATTAGAGTTAAGGCTTTAATTGACGAATTCTATGAAAGACAGATAAAACCAAAACGTAAGAACCCAGAAAAAATAAAATGGGCTATTGATACCAACATAATCCCAATTCTTGGCCATAAAAAAATAGAAGAAGTAAAGCCGAAAGATATTGATAGCCTTATTCAGTCAATTACTGATAGGGGCGCACCTACCGTAGCCAATGATGCCTTGCGTAACTTAAAGCGAATATTTGATTATGCTGTTCGTAGGCAGTTAATAGAAAGCAATCCAGCCTCAGCATTCAATATAAGTGACGCTGGCGGGCGAGAAAATAAGCGTGATAGGTGGCTGTCTCGTGACGAATTATTAGTATTCTTTCACGCCCTGAACAAATCTGACCTCCCAGCACAAAATAAAATTACCTTTAAGCTTATTCTAGCAACGGGGTTGCGGAAGATGGAGCTATGTGCGGCTAAGTGGGATGAAATAGACCTAGATAATGCGGTATGGCATTTTCCAGCCGAAAGAAGCAAAACGGGTGATGCTGTAGATATTCCATTGGGTGACCCTGTCACGAATTGGCTCACTCAACTTAAAGAAATGGCTTGCGGAAGTGAGTATGTATTACCTGCTAGAGGTAGGGGCTCTAATCGATTGCCACATATTAGTAATGGTACTTTGAATTATGGCCTTACAGTAATACGAGAGTTGCTGCCTGAGTCATTTACTGCGTTCAGTATTCATGACCTTCGTCGCACAATGCGAACTCACTTATCAGCATTAGGTGTTGAGCCACAGATTGCCGAAAGGTGCTTAAATCATAGGGTGAAAGGTATTGAGGGGGTGTATAACCGTCATGACTACTTTGATGAACGGAAAGCCGCATTATCACAATGGGCTGATTTGCTTACAGCATTAGAAAGTGGATCCGACTATAATGTTGTACCAATGAGTAAGAAAGCATAACTAGTTTAAACTGTATCTAACCCGACGGGGCGAAAAATGGGAAACCTTACCTATCTGATACGGTATTCTTTAAGGTGCGTTAAAGGTGACGTGATTATGAAAGCCAAAGATCAAAGTATGAACGTTTGGAAGGCAAACGGAATACCTAGACTTGAGTTTTGCTCTATAGTAAGGGCTGCGCAACTACTAAGCTGTGAGGAGGCGGATATTCACCAGTGGATATCTTTAGGTATTGTTGAAAGATGTATAAAGCTACCTAAGCCTATGAATGGAAGAGTTGAAATATATACAGATACCGATATTGATTTATTAAAGTTAGATTATCAGGGAGCACTATCGTTAAGCTTAGAGCTAGGGCTGTCTCAGCTAGTATGTGACTACGATGGACACATAGATAAAGAGAAAACTTTTCTAGGTGTTTATGCACATGAAGTGGATGTAACAATCTCAGGGATATGGAATACACATACATTGAGATTAGAAAATCCAAATGAGTACGAAGAATATATTGATGGTAACGACAAAGAGCTAATATATGTCAACACATTTTTACCTCTTGAATACGGTGAGATTGTTAAATTTTTAATAGTCGTTACGGATGAGGTACTAGCATTCAAAAGTGAGGATTATGTTATTTCAGGTAACGACATTGAAATGCTTTATAATGCGGGCTGTTCGGGGGAGAAGCTGTATAGAAAAAGCGTTTATGAAAGTTTGTATGAAAATAATTACAAAAAAATAAAAATGGGTGATATCCCAGAGATTAAAGTAACAGTACACCAAATAGATATGATCAAAGGGTTAATGAGGTTACTTGACTTCACTGATGATGAGATAAAAAATTCAAGTGCTACCGAGATAAATAATAAGCTATCACTATTAGCAGTTAATAAAAAAACCACATGTAGAACACCAGATCAAAAAACATGGGATAAGTGGCGCCAAAAAATGGGATAGTCTAAGACTTTTCAAAAGTCTGAAAGACTTTCAATAACTCCAGCGATATATTTTTTATTCCAAGCTCTAATGTGTATGACATTCACAAGGAGTCATACACATGGAAAAGAAATCACTTAAGCGCAAGCCTCGCGCTAAAATCAGTACACCATACCCTATGGACGGTTACGCCCGTCTACGTCATACAGCCGACTTTCTAGGCATTTCTGATGCTACTCGTTATCGCTGGGAGCGTGACGGTAAATTACCTAAGTCATTTGAGATTGAGAAAGGCTTTTTTGTCTATGATGCGAAAGAGATTCGCGCATGGGCTGAAGCTAAGAAATCACAAAGCGGGGTAGCATAATGGAAAAGAAAAACCACCCGCTACAGGTGGCTTCTCAGGATAACGCGACAGCATCTATTCTATCAAAGAATCCACCAAAAAAACACCGTGCCCGTTTATATATGTTAGGTACAGGCATTAATGGATTTACAGAGAATGAAATATTAATTCATTGTCGCTTATCGTCAGGTCGTAATTATCCAAATGAATTGGAACGTTTATTAAATATCGAACTAGAACGCATTGATGAGCCTAATCCTGATGGTATCGGGTCACATTACCGTTACCGCTTTAAGACGGCTCAGGATGCACAGAAGGTTATTAACTTAGTGAATGAACGTGCTGAACAAGGTAATTACCAATTATTAGATAAAGTACTCGTAAATAATATTTTAAGCCTCTACCCGACAAAATAACGGAATAAGAAAATGAAACTAAAAAATAACAGCTTAAATGCTGGCGGATTCGCTCACCCTAAATTCAGCGACGAACCTATTCCAAATATTAACTCAGATGATATTTCTGTTATTCGCTTTGAAGGTGTACAGGTGCGGATAGTTAAAATTAATAATGAGCCATGGTTTATTTTTAAAGATGTTTGTGACGCGCTGGATATATCCAAATATCGTGATGCTTTTTCACGCTTAGATAAAGATGAAAGGGAGTCGGTTAAAGTGGACACCCTTGGCGGAAAGCAGTCTGTATCTGCATGTTCAGAGTCAGGATTTTATAAGACGATTGCTCGTAGCCGTAAGGCAACCACTAAAGGCACATTTGCGCACCGTTTTACAAATTGGGTATTCCGTGACGTTATCCCATCTATTCGTAAAACTGGGGCCTATGGTGTTCCTTTTGGTGAATTGAACGATTTCACCAAGCGTCAACAGCAATACAAATTAATGGCGTCTCAGCGTGGGCGTGATTTACAAGCATGCAAACCAGCTAAAGATAGTCTCAATCGTGAAGAAAAGGCCATGTGGTTAAAATACCAGCCTGATTTTCTTGATGGGGAGGTTCACTAATGCTTGCCTACCAAGGGAACATCTCATTTCTGGCTGGCAATCAATCAGACAAACTTTTGTCTGGTTACTCGGTCAATATTTTGGCTCAGCAACTGGCTAAAACTTTAGCCGATGTATTAGCGAAAATTTACACCAATCAATCACCCAAATATACGGGAAATCAATCTGGGGAATATTTCTCAGATTGTAATTCTGGCGAACATTTGAGCACCCCAAAACGGGGGAGCGCAAAAGGTGGAGAATTTACACCATTTGCTAAAGGTGATTTTTCTCACCTTTCTAAAGTCGGGAAATCCCGCTATTTGAATTCGTTCATCTCAAAAAATGGGAAAATTGAGTTTTTACAGTCCATAAAAAAGAGTAGCCAATCGGCTACCCTTGGAAACGTCGATATTAAATATCAAGCAAGTGAGAATATTAATACTAGCTTACTTCTCTGGTATGGCAAATATCAGCCTTTTGGCTTAACACCTAATCTTTCCAGCTCATTACGACAAGCAGTCTTAACCCATGAGCTAAATGGCTCATCACCAATAACTGAGTCTATTTGTTCGAGCAAATCATCATCAAATCGGATTGTTCTTCTTGTACTGTTTGAACGGTCGTATGGTTTTTTGTCTTTTTCATCTTGCATTGGTTCGAACCACTGTGATAGTTTATATGTATATGGTGCGAACCAGTATAAAGGTAAGTGCTATATAAAAACAATGCCCCGTAGTGGTGGAACACTAACGGGGCATCTAATCACCAACGATAGAGTAATTATCGAGGTAACTATGAGTAAGCATAACACACCCGTCACAGGGCGGACTAGTCTCACCCCTAACCAATCGTACAGATGGTTATTCCTCGCTTTAAATCGTAGCGATTACACCGCTAAACCTTGCCGTATTGCTGTTACAGCACCGAACGAGAACAGTGCAAGACTGATGCTTGTACGTGATTACATGCTGATATTCGCTGGTCGATTACCAGCTAGTGGAGGTAAGCATCATGCATAACCCTCGACCTAATGATTTCTACACCCACAAAAATAATGGCGAAACCGTCAAAGTTCTATCGGTTCAATTCAACCGTGTGACCTTTCAGCGAGACGGCTTTGATAGCCCTGTCATTGTTTCATTAAGCCAGTTCAGCAACGAATACACCTATTCGGGGAGGGCTTAGTTATGACAGATATAACCATTCATCAAGCAGCAGAAAAGGCGCAACAGTTAGAGCTGCTTAGCCTGATGCTCCCTAATTATCCTCGTAATTTTACACCAAGCGATATCGTCGCTATTTCCTCACTTATGTCTGAATTATCTGGTGATGTAGCCGCATTCTTGAACGATGTGGCAGCGCAGGAGGGAAAGGTATGAGCAAGCCAATTTCTTTAGATGTAGCTGCATACAAGGCGCAACAAGCCCATTCATTGATTATGGCCATACTGGAAAAGGCTAACGGGAGATGCCCGACTGAACTAGTAGACCTAATTACTATCGTTTGTGATTTAAGCGGTGAAGTGCGGGAATCCCTCGAGGAGGCCACCAAATGAAAACAATCAAATTAAAGGTTGGTCACTTATCCACCTTGGAAGAAGTCGAGCATATCAACGAAGAACTCCAAGCGTTGTTAATCCCACTGTTAACGGCTGTAGAGAATGAGGCTGATACAGATACACATTTTCTACTTAGAGCAGTTAATCGCCTTGTACATGCTCAAGGGAAAGAAATTACTCGGTTAGCGGAGGTGATGAAATGAGACAGGTCACTATTAATGCCACCAGCCTAAGCCCATTCATGTATCAAGGTAAGCGAGTTGTCACCTTTGCCATGATTGACGAGGTACACCAACGCCCGAAAGGTACAGCAAAGCGCACATTCAGCACGCATAAAAAGCACTTCATTGATGGGGTAGATTACTTTTTGCTCACTAAGTACGTAATACGTACCGAGTTACCCGAACTAGAAATAGGCGGTAAAGCAAAAGAGTTAATGCTTATCACTGAGTCAGGTTATTTGATGGTTGCCAAGCCATTTACCGATGATCTGTCGTGGCAGGTTCAACGCTCAATGGTTAACAGCTACTTTCGTTTGTCTGAGTTTCCCGAAATTAAACATATTCAAATCCCCACGCTGGCGGAACTTGAAGCCATGCCAATTGGTGAGGCTCAGAACTTGATTAGCAGTTTAGAAGCTGACTCTTATCAAGGTCACGGTAGGCGCGGCAGTTATGCCATGAACCTACGTCGAAAGGAGAAGAAAGCACTTAAACCAATGGTAATGGCTATTGAACAAGCCTCACAGCTACACATTCAGGATATGGGGGATTACCGCTCATGAGAACGTTTCAAATCGCAGGGTATGGCACAACACCGAAAGGATTAACACTCGGTATTTGTAAACGGGTGATATCTGCCACCCAGAAAGACGCTCAATCGCAAGTCATGCGAGAGGCGCAACGTGACGGTTTAACCAGTATCCGAATTAATTATGTGCGTGAGGTGAAGTAATGAATAAAAGAGATATTGAGTTATTGCTAGATGCCCCTCGCATGAAAACTAAGTGCCTAATGACACTCTTAACCGTGTGGCTAGATGCGGAAAGTGACGAAGAAACAGCGAACATGATTTCCATTGTTATGAATACGGCAAATGGCATTTTAAATGATATCGAATCAGCCACGGAGGGTAAGTAATGAATACTTTAAATCCACAAGAGCAAATCGAATTCAACTACAGCAAGGATGGCGTCATTGTCATTACAGAGTCGGGAAATACACAAACAGTCAGCTATAAAAGTGCGATAACTGCCCTTGATAACGGCATGTATGACGGGGATTTACCATTAGGTTTTTCGCTTGTTGGCTCAATTGCAGATAGCTGGATGGCGGAAATTTTCACCCCAACAACAGAGCAGCGAGTAATTTTGTTTCGTTGGATAGTTTCCTCGTTATTTGTTCAAGAACAAACCGCGCAGAACGGAACTCGCTTGATTGAAAATAGCCAAGGTGAAAAAGAACTCGCAGCGATGTACATCAGTGATAAAGGGGTAATTACGATTTATCCCGCCTCTGAAAGAATGTTGTTGGCAACGCATATTGAGAGTGTAACGCTTCAAAAATATGGAAAGCAACAAGGCTCAGACATGATTATCAATATGTACTTTGATTTTATTGAACAGTCGACAGAAGAAAAAGGAAAGCTAACAGAAAAAGCATTGAAGGAATTGGCATCTTTGCATGATGAATTAATTGATTCGTTCAATACACCTGAATTTAACTCAACACCTGTAATTCATTGATAGGAGAATCAAACAATGAAACATTTTTATACTGAACTTATTGGCAATCTTATCAATGTGACGACACTGAATGGTCAAGGTAATTATGAGCATGTTTGCTTTGTTCCATTATCAGATATTCCTCAAATGGCGGAATCAGGTCATTGGGATGAGGACGGGATCGCAGTAGGCATTGTCACTCTGGAAACTTATTTAACGCACGTACAGACAAATGATACCGATGTGTTGATTGCTCTACGAAACCTTATCGCCTTGCTGTTTCTTGTTGAAGTAGTGCGCGAAACAGGAATGACATTTATTAGCATCAATGGTGAACAGCACCCCGTTACAGCACCAATTACACGGTTATTTTTAGCATTGTCTGCCGAGGAAAACTTTTTCTCAAAGTATGGCGCTAACGGATTAAAAGAAGTGATTTTAGCTTACCGCTCGATGTTGACGGATGACCATCCACCTAAGTTGACCGTTGAGGGGATTGCTTGCGTTAAAGGCGTTTATCAAAACTGTATTGATGCGATAAAAGAAGCCAAAGGTACTAACGCAATAACAACAAAACATTAAGGGGAAGTGATGAAACTACAAACGAAAAACTTTCGCCTAAATGCGTTGGCCAACAACTTTTCAGCAGCTATTTATCACGATGTAACCACTCGCAATGGTGGTGATTGGTTTCCGATGAATGTAGGTAATAAGACCATTGAAGTTGCCATTATTGACGGTGTAAGGGGTATTCGAATGCTCGTTGATAGCTATTTGTTGGGAGCACTCAAGCAGGCATACCCCACATGGGAGGCTGTCGCAATAGGCTTAATTGAACAGTGTGTCATTAATGGTTATGTCACAGGTTATGGCCGTGAGGTATGGGAAAGCATGATTAATGACATGGGTGACTCTTTAGCCGATAAGGGGGCGTTTCAATGAAACCGATTGATGTTATCCGTGATGTAAAGCTGAAAGCGAATGGCCAATGGCAAAACATATTATCTAACCTAGGGGCAGATGTGCCCCTAAACACGCACACGGCTTGCCCTGCTTGTGGGGGAAAAGACCGTTTTAGGTTCGACAATAAAGGCGACAACGGCACGTTTATTTGTAATCAGTGCGGCTCGGGTGATGGATTGGACTTAGTTCAGCGTGTTCTGGGCGGCAGCGTGACAGAAGCCGCTTATGAGGTGGCTGGCATGATTGGTATTGATACCCGTTCAGATAATCCACCAGCCTACCGTAGGCATGAGGTAAAAGCGCAACAGGACGAATTTAAAGCGCAGCAAGCCCAGAGCCAAGCTAACGAACTGATAGAGAAGCATAAACGCTTTACAGCGCGATACAGCCGCACTATTGCCAATGCTAAACAGGGCGAATCTGAATACCTGAAAGCGAAAGGCTTTAATAGTACCACCGTGACCCTATTAGCCGATGGTTCGCTGATTATTCCATTAATGGACGCTGACGGTACAATCACAGCCGCCCAGACCATTAAACCCAATGGCAATAAATCGTTATTACGTGATAGTTCGAAAAGTGGCAGTTATTACCCAGTGAACGAGTCTGTAAACGTGTCTACTGTGATTATCGCTGAAGGACTAGCAACCGCCATGACGTGCAGTTTACTCAAGCCAGAAGCGCACACAATCGCGGCAATTGATGCGGGTAACTTAACTCATGTGGCTAAGGTGATGCGAACAAAGTACCCAGATAGCCAGATTATCATTGCAGGTGACAACGATATTAAATCTGACCAATCAAACACAGGAAAGCTGGCGGCAGACAAGGCAGCTCAGGCGGTTAATGGTATTACGGTTTTACCGCCTACCGAGGATAAAGCTGATTGGGATGATTACCGCCTATCACACGGCATTGAGGCAGCAATACAGGCATTTAATGAGGGGATTAACGCCATGCAGGAAGCAAACACAGTCATCATTAATACCACTAAGGCTAAAAAGAAAAAGCGCGGTATTGATACTGATACCGATATTGCCAAATTAGCCCCGAATCAATTGGCTATGTTGCTGATTGAGCGATACGGACAATTAGCCGTTAACACAGAGTCATTGACGGTATACACCTATAGCGGGGTGATGTGGGAGCCAATTAAAGATAGTGAGCTTTCTCGCGAAATGGCTGACTTTTTTATTGAGAATGAAACCCACTTTAGCATGAGGCGGATCACTGGCGTTATTGATGTATTGAAAGTCATTGCTGAACCAATGGGGGAGTCTGACATTGATTTAATCGGTTTCACTAATGGCGTATTGAACACGAAAACCCATGAATTTAGACCTCACAACGCTAACGATTGGTTATTACATCAAAATGGGATCACCTATACCGAACCCGCAGCAGGTGAAAACCTGAAAGATAACGCGCCAAACTTTACCGCATGGTTATCTCATGTATCGGGAGGAGATGAGGCAAAAGCAAGACGTATCAAGGCTGGATTGTATATGGTGTTTGCTAATCGTCATGACTGGCAATTGTTTATCGAGGCAACAGGCGTAGGCGGTAGTGGTAAAAGCGTATTCGCACATATCGCTGAGTTGTTAGCAGGGAAACACAACACATCAAGCGGTGATTTAAAGGCCTTGGACGACGCGAGAGGCAGGGCGCAATTTGTGGGTAAAAAGCTGATTTTACTCCCTGACCAACCTAAATATGTTGGTGATGGCGCAGGATTAAAGGCGATTACGGGCGGTGATCCAGTTGGCATTGACCCCAAATACGAAAAGCAATTTTCTATGGTGATGAAATCCGTTGTATTCATGACGGGCAATAGACCCATGCAATTTACTGAGCGTAGTAATGGCGTTGGTCGTCGACGGGTTATTTTTCATTTCAATGAAACGGTGAGCGAGGATAAAAAAGATAAGAACCTGCCAGAAAAGATACAGGCAGAAATTCCTGTCATTATCCGTGACTTGCTGCGCGAGTTTCCAAACCCTGATACGGCCAATAAATTACTGATTGAACAAAGAGGCTCTGGTGAGGCGGTTGATGTGAAACGTGAAACTGACTCATTAATTGATTTTTGCGCCTATCTTGTCGCACTCGAAAGGGTTGAAGGCATGTTTATGGGTAACGCGAATATCTCACCACCCGCACCGAGAAAGTACCTTTATCATGCTTATATGGCCTATATGCAAGGGAACGGCAACAGGAACCCATTAACACTCACAACCTTTGGGCGTTCTATCGACGGTGCGCTCAAAGAGTTAGGAAAAAAATACATTAAAGATCGTTTCACTCAGGGAGTCAGAACAAACCTCGAATTAAACGAACTGGAAGCCGAGGACTGGCTGCCACGAGTACCGACAAAATAGTGTGAAAGTAAAGTTTTAAGTAAAACTGTTCATAGTGTTCATAAATGAAAAATAGATATAAATATCAATAAGTAATTTATGAACACTTGAAATTAAAGTATTCATTGAGTGTTCATGAGTGTTCATTGTTGGTATGTAGACTCTACATAAGTCTTCATAGGTGTTCATTGAAGTGTTCATATTTAATTGATTGTTATATATAGAAAATAACTTTTTATGAACACATGAATAGTTAGCGCATAAAACTTTTCACACCATGCAACGAAAAATAATTAAGAGCATAGAAAATGATAAATCAATCGGAAATAGCGAATTATAGCTATGTTATTCTCATGGTAGGTAGATTTCTTTTTTCAGGAAAAGGATATTAATATATAACTTTATGAAATATTGTCTAAATGATACTTAATTATCAATAAATAGGAGAGCTATGATGATCGGAGAATCAGTTGATGTGGCAGATAAGATAATAAATTTGATTACGAAGTATGGATGGGTTGGTGTACTTACATCTTTTTTTATATTTTTATTGTTTGTTTTATTTATTGTTAAATATCAGAATACATTATTTTATAGTATATTTAGTAGCTTAGCCCCAGAAAAAAGGTTGCAAAAAAAAAGGAAATACCTTAAAAAAATATCGGTGAATTCGATTGTCTCTGATGAAATTCGTGAATTAGCAAAATATGATGAAATTAGATTGATAAACAAAGGATATTTAAAGTGTGATCTTGATGTTGATTCTCAGTTGGCATGGGCTAGGTTAATAAATTTCCATAGAAACAAAAATATATCTAGAGAAATTTATCGGCGCTCTTATTCTATTTTTGAGGTTAAAGACTCTATTATAAGTAGTAGAGTAAGTGTACCTACTCTTATTCGTGTTTGGAGTATAACTATCTTTCAAGGTGTAATGGTATTTTTTATTGGCGCATTAGGAATAATGGCAACAATCCTTTCTAGTAATATTGGTGGAGAAGCAAATATTAAACTAGCTATATTCTGTTTGGCCTATAGCTTATTATTTATGGGCTTTCTTAGTTTTTTAAGCATGGGAATGCCTAATTTTATGAGTTATCGTAAAGTAAAGCCACTTATTGATGAATATAACAAAAAAATATCTGTATCATAAATTCAAATAAAAACTCCGCCGACGCATAAGCCGAGGCGGGATAAGCTAGTTTTCGGACACGTTAGGTGTATTAGCTCAAATTTGAACTGACAGGTTTTGTGGATAGAACACAACTATGTCTGACAGTCTGGTCTGAGCGAAGAGCAGACGTTTGCACCTCACGAGCGGACTTAAATCTAAATTTTTTCCAGTTATACAGTGGGTATGTATTGACATGATATCTATGCCAAAATCAATCAAATTTAATCATTTATGGAGTCTTGCAATTTATGGCTATTGTGTTTATTCCTGCCCTTGTTGCGCTGCTTGAAGCCAAAGAGAAGGACTTCGGGTGAGAATTGCCCCGGGAGGATGTTGAGTCGGTACGAGATACTGCTACTGCTATTGAGTTACCTGCAGAGATTGCCAGAGACATGATCAAAAGCTGAGGCTATCCCGATATTGATGCGGAAAATGTTTGGGATGAGTGGTTACTGCATAAAAAAACTATGAATTCCGATTTGTTCCGGCCAGATTTTGTTGACCACTACACCAGTTGGTCACCACTGGTAGCCGTTGAACCACAAGACACAGGATCTCCCTCACAGACAACAGGCATACCGTTGGATAGTGATCCGTGGGCGTGTAGATAACGCCTAGCCTTCATGAGAGGTTTTCCCGTCAGAGTGAGAGGTGTAGGCATTGCCTTGGACTAATACACCGATGCCGTTGACCATAAAAAAGTCCACGGCTTCACCTGGGGGGCGAGAAGGGAACTTACCGTGCCCAGAGCAACTTGAGGTTTTGACTGCAATTTTTGACATAAAAATGCCCACAGGTGTTGTGCGTGTGGACAGTTTATGAGTAGTTACATTTGAAATGCGAGGAATTTTGATTTTTTTGTTGTGATTACCTAAAGACAACTCCTCATTTTTTTAATGCTTTAGAGGGGGGGTAAGTTAAAGTATCCTTTTATTCAATTCTTTTATAATGGAATAGTTTAAACAATGGTGCTTAACACATATAAAATAAATGAAAATCTTAAACTTACATTGTCCAAAAATGCTCTTGATCATGTCCTCCACGGTGAAGTCACTGATAAGATATTTGAAACTAATAATGGGCGTATTGCTAAAAAAGTAATCTCTGGAGGATTACACACCTATTCAGGATGGCAGTCTTATTTAAGTAAAGTTTCCGGACTGAAAAATGTTTTATTTTATAATAGCCAAGTCCATGATGAATGGTACTACGAGCGAGAACTTCAAAATGGAACTATTTTGTTAAAGTTACCAGAGTCAGTTTTCACCTCTAAAGCAGCAAAAATGACATTATTTCCTGAGAATAATTATAAATCGGGGTTTCTCTGGAAAACACTATTTCCAAAGACAGTTGGTGAAAGCGAGGTTCTTGATTTACTGAATGACGCTTTGTTGAACATCAGCAAGCATGAAAGCCGTGATGGTGAGTTAATTTGTTATTATAAAATAGACGAGCCGTTGAATTGTATGAGGATCGCTGTTCTATATCGAAATGGTGAAATTAATTCATTCTATCCTACATGGTCTCAACCAAATACCGGGAATAATGGCAAACCTTTCTCATTCTTTGATAACATTGGGCATGTTATTTCAGAGTCTTCATTTGTTAATGAATCGGAAATTATTGATATTACAGATGTGGGGCTGTTTTCGAAGTTATCTACTCTTGAGGAAATTCAAGATGTGACGCCTGAATTATTTCTCGGTCGGAGTGCAGTAACCCAGGACATTCAGGAGTGGGACGACAAACGAATTGACTCAATAAATTTATTTGTGAGGAATTGTAGCCTCACTGAGATACTGGAGTTATATAACTATTTGAATGATGAAGGGATATTTAAGCATCATAACATAGTTTCACAGAATGCGTACTCCCATTTCTTACCAAACACTAAATTGTCAGTTGGCTTTTTTAATGCAATAAGTTTCAATCAAAATATAGTTGAAGGAATTATGGCTTTGTTTCTTTACGATCAAAAAAATAAATCAAAGCTATATGCCAATACCGTTTTGCATTTAATTAGTAGTATGTTTACATCCCCACTTATGGATATGTGGGCTAAAAAGAGAATTCATTACGTAATTGCTAGCCTTACTTTAAAGTATCATGATAGAAACTTCCCTGCGGAGTATATTGATTGCCTTTCAACATCGCCAACTCGTAGAGAGTTCTATTCGGAATATTTTTATTATAGTCATAATAAGAAAAAAGACTATAACTCCATTGAGACCTATGAAGAAATCGCTGACCTTTTTGGTGTAATATTAACCCCTCCGCAGTATGAATCAGTAACCTACTCACATTTTTTACATTATTTTTCAGATAATTTAGGTGAATCATATTCGACCAACTTTACTGATGAGGAAAGGACTGTTTTTTTGCTTAAAGCCTACCCGGGTGATTACTATGAACATTATGTTCAGGATAGTCTTAAGTTCTTTAATCAAGAAGTTTTCACTCACTCCAGCTTTATTCTAGAAGAATATTTGGAATTTTTTGCTCAAGAGGAGGTAGCAAAACCAATCAAGCTCCATCGAGTAATATATGAATACTATAAACTTCAAGTCGCTCAACGTTACAGAATTAACTTGAATTACTCCAAGTATAATGAGATCCCCGAGGTGGTTACACTCCCTATCAAGAAATATGAAGTTTACGCTACTATATTAAAGCATGAAAGAAATTCTAATAGGTTCATGACGGACACTATTATAGAATCCGTTAAGAAATATCTATTGGCTATTGAAGATACTAATTTATCGAAGGTCTTAAAGGATATTGAAAGAGTGGATAGAAAAGAGATTCCGAGATTTCCGATTCCATACCATTTGATTGTTAAGATGGTAAAAAGTCCGGAGTCAGTAAATGTTAATTACCTAAAGGCTTTAAGAGTATCAGAGGTAGATGCAACGATTTAATAAAGTATAACCTGCTGCTAAGAGGCCAAATTATATAGCCTCTTATGACCTGCCCCTTGTTGCTCCACACAAACTGTTGTTAGCAATGTCCGCTCCTGGCTCAGAGCCACCTGTCAGGATAGATTCAGCTCTGAGCCATAACTGTGCCAAGTTAAGTTTGAACTAATACACGTTAGGCATCAATTTCTTCTTCCAACACCTTCCTCCTTCATTACCTCTATAATCACATTACAACCCACTGTAATTATCCTCAGTAAATTGATTCTATTTTGTTCTGTATTAGCTATAATTATTTCACTTTATGCAATATTGATGTTTATTATTGCAATTATTGAAATATTGGGTTTCACACAAGGAAATACTATGGCGGAACAAACATCACGCTTAGCGATTATTTTAGATAGTTCAAAGGCACAGTGCAGTACAGAAACATTAGCCACAGCGTTAGAAAGACTTACCAGAGAAGGTGAAAACGCAACAGAATCAACAGATAATTTAGGTTTCTCATTTAAACGCCTTGCATCCACAGCAGCAGGGGCAATGTCTATTGGTGCGGTAATTAAATTGGTTGATGATTGGGGGCAGGTCGCCGCACAGGTTAAAAATACACTTAGATCAGTTGAAGGAGATATAGAGAATTACGCGAATGTTCAGGAGCGTTTTTTAGCAATCAGTAACCGTAATGGTAAAGATATTGAAATTACCCAACAGCTCTATATTGGCGCCGCAAAATCCATGCAAGAACTTGGATACAGCACTCAACAAACAATCGACTACGCAGAATCTTTATCATCGGCATTTACAGCTAATGCCACAAGCTCAATAGCGGTAGAGTCTGCAAATAACGCGCTAGTGAAATCGATGATCACCGGAACTGTTGCGGGTGATAACTGGAATGCCATTATGCGAGCAGCTCCTACTCTATTGGGCGATATTGCCAAAGAGTTAGAACGTACTAATGGTGGTATTAAAGTCACTGAGAATGAAGTTAAGCAGCTTGGGGCGGATAGCAAGATATCGTTTAAGATAATGGCGGACTCAATTCAACACGCTAAAGATGCCAATAATGCGCTAGCTGACTCGATGGATAATACGGTAGCTGATGGATTTACACGAATTACCAACTCAGCTAAAGCTTATTATGGTGAATTAAACCAAAGTCTGGGTATTACTCGTTATATTTCAGCATCACTAGCAGGGGTTAGTGATAACTTTGAGCAAGTTTCTACAGTATTAACTGGCCTTGTTGGTGTGGGCGCAGCTCGTTATTTAGGTAATCTATCCAGCAGCCTCTACGATACGACTAAAAAATCTGCCGCAGCCGCATTAACTAACCAGCGATTAGCTACAGAACAAGTTAACGTAACAAAAGCAACGATCGCACAAATTAGAGCTGACAAAGCCGCAGCGCTAGCAGCGATTGAATCTACCAAAGCACAACAAGCAGCCGCCACGACAGAAGTTCAACGTATTTCACTCAAAACGCAATTAGCGAATCAAACGGCAAGTCTAACAGCACTAACTCATGCGCAGGCTCTAGCAACTGACGAGCTTACCGCAGCGAAAGCACGGCTTACATCGGCATCTAGTCTGGCAAAAAGCGCCCTAGGATTAATTGGTGGCCCAACTGGTGCGGCTATGTTGGCAGGTGGGGCAATTTATTATTTCTACCAAAAGTCTCAGCAAGCCAGAGAAGAAGCCTTAGCCTTTGCGGATAGCATTAAAGGGCTCAGAGATAACTTTGATGATATGACTGTTACTGCCTTAAAAGGCAGCATTTCCAAGGCTTATGACTCTATTGTTGAGCAGCAAAAAGAAATCGGGGTACTTAAAGCGGATTTAATGGGTTTACGGGATGCCTATAAACTTGTTGGCAATGATGGTGACAAACTCGCAGAAGTTCAAAGAAAGATAGATAAAAAAACACAGGAACTAGAAGTTAAAACTAAAGCATTAGAAGCCACCATGAAGTTTGCGGCAGATGCTCAAAGCTTGCTTAATTCTAAGTTGAATAGCGCAGAGGAAGCTTTCCAATCAGCAGCACAGAATACACGTAATTACGCTAACGCATTAGGTGCTGCTATTGGCTTTATGAATGCGACCGCAGCTGCTAAGCGTAATCTTGATACTGAAATGATGACGACACCAACACCTGAGGAAGCTTATGGCGGTAAAGATGCGGCTCAGTATATTAAAGATATGCAAAAGCGAGCAGAAATAGCGGCTATGGCGGATAGGAAAAGGGCTGTAGAGCAAGCGAAATATTATGCTCAAAGGCAAGGTTATAATGGAGATACTATAGAACAGGCCGGTATTCTCGCAGGTATTGAATTTGACGCGCAACAAAAACGACAACAAGCGTTAAAAGACTCCAAGGCAGCCGCCACTTACTCAGAATCTGCCGCACAGAAAATGCTATCAAGCCTCAAAGAACAGCAGATGGTATTAATTCAGCAGCGAGACACCAACGGCAGCTTAGGCAGCCAGCAACAAGCATTAGTTAAATGGGAGCAGCAGCTTGCCGACATAAAGTCTAAGAAAACCCTCACCGCAGATCAGAAGTCATTACTTGCTAATGCTGAACTGATCACCCTTGAAATGAAGCGCAATGCAGAAATTGAGAAAACTATTCAGCATCGTGAAGCCGAAGTGAAAATTGCATCATTCCATAAGCAAATGATGGAGGAAGCCGAACAAGCGCAGAAACGCTATAACCAGACAATAGAAATGGCTGGTATGGGGACACTAGCACAAGGTAAGATGCAAGAGCGTTTTCAAATCGAAGCGGAATTTGAGCGCAAACAAGCTGACCTACAGAAGCAATTCCAAGACAAATCCACAGGCATGACTGAGGAGATGTACAAGAAGGAAACTCAGTTCATTTCTGATGAGTTACAGAAGCGTTTAGCAATGCTGGAGGACTACCACGGTAAGCAAGATGTAATGCGCGGTAACTGGACATTAGGCGTAAACATGGCTTTGCAGAACTACATGGATAACGCGCGTAACTACAGCCAGCAAGCGGAAGGTTTTATCACTAGCTCCTTGCAAAACATTACAGATGGCTCGGCTGATGCCCTGAGTGACATTGTGACCAACTCTAAAAATGCGTTTGATGCGATTGGTGACTTCTTTGGCGATTTATCTAAGTCGATTATTAAAGACTTAATTCGAATTGCTATTCAGGCACAGATTACTAATGCTGTATCTGGAATGTTTGGTGGTGGCGGTATATTTGGCGGTTCTAGCTCAAGTGCCAATGCATTTTCTACAGGAGCGTATGGAAATTTAAGTTTAACCGGTATGGCGCACAGTGGTATTGATAGAGTACCGGAAACAGGCACTTGGTTGTTGGAAAAGGGTGAGCGAGTAATGACTCAAGATACCTCAGCTCGTTTAGACAAGTTATTAGCTGAGTTTTCTAGTGGCACGAATCCTGACCAGTACGCGATGAAATACCTTCATCCTGCTAATCAGACCAATAACACTACGAATAACTCTAGCATTAACAATGCAACTGAAACCAATGAAAACTCACAATCAACAGTAGTCATTCACCAAACTGTAAATCAAACAATAACAGTGACGGGCAATGGCGATAAAACACTAGAGAAAGTTGTTCAAATAGCAATAGATAAAGGCTCTAAAAAAGCTATTGCAGAAATCCAACGTGATTTTGCTACCAATGGTAAAACGAGAAAAATATTAGAGAGATAAATTAGGTGCTGAAAGGGGCGGGTTTCTGCCCTTTTTCTTTGATAAATATGTTGGATTCGTTACTATTGTTGGATTACTCATTTTTATTGGTGAAAGAGATGAATAGGTTTCTTCTGGTTGGCGCTTTGTTGTTTCCTGTTATGTCAATGGCTGCAAGTGTAGATCACGCTACAAAGCAGGAAATAAAAAGGATAAAAGAATTTCCTGAAATAAAGCAGTTAGGATGTTCTTCTTTTGATACGTCTAGCGTGGAGTTAGATAAAAATAGAAATATAACATTAATAGCATCAGTATTTGAAACTAACAAAATTGTAAGTGATAGTCAGATATTGTGTGGTATAGATAGTGATTATGCTACTAATTCATACAAGGTATCATTTAAAGAAACTTTTATTATCGATGGAGTACCTGTAGGTATACAGCATATCGATGGGTCAGGGACAATTGGTAAAAATTACTCAGATAGCAAGGCATGGCATACCGCCTGTAAATCTGATGCCATGACTGATGAACACACCTGTGCAATCATGAAAGATGATTTAGTAATTATTAAGAGTAAAAACGGATACCAAGCTATTATTGGTTCTAAGCACTTTCCGAACACCACCGCGCTAATTCGAATCGATAAAGGCAAACCTATTGAGTCTGGCGAGAAAGGCCAGTACAGCCACCAGCAGTCAGCCGACCTTATCAATGAAATAGCAAACGCTAAGACTGTAACGACAAGATTTATTCAATGGCCATACGAAAAAAACGTTGATAGCACAATGGATATGACAAATTTCAATACCGCTAAAAAAGTATTGGATTTGATTTACGAAAAGCATGATTAACTCTGACATAAAGTTGGAGTGTTTTTTTTAATTATGAGGAATGTATGAAATTATCAACACAAAGAATTATATTTTTTCTCGCAGGTGTAATAGTCACTTGTATTTATTTCTATTTAAAAAATGACAGAAAACAGGAAGACATAGAGATTGCAAAGAGTGCCTGTTTTTTTGTATGGGAAGAGCATCACAGACCAGCGATATTAAGTTATGCAGGACGATGGGATAACGCCGAATTTGAATGTCTAGTTTTTGATAACGGAAGATTTAGAAAGTTGAATGATGATGAGTTAAATAGTTATCAAGCCTCGTGGGAAACTGATATTAGATAGCATCTTTGCTAAGTCTTTTGCTCTTTGGATACCCCCCATCAGGTAGAGTAAATTCAGGGGAAAGTGGCAGAACTGATAAGATTGGAGAATTATTGTTGGTAGGTATTTATACTGTTTGTTAATAAACTAACGTCGACTATTAAGATAACGATAACCTAATAAAGCCTTATGTTTTCACTCGATACTACCTCACGAAATCTCACTCCTTTGAGCTTTGATTATTAAAAAATTAGGGATTACTGCGCAAAACGAAATCCGCAAAATGCGCACTAGCATAGAAGCCGCGAACAGAATTACAAATTTGTAGTTGGCCATGAAGTGGAAATGTAGCGTTAAAGTCTCTTTCTGGCTGGCTTTATTTAATAATTGCCTGTTATCAATTGTTATGGTTAGTTGTTGAGAAATGTTAAGGTTTTTTACTATTATCTAGTATTATGGCCTTATAGCTAATAATTTCAGCATGTGTTTGCTAAGTTAGCGGTAATGATAAAACTAAGTTGAGAATAGAAATACTAATGAATAACTTAAAAAATAAAAACGAGTCACCAGAAGACATTATAGAGAACTTGATATTTGCCTATCAAAATTCAAGAAAAACATATGTTGAAAATAAGAGGGTATTTCGTGGGCGTAGTCATTCTATATCAGGTATTTTTGAAGATTTATTTGCTGATTATTTATCAAAAAATTTACTTGATAGTAATCAATATTTCGTAGACCAGCAAGTGTTCTCATCAACAGCAAATATACGATTTTTCCCAGATATATTAATTATGAATGATGGAGTGAGTAGTAATATCATTGATTTAAAACTTGATTTTGGATGGACTAGAAATGATATTTTTGCATTTTGTGATACGTGGAATCAAAAAATAGATAAATTAACAGGAACGAGTTTTACTTTCAATGATGGGGTAAGTAAAGAAAAAAAGAATGGTTTTTTTTCTGATAATTTAAAATACCATGTAGTAGTTTTGACGAAATTAAATAATGGAAGTAATTTCATTGAAATACAAGATAATGTGACAAAAAATTTGGGTCATGTTGAGTTATATATACTCACCGATAAGGTACATCCGAATGATTACAAAAACACACCGGAAGAACGGATGAAAAAAATACATATATGTATGAGTGAATTTTCAAGATTAATGAATGAGTTATCATAATAATGCGATTCTTTTAGCACTTAACGGACAAAAATAAAATATAGTTCAAATTGTCCGTTATTATAGAAAGCATAATTCGATGATAACAAATTTTTATACGTTCAAATCAATAGCGGCTTTAGTTCAACTTATTTACTATATCTTTATGCCGTTTCCACGCTGAATAAATATCCTTATCCCACGCTTTACCGCCTTTAGTTTGATAGCCAGCCTCGTTAATTCGTTCAGCGATAATGCGCCCGTTATCTACGCCCTCTGACAGCACCAAATTAACCACAGAAATGACAGTAGACTCATTATAGGTATACGGTGGGATATCTGCCTTACCAGCAATTAAAGACGCTACAGATGATTCTAGGCGTTCCACTAGCGATAACATACGAACGTCAGGATTGCTGTCTGGGCGGTTTAGCTTCTCTTTGATAGCGGAGACTATCCACGCTGTTTTATCAGTGCCAGAGTTCGAAACGGCATCATTAAACAGGGCTTGCAGTTCAGCAGGTAGGCGAAAGGCAATAAGATTAGATTTACTCATAATAATAGTCCGTTATTAACTCAGTGAGTGATTATTATATCAGCGTATAACACTGTTATACATGGTTTGCTATTGCTAATTAACGTTAATGGCAGAGTGACTTTTTATTGATGATGTTAATGATAATTGTTAGCATTACATCCCCTTGATGGAGAGTACAACATGAAAAATAAATATCACCTGCTAGCAATATCTCTTTCTGCATTACTTCCTTTAGCCGCAACAGCAACAACATACCCAGTTACCATTACGGATACGGATGGGCAAAAAATAAGTTTAAACCAAGAGCCTAAGCGTGTTGTTCTTCAAGATGGGAGGGATATTTTAACTCTAGCATTGCTTGATAGAAGTAACCCGTTTGAAAGAGTCGTTGCTTGGAACAACAACCTTAAAAAATCAGACCCTCAGACAGTTTCTTTACTAGAACAGAAATGGAAATCGAATATACAAGCTATCCCTGACATGGGGTTTAATGACAAAGGTGAAGTAAATACTGAACAAGTTATTGCTCAACGTCCTGATGTTTTGATTGCTCAATTAAGAGCCAAGCCAGCGTTGGAAGGTTCTGGGGTTGTTAGCCGATTAAAGGATGCGAACATACCAATTGTTTATATTGACACTTTTTTAGAGCCAGTGAAGAACACAAAGGAAAGTGTTGATTTGCTTGGTACCATTTTAAATAAAGAAAATGAAGCTAAAGAATATACTGATTTTTACCAAGAGCATTTAGATAACATCACAAGTAAAACACAAAAAATTGAACATAAGCCAAGGGTATTTGTTGAGGCAAAAGCTGGGGCGAATGGTGATGGATGCTGCTTTACACACAACAATGCTGGCTGGGGTGGAATGATTCAGGCTGTGGGTGGTGATAATATTGGTAGTCAATTTTTACCCGGTGCGTCAGGTGTTGTTTCATTAGAACAAGTCATTAGCACTAAACCTGATGTATATATCGTCACTGGTTCTCATTGGACAAACAAAAATAGCATAGCAGCGCCATTCGGCTATGGGGTATCTGATAAAGAAGCTCAAGAAGGCTTTAGTCGATTAAAAAATCGAGTAGGATTCAGTCAGATAAGTGCGGTAGAAAATAATCGTTTATATGGTGTTTATCATAATTTTTATAACCACCCGTATAACATTGTTGGCTTAGAATATTTAGCGACATTTATTTACCCAGAACAGTTTTCTGGATTAAAGCCAGAAGATACCTATAAAGATATAATTCAAAAATATACGACCATACCAAGCGCAGAAGCTATTTGGGGCGCAAAAGCTGACAAGTAAAATCAACTAAGTTGCTAGGCCCTTAATATTTTTTAAGGGCTTTTTTTGTATATAGCTTACTTATCGATATCAAAAAGATTCACAATAATAACGTACCAAAATGGTACTAAACTAAACCACGGTGATACCTCCAAAGAGAGAGTACCCCTCAAACGTTTACTCCTAATTGTGTTGCCATAATTGGGATAATAAATATAATTATTGCTAATTATGAAATAACAATTGAGAGGTAATCATAATGACCTATAACCCTAATTTTAAACCTGTGATGTTAACAATGGATCAAATGGTAAGAATTAGAGCTCTTCAGGATGCTGAGAAAGCTAAGTCACCACTAAATCTAGCACCAACAATTAACGCTATCGCCAGAGGCTTGGTTGATACAGCTCTCAGCCAAATGGAAAAATAAGTCGATGTCGTTCGGTGAGTTACTTTCTGGATGGCTTATCCTAAGAGGTAAATAAATGAGTAAGCACCCAACAAGGTGGCAAAAAGGACAATCAGGTAATCCATCAGGTAGGCCAAGTAAAGGCGCTGAGATAAGGCGTAATCTAATGGAAATGACCCCTCAAGCAATTAAATCAATTCTTGCTGGCATTGAAGGCGGTGATGCTACCTGTTTAAAGATATGGGCTGACCGTTGCGACCCTGTTTCTAAATCCACCATTCAGCCTGTCGAATTTCTTTGTGACACCACAGACCTATCAAGCGCAGCTTTGAGCGTTGTATCTGCTATCAGTCAGGGATTAGTACCACCAGATGTGGGAACCGTGATTTTAAAAGGCATTGCTGATGCTTCTAAGATTATCGAGGTTGAGAGCTTGCAGCGTGAGGTTGAGGCATTGAAAGAAGCAATGGAAGGAATTAAAAATGACTATGCGTAATTCACTTAAAAAGCTCAAAAGGCAGATTGAATCAGCAGTGCCTAAAGTTCGCAATATTATGGAGCCAATACCGTCATTGAGTGTTGATGATTGGGAAGTGTTATCTCTACAACATCACGATAAAGTTTTATATGGGATAGAAACTAATGACGCTTAGAAAAGCACTTAAGCAAATTAGAGAGCAAATAGAAGAATTCCAGCCAGAGGAGAAGATAACAGGCTTTGAAGTCCGTATTGTCGATTCTTCTGCGGAAGGTGACCATTTAATCGTAGGCCGCATGTATGTGCCTGTTGGTAACTCAGATGAGAAATCATTTACTGAAATGTATGATGATGGAGATCCACGTCGAGCTAAATGGGTAAAAGACAATGAGCACTAAAAGCGGAATTAAGCAGATTAAGGCCATGATGAAGAAGCACAACGCCACGGATGAAAGCTTCGATACCTTGGTGATTAGGGCTATCATGGATGAGATGAGCGGCGACAAGCCCGAGGGAACGTCAGATGAGTTAGAAAAACGATTCCATAAACGAACTGGTTATACATTTCCCGAAAGTGAGGAGCTCAAGCAACTCTTTTCACAAGAGGCCTGATAGCAGGAAAGAACAGGAGAGCCAACTTATTGATTTTCCTGAGACCGCCACTTTGGCTTATCCTTAGTAATGCTGTAATCGTGGCAAAACAAAGTTGTTCAAAATAGCGTATGCCTTTCATTAGTTGATTTTTTAGTGTATCTAAATCAATACTTTTAATACTTATTGTAAGTTGAAATAACCAATCAGAGGCAAGCCAAGACAGTACGTATAATTAGAGGTTATAATGATTCCAGTTTATAGGAAATATATTTGCAATAGGAACCCCTAATGTATTTAATTTTTTTTTCTTTTGTATGAAATCATTATCAGAAAGAGAGGCGATATACCAATTTATATGATTACATTTGTTTATTATGTGATAATAGTATTCATCATCAACCTTAGATATAGAATGACCTAGTATTATAATATTTTCTATTTTAGATAGCTCTAATTTAAAAAAATGGTGCTGTTCAATCACTAGCTGAGTATTTTTATATGTATCTAATAAGCATTTATCGATAATTTCATAAGCATTAGCAACTCTTGTATCTTGATCTTCCCCTTTGTTGATGTTAACGCTTTTTTCTGGTTTATTCCCATGTCCGAGTATAATTTTATCTGACTGTGTATTGCCATGTATTTGATGTATATTTGATTCGTTAATATTGTATACGTTTGATAAAGTATCGGTGTAATTAAAATTTAGATAAATTGAATTATTATCAATATAGTTTAATTTTGGAAGGGTTTCTTTTGTGATTATGGTATGTATCCATTGTTTACAAGTAATCAACAAATCGTTCGATATTTTATCTGTTTTTTTTTGTGTTTCATATTCAAAATCATGATGCCCACTATCAGACCAATCTTCACAAGAGTAAGATGGAAGAAACATATCTTGGTTATCAAGTATATTTTCGTAGTGAATATTTGATAAGGCATCTTCAAGTTCACTCCAATCATCACCTGCAGGAATATACTCTTCTATAATGTCAAATAATTCTATGTTTGTTTTTTCTACAAATCCTTTAAAATCAGAGTAGCGGGTTGGTAGTCCATGAAAGAGATCAAATCCATTACCAATAATAAAAAGTGTACTCATATTAAGCTCCATTTTATGGTCTGTATTAAGATATTTAATTCAGTAAGAAGTATATTGCTATATATTCAGAACGTTTTCATTCCTTTGTGGTGCTGTTTACCCATTATAGGCAATAGAGTACTGCAATCATAGAATAGCCTTACCAATCTATCTATAAAAGATGGCTAATATTAGTCCTGATATGATGGTATTGGTGCTGGGGTATTGTGCTGGCAAGATGCTATGGAATTAGGGAGTTATAGCAAATAGGTATTGTCATAATTTACATTTGCACCATGAAAAGTTACCTAAGAATATGAGATCATCCTGCATGTGGTTTTCTGTGATGGTGAACTAGCGATAGTAGGTTAGCCCGCATAAAAAACCCCGAGAAGAATCGGGGGAGGAAATAAAATCCAGAACAAACTTTTTCTATTATGTTATATCATCATGTATAATTCAATCTTCAAATAGAGTATAAGAGAGAATTAAGTGATTTGATCTAGGTGATACTTTAGTATTATTTTCTGATGGGATTGACTACTGAATAGTATGAAATTCTTATATACCAGTATGTGTTGATGATACGAAGATGAATAAACCAGAAATGAGAAAAGTAAAATCAATCAGGATCACTACGTCAGTGAACGGTAATGAAAGCACCTGAGAGAGTTAAAACAGCTACAGGTAAAGTTATGGCCACGATGATTATTCAGGCAGAGAGTGATAAGCGTAGCCCATGCCCACTAAAGATAGTGGCATTCGATATTAACGTGCTGGAGCTAATGACCTACCAGAAAGGAAATAAAGTCACTGCTACAGGTCGCTATGAATGGTTTAATGGTTATCAGCTAACAGGGGCGCAGCTCATAGGAATTAAGCTATTATGATTTGGCCAGCTTCTCTATGGCGTACAACCAGTTGATATCGCAACCGTCAATTTTTGTTACTGGATGTACGCCTACGTGCTTAAATAACACATTCCTGTTCCAGCATAGAGATGTGTCATCATAACCCCACCACTTAGTTATCTTAGAACTCCATGACTCGGCAATTACTAGTTTATAAATATCCTTATTAGGTAATTTCTCTCTAATTGGATTAATAAGTAGTGGAGAACTCATTCTTTCCCAGTCACTTTCTATTTCTAGCATTTTATCTTGATGATAAAGTCTTTTAGCTTCAACCAAAACTAGGGATGACTCGTTGATTAAAATTGAGTCTATGTGCAAGTTTGTACGACTATTGAAGGCTTTTTTAAATGGAGCCTCCATAAATGCTATGGGATTTTGGTTTTTTTCATTAATAGTAGATTCAAACTGGAAGGCTAAGTTGTATGTTAGATTTTTTTCATTAAAGCTATTTTTACCTAGTCTTGGCTGATAAACAGACAGGTTGTGACCAAACTTTTTGGCTGCTTGTTTTACTAGGTTATCTATTAATTCAAACATGTATAAACTCCATTAAGTAAAATACAGTTTGCATAATATGAGATCATGCCTTGAAGTAAATAGGCCATTTCACCTCTTTAAACTAAACCACAATTAGTTACCTACCTTTCACTGACCCTCTTTAAGATGAACAGATCAGTTGCTCCGAAGTTACCGAGGAGTTTTAAATATATCTATAAAATTTTAGTTACTTGTGTGCTCAATTAATTCATAGTTAATCTACTAACTTATTGTGTAATGAGACCCTTATTGAGGCGCAAATATGATTATACGTTGCGATAGTGACAAAATAAGCGATAACAAAATAGATGAGCTGACCAATTTATTGTATAGATGCGTCCTTGGTGGGGCTAGTGTTGGATATACTGACGCAAAAGATCAAATAGGTGATATGAAAAATTATTGGGTTGGTGTCAATCACTCTTTATCAACAAATAATTTTAAGCTTATCTCAGTAGAGGTAGATAATAAAATCGTTGGTGTTGTTGGACTTGATTTGTGTACAAAGCCAAATGGCAAACACCGAGGAGAAATTTGTAAGTTATTGGTATTACCTGATTACAGGCGCAAAGGTCTCGCAAGGAGATTAATGCTAGCGGCGGAGCAAATAGCATGGGAAACAGGATTGACACTTCTAACATTAGATACAAATACCAAAGGAATAACTGTTAGCTTATATACCTCTCTAGGATGGCAGGTTAGTGGTGAAATCCCTGAGTTCGCTCAATCAATTCATGGCGACCTTGAATCAACAACCATCATGTTCAAGCTAAACCCTAAAAGCAAAGTTTAAATAAGATTGATTAATAGCTGATTAAATTTGAAGTCGCACAAGTGTTAATTTTACAGTTCCGTTTGAAACGGAGGCGTGGAAAAAATGGGGAGGGTTATTTTTGATTGGCGTTTCACTATCTGCAATGATTTAAATTATCATCCCAAATATAGCAATGTACTAACTTGGCATGCACGGCTTAGAATAGAAATATAGATTTTAACGGTTTCGTTTTTCTTGTACCTAAATTGTACCTAATTTAAAAATGTTATGATTATGGTTCATTTAAAACAATGACTTAAGATATAATTACATATTTAAGGTAAGAGTATGCAACAGAAAGTAGTCAATATTGGTGATATCAATGTCGCGAACGACTTGCCGTTTGTGTTATTTGGTGGAATGAATGTATTAGAATCCCGCGATATGGCGATGAAAGTGTGTGAGCATTATGTCACGGTGACACAAAAGCTGGGAATTCCTTATGTTTTTAAAGCGTCATTTGATAAAGCAAATCGCTCATCAATCCACTCTTATCGTGGCCCTGGTCTTGAAGAAGGAATGAAAATATTCCAAGAGTTGAAACAAACATTTGGCGTAAAAATCATTACGGATGTTCATGAGCCAGCACAGGCCGCCCCTGTTGCTGAAGTCGTTGATGTTATCCAATTACCTGCGTTCTTAGCACGCCAAACAGATTTAGTTGCGGCAATGGCTAAAACAGATGCAGTAATTAATATTAAAAAACCACAGTTTATCAGCCCAGGGCAAATGGGGAATATCGTCGAGAAATTTATCGAAGGCGGTAATGATAAAATTATTCTTTGCGACCGCGGTGCGAACTTTGGTTATGACAATCTAGTGGTTGATATGCTTGGCTTTAATGTCATGGTCCAAGCATCAAAAGGCTGTCCTGTCATTTTCGACGTAACCCATGCACTGCAATGCCGCGACCCGTTCGGTGCAGCATCTGGTGGCCGTCGTGGCCAAGTTGCTGAGTTGGCAAGAGCTGGAATGGCGGTTGGAATAGCAGGTTTATTCCTTGAAGCGCATCCAGACCCAGACAACGCACGTTGCGATGGCCCATCAGCACTGCCATTAGATAAGCTGGAACCATTCCTGAAACAAATGAAAGCAATTGACGAAGTTGTAAAAAGCTTCCCAGAGTTAGATACAAGTCGCTAAGTTAGGCGGTTTATGCAACTCACTGAAGTCGTTTCTATGTTCGGCGCTGATTTACAGCGCCGATATGGTGAAAAAATCTATAAAATCACCTTACATGGTGGCTTTAATTGCCCGAACCGTGATGGCACCCTTGGGCGAGGAGGCTGCACTTTTTGTAATGTGGCCTCTTTTGCTGATGAAAGTCAGTCATCTCACACTATTAGTGAACAAATTCACCAACAGATCACCCGAATTTCCCGCGCAAAACGTTATTTAGCTTATTTTCAAGCCTATACCAGCACTTATGCCGAAGTAAGCCTATTAAAACAACTTTATGAAGAAGCCTTACTGCAAGCCGATATTGTTGGTTTATGCGTAGGAACTCGCCCTGACTGTGTCCCTGAATCCGTTTTGTCTTTGTTAGGCCAGTATCAACAGAAAGGCTATGAAATATGGCTTGAGCTAGGTTTACAAAGTGCTCATGATAAAACACTACATCGTATTAATCGTGGCCATGGTTTTTATGCATACCGACAAACAACGCAAAAAGCCCGTAGCCTTGGATTAAAAGTGTGTACGCATTTGATTTGTGGATTACCCGGGGAAAATGGCCAAATGAACATGGAAACACTTGATAAAGTGCTTGAATGCGGAACGGATGGTATCAAATTACATCCGTTACATATTGTTGAAGGCAGTGTGATGGCCAAAAGTTGGCGAGCAGGGCGCTTGGCAACGCTTTCTCTTGATGAATATACCCAAACTGCTGGTGAAATGGTACGTCATACTCCGACTGACATTGTCTACCACCGTATCAGTGCAAGTGCAAGAAAGCCAACTTTGCTCGCCCCGAACTGGTGTGAAAATCATTGGGTGGGAATGAATAATTTATATCAATATTTCTTAAAATGGGGAGGGCAAGGCTCCGCGCTTTGACTTCTTTAATGAGAACAACTATGAAATCAAATTTTTATAAAGCTATTATCGTTTCATCTCTAATTACGTTTTCTTTTCAAGCTGCTGCTCAACTTGATATTACTCCTGAAGATAAACAAAAATTTGTACAAACTCACCAAAAAGCAGTCAAGAAAGATGCTCTTGCTCAGTACCAACTTGCTCAAATGTATTTTTCCGGTTTAGGTGTCCTACAAAATTTTAATAGTGCGCGTTTATGGGCAAATGAAGCGGCAAAAAACGGTAATGCGGATGGTTATGCATTATTGGCGGATATCAATCTATTAAGTGATAGTTACTTTTCGCAGGAATTGGCTGATGCCCGTAAATACGCGACAAAAGCGGTTGAAATGGGCAGTACGCGCGGAAAAATCAGTTTAGCAGAGTCATTGATAAATCCAATTGCAGGCAAAACGGATTATCAACAATCTATAGAACTTCTTAATGAAGTTAATGCGTTAAATAACCCGGATTATTTTATTGCTCCAATTTTACTTGGTGTTATCTATTTAGATGGCAAAGGCGTTGCAAAAGACGAAAAGCAAGCACAGCAATGGTTTGATAAAGCAAATGAGATGACTTATCCAGGCTATGCAGAGTGGATGGCTGCGTTTAGATTTTCTGAAGATAACACAGGAACGGTGACCATCGACCAAGTTAAAGCAAAAAAATTAAGGGAAATAGCCTGCGAAAAAGGAAAAAATGCAGGGAATGAGATGTTTTGTTTTAGTGAGTGATAGCTAAACCGCCATGTGAAATAGCATGGCGGTTTGCTTTGATACCTAAGTTAAGGCGTTGTTGTTGATTTTTCTGTGTCGATAGAACCTGCCTGTTCGATAGCTTTAACGGCTTCAAGTGCATGATCCATTGAATTATAAAAGCTCAATACGCCTTCAATAGGTGTCACTTTCGCTCTTGCCAAAGTTTTTAATGGCTGGAACGGAATGTCACAAACTAAGACATGGGTATCTTTGCGTACGGCATCTATGAATTTTTCGAAAGCTTCTAAACCACCTGCATCTAAAACCGGCACTGCGTCCCATTGCATAATAATGGTTTCATAACCTGCGCTTTTGACACGCAATTCATCGAAAATACGCTCAGCAGCAGCGAAAAATAACGGGCCATTTATTCTTACGACTAAACGGCTTCGCTCTTCGTCTGTTTCTGCGAGTTGTGTTGAACGGGTCATATTGGCAATACGCCGCATGAACAATAATGACGCGAGAACAATCCCGACAGTGATAGCAATAACCATATCAAATAGAACAGTTAGAGACATACATAGTACTAATACAATAATGTCATCTTTTGGCGCGCGTTTAATCAGGTAAACGACTTTGCCCGCAGCACTCATGTTCCAAGCCACTATCAATAGTAATGCAGACATTGCGGCTAATGGCAGATAAGAGAGCATTGGTGCAAGAACTAATAATGTAAGTATCACCAGTATTGAGTGAATAATCGCAGAAATGGGGGATGTAGCACCTGCACGGACGTTAGCTGCAGAGCGTGCTATTGCAGCGGTTGCTGTGATCCCACCAAAAAAAGGCGCCGCAATGTTCCCCACACCTTGGCCAATAAGTTCACTATTGGAATGGTGCTTGGTTCCTGTCATGTTGTCCAATACTACAGCACATAACAGTGACTCAATTGCGCCAAGTACCGCCATAGAAAATGCTGCAGGCATTAATGCGGTGATCATCGCCCAGTTGATTGGCGCACTTCCGGGGAGTTCCCATGGCAAAATAAACTGCGGTAGGATAGGGGGAATACCATTACCTTCAGTACCATCAGGCAATAAATAGCTAAATTCAGAACCGATAGTCGCGACTTCCATACCAAATAATGAAAGTACCCACATGACGAAAGTCCCGACAATAAGGGCTGGCAAATGGCCGGGAAGTTTTAATTTTAGTTTAGGCCAGAAGATAAGCACCAAAAGGGTTGAAAGACCAATTAGTGTGTCACTGTACTGAAAAGTGGGGAAGGTATTGCCAATAGCAATGAGCTTATCAACATAGTTTTCTGGGACATGCGCCATTTGCAAGCCAAAGAAATCTTTAATTTGCATGGTAGCAATGGTGATAGCAATTCCCGAAGTAAAGCCTAAGGTGACAGAAACGGGTATGTATTCAATAAACTTACCAAAGCGAGCAAACCCCATCGCAAGAAGTATGACACCCGACATCAATGTGGCGACTAATAACCCACTTAACCCAAATTGTTGAGAGACAGGATAGAGGATCACCACAAAAGCCGCTGTGGGGCCTGAAACGCTATAGCGTGACCCACCAGTTACCGCGATGACGATCCCAGCAATCGCGGCAGTATAAAGCCCATATTGAGGCGGAACACCGCTAGCGATAGCCAAAGCCATTGCGAGGGGGATAGCGATAATACCCACGGTAATACCCGCGATTAAATCCTTAATAAAGCGGGTAGCCGTATATTTTTCTTTCCAACAAGAATCTATTAGCGCACTAAAAGGGCGCAACCTATTAATTTTTTTTGTACTCATTATACCCTACCAAATAACAGGGTGAAAAATAAACGAAAGATGTACCTATAAGGATACGCTTAGCAATCTAAAAAAAATCTGTTATGTATCAATGAATCTGCAATTATCATAACGTTTTCAGTAACAAAAGTAAAAAACCGTTATATTATAAAGAAAAATAGTTAGAGTACATTTTATATGGCTATTTTTCTTTTTTAGACTGTATATGTGAATGATGTAATCGTAATTTTATTTTTTAAGTAGTAATTATAAATCATTATAAATAAATAATTAGTCAACACGTATAATGGCTAGATTGTTATGATTGCTACCAATAATCCTATCCATTGCAGTAGTACTAGCCCAAGAACACGTATGAAAAGACGTTTAGTCCCAGACCACCTTTGCTGCATCGTACAATGTTTAATTTTGCTTGGAAATAAAAAATTTAAAGCGTTATCAAAATGTTCTGTTTCATTATGTGTGTAGATAATTTTAAAGAAATGGTTATCTAGCCATAGGCGATATATATAATACTGGCAAATTATAAATATAATCACATTGACAAATAAAATATATTTAGGGTAATTAGAACCCAAAAATAAACTTAATTGGCAAAATAATGCTAATACAGACCCTACAGCAAAATAACGCCAACTATGAGTCAAAATAGTGATGACTTCACCTTGTTGTTTATTCATCAATGTATTCATTTTTTCACTCGGTTTAGGTGGTAATGGGTATACCAATAATTCAGCTGCTCTATCGTTGCTGTATTTAAAATCACTTGTGGGCGAGTTTGCTCAACTAATACTACGGCCCCTTCTATATTTTTAGCATCACCATGATGTACCAGCCATGCAACAGCCACAGTCGCACTTCGTGAGTAACCTAATTTGCAATGAATATATACCGCACCGTGTTTTACCAACTCATCCATAGTATGGACTGACTTTTCAATATCTTCCGCTCTTAGAGGTAACAAATCAATTTGCGGTTGGCTACAATATTTCAGCCCTTTACTGTAAGAATTGCGAGGCCATTCGCAAGTCATATCTAAAACAGCTTGAGTTTGCAAAGCGTAAAGCGGGCGCCCTCCCAAAACAATATGTTTACTGACAATACTGGGTTGTGCGCAGTGCTTAGCGAAGTAATGATAGGTTCCCCAAGCAATCAGCCGGTATGGCAGCAATAAAATAGCAGCCGAAGGGGAAATATTACCTTCCGGTGTTTTTTGGAAAACGCTGGCTCCGGCTCCTAAGTAGCCAAGGGTAATAAAAAAGAGGGCAATAGCAGGCCATAATAGTAACCAAGCGAACCCTTGGAAGGTAAAAGCAAGAATAAAACAAGCAAGAGAACCGGTTCCATAGTTTTTACTCATTTTAAAACTGCGAGGAGAACCTGTGTAATGCCATTGCCAATGGGTTTGTATAGGAAGTAAATAGCTAATTAATAGGCCAACGACAAAGCCAGTGATGACATCAATAAAGTGGTGTTGCCATGTGGTTAGAACTGAAATTAAAATTAAAACAGACCAACTATGAAGCAACCAGCGCCATTTTGTTGGTGTATGTGCTCGAAAACGTAACCATAGGATCCACAATAAAATAATATGTAATGAAGGGGCTTGGTTAAAGGGGAGATCAAATAGCTCTAGGCTGTTAAACATCCAGCCAAATAGGCCATCAGTGCTTGGTCGAGGGAAACTAAATTTCAGTGGAAATAGCAAAAAACCAATACAAGCAACAAGAGAAGCCGTGATCAGCCGTAAGCCGTGGATGGTTTGTTCTTTACGGGTCGTGCAAATAAATAATGATAACCCATAGAATAAGTCAATGCTCCAATAGGGAATGATAGTCCAAGGAAGAAATGGGATATGTGTTTCCCAAGAAAAAACGATAGAGGGAACCTGGTCTAACGTTGCGGTATAGGTATTGACTTGGCCATAAGTTAAGAAGAAAAAAGGTGCTAGAAAAACTAACCATAGCAAACCAGACAGTATTATTTTGCGTCGAGGTACAACCTGTTGAGGTTCGCGGGTTGCAGTTATCATCCTTTATCCTATTCCTTAAATGTCAACGAACTGGTGGTGATATTAGTAAATGATTGGGAAAACAAATAACGCTAAGCAGCATAGGTGCTTTGCTAACAATAAACAACGGCTATCATCTAAAGTTGAAGTAAGTGATTGATGGCAATAATGTGTCACCAATCACTCTGGAGGATAACTAGATTAACGCCGTCTAGCTATAGATACGCTGAATATGCCCCAGTTATCAATTGATTGGTTTAGTTTTTCAAAGCCCGCTTCTTCAACTAAAGCATCCATTTCGCCTTGGCTACGGCAACGCATAACCCATGCTTGCCCACCTTGGTGGCTTGGGAGTACCCGGGCAATCATTTCAACTTGAGGGTGCCATGGTTGACAGGTATAAATTAATAGCCCGCCAGATGGAATTGCCCGAGAAAGCCCATTTAATGAAGCCTTTATCATTTCATTATTGGGGAACAGCTCATACAAACCACTGACGATGCCAATTGTTGGCGATGGTGAAACCGCAGCTAGATCATCGGCATCAAAAGCATTACCTTCAGTAAATTGGATTTTGTCTTCAAGGTAACGTTCTTTTATATGTAATCGCCCTTGCTCAACATTGATAGGGCTATAGTCTCTTAGCAGGACGGACTCGACTTTTCCATAGTCATTAATCGCATCAAAAATATAACGACCTTGGCCTGCGGCAATATCCATAATTCGCACGGGCGTCCCTTTCTCTGTTAGGTCACGAATAGCCTGCCGAATGATGTTTTCAATATTGACTTTGCGTTGGCGTATTCCTTGCCAGCCAATACTGTTGAGATATTGCCTATCAATCACACGGCCAAACAAGCCTTTCCCCTGCGCTTTATCGCGATATACGTAATCAAGGGTCGAACCTGAATCAAACCCTTTATCATAACCAATACGAATACCTTCAGAAGCTTTGCCAAGTGTGCTCATTGATTTGCTCATAATTTTATAAGCAAGATTTTTGGGGCACCATTTAGGTAATGGAGTCATGAGTGAACGATATTTTTCAGCGCTGACACTCCACGTATCTTCATATTGATAATTATGTTGGTAGCGCGGTAAGGCGAATAATTTGCCAATAAACTCACGGATTTTCTCAAGTGGGATATGGCGTTCTTTTTCACCTAAAGTGTCATGATAAAAACCGGGTAATATATGCTTTTCTTTTATTGGGGTGTTTAATTTTTCAAAAAACTGATGTTGAGGCCGGTGGTGAACAACGTGGTCGCTACCCGAAATAAATAGTTGAGTGGGCAAAGTAATTGCACCCGCATCAGCAACGAGGCGATCAGCCGTTTTATACAGCTCAAGTAAAATATTGACGGCAATAGGGCGAGTGATCAATGGGTCGCGATTAAACGAATCAATTCGTTGTGCATCGTGAGTGAGAAATTTAGCTTTAACATACGAATTTACATAGAACAAGCCTCGAGCCTTTTGCATTAAAGCAAGCCCTGTTCGGGCAAATGGGACATACAATTTAACTTTAAATGCAGGGGAGGCGAGTACCATCCCTCGAATTTTGGGGGCGTAGTCATGAACCCAAGCGGAGACAAGAACGGCACCCACACTTTGCCCAATGACAATGATATTTTCTAACGGAATATTATATTTAGCTGAAATGTAACGCACAAACTCATCGACATCATTGATGGATGTGCTTAGTGAAGGGCTATAACCTCGAGGGCCATCATTTCTACCATGGCCACGGGCATCCCATGCAAACATAGCATAGTCAGGTAAATTGAGTTCATCGACTAAATGGGCGACTCGGCCGGAATGTTCATGGCCTCGATGAAATAAAATAATCGCTTTGTTGGTCGGAGTCTCCGTTGGCCAATGTCGATAAAAAAGAGAAGTATGGTCACTGGTGGTAAATTGGGACTCAATAACGGGACGTTGCGTCAGATAATCTGTCTGAACGTTCATAATTCTTCCTTAATTATTATTCGCAGGTGTAGATAATTCACAAAGAGCACGGCGAATACGGTTATAGCAAGTATAAAACAGCAACAAAGTTAAAAGGATAAACAGATAATTTACCCAACTAGAAAAGATAATCTGTGGAAAAATGCTAACGAGCAGTCCTAGCGTACCAAAAATAAAGGCTCGATCACTTTTACCAATAGGGCCGTCATAGCGCCGAGATGCACCAATTGATTGAGCGATAACGCCAATAAACTCAGTGAGTAGCGCAAGAAATAGAATTAATAAAATAAGCCAAAATGCTTGAGGGAAAATAACGGCAAATGGTGAGTAGAGTGCGACATCTGAAATGACATCACCAAGCTCATTTAATATTGCACCCAGATGGCTTTTCTGGTTGTGTTCTCTTGCTAACATGCCATCAATCGCATTGAGTGCCATACGAATAAACAGAACGAAAGGTAATAAAATAAACAGGTGCGGATTTGGAATGAACAGTAATAGCATTCCGCTGATCACGGATAAAAGTAAAGCCGCCAAGGTGACTTGGTTGGCGGTAACTCCCGCACTAAATAACTTATGAACAATTGGACGAAGCAGATCTTGAAATTTAGGTTTCAGATCGTAAATGGTCATTGAGTGTTCCTTTCTCGTCACTGCACAATGATGCAGCTTTGGGATATATCAATACCCGATTGATTGATGTCTGCAATAAGAGCTATCTTAAGTTAGAAAATAACCAAGGAATATAGCCGTGTTATTTTAGTAAAAAAATCATTCAAACTATTTGAATAATTAACTAAAAGCATTTAATGAAATTAAATGGAATGGATTTATTCACGTTGAGGAAAACAGATTAACAATATGATACCCGATCACGTCAATATCTTTTGTTTATCGATTTTTGAACGCATTCGTTTAAATTGGCTGGGTGTCATTGTGGTCATTTCTTTGAATTTACGGCAAAAAGCGCTGTGATCAGCGTAGGCACATTTACTGGAAATCTCAGTGATTGAAAAATCATCTTCGAGCAGTTCAATAGCATGTTCAAGCCGCATTTTTTGAATATATTGTTGGGGGGTTATCAAAAAAATAGCTTTAAACTGGCGGTTTAATTGGGAAAGGGAGAGGCCAGATATTTCAGCAAGAGTTGTCATTTTTATAGCGGTATCAAAATGTTCACTAATATGGCGTTCAACACGGCTAAGCTGGTTGTTCAGCTTAGGACTGACAGATTTTACATCTTGTAAATCCACTGAAATTCCTGCAACCCCAATAACCTGGTTACGTGTATTAAAAATAGGAACCTTAGTCGTTAAGCACCATCCCAACAAACCCGCTTTATACAGGTGAAGCTCTAGTTTATTAATGACACTAATTTTCTTTTCCATCACTAAATAGTCCTGAGAACTATAGCTTTGGCCGAGTTCCGAATGAAAAATATCCTCAGCGCCTTTACCAACGAGATGATTAACGCTGTCGATTTTACAACGAATGGCTAAATTATCATTAGCCAATAAATACTTTGCATTATGGTCTTTTATAAAAAAAGTCACATTAGGCAAGGTATTAATTAGAGGCATGATTAAACCTAAATGATTTAATAAAACGTCAATATTATCAACGGGAAACAGCATGTTTTCCTGACTAATCAATAGCAATTTATTTAGATTGATCATGCTGCGCTCCGAAATATTAAATTAATCTTACTAATTCTGTTAAATATTTTGAGATTGTGCAGAAAACCGCATAAGTTTGTTAGAAAGATATCAAGAGTTGTTAACAAAAATCAAGCATTCTATTAACAATGATAATAAATAGGATGCTAACTGATGCAATCTCAATATACCAAAATTGAAGTTATCGATTCCCATACCGCAGGCGAGCCAACTCGGCTAGTCATTGATGGATTCCCTGATTTAGGGCAACAAAGCATGGCATCGAGATTGGAGCAATTACGCAAGCAACATGATGTATGGCGTAAAACTACCATTTTAGAGCCACGTGGCAATGACATTCTTGTTGGCGCATTACTTTGCAAACCACAAAACCCAGCGGCAACAGCAGGTGTGATTTTTTTTAACAATCAAGGTTATCTGGGAATGTGTGGCCACGGCACTATCGGTTTAGTGGCCTCGTTGCATTTTCTCGGTCATATCACTTATGGCAAACATCTTATTGAAACTCCGGTAGGAGATGTGACGGCGCAACTACACCAAGATGGTAGCGTGAGCATTCAGAATGTTTATTCATATCGTTATCGCAAAGCGGTACAAGTTAATGTCCCAGATCTCGGCCCCATTACTGGGGATATTGCTTGGGGTGGAAATTGGTTTTTTCTTGTTGAACAGTCACCAGTCGCCATTGATTACCAAAACATTAAAGTACTGACAGAAATTAGTTTAAAGATTAAACAAGCCTTAGCTGATCAAGGTGTTTGCGGTAAAGATGACCAAGAAATTGACCATATCGAATTATTCGGTTCACACCCCAATGCTAATAGTCAAAGTTTTGTTTTGTGCCCTGGTGGCGCTTATGACCGCTCGCCTTGTGGAACGGGGACCAGCGCCAAACTTGCCTGCTTAGCGGCAGATAAAAAACTGGCAGCTGGTGAAATCTGGCATCAAGCCAGTGTTATTGGTAGCCAATTTCAAGCCAGTTTTCAGCAGGCAGATGAAAACGGCATTATTCCTACTATTCGCGGACATGCCTATATCAGTGGGAAAAATACCTTATTGATAGATGAACAAGACCCATTTCGGTTTGGAATTTCGGTGGCATAGGGGAATGAAATGGAACGCAAATATCCAGTGATTGTAGTGGGTGGCGGTATTATTGGCCTGAGTATTGCGCTGACAGTTCAAGCTAATGGGTCAAACGTATTGTTGCTTGATAAACATGAAATTGGCCAAGGCGCCTCATTTGGCAACGCAGGGCATATTGCGACAGAACAAGTTTTTCCGATTGCTGACCCGAGTGTCTTAAAATCACTTCCAAAAATGCTACTTGACCCATTAGGGCCTTTGCGCTTGGATTGGCGTTATCTATTACCCTTAACCCCTTGGTTAATAAAATTATTGGGTAATATGTGCCATAAGCCTTTTACCCATATTCATCACACTTTGACGACATTAAATAGTGCCGCTTTTGATTCATGGCAAGCATTTATTCAAAAATGGCAATTAAGTGACCTTGTCAAAATGAAGGGGTCACTGTTGGTGGCTGAGAAAAAAGAAACTCTCGATAAGTTAAGTCATCACAGTGAGTACCTACAAAGTATTGGTGTGACAAATCAATTGATTGGTCAAAATGCGCTACTCACACGCGAACCTGCTTTATCTGAAAGCCAAATCGGGGGCATTTTTTATCCAGATACAGGCCATGTTGTGGATTTATGTGCATTACACCAAAAATTGACCGAGGCGTTTTTACAAGCGGGTGGGCAGGCATTAACCCACTGTGAAGTAACAGAAATTACATCAACATCGAATCAACAAGCCGTATTGACAACGACCCAAGGGCAGTTCACAGGACAAAAAATTGTTATTGCAGGTGGCGCATTCTCTAAATCATTAGTCAAAATGGTCAGCCGCATCAAAGTGCCACTTGAAACAGAGCGTGGTTATCACCTGATGTTGCCTAATGAATTAAGCCGTTTATCAATACCTGTATCAAGTATGGATAGGCGTTTTATTATGACGCCAATGTCTCAAGGGCTACGCCTTGCAGGAACCGTGGAATACGCAGGGCTAAAGCGCCCCGCAAATATGCAGCGTGCTCAACATTTTCTTCCGTTAGCACAACCAATGCTCAAGGAAACATTAAACAGCCAACAATCGACATCATGGATGGGATTTCGTCCATCCACATCAGACTCATTGCCAGTTTTAGACCACAAAGGCCCCTATATTTTTGCATTTGGTCACCAACACTTGGGGTTAACCCAAGCGGCGATCACCGCAGATATTGTGAATAGTTTTATTCATCAGCAGCCGACAAGCATCGACTGTACCCCTTTTTCCATTGAACGATTTCTTTAATTTTGAGGAGAATTCAAATGAATTTCCATGGCATTCTTGTTCCTTTAGTGACCCCGTTTCATGATGATTTAACACTAAATGTCAGTGCACTTGCTGAATTAACTGAAAAACTTATTGAGCGAGGTGTTACCGGTTTAGTAGTTTGTGGGACAACAGGGGAATATTACGCATTAAATGAAGATGAGCGTAAAACCGTGCTATCTACCGTTTGCAAGATTGCAAAAGGGCGAGTGACATTAATTGCGGGCATTAACGACTTATCAACTGAGGGGGCAATCGCACGCGCGAAACAAGCTCAAGAGCTCGGTTATGAAGGGTTAATGTTATCGCCTCCGCCGTATAGTCTGCCGGACCAGCAAGGGGTGTATGCTCACTATGAAAAAGTCGCAAAATCAACACCATTACCCATTATTATGTACAATTTCCCTGCTCGGATTGGTATTGAAATCGACATTGAAACGGTCATTAAGTTAGCTGAAATCGACAATATTGTCGCCATCAAAGAAAGCAGCGGTAGCTTTAGCCGAGCATTGCATCTATTACAAACACCATTCAAAAATTTCGAGGTTATTTGTGGCTGTGATGACCAACCTGTGGATTTCTTCTTTTGGGGTTCGAAAAGTTGGATAGCGGGGGCGGGGAACGTATTCCCAGCAGAGCAAGTTGCTATTTTTAATGCAGCGCAGGCGGGTGACTGGCAACAAGCGAAGCAAATTATGACTGAAATCTATCCTGCAATTTACTCAATGGAATCAGGGAACTATAACCAAAAAGCCAAGGCGGGTTGCTTGAATGGAACGTTCAATGTTGGCCCGGTTCGTTTGCCTCTGTCAAATCTAGCGTCTCAAGAACGCGATGAATTCATTAAATTAATTAAACGCTAGGGGGAAATATGACCATGACCCAACAGCAGGTGTTTGAATGTGCAAAACAAGGGAAACTGTGGGCGGGCAATTTAATTGCAGGGCACCCAGAACAGCAAAATAAATTAGAAAACCGTACCCCAATCGATAATAGCGTTATTGGTTTTATTGCTGACGGTGATGCGAACGATATTAATGCCGCGGTACAGGTAGCGCGTAACACATTTAATCAAGGTGAATGGCGCGGATTATCGCCTCAAGAACGTAAAGTTATCATGCTTAAATGGGCTAATCTCATTGAAAAACACAGTGAAGAACTTGCAGCGCTAGATTGTATTGATGCAGGTAAACCTATCACTGAATGCTTAAATACGGATTTACCCGCAACGATTGACACCTTTTATTGGTATGCCGAAGCGATTGACAAACTGTTTGGTAAAATTGCACCAACAAGCCATCAAGAATTGGGGTTGATAGTGCATGAGCCTATTGGCGTGGTTGGTGCAGTGTTGCCGTGGAATTTCCCTGCTCAGATGTTTGCATGGAAAGTGGCACCTGCTCTCGCGGTAGGCAACTCGGTGATTGTGAAACCTGCTGAATTAACCTCATTAAGTGCTTATCGTATGGTGGAACTGGCCTATGAGGCAGGGGTCCCTAAAGGCGCATTAAGTTTAGTTTGTGGGTTAGGTGAAAAAGTCGGGGAAGCTCTTGGCCGCCATCATGATGTGGATGTTGTGTCATTCACCGGTTCAACAGAGGTAGGGCGTTTATTCTTAAAATATTCAGCAGAAAGTAACTTAAAAGAAATTGTACTCGAATGTGGGGGAAAAAGCCCTCAAGTGGTGTTTGAAGATGCCAATATTGAGGCGGCAATTCCGCATATTATGGCGGCTGCCTTTTGGAATATGAGTGAAAACTGTAGCTGTGGTTCTCGCTTAATTGTGCACGAAAGCATCAAAAAAACACTATTAGAGAAGCTTGCCGCCGCCGTTAAAGAATGGAAAGTCGGCGACCCAAGGCATGCGGATATTTCAATTGGGCCAATGGTCGAACAAGCTCACTTTGAAAAAGTGAAATCATTTTTAGATACCACATTAAAAGAGGGCGGAAAACTCATTGCTGGAGGAAAGGTCCATCATGAATTGGGGGCTGGATGGTATATCGAACCGACAATTTTTGATGAAGTCACTCCTGAAATGTCACTATTTAAGCATGAAGTTTTCGGCCCTATTTTAGCCGTTACATCTTTTAAAACTGATGATGAAGCGGTCGCTTTGGCCAATAACACTCAATATGGTTTAGCGGCTTCATTTTATAGCCAAAATATTCACCGAGCCATGCAAATTGCACAGCGCATTAACGCAGGTACCGTTTCAGTCAATGGCTTTAGTGAAGGCGATATTACAACGCCGTTTGGTGGCTTTCGTCAATCAGGCTTTGGCGGTAAAGACAACGGGTTAGAGGCATTTGAGCAATACACTCAAACCAAGGTTATCTGGTTTATTCATCAATAAAAACGTTGGCCTGAGTACCTTATTGGACTCAGGTTTTTTTTACCCTGCAAATACAAATAAACAATTACAATAACGAAGGAGTACAAAATGGAAGCCATCGTTAATACAATCGTTGGTTACATCTGGGGTAATGCATTAGTGGTGTTATCGCTAGGTGTTGGGCTCTATTTTACATTAGCGACTCGCGGTGTACAGTTTCGCTATCTCATTAAAATGGTATGTTTGTTAAAGGAAAATAAAGCGTCAAAAGAAGGAATTTCCTCCTTCCAAGCATTCTGTTTAGCATTATCAGGGCGTGTAGGGGTAGGTAATATCGCGGGGGTGGCGACAGCCATTGCCGCAGGCGGCCCCGGTGCAATCTTCTGGATGGTTGTCATGGGGCTATTGGGGGGAGCAAGCGCATTTATCGAATCCACACTTGCTCAAGTATACAAACAGCGCTCTGATGGCCAATACCGCGGAGGCTCCCCTTACTATATCGAGAAAGGGTTAAAACTGAAACCATTTGCCATTATAGTGGCTGCGGTTATTTGCCTATCTTATGGAGTACTGGTTCCGGGTATTCAAGCCAATACCATTGCTGATTCCTTTCAAACTGCATTTAACTTACCCCCAATTGCGACAGGCGGCATTGTGACAGTGCTGATGGCATGGTTAATCTTTGGTGGTGTAAAACGTATTGCGAGTGCAGCAGACAAGATCGTGCCAATTATGGCATTGGCATATATCGTCATGATGGTGATCATCTTGGGTAGCCATTACGAACAAGTGCCGGGTATGTTCAGTTTAATTTTCCGTAGTGCGATGGGAATGGACGCTGTATTCGGTGGTATTGTTGGTACGGCTGTTTCATGGGGTGTGCGCCGTGCCGTTTTTTCCAACGTGGCAGGTGCGGGTGAAGCTACATTTAGTTCTGCGGCAGCCGAGGTAAGCCACCCTGTAAAACAAGGGTTAATTCAAGCGTTTTCTATTTATATCGATACTGTCGTTGTGTGTACTGCATCAGGTTTGATGATCCTTGTCACCAATATGTATAACGTTTTTCCAGATGGTTCAGCGACTGCCTTAGTCGAATATGTTCCCGGGGTTGCCGCGGGGACCGCATGGACACAAATGGCGGTATCAACAGTCTTTACTTCTGCAGGGTCGGGATTTGTCTCAATCGCCGTATTTTTATTCGCTTTCACGACATTGATGGCTTATTACTATATTGCAGAAACCACGATTGTTTATCTCGATAGAAAATTGCGTTATCCCATTTTGAAATTGATACTTAAGTTTGTATTTCTGATTATTGTTTTTATGGGAAGCGTCCAGTCAGTTAGCTTAATGTGGAGCCTTGGCGATATTGGGTTCGGTAGTATGAGTTACCTTAATCTTATTGCCATCGTTTTCCTGTCAAAACCTGCATTACGAGCACTGCGTGACTTTGAGCGGCAGGAAAAACTAGGCGTTGATCCGGTGTTTGACCCAAAAGTCGCTGGGATAGAAAATGCAGAACTCTGGGAAGATATAAGCCGCGAATATCACGAACAAGGAATTGGTATAGAACCGAAAGAGAAAAAAAATCAAGGAATGGCATATCAAGAAGAAGAGAGGAAAAACTAGAAGAAAAATGGCGGTGAGGGAGGGATTCGAACCCTCGATACGTTGCCGTATACACACTTTCCAGGCGTGCTCCTTCAGCCTCTCGGACACCTCACCGTTTTTCTAAATCTGTTGTGGAGTAGGGAATAAAAACCTGCTCTGCAACGGGGCGCTACTATAGGGAAAATAGCGTCTAACGTCAACTCCCTATTTATCCTTTTTCCGACTTTTGTTGCTGTTTAGCTAAATAAAAAACAATTTGATTATTATCTAATCTTAAATGTTATCAGCTAAGGTAAATAATACGTTTAATGTTAATTTGAAACGGCAAGTCGTGAAGATAAAAAGCGTTAGCTAGTTAACAAAATTCTGATTGAATACAGTGTATCGGCTTGATTAACTTGAAAAGAAATGCCATTCGGCACACTCTGTTAGAAACTAAAGAGGAGTTGCCATGAATATTTTATTTTACCATCCATTTTTTGATTCAAAACAGTGGATTGAGGGCATGAAAGCGCGATTACCCCAAGTGAATATTCGCCAATGGGAAAAAGGGGATAACCAAAGTGCAGATTACGCTATGGTTTGGTTACCGCCTTATGAATGTCTCGCTGGTCGCAGTGATTTAAAAGGTATTTTCGCGTTAGGTGCGGGTGTGGATGCTATTTTAAAGCAAGAACAAGACAAACCTGGGACCTTACCGGCAGGCGTTCCTGTAATGCGTTTGGAAGACACTGGAATGGCGATTCAAATGGAAGAATACGCTTGTGCAAAAGTGTTAAGCTACTTTCGTCGTATGGATGAGTACCGCCAATTACAATCACAGCGACAATGGAAGCAATTACCAGCCTACCAACACGAAGATTTTGTCATTGGTGTTATGGGAGCAGGGGCATTAGGACAAGCGGTTGCAAAACGCTTAGTCAGCTTTGGTTTTCATGTAAGAACATGGAGTCGCTCTGAAAAACAACTTGATAACGTAAAAAGCTATTTTGGTAATGACCAATTAGCTAGCTTTCTTTCTGGAACCCGTGTGATTATTAATCTTCTGCCAAGCACGCCAGAAACGGTGGGAATTTTAAACCAGCAACTATTTAGCCAATTAGAGCAAGGGGCATATGTTATCAACCTTGCACGTGGTGCTCATCTGATTGAGCAAGATTTGCTTTTAGCGCTTGAATCAGGGCAAGTTGCAGGTGCTGCGCTTGATGTTTTTGCGAGTGAGCCGTTATCGCAAATGCATCCGTTCTGGACGCATCCACGCATCGCTATCACGCCCCATGTTGCCGCCTTTACAAAACCAAAAGAAGCCATGGATATGATTGTCAGTAATATCCAGCGCATCGAAGCTGGGCAAGCTCCTATTGGTGTGGTTGATATGCAACGCGGTTATTAGTCACTTCTTTGTTGCGAGTGGCCTTGTGATCACTCGCAATCATCACCCCTAATATCTTTCCTATTTTTTCGATATACTGAAAGAAACTGCTTCGGTCACGAGGTGTGACTACTGAATCTGAAAAATAGGATAATATATGAACGAATTTTCAATCGTCTGCCGTATTTTGGGGACACTATTTCAACGTAGTCCCTCTGATAGCCTCGTAAAGCCGCTTATTGATATGATTGCTCAAGATAAATTAAAAGCATCATGGCCATTGGAGCAAGATGAATTATGGTCACGTATGGCAAAAGATCTCGATATCAATGCGGTTAATGAGGATTACCAAGCCCTGTTTGCAGGTGAATCTCCAGCAGTTTCAATGTTAGCGAATGATTACGATTCTGAAATTACAGAAGCAGAAGTTCGCGAATTTTTAACGGTGAGAGGAATGTCCCTGACGAATGCACCTGCGGATGCTTTTGGTGCGTTACTACTCGCGGCTTCTTGGTTGGAAGACCAAGCGGCAGAAGATGAAACAGCCGCCCAAGAAGAATTATTTGATAGCTATATTCTTAGCTGGTATGGCAGCTTTTTAGGTAAAGTTGAAGCGCATGCTACAACCACGTTCTATCGTACTTTAGCTCAAATTACGCGTGATGCAGTTATTGCTCTGCGTGATGAGCTTGACTCAGAAACCGAATAATTGTGACGCTGTCACTTTTTTATGGTGATGTTACTTATGTTTTAGTCAGCGGTATTGATTAATAATTTTGTTTGAGGATTGAATAAGTCAGAAAGGCAACAGATTTTTTGTTGCCTTTCATGCTTTTATCAATCGAAATAATTTATGGTTAAAATTAATCAACTAATGGAATGACCAGTTTGCCCGGTTTGATTTCAAGCCCTTTAGCGAGTTTCTTCGCAGTTGCTTCAGCAGCACCATTATCTGGATTTAACACATAAACAGGCTGAGTTTCAAAGAAAGTTTCAAGGGAACTATTTAAGTAAGGAATAACAGCTGACATTGCCGTATCCATATTTTCGGGTGTTACCTTGTAACTGCTAATATTTAACTCTTTTAAGTAAATTGAGCCTGTTTTGGCGTCAAAATAAGGACGAGCAGTGAGGGTCAGGTTAATTTGTGCTTGTGCTTTACCAATCAGCGAGTCTAATTTAACGCTTGCATCTCCTGTCAGTGCGACTTTTCCAGGCTCACTGCGGCCGATTTCTGATTTTAAATTAGCGAGTTGAATATCCGCATCAGCGAAACCAGTAATGCCGACCTTGTGGTCATATTTTACTTTATTAGCAAGATAATCATTAACTTGTGATTCACTAATACTAAACTCAGATAATTGACTACAACCCGATAAGAGAGTTAGAAAGCCCACCATAGCGGCGATTATAAACTTCTTCATAAAGACTCCTTTTACAGTAATACCGCTAGTTTAGCGCATTACTGCCCACTCAACATGACTGTTTCAATTTTTTTACGGTTAAATTGCTTATGCAGTGCCCATAAAGTGATAAAACCGATGATCCCTAATAAGAACCAAGGTAATTGTGGCATATTCCATTGGTGGCCAATATCGTACATCCAGCCGCCACCGGTGTAACCGACAGCTCCGCCTAAAGCAAGGCCTAAGCGGCTAAAGCCCATATAGCTCCCTCTGGCTCTTGGGTCAGCAAGTGATGCGCTTAGTGTTTCTCTAGCGGGGTCGGCAGTCACAGTACCTAAATAAAATAGGCAAATAAGGGCAAATAGCGTGTTGAGTGAGGTTGTCATGCCAATTGGAAACATGCTGAGACTCATTAAAAATAGCCCGGCCATGAGCCGTTGCTCAAGGCGAAAATGTTTTTCGCTCCAACGAGCAATAGGGTAAAGCAATGTTAAGGATATCGCTGCTTCAATCGCATACATCCATTTGACGGCAGTTGGCGTCCCTGCTAACTCATTGACAACAATAGGAAACATAAGCATCACTTGTACTGACAACATAAAATAGCCAGCTAAAGTGACTACATAAGTCACAAAGCGTTTGTCTTTTAGTACGCGGCCCATACCTTCTTTAATAGGGGTTCTGATGGTTGATATTCGATAAGCAGGTAACAACCAAGCATTACAGATAGCAGCAATAATAAAAACAGCAGCGCCAACCCAGCAGACATAATGGAAGTCATATTGTAATAACCAACTACCAATCAACGCGCCAATAACGGCTCCAGCACTGTCTTGCATTAAGAGTAAAGAATAAAAACGGCCGCGTTCATAAGGGCGAGTTAATTTAATAACTAATGCGGTTCGTGGGGGATCAAACAAGGTTCCACCCAGTGCAGAAAGGACGCAAGATAACCATAAAACCCAAGGGTCATGGGCCACTGCCATCACTGCAAAACCACTGGCACGTAATAGCATTCCAATAACAATCATGGGTTTCGCACCAAACCGGTCAGCGATAGCACCGCCAAAGATACCTAAACCCTGTTGAACAAACTGACGAAGCCCTAAGGCAAAACCCACCACCACGGCGGCCCAACCTAGTTGATCAACAAAACGAATGGAAATAAGCGGAAAAACAACAAAAAAACCGAGGACAACCAACATGTTGTCAAGCAAAAGGAAATACTTACCAAGGCTTCTTGCCCGTGACACCTGCGCCATGAGACACCATCAGAAAAATAGCAAAGAGGGAATGATGCTTAAAATTAGTTATTAATAATATCAGTATATTGAGGTTTGATAGATGATATTTTTTTATCGATAAATATTCGTCATACTTCACTCTGTGACGGTGTTGACTGCGTTCGGCTCCTTGGGTCACATACTAGTGTATGCTCCCCAAGCTATCCTCTCTGGTCGCCTAGTCACAGAGCGAATTATTTAGAATATTGATAGGGGGCCACACTTCACTCTGTGACGGTGTTGACTGCGTTCGGCTCCTTGGGTCACATACTTGAGTATGCTCCCAAGCTATCCTCTCTGGTCGCCTAGTCACAGAGCGAATTATTTAGAATATTGATAGGGGGCCACACTTCACTCTGTGACGGTGTTGACTGCGTTCGGCTCCTTGGGTCACATACTTGAGTATGCTCCCCAAGCTATCCTCTCTGGTCGCCTAGTCACAGAGCGAATTATTTAGAATATTGATAGGGGGCCATACTTCACTCTGTGACGGTGTTGACTGCGTTCGGCTCCTTGGGTCACATACTTGAGTATGCTCCCAAGCTATCCTCTCTGGTCGCCTAGTCACAGAGCGAATTATTTAGAATATTGATAGGGGGCCATACTTCACTCTGTGACGGTGTTGACTGCGTTCGGCTCCTTGGGTCACATACTAGTGTATGCTCCTCAAGCTATCCTCTCTGGTCGCCTAGTCACAGAGCGAATTATTTAGAATATTGATAGGGGGCCATACTTCACTCTGTGACGGTGTTGACTGCGTTCGGCTCCTTGGGTCACATACTTGAGTATGCTCCCCAAGCTATCCTCTCTGGTCGCCTAGTCACAGAGCGAATTATTTAGAATATTGATAGGGGGCCATACTTCACTTTGTGACGGTGTTGACTGCGTTTGGCTCCTTGGGTCACATACTTGAGTATGCTTCACAATGAAGGCATCTAGTGATGTATTCATATTTTAATTTACGTAACATATTTTTCGTGAATGAATTGTAAGCTACACTTTAACGTTCTAAGTTATTGGCTTAGAACTAAAGAAAATATCTGGCTTTTTATTAATTAAGGGTTAACGATGTTTGGTTATCGTTCAAATGTACCGAAAGTGCGTCTTGTCACTGATAGAATGGTTATTCGTTTGACTTACGAACGTGATAATTATCGACTAGCTGATTATTACAGTCTGAATAAAGACTTTTTAATTCCGTGGGAACCCATCAGGGACAACTCTCATTACCAGCCCGCTGGCTGGCATAATCGGTTACAAGTCATGAATGAAATGCATCGAGAAGGAAGTGCTTTCCATTTCTTACTATTAGATAAAGAAGAAAACGAAGTTATGGGGGTAGCGAACTTTAGTAATGTATTGCGCGGCTCATTTTATGCCTGTTACTTAGGCTATTCACTAGGTGAAAAATGGCAAGGACAAGGTCTAATGTATGAAGCGCTAACCCAAGCGATTCGTTATATGCAACAACACCAAAAAATGCACCGAATTATGGCAAATTATATGCCTCATAATATGCGTAGTGGTCATTTATTGACTAAGCTTGGCTTTGAACGTGAAGGCTATGCAAAGCAATACTTACAAATTAATGGTGAGTGGCGTGACCATGTATTGACGGCATTGACAGATAACACTTGGGCGCTGAATAAAGCCTAAATTCCTAATTTACTTTTCAATCGTAGTCAGTTGCAGCGCTCGCTGTTAAACTGATGCGATTGTATTCTTTTAGTCTATCAATCATGAATTTATTAAAATCGTTGGCGGCAGTAAGCTCCATGACCATGATGTCTCGTGTGCTTGGGTTTATTCGCGACGCCATTATCGCTCGAGTTTTTGGTGCAGGAGCCGCGGCGGACGCCTTTTTTGTCGCATTTAAGCTACCGAATCTTTTACGTCGAATTTTTGCCGAAGGTGCATTTTCACAAGCTTTTGTCCCAATATTGGCGGAATACAAAAATCAGCAGGGAGAAGAGGCCACTCGTACATTTGTCGCTTATATTGCTGGGATGCTAACCCTCGCTTTGGCGATCGTAACTATTCTTGGTATGATTGCCGCTCCTTGGATCATTTATGTCACCGCACCTGGATTTACTGACGATGCTGACAAATTTGCGCTGACGACGGATCTTTTACGGGTCACATTCCCTTATATTTTTCTGATCTCTCTGGCCTCTCTCGCTGGGGCTATCCTGAATACTTGGAACCGTTTCTCAGTCCCTGCATTCGCGCCAACATTGCTCAATGTCAGTATGATCATTTTTGCTGCTTTTGCAGCCCCATACTTTAACCCACCCATAATGTCATTAGCATGGGCAGTGCTGGTTGGCGGTGTTTTGCAACTGGTCTATCAGCTACCACACCTTAAAAAGGTGGGCATGTTAGTGCTACCGCGCTTATCATTTCGTGATAGTGGGGTTTGGCGTGTAATGAAAATGATGGGTCCCGCTATTATCGGGGTTTCTGTCGCGCAAATTTCTTTGATTATCAATACGATATTTGCCTCTTTTTTACAATCTGGTTCAGTATCATGGATGTACTACGCCGATAGGCTAATGGAGTTACCATCAGGGGTACTTGGAGTAGCTCTTGGAACGATTTTATTGCCATCACTTGCGAAAAGCTTTACGAGTGGCAACCAAAACGAATATCGTCACTTGATGGATTGGGGGTTACGCCTTTGTCTGCTACTGGCACTACCTTGTGCGTTAGGGTTGGCGATACTCTCTGAAGCATTAACCGTATCTTTATTCCAATACGGTAATTTTACGGCGCATGACTCACTTATGACACAATATGCCTTAATTGCCTATTGTGTCGGGTTAACTGGGATGATTTTGGTGAAAATTTTGGCACCAGGTTTTTATTCACGCCAAGATATTCGTACCCCAGTGAAAATTGCGATTGTCACGTTAATCTTAACGCAACTGATGAACTTAGCCTTTATCGGGCCATTACAACATGCAGGTTTAGCTTTATCCATTGGGTTAGCTGCCTGTTTTAATGCGGGAGTTCTCTATTGGCAATTGCGCAAGCAAGATATTTTTCAGCCTTTAGCGGGCTGGAAAGGGTTTATCGTTAAACTATTGATAGCGTTAATTGTAATGGGTGCCGTGCTATTTGGTGTCTTACATTTTATGCCGTCTTGGCAAGAAGGTAATATGCTGATGCGTATGCTACGTTTGATAGGCGTCGTGATTGTTGGTGCGGGAAGTTATTTTGTTGCTTTATACCTGCTCGGGTTCCGCCCTCGTGATTTTATGAAACGCAGTATTGCCTAATTAATAAGTATGTCAATGACCTTAAAAGCCCAATTTTAATGAGGAGAGCTCATAAAATTGGGCTTTTTTATCTATGTAATCTACGTAGTTAAGGTGCCAACAGGCATAAATTCTTTCCCTTCAATTTCTAATTATCTACTCAAATTTATTCTCTTTATAACTGAATTATTAATTTCAAAATTATTTTATGAAATTTCAATTAATTGTTTTTATTGATAAAATAATATCCAGCTCTATTTCTGGGGTATATTTACTGGGTTGTTGTGACAGCAATTAATTTCAGGGGAGTATTCAATTTATTGAATATTATTTGTTGACTGACGTCAACGGAATGGCTATGTTATGTATCAAGGAGGTCGATGAAAAAACACCCAAATAAGCATGTTCAGGCAGCTATTGAATATGCGATAGAAAATGGCTGGGTCTGGGTTACAGCAGGAAACTCATCACATACTTTCTGCAAGTTACGCTGTGGTAACGCAGTGGGTGAACACAAAACACATATGATGAGTGTCTGGTCAACGCCAAAAGTTATGGAAGTGCATGCTAAACAGATAATACGTAAAGTGAATCACTGCATTGCTCTTTTAGGTTAATCCAAGCGGCTTAGGCCGCTTATTTATGTAAGATGGGGAAATTATGGCGCTATTTACTTTCACATTAACACTATCGGGTGTGACTGCTGATACGGAAGGCTTAGTTGATACCTTATTCGCCGCAGGCTGTTGCGATGCATTGGTGTGTTTTTATGGTAAATCGGTTTATTTAGAATTTGATAGGGAAGCGGAATCTTTTGATCTTGCAATTGAAACTGCGATTACAGATGTTGAAAGTACATCGCTGAATATAAAAGTGGAATCTATTGATTCCGCTTTGGTTGGGTTAAGTGATATTGCAGAATTGACAGGGCTAACCCGTCAAGCAGTGGCTTTGCTGAAAGATGGGGCTCGAGGTAAAGGCCATTTCCCTACACCCGTACAACGTTTGAGAGGGACATCCCCGTTATGGGACTGGGCGAGTGTTGCTGATTGGCTACAACAGAATAACCGGTTGTCGAATAACCCTGAACTTTATGAACAAGCAAAAATACTTTGTAAATGGAACTTAGTACTCCGTAATTGCGCAAATGAATATATCGATGAATTACAAAAACGAACAACAAAATTAGCGAAACAGCGCAAACAAAAACGGCTCACCAAAGTGAACCGTTAATAGACTATTTATTGATTTGATTACATTCTTTCAACGGTTTCAATACCTAGAGTATCTAAGCCCGTTTTTAGTGTTTTTTGCGTTAATGCAGCCAATTTCAAGCGGCTTTGGCGCTGAGCTTCGTCATCGGCTGACAAGATAGGGCAGTGCTCATAAAAGCCTGAGAATAAACCAGCTAGTTCATATAAATAAGCACACATCACATGAGGTGTACCATCACGAGCAACAGTTAGAATGGTTTCTTCAAACTGTAACAAACGTGTCGCAAGCGCAATTTCACGTGGGTCTTGTAATGAAATAGGCAGAGTTAAGTCTGCATGGGTTAAATTGGCTTTCTTGAAAATAGAAGCCACTCGAGTATACGCATACTGCATATACGGAGCGGTATTTCCTTCGAAAGCTAACATGTTGTCCCAATCGAAAATATAATCTGTCGTTCTGTTTTTGGACAAGTCAGCGTATTTAACGGCACCAATACCGACAACATTTGCGACATTGAGCAATTCATCTTCAGGCATATCTGGGTTTTTCTCACGGATCAGCGCTTGAGCACGTTCAACCGCTTCATCCAGTAAGTCTGATAAACGAACGGTACCACCTGTACGAGTCTTAAATGGTTTGCCATCTTTACCTAGCATCATACCGAACATGTGGTGCTCAAGTGCCATTGATTCAGGGATATAACCTGCTTTACGGACGATGGTCCATGCTTGCATTAAATGTTGATGTTGGCGAGAGTCAATATAGTAAAGTGAGCGGTCAGCATGAAGGGTTTCATAACGGTATTTCGCACAGGCAATATCAGTTGTTGTGTACAAGAAGCCACCATCTTTTTTCTGGACGATCACGCCCATTGGTTCGCCTTCTTTATTTTTAAATTCGTCGAGAAAAACAACCGTCGCGCCTTCACTCTCGACAGCTAAACCTTTGGCTTTTAAGTCTGCAACAATACCGGGTAGCATACTGTTATATAAGCTTTCGCCCATCACGTCATCTTCGGTTAAAGTGACATTTAAACGGCGATAGGTTTCTTGGTTTTGCTGCATAGTGATATCCACTAATTTGCGCCACATTTGACGACAATATTCATCACCGGATTGCAGTTTCACAACGTAGCCACGAGCGCGGACTGCGAATTCTTCATCTTCGTCGTAGTGTTTTTTGGCTTCGCGATAAAATTCTTCGAGGTCGGCAAGTGCCATATCTGTGGCATCTTCATTTTGAACTTTCTCAAGATAGGCAATTAACATACCAAATTGCGTACCCCAATCACCGACGTGGTTGGCACGGATGACTTTATGACCAATAAATTCTTGAGTGCGTGCCGCAGCATCACCAATAATGGTGGAGCGTAAGTGGCCTACGTGCATTTGTTTCGCGACATTAGGCGCAGAATAGTCAATGACAATCGTTTCAGGCTTGACGGGCGCGATGCCTAAGCGCTGGGAAGCCAATGCCTCTTCAACATGCTTTTCAACCCAAGCCGGCTCAAGGAAAATATTAATAAAGCCGGGGCCTGCAATTTCAACTTTGCTGGCAATCCCTTCCAAATCTAAGTGATTAACAAGCTGTTCAGCCAGTTGTCGCGGAGCTATCCCCATCTTTTTAGCAGCGCCCATCACTCCATTGGCTTGGTAATCACCAAACTGAGCTTTAGCGGATTGACGCACAAGTGCATCACTGTCTTCTGGAGCACCCGCTGCTAACATCGCAGCACTAATTTTATCTGAAAGAATCGCCTGAATATTCACCGAATTACCTTAAATTACGAACATAGTTACCGCATTGTGCCATCACATGCGCATAACTAAAAGGTGGAAGAGAAAAATCGGCAGGTTTTATACCACATTTTGGGGCTCTCATGCTACAGTCTGCGCCACTGTTTAGCAGATAAGTTTTTGTAAAGGGGGCGTTAAGTGCCACAGTTTAGCAAAATTTCGCAATTACAAGATTTATGGGATGACCTACCTATATTCATAGGTAAATTACAACAGATGGCGCAAGAGATAAACGTATTATTGTCATCCTTTCCGATTGACCATATTTCAGTGCGTTGTCATCATATTACAACTGCAGAACGTTGGCACCAAGGGTTAATGCAATGTGCCCAACTTTTATCTGATAATATAATTAATGGCCGACCGATTCGTTTATATGAGCTAAGTGAGCCATTAAATATCGCGGGTCAAGATGTATTTATCATTGAGTTGCCTTTTCCAAAGGACAAAATTTACTCGAAAGAAAGTTGGGAACACATCGAAATGGTAATAGATGTTGAGCCGAATCAGCTAGAAACCGCAGCATTGCAGTTGTTACCTGAACCTTTACCCCAAGGGTATAGCATTAAAATGAGCCAACCCAAAGGGCAGCAAGAAAGGTTGCCAAATCCAACATTAGCAGTGTCAAATGGTGAGATAACAGTTAAATACCATCCATTCCCGCTAAAAAAGATAATTGAAAGTGAAAAATAAGTGATGTAATTAACGTTATTGATCAATAGTACCCGTTAACTTTTGGCGGTGTGATATCTATCCGATAACATTTTTTGATAAATGGCATTATTAGGCGAATTGTTAACGTTTAACATTAAATCTTTCATTATTTTTTGGGCACATAAAGCCAGTGTTTTATTGCTCTATTTCGGAGGTTGTCATGGCAAAACTGGAAATCTGTTGTTTCGGAATTGAATGTGCCCAAGTGGCTCAAGAATATGGTGCAGATCGTATCGAACTGTGCTCTGGCGCCGCTGATGGTGGTCTGACACCCAGTTATGGTTACCTGAAATTAGCGAAAGAGAAACTACATATTCCAGTTCATCCTATTATTCGTCCTCGTGGTGGCGATTTTTGCTATAACATCAGTGAGTTTGATGTGATCCGTGAAGATTTAATCATGATTAAGGAAATGGGCTTTTCAGGTGCCGTTATCGGTATATTGGATAGCGAAGGGCGTATTGATATCAACAGGATGCAAACGTTGATGGAAATAGCTCAAGGGATGAATATTACTTTCCACCGCGCATTTGATATGTGTATTAACCCATCGTTAGCTTTAGAACAATTAAAGGAACTCGGCGTGGCTCGCATTTTAACTTCTGGGCAGCAACAAAGCGCGGAGTTGGGCTTACCTCTCTTGAAAGAGTTACATGAAAAAAGCCAGCAAATCAATGGCCCACAAATTATGGCGGGTGCGGGCGTACGTTTAGCTAACCTCAGTAAATTCATGGAAATCGGTTTATCTGAGGTACACAGTTCCGCAGGGAAAACGGTACCATCAACCATGAGTTACCGCAAAGTAGGCGTTACAATGGCTTCTAATAGCGAAACCGATGAATTTACTCACTATTGTGTGGATGGCCCTACAGTAGAAGCGATGAAGGACTTTATTTCTATTACAGAAAAAGTTTCCGTTTAATTGCCGCTAGCCATAATACGCAGCTTTACTATTTACCTGCACGGCTTTGATATGGAAATTTTAAATAGATTGTTATTCACTAAGGAAAATCAATTAGTTGGTTTTTCTTAGTGTTTATTAGCTACCATGCAGTTAATTATTGCTAAAATAGTCGATAGAAATACTAATAATATGATTTATTTATCATTAATAGCTTAATTATTGCTTGTGTTGATGCATGTCAATTAACCACTTTTTTTATAAGGCTACTATCTAATTACTATAAGAATACTAAGTAATTCAATTTATAATAATTAATAAGGTAGCAATGTAATGATCAATAAAATCAGGGAAACAGCGCTGAGTAGGCGACAGTTTATTCAAACTTCTGCCTCTATCGCTACAACAACGGCTATCGCCAGCTCTATCTCTCTACCTTTTTCCGCTCAAGCAACACCAACCATCACAATTCAACCAGATGAAGTCAGTGAAAAAATCAAATACAGCGCATGCTTAGTTAATTGTGGCAGTCGTTGCCCACTTAAAGTACATGTGAAAGATGACGTCATTACTCGTATATCGAATGAAACCATGTATGACGACACTCAGTTTGGTTTACATCAAATACGTCCTTGTTTGAGAGGGCGCTCTGTTCGCTGGAAAACCTATAACCCAGACCGCTTGAAATACCCATTATTACGTACAGGTAAACGGGGAGAAGGCAAGTTTAAACGGATCAGTTGGGATGAAGCGACGACGATAGTGGCACAAAAATTGCGCTCAACTATTGATACATATGGCAATGAAGCGATTTACTATCAGTATGGTTCAGGATCTACCGGTGCTAATTTACAAGGACGTAATGCTTGCAAGCGGTTATTAAGCCAATTAGGTGGGTTTCTTGACCAACATGGAACCTACTCAACCGCACAAATAAACGGTGTTATTCCGTATGTTTATGGCAAGTTGGATGATTCGCTGTTATCTGAAATAGCCAATAGCGATTTAGTCGTCATGTTTGGCCATAATATCGCGGAAACACGGATGTCCGGTGGTGGGCAATTCTACGAAACCTTAAAAGCGTTGGAAAAAAGCCAAGCTAAAGTCATTATTATTGACCCACGTCGTACTGATAGCGTGACAACACTAGGTGCTGAATGGATCCCGATTTATCCGGGCACTGACGGTGCGCTTGTCGCTGCGATTATCCATACATTAATTAAAGAACAATTAACGGATGAAGCCTTTTTAGCTCAATACTGTGTGGGTTGGGATAGTCAGACACTCCCTGAGTCCGCACCAAAAAATGGTTCCTATAAGGATTATATTTTAGGGCTCGGTGATGATGGTATTGAAAAAACGCCGCAGTGGGCTAGCCAAATTACAGGCGTCTCACCAGCTCGTATTATTCAACTGGCTCGTGAGCTGGGTAATGCAAAAGCCGCGTGGATTTCTCAAGGTTGGGGGTTACAAAGAACGGCATCAGGTGAACAAGCTGCACGGGCTGTGATGATGTTACCCATTGTTACGGGGCATATTGGACGCCCAGGAACGAATGCCGGAGGATGGGGAGGAAACGTGGCGTATTCTGTGCCAGGTTTTGCTATTCCAAACCCAGTTAAAACCAAAATTCCGTGTTTTATGTGGACAGATGCGATAGCGCGCGGTACCGAAATGACCGCGACAAACTCGACACTGCTCGGTAAAGAACGACTTGAAACCAATGTGAAGTTTTTATGGCACTATGCGAGTAATGTCACGGGTAACCAACATTCTGACTTAAATAAAACCCACAAAATTCTAACGGATGAGTCCCTATGTGAATTTATTTTGGTTTGGGATACGCATATGACGCCATCGACTAAATATGCGGATTTAATTTTACCTGATGTGACCAGTGTTGAATCGAATGATTTAATTAATAACTCGTATGCCAGTGGTGCTTACCATTATGCTATCCGCCTACAAAATGCGATTACGCCATTATGGGAATGTCGCCAATCTTATGATGTTTTAACTGATATCGCTGAAAAACTGGGTATTAAAGACCAATTTACCGAAGGCCGTACACATGAGCAGTGGATAGAACATTGCTATAACTTGATGCGAGAAAAAAATCCACATTTGCCAACGTTCGAAGAAACGAATGACATGGGAATTGTTGATAGAAAATTGGCGAATAGTGCAGATTATATTGCTTTAAAACCATTCAGAGATTCACCTGAAACCTCACCATTACCAACACCATCGGGTAAAATTGAAATTTATTCAGAAAGGCTCGCTAAGATAGCGAAAGAGTGGGATTACCCTGCTGACCAGCGAATACCTGCTGTGCCTGAATATTGTGTAAATACTGAAGGCGTCGAAAACAAGCAAGCTAAACAAAAATACCCGCTGCAAATGACTGGCTATCACGATAAAGGACATGCGCATTCTTCATATTTTAATATTGCGATGCTACGCGAAGCCGTTCCGCACCAGTATTGGATTAACCCAATTGATGCGTCTGCTCGTGGTATTCAAGATGGTGATATGACTGAAATTTTTAATGACCGTGGACGTATGCATATTAAAGCAAAAGTGACAGAACGCGTATTACCCGGTGTGATTGCAGTTCCGCAAGGTGCTTGGCGAGAAGTCAATGAAGAGGGGGTCGATATTGGTGGCTGTATTAATACACTCACCACACAGCAGCCTTCCGCTCTCGTTAAAGGAAATCCGCAACATACTAACTTAGTTGACGTGAAACGTGCATAAGGAGTGACGAATGAAACAGTATGGTTTTTATTTTGACTCAACAAAATGCACAGGTTGTAAAACGTGTCAGGTGAGTTGTAAGGATGAAAAGGACCTTGATTTAGGGCCTAAATTCCGTCGGGTATACGAGTTTGGTGGTGGAAGTTGGCAACAGCAAGAGGGGATATGGCAACAGAATGTTTATAGTTACTATCTATCAATTTCCTGTAATCATTGTTCTAACCCTACCTGTGTTGCAGGTTGCCCAACCGGTGCAATGCATAAACGTGAACAAGATGGGTTAGTAGTAGTAGACCAAACCATTTGTGTCGGGTGCCGTTACTGCGAACTACGTTGTCCATACGGCGCACCACAGTATGACGAAAAGAAAAAATTGATGAGTAAATGCGATGGGTGCTATGAGCGGGTCGAAAAAGGGATGAAACCTGTTTGTGTTGAATCTTGTCCACAACGCGCATTGGACTTTGACGATATCAACATTCTTCGCGAGCGCCATGGCAATATTAGTGGGATTGCCCCCATGCCAAATCCAACTCTTACTAATCCTAATATTGTCATTAAGCCGCACAAGGATGCTAAACCTTGCGGTGACAAGAGCGGTAAATTACAAAACCCAGCAGAGGTATAACATGCACGAACTTCCACTCGTTTTTTTCACCGTATTGGGGCAGTCGGCAGCAGGTTTATATTTATTGGTATATGCGAGCCGAAAACTGGGCATGTTGAGCGAAACCCAATTGCGTCATGCCAATATAGCGGCATTTGTCATTATGATCATTGCGCTAGCCATCGGTGGGCTACACGTTGGGCAGCCTCTGCGCTTCTTTAATATGCTTTTAGGTGTAGGCCGATCACCAATGAGTAATGAAGCTTTGCTTAGTGGTATTTTTGTTGCTTTTGGGGCTGCAACTTTATTATTCACCTTGTTTATTAAAAATAAAGTGCTGAGTGAACTGTGTAATGTTGCCACGGTTATTTTTGGTTTGGCATTCGTCTGGTCAATTCCTCAAGTGTATAATATTGCGACGGTAGCCAATTGGTTTACTGTTTTCACAACCGTACAAATGTGGATGACTCTGTTAATTGCTGGTGGCGCATTGGCTATTCTATTCGGTGCTCAGCGGTTAGGGGCGATGGCATTTTTGATTGGTTCAATTATTATTTTTGCCACTCGTGCCGCTTATGTGTCATTTTTAGGCGAAACAGGACCAGAGATTAGTGCAGAACAAGCTGGTTTTTGGAGCTTCCAGTTAGTCGTATTAGCGGTGATGCTGTTCGTTTATCCGGCTCTGTTATATCGCGGAAGAAACTCATCTGTAATATTAGGCTTATGTGCGCTAGCCGTTATTTTAGCGGAGTTAGCTGGCCGAATTGCCTTCTATAATTTATGGCAAATAACAATGTAATATCTTGATAAAAATGAAATAAAATGCCTACGGCGTAATTGCCATAGGCATTTTTTTATGGTTTACGAGCAACTAAAATAGCGCGTAATGGTGCAGGGTAGCCCTCGATAGTTTTGGTTTTATCATTAGGGTCTAAAAATTCAGCCAATGAATCTGTTTTCATCCATTGTGTGCGGCGTTGCTCTTCCAAAGAGGTCACTTCTTGGTCAACAATCCGGACATCAACAAAACCACATTTTTCTAACCAAACTTTGAGCATTTTAGCGGAGGGAATAAAATAGACATTACGCATTTGAGCATAACGGTCACCGGGGATCAAACACTGAAATTCATCCCCCTCAATAACTAGACTCTCTAAAACCAATTCACCTTCGCTCACTAATTGGTTCTTAAGTTGCCACAAATGGTCGAGCGGTGAACGGCGGTGATAAAGTACACCCATTGAAAACACAGTATCAAATGCCTTTAACTCTGGCAGTTGTTCGATACCTAAAGGCAATAAGTGCGCACGTTGGTCATCGCCCAATAATTTTCTCACCGCCTCAAATTGGCATAAAAATAATTCAGTTGGGTCGATACCGACAACAAATTTGGCATCTTGCCCTAACATACGCCACATGTGATAGCCACTGCCGCAACCGACATCTAAGACATAACGGTCCTTTAGTGATGAAATATGGGGTAATACGCGATCCCATTTCCAGTCAGAACGCCATTCGGTATCAATATTCACACCATAGAGAGAAAAAGGGCCTTTACGCCATGGCATTAATTGTTCAAGAATATTATTCAGGCGCCGAGTTTCACCCGCAGTGAGCTCGGGTTCACGTGTAGCAGTCACGCTGTTGCGTAAATCTAAATCAGTTGGGACCATTACAGGTAGGTTATCTAGCATTTTTTCCCATGAAGAAAAACCACCGTGTAACCCTTGTTTTTTCCATGCTGAAAGTTGTGCCGGAAGCGTTTCAAGCCAATGACTTAGGGGGCTAACCGCAATTTGTTGGTAAAAACGACCAAAATCAATCATGCTTAGGCCTCTTTAACCGCTAACAGTGAACCAAAATTAAAACACTGGAACCAAACTTCACAGTGAGTAAACCCCGCATTTTTTAAACGCGCTTTATGTGCTTCAACAGAATCTGTGAGCATCACGTTTTCTAACATGCTACGTTTTTGGCTGATTTCTAATTCGCTATAGCCATTCGCCCGTTTGAAGTCGTGATGCATATTGAATAATAACTCACCGATTTCTTTATCTTCGAAGTTAAATTTCTCAGAAAGGACTAAAATACCGCCGGGTTGTAGCCCTTGATAAATTTTACTGAGTAATAATTGGCGATCTTCTGGGTTGAGAAACTGCAAAGTAAAATTGAGCACAACCATAGAGGCGTTTTCAATATTTACATCACGAATATCACCTTCTATAACTTCAACCGGTGTGTCAGCACGATAGGCATCAATATGGCGGCGGCAACGTTCAACCATTGCAGGGGAGTTATCAACAGCAATAATTTTGCTTTTTTCTACTGTAATATTACGCCTTATCGATAAGGTTGCTGCACCTAAAGAGCAGCCTAAATCGTAAACATGGCTGTTGGGTTTGACAAAGCGACCCGCTAGCATGCCAATCATCGTAATAATATTAGAGTAGCCTGGCACGGAGCGTTGGATCATATCAGGGAATACTTCAGCAACTTTTTCATCGAATTGCCAGTCACCAAGGTTAGCGATAGGCGCAGAGAAAAGGCGGTCTTTTGAGGTTGGATCCGAGTTTGACATAAGTTCTGTATTAATCAAAAACAAAAGTAGGGAAGGATTGTATCAGAAAGGCAGTCTACTGAAAATCAATCCATAAGCAATGAAATAATGAGCGGCACATTAATAATTCGTGCCGTTACAGAGAATAAAAACTAAAGATTAAATGAAACGATTTGTAGCCAAGGTAGGTAATAAGTATTGGCGATAACCATCAGCGCCATGGCAAGGTAAGTTGCTACCATGCCTGAACGGCGATATGAGTAATCGTGATTTTTTAAACCATAAGAGTGCAGTATTCGCCCTGCAATTAAGATCAAGCCACAAATATGAATCATCCACACTTGTGCGCCATTCATTTCCATTAAAAGTAATAAAATTAAAGAGATGGGAATGTATTCGATGGCATTACCATGAACGCGGATTGCGGTTTGTAACTCATAAAAACCGCCATCACCATAAGCTATACGGTATTGATTACGCAGCTTCACAACATTTAAGGATAATCTAAGCAGCAGTAAGGCACCCAGTACAGCGTACAAAGAGCTGACCATTTTTTACTCCACCATAAAACGAATCAAACTATGAAAACACCTAAAAATATAAGTTATAGTAATGGGTATTAACAATATTTGGTGAATTGTAAATCCTAAAAAGCCGTTCGACAAATGAAATCACAACTTTTTTAAGTAATCATATATGCTTTATTGAATTAATCCGTCTTTTTTTAATTGTGACAGAATGGTCACTGCCGTGCTTGAGCAGCGAGGTAAATCGTTAATGCTAAACCAATCCAATTCGGCAATCTCAGCAGCAGGATGGGGTTCGCCTCTATAGTCCGCAAAGTAGCAACGAATACGGACTTGCGTTCCATCTGATTTTCCATCAGCAGGGCCAATAAACTCGCCATAAAACCGGATAGAACTGATAACTAAGTCGAGTTTTAATTCTTCGGCAATCTCACGGCAGAGTGCTTGTACATCCGTCTCACCTTGTTCGCGTTTTCCACCGGGTATATAAAACAAACTTTTATTATGGGAACGCACCATCGCAATTTTGTGATCTGATAGGGTGATTAACCCAAGCTTATCGATGATTTTAACACTCATAATAGGGTCACTCTATTATTTACTGATGATAAAATAATTATGGTTATAAGTGAGTCATTAAGTAAACTGATAAAATTACTTAATGACTTAAATTAAATTTTTAAATGCTATTTCTTTTCAACGATTTTTATCAATTCATAACGAATACTTGGGGCATCAGCCGGTGGGTTAGGTACATCGAATTGCTTCACTTGTACAGTATAAGAGAAGCCTGGTTGATATTCGAAGCCTTGAATTGAGCTATAAAAAAGTTGCCAGTCATCACTTGGGTTTTCTTTCACTTTCATACACTTCATTGGGGCAACGCCCATACAATCAGCAAGTGAAGAATCAATATAAAAAGTTTTTGTATTATCAGTCTCTGCGGGTTTCATGTTTTGGCATCCAGCAAGTAGTACGAACATGGAAGTGGCAAGTAAAAATTTTTTCATGGGCAATCCTTAAACTGCAGATGATGATTAATTCAGCGTTATATCTATATATTGCGATTATAGCAAACTGAAAAAGGTAACGATTCTGAAATAGAAAGATTAATGATTAAAGAGGTATTTATTAATCAATAATTGAATTGGAATGCATTAAGTGGTGATTTTTTACTCAAAAAGGCTTCGAGCTGATGAAATAAACCTTTGCTGCAATATGTACATGGTGCGGATAGTCCCTTAAAATCGATAGGATCATCGTGATAGACGTCTATCTCGCTATTCAATTTTATTATTGTTGATTAGTAAAACAATAATTGATGAAAATATGATTAAAAACAAAATGGTTTACGCGTTATGTAGAATACGTAACTATTTGTCTAACAGAATTTCCTGTATAATGTCTGCCTTTTTGACATTCTGAATTTTCAGCCCGTGTTTCGCAAATAAATAGGGTTCAGCAAAATGCCAAAATCCCGCAGCAAGCAAAAGCACAACAGCTGAGTAAAAGGATATTGTATGCGTACTAATTATTGTGGGCAGTTAAACATCGCTCACGAAGGCCAAAAGGTCACTCTTAGTGGATGGGTAAACCGCCGCCGCGATTTAGGTGGTTTGATTTTTATCGATATGCGTGACCGTGAAGGTATCGTGCAAGTTTTCTTCGATCCCGATCGTAAAGACATATTTGAAAAAGCGTCAGAGCTGCGTAATGAGTTCTGTATCCAAATCACAGGGACAGTACGCGCACGTCCAGATAGCCAAAAAAATAAAGACATGGCAACGGGCGAAATTGAAGTTTTTGCTGAAGAACTGAATGTTTTTAATAAGTCAGAGCCACTGCCGTTAGATAGCAACCAAACAAATACAGAAGAGCGTCGTTTAAAATATCGTTATTTAGATTTACGTCGCCCAGAGATGTCTGACCGTCTGCGTACGCGTGCTAAAATCACCAGCTTTGTTCGTAACTTTATGGATAAAGAAGGGTTCTTGGACGTTGAAACGCCAATGCTAACCAAAGCAACGCCAGAAGGTGCTCGTGACTATTTAGTACCAAGCCGTGTTCATAAAGGTAAATTTTACGCATTACCGCAATCACCACAATTATTTAAACAATTGCTGATGATGTCAGGTTTTGACCGTTATTATCAAATCGTAAAATGCTTCCGTGATGAAGACCTACGTGCGGACCGTCAACCTGAATTCACCCAAATCGACGTTGAAACCTCGTTCATGACCGCAGAGCAAGTGCGTGAAATTATGGAACGTATGATCCGTAATTTATGGTTAGAGGTAAAAGGGGTTGATTTAGGCAACTTCCCAATCATGACCTTTGCGGAAGCTATGCGTCGTTATGGTTCAGATAAACCAGACTTACGTAACCCAATGGAGCTGGTGGATGTTGCGGATATCGTAAAAGATGTTGAATTTGCGGTGTTCTCAGGCCCAGCAAACGATCCGAAAGGTCGTGTTGCGGCTCTGAAAGTCCCCGGTGGCGCAGCTATGACCCGTAAACAAATCGACGAATATGGTCAATTTGTTGGTATTTATGGTGCGAAAGGCTTGGCTTGGATGAAAGTCAACGAGCGAGCTAAAGGCCTTGACGGTATTCAAAGTCCAGTTGCAAAATTCTTGAGTGAAGACGTGATTAACCAGTTATTAGACCGTACTGGTGCCGTTGACGGCGATATCTTGTTATTTGGCGCGGGCGCGAAAAATGTGGTGACCGATTCAATGGGTGCGCTACGCTTGAAAGTAGGTCGTGACTTTGAATTAACCGATTTAAATAGCTGGCAGCCACTGTGGGTGATTGATTTCCCAATGTTTGAAGATAATGGTGAAGGCGGGTTAACTGCGATGCACCATCCATTTACGTCTCCTAAAGATTTCTCACCTGAAGAACTGGCGAGTAAACCTGAAGAAGCCGTTGCTAATGCGTATGATATGGTCATCAATGGCTACGAAGTTGGCGGTGGTTCAGTCCGTATTCACCGCAACGAAATGCAACAAACAGTATTTAGTATTTTAGGTATTAATGAAGAAGACCAACGCGAAAAATTTGGCTTCTTATTAGATGCATTGAAATATGGTACACCACCACATGCAGGCTTAGCATTTGGTCTTGACCGTTTAGTGATGCTGTTAACAGGAACTGATAATATTCGTGATGTTATTGCTTTCCCGAAAACAACAGCGGCCGCGTGTCTAATGACGAATGCACCGAGCCATGCTAACCCGGATGCATTAACGGAACTTGCTATCGCTGTAGTTGCGAAAGACGAAGAGTAAGTTCAATGAAAAAATATAAGCGCCCAGAATCAGTATTAGTCATTATTGTGGCTCAAAATAGTGGACGGGTGCTTATGTTACGACGTAAAGACGACCCAGACTTTTGGCAATCAGTGACTGGAAGTTTGGAGCCTGATGAAAAACCGTATGAAACGGCGTGTCGTGAAATTAAAGAAGAAACAGGTTTTGAGGTTGAACAAAACCAGCTGCAAGATTTGTCGCACAGTATCATCTTTGAAATTTTCCCACATTTCAGGCATCGTTATGCACCCGATGTTACGCATTGCAAAGAACATTGGTTTAAAATGGTGCAAAGTGAAGAAAAAATGCCATTACTGACGGAACACAGCGAATATCGTTGGCTAGCACCAGATGAAGCGGCGAGCTTAACGAAATCCTGGAGCAACAGTCAGGCTATTTTAGAATTTGCTGTTTAATTATTTATTGACGTTTTTTGGAGATATTTCATGGCAGGTCATAGTAAATGGGCCAACACCAAACACCGTAAAGCGGCACAAGATGCTAAGCGCGGTAAAATTTTCACTAAAATTATCCGTGAATTAGTGACTGCAGCGCGTTTAGGTGGTGGTGATCCCGCAACAAACCCACGTTTACGTGCAGCGGTAGATAAAGCATTATCTAACAACATGACTCGTGACACCTTAAACCGTGCTATCGCTCGTGGTGTTGGTAATGATGATAACGATAATATGGAAACCATCATTTATGAAGGTTATGGCCCAGGCGGAACGGCTGTTATGGTTGAATGTTTAAGTGATAACCGTAACCGTACTGTTTCTGAGGTGCGTCATGCATTCACTAAAACGGGTGGTAACTTGGGTACAGACGGCTCTGTTTCTTACTTATTTACTAAACGCGGCGTAATCACCTATGCGCCTGGTGTTGATGAAGATGCGATCATGGAAGCGGCATTAGAAGCGGGTGCTGATGATGTTGAAACTTATGATGATGGCGCAATCGATGTTTACACAACGCCAGAAACTTTTGGTGAAGTGAAAGATGCATTAGATGCTGCGGGTTTCACCAGTGAAGCTGCAGAAGTCTCAATGATCCCATCAACTAAAGCCGAGTTAGATGCAGAAACAGCGCCTAAATTGTTACGTCTTATCGATATGTTAGAAGATTCAGACGACGTTCAGGAAGTTTACCACAATGGTGATATTTCTGACGAAGTCGCTGCCACACTGTAAGTTGTGAGGCACTAAATGGCGGCCTAGTCATTTAGCATAATCCGCGTAGAGAAAGCGGGCTGATGCAGCCTGTTTTCTCTAACGCCTTCGATGCTTTCCTTCCTTTTATTCGCTATACTTGGCTAAGTATCAGTGCCATAACTCGCCTTTATTATCACTATTCTGAATGTTGGATTTGATATTCAAATAGCTATTTGATTGAAATTGATAGTATTATGAAGCTTATTAGAACAACATGATTAATATAAAGAGGCATAAGTAAATTTATATGGCGATTATTTTAGGTATTGACCCTGGCTCTCGTGTTACGGGGTACGGTGTTATTCGCCAACAAGGCCGGCAACTACTGTATTTAGGTAGTGGTTGTATTCGTACACAAGTTGATGATTTACCAAGTCGTCTGCAACGAATTTACGCGGGCGTCTCGGAAATTATCACTCAATATCAACCGGATATATTATCCATTGAACAAGTCTTTATGGCGAAGAATGCGGATTCCGCATTAAAACTTGGGCAAGCTCGGGGAGTTGCGATTGTCGCCGCTGCAAACATGAATATACCCGTATTTGAATATGCAGCACGTCAGGTCAAACAAACGGTGGTAGGCACAGGAGCCGCAGAAAAAAGCCAAGTACAACATATGGTTAAATCGATTCTGAAGTTGTCAGCGAGTCCACAATCTGATGCGGCAGATGCTTTGGCAATTGCGATAACACATTGCCATTTCAATCAAAACCTTTTAAAAGTTGGCGACCCACGGTTAGTTTTAACTCGAGGTCGTTTAAGATAGCGAGTTTATCTTAAACAGAATTGCTTATTAATAAATAGCGCGTAGCTGGATATGCATCCAGCATTTTTTATGGTATAAACAACAGTATTAATGATAATAAACCAACCTGTTCAGGGTTTAGATAGTATGTTCAGGGGTTAGGTAGCAATAGAGGGCTTCAATGTGATAGGTCGTTTACGTGGTATTGTTTTAGAAAAGCAACCTCCAATCGTATTATTAGAACTACAAGGTGTTGGTTATGAAGTCCATATGCCAATGACTTGTTTCTATGAGTTGCCCGAAATTGGTCAAGAAGCGATTGTGTTCACTCACTTTGTTGTTCGTGAAGATGCTCAATTACTATATGGGTTTAATGATAAGCAAGAAAGGGCGCTATTTAAAGAGCTGATCAAAGTAAATGGTGTTGGCCCCAAATTAGCCCTCGCAATTTTATCCGGTATGTCTGCTCAACAATTTGTGTCCGCTATTGAACAAGAGGCTATAGCATCACTGGTTAAATTACCTGGAATTGGTAAGAAAACCGCAGAACGTTTAGTGGTCGAAATGAAAGACCGCTTCAAAGGCCTTAATGGGGATTTATTTAATCAAAATAGCGATATTAATCTGCCAAGTGTAAATAGCAAAGTACCAAATATGGCTGATATTGAAGCGGAAGCCGCCGCCGCACTGATTGCTTTAGGATATAAACCACAAGAAGCAAGCCGTATGGTGAGTAAAGTCGCAAAACCGGATAGTGACTCTGAAACACTGATCCGTGATGCCCTTCGTGCAGCACTTTGATTGAGAGATTTTTAATATGATTGAAGCCGATCGCCTAATAACTGCTGAAGTATTACAGTCAGATGAAGAAGCTATTGACCGTGCGATCAGGCCAAAGCTATTAAATGAGTACATTGGTCAACCTCAGGTTAAAGACCAAATGGAAATATTTATTCAGGCAGCGAAAATGCGAGGGGATGCACTTGATCACCTACTCATTTTTGGTCCCCCGGGGTTAGGTAAAACAACGTTGGCAGGGATTGTTGCGAATGAATTAGGCGTTAATCTACGTACAACCTCAGGGCCTGTATTAGAAAAGGCCGGCGATTTAGCTGCCATGTTAACTAATTTAGAGCCCCATGATGTCCTATTTATTGATGAAATTCATCGATTATCCCCAGTTGTTGAGGAAATACTTTATCCCGCAATGGAAGATTATCAGCTAGATATCATGATAGGCGAAGGACCCGCAGCGCGCTCTATTAAAATTGATCTCCCGCCTTTCACGTTAATTGGTGCAACGACTCGGGCAGGGTCGCTCACATCACCATTACGTGACCGGTTTGGTATTGTGCAACGTTTAGAATTTTATCAAGTTGACGATTTACAACATATTGTCAAACGTAGTGCCCAATACATGGGGTTAGATATCACCGAAGAAGGGGCTTTACAGGTTGCTATGCGTTCGAGGGGAACTCCACGTATCACCAACCGTTTGTTACGTCGTGTGCGGGATTTTGCTCAAGTGAAAGGTGATGGTTCAATTGATGGGCTAATAGCTAACCAAGCTTTAGACATGTTAAATGTGGATGCTGCTGGTTTCGATTATTTAGATAGAAAGCTTTTAGTTGCTATTATTGATAAATTTATGGGTGGCCCAGTTGGGGTTGATAACCTTGCAGCAGCTATCGGGGAAGAGCGTGAAACCATAGAAGATGTATTAGAGCCTTACCTTATCCAGCAAGGTTTTATTCAGCGCACCCCTCGAGGCCGTATGGCGACAGTTCATGCATATAACCACTTTGGTTTAACCCCTAAAGAAATTTGATTATATAAAATAAATAAGTATGGCCCCAATATTGTTATCAATATTGGGGCCATCTGTGCTAAAAACAGCGCGTGATGACTAAAATGCATAGCTTAAAGCTTAAATTAATTTTTCGCTTTTATTGTTAAGCTAAGTACGAATAGAACAGCCGATACCAATACGACAGACGGCCCAGCAGGGGTATCGTAGAAAGCAGAAAGTGTTAATCCACCAGTTACAGCAATCATACCAATTAAGATAGCGATAAAGGCCATTTGCTCAGGTGTTCGAGCAAAACGCCGAGCCGTTGCCGCGGGTATAATTAATAAAGACGTAATAATTAAAGCTCCGACAAACTTCATTGCAATGCCAATTGTTAGTGCGGTAACTAACATTAGTAATAAACGCAGTCTTTGAATATTAATGCCATCAACAAAAGCAAGTTCAGGGCTAACCGTTATGGACAAAAGTGCCCGCCAACGATAAAAAAGCAACCCGCAAACGACAATAACGCCAATAAAAATCGTTATAATATCTTCATAGCTGACTGAGAGTAAGTCACCAAATAAGTAAGCCATTAGGTCAACACGGACATTAGCCATCAAGCTAACAACGACTAAACCTAAAGACAGTGAACTGTGCGCCATAATACCCAGTAAAGTATCAACGGCAAGTTGTGGACGCTTTTCTAGCCAAACTAAGATTAAGGCTAATAGCAAAGTTACAGCAATAACGGCATAGAATGGGTTGATATTTAATAGTAGCCCAAATGCGACACCTAACAATGAAGCATGAGCTAATGTGTCGCCAAAGTAGGACATTCGGCGCCACACAACAAAAGAGCCTAAAGGACCTGCCGCAATGGCAAGTAGCATGCCTGCTACCCAGCCGGGTAATAGTAACTCAATCATGTTTGCAGTCCTTGCTGTGTTGGTGACCAACAATAATATTGCCTTCTAAATCATGTTGATGATTATGTTGATGACGGTATACACCGAGTTGTTGAGCACCCCGATAACCAAACATTGCCACAAACTCAGGGTGGTTTGAAACAACGTCTGGCGCGCCAGAACAGCAAATATGGCCGTTAATGCAAAGTACTTTATCTGTTTTTGCCATCACGAGATGTAAGTCATGGGAAACCATTAATACAGCACAATTAAGCTCAGTTCTTAATTGATTAATTAAATCATATAGTGCAACTTGGCCTGTAATATCGACACCTTGAGCGGGTTCATCGAGCACTAACAGGTCAGGTTTATTGAGTAGGGCGCGAGCCAGTAAAACACGTTGAGTTTCACCGCCTGATAATTTTTGCATCGGTTGCTCGAGTAAATGCGTTGCTTTGACTCTTTCGAGTGCAGGTAACAAATGCTCTTTACGAGCACCGAGCTTTAATAACATAAACCGTTTAACCGTAAGAGGGAGCGTCGTATCTAAGTGAAGTTTTTGTGGAACATAACCAATAGCAAGAGAAGAAGGACGCGTAATGGTACCTGATGTAGGGGCAAGTAACCCGAGTACAACACGTACAATAGTTGATTTTCCAGCGCCATTTGGGCCTAAAAGGGTTACGATATCACCTTTATTCAGTTCAAAGGTAACATCGTTAAGGACCTGTTTTTCGCCAAATGAAACAGAAATTTTATTTAAAGTCAGTAATGGTTGCATATGAAAAACATCTTGCAGAATTCATTTTGTGTTATATTATAACATTTCAAAATCAAAATCACGGAAAAAGACTGCTATGATACATAAATCGAAAAACATTGCCTGCAAATTTCTTTTCGGGGCGGTGGCGACCTCCGTATTAAGTGCAACTATGGTATCAACTGCTAATGCTGATGTTGTAACGTCAATTCGCCCACTGGCCTTTATTGCCGCAGGGATTGCAGACGGTGTCACTGAGACACAAGTTTTATTACCAGATGGTGCTTCACCTCATGATTATGCACTTAAACCTTCTGATTTGAAAAAAATTAAACAGGCCGATCTATTCGTATGGGTTGGACCTGATATGGAAATGTTTTTACAGAAGCCAATCAATACATTACCACAGAATAAACGCCTAGCATTGGCTGAGCAGAAAAACATTAAGCCACTACTTATGGCGGAGTCACATGAAGATGAACATGATCACGAACATGGAGATGAAGCTAACCATGACAACGATCACGAACATCATCACCATGGTGAGTATAATATGCATATCTGGTTATCCCCAGAAATTGCAAATTACGCTGCGCAAGACATTTATGAGCGTTTAGTAGAGCTTTATCCTGAACAAAAAAATAAGCTAGACGTAAACCTTCGTAAATTCAAAGAAAATATGACGCAAAATGATCAGAAAATTGCTAATATTTTGCAGCCAGCTAAAAATAAGGGTTATTTTGTTTTTCACGACGCTTACGGTTACTTTGAAAAACACTATCAATTAGCTCCATTAGGGCACTTTACGATAAACCCAGAAATACAACCTGGCGCGCAGAAATTACATCAAATACGAACACAATTGGTTGAGCACAAAGCGCAATGTGTTTTTGCTGAGCCACAATTCAGGCCTGCTGTGATTGAAAGTGTAGCACGAAATACGGGGGTGAAAATGGGAACTCTCGACCCACTAGGAATTGGGCTGGCGATAGGGCCAGATAGCTACATGCAGTTTTTGACTCAATTATCAGAGCAATACGCCAGCTGCCTGGATTAAAAATAGAAGGAATTGTTTAAGTGCAGCAAATGGCCAAAAGTCTGGCTCAGGTATACGGTAGCCTGTCTAGGACACATAAAATTGTATTAAGTACGCTCACTGTAGCGACTATGGCCGTCGCAATTTGGCGGCCAGTTCATGTACCAACGACAACTGAAAATGATGGCACACCGGATACCATCATACCGCTCTCATTATTACCTGCAAGTGATGCTACCGACGATATAATTCAAGACAGTAGTGAACAGCTACCTGATGAAGGCCTTGCTGATACCGAAGCTGAAGCAATAGAGACAGGGGGAGAAGCTGCGCCTCTCCCTCATGAATATGTTGTTGCAAGTGGTGATAACTTAACGACTATTTTAACTCAATTCGGTATTGAAGCTGGGGATGTTGCAACGCTATCTAACCAACATAAGTCATTGAGAAACCTTAAAATAGGCCAATCCTTAAATTGGTCTTTAACAGAACAGGGTGAGTTAGAATCATTGACTTGGGATGTTTCTCGCCGTGAGACCCGTGTTTTTACTCGTGTTGGAACTTCAAATAAATTTGAAGAAACCAAGCAAATTCGCGAAGGTGAATGGACTAACAGTGTTTTAAAAGGTACGGTTGACGGTTCATTTGCACAAAGTACAAACAAAGCGGGCTTAACACGTAACGAAGGCCGTGAGGTGATTAAAGCCTTACAATGGCAGGTTGATTTCAAAAAATTGAAAAAAGGCGATAAATTCAGTGTGTTAATGAGCAGGGAAATGCTTAACGGGCGCAGTGAGCAGAGCCAACTCATTGGTGTTCGTCTGCAAACTAATGGAAAAAGCTATTATGCTTTTCGTGCTGAAGATGGGCGCTATTATGATAGCGAAGGGAATGGCTTAGAACGCGGTTTCTTACGTTTTCCAACCGCTAAACAGTTTAGAGTGTCTTCACAATTCAATCCTCGCCGAGTTAACCCAGTTACTGGGCGTGTAGCACCACATAAAGGCGTGGACTTCGCAATGCCTGTTGGCACGCCAGTACTTGCTGTTGGTGATGGTGAAGTGATTGTTTCAAAATACAGCGGTGCTGCAGGCAACTTTATTGCTATCCGTCATGGGCGTCAATATACCACTCGTTACATGCATTTACGCCAATTATTAGTTAAGCCTGGGCAAAAAGTTAAGCGTGGTGATAGAATTGCGCTATCAGGTAATACCGGGCGTTCGACTGGTCCCCATCTACATTTTGAAATGTGGGTGAATCAACAAGCAGTAAATCCACTTACTGCGAAATTACCAAGTTCTGGTGGCTTAACAGGAAAAGAACGTAAAGAATATTTAGCGCTAGTAAAAGAAACGAAACCACAACTTAAACTACAGTAACTTAAGTTTCTATTTTATCGCTGGCAGGTACTTGTATCTGCCAGTTTTCTTTGTAATGCTCCCGTAAACTATTATTATAAGCTATAGAGAGATAGCTAATATTCACTTGAGTACAGCATGAATAAAGATCAAGACACTGATAGTAAAAAAGGCTATGTGCCAACTTTTCACCGTTCTTATCTATTACCTAAATATTGGGGGGTATGGTTAGGAGCGGGTATTTTGGCAGGATTGGCTTTCATTCCGGTTAAAATCCGTGACCCTTTACTCGCTAAAATAGGAAAATGGGTTGGGCGGCTGGCTAAAAGTGGTCGTCGTCGTGCCAAAATTAACTTACTTTATTGTTTTCCTAAATTGACAGAACAACAACGAGAAGAATTAGTTGATCGTATGTTTGAAACCGCACCACAGTCCTTTGTTATGTTGGCAGAGCTATGTCTTCGTGGTGCAAGTAAAACGCTAGCTAGAACGCATTGGCATAATCAAGAAATTATAGAGCGCTTAAAACAGCAGCAAAGCAATGTTATTTTTATGGTTCCTCATGGCTGGGCCGTTGATGCACCAGCGATGTTATTAGCAGCAAAAGGCCAGAAAATGGCTGCAATGTTTCATCACCAAAAGAACCCAGTTGCAGATTATTTATGGAATAAAGCGAGATACCATTTCGGGGGGCGCTTGCATTCAAGAGAAGCGGGTATTAAGCCTTTTATTGCTTCTGTTAGACAAGGATATTGGGGGTTTTATCTTCCAGACCAAGATCATGGTGAGGAGCATAGCGAATTTGTTGATTTTTTTGGTACATATAAGGCAACATTACCTGCAATCGGTAGGTTAATGAAAGTTTGTAAAGCGAAAGTTGTGCCACTATTTCCCGTTTATGACCATAAAACGCATCAATTGCATATTTTTATCCGTGAACCAATGGATGATATCGATGGTAAGGACGATAAGTATATTGCACGAAGAATGAATGAGGAGCTGGAATATCTGGTTTCCCCGAACTTAGAACAATACACATGGATACTAAAGCTATTAAAAACGCGAAAAGAGGGAGAAATAGAACCTTATCAGCGAAAAGATCTTTACCGTTAGTGTCCAGATCTACAGAATAATTTTTGAGCCATTACCTTTTGAGTAATGGCTTTTTTTTGTCTAAAAGTGTGCTCATCATAGAAATATACACTTAATACCCATAATTTTGAAAAGCTGGGTACCATTATTAATGGTGTATAGTTATTTAATTTATTTTTATATTTCTTGGTTTTATTATTAGGCTGTTTTTAGTTACTTGTATTGATCTTTTCGAGAGTATAAGAGAACTGATAGCTTTACATAAAAAAATATCCCCTATTAAAAATGATTATCGATATATCAAAATAAATAACTTAAAAACTTTTAAATATATGAGTAAATAAGGAATGGTATGTAAAAGTATTTATTAACGATAAATAAAATATATCTCCCAGGTTAATAATTTGGAGACTCTATGGTTAAAACCCGAACTACGCTAGACCAATGGATAACCCTACAAGCGGTGGTTGACTACGGTGGTTTTGCTCAAGCAGCTGAAATCTTGCATAGAACACAATCATCAATTAGTTATACCATCAGTAAATTAGAGCAAACGTTAGAAATTGAAATATTTTCTTTAGAAAAACGTCGTGCAGTATTAACTAAACAAGGAGAACAGTTATTAGCGTTATCAAGAGAAGTAACAAATAAAGCGATTTCATTAGAAGAGGTTGCCAAGTCATTAAATTATGAGGGAAATAATAAAATTAATATAGTTATAGATTCGCTATATCAAAGTGATGAAATACTTAAAAAAATTGGAGAGCTAAGCTGCTCTAGAAAGGATTATGATATTGATCTTAAGAAGATTTCACTAAGAAAATCAGATGTTTTTACAATTAAAAATTATGATTTACTAATTACTCATCATTACATTGAGTCGTTAAATCCCATATTTCTTGAACAGGTTGAAGCGGTGCTTGTAACCAACCCAAATCATAAGCTGCAACATTGTTCAGTTGACAATATACTGAAAATAATGGAAAAAACAGCCTCAATTTCTTTGAAGCTTACAGGTATGAATGGGATCAAAAGCATCCAAACTATCCATATTTCTAATGTGGAATTAGCAATTAAATTAGCCGAAAATTCGGTTGGTTATTTATGGTTGCCGAAAAATTTAATCCAGAAAGAATTAAATAATAATTCATTAAAAGAGCTGAAAATAGTAAATAAAAAGTCGTTCTATAATTTTTATATGTATATTAATAAAATCTCAATGGCAAATGAAATTTTAAAAAACTATCTAATTGCTAATAAAAAATCTAAATAAAAGAGCCAGTTCATAAATGATAAAAACAAAGTATTAATATTTTAGATGCAATTTTAAAAAATTCAATGTATCCATTGGTTAACTTAACTAAAGGTAGATGATATATTTCTTCTGAACTAAAAATATGAGTGATTTATTTGTTTATGTAGTAATTAATAATTAAAAATCTATATTATAGGAACTATTATGAGTATTCTAAAAAAATCCCTAACTATAATAGGGGTTACTTTAGCTGTAACATCTACGCCAACTGTTTTTGCTTCAGGTACAATTAACTTTACTGGGGAAATAACTGATATAGCTTGTACAGTTGATAGCAATTCAAAAAATTTAAATGTTGACCTTGGAAAGGTATCAGCTAAAAGTTTAGCCGCACAAGGAGAAGTGGCGGGTTTAAAAAACTTTACTATTAAACTTGTTGATTGTCCAACAAACTCCAAAGTAACTGTACGTTTCGGTGGCACACGTGATACCGCAGACAACGATATTCTTGCAATTAACCAAGCTGTAGGCGTTGCAAATAATGTCGGTGTTGCTTTATTTGAAAAAGATGCAATAACGCAAATTAAGTTGTTTGAAGATTCAAAACAAATTGAATTCGATGGTACAACAGTAGACTTAGACTATGTTGCTCGTTATAAAGCGACTGGTGTAGTAACTGCAGGGCCTGCTAATAGCAGTGCAGTATACAGTATTCAATATCATTAACTAATTGGAGAGTGACAATGGTTACTCTCCTTCTTATTTCAATATAATGGTTGTTTTATGAAAAAAATATTTTTTTCAATCTGTATATGTTTTTTTTCTATAACTAGCACCTCTCAAGCCTCAGGGATTAGTGTAGGTGGAACACGTTTTGTCTATGAAGAAAATAAACGTGAAATTGATATTCCTATTTTCAATAGTGATAAAGAAAAACCTTTTTTAATTCAAAGCTGGGTATCACCATTTGGCGGAGAGGGGAAAGCACCATTTATTGCCATACCACCATTATTTCGTATTGAGCCAGATACAAATGGTTCAGCTAGAATTTCTTATATAGGTGAGTCTATCGGTTCAAATACTGAACAAATTTATTTGCTTAATATCAAATCAATACCACCAAAAAATAATAGTATTGAGAATGAACTACAGATAATCATAAATTCACAGTTTAAATTATTTTTAAGGTCGAAAGATATAGAGCCATTCGACTTTAAAAAAATTTTTTTAGTTGAGAAACCAGATGGGATTATGATTGATAACCAAACTCCATATCACTTATCAATCAAAAATATCCTTGACAATGGCAGGGTTATTGACGGTGCTAGTTTAATATATCCATTCAAAAATGACTATATCATTAAGAAAAAAATAAATAATGGTGACTCAATAGTTGTTCAATTTATCAATGACTATGGCGCTATTATAGAGAAAAAAACCAAATAAGAGTCTCTAAGATGCCAGTTTTTTGTAAAAAAAATACGCTTATGTATTCTAATGTTTTTACTGCGATTAGCTTAATATTTTATATCAATAATACAATTGCTAAAGATATTTTTGATATTAATGCAATTAATTCCGGAATGGAAAACCAAGTCGCAGATATAAATAGTTTAGGCTACCTATCATCTGCGGGAGGACAATTGCCAGGAGATTATTTTGTTGATATCTATATAAATGATAAATTGGTTGATAACAAGAATATAAGGTTTTTATTTGATGATAAAGCTAAAAAATTATCTCCTGAAATAACAAAAAAAATGCTGCTAAACTGGGGTGTGAAAAACTCAGCAAGTGAAAAGTTTTCAGCAAGTGGAGAGGACGAATATTTGAATGACATTAGTAAAATTATTCCTGGTGCTAATTATCAATACAGATTTGAAACCCAACAATTACAAATTAGTATCCCACAAATTGGATTAGAAAATACGAGTAGAGGCTATGTTGAACCAAAGGAATGGGACGATGGAATCACCGCTACATTTGTTAACTACACAGTTCGGTTTAATAAACATTGGTACCAAAATAAGAATAATAGCGATAATTCGTTCTTAGGTTTAAGAAGTGGTATTAATATGGGCGCTTGGCGTTTCCGTAATCATAGTACCTACAGTAAAACGACATATGAAACGAATTGGAATAATCTACAAACTTATGTAGAACGTGATATTCGTAGCTTAAAAAGCCGCTTAACGATTGGTGAAATATCCTCTGATAATGGCGTAATAGAGAGCACCCCTTATCTTGGAGTGAAGCTAGTATCTGATGAAAGTATGTTACCTCAAAGTGAAAGGGGTTTTGCACCTACAGTGACTGGTCTTGTACAATCAAACGCGATTGTTACTATCAGCCAAAATGGCAACGTGATTTATCAAACCACCGTGCCGCCGGGTAGGTTTGCGATTAATGATTTGTATCCAACGTCATATAGTGGTGATCTTGAGGTCACAATTGAAGAAGCTAATGGCACGGTAAGGTCTTTTATTCAGCCTTTCTCTGCAGTGCCAATGATGCAAAGAGCCGGCACATTAAAATATAGCGTAGATATTGGTAAATATAATGTTGATGGTGCACGACGTAAACCTAATTTTGCGCAAGCATCAGCAATTTACGGCTTGCCATATAACTTATCCGTTTATGGAGGTTTCTTAGTTTCTCAAGACTATCAAGCCTACACAATAGGTGCTGGAGTAAATTTAGGCAAAATTGGCGCGATATCAACAGATATTACAGAAGCATCGGTACAATTGATTGATAAAAAGAGTGCGAAAGGGCAAGCGTATCGAATTCAATATTCGAAATACATTCCAAATACAGGCACTTCTTTTTCTTTGGCGTCATATCGTTACTCAACAAAAAACTATTATGATTTTTCTGATTTGAATAATTATCTTTATAATATGGGGCGAAAAAAACAACAGTTTCAAGTATCAGTCTCTCAGTCACTTGACGAAATCGGTTATTTATCGGTGAATGGTTACCAGCAATATTATTGGGACAAAAGTGGTTCTGATAAAAGTTTAACAATGAGTTTTAGCTCTAATTATAATTTATTGAATTACAGCGTTGCTTATTCTTATATTAAACAAGACTATTCAAAAACAAATGACCAAATGCTGTCATTCAATTTGAGTATTCCTTTTGATTTGGGTCGAAAAAATAATTGGGCTAACTATAGCTATAGTACCAGCAAAAATGGAGATTCGATTAGCTCATTAAGTTTTAATGGTATGCAATTAGTAGATAATAATTTGCAGTATAACCTTACGCAAAGACATAACCATAGCCGTAATGAATTTAGCAGTTCCGTTAGTGCAAACTATATAGTTTCATCAGGAGAATACAGTTTGGGTTATAACTATGACCCTAAATATCATGCTATCGATTTCAGTGCAACGGGAGCACTATTATTGCATTCTGGCGGGTTAACGACCTCTCGTACTATCTATGATTCTGCAGTGCTCGTTAAAGCAGAAGATATAGACAATTTAAAAGTAAATAACGCGCAATCACTTTACACTAATTCGTCAGGTTATGCAGTAATTCCCACAGTGACTCGTTATGAACGAAATAAAATTAGTGTCGATACTGCAACATTAAGTGGCAATAATGATGTTGCGATTAATACAACGACAGTCGTTCCTACTCAAGGTGCGATTGTATTAGCTAATTTCCAAGCAAAACGGGGTGCTAGAGTTTTATTAAAACTCAAGTATGCGGGAAAAGCAATTGCATTTGGTACACAAGTTTCTGTTATGGAAAGTGAGGAACAAGTTACAGGCGGTATTGTTGCAAATGATGGGGAAGTTTATTTAAGTGGCGTTCCAGAGCAAAGCAAGATAATAGTGAAATGGGGCAACGGTAATAATCAACAATGTACAGTTCCACTTTTATTATCATTAGAGAATGAAAAAATTCAGTTTATAGAACGAGTTTGTGAATAGGAGTTATCATGAAAAATTTAGGTCTAAAAATAGGCATTTCGTTCCTTTTATATTCACAATTCGGGGCTGCTGAATTTAGGGCTGAATTTACCAGCCAATTAGTTAATCCGAATAAAACACTTTATGTATCACGAACTTTACCAGTAGGTACTTTTATTGGTTCTATTGATTTAGGAACCCACTCTCCATGGACGTGGTGGAATGTGACGGGTAATACAGAAGTTGGAATTTATGTACCAATCGAACCAGGAAATTCAAGGTATATTCCGGGTATAGGTTATGTTAGAGAAATTAATAGTTCAGGCGTTGGTTATACTTTGCATGGTACAGCAATGAGCCCTTGCTCTGGTTTTGCATATGTTGATGGGGTAAATACGAAAGATGGAAATAATAATAATAGATTTATATGTGGCTCTAATGCATCTTCAGCAACGTATACTGTAAAATTAAGGGCGGATTTTTATAAAGTTGGTAATAATGTTAAAAGCCAAACTTTACCAATATCTAATGCTGCGATGTTGATTTTATTCCACAATGGTTTCATTACTACAGATTTATATGGGAGGTTCGAACCCAAAGTAAATATGGGGCCAATCAATGTTATTTCGAGTGGTTGTGAAGTCAAAAATAAGTCAATAGACGTACTATTCGGTAACGTTAGTAAATTGTCCTTTACAGGTGTTGGTTCAACGAGTTCTGAGAGCAAGCAAAATTTTCAAATTGAATTAGATTGTGACCCTATATCTCCGATAAAAATTACGTTTATTGGAACTCAAGATTCAAGTCAAACACCAGGGGCAATCGCACTTAATAATTTAGCCGATGAAAATACAGCGAAAGGTTATGCCATCCAAGTAAAGCACAACGGTATACCCATTAAGCTTAATCAATTAATACCGCTCGCCAATAAAAATGACAGAGGGCAATACAACATTCCGTTGGAAGCCGCGTATATCCAAACTCAATCTGCAACGACAGCTGGGAAAGCGAATGGTACGCTACAATTTAACCTACAATATCATTAAATGCTATTTTCTCTGTATTTTACGCAAGTGATGCAGAGCTATACTTTCTTGTGTTAATTCTTTTTTAAGTTAGATAGCGTTTCAATATAAAGGAAAGCCCCCACCCATAGGCGAGGGCTAAAAGATTATTCAACTTCTAGAATACGACAAGTATTCGTGCTACCTACAGTGCCCATTAAGTCACCTTGGGTGACAAGAACCACGTCACCACTCATTAAATAGCCGTTATCACGTAAACGCGTGACAGCTTCATTGGCAGCCGCAATACCATCTGTATGGGTGCTACAGAAAACAGGTGTAACACCACGATAGAGAGAACATTGATTAAGGGTTTTTTCATGACGAGACATGGCAAAAATAGGTAAACCAGAGCTGATCCGAGACATCATACGAGCAGTACGGCCAGACTCAGTCATTGCTATGATAGCTTTAACCCCTTTAAGATGGTTAGCAGCATACATTGTTGACATTGCAATTGCTTCTTCAGGGCTATTAAACTCCGCATCTAAACGGTGTTTAGACACATTTAGGCCCGGCATTTTTTCTGCGCCAAAACAAACCTGCGCCATCGCGGCTACCGTTTCTGCTGGGTACTGGCCTGCAGCAGTTTCAGCAGAAAGCATAACGGCATCAGTACCATCCAACACCGCATTCGCAACGTCCATGACTTCGGCTCGCGTTGGCATAGGGTTAGTGATCATCGATTCCATCATTTGTGTTGCGGTTATAACAACACGGTTTAATTGGCGAGAGCGGCGGATCAATTTTTTCTGGACAGCGACTAATTCAGGGTCGCCAATTTCCACTCCGAGGTCACCACGAGCAACCATAACGACATCAGAAGCGAGAATAACTTCATCCATCACTTCATCATTGGCAACGGCTTCTGCACGTTCTACTTTAGCAACAATTTGGCATTCACAGCCCGCATCACGAGCTAATCGGCGTGCATAATCTAAATCTTCACCTGAGCGAGGGAATGAAACAGCTAAGTAATCAACATTAATTTTTGCAGCAGTTTTTATATCTTCTTTGTCTTTTTCTGTTAATGCTTCAGCTGAAAGACCGCCACCGAGTTTATTAATACCTTTATTGTTAGATAGTTGGCCACCAACAGTAACTTCTGTAAATACCTGTAACCCTTTGACTTCAAGGACTTTCAATTGTACTCGACCATCATCAAGAAGCAAAATATCACCTGGGACGACATCGGCAGGTAAGCCTTTATAGTCGATACCTACTTTCTCTTGGCAGCCTTCACCTTTACCTAAATTGGCATCAAGAATGAATTTATCGCCAATATTTAGGAAAACTTTGCCATCTTTAAAAGTGGAAACACGAATTTTAGGACCTTGCAAATCACCGAGGATCGCAACATGACGTCCTAAACGAGCGGCAATCTCACGTACTTTGTTCGCACGTAATAGATGGTCTTCTGGAGTTCCGTGGGAGAAGTTAAGGCGAACAACGTTGGCGCCAGCGTTGATAATTTTTTCAAGGTTATTATCGCGATCTGTAGCTGGACCAAGAGTTGTAACAATTTTAGTTCTTCTAAGCCGTCTAGACATGTATTACTCCGTTGACCTGTAATGGTGTTGATAAAAGAGTGAAACCATTTCACTCCATTTCGAAACCTGTTTACTGCAAATAGGGATGCTGACACGAGCACAGCTATTATATACAGCCAATTTCTTAATGCTATCAGGTCTGTAAAACTATTAAAGCCTGAAAGCAAAGAAAAGCATTTATACTGTCAATTTATTGCCTTTAGATGCTATCAAACCGCGAATCACGTAATGCTTCTTTGACGCGCTTCAAGTTATCTCTAAATTTTTCACCTCTTCTTAACGTAAAACCCGTTGTTAGTACATCAATGACAGCGAGCTGCGCCATTCTTGATACCATTGGCATATAGATATCAGTATCTTCAGGAACATCAATAATGATAGATAAGGAAGCGGCTTGAGAGAGAGGTGAGTTTTCTGAGGTAATTGCAATTATAGTCGCGTCATTTTCCCGTGCTAAACGTGCCATATCAACTAATGCTTTGGTTCTTCCTGTATGGGAAATGAGCACAATAACATCTCCTTCATTACTATTGATACAGCTCATACGTTGCATGACAATATCATCGAAGTATATGACAGGAATATTAAAGCGGAAAAACTTATTCATTGCGTCGTGTGCGACAGCAGCAGAGGCACCAAAGCCAAAAAAACTGATTTTCCGAGCTTGAGTTAATAAATCAACAGCACGATTAATTGCACTGATATCTAATGTGTGTTTTACATTATCTAATCCAGCCATAGCAGATTCAAAAATCTTATGAGTATAGGTATTTACTGTATCGGTTTCTTCTATATGGCGGTTAATATAGGGAGTGCCGTTAGCTAAATTTTGTGCTAGTCGTAATTTAAAATCAGGGAATCCTTTCGTATCCATTTTTCGACAAAATCGGTTTACTGTTGGCTCGCTAACATCAGCTAATTGCGCAAGTGTGGCGATACTGAGATGAATGGCATTTTGTGGCATACCTAGAATAACCTCAGCCACCTTTTTTTCTGATTTACTTAAAAAATCGAGACTTGTCTTCATTTGTTCTAAAATATTCATATAGCAAAAGCGCCTATTTCATCGAAAGGAGAAATTTTTGAGTCATCACGTTATCCTATTATTGATTTTAAATTTCTTGCTGTGATGTCGTAATAGAGAGTGAAAATATACTATGTATGATATGTAATCTATCTGAATACAGGTGATAAGTAGCAGCTTTTTATGAAACTTTGACCCGTATCTAATTTTCAGAATAGTAAACATCCTACTTATTTTGTTATTTTTTTACGGAAGCTGTCTCCATTCAGTTAAATCGCATCTTTTTAATACACTAAAAATTATTCAGTGTGTAACATAAGATTAAACAGACAATATGTTGTTTTTTTCATCATAAAAACTGTGATCGGTATCATGAACATTTACTGGGCACTAGCAACAGGGTACATTAGCGGAATTAGGGCTAATTTTAACAAAATTACAATAAGGCCTATCCTAGTTAGGTCTTACATTCCGCAAATTGAGGAGAACCAATATGGCGGTACATAATGCTGCTCAAGCTTGTGACTTAATTATTTTTGGCACCAAGGGAGACCTCGCTCGTCGTAAGCTGCTGCCATCGCTTTATCAGTTAGAAAAAGCAGGTTACATTCATCCAGACACGCGCATTATTGGTGTTGGTCGTGCTGAATGGAGTCAAGATGATTATGTCCACTTTGTCAAAGAAGCGTTAGATAAGTTCTTAAAAGAAGATCTCGATTCAGCATTGTGGGAAAAACTAAGCGCTCGCTTGGATTTTTGTAACTTAGACGTTAACCAGACTGAAAGTTTTGTGCGTTTAGCTGAAATGTTAAAACAAGATGCACAACCCGCTATCCATTACTTTGCTATGCCACCGAGTACTTTTGGTGCTATGTGTCAAGGGTTGGGTCATGCTAAATTAAATAAAAAGCCAAATCGCGTTGTCATGGAAAAACCACTGGGAACGGATTTAGCGTCGTCACAAGAAATTAATAATGAAGTGGCGAAGTATTTTGATGAAAGCCAAGTCTATCGTATTGACCACTATCTTGGTAAAGAAACCGTTTTAAACTTACTCGCATTGCGTTTTGCAAACTCGTTATTTATCAATAACTGGGACAACCGCACTATTGATCATGTCCAAATCACGGTTGCAGAAGAAGTAGGAATCGAAGGTCGTTGGGGATATTTCGACCAAGCAGGCCAAATGCGTGATATGGTACAAAACCACTTATTGCAAATCTTAACGATGATTGCCATGTCACCACCGGCAGATTTAACCACTGACCGTATTCGCGATGAAAAAGTGAAAGTCTTACGTTCTTTACGTCGTATCGACCATACAAATGTGCGTGAAAAGGCAGTACGAGGGCAATATACCTCTGGTTTTGTTCAAGGTAAAAAAGTCCCTGGATATTTAGAAGAAGAGGGTGCGAACAAGCAAAGCATGACCGAGTCATTCGTTGCTTTACGCGTTGATATCGATGATTGGCGTTGGGCAGGTGTACCTTTCTATTTACGTACGGGTAAGCGCCTACCTGCAAAATGTTCTGAAGTTGTTGTTTATTTTAAAAAACCAGCATTGAATATTTTCTCTGAAAGTTATCAAGACCTGCCTCAGAATAAATTAACCATTCGTTTGCAGCCAGACGAAGGGATTGATATTGAAATTATGAATAAGGCACCAGGCCTTGATCATAAACATCGTTTACAAACCACTAAATTGGATTTAAGTTTCTCTGAAACTTTCAACCAGACTCACCTTGCAGATGCTTATGAGCGTTTATTACTTGAAGCCATGCGTGGCATTCAAGCACTGTTTGTTCGCCGTGATGAAGTAGAAGAGGCATGGAAATTTGTTGATTCTATTATAGATGCATGGGCAATGGACAATGAAGCGCCTAAGCCATATCAAGCAGGGACTTGGGGGCCGATTGCATCTGTTGCGATGATCGCACGCGATGGCCGTTCATGGAATGAGTTTGAATAATATTATCAATATTTGAAATATTAGGTGGTATATTGACTAAAATGGCGGGGTAATCCCGCCATTTATCTGTGTTTATCATATTGTTAGGTATGGCTACATAGAATATTAAAGGATTAATTCGCTACGTCCTGTCGCTGCCATATGAATAATCGCTTGCTCGATGCGTAAACATGCCATTTTAGCGGCATCAGGAACGGATAGTCCCGCTAATAACTGAGCGGTGAGTTCAGCGCCAAATAAATCCCCCGTTCCTTTTGGTGTGACAGGGTAATGTTTGTGGCGGATTACGGCCACGTTATCTTGGGTAACACAAACGACTTCAATGTTGTCGTCATCAGGCTGGAAAGCACTTGTGATGATTACCCACTGTGTATTTCCCTTTAATAAGCTACGGGCTGCAGCCGTAGCATCATCCAAGTTATGGACTTGTTTGCCACTTAACGTCATGAGCTCGAATTTGTTTGGAATAATACCTGTAGCTAAAGGAATGACTTTATCGCGGTATACCTCGGCAATTTCGGGTGGAATATAAAAACCGCTGTCTTCATCTCCCATGACTGGGTCAACAATAACCGGTAGTGCCGTTCTTTCTTTACGAACTAGAGTTAACCAGTTTGCTAAGTCTTGGGCTTTTTCTGGGGAACCTAGATAACCAGTCAAAATAGCTCTCACAGAATTTAAGCTACCCCGCTCAACAAAACCGTTTAAATAACCACGAAACCACTCACCAGGCAACTCACCACCATAGCAAGTTGTATAATGAGGCGTATTACTGAGTACTACAGTAGGTACTGCCGCAACACGTAAACCTTGTTTTGTCAGGGCTGGAACGGCAATACTATTTCCAACACTGCCATAAATAACTTGTGACTGAATTGAAACAACATCATAAGGTAATGGCGTTGCATCAGTGGAATTTTGGAAACTATTGGAGGTAAGGCTAAAGGCGTTCATGGCTCTCTCTTCGGCATATTACAATCATATAGCTACTATAAGAAGCTTGTTCAATCAGGTTGTCAATGCTAAAAATCGAATAGCTTAATTAAGGCGTGATGAGAGTATAAAAAGTGGAAAAAAGAGATTTTTTTATAAAATAATTCCAGTGAAAAATTTATCATCATCGCTTGTTTATTCGCGCAATAGTTGATAGCTCAAGGGTTGATTAGCATATTAATGAATAGTTATGCATATTTTTATTCAATGCAAAAAATGTTTATATTCATTGACTTAATAAATTTGGCATGTTAAAAATAAACTGAAATTAACTATCAACATGAGGGTTCGGAGTAAATTGGGTAGATGTCTACCTGATGAAAAGAATAAGATATCATGCTTAGCTCAACTAGCGGCAAGATCAGCAAGTCCCAAAAAAGAACGACACACAGGCTTTTCCTTTCAGCTATCCTTTCCAGTGAACACTACTGGTGTGGTGCATTATAGCGTCTCTCTCGATTATTCATTTCGCTGAATAAACTCAGCAATACGTTGTTATTTATTTGAATTTTCAACAACTACGCAATAGTAATCTGTATTTTTTATCTGTACAAAAAATAGACTATTACGTGGCTGTATATAGAGAGATATTATAATGATTTACTGGATATTTTTAGTATTAGCTATCGTAACTGAAGTTATCGGTACACTATCAATGAAACATGCCAGCGTCAGTGGTGATTTTACTGGTATGGTCGTGATGTATGTGATGATAGCAACATCATACATTTTACTTGCTGTTGCAGTTAAAAAAGTGGCATTAGGTGTCGCCTATGCACTATGGGAAGGTATCGGTATCCTTTTTATCACAACATTTAGTGTCATGTGGTTTGGAGAAACGCTATCACCGATGAAAATTGGGGGGTTAGTATTACTGATCACCGGTATTGGACTGATTAAATCAGGCACCAAGAAAACCACCGTTCGTCAATCTGCACAAAAAGTAAAACAAGTTACACAAAACGCGGTCAATGCAGCCAAAACAAATGCTTTAGTTGGACGCGAAGCTAAGTCGGAGGCGTAATATGGCCAGTCATTTTGAATGGTGGCATGCTGCGTTTTTGATCCTAGCAGTCATATTAGAAATCGCAGCCAACATTTTGTTAAAAATGTCGAATGGGTTTAAACGATACTGGATAGGTATTCTTTCTCTAATTGCGGTACTCGGAGCTTTCAGTGCATTAGCGCAAGCAGTAAAAGGAATTGAACTTTCAATTGCCTATGCATTATGGGGAGCATTCGGGATTATCGCGACAGTAGCAGCAGGTTGGATACTTTTCAATCAACGGCTAAATTATAAAGGCTGGGGAGGGATTGTGTTATTGCTACTAGGAATGGTTCTCATCAAGATGTCGTAATGCTCGTCATATTTTGCACTGTCGCGTTGTTGGCTGCATTAGTTAACCCTAGTCACATACTTATGTATGCTCCAAGGGATTAACTCACTTGCCGCCTAGCGACACTGCAAACTATTTAGAGCATGGATGGGCGCTAATAATTGGCGCCCATTTTTATGCAAAGCAAAACCTGTTTAATCAATCAATTGCTGCAACAATCTTAATTTCAACTTTATATTCTGGCTTCATCAACAATGCTTGGACAGTACAACGAACAGGTGCGCTTCCAGCAACAACCCATGCATCCCATGCTTGGTTCATCCCAGCAAAATCGGCTTTATCAGCGAGGAAAATGGTGGCATCAAGAATTTTACTTTTGTCTGAACCAACACGTTCAAGCATCACATCAATCGCCGCGAGTGTATTTGCTGTTTGGGCAACAATATCAGCGTCAAGATTTTCAGGAACACTGGTGTAGTAAATGACATTATTGTGAATGACAGCTTCAGACCAACGATTATCAGGGTCAATACGTTTGATAGTCATAATTATTCCTTATTATACATGTGGCTCAAGAATAACAGTTTGCAGGCTGGATGAAAATCAGTTGTTCAACGAAGTAATAATTACCTAAGCAGGGTTAAGAAACTCATGGTAAAGTGTGCCCTCATTATTCCTAATAAATAGGTCATGTAGTGCACGACGATTTTTCTGCGGATGGCTTTTTAGCCAGAACAATTCCTGGTTTTCAGCCTCGAGAAGCACAAGTTACGATGTCGAATGCAGTAACCGAGTCGATTGAGCAGCAGCATGTGCTGGTGGCGGAAGCGGGTACTGGAACAGGAAAAACATATGCTTATTTAGTTCCTGCACTGCGTAGTGGAAAAAAAGTCATTGTTTCTACGGGATCAAAAGCCTTACAAGATCAACTGTATCACCGAGACTTACCGACAATTATTGATGCGATGAATTACACTGGACGGACCGCGTTATTAAAAGGGCGTTCGAATTATTTATGTTTAGAGCGATTAGACCAACAATCCCTTGGTGGTGGTAGTCTTGAGCCGGAAATATTGTCCGCTGTTGTGAGGTTACGCAGTTGGTCCATTGAATCTGAGCTAGGTGATACGAGCACTTGTCATGATATTGCGGAGGATAGCCCTGTTTGGCCGTTAGTGACTAGCACCAATGATAATTGTCTTGGAAGTGATTGCCCACGTTATCAAGAATGTTTTGTCTTAAAAGCACGACGTAAAGCTTTAGAAGCGGATATTGTCGTTGTGAATCACCATTTATTTATGGCTGATAGAGTCGTGAAAGATACAGGTTTTGGAGAATTAATTCCCCAAGCAGAGGTCATGATTTTTGATGAAGCGCACCAAATTCCTGATATAGCCAGCCAATATTTTGGTCAGCAACTAAGTAGTCGCCAATTGCTTGATCTGGCACGTGATATGATTATGGCCTATCGAACTGAGTTAAAAGACCAAGTGCAACTGCAAAAAAGTGCAGATAGGCTCACTCAAAGTACGCTAGATTTCCGGCTCAATTTGGGAGAAAACAGTTTTCGTGGCAATTTACGTGATTTACTAAAGCGCCCTGAAGTACAAAGAGCATTGACATTACTTGATGATTCTCTTGAACTTTGTTACGAAGTGATCAAAACCACTTTGGGCCGTTCACAGAGCTTAGACTCTATTTTTGAGCGTGTTACTATTTACCGAAATCGTTTGAACCGTTTAAAAGATGTGACAATTGCAGGCTACAGCTATTGGTTTGAAAGTTATGGTCGCCATTTTTTACTGGCACTAACGCCATTAACGGTTGCAGATAAATTCAACGAAATGATCGCAAGTACGCCAGCCAGTTGGGTATTTACATCAGCAACTTTGTCGGTAAATGAAAAACTAAGTCACTTCACTGACCGTTTAGGTCTAGCCACGGCAAAAACGCTATTATTAGCCAGCCCATTTGATTATCAAAGCCAAACTTTATTATGTGTTCCGCGTTTTTTACCCGAACTCAATCAACGAGGCCTCGCACAAAAATTGGCAACCATGCTACGACCTATGATTGAAAAAAATCAGGGACGTTGCTTCTTTTTATGTACATCACACCTGATGATGCGTGAATTGGCCGAGGAATTTAAATCTTCATTGACATTACCGGTTCTAATGCAAGGGGAAAGCAGTAAAAACAAACTGTTATCTCAGTTTATTGCTGCGGGGAATGCTGTTTTAGTTGCCACTAGTAGCTTTTGGGAGGGGGTTGATGTGCGAGGTGATGAATTAACTTGTGTCATTATCGATAAACTCCCATTTACTGCCCCTGATGACCCGCTATTAAGAGCGCGCATCGAAGATTGTGAATTACGGGGTGGAGATCCATTCTCGGATGTCCAATTACCAGATGCAGTTATTACTTTAAAGCAAGGTGTAGGGCGGCTAATTCGAGACACTAGTGATTATGGTGTCATCGTTATTTGTGATAACCGTTTAGTGACTCGCCCTTATGGTGAGGTTTTTTTACGTAGCCTTCCGCCATCACCACGAACAAGAAGTATACAAAAAGCAATTGCATTTCTTGAAGAGAAAAGGCAAGAAGTTAATAGAGTGAGGTAAATCCCACCTTGTTTTTCTGCTATTCCTACGGCCGTTTATGTTAATATAATCGGCATCTTTTAATCAGAAACTATTAATTTGCCGGAGTTTAGGCATGTCGAGTCGTATTCTTGCTGTTGATACAGCAACAGAAGCCTGTTCAGTCGCACTTTGGTGTGAAGGTGACATTATTTCGCGTTTCGCGATTTCTCCTCGAGAGCACACACAAAAAATTTTACCGATGGTTGAGGAAGTTCTTGCAGAAGCTGGGATGGGGTTGAACCAGCTAGATGCATTGGCTTTCGGACGTGGTCCTGGTAGTTTTACGGGGGTTCGTATTGGTGTTGGTATTGCACAAGGGTTAGCACTAGGGGCTAATTTGCCCATGATTGGCGTTTCCTCTTTAATGACACTTGCTGAAGGCGCCTTTCGTATAATGGGGCATCATCAGGTATTAGTGGCTATTGATGCACGGATGTCAGAAATTTATTGTGCCCAATATCAGCGAACATCCGCAGGCCAATGGTTAGGTGAAGAAACTGAAGCAGTTCTACTTCCCGACGATTTTAAGAGCAAAGTGACAGGGCTTTCAGGGCTGTGGGGTTATGCAGGTACTGGGTGGGAGGCATATCCCTCATTGTTGAATGCATCAATTACATTAGCTAACAGTCATATTACGCTGCCTGATGCGCAAGATATGTTACCCATTGCTGCTCAATTATGGCAACAGGGAAAAGTGGTTGCCGTTGAAAATGTTGAACCTACTTACCTGCGTAATGAAGTTACATGGAAAAAATTGCCTGGTCGTGAATAATACACAGAAAATTAATTGATGTTGAATTGGCTATATCAGGTGATATGGCCAATTTTTTATATTACACACAAAACAAATCAAATATTGAATAATAAAAATACAAATCGAATCATTCAATAATTTAGGATATTATTAGGTGGTAAGATAATTCTTATGGCTACTTTTAACATATCGTGTTTTGTTTACTAAATGCTATTTAAAATTGTATTACCTGAATTTATAATATCGCTAATCGGAGGTGGTCTATGAATATTGAATTAAACTGCCGTAATGCACTTAAAGGTCTTTTTATTGCAAGCGTATTAGCGCTGACAGGGTGTGTTTCAATACCTGCTTCAATTCAAGGCTCGGTTCAAAACCCAACAGATAACTTAACATCGGTACAAAATGCTCCTGAAATGTATATTGGCCAAGAGGCGCGTTTTGGTGGGAAAGTCCTTGCAGTTGAAAACGAAGCAGCAAGAACACGTTTAGAAATTGCGGTGATGGCATTGAATAAATATGATGCAGCACCAGAGCTTAATTCCCCTTCAATTGGCCGCATTTATGCGTACTTAAATGGTTTTCGTGAGCCAAGTGATTTTACTAACCGTTATATCACTGTGGTGGGGAAAATCACGGGGGAACAGCAAGGGAAAGTAGGGCAAGTTCCTTATAAGTATGTCACGTTAGATGTAACAGGTTTCCAACGCTGGAATGTCGCACAAAGTGTTATGATCCCGCCGTCTGGCCCTTGGGGTTATGGTTATTATGGCGACCCGTATTTTTATAACCACCCATGGGGTTATGGTTATGGGTACGGTTATCCAGGAGGCCCAGTACCCGTACAAACTTATCTAACAGAATAACGATTATTTTTCTTTATTTAAAGGCCCCGATTATTGCGGGGTCTTTTTGTTTTCCGTAAAAAGATTATCTAAATAAGAGCTGATAAATAAGAGTGTTTAATAAAAGTATTAGCTAAAATTTAATCCCAGCAAAAGTGACTTCGGTTAATGTAATAGATTAAATCCCTTCTTAAGTGCGAGATAACCTTTCCAAAAATAGCGTAAAATCATGTATAATCAGGCAATCTTGTACAGATTTACATCTGTTTAACGAATTTAAGACAAACTAGGCGGCTTAGTCCGCCTAGTTTTTTCTTGAAGGAACAAAATTTATTTAGTGATAGACCTCTCAACCTTGACATTGTCTGTTTTTCAAACTGGTACGCTGAGTTAATAATTTGTTAAAAGAGATGTTGAGTATAATAACTTCACTAAATTCAGGAGTAACATTTTGGAAAAAATCTGGCTAAAAAATTACCCTGCTGATGTGCCGGAAGAAATCAATCCTGATAGCTTCGCTTCTCTAGCAGAGTTACTTGAAGATGCGGTCTCTCAATTTGCCGACCAACCTGCATTCATTAATATGGGAGCAGTGATGACTTATCGGAAACTTGAAGAGAGAAGTCGCGCTTTTGCCGCCTACTTACAAAATGGACTTGGTCTTAAAAAAGGGGATCGTGTCGCATTAATGATGCCAAACCTATTACAGTATCCGATTGCCCTGTTTGGGATATTGCGAGCAGGTATGGTGGTAGTCAACGTCAACCCACTTTATACCCCGAGAGAACTAGAGCACCAATTGAATGATAGCGGTGCAACCGCAATTGTAATTGTGTCGAATTTTGCACATACACTGGAAAAAATTGTTTTCAATACCAAAGTGAAACACGTCATTTTAACTCGTATGGGTGACCAGCTTTCACGTCCTAAAGCCACGATTGTTGATTTTGTTGTCAAATATGTAAAACGTTTAGTCCCTAAATATAACTTACCAGACGCCATCTCCTTTCGCCGTGCCATGCATTATGGCTATCGTATGCAATATATTAAACCTAACATTGCTGGTGATGACTTGGCCTTTTTGCAATATACAGGTGGAACCACCGGTGTTGCTAAAGGGGCGATGTTAACTCATCGCAATATGTTAGCAAATATTGAGCAGGCAAGGGCAGCTTACGGGCCTGTACTGAAATTTGGTGCTGAATTTGTTGTCACCGCTTTACCGCTGTACCATGTTTTTGCATTGACAGTAAACTGCTTACTGTTTATCACTGTAGGGGGCGTTAACTTATTGATTACTAACCCTAGAGATGTACCGGACACCGTAAAACAATTAGGACGTTATCCGGTTACGTCAATTACCGGGGTTAATACCTTATTTAATGCATGGTTGCACAACGAAGAGTTTAAAAAACTGGATTTTTCGCGTTTACGTCTTTCGGTTGGTGGGGGGATGCCTGTTCAAAAAGCAGTTGCAGAAAAATGGCAAAAGCTCACTGGGAAACATTTACTCGAAGGGTATGGGTTAACGGAATGTGCGCCACTAGTTACAGGTAACCCTTATAATTTAACCAGTTATAGCGGAAGTATTGGTTTACCTGTTCCGTCAACAGATGTTAAATTCCTTGATGACGATGGCAACGAAGTCGCTATTGGTGAGCCTGGCGAAATGTGGGTAAAAGGCCCGCAAGTCATGAAAGGGTATTGGAACCGGCCTGATTCTACCGCGGATACGATAGTGGATGGTTGGTTAGCGACAGGGGATATCGCTGAAATTGATAGCGAAGGGTATATTCGTATTGTTGATCGTAAAAAAGATATGATCATCGTTTCAGGTTTTAACGTCTATCCAAATGAAATTGAAGATGTCATTTCTGCACATCCGGACGTGATAGAATGCGCTGCAATTGGTGTACCTAGTGAAAGTACAGGCGAAGCGGTTAAAGTTTTCGTTGTAACGAAAAATGCGAATTTAACGGGTGATGAGCTAAAAACCTTTTGCCGCCGTTCATTAACCGCGTATAAAGTCCCTAAGATATTTGAATTTCGTGATGAATTACCAAAATCTAACGTGGGTAAAATTTTACGTAAAGACCTACGTGATGAAGAAAAATTGCAAAGAGAAAAATCACAAGTATGATTGTGGTTTAGTCGTAAATTATAAATAGATGACGCCGGTTTTAGCCGGCGTCATTGTGATGAAAATAACAAAGAGAAACTTGTTTTGAATTATCGTTTAGTAACTACAGATAGCGAATTAGCCCAAGTATGCCAAGAGGCGAGTAATGCACCATGGCTCGCTTTGGATACCGAGTTTGTTCGTACCCGAACATATTACCCACAACTAGGTTTGCTACAGCTATATGATGGAAAGCAAGTTTCGTTAATTGACCCATTATTAATGACGGATTTTAGCCCGTTCAAAGCACTTTTAACGAATCCTGAGCAACTTAAATTTTTACATGCAGGTAGTGAAGACTTAGAAGTGTTTATGCATGATTTTGATTGTGTCCCTGAGCCGATGATCGACACACAAGTTGTGGCGGCATTTTTAGGTTATCCAATTTCTTGTGGTTTTGCATCATTGGTTGCTGAACATTTAGGTATTGAACTAGACAAAAGTGAATCACGGACAGACTGGCTTGCGCGTCCTCTGAGCGAAAAACAATGCGATTATGCAGCCGCAGATGTGCTGTATTTGCTGCCATTAGCTGAAATTCTAATGGAAAAAGTGACTGAAGCGGGCTACTTGGAAGATGCCAAAGATGAGTGTCAACGTGTTGTGGCTCGTCGGCAAAAAGCCTTAAAGCCAGAAAAAGCCTACATGAATATCCATAATGCATGGCAGCTACGTGATGAACAGCTCGCTTGTTTGCAATTATTAGCCGAATGGCGTTTAAACCAAGCTAAAGCCCGCGATATGGCTGTTAACTTTGTAGTAAAAGAAGAGCACCTGTGGAAAGTGGCTCGTTATTTACCGAGCTCTCTGGGTGAACTTGATGCACTTGGCTTAACTGGGCAGGAGATTCGTTGCCATGGCAAGCGCTTGTTAGCCATTGTCGAGCAAGCAAAGCAACTTGATGAAAGCCAATACCCAACACCTGTAGCGAATATTACTGAACAGAGCCAATACAAAAGCTTATTTAAAGAAATTAAAGCGGTGGTCAAAGATATTGCTGAAAATGAAAAATTTAATGCTGAACTATTGGCTTCTAGGCGGCAAATTAACCAATTACTGTCGATTCATTGGGGGTTAAAATCTTCGGTTACACCTCCTGAGCTGTTGTCGGGGTGGAGAGGGCGATTACTCGCCGAGCCCATTACAAAGTTATTAGCAAACGGGTAATATATTAAGGTACAAGAAGAGAGTTTCTTGTACCTTATTTAAATAGCTTAGCTTATTTATAATCTTCAATCTTATCTTCATTTTTATTTATTATCCATTCAATAAACTTATAAAAATATACGTCACATATATTTATGGGTATATTTATCTTATTTTAACTCAAAATTTGTAATTACTCTTAAAAATTCAATTAATCTTTAATGTAAAACGCAATAAATAAAACTATCCATTATAGGGTCTTTAATTAACCAGTTAAAAAATAAAAGATTATTTTATTTTTATGGTTTAATAATAAAAAATTGAATTATATTCCTTACATTTGTAAATAAAAATCATTTTCATATACTGAATCTCGAACATTAAAGGAAAGAATAATCTTTTATTTAATGTGTTTCGTTAATAAACCAATCTAATTCAAACTTCTATTGAAGAGGATGAATAAATGAAAAAATTATCACTAATTACAGTCGCAGTATCTTTGTCTATATTTTCTGTTGGTGTTATGGCAGAAACGGAATCAAAACAGAGTTTAGATTATAGTGATGGCCTAACAAACATTATTGTTGGTAAAACCCAATCAACCATGGGGCCACACGGTGGTAGTATTGGTGCACCGGGTATCGGTTCTCGACATAAAATGGGGGGAATGATGATATCGTTTTCAGGCTTAAAAAACTTAGTCACGCAAAAACCAAACAACGTGTATGTTTTGGAAAGTGGCGGTAGCCCGCACGGTGGAATGGGTAAGTTCCAATTTAGCCAGGTTGCAGATGCCGAGGTATATTTCGGTGATTGGTCACAAACTGGGGAAACTGATGATGCAATGCACACGGTTTATTTCTCTGGTGAGAATGCAACGACAGAAGTGCCAACCAGTGGCCAAGCAACTTATACTATAGCGGGTATTAACCAGTTTGCAGGAGAAGAAAAACAGGCAGGTTGGTTTAATGCTGACTTCGCGGATAAATCATATACAGGTGCATTAGAAGGAGTAAATAGCCACTCCATGGAAGGGGCTATTGAAGAAGACGGTAAATTTAGTGGTACTGCCATTGCCAATGGAATACACCAAGGTGATAGTATGGGGCAACTCTTTGGTGATAATGCAGAACAAGTGGCAGGTATTCTCTCTTATGAGAATAACCGTGAGTTAGACACGGCATTTGGTGGCCAGAAAGACGAATAATTACTGAACATATAATTAGCTAAAAAAAGTAGGCAAAAGTGATTTTGTCTACTTTTTTATTTTTGTCATTAAAATGGTAGCCTAATCATGTTATTTTTTAATAAAAAAACACATTTAATATATTTGAGTTTATTATTACTTTTTTCTCTCCCTTCGGTATTGTCAGCTCAAGAGCTAAAAGGAGGAGTTATCGGTAATTTAAAAGATTATAGTAACAAAAAACATCAATCAGAAATAAATAATGTTAAATATAGTGAAAAAAATATCGACGAACTTGGTTTTATTCTTTATGATCTCATTCAGAGACAAGATTTTGACAAAATAAATGAAATTATTGGTAATTACGTTGACCATAAAGACCACGATAAAGAATTGGTTAAATATATTCATTCAGAAAGGGCAGTTTTAAATAAACAGTATGATTTAGCAATTAGCCTATATAATGAGATTTTAATTCACAAGCCTAATATGTTATTGGTTGAGTTAAAACTTGCACAAGCACTGACTTATGTTAAGCACTATGAATCAGCATTATCAATATATCAAAATATCAAAGTTAAATATAAAGAAAGAATATCAAATGGGTTAACTAAATTTATTAAAAGTCAAATAATAGATTTAGAAAATAAAAATCGTTGGCAAGGTACGATTAAGTTAGGCTCAAGTTATGATTTTAATTTAAATGAAGCATCAAATAGCCGTGAGATGTACTGTTTTCGTAGTAAATGTATGAATAGTAGTAACCAGTCTATCGCTGGTGGAAAGTGGCATTATTATACTAAACTATCAAAGCGTTTTCCTCTAGTAGGAAACCACTCAACGGTACTCTCATTAGGTGTGGTTGGGGTGGAGCCAATGAAAACAGTCACGGCTAGAAAAACGAATATATATGTTACTGGGGGGTATCAATCTGATAACGCGAATACAACGTTCCATATACAGCCCACCCTTGAGGCTAAATGGCACGATAACCAATACTATAATTTAAGCCTAGGAGGAAAAATAGCGACAGAATACATGTTAAATCATCGAGTAACCTTGTTAGGTAATATTGAATATAAAAATAAAACTTACCCTTATAAGTATAGTTTTAATAACGGCGATAAATGGGTTTATTCAGTTACTGGTACCTATTTAATGAACCCTCGATTAATGGTTTTTGGCAGTTTTTATGGAGCCAATAGAAAAAAGCAATACGATAGTGATAGCTATGTACAGTATGGGGTTAGGGCGGGTTTTCTAAAAGTAACCGAACTGTGTGATCTACTTGTTGCGATAGGTTATAAGCAAACAAATTTTGAACAGTTTGATGCATTTTTGAATGTAAAAAGAAAAGATCATAATGGGTATTTAAATACCCAATTAACATTTGATAAAAATAAAATATTAACTTTTACGCCTTCTATTTATTTTAATAGCCAAGTGAATAAAAGTACTGCAGATATTATTTATTCTTTTAAGCAAAGTGAAGTCGGTGTCAATTTCACCAAGAAATTTTAATTTTCACCGGAACAGATAATGAAAATCAAAACAGTGATAGCCATTAATATCGCAACAGGGTTATCTATTGGCAATATTACAAACTTAGTCTATGCACAACAAAGTGAAAACATCGGTTCTATTGTGGTAAATGATAAAGCGGCCACAATCAAAGAGCGTGATAGAAAAGGGGCGGATGACCAATATGATAAAGATGAATCAAATATTTACATTAGTAAAGAAGAAATTGATCGTTATAAAGGTACTAACCCCGCAGACACTATTAACCATGCGGTAGGGGTATATAGTGGAGATGCCCGTAATAGCGGGGCAATAGACCCCAATGTTCGGGGTATACAGGGGCAAGGGCGTGTCCCGGTGACTGTAGACGGTACAGAGCAAGCTATCACTGTTTGGCGTGGTTATAATGGGGCGAATAATCGTAATTATATCGACCCGAATATGATTAGTAGCATTAAGGTAATGAAAAGTGCAACGCTAGACCGCAATGTGCGTACATCGACGGGGGGAGGAGTTGCTATAACAACGCTAGGCATTGATGACGTTGTGGATAAATACGACAAGTTTGGTTTTGATATTAAATTAGAAACATCGAGTAACTCGACAAAACCGAGGGTTAATCAATTAAGCCACGGTATAGATTACCGTGATGATAAGCGGCTATTGAATACGTTAGACATGCAGAAGTTTCGTGGGATTTATTTTAAAGATCACGAAATGCTTGTTGATCCTCGCAGTAAAGGTAACGCTAATTTCTTTAATCTGCAAGATAACGCAGCGCGTATTGCCGTTGGGACACGGCAAGAAAAGTTTGATTTGATGCTAGCATACAGCTATCGCAACCAAGGTAATTATTTTGCTGGGCGCCGAGGGGCGGGTAAATTTTATGACGACATCATTACTTATGACCCTAATAACTCAAATAAAGCGATAGACCCATATATGCCCTTCGTAGCTAGGATTTATGGGCCAAATAAAGAGGTGGCGAATACATCAAATGAAATGTCGACATGGTTAGCTAAATTAAATTTAATGCTACCTAATTCACAGGACTTATCCCTTGGTTATATGCATACATCAAGTCATTATGGCGAAATCATGCCATCGCAAATTCGTTATCATGATTTAGAGGGAAAAATTCCACAATGGCCTTTAGCTAACTTGGCGTTAAATACTTTTTACGCCAATTATTCGTTCAAACCCGAATCCATTGGTTGGATTGACTTTCGATTAGGCTATTGGTTGACAAAAACTAATTTAAACTCAAATACCGCAGGTGGCCAACCTAGGGAGCCAGTGGAAAGGGATTGGAATTATGAATTTGGTCGAGATAAAAATGTAGCTAAAAATCCTGCTATCAATGGCACCTTAGTTGATGGGATTAAATTAAACCAACTAAACGATCGCTATGGTGTTTCATTATCCAATAAATTTCAAATTACACCTGAATTTAAAGTGACTTTAATGGGAAGCTTAATTGATGAAACTATTGGTAGCCGTGAAGATATCTTTAATTCGGACTCTAGCCCAAAGGGTAACATGTTCCGAGCTATCCCAAGGGAAGGTAAGCGTCGAGAATATAATGGGACTATTCGCTTTGATTGGCAGCCTACTGATTGGTTAAGTCTGAATGCGGGGGCTCAATATATTAGCTACTGGTCAAGGGATTTATTAAAAGAGAGACGTATTGCGGCTAAAGATATAAATTATGCACCTTATAGCCATATAACGGCGAGAAATTTTCGACTCTCTCGTGTGTTAAGTGAGAAAGAGTACCAAGTCATACAAGAGTATGTTGATGATAAAGGGAAGACATTTAAAGATACAGCAGAAAGATCTTATGAAAGGCGAATCTTTATCGGAAAAGCACTAAATATGAAAGCAGATTCATTAATGTATGCTCACTATCGAATGGATGTAAATAAAAAAAAATTTGAGTTTAGAATTACAGAAAGAAACAATATAGTAAAATGGAAGGTGGATGAAAATAACCGGTTTATACGAAAAAATAATCCATTCTATAATGGCGAGATTGATTTAAAAGAAGAAATAATTGACCCCGTAACAGGCTTAAAAGCAAAAAAATACCGAAAAGCAGATATTACTAATAACGGGTATGATGAAGTGAAGTATTCCAATAAACAAAAATTTAAAGCGCCAAAAAGAAATGAAGAATCAGCTTGGGCTCCGGCATTAGGGGCAACAATTTATTTAACAGAGAACGATCGAATATTTGGGCGTTATTTAGAAACCGTTAGGATGCCAAGTATCTTTGAAGATACTATTGGTTTTTCGGGGGGAAGAGAGCCGAATTACACGCCACCGGTTTATTTGCCAGAACGCAGCCATACGATAGAACTGGGATATGTGCGTAATTTCCAAGGTCTCGTCGCGGCAGAAAACCATGCTGATTTACGCATAAACTACTATAACACGGTTGTTACAAACGCATTTGATAGGAACTACAGGTTAGTCTTTACGCAGGTTGATAAACATAACACGGCCGGTTTGGAACTGTTGGCGCGTTATGATAATGGCTGGGTATTCGGTGACTTAGGTGTGGATTACCGCTTAAAAAATGAGGTTTGTGATGAAGTTTCATTGATGGTAATGGATCCCTATAACCAATTTGGTGGCTCAGAGTGTACAACAGCAGGGTTCCCTGGCGGCTATTTGCGTACTCAATTGCAACCTAAGTACAGCATTCATGCCAACCTAGGTTTGCGCTTCTTAGATGAACGTTTAGAAGTGGGTAGCCGCATGCGTTATCACAGCAAAGCAAAAAATGAAGATGAAGCGGAAATGATGGATAAATACCCGAACCAGTATGCGCCATTAAACAATGACCCGATGAGTTGGAATGCCGTTTTTACCGCTGATGCTTATGTTAATTATCAGTTTAATAAAGACCTATCATTTGAATTATTAGCCACAAACTTATTTGATGAATATTATATAGACCCATTAACCCGCAGTATGATGCCTGCACCGGGTAGGACTGTGCGTTTCAATGTAACAAGTCGCTTCTAAAAGGGATCCCCTTCGCTGATGCCGCTGTATTTTGGTATTGGCGAAGGGTTGTTAGGGATATTAAAATGCTTACTCTACGTTTTAATTTTGCTGTTATGGTTTCTTTATTATTCCATTTTGGCATCGTTTTTTATTGTTTAAGTATAGAAAAAACACGTTCTGCACAAATTTATACACCAATACAAGCAGCTATTGTTTCTGTTTCATTGATGCAAAATGTAATTGAAAAGCAAGTAAACGATACAATATTAAATAATAAGCTATCAGGGGGCTTACTTGCTGAATCACAACAAAATGAAAATGCAGTAATTAAAGTTGCTAATAAAAAAAGTTCACATAGCGATGAAAATAAAATTTCTGATGATCAGAAAAAAGTCATCAAACAGAAAGAGGAAAAACAAACTAATAAAAAGGTTACTCAGCAGAAAGAGCCGCAACAAAAAAGTGAAAAAAATGATGATGTAAAACAAGAGCAGCATGTGGGGAAAAACGATAATCAATCTAATGCGGCAGGCCAGAAGGGAGCACAAAGGACGACCTCGGTAGGAAATGCAATAGATTCAACGTATCAAAGCTATATTGATAAATTACGTAGTGAAATTGAACGACATAAACGTTACCCAAGAAAAGCGAGAAATACCAATATCCAAGGAGTTGTAAAAGTAAGTTTTCAACTTTCCTCATTAGGGGAAATTACGATGGTGCGTATAGTTAATTCCTCAACACATAATACGCTCGACCAAGCTGCGTTATCAGCTGTACAGAAAAGCCGCTCAGTAGGAGCACCGCCAGAAGGTTTAAAAAAACTGATAACAATGGAAATTAAATTTGAATTATAAAAGGAATAGGTTTTTCCTTTAGCGAAATCATCATGTAACCATTTGATTAATTGGGCTAAATCATAAAAAGTAAGCCGCAAGCTATTGCATGAAACAAAAGTTAGACAGCGGCTTTCTTTCACGAATTATTTTTCTGTTGTCGTTTTTATGTCGTCACCTTCTGGCAACGTAACGTTTAGTTCAAGAACAGAAATATCATCCCCTTTTTGCTCAAATTGCACTGATAACATCTCAGGGTCAACTTGGACATACTTACAGATAACCTGCAAAATATCTCTTTTCATATCTGCAAGATATGGGGGCTCGCTATCACCACGGCGGCGTTCTGCAACGATGATCTGTAATCGCTCTTTTGCGATATTCGCTGTCGTTTTTTTTCTCGACAGAAAGAAATCCAATAAAGCCATTATTTACCCCCCAAATAGGCGTTTTAAGAAACCTTTTTTCTCTTCTTCAATGAAACGGATAGGGCGATCTTCACCTAAAATACGTGCAACACAATCATCATAGGCTTGGCCTGCATCAGACTCTGTATCCAGAATAACGGGTTCGCCTTGGTTGGAAGAGCGCAGTACAGATTGGTCTTCAGGAATAACACCGATCAAAGGAATACGCAGAATTTCCAGAACATCTTCCATGCTTAGCATATCACCACGCGTTACACGGCCTGGGTTATAGCGTGTTAGCAATAGGTGTTCTTTAATTGGTGCTTCGCCTTTTTCTGCGCGGCGTGATTTTGACGCTAAAATACCCAAAATACGGTCTGAGTCGCGAACAGAAGAAACTTCTGGGTTGGTAGTAATAATAGCTTCGTCAGCAAAATATAGTGCCATTAAGGCGCCACTTTCAATACCTGCGGGGGAATCACAAACAATAAAATCAAAACCAAGATCGTCACTTAATTCGTCAAGAATTTTGCCAACGCCTTCACGAGTTAATGCGTCTTTATCGCGTGTTTGCGAAGCAGGTAAAATAAATAAATTCTCGGTGCGCTTATCTTTGATTAAAGCCTGATTAAGGGTTGCATCACCTTGGATAACGTTTACGAAGTCATAGACTACTCGACGTTCACACCCCATGATAAGGTCAAGGTTACGTAGGCCGATATCAAAATCGATCACTACAGTTTTGTTCCCTTTTTGTGCCAGGCCAGTAGCTATGGCCGCGCTTGAAGTGGTTTTACCAACGCCACCTTTACCTGAAGTCACTACAATTATGCGTGCCATGAATAATTCCTTGTAAATAAGGTCTAATTTAAATATTCGATGTTAAGTTTGTTATCAACTAAACAAAGTTTAGCTGCTTTGGTGAGAAATTCAGCTGGGATTTGATCGCTCAGCCAATATTCACCTGCAATTGAAACCAGCTCAGCTTGCAAATGAGTACAATAAATCTGACTTTCAATATCGCCGGAGGCTCCAGCTAATGCACGGCCTCGCATCACGCCATAAATATGGATATTACCATCTGCTAATAGTTCTGCACCTGCACTAACATTGCTTGTGACGATCAGATCACTATTTGGTGCATAAATACGTTGTCCAGAACGAACAGGGGTATTGATAATACGAGTTTTACGATATAAAGGTTCAGCTTGAACTACAGCAGCCGGGGGGTCAGGCTGAATTTCAACAGGTTTTTGGCTTTTACCTTCGCTTAATATTGGTAAACCCGCATCGTTTGCTTTTTGTCGCATTTGTGGGTCAGTGCACCCACTGATACCAACAATACGTAATCCCGCAGAAATAACAGATTTATGAATACTCTGTAAATCTGCATTTGGGGATAATTCAGCGATGTTAATCACGACAGGAGCATTTTTAAAGAAATCAGGAGCCTGATTTACTTTATCTTGCAGCGATTTTTTGATGAGTTTAGGCTCTTCACTGTATAAGTGAATAACTGAAAGAGTAAAACTGCTGCCTTTAAGTTCTATTGGCGATTGTGGCATCTATCCAGACTCAGCAAATTAAAATTTCCGAAACAATCCTCGGGTGAAGATATTCTGTAAAACAATAGCATGTTATAGTTACTGCATACTTCAAGCAAGCTAATGAACTAAGAAAAAGAGTTAAATATAATGATTTGTGCAATTTATAGAAGCCCTAAGCGTGACCAAACTTATCTTTATATTGAGAAGAAAGATGATTTTTCACGTGTTCCTGATGAATTATTAGCCCAATTTGGAACACCTCAATTTGCTATGCTCGTCTCATTAGATAAGCGTGAAAAGCTTGCCAATGCTGACTTGGCAAAGGTTAAATCTGATCTCATAGAGGTTGGTTATTACCTACAATTCCCACCTCCGGTGGAAAATTTGCTTTCAGAACACAAAGAACTGAATAACTAGAGCAAATTAAGAAAATCCTGAAAAGCAATAACACTCTGGAGGAGACGAATGAAACCAACGTTATTATATACATTAGTCGCTGGTTTGTTTTTAACAAGTTGTTCTGCAACGCAGAACGAATCAGTTGTTACTCAACCGATTACAGTAGAACAAAATGCGGCTATAGCCCAAGAAGTCGTTGCTTTAGACAAAGCATTCCCTATTGAACAACGTGAACCGTCACAATTTCCTGCTTATGTGGAATTACTGAAAGAACATGCTATTACTCAGGGGATTAAGCCAGACACCATTGAACGTGCTTTTGCTAATGTTCATTTTATTGAGCGTGTTGTGAAAGCAGATAAAGGCCAACCAGAGAAAAGGGCGACGGTTACATTAGCAAGCTATTTAAAAAATGTACTCCCACAATCACGTATCAATGCGGGCTATGACAAATATTTAGAAAACAAATCCATTCTAGATGCTATCAGTGATAAATATGGCATTCCACCTCAGTTCATTGTTTCGTTATGGGGATTAGAAAGTGGTTTTGGACGTTCACAGGGTAAAGAGGATGTGGTTTCAGCACTTGCGACATTGTCTTTTGAGGGGCGAAGAGAAGCGCTTTTTAGCAAACAACTTTTAGCTGCGCTTGAGATAATGGATAAAGGCTATATTCCAGAAGATCAACAACTTAAAGGTTCATGGGCTGGTGCTATGGGCCAAAGTCAATTTATGCCAACCTCCTATTTGTCCTACGCAGCGGACGGTGATGGTGATGGAAAAATGGACATCTGGAATAATAAATCTGATGTATTTGCATCCATCGCTAATTATTTGTCAACAGAAGGTTGGCAAGCACCATTGCCATGGGGTTACCAAGTTAATTTACCTGCAGATTTTAATAAAACGTTGGAAGGCGTAAAAGCGGAACAAGGGAAATCTGTCAGTGAATGGCAGGAACTAGGCGTGGCATTACCTGCATTTGCTCAGTTACCTTCAGACGTAAAAACGTGGGTGGTTATCCCTGATGACCCTGAAGGCAGGGCATTTTTAGTGACTGAAAATTTCCGTACCATTATGCATTGGAACCGCTCATATTATTTTGCATTGAGCGTATGCATGATGGCAGATGGTATCGCTAATAAAATAAAATAACGATAATAGGAGTACTATTATGTATCAACATCGTGACTGGCAAGGTGCGTTACTTGATTTTCCTGCAAATAAAGTTGTTTGTGTTGGTAGTAATTATGCAAAGCATATAAAAGAAATGGGGTCTGCTACACCGGAAGAGCCCGTTATTTTTATTAAACCAGAAACTGCTTTGTGTGACATTACTCAATCAATTGTTATTCCAAAAGACTTTGGTTCTGTTCATCATGAAATTGAGATGGCAATTTTAATTGGTATGCCATTAAAAAATGCGGATGAAGACCGTGTATCGCGCTCTATCGCAGGTTATGCAGTTGCATTGGACTTAACCTTACGTGATTTACAAGCTAAATTTAAAAAAGCTGGTCAGCCATGGGAAAAAAGCAAATCATTTGACGGGTCATGCCCAATTTCGGGTTTTATTCCTGTCAGTAGCCCGAATGATTTACAAAATATTCAGCTTTCTTTAGAAATTAATGGTGAAGTTCGCCAAGAGGGCTCGACGCGTGATATGATCACCCCAATTTTACCACTGATTAGCTATATGTCCCGTTTTTTCACATTGCGTGCAGGGGACGTTATTTTAACGGGAACACCTGAAGGTGTTGGCCCATTAGCTTCTGGTGATATGCTAAAATTATCAATTAATGATCACTCGCTGACTACTCGGGTTATTTAAGTATAGGATTAATAAGTATTATGTCGCAGTTCTGGCAAGTTAAAACTTTAGATGAAATGACAGATGAAGAGTGGGAATCTCTTTGTGATGGTTGTGGGCAGTGCTGTTTGCACAAGTTAATGGATGAAGATACTGATGAAATCTATTTCACTAATGTCGCTTGTAATCAGCTAAATCTAAAAACTTGCCAGTGTAAGCATTATGAAGACCGTTTCAGTTATGAAGCGGATTGCATAAAGCTTAATCGCTATAACTTAGAAACATTTGGATGGTTGCCAAGTACTTGTGCTTACCGCTTGTTATTAGAAGGGAAAACTCTCCCAGCTTGGCATCCATTAAAAACAGGGTCCAAAGCGGCGATGCATAATGAAGGTGTGTCCGTTCGCCATATTGCAGTCAGAGAAATTGATGTGGTGGACTGGGAAGAACACATAATGAATAGGCCTATGGGTAAGGGATAGTAATAAATCCTCAATATACAATAAATTATTATGGAAATTTCGTTACTAACAGTAGGCTTAGCTGCCATTCTAAATATTGCTATTTTGCCTGCGATGATTTCTTTTTTTGAAAAATTTAGCCAAGCGGTATTGATGATGTTTTATACATTTTAATCAATGTATTATAGTGCTTTGAATAAAAGTAGACAGTAATAATCATCATGTTAAAACTGGGTGTGATTATTTATCCTATTAATAATAAGAATACTTATAATTAATACTTCATATTACATCTAATTACGAGTTTTTCTGACTTAAAACTTTAAGTGCATAAAAAATTATCTTTATAATTGATCATTAACCAGTATTTTCCCGCTATTGCTTAAATTACAATATTTTTTATTTAAGAAAATATTGTAATTTGTGACCTCTCATTTTGCCTTTCTCAAGATACTTCGCTAATCTATTTTTAGTAAATACAAATGTAGGGGGATGGAAATGAAAACATTCGGTGTGGTACTCACAATGATTGGCCTCGTTACTGCGATTATTTCTTACAATATGGATGTAAGCATTCCTATTGTTTATGGGGAAAGTGTGAAAGATATGGGCCTGGCATTTGATAGACAGAATTATATTATTGGTAGTTTGTTAGTCGCATTTTGTGGTGTTTTAATTGTCCTATTTGACAATAAAAGACGGAAGTAAAATAGGCTTTATGGCTTACAAATAGATATATAGTCATAAAATGTTAGCTAGTATTATTTGATATAATCCAGATATTGATAGATATAAGTAAGATGCCAATAATTACTCTTAGAGGTAAACATGGCAGGCTGACAGTTGAAATTTTAAGTAATAATGCTGATAGACTAAAGTAATTTATTGACTGTTGTTGATGAAGTTTTGAACATTAAATGCGATGTTGTTTTATTTATGAATAAAAACCAGTTTATATTAGTTTCATTCCGTTATAATAAACAAACATTCCAAACTGACTTAAAAAATATTTCTTATGAAGAAAGTACTTGTATTAGCTAGTTTTGTGCTCATTTCTGGATGTGTTTCCAATAAAACCGAAATAGAGCCTAAGGCTGTAGGCATGGCAAATCCAGCATCAGTATATTGCGAACAAATTGGAGGGACTCTGGAAATTGTAGATACAGCACAAGGGCAGGTAGGTTACTGTATTTTACCATCAGGTGAAAAAGTTGAAGAATGGGCTCTATACCGTCAGAAAAAACACTAATCAATCATTCACTTCTTGATTACCACAGCAAAAATCTTTTGCAAGATTTTTGCTGTGGCTCCAATCTAACAATATTTCTATTTTAGATTAATCATTTCTTGAAATTAGCCGATATTACTACCTGCAATATATGTGCTTTTATCAGTTGATCAACTAGATAACTATGTTGATGTACACGTGAAATTCTTCGTAGACACATTATGCGGGGAGTTCCCATATTTTGATGGCCTTATATGGATTTTGTAAGGGTGTCATCATATTTTTATGGCAACTTATTGATATAAAATATTTTTATCTATTAATGTCTCATAATCGATAATTTATGGTACTAAAATAGAAACAGCTACCTTATGTTATGTAATTGCTAAATAAATTAGGCTTATTAGAGCGATTGATTTACTAAAACGGCGCTAAACTGTCCGTGAATAGAAAAATAATAGGCAGATAAAGCGTCTTTTATCGATGGCTTTTTGGTTTAGATCACACTTTAACACTCATAGTGAGTGATTTAGGAATATTCTTAATGTTAAAATTTGCCGTATAGATCACATTTTCATAGAGTGTTCGTTTTAAGAAAACACTCTTATTTTCATATGGTTAGAAAATGAGAAAATTGACATAACACAGGCTATAGTTTGTTCAGTTAATCATGTTTTCTTATTCTATATCAAAAATAATGATAATTTTTTTTAACATAGGTTCGACTAAATGATTTGATATTCTATTTTTTACTTCAATAAGAAGTTGAATGAATAAAGGATTATATTGCGATTTTATCACTATTTCTTCTTTCATATTTATTTCCATCACTCCATTTATTTTTTAATTTAGATTAAAATCGATATTTACCTCGCTTAAAAACATATTTTAAAATTATAATAATGACTAAAGTTGATTGTTGATATAAAAGAATATCTATACACTCATAATGAGTGAAATTGATGTTCAAGCATAATAATTCGGAATTCAATATTTTTAATTGTTTGGAGTGACATATCTTTACAGAACAATAATCATTAATTTAATTAATGATTTGGCCCTAATTAGATACTCTATAATGGATTAATTTTATAGTGATAATGTGAGATAAAGTGTCAAAATGTAAATGAAAACATATATTAAATCTAAATATAATGATTTTTGCTGTTTTTGATAATCTGTATTTTTTGGTTTTGGTGGTTTTTAATCTTATATTTAAAAAAAAATTAGATATTAAAAACTAAATATTAGGCTTTTCACGAGTAAATTAGTGAATATTGAAAATCAAAATACCCAATCAATGATTGTCATTTAATAGTCTGTAACTATCAAAAAATAAATTAGCGATGAAAAAAACGATTTAATAAAACTTAAGTTATTATGTATCCTCTCTTCGAAATCATATAGAGCATATGGTTATAAATTCTAAATAGGACTAATTAAGAAATATATTTATTTGCATTAAACGAATGGTTCAAAGTGAAACGTAAGCCGTAAGTCATACTCCATGTATGATTAGGCTTTTGTTTGTATTTTTTACCTAACAATAAAACAAAAACTTAATCAGTTCTTTTTAATGTAAAAAATAATTACCCTCATATTAGGAAATGAAAATGAAGAAAGTACTACTGACTGCAGTTGCAACAACTATTATTGGGTTATCAACAGCTAACGCTGCAAGCACCAACGTTGGTGGCGGCCAAGTTAACTTTCACGGTAAAGTAACGGATGTTTCTTGTACTGTTTCTGTTGATGGACAAGGTAGTGATGCTAGTGTTTACTTAGCACCAGTATCATTAACAGAAGTACGTGACGGTGGTGCAGATGCATTGTTAAAACCGAAATCTTTTGTTATTGACGTAACAAACTGTGTTGCAGCAGATGTTAAAGATGTTGCTAATGACTCCGCTATTGATAAAACATTATTAAACGTTAACTGGACTGGTGGTAACTTACTGCAAGGTGCATCAGGTAATTCAGAAGGCTACTTAGCAAATACTGAAACTACAGGCGCTAAAAATATTCAATTAGCACTTTCAACTGATGATAGCTCTGACTTGTCAGGTAAAATTATTCCTGGCAATCCATCTCAGAAAAAAGTTAAAGGTGATTTGACTAAAGTTGAAAATGGGGCTCGTTTCCAATATTACGTTGGTTACGCAACTTCTACACCTAAAGATGTAACAACAGGTGAAGTTAAAAGTTATGCAACTTATGAAATCACTTACCAATAATGACTTAATAAGCTAATTTCTTATTAGTTTTAGTTACGTAAGTAATCTTTAAATATTAACTTAATCAGCTTTACTATGATAAGCGGTAGGTATACTGCCGCTTTTATTTTGAGGATCAAATGAAAGCAATAGTATTTATCTTCTGCTTCATTTTCAGTACGCATTCATTTGCTAATAATATTATCGTTAATGGTACACGGTTTATTTATCCTGGAAATGAAAAAGAAATTACCGTGCAATTAAATAACACTGCCGACCGTCCTGCAATTGCACAGGCGTGGCTTGATACAGGTGATGCGTCAGAAACACCGGATACGATAAAAACACCATTCCAGATTACACCGCCAATCTCTCGTGTAGAAGCTAAAGGTGGACAAACTTTACGAATTAAATTAATGGATAAAGGAAGCATTCCTCAGGATCGCGAAAGCTTATGGTGGTTGAATATATTAGATATTCCCCCTATGGCTAAAGCTAAAGAAGGCGATAGTCAGAATGTATTGCAATTAGCGATCCGCTCTAGATTTAAATTCTTTTATCGGCCAACAGGCCTGAGTAGCCGTGAATTAGCGCCAGAGCAACTTGTTATAAAAGCAAATGGGAAGAGTATTATTATAGATAATCCGACACCTTATTATATTACTATTACAAAAATTTCAACGGATGGTAAATCTGGGTTGAATGAAAAAACAATTTTATTAGAACCGAAATCTCAAATGATAGTTGAATTAAAACAAGTCGTAAGGTCAGGAAGTCATATCGTAATTAATAATATTAATGATTATGGTTCAGATATTTCGGTGAAAACCACCGTTAAATAGGAATATATAATGAAACAGCGAGAGTTAATAAATAAATATAGCAATACGCTCTCTGTGACTTGCTTTGTCACTGCATGCATAGTGCCTACGTTTTATGCTTGGGGTGAAGAAGATACAACCTATGAATTTAATAGTGGTTTTATTATAGGTAGTAAAGAAGATGTTGATTTAACACGTTTCAATTCTTCAGGGATTAGTCCCGGAAAATATTCAGTTGACGTATATACAAATAACAATTGGAAGGGACGCTACGACCTTAATTTTGAAGAAGAGAAAAGTGGTCAATTAGTAGTCTGTTATACACCACAAATGCTATCTGATTTTGGTATTAATATTGAAAAACTAAACCCTACAGTTAGTAAAGATAGTAATGCTTGTTTACCATTAAAAGACTGGAATGACCAAAAAGACGTCGTTGATACATTTCATTCTTCTACATTGCGTTTAGATATTTCTGTTCCGCAAATATATGAACAGAGAATTTCCCGTGGTTATGTTTCTCCCCAATTTTGGGAAACGGGAATTCCTGCACTAAATATCGGTTATATGGCTAACTATTATGATAACCATACTAGTGGTTCAAAAGGAACTAATAACGCCAGTGCTTATTTGGGGCTGAATGCTGGTTTAAGCTTTGATGGATGGTTGCTTAAACATATTGGAAATCTTAACTGGCAACGTCACGATGGAACGAATTGGAATAGTAATCAAACATATCTGCAGAAACCAATAACCGAACTAAAGTCAAAAGCGACAGCAGGACAGTTTTATACAGATGGTGATCTCTTTGACAGTATTAGTTTACGAGGCGCAAAAATAGCAACAGATGACAATATGTATCCTGATGGAATGTCAACATACGCGCCTGAGATTAGGGGAATAGCACAAAGTAATGCTTTAGTAACGGTAACGCAAAATAATTCTATTATTTATCAAACAACTGTTGCGCCAGGACCTTTCAGCTTAACGGATGTCTATCCATCAGGTTACGGAAATGATTTAGTTGTAACGGTAAAAGAAGCTGATGGAAGTGAAAGCAGCTTTAGCGTGCCATATTCTTCATTAGCACAGTTATTACGTCCTGGTTTTACACGTTATCAAGTTTCTGGTGGTAAAGCGGATGCTGATGGACTGAGACATCGTCCATTTATTATGCAGGGTACTATTCAGCATGGCTTAAATAATACATTTACGCTATATGGCGGCGTCACTGCATTTGATGATTATCAAGCCTACTTAGTAGGTACCGGTGTTAACACAGGGTTTGGTGCAATTGCTGTAGATTTAACTCAGTCGAGAACGGCATTCAAATATAAAACAGAAAATGGGCAAAGCTACCGTTTAACTTTTAGTCGTTTATTTACTCAAACTGATACTAACTTAGTGCTAGCTGCTTATAGGTATTCAACGAAGGATTACTATAACGTCAGCAATGCATTATATGCGATAGATAATGATAAGCGTGGTGTAGAGAATACTTTAGGACGTGAGAAAAATGGTTTCAGCTATACAGTAAATCAAAATCTTCCTGATGGTTACGGTGGGATTTATTTTACGGGACGTATTTCTAATTATTGGGATAAGTCGGGGACAGAAAAGCAATATCAATTAAGTTATAACAATAACTTTAACCGTCTTTCTTATGGTGTCGCATTTATGAGAGTTTATGCAGATAATACGAATAATAAGAAAGATGATCGTATTAATATAAACTTTAGTTACCCACTGTATTTTGGCGAAAGTCAGAGTGCAACACTGACCTCAAATACGACATTCAATAATGAAAAATTTGGTTCTAGCCAAATCGGTGCGAGTGGTGCATTCGATAGGGATAATAATTGGACTTATGGCGTAAATACCTCTGTTGCAAACGGTGGACAGAAGAATATTGGTTTGAACACAGGTTACCGTACACCATTTGTTAATACGAATGCGAATTATAGCCAAGGTCAGGGATATCGTCAGTTCGGTCTTGGTGCAAATGGTTCGGTTATTGTGCATTCTGAGGGCGTAACATTAACACCGAATACTTCAACAACGATAGCTCTGATCGAAGCGAAAGGAGCGGAAGGCGCATCAATCATGGGTGCACCTGGAACTCGTATCGATGGAAATGGTTATGCTGTTGCTCCTTATGTTAGGGCTTATCGTATTAATAATGTAGAAATTGATCCGAAAGGAAGTCCTGAAGATATTGTTTTTGAAAATACGGCCACACAAGTCGTTCCTTATGAAGGAAGCATCGTTAAGGTTAAATTTAGTACTAAGGTCGAAAAAAATATTGCATTTAATGTTGTAAGACCTGGAAATAAACCATTGCCATTTGGGGCTAACGTTACTGATATAAATGGTGAGTCTATAGGTATCGTTGGTCAAGGTGGAACCGTATTTATTAGTAGTGAAACTGCAAAAGTTGCAATTATAAAATGGGATAATGGGCAGTGTTCATTTTCTTTAGAAGCTAGCAATAGTAAGGAAAGTTTATGTCAATAACGAAACAAATTCGTATGTATATCGGAGTTGGTGTATTTCTTACCGCTAGTTACGTTTCTGCGTATTGTGATAGAACCTCAACTCGGACATATGTATTAAATATGCAGATGGGGAGGGTTGTGGTAGACCCTAACTTAAAGGTTGGGGATACCATTGCGGAGCAAACTTGGGATATGCGGGAAAACTCAAGTGCAATATATGCGTATTGTACAAGAAATACACCGATAACGGCTTCGGTTACTATGCCAAGTTTAGTTCCAGTAGGAAATAAGGTTTACCAAACAAACGTTCCTGGAATTGGCATGAAATTTCACCGTGAAGGTGCAGTGAGAATGACGTATCCGGATACATTTTATGCTCCTAGCTCAAGTAATTATTATCTTGCGGGATCAAAGTTTATTTTGACTTTAGTGAAAACCGCTCCTGTTACAGGCTCAGGAACTATAGCCAGTGGTCTTTATACATCTTATGGGTACATTCCAAATAATAACCCATTTTTGGTCACGAAATTAGATGCTGAAGCGATAACAATAGTTTCTCCGTCTTGCCAAATTGAGGGGGGAACCGAAAAAAATGTTTATCTTGATCCAATTAAACGTTCACAATTAAATGGTATTGGAACAACGGCAGGTGAAAAAGATTTTGATATTCGCTTAATATGCAGCGGTGGTGTCAGTATTTCTGGTTTTGCAAATGTTAATATGACTTTTAGTGGTGATATTCCAAAAAACATGAATAATCGACAAGGTGTTTTGGTTAATCAAAATAAATCCACCAGTGGAGCTGCGGGAGTTGGTATACAAGTTTTAGAGCGTAAGACTAATAAATCACTTATGTTTAATGAAAAATATAAAGTTGGAAATTTAGTTGACCGGCAAACAAAATATCTTGACTTAAATTATAAAGCTCGTTATTACCAGTATGAACGAACAATCTCTGCTGGAGAAGTGAATTCTAAAATGGTTTTCAATATTACCTATGATTAAAATATTATATATAAAATTTATTGCTAAAACCATTAGTTAATTTTATGAAATTTAAATGTATGGCTAATCTTCATATAGAGGATTAGCCTTTTTACTTTTATAGTTCTAAAGAAAGTGAAGTACAAATAACACGGGATAGAAATGTCTATGTTACTTGCATTTTATTTATATAAATTAATTTTTTATTTACATTAAAAGTTATCTTTAGAGGGGGCAATGACACTTTCAGCTGTATATATTAGCTCTTGGTTGAGTTCATTAGATGGTTCATTTTTATTTGATTTTGAATTGCTTACATAACCTTGGAAAAACCATTCAATAGGGCAATTTAATGCTTCAGCAATATCCACTAAATGATTAATTGGAATTTTGTTAATACCATTTTCATAACGAGATATTTGCTGTTGACTTAAATTTAATTTATCAGCTAAATTCGCACCTGATAGACCGAGCTCTTTTCTCCGGTTTTTTATTTTTATACCAATTATAGTATGAATGTCCATATGACATCCTCAATTTATATGAAAAGTTGTTATTTAATGCACTTAATTCAAATTACGTTTCATAGTATATTAAAAAATAAATAGATTTAAAAGTTTTAATGAACATAATTATGATTAAAATCGCTATTTTTAGTTTGGTTATTTGCAATAAGATAGCATTACTTTTAATGTGGTTATTGTTGTTGAATAAGTAAAAATATCTATCGTTACTATTTTTCATAGCGAAAAATATAAATTTTAAATTTCCTTTATAGTTATTTTGTTTTATTTTTCTTTAAAATCAAATTATTGCATCCTTGTTGTTGTGATAAAATTATCAGGAAGCAAAGTTAATATATCGTTACGGCATGTTAACTTTTTGTTTTTTACTTAATTTTTACTTAAATTATTTAGTTATTAAAATTAAAGATAGAAAATAAATCAATGATATTTATGACATATTAATTTAATTGATATTAACTCAATGCTTAAATCATCTTAAATGATTACTCTGTTAATGGAACTTCTTCATCAGACATAATATGCCACGACCTAGATTTTATTATTGAGGTATTGTGCACTTTATTATATATATTTTTCCTCGCGCTAAAAAAATTTTTACAAGCGTGATAAGGCATAAATGTGGGTACTCAAGTATACTGTATAAAACCTATTGGCACTTTCATTACCAAATTAGTGAGGTCCACAATGAAATTGTATATTTATGACCACTGCCCATTTTGTGTTAGAGCTAGAATGATTTTTGGTTTAAAAAAGTTAGCAGTAGAGCAAATCGTTTTATTCGATGATGACATAGAAACGCCAAAAAAAATGATAGGTCGAAAAATGTTACCTATCTTACAAAAAGACGATGGAAGTTATTTACCTGAAAGCTTAGATATTGTTCATTATGTAGATAGCATTAATGAACCTAAATATGCAGGAGGAAACATAACCCCTGAAGTAGAGTCTTGGTCTAAAGCGGTTTCTGCTGTGGTATATAAGCTTGTGACACCACGTTTTACACAAACTGATTTCCCTGAAATTAGTACAGCAGAAGCGAGGGCGGCATATATCGCTAGAACATCAAAATCTTATGGTGACTTAAACGAGTTTAAAAAAGAAACTCATACGTTGCTAGTTGAATTAGAGCCCCAATTGTCTTTATTAGATGTGTGGTTAGAAACACGTGGTGAACACATTGATATTAATGATTTTATTATTTTTCCAACCTTACGTAGTTTGAGCATAGTTGAGCACTTATCGTTTAGCACAAATATTCGGGATTATATGGAGCGAATTGCAAAAACCTCGAATATTAACTTGCTATTTGATCAGGCGAAATAGCTTATTTGCCTGCCAGTTCAGTGGGTTATGGCAAACGTATACCGCCTCTAAAAGAGGCGGTTGTACAGGATAATTCATTAATGGACGTAGTCACGTAGTGTATAAACTAATTTGTAATGACCTTGAATTAATACTAGCTGGTTGTTGTTTAATGAAATAACTGCGCCATCAGACAGTACTCGATTTATCATTGAATCCCATTTAGATAAATCTTCATCAACACATTCGAGTTCAGTTTTACTTAAGTTTTTTACGGTGATTTTTGCGTTTTTGATATTGCCAAATCCGTTAAAATCATTACACATTGATGCAGAAACAAACATTTTCTCGCCAAAAGCAAGGAAAGGTGCAGTTTGCTTGCTACTAATCGTCTTTCCATTCACTTCAGTTAAAATAAAACGATGATGCATCAATTTATTTTCAAGTGCTTGGTCATCATTACGCGCATTGACTTGATGAGTTTGGCATGCTGCTAGCAATAAACCCAAAATAGTAAGTGGAATTAGGCGTTTCATGGTTCCCGATCCAACTATGCGTTAACAATATTAGGGCAATTTTCCCCACGACTAATCTGACGGATATTATTAAGCGTAGTTTGATTGATACTTGTTAATGCTTCTTCCGTTAAAAACGCTTGATGCCCGGTAAACAACACATTGTGACAAGAAGAAAGTCGACGAAAAACATCATCTTGAATTACATCATTAGATTTATCCTCGAAAAATAAATCACGTTCATTTTCATATACATCCATACCTAAAGCGCCAATTTTCTGTAATTTTAGTGCATTGATTGCTGCAACAGAATCGACTAATGCGCCTCGGCTTGTATTGATGATCATGACCCCATTTTTCATCTTCTTGAATGCATTTTCATCGAGTAGGTGATGATTCTCAGGTGTTAATGGGCAATGAAGAGAAATAATATCTGATTGTTCATATAAAGTATCCAAGTCAACGTATTCAGCACCCATATCTAAAACAGCTTGGTTCGGGTATGGGTCGTGTGCGAGTAGGCGCATTCCAAATCCCTTTAAAATACGTAGCGTCGCTTGGCCAATTTTTCCGGTACCAATAATTCCAGCAGTGCGGTTATGCATATTAAAACCTGTTAATCCTTCGAGAGAAAAATTTGCATCTCGAGTACGTTGGTATGCTCGATGGATCCTACGGTTAAGGCACAGCATCATACCAACAGTATGTTCGGCAACGGCTTCAGGAGAATAAGCGGGAACTCGGACAACTTGAATACCTAATTCTTTAGCAGCTTGTAAATCAACATTGTTAAAACCAGCGCAACGTAAAGCTAAAATTCGAATATTGAGTGCGGCAAGTTCTTCTAAAACAGCACGATTAGCTTCGTCGTTAACGAAAATACAGATAGCATCTGCACCAACAGCATTTTTAGCTGTCTGAACGGTCAATGGAAAATCAAAATATTCAATACTAAAATTAAATCCAGAATTTTGATTAACTTGTTCCATGTGCTTGCGGTCATACTGTTTGGTACTATAAGAAACAATTTTCATCATGAAGACTCCAATTTTTAGGAACCAATTAGAAAAGAGTAGGTAAAAAGGTGTACCTACAAAATATAAACTCAGAATAAGACAATTAAGTTTGTAAATCACCTATAAATTAAGAAAATAGGTACCTGTTTACGATTGAATGTGGTTTATCTTTGTTAGTATCGTGTTTAATGAGGAAATTTTGTTGAAATTTATCACTTGCGCTATAGAACAATTCAAACAAGGGACGTAGTAATGCAGTTAATGAAAAGAGCATTCAGAATATTACTCTGCTTTTTGGGTGGAAGCATTGCTCTCTTAATACTTTTATGGATAACGATATCCCATTGGGCTCCAGTTGTTGCATCACACTATCTTCCTAAGCCATTTAAACTGTCGTTTTCAGAACCAAGAATTAGCCATGGCCAGTTGGATATAGCAAATATCAGTATAACAGCAAATAATTGCACATTAGTTCAGTTGAATAGCACAAGACTTTCTATCTTTCCCTTACACGCTATTGTGGATGACCTTGATGTTAAAACTGAATGTTTGAGTGCTCTTGAGCCAACGAATGAAATGGATAATGAACCGATTAATATTGCAGAACTTATCGATAATATTCCGGTTTTTTCATTAGTTATCAATAATACCAATATACAGCCATGGAGTGATTACCAAGGCAGTATTTGGTTGCGTAAAAATCAGGTTAACCCTCTAGAATTTGATTTTAGGGGCGACAATTTAAGGTTGTCATCTTTAATTAATACGGAACACCAATTAGTCATTCAAAATTTTTTAGCATTTCTACCAGAACAAAAGCAAACAGTAGAATTATTTGGTGATGTGCAGCTTCCCTTAATGGCAAATCAGCTTCCAGAAAAAGGGGAGTTGAATGCTTATTTTAAGTTAATCAACCCAGAAAAATTCTTACAAGCTAAATTCAGTTGGTTGAATGACCAAGGTGTCTTTAGCGTCATGGATACAGACACAAAGAAAGAATTGCTTTATTTACCATGGTCACTATCGCCTTCTCGAATACAAATAGCGCAAGGTAAGTGGCAATGGAAAGAAGCAGATATCCCTTTACAAGGCGGTATCAGCTTTCAAGTTGATAACTGGGATAATACATTAAGTGAAATGGTATTTTCTGGGCGTATTAATATGCTCACACAAGCAAAGAAAGGGAAAGCCAATATTGTCTTAGCTGTGCCATCTACTCAGATAAATTTACTCAATGCTGATATTAATTTTAGGTTACATGGCCAAGTTAAATATGATGATATGGTGCTGGATATTAATTTGCCTGCAAAGGTTTCAGGCCAGTTAGCTGCCCCAAAAATTTCTTTTTTATCCAGTTCATTATTAAGAGCTTATGGCCGTCTTTCGGAAACACTGGTTCTTAATGAAGCTAGATTACCACTTGCAGGAACATCGTTAGATGAAGAGGGTATTTCAGGACGTTTACAAGCTATTCTAAAAATTAAAGAGCAATATTGGGGGAGTTTTGATATTCATTTGGATGGCAAAGCTAATAAATTTACCTTAGATAAGGGAAAATGGTTTTGGAATTATTGGGGAAATGCCAATTTACCCTCATTATCAGCTAATTGGGATATTAAGGGAAATGGGAGTTGGCAGGACACTTTAATTACATTAAATAGCTTAAATACAGGGTTTGACCAAATACAATATGGGCTTTTATCGATGAGGGCTCCACGCTTACAGCTAAGTAAGCCATTAATTTGGCAACGTGATCAGAATAAAGCCAGTTTTAATGGAAAATTACAGCTTACCAGTGAACGGATGCAATTAGGCACTGAAAGTTATCTGCCAAGGATCACATTAAACGCAGATCTTAGGGGAAAATCTCCTGCTGAGTTTCAACTTAAAGGCGATTTAAGTACTAAAGATGTCGGGCCAATAGTCATCTTTGGGCGCTGGGACGGTGAAAGATTAAGAGGGGAAGCTCGTTGGCCTGAACAGTCGGTCACAGCTTTTCAAACGTTAATTCCTGCTGACCTTGGAATTGAACTAAAGCAAGGCAAATTATTTTCTCAAGCCGCTTTTTCAATAACACCGGAAGAGGGTTTTATTGCTGGAGGACATTGGCGTGTCGAGAATACTAGCCTTTGGTTAAAAGATGGCGAATTATCAGGATTAGATTTTGTTTTACCGTGGCGTTTAAAACAAAGTACCTGGACTTTGGGGGGAAAAGCACCCGTTGAGTTGCGTATTAAACAGCTCAATAATTTATTCGAATTAACTGACATTAAAGCCGATCTCTCTGGCTCTTATCCGCCAACGGAAAATTCGCCATTAAAACTGACTAATGTAGGCTTTAAAACATTAGGAGGTGAAATATCGATGGATTTACTGCGCTGGCCACAAACTCAAGCCTCTACGATAAAATTAAAGCAGATTGAACTTAGCCAGTTATTTACCATACTAAAAGTGTCGCAATTTGCTGTCTCCGGTAAAGTTAATGGTGAATTACCTTTTTATTTAAATAACCCAGAATGGATAGTTAAAGATGGATGGTTAGAAAATAATGGGCCATTAACGTTACGGCTAGATACCCAATTTGTTGATTCTATCCGAGAGGATAATATATCTGCGGGTTCGGCCATGGGTTGGTTACAATATTTGGAAATAAAACGCAGCCGTACAGATGTTAATGTCACAAACTTAGGGCTGTTAAAGATGACAACAATCCTTGAAGGGTATAACACGCAAGAAAAGAAAAAACGCGAAGTTCATTTGCATTATCAACATGAAGAAAATATCTTTCAATTATGGCGTAGTTTACGATTTGGTAGCTCTTTAGAAGAGTGGTTGGAAAAAAATTTATAATGAGCATAAGAATGAACGTGAAAATATTAAAATTCACTACAGCTATATCGATTGTATTGTTGTTATCAGCTTGTTTGCGAGTTGAGGTCGCAACACCGGATAAGCCCATCAATATTAATATGAATGTAAAAATTGAACATGAAATCCAAATAAAAGCGGATAGGCAAGTAGAAGAATTATTGAAAGAAAATAGTGATTTGTTCGGTGAGGTAAACCCAAAATGAATCGAATAATCAAAGTATTTGCCCTGTGTTCGTTATTGACTGTCTTTCAGGCTATAGCAATAACGGTTGATGAGGCCAAAGAAACAGGTCTATTAGGGGAAACGTTATCGGGGTATTTAGCTCCAATTAATACGAGTAATCCAGAGGCTACTAAACTAGCGGCACAAATTAACCAAGAACGGGAAAAAAGATACAGCGAAATTGCTGCAAAAAATAATCTAAAAACAAATGATGTCGCAAGGATAGCAGGACAAAAACTTGTAGAACGGGCTAATCCAGGGGAGTTTGTGCGTGGAATTAATGGTCAATGGTTACAAAAGAAATAAAAAGCGCACTCAGAAAGTGCGCAAAATTTAACAATGGTAGCTTTGGGTTTTAATATTATCTTGCTTAAATGGATGTATTTTAAGCGATAATGGTATTTATATGGCTTTGTGCTTGTTGATGTGCCTTTTCGACTGATTCTTGGCCTAACGACGTGCCTTCAGCAAAAACGAACTCAACGTCGGTAATACCAATGAAATTTAGAAATAGTGTTAAATAAGGCACCATGGTATCTGTTGGTGTGTCTTTATAAATACCGCCTCGACTCGTTAATACATATGCGCGCTTGTCTTTTAATAAGCCAACAGAACCTTGTTCTGTATATTTAAACGTGTGCCCTGAGCGAGCGATAAAGTCGAAATAGTGTTTTAAATGAGAAGAAATCGTAAAGTTATACATCGGGGCTGCAATAACAATCACATCGTGAGCTTTAATTTCCTCAATCAATGCATTTGACAGGTCCAAATGTGCTTGTTGTTGTTCTGTTTTCGTGTCACTTGGACCAAAAGCTGCTAAAATTTCACCGTCAATCGCTGGAATTGGCTCTTTGACTAAATCTCGTACAGTTACTGTATCTGCTGAGTGTTTTTCCTGCCATTGTTGAATAAAGTAATCTGCCATTTTATTGCTTTGTGAATAGTCAGCCAGAATACTTGATTTCAATAGTAATACTTTACTCATGTGTTCCTCTATTTTTTAGGTAAAACTTTATTGGTAATAATACGTGATGTGTAACTGATTGATAGGAAAAATATTAGATAGCTTTCTTCAAAAAAATTGATGGTATTTTTATGTGATAACAACAATTAAAAATAAAAGCGAAATTTAGCCCTCACAAATTGCGAAGCTGATTGGCTATCGTGTATTGAAATTTATTAAAGATAAGGATTCAACAGGTGAAATCCATACTGACAGCATTAACCGCTGATATTGGACAAACTTCATTACGTGACCAATGGTTACTGAAAAAAAGAGTGCAAGGTATTGCAAAGATCCAGAACGAAAAATCGCGCTCTGCGGTACTTGATGCTATCAAAATAGATATTGAAAAGGCAAAGCAAAAGGTTGAAATTAAAAGATTAAATGCGCCTAAAATTGTGTATCCGGATAATTTACCGGTTAGCCAGAAGAAAGATGTCATTTTAGATGCCATTAAAAAACATCAAGTTGTTATTATTGCTGGTGAAACTGGGTCAGGTAAAACAACGCAAATCCCCAAAATTTGCCTTGAACTTGGCAGAGGGGTTCTAGGATTTATTGGTCACACTCAACCAAGACGTTTAGCCGCGCGCTCAGTTGCGTCACGCTTAGCTCAAGAACTTGAATGTGAATTAGGTACAAATGTTGGTTATAAAGTACGCTTTAGTGACCAAGTGAGTGAAACAACGCAAGTCAAATTGATGACTGATGGTATCTTGCTTGCAGAACTACAAAATGACAAACTGCTGCTGCAATATGACACAATTATTATCGATGAGGCTCACGAAAGAAGCCTGAATATCGACTTTATTTTAGGTTATTTACGTCAATTATTACCAAAACGTCCTGATTTAAAAGTTATTATTACATCAGCAACCATTGACCCTGAGCGTTTTTCGAAGCACTTTAGTCATGCCCCAATTGTTGAAGTGTCTGGGCGTACCTATCCTGTTGAAGTTCGTTATCGTCCTATCATGGGAGACCAGAACGATAGTGACCGTGACCAAATTGATGGGATAATTGATGCGGTAAATGAACTATCGGTTGAAGGTAATGGCGATATATTGATTTTCATGAGTGGTGAGCGGGAAATTCGTGATACCGCCGATGCGTTATCAAAACTTTCTTTACGCCACACTGAAATCTTACCTCTTTTCGCAAGGCTCTCGAATAGTGAGCAAAATCGTATCTTCCATCCTCATGGGGGACGGCGGATCATTCTTGCAACAAACGTAGCAGAAACATCATTAACTGTACCGGGTATCAAATATGTCATTGATACCGGTTATGCGCGAATCAGTCGTTATAGTTACCGTACCAAAGTACAACGTCTTCCTGTTGAAGCCATTTCTCAGGCTTCAGCTAACCAACGTAAGGGGCGCTGTGGCCGTGTTTCTGACGGGATTTGTATTCGATTATACTCAGAAGATGACTTCTTATCACGTCCAGAGTTCACGGACCCTGAAATTTTACGGACGAATTTAGCGTCAGTTATATTACAAATGACTTCTATTGGTCTTGGTGATATTTCTGCATTTCCATTTGTGGAGGCTCCAGATAAACGTAATATCCAAGATGGTGTGAAATTACTGGAGGAGCTAGGTGCCATTAAGTCCCATAAACAGGCGGATAAAGGGTATCAACTAACGGATACGGGTAGACAACTAGCCCAACTTCCTGTTGACCCAAGGCTTGCTCGGATGGTGATTGAAGCACGTAAACACGGTGCCGTACGTGAAACAATGGTGATTGTTTCTGCATTATCAATTCAAGACCCTAGGGAGCGGCCGTTAGATAAACAGCAAGCTTCTGATGAAAAACATCGTCGTTTCCATGATAAGCAATCAGATTTCTTAGCTTTTTTAAATCTTTGGGATTACTTAAAAGAACAACAAACGCAGCTTTCTAACGCTCAATTTAGAAAAATGTGTCGCCAAGATTTTCTTAATTACTTGCGTATTCGGGAATGGCAAGATTTGTATACCCAATTGAGGCAAGTGGTGAAAGAGCAAGGTTTTGCCATTAATAGTGCGGAGGCTGATTTTCGTAGCATTCACGTTTCGTTATTGGCTGGGCTGCTTTCACATATTGGACAAAAAGATGCAGATAAACACGAGTTTACTGGGGCTAGAAATGCACGTTTTACTATTTTTCCTGGGTCGGGTTTATTTAAAAAACCACCGAAATGGGCAATGGTTGCGGAACTTGTTGAAACGTCGAAATTATGGGGAAGAATTGCCGCATCAATCGATGTTGAGTGGGTTGAACCCTTAGCACAACATTTAACTAAACATAGTTATAGTGAGCCTCATTGGTCTAAATCTGAAGGCGCGGTAATGGCATCAGAAAAAGTGACTTTATATGGGCTACCCATTGTTACATCAAGGCAGGTTAATTATGGGAATATTGACCCGTTATTATGCCGTGAATTATTTATTCGTCATGCATTGGTTGAAGGGGATTGGGTCACACGCCACGCATTCTTTAAAGAAAATCTGAAATTATTATCTGAAGTCGAAGATTTGGAGCATAAATCACGTCGGCGTGACATTTTAGTTGATGATGAAACGTTATTTGCATTTTATGACCAAAGGATTCCGAATGATGTGATTTCCTCTCGCCATTTTGATAATTGGTGGAAAAAGGCATCTAAGCAACAATCTGACTTGTTAAGCTTTGAAAAAAGCATGCTGATCAAGGAGGATGCGAGTAATGTTTCGGCTCTTGATTACCCAAACTATTGGTATCAAGGGGATTTGAAATTTCGGTTGAGTTATCAATTTGAGCCAGGAACTGATGCAGATGGGGTGACTGTCCATATACCACTTGCGATATTGAATCAGGTTCAGAATATTGGCTTTGATTGGCAAGTTCCGGGACTGCGTCATGAGTTAATCGTTGCTTTAATTAAATCATTACCTAAACCAATTAGGCGAAATTTTGTTCCTGCACCTAACTATGCTTCTGCATTTTTAGAGCGAGTCCCTGAGCCTGAGGGGAGTGTATTGGATAAACTTGAACGTGAATTACGCCGTATGACAGGCGTCACTGTTGAACGTGAATCATGGCAGTTAGAGCAACTTCCCGCCCATTTAAAAATGACATACCGTGTTGTAGGCGACAAAAATAAAACCGTTGCGGAAGGGCAAAATCTTGATGAGCTAAAAAATAGCCTAAAAGAAAAAGTGCAAGAAACGTTGTCTGAAGTTGTAGATGACGGTATTGAGCAACATGGGTTACATATTTGGAGTTTTGGTGAATTACCTCAACGCTATGAGCAAAAGAGAGGCGGATATTCCGTTAAAGCTTATCCTGCATTAGTCGATGAAAGAAATAGTGTTGGTATCAAGGTGTTTGAAACAGAATTAGAACAGCAGCAAGCAATGTGGGCTGGGGTGCGTCGATTATTACTGCTAAATATTCCATCGCCAATTAAGTATTTACATGAAAAACTACCCAATAAATCAAAATTGGGTTTGTACTTTAACCCCTATGGCAAGGTATTGGAGTTAATAGATGATTGTATTGCTTGTGGTGTCGACCAAATAATCTCTGATTTTGGTGGCGCGGTATGGAATGAAGAACAGTTTGAAAAACTGAAAGAGCTTGCACGGGCAGAATTAAATGATGTGGTTGTTAATATTGCTAAGCAAGTTGAACAAATATTAACGGCGGTGTTTGCAATCAATAAACGTCTAAAAGGGCGGGTTGATTTTTCGATGGCAATAGCGTTATCGGATATAAAAACACAAATGTCGAACTTAGTGTTTAAAGGTTTTGTGACTACTCATGGTTGGAAACGCTTACCTGATATTCTTCGTTATTTAAATGGAATAGAGCGGCGATTGGAAAAACTAGCTATTGATCCTAACCGAGATCGTGCACAACTGAGTAAAGTAGAGCATGTTCAGAATATGTGGCAGCAATGGTTAGTAAAATTATCTCCAGTTCAGAGAAATATGCCAGAAGTCCAAGAAATTCGCTGGATGATTGAAGAACTGAGAGTCAGTCTGTTTGCCCAGCAGCTTGGAACGCCATACCCAATTTCGGATAAGCGAATTATGCAGGCGCTGGAACAGTTATCTCAACAACTGTAAGCCTTATTTTGATTAATTAGCGCTTCACGTATTCTGTATGTGAAGCGCTTTTCATTTTTAGTTGACCTTAATTGTTTAGTTACAACATACTAATGAATGATAAAAATATAAGCATCGAAGCTCATACAACAGAAATTTTAACCAACAAAGGAGAGGGGAAATTGTAAAGGAGGGCGAAAATTGTGAAGGAAATTACGACTAGAAAATTATGGAGTGATTTAGTAATCAAAAAAACAGGATGTTGCAGTAAATGAAGGCTTAAATTTATGGGTTAAAATTAAGCCCTCGTTTCTAAAACTAGGCAACCAAATAATAGAGCGCAGGGATAGCGCCGATAGCAATGGCATATGCCATGATTTTTTCAATCGCTTTTAATGGCATTTGGTTGGTTTGCTGCTGGCGAGCATAGAAAAATACCAAAATACCAGGGGCATATAAAACGACGGATAATAGTAAATTGATTAACCCTGATGCATAAAGCAACCATAGACCATAAAGACTGGCAATAGCTCCAACGGCAAGTAATGCCTTATTATGACGTTCAAAAGCTACTTTTACTAAAAATGCACCAACAAGGAAATAGGGGACTAAAATCATTTCAGAGGCAATGGTAAGCAATGTATTGTAATTACTCCCACTAAGCCAAATAAGAACTAAAGATAGCTGTACTGCACCATTAGTGAGCCATAAAGAAGATGATGGGGCATCATTCTTATTTAATTTATTGAATATTTTAGGAAATGATTGGTATTGGGCTGCAATATAAGGTACTTCAGCGGCCATAATAGTCCAACTGAGATAAGCCCCACAAACAGAAATAATTAGGCCCGCTGCAATAATAATATCACCACTCGAACCAATTAAACTTATCATGAGAGGGGCCATGGATGGATTTTTTATTTCTGCAAGTTCAGCTCTAGGCATAATACCTAAAGAAAGTAAGGTCACTAGAATATAGATAATTAAAGCAGAACTCACAGCGAAAATTGTTGCTAAGCCAACATCGCGGCGGTTTTTCGCTCGTGCAGAGACGACAACGGCACCTTCGATACCAATAAATACCCATAGTGTAATCAGCATGGTATCTTTGACTTGCTCCCAAACAGGAACGCCAAATTCGATACCACTAAAATCTGCATTGAAAATATCAAGTTTAAACGCAAAAAAAGCCAATACAATAAATAAGCCAAGGGGAACCAATTTTGCCATTGTGGCAAGTTTATTAATTCCAGCGGCTGTTTGTACTCCACGAAGAACTAAATAGTGCACAAACCAGAGGAGTATTGATTCTCCGACTAGGGCTTGCCATGTATTCCCATCACCAAAAATAATGTTGTCAGGAGTATCAGTAAAAAAACTGATTGCTGCGAATACGATAACAAGATAAGACACATTCGCAACTACTGCACATAGCCAATAACCCCACGCCGAGCAAAAACCAATTAATTCCCCGAAGCCGACTTTGGCGTAAGTAAATATCCCACCGTCAAGGTCAGGTCGTATGCGAGAAAGCAACAATAAGGCAAATGCTAAAAAAAGGATGCCCACACCGGTAATTGACCAACCGATTATTAATGCGAGAGGGCTAGCCACTTCAGCCATATTTTGAGGGAGACTAAAAACACCGGCGCCAACCATTGAGCTAAGAACTAGCGCAGTTAGTGCGGTAAGACTCAAAGTATTTTTCAAAGTAAATCCTGAACGTTCAGAAATCAAAAGTTAAAATGACGTTAAAGTGCCATTACAATAATGAGTTTAACTAGTAGCCATTAAAAAAGCAGATAGAATGACTGCATGTTTTCAGAGTGTGGATTCTACGAACGAAATGACAGATATGCAATGGTAATGTATGCATTTTTTAAGATGTTTTATGCACTTTTTCAAAAGAGTGAGGATGAATAGAGTAAAGGACGAGATATAATCTAAAGTGAGAGTCTAAAAACAAAAAAACCAGCCGAGTAGGCTGGTTTTAACATCACATAAATTAGGACTATTTAAACAAGTCAGCACTGATAGTGACACTGCCACCATTAGATTGCCATTCTCTTGTAATATGAAAATATTTAGCCCCTTTCGCTTCCGCACGTTTTGCTATTTGGTAACGTACTTCAGGTGTATTGGTGTAATATCCAGAGAATGTAATAGAGTCAAATGGGACCATTTGTGCAGCTGCTGTTTTGTTGACCTCTTCGATAACATAACCACTTGGCAGAGTCACACTAGTACGACCCGGTTGACTGCTAGAGGTTTCAAAGAAGCGTCCGACTGCGGTTGTTGGTTCTTCAGAAGATGCAACACCAGGAATGCGAACTTTTTTAGCCGCTTCACCGCCCTCTGCTAACAGAGCACGACCAGCGTCAGAATCGGCAGGAACCACTGCGTCTTCATTAAGAACTTGTCGTTTCGGTGCATCTTTCTTATAGATATAAGCAGTTGCTAATGTATTTCCACCATCATTCATTGCGATATTACGAACCACATAGAACGAGGCAGCATTTTTCTCAAGTGCTTTTTTGGCGATAGCCTCATATAGGTCTGGTTGAGAAGGGTAAAAACCGCTTACAGTAACAGTATCAAAAGGCTCATATTCTGTTGCGTCAGTTTTTGACATTTCCTCAACACCACCGAATACACGACGTTTTGGTGTATCAACTTGTGGTGCGTCTTTTGCGTAGACATCAGCAACAACACGCATGTTGCCGCTATCACCTACATCATCAAGGCTTTGAATGTAAAAGGCATATGCCCCCATTTTATCAGCCCTACGGGAGACTGCATCGGATGCTTCATAAATAGCATTAAAGCGCCCGGTGACTGTTATACGCTCATAAGGTTTTAATTCAGTAGCCTGTTTTGGCGTCAACTCAACAGCCGCCTGAGTAGCAGTTATACTAGTTAATGATAACACCGCGGCTGCGATGACCGTAGTTTTCAGCTTCATACAAAATCCTTCCGCCTTGCGCAATTTATTATAAACATGCTGAATCTTAGTTGTATCACATGTACGTGATTATTACACGTAACGGAACCTGTTGTCTCATGATTTTATTTTTATGAGAAATAAATAATTATTGACTAGTTAAATTTACCAGATTTTTTAAAGTATCCAGTATTTTATTGACCTAAAACTAAGATTTTCACTGCGAATTCCATTTACTGTCTAAGAATCGTGATCAATTATGGATCAAGAAGCTTATTTTCAGTAGGTTATTAGAACATTAAAAATCTGTTTAGGCACAAAATAAGACTTTTCTCTGTGATGACAGTCATTATTTTAGCAAACACTCTATTAACAACATTACGTTAGGCATTAAAAAGGGAACATTATGCGTATTGGTATACCAAGAGAACGACTTGCCAATGAAGCGCGTGTTGCAGCTACACCATCTACAGTAACTCAACTTCTTAAGTTAGGTTTTTCTGTCTGTGTAGAACAAAATGCGGGTCATTTAGCTAGTTTTGACGATGTAGCATACGAACAAGCGGGGGCGGAAATCGTTGATCGTGATACTGCATTTGCTGCGGATATCGTTTTTAAAGTCAACGCGCCACTGGATGATGAAATTCCTCTATTAAAAGAAGGAGCGACTCTGGTGAGTTTCATTTGGCCAGCACAGAATGCTGAGCTAATGGAAGCTTTAAAAGCTAGGAAAATTAACGTGATGGCGATGGATGCGGTACCACGCATTTCACGTGCTCAATCACTTGATGCGCTTAGCTCAATGGCGAATATTGCCGGCTACCGTGCAATTGTTGAAGCTGCTCACGAATTTGGCCGTTTCTTTACGGGGCAAATTACGGCCGCAGGTAAAGTTCCTCCAGCGAAAGTCATGATCATCGGGGCTGGGGTTGCAGGCCTTGCTGCGATTGGCGCTGCTGGTAGTTTAGGTGCCATTGTGCGTGCCTTTGACACTCGTCCTGAGGTGAAAGAGCAAGTTCAGAGTATGGGGGCTGAATTCCTTGAATTAGATTTCAAAGAAGAGGCCGGTAGTGGCGATGGCTACGCCAAAGTAATGTCAGAAGCATTTATTAAAGCTGAGATGGAACTGTTCGCTGCACAAGCGAAAGAAGTCGATATCATTGTAACTACGGCACTGATTCCAGGTAAGCCTGCACCTAAATTGATTACCAAGGAAATGGTTGAATCAATGAAGCCGGGGAGTGTGATTGTAGACTTAGCGGCGCAAACTGGGGGGAACTGTGAGTTAACCCAAGCTGACAAGCTGGTTGTGACTGACAATGGCGTAAAAATCATTGGTTATACCGACTTACCAAGCCGTTTACCAACACAATCATCGCAGTTATATGGAACAAACCTCGTTAACTTGATGAAGTTATTGTGCAAAGAGAAAAATGGTGAAATAGACATTGATTTTGAAGATCTGGTAATTCGTGGGGTCACTGTGATTAAACAAGGTGAAATCACTTGGCCAGCGCCCCCAATTCAGGTATCTGCTCAGCCGCAGGCGAAACCGCAAGCGGTGGAAAAAGTTAAAGCGCCTGAGAAAAAGATGTCACCAACGGTAAAATATGGCTTGATGGCATTAGCTATCATCTTGTTTGGTTGGTTTGCTAATTCAGCACCAAAAGAGTTTTTATCGCACTTTACTGTATTTGCTTTAGCTTGTGTGGTTGGTTATTACGTGGTGTGGAATGTGACTCATGCATTGCATACACCGTTAATGTCAGTCACTAACGCTATTTCAGGGATCATCGTCGTGGGCGCCTTGCTCCAGATTGGCAGCGGTGGCTGGGTAAGCTTCTTATCCTTTATCGCCATATTGATCGCGAGTATCAATATTTTCGGTGGGTTCACTGTAACTCAACGCATGTTAAAAATGTTTCGTAAAGGGTAAGGGGTAACTTATGTTGTCGAGTGGAATTGTGACAGCAGCTTACATAGTTGCTGCTATCCTATTTATTTTCAGCCTTGCGGGGCTATCCCGTCATGAAAGTTCCCAACGTGGGAATACTTATGGCATTATCGGGATGGCTATCGCCTTGATAGCCACTATTTTAGGTCCTCACAGTGCTAATGTGGGCTGGATGATCGTTGCGATGGTCATTGGTGCTGTCATTGGTATTCGCTTAGCGAAAAAAGTTGAAATGACAGAAATGCCTGAGCTGGTGGCTATTTTACATAGTTTCGTCGGTTTAGCTGCAGTGCTGGTTGGTTTTAACAGCTTTATCGCAAGTGAAGGGCACGCTGATGTTGTGATGGAAAACATTCACTTAACTGAAGTTTTCTTAGGGATCTTCATTGGTGCAGTTACCTTCACCGGTTCAGTAGTCGCTTATGGTAAATTATCAGGGAAAATGTCATCAAAACCGATGATGTTACCTAATCGCCATAAACTGAATTTAGCGGCGTTAGTGGTTTCATTTATTCTGTTAGTGATTTTTGTTAAAACAGAAAGTGTCGGCTTGCAAGTCTTCTTGATGCTAATTATGACCGCGATAGCTTTGGCTTTTGGCTGGCATTTAGTCGCTTCAATTGGTGGAGCGGACATGCCAGTGGTCGTTTCAATGCTGAATTCGTATTCAGGTTGGGCTGCTGCAGCGGCAGGTTTTATGTTAAGCAATGACTTGCTGATTGTCACAGGGGCATTGGTCGGTTCTTCAGGTGCGATTCTGTCCTATATTATGTGTAAGGCGATGAACCGTTCGTTTATCAGTGTTATTGCAGGAGGCTTCGGTACAGATGGCTCTTCAACAGGCACAGAAGAAGAAATGGGTGAGTATCGCGAAAGCACCGCAGAGGAAGTCGCTGAAATGTTGAAAAACTCAACATCAGTAATTATCACTCCGGGGTATGGTATGGCGGTAGCACAAGCACAATACCCTGTTGCGGATATCACCACTAAATTACGCGAACGTGGTATTAATGTGCGTTTTGGTATTCACCCTGTAGCTGGGCGTTTACCTGGCCATATGAACGTATTATTAGCCGAAGCTAAAGTACCTTATGATATCGTATTGGAAATGGATGAAATTAATGATGATTTCTCTGATACCGATACCGTTCTTGTTATTGGTGCTAACGATACGGTTAACCCAGCGGCTCAAGAAGATCCAAACAGCCCAATTGCAGGTATGCCAGTTCTTGAAGTTTGGAAAGCAAGCAATGTCATTGTATTTAAACGTTCAATGAATACAGGCTATGCTGGGGTACAAAACCCATTATTCTTCAAAGAAAATACACAGATGTTGTTTGGTGATGCGAAAGATAGCGTTGATGCAATCTTACGTGCATTGTAATTTAATGAGTTACTAATTCATTTCAAAATAATTAGTAAAGTAAATAAGAAGGGGTGATTGGTTAATTCCAGTCACCCCTTCTTGATATTTGAGAGTTAAATCAGTTTATGTGATGCAGCCTTATAAACGCATCATTTGAGGCAAAATCGAGCGCAATTGGTTAGCCCTCGAGCAAAGGTAAACACTAATAAAAATGCTAGTGTTGATATTATGAGCATGCTCATCATGAGAACTCCGCCATTGAAATGGTCCATGACGTATCCTCCTACTAGACTGCCAATAGTAATTAGAATTAAAAACATAAAGGTAATAAGGGCGGAACCTTTCTCAGTTAATTCCGGAACATGAACGTGCATCCACATATTGATTGTTGCAGGAACCATACCCGCAGCGATCCCCCATGAAAAAACAAATATGATACTGGTCGCCCAATTAAAATCTAAAACAGATAATGCGAGAAAAGCTAAGGCTAATAAAAGTGCACTAATCGCGAAATTATAACGAACATTATATTTTCCGACATAACCCGCCAGTATATTGCCAACTACGCTGGCCACCCCAAAAAAGAGCAATAGTGCTGAAATTTGTCCTTCGATAAAACCTGCGGTTTGTTTAAAGAACACCGTAAAATAATTATACGCAGAGAAATGTGCTAAAAAAATCAGTGTGAATATAATTAACCCTTTACGCGCAATAGGGTGCGATGGCATCAATAACAATTCCTTCCATTGCATAGACGAAGAAGGTTTTAATGATGGTAAAGAGAAATACTGCATTAAAAACGCGACAGCACCTGCAATAACCAGCGCAATATAAGGCATTCTCCAACCATAATTATCAGATAACCAAGCGCCTAGAGGTACTCCGAGCACGGTGACTAATGTGACGGCTGAAAAGAATATTGTTACGGATGTGGTTATTGACATATTTTTAGGTGCTAGACGTATCACTAAGCCTGCTGCAACTCCCCAAAAACCCCCTAGTGCAATTCCTAATGCGAATCTACCTAATAAAACTAAACTAAAATTAGACGCGAAAGCCGTAATTGCATTAGCTAATATCATGAGAGCAACTAAGAAAAGTAAAACTTGGCGTCTATCGATATTTTTTGCATAAATGGGGACAAATAGGGAGGATGCCATACCTGCGATAGATGTGACAGTGACTGTAAGCCCTGCGGTACCTGTTGATATTTGAAAATCATAAGCGATGTTATTTAGCACGCTAATGGCTAAAAACTCACCAGTAACAATAATGAAGCAAGCAAAAGTTGCAGATAATAGTGAAAGCCAGTTACCATTATGCGAAGAAATATGAGTTGTTGTCATGCGCTTTCCATGAAAGTTAAGTAGTTTACAAAAAAGAATGATTTTATAGTGACCGCTATAAAATCATGGCGCTATTGTTTATGTGAATTTAGACGTTGTCAATTATTTTTATAATGATCACTATAAAATAGTTGTGGTATAGTGAATTGACTGCGAGTAAAGTGAGAATATGAATCAAATAAAACGCGGGCGGCCTAAAGGCTTTGACCAACAAGATGCACTAGCTAAAGCCATGCTATTGTTTTGGCGAAATGGCTATGTTGCAACCTCAATTAGCGATTTAACTCAAGAGCTAGGTATCACAGCGCCTAGCCTTTACTGTGCTTTTGGTGATAAAGCATCGTTGTTTAATCAATGTATTGATTATTATTTGATGAATGAAGCTTGTCCTATTTTGTCTATTGTAAAGCAAGCCAAAACAGCGAAAATTGCAATTGAATTGCTGATGTATGAAAGCGCTAAAAGGCTAATTCAGCCAAACAAGCCTGCAGGTTGTATGCTGATTACAGCGACAATGAATGGGTCAAAGCAAATCGAAGATGTGCAATTAAACGTCCAAGAAAAACGGAAAAGTTATCAGGAAATTCTACTGGCACGTATGCGTAAAGGTATTGATGATGGTGATGTTGCTCCAGATGCGCCGATTGAAGCTATCGTTGATTTTTATATAACGGTAATTGATGGTTTTACCATACAAGCTTGTGATGGAATTGATCTTGAAAGACTTAATCAAGTCATTTTTAATGCTATGCAAGCTTGGCCGATACTTAGTCAAAGTTCAGTTCAGCAATAACTTAGCCATGATTAAATTAAGCCCCAATAACATAAATATTATTGGGGCTTAATAAGTTTTAGATGATTAGCTAATCATCATCAGCAGGGTTGATAGGACAAACAAAACCGTCAGGTTTAATCGCTAATAAATCACATTTTAGCTTATCGATGACATGCTCCGCGGTATTCCCCAAAAAAGCCGCTGAAATGCCTGTGCGGCCTAAAATACCCAGTACCACAACCCCAGCGTGCAATTCTTCACACATATCTGGAATAATTTTTTCAGGTAAGCCTTCACGGACATGGGTATATTTTTCATCAATCCCAAATTTTTGCCGCAACTCTTTCATCGCAATTAAATGTTGGCCGCGTAGTGCGTTGTTATATAGGCTCGGGTCGAAATCAGGTAACTCTATGGCAATATTCATAGGAGCAACAGGATATGCACTCACTAAATGGATTTCCTGTTCCTTAATAATGCGAGTTGCTAAATCTTTTGTTTTTTCGACCAATTTGATATTGAGGTCATCGTGATAAGATTCCTCATTTGATAAGTTAACGGCGACAACCACTGAACCGTGATCAGGCCATACTTTGTCTTTTACCATCCAAACGGGAGCAGGGCATTTTCGGAGTAAATGCCAGTCTAGTGGGGTAAAAATAATCGACTCAAAATTATCGGTTTGATGCGCCATTTTCAGTAACAGGTCATGTTCACCATTTATTACTTCCTGAATAATGGCCTCATATGGCTTGTTATGCCAAATAACTTTAATTTCAATATCAATGCCCGCTTCAAGATAGAAATGAGCTTGTTGTTTGATCCACGCTGCTTTTTGGCTTATTACACCTTTGCGCATGGCATTACGTTCTTCAGGAGAAAGTAAGGTTGTCATGTCATAGGAAAGGTCGTAGATAGGCAAAAACGCTTTTATCCGTCCACCATTACGCTGCACGATGTAGACAGCACGTCTTAATGCAGGTTGATCATCCTGATTTGGGTCAATTGCAACTAGCAGGTTTTTATAGTTTGCCATATTGAAATCCTCTCGATACACGGATATTTCCATATAGATAAACTATGATATTGAGATTAAATAGGCAAGAAATCTGGAGAAAAAAATGAAAACGGATCACTGATAACGTGATCCGTTTAGGGATATTAGCATGTAATTGCTGAAACTTTACCAGCGATATCAGTCAGTTTAGCCATATCCTCGATAGTGATGTACTTACCTTTAACACTTAGCATGCCACTTTTTTGGAAACGTCCTAAAAGGCGACTAATGGTTTCAACTGTTAAGCCAAGATAATTACCGATATCTCCACGAGTCATGGTTAATCTAAATTCTCTTGGTGAAAAACCACGTTCCGCAAAGCGGTGAGAGAGGTTAAGAATAAATGCAGCTAAACGCTCTTCCGCATTTTTCTTAGATAATAAAAGGATCATTTCTTGATCACCTTTAATTTCACCGCTCATTAAACGCATAATTTGCTGACGTAAATTAGGCATTTTGCCTGATAAGTCGTCTAAGGTTTCAAAAGGTATTTCACAAACCATTGAGGTTTCAAGTGCTTGTGCAAAACTTGGGTGCTGTGTATGAATGATAGCATCAAAGCCAACAAGGTCTCCTGCTAAGTGAAAACCAGTAATTTGCTCATCGCCTTCTTCGGTTATTGTATAGCTTTTTATTGTACCTGAGCGGATGGCATATAATGAACGCAATTCATCGCCTGCTTTAAATAAAGCTTGGCCTTTTTGAATTGGTTTTTTGCGTTCGATGATATTATCAAGTTGATCCAGTTCATGTTCATTCAGCGTAAAAGGAATGCAAAGTTGGCTAATACTGCAATCCTGACAATGAATAGCACAACCACCAGACTGGATGCGACGAACAACTCTTTTTTCTGGGATCATATTTAAGGCTCAATCAAGTTAAAATTATTGATATGAGTCAATTTTAACATAAGATAATGCAACTAGTAAGTAGTAATGTATGACAGAATCGACTTAATAAACAAAAAAGCCAATCAGAAGGCATGTGAGAAATTAGTGAATTTAGATATTCATGCTAAATTAAAGAAGATTACTAAGTATATAATTTGATATAGATTAAATTTTAGCCTCTAAACGAGAAAAAGATGACTTACATCATCATAGTAATTACTACTCTAAACTGTCGTAATTAAGCACGAAATATTAAACTAATTAGCATTAATTTAACACAAAAATAAATTTAGGAATATCAATTTTTCAAATTAACCTCAAAAAGGAGAATATAATGGCACTTATCCAACAGTCTTTACCCACCTCGATGACAGTTGTAGACATTATAGAACCTGGTGGACCAGAAAAGCTGCGATTAATTGATATACCGTTACCTAGAATTTCTGCAGGGTATTTGCTCGTTAAGGTGGAAGCTGCGGGGGTTAATCGCCCTGATATTTTTCAGCGTAAGGGGTCTTATCCTCCACCGACAGATGCTTCTCCGATTATGGGGCTTGAAATTGCAGGAACTATAGTTGCCAAGGCGGATGATGTAGAGGAATGGCAGCTCGGAGACAAAGTTTGTGGACTGGTTGCCGGGGGAGGTTATGCAGAATATTGTTTAGTGCATAAAAACATAGCCTTACCGTTAGGGAATTTATCTTTTATCGAGGGTGCAGCGATACCTGAAAACTTTTTCACTGTTTGGGCAAATGTTTTTCAAATAGGCAAACTTAAAAAAGACGAAACGGTACTTATTCACGGTGGAACATCGGGAATTGGTAGCGTGGCAATTATGTTAGCAAAAGCCTTTGGCGCAACAGTGATTACTACTGTTGGTTCAGAAGACAAAGTTCAAGTTGCAAAATCGTTAGGCGCAAATTGTGTTATTAACTACAGAAACGATGATTTTGTTGAAGCAACACTCAATTATACCTCTTCTCGAGGTGTTGATATGGTCGTAGATATTATCGGTGGTGATTATGTTGCGAAAAATTATCAAGTTGCTGCTAAATTTGGACGAATAATTCAAATTGGTATGATGAAAGGTAACCCTAAAGAGTTAAATATGATGCCTTTAATGGTAAAAAGATTAACTCATACGGGATCAACAATGCGTTCTCGAACTATTGAGGAAAAAGCAGTGATTGCCCAAGAACTAAAGAAACAAGTCTGGGGGTTGTTACAAAATGGTGAAATAAAACCTATTATTAACAAAATATATCACTTGTCTCAGGTGCGAAGTGCCCATGAATATATGGAATCAGGTGATCTTGTTGGGAAAATTGTTTTGCTAAACAGTTAATTGGATTTACTTTCTGCGGTTTTCACTATTTAACTTTAGTTCTTTAAGAGCAGTGAAAATCGCACCATCTATAACAAATTTTTTACATATTCAAGCTTTTTCAGCGTAAAAATCTCTTTACAGTTGAATAAATTTTGTTTTTTTGTGCTTGTCCACAAATCAGAATGAAATTCCTATTAGTTTATTAATAATTTAATAGAAATAGATTATATCTATAAATAAGTTGGCCATTAACGGTTTGTTTATCAATAATTAATGCTTAAATGATATTTTTAAATGTATATCATTAATATATTGATATCTTTTATATAAACACAGCCCGTTATGCACTTTCCAATGATATTAAGTTAAGTAACTTAAGTGCAATTAGCACCCGTTAATTGTAGTTTGAAGGTGTAGTAATGATAAATAATTTTAAAAATTCAAAAATTAATGTAGATGCATTATTTTTAGGTCCTAAATCTGAAAATGCTGTCTTTTTCAAAGAAATGATGGAGTATTCAGTTAGTGAACATATGCATTGGCGCTCCAGCTATCATCCTGAAGATCCTGATCTTATCTCTACTGTTGACCGTTATGCTCCCGAGTACCGAGATACGCTTTATCGTACTGAAGGCATTCTTAATCAACTCTCTTCAAAATTAAAAACAACATCGGTTCCATGGTTCTCCCCCCGTTATATGGGGCATATGAATGCAGATACACTGATGATTTCTAATTTGGCTTATGTCATGGCGATGATGTACAACCCCAATAATTGTGCACAAGAATCTTCACCAACGACAACAGTTTTAGAAATAGAAGCCGGGTTAGATTTATGTGCCATGTTTGGTTATGACGTACAACATGCTTGGGGACATATTACATCTGGTGGAACGGTTGCTAACTACGAAGGATTATGGGTAGCTAGAAATATTAAAACGTTACCGTTAGCGATTATGCAGCATCCAAAATCCCAATACTTGCTAAAGGATAAAACTGAAAAAGAGTTACTCAATCTCTCAGTTTCCGCGGTTCTAGATTTAATTGACGAGTTAAAGAAACAACAAATTTTTGAGGAAATTCGTGATTTAACCTGCCGTGGTGTTGGAATAGAACAAGGAAAACTCGGTAAGTTATTGGTACCGCAGTCTAAACACTATTCATGGATGAAAGCGATGGATATTCTTGGTTTAGGCCAACAGAATATTGTGCAATTACCCGTTGATGCAAGTTATCGAACAGATGTACGTAAAATGCGTGAAACGGTATTTACATTAATTGAGCAAGGGGAGCCAATTTTAGCGGTAGTTGCCGTTGTTGGTACCACAGAAACTGGCGCAATAGACAATGTCAGAGAAGTTATTGAGCTACGACGTGAATGCGAGCAACGTTTTGGGGTTTCTTTTTATGTGCATATCGATGCTGCTTACGCGGGATACGCTTGTGCGATGTTTCGCGATGAAGAAAACCAATTTATGGAGTATGAGAATTTACTCCAACGCTATCATAGTGAAGGGATTTTTCCTGAAAATATGGTGTGGCCAAAACGTGATGTTTATGAAAGCTTTAAAGCATTAAGCCAAGCGGACTCGATTACCGTTGACCCTCATAAGGTGGGGTTTATTCCTTATGCGGCAGGTGCAATTTGTATGAAAGATAAGCGGATTGTGGATTTAGTTTCTTACCATGCCGCTTATGTATTTGAAGAAGTTCAAGAAAAGCAGCGTAAAACAGAAAAAACACAAAATGTATTATTGGGCTCATCTATTATGGAAGGGTCAAAAGCGGGCGCAACCGCAGCAGCGGTATGGGCTGCACATCGCTTAGTTCCGTTAAATGTTTTAGGGTATGGAAAAGTGATTGCGGATGGGGTCATCACTGCCAATTGGATGATTGATAAAATTAATCAATGTGAGCCTTTTATTATTGAGGAACGTCAATTTTCAATTATAGCGATGCCAACGCCTGATTTTCACATGATTAACTTTATGTTTCGTGAAATTGGCAACACCTCTTTAGAAAAACAAAATCAATTAAATAAACGGTTATATGAATTATGCTCTTATGCGGCAGGCCGGAGTTATTCTAATGATTTTCTCACCTCATCAACCTCGCTAACTTATGAAGAATATGGCGATAACCCATTGAATCTATGTCGAGATGCACAATTCTCTGATAGTGAATGGCATAAAGTACGGTCGATTTATGTGCTACGGGCGGCAGTCATGACACATTGCCTGCGTGATAGGGCACATTTTGAAACCTATTGGGCAGAGTTAAAAAATATTTTTGAAGACAAATTACAACAACTCATTAATGAAGAAAATAAGTTAAATCACTCTAATTATAAAATTAATATTTAATTGATTGTTAGGATCTCAATATGAAAAATCGCACACTTGGTAGTGTATTTATTGTTGCAGGTACTACGATTGGCGCAGGTATGTTAGCCATGCCTATCGCTGCCGCTGGTAATGGTTTCTTAGTGAGCCTCGCTATGTTATTAGTGTTGTGGGCATTGATGTGCTACACGGCGTTACTTTTGGTCGAAGTTTATCAACATGAATCTCACGAAACTGGGATCGGTAGTGTTGCACAACGGTACTTAGGCTCTAGTGGCAAATTTATTACGGGTTTTAGTATGATGTTCCTGATGTATGCATTGACAGCAGCTTATGTCAGTGGAGCAGGGGAAATCATTACATCAAATTTGAAAAGTAGTTTTGCTATTGAAATGGCAGATTGGATGGGAATTGTTGTATTTACCGTCATTGGTGGGGGAGTTGTATGTTTCGGGACTTCATCCGTAGATTTTATCAACCGTATTTTATTTGCTGCAAAAATTGTTTTCTTAGTCATTATATTGGCATTAATGATGCCGCATGTTGAGCAACAAAATTTATTAGCTGCCCCAACTGAAAAAGTACTTATTTTATCTGCTATACCGGTGTTTTTTACCTCCTTTGGTTTTCATGGTAGCGTCCCAAGTATCGTTAAATACATGGGGGGAGATGTCAAAAAATTGCGGGTTATTTTTATTATCGGAAGTGCTATCCCGTTGATTGCTTATATTTTATGGCAAATCGCAACATTAGGGAGTATTGGTACAACCACATTTGTTGGTATTTTGGCGGAAAACGCAGGGCTTAATGGATTATTAGATGCAATTAAAGATGTGGCTCAATCAGGAAAAACAGAGTTAATTGCACAAATGTTTATGAGTTTGGCGCTTGCGACATCTTTCCTTGGTGTTGCTTTGGGGTTATTTGACTTTCTAGCGGATTTATTTAAACGTCAAGATAATGCGTCAGGGCGTCTACAAACAGGTTTGCTCACCTTTGGACCACCACTAGTTTTTGCTTTATTTTATCCTAAAGGGTTTGTGATGGCGTTAGGGTATGCCGCAATCGCACTTTCAATACTGGCTTTATTATTACCTAGTGCTATGGCATTTAAATCAAGAACATTAAACCAACGGAAATATCAAGTGTTAGGCGGTGGATTAGGTCTTTCATTAGTATTTATTTGTGGAATTATAGTCATTGGTGTTCAGTTAGGGATTGTTTTCAACATATTACCTAATATTGGGTAATTGCACTTCGCTTCTATAGCCAGCCAACATACCGACGGCTGGCTTTATCACTTCAAAAATAGGTTAATTTCATATCTATTGCCAACTTTACTCAGTTAGACAATTTACCGCACATTTTTTACTGTTGTGTCGACATTTAGTCGGTATAATCCATATAAGAATGATTATCATTAGCACGTTATGCACAAAAATAGATATATCTAAAGCTGGCATTTTCTGTAAAAGTAACTATCATATTAGATATATCGGTTTTTATATAAATAATCACTGAGAATTTTAATGGCAAATGAACAACAACTCGAGCCGTGTTTGTGCAACGGTAAAAGTGTCAGTCGTATGTTTAACCCTAAACAGTTAAGGATTTATATCCTACATTTACTGACAGGGGGAATTAATTACGGTTATGAGTTAATAAAAAAAATTGCAGAAGAAACGGCAGGTTTTTATTGCCCAAGCCCAGGTGTGATATATCCAACTTTGACGTTATTAGAGGAGTTAGGGTTTATTTCGGCGGGTAAAGATAATGGAAAAGGGCGTAAGTGTTATGTCATAACGCCAGAAGGTCGCTGTTTTTTATTACTCAAAGCTGAAATATTGGCAGAAGTTCAACTAAAATTAAAATATGCTCAGGAATTAAAAGCAGGTAATCAATTCGCTAATGAAATTGAATGCGCTGTAGATAAATTTAAGTCATTGTTGAGACACCAAATCGTGATACAACAGTTGACGAAAGAAGAGACAACAAGAGTCGTTGAGATCATTAACCGAGCAGTGGAACGTATTGAGCAAGTCAATGCAGTGTTAGTGGCAGAGGGAAAATCAAATGGCTAAAACGAATGATATTATACAAGCAAAAGAGCGTTTATATATGAAAGAGACAAGCAAAATACCACAGAGCAACGCCCCGGTTTCATCTGAAAATGAACCGTCTGTGAAGACGAATAAAGACGTTAAATTTAAAGAGGTTGTATGCCCTAATGTGCCAACTTCATATTTTAAGCGAGCAAAGAAACAAAAAATAAAATAACCAATTAGATAGTTTACAAAATCTTTATTCACTTAAAAGACATAAAGAATAAACCTTATTTATTTTCTTATTGATGAATAACGCGACTCAGTCTTCTATTATTCCATCAATAAGGTAAATTTTAGGGTGCATATAATTATTTTGTAAACTTTAGCTATGAACCTATATCAATATATAACTTCATAAAAAATCCCCTGATCACTTAACGTAACCAGGGGTATCGGTTACAAGCCCAATTTAGGGCGTATTTGGGCTATTTCGTTGATCCACTGCTGCTGTAATTGCGGTTTTTGGTGGCTTAATTTGCGTTTTTGATCCGCAAGTAGCTTTTGCTCCAATATCAGCAATGTTTCTAACAACTCATCTTCATGAGTAGTTTCCTTACTGAGAATTTCAATCGTTGATTTAGAAGGACCATTTTCCCCAAGCGTAGACGTTAACACTTGCTGGGATTGCTGCTCGATTTTATGATAAATATCATCAGCATTAAGGTATTCCTCTAGCCGATTATCATCGATAAACCAGAAGCGTTGGCAGCTATTTTCAATGAGCCATTTATCATGGCTTACAACCAATAATGCCCCAGAAAATAAGCTAATTTGCTCACAAAGCGCTTCCTTGCCTTCTAGATCAAGGTGATTGGTAGGTTCGTCTAACAAAATCAACTCATACTGAGCTAAACTTAAACCAATAAACAATAATCTAGCGCGTTCACCACCGCTCAGTGTTGCCACTTTCTGTTGGTGACGATTATAGGCAAACCCCGCTCCAATCAATGCCATTTTTCGTTGTTCATCGGTTAAAGGTGAAAAATGACGTAGTGCATCTAATAGGCTATCATTATCATTTAACTGCTCTAATTGTTGGTCATAATAACCAGCACGAATTGCTGGATGAAACTTCAATTGTGAGCTATAGCGTAAATTTTGTTGATAATGTTGCCAAAGTAGACGTAATAGTGTTGATTTACCACAGCCATTGGCTCCCATGATAGCGATACGATCACCACTTTTCACTTGATGAAATGCCGTTTTAAATAACTGATTTCCATTCGGTGTTGAAACAACGGTGTTTTCCAACTCTAAAACTCTATCTGCAGGAATAGCTTTGCCATTTAAAGCAAGCTTCCATTGATAGCCTTCAGTTAGCTCAGTTTGGGCATCTTTAAGACGGTCAATATGTTTTTCCATCTGTTTAGCTTTGCGTGATAAGGCTTCATTGTCATACACATGCCCCCAAATCGCTAAACGCTTGGCACTTGATGCAATACGGTCAATTTCTTTTTGCTCTGCTTGATTACGGCGTGCATCAGTGATGTCTTTTTCACTTAATGCTTGCCGTGCTGCACTGCAAGGTAACCGATAAAAATGTAATGATTTATCTCGTAAAATCCAAGTACAGTTACTGACTTTATCTAATAACGATTGGTCATGGGAAATTAGCACAAAACTCCCTTTCCATGACTGTAAGAAATTACCTAACCAAATAAGTGTGGGCAAATCTAAATGATTACTAGGTTCATCGAGTAACAGTAAATCGGGTTGTTCAATTAAAGCACGCCCCAGCAGCAAACGTGTATGTTGTCCTCCACTGATTGCATTCGCTTTTTGTTCCCATTGTTCAGGTGTAAAACCTAATTCTGATAATAAAACTTCAGCCCGCCAGCGCTCAGTGGCTTTATCTTGTTCAGGGAGTTTTTGAACAAGTGCATCAATCAGAGTCAAACAAGCGATTTTATCGGGTAAATGTTGTTCAATATAAGCAATAACACAATGATTTGCATAGGTAATACTGCCACTATTAGGAAACAGTTGTTGGGTTATTAGCTTCAATAATGTACTTTTTCCACTCCCGTTATGGCCAATTAAACCAATGCGGTCACCTTGTTGGATGGTAAAAGAAATATCGCTTAATAAGGTAGAGGTTGAAGTATCGTAATTTAATGATTTTACAGTTAATAAAGTGCTCATAGCTTACTCAAATTTTAGGCGAAAAAACGCCAGGGTATAGTCGTAACGACAACCCAGTAAGCTGAGGGAAGATTTTCTTTAGTGGCTTCGCTCAGGCAGGGTTATCGCAGTATAAAACTGTGAAAGCCTGAGCTCTGGCGATTACCAAAGAAGTGTGAATATTCAATAAGATCACACAACAACATAAATTAGCCTCCTTAATATTCATTTAGTTAATCGATGAGAGAATTATAGCTAATATGTTATTTAACCAACAAGATCCGAAAATGCGCTCTCTGATTATTATGGGAAAAAGCATATACAGGTATAAATGTTACTTATATCATGCGCGAAGAAATGAATAATATTGCTGTGAATTGGGTTCTTGCTATGTAGCGTTTAAAATCATGATTCAAAAAACAAGAGAGCCCCAAATGAACGTAGAAATAAAACCCGCAACATGTGATGACGCTGCTTTGATATTAGATATGATCATTGAATTGGCAGATTATGAAAAAGCACGTCACGAAGTTAAAGCCACGGTAGCTGATATTGAAAATTCCTTATTTGGAGCGAATTCAAGCACAGAAGCCTTAATCTGTTATGTGGATGGCCAGCCAGCAGGGTATGCCGTATTTTTTACGAGTTATTCAACATGGTTAGGGAATAATGGTATTTATTTAGAAGATTTGTATGTCTCCCCAGATTTTCGTGGCGCGGGTGCAGGAAAGAAGTTACTCAAGCATATTGCAGTGTTAGCCGTAGAACGAAAGTGCCAACGGCTGGAATGGAGTGTTTTAGATTGGAACCAGCCAGCAATTGATTTTTATAAAAGTATTGGCGCAGAACCGCAAGATGAATGGGTTCGTTACCGAATGGATGAAAAAGTGATTGCTGCATTCGCAAGCTAATATTTATTCATATTCAAACATCGTTGAATAAAGCCAGTAAATTAAGTTACTGGCTTTATTTTTTTATTTTGAATTAAATATGTACAATTAATGCCTTATCCTGATTTTTGTGAGTTTATTCTGTTTTTTTGTGACATAAGGCAACTAAACTTAAACCAAATGTTGATAAAATGCTATTAAATTAAATAGATAGCCAATTTAATGGTAGTGCTAACACTTACTTGGCCAAGTTTTAAATAAAAATAATATTTTTAGTTTTAAGGGTATTTATTTCGTATAGAGACAGTTATGTCATTTTATTAATAATCACCAGGTTAATAATCAAAATAATTGTTGTTCCTTGTTTTCTCATTTAATGGAAAGGGATGGTATGAAAATAAATAAACAAAAAGTATCTTTTTACATCATTTTAATATTAATTATTGTTGCGGGTGGTTTCTATTACTGGAATGTTAATTCAGGTGGTCTACCCGCTGGATTCGCTCAAAGTAACGGCCGTATAGAAGCAACAGAAATTGATATTGCCACTAAGACGGCAGGACGTATTGAAACGATTAATGTAAAAGAAGGGGATTTTGTTAAAGAAGGGCAAGAACTTGCTCGCATGGATACGCGAGCACTCCAAGAGCAACTCCATGAAGTACAGGCACAATTACGCCAAGCCATCAGTGCAGTGACCACTGCCGAGTCTGCTTTAGCGCAACGTAAAAGCGAAAAAGTTGCAGCCCAGGCTGTTGTTCGTCAACGTGAAGCGGAGTTAGACGCAGCGCAAAAACGGTTAAATCGTTCTAGAGCTTTGGTGAGAACCAACGCCGTATCTCAGCAACAAGTCGATGATGATACAGCACAGATGCAAGGCTCTCGTGCAGCACTGGAAGCATCAAAAGCTCAAGTTGCCGCCGCGACATCAGCCATTGATTCTGCAAGCGCTGGTATAGTCCAAGCGAAAAACCGTGTTGATGCAGCGACAGCAACGGAACGCCGTATTATTGCGGACTTAGATGACAGTATTCTAAAAGCGCCAAGAAACGGGCGTATTCAATATCGTGTCGCTGAGCCTGGAGAGGTACTTGGCGCTGGCGGGCGAGTCTTGAACATGGTCGATTTAAGTGATGTGTATATGACATTTTTCTTACCGACTGAAGATGCAGGAAAAGTTGCCTTAGGCAGTGATGTTCACATTATACTTGACGCTGCACCAAATATCGTAATCCCAGCCAAAACCACTTTCGTGGCGAGTGTTGCTCAATTCACACCGAAAACCGTAGAAACACAAAATGAACGCCTAAAATTAATGTTCAGAGTGCGTGCACGAATTTCGCCTGAATTATTAGAGCAACATCTAGAATATGTGAAAACAGGGCTGCCCGGAAAAGCTTATGTGCGTTTAGACCCTAATGAATCTTGGCCTGCTGAATTAGAGGTGAGATTACCACAATGACCAATAAACTGATGGATGATGTGATTATCGATATACAACATGTCAGCCAACATTATGGTGACAATTGTGCGTTGGATGATATTGTACTTTCCATCCCAGCAAGAAAAATGGTTGGGTTGATTGGCCCTGATGGTGTAGGAAAATCAAGCCTGATCTCCCTGATTGCAGGGGCAAGAGTGATTCAACAAGGCCAAATAACGGTACTTGATGGTGATATGAGTGATATTGAGCATCGTAGAGCTGTTTGCCCTCGCATCGCCTACATGCCGCAAGGTTTAGGGAAGAACCTCTACCATACGTTATCTGTTTATGAAAACGTCGACTTTTTTGGCCGCTTATTTGGCCAATCAAAAGCTGAGCGTGAATATCGGATTCAGGATTTGCTTGAAAGTACAGGGCTTGCGCCATTTAAAGACCGTCCAGCAGGCAAGTTATCAGGAGGGATGAAACAAAAGCTTGGGTTATGCTGTGCGCTAATTCATGATCCCGATTTATTAATTTTGGATGAACCTACTACAGGGGTTGACCCGTTATCTCGTGCGCAATTTTGGGATTTAATTGACCGCATTCGTTTGCGACAAACCAATATGAGCGTTTTGGTCGCAACGGCTTATATGGAAGAGGCCGAACGCTTTGATTGGTTAGTGGCAATGGATGATGGCAAGGTGCTCGCTACAGGTCATGCATCTGAATTAAAAGCCCAAACTCAATGTGATGATCTTGAAGCTGCGTTTATTGAATTACTACCTGAAGAAAAACGCAGTGGCCACAAAAAAGTCGTGATCCCTCCACGTGATACTACAGAAGACAATATTATTGCTATTGAAGCCCAAGACCTAACTATGCGTTTTGGTAACTTCGTCGCTGTTGACCATGTGAATTTTAAGATCCCAAAAGGGGAGATTTTTGGTTTCTTAGGGTCTAATGGCTGTGGTAAATCAACCACTATGAAAATGTTGACGGGTTTATTACAAGCCAGTGAAGGGCAAGCATGGCTATTTGGTCAAGAAATAGATCCGAAAGATATCGAAACACGCAAGCGTGTCGGCTACATGTCGCAAGCATTTTCACTATATAGTGAATTGAGTGTTGAGCAAAATCTCGTACTTCACGCCAAGCTTTTTCATATAGCTGAGGACAAAATTCCCCAGCGAGTGGACGAAATGTGCCAGCGTTTTGAACTTGATGATGTGCGAGACGTAATGCCTGACGATTTACCTTTGGGGATCCGGCAAAGGTTATCTTTAGCTGTCGCAGTTATTCATGAACCTGAAATGTTAATCCTCGATGAGCCAACTTCGGGAGTAGACCCCGTTGCCAGAGATATGTTCTGGAATTTGATGGTCGATCTATCAAGACGTGACGGTGTCACAATTTTTATTTCTACGCACTTTATGAATGAAGCAGAGCGCTGTGACCGTATTTCACTCATGCATGCAGGTAAAGTCTTAGATTGTGATACCCCTGCTAACCTGACCAAAAAAAGAGGCCTTGGCACGCTTGAAGAAACCTTTATTGCTTATTTACAGGATGCTGTGGGGGATGCAGGACAAGGGCAAGAAACTGCCCCTGAGTTCCATGTTGACCCTGAACTGAAAGAACAAGCGACCGAAGCGTTAAAAAAACGTTTTAGTTTACGCCGGTTATTCAGTTATTCCATTCGAGAAGGGATGGAATTACGTCGTGACCCAGTGCGTTCAACACTCGCGTTATTAGGGACTGTAATTCTTATGTTTATTATGGGTTACGGTATTAGTATGGATGTCGATAATTTACGTTTTTCCGTACTAGATCGCGACCAAACGGGGTTAAGTCAAGGATATACGCTGAACTTAGCAGGTTCACGTTACTTTATCGAACAACCACCAATCAAGGATTATGATGATTTAGAGGCTGGTATGCGTAGCGGTAAGATTACCGTTGCGATTGAAATTCCGCCTAACTTCGCAAGGGACGTTGCACGCGGCAATAACGTTAAAATTGGCGTGTGGATTGATGGTGCGATGCCAAACCGCGCTGAAACTGTGCGTGGCTATGTGCAAGCGATGCACTTAGCATGGCTAAGTACGATGGCTGCTCGCCAACCCGTTGGCGTTGCTGGTATGCCAGCTATCGACATTGAAACCCGATATCGTTATAACCCAGATGTTCGTAGTTTACCGGCGATTGTTCCCGCAGTTATTCCATTATTATTAATGATGATACCCGCAATGCTTAGCGCGTTGAGTGTTGTTCGGGAAAAAGAGCTTGGTTCGATTATCAATCTTTATGTCACTCCGATCACCAAATTAGAGTTTTTACTTGGAAAGCAGCTCCCTTATATTTTATTAGGCATGTTTAACTTTGTATTACTTTGCATACTGTCCGTCTATATATTTGGTGTTGAATTTAAAGGTAGTTTTCTGACGTTAACCTTGGCCGCATTTTTGTATATCAGTATTGCAACAGGAATGGGGTTATTAATTTCATGCTTTATGAAAAGCCAAATTGCAGCAATTTTTGGTACTTCTATCATCACTCTGATACCAGCAACACAATTTTCAGGAATGATTGACCCAGTTTCATCATTGGAAGGTATTGGCCGCTGGGTTGGGATGGTTTATCCAACATCACACTTTTTAACTATCACGCGAGGAACCTTCTCTAAGGGACTAAATTTATTCGATTTACAGTTATCGTTTATCCCATTACTGATCACTGTTCCATTGGTTATTGGGCTCAGTGTTTTATTCCTGAAAAAGCAGGAGGCATAGCGATGATACGTAAAATTCAGAATATTTTTAACCTAGGAGTCAAAGAGTTACGCAGTTTAGGCCGCGATAAAGCGATGCTAGCCTTGATTGTCTTTGCTTTTACGGTATCGATTTATTCGTCGGCAACGGTGACTCCCGGCTCTTTACATAATGCGCCCATTGCGATTGCTGACCAAGATAAGTCACAGTTATCAAATCGGATAATCAATAGCTTTTATGCGCCTTATTTTTTACCACCCGCGGATATCACACCAGATCAAATTGATGGTTTGTTAAATCGTGGTTCATATACTTTTGCGCTAGATATTCCGCCTAATTTTCAACGTGATGTGCTTGCCGGACGGCACCCAGAAATTCAGGTAAATATTGATGCAACAAGGATGAGCCAAGCTTTCTTAGGAAATAGTTATATTCAAAATATTACCTTAGGGGAAGTGAATGAATTTTTAGCAAAATACCGTAGTAATGCAAGTTTACCTGTTGATTTGGAAGTGAGGATGCGCTTTAACCCTAACTTGACACAGTCATGGTTTGGTTCTGTTATGGCAATCATTAATAATATTACGATGTTATCGATTGTTTTAACGGGCGCTGCACTAATCCGCGAACGGGAACACGGTACAGTCGAACATTTGATGGTCATGCCACTAACGCCATTTGAAATTATGATGTCGAAAATATGGTCAATGGGGCTGGTGGTATTGATTGCATCTGGTGTTTCCTTAATTTTGGTTGTAAAAACATTGCTACAAGTACCAATCGAAGGCTCTATCTTATTGTTTATGTGTGGGGTGGCCTTGAGTTTATTTGCGACAACGTCGATTGGTATTTTTATGGGGACGATTGCACGCTCCATGCCTCAGTTTGGTTTGTTGATGATCTTAGTGTTATTGCCATTAAATATGCTTTCTGGCGGAATGACAGCGCGAGAAAGTATGCCTCAGCTTGTTCAAGACATTATGCTAACCATGCCGACAACGCACTTTGTTAGCCTTGCTCAAGCGATTTTATATCGCGGAGCTGGCTTCCAAATTGTTTGGCCTCAATTTGCGGTTCTTGTTGTTATTGGTGCTGTATTCTTTTCTCTCGCACTCATTCGTTTTCGCAAAACGATTGCCACCATGGCATAACCTACTGTACATAAAATATCCATTAATGCATAAAACGCTTGCTGAATTTTTCAGTAAGCGTTCTAATGCTTCACCTATTAATTATTGGTGCATGATTAGGTTGTACCTATCAAATCAATAGTGGGTAATGATTGGATTAAGCTGCTGTAAAACAGTAACTTAATAGGTAACCAAACAGGAGAACATCATATGTCATTAATTAATACTCAAATCAAACCATTTACTAACCAAGCATTTAAAGATGGCCAATTTATCGAAGTTTCTGAAAAAGATGTTGCAGGTAAATGGAGCGTTTTCTTCTTCTATCCAGCTGACTTTACCTTTGTTTGCCCAACTGAACTGGGTGACATTGCTGACCATTATGAAGAATTCCAAAAATTAGGTGTTGAAATTTTCTCTGTTTCTACTGACACACATTTTACCCATAAAGCATGGCATGCAAGTTCAGAAACTATCGGTAAAATCAAATATGCCATGATCGGTGACCCAACTGGCGCATTAACACGTAACTTTGAAAATATGCGTGAAAACGAAGGCTTAGCAGACCGCGGCACTTTCGTTGTTGACCCACAAGGTATCATTCAGGCAATCGAAATTACTGCTGAAGGTATCGGTCGTGATGCAGCTGACCTGTTACGTAAAGTTAAAGCAGCACAATATGTTGCAAGCCACCCAGGTGAAGTTTGCCCAGCTAAATGGAAAGAAGGTGATGCAACACTGTCTCCATCTTTGGACTTAGTCGGCAAAATCTAATTAATCTAACCCAATTGATTAACACTGAATAATTCAGGTTGCAGGTGTTTAGGCCTGCAACTTGGATCATGACGGGTATATGTACCCGATTTTATGATAAAAATTAAAGGGGATTACATGCTCGACAATAATTTACAGGCACAGTTGAAAGCCTACTTAGAACGTTTAACTAAACCCGTTGAATTAGTTGCTAATATAGATGACAGCCAAAAATCAAATGAAATCAAGCAGCTGTTAGAACAAATTGCATCTCTGTCAGATAAAGTCACTGTACGTGAAGAGCGCAATAGCGCACTAAGAACACCGTCTTTTTTAATTACTAACCCAGGTACAGATAGTGGTTTGCGTTTTGCAGGCTCACCTTTGGGGCATGAATTTACCTCTCTTGTGCTGGCATTATTGCAAATCGGTGGTCATCCATCTAAAGAAGCGCAAGAGTTATTAGAGCAGGTTAAAGGCCTTGAAGGCGAATTCCACTTTGAGACTTATTACTCTTTATCTTGCCATAACTGCCCAGATGTTGTTCAGGCGTTGAACTTAATGGCAGTTTTAAATCCAAATATTAGCCATACGGCTATTGATGGTGCACTTTTCCAAAATGAGATTGATGAACGTAATGTGATGGGCGTTCCTGCGGTTTTCCTGAATGGAAAAGAGTTTGGCCAAGGGCGTATGACGTTAAGTGAAATTGTTAGCAAAGTTGATACCAACGCAGATGCGCGTGCAGCGAAATCACTCACAGAGCGTGAGCCTTTTGAAGTTCTTGTTATTGGTAGTGGCCCAGCAGGGGCTTCAGCGGCAATCTATACCGCACGTAAAGGGATCCGTACTGGCGTAATTGGCGAGCGTTTTGGTGGCCAAGTTATGGATACGGTTGATATTGAAAACTATATTTCAGTTATCAAAACGGAAGGGGCTATTTTTGCAGGCGCATTGAAGAACCACGTGGACAGCTATGATGTTGATGTCATTGATGGCCAATCAGTTGCAAAACTGATCCCTGCGGCAGAAGAAGGTGGATTACACCAAATCGAAACTGCATCGGGTGGGATCTTAAAATCACGCAGTATTATTATTTCAACAGGTGCTCGCTGGAGAAATATGGGTGTTCCGGGGGAACAAGAATATCGTACTAAGGGTGTAACATTCTGCCCACACTGTGATGGTCCGTTATTTAAAGGTAAACGTGTTGCCGTTATTGGTGGCGGTAACTCAGGTATTGAAGCGGCTATTGACTTAGCCGGTGTCGTTGAGCATGTGACCGTACTGGAGTTTGCTCCGGAACTGAAAGCAGATTCTGTATTACAGCAAAAAGCACGTAGCCTGAAAAATGTCGATATTATCGTCAATGCACAAACCTTAGAAGTAAAAGGCGATGGCAGTAAAATGACGGGTCTCGAATATAAAGACCGTACTGATGATAGCGTACATTTATTAGAAGTGGCGGGAGCATTCGTGCAAATAGGTTTATTGCCTAATACTAATTGGCTAGGCGACACAGTTGCTAGAAACCGTATGGGCGAAATCGAGATCGATGCACGTAACGAAACCAGTATTAAAGGTATTTTTGCTGCCGGTGACTGTACTACAGTCCCTTATAAGCAAATTATTATTTCAGCTGGAGAAGGGGCAAAAGCCGCACTTAGCGCATTTGATTACCTCATCCGCACAAGTACCAGAACCGCTGAATAGGTGTAATTTACTTTATATTCAGTGAGTTGTAGTCAAAAGGCACTCGGGGGCGAGTGCCTTTTTTTTGTGCATAATCTGTACAAAAAAGGCTCAAAAGTGCCTAAAAGTGTTCAAGTGTGGACAACTTGTGGACGATCTAAACGCTGATTTGGTGGTACTTGCAGCGGAGAAATGCATCCCAGTGTGGACAATTTGTGGACATGCAAAAGTTAAATTTGCCTCGGTTTTCGTCGTCAAAATCATCCTAAAACGAACAATCTATTAAGCTAACTCTGTTCCTCCCTTTAATGGATTATACGTAATCGCATCTTGAAGAAAGTCCGGTGCAAAGTGCGCATAGGTCAGGGTTTGCTGTAATGTCGAGTGACCTAAGATTCTCTGCAAAGTAATAATACTGCCGCCATTCATCATAAAATGGGTTGCGAAAGTATGCCGTAATGCATGCGTGGCTTGGCCCTGCGGCATATCTGGCTTAATGGTCTTTATGTGTTTTCTAAACATATCGTAAGAGGTATTTGGAAAAAGCAGACCGGATTTTCGCGTACACACAGCATCTGCGACTTCTTGGGAAATCGGCACAATGCGTGCTTTGCCCGTTTTGGTAAAAGTGAAACGAATTTTATTTTGGATCACGTGCTCGCGTTTTAATTTAACCGCTTCCCCCCAACGCGCGCCGGTGCTTAAACATAAAATCGCCACTTTTTTATTATCACCTTTTAATATATTCAGCAGCAGCCCAATTTCTTCATGCGTTAAATAAGACATCTCAGTCGCTTTTTGCTTTAACCGTGATAGCCCTCGTATTGGGTGCTTACCCATAAATAAATCCGTGCGCTTTAAGGCGGTAAATATGCCGCTTATTGCTGAAAAATCACGGTTTATCGTGGAGGGCTTGATACCCGCAGCGAGCCGGAGTTCGCGGTAAAGTGCTAATTGCTTATCGGTTAATAAGCACATTGGCGGGTTATCGAGTGCGGTTGCAATGCGTGTTGCCCTTAATAACGTGTCCTGCGCATAGTCGCTACTTTTGCCAAAGGTGTTCCACCACAAATCAATTAAGTCTTGTAGCGGCCGAATATCATTGGATTTATCTAACCAATCTTTGTGCATTTTGTTTGATAGGGCGTAACGTTCAAACAAAACGGCTTCGTATTTTGTATCAAATCGACGTCTGACGCGTTTTCCTTGACGGCCAGCCGGTCTAATGTCCACTTCATATTGACCATCTTCGAGTTTCTTAATTGCCATAAGAAAGCCCTCCGAGGGTCGATTGGCTTTGCGAGTTAACCTCACAAAATGCCTGATAAATTGTTAACCAGTTTTCTTGTCTGAGTGGGGTGATCCTGAATTTTCGTGCCCAGTGTGCGCTAAAGCCGGTGCGATTTGGCCAGCTTCGGGATTTACCTCATCGAACATGAACCAATCTCGGTATTTTCTAAATCGGGGATGCTTAAAGAATTTCATTGCAGACTCCAATGACATTTTAGCTTTTCCACTTTCATATCCATGATAGGTAACATAATTAATACCTACCAAATCAGCAGCTTGCTTAACATTAAGCCTTTCTGACTCACGTATAAGCTTTAGTCTTTCGCTATCGTACGTTGACATTATATAAGAGATCTCTTATTTTATAAGAACATTGACATCTCAATGCAATGAAGCAAAGAGTCCTAAAGCGCTAGAAAGCGCCTGACATAAGAGGGTAGCAGATGAGAGAGAAAATCGTAAGTCTGTCAGATGTTGTGACTGAGGAAAAATTCGCTGAGTTGATTGGCAAGCCAGCAAGCGCAGTGGCAGATATGCGTAAAGCAGGTAAGTTACCGATTGTTCAGATGAAAAGACCTGGCTCTAGTCGTGCGGAGAATTATGTGTATTTGCCAGCGTGGAATAATGGTTTAAGGCTGGCCTATGAGTCGTTACCCGCGGAAATGCGTGACGGTTGGTTGGTGTGGTTGGGTTTAGGTAAGCCACAATGAGTCAGGTTATTCGTGTGAGCCATCATTGTGCGGTGTATCGTGGGTTTACGATTATCACGTTACCACGCAAGAAGCAGACACCAATCACACGTTATCACGTTTGGCATTTAGGGGAATCGTTCGGCAAGTTTGATGCTATGGCTGAAGCGACAAAATATATAGATGGGTTGTGGGGGATGAAAGGTGGAAAGTAATTTAATCGTCAAGAATACACAAAACGGAGTATATATTTGTATTGAAGATAAGTATTCACCAATAAATAGTGTCGTTTTTGAATTATCACAATTAATACACTTTCTTCCTTTGAGTAATGCAGGTAATACCGTTTTGATTTCTGTGAATGGAATGGCCGATTTTAGCCCAAGTATTCCATTTGCAAAGTTTTTAAGTTTCTTTCGTTATGTCATTGAGCAAAGTCAGAAACAAAATAGCCATTCACATTTGTTCACGATAACAATAAAAGAAGAACTGTCTTGTGAATGGCGAAATTAGTTAATTAAAAACGTTTACGACGTGCAGAAGGGTGTAAATCGCCAATATTAAATTTAGACGCAAATGCTTTTGAAAAATGCATATTGGGAATTAATACACCGGCCGAATCGACAATAGGTGATGAAATGATTTTATCTTTGAAAGCTTCAGCTCTTAACTGTGTTTCTTTATATGAAGGTAGGTGTGTTTCTTGTTCGATACCTAAATTACTTATGCCATTGAATGTGCTGAAGGCAGTCCAGTGCCAGTCGTTGGTAGTTTCTTCGATTTCAAAGTATATAAGACTTTTGTCATCATGTGCTTCTAAATCAGCTTGTTCAGTATACAAAATAACTTCCTCTAAATTATCAAGCGATTCTATTCTAGAAGAAAAGCTAGGACTAGTTATTTTGAACTCTTTATACACGAGCTCCCAATAAGAACTTTGTTTATCTGCATGAACATAAAATTTCATTGCATTTTCCTTTTTTGAAGTGGCTGTTATGCCTGATTCCCGTCAAGAAATTGCAGGCATAGCAAATATACCATACACCATGTTGCCGATCATGGTTAAAAAAATCGGATTAAATATCGAAAGATGATTATTAATATAGAAAATAATCAGAATTAGATAGTATTTAAATAATCAAATCATTAAACAATGACCTTTATCGGTCAGGGCTTTTTATTACCTAAAAATGAGGTTTTAAAATGAGACATATTCCAGACCCCATATTTACCCCCGTCGCCGAAAATATAAAAGCGAATAGGGAAGATGAGCGTAAATCATTAATGAACCGTTTTGCTGATCGCCAACGTCAATTAGCCGACAAAGTATTAACAGAGAAATTAGATTACGCGCAAATTCATCAGTTATTGATTGATGAAGCGGATAAATTCGAGTCACAAGCGGGAGATCTTAATTATGTCTGATGTTATCGACCGCGCTAATGAACATGCGGCATTAGTGTTAGAACAGAATATCCAAGCTGCGAGGAAGCCAGCGAATAGGGTATCTGCGTTTGAATGTGAGAATTGTGATCACCCAATACCAGAAGCCCGACGCCAAGCGGTGATTGGCTGCACCTTGTGTATTGACTGCCAAATTCTGTTTGAACTGAAAGAAAAACATTACCACAGCGTATGAGAAATCATTTTCTGTAAGCAAATAAAAAGCACACAACCTGCGGGATGGACGCTGATTGTGTGCTCTAAGGTTATCACATGAAATCATATCATATTCAGGCGTTATTGCCTCGCCTTATACACGACTTTCAATTTAAAGAGCAAAATGGCTATTTGCGCCAAGGTGTATGCCCAAACTGTAAGAAAAAAGAGCTATTTACCTCAATTGAAATGCCGTTTGTGTTACGTTGTGGCCGTGAAAATAAATGTGGCGCTGAGTTGATTGTAAAAGAGATTTATCCCGATATCTTTGATGACTGGTCAGCACACTATCCTAAGACGCAACAAGCTCCGAATGCAGCCGCAGATGCCTATTTACAGCACGGCAGAGGGCTTGATATCGCCCCATTGAAAGGGTTGTATTCCGAGTCTAGCTATCATGCCAATGGATTAGGTGCTGCAACGGTGAAATTTGCTTTACCCGAGGGGGCATATTGGGAGCGTATTATTGATAGGCCCTCACGGTTTGACCGCAAAGCTAACTTTTTTGGTTCTTATAAAGGGCATTGGTGGACACTACCACAACAGGATTTAACCCAAGCCAAAGAGATTTGGCTAACGGAAGGTATTTTTGATGCCCTTAGCTTGATTCAAAATGGTATTGCGGCTGTATCGTTAATGACTTGCCATAATTACCCTGAAGTTGCGTTGAATGCGCTAAAAGCTGCACTAGGGAACAATAAAAAGCCGTTGTTGGTTTGGGCGCTAGATAATGGTGCAGCTGGCGAACGCGCCATGAAAAAGTTTGTTGCCCGCAGCCATGATGATGGATGGAAAGCCACGGCCGCGAGACCTGCTGAAAAAGAGTGTGGCAACGATTGGAATGACTTGCATATGAAAGGCAAGCTAACGGAGCGTGATATTGCCCGTTATCGCTATTACGGCAAGTTGTTGTTAGCCTCAACCGCGTTTGAAAAGGCGCGTTTAATGTTTAACTGGACGGAGCGTTCAGAGTTCGACTTTCAGCACGATAATCGGTTGTATTGGTTTAAGTTGGATATCGATAAAATGATGAAAACCATTGAGCGTATTCATGATGCCGAACCTGATTTAGATGAAGATGAAGCTAGACAAAAAGCGGTGAAAGAGTCCGGTACGGTAGTCGAAATTGCCAATTGTTATCCCACACCATTATATTTCCAAAAGTCTGTAGAAACTGACGAATCATGGTATTACATGCGTGTCGATTTCCCTCGTCAACCGCAAGTTAAAGCCACGTTTACCGCCTCACAGTTAACCAGTGCCAGTGAATTCAAAAAGCGTTTATTGCATGTGGCCAAAGGGGCGGTTTATACAGGCACAACTTTGCAATTGGACCGCATTTGTAAACAAGCTTTGCCAGATATCAAAGAGGTGATCACGCAAAATTATGTGGGTTATAACAAAGAGTATGGTGTGTATGTGTTTAATGATGTTGCAGTGCAGGATGGTAAGTGTTTTACGTTAAATGAGGAGGATTATTTTTCTCTCAATAAGTTGGATATCAAGACGTTAAGCCTTAGCCCATCATTGGCCATTAATACCGATTTTAGCGAATTTGATACCAGTTGGTTAAGTTCCCTTTGGGATGCATTTGGCGCAAAAGGTTATGTGGTGTTGGCGTTCTGGCTAGGTTCATTCTTTGCTGAACAGATACGAAAAACACATAAAAGCTATCCATTTTTAGAAATCTGCGGTGAGCCGGGTTCTGGTAAAAGTACCTTGATTGAGTTTTTATGGCGTTTATGTGGCCGTGCAGATTATGAGGGGTTCGATGCATCAAAATCGAGTGTTGCCGCTCGAGGACGAAACTTTTCACAGATTAGTAATTTGCCGGTGTGTTTAATTGAAAGTGATCGCGTGCAAGATAATGCAAAGCTGAAAGCGTTTGATTGGGAAGAACTTAAGTCACTGTATAACGGCCGTGCCACGCGTTCGTTAGGGGTGAAAAATAGCGGTAATGAGACTTACGAGCCTTTATTTAAAGGCAGTATTGTGATTGCACAGAACGCAGAGATAAATGCGTCACGCGCCGTTCTAGAACGGATTATTCATTTGTATACCGATAAAGCCGAGCAAAGCGTTGAAACCCGTTATGCCGCTATTGCCCTAGAGCGTTATCCCATTGAAAAATTATCCGGTTTTCTGCCTACGGTATTGATGAAAGAAGCGGCAATATTAAAGCAATACAATGAGCGTGTAGATGGCTTACAGGCGCAGTTATTTGCGGATAAGGCGATTAACCATGAGCGGATCGCCAAGAATCACGCACAGTTAATTGCCTTGCTAGAAACGTTAGCGTTAGTTCTTCCTGTAAAAGCGGCACATATTCGCCAAACTCGCGATTTTATTATTGAGTTGGCCAAGCAACGAGTTCAAGCGATCCAACTCGACCAGCCACAAGTGATGGAGTTTTGGGAGTTGTTTGATTATTTACACGATAACGAGGCTTTTGGTGTGAATCACAGTAGTGAAAAGGGCGTTTATGCGGTGAATTTTAACCATATTGCACAGGTGGCCAGTGAGTACCGTCAGTCTATGTTATTGAATACTGATATTAAAAACTTATTGAAAGCAGGGCGTATGCGTAAGTTTGTGGGCGTTAAGACGGTGCGAAGTGTGGTTAACAGTCAATTTAATAGTACGCTTGCGGTGGGGAGTACTTTGTCGAAGCCGGATGTGCTTAGATGTTGGGTATTCCAAGAAAACAGTGAAAGTTAGTTATCGTCTATTTCCTTTCTATCGGCTGCCTTGTGCAGCCTTTCTTTTATCTAAAAATATCCCTCCTTCTGCAAGTCTGCTTAACTGCAAACGCGTCGATTTATTATGGTGTAACTTTTTAGGCTCGCTCTGTAACCTGTTGTAACCGGAAAAAGTTACATCGGAGTTTTTTATTATCAATAAGTTATAAGCCTTTTTTGTGTATGTAACCATTGTAACCGTTTTCCGAAAGGGTCAGGGAAATTGACAGCTTTAAATGATCATGAATACAGAGCGGATAGATTTATAAACAGTAAAGCTATAATTGACTATTATTTAAACTCTTTTATAAATATAGAGAATTTGTGGGAGGGGTTCGGAAAGGCGTTACAAACGTTACAATTTTAATATTCCTCTATAACCAATTGATTAATAACTAAAATGTAGACATATAAAAACATTACAAAAGCATTACTTTTCCGTTACGTGTAACGGTTTTAAAAGGTTACAAATTAGAAATATAACTTATTGTTTTATAAGGATGTAACGTTTATCACTCTGTTTTGTAATGCGTTGTAACGGTTAAAACGTTACATGAGAATGATTTATTATCAATAGGTTATGATTGATTTTTGGATGGTGTAACGGTTGTAACGCTTTTCCGAACCCCTCACCGTTATTTGGGGTGTGAATTTTGTTTGTTAATAGTGAAGTAAGGATAGGCTATTATTTTATCTCTTTGAGGGGTAGTCAGAATTTATGGGAGGGGTTCGGAAAGCGGTTACAATGGTTACATATATAAAATAGTCTTGTATCTTATTGATAATATGTAAAAATGTATGAAAGGTAAAAGGTTACAAATGGGTTACTTTGTGGTTACCTGTAACCGTTTTGAGAGGTTACAAATTAAAAATATAACTTATTGTTTTATAAAATATAAGATTTTAACCTTTGTTTTGAAACTCATTGTAACCAGTTTGCAAAGGGGGGAGTAAATAGCTAGCTTCCTGACGGACTTGATGATATTTTTATTTGAAACATTATATTAGAAATATTTATTGATAGTTAATATCTTAGGAAATAGTAAAAATGGAAATACCTACTGAGCTATTTAAATATAGATGCTTTGAAAAATATACAATTCTAAGCCTTCTAAATAAAGAGCTATGGCTACCTAAACCGTCGGAATTAAATGATCCATTTGATGCTCAATTGAAACTGAACGACACGGAGGTCACAATACAGGAGTATGAAAAAGCCCATAAATTATACTTACATTGGTATTTTGAAAAATATAAAAAAAATAATGAGAGTAATATAGATGAGTTATTTAAAAATAATAGACTAACAAGTTCTGCTAAAAGAAGGATGGAGACTTTTCAAAATTTTTGGAATTCTCAATGTGAGAGTTATGGAGTTTATTCACTATCAGAAACTCCTCATAGTAATACTATGTGGTCACATTATGCTGATAGCCACAAAGGAATATGTATCGGTTATGAACCATTAAAACTGTTCCAGCAATCACTTGATAATAAATCTATAGAGCCAAGAAAAGTCACTTATAAAAAGGAGGAGGAGATCAGTAGGAATGCCTATTTGCTCATGGCTCAAGCAGGTTCGGTGTTTGATGTAGATGCATATACAGATTTGTTTATAAAAATGCTATCAACAAAATCAGATGATTGGCAATATGAAATGGAGTGGAGATTTACTATACCAGATGAAGGCGGTCGAATTCTTAGCTTTGATATTGATGCCATCACTAGCATAACTTTTGGATTACGTACATCGAAAGAAACAAAAGAATCTATAACTAATATTTTAATGAGTTATCAGAATGAAATTGATTTTTTTCAAATGAAACGCGATGAAAATGTAGCTAGGCTTATAAGAGAACCTTTAATAAGTGAAGATAACAAGTATTGGCATTGCTCATATGAATAAATATATTTAAATCAGATGGTTGAATACGTAATAAGTGAGATGTGAAATGAATGAATTCATAGATGTAGATGAAATCAAAAAAAAAGTAAAGGTTGATTTTGATAAACTGATGGACATCCTTGAGAAAGTGGATGTTAAAGCTGTAATCTCAATTTTTTTTTATGAATCTGTTTATGGCAAAGGTCTTCCGATAATTTATGAAAAAATCATTAGCTTAATTCCTAAGTTAACCAGTATTGATGGGAAATCCCCCGATTTTAATGATATAAAGATAATAAAAGAAAATTTAAGCAGTATAGATACTATCGAGCGATTATTTAATGATGATAAGCCAAACATTGGTGGGGGCATAGAAAAAATATACTCTATGAATAAGAATTTTATTCGGGGTGAATATTATGGATTGCATGCAACGGATTATTTTAAATCACTATTTGAAATATTTGAAGAAAGCTTGATTAGTGGTTTGGGATGTTCATATAAAGATGCTGAGTTGTTATTTTTAATTATCAATAGGATATATTTAAGTGAAACTCATGTTAAGGCTGGTAAGTTTAAGTTAAAAAAACAAGAGTTGATTGAATTATATAAAAAAGATAAGAGGGAATTTTATAAAATAATTGGAGGGAAAATAGGAAATAAAAAATCAGCTTATAAACATATAGATTTTTATGTTAATATTGAGTTCGTTAAAGAAATTAATGACATATTTTTTTTGGGAAAAGATGAAATTTTAAACTGTAGTGGCGAAAGGAAAGTTTCTTTAAATAAACTAATTAATCATTTATCATTACAAGATTTATCTATTTTAGAAGAAGAAAAAACGTATAATATTTTTTCTAAAAAACCATTATTGTTTTTGGATGGGACTTATTTTTGTGTCCATTTGGATATGATATACAAATCGTTTTATCAGTTGGCTGATGAATTTTTGAGAAATAATAAAGAACTAAGTAAAAAATACAATAAGCATAGAGCCGCTAATTTAGAAGAAAAGGCAATCAATCTTTTAAAAAGTGTAATGGTGGATTCAGAAGTTTATCAGGAAATATATTATGATTCTATTGATACAGGTTTGCAATGTGAAGTCGATGGTTTATTAAAATATAAAGATACTTTATTTATTATTGAGGCTAAGGCTCATAAAATTTCAGAGCAAGCTGTCGATGGTAGTACACAAAGAGTAAAAAAACATGTTGAGCAAATTATAAAGGAAGCTTATGAACAATGTATTAGGACTAAGCGGTCACTATTTTCTGAAGGACATGACCCAAAACTTAGATATAAAAATAAAAAAAGAATTAACCTTGATTTATCCGATGTTCGGAATATTGTACTAATGCCGATTAGTCAAGAAAGATTTGATGAGTTCACAAGTAATCCACATTTTGTGTCTGAAACTAACTTGTTTAATAACGATGAATTACCATGGGCTATTAATATATTTGATCTTTATGTTATTGTGGATATTCTAGATAAACCTCATGACCTTATTGATTATGTTTATAGAAGAGTTAATTATTCAGGTAGAAATAGTACCTATATTCATGATGAGCTTGATTGGCTTGGCTATTATACCTGTGATAGGCTGAGAGGAGTAAGAGAAAATATTGATAGCCATGAATTTAACATGGTTATGTTTGAGCCGAATTCCACTAAATTTGATGATTACTATATAAAAGGACTACAGAAGCCACATTTTTATTCCAACATATTTATTGATAAGTTGATTAATAAGCAATTAGAGTATGAAATGGGGTATTATGCTATAAAAGGATTTTGTTTCTTTGATAAAAAGGGGTTGGGTGAACTTGCTGAGATGCTTATCCTTAAAGAAAAAGATTATAAAGAAAATAATAAATCAGGAACTGCCATTTTTTTAAATAAAGAACAAAATATTTTAAATTTATTTTGTTTTTATCATTATCTAAGAGTAGCAGATAATTCAGATGAATTTTTTCAAAAAAGGGTAGAATCAGCTTTAAGAAAAGTAGCTAGCGAAGACTTATCGGGATTTAGTGTTTATTTAACAAAAATTCCTGTTAATACAGATTTCAATATTACAGGTGTAGATTTTATTTGTAAGTTATAGAGTGTATGGATAAATGACAAAAATGTATTCATTTGCACAAATTTAGACTTGACTTATTTTCTGCTCGGTATCTGTACTGGTGCCACTTTAGTCTCTCGTACACCCGCACAAAATCCCACCCCTTTTGTGTGCGGGCGAGGCGGGGGAGCAAGCGCGCGCAAAGGGGTAAAGATGGGCCGCGCTAGCTATGATGTGATTAGCTCGTGAGTGGTGTTATTTGCGATTATTCAGGCTGTACAGCCTAGATGAGATAAAAAATAAATTTGGGTATGTGGAATAGGTAGAACGGCACTAAGGCCGTTCTATTATGTTTGAGAGGGGGAGCATCGATTAACGTGAATTGAAAGGTTTATTTATAGTTAGGCTCTTTGTTCTTCGCCTGCGTCAAAAAATCCAGCAACGCATATTGTTTAAAGCGGATCACTTCAACACCTAGCATGTCATTAATTGATTTCATGCTTTCCATCAGAGGTAGTAACTCATTGAACCAAAACACCATTGCGGCTTTTTCGATATCGCCAAGGCTACCCGAGCCTTGCGGAATGATCCCCATCAACTGCGGTGGGATACGGTGCATTGCCAACAAATCATCGCGGGTGGTGTCCTTGATACCGACAAACTCGTCTTTCGCACTGATTTGTGAGAATGGCAAAATTTGAATCCCATCCTTGCCACCGTTGGCGGCATACACAAAGATATTCTTAAACGCCTTACCTTTACGGGCTTCTGTGAGTGATTTTTTTAATGACTCGACGGCCTTGTCGTCAGCTAATGCCGCGGAAAGATATACCATCACACCGGCATGACTCCCATTCTCATAATAGTTTGTTCTAAACAGGGTAGCCGAATGATTCAAGTTAGCGGAAATAAGCCCCGCCAAGTAATCGGGAACGCCGTATATCTCTTGGTGAATACATGGGTTTTTCAAATGGATAATGCTATTTTTGCGAAATTCGTAGGCATCTTGGTAATTCTTCACTTGCCAGTATTGCCCCTCATTCACACCGGCGCGGGTGTACTTAGCCAAGGAGGGTTTAAGCGTTAACATATCGCCGAGCCGGTTAATGCGCTTTTCAAGGTAACCATTACCAAAAACCACAAAATCCTGCGCTAAGGTGGTGAAATCAGGGCGTGATAAATACGGCGTTGGTTCAAAACAACTTGTGATCACATTGCGTTTAAACACTAACGGTGATTGATGGTAGGCCGCTGACGAGGTAAACGAGCGTGCAATGCCAGTGAAGTCAATAGGGGTTTCATACCAACGGCCATTGTGGTTGCACTCCATGCAGTCCAGCAAATCACCGCCGCCAGAGACAATTGATGGCGGGTCAAAAGTAAATGAGCAAAATTCAGGACTCTGTGTTTGTTCTTCGGTTGCTGCTAATTCTGTTGCTTGTTCCATGGTTAAAACTCCATAACTTGTGCGCCAGCGCTGCCAGTTTCACTGGATATCGCTTCGTTAGAGAAAATGTTCATTGCCGCCCAAGCTAAATCGCCATGGTCTAAGCCGCGAACACGACTTGATTCATAGGTGATAATCCCGCTTTGGGTTTGAACTTTCTTGATGGTCATAAATGAGGTGATCAGGGGCTTGTGTAACCCCGCATCGTATTCAAAACGGCCATTACGAATGAGCATGAGCATTTTCATGATCATCATGCGTTTGATAGGAGCCGAATAGTTGAGTAAATTGGCTGCAGGAAAGAATTTAACGACCAGCTCGTGCACGGCGGCACCAGTACCGCCAGTGCCATCAATGGTGATGGATTGCACGTTATAACGTTGGGTAATGCGTTTGATTTCTTCGGCTTGTTTTTCAAAGGCCATCCCGCGTAACTGGATAGTTTCAATGATGCGGAATTTCCCGCCACTGACTGCCGGTGGTGATGCAACCACTAACCCCAAGCCATCGCCATTATCACCGGTACCTGTTGGGTCTGCGCCTACCCAAACTGGGCGATTACCCAGTGGCCGTGGGGCGTAAGGTTTCCAGTCAGGCCAAACATCACTGTTATAGCCATCCACGCCACAATTGATTAAGGCATCATAACTAAACGCCCGTTCACCCGTTTTAACGAATTCACACTCATATAAATTACGAAAGTCGTCGGGCGGGTTTTCGTCTTTGATTTCTTCCAAATTAACGCGGTTCAGTCCGCGTGCGATGGCATCATGAATATTCACGATTTGCCGCCACATACTATCCGCGCAGTAATGGCCAAGCTTTAATACCTTATGGGATAGCTCAATGATTTTGCGCTCTTTCTCGGGCTTACCTTTGTTATAAAAATCCCCCGTCCAAAACTCGTAGGCTTCGTGATCTTCACTCGATGGTGTCGAAAAATAAGTACGGCGCAATCCCGTTTGTGTGGCCATGGCTGAAGCCACTTTACGCAATTCTAAGAAACGCGATACCCAGAATACCTCATCAAAATAGAGGTCACCGGTATAGGATTGCGCTGTCGCTGCTGCGGTACCCAAGAAAAACAGGATCGCCCCGTTAGACAACATAATCTCATCGCCGCCTTTGAGCTCAACACCCACTTGGCGCGCCAACAATTGAATAAAGCGTTTGAACTGAAAGGCCTGTGCACGGCTAGCAGATAGAAATATTTGGTTATTACCAGTTTCCAATGCGGTCAATAGGGCTTCGCGGGCAAAATACCACGTAGCCCCAATTTGCCGTGATTTAAGAATAAAGCGGTTTCGCTGCGTGCGTTCATCCCACCATTGGCGCTGATACTCAAATAAGCTACCTAGCACTAGGTTTTTAAGCTGTTCGATTTGTTCAGGGGTAAAGTGATTCTTTTGTGCCTTAACTTTACTTGTTCCCGCCGTTTGTTTCTTCATTTCCAAACGCTCAAACCGGTCTAATTGGCGGTTAAAGAAATCAACCGTTTTAAAGTCATGGGCGGTCATCGTGTCTTTCGCCATGATACGCAGCACTTTTACATGTATTTGGTCAGTAACACGGTGAATAGGGGATGCGTCATCCCATTTATCACGTCGTCGCCATGAATAAATGGTGTGAATACTTAAGCCCAGCCGCTTTGCAATCTGCGAAACGCTGTAAGCCTGCCAATAAAGTTCTTTGGCTTCTTGTCGTGGGTCAATGTCTGTTTTCATCATGCTGTCACTTTGTCACGCCCGCGCGTAACCCTCTATGAATATGCGTTCTCATAGCGCTATGAGAACCGTAACCCTTTGAGTAAAAAGAAGATGATTGAGATAGTGGCGTTATCGAAATGACAGTTACGTCAGAAACGGAGATTGATTTATGTCGCAAGGTAAAAATACGCGCCAGATAAAGCTGATTGCTTGTGCAGAGGGGATGACACTAAACGGTTTTCCCGTTGAGCGTGAACATATCGAGCAGATGGCTAAAGATTACGACCCAAAATTTTACTGTGGTCGTGTGAATTTGGATCACATTAAAAGTCTGTTTCCAGATAGCCAATTTCGCAGCTATAGCATGATTTCAGCGGTGAATACCGTTGAATTAACAGAGGGTGAACTTAAAGGCAAATTAGGGCTTGAAGTCACTATTGATATTGATGATTTAAAAGATGAATACATTGTTAACCTGAATAAGTCAGGCCAAAAGATTTTTTCCAGTATCGAATATTACCCCTCATTCCCACAGACCAAACGCGCCTATTTAACAGGGGTAGCGTTAACTGATTACCCTGCGGCTATTGGTTCCCGTCCTATTGAACTAAGTGCGGTTTCTCGCGGCTTACCGGATAGCGGCAATTACTTTACCGCTTCATTAGAAACGCAGTGCCATTTGTTAAGTGAGCAACACACCGAACACCAAGAGGAAAAGGAAGCCAGTAAGAAGTTTTTATCGACGGTGAAACAGTGGCTAGGGCTTGAACGTAATCACAACTCAGAAGAAACCACCAACCTAAAAACAGCCATTGAGTTGACCGCACAGCAATGCGGCACCTTGCTAACCGAAAATGAAGCGCAAAAACGAGCGTTATCACAGCTAACTAATGATTTTAACGCCTTAAAGCAGCAACTTGCAGTGACTGATGGTTCAGGGGAGTCACGCCCTCAAGTCACCGGTGGTTCGACTAAGTTGGCTGAGTATTAAGCCGCGCTTTACTTTCTTCAATTTTAATCAATAAAAGGTTTTTACTATGGGTATCAGTAATGAATCACTGGCGAATTATCTCTCATGGCTTGACCAGCAAGCCCGCTTAAATGGAGTACGCCGTGAGGGTTCGTCATTAAATTTTAGCGTTGACCCTGCGGTGCAGCAGCGCTTAGAAAAAGCAAAAATGGAAAACAGCCCATTTTTAAAACAAATCAACTCATTTGGAGTGACGGACCAGGAGGGGCAAAAGGTTTTTGGTTCGGTCAATGGCCCTATTGCCGGTACAAATGACTCAACGACTGAGCGCCGTCAGCCTGAGCAAGTCAATGAGGAAAACAGCGACGATTATCGTTGTGATAAAACCAACTGGGATACGTTTATCCCGTATTCATGGTTAGACGCATGGGCGGGGCACCCTGAATTTCAACCGATGATCAGCCAACTGATCGCACAGCAAGAAGCCAATGACCGCTTAATGATTGGATTCAATGGTGTAAAACGGGTGAAAAAGTCCAATAAAGCCGAAAATCCATTGTTACAAGACGTCAATATCGGTTGGCTGCAAAAAATCCGTAATGCGGCGCCACAACGCGTGATGAAAGATGTCACGTTAACCAGCCGCGATGAAAGCGGGAAAATTATTGCCAAAGGGATGTATGCCAATGTGGATGCGATGGTATTCGATGCGGTGAATTCATTGTTAGACCCGTGGCACCGCCGTGCGCAAGGTTTAGTGGCTATCACGGGTTATCAGCTTTATACCGATAAAAATTTCAAAATCATGAACAAGCACAGTGAGCAAAATCCCAACATGGAAATGCTCGCGGGTAATGAGCTGTTGAAATTGAGTTCAATGGGTAACTTACCGACCTTACAAGTACCGTTTTTCCCCGATGGTGCAACTTTGATAACGACCTTTAAAAACCTGTCGGTGTACTGGCAGAAAGGCAAGTACCGCCGTGTGATCAAAGATGAGCCGGAATATAACCGTGTGGCGACATATTCGTCAGGTAATGAGGGCTATGTGATTGAAGATTATGGCCTGTCTTGCCTGATTGAAGGCATCAACTACGCCGAAAGCAAAGAAATTTAAGCCAACATTGGGGAACGCAAATGGAACATTTAACACCGGCACAGAAGCACTGGCAAAAAGTAATGGCATCGCGTCGCGGTGGGGTACCTGCCGAAATGTCACGGGCAGATATGACCGCTTATGAAAATATTTTACACCGTTTACGGGCTGACCAAGCGCAATTAAGCAATATCCAAGGCAATGACCGCAAAGCGGCGTATAAGCGCAAGGTTTTACCTAATTATCGCGGTTGGATTGAGGGCGTGTTGGAAAGCCAGAGCGGTGTGGCTGATGAGGTCTTTACTCGCACTTTGGTGTGGCATATCGACGCAGGTTTATACACAGAAGCCTTACACATGGCCGAATATGCTATCCAATTTAATCTGCCGTTGCCCGATAACTATAACCGCACCTTAGCCACTGTTTTAGTTGATGAAATCTGCGACTGGTCATTAGCCGTGAAAGCAAGTGGCAAAGAAGATGAAGTGACAGCGTCACTTGATGGTTTGCTGAGTTTAGAGCGTATTACAGCGCAATCAGATATGCCTGATGGGGCGCGTGCCAAGTTGTACAAAGTCATTGGTTTAACACTCAAAAATGATGATAAGCAACAAGCCTTAGCCCTTGAATACCTACAAAAAGCCATTCTTATTGACAAAGATATTGGCGTGAAAAAAGAGATTGAACAGCTATTACGGGCAGTGCGTAAGCAAGAAGACGATACGCCTAAAAAATAGCATTAACCGAGTTGCACCCGCGTGCCACGGAGGCACAGCAATAATAAAGGGTTAACCCTCTGTATTGTCGCTGTCCACCTCCGTTTTTTCAAAGGGGTAATCATGGGCTTAGTGGCATCCAAACAAATTCATAGTGTGCAAGACGAAAGCATCAGCGATGGTGATGAAAAAATCACGTCAGGTGAATTTTGGCCAGACATTGGTTTAGACTCGCTGCGCCAATCCATGCGATTGATGGGAAACGTCACCACAAGCCGTTTAAAGCATATGGCTACAGAAGCGGTGTTGTATGTCAATCAGCTATTGGATGAATGGCGGCAGGAACAGAACGCCAAAGGGTTTAACCAGTTATCTGCGGTGCCATCACCGCAAATTAACGACACCACGGCCGTTGTTTTTCGTTATTACCATGCGGTGTATAGCTTTACCAAAGCCTTATTGATTGAAAACTACCGCGATATTGACACTACGCGTGAGGGTGAAAAACACGCCCAAGCATTGAGCACGCAAATTGATGATCTGCGCCGTGATGGCCAAAACGCCGTGCGGGATATTCTCGGCAAGTTACGCATGTTTGCGGAGCTCGTCTAATGAAAGTGCAAGCGCTGCAAGGTGATACCGTTGATTTGTTGTGTTGGCGGCATTATGGGCGTACTCAGGGCATCGTTGAGCAAGTATTACAGGCCAATCCGAATCTGGTTGAGGGCGGCATACAGCTAGCCGCGGGGCAATGGGTGGAATTACCCGAACTCGCACCGGTGGCAAAACAAGAAATGATCCAACTTTGGGATTAACAAAACAGGATTAATAGCATGAATGATTGGTGGAGCCGCCTAACTTACGCACTTTCTGGATTTGGCGGTTTATTCAGTGGGTCGGGCATTTTAGGGTTTTTTGGTGATTTCTCCGTGTATGAGTGGGGTTTTTTAATCGGGTTAATTGCCAGTGTTTCATTGGGCGTAATGACTTACCGGTTAAACCGCCGTGAGCAAATGAAACGCACACGCATATTAGAACGTTATTTCTCTCGTCACCCCATCAGTGAGCGCGATATTGAAAACATTGTGAAAGTCACCGAGCAATCACCAAAGGATTTATGAAATGAACACCAAATCACGATTAAGTCAGGCTGTTATTGCGTTGATTATTTCCGGTGCCAGTGGCGGTGCGATCCTCTCCGGCTTTTTGAATGAAAAAGAGGGGAACTCGCTCAAGGCATATCGTGATGGGGGCGGTGTGGTCACTATTTGTCGTGGTGTAACACGTATTGATGGTAAGCCAGTAAAAATAGGCACCCAATTATCCCCAGCGGAATGTGACCGGCTAAATCAGATTGAAGCTGACAAAGCGATTGCATGGGTTAAACGCCATGTTCATGTACCACTGACCGAGCCGCAAATCGCCGGTATTGCGTCATTTTGCCCTTACAACATCGGGCCATCTAAATGTTTCTCATCCACGTTCTATCGCAAGTTAAATGCGGGCGATATCAAGGGCGCCTGTGCGGAGCTTCCTAAATGGACGCGGGATGGCGGTAAAGATTGCCGGCAAACCAAAGGCCAGCCGAACGGCTGTTATGGCCAAGTGATACGCCGCGACCAAGAGGCCGAATTACTGTGCGGCGAATGGGGGCGGTAATGGTGAATTATCGTCATGTTTTATTAGGGTATTTGGCTGTTGCGCTGATTAGTGGTGGCGCGTCGGTCGGTATCACTCGATTGGTTTATCAATCCAAATTGGATGCAACCGAACTGGGGCACCAAATGGCACTCAGTGCGATAAGCGCCCAAGCCTTTATTGATGCCACTGAAAAACTTGCTCAACTAAAAAAAGCACAAGAGACCTTGCACCAGCTTGATATGACCTATAGCCAGAGGTTGTTAGATGAACAAAATGAATCTCAACGTTTGCGTGATGATTTGCTCACTGAGCGTCGCCGCGTGCAGTTCGCCAGCGCCGACCTTGCAACCTGTGAGCTCACCATCAATCACACTGCCCGCACCGGCAGCGTGGGCGATGCAGCCACCGTCGGACTCACTCGAAAAGGTGGACTTATTGTTCACGATATCCGAACCGGAATTAAACAAGACAGAGCCAAAATAAGTTATTTACAGGGCTATATCCGTGACGTGGTAGACCAGTGCAAGGGGGCGAAATGAAAATATTATTCAATATCTTGATGTTTATCGTGTTTATTCTTCTGTTAACCGTGGTTTTGCTTCGCGGTGTGGTGTTACTGCAAGAACCCAAATGCGCCACGGCACCACTACAAGAACGCATTGAAATGCGTTGCCAAAAAGCACTCTATGACACTCGGGGGAGATAATGTTAAAGCCAAATCTATTACGACAAACTATTGTTGAGCAGATACCCCAGTTTAAACAAAACCCTGATTTATTAGAGGTCTATATCACTGAGGGTGGTATACAGGCCACCGGTACACAGTCCGCGTCGTACTTGAATGAGTACCAAATTCAGGTATTGGCCATGGATTACGCCGGTGAATTGAGCGCATTGTCATTGGCCATTCTGACTTTTGCCCGAAAACACCAGCCAGATTTGTTATTTAACCCTGATAAACGGGCGAATGGTATTCGCTATAAGGCCGACATTCTCGACAATGAAAAAATCGACGTGCTGTATACCATCAAGGCCACCGAGCGCGTGATTGTTAAAAAAGTGAATGGAAAAATTGTTCAAGAGCATATTTCCGAGCCTGAAATCGCCTTACCGGTATGGGATATCGTGATTGATGAAGGGGTGATGGTTCATGAGTGATAACAGCCTGTTTATGCAACTTGAAAATGAGCTTAATGGCTTGTTATCGACAACCTCAGCGGCTTACCGGCGAAAACTGACGGGCAAATTAGCGCGGGCAATTCGTGCTGACCAACAAAAGCGCATTCGCAGCCAACAAAATGCGGACGGCTCAGCCTATGAACCCCGTAAGCGCAAAGTGTTACGCGCACAGCAGCAAATCCGATTTATTCACCGTGGTGATGTTCGCACCCTGCGAAATTGGCAAGGGTCAAAAGGTCGTCGCGGTAAAACCATTACCGGTTTTGATGAAGATAGAGGCGCGGTAAGAACCTTTTATCGCCAAGATATTACCCGTTTTTTAGATATTAATTTTTCCTCGGTCAAGCGCAGTACTAAACGTAATGTGCCGATGTTCAAGCGGCTTAGGGCGGCGCGTTTTCTTCATGCCCGCAATACGCAAGATAGCGCCATAGTTGGATTTCAAGGTAAAGCCGCAGCGATTGCACGGGAGCACCAATACGGGCTTGAGGGGGCAGTAAATGAGCTGGCACGGGCGCGTTACCCCAAACGGGAGTTATTAGGGCTATCAGAGCATGAACGATTGGGTTTGTTGGAAATGATTTATCTCGATTTGGTGGGGCAGCTATGAGTTTACAAGAGTTATACCGCTTACTCAGTAACCTTTTTCGTCAAGGTGTGGTCACTGAAGTGGATTTAGACAATAACTGTTGCCGTGTTCAAGTCGGAGAGTTAGTTACTGATTGGATTAGATGGTTAGTGCATCGTGCTGGCGAGTCTCGCAGTTATTGGGCGCCGACGGTGGGGGAGCAAGTATTGATTGGGGCGATAGGCGGTGAGCTAACAACCGGTTTTGTTTTGGGCTCCCTGTATAGCAACTCTAACCCCGCGCCAACACATTCAGCCAATGCATTACACCACACTTTTTCCGATGGTGCGGTGATTGAATATGAGCCAGAAAACGGAACATTAAAGGCCGTCGGTATTAAAAAAGCGGTGATAGAGGCTAGCGATGAAATTAGTGCAACAACCAAAAAAGTGATTTGCAAAGCCTCTGTCGAAATCAAGCTCGATACACCGAATGTGATTTGTACCAATAACCTCACCACCGCCACGTTGAATGTGAAAAAGGGCGGTGAAATGACCGGCAATTTTAACCATAACGGCGGGTCGATAACGTCTAATGGTGTGGTTATTCATACTCACCAACATGACGGTGTGCGTTCGGGTGGGGATACATCAGGGAAACCGGTATGAAATATTGCGGCATGAATGCGAAAACAGGTCGTGGTCTGACAGACAGTGAACATATTCGCCAAAGTATCGCTGATATTTTGCGAACGCCCATTGGTTCGCGGGTGATGCGCCGGCAATACGGCTCACTGTTGTATGACTTGATTGACCTGCCACAGAACCCTGCACTGAGACTCAAAATTATGAGTGCATGTTATATGGCGTTAATGCAGTGGGAGCCCCGTGTTAGGCTGCAAACCATTGATTATATTCGTTCAGATGTTGGCGAGATGGGCGTGAGTTTATCCGGTGTCATTATGCAAACGGGTGAACCGATTTCGATTTCTATTCCAGTGAGGTAGGTATGGCAGCCAGTATTGATTTAAGTTTATTACCCGCACCGAATGTGGTCGAAACGTTAGATTATGAGGTGCTCTTTGCCGAACGCAAAGCCGCACTAATTGGTGCGATGCCAGAAGAACAACGGGAAGCCATCGCCCGTACATTGGAATTAGAATCCGAGCCATTAACCAAATTATTGCAAGAGAGCTGCTACCGTGAATTGATTTTACGTCAGCGCGTTAATGAAGCAGCTAGCGCAAGTATGGTGGCCTTTGCCACCGGTGCCGACCTTGACCAACTCGCGGCCAATAACAACGTGAAACGCCTGATGTTATCAGCCGGTGATGAAAACGCTATCCCACCGATTGCACCGGTGTATGAGTCAGATTCCAATTTACGCATGCGTATACCGGCTGCTTTCGAAGCGTTAAGCGTAGCTGGCCCTATTGGAAGTTATGAATATCACGCACGGTCAGCCGATGGTCGGGTTTCTGATGCTTCTGTGATTAGCCCATTACCGGCTCATGTCACGGTTACCGTTTTATCCCGCGAGGGGAACGGCAGCGCACCGGCTGATTTAATTGAAACAGTCGATATGGCGCTAAACGATGAAGATGTTAGGCCAGTGGCTGATCGCGTGACTGTGCAATCGGCAACCATCGTTAACTATGAAATCGACGCGGTGATTTACTGTTATCCCTCCCCAGAATACGAACCGATTATGGCGGCGGCAGAAGAACAAGTGAAACGCTATGCGACACAGCAGCACCGACTAGGCCGTGATATTGTCCTCAGTGCCATTTATGCCGCGCTGCATGTGCAAGGTGTGCAACGTGTGGAGCTGAAAAAGCCGGTTGCAGATATCAAACTGGATAAAACACAGGCCAGCTTCTGCACACAAATTAACGTGGCACTAGGGGGCTCAGATGAATAATCGTTTATTACCTGTCGGCTCATCACCGTTAGAGCTCGCGGCGGCTGAGTCATTGGCACAGATTGAGCGCGTGCCTATTCCGATCCGCATTCTATGGAACCCTGATTTATGCCCCGTGCATTTGCTGCCGTATTTGGCGTGGGCGTTTAGTGTTGACCGGTGGGATAAAAACTGGACGGAAAAAGCCAAGCGGGATGCCGTGAAAGCCGCCATGTTTATTCATAAGCACAAGGGCACGATAGGCGCCTTGCGCCGCGTGGTTGAGCCGTTGGGCTATTTAATCCGCGTGATTGAGTGGTGGAAAACCAACGAAACCGCCGGCACGTTTCGCCTTGATATCGGTGTTCTTGAAACCGGTATAACCGAGGAAATGTATCAAGAGTTAGAAGCATTGATTTTTGATGCCAAGCCGGCGAGCCGTCACCTTGTGGGGCTCACCATCCAGCTTGAAACGCGCGGTGAATTATATTGCGCGGTATCCAGTTACACCGGTGACTCATTGACTGTTTACGCATATACACCGCCTTTAATTTCTGTTTCTGGCCTTGATGTTCAAGGCGCTGCGATTCACTTAATTGATGAAATGAGGATTAATCCACAATGAAATACTTCGCCTTACTCACAAAATTAGGTGAGAACTTATTAGCCCAAGCGACAGCGCTAGGCACAAAACTTGAATTAACACATATGGCGGTGGGCGATGGTGGCGGGAGTTTGCCAACGCCGGATACCAATCAAACTAAATTAATTGCTGAAAAACGCAGAGCCGCCATTAACACATTGTTTATTGATGATAAAAATAAAAATCAAATCATTGCTGAACAAATTATTCCTGAACAGGATGGCGGTTGGTGGATACGTGAGATTGGGTTATTTGATAAAGCCGGTAATTTAATTGCGGTAGCGAATTGCCCTGAAACGTATAAGCCACAGCTTGCAGAGGGGTCGGGTCGTACACAAGCTATTCGGATGATATTAGTTGTTAGCCATACCGAGTCAGTCACCTTAAAGATAGATCCGTCCGTTGTTTTAGCAACACGCAAGTATGTGGATGATTTGATTACTTCGCTGGATATCAAACTACAAAAACAAATTGATAATAAAGTCAATAAAGCGGGTGATAATGTTACAGGAACATTGAAATTTAACGGTGTTGCCCCTTTAACGTATGACATCGAAAGTTTAACGGGTAACAAAGATGAAATTGCAAATTACCTAAGACGTTTCAGGCATTTATACAACTCGACTATTTTTCATGAAATTGTGACGGGAGGTGGCATTCAAATAGCAACAGGTACTGCGCCAACAAATATCATTTATTCTTTATCATCCAGTGGCAGTATCACTTTAAAAGGGCGCGTGATCCCAGCGGATTTTTTAGATTTCAATCAGCGTTATTTGGGAATAAATAACCCTGCGATTGCAGCAAAAAAACTGGATAAACCAAGTCGTATAGCGGGTCATACATTCCAAGGGCAAGGGGAAGATATTAAAATTACCCCTACTGATATTGGAGCTCAACCCACAGGTGACTATGCAACAAACACGGCATTAAACAACGGGCTTAATCAAAAGTTTGATAAAACTGGTGGCACTATAAACGGTAATGTTGCAGTAACATCCGACATTCAAGGAGCGCAAGTAAGAGCAAAAACAGCAGGTGATAGCCAGATAAATTTAAATCCAGCATCTACTGAAGGCCCTCGCATCGAGCACAAAACAAAGGGAGGTACATGGTATGCGCACTTACTGCCAAACGCCACAGGCACGCTAATGCAAGTCGGTGATTTAGGTTTCGGTGCGGGTAGAAAAAGTAATGCAACTGATACTATTACCATAAAAAACTTCAATGATGCCGACAGAACGGCGGTTTATAAGTCAGATGACTTAACTGAAAATGCGCGCTTTACATACTCACCGATGTTAAATATGACAAGACGCGGCGGGGCTGACGGCACTGGTTTTTGTAGTCAGATACAAGTTGATTCACACACAGGGATATTAAGTTCTCGTGGTGGGGCTTCTGGAGGGAGGTTTTCCGGCTGGATGGATGCATATAGTCCAGCAAACACAATCAAAGACCGCAACGGCAATCTAAAAGTTTCTGGTTCTTCTAATGAATTAAGTGATTATCCTGTGGGCGCTCCTATTCCATGGCCTCAGGCTACCGCTCCAGCAGGTTTTTTAGTCTGCAATGGACAGTCATTTAATAAAACAACCTATCCACTTTTAGCAAAAGCATACCCAACAGGAATTTTACCTGATTTACGAGGAGAGTTCCTTCGAGGTCTTGATACTGGGCGCGGTGTTGATTCAGGTCGTGCGGTTCTATCGGCTCAAGGTGATGCATTTCGAGCACATAACCACTCGGTAATTGGTGAGGATTCTGGCTCTGGTACTGCTTATTTCGGTAGGGGGAACGGTAGTCGTAGAACAATTTCAAAAGACGCGATGAACCTTGAGGGTGGAACAGAAACACGTCCGCGCAACATTGCATTTTTATATATCGTGAGAGCAGCATAATGAAAAACTATAATTTAGAAATTGAACAAGCCGAAATCGGTGAAAATGGTTTAGCAACAAAAGCGGGTTGGATTAAGGTTTATATAGCAGACCCACAAACGCGTGAATATTTAAACGCGAGCATGGAGAATATTTATTTTGATGTGAGCGTGTCGGCTGGTGCTTATATTGATGCACCAGAACTACCGACAAAAGCGGGCTTTGCGGTGGTGCGTAGTGAAGATGGCTCTAAGTGGGAAATCGTGACAGATAACAGAGGTAAAACAGCGTACAGCACAGAAACCCGCCAACCGATTGAAATTGATTTTATTGGTGATTTGCCTACTACACTAACGATTTTAGAGCCAAAAACTGAGTTTGACGTGTGGAATGGCAAAAAATGGGTAACAGATATTGAAGCTCAAAAAGCAGTATTGGTTGCACAAGCCGAGCAGGAAAAGGCGCAGCGATTAGAGGAAGCGAATGCCACTATCACGTATTTACAAGATGCCATTGAAGTCGGTCTTGATGATGACGATTACCAAGCAAAATTAACCGCGTGGAAAACATACCGTGTTTTGTTAAACCGTGTTGATACTTCACTAGCACCAAGTATTGATTGGCCTGAAAAACCCGAATAACATTAATCTATCCTGAGCCCCAATCATTGGGGCTTTGTTATTAAAATATTTCTGTCAAATCAATAAACCTGAGTAGCACTCATCGAAACTTCATCGTATTCCCATAGTTCTACACCATTAGGAATAAGATGTTTAAATCTATTTACATAATATTGACCTAATGTTTCACCAGATTTTTTTCTTTTGTCTTTAAGTACAAACATTATTTTTCGATAGTCAGTTGGCGCAGAATGAAAATAAAACATAGCTTCATTCCATACTGTTAATTTTGCGCTTGGTACATTATTACCTGTTGTCCAGCGATGCGATTTACATTCAACTAAGATTTTTTGTTCAGAACAACCTAAATCAAACCGATGATATTTTTTGATTTTATCAACACCTATCATTACTTTGTGATTTTTTTCCAACAAAATTCCTTGTTTTTCAAAAAATAATTGAGCTTTAAGTTCAAAATCAAGGCCAACATGCGCATTAGATACAGAACCAATTCGTTGAAATGCTTTTTTCATTAGCAATAAACTCAGTAAAGTAATTTTACACTGCATAGTATGTTACATGAAAATTATGTGAATACTAAATAGGAAGCACAAGGCAATACATTGGCCTCATAGAATTAACGGCTAAGCAATTTATCTTACAGAATAATCATAATTAATGTTATAGAGTAATCATATATAAAAAGGAGAAATATATGGCGATTTTATTTTGTAATATTGGATGGATGGAAAATTACCGTGGAGAAACTACGGATAAAATAGTCAATGGTGGTTCTTACGTAAGTGAGATGAAAACAGGTCATGAAGACCGAAATTTTTTGGATTTTGGCGGTAAATATTATGGTTACGTAAGGAATAGAAGCTCTTCTTTTGATTTAGAGCGAATTTCAGGCAATGATAATATAAAAGAGCCATACATTGATGGCGTTGATATTATCTGGTGCGCGACTAGTCCTAGTGATGGGAACGTTGTCATTGGTTGGTATAGAAATGCTCGTGTTTTTAGGAACATCCAAAAATTAAATGAGAATACTGCTAAGCCTAGATCTCATTATGATGAAGAGGAAAGTTATTGGTTTGAAGCTGATGCAAAAGATAGCTTACTGCTTCCTGTAGAAGAACGAACTTTGAGAGTACCTAGAAATGGAAAAGGTTTAATGGGAACATCACCTTTTTGGTATGGGGATAGTCATGAAGGCGCTGATTTTGTTGAACGAGTGAAGAGAATCATAAATTTAAGAACCTCTTTAATAAATGAACAACAAGACAGTATGACGCAAGAAGATATTATCTCTGCTATTTATAATAGTAATCCTGAGCTCAGAAGGAAAACAGAAAAATCAGCAGTTGCAAAAACGACGGAGTACTATGAGAAGCAGGGCTATAGTGTAAAAAGTGTTGAGCGTGACAATGTTGGTTGGGATTTAGAAGCATATAAATCTGATGAATTATTAAGAATCGAAGTTAAAGGTTTATTTGGCCTTGGCAAACAAATTCAGCTAACCCCCAATGAATATAGACACTTCTTAAAAAATGAATCTGATTATAGGCTTTGTATTGTCAATAATGCACTTTCTGATGAAGACTTTAATTTATATGTATGTTTCTACAGTTCTAGAAATCAATGTTGGTCAATTGAAAACTGTTCAGGTGGTAAAGTGAATTGGAATGAGTATGTTTCGGCAATAGTTCAAATTACTGCATAGTTATATTAAAAAAATATCATTCCAGTTGATAGAGCTGGAATGATAATTTGGTTATTGTATTGTAATCAACTCACCAACATCCACACCTGCCAGCCTTTCCCTAACATCCTCATTGACTCGACTCAATGACAGCGTAAAATCTATTTTCTTCGCCTTACCATCGGTAAAAAACTCCGTTCTGTCGGTGACTAAATTGGTGATCACATACATCCCATAAATGGTACCAGTGCCCTCAATCAGCGGTAGTGGGCGGGCAACATAGGCAGAGGTTTTTAGTAATTCCAGCGACACATCACCGCCGGTTACTTCGGGGTAAAGCGTACCGGCTAGCGTGATCTTATCTTCACCGGCGCCCACATACTGCCATTTAGCACTGCGGCCAACGCGGTCATTTTTCACATGGCGCCAGTCAAGTGAATGGTTAAATGTTTGATAAGGGGCGGTACGTAGCTCAAACACAAACATGCCATAAATCATCATCATAATTTAGTCCTGATCTTTTAAGCTGGAACGGCGGCGGCTATCACGTTCACGTAACAAGGTGGTTAATTGTTGTTTCACAATGTCAGCGATTTCTTTTTTATTGCTCATATCAACACCGTAAAAATTCAACTCAAAAGTATTGTATTCCGGCTGCATGATTTGCCGTTCTGGCCGTGTCGGCGATACTGCCACTGGTACCGCATTTAATTTGGGTTGAATAGGGGCTAACGTATTAATCAGCGCATCATTGAATTGTGGAAATAATGAGGTTTTTCTCGCGGCTATACGGGGCTCTTGATATAGCCCATCAACCGTGGTCACAGCTGGAAAGTTTTTAAACACAATATCGCCGAGTTTATTTCTATCGACACTTTCGGCCGCATCGCTTAACGCGGATTTACTGCCTTTGGCTTTACTCTTTTTCTCTGCGCCGTCATACACCAAGGTACCGTATTTTTCCGCATTTTCTAACGGGTTAACGTCATTGGCTTTTTGTTGTAGCTCGCTGTTTTTTTCCAGTTGTTTACCGGCAACAGTAACGCTACTGGTGATTTTACTGGTTGCCTCGGCTTGTTGTTTTTGTGCCTGCTCGTTGGCCTTAGCGGTTTTCCCTGCATAAGCGGAAACCGAGTTCAGTACTTTGAACGGGTCTTTTTCGTTTGGGTCAACGCCCATGGCACGGGCTGCATCGGCGGCAGCTTCGGCCGCGGAGGGAATAACACCCAGTTTTTCTAATATCCAGCCAAGCCCTTTGGCAACTTGTTGAATGGGAAAGAATAGGGCGCTGATAGCTTTACCCACTACCTCGCCGAACACTTGGCCGGCTTCAGTACACGATTTCAATTCTTCCGTAGATAATTGAACCGGTGACAGTAATTCTTTAAACCAATTCCACACCTTGCTGACGGCATTTGAAATGCCGTCAAATATCGGGGCGAACGGGGCGAAAGTCGCACTAAATGCCGCCCCCATAGGTGCAAGCGCTGACGTAAACCCATCCCAAAACCCGCTGAAAAAGGCTTTAATGGGTTCCCAATATTTATAAATCAGCACGCCAGCTGCCACGATGGCGGCAACAAATAAACCCACAGGGCTCAATAACAAAGAAAAGCCGCCACCAATAAGGCTAATGGCACTACTCCCCGCGGCCATTAAGCCGCCAAATCCTTGAGCACCGGTTAGCATAAACAGACTAAGCCGCATCGCGGCAAACGGCACAATCACCGTGGCAGCGGCAAGGGCTAACGCGCCAAGGGCAGTGACTAAAGTGGCAATTGCTATTGCACCAACCGCAAGGGCTTGCGTGGTTTTGGGGTGCTCTTTCATCCACTGGCCAACTTTGCCAATAAAACCTGTTAATGATTGGGTGACACGGCGTAAAGGGGAATCGACATTTTCTTGAATTTCAATGCCGAGATCTTCCCATGCTGATTGCAACTGCTTAAGGTCGCCTTTTAAGTTATCAATCTTAACTTTGGCGTTTTTATCGGCTTCACCCTCGGCGCCCATATTGGCTGTTTTCAGTGCGTCATAACGGCCATTCATTACGGCATCAATGACGGCGCCCATACCGACCATCGCTTCCTCGCCGAAAATGTCTTTTTTCATGCGAATTTGGCTGGCTTGATCAAACTTACGCATGCTTTTGCCAACGTCTTTTAAGATTTCGTCAGCGTCACGGAGTTTGCCGCTAGCGTCTTTAACACTAACACCTAGCTTATCAAGGGCGGCTTGGCCTTTGCCGACAGGGGCAACCATACGGGATAAGCCCGCGCGAAGTGACGTACCGGCCATACTGCCTCGAATACCATTATCTGCCATGGTTCCCGCCATTGCCGCCATACTTTCAAGGCTTACGCCAAGTTGTGCAGCAATCGGGCCTGCATAGGTCATGGTTTCACCGAGTTGGCGTAAATCGGTATTACTGCGGGTAAAGGTGGCCGTGAGCACGTCAGAAACGCGGTTCATGTCTTCCGCTTTTAATTGAAATTGCGTCAGAACGTTTGAGCCGATATCGGAAGCCTCACCGAGATCCATGTCACCGGCTAACCCCATGTTTAACACGCCACCCAATGCCGCCTTGATGGCATCCGGTGTAAAACCAGCCATTGCTAAAAACTTTTGGCCGGCTGCAACGTCGGTGGAGGTATACGCCGTACTGGCGCCCAGCTCTCGCGCTTGCTGACGTAACATGGCCAGTTGTGGCGAGTTTTTATCTAATCGGGTGAGAGCTTGAACCGTTGACATACCCTCATCAAAGTCTCGACCAGGAGCCGTGATCCGCGCACCGGCATACAGCGCACCCGCGCCGCCTGCGGTAGCAATTGCACCGCCAGTGGCTAATTTATTGCGTAGCTCTTTTGATTTTGCATATTGGCCTTGCGCCCGTGTAACTGCATTGAGTCGGCGGCGTTGTTCATCCAGTTGCCGGTTATAAATTTCGGTGCGTCGGGTGACTTGTGCCGTCGCATCACCGCTTTGTCGTGCTGATACTCCATGACGATAGAGTGACGCTGTCACGTTGTTAAGCTTTTGTTTCTCTTTGTCGAGTGTGCGGCCGTAGCGGTCACGCTCTAACCGTGCAGCGGCTAAGGCTTTCTTTTGTTCTTCGGTTTGCTGGGTCAGCGGTGGGTATTGGTCACGTAATGCCTTAACCTTATTTTTAGCTGTTTCGTAGGCTTGTGAGTTTTTATTAACAGAATTAGAAAGCCGTTCGAACGTTTTCGACTGGCTTTGTAAATTACGGATTGAAGCGTGTGTGGCTTTGATTTGAGTTGCTAACCCTGCCGCGCTGCGCTGTGCAGCACTGACAGGGGATGACAACTTATTCGCAGCACTTAACGACACTTTGATATTTAAATTGCGGTCACTCATGATTCATTTCCTGTTCTGGCGGCTGCGCGTTTATGCCATAACAGGATTTCGCCAACCGTCATGGCGTCATATTCAGACGGCGCCCAGTGGAAAACGGTGGCGATATCAGCGATTAACTCATCCGTTTCAATGTTCGGGCACTCTATTACTCGTCCGCGCTGTCTGTCGTCTCTGGCGGGGAGTTCGGTACTAAAAAATTAGCAATACCGGTGGCAAGTGCATTAAATGCAGGGATAGGCAGCAGTGAAACGTCACGCTCAGTCATGCGGGGTGAGGTCACACGCGGCAGTAACTTAACCAGTGAATCCACATCGGAGGTCATCACGTCATACAGTTTTAAGCCACGTAATGCGCCGACTTGCTTCATGGTGTCGGTGATGGTGATTTCAGTGACTTCTTGCCCTGACTCTAATTTAATGGGTACGTCGAATTGAATAACTTCAGCCATGGTTATTATTCCTATTAAAATAAACGTGAAACGGGTGGGTAATTAAACCCACCGTGTTAATTAGTGGCCAATATTGGCGCGGTGTTTTTCTAGCATGTCTTTGCCGTTGACTTTCCACACCATGTTGAGCAAATCCACTTCAAATGATTCTTTGTTATTGATGGTGATTTTGCAGTAGGTATTTTTGATGGTGTATTTGTGTTGCGTGTTATCACCGGCTTTCGCACTGCCTAAATCCAATTCGGTAAAACGTCCGCGAGTTTGAATTTCACACGGAACGGATTCACCAGTTGAATCATTGTAGTAAGAGCCCGCAAAGCGGAATTGCTTACCGTCAATGGTGGCGCCCCAGCTTTCCAGCAATTCAGACATTAAGCCCCCCATAGAGGCCTCCATATCTAATGCACCAGAATCAAAGCCCATCATGACAGCCACAGAGCCCACCATACCGGCACCCTGATAATCCTCTGTTTTTAATGACAGCTTTGGCGGGGTGACTTCTTCTACTTGTCCAAGGTAGGTTTGGCCATCAATAAATAGGTCAAACATAAAAAGTTTTTTAGGCATACCCATAATTCAATTTCCTTAGCCCAGTTGGTCAAAAACAGCGAAATACTCGTCAGTGAATTCCTGTGTTAATGTCAGGTTTTCCAGTGGCGGTACGGGGGTGTATTTGTAGCGAATGTGTGACTTACCATCGCGTAAATTTTCTTTCGGGTTATCCGATGGGTCATACCAACATTGGAACCCTAATAAACGGCCTTGCGTGACGAGTTGCGCACCTTTGCGGTTGATCCCATCCACAATATCTTTCACCAATGAGGGCGTGAGTGTTTTGTCGATATAACTAAAATGCGCTTCGGCGATCATTTCAGCCAAGATTTGCGCGGTGCGCGTAAACACTTCAAAGGTATAAATTTCTTTATCGCCAGTGCGATTACCCCAAATACGAAAGCCATCGCGTTTAATCAACGTGGTGATTTGGTGGCTGTTTAAATCGTTGGCGTCGGTGTCTTTACCTTGTAACGTCCAGTAAATATCCGCGCTAATACCCAAAACACCATTAACCGGCACGTTAGAAATCGACTTATGCCAGCCTTGTTCCGCATCAATCTTGGCGCGTAAACCAATGGCGTAAGCGGTGGCAGGGATGACTTCGTTTTGGCCACTTTCTTTGTTGTAGGCGATAAAATCAGGGTAGATAATCATCACTTCGCGCTGATTGAAATCCTCGCGGTATTTCTTGGCTTCGGCGATAGTTTTACAGCCGTTAGCGCTGATATAGGCAAATGCTTTGATTTGCTGAGCAAAAATCGCAAGCTGCATAGCAACCGGCTTGGTGTCCAATTTCGGTACCGCCAAAATACGCGGACGTTCACCGATATTAGCCTCGGCAGTTAGTAAGGCATAAAGGCCGGTGTAACGGCCATCGTCACCGGTACCCCCAATCACTAATTGGTCTTGAGTTTTTTCGCTGCCTTCTTTTGCTTCGGCAACGCGCACAATGACCACTTTGGGGCTGCATTGGTCGTCAATCGCTTTTAGTGTGGTGTAAAGCGTACCGGTTTTACCCGCTTTGCTGAGTACCGTTTTAATGCGCGTGACTAACACGGGGGTATCAAGTGGGAACACTTCGGGGTCGGCATCTTCTGCGGTGCAGACAATACCAATCACAGAAGTGTCGATATCTCGAATAAGGGTGCTGAGGTCGGTGGTTTCATCGACTTCAACGCCGTGATGATATACGGCCATCGTTATTATCTCCTGATGTCTATTTATCTCTATTCTCAGGGATGTTTGATAACAAATCATGTACTTAGGGTTCTCATAGGCACATGAGAACCACGGATGATTGCTCACCTACGCGCGCGACGACAATCTAGGTATATTGAATTGGCTAGGTGGTGAATATGTCTTTTACGGATTGGACAGAGGGGAATTTAGTCAAAGTTCCTGCCTTTGATTTAACGGTTGGTGGCGTGCAGCTCCTCGGCGTCAATGACCGGCTTATGTCATTAACATTAACGGATAATCGCGGTTTTGAGGCTGATACCTTAGAACTCACTATCGATGATACCGACGGCAAAGTTTCGTTACCGGCGCGTGGGGCTGAGATTTCCGTTTCCCTTGGTTGGCAGGGGGAAGCTTTGGTACACAAAGGGGTGTATACCGTTGATGAAATTAGCCACTCAGGCCCTCCCGACCAAATCACGGTAACCGCCCGTAGCGCGGACTTTCGGCAAGACTTTAACGTCAAACGGGAATACAGCTGGCACGATATCAAAGTGCCCGATGTGGTGAGTGCGATAGCGGGGCGTTATAACCTAAAACCCGCAGTAAGCAAACAATTGATGCACATTGAGATTGACCACGCCGACCAGACCAATGAAAGCGATATTAGCTTTTTAACGCGCATGGCTGAAATGCTCGGCGCGATAGCGACCATTAAAAATGGTAGTCTGTTATTTATTGTGCCTAATCAGGGAGTCACCCAAAGCGGCAAGCCATTGCCGGTCATTACCATCATGCGGGAAAGTGGGGATAGGCATTATTTCAGGTTGGCCGACCGGCAAGCGTACACCGGCGTACAAGCCTATTGGCTTGATTTGAACTACGGCAAACAAAAGAAAACCAATCTTAAACGCAAGCAAAAGCCCAAAAAAGAGAAGTCGAGCAAAAAAGAGGGCGATTACATCGAGGGTGCCGAGGGGAACGTTTTTGTGATGCGGCAAACCTTTAAAAACGAGCAATCCGCTAAACGTGCCGCCGCGGCCAAGTGGTCAAAATTACAAAGAGGCGTAGCAGAATTTAATATTACCTTGGCTGAGGGGCGCGCAGACCTTTACCCTGAAATGCCCGTCACGGTAACTGGCTTTAAGCCGACCATTGATAGTCACCAGTGGGTGATTAGCCGTGTTGTTCATCAAATCGATGATCACGGCTTTATCACAAGTTTGGAGTTAGAAATAAGGATCAAAGATGTTGGTATTGAATGAGAATGAACTATTATAAAGTGTAGTCATTATATTTAAATAAATTAAAAGTGTTTTTAGGGGAGTAATAAATTTGTGTTATATTCTTATATTCCGCATAAATGCATTTAACATCTTCGCTTTTAGTCTTTTCATTTAATTTTGGGGTAATTATTGGCTTGTTATTTTTAGTTTGACATAATATAGCCCCATTATTGCCTTGGTACGCAATATAAAACCCCCCGGTAATAAGGGTGCTTTTATATCCTAGTGGTTGATTGGGGGTTTTCCATTTATCTATGATTAAGTATTGAATATGTTCATTTGTAATCCCTATAAAATTAAATGTTCTAAATGCAATGAAATTTATTACATTTGTGAATGTGCATATGAGTGTGAAATATAATACTAGGGCGAGATATTTATTTCCCCCACTGATGAATAAAGTTATTGAATTAGGGATGGCATATAATGTTATAATTATGATTAAGAGCTTGAAGTTTGATCGGAATGAATCATTATCAATATCTATTAACTCATTAGTAATTAGTAGAAATAACAATGATATGTGTAATATAAAGAGTGATAACAGAATTAGTGATATGTTTTTTGATAAATCTAGTAGTTCTATTTTTTGTTTCTTAAAATAAGCAGGGGGTAGGTATATAAAAATAAATAATAACACTATTGTTAGTATGAGAATGGAAGGGCGTATTAAAAAGTTTTCGGTAAAGTATAGTGCATTTATCGATGTTATAATTATAGATATATCTATAATACCTATCGGGATGATGGCTAAATAAATTATTTTTTCATTTTTGTTTATTGTTATTTTATCGTAACAAAGAATTAAGTATGATGCTATTGTTGAAGTGAAAATCAATATTAATGTTAATGCCCATCCATTAAAGTTAGAGAGAATTATTTGGTATACTATTACCGGTGCTATCAAAATTGCCACAAAGAAACGTTCTTTTTTTATGTTAAAATATTTTTTTTTGTTTTTTCGATGTTCAAAGGTGATTATTTTTGAAGGGTTTTTAGATGGGGTATAGCTAATTATATATTTATTAATAAGCCATAGTATTGTTGGCATTATATAAAAAAGAATTAGGGATAGGGTGATTAATATAGATGTAATTCCTAAGATTGTGAATATATATGAATCGCTAATTATGGATAAAAAGAAACCATGTGCATTAATTGTTCTCAAATATGACAATAGTAAAAAAGGAGATAGAAATATCATGATAGGGAGAACTATTTTTGATATTTTATATATTTTTTTGAATTCGTTATTATAATCCATTATATAGTACCTAAAATATGGTTTTACCAATGTAAAATAAAATAGTAACCTATAATCAGACATACTCCAAACCCAAGGTTAAAAAATGGCGTTCAATTGTCCCAAGTGTGGCGCTGTGACTTATACCAAAACCAGTAAATCCATGAGTAGTGAAACCCGTAGAAGCTATCACCAATGTCAAAATTTGTTGTGTGGCTGTTCATTTACGACAATAACTTCAGTGGAGATTTATCTAACAAAAACAATCCCACAAGAGTTGCCAGAAGGGTTTGAAATCCCGATGGATGAGTTACCGAGAACACATCGAGGAGAAAAGCAGATGGAGATGTTTTGATGGATGAGTAGTAGAATGTATTCATATTACTCATCTTTTCAATTTATGGAAAATATAAATCAGTTTAGATATTAACTTGCTATACAGACTTCATAAGACTGTAATCAGCGAACTATTTTAAAACTTGAATAGAGTTAACATCCAAAAGCGCTTTAGTTTTATGGTGGCCAGTATGACCAAAGAAAATTTCCCCATCAACCTTTACATACTTTCCGAGTAAATCTAAGCGGTTATTATAAATTTCAGCAGTAAGGCATAATTGAAAGGCGCAGGACTTACCATTGTCACGTAGTTCGTTAGTTTCTATGCATCTACCAACTAAGCTTATTGGTTCATTGGTATATAGTATCCAGTAGAATTGAGGTACATCACCATTATCTATTGACTCATAATTTGGAGGGCCAGGAAAAAGTTCTTCTCGAACTTTTCCATAAAGTGTTGTAGTTTGCCCATCCAATAACTCTTTAGGAAGATTTGATTTGTTTTGAAATTTAGTATTCTTCGATCTAAATATTCTATGTCGAGTATTTTGAGATAGAAAAATCCCTATAAATGCTAGGATGATTGAGGTTATAACCCCGACTCCTTGCCAAGTATTACTAGATAAAAAATCAATCAAAACTTGTACCCCATAATATGTTATGTGTTATATGGATATCATAGCAAAAAGGTTATCCAGAGTAATTACAGATGGTTATATTTTAATTTATAAAGAAAAATAATTATGTTTAATGATGATACTGAATACGAATTATCAAGAGGCAGCGACATAGTTAGAGACGGTATGTATCTTGAACTAACTATGGCAAATACTGACCCAGTGTTACAACTTGCTGAAGTCTTTTACTCGGATGTTACCCACCAATTTACATTAACTTGTTTTGAGCCGAACATCCCTCTTGAAGTAATTGAAACCTTGATTGAGCAGGCTAAAAAACTCCTCCCACCCATTGAAAAATAAGCAAAAATAAAGCCTCTTATCAAAAGAGGCTTTATAAGTGTGGTCAATATGTGGACATCAACTATTGATTAAATCCATTTAAATCAATTGTTTAAATCACTTTTAGAACGCCGCACTTAGCGCATTTGACTACCTCATCCGCACAAGTACCAGAACCGCTGAATAGGTGTAATTTACTTTATATTCAGTGAGTTGTAGTCAAAAGGCACTCGGGGGCGAGTGCCTTTTTTTTGTGCATAATACTGTGCCACCTTTTATTATTGTAGTTAATTTTAGTTAGTAACTTAGACTGTATGACCTAAGTGTTTTCTAAATGCACTAAATAAATTTATTTCACTAACCAATGTTTAAGTCTTCGAGTCGAATATTCATCCCCTCTAGGAAATTGTCCATACAATATACTTAACATCATGAATTATAATGAAAAATAATATTTCTTAGTTCTTCGTCACATAATTAAAATAAGTGAAATAGATGATCATGAAAATCGTTCATGTTCGAAATGAAATTAAGTCGCTTTCACTCAATCAACAGCTCTGGCATAAATTAGCTAACGAGGAAAATTAACTTATCTACAACATAAAGATTGATGAATGGGCAACTAAAACTTCTAAAAAATCAAGAAGTCAATTGAGTTTCCATCTTGGAATTTAGGGTGTGACGAGACAATGAACAAAAATTTTACATTTACGATTAAAAGTAGTCTTTTTGATGAAAATTATAATCCTTCTGAAAATACACGTATTACAACTAACTTTGCTAATTTAGCCAGAGGGGAAAATCGCCAAGAAAATTTGCGTAACACGCTTGTCATGATGAACAACCGTTTCAATACATTAGCCTATTGGGATAACCCTAAAAGCGACCGTTATTCAATCGAGTTGGAAATTATTTCTGTCGAGATGAGTGTTGAGGAAAATAGTAATAGGTTCCCTGTGATTGAAATATTAAAAACTAATATTATTGATCATAAAACAGGTGAACGAACTGAGGGTATTGTCGGAAATAACTTTTCATCTTATGTGCGTGATTATGATTTTAGTGTTTTATTGTTAGACCACAATAAGGACCAAGCAAGCTTTAGTATTCCAGAAAACTTTGGTGACTTGCATGGGAATATCTTTAAATATTTTGTAAATTCTAGTGAATATAAAGCGCATTTTAGTAAGGCGCCAGTGATATGTCTAAGTGTCTCAAATAAAGATATCTACCATAGAACTGGGAATCAACATCCTATATTGGGGATTGAATATCAGCAAAATGGGGCTTCATTAACAGATCAATATTTTAAAAAGATGGGATTACAGGTTCGTTATTTCATGCCTCAAAATAGTGTTGCACCGCTGGCATTTTATTTTACGGGAGATCTGCTGAGCGATTACAGCAATATTGAATTAATTAGTACGATTAGCACGATGGAAACATTCCAGAAGATTTATCGGCCAGAGATTTACAATGCGAACTCCGTTGCGGGGCAATGCTATCAACCGAGTTTGACGAATCAAGATTATTCGCTAACAAAAATTGTTTATGACCGCGAAGAACGTAGCCGATTGGCTATTGAGCAGGGAAAATATACAGAAGAACATTTTATTGAGCCCTATAAGCATATTCTAGAGCAATGGTCTGCTAACTACGCGCTTTGATTAATTATAAAAATTTAAGGTCAATTATTATGAAAACATTATTACCAACATCTACCGCGGGCAGCTTACCAAAACCTTCTTGGCTTGCTGAACCTGAGACGCTTTGGTCTCCTTGGAAGTTGCAAAATGAAGAACTCATCGAGGGAAAACAAGACGCATTGCGCTTATCCCTTGAAGATCAACTACGTGCTGGGATTGATATTGTTAGCGATGGCGAGCAAACACGCCAGCATTTTGTGACGACATTTATTGAACACCTCAGTGGTGTTGATTTTGCAAAGCGTGAAGTGGTTAAAATTCGTGATCGTTATGATGCGAGCGTGCCGACGGTGGTTGGGGCGGTTGAACGCAAAAAACCTGTTTTTGTGGAAGATGCTAAATTTTTACGTAAGCTAACAAAACAGCCGATTAAATGGGCGCTTCCTGGGCCGATGACGATGATTGATACACTGTATGATAACCATTATAAAAGTCGTGAAAAACTGGCATGGGAGTTCGCTAAAATATTGAATCAAGAAGCAAAAGAGCTTGAAGCCGCGGGCGTTGATATTATTCAGTTTGATGAGCCAGCTTTTAATGTGTTTTTTGATGAAGTAAACGATTGGGGGGTGGCTGCGTTAGAAAGAGCCATTGAAGGGCTGAAATGCGAAACAGCAGTTCACATCTGTTATGGATACGGCATCAAAGCTAATACTGACTGGAAAAAGACACTAGGTTCTGAGTGGCGGCAATATGAAGAGGCTTTCCCAAAATTGCAAACTTCAAATATTGATATTATCTCCTTAGAATGTCATAACTCCCATGTTCCTATGGATTTAATTGAGCTTATTCGCGGTAAAAAAGTGATGGTGGGGGCGATTGATGTGGCTAGCAATATCATCGAAACACCAGAAGAAGTCGCCAATACGTTACGTAAAGCGTTGCAATTTGTGGATGCTGATAAACTTTATCCATCAACAAACTGTGGTATGGCACCATTATCTCGACGGGTCGCAACGGGTAAACTTAATGCATTAAGTGCAGGGGCTGAGATTATCCGTAGAGAATTGTTGAATAAGTAATCTAAGTAAAAACTAACTAATAAATGAGCCCGGAGTTGATGACATGCCCTATAAAGTTGGCGAGTCATCATATCTGGGTTTTTTGTTGCTTTGAGTTTCTTTTTTTGCTCTGAATTGAGGTATATTAGGCGTATTATCTCAAAATTACTATTTTTAATAGGAATATCGGCAATGGCTTTGATCCCTAAAAACTATGCGCGATTAGAAAGTGGCTATCGTGAAAAAGCACTTAAAATTTACCCATGGGTTTGTGGACGCTGTACTCGTGAGTTTGTGTATTCAAATTTACGTGAATTAACTGTGCATCATATCGACCATGATCATACCAATAACCCTGAAGATGGCAGCAATTGGGAACTATTGTGTTTATTTTGCCATGATCATGAGCATTCGAAGTACACAGAAGCTGAAATGTATGGCACTAATGTCGTGGCAGGGGAAGATGCACAAAATGATATTGAAGCAGCAACTTATAACCCGTTTGCTGACTTGAAATCGATGCTAAATAAGAAAAAATAATCGCGATAACCCACGCAATTCCAGTACAGGTAGGCAAAGTAAAGTCTCTAATAGAAGAGGCTTTACTATAATAACTGGCTATTACAGCAAATTTGTTTAATGGCGATGCAATGCTTATTGATTGATAAAGATTAAGGCATCATGTTAAGCCACTCTTATATACGTTGAGTGGCTTAGTCAAATATCAATATCGCTAATTAATGAATGTCATCATGGCTGCGATAAATTAATGATAATTCAGGGTGATGCCATAAACTTGCAGGAGTAACAGTTTTACGTTCCCATGGAATTTGCCCAATAAACCATAACTTCCAAAAATTTAATTTTGCATTCGGGTTTTTAGTTAATAATTCCTTGAAGGTTTCTAATTCCCCTATTTGAACTGATAACGCAGATTGATAAATATCGAAAACAAACTTTGAACAAAACTGCCTAGAAGACTCATAATTAAATCCCGTGTGATAAAACTTATTTAAACGAGCAGGAACTTCGGCGACTAATGCGGATTTTTGTTCACTTGTTAATGTATGGGAAAATCGGCGTACACTGTAACGATTGTCAGACGAACGGGCAATAAACCGCGATAAGGTCGTGGTTGTTGAAAGGGGAACGCGACTTTCTGCAATTAAATAATCTTCACCATTATGACCTACAATCATGCCAACATGGTTACTCCAACATAAAGATGCCGAGGCTATTTGGCGAAATAGCTCAGTCCCAATACTGGTAAAGACAACATCGCCAACTTCGTACTCATGGGGATAATTTATTTTTGTCATAAAAGTACCTCAATATAAACAATGCTATTAAGGTACAGTTATAAAGATTAGAAAAATTCTAGCTATCGGATAAACGCTGAAAATCATTTTTGTTTAACTAGGGTATATATTACTCAATTGTTCACTGAGTAATTTTATATTGCTAATTATCTCGTTTTCACAATGGGCAGCATAGCCAAATAGAATTGCATTTTGGTGAGTACTTTGAATACAGTAGCGTGATAGCGGTTGTGCGCCAAAGCCCAAGAGACGGCATTGGTTAAGGATCACGTTAATATCATAACCGTCTTTCACCCAACAAACAGTATGAATGCCTGAATCTGTCATCTGTACATTAAATAGGTGAGGGAGATAGTGATTGATGGCATTGATAAAAGTATTTTGCCTCTCGTAACATATCTTCCGTATTTTTCTGACATGGCGTGCATAGTGGCCTTCTTGGATAAACTGAGCTAAAGCGGCCTGTTCTAAATAACCACAGTGGCTATCACTATAATATTTCATCATGGTGAATGCCTCACTCAGAATTTCTGGCACTATTAAAAAACCTAAACGAAAGCCGGGGTACATCATTTTAGAAAATGTCCCTGCATAAATAACACGTTGATGATTATCTAAGCCTTGCAATGCTTGAATTGGCTTTGATAAAAAGCGAAATTCACTATTGTAGTCATCCTCAAAAATCCATGCGTTGTTTTGTTGTGCCCAATCCAATAATGCTAAACGCCGAGGTAAGCTGAGAGTTGTGCCCAGAGGGAACTGGTGAGAAGGCGTGGTATAAATTAATTTTGCTGTTTTATGGTGTTTCGCACCATATATAATATCCATTCCTTCTTTGTCTGATGGAATAGCGTCAATATCAGCACCAGCAGCGGTTAAAATAGCTCTCGCACTATCATAGCCAGGGTCATCTAACCATACTTTATCCCCTTGCTGTAATAAGACTTTTGCCGCTAAATTAATGGCTTGCTGTGTTCCATTAACAATAATAATTTGTTGCTGTTTACAATGAACCCCACGAGTCGAACGGACGTAATCTACCAATAAATCTTTTAGTAGTGCATACCCATCAGGGTGATTAAAATGCGTAATAATTTGTTTGGACTTACGCCAAACTCGACCCAATAATCTTCCCCATAATTCATGCGGGAATTGGTCCACACAACCAATACCGATATTAAACATTTGGTGTTTGTTGGTATTTGGACGCGATTTTTCCCATAAATTCGATAAAGTGGAAACTCTAGGATTCAGATTTAATGCAGGATATCCAGATTGGTCACCCTGTTTAGTGCTACTTATGGCACCAATTAATTCATCAGGAATATGGGGGGAAACATAAGTCCCTGAGCCTTTTTGGGAATAAAGGTATCCTTCATCAATTAGTCGTTCAAACCCAGCAATTACCGAATTTCGTGAGATCGCCATCATTTCTGCTAATGCTCTAGAGGAAGGAAGTTTAATTCCAGCAGCAATACGTCCATCTAAGATGGCATTACGTATTGTGTGATAAACATTTTCTTTAATGTAACCTTTTTCAAGTAATAGTAATGGGAATTGGGCATGCTGTTGGCGTCGCATAAAGTGGATCCTAAATAAATAACAAAAGTGTCTCTTATATAGAGCCAGATTGCTAGGTACTATAGCGCCATTATGTAATATGTCTACAAATGGAAGGGTTATTATGAGTAAAACATCATTACCAGTTACAGTGGAATTTGTTGCGCCGGAACATTACCCAGAGTGGTTAGTGTATTGGTTAGAGTATCAGAAATTTTATAAGGTAGATTTAAGTGAAGAAATTACCTTAAAAGCATGGGAGCGCTTTTTTGATGAGAGTGAGCCGATGTACTGTGCTGTTGCGTTGGAAAATGGAAAAGTTGTTGGTTTTGTGAATTATTTATTTCACCGCTCAACATGGGCTGAAAATGATTTTTGTTACCTTGAAGATTTATATGTGACGCCAGAAATGAGAGGACGTCATGTAGGAAAACAATTAATTGAATTTGTACACGCACAAGCGCAAGAGAAACAATGTGGCCGTCTATATTGGCATACACAAGAAACCAATTTGCGAGGCCAAAAATTGTATAACTGGGTGGCAGAAAAGCCTGGGGTAATTGAATACAGAATGCCTTTATAATAAAGCTCAGTAGTATATTCTATATTTTGATAAAAAAATGACGGGCCCGCTGTTTAATAACAACGGGTTTTTCATTTTATCAGAAAATAAGCAAAAATTAGAGAGTTAATTGGCTAGCTGACTTCTAACATCCATTAATGCGAAACCGAGAAGGTTTAACCCTTTCCATGTTAATGGGTTTTCAATATTTTCACTATCTTCGGCAAGGCCTATTCCCCAAATTTTATCGACGGGGCTAGCTTCAACTAGAACACGTTCGTTTGTGGAGAGTAAAAACTGTTTTAATTCTTCATGTTGAGAGAATTTTGCCATATTAGCGCTGACAACAATAGCAAAACGGTTTTCATCCCAAACATCTTGCTTAAACCCACGAACTTCACGACCAAATGCTTTAGCCGCTCCGGGATTTGGTGCATGAATGATTTTATCCAATGTTTCTAAATCACCAAATAAGCGTGCTTTTTCGGCCATCATGAAATGTTCTGCACTGGCAAAGCGGTGGTTATTAACAATAAATGGGGAAGGGTACCATTGGCTGAAGCAGCTTTTTGTAATTTGATTTTGTTTGGTTTGGTGGCCCCAGAAGAAAACATATTTAAATTTTTTCCCTGAGCGGTATTGTTTGCAGAGGCTTTTGATATCCATAAATTAATCTTTATTAAGAGCGAATATTCTTAGCGTATCGATAATAAAAAGACCTGCCTATCAGAAAAACCTGCTTAGCATACTAAGCAGGCTATAAAATTAAAGTACTTTACTTAGAAACTCCGCAGTCCGTGGGTTTTTAGGTGCAGTAAAGAGTTGTTCTGGCGTGCCTTCTTCTTGAATAATACCTTGGTCAATAAACAAGACTCGGTCGGCAACTTCACGTGCAAACCCCATTTCATGGGTGACGATAACCATTGTCATACCTTCATTTGCAAGGGTTTTCATCACTGAAAGAACCTCACCAACTAATTCGGGGTCAAGTGCAGATGTCGGCTCATCAAATAACAAAATGGATGGTTGCATGGCTAACGCTCTAGCAATAGCGACTCGTTGTTGCTGCCCACCGGATAAACTGGCTGGCCATGCATCAATTTTATCTAACAACCCTACCTTGATCAGAAGTTGTTCTGCTTGTTTAAGTGCCAATTCCTTTTTTATTCCTTTCACTAAGGTTGGCGCCATCATCAAGTTTTCTAACACGGTCATATGGGGGAATAGGTTAAAACGCTGAAACACCATCCCCACATTTTCTCTCATTTTATTTAAATCAGTTTTAGGATCATGAACGTTAAAACCATTGACTTGAATTTCTCCCCCGTCAGGGCGTTCTAGCGCATTCAAACAGCGTAAAAAGGTACTTTTTCCTGAACCAGAAGGGCCAATGACACAAATAACTTCTTGAGGTTTAACTTCACAAGAAATACCTCTAAGTACATGAGCATCACCAAATTTTTTTTGTAAATTATTAACGTAAATCACTTCTGCCCAACCTTCTTTCCATATATTGCACCAACTGAGCAAGTATAAATGTCAGCATCCAATAAATCACAGATATTGTTAAGTAGGGTTCCCAGTAAGTTGCGTAAGCTCCGGAGACCGTTCTTGCAGCATAGGCGAGATCGGCCAAACCGATTGCGGAAGCGAGGGATGAGTCCTTGACAATTGCGATGGCATTATTTCCCAGTGGGGGAAGAATGCGCCGAAAAGCTTGCGGAAGAATCACCTTGCGCATTGTTTTTGCCCAACTCATACCAAGCGCACGCGAAGCTTCCATTTGCCCTTTATCAATGGATTGAATACCCGCACGGAATATTTCAGAGACATAAGCTCCTGAGTTTAAAGTAATTGCAATGACGCAAGATAGAAATGCACCGTAATCGGAGCGGAGCATTTTAGCGGTATCAACAGACATTAACCCTGATGTAACAAATAAGCCATCACGAGGGTTAATAAACAGTGGCACTAGGGCAAAGTGAACAACCATTATTTGAACAAATAGTGGAGTACCACGAAAGGCACTGACATAGAAGCGAACCGGCCACTGTACAAAATAGTGTAAAATAGGTTTCCAAATCCCTTGTTCAGCTTTGGCAGTTCTGCCTAAACCGAGGGTTAATCCCCATAGTGAGCCTAAAATAACGCAAATGATGGTTGCTTTTATCGTCATCATTGCGCCTTCAGCAAATAATGGAGCATACTCTTCAATTATTTCCCAACGAAACGCAGACATCTTAATTTTCACCCTGATTTAAAACGTGAAAAAGCCATCCATAGATGGCTTTAAGTTAAATTTAATTATTGTTTTGGTAATTGAGGAACATTTTCATCAAACCATTTTTGGTAAATTTTATTGTATGTACCGTCTGCAATAATCTTATCTAAGCCATTATTTATTTTTTGCTGTAATTCACTATTCCCTTTAGCGACAGCAATACCAAAATATTGTTTTTCGAAATGGTTATCGTAAATCAGTTTAAATTTTTTCTCAGGGTGCGTTTTTATATAATATTTAATTACGCCGACATCACCAACTGCAGCGTCAATGCCATCTTCGAATAGTTCTTGTAATAAAAGAGGAGTATTGTCAAAACGTTTGATTGCTGTACTGTTTTTACCTATTACATCAGAAACAACAATATCACCAGTGCTGGAGTTCACAACACCTACATTCAGGTCTTTTAAGCTATTTAAGTCTTTAACATCAGATGTTTCACTGATGACGATCGCTTGCTCAGCCGGGAAATAGGGGTTAGAGAAATCAACCATATTTTTGCGTTTATCTGTAATTGTGATCCCCGAAATTAAAATATCTCTATCACCAGACGATAAGGTCGCAAAAATCCCTTCCCAAGGGGTATTGACAAGTTTAACGTCAAAACCTTCTGCTTCTGCAATTGCTTTAATGATATCAATATCAAAGCCTTCGAGCTGTTTTTGGCTATTTTCATATTCAAACGGACGGTAAGTCCCACCAGCACCAACGGTATAGCTTTCTTTTGCGTAAACATTCCCGGCGAAGGCTGCCAATGACATACAGCCAGCAAAAACTAATTTTTTAAACATACCAACCTCTTTAATTATGCATTTATAATGAATAAAAATACATAATATTGAACTCCTAAGCAAATGATTTTTATATGCCGAAGTGAGATAAGTTTAGGAGCTTGTGTTTTAAGGGCGGAAAAATATATTATTTAAATATAAATAAGAGAAAGTCGATGCAATCTCGATTTAATCGAAAATAAGCTAAGAAAAGCAAAATATGGGAATAGCGCTTTTTTTACCTATCAGCTACAAAAATTTAACGATAGACTGATTAACAAACTCACTTAATGCTCAAATAAAAACAGATTACGTTCTCATGGATAAGATTCTATTAGTTTTGTGGCCATTATTTGCTCTGATTACAATGGGATTTGTATTGCGTCGCTCGACAATATTCACCGCTGATTTTTGGCCGAGTGCTGAAAAATTAAACTATTTTATTTTGTTTCCTGCATTATTAATTAACAGTCTCGCAACGGCACCTTTGAACAACCCTAAATTACCCTATTTAGCGAGCGCCATCCTTTGTGTTTTAGCGATTAGTTCAGTGTTAGTTCTAGGTTGTAAATATTTATTCAAAATACCTATTCCGAGATTTGGCGCGCATATCCAAGGAATAACGCGTTTTAATACTTATTTAGGGTTGGCAATTGTTGCTGATTTATTTGGCAAAGAAGGGATCGCTATTGCTGCGGTAATTATGGCTGTTTTAGTACCAAGCTGTAATGTCATTGCTGTGCTTTCGTTATCTTCAGGACAAAAGGTTTCAGCTAAGCAAATTTTATTACCAATCATAAAAAATCCATTGATCATTTCCTGTGTCGTTGGCGTGTTATTGAATATATCCCCAGTGGGATTACCCTTTGGCTCGGACCAATTTTTAAAACTGCTCGCAGCTGCCAGCTTACCATTAGGCTTAATCTGTATTGGAGCCGCATTACAAACCTCAACACTAAGAAATGAATTTAAGCCTATTATGGCGTCAACATTGTTACGTTTACTTCTTATGCCTATTTTAGCATTAACAGTGGCGGGCTTATTTTCTTTGCCAAACCTTGAAACAATTCTATTAGTACTATTTTTTGCTATTCCTACTGCGCCAACCGCTTATATTTTAACGCGTCAGTTAAATGGGGACAGCCAACTAATGGCAGGTATAATTACATTACAAACCGTGGCTGCGGTATTCACATTACCAATTGTTTTATCCTTTGTAGTACATTAACTGTGATATAAGTACGTTAATCGCGATATATTTTGCAACTGTCACATTGATACTCTATGTTATCGGAGATAATTTTATCTGATGATAAGGAGTTGTGTGTGTCTTTGGAAAAATGCCAGAAATATGAAAACTTATCTATTGAAGATGTTTTAGATAAACTTTCGTTGTTATATAGCAATGCGATTGATTCATTAAGAGATGCTATCGCTATTTATGTAAAAGAAGGCCGCATACCCGATATTACAGAAAGGGAAAATGGGTTATTTGCTTATCCCGAACTGTGTGTTACATGGGAAGGCAAAGTTGATCATTGCGAAAAAACCCGTGCTTATGCACGTTTTGTTAAACGGGGTGATTACACCATTACGGTGACTCAGCCAGAACTATTCCGTGCTTATTTAGTTGAGCAATTATCTATCCTACAACAGGATTATGATGTCACTTTTTCCGTTCGCCCTTCAAAAATTGAAATTCCTTATCCTTTTGTCATTGATGGTTCAGATTTAGCATTAGATAGGAGTATGAGCAGTAATTTAGCTGCACATTTTCCGATAACCGATTTATCTCATATCAGTGATGATATTACAGATGGTTTGAACTCTGCTACGGATGAAATGCCGCTGTCTCATTTTGATGCATTACGTGTGGATTTTTCATTAGCGCGATTAAAGCATTATACAGGAACCCCACCTGAACATGTTCAACCGTACATTCTTTTCACTAATTATAATCGTTATGTCGATGAATTTGTGAATTGGGCATGTGAACAGGTACGTGATCCTGAAAGTCGTTATATTGCATTATCTTGTGTTGGACATAATTATTTAACCGCTGAGAATGCAGATCCACAAATTGCGACTTCTGATTTAACATGGAAAAAATTTCAAATGCCTGCATATCATCTAATCGCTAGAGATGGGGCAGGAATTACTTTAGTAAATATCGGTGTTGGTCCTTCAAATGCAAAGAATATTTGCGATCATTTAGCCGTTTTACGACCACATGCTTGGTTGATGATTGGCCATTGTGGTGGGTTAAGAGAAAGCCAAAAAATTGGCGATTATGTTTTGGCCCATGCTTATTTGCGTGATGACCATATTCTTGATGATGTATTACCGCCAGATATTCCTATTCCAAGTATTGCGGAAGTCCAGCGTGCGCTATATGACGCTACAAAACAAGTTAGCAATATGCCTGGGGAATTGGTAAAACAACGTCTACGAACTGGAACCGTTGTTACAACAGATGACAGAAATTGGGAATTACGTTTTTTTGCAACAGCTCGCCGTTTTAGTTTAAGCCGCGCGGTTGCCGTGGATATGGAAAGTGCCACAATTGCAGCTCAGGGGTATCGCTTCAGGGTTCCTTATGGCACGCTGTTATGTGTTTCTGATAAGCCTCTGCATGGTGAAATTAAATTGCCCGGTCAAGCAAACAGTTTTTATGAAGGTGCAATCTCAGAACATTTGCAAATAGGTATTCGTGCTATTGATTTATTGAGGAAAGAAGGGGATAAATTGCATTCAAGGAAATTAAGAACGTTCGATGAACCCCCATTTAGATAGCAAGGAGAAGCAATCAATGGCTGTAATACCTGAACTTGAAACAGATAGACTGATATTAAATAAACACCAAGTAAGTGATTTTCCTGCACTTGCGAAGTTATGGGCGACTGAGTCAATGGTTCGTTACATTGGGGGTATGCCTTCTAGTGAGCGCGAATCATGGATGAGAATGTTAGCTTATGGTGGTTTATGGCCATTACTAGGCTTTGGCTATTGGGCTGTCCGTGAAAAAGCGAGTGGTCAATATATTGGTGATTTAGGTTTCGCGGATTTTCATCGTATGGTCGAACCCCATGTTAAAGGCATTCCAGAAGCGGGTTGGGTCATTGCACCTGAACATCAAGGAAAAGGCTATGCAACAGAGGCTATGCAGGCTGCACTGTCTTGGCTGACGAAAGAAAATAAGTATCGGCAATCTATTTGTTTTATTGAACCGAGGAACTTAGCTTCTTTACGTGTGGCTGAAAAGTTAGGTTACGTTGTTGACCGTGAAATTTTTATGAATGGCACGATTACGGTGTTACTGCGCCAACAATTAGCCTGATTAGCGAGTATTATAGCGGGTTAGTATTTCATGTCTGATGAGTTAGATATTTCTCAAGTTAGCCAATTATCAGGTTTAGCAGCATCAACCCTACGTTATTATGAAGAGAGAGGGCTGATTAAGCCGATAGGGCGTAAAGGGTTAAAACGGGTTTATCACGGGAAAGACGTAATAAACCGTTTGTCTTTAATTGCATTGGGGCAAGAAGCTAAATTTTCACTCGATGAAATTGCTAGCATGCTCAACCATAAGGATGGCCCTAATATTGAACGTGCTAGCCTACTTGAAAAAGCAGAAGAAATTGAGCAAACCATACAGGGGTTACTAGCCTTAAAAAAGGGTATTTTGCATATTGCGAATTGTCCTGAAGAAAATCACTTTTTATGCCCTAATTTTCAAAAGATTATGGAAAACAGCTTAAAATCAAATTCGCTAAAGAAAAGTCAGCGTTAAAACATTATCCCATTCTTGATAACAATCAATCCTATTTTTAAGCATAGAATGGGATTGATTCTCTGATTACACTCCTAAGATTGCTGTTACCATTTTAGGAACGTTATGACTAACCATTTTCTTGCATTCGAGAAACCTATCGTTGAACTCAATGACAAAATTGAGGCGCTTATTGCCTTCAAGCTAAAAGGACATCCTTCAGAAATTAAATTAGAAGAAGAGATCCAGCTCTTGAAAAAAAAGAGTCATTCGCTTACGAAAACCATATTTGCATCTCTTGGGGCATGGGAGATTGTCCAATTAGCGAGACACCCATTGAGGCCTTATCCCCTTGATTATATTCCATTAATATTTACTGAGTTTCAGGAACTAGCGGGTGACCGCGCTTTTGCTGATGACAAAGCGCTGGTGGGGGGCCTTGCTCGTTTAGATGGTAGGCCGGTTATGGTGCTTGGGCAACAAAAAGGGCGGACAACAAAAGAGAAAGTTATGCGTAATTTTGGGATGCCATCGCCAGAAGGCTACCGTAAAGCACTTCGTTTAATGAAAATGGCGGAACGTTTCCACTTACCAGTGATGGTATTTATTGATTCTGCTGGGGCTTACCCCGGTGTTGGTGCTGAAGAGCGCGGGCAAGCAGAAGCTATTGCACGCAATATTATAGAAATGTCTCATTTAAAAACCCCTATTATTTGTGTCATTACAGGTGAAGGTTGTTCTGGTGGTGCATTAGGGATTGGTGTGGGGGATCGTATTAATATGTTGGAATACAGTACTTATGCGGCGATATCTCCAGAAGGTTGTGCCTCTATTTTATGGAAAGATTCCCAGAAGGCACAAATTGCAGCGGAAGTAATGGGAATGACCGCTTCACGGTTAAAAGAGTTAGGTATTATCGATACTATTATTTCTGAGCCTTTGGGTGGGGCTCACCGCGACTATCAGTTAGCTGCACAACAATTAAAACAACAGTTACTCACTGATTTAAATGAGCTAACTCAATTAGACATAGACGTATTACTGGCACAGCGGTATCAAAAAATAATGGATTTTGGTTATTGCTAATGCTATTAGTGCAAATTAATAGCGCGTGAACTGTAGGAATTAGAAATGGCTGTTGACCTGAATTTATTGAAAGTGTTTATTGCCGTCGCGACACAAGGAAATTTTGTTAATGCGGCAAAGTTACTTTCAATGCCAACATCGAATGTGAGTCGTTATATTAAACAGTTGGAACAACAACTTAATAGCCAGTTAATTGAACGTACAACCCGGCAAATGCGGCTAACGGAAACAGGAAATATTTTATTTGAACAAAGCCAAAAACTAGTCAGTGAATTAGAGCAAGTTGTAGTGCAAATATGTCATCCACAACAAATTACAGGCACGTTAAGGCTAACTATTCCCAGTGAATCCGGTAGTTTATTATTAGCAGATTTATTAGCGAAGTTTGCATTATCTCACCCACAATTGAATATTCACTGTGATACACAATTAATACCTCAAGATGTTATTAGTGATGATATTGATTTGTTACTCACTTTTCATCGTGGTCATCTTGAAGACAGTAGCTATCACTCACGTCTGATCAAATCATGGCAAAGCGTTGTTGTTGCATCACCCCAATTAATTGAAAAAGTAGGAAAACCGTGTTCATACTCTGACTTAGCCAATATGCCGTGCATTTCGAGCTTGAGTGCATTACAGGGGCAACCGTGGATATTTATTGATTCATCTGGCTTACAGAAAAAAGTGATAATTAACAGCAGCTACCGAGTGAATAGTGGTATTTTGGCTCATGCTGCTGCAGTGAATGGGGTAGGTTATGCTATTTTGGCGTTAGATGCATGCGAAGAACAGATTAAACAGAAAAAATTAGTGCGGATAGCATTCGATGAAGTATCGCCAGCGCCTATAGAACTTCGCGCGGTTTATGCGAGCCGTAGTGCATTATCACCGAAAATAGATGCTTTTTTACAGTATTTATTAGCAAATATCTAATTATGCTAAGCGCGGGTCAACACTAAAATCTAGTGGTTTAACGGTATGTAAAGCTTTTTGAAATTGCGGATGTAACGGGTTAATAATTGCGTTGTATTCATAGGGAACAATACAAGAGGGAATTAATAATGCTAGACTATCTTGGTTATTAAGCCATATAGTGCCAATATCCATGGTGGAGGTTGGTGCGGGGTCTTGTTGCCAATCTGTCGGAAGGTGATCTAACGACAATTTCATCACGTACTTATCATTGATATCTATGGATAGTAAGCTGAACTGGCTCAATAGTATGTCTTGATTGATGTGAACGAGTACTTCAAGGGTCGCTAATGAAATACTCGTTGAAGTATAAACAGCAGGAGTCCCTTTATGATTCCAACGCCCGCCGTAGAGCATAGCTCCTTGGCCCGACCATGCATCATGCGCAAAATTGGATTTAACCAATCGATATAAAATCATGAGAATATGCCATGTTCAATACGGCCAATCAAATCAATCACTTCAATGGCTCCGCTTTCTGTCGCAATAAGCTCAATAGGGCGTAAATGTCCTAACCCTTTAACTGGGTGGTTAAGCCAATCACTTGCCGCGTGCTTATCTCCATTAAATAAACGCACCGCAGCATCGAATACCCGCACTAGACGAGCAATTCTCTCACTTTCATCAGCATTAAGGGGCTGGCCAGCATTTTTACGTCGAGCAATATTGCGCTCATTAATGCCGGATATTCGCAATAATTCAGTTTTGCTCATTCCTGACCATTCTTGGATATTGTCTAAGACAGAGACAGATAGGCCTTGACGCAAGAAATGAGTTAACTCAATACCACGTTCTGCGGGTAACCCTACATGGCGCCACAGTGGTTTAAAGGATGAAGCAGTCGGTTGAAGTGGGGTTGTGGGGATATAGTTTCTCATTTGAACCTCCTGACATTTGTCACTTCTATTATAGACAAATGTCAGGAGAATGCAAAATTAATGAATAAAAAACAAACAAAAATAACGGTTATTTATCACCACGTAGGCGAATTGTCAGGCCTTTTAGAAAGTAACGCAGTAATTGGTCTCCACATTCGCGATAGTTTTTATGCCCAGGTTTACGGAAAACTGCGTTAAGCTCAGGCTTGGATACACGAAAATCAACAAGCTGATAAATTTCAATCATATCCGTATCTTTTAATTCAAAAGCCACGCGTAATTTTTTGAGCATAATATTGTTATTAAGTCGGCTATCGACTTCGGGAGCGGGGTGGTTTTCATCTTTACCACGGCGGTGATAGATTAAGCCATTTAGAAAATGCCCCATTATATTATCGTTACATTCAACATATTCAGGTTCATTATCTTTTTTTAACCAAGCCACCATTTCTTCTTTTGTTACAGCCAAATCTGCGAGTTTTACGATTTTAACCATTTGGGCGTCGCTTAAGTCCAACATATAGCGAACGCTGCGTAAAACATAATTATTAAGCATGGTATTGTATTATCCATTATCTATAAAGGTTAATTGGCTATTTATTGAGTAAGGCCAATAAAGTATTCACTATGACAATCAATGACAGGGTGAAATTGAAAAGGAATGTATTTTGAGAGGGCCATATTATGAGGGATTAACCAAGATAAAGCAAAGCGCTGAACGATGCTTTATCTTAAATAATAAGTTAACCGATAAAATAAATAAGAGAATAGAAAAATACTAAGGTAAGGCCGACAGTTAGCAGCATGTTTTTTAATACAGAAGCCACGATGACACAGAATAGCGCTCCCCATAAATAAGGATTATCAGGGAAGGTTCGCAATTCATGGTTTTCTAATAGGATAACAGGGGCACAAATTGCGGTTAATAAACAAGGTGCTGAATACCCTAGTGCTTGACGAACCACAAGAGGAAGGCGTATTGGCAACTGTGGTATTAGAAAAATATAACGTAGAGTAAAAACAACCGCTGTTAAGGTAATAATTAAAAGCCAAATCATTTTTCCTCCTTCAATAAACGTGAAACGGCTACCGAAACAAACATCCCACCCACACCTGCGATAACAATAGCACTACTGAAGGAGTACATTGAAAGTACGATAGCGACAACGAGTGAAAAGATCACGCCACACAACGTACTTATTTTTTTTGTTAATGGAACGACGATTGCAAGCAAAGTTGCCACGACAGAAAAGTCGAGATGTAAGCGGCTCAAATCGCCCACAATATTGGCCATTGCAATCCCACAAAGACTAGTAATTAACCAAACGAGATAAAAACTAAACCCCGCACCAAACAAATAAGGAAAGCTTAAACTCTGACGTTTAGCAGCGCTAATCGCAAATAATTCATCTGTTAATAAGAAACCGATACTAAGGCGCTGAGGAGTTGTAAAGTCTTTAACTTGGGGGCGTAATGTCAGTCCATAAAGTAAATGCTGGGAAGTGATAAAAAAAACAGAAATAACAATCGTGATATAGCCAGCACCCGAGTTAAGCAACCCAAGAGTGACTAATTGTGCCGCACCTGCAAATACCATCGCGGACATCGCTACGCTTTGCCAGAAATCGAGACCAGTTTCGACCGCCATTGAACCTGCTAAAACTCCCCAAGGAATAACAGCAAGATTAAGAGGAGCGGTATGAACAGCGCCTGCCATCATTGCTTTTTGCCATTGATTACTTTGTTGTGACACCATTTAAGCTAACCTTATTGTAATTTTGAACACTTATATAACTTGATTGATTTTAAAGAGATGAAATATTAGTAATGGGCTATTTTAGTTTTATACTGGCTTGATCCAATTTTACTTTTAAATAGCACGAACTTTTATGTTATAACGCGAAACCTTAATCAAATCACTACTACTACTTTTATTTATTCTGTAAAATTAAATGCTAATTTAATTACCTATTCTGGCATTTGCAACTACTTGATTGGCTATTTATAGTTAGCTTCTAACTAAGGTTCTTGTTTTGGGTTGTTATTCTGTTTTTTGATCTTTATTCATTGTTGTTTGTCTAGTGTTTTAATGTTATTTGGATTTATATTTTATATTGACATTATTATGTGGTGATATCTTTTATAAGTAATGTAAAGCCTGTATCATATAGTCATAAATAAACGATGTGAATTTTTTGTTATAACTTTTATTGAGTTAGCGGGTTTCCTATGCTTGAAAATCTCGGTATTACAAACTTATGGACTTATCTTATCGGTGTTATTTTTATTACATTGGTACCAGGCCCTAATTCTTTATTTGTTTTAACTAGCAGTGCAAAATATGGTGTGAAAAATGGTTATAAAGCCGCATTAGGTGTCTTTACCGGGGATGCTGTGCTCATTTTTCTATCATTTTTAGGCGTTGCATCTTTAGTAAAAACATCACCTATCTTTTTTAGTGTTATAAAATACGTAGGGGCGGCTTATTTATTTTATTTAGGGATTAAAACCCTGTATAGCGTATTGCATAAGAAAGAAAATACAGGTGATGTTGATTCAATTATCTTAGAAACCAAGGGCACCTATAAGAAAGCCGTTTTTTTAAGTTTACTAAATCCTAAGATGATCATTTTCTATGTTTCATTTTTTATCCAATTTATTGACCCAGCTTACCCAAGTGCAGGTGTGCCATTTTTCATACTTGGTCTAATTTTAGAAACTTGTAGCATGATTTATTTATCATTGCTAATTTTTGGTGCTGTTGCCGTAACGAATATGGTTAAACATAATAAAAAGCTTTCGAAGTTCTCTAATAGCTGTATTGGTGCTGTATTCTTGATGTTTGGAGCAAAACTGGCACTAACCGCTTAATAGTTTTATCAGAAATAGCCGGTCTATGTGCTGGCTATTCCTCTAATTTGTTCAATTTATTGCGCATCTTTATGATGAACAATAACAAATCTCATGGGTTTTTATTTTTTTCCCATTCTCAAAGTTCATAGCTTGTTGCTTATAAAAATCAAATTCTTTTTTCAATTTAACCACCCCGAGTTAATAATCAATCGCCATTAGCTAAGCATATAATAATTTCTTTCCGCTGACTGCGCTTTGAATGCCTCATGTAAGTTAAAATGGTTACCGTGACTGGAAGGCAACAAGGTGTTAGGCTCACCACCAGAAACTCAATGTAAGAATAACAAAATAAAAAAAGGATGTGGTGAGATGAGAGAGGAAGTTAAACATTTTACGGCAACAGCAATGATCCGTAATGAGCATGGTGAGTTTTTATTACACGAACATCAAAAACTTGGTTTTTGGTTACCGCCAGGTGGCCATATTGAAGCAAACGAAGAACCACAACATGCTGTTTTCCGAGAGGTTCTTGAAGAAACTGGATTAGAGTGCCAAGTGGTCAGTTGCGGTTTCCCCTTTGTATCGCAAGTGCAGGATTCATCCCATACACAAGTATTACCGTTGCCCATCGCTATCTTGAAAGAATTTATTGCGGATAAAAAGAAAGGGAACCATTGGCATATTGATATGATTTACTTATGTGAGTTATTGCCCTCATCACAACCGCCTTTTGCCCCATTTGAATGGGTGCCATTTGACCAACTCGCCAAACTCAATATTCCAACCGATGTGGTTGAGTTGGCGAAAGTGGTCAATGAATATTATCGGTTGCAGGGTAAATAACTACCATGAATGTGAATGTGGGGTTAGTTTATATTAAAGAATAGTAGAGATAATCCCAATAAAATCAGTAGAATTCCAATCATTCGGTCCATAATAAATTGGTAGTTAAGAATTTTGTTTCTGACTGCCGGCGTTGCAAAAAAAATGGCAATTAGACTAAACCATAGCAAATGGGCAAAGGAAATAAATAAACCATAACTTAAATTTAGCCAAATTGAATTTTGTGTACTAATAACTTGGCTATACACAGAAATCACAAAAAACATGGTTTTTGGGTTTAATGCATTTGTCAGAAAACCATTTTTAAACGCATTTAGGGCCGATAATGGCTTTGATACTGCTTTATCTGAGGATGTTTTTACTTTATTGGTCAATGACTTAAATCCGATGTGTACCAAGTAAAACACCCCAATAAGTTTAACGATTAAGAATAATGCGGGTGAACTCATAATGACCAAAGTGATGCCAAAAATGGTATAAAACACATGAACCTGCACACCAATAGCAATACCTAGCGCACACAATAAGCCTGTTTTAATGCCATAGGTATAACTATTACGAGTTACCATAGCAAAGTCTGGCCCCGGACTAATGACTGCTAAAATGGTAATAGTTGCAACTGCAATAATTTCATTCATATTAATTTCCTAAAAGGTAATAAAAACAGACCAAAAACAGATTTATTCTGAAATTGTTTGTTCATTTATTGTTTTTATTATCAATAGATTGAATAAAACTAAAAAGCGATTTATCCTGACATAAATCTGTCAGTTTTTATTATCTATATATGAAACTACCACCGTTAACGTCATTACGTTTTTTTGACACTGCTGCGAAAGCAGGTAGCTTTGTGCAAGCGGCTCAAGAGCTGAATGTGACTCATAGTGCGATTAGCCGACAAATTCGTTTATTAGAAGAATACCTTGGTGTTGAACTATTCGAACGAAGGAACCGTGCTGTATTTTTAACGGCGAATGGACGAATATTGTTACAAACAACCAGTGCAATATTTGAACAGCTCAAGGAGGGTGTTGAAAAGATAAAAAACAGTACCTTTCCTGATGTTGTTAGTTTGTCTTGTGAACCTACAATCGCAATGAAGTGGTTAATTCCTCGGCTTACACATTTTTATCAACAATATCCCCATATTACAGTGCATTTAGTGGCAGCAGGTGGTGTAATCGATTTCACAAAAACGAATGTTGATTTAGCATTGAGGCGTAATGATTTCAAATGGAATGACAACCTTTGCGCGGTGAAAGTGTGCTCAGAACGTATGGGCATCGTGGTTCGGCCTGAACTTGATTTTAAAGAAAGCTTTAGTCATATAACGCTACTGTCAACTCTATCTAGGCCAACTGCATGGGAAACTTGGCAAAATATAAAAGAAATAGTGCTTCAAAATAGTAAAACTATTACATATGAACACTTTTATTTGTGTATACAAGCGGCTTTGGCTGGGCAAGGGGCGGCGCTTGCATCATTTTTGATGGTTGTCGATGAAGTAAAATCGAAACAATTAGCAGCGCCATATGGTTTTATTGAAGATAATTCAGCATATTATTTATTGTCATCTAAACCTGTAGAGCAAGGCAGTGCAGCGGCTATTTTTACGCAGTGGCTAATTGAACAGGTGAATATCAGTATTGAAACTCTGATAGATAAAAGATAATTAGCTATCAAAAAAAGAAGGTTTGGTCATAAAGCCAGCTAATCTTAATGAAAAATAAATAATTTATGCCATAACCTTTTCTTTGCGTGCTATATTTCTCGGCTAGGTTTGGTGTTTTATGTCGGAGCAAATAATGAGCAAAATACGAGTCGGTGTTATTTTTGGTGGCCGATCAACAGAACATGAAGTTTCACTACAGTCTGCTAAAAATATTATCAATGGGTTAGATCGCAATAAATTTGATGTATGCCTTTTAGGGATTAATAAAGAAGGGCAATGGCATGAATATAACGAATCTGATTTTTTATTGCATGGTGATGACCCCTCTCGTATTGCTTTGAATACGCCTAAGCGAGCTATCGCACTTGTTCCAGGTAAAACAAGCGAACAGTTTATTTCGTTAGAAGATGCTAAGCCATTGCCACAAATCGATGTTATTTTCCCTATTGTTCACGGTAACTTAGGTGAAGACGGCTCGTTACAAGGTTTATTGCGCATGGCGAATTTACCATTTGTCGGTCCGGGGGTTTTAGGTTCCTCTGCCTGTATGGATAAAGACGTTACCAAAAGATTACTTAGAGATGCAGGCTTAAATATTGCTCCGTTTATAACAGTGCTCAAAAATGAGCGCGCAACAACTGAATATGAAGCGACCGTGGCGCAATTAGGTTTACCACTTTTTATTAAACCAGCAAATCAAGGTTCATCTGTCGGGATCAGTAAAGTCAGCACTGAATCGGAATTTTACGCAGCACTGGACTTTGCTTTCTTATTTGATATGAAAGTCCTTATTGAAAGTGCAGTAAAAGGGCGTGAGATTGAATGCGCCGTACTGGGTAATGAAGAACCTCTTGCCAGCCCTTGTGGTGAAATCGTATTACACGATAGTTTCTATGCGTACCACACTAAGTATATTGATGAAAATGGCGCCTCTGTCGTGGCTCCTGCACAGTTAGATGCTGCGGTGAGTGATAAAATACGCGAGATTGCCTTATCCGCGTATCGCGCATTAAATTGCAGTGGAATGTCCCGTGTGGATGTTTTTTTAACGGAAAACAACGACGTAGTTATCAATGAAATCAACACATTGCCTGGCTTTACGAACATCAGTATGTACCCCAAATTGTGGCAACAAGCGGGTATGACATACCCGCAATTAATCAGCCGCTTGATTGAGTTAGGAATTGAAAAATTCCAACAAACTGCGATGTTGAAAACGGCATGTGATGAGCTTTAATTGCTGAAAAAATACTATCTCGGTAGTTTTTATGGCTACCGAGATGTTTATTTACCCTGAACTTGAGCTTTCATTTGTTGTAAAAATAAGTTTGTTTCTTTTGGTGAGGTGAGTCGAACAAACTGAATATGGCGTAAGTCGATATTTGCCATATGACTTAGATTTCTTTTCTTATTTGGATAGTAAGTCTTTAGTAGCCACAGAATTATCGAGTCACGACTGAAAAAAGCATTTTTCCAACGTTCTTTATTACCTGTATTTGCCCACAACTCTTGCCCTGAACGAATGCGCGACAATGTGCGCGTAATCGACTGATAAAGCGTTCTTGGTAAGGAGTAATCCAGCCATACCACCATATCAACCTCTTTCCATTTAATGGGTTGGGTTCGAGTATAGTTTCCATCAAGAACCCATCCAGATACCGCTTTATCTAATGCAGCGGTGAGTTTCTGGTTAAGCGCATCATCCGAAGAACCTTGCCAATTCGCTAACCAATATAAGCTATCCAATTCGATAGAAGGGACGTTTAACAACAGCGAAAGTTGTTGGCAAAGGGTACTTTTACCGCTACCACTAGTGCCAATAATATTAATTTTCATATGTAAATATTAGATAATTTTGTCATTATGATTAATCTGGAATGACTGAGCTTGGAACCACTGTGTGAACAATGATCCCACTTCAGATAGCTCTACAAATAACATTATGGTTATAAATTATTTGCACCAAACATAATTGATATAGCGAAAGAGAGGTTCAAATCCAAATTTTTTATACAAATCAAATCCCGCTTCAGACGCATCTAGGAAACAGTGTTCTACACCTTGTTGGCGGCAAAATGCTAACGCATAATCAATAAGTTGTGAAGCGTAACCATTACCTTGATGGCTTGGCTCGGTACCAATATCATCAAAACGCGCTAACGTACCTTCGATCGTCACCGTCATGGAGGTCGCTGGTTCACCATTAACGAGTAACACAAGGTGAAACTGCGGGGCGCCTTGTTGTAATGCATCCTCATGATAACGCACATATTCCTGAATAACCTGGTCGTGCTCTTCAGACAGGTAAAACGCAGAAACCAGAGGCTTTGCCCACAAGGACAAATCGTGATTCGCTAAGACGATATCAACTTGGTTATCAGGCAGTTCAACTTCATTTTGCTTTACTAAGGTCAGCGCCATTGCAGTCGTGACACTGTCACGTTTATACCCTAATGACTCAGCCTCAGTTACCACCTGCGGGAGCATCTCTTCGGGGATCACTAAGGTATGGTTTTTCTTCTGTGAAACAAACAGGTTGTGAGCCTGCATAAAGGCGTGGCTGGTCGAGTCAGGCTGTAAATAGATAAAGTTAAACGCTGGCGAATTAAGGGGCGTTAAATAGCAAATTGTGTGTTGTGCAATCTGGATACTATGTTCACAAATAGATGTCCAGAATGTTTTTTCAATCGATTGATAATGTCTTAAATAGTACAACGGAATATTCATTTGTCAGTTACCTGATACAAAACGAGTTAATCGATATGGACCTAATGCGGCTTGTTCTATCCCATGCAAGATTTCATCTTGAGCCAATTGGCATATCAAAGGCGCTAGCGTAATCGCAGCGTGCATACTGATAATATATAAACCTTCGAAATCAGCAACTTTTCCGACAATTGGCATCTCATCTTTAGGCATAGGTCGCATTCCTGTGAAAGCGTTTTCAAGATTTAGCGTGTTACTACCTATAAATGAATTTTTAATTGTTGTAAGGGCGTTTTGTGCGATAGCTAACGCGTTGTGTTCAGGCTTATCATCAATATAATCTTCAACACAGAGTATTTTACCTGAACCTGCAAGGGCTGCCTTATGAGATTCAAAAAATCACACACGGATAAAACGAGTCACAAAAGCAATAATAACTAATAATGCAGAAATTAATAATAATGCAGTTGCCAGGGACAGTTGAAAAGCAACAAAACCAATAGCTGCAGGTCCCGCCAAAATACCTAAATAGCCTAAAGTTGAAATTGCAGGTACGGCAAGGGCCTCTGGCATCGTTTTTTGCTTCCCTACAGCAGAAAACATCACCGGTACTATATTAGATGAACCTGCACCGACTAATGCAAAACCCATGATGGCAAATATAAGATGAGGAGATAAAACAGCAATAACAAAACCGAGGCAAGCGAGTAAAGCACCTAAAAATACGACGCGAGAGGAACCGACTCGCATAACAATTTTGTCGCCTAGTAATCGGCCAATCGTCATAGTTGTGGCAAAAGCAGCAAATCCTAAGCCGCCTAAAGTTTCTTCTAATCCATGGTGTTCAATTAAAAATACAGCTCCCCAGTCAAGAACTGCACCTTCAGCAAGAAAAACGGCAAAACAAACAACCCCAATAACCAAAACAATGCCTTTCGGTATAGCGATAAGAGGGCCTGTTGGGGTGTTAGCGTAAGGGATTAAACCGTTATAGCAAATAGCTAATAAAACTACGGCAATAACTGAAACGATGATTGATGCCATTGTCGCGGAAACACCAAGCAACAAGATCAAACTCATGGTACCTGCACCAGCTATCCCCCCGACACTATAAAAACCATGAAAGCCGGACATAATTGGCTTATCAGATGATTTTTCAACAATCACCGCTTGAACATTCATCGCGCAATCTGTTAAGCCAATGAAAATTCCAAATAATAATAAGGCAATGATAATAAAGTTAATTTGCGATAAAGAGGATAAAATGGGGAATAACAAACTAAAGGCGATGGTAGAAAACACCATTAAACGGCGGCAACCAAATTTGGCAGCTAATGCACCAGTTACTGGCATAGCAATAAGTGCTCCTCCACCGAAACATAATAGTAGCATGCCAAGGGTGGCATCATTTGCCCCTGTGTTAAGTTTGACATAAGGAACAATGGCTGCCCAGGCCGCGGTAACAAAACCGGCAATAAAAAAAATAATTCGAGTAGAAACTTGTTCCCTTTTCGCAGGCATAAAGGAAACATGACTATTAACTTGTTGAGTAGATTGCATTTTATAATACTTCTTAAAAGATAAAATTAACTACCTGTATTAAGATAGCCAGAATTTGTTCATGAAGGTTTGGGTAGCCTGTTGCTACAACCGTACCACCAATTTCAGCTCAGCAACCATCTAATGTAGTCACTTTGCCAATAGCACGTTCTATAATAGGGATTAATGGAACAATATCATAAGGTTCCAGTGCGAATTCGACACAAATATCGATTTTACCCGCTGCTAACATTGCCATTGCATAGCATTCTCCCCCATAGCGAGTCATTAATACTTGTTTCTCAAGCGCCATAAAAAAATTGTACAGGTCTAAACCGTATATCTATATTTAATCTTGTTTTACGAGGGCATTTTAGGCGCTATTTGTTATAAAAAACTCAATATAATATTGTCGAAAGGTCCTTATAGAACATGATGAGTGTGCAATGAAACTAAAAATTACGCCTTTGTTGTTTTCAATTTATCCATTAAGTGTATTTGCACAGAATTTACCTGTGAGTATGCAAACTATGCACTTTGCAGGCAAAGATATAAATTATTATTTAATCCAAAAACAAGCCAAAAAATCAAAGGATTTATTAGTTTTATTACAAGGCTCAGATTGTAAAAGCGTCATTAATAACCCCAATATGTTGAAAAATTTCGGGGCTGTATTTCCTCATAATGATATTTTATTAGTTGAAAAAACAGGATTAAACAGCCAAGTGGGAGTTAATGGCGAAGAAGCTTCAGAAGAAGAATGTCCTGTTGACTACATGTCGAAAGACTCGCCATTAGAACGCGCCAATAATTATGTAGCAGTATTAAAGCAATTAAAAAATGATTACCAACACATAGTGCTATTAGGCGGAAGTGAAGGTGCGCTGGTAACTAATTTAATTGTTGCACAAGAAAACTTTATTACCGCATCCGTTGCATTGAATGTTGGCGGCCAACACTTCATTAATGATGTTCTATATAGTATTGAAAATAATACACCTAAAGAAGAAATTGCTAACTCAAAGGAAGGTTTTAAACAATTTGCAGAAGCGGTAAAACAAAAGCAATTAAATAACGACCAATTTGTCAGCGGCCATGGCTCGAAATGGTGGTATGAGATGCTCACCATTGACAATTTAAAACTTATCCAGTCAGTTAAAACCCCACATTTGGTGATACAAGCGATGGCGGATACCAACGTGGATGCTCATGGTACAGATAATATGATGAAACAAGTTCGTAATACCCATGTTAGTTACCGTTCTTATCAAGATTTAGACCATTATTTCAAAGATAAAGATGGGCAGTTGCACACTGAACAAATTGTGACAGATATTCAGCATTGGTACCAAACGGTGACAAAATAAATATACTGGGAGTTATCATTATATTAATCCCCATGATTGTGTCACTAGGTGTAGTTTTGCGATTAGTGATTACATTAAACCTTATTTTTTTAGGTAAAGTAAAATGCATCTTGATTATTAAGATGCATTCAATAAAATCACTCCGAAATATAGCTGTAGTAATTAAAAATAGGTTCAAAACCCAGTTTTTTGTAGATAGATAACCCTTCACTGGATGACTCCAATACACACTGTTTAATCCCTTGTTGATGGCAAAGGTATAGCGCATGTTTAATAAGTGAAGTCGCGAGCCCTTTACCTTGGTATTGAATATCAGTACCAATATCATCAAGTCGAGCTGTTTCATTATTAAATGTCATAGTTAAGGTTGAGACTGGTTGCTGATCTGCAAATAAGACTAAATGCACCATATTAGTTTGTTTATCAAGTGCTCTTTGGTGATAACGAATATACTCGTCAGTAACAGTTGAGTCACTTTCATCTGTATCAGAATCGACATGGAATGCTGTAATTAACGGCTGAGCCCAATCTTTGAGTCGCTCATTACTCTGTATTATCTGAAAATCAGTATTAAGCGGTGGTGGTGAATTGTATTGAGACAGAGCCCCTTGTGGCAAAATCATTGCGGTTGATTCACCATCAAAGACTAATCTCCGTGTTATTATTTCTGACTCAAATAGTGAAAGTATTTGGTCATGAACAACCAGCACATAAGGCTTAGTTTGTTTTTTGAACAGCGCTTCGGCCTTCTCGTAATCTGAAATGAGTGCGCCTTGGTGGAGGTAAATATAATTAAATATAGGCAATGGTAGCTCAGAAAAATAAGCACTAGTTTGGTTGCTAATTTTCACCGTATTTGCACATATTGCAGACCAAAAATAGTATTCTTGTTGATAGAACAAATTTTCATTGTTATCCATTATGTGTACTCAGTTTATAGACGTAGATAATCTTTTTATGGCCTGATTGTATATAAAACGGAATGATCGCTATAGTGTTCGTATAATTGAAAGCACAAAAAGAACCATTTTATTGCAATTTATTGGATTTATAAGAAAATAGGTCTTCCTAGAAAAGAGATTGTATAAAAATAAGAGAATTATTATGAATAACGCACCAGACACGATAACCTTTTTTGAGCGTTTACTTCCATTGGTGGTTTCCGGTAAAAAAATTATCACTATTCGTGATAAAAGCGAGAGCCATTATGTTCCTGGGAGTATTGTGAAGGTATACGCGCTGGAAACAGGTGAATATTACACTGATATTAAAATATTGTCGGTAGAGCCCATTTCTTATGATGACATTTCTGAATACCATGCTAAACAAGAAGCCATGAGCCTAGAGACGTTGAAAGCGCTTATCAAAGAGATTTACCCAAACGAGCAATATTTATACGTGATCACTTACCAATTATTGGATAGTACAGACTAATCAACAATAATAAAGAGGGAAGTCGAGTATTTTAGCTTTACAAAGGAAGATAAAAGGGCAATCTGGCCCTTTTATCTGATGATGATTACTTAATTGTTTGGCTAATATCTGAGTAAGCAAATAATGCTTGGGCTCCACCCGTATGAATAAACAGAACGGGAGTTTTTTCTTCAGAGCTTTCCAAGTAGTCAATTAACCCAGCCATGGCTTTACCGGTATAAACTGGGTCTAATAAAATACCTTCTTGCCGCGCTAATAAGTTGATTGCGGCGAGGCCTTTTTGGTTTGGCATTCCATACATGGGAGCAAAAAAGTTATCCCATAATTGTACTTCAGGTGTTTTAGCTAGACCCAACCATTGAGCCAGTTCGGATTGCAATTTTTCAACTTTAGGGGCTTGGTCTTGTTGCTTTCGTGACACTGTCACGCCAATTACTTGGCTCTGTGGTAGTAATTCTTGTAAACCAATGGCAAGCCCTGCATGGGTTCCAGCACTTCCTGAAGCAACAATAATTTTATCAAATTCAATATGTTCTGGTTTCTGTTGAGCTATCTCAATAGCGCATTGGACATAGCCTAAAGCACCTAATGTATTTGACCCACCCACAGGGACAATATAGGCATCTTTAAGAGAAAGTGTTTTAATTAGCGCTTCCATTTGGGATTGTGGGTCGGTTAATTCATCACACATCACACAACGGGTGGCAAATAAGTCAGTTAATAATTTATTACCATTATGCAGAAAGTTAGGGTTATCACTTTTAATTGGATTTTCTAATAACGCAACGCATTCAAGCCCATACATGGCAGCAACAGCTGCAGTTTGGCGGACATGGTTTGATTGAATTGCCCCCGCGGTAACAATAATTTTTGCTTTTTTGGCTAATGCATCAGCCATTAAAAATTCTAGTTTACGCAGTTTATTTCCCCCCATAGCAAGGGGAGTCATATCATCACGTTTTATATAAATCTCACGACCAAACTTATGCGATAAATTATTCAATCGATTAAGTGGAGTTGACGAGTTAAGTAAATCTATTTTTGCGTACTGTGTTAGTTGTTGTTGGATAGACATCTAAACTCCCAATAATTAATAAGAAAAACCAAGGTAAAGGTAAATAGCAAGAACAATACTGGCAGTTGCTAACGCATAAGGCATTTGAGTACGAATATGCTCAATATGTTCGCAGTCTGTCGCCATTGAAGCAACAATAGCATCCGCAGAAATTGGGGAGGTCATATCGCCAAATATTGAGCCAGAAATTGCTGCACCAATCATATATTCAACAGGCATTCCTACAGATAAACCTAATTGAACCCCGATAGGTATCATTATCGCGAAAGTTCCCCAAGAGGTGCCTGTTGCTAAAGACATAATGGCGCTAATTATAAAGATAAATCCAATAGAAAAACCTGGGGCCATAACTCCTTGAGTGACTTCAGCAATATAGGCTCCCGTGTTTAACTCAGCAGAGACATTTCCCATCAAGAACGCTAAGCTCATAATTGAGCTGATTTTTAGCATATTGGCGTAGCCGATAAATAATTCTTTAAAGAATTCATCAATATTTAGTAACCGCCGACCGATAAACCAACAGAAAGATACCACAGTACCAAACATGACTCCCCAATATACGGATGTCGAACCACTTCCTTTGCTAAAGTCACCGTCACCAGTGATATATAGTGCGATAGGGACCATTAACACCGTAGATAAAATAGGAATAAAGAAGTTTAATGAAGAATGAGCGTTAGGGTGATCAATAATCTCTTCTTCATTATCTTGGCTTTGTAACTGGGAAATATTCCCCTCAATAAAATTTTGTTGATATTTATCTTCAGTTTTTTTCATGGGACCCCATGAAATATTGGTAAATACATAGAATAGGATAGTTATAATAGATAACCATGCCATTAAATTGTAACCAATCGAAGTAATTAAAATATCAAAGGGCTCGCCTTGAATCAGACCTTGGGAAATTTGTACCCCGATTAACCCCATTATTACTGCACCCCAACCATTGATGATGGCGGAGGAACAAACAGAAACACATGCTGTTTGGATAATATAGGACATTTTTTCAGGAGCAACACCATATTGTCGTGCTAGATTTTTAGTTGAGGCGCCAGCGACTAATTGGTTAATTGAGCTTTCAATAAAAATAAGAGAAGTAATGATAATGGCAAGAAACTGGGTAGATTTACGGTTTTTAATCAGTTTTGTCTTATTGGTTAGTAGCTGAACTAATGCTCGAACTCCGCCTGTCACAACAACAAGCCTCATTATCCCTCCGATCATGACCATAAAGACAATTGTTCGCGTATTCCCTGCAGATGAAAATGTATCAATAATACCATCAACGGTACCTTGCACACCTAATAATAGGTTGTGATCGTTAATGACAGTAAAACCAACGAATATTCCTAGCATTAATGAAAGCATGACTTGGCGAGTTAATATCGCCAAAATTATAGTCACAATGGGAGTGATAACGGTCCAAATACCATAGTCCTGCATGTGTTTACCTGTGATCCTAGTGAAAGTATGAATTTTATAATTATTGAAAAATCATAGCATTAATAGGAACACGGTAGAATAATTTTATTCATCATTGAAATGAGTTGTGACAATAAATTAATAAGAAAAAGGCCAAACAGATAAATGCTGGCCACATGTATAGATAGAATCAAATATTACTGTCGAGTTTGCCACTCTTTAGCGGTTATTTTACTAATATCTTCTGTCTTAGTTTCACCAATTAATTCAATAAATTGTGGTTCAAGAGTTGCATAGTATTTGAAGCCGCATTTTTCTTGGGCAATTTTAGATTGTTCGTTACCTTGAAAGTAACCACACCATAAATTATCTAATTTCAAATTAGTGAATGCATGGTGCATGATGGCGTTAATTGACTCTGGTATAAGGCCTTTACCCCAGAACGGTACACCAATCCAATAACTGACTTCTGCATCATTTTCCCCAATGGGAAAATTACTTTCATGGCTAAATGATAATCCAATCAGGCCAATAGCTTGGTTTTCATTTTTTAACGTTACCGCGTAAATTTCATCTCGCATAAAAATATTCTTGATGATAGAAAGACTCTCTTCTTCATTTTTGTGAGCAGGCCAACCTGCGATAGGGCCAATTCTTTCATCTTTTGCATAGAAATATAAATCAGCGGCATCTGTTTCTTGCCAAGGACGCAATACTAACCTATTTGTTGCAAGTACCATTTTCTAATCTCCCCCGTTATGGTATCCCTTAATTTGAAGGCTATTTTAGGTATTTATGAAAATAAAATAAGGGCATAACTTGTACATTATGGGTACTTATGACAACTTTTTTGTTATGATATGCGTTATATGAAGTAAATCAAAACACAACAATCATGCAGCATTTAAAAAATTATCAAATTGATTTACCTGAAGCCATTCGGATTGGTGAAAGTAATATGGAAGAGATGCAATTTAAACCGATTAAAACATCTTATGTGGCGGTTTGTGTATGCAAGCAAGGATATGGAGTCTTCAATATTAATTTCAAACGGCATCTGATACGCAAAAACGATATTATCATTTTATACGATGATTCTTTTGCAATGCTGCAAGCCAAATCACGTAAATTTCGTTTGGAATATTGGTTGATTGATAAAAAGCTAGCAACAGAAATTGCCTATGTATTACCAAATCAATTATTTGCTTTTTTTAATGATTTTCCTGTTATTTCAATTCCATTAGAAAAAATTGCACTGTTTGAAAGCTGGAGATACATTCTTTTAGCTATAGTGTCTAATTGGGGTAAATATGGGGTATTACAATTAAAAAACCATTTACAAAATTTATTTTTAGAAATCAGTAATCATGCACAACACATTTCTATAAAACCAGAAAATAAAAGCCGCCAAGAGCAGCTGTGTTGGCGTTTTTGGGACTTAATTACAACTCACTGTAAGCAGCATAAAGAAGTGAAATTTTATGCTGAACAATTGTCTATTACACCATTCTACTTGTCCAAAATTAGTCAAAATTTTTTTAATGACCCACCAAAAGTATTAATAGATAGGCAAGTTATTTTAGAAATAAAAGCATTATTAGAAATTGGTAATTTATCCATTAAGCAAATTGCTGATGAATTAAATTTTGAAGATACATCTTATTTATGCCGTTACTTTAAACGGCATACAGGAATGACGTTAACAGGATTTAAAAAACGCATTGCACAAAAAGAGCTGAAAAACAAATAATACTAATGCGGTTCAATTTTTGTTGAGTACTTTTTATAAACGCAATAACACATTGGAATTCATGTAATTATGGCATTGTGCTGGACGGATAAAGCTAGAATTAAAAAGCAATGTTCGGAGTTTTTTAGGACTGAAGTTTGTCATAATTAATGTAATTAACCAGCGAAGGGCGACATGATGATAACTAAAAATTTGTGGAAAACGCCAGAACAGAGGTGGCAAGCGGTGGTTGAAAGGAATAAATCCGCAGATGGTCATTTTGTTTACGGTGTAAGAACCTCTGCTATTTATTGCCATCCATCTGCGGCGGGGCGTTTACCAAATAGAGATAATGTTGAGTTTTTCGATAATGAACAGCAAGCTATTGAACAAGGCTACTGTGCTGGAAAACGCTTTCGGACAGAAACGTCACAATTAACCCAATTTTATCAAGAACAAATTGAAAAGGCTTGTCGTTATATTGAGCAGCAGGAACAAACGGTGAGCTTGGCAGAGTTAGCTGATTATATTGGTATGAGTCGCTATCATTTACACCGTTTATTTAAAGCACAGACAGGGTTAACACCAAAGGCATATGCGGATGCATTTCGCCATAAAACATTGCAGCAACAGCTTCAAGAAAAAAAACGAATTACGGATGCTATTTATGATGCAGGTTATCAATCAAATAGTCGCTTTTATGAAGCCTCATCTCAACGACTAGGCATGACGCCGAGTGAATGGAAATCAGGAGGAAGAGGCAGTAAAATTTATTTTGCTCTTGCGGTTTGCTCGTTGGGAACATTATTAGTTGCACAAAGTCCGATAGGGGTTTGCGCCATTTTGTTAGGGGATGACCCTGAGCAGTTATTGAATAATTTACAGGATAAATTCCCGAACGCAGAGCTCATTGGAGGAAATGACGACTTTGAACAACTAGTCGCTCAAGTGGTGGGTTTTATTGAGGCGCCTGAAATTGGTTTAAATTTACCATTAGACATTCAAGGTACTGCATTTCAACAACGCGTCTGGCAAGCTTTACGTAATATCCCAGTTGGGGAAACAAAGAGTTACAGTGATATTGCAGAAAAAATTGGCCAGCCTAGTGCAGTCAGAGCGGTAGCTAATGCCTGTGGTGCAAATATGTTAGCGGTAGCAATACCGTGCCACCGTGTTGTTAGGAGTAATGGTGATCTTTCTGGTTACCGTTGGGGTATTGACCGAAAACAAGCGTTATTGCTAAAAGAGGCGAAGTATAAGGCAGATAATAATTAAATTGCACTAAAAATGAAGAGTAACCCTAATATGACTATTTCAAAATCACACATTTGAAATAATATAACCCCCTTATTCTGTATATATGACTCATGAATAAGGGGAATACGAGTCATTGAATGGCAGTTTTCGGTTGACTATTTTTAGGATAGAACAAGTAAATGACATAGAAAAGTGTAAAACTCGCAGTGTAGCCGGTAAAGATCATCCAGAAAGTTTTCCAATCCACCACACCATTGACCGTATTAAGTTCGATAACCCATCCACATAATACAGCGCCTAAAAATGTGCCAAAACCGTTCACTAATGTGGTGAATACACCTTGTGCTGTTGAACGAAATTCGGGGGCAATTTCTTTTTCTAAGAATAGTGCTCCCGCGATATTAAAGAAATCAAATGCACAGCCGTATACAACCATGGATAAAAATAAAGCGATAGTACCAATCACAGTGAAATCACCGTAAGCAAATAAACCTAATCGTAAAATCCACGCGATCATACTCATAAATAGGATAGCTTCAATTTTGAATTTTTTGAGTAATAGCGGTAAAAGCAAAATAAATATAATTTCTGAAAATTGCGATATTGATAAAAAGATTGTGGGATATTCAGAAAAAACCGAGCCTCTAGCTTCAGGCATTAATGCCATATCTTGTAAAAAGGGAACGCCAAAGGTATTGGTAATTTGTAAAACAGAGCCTAATAACATGGCAAAGAATAGAAATACTGCAACTCGTCCTTTTTTAAAGAGAAAAATAATATTTTGACAACTAAAACTGGGTTTTTCTTCTTTTCTCTCAATTTTACAGCTCTGTGTTGAAATAAAGAAAATAGAAAAAATACTGAGTACAATCGATGCAATAGCACCAATATATAATTGATAAAAACTCATTTCCAATTTTAATAAGCTAATTGTCCACATAGCGACAATAAAGCCTAAGGTACCGTAAACGCGTATTTTAGGAAAATAAACATCAGAATCGAGCTTTTCAGCGCTCAACATTTCAAAAACAATACTATTACAAATAGAAATAGTTGGAATATAAAACATTAGATGAACTAATGTCACAATAAATAGTAGGGTTATTGAATCACTATGAGCCATTACGATTAGAAATACAGCAGAAATGATATGTGATGTAGTGTATACAAGTTTTCTGTTATCAATTTTATCTGCAATAAATCCGATGATAATCGGTGAGCATAAGGCTGAGATACCTAATGTACTAAAAATTAAGCCGATTTCACCGCCTTTGAAATGTAATGTATTGAATAGGTAAGATGCAAAAGTAACTAGCCATGATCCCCAGATAAAAAATTGTAGAAATGAAACGAATTTAAGCCGAGTGATAATATTCATGTTTATATACCTTCCGTTAGCCTAAACATGCTTTAATGTGATTATTAAATAAACTATTCTATTGATTTAATAACCAAATATGGAAGCAACTATCATGTTATTGTTTGTACATTATAAAATAGATAATGAGAGTTTTTTTTGACATAGAAGTGGCTAATAGTCGATTAATCGCAGGAATTAGTGTATTTGAATGGGTAATATTACGTATTAAATGCATAGGAACAAGGAAATCAGATAGTAATTATTTTTGCTAAATTTAAGAAGATGGAATATTTGTTAATATATATTTAACTTTGCAGGAATCTCTTGAATTTAATTAAAGTTTAAGATTTAATAGACCTCTATTCGCTCTTATCTTTCAGTTTGTTACCTTAATTAATCATCTCAATACTTCCAGTATTTAAACGTTACTTACAACTAGCTACTCACTGCCAAAAAACTCCCCTAATTTTTTTTAAATAAAACCATATCGATACCAATCATAAGCACTGATTGGATAATGCAATATATATCAAAACGAGAAAACTATGACTTCTACTCATTACTTACTGCTTTTGTCGGCAGTAGCGGTATACCTTGTTGGTACCGCAGAATTTATGTTGTCGGCTATTTTATCGCCGTTAGCAACGGTATTTCATGTTCAAGCTGACCAAATTACGTGGTTGGTATCGGCTTATGCGTTGGCCTATACCTTGGCAGCTCCTATTATTGGTTTTTTATCAGATAGAATTGATAGACGAAAAATTGTGCTTATGGCTCTTTTGCTATTATCACTCGATAGTTTAGTCATTATTTTTTCACCTAATCTATTGACTGCACTTGTTTTAAGGGGCTTCGGAGGATTGGCTTCTGCTGCACTTGTTCCCGTTATCTTCGCACTTATTGCTGATGTAATTAGTGAAAGTAAACAAGCTACAGCAATGGGGAGTATTATGGTGGGAATGACTGTCGGTATTATTACGGGGCCTATCATTGCAGGGATATTAGTCCAGTATTTTGCTTGGTACGCCCCTTTTATTTATACCGCGATAGGGTGCTTAGTCGTGTTCATTATAGGGCTATTTATACTACCGTACTCTCAAAAAACTGTCAGAAAAAAATTATCTTTTAAAGCGATTAAACCGGTAGGCATTATCAGGCTCATATTAGCGAAAGGTTTATGGAATGGGGTATCAGTTTGTATGTTTTTGCTTGCAGGTGAAATATTAAGGCAACGATCCCACTTAGAAAGTGCGGAGGTTGGTAGCTTAATGGGATTATTTGGGATGGGATTATTATTTGGCAATGGCTTAGTTGCAAAAATTGAAAAAGTTAAAGTATCAAATAATACAAAACTCGTGGTTATTATTTTAATAATCATAGTAACGATTATCTTATTTCTTAGTGGATGGCTTTCGTTAATTGGTCATGGATTATGCTTAACTGTTATTGGTGGGATGTTAGGATTGGCCTCTCCGATAAGCACCGCAATGTTAGCAAGGCAAAGTGCAGAGAATAAAGGTTTTGTCTTGTCTATATCTGAGAGTGTTAACAACTTGATTTTATTATCTGCATTACCAATATTTTCTTTACTCTTTTCGAAAAATTATCTTAAGGTTTCTATAATCATGACTATTGTATTATTGAGTTCAGCTATTTGTTTAGTTTTACCTACAAGGCAGAGAATAAAAAGGTAGTAGATAGATCATTTTTCTCCACCGAAAAAGTTTTTCAGTGGAGAAAAGAGTACTATTAGGTAACTAATAATTGTTTTTTTCTTAGACGCATTCCATTTAACATGGATAGCCAGGCTAAAAATGTAATAAACATAAGAATAATGAAAATAAAATAGGGGGGAAGTTCAGTTAATACAACTCCTGTTAACATCGGATTAAATGCACCGCCAAGTAGCCCTAAAGATTGAGCCGAAAAATAACTGGCCTTCATTCCGTCTGGAGCAATACTATCAATTAACATGTATTCGCCAGGGGCGTAGATTAACTCACCTAAAGTGAAAATAAAGGCGCCAAGAGCCCATAGGAATAAGTTTTCATGGGCATACATAAAGGTTGCCAACCCTAAAATAAAAAATAGACTACCTAATGTCATCAATTTTCTTAAGTTATCTGGAGTGATACGTTTGCCGACTGTATATTGTAACGTCACTACAACAATAGCATTTACGGGCAAAATAACACCGATAACCACTTGGGCAAAATCACTGTTAGCAACGGTGATGGCATATTGGGATATCCAAGTGGTAAAAGTTCCAAAAACTAATGAACCTAAGAAAGTTGATAAAATAAACCATGCCAGCACTTGGTCTCGTAGCATAGATACAGGGTTCCATTTGCGGGTCTGGCCTTCTTCTAATGGTGTTGGTTTTATGCTCTGTACAAACCGTTGTATAAAAAAGATTGGAAAAGCGGCTGAAATTGCAGCTAAATAGAATGGTAAGTTAATACTATACATTAATAACCAGGTGCCAATGGGCGGGCCAACAGTCCAGCCTATATTAATGAAGGTATAATTTAAGGAAAATATTTTTGCTTTTAATGTAACCGTAAGGGTATCTGCAAAATAGGCTTTTAGTACCGTTGAGAATACGGAATAAGAGCAATTTATTAACGAAAAGAAAATAATGACTAAAATAGCATTATTCACGATAGGTATCGCAATAAACCCACAAATAAAGGCGATAACTGCGAATAGCATACAGCGTTTTTTATCAACGCGGTCTGCTAACATACCAAAGCCCATACTAAATAAAACACCAACCACCATAGCCATTGACATTGCAACACCGACAATATCAATAGCCATTTCATATTCACGGGTTAGGTAAATAGCCATGAAGGGCAATGTTGCACCACGCCCAATCGTTAAGAGCAGAGACGATGCAAGTAATGCACTGTTTGATATATTAAATTTAGATAACATGGCTCACAACCTAACTTATTAATTGTTGTTATATATTTGTTTCGGACTATCTGTAAGCTATAAAATACCTAAATTTACAGTGGTGAGATATGGTGATTAATGCTCAAAATTGAAAACAATATTTTGCTGATGCTAATGTGCCATTCTCAATTAAAAATCTGGTAATATGAAATACAATCTAGCCAATTAAACGTTATATGCTGTTATAATAACCGATAAATTTAAATGAGTTATAAGGAAAAGGACTTTGGGTGATAAAAAAGAAAAAGGTGCATACTTGCACCTTTTCGAGAGAGGTGGAGATTATAAAGCGGCCGTATAAACTCGACGACTAATATCTAAGCTAATATCTTGGTGCTCACCTAATTTCACCATATTATGTGCAGCTAAACTATTAACTAATGGTTCAATAACCTCTTGGGTCAATTGGTAGTCACTAAAACGAGTGCCCACTTGCATTTTTTCAAAAAACTCTCGAGTTAACTCAATGGCTTTTAATGCTTTCTCTTGGTCAGAACCTGACGTAATTCCCCAAACTCGTTCTGCATATTGCACTAATTTGGCCTGTTTTTGGGCTAATTTTTCCGTCAGCATGGATGGTAGAACAATAGCGAGTGTTTGTGCATGATCCAAACCATACAGCACAGTGATTTCATGGCCTAACATGTGAGTAGACCAGTCTTGTGGTACCCCAACACCAATTAAACCATTTAAAGCCAAGGTGGCTGTCCACATTAAATTGGCTCTAATATCATAATCTTTTGGAGTCTCAAGCGCTTTAGGTCCAATCTCTATTAATGTTTTCAATAAGCCTTCTGCGAATGCATCTTGTACGTAAGCATTCACTGGGTAAGTCAAATATTGTTCAATAACATGAACGAAAGCGTCAACAACACCATTACTTATTTGGCGAGTCGGTAAAGTATAGGTTTTTACTGGGTCAAGAATAGAGAATTGAGGAAATACATGGTCGCTCATAAAAGCAAGTTTAGAATGCAGTTCTTCACGAGTAATTACAGAACCCTTGTTCATTTCGGAACCAGTAGCAGGTAATGTTAACACTGTACCGAAGGGCAGCGCAGTTTTTATAGTCGAGCCTCTATTTGTGACCACCTCCCATTTATCGCCTGGGTAATTTACCGCGGCTGCGATAAATTTAACACCATCAATGACGGAGCCACCACCCACCGCCAGCAAGAAATCGAAACCTTCTTTTTCAATTTTATCGACAGCTTTTATCAATGTTTCATAGCGAGGATTGGCCTCAATTCCACCAAAATGATCGAATGTTCGAGATCCTAAAGCTTGCTCAACTTCATTTAAGGTTCCTGTTTTTCTTGCACTTTCACCGCCAAATAAAATAAGAACCTTAGCATTTTTAGGGACAACTCGGTCAAGTTCACTGATTTTACCTTCACCAAACATGATACGAGTGGGGTTATAAAATTCGAAATTGTTCATATATGGCCTTCGTAGAAAGTAGAAATGAATCCAAATAATTACATGCATATAATATAATTACAAGTAAACATAATATAATCTTAAAATGATTGTGTATAATATCGATTTGATGGTTTATATTTTAATAGTGAAATTATCTTGAGCGTTGTTAATTGTAGTTAATCTTAATTGTTTTTTTATATATTTTACTGATATGGCAATCTTGTTAAGTTGAAGGTGGGCTTTAATTTGACATGGAAAGAAAACTCAGATGATAAATGTAAATGATAAGAAAACTAATGATAAAATAATTAATAAAGATGATGATTTGATATTTTTAACGGAACACATAGATGGTAGGCCATTAGTAGGGGAGCAGTCCTCCGAACTTAAAAATATATCTAACTGGTTTAATCCTATAGATGAATTCACAAGGCTTACAATTTTTCATCATTTAATGAGTCGGCCTACAAGTGACTCGACATATAATTATCATGTTTTAATCCAAATAGGTGGTGATGACACAGCAGCTAAATCAACGGGGAGATTATTAGCAAAATTTCCTAGTAATTCACTTGTTATACAGTTTGATATTGAGAGTGAGCAGTGGAAAGTGCTACATGGTGATTTACAAACGAAAGTTAACGGAAAAATACGTTGGACGGTTATCGGTCATGGTCAGTATAACGGGCATAACCAGCAAAGTCTCTTTGAGGGGTACCAAGCTTACCAACTTATTGCAGGGTTGAGATACCTTAAAAGCCATGTGCTGAAAGCATACCCTCCCAATAAAATTGTTTTGGCAGGTTGCCAATTAGGTTGTGGGGGGGTAAATGAAAACTTTGTGTTTAGGGCAAGTGTCGAATTAGCTAAGCATGGAATATATCTTCCAGTTGTGGGTTATAATAGGCCTATCAGTGTCACGAACGAGAGTAAAAAAATAGTTTGGCCATATAATTTAATAGAAGAGAAACAATCTACTGAAAATTGGCGATTAGAAATTAATATTAATCAAACTAATCAACAGGCTTATATTAATGGAAAACATGCCAGTTTATATTTTATCGATGAGTTAAGAAGTGGTGAGCTAGAAGTTTGGCAATTAATAAAAGATTACCATTCTACTGCTATGGATATTTTTAAGGATCCAAATAATGAGTATAAAATTGATATTGATTTGATTAAAAAAGTGGCTTTTAATCATGATGCATACGCTATGTTTAAACAGAAGTTAAATGCGAAAGATATTCAATTTAATAGTGATTTTAGAAAAGAACTAATTCGTGAATATGAAAATATTGGAATATTAGAAACACCATTATGGTTAATGATTAATAAAATTAATGTGAATGCTAATCCACAAAAAATCAACGATACTGTAAAAATTATTATTCGCTCAGGAAGAGGTATTGTAGGAAAAAAATATTCTGAAGATCTCGTTAATGAGCTTCCTAATAGCACATTATTGTTTCAATTAAACCCGAATACAATGGAATTTTTCTCAGAGTATGGCGACATAGAGCATTTACTAAAAGCAACTAAACAACAGTGGATATTAATAGATAATCTTCACTCTGAACCTGGTTTTATTCAAAACTATGCAAACTCATTAAATGTATTAAAAACAAGATATGATTTTAAAATGCCAGAAAATATTATTCTATATTTAACCGATAAAAAGGCACTTTTGACAAAAGAAGAAAAGGTGATTTTTAGTGAGGAACTAACGAGTAAGTTGAAAATAAATGGAATATATACTAAGGTTTTTTTAGAGAATTATTTTGAACCAAGATATAAAATAATAGCATTACTTGAAGATATTAGTATGGGTAATTTACAGGCAGAGAATATTGATATTAATAGACACCTTTATTTAAAAGGGTATTTTACATTCCAAGATGGAAGTATCGATAAGAACAAATTAAATATTGCAGCATATGACCCCATTATCAGTAAAAAAATTAATAAAGTTTGTGACGCTGAGAATGAAAATGATTTCTCTCATATGTGGAATTCAATATTTATTGATGATGACACCACTAGAATTAAACAGCAAGCCATTGAAGCAAAAGATATTTTAGAATTTATGAGCCACCAGCCTGAAAAACTAAACTACCTAAGTCAGCTGTCTATAAACCGTTTGAGTGCGTTATTTCCTAGTGGGCAAGGCTTTAATCATGCAGAAGTTTTAAAACTAGTCCAAGATCCAATAAAATTAAGAGAATATAATCAATATATTGATGATTTATTAATGCTCTATATAGATATTGAAACCCCATTTGGAAACGAAAAGTCATTAAAAAAAGAATTTAGATTAATTTTAGATTTACATGAAAAACTAAAATCTAATTATGCAGCATTATCTCAGTTATCATATAAAGAGGGGTTCGATGTTACAGTAAATAAATTGCCAGTTGAAATACATTCATTTGAGAATATCTGCTTTTTACGCCTTTTGCAGCATAGTAATTTAACTAACGAACAAAGTTTACAACTTAAGGAAAAATTTGAAGTTTTAACCAAACTAACACGAAAACAAAAGATAGATAATGTTACTGATAAAGAACAAGAAGTTCTCACTAGATTTGATGAAATATATCAATCGAATTTTGATTTATTAGGAGCTGTTTCTAATGAAATAAACGAGCAATCTCACATATTATTATTTGAAAATATAGGGAATAATCAGATTATCACTTTTCAAAGTGATGAAGAAATATATACAGTTACAAGCTATTCTCGTAATGATAAGTACTTTTTAACTTTATCCGATACTACTGGTGTTGAGCTTATTATTAGTCATTCAGAATTTAGCCAAGCAAAGAAACACTTATCTAATGTTTTTAATGATTATATTAACCAAGAAATAACGCAAGAGGATGGCTCAGTATTAACCAGAGGAAGTATTGCGGGATTTAAACACAAAGTAGGCGAAGCCCTGTTTGGTGAAGTGCAAATCATAAATACAGAGAGCGAAGCATACCTCAGTATGCGGCAAAGCATTATGAGTGAGCTGGATACCTTTTTCAAGTCATCAGAAATATCAGTGACTAATGACTCGGAAATTATTTTTGGCGAGCAGGTAACATCATTAAAAAAACTTAGAGATATTGGGGCTACAATAAATAGCGAACCATTAGATTTTAAACATACTCAGCTTCCAAACTGGGAGGATAATGTTAAATTTAATCCTGATAAATTAGCATTTCAGTTAACCTTTTTAACTGAAAATGAAAAAGACATTAATTTAATTAAAATGATTAATAAGAGTTTACAAGATGATCATATAACAAGACGAATTGATGTTAATTCAATGATCAAACCAAGGGCCGTACTACAAGAACAGCTCCAAATTATTCAAAAATCACAACTCGATAATCCAGTTGGTATGAATAAGACTATAGAAGATTTACGACGCATCGGTATTAAATTACCAACTTATGCAAAAATAGCTAATTATTTTGGGCAAGGAATTGGTTCTACAGGGATATTTCTAACAATCAACTCTGTTTACCAGTTAATAGATGAATTAGATAATCCTAATCTATCAGAAAAAGAAAGACGAGAAATACAGAAAAACCTTGATCTAGCCTGCGCAAATGCATTCTTTAATTATGGGGATATGGTCTTACAACCTATTCTACTTAAGCTCGCTTATAAACAAGCTGGATCGTTTAATGTATCATCAAAAATTACAGCTCGTATTACAATTATATTTAATTTAATTGGAATGGGGTTAGATATTTATCAAGCTTGTGAAGCATTTGAACAACTAGACAGGGTTACAAATGATAAAGAGCGCCAAGACTTAATTGTGAATGGTTCTTTGTCAATTGCTAACATTATTGTGGGGGGTGTAACCATGATCGGTATAATCATTGGTTCATCGGCAATACCTGTCGTTGGTTTAATTGTTGCGGGTTCCTTATTAATTGGAGGGATGGTATATACAGGTATTCGCGCAGTAGAAAAAATTGAAGAGGAACTCGGTGAATCTCTAGGCTGGGATGAAAAAGCCAGAGAAGGTATTCGTGCTGCACTTGGTTTTCCTCCATCAGACAATATATTAAATCGATTTAGTTATAAACAGCATTTAGCATACTTCAAAAATATAAATTGGCAGCAAGACTTAGATACGTTCAAGTCGTCATTTTTATATCAAGGTTTTGATGAACACTTACAATTGGTTGGTAAACCGATCCTTGTTGAACATATCAAACATTATATTTATTATAGAAATAACTCAAAAATAATTAGTAGTGCAGAGTTTGCTGATGTGGATAACCGTGGACCTCTTAGTCATATTGATAGTGATGAAATAGGGCCTTACTATACCATCGAGCAAATTAATTTTATTCGGGAAAATTATCATTATGACTCTCAAGATAATCATTGGGTAAAAAGCTTTCAAACACAGAGGGTCAATGAACTGAATTTTAATTATCGTTTTAGACTAGTGAATAAAACGGCTCCTATCGCTTATAAAAATATTGGCGAGGAGGTTGCCAATGACATTATTGTACTTAATCCTGAGTATGATAGCTTATTACTAAAACAATTTTTACATAAAAACGAACTAACTACTTTTTATAACATAAAGAAAAAACAGTCGGTTGCTACACAACTAAGTTCATTATCAGCATCAGAGCTACGGCTATTCCAGGCCAGAAATAATTATACCAATACGATTCACCCTGATATAAATAATGATATCAGAGTGAATAGACTAGGGAATGAATTTTTAAACCAGCCTATTGATATTGCAAGAGAATTATTAAGTGAGAAGCCTAGGGTTATTTATGAAGGCATGCAAAATATTGGTTACCGATATGAAAATGAAGCAAAGCAAAAAAACATTAGTTTTAACCCAGGGAATGGAACAGATATTATCGTTGGGAAAAAAAATTCAAAAAATTTATTTAACATCAATGCAGGGAGTAAATTTCTCGTAGGCGGCGAAAAAGATGATATTATAAACTTATCATTATTATTTGATAATAACATTGAAGAAAGTAACGAAATTTATTTTGATGGCAATGGGGGGGATAATAGTATAATCATTAAAGACATTCCATCCAACAGTAAAATAGATATCGATTTGAACAATATAACGTCAGAGGTGACCTTCATTAATCATAAAGTTAAGAAGATTCATTTACGCAATGTTAATGATGTGATGCTAATTGGAGATAGCTCTACGACAGCAGAATTATTAGGTAATAAAGAATCCAACACATTAGATGCAGGGGCAATGACTGCATTTATTCAAGGTATGGAGGGGGATGATCAATTAATATTTGAATCAGGGATAGTCAATGGTGGAGAAGGTAATGATAGTTATTTTCTACGTCGTGTTGATTGGCACAATAATCAAGATGAATTAAATGATAATTTATTAGAATTATCAGCTGTAATTATTGAAAATACACAAGGCCAAAGCCGAGTAAATTTAGGGTATATGTTAAGCGAAATAAAGGATGCCAGTATTTCTGGTAATGATCTCATATTAAATATTGAAATAAAATCGGCAGAGTCAGAAACGAAAGTTTTAACACTGAATGTTACTTTAAAAAACACGTATAAAATAGATAATAATGGTAGGGAAATATTTCATAGATATCAATTATATACAAAGGACGGATTTGTATTAAATACTAAGCTAAACCATTTGGATTCAAGTGCTTCACACATTATAAGTGAAAATATTTTTAATATTACTTATCAGGGAGGCGCTAGCTCTACAATAAGTATCGATGAGAGTGAAAAAACAATTTCAGTTGATAATAAAATATATGGTCAACCTTTATGGGGAGATTTTAAATTTCATGGTTTAGCGAGTAAGTTAGAATATAAAGGAAAGAGTAATGATGACCACCTTTTAATGGTCAGTAGAAACAGTCATATCATGGTTACTAAAGGAAGAGATGTTTATCAAGTTAACCCAGATCAGATTTTTCAAGGTAAAATAATTTTTGATTTTTCAAATATTAAACCAGAAATGGAAGATGAGTTTGATATGACCATTTTATTACCTTATGAGAATGGGTTTGATATCAAGACATTGGGAACATCAATGTTTTTATATGATAAATTCAGTAATGAAAAAATTGAAATTAGCTTCATTAATTTATCATATCCAATAAGTAAAGAAATTTATATTAAAGACGGCCATGCGAATTTGTTTAGGATAAAAATGGGACAGGATTCTCATAACATTGAACCAATTGAGTGTTTGGAATTACCAACAGTAAATGATGATTACATAAAAATTCCTAAGGGATATAATTTTCGTTATCCTATTCTAGATACAAACAATGGTGATGACCTAATTGAAGACAACAGCATGATAGGAAATATCATAAATTCAGGGGAAGGTAATGATATTATTATTTCAAATGGAGGAGTGAATGTTTTGTATGGAGGTAACGGTGATGATTATGTATATGGTGGTGAAAATAGTGATTTAATTCTATCTGACTTGGGTAATGACAAACTTGATGGACAAGGAGGGGATGACCACTATTTAATTGATGGAAGTAAAGGGGGCGGTAATACAGAAATATTAGATCAAGTTGGATTTAATAATATTCATTTATTTAATTTTAAAACACAGTATGAAGTCATAGACGAACGGGAAGATACTTATCATCTTTACACATCGCAATCTAATTTGCGTACAGTCAAAGTAAAAATGCCCCAAAATAACAATAATCAAGTTCATCATCATCAGCGGTTACCCTCCCATATGCCCGCCCATATTCATAATGATGGTATGGCACATCTAGTTCGCTACCTTGCTGAACAGCGTCAATATAAAAAAGAATTAGCGCCAGAACAGATTTGGCATCCTATGGATGAGTTTAAACGTTTTTCTAACGAGTTAAGTTTTCCATCAATTCTTGATACAAAGACAAAAAATATACGTATTAGTGAAAATACGCCATTTAGGCGTTTGTTTATTCGGACAAGAGGAGCAGAACAAAAAGTTTGGGATAAAAGTGGGTTCGGGCGAGTATTTAAAGCGCAAGCGGTAACTGGAGCCATTTCAATTCCAGATGGTATTTACGGAAATAATGTTCTTTATGCATCAACAAGTGATACCAATTTATATGGAGGTGAAGGGAATGATGTCTTCATCTCTAATGGTTCAAATGGGTTGTTAACAGACGCTAGCGGAAAAAATAGTTTTATTATTAATGGCGAAATTGTAGGCTGGAATTCACTATATAGCCTTGGCGGTGAAAACACGATTTACCTCATTAATTTTAATAAGGACGTTATTCGAGAAGAGCCTGACCACCGAAGTAATGCAACTCGATATATTTATACTTCAGAGCAGGGACGTAGTGTAAAAATATTTCAGTATCCGAATACGATAGCTCCCACAGTAGTTCATGTGCGGTCTTTAGAGGGGCAAAATGGGCATTCCATCCAACAAAAATTGAATCATTTAGTGGAGACGTTAGCGGCACTACGCCTACAAGACGAAGAAAAATGTATTGGTATTCAGGATATTGAACATTTGCAGAAGAATTGGGAGCCTGCCAACCTTGTTGATAATTATATGAAAAAAGCGAGTTAGATAGGAGGCGTAAACCACAAGGCTCCAAAATACAGAGAGTTTTGTGGTTTTTAAGTAATTATTTAGCCCAAATCATCTTTATTTACAGAGTGTAGTACTAAAATAGTGTAAAAATTAATGCTAGAATTTAACTATTAAATATAACAATTTTAAATAAGTTATTTTTGTTGTAACGGGAGAGTGTAGAGCAATGAGACGTTTTATTAGTTTAGAGCTGCCTCCTGAACCCATAATTAACGGTCAGTGCGTAAGAAAACGCCTGAAAAATAGCATCTGTGATAATTGTGCCACCAGTTGTCCTGTTGGTGCTGTGTCATTTAGCCATATGGATGCAGAAATTAATAATGAATTATGTTTTCAATGTGGTAATTGTTTATTTGCTTGCCCTGTCGATGCCATTGAAAATATCAAACCCCATGAACGTAGTTATCAAGGGGAATTTTTGATAGTAAACCATGATGAGCCGATTGCTAATGCGGACGAACTGATTGTTTGGCACCGGCAATATGGTATTCGTGGTATGCAAATTGCTGAACTCTGGGTTGATAAATGGTTGCCAACGATTGCGGCATTAAATTTAAAACTCAAAACATTACAAGAACCTATTTGGCAATTACGTATTGTTCAGCCTGAACAAGTCGATAGCGGTCGTCGGATGATGCTATTTCGTCAAAAATTGGACTCAAAGCCGTTAGATAAGGGCCAGGTGAAAACAGGATTAAATGCAAGAAAACAATTTTACCCTGAAGATAGCTGGTTTAAGGTCGAATTAGACACGGAAAAATGCATTCTTTGTGGTGCTTGTGCCAAGATGTGTGATGAGCATGCGATAGAAATTGAAAATCACCAATTTTTGATAGATGAAAAACGTTGTACTGGTTGTATGAGTTGCCAAGTCGTTTGTTTTCCTAAATCTATTCATGTACAAAGCTATACAGCTAAAAATAACGTGCCGAAAATCTTCCATTATTATGATGCGCAGTGTCATACCTGCCATTTACCTTTTTCTTCTTGGGAAGAAAATACCCATACTTGCCCAATTTGTGCACAGCATAAGAAACAAGGTTGGTTATAAGGGTGACTAAGGCTCATTTTTAGAGCCTTAGTACGTTAATTTATTGATTTAAGTGATTAATTATCAATTTAGCGATTAGTGGATTAATCATTGGTGGCGTTTCATGGCCCATACCTTCAATAACTTCCAATTTTGCATTAGGAATATTGTCAGCAATATCTTGCCCTGCGGCTAATGGGAAGAGCGGATCAATTGAACCGTGAATAACCAATGCAGGGACGTTGATTTGCTGAATATAAGGACGCAGATCTCCGGTGACGGCAACAGCAACAATTTGGCGCTTAGTGCCTTCCGGTGAATGATTGCGTGCGAGTGATTGCAGTATATATTCACGGTAATAACTTTCATCAAATGGGCCAAACGTTGAGCTGATCCGGCGATAAAACGCAAGCTGTCCTGATAAATACCCTTCTAAATCTTCTTTTGGGTTAGCACTTGGGCTCATCAGCATTTGCATAACATCGGGAGCGCTTTGTGGCAGTACTGGGTTTCCTGTTGATGACATGATCGCGCAAAGAGAGAGTGTACGCTCAGGAAACTTTGCAGCCACTATTTGTGCTATCATTCCGCCCATGGAACGGCCTATAACGTGGGCTTTATCAATAGATAATGAATCCAAGAGGTGGATAATATCCTCAGCCATATCGAATAAAGTATAAGGAATAGCGAAAGGTTCACCTTTTTGCATTTTTTCAATCAATACCTCTAAATCAATAGGTGGGAACTCATTGATATGATGAGATAAACCCGCATCTCGATTATCTATACGTAACAGGTAAAAACCGGCATCTGCAATTTCCTGACAAAAGTCTGACGTCCAACTAATGTTATGGCCACCTAAGCCAGGGATCAGAACAATAGTGGGGTTATTTGGTGTACCAAATGAATCGTAAAAAAGTGGAACTGAATTGGTTTCGGTCATTTTTCTTCCGGAATCGTTATTAATAAATAGAACTATTTATATGCCGTAATTTCGTTGTAATTGCGAGCCATAAAAAATGGCAATGTTTACCTATGATATAATTGAAATATACCATGGCAATGCAATATAAATCTGTTTTTCAGTCAATTCTGTAAAGCAATTAAAAATCATTGAGATATGATAATAGCTAGCAAGCAAATCGTTTGCTTGAGTAGAATAATTATTAATATATTTTTAGGTTTTATATGATTTACTTTATTTCAGATACCCATTTTTGCCATTCGAACATTATTAACCTATGTGATCGCCCGTTTAAAAGCACCAGTCACATGAATGATACATTAATTCATAACTGGAATGCGTATGTTACTGATCATGATGAGATTTACATACTAGGTGATTTTTTATACAAGGGTAGTGGTGCGGATGCCAATAAAATATTACGCCGTTTAGCGGGGAAAAAATATTTGATCCGCGGCAATCATGATAAATTTTTAGACGACCCTGAATTCGACCAATCGTTGTTTGAATGGGTTAAAAGCTATTATGAGTTGGAATATCAAAAACAGAAATTAGTGTTATTCCATTACCCAATATTAGAATGGCAAGGCTTCTTCCGTGATGCGATTCATTTATATGGACATGTTCATAATTCAGGTAAAGACCCTGAGCAGTTTAAGCGTTTAGCGGTATTAGGGCCCCGAGCCATTAATGTCGGCGTAGATGTGAATGATTTTTTCCCTATCAGTATTAAACAGATATTAAGAAAGGCAAATAGTTAACTTTCTTTTTTGGCATACAAATAAACTGAAGCCCTTGATATTCCTAAGTGCTGTGCCACCGTTTCCATGGATTTTTTTACATCTAACAGGCCTTCATTGCGTAGCACTTCAATTAAGTTTTTTCTTTCGTCCGCTTTCAATGTGCGTGGGGTTGCTGCTAAGGCTGCTGCATATTGGTCAATACGTATGCGAATCGCTTCGGTCCCATTAGGCTCAATATGCTCTTTTATTGGGCTATTTCCCACGTCAATAAATTGCGATAACATACTTTGCATACTTCTAAATAACGTCATATCCAGATTTAAGCACAATGCTGCGATATATTTCCCTGACTCATCTTTAATACCAATCGAAGTACTTTTTACTGGGCGCCCATCGGAAAATTGGTTGGTATAATTGGCTATGATGTTCGGAAAATCTGCAGATTCAATTCTTGCATGGCCGAGTTCGGTAGTCGGCTCACCAACTTGGCGACCAGATAAGTTATTATGAATCGACAGGATTGAGTGCTCTGGATTTTTAAGGTCGTGTACAACAACCTCACAAAAAGGGGCGAATGTTTCACTAAGACCTTTTGCAATAATTTCAACTTGAGCCAGTAATGAATTATTTTTTTGATCTGACATGCAATTTCCCTTCATCTATCAAGCGTTAATCCCTAATTTTAACCTATTTTTCGTATTGCTAATAGATGAAGGGTGGTGATCATTATGAAACTAATTCTTTATAAAACTAGTTAGCTACTTATGAAACTAATTGTGCAAAGTGCTGAATATCAACATTGCCACCGCTGACAATGATCCCCACGCGCTTACCTTGGAACTGTTCTTTGTGGGCAAGGGCAGCAGCATAGGACAAGCAACCTGTCGGCTCAACGATAATTTTCATGCGCTCTGCATAAAATTTCATGCGGTCAATTAGCTGTTCATCGGTTACAGTGAAAATATCATCAACCTTATTTTTGATTACTGCAAAGGTGTAGTTACCTAGATGTTGAGTTTGGGCACCGTCTGCGATAGTTTTTGGCGTTTCTATATGTACAATTTCCCCTCGACGAAATGATTGTTGTGCATCATTGCCCGCTAAAGGTTCAACCCCATAAATTTGGCAATTAGGCGATAATTCTCTGGTTGCAATGGCACACCCTGAGAGTAAACCTCCTCCACCTAAGCAAACGAATAGGGCATCTAATTCACCCACTTCTTCAATCAGTTCTTTGGCTGCTGTGCCTTGGCCAGAGATGATATCAGGGTGATCATAAGGTGGAATAATGGTTAACCCCTGTTGGGCTGCGAGTTGCTGGCAAAGTATTTCTCTATCTTCTTTATAACGATCAAAGCGGATAACGGTGGCCCCGTAACCTTGCGTAGCTGCAACTTTAACGGCAGGTGCATCATTGGGCATCAGAATGGTGGCTGGAATGCGCAAAAGTTGCGCGGCTAAAGCGATACCTTGCGCATGGTTACCAGAAGAAAATGCAATAACGCCTGCTTTTTTCTGCTCGGGACTTAACAAGCTCAAGGCATTAAAGGCTCCACGAAATTTAAAAGCCCCCATACGCTGGAAGTTTTCGCATTTAAAAAACAGTTCACCCCCAAATTCTTTATTTGCGGTGGTTGATGTGAGAACAGGGGTTTTATGCGCAAAACCCGCAATGCGTCGTGCAGCTGCTTCCACATCTTGATAAGTCGGTAATATTAATTCTGACATATATAACCCCAATGAATAATAATTAATTAAGCAGACACTGCAACGGCTTCAATTTCTAAGGCTGCACCAAAATGCAGTTCAGCAACACCTGCGACAGCACGGGCTGGGCGATGGTCACCTATCCAATTAGCATAAACTTGGTTAAATAACGGCCAATTTTCCATATCTGCGATATAAACTCGGACTTGAACCAACTGTGCTTTACTACAGTTAACGGCATCTAAACATGCTTGTAAATTATCAAGCACAAGCAAGGCTTGCTCTTGGAATGACACGTCAATCACCGCATTGCCGAGCTTATCAACGGGTAATTGTCCTGAGATAAAAACCAAACCATTGGCAGTAACACAGTGTGAATAATGCCCTTTGGGGGCAATGAGTGTCGGTGCATTCACACACTCAATCCGTTGACTCATATTTACCTCATTATGCATAAAATACCCTAATTGGACCTTTAGTCTAATATTAGATTATATGTTTAGTCAACGCTTTTCTTCGCGAAATAAATTTGATGTAAATAACAACAAACTGTTATCAAAATTGCCATCAACATAATAAAAAGAAAAATAGAGATATAAGACAGTTAATTAAATTATTTACTGGGCAAAAGTTAATTATCAAGGTAAATCTACTGGGATATTCCTATAGGCAGAATTTAAATTGGCAGGGCAGATTGAGCGATATATCTTAATTAAAAATGATTAAGAATAATCAAATTGTGACGATATCATTAAAATGATAAGAAGTTGTTATGTAAATACTTTTAGGGATATCACATGGCGAAGTTCACATTTAATCTTCTTTCAATTTTTGGGAAAAAAGAATCACCTGTTGCAGAACAATATTTACAAGAAGCGCTTTTGCCTTTGTCAGTATTAGATGAAGCATTGCCTAAAACTGTTTTAGAGTATGTGCTAGATGGAAAATCGCCAGAAGTATTGGTTCAACTAAGCCAATTAGATAACGAAAAAGCGGTTATTTTACTCGATAAACCTGGCACCGTAGATTGGTGGTGGGGGGGAAATAACTTTAACTCGAGCCAATATAATAAATTAATTCGCCAAGGAGCAAACGCAAGGCATAAATTATATTCAAAAGTGGGTGATGGCATTACTGCATCACAGATAGCCCGTTTTGCTAAAGTGTTAGCGGCGACATGCCAAGATATCAATATCAAAGTATTAACACCTGAATTACCGTCATGGATGAGTTATTTAATGGGCGATGCTTTTGCAAAAACCTATGATAATTCGCGAGATACTAAGTTAGAACATCGAAAACATTGGCATTTTGACCTATTAACGGAAATCATCGCAAAAGAAACTGATAAACCGGCTAACACTATTTTATATATTATTTTCGACCGTCATCATTTATCCGATTATCATTATGATAACTTAAATCGGCTATTTTCCATTCCAGGTTTCAAAGCGTATTTAATCGCAGAGCAAGCATTTATTAAGCATACATTAGCCAATCATTTATCCGCTGCTGGGCAAATTCAATTAATCAACACTTTGAAGAAAGATGTTGAGCTTTATACGCTTTTCGCAGATATATTAGTTGCTTTTGCTACTAGTTCTTTAAAAACAGTACGTGCGGCTGCGGAACCGACAATGGCAATTTTACCTGCGCAATCGGTCACACAACATTTAACAAAAATTCTAACAGAGGGAACACCAAAACAGCGTACCCAAGCCGCGGATTTATTTGCCCGTATAGGGGAACACCGTGAGATATTAGAAGCTGCACTAACAACTGAAACCAATAAAACGGTACTTAAAAGTATTGAAAGTGCGATTTCGAGATTCTCAGTCATGGATACTGCCAGCCAAGTTGAAGAGACTGAGTTACCTGAACTCGTTGAATTAGAAGATACACCACTGCCTGAAAGTGCAAAAGAAATTTTAGTTAATAATTTCAATGAAATGCTGCAAAAAGCAAAAGAAAATGCAGAAAATGAAATTGAAGAAAATAAGAAACAGAAGCACAGCTACAATTGGGCGCAACGCCATTACAAAGAATTCCAAAAACTCAATGCGCAAGCTTGTTGCAAAGTGATTGATAAACTGAATTCAGGTAAAGAAATTATTACTGACCATGAATATAGCGTGGTGAAATTTAAAGAACGTATTACTAACTTGCCTGAGTTTACGTTATTCCATGCATTACGTCTGATTAGCCATAACCGAACAAATGAAGAACATTTATCCCATTATCATCTTACTCGGGAAGTTCCACCAAGAATTCTTGGGCAAATAGAATTGCGCCAATTAGAAAAAACGTTAACACAATGTCATTTTAAAAACGCAACACGATTGATTGCAGACCTTTGCTTACGCTCATATGCCAATGGGTTAGCCATTTTTAACCAGCCAGCACAAGTTTGGCCGTTTTTCATTCAACATCCAGATTTTATTGCAGAAGCATTGGGTTTAATCCCTCAACAAGAAACTCAGCGCTATTACCAAGAATATGATGCGGCGAGTGGAATTGATGTGCTTGCAATGTTGCCGACCATTCCTGCGCGATTTATTCCACGTATTATGGAGTTGGCCCTAGGGGAAAATAAAACCCATCGTCTGAGTGCGCAGAAACTACTAGAGACATTACCGAATATTCATCTTAATGCAGCAGAAGGGTTAGAATCAGGCAAACAAGAAATTCGTGTCACTGCCATTGAATGGCTGGCACGCTTAAATAATCCAGATTCATTAAAACCACTCTACGCCTTATTAAAGAAAGAAAAACGGGAAGTTGTGCGGGCGGCCTTATTAACCGCTTTGGAACAATTTGGGGAAGATATTTCTGGTTACCTTGCACCTAAAGTGTTATTAGCTGAAGCGCAAAAAGGGTTAAAAGCGAAAGCGCCTGCCAGTATGGCATGGTTTAACCTAGATTCTTTGCCGGCATTAACTTGGCAAAATAATAAACCCGTAGAAGCAGATATTATTCGCTGGTGGGTGATCCTAGCGGTTAAATTAAAAATGCCAGCAGGGAATGGGCTGCTACAACGTTATATTGGTTTGCTTTCGGTGGAGAGCCAAAAGAAACTAGGCAGTTTTATTTTAAATAGCTTTATCGGCCAAGATATTGCTGGGCCGTCATTAGAAATGGCAATGGCGGAAGCAGAACGTGATGCGCCAAAACGCTTAGCTAATTATCAAGATTGGGTGAAACGCTGGCCTGAATATTATAGTCAGTATGAAAACTATACTTTAGAACAGACATTTAATGAGATAAAAAATGAAGTTCTGCGCCGTTATTTAGGTTCCGCTATTAGTGATAAAGGAATGTTAGCCCTGATCTGTGGCATTGAAGGGCATCTTGCCGTGACCACATTGCGTAACTATATGCGTGATCACTACCAGCGCCGTGCACAAATTGAAGCCATGATTGATGCGGTTGCAACGAGCAATGACCCACTGATTATCCAACTATTATTGTCTCTTTCTCGTCGTTATCGTACCGCGTCAGTTCAGGAAAAAGCACGCGGGCTTGTTGCTCAAATTGCTGAACGTAATGGTTGGAGCGCAGATGAACTCGCAGATAGAACGATACCGACAGCCGGAATGGATGAAACAGGTATCTTGGCACTTGAATACGGTGACCGCACGTTTACCGCGAAACTGGACGCACAGCAAAAACTCGTTTTGTTTAATCCTGAAGGTAAAGAAATCAAAGCATTACCTGCTGCACGCAAAACAGACAATGAAGAATTAGCTAAAGAATCTAAAAAACTATTTACTGCGAGTAAAAAAGAGCTCAAGCAAGTGATTGAACTACAAACTGCACGTTTGTACGAAGCGATGTGTGCAGAGCGCCTTTGGACAACCGCAGACTGGCAGGAATATATTCAAGCACACCCGGTGATGCGTGGGCTTATCGAAAAATTAGTTTGGATAGAAACGAAAGACAGCAACATTCTAAATGTATTTCGTCCATCAGACGATGGCAGTTTATTAAATTTAGATGACGATGAAATCACGTTATCCACTGATTCTTATGTCAAATTAGCCCATGCGGCATTGGTCAGTGAAGATGAACGGAAAGCGTGGATAGCGCATTTTAAAGATTACAAAGTGAAATTTTTATTTTCGCAGATGGAACATAAAATTCCTGAACTGGATCTGAAATTAACCGAAATTGAAGACCGTAAAGGCTGGTTAACCGACACCTATACCTTGCGTGGCGTCTTGACGAAAATGGGTTACCAACGTGGGCAAGCGGAAGATGGTGGAAGCTTTACCCATTATGCAAAACATTTCGCTAGTTTAGGTTTTTATGTCTATATCGAGTTTAGTGGTAGCTATGTGCCAGAGGAAAATATCCCAGCCGTCTTATTTTCACTAAGCTTTGAAAAATCACAACAAAGCTCATGGAACCGCAGCTATATCGAGTTAAAAGATATCCCGCCTATTTTATTAGCTGAAAGCTATGCGGATTATTTAAAAGTTGCGGATGCGTGTGCAGGTTTTGACCCTGAGTGGGAAAAGAAAACACCTTGGTAAGCGGGTTTAACGTAGGATTTTGGAATGACTAAAAATAAAACAACACAAGGGAATGTTCTGCGTGAAAGCGCAGAAATTCGTTTTGCCGATGAATTGGCACGTTTAACCGAAGCGGATAAACAAAACCCGAAACCACAAGGGTGGCTGCGTTCACCTCGTGCCGTTAGGCAATTTATTTTAGGTGATGAATCACTCAATATTTCTGCAAAGTTTTTCGGTGATGATGCTTTGGTTGACCGTGCAATTGTGACGTTATTAGGTAAGCAAGGACTAATGCTAGTAGGGGAACCCGGGACGGCAAAATCCATGTTATCTGAATTATTAGCTGCTGCAATTAGTGGTGATTCAGGTTTAACCATTCAAGGAACCGCGGGCACAACAGAAGATCACATTAAGTACTCATGGAATTATGCATTGTTATTGGCGGAAGGCCCGACGGAGAAAGCACTGGTTAGTTCGCCGTTATACCAAGGTATGCAAGAAGGTAAAATTGTGCGTTTTGAAGAGATCACACGCTGCCCCCCTGAAATACAAGATGTGCTGGTGAGCTTGATGTCAGAAAAGCAAATGATGATCCCTGAAATGAAAGACAATGCACGGATCAGCGCGAAACAAGGCTTTAATTTAATTGGTACAGCAAACTTGCGTGATCGCGGTGTTCATGAGATGTCATCAGCACTAAAACGCCGATTTAATTTTGAAACCGTGCGGCCAATCCAAGACCCTGCATTTGAAATTGAACTGATTAATAAGCAATTAGCCACAGAGTTAGCTGACCTGAACGGCCAAGTGGCAATCCCAAGCAACGTGATCGAACTGTTGGTTACGACATTTCAAGAATTGCGCTCAGGAAATACTAAAGATGGGGGCAATATTAAAACGCCAGACGCGGTTATGTCGACAGCCGAGGCCGTTAATATTGCTTATGCATGTGCGCTTGAAGCTCATTACTTAGGCGATGGTACGCTCAATGCAGGAGCAGTTGCACGGCAGCTCATCGGTGTGGTTTTAAAAGATAACCCTGATGATATTAAACGGATGCGTTATTACATTGATAATGTCGCGAGAGAAAGGGCAAAACATAGCCAAGACTGGAAAGCTTTTTTTGATGCATCGAGGGCATTTTGGCAATAAGTTTTCATAACAAGGGTAGAGCCGCTATGGTTCTACCCACTTATTGTCACGATGATTAAATCAGCAAAGGCCATTCAAGGCGAATAACCCTTAGGGAAATCAGCGGTGAGCTTGCTATCTATATCTTTACCAGAACGCATTGAAAATGCATTACACGACAGGCAACAACTTGAATCAGCCGGTATCTACTTTGCACCTATTCGGCATCATAGTCCCGCATGTGCATACAGCACGCTGTCTTTGATTGAACAAATCAAACCTGACTATGTTTTAATCGAGGGACCTGATAGTTTTAATGAACTACTGACGAGCTTATTACATCATGATACCCAGCCACCCGTCGCCATTATGGCGCAAACAGAATTAAAACCGACACAGACAGATGATAAAAGTGACGCTGTCACTCGCTCTGCCTATTTCCCATTCTGTGAGTATTCCCCTGAATGGCAGGCTTTACAAATAGGTCAGCAATACCAAGCCCAGCTACGTTTTATTGACTTACCATGGACAGCGCAAGTTAATGAAGACGAAGCTAATGATATGCAATCTCAAAGTTTGCAGAAAGAGCGTTACTTAGTACATAGCTTATTTATTAGCCAGCTTGCGAAGAAAAGTGGTTGCCGTGACCATGATGAATTATGGGAACAAATTTTTGAATTAAGAACGATTGAACAACTGGCAGATTGGCCTGCATTTTTTATGGACAGCTTTATATGGTGTGCATTGGCACGACTTGATTATGAACCCCAAGTCCTTGAGTCAGAAGGTTCTATACAGCGTGAGCAATATATGCAAGCACATATCCAAACCATTAAAGCCCAACATCCACAGGCTAAAATTGTGGTGGTAACGGGGGGCTTCCATACCCTTGCTCTTCTTGAAGGGTTGGAAGTGGCTCACAAACAACAATTTAAGCTTTCTGCGGCACAACAAAAAACGTTTATCCAACAGCAAAAACTGGGTGAACAAGACAAGGCTTGGTTCATTCGCTATAGCTATGACAAACTCGATGCATTAAATGGCTATGCATCAGGAATGCCGTCCCCTGCATTTTACCAACAATCATGGTTGTCATTGTTACAACAACGCCAAGCGCAGATGGCGGGAGATAACCAGCCTACGCAAGCTTATCGAAATCGTCTAGGTGTTGCCTATCTTTCTAAAGTTGCGCATGTTTTACGTGAAAAGCAATTTGAAGCTGCTCCTGGTTTTTTATCGGTTAAACTGGCCGCAGAGCAAAGCATTCGTCTTGCTGCCTTTCGTGGGCATGCCGGACCTGGGCGATATGATCTGTTAGATGGGTTACAAAGTGTTTTTATCAAAGGTAGCTTAGATGAAAGCCAAATTGAGCTTTGGCAGGAAATAAAAACCTGTTTCTCTGGCTTTTTACTCGGGAAAATCCCCAAAGGGACAGCAACGCCTCCGTTGGTCACTGAAACTTATGAAATAGCAAAAAGTTTTCGTTTCAAGCTTGATGACACCTTAAGTAAAGTGAGTCGCTTAGATGTCTATCGTAATCAACAACATCGTGCGCGTAGCCGATTCCTACATTTATTAGCATTTCTTGATATCCATTTTGCGAAGCATCTGTCTGGGCCAAACTTTTTGTCTGGTAACCAAATGGATTTATTGTTTGAAGAGTGGCAATACGCGTGGACGCCCAATGTTGAAGGGGAATTGATTGCCTTATCGGAACAAGGAACACAATTAAAAACTATCGCGCTAAACCGTTTGTTTGAAATGGAAAGAAACCTAGAACAGCAAGGCGTTAGTCGTTCAAGCCAAAGTGCGGTCGCATTACTTATGCAGGCTGCATTAATTGGGCTGCATCAACGGATGCCTGCATTGTTTTCTTTGTTGGATGGCTATATTCAACAGGATGCAAAGTTTGAATCCTTGATAGCTTGTGGTCATAAGCTTGTTCATCTGTGGCGAGGGCGCCAATTCTTTGATATTGAAGATGGTTTTGCTATCGAATCACGTTTAGATGCCCTGTTGCAACAAGCGTTTTATTGTTTTGCACAAATTACACAAGGGGATGAACAGCAGCAGGAACACCATTTTTCAGCATTACTTGCTTGCTGTGAATTAATCACTTTTATGCCTGAAATTAATAAAAATCATGATTATAGCATCGATTTTTATCATGAATTAGACCGCTGTGAAGGGCAGTTAAACCATGCGCCTCTTTTAAAAGGTGCCGTGGATGCTTTGCGTTACCTTGGGGCGAAAATTGATGAAACCATCTTGATAGAGGAAATTAAACGCGCGTTCAGCACTGGTAGTGATCCCGAAATGGCAATTGGCTATTTTATTGGTGTGATGCGAACTGCACCCGAGTTGATCTTACGTATACCATTACTCATTGATATGTTAAATCAGTTGCTTAGTGAATGGGATGAAGGGCGTTTTATTCAGGTTTTACCTGATTTACGGTTTGCGTTTAGCCAGCTAACACCAAAACAAAATGCACAAATGGCACAATATGTGGCACAAGACTTAGCGATTGAGGCAAAAGAGCTCACATTGCACCAAACAGAATTTAATGAACAACAAATGATGCAAGTGATTCAACTCGAACAACAGTTACAAGGCCAGCTGCTTGAACTGGGGTTGCAAAATTGGCTTATTAGCACTCAGGAAGGCAAATAATGAGTCAGAAAAATGTCATATTAACCCCTGAACAGCTTAAATTGGCTAAGCGCTGGCGTTTAATACTTGGGCAATATGCCGATAATGCACTTGGTCAGGCCGTCTTTAGTGCTGAAGAGTTAAAAATAGAACGCTCTTTGGACTTTTTATATCGTCGGGAATACCAACGCCGAGGTTTAAAGCAAGAAGCTGGGCGCCATGGTTCCTTAGATGCTTCTCAATTAACGGCGGTTAATTGGTTAAACCAAGCGCGTAAATTGTTCCCCAATAGTACCTTTGAGCGAATGCAATCCCAAGCATTAGAACGTTATGAGATCAGTAGCTTATTAAAGGACCCACAAGCGCTAAATGCCATGGAGCCAACAAAATCTCTCGCAAAAGCGTTGTTAAGCCTACGCGGGAAGATGAACGAAGAAACCCGTGATGCTGTCAAAAATATTATACGCAAAGTGGTGGATGATATTTTGAGTCAAATGCGTAACCAATTTCGTCATGCATTAACAGGGCGGCGTAATCGTTTTCGACGCTCACTGGTCCCAAACAGCCGTAATTTTGATTGGCGAGGAACTATTGCTGCCAACTTAAAGAATTATGATAAACAAAATCAACGGTTAGTGATAAAAACGCCTCATTTTAATTCTCGTCAACAACAACACTTACCGTGGGATGTGATCCTGTGTGTGGACCAGAGTGGCTCAATGGCGAGCTCTATTATGTATGCGGCTGTATGCGCGAGTATATTAGCGGCATTACCGACAGTACGCGTATCTTTAGTGATTTTTGATACTCAAGTGGTTGATTTAAGCCACCTTGCTCATGATCCTGTTGAAGTGTTAATGACTGTGCAATTGGGGGGCGGAACGGATATCGCTAAAGCCATGCAATATTGCGAAAGTTTAATCCGCAACCCAAAACGTACCGTGATTAGCTTAATCAGTGATTTTGAAGAGGGGGGCGCCCTCAATCATTTACTCAACTGCACACAACGCCTACATAGCCAACAAGTGAAGTTATTGGGTCTAGCGGCGTTGGATGATGAGGCACTGCCCGTTTATGATCCTGACATTGCCCAAAAACTTGCTGATAGAGGGATGCATGTTGCGGCATTAACACCGGAACATTTTGCACAATGGTTAGCAGAGGTCATGCAATGAGCTGGCAAAACAGTTACTTACAGTATGACGACGATGCATTAGCCGTATTTGCGAATGTGGGGTTACTTCGACGTGCACGTAAAGACGTTGAAAACCAAAAAGTTAACCCAACAGACTTAGACGCTGGAACATTCACGAGTGATGGGCAACGTGTTTCTTTAGATGCACAAGGGATCCAAAAAGCCACTTGTGATTGCCCTGCAACAGGGTGCTGTAAACACATTTTAGCGGCCGTTTTGTGGGTACAATCGAATGCAACCACAGAAATTGATTCAGCGGAGCCGATAGCCAGTGAAACGGTGCTAAGCGAATTATTAGCATTGTTACCAGAAAGCCTATTCAAGCAAGCTTCTAAGCCTGATATGCGTTTAGCGTTTAGATTTATACAGGAGTGGCAAGAAAAAGAATTAGTTTATGAAGCGCAATCGAACCAGTTAAAAATCATTCTACCAGAATATGATGAGCCAATTATTTATATGCGTGGTAGTGGTTTGCAGGGTATGATTTCATCATTACCCGAAAAACAAAAAAATGCGGTTCATCTCGCTATTATTGCAAAATTAATGCTTCAGCATGGCCAAGAGTGGCGTTGGCCTGAGGAACTAACCGCAAGTCAAACTCATCAACAGGTGCTTAGCCAAGATGATAAAATGGTGATGAGTTCAATAGAACAATTCATTCAGGATATGTTACGACAAGGGCTATCGCATATTAGCCAAAGCAGTGCTAGCCAGTTGCAATTACTGAATATGTCAGCGCGTGCGGAAGGGTTGCCTCGCTTAGCCAATTATATGAGACGCCTTAGCCAGCAAGTCAAACGACTAGCTGATAAGCACTTTACAATGGATGAAGGGCAAGTTTTACGGTTGATAGCTGAAATATCAGCTTATTTGCATCAATTATTAGTAGCAAATGAACATCAGCTTATTGAGCTCAAAGGGTTGCAAAGACGGCAGTATAGCAATCACCCCATGGAATTTGATTTATTGCCTATCGATGCAAATTGGTGGAAAACCGAAAGTGGTGCGATTGGTGCTACATTGAGCTTTTGGGATCGACAAAATAAAAAAATCATTCAATGCACGCAAGGTCGTAGTAATAACCTTGACCCAACGTTTAATCGACAAAATGTTTGGCAAACACTGGCGTTATGGAAACATACCGCCGAGAGTTTGATGAAAACTCCCTTTAAATTGCATTCACCACGGGTATCAGAGGAGGGGAAATTATCAGCTAGTGGCGAAGGCTATGCCGTTAGCAGTCAAGAAAATGGGATAACAACCAATGATTACCTTAACATTAAAGCTGAATTTGGTTATACCGATTGGCAGTTAGCGGCGAATGAGTTGCCAACACTCACACAAGACAACAGGTTTTCCCCCGTTTTATTGCATATTGATGACTATGAGCCGCTTTATTGGGATGAAACAGAACAATGTGTCTTATGGGCGGTGACTGACTCACAAAAAAACCGAGCATTTTTACGGTTAAACTGGCAAGGGAGTGATGACCATAAAATTGAAGAATTGCGTTTCATTACAAAACAGCAATGGCCAATTTGTGCTGTTACGGTGCAGGTAAGTCATTCGCAAGAGGCGATTCAGTTGGTACCTAAAACCCTGTGGTTGAAAAATGAACACGGCATTGAGTTGTTTTACTTAGACTTTGAAAGTACACCACGTAAGAAGCAACGTTCCGGTTTTTTTAATAAAATTATCGAATATATGACGAAAAAACAGCAAAAAAGCCAAGCTTTTGTGCCTGAATTAACGTTAGCTAGCCAACTTGTTCGGCCGATACTTTCAGTACTAGAAACGCAAGCGTGTACAGGAAGGCAATGTTTATCCCAAACTCAACAAAGTGAAGTCACGTATGTCATTACAACGCTTGAGGATTTGGGGGCTCTTTGGCTGGCTAATCAGTTCAAGCCATTGATTACCTCCAGTGACTTACAACCCCAAGTAATATTGCGGTTAGTCTATTTATGTGACCGTTTTGAAAGGTTACAAATGCCATTGCCTTTTCAATTCAATGAATAATACAAAGGGGGACTTTTTCCCCTTGTATTACGCTCAAGACTGCGTGTTATTTTTCATTAGGCTCAAATGACGCTAAGAATGTCCGCAATAACTGATTCAATGCTTGTTGCTCTTGTGGTGACAATTTAGCAACGAGGCGAGCTTGGTTTTGTGTATGTACTTCAATAAGTTGGTTGATTAGCGTTAAGCCTTCAGTTGTTAATGAAACCAAAAAACCACGGCCATCATCCGGGTTGGTATGGCGGCTGACTAACCCCGCTTTTTCTAATTGGTCTATTCGGTTAGTCATTGTCCCCGATGTAACCATCAACGTTGAGAGCATTTCTCCTGGGCTTAGCGTATAGGGGGCTCCTGCACGGCGCAAAGTTGCAAGCACATCAAAACTTGAACGGTTAAGACCAAACTGGGCGAAGACCTTTTCCATTTCTCGAGTTAAGTGGTACGCGACATTACCCAACCGGCCAATTAATCCCATAGGGCTAATATCGAGGTCAGGGCGTTCTCTTTCCCACTGTTGAGTGATTTTATCTATTCTATCCATAGGTAAATAATGGCGGTTATTTATCTTGACGTCAAGGTAAAATACACATATCTTGACATCAAGATAAATTAAGAGAATAGAAATATGGGCCGTATAACAGTTTTAGGATTGACAGCATTGGCACCGATTGTATGGGGGAGCACATACTTAGTGACAACAGAAATGTTACCCGCAGGGATACCATTAACATTGGCGGTATTGCGCGCTTTACCAGCTGGGTTACTATTGATACTCGTGCTAAGAAAACTTCCCGAGGGTATTTGGTGGTTACGTGTGGTGATATTAGGTGTTTTAAATTTTTCTTTATTTTGGTGGTTACTGTTTATTGCTGCGTATCGCTTACCTGGTGGTGTAGCGGCAACGGTTGGCGCCGTACAGCCATTAATTGTACTATTTCTAAGCTACTGGTTGTTAAATAATCGGTTATCAGCGGTATCCATTATCGCATCAATAGCGGGGGTATTCGGGGTGGCAATATTACTTTTAACACCGAATGCCGCCTTAGACCCTCTAGGCATTATTGCAGGGCTAGCAGGCGCATTTTCAATGGCCGCAGGGACGGTTTTGAGTCGCCGCTGGCAGCCACCAGTGAGCGCTTTAACCTTTACTTCATGGCAATTAACTGCGGGAGGCTTAGTGTTATTACCATTTGCCATTATGTTTGAGCCAGCTTTGCCAGCGTTGAGCCCTTTAAACTTAATCGGGTTGGGGTATCTAACGCTTATTGGGGGAGCATTGACTTACGCCTTATGGTTCCGTGGGCTTGCAATATTAGGCCCAAGTTCAGTTGCGTCACTGGGTTTCTTAAGCCCTGTGAGTGCAGTGGTTTTGGGGTGGTTTTATCTCAATCAACAACTTAGCACCTTGCAATTTATTGGTATGGTTGTCATTTTACTCAGTGTGTGGGCGAGCCAACGAGCGGAAACAAGAAAAGTCACTTTAGCTTATCAACGTTAAAGGTATTTTGATGGTTGCTTATTTGTTGTGCTAAGCAACCTTTTTTCCTGTGTTAATATCCATTAGAGTCTTCACTTGGATTATAAAAAAGTGACTAATGACTAATATGTTATTTCCTGATGAAGATAATATCGTACAAATTGCACCAGAGGCTTTTTTACTCAAAGGTTTTTTACTGGGGCAAAGTGATGCATTATTGCAGTCATTAAGCAACGTTATTACTGCTAATCCATTAAGGCATATGGCAACACCCAATGGTTATCAAATGTCGGCAGCAATGACTAACTGCGGCGACTGGGGTTGGGTGACAGATAAAAAGGGATATCGTTATAGTCAGCGTGACCCTGTCACGAATCAGCCGTGGCAACCTATGCCGATTTCGTTTGTTCAATTGGCAACTTCAGCAGCGAGTACCGCTGGCTTCGAACATTTTATCCCTGATGCTTGCTTAATTAACCGGTATGCAGTTGGCGCTGCAATGTCATTGCACCAAGACAAAGACGAAGCCGATTTTACTCATCCAATTGTTTCTTTTTCTTTAGGGCTACCCACAATATTTGATTTTGGTGGGGCAACCCGAGATGCGCCTAAAATCGCTGTTTATTTAGAACATGGGGATGTCTTGGTATGGGGCGGTCGGTCACGGTTAAATTATCATGGAGTACGTCGTATTAAATCAGGTGTACACCCTTTGTTAGGGCCTTACCGCTATAACTTGACGTTTAGGCGTTCTCAACCTTAAATTCGCCTTTTACAATATTCCAATTTATCAATTAAATAGACCATGAATGACTTAATATTTCATCTCAGTAGATTAAATAATACTAATCGTTAAATTTAGTATTTATATAGAAAAAATACCATTGAATAATAAATTAGATACACCTATAAATGATGGTTATAAATTAATATAACTAGGTATTGGTAGGTAAGTGAATGTATAGCTTTTTAAATGATTATAATGAAATAGCTCACCCTGCAGTTATGCAGATTTTAAATGATTTATCAGGAAAACGTTTCAAAGGTTATGGCACTGATGAGGTTTGTAGCAGGGTCGCGGCTCAAATTAGATTAAGAATTAGCCAACCTAGTGCTGATATTCATTTCTTTAATGGCGGTACAATTACTAATCTGACAACGATTTCCCATGTTTTACGACCTCACCAAGCGGTTATCACCGTGGATAGTGGGCATATCGCCGTTCATGAAACGGGGGCAATTGAAGCGACAGGACATAAAGTTATTACTGTTGATTCACCATCAGGCAAACTCGCACCAGAGCATATCATCAAGGTGCTGTCTGAACATAATGATGAACATACTGTCCAGCCTAAGCTTGTTTATATCAGTAATTCAACCGAAATTGGCACTGTTTACCGTAAACAAGAGTTAGTTGCGCTACGCGAGGTTTGTGACGCTCATAACTTACTGTTATTTATGGATGGTGCTCGCTTGTCTTCTGGTTTAATGTCGAAATATAGTGATTTAACCATTGAAGATGTCGCGAAGTTGACCGATATTTTTTACATCGGTGGAACGAAAATAGGTGCATTAACTGGGGAGATTTTGGTGCTTGTAAACCCTGCATTGCAATCAGATTTCCGTTTTAGTATTAAGCAAAAAGGTGGGCTACAAGCAAAAGGTTGGCTGCTCGCCGCCCAGTTCGAACCACTGTTTAATGATGATTTGTATTTTAAATTGGGAAGTCATCTTAATGAGATGGCATCACAACTCGCTTCATTTTTTGCTGAAAAGGGATTCCAATTTCTTGCGCCCGTAGAGTCAAACCAAGTTTTCGTTATTTTCCCAAATGCACTGGCGAATAAATTATTAACACACTATCAGTTAAGCTTAATTTGTAAGCCAACACCGGAAACAACGTGTATTCGTTTTTGTACCTCGTGGTCAACAACTCAGCAAGATGTAGACAAATTAAAGCAGACTTTCCAAGCTTTACTTTAGGTAATTATCATCCCAGTAAATATTTCCGATATTTCGCCTATATTTATTGGGTTTTATTTATCATGATAGTGGCATATTGATGACGTTAATGAGCAATTTGCCATGCCTTGGACTTTTTCCCATCCTGCGGTTGTTTTTCCGATTAAACAAAGTCGATTTGGGCATTTTTTAAGCTTACCTGCCTTAATTTTAGGTAGCCTAAGCCCAGATCTATTTTATTCAATGATGTGGTACTCGGCAGCCACTACGGCTCATGACTTGATAGGCTGGTTATATACTGGCTTACCATTATGTTTACTCATCACTATTTTTGTACAAAAAAGTGTTTTTTATCTCCACTATGCTGTGCCATTTCCCTTGAAAAACAGGAGTGTAGGTTCATTTCGACAATTTTGTATTGTCGTGCTTTCCTTTTATATCGGTGCGGCAAGCCATATTATCTGGGATGCTTTTACTCATCAGTCAGGGGCTTTTGTTCGGCACGCTGAGTTTTTGCAGCTTGTCGTATTTAACATGACGGATAGCCAAGAAATTGCTATTTATAAATTACTGCAACACCTTGGCTCTTTATTGGGAGCGTTGTACTTGTTGATAAAATACACGCAGTACTACCGTCGGCAATCTGCAATTCAGCAGCAAGAGTATGCGAAAAAGTTAATGGCATTACTCAAGATTGCCATTGTTTCAGGATGTATTTCCTTACCATTTGCCTATAAATTAGCCATGAAAGGGGATGTATTTAGTTTCAATCGCTTTGTATATTTAGAACTAACACTACTAGTTCCTGTTTTTTTTACAGCAAGTATATTGTTTGCACTGATAAAATATCAGCGCCAGCGAAAGGCCACGCAAAGTTAGCCTTTTGTGAGTAACAACCCTGATAACATGATATCGATGGCAGCGATACTTTTCTTTAATCGCTGTTGACTATCACTTTGTGAAATCCAATATGCTGCTTCAGCGAGACCGCCATTAATTAAAAAAGCCAATGCATGGGTATCAATATCTTTAATAATGCCTTTTTTGGCAAGCTCATAAAGTAAGCGTTCAATCTGTTCGGTACACTGTAAGTTTGATTTAGCTAAAAAATCGCCTAATACAGCTTTCGCGTCACGCAAAATAATTTGTTGGTATTCGGGCTCTAATGCCATTTCTAAGTAAGCATGACAGCGTTGACAGAAACTGTTCCATAAGTCTTCAGTATGGCGAGTAATTCCTTGTAACCGTGCGTTCATTTGTGAGTCGATTTGCTCAACAACGGCAGTAAATAAGCCTTGTTTGTCGCCAAAGTGGTGGTAAAGGGCACCGCGTGTGAGATTAACGCTTGCTGCAATTTCATCCATTGAAGTTTCTGCATAGCCGAGTCGGCTAAAGTGCTCTCGTGCTGTAGTTAGCAAATTTGCACGTGTTTCCGCCATTTGCGCTTGTGTTCTTCTTGCCATTAAAAACCTCTTACATACATGGCGTATAATTATTTACATTCAATGTGTATGATTATATCATAATTATACATACGTATCGTATGTATAATTAAATTTCATTTTGGAGTTCATATGATAGGTCGCTATCAGCAGTTATTTCAGGCAAAAGAAAACCAGCACTTTGTGATAGCAGGGTTATTGGCACGTTTAGCGTTACCAATGATGGGGATCGGGATCATTACCCTGTTAGCACAATTGAAAGGGAGCTATACCTTGGCAGGGCTTGTTTCTGCAACTTTTGTATTAACTTATGCGTTGCTATCTCCACAAGTCTCCCGCTTAGTGGATAAATTTGGTCAATTTCGCGTCTTGCCGGTGGTAACTGTTGTCAGTGTACTCGGTGTTTTTATTATCATCATAACTACGTGGTTATCATTACCCGATATCGGCTTATTTATCGGGGCACTGTTAACGGGAGCAATGCCAAGTATATCTGCCATGGTAAGGGCAAGGTGGACAGCACAGTATAAAGATCAGCCCGTATTACAAACGGCGTATTCATTAGAAACCGTATTTGATGATGCCACTTTTATTGTTGGCCCACCGTTATCTGTCGGGATCAGTGTTGCTTTATTTCCTCAAGCAGGTTTACTGGTTGCAGCGATTCTACTCGCTGTGGGGATGGCATTGTTTATTTCACAACGCAGCACTGAACCTAAAGTAGTTGTATCTGATCATCTTGTAATGCCGAATAAATCAATTATTTCAATGGTTGGATTGCAGTTATTGATTGTTTTGATGATTGCTTTAGGTGTGATTGTTGGCAGTGTGGATATCTTGAGTGTCACTTTGGCTCAATTACAACAGCAACCGGCGATGGCCAGTTTAGTGTTATCGGCCTATGCAGTCGGTTCATGTGCAATGGGGATCGTATTTGGGGTGTTAACCTTTAACACGCCTTTGCCACGTTTACTATTCCTCAGCGGCTTAATGACGTTTCTTTCTATTGTGCCAATGTGGTGGGTCGTAGGGGTTTATTCTTTATCTGTGGTGGTGTTTATTTCCGGGTTGTTCTTTGCACCGACGATGATCATTGCAATGACATTAGTTGAGAAAATTGTTCCGCAAAATAAATTAACAGAAGGAATGACCTGGTTACTTGCTGGGTTAAATATCGGTGTTGCAATTGGTGCAATGTTAACGGGTAAAATGGTGGATACCTACGGCCCTTACGCAGGTTACGCCGTTGCTATCTCTGGCGGTGTTTTAGTTTTAATTTCAACATGGTTGAGTTACTTACGCGATAAAACCCAACAAAAAGTAGCAGTTGAATGCGAAAATGGCCATTAAAAACAACGAAAAAATAAACCATGTAGTGATAAAATCATAAAAAATAATTTAATGAGGTAACCTAATGCACTCTCCAGTATTTCGAGCGGCCACACTCGGTGATGTTGACTCCTGTTATGCGATTGAAGTCGAATCCTATGAAGGGGATGAAGCGGCAACAAGAGAAAAAATAGCCACGCGTATCCAACAATATCCAGACGGTTTTTTATGTATGGAATTAGCTGTAGAAGTGGTTGGTTTTATTAATGCGGGTTGTGCATGGGAGGTTGTAATGTCTGATGAGGAATTTAAAGAACTCATTGGACATGACCCAAAAGCACCGAATGTCGTTATTATGTCAGTGGTCGTGCATCCCAAATATCAAGGTAAAGGTTATTCGTCCTTACTGATGAAAACATTTATTAACTCCATGAAGGAGAAGAGTAAAGAAACAATTCATCTTATGTGCAAAGAACGCCATATTGACCTGTATAAGCATTTTGGCTACCAATATGTTAAACCGTCAGAATCCGATCATGGTGGAATGACGTGGCATGAAATGGTGATGAAATTGTAAAATGTATTTTATTAAGCCTGTGATTTTGTTGTCTGGTATCATATCTCATTATATATAATCACTATTTGGGAAATCATAATGATAATTTGGGTAGATGCGGATGCATGTCCAAAAGTAATTAAAGAGGTTTTATACCGCGCGGCAGATAGAGAAAAAGTGCAAATAACATTTGTTGCAAACCAGCGTTTAACGGTACCTCCTTCACCTTTTTTAAAAACTTTACAGGTACCTGCAGGGTTTGATGTGGCTGATAATGAAATTGTGTTGCGAGCCCAAAAAGATGATTTAGTGATCACAGCAGATATTCCATTAGCCGCAGAGGTTATAGAAAAGGGCGCGAATGCATTAAACCCTCGAGGAGAACGCTATAGCGAAGCTACCATTCGTGAGCGCCTTAATATTCGTGATTTTATGGATACCATGAGAGCCAGTGGCATCCAAACGGGTGGGCCTGCAAGTTTAAACCAGAAAGACAGGCAGCAATTTGCTAATGAATTAGATAAATGGTTGTTGCAACGTAAAAAATCATTAGCGTCATCATAAGCCAGCACATTTTCTGATTTAAGCTCAGAAAATGTGCATAGTAAAACAGAATTACTCTCTATGCCGTGACTATAATGGTTAACCTTAAATTTTTGAAGAAAAATAATGGATCCATTACACAGCATTATCATCACGCTATTCTTATTTATACTGACCTTTTTTAATCCTGGGGCAAATTTGTTTATTGTGGTGCAAACCACATTAAGCTCAGGTAAAAAAGCGGGGTTAACCTGTGGCTATGGCGTGGTATTAGGCAATGCCATTTATTCAGGTCTCGGTTTATTTGGTTTGGTCACATTAATGGCGGAGTTCGGCTCATTATTCTCACTCATTAAGATTCTGGGTGGTTTATATTTACTTTATTACGCAGTGAGTGTTTTCAATAACAAAACACAACTCAATCTGTCCACCGAAAATACCATGGAAAGTTTTCCATCAGGTGTCTACTTTAGGCGGGGTTTGATTTCTGATTTATCAAACCCACAAACCGTTTTATTTTTTATGAGTATTTTTTCAACGACTATTTCCCCATCAACACCATTATGGACTAAGTTAGTTATTTGGATGGGAATTGTTATTGCATCACTAATTTGGCGGATAATTTTATGCCAAACATTCTCTTTAACCTCTGTGCGTAGAACTTATTCACGCGTTCATAAAGTTGTCGGCAAAGGCGTCGGGCTAATTCTTGGAGGATTGGCTACAAGGTTGATTTACCAAGGGGTTAGCGAGCTGGTAGTAAAAAAATCACCATTCTAGGTTTTATGATCATGTTCAAGCCATTACGATATAAAATAGCCTCAGACCCCATACGATGAGGCTATTTGTGGTGAAAGAAAATGCATCATTGTTGATCAGTTAGCCAATGTTCAACTTCTTTATAATTACCACGGAAAATGATGCGATGCTGCTTTTTACTTAATTGATAGCAATACATTGGGTCATAGTATTCATTCAACAATGGAATTAACCACGAAAAATGTGTTTGGGTATCACCGGTTGTTTTTTGGTCTGCTAAAGCAAGATCAAGTAAATGGGTTAATTCGATTGTCCGCTGTGAGCCTAAACGTTTGCGAATGGCTAATAGGCCATGGTGCAGATAGTCACTATATTCCTGCCAGCCTCGCTCAAAACCAAAAGTTGCTAAAAAATCTTGCGTCATACGATCAAAATATTCATATTTTAAACGCTCAAGACGTAGCTCAAAGGGGTCTTCAATAATAGCGATTGGCGCTTTTTCCATTTGTGTGCGTAGTTCAAGAGGTAGGCTATTTGCACCAATGGCACGTCCCTCATCTTCCAGTACCCAATGTTGACAGTATTGGGCTTTCTTCAATAAAGCGACCGCTAAGTAATTTTCAAACGTGGCTTGGGAGTGTTGTTGTTGTAATGTACGGCCAAAAGAAGAACCTCGGTGATGTGCGAGACCTTCTAAATCAATTCCGTTCGCGAGTTGATGGACTAAAGTGGTTTTACCATTACCGGTACAACCGCCCACTAAAACGATAGGCCGCTGAACCAGCTCATTGACGGCATCAATTGCAGTTTGTCGCAATGCTTTATAACCACCGTTAATAAGAGGGTATTCAATTCCCACCTCTTTTAGCCAAAATTGCACGATATGGGAGCGCATTCCACCACGCGCACAGCAAATATAACCATGGGTATTTTGTTGGCAGGCTTCTTTCCACGCTGTGATCCGCGCAATTTTAATATCACCACTGACAAGTTGGTGGCCTAACTCAACGGCTTTAGTAGAACCTTGTTGTTTATAGCATGTACCAACGGCAGCACGTTCATCATCATTCATCAACGGAAGGTTAATCGCATTAGGCATCGACCCTTGTTGAAATTCGATAGGAGCTCTGACATCGATGAGTGGTGTGTCAGTAGTTAAGATTTGGCGAATATTTTGCGAAGACGAGGTTAATTCCATAATAACAGCGAGATTCTTTAAAGTTGCAATGAGGTTACTATACTCTTAATCCTATTGCTTGGCATTAATGTTAGGCTTAAAACAATGGTTAGTGTTTTATTGCCTAATAATGATATATTGTTGTTAGGTATTTTAATATGAGTAAGGGGTAATACAATGAAGATGTTAACGATTCAAGAAATGACCGAAACTCAAAAAATCCAAGTGCGTACAAGGCTTGCTCAAGAAAGGAAAAAACTTGGCCGTGAATTAACAAATTCCGAGCAGAGCAAAGTAAGAAAACAAATCATTACCGAAATATCTCAAGAAGTCGAAAAGCAAACGAAAAAATTACGTGCAGAAAAGAAAAAAGATAAGTTAGTTCCCAGCGATGCAAGTTACAGTTGGTCTTCTCAAAATCATAAAAGAGGGTATCGCTAATTTTTAATCAGAGTGTTCCGCTAGTGATTTGCATTAAGTAATTGTAATTTTACGCTATTCAAATCATTAAAAGACCTCAAAAATGAAAAAGATTGCGTTATTATTATTGTTATTCAGTAGTTTTACTGTCGCAAAATCTAATTATCATGGGAAACCATCCCGTAATGATTCTGTTGTTGTGCATGTTTGCGCTTTATCTCCTTTTTCTAATTTCTATGCAGAAGCTGCAATGTCTGAACAAACAGCGCGACACAAAACCTCTCGACGCTGTGAATTAGGGCAAGGGCAAGGCAGTATTTTCTGTAAAGCTCAAGATGCGAAATGCAGCACCAGTAAATTATCGTTTGGTGATCAATATATTGAAGAAAGCCTAATTGTTTACGCTAAATCGTGGCAAAAGGGCGATTATATCGAAGTATTTGACGATATTCCGTATCTTTCTCGTCACCATTTCTCAGATAAAATAGCCTCTTATACTATCCCTGACGGCTGGATTGTCCGTTTTTACGAAGGCGATAATTATACAGGAAAATACCATACAGAGATGGGCGGTTCGCACAATACGCTAGGATATAGCCAAAAAACTCGCTCAATCAAAATTATGAAACGACATTAAATATTAATAATGGACTCTTTAAGAAACAATTGTTTAAGTTATTCGTGAAAAAGATATTTATCTTCGGGAGGGTGAAGAGGTTCTATTCAATAACCTCATCACCCTGATAGGATAATTCACATTTCCCTTTCTTCAACATCTAAAAAAACAGAGCATGGTAGTATAAGTTGTCGATTGTTATTGCTGGTGGCTCTATTGTTCTCTTTTTTTATTGACGGCTAGATTGAAATTAACTTTTTTATTCTGATTACGGATATGTTCTTTAATTTCTTTCTCTAATAGCGGTAAATCACCCGTACGAATTTTATCTAATAGCACATGGTGTTCTTGGATAATTTCTTCCATTGGCTTAGTGAATGTTGATATTCCAATAATAATAGTGAGTTGTTTTGCCACATTTTCCCATAAAGACGTTAATGTCTTATTACCGCTTAGTTCACATAATGTACGATGAAAATGGACATCGCTTAAAGAAAAAAGATAGCTATCTTCGAGTGTTGCCGCTTTGGTCATTTGATTAATGCATTCTGTTAACTCAGTGACACATTGCGTATCTAAATGCTTTTTCTGATAAATAAATCGTCTAACGGCATGTAATTCTAATAGAACTCTTACCTCTATAAGCTCATCAAGACGCGCTTCAGAAACGGGAGCCATGCGAATACCTTTAAAAGGCTCGTTGATAACAATACCTTGGCTTTCGAGAACGCGAAGAGCTTCTCTAACTGGAACGCGGCTTACGTTCATTTTTTCAGCTATTTCTTTTTCAACAATACGATCACCGGGCAAAATATAATCACGAGTGGCAGCTTCAACCAACCTGTCAACTACATTGGTGAAAGTGCATTGCAGCCGGAGCGAGTATCTGAAAAGTTAAGACAAAATACTTTTTGGATGGGGCGTGGAGGTACACTAACACACACAATTAGCGGGATCGACATTGCACTGTGGGATATTTTAGGTAAAGCAACGGGGCTACCGGTGAGTACTCTATTGGGTGGTAACTACCGGTCAAAAGTTCAACCTTATTGTTCGTTGCTGATGGAAAAGCCAGATGTTATGCACAAGGTGATCCTAGAATATAAGTCATTAGGATTTAAAGCATTTAAAATTGGCTGGGGACCGTTTGGCCGCTGTAATGACCAACAATTAGACCGCGCAATTGTTGAAGCTGCAAGGGATGCAGCAGGGCAAGATTCCCAACTATTTGTTGATGCAGGAGCGAGCGATGCATATTGGCCGAATGGCTTAAAATGGGCAATCCAAACCTCACATATGTTAGCTGAATATCAGGTCGGTTGGTTTGAAGAAGTACTCTATTTAACATAATATGCATTATGCGAACCTAAGTATGAAATGAAGGAATCCAGCGTTCTGGCTGGTTAATCGTGTTGGCTTGTTTAGGCTCTAAATCGATGTTATTTCCATCATCTGCATAACCCGCCACACGTTGGCGAATTCATCAGCGAGACCTTAGCGTAATCAAAGCTTGAAGGTCTTAACAAAAAATTAATTATCTTTTTTTATGTTGAGTTTTTTACAAATAACATTTTTTATGTGAAATAATCCTATAAATGATATTAAGAATAAAATTAATGCTGTTCCAGCGCTGTCGAAACCAAGATTCTGAAGGGAAAAATAAAAACATGATAATAGATGAAAACAGGCATCCTTCTCACTCACTAAATCTATAATTAGGTGATAAAAGAACTGGTGAAATAACATGGGATATCACCTTAGAACCTAATAAAGAAAAATTGGGGTTGTAACAATTTTTGTGGTTCCCAATAGATAGCGTTAAAATGAAATCACGCTAACACGACAATAACAACTATGAGGTTTTCAATGATTATTTTAGTAACGGGTGCTTCTTCTGGTTTTGGTGAATCAATTGCCCGTCGATTTATCAAACATAATTACACTGTTATTGGTACAGGACGTAGAACAGAACGTTTAGAAGCCCTCCATAAAGAGTTAGGTGATAAATTTTATCCGTTAACTTTAGATATCCAAGATAGAAAAGCCATCCATGATTCGATTGCAAATTTACCTGCACACCTCAAAAAAATCGATGTTTTAGTGAATAATGCAGGTTTAGCATTAGGTTTAGAACCTGCATTTGACGCCAATCCTGATGATTGGGACGTTATGATTAATACGAATACCAAAGGTTTAATCAATATGACCTACGAAGTATTGCAAGGCATGGTTGCCAACAATCACGGTCATATTATTAATATTGGCTCTACGGCGGCGAGCTGGCCTTACAAAGGTGGCAATGTTTACGGTGCAACCAAAGCCTTTGTTAAACAGTTTTCACTTGGTTTACGTGCTGATTTACAGGGGAAAAAAATCCGAGTGACTGATATTGAACCAGGCCTAGTCGGTGGAACAGAATTCTCAAATATTCGCTTTAAAGGAGATGATGATAAAGCGGCTAGTACTTATCAAGGCGCTGACGCTCTAACCCCTGAAGATATCGCGGAAACGGTATACTGGGTTGCCACATTACCTGCACATATGAATGTAAATACATTAGAATTGATGCCTGTTTGCCAAACTTTTGCAGGTTTAACAGTACATAAACAGATTTAATTTTTAGTACTATTCTATACAGACGCACTGACACTTTTTTAGCTATACTCAGGTTATCGGTCCTGTTTAGTAAGGAATTTACATGAGTTCACACAAAATGTTGAAAACTGGCTTAACTGCGATTTGTTTATGTCTCCCTTTACTTTGGGCTACATCGTCTTCTGCGGCACAATCCACGACATCATGCACTGCAGGCAGTACTTGCGTTTCTGTGGGCAAAGGCGATGACTCTCTTAATAAAGAGCAAGCGCGTCAAGAAAAGGAACAATGGGATGATACCCGTATGTTGCGCAAAAAGGTTAATACTCGTACCGAAAAAGAGTTTGATAAAGTAGATCAGGCTTTTGATGCAAAAGATAAATGCGAAAAAAGTCTCAATCTAAATGCTTACTGGGAACCGAGCACTAAACGTTGCCTTGATGTAAGTAATGGCCGTCCAATTAATAATCCATAACCTTATAATAGGTTGTCTTATGGAGCTGTTGATCAAGGAGAGAAGATGAAAAAGAAATTGTTGTTACCCTTATTTGCACTGGTGCTAGTGCCAGTTTTTGCCCAAGCTTCATGTGAAAGTGTGATTGAGGAAATCAAACAAAAGATTATCAATAATGGCGTTCCTGCTGATAACTTTAGTTTGGTTGCAGTGCCTAATGATGAAGTTGACTCGTCTAAAGGCCAAGTTGTCGGGCACTGCCAAAATGATTCTTATAAAATCATTTATACTCGTCACTAGGTTACAATTTAGATAGAATCAAGGGCGCTATTTGATGATGGCGCCCTTTTTCTTTATTGCTTATTAAGCAATTAGTTAGGAATAGCGATAAGTTCTTGCAGTTTATCTGTATTGAGGTAATGCCCTAACTCTTTTTCTTCAGGGCGCAATAAATATGGAATTTCTCCAATTAATGGAGCCTTAATATGATGTTGCAACCGGTCAATTATTTGGGCGTAGTGTGCCAACCCTGGGTTGATGCGGTTTGCCATCCAACCTATTAATGGTAACCCATCGGCTCGAATTGCATCAGCGGTTAATAATGCATGATTAACACAGCCATGTTGAATACCGACGACTAAGATAACACCGACCGGCTGATCTTTTAACCAGTCCGCATAAAAAGTATTATCATCAAGTAGATAGCGCCATCCCCCATTACCTTCGATAACAACCATATCGCATTGATGATGTAAATGGTCTAACCCATGCTTTATTTTATTAAAATCAATGCTATTTTCATGACTGTAATTATCTGTGATACGCACAGGATTAACTTCATCATAGGAAACAAGGTCTTGAGAAACACTGTGGATTAGCAATGCATCTTTATTTCTGATTCCTTCAGGGGTATCAATGCATTGATCCGCAATAGGTTTATAGCCCACGGCTTTAATTCCTTGGCTATTTAGTGCTTGCAGGATGGCAAGCGTCGATACTGTCTTCCCGACATCTGTATCTGTCCCGGTAACAAATAGATTGATCATGGTCTTTTTCTATCCTGAAGTGACAGACTTATACAGCAATAAGCTGCAAAAATGATATGGATTCAGTTTATTGGAATGGGTAAGTGAGAAGTTTGCGTTAGCTCAATTTTGTGTACGATAGTATAAATATTATCGAATTGTTTTAGCCTTGTAATAGTTGTAGTAGTAGAGAACCATCATATAACGCTCTCTGTATTAATGACGTTTCACTATCCTTAACGGTAAATATGGATTTTTCTATTACTAAATTAGATGAATATAGATGGATCGTATGTTTGTTTATATGATTATGTAAACATTCTAAAAATAACTCAGAATCTTGATTCAATGGGGAGTTTACCAAAATTAGCTCGCTCCCCAATAAATTCACCATCAATCCTAATGGTTTTGCCAACCGTTGAGCAACCTGATTAATAAGATAAACACAAAGGCTATCGTTTGATATTGCTCCAGAGCAAATGTTATCAATTGAGATATTTTTCTGATGTAAATGCGAATCAGGGTAGTTTATTAGCAAACTTTCAGCTAGGTGTAATATTGCAGGAATAGAAGTTTGGGTTTCTAAGCAACCATCGCTACCACAATAGCAAAAGTTATGGTTACAAGGTTCACATTGGGTATGGCCGAATAAAATAGGCCGATGGGTATTTGTATCTAATGTTGTTCCATGGCTTAGCACCATGACATTAACAACATCTTGTAGCTGTAAGTAAATAATATTTTTTTCTTTTCTTTTCTCTTGATGAGAGAAATGATCCATTAACGCTAAAGCATCCACAGGAGGGTGTAAATAAACTGGTAAACCGGTTTGCTTGGTAAGAGATTCCGCTATGGCCAGTTGGTGGATTTTAAAAGATGGATGCTGATAAATAACACCTGTATGAGGATCTAATATACCATCAATAAGAATGCTAATTGCAGTGACTCTTTCTAATATTTTTTGATTGCTAGCAAAAAATTGACTGATTAATTCAGTAAGCGAATCCATGAATTCACTATTGCCTAACGGTGTGAATGGATATTCTGTTTGAGCCAAGGTAACTGCGTTAATTTCTTTCAAGGAAATAATCAGTTTCTGGCCTTCAATACGGATCGCTAGAAATTGCCACCCTTCACTTTCAATTACCAGCCCTACAGCTGGACGCCCACGTAAACCAAGCACTGGAAACTCTAACTCTTTGATTAAGTGAGCATCCATAAGTTCACGTGTAATTTTAGTGATACTGGCAGGCGCAAGCTGAGCCTGTTTTGACAAGGCAATACGCGAAATTGGACCATGTTGATCAATGATACGATATACAATACCCGTATTTAACTGTTTGATTTGGTCAATGTGACCAGTTTGATTCACCATGGTAATAATTCAATTCCTTTATAAAGCAATGAGTTATTATGCCTTAATCTGTGTATGAATGATTTCGTTTACATTGAAAATGTGAACTAGCTCACTCTTGGTTGCCAACAATGTTGGCCATCAAAAGATTTGTTAATTTTTTGGCTACGGCAGGTAATGTTCTACGAGTATTGTAGACTAACCAAACTTCAGATGAAGCATTAATATTAGTGAGTTTTAAGTATTTTACACCATCAATTTTCATTCGTGTGAATGATTCTGTAATCACAGAAATTCCCATTCCCGCGGAAACTAATCCTAAAATGGTCATGGCTTCCCCCGCTTCTTGAGAAATGGTGGGTACCACTCCCGCAGATGTTAACAATTGATTTATTTCATCATATAGTGCGGTACCAACATCACGTTCAAAGAAAATGAATGGATAATCAGCAAGTTGTTGAATATCAACACCAACATCAATAAATTCTAATAATGGATGGCCTTCATAGACGGCAACCATAAATGGTTCTTTAAATAATAGTTGGTAATCCAATTGTTCTGGTAACACCGTATTTCTCATAATACCAATATCAATTCGCCCCGTAATTAATGGCGCTATCTGTTGTTTGGTATTCATCTGATGCATATGAATAGAAACTTCAGGGTAAGCTTCCCGATACTGCCGTAAACTCATGGTAACTTTGTGCATAAATGGCGTAGTTGACGTAAATCCAATAGATAACTCCCCAAGTTCGCCTTTTTCCATGCGAGCTGCTTTTGTCGCAGCCGCATCGACTTGAGCTAAAATTTGATATGCCTCTTTTAAGAACATTGCCCCCGCAGGCGTTAACGCAACGTTTCGATTATTCCTTTCTAACAATTTTGCATTAACTTTCTCTTCAAGCATTTGTATTTGCTGGCTTAAAGGGGGCTGTGAAATATGCAGACGTTCAGCTGCCTTGCCAAAATGAAGCTCTTCAGCGACAGCAATAAAGTATCGAAGATGTCTAAGTTCTATACTCATCTTTTGGTTAATACCCATTAATATGTTTAAAGTATTATTATTAATAATTAATATATTAGACAAAAAACTAGAAAGTTTCTATTCTTTGATCGAAATCAAACGTGTTGGTATGACAAGGAATAAACATGGAACACTCACAAAATAGCCTCACATCTGAGCGGCCTAATGAAGGAATAAGAACACCCTTGCAGGGAAATACCACACCCAAAAAACATTATATACAAAGAGATGATGCGCTGTACTTACGTGTAACCTTATCTTTTTTTACGGTGGGCTTTGCCACATTCGCTTTGCTATATTTTGTTCAGCCAATATTACCTATGCTGTCAGAGGATTTTAATATTTCCCCTGCAACTGCAAGCTTATCATTATCACTGAGTACTGGCTTGATGGCATTAGGTTTACTGATTACCGGGCCAATTTCAGATGCAATAGGCCGCAAAAATGTGATGGTTATTGCATTGGCTTGTGCTGCACTATTTACTCTGCTCAGTTCAGTCATGCAGAGTTGGCAAGGGATCTTAATTGCGAGGGCATTAGTCGGTTTATCGCTAAGTGGCGTTGCTGCTGTCGCTATGACTTATTTGAGTGAAGAGATCCATCCAAGTTATGTTGCGTTATCCATGGGGTTATATATTAGTGGTAATTCATTGGGTGGAATGAGCGGCCGTTTGGTGACGGGAGTGATTGCTGATTTTTATTCATGGCGTGTTGCCGTTGTGATTTTAGGTTCGTTAGCTTTGATCGCGGCTATTGGTTTTTGGCGCTTATTGCCCCCTTCTCAGCATTTTCGTGCGAGTTCTTTAAAACCTAAGAATCTATGGGTTAATTTGCATCTACACTTTAGAGACAAAGGCTTACCTTTTCTATTTATTGAAGGCTTTGTTTTGATGGGTGGTTTTGTCACAATGTACAACTACATTGGATATCGTTTACTTGAAGCGCCTTACTCTTTTTCTCAGTCTACTGTTGGCTTGTTATCCGTTATTTATTTAACAGGGACTTACAGTGCGACTAAAACGGGAAGTTTAATTCACAAGTATGGACTTGGACGAGTGCTCATAGCGTCTATTACTATGATGTTAGTTGGTATTTTAATCACACTATATTCAAATGTTTGGTTAGTGCTGCTAGGAATGACAATACTAACAACGGGCTTTTTTGCAGCGCACTCTGTAGCGAGTAGCTGGGTGGGACGCAGAGCTAAACGAGCACGTGGACAAGCGTCTTCTCTGTATTTATTTAGTTATTACGCTGGGTCAAGTATTGCAGGTACGGTTGGTGGCTTATTTTGGCAACACTTTGGCTGGAATGGCGTTGCGCTATTTATTGCTGGAATATTATTTATCGGCATAGTCATTGCTTACCGTTTGAAATCAATTTGTTATAACCAGTAGATTAGGAACTAATAAAGGTTAAACTACCATACCTTCTCGTGATTAGTAGATGATAAAAAAGTCTATTAATTACGAGGAAACCCAATGAAACCATTCTCTATAAAACCATTTTTAATTGCCCCATTACTCCTATGCTGTAGTTCTTTTGTTTGGTCCCATGGCTATGTCGAATCCCCTGAAAGTCGTTCATATTACTGCAAGCAAGGGGTAAATACCCACTGCGGAGCTGTGCAATATGAACCGCAATCTATTGAAGGCCAAAAAGGTTTTCCTCAATATGGCCCAGTTGATGGAAAAATTGCTAGCGCCGGTATTGCTGCTTTTTCTCCCTTAGACATACAAACTGCGAATCGATGGCAACGGGTTATCTTAAATTCACCTGATGTTAGGTTTAAATGGCGCATCACGGCAAAACATAAAACGACAAAATGGGAATATTTCATAACTAAGCCAGACTGGCAGCCAAACGCCTTGCTATCTCGTAATCAATTTACACTAACGCCATTTTGTAAATTTGAACGCGTAGAGTTTCCAGAAGAGACTGTTGAGCACAAGTGTGTATTACCAAAAAAGCAAAAAGGTTACCATGTCATTTTAGCCATTTGGACGATAGATGATACGCAAAATGCGTTTTATCAAGTTATTGATACAGAAATAAATTAACGTCAAAGGAAAGCTTATATAAGAAAGGGGCAAGTGTTAAAATGCCCCACTTGCCCTTTTTGACTCTGATTTTCTTATAGATAAACACGAGAGTTTATGTTATTTATTGTTTATTACCCATTTGAATGTTGTAACTAAACTATGAAAAAACAAGATTTAATTAATACGTTCAATGAATTGGAATCACAAATAAACCAATTTAGCCTGTTGTTATTGGAACAATCAAAACAAGTTCCATTTACAGCTCATGTCTTCCAGTTACCTTCAGTAATTAAAGGTGAAGAGAATAATGAGATAGAACAAATCTCAGTACAAACATTAGTTGGTCATGATGCGATACATGAAACAGTAAAGTTAGTTAATTTATTGTTTTTACAAAACAAACCAGACGAGGTCAGCAACAAAGCCGCTATCCGTTTACCGGGGGTTATATGTGTACAAACTAATTTGCAAACTTATCGTAACTTTAATTCATTAATTTTAAAGATCAATGAGTTAAAAATGCATATAAAAGCCATTGTCACACAAGTTGACGAACCTCATCGATTCGAATTTATTCGTGATAGTTTACATGGCCTACTAACATTGAATACCTACCGAACCCTCTCTTCATTGATTGATGTCGATACGATTAATTTTGGCTGGGCGAATAAAAAAGTTATCAATAAAGTCACAAAAGAAGCAATGCTAGACCGCTTACAAGCAAGCTTAGAAAGTGGCCGCTGCCCTCTTCATTTACCAAAAGAGCACTGGCGCTTACAATTGGAAAATGAAATTCGCTTAATTGACGCCCTACCTTACAGTGCGGTTTTAAAAACTCAACGGCCAGTCAAAGTTCAGCCAATCGCTCGTGTGTGGGATAAAGAACAACAGAAACAAACCCAGTTTGCTTGTGCAACGCCTTTATTTGTTTTTGCGCTTGAAAAAACGGTGGCAGAAATTAAAGTCGGTGAACTTCCCGATTACCATGCCAATAACATTGCAATCCGTAATCGGCCCAGAGCAAAAGCAGTTGAACTATTAATACCACGTTTAAATTTGTATATAGAACGCTAAAAAACACCCATCTGTCAAACAGTATGGGTGTTATATAAAGCCAGTTTAATAAGCTAGCTTAAGATTTCATGCTGCCAACCATATCTTCTGGACGAACCCAATCATTGAACTGTTCTTCAGTTAAATAGTTTAGTTTCAGTGCAGATTCTTTCAGCGTCAGCCCTTCTTTGTGTGCTTTTTTAGCAATTTCTGCCGCTTTATCGTACCCAATGTGAGTATTTAAAGCTGTCACTAACATTAGCGATTCATGAAGTAATTTTTCAATACGCTCACGATTTGGTTCAATTCCAATCGCACAATGCTCATTAAAGCTACGCATACCATCAGCTAATAAGCGAACAGACTGTAAGAAATTATCAATTAGCATTGGGCGGAATACATTCAGCTCAAAATTACCGGATGCCCCACCAATGTTAACAGCAACATCATTCCCCATAACTTGTGCACATAACATAGTCAGTGCTTCACACTGTGTAGGGTTTACTTTACCTGGCATGATTGAACTGCCTGGCTCATTTTCTGGGATAGATATTTCACCAATACCGCAGCGAGGACCAGATGCTAACCACCTAACATCATTGGCAATTTTCATTAAAGAGGCAGCTAAGCCCTTTAAAGCACCATGTGCATGTACAAGGCTATCGCAAGTTGCTAATGCTTCAAATTTATTAGGTGCCGTAACAAATGGTTGGCCAGTTAATTCTGCGATTTTTTTCGCAACACGTACCGCATATTCAGGATGCGTATTTAAACCAGTCCCTACTGCTGTACCACCTAGCGCTAATTCACACACATGAGGAACAGAATTTTCAATGTGTTTTTCATTATGCGCTAACATTGCAGCCCAACCTGAAATTTCTTGGCCTAGCGTCAACGGGGTTGCATCTTGCAAGTGAGTACGACCGATTTTTACAATATCTTTAAATTCTTTCGCTTTTGCATCTAATGTTTGATGCAAAATTTTCAGTTCAGGGAGAAGATGTTCGCGGATTGCGACGACCGCAGCAACGTGCATTGCTGTTGGGAAAACATCATTTGAACTTTGACTTTTATTCACATCATCATTAGGGTGAATAAGACGATCATTACCACGTTGACCACCGAGAATTTCGCTACCACGGTTAGCTAAAACCTCGTTCATGTTCATGTTACTTTGCGTACCAGAACCGGTTTGCCAAATAGCTAGAGGAAATTCCGTTGGATGTTTACCAGCTAAAACTTCGTCAGCAGCAGCAATGATTGCATCGCCGCGCTCTTTAGCTAATAATCCAAGATCCATATTAACACTAGCAGCGGCTTTTTTAGTGATAGCGAGTGCGTGAATTAACGCAACAGGCATTTTTTCTACAGATATACGGAAATGTTCTAAAGAACGCTGCGTTTGCGCGCCCCACAATTGGTCAGCAGGTACTTCAATTGGTCCCATTGAGTCTTTTTCAATGCGAGTGGCTGCCATTACTATCTCCTTAGGTACATACACAGAATAATTGATTTTAGAATCATCTGCTTGCAGGTAAGCAAATAACCGAGCAGTATAATGCCACAAATTGAATTTCATTTATGAGACTTGGTCGAGCTTATTGTATTGTAGTGAAAAGGAAATCAGTTGATTTTTATGAAAAAGAGAATTTTGCTATGCTTAAAATGATAAACAAAGTCCAAAACTATGACTGGGGCAGTAAAACGGCCCTGACTAAGTTATATGGGATTTCAAACCCTGATAGCTTACCTATGGCTGAACTTTGGATGGGTGCTCATCCAAAAGCAAGCTCCGAAGTTCTCGATGCGGAAAAAAATCAAAGTATTCCACTTAACGCCTTAATTGAAAGTGATCCTGAAGCCTACTTAGGTCAGCATGTCGCACAAACTTATCATCGTTTACCTTATTTATTTAAAGTGTTATGTGCTGCTCAACCGTTGTCTGTTCAAGTACATCCAAACAAAACTTATGCTGAAGTTGGTTTTGCTAAAGAAAATTCAGCTGGCATCCCTCTAGATTCCCCAATACGCAATTATAAAGATGACAACCATAAGCCTGAATTAATCTTTGCGTTAACACCTTTTAAGGCAATGAACGCGTTTCGCCCACTGAATGAAATCGCGCAATTACTGGATTTTGTTTCAGCTGCACATCCTGATATCCAATTATTTGTTCAAGACCCAACAAAAGAAAAGTTATCTCGTTTATTTGCACAAATTCTTAATTTAACAGGTGAACAAAAAGATTTAGCACTTGGCGTATTGAAAGCCGCTTTAAACAGCCGACAAGGCGAGCCATGGAACTCAATAAAGCAAATGGTTAGCCTATATCCTGAAGATAATGGGCTATTTACCCCTCTTCTTCTTAACATCGTTGAATTAGAACCTGGTGAAGCGATGTTTTTATATGCCAGAACGCCACATGCATATCTAGAAGGTGTTGGGTTAGAGGTGATGGCAAACTCAGATAATGTACTGCGTGCTGGGTTAACAAATAAGCACATAGATATCCCAGAGCTGATTGCTAACATTGACTTTAAGCCTACGTTTGCAAAGGATTTATTAAGTATTCCCGAAAAATCTGGAAATATCTGGAAATATAATATTCCAGTAGAAGATTTTGCATTTAATATATATTCTATAACCCACTCGGAAGTTGCGCTATCTAACAATAGTGCCTCAATTTTGTTCTGTATTGAAGGCCAGTTAGTTTTACATTCAAGTAATGATGAAATATGCATTAATTCAGGTGAATCTGTTTTCTTGCCTGCTTATGAGAAAAGCATAACCATTAATGGCAGTGGCAAACTAGCCCGGGTATTTAACAAATAGTGTCATATTCTGTATTTAACCGTCTTCATTGTATGAAGACGATTATATAAAACTTTTATAAATTTATAAGTACGGCAATAACGTGCTGAAAGGATGGATGTTTATAATGAAAAAGTCATTAGTCGCGGTTGGTGTTATTGTTGCTCTGGGGGCAGTGTGGACTGGAGCTTCATGGTATACAGGTTCTAAAGTAAAAGATGAACTTGATAGAGTAATTCTCAAAACCAACGATTTTTTTGCTGTAAATGTGCCTGAGTCAGGTTTGAATTTTAAAGTAGAAAATTATGAAAAAGGTGTTTTTTCATCTAAAGCAGATATCGTAATCACCTCTGCGGATTCAGTATCACCAGAAGACTCAATTGTATTCAAAACGAATATTGACCACGGTCCATTCCCATTATCACAAGTCGCTAAGTTTAATTTATTACCAAAATTAGCAGCGACGCAAATTGAATTAGCTAACAACGCGACGACAAAAGAATTATTCGAAGCGACTCAAGGTAAACCATTTATTCATGGTTCTGCTGTCATTGGCTATAGCAAAAGTATTGATACCAATTTAGAGCTGATCCCTGTCGAGTATAAGAAAGATGACGTTTCATTATCTTTCAGTGGTTCTAAGTTTGATGTATCAACAACTTCTGATCTTGCTGCCGTTGATGCAACTTTAGTCACTGATAATTTAGTTATTGGTAAAAAAGATAACTCTGAATCTATGACATTAAAAGGCTTAAAATTAGTCTCTAATGTAACAAAATCACAATATGGCTTCTACACTGGAACCCAGTCATTTGTTATTGCTGATACAGATTTCAACATTCCTGAAACTAAATTCTCTTTTAAAGATTTCAAAATTTCAAGCGACACCTCTATTACTGGCGAAGATGTGAAAGGGAATATTTCTTATAGCATCTCTGACTTAAAGGCGTTAGAGCAAAACTTAGGTTCTGGCGAACTGACTGTTGCTATTGAAAAATTAGATGCTAAAGCATTAGGTAAATTCGTTGAACAATATAATGAAGCATTAGCTCAAGGCTTAGCTAATGGTGACCCAACTGAAGCAACAGAGCGTTTAGCGATGGAAATGATGTCTACAACATTGCCAGAGCTAATGAAAAGCAAGCCTGTATTCACTGTTAGCCCCTTCTACTGGAAAAATGAAGCTGGCCAAAGTTCAGTTGACCTAAACATCACATTTAATAAATGGAACCAAGATGAAATTACTGCGTTAGCAATGTCTAACAAAGTTGATGAAGCTATCAAGCAACTCATTACTTCTTTTGATTTCAATTTAAAACTGAACAAGCCAATGATGATCGAATCAATGACTCAAGCAATGATTTTAGATCAAGGTGTTCCAGTTAATGCTGATACTAAGAAAGAAATGAAAGGTATGGTTACTTCTGAATTTGAAGGTGTTCAGCAAATGCTGACTTCAGATATGTTCTCTTCTCCATTTGAAGAAATGTTTATGACAGATGAAGAACGTGCTGAAAAAGCTAAACAGAAAAAATCACCTTGGATGATTGATAGCGAAAATGATTTAACTATGACTATCAAATTTGCAGGTAATGACCTGACATTCAACAATGACAAATATACCTTAGCTGAGTTCCTCACTAAGATGAAAGTGATGTCTAACCCAGAAGATGCATTAGAATATGAAGCTGTACCTGCTCCAGATGCAGAACCAGCACCAGAAATGGAAGTTGAGCCTGAATTAGCACCACAAGATGCAGCGCCAGCTAACTAATTAATCTAATCGATACAATTTAGTCACAAAAGCCAGTTAATATGAAGTGAACCCATATAGCTGGCTTTTTTATTTGACACCCCATTTAAGTGTGATTAGCATCACACTTAAAATGTAATTATTGATCACGTTTCACATTTTTCGTGATTTGGAATTGCATTTGGAAAAATAAAAGCCAAAATGAGGATAGAAAATAGATAAAGGATCATTCCGTGATTAAAACACATTTACCTTTAACCGATTTACACCGCCACCTTGATGGCAATATCCGCCCAGAAACGATTCTTTCCTTAGCAGAACAGCATCACATTCAATTACCAGCGACAGAACTTGAAGCTTTGCGCCCTCACGTCCAAATTATAGGACAAGAAGCTGATTTAGTCGGTTTCTTAGCAAAACTCGATTGGGGAGTCGCTGTTTTAGCAGATTTAGAAGCATGCCGCCGTGTGGCATTTGAAAATGTCGAAGATGCTTTTAATGCTGGTATCGATTACGCAGAGCTACGCTTCTCTCCATACTATATGGCCATGAAACACCAGCTACCTGTAGAAGGTGTCGTTGAAGCTATTATTGATGGCGTGCGTGCTGGATGCCAACAATTCGACATTAAAATTAATTTAATTGGAATTTTGAGCCGTACTTTTGGCCAACAAGCCTGTACAACTGAATTACAAGGACTATTAGCTCATCGTCATCACTTATGTGCTTTAGATTTAGCTGGAGATGAACTAGGTTTCCCTGGAGAGTTATTTGAGTCACACTTTATCAAAGCTAGAGATACAGGGTTAAATATCACTGTTCATGCAGGTGAAGCGGCTGGAGCGAACAGTATTTGGCATGCTATCAATGTATTAGGTGCACAACGAATTGGCCATGGTGTAAAGGCAATAGAAGACCCTGCTTTAATTGAATATTTAGTAAAACATCAAATTGGTATGGAAAGCTGTTTAACATCAAATATTCAAACAAGCACTGTGCCATCCCTTGCTCAACACCCATTAAAAACCTTTTTGCAACAAGGTGTATTGGCTTCAATTAATACAGATGACCCAGCAGTTCAAGGTATTGAGTTACGCTATGAGTATGAAGTTGCAGCCCCACAAGCAGGTTTAACTTCAGCAGAAATAGAACAAGCGCAACGTAATGGCCTAAGTATGGCATTTTTATCTGAAAGTGAGAAAAAAGCGCTCTTACATAAAGCCGCTACCCGTTAATTTAAATGTTATCAGGGTATTTATTATAACCCTGATAACTCTCTCAAACATTTCACATCTCTTTACACACCAATAGACCGTCATCATTAACCAATCACTCCCCCTCTAGTTAGCTTTTTTATACTTAACGTATAAACACTGTTGTTAATGTATCAATTATAAAGCCCTATTGTATGTTGTAACTAAATAAGTACCCTTATAAATAAACAGCAAAAAACATGAGGGGTTACTAATCCCCTCAATATTTGTGCTTACTTGGTCGATAATCGTTTAGCATAACGCTGAGCAAGTACAGCGCTGACCATCAGTTGTATTTGGTGGAAGATCATCAATGGCAATAAAATAACCCCCACTGTCGCAGCAGGAAATAACACGTTCGCCATTGGTACTCCATTCGCTAAACTCTTTTTCGAGCCACAGAAAACGATGGTAATTTCGTCTTCTTTGCTAAAACCTAACAGCCGTGCAGCTAACGTATTAAATACAATGACAATAAATAAAATAACGCAAGTAACAACCACTATCATTAAGAGTGAAAATGCATCTATTTTCTGCCAAATCCCCTCTACAACGGCTTCACTAAATGCCACATAAACAACCAATAATATTGAAGACCGGTCAGTCATATTAACTAATTTTCTATTCCGGTTTATCCAATTGGCAATCAATGGTCGAGACAAATGCCCCACAACAAATGGCAGCATCAATTGCATTAAAATAGACCCTATTGCATTGAGCGTATCTATGGCTTGGCTGCCATCAGCATCCATCAATAAACCCACTAAGATTGGTGAAAGAAAAACCCCAAGAATGCTTGACGCTGATGCACTACAAATAGCCGCGGCAATATTTCCCCCGGCCACCGAGGTGAAAGCAATTGCTGATTGTACAGTTGCAGGTAAAGCACATAGGTATAAAAAGCCCATATATACGGTAGGTGACATCCATTTAGGTACAATCACCGCAAGCCCTAAGCCTACGATAGGAAATACAATAAATGTACTCGCAAAAACCAAGAGGTGGAGACGCCAATGCCCTATCCCTGCCATTATTGATTCACGAGATAACTTAGCCCCATGCATAAAGAACAATAATGCAATTGCAGCAGTAGTTAAATATTGAAACCCCGTTTTTATATCGCCTTCACAAGGAAAAAGGCTGGCTAGAATGACAACGCCAATCATGATAAGTAAAAATGGGTCGATTCTCAGTTTAGCTAGCAAATTCATTCGATTATCCATAATAAAAGCCAGTTATGTTAACTGGCCTTATAGTGTGCGTTAATGACGTTAAAATATTGCTTCGATTGTGCGTTTTTCTTTTGCCGAACGTATACCTGCTTCAATAAGCTTCATAATATCTATTGCTTCGCTCGGTGTGACGGGGTTTGGTTTACCATGGCGAATCGCATCATATATCCCTTGATAATAACCACCATAATTACCGCGTTGGTTTGGCCACGATTGTGTTATAAGCTCATCACCTTGTGACAACGTCACGCTCCCCATATTGGTATCAACTCCCCAATCAGTCCCTTCTGGTCGTTGGCCAGCTTTTAAACAGTCTTCTTGGGGATCTAAACCATATTTAACATAACTACCATTCATTCCATGAATAACATATATCGGTGTTGGTGCAGCAGCTAATGTTGTTGCATGTAATACAACCTTCTTATCTGCATATTGCAAAACGGCATGAAAGTAATCCACTGCCTGTGCATTAGGGCGGATCATAGCAAGATCAACGCTGATCCCTAAAGGCCTACCAAAATACTGCAAGACTTGATCCAACAAGTGCGGCCCTAAGTCGTACCAAATACCTGCTCCAGGAATATCAGCTTCACGCCAACGTTGCCTAACTAGCGGACGATAACGGTCAAAATGTGATTCATAATATTTAATATCGCCTAGCTTACCTTCTTCTAATATTTTTTTAACTGTTAAAAAACCTGAATCCCATCGGCGGTTATGATAAACCGACAGTAATTTTCCTGCTTGCTCCGCTTGTTGTTTTAATTGTTCTGCTTGTGAGACATCTAATGTAAATGGTTTATCGACAACGACGTGCTTCCCTGCTGCTAATGCCGCTTGAGCAAGAGGAAAGTGAGTATCATTAGGCGTAGGAATAACGACTAGTTCGATATCTTTATCAGCAAAAACAGCTTCCGGAGAGGCGGCAACATGAATATTTGGCCAATCTGCCTTAACCTTACTCGGGTCACTGCTAGAAATCGTTGTTAAATCATACCCTTCTAAAATACCAAGGAAGGGAGCATGAAATGTTTTACTGGCATAGCCATATCCGATGATCGCGACTTTAATTGGTTTAGACATTTAGACCTCATACAACGATAAACTCAGGTAGAGATAAAAAGTACCATCAGAAGGAATGAAATGGCAAATAAATCTATGATAGGATTGTAGATTGTCCAGCGAATTTGCCAAAATGGGTTTGATTAATTATGACTTCAGTTTATGACGCTAACCGCATCACTGGCTGGCTATTAGTTCCAGCGATCTATTTGTTATTAACCTTTTTAGCTGTTTGCAGTATGACTGTTATGTATTGCATTAAATTTTATGAGATTGTCACGACTGTTGATCATTGGACAAGTTTTATTCCTGCCGCTTGGTATCTGTCATTTGCCATCGCTGTTGGGATGACTATTTTCAGTATTCATGTACTGCAACTGATGTTTTCCCGCTCAAAGCATTTCCCCCGCCATTTTATTATTTGGCTACTCATTTTGTTATTATTAGGTATAAAAACCTTCGCATTTTCACCTATTGACGATGAAACCGCTTTGCAGGTCTTAGCATGGCCTTTAATTGGCGCGGGTTTCTTTGTCCCTTATCTAAAACGCTCTCAACGTGTGAAAATGACTTTCACACAAGATCGATAAGCATCACATAAATTGCTTGATATCATAATGATAGTTTAACTGGCTTCGGCCAGTTTTTGTTCTTTTTTCATTTCAGGCAATAGCATGACTGATTATCTATTACTCTTTGTTGGAACAGTGCTGGTTAACAACTTCGTTCTCGTTAAATTCCTTGGCTTATGCCCTTTTATGGGCGTCTCAAAAAAACTCGAACCGGCCATTGGAATGGGCTTAGCAACGACGTTTGTTATGACATTAGCGTCAATCAGTTCTTGGTTGATTGACACACTTGTCCTTATTCCTCTCGATCTTGTCTATCTGCGGACGCTAAGCTTTATTTTAGCGATTGCTGTTGTTGTACAGTTTACTGAAATGGTGGTCAGGAAAACGAGCCCAACGCTTTACCGTTTACTCGGTATTTTTCTGCCTTTAATTACCACCAACTGTGCGGTTCTTGGTGTTGCCTTATTAAATATTAATATGTCTCATACTTTTATGCAGTCTGCCGTGTACGGTTTTGGCGCTGCTGTGGGTTTCTCATTAGTAATGGTTTTATTTGCCGCTATTCGCGAACGTTTAGCTGTTGCCAATGTTCCTGCTCCATTTAAAGGATCATCAATTGGGTTAATTACAGCTGGCTTAATGTCTCTCGCGTTTATGGGCTTTAGTGGTTTGGTGAAATTCTAATGATGTCTGTATGGATTGCTATCGGTATATTAGCCGTTTTTGGCCTGATATTTGGGCTGATGTTAGGTTACGCCTCATTACGCTTTAAAGTTGAAGCAGACCCTATTGTCGAACAAGTTGAAGCAATATTGCCTCAAAGCCAGTGCGGTCAATGCAGTTATCCTGGCTGTCGCCCTTACGCCGAAGCGGTTGCAAATAATGGGGAAATGATCAACAAATGCGCCCCTGGTGGCGAGCAAGTCATGCTAAAAATCGCTGAGTTGCTTAATGTCGACCCTCAGCCGATTGATGGCGATGAAGCCGCTCAAAACCCCGTTCGTAAAGTGGCTATTATCGACGAAGAAAACTGCATTGGTTGTACTAAATGCATTCAAGCTTGCCCTGTTGATGCCATTGTTGGTGCAACCCGCGCCATGCATACTGTGATTGAAGACTTGTGCACAGGCTGCGACTTATGCGTCGCCCCTTGTCCTACAGATTGTATTGAGCTTGTTCCTGTGAAAACGACTACAGCCAATTGGAAATGGGATTTAAACACTATCCCAGTAAAAAATATTAGTGTTGAACCCAATGAACAGCTTGTCACTAAAGCAAGAGGTGAAACTCATGCTTAAGCTCTTTAATTGGTTGAAAAAAGATAATATTTGGGATTTTAAAGGTGGGATCCATCCGCCTGAAATGAAGCTACAATCTAGCCAAACACCGATGCGTATTGCATCAGTGCCCAATGAGCTGATTATCCCATTACAACAACATTTGGGCCCTGAGGGAGAGCTAATTGTTCAGGTTGGCGACTCCGTATTAAAAGGCCAGCCATTGACTAAAGGGCTTGGGCGTACTGTACCTGTTCATGCATCAACTTCAGGGGTGATCACTGCAATTGAACCTATGGTAACGGCACACCCTTCAGGCTTAAAAGAATTGTGTGTGCGTATTGCAGCCGATGGCCATGATACATGGTGTACTTTGTCCCCAGAGCCTAATTACGTTCAACTAACCCGTGCTGAATTACTGCAAAAAATTGAACAAGCTGGGATAGCCGGCCTCGGTGGTGCAGGTTTCCCAACAGCATCAAAATTGGCCGGTGGTCAAGATGCGATTAAAACATTAATCATTAATGCAGCTGAATGTGAGCCTTATATCACAGCTGATGATAGGTTAATGCAAGAACATGCACAGGAAGTTATTGAAGGCTGTCGTGTTTTACAGCATTTATTAACCCCAGACCAAGTATTAATTGGTATTGAAGACAATAAACCCGAGGCTATCCAAGCCCTAAAAGATGCTGTCACCTCGCAAGACAAACAAATATTCATCCGAGTTATACCAACAAAATACCCATCAGGTGGTGCCAAACAGCTGACAAAAATTTTGACGGGAAAAGAAGTGCCATCCGGTGCGCGTTCTTCACAAATTGGTGTGTTGATGCAAAACGTCGGTACTGTCGTCGCCATTAAACGCGCGGTTGTTGATGGCCAGCCATTGATTGAGCGTGTGGTAACCGTTACTGGTGAAGCCATCAGTAAACCGGGTAATTTTTGGGCGCGTTTAGGCACTCCGGTTAAACATCTATTACAGCAATCAGGTTTTCACCCAGAGCCAGAACAAATGGTGATTATGGGGGGGCCTTTAATGGGCTTTACCCTACCCGACCTGAATGTCCCTGTCGTAAAAATTTGTAACTGTTTACTGGTTCCCACAATGGAAGAAATGGGACCTAAAGCACTAGAAGAAGCGTGTATTCGTTGTGGGTTGTGTGTCGATGCCTGCCCAGCCGGGTTACTTCCTCAGCAACTTTACTGGTTCAGTAAAGGAGATGAACACGAAAAAGCGCAAAAACATAATTTATTTGACTGCATAGAGTGTGGTGCATGTGCTTATGTGTGCCCAAGTAATATTCCGCTAGTGCAATATTATCGTCAAGAAAAAGCAGAAATTCGTGAAATAGCTCAAGAAGAGCGCCGTGCCGCTGAAGCAAAATTGCGTTTTGAAGCAAAACAGTTGCGTATGGAACGTGATAAGCAAGCGCGGGAAGAACGTCATAAAAAAGCTGCTGTACAGGTAGATAGCGCTGATAAAGATGCCGTTAATGCAGCTTTAGCCCGGGTTAAAGCCAAACAAAGTGCGACAACCGAACTAATTAAGATTGTTTCCGGTGAATTACCAGACAATAGTGCTGTGATTGCTGCTCGCGAAGCCCGTAAAGCACAAGCACGTGCTAAACAGGCGGAAAAACTGGCCAATACACCAGTAGAACCTACTGATATAGAGACCACGGATGATCCTCGCAAAACCGCTGTCGCAGCTGCCATTGCACGAGCGAAGGCCAAAAAAGCCGCACAAGCGCAATCTGCAACTGAGCCAGTTGCTGAAACGGTCACTGACGCTGAGGTTGACCCACGTAAAGCGGCTGTCGCGGCCGCCATTGCACGAGCGAAAGCCAAAAAAGCGGCTCAAGAGCAACCTGCAACTGAGCCAGTCGCTGACACCGTCACTGGTGCAGAGGTTGACCCACGTAAAGCGGCTGTCGCGGCCGCCATTGCACGAGCGAAAGCCAAAAAAGCCGCACAAGCGCAATCTGCAACTGAGCCAGTTGCTGAAACGGTCACTGACGCTGAGGTTGACCCACGTAAAGCGGCTGTCGCGGCCGCCATTGCACGAGCGAAAGCCAAAAAAGCGGCTCAAGAGCAACCTGCAACTGAGCCAGTCGCTAACACAGTCACTGATGCTGAGGTTGACCCGCGCAAAGCGGCTGTCGCAGCTGCCGTTGCACGAGCGAAAGCCAAAAAAGCAGCTCAAGCGCAATCTGCAACTGAGCCAGTCGCTGAAACGGTCACTGACGCTGAGGTTGACCCACGTAAAGCGGCTGTCGCGGCCGCCATTGCACGAGTGAAAGCCAAAAAAGCAGCTCAAGCAGAACAACTCGCACAAGAAGAGCTTACACCCGCCGCGGAACAACCCATTGAAGAGGAAACCGACCCTCGAAAAGTTGCCGTTGCCGCTGCGATCGCGCGAGTAAAAGCAAAGCAAGCACAAAAACAACATGAACAAACGACTACAGAGTAAGTGATAACGAGATGAAATTTAGGCCAATTGATGCGAAAAATCGCCGTTTAAAAATTGCTAGCGCGCCATTTACTCATAACAATCAAAGCACCAGTTTAGTTATGCTTTGGGTACTTTTAGCAGCAATACCGGGTATTGCTGCTCAAGTTTATTTCTTTGGCGTTGGCACCTTATACCAAATTATTTTAGCGGTGCTAACAGCGGTTATCACAGAAGCAGTTTCTATTCGTTTACGCCAACAACCTGTGGTTCCTGTACTAAAAGATAATTCCGCCATTGTGACCGCATTATTATTAGCTATCAGCCTACCTCCGCTCTCACCTTGGTGGATGATCGTATTAGGGACATTTTTTGCTATTACGATTGCTAAGCAATGTTATGGTGGATTGGGGCAAAACCCTTTTAACCCTGCGATGGTGGGTTATGTCGTTTTGCTAATATCATTCCCTGTTCACATGACAAACTGGCTACCTCCGCATGAATTACAAAATATGTCGATTTCTGCACTTGATAGCCTATCCATTATTCTCAGTGGCCATACTCCAACAGGTATTACCCTCGAGCAACTACGTACAGGCATTGATGGCATGAGCCAAGCGACCCCGCTTGATAGCTTTAAAACGGGCCTACTGACTCATTCTATTTCTGAAGTATTACAACAACCTATTTTACAAGGTTCCTTAGCGGGAATTGGTTGGCAATGGGTGAATATTGGCTATTTAGTGGGTGGTTTGTTCTTATTACAGCGCCGTATTATTAGCTGGCATATTCCGGTTTCGTTCTTAGGTACATTGGCAGTTTTATCTATTGTTAGTTATTTAATTGATGATAGCCAACATGCGTCGCCATGGGTTCATTTATTGTCTGGTGCCACTATGCTAGGGGCATTTTTTATTGCCACTGACCCTGTCACCGCATCGACAACGCCTAAGGGACGGATTATTTTTGGTGTGATTATCGGTTTTCTTGTTTGGGTGATCCGTGTATACGGTGGTTACCCTGACGCTGTTGCTTTTGCCGTGTTACTCGCCAATATTACTGTTCCATTAATTGATTACTATACGCAGCCTCGTGCGTACGGTCATGGACATAAGTAAGGATAACCGTATGTTGAACACGATGAGACGCCATGGGGTAACGTTAGCCATCTTTGCAGCAGGAACCACTGCGCTTAGCGCTGCGGTGTACACGTTAACGAAAGAGACTATTGCTGAGCAAGCTGCTATTGTTCAGAAAAAACTACTCGACCAAGTAATACCAAGTGATTTATACGATAACGACCTCGCAAAAGAGTGTTATTTAGTCACTAATGAGGCCATACTGGGTAATAAACAACCTAGGCGCTTGTATCTAGCCCGTAAAAATGGCGAACCTGTTGCTGCTGCCTTGGAAACAACCGCATTAGACGGCTACTCAGGCGCTATACATTTATTAGTCGGTACAGATTTTCACGGTACAGTACTGGGAACTCGTGTTACAGAACATCATGAAACACCTGGGCTTGGTGACAAAATTGAGACACGAATATCTGATTGGATTACTTATTTTAGTGGTAAAAAAATAACCTCTGATAATGACCCTAAATGGGCAGTTAAAAAAGATGGAGGTGAATTTGATCAGTTTACTGGGGCAACAATTACACCCAGAGCAGTCGTCAATGCCACTAAACGTACTGCGGTATTTATGCAACAAATTCCACAACAATTATCGAATTATCCACGCTGTGGGGACGAATAATGAGCGATACATCTAAAGACTTATTAGTGCAAGGTTTGTGGAAAAACAACTCTGCATTAGTTCAATTATTAGGGCTTTGTCCGCTGCTCGCTGTGTCATCAACAGCAACCAACGCATTAGGGCTAGGCTTAGCGACCACATTAGTCTTAGTTTGTACTAATGTTGCAGTTTCTGCTTTACGTCGTTGGGTACCATCAGAAATTCGCATCCCTATCTACGTGATGATTATTGCCTCTGTTGTTAGTGCGGTACAAATGTTAATCAACGCATATGCTTTTGGTTTATATGAATCTCTCGGGATCTTTATTCCGTTAATCGTTACCAACTGCATTGTGATTGGACGCGCAGAAGCCTATGCATCTCGTAATCCTGTTGGGCTATCTGCCCTTGATGGGTTTGCTATGGGCTTAGGTGCAACCGCGACCTTGCTTGTTCTAGGAGCAATTCGTGAAGTTTTAGGGAATGGGACCTTATTTGATGGCGCTGACTTGTTACTCGGTTCTTGGGCTACCTCCCTTCGTATTGAAGTATTACATCTTGATTCTCCATTTTTACTCGCTATGCTACCGCCTGGTGCCTTCATTGGCCTAGCACTACTATTAGCTGCGAAATACTTAATTGATGAAAAAATGAAAAAAAGAGCCGCACGACAATCTGGTATTCAACCAGAACGTGAATATGAAAAACAGCAAGGTTGCGGCAGCCATATTTCTTAACAACGATATTTTGTGAGCAATGAATAAATCAAAACGCATTGAAATTCTAACTCGTCTACGGGATAACAACCCACACCCTACAACGGAGTTAGAATTTAACTCCCCTTTTGAGCTATTAATCGCCGTTTTATTATCAGCTCAAGCTACTGACGTGAGTGTCAATAAAGCGACAGCAAAGCTATATCCTGTAGCTAATACGCCTGAAGCTATTATGGCACTCGGTGTGGATGGAATAAAAGAGTACATTAAAACCATTGGCTTATTTAATACCAAAGCTGAAAGCGTCTATAAAACCTGTCAAATTTTAATCGAAAAGCACAACAGCCAAGTCCCTGAAAACCGAGAGGCTTTAGAAGCTTTACCGGGTGTTGGCCGCAAAACGGCAAATGTGGTTCTTAATACCGCATTTGGCTGGCCGACTATCGCCGTTGACACGCATATTTTCCGTGTCTGCAATCGTACTAACTTTGCTCCTGGTAAAAATGTCGTTGAAGTTGAAGACAAACTCCTTAAAGTTGTACCTGCAGAGTTTAAAGTAGATTGTCACCATTGGTTTATTTTGCATGGACGTTATACTTGTATTGCCCGCAAACCCCGCTGTGGCTCTTGTATTATCGAAGATTTATGCGAATTTAAAGATAAAATATATCCAGAAGATTGACCAAGATACTATTTTGAATAGGTTATAGATAAACGATACTTTTAATCATGAATCTAGCCGGTAACGCATTTTTTCCTTGCTCTAAGACTTTGTCTTACGTAACAATAGAGCCAAACCCAATATTAATTAAACGGTAAGTATGTTCCAAGACAACCCACTGCTCGCACAGCTTAAACAAAAACTACATGCCCAAACCCCACGCGTCGAAGGGCTGGTAAAAAGTACAGAAAAAGGCTTTGGCTTTCTCGAAGTTGATGGCCAAAAAAGCTATTTCATTCCGCCTCCTCAAATGAAAAAGGTCATGCATGGTGATCGTGTTATTGCTACGGTTCATACCGATAAAGACCGTGAATTTGCAGAACCAGAAGAACTGGTAGAACCTTTTTTAGATAGGTTTGTTGGGAAAATACAAAAGAAAGAAAATGATAACCGTTTATTTGTCATTCCCGATCACCCATTACTGAAGGATATGATTTCTTGCCGTCCTATCAATGGCATTACTCATGAGTTTAAGCAAGATGATTGGGTTGTTGCACAAATGCGACGCCATCCATTAAAAGGCGATAAAACCTTCTACGCTGAAATTACTGAGTTTATCACTGACGGAGATGATCATTTTGCACCATGGTGGGTAACGTTACGCCGTCACCAATTAGACCGTAATGAACCGCAAATGGTTGATAGCGAACGTGATGACCAAGGTATTGAACGAGTTGATTTAACTCACTTGCACTTTACGACCATAGACAATGCAAGTACTGAAGATATAGATGACGCACTCTATGTTGAAAAAACCGATAATGGTGACTTAAAACTGTATATCGCTATTGCTGACCCAACAAGCTATATACCAGAAGGTAGCGAACTCGATAAACTGGCTTTAGCCCGTGGCTACACCAACTATTTACCGGGTTTTAATATTCCAATGCTACCGCGCAAATTATCTGACGACCTGTGCTCTTTGCGCCCAAATGAACGTCGCCCTGCTTTAGTCTGCATTGCACTCATCAAAGAAGATGGTCGCATTGACGATAATATTGAGTTTTTCAGCGCTTGGGTCGAATCAAAATCTAAATTAGTTTATGACGAAGTCTCTGATTGGCTTGAAAATACAGGCAGTTGGCAGCCAGAAAATGACACTGACAAACAACAAATTTTGCTGCTTAAAGAAATGGCAGATAGGCGTTTACTATGGCGCGAAAACAATGCACTCGTGTTCAAAGATCGCCCTGATTACCGCTTTGTATTAGATGACAAAGGAATTGTGGTTGATATCGTGACTGAACGTCGCCGCAGTTCTAATCGCATTGTTGAAGAAGCCATGATCACCTCTAACCTCTGTGCTGCCGCAGTACTGAAAGAAAAATTAGGATTTGGCGTATTTAATGTGCATATGGGCTTTGAACCCCTGCAAATTGACCAAGTCGTGCAAACGCTTAAAGATAATGGCATTGAAACAACGGCTGAATCATTATTATCACTAGAAGGCTTCCGCCAACTACGCCGTCAACTAGATGCACAACCGACCCAATTCCTCGATAGCCGCATTCGCCGTTACCAAACTTTCGCAGAAGTCAAAGCTGAGCCCGGCCCGCATTTCGGTTTAGGGTTTGAAGCTTATGCGACTTGGACTTCACCAATTCGTAAATATACCGATATCGTCAACCACCGTTTAATCAAATCTATTATTGCTGGTAAACCTTCAACGAATAAGCCATCCGAAGAATTATCAATCAAGTTAGCCGAACGTCGTCGTGCAAACCGCATGGCTGAACGTGATGTGGGTGATTGGCTCTATTCTCGTTACTTAAAACCTTTTGAAGGTACGGATACCAAATTCCCAGCTGAAATTATTGATATCACTCGTGGTGGCGTAAGAGTCCGTTTGGTAGATAATGGTGCTGTAGCTTTTGTTCCTGCGCCTTTTATTCATAGCGTTCGTGATGAGATCCAATGTAGCCAAGAAACAGGTAATGTGCTTGTTAAAGGTGAAATAGCTTACCAACTTAACGATATTATCAATGTCACCATTAATGAAGTTCGTATGGAAACACGTAATATCGTTGCTAGACCAGCCGAATAACAACTTTTCTGCTACTCTTTAGAGACCATAGTTTGAAACCTATGGTCTTTTATTTTTCTATCTACTTTTTTACAACCTAAAATTCGCATTAAACGTTAAACTGCAAACACTTTTCCATATTTTTTCCTGATTATTCTTATTCGTAAATTTACCTATCATGATATTTTGTTAACTGTTAAATCTGTATTAAGGGTCATTAAAATGAACACAGTAAGCAAACGTATTTTATCATTCATGGTGATAGCTACTGTCGCTATCAGCGTCAGTGCCTGTTCAAATATGTCTAAACGCGATAAAAACACAGCGATTGGTGCCGGTGTAGGAGCTGTTGGTGGCGCTGTATTGACAGGCGGAAGTTCCATAGGAACCGTAGGTGGTGCAGCTATTGGCGGAATTATTGGCCACCAAGTAGGCAAATAAATCTCATAATATCCTTTAGTCGCTCTCCTTAATCTAAAATAGCGTTCATTATGAACGCTATTTTATTTTTTATATCCGATAATCTATTAAACTATTGACGGCAAAAAGTGTACAAAGTACACTTGCAATTAATACAAAGGGAGGGAACCCTGTGAGTCACGCAATTGAATTTATTGAAACCAGCTTTTTTACCAAACAAATCCAATCTATCGCCACACAAGAAGAACTTAGGATATTACAAAATGAACTTATCGCATGGCCAGATAAAGGCGATATCATCCAAGGAACGGGTGGGCTTCGTAAAATTAGGATGGCAACTGGTAATAAAGGAAAAAGTGCAAGTGTACGAGTTATTTATTTCCTAGCTACAGCAGAAATTATTTATTTTATAATGGCTTATCCAAAAAATGTCAAAGATACGCTAAATGACTTAGAAAAAGCAGAATTAAAGAAACTAACGAAATTACTAAAAAATGAGGTATAAAATGAGTATATTCAACGAATTAAAAGCCTCTTTAGAAGAAGCTGTTGAAATAAAACAAGGCCATCAAAAAGCCGCTAATGTTACTCGTTACGAAATTACTGATGTCAAAGCTATTCGAGAACAACTGAATGTTTCCCAAAGCGAATTAGCTCATGCACTAGGAACTAGCCTCGATACAATTAAAAGTTGGGAACTTAAACGACGAAACCCAACAGGGCTAGCAGCTAAAATACTTATCGCCATTAAACGTAACCCAGCTTTATTTGCTGAGTTAGCAGCAATTTAACCACTTCTTCGTTATAAAATGAGTGGCTTTCTAAGTAGCCACTCATGACAAACAGTAAAATTTTCGAACCTATCAGCCACCAGCTAACTTAACTTGAAAACCTTTCGCCTCAAGGTACTGTTTGATAACATCACGTTTATCGCCTTGAATTTCAACGTTACCGTCTTTGACAGCTCCGCCACAGCCACACTTCTTTTTAAGATCAGCCGCTAATTTAGCTAATTCGCTGTCTTCAAGGTCAAGTCCAGTTACAACACAAACCCCTTTTCCTTTACGACCTGATGTCTCACGGCGGATCCGCACAATACCATCACCTTTAGGCCTTTCAATTTTGGGTTTATCTTCAGCAATACGCCCTGTTTCTGTACTGTAAACAAGACGACTATTTGAATCACTCATAGCAAACCCTCAATAGACTGATTGATTTGTTGTAATGTGGTAGTTGGGTTTTCACTACGCGTAATCGGACGACCAATCACCATATAATCCACACCCGCCTTCACTGCATCTTGTGGTGTCATAATGCGGCGTTGGTCCCCAACATCACTTCCCATTGGGCGAATACCTGGGGTAACTAATTTGAAATCGGCACCACAAATTTGTTTTAAACGTTGGGCTTCATGAGCAGAGCAAACAACACCATCTAGCCCGCATTGTTTGGTTAATAAGGCCAAACGCTCTGCATGAGCAGCTGGTGACAGATTAATCCCAACACCAATGAGGTCAGATTCATCCATACTCGTTAATACGGTTACTGCTGTGAGTAATGGCGCCTCTTTACCATAAGGCTCAAGAGATTGGCGTGCCGCCTCCATCATACGAGCACCACCACTTGCATGAACATTAACCATCCATACCCCCATTTCAGCCGCAGCTGCAACCGCTCGGGCAACAGTATTTGGAATATCATGAAACTTCAAATCTAAGAAAACATCAAAACCACGATCATGGAGTGACTTAACAAATTGAGGACCATTAAAAGTAAACATTTCTTTGCCTACTTTTAAGCGACAATCACGTGGGTCAATGCGATCCACAAAAGCCAAAGCCTCATTAGCATTTTCATAGTCAAGTGCCACAATAATTGGTGAATGTGTGTGGTTCTCAGTTGAGGAAATCATTTCTTAGCCTTTAAAGAGTCGTTATTATTTAAAAAGTGACGCTGTCACTGCCCATCTAGCCCACGAATAGGTTTAATCGTGTCCCACGAGCGACAAGATGGGCAATGCCAATATAATGCACGCGATGTAAACCCGCATTTATGGCAACGATAATCGGGTTTGGTACGAATTTGCTCCCCTACCATTTTTCGTAGCAAAATCAAACTTTCTTTTGCCCTTCCATCTTCAGCTTCTTCAAGATGGTAATCCATTAAACGATAAAATAAACGCATGGTAGGATGACGTTGAATTTGGTCATTAATATAATTTGCAGCGGCTTCGTGATTTTGCTTTTCAACAATAATATCCGCTAAATAAAGCTCTGCAATAGCCCCTGAGTTACCCGCAACACACTGACGTAGGTAATCTTCCCACTCATCGGCTTGGCCAGTATGTTGATAGCAATCAAACAGCAAAGGTAGCGTTTCAGCGACGAGCTCTCTATCTTGCTCATAGACTTGTTTTAGGACATGAATTGCTTTGTCGTAATTACCTTGTTCGATGAACAAGCGCCCTTTCATAATTGAGACCCGAGCGCAGTGGTTGTCGGCTTGCTCTGCCTTATTTAAAAAGATCAGTGCATCTTCGAGATCATCGCTAGCAAGTTGTTGAGTCGCTAGTTCACAATAAAAATGTGCAATTTGCTCACGTAGTTCTGTATGCCCTAATTTAACCAGTTTACCTGCCGTTTCAATAGCTTTTGTCCAATCACTGGTTAATTGATAAATATTTAACAGGGATTGTAAGGCACTTTGTTTGAAATCGACTTCATCCGTCAATTGTTGAAACATGTTTTCTGCTCGGTCATAAACCCCAGCAGCCATGTAATCTCGACCGAGTTGTTGAGTTGCTAATAAGCGTTGTTCAAATGATAAAGCGGCACTTTCCACCAGCGACTGGTGAATACGAATGGCGCGTTCAACTTCACCACGAGAACGGAATAAATTTCCCAACGTGAGGTGTGCTTCAAAAGCAGAGCTATCTTCATTTTTTAGCATATCGAGGAATAAATCGACAGCTTTATCTTGTTGATTAGACAATAGGAAATTAACGCCTGTCACATAATCACGTGACAAGCGATTCGCATGTTGTTGCTTATCTTGTTGAGCACTTCTGCGCCCCATGTACCAACCGTAAGCAGCAGCAACTGGTAGCAGCAGAAACAGCAACTCGAACATACAGGATTATTCCTTGTTCTGAGTCGTCACTAATGAGGTTGAATCGGAAATATGACTTTCTCCAGCACCTAATTGTGATTCTAAACGTCTAATTTTACGACGTGCGTTTTTCAGGCTAACAATGACTCGTAAATAAAACACAGCACAAACTAGCCAACCTAGCACAAAACCGACACCAAAAAGTGATGCAAGAAGGGTCGATAATGAAAAATCCCCTTTTGCAATCAGGTAGTTAAATGTAATAACCTGATCATTGCTTGAACCTAGCGTAATCGAAATAATAAAAAAAGCGACCGCTAGTAATAAAATCAGAAAATATTTCACATTTATTCCCGTTATCAGTTCTATTCATCCAATAATATCTACCTGTTAAGGTAGCATTTCCAACGCATTCAGACAAAGCAATTTATTTTATACAATGAGAGATTTAAGTCAGATCTCCCCTAATAATGGTTAACTTGATGAAAGATTAATCGGTTTTACTCAGTATTCCCCATGCTCGCAAAATATAATAACCAAATAAGGCAAAACACGCACTGATGATCACTGAAGTAATTATATCAATAGGCCAATGCATGCCCAACAACATACGACTAAATGCAATACCCTCAGCCCAAATAGCGAGCCCTATCGATAAAGCGTATAAACGTTGTTGCCAAAAAAGCGCAATTAAAAACAATGCCCAGCCAGCCGCAAATAACATATGACCAGAAGGAAAAGAATATCCAGTTTCTGCTTGCCAGTGTTTACGCTGCCATTTCGCTATATATTCATCTTGTTTGACGGTGTCTTTAATTAATTTTGCTCGTTCAATACGTTTTAACGCATAAAAGTCTGATGAAGGAATTTGATATTCGGTTGCTAGCCATTCCACATAAGGGCGAGGCTCTTTAAACGTACTTTTTAATGCCGTCTTCAAACCTTGCTGCAGTAATACAATGCCAACAAGAACAAGCAATATTTTCAGTCGCTGTTTTTTTTCTGAACGAAAGATAAATACAACAGCTCCAAGAAATAACAGAGACGTTAAAATACTATAAGGTGCTCCCGCAGTGTCTGTCAGCCAGAGTATCCATTTCATTGAGTTAAACTGGGTTTCTGGTGACCAATGCCACCCTGTAACTATCATCAGCGTGGGTGGCATGATTAATAACAATGCAAAAGTACAAACGACCAAAACAGTTTTTTTCATTCAGTGTATTCCAAATAAAGTTCTATTAAATATACAAATATTCCATTCACCTATTATTAACTCTGTTATAGTAATACAGCGTTGGTCGTGTGCAAAGAATACCAACTTCTATATGCTAAACGTCATATAGCATCGATGTATTATAGTTAAGCTACTTTATATCGATAAACGTTATTAATTAAGCAAGAGTTACTTTAACTAATGAAAGAAAATATGCAGCTAAAACGCGTTGCCGAAGCAAAACTTCCTACACCTTTTGGTGAATTTTTGATGGTGGGTTTTGAAGAAATCGCAACCGGTCGTGATCATGTAGCGTTAATTTTTGGCGATATCTCAGGAAATGAACCGGTACTCAGCCGGATCCACTCCGAATGTTTAACAGGAGATGCGTTATTTAGTCTACGTTGCGATTGTGGTTTTCAATTAGAAGCCGCACTCTCTCAGATTAGTAAAGAAGGCCGAGGGGTATTACTTTACCATCGTCAAGAAGGCCGAAATATTGGCTTGCTGAATAAAATCCGAGCTTATGCATTGCAAGATCAAGGCTTAGATACGGTTGAAGCTAACATTAAGTTAGGCTTTAAAGCGGATGAACGTGATTTTACCTTATGCTCTGATATGTATAAGTTATTGGGGATAAATGAAGTCCGCTTATTGACGAATAACCCGAGAAAAATCGATATTATGCGTGAAGCTGGAATTAACGTGGTAGAACGTGTTCCGTTGATCGTTGGCCGAAACCCAAGTAATGAACATTATCTTGACGTTAAAGCAGAAAAAATGGGCCATATGCTATTTAAGCACCAATGACCTCAGCAAAGGAAGAGTGTTCTGCTCTTCCCTTTATTTTTCCTATTTCATTATCACCATTCAAAGTGTGCCATTTATCCACGGCTATATTCACTTTCTTTCCATAAGGTTTATACTGTTAGCCATCTGATTACCCTGACGAATAAACTGAGTTTTTGAGGTTTATTCCGCATACTACCAGGAGATACTGTGAACAACCTGCATTCCATTCAACGCATGAGAAGATTGCGTAAAACTGAAAAACTCCGCACTTTATTCCAAGAAACTCACCTTTCTATTAATGACCTTTGCTTGCCAATTTTTGTTGAAGAAGAACTCGACGACTATATGCCAATCAACAGCATGCCGGGTGTTATGCGTATTCCTGAAAAACGCCTTGCTTATGAAATTGAGCGAATCGCAAATGCAGGAATAAAATCAGTGATGACCTTTGGGGTTTCCCATCATCTTGATGATAATGGTAGTGATGCATGGCAAGAAAATGGTTTAGTGGCACGTATGTCACGTATCTGTAAAGAAACCGTCCCTGAAATGATAGTGATGTCTGACACCTGTTTTTGTGAATACACTTCCCATGGTCACTGTGGTGTCATGCACGGCCATATCGTTGATAACGATGCAACCATCCATAACCTAGGTTTACAAGCGGTTGCCGCTGCACGCGCAGGTGCTGATTTTATTGCCCCATCTGCTGCAATGGATGGCCAAGTTGCCGCAATTCGTCATGCACTTGATGAAGCTGGTTTTACAGACACCGCCATTATGTCTTACTCCACAAAATTTGCTTCAGCACTGTATGGCCCATTCCGAGATGCAGCGGGTTCATGCCTTAAAGGGGATAGAAAAACCTATCAGATGAACCCAATGAACCGCCGTGAAGCACTACATGAATCACTAATTGATGAACGTGAAGGTGCTGACGCGCTAATGATTAAACCTGCTGGGGCTTATTTGGATATTATTCGTGATTTACGCGAGCATACTCAATTACCTATCGGTGCTTATCAAGTCAGTGGCGAATATGCACAAATTAAATTTGCTGCTCAAGCGGGTGCAATTGATGAAACTCGTGTGGCTCTTGAAACACTGGGGTCAATCAAACGCGCAGGTGCTGATCTTATTTTCACTTATTTTGCTTTACAATTAGCCGAAGCCAACGCGCTATAATCTCATTCAGTTAAAGAAACCCGCACCACTGTATATAATTACAGCGGTGCGGGTTTTTGTCATTTTTGTTGAATAATAATACTTAAATCGACCAATTAACAACCAAATGGCTATTTTGCTCTTTGCAATTCAAGTTGTTGAGTTAGTGTTTGCGCATAATGCTGTGCTTGCTCTGCCGTTGCCAAACCAGCAATCAATAAATCTTGTTTACCCGCAGATGTTGTTGCGACCACTCCCCAGTAATCAACTTCAACCGTAATACTTTCAGGGTTTTGATCGGGCATCGGCAGAATATCAAAGTAGTCTTGTAATGGCGCAATGGTAATGGCGGTATAATCTGCATTTAAGCCGAGTGGAAATTCTTTGTCTGCATATAAACGCAAATCATGGACTTCCGTTTCAGGTGTTCTCATCACAATAGAATATAAGTTAGGTATGTGCTCCAAAATGTCACGAACCTCTTCGTTCGCACCATCAAAATGGGATGTGGTTAATAAGATATCTGCTGCCCACAATGCCCCTTTATAGAAATCGGTTTCATTGATATCTGCCATACTCATTTCCTTAATAGTGTTTTCGATAAGCTCAGTCACATGGTGCCCCATGCTAAAGCTATTACATTCAATTATTTTGCACAAAGAAACTTATTTATGGCGAACTTCACCCTATTTTCATTTAGCCTAGTTGCGACTATTTTCTCCTTTAATTTACCGTCTATTTAACACCATAACGTAGATTGCCATCAAAAATATTGAGAAAAAACAAGATTGATAAATAAGATTAAATATTAAAAAATAAAAACGCCCGTAGGATACAATCTTACAGGCGTTGAAGTGTCATAATTTAATGATTAATAATGATTAATGTAGCATCTGCCTTATCACATAATGCAAAATACCACCGTGACGGTAATAATCCATCTCCGTTGCGGTATCAATACGACAGCGGGTTATAACTTCTTTTATATCCCCATTGCCATACGTGATTTTCACCCTGATATCCTGCCCTGGAGTAATTGACTGCAGCCCTGTAACATCAATGCGTTCATCACCTTTTAGCCCGAGAGTTTTACGGGATACCCCATCTTTAAATTCTAAAGGTATAACCCCCATACCAATCAAGTTAGAACGGTGAATACGCTCGTATGATTCAGCAATAACGACCCTTACTCCTAATAAATTCGTGCCTTTAGCTGCCCAATCTCGGCTAGAACCTGAACCATATTCTTTACCGGCGATTATAGCTAATGGGCGATTTTCTTGTTGATACTGCATTGCCGCATCATAAATCGCCATTTGTTTGCCTGTCGGTATATGTAAGGTATATCCCCCCTCTACACCTGGCACCATTTCATTGCGAATACGAATATTTGCAAATGTTCCTCGCATCATCACTTCATGGTTACCACGACGCGAGCCATAAGAGTTGAAATCTGCAACAGCAACGCCGTGTTCTTGCAGATAACGCCCCGCTGGACTCTCTTTTTTGATATTCCCTGCAGGAGAAATATGGTCAGTAGTTACCGAGTCGCCGAGGATCGCTAAAATATTTGCACCATGAATATCTTTGACCGGTGCTGGCTGAACTTGCATACCTTCAAAGAAAGGTGGATGGCGAATATAAGTTGAGTCTTCTTGCCAGTGATAAGTTGAAGAGCTTTCAACTTTCAATGCTCTCCAAGCGTCATCACCTTCAAAGACCGCATTATATTCTTTGCGGAACATGTCTGTTTTAACTTGCTGTACAGCTTGGGCAATTTCAGCACTCGATGGCCAAATATCTTTCAAATAAACATCGTTACCTGATTTATCGACACCGATAGGATCGGTTTTCAAGTTGATATTCATGTTACCCGCCAGAGCATATGCAACAACAAGTGGCGGTGATGCTAACCAGTTGGTTTTCACCAATGGATGAATTCGCCCTTCAAAGTTACGGTTACCCGATAACACAGCGCCAACGGTAAGATCCGCTTGTTTAATCGCCTCTTCTATTGGTTCTGGTAATGGGCCTGAGTTACCAATACAGGTTGTGCATCCATATCCGACAAGATTGAATCCGAGCTTATCTAAATAAGGCGTTAAACCCGCGACAGCAAGATAATCAGTGACAACTTTTGAACCCGGTGCCAATGATGATTTAACCCATGGCTGACGGACTAACCCTTTTTCAACGGCTTTTTTCGCTAATAGTCCTGCGGCCATTAATACACTTGGGTTCGACGTATTCGTACAAGATGTAATTGCCGCAATAACGACTGCACCATCGGTTAACTCAAAAGTTTTATTTTGATATTTAACAGAAGGATAGCTCGATTGAATTTTTTTATTAACTTCTAACTCTACTGCACCGCGAAATGCTTTTGGTACTTGGCTGAGTTCAACTCTATCTTGCGGACGTTTAGGGCCTGCTAAGCTGGATTCAACCGTCGACATGTCTAACTCAAGTGTACTGGTAAAAATAGGTTCATCACCTGCATAACGCCACAAACCCTGTTCTTTGCTATAAGCTTCCACCAGCGCAATTTCATCATCACTGCGCCCAGTTAAACGCATATAAGATAGCGTCACTTCATCAACAGGGAAAAAACCACAAGTTGCGCCATATTCTGGTGACATATTCGCAATCGTTGCTCGGTCTGCTAATGGTAAATCCGCTAGGCCATCACCATAAAATTCAACAAATTTACCCACAACACCATGTTGACGTAGCATTTGTGTTACCGTCAATACAAGGTCGGTTGCCGTTATCCCTTCGGATAATTTCCCTGTTAATTTAAAACCAACAACATCAGGGATCAGCATTGAAACCGGTTGGCCTAACATCGCGGCTTCAGCTTCAATACCACCGACACCCCAACCTAACACACCTAACCCATTGATCATCGTCGTATGAGAGTCCGTACCCACTAAAGTATCGGGATAAGCATATAATTTACCGTCAATTTCTTCATACCATACTGCCTTGCCAAGGTATTCTAAATTAACTTGGTGACAGATACCGGTACCCGGCGGCACCACTTGAAAACGATTAAATGCTTTTTGGCCCCAACGTAAAAATAAATAACGTTCATGGTTACGCGCCATTTCAATTTCAACGTTATCGCCAAATGCTGATTCGGTTGCAAACTCATCAACCATCACTGAGTGGTCAATCACTAAATCAACAGGTGACAACGGGTTTACTTGCTCAACATTGCCGCCAAGGGATTTAACTGCTTCACGCATAGCGGCAAGGTCAACAACAGCAGGAACACCCGTGAAGTCTTGCATGAGAACACGCGCTGGGCGATAAGCAATTTCTCTATCTGCATGCGCGTTTTTTTGCCAGTCAATTATTGCTTGTAAATCTTGTTCGACAACTGAGGTGCCATCAATATGACGTAATAAATTTTCGAGTAAAACTTTTAATGACTTAGGTAATTTAGTCCCCTCACCGAGCTTTTTTTCAGCAAGCGCTAAACTGAAGTAATTATACTGCTTGTTTCCAACATTGAGTGTCGAAGCACTCGTTGTTTTTAGACTCAACGACATAACTCCTCCTTGGTTTTTATGGCTATGGCAATATTTGTATTTACCACCATTATTTTTTGTTAACCAATTGTAATCATTGTTGCTCTAGAAATTTGATTTATAGATTTTGTGCCAAATATTGAATTTTTCTCTATTAATAATAGGAAATTTAAGATAAGAAGGGAAATAAGTCAGGAAAAAACCAAGTACACCAACTCGGTAATAATAAAAACCCTAGAAATACGATCACTAGGGTTCCTACTTACAAATTATGACAAGGCAAAAATATAAAGAAATTAAATGATAGGCAGTTTCATATCTTTAAAAAACTCTTCAATTTCTTCATTGTTACGTATAGCAACCGCTTTATCTACCACATCACGGGTTAGATGCGGTGCGAAACGCCACATAAAATCATACATATAACTACGCAAGAAACTAGTACGTTTAAAACCAATCTTGGTTGTGCTATAGCTGAACTTATCACGCATATCAATCACAACTAAATCGCTATCACTAACAGGGTCAACGGCCATACTCGCGATAATACCGATCCCTAACCCTAATCTAACATAGGTTTTAATCACGTCAGCATCGGTTGCAGTAAAAATAATTTTGGGCTCAAGACCAATTTTCTGAAATGCCACATCTAATTCTGAACGGCCAGTAAACCCATGAGTATAGGTTACAATTTGATATTCAGAGATATCTTCAATAGTGACATTTTTTTTCGTTGCAAGTGGATGGTCTTTTTGCACGACCACACAGCGATTCCAATGGTAGCATGGCAACATAATCAAATCGTTATAAAGGTGCAATGCTTCGGTTGCTATCGCAAAATCACTGTTACCTTTGCACACTTCCTCAGCGATTTGCGTTGGTGACCCTTGCTGCATATGCAATGAAACATGTGGATAACGCTCAATAAAACCTTTTATTGTCGGAGGTAAAGCATAACGAGCTTGTGTATGTGTCGTGGCAATACTCAAGCTACCTCTATCTGGATAAGTATGCTCCCCAGCAACCGAGCGGATCGCTTCTATTTTTGATAGCACTTCTCGGGAGATCCGTACCACTTCTTCCCCTGCGGGAGTAACATGCGTTAAGTGCTTACCACTACGCGCAAAAATTTGGATCCCAAGCTCATCTTCAAGCATCCGCACTTGTTTACTGATACCGGGCTGTGACGTAAAAAGCCCCTCAGCGGTTGAGGAGACATTCAAGTCATGGTTAACCACTTCAACAATATAACGTAATTGCTGCAATTTCATATTTCAGTCTACCTCATACAGGAATAATGTGCATTTGCTATCTATAGCTAAAGAATATTACATATAGCTAATAGTTATAATTGATTTATTTGATATAACCAATATAACATCATTCTCTGAAGAATAAACAGTATGATGATAAAATTTCATCTAAATACCCTCTACAATGAAGAAAAGCAGTAAGGTACTGCAAAGACGGATTAACTTTATTTCATTATGTGGTTCAATAAGTGAAATAAATTTTGCAGAACACTCGCTCCAAGGTTTAACGTATTAGAGTGGATATCGTAATTCTCAACGAAGAGAGGTGGTTACATGCGTTTAAATGTTTTGGCTTTAATTATTGGTATGTCGACTATTTCTTTTGCCCCGTCACTATTGGCAAAAGAAGTTAGTTATGGACAACAAAAAATTGTTTTGTCTGACACGATTGAACCCGGCAATGATTTTTACCGTTATGTGAATGAAGATTGGGTAAATAAAGCGCAAATCCCTACCGGTATGCCACGTATTAACTCTTTTGTAGAATTATACTTAAATACAGAAAAACAAATTCAATCGATAATTGACCAGCTACAGCAGATCCCCGAAAACAAACTTACGCATAATCAACGAAATATTCGAAATTTATATCTTAGTTACCTGAATGAAACGGCTATCGAGCAGGCAGGAATTACCCCAATAAAATCCGATTTAGATGCCATTAAGAAAGCTAAAAGCCATAGTGATATTAGCCAGTTAATGACCCAACCCGACTACAAATCATTGATTTCTTATTGGGTAGACTTAGATGCTAAAGCACCGGATACCTATGTGCTTTATATCGGCCAAGGTGGCTTAGGGCTACCTAATCGGACTTATTACCTCGATAACACACCGCAAATGGAAGATATTCGAAAAAGTTATATCGCTTATATCGCTACCATGTTAGAGCTAGCCGGTGAAAAAGATGTCACACAAAAAGCACAGAAAATTTTTGATTTAGAAAAAGCGATTGCAACTGTACATTGGAGCCCTGAGGCCCGCCGTGACACTATCAAAAATTACCATGCAATGACCTTAACTGAAATGAAAAACCATACCCAAGGTTTTGATTGGGATAGCTTTATTACTAGCCGCAAGTTAACTGATAAGCAACTTGCGAAAGTGGTCGTTGAAACGGACAGCGCAGTTGAACAAACTGCAAAGATTTTTGCAGATACCCCAGTTTCGACATTAAAAGATTACTTAACCTTTCAGTATATTAGTGAGCACGCACGTTATTTAAACCAAACCATCGCAGATGCACAGTTTGATTTTTACTCGAAAAAACTCAATGGTATTGAGAAGCAACGCACCCGCCAAGAGCGCGCTTTGCAAACCGTTAACTCACTCCAAGGCGAGCCATTAGGGCAAATTTACGTCGAACAATATTTCGACCCTCAAGCTAAAGAAAAAATTAAAGATTTGGTTAGTTATGTGAGAGGAACATTTAATTCACGCTTAAAAGTCAATGACTGGATGGATGAGCCTACTCGTCAAGAAGCCCTTAAAAAATTGGAACAATTCACGGTTAAAGTGGGTTATCCAGACCAATGGAATGATTTCAGTGAGATTAACCTCAAGCCCGATTCATTATTAGATAATTATAAGCAAGTTTTAGCTTGGTCATATGATGATATGATTGGCAAAATTGGTCAGCCTGTTCGTCAATGGGAATGGGGAATGACGCCACAAACAGTTAATGCCTATTTCAACCCTGTTCAAAATGAAATTGTGTTCCCTGCTGCAATTTTACAAGCACCGTTCTTTGACCCTAATGTTGACCCAGCCTATAACTATGGCGCAATAGGTGCAGTCATCGGCCACGAAATGGGCCATGGTTTTGACGACCAAGGCAGTTTATATGACGGAACCGGGCAGTTACGTAATTGGTGGAGTGAGAGCGCTAAAACCCACTTCAAAGAGAAAACCGCTAAGCTTGTTGAACAATATAACGGCTTTACTGTTGATGGCTTAAAGGTGAACGGTGAGCTTACATTAGGGGAGAATATTGGTGACCTCGGTGGGTTAAATATCGCCTTAAGTGCTTATAAGCAATTTGCCAAAGAAAATTACCCAAATGGTGAGGCTCCAATTATTGACGGAACAACTGGGTTACAGCGTTTCTTCATTGCTTGGGCACGCACGTGGCAAGAGCTGTCAAATAAAGAATCTGAACGTAATAAGATTATGACGGACCCTCATAGCCCTAACCAATTTCGCGCAAATGGCGTAGTACGCAATATTGATGACTGGTACGAAACATTCGGTGTTGATAAAAATAACGCCCTGTATTTGGCACCAGAACAGCGTATTCGTATTTGGTAATTTATCAATGACAAAAGAAGGCTCGAAATTTAGCGTGAGCCTTCTTTTTATGACTAGGCATTAAGCGGCGCTGAGCCCTAGGAGCATACATCAGTATGTAATTAACATTAGTAAGTCCAGATAACAATTCTGCTGTTTAAATCATATTCTAATCAATGCAATACTGTCTTTTAAACTACTTTATAATCAATACAATACGCTAAATAGTTCAAGTTGTGGCTAGGCAGCAAGCGGCGCTAAGCCCTAGGAGCATACATAAGTATGTGACTAGGGTTAGCAAGCGCAGCTAACAACGCCACAGCTTGAAATATGACGCGTATTATTTGATGACGCCGCAGGCCATCCTAGCCCCACCACCGCCTAACGCTTCTGGATTATCAGAATAGTTATCACCACCCACATGCACCATCAATGCGCGGTCTTGAACATCTTTGAGTGATTTTAAACGTGGCGCTAGTACCGCATAATTAGCATTACCTTGACTATCGGCAACTAAGCCGGGTAAATCGCCTAAATGCCCTGTGTTATCATAAGGGCCTTTATGAACGCCTGTTTTGGCTGGGTCTAAATGACCACCTGCTTTTAATGCAGGTACCGATTTACCGTCTTTTTCTGCAGGTTCGCAGCTTGGGTTCTCATGAATATGGAAGCCATGAGTGCCTGCTTGTAGTCCTGTTAATTTAGGCGTGAACAGTAATCCATATTCCGTTTCTGAGATAACAACCTCACCTATTGCTTTACCATCACCTGTGGGTGTCGCTTCTTTTAATACAACAGTAGACTGAGCAGCGTACGCTGTCCCCGCTGTCAATAATGCAGCCAGTAAACACATTTTTAACTTCATTTTGCCTCCGGTGGATAACTTTTATCTATCATTCCATCGACTTACCTAAATATTTCAGCAAGGTAAGGATTATTACTGCCAATTGATAACTACAACGACTCTATCTTAAGTTAACACAAATTAGTTATCACTTTGGTGCTACATTTGAGTTTAGTTAAAAATTGGTGGCTGTATCACAGTGAACGATAAGAAATAAAGGAATGGACAGTATAACAGCGGGTTATTCACTGATAGGCATTGATATGAAATTGACAAGTTAATAAAAAAGCCAATCTAATTAAATGATTGGCTTTTTTGTTTGGAAACAAAAGAGAGCTATTACTTTTCTTTTACTTCCCACTTACCGTCAACGTAGAATGCACTCCAACCCGTTGCTTTGCCGTTTTTCTCTGAAGAAACATATTGTTGTTTCGTTTTGCGGCTAAAACGGACGACTGTTGGGTTACCTTCACCGTCTTCAGCCGGTGCTTCAGCTAAATATGCGAGTTTTTCAGGTAAACGGTCTTTAAAGCGCTGTAATTCTGCCACTAATGGTGCGCGTGTTTCTCGTGATTTAGGGAATGTATTCGCCGCAAGGAAAACGCCAGCAGCCCCATCACGTAACACAAAATACGCATCAGATTTTTCACATGGAAGTTCCGGCAATGGCACTGGATCTTCTTTCGGTGGTGCCACTTCACCACTTCGTAAGATTTTACGCGTATTTTTACACTCTTCGTTGGTGCAACCCATGTACTTACCAAAACGCCCCATTTTCAGGTGCATTTCTGAGCCACACTTGTCACACTCAATGACCGGGCCGTCATAACCCTTAATACGAAACTCACCTTCTTCGATTTCATAACCTTCACACGCAGGGTTATTACCACAAACATGTAATTTACGGCCATTATCAATCAAATAGCTGTCCATCGCGGTGCCGCATTTTGGACAACGACGTTTGGCTCTTAACGCATTAGTTTCCGCATCATCCCCTTCAAGGACATTAAGGACTTCGTCTTCAGGGATAAGGTTAATCGTTTTTTTACAACGCTCTTTGGGTGGTAATGCGTAACCAGAGCAACCTAAAAATACCCCAGTTGATGCGGTTCGAATACCCATATGGCGCTCACAATCAGGGCAAGTGATTGAGGTAATTACCATTGGGTTGGTGCGCATTCCCCCTTCCTCTGGTTCTTTTTCAGCAACATCGAGCTGCTTACTAAAATCAGAGAAGAATTCATCTAATACGGCTTTCCATTCGGCATCATGGTTTGCAACATGGTCCAATTGGTCTTCCATACGTGCAGTAAAATCATAGTTCATCAGATCATTAAAGTTTTCCTCTAAGCGGTCTGTGACGATTTCACCCATTTTTTCTGCATAAAAACGACGGTTTTCAACTTTGACATAACCTCTGTCTTGTATCGTCGAAATAATCGCTGCATACGTTGAAGGACGGCCAATACCACGCTTTTCTAATTCTTTAACTAAAGACGCTTCACTAAAACGTGCTGGCGGCTTGGTAAAGTGCTGGCTAGGCAATAGTTCAACCAAAGACAACTCCGCACCGACTTGTATTGGTGGCAGCGTTTTGTCTTCATCATTTTTACGCAGTGCAGGCATGACTTTCGTCCAACCATCGAAGCGCAGAGTACGCCCTTTGGCTTTTAGTTCAAAATCCCCTGCTTTGACTGTTAAGGTTGTTGAATCATATTTCGCAGGTGTCATTTGACAAGCCACAAACTGATTCCAAATCAATTGATACAACCTTTTCGCGTCGTTCTCCATGTCTTTTAGTGACTCAGGTAAAACATCGACACTAGAAGGGCGAATGGCTTCGTGTGCCTCTTGCGAATTGTCTTTGCTACTATACACATTGGCATCTTTTGGCAGGTATTTCGCGCCAAAATTATCATTAATATAGCCACGAACCATGTCAAGTGCATCTTGACTCAAGTTTGTTGAGTCAGTACGCATATAAGTGATGTAACCCGCCTCATAAAGACGCTGAGCCATCATCATGGTTTTTTTCACGCCGAAACCTAAACGGGTACTAGCAGCTTGTTGTAGCGTTGACGTGATATACGGTGCGCTCGGTTTACTGGATGTCGGCCTATCTTCACGGTCAGTAACCGCAAAACGGGCATTTTCCAGTAATTTAACCGCCGCCTCTGTTTGCGCTTTATTGACTGGCTTAAATGCCTTACCACCTTGTGAAGTGACTTCCATACGCAAATTAGCGATATCTTTATCGGCTAAGTCGGCATGCAGTTCCCAATATTCTTCAGGAACGAAGGCTTTAATTTCCCGTTCACGTTCAACTATCAGTTTCACTGCAACTGATTGAACACGACCAGCAGATAAGCCACGAGCCACTTTTTTCCACAACAGTGGAGAAACCATGTAACCCACAACTCGGTCCATAAAACGACGCGCTTGTTGTGCGTTAACTCTATCTATATTTAATTCCCCAGGGCTATCAAATGCCTGAGTGATCGCATTTTTGGTGATCTCATTAAATACAACACGACTAAAACGAGAATCGTCTCCACCAATCACTTCACGCAAATGCCACGCAATAGCTTCCCCTTCTCGGTCCAAGTCCGTTGCGAGGTAGATGTGATCAGCATCCTCCGCTAGTGATTTAAGTTCAGAGACCACTTTTTCTTTACCTGGTAGAATTTGATAATTCGCTTTCCAACCATGGTAAGGGTCAATCCCCATGCGCTTAACTAATGCGTCACGCGGATCTTTTTTCACTTTCTTTGTTTTGTCGGTAGATGAGCCTGTACTCTTTTGTGAGCCGGTTTGTGAACCAGAGCCGCTTTTCGGCAGATCACGAATGTGGCCAACGCTGCTTTTTACAACGTAGCCACTGCCAAGATACTTATTAATCGTTTTGGCCTTTGCCGGGGACTCCACTATAACAAGAGCTTTACCCATATTTACCTTTACCTAAATATCAACAATGGCGCATTTCTACATTAAAATGCGCAAAATGAGAATCTCTTTTTTATATTGCGACACAATCACAATATATCAATATATTTTTAAACAATTATTTGTGTTGAAACAAAACTTATAAACTCAATCACGTTATTCTAAAAGGCACAAAGTGTCTTCTAGTCGACTGATTTTAACCATATAAAGATGTTTAGTCACAATTGAAAACCACACACTCTACCTGATAAAATGCTAGAAGCAACCAATTATTTTTTCAAGGAAGCCAAGTTATGCAAGACAATTTACCGTTCATCACAAAAAAAGAGTTACTTGAAAAAGCTAATGATATCATAAAGAAACATGATGATTATATTCATGGTATGTTTGTTGATACTGTAGAGCAGCATCGAGGTACATTGGTATTTAAAGGGGAGTTCTTCTTAGATGAGAACAGTATTCCTACCTTAAAGAGTACCGCTGCTTTTAATATGTACAAACACCTTGCTCATGTACTATCAGAACAATACCAATTGAGTGATAATAACTAATTAACACGTTTGCTCTTTGTATATAATTTACCGGCTAAAAAGCCGGTAAATTAATAGTAGATTTAAAAACGCTTATTCGCTAGGCAAAATTCGAAATTACAAGAGTGGTTTTTGCCCACGCTGCCACCAGCGCAATAATAAATTATCCACGCTCTTTGCCGCGCTTCCCATAAACTTATCCATCATTTTTTTACTTAATACATAACGGATACTAACTATTTCCTTAGTATCAATCGCATTAATAATAAAATCATCACTCACACCAATATTATCCACAAGCCCTTTATCAAGCGCCTGTGAACCATACCAATACTCCCCTGTTGCAACTGCAGAAATATCTAAAGATGGGCGATTTTGATGAACAAATTGTTTAAACAATTCATGTGTTGAATTTAAATCTTCAACAAATTTCTTACGACCTTGCTCCGTGTTCTCACCTAACATGGTCAATGTACGTTTATATTCGCCAGCGGTGTGAAGTTCAACATCAACATCATGCTTTTTTAATAACCGATGAATATTTGGAATTTGAGCGACAACACCAATCGAACCAATAATGGCAAATGGCGCTGCGATAATTTTATCTGCGATGCACGCCATCATATATCCACCACTCGCAGCGACTTTATCTACCGCAATAGTCAGTGGGATATTTTTTTCTTTGATTCTTAGTAATTGTGAAGCCGCTAAGCCATAACCATGAACCATCCCACCAGGGCTTTCAAGTCTTAACAAAACCTCATCCTGTTGGTCTGCAACAGCGAGAATTGCACTGATCTCTTCACGTAAAGAGGCAACTTCACGTGCATCCATACTACCTTTGAAGTCTAAGACATATAAGCAAGGCTTTTTAACCCCTGTTTGGCCTAATTTAGCCCCAGTTTTCTCACTTTTTGATTTTGCTTTTTGCTGTTTTTTAAATGCTTTTAGCCATGCCTTATGTTCTGATTCATTCATTTTTATCTGTTGCATTTGGCGCTGACGCTCACGATAGCTTTCACCTAAATCTGTGATTTTCAAAGCACCTTTTGCTCCTTGTCTGCGCATACCTACGCCAAACACAAAAACAGCCAGCAAAACCACCGCCACCAAAATCGTAACGACTTTTGCTAAAAATAGCCCATACAATGAGAAATACTCCACAATCTGATCCTTTTGATATTTATCTTCAATACAAAAATAATCTCACGATTACGCGCAAACAACCAGAAAAAAACAGAGTTGGCACGACAAACCTTGTTAATACTATGTTAGATTAGCCAATTATCACAATCAGTGCGATGATAACCATACATGCTAATCACAATAGTAGGAAAGAATATGCTCCAATATCAGCCTAGACAAGACCTATTGAAAGGTAAAACTATTCTCGTGACAGGTGCCGGTGATGGCATTGGCCGTGAAGCCGCTCTCACTTATGCGCGCTATGGTGCATCCCTTATTCTTGTTGGTAGAACACTGCATAAATTACAATCAGTTAGTGATGAAATAGCGGCTTTAGATGGAAAGAATCCACCTTGCTTTATATTAGACTTATTAACCGCAACAATTGATGACTGCCATACACTCGCTTCGCAAGTTGCGTCAATAACGCCTTATTTAGATGGCGTTTTACACAACGCGGGAATACTTGGTGTAGTAGCCCCTATCTCTGAGCAACCCAGTGACCTATGGCATGATGTGATGCAAATAAATGTTAATGCCACATTCATGCTAACTCAAGCTTTGCTCCCTCTATTACTTAAAGCGCCTAATGCCTCGTTAGTTTTTACCAGTTCAAGTGTAGGTAAACAAGGTCGAGCCGGTTGGGGAGCTTATTCTGTCTCTAAATTTGCGACAGAAGGTTTAATGCAAATTCTATCCGAAGAGTATAAGCACAGTAATCTTCGTGTAAATTGTATTAATCCAGGTGGAACTCGAACCTCTATGCGAGCAAGCGCGTTCCCTGACGAAGATCCACTTAAATTGAAAACTCCTGCTGATATCATGCCTATTTATATCTATTTGATGGGTGATGATAGCCTGCGTAAAACAGGAAGTAGCTATGATGCACAACCCGGACGCAAGCCCGGTGCTGCGGAGTAAAAATGATGTCTCAAAGCCGACACGAAGAACGTCAACAACGTTTAAAAGAAAAAGTGGATGCACGAATTGAAGCCGCTCAAATTGAACGGGGTATCGTTATTGTCTTTACTGGAAATGGAAAAGGCAAAACGACAGCGGCATTTGGTACTGTTTGCCGTGCAGTAGGCCATGGTAAAAAAGCCGCTGTTGTTCAATTTATTAAAGGTGGCTGGGATAATGGTGAACGTGAGCTGTTAGAACCCCAAGGCGTTCCCTTCTATGTTATGTCCACAGGGTTCACTTGGGAAACTCAAAACAAAGAGACAGACACCCTCGCCTGTATAGAAACTTGGCACTACGCCAAACAATTATTAAGTGACCCACAGTACGATTTAGTTATTTTAGATGAACTCACCTACATGGTAAGTTACCATTATCTCGAATTAGCAGAAGTGATCCAAGCATTACAAAGCCGCCCTGCCAATCAATCTGTTGTGATCACTGGCAGAGGTTGCCACCGAGATTTAATCGAATTAGCTGATACAGTAACAGAAATGCGCCCAGTGAAACATGCATTTGATATTGGGATTAAAGCTCAAAAAGGGATTGATTGGTAATCATCCGATAACAAAGTGCAATAATAAGGCGTTATTTTTTATTATTGCACTTCTAATCTATTTCACTAGCTATTTTTCTAACTAAGCCATCAGTTAACCTATAAAAAAGTTATTTAATACTTTTCATTGGTAACACTAATTTAGTGTGAACTCCATATTGGAAAATATTTTTTGGTAGTATGAATTTTTTTGCTAACTTTTGTTCATCAAGTATCACAATTATTTTATAACGATAAAGAATAAATATAAAAATAATTAATGCTATTTATTGAAAACCTCCTCTTTAATTAAAATGATTACGTATTGCTACGTGAGTAAAATCCTCCTAACAGGCTAAAAATGCGTAAACACAACCTATTGATAAAAAACAAACTAATCTATAAAAATAGATATTACTCCGCTTTTATTCAGTTTTAGTTAGTTATCAATGAATAACGATATATTTACCCATGTTAACATTATTAATTTTATTTAGTTTTCTATTTAAGCATAATTAAACTGCAATAATGGATTGTTAGTTATCTTAGATTTTTCTATTTTATTTAAGGGATATATATGAAAAACGTTTCAAATTCTCATTTGAATTTCACAAAAATGAAATTTAACCCACTCTTTTTATGTGTTTCAATAATCGTTGGAACTACTACTGTTGCTCAAGCGGCAATTACACCAACTAATGGGGCTGGTATATTAAATCAAGGTAATGGACCGACTGTCGTTTATATTAATAAACCAAGCCAGGCTGGTGTTTCCCATAATACCTATAGCCAATTCGATGTTGACCAAAAAGGCGTTATTTTAAATAACAGTGCAAAAAATTCTAATACGCTCATTGGCGGCAAAATTGGTGGCAATACCAATGTTGCTGGCGGGCGAGCTAAAGTTATCTTAAACGAAATAAATTCAAATGCGGCAACCACATTAAATGGCATGATTGAGGTTGCAGGCGGCAAAGCGCAAGTAATCGTTGCTAATGCGTCCGGAGTTACATGTAACAACTGTGGCTTTATCAACACCAATCGTACAACACTGACAACCGGTAAAGTAGAGCTAGCAAATGATGGCTCCATTGCTAACTATAATGTGCAGCAAGGTAAAATTGCCATCAATGGGAGATTAGATACCAATTCTCCGACAGATTTAATTGCACGTTCGGTGGCCATTAATGGCATTATTGATACACAGCGCATCAATGTGATAGCTGGAAGTAATCACGTCAATTCGGCTGGGGATGTGACGGGTACAGCCGCTGCAATTGGAACAAAACCCACTGTTGGGATTGATGTTTCGTCGATTGGCGGTATGTATGCCAATAAAATCTCATTAATAGCCACTGAAACTGGCGTTGGTGTCAGTAATTTAGGGGATATTGGTACCTATAATGGCGCAATTTCTATTGATACCGCAGGAACGGTGAATAATACCAATGGTAATATGAACGCAGCGGGTGATATTGATATTAAAGCAGCAAGCCTTACCAATAACGGTCGCATTGCGGGTAATAAAAACGTCAATATTACCGTTGCAGGAACGGGTGTAATTAATAATGATAATGGTGATATCACATCCTATAACAATGATATTAATCTAAGTACATTAGGTACACTAAGCAACAATCGTGGTTCGATAATCGCTCTGCAGAATGTTAATACACTCTCTGATTCATTTGTAAATGATAATGGTATCGTTCAGTCTACTAAAGGTAATATCGACATTCATTCCATGAGTACAATTTACAACAGGGACAATCTCGCCAATCCAAATGATCCAGTAAAAGGATTCAATGCTGGGCGTGATATAACGATTAATGCCGTTCGTGTTGTGAATGAAAACTCCAATATTACTGCAGGGCGAGATAGCAAAATCAGCACGCAATCCGCAATTGATAACACATCAAATAGCAAAATTACTGCACAACGCCATGCAGACATCAGTACGATGTACTTAACGCAAACTAATTCTGAAATAAATGCCATTGATGGCCAGATGAATTTAGATGCGTCGGTATCACTCACTAATGCGGGAACGTCAACCATTCATAGTGGTCGCTTGATGAATATCAATGCTAACCAGCTCAATAACACCGGAGCGATTGTTTCGAATAACGGCAAATCCGTTATTAATGCTAATTCAATGAACAACCGTTCTGGCTATATCAAAGGACAAAATCTTACGATTAAAGCCTATAGTATTGATAACCAAGCAGGGTTAATTAATGCAGAAAATAATCTCGATATTGAAACCAGTTATTTGAACAACAGTTACAGTAGTGACTTTAAACTCATTAATACTAAATTTGGACTAACAAACCAAAATGGTGGCCTACAAACCAATAATGGAACTATTAAAGTTAAAGGTGATACGTTACATAATACCTATGGTTCTATTGCTGCAAATGTAGAAAATAATACCGCTGCACGTAATGATATTGACGTTAAGCTCAAAGCAACACTCAATAATAATTATGGAGAAATCAAAAGCGCTAATAGCCAGAAACTGGATGTTGGCACATTAGAAAACTATTCAGGAACAGTGGCCGCAGGGAAAAATCTCACCATTGATTCAAAAAATCGTATTAACAACCAATATGGTGCTTTACGTTCTACTAACACGACTAAAGTCACCAGCCCTATAGTAAGTAATGGAACGGCTGGAAGTATCACGGGTAACCGTGTGATTATTGATGCAGTTGTGACAAACTAATATATTACAATCATAACCACTCGCATAGCGGGTGGTTTATTCTAGCCCTATAAGGGCTTATTACCGACCGCGCCTAAATAATATTCTCACACTATATCTACCGAAACAAACACAAACAAATAATTAATAAGTGGCGAAATTAAAACCTAATATATAACAGCCAAATGCCACTACCCAACAACAATAATAATAAGTGTTAAACATATCTTATCTATGCTTATTGTAAAGTCACAATAGATAGGAGAACTCACTTAAGTAATAACGTATACGATCTCCATTTTAGAGTAAAGTTTACATATTGAATATACAAGGAAATTTTACAAGCCAAGTGATAAATACCCATTTTTTCACCTTTATAGATATAACATCTAATTGACGTCAATTGCATAGTCTTAAAAAGAATTAATTTTTATTTAAATTTTTATTAACGTACAATCCTATAGCTTATTTTATTTATCATCTACGTATTTTATATCTATCGATAAATTAGAGATTAATATGAAACAAAATAACAAAGAATATTACAACCATCCTACCCTAAAATTAAAACCTGTTTTTTTAGGAATTTCCATTTTTTTAGGTACAATTTCTATTGCGCAAGCAGATATTGTTAACACCAATGGCGCTGGTGTCATTAAAGCACCAAATGGCGCAACTATTGTAAATATAAAGACCCCATCTAATAATGGTGTTTCTCATAATATTTATAGTAAATTTGATGTTGACAAAAAAGGTGTCGTACTCAATAACAGTAAAGCAGATATTAATACGCAATTAGCAGGTAATATTAAAGCCAACAGCAATCTTCAAGGTAATGTTGCAACTGTTATTCTAAATGAAGTTAATTCTAATAAAGCAACCCAATTAAATGGAATGATTGAAGTTGCTGGTAATATTGCTCAAGTTATTGTTGCCAATGCTTCAGGTATTACTTGTAATAATTGTGGTTTCATTAACACAAATAGAGCAACACTCACGACAGGGAAAATAACACCACAACTTAATGGTGATTTCACTATCAATGTTGACAAAGGTCAAATCGTCATTACTGATAAATTTAATTCAAACTCACCTACTGATATCTTAGCAAAAACAGCTGCTATCTCGGGTAAGATGAATGCTGATGAGATAAATATAATTACAGGTACCAATGTTATTAGTAAAAATGGACAACTTATAAAATCTGCAAGTTCCAATACTAACACTCCAAATATTGCTATCGATATTTCAGCATTAGGTGGCATGTATGCAGATAAAATCACGCTGATATCCACTGGAAATAATAGCGCTATTAGCAACAAAGGCATTATCTCCGCTGGTGATGATGGTTTACGAATTGCCAGTAATGGTAATATTTTCAATTATAAAACAATGGATGCTATTAGTGACGTAAATATTACCGCAACCAGTAATCCTGCCTATGCGCACAATTTAAGCGGAATTGAAAATACAGGGGCTATTAAATCAAAAAACAGCGATATTAATATCAATACTGATGGCTATATCCTTAACTATTCTGGTGGCGAGATCACTGCAAATCAAAATTTAAATGCTGACGCTAACATGATTGGCAACTATGGCGGTAAAATACAGGCCACCAAAGGTGATATGAACATCAAAACAGTTAATAATGTTGAAAATTCATCCAATATGTTTCCTAATTCTATTAAAAGTGTAATTTCAGCCGGTAATGAATTAAACATTAATTCAGGTAGCATTGTTTACAATAATGATGCTTTACTTACTGGTCGTGATATTACAATTGAGGCGGCTGTTTCTATTGAAAACAAAAATAATGCGTTAATCAATGCAAAAAGACGTATGAACTTAAAAAGTGAGGAAATAAATAACCACACTTCTTCAATCAAAACCACGAATGGAAGAATGGATCTAATTGCAGAAAAGTCATTAACTAATGGTAAAGACTCAGCGATTGAAAGTGGTCGTCTTTTAACTATCGAGACACCATCACTTATCAACTCTGGTGCTATTATTTCCAAGGCAGGTAAATCTACCATCAATACCGATAAATTAGATAACACTGCAGGTTATATCAACGCAACTAATTTAGATATCAATGCAGAAAATAAAATAATTAATAAAGAAGGCTTAATTAGTACAAATGGTAATTTAGTAATCAAAACAAACGAACTAGACAACCGTTGGAGTTCAGATTTTTCCAATCATGCCCAAAAATACGGTGTCACAGATGATAAAGCAGGAATAAATGCAGTTGATGGTTCTATCAATATTAAAGCAAATACCTTTAACAATTATATAGGAGAGGTTAAAACTAACTGGACTGAAAAAGCGTTAGCTTCTGGTGATGTTCAAATGAATATCAATGAAAATCTGTATAATTCAAACGGTACAATTTCAGCTTTTAATAATTTAAAATTAAATGCAGATATTATTGATAACGGATACCACGGCTTAATTAGTGCTGATTATAACGCAACTATAAATGCAAAAACTGCTTTATTTAATCCTTACGGTACTATTTCATCAAAAAATCAAACTCGCGTCACTGCACCTATGGTTTATAACAGCCCAGATGGTAAAATATTAGGCGGTGAAGTAATCATCAATACAGACAATTATTATTAAGTTATGCAATAAAGGGGTCAATTTACCTAATGCCGATCAGTTAAGAGCTAAATAATCAGTTTAACGACCCTACAGTTCTACAAAAATCCGTAATTATCCCAAGATTACGGATTTTTTATGTTACTTAGCCAGCTTTCGAGTCTGTTCAGATTTTCCCGCCAAAAGAATTTACAGCCCTTTTCTGGCCTCCTTTCTGCTGCACTCATTTTTGAATAAATATCCTCCGGCATTAGTCGGAGGATATTTATTATTTGCATTGCACTTATTGAATTAATATTCTGAATTAATCACAACCTCTTCACCAAAGCGACCTGCTTTTGGTAATGGTTGGTAAGATGAGTTTGCCGCACGTAAAATACGAACACCGCGAATACCTAACTCATGTGCTGCTGCGATATCGGCATCAGCATCACCATAATATATGGTAAGTTTGTGATCACGCATCCAGCTCACTTTATTATTTTGCCCTGGTTCATCACCCGCAAAAATAACAGGTTGCATTTTATCCGCAGGTATCGCTAAACCTTCTTGAACATATTTCGTCACTGTTTCCGTTTTTGTTTTCGTACGGCCAGTAATGAAATAAACAGTGTCACCGCGCTCTAAGTGCATTTTGACTAAATCAATACCCACTTGTTTTGGCATACTGAATTTGTCCCACTCATTATTCATTTTTTCCCAAAATTGTTGATTTTTGAGGTAGCTAAAATCGTTAGGTGAGAACTCTAATTTACCACGGTAAAAACCTGGACTTGAAAATAACACCGTATCATCGATATCAAACCCAACAGCCATAGGTGCTTTCCCTTCTAGGCTTTGTTTAATTTGTTCGATGGAAACCCAATGAATAGGCTGTTGTTGAGCAAGTTCAACAACGGTAACGCCGGGGCTTACGGTTTCTGGCATTGGAATTTTTGCTTGAGAGGTTGCCGTAAAACTCAATGCCAATGCAATCGCACTCAAAGTCAGTGTTATTTTTTTCATGTTTTGTCCTTATTCAGGTTTATCCACTTAAACCATTCTTTATTTATCTGGATAAACTGGGTAAGTAATAGGTTTATCTGTAAATTTATCTTTATTATCAGTTAGCAACCCAACATTTTGTGAGTTACATCTCATAAGAATGGGCATACTAAGACTTTTTATTACATTAAAATGAGACAAACATCTCATAAACATTATCTATTATTGATAGGTTTCATAATAATGTGAACTAGACCATTAATTTTCTAATTATCTATATGGCATATAGCTGTTACTGAAAGATGAGTTTATAAGATTGATGATTACTGGAGTGGATGATTATTGGCGTGACCACATAAAAAAACGCAGAGAAATTACGCTCTGCGTTTTTATACTGAATAAAGAATAGCAAATTTAGATGCGAGTACGACGTTTCGCTGTTGGTCTTGATGATTGACGTTTTGATGCCGGACGCGATGCGACTTGTGTATGGCGTTTAACCGCACGGCGAATTTGGTTTGCTTTAATGCGACGTTGATCGCGCTCAACCGCAACCTTACTTTCCGTTTCCACCGGCAGTTCCACCAGCTCACGGAGATAGTTGGTTTGCTCTAAACCAAGTTCCGTCCATCCTCCACGCGGTAAGCCTTTAGGTAAGTCGATATCACCATAACGCACACGGATTAAACGGCTGACTTGTACACCAACAGATTCCCAAAGGCGACGAACTTCGCGGTTACGTCCTTCAGTTAAGGTGACATTAAACCATTGGTTCATCCCTTCTCCGCCACGGTAAGAAACCGTTTTAAAAGAGGCTGGGCCATCTTCCAACTGTACACCTTGTGTTAATTGACGAATTTTTGCATCGTTAATTTCACCAAACACACGCACTGCATATTCACGTTCAACTTCACGGCTAGGGTGCATTAAACGGTTAGCGAGCTCACCGTCTGTTGTGAATAACAATAAACCACTAGTGTTAACATCCAAACGGCCAACAGCAATCCACCGCGCCCCTGTTAACCGTGGTAAACGGTTAAAAACAGTTGGACGCCCTTCAGGATCATGACGTGTGCATAACTCACCTTCTGGCTTGTAGTAAGCCATTACACGACAGATTTCCTTTTCAGGCTCTTTGATTGCTAATAAACGACCATCTAAACGAATTTTTGTTGCTGGTGTGACTTCAACACGGTCCCCTAGTGTCGCAATTTTGCCATCAACACTAATACGACCCGCTTGCAGGAATGTTTCGATTTCTCGACGAGAACCATGCCCTGAACGAGCAAGGATTTTCTGTAATTTTTCAGTTTTTTGCGGTTTTACGCTCATGTAACCCTCTGCTGTCGCCTTCACAGGCGTCAAATATCTTTTTGGCGCGCTATTTTTGCCGCGCCAAACAATAATGAATTTGAAAACCCGCGCATTATACACAGGTTTATCCTGAACCCCTATTACTTATCTGTATATTGCACATTCAATACAATTTTAGTTAGTTCAGTACTGAACCTTAAGCTTCGATATATTTATACCTACTCAAAAGGCGTTGGATCCCCTGTTCCGACTCGCGCCACAACAGGCGTATCATCAGTAAAGTCAATCACAGTTGTTGGTTTTTGCCCAATATAACCACCATGTATCACCAAATCGACTTGTTTATCGAGTAAATCGCGGATTTCCTCAGGGTCTGATTGAGTGAAATCATCACCTGGCATAATCAAACTAGTTGACATCAACGGTTCACCAACAGCTTCGAGTAAATCTCGAGCTATCGGGTTCGACGGTACACGTAAACCAATAGTTTTACGTTTTTCATTCATTAAACGCCGTGGAACTTCTTTCGTTGCCCGCAAAATAAAGGTGTAATTACCTGGTGTATTATTTTTAATTAAACGGAAGACAGTATTATCAACATGCGCATAATTCGATAGCTCAGAGAGATCTCTGCACATTAATGTGAAATTATGGTTAGCATCAAGCTGACGAATCCGACAGATACGTTGTAAAGCATCTTTTTCTTCTAAACGGCATCCAATGGCATATCCTGAATCTGTAGGATAAACAATCACTCCGCCTTTATTTAAAATTTCAACACTCTGGCTAATAAGTCTTGCCTGAGGATTGTCCGGATGGATATAAAAAAACTGGCTCATACATACCTCTAATTTTTGGGTATCGACAGCATCACCCGGCAAAAATACCTATAAATGCTACTATCTTTGAATTCCATAAGATGACTTACTCATTAATAAATCATCACTTATAATAATTATTTTACACTGCATTATTAATACATCAATTAATTAGCTGTTTTTACTGTATCCCAAAGTGTCCAAACAGCCTTGTCATCATCGGGCAACCATAAATTTCTGCCAAGCTCTATCCAAGAGCAAGGCCGATGAAAATCTGAACCAACGGATGTATACAAATTAGCATTATTGGCCAATTCTGCTAAATATTGCTTTTCATTTGGCGGTTGCTGGCAGTGAGAAACCTCCATAGCATCACCACCGCACTGTTTAAAATACGCAACCAACCGTTTTAACCATTTATTGGATAATTGATATTTAGACGGATGCGCTAATACCGCCATTCCCCCTGCGGCATGGATTGCGTCAATTGAGTCTTGAATTGTGCACCACTTCGCAGGCACATACCCTGTTTTCCCTTTCGATAAAAAACGTTTAAATACATTATTAATCGTTTTTTCTTTACCTATTTTCACTATATATTGTGCAAAATGTGCCCGCGTTACCTGCCCACCGCCAGAAATACGTTGTGCATTTTCCCATGCATCGTCAATGCCTGCTTTTTGTAACCGCCTGCCCATCTCAATACCACGCTCTAAACGATGCTCAGATTGTGTTTTTAACAATTGAACCATCGCGGGATGTGAAGGCGAAAAATTTAAGCCCACTATATGTATTTCAATATTCTCCCAAAGTGTCGAAATTTCAACGCCATTGACTAGCTCAATTGGCCGCTCATGTTCAGCAAGATAGCGGCGAGCCTCTAATACACCTTCACAGGTATCGTGGTCGGTAATCGCTAAAATATTAACCCCTTTTTCCACTGCACGTTCGATTAACTCAGCAGGAGTTAGGTCACCATCCGAAGCATTCGTATGGCTATGTAAGTCATAGCGAGTCACTAATGGCGACGAGGCTGTCGGCATATTGATATCTTCTCCTATTTCCATGAAAAACTATTTTTCCTAATAAATTAATAAAGTCCTTGACATAAATAGCGCGATCCAGTTAACTAGTACGCAAGACAACTAAAGCTAAAAATAATCAGTTTATCCAGTGAGGCATACAATGACTTTATTAAACTTATCAAATCGTTGGTGGCGTGACTTCCCAAATTGGGCGGAAGCCGCACGCGCATAGTTATTGTATGTTTCAGTGCCAAACCCGCCCTTCCTAGGCGGGTTTTTTTATGTCAAAAATTAGCGTAAGGCAACATAATGAACGAACAAAACACCACATTAGCACATTTTAAGTATCTGGATAGCCCAATTAATTATCAGCCTGACCCAACATTATTATTTAATCATTTGTGTCATCAAGCTCCATCAACAATGCTGTTGGAATCCGCTGAAATTAATAATAAAGCCAACTTACAAAGCTTGTTGATTGTCAACAGCGCGCTACGTATTCGTGCTTTTGGCCAGCAAGTTGAAATAGAAGCGTTGACGCCAAATGGCCAGGCCTTATTACCTAAACTGTTAGCTCAATTAACAGATTTAATCATGCATCATAGCATGCAAGAAAATAGTTTGACGGTAACGTTCAGCCAGCCTGCACAAGATTTAGACGAAGATAGCCGCCTGAAGGCTGCATCTAGCTTAGACGTTTTACGTGCACTACCTGCTCTTGCACAAGCCTATTCCACAAAACCTGAAAATCTGTTTGTTGGTGGGTTGTTTGCTTATGATTTAGTCGCGAGCTTTGAAGATTTACCCAAGGTAAATACCGTTAATCACTGCCCTGATTACTGTTTTTTTGTTGCTGAGCATTATTTAGTGATCGACCATCAAAATCAGGCTGCACGTCTAAAAAGTTGCCTATTTACGCAAAATGAGCAAGATGTCGAAACTGTTACGCAGCGTCACGCTCAAATTATCGCTTCGTGCCGGCCGTTCTTGCCAGCGCTTCCTTTAGCAACTGCGCCTGACTTTGCCGTCTCGGTAAACAAAAATGACCCAGAATATGGGGAAATTGTCACCTCATTAAAAGAAGCCATATACCGTGGGGATATTTTTCAGGTTGTGCCTTCTCGTAAATTTACGATGCCATGCTCACATCCCTTAATTGCGTACCAAAAACTCAAAGCACAAAACCCAAGCCCTTATATGTTCTACATGCAAGATGACGCATTCACACTCTTTGGGGCTTCACCCGAAAGCGCACTCAAATATGCGACAGCAAATCGCAAAGTGGAAATTTATCCAATCGCCGGAACTCGCCCTCGTGGACGAAATGCCCAAGGTGAATTAGACCTTGATTTAGATAGCCGAATTGAGCTTTCCATGCGTTCTGATGAGAAAGAGCTTGCTGAACACATCATGCTCGTTGACTTAGCACGTAACGATTTAGCGCGTATTTGTGAAGCGGGTAGCCGTTATGTTGCTAACCTAACTAAGGTTGACCGCTATTCTTTCGTGATGCATTTGGTTTCTCATGTCGTGGGAACATTACGCCAAGATTTAGATGTTTTTCATGCATATCAAGCCTGTATGAATATGGGAACGTTAACGGGTGCACCAAAAGTAAAAGCAATGCAGCTGATTGCGCAATATGAACAAGAGCGCCGAGGATCATACGGGGGGGCTGTGGGATATTTTCAAGGAAATGGTGATTTTGATACTTGCATCGTTATTCGCTCCGCCTACGTAGAAAATGGCATTGCCACTGTACAAGCGGGAGGTGGTGTCGTTCTAGACTCCATACCTCAAGCAGAAGCAGATGAAACCCGTAATAAAGCACGTGCTGTGATCCGTGCAATTGCCCAAGCACACCAAGTTAAGGAGTTATTCTAATGGCGAATATTTTACTGCTCGATAACGTTGACTCCTTTACTTATAACCTTGTAGACCAACTGCGTGCGGGTGGACATCAGGTGGTTATTTATCGCAATACCGTCAGTGCAGAACATATTTTATCTGTATTAAATCAAATGGTTTCACCTATTTTAGTCTTATCACCCGGTCCAGGAAAACCTAGTGAAGCAGGTTCAATGCCAGAAATATTGATGCGTGTAAAAGGCAAAATTCCTGTTATCGGTATTTGCTTAGGTCACCAAGCTATTGTTGAGGCCTATGGTGGAACTGTCTCTGCTGCAGGTGAAATTTTGCATGGTAAATCCTCAATAGCCACACATGATGGATTAGCCATGTTTAACCATCTTGAAAACCCAATATCAGTGGCTCGCTACCACTCTCTTGTTGGTAGCCAAATTCCGAAGAGCTTGACCATTTGTGCCCAGTCAAATGGCATGGTCATGGCTGTACGTAATGATAGCGATAGAGTTTGTGGATTCCAATTTCACCCAGAATCCATTTTAACAACTCAAGGTAAACAGTTGTTAGAAAACACCGTGGCATGGGCTCTTTCTACTCCCAATGCAATCGAATCCACTCATTCGCACTAACGGAATACTAAAGAGCCAATTATGCAAAATATTTATGATAAATTATTTAAAGCGCAGCCGCTAACTCAACAAGAAAGCCAGTACTTGTTTAATGCCATTATTCAAGGTGAATTAACAGAACCTCAGTTAGCCGCTGTGTTAATCAGTATGAAAATGCGTGGCGAACAACCACAAGAAATTGCGGGTGCCGCTCTAGCTTGTTTAGAAAATGCACAACCCTTTCCCCGCCCTGACTACCTATTCAGTGATATTGTTGGTACAGGGGGAGATGGTGCAAATAGTATTAATATTTCAACAGCAAGTGCCTTTGTTGCTGCTGAATGTGGTATTAAAATAGCCAAGCATGGTAATCGTAGTGTTTCGAGCCGTTCAGGTTCTTCAGATTTACTGGCTGCCTTTGGTATCGCTCTTGATCTCAGTGCGCAAAGCGCTCGTGACGCTTTAGATGAGCTTGGTGTTTGTTTTTTATTTGCACCGCAATACCATAGTGGGTTCCGCCATGCGGCCCCTGTACGCACTCAATTAAAAACCCGAACGTTATTTAATGTATTGGGGCCATTAATTAATCCGGCTCGTCCGCCAATTGCCCTTATCGGAGTTTACCAAGAATCATTAGTAAAACCGGTGTCTGAAACATTACAGATGCTTGGTTTCACCCGTGCAGCTGTGGTACACAGTGGAGGGATGGATGAGGTTTCATTACATGCAGTGACTCAAGTCGCTGAATTAAAAGATGGCAAAGTACAACATTACCAATTAACTGCAGATGATTTTGGGTTAGAACCGTATCAATTACGTGACTTAGAAGGCGGAACACCAGATGAAAACCGCGTGTTACTTAGTAACTTGCTTCAAGGCCATGGGCAAGCTGCTCACGAAGCTGCTGTAGCGGCCAATGTCGCCATGTTGATGCGTATTAATGGCCATGAAGACTTAAAACAAAACAGCGAACACGCACTCGCAATTATTCGTAGCGGTAAAGCATTTGACCGCGTCACAGCACTCGCGGCAAGGAACCAATAAAATGAAAGCGACAGTCTTACAAAAAATTGTTAATGATAAAGTTGATTATTTAATCGAACGCAAAGCCAAGCAGCCATTAGAAAGCTTTATTGCTGGTATTCAACCTAGCCAGCGTAGTTTCTATAACGCACTAAGCGCAAAACGCCCTGTATTTATTTTAGAGTGCAAAAAAGCATCGCCTTCAAAGGGGTTGATTCGTGCTGACTTCGACCCCGCTGTGATAGCTAAAACTTATGCGCCCTACGCATCCGCGATTTCCGTTCTTACTGATGAAAAATATTTTCAAGGGAATATGGATTACTTAACGATTGTCAGTAATACCGTAAAACAACCCGTGTTATGCAAAGATTTCATCATTGACCCATACCAAATCTACCTTGCACGTTACTACCAAGCGGATGCCATTTTACTCATGTTATCTGTCTTAAATGATGATGAATATAAAGCGTTAGCAGAGGTCGCTCATCAACTTAATATGGGAATATTAACGGAAGTCAGTAATGAAGAAGAATTAGAGAGAGCAATTCGGTTACAAGCCAAGGTTGTTGGTATCAATAACCGTGATTTACGTGACCTTTCTATTGATTTAAACCGAACTCGTGAACTCGCACCCCGCTTAGCGAAGGGTACCATTGTGATCAGTGAGTCAGGTATTCATCAACACCAACATATTCAGTCGCTGAAACAATTTGCGAATGGTTTTTTAATCGGTAGCGCCTTAATGGAGCAAGCTGACCTAGATAAAGCCATTCGAAACTTGTTAGTGGGAGAACATAAAGTCTGTGGTTTAACCCGCGAGCAAGATGCAAAAGCCGCATTTGAAGCGGGAGCACACTATGGTGGATTAATTTTTGCTGAAACTTCCCCTAGAAAAGTGACATTGTCACAAGCGCAGAATATCATCCATGCAGCGCCTTTAAAATATGTCGGTGTTTTCCGCAATCAGTCCGCGGATTTTGTTGCTCATATCGCCAAGCAACTTGCATTATCTGCGGTACAATTACATGGTGAAGAAGATACTTCTTATATCAATACGTTAAAAACATTTTTACCAAACTACTGTGAAGTTTGGAAGGCGCTTGATATGTCACGAACAACTCTAAATGACTACGATACACAAGGTATTGATGTGTTATTGCTGGATAATGGCTCTGGTGGTACTGGCAAAACCTTCGATTGGTCAGCAATCCCCTCGTCCACAACACAGAAATTAATGATAGCGGGGGGGCTTACCCCTGATAACTGCCTAGACGCAGCTAAGTTATTGTGCAACGGATTAGACTTTAATTCAGGGGTTGAAATTGAACCTGGTATAAAAAGTCAACAAAAAATAAATTTGGTGTTGTCAACGTTGTTAGCCAAATCAACGGCTCATCAATACACAACGAAATGAAAGACTCCAACACCAATTAATGTAACTGATAAAATGGACAATAAATAATGAGCAAATTAGATCCGTATTTTGGCGAGTTTGGTGGGCAATATGTCCCAGAAATTCTTATTCCTGCATTAAACCAATTAGAAGACGCGTTTATCGACGCACAGAATGATGATGAATTTATTCGTGAGTTTCACGACTTACTAAAAAACTATGCAGGTCGCCCTACTGCGCTAACGTTATGTAAAAATCTAACCGCAGGTACAAAAACAAAATTATATTTAAAGCGGGAAGATTTACTGCACGGCGGTGCCCATAAGACTAACCAAGTATTAGGCCAAGCACTACTTGCTAAGCGAATGGGAAAAACTGAAATAATTGCAGAAACAGGCGCTGGGCAGCACGGCGTTGCGACAGCACTGGCTTGTGCATTACTGAACATGAAATGCCGTATTTATATGGGTGCCAAAGATGTAGAACGCCAGTCTCCCAATGTATTTCGAATGAAATTAATGGGCGCTGAAGTTATTCCAGTTTACAGCGGTTCAGCCACATTGAAAGATGCCTGTAATGAAGCATTAAGGGACTGGTCTGGCAGCTATGATAAAGCTCATTATTTATTAGGAACCGCGGCGGGGCCACACCCTTACCCAACAATTGTACGTGAGTTCCAACGTATGATTGGTGATGAAGCAAAACAACAAATTCTCGAAAAAGAAGGCCGTTTACCTGATGCTGTCGTTGCCTGTATTGGTGGTGGTTCAAATGCAATCGGCTTATTTGCCTCTTTTATTCCAGAAGAAGATGTGAAACTAATCGGTGTGGAACCTGCTGGATTAGGTATTGAATCCGGCCAACATGGTGCCCCGTTAAAGCATGGCCGTGTCGGGATTTATTTCGGTATGAAATCGCCAATGATGCAAACCAATGAAGGTCAAATTGAAGAATCCTATTCTATCTCTGCAGGATTAGATTTCCCTTCTGTCGGCCCTCAGCATGCCCATTTAAACAGTATTGGTCGTGCTGAATATGTTTCCATTACCGATGATGAAGCCTTAAATGCTTTTAAATTATTATCACGTAAGGAAGGAATTATTCCTGCATTAGAATCATCTCATGCACTCGCTTATGCATTAAAAATGGCAGAGCAAGAACCTAATAAAGAACAGTTATTAATCGTCAATTTGTCTGGCCGTGGTGATAAAGATATTTTTACGGTACATGATATTTTAGCCAGCAAAGGAGAAATCTAATGGAACGCTACACCCAACTTTTTGAACGTTTAGCTCAGAATAACCAAGGCGCATTTGTTCCATTTGTCACTTTAGGTGACCCAGATGCTGAGTTATCATTAAAAATTGTCGATGCTTTGATTGCTGGTGGTGCTGATGCATTAGAGATTGGTATTCCATTTTCTGATCCACTGGCAGATGGCCCAACTATCCAAAATGCAAATTTGCGTGCATTTAAAAGTGAAATTACCCCAACAATTTGTTTCGAACTACTCCGTCGTATTCGAGAAAAACACCCTACTATTCCTATTGGCTTATTAGTCTATGCAAATTTAGTTTTTACGAATGGTATTGAAAATTTTTATATTCGCTGCGAAAAAGCAGGTGTTGATTCTGTATTAGTTGCAGATGTCCCTATGTCTGAATCAAAACCATTTCGCGAAGCGGCGCTAGCTCACAATATTGCACCCATTTTTATTTGCCCACCAAATGCTAATGATGAGCTACTGCAACAGATCGGGAAATATAGCCAAGGTTATACTTATTTATTATCTCGTGCAGGCGTGACAGGTACTGAAAAAAGAGCAGAAATGCCATTGACTCACTTATTGAGTCAATTAAACCAATATAAAGCGGCTCCCGCCCTACAAGGTTTTGGAATATCAGAACCTGAGCAAGTCGAAGATGCGATTAAAAATGGTGCTGCAGGCGCAATTTCAGGTTCAGCTGTGGTTAAAATTATTGAAAATAACCTACATCGCCCTGACGTTATGCTTAAATCATTAACTGAATTCGTTGCAAAAATGAAAGCAGCAACACAAAAATAGATAAGGAATAAATAGTAATCAAGTCATATTTAAAATTAATGGCTTGGTTACTTAAAATTATAAAAAATAGTCTTAAATAAACTTTACCTAGCCTTCTATAATTAAATTTTAAACCAATTTAAATATAATAGATATCAATTAACTATTAATTAGCTATTGATTAAATAGCTAAAATTTAATAATCATAATATTTACTAATCGAATCCATTAATATCAAAAATAATACTTACGTACTTACACACTGGTAAATCCCCTTATCAAATCCACAGCAGAGTAAACCTTACCAATTGATTTTACTAAGAATAATCAACCGTTGTATATAAAACACCATTTATATCAAAATATAATTATTTTAAGCTATTTGCACCCGTATGATTCAACTTAAATACAATTAAATTTTAATAAAAACAAATATCACGGATAATCTTCATGCTTTAATGGAATTTTATTTAGCTATTTTTAATTTTATCTATAGTCTATTTTAGGGATATTTATGAAACAGCCTACCACTCATCCTATGATGAAAATCAAACCACTCTTTTTAAGTGTATCTGTTATTTTAGGGTCAATATCTGTTGCTCACGGCGCCGTTGTTAATACAAATGGTGCTGGTGTAATAAATCAAAGTAATGGCCCGACTATCGTTCATATTAAAGGAGCTAGTGACAAAGGTGTCTCACATAACATTTATAGCCAATTTGATGTTGACCAAAAAGGGGTTATTTTAAATAATAGCGCAACAAATACGAATACCAGTTTAGGCGGACAAATCAATGGAAACCTAAATTTAAATAATGGTAATGGCCCTGCAAAAGTCATTTTGAATGAAGTTAATTCATATAAGGCAAGTACCCTAGGCGGAATGATTGAAGTTGCAGGTGATAAAGCACAAGTTATCGTTGCTAACGCATCTGGTATCACATGTAATAATTGTGGTTTTATCAACACAGACCGAGTAACTCTAACAACGGGTAAACCAATTGTTGCTGGCGGTGAAGTTCTTGGCTATAACGTTGAAAAAGGCCAAATTATTATTAATAGCCGCTTAAAATCAGACTCCCCGACGGATATCATCGCTCGTTCTGCGGTGATCCAAGGTGATATCCACGCTAAAGAAATTAATGTCGTCGCAGGTAATAACTTTGTCGATGCCAAAGGTAATTTCGTGACTAAAGTTCAAGGCGTTGGAAATGCAACTCGAATTGGTGTCGATGTAGCCGCCATGGGTGGTATGTATGCTGACAAAATTACCTTAATTTCAACTGAAAGTGGAACTGGTGTTTCCAATAACGGAAACCTAGCTGCCGGAATCGGTGGAGTTAATATTGATTCAACTGGCTTAGTGTATAACCAACGCGGAAAAGTAAATGCCAATGGCAACATCAATATAAAAGCCAATGGTTTATATAATAATTCTACTATTATAGCTAATGGCGATGTTGATATTGATTCTCAAAGATTAGTTCTAAGTAATGTGAATGGACAGATTAAGTCTAATGGCGGTAATCTCAAACTCGCTTCAGCTTCGAGTATTGATAACCGAAATGGTATTGTCCATGCTCAAAAAGACATGAATATCTCAACTGCAAATGTTGTTAATACTAATGGTTCAATCAAAACTAATAGTGGCGATATTGCAATTCGTGCAACAGGGAAGGTTGATAACAACTATACCTTACGTAGTAATGTTGTTAATGCAGACGAACGAGGAATTCGAGCAGGTGGTAATGGTAGTTTAACTATAGAAACAACCACCCTAGCAAACGATAACTCAACATTATTAGGTCGTGATATTACAATAAATGCTCGTAATACTGTCACTAATAATAATAACTCTCAAATTTCAGCAAAAAGAAGAATCGATATAGATACTATTACGTTACAAAATAGTAACTCATTGATTAAATCTAACAATGGCCCAATCAATATCACCTTGGGAAGTAACCTAGTAAATAATGGTTATTCTTCAATTGATAGTGGAAAAGCCTTAAATATTAATGCTCATGTTGTTAATAACCAAGGTTCACTAATTTCTGGTGCAGGTAAGTCCAAGTTTGATGTGTATTCCCTTAACAACCAATATGGTTTTATCAAAGGAAATAATATAGACATTAAAGCAACTTACTTAAACAACCTAAGAGGTTTAATTTCTGCTGATTCTAATGTCGTAGTTAATGCAACAACTGTAGATAACAGCTATGCTAGCGGTTTTAATGCTTATGCTAGCAAATACGGTGTTTCCGGCCAAACGGGTGGTATTTATACCAAAGATGGTTCTATTACTATCAAAGCAAATGGCATAAATAACAACTCTGGTGTGATTGTTTCAGATGCACAGGAAAAGGCTGGAAATAAAGGCGATATTAATATTACACTAAGAAATGACCTTGATAACCGTAGTGGAAAAATTCAAGGTGCTAATGATGTCAATTTAGATCTTAATAAGCTAGATAATACCAAATCAGGTTCAATTCATGCTGGCAAAGATTTAAACATTGATGCCTTTACTCGCGTAGATAATAACACTGGACGCTTAAGTTCAATGAACAAAACTACGATTACAAGTCCTATAATTTACAATAGCCCTACTGGACAAATCCTAGGTTCAATGATTGTTTTAAATACACCTTATTATTATTAATTAAGTCAAATAAGGAGGCTACTAGCCTCCTTATTTTATTACGCCAATACGGAGTGATATTAAAATAGTATACACCATTATTTTAATATCATTGACAAACCTTAAAGCTTTCTAATGTTTACTTATTTTTAAAGCAAGACAAAATAGTTTAACTCTAAGTAAAAAAACTTATTTAATCTAATTTAGTGTATTTGCTAAACATTGATTTCATTAAGAATTAACCAAACCACCAAAGATTAAATTATATTAGTTATATTTTCAGTAGTAATCCCCAAAAGCATTTACACTAACTCAATCAATTTAATTAATTTTTATTTATTATAAATTTAACGCATAATTAAATTATGTAAAATAAGAAAATTAACAATAGGTTTGTTATAGGGATATACATGTACTCATTTCAAAACAAAGGACTGATGGAGATTAAACAAGAAAATTCTGATGTATTTAATTAATAAATAATTATATCGGCAATTTATTAGTCTTTATATCATAAAAATAACTTTAATCTTTATTAAAATTAATGTGGTGCACATGAATTTTCGATTTATTTTTCTATTATCAACTTTAACTTCTTTGCCTTTAGCTGCATCAGCTAATACCGCACAAATTATTGACCAACAAATTAATAACCAAGCTAGCCAAGATCGTTCTCGCCAACAACAGACTCAATTAGAAGCTAAAGATGCCTTAGGTAAAACTAGAGAGCGTTCAAATAATATTTTAGTTTTTGATGATGAGAAAGATTGTTTTCAAATGAAACAGGTTATCTTACTCTCTGAGCCTAAACTCCCTTCTATGCGACCTCTAGAAGCTTATGCAAACCAAGTTGTTGGTGTATGCATTGGTATTAATGGCGTTGAAACTTTAGCAAAGGGCTTACAAGATAAAATAATTAAATCAGGCTATGTCACAACACGAGTTAATATTCCAGAACAAAACATCAGTGAGGGTATTTTAACGCTCCAGATTATTCCAGGTAAAGTTGCGAATGTAAAACTTGCAGAAGGTAGCGACACCTATATTACATTAGGTGCGATTATGCCTGCTAAAGAAGGGGATATTCTGAATATTCGTGACATCGAACAAGGCTTAGAGAACCTTGAGCGGATACCGGGTGCTAAAGTGAATATAGAGCTAGCACCGGGTAAAGAATTTTCCACATCGGATATTTCCATACAAAGAGAAAAATCATCTCACTTTAACGTAGGTGGATATTACAATAACTCAGGAAGCCGCCAAACGGGTAAAGATCAAGTCGGAGTAACTTTGTATGCTAATAATTTAACGAGTTTAAACGACACAATATATGTTTCAGCAGGAAAAAATTTAAAAAACCAAGCCCGCTACAGCACCAGTAACACAGCAATTTATTATTCCGTGCCCTACAACTACTGGCTTTTTTCATTGTATGCAAGCAAAAGCGACTATAAACAAACTATTAATGATTCCATATTTAGCTATAAGTATTATGGCGATAGCAAATATTATAATGCTACGGCGAGTAATGTTTTCTTGCGTGGGCAAACGTTCAAAGACACTGCATCAATTCAATTAATTAAAAGAAAATCAAAATATAAATTAGAGGATGTCGCCCTACTTTCCCAACAGCGTGACCTTACCAGCCTTAAACTCGGTGTTAGCCACCGTCAAAACATCAATAATTCAACTATTGATGCTTCACTATATTACCAACGTAATGTGCCTTGGTTTGGTGCCGAAGAAAGCTGGGACATGAAATATGGTGATGTCAGCAAGATGAGCCGTGTTTATACTGCCGATATTTCAGGAATGTTCCCTTTCGCCTTTGACAATTTTATTATGAGTTATAATCCACAACTGTTTATACAATACTCACGAGACCGCTTAACCATTCAAGATCAATTTTCGTTAGGTAACCGTTGGACGGTTCGTGGTTTTGACGAAGAATATTCCCTAATAGGTGATAAGGGTTTTTACTTGCGTAATGAGTTTAACTTTTATATTCCTGGCTTCTCCATCTATCCATACTATGCTCTTGACTATGGACGTGTATTCGGCGGTGTTTATCCGTTAGGCCTCTATTCTGATGACCAATTATTAGGAATGGCTATAGGTATGAGAGGTAATGTTAATATATTTAGTTATGACTTATTCTTAGGAGCTCCTCTTTATAAGCCGGACGAATATGAAACCAGTAGCGTCAATGCTGGGTTAAACGTGCAATGGTTTTGGTAATTTAATATTGTAAATTTAAATAATATCTTAAAGCTGAATACGCCCCTGTATTCGGCTTTTTTATTTCAAGGTAATTAGTCTTAATATTTTCAACCTCCCTAAATTATTATCTTTAATAGGTATTTTTACTTTATTATCACTCTATAACACCAATTAATATATTATAAATATCATCAGCTATAAATATTGTCATTATGATTGCCATTTGTTAAATATATGTTTACACCTAATAGAAATTGAAAAATCCGAGAATACGAATATTCTCGGATTTCCTACTTCTCTCTAATCCTTCAGAATTCAGGTATTACCTGTATTGCATCCTATCAAATTCTTAGAAACGGTAACCCGCACCAAACATAAATACAAATGGGTCTAAACGAGTATCAACTTTATATTGCTTTCCATCTTGTTTAAATTTTACATCCGTTTCAATATTCATCCACCAAACAGAGGCATTTAACATCCAGTTATCAGTCAGCATATAATCCATACCTGCTTGCGCCGCAAAGCCCCACGAGCTTGATAAATCTAGATCAGATAAGCCTGCATTTTTTCCGGTAGAGTTAAATTTCTCATCAAAGAAGAAAGTGTAGTTAAGACCTGCACCTAAATAAGGACGTAACTTGTCTTCTTTACTACCAAAATAATATTGTGCCATTAATGTTGGTGGTAAATGTTTAACTGTTGCAATATTACCTGTAGGACCTGTACCAACTTTATGCTCAAATGGAGTTGCTGCTAATAATTCCACACCGATATTATCAGTGATCATATACCCAAACGTTAAACCTAATTGAGTATTATTATTGGCACCAAAGGTACCTAAATTGCCTAAAATATCCGTTTTAACATCATCCCCTCCGACATTAGGTCTGACAGTTGCAGTACCCGCACGGAAAAGAAAGTCGCCAGCTTCATGAGCAATAGAAACTGCTGGAGCTAAAGTTGCAGCAGCTAATACAAGCGCAGTGAGTTTTTTCATTATCAATCCCATTCCTATGTTTTTATTTTAGGAAAATATACCGTATTATTTAAATTGATGTTCAAATCAAGATCACATCTTTTACTAATTTATAGGTAAACCAATAAATATGGATTTATTATTTCATTTATTGTTTTTTTAATTTTGATTTAAATCAATTTTTATAAAGTAACTAAGAAAATAAAAATTTGATTTCTAAATATAGATATTTATTTCAAATTTTAAACATGCATAAAAAATACAATTTATATAGATTCATTTATTGGGTTAATTAAATTCGATCATCATGAGCAATGTATTTTTCTTAACCTCCCGAATTTTCTTATCTTTCTCTACCTCTAGGCGTGATACTCGGTTACAATTAGATTAAAATTTTGATCCCGTTTGTAGATAGGAGCAGTGTCATGTCCATTTCGGCCAACTCACTCATCAGTGATAGTATCAATTTCTTTAAAAACCAATTGAGTGGCCTCCTCACCATTGTGCTCTTAGCCACTGTGGTAAGCCTTATCATCTATGCAATGATGATCCCCAGTGAACAAATGATAGGTGTTCTTGCTCAAGCACAAAGTAAAATGATTGAATCCGGTAATTCGGGGTTACAAGACTGGATTCTAAATCTATCTGAAGAAGATAAAAGTAGTATTTTGCGCGTTTCTTTTGGCTTGATTCTCTCCGTCACTTTTGGCAGTTTGTTCCTTATTTGTGGCACATTATCCTATATCTCAGGGATGTCACGTGGCGAAGAGATGACAGGGCTTCAAGCGATAACATCATCACTGAACAAAGCACCTTCTATGTTTCTTCTGTTGGTCGTTTGCTCGCTGCTTATCCAATTAGGCATCACAATTATGGTTCTACCTGGTATTGTGCTAGCTATTGGTTTTTCCTTAGCGCCAGCAATTTTAATGACTGAAAACACCAACCCATTTAGTGCGATGGGAAAAAGCTGGAAATTGGCTTATGCAAATTGGCGTGTCGCCTTACCGATGATTTTGATTTGGATGGCCGTTCAAATGCTTATTAGTGTTCTATTGGGCAACCTTAATATGAATCATATTGCAATTAATGGCATCTCCTTTTTACTCAATAATGTTGTAGCCGCATTTGCTTTAATTTACTTTTATCGTCTATATATGCTAATCACAAAGAATTGATCTCACTAATAAAAAGGTATCATTTGATACCTTTTTCTTTATGTTATTTTCAAACTTTATCTGAGTTAATATCCGTTGATACCATTCGATTTTCGCAATCATATTCTAATGAGCCTGGGTTCTTTCCACTCTCTTGTGTCTTTCTTTCTTCGACACATTTCATTTGAATTTGCTGCTTACTTTGAATTAAACGGATCGCAAAATAAATATCCGGTACCACTAATAAATCATCATCTGAACGGTTGATTTTATTCTGTTCTAACCAACGATTAAGAGAAGTTCTACGCCCAGCTAGTACCAAAGTCACCCCTTTCGCCTTCAAAGATGTCACAATATCATTCAATGTGGAAAATACGCTCACATCATTATGCGTAAAGCTGACAGCAGCATCAACAATCACCCAAGCAGGCCTTTTACGTTGATTATCTAAATGTTTATTTAGCCGCTCTTTAAAGTAATTCACATTGAAATAGGTGAGTGGAGAATTGAAACGATAAATTAGGACGCCATCAACTTCTTGAATATCATTCTCTGATGTCATCGAGTGCAACATGCCATGTTCATCCACGCCTAATAGTTGATCTGTTGGCCTAAAGATAATTCGGATAAACTGCAATAAACCTAATAAAACGGCTAAACCTACTCCACTAATTAATCCAACTACCAGCACTGCGCATAAAGTGAAAACACATAAGAAAAAAGCTTCTCTATTACGTTTGCGCATCGATAAAATACTGCGGAAGCTGAGCAAAGAATAAGTCGAAATAATTAAAACCATCCCTAAAGCAGGCATAGGAATATATTCCAATAAATTCATAGAAAAAAGTAAAACAGCTAAGATGGTCACCGCGGCAACGAGGGAAACCAATTGTGTTTTCCCTCCCATCATATCATTAACCGCAGTACGGCTACTCGCAGCACTCACTGCAAAACCTTGACCAAAAGCAGAAGCAATATTTGCCATCCCTAATGCTCTTAACTCTTGGTCTGCATCCACGGTATAGCCATTTTTGCTTGCAAAACTTCGCGCTGTCATCATGAAGCTTACAAAGCTAATCACTGCTAAGTTTAATGATGGAATGACAAGATCTCTGAGTAACCCTGGCGGAAAATCTGGCATAGGTATATAAGGAAGTCCTTCACCTAAATCCCCAACCGTGCTAATGCCATATTGCTCAAGATTAAATAGAATACTGGCTGCCGTAGCCAAAACCATTGCAATTAATAGAGACGGCCACTTACTCCGTACTCGCTTAATCACTAAGGTGATTACCAGTGTTGCAATAGCCACTAATAATGTCGGAATATGTGTTTCTATTAGCGCTAATGGAAACGCTATTAAGCGTTCAATAAATCCTGAAGGTAAACTAGTAATACCAAATATTTTACTGATTTGGCTGACTATAATCGTAAGAGCAACACCATTTAATAAACCTTGCAATATCGGTCTAGATAAAAAATCAGCAAAGGTACCTAAACGAAACCTTGCTGCAATCAAACACCAAACTCCTGTCATAAAGCTCATGACAATAATTAGTTGCCAACGAACGGTTTCATCTCCCATTGCGAGTGGTGCGACTGCGGCTGCAATTACAGCACATGTTGCGGCATCAGGCCCGATAATCAACTGTTTAGACGTACCAAATAACGCATAGAAAAACATCGGTAAAATACATGAATATAATCCGACAATGGCGTTCACTCCCATTAATTCGGCATAGGCAATAGCCACTGGCAAAGCAACCGCAGCGACAGACAGACCGGCTTTAACATCAGAGCCTAAGTCTGAACGCTGATAGTTAAACAGCGTTTTTAAACCTGGCATCCAGACAAATAGCTTTGCCTTTATCATGGGAGAAAAGTACCTATAAATTAGCAAGTTAAATTATTTTATGTATTACTTATATCCGAACTAATAAAGTTTATCTAGAAGTAAGTCAAATAATCGTAAAATAGTGCAAATATGATTGGTAACAAAGCATGTTTATTGGTAAAAAGGTGCAAACTTTTAACAATTAAAGCCAAAATCGGTTAAACTACTCCATTATCTTTACGTTGAGGCGCTGTATTCACTGTTATGAAACAACTTATTGATTTTATTCCTTTGATAATATTTTTTATTGTCTATAAAAGATACGATATTTTCTATGCGAGTGGCGCATTAATGGTGACTACTCCATTAGCATTATTAGCAACTTATCTTATTTATAAGAAAGTTGAAAAAGTTGCAAAAATTACCTGTGCAATTGTGATGAGTTTTGCTGCTTTAACCCTTATTTTCCACAGCGATGCATTTATTAAATGGAAAGTCACTATCATCTATGCTGCGTTTGCTGGCGCATTGCTCTTTAGCCAATGGTTTACTGAAAAGCCCCTAATTCAGCGCATGTTAGGCAGTAATCAAGAAATAAAATTAGCAGATAGTTATTGGAACAAACTCAATAGTGCATGGGCAATTTTCTTTATTTTCTGCGCATTGCTAAACATTTATGTTGCTTTCTGGATGGCACAAGATATTTGGGTGAATTTCAAAGTCTTTGGTCTGACTGCGGGAACACTAATATTTACAGTACTGAGTGTGGTCTATATTTTTAAAAATATGGTTAAAGAGCCTGCAGAAAAACACGAAGAATAATTAAAAATTAGAGTTAAAAACCTGCTAATCGATAGACAATTAGCAGGTTTTTTTCATATTAAAAGCGTTTTTCACCAAATGCTTTTTCAATTTTTTTATCTGTATTGTACTGTGATAATGCGTATACCGACCATATGGCAGCGGGTAGCCAACCAATTAACGTGATCTGTAGAATTAAGCAAATGATCCCAGCAAAGGGGCGCCCTATCGTAAAAAATTGCAACCAAGGTAATAATATTGCCAGTAACAATCTCATTTCATACCTCTAAATTAATCAATAAAATTTATATTAGTGAGTATAGCCAATTCAATCAATTGACTAAATATAAAAAACACTTCTTGCTTTTTCTTTGCAAAAGTTGATCTTTTACCAAGATTAGATGCCGTTTATTAATAATGGGTACCATATTTGTCATATTTTTGCAGCAATTCAATCAAATAGCTATTATCAATCAATAACTGTATGGTTCAGGTTTACTATTGCATATGTAATTTGTTATAAATGCAAAATCAAAAGTGATAACCTTTTTAATAAGAGTCAGATATGCAATTGCCGAACGGTGAGTTGGTTTTACGTACATTAGCCATGCCAGCAGATACTAATGCGAATGGTGATATTTTTGGTGGCTGGTTAATGTCACAAATGGATATAGGTGGGGCTATCTTAGCAAAAGAAATAGCGCTAGGACGAGTTGTTACCGTGGCAGTTAATGGCATTAAGTTTCAAAAGCCTGTTGCGGTTGGTGATGTTGTTTGCTGCTATGCACGTTGCTTAAAAACAGGAAAAAGCTCAATTACCATTAATATTGAAGTTTGGGTAAAAAAAGTCGCAACCGAGCCTGTTGGGCAACGTTATCGTGCTACTGATGCGGTATTCACCTATGTCGCAGTTAATGATGATAGTACCCCACGTTCATTACCCAAAGAGAAACAACATTTTCAATTAGCGAGTTCGGATCAAAAAACTAACGAAGCATAAGTTTTTTATCCTCTCATCATGTAAAAAACAAAAAGCACCATCATTGCTGTGGTGCTTTTTCATACAGCCTAATAATAACCATTAGACTTGGCTAACAGTGCCATCTAATTTGAAATAAATTTCAGTCACATAACCTTTTGCAGGCTGTTTCTCAAAAGTCCAACGGTTCATTGCTCGTTTAACATCTCTCTCAAACAAACCTTTAGGTGAGGCTTCAACAAATTCAATATTTGTCACTCGTCCACCATCATCAATATCATAACGAACTTTCACATATCCTTCTTTACCTAAGCGACGCGCGCGTTCAGGATAGGAAGGAGCTTGTTTATGCAGAGCCCTCGGGCCACCTTTCTTAGTCGATTGACTATTACTTGCCCCTGTATTATTTGCAGTTTTAATGGTGCTGTTATTCGTTTTCGGCGCAGTAACGTCTGATTTAAGATTATTCATCGCCAATTGCTTTTCAACTGGCTTAATATCTTCTTTAATTTTTTTCTTTTCTTCCTGTTTTGGCTTAGGCTTTTTCTTCACCTCAGGTTTCTTCTTAGGTAATGCAATTACAGGTTCAACTACTGGTTCGGGTTCTGGCTCTATAACAGGCTCTGGTTCTGGCTCTACCGGTGTTTCAACCTGCTCAACGGGCTCAGAAGCGGGTTCAGGGGCGGCAAAAGCAACCATAGAAATCGTCAATGGTTCAGGGTCTCTGACCAAGTTAGGTTGATTAAAAATCCATGCCATCGCAAGACCCGCATGAATAGATAATGAAACGACGATAATTAAAGTCCAACGCATCCAACGCATATGCAATTTCTACCCTACACCTGTCTACCAAAAAAGAATATGACTGATAGTTTAAATGCAAATAGCAATCATATTCAATAAGGTTTGTCATACAAAGTGAAAAATGTGAGTGTACGCTGTAATAACCTTACTCAATCCATTGGGTAAAAAGCAGGGAATGCCGACGATGGTAAATGTCAATTTTACGCATTGCATAGATGCGCATGTTTCGCCTTGAATGCCCTTCTAGCCAGCGTCTACGGCGACGTAGGGATTGTCTTAACATACGCCAACGCCCTACTTCATGCCTACTACGTCTCATTTAATTGTGTCCTTTTATCGTCTAAAAATTATTAGAAAAAAATATTATATTCCTTTGAAAAAAAGAACCAAGAGGAACTTTTTATGTCATTTCGGTGCACTGCTTTTAATTTCATGATGATAAAATCAATTAACAAAACTATTTTTCCTAACAAATTACTCTATTTCACGAAGCTTTTACTGCAGAATTTTGCTAAATTCTATTAAGTTGATATTTTACTAACAGTTTTTTTAGCTAAACTATCTTTTTTTGAACCTTTTTCTTATCAGTGAGGCATCTGACCCGTTATGGCAACCGTCTATACACTTATGAGTTGGCTTCTGTTCTTCCTATATTGGCTAATTATTGCAGCAATTACAGTCCGCATTTTAGTCAAAAGAAGGCCGGTCACCTCAGCCATGACATGGCTCCTGATCATTTATATTCTGCCATTAGTCGGGATTATTGCCTATGTCGCCTTCGGTGAACTTCACCTCGGTAAACGTCGAGTCGATAAAGCTCATGATATGTGGCCTTCCGTCGCGACATGGTTAGAAAACTTACGAACTTCAAAACATATCTTCGCCACTGATAATAGCCCCGTCGCTGAACCATTATTTCAGTTAGTTGAAAAGCGCCAGGGTATTGCTGGTGTTAAAGGTAATAGAATTCAACTTTTAACTACCTGTGAAGACTCATTAAAAGCGATAGTCAACGACATCAACAATGCCCAGCACTCGATTGAAATGGTCTTCTATATTTGGCAACCGGGTGGTTTAGTCGACGGTGTTACCGAAGCCTTACTTAATGCCGCTAAACGCGGTGTTAAGTGCCGGATTATGGTGGACTCCGCGGGAAGTTGGCATTTTTTCCGTAGCGATTACCCCGAAAAAATGCGTGCTGCAGGTATTGAGTTTGTAGAATCATTAAAAGTTAATTTGATGCGTTTCTTCTTGCGTCGAATGGATTTACGTCAACATCGTAAAATAGTGGTTATCGATAACTATATTTCATATACAGGCAGTATGAATATGGTTGACCCTCGTTATTTTAAACAAGATTCAGGGGTTGGTGAATGGGTTGACATTTTAGTACGTATGGAAGGCCCTGTGAGTACCACATTAGGTATCGTGTATGCTTTTGACTGGGAAATGGAAACCGGCCAACGCGTACTCCCACCACCGCCTGACAGTAATATTATGCCTTTTGAACAAGCGAATGGGCATACAACACAAATTATCGCCTCAGGACCGGGCTTCCCTGATGAGTTGATTCAACAGTCACTGATGACCGCGATGTTCTCTGCGCGCAAACAACTGATCATGACCACCCCTTATTTTGTGCCTAGTGATGACCTTTTGCATGCAATTTGTACAGCAGCAATGCGAGGTGTCGACGTCAGTATTATTATGCCAAGGCAGAATGACTCATTCCTTGTTCGCTGGGCAAGCCGCTCATTTTACAGTGAATTATTAGCTGCTGGTGTTAAGATTTATCAATTTGAAGATGGTTTATTACACACGAAGAGTGTTTTGGTTGATGGCGAGCTTAGCCTTGTTGGTTCAGTAAATCTTGATATGCGCAGTTTATGGCTCAATTTTGAAATAACAGTGGTCATTGATGATAAAAGTTTTGGTAGCGATCTCACGCTAGTTCAGTATGATTATATTGCGCGTTCAACTCGTTTAGAAATTGAAGAATGGGAACAACGTCCGTTCTGGAACCGTGTCGTTGAACGCATTTGCTACTTCTTTAGCCCATTGTTATAAATTAAGTTAATTAGGAAAGGTCATGACTGAAATACAAAATACACCTTTAATCGATGAAGATGACATCATTGAAATGGCTTATGACCTTTTTCTTGAAGGGGCAATGGATAATTTAGAGCCCGCTGACCAATTAATTTTTGCTTTGCAGTTTGAAGAGTTAGGTGCCGCAGAAATTGTTCCTGTTACCCTTAATTGGCAAGAGATGATTACTGAAGAGCTTAATTTAAACCAATTAAGTGAAGTGGTTATTGGATTAGCTCAAAGCCCGGATGCCGAATTAGACGATATTTTTGCTCGCGTATTAATTAGCCGCCACCCTTCTAAACCGTTTCACCATATTTTTTGGAAGAAATAGTTGATTAAAAGGGACATTTCGTCCCTTTTGGATTAATTAAAGTAGAAGCCCCCTAAACGCCATTCCCTTTCGCCTATCACGAGAAAACAATCACAATGGGTCAATTTTCAAACAAGACACCGCATGTTTGAAACTCCCTTCTAATAATGGCCTTGTTTTTGCACACTCTTCATCCGCTAATGGGCAACGGGTTCTAAATACGCAACCTGAAGGTGGGTTAATGGGTGATGGCAATTCACCCTCTAAAAGTTCTATTACCTTATTTTTTTCTTTATCGGGATCAGGAACGGGCACTGCTGACATCAATGCGCGTGTATAAGGATGTAAGGGATTATTGTATACCTCATCATAGGTACCAAGCTCTACGGCATGCCCCAAGTACATCACTAAGACACGGTCAGAAATATGCTTAACAACCGCCAAATCGTGCGCGATAAAGATTAGCGATAATTTCATTTCACGTTGTAATTCTTGCAATAAATTAACAACTTGTGCTTGAATTGACACGTCTAATGCAGAGACTGGCTCATCGCAAATCACGAGTTTAGGTTCTAAAATCAATGCTCTTGCGATACCAATACGCTGGCATTGCCCTCCCGAAAACTCATGGGGGTAGCGGTTAATCAAATTTGGTAATAAGCCAACCCGCATCATCATTTTTTTCACTTTTTCTGTGATTTGTGATGGTGGCATTTTAGGATGATAGGTTTTTAATGGCTCAGCGATAATGTCACCGATGGTCATTCGCGGATTAAGCGAAGCCAGTGGATCTTGGAAAATCATTTGAATATCACTGCGAACACTGCGCCACTCTTTATCAGTTTTACCTAATAAATTCTGCCCCAGCCAACTTACTGTACCATCCGTTGCTTTAACTAACCCAATAAGTGCTCGAGCAAAAGTGGATTTACCGCACCCTGATTCCCCGACTACACCTAATGTTTCACCTTCATATAAACGAAGTGTTACGCCATCTACCGCTTTAAGACTTTTGTTTGGTTGCCAAAACCACTGTTTTTTATCTCGAATCTCAAAATGGACTTTAAGGTCATTCACTTCGAGTAAAACTGGCCTATTTTCATGGGTACTCATACCAATTCCTCCAGTGGCTTAAAGCAGGCACGTAACCGCGTTTGACCAAATGTGGTTAATGCAGGTTCTTGGTCAACACATTGCTGAACTGCATATTGGCAACGAGGTGAAAATGGGCAGCCTTTGGGTAAACGTAATAAATTAGGCGGATTGCCGGGAATGGTAGCTAAACTTTCGTCATCACCATCGAGGCGCGGAACAGCAGCTAACAAGCCAAGTGAATATGGATGAGATGGATGATAAAAGATATCCTTCGCAGTACCGTACTCCATCGTGCGTCCTGCATACATCACTAGGACTTTATCACATACCCCTGCGACGACCCCAAGGTCGTGGGTGATCAAAATGATTGCAGTATCAAACTCTTGTTTTAACTCATTGAGCAACGTCATGATTTGCGCTTGTACAGTCACATCAAGTGCTGTCGTGGGTTCGTCAGCAATTAACAGCTTTGGTTGGCATAACAGGGCCATTGCAATCATGACGCGTTGTCTCATTCCTCCTGAAAACTCATGTGGATACATATTCATACGCTTACGTGCTTCAGGCATTTTAACGGCATCTAACATACGAACTGATTCTTCGAAAGCTTCTCTTTTACTCATGCCTTTATGTAACATGAGAACTTCCGACAGCTGTGTACCAATTTTCAAATAAGGGTTCAATGATGTCATTGGGTCTTGAAAAATCATTGAAATCTCTTCCGCTCGCATACGGTTTAATTCTTTTTCTCTTAAATTCAAAATCTCACGGCCATTAAACATGGCAGAGCCATTAATTCTGCCATTTTTGGCGAGTAAGCCCATGAGTGCGAAAGCAGTTTGTGATTTTCCTGAGCCTGATTCACCAACTATGCCAAGCGTTTCCCCCGCACTTAATTCAAAGTTCAATTTGTTTACGGCGGTAACCTCACCATCTTGAGTTGCAAATGTCACACTGAGATCTTTCACGGATAACAGAGGGCTTTTCATTGAGTTATTTAACATATTATTCCCTCTAGCGATCTTTCGGGTCGAGCGCATCTCGTAGCCCGTCACCGATGAAGTTAAAACAAAATAGCGTAATGACTAAGAAACCGGCTGGTATCAGTAGCAACCATGGCGTCACTTCCATTGAGTTCGCCCCATCACTTAATAACGCTCCCCAGCTACTTAACGGCTCTTGTGTGCCTAAACCTAAAAAGCTTAAGAATGATTCAAACAAAATCATACTTGGAACTAATAATGACGCGTAAACGACTACTACACCTAAAACGTTAGGTACAATATGACGTAGAATAATCTGCCGCGTACTAACACCACAAACAAGCGCTGCCTCAATAAATTCCTTACGCTTTAATCCGAGTGTTTGTCCGCGAACAATACGCGCCATATCCAACCAAGACACCATTCCTATCGCCACAAATATCAGTAAAATATTGGTCCCAAACAACGTGACAAGGAGGATCACAAAAAACATAAATGGGAAGGAATTTAAAATTTCTAATATACGCATCATGATGGAATCCACTTTTCCACCCACATAACCCGCTAATGAACCGTATAAAGTGCCTACCACGACTGCGACTAAGGCTGCGGCAACGCCCACCATTAAGGAAATTCGCCCACCTATCGCGACACGCACTAATAGGTCTCGGCCTGAAGCATCCGTACCAAAATAATGCCCGGTTGCCATATCCGGTGGCATTGACATCATTTCCCAATCGGTGTCGTCGTACAAAAAAGGCGACATCATAGGAGCAAAAATCACAAATAGAGTAATTAACAACAATACGCATAAGCTAAATATTGCCGCACGGTTGTGCATAAAACGGCGCCTTGCATCTTGCCATAAACTGCGCCCTTCAATATCTAGCTGCTCTGAAAAGTTTGCCAGAGCTTCACTATTTTTTTGGTTCGATAGCATCGTGTTTCTCCGACTTAATAACGAATTTTAGGGTCAATAACTGCGTACAAAACATCGACAATCGCATTAAACGTAATTGTCAGTACCCCAACTAAAATTGTTAAACTCAATACCAGTGAGTAATCACGATTAAGTGCGCCGTTAACAAAGAGCTGACCGATCCCCGGTAACCCAAAAATAGTTTCAATTACCATCGAGCCAGTAATAATCCCCACAAAAGCGGGACCCATATAGGAAAGCACAGGAAGCAACGCTGGTTTAAGCGCATGGCGTAAAATGATAGTTCTTAGTGGTAACCCTTTAGCACGTGCAGTACGAATAAAATTAGAATGCATAATTTCGATCATCGAACCGCGTGTAATACGGGAAATACTTGCAATATAAGCAAGTGAAAGTGCAACCATTGGTAGCACCATGTGTTTTAGGTTTCCACCATCCCACCCACCACCAGGGAACCATTTCAAATGAATGGCAAAAATCAGCACCAATAAAGGTGCCACAACAAAGCTTGGGATAACAACCCCCGTCATGGCAAACCCCATGACTGTAAAGTCCCATTTGGTATTTTGGTTGAGTGCGGCTATCACCCCTGCAGAGACCCCAAATAGAACAGCAACAATGAATGCCGTTGCCCCTAATTTTGCAGAAACAGGAAATGCTTTAGCCACTAAATCATTAACACTGTAGTCCTTGTATTTAAATGATGGGCCAAAGTCACCTTTGGAAAGCTGAATTAAATAATTAAAATACTGCTTATACATGGGATCATTTAAATGATATTTAGCTTCAATATTTGCCATCACTTCCGGTGGCAATTTCCGTTCACCCGTAAACGGGCTCCCTGGGGCTAATCGCATCATAAAAAATGAAATGGTAATCAGAACCAAAAGAGTCGGAATGGCTTCTAACAACCGACGAATAATAAATTTCAACATCGCTCTTTCCTACTTCTATTGCCTAAATAGGCGAACATCTGGCTCCAATAAATGGAGCCAGAACAACTATATTAGTGTTTAATAATGTACAGATCTTTAGTATGCAGGTTATCTAATGGATCTTTGCCACTATACCCCCCCACATAAGGTTTCACTAAACGCGTATTAACATAGTAGTAAAGAGGAACAATACCTGAGTCTTTATCGAGTAATTTTTCGGCTTGTTGATAGAGTTCAGCACGTTCATCATCCGTTTTGACTTGCAATGTTTTTTTCATCACTGCATCAAAATCTGTATTTTTATAATGAACAGTATTATTACTGCTGTAGGAAAGTAACATATTGAGGAAAGATGAAGGTTCGTTATAATCCGCACACCAGCCTGCGCGGGCCACATCATAGTTACCTTGATGTCGGCTATCTAAGAATGTTTTCCATTCTTGATTTTCTAGTTTCACTTCTGCGCCAATATTTTTCTTCCACATAGAAGAAGCGGCGATGGCAATACGCTTATGTAAGTCTGAAGTATTATACAATAAATTGAATTTTAGAGGGTTGGCTTTGTTATATCCCGCCTCTTCTAGCAGCTGTTTCGCTTTTTCGTTACGCTGCTCTTGGGTCATATTCGCATACCAATCCGGTTTTTCTGTTTTCATTCCACTGGTAAATGGTGGAGTGAATCCATACGCAGGAATATCCCCTTGGGCTTTGACTTTATACGTAATCGTATCTCTATCCATAGATAGTTTTAATGCTTCACGAACACGAGGGTCATTAAATGGCGGTTTTTCATTATTAATTTCATAATAATAAATACATAGATATGGGTTCACACGTAACTCATTTGGCATGTTTTGTTGTAAACTTTTGAACTGCTCAATAGGTAAGTTACTGTATGTCATATCAATTTCGCCACTGCGGTAGCGGTTTACATCAGTGACTTCTGAAGAAATCGGTAAAAAAGTCACTTGGTCAATAATGGTATTCGCATTATCCCAATAGCTTGGGCTACGCTCTAATACAATACGTTCGTTTACCGTCCAATCCTTTAATTTATATGCTCCATTACCTACAAAGTTCTGTGGTTGCGTCCACTTAGCACCATGTTGCTCAATGACTTTTTTATTGACTGGCGACATGGATGAGTGAGCTAATAATTTAGGAATATAAGGAACGGCTTCACTCAGTGTAATAACTAAAGTTTTGTCATCAAGAGCTTTAATACCAAGTTCTTCAGGTTTTTTCTTCCCAGCGATAACATCGTCAATATTACTAATATGGGCATATTGTAAATAGCTTGCATAAGGCGATGCAGTATCAGGGTCAGCCAATCGTCGCCAACTATACACAAAATCTTCTGCCGTGACAGGGTCACCATTAGACCATTTCGCGCCATCGCGAATTTTAAATGTCCATTCTGTAAAATCTTTATTTTCCCAGCTTGTTGCCGAGCCAGGTAAAATTTCGCCATCAGGCCCCACTATTGTGATCCCTTCGAAAAGGTCTCTTGCTAAAGCAGATTCCGGTACCCCTTCTATTTTATGAGGGTCTAACGATTGCGGCTCAGAACCGTTGTTGCGAACCATCACTTGCTTTTCAGCCAGTTCAACGCCCGCAGGAACCGTTGCTGCAAAACTTGTTGCTATAGAGCCCATTGCCAGCCCAGCCGTTACACTAAGCGCAATAATCGATTTATTGATTAACTTACTCATCTTATCGGTTACTCCCATACATAATTATTATGATTGTGTGTTGATACATGTTCACCCAGTAGATGAACACTTTTTATAATTATTTAGATATTATTAATTAGGTTCACTTATATATAACCGTTTAATATCCGTATAATCAAGAGGGTCATTACCTTTAAATCCACGAACACTCGGTTTTATCATTCGAGCACTGACGCGATAATAAACAGGAACAATAGCCGAATCATTGTCTAGCAAGGCTTCCGCTTGCTGGTAAATTGTATGGCGAGATGAAGAGTCCGGTGCTGTTAGCGCTTGCTCAAGCAAGGCATCAAACGCTGGATTATTATAAAAAGTGGTATTATTACTATTTTGAGACAGCATCATGTTCAAAAATGCGGTTGGCTCGTTGTAATCGGCACACCACGTTGCTCTGGCAACATCATAATTTCCTTCATGGCGGCTTTGTAATGATGTTTTCCATTCTTGGTTTTGCAGCGTCACTTGCGCACCAATATTTTTCTGCCACATGGACGCCGCAACAATAGCTTGCTGCTTATTTTGATCTGATGTGTTGTACAGTAAAGCAAATTTCAATGGGTTTTCTTTAGTATATCCGGCCTCAGCAAGCAAATCTTTAGCACGTTGATAACGTTGTTCTGCTGATAAATTTGCCCATTCCGGTAAGATAAAATTACCATTATTAATAAAACTTGGCGTAAAGCCATAAGCGACTTTTTGCCCTTGAGCGATAATTTTATTGGTTATTGTTTCTCTATCTAATCCTAACTTTATTGCTTCACGCACTCTTGGGTCATTAAACGGGGCTTTTTGATTATTTATCTCATAATAGAACGTGCACAAATAAGGCCGAACATACAATTCATTCGGCCTCTCTTGCTGCATTTTTTTATATAAAACAGGTGGGATTGCAGAGTTAGAAATATCAATTTCACCACTACGGTAACGGTTAATATCACTCACTTCGGAGCTAATCGCTAAAAAGGTCGCTTGCTCAATACGGCTATTTGGGTTATCCCAATAAAATGGATTTCGTTTGATAACAATACGTTCATTTACTACCCAGTTATCCAATACGTATGCCCCATTTCCAATAAAATTCTTGGGTTGGGTCCATTTATCACCATGTCGTTGAATTGCTGACTTATTCACGGGCTTCATAGACGTATGAGAAAGCATATCAACGAAATAAGGCACTGGGTGGCTCAACGTAACTTGTAAATGTTGCGGGTCAAGCGCTTTCACACCCAGCGCTGTTGCCGGCATTTTTCCCGCTAAAATCGCATCTGCATTTAAAATATACGCATTTTGTAAATAACTGGAGTATGGGGAGCCAGTATTTGGGTCAGATAAACGTTGCCAGCTATACACAAAATCTTCAGCGGTTACAGGTGTCCCATCACTCCACTTTGCATCTTCCCGCAAAGTAAAAGTCCACGTAGTGAAATTTTCATTACTCCAACTTTTAGCAACCCCAGGAACTGCTTTACCGTCTACATCGGTATACACTAAACCTTCTAATAAATTTAATATCACATTGCCTTCTGGAACCCCTTCCACTTTGTGGGGGTCTAGTGATGTCACTTCTGAGCCATTGTTAATTGTAATAACCTGTTTTACTTTTTCCGTGGCACTAGCCTGTAATGTAACAACTAATAAAGAAAGTACACCAAAACCAAGTGTTGATTTGAACATTCTATCCCTCATGATTCATCAATAGCGCTATAACCTCATTTGCAGCCATCTTTACGCTGATATTTAAGCCCTGGTACCGCTATTTCCTTATGGGCAATCCACTTCATGAACTCAAACAATTAAAACAATTAATTAACATTGATCAGTTAAAAATTTTAAGTAAATTTTAAAAAAATAGACGTTAAATTTTAATTTTTCTTATATTTCAATACACTAAAATCAATTTGGCTATCCACCATAAAATAACCTCCAAGCTCTTTTCCAAACATATCATTAACAAACATCAATTAGAATAGTGAATAAATTTACGTAGCTCACAATTCCTTACTTTTTATCCCTGTTTTAGCAAAAAATGCCACATATAATTACAGGTATCATTTTTTTATGTGTGATTATTAATAGCTAAAGTTTTATTAAGCCATTTAAGAAAGAGAAATGTGCTATCTGTATAGCAAAATTGATGTGTGTAATATGAGGTAATTAGCGGTAGGTATGGCTGCAAATAGATATAGTTTGCAGCCATCAAAAGAAAAGAGATTAGATTACAATAGGCCCGGGAATATGGCCTTAACACCTGTCACAATAAACTCTATACCCAATGACATCAGTAATAGACCCATGATACGCGTTACTACGTTGATCCCTGTTTGACCTAAGTAACGAACCAATAAAGACGCTGAGCGGAATAATAACCAACAACAAAAGGCAAATGCGATACTCGTCAACGCTAAGCCTAAAAAGTTTTGCCACCCATGCCAGCGAGATGACCAAACAATACAAGAACTTATTGCACCAGGCCCTGCCATTAGGGGTAACGCCAAAGGTACAACACCAATGCTATCTCTAACCGCAGTTTCTGTTTTTTCTTGTTTATTTTGTTTGTCTTCCCCAATTTTACCGCTGATCATTGACATCGCTATTGTGACGATCAAGATCCCACCAGCAATACGGAAAGAATCAATTGAGATACCAAACAATTGCAATATTGAGTCACCAATTAATAGTGATGTACATAAAATGATAGCAACTGATGTATTTGCAATAGTATTGGTTTTATTTCTCCCCGCATTACTTTGATAGTTTGTCATACTAATAAACACAGGCAATATGCCAACTGGGTTTACGAGTGCAAACAAACCAATAAAAAATTTAATATATCCCGATAAATCAAGTAATGCGCTACTCACCCATTCATTTCCTTAAGCAGTTCTCTTTAGAGATTTATTGATATCTTTTATAATTTTACCACCGATGTCATTAATTTCCTTGAGCAAAACAATATTTTCTTTAACTTGCTAAATTTGCTTAGTATTTAGTTAGATATACATAAATTATCTGCACAAGTTGTTTTGATAATATTAAATTAAGTAATAGATGAACAACATTTATTCAACTTGTGCATAAATACACGTGCTGAAAGGAGTCAGCTTGACATTTTCGTGACCTAGATCACTTTATTTAATTACCGTTTTGTTAATCTACTCTTAACTGATAGACAGAGCTAATTAGGATATTAACTCAGTACGGAATAAGGTTTTTAAGCCAATAGGCGATCATGAGCAGCGTTATTATAGATAACATCTATACTTTTATCTTTAAGCATTTCCTTGTTCTATCGATGCATTGCTCATTGGCTTAAAAAGTTTAACATTTATCAGGAGTAATCTATATGTCCGTAACTAACGTTACCGAACTCAATGAACTCGTTGCTCGTGTCAAAAAAGCTCAACGTGAATTCGCAACTTTTTCCCAAGAAAAAGTTGATGAAATCTTTAGAGCCGCGGCTCTCGCTGCTGCTGATGCACGTATCCCTCTAGCAAAACTTGCTGTCGAAGAATCTGGAATGGGTATTGTTGAAGATAAAGTGATTAAAAACCACTTCGCTTCAGAGTACATCTACAATGCTTATAAAGACGAAAAGACCTGCGGCACGCTATCTGAAGACCCAACATTTGGGACAATCACCATTGCTGAGCCGATTGGTATTATCTGTGGTATTGTGCCAACAACTAACCCAACTTCAACCGCGATTTTTAAATCACTTATTAGCTTAAAAACGCGCAATGCTATTATATTTTCCCCACACCCTCGCGCTAAAATTGCTACCAACCGCGCGGCACAAATTGTGCTTGATGCTGCGATTGCAGCTGGTGCGCCGAAAGATATTATTGGTTGGATTGATTCCCCTTCTGTTGAGTTATCCAACGCTTTAATGCACCACCCTGATATTAACCTGATTTTAGCGACTGGCGGACCAGGCATGGTCAAAGCTGCTTATAGTTCTGGAAAACCTGCAATTGGTGTTGGTGCTGGTAACACCCCTGTCGTTATTGATGAAACCGCAGATATTAAGCGTGCTGTCGCGTCTATCTTGATGTCAAAAACATTCGATAACGGAGTTATTTGTGCATCTGAACAATCCGTTGTAGTCGTTGATGAAATCTACAATCAAGTTCGCGAGCGTTTTTCAAGTCATGGTGGTTACCTGCTACAAGGAAAAGAGCTTAAAGCGGTTCAAGATATCATTTTAAAAAATGGTAACTTAAATGCCGCTATTGTTGGCCAACCTGCTTATAAAATTGCTGAAATGGCCGGTATTACCGTGCCAAAGACCACTAAAATATTAATTGGTGAAGTAAAAAGCATCGATGAGTCAGAACCGTTCGCACATGAAAAACTTTCACCATTATTAGCAATGTACCGTGGTAAAAACTTTGAAGACGCGGTTGCCAAAGCAGAACAACTTGTCGAAATGGGCGGGATCGGCCATACCTCTTGTTTATACACTGACCAAGATAACCAACACGAACGCGTTAACTATTTTGGCCAAAAAATGAAAACAGCGCGTATTTTAATCAATACGCCAGCATCTCAAGGTGGTATCGGAGACCTTTATAACTTTAAATTAGCCCCTTCTCTTACTCTAGGTTGTGGTTCTTGGGGTGGTAACTCCATCTCTGAAAACGTGGGTCCAAAACACCTAATCAATACCAAAACTGTGGCGAAGAGAGCTGAAAATATGTTGTGGCATAAACTTCCGAACTCAATCTACTTCCGCCGTGGTTGTCTACCTATCGCCCTTGAAGAGATTGCAACTGATGGTGCAAAACGCGCCTTTATCGTAACCGATGGCTATCTGTTCAATAATGGTTATGTTGATGAAGTGGTTAACGTTCTCAAAAAACACCACATTGAAACAGACGTTTTCTTTGAAGTTGAGGCAGACCCAACATTAACTGTTGTCCGTAAAGGTGCAGCACAAATGCAAGCATTCCAACCTGATGTGATCATTGCATTAGGTGGTGGTTCACCAATGGATGCGGCTAAAATCATGTGGGTCATGTATGAACACCCAGAGACTCATTTTGAGGAATTAGCATTACGTTTCATGGATATACGTAAACGTATCCACCGCTTCCCTAAAATGGGCGTTAAGGCTAAATTAGTTGCTATCACAACAACTTCAGGTACAGGTTCTGAGGTCACCCCATTTGCTGTAGTGACTGATGATAAAACGGGCCAAAAATATCCATTAGCAGATTATGCATTAACGCCAAATATGGCCATTGTTGATGCCAACTTAGTCATGAACATGCCTAAATCTTTAACTGCTTTCGGTGGTTTAGATGCTGTCACCCATGCGTTAGAAGCTTATGTTTCTGTTTTAGCTAACGAGTTTACTGATGGTCAAGCACTTAAAGCACTAAGCTTATTAAAAGATTATTTACCAGCAAGTTACCATGAAGGTGCTAAAAACCCTGTAGCCAGAGAACGCGTACACAACGGTGCGACACTTGCCGGTATTGCATTTGCAAACGCATTCCTAGGTGTATGTCATTCAATGGCACACAAACTTGGCTCAGAATTCCATATTCCTCATGGTCTCGCTAATGCTCTATTAATTTGTAACGTTATCCGTTTCAATGCTAATGATAACCCAACAAAACAAACTGCATTTAGCCAGTACGACCGCCCTCATGCGCGCCGCCAATATGCAGAAATTGCGGATCATTTGGGACTCACTAACGTCGGAGATCGTACTGCTGCGAAAATTGAAAAATTACTCGCATGGTTGGAGGAAATGAAAGCCGATTTAGGTATTCCTAAATCTATTCGTGAGACTGGTGTTACTGAAGCTGACTTCTTAGCTCGCGTAGATAAACTTTCTGAAGATGCGTTTGATGACCAATGTACAGGAGCTAACCCTCGTTATCCTTTAATTTCTGAAATTAAACAACTATTACTGGATTCTTATTATGGTCGCGAGTTTGTTGAGCACCAAGACGCGCTTGTGATTGAAAAAGAGGAAAAAAAAGCCCCTCAGAAAAAATCAACCGTAAAAAAAGAAGCAGAAAAGAAAAACACTAAGAAATAATGTTTAGCACATAATTTAAAAATAAAGGCACTGCAATAATTGCAGTGCCTTTTGTTTCGTTATTTAAAATCAATTGCTATAAAAATGTAGAAATCAATATCATATAAAATGATTTAACTCACTGAGTTATATCATTAATAGCCATAATATCCGATAACTGAATCCTGTTTTATTCTCTACACTAGATTATTTCTGTTTACCTAAAATGGAGTGGTTTTTTAGGTATAACGCCTTCATTCATCAACTGAGCCTGTTTTATTGCTTCTGAATAGTGTTTACGACAAACAGAGATATACTTTTCATTACCGCCTATATCGACTTGTAGGCCTTCATATACAGGCACCCCATCACTTCCTATACGCAATACCTTACTCGCCTTACGTCCGCAATAACAAACTGTTTTTAGCTCAACTAATTTATCAGCCCAAGCAAGCAAGTATTGGCTGCCCTCAAATAATTGCCCTGCAAAATCGGTACGCAACCCATAGCATAAAACTGGAATATCCTCGTTATCAACTATGTCACATAATTCTTCAACTTGTTTTTTTGTTAGGAATTGGCATTCATCAATAAGAACACAATGGACTTTTTGTTCACTATTTTCTTTTTTTATCAGTTCAGCCATATTTGTTGTTGTTGAGTATAATAACGCTTCCGCTGATAAGCCTATGCGCGATGAGACTTTTCCTTGTTCAAAACGGTTATCTATCTCTGCTGTAAAAATAACCGTACGCATCCCTCTTTCATTATAGTTATACGATGATTGCAATAATGACGTTGATTTTCCCGCATTCATAGCTGAATAATAAAAGTAAAGCTGAGCCATTTGGCTGTTCCCTCAAAATTAATATACGTAATAATTTTACCATAAAACTAGCTTTAGGATTAACAATAATGGTGTAGATGCTGTTTACTTATTGAAAATTGAACTTTTCCCAGTTCAGTTTATACCTTATTGCTTATACCTTATTGCAAATATTGCTTAGCTTGCGGGCAAAAAAACCAATTTGATATTAACTATAAACAGTTTCAACTAAAGCACATTCCGCTAAAAAACATCATCAAAAAAAGAAAATTTAAGCGAGTCTATCCCTTCAATTCATTCCGAGTAAAAGTAAAATGAGACCCTCCTCTTCTTTTTTGAATTATTTAATCACTAAGATTTTAGCTTATTCCTATTTTTCGTTTAGTTCAGTTATTGATAATAGCTATATATATATCTACGAAAAGTTTATTTTTCTTTTGTAAAAAAATTGCATTCGTTAAAGATTACTTTTAAACTAAGGATGTAATTTAGCTATTGCAGAATTTAAAATAGCATTCTATTATTACTGTACACATGCCAACAAATAATTTGAGACCAGGAAAATGAGCGAATCATTAAAAGCGTTAAATAACATCCGTACTCTTCGTGCTCAAGCTCGCGAAGTAACTTTAGAATCTTTAGAAGAAATGCTGGAAAAATTAACCGTCGTTGTTGAAGAACGTCGTGATGAAGAAAGCCAAGCTCGCGCGGAATTAGAAGAACGTAACCGTAAATTGGAAAAAGTTCGTGAAATGATCCTTGAGCAAGGCGTAGATTTAAATGACCTTCTGCAAACAATGGATTCAGGTAAAAGCACTAGCACTCGTACTAAACGCGCTGCACGTCCAGCTAAATATAAATATGTTGATGAAAATGGCGAAACCAAAACTTGGACAGGCCAAGGCCGTACTCCAGCAGTAATCAAGGTTGCCATTGAAGAACAAGGCAAATCTTTGGATGATTTCTTAATCTAATAGCCTCAACATGTATTTTAAACACCCTTTTATAAGGGTGTTTTTATTTAATCCTTTATATATTATTTATATTAACCTGCACTAAGAAAAAGCCCTTATCTATTATAGCTACAGTCTTTAGCACTAAAACCGCATAACTGCCGCTCCCTACTTCAATTAACTGTTCTGTTTTAAGCTGTTACGACGTATTACGCCATCTACCAAATAATCATGATAAATAAAAGCATAGCAGTAAAGATATGTAAGCTTAATTAGATAAACTTAAATATTTTTCAGTGATTCTATTTATGTAATGAAGTTGTATGCTAATTTTTGTACTCTCACCACTTATAACGTGTACAGACTGAACAGCTCAAGTCAGAGTGTTCCTCTTTATACTTGGTATTTTTGTTAATAATTTATTTATCTACGTATAAAAAAAGGCTAACAAATTAAGTTAGCCTTTAATAAAATTTATTGCGGAATTTTATTTTGCTGAATTCAATGATACTGATAATTTCTTCAGCCACTGGGTAAACTCATCTCCCAGTGCATCATGCTGCATTCCATATTCAACGAACGCTTTCATATAACCTAATTTATTTCCACAGTCATGACTTTTACCACATAAGTGGTAGGCCTCTACTGGCTCATTATTTTCCATCATTAATGCAATAGCATCGGTTAATTGTATTTCATCCCCAGCACCTGGCGCTGTTTTGGCTAATGCATCCCAAATCTTTTCAGATAAAACATAACGGCCAACAATAGATAAATTAGATGGAGCTTCTTCACGTTTTGGTTTTTCAACCATACGAATAATTCTTTTACTATCTCCAGGTTCTAACATTTCTCCATTACAATCCACAATACCATAGTTAGATACATCTTCTTCAGGGACTGGTTCAACTAAAATTTGACTTGCGCCTGTTGACTCATATTGTTCTAGCATTTCACGCAAGTTAAATTTGGTTAAATCTGTACTGTAACGGTCTAAAATGACATCGGGTAAAATAACCGCAAAAGGCTCTTCACCGACTAAAGGTTTAGCACACAAAATTGCATGACCTAATCCTTTTGCTATTCCTTGTCGTGTTTGCATAATCGTTACGTGGCTTGGGCAAATAGATTGAACCTCATCCAATAACTGGCGCTTAACACGCGCTTCCAAGATAGCCTCTAACTCAAAGCTTGTGTCAAAGTGGTTTTCAATGGAATTTTTTGATGAATGTGTCACTAAAACAATTTCATTGATCCCAGCAGCGATACACTCATTAACAACATATTGAATAAGTGGCTTATCAACTATTGGTAACATTTCTTTTGGGATTGCCTTTGTTGCAGGAAGCATACGAGTCCCTAAGCCCGCAACTGGGATTACCGCTTTACGCACCTTGCGCTGTGTCATTTTTATCACTCCAGATATCATCTTAGCCTCTCGAATTTTACTAAAGTAACAAGAGGCATTTTAAGTGCGCAGAAGTATATCAGGAAATGTTCATGAATAAATAGCGACGAGTCCGAATAGAGTTATTCAGATTAAAAGAGTATACATTTTAGGTAATAACTATGTTTCGGGGTTAAACATTAGTTTTATTTTCTGGCTATTATTGCGAATTAAACACTGCCAAGCATTTCCTTTTACCTCTAAATGATTAGATTGGTAAAATTTCAACGCTCCTAAAGGAAGGCTTCTAGATAACTTAACATGCGTATTTTCTGTCGTTATATCCGCTTCTAAACCTGCACTCGCCATAATAATCGCTTTATTCCGTGTATTAAAATACCCCAATAATAGCGGAAACTGGCCACTAAACCCCGAATCTTCCAGTAAATAATTTATTTGGTTAATAATTCTATCAATATTGGGTAATTTTTTTTCTGGGTGGCTTACCGCACTTTTCAAGAGATCATTGAACACGACTCTAATCAAAAAAGCAGCCATAATGCCTTCTTGAGGAGAGCGCTCAGTATCAATACAGTAAAAACCTATTTGGCTGTCTGAAATGGGCGCTAGGTCTAATAATAATCCAAAACGGTTAGCCTCATTAAGTTGGCGATAGTTAATTCGGTAATTATTTATAATTTGATGTACTGGTGGTTGTAACTGTTTCAATACCGCTAACAGTTCTTGAGTATCGTTTTGGATTAGTGTCGAAATCTGAGGGATTTCCTCTCCTAACAGCTCTGTTAGGCTATTTTGCTCAGGATACAACGCAGAAAGGATTGTCACTTTAACTTCATCTAAATTTTTTATTGGCTTTAACAAAGCATCCTTTGCACCTAAGCGAAACATTCTATCTAACTGAGTGAAATCTGTTGTTGCTGTAATCACAATGACAGGAATATCAATATTACGCGCAACTAACGCTTTCATAAACGCTTCACCATTCATGACAGGCATATTTAAGTCACATAGAATGATATCAGGTTTGATACGGTCTATTGTTAACATCTCTATTGCTAATTGACCATTATCTGCGGTATAGATCTCAATACCCAGCGTTTCTAGGTAGTTTTTTAAAATTGTACAGAAGGTGATTTCGTCTTCTATTATGAGTATTTTTCTATTTTTCATAAGATACCTACTGCAAAAGCCTGGTTTAATTAACAATACAATTATTCATACGATAAAATCATTTATTCGCCATCATTTAAGTATAGTGACTTTTCAATCTTATACTTATTTTTATAGAGAGTGTTATGAAATCACAAGTAGAAGATAGGTGTTACTGTGGCAACGAAGCACAATTTGAGCAATGCTGCGCTCCTTTTTTACAAGGGAAAGCTATTCCACAGACACCAGAGCAACTTATGCGTTCAAGGTATAGTGCTTATGTACACCAAGACGTCGATTATCTTATTAAAACATGGCACCCAGATTGCCATGCTCAAGAATGGCATCAAGAAATAGTCAATAGTTTTCCGAAAACACACTGGTTTGGTCTTCGTGTTATTAGTTCTTCTTATGCTAAAAATCCCAATGAAGCTTATGTCGAATTTTCGGCTTGCTTTATTGATGAAAAAGCTGATCATAAGCAGCTTATTCATGAACGTTCGCGTTTTATTAAGATGGATTCGTGTTGGTATTATATAGACGGCATTACCCCCAAAGTCGGTCGTAATGATTTATGCCCCTGTGGCTCTGGTCAAAAATATAAAAAGTGTGGTCATCCAGACTAATTACCCTTTATTTAATGCCTGTCTAATGAGACACATTTGATACTCAATCCGTCATTTTTTCATATCGCTTTGTTAGTTAAGGATTAGGCTGTTTCATGCAACACAAAATTGTACAGAAAAAAATTCTCAGGACAATTTGCCCTGACGCGAAAGGATTAATCGCGAAAATCACCAATATTTGCTATAAGCACCAACTCAACATTGTACAAAATAATGAGTTTGTTGATCATCACACTGGCCGTTTCTTTATGAGAACTGAGTTAGAGGGAATTTTCAACGATGAAACATTATTAGCTGACCTCGATGATGCATTACCAGTTGGGTCTCAACGTGAATTAAACACAGCGGGTCGTCGTCGCATTGTCGTTATGGTTACAAAAGAAGCACATTGTTTGGGCGACCTGCTCATGAAGAGTGCTTATGATGGCTTAGATGTTGAAATTGCAGCAGTTATTGGAAACCACGACACGCTAAAAAACTTAGTCGAACAATTTGGCATTCCATTCCACCATATTAGCCATGAAGGCCTAACACGCGAACAACATGACGAAAAAATGACAGCGCAGATTGACCAATATCAGCCTGATTATGTTGTCTTAGCTAAATATATGCGTGTATTAACGCCTGCATTTGTGCAGCATTATCCAAACCAAATTATCAATATTCACCACTCGTTTTTACCTGCATTTATTGGTGCCCGCCCTTATCACCAAGCTTATGAGCGTGGCGTAAAAATTATTGGGGCTACTGCGCACTTTGTTAATGATAACCTTGATGAAGGACCAATCATTACACAGAATGTGATTAATGTAGACCATACATTCACAGCCGATGATATGATGCGTGCAGGGCGTGATGTTGAAAAAAATGTACTAAGCCATGCTCTCTATTGGGTCTTAGCTCAACGTGTATTTGTATATGGTAATCGCACCATTATTTTATAAGCCAATAATATAGCGGCTTATTTAACAACACTTTGTTGATTTAACACGCATTAAGAATAAAAAAACAGCAAACAACCATTTTATTGAAAATTAATGCTTTACAGCGGCGCGTCATTTGATATGATGCCGCCCGCTGTCAATGATTACAGCAACTCAAAATCTGGTGGGATACCCAAGCGGCCAAAGGGAGCAGACTGTAAATCTGCCGTCACAGACTTCGAAGGTTCGAATCCTTCTCCCACCACCATTTAATTGATTTCACCTCCTAGTTTATCTACAACTCCCATAAAACGATTTAACACACTTGAGTGTGACTTTGATTTATAGATATAACACACACTTTTCCCCAAAATTTTATTTAATGGTATATAGATCAATGATTTATCAATCAATTCTTCTTCTGGATAATGGTCTATTATGCCTATAAAATCACCATCTTGAATGAAACTTTGGCAACAACCAATATTATCCATTTGTCTCACACTCGTTTTATTATCAACCGTTTCAATTTTTGCTAATAAATCGCTCATTAATGAACTTTTATAAAATGCGGGATCACATAGCCATGTACTTTTTTGTAATAGTGTAACAAGATCATAATGGAATTTTTCATAAAGTTCTTTCCTACAATAGATACCTAATGGTGAGTTTTCTATTATTTTTTGTAATGAAAATCGCTCACTGACAACTTGTTCAGAGCTAAGAATAAGTGTATTACCATCATAATCGACAATTTCATCTACTTCATCATAATTAAACCTTAATATATTTACTTGCACATTATTTTGATGTGCTGATTGATATAAATTAATTAAATGATTTTCCTTACCCCAATCATAATAAATATTAGCCTCATTGATTATATAACCAGAAAAATGTTTTTTTGTTATTTCTTTCTCCTACAAATAAAGATCTCTTAGATCGTTATAAAGTTCTTGGCCATCCTTAGTTAATGTCATTCCAAATTTTTCTCGTTTAAAAAGCCGTTTTCCTAGGCTTGTCTCAAAGTCTTTGATTGACTTCGCGATGGGAGGTGTCGTACGGTTCATCACTCTTGCAGCCTTGCTTAACGAGCCATTCTCAACAACCGCCATAAACGCCTCTAATTTTCTTGAAAAGAACATATCTATGACCCCATTCAGTTTATTAAAATATTAATCAACATACTTAACTTTCTCATTAATAATTATATTGATTAACCCAGAAATTAATTCACAAAATAAAAAATCAAACTTGATTTTTTATTGAATGATTAACAATATTTCATAAAAGTATTTTTATAATTTCCATCATTACAAAGCAATATATTATATTGTTTCGATTGATTATTTTTTATTCCCCCACTATTAAATCACATTAAAATATAAATAACCAATTGACTTTAAATGAAATTAAAACTAGTTAATAATGATATTATTAATTTAGCTTTAATAGAAAACTAAACTCTAGCACCCATAATAAATTTAATTGGCCATAATATTTTTTGATTAATTAAATTTATTATTATTTTTATATTAACCACTGAATTTTGATACTATACCAAGAATAAGTTAAGCCATGAGCATTTTTATCATAGCCATTATCGTCTTTAAAACAATCTAACCGTTGAAACATACTCCGCGGGGTTACAGTATTGCTACCATCTGGTAGAATAAGCATAATAATCATAAAACTAGGTGATAAAAAACCATGAAATTCATATCGTTCAATATTAATGGCCTTCGAGCTCGCCCTCACCAACTCGCTGCAATCATCGAAAAACATCAACCTGAGGTTATTGGCTTACAAGAAACCAAAGTCCATGATGATATGTTTCCTTATGAAGAAGTTAGTCAGCTCGGCTATCATGTTTTTTATCACGGTCAAAAAGCGCATTATGGCGTGGCTCTATTAACTAAAAATGAGCCTCTTGCTGTCCGTAAAGGTTTTCCAACTGACGATGACGATGCACAGCGTCGCATTATCATGGCTGATATCCAAACAGATCGCGGCCCATTGACGGTTGTAAATGGTTATTTTCCTCAAGGAGAAAGCCGTGACCACCCAACAAAATTTCCGGCAAAAGAAAAATTTTATCAAGATTTACAAAATTACATCACATCAACACAAACGGCAGAGTCACAGTTGCTCATTATGGGTGACATGAATATCAGCCCAACCGATCTTGATATTGGTATCGGTGATGCAAACCGTAAACGTTGGTTAAAAACCGGAAAATGCTCTTTTTTACCCGAAGAGCGTGAGTGGTTAGCTAAATTATTAGGCTGGGGTTTAGTCGATACATATCGTGCAAAAAACCCTGATATTTCTGATTGCTACTCATGGTTTGACTACCGTTCGAAAGGCTTCGATGATAACCGTGGCCTACGTATCGATTTATTACTGGCCTCCAATAAACTCGCTGAGCGTTGTATTGCAACGGGTATTGATTACGAAATCCGCGGGATGGAAAAGCCATCAGACCACGCACCTGTATGGTCTGAATTTGACCTCTCAAAGTAAACTTTCTTACTTGTCATAATGCAAAAAGGCGCCTTAAGCGCCTTTTATTGGTTTACCAGACTCAACTAATCCTGTTTCTTTTTTGTTTTCTTACCCGCTTTTACTGGTTTTTTCCCCGTTTTTACTGATGGAGCGGGTAGTTCTCGAAATGCCCTCAAATTTGTAAACTGACGTGCATGGTGAATTAATTGCATTAGCGTTTGGCTTAGTGGATGCATAAAATCATCATAACGTGATTGTTTTTCACTAATTTGGGTTAATACTGACTCCCAATGGGCTGTCATATCTGGTAATGTTGCCATATCGGGTAAAACATGAATTAGAGCTCTTCCCGCAGGCGAGGAATGAATATAACGCCCTTTTTTGTAGAGAAATTGGCGTTTGAATAGTAAGTCAATAATACCGGCTCTAGTCGCTTCTGTACCAAGCCCATCCGTTTCTCGCAATACTTTTTTTAATGCTTTATCTTGCACAAAACGAGCGATCCCAGTCATTGCTGATAATAACGTTGCATCCGTAAAAGGACGTGGAGGCTGCGTTTGCCGTTCAACCACTTCCCCTTTTTCACATAACAACTCATCATTCTTACTCACAACTGGCAGTGGCATACCATCGTTTTCAGCATCGCGCTCTTTATTGCCCAATACGACTCGCCAACCTGCTTCAGCAAGAAATCGAGCTTTTGCGATAAATTTACCCTTTTCAATTTCTAGATCAATTGTACACTTACGGTAAACCGCATCGGGCATAAACTGAATAATATATTGACGCGCAATCAATTGGTAAATTTTACTTTCATTTTCAGTTAACTTTACTGCTGCCGTTTTTGCTGTTGGGATAATGGCATGGTGAGCATCGACTTTTTTATCATCCCAACACCGGTTCTTTTTATCCAGCTCAGGTAATTCAAATTCAGTGAGGTCTGGTTGATGCACCGCAATTGCATTCAAGACACTGTGTCTCCCTGCAAAATGTTCATCCGGTAAATAACGGCTATCTGAACGTGGATAAGTAATCAACTTATGTGTTTCATATAAACGTTGGCAAATGTCCAATACTTCTTGAGCGCTCAACGCATATTTTTTGGCAGCTTCAATCTGCAAAGAAGATAAAGAGAAAGGCAACGGTGCAATTTCTGATTCGCGCTTGTCCTGATATTGCGTCACTATGGCAGGTTTGCCCTCAATACGCGATACCACATGCTCTGCAAGCGGTCGATGGAATAAACGCCCTTCTTCATCCTGATAGTCAATACAGGAGTCGCTTGGCTGCCATATCGCTACAAAGCGCTCATCCTTTGGCGTAACAATATGAGCTTTAACCTCAAAATAGTCTTTAGGTACAAAGTTTTCTATTTCTTCGTCGCGCCTAACAACTAACCCCAATACCGGAGTTTGTACCCGCCCTACAGAAAGAACGCCTTGATAGCCTCCTCGTTGCCCTAATAACGTATAAGCACGGGTCATATTGATGCCATACAACCAATCTGCCCGTGCTCTTGCTAAGGCAGAGACACAAAGAGGAATAAACTCACGATTTTCTCTCAAACGCTCAATTGCCCGCTCAACGGCTTGCGGGTTAAGGTCATTGATTAAACAACGTTTTACTTCTCTACGTTTTTCAGGGTCGAGCTTTAAAAAGTCAAGCACTTCGTCCACCAGCAATTGACCTTCTCTATCGGGGTCTCCTGCATGGACAACTATTGAGGCTTGCTTCAGTAATGTTTCAATAGTTTTTAATTGTTTAGTTACTGCGGGACGGGGCTTCAATTGCCACTTATCAGGGATAATTGGCAAATCCTGAAGATTCCATCGTGCATACCGAGGTTCATAAGCATCGGGTTCCGCCTGCTCTAAAAGATGGCCAATACACCATGTTACAGTTTGGCCATCACCACATTGAATAAAACCATCACCTCGTTTATGGGGCTTTGGTAATACATCTGCAATGGCCCTTGCAAGGCTCGGTTTTTCCGCAATAAACAAACGCATAAATTAATCTATCACTTCAACTAAAGGAACATTATCCTGATGGGGTAATAATTTACCGATAGACTGTAACAAAACACCTTGCTGCTGTGCAATCTCTTTAATTTTAGAGACTTCGGAAGGTTTTACTGCAATAAGTAAGCCGCCAGAAGTTTGAGGATCACACAGTAGTTGACGCTGCATATCACTCATAGGGCCAATAAGGTGCCCATAACTGTCAAAGTTACGAGTGGTTCCCCCAGGAACACAACCTGCTTCAATATATTTTTCGACATTGGCTAATTTAGGAACTTTACTAAAGGAGATTTCAGCACGAACTTTAGACCCTTCGCAAATCTCACTTAAATGACCTAATAAACCGAAACCAGTCACGTCAGTCATTGCCGTCACACCATCTAAAGGCGCAACCACCGCACCTAGCTTATTCATTTGACACATGGTTTCTGCCGCTAAGTGTTGATGTTCCGGCGCAAGTACCCCTTTTTTCTCTGCTGTTGTCAAAACACCAATTCCAAGCGGTTTTGTCAAAAACAATTCGCACCCCGCTGTTGCGGCACTATTTTTCTTCACATACTCCGTATTCACAACACCCGTAACCGCCAAACCAAAAATAGGCTCAGGTGCATCAATAGAATGGCCACCAGCTAACGAGATACCCGCATCAGCACAAGCTGCTCGTCCACCTTCAATCACCTCACGAGTCACTTCCGGTGGTAACTTCGCAATTGGCCAGCCTAAAATAGCAATGGCCATAATTGGCTTACCACCCATTGCAAAAATATCGCTAATCGCGTTGGTTGCTGCAATCCGACCAAATTCAAATGGGGAGTCAACGATCGGCATGAAAAAGTCTGTTGTGCTGATGATGCCTATTCCATTACCTAAATCATAAACGGCCGCATCATCTTTAGTTTCATTACCAACTAACAAATGTGGATCATGAAATTTTGCTTGCTCTGTGTGCAGAATTTGCTCTAATACTTTCGGTGCAATTTTACAACCGCAACCAGCACCATGACTATATTGAGTTAATCTAATTTTTTCAGTCATTATTATTCTCTTTAGAAGTGAGATACATAGCCTGTCATATCAGGAGCTTGTACTTTTACTGGCGCTTTAAGCTCTGGAGTTCCTAAATAAAGGAACCCAACAATGCGGTCGTTATCTCCACAACCTAATCCAGCACGAACCACAGCATCTTCTGTCCATGAACCTGAGCGCCATATACCGCCAAAACCTTGAGCTACTGCTGCCATCTGCATTGCTTGTACCGTACAGCTCGCAGCAACTAATTGTTCCCATTGTGGTATTTTCGGATGATCTTTTAATTTAGCGATCACAGTAATAATTAATGGGGCACGAAAAGGGGCATTACGGGCTTTTTCTTGTACCTCTGCGCCTAATTGCCCTTCAATTGCCGCTTTTTCCAATAGCTCACTGAAGCGTTTAATCCCCTCATTTTGCATAACAACAAAATGCCACGGCTTCAAAGCACCGTGATCAGGTGCTCTCATCCCCGCAGCAAGTATATTGTCGAGTTCTTCGCCTTGCGGTGCTGGTGTTGTAAGTCTTGAAGCTGAACGGCGGTTCAACAAAAGGGTCAAAGCATCCATATTTGTCTCCGTTTAAGAGTAAACTGATATGATAATCATTCAATTAGATAATTATACCCACGCTATCTATTGTTTAAGCTTAAAGGAAAATCGCTTACACTAATACAACAATAACAGTTATTCGTTAGGTAAAATTACGTTATAAATTCATTGAATTGTATCATTTGTCACATGTGAAAAATATCATTGAAGCATTGTACCTTGCGTATCATAATTTTGTTATGCATAAAAATAGCCCGCTATTGCAACTAATTGTATTGATACAACTAAGATATCAAGTGTTCGATGTGGTGATCGGGTAACAGATTTGCTTTTGAGTATATTGTTGTTAATTCGTGCTACAGGCTGAAGTAACCCAACTGTAGAAAGAACTATTTATGTAATATCCAAAAATAGTTTGTGCCATAAGTCAACGGCAAACAAATGAAGCCAACACCCTTGTGGTGCAGAATATGCAGGATAGGAGAAAACATGCGTCAACTATGGGACATCATCGCTACCATTTTTAGAATTAGCTGGCGAGCACTGAACTTTATTAGGGAATTCGTTTTCAACGCCATTTTCTTAGTATTATTTTTTGTTGTTATTGGATCGATTGCTCTTTATCAGACAGAGACTCAACCCGAAAAAAATTATTTTGGTGCTTTGTATGTGGATTTACAGGGGGTTATCGTAGACCAAGTCTCTACTCCAGACCCATTTGGTCGTATGAGCCGTGAATTACTTGGTACCTCAAACAGCCGAATGCAAGAAAATTCACTATTCGACATCGTTGATACCATCCGTACCGCTGCAAATGATGATCGCATTACAGGGATGGTATTACGCCTAGATGATTTAGCTGGAGCCGATCAGCCCTCTCTAGCTTATATCGGTAAAGCAATCAATGAATTTAAAAGTTCAGGGAAACAGGTTTACGCCATTGGTAACAGTTATAATCAGTCGCAATACTACCTCGCCAGTTACGCTGATGAAATTTACCTCACACCGCAAGGTGCGGTTGGGGTATATGGTTTTGCAACGAATGGACTCTACTACAAGTCACTGTTAGAAAAACTTAAAGTTAGTAGCCATATTTTCCGTGTTGGTACCTATAAATCAGCGGTTGAGCCATTAATGCGTGATGAGATGTCCCCTGAAGCACGTTTAGCCAATAAACAGTGGCTGGATGCTCTTTGGAACAATTACCTCACAGAAATCGCCAAAAACCGTAATACGACCAGCACACAAATTTTTCCTGGGGCTGATGCTATTTTAGAGAAATTACGCTCAGTCAAAGGCGATAGCGCACAATACGCGTTAAAACAAAAATTGGTTGATAAACTTTATACTAACGAACAAGTTGAAGATTTACTCAGTAAACACTTTGGCTGGAATAAAGAAGATAAACAATTCAATAATATTAGTATCTATGATTATTCCACTAAAATAGCAGATACCAATGCTAATCAAAGTGGCAATATCGCCGTGATTGTCGTTCAAGGTGCTATCATGGATGGCCCACAAACGGCTGGGATTGCAGGAGGCGATACCATCGCAGCACAAATTCGTGACGCTCGCCTTGATGATAATATTAAAGCGATAGTTTTGCGCGTTAACAGCCCAGGTGGTAGCGTAAGCGCTTCTGATTTGATCCGCAGTGAACTGGCTTCTGCTCATGCTGCAGGTAAACCTGTTGTTGTATCTATGGGGGGAATGGCTGCATCTGGGGGGTATTGGGTCTCAACTCCAGCGGACTATATCATTGCCAGTCCAAACACGCTGACTGGTTCGATTGGTATATTTGGCGTAATTAATACCTTTGAAAAATCTTTAGATTCTATAGGGGTATATACTGATGGCGTATCAACGTCGCCATTAGCCGATATTTCTTTGACTAAAGGGATCAGCCCACAATTTGCTGACATGATGCAAATTACCATTGAGAATGGCTATGAGACATTTATTGGCTTAGTGGCTAAATCTCGCCATAAAACACCAGCAGAGATAGACCAAATCGCTCAAGGCCGTGTATGGATTGGGCAAGACGCGCTTAAAAATGGTCTTGTAGACCAACTAGGTGATTTTGATAATGCCGTAGATAAAGCTGCTGAGCTCGCTAAGCTCACTGACGTAAAGTTAGATTGGATGAAGCCTGAGTTGACCTTTATGGATCAATTGTTACTTGAATTAACGACAAACGTTCAAGCCGCCATGCCGGATGTGCTACACGTATTTTTACCACCTGCAGTCGCGACGGATATCCGCCAACAAGCGCAATTTTTCTTAAAAATGAATGACCCACAAAACCGCTATGCTTTTTGTTTAAATTGCGCGGAAATTAACTGATCGCTGAATCCCCTTCAGATTCAATGAAGGGGATTTCTCTCACAAACCCATCAATAACCTCATATCAATCTAACTATTCGCAAGTTAACGATAGTAATACGCTAACAAATACGTCAAAATCCTGATAATCACTCTCCTTCGATAAGTTGGATAAATTAGGTAATAAGATGCAGAAGAAATCAATTTATGTTGTTTACACTGGTGGAACAATTGGCATGCGCCATTCACCACAGGGATATATTCCTGTTTCCGGCCATTTGCAAGCTCAGTTAGCTCAGATGCCCGAGTTTCACCGCCCTGAAATGCCTGAGTTTACGATCCGTGAACATCAGCCTTTAATTGATTCATCTGATATCACTCCTGAAGACTGGCAACTTATCGCTGATGATATACGTGAGAACTATCCACTTTATGATGGGTTTGTCATATTACATGGCACTGACACGATGGCTTTCACCGCATCAGCGTTATCTTTCATGTTTGAAAACTTGAAAAAACCCGTAATAGTGACAGGGTCACAAATCCCTTTAGAAGCATTACGTTCTGATGGGCAAACTAATCTACTAAATGCATTATATTTAGCAGCAAACTACCCCATTAATGAGGTGGGATTATTTTTCAATAATAAATTATATCGCGGTAACCGCACTGTTAAGGCCCATGCAGATGGCTTTGATGCATTCAGTTCACCTAACTGTTCGCCATTAATGGAAGCTGGCATTCATATTCGCTCATTTAATACGTGCCCTGCACCTATTGGTATAGGCGAATTTAAAAGTCACCGAATTACACCTCAACCTATCGGCGTGGTGACACTTTATCCAGGGCTATCAATTGAAATTGTACGCAACATTCTCCAACAACCCGTTAAAGCGCTGATATTGCGCTCTTACGGTGTCGGTAATGCCCCTCAGCAGCCTGAATTACTGCGCATACTCCGTGAAGCAACGAACCGAGGGATTATTGTGGTGAACCTGACACAATGTATTTCTGGCCGTGTTAATATGGAAGGCTACGCCACAGGACACGCACTTGCAGAAGCGGGTGTGATAAGTGGATATGACATGACTTTTGAAGCCGCCTTAAGTAAATTGCACTACTTACTGAGTCAAAATTATACCCCTGCTTTAATCCGTGAGTTAATGCAGAATAATTTACGCGGCGAGTTGAGCTATGCTGATGAATAACAGATAACATACTGAGGACATAATGAAAGCAGCATTACTGTTAGTCGATTTACAAAACGATTTCTGCACGGGTGGCACATTAGCAGTGAATGAAAGCGAACATGTTATTGATGTTGCTAATAAAGCGATGGATATTTGCCAACAAAAACAGATAGACATCATTGCAAGCCAAGATTGGCACCCTGCGACACACCTTAGTTTCGCGGCCAATTCAAATACTCAAATTGGCGAAGTCGGTGAGCTAAATGGTATTACACAAGTTTGGTGGCCTATTCATTGCGTACAAGGTGAACATGGCGCTGAATTACACAAAAATTTAAATCAATCGCTTATTAGTGCAATTTTTACCAAAGGGGAAAACCCCCAGGTTGATAGCTATAGTGCCTTTTTTGATAATGATAAAATTAGCCAAACGCGCCTACATACGTGGCTACAAGAACACCATATTTCGCATTTAATTATTATGGGAATTGCGACGGATTACTGTGTCAAATTTACCGTGTTAGATGCGTTAAAATTAGGTTATACCGTAGATGTTTTAGTCGATGGGTGTAGAGGCGTCAATCTCGGGGCCAATGACAGCCAAGAAGCTTTAGTCGAAATGCAAAATCAAGGTGCGAGGTTAATTACATTAACCGACCTGCATTAGGACATGTTTTATGGACAAGTTTTCTCATGTAATAATTGAAAATCTAGTAATTGAGAAAACTTGTTTTAGTGACACTGTCACTATGCAGCATCATATTGAATAAACAAGCTATTCATCATTATTTTGCGGTTTTAATGTTGCTAACATCTCACCTTGAAACAACGTTTTTAGCTCTTGCTTGCTCTTCATCGTAATTTCACCATTAGTCCCTACCGTCATATGCTCAGGGTCATGGTTATGCCGTGACTGCCACAATAATACCATTTGTAAGCTATGTTCTTTTTGTTCTGGCGTTAACATCACACCATCTGGCCATTTACCGAGCTCAACAGCGGTCACAAGGCGTTCATAAATTTCAGGGGTCATCACTGCTAATAATTGTTCAAGTTGCTCAGGACTGACTTCAACGCTCACGGTAAAGCTCCTTCAAATACATAATTCACTCATTATTTTATTATTCTTGATTTCAGCCAATAGCTGAATCGTTTTTGTCATTCTAAAAAAATGGCTTCAGCACGCTTCAGCTATTTATCCACGCGTCTTTTCACCGCTATCGTCATCAATAAAGCTTAATGATGCTGAATTAATGCAATAACGCTGACCAGTAGGCTGAGGACCATCTGGAAACACATGCCCTAAATGCGCATTACAGTGTTGACAGCGAACTTCAATGCGGTGCATCCCATGAGAGAAATCCTCAATGTATTTGATTGCCTCTTCATTGACGGGTTGGTAAAAACTTGGCCACCCACAACCTGCATCAAATTTGGTCTCAGACATAAATAAAGGTGAACCACAGCATAAGCACTCGTACACACCTTCTTTACGGTTATGCAATAATTGGCCACTAAATGGCGGCTCGGTACCCGCTTGCTGTGTAACGTAACGCTGCATCTCATTTAATTCTGAAATATCAATAGGTTGTTTATCTTTACTTGACATGTCATACCTAAATATTTAAATAACTAAAGTGGTTGATGGTTATCATACATCAATTTCAATCAACAAAAAATTAACAACATTTTCTGTAAAACTATTCTAAACTAAGAAGCATCTTACTTTCCGTTTTGATTTGTGAACCGTATCACATATATCACTGATAGATGGTTTCATTATGCCGTACAATCCCGATAATACGTGCGGCTGTATTTGCCGCTGAAGTGGCTGACAAATAAGCAATTGGTGGTATCAGAATTGATTTTTTTCAATAATTGACACGATTCCGCTTGACGGCTGGCAAGGTTTTGGTAACTTTAACTACAACTTAATTCACGAATAAATAGCTGGTGGAAATACTATGACTATCAAAGTAGGTATTAATGGTTTTGGTCGTATTGGCCGTATCGTTTTCCGTGCTGCACAAGAGCGTTCTGACATCGAAATCGTTGCTATCAACGACCTGCTCGATGCAGAATACATGGCATACATGCTGAAATACGACTCAACTCATGGTCGTTTCAACGGTACTGTTGAAGTTAAAGATGGTCACCTAGTTGTAAACGGCAAAAAAATCCGTGTAACAGCAGAAAAAGATCCTGCAAACCTGAAATGGAACGAAGTCGGTGTTGACGTCGTTGCTGAAGCAACAGGTATCTTCTTAACTGATGAAACTGCACGTAAACACATCCAAGCTGGCGCTAAGAAAGTTGTTCTGACTGGCCCTTCTAAAGATGATACTCCTATGTTCGTTATGGGCGTTAACCACAAAGCTTACGCAGGTCAAGAAATCGTTTCTAACGCATCTTGTACAACTAACTGCTTAGCTCCACTGGCTAAAGTTATCAATGACAAGTTCGGTATCGTTGAAGGTCTGATGACAACAGTTCACGCAACAACTGCAACACAAAAAACTGTTGATGGTCCTTCACACAAAGACTGGCGTGGTGGTCGTGGTGCTGCTCAAAACATCATCCCTTCATCAACCGGTGCTGCTAAAGCCGTAGGTAAAGTTATCCCTGAGCTGAACGGTAAACTGACTGGTATGTCTTTCCGTGTACCTACTCCTAACGTATCAGTTGTTGATTTAACTGTTCGTTTAGAAAAACCAGCAACTTATGCTCAAATCTGTGATGCTATCAAAGAAGCAGCTGCAGGCGAACTGAAAGGCGTTCTGGGTTACACTGAAGATGACGTTGTATCAACTGACTTCAACGGTGAAAAACTGACTTCAGTATTTGATGCTAAAGCAGGTATCGCACTGAACGACAACTTTGTTAAATTAGTTTCTTGGTATGACAACGAAACGGGTTACTCTAACAAAGTTTTAGACCTGATCGCTCACATCTCTAAATAAGAGCTGTAATGTAATCTGTCTAACTGAGCCGCCAATTTGGCGGCTCTTTTGTATCGTATCCAATAACAAATTAACACTTCATATTTTCTACAATATCGCTTATGGTTGATCTTCTATTGGATACGCTATAAACATGACTTATTTTAGAACGAATACGATTCACTGCGGCTTTAAGTATGCCACATAGGAACTTCTAAATAATTTAAGTGAATGAACACAGGCCTAATACCATGCACGACAAACTTTTTGCACTACCAGTCATTAAACAAGTCTCTGCTTACATTACTCAACGCCAACTCGATGAGCTCCCACTTATTGTTATTTCACATCCCAAAGTACGTGGTGCTGTCAGTTTACAAGGCGCTCAACTTATTGATTGGCAACCCGCGGGGCAAAAACCTTGCTTATGGCTAAGTTCAGAAAGTGCCTTTAAAGAAGGCGTTGCTATTCGCGGTGGTATTCCTATTTGTTGGCCTTGGTTCGGTCCTGTTGCCAGTCCTAGTCATGGTTTTGCACGAATTTTACCTTGGCAATTCACCGCACATAATGAACATGAAGATGGTGTTATTTTAACCTTCACGTTAACGGATACCGACTATACCCGTAAATTATGGCCCCATGAGTTCACCCTGATCTTACGTATGAAACTTGGGGAAACATGTGAACTTGAATTAGAAAGTTATGGAGATTTCGAAACGACTGCCGCATTGCATAGTTATTTCAATATCAGTGATATCCAAAAAGCCACCGTCTATGGGTTAGGCGGCCACTACTTCGATAAAGTCGCAGATAAAGAAGCTTATGTGAATGAGCCACTCAAATTTAATAAGCACACCGATCGTATTTATTCAGAACCGGAAGAATACAGCTTATTACGTGATGATGGCTGGGCACGTACAATAGAAATTCACCATTACCATAATAGTGATGTTGTCTGTTGGAACCCTTGGGCAGAATTATCATGTAGCATGGATGACATGCCAAATAATGGGTACAAACAAATGGTTTGTGTAGAAACGGCAAGGATCAACGTCCCGATGAAAAGTGAAGCACAACACCCTGCTCGTCTTTCTTTAGTGATGGTCAGTCGCGATAATAAGCCGCAAGATTAATTATCCATTCTAAGAATATAAATTTTCTAGATAGATAACTAGATAGATAAAATTAGCCCCTGATAATTGTAAGAATATCAGGGGCTAATTAATTTAATTTTCTATCACAAACTTAGAATGTGTAAGTGACACCTGTCCACATAATGGCGGAAACATCTTTATTTACCATTGGGCTATCTTTCACTTCACTTGGCAGTCGGTCAACACGGCCCATTGCGAATACCGTCCAATTTTCATCAAAGCGGTAATTTCCTGTCACTTCAATGTATGGTGTCCAACTTGAACCTGGGTTATAACGTTTTAAACCGCTATTACGTGATTCTTTTGAAGACACGCCATATTCATAACGGTTTTGGTTCTTACTATCCCATTTAATACCAAGGCCCGGAGTGATTGACCATTTGTCACCTTCAAAGCCATACAGGTAGGCAAACTCACCACGAATACCATTACTGATACCTAAGATATCACCAGAAATATTCGTTCTTAGTGTCCCCCAATCAGCTTTATGACGATAAGTCAGACCAGTCATCACCGTATCACGGCGACGGTCTAATTCACGCATTGCTTTATCATCATTGTCTTTAGGTTTAAAAAATTGTGGGTAATAATAAGCATCCAATGATAACTGGTCTTGTGTATCATTCCATAGATAATAACCAGCTGCTAATGTATGAAAATAGAAATTCTCACTATCATAATTAACTATAGGCACTGGCGTGACATAATCACGGCTCTTAATTCCTTTATAAGGTGTTGACTGTGCTAATACTGAACCACCAACTGACCAAGTTCCTGCAAAGGCGGCCCCAGATAACACACTCAAAGCCACCGCAAGTGTCGTTAATTTAATTGCTTTTGACATATATTCAACCTAAAAATAATGAGAAATAGATCACAGCTATATGTTATAACAATATAGCTATAATCCCAATATGCTTAATCGAAATCACATTTAAAGCTAAATTTTAACTGTTTTTAGCGTGACTGATTAATATTTATTCTACTTTATTTTCATAAGAAACAGGAACTCTTTTTGCTAGCGCACAAAGTAGCTCATAACCAATTGTCCCCGCAGCTTGTGCAACCTCATCAACCGGTAAGTTTTGCCCCCATAACTCCACTCGCTCACCAAGCTTAACATCGCCACAGTCACTGATATCAATTGTCAGCATATCCATTGAAACAGCCCCCAGTAGCGCACAACGCTTTCCTTTGCACCATACAGGCGTTCTATTGGCAGCATGTCTAGGGTAGCCATCTGCATAACCACACGCTACTGTCGCAATACGCATAGGTTTAGTCGATGTAAACCGGCTACCATAACCAATTGATTGACCTGCTGGAATTTCATGGATAGCGATCACTTCTGACTGTAAGGTCATCGCCGCCTTCAAGCCCAACCCAGATATATCAGTAGACTTTCCACTTGGAGAAGCGCCATACAGCAAAATACCTGTACGAATCCAATCATATTGTGTGTGTTTATGCCACAGTGTTGCCCCTGAATTTGCGATGCAGGTTTCTAAAGATAAGTGTTCAAATTGCTGGATTTGTTGAAAAGGTTCAGTAACGCCCGTTTTGGTATCTGAATTAGCAAAGTGACTCATTAACGTTAAACTGCGTACATTCAGCATTTTAGATAACCGTTGTACCACACTTTCGTATTCGCTCGGTGAAAAACCTAATCGATTCATGCCGCTATTTAGTTTTATATAGACTGAAATAGGTGATGATAATTGTGCATTTTCAATAGCAAACAATTGCCACTCACTATGAACGCTGGTTGTTAAATTATACTGGTCAATCAATTGTAAGTCTTGTGGCTGGAAGAAACCTTCTAACAACAGAATTGGCCCTTTCCACCCCTCTTTTCGCAATAAAATGGCTTCATCAAAATCCAATACCCCAAAACCATCCGTTTCTTTTAATGCAGGCCAAATCTGCTTGATACCGTGACCATAACCGTCTGCTTTCATGACTGACCAAATTTTCGAGTTTCCAACATGTTGCCGTACAATAGCCAAATTATGTTGTAAATTTTGTAGATGAATAACAGCACTTATAGGGCGCGGCATTTTAATTCCTTAGTACATTTAATTAATTCTAAAATTACAATGATGCCAAAACATCAAACGCTTAACGTGCTGGAGTTAAATCACCATGAGTAACCAGTTTGGTATTAAAGCCATCAAGGTACCTAAATACCGATAAATCATCAGACGCTATCTCTGGTGTGTTCCCTGAAATTAAATCTGCTAGCAGTTTTCCTGCACCACAAGCCATTGTCCAGCCCAGCGTCCCATGCCCTGTATTTAAATATAAATTACTGTATGCAGTCGGCCCAACTATTGGGGTACCATCCGGTGTCATTGGGCGCAGCCCCGTCCAAAATTGCGCTTGTGCAATATCACCACCGCCTTGATATAAATCTTGTACCACCATTTTTAATGTTTCGCAGCGTTTTTTCAGGATATTCAAATTAAACCCAACGACTTCAGCCATTCCACCGACACGAATGCGCTTGTCAAACCGCGTTACTGCAATTTTGTATGTTTCATCCAAGATAGTAGACATTGGGGCACGCTGTTCATCTATAATTGGCATTGTCAATGAATAGCCTTTGAGTGGATAAACCGGAATTTGAACCAGACGTTGTAGCATTGAGGTGGAATAAGAGCCCATCGCTACTACATATCGGTCCGCTTGCAAAATTTCACCATCAATTTTAACGCCGCTAACCTTGTTACCTTCGGTTAAAATCTGTTCAATCCGGCTACCAAATTTGAATTGGACTCCTGCATTTTTCGCCATTTTAGCCAGTTTTTTGGTGAATTGCTGGCAATCCCCTGTTTCATCATTGGGTAATCGCAACCCCCCAGTAAGCTTGTGCTTGACAAACTCTAACGCAGGTTCCGCTTTAACTAATTCATTAGACGTCAATAATTCGTATGGAACACCTTCTTGCTGTAAGACCGCAATATCATTCGCTGCATTATCAAACTGCTCTGCCGTACGAAAAAGCTGTAAGGTGCCACCTTGGCGAGCTTCATATTCAATGCCTGTATCCACTCTTAATTGGCGAATACAATCACGGCTATATTCTGCAATGCGCACCATACGGCTTTTATTCATCGCATAATGTTGGATATCGCAGTTTTTTAGCATCTGCCACATCCAACGCAGTTGAAATAACGTACCATCTGGACGTATTGCCAAGGGCGCATGTTTTTCAAACATCCATTTCACGGCTTTAAGGGGGATACCAGGAGCCCCCCATGGGGTTGCATAGCCAGGGGATACTTGCCCTGCATTTGCTGCGCTTGTTTCCTCTGCTACATCATGTTGTCTATCCACCACCAGCACTTCGTGCCCTTCTTGTGCTAAATACCATGCTGTTGTTACACCGATCACTCCCGCACCTAACACTAGAATTTTCATAGCTTCCCCGCAAAATAAAAATATGCATCATTTATTTTAGGATAATATTCTAGAAATTATTTGCCAATGTGGTGGATTAACACTTTTAACAATAAAGTTAAAAAATTTAAATTTCATCACATTTGTTTTACATGTCGATATTAAATACTAGACTAAAATTTCAGCATGAATTTAAATTCTTATAATTCAATTGGATAAAATAATGGCAATTTATCTATTTTGTTAATTCAGAGTTTTCTATCGATTCAAGTGATGCGCCCAATAAAATATGTTTATTTTATTAAACCAATTCGAGGGGTTTTGTCAGTATTAAATTTCAAAAAACCAATAAAAATTGGTTTTTCCGCTTCATTTTCGTATTCGGTGGCTATGTGACTAAAAACTGTCAATCATTAACGATAAAAAAACCAGCATGCAGATTCAATGCAACATGCTGGCCTTAAGTGTTTAACTACTAATTAATTAGCGACTTTGAGCTAAATCTGAAGGCATATTGCTTTGCATACTATGCCAAATTATTCCACTTTCTTTCCCATAATTACGCACACAATCCATAATACGGTCATAGGCTTGTTCACGGCAAAGATGGCTTAATTGTTGATAGAAATTTAACGCTAAACGCCTAGCTTCTGGGTTCGAAAAATAATAGCGACCAACACGGGTATAAAGCCCTTTTAAGCCGTTAATAATCAAGCCATAGATCGGGTTACCGGATGCAAATGCAAGACCACGGAAAATGTTATAATCCAAATCACTAAATGCATCTGAATTATCTTCAACCTTTTCCCGCTCAGCTAATACTTCTATTGATTTCTCGGGGTTATTTCGAAAGGCTGTACGGATAAAAATAGCTGCGATATTGGTACGTACTGCCAATAAATTATCGATTAGCTGGGGCACCCTATCGTGATCTAGCCTAGCCAATGTCTCCAAAATATTTAGACCAGACGTTTCCCAATAGTTATTCACTTTAGTTGGTTTACCATGCTGAATGGTTAGCCAACCGTCCCGAGCCAAGCGCTGTAACACTTCACGTAAGGTTGTTCGTGTCACACCAATTAATTCCGAAAGCTCACGCTCTGCGGGTAAAATTGAACCTGGTGGAAAGCGGTTGTTCCATATGCTCTCAATAATATACTCTTCCGCGAAACCAGCCGGACTTTGAGCTTTAATAACCATATTTTTATTATTCCAAACATTTAGACGGATATTGGGCAAATCATACCAGATTGTCATCGTCTGATATAGTTAGACTAAAAATAAAGAGTGAGGCAAATCATAGAATTTCCATATAATTCATAAGCTCTCAATTAGCAAATAAGCTTAAAATCCGCAAAAGATAAGAGTAGTATGTATAGCACAATACACGACATCCGCATAAAAGAGGATAACGAATCATAATGGATTTTAGTTTAAAAACTGCTTTTTTGAAAAATTTCCTGGGAAATTCGCCTGATTGGTACAAATTAGCAATTATTGTATTTTTAATAATTAACCCTATTATCTTTTACTTCATCAGCCCCTTCGTCGCAGGCTGGCTATTAGTTGTTGAATTCATATTCACATTAGCAATGGCTCTTAAATGTTACCCATTGCAGCCAGGTGGTCTTTTAGCCATAGAAGCCGTTATTATTGGTATGACCACCCCTGCCCAAATTTCACATGAAATTAGCAATAACCTTGAAGTCATCCTGTTACTGATTTTTATGGTAGCTGGTATCTACTTCATGAAGCAATTACTGTTATTTGTTTTCACCAAACTGTTGATAAACGTGCGCTCTAAACGCATTCTTTCCCTTGCTTTTTGTATGGCAAGTGCATTTTTATCCGCATTTTTAGACGCATTAACCGTTATTGCCGTCGTCATTAGCGTCTCAATTGGCTTTTATTCTATCTATCACCAATATGCCTCTAACCAGCCCAGCAACACTGACCTACAAAATGATGGTTTCATTAATAGTGCGGAGCAAAAGCAAACCCTTGAGCAATTTAGGGCATTTTTACGTAGCTTAATGATGCATGCCGGTATTGGTACCGCGCTTGGTGGTGTCATGACCATGGTTGGTGAACCACAAAACCTTATCATTGCAAAGCATGTTAATTGGGACTTCATTACTTTTTATATTCGTATGGCTCCTGTGACCATACCTGTTTTTATTTGTGGCTTGGTTGTCTGTTTTGTTGTTGAAAAGTTCAAGCTATTTGGTTACGGTGCTGAGCTTCCTGACTCTGTACGTCAAATTTTGACTGAGCACGATAAAAAACTGACGGCTAAACGTACCAAAAGAGATCTTGCACAGTTAGTCGTTCAGGGCTTAATTGGCGTGTGGTTAATCGTTGCTCTTGCTTTCCATTTAGCGGAAGTTGGCCTTATTGGTCTTTCTGTTATCGTGCTAACGACCGCATTTTGTGGTATCACAGAAGAACATGCGTTGGGGAAAGCCTTCGAGGAAGCGTTACCCTTTACCGCATTATTAACTGTCTTCTTTAGTATTGTAGCCGTAATCATTGACCAACAACTATTCACCCCATTTATTCAGTTTGTGCTGCAATCCTCTGAGTCGTCACAATTATCATTATTCTATCTATTTAATGGCCTACTCTCTGCCGTATCAGATAACGTATTCGTAGGGACTGTTTACATTACTGAAGCCTTAAAAGCAGCGAATGAAGGTTTGGTATCAATGGAACAATACCAATTCTTAGCCGTAGCAATTAATACAGGTACTAACCTGCCTTCTGTTGCAACACCTAATGGGCAAGCTGCTTTCTTATTCTTATTAACCTCAGCGTTATCTCCACTAATCCGTTTATCCTACGGTCGTATGGTTTGGATGGCTCTTCCATATACCATCGTAATGACTATTGTCGGGTTATTAGGGGTAGAGCTCTGGCTAGTACCAATCACTCATTGGATGGAAAGTATCGGTTTGATTACATTCGCCCAGTAACTATACTTTAAAACAATTAGCCATATACCAATATGGCTAATTGTAATGTTAGGTAAAGCCTTATCTGAAATTGCATTATTTCACTTTAATTGCTTTTTTTATCGAGCTGATAGAGGCAAAATGTGCGCATTACTCAATTAGGATACTAAGTATGTTCAGATTTTTTAACTACTGCTCGCAAGGGAGAGGCGCCTGGCTACTCATGGCCTTTATTGCCTTTATGCTCGAGTGTGCGGCCTTATATTTTCAACATGTGATGAAGCTACAACCCTGTGTTATGTGTGTCTATGAACGTGTTGCATTACTTGGCATTATGGTTGCTGGCTTAATTGGGGCAATAGCACCACGGAATATGGTAATACGCTGGGTAGCAATTCTTATTTGGGTTTACTCTGCTTGGCGTGGCTTAGACCTTGCATGGGAACATACCATGCTACAACTTTATCCTTCTCCATTTGCTTCTTGCGATTTTTTCGTTAATTTCCCTGATTGGTTACCATTACAAGAGTGGGTCCCTGCAGTGTTTGAAGCAACAGGTGACTGTGCCGTTAGGCAATGGGCATTCTTAGGGCTTGATATGCCACAATGGTTAATTGGTATCTTCGCGGCTTATCTCTTAGTTGCAATCATTGTTATCATCAGCCAATTCTTCCCAGCCAAAAAATAATCTTTAAAACCCCAAATGTTAAATTCAACATTTGGGGTTCCTAAACAATAACATCTATCTATTGAATGACTCTCTCTAATTTCACAGGGATATTTTTATATGCAGGAATACCACATTGCGGGTCGAAATTATCTAATGAAATTAAATTATTGGCTTCAGGGAAATAAGTGGCAACACTTCGGTCTGCCATATCATAGATCACCACAGTGAGGTTATCTAAACGGCGTTTTGTCGGTTTTTGTTCACGGTCTAATGCGATGAGATTCACTTTATCTCCCGCCTGTAACTTCTGTTTTTGGGCTTCTGCACCACTGATGAAAACAACATCTCGTTGCCCAAATACACCACGGTATCGGTCATTTAGCCCATAAATTGTAGTATTATACTGGTCATGGCTGCGTAATGTTGCCAAAATCAATTCACTGTTTACTGCTGAATTCGGGTCTTCAATAACGCCTTCTGTCGGTACAAAATTAGCTTTACCTGATTGAGTTAACCAACGACGCTCAGAAGCAGCGTTTGTCAGGTGAAATCCTCCCGGTATTTTAATACGTGCATTGTAATCATCAAAGCCAGGTAATACCGCCTCCATTGCATCACGGATCAAGTCATAGTTACCGATAAAATCATCCCATTCGACTTTACTCTGAGGTATTGCCGCTTTAGCTATTCCTGCTATTATCGCACACTCAGATTTAAGGTAAGGGCTACATGGTTTAAGTAAACCTTTTGATGCGTGAACCATCGACATTGAGTCTTCTACAGTAACACATTGCACACCACTGCTTTGTCTGTCTATTTCACTGCGACCCAATACGGGTAATAAGAATGTTTGCTTAGCTGTTAATAAATGGGAGCGATTTAGTTTAGTTGCAGTATGAACCGCTAAATCAAGCTTTTTCATACCAGCAAAACAAGCGTCTTTATCAGGCATTGCAACCGCTAAATTTCCTCCCATGCAAATTAAAGCATTCGCTTTTCCTTCAGAAATGGCTTGCATGCTCGCGACTGCAGCATGACCGAATTCGCTTGGTGGCTTAAAACCAAATCGTTGTTCAATTTTGTCTAAAAAGCTTTTTGACGGTTTTTCTGTAATGCCAACGGTTCTATCACCTTGCACATTCGAGTGGCCACGCAATGGGCAGATACCCGCACCTTCCCGACCAATATTGCCCTTAAGTAGCAGCAAATTGACTAATTGCTGAACATTCTGCGTACCATGTTCGTGCTGAGTGATCCCCATGCCATAACAAATAATGGTGCTTTTTGCTTCAATATAAAGGTCTGCAATCTCTTCGATAGACTCGCGTGGCAAGCCAGAAACCCTTAAAATATCCTTCCAACTTGTTGTCAGTAAGTCATTTTTTAAAGCTTCATAACCCTGTGTATGAGTTGATATGAATTCAGTATCGAGAATAGGCTCTTTTCCTTCATCTACTGCGGCTTGGTGCTTTTCAATCAATAACTTCATAACCCCTTTAAGTAACGCAGTGTCTCCACCAACACGAACTTTATAATAGTGCCCCGCTAAAGGTGTAGATTCTAGCGTTAGCATTTCTAACACGTCTTGTGGATAGGTAAAGCGCTCAAGACCACGCTCTCTTAAAGGGTTTATTGCAATGATCTTTGCGCCGCGTTTAGAAACTTCACGCAATGAGCTCAACATCCTCGGGTGGTTAGTCCCAGGGTTATGACCTATACAAATCACTAAATCTGCTTTATCAAAGTCGTCTAATAATACCGTCGCCTTACCGACACCAATAGAGTTAGCAAGACCAACACTCGTTGGCTCATGGCACATATTTGAACAATCTGGAAAATTATTTGTTCCATATTCACGAGCCAGTAATTGATATAAGAATGCGGCTTCATTTGAAGTACGACCGGAGGTATAAAATTCAACGGTATTTGGGTCTGAATAACTTTGTAAACGCGTACCTATTTGCTGAAAGGCCTCTTCCCATTCGATAGGTTCATATTTGTCTGTTTGTGAATTATATTTCATGGGGTGAGTTAAACGCCCTTCATCTTCTAAATGAAAGTCATCCCATTCGAGTAATTCTGTTACAGTATATTTAGAAAAAAATTCTGGGGTTGTTTTTTTAGATGTTGCTTCCCAAGCAATTGCTTTTGCACCATTTTCACAAATATCAAATGATGCTGTATGTACAGGGTCAGGCCACGCACAGCCAGGGCAATCAAAGCCATCCACCTTATTCATTTCAAACATTGCAATGATATCGTGCCCTACTTTCATTTGGCCGCGTAAAGCTTCTGCAACTGCTTTTACAGCCCCCCAACCCGCAGCGGGGCCATCATACTCTTCAATTTTCTTTTTCATTAGGCATTACTCTTTAATAAATGGAAATATCTTTATATATGCTTTTATAATTATTTAAATTTTTCTTTATTATTTAATATTAGTAACTTCGCCGTTAAATATCAATAATTAAAATAAACACTTAAATAGATGTTCATAATTAGATAATTTATAAATGAGTAATTAGAATATAATTAAAAAAAGAAATGATGAATATTAATTTAACATTCAGTTATAATAAATGCATGAAGTTAATTAACTTTCCATTAAAAGAAAATTAATTAACTTCATAAAAAGAAGAGTTATATACAAGAGCCAGATTGTATAATGTCAACAGCACAACGTTTACCATTCGCAAATTGGCATACTGCAGTTTGTGACCCATTTAATTCTAATGTGAGTGCGGGCAACCCACCCGCTGACATACAAGCTTCTTGTGCACCGGGGCCTAAATTGACCACTTGTTGAGCATACTGACTCGCAGAATGTTCCACCGATTTATCCACATTTGAACTACCACACGCAGATAACATGACAGATATAACGCCAATAAGTGACATTGCTATTATTGGCTGAAAAAAATGATTAACCCTATGCCTCATTCCCTGCTTCTCCTATCATGCTACCTGAACATTTTGCACCAACTGTTTAGTGCCCGCCGCTTTTTGAAAATAAATTGATGACTAAAACACCAATAATAATTAATAGCATACCAATAATTGCAGGTAAATCGAGTTTTTGGTTGTAAATATAAATTGCAGCGACGGAAACCAACACGATCCCTAAACCTGACCAAATTGCATAAGCAATACCCAATGGCATTGTTTTTACTACCTGTGAAAGCCCCCAAAAAGAGACAGCATAGCCAACAATAACAATCAAAGACGGCCAAAAACGACTAAAACCATCAGATGCTTTCAATGTTGTCGTCGCAATGACTTCTGCAATAATAGACATCAACAAAAAACCCAAACCCTTCATCGCCTTTCCTTATTATTAGAATTAGTAATAATGAAACTTATTATTTTCCTATATACAACAAAAAAGCTCTGTCTATCCTGAAAATAACCCAGAGCTTTTATATCTTCTTCATGGTGCTAAGACGAGTTAATGATTTGAAGCTACGTCTATTCTATCAGTAAGAGATTCACTATAGCGCTTGAATAGATAAACACATAAAGCAAAGGCTATCAGACCGATCGCACCACCAATATAACCAATTTGAGTCATCCCCAAATGAACAATAACTTGGTTACCTAACAGCGCACCAGCGCCAATACCAATATTAAAAATTCCAGAGAAAATTGACATTGCCAAGTCAGTAGCATCTGGAGATAAATCAATCACCTTAACTTGCATCCCTAAGCCAATGCACATCATCGCCATTCCCCAGAACACTGATAACATAACCAAAGACCAAACATCTCTACCTAATGGCATCAGCAATAATAAACAAATCGTCATAAATGCGATTGCTGCAGGTAAAAATGATAATGAAAACTTGCTGCTGTAACGACTAAATATTACGCTTCCGAAAATACCGGCACCACCAAAAATCAGTAGTAGTAAAGTAGCAAAATTTTGGCTTTGCAATGCAACCTCTCGAACAAAAGGTTCAATATAGCTGTAAGCTGTAAAATGTGCGGTAACAGCTAAAACAGTTAATGCGAACATTCCTACGAGTGCAGGCCGTTGGAATAGCATAGGAACACTTTTTAACGAACCAGAATGTTCACTTGGTAAACGAGGTAAAAAACGGATCAACACAACCATAGTAAACAATGCAATGATACCAATACCTAAAAACGTCGCCCGCCAGCCTAAAAACTGCCCAACCACTCGACCAAGGGGAAGCCCTAATACTGTCGCTAAAGCGGTCCCCGTTGCTAATAACCCAAGAGCTTGGGCTTTTTTACCTGCAGGAGCAACCCGAATAGCTAAAGATGCAGTAATTGACCAAAATACCGCATGGGATAATGCAACGCCAATACGCCCTGCTATTAGAATATCAAAACTCCACGCAAACCCTGAAATAATGTGGCTAATAACAAAAATAACGAATAAAAAAGCTAATAATTTGCGACGCTCTATTTTACTGGTTAATAGCATTAAAGGTAACGACATCAAAGCCACAACCCACGCGTAGATTGTTATCATCAATCCAGTATGTGCGACCGTCATATCAAAGCTTTTTGCAATATCACTGAGTAATGCTACAGGCACAAACTCTGTTGTGTTAAAAACAAATGCAGCGACCGCTAATGCTATTACACGGATCCAAGCTGTTTTTCTAGAAACTTGCGTCATATTTCTCTTAGCCTTTACTTTCCCACAAATAACATACACAACGGTTTAATTGTGCGTAAAAATTGCTGCGAAAGGATATTGGTATTTCATACAGGATTGAGTTGTCACTAAGCAAGCTAGGTTGCTAATAACTCTTTTTATGTGAATTGTATCACATTTTTTCATTACTCATAAAGGCTCCTCTTTGCCTAATTGGCAAGAACAATATCATGTCTGCTTATTTTTATTCTCTCGACTATTCTGTTTCATTATTCGTTCAAATTTAAGTCATTTATCTGAATATTTATTACATTCAGTTATCTGAAAATACATCGCATTACTTTCTATGCTACAATCTCACTATTATTTTTTATGCTTAAAGGACCGCTTTAATGAAAAACCATTTTCCTACTGAACCTAACGTTAATACCTTAGCAGATGAAGTTACTTGCCTAAAAAACTTATTAACGCATATGCTAAAAGCTATCGGCCAAGCTGATGCAGGTAAGATTTTGGTCAAGATGCAACGTGAAGTTGCACAAATGGAAGACGAAAAACAGGCAGAAACCTATAAAAATACGTTAGAACAGATAAAAACAGCGTATCGCCAATAGATTATTTAGCGATAAATGCTATTTTAAGGATATACATGCTATAAAGTGGTTTAAACTGCACAAATAACTAAGTTTTAATCATGAAAATCATCTATCTTTGTTCATGAATTAAACCATTCTTTATTCATTTAGCTCCCCCTTCAGAACCCTATGAAGGGGGCTTTTTTTTTCTACAACTTATGTATTATTCCGTTTATAAATATCTTGGCAATGCTGAATATATTCATCAACTGTTGTATCGTCAGTTTGCTTATCCCAACTTTTCTGTTCTTCAAAAGCCCACACTTCAAACGTTTGCCCAAAGTTAGCGCCAGACATACCAACTTGCTTATAAATCCGATGGTAAAAACCTTGCTCAGAACGGTAGATCTCAAATTTAAACGGAACTAACCTAGCGGGATTTGTCGTTGTCAAAAAATCATTACCAAACAATAACGTTTTCTCCAGAATATCCATTCTATCCCCTTGTTTAATTTATAAAATACGCATGGTATACAACTTCTCTTCTAAGCATAGCGCATTTAACGCCATACCGTAATTTTACCTATAAAAATAGATGATTTATATATTGCCCATCGATAGGCCTGATGAATGAGAGGAGAGATATTGATGAAATAATAAGCTTCACTATTAAAATGAAGCTTATTATCAATAGATTATGATTTATTGTCGTACAACTGTTTTGCCATATCAATGCTGTCTGCGTTCACATCTTTTATATGGTCACGTGTTAACCGATAAACAACAGGGCTTAAAAGTAACAAGGCAATCAAATTAGGGATCGCCATCATGGCATTTAGTGTATCCGCCAACAACCAAACAAAATCAAGTGATTGTGTTGCGCCGATAGGTAAAGCAATCAGCCATAAAACTCTGTACAGCTTTATTGCTCGCAACCCAAATAAATATTGCACACATTTTTCGCCATAAAAGCTCCAACCCAGAATAGTGGTAAATGCAAACACGGCTAATGCGATAGCAACAATATAATTTCCACCGGGAATTGCCGTTTGGAATGATGATGCGGTTAATGTCGCGCCTGTTTCACTGGTCAGCCAACCACCAGTAATAATGATAGTTAACCCTGTGACAGAGCACACAATGATAGTGTCAATAAATGTCCCTAACATCGCAATGAGTCCTTGGCGAATAGGGTTTTGTGTTTTTGCAGCGGCATGAGCGATAGGTGCACTCCCCAAACCTGCTTCATTGGAAAATACGCCTCGTGCAACCCCAAAGCGTATTGCAGCCCATACAGCAGCCCCCGCAAACCCACCTTGTGCAGCAACAGGGTTAAAAGCCGAGGTAACAACCAGAGAAAGTGCCGCAGGGATCTCAGTAAAATAAATACCAAGCACAATGACCCCCGCGCCAAAATAGGCAACAGTCATAAATGGGACAAGTTTTCCTGCAACATCAGAAATACGTCGCAGCCCACCAATCAATACCGCACCAACTAATAAAACTAAAGCCCCTGCGGTCAACCATTTATGCACACCAAAGTTACTTTCTAGCACATCTGCCACTGAGTTCGCTTGTACCGTATTGCCGATACCAAAACTGGCACATGCACCGAAGAAGGCAAACAGTGTTCCCAGCCAAATCCATTTAGGGCCTAATCCATTTTTAATGTAGTACATTGGGCCACCAATATATTGGCCATATTTATCGACTTCACGAAAACGGACAGCTAACACCGCCTCAGAGTATTTTGTTGCCATTCCTACCAATGCCGTCATCCACATCCAGAATAACGCTCCCGGCCCTCCCATGACCACTGCGGTTGCAACTCCGGCAATATTCCCTGTACCAATCGTTGCCGATAACGCTGTCATTAATGCATTAAAAGGTGATATTTGTCCCTCACCGCGTGATTCATTCTTTTGAAACAATAACTTAAAACCTGTCCCAATTTTTCTTATCGGTAAAAATGCAAGCCGGATTTGCATATAAATACCAACGCCTAAGATCCCAACCAGCATTGGTACTCCCCAAACCACTCCATTTAGTTCACTTAACCACGTAGTTATCAAATCCATCCTACCCCCAATTAATTCATATTAATTAACAAAACAATCGAATTCATAACAATTCTTTATCAATCTAATAAAGATTAAAAGTAAAATAAAAGCGAACAAATTTTCAGTAATTCTTCATTTAAAATAGAAGATTGTGAGTAAGCTCACTTGTGATTTATCGATTACAGTTATTAATACAATTAATTGAGAGTCAGAATTAGAATTGAGTTTGTTAGCTATGAATGGGTATTTTGAGGGAGCATATTTACCATATTGTATAGATAAAAATGCCCAGTAATTAAATTATTACTGGGCAGATACTAAAATCGTTGTCAACTTAAAGCTAACTTTAGACTATTATTTAGGCTATTTTAAATATTCACCTGAGCGCAATGCTTCGATACGTTTGTCTAATGGTGGGTGTGATAAAAATAATTCACTGAATGCTTTACCACGACCATTGATGCAAAACGCCATCAAACGGCCTTCTTCTTGTGGCTCATAGCTCGTTTTCAACCGTTGCAATGCAGCTATCATCTTTTCACGGCCGACTAATTTTGCAGAACCCGCGTCCGCATGGAACTCACGATAACGAGAGAACCACATAGTAATGATGCTTGCCAAAATACCGAAGACGATTTCAAGTACCATAGAAACCGCAAAATAAACCATTGGGTTACCATTACTACTTTCACTTTCGTTATCACTGTTGGACATAAAGCCTGCCGCAACCTGTGCGATAATACGTGAAATAAAGATGACGAACGTGTTCACCACACCTTGTAATAAGGTCATCGTCACCATGTCACCATTCGCGATGTGGCTAATTTCATGAGCGATAACAGCTTCCGCCTCATCACGACTCATATTTTCTAATAGCCCAGTACTTACTGCAACAAGCGAAGCATCACGGCGAGCCCCTGTTGCAAACGCGTTAATATCTGGAGCATGATAAATAGCCACTTGTGGCATCTGAATTCCAACTTGTTTTGCTTGACGCTCAACAGTTGATACTAACCACTGTTCTGTTTGGTTACGTGGAGTTTCAATAACCTCACCACCCACTGATTTTAGAGCCATCCATTTGGACATCAGTAGTGATATGAAAGCACCACCAAAACCAAATAGGCCAGCCATGATCATGAGGCCTTGGACACTACTACCTCTGATCCCAGTTAAGCTTAGGATTATCCCAAACACAAACATAACCGCTAAGTTTGTGAGTAAGAATAAAGCAATTCTCATCATTTTTTATGTATTCCTTGGTAAAAACAAATATACGTAGAATTTACTTTATAAATAAGGTTTTTTCACACTTTTTCAAGTGCATTAACGCGAAAACCCTAAAAAATAACATAACTTTACATAGCTGCGTTCAAAACTCATCATTATGCTCTAAATAAATGATAACTTCTTTAATAAGAATTTAACCATTTGTTTTTAAAGGCTCATTTTGTAACCATTTAAATTCAAAGCTATTTGTAATTGAAACGATAAAGCTAGTTAGCCAATCACCAAAAACAATTTAGTGTATTTATCTATATTATCACTCACATTGTTTGCCAAATGAATGAATATTTACTTTTACTTCCACTCTATTAAAAAATAATGCCACATTAAGTGGCACTATTCTGTTCTATCGCTGTCTGTTGTTTAGTTCTCGCGCTAATTAGTTTTCTCTTTAGTCGATTTTGTTGATTTCTCTTTTGCTGTCTTAGCTGTTTCTTTATCTTTGGCTTTAGACGCTTTTTCTTTTACCGTTTTTGCTGATTCTTTATCTGCCGCTTTGCTAGCTTTCTCTTTCACTGCTTTTGCTGGCTCTTTATCTGCCGTTTTGCTAGCTTTTTCTTTCACCGCTTTTACTGATTCTTTATCTGTCGCTTTGCTAGCTTTTTCTTTCACCGCTTTTGCTGATTCTTTATCTGTCGTTTTAGCGGCTTTTTCTTTTACTGTCTTAGCTGTATCTGATGCTTTATCACTGGCTTTGCTTGCTTTATCAGAGGCTGTTTTACTGGCTTTATCACTCGTGCTCTTTATTGAGTCAGAAACCGATGGTTTACTTGATTGTTTAGCAACACCTGCACCAATGGAAGCACCAGCCGCTTTCGCTTTGCTGTTAATATCATTTTTTAATTCTATGGTACACACTTGCTCTGAGCGACTTGTTGAACCATCATTACAAATAAATTTACCATCTTCACAGCGATCTATTCCCCCTTTACTTCCAGAACATGGGTAATTTCTTGCATTCGCTGTATTTATAGATGCAATCATCATTACACTAACTGCCATTAATCCTACAAATAATTTACGCATGGTATTGTCTCGTTGTTAAGGAAAGCTATACCAAAAGTTTAGGATAAATTAAGTAAAGGTAAAGAAACCTATAATTAATCATCAATTTCAGTCAGTCATTTGGGGAAATAAAATAAATAAAGAATAAAACTTCACCAATTTAATAGTCGCTGACTAAAAACACCAAAATTAATAATAAATTAACATTTGATTTTCTATTTTCTAAGCGGATTAAGATAGCGTTAAAGAAACTCAAAAAATTAAGCCAGCTTTCGCTGGCTTAATTCTGTTAAACACTAAGAGAATATTATTTATTATTTGATAATAGCTTAGTATGTTGATTAGCTAAGTCGATCGCCATTTTCACCGTTTCATCGAGGTATGGGTCTGGCCCTTCGTAATCTTTAGGCAAATCATCAATTGATTTCAATAGTGGTTTACCTTCCCGAGTATTACGTTCATTTATACGTTTCAATTTTGTCGCTTCAAGTTCTGAATCTTCTTTTTGGCGCTCTGCATAGTTGAGCGAAATAAGATTCTTACTCTCTTTGTTTACTTTATAGCGAGCAATATCTTCATCAATATAGTTGAATTCAGGGTCTTTGCTAATACGTGCCAAATGCTGAGTTTTTATTGGTGATAAATCAGAAGACACATTACCAACAGGTGTATATTTTGCCGGTGGAATACTATCCCATGGTAATGCATTGTCCTCAAAGCTTTCTCCAGTTTCAGCTGGGTCTTGGCCTGTAGGCATTATCACATCAGGGGTTACACCTTCACGTTGTGTGCTACCACCATTAACTCGGTAAAACTTCTGAATGGTATATTGGACAGAACCTAATGAAGGCCATTCTGGTTTTAGCATTTGATCGTAAACACGGCTCAAACTACGGTGCTGCTGAACAGTTCCTTTACCAAAGGTCGGTTCCCCAACAATCATCGCTCTGCCATAATCTTGCATTGCTGCAGCAAAAATCTCAGATGCGGATGCACTAAAGCGGTCGACTAAAACAACAAGAGGCCCCTTATAATAAATAACATCGTCATCATCAATATCTTGGCGAACTTGACCGTTGTTATCACGAACTTGAACAATTGGCCCTTTCGGAATAAACAAACCTGATAAAGAAACCGCTTCGGTTAATGCTCCACCACCATTACCGCGTAAATCAATAACCAATGCGGAAACATTATCTTTAGCCAAGTTTTGCAATTGAGTTTTAACATCATTGGTTAAACCAACATAAAAACCAGGAATATCTAAAACAGCAACTTTATCTTTACCTTGCTGTTTAATCGTCAGTTTGACCGCTCGGTCTTCCAGTCGGATCTGCTCCCGAACTATGGTGACAATATGAGGTTTCGCCCCTTTAGTATCAGAAACGACTTCTAACCGAACTTTACTTCCTTTCGGGCCTTTAATTAAAGCAACCACATCATCAAGGCGCCAGCCAACCACATCAACAATAGGTTTACCCGTTTGGCCAACACCGATAATTTTATCGCCGACTTTTAGCTCTTTACTTTTAGCAGCTGGCCCCCCAGCAACTAATGAGTTAATAACCGTATTTTCGTCATCTTGCTGTAATACCGCACCAATTCCTTCTAATGATAAGCTCATTTCTGAATTAAATTGTTCAGTATTACGAGGCGACAGATAACTTGTGTGTGGATCGATTTCACGAGCGAAAGAGTTAACTATCAATTGAAAAACGTCTTCACTTTGCGCTTGCGTTAAACGCCGCAACGCAAAATTATAGCGTTTTGTCAGTTTCTCTTTGATTTCTTTATCATCTTTACCTGATAGTTTTAAATTCAACCAATCATAACGCACTTTTTGGTCCCATAGACGATCAAGCTCTTGCTTATCTTTAGGCCATGGTGATTTTGAACGGTCAACTTCAATAGAATCAGTCGCATTTAAATCGATGGGTTGCTCTAAACGAGCCAATGCATATTTAAAGCGCTCGAAACGTCTTTCCTGAGACAGGTTATACAGGTCATAGAACGTATCTAATTTGCCATCCTCAAGCCACTGACCCACTTTGCCTTTATCTTTGGCGTATTGGTCAATATCGGATTGAAGTAAAACATTATGACCGAAATCTAACATATTGAGATAACGATCAAATATCTTCCCAGAAAACGCATTGTCTAAATCGAATTGGCGATAATGTGAGCGAGTAAACCGAGAGGTGACCCTTTCACTCACAGTACCGTGCTGTGCACTCTGTTTTAAGACAGGTAACTGAGCCGCAGTGACCGGAGCCACTGCTTGAGTATTAGCTATTGCACTGCCAAAAGTCGCTAGACTTACCACCAATGCAATTTTAAGAAGTTTGTTCATGACCTGATTGACCTCCGTATCAGAACTTTAAATGTTCCGCGCGTACAATCATTGCCAGCCCTGTTGGCAATTGAACCCTAACACCATCTTTCGCAATTTCCAGCACAGAGGCGTCCATCACACTGGTACCGACTTTCACTTTCAAAGTTTGACCAATTTGAAGGGTATTGATATCAGTGACTGATTTCAGATTTTGCTCTGGCGCAGGTGTATTACGACGAGGGGCTTTAGCAGATGTATTTTGCGAGCGTTCTTTATTATCTGACGGACGGCGACGAGGCGTTTTTTCTTTAGCTGCATCTTGATTACGAGGGGTTTTCTCACTCGCTTTTTTCGCTGCTGGACGTTTTTGTGCTTTTTGTTCAGCACGTTGTGCTTGAACGCGAGCTTTAGCCTCGGCTAATTGTTGGCGCGCATGAGCAATATGTTCTGCATCTAATTCACCACAATCTTCACCATTTAAGTCAACGCGTTTAGCGCCCTCTTTAACACCGTAGAGATAACGCCAGCTAGAAGTATACATGCGTAACGCAGAACGCAATTGCGTTTTGCTAATACCATCTTCTTCTTTTAAGCATCCTACGATATCTTGAAAAATTCCGACTTTTAACGGACGTGCTTCGCCTTCAGCGATAAAACAGCGAGGAAAACGCTCTGCTAGAAATGCGATAACTTCTTTACTACTATTCAACTTAGGTTGATTTTCCATGAAATTTCCTGATAACAACGATTTTGCCAACCTCACGGGCATGAACAAGCCGACATTATAATCGTGTTGCTGACAATTGCCACGTTACTATTAATTTAACTGACCATTATTTAGTGATATTTAGGCATAGAACACATTGCCAGATGTTGGCACAACTGGTTTACAAGGTGTTGTAGCCCTTTTTCGTCTTCTTGGTCGAATTGGCTAATATTTGGGCTATCAATATCTAAAACCCCGATAATTTGCCCACTAACTACCAAAGGGAACACAATTTCAGCGTTACTTGCTGCATCACAGGCAATATGACCTGGGAAGGCATGAACATCTTCTATACGCTGAACTTGGTTATTACTAAAAGCTGTACCACAAACGCCTTTACCAAAAGGAATTCGAACACACGCAACTTTACCTTGGAAAGGACCCAGAACTAATTCTTGCCCATTACTGAGATAAAAACCAGCCCAGTTAACCCCTTCTAAATATTCATATAATAATGCACTGGTATTTGCTAAAGTTGCAATTAAATCATACTCACCTGCAAGTAATGCAGAGAGATTGTCCGAAAGTTCAAGATAATACTTCTTTTTATCCATAATTATTTCTTGTAATAATCAAGCAATTAATCGAATGTTTGTAAGCGTAGCCCTAAGGTTACCAATTTGTCACTTTGAGGTAAATTTTTTTACACTAGATTACATCTAGGTAACCACCTAAAATGAGTCAATATGAACTACATTAACCACACTGATTTGCTTTTTCAACGTTGTAATCATTGCAATCAGAAGCTACTAACCCCACGAGCCAACGTACGACAAGTCGTTGTTTGCCCTTGCTGTTTTAGTCAACTTAATGATGGACGTTCTTGGTCACTCAACCGTTTATCAATACTGGCTATCACATTACTGATGCTTGCTCCAATTGCTTTTTGGCAACCCCTTATTTCTATTCATTTACTAGGAAGCCAAATTAATGCAAATGTCATTGAAGGTATACGCTTAATTAATCAACAAGGGGATCCATTTACTGCCAGTATAGTGGCTTTTTGTGCTATTGCAGCCCCCTTATTATTACCAATTTTAATTTTATTGTTATCTATTGGTCAGCATATCAATTTGAATCTCCGGCCTATTCTTTTAGTGTTAAGCCACATCAAAGAATGGGTTATGTTAGATGTTTACCTAATAGCATTGGGTATTGCCGCCATTAAAATGCAAGATTACGCAAGTGTATTTATTGGGCATGGCTTAGTGGCTTTTATTACTATGTCTATTCTCAGTTTATTAATTCTCATCCACATAAACCTAGATGAGTTATGGCAAAAATTTTATCCCATCAATAATAAAAAAGTACAAGATAACTCGCTAACTTGCACGGCTTGCCATTACACTGGGCCCGCAAATTGGAATGGGAAATGCAAACGATGTCATCGCCCTCTTCATTATCGGGAACCTTATAGCTTACAAAAAACTTGGGCCGCACTAATTGCTGCCATGGTGTTATTGTTTCCTGCTAATTTAATGCCAATCTCTATTTTTTATCTCAATGGACAGCGCTTAGAAGACACCATTTATTCTGGGGTTGTCTCTTTAATTGATTCAGGTAACTGGCCAATCGCAGTTATTGTATTCATCGCCAGTATACTGGTTCCATTTATTAAGATTATTATTATGATATTGCTACTGTTTTCTATCCATTTAAAAAGCAATACTGACCCTATTTTACGTATGAAATTACTTAGGTTTGTTTCGTGGATTGGTCGTTGGTCAATGCTAGATTTATTTGTCATCGCCTTGATGATGACACTCGTTAACCGTGATCAACTCATGTCTTTTACTATGGGGCCAGCCGCACTGTATTTTGGTTCAGCCGTTATTTTAACAATTTTGGCTGTTGAGTGGTTAGATAGCCGTTTAATTTGGGATTCTTATGGAAAATCAAAACCTACAAAATGAACCCTCTGAAGAAATATCAGAAGCCATATTACGCAAACGCAGGCAAATTTCGCCTTTCTGGCTATTGCCTTTAGTCGCTATTTTCATTGCAGGCTGGCTTTTGTTTCAACATTGGGCTGAACGAGGAACGGATATCACTATTGAGTTTACATCCGCACCTGGAGTCGTCGCCAATAGAACGCCTATCCGGTATCAAGGTGTTGAAGTAGGTTTAGTACAATCTGTTGCTATCAGTAAAAATATGAAAACCATCATTGTCACTGCTAGTGTGAATAAAGATATGCGGCCAGCCTTAAATTCAGGGACTAAATTTTGGTTAGTGACCCCCAAAGCATCGTTAGCGGGTGTTTCTGGTCTTGATGCTTTAGTTGGTGGAAATTACATTGGTATGTTACCAAGCACAGGAACAGAACAGTTCTCTTTTGTTGCACAAGACACACCACCGCAGCTAGACATTGATAAAGGTGAATTACTTATTCACCTGACTGCTCCAGATTTAGGCTCACTGAATGAAAACTCGCCTATTTATTACCGGAAAGTCCCTGTTGGTTATATTTCAGACTACACCATTTTGCCTGATAACCAAGGGGTTTCCATTTCTGCCGTTGTCAAAAAACCTTATGTTCACTTGGTCCGTAAAGAGAGCCAGTTTTGGAATGTGTCAGGGCTACAAGGCAGCTTTGACCTTAAATCTGGCGCTAGCGTAAAAATGGAAAGCCTTTCTGCTGTTATAAATGGCGCCATTGCTTTTGATTCACCACAAGACAGCCCACAAGCAGAAGAAGGGCAAAAATTTGTCCTACAAGACAGTAAAAAAATAGCCCAAACCGCAGAACAAGATGGTAAAGACCCCCTGTTGCTAACACTTTGGGCACATGACACTTATGGCGTCGATAAAGGTCAACCTATTGTTTATAAAGGCATTCAAATTGGCGAGGTGTTACAGCGTCACTTAGCAACTGAGAAAGTAAATTTTAATATCCTGATATATGATGAGTTCCAACATCTTGTTCGAGAAGACAGCAAGTTTGTTGCTAATAGCCGAGTGGATATCCAATTAGGTCTTAATGGATTACAATTCCAAGGAGCTACTCCCCAAGAGTGGTTAGATGGTGGTATTCATCTGATAGCAGGACAAAGCCAAGAAAAACTCCCAGAAACTTTTCCTTTATATCGTAGTGATGATAATGCAAAAGCGGGTATTTTAGGGGCTTTACCACCCACAACTATCACTCTCAATACCACAACATTACCAGACATTCAGGCAGGCTCTGTTGTTCTTTATCGCCAATTTGCAGTCGGCAAAATAATTGCCATTAAACCGACCAAGGCTGGGTTTGCGATCAATGTAAATATCTCAAATGAATATCTTCACTTACTCACTGAAAACAGTGTATTTTGGGCTGAAGGTGGTGCAAAAGTTCAACTTAATGGTAATGGTTTAACCGTTCAAGCGGCACCGCTGAGCCGAGCCATTAGCGGTGCTATTAGCTTTGATAACCTGGATGGAGGTGTTGCCAATACTGCTCGCCAACACACACTTTATCCAAATGAAACCTCCGCGAAAGCAATAGGAAGCATCATTACATTAACAACATTTGATGCATCAAAACTCTCAGAAGGCATGCCTATCCGTTATTTGGGCATCAATATTGGCCAAATTGAATCATTAAAATTGTCATCTGATAAACGTGAAGTACAAGCAAAAGCCATTCTATACCCTGAATATGTCAGTGCTTTTACCCGGTTAGGAAGCCGTTTCGCAGTTGTAACACCTGAATTATCCCCTGCGGGTTTAAATAATTTAGATAGCATATTACAACCCTATATTAGTGCTGAGCCAGGACGTAATAATAAAAGCCGTTATCAATTTGAATTACAAGCTGCAAATATTACAGACTCGCGTTATCTAGACGGTTTAACTATTTACCTTGATGCGAGTGATGTCGGCTCCGTTCAAGTTGGCACGCCTATTTTATTCAGAGGCCTAGAAGTCGGTGTTGTTACAGGTCTATATTTGGGAGAGCTTTCCGATCGCGTATATGTTGCCACACGCATTGGCAAGGAATACCAATATCTCATTCGCAATAATACAGAATTTTGGCAATCTTCCGGTTTTAATTTCTCATTTGGTTTAACTGGTGGTGTCGCCAAGAGTGGGACTTTCAAACAATTTGTACGCGGTGGCATTTCCTTCGCAACCCCGCCGTCAGTACCTTTAGCACCAAAAGCCAAGCCTGAACAGCATTTCATCCTGAAGTTGGAACCCCCTAAAGATTACATGGACTGGGGAACTTCTATTCCTAAAAAATAACCACTATTAGGGTGCATATTAACCACATATAGCACCCTAACCCTTCATACGTCATAAAAATTATTTTGGAAATTAATTCCATTTATACTATGCTTAATTTCATTGGGCTGTTTATACATAGTTAAAATCAATGAATGAGGTGCAGTTATGTGTATTGTAAAATTGAAAATATCTTCCTATGAAATTAATGATGCAGTTATGGCTTCCCATAAAAGCGACACAGTGAGTATTCCATGTGATTCTGATACCGATTTTTGCATGCAGCTTGATGGCTGGGACGAGCATACAAGTATTCCTGCAACTTTAGATGAAAAACCAGTCCTGCTCTATCGTGATCGTTATGATAAAGAAAATCACCATTGGGTGATGAAACTTGCTTAAGAATTTTGTTAGTACACTTAGGCTATTGACTAAGCATATAAGTAGGTAGGAACTGAGAAGCTGATATGAAATGAGAGCTAACAAAATAATAGGCAAAAAAAGAGGCCTGGTAGATTCCGATTACCGGGCCTTGGGAAATGGCTCTGGCAGAGCCGTGCGCTAAAATTGCCATTGAGACGTAACAAAGTACACTCTAATACTAGCTTTCAATGCACGTTCTTACCATGTTTATTATCAATATTTTCACATATTATTAACACAATTTATTTCTTGATTTTATAATATTGAACTATTTGTTTAATAGGTTAAACCTATTCACCTAATCATTCAAACCTTTCAATCAATCAACTAATTGAATAACAATGATAATTTATTAATTCACCACTTCCTTTATGCTCTAATGGTTTTACTTTGCTATCAGCTTAGTTGCTAACACACAACTTTTCAGCGGCTTCTTTTATAGGTAATATTCTTTCCACAACTGTCTTGGTGCTATCGATAGGCTTAAGCAGCACATCAATAGGCTGTGCTTTAATTTCTTTTTTATTCATCAATTCAGTTGCAATATCATTTAATGGATATTGCATTAATGTCGCAGGGTTAATAACGACCAAAGCCCCATTATGACGGCACTCTAACATGACCTCCTCACGAGTAAATGGCCAATCATCTCCAAATTGTTTCTTACTCACGGATGTTAACGGTGCAGAAAAAGCAGTACTTACGGTACCAGCCAATAACAGTGTGCAAATAATGAGTTTAAATTTCATGGTAGTGCCTTATCAAACATTAAAGATATCTTCGCGTTATTATCAATTAAATATAAAAGTTTAGCTAGATTGGCTGGTAGCTTGCAAAAATCGCCACCGAAAGGATAGCCATAGTCCCTAACAGTAACTCAACCCAACTGTTAATAATTAGGGTGTTGACCCGCCCTTTTTGTTTAATAATAGGTACGATGTAATAGCGATTGATAATAGCCAATAGAAGCATTCCCCCCACTAAAATGATCTTAAACCAAAGTAGTGATTGGTATTCTGACCCTGAATAGTTTAATGGCCAGCCAGGTAAGAGCGTTATTGCACTAATGACTCCAGTAATAATAACCAGTGCAACAGCGATGTGACCATAACGCGAAAAACGCATCATGGTATTCACAATGTGTTTATCCATCCCTTCGACCATTTCTTTTTTATTGCGTAAAAATTGAATGCAAATTAAAAATGGCCACAAACCGCCAAACCAATAGGCTGAACTAATAAGATGAATGAATTGATTGATGCGGTGGAGGGTTCCGAGTAAGCCATCATGCATAGCCGCGTGCCCAATAAAAGCATGCAAACCAAGTAGGATCACTGAAAAAACCAATATGAGTTTCAATCGCAATTGGATTGGTTTTACAAATAAAACCAATAACAATAATACAGATGACAAAAGTTCCCAACGCCATACTTGACCGAATGACGTCCCTAAAACCCCTTGCCATATATCCAAATCGATACTATCTTGCCAACCATCTCCCATCAGGCCTGCTTGTGCAAGCATCCAACCAAAAGTTGTTAACACGGTAACGATGGCGCAGAAGAAAATACCTTTATTCAAATAGCGGCTGAGCAAATAATTAAATGGCTCACGACTAAGTACCACTGCAAATATTGACATTCCACACATCAATATTGCAGCGATAAAATGAATAAAGCGAATAAGGGTATAAAAAGCTTCTAGTGACATATTATTTCACTGTAAAGCTATACGTTCCTTTTGTTTTGTGTCCATCGACAGAAACGACGCTCCAATTAACGTCATATTTCCCAGCAACGAGCTTGTCTTCCACAGGGACAGTCACTTTTGTATCGTTACTTGGGTCTAACGTTGCTTTACCGGTTTTCACTATTTTATTTTCAGGACCGATAATACTGACCTTAGTGAAATTAACTTCAATGCCTTCAGAAAAGCTTAATGAGATAGACTCAGGGGCTTGTTCTACTGCCGTACCTTCAGCAGGAAGTTGGTCTTTTAAGTGCGCATGTGCAAATGCTTGTTGGAAAGACATACCTAAAAAAAGAACTGCGACTGCGCTAAGTTTGCGCCATGAAGATTTAATAGGGTTAATTGGCATAGTAACCTCTTAATTTGCAGGTGAATTTAGAATAATTACCAATCATTATACGGAAAACAAACCATTTTACTGCTTAAAAATGGGTTTTATCGGCCTATCCTGTGAGTTTTCACACAAAATGAAAAGAAAAAGACTTATGAACATTGAATTGCAGGATTCATGCCCATAAGCCTAGAGAGGTCTTTATGTTTTACATGGAGATAAAACGATATTTCTATTTACTTACTGGCGTGTAGATTAAACATGTGTTGCCGCTGACATGTTTTTCAAATCTTTATCTAACAAGAATAGTGCCTTACCAGACTCACCCACCATATCCAGTTTATCCAGTACTGATTTAAATAATTTCTCTTCTTCGTGTTGCTCTGCAACATACCATTGTAAGAAATTAAATGTAGAATAATCTTGTGTTGTCATTGCTAAATGAGCCAATTTATTAATTTCACGAGTAATTAATTGCTCATGTTCATAAGTTTGATGAAATACATCGCTAATTGATTTGAAATCAACTGGTGGCGCTGCAATTTGCCCTAACAGGGGTAATGCCCCAGTGTCACTAAGGTAATCAAATAAACGCTGCATATGTTCCATTTCTTCTTGTGAGTGTGCTTTTAAGAACGCTGCAGCACCTTCATAGCCTTTGTCACTACACCAAGCGCTCATTTGCAAATAAAGATTTGCAGAATAAAATTCAAGGTTTAATTGTTCGTTTAATTTTTTGACCATATCTGTAGTTAACATATTTATGCCTTATCGATTAATTATTCATGAGTATATTATGCACAGTATTAAAACAATTAAAACCCTAAAACAATCTTAAAACAAAAAAATCCAATTTACTGATAATTAATAACTTTTGTTAAAAACAATAATAATCAATCTCATTATCTTTCCCTGTTTTTTCCCTTAATTACTAATATATAAATAGAGAAATTTAACTATTGTTTTTCATTATTCCAATTAAGGTATTGAGATTTTTTCTCATTATCCAGTTACAATAATGGCGTATGAATTTAACAGTAGAGATCAAATATGAGCCATAATCTTGCTTTATTGCCTAAAGATGAAATGGATAAGGTCAATGTCGACCTTTTAGCTTCCGGTGTTGCATTTAAAGAACGCTATAACATTGCCATCATTGCTGAAGCTGTTGAGCGAGAACAACCCGAGCACTTAAGGGAGTATTTCAGGGAGCGATTAGTCTACTACCGACAACTGTCGCAAAACTTTGCACGTATGCCTTATGAACCACGAAATCGCTAATCTCACGAAGGCACAAAAGAAATGATACAAAAAAGGGATAACCTTAATGGTTACCCCTTGATTCTCAAGATTAAAAAATTTATTTCGCCGTATTATATGTCACTGTATTATTTTGGCAGTCTACCGCGACTGAATAATGTAAGTCAGATTTTGCACCACGAACAACTAACGGTACCCTGTAGCCTGTTTCGGTTTTAGTGACTTCACTATCATTGACCCATGCAACCGCTTTCTTGCCTAAAGCCGCTTTTTCATCTGTCCAGCGAGGTAAACGATTATGCATAAAATCGCTTTTCACTTGTGCTGCAATTTGTGGCTCAGTTAACGTACCACAACTGACGAAAGGCGCTGCTTTACCTTCTTCATTATTTGCGCTTAACGCAAAAGAGCTAAAAACCAGCGCACAAGCACCTAAAACTACAGCAATTTTTTGATTCGCTTCCATACCATCCTCCGATACCTATTACTAGGTAAAGATTTTTGATTAGTTTAGCGGCATATTTCAGCCTATCAGATACCAGTTATCTTCTGGTTATTATCCAGTCTTCATTGATAAATAGAATGACTTAACTAATATTAATCTATCAGGTTTATGCATGGATGTTAATAGTATGTTTACAGATTATTAATTTTCATCATCAAAACGAACATGGATTTGCTCTTTACCTTGGTGCTTTTCCCTAATTTCTTGAGCAACTAATGCAATTGCCTCACCACTACTCATACCTTCCGCCATCAATTGATGAATTTTTTCAACTGCTTCTTGCTGTTCTTGGTGATTAAGTGCTGGCATACCAGAAAACATGGTTTAAACCTCATGAATAAAAGACTAAAATCAACAGTTAACATTTTAACATCTCTTCGATTATTAAGATAAGAATATATGTTAATCTGTATTGATTCACTTGCGGAAATTTAGACTCATCATTATGGTTATCAAAAAAAATGGTTATCAAAAAAATCCAATTATCTTATAGCCCAAACACAGCCATTGATTATTTTACCCCACTGGCACACCAGCCATGGGCGATGTTACTGCATTCAGGTAATGCAAAACACTCACATAATCGCTTTGATATTATCGTTGCTGACCCTATTGCTACACTAACGACTTATCAGCTTGAAACAACCATCTCAGAGCAAAATCAGGCCCCTATCGTTTCTGAATCAGATCCTTTTGAACTTCTTCAAGGGTTGCTTGATAAATACCAACCGAAATACCAGGAAGAGACCGAATGTCCCTTCAACGGCGGTGCCCTCGGCCTTTGGAGTTATGATTTAGGCCGGCGCATTGAAAAATTACCTGAAATTTCAACCACAGAACTACAATTTCCAGACATGGCGGTTGGCATCTACTTGTGGGCACTTATCGTTGATCACCATAATAAAACAACTACATTAATTAGTTATGATGATGTTGATGCTCGGTTAGCTTGGCTACATAGTCAAAAAAAGGGCCGTAAAAACAAATTCCAATTAACCTCGGCATGGCAATCTAATATGTCTGAAGAGACATATCATCATAATATTGCGCGCATCCATGAATATTTACGTAATGGTGATTGTTATCAAATTAATTTAGCACAAAGATTTAAAGCTAAGTATAAAGGAGATGAATGGAATGCGTTTTTAGCGCTACTTGAGCGCAATGGAGCTCCCTTCTCTTCTTTTATACGTCTCCCCGAAAATGCGGTTATCAGTATTTCACCGGAACGTTTTATCTTTCTGCAAGATGGGGATATTCAAACCCGCCCAATAAAAGGAACGCTTCCGCGCCTAGATAATGAACAAGATGATCTTGCACAAGCTGAAAAACTGGCTAATTCAGTCAAAGACCGCGCAGAAAACTTGATGATTGTTGACTTGCTACGCAATGATATTGGTCGTGTTGCCAAACCGGGCACGGTCAGTGTTCCTGAATTATTTGCTGTTGAAGCTTTCCCGGCAGTACATCATCTGGTTAGTACCGTCACGGCAAAGTTAGATAGCCAATACCGTGCAACTGATTTATTACGAGCGTGTTTTCCTGGGGGTTCAATAACCGGCGCACCAAAAGTGCGTGCAATGGAGATAATTGAAGAATTAGAGCCCCATCGCCGACATGGCTATTGTGGAGCAATCGGCTATATTAGTTTCAATGGTAATATGGACAGCAATATTACTATTCGTACTTTACTGACATATAAAAAGCAGGTTTATTGTTGGGCTGGCGGTGGTATCGTTGCAGATAGCCAAGCAGACAAAGAGTACCAAGAAACCTTTGATAAATTAAGCCTGATTTTACCTTTATTAGGAGCGCTCAATAACGATGACTGAACTGAATAACTTTATCAATCGTTTTCAGTTTACTTTGCCGGCTACCCGCCAGTCTGGACCTAAGGCGGGTAAATCGGCAGCCGTTCTTTTGCCCATTATCAATAAACCCAATCCGACATTACTTCTCACACAACGCTCTCCTTTTTTACGCTCCCATGCAGGTCAGGTCGCATTTCCAGGAGGGGCAAGTGACCCGGAGGATGGTACGCTTGTGAATACCGCACTGCGTGAAGCATATGAAGAAGTGGCCATCCCTCCTGAAAAAGTCACGGTACTGGGTCAGTTAAGCCCCTTGCAAAGTTATGGTGGCTATGAAGTTACGCCAATCGTCGGTTTGGTACCAAATAACATTCAATATCAAGCCAACCCTAGTGAAGTCGCTGCTATCTTTGAAGTTCCCTTATTTGATGCCCTTTCATTACAACGCCATAAATATGTCGATATTAACCGTTCAGGGCGGCATAACCGCATCTTTTTTTATTGGTATAAGGGGCATTTAGTTTGGGGGTTAACCGCTTCAATTATTCACCAACTTGCTTTGCAATTGGATTAACGTTTAACACAACTTTTCACCATACAATGTTACTATTGCAGTAAAATCTATTTAAGATGACAAAATATCACGTCATATATGACAAAATATACCTCTACCACTTGTCGCTTTTTTAGCCACATCACAGACATTTTGTGCTATTTACAATCAATTACCCTTCAGCAACTACCTTATTTCAAAAAATACTTTAAACTTACTGGTTAACACTACTAAATAACAGTAAAGTAGCGCCTTTTAAAATAATGCACTACATTTTCATCTTTTTTTTAAGGAGTCCTGCGTGATAAGCGTTTTCGACATGTTTAAAGTGGGCATAGGCCCTTCAAGCTCTCATACCGTTGGTCCAATGAAAGCTGGGAAAGAATTTGTCGATGATTTAGTAAGCAAAAATTTATTACCTAACGTCACTCGTATTTCTGTGGATGTTTATGGGTCATTATCGCTTACTGGAAAAGGGCACCATACTGATATCGCCATTATTATGGGGCTAGCAGGTAACTTACCTGCCACTGTCGACATTGAATCCATCCCAACTTTTATCAAAAATGTAGAAGAAACAGAAAAGTTATCATTAGCGAATGGTCTTCAGGTCGTTGACTTCCCTAATGAAGGTGGCATGAATTTTCGTCAAGACAACCTGCCATTGCATGAAAATGGCATGACAATTCATGCTTTTGCAGGTAATGAAGAAATTTACACCAAAACTTATTATTCCATTGGTGGTGGTTTCATTGTCGATGCAGAGCATTTTGGCGAATCTACTCTTGATAGCAAACCGGTCTCTTATCCGTTTAACTCTGCGGAAGAGCTACTACTAAATTGTAAAAAATCAGGCCTTTCGATTTCTAGCTTAATGATGAAAAATGAGTTAGATCTTCATTCTAAAGAAGAGATCGAAGCCTATTTCGCTGATGTATGGCAGACAATGCAAGCCTGTATTGAGCGTGGTTTAAGCACCGAAGGTGTATTGCCGGGCCCATTGCGTGTTCCTCGCCGTGCACCGGCACTAAATCGAATGGTCACTTCATCAAGTAAGCTATCTAATGACCCGATGAATGTGGTTGACCTGATCAATATGTATGCCTTAGCAGTGAATGAGGAAAATGCAGCAGGCGGGCGTGTTGTAACAGCACCGACTAACGGTGCGTGTGGTATCGTACCTGCCGTTTTAGCGTATTATAATCATTGCATAGAACCGGTAACGCCAGAGCTGTATATGCGTTATTTCTTAGCTTCAGGCGCCATTGGTATTTTATACAAAATGAATGCTTCCATTTCAGGAGCTGAAGTTGGCTGCCAAGGGGAGGTCGGTGTGGCATGCTCTATGGCTGCAGCTGGTCTGGCCGAATTATTTGGCGGTAGCCCTGAGCAAGTTTGTATCGCTGCTGAAATCGGCATGGAACACAATTTAGGTCTAACTTGTGACCCTGTTGCTGGTCAAGTACAAGTTCCTTGTATTGAGCGTAATGCAATCGCATCTGTTAAAGCGGTGAATGCCACACGTATGGCCCTACGCAGAACAAGTGAGCCACGGGTTTCACTTGATAAAGTCATTGAAACTATGTACGAAACCGGGAAAGACATGAATGCGAAATATCGAGAGACATCCCGAGGCGGGCTAGCCATCAAAGTACAATGTGACTAATTTTATTCTCAATTAATTTAAGCCTTAAGCACCCTTTCCTATTCTGTTATGTCTTTGAACAGTATTTTGAGGGTGCTTTTTTAATCTGCATTAAAAAGTTTTCTTTATTTTTTAGTCACCTTTCTCTTCCTAAACGCTCCAATTCACCTAATCAATTACCCATAATTTTTTCATTGAATTAACTCGGTTTTCTTATACTCAACACATCACATCAAAACGAAATTCATACTATTTTGTGCTAAAGATTGTTTTGAGCTGAGCAAGAGATAACTAATTTCCACTAAAAATTGATTACTTTTCACTCTAAAAATCAATATGGCACTATTTTATTTACTTTTTTTGTTACCGATAACACAAAAAGAAACCAGCAAAAACAAAATAATCAGATTATTAATTTTATTTAATTAAAATGAATAGCAGAAAAATGCAATTCGATATCAATTTTTAGGTGTATTCTTATTTTTCTGACGCGAAACAAGTTTTTAGGATAATGCAAGATGATATGCTAATAATGTAATTGATACTAACAGTGCCATAAATGAGTTTATGGCTATTATAAGACGTTTGTAATTATTCAGCTAAAATTATCATACAGGGGAAACTGATAAAAAGGAGTCTAACTTAAGTGTCCATTTTATCGACAGATAATGTTTTGTTTTATCTATCTATGAGGGAAAAATAGTGAGTATAGCTATTATGATTGGTACACACGGAGTCGCTGCAGAGCAGCTTCTTCGAACAACCGAAATGTTAATAGGCGAACAAGATAATGTGTCGTTTATTGATTTTATCCCTGGGGAAAACGCAGATACCCTATTTGATAAGTACACCCAAAAGCTAACTGATTTAGATACATCAATGGGTGTCTTATTCCTTGTTGATACATGGGGAGGCAGTCCATTTAACGCAGCTAGTCGCATTGTTAATGAACATGATAATTATGACATTATCACGGGTGTAAATGTTCCAATGTTAGTTGAAACATTCATGTGCCGTGACGATAACCCATCAATGAATGAACTTATCACTGTCGCCCTAGAAACGGGTCGTGGTGGTGTTCGTTCATTTAAATTCAAAGAAGTTGAAGCTGAACCTGCTCCTGTAGTCTCGAGTACTCCTGCCCCTGCACCAGTGAAAGCCGGCCCCGGTGAACATATGGTGATCGCACTTGCTCGTATTGATGACAGATTAATTCACGGGCAAGTCGCAACACGCTGGACGAAAGAAACCCAAGTTAAGCGCATTATTGTGGTCAGTGATGACGTAGCAAAAGACCAAGTTCGCTCTACATTGTTAAAACAAGTCGCACCACCAGGTGTCACTGCACATGTTGTCGATGTTGCTAAATGTATTCGCGTTTACAATAACCCGAAATACGCTGGTGAGCGCGTTATGTTGCTTTTCACTAATCCAACTGATGTTAAACGTATCGTCGAAGAAGGTGTTGACGTCAAGTCCGTTAATATTGGTGGAATGGCATACCATGATGGCAAAACAATGGTCACAAATGCCGTTTCTATCAACCAAGAAGACATTGATGCATTTAATTATTTGAACGACAAAAAGATTGAACTTGAAGTTAGGAAAGTCTCATCAGATAGCAAAGTTTATATGATGGACTTGATTAATAAGCTCAAAAAATAATTTTTATAGCCATTTTTTATATTAATTTTAATCCATTACTCAAAACAGATTTTAAAACTTTTGGTTACAGGAGATTAAACAATGGAACTTACCGTTGTTCAAATAGTAATGGTCTTCATCGTCGCGTGTATCGCGGGGATGGGATCAATCCTTGATGAATTCCAATTTCACCGTCCTCTCATTGCCTGTACGCTTATAGGTATTGTTTTGGGAGATATGAAAACGGGTATCATCATCGGAGGTACATTAGAAATGATCGCACTTGGGTGGATGAATATCGGTGCTGCCGTTGCACCTGATGCCGCTTTAGCTTCTATCATTTCAACGATTCTCGTTATTGCTGGTGGTCAAAGCATTGGTGCAGGTATTGCCATCGCCATCCCACTCGCAGCAGCGGGACAAGTATTAACCATTATTGTTCGTACTGTAACGGTTGCATTCCAACATGCTGCTGATAAAGCCGCCCTCAATGGTAATCTAACTGCAATTGGCTTTATCCATATCTCAGCTTTATTACTGCAAGCCATGCGTATCGCAATACCTGCGTTAATTGTCGCCATTTCTGTTGGTACATCAGAAGTACAACAAATGTTGGATTCTATCCCGCAAGTTGTTACTGACGGCCTGAATATTGCTGGTGGTATGATTGTTGTTGTCGGTTATGCGATGGTTATCAATATGATGCGTGCAGGCTACTTAATGCCGTTCTTCTACTTAGGCTTTGTTACCGCGGCATTTACTGACTTCAACCTGGTTGCTCTTGGGGTTATCGGTACTGTTATGGCTATTTTATATATCCAACTCAGTCCAAAATACAATAAATCGCAAACTGTTGTTACCCAAGGAAATAGTAGCAATAACAACCTTGATAATGAGCTAGACTAGGAGGAACGTATAATGGTAGATATCACTAAGCCAACGGCTAAAAAGCTTACACAAAGCGATATTCGCGGCGTATTCTTACGGTCTAACCTATTGCAAGGTTCTTGGAACTTTGAGCGTATGCAAGCCCTAGGCTTCTGCTATTCAATGGTTCCCGTTATTCGTCGTCTTTATCCTGAAAATAATGATGATAGAAAACAAGCCATTAAGCGCCATCTTGAATTCTTTAATACACATCCGTATGTTGCAGCGCCTGTTCTGGGTGTCACAATGGCAATGGAAGAGCAACGTGCCAATGGTGCAGACATTGATGACGGTGCAATAAATGGTATCAAAGTCGGTCTAATGGGGCCATTAGCCGGTGTTGGTGACCCAATTTTCTGGGGAACTGTTCGCCCAGTATTTGCGGCTCTCGGTGCAGGTATCGCAATGACGGGTAGCTTACTTGGCCCTCTTCTGTTCTTTGTTTTGTTTAATCTTGTCCGTTTGTTAACCCTTTATTATGGTGTTTCATATGGCTACAAAAAAGGGATTGATATTGTTCAAGACATTGGTGGCGGTTTCCTACAAAAACTAACTGAAGGAGCATCAATTCTCGGTTTATTTGTTATGGGAGCCTTGGTCAATAAATGGACACATGTCAATATTCCACTTGAAGTGTCGCGGATCAAAAACCCAACAACAGGTGCTGAAGATATTACCACCGTCCAAATGATCCTTGATCAACTCATGCCAGGTTTAGTACCACTATTGCTAACCTTCGCCTGTATGTGGCTGTTACGTCGTAAAGTTAACGCATTGTGGATTATTATCGGCTTCTTTGGCTTGGGTATCCTTGGTGCTTGGTTAAACTTCTTAGCACCATAATTTTCCACCATTATTTGAATTGGGAGGTTGCAGCCTCCCTTTTTTAATTTTAAGCTCTGCATTATGTTCACTTATCCAAGGGTTCACAAATGACCTTCAATGATGCCATTCTTGCTATAATCATTTTGATCATGCTTGTTTATGCAATTTATGATGAATTCATTCAGCATTTGCTAAAGGGTAAAACATTATTAAAAATTAATCTAAAACGAAAACATCGGGCCGATGCTATTATTTTTATTGTTCTAATTTGTATCGTTATTTATACAAATATTGTACGCCATGGTAATTTATTAACCACTTACTTATTATTGATTACTATTTTTATGTCAATCTATTTGGCGTTTATAAGAACACCTAAGCTATTCTTTAAACAGAATGGTTTTTATTTTGCCAATGCATTTATATTATATGACAGAATAAAAACAATGAACTTATCCGAAGACGGTGTATTAATAATAGGTTTGGAAAAAAAGAAAATTAACATCCAAGTTTCACATCTTGATGATTTACAAAGAATTTATGAATTCCTTATTAATCATAAGTAAATAAGTTTTATATTATCACTAAAAACAAGGTTAATTATAAATTTAATTAACCTTGTTTTTGTCAATATCCTTATTGATAATAATTCTCAATAACATTTAATATCCACAATTAATTAAGTGTTGCCTTTAATATAAAATATGGTATCTTTCTTTCCACGTCATTGGGGAGTAGCCTGTTCTGGTTTCATATATAAGACCAGAAAGTCCGTATCAACATACTCGTTTGGTTTCAAACGTGGTGCGGACACCAAAATTCGGTTGGCAAGACCATAGACACATAAATAAGCCTTTTGGTTGGGGGTAATTTATGTGTATATGGAATCACCCAACCGAGGTTCTATTATGAGTTTCTATGCTACCCTTATCTTAGCCCTTGCCCTATCAATGGACGCCTTCGCTGTTGCTATTTGTAAAGGCGCCGTACTTCATAAACCCCGCTTTAGAGAAATTCTCCGTACTGGTTTTATTTTTGGTTTTATTGAAGCCATTACACCGATTATTGGTTGGGGTATCGGGATCCTAGCTAGCCAATATGTTATCCGTTGGGATCATTGGATTGCATTTGGTTTATTGTTTGTTTTAGGTGCTAGAATGATCTGGCAGAGTATTAAAACAAAAGATGAAGAATGCTGTTCTAAACCTTCTAGTCATAGCTCAACAAGCCTTATCTTTTCTGCGATAGCCACCAGCCTTGATGCAATGGCTATCGGTCTAGGTTTAGCTTTCTTGCAAGTGGATATCGTTCATACTGCAATGACTATCGGCTTAATGACAATGATTATGGCAACTATTGGTATGATGATTGGCCGCTATGTTGGCCCATTACTCGGAAAAAAAGCAGAAATTATCGGTGGGTTGGTTCTAATAGGTATTGGTTTTAATATTTTATTCGAGCACCTCGAATTATTTATGTATGCCCATTAGTTTTTGTGCCCCCTTATATGGGGGCAATAACCTTACTCTGCATCAGATTGATAAACGCGAATTAAAAAATCAGCCGTATATTCTTTCACTTCAGCTTGTTGCAGATTCTCTTTGACCTGTTCTGATGCACGCCAAGCAAATGGGGTCATCATCAACAATTCATAAGCTTCTTGCCCTGTCAGTGCCATTTTATAATTTAATTGGCAACTATCTATTAGCGAAAAATTTGGTAAATCTTCATCTTTAGTTGGATGTAACTTAACCTCATCGTAAATTAACGCTTTTAATTCTTGCAGATGCTCTGCCGCAGGCGTAACAGTAATTAACATACCTTTAGAAACTAATACACGGCTTAATTCTTGTGCTTTGCAGGGTGCGTAAATTCGGACAACTCCACCTAAGCTGTTATTTGAGAATGGCAAGCGATGGCTTGTACCGACGCAAAAACGAACGGATTTATACCGTTTCGCCGCATAGCGAACCGCCACCTTCGAAACATCTAAGCCCAGAACCGTATATTTTTCAAAATGTTTTGCAAGTTCCCGAGAGAAATAGTCTGTGTAATACCCTTCCCCACAACCAATGTCTAACAAACTAGTATTAGATGATGGAATAAACTGAATAATTTTTTCTGCCACCTTTTCACGCATCGGGTGGTAATGTCCTGCATCAAGAAATTGTCTACGTGCTTGCATCATTTCAGCATTATCACCGGGGTCTTTAGACCGTTTATGTTGTACGGGCAACAAATTAACGTAACCCTCTTTCGCACAATCGAACTGGTGATTTTCTGCGCAGCGATAGCTGTTATGCATAAAGTTAAGTGGTGTAAAGCAGAGGGGGCATTGATAATTCATAAAAGTCACTGATTTAAAAATAAGGGTGAGTATACCATATTCAAATTAGTTTTCTTTCTGTTATATATATTGCTTTTTAACTGTACTTTTTGTTCTATGAAAGAAATAAAAAAACATTAGCAGGTGTATCATGATGAAAATTAGGTTAGCAACCCCCGATGAAGCTGAACATCTTTGGTTTATACGCAACCAAGCCATTCGCCATGGTTGTACAACGAGTTTTGATGCAAAAACGATCAGCACCTGGACACCTGATGAAATGCCAGTAAGTTATATACGTATTGTGAAGAATAACCCATTCTTTGTCGCGGTAAATAAAAATGATGAACCCGTTGCAACTGGCTATCTTAATCTAGAGGCTAACAGTGTTGATGCCATATTTACTTTACCACAGTACACTGGTTGCGGAGCTGCGGGCTTAATATTAGATGCCATTAAAGCTGAAGCCAAAAAGCGAAATATTAAAAAATTGGTATTAGATTCATCACCGAATGCGGAACGCTTTTATCAGAAACATGGATTTACTTCGATTAAACATGCTAGCTACTACTCTTCTCTTGCTCAAGTCGAGTTAAATTGTGTTCAAATGGAAATTGAATTATAACTTTCAATATAACTTGAATTAAAAGCCACTAACCTTTTGTGGCTTTATTATACCTAATATTGACTGTCTTTAAGAACGCAATGTTAAATAACTGAATAACTATTAAAAATCAGCAAATTCAGGGATAGGCTTACGCCCATGGGACTCTAAAAAATCCAATACACGGCGTGGAGTAACATTTAAAATTTGTGATTGCGGAAAATCAATTGATTCCAACATTTCAACTACGCGGTCAAAACGGCCGAGATACCCAGCAAAATGCGAGTCCGAACCTAATGCTACCCACCCGCCAGTTTCTTTAACGGCCTTTGCTATTTCTAAACAATTCTTTTGACTACCCGCTCTTGAATGCAAGAATGAGGAGTTATTCATTTCCAAAGCCACATTACAATCTTTCGCAGCTTGTGCTACCGCTTTAATATCAATGGGATATTTGGGATTTCCCGGATGGGTAATTATTTGCACTTTACCGCTACGGATCGTGGCAATCATAGCTTCTGTATTATCAGCTAAACTTTGGGGTTCAAGAACCGGTTCATGGAAACCAGCTAAAATAATATCCAAATGACGAGCAATCTTTTCATTGCAGTCTGTCTCACCCAACTTGTTTTTTATATTCGCTTCAATACCGTACAATAAACCAACGCCATCAACAATTCTCGGTAAGATAGGCATATTACCAAAGTGCCATTCATGTGGAGCATCTTGCATTTCAGGGCCGTGGTCGGTAATCGCAAAGAGTTTCACACCTCGACTTACGGCTTCAGCAAAATATTCATTAACAGTGCTATATGCATGGGTGCTGGCAATGGTATGCGCATGTAAATCAACTTGATACATAAATGATATCCTTCTAATTCTTTTATTTTCCTTCTGAGTCAATCCGCTCAAAAAAGACTCTACCAACCTAACATATCAGCTTATAAGTTTCGATAGTCATTCCCCTAAACCGCATTTTATCGACATATTGGATAAAATCCGAAGAGACATTTAGGATAAAAAAACCCGCGATTATTGCGGGTTAAAATATACGGAATTAAAAATTAACCTAATCAACTAAGATACGTTTATTGGTTGCACCCCACAAAATTGACATTTCGGTAAATAATGCACCGCTGATGTCTTCAACCTCTTCGGCCGTAATTTCAGCATGACCTTGTTTGCCAAAAAATACAACTTCATCTCCCGGGCTAACGTATTTTAAATCAGTAACATCAACCATGACCGTATTCATTGATGTTTTTCCTAAAACAGGAACTGTCTGGCCATTAATTAATGCATGTCCCGCATTGCTAAATACACGGCGATAGCCATCTGCATAACCTACAGGGATATTGGCTAATACAGAATCACGCTTCAAGGTATAGGTTCTATCATAACCCACTGTATTACCTTTCGGATAATGATTGACAGAGGCGATGTTCGATTTCAGCGTCATCACGCGTTTATAGTCATTTGTCGCAACGGTATCACCGTAGAAAATACCACCTACACGTACCATATCCAACCATGATTCTGGTACGGTAATAGTTGCATAAGTATTCGCGACATGTAATGTAATGTCTTCACGTTTTAACCCTGTCACATTCAAGACTTGTTGAGACTCTTTCTTGAATTTCGCAAGGTCTTTACGGATCTGAGCTTCATCCTCTTCTGGATAATGAGACATAATGCCCACGATTTTTAATTGCGATAACTCCGCGATCTGTTTTGCTTCATCTAAGCCAGATGCACTACTGACGTCTAGCCCATTACGGGACATCCCTGCCGAGTTTAGCGCAAGATGGATAGGGATCACTTTATTTTGTTTTTTCGCAATCGCATTCAAGCGCTGCGCCATTGCTAAATTACCAATTAACTCTTCTGTCTCATATTGTGTAGCCTGAGCCATTTCTTGTTCTGTCGCACTTCTCACTCGCATTAAGCGGCCTTTAAAACCTAAGTCTCTCACGGTTTTAAGCTCTTGGTTATTTGTTACCCCAATACATTGCACATTATTTTCAATCATTATTGGCGTAACTAAAGAAAGGTCATGTCCATAGGCATCCCCTTTCAAAACAGCGCACAGAGAAGACTTATCCCCCAGCAAGTTTTGTACTTTTTTGATATTAAAATCTAATGCACCACGTGATATTTCAATCCATGCGTTATTAACCACCGCAGGTTGGTTTTGTGTCGCATAAGTTTCTACTGGTGTTTTGATATTATTTGGTTGCTGACAAGCTGTCGCAGCAACTAATAAAGGGAGTAATGCCAGATACTTCAAACGTAAAGCCACTTATTATTCCTTATATCTAGTGATTTCTACCAAGATATTATTTTTAGGGTTCTGGGTTGATATAGACAAAATTTGTATAGGTTTTAAATAATACCAACCTTAGCATTTCAAACAAGTAATAATTCACGATTTATGCATAAAAAATCACTTATACATAAACATAACTCTTTCATCACATTGATTTTGATTTTCTAAAAATAAAACATTTGGTTGAAATCACCATAAATTAAATTATTTTTATTATTTAATAAGTTAGCCGTATTGTTTCACTAATATTTAATTTTGTTACATTTTTTATTTGGCGAATTAAAATGCTTAAATGATAATAACTATCAATTAGGAACTATTGCTAAATATCACTCAATCCATAAGGCTATGTTATGAAGTACAAATTACTCGCACTCATTATTCCAACACTACTTACTGCTAATGTTGCTAACTCCGCTGAAATGTACAATAAAGATGGTAATAAGCTTGATGTGTATGGGCAAATCGATGTTCGCCATCATATTGCCAAAAGCCGTAGTGGCGAAGATGGTGATGACTCACGTGTCAGACTGGGGCTAAAAGGTGACACACAAATCACCGACCAACTCATTGGTTTTGGACGTTTTGAATGGGAAACTAAAACTAACCAATCAGAATCAACTGAAGAAAATAGTAATCGTTTAGCTTATGCAGGCTTAAAATTTGCAGATTACGGTTCCCTTGATTATGGCCGCAATTATGGTGTTATTTATGATACCAATGCTTGGACAGACGTATTACCTCTCTGGGGAGCGGATACGATGGATCAAGAAGATAACTACATGCTAAGCCGTAACCGTAATTTACTCACTTATCGCAATAATAATGCCTTTGGTTACATTGATGGTTTAAGCTTTGCATTACAATATCAGGGGAAAAATGGCGAACAAAACCTGTCATCCGGTGATGAATTAACCGATAACGGCGATGGTTTTGGTTTATCTACAGCTTATGAATTAGGTTATGGTATTTCCCTCGGTGGTGGTTACTCCTCATCTTCCCGTACACCAAAGCAAAAAGATGCCACAACTAGCAGTGCGACTGGTAAACGCGCTGAAGCTTGGAACGTAGGGGGAAAATTTGAATACGAAGATCTCTATTTCGCAGTCATGTATGGCCAAACGCTTAATATGAGCCGTTTTGGTAATGATAATATGGAGTCAGTAGCAAATAAAACTCAGAACTTGGAAGTGGTTGCCCTATATTCTTTTGACTTCGGTTTAACCCCATCAATTGGCTATAACTATTCCAAAGGTAAAAACTTAGGCAGCTTTGGAGATAAAGAATTAGTAAATTATATCGCCATCGGCTCAGCTTATGACTTTAATAAAAACCTAAGTGCTGTCATCGACTATAAAATCAACTTGTTAAACGATAATGATTTTACTGACCACTACAAAGTGAATACCGATAACGTACTTGGTTTAGGGTTAGTGTATCAGTTCTAATTTTAGAATTGAGTGAAAAGCAAAAGCGTCTGTAAATTACAGGCGCTTTTTTACGGGTAAGCTTTGACAATAAAAATATCTCTCATCATCTTCATGACCTATTCCCTAGGAACGGGAAGCTCTGTTGCTTTACCCTCGATAAAGCAGTTGTAAGATACAAAAGTATCTAACCCCATACATAGAGGCCCCTTTTCCTAAATAAATTCCTATAATGGTATACCTATTTTTTCTAACGTCTTTGGTACTAATAAAAAAAGGCACCAGTAAAAAACTGATACCTCAATTATTGTTGCCAAATAACATTCACAGAATATGACAGCACAGGGCAACTCTATTACTCTACAAAATGATGCTTACCTTACACATTAACACCTTTCATTCCTTCAGCAGTATAACGGGAACCCACAGGTTGAAAGCTTTCTAGCGCTTGTGTTATTTGCAGTAAATCCTCCGATGTTAGGTCAATATCAGCGGCAGCAAAGTTATCTTCAAGGTGTTTAACTTTATTCGTTCCTGGTATTGGTACAATGTTATCTCCTTGAGCTAGCAACCAGGCCAGTGAAATTTGAGCAGGTGAACATGACTTGTTACTTGCCATCTGCACGATAAAGTCAGCTAATGTGCGATTAGCTCTAAGGTTCTCTGATGTGAAACGTGGTAGCGTATTACGTGCATCATCGCTCTCGAACCTACTTTCGGCATTAAAGCGCCCTGTTAAGAATCCACGTCCTAACGGGGAATAAGGTACAAAACCAATCCCTAATTCTTGGCAAGTTGGCAATATTTCCGTTTCAACATCACGCGTCCAAAGCGAATACTCAGTTTGGATTGCAGTAACAGGATAAACTGCGTGTGCCCTTCTAAGGGTTGCCGCACTCACCTCAGACAACCCAATGTGAGCAATTTTCCCTTCAGCAACTAACCCCGCCAGCGTGTGCATTGTCGTCTCTATTGATGCAGAGGGATCTAGACGATGGATATAATACAAATCAATACATTCAACACCTAATCGACGAAGAGAGCTTTCACAGGCGCTGCGTATATATTCTGGACTATTATCAATCCTTCTCTCATATTCACCTGGTCGGCGAACAATACCGCACTTTGTCGCGATTTTAACATCAGAACCGACTTGTTTAAGAAAATGCCCAATCAACTCTTCGTTATGAAAATTGCCATAAGTATCCGCAGTATCCAGCATCGTACAGCCTAGTTCGATAGCTTTTTGTAGCACAACCATGGCAGCCTGATCATCTTGCGGCCCATAGAACTCGCTCATCCCCATACAACCGAGTCCAATTGCCGAGACTTCAAGTCCATTACCCAAAATACGTTTTTTCATTATCGCTCTCCCTTGGTTTATTTTATGTTTTTCAGTATATTTTCCATAAATGGAGATTTATATGACTAATGAAAGCAATCCATTTTCCAATAATGGAAAACAAAACGATAGACAGCATTCAAATTGGGATGATGTCAGAGTATTTTTAGCGATTGCTCGAGAAGGCACGCTAAGTGCTGCATCTAAAGCATTGAAACTTGGAATTGCAACCACATCTCGGCGTTTAGAACGCCTAGAAGAGGCATTACATGTTCGGCTATTCACTCGAGACCAGCTTGGTTACAAGCTTACCGATGAAGGAAATGCATTAATTTCTCAGGCTGAAGCCTTAGAACAGGCGGGTTATGCATTTGGCAATGCCGCGCGGAGAAAAAGCGAAAGCGTGATGGGCCATGTTTGTTTAGCTACCGCTCAAGGCTTAGCCGATCATCTAATCATCCCTGCTCTGCCTTCACTAACCAACGTGAACCCTAATCTCACAATTGAAATTGTAACTGGGGTGTCGACAGTGAATTTACACAGGCGTGATGCGGATATTGCACTGCGTATGGTTAGGCCTGAACGCGGTAATGTGCGTATTCGTAAATTAGGCACATTGGGGTTTGGCCTTTACGCCTCAGAGAGTTATTTACAGCGTAGACCAAATCCAAACAGATTGAGCTCTCTAGAACAAGATGATTTTATCGGTTGGTCGGAAGCACAGCAGCACCTCCAATCAGCACAATGGTTAGAAAGAACGCTAAGAGGAAGAGCTTGCCGGCTCACTACCAGTACGATGTCAGCACAATTTAGCGCAGTCCAAGCGGGTATTGGCATGGCTGTTTTGCCGCATTTCATTGCCCAAAAGATGGGACTGATTTGCCTACAAGATAATATAGGCTGTGACCAACCTATTTGGCTAGTCATTCACTCTGATCTCGCTCACTCACGAAGGATCAGGGTTGTCGCTGATTTTTTGAATGAGTTAGTTGCAAAGGAACATGAGAGGTTGCTGATGCCATAAGCTCCCTCCACTTTGACACGGGCTGATACCATTATTTAGCCAGCGAATGTTTATAGCGGGATTAAAGCAAAGGGCTAATATCTAATATTTCAATCAATGGGAGAACAGCCAGTATGTTGTTTTTACCTTTAAAATTTGCCAAGATAGCCAGGTAAAAGACTTCAGACCTACCACACAATCAGCGGCTATATTGGCTTATGTCGATTAGCTCTATTCTAAGGATCCTACTATGGCCCCCTTTCATCAATTAGCAGCGACAAGTCTCGGCGGGCAACTTATCTCTATGAAAGACTACGCTGATAAGGTGGTTCTCGTTGTTAATACCGCCAGTCATTGTGGTTTTACACCACAATACAACGGCTTAGAATCACTCTACAAGAAATATGCTCCTCAGGGCTTTGTGGTGCTTGGTTTCCCCTGTAATCAGTTTGGCAAACAAGAACCCGGTAGCGCTGAGGAAATCGCGCAGACCTGCTTTATTAACTACGAAGTGAGCTTTCCAATATTCGAAAAAGTCGACGTTAATGGGAGCTCTGCTCACCCGATATTCCGTTACCTGAAAAACGAGCTACCAGGTCTAATGGGTGGGCGGATCAAGTGGAACTTTACTAAATTCTTGATCGGGCGTGACGGTAAACCGCTCAAACGCTTCGCACCATTCACTACCCCTGAAAAAATGGAAGCAATAATCCTTTCTGCACTTCAAATTTAAGTGTTCACTAATTTGCTCAATTAAATCGAATGCTATTAAAGACTAAAAACAAAAAAGCCCATTTTTACATGGGCTTAAGTCGTTATTTTGCCAGTCAGTGCCAGCGAGTTCTTATTGGGGGATTATTCCCACTCAATTATTTACACCGATCGCAACTTATTGATTTATATAAAACAGAATTAACCTAGTGGGTTATGATACCGTCACCAATACCGTCATAATGAAAAGTGAGCAATATTTGTACAGTAATCTATCGATACGATTCGAGTAATTTTTCTTTTGCTGCTAAGTCGGTAATGCATAGATTAAGGGACCTTGTGTTTTCATCGGCACGATTAGACTCACGCCCATAGACTTCAAGTGTGCTTCGTAGTTGTCGAGAAAGTTCACTGGCCTTTGCTCTCTCAACTCTGCAGGTATCGGCGTTAATGGTACCATCTGTTTTTGTTTCCGTGGTACCAGCTTCGAACTGCACGCTGTCAAAGTGATTAAGAACACGCTTAAGCAAATCGTCTGTGCGCATCGTAGCACGTTCTTTCTGTTCATTGTATATCACCACCCTGTTTTGTTGTTCTTCGTCTGCCTGCTTGCGCTGGTCGATGTTAAACGCTAGGTCTTTCTCATCTTCCTGATAACCAGCAATCTGTTTTGTCATTTGCTGGTTATCAGAAAAAATGCCGCTAGTCATAAAACCAGCGGCAAATGAGATAGCCAAAGCGATTAAAGCTGTAATCACTTTATTCATGGCATCACCTAGATCAGTGCAAACGCACGTTCAAACACATCATCAACGTACGGCTGCTGACCATTCTCAACATGAACAATAGCTTTAGCCATTTTAATTGATGTTTCTTTATTGAATACGTCTAGGCAATCATGGCGGTCAAAGCCTGTTTCTTTACAGACGCGCTTAATATAGCCCTCCGTATTATTTCGGTCTTTTGCTGGCGCCCACCGTTCTATAATTTCTTCAACAGTATCAATTTTCCCACAACCAATACCTGTTTTGCCTTCATGTTTAGAATACGTCTGTAATAACTTCATTAAAGCTCGTATTCCATATTCATGACTAACGAAACGGCAATGACGAGGTTCAATTTTTGAATCAAATGGTAATTCTCCCTGCCATTTATTTTTTGAATTATAGTCAATATTGCCTGGGTTATTATTGCGAATCCCACGCGCATACGAATTCACATAACCATCTTTAAAGATTTGTTGTTTATCCACTAGTTCACCCCACTTTTTTAATTAACTGCATGACATTGCCACGCTTAGCAAACAGCGCAGCACAAAGGAAAACATTAGGAATTAAGTTTTGAATGCCTGCTTGATAGCTAGGATCGAGATAGGAGTAGACTGGTACCGATATTGAGTACCCTAAAAATGCATAAGCCAGCCAACCTCCAAGCTTGCTGTAGCCTTTACCGTCTCTCACAAAATAAAGGCCACGTAAGAACATAACTAAACAAACAAACGCATTGGTGATAAGCATGAATTTATCGTACGTCATGGCCGTTACCTCCTTTCGGAATATCAGCTTTCTTGTACAGTTTGATACTGAGTTTTACAGAGAGAAGTGAGGCAACGAATGCCCCAAGAGCGTCAAGGCTATCAATGTTATACGCATCAGGTTTAACACCAATTAACCCAGTCATTGAAACGAAAATAGTAGCGAAAGGACTAAAGAATAATAAGCCAGCCCCAAGGCTGAGAATTGCGAATACTGAACGGATAGCGAAAGAGAATTCTGTTGCTGCTGTAGTGAAGTAAATAGCGCCAAGAATGGCCCCCATAACAACCTCAGGGGGCAATCCTGAAAAGTAACCTAGAAAGGATGCAAGGCTTAGACCTGTAACCGTTGTGGCATTTTCATTCATGTGTAGCACCATGGTTGAGAAATAACCATGATACTACAGCATAAAAAGATAAACAAAAAACCACATAAGAACAAATAAAATATTAATGTAAGATAGCTAATGAAAGTCATTACAATACCGCAATATATCTAATCGAATCTCCGTTAGTTGTTGTTGATACAGTATTTCCAGACCGACTGACATAGCATGTAGTTGAGCTAGTCACGGGAATATAGGCAGAGCACCCATCTAGCGGCATTGCAAAGGGAGTTATCTTGAAAGTTCCATTTTGTTGGCTTCCTGTGCATAGTGCATACCTGTTTTGAGCAAGTAATGAGGGTACTGTAAATGAAGTTGTTCCATCATTGTTTAGCGTCAACCAAGCAAGCTTGCCTTCATTAGTCGAAAATGTACACCCTTGCATCATTGCTGATGACATTAAACGCAACAACTCAACACTCTCGGCGTTAATACTTACACCGCTCAGATTAACTTGAGTGTATGTATTTATTCCATTGAGAATAGTGTTAGCTATGGTTCCTGTAAAGTTGATTATCCCACCAGACATATTCACATCTAGATGCTTGTTATTCGAATTTCCAAAGTAAAAATTAAAGCCATCAATCGAGGATTTGTCTATGTCGGCTTTCCCGCGAACCAATAGTTGAATTGACGGATTTTTACCATTAAATCCATGAACACCATTCATTTTTACATGAAAAAGCCACCGTGATGTTGCTTTGCTCGGTGAGTCAATAATCGAAACCAACTGATTTATTTTTACGTTATTTAGCGTGATAAAGCAGTTAGCCGGAGTATCAACTGAACCAGTAGGAACTTTAGGCAGTTCAAATGCAGGCATTATATTAGCATAGTTTTGTTCATTAAAAATAAACTCACCAACATTGCAATTATCTGCCGTAATGCTTTCTGGATATTTTATCGTCGACCCTTCAAAAATAGATGGAGCCAGATTAACTCTACCACTTAAACAAGACACGTTTTCATACTTGATTGTCTTGAATAGCGTGTAAGGAATCGGGCTTCCTGCAGGTAAGTCATCAGTGCCAATAGAAGAATGAGCGAGCATATTCATCGTGTATTTATTAGAGTAGTTTCTAACAGCCACATCTTGTACTAATAAATTACCCCAGCATAGCCCATTGAGCTCATCTCGCGTCTGAAGTATAGCTCCCGTGCTTTTTCTCTTTAGTCGCCCTAAAGTGTGCGTGCCACCGATAACACTTAAATCACCAATTGCAGTAAATAATACGCCCCACAACCCTATATCACAGTAAAGTATGCGCATCCATTCGATAAATGGCTTATGGCAATCAATGCGATTTAATTTGCAATTATCAAATGTTAATCTCTGAATGCTATTGCCACCAAAAATCCCCCACCCATCGCCATCACCTCTTACATTTTTAAACACAACATCGAAGCTATCACCCACATACAATCCATATGTGAATTTCATTTCCGCATTGATATTAGGGAATGAATAGTTCCAGTTTTCAAAAATAAGATGCGAAGAATTTAAAACTGAACCGAAAACCGGATTGCTGCCGTAGATATAATTGTCTTGTATGAATGTCCAATTACTATAGGTAGACATTGAATTTTCAATATAAAGCAGCTCGGAATGATTTTCGTTTGAACCAACATAGATGCTAATGTTTTTATATTCTAATTTCTTTTTTGGTAGGGGGGTAACTGATATCTCAGTGATTAGTGATGGATTTAAAGGAAACATTAACGGAGCTTCCATTGCGCCCTCACGAATAACGACATTCATTTCTTGCCGATTTACAATATCACCGCGATAACGATAGTATGGCTGGCTCGTTTTCATGCGAATGAAAGAGTTTACTAAAGTTTCATTATCTGACCATCCGGCAAAGTAACGCCCGTTTAATTCACCACCCGCCACAAGCTGTTGAACAACAGTAGAACTTGCATTATATACAGTTGTTTGCTCATCACGCAGTATGTTAATTGTTCCACCATATTCTGAAACATCAAGAATACTGCCGTTAAAGTCAAATCCATGTTTGATTGTAATGGACTCTGAACCCTTGATTTTAACTGTAAGACCAGGAGGGCACATAATTGGCAACTTGTTTGCATTCGCATATTCAGTTGCAGATTTTAACGCAGCAAAATCATCAGTAACACCATCTCCTTTTGCACCGCCTGAGTATTTGACTCCCGTGATATAAACACCTAAACCACCGATAAGAGAAGCACCGCTTATACCCTCCAACTTGTTAAGCACATCAATTGCACTTCCGCTAGCAGGAGCAACAACAATAGGCTTACCATCCTTATCAAACGTAAGCACATTACCAGCACGATCACTTGCTTTTGGTAGCGCAGGAATATCCATATCATCAACGCGTAATAAACGCTTTTCACGTGATAACATCGCACTGTTAACACCGCTGATTTCGTCTTTCAACGTACCCAAATCAACCGCATCACTATCGCGTCTTGGCTTACCAAGGTTAGCAATACGATAGCCTTTAGCATCGAACCAGTTGGCTAGAACATTTGGTCGCTTTAGAAATAGCCCCAAGCTGCCACATAACCGTTGCATTAGCATTGTTAAGTAATCAAATGCATTCTCGTGGGTTTCAGCAAAGAACTTACTTTGATTACGGAATGAGGTTTCTTGTGTGATAGGAATGTCACGGGCAATGCTAATTTTGTGCCCGTTGGCAAGCGGCTTAGTTAAGACTACCTTTCCACCAGTCGACTTGTTAGCGCCTGTTACGGTGTAGTCAGTGCCTAATCGCAGCGTTACAACGTTATCCCCGTCAGCATCGGACGTAATGACACTTAATTGATTCGCCTTAAATATCCTGAACTTATAATCAAAATCGGTTGTTACACCGTTTCCTGTATATTCATTACTGCTGATTTCAGTTGAAACAGTCATGGCTATTCTCCACTCGGTTACGTTGGTGTATGATAGCCATTAAAATTCATTAACGGAATATTGTTTACTTTTAAATATAAAAAGATAAACATCCTTGGTGTTTTTTCGGTTACTGTATAAGCTCCTTAAATCACATAGGTAGTTAATATGAAAGATGTAATTAATTTCCCAGCACCCGATAACTATGCAGAAAAAGTTAATACCGAAACTGGAATAAAGGAGTTGATGAGTAAATCGAATGTAGAAGAACTACTAAGAAAATTGGATAGTGAAGGATGTGACGTGAGCGCGGCGCTCATTGAAATTACAGCAATGATGAATTATATAAATCTGAGTTTGAAGGTTAAAGAGAGCATCAAGACGCATATTGAATATATCGCCAACGAGTTAAACAAGTAATCATTTAAGGTAAATTAAAGCACCTATGCGAAGGTGCTTTTTTAATTGAATAATTTCACTTTAGGTATTAACCTACTGGGTTAATGATAATTGATAAGATAAAGTGATATTATGGAACTGTTTATTGTTATTGGTGTAGTCGTTGTTATCATTTACTTAATTAATCAAAATAAGACTAAAGTATCTGATAGAACCGTAGTAACTCATACAAAGAAAATACAAACTGAGGATGGTGAAATTAATATTCATAGAACTCAGGTTGTAGAACAAACTGCCACTCAATTTAGCAGTAAACCTGATGTTAGCACATTTCATAATCAAGCTATGCAATCCGCTGATTCCATTAAAGCTATCCAAAACACTCAACCTCAAAAATCTTATTCTATCCCTGAAAAACAACCTGTTGTTATAAATCAACAACCAATTAAACAAATCGCTGCTCAACCTCAAAAATCTCAACCTTCTGTATCCAATGATAACAACCAAGCAATTGGTAAAAAGCAGTGCACTAGATGCAGAATAAATCTACCTTATGATAAGTTCAGAAAATCATCAAAAAATCCCGATGGACATACTATTTGGTGTGCCAGTTGCCTTGATGGCCCTAAGAACACCAAACATATGAAATGGTGCCCTGTATGCAATGTTAGAAGAAAACGCACAAGTTTTTATCCAAACAACCAAAATGCTGATAAATTAATGGCGTGGTGCAAAACCTGCTGGGATAAGCATAAAGCTAAAAGATAGGCCGCTATTGCGGCCTTTTTATATCCCTTTAATAACCTTCGTCATTGGATATATCATTCCATGAATCTTTATGGCTCTTACCGTATTTTTTATAACAAATATTGTCTAACTCTCTTTTGATGTTGCTAACTTTGTCATGGTTAATCCCCCAAAATACCAACCCACCACCAATAATAATACCAGCTAAAATCGGGCTGTTATCAGAGTCAAACATATAATTCGCAAAAATTAAAAGAAAGCCAGCTATTGATATATATATTCCAATCCTGCAATGCATAATTGCACTTTCTTTTTCGGACTCAATTTTTCTAATTGATTTGTTCATGCTACGCTCTTTACTTAAGTTGTTCTTCAACCTGATTTAGCAACGGAGATAAATAAAAAAGATTCTGGAACGGTAATAATTTTCTTACCGATCTAACTTCTCTATCATCAAACTCACCATTCATAACACCTGCAGTAATATTTTGGATATCACCACCAAGGTCAAATGTTGGACCTAATAATGCCCCAATACCGTTACGACTTTGGTAACGTGATGCTGGTGGGCCACCAAACATAGCGCTCATCCCGTACGAACCACCGCTGAGATTTTCTAATAGGTTATTAGGCTCACCTAGCCAGCCCATCATTCCAGACCAGTCTAACCCCTCTTTCACAAGGTTAGCAGGTTCAGCATTAATTTCACGCCCTGCCATCATAGATTTTAATACATAGACCAATGAACCCAATGATATTTGTAATAATGCGCCATAATAGAATGAAGCATCACCAGATTGAATGCCAGACACTAACGCCCTATTGTGAGTACCAAAGAAGAAAGTTTTAAACTGCATCACAATCTTACCTAGCTCACTGCTCATCATTAATGGTGTATCACCAATACCAGGAGTTATTACCGTCGTTCTAACATCTTTCAATACCGCTGCTTGGAAAGTTTCACGAACTACACGATCATCCCATAAGTGACTATGACCAGTTAACATACCGTCTAAATCTTCACCGTGCTTTGAATATTGCTGAGCGATACGCTCTAACATATTTTTATCAACGCCAAGATGCGCCAGCTTTTTAATTTCTTTGCTACTTAATGCATTACCAGCCGCAACCTCTTGCGCAGCTCTGAGTATCTTTGATTGCGTTACAACACCAGTCCACATCTTCATTGTGTCTGTATATTGATTCATCAGTGTGAAATTACCAAACTTTTGTGAGGACCACTCTAAACCACGTTCAATAAAAGTACGTCGAGCATAGGGATCGTTAAGGTCAGCAATAACTTTAGAACGGCTAGACAATGCATATTCAAGGCCTATTCCCATTTCACGTAAATCAGCTTTGGCAATCTTCATTGCGCTAATGTCGGTTAACATTTTACCCAATGGCTTTAATGCGCTACGCAAACCATGCTGCATGATCGGTCTGGCCATATCTGGTAATGATGAAATTGTCATACCACCAAGCAAACGTAAAAAGTTAACGTGACGAGCAATGCGACCAGCTCTGACAAAGAAACTTGATGGATCTTTAGGGGCGCCATAGGTACCTAATAACCTGTCACGCATAGCGCGAATATCACGTAAATCTGCATCCCTTCTGGCTTCTAACTTTCCACGCTCTTTCGCTGTTTTAGCTTCTGAAATTAACGTGTTGTAGTCATTGGTAATGGCCTTAATCTGTGCGTCCATATCCACACGTCCGAACTGTGCGGTAAGCTCTATTTCTGGCGCAACTTGGCGAATATAGTTTTCCATTACGTAGTTAACATCTGATTCTAAAAAGTCTTTAATACGTTCATCTGGAATATTTAACGTACGTGATTTGGTGAAACCTGCACGCTTAGTTAATCCATCAGGGATCAGCTCACTAGGTACAATGCCAGATGGTGCGCCTATAATTTTATTAATAATATCATCCGCTGCTGCTTCAACCTCCTCACGCGCTAATGGTTCCATTCTGCGCAATGCTGCATGACGGCGATTATCATAGCGAGTAAGTGAGTTAGCTTTACGAATTAATTGGCGATATTCATTTCTAAACTGGCGCGGCTTGTCTAAAATGTCTAAAGAACGTTGATAAGAAGCCAGTTTGTTTTCAGCTTCTTCAATGCGAGCTAGTTTACGCTCTAATTGTTCCAGCTTTTTAGTTGGCTTTTTTGCTTTACGCTTTTCAATTTCGGCTGTAACAGTTTCTTTTTCTGCAACTAATTTGCGGTTCTTTTCTATCTCATCCATTAAAAGCTGTTTTTTACCCGACCAGCGTTCAGCTTCTTTTATTTCAGCGTTCAACTTTTCTGCTTGTGGTGCGGATGCTCTGGCCTGTTCTATTCCTGCATCGGCTTTAGCTAGACTAGATTCAGCTTTATACACAGTGCGCTGGTTCATTTCCTGTAACCAATCAGCAATAATATTTCTAAATTCAGCCCGATCATTCAATATTTTGTCGAACTTATAGATGCGAGGAAAATAGCTTTCTGCCGTTGATACAGTTACCCCCTCACGCAGGATACCAAGCTCAACCATGCGATCCTTAGTCTTTTCAACAATAGGGCGCACGGCTCTTGCTGCTTCTGCGACTTCTGGTATTGCATGGCGATCACCATTGCGCATAGCATCACCAACTTGCTCACTGAATTCATATAGGCTTAATCGACTACCGTCACGCTCTTTAGCCATTTTACGATAGGTTTTATAAAAGTCTTTGGTTGATTCAACTTGCTTATAGACAAGCGTTTCATAGCCTCTTACCTTTGTTTCTACCGCTGTAAACGAAGCAATACCTTCTTCATTTTTTGCAAAGGTAAAATTATTCTCTGCAAGCTGTTGGTTAATTTGCCGAGCTGTTTTTGATGGTGACTGAGCCACGCGCCCAACTGGACTAACGTTCATTGTCCTATTAACAAATGATGGGCCTTTTAATGCTTCCTGTTCTAAGGTGGTGTCAGGCACTTCCATAGCACCTACACTAGTATTACCAGGAGTATTTTGTTGTACCGTTTGCTGATCGCCTAACACATCGTTTTTCAACTTGCTGACTATCTGGCCTCTGTTTTTTACCAACTGAGCTGCCGAGCCAAGCAGGCCACCCAACATAGCATCAAACGTTACGTTCAATGCGCTTTCTTCAAGCGTTCTGGTTTCTTGGGTAGAAGATAGAGCCAATTCAGAAGCAACCCCACCAAGCGCATTAGATACGGCAAATTTACTAGCAGTAGCCAATACATCGCCGCCACGAACAATAGTGCCTGCAGGAACCATCATTGCCGCAACGTTGATAGGATCAATCACCCCCATTGCTATACTTGATATTAATCCAGCGCCGCCAGCGTCTTGTAGCATTTGCCTATCTTGCACTTGCCTATTAATACGCTGTTTAATTGCTGATGTTTCCTCTGGTGATTTAGAGTGAATAAATGCGTCTGCAAAATCTTCATATCCTGTTAATGTGCGTTCATCGTCGAATGGGTTATAACCGTCTTGATCTTCGAACTGATTAAAAGGCATGGTGGCTATTAAGCTACCTACTGAATTATCAATACGAAACGCAGCATCACGCAGCTTAGAAACCTCATTTTTATCACTAAATGGGTTAGCTGCATCAAGAATACCAACATCACTCGATTCACCATATTGGGGGTCAGGTTGTTTGATTGAACCAACATCAGCGCCCATTACATCACTTGGGTTCATTTCATAAATAGGCATGATTATTCTCTCCCAAACATGGTGTTAAGTGTATTGCTGAAACCATAATCAATAGGCTCAGGTTTGGCGTTACCTTCTAATATCTCACGCTCTTTTTTTGCTTCTTGGTATGTTTTCTGCCGCTTATCCATAACTTCACGGTACATTGGTGATGATGATTGTTCAGGCTTAAAGCGTGACGGCATGCCGTTATCACCAAGGAAAGGTGTAAATACAGGAATGTTATCGCTGCCAGTTTGTTTCAACATAATTGCATAACTGTAATCACGGGCAGTCACCGCATCAGGAACTAAAACAAATTCAGCATCATCAGGCATGCCCCCGAACACTTTAGATCTAAGTTGTTTTTGCTCTTCACGCCATTGGCCTATGATCCAGTTACCTGCGCCGCTCTCATTGGTACCGTAAACAGCCTCAGGCGCATAACGCATAACTTCATCCTTACCATTGATTGAAGTGACACCCCATGTTTTTTTAACCTGGGCATCCGTCATTTTTTTAGCTAAATCAGGATCTCCACCAGTACTAGCAAAGTTTGCATCATAAAGTGTTTGGTAATCTCGCATATATTCACGGTTACTAACACTTGGCTTGGTGATATTTGGCGATGAGAAACCACCTAATGCAAAGAAACTATTAATATTACCTTGTGCTGCTTTCTCTCTTTCTTTGCTATATTTCTTATCGCGCATCTGTTCAGCGATAATCGCCTTGGTTCTATCGTTCTGCTCATAGGTTAGGTTGTATGCAATATCTATGGCTTTTTCACTATCCATACCTGAGCGAGTTAAATCGTATATTTTTCCATAGTAAGCCATGGCATCAGTAGATAAGCCATTAATCGCAGACGGATTATTATCAAATATTTGCCCGTACATTTGAGCCATTGGAATGACTAACTCAGGGTTTTTAGATGTTGAACCAGTCACTAGTTTTGATTTTATTTGCGATGGAATAATTCCCGTACGGCTGGATATTTCAGCTACAGCATTTAAACTATTCTCATCTCGAATATTGAATGATGATTCGATATTGTTAGTAAAATAGTTGTCTGCCGCATCCTGATTGCTTTTGTCGTTAGGATCTAGTGGGAAGTTATTCTGTATAGATAACTGCAGGCGATTTGCAGAAAATATCTTTTCTTGTGCCTTGATATTGCCATCAACAAACTTACCGAATTTTTCCCAACGCTGCATTTTACTTGCATAATTACTTTCAGATGGATCCGGCATAATGCTATTTAATAATGAGCGCTGAGCCTGTGGAGTCATATCTTTAGCTGCTGATATCAATCCAGCATAACGCTTCGCTTCTTGCATATCCGCTATCATTGCAGTGCCTTTGTCATAACCAAAAGCAGAAATAATAGTTTTTTCAGATGGCGCATTAGGTGCATCAAGACCGTTTTCCCATGCCGCATAGGAATCAGAAATAGTCGTACCAAGCTCAGTTTGTAATTGCTGCTGGCGTTGTTTGTCCATTTGCTCAGCTTGCTTCAAGTATTTTGCTTGGTCTGACTCATCGAGCGCATCGAAAGCCACTGAACCAGTTAATCGTTTAGGTGCATTCGGTGAGCTAGGTAAACTTACCAATCCAAGCGCTGATTGAATCCCACTGGAAATATCATCATTAGATAGTTTGCTAACTTCACCTTGTCCATTCTCTTGAATCATTATCGCCATTGATAGACGCGTTAATGTATCTAAGTCAGTTAGGTCAAGAACAGTATCACGAGGAACATTGAGATAATCAGATACGAATTTAATATAACCTTCAGTGTCGTTATCATCCTCAGGTGGAGCCCAGCGAGTAATGATCTGCTCAGGTGTTACATATCCCTGCCTAGCATATGACAGCAAGTTTTTCCCTGTGGCCCTAATGCCGTGTGCTGGCGTAGCGAAGGTAACAAACGAACCGTCATTACCCGTTTGCCCTACCCAAACATCCTTTGACATTCTAATGTTGCCTGGGTTGTTATTACGAACTACACGCGCAGATCCACTGCTAGAAGATGAGGTAGATTTATCATAATAACGACTAATACCACCGTTATCTGACGGCTCTCCGTTCTGCTGCATAAACTGCATATAATCAGAGCCTATCTGGTTTTCAATAGCTCTCTTGGCTGTAGCTGTTTTAAACTCCTGTTTCTTGGCTATTATCTGCTCATCACTCCAGCCGTGTGAAAACCCAAATTCTTCTATTTGTTGGAATACTTGTTTGTTTGCTGATAGGTAAGCATTGTTATCGCCATACAAACTAGCGGCTGACTCCGCATTAACAGATAACGTTGCTTGGAATTGGTCTTGTTCGTAAGCTTTAATTTGCCCCATTTCATGCTTATTAGCCTGCGAGCTAAACTGTAACCGCATTTCTTTTGCTTGCTGTGCGAACATACTTTTGATTGCATCATCCTGCAACGTTCCTGCTATTTCACCAGCGGCATTATCAAATGCCTGCTCAAACTCATAACCTTTACCAATAGCATTCTTACCCTGCATAGCAAGTAAACCATTACGCGGATCGTTCATCAGTTCATTTGCTTTTTGTCTAAGCTGCAATGACGCATCTTGTGCCAGCGCCACATTAGCCCGTTGCTTCGCTTCTGCGAATAAGCCTGTGTATTGCTCGGCAACCTGACCTAATCCTGCACCAAACTGATCAGGGTTCGACTGAACACTAAAGCCATTATTCGGCAGAGGTGATGAACTAATCTGCTGTTCTTTGTACGTTGGTACTGTTGGCATATATCCCCCCTTAAAATACAAAACGATTGGTACCGCTTTTCTTGGCAATATCAAACATGTTGTTGCTTGTGCTGCCACCAGCCGCCGCGCCTGATGTACCAGAGAACGGATCCCATGTACCACCAGCCAATTGATATGCGCCGTATGCTTTAATTGGTGCAGTTAATAATGTTGTAGCGGCGCCAAAGTTACCCTCACGGCGTGCCATTTTCCCCTGCAGTCTGTCATTAGCTGCTTGCATACGTAGGCCGTACGCTTCACGACTCGCATTATTAACTAACGTTAAAGCGTCTAATTCACCCATTGCCGCAGTATCGCCGAACATATCAAGGGCACCTGCTGAACTTAAATCAAGTCCACTAGCTGACATTGCCGCCGCCTGTGATCCTGCTAATTGCCGTGTACGTGAACGCTGTTTCCCTGCCTCGGAATTACCACGATTGATTGAATCATTCGCTGCTTGTTCGTTCTGGCGTGCGTTTTGGTTGGCTACATCAGCGTTAAATTTGCCAGATTGATACTGCCCATAAGCTTGCATGCCTGAAGAGGCTAAAATACCCCCTGCTAAAATGGCTGGACTACACATTATTTCGCCCTCGCATTCATCGTGAATTTATGAAACGGATAATTAAGCGCACCAATGGGCTGCGCATCTTCTAATTTGAAGCCTAGCCAATGCAGCCACGATTTAGCAATGTAATTGCGCTCATCAACATAATTAAGCAGTTCAGGATAGATTTGTAGCATTAGGCCAACGAATGGCTTACAGCGGCGTAGAAAGGCTTTCTGGTGCTTCTCTACAATATCTGAGCCAACTAACCAAGGAATGCCAACGCCGCCAATGATGGACGCTGGCGACACACCGAAGATAGCCGCTACCTCACCATTGAATATAGCGGACCATGATTTTGTAGATAGGTTAATGCCTGAGGCTAAAACCTCTTCAGGCGTCGATAGATTCAATGCATAAAATTCATCGATATCAGCCTGTCTAACATGCGGTATCAATGCATGTGCGTGCTCTAATGTTGCAGGTACGATTTGAACAATACTCTTTGCCATATTAGAAGCCCCCCACATCTAAACGCGGTATTGCTGCGAGGATAGATAAAGGTAATGGATCTGACTGCCTGACATACACACGGCCGTTTTTGCTCCACTGTGCATCAAGATCAATTTCTACCACGCCAGTAGCATCATTAACCGGGTTATCATAGAACTCGAATTCACGCTGAGCATATTCATATAACCGGTCTTTTTCGGTACCGGCCCATATACCACGACTTGAATTAACAATAAGGCTTGCCACCTTAACTAGTTTCTTTTTGTCGAGTAGCGTTTCTTGCCCGTTGATATGAATATCTAAGGTTTCCATATCGCTAACGTACGGTAGGCCAATATGAACCACTACAGCAGGCTCTTCTAATGACACTGCGCCGCCAGATACTTTTTGCTGAGGTAATACGTTTGCATCGGCTAGAATGCTGGTGGTTTTACCTTCAATATGCTGTAACCCCTCAAAACGGAAACGTGCAAAGCCCCATTCGCTTAATGGCTTATCCTGTAGTAATTCAGGCACATCACGATTAGGCGTTACCCGCACCGCATGAGTATTAATAAACTCGGTAATTTCACAGCGTAGCGTTTTGTTTTCTTCATCTTCAAAGTAAGGCAAGTGAATGGCGTTACCGATATCACTATCTTTAAAAATGGCATTGCTGGCGGTTAAGGTAATATCACCCTCGTACGTCCAGTTATCGACTGTGGTTAGGTGTACGGTGCTAGCTTCATCTTTATTTCTGCCGTCATAGCTAAGGCCTGAATCAACAAAGAAAGCGTCCTCTGTCTTGGTAAATAAGCGACTACTTAAGCGCTCTATATAACGCACAGTACCGTCACCAACTTTGCGGCATACAATGAAATAAACCGCATCTTCATTACCTTCACTGACGCTGCAGGTTGATTCAAATTGCCCGTCAGTGTCTTGTGGTGCCCAAGCAAATACTTGCTGCTCTCTGAGGTACGTTAATGAAAGCAGTTTACCATCGTCACGAATACACCAGGCTATTGAGTAAGGAACGATAGAAAACGCCCAATCAATAATCTGGTGGCGCTGAAAGAGATGATTAGCCATGATGGTTAAATCGGTGCCTTGGTACCCGTCAACGTCGAATGAATACGCGAGATCACGCACTGCGCTACCTTTTTCTTGGATGTACAAAGCGATATTAGCAACGGCAATTGGTGGAACGTCACTACAGCCATTGGCACCTTGCGAGGAAAAAGAGAAACTACTCGGCGTTAATACTTTGTTCTGATCCCCAGTGATTTGATACTCACCGCCAGACGTTAAGGCCACCAGCGAACCTACATCAATTAAGTGACGAATTTCATTAACTTGGCGTCCTGCATAGGTGTAGATGATACGGTCATCATCTTGTATCGGGTTATTCTTGCCAAAGTCTTTGTAGTCCCCACTACGACTAGCCCAAATAGTTTGTGGGTAAGCGCGAGAGCCAGCAAAAAATAATCGCTGCTGGTAATACATAACGGTGCTTGGGTAGCCGTCTACATCATTCCAGACCGAACGCGCCCACTTATATGTAGCGTTTTCTTCACCTACAGCATTTGATGGTATGTACGAAACAACTTTACCCGTTGCCGTTAATCCATCGGTACTGACTGAATTGATTTTAACGATACCGAAACCACTATGAAGGTACTCCCACTGGATCCCCGCGTCACCGCCCCAACCATCCCAGCTCATACCCTCTGTGTGTGACGGCCTTAACGTGCCGCTTTTACCTGCAGTATTAGCGCGGTAGTAATTAGCACCTGCACGGCGTTGATCATTAATGTTAGTCGTCTTGTCAGTTTCCCATACTGGCACAGCATCAATCGCTTGCTGTTCAATATAAATTTGCTTACCGACTAATTCAGCACCAAAGATATTATGCGTTGCAGTCAGTGTTACATCACCTGTACTGGCGCTAACATATAACTTACGCTCTTTATCCGTATTGATATCTTCGAATGGCCCATTACGCGTTTCAACAGGTACCAGCTTCCAATCGTCATGATCATAGCGCTGTAGTTCCATCGGTGGGTAATCAGCATGTACGATAGTCATTACGTCCGCTGACTGTGTAAATTTTAAATTAAATAGGTCAACTTCTTTATATGGCGTTGCCAGTTCGAATATTTCGCCTTTGTGCTCACCATCGGCATAAAGCACCTGCCCACCGTCTTTAATCACACGCATGTACTTCTCACCCATTTCAAGGGCGTAAGTTTGCACTGTGCTGAACTGGAACGGGATCAGGCGGCATTTTTTGTTAGGGTATTTTGCAGCCGCAATAAACTTAGTGCCTGGTCTATTTTCAATGCCGCCATATTGACGCACAAGAAAGTTTTCACACTTACGTAAAGCGGTAGAGTATTTTGCTAGGTCAATACGCCCATAAAGGCTAGGTGCGATTTCGCCACCAGAAAAACTCGGTTGAATGATGCTATAGGCCATATTACGATAACCTCGCTTCGGTGAATGGGTCCGTGTAATCATTAGGCTCTGCTGATTCATCAAGGGAATGCGCACCAGCGTTAGCAATCGCCATGGTATAAATTTGTAGGGCTTCATTACCCATGCCAGAATTTGAAGCTAATGGGCGTGCTAGTTCGCTAGCAAGCTTCCATGCCAGCGCTTCGATAAATAGTGAATCAAACATATTCACATCGGTGACTGACGCAGTGTATTGCAACCACGCTTGCGGTTGGTCGCAGTAAATCAGTTTTCCTGTACCGTCAGCATCCGAACCCACCAGAAAATTAATTGCATTATGTGGTTGAGGGTATTTCCGGCCAGATTGAATAATCGCTATTGCTTTTAAACAATCGGTTGGATAGCTATAGGCGAATTTCCAGTCTGGTGGCGGGTTATTAGTATCAGCTAAAGCAACACGCTTACTGGCAAAGTTCCACGGGAAATCAGAGAGCGTAGTATCGCGGCAATGATTGAAGTGTAAATTGCATTGCTCGGCTTCTTTGCTCTTTTCGCTAAGACTGTTAATGAATCGGCTGTTACCAATGCGGCTAAGCGCCAAGTTACAGATTTCGATTTCTGAGGCCATTATTCACCCCCATCAAACAAAACATCTGCCGCCGATTTAGTATCACCAGAGCCCAAAGCCAGATCCGTTATCTGCAAATCAACTGATGTTGTTTTTTTGCCTTCTCGCTCATCGGTACGTTTAGATTTAATTTTGGCTATACCAGACAATTCAATTGATTCGCCAACATCAGGGATGGTTGCGCCTAGCTTTTCTAACGTTTCATTGTCCAGATAGAGAGTTAGGCCGTAAGGATATTCATCACGTGTTTCGCTCTCACCTTTGGAATTCTCAAAAGTTTCTGTGCTAATTTTTAAGTTGACCATTTTCATTGTCTGTATCTCCAAAAGAAAAAGGGGCTTTCGCCCCCTTTAACGCGAAAATTAAATCGCTAATTCTTTACGTCTTTCATCTATCGCAGTGCGCATCTTATCTGCGCCCATGTTGTGATGAGGTGCCTTACCAAATAGCTGTGTGTACTGTTCGCGCAAAGCTTCAAGGCTAGAATCAACCGTATCGCCTGATCCACTGATAACAGTATTGGTTACAACCTCACTACTATCACCACTAGCCCCATCAACCAAAGCGCCAGTATCAGGTTTAGCATCATCACCACCAATCAACTTTAAGTTGCTGCCAGCAATACCGCTGTATTCAACCTCCTCACCAACTTCAAGCAGACGACCAGCGATAAATGATTTTTTCAAAACTTTATATCGTGACATGTCACACCTTAATTAGTTACGGCGTTGTAGATAGGATGAGCATCAGTGTTAAGTACGATACCCGCTGTAAACTTACCTGCAGTTAATGGACCATCTGTGACAACGTAACGCAGACGCAGATACTTAATAACACCATGCGGAACAGTACCGATAATGCGCTTACCTGCGTTCAGGTCTGCAATTGGCATAGCAAATGACTGGAAGATAGCAACAGGCGTTGTAAACGCTTTATCTTTTGATGTTTCCAATACGATTTGTACTTTTGCGTCACCTGCAGCCGTTGCCTGCTCAGTAACCTGTGCAAACAGTTGCAGCGGTTCACCAATACCGATATCACGGAAGTCACCTTTAACTGGCGTTAGGTCAATGATACTGGTCGCAGTCGCTGATGCGGTCACTGCTTGGTCGAGAGAAAATAGGGTTTCTTTATCTAAAATCATGTTGCGAACTCCCAACAAAATTAAGTTAGCGGTACCTATTCAGGCACCGCACAATAGGCCAGCCTTACTTAGCGACCACCTGATCCTCAGTTGCGAGAATTGCATCGGTACGGCGCACAGGGATTTCATCAAAAGAAACAACCTTCTTCCCTGCAACTTCTTGCATAGAAATATTGACGTTCTTTGAGTTTTTAATCTGGCGGCGCATCCAGCTACGAACTTGCTGATTGCAATAGAAAACAGGTTTACCCATAGACAGATTAGGGATTTTCTCAATCGCCTGAATCAGTAAATCAGGCAAGTCGATAGCGCCTGCAGCTTCTGGGTCTTTGGTTAACTTAGACAGGTCAACGTTAGCGATACGAACTACATAACGCCAATCGCGCATAGTTAGACCATTTTTCCATTGAAAATGAGTGCGGTAACCTTGATACTTGCCACCGTCTTTATCTTCCAATGTAACTTCGCCTAAGTGTTTCTGTTCAAGGCCAGCCTTAGAACCTTTAGGATAGATGCCATGAACGGTATTCTGCCCCCACACTACTAACCAAATAGAGGTTAAATTGCTGCCAGTGCCACCAGCATCAATGATGTTTACACCATTCTTAGCGTTTAAATCATTGAAGCGCGCAGATAAACCAGTGAAGCGCTGTGCATGTACAGTAGTGTCACCATAAAACAATGTTTCAGCCATTTGCTGGTTCATGGATTCAATGAAGGCCTGCGCTTCTGACAATAAAAACTCACTTGTATTACCATTAATATCAGCAAGTTCTTTATCAACTTCTGAGTAAGTTTCCAGCATACCTGTAGAGTCTGTAACCTGCGCAGTAGTTGATTTGCTTGGTGGTACACCGTAGTTCAACAAACGCCAAGTTGCAGATGGTAAACCTGTGCGGACAGTTGTACGGTGGCCTGTAGGCAAGTTACCTTCAACAAACACCATATCATCAAGAATTTCGTTAGACTGATTGAGCAGTTCAACGATCTTCGCTTGCTTGCTGTTTGGGTCTTGACGCTTAGCCCAGTCAGCCAATGTTAGAGCTTGAGGCATAATTTTCTCCTATACCTTATTTGCTATCACCAAAAAGAACATCCGCAGCACTGCGAGCGTTTTCACTGCTGCCACTAACAAAACCGTCCTCAGACATGGCCTTGCCAATTCTTGAAAAAATACGGAATAACTCAGGATGATTACCAAGTCCTGAATCATTTAAATATTGCTTAAGCTCTGGCGTACCAAACTGATCCATAGCTTTTTGTGCGTTACCAATAGACTCAACGGAGCCAAGTTCTTTATCTGCTTTGACAGTTTCTGCCCATTCGGTTACTTGCTTTTGCCATGCAGCCTCTTGCTGTTTTGCAATTTGTGGAATGATTGTAGAGCCGTAGACGTCAACAATCTTTTGCGCCTGCTCGTTGCTTAAACCAATTTCACGGGCGATGGGCTCAAACGCCGCTACCGCTTCTTTATCCAGATCCTGACCTTCACCAACCGTAAACTCATACTTTTCAGGTGCGGTGCTTACAGGCTTCTTGTCATCACCTTTTGGCTCAGTATTGGCCTTATCATTAGCCTTACTAGGCTCTGTACCTGCAGGCGCAGGAGTATCACCATTTGCTGGCGCATCTTGTTTTGCTGGTGCTGGCTCTTGCGCTGGCGCACCGCCGCCGCCCTCACCGCCATCAACTGGAACCTCATTACAAAGGCGACGAAACAGTAAGCGTTGAAATAAATTCATTGATTGTTCTCCTGTTCTTTGGCTTCTTCTGCCATGACCAGATAGAGATCAGGGCAAACACTCATTACATCGTTAAACAGCTCCAATCCCTTATTACGTCTACCTTCATTGAATGAAGTGATATAGGGATCAGATGTAAATGAAACTCCGAAAACACCACTGGCAGATAGAGTTTTCCAAATAAAACGACGACCATATTCAGTGCTCATAACCTGTTTTAAATCATCGTCTTCACGTTCTTTTCTAAGCTTGTCTTTAAGCTCTAAATCAGCCTGAATCTCTGCCTTTTCCTCTTCCGAGTAATCGTCAAGCTGTGTCATTGACCACCACCAGCAAGCGCAGCTAAGGCGCTGTTATCATCCATAGGTGTGTTACCAAGAGCCTGAGCTCCTGCCACAGCCTCTTGTGCCATTTGCATTTGTTGCATCTGTTGCTGTTGCTCTGCACGCTGCTGACGAATAGCGGCTACTTGGTCATTGGATGAAACGATAGTCGGGGAAACACCGATTGATTCAGCGTAGTTATCAATCATTTCGTCAGTGTTCAGCTTGTCTAGTGCTTCTGGTTTCATATTTGCCAGACCACCAACAAAGCCAACAAAACGCTCAATGCTGCTAACACCAACTGATTTTTGCGCCTGCGCCATGACAGAAATGTATTCAACCTTAAGCTGCATACCCTGCATTTCTTCTGGTGGCACTGGTAATAAGTTTTTACGCGCCATGATTGCGAACGTACGATTAATTAACTTGTCGAGTAGTTCAGAATCTAAACGCTGTAAGACAGGCCCTAACATGAGTAGCTTTTCTTCACGCATTTCAATGACTGCCTCTACTGGCATTGAGCGTGTATTTACAGACTGCATCATCATGAAAAGGTCAGAGAAATAGGCTTCTTTGATTTGATTACGAGTATCGCCAATATCAGCAATCAAGCCGTTAATGTCAGCCTGTACTTGGAATATCGGTTTAATCATTTGGTCAGCGCCAGCCATTGGAAGATAAGTTATTCCACCCGGCACAAGGGAAATTCGTTGATTCTTAATCGATGCAGGCGCTTGCATAGGTGGATTGGTAACTTTATCAATCTGCTGTGCTTTTCGGCGCTGTAATAGCTGCAATGCTTTAACGCTACCCAATGCAATCATGCCGGGGCACGATGAGCCGTAGACGTCCTCACCGTTCACTTCCCAACGTGGCGCCATAATAGGGAATTCATCAAAGCCAGATTCACGTAGAACGCGTTCACTATCGCCGCCCATTTCAAAGTAAACGGATTTAAACAGCTTGTTCTTAGCGTCCAACTTGCCGCTGATGCGGTTTAAATTCGGGTAGACTGAATGAATAACAGTAATCCACTGGCTATAGTTGCTAGAATCCCATAGGCTTTTGACCTGCTCACTCACATTGTCTAAGCCGAACTCCATTACCAGTTGACGCACTGTCATGCTGAATTCACGGAAACACGTATCAACGGTTAAGTCAGGGCCATTCGCAATGTAATAGCTACCTATAGGAAAAGGTACCGTACGAATAACGCGCTCGTTATCTTCCAGCACAGCTAATGCGCTGGTGGCAAAGGTGCCGATATCGGAATAAGTTTGCGGTAGCGACTGATAGATATTGGAGCGGTTGAACACTTCGTTCATGCGTTGCTCAACGACTTCAAGCCACATTTTTACAGGGCTATAATTCATCATGGCAGGGTCTGGCGTAGCCAAACGGAACCACTTACGGGCAGGGCTAGTTATCCCTGACATCATGCCACTTGATAAAGTACGCTCTGATTTAGCCGCTTCTTGGTCGATGATTTTCGTATTACGTCTATCACCGCGATTAACTTCTGATGTGTTAAAACGAGTACTACGAGGGCGTGTATACTCTGCAAGCTCTTTCCAGTGCGGCTCAAATGATTGGCGCTCATTCTTAAGCTGTGAGAGTTGTTTTAATAAATCCTGCTTTAAACTCATACCGCCCCCGTTAGGTTACTGACCAAGTAGCGTTTTACCGCTGGTTGATGCTGCATTGGTTGTACCCTGCGCACCTGTTAGCAATGTTGACTTACGACCAGCAGCAGCACGGCGGCGGCGTAACTCTTCATCACGCGAACCTACTACAGCCTCGTCCTGTTCTTGTGGCGCAGCCTGAACTGGTGGAGGGGTTTTAATCTTGGGAGTGCCACCTAGGATATTTCCGCACATATAACACCTCGATAAAATAAACAATAATATACTTTATGATTTATTGTATATCTTATTTGACAAATATAAAACCAAGATATACATTTTGGTTATCGGTCGTTAGTCGGATATTCCTTTGCCCGTTATCAAGTGACTTTCCTTTGCTTACATTTGCCCTCGCTGTGAGGGCTTTTTTTTAACAATAAATAGGTGAAATTATGAACAGTAAAGACGAATCAGAATTTGAAAAAGTAACTAAGCCTCTGATGAAATACTTAGCAGAAAACTATCACCCTCACGTTAAAGTCGTGGTAGATAGTTCCAGTGCGAAAATCATTGAAGTTCATAGCTCTATTTCGACTGATGAATTTATTAAAGACTAATAACTACAATGAGCCTCGCACTTGCGAGGCTTTTTTATGCATATGGATCGTAATCAGCATCACTAACAACGTTACTGCCCTGACTAGATGTAGAAATGTTGTGGCGTTCTTTTTTGGTGACTGGGTAAGCAAATGTTAACGCTAGCGCATCGCCTTTATTTGGTGAGCGTCCAATGCGTTTTTTTATATCCTCTTTCTTTTCAAGCAAAATTTTACCGCTAAGCTGTACTTTGTACTCTGGCGTTGATAAATCATCAGCCACCTCCTGATCGTCAATAGCCCCACCTATCTTGAGCCATGACTTAACATTGTTGTACATTTCACCGCGCTTGTTCTGCATTTGTGGGTCAGTCGAAGCGCCATTGAATGATACAAGCTGCCAATTGCGCCCCCAATTCATACCAACAGATTGAATTCCAGTACCGTAACCAAAGTCGATATGCACAGCATCAGCCTGATACTGATCCTCATAGTCAGCAATGCGTTTAGCCATAACGATATCGTCAGTAGTTTTGCTACCCGTCCACAGGCATTTGCTATGTAGCCCTTGGCGCAAATAAATAACCGCATCATCATCACCTGAATATGCAGGGTCAACACCTATGATAATTGGTGCATGTGATACTTCGGCCAGTGTTACTGTACGCTTCATAGCAGCATCAGTTAAGCCAGTAGGTATAAATTGGGTTTCAGATGTTGACGGGAAAATACCGCGCACACGAACTTTAACAAAGTCGCTATCCTCCCCCCTGTCCTCAATCCATTTATCAATCTGTTCTTTGTTCGTACCTTCAACCGTACGGCTATCAATCTGTTTAGTTTTCCAGCGGTGCTTAAACTTGCGGAAACATTCACGGAAACGCCCTGTATTGCGTGTCGGGTTACCAAACGCTATCCAGATGATTTCTGTATTTTCATCCGTCAAAGCACCCTCAGCAACCTCCCACACCAGATCCGCAATGTTTGAAGCCTCATCAAAAATCAGAATGATGCGCTTGCCTTGGTTATGTAACCCTGCGAATGCCTCTGTGTTGTTCTCTGACCACGGCACAGCATCAGCACGCCAAGCATTAGCGTGATTTGGGTCATTGGAGTAGATAGCTGTTTTTGTGCAGGTAAACCAGTCCTTGGTGATGGATAGGCGCTGCCACTTCGCAATCTCTGGCCATGTTTTAGTGCGTAGCTGGTTTTCTGTATTGGCAGTGACAACTACCTTGCAATCTTCGCAGGTGTCCATGCCCCACTTGATAATCATCGATATGAATGCAGACTTACCAATACCGTGACCTGATGCCCTAGCAAGCTGTAGCGGCTGGTGGCGTGTCTCTGGATTGCGTAGATGCTCACCTATTTCGTTTAGCGCTTCCGCTTGCCACTGACGAGGGCCACTAGCATTTTCAAGTTCGGTGCCAGCTTCCCCCCAAGGAAATGCGTAGAGCGCATAGCTTAACGGGTCATGAGTGAACATGCCGATATCGTTAATCAATTGCTCTTCTGGCGACATGGTATCAATCATGACTCACCACCAGCGGCACGCTTACGAGCTGCTGCCAACTTATCAGCAAGGGAAATGGTTACATCAACCTGATAGCGCTCACGGAATGCGTTAACGTCAACGTGCTTACCGACCATTTCAAGCACTCGGAGCTTATCTAACAGCTTCACTTTCTTAACGGTAACCTTTTCATCAATGACGGCTATTTCAAATGCAGAAATACTTTTGCGCCATACTGCAGGCCAATCTTTAATTGGTTTGATATCACCCGTATTAGTGAGTATGTCGGCGATATCCGCATCAAGCATATTAACCAATCGCTCTAACACGCTATCAGCGTCTAGCTTCTTTCTCTTATTACGCTGCTGCATGAGCTGTGCGATACGGTCAATTATGCGAGGGTCTTTCATAAGCTGTGATGCGCGCTTACACGCACTAACTTCGGCATAGCCTGCTGCTAGCGCTGCATTAGTTTGATTATCAGGTGCTTTGATATATTCCTGACAAAAGCGCTCCATTTGAGCATTAAGCGGTGTAGGTTTTCTTGCTGGTGGCTTACGTGGTTTCTTTGTGGTCATAATCATCACCTCTGCGTTTATTATGACCAACCAAAAGATAACATTCAAACCTTATAAGGTTATTGGCAAATTGGTTGATAATAATCGCGTCAACCAAATTTCTATTTTGATGGTAATTTGTCAACCACAGTTAATTGCAACTCATGCCACCCTTTAGTATTCCAGCACTCAGCGGCACCAGACAGGCAGCAATTAACTACTGGTAGCTGCTCCCCACACTTACCGCAACACCGCTTTGATAGCTCCGCAATCTCACGCTTGAGCCGCGCATCATCGTTACGTATGAGCATTTGAATGTATTCCGATTCGTCATATGGTTCGCGCCCCGGTCTACGCAATGCACAATTACGCTTAATCATTTCGTGCTCTTCGGCTTCAACCTGCCACTGCGGAGTAACCAAGCCAGCTTCGCGCTGGCGTTTACGTTGCGCTGCTTTGCGCTCTGCTGGTGATTTAGCCATTGAATAACACCCCCGCAGCTAAAGCGAACACACACCAGAACACAACAAATACCAAATAACGTTTAATCATGATTATTCTCCTCTTGTCTTGGTGGATGCGGTAACGGCTGCCAGTGGGTTATCATTGAGTAGTCATCATCTTCAATAAAATCAACGCTATCACTGATGTAGTAGCCATTAAGGTAAGACCACACCCAACCTTCACCGCATGAATCAGAACGCATGAATACATGCCATACAAACTCTTCTCGCCAAAACCAACCTGCAAATACTGGCGTATCCAATTCAGGTAGAGAGTCGCTACACTTTATCCAGTTGTCGTTTTTCATATTTACCTCGTGTGACATGTCACGATTGTTTGTTTAGTTGAATTAACGGAATATCGAAACCAGCGTGATTACCGCCAGTTAACTGTTCAAACTCTTTCTTAACTGCGCTAATTACCTCACCTTCGCTATCCATGAATGCCACAGGCTTTTGTTGAGTGAATGAGAGGTTTTCACGAACAACATCATCAAGATACGTACAAATCGCATACAATTCTTGAGATGAGATATTTTCAGGTGATACAGAGCCGTCAAGAATGTCGTAGCACAGCCTGATTGCGTCGATGGTTGCCATGGTTACAATCTCATCGGCATTATCATCACTGTAACGCGCTCATCGTGCGGATTCTTAACTTCACACACCACAGCATCAGTGGCTGATTTAACTCTGATTTCATACGCTGGCATGCGTGGATTAACGAACTTAGCTACCTTTTCCAACTTGGATAAATAGCCAGAGTTTAGGCACAGAACAGACGGTAATTTTTCATCTTTTTTAGCGGTGGATTCGATAAGGTGATTAATGTTTGGGTAGCGACCATCGATAACACCACACAGCGCAACGCCAACAACAAAACCAGACTCTGAATGAAGTTTTACAATCTCTTCCTCTGTGTCGAATACAGCGTACTCAAAGGTCTTGGTAGGCAATTTTCCAACAGACAAAATCACTTGGTCTGTAATTTCATTGTCATGATGACCATAAGCAAGCATATGCCCGTTAGTTCCTGCCACCTTCCCATCAGGTAGAAAACAGATACCATTGATGTAATAACGCACATCACGAACAGCCATACATTCCATGACAGCAAGCAACGTTCCACGATTAACTTTCAGTTTCATAATTAATTACCTTATTCATTTCTAATTTAGTAATTTCAATCACTTATTTACCCATTGGTAATAAGTTCATGATTTGTCGATTATTACGGTAACCTTACCGTTATCATTCCTGTGGTGCCCCACACCTTGGAAACTCGCCCATCCCAGATGCGTGAATCATCGTCAAAGATGGCGTCAAGCAAGGCTTTCTCTAGGTTGTCCTTGTCTGGCTTTTGCTGGTGGGGCTTACCGTCCATTTCAGCCTGTTTTTTCTTGCTCCATGACTTCGGCATAGGCATAACAAAAATTACGTGGTAATCGCTCTCAGGCAGGTTAATTCCCCTTGCTCTCACCTCGTCACAGAACGCCCGATAACGCATTACAGCTGGTCGCTTCTGCCATTTGTCACGCTGAGTCATGCGCGGCTTAGGTACGGGTACAATTGGATATTCAAGGATTTTCATACAGCTAAGCCTCGCTTAATGCGCTTAGCTCTTGGTTTTGCTAGTAATTCATTAAACATAATTTGTAATCGCGCTGGTTCACCTGTTTGGCACCATGGGCCATATTCAGGTATCACGACTGGTGATTTAGCTTTCTTTGGCTTACTGGCTCTCACCTTGTGGCGTTGACTGCTGCTAGCTTGCCTAGCTAATCCAGCCTCGTAGTTATCATTCAGCTTGTAGCCAAATGCTCTAATTCCACCCTCTTCAACGGTTACCAACAAAACAACATTAAATTGTTCCAGTTGGTTCAAGGCGTCCTTTGCAGTGCAATATGGAACCTTAATACCGTTGCTTTCAAAATGGTCTCTAATCGCTTTTAACGACATGCTTTGACCGCCTTTGAGTAGCTCTATAACCCTATCCTGAAATAACATAACCATTACCTCGAATTCGATTAACCCACACGGTTAATATAAACAATTTGTTTATCTTTTCAACCATAAAAAATCAGTAAGAATTGATTTTCTTACCACCCTTTAAAACGCTCTGTAACGCTCTACATTTGATTTTTACATTCAAACTATGGGATTTATCATCCTGCATATCAAAAACGCGTGTATGTTAATCCTGCTTACGATTTTGATAACCTTTGAATCTTATTGTCTCCGTTGTTTACCTTTTTCAATTAAATCCATCCAAGCAGGGCGAGGTTTAGATTTATCAGCAAGCCTTAGAGTTGGCTTTGGTATTTTTCCACCAGCGGCTACCTTCTCAGACCATTCAAGCAATGATTTCTTCAAGGTCTTTTCAACTTCTGGCTCGGTCATGCGTAGATCAATCATCTTTCTGCGCGTATCTGTAAATATCCAATACTGAACATGATGGCGGTATGGGTACATTTCAGCGCTGTCATACATGCCACGATCACGACAATAGCGTTTCCAGTCAGTAAGCATCACATCAAATGTGATACCAAACGGATTATCGTCAACTGCCATCGATGTAACGGCAACTACCACATCAGATAGTTCTGGCGGCCATGAATTACCACTCATACAGCGGTCAATGCAATACTGAAAAATGGCCTCGAACTGTGTATCAGTTAATCTTTCGATACTCTGGCTCCACATCAATGATGGTTCCGTTCCATTCTTGCTCTTCCACTTGTCCCCGTATAGGTCGATCATTCCCCTCCAGAGCTGCAAGAGTTTCAGGTCCATACTTGTCGCTGACGTGCTGTAAGAATTCTTGCATTGCTTTTGACTTACCAGCGAACTGATTGCTGGATTTAATGCCTTGACCTGTCCCATAATCATCACCTTTTAATGCAAATAAGCCCTGCCAGCCATTTGATATTGACTGGAATACAATTCTTGCTTGTGTGTCTTTGTTCCCACCAGATAGGTTTAACAACTTTGTGATTGCCGCCTTTAGGCTCCTTTCTGATTTATCGTATGCTGTTAGTTTTAACTCCTTGCGGTACTGCATCCATTCTTCCCATGCTTCTAGGTTCAATTCATTTGGATATTCAAAATCATTAACCTTAACTTTTTTAACTTTGGGGGGTATGGGGGGTTTTACTTTCTGTTCCTGTTCTTGCTCCTGTTCCTGCTCTTGGCTTCCAAGGGTCTTTGAAGCCCCTCCGAAGCCCCTTTCATTTTTTACTGATGATTCACGCTTTTCTGTCAGGTTAAAACTTGATTCATATTTATCGTAAAAATCTGATAAAAATAGATTTTTAGGCTGACTTTCATACTCTCTTTGTATACCTATACATCGGTTATCTGATGGTTTTAATGACGTGGCTATTTGGTACTTTGCCATTTCGACAACCCAAACAACTTCCGCAGTTTCGTCATAGTGGCAAAAACCCGATTCAACACACCTTTGAAGCCCCTTCGAAGCCCCTTCTAAGCCCAATCCTGTTTCATGCGCAATATAGATAATTGGTAGGTAATACATACCGATCATGTTTGCGTGCGGGTTCGTAAGCAGGTACATCGACACAATAAGAGCCTCATGCCCTTTCTCTCGGATCTCCTTACCCGTTTTTCCAATCCAAAATTGCGGAGAAACCTTTCCGTAATCACGCATACAAACACCACTCACTTAGCATTGATAATTAATTGCTTTAATGTTGACCTATACTCCATGGAGCTTTCGTAGTTACATGTAACGCAAGCACCATTAGCAACATAACGCTCAGCAATATGACCGTTTTTACATTTCTTACCTGTGAAATAGCGCAGCTTGCCTTGGGAAGCAGCTTCCATTCTTGACGTAACTTTCACGTTTTGACCTCATTATGTTGTGTGACTTGGTATGAGATTACACAGCAATAAAAAATAAATCAACCATAAAAGATCTATTGTTTATCCATCCAATCAAAAAAAGACCGCTTTCGCGGCCTAGTGTGATTTACTTCATAAATTTGTCTGCTATTTGGTCTAACGTTAGCTCTATACCGAATGAGTTAAGAGCTTTCTGTAACCGCTTAGCCGTCTGTAATGACACGCTACGACTGCAATAGCGTAGATGAATAGAAATATACTGAACGGTCAGGTTTGCGCTGTCTGCAAATTGCTGTCGTTCACGTTTAGATAGACCATTCCAGAATGTTTTGAAGTCTGTAAATGCCATATTAACCACCTAAAAAGATAAACATCAATCAAGATTTGAAATAATGATAAACAAATTGGGAATTTACCTCAAAGGTTAATTTGATATTTAATAGATAAACAGAATAAACAATATCGAACAAAATAAACGCAAGGGAAAAATACAGTGAAAAGCATTCAGGATATCAGAAGAGACAATCTTGTCTTTGTGATAGAAAAGCATTACGAAGGGAAACAGAAGAGCCTAGCGGCAGCGCTTGGTTGTGCTCCTAATGTTATTTCTCGTTATTTAATGTCCTCAGACATGAAAAGCCACCGTTCACTTAGCGATCCTATTGCTAGAAAGATTGAGCACCTTACCAAGCTACCTAAGTATTACATGGACAAGGATCACTTGAATGTGCCTGCTGAACAAATTGCGGATGAATTAGCACGCCAGCCTACCGACATTGGGCGCATACTTGGTGATAACATAACAACATTCATGCTAATCGATGGCTTTAAATCACAGGCCCAGTTATCAGTTAAATCCGGTTTAGGCCAAGCCACTGTAAACCGCATTATCAAAAATGAGTCCAGCGCTACAGTTGATAGCGTTGCTGCAATTGCGGAAGCCTTAGGCCGTAAGCCATACGAATTACTTATGTCTAAAGATGATTCAGATGTTCTTCACTACGATCATAAAAAATTTGCGGCATTGCCCGATAACGAAAAAGAAAAGATACAAGACTTTATAGAGTTCATAATTAGTAAAAACGAAAAGTAAAACAAAGCATTACATTTACAGCCAGCCTCGAGCTGGCTTTTTTATTCGCACGAAAGATAAACGAAGTGGTTATTTATTTGTTTTTAACAGTTGACAACTGTCGTTTATGGTTTATTCTTTATCTCATGTTAACCCACAAGGTTAACGCTCTTTAACAATACAGAATGGCTATCACACTCCTAAATTCTGTGAGCCGCAGAATGTCTTAGCTAACCCGTAGATTCGGAATGCAAGATTTGGACAGTGACAATATTAATCAATCTAGCTGTTTTAGCTGGATTTTTTTCACGCCACAAACATAAACAATTTGTTTATTAAAAGGTGATTGAAATGATGTTTTTTATCGAAAATGGTTTTCATGTATTTATCGTACGTGGAAAAAGACAAGAGTTCATAAACTTTAAAGATGGTATCGAGTGGGCTTTCGTCACTTGGATAGCAATTCAAACCGACAAGGAATTATCTAATGAGCAATCAAGAACAAGAGCAATTTGAACAACGCAAGTTAAGCAATATTGTTAGCGCAATCTTAATGGCTAATGACATTAACACGCCTGAAAATATTGATAAGCTAACTAATCACTTGAACAAAACCGCCACCAGCGAAGAATTTGAACCGTTCGAAAAGGTAGCTTTTGAGTTAAGCATTACCACTACATCAACGCCAAAGCTGATGTTTCTACATGATAACGACATTATCAATGCTTATATTCATGTCATTAAGAACCCTGACAAATTCCGTTCTAACATTGACCGCAAGAAATATTTCCAGTCTTTGGTTTCGCCTGATAAAGAGGAAGTAATCGAACCTACTAAACCTGATGTGATTACTCACGCCAGTGAAGATAAACAAACTGGTAATGTCGAGCCAGAAGTTATGCAAGAATGCCCCGTAAATGAACCACCTTACTTTGAACCGGGTCGTTACCCTGATATCCCTAATGATGTTTATCACAGCTCAAACGGTATCAGTAGTTCAATGCTGAAAGATGCTCGTATAAGCCTGATGTATTACAACCTCAGACATGTAAGCAAAATCATTCTTCGTGAAAATAAACGCTGTTTTGATTTAGGTAGCGCGTTTCATACATTGACGATGGAGCCTGAAAAGTTCGGCACTGAATTCAGTGTTCGTCCTGAAATTCCAGAGGGAGCATTTACAAACACTGACTCCATGACGAAATGGATTGATGAATATAATGCTGGTTTACCTCAGCCACGCAGCATTGACGAGCTAAAAGCAATAATTGAAGCTCATAACGCAACACTACCAGCACCATTACCGTTATCTGGTTCAGTAGAAGAAATTGGCGGGCTATATGCTGATTTACCTGATGAATTTAGAAAAATACCTGAATCAGATAAACACACCGCCGCCGCAATGAAAGCGTGTATTAAAGAGTTTAACGCAACACTACCAGAGCCATTAAAAACTTCTGGAAGTCGTGATTTTTTACTCAATCAAGTTTACGCAATCAACCCTGATTTATGGGCCGAGGAAATTAGCAAACCTGAACCTCTTAAAAAATCAGGCAAGAAAGAAGAAATTGCAGCATCAATTAAAGCTATTAAACCAGATGCAGTATTTGAAGATGATTTAATTAGCGCATGGCGAGGTGACGAAACAAAAATTCAAGTTGAAACAATTGATTTTCAAACCGCTAAAGACATGCGCGATGCGGTCATGAATCATCCAGAAGCTAGCGCGTTAATCAATCATCCAAACCGAGTGTCAGAAGTCAGTTATTACGGTGTTGATGATGATACAGGTCTTGAAACAAGAGTTAGGCCAGATATTGAAATTCAACTGAATGATAACCATCGAATTGGCTTTGACCTGAAATCCGTCTCTCTTGGTCGATTTAAGCAAGATGCAATTACATCGATGATCCGTAGAGAAATACTTAATCGCGATTATCACATCAGTGCAGGTATGTATTCCGATATCGCACAACTTGACCAGTTTTATTGGATATTTGTTAACTCCGACCCTCATTACCACTGGGTTGCAATCGTCGAAGCCTCACCAGAGTTATTAGAGTTAGGCCGTTTGGAGTACAAAAAGACGCTGCGCGATATCAATAACTCAATGAATATTGGCGTATGGCCTGCACCAGTAACCGAAACGCTCACTATTAATCTTACTGACTTTGAAACACGCAAGTTAGAAGAACTTCAATTAGAAGCTTAATCAATTCTAGCGCCCTGCTTACTGCATGGCGCTTATCAATTTAGAGGTAATCATCATGTCAGAAGTCGCTTTAAGCAATCAACCGCAAACCAGTGTCATGAATAACATGTCACTCCTATTTAATACGGAAGCAATGAATTGTGTTATCCGTGTTGCAGATTTAATGGCATCTGGCACCGCGACGGTGCCTAAACATTTACAGGGAAAACCAGCCGATTGCTTGGCTATCACAATGCAAGCGTCTCGCTGGGGAATGGACCCATTTGTAGTAGGCCAAAAAACGCATTTAATTAACGGTACGCTAGGTTATGAAGCTCAGCTTGTCAATGCGGTTATCACCAGCTCAAACGTTGTTACAGGTCGTTTCCATTACGAATACGGCGGTGACTGGGAAAAAATTGTAGGAAAAAAAGAAAATCGTGACGAATCAGGTTTATATATTCGTGTTGGTGCAGTTCTCAGAGGTGAAACAGAAATTACATACGGTGAACCGGTTTACTTAGCCGATGTGCAAACACGCAACTCCCCACTATGGAAAACCATGCCTAAGCAACAAATTGCTTACTTGGCTGTTAAATACTGGTCTCGCCTCTATTGCCCTGAGGTGATCATGGGGGTTTATACGCCAGATGAACTTGAAGAGCGTACTATCAAAGATGTTACGCCACCAAAAGAGCGTGTAAGTCTTAATGAAATTACTCAGCAAAATGAGCCTGAGCAGCATCAAGAAACCACCAGCGGCGACAACGATGTAATCACAGGTGAAATTGTTGATGATGGTTTTAACCCTGAATTACTGCGCCAATCAATTACTGATGCTTCAACACTGGATGAAGTTAAAGAAATTCGATTACAAATTGATGAGCTCAAATCATCACTTGGTACAGCACTTTTCACCGAGTTGAAAAACAAAGCGGTTCAGGCTTATCACCGCATCGATGCAAATAACAACCTTGAAGCACAAATTAACAGCCTGCCTGCTGGTGGCTCACCAGAAGCTAAAGCAGCATTCGAAAAGGTTGTTCAATTCCTTACTGCCAACAAACGCAAGCTTGGTGATGAACTGTTCGATTCATTCAGCCTGACGCTGAACGATATGAAAGACGAATACCAGTAATAAACTTGTGGTGGGGTTCGCCCCACCTTAGGGGAAATTATGAATTTAGAATCATTAAAATTAGAAATTATTGGTATAGAAGAAATCGGTACCTTTGGCAAAGTTATTTCTTCTGACTTAGTTAAAAAAGTAACTGGTTTAGGTAGAACGGCATTAGATAGCCGTGATAAAGAAGGTGTTCTAAGAAAAATCTATCTAGCCCCTCGCAAGCACGTTTATTTGCTGGATGAATTGAATGCTTATTTAGATAGCTGTATCACCAATCCAACCATGTACAAAGAAGATGAAGAAAACATAAAACAAGCCAGAAAAGCACCTGGGGCTAAAAAGGCTAAGCAATGACCACCCTACCCACGCCACGCTATTTATGTGATTTAACCAAAGGATATATTTGCAAGGATGCAAACAGGAGATAGATATCTCCAGCGACTAAACAACAGAGGATTAAAAAATGGCGAATACCGCTAGATTAAGACTAGGTTTCTCACCTTTAACTAAAAAAATCAGCTTAGCAAAAATGAAAGCCGTCAGAGATGGTCTCTTGGTCAGAGTTGGCAACGATGAAAGAGATGTGACAAATGAAGCTGCACAAATGGTCTGGCAATTAGTAATTGCTGAAGGCGGGGAAATAAATTGGCATAGAGAAGATGGAAAGATCATGAAGCTAAAGGCTGAACTGATTGATGACGACAGCTCACAGGGATGTAATGAATAAAAAAGCCGCCACAGAGAGGACGGCAAGGGGACGTGCAGGAATGAAGCTTATAATTTATCTGTGTATGCAGTTTAAGAATAGTTAAGGCATGGAATTTAGCAAGGAAGCTAGATAAAAAAAATGCCGACACAGGGAGGTCGGCGAAATTTGCACAGCTTGTTACTACTCTTTCGGGGTTAAGTGTAGAAGGTAAATAAGCGTTTGCCATGAAAAGTTTTAATCCTAGCGATTAAATGGATGCAATGAAGAGGAATGAATATGAGTAAGCAGATGGTTTTAGTTGCAAGGACAAATAAGGTTGGCTCTGATTCTGAAACTGGTTTAGGAATGACCGAGGCTGAATGGAACCAATTAACTGAATCTGAGCAAGGTGTAATTATTAGCGATGCAATAGAGTCGCTTATTGATTATTGGGTACAGCCAGAGGAATGAATATGAATGATTTTATGTACCAAGGACAAATTATGAAATTTATCGCACCAGAGCCAGACCCTAAAAATGTTTGCAACCTTTGCGGTGGGAATGTCGGAAAAGATAATTTAATCCAAGGCCAAGCGGCAAATATTTGCTTTGACTGCTCGGATTTAGCAAAGCAATTAGCCGATGAAAAGCGCAAGGAAATAGCTGAAAAGGAAATCAAAGAAATTGTTCGATTAATTGAAGGTTATTCGGTCAAAACTGACAGTGCAGATATTGCCAGCCTGCTTCATCAAGCTGGATATAGAAAGGTGGAGTGATGGATAAATCAAGGCAGCAGTTTGAAGAGACAATAAAGAAACTTAGTGACCCGTCAGAATTTGAATCAAAACTTAAACGCGCAAATAACGGATTAAATTACGCTGACTGTAACGTTGATTTAATGTGGATTAGTTGGCAAGCATCACGCGAGAGTTTGGAGGTTGAATTACCAGATGCAAGTGACTCTGATTCAGGATGCCCTAATTATCACGATGGTTACAATACGGCAATGGGAAGAACTTATGATGAGTTAATTAGCAACGGAGTAAAAATAAAAAATGATAGTTAACGATGATTTATTAGAGATAGCCGCTGAAATTGAGATGGCAGTAAATAATAGCGATTCGTCTAAAGTCAATATTGAATTAATGAAATGGGAAGCTAAATTACTTATTTATCATTTTAAAGGTTTGAATGTAAATAAACCAATTGGCTACATGTCAGTAACTGGCATTGAAAATATTCATGATTGCGGTAGTTCTACTGTGCATGAAGAATCAGACGATAAACGAAATATCCCCGTATACATCCAATATTAAACAACCATGCAAAAATCGGATATGTATTACTCATGCTAATACAGGGTTCTGCTGTGCCTGTATCTGAGCAAATATACACACAGCAAGAATGCGAGAGCCGTGCTATGCAGATAATGATGGTGCGGGATGTTGAGATTAAGTGCGGAGAGATATGGAATGAAAAGTAAGAAAAATATTGTTTATTTCGGTAATGTAAGAATATCAAAACAGTCTGACAAACCTTTAAATATGATGGCAGATAGTTGCATTGTGGAAGGCTTTGACCATCTCGATGGGAAAGGGTATTCATTGCAAAAAAAAGTAGCTATTGCAATCCTTGAATCATTAATTGAAGAGGTAAAATTAAGTAATGAAATTTAAAGTCGGCGATAAGGTCTCTCATTTATATTTTGGAAATGGGCGAGTTTCTGATTCCAACCATGAACATAAAAGACTCTGCATAATATTTGATAGCGGATTAGTTATTGTATGTAGCGTTTATAATTTGGAGTTAATAAATGAATGAATACACCAAACTCTCTGACTTCGAGATTAATAAGTTAGTTGTATACCACTACATCAAAGGAAATGGATTCACTGAGGAAACAAGTAAATTTATTTCTGATAAAGGTAAATTCGACCCCTGCAATAACCCATCTGATGCAATGCCGATTATTATTGAGAATAAGATAGCAATGAATCACCCATATGATATCTGGCAATGCGGGTCAGGCTGGAATGTAGCTGAAAATAAAAACCCACTGCGCGCGTGTATGGAATCTTATTTATTAATGAAGGATGCGGAGAATAGCAATGGAAATTAAATTAGGTAAATATGTAATAACATCTGACAAGCATCAATTTATTCTCAATGAAATTAAAACAATAAAAGAAGGTAAAAATACAGGAAAAGAAACAATGGTAAATACATATTATTACCCACGAATGGAGATGCTAATTAAAAAGCTATTTATGCTTGAGGTTAATCACTATGTTATGACGATAGATAAGGAGATTAATAGTGGATGACTCTCTTTATACAATAAAAGAATACGCATCAATGATCCGACTGTCATCTTCAACGGTATATCGAAACCCTGCAAGATATTACATGTCACAGGGTTGGGATGCTTGGGGCAACGAATGCCCGAATAACAGCATTGAATTTACTGGGCCACAATTTATAACCAAGGAGGCTACCATTGATTGAGTTCATTTTGATAGCGTACGCATGGATTGCAGGATATATCTTCTCTGTAATTGGTGCAGAAAACGATAGCCGCCCTGTAATTATAGAGCGGCTTTTTTATTCCGTATTTTGGCTGGTGGTTGGTGCATCGATGCTATCAACTTTACTGGCCACAAAAGTTTTAGACTCAGAAAAATAAACCTCTTAAATTTTGCCCTTCTCTTTTTCTATCCAACCATCCACCATATTAGCCCACTGCTGTAGCATATCGCGGCGTTGTTCTGCATACTCTGCTTTGTTATAAACAGCACGTACGCCTTTTTGTTCGTGGGCTAAACACTTCTCTATCCAGTCAGAATTGAAGCCAGCTTCATGTAACAATGTGCTGGCTGTTCTTCTCATATCATGGACTGTCAACGGCTCAAAATTAATCCCCTTCGCATTTATACGCTTAACAACACCGTCAATTACGTTATTTAACGCAGCATTAGAAAGTGGTTTGCTTACATCATATCGACCAGGAACTAAATAATTACTACCCATAGCACAGGCCTTAAACCCAACAAGCATGTCGTAGGCTTGTTCGGATAAATAGATTACGTGCGCCCTTCTTCTTTTCATTCTTGCCTTAGGTATGATCCAGCATCTCTCATCAAAATCAATTTCATCCCAAGTCGCTTTTATAAACTCACTTTTTCTAACTAAAGTTAATAGCACGAACTTAACGGCTAATTTAAGCGTTGGGTAACAGCTATAATTTTCTAGTTCATTAAAGAATATACCAACTTCTTTAGCTGTCATTGCCCTATCGCGTGCCTCAAATGTAGCGATGGATGAAGCTTTAATACTGCTAACAGGGTTTTCTATCTCATAGCCACGATCAATAACGTAGTCGAACACAGAGCCAACAATTTCACGTATCTGCAAAGCGGTAGAGTTACCGCCACGTTCTTTAATCTTTTCACATAAGGCCCTAACCTTTTGTGTCGTGATTTCTTCTAGCTGTAGTTTGCCAAGCGTTGGGTATAGATCCCTTTCGACTATGGCAGTTTTCATATCTAGCGTGCTGTCTGCGAAGCGGGTTTCTGATAGGTATTTGACGGTATAGTCTTTCAGGGTCAGCCCTATTTTACGCTTTGTAATACCGTCTCGCTTCTGTGAAGCTGGTGATACGCCTGCGTTCAGCGTCTTTTTGGCATCGATTAGCATTTCTCTTGCTTCCGCAAGTGTAATACCGTCATCGCTGTAGCGTCCAAAAGTTATGGTTTCTCTACGCCCGTTAAAGCGGTAATCATATCTAAATGATATAGCTCCAGTTTTTGTAACAGCAACATACAAACCGTCACGATCAGCTACCTTATAAAGCTTATCTTCTGGCTTTAAGCTCTTTAATTTCTTATCGGTTAACACGTCGGTATTCCTTTGAGTGATGCCGTCATTTTTATGTTTTATTCGACGGTATGAAGTTATCAATCTAGTCATTATTATTTCTGATACCGTCATATATACCGTCAAAATTATCGGTAATTGTCAACTGCTAAAAACTGTTAAAAACAAAAAGGCACCAGTAACTAACTGATGCCTTTGGATTTATCGATAACTAAAAACTGTTATCAACAATAACTATATTATTCCCACTCAATTGTCGCTGGTGGTTTGCCGCTGATATCATAAACAACACGGGAAATACCATCGACTTCATTAATGATGCGGTTTGAAACGCGGCCTAAGAAGTCATAAGGTAAATGCGCCCAATGAGCGGTCATAAAGTCGATAGTTTCAACTGCACGCAGTGAAACAACCCAGTCATATTTACGGCCATCACCCATGACGCCAACAGAGCGGACAGGTAAGAATACGGTAAATGCTTGACTAACTTTATGATATAAATCTGCTTTGTGCAGTTCTTCAATAAAGATAGCATCTGCACGACGTAATAAATCACAGTACTCTTTCTTCACTTCGCCTAATACACGCACACCTAAGCCTGGGCCTGGGAATGGGTGGCGATACAGCATATCGTACGGGAGGCCTAATTCGAGACCAATTTTACGGACTTCATCTTTAAACAATTCTTTTAATGGCTCAACTAAACCAAGTTTCATGTCATCCGGCAGACCACCTACATTATGGTGAGACTTGATAACGTGTGCTTTACCAGTTGCTGATGCTGCTGATTCGATAACGTCTGGGTAAATTGTTCCTTGAGCCAGCCATTTGATATTAGGCAGCTTAGATGACTCTTCATCAAATACTTCGATAAATACGTGACCAATTTTCTTACGTTTAGCTTCTGGATCGCTGATCCCAGCTAATGCATTTAAGAAGCGATCTTCGGCTTTTGCATGGATGATGTTCAGGTCAAATTTACCTGCGAACATTTCCATTACTTGGTCTGCTTCATTTAAACGCAATAAACCGTTATCAACGAACACACAGGTTAAACGTTTACCAATTGCGCGGTTTAATAGCAATGCCGTAACCGATGAATCAACACCACCCGATAATGCGAGCAGTACATGGTCATCACCAATTTGCTCTTTTAAACGCGCTACTGTGTCTTCGATAATTGCCGCTGGTGTCCACAGGGCTTCACATTGGCAAATATCTTTCACAAAACGCGTTAAAATATTCAGGCCTTGGTGAGTGTGAGTCACTTCTGGGTGGAATTGCACACCGTAGAATTTCTTCTCTTCATTTGCCATGATGGCATATGGGCAGCTTGGCGTGCTGGCGATAGTTTTAAAATCTGCAGGGATAGCTGTAACTTTATCACCATGGCTCATCCAAACATCAAGTACTGGCTTGCCAGCTTCGTTCAGAGAGTCATGAATATCACGGAATAATTCACATTGCTCAGTGATTTCGACATTGGCATAACCGAACTCACGTTCACCAGAGACTTCAACTGAACCACCCAACTGCATTGACATGGTTTGCATGCCATAACAAATACCTAATACAGGAACACCTGCATTAAATACGTAATCAGGAGCACGTGGGCTATCTGACTCAGTCGTACTTTCTGGCCCGCCAGAAAGAATAATACCGTTTGGATTGAATTCTCGAATTTGTTCTTCTGTAACGTCCCACGCCCAGAGTTCACAGTAAACGCCAATTTCACGAATACGACGGGCGATCAGCTGTGTATATTGCGAGCCGAAATCAAGAATAAGAATGCGATGTTTATGGATATTTGTTGTCATTTGAGGAGAATTCCAAAAATTCAAGTCAAAAATAAGAATCGGTGACGCAATCAAATGAATGCGCCACCCTGAGAAACTTTATCGATTATTGCCCCAAACGGTAGTTTGGAGATTCTTTCGTGATAGTAACATCATGAACGTGGCTTTCTTGGATACCGGCTCCACTGATGCGAACAAATTCTGCTTTTGTTCTTAATGCATCAATAGTACCACAGCCCGTCAGGCCCATACAGGAGCGTAAGCCACCCATTTGTTGATGAATGATTTCTTTTAGGCGACCTTTGTATGCTACGCGGCCTTCAATACCTTCTGGCACTAATTTGTCTGCTGCATTATCAGATTGGAAGTAACGATCTGACGAACCTTTAGACATCGCACCTAGTGAACCCATGCCACGGTATGCTTTGTAAGTACGGCCTTGGAATAAAATAGTTTCTCCCGGAGACTCTTCAGTTCCTGCGAACATTGAGCCAACCATCACACAGGCTGCGCCTGCCGCGATAGCTTTAGAGATATCACCTGAGAAGCGAATCCCCCCATCCGCGATAACAGGAATACCCGTACCTTCCAGAGCTTCTGCCGCTTCTGCAATAGCTGTAATTTGTGGTACACCAACGCCAGTCACAATACGAGTGGTACAGATAGAACCAGGACCAATGCCGACTTTAACCGCGCTAACTCCTGCATCCGCTAAGGCTTTCGCCCCTTCCGCTGTTGCAACGTTACCACCAATAATTTGTAAGTCAGGGTATTTTTGGCGGGTTTCACGAATACGTTGTAATACGCCTTCTGAATGACCATGTGATGAGTCAATTAATAAAACGTCAACGCCAGCAGCCACCAGTGCGTCAACACGCTCTTCATTTCCTGCACCAGCACCAACAGCAGCACCAACACGCAAACGGCCTTGCTCGTCTTTACACGCGTTTGGCTTACGTTCTGCTTTTTGGAAGTCTTTAACGGTGATCATCCCCAACAAATGAAAGTTATCATCGATTACTAAGGCTTTTTCTACACGTTTTTCATGCATTTTTTGTAAAACAATTTCACGTGCTTCGCCTTCTTTCACGGTAACTAAACGTTCTTTTGGCGTCATCACAGCAGTAACAGGCTGGTCTAAATCCGTCACGAAACGAACATCGCGGCCAGTAATAATACCAACTAATGAGTTGTCGTTTGCAACTACTGGATAACCTGCAAAACCATTGCGTTCAGCCATTTCTTGCACTTCACGAATGGTGGTATCAGGCGTTACTGTCACAGGGTCAGTGACGACACCACTTTCATGCTTTTTCACGCGGCGAACTTCTTCCGCTTGGCGCTCAATAGTCATGTTTTTATGGATGAAACCAATGCCACCTTCTTGTGCTAATGCAATAGCAAGATCAGATTCAGTGACAGTATCCATGGCTGCAGAAAGCATAGGAATGTTCAGGCGGATGTTTGCAGTCAGTTGAGTTGATAAATCTGCGGTATTCGGTAATACGGTTGAGTGTGCAGGAACGAGTAAAACGTCGTCGAAAGTAAGTGCTTCTTTTTTAATGCGTAACATAGGCAATATCCCACCAGGCAGCGTTATGGAAAGGTATAAAATATTGCCGCGGCATTATACACACCGAAAACGGTTGCTTCCAGCGTTTTTTTGAAAAAAAACTTGATAACTCCTATAGCTGCGTTAGTATCTATCGATTAAGTCATTGTTTTAAAATTTGATCTGGCTCACATGTCGACTTCACAAAATAACGCAATTTACTCGGTTAGCAAGCTTAACCAAACAGTTCGAGAACTACTCGATAGCCAAATGGGGCGTATTTGGTTAACCGCTGAAATTTCCAATTTTTCACAGCCAAGTTCAGGTCATTGGTACTTAACCTTAAAAGATGACCGAGCACAGGTACGTGCGGCAATGTTCCGTGGGCAGAATGCACGTGTCACTTTCCGCCCACAAAATGGCCAGCAAGTTTTGGTTAGAGCGACAGTGACTTTATATGAACCTCGAGGTGACTACCAATTAATCCTTGAAAGTATGCAGCCAGCCGGTGAGGGCTTACTGCAACAGCGTTTTGAACTATTAAAACAAACGCTAAGCGCACAAGGCTTATTTGATATTATTCATAAAAAACCGCTACCTAGCCCTGCTAAATCTGTCGGTATCATTACATCAGCAACCGGTGCAGCCCTACATGATATTTTAAATATTTTACGCCGCCGGGATCCTTCTCTGCCTATCATTATCTATCCAACGGCCGTTCAAGGCGAAATGGCACCAGCACAAATTGCTCGAATGATTGAGCTAGCAAATTTGCGTCAAGAATGTGATGTGTTAATTGTCGGTCGCGGTGGGGGCTCCCTTGAAGATTTGTGGGCATTTAATGAAGAAATCGTTGCTAGAGCTATTTTTGCTAGTCAACTGCCTATAATTAGTGCTGTTGGTCATGAAACCGATGTGACGATTGCGGACTATGTAGCGGACATAAGAGCACCAACCCCATCTGCGGCAGCCGAGCTTGTTAGCCGTAACCAGCTAGAAATGCTGCGGCAGTTAAAATCTGCACAGCAACACCTTGAAATGGCAATGGATTATTACGTGGTAGGCCAACAACAAAGGTTTGCTCGTTTACACCATCGTTTACAGCAACAGCACCCGCAATTACGCTTAGCACGGCAACATAACCAACTTAATTTATTGCAACAAAAGTTAGCACAGTCGATGACTCGGCAACTACAAAATTCGACAGCTAAATTCGAAAGAGTCAATCGCCGTTTGCTGCAAAATGATTTACGCCCTCAGTTGCAAAAGCAACAACGTCAGTTGCAACAAACACAATATCATTTGCAAAATATGATCACGAGTTTGGTCAATAGCTATCGTCAACGTTTTGCTGTCGCGTGTTCGAAAATGGAAGCTGTCAGCCCATTGGCAACACTTGCTCGCGGCTTTAGTATTAGTGAGACAGCAGAAGGCACCGTGTTGAAAAAAACCAGCCAAGTAAAATTAGGGCAACCACTGAAAACACGCCTTAATGATGGTTGGGTTGAAAGCCAAATTACTCACATTGAGAAAGTTAAAACAAAAATAGTATCGAAGTGATTATTTTAACCACTTATCTCGATTAAAATAACGGGATAAGTGGTTGTAAATTTATATACTGGTTAGAAACGTACCTGCCCACCAATCATATAAGTACGCCCTCTACCCGTTTCGTTATTTCGCCCTCGTTCTTCCATAATTGCCCCCGAATTTGCGCGATTTAATGCATCGGTATAGTTTTTATTCGTCACATTGTTAATAGTCATCATCAATTTAACGTTTTTATTAATTTCATAATCTGCATATACATCAACAATAGTTGGTTGTTTCTCATATTTCTCCGTCATAGCATCACCATTTTGGTCGCCATCGGGTACTGGGCTAATCCGTTTGGAGGGGCCAGTCCATGTAATCGTTGAACCGAGTGTCAGTTTTTCATCAAATAAGCGTACACCTGAGTCTAATGTTAGGTAATAGTCAGGTAATTGAGTGAAATCCCCTGCACTAAATACGGAGGTACTATTAATAGAAACCGGTTGTTTTCCTGACTCTTTGGTATATGAAACCATTGAATAAAATACACCTGCATCATAATTGGCTTGCAACTCATACCCTCGTAAATTCACATCTCTAGGATCATTAACATACATATCTGCACGCTGAAAAATATCTGGGTTTTCTTTATTCCAAACATCATCGTTAATCAAGCACCAATCAAACTCTTCTTGTGAGTTTGCTCGGCACAACATAAATGATTTGCTAGTAATGTAGTCTTTAATATGTGTATGGAACCACAGAGCTTTCATATTGAATTGATCGCCCTCTACAACTAAGTCAGGCTTGAAGCTATTAAACCCAACTTGCCATGTTTTCGACTTTTCCCCTTTTAGGAATGGGTTCATGCTCTGACCACCATTTTGCGAGAAAAAAGCCTCTTGGGAATTAGGTGCACGCATCGAGTGAGCATAACTAACAAAAGGTTGAAACTCAGGAATAATTTGTGCTGATAATAAAACACCAGGGTTAATACCGCTATCCTTGATATTCAATGTACTGGCTTCTTGGGGGAAACATTTTTCGGTTTCATCACACGCAGGTTTATAACCTTTAACTTTATAATTAAGATAATTAAGATCAAATGTAGCGGTATAGATATCATATTTCCCTTCAAATTGGGTATATAAGCTCACGATATCTTGCGTGCCACTCGGTGAAAATGGGTTATATATTTGGGTGTTAGGGTCTTCAACAGGTTGAGATGTTTTTTGGTATTTGGTTTTCATTAATTTCGAACCAACTTGCCATTTATAATCCACATCTCCATAAGAAAAATGACTCGTATTGGATAAATTTATACTATCGGATTTATTTCTAGATATGGCATTTTTAAAGGCTCCACCAATAGGATCACCTTGAAATTTTTGTTCATTATTACCATGGCTTGCCAAGATTTCCACATAAATTAATTCATTTAATGGGGTGTATTTATATTTAAGATAATAGTCATCACTATTAATCTTTCTGCTGGTAAGTTTATTTTGCAAAAAACGCCCACTGAATTCCAATTCATGGCGATCATTAGGTTTATATTTCAACTTTGCCAATTGAGATTGTGGCTTTTGTTTGAATGAGGGATCTGTGGCAAATTCATCACTGTCAAAGCCGTCTCCATTCTTATAACTTCCGGGAATATTATGACCACTAATTGCAATTAAACCACCAAAGTAACCATCATCCTGTAATTGCGTTTTACCCGCAACGGCAACCATTCCGTTATAACCGAGACCATTATCCCCCCAGTTAGCTTTACTACGCAGTCCGTATAAATTGTCGTTAAAAATGACGTCATCAATTCCGATAGTGCGGAAATTCGCACTTCCGGCTAAAGCATTAATGCTATTACTGCCATTCAACTGCCCTTTCTCCACTTCCACTGAGACAATAAAGTTTGGATCAATTAATGAACCAAAATCATTACTCGGCTGCATACCGTGGGTATATTTGCTCGGTGAGATACCATAATAACTTTGTGTAATACCATCAACCATCATATTCACGCGACCAAAACCACTCAGCCCACGAATATTGACGTTAACCGTACCTTGGCTGGCATCCATTTGAGTATAGGTGCCGGGCATGGTGCGAATAATTTTATCCATCGACTGCAATTTATTTTCTGTACCAACCGCACTATAAGCACCTGGTTTTTCTAATGCTTTGACTAGTGGGGTTTGTTTCTGCGCACCTGAAACTTTTAATTGGCTAAAATTAACCACACCTTCTTTCTGCTTATTTTGCTGCTGTGTATTTTCAGCCAAAGCGATCCCTTGGTAGCTAGTGGCAATAATGCCAGCTACCATAATTATTGTTTTATTATTCATTAAACCATTCCTGTAAACGTACTGAGTGTCATACGCTCACACCGCTAGCACAGGCCAAATAGTGCCTGTGAAAAGGCTCAGCAACAATGTGATTAATCTTGTTGCTGGCCTAAAATCACCTAAATTTTATAGGTTAATTATTATTTTAAATATGGAAAATATTTGTCTTTATTTTCAAGCATAAGAATAAAGCTATATTCTTGGGCAATATCATCGAGTGCATTAAAACGCCCTGATTTACCGCCATGGCCCGCATTCATATTCGTTTCTAATAATAATAATGAATTACCTTGTTTAATATCTCGCAATTTAGCCACCCATTTTGCAGGTTCCCAGTATTGAACTTGGGAATCATGTAACCCTGTCGTCACTAAAATATGTGGGTAATGTTGTGCTTTGATATTGTCATAAGGGCTATACGCTTTAATTCGCCAGTAATCCTCTTCATTTTCAGGGTTACCCCACTCGTCGTATTCCCCAGTAGTCAGAGGAATTGATGGGTCTAACATTGTGGTTACCACATCTACAAATGGAACAGCGGAAACAACACCCTCGTATAAGTCAGGCGCCATATTCACCACCGCTCCCATTAATAAGCCCCCCGCACTGCCCCCCATGGCATACACATGCCCTGCTTTACCATAACCTTCTGATAATAACCCTTTGGTTGCATCAATAAAGTCAGTAAATGTATTCATTTTGTGGATTGTTTTGCCTTGTATGTACCAATTTTTACCTAAGTCACCACCACCACGAATATGTGCAATCGCGTAAACAAAACCGCGATCCAATAAAGACAAACGAGATGAACTAAAAGAAGGGTCTATGCCATATCCATAAGCGCCATAACCATAGACTAACAATGGATTTTGACCATGTTTGAAAAGATCTTTACGGTAAACTAAGGAAACAGGGACTTTTACCCCATCTTGTGCTGTGACCCAAATACGCTCACTTTGGTAATTTTGCTTATTAAAATCTTTAACTTCTTCTTGTTTTAAAAGCTGTTTTTCTTGAGTCAGCATATTAATTTCATATACTGAAGACGGTGTGGTCATTGATGAGTAGCCGTAGCGTAATGTGTCCGTATCAGGCTCAGGGTTATTCCCAATCCACGCCATGTAAGTTGGGTCATCAAAGCTCACTTGGTTTTCTTTATGCGTTAACCAACTGATTTGGCGTATATTTACTAAGCCGTTTTGGCGCTCTTCTACCACTAACCAGTTATTAAATAACGCAAAACCTTCAAGATCAACCCCATCACGTGGTGCAATAAAGCTTACCCACGGCGCTAAAATATTGTCTGCAATATATAAACCAAACAATGGGTGCTGGTGATTAGAACGAATATAGAATTTACCATTGAAATGATCAGGATAGTACTCAACCCCAACTTGACGTGGTTTTAAGATTTTAGCATCATTTTGTGGCTGATTTGCATCAATTAACCGATATTCAGAAGTTTCAGTACTCGTGATACCTATTAAAATAAAATCTTTTGACGTCGATTTCGCTAAACTAACGTAAAAAGTATCATCCTTTTCTTCATACACCAGTTTGTCTTGAGTTTGCTGTGTACCGTATTGGTGCCTAACCACTTGATAAGGAAGCAATGTTTGCTTGTCCTTATTCACATAGAATAGCGTTTGGTTATCATTAGCCCAAACAATATTCCCTGATGTATTGGTTAATGCATTCTCTTGCCACTCGCTCTCATCAATTTTTCGAAATGACACTGCAAATTCATTACGCCCTTGGCGATCTTCGGCAATGGCAAGCGTGGTATTATCTGGCGAAATAGCTAACGCGCCCATACGATAATATTCTGTGCCTTCGGCACGTTCATTACCGTCAACTAATACAACCCATTCACCCTGACTATTTACCGGACGTCTTTCATAGATAGAATAATTTTTTCCCGCAACCACTCGTGAGCGGTAAGTATAACCATTATAATTATAGGGAACTGACTCATCGTCCTGCTTCATACGCGAAAATAGTTCATCGTAAATCTCTTTTTTTAACGACTCACCTTTCTCTAATTGTTGCTTTGTATAGTCATTTTCTTGCGTTAGATATTCGATAATTTCTGGAGACTCACGTTGGTCATCTCTTAACCAATAATAGTTATCAACACGGACATCTCCGTGAGTAGTCATTGTATGTGGTTGTTTTTTGGCTATTGGTGCTGACATTCTATCCTCCGCAGCACTGGTTGCTGCATATAAACCAAGTAATGTAATAAGACAAAACTCAGTAAGTTTATTACGCATAATTCATCCAATCTATTTTTCATTAAGAGTAAAATCAATAGGGATACTGACTGTCACCTGCCCATTGATTAAAATCTCGGTAGGTGGTTCAGGTAAAGGTGCCGCTCTTGATAAAACCTGCAAGGCTTCTCTATCCAACGATCGCGTTCCAGATGAACTCACCAGCTCGCTATCAAGTAAAAAACCTTGTGGGTCAACCGTAAATGTTACTGCTGATTGACCAACTCGCCCTCGCCTTACGGCATCTTCAGGGAAACGCTTGTATTTATTTAATTTACCCAATACTTGTGCTTCCCACAGCCTTTTCGCGTTCTCTATCGATTGTGACTGGCTATTAAATTCTGCGGCAATTTTCTGAGTCTGTAATGGCGCTGCTGCATCACTGGTGACAGGGGCATCATTGGCTTTTGAATCAGTCGCTTGTTTTTGTTCAACCACCTGCTTTTCACGCTTTTGTTTTTTTACTTCAGCTATTCGTTTTGTACTCACCGTCTTAGCCACTTGCACTTCTGCCTGCTCATTGATGGCTAATGGTGGGATAATTTTCTCTTCTGATGGAGCCTCATAGGCCTGACTCGCCACCGCTAACTCTTGTAGTTGACCAATGTTAACTTCTGTCAATTGTTCGGCTTGCGACTCTATCGAAATTTCCATCACCACTGATGGTGGAGGCAATAGCTCTTCCCATTGTTGATTATAAGTTACCCATATATAGCCCCCAACCACAGCGACATGAAGAGCAATTGCCAATGCGAACCACCCACTCATCTTCGTCGTTCGCTTTAAATACTTATTTTCAAATGTTGTTATACTCATTTTTATCTTATGTACTTATGTATCTTCACATAAACGCAAATGATAATTAATAACAAATGAAAATGGAAATCATTTCTTAATGAAAATAAAGAATACTTCACAAAATTAACTTTTTTGAAATCATTAGGTTGCTATTATTTAGTCATCATTTAGGGGTATACCAAACAAAATCAGCATGTAAATGGTCTATTTCTTCCCCTCTCTCTGAAATAATTAACACTTTGACTGATTCGTCAGGTGCGAGGTCTTGCACATGTAAAGGTACCCCAATAGCTCTTGTTGCATGGTAGCCACCTGCAAATAAGAGCGCGGGTGTAGGTGCATTTAATAACGACTCTGCCATACGGCGGTCACGCAACTGCTGTATAAAGGTCATTTTTACCACTTGTTCCGCTGTAAGTTCCCCACCATGAGAGCTTTCAATCGTTTTACTGATGAGTTCTTGAACAATAGGCTGAGTCGAATACTGCCCCATAATTGATGATGGGTTAGCGTAGGCGGAAAGCACCTCTTCTTTATCTAGGTTTGCAGAAAGTAATGGATAAGGTGAGCTTAGCAAATGACGGATTAAAGCCCCATACTGTTCCCAAGGCCAACCACTGTTCCATTTTATGGCGGACTGTAACTTTTCGTCACGAATATAAGGATTACTCTGCATCTGTGCCTGTACTCGACTCACACCTTTTTGCTGTGACGGTGTCAGCATTTCGAGTAAAACCGCACCTTGAGGCCGTATTTTTGGCATTTCCTGTACAAGCCATTGCTCAATTTGGTGGTGATAGTGGTTATCATGCTTTTCTCCAACAATCACACGTGGAGATTGAGCAAGCTGCTCAACTAATTGCTGAGGTGTTAAAGACTTACCTGTTGCTAAGTCAACAATTTGGTCGCTTGCTGTTAGCTGGCTATCCAATTGTACGTTTGTTGGCTCAATTTTTTGTGTACAACCAATAAGAAAAAATAACCCAACCATTAAAGTGGCTATTCGAGAGGTCAATCTAATTGAAATCATTATGCTTTCCATCTTATGTAGTCAAGCTCACAAGATACAGATAATGAGAATCATTTTCAACAAAAGGGCTCCTATGAAACCATAGAAGCCTTTAACACAAATTAATTAATATTAACCCTTAGAGTGGATTTGTTTGTGCTTCAACCACTGCCAATGCCACCATATTCACGATACGACGTACCGAAGCAATTGGTGTTAATATATGCACAGGTTTCGCAACCCCCATTAACACAGGCCCTACAGTCACACCATCAGAGCTTGTGACACGCAGTAAATTATAACTAATACGTGCTGCTTCCATATTTGGCATAATTAATAAATTTGCTGAACCTTTTAATGGACTATCAGGCATCACATCTTTACGGATAGATTCAATTAATGCGGCATCCGCATGCATTTCACCATCAATTTCCAAATGTGGGTCACGTGCTTTGATCATCGTTAGCGTATCACGCATTTTTTGTGCAGATGCGCAATCTGAAGAACCAAAGCTAGAACGCGATAACAGAGCCACTTTTGGCTCAATACCAAAGCGTCTTACTGTATCCGCTGCCATTAACGTGATTTCAGTTAGCTCTTCCGGTGAAGGGTCTTCATTGACATAAGTGTCTGCGATAAACGTATTACCCGTTGGTAATAACAATGCATTCATTGCACCTGCTGCATGAACACCCTCGCGGAAACCAAATAAATCTTTAACAACTTCATAGTGTTCGCCATAACTGCCCACCGTACCACAAATCATCCCGTCGGCTTCGCCACGCAACACCATGATCCCACCAATTAAGGTTGGGTTATTAATCACCGCACGGCGCGCCATTTCTTGGGAAATACCACGACGTTTCATGATTTGGTAGTATTCTTGCCAATATTCTTTATAACGCGGGTCGTTTTCGTTATTAACCACTTCAAAATCTTTACCTAACTCAATATGTAGGCCGAGTTTTTGAATACGCATTTCAATCACACTTGGGCGCCCAACTAAAATTGGGAAGGCTAAACCTAAAGACACTAATTCTTGAGTCGCATGCAATACACGCTCTTCTTCCCCTTCTGCTAATACAATGCGTTTTTTCGCCGTCTTAGCTTGAGAGAAAATAGGTTTCATGAATAAATTTGTTTTATAAACAAATTGATTTAATTTTTCGATATAGGCATCAAAGTCTTCAATTGGACGCGTTGCTACCCCTGAATCCATAGCTGCTTTTGCCACTGCTGGCGCAATTTTCACAATCAAACGCGGGTCAAATGGTTTCGGAATAATATATTCAGGGCCAAAGAATAAATCTTGGTTGCCATACGCAGAAGCCACTTCTTCGCTTTGCTCAGCCAATGCAAGGTCTGCAATGGCATATACACAAGCCAGTTTCATTTCTTCATTAATCGTTGTTGCGCCAACATCTAGCGCACCACGGAAAATGAATGGGAAACATAATACGTTATTAACCTGATTTGGGTAATCAGAACGACCAGTACAGATGATGGCATCAGGGCGAACTTCTTTCGCCAATGGTGGTAAAATTTCGGGTTCAGGGTTAGCCAATGCTAAGATTAGAGGATCTTTTGCCATGGTTTTCACCATTTCTGGCGTTAAAAGACGTGGACCTGAACAGCCTAAGAAAATATCTGCATTAGGAATCGCATCAGCCAAAGTACGTTGGCCGTTATCTTCAATTGCATACGCGGCTTTGGTGACATCCATGCGTTCGTCACGGCCTTTGTAAATCACCCCTTTTGAATCACAAACGGTGATATGTTCGCGTTTCAACCCCAACGCGACTAATAAATTCATACAAGCGATTGATGCCGCCCCTGCGCCAGAAACCACCAGACGCACATCACCAATATCTTTTTTAACAATACGTAAGCCATTGATAACAGCGGCAGTACAGATGATTGCGGTACCGTGTTGGTCATCATGGAATACAGGGATTTTCATCCGCTCACGAAGTTTTTGTTCAATATAAAAGCATTCTGGTGCTTTGATATCTTCTAAATTAATACCGCCAAAAGTCGGCTCAAGAGACGCAATGATATCAACTAACTTGTCTGGGTCTGTTTCATCAACTTCAATATCAAAGACATCAACACCAGAAAACTTTTTAAATAGTACACCTTTTCCTTCCATGACAGGCTTACCAGCCAAAGCACCGATATTACCTAACCCAAGGACAGCCGTACCATTAGACACGACCCCGACAAGGTTACCTTTAGCGGTGTAACGATAAGCTTTAAGTGGGTCATCTGCAATTTCAAGACATGGCACTGCAACACCTGGTGAGTATGCTAATGCGAGATCTCTCTGGGTTGTTAGTGGTTTAGTTGGGGTAACCGTAATTTTCCCAGGATGTGGAAACTCATGAAAATCAAGAGCACTTTGTTTTAATTTGTCATCCATCGTCAAGTCCTTTCAAAATAAGTAAGGTAAGAGCGATAACAGTATAAACACATCTCCCTAGCAAATCATGATCATACTGGCAATTTCCAAAAAAATCTTTCAGTTACAATAGAGTTAGGTCACCGTTAGAGTAAAACGTAATCACATTGATTATATTTTACTATATCGAAACACCTCTCTAATTTTTAAGATATTAACTAAAAATAATTTATTATTAGTTTTATGAGGTTAATATATATAAAAAATTAATCACATTATGAACCCTATCTTAAATACCTTCTCCGTTTAATATTGATTTAAATATTAGATATGAATTTTCTAATTTTAATGTATTATCAACAAGTATCTTATTGTTATTAGCGAGGGATATAATATATTAAGCAAAGAAGTAACATTAAGAATTCCCCATACTGATTTTACAATTATTAATACTCCAATTAAATATAATAAATATATCAAAATTAAACTGTCTATTTTATGGAAAGTATCAAACTAGACCTTGAATTTTAAGACATGAAAAAGGAACCCTCTATGTCTAAATATACCGTAATGATTGTTGATGAGCACCCTCTTATACGCTTGGGATTGCGACAGCTCATAAATACCGATACGCACTTTATTGTCACAGCAGAGTCCTCTTGTTGTTACGAGGCCTTAAGCATTGCAAGGCAGCTACAGCCTAATCTAATTATTATAGATACCAATATTCAAGGTATTAAAACATTTGAAACGATACGATTACTTCGTAAGCACTGCAATAATAGCTACTTATTAGTGTTATCTGCTTCAACAATTAAAACAGATATATATGGCGCTATTGATGCAGGAGCACAAGGGTATTTATTAAAAAGCAGTGAGCTTGACATGTTATTTTATAGTATGAAGAAAGCCTCTAGAGGGCAATTAGTTTTCAGTGAAAAAATATATCAGCATCTTATTTCTCGTCATAATTATAATGACCCACTCTCATCACTGACACGGCGAGAATCTGAAATTTTACATGAAATGGCTGTAGGTTTAAAAAACCGTGAAATATCTAATTTACTTTTTATTTCTGAAGAAACGGTTAAAGTTCACATTAGAAATATTCTTAAAAAATTACGTGTTCGCTCTCGTCTTGAAGCTAGCTTAATTTATATGCGTTCAAGATAATTTTTTCTAATTATATTAATTAACAAAGCTAAATTACGAATAATTTAATTATAAGTTTATTATATATTTCTCACATTTGGGCTAGATCCTAAGCGATTTTTGCCTCATTATGTATGGATTATCGCTAGTTTTTTGAGGAAAATCATATGCCCAATACATCTAACTCTCCTTATATCATGTACGGAATTAAAAACTGTGACACCATTAAAAAAGCACGCCGTTACTTAGAAGACAATGGAGTTAACTATCAGTTTCATGATTATCGTGCTGATGGTATTAGCGATGAATTACTTTCTACCTTTATGGAACATATTGATTGGGAAGTGTTAGTAAATAAACGAGGAACAACTTGGCGTAAACTGACTGATGATGAAAAAAATACAGTGGTTGACTCAAATAGCGCGAAAAAAGTGCTAATTGCAGAGCCCGCCATGGTCAAAAGACCCGTACTTGTTTCTCCAGACAACCGTTACTTAGTTGGGTTTAGCGCAAATGACTACCAAAACTTCATTCGATAATCAGGCGGTTATGATGGATTGCCCAGTTATTCAACTTGCCAAAGAACTGATCTCACGCCCTTCTATCAGCCCTGATGACCAAGGTTGCCAAGCGATACTGACTGAGCGTTTAAACCAACTCGGTTTTACCGTTGAACCAATGCATTTTGGTAACACATTAAATTTTTGGGCACATCGAGGTACTCAAGGCCCAACCCTCGCATTTGCAGGCCATACCGATGTCGTACCAGCAGGCAATAGTGAAAATTGGCAAACACCCCCTTTTAGCCCGACAATTATCAATCAACATTTGTATGGTCGCGGTGCTGCTGATATGAAAGGCTCAGTCGCAGCAATGGTTGTCGCCGCAGAGCGCTTTGTCAAAAAGCACCCTCAACATCAAGGGCGTTTGGCCTTTTTAATCACATCAGATGAAGAAGCCGATGCGCTAGATGGCACGGTCAAAGTGGTCGAAACATTGATGGCACGTAATGAACGCGTTGATTACTGTTTAGTCGGTGAGCCGTCAAGCCAATCACAATTAGGCGACATCATAAAGAATGGTCGAAGAGGCTCTATTACAGCGAATTTAACTATTTTGGGTACACAAGGACACGTTGCTTATCCCCATTTAGCGGACAACCCGGTGCACCGTTCAACCGCTTTTTTACAAGAGCTCACTTCAACTATCTGGGATAACGGCAATGAGTTCTTCCCTGCCACCACCATGCAAATTGCCAATATCCATGCAGGTACTGGGGCAAGTAATGTGATCCCTGGTGAGTTATTTGTTCAATTTAATTTTCGTTTTAGCACCGAATTGACCGACACACAAATACGTGACAGGGTCACTAGCATGCTAGAACGCCATGGCTTAACATATAAAATAGAGTGGTCGTTATCTGGGCAACCATTTTTAACTGAAAAACAAGAGCTTGTCACTGCAACTTTGCAAGCAATTCATGAATTAACTGGTCTTAATGCAGAGTTATCCACAAGCGGTGGAACCTCCGATGGCCGTTTTATCGCCCAAATGGGGACTCAAGTTATTGAGCTCGGCCCACTGAATGCCACCATACATAAAGTTGACGAATGCGTTAGCGTCAAAGACTTGCAACAGCTGGCCTTAATTTATGAACGGGTCATGGGGTTATTGTTATTATGATCACTATTGCCATGTTAACAGGCCGCTCAACTGACCATTTAGTGACACTTGGCGGTTCTCATCGCCTACAGTTCAATGCCACCAAAGCATTTTTAGCCATGCAACAAGTGGCTGTAAAGTCAGGGTTCAAGTTACAATCGGCAAGTGCATTTCGTGATTTTTCACGTCAACAGTTAATTTGGAATGAAAAATTTACCGGTCTCCGCCCTGTTCTTGATGCACAAAGCCAACCTTTAGATATTACAACGCTTTCTGAAGGCGAGCTTTGTGAAGCTATTTTACATTGGTCAGCATTACCCGGTGCAAGCCGCCACCATTGGGGAACCGAAATAGATGTTTATGACCCATTACGTATTCCTTCAGGGCAAACGTTACAGTTAGAGCCTTGGGAATATGAAACTGGTGGCTATTTTGCTGAACTGAACCACTGGCTGACGGATAACATGGCGACATTTGATTTTTATCGCCCTTTCACTGCAAAAAATGCAGGGGTTGCCTATGAACCTTGGCATATTAGCTACTGGCCTTTATCCCATGAAGCTGAACAGCTTTTAACGCCAGAAGTCATTAAACAAGTTCTCCTACAAGAGGATATTTGCGGAAAAAACTGGCTAAACAGTAACTTAGATTATGTATTCGAACGCTATATTAAAGCTCCTGAATAATTTCTAAGCTAACAGAGCAACTTCTACCACGCCTCATAGATTACGCTACATAATTTATGGGGCTTTTTTCTTTTTCGTGGCAATTTGTTCATCAACAACTGGAAGCCGATACATAAAAATAAGCAGCCAACACAACAGTGCCAATAAACCAATTTTTAACCATAAATAGCTAACAACCCAGATTGATAGTGAAAAAGTGAGTATTATCAATATGATTGCTTTTGGTTTTGCCCCTTTCGGTAGCCCTTTATGCTTTTGCCAGTGACGGATATATCCCCCAAACCAAGAGCGATATAATAACCAATGGTGAAAGCGTGGAGATGAACGAGAAAAACACCATGCCGCTAATAACAAGAAAGGCGTAGTCGGTAAAACAGGAAGAATAACGCCAGCAAAAGCCAGCGCAACAGCTAACCATCCAATAACAATGAGGAACAATTTTTTCAAAATTACTCCCCCTCCCTAAAAAATAAATCAAATGGTAAAAGCCGCATAAAATCTGTGGTAACTCATAATAATATCAATGGTATACTCTAATGGTAAACACGCTTAATGAAAAGTCGCTTTTGCCGATTGGAATGATTATTGTTCCCATAGCTTTCTTTCTCAGGAATCTTTGAGGTTTCAATGATAGATATTTATTTTTCTTTATATCATTTAGTTTCGATGAAAAGATGCAAAAAAACACAATAGAGGCATACACTAGTATGTACTAGGGTAACTGAGCGATATCAACGCACAGACAGCTCAAAAGAATGGCTCACTCGATTCCATTCTAAATTATTTGAGTTGTATGAAGGCGATGAGAGAAGGCATCCCTAGGAGCATACAAAAGTATGTGACTAGGGTAACTGAACGATATCAACGCACAGACAGCTCAAAAGAATGGCTCACTCGGTTCCATTCTAAATTATTTGAGTTGTATGAAGGCGATGAGAGAAGGCATCCCTAGGAGCATACAAAAGTATGTGACTAGGGTAACTGAGCGATATCAACGCACAGACAGCTCAAAAGAATGGCTCACTCGGTTCCATTCTAAATTATTTGAGTTGTATGAAGGCGATGAGAGAAGGCATCCCTAGGAGCATACAAAAGTATGTGACTAGGGTAACTGAGCGATATCAACGCACAGACAGCTCAAAGAATGACGAATGGAAGGTGAATATGCAATGGTTGACAGACTACTGGTGGATAATCTTGCTCCTATTGGTTGGGCTTATCTGGAACTCAGTCAAAGAAATGATGAAATTGGACCCCAAAAAATTTTTAGATAACAAGCCTGAAATCCCTCCGCATCAGGATAATAACCATCTTTGGGATGATGAAGACGATTGGCCTAAAGACAAGAAGAAGTAATTTTCTGCTTTATTTCAGCTAAAAGTGCTGGTTGGTATTGTTTTACCTGTATACCAACCTCTTCTCTTACTCGTTTTAACCATTGCTTTTGCCCTGTAATACCGACATCCGCGCAAATCTTGGAGATAGGTTCACATAATACAAAATGCCGTCTGAGGAGAGGAAGCCCGTTTGTTTCTTCCCTCAATAAACGCATAATTGCACTTGTACTCGCCGAAATTGGGCGCTTAAACTCACTAAAACCGATCAGTTCTATCCAATCATCTGTCACTAGTTGCTGCTGTGGATCCGTTTCGAACGCAAACTCTTGTAAATCACTGCGCCAATATAGGTCACGTTTTAATCGGGATTCGCCTTGTTCACAAAGTTGGTATGCACGGTTTGAAATAGGTAAAATAGCCATCGCGGTAAAACAGCCACTACTGGCTTCTTTATGCGAACCTATTCGTATCAGCCTAAAACCTGCTTTTTGCCAAAAAGCCACTAAGTCTGGTGTTAGCCCAAAACTAACAGATATAAAGTCCAAGCCTTGCTCTGTGGCGAACGCTTTTTGTTTTGCTAGCAGTGTTAAACCAATTTGGCGCCTACGGTGGTTCGCATCAACGGCAATACGCATCACTCGGCGAGATAGCCATTGTGCCGCAATGGGGAAATAACTATGAGCTGCTAAAGATTGGACAACTAAATTTCCTCTTGGTCGACGAAGCCCAGCCCATATTTGCCAGCTCAATGATTCGGTTAACTGTCCTTCATCTACCATCCATAATGCACCTAAATAGGTACAATCATCAGACTCGGCTTTTGCCACCATAAAATGTTGTTGCTGGGCATCCAATAGTCGTCGTAAATCTAATGGTGACGTTCGATAATGTGCACTCATCAATAAGCCATAAAACGCTTTTAATTGCTCATTATTTTCCGCTAATGATGCCTGAGTTAACGCTTTATATTCAGTATTTCCAGCAAGAACCGTTTGAGTGGTGGGTTCTTGCAGCAATAAAGCCTCATTGACCCACAATTCTAAGGGATCATTAGCCGCATAGCGCATTGGGTTATCAAGTTGTAGTAAAGTGAAATGGGCTAAACTTGCACAGAACTTTAGCGTAAATCCACGCCCTGTTCCTTCATAACCATCGACTGTCGTAGTTAATAAAACTCGGGGAAAATACCCCACCAGCTCACGTAATATATAATTAGGAATAGCAGAAGCTTCATCGATGACTAGCCAATCTGCTGTTATTTTTTCATTGCTGCGGCAGTACGCTAATAAGTTATCAGGGGACCAAAAATTAATCTTTTGTCCTGCGTGCCGACTTAAAACTTCCGTCGCCACTTTGGCGGGAGCACAACACCAACTCTCTCCCATAAATTGTTTTATTAACATCCCAGCTATTGCAGATTTTCCGCGCCCTCTCGGGGCTATCAAGCCCCAAATGCCATGTTTTGCTTTTAATAATTGGCTAATTATTTGTTGCTGCTGTTCTGTTGGCTGGCCTGTCGGTGCTTGCCATAATGGTTTGTTATTTAGTAATGAAAAATCAGGCTCATCTCCTTGTTTATAAAATAAAATATCGGAAGATGTTTGGAAAGTCCGTTGCAAATGGTGAACAAAATTCGGTGTCGGAATTAGACCCAATTGTTCATTCCAACGTAGGCTGTCTAGATCAGCATTTGTCGCCCACTCAGTTTGAGGTGCAGTACATAAAACTAACAAGCTCCCTGCTTTTAACGTGCCAGCAAGCATGGCTAGGGCTTCACTATGAAAACCTTTACGCGCATCAAAGATGCCATGTAAAAATTCACGGCCCAATAATAGATGTGCATTTTCTGGGGAAACCCCTTGTGGCAAATTCGCTGAAATGGTTAACCAGTCGCCATCAATGGCTGTCTGAAGTTCGTTGAGTTGCTGTTCCACCCACGCACTGTCACCAGAAAGAACCATAAGACGACGCATGCCAACCATATGTAGCTGTTCGATAATAACAGGAAGCAATTTCACCATCGTAATACTATGATTTACCAATTAATAGTGACAAGATCCCGGCAGCAATTAAAGGCCCTACAGGAACACCACGGAATAAAGCAACACCAATGACAGTTCCAACAAGTAAGCCTGCAACAGTAGAAGGTTGATGGGACATTAATGTGACACCTCGGCTACCTAACCAAGAAACGGCGATCCCGATGACAATTGCAAGAATCGATTTCCAATTCAAAAATGAGCTCAATACTTCATTTGCCGTTATTTTACCGCTCGCAATTGGCGCCATAACACCGATAGTTAAGATAAGTATCCCAATGGTTAAGCCATATTTTTCAACCCATGGAAAATAATTATTCAATGGTGTTATTCTGACCACCAATAAAAATAACATCGCAAGAGTGACTGTCATATTATGACTAATGATACCTAACCCGGCTAATACCAGTAGAATGATTAATGTTGGATCAACATGACTCATAGATTTATCCCTGTAAAACGCATAATTATAATTTATTAGCAGCAAATAGACTGATTTAAAAACATGTTATTGGCTCATCATCAAAGAAGCAAATATTAACGCCAACTCTTTTTATTTTTACGGTGACGATATTTTTATTAATAAAAAACCTTACTATTTCCACACAATGTATTAACTCAAGTGCGACATTTTAGCTGTTCTTTATTATCTATTTAATACTTTTCAAAAGAGATCTTCTTAGCATATTTCACGGTGACAAGCCGAATTGTACATAAAATTAGCATGGCAATACAGATAACTCCCATCGCCACCAAAACTTAAGCTAAATATTCGGAATATTCATCACTGTTTATTTTTTTATTTCTGCATTTTTTTTATATTTATCATCATAAAAACCAACTTGTGGTGCCTTTTGCTGAAGATAGTCCTAAATACCTTTACAACCAGACAATCCATCTCAATTACGTATAATAATCACCAATAATTAATACAGAAAAATCATAACTTAGCATTATTTATAATTTTAATGATTTACATGGTTGTGCGACGCTCTGCGCAAGCACAATGATTAGGATTAACAATATGAACCAATCTTTATCCCCCTTTTCAAACGCTCGTTTTATTGCTATCCGCTTAGTGCCTGGAGAAGATGCGCTTTTAGCATTAAAACGAAAAATTGAGCAACACAGCCTACAAGCTGCATTTATTGCCAGTAGCGTCGGCAGCTTAACTCATGTCGCACTGCGTTTTGCAGGACAAGAGAACACGTTTCACACAACAGGCAAATTCGAAATTGTTTCATTAATTGGCACTTTAGATGCTAACGGCGAACACCTGCATTTGTCTGTCTCTGATGAAGAAGGAAAAGTTCTCGGTGGCCATATGATGCCGGGTTGTACTGTTAGAACAACATTAGAGCTGATTATTGGGGAGCTTGAAAAAGTTAATTTCACTCGTGAACCTTGCCTTTTGTCTGGTTATGAAGAGCTTATCATCACTTCTCGCTAATTTTATTATTCCATTACTGTAAGGAATGACTTTGTCATGAGTAAAACGTCGATTATTTCTAGTCGTACACTGACTTTAATTGTTTTTTCTATTGCTATTAATATGGTTATTGGCCAATTAAGCTCAATGTTAAAACTGCCGATATTCCTAGATTCTATAGGAACATTAATTTGTGCATTATTAGCAGGCCCTTGGGTTGCGCTATTGAGTGGATTATTAACAAATCTATTATGGGGTTTACTCAGCGGCCCAATTGCAGCGGCTTTCGCCCCTGTCGCGATGATGATTGGCCTGAGTGCTGGGTTATTAGCTCGCGCAGGTGGTTTTCGCACCTTACCAAGAGTGATTTTATCCGGTGTTGTCATTACTTTTGCGTTGATGATCGTTGCTGTTCCCATTCGCACTTACTTGTTTGCAGGAACAACCGGTAGCGGCGCTGACTTTTTTGTCGCGTATTTTCATGCTGTTGGCGATAACTTATTAGAATCGGTGGCAATTACAGTATTAGGCGCCAATATTGCAGATAAAGTCGCATCAGCCATTATTGCTTGGTTATTGGTTCGACAATTACCAGAACGTGTCCAACGTAATTATCCAAATATGGCTAAGGTCCGTTAAATGCATCCATTTACCTCGCTGACAATTTGGTTTTGGCTCAGTGTAAGCTCGCTTTTCTTACCATTGAGCTGGCCATTAATTCTGCTAGGTTGCAGCACATTTGGTGTTTTATTATTTTGGCGGCCCGCACGCCACCGATGGAAAATAGTTGCGTGGATTATGCTCCCCATGGCGACAGGGCTTTGGTTAATTCATGGTGGCTGGCTAGCTCAGCTATTAACCGGAGCCACATTAAAAAATAGCCGCCCTGAATTTGCGTTGGCATTATGGTTTAAGTTATTAACGATTATTAGCGCTTCTCAGCTTTGGTTGCAATATGTACCGACTGAACGTTTTATTCGTGCTTTGTTTGCAAGCCGTTTACCTGCAAGTTTTGCATACCTACTCGCGGGCCCGTTATTACTTGCAGAACAATTTCGCCAGCAATTGAACACTATCCGTGAAGCCCAATTAGCGAGAGGCGTTCCTCTTGATGGGCGCTTTTGGCAACGTGTTATATCGTTACCTGCCCTATTATTTCCACTTGCCAGTAATACGTTAAGTGAACTAAGTATTCGTGGAGCCGCATTAGATATGCGTGGTTTTCGTTATTGTGCCAAACGCACCACATTAAACCCGCCTAAAGATAGCTCACTCCAAGCCCTACTTAGATATGGGTTAGTTCTGTTAATTTTCATTGAAGGTGGTCTCTCTCTGTGGTGGTAAATCTACAACAAATGCGCTTCATTCCACAAGGTGCGGAGCAGTCCCTATTAGGGCCGATTGATCTTCAGCTAAACGCAGGCCAATGGCTATGCATATTTGGCGGTAACGGCAGCGGAAAAAGCACATTAGCGCAAATACTCGCCGGTTGGCACAATGACCTCATTCAGGGGAAAATCGAAGGAACCGCAGAGATATTACGAGCGCCCTTAGCTGACAACTCCGTGGTTCAGGTGTCTATATCACGCCAACTAGTTCAGCAATCCCCCCAATTACAACTTTCAGGCTGCGCGTTTACCGTTGAACAGGAAATTGCGTTCGGGCCTGAAAACCTCGGTTTAACACCCGACGAAATTAGTGAGCGAGTTGAGCTTGCCATTGAACTGACATTTTGTGGGGCACTGCGAACGCGCCATCCTGCAACCTTGTCAGGCGGTGAAGCGCAACGAGTGGTATTAGCAAGCGCATTAGCGATGCAACCCAAACTCCTGTTACTTGATGAAGCCTTTAGTCGGCTCACACCGAGTGCAACACAACGCATCTTAACGCAATTACAACGCTATACAGAACAAACAAGCTGTAGCATTATTTTTTTTGAGCGCAACTTATTACCAGCCATCAGTTTCTGTGACTCATTCCTTTTGCTGAATACGGGTAAAACCTTTTTAGAGGCTGGGAAAATGGTCGCAACAGGCGGTTTAAATGATGTTTTTCTTGATGCCATTGAAACAATCAATATGCCAGATGCTTGGCGTGCGGTAGGTGAACTGCTCAAATTAGGGTATTGGCAAGGAAATATTCCCCACGATGAAGCACAATTGCTACAGATGTTTAAGGAGCGATATGTTACAGCTTGAAAACCTGAGTTATCGTTGGCCAAGTTCAACTATTGATAACATACAATCTTTATCTCTATTTATTCGCCCTGGTGAATGGGTCGCTGTAGTTGGGGATAATGGTGCAGGTAAATCAACGCTATTGCGCCTTTTAGCGGGGTTATTGCGCCCAACACAAGGTGATATTCGGCTTGATCGCCTCCCGCTTAATCTTCTTTCCTCCCCACAAAGAGTTAACCATATTGGGATCTTATTCCAAGAAGCTGAGAAACAAATTTTTCATAGTTGTGTACGTGATGAAATTGCTTTTGGTTTAAAACGCCAAAAACATCATAAACGTGATATTCAAGCGCGAGTACAGCAAGCACTTGAAATTTGCCACTTATCCGATGTGGCGGATAAACACCCTTTAGATTTACATGCAGGCCAACGCAGGATGGTTGCTGTTGCCTGCTTAGAGGCTGTTTCACCTAAACTATTGCTACTTGATGAACCAAGCCGTGACTTTGATGCCTTTTGGATGCGAAAATTCGAAGATTGGCTGACATTACAACGCGAAAAAGGGGTAAGCGTCGTTTCTATTAGCCACGACCTTGATTTTGTTGCTCGCCATTTTCAACGCGTATTGCATTTATCAAATGGCCAACTCATCGCTGATGGTCAACCAACGGAAATATTAAGCCATCCAGAGTTACAAGTTGAAAGCCCACTTCCTGCACCGACATTGATATCACTTAGTCAGCAACTACAAATAAATACTACTGATACCACTCTTTCATCATGGATCACACATTTTATTAACCAACAGTCGCGCCCGATTAATAACTAAAAAATAAAAAAATAGCCTGCAATGCAGGCTAAAATCTCATTCAAATTATAGGAAATTAATTAATCTAACTGCACGCCAATACGGCGGGCGACCTCTTCGTAAGCTTCAATTAGACCACCAAGGCTCTGACGAAAACGGTCTTTATCCATTTTATTCAGTGTTTCTTTGTCCCATAAACGGCTACCGTCTGGGGAAAACTCATCACCTAAGACAATCTGGCCTTTATACAAGCCGAACTCCAGTTTAAAATCGACTAAAATTAACCCTGCATCTGCAAAAATTTTACTGAGCACTTCATTGGCTTTGTAGCTTAGCTCACGCATTTTAGCCAAATTTTCTTTACTCACCCAACCAAAAGTCTCACAGTACGATTCATTCACCATCGGGTCGTGCTTGGCATCGTCCTTTAAGAATAAGTCAAATAAAGGCGGGTTTAACACCATGCCTTCTTCAACACCTAAGCGTTTTACCAGTGAACCCGCTGCACGGTTGCGGATCACACACTCAACCGGCACCATATCTAACTTTTTCACTAGAGCTTCTGTGTCAGACAATAATGCTTCCATTTGCGTTGGAATACCGGCTGCTTCTAATTTGCTCATAATGAAATGGTTAAACTTGTTATTTACCATACCTTTACGGTCAAACTGCTCGATACGCTCACCATCGAGTGCTGATGTATCATTACGGAACTCCAGAACCAGTAGATCAGGATCCTCTGTGGTATAGACTGTTTTTGCCTTACCACGATACAACTCAGCTTTCTTTTGCATCTTACACACTCCAGGGATGTGATTAAACTAAACAAAAATCAACCTGCACAGCAGATTCAGATAAGTAACAGAAGAACAAAAACCATTCAAATGGCCTATTCATTGTTAATTTTCTGCTCTGTTTCAGTCAGTTACTGAAATTCACTATGTAAAACGCTAACTAGCTGATATTCAATATTTTATAATTGACTGCTAATCATGATAATAAAATTCCGGAGCGGACGCAAACGATTACTTAATCATAAATACTGATTTTTTGTCCATTTGTTTTAAGTGAAAACATGAAAGATAAAATTAGCCTTCCAGAGAAGGAAAATTGAAACTGATGGAATGCTAATTAATAATTAACTAAGCATATAGGTTACGATAAGCATTAAATAAACAAAATACAGAGCTGATAACCACCAGCCTATGCGTATGAAGCTTAATATCTTTACCCCAATACAAACCCATCCAATTTAAATAAAAAAAACCGAAGCTTGTATTTAAGCTACGGTTTAATTAGTCATCTAAAAATGTTGAATTATTGCTTTTTAGCTGGTGCTTTACTAAACGCCGCTTTCAGTGCAGCAACCATTTCATCATTTTGTTTTTGTGTTAAAGGAACACCTTTGGTGGTGATAAATTGCAGTGTACTACGGTTATTTAAATCACCGACCTGCACTTTATAATCCGCTTCTGGCACAGTTGGGTCATCAATGCCCAACGCCTGCCATTCTGAACTGCTTAAACCTTTATAAGTCACCATCACAGAACCACTTGAACGTGTACGGTCACCCACTTTCATGCCAACACTTTCTAAGGTGTGTGGTAAGCGTTCCCATACTGCATCAAATGGCGCACGAACAACAACTAAAGGTAAGCCAGTATCATCACTACCTGTTTGAACATCAATGATACCATAAGCATTTTGGATACTATTTTTGTTTGAAGTATCACGCAACGTATATAAGTTATCGGTTAATTCATTCAATAACAGTTTGTTATAACGTTGAGTTTCGACAACATCGGTAATGGTCTCACCACCTTGACGTAAGCCTAAGCTGGTTACCGTTAACGCCATCATACCATTTTCTGGTTGCACTGTTACTTTATGGCGACTCTCAATCGGTACGTTTTCATCTGCACGATCCCATTTGATCCAATCGGTTTCAATTGAGCGAGAACCATCATCTTTAGATGAAACTGGAATACCTCTTTGCTCTAAGATCATCGTAACTTGTGACCAAAGTGCACTATTTTCAGGTGTATTTTCTAGCAACAAACGACTTGCTTGAGCGCTATCCTCTGTACGAGAACCCGCTAATTGCGAAATTGTCAGTACTGGCGGACGAATGTCTAACGCTTTCCCTATTGCCCCTGTTGATGTGGCTTTAGGGATATCATACTCACCATTTTGTTCTGGTAATGTCAGCCCTTGTGGCACATTCAACACTTTCAATGGCGCAGCATTGAGATATTCCTCATCACCACTGACCTGACGTTTATAGCGCTGATCGCTGGAGCAGGCTGCCAGTAACACGACAAGTGACAGGCCAGCAACCTTCATAACCTTCGATTTTTGCAATAATGTTGCCATTAAAATTCCCTAAATTTTACAGTAACCCAGCGAGCTTCAAGGCTTCCTCAACTTTTTGCTGGCCCGAGGTGGTTAACGGTGTCATTGGCAACCGTAATGTACCATCTGCAATCAGGCCTAAGCGATGACAGCCCCATTTCGCTGGAATTGGATTTGGTTCAACAAATAACTGAAGATGAAGCCCCATCAGTTTTTTATTTAATTCACGCGCCTCAGTATATTTGCCTGCAAGCGCTAAGTCACACATTTTTACCATCTGTGGTGCCGCAACGTTGGATGTGACTGAAATAACGCCTTGACCACCCAGTTGCATGAAATCAAGTGCTGTTGCGTCATCACCTGTTAACAGTACAAAATTATCATCAACCAGTTCTTTGATTTGATGAACCCTAGCTAAGTTCCCTGTTGCTTCTTTAATTGCAACAATATTCGCCAGTTTTGCTAAACGCCCAACGGTTTCAGGCAACATATCACAGCCAGTCCGTGATGGTACATTATAAAGAATCTGTGGCAAGCTCGTGTTTTCTGAAATTGCTTTAAAGTGTTGATATAACCCTTCCTGAGAAGGTCTATTATAATAAGGTGTTACCGTCAGGCAAGCAACTACACCACTGTTTTCAAACTCATTTGTCAGCGAAATAGCTTCAGCTGTCGCATTTGCGCCTGCTCCTGCAATAATAGGAATACGGCCATCCGCTAATTCAAGTGTCGCTTTCACGACATCCACATGTTCTTTGTGCGTTAAGGTTGCTGATTCGCCAGTTGTACCAACAGAAACAATCGCAGTTGTTCCGCTTTCAACATGATAATCCACCAATTTTTTTAAGCTGGCTTTATCTAAACGCCCCGCCGAATCCATTGGTGTGATAACTGCAACAATGCTTCCCGTTAAAAAATCTTTATAGTTTGCGTTTCCATTAGCCATAGCGATACCCCCTCAATAATTGAACTACCATGTTACTTTTTCATTTCAAAGAAGAAAACCACCCAACAGCAAGAATTTAATGAATTTTGTTAATGCCGAGCACATTAACTTAAATAGAAGTAATAATTCACTGATATTTCTCGCAAGAGTCTATTTCCCCTCTTGGCAGATTGTCTTTTTTATGGTTTCCTTACCTTCATAGTCAGTCAGTTTTTAGTGCTAGAATTTTACTGCTATATTCTAATCAAATGTTTAACTGACATAATTAAAATACTAAGGAATAGACTTTGCCTAAGACTGAACAGCAATTTCTTGTCATTACTGCGCTGGGAACAGATCGTCCGGGCATTGTGAATACTATTACACGGCTAGTCAGCGAGTGTGATTGTAATATTGAAGATAGTCGCTTAGCGATGTTTGGCAAGGAATTTACCTTCATTATGATGCTTTCAGGCAGTTGGAATGCTATCACCCTTTTAGAGGCGACATTGCCACCTAAGGGCGCCGAGCTCGATTTGCTCATCGTAATGAAAAGAACCCAGAGTGTTCAAACAACCTATTACCCATCGACAGTAACAGTGAATGTTGTTGTTGACGATGCACCCCGTATTGTCGAGCAATTCACAAATTTATTCACAACCTCGCAGTGTAATATCGCAGAGCTTGTTTCTAAAACACAACCAGCCAATAATGATATGCCCGCTCAACTGGAGATTCAGATTACTGCACACGACCCGTTGGACGATAATGGCATAATCATAAAAAATAAATTTCAACAACTGTGTACAATGCTAAATGCTAAAGGCAACATAAGTATTGTTAACAACCCCAACATGCAAAGTTAACGGAGATATATGTAATGAACCCATTGAAAGCCGGTGATAAGGCGCCTCAATTTAGCCTTCCTGACCAAGATGGTGAGCTCATCAATCTTTCTGATTATCAGGGTCAGCGCGTATTAGTTTACTTTTATCCTAAAGCGATGACCCCTGGTTGTACTGTTCAAGCGTGTGGTCTACGTGATGAAATGGATACACTTAAAGCGAAAGGTGTCGAAGTATTAGGTATTAGCACAGACAAACCAGAAAAACTGTCTCGTTTCGCTGAAAAAGAGATGTTGAACTTCACTTTATTATCAGATGAAGACCACCAAGTATGTGAGCAATTTGGGGTTTGGGGTGAAAAACAATTCATGGGGAAAACCTATGATGGGATTCATCGTATTAGCTTCCTCGTTGACCCTACTGGGAAAATAGAACACGTCTTTGACAATTTTAAAACCAGTAACCACCACGAAATCGTGCTTGATTACATTAATACACACGCTTAATCGCCACATCTTAGTGCTGTATGCCCCCATACAGCACTATTCCTAACCTAGTTTTGTGATTCCGTTGGCTCTTCCGGCCATACGTGAATGACCGCTTTAATCAGTGTTGCTAATGGGATTGCAAAAAATACGCCCCAAAAGCCCCATAACCCACCAAATATCACAACAGATAAAATAATCACTAGTGGATGCAAATTTACCGCTTCAGAAAACAATAAAGGCACAACAACGTTGCTATCCAAACCTTGGATCACTAAGTAAACTAACATTAGGTACCAAAATTCACTGCCGATACCGAACTGAAAGAGCGCAACAATAACCACTGGGATCGTGGCCGCTACCGCACCAATATAAGGGATTAATACCGCTACTCCGACAAGAACCGATAACAATACGGAATAGCGCAAGTCAAAATAAGCAAAACATAAATAGGTCGCCACCCCAACAATCACCATTTCTGTTACTTTCCCTCGTAAGTAGTTGGTGATTTGTTCATTCATTTCGACCCAAACTTTGCCCACTAGCAAACGATTTTTGGGTAACAACTTAAGAAAGCTTTTACTGATACGTTCTTTATCTTTTAAAAGAAAAAATGTCATCAAAGGCACTAGAACTAAGTAAACCGCCAAAGTAAAAATACCAATTAATGATGCAACTGACGCTTTAACCACTGAGTCTGCAATGCCTGACATGCGGCTACGAAGGTTATCTGCCATCATATCAATAATGCCAACATCCACTAATGCGGGGTATTGCTCTGGTAATTTCTGTGCGAATTCATTGAAACGGTTAACCATATTTGGTAGATCGGCCATCAAATTAATCCCTTGCTGCCATGCCGTCGGCGCAATAATTAAAATAACCATGGCACTTATTCCAGCGAATAAGGTCAAAATAATACCGACAGCAACTGAACGAGATAACCCTATACGCTGTAATAAATTGGTTGGCCATTCAAGTAAATAAGCTAAAGCAATTGCCGCCAGCAATGGAGCCAGTATACTGCTGAAAAAGAAGATGATCACAAACCCCGATACGAGTAATGTAAAGAGGGCTATGGCTTGTGGATCAGCAAAACGCCGACGATACCACTGTAAAAACAATTCCAGCATTTATTGCTCCTGGGGGAATTAGTGCAAAGGACAGTTCCTAAAGTAACGAAAATTATACCGAAGAACAGATTTTACGATAGCTTTTGCTATCATGTGTTTTAAACTTTTCGCGTTTTTAGGTGCCTTACTTAAACATACCCGAAATAAAGTCGGTACTTACCCTAAATTTAAATGTTGTATGGGATACTCACGTTTCATGAAGAAAACTTTAAAATATCCATTATTGGCTTTCATGATCGCTGCGCTAATGAACGGTGCAGTTTTACCTGCTTATAGCGCAATTGAAGATACCTTACCCGATATAGGAACGACGGCGGGAGGCACTCTTAGCATCAACCAAGAAATTATTATGGGAGACGCAATCACACGCCAAATACGAGCCAGTACCCCTCTTATTTATGACCCACTGTTAACTCAGTATGTTAACAAACTTGGCATGCGCTTAGTAAAAAATGCCGACTCAGTTAAAACACCGTTTAAGTTCTATTTAGTCAATAACCCCAATATTAACGCATATGCCTATTTTGGGGGTAATGTCGTGCTGCATTCCGCATTATTTCGGTACAGCCAAAATGAAAGCCAGCTCGCATCAGTCATGGCTCACGAAATATCTCACGTCACGCAAAGACACCTTGCGCGAATGATGGAAGACCAGAAAAGCACCACTCCTCTCGCGATTGCAGGGACCATTGGTTCTTTACTGTTAGTGATGGCGAATCCTCAAGCCGGTTTTGCCGCTTTAACAGGAACAATGGCTGGGGTTCAACAAGGTATGATCAGCTTTACCCAAGCCAATGAACAAGAAGCTGACCGTATTGGCTTGCAGACATTAAGGCGCTCTGGCTTTGACCCACACGCCATGGCTGATTTTATGCAAACGATGTCAGACCAAACTCGTTATATGTCGAAGCCCCCTGAAATCCTATTAACGCACCCCTTACCGGATAGCCGTTTAGCGGATGCAAGAAACCGCTCTAATCAATATCCTAAAGTGAGTGTGCCATCATCACTAGATTTTATGTTAGCTCGCGTTCGTATTTTGGCCATGTATAGCACCGAGCAAAAACATGCCTTAGACCAAATTATTGAAAATTACGGGAAAGGTTCTGCACAAGAGCAAATTGCGGCACAATATGGTAAAGCGTTACTTCTTTCTCAGGACAAAAAATATGCAGAAGCAGGTAAAATCCTGACAGAGCTATTAGCGAAACAACCTGATAACCCTTGGTTTATTGATAGTATGACGGATGTCGATATCGAACAAAATCAAGTTGCTAGAGCAGTTTCGCGTTTACAAAACGCATTGAAAAAAACACCGAAAAATACTGTTTTCATTGTTAACCTTGCCAACGCATTAATTAATAATCATCAATATAAAGAAGCAACAACCTTGTTGAATAAATATACGTTTGATTACCCTGATGACCCGATTGGCTGGGATTTACTGGCTGAAGCGTCTGCAAAGCAAGGTAAACGTACAGAAGAACTCGCCGCTTACGCAGAAGGAATGGCATTACGGGGTAATTATGACACTGCGATTAATTATCTCAGCGATGCTAGCCGTCAAAGCCGTTTAGGCAGCTATGAACAACAGCGTTATGACGCTCGCATTGATGCGCTTAGAAAACTACAATTACGTGACAAAAATGCAAAACCGTAAGGAGTTAAAATAATGACGAATTCGATTAAGATTTACCACAACCCTCGTTGTTCTAAAAGTCGTGAAACCCTAGCCCTTTTAACTGATAAGGGTATCACTCCCACGGTGGTCGAGTATTTAAAAACACCCCCAACGGTAGCTGAGATCAAAAAACTCCTTAAAATGTTAGGCTTTAAAGATGCTCGTCAATTAATGCGCCCCAAAGAAGAGCTGTATAAGGAATTGAATTTAAACGATGACAGCTTAACTCAGGACCAACTCATTAAAGCGATGCATGAGAACCCTAAGTTGATTGAACGCCCTATCGTTGTTAATGGTGATAAAGCACGCTTAGGCCGCCCGCCTGAGCAAGTCTGTGAAATCTTATAGTCACTATTTTGGCAGCTATGCGGCTGCCAACTCGTTTAGTCTACTAAAGTTTTAGAATATCTTTTACGAAAGGGATCGTTAATTTGCGCTGAGCAACGATGGATGCGTGGTCAAGTTTGTTTAAGATATCAAACAAGGTTCCCATTTTTCTATCTAAGCGTTTTAATACGAAACGGCACACATCTTCTGGTAATTCGAAACCACGAATACGAGCACGTAATTGCAGTGCCCAAATTTTATCTTCGTCGCTCAGTGGATGAAGTTTATAAATTTGTCCCCAATCAAGGCGAGAGGCTAAATCAGGTAATTTCAGTTCGATTTGCCGAGGTGGCCTATCCCCAGTGATTAATAAACAAGTTCGGCCAATTTCCAAAATACGATTATATAAATTGAAAATCGCCATTTCCCACTCTTCATCACCCGCGATGCACTGAATATTATCAATACAAACGAGTGATAAATGTTCCATACCGTCTAGTACTTCAGGGACAAAATATGCACGTTTATCTAAAGGGACATAGCCTACTGCAATGCCTTGTTCAGACAGTTCAGCACAAGCCGCATGTAATAAATGGCTTTTTCCACCACCTTCTCGCGACCAATAATAGATATAACTACCGTGTGGTTGATTAATAGCAGACTGAATAGCAGACAGCAACGCCCCATTTTCCCCTGCATAAAAGCTTGCAAAGGTTTCATCATCTGGCAGATATAGTGGTAATGAAAGCTGTGATGGTGTGTTCAGAAGCGCCTCTGGCTGTACAAATCAATTTTCATCTAGCAGTTTACCATAAAAAACACGGATAGATGAATAAGAACGGTGAGCAAATGCCGCTCGATCAACCGAACGGCAATAGGGAAAATCACATAGCTTATTTTTTATTGCTATCAAGCTCTTGCACTTCAGATGTTACAAATTGCTTTTCAGGCCTAACAAACGTTATAAAACGGAACAATAATGCCATAAATATCCCGACAATCGTCGCCAGTGCCATACCTTTAAGTTCCGCTTGACCGATATGGATAACCGCACCACTAACACCAATAATTAAAATCACTGAGGTTAAAATCAAATTCTGTGGCTTGTTATAATCAACTTTTGAATCAATCAACACACGAATACCTGATGCACCAATTACCCCGTATAATAAGAGTGAAACCCCGCCCATGACAGGAACCGGCACTAATTGGATAGCAGCAGCTAATTTACCAACACAAGATAATAAAATAGCAATAATTGCAGCTCCGCCAATCACCCATGTGCTGTATACCTTGGTAATTGCCATTACCCCAATATTTTCACCATAAGTCGTATTCGGTGTCGAGCCAAAGAAACCTGAAATCACCGTCGAGAACCCATTCGCAAACATTGAGCGATGCAAACCTGGCGATTTCATTAAGTCACGCTCAACAATATTCGCCGTGACCACTAGGTGCCCTACGTGCTCAGCGATAACCACTAAGGCCGCAGGTAAAATGGTTAAAATAGCAAACCATTCGAAGCGTGGTGTATAAAATGTTGGGATAGCAAACCATGGCGCTTCAATAACAGGGGTAAAGTCCACAATTCCCATAAAATAGGACAATGCATAACCCGCTAAAAAGCCAATCAAAATTGGAATTATAGATAAAAACCCACGGAAAACGACCGCGCAGAGAATAGTGACTGATAATGTGGTCAGGGAAATAATTAACGTGTTCGAATCAACCACTGCGCCATCTTTAGGTAATAGCCCTGCCATACCTGCAGCGGTTTGAGCAAGCTCTAAACCAATTACAGCTACGATTGCCCCCATTGCCGCTGGGGGGAACATGACGTTGATCCACCCTCTTCCTGCAACTTTAACAATCAGCGCAACTATACAGAACAACACGCCACAAATGATAAAGCCGCCAAGTGCCAATTCATAACCTAATGGTAATAAAATCAACACAGGGGAAATGAATGCAAAACTTGAACCTAAATAAGCCGGAATTTGCCCTTTACAAATAAATAAGTACAGCAGCGTTCCTATTCCATTAAACAGCAAAATTGTCGCGGGGTTTACACCAAACAGAATCGGTACGATAACGGTTGCGCCAAACATAGCAAACAGGTGTTGAAGGCTCAGTGGGATAGTTTGTAATAATGGTGGTCTTTCTTCAACACTGATGGTGCGACGAGTCATGTGACTTTATCCTCTTTTAGCGAAATGGCTAATCACTGAATAAGCAGTGAGTCTCTACAATTAATCAAAAAAAAGCCGACTTCTCAGTCGGCTTAATCATTATTTAGTACCAAATATCTTGTCGCCCGCGTCACCGAGACCCGGAACGATATACCCCTCTTCATTTAAATACTCATCAATTGAAGCGGTATATAATTCAACATCTGGATGCGCAGCTTCCAACGCTTTTAAACCTTCTGGCGCTGCAACAAGGACTAAGATTTTAATCGAGGTACAACCCGCATTTTTTAATAAATCAATAGTGGCAATCATTGAGCCACCCGTCGCTAACATTGGGTCAACCACTAATGCCATACGTTCTTCAATGTTAGATGCGAGTTTTTGGAAATAAGGGACAGGCTGCAGTGTTTCTTCATCTCGATAAACACCCACCACACTGATACGTGCACTTGGAATACTATCTAATACACCATTCATCATACCAATACCAGCACGGAGAATTGGTACTACAGTGATTTTCTTACCTTTAATTTGTTCTATTTCTACAGGACCACACCAACCATCGATAGTCACTTTTTCAGTTTCAAGGTCAGCAGTTGCTTCATAAGTCAGTAGGCTACCAACCTCTGAGGCCAGTTCACGAAAGCGTTTTGTGCTTATATCATGATCTCGCATCAGGCCGAGTTTATGTTTAACGAGAGGGTGTTTTACCTCAACGATCTTCATGGGTTTCTCCTACTATTTAAGACGGCGGCGGACAAAAAAATCGCCGGATTATACCTCTTTTAGCTTTGGTTGCCACTAGATAACGCTTGATTTTGGTCAAAACAACAACGATTAACACAATTTTTTTTAGAATTATACCTCATCTCAGTTAAGTTGAAATTGGCTAAACCGCAAATTTGATTTAAATAAAATCATTTATTATTTTTCTGTACGGCTTCTTAGCAATCCCCTTTTTTGAATCACGAGTACTAAAAAAATTTCCAACACAAAGCTATCGCAAACGTTTGCCTAGCCTGTTAGAATAATGTCAATGATGTTATTTTTCTCAAAAATGTAATTGCCTTGGGGGCCGTAGTGACTGATAAAACCTCTCTCAGCTATAAAGATGCCGGTGTTGATATTGATGCGGGTAACGCCTTGGTTGAACGTATTAAAGGTGTCGTAAAAGAAACCCGCCGCCCAGAAGTTATGGGTGGGCTTGGGGGATTCGGTGCATTATGTTCCCTACCGCAGAAATACCGTGAACCTGTTTTAGTTTCAGGCACTGACGGTGTCGGTACCAAATTACGCTTAGCAATGGATTTAAAACGTCATGACTCCATTGGAATTGACCTTGTGGCTATGTGTGTCAATGACTTGATTGTTCAAGGCGCAGAACCTCTGTTCTTCCTTGATTATTATGCAACCGGTAAACTGGATGTGGATACCGCTACTAGCGTGATTACAGGTATCGCAGAAGGCTGTAAACAATCTGGTTGCGCATTAGTTGGCGGTGAAACTGCTGAAATGCCTGGCATGTACCATGGTGAAGACTACGATGTGGCGGGTTTCTGTGTGGGTGTTGTTGAGCGCTCAGAAATCATCGATGGCAGCAAAGTGAGTGCTGGGGATGCCTTAATTGCTTTAGCTTCTAGCGGCCCTCATTCAAATGGCTATTCGCTGGTTCGCAAAATCCTTGAAGTCAGTCAAACCAACCCAGAAGAAACGCAATTAGATGGGAAACCTTTAGCTGACCATTTATTAGAGCCAACACGCATTTACGTTAAAAATGTATTAGAGCTGATCGCAAATAGCGATATCCACGCCATTGCACACATAACCGGTGGGGGTTTCTGGGAAAATATTCCTCGCGTACTACCTGACAACACACAAGCGATTATTGACGGCAGCAGTTGGCAATGGCCCGCAGTCTTTAATTGGCTACAGCAAGCTGGTGATGTTAGTACCCATGAAATGTACCGTACCTTCAATTGTGGTGTGGGGATTATTATTGCTCTGCCACAGCAAGAAGTCGAAAATGCACTTGCTCTGCTGAACAAGCTTGGTGAAAACGCATGGCAAATCGGTACAATTGGTGCATTACCTGCGGGTGAAGAGCAGGTTGTGATCCGCTAATGAAAAAAATAGTTGTCCTCATTTCTGGCAGTGGCAGTAATTTGCAATCATTAATTGATAGCTGTCGCTCTGGGGCAATTGGCGCTCAAATTGTTGCTGTTATCAGCAACCAAGCCAATGCTTATGGGCTTGTTCGAGCACAACAGGCTGGGATCCCAGCCTGTTATTTAGATGCGAAACAATATACTGACCGCCAAGTATATGATGCTGCATTACTCGCGCAGGTTGACCAATTCCAGCCTGATTTAGTCGTATTAGCGGGTTTTATGCGTATCTTATCAGCCCAATTCGTCAACCACTTTGCTGGAAAATTACTCAATATCCACCCTTCTTTGCTGCCTAAATACCCCGGTTTACATACACACCGTAAGGCGCTGGAAAATGGGGATAAAGAACATGGTACATCGGTGCATTTCGTTACCGAAGAACTGGATGGCGGGCCGGTTATTTTACAAGCCAAAGTGCTTATCTTTGAACAAGATAGCGAAGAAGATATTATCGATCGGGTTAAAGCTCAAGAACATGCGATTTACCCATTAGTTGTTGAATGGTTCATCAGTGGCCGATTAACAATGCAAAAAGGTAACGCTGTGTTAGATAACCAAATTTTACCGCAACAAGGTTATGCTAACGAGTAACCTTCGTGACAGCGAAAAATATAAACTTAAGGGTGGATATCCACCCTTTTTTCGTCGTATTTCACATGGAAATAACATAGAACGGTATTGAGTTAAACAGCGCCCTCCTAAGTAAAATGAATTATTTTTCAACAAGGTGATCATCTCTCTGTGCTGTGTCATTATTTTATCGTAAATAAATGTTATCCTTGTAATCGAAGAACAACACATTTTTCCTAACTAAATAGAGGTATTTTTATGACAACCGGGCAAGTTCATCCGTTTAGGTTGCGCCCACTTGAACGTGAAGATTTAGCATTCATTCACCAGCTTGATAATAATGCCAGTGTTATGCGTTATTGGTTTGAAGAACCTTACGAAGCTTTTGTTGAATTAAGCGATCTTTACGATAAACATATTCATGACCAGTCTGAACGCCGCTTTATCGTTGAAAATGACAGTGAGAAAGTTGGCCTAGTCGAATTGGTAGAGATTGATTATATTCACCGACGCTCTGAATTTCAGATTATCATTGCACCGAGCCATCAAGGGCATGGCTATGCGAGTCGCGCTGCGCAATTAGCAATGGACTACGCGTTTTCTGTACTAAACTTATATAAACTTTATCTTATTGTTGATAAAGAAAATGTCAAAGCTATCCATATTTATAATAAACTAGGCTTCCATACTGAAGGCGAACTGATCGACGAGTTCTTTGTCAATGGTCGTTATCACACCGCTATCCGTATGTGTATTTTTCAGCAGCAATATTTTACGATGAAACAGCAATCTGCTAATCCAGAAAGTGTTATTACCCAAGATAAAGCAATTAAACAACACATTTAGCTAACTGGCTGGTATCATAGCCACAAAGTAACAAGAGTCTAATATGGAGTTAGAATGTCCCAAGAACGTCTCTATCATGAAAAAGAGTTAAGCTGGCTGTCTTTTAACGAGCGTGTTTTACAAGAAGCAGCCGACAAGCGTAACCCTCTTATTGAGCGAATGCGTTTTTTGGGTATTTATTCCAATAATTTAGACGAGTTTTATAAAGTCCGCTTCGCCGACGTTAAACGCCGTATTTTAATTAATGAAGAACGGGGTTCGGCAAGCGGTGCTCGCCACTTGTTAAAGAGAATTCAGTCAAGAGTTGCCAAACAAGAACAAGAGTTCGATATTCTTTATAATGATTTGCTATTAGAAATGGCGCGCAATCAAATATTCTTGATTAACGAACGTCAAATTTCGCCTCGCCAACAGATTTGGTTACGTCAATATTTCCGGCAGAACCTGCGCCAGCATATTACGCCAATATTAATTAATCCTGACACCAATCTGGTTGAGTTTCTAAAAGATGACTACACGTACCTTGCCGTTGAAATCATCAATGGCAATCACATTCAGTATGCGCTATTGGAAATTCCCTCTGATAAAGTACCTCGGTTTGTTAACTTACCGCCGGAAATGCCAAAGCGTCGCAAGTCAATGATCCTAATTGATAATATCCTTCGCTATACGCTCGATGAAATTTTCAAAGGTTTTTTTGATTACGATAAGCTCAATGCCTATTCGATGAAAATGACGCGTGATGCAGAGTACGACATCGCAACAGAGATGGAATCGAGCTTGCTCGAAATAATGTCATCTACATTAAAACAACGTTTAACCGCAGAACCCGTCCGTTTTGTCTATCAGCGTGATATGCCTGACGAAATGGTTGCTCTTTTACGTGAAAAGCTGGGGTTATCCAGTGATGACTCTGTGATTGCTGGCGGTCGCTATCACAACTTTAAAGATTTTATTAACTTCCCTAATGAGGGAAATAAAAATTTATTAAACAAGCCACTACCAAGGCTGCGTCACCGCTGGTTTGATAATTTCCGTAACGGTTTTGATGCCATTCGTGAACGCGATGTGCTGTTATATTATCCCTACTATACCTTTGAACATACTTTAGAATTATTGCGCCAAGCGTCTTTTGACCCGAATGTATTGTCGATAAAAATTAATATTTACCGTGTTGCGAAAGACTCACGCATTATCGATTCCGTCATTCATGCTGCCCATAATGGAAAAAAAGTCACAGTGGTCGTTGAGTTACAAGCTCGATTCGATGAAGCCGCCAATATTCATTGGGCAAAACGGTTAACCGAAGCTGGCGTGCATGTTATTTTCTCCGCGCCAGGGCTTAAAATCCACGCGAAATTGTTTATTATCTCGCGTATGGAAGAAGGGCAAATCGTTCGCTACGCTCACATTGGTACGGGTAATTTTAATGAAAAAACCGCTCGGCTTTATACCGATTACTCGCTACTCACAGCAAATGAGCTGATCACCAACGAAGTTCGTCGGGTATTTAGTTTTATTGAAAACCCCTATCGCCCAGTGACTTTCGATAATTTAATGGTGTCTCCACAAAATACACGGATTCGTTTAATGGCCTTAATTGACCAAGAAATCGAAAATGCACTCGCTGAACGGCCAAGTGGCATCACATTAAAAATTAATAATCTAGTCGACAAAGAATTGACCGACAAACTGTATGATGCCTCCAATGCAGGTGTCAAAATTCGTTTATTAGTCAGAGGAATGTGCTCTTTAGTGGCGGGTCAAGTCGGCTATAGTGAAAATATTCAAGTAACCAGCATTGTTGACCGTTTTCTTGAGCATGACCGTGTCTATGTTTTCACCAATGCGGGTGACGAAAAAGTCTTTATTTCCTCCGCTGACTGGATGACGCGCAATATTGACTACCGCATTGAAGTTGCCGTTAGTTTAGTCGACCCGCATTTAAAACAACGGGTATTGGATATTTTAGAGCTGCAATTTAGCGATACCGTAAAAGCACGTTATGTTGACAAAGATTTAAGTAATCATTATGTTCCCCGCGGAAATAAACGAAAAATCCAAGCCCAGCTTGCTGTGTATGATTATTTAAAATCAATCGAAACACCTGATACAAGAGCTTAAAAATATGCCAATAACCAACGCCTCAACACCGAGACCACAAGAAATTGCGGCTATAGATTTAGGCTCCAATAGTTTTCATATGGTCATTGCTCGTATTGTCAACGGTGCATTGCAAGTTCTCACTCGTTTGAAAAAACGTGTTCACCTTGCCGATGGCCTAAGTGATACCAATGAATTAAGTGAAGAAGCCATGGAACGTGGCCTTGCCTGCCTCGCGTTGTTTGCCGAACGGTTACAAGGATTTTCCCCTGAGAACGTGTGTATTGTTGGCACACACTCATTACGTGTCGCAACGAATGTGAAATTATTTTTGCAACGCGCAAAAGAAATCATGCCCTATCCTATTGAAATCATTTCAGGCCAAGAAGAGGCTCGATTGATTTTTATGGGCGTTGAACACACCCAACCCGAAAAAGGCCGCAAATTAGTACTTGATATCGGTGGTGGTTCAACTGAGTTAGTCATTGGTGAGAAGTTTGAACCGCTTTTGATTGAAAGCCGCCGTATGGGTTGTGTGAGCTTTGCTCGCACTTACTTCCCAAATGAAGAAATCAACCCTGAATTTTTTAATCGCGCCTACCTAGGGGCTTGCTTAAAATTAGAAAGCACTGCGATTTTATTTAAGAAACAAACTTGGGACGTCGCGATGGGTGCCTCGGGCACCATCAAAGCTGCTCATAGTGTAATACAAGAATTAGGCTATAAAGACGGTATTATCACCCGTGAACGCCTTATCGAAATCAAGCAAATGGCATTAAAATATAAGTTATTTAGCTCACTAAATATACTGGGCCTCTCTAATGAACGTAAACACGTATTTGTCCCAGGTTTAGCCATTTTACTTGCCGTCTTTGATTCATTAGAAATTAAAGAGTTACGTTTATCTGACGGTGCATTACGTGAAGGTGTTTTATATGAAATGGAAGGCCGCTTCCGCCACCAAGATATCCGTCAACGTACTGCATTAAGCCTTGCTGAGCATTATAATATTGATAGAGAGCAAGCGAAACGTGTATTAAAAACGATGGAAGAGCTCTATTTCCAATGGGGGCAGCAAAACCCTAAACAACTCAATCCACAGTTAGAATCCATTTTAATATGGGCGGTTATGCTCCATGAAGTTGGCTTAAGTATTAATCATAGTGGTATGCACCGCCATTCTGCTTATATTTTGCAAAATACTAACTTACCGGGTTTCAACCAAGAACAGCAGTTATTACTTGCCACATTAGTACGTAATCATCGTAGGGCTATTAAGTATGACGATATCCCTAAATTTAATTTATTTAAAAGAAAACAATTTATGCCGCTTATCCAAATTTTGCGGCTAGCCATTTTGTTAAATAATCAACGCCAATCTACAACAATCCCTTCTTCGTTACGGATAGAAACGGATGATGGGCACTGGACTATCTATTTACCATCTGAATATCTCGTGCAAAATGCATTGATGTTATTAGATTTAGAAAAGGAAAGTGGCTATTGGGAAGATGTTCCCGGTTGGTCGTTAACTATTTGCGCAGAAAATGAGTAATTTGCGGCCATTATTGTTGTGATTTGTTCTTATTATTCATCATTGATGACTTGAAAATCACCGCTTATTTGACTCAACTATTTGATATATTATTTAAATAGGCGACAATAATGATAATAAATTTCGTCCGCTCGCAGACGAATTCATAAAAAGCGCTTTTGCGCTGCTATTGCTTTAAGGATTAAAATGTCACAATCTGCTTTCTCAACCGATGCGGCGCCAACAGTCAACCCGCACTCTCAAAAACTGGCACATATTCGCCAGCAAATCCTGACGCTATTTTTAGATGACGAAGAGTTCGTCCATGCGCTTGTTGAAAATGATCAACACGTCAGTATTGATGACAAAGCAATTAGTGAAAAAATTAGTCTTGTAAAAGAATTGCTACTTGATTTACACACTGCGGATATCGCCGATATCTTAGAAATGCTCCCTTATGATGAGCGTCTCGCGTTATGGCGTCTTGTTGATAATAACGAACGTGGTGAAGTGTTAGTTGAGGCCTCGGTTTCTGTTTGGGATAGCCTAATTAAGGATATGTCTGACAGAGAACTACTGCGCGCCGTTGCCAACTTGCATGTTGACGAACAAGCCTATATTGCTGAGCATTTACCTCGTGACACCATGCGTCGGCTCCTCACCTATTTAGAACCTAGCCTGCGAAGCCGTATTCGCGAAGTTTTACAATATGCGAAAGATAGCGTCGGCCAAATGATGGATTTTGAATTCGTCACCGTACGCCCAAATGTGACGCTAAAAACGGTTCAACGTTATTTACGCCAACGGGGCAAGATCCCAGAAGCGACCGACAAAATTTTCGTTGTCGATAACAGTAATTATTTACAAGGTGAATTGCCTCTAACCACTATTTTAACGCAATCCCCTGAAAAAATAGTGGCCGATGTCATGAAGACTGACACAGTGACCTTCTTGCCTGATGAAAAAGGCGAAGACGCAGCGAGTGCGTTCGAACGTTATGACTTAATTTCTGCGGCTGTTGTTGATAACAACGGCCTACTAATGGGCCGCCTGACGGTTGAAGATATCGTTGATAACATTAGTGAAGAAAACGATAACAGTATTCGTCGTATGGGGGGGTTAAGCCCTGAAGAAGACGTTTTCGCCCCTGTCGGCCAAGCCGTTAAAACCCGTTGGACATGGCTAGCCATTAACCTATGTACCGCTTTTGTGGCTTCTCGTGTTATTGGGGTTTTTGAAGATACGATTTCCCAATTAGTCGCCCTTGCCACATTAATGCCTATTGTGGCAGGAATTGGCGGTAATACGGGAAACCAAACCATTACCATGATTGTTCGTGCCATTGCCCTGCACCAGATACAAAACAATAGTTTCTCTTTCTTAATGTTAAGGGAGCTTGGTGTCGCCTTTATTAATGGGGTTGTATGGGGAGGAATTATGGGTGTCGTCACTTACTTCCTTTATGGCGATATCGCTATGGGTGCAGTCATGACATTAGCGATGATCTTGAACCTACTAATGGCGGCTATTATGGGCGTGGTTATTCCACTCATTATGCTAAAACTGGGCAAGGACCCTGCTATCGGTTCTAGCGTGATGATCACCGCTATCACAGATACAGGCGGTTTCTTTATTTTCCTTGGCTTAGCCACTCTATTCCTCGTTTAAATTCGCTTTGCACGCGTCCTACTCTTAGATTAGGCGCGTGCAATTTACAAAACACTCCCTCCGACAGCAAAGCCCAGCTAAAAAACCAAAATCCCGCAAACAACCCTTTTATTTATCTATTAATTAAATGATTTTATAGTTATTTAGTTTATCTAGATTAATAAAGTTAATTATAACGAATAATATCTAGGTAATATTTACTTACCATAATTCAGTAAGAATTTATTAAATTAAATATAATTAACGCTATAACTCACTAATTTAAATATACGATATTCTGCAAAATTCATATTATTAACATCATATAAGGTTATTTATCATCACACCAAATCAATACGCTAACAAATCAAAACTAATTGGAATGTCATTCTTGTTTTTAGGGTTGAGGTTTACAGAATATAGAATTTCCTGCTATAAATATACTCATGCAAGAAAGATACTGTGTATTAAACTAAGTTATACCCATCCAACGTTTTATACCTCTTATCTGCACCAATAAAAATGATTAGCTCATTATTATGAGTCAATGCTTATTATTTTGAATTTATGCAATTTAGTATTACAGGTAGTTAGAAGGAAACTATAATGACACCGCAAACCGCCAGCCAGCCCTCTGCGAGACCTTTGGGCAAAGAAGACTATAAAACATTAGGCTTATCCTCTTTAGGGGGAACTCTTGAGTTTTATGACTTCGTTATCTTTGTTTTTTACGCAAAAATTATTTCCCAACTATTTTTCCCAGGGGATAACGAATTTCTCGCGCTAATGGCAACACTGGGTCTATTTGCAGCAGGTTACCTTGCTCGCCCTCTTGGTGGCATTATCATGGCTCACTTCGGGGATAAAATTGGCCGCAAGAAAATGTTTACCCTCAGTATTTTCTTAATGGCATTCCCAACATTTGTTATTGGTTTCTTACCTACTTTTGAAACTATTGGTGCTGCTGCTCCATTATTACTGCTGTTAATGCGTATTATGCAAGGTGCCGCGATTGGTGGTGAAATGCCAGGTGCATGGGTATTTATTGCAGAACATACACCAAAACAGCGTTATGGTTTAGGTGTCGGTACACTGACTTCTGGGATCACCGGTGGTATTTTATTAGGCTCTATCGTCGCAATTATTATTGAGCGCTCTTATACTACAACTGAAATTCATGATTTTGCATGGCGTATTCCATTTATTCTTGGTGGTGTTTTTGGGTTTATCTCTGTGTATTTACGTCGTTTTTTACAAGAAACCCCGATATTTAAAGAACTGGCAGCCAAAAAGGCCTTGTCACAAGAATTACCCGTCAAAACCGTCATTAAGTCTCATAAACAAGCTTGTATGATCACTGCGGCACTGACGTGGTCATTATCAACCGCTATCGTTGTCACCATTTTGATGACACCAGATGTGGTGTTAAAAGGGATCTATAACATTGATAGGAATGTGGCATTGCAAGCCAACTGTGCGGCGACATTGACCTTAACATTAGGCTGTATCTTCTGGGGCTGGTTAGGCGATAAAACCGGAACACGTACCTCAATGACTTTATCATGGGGTGGATTAGCCGTAACGGCAATTTACTTCTATTCGTCATTATCCAGTGATATTGCGGCGAGTACGTTAATTTTTAACTATGGCTTGATGGGCTTCTTTGTTGGTGCGATTGCAACCACTCCTATTATCAGTACACGCGCATTTCCACCTGAAATTCGCTATTCTGGTCTGTCATTCGCTTACAATGTGGCTTATGCAATTTTTGGTGGTTTAACACCAATATTAACTGGTGCTTGGTTGCAGCAATCTCACATGGCACCTGCCTATTATGTCGCTGGCGTCTCATTATTAGCGGTTGCTGTAGCCTTCATTCCTCTATCTTGGAAAGGTTGGACTGTCAATTCAGAGTCTTCAAACGAAAAATCTGCGGTATTAAAAGCTTCTAGTTTATAAAATCGATTGCCCCCTATTTACTCAGGGGGCAATCTTAATTGTTACAAAATTATTCCCCCCGCTCTCCCCCTTTACAAGCACTGAAGTATACAAGTACAGAAATTGACACTTATTCATATTTCCTCCATTTTTCTTTGTACCTATCACGTTAAACTACTAATATGTCTAACTGACTCTTTTTTGTTAGTTTTTTAGTATACAGCCTGACGGATCTCATCCACTTTTTTTGAGTTAAGCGAATTACCCAAAATGAATAAACAAAAACAACGTAAACCTTTTATTCGCTCTGCCATTTTTATTGCCATTATTGCGGTAGCTGGCGTTTCTTGGTACTTTTATCATCAAGAAAAACAATCAGATACACAATCTACTGGTACCGTAGCAAAACCAAACTCACAGCGAAGCGCGATGGGCCGCCCACCACGTGTGTTAGCCCCTGTGCAGTTTGCCGTTGCTGAACAAAAAGTCGTTCCGCGATTTTTATCAGGCTTAGGCACGGTGCAAGCGGCAAATGTTGTCACTGTAACCAGCCGTGTTGAAGGCCAGTTAATGCAGCTGTATTTTACCGAAGGGCAATATGTCAATAAGGGAGATTTATTGGCACAGATTGACCCTCGCCCATTTGAAGTTCAGCTATCACAAGCTGAGGGGCAATTAGCTAAAGACAAAGCAACGTTAGCTAATGCGCAATTAGATTTAGCGCGTTATCAAAAGCTTGCTGGCACTAAAGTGATTTCACAACAAGAGCTAGATAACCAAAAAGCGGCGGTATTACAGGCACAAGGCAGTATTAAAGTCGACCAAGCGGCTGTTGATAATGCCAAACTGCAATTAACCTACAGTAAAATTACTGCCCCCATCTCAGGGCGGGTTGGTTTAAAACAAGTTGATGTCGGAAACTTTATCTCTTCAGGAACCTCAACCCCTCTTGTTGTTATCACACAAACTCAACCCGCAGATGTCTTGTTTGCTTTACCTGAAGGTGATATTCCCGCGATCCAGCAAGCACAATCTTCCGGTGAAAAAGTATTGATTGAAGCTTGGGACAGAAACAATATCGCGCTAATCGCAAGCGGTGAGCTACTCAGTACTGATAACCAAATTGATGCTGCGACCGGCACTCTTAAAATAAAAGCGCGCTTTACCAATGAAGAAGAAAAACTTTTCCCTAATCAATTTGTTAACGTAAAAATGCAAGTTGAAACGCTGCAAAATGCCGTGGTGATCCCAACCGCTGCACTGCAAATGGGCAATGAAGGTCACTATGTTTGGGTATTGAGTGATGATAATAAAGTCAGCAAACACAATGTGACCGTGGGGATGCAAGATAGCCAACAAGTCGTTATTGAAAGTGGGCTCGCAGCAAATACCAAAGTCATCACCGATGGTGTTGATAAACTCACCGATGGCACAACTGTCGAAGTCGTTACCGCTGAAAGCATCGCCAAAAAAGAGCCCCGCAAAGGTAAAGCCAATAGCGCGGAGAAAGCGTAATGCAGCCTGAAATGTTAAAAGGCGGTGGGCCTTCTCGTTTATTTATTTTGCGCCCTGTGGCTACCACATTATTCATGGTGGCTATATTACTTGCAGGGATCATCGGCTATCGCTTCTTACCTGTTTCAGCCCTGCCCGAAGTCGATTATCCGACGATTCAAGTTGTTACCCTTTACCCGGGAGCCAGCCCCGATGTGATGACCTCTGCAGTGACTGCGCCTTTGGAAACCCAGTTTGGGCAAATGTCGGGTCTTAAACAGATGTCATCGCAAAGTTCAGGAGGAGCATCAGTTATAACACTGATGTTCCAATTAACGTTGCCTCTAGAGGTTGCCGAACAAGAAGTCCAAGCAGCGATTAATTCCGCCAGTAGCTTACTGCCTTCGGATTTACCCTATCCTCCGATTTATAATAAGGTAAACCCTGCTGACCCGCCTGTACTCACCTTAGCGGTCACCTCTGATGCGATGCCATTAACGCAGGTACAGGATATTATTGAAACGCGAATTGCCCAGAAAATATCCCAAGTTAATGGAGTGGGTTTAGTCACCTTAGCCGGTGGTCAACGCCCTGCTGTTCGCGTGAATTTAAACCCACAAGCCATGGCAGCCAAAGGGCTGGATAGCGAAACCATCCGCCTAGCCATCAACAATGCTAACGTCAACTCCGCAAAAGGGAGTTTCGATGGGCCAACGCGAGCAGTGACGCTTTCTGCTAACGACCAAATGAAGTCACTTGACGACTATCGTCAGCTTATTGTGGCCTTCCAAAATGGTGCGCCTGTACGTTTAGGCGACATTGCAACGATTGCACAAGGTGCCGAAAATGCCTATTTGGGGGCATGGGCAAATAATGAACAGGCGATTGTGATCAATGTGCAGCGGCAGCCCGGTGCTAACGTCATTGAAACCACAGATACCATTCGTACGCTGTTACCCGAATTAATTGAAAGCTTACCTAAATCGGTTAATGTCGATATTTTAACCGATAGAACCAGTACTATTCGAGCGTCCGTTAATGATGTACAGTTTGAGTTAATGTTAGCCATCGCCCTCGTGGTGATGGTGATTTATTTGTTTTTACGCAATGGAATTGCCACCTTAATACCGGGCATTGCGGTACCGCTGTCCCTCGTTGGTACCTTTGCAGTCATGTATTTTTGTGGTTTTTCTGTCAATAACCTCACCCTAATGGCATTAACCATCGCCACAGGTTTTGTGGTCGATGATGCGATAGTGGTGATTGAAAATATTTCCCGCTACTTAGAAAAAGGCGATAAGCCTCTGGTCGCTGCACTCAAAGGGGCGGGTGAAATCGGGTTTACCATTATCTCCCTCACCTTTTCTTTAGTTGCAGTATTAATCCCGCTGTTATTTATGGGGGATATTGTCGGCCGGTTATTCCGCGAATTTGCCATTACCCTAGCCGTGGCTATTTTGATCTCCGCTGTCGTCTCTTTGACGTTAACGCCAATGATGTGTGCGCGTTTATTAAAACCAGAGTCGCAACATAAACATAACCGTTTTGAACTAGCGTGTGAGCGTTTCTTTGACCGTATGGTTGCTGGATACGCAATTTGGTTAAAACGTATTCTTAATCACCAATGGTTAACGCTTTCTGTGGCGCTAGGCACCATGGTGCTGACTGTTTTGCTGTATATGTGGATCCCAAAAGGGTTTTTCCCTTTGCAAGACAGTGGAATTATTCAAGGGTCAATTGAAAGCCGTCAATCTATTTCTTTTGCGGCCATGGCGCAAAAGCAACAGGAAGTTGCGTCAAAATTATTGGCAGACCCTGCGGTTGATAATGTCACCACTTATGTGGGGGTTGATGGTAGCAACCCAACATTAAACAACGCGCGTCTCCAAATTACCTTAAAGCCCCTTGATGAGCGTGAAGATAGAGTGGTGGCGATTATTGATCGTCTACAACAATCCGTGGATAACATTGCTGGGGTGAATTTATATCTGCAGCCTATGCAAGATCTCACCATCGATACGCAAGTTGCACGCACACAGTATCAATTTACGTTACAGGCCGGTTCACTAGAGGAATTAACCACTTGGGTTCCACGCTTGTTAGAAGCCCTAGAACAACAACCTGAACTCACGGATGTCAGTAGTGATTGGCAAAATAAAGGGCTAGTTGCCTATGTGAATGTTAACCGTGATACCGCAAGCCGTTTTGGTATCACAATGTCAGCCATTGATAACGCTTTATATAATGCATTTGGGCAGCGAATGGTTTCAACCATATACACACAGTCAAATCAATATCGTGTGATATTAGAACATGACACACAAACCCGTGATGGTATGGATGCGCTGAATGATATTCGTCTAAAAGGCACTGATGGAGCCATTGTGCCACTAAGCACCTTGGTAAATATTCAAGAAGGTAATGGGCCATTAGCCATTAATCACCTCGACCAATTTCCCGCGGTGACATTCTCGTTTAATGTGGCGAATGGCGCTTCGCTTGAGTCTGCCGTCAATGCCGTGAAATTGGCCGAATCACAAATTGCTATGCCAAAATCCATTACCACACAATTCCAAGGGGCGACTTTAGCCTTTGAAGCTGCACTAAGCAGCACTATCTGGTTAATTGCAGCCGCAATTGTGGCGATGTATATCGTATTAGGCATTTTATATGAGAGCTTTATCCACCCGATTACGATTTTATCTACCTTACCGACTGCGGGGGTTGGCGCATTACTTGCTTTAATGATGGCAGGAAAAGACCTTGATGTTATTGCAGTCATCGGCATCATCTTATTAATTGGTATCGTGAAAAAGAACGCCATTATGATGATTGACTTTGCCCTTGCTGCAGAGCGTGAACAGGGAATGTCCCCTTATGATGCCATCTACCAAGCTTGCCTACTGCGTTTTCGCCCAATTTTAATGACCACCATGGCGGCATTACTAGGTGCCTTGCCATTAATGCTAAGTACAGGTGTCGGTGCAGAATTACGCCAACCATTAGGAATTTGTATGGTTGGTGGCTTAATTATGAGCCAAATCCTCACCTTATTTACCACACCGGTTATTTACTTATTGTTCGACCGTCTTTCTCATTATTTTAAAGACCGTCGCCAAGCGAAGAAGGCACAGGTGTCATAATGAAGCGCTTCTTTGCTCTATTTATTAGCCGCCCGGTAGCAACGACGCTGATTAGCGTTGCGATTACTTTGTGTGGTGCCCTGAGCTTTCTATTTTTACCCGTTTCTCCGTTGCCTCAAGTAGATTACCCTGTGATTAACGTGACAGCGTCACTTCCTGGGGCGTCACCGGAAACCATGGCGTCCTCCGTTGCGACACCTCTTGAACGCTCTTTAGGCAGTATTGCTGGGATCAGCGAAATGACCTCAAGCAGTGCGCTTGGGCGAACCACTATTACCCTTGAGTTTAATCTCGACAAAGACATTAATAACGCGGCTCGGGAAGTGCAAGCTGCGATTAATGCGGCGCAAAACCTGCTGCCCAGCGGTATGCCAAGCCGTCCACGTTATTACAAGTCTAACCCGTCTGATGCGCCAATTATGATTTTAACCATGACCTCAGAGACCATGGGTACTGGCGAAATTTATGATATTGCATCTACCCGTTTAGCCCAGCGAATTGCGCAAATTGAAGGGGTTAGTGAAGTTTCAGTTGGTGGCGGCTCGCTCCCTGCCGTACGGGTTGAACTCAACCCAACCGCCCTATTTAACCAAGGGGTTTCCCTTGATGCCGTGCGCTCAGCCATTAGTAGTGCTAACGTTCGCCAACCGCAAGGCTATATCAATGATGACGAAAAACGTTATCAAGTACAGACTAATGATGAGTTAAAAAAAGCAGCCGATTATCGGCCAATTATTGTTCATTACAGCCAAGGCAATGCTGTAAAGCTCAGCGATGTCGCCAATGTTAAAGATTCCATTGAAAACATACGCGCTGCTGGTATGGCAGACGGTAAACCGGCTATTTTGATTGTCATTCGTCGTGAAGCTGGCGCCAATATTATTGAAACAGTGAACCGTATTCGTGCTGAATTGCCTGAATTCAATGACATGATCCCTGCCGCTATTGATTTAAAAGTGGCACAAGACAGAACACCGACCATCCGCGCGTCTCTAGCCGAAGTGGAACGTGCTCTACTGATTGCTGTTGCCTTGGTGATCCTCGTGGTGCTGCTGTTCTTACGTTCAGGTCGCGCTACTTTGATCCCTGCCGTTGCTGTCCCTGTCTCATTGATTGGGACTTTTACAGCCATGTATTTATGTGGCTTTAGTTTAAATAACTTGTCATTGATGGCATTAACGGTTGCGACGGGCTTTGTGGTTGATGATGCCATTGTCGTATTAGAAAATATCTCGCGTCATATCGAAAATGGTAAAAAACCGTTTATTGCGGCGGTTAAAGGCGTGCATGAAGTCGGCTTTACCGTCGTTTCCATGAGTATTTCCTTAGTGGCTGTTTTTATTCCACTACTGCTTATGGATGGACTGGTCGGCCGTTTATTCCGCGAATTTGCCATTACCCTTGCAACCGCTATCAGTATTTCTTTGGTGATCTCATTAACGCTCACCCCTATGATGTGTGCTTACTTACTGAAGAAACGTCCTCGCAACGTCAAAGCCAAACATCGCGGGTTTGGACGTGTGTTGCTGCGCTTGCAAGAAAGTTATGGCATCGCTTTAAAATGGGTACTCGAACATCGCCGTAGTGTTCTCGCGGTGCTATTTGCCACAATCGGCTTAAACGTTTATCTGTATATTACCGTTCCGAAAACTTTCTTTCCTGAACAAGATACCGGCCGTGTGCTGGGCTTTGTTCGCGCAGACCAAAGTATTTCATTCCAGTCAATGAAAGAAAAAATGACCCGTTTTATGCAGCAAGTTAAAGCCGACCCAGCGACGGATAATGTCACCGGTTTTACTGGCGGTAGCCGGGTAAACAGCGGTTTTATGTATATCTCATTAAAACCACTGGGTGAACGTACTGAAAGTTCAGCTGAAGTCATTAATCGGTTACGCATGAAATTAGCCAATGAGCCAGGGGCTAACCTGTTTATGATGCCAGTACAAGATATTCGAGTGGGAGGTCGACAAGCCAATGCCAGCTATCAGTTTACACTGCTTGCGGATGAACTTTCTGCATTGCGTGACTGGGAACCCGCCATTCGTAAAGCACTCGGTGAATTGCCACAGCTGACAGATGTGAACTCAGATAAGGAAGACAAAGGCGCAGAAATGGCGATCACCTACGATAGGGACTTAATGGCCCAGCTAGGTATCGATGTCCGTGAAGCTAACAGTTTGCTTAACAACGCATTTGGCCAACGCCAAGTTTCCACTATTTATGAAGCAATGAACCAATATAAAGTGGTGATGGAAGTTGCCCCTGAATATACGCAAGATGTCAGTTCCCTCGACAAAATGTTTGTTATCAATAAAGATGGTGACGCTATCCCGCTGTCTTATTTTGCTCGTTGGCAGCCGGCGAATGCGCCATTAAGCGTGAACCACCAGGGGCTATCAGCTTCATCCACTATCGCATTTAATGTCGCTGACGGTTATACCTTAAATGATGCCATCGTCGAAATAGAAAAAACCATGACTGCGCTTGGCGTGCCATCTACAGTGCGAGGGTCTTTTGCAGGAACGGCACAAATATTCCAAGAAACTTTGCAATCACAATTATTTTTGATTTTAGCCGCTATTGTGACTGTCTATTTAGTCCTTGGGATTCTATATGAAAGTTATATTCACCCACTGACAATTTTATCAACTTTGCCTTCTGCTGGTGTCGGTGCATTATTAGCCCTTGAGTTATTTGACACACCATTTAGTTTAATCGCTTTAATCGGCGTCATGCTATTAATTGGGATCGTCAAGAAGAACGCCATTATTATGGTGGATTTTGCTATTCAAGCACAAAGAACAGCGGGTTTAACCGCTCAAGAAGCCATTTTCCGTGCCAGTTTATTACGTTTTCGCCCTATTTTAATGACGACACTCGCCGCCATTTTTGGTGCGTTACCGTTAATGTTAGGTAGTGGTGATGGAGCAGAACTACGTCAACCTCTCGGGATCACCATTGTCGGTGGCTTAATAATGAGCCAATTGCTGACTTTATTTACCACTCCTGTTGTGTATTTAAGTTTTGATAGCTTAAGGCAACGTTGGCAGCGCAAAAAGTCATTAACGCATAAGATTGTGGAGAATAACCATGAAGCTTAGGTTAAATAGCGTTAGTACTCGGCTTTTTTTAGCTATTTTTGCGACATGCTTATTGCTAGTGCTAATTATGCACCAAGGCGTGCGCATGAGTTTTCAACATGGCTTTATTGATTATATTAAAGAAAATGACCAACAACGCGTTGAGCAGGTTTCTTCCGCCCTTGCGGAACAATATGAAGAAATGGGCAATTGGCGGTTTTTGATTGGTAATGATCGCATTTTCTTTCGTATTCTGCGCTCTGTAGAACATCAACAGCATCGTGGCCCGATGCGACAGCGCTGGCGAACCATTTTTTGGGTTTATGATACACAAGACCGGCTAATTTTCGGGCAAGACACGCCCCTACCGAGCAAAGTTCTCCGTGAGCCTATTGTTACTAGCAATGGCGAAACCGTCGGTTGGCTCGTTGCCAGCTATGAAACGGGAATCAGCAGCGCCCTTGACCGCCGTTTTGATACCAAACAAATGTATACCAGTTGGATCATCGCTGGGCTGTCTTTATTTGTGGCTCTGATTGCCACATTGTTCCTTGCCCGTAGTTTTTTGAAACCCATCAAGCGGTTACTCGAAGGCACTAACCGGCTCGCCAATGGTGATTTTGCCACGCGGGTTCCTGAGTCTGGCCGCGATGAACTTGGGCAACTGGCTAAAGATTTTAACCATCTGGCCTCTACCCTTGAAAAAAACGAACAAATGCGGCGTGATTATATGGCGGATATTTCCCATGAGCTCCGCACGCCGTTGTCAGTTCTGCGAGGAGAATTAGAAGCGGTGCAAGATGGCGTCCGGCAAGCCACTCCCGAAACAATCAATTCCCTACTGAATGAAACCCAAACTTTAATTAAGCTGGTTAATGACCTCCACCAGCTCTCGTTATCGGATAGAGGTTCTTTGGTCTACCGTATGCAACTTACCGATATCATTCCTTTAATTGAAATGGCGATAGGCCAAGCTCGCTGGCGGTTAGAAGACCAACAACTTTCAGTTGAACGGCAATTTATTGCACAAGGCAACGTGTTTGCAGACCCTGACCGCATCACTCAGTTATTCTATAACTTAATGGAAAACAGCTTACGCTATACGGACCCACAAGGTAAAATTGCCATTCAAGTCACACAAGACCACAACCAGCTCAGTATAATTTGGCAAGATAGCGCCCCGGGGCTGTCTGCTGAGCAATGCCAACATTTATTTGAACGTTTTTACCGTGCTGAAGGTTCTCGTAATCGCGCCAGTGGCGGTTCAGGTTTAGGGTTGGCCATTTGCTATAATATTGTTGAGGCTCACCATGGGACAATTTCCGCAGCACCGTCACCATTAGGTGGTGTCAAAATTACCATTAATTTACCGATTCAATTAAAAGACAAAGGGTTATGATCATGACTGAACAGAGCAATACCCCTATTTTGGTTGTGGAAGATGAACCCAAGCTAGGCCAACTGCTGTTCGATTACTTACAAGCTGCAAATTATCAACCCGCATTAATTGCACGGGGTGACCAAGTAATCGACTATGTTAAACAACATCAACCTGCACTCATTTTATTAGATTTAATGTTACCCGGTATGGACGGCATTTCAGTATGTCGTGAACTACGAAAATTCAGTGATGTTCCCATTATTATGGTGACAGCAAAAACCGAAGAAATTGACCGTTTATTAGGGTTAGAAATTGGGGCTGACGACTATATTTGTAAGCCTTTTAGCCCGCGAGAAGTCGTGGCTCGAGTCAAAACGATTTTACGCCGTTGCCAGCCAAATATGACAACTAGTAATAGCCAAACTAATAGCAATAATCAAACCAAGCTTATTATTGATGAAAATGCATTTCAAGTACGCTATGGCTCACAGTTACTTGAACTCACGCCCGCTGAATTTCGGCTACTCAAGTTTATGTCTGATAATGCAGGTATGGTGTTTTCTCGCGACCAGTTACTGGATATCTTATATGACGACCACCGCGTAGTAACGGACCGTACAATTGATAGTCACGTCAAAAATTTACGCCGTAAATTAGAGTCCCTCGATAACGAAAAAACCTTTATTCGTTCAATATATGGCCTCGGCTACCGTTGGGATGAATATTAAGTAATCAATAGACATACTATTCTTGTGGGATATTTGGTTTTTTTATCAAATAGGAGTAAAATTCTCATCCCTTAAAAACACTCTCTCGTATGAGTGAGTGCTGACTTGACATCAGATAGAGAATAACCATGTTTACACCAGAGCTTTTGTCTCCTGCCGGTTCATTAAAAAATATGCGCTACGCCTTCGCGTACGGCGCAGACGCCGTTTATGCAGGACAGCCTCGTTACAGCTTACGCGTACGAAATAACGAATTTAATCACGAAAACTTAGCTAAAGGCATTCAGGAAGCCCATGAGTTGGGTAAAAAGTTTTATGTGGTGGTGAATATTGCCCCTCATAATGCGAAATTAAAAACCTTTATTCGTGATTTAACCCCCGTCATTGAAATGGGCCCAGATGCTCTGATCATGTCTGACCCTGGCCTTATTATGATGGTTCGTGAAGCGTTTCCTGAGATGGATATTCATTTATCTGTGCAGGCCAATGCAGTTAACTGGGCATCGGTGAAGTTTTGGAAACAAATGGGCTTAACACGTGTGATCTTATCTCGCGAATTATCCCTCGAAGAAATTGCTGAAATTCGTCAACAAGTACCGGAAATCGAACTTGAAGTCTTTGTCCATGGTGCCCTTTGTATGGCCTATTCCGGCCGTTGTCTACTTTCGGGTTATATTAATAAACGCGACCCAAATCAAGGGACTTGCACCAATGCTTGCCGCTGGGAATATAACGTACAAGAAGGTAAAGAAGATGATGTGGGTAATATTGTCCATGTGCATGAACCTATCCCTGTACAAAATGTGGCACCAACCCTAGGTGCGGGCGCGCCAACAGATAAAGTCTTTATGATAGAAGAAGCTAAACGTCCAGGCGAATATATGACGGCCTTTGAAGACGAACATGGCACTTATATCATGAACTCTAAAGATTTACGTGCAATCGAACACGTTGAAAACCTAACAAAAATGGGTGTTCACTCATTAAAAATTGAAGGCCGCACAAAATCGTTTTATTACTGTGCTCGTACTGCACAAGTCTATAGACGTGCGATTGACGATGCTGTCGCAGGAAAACCCTTTGACCCAACGTTGTTATCTACTTTAGAAGGGTTAGCACACCGTGGTTACACTGAAGGTTTCTTGCGTCGCCACACTCACGATGCCTACCAAACCTATGAATATGGCTATTCTGTTTCTGAAACTCAGCAATTTGTGGGTGAATTCACAGGTAAACGTGTCAATGGTATGGCTGAGGTTGATGTAAAAAATAAATTTAGCGTTGGGGATAGCTTAGAGATGATGACCCCGGCGGGTAATATTGTCTTTACTTTGGACTCATTAGCAAACCGCAAAGGTGAAGCGATTGATGTTGCACCCGGTAACGGCCATGTGGTTTACCTGCCAATCCCTGAGGATGTCGATGTTAATTTTGGTTTGTTGATCCGTAACTTAGCAGGAACAACGACCCGCGCACCTCACCAAACTCAGGCAGAAAAGCAAATTGCAGGCTAACCGCCACTCCGTGTTTTTTAAATAGTTTGTTCGCTAAAAGCCAAAATCTCATCGTTTAACGTTTTGATATTTTGGCTTTTTTTTATCTATAATATGATATTATTTCACTTTATATGCTTTTTCTTATATGAGAATCATTCGCGTTATTGACATTTACATTGAAAAGTGCACTGAATATCCAATTTTATGCAACAGATCACATCAATTGGCTATTCAATATCGTATAGTCACTCTTGAAAACGAAGAACTAGAAAGTCATAAAATAAGACTAGGAACCACCTCCTTGGCTGGCTCAATCTCCCTTGAGCTAGCCATTTCTTTTATCTGCAATTTCTATTTCATTTCTCTTGTTAACGCTATTACTGTAAAAAATCTAAAATAAGCTCATCAATATCTTATAAATCCATTTATACTCATTTTAACGAATATTTGCCATATGTTAAGCCGAATGGATGGGTATATATGAATCAATATCAGTCAGCCATGATTATCCTTAATGGTAAACAAGCCAATCACGCTGAGCTGCGAAAGGCCATTACTCACTTACGTAATGAAGGCCATCAAATTCAAGTCCGTATTCCGTGGGAATTGGATGATACTTATTATTTTATTTCTCAGGCAATAAAACACGGCGTTGATACCATCATTGCCGCAGGAGGTGACGGCACAGTAAATGCGGTTGCCAGTACCTTGATGAAGTTCCCGAGTGACTCTCGCCCTACTTTAGGAATTCTCCCGATGGGAACGGCAAATGATTTTGCCACCAGCGCGAATATTCCACTGGATATTGAAGCCGCCCTTGCTCTCTCATTAAAAGGTAAAGCAGTTCCCATTGATATTGCGCAAGTCAATAAGCAATATTATTTTCTCAATATGGCAACTGGCGGCTTTGGGACGCGTATTACCACCGAAACGCCTGAAGCACTGAAATCAGCATTGGGCGGTGCCGCTTACGTGATAAATGGCTTATTGCGCCCTGATACGCTGAAAACGGATATTTGCCGCATTGAGGGCGAAAACTTTAGTTGGGAAGGTGAAACGTTGGTCATCGCTGTCGGAAACGGCCGCCAAGCGGGCGGAGGACAACAACTGACACCGCAAGCACTGATTAATGATGGCGCATTAAATTTACTGATTATTCCTGCAAGGGATGTCATACCCGCATTTTTAGCAAACCTATTTTCAGACGATAAAAACGAGCACTTGGTCGAAAGGCAATTATCATGGGTAAAAATTTCATCTCCTCACGATATGATCTTAAACCTTGATGGTGAGCCATTATCGGGAGATACCTTTACGTTCGCAGTGCAGCCGAATGCTATTCAGTGCCGGTTGCCGCCTCAATGTAACTTATTAGCTTAAAATATAACGAGAAAGCCCTAGTGTTCGGGCTTTCAATCATTACAGGCTACCACCATGCATGGAAGTGGTGTACTGGGCCAATCCCCTTGCCAACTTCTAAACTGTCCGCTTGCTCTAACGCAGCTTGTAAATAGGCTTTAGCCTGCGTAACCGCTTCTTGCCAATCAGAGCAACGAGGGCGCAGAGCAGCTAAAGCCGCTGACAAAGTACACCCAGTACCATGGGTATTTTTAGTATTTACGCGAATAGAGGTAAAGCGCCATTCACCTTCAGGTGTGATTAACCAATCAGGGCTTTCAGCATCACTTAGGTGCCCACCTTTCATCAACACCGCTTGGCAACCTTTTTCAAGTAACTTATACCCCTGAGTCAACATTTGGCTTTCTGTTTGTGCAACTTTTTCGTCTAGTAATACCGCGGCTTCAGGGAGATTCGGTGTAATTATAGAAACGAGGGGCAATAATTGTTGGCGCAGTGCATCAACCGCATCGTGTAATAGTAACGGGTCGCCACTTTTAGCCACCATTACAGTATCCAATACCACATACGGAATAGGATATTGCTTCAGCGCCTTCGCCACAACTGCGATATTACTTTGGTTAAATAACATGCCGATTTTTGCGCTATCAATTCGCACATCACTGAGAACAGAGTCTAATTGTGCCGCCACAAATTCAGGGGGTAAGTCTTGGACAGATTGCACGCCTCGGGTATTTTGAGCCACCAATGCCGTCATCACACTCGTACCATAAGCCTCTAACGCAGAGAAAGTTTTTAAATCCGCCTGAATACCCGCCCCACCCGATGGGTCTGTTCCGGCTATGGTTAACGCATTGATCCTCATGAGTGATTCCCCTTTTCGGCTAAAGCATTTGAATAGATTGATAAGCGAGGTTTACTGAAATCATTTTAAATCAAACAATAAAACCGCTTTGATTGTCTCATATCATTTAACAAATACCAGCGGTTAGTGAATGAATTTTAATGACTTAGATAAAAAGGGGAAATATATTACACAGGAAAAATTAGCGTGACTTATAAGTACACATTAGGCAAATGAATGTTACCGACACCTCGCTGTTTTAATAGCTGGGCAAATGTCTCTACTTCCGTTTGGGTTGCCGCAGGCCAGTTAGCCGCTTCATTTTTTACGCCATGTTGCTGAAAAGCATTAACTTTTATTCGTGTGTTTGCAGGAAGTTGATTTAAGAAATCAGCCAGTTTATCAATATGTTCTAGATAATCTGTTTGCTGAGGAATATATAATAAACGCAATTCATACAATTTCCCCGCTTGTGCCAGAAATTGAATTGATTGAAATACACGTTGGTTATCTTTCCCAGTTAATCTTAAGGCACACTCATCGCTCCATGATTTTAAGTCAATCATTACGCCATCAGTATACTCAATTACCTTACTCCACCCCGCAGAAGCAAGATGGCCATTACTGTCAATAAAGCAGGTTAAATGTTTCAGTTCAGGTGTGTCTTTAATCGCTTTAAATAATTCAATAATAAAAGGTAATTGTGTTGTTGCTTCCCCGCCACTAATGGTTATACCATTCAGAAAGACAACATTTTTTTTCAAGTCATTGATAGCATCATTAACACTTAACGACACTGTCATTGGGCTTGAATTCTTAGTGCACGTTTGTAAACAAGTGTCACAGAGCTGGCAGGCATCGCTATCCCATATAACCTTACCATCAACAAATGATAACCCATTGTGAGGACAGGTTAAAACGCAGTCCCCACAATGGTCACAGAGCGCCATGGTATATGGATTATGGCAATTCAAACAACGTAAATTGCAACCTTGCAAAAAGATAACATGTCGATTGCCCGGCCCATCTACGCAGGAAAAAGGAATAACCTTATTCAGCGTAGCGCATCGATTGCTCATTGCTGATGACTCGCTGCTGACGGGCTGTAATTTTACAGTTCTTAGTCGCTTCTTCACCTAACCAGGTAGTATTGCTTCTAGAACCTTGTTCTTTGTATTTTTCGATATCTGACAAACGCACCATATAGCCAGTGACACGGACTAAATCATTACTTGCCACGTTTGCGGTAAATTCGCGCATCCCACAACTAAACGCCCCTTTGCACAATTGCATTAATGCTTGCGGGTTTTGTTTAATCGTTTCATCGATGGTTAAAATGTCACTGATCCCAGATAAATAGTGTTTGTGATGAGGTGCAACGGCTTGAATATGCGACACAGGATCAGGCTCCTCACCATATGGAATACGAGCCCCCGGCGTCGTTCCTATGTCTGAGCTAATCCCAGATTGCGCATGAAGCATAGCTCGGTTTTTATAGCCATATTTAACCGGTGTTGTTTCAACAAAGTCTGCCAATTGTTCACTAATTTGATAAGACAATGGTAAAGCTGGTGAATTCGCTTGGTACTGGCCTTTCACGCCATCTTTTTCCATCAAGATATTCACGGCCTCAGCTAAACCATAAATACCAAACATCGGTGCAAAGCGTTCTGGCTCAATTAACCCCTCTTGAACAAGAAAACTGGTTTGGAAGAAATTAGATTCCTCATATAAAAATGCGCTACGTGTTTCAATGAGTTCCATTTGTAACTCACAATACTTTTTCAATTGCACATTTAAAAAATCAGCTGAATTTTGACTGCGTAACGCAACTTCGCGCAAATTAATACGAACTAAAGTGCTTCCGCCACCCGCAACAGGTAATGCATTATAACAACTGACAATACCGTAACCTTGTTTATCGAATGCCGCACTATGAACAATATCATTTGCAATATGTGGCTTACTACATTCACAAATATTCTCAATCGCTTGTAAGAAAAGTGACTCTGGTGTGCGTTGTGGATGATAGACAAATGTCAGGTTAGGTGCGACTTGTTTTAGTTCTGCATCAATACGTAAAATCAAACGGCAAATAACGTTGTCATCAGGCCCAATATTGGCATGCATAAAAGCATCAGGTAGAGTTCGGTCTAACTGCACCCAGAATCTTTTTAGTTTTGGATACAGTTGTTCTTCTGTCAACTCACCCACGTATGGCATGAGGACTTTATCTAAATACCCTAAAAACACAGGGAAATTGGTTACCGAAGGGACGTGGTGGTACAAAATCATCAGATGATTAAGGGCATCATCAAAGTCCTCAGCAGGGGCTAACTCTAAGTATTTTGAACCTTGCTTGAGGTATTTTACATAATCAGGCAATACATAACGTGGCTTATACGGTGCATTTCCTTCATACATATCACAAATAACACGTTCATTTAACGCATCCGCTAGGGGTTGGCTCATCGCAAGGTAAGGAATATTACTATCGGCCTCTATCGCTAAAAAATTGGCTTTTTGTTTTGGTGATAATATTTTGTCTGTAGCGATAGCCAAGCATTTTGCTTGATATTCAGTCAGTGGTTCTTGGCGTTTCATCATGGTGATGTTCCTTTGTTAGTTAGAAGCCAAGGTTACGCACAGCAATGTATATGCTATAAACCTTTAAGTACTCGCTCCTACCCGTGTTGACATGCAGCAGCTTATACCTGCCGCCTATAACACTCATTTCATCCCATTGAGACAAGTCATTATTTGACGTGCATCATACTTTTTAGATTTGTTTGCACGCTATTTTTCATAAATGTCTGCTCTATCAACATTACTAGTCGTAATCACCTAAATTGTTAAAAATATCTTTTTATTACAAAACGTTAAATACAACAATAATGAGTGACACAATGTTTTCTCTTATTCTTGATTAAAAAATTCTCTTTCATTTTTTCTTATCAAATAACGGCTTTATTAATAAGAAAATGAAATACCTTATCTATTATTATTGGTTATTTTTAGGAGGATTAGCCTATTCAATAACCAATCTGATAAGTTAACATCCAATTTATCTATCGGTTATCCTACTTAAAAACAGGCAAAATTAAACGGTTCTACCATGACCAGCCAATTATTATCCTTAACTATGTAATAAATACTGTTATATTCTGTACATCTTAATTAAAATAATTTCGCTCAAAATTATAATAATAATGCTAATCTGATAATCATTAGCGAGCTAATCATCATTTTTATATCTGCGATACAGAACTGGATTTACAATGAGAGTTTATAAAAACATACAGTTGGCCGTAGGTGCATCGCTACTCATGAGCGCCTCAATCTGCATATCATCGCCTGCCGTTGCACAAGAGCAATCAGCAAATTTATGGGATACATTTAAAAGTAATGTCAGTACCACATGGGACTCAGACAAATATGAGCTATACGTTCCCGCTGTGACTTGGCACAACCGTGCAATGTACGACAAGAAAAAAACAGATGAATATAACGAGCGCCCTTGGGGTCTGGGCTTTGGTAAATATCGTTATGATGAAGACAATGACTGGCATGCTATCTATGCAATGGCATTTAAAGATTCACATAATGATTGGGAGCCAATTGGTGGTTATGCATTCCAAAAAATGTGGATCCCAGGGGACATTGATGGTTTTCGCATGGGAGCTGGCTTCACTCTAAGTGTTACTGCCCGCAAGGATATGTACTATATTCCGATCCCAGCACCGCTTCCTCTGGTATCAGTGGAATATGACAAACTTTCGCTACAAGCCACTTATATTCCGGGAACTTATAATAACGGTAACGTATTATTCGCTTGGTTACGTTGGCAATGGTAATTTAAGTACTTCATTACTGTATAAAAAGGCCGGTGGGATATTCCCACCGACCTTTTTATTATCAGAAAATCAAATTTAGCTCAGCTGTTGGCTTTTAGCTAAATCTTGCTTTTTAGCCCCTGAGAACTGGTACCCAACCCATAGAACCGCTATCCATAATGGCATAATTAATACCGAGATACGTAAGCCGTCCATTGTCAGGATAATCCCTAAAATTAACAGCAAAAATGCTAAGCATAGATAGTTCCCAAATGGATACCAAATGCTTTTAAATTTCGTTTCAACACCTTGTTTGTTCATTGCCGCTCTGAACTTCAAATTTGAAACACAAATCATAATCCAGTTCAGAACTAACGTCGTCACAACCAATGACATTAATAATTCGAAAGCCTTACCTTCCATCACAAAGTTAATTAAAATCCCTCCAGAAGTCGCAATACCTGAAACTAATAAAGCCATGACTGGAACGCCACCTTTATTCACTTTTGCAAGAAATTTAGGTGCATTACTTTGTTGTGCCAAACCATACAACATACGGCTTGTCGCATAAGCCCCGCTGTTATAAACAGACAACGCAGCGATCAAAATGACAACGTTCAACGAATTAGCAACTAGTAAGTCCCCTAATTCGTGGAAAATTAATACAAATGGGCTTGTTTTGCCATCAAGGTCAACCCAAGGGTACAACGCTAACAATACAGCTAACGAACCAATATAAAAAATCAAGATACGGTACACAACTTGGTTTATCGCTTTTGGAATGCTTTTATCTGGGTCTTCTGCCTCTGCGGCCGTAATACCGACTAGCTCTAAGCCCCCAAATGAAAACATAATAATAGCCAAAGCCATTATTAGCCCATTAAAACCATTAGCAAAGAAACCGCCATACTCCCATAAGTTACTCACTTTCGCTTGTGAGCCACCATGACCGCTAAGTAGTAAGTAGCAACCAAAAATAATCATAGCTACGACAGCAATAACTTTAATCAATGCAAACCAGAATTCAGTTTCCCCATAAGAGCGAACATTAACCAAGTTAACGGCATTTACCGCAATAAAAAACACCGCGGCAGAAACCCATATCGGGAGCTCAGGCCACCAGTGTTGCATATATTTACCTGCGGCCGTCAGTTCTGTCATCCCAACAAGGATAAACATAACCCAGTAATTCCACCCTGAGAGGAAGCCCGCAAAACCACCCCAATACTTAAATGCAAAATGGCTAAATGAACCCGCGACCGGTTCCTGAACAATCATTTCTCCCAACTGGCGCATGATAAGAAAAGCAATAAACCCACACAATGCATAGCCAAGTAAAACTGATGGCCCTGCCATTTGTATGGTTGTTGCTATTCCGAGGAATAACCCTGTACCAACAGCGCCTCCCAAAGCAATCAATTGGATATGCCTATTTTTTAATCCCCGCTTTAGCGTCTGTTGCTGTTGCGCCATAACTTTACCCTTTCGTCCTCTTACTTGCTTTTTATCGCCCAAACTAATGATAATGACACAAGTTTATTTGAATTTTCTTATTAACACTACATTCTTCTGGCGCTGTTTTTACCCTATTCTACGAACCAGAAGCTGGTGCTATTAGTTATTTTTTTTCATCACATAACAAAATGATACCGCAGGATAGTTACCCCAACTCAATATCATGGATTGTGCATTAAAAAGCAAATTCAAAATGGTAACAAGTCAGTTACACGACAAATACCAAAAATAAAGTCCTCTCCACCTTGGTCGCACAGGCTATCCATCGCTAAAAGATAGAGAAAAATACAGGCCAAGATTGCACTTATAACAATAATTAATTTACGACCAAACACCGATAATTCCTTCATATTTCTATGATGATTTTATTTTTCAAATGATTACAATACTAAGGTACTGCCATTTTATGATTGATATCACTTATGGCATTGCACGTAATGCGTTTATAAAATAAATGGTACTCTAATTTCGAGCCTTAAATTTGAGGAAAATATGCAATTGACCTCTTTTTACAAAAATTTCGCTCATTTTAGGTGCTATTGGCCATTAACTTATTCTGATTGTGCTTTTTTTATCCTAAAAATAGGAAATACCGCACAAGCAGCCTTTGTCATGATGAAATGAAGTTGTGTATACTTCTGCTACCGTAAAACTAGAAAACATTTGAGATGCCACAAGATAACCACTTAGCACTTGTTTATGCTTTGAGTAAATGGATAGAAGAACACTTAGGGCGCGTGATCCACTTAGAAGAGCTCGCGGCTTATTCAGGCTATTCACTTTGGCATATGCAAAAAATTTTTAAAGAAGTCACAGGGATTTCACTGGGTAAATACATCCGCCAACGCCGTCTTGCTGGTGCGGTTAACTTACTGCGCAACAGCAACCAGTCTATTTTCGATATCGCACTGGATTTTGGTTTTGGGTCACAGTCCCACTTTACCTATATGTTTCGTAAGGAATATGGCATTACGCCATTTGATTTTAGACAGAATGACCAAATCCAATTAGATGTTAAGCAACCGCTTCATTTGATTCATAATTATGAGTGAGAATATTTTAGCCGCATTAATCTATTGATTCACACACTAATGCTATAAAACATTGTCATTTCAACCTTTGACTATTGAACAGAGTTCCTGCGTTATATTCTGTTCAATTTCACATCAAATACCCATTATTCTAGTACGCGTAAAAATTATAACTATTTGTATAATTTACATTCCGAATAATTGGAGTAAGGTATTGGCAGAAAGCACGAATTTTAGGAGGCATTGGATGTCAATCAAACTGGTCGCCATTGATTTAGATGGCACATTACTTAACTCCCAACACCAAATATCTCCCGTAGTAAAAGAGGCCATCACACAAGCCAAGCAAAAAGGTGTCCATATTATTTTAGCCTCCGGTAGGCCATTTTCGGGTATATCCCCCTACCTGCGGGAATTAGATTTAAATACAGCGGATAACTACTGTATTAGTAATAATGGTAGTGTCATTCACCAAGCCAATGATGGCAGTCATCTGGCAGAAAATTTGTTAGATTTCGCTGACTTCCAATATTTTGAGGAACTGGCTAGAAATGTCGGGGTCCACATGCATGCTCTTGCGGATAACAGCATGTTCACGGCAAACCGCCATATTAGCCACTATACGGTGGCAGATGCTTATCTAACCCACACTCCGCTTATCTATTGCCCCGTTAATGAAATGGACTCTTCTCTGGAATTTACTAAGTTTATGATAATTGACCATCCAGAAAAATTAGATATGGGTATCAGCTATATTCCAGAGAATGTCTTTGATAATTACTCTTTAACTCGAACAAGTCCATATTTCCTTGAGGTATCAAATAAAACCTCAAGTAAAGGCGCAGCGTTAGAATGTATCTGTGAAAAACTAGGCATTACACCGGACAAAGTCATGAGTATTGGAGACCAAAACAATGATATTCAAATGCTGCAATACGCCAGTGTTTCTGTCGCAATGGGCAATGCTTTAGAGCCAATTCGCCAAATGGTTAAATTTGTCACCACAACCAATGATGAAGATGGTGTTGCTGTCGCCATTAATAAGTTTATTAATGTATAAGCCCGCAAAAAATTTCACTTCAGTATATTTTCCGTTGCAGCGCTTACTCCAGTATGCGCTGCCATTTTTAACCGTGTATTGGTTTTTGCCTAGTCGCTAAAAAGCAAATCACCGACCCCATTGTCACCATTAACACACCCTGCCAAAAACTTAACGTTAATGCGGTACTTAACAACATAGACGCGAATGCTGTCGATATAACTGGAGTGAAATAAGAAAGCGTCCCTAGAAAAGCCACATTGCCCTTGATAACCGCAAATGTCCATAATGCATTCGCCCCACCAGTCGCAATAGAGGCAACGAGTAATAACAACAGGCTTTCGCTATTGATAATAAACGCTGTTGGCGTACTAAAAAAATACAAAATCCATAACCCAATAGAAGTCATGATGAAAAATAATACCATGCCATTGTGACCACCAGAAATACGCTTGGTAACATTACTATAAAATGACCAAACAATGGCTCCAATAAAAGCTAAAAAATAACAAAGTGGGTTACTTTGTATATTTGCCAAAATAGTTTGCACCGACAATGGCTGATTGCCTGAAATTACCCAGATCAACCCCATAAAAGCTAAAACCAACCCTAATCCTAATAATAAAGTGAAACGCTGGCGGTTAAAAAACACAGCAAGTGCGATAGTAAAACTTGGCCACAAATAATTCACCATACCAAGTTCAATAGCTTGTTGCCGGTTATTAGCTAATCCTAACGCCAAAACAAAACAGATTTCATAGCTAACAAATAACACCGTTCCCCAAAGCAAATAGCGTTTAGGATATTTCGTTATTTTTGGTATCCCCATAACGAGTACCAATACAAGCGAACCGACTGTATACACTAATGCAGCACCACCCACAGGCCCAAAGTTTTCACTTACACTACGGATCAGCCCTACCATTGTGCTCCACAACAAGATTGATATAACCCCATACAGCGTTGCGGCATACTGATTCAATTTCATAATTTTCTCAGCTATTTAGTTTCGAAATTGGTATTTATTGTAATAATACATTTATTTTATCACCTTAAAAAACCTTATAGCTCAAATAATTATAATGTAAGCGCTTATTCTTATTACGCATTGATAATATTTCATAAAAAAAATTCTCAGGCTATCACCTAAGAATTTTATGCTTAAAATGTTTTGTATTAGCGAGATGTTTCTTTCTCAACCCACTTATCAACTTCTTCTTTTTCCCATATCCCTTCCTCAAACTGTTTCTTTAATTCAGGGTGTTGATTGATATCAAAAGTCGGTATTTTGCCTGCAACTAACTGCTGGTTATAATCTTTAGCAAGTTTGAAAGCGATACCCGATAATAAAAGGATCGCAATTAGATTAGTTATCGCCATTAAGCCCATCGATAAGTCTGCGAGTTTCCAAATAAATGGCATTTCAGCGAGCGCACCAAACATCACCATACCCAACGCAGCTAAACGGAAAATAAATAACCCAGCCGTATGATTATTCTCTAGAAAAATCATATTACTTTCGGCATAAGCATAATTAGCAATGATTGATGTAAATGCAAAAAAGAAGATAGCAATTGCAATGAACGTACTTCCCCAGCTGCCAACAGCAGAAGAAAGAGCAAGCTGTGTCAATTCAATCCCATTAATGTTATCCATTCCACTTTCTAGAACGCCAGATGATAAAATAATAATGGCGGTCGCACTGCAAATAACGATGGTGTCCATAAATACACCAAGCATCTGTACATACCCTTGAGACGCAGGATGTGGTGGATAAGGTGCCGCAGATGCCGCTGCATTTGGTGCAGACCCCATCCCAGCTTCGTTAGAGAATAACCCCCGTTGAATTCCTTGTGTCATTGCCTGGGCAACACCATAACCGACAGCCCCACCGGCTGCCTCTTGCAAACCAAATGCATTTCGGATTATCAGCATAAAAACTTCAGGTAATCGTTCAATATGGTGCCCAACAACCCAAAAAGCTAATAGCAAATAAGCTAACGCCATAACTGGAACAATTAATTCAGCAACTTTCGCAATGGATTTCAATCCACCAAAAATAATAACTCCGCTTAATAAAACTAAGCCAATGCCAACATAAATTGGATTGAAATCAAAGGCGACTGCGGTTGCTTGAGCAATAGAATTAGCTTGTACTGCATTAAATACTAAACCAAAGGCAATAATCAGGAAAATGGAAAATAATACGCCCATCCAGCGTTGGTTTAAGCCTTTTTGCATATAATATGAAGGCCCACCTCGATAGTTTCCTTTATCATCTTTGGTTTTGTATAACTGTGCGAGAGTACACTCAATAAAAGACGTAGCCATTCCGAGTACAGCGACGACCCACATCCAAAAAATAGCACCTGGCCCACCTGCTGTTAGCGCAATTGCAACTCCGGTTAAATTTCCTGTGCCGACCCTAGCGGCTAAACTTGTACATAATGCCTGAAAAGATGAGATACCCGCACTATCGGACTGTTTACTATTTTTTAAGACACTAAACATATGGCCAAAATGCCTAATTTGAATAAACCCTGACCGAAGAGTAAAATACAGGCCGGCACCCAGTAATAAATAAATAAGTAAAGAACCCCAAATAAAATTAGTTAATGAGTTTATAAATTCTATCAAATTACACTCCTTTTTTATTAGAACGATTAATAAATAATTAATCGAAAATCAAAACCTCACATTTAAAATATAACTCCAGAAAAAGGAGTTCAGCTTACAAAAGCTAAATCATCTTAATATGATTATCAGAAATTATATTTTTTTATCTTTAATGTAAATTGATTTTCGCTTGAACAATCATTAACTACATTACGTTTTAATAAAAACAAGTTAGACATTTACAAAAAAAGACATGTAACATATTGAAAAATATAAGCATGATAAAATCATTTATTATTTAACAAAAAACCAATCAAATGATTGAATTATAGTATTTATTTTAATCAAATAGTCACTTAAACAAATAAAAGCCTATTATTTATTTCACATCATCAATTTTAATTAGCTTATCCTCTAACTAAAACATTTATCATATTAACTATATTTAACTCACTTGCTATTTGGAATATTGACTCAATGAATAACGTTAATTCACAGCGCCAAAATAAATCAAATTGCAATCATCATAATTAGATTATTGCTTATGCTTTCACTTAACAATAAACTGAGCTTAATTAAATTTATAAACAAGAGGTTAACGCATGGAAATTAATATTAAGTTATCTGATGACCCACTTTCTCAGCTCCCTGAAAAATCATATGAATCCTTCATTGCAGAACTGAAAGCTCGCGTTTTAGAAGTCTACCCTGGTAGTTATCTATTGATTACTCATGATAATGGCCCAACAACCTTTCAAACTAAAGGCTTTCATGATGATAACGAAGCACATATTGTTTTACATGAACTTGTCGAAGATGTATTAAAACATGGTCATTGGTTAAAACAATAAGCTCTCTGTGAGGTTATGAATAGAACCAGCAGTGGTCTGCATGATCGCTAGCTGGTTGTTTTAACTCTCCTATATTTCAATAACGCTCTTCCAATATTTATCCAAACTCTGATCAAGATCATACTTAATCTTAACTTTCACCAAAATAAGTGGAAATCGCTTTACCTCACACCGTTATATGGTAATTTATATAACGTAATTTTCATTTACATTGCTTTTGCTAATTATAGCGGCCAGTATTTATACTGGCTCTTTTTTATGAAATCATGCTAAAACCCATTCGACATCCCCCGTTTTAGGTCTAATCTGCTATAGTATTTCTCTAATACCAGATAGAGTTATTATTCATTGTGTGCAAAATAGAGGTATGACTATGAAGCGTTTATTACTGGCTTTTTGCCTGGCCCCAGCCCTTGTTATGGCTGATAATGCCCCATTAAATATTAGTGAGATAGCCAACGATTATTGTGAAATCACAGGTCAAGCACTAAGTGAAGCATACAGCACTGACAAAACTAGCAGTGAATTAACCCAAGAAACCATTGCTAAACTGAAAAGTGAAAATGTCGATCTCAAGCAATTAGCCACTGTTGAGTCAGACCTCCGCAAAAATCTAACTTCAGCGATTGATACCGTACGTAGCAATAAATCTAAATTTGCTAATGAAGCTGACTTCAATAAATCATTAAATGATTCTGTTTCAGCTTGTAAAATTCAAACTGAACTTCTTTTGAATAAATCTTAATCATTTAATTTTTCTAGAAAACAAAAAAGCGCTCAACTTTTACTTTGAGCGCTTTTTTATCAATTAGCTTGTTTTTTAACACACAACTGTTCAATGGAAAATTTTAACTCCGGTGTTTCACTAATAATCAGCTGCCCATGCTCAGAGAAACTCCCTTCCTTAACAATCACATTCGCAACAAATGGCAGAGCGTCTTCTTGGGAAGATAAATGGTATAAGCCACAAACTCGATAACTCTCCCCTTCCTTAAACTCATTTTTTTGTACTATTTCAACATCACTAAACTCAACTGCTGATGAGTTGCCGAATTTCTTTTCCACCAAGCTTTGTGCTTCATTTTTAACATCTGAATCACCAATACTCGTATAAGAATGGTATGCAAATACTCCTAAAGCCAATAGCAGTACAATCAGTAATTTTGTTTTTATACGCTTCAACGCATCACCCTTTCTACTTTATGATAAATCGAACTAGTATAAATGGATTATATCAGTTTGAATAAACAATTTGAGCTTTTGGCTCTACTATTTGATATTCCCCCTAACCAATTGCTATTTTCTCATAAAACTCGAACTTTAATATTGAAAACTATTCTAAAACCTTCCTATCACTATTGATTCAATTTATATCTATTAACTTAACATTAATAAAAAAAACATTTTTTATTTTGTTAGCTAGTTTTATACTAACCTCTATACTATTAGGCTAATTTAATCTATTTTTATGAAAGAAAAGATCGTTAAAAATCTCGTTAACTTAACTCATGGCAATAACAATGATGTTAAAATAGCTGCAATAAATGCATTAGGTGATTATATTTGTTCAATTGAACAAGAAGCCGCCATCGATAGACTGTTAGTATTATGTGATGATTATAATAAAGATATTGCCGTTGCATCAATTATATCAATCAGTAAACTCGCTAAGTTTTTCAATGAAAAACAATAAAACAAAACCAACAGAGAATTATAATTTAACCTCACTCTCATTTCATTAACAAACTATTTTCATTGTGAAGAAATAATGAATATAAAGTGATTAAATTATGGTTTATTCATTTAGATAAGTAAATGTAATTGAATTACATAATTAGAATGGCAGAATGATAATTAATAAATATTCTAAAGGAGATATCACATGAATATATTAAAGCCATTAATTCTTAGTGCAAGTTTAATCGCTATCAGTTTTTCAACATTTGCTTACCCAGGGGATGGGAATGGTTCATGGCACCGTGGTGGGTACCAAAATCAACACCAATATAATGATAGACCTTGTGATAATTATCGTCACTCTAATTATGCAAATCGTCACCGTGGTATGATGCAATATTCAACATCAATTCAAACAGCTCAGCCAGATGAAACACTGAAAAAAATTGCTGCAGATGCTCCTAAAGGAGAAAATGGTAAACAATATATGGTTAAAGTTGCAGTTGTAGAAATTACGCCTAATACCCCTGTACAAGGTCAGTAATTTTTACCAAGGGTAGAATAACACTACCCTTGGTATTATTTTATATTCCGATTGGCTGGTAACCTTGCCACTGAGGAATAAAGTGATTTCCATTTTTATTTTCAGTTAGATGTATATAAAAATCACCAACTTGTTGTAGTAATAAGCAATCATCCACATCTTTCAAATTATCTTTATGTTGTTGCTGACTATTTGTTAATAGCGCCTGAAGTGCTTTTTGTTTAGCCTCATGTGCAGTTTTAGCAACGAATAAATCAAACTCGTGTAATTCCGCAAGGTTGCTTGGAATATATCCACCTACATTAACAAAATAAAGGCGATATTCACTTGTTGAGGGTTCTTTTCGTAATTCTATTTCAAACCCATCGGCCCAATTAATCACTGCATAACCATCAATATGGATCTTGTCTTTATCACCAAACCAATTTTCTCTTAATGTCGGCCAAGCATCTGTAGGTTGCTCTGCTGCCACAAACTGAACATCATGTACTTCAATATTAGATTTACCTGCGTTACCACCCACATAAAACATGTATAGCTTCATTATTGTTCCTATTATAGCCAAATAATCATCATATAAATTATTATATAACGAATTTAATTCATAGCACAATTACTTATTATTCTAGTCACTCCCGAGTTAAAAAATTTTATCTTTTAATATCAATTAAATAGATAATATTAAATTTCCTATGCAATGATTTGAAATAGTTAACCCAAACAATCAAATGAATAAAAAGTCATTTTATCTATATAATTATTTACTTTGAGATAATTATGAGTAATCTAATACATTCAAAAATAATAATTTCAGGGAATAACTATGGATCGTCGTTCATTTCTTAAATCCAGCTCATTAGTGGCTGGTGGGCTTGCGCTTAATTCATTGTTTAATCATGCGGTTGCACAAAATAGTAACATTGTCTTACCGAGTGAAAAACACCCATTACTATTGAATTTCAATGAAAACTCATTAGGGATGTCCGAAAAGGCTAAAGAAGCTATCATTAAAGCATTACCTAATGCATTCCGCTACCCTGATGATGCTCGTGCTGAATTACAGCAGAATATTGGTGAGCTCTACAGTTTATCCGATAAGAACATTAGTATAGGCAATGGTTCATCTGAAACCATTCAAGCCACTGTCGCGATGTTGGCAAATAAAGCGAAGAAACGCGGTATCAATATTCAGCTTGTCACACCTGACCCAACATTCAATTATGCGGAGCTATACTCCCTACCATTAGGGGTGACGATAACGAAAATTCCTTTAAAAACCGATTTATCATTTGACTTAGCAAAAATGGAACAAGCCGCTAATGACTTTGATGGTTTATCAATGGTCTATATTTGTAACCCAAATAATCCGACGGCAATGATCACGCCTTATAGCCAGCTTGATAAGTGGCTGAGTAAAGACTCTGACAACACATTTTTTATCGTTGATGAAGCTTACGCTGAATTTGTTGAAGACCCGAACTTTACAAGTGCTATTGAATTAGTCAAAAAAGGTCAAAACAACCTGATTGTCACACGTACCTTCTCTAAAATTTTTGCCTTAGCAGGCTTAAGAGTCGGCTATGGGGTCGCAACTCCCGAAATTATTGCTGCTGTAGATACGTTTTTATCTATTGATAATACTAATACAGCAGGTGCGGTTGCTGCGATTGCATCACTAAAGGATAAATCATTTATTCAATACAGCCTAAAATCCAACGATATATCGAGAAAAATCGTAGAAAAAGCATTAAACGAAATCGGGCTGGAATATGCTCCATCACAGGCTAATTTTATTTTCCATAAAGTTAAAGGGGACGTAAAAACCTATCAACAACGTATGGCTGATGCTCATGTCATGGTAGGTCGTGAATTTCCACCAGCGGTTGGCTGGAATAGATTAACGCTAGGAACCCCCGAGGAAATGCAGCAATTTGTTGTAATACTGAAACAATTCCATGAAAAAGGATGGGTATAAATTAAGTCAAATCCAAAAAGAGCAGCTCAAACTGCTCTTTTTGTTAAAATGGCCCCTTAAATATAAAAAAGGCCCCCGCAAAAATGAGAATAAAACCTATTAAATGATTAATGGTAAAACTTTCACCTAAATACAACACCGAAAAAAGAACAAAAACACAGAGTGTTATCACCTCTTGCATTGTTTTTAATTCAGCTGCACTGTAGTACTGATGCCCTAACCGATTAGCTGGCACCGCAAAACAGTATTCAACCAATGCAATTAACCAGCTAAAGAAAATAACAACATACAGTGGCTTTGTTGTAAATTTTAAATGCCCATACCAAGCAAACATCATAAATACATTTGAAATAACAAGTAAAAATACTGGATAAAGTTTAGTTAACATACTGATTCAATAGACAAAGAATAAATAACCGATATTATGGGGTTAGAAGTAACACATTACAATGTGCTCCCACAAATCCCGCTACTCTTCATATTATAAATTTAAACGTATTTAGCAATCATTACGAGGGAATAATGAATATTAAATATGAATTAATGACACAATCAGATTGTCCTGCTGTGGCTCAATTATTGCAATCTAATTCTGAATCCCAACAAGGTGGGTTACTCGGTGAATATCCTCAAGCTAAAGTCAACGCTATGTTTTCAGGGAGTCTAACTACTGTTATAGCCAGAGATGGAAATAAAATTATCGCAGTCGTATTTAGCTTTGATCCTCATTCTTCATCCCTACCCGCTATAGCACATTTGATCATTAAGCAGCATACGGAAATTATACAGAATAATTGGTTCTATGGCCCTGTTTGTATTGATAGAAATTATAGAGGAAAAAATATTCTAAAGAGCCTTTTTGATAGCGTTTGTTCGTATAACCAAGGAAAGCCTATTGCATTTATCAATGCAGATAATCTTAGGTCCCTTTTTGCACATAAGAAGATAGGAATGAGTAATGTCACTAATTTTGAATTTAATGGCACCTCATATCATTTAATGGTAGGAAATTAATTGTGTACTAACCGGTACATTTTTATTTCAATTTGCTCATTTTTTGCTACACTGTGACAAATTATTGTATGCAGAGGGTCTTTTTATGACAGATTTTATGAGTGCCAACCAAAAAGCATGGGATAAACAAGCAGAATCGCAACTTGCTTGGTCAACCCCCGTTGATTCCAAAACTATCAATGAAGCTAAAAAAGGAAAGTGGCAGGTTCATCTAACTCCAACTCCTGTTGATGACGCTTGGTTAGGTGATGTAAAAGATAAAAAAATTCTCTGCTTAGCCTCTGCTGGGGGACAGCAAGCTCCAGTACTCGCGGCCGCAGGGGCGAATGTGACTGTTTTTGACTTTTCTCAAAAACAGCTTGAGCAAGACAAAATGGTGGCAGAAAGGGATAATTTAACATTAGAGATTGTTCAAGGTGATATGCGCTCATTACACATGTTTGCGAATGAATCATTTGATATTATATTTCACCCTATTTCTAACCTGTATATTCCAGATGTTAACCCAGTCTGGCAAGAATGCTACCGTGTTTTAAAACCAAATGGACGACTGTTATCCAGTTTTTTTAATCCAGTTGTTTTCATTGGAGAACGTGATAAGCGATATGATGAGCAAGGCATAATAAAACCAAGTCATACTATGCCGTACTCCGAGCTATCTACCCTATCAATAGAGCAAATAGCGCAAAAGCAAGCAAGGCGAGAAGCTTTTGTGTTCGGTCACTCATTAACAGATCTTATTGGGGGGCAAATAAAGGTAGGCTTTTATATCACTGGCTTTAAAGAAGACTGGCAACCTAATCCACGATTTGTCGTTGATAATTATCTGCCCACATTCCTAGCAACGATGGCAGTTAAAACAAATTAATATTATTGGTGCTCGTTTTGTTTGTCACTCAACGAGCTATATTAAATTAGCTTCTTTTACAATACCTGTCCCACACAGATTCAAATTGCTCTGCGGGAATAATATCATCTGTTTTTTCTACAAAAGGAATGGATATCATTACCTTGCCAGCTCTATTTTTATGGAGTCTAACGATAAACCTTTTATAGCCATGGGGTAATTCATTTTCAAAACCAAAGACTTCGCCACAATAATAGCCAGTTTCATCCCCCTCTTCACTTTTGGTCAATACATAGTATTGAACATTTTTATAATTTGCAGCTGAGGGGTAAGCAAGAAAATCTTCGACAGAACTTTTCACTCGACCTTCAGTATCTAACTCAGGATCAAGTTTAATTTCAGTCATAATTCCTGCAATATACGCGCAACCAGCAACTAATAATAATACCAAGGTTCTTAATAACATTTTAACTGTACAACTCAATGGAAAACACTGCTTATCATTATAGTTAATACTTAGATTTTTGCGACTATAGCCCATAAGGCTTAAGCTATCAGCTTATCGTGATAGTTTAGTTTTATCATTATTTACAGTTAATTATTTCTCCCTATGTTATTTATTGAGTGAGTTGCCATATATAAACCAATATTGCTGCTGTTATTATCCAAATAACAGTTGCAATACTTAAACTTCCCCAAGCCGTCATTTTCGTTGCTAGCAAATATACCGTTAATAAATACATTGCATAAGGGATGAGTGACCACAGCCCAAACAATGCCGTTTTTCTTAGTGCTTCTGTGCCTTGTTCTTGTACAACGATAACATGTGCAATTAATGCAAATGTAGGAAATAATGGAACTAAACCTGCAATATAGTAAATTTTACTACGCGAAAATAGTGCAATAATCAATACAGCTAAAGCGCCTAAAAGGCATTTAAAGAATAAAGAAAGCATACCGCACTCAAAGCCAAAGTTTTAAAGGTTGACTATTATTATCACAAATAATTCGTAAATTAACTGTATTCTAAGTAGCAATGTACAACAATTATTTCCTCCCATTCTCTCTCGATCAGTAAAACCCCTTAATTACTTTCAATTTTATGAGCTAAGTCAAATTGTTGGATATAAAGTATCCAGAGTTAGTGCCGATACATTCATTTAGTCCCTACGCCTGATGCTTCCGCGTGACTACATATAACTTTTTAGCTATTGGACAACTTCGATTTGCTCATGGTTAATCACGTTATGTTTAGAAGTCGTACTTAGTATGCGTGCAAACATACTACTCGATGGTATGAAAGGAAATAATCAATGATGTCTGGTAATTTAAAAAAAATTAATTTTAGTTCAGCTAAATTCTCTTTTTCTGGTTTTAAAACGACAACTCTAGTCTGGTTTATTTCAGGCCTGCTTATCGTCCTTCTTCTTTCAACCTGTTGGTTTTTCTTTAGTTCTTTAAAGCAATATCAAGAGACATTATCCAAACTCGACACTATTTATAATGAACAAACACAACTGAATAATACGTGGCAATCTTTATTACAAGCACGAAACACATTGAATCGCGCTAGCTCTCGTCATTTATTGGTTATCAATAAGATGAAAACATCAAACACTGACATAGATAGCCTCATCGAGTTTTATCATAAAAAAATAACAGAAACAGGAAACTATTGGGATGCATTCACATCCACCTCAATTTATAAAAACGGTGATGAATTTGCTGAACTAGAAAAATCATATAAAGAGTTATATGCTGCATTGAATGAACTTTCTGTATTTTTAGTTCAAGGAAAAACATATGACTTTTTAAACCAACCTACTCAAGGGTTTCAAGATACATTTGAGAAAAACTACGTTAATTATCATCAACAGTTAAATAGTAATTATCATGATATTGCTCTTGCAAGTGAGCAATTGTATAAGCAAAGTTTGATTGGCTTAATCGTTACTATCTCAATCGTTATCCTCGTGACTCTATTTATTCGATTTATTCTACAGCTTTTCTTTATTCGCCCACTAAACCAAGTTATTGATGATATTGAGAAAGTTAGCCATGGCGTTCTATATCATACCTTTGATAACAAAGGTTTATATGAAATTAAATTACTTAAACAGCATGTATCTAATATGCAAAGTAAGCTGATTGATATCGTTAAAAATATCTATGACAACACTCATCATATAAAAGTTGAGCTTGGAGATATCACCCAGATGAATCACGACCTTTCTATTCGAGCAGATCAACAAGCCGCGGCAATTGTCGAAACCGCAGCCAGTGTCGAAGAACTCGATTCATCTTTTAAATTAAATACAGCTCACACTAACCAATCGTGCCAATTGATGTCAGAGACAAGTGTAACTATTGAAAAAAGCAATGAACTTATTTCTGATGTTGTAGAAAATATGGATGATATCGTCGATTTTTCAAAAGAAATAAGTAAAATCACTTCAACCATTGATAATATTGCTTTTCAAACTAATTTATTAGCATTGAATGCCGCTGTAGAAGCTGCCAGAGTGGGTGAACATGGCAAAGGGTTTGCGGTCGTCGCAAATGAAGTGCGCGAATTATCAATTAGTTGTACTCAAGCATCCAAAGAAATCAAGCTATTGATTAATAATTCAAATGATAAGATTAACCACTGTTTCCAATTAGCAGCGGATGCAAATGACAATATCGTTTCAATTGCACAAGACACATCTAATATCAATGAAATGATCCAAAGTGTTGCGCTTGCCTCAAATGAACAAACCCATGGGGTGAGTCAAATACATCTAGCAATCAATGAATTAGATAACACCACTCAAGCGAATGCAGCTATGACTCGTGAGTTGCAATCATCCTTAAAAGCTTTAGAAGCTCAATCAGATCTATTAGAAGATGTTATGTCTATTTTTCATACAGAGCCAACCAATCCCCATGAAACAGGTGATGAAATTCAACAAGAAGTGAAGAAGTAAAAAAATTTGCCTAGCAATGTATAAGCTTATATCGCAATTTATTTAGGAGGTTGACTCTCGATAGTCTCCTCCGACCTTTTTTATAATTTTCTCATATTCCTCTCATTTCCTCATTTTTTATAATTATATTTTATCGCCATTTAGTAATTTGTTACTGTTTATCTGATACAACAGATTACGATTACTTCTATTAAACATGAGCTCATGATGACAATAAAAATTACTGTTCTTGTAGATAATAATACCCTGATTGATAGTTATTTTTGTGGTGAACCCGGTGTTTGCTACTATATCGAAGCTGATGATAAAAAAATATTATTCGATACAGGTTATTCAGATATATTTATTGATAATGCGAATATTTTACATATTGATCTTGCCGATATTACTGACCTGGTGCTTTCTCACGGCCACAATGATCATACATGGGGCTTAGGTCACCTAATTCAACACTTTGACCGCCGTAACATTGAAGCACCTGAAACTAAACACCTGATATACCATCCGGATGCGCTAATTCCCAAAAAATTTCAATCTAAAGTCATCGGGACAAATACATCTAAAGACATTTTAGCTTCTTATTTTCATTGTATAGAAGCGACAAAACCATACTATCTTTCTGAAAATATAATTTTTTTAGGCCAAATTCCTAGACTCAATAGTTTTGAGGGAAAAGAGCCAATTGGTACTACACTCGACTTCAATCATAATATCATTGATGACTATGTGTTTGATGACTCAGCACTTGCAATTAAAACGTCTGAAGGCCTAATTGTAATAACGGGTTGCTCTCATTCTGGAATTTGTAATATTACTGAATATGCAAAGCATGTAACTGGCATAAATAATATTGTCACTGTCATAGGTGGGTTTCATTTACAGCAAGCATCAAAAGAAATTTTGGAAAAAACAGGTAATTACTTTAACCAGCAGGATATAAAATTTATACACCCATGCCACTGTACAGATCTCAACGCAAAAATACATTTGGCAAAATATGCACCAGTACAAGAAGTTGGTACTGGATTACAGTTAATTTACCCAAGTTAATATAAGATAGAATAAAAGTAAGGTAAAACCTTGTTTTAATATGGGTTTTACCTACAATAGTAGTATTCAGTATTGTACAAGCAATAAAGATTTAGGTTCTTGAGCCTAAATCTTCATCAGTATTATTACCTTTAACCATTCTTGTTAATTCTTCGCAACGGGTAATTTTTCCATCTTCTATTTGAAAACAAGCAAATACCTCAAATTCACTTACTGAACCATCTTTTTTAGTGGCTTTTGCCAGATGTTGAGTATGAACACATCCATCCCCCTCTGCGATAGATTTAATAGTAATAACAATCGACTCAGTGGCTTCTTTCAATACCTGCAAATGTGTAATAAATTCATTAAAATCAATTTGTTTTCCATCAACAACTTGAATATATTTATCCGAAAAATACTGTTTAGCCACAGGCAATGAACCAATATTCTCACCCAATACCGCATTTAATGCTTGTATTACCCACTGTGCATTAGTCATCTTTTATCCCTTACATTAAAAAGATTATTTATAACTGTTATGGGAGTAATATTTTATATTTCAAGTCAAAACCGATTTAATTATCTTTTTAATTATATTCCTTTACTATACTTCAATAATTTCCCATTTGTCCGTGAGATAATCTATAAAATAATACTCGTTTTTACTCTTATTATGTTTTTGTATTCAGTCAAAACCTTACATTCATCTCGCCAACTTTAGTTTGATTTATGTATTATTCTCAATAAGTTAATCATAAGCATTAGATATCATGTAGTTACACTCACTCGGAATTAGGTTCTAAAAAAAGAAATTAATATTAAAAAACAATTAGTTGCTTAGTAATTTCAAACGCAAGCCTCCCTGTAAAACATTTATTTTAATTTTATGCTTACTCTGATTTGGATTAATCCTTAATCACTGGTATTATCTGATAGCCTATCTAAACAACAGGCACCTTATAACAATAACTATAAATATACATTTCCATTAGATACCCCTGCTTGCAGGGGCTTTTTTTGCTAAATGATGGCATACCTTAGAAACAACGCCCTTCAATAACCAGTGATATTTTCCTCATTTTGCTACCCACTAGATCTTATTGGATAAATCGGACGATTATTCAACGGAATAGGCATCTATCATGGATACTATAGGTGGTGACGTCTCCATAACTTAAACTTAAGTAATAAATCGTGAGAAATTTATATATTTATTATGATAATTTTAAGAACAATGACAGTTACAATTTTTAACTATTTGTAAAGGAAATAAACATGCAATTAGAGTAAATTAATTAATAATTATAATTTACATAAAAGGTACTTTTATGCGATTTAATCTAACTCAAGTAAATATATTAGAAGAAAATACAAAAGTTACAGGCTTGCATATAACTTTGATCGGTGACGACAACTCCACTCATACACTTAAAATGGATATCAAAGGGTTGGATACCATGAATATGAATTTAAGAGACATAGAAAAATATGCTATTAAACAACTTAAACATAGCTTTGAACATTGCTCTAATGGTTGAGGCTTATTACCTAGCTTAGGTAATAATAAGTTTTATTGCCATATAAATAAAATTTTTTACTATTCATCTAGGTCTTGAAGGATTTTGTATATTTCTTCCGCATAATTTTATGCAGCATATATTTCAATTATTTTCACCTGCATCAAAATAAATCACCCAACTTATATCAAATTTTCAATCAACTTCAACTTAACTCTTTATAATATTGAGTTCTGCATCGCTATCATGTTATCTCAATAGATTGTTTATATTTATTCTATTATACAATGAGTTAATGCTAATATATTGTCTATACTTCTTGTTAAATTTTAACCAATCAATAAGATCCCCATGCAAAATAAAAATACCGATTCAGTTGAGCAAGCTATCCTGGTATACCTTGTCAATTCTTTCACACAAAATAATTCTGGTGGTAACCCAGCAGGTGTTGTCCTCAACCCGCCAAAACTCAGCACTTCACAAAAAATTGCTATTGCGCGGCAGGTCGGTTTTTCAGAAACTGCATTTGTCTATAACGGCGAAGAAACTGATTTTATAGTAGATTTCTATACTGCTGAAGGTGAAGTTGATTTTTGTGGTCATGCCACATTAGCTGTGTTTTCTACTTTAGCTTCACTTAAGCAACTTACTGATGGGCTTTACACTCAAAAAACCAAAGCAGGTATTCTGAGCGTGTCTGTTAGCCCAAATAACATCGTTATGGAGCAAACACTACCAACCTTACGCAATGGGCCCAGTATCAATGAAGTAGCAACAGCCCTTGGCATAACTAACGAAGTTATTGCTGAAACAGGCTTACCTATCATGATAGTTTCAACAGGGTTACCCGACATTATTATTCCAGTTAAAACTGGTCATTTAGATTTGCTACAGCCTAATTATGAGGCAATAGCAAGGCTAAGTCGTGAATTCAAAGCTATCGGTTTTCATGTATTTGAGCTAAACCATAACTCTTCGACCACAGCACATTGTCGAAATTTCGCACCGCTCTACGGAATAAATGAAGAATCAGCAACAGGCAGTGCTAGCGGAGCCCTTGGCTGCTATTTGGTCAATTATGTTTTACCAAATGAAACTCATTTTCTGTTTGAACAAGGTCGAGCAATGGGATGCCCGTCATTAATTCAAGTAACAATTAACTCGCAAACAAAAAATATCATTCAGGTAGAAGTTGGTGGTCAAGCTGTTCTGATGGGTACGCAAATAATTCATATTTAGCCAGAAATGCAATATGCTCAGCCATAGGTTATGATTTAATTATCTAATAATACAATGAGGCTCACACATGCAAGATTGGAACCCAGACTTGTACCTACAATTTAAGCGGGAAAGAACTCGTCCATCATACGACTTACTCAGTCATATTCATGTCTCTAACGCATGTAATTTAACTGATTTAGGTTGTGGGCCCGGTAATTCAACTCAGATACTTCGTGAAATGTATCCATTAGCAAGAATAATGGGAGTTGATAATTCTCCCGCTATGTTAGTTGAAGCGAGAAAGAATCTTCCTGATTGCCAGTTTACAGAAGCGAACATCACAACCTGGGTTCCTGAAACCAAGCAGGACCTTATATTTGCCAATGCATCCTTACAATGGTTACCTGATCACAAGGTATTATTTCCTCACCTAGTTAACCAACTACAAAGTGGCGGTATTTTAGCCATTCAGATGCCAAATAATTGGAATGAACCCACACATGCTTTAATGCGCAAAGTAGCCAATGAGCAATCCATTTCTGCGATATATAGAACAGCACTTTTATCAATAACTGAATATTATGATTTGCTTTCAGCAGCTACCTGCTCTGTTGATATATGGCAAACAACTTATTACCACGTCATGCCATCTATTGATTCAATCATTGATTGGTTAAGAGCAACAGGGTTGAGGCCTTACCTTGAAAACTTAAATAAAAAGCAAAAAGAGCAATTTCTCGCACGTTATCATGAATTATTAACAGAAACTTACCCAAAACAAGATAATGGCTATGTTTTAATGCCATTTCCTCGATTATTTATCATTGCTAAAAAACTTAACTAGCTAGTATAGAAACTTTCCCTAAGGATGGGGTGCAATATAATAAACTGTTATGCTGTTAACTTATAACTATCTTCGACTAACTCTTTGAGTTCACTATCGGTAAGGCTCCCTGGCAGCTTTATCGTAATCCAATGCTCTTTATTCATATGATATGCCGGATAAATATCGTCTTTTAACCGCAATGAGCCAATGAGTTCAGGGGGAGCTTTAAGGTTGACGATATTAACCATCTCTTCATTTTTATTTGTATCTAATTTATTTGATGAAATGCGCATAATAACTGCAAACCATTTTGCGTTATTTCTTCTCCTAAAAACAATATACTCAGGGAACTTCCCCCAAGGGGTCTCAGGATCCACGCCATAATTATGCTGAATATAATCAACCAATTCACTTCGGTTCATGTTATCACTCCAGTTCATTAATGAGCTTCAGCCATATCAGCCATCCTCACTATTGCATTTCTTCTAGTTCACTACCTTTTTTTTCAAAAAGCGTGACTTCGGGTTACACAGTATCTGCATATAGTTATACGTTATATATCACTAAAAAACAGTATAGCTGTATGAATTCCACCATTGTATCCCTCAAAAAATAGTTTCATAATGAAACATAAAGTGAAAATTTAACCTCCATAATTAATCTCCTCAAGTATATAAAATCACTGCCGATACTCTAAATAATTGCGGCTAGATTTAATATAAGCACATTATTATTTACGATAAAATCAACACATAAGAAAATTTTCTAGATTGTTTTATCACTATTAAACCAGTTATATTGTAACAAAATATTTCAATTGATAATATTTTATTTCAAAAATGATGCAGCGTTGTAAATAATAATATTATTATATGTATAAATTAAATAAGAAAAATCGAATGTAAATACAAAATAAATAAAATACTAAACAATAAGCATAATTTAATCATTGAAGTTAATATTCAAGATACCATAAAAAATGAAACCGCAAATACTCTTATTGCGTGTATTCGCAATTGCCACTTCATTTGTCTTGTAATATTTTAAAAACAAGAAATATCAAATTAATTGTTATTTATCATGATATTAAGCCTAAACAAAAATAAAATCAAACGATTGATTTTTTCGTATCAATCGTTTATACCGATGAAAAATATTCCATCAAGCGTTATAAACGATTGTACTTAATATTATTATTTGACTAATTTTTATCTCAGAAAATTCTTACTCACTATAGAGGTTAATATGGATCGTGCTATTTTAAATAGCAAAGTAAACATCTTAATTGGAAATTATTTACGACAAAAACGCATTGAAAATGACCTGACAGGAGAAGACATAAGCAAATTACTTCATGTCAGCCAACAGCAGGTTTCACGCTACGAAAATGGTATTAATACTATATCATTCAGCCTAATTTTACTATTTTTAATAAAATTAAATATTAGTGTCGAATCCTTCTTTGTTTCTTTATTAAAAGAATTAGAGAGTGATGGCGAAATTATTAATTTAGGATTGCGTTTATATTCAAATTCATTGCCACGTAGAAATCAATACCTTTATCTGTAAATAAATTTAAATAAAATACTGCGCTAACACCAATATAATAGATAGAAAGATAATAATGAAAAAAACCACACAAAGAAATAAGAACCTTGGTGAATATATAAGAAACATTAGAGTAAATAAAAAAATATCAACTCATGAAATGGCAGATAGTCTAAATATTACAGACAGCCATTATAACGAATATGAAAGTGGAAATACTTCAATTTATGCAGATCATCTAATAATCATATCTAAAATATTTAATATACATATAAACGTATTTTTAAATGTTTATCTGAGAAATTAAACAATATCTCCCGCGTTAGAAGGCTTGCTACTGCTAGCCTTTTAACCTTCCTCCCATAATTTTCTTTATTCTTAGACTTGAAACTAAGCCATTAAGTTGAGTAAAACTTAGGATTCATCTTCTGGCACTAAACTAACCATAAACAGAACTCATGGTGCTGCTCTGATCGAGGAACAGACATTGCTAACAGCATTCTATGTGAATGAACGGGGGAGCATGCCAAAGTTAAAAAATGAATTTGATGAAGTAAATCACACTTTATTGTACTGTACATACCCATATTTAAATTATGTGTTAGCATTAACTCTGTAAATACCTTTTAACTCAACCCGAGGCTTTGATGCTGGAGAATGTAATCATCCGATAATCAGTTTATCGACCTTTTCAGGCCGAACTGATTATCAATGCGCCGAAATCGAATGCGAACACCGCAGTGTGTTTGCGAATTTTGCACATGATGATTAAACAGGTTTTCCAGTATGAATTTATCCCGTCAGGAACAACGTACCTTACACGTTCTCGCTAAAGGTGGTCGTATCGCGCACGTCCGCGATGCGTCTGGTCGCATCACCGCCGTTGAATGCTACACCCGTGAAGGGCTGTTGCTCACCGACTGCACCCTCTCCACTTTCAAAAAACTCAAAGCCAAAAAGCTTATCAAGTCCATCAACGGTCAGCCGTACCGCATCAACACCACCGGGCTGAATAATGTTCGTGCACAGCTTGATAACCGCTAAGGAGAGCATAATGGATTTCAATACCCTTATAGGTCGCTCGATTTCATCATGATGACGTTTGGGGAACGGAATGTGTTCAGCACAGCGGATGCGTGCGCCATCATCAGCCGCTGCGCACTACGGCTGGAGCCTGGTGGCCGGCTGCTCACTGAAGTCCATACTTTCGAAGAAGTTAAACGTCAGGGAATAACTGAAGCAAACGGTCATACCACCCGTTTCGGCAGCCAGATGACGGCCTTGCGCAATGACGAGTACTTCAGCCTGCTCGATAATGTCGGATTTACCCTGCTTCCTCCTCCTGAAAGCCACGACTGGCCAGTCAGCGAGACATTTGAAGGGAAGCTATTTGCTCTGCTGGCTGAAAAAGCCAAAAAACTTAGAGGAACTTCCTCTTAATACTCAACACAATAAAAGGAATTCAGCATTGGATATCCCACGTATTTTTACCATAAGTGAAAGCGAACATCGCATCCACAACCCGTTCACCGAAGAGAAGTACGCCACGCTGGGCCGTGTACTACGCATGAAGCCGGATACTCGCATTCTTGACCTCGGCAGTGGCTCGGGGGAAATGCTTTGTACCTGGGCCCGGGATCACGCCATTACCGGTGTCGGTATCGACATGAGCCAGTTGTTCAGCGAACAGGCTAAACGCCGCGCGGAAGAACTCGGCGTCAGCAGCCGGGTTCAGTTCATACATAACGACGCCGCTGGGTATGTTGCAGAGGAGAAATTCGACGTTGTCGCCTGCATCGGGGCGACATGGATTGCTGGTGGGTTTGCTGGGACCGTCGGGCTGCTGGCTCAGAGCTTGAAGCCGGGCGGATTCATGCTTATCGGCGAACCCTACTGGCGTCAGCTACCAGCAGCGGAAGAGATAGCTCAGGCCTGTGGCGTTAACGCAATAGCTGATTTCCTGACGTTACCTGAACTTATCCGCGCTTTCGACGGCCTCGGCTATGACGTAGTGGAAATGGTGCTGGCAGACCAAGAAGGCTGGGACCGGTATGAGGCCGCGAAATGGCTGACCATGCGCCGCTGGTTGGAAGCTAACCCTGACGACGACTTCGCCGCAGAAGTCAGGGCCGAGCTAACGGTCTCGCCGAAACGTCACGTGACTTACACGCGGGAATACTTTGGCTGGGGTGTGTTTGCGCTCATCGCCAGGTAACAACAGACTCCCGGTATTTTTTGGAAATACCGGGGCTTCTTCTTTGCATTGAACAAATGTATTGTTCTGCTCCCTATAAACTGGATTACAAAGGATACAAGCTATGTCTGTTGTTAAGGCAGAGCAGAAAATTATATTCAATTTGGCTCTGTGTCCCAGTTGTGTCAGGCCAAAAAGCAAAGTCCATATTGTTTGTGTTTCACAGCTCTTCTCCCTGCTTTCTTTTATTTATTCAGCAATACATTTAAAACGCTCAGCCCATTTCTTAGCTTTTAACCACTGGCAATTCATCAAAATTTGTTGTGTAAGCAGGCGATAACATTTCTCTTTTCATTTTGTATCCGCTATCGCCGCCCTTACTAGCAAACCACACTTTACCCTGCCCGCTCTTATTAATGGAGTCTAATGTTTTCATTAGCTCATCGCTATTACGAAATGGCTTTTGTGTTGAAAACATATCAAACTGAGTAACATCTGAATCAGTAAAATCAGATAGTATGATGCCTGCTTTATAATACAGGTAACCGTCACGCCAAATAGTATTTAACCCACGCATTGCTGCATTGATAATATCCCTGGTATCACTGCTGGGGTATACTGATGGAATCAATTGAGTATTGGCTTGACGCACTTTCACAGTTAACTTCGTTGCTACCTTCAACTGATTGGGTTGTAAATATTGAAGACAGCCCTGCCAGTTGGGTCAATGATCGCTGGGTAATGCAATGAAATTAGCCCAAGGACGGGCTAGACAGAAATTAACACTAACTATTTATCTTACTGCTTAAAGCACTCAGATTTTGCTTTATCGTACACCTCGGCCCACTCTTTTCTATCTAAAGTCGGTGTGTTTAGTACAATCGTGGTTACCTGCCAACCTGCATAGCCATCCTCGTATGCAAGTAAACCAGTTACATAAGGACTATTATAGGTGAATGACATTTCATCTGGCGTGTTGTTCTCGTTGGCTTTTTCTTTATAGCGGCTTGTGAGCTCAGCCCGTACATTTTTAAAATCCTCATCAATAGCTTTTTTATCTTTTGATGATTTGCTATAGCTAACCTCGTTCAATCCTATGAAATTATCGCCTGACCTTGGAGTAAAGAACCCTAATTCATACACCCAACTGCCTGTGTGTTCTTCATTAGCCTTAATTAGCTTTAACTTGCTTATTGGGCAACTAACTTCCTCACTAACAATGATGTAATTGCCAGAAATACTTTCTTTGACTTCATCTACCGATGCTTGCCATTTAAACCCGAATGGAGCGGTATCTTTATTATTTTCAGCAACAGAACCAAAGCACGTCATCATTAGCAAACTAGCAACTACGTATCCTTTCATCTCACCATCCCATCAATTAGTTTCAGTAATGTTAGCCTAGCGAGGATGCAAATTGAAGCAAAGCACACTTTCAGATTATGTATTTAAGTGATATTTTATTTTCACTAATTTAATAAGGATGACTGTATGGGTGTAGAATTTCATATTACTCGCGCTGAATGCTGGTTTGATAGTGAAAGCAATCCAATCAGTAGCGATGAGTGGCTAGCTCTTGTTGAACAAGACCCAGAGCTAAAAATAAATGCTATTAACGGTGAGTTTAACGCTTTATGGTTCGGTAATAGCACCTACGAAGAACCTTGGCTTGACTGGTACGAAGGTAGGATTTATACCAAATGGCCTGATACTGCCCTCTATATAAAAATGCTAGAAATCGCCAAAAAACTACATGCTAAAGTAATGGATGATGAATGTGGTATTTATGATAAACCCGAGTCTTGGATATATCCTTAATCGATGCTCATAACAAAAAAACTGCCGAAGCAGGTTAATCATTAGGGCTTAGGTTGCTAATTAGACTCTTAGCTTTATCGCAGTATTCTTCAATATTTGGTATTTCCTTATACTTCGGGTCATCTGCTTTTAACTTACAGCCCATGCTAGCTTCGCCTTGGGAATAAGCCAAAGCAACCATGTTATCAACTAAACGCTTACAAGTACGTATGTTGCCATGTTTTTCAAACGCACCACATAGAAGTGCTTTCTGTCGATTAATACTTGCCGCCATATCTGGCACTACATCATCTTCTGTAATTTCAGGCCGTTCATTAGCGCCAACACTCGCAATGCTGACAAATGAGCTAAACGAAGCTAGACCTAAAAGCAATACCACCAATCCCTTTTTCATACATCACCATATTTAAGTTAAGTACGTAAATTCTAGGATAGATGCAGAGTTCAGGCAATAAAAACCGCTGAATTAGGCAGCTAGACTTGTCATTTTTAAAGTATAAGAAAATATGATATTTTGCGCCCTACCAAAACACTAAAATATTAATTATTCTCTGAGACTTCTAATGAAAAAACTTTTACTTCTCCTACTAATCCCTATGCCACTTTTTGCTCAAAATTACCTTTGGGATGGGAATTCTGTGCATGAATATAGTCAAGCAAGGGAGCGTCTAATGAATGACACTCTGTTAGATGCTAACGATGTTGTTAAATCGGGTATGTACTCGGGCTATATTGCAGGAACATTTGACCTTGGTTCAGGCATTCTTTTCTGCCCACCACGTAGTGTTACTTTGAACCAAGCTATGGATGTTGCGGCCAAACACCTAAAGAATTCACCTGAAGCTCGTAACAAGCAAGCAAGTCATCAAGTAGTGGATTCATTTATTAGTACATGGCCATGCCCGAAGAAATAAGGTCTCTGGGTGAGGCCCCTCTACTTAGGCAATAAAAAACCCAACGAAGTGGGTTTAGCTGTTAATACATTAGTCAATATTGTAAATTCTATCTTTGCTGATAATGTTTACTATATGGTGACATGAGTCCATTGATAACTTCCTAGGCTCCCATTTAGCGATATCCGCTTGAGATAAGCCTTCTGCACTCCACGGGATTATACCGTTGTACCCACAGCCAGCCTTTGATAGCACATCAATGAATTTTTTTTGGATGGTATCATAGATCCTTACTTCACCAATACTGGTCATGCCAGACACCCACAACGAACCACCACCTATAGTTTGTAAGTTATCACATACTATATATTCATGCTTCAGTAACAAGCACTTATAAACATTACGAGCTACGCCACCAGCCTGATAATCATCAAGAATAGCCACGCCCCTAATTTGCTTGCCTGTCTTTATCGCTGAACCATCAAAAAAAGTGAAGTCATTATAAGCAACACGCCCAATTAAAGTATCATCTTCTTCCGCGTGCATTCCTAACTCAAGCAGCTCACCAATGATATGTTCATCAGAAAATCGGTGACTTCTCAAAAACTCAGCATGGTCTGCATAAAAACCTTCAGTAGTACAACCTAATGCGACAATTTTAGAGTAATAATGAAACTCGCTGCCAGTAAGAGCGTATTCCGTAATTTTTAGTAAATCGCCCTCAACAGTAAGATAATGGAAAGACTCTATCTCATCTTCTCTTTCACATTCTGGCTTTCTATTCAGATCCTTTGAGTAACTACTGGTAAAGTTTGGAGCCATTCCATTCTCACTATCTTATTAATGGACAGACAACTTCTGATAATTTGACATGTAACCAAGAATTGAAGATTTAATTTTTTCAATCACATCAGTTATGCTTTGATTTAGTTCTGGATATTGCGTGCTAGGGTCAACGACTATATTAATCTTTTTTTGGCGATATGATAACTCAGCAAAAGGAACAATTTCATATTCATCGCTTTTGTTATCATTTTCGATAGTAACAATAAACAACTGTCTATTCGGATCCTTTCGCATACTAAGGCGACGAACAGAGAAAAACTTTTCAGTATTATCATCAAAAAATGTATTAACAAGTTCTGTTGCATGGCTAATTGTTTGTACAGATCTGGTATGTTCAGTTCTCATATAGCCCCCTTGTTAGTTTAGATTAATGACATTTTGACGGGTAATTAAGCAATATGCTTAAGATAGCTGCGATCATATTAAAGTGTTTAAGCTAACTTAACAACCCCAGTTGTATGTCATATAGACATTTATAAGCGTTTATAAGAGTCTATAAGCGTCTTGAACATGGTGGTTTAACATGGCCAGAAAGATCCGCACCTTCATTTCATGAACAACGTTCTTTATCGGAAAGACTCTATCGAGAACAAGGTATCAATATTCAGAAACTTCTTGGCCATAAGTCACAGAAAATGACTGATAAATATAATGATGACCGAGGTAAAGAATGGCAAATTATCGCGATCTAAATAGCCTATTTTTTGAGCCGTTTTGGGGAGGGATTTTTGGGGGGTTTTAGGGAAAATTTTAATTGAACAAAAAATAAACGGGAGCTTTTAGGCTCCCGTTATTAATCACACCACGTAATAAATTACATGTGTTTAATGATTGCGTCACCGAATTCGCTACATTTCAGTAATTTAGCGCCTTCTAATTGACGTTCGAAGTCATACGTTACAGTCTTAGCTTCGATTGCGCCTTCCATGCCTTTAACGATTAGGTCAGCCGCTTCAGTCCAGCCCATATGGCGCAGCAGTATATAGCTACATTAATCATAACTTACTGATAGGTTTAATATTATTGATAATGTTTTCACTAAAACACAGTCAAAATCGTATTTTATAAACCATTGATTATATAAAATATTAATCTAGTTTTGATAACTGCTATTTCTCAAACATTGAATATAAATCAATCGATTTTAACATGCTTAAATCCTATCCTTTCACTTAGCTTTTTATAGGGAAGATAAACCAACCAATTAATGTTTTGTATTTCTAAATTTTAAGCTGAATATAGCTAAGGTTAACCTCATCACAGTAATCGGCTTTTCTAATTGCCCAAACTCTCTTTACTCTATATAAGACAACTAAACCTGACGGTCCGGTCTGAGCGAACTGCAGATATTGGTAGCAGCACTTCGTGTTGATCAACAGGAATCTAATCAACGAGTTGTTCCGGGCATCATGATCCCATACCCAGTTCACTACACAATGCCTAGTATTTGCATGTTGTAAGTTATTTGGGGCACATACTGAGGAATATAAGTTTGCATCCCTGATTCAGCAGGGCGTTTCAGTATAATGGGATCATCGACATCAATAAGGAGATACAGTATGACTGATCACGTTTCTGAAAGCGTTTTATATGACCACTTGGCACTTTTCGGGCAAGAGCCTGAGATTGCCACAGAAGATGCTCTTCGTGATGAGATAAATTGTGATATGGCAAATCTGGCGCAACATTTTAAAACCGGACAATCTTATAAGGAGGTGGATGACCTTAAAAATCACCGCAACTCTGTACGTTCTCTGCTCGGCTCAGAAATCGCAAGGGTACAATATCCAAACCATAAAAATACGCAGAGCAACAGGCGTCTTGTTCTCCTGATGGCACCTCTCAATGTGTTGGCCAAAAAATGGCGTAAGTCATACGTGTTGAAAGATGATCCTGCTTACTACTCATTGAACTATTACGATTTCCATGACGACAGGCAGCATTACAGTGCGATCGCCTCTGAGATGTTTGAAACCTATATTGCGAATCACGGCAATTTTATGCGTATTGCACAAGAAACGGCATGTGCTATGGAAATCATGGTCGTCGAAATACTGCGCATGAAGCCTCGTGTTGATAATGATTATGATGCTCCAGATGCAACTTATCTGACCGGTCTGTCGGACGCCTTCCAGTTTCTTGATAGGATGATTGATGCAGTGCTGGATAAATACACGGTGAATACTCACTCCGCTGTGGATGAAGAAAACACGCTGGCTTTTTTTAAGCACGTGTGCAAGAACGCAGGGCTACACGTCCTCATAAATGAAGGCATGTATTTTATCAAAGAGAGCGAAGAGTTCGAAAGTAGCGTCTCAGCATATTTGCATTGGCGTAAAGACCAGGAATCTTTCTTATCGCCAAAGGCAGGTAGTGAAGAAATGATGATCGCAACATGTATTGCTGTCATTCACGCGCTTGAAAGAAGCGCGGGGGGCAACTGGCGTGCTCAATTAGAGAGGAACATGAATCCCAAATACCTTGAGCGTGTCGCCGATTTTGTACGTTATTTACGTTATGCGAAAAATGAAGATAACTCACCTCTTAGCCTTCAGCTACTTCGCCGTGGAGCGACGTCTAAGGGGCTGGCCATTTACAGCGCGTTGATAGATATGTGCAACCTTATCTATCGGAAGGATTTTGATGAACTGGTTTTAAGAGCGATTGCTGTGCTTGATGAAAGAAAACTGCATGGGGAGCTGCGTAAATATGTCGGCAATATTTTTAGCGTGATGAGTTGCTGGGAGGGATTTGAGTCCGATATTAGTGCTCAAATGTCGGGCTATTGTGTCAGCAGAAAGCTTTCATGGGCTTATCGTACCGGCTTTATTCGGAAGCTGTTGAGACTTGATTACGTCCAACTGCACCAATTTCATCAAGACATTGCTCCTGTGATGTATGACGAATGTGCCCGCCTAGAGTCCGCGCTGGACCTTAAATTGATGCGTTGAGGAAAAAATAATGAAATTAACTGGTAACATGACAGTCCATGTCAGTCACTCCAGCACTGATGAACTGATTGAATCGTTCGATGTTGAGGCCCGTGAGTTTGGACTTGAAGAAACCGGCGTGAGAAATTACGACGGAGAAAAAGGGTATCGTGGTTTATACATCTACTTTAACCAGGAGTATGGCTTCGATGTGCTGGTTGAACTTGAGGAAATGAATCATCGGATCACAGAGTTTGATCTCAGCATCCGCAATGATAATGGTGTATGCCGCATCGCGGTCGATACTGATTACCTTATTGCTTATCCTTCTTCATCCGACTATGAAGACGATGAATGGTTTTAATCTGTGTTAATCCTTTCTGGCCTTCACTACATGTATTGAAGGCCAGATAATCGCGTTCGTACCCTCAATATTCTAAATGCTAGCTCTGCTCATGGGACTTAGATTTATGTCGAACTTTCTCCACCGAACCATCAACTCAAAATGGTATGGCTATAGCTACGCCTAATTTACTTAACCCAATACAGCAGTAATAGGGGGCTTTTTAAAGCTCATGATTCACGATCGATGTCCTGCTGACCTGCCCCCCAGTAATCATAACAGAGTAATTCTAGCTACTTCCGCTAATGACACAGAGCAACCAATCATATTGAACCTAGCTCTGTGTCCCAACGGTGTCAGGCCAAAAAGCAAAGTCCATATTATTTGTGTTTCACAACTCTTCTCCTTGCTTTTTACTTATTCAGCAATGCGTTTAAAGCATCCAACCCATGTCCTAGCTTTTAACCACTCGTAACTCATCAAAATTTGTTGTGTAAGCAGGCGATAACATTTCTCTTTTCATTTTGTATCCGCTATCACCGCCCTTACTAGCAAACCACACTTTACCCTGCCCGCTCTTATTAATGGAGTCTAATATTTTCATTAGCTCATCGCTATTACGAAATGGCTTTTGTGTTGAAAACATATCAAACTGAGTAACATCTGAATCAGTAAAATCAGATAGTATGATGCCTGCTTTATAATACCGGTAACCGTCAAGCCAAATAGTATTTAACCCACGCATTGCTGCATTGATAATATCTCTAGTATCACTGCTGGGGTATTCGAGTTTTATATTAATGCTATTTGCGTAATCTTCGCCTGATGCATGCCGGCTAGTTTGAATAAACAACCCAATAATTTTGCAGCGTTGCTTTTCTTCTCTTAATTTTTCTGCTGCTCGTTCTGCATAATCACAAACAGCCTTACGCATTGTTTCTATATCTAAAACTTTCTGGCCAAATGAACGAGAGCACAGTATTTGCTGCTTAATTTTTCGGACTTCTTCTAATTCAATACATGGCTCACCATTGAGTTCTCTCAATGTCCTTTCTAATGTAACGCCAAACGTTTTACGGATAGTTGCTACCGATGCATTCGCTAAATCTAGCGCGGTATTTACATCCATGATCCTTAATTTTGCCGATATTCTACGACCAATACCCCACACCTCTTCGATTGGGATAAGAGATAATAATTTTCGCTGCCGTTGCTTGCAGGAAAGTTCAACAACTCCACCTGTTTTTTTCCATGTTTTTGCCGCATGGTTGGCTAATTTCGCTAAAGTTTTTGTGGGAGCAATACCGATGCCTACAGGGAGGTGAGTATTTTGAAGGATAGTTGATTGGATTTTGCGGCCATATTCCTCAAGATTAAAGGTATTATTCATACCTGCAAAATCAAGAAAGGCCTCATCGATTGAATAGATTTCTAAACGGGGCGCGAATGTTGATAATAGTGACATGACTCTATTACTCATGTCAGCATAAAGTACATAGTTAGAACTAAATATATTAATGTTGTTTTGTCTATAAAAACTGTGCCGCTCGTAATACAGCTCCCCCATCTTTACGCCAAGTTTTTTCGCTTCTGATGAACGAGCAATCACACAGCCATCGTTATTACTTAAAACAATTACCGGCTTCCCTGCCAGATCTGGCCTAAAGACTTTCTCACAACTTGCATAAAAACTATTTACATCAACCAGCGCAAACATTATTGCGCCCGATGAATAATATAGGTAACAACACCAAATATTTGAAAATCCTGCTCATCGTTGATAATGATCGGTGAATAAGCGGGATTCATTGGAAGTAACATAGGTGGGTTGAGGTGTAGTTTCTTAACCGTAAATTCGCCCTCGAAGCTAGCTATAACGATATCCCCCTCTTTTGCTGTGACCGCACTGTCAACAATAACAACATCACCATCATTGATATTCGCATCAATCATTGAATTGCCTTCAACCCTGAGCATATATGTGCTTTCAGGGTGCTTAATGAGGGCGCTATTTAAATTAATGCGGTCTTCAACATAATCCGCAGCGGGTGATGGAAAGCCTGCTGGCACTCGGTCAAGAAAGAGGGGGAAGCTTGCTAGTAAATCATCTGTTTCAATTAATCTTAGTTTCATACGACACCAATAATACTGTATGCATGCACAGTATTATTTGATCATTTTATGCGTATGTAAAGCCCTATTTTTTACATGCCTCTACATCGTACTAGTTAGTAAGATTTATATTTTTCCGACTGATCTTGATATAATCCTCCCTGTGGCTCACATATCATACGACCTCATAATCGGAGGTTACATGAACAAAAATCAACTACTTTTACTTGCACTAAACTGTATCAACGAAAATAGAGAGCCATCTCACACGGAGCAGTCAAAGATTTACGTTTTTTATAGAACTGAAGTAGATTGCAAAGGCATTTCAATTAACGAGTTTATGCTTAACCAGAATTGGCAACTCGCTGATGAACAAAAGATTCAAAAAGTGATAAGATTTATTGAAATATATCTTCATCTGTCATTAAAAAAAGCTAAAAATAGAAAAAATGTCGAACAAAACTCTCGGTGAATTTATTAAGCACTTACGTTTATCTCAAAGCATATCAACATCGGAAATTGCAAAAAATCTCACTATTTCCGAGGTCGACTATATAAAGTGTGAAAATGGCGAAATATCTGTCTATGTAGACGACTTGATGATTATCGCAGATATATTGTCCGTTGAAGAATCAACTCTAATAGAAAAATATAAAGAATAGGCCAAAACAAATTGGCCTTGCGATTTATTCATCTCTTTTCTACGCATATCCGTGCATTATTACAACAAGACATCATTTTCGCCAAGGCCATACTGTTTATGTTCTGCAGCTTCCTGATCCGCCCTTTCCGCTTCCTCTGCTGCACGTTTAGCTTCTTCTTGCGCTAATCGCTCTGCTTCTAGCTTAGCGAGTCTCTCAGCTTCAGCTTGCTTTTGATTGTAGAGTGAGTTAGGTGGCATTTCGACACGCATGTCTATCCAGCGCGATTCAGGTACGTCACAAGGTTCGTAGTTTTCGAAGTAAACAGGCACGCCTTCTTCATCAAAGTGCTTAATGCGCTTATTCTGGAAACGTTCCGGCATATCTGCGTTCTGTTGGTGGAAAACAAAAACTTCAATATCACCATCAGGTCTCACCTCGTAATCAATGAGAACCATGTTTTTACCGTTATGGTCTTGAGGAATGACAAAGCCGTTATTGATACCCCATGCACCATCTGCATTAAAGCCCACAACACCTTTAATGAGGTAATGGCCAATACCAAGGTACTCCATTTCAACGCCTTCTGATTCGCCATTGAGTTCAATGTGATCAGCAAAAATCTTGATAATCGGTGATGCGGCTTTTAAGTTGCCGTTAGAGTCTTTTGTAGTGTTTGCGGGGCTATATGCATCCATCCACCCTGAAAACCTCCCTCCAGAAGTTCCGCCACGAGAACTTAATATCCCTGTGAGTGAATCAACTTGTATCTGACTACAAAAACCAGTGCCGTCAGCCCCGCCGCGTCTTGTCATATTTAACATCGGTGAGTATGTAAAGCGCGCATTTTCAGTTAAGTCATCGGATTTATACACCGCCGTTCTGTCGGCATCATTGAAGTTTTTTATGATAACAGTGTCAGTTGCATTAGATTTTCTACCTGCACCGAAACCTAAATCACCCACAAGCATTGCTGTTCCGCTTGCATTTGGTATGCGCACCGCATTTTTAGCACCGCCCGTTTTATCTCGGTTCACAAGCGTGAACATATAGCTAGCATCAGTAACATTAGCTTGAATGCTTGTTGATTCCCCACCTACTCCCTCTAAATTAATTTTTGGGAAACTATCATTTGAACTAAATGACGTTGGACCGCTAATTTTCCCACCCGATTTATCAAACTTCCCATCTAGCTGCTTATCCATTTCAGCGAATGTTTTTGTTTTTAATGTCGTCCCGTCAGGTAATACAACGGTGATAATTCCCGTTTCTGTAAACATTCGATTCAAAACTTCACTAAATACTGCATTTGCATTGTTCATTGCAACTAGCTTGTTTGCAGCATCAGAAATAGAGTTCACCATTGTTGTTAATATTCTGTAACTCCCATTTTTTACTGCCGCTGGAGCCGCAAAAGATAATGTTAACTCAGTGTCACTTTGAATTGATGCGATACTGTTAATGTAAACAGTCGTTCCGTTTTGAATTAAAATAACTTGCTCTGCTGATACAAGTGAGTTGTTGTCTTTCCACTTTGTGTTTGTGCCAGTTACTTTAGTGCTATTTGCTGTTGTTGTGACTGTGCCTGTGTTGTACATATGATTGATTCTCCGAAATTTAGATACAAAAAAACCGCAATTAAGCGGCTTTATGCGATTCAATAAATTGATTGTTAGAAATAATCGTCTCGATTTAATACTATTGTGTTGCACTCAGAATAAAACTCATTTCCTTGGCCTGACTTATGATCCCCTTGAATCCCAGAATATGAGCCTTTTGCAATGCTGATGGTTCCATTCTTCATTCGCAATCCTGCATTATATGAACGGCGCTTGCCCCCTGTTGCCCCAGTAAAAAACAGTCCATATTGCCCTAATGTTACCATCGGTTTATCAAATGCTTTGACAGGGCTTTTGCCGAGTCGAATGTATTTAGGCTCTTTGATTGGAGGATAGTAATTAGTTAAAACAGGCTCACCTTGGTCATTGAAAATGAAAAATCCCCAGTCACCAGTTTTTGTGGGTAAGTTAAAGCCCCCTTGAGTTATAACAATATCCATATTTAATGAATGCCCATTTGTAATAATACGATTGTTTTTGTGGTCATACTCCACAACCGCAGAATCATGATCCCAATATGCAAGTACTGATTGAGATGTGTTGTTGGGTAAGTTTCTTGGCAATGTCATACCGTCATTAACCGTGCCGCTGTATGACCACACAATAAACCCTAACTTTGATTTGTCAGTAATTTTTGAGTAATCAGTAGCATTATCAATAATTACTCCAAATTCACCCGCCTGAGATTCACCTTCAAAAACCTCAAAGACATGAATAATGGCTGTTGGTGCAACAAACCCTTCATAGTCTTTTTCACTGCTTTTGCTTGTTGGCTGCATATACATATGTACAGTGACAATATCATTAGAAATAACAATATTTTTAATCACTGTAAATTGAAGCCATCCGAGACTAGGTAACCAAGCATTTAGTGCTTTGTAAGGAACCGCAATTAATGTCGAGTTTGGGGATTTATTGTCTATTTTAAACTGCACTGAGTAGTCGTATGTTCTTCTTGGGGGCTTACCAAGTTGTAATGACGTTAAATACGCAAAATTACGAGTTCCAGATAATGAATAGGGGTTTTTCACCCCCACTTCATTAAAAATATAAACATCATATTCCATAAAGTCTCCCGATTACTACTTTCGCTTTTCCTCCTGCATAAACTGCAATTTGGTCATTTTTAATCGTCATTCGTGATCCGGAATTATCACTACCATTAATTTCAATAGTGCCATTATTCATGTCGATCCGAGTGCCTGTTTTGCCTGCAACGTAGTTTTTAGAACGCATATCCGTGCCCACAATGATTTTTTCAATTATGGCCTTATTGATAAACGCTTCATTGATAAACACCTGACCATTTTCAACAAAAAATACGGGCTCTAACTTACCGCTCGATGGATTGAAAATACCGAAAGTATCCGCGCTGAAACCAATTTGTGTGACCACTTTGCCGCTTTTGACTTCGGCCCCCATCATGAATTTGGCGTCATAATATTGGCCATTCCAATTAATGCCTGTCTTGATTGTATAAATCGCAGAGCCATTCCCTTTGTGATCGAAAACAGTTTGCCCACGCAGTTCAATTGCCGCTTTGTTATCGCCAATTTCTGATTTAATGAGTTCGTTAACCTCCGCTTGTGCTTTTTCATTATCAGAAACTGTTTTCTTGAGGGTGGTAATGCTTGAATTAACACTTTCAAACTGAGCCTCAATCTTTTCAAAGGATTGTGCATAGGCAAGACTATTGTTGGCGACCGTTTTATCAACACGCTCAATGGATGCTTTAGCACGTAAAAGTTCTGTGCCTTGCACGTTCTGCTGAGCAGACAATTGCATCGCCATTTCAGCTAAAGATGATTCAGCATCTGCATGCGTATTTTGGATATTTGCAATTGATGCATCATTATCTTCGAAGTGTGATTTGGCTTCCTCTTTTGCTTGAGTTAATGCTTTATCAGTGCTCGCTGTTGTTTGCTTTAACTCGTCGATACTTGCTTGAGTATCTTCATGCTGACTTTTCTGTGATTGCTGAATTTGAGTTGTCATTTCTTCAAGTGTCGCGATAGATTTAGAATGCTCTGTCACGACTGCATTGATGTTTGACAGCTCGTTTTTGTTATCAGCGATATCTTTCCCGAGTTCTGCACGCACTTGCTCAGTGTGCTCAGAAGCCGCTTTTTTATCATCAGCTTGAGACTTTCTGATATCAACAAAAGTCGCTTGATTGTCTGCATACTGTGCATCGACTTTCTCAGAAAGCTCAGCGTAGGCTTCTTGCTGATTAGCGATTGCTTTCTGTTGTCGTTCGACACTAGCTTTAACTTTCAAGTTTTCATTATGATTAAGTGTTGTTTGCGCTGTGGTTTGCATAATTGCTTCAGCGTTAGCACTGTCACTGTTAGCAATAGTTTGCTGAAGATTAGCAATGTGTGCATTGTTCTCTTCATAATTACTTTGTTGAGTTTGCTTGAGCTCTGTTTGTGTTTTATCAAATTCTGCAATAGCTGTTTTTTGCTCATCAACACTACTGCTTATTTTTGATAATTCACGCCCTTGGTTATCAATCCCCTCCTGCAGCTTGTCGTCACCTGTTTTAATTTCAGCACGCAATTGCTCAGTCGTTGACGCAATTGTTTTACCCTGCTCCGCGACAGTTTCTTTTATTTCAGTTATTCCGCTTTCATTGCTATCAATGCGCGCTTCTAGCTGAACACCCATCGTTGCACGGGCTTCTGTCTCTGTTGCAATCGCTTTCTCATTTTTCGTGATTTTCGCTTCGGATTTTAGCTGTTTATCATTCAAAGAGTTAAATTGTGCTGTCGTCTGCATAATTGCTTCTGACATTGACATTTGCTGATCTGAAAAGGCACTGCTGATTTGATTAATATACGCACGCTGATATTCGAATTCTGCGAGTGTCACTTGTTCAAACTTCGCCTGTGACTTCTCGATATTTGCCGTAGCTTCTTCGTTTGTCGTCACACGTGCAGCAATTATGCCCATACCATCGTTTGTTGCGTTTAAATCAGCACGAACTTGGCTCATTTGCTGAGCAAAAGCTTCATTTGTTGTCGCTAATGATTGCTGCAAGTTATAGACATCTGCGCCAACATACTCAAACTGACTAGAAACTTGAGATTGATAACGCGTAAAGGCTTTTTGATCATCAATAATAATCTCGCGAACATCGAGTATTTCTGCTTTTCGAGTACCTTCTTCCTCCATTAATCTAAAAGTGACATTATTTAAGCTAATTGCATTCTGCATGACAGCTTCATTCACAATTGCAACATTAGTATTGATTTGAACAACTTTGTTATTTAAGTCAATTGTCTTGCTATCAACATTGATAATGTCATGCTTAATTTCGAGTTGTTCGAGCGTTAAGTCTTCAATGTGATCCTTGTTGAAGTTGATTTGCTCCTGCAGTTTCTGACCGGCCTCGTTGCTGAGGAATTTATCACCGATAACTTCCAATATTTCATCAGCCCGATCCTCCGGCTTGCCGCTAGCTTCAACAAACTGCGATTTGCCTACGGGGTTCACGGTTCTGACATAAATGTAATATGTCTGGCCAGCTTTAAGTTTCCTTCCTTGAATCACCCACATTGTGCCGTTGCCGAGATATTCGGCTAGTAACTCAACCTCATTGATATTTGCAATCTGCTTTTCAGAAAACCAAAACTCATACTGCAGGCGCAGCGCATTTTGCCCACCTACATGAGGGATAATACCCAAACTGAAAAAGCCCGGCTCAACATCGATATAAGACGGTGGGGGCGGTGGGTTAATATCAAATGAGACCGAGGCTTGTTCGCCCTTTTGCCCATCTTTATTTTGTGGCGCGACAGAGAGCAGGTAATTCCCTTGCGGTAAATTACCAATGCGATAACGGTTTTCTTGGGTTTTAGCGGTACCAACAATACGCCCCGCTTGAGTTAGCTTGAGGACAAAATCAACACCTCGAACCGCCGTTGCGGTTGTCCAGTTGGCTTCCACTTGCCAGTTGTCACTATCTGCACTGACTTCAACAGAGAGGTTTTCAACTGGGGGAATGTAGCCGCCCAATGGCGTATCGGGCAATGGCTCAAATTTTATCCCCTGGTCAACCATGGCCTCTTTTTCGGGAATATGCTGAACTGCAATAACACCATAAGTGCCATCACCCTTATCAGAAATCGTAATCGCCCTAAATAAGCGACGAGCCAAATCAGGCTGGCTAAAACCCCATACCGATTTTGTGGCCACACCTTTTGGCACCGATTCAACTTTAATTTGATTGCTACCTAAGTACCCTGTCACTTTTACGCGTTCATAACGGCCTGTGGCATTCATTAACGAAATAAAAGCGGTACCAGATTTGGGTTTTGTTACTTCTCTATCGAGTGTTAAAACCTTTTGAGTCACATCGATGGCAATCAGCCTGCCGCCAATAGGATCCTCACCACCTACCCAGTCGTTGTCCATAATTTCGATAATATCACCAGGAGTATGGCGTAACCCTTCTGCACCCACTTCAAACTCAACAGTTTGAGTTTCTAGTTTTTCCGTCAATAATATCCACAGACCATAACGCCTTGCTTGCCCACGACTCGTGCAACCAAAAGCGTCAACGCGGAGCACATTAAGACCAAACTGCGCCACCAAAGCATCATCTGAAACTTGCTCAACGCTAGTTTTCCAACCGTTTTGCGGATCAATAAAACGTACTTCAATAACGGTATGACGGGCTTTTAATGGACTGAAGCTGTAGTGAAAACGGCCATTGACCACATTGGCATTTGTGTAAGGCCAAACAACATCACTAGGACGATCTTGAACAAATGTCATTTGTAGCCCGTTCCACACAGGCATGATGCGCATTATTGAGCACAGGTCACTGAAGTAATCATAAGCTTTTCGAATATCAGTAATATAAGCATTGCAGGTGACTCGAGGCTCTTTATTACCGAAGCCATCAGGTACCAGTTGATCACAATATTGACCAATAACGTAAAGCGCAAACTTATCAACCTCAGCTATTTTCAGTCTTTTACCTAGCCCAAATCGCTTCGTTGTTAATAAGCTATACAGCACCCACGCAGGATTATTGGTATACGCAGGCTTAAACGTTCCATCCCAAATGCCACTATAGGTGCGAGTTTCAGGATCGTAATTGTTCGGCACTTGAACAATCAGCCCCCGAACTAAATAGTTACGTGTAGGATATTGATTACCAAACTGTTCACTTTCAAACGTTAGACCCGCGACTGCTGATCCCGGATAGGTTTGATTAATATCGGTGATTTCGGTGTAACTTGACCAAATAGTATTATTTTGTAATTTATCGCTGTTGCTATCTGGCGTTAGACGAACCATGCGAATGCTAAAAGGTGGCGGTGGCAACTTATCGATAATCACAGCCATTAGGTATGGGGAATTACTCCTTTTACCACGGATAGTGATATTTTTTCAGTTACCCACGAACCATTACGTTGCACCTGAATTTGTAACTCAACCGATGTACCAACACGATCCCCATTATCTTTCACTTCAACCAACGCTTGGGTACCAAACGTTAACCGTAAGCGGTCAATGTTTCGTGAAGTTATTGTGCGAGTTACAGGTGTGCTTTTTTTGATTTCAATACTGACAGGGGTTTCACTTGATGACGATGAAAACCCCTCTAAGGCTGGTTGCTCTAAAGTGCCTGACACCCACTGAGCAGTCATACCGTTCACATTGCTGTTACCAGAGGAGTCAATAACGGGAGTGTTATTAAGATAAACCCCCTTTAAATCGCCAACCGGCCCCTCAATAGGCCCTTCACTCACTAAATCAATAATTGATAATTTCTGCCGTGATGTTAAATCGTTTGGCGCCTCATAAGGAGTATGTTGTTTACCGCCGCCTTTACCCATGATTACGTCTCCCCACTACCACCATGTTTGCCCACATCAATATCTTTTGCGTCACCGTCATCCATGATTTCAATTGCTTGTGAAATCACCCTTGAGCCGCACATAATTTCACCGTAAGCAACCGGTACCGCCATACCCTGCGCGACTGCGTTTTCAAGGTTGCTAAAGTATGTATTTCCTTTTTCTTCTTCAGAACGCGATAAATTAGCTGGCTTAGGCATTGGCGTTAACATTTGTGCGACCCCACCAATCATCATTGCACCGCCTGCCAGCATCATCGACGCGCCAAAACTCCAACCTGCAGGGTTCCACCACCCAATCGCCAAAACGGCTGCGCCGGCAATAAATTGAAATGCCCCCCCTGTTTTTGCACCCTCGATACGCGGAACGATGTGAATTACCGCATTTGCCATCAGAGGTTCATGGACACGCTGATGTAATTCGCTGGGGTCAACATCGGATCCGCTAATGCGAATTTGGTACCAGCCATCACGGAATTGTTGTTTTAGATTGGGAATTTGAAGAAATAAGGCATGAAGCCCTTCAGCTGCGGTTTTAATATTTAAATCGAATCGACGGCCAAATCGTTGCAGATCCCCATAAAAGCGGATGGTTGCCAGTCGCGGTAGCGCCAAATCGAGTGAGTCATTCGTTGCCATCTTTCGTTATAAACCTCACGTTTGCTCAGTTGATTAGGGACGTGGTGTAGGATTGTTTGATCACCAAGGTAGATTGCGGCATGATTTGCGCAGGAACTGGCGTAACAACACAAAATAATATCGCCGGGCTGGATATCTCTTTTGACTTGCTTGAAGCCATTTTCCGCTAGGTTATCTAAATAGAGCTCTTTTCCTTGTCGCCACCAGTTGTCTTCGCGCTCAAAGTCTGGCAATGAGCAACCGGCTAAATGGTAAGCGTCACGGAATAGGCCGTAACAATCTGTAGAGCCATGAATAAACTCACGGCCTAATAATTTAGGTACACATTCAAATTTGATAATTTTTTCATCACAAACCAACCACCAGGGGAGGTTTGTTTTTAACTGGTGCGCTCTATCTGCTGAACTTAAGTAGGGATTGCCACCGGGGTGACTGTGAACAATCGCGATAACTTCATCTATTTGGCTGGCTTGAATGTAGTCTTCAGCCGCAATTGAAAAATGATTTTCAGGGTCGATATGTTGGTTTTCACAAGGAATATAAATCTCGGTACCGTCTTGAATAATCACAAGGCCACACGATTCCTGTGGCGCCATGCGTTTTGCATGTTCCAAAATAGTTTGTTCTAACATGGGGATCCTTATTAACTGAGGCGAGACGAAGAGAGGAAGCAGCCTATTCGGTGTGCGTTATTCCTTAATTTACAATCAGATAAGCGCTTACCGCATTTATCTTTGCTAGGGTCTTGTGTTGGGTTGCCGAGCTCATCAGCAACCGGCCCTCCTTTATACCCACACTCTTCAGACCGATAGCTAAAATTACATACATCCGAAAGAATGACTCGAGCTGGAAAAGTGGCACCATCTGTTTCCGTTGGGGCAGCAAGTTCCCATGTTGCTGTTTCAGCATTAAGGCTGGTTAGTTGCTCAATGACCCATCGGCTAACTTGCTCTTGCGTTGGATCCGCATTGTCATTGCCACCAGCAAAATTCGCTGCATCGAGGAATTGTGCTGTTGTTTTACGGCGAATAACAATACCCCCTAACCCTGAGTTTAGGCGGCTAGCGATACCAAAAATTAGGCCGAACAAATTAGACAGTGAAATGGTTGGGCGTGTAGATGGGCCTTTGCCATTTAAATCAAAACCATCCCCCATGATGGGATAAGGCTCATATTCTTGGTCTTGCCAAATAACCGGCCCTGATGATTCATTGGTACCGTTGTGGAATCGATACCGAATTCCACCTATATTTGTTAGATCTATTTCATAGAGTATAATTTCTGCTTCTGCTTCAAGTTTCGTTGTCGCGATCAGTAATTCTGGTGGGATGTTTTGCATTTATTTTACCCATAAAAAAACCACCCGAAGGTGGCTGTTTTGAAAGATGTAACATTATGGTTTTACACCATATTTTTTTTGAAAATCATCCTCTTTCTTTTCACACACGGAAGCAACGAATTGCTTAGTCTCTGGTGAAAGAGATTTTTTCTCATAATCTTTCCAACAAAGTTTTATTACATCTCTGTCCTTACTTTTCTCTTTATCTTTTGGTGACTCATTAGTACTAGGTATCGCTAAATATAGTAATAGAAAGCCAACCGCAAAACCGATAATGTATTTATATGATTTCACTTTAGAACCCCAATAAAATTAGATTGCTAAACAGATCATATCTTATCCCATTAAACTACCTGTTCAAATTCGGCACTTATTGTTTTGCGGATATTGCCGCTATCTGAAGACCATTTTCTGCAAACAACTACAACAGCAGGATTGTTTTTAGTGGGTTGAAATAAAAATGATTTCACCCCGCCATGGCGTTTTAAAAAATCTAACGCCTGATTGGCCTTTTCTGGTGTAAGAGATAAGTTCACATTGAATTTTTCAAGCTGTGAGTTTAGCCCATCAGGTTTACGTTGTTCATACCCATCACCAAAACTAACAGTTCTCACTCGGGGAGAGGATTCTGTTCCCATACCCGGTTTAATAGGCCAGTTAAATGTTTCCATTAACCCTCCATTATTCAGCCCTCAAAGGAGGGCTTCATATTATGTTACGCTTGAAACGAACCACCATCACGGCGTTCTTTTATCATAACTTGCTTGGTTTTTTGCTCCACTAAATTCAAAATTTGTTTAACTGCATTCGGCCCAATTTCCCCGTTGCTAGCATCATTTTGAATATTAATTTGGAAAGTTTGATTAACCTCACCGCCCGTTGGACCGCTTGCAGCTACAACCCCCAATTTCCCATCAATTCCTCGGCGTAAAGGTAATATCGCCTCTGGCCCTGCTTCACCCATTAATCCAGCGCCACGAGCAAACGGGAATAAAGTTGGCTTCGATACAATTTGCCCACTGTACGCACTAAGACCAGGAGAGTTGTATACCCCCCCTTTTGCATTAGCGGTCACACCACCAAACCCAAAAGCTTCAAAACCTTTAACAATACTCATTTTGATAGCAATTTCAGCTAGCATTTTCAAAATTGATTTAGTGAAGTCTTTAAAGTTGGCCTGTCCATCCACTAGCACGCTAGATAGTGTGGAACTAAATCCATTTAATGTCGCTGATGTAACGCTTTGAATTTGCGCATTAGCATCTAAGGCTGCGTCCCGATAGTCCCCCCAAGCTGTTTTCATGCCAGCCGCCCAATCTTGTTTTGCGGCATCTTCTTGGGCAAAAGTCGATAATTTTGCACCCTCTACCTTTTCCCATTGCAGGGTATTGCCATAGGTTGAGCGCAATTGTTCTATTTCGAGTGCCCGCTGAAGCTCTAAAGACGATTTGCCCAACGAATCCGCAATGGCTTTTTGGCGAGCTTCTTGCTGTTTGACGTATTTATCAGCCTGATCTTGCAATTTATTAAGATGTTCTTGCTTGGAGATTTGGTCGCCCAAATCAGCTAATTTCATCTTATTGGCTAAAATACTTTCTTTATTTTTTAATAAAGATTGTTCATCAAGGGATAATTTACGAGTTTTGCTAGCCTCCTCTAAAACATCAAATTTGGCCTGTTCTAACTGTAAGTTTTTACGCTGCTGACTAATAAAGTCAGTGGCTGTTTGGTGTTGTTGCAGTAACTTTAGTTGCGCTTGCAGAGAGGTTAATTCCGCTTGTGAAGATTCGTCATGACGAGTGCCCATATCGGGCTTGTAAGCTTTTCCTTTTGGTGTTTTACGTGCTAATTCTTTCTTATACCGCTCATTTTCTCTCTGAATAGCTAGATCTTTTGCTGACTGAGAGGCGTGTTCATCATTTCTAATTCTCTTGAGTTCTCTTTGGTGCTTTTCCTCTGATGTCTCATATTTCTTTTTTAACGCTGAATCAGCTTCAAGCTGTTTCTTCATCTTCTCATTAAACGCAGAAATAGCATTTGCACCTGCATTAAACGATTTCTCATTACTTATCTGATTTTGCAGATTTTTAACTTCAGATGTTAGATTTTTAACTAGCGCTTTGTTTGCTTCTAAGTTTCTTGTAGCGTTTTGATTTAAAAATGATTCAGAGTTTCTTCCGACACCATACCCTGTTGTATCAGGGGCGCCTCCTTTTTCAGCAATTTCTAGCTCTTTTTTGGCTGCTACTAATTGCTGAACCTTTGCATCTAATTTATCTTGTACAGAAACAGATCGACCAACATTAAGCATTCTGTCCCATGCATTTTGAGCCGCTTCACCAACCCACTTCCATGCAGTTTCTAACGTCCCCAAGTTTTCACTAATTTGAGATGTCCTGTCTCTCATTGAATTAGCATAAGATTCCATCGCAATCTTAGCTGCATCAGATGTTCGCCCCTGCTCCTCAAGCGTAGTTATTTGCTCAAGTTGCGTTGCCGTTAAAAAGTGGAGAGACTTATCCAATTCCATAACAGCTTGAACCGGCTGATCTTTGAGTCGCTGAAATTGCTTGATAGTTTCATCGATAGATTGCCCTGTGGCCTTTTCCATTTTTGCCGCAACACCAGCAACCATGTCTACCTGTGATCCAGTGAACGAACCCGAACCAACAACTTGCGCCAGTGCATCAGCCATTTTGTACTGCGTGATACCGTCACCCGAAAGGGATTTAGCTAGTGCATTAAGCTGGCCTTGGGTTTTAGCTGCGTAATTTCCAGTCAGAATAAGCTGTTTATTATATTCACTGAGCTCTTTAGACCCTTGATATGCAGCAACACCAAATGCCGTTAATGCGCCGGCACCACCAAACATGGCCACTTTCCATGGTGTAATTAAAGATGTGATCGCTTTAAGTGAATTATCAAATCCACCAAACGAGTCTTTAATTTGACCACCCTGCTGAACGGCTACTAACCACGGCGGCATACCAGAAGCCAAAGAAGTGACAATATCGGTCATTTGCATTGGCAACTGTCGCATTGCTTGGCGATACTGGCCAGAGCTAATCGTTACACCTTTTAACGCTACGTTTTGTTTTTCAAGTTTGCGAATGTAAACATCAGCTGAGCTTGAAACGCCAAGCTGTGCCGCTTGAATACGTAACATTTCAGTGCGAGATAAGTTCTGTTGAGTCACCTGTTCTTTTAGCTTATTAATAAAGCGCTGCTTGGCCTGCGTTTGCTCTTCTTCAGCTCTTGTGGTTGTTTTAATTATCCCACCGATTCGATTTTGAAGTGTCGCATACTCTTTACCAGCCAGGAGCCCGTTTTGTAAGTCTCTGTTAAGACGCTGGCGTATTGCTTGGGCTTCTTCGAGTCCTTTATTGTACTTTTGCAATGCATTCATTTGCGCATCATACTGTGCAACAAGTCCAGTATTTGATTCGGGGCGCTTTCCTTTACGCATCTGCTCTTCAAAAATGCGCTTCACATCTATGTGATTTTTTTCAACGGCGCGTGCTTCTGCTTCAAGCTCTGAAATTTTTTGTTGATGCGCTGCTGCAGACGCGTCACTAAACTGCTTGAGTTGAGACTGCCGTTTTCTCTGCCTTTCACTTTCCTTTGCTGCAATTCGGTCTAATGCATCTTGGCGCATTTTCGCAAATCGCTGGTCATCACGCTCCTGCTTATTTAATTCACGCTCAACACGTCCGGCTTTCTCAAGGAATTCGGTTGTATTCGCGCCAATCTTAATCTCAAGATCCGCTATTTGGTTGCTCATATCGCACCCCTCCGACAATTCCCTCGCCGATTGTCTGCAGTGTTTCGTCTGACATTTCTGTATCACTCGCCTCTACATCGGTCAGTAACATAAAATCGGTTAACTCAGTATCACCACCAAACATGGTCTGAAATACGGTTTTCTGTAATGCAGCAAATTCGGTATCAATAAGCTGAGGCGTGAACGGTACTTTGCTGAAATGGTCGGTCCAATCGCTATACTCGGTTGCACTGATTTCATCTAGCATTCGTCGCCAGTCAGGTCGCCCAAATTCACGCGCCAGTCGCAAAGCAAACACACGTTCACGCGCGACTACTTTTCCAGTGATTCAGGCTCCTGCGCTTCTTGCCCTTCTTTTTCACTAGGGTCGCTGTCATTGCTCATGCCGCTTAGTTTAGAGGCGGTATCAAATGCGGCTTTTAAGGCTGAATCACCCCAGTTATCGAGTATTTCCTGATAGATGGTTTCAATGTCGCGATTTCTATCAGTGTTCCAAATCGAGCGAGAGACAATCCATGTAAGTTGCTCAACGCCATGTCGATTTGCTTTAGCTCCCAGCGCGTGACCTTTGAGGTTTTCAAGTTCACTCTCTTGATGGACTAATAATTCAAAATACTCAGCACGCTGCAGGGCAGTTAATTCAGAAAGAATGATAACTTCTTCACCAATTTTGATTTCTTTTTTCTTTAAAAACATATCGATACCTTTTCGTTAATAATAAAAAAGGCCGCTTAGCGACCTATTCAATATCAGTGTGTAATGAGATAGATTTAAGTGACTCAATGTCTGTATTACTTAAAGAAAACCATTCACCATGTTTCCTTTTGTCAGCATATTTCTTATGAAGCATACCTTCTGTTTCAGAACCCCCTTTTATCAGGCATTCTAGTACTAGGTCGTCAGGACCTGAGTTTTGCAGCGACTTAATTCTTTGCTTAACATTAGACGAGTAGCCAATTTTTGTGAGTTTTGTTTTTTTTGAGCTTAAGATATAAACAAAGCAATCTTCCGCTGCATGTTTTCTCTCTGACTCTCTGTCGAACATGCTTACAATTCCATTGTGTGCTAATAGCTTCAAAAACCAAACTGACTCAATCCCGTTACGCTTTAATAATTCACCTATAACGTCCAAGTCATTAAGCATGCCCATCATGCATTCGCTCATGTCGTACCCACACTCCTTGTATGTCGCGATCATTTTCTTTAATTTCTGCTCCAATAAATTATTCATGGTGCTTACCTTATTTAGTAATGAACCCTTGCCGAAATAGGAAACCAGCCCATCGAAGCGACACCAGCTATAACTGATCCCCTCAAAGGCTCATTACCTAAATTTTGGCTCGATGTTTAACATGTGAATGTGCTTTCGGTGCACAGGGTGAAATGCATATAAAAAGCCACATTTCTGTGGCTATTTGATTGATTTAAATATTTATTACTCTTTTGGTTGAGTAACTGTTTTACCCGCTGGTTTTGGGGGGATTTCTTCTGCCATGGTTGGGCGGCCGGTATTTTTAATTTTTACCGTGCGCGTCATGGTTTCTTTAATCGGAATGGATTTACCTAGACTGCTAATCCAGCCCTTAAATAAGTCCAGCGTGCCATTTGGGTACAAGATTTTGTAAAAGCGTGGCACACCCTCATCAAACCATTTAACAAGGTCTTTTTGCCCTTCTTCGCCCGGCAACCATGCAAGGGTCACACTGGTTTCACCCGAGGATTTTTCGCCCTGAGTGGTGTTTTCCCAGTCGCCATTGGGATCATCTAGATAGCTATCATCTTCACTTGCCGCCGTAATTTCCCCCGGTTCTAGTGATTTAATTCTAGCTAATCGAGTAAAACCTGTATCAAGATACGGATCCTTTGTGGGGTCATCCGTTCCGGTATATACCCAAAGTGTGGTGCCAGCCCCTTTTGTGGGCTCCAGTGGATTTGGTACTTTTGCCATCGTAAAATTCCTTACATTTCATATTCAATTTGGTAAGTGATATCAACCGAAGCCCATAGCGCCATTTCATCATCGCGATCATAATCAAACCCCCTTGGCGTCATATCGGTTAATACGTCACCTAAATTGGTTATGTTTTTGATTGCTGGATACAGTTTTTCTTCTACCCATTTATCTAAATCAGAATCGGTTTTGGCCGCTTTTAAAAACAGCTCAATATGAAGAATGGCTGTCCATTGATTGCTATCAAGGTACTTTGGGTCTGGGCGAGGCTCAGTTAAATAAACAGCAACAACAGGCAGTTCATTTTCATCGAAGTTGACGGGTCGCCCGTCATAAGTTGATAATTTTGGAATGCTAGCTTTGAGGCCCTCAATCACTAGCTCGCGGATCTTGGTGTGCTTAATCACTACCCCCCCTTAAAATACAGCCGTAATTGGTTATTTAAGGCATCACGCATTTCTTTACTCATGTCCTCCTCACGGACTTTAACTGCATGCTCTTCAAAGGCTTCCGTTAGCGGTTTAGAAACGGGTATTTTAACAACATCAATCGGGTAACGACTTAAACTGAGTCGTTGCATGACGTGCCATTTACCATTTTTTAACTGTTGAATAAATGCGCCTTTAAAGGTGAATTTACCCACTTTTAAAACACTGCCATGTCGTCGCTCAATCCCTCGACTTCGGGATAATTGAACGCGCGCTGTACCAAGTACAATAGCGGGCAAATTCCCCCTGTTCACAGTGATCCGCGCTTTAGGGGTACCATGCTTTGCACTGGCCTTTTTGAGCCTTACGCGCTTGCGGATGATCTTCTGTTGGATTTTGACTTCTTTAGAAACTTGCTTAACACTGCGACTTACTGCTCGAGCAGCAATACGATTTATCGCTTGAGCTGTTGCAACGCGAGTGACTTTCTCAACAATAATGTTAAGGTTTCGAATCGCTTCATCCTTCCCCTTCATCGTCATCATCCTCTAAAAAAATCATCCACTTGCCATTAAATCGCTGAAAACGAGTCACTAAATAATGGCAACCACCAGCAGCCACTTTGTCGTTTTTTCTGGGTTGATAACCCGTCGAAAAAATGACATAAGAAAGCCCATCTCCTGTTACGGGGCCGAATTCAGGTAAAAAGTGAGAATCCACCCCGATGTGGTCTATACCGTTAATAGATATAGGCTTTCCCATTCGTTTAGTGGTGAGTGCGTCCAGTCGATCTGTTAACCTCTCAAACGCACTCATAAATTAGCCACCTGCTGCCGCTGGGAAAATATTAAGTTTTACGGGTACTAATTCCGCGCCAGCTTCAGCCGCCTCCCATGTAATACCAACAGGAACGCCGCCTTTATCTGCAACAACCCCTTTATCACCTGTCACCGCTTGACCTGCCGTTAATGCAACGCCCGCCTTTTTCTTTAGTAAAAAGACACCTTCAGCAAATCCATCACCAGTTTCCCCTGGTTCAATATTTGTTGCAGCGATACAAGCTAATGCACCCACCATGACCAAATCGCCACTGATAATAGCGGTTGCACCTGTATTTTTAATTTCAACAGTTAACCCTTGTTGTTGATAATTCTTAGCCATAACTTCTCCTTCTGGCCCCGAGGAGCCAGATTTTAGGTATAAAAAAAGCCCGTTAGGGCGAGGGTTTTAACCTGTAATAAGGTTATTTCGTATCAACACGAACCATGCCGCGATAATCTACTGGGGCAACCCCTGCATCGATACGAACTTTAGTGGTTACACCGTCAGAGCTGAATCCTTCTTCTTGGTCAATGTAAGGCGTATCAACACCATCAAGGTAAGCAACTTCAATGGTATCTGTACCTTGTGCCGAGGTCAGGAACCACGTTGGTTTATCTTTACTCGCGCCACGAGATAAACGAGATTCACGGATAACTTCAACAATATCTTTGACTGGGTTAATGATCCCCGCGTTGATATCCGCACCTTTAACACTGCTAGAACCAATAACTTGTTTGGCAGAAGTTGCTAAGGCCGTTGGAACCAGCATAAATGCAGGTTCAATATTTAACTCACGCTCACCTTCTTTTTGCTCTTGCATTAACGCACAAGCAGCCGCAATCGTATCAACATCCATGCCGCCACTGGTTAAGTTTGCGTGTTTTGCATCAAACATTTTAATGTTATCACCGCTAAAAATTACGTTATCCATAAGAATAGCGTAAACCAAGTCACCAATGGTCGCTTTGGCTGCACGACCTAGTTTCATCGGAATGTCAGTGAGCATCGACATATCATCGTTAATGATAGCTTGGCGAGTAATGCTGAATAACTCACCGTAAGTTGCCAGTGCGATAGTTGCCTTTTTGTCACCCGTAGTCACGTATTTGTATTCTGCACCTTCGCGAACTTCACGGATGGAGTTAAACCCACCCATTCCAACACGTGTCGCCGTTTTAAAGTCACCCAGATGCCCTTTTTTCGTCCATTTTTCAAACGTTTCTGGCGCTTCATTCCAACCTTGCAAAATAGATTTATTTGCTACATCTAACAAAATATTACCAAAGTCAGATGTGCCGTGAGTAAAGGCCATGCCAACCATTTGCATTGAGTTACGAGTCGCAATACCAACGCCACGATCCGTTAATGACATGCGAGCCAATTCGCGCAGTGTCATGCAGTTATAAGGGTTATCAGCATGTGCTTCATCATATCCCGCACGTGCCATCAATGATGCACGGACGCTATCACCCACGATATTGCCGTTATTTGCATAAATATGAGCACCGTAATTATTTTTATTTGTTGGTGTCGCCTCTTTGGCTACCAAATCCAAAATTTTGTCTTTTGCTTGCTCGACGGTGCAGTTGATATCTGTCAGACACTCAACCATGATGCTGTCATGCTTACCACCAAACATCGCAAATAGATCTTTAATGTCATTCATGCGCGTTTGCTCGGCTTGTCGTGCTTGCGCTTGAATGCCTGCAGTATCTGGTTGTTGTGTATTGGTTGGGTTTTGTGGTTGCGGTACGGGATCTACCGGTGTTGTTGTGTTTCGTGGGTTAGCTAAGCTGTTTTTTAACGTGTTTTTTAATGAATTCGGCATGGATTTAAATTCCTCGATGCGTTTAGATGAAAGACTGGCCATGGCTTTAACCGGCTCAATCACAGTATTAGCAAAACCGTGCTCCACGCACTCTTCTGCGGTTAACCATGTCTCTTCGCCAAGCATGGCTTCAATTTCTTCTTTGGTTTTCCCAGTTTTCTCCATGTAGGCAGGAATTAAGACGTTTTCGACTTTATCGAGCAGGTCGGCATAATCTCGCATATCATTGGCATCACCCCACGACACGCCCCAAGGCTTATGGATCATCATCATGGCGTTTTTTGGCATTTTGACTTCATCACCTACCATGGCAATAACCGACGCCATCGAAGCGGCTAGCCCATCGATATGAACCGTAATGGTTGCATTGTGATTTTTGAGCTGGTTATAAATAGCAATACCCTCAAAAACTTCACCACCAGGCGAATGAATATGAAGGTTGATATGGTTAATATTGCCAAGAGAAATTAAATCTTCGGTAAATCGCTTCGCACTTATTCCCCACATCCCAATTTCATCATAAATATAAATATCGGCTGAAGTTTCACTGGTCGCCTTCATTTGAAACCAGCTTTTCTCCGGTGCCGACATTAGCGGTTTACTCATCGTCGTGCTGTTTTTTGGTAGCATCAGATGTGTGTTTCTCGTCTGCATTGTCGTTACCTTTGTCGTTAGCGGGGTCAGTATCAAATTTCAGCCCCAGTCGTTCATTTTCATCAATTTCCGCTTTACGGCGGCGTTTAACTTCTGCTGGATTACCACCTCTAGCGCGAACCCAATCACTTTCTGTCGCAGCACCACCACGAATTTGTGCCTTCCATGCATTTGATTCTTTAAGCGGATCAATCCATGGCATGACAGGACCGTTGTATGTCGCGTTATAAAGTGAATTTAGGTCAACGTCAGCAGGGAGGGTAATCACTCTAGATGCAATAGCCATTTGTAGCCATTGCCGATAGACAGGCCGACTAACTGAGCCGCAAAAGGTATCTTGCAGAATGTAATAACCCTCAAATGACTCCACCAGCTCTTGTCGTTGTGCGCTGTATGTTCCGTTGTAATCACGAGCGATACTGGAATAACTCCCCCGACTACCGGCGGCAACAGCTCTTAACTGACCGTTTCTAAAATTTTCAAGGTTTGAGTTTGGCCTATCGGATTTGATCATGCCAACTTCTTCACCAGGCAATAAGTCATCGTAGATTATGCCCGGCTCAATGATGATATTTCGGTCTTCTTTATCTTCATCGGCATCATATAAACCAGCATCACCTTTTTTAATGTACATCCCTAATGAAGCTGCAATCCTTGCCGCTGTTAGCTCTGCGTCCTCATAATCCTTCAAAGAGCTTAGGCGCATTAAGATACCCGAAAATAAACTGACACCACGCACCTGATGTAACCGCCGTACATATTTTATATGCAGCATGTTTTCAGCGAGGATGGATTTTAGGTCTCCCATTTGCTGTCCTGCGGTTAACAGGTTTTTGTAAACAGAATAGGACTGTGGGCGACCCCAGTTATTTAATTGGATCCCCTGCCGGATATTTTTCCCTGTATCATCGAGATGAATAGGAACAAAGTCAGGTTCAAGTGCTTCCAACCAAAACGGGATCCCCGCTTGTTTATCCAGCCCCTTTTGGTTTCCTTTGACCAATTGAGCAAAGACCTCCCCATCGCGTATCCACGTTCTGACTAAAAGACGCTCAAGCATTGGGCGGGTAAATTGCCCTGTCACTTCTGGGCGAATTGACCATTCAGCCCAAGCAGATCTTATTTGTTTGGCCAGTTCTTCATTAATTTGCCCTGTTAGCGATAATGGCTGAGGTTCAACAATGATCCCTCTACTGCCGACAACTCGCTCTTCCATTTTGTCAAGGATACCAATCACAAGATCATGGTTGTTGTCTAACCACCGCGCCTGCTCGCGCAATGACTTTCCCCCAGTTTGTGTTAATTGATTGGCATTACGGGGCTCTCGCCTTGCTTTATGTTGCCGTGATGGCATTGCGGCTTCATAAGCCATGATTTGGTTTCGTGAGCGCAAACGACTACTAGCCCATCCTGGTGAAATCACCGATATGGCTTTATCAAGAAAATTCATTGGAACCTCGCTAATTTATAGCCGCGTGACCTGCGATTTGTTGCACTGCTTTGTGAATATCGCCTCTCCCAATATTCTCGCCCCTTGCGGATCTCACTGAGGTTTTCCATTGTCATGGATTGGCCATTGAATGTGACGCTTTTCCCTTGCAGTATTTCCATTTCTGCTTTTAAATACGCGTCCATCATTTCTTTAATTTCCTCTCGGGTCATACCCATCCCCCAGATGTTGAAGACACAGGAGTCCATGCCGAACTTGCGCTAGGCTTGGTTTCTTGCGTTTCTGTTTGAGTTTGAATTGGTGTTGATTTTGGAGGAGGTTGATTAGAAGTCGGAGGCGATAGTTTAACTTCGCTGATATCCGGCAACTGAGCCCACTTAGGTGGGTTCTCCCATTTGATTTTTTCGTAACCGAGTAAAATAACCAACGCATGCGCATAAACAGTTAAGTCAAATGCTTCATTGGCACCTTTTCCCGGCTTTGACCATTTTCCGCTGCTATCGCGCTCTTCATACGTCAATTCATCGTAGAAAGAATCCTCAAGCCAATCAGGAAAATGGATGTAGTTATTACCTACCGTCTCCCGCCCCAAATGTGCAGAAATACGGTCTTTTAATTCATTTGTCTGCAACAAATAAATAGGCACATCCCCACGCGCTCTTGCACGGCGGTCTGAACGTTCCGTATTATCAGGGTATGATTTGGTGATCAGCTTGCTTTTCGCTTTACCATCCCCTTTGAACAGATAGACACGACGCGCTAGGCCGTCTTTTTTGCATTTACGCCAAAATTGATAAGCGTTATCCGTTACCCCTTCCTCACCACCGGTATCTATCGCCATAGCGTGGACTCCCATTTCTAAATCTTCACGATCTTGAAGTGGATAGGTTTTATCAAGCACATCAGGAATTAATATATTCCAATCTTCCGCATAAGAAGATGGGTCTATTTTTCTAGCCTCACCATCTTCGCTATAACGTAAAGAGCGAGTGATGTCGAAACGGTCTATTATCCAACGTTCACCTCTGGCGCCATAACCTGTAACTTGAACGACAAATCGCCGTTTTTTACCACCCTGCACGTCAACGGTTGCAACGAGGAAGCGAACACCATCGGGTACCGTTCCATAATCCCAATATTCAGCACGAGCCTTGAGATCATCGCCGCTTCGCTGTTCTTGGCTTATTTTCGGTAAATACGGTTGCCCCCAGTCGGTATTAATGACTGATTTTAACGTTTCCTCGCTACCTGTTCGCTCGTATTCCTGTTCCGCGTTGAGTAAGTTATAAACTAACTTTTCCCATGTTTGATAAGCCGCGGCTGGGCCTTCCATCCAAAATGAAGCAATGCGAGACTCTCTTGGCTCACCTGTTATAACGCCATTTTGGTCAATAGACTGCCCCTCTCTAAGCCAAACACCTTTATTGTTTAGCTCTCTTTTCTGTTCTGGTTCGATTATTCCCATGCAGTGTGGACACTGTAATCGAGCGGCTTTGCTGCCCATTGTAGGGTCATCGCCCTCATTAAACCCCACCATATTTTCTCGAATAGGCAAGAAATATTCCGAACAATGCGGACATGGCCAATACCAGCGGCGGCGATCACCCCGATTATAAAGTGACAAAATCCCCGTTGTAGGTGGTGCCTCATGAGGTGTATTTCGTCGCCATTTACTGTCTGTTATTTCTCGACCAGGAGAGCTTTCAACAAGTGTTTTACCTGCGGACATAAATGTCGTTGTACGTTTTGCGGCTAGTGTGTAGGCATCGCCCTCCCCGTCTACATCTTCAGGAAATCGGTCATAATCCGTTAATGCAACAAACCGATAATCCGAAGAGGACATAATATTGACGGATGGCCAGCCAATTTTTAAATAATTCCCTGCCCTGAATGTTTTGTCATGAACGTTATTATCATTTCTGTGGGGACTTAGTCTTTTGGCCACTTCTCGACTTGAACGAAAGGCTCTATCTAATCGTTTTTTAGAGTGCTCCCTCGCCTTTTCTTCCGTCATTTGGATGAGAAGAAAATCTGCAGGGTCGCAGACAATGACATAGACTATCCAGCCATCAATCAACCCCAATGATTTTCCTGTTCGAGCTGGGCCAACAAATATCACGGAGTCATAGCGACGATCTGCAAGGCAATTCATGGGTTCAATAATATAAGGTGTTAATGAGTCATCCCACGGAATTGAAGAACCTTCACCCATGGGAACACGCATATATTTTTTTACAGCCTGAGCAATTGGCATTCTACGGGGCGCCTTCAATAAGGATGCAACATCCTTTCTTACCGTTGATGCTGAAGCGTAATTTACTGTCATTCGTCAAAATCCTCCGCATCCATCACGCGAGAAGCGAGAATATCCCGTAATTCATCAACAATGATTTGCACCTCTGTGAGCTGTTCTGCATTCCAGCCCTTATCTCGCTCTAATTTATCGGGCCATGTATCTAAAACTTGGGTTATTGCTTTAACTAATACCGCCATTTCCAAATGCACATCGGCAACAGGAACCAATTGTTTAAGTGTGGTTTCTAGTTTTATCCGTTCGTTTTCAGACTGGAACCAATCTTTCCTATCTTTGGGTGGCATTAATGATGGATCTTGCAGACTGTTCGTATTGGCATCAGGGTCAGCGCCGAAAAGTATCGGGCCAATATCTCGTAAAGCGTAAACGGGATTTCCCCGAACCATATTTGCTATCGGGGTGTTTGCATCGAGCAATCGCTTTTTAACTGTTCCGCGATTCAAGCCGAATGCTTCAGCAATCTTAGCCACGCTCCAGTTGTAGGCGTCCCCCAGATTGCTGATGTTGGACATTGACACCTCACTCTGTCAGGTGAAAACTGATATTTTTATTTATTATCAGATAGATATAACACATTGAGGTGACAACTCATTTTGAAAATTGTCACCTCAATATTGATATTTACAAACTAAATCAAAAGGTTAGCCAACCTGCTGCTGACAGCATGAAAAATTGAAAATGAGCCGTTTCCCGCGTGGTCGCCGCCTCGTGGAGAGGGTACCCCCTCGGGAGTACCTTTTAAAATTATCCCTATAATGTAATTTGCTAATGATAACAAACTGAGATCTCTGTCATTCATAAGTATTTAAATATCCATTATTATTAGAATTCAATATGTTATAAACATTAACTTAAATAGGGTAATTACATGGAAAAAATAGATAAATTAAATACATTAATGCTTTGCGATATCATTGAGCATTTAAAAATAAATACTGAGTTAGATGCTGAGCTTATTAGATACGCCATTACATCTGGTAATGACTGGATACTTAATAGCGAATATGGAAGTCTATTAAATATAGATGCTGTCAAAAAAGAAGAAGTTGATTATGTTGTCAATATATTAAATATGTATAGAGGTTTAAGCGCTGCGCTTAAAAAATTCTCAATCGACGTAAAGAAGAAGCTAATATCTAACTATAGATTGAAAATAATAGATTGCGATATTCAAATACCTGGCTTTGATGGAAATAATGAAAGCCAATACATAAACATAGTTGAAGGATTTCTAAAAACAGATAGATTTTCTGAACAAAAAGAGCCTATTGCAAATACACACTCAAATACTACAGCTCATTACAGGGCTATGTTGAGTGAATATGAGAAACTGAATGCACCTATGAGAAGATTTGAGATTACCGAAGATGAATTCATCAACATAATCAGTAAATCCCCATACGGCCTCTAATCCATATGCAATCACATTAAAATGTGATTGCATATAATTTTCATAAAACGAAACTCATGGAGAGATTTGATTTGCTCTGGTGTTAATACAATTTTCTCTGTCATCGGTTACCTTCCACTATTTTTTGTACATCACATGAATTCATGCTGGTACGAATGGTGACACCTGTATCTAAATGAATCTCAGTGCCTCGAATACCATTAAAACTAATGCTTTCGAAATGAGTAATACGCTCCAACACCACAACAGTACTTGAATTGTAGCCGGGGCCATAAGGCGAAAAGCTAAAGGTTTTCATTGTACTACCCTCTCATCATTTGTTTTTCGAATGGCTTTTAACTGCCCGTTGGCCTTATCTAACGCTGATAATAAAGGGTTAATCCATAGTACCGCTTGGCAATAAGTTAAAGTGCTGGTGGCAATGGTACTAACACTGGCTCGGTTAGTGTTTTGGGGATCGGCGTACATTGACCGTAATTCGTAGGTGTACTTGAGCAACCCATCAGCAATAGGCTGAGGCACAGGCAAATCACAAGTAAGCTCTTTTTTGAGTATTTCTCGATATTCAATGACTTTCTCCTGTGATTTAGCTTCCGCCTGAATGCCATGGCGATAAGCTGTAGTAGCTATTTGATTAAACCGATTGAATTGAAGAGATTGTGTAGCAATGATTTTACTTTTCTTAAAATTGTCATCTTTCAGCAGTGAATTATTTTCATATTCAGTAACAGCCCAGAAGCCTAGCCCGACAACCATAAGAAATAACCAGAATGAATTATCTATTTTCATAAGTTCACCTGCTTACCTCGGTAGTGATCTAGGGCTTTTTGGCATCGCTTTTCTAAACTTACCTTGTCAATACTGCAGGTATCGTCTCTGAGTACATATACGCCAGTTGCCAAGTAGATGGGGAATCCGATAATGAAAGCGGATATGCATAAGCGAACTCGCCAAGGCATACGGCTTTTTCTACTTCTCGTCTTGTCATTAACCCTTTCCATTTGACGCCCCCAGCATATATCCAGCGTTTAAGTTCATTACATGCGCCAGCTTGGTCACCAGCGTTTAACTTTTTAAGTAGCGTAGAACGTGAGAAAGCACCTGTTCCGACGTTATATGTAAATGAGTAGAGTGCCGCCCTGGTGTAATCAGGGATATCAACCTTAATTAAAGGGTTCACAGCCTTAGCGACAATTGCTAAGTCTTTTTCTAATAGTGCTTTACACTCGGCTTTCGTATAGGTTTTTGTGGGAATAATGTCAGGACCTGTATGTCCATAACATACGGTAAGAACTCCCACTACATCACGGTAAGGTTTGGACTCATACCCTTCAAACTCTGCAATCATCGCAACAGTTAAAGTCATGAGTCCACCAGCTGCAGCGGCCATTTTTATTTTATTTGGTATCTTTGGCATGAGCCGCCTCTTTGCGTTTATCTTCTTTTCGTTTGAAATATAAATTTGTCAAAAATGTAGCTACACCTAAAAGTAGGCTTCCCAACACCCCAATCGCTGCCCACTGCTCAGATGAGAAACCATCTAATAATTGTTTTAGCCAATAGAATGTTGAGCCTGTCGAAGCAGCATAGGAGGCGCCAGTCGTTAATTTATCCATACGCATATACCACCCCCTACGGAGTGCCCGAAATTAGTTAATAGAAAGCCACCAGCAATAGCAGCCAGATTTAGATTAATGAATTTAATCAGTATTTGAGATAAGTTAGAGATTCAGCCCTATGTGACTTACCGAAGGGATGGCTGATTAACTTCGGTGGAGAATATAAATGGCGCAAGCTGAATATTTAGCTCTTCAACAAACGGTTTCTATATTGTTACATCTATTGCCTGATGATAAAAAGCAATTAGCGTATGCTGTTATTGAGAGTATTGGAGCTCAAAATTATGAGTCTTACCTCTTAGAGGCAGATCCTAATTTATCCGTAGAAACCGCCAAAGAGTTTGCTAAAAAAATCTCATCTACATACTCTCAGATTTTGATAACTGCTCAGGGATTTGATGAAAACTATCATTTAAATGACGTCGAATAGCGATTTTAAATCCATTCAATGCGGCGTTCGAGGCCGCATTTTTCATCGCATTAGATATTTTATCTTTTACTTTATCATCTTGATTAGTCATAACTACCTCTCTTAAATAGAAAAAGGCCACGCAAAGCGCAGCCCTAGGATTAAATGTCCTACAAGACTCAAATGGAAATTATTCTCCAGAATAAAGCAAAATATTTATCCACAATTACACTTATTTTTGTTCACTTGCATACCTTTTAATTAATGGCAAAATTACTGTATGTTTTTTAAATTATTAACTAAACGATATTAATTAAAAGGTGAAAACATGAATAAAGATGGTGCATTAGAGCTTATACAGGAAGTTAAGGAAACACTAATCTTATTAAAGAAATCTGATGATATTAAACCCGTTAAAGTCAAATCAATGCTGGAGCATTTGCGTAGCGCATTAGAATACCTAACACATGATGTCTATAACAAACTAACTCCTGAGAATAAAAAAATCAAAGGAGATAAGATTTATTTTCCATACAATCAAAGATCTAATATTGATCGTTTTTTTCAAAAAAAATTACAGTTATTGAATTTCTCTGAAAATACAATATACAAATTATTTAACTCAATACAAGATTACTCAACCAACACTAATGAGCTTGTAATGATGTGCAATCTAACTAATGAAGCTAAACACCTGAAACCTATCGCATTAGACAAAGAGGAACATGTTTCTAATGTGAAAATTTCAGTCGATGGTATAGGGCTTGTTAGTACAGATCTAAATAGCAACATAACATTCCAAAATTGCACTGTTAATGGAAAAAAAATGCAGGACTTTACCTATAGTAATGGGCAGTTAAAAACAACGGGTGTCGGCATCCCTGTAAATTTAACCATTACTAAAGATAAAAAAATAAAATTTCATGGTGTTGAATACGAAGTAGTTCCATTTATAGAAGGGTGCCTGAATAAAATTGAAAAATTTGTTTTGGATGTTTATGAAGAATTAGAAAAACTATAACAATACTCAGATTAAATCTCTGCTGCTAGCAAGAAAAAACCTCGCACAAATTGCGAGGTTTCATTCTATTAGTCAAGTAACGATATACTTTTCTCTATCTCTAACCTCGTTTGTTCAAAACGGTCTGATTCCAACTCAACACCGATAACGCGGCGATTAAGCTTTATTGCGGCTTTTATTGTGGCGCCAGAACCCATGAAGAAATCAGCAACCACATCACCCTCTCGGCTACTGCTATTAATAATGTGTTCCATCATCGCTGAAGGTTTTTCACATGGATGTTTGCCGGGATAATACTGCACTGGAGGATATGTCCACACATCAGTATAAGGAACATCAACAGTCACGGAAAAAGGACGCCGTAATAATTGGTATTGCGCTGCTAATTCATGATATTCACGCCTTAACGTGATTTGTTCACTCGCTAGATCAGCATGTTTACGATCTAACGGGTTATGGCTTAACTTTTCCTCAGCAACGCGCTTAAACAATTCTTGAAGCTTCAAATAATCTGTTTCACTTGGTAACTGCCATTGGCTATAACCGAACCAATGCGAAGCCATTTGCTTACCTGTTGCTTTGTGGATCTCTTTTGCTGTTATCCCTAACAAATCACGGGCTTGCTTGAAATACTCAATCAACGGCTTAAGCACATTTTCTTTAAGTTCACGGCATTGTTGCAGGTATTCACTACTTTTCCCTTTGTAAGGGCTTTGGTAATGTTCTGCAAATATAATGCGCTCTGTACTTGGGAAAAAACTACGCAGATCAGCTTTACACGCTCTTCGCCATGGTCCTGACGGTTTAGCCCAAATGATATGATTTAAAACATTGAACCGCTCACGAACTAATATTTCAGTATCTGCAGCCAGCTTTGAACCACAAAACATATATAAGCTACCATTTGGCTTCAGAACCCGCCAAAATTCAGAAAGCATTTCATCAAGCCAAGATAAATAGGCAGTGACATTTCCCCACTGATTATCCCAACTACAGCTTTTAACTTGAAAATAAGGTGGGTCAGTTGCGATTAGGTCAATGCAATTATCTGGAAGTGTCTTTATATAGCTAAGTGAGTCGTCATTGACTAAATTAATACTGTTTAAAATTACAGTGTTTTTCATAGATCAGGAGAACCTTTTTTGATAAGCTCACCTAGCTTTACGCGTATAAGCGGTGGGCCTTGGTTTGTCCGTGACCTCTTGCAACGGGCAGATGGCTGGTGGAGTGCGTCAACACCCACCAGCCGCCCATTTTCACAGTTGGATATTTTGAAATGTGTTTTCTTTGATATTTTCTATAACTAACCCAGCCATTGCTAACTGAGTTAATATTAACTGGCAGCGTGGCTGTGTTAGCCCTGTGACTTGTGAAACCTCACCCGCAGTGACAGCCTCAGTATATGGGGTAGCCTCAAAAATGATTTTTGCTTCTTGCGTTATATCACTCTGTTTTAACATGATATTTTAAAACCCTTGGTCAGTTATTGTGCATAACTACACATGTAACTCTGACCAATCGCAACAGCAAGTCTTATGTTTATTTCAGGCATAAAAAAACCCCGCATTGCGAGGTTATAAACAATTTTGGCAACATACCAAATTAGCCTTAAATATGGCTCATTTTGTTAACTTTTGCAAGTTTTACACTTCATTTTTGCTTTTCTGTTCTTGCCTTTTATTTCTCATTAAAAAAAGTGAGCTCTCATCCAGTTTGCCACAAATATATAACATTTTGACCCAGTGGGAATGATAGGTTTTATTCCAGTTATATCGACTTACCCCAGCCAATTCAGCAAGTTTTGTTTGTGAGTAATTATCTGCCTCATATTGCTGTACTGACAACCAAATCAACGCCCTTAGTCGCCCCTTAACTTTACTACTTAAATTATACGCTGCTGCATATTCATTAAATTCACACCAGATGTATTTACAGATATTCACCTGATGTTCGAAGTTTAAGTCATTACCATATCTATACATAATCCATGATCGGTGCTCATCACTTAGTGCATTTATAGCTCTTCTCCATGAACTCATTTCAAATGTATGAGGATCAATCATTGGCCTTGGTGTTCTATTGCTTCTGGTTTCTAATGCATAAACGGGGTCTGTATCTCGGCAAACAAGACGGCCGTTTAATTCTAGGTTTCTTGCTCTAACTCTTGGTGTCGTTTTAGTATCAGTCAAACCAAACCCCTCAAATGCTTCTAGTTGCCCTTTCGTTGTACCAACGCAACTATTTACTGCATCATAAGCTTTGATACTTAAATATTCTAAATCATGTGAATAAATAGCCATGTAATCCTCCACTGCGTTCCGCACAACGCATTAACCGAAAACACCCAGACCGATTGACCGATCTAGAAATCGAAATAACAAAATTAACTGGCTACCGTGCTCCCTTTCCCACCCATTTGGATCTTTATGTAACTCGCTGTGGTGAATACGACACAATGGAATAGTGAACAAATCATGAGCCTTAGTACCCATACCACCCTGGCCATGACCGATTAGGTGATGTGCATCGTCCGATGTGGCACCGCATACGCAACATGGCTGTGATTTAACCCACTGTAGATATTTATCATTAGTCCAGCGCTGAGGTTTTGGCTTTAACATCAAGCTAGCTGGTGGCTCGGGATCGATGGTTAAATTTAATACAGATTTTGATACCCGTTCATCACCAACCAAGCCGCTGAGGTATTGGTCAGAAAGAGAGATAAGGCCTGATGGTTTATGCTTTAGCTCCTCAGGTAAAGTCATGAGCAACATTCTTCCACTGAATGTATTTAAATGTGCTCCTGGTCTAAATATCACCGCGCTAAGCTCAGGTATTAATATTGGAGTTAATATCCATTGGTGACTCATGATATTTTCTCCACTTTTGCATTGAGTGGCCTTATCTCAATTTCAAATCGACCACCTTTTACGACTTCACACCAAGTGATATCAACATGCTTAACTTGCTCATCGTCTTTCCAAATATTGGCATGGGTGATGGCGTCAAATGGTGCTTTTAGATAGTTATCAATATCCCTTCTGTGATAAGTGGGTGGGAACATCTTCACAATGACGGATACATTTTCAGTAATTACCCTAGGTCTTGGTCTTAATTGGGTATAAATAGCAGCTATTGCACTAGCCCGAAATGCACGCCCTTTTGCACTGATTAACGTTTTGCCGTTGATGTTCCGCCAGCAGGCATTAACACTTGGTGGAAAAGGTAAAATTAGAGATATTGAATTACTCACTAATTACCCCCTTATTCCATACAGTAACAGCCATTGGTTTATCATTAACATCGGGACCTTTAGCACCGCAGCGATGGCAGCGAACATAGAACCATGTCCTATAGCTATGACTTTCGACTGTCGTGTCGGAGCTATTGCAATAACGGCAAGGCTGAATTTCTAGCATGGTATTTTTCATCCAACCTTCCCCTCATGCTGAAGCTTTTTATTTTCAATAAACGCTAAATCTGTTCTAGCGCTACGCAATCTGGCTTTGGTGTTCTTTTCTTCCCTCAGAAGCCCATCGACTGATTTACGCAGTTCGTCACGCTTATCTAGCAATTCACTCATTCCTCGGATTACCGACTCGGCATTATTCGCCCTAGCTAACAGAACATCGAAAGCCTCGACAACACAGCCACAATCGTTGCATTCAACTGTTCTATGATCTTCATCGATAATTAGTGAATGATGCTTACAGTACATTTGCTGCCTGTTTTTTCTTCCCTTTACTTCCGTGTCGATGGTGGGAATTGCATCACTAGGCGCTTTAAATTGAATAACATTGTCATTTTCACTCATGTCCTTACCCCCGCCAGTAATGCATTGAATTTTAATATCAATGGGTTATGCGTTTTCATTAACTCTTTAACATCACACTTAACATGCCGATTTGTTTTTGCTCTATATCTCTTACTTTTATTGTCTAGTTCGACTGTTTTCTCGTAAGCATCTTGCTGAAGCACATAAATACTAAAAGCTCCCTCTTTTCTTTCTGTTTTCTTTATCGCTTTAGCTCTGAGCAAAAAATCTATCGTGATTTTTGTATGACTGTTAGATGATGCATATATGCTTCTGATTTTCTTAGTTGTTATTTCGTTACCTGCTTTGAATTCGCTCGCGATTCTTAGATACAAAGGAGTCATACCGCCTCCCCTAAGATTGCTTTGCCTATCTCCATCAAACGATTTTTTGAGACGTGTGTCCCAATTGCCTTTGGCTCTACAAATGGACGCCAGATAAGAAGAATTGAGCCTTTACTATTGCCCTTTTTCTCTTTTCCCGTATTGGGATCAACAAAATTAATACGGCCATCAATGATAGTTCGAACTTCATCAACACTTTTTAGCGCCAATGAGTACCAGGATGTTGATTTATCCGCTGGCAATAACATCACTATTGGTTGGTTTTGCTTTGTGCATTGTTCCGCAGCTTTAGCGATCCACGGTTTTATCTTACTGTAAGGCGGGTTACACCATATGGCGCCACGACTTACCCAATCACTTTGTAATGCATTCTGTTCTATGGTTAAGAAATATGGACACAAGGCATTTTGCTCATTTGCGGCAGCATCTAACCAAAAACCAAACTCAAGCGTTAAAGCTTCAAATAACCATTGAGGCGTTTGCCAGCAATCCTTATCTTCTGGTGCGGTATTACTTGAATAAACAGCCATTAGATAACGCCTCGCTGCTGGTGGGATTTAACATACTCGCGCATATGCTTATAACGCTGCTGAACTTGAAAATGGTCAGCATGATGGTTTAAGTGGCGAAACTTCCTGCAGGTCACTAAATCACGACGGGATTGATTCCATCTGTTGCGAAGCTTGCGAATAGTGCGCCATTTACGTAGCTGTTTGAACATGGCAATCATGCCTAGCACGTCAACGCCATAAATTGTTTTAGTTTCACTACGCATCATGCTGTCACCTCTTTAGCTGCTTGCTCTGCTGCCTGTTGCCAAATACCTATCCATGCCTTGCGACCTACAAAATCCGACATGTTACGAACACCCTGCTTACCCGCTAATTCAGCTGCAATTTCTTCAATCCGGTTTTTTGGGGTTAGCCTTGAACCAATGATCCGTGTGTAAGCATTGTCACGTTCTACGGGATCGATACTTACAGCAACTTCACCAGGCTTGAGCCATTTGCCGTTAACGCAGACGGGGCGACCAGCCTCATTCCATTTCTGAGCTTTTTCAAAGTACTCCATACAGTTTTCAGGGCTAAATAATGTTTTCGGGCGTAGGTAATCACTCATTCTTGAGTCGTTTAGCCACTTGGCTGTGATGTAGTCAGTTACCAGAATTAAATCATCCGAGGTATAGTTTTCAGATAGACGGGCTCTGATGTGGCCCATAGTGGTTTTACCATCGCGATAACTTGAGTTAGTGACCTTGTTGAAATGATCTAAAACAGCCTGCGCATGGTCGGGCTCAGCATGAGCCTGACAAAAAGAGTTACTCTCTGTTGTAATCTTTTGAGTATTCTCTGTAGTACTCTCTGTAAGATCGGGGCAATTTGACCTGTTCGATGAGGTCATTTTGGTATTATTCGAACGTTTCATTTTGCGCTTATCGATAAGGTCATTTTGACCTGTTCGAGAGGCTTCGGCTGAACTGTTCGATGAGTTCAATTTGACCTCATCGGATAACAGCGCATGTTCATAATTTATAGAGTAATAATTTGTGCGGTCATGGGTTCGTTTATTGATTTGCTCAATATTTAATACACCTAATTTTTTTAAATTGTTAAATGCACGCTTAATTGTAGATTCGGAAAAATACGGGAATTGTTCACGCCATTCTTCAATGGTGTTATAAACCCAGCGCCTACCGCCATGATCAACACCTGACGAGGTTTCAGATAGCCAGTATTGAACTTGCTGAAGCAACAAAGCCTCATTCAAGCCCAAACGCACCGCCAGTTCAGGTATAACAATTTGTGGGCGGGTTTTAAGGAGTAATAAGCTACTCATACAGCCACCTTACTTAACTTCTGTGTAATATTTTTTGAATTGTTCGAGGGGCTCGAAACAGGGGTGCTCATAGTCATCGAGCATGAAAACAACCCGTTGCCTTGATTTGTCCCACTCAACAACATGGACAATACGGCCTCGCTTATCTCGGAAGTAACGATTAAGGTTTTTATGCTTTTCATTGCTCACTAACCTCTCTCCCACTGCGGAAATAGTATTTAGCCCAGCTATCTCTTAGGGCTTTGCTATCTACCAATTGTTGTTCGGTCTGGTAGTTGCCCGACTCGTCAGCTGAGGTTATGATCTCTACATATTGAAACGGACCACATTTCGATACAGGCAAGCATCTAAATTGCTTTTTTGATTGAAATTGGTTTACACTGCTCATGCTAGTTACTCCACACAAGTTGTTATTAGCACCCGACGCCTCGGACCGCATATCTGGGGCGTCAACCTTTCTTATGTAATTTGATGAGCGCATTGATAGCTCCTCTAGTGCTTGCGATTGCCCTATCCAACATGGTCATAATTTGCTTTTCTTCATGCCTATCAACAACACCGTCTTCCAATGCTTTACCAATGAATACAACTAACTCACCGCGAGTTGTTGATGCACGAGTTTGTAATTTGAATAATTCGGGTTCGTCTAAATCCTCTGGGCTTATCTTTTCCACCAGCAATAAATTTCTTCTGTTTGCGTAATATCCAGCAAGAAATGATGTGTTAGATAAATCCTCCATTGCCTCAAGCTCTTCACGCTCAAAAAAACGACAGCCGTTTTTCTCGTACAAGTTGTTATTGAACGTGGTTTCTGTCATACCCAATGCACCTGCCATTGCTGAACGTCCACCGGGGTACGCCTTACACATCTCTTTCACGACTTCTTTTAATGTTTGTTTGCACATATCTACAATTCCGTTGTTTTGTTGGTAGTTAACACAGCTACTTTCCTCTGATAAATTCCATAACAACTTTTAATTGTTATGGATATAAATCAGGACGTAACTTGCTTCTAGAAACCCCTGATGCCTGTTCAACAACAAGGACTTTGTCTGCTGGAACCCTTTTGTTTCTATTTAGCCAATTCCAGATTTGTTGTTGCTTGACTGGCTTATTCAGAAGCTCGCTAATACGTTTTGCTAGTTGCGTTTGCCCACCCGCCGCAATAATTGCTGTTTGCAATCCAGCAACGCATGATTCATTGGTTACATGCCCCATAACTCCCCCAAAGTTGTAAATAACAACTTTATCTTAATCTATGACAACAACTTTGACAACTTTTAGATGTTGGAAACATCAACACTTAAAGTTGTAAAATACAATTTCGAGGGAGGGAAATGTATGTCAATAGCTAAACGGTTGTTAGAAGCAAGAGTTAAAGCAGGAATGAGCCAAGCGGATCTTGCAGAGAAAGTTGGTGTCAGTCAGCAGTCAATTCAAAAAATTGAGGCGGGACAAACAAATGCCCCAAGAAGAATTGCAGATATCGCCAAAGCAGTTAATGTTTCAGCCCATTGGTTGCAGTTTGGGGCTAGGGACGAAAATGGAAAAAAAACAGACTATGAGGTAAAGGAATGGGAAGAGGTTCCAACTTATAGTGATGCTGACTTTGTGGATATCCCCGTGCTTGATATTGAATTAGCTGCTGGTTGTGGCGCAAATGCCGAAGTTGTTGAGTCTGAAGAATATACATACCCATTCCGCAGGGATGAATTGCGTAAATATGGTGTCAGTGCAAGTAATGCGCGAATTGTAAAAATAGTTGGAAATAGCTTATTCCCTGTGTTGAATGGAGGCGATCTTGTCGCCATTGATATTAGCAATAAAAAAATAAAAGATGGCGACCTTTACGCTATAAGGGATGGCGTGTTATTGCGAGTTAAAATTTTGATTTATCGGCCTGATGGCGGTTTGGTAATACGTAGCTTCAATAGGGATGAGTATCCCGATGAGCAACTACCAAGAAATGAAGCTGTAACTAGAGTCCATGTTATTGGGAGGGTTTTCTGGTCTTCTAGAAGCTGGTAGAGCATATAATAATTTCTTTCCCCCTGCCGATATCTAAGATTATCACCCGCCACCTTTTGTAACTAAATCACCTCCAGTTATAAGGGTGGTCTTTTCTACTCGACTAAAACCCATTAAGCATAATTAGAGAAGTTATTTTCTCCTGCCTTATCTTTTTACTACGCAAACAAACAACATAAGGTTGTTGACAAATTCATTCAATACAACTAAATTACAACTTAAGGATGTTTGAGAAGTAAACTGTTCACAACAACTTTGACAACTTAAGGGAAAGTTCATGCAAACCAATTCAAATGAACCAATCGTTACTTTTAGCGTTGCTATGTCGCAAGAAGATGCTGCGGCATGGATTATGGAAAAAGCCGCTGAACTTCAAAAGCTGGCGGCACTTAAAGCTAAACAAGCCGACTTACAGCGCCAACTGGAAAAGCTTGATGATGATATTTTTGAGCAGTCTGAACTCTGTCGAGTCATTATTAGTGCTTAACTGAATTCAATTGTGTGGGGTATTGGATATGAGTGAAGTAACTAGTGAGCAGAAAACGGTAAAAATCTATTCTCTTGTTTTTCATAAGAATGCATTGACGTTGTCAACTGACAATCATGAAGACTTTTGGTTAGAGCTTCACCCAACTGTCGGTTGGGTTAAATTTAAAAAGATAAATAATGAAGATGAATTCACTAAGGATGGAGCACTGTTTGTAGCCACTGAACTGCGTTCGGGATCTGATTCAGTCCCTTGCCCAGTATTTCAAGCACGATGTGTTTTGTGGCGTCAGCGGGAAGCCCTTCTAAGCGCTGCAAATACCCTTTCTTTTCTTCTGGGTCGGTAATATTTTGATTAATGAACTCACGGATTGCAGTTAATGTTTCATCATGCAATTTAACGGTAACAAGCTTTAATGGTGCGGATATACTACCCTCCTTACGTAAGAGGTTGATAGTATCGTTGGTTGCTTTAATTAAGTTAATAGCAGGGCGTAAGCCAGCCAAAACATCTACTGTACCGCCTGTTATTAGGCCTTCTTCTTGTAGATAGACAATGTTGGCAAGTAACTTTTTCGTACCATTTTCTTGTAGATCAGGTGGAATATTTTCACTCTGTATTGTTAACGGGTAATCATTTAGCGCTAACTCTAAAATTTGAAATTGTAGATCTCTATCGAAGTTAGACATATTTAAACCTTATTGTTATTGCGGAATAACAATAATACCACAGCCGCCTGATGTGGATAAGTTAGTTCAGGCAACCTTATTAACTGTGTGGAGTGCTTAGTATGGGAATGCTTATTCTTACTCGAAAGCCAACCGAAGTTGTGGTTATTGGTGATGATATTAAAGTTACAATTTTAGGAGTAAAGGGTAACCAAGTGCGGATTGGTATTGATGCCCCAAAAGATATTAGTGTCCATCGTGAAGAAATTTATAAACTAATTTTTGCTGATAATAATAAGTCTGAGTGATAGTTATTTATTGTATTTAAATTAAAACCAAATCAATAAATAAAAAAATACCGCCAATAAATTCAGCGGTAAATAATTAACACACAGGGATCAGCTCATTCTATAGGAATATAAGTAACTGTAGAATTACTTAAGCTTAGTCCAAAGATATAAATAAACAAGAAATTAGCAAAAAAAACCGACATATAATATGCCGGCAAATAATAGCAAGTATCGCGTGTTACTTAATAAGTATAGTCAAAAATTAAAAGTCTGTATGCGGCAGAATGTGGAGGTAATTATGCAAATGCTAACTTTGGAGGAATGGGCGAGCGAACGTTATAGAAGTCGCCCTCCTCGCCTGGGGACATTACAACGCTATGCTAGGAATGGCTTGTTCTATCCACCAGCACAAAAAGAAGGTGGTATTTGGCGCGTGAGAGAAGATGCCGACTTAGTCGGTAATTTGACATCACCGGTTATCAATAAGAGTGATAACCCAAAATTACAAAGGATTTTAAACGATGGCTGCCCGACCACGTAAAAATAACGTCAACATCCCTAATCTCTACCCACTATTTAGCAGAAAAGCTAACAAGGTTTATTGGCGTTATCGTCACCCTATAACTGGAAAATATCATGCCCTCGGTGACAATGAGGCTGAAGCTCGTGAAATTGCGATTGAAGCTAATAACCGGTTAGCTGAACAACGTAGCCGTCAAGTCATGGCGATCAGCGATAGAGTAGCAAGAATTAAAGGTAAAGAGATCACCGTAAATACTTGGCTGGATCGCTACTGGGTAATACAAGAGGAACGCCTTGCTGACGGTGATATAAAACAAAATACATATAAGCAAAAAAGAAAACCTGTGGACCTAATGCGCCACTCTCTCGCAATGAAGCCTTTACCTGCAGTTGATGCGAGAGATATCGCATCAATACTTGATGAATATAAATCTAATGGCCAACATCGCATGGCTCAGGTTATTCGATCTGTATTAATCGATGTGTTCAAAGAGGCGCAGCATGCTGGTGAAGTCCCACCAGGATATAACCCTGCACTCGCAACTAAACAACCAAAAAGACGAATTACCCGCCAGCGCCTTAATTTAGATGAGTGGCAAAAAATATTTGAAGTAGCAGATAAGCAACATAAGTATTTAGGCAATGCGATGTTATTAGCCATAATTACCGGGCAGCGACTTGGCGATATTTCAGCAATGAAATTTAGTGATATTTGGGATGACCATTTACATGTAACGCAAGAAAAAACAGGAAGTAAACTGGCTATTCCACTAGCATTAAGATCTGATGCGTTAAACATGTCGTTGAGGGATGTTGTTTCTAGATGTCGTGACCGTGTTCTCAGTCCTTATCTGATCCATTACTTCCGTACGACTTCTCAAGCAAATAGAGGCGAGCAAGTTACAGCAAATACAATAACAACAAATTTCAAGAAGGCACGAAATAAAACTGATATTGATTGGGGTGAAGGAACACCAGCTTCATTTCATGAACAACGATCTTTATCAGAAAGACTCTATCGAGAACAAGGAATTAACACTAAAGATTTACTGGGTCATAAATCGCAAAAAATGACTGATAAATATAATGATGATCGGGGTAAAGATTGGGTAAAAGTAGTTATTTGATAGTCTATATTGGGATAGGTTTTGATAATTCGTTTTGATAACTTTTTGATAACCATTTCAAATGTGACAATAAAAAACGGGAACTATTAAGCTCCCGCTATTAATTACACCACGTAATAAATTACATGTGTTTGATGATTGCGTCACCGAACTCGCTACATTTCAGTAATTTAGCGCCTTCTAATTGACGTTCGAAGTCATAGGTTACAGTCTTAGCTTCGATTGCGCCTTCCATACCTTTAACGATTAGGTCAGCCGCTTCAGTCCAGCCCATATGGCGCAGCATCATCTCAGCAGAAAGGATGATAGAGCCTGGGTTAACTTTGTCTTGGCCTGCATATTTAGGTGCAGTACCGTGCGTTGCTTCAAATAATGCGCATTCAGAACCAATATTCGCACCTGGTGCAATACCGATACCACCAACTTGTGCTGCTAATGCATCAGAAATGTAGTCACCATTTAGGTTCATACACGCGATAACATCATATTCAGCTGGGCGCAGCAGGATTTGTTGTAAGAAAGCATCTGCAATAACATCTTTAACAATGATATCTTTGCCTGTTTTAGGGTTTTTAATTTTAACCCATGGGCCGCCATCTAATAATTCACCGCCGAATTCCTCTTGTGCTAATTGGTATCCCCAATCTTTAAATGCACCTTCAGTGAATTTCATAATGTTACCTTTATGAACCAAAGTCACTGAATCACGGCCGTTATCAATAGCATATTCAATTGCTGCACGAACTAAACGCTTTGTGCCTTCTTCTGAACAAGGTTTAATACCAATACCACAGTCTTGTGGGAAACGGATTTTAGTCACACCCATTTCATCTTTCAGGAATTTAATAACTTTGTCTGCTTCTGCACTACCCGCTTTCCACTCAATACCCGCATAGATATCTTCAGAGTTTTCACGGAAAATAACCATATCCGTCAATTCAGGTTGTTTAACTGGGCTTGGCGTGCCTTTGTAGTAGCGAACAGGACGTAAACAGATATACAGGTCAAGTTGTTGACGTAGTGCAACGTTCAAGGAACGAATACCACCACCAACAGGAGTTGTTAAAGGACCTTTAATTGAAACACGGTAATCACGGATTAAATCGAGGGTTTCTTCTGGTAACCAAACATCTTTACCATAAATTTGTGTAGATTTTTCGCCGGTGTAAACTTCCATCCAAGAAATTTTGCGCTCACCGTTGTAGGCTTTTTTAACTGCCGCATCAACCACTTTTAACATTGCTGGTGTAACATCGATACCAATGCCGTCACCTTCGATATAAGGGATAATTGGGTTGTTCGGAACGTTTAGCTTGCCTTTTGCATCAATGGTAATTTTAGCGCCTTCTGCCGGAACTACTACTTTGCTTTCCATTAACCTCTCCTTTCACTTGCGTATTTTGCTTGTTAATTTTTTGTAAGAGACGTGTCAATACTACTTCAATCTGCGTCGAACGCCAATGATTACTCATCTAAGCTTCAATGCCGATCGCATTTAACGTACTGTTTTATCTTGTAAGTTAATCAAATAACTATTTATAAACACTGTTAAATCAATAAATTAATTTAAGCATTCCATTATTAGAAATAAATCAAACCACGATGAAAAGTTGTCAACGACGCATTTGAGCGAATGACTTAACTTTTGTTAAAATATTTTTCTAACAACAAATAATACTAGCAAGTTAACTCAAATTAAAAATACGTTCCGCTCACACTATCGTCATCCAAATAAACTCATATGTACTTATTTTTAAATGAAAAATTGTTTTTATTGATTTAAATGTTTTTAAAGTTGTTAATTAAATATTACATCGCCATGAAAAATACGTTCTAGGATCAAACCGCTAAATCTCCTACACTAGATAGGATAAACCGCCATAAATTAAAACCAATAAATTCTCATTGAATGACCATGAACAGACCGAACAAAAAATCAGTTCCGAAAAAAAATCGTTACTCGCCAACCTCTACTGCGTTAAAGCATAGAACTAAGCGGATTTCGGTTAGTTCGCAAACACCAACTAAAATCATTTTATTTAACAAACCCTTTGATGTTTTACCTCAATTTACTGATGAACAAGGCCGCGATACATTAAAAAAATATATTCCAATCACCGATGTATACGCAGCAGGACGCCTTGATAGGGACAGTGAAGGCTTATTAATTTTAACTAATGATGGAAAACTACAGGCCCGTTTAACGCAACCACAGAAAAAAACAGGGAAAATATACTATGCTCAAGTAGAGGGTATTCCCAGCGAAGATGCATTGCTAAAATTTCGGCGAGGATTAACATTAAATGATGGTCCAACGCTCCCCGCAGGGATCGAACTAGTTGATGAACCAGAATGGCTATGGCAAAGAAACCCGCCTATACGGGAACGTAAAAATATCCCGACCAGTTGGTTAAAAATCACCTTATATGAAGGACGTAATCGGCAAGTCCGTCGTATGACGGCAAATATAGGTTTTCCAACACTTAGGCTAATTCGCTATCAGATTGGTGAATTTAATTTGGGAAATCTTTCAGTTGGCGAATGGAAGGAGATAACTGTTGTTTAAACCTAATGTGACTGTAGCAACTGTTGTGCATGCTCAAGGCAAATTTTTAGTCGTGGAAGAGTGGATAAATGACAAACCCACTTGGAATCAACCCGCTGGGCACTTAGAAGCTGGTGAGACGATTTTGCAAGCCGCCGAACGTGAATTACTAGAAGAAACTGGAATCAAAGCCACACCAACACAATTAATTAAAATTCACCAATGGATTGCCCCAGATAAAACCCAGTTTATCCGCTTTTTGTTCGCCGTAGAACTTGAATCCATTTGTGAAACACAGCCACAAGACAGTGATATTAGCGAATGCCACTGGCTGACCGCCCAAGAAATTATAGATAGCAACTGCCTGCGTTCACCATTAGTGGCTGAAAGTTTACGCTGTTTTCTCACAGGAAAACATTATCCTCTCGATATCTTAACAGCTTACGGCGATCATTATCGTTAAGCACTAAACTTCTGCTTGGTGAAGATTTCACCAAGCAATAATATTCCCCTCTAACTCTGGTGTAATGCGGGAACAACATGCTAAAGTATGGGGCTTGATTTTTCCGCAGTGAGATATTTCCATGTCAAATAATAGTACCATGTCAGATAACAGCCAAAAAAAAGTCATCGTCGGTATGTCCGGTGGTGTTGACTCCTCTGTATCCGCTTACTTGCTACAGCAACAAGGGTATCAGGTTGCTGGTCTGTTTATGAAGAATTGGGAAGAAGATGACGACACAGAATATTGCTCAGCTGCGGCTGACCTTGCCGATGCGCAAGCCGTGTGTGACAAACTGGGTATTGAACTTCATACCATTAATTTCGCTGCTGAATATTGGGACAATGTCTTCGAACATTTTTTAACTGAATATAAAGCTGGTCGCACACCGAACCCAGATATTCTCTGCAACAAAGAAATCAAATTTAAAGCTTTCTTAGAATTTGCTGCTGAAGATTTAGGCGCAGATTACATTGCCACTGGTCATTATGTGCGTCGCCGTGATATCGATGGTAAAAGCCAATTATTACGTGGCTTAGATAGCAACAAAGACCAAAGTTATTTTTTATATACCCTGAGTCACGAGCAAGTCGCTAAAAGCCTTTTTCCAGTTGGTGAGCTCGAAAAACCTGAAGTACGCCGTATTGCCGAAGAAATTGGCTTAGTTACTGCGAAAAAAAAGGACTCTACAGGGATTTGTTTCATTGGTGAGCGTAAGTTTCGCGACTTTTTAGGCCGCTACTTACCTGCTCAACCCGGCCCTATCGTCACTGTCGATGGCGAAACAATTGGTCAACATGAAGGTTTGATGTACCACACCTTAGGTCAGCGTAAAGGTTTAGGTATCGGTGGTACAAAAGAGGGCTCTGAAGAACCTTGGTATGTTGTCGATAAAGACGTTGAAAACAATATTCTTATCGTTGCTCAAGGCCATGAACACCCTAGGTTAATGTCTGTTGGGTTAATTGCTCAGCAATTACATTGGGTTGACCGTAAAACAATGACTGAACCACTACGTTGTGTAGTAAAAACACGTTATCGTCAAGCGGATATCCCTTGTACGATAACCCCATTAAGTGATGATCGCATTGAAGTTGCATTTGACTACCCAGTCGCGGCTGTCACTCCAGGTCAATCCGCCGTATTTTATATCGATGAAGTCTGTCTCGGTGGCGGTATTATTGAAGCCCGTATTCAGGAGTAAATGTGGCAAAAAACTATTACGACATTACGCTTGCTTTAGCGGGTATCTGCCAAGCAAGCGCGATGGTTCAAAAACTCGCACATGAAGGTGTTTGTCTCGAGAAAGACACTGAAACCATGGTCAATTGCCTCACCAATATGAATCCAAAATCAACTTTGGATGTATTTGGTAATGATGCCGAAAATTTAAAGACCGGTCTCAATGCCATGTTAGGCATGTTAACAGGCGGTAACAGTGGTTTATCCGCTGAAATGACACGTTATATGTTAAGTATTATGGTACTTGAGCGCCGTCTTAATAAAAATCAAGAAGCGATGAACCAACTTGGTCAACGTATTGAACAATTTGAGCGCCAAGCTGACTATTTTGAACCGCTCTCTGAAGGTGTGTTTAACGCACTTGCGGGTATTTACGTCGACGTAGTCAGCCCTGCAGGGCCTCGAATTCAAGTCACTGGTTCCCCAGACATTCTCAAAAATACACTCGTTCAAGCAAAAGTTAGAGCCACTTTGCTCGCAGGTATTCGCTGCGCAGTGCTTTGGCAACAAGTTGGTGGAAGTCGTATCCAACTCATGTTCTCTCGCAATCGTCTGGCTAATCAGGCGAAAGATATTTTGTCTCACCTTTAAATCTGGAGTTGCTACCAATGGAATTATCCTCACTGACCGCTGTATCCCCGATTGACGGCCGTTACGGTGATAAAGTCAGCGCTTTACGCACTATTTTTAGTGAGTTTGGTTTACTGAAATTTCGCGTACAAGTTGAAGTTCGCTGGCTACAAAAACTGGCTGCAACCGCTCAAATCAAAGAAGTTCCTTCATTTGACGCTGACGCAATCGCTTACTTAGATGAAATTGTCGCGAACTTCTGTGAAAAAGACGCAATGCGTATCAAAGAAATTGAACGCACAACCAACCATGATGTGAAAGCTGTAGAATATTTCCTAAAAGAAAAAGTAGCCAACATCCCTGCTCTTCATGCAGTTTCTGAATTTATCCACTTCGCTTGTACTTCAGAAGATATTAATAACCTTTCGCACGCATTAATGCTGAAAACTGCTCGCGAAGAAGTATTACTGCCACAATGGCGTCAAATTATTGATAAAATCAAAACAATGGCTCATGAGTACCGCAATTTGCCGTTGCTATCGCGTACTCACGGCCAACCTGCAACGCCTTCCACCATTGGTAAAGAGTTTGCCAACGTTGCTTATCGTTTGGAACGCCAATTCCGTCAGCTGCAACAAGTTGAAATTTTAGGTAAAATTAATGGCGCAGTTGGTAACTATAATGCCCACATGGTCGCTTACCCTGAAGTTAACTGGCACGAATTTAGCGAAACCTTCGTTACGTCTTTGGGCATCCAATGGAACCCATTCACCACGCAAATTGAACCTCATGATTATATTGCTGAGTTATTTGATTGTGTCGCTCGTTTTAACACTATCGTGTTAGATTTCGACCGTGATATTTGGGGCTACATCGCATTAAATCACTTCAAACAAAAAACAATCGCTGGTGAAATTGGCTCTTCTACCATGCCACACAAAGTGAACCCGATTGATTTTGAAAACTCTGAAGGTAACTTAGGGTTAGCAAATGCCGTCTTAGGTCATTTAGCGAGCAAGCTCCCTGTTTCTCGCTGGCAGCGTGACTTAACGGACTCGACTGTATTACGTAATCTCGGTGTCGGCCTAGGTTATGCATTGATTGCTTATCAATCAACCATGAAAGGCTTAAACAAATTAGAAGTTAATGAACAGCATTTACTGGATGAATTAGACCAAAACTGGGAAGTATTAGCTGAGCCTATTCAAACTGTAATGCGCCGCTATGGTATTGAAAAACCATATGAAAAACTCAAAGAATTGACCCGTGGCAAACGCGTTACCGCTGAAGGGATGAAACAATTTATTGATGGTTTAGATTTGCCAGAACACGAAAAATCGCGTTTAAAAGAAATGACGCCGGCTAACTACATCGGTTACGCTGTCACTTTCATTGACGAACTAAAATAGTCTCAATATTTTCAAAAAGGGCGGCTTCTAAGTCGCCCTTTTTACTTAATCTTTTCGATTTTTTCTCGTATTAGTGATACTAATATCACACCGCTAAATCAGTTCTTACTTTAACATATCGTTATATTATTAATTGGTTAGTTGCACTATCCGAACTATTTATTACCTATATATGTATTATAAACTAAGGCGGCTATAGATAATGGAACTATTCGTTTTCAAAGTCGTTATCACGCCACTTTTATTACTAACAGCAAGCCTTGCTGCTCGCCGATGGGGTGAATCCATTGGCGGCCTTATTGTCGGCTTACCGTTGACCTCTGGCCCTATCTCTTTTTTCCTTGCTCTCGAATATGGCACAGAATTTGCCACGCAAGCAACTTTAGGCTCATTATCAGCAACGGCTGCGCAGGCTTGTTTTGCGGTCGTGTTTTATTTTTTAGTTGCATATGGCTGTTGCAAAGCTCTCATTATAGCGACACTCACATTTAGTGTGACCGCTTATATTTTACAAGTCAGTCAGCTTTCTCAATCAATGTTATTCATCATTGATATCCTAATTATGATGATAGCAATGATTTTTATACCTAATGTACCCGTGAATTTTAAAAAACTATCTCCTCCCAGATGGGATTTGCCAGCGAGAATGTTATTAATTGCCGTGCTGGTGGTGGGGGTGACTTTAATTGCGCCATTTATTGGTGCAGGAGCAAGTGGTGTTTTAGCCTCATATCCTTTTATGGCGTCAATATTAGCTGTATTTTCATATATTATGATAAACGCGCAAGCAGCTCAGCGAGTTATGAGAGGACTCGTCGCGGGGCTATTCAGCTTTGCGGTTTTCTTCTATAGTTTAAGCCTCGTGTTACCTAAATTTAATTTGTTCGCTGCCTATACCATAGCAATTATCTGCGCATTAATTGTTCAATTCATCTCTTTACGTTATATTCAACGTGTTCCTAAAAAGAATTAATGTATTGATTATTAAGAATTCTAAATTTTATTTGTAGACAAAAATATAACTAGGTCATATTCATTTTTTTATCAACTATATTTCTTCACATATTTACACAATCAACACCTCATATCAGCGCCTTAGTGAAAATAAACTATTTTTCCGGTTCGTTTGATTTATATTTACTTAATCTCTTGTCGTTATTCAGAACTCTTTTTACCATAGCGTTACTAGTGCTACTATTTGAATCAGTTGTAGCTATCTCTTTTCAATGTGAGGGTTTCCGATGCGTATTCTTATTGTCGAAGACAATGCGTTACTTCGCCACCATTTAACCGTACAGCTTAAAGATCTGGGTCATCAGGTTGACTCCGCTGAAGACGCAAAAGAAGCTGACTATTTTTTACACGAAAGTTGTCCAGATATCGCGGTAGTCGATTTGGGCTTACCTGATGAAGACGGGCTTTCCATGATAAAACGCTGGCGTGGTGAGCACGTCAATATTCCACTTTTAGTATTGACGGCTCGGGAGAGTTGGCAAGAAAAAGTACAAGCGCTAAACAGTGGTGCAGATGACTACGTGACGAAACCTTTCCAGCTAGAAGAGCTGGTCGCCCGTATGCAAGCTTTAATGCGCAGAAATAGCGGTCTTGCTTCACAAGTTCTCGAATTAGGTAATTTCGTTATTGACCTCTCACGTAAAGAATTTACAGTTAATGGTGAAACCGTCAAATTAACGGCTTTTGAATACACCATTATTGAAACACTGCTCCGCAATAATGGAAAAGTGGTTAGCAAAGACTCGTTAATGCGCCAGCTTTATCCAGATGCCGAACTTAGAGAAAGTCATACTATCGATGTTTTAATGGGCCGATTACGCAAAAAAATTCAACAATTCCATAGTGATGATGTAATTGTTACTGTACGCGGTCAAGGCTATCGTTTTGATGTGAATGGCTAATATGTGGCTAAGTAAATTTAAGTTCAAACCCCTTTCGCTACGAGCACGTTTTCTTTGTGCAACATCAGCGGTAATCTTAGCGCTCACTTTATCCTATGGTATTGTTGCGATTTTGGGGTATTTAATTAGTTTTGATAAAACGACTTACACCTTATTACGTAGCCAAAGTAACTTAATTTATAGCCTAGCCCAATGGCAAAATAATAAAATTGACATCCGAGTCCCACCAAATTTTACTTTGAATAACCCAACTTTGGTTATTATTTATGATGAACAAGGGCTTGTGCTATGGCGCCAACGTGATGTGCCTAGCGTTGAACGGCTGATCCGTAATGATTGGCTAAAAAAAGAGGGCTTATATGAAATTGATACGGATATTCGTGAAACCCGCCAGCTCCTAGACGATAACCCCGAATTCAATACAAAGTTAGATGACATGGATAACGATGACGAACCGCTGACTCATTCCGTGTCCGTCAACCAATATGCAGCAAGTGAAAACCTGCCCCCGCTCACCATCGTCGTTGTAGATACTCTACCACAAGACTTACAAAATACCGGGTTAGTTTGGGAGTGGTTTGGTTATGTTTTGCTGGCTAATTTAATCTTAGTCATCCCGTTATTATGGCTAGCTGCTTATTGGAGTCTACGGCCAATTAAATCATTAGTATCACAACTCAGTAGCCTAGAAAAAGGTGAACGGGATACACTGGATGAGAACCCACCGTATGAGCTTCGCGGCCTAGTACGCAACCTTAATATTTTGTTAACGAATGAACGAAAACGCTACAGTAAATATCGCACCACACTTTCTGATTTAACACACAGTTTAAAGACACCTTTAGCTGTTTTACAATCAACATTGCGGCTACTTCGTTCAGGCAAACAAATGAACATTGAACAAGCTGAGCCTATCATGCTTGAACAAATTGGCCGTATTTCTCAACAGGTGGGTTATTATTTACACCGCGCATCAACGCAAGGTGATGAAAACATGATGCTACGTGAAATTTCATCTGTCCCATCAATACTAGATAGCCTTGCAAGTGCCCTACATAAAGTTTATCAGCACAAAGGGGTTTCTATAACGGTTAATGTTTCTCCTGAAACAACATGGCTGGGTCAACCCAATGACTTTATGGAAGTGATGGGTAATATCATGGAAAATGCGTGTAAGTATTGCCTTGAATTTGTTGAAGTTAGTGCTGTTGTAGGTGCTGATAGCTTAACATTAGTTGTCGATGATGACGGCCCAGGGGTGCCTGAAAGCAAACGTAGTTTGATCTTCGTTCGAGGGCAACGCGCAGACACCCTTCGCCCAGGTCAAGGTTTAGGCTTATCTATTGCAGTGGATATTATCGACCAATATGACGGGGAAATCATAATTAGTGACAGCCCTCTTGGCGGAGCGCGTTTATCCGTCACATTTAGGCAGCAATCTATGATTGAAGATAGTTAATCTGTGATATGTGTCCGTTTACCCCCTATTTTACAAACCATTTCCGGTATACTATTTGTGAAGTGTTTTATGAAAAGTAATTTAGGGTAACTGATTGGTTTACTCTCAAGATAAACCTTTACTATATGTTTTTCATAAAGTTTATTTAACATCATACCATTACACATATAGGTCATTTTGTAGTATTGAGACCGGGTATATTGCAATAAACTGATTAGCTATATTTAGCAGCTCCAAGGGACAATAAGATGGATTACAAACTAAATCTCGACTGGCAAAGTTTCCTCGACAGTCACTGGCAGAAGCGCCCACTGCTTATCAAAAAAGGGTTTGCAAATTTTATTGACCCTATCTCGCCTGACGAACTTGCAGGTTTGGCGATGGAAGATGAGGTTGATAGCCGTTTAGTTAGCCATAAAGAAGGGATTTGGCAAGTTGGCCATGGCCCATTTGAAAGCTATGACCATCTCGGTGAAGAAAATTGGTCTATTTTAGTTCAGGCTGTTGACCATTGGCATCACCCAAGCTCTGCGTTGATGAAACCATTCCGTGTACTTTCAGACTGGCGAATGGACGATTTAATGATCTCCTACTCGGTCCCCGGCGGTGGTGTAGGTCCTCACCTCGACCAATACGATGTATTTATTATTCAAGGTGAAGGCCGCCGTCGTTGGCGCGTGGGCGAAAAAATCCCAATGAAACAACATTGCCCGCACCCTGACTTACTGCAAGTACAACCTTTCGATGCCATCATAGACGAAGAAATGGAACCCGGCGATATTTTGTACATTCCACCTGGGTTCCCACATGAAGGCTACGCCATTGAACCTTCATTAAATTACTCGGTTGGCTTTCGTGCACCAAATACTCGTGAATTAATCAGTAGCTTTGCCGATCACTTAATTTCTAACGATTTAGGCAGCTACCGCTATAGTGACCCTGATTTATCATTCCGTGATAACCCCGCGGAGATCTTGCAAGGTGAACAAATTAAGCTGCGTGAGATGATGGAATCACTCATTAATGACCCTGAGCTCTTTCGCAAATGGTTAGGTGAGTTTATCTCCCAATCACGCCACGAGTTAGACATTGCGCCACCTGAACCGCCTTATGAGCAAGAAGAAATCTATGATTTGCTAAAAACTCAGCAAGAAACCTTATACAAATTAAATGGTCTCAGAGCATTACGCGTTGGCGACCAATTTTTTGTTAATGGTGAATGCTTGGAAACTGAGTGTTATGAGGCCGCTGATAGTTTATGCCGCTATGATGCCGTTAATAGCGAAAATTTAGCTGATGCCATTGATGATGTTAATTTCATCGCACTGCTTACTGCGCTCGTTAATAATGGTTATTGGTATTTTGATGATTAATCGGTACTGATAATATTAAATTTATATTTGTGAAAAAGGCCCATTCATTATGGGTCTTTTATTAAAAATAATATTATTAGTATGATATGGCAGCACCCTCCTGACCATCAATTGAAAACCGCTGACTACAATTAACACATCATTATTAATAACTAAATTATTTATTTTAATATATATTATATCCCGCTAGCACCTACTCGCAATATGTCCCCTTCTTGCCCGTAAGCACGCAAAGATAAAGCACATTATTTGATTCAATTTTAAACTGTTTTGACTTCACCGTCGCCAGTCACGCACAGCGTTAATTGTCCCTTTTAAAGATGATAACAACATGAACATAGAAACTCTTTTGGCTTTATCATTGTTTTCCTTTGTGACATCCATAACTCCAGGCCCAAATAATATTATGTTACTTGCTTCAGGTATTAATTTTGGATTTAGAAAAACATTACCTCATTCATTTGGAGTATCAATTGGTTTTCTTATTATGTTAGTGGCAGTAGGGCTAGGGGTGGGCGCATTGATTCAATCATCCCCTATGGTTTATTCGATATTAAAATATTTTGGAATTATTTATTTGTTCTGGCTTGCATGGAAAACCACTATTAGCCATTCAATTGCACAGACAAATAACCAAGAAATTAAACCACTAACTTTCTTAGAAGCAGCATTATTTCAATGGATAAATCCTAAAGCCTGGATGATGGCAGTCTCTGGAATGGCGATGTATACCAATACAATTTCACCTTATTTATCAATGTTGCAAGTCGCTGTCATATTTGCAGCCATCAATTGGCCATGTGTTGCTATCTGGGCTATGTTTGGTAGTAAATTAAGAGAAAGGCTAAAACAACCTAAGACATTAAAGCGGTTTAATTTAGTCATGGGAGTTTTACTGGCACTTAGTGGTATTTCTGTATTATTTCAATAACAACAGTAAGAGTGCTGACAAACATATTATGTTTAGCGGCAAGTCGAATAGGTTTTGAAAATAAATTAGGAAAATCAATTTATTGATTTTCGGCTGATAACACAAAGTGGGAAAAACCACGCTTTTATCCCACTTTGTCAACAACCTCTCTTACTTCTCATAAAATATCACGATTGCCGCGCGTGAATGGCCGTTAGCTCCGCAATACGCATAATCACACTAACAGCCTGCTCCATACCTTCTTGTGTTATAAACTCATGTTTACTATGGAAATTATAACCACCTGTGAAAATATTTGGACATGGTAAACCGCGATGTGAAAGCTGTGCACCGTCGGTACCACCACGGACAGGTTGAATAACTGGTTCAATGCCACAATCAAGCATTGCTTGTTTCGCTAATTCAATAACATGTGGGTACTTCATGACCTCTTTATGCATGTTATAATAGGTATCATCAAGTGTCAGTTCGATATAACAGCTTGGGTGCAGCCCTTCGCCAACTTTTTCAGCAATTCGAATTATATTTTTCTTCCTAGCTTCAAAGCCTGCTAAGTCAAAATCACGAATAATATAATTCAACTCGGCCTTTTCAACTGTACCTTTTAACGATGTTAAATGATAAAACCCTTCATACCCTTCTGTATTTTCAGGTGTTTCATCAGGTGGTAACATCGAATGAATACGGTTCGCTAGCCCTAATGCATTCACCATTACGCCTTTAGCTGTACCGGGATGAGTGTTATTGCCAACAATTTTAATGGAAACATTAGCCGCATTAAAATTTTCATACTCTAATTCACCAACTCCACCACCATCGACGGTATAGGCCCACAATGCATCAAATTGTTTAAAATCGATATGGCGAGCCCCGCGTCCTATCTCTTCATCAGGGGTAAATGCAAGACAGATTTTACCATGAGGAATATTTTTTTCCTTTAAACGTACGAGGGCTGTGATTATTTCTGCAATACCCGCTTTATCATCGGCACCCAATAAAGTTTTACCATCTGTCATGATCAGCGTTTTACCAATCATTTCATGGAGTACCGGAAACATCACAGGGGATAGCACTTCATCACCAATACCTAACGCAATATCCCCTCCTCGATAATTTTCGAGGACTTGTGGACTCACATTTTTACCTGAAAAATCAGGCGCTGTGTCTAAATGTGAAATAAAACCAATAGTAGGAACATCCCAATCAACGTTTGACGGTAAATAAGCCATCACGCAACCTTGATCGCTTAGCGTTATTTTTTCAAAACCTAACTCATTCAGTTCATTAACTAATGCACGAGCGAACTTTAACTGTCCTGCACTGCTGGGTACTGTTTTTGCGTTTAGCTTTGATTGTGTATCGAAAGCGGTATATTCAAAAAACCGCTCTAAGAGTTTGTCCATACCCTTCCCCCTAAAATATCAATGCCTATATTATGGGAAAGATCACAGATTCAATTATTGTCTCAAATCAGCTTTCCTGTTAATGCTCACTATTTTTTATGATAAATCTTTAAAGAAATTTATTTTTTAGCCTATCTTTTACAGGTTGGCTATTACTGCAGCAATCAATACCTATAATAAATAAGGGTAATAATCAAATTGTATTAATTATTCGATTATTATTTATTTGTTACCTAAAAGCACACCATTTGGTTAAATATCATTCATCCACTACACTAATCATCAATCATTAAATTGAAATAGTATGCTATATATGAAGCCTTATTATTTTATTTACTAGCTAATAATAAACAAAACAAAATTTTACTCGTTTATAGGAAAATTCATGTCAAAAACATGTTTAATTTATGGTGTTAGCAAAGGATTAGGTAAGGCATTAGTCGAAGGATTCCCTGAAAATACAGACCATATTTACGGTGTTTCTCGCTCAAAACCTCCTTTTGAGCAAACTAATTTTACGTGGATCCCTGCTGATTTAAATGACATTAATAGCGCGAATTCCATTAAGTCTGTTATTCAGAGTCAACCTATTCATACCTTAATTTATAATGTGGGTATATGGGAGAAACTCGCTTTTAGTGAAGAGTACCAATTTGAATCGACTGATGACATAGAGCTGCTGAATATGGTTCAGACTAATATCAGCGCCTGTTTATTGAACTTAAAAGCACTGTTACCCAATTTGCGTTTAGCGAAAAATAGCAAGATTATATTGATTGGTTCCACATGGGGTTTAGATAATCATAATGGCAAGGAAGTCACCTTTTCTGCTACCAAATATGCCATCAGGGGAATAGCTCAATCGTTAAGAGAAACATTACGGGAAGATAAAATAGCAATATCGGTTATAAATTTAGGTTATTTAGCGACTGAGTATCCACTTACTACCCCCGTTGACGAAGTCATTGAAAAAAGTCATGGGCAATTGATCCCATTACAAGACGTTGTCAATGCCGTGCGTTTTATCGCCAATACGAGCAATGCAACCTGCGTCAAAGAGATTACGATGCCAGCCATGATGGATACAAACGTCTAACCTATAAGAGGAAACAATACGTTTCCCCTTATAATGTTATGTATTGAAAGCTTATTGCGCGGTATTTTTAACCTGTAACTCAGTAATAAGCTTATTGATATATTCAACAACGACTTTGCTGGCTAAACCATAGTGTTTTTCATCGAACTCACTTTCCACTTGGCTAGGCTCTAAATTCAGTTCGACCGTATGTGCCCCATGTAATTTAGCTTCATGAACAAAGCCTGCAGCAGGGTACACATGGCCAGAGGTTCCAATAGAGATAAAAATGGTCGCAGATTCAAGGGATTGATAAATATAATCCATTCCAATTGGCATTTCACCAAACCAAACAATATGGGGCCTCAGTGGCTGAGGGAATTGGCAACAATGACAGCGGTCATCGACCGATAAATCCCCTTTCCACTCCAATACTTGATTTGACCAATTACAGCGAACTTTTAATAGTTCACCATGCATATGGATAACCCGCTGGCTTCCCGCTCTTTCATGTAAATTGTCTATATTTTGTGTAATTAACAAAAAGCGGTCACCAAAAATTTCTTCAAGCTGTGCAAGTGCATAGTGAGCAGCATTAGGTTTAATATTTTCTTGCTGTAACTGCCGACGTCGCTCATTATAAAAACGTTGTACTAATTTAGGGTTACGTTCGAAACCTTCAGGCGTTGCCACATCTTCAACGCGATGCTCTTCCCATAAACCATCCGCAGAACGGAATGTTTGGATCCCAGATTCGGCTGAAATACCTGCTCCTGTTAAAACGACAATATTGACATTTTTCATATTACCCAATCTATTATCTATATAAAAAGATCGGTTACGAAGTCGCTGGCGGCGTATACATTTATTCTTACGAGCTTTTTTCAACCTATAACGAAATCGCAACATCAAAGCTTCCTTTCATCCATATAACCAATAAACTTATATCATGTTAAATATTAATTGTTTTTATCATGTCATTACGACACAAACTTATAAACGCTGATTGTTTGAAATTTTTAAAATAATCAAGCTCCAAGTATATACTTTATTGGCATACTAACTATTTCCTTACCAGCACTGATGACATTATCTAAATGTTAACATACTAAAACGCATCATCTTGCTGAATGCAAATAAAAATATCAAAGGCATCGATTTTGTCACTTTTTATTCATAAAAATGACACTAATATTTCATAAATTCGCCATAAAACGTTCGTAACTGTAAAACAATAAAAAAACCTTTCTCGTTCACTCTCCGTGCAGTTAAAATACGCCTCGCAGATTTTACTGTGTTGCTAATTCACCACTAAAAGGGGTTTCATGGAAAAGTTTTTTGAAAGAGCGATGTATGCTTCACGTTGGATTTTAGCGCCTATTTATTTTGGGCTTTCACTGACACTATTGGCTTTAACCATTAAGTTCTTTCAAGAGCTATACCATATTTTGCCAAATATCCTTTCAATTCCTGAAGCTGACTTAATTTTAACGCTATTATCATTGATTGATATGGCATTAGTCGGTGGGTTATTGGTGATGGTGATGTTTTCTGGTTATGAGAACTTTGTCTCCCAAATGGATATCCCTGACAGCAGTGAAAAACTAGGCTGGCTAGGTAAAATGGATGCTTCATCATTAAAAAATAAAGTCGCGGCTTCCATTGTTGCTATTTCCTCCATTCACCTATTAAAAATCTTCATGGACTTGAAAAGTGTCTCAAATGACAAGTTGATGTGGTATGTCGTTATCCATTTAACCTTTGTCTTATCTGCATTCGTTATGGGTTATCTAGATAAAATGACAAAAAAATAACCAGTAGAATGTATGCTAAAAGTGCCTAATTTAAACACCTAGGCACTTACTTATTCGCTAACCTCATCTTTATCTCCCTCGTCTATTTTCGCTTTGTGTTACCATCATTATCCTGAAGGTTAGTACCAAGGAACTTTACATGAGCCAACATTTTGTCGGTAAATATGAAGCTGAAATTAAATTTCATTTACCGGACCCCGACACTTTTCTGCATAAAATAAAGGCCGACTTAGCTGAACCCTTTACGGAAAATAATACAGAAACAGATTGTTTCTATGAAAACCCGCATCTACCACTAGCTGACAATGGCGTCAGTATGTGTGTACGTGAAATGGTGCCATCAGGCATAAAATTATGGATAGTTAAAGGGCCTGGAGCTTCTGAATGCAAAGCCATTAATATTGATGACTGCCGCCATGTACAAAACATGTTAACGACACTGGGATATCATTGCTACTTAACCACAACTAAAATAAGAAGCATTTATTTCCTGAATGACATCCACATTACAATTGACCACCTTAGTGGGATCGGCTGGTTTGCTGAATTTGCCATTATGACAGATGAACAGGATTTACTTGAAGCTCTATATCAAAAATTGATGGCGACCGCCAAGCAATATGGATTTACAGAAGAAATGGTGGAAACTCGTAGTTATAAGCAGATGTTTTTAGCTGCGCAGTAATCATAGGAAGAGCCAATAAATTTTTAGAATTGTCTCCTAAAAACCATTGGCTCTCTAACCCTATAACCCTAATAGCTATTGCCCGCTAAGAATACGTGCAGGGTCTAATTTGCTTGCCCTACGAGCAGGATACCAACTAGCTAGTAAGCTCAATACAATGGTTGTAATTAAAACATAAACCACATCCATGACATGCAATTCAGAAGGTAAAAAGTCAATAAAATAAACATCACCCGATAAAATTGGATGGCCAACAATAGCCTCTACCACCTTAATCATGGGTGTTAGATTTAATGATATGACGACCCCAAGCACAACGCCAATCAATGAACCAACAAGGCCACCCAACAAGCCATACCATAAGAAAATAGCACGAATTTGCCTATCTTTTGCCCCTAAGGTACGCAATACAGCGATATCACTACTTTTATCTTTAACTGCCATAACAAGGGTAGAAACAATATTAAAACACGCAACGCCAATCACCAATATCATAGCTAAGTACATGATACTTCTAACCATTTGAATATCATTATACATATAGCCATAATCGCCTATCCAACTTTTTACAACGACATGATGCATTGTTTTCAAGCCTGCATCATAAACGACTTGATCGGCAATAAATGGGTCTGTTGCTTTGATTTCAAACCCTGTCACACCATCCCCATAGTCGAGATATTCCTGTGCATCTGCGAGAGGAACGAGTGCTAACTGGTGATCGAGCAAACCACTAAGTTTAAAAATACCCGTCACCTGTACACGAATACGCTTAGGCTGTTGAATTTTCAAGCTAGCATCGGTATTTGGGATCATGATTGTGACCCAGTCCCCAACCTTCACATTCAATGCATCCGCCACACCTTGGCCTAAAATAATTGATTGTTTGCCTGCATCAAAATGTTGCCAAGCATCATTGAGAATGAACTGAGGTAACGCACTGACTTGTGGCTGAGTTTCTCGTGAAACCCCCATGACTTGAATTGCTTTTAAATTTGCACCACGTTCAAGTAACCCCGTAAAATTGATGTAAGGGCTAACACCTTCTACACCGGGCGTTTTACGGATAACTTGCTCAGCAAACTCCAAATTTTTATACGGTGGCTTAACAGCAAAAATTTGCCCATGGGGAACAACAGATAACACACGGTTATTTAATTCGCGTTCAAAGCCATTCATTGCGCTTAAACCGATAATTAGCACCGCGACCCCAAGAACAATCCCCAACGTTGAAACTATCGAGACTAACGAAACCATCCCTGTTCGGCGTCGACCACGGCTGAAACGCAGCGCCGTGACTAGTGAAAGAGGCAATTTAGACATTACCGAGCCCCCAAGGTAATTTCCTGTTGCAAATGCCCATCTCGCATTTCCAATTGGCGGGATAACCGCCGAGCCAGAGTCATATCATGGGTGACGACTAAAAATGCGGTTCGCTGTGTTCGGTTTAATTCACCCAACAACTCAAAAATGGCATCTGCATTACGTAAATCAAGGTTACCTGTCGGCTCATCTGCCAAAACCAGTGCTGGCTCATTCACTAACGCCCTTGCAATAGCAACACGCTGGCGCTCTCCCCCTGATAATTCAGAAGGCCGATGCCCTGCCCGATGTGCTAACCCAACTGCCTCTAACATTTCAGTTGCTTTAGAAAACGCAGTTTCTTTCGCAATCCCCCCAATTAATAAAGGCATTGCCACATTTTCAAGGGCAGTAAAATCCGGTAAAAGGTGATGGAATTGATAAATAAAACCGAGATCTTTATTACGAATAGCAGCACGCTCATCTGAGGTTAATTGATTTATATGCTGTCCACGAAAGATAACATTCCCTTCTGAAGGGGTATCTAGGCCACCCAATAAATGCAATAAGGTACTTTTACCTGAACCAGAACTTCCCACGATGGCCATCATTTCCCCACGCCCCATGGAAAAACTGACATTTTTCAACACTTGCGTCGACAATGTCCCTTCTTGATATGTTTTGCTTAATTTTTCACAGACCAGAAGTGGTTGTTTATTCATAACGTAAAGCCTCAGCAGGTTGAACCGCTGCTGCACGCCAAGAAGGATAAAGCGTTGCCAGCAGAGAAATCAGCATTGCACTTAGTGCAATAATTAAAATACCAGAGTAATCAAGCACAATAGGTAAAGAGACGCCTTTGGGTAATAAACCGATCAGCGGCATAATGACATTCAGTTGACTAGAAAGTATCGTGCCTAATATCGTGCCAATGAGTGAGCCAATCACCCCCGCTCCAGCGCCTTGGATCATAAATATCATTAAAATACGCCAACGTTTGAGGCCTAGGGTTTTTAAAATAGCCACTTCACCTTGCTTTTCCATCACTAACAGTGATAGCGAGGTAATAATATTAAATGCCGCCACTGCGATAATTAAGCTAAGCAATAAGCCCATCATATTTTTTTCCATGCGAACGGCTTGGAAAAACTCCCCTTTACGCTCCCGCCAGTCTTTCCATACTAAGCCATCTGGTAACGCTTGCTGACTTAGAACGTCAACTTGTAAAGGCTCATCTAAATATAAGCGCCACCCAGTAATGTGGCCTGCGGGATAACGAAGCATACGTGCGGCATCTTGTTGTGCCACGACCAGCTCACTCGTATCCGCTTCCCCATTTGTTTGGAAAATACCAGCCACAGTAAATAGGCGCTGACTTGGAATGCGCCCCATCGGTGTTAACTGACTCACGCCTGGAATAATTAAGCGAACCTCATCACCACGTTTTACCCCGAGTGTTTCTGCAAGTTTATTCCCGAGAAAAACATTATAACTGCCTTCTTTGAGGTCATTGCGTTGCCCGACAACCAGTTTATCCAATAACAGCGAAGATTCTTCGGGGTCGATTCCCCCCATAACGCCCACGCCAACATTGGTTCGGCTTTGTAATACCACATCAGATTGCACAATAGGTGCGATCTGGCTGACACCCTTTAAATGTTGTAGATCGGATATTGGATATTTTGCTGGGTCTATATTTCCAGAGGCAGAGGTTAAAATTGCCTGCGGCATATAAGCAAGTATGCTATCTTGTAACGATCGCTCGAACCCATTCATCACTGAGGTGACGGTTATCAATGCCGCAACCCCTAGTGTGATACCAATAGCAGATAAACTGGATACGAAACGCCCAAATTTATCCGCAGCACGCCCACGTAAATAGCGTAGGCCTATAAATAATGAGACAGATTGGTGCATGAAATCTATGATGCCCCTGTTGCCAAAGCGAAGTGTTCAGCGATAATAAAGGGTACGATTGATGAATGGAACCACCCGATGGTTTTTTTTCTGCTTTAAGTGCCTTTTTGTCTGACTTTCAGACGAATTACGAGTTAAAACTGATTGTTTTGTTATAAATTTTGTAGTTTAACTATTTGTTGATTAACTTAACTATTTTTCGTACAAAAATTGGCTATGTTTGGGCTAACTCTTGTTTAACTGCTTACTAATCGCTGTGAGATACCGAAGATTTCTATGTTGTCAAAATTTCGTTATGAACTCCCTAGTCGTAGTGGCGATGTTCGCCATTTAGGTTGCCTTATCGGGGCGGCTGGTGCACTTGAATGTGGAGAAATAATACAACGTCACCAAGGGCCTGTGATCATCGTGACACGTGATATGCAAAATGCATTACGTTTAAGAGATGAAATTCAACAGTTTACACAACACCCTATAGAGACTCTTTCTGACTGGGAAACATTGCCATATGACAATTTCTCCCCCCATCAGGAAATTATTTCTCATCGTTTATCGACACTGTACCGTTTGCCCAGTTTGCAAAAAGGCGCATTAATTCTTCCCGTCAATACATTGATGCAAAAAGTCTGTCCTGCTGACTTTTTAACCAGTCATGCCTTAGTGATGGCAAAAGGTGACAAACTTTCCCGTGATAACTTACGTAATGAGCTCGATAACGCTGGCTACCGCCATGTAGAGCAAGTCTTAGAGCATGGTGAATATGCCACACGGGGCGCTTTACTCGATTTATTTCCCATGGGTAGCTCGTTGCCGTTTCGTATTGATTTCTTCGATGATGAAATTGATAGCTTACGAACGTTTGACGTTGACTCACAAAGAACACTCGAAGAAGTAGAGCAAATCAATTTACTCCCAGCTCATGAATTCCCGACCGATAAAGACGCTATTGAACGTTTCCGCAGCCAATGGCGCGAGCGCTTTGAAGTTCGCCGTGATCCAGAGCATATTTACCAGCAAGTCAGTAAAAATACCTTACCGACGGGTATCGAGTATTGGCAGCCTTTATTCTTTGCTCAGCCACTGCCATCTTTATTTGAATATTTACCGCCATCAAGTTTAATTGTTTCTCAGAGCTTACAAGAAGCGGCTGAACGCTTTCAGGTTGATACTCAGCAGCGGTATGAAAGCCGTGGTGTTGACCCAATGCGCCCATTACTCCCCCCTTCTGAGCTATGGTTAACTGTTGAACAACTTAATCAATCGTTAAAAAAATGGCCGCGTATTCAGTTATCCCTCGAATCTTTACCCAAAAAAGCGGCAAATACTAATTTAGATTACCTGCCATTACCGGATATCAGCACACAAGGGCAAAGCAAAACGCCGCTTGAAAAATTGCGTCAGTTTACTGAACAATTTGATGGAACCATCGTCTTTTCTGTGGAAAGTGAAGGCCGACGTGAAACCGTTACCGAGCTATTAGCCCGTTTAAAAATTCGCCCTGAAATTATTCAAAGCTATACTAGCCCTACTGACAGCAGATTTGCCATCACAATTGGTGCCGCTGAACACGGCTTTATTCAATCCGATATCCATAGGGCATTAATTTGCGAAAGTGACCTACTTGGGGAGCGTGTTGTTCGTCGCCGGGCAGATAACCGCCGCACCATTAATACTGACACCCTCATTCGCAACTTAGCTGAATTACGCCCTGGGCAACCTGTGGTACATATTGAGCATGGTGTAGGCCGTTACCAAGGTTTAATTACCTTAGAAGCGGGCGGTATTAAAGCCGAATATTTAATTTTAACCTATGCCGGTGATGATAAACTGTATGTTCCTGTTTCTTCACTCCATTTAATTAGTCGTTATGCAGGTGGTGCTGATGAAAATGCCCCATTGCATAAATTAGGTAGTGATAGCTGGGGTCGTGCACGCCAGAAAGCCGCAGAAAAAGTACGCGATGTTGCTGCTGAACTTCTTGATATTTATGCACAACGAGCCGCTAAGGCTGGCTTTGCATTCAAGCATGATAAACAACAATACCAAGAATTTTGTCAAGGCTTTCCATTCGAAACGACACCTGACCAAGAAGTCGCCATCAATGCTGTTCTCAGTGATATGTGCCAACCATTAGCAATGGACCGACTCGTGTGTGGTGATGTGGGCTTTGGTAAAACCGAAGTGGCAATGCGAGCCGCATTCCTTGCGATTAATAATAACAAACAAGTTGCCGTTTTAGTCCCCACGACACTACTTGCACAACAACACTATGATAATTTTAAAGATAGGTTTGCTAACTGGCCTGTCCGCATAGAAATGTTATCACGCTTTAAAACAGCGAAAGAGCAACAACAAATTATTACCCAGACCGCGGAAGGCAAAGTTGATATTCTAATTGGTACCCATAAGTTGCTACAGAGTGACTTAGTATGGAAAGATTTAGGTTTGCTCGTCGTCGATGAAGAGCACCGCTTTGGTGTCCGCCATAAAGAACGAATAAAGGCTATGCGTGCAGACGTTGATATCTTAACGCTGACCGCCACACCTATTCCTCGTACTCTTAACATGGCCATGAGTGGTATGCGTGACTTATCTATTATCGCCACACCACCAGCACGCCGTTTGGCTGTAAAAACCTTTGTGCGCCAATATGATGACTTAGTTGTCCGTGAGGCAATTTTACGGGAAACCTTACGTGGCGGCCAAGTTTATTACCTTTACAATGATGTTGAAAATATTGAAAAGGCAAAGGCTCGCCTTGAAGAGTTAGTCCCTGAAGCACGTTTTGTTGTTGGGCATGGCCAAATGCGTGAGCGCGAGTTAGAGCGCGTAATGACGGATTTCCATCATCAACGTTTTAATGTATTGATATGCACAACAATTATTGAAACCGGTATTGATATACCAACAGCGAATACCATTATCATTGAACGCGCGGATCATTTCGGATTAGCTCAACTCCATCAACTACGTGGACGAGTTGGTCGCTCTCACCATCAAGCATACGCTTACTTACTCACCCCGCATCCCAAAGCTATGACCACCGATGCACATAAACGCCTTGAAGCAATTTCATCATTAGAAGACTTAGGAGCTGGTTTTGCTTTAGCAACTCACGATTTAGAAATTCGTGGTGCGGGTGAATTACTTGGTGAAGACCAAAGTGGGCAAATGACCACTATTGGTTTTACCCTGTACATGGAGCTATTAGAAAGTGCTGTTGATGCGCTTAAAGAGGGGCGTGAGCCTTCATTAGAAGATTTAACTAGCCAACAAACAGAAGTTGAGTTGCGTATGCCTGTTCTGTTGCCAGACGACTATATTCACGACGTGAATATTCGCTTGTCTTTCTATAAACGAATAGCCAGTGCAAAAAACAGTCAGGAGCTTGACGAATTGCGTACAGAACTGATCGACCGCTTTGGTAGTTTACCTGACGCAGGTAAATTCCTATTAGCGAACGCAGCTATTCGATTACAAGCTCAAGCTCTTGGTATTAAACGTATTGAAGCTCATGAAAAAGGTGGCTTTATTGAGTTTGGTGATAAAAATAAAGTCGACCCAAGTTTCTTAATAAGCTTATTACAAAACCAGCCACAAACTTATCGGTTAGATGGCCCTGTTAGACTAAAATTTTTCCATGATTTAACAGAAAGAGTTTCTCGACTAGAGTTTATTAAACAATTACTCATTGGGTTTGAAGAGCATCAAATTAGCTAAGTTTGATGCTCTAAAATGATAAAAGGCTACTCTTGTAGCCTTTTATCTCTATAATATTTATAGAAAAAATTATTCCATAAAGCCAAATGTATTTTTATTCGGTTGCAGTTCTAAGACTGCTGATGAGTTTTTTGTGATTGGTAATTCATTTTGCTGTAAACAATAAAAGGGTAATAATTCTTTTATATCACTGCGCATGGTTTCACATACTGAATTGGATGAAGTGAGCACCAAACGCCCTTTATCATCTAAAGGAATAAACATTGATGGTTCATAGGATGTTCTGACTTTTCCAACTGTTTTACCAATTTGGTACACAACATCATATCCAACAATCACTAATTCCATTTTTTGTGTGTTAACACAGGTTTGATTTTGCATATCAAATAGAGATGGAAAGCTTTTCCCTTGTAATGCTTCAATCATAAAAATCATTTTGCATTCGCTTTGCGCAGGGTGAAAACGAGAAAGGGATTGCTGATTAAAGGTGCCTAAAACCCCTGTTACTGTACAATTTTCGTACTCAACAAGGCGATTCGCTTTGATCGGCTCAACCGATAATACCGTAGCCAATTTAGTTTCCGGTTCTTGGCTGAATGAATTCACGAGCAATACAATAAGGAGCATCACTACAGTTGCTAATAACAACTTAAATTTTAGCTTCATCGTGTTAACCCTTATTAAAATATGCCGTGCCTATTGTAACCACTACTCAAAATAATTCGATAATTACCTACTAATAGTGTTGTTTTTTAGAATTATCTTAAATTATCATTAAAACATATGTTTATTATAACTGTTTTAGAAAAATAAACTTTACCATTAGTGCAACTTCACCTATTGATTACAATCAAAAATATTACTGTTTTAAATCAATGGGATAATAGAAGAGTCCGTTATAGTTGGCGGTTATCGTTATATAAATAGATTTACATCTTAATTATTTAAAACTTAAGATAAGTTAATATTCGGATCATTTATTTTATATTAATTTCTAGGGTTAAGTTTCATTAAAATAAAATATATATTTATATAAGCAATAGTGACAATATAATCGACAATTAACCTATTAAATTTGATCTAAATAGTTTTTCTACGCAATATTTAACATAGATAAACCTTGACAGATTGAGTTAATATATTTTTTAACATTATTATTTATCATTATAAATAATAAAAAATAATGCACCTGTTATACGAATATACAGGTGCATAGTGCTAATAAAACCAAATTAAACAAGTAGCTAGTCGTTGACTAGTGCAATTTTAACTTTGGACGAATAATTCTGTTAATACTGCCAACAAGCATCATTAGCCCCGTTTTAATGTAACCGTGTAATGCGATTTGGTGCATACGGTATAAAGAAATATACACAAAACGAGCGATACGCCCTTCTACCATCATATCCCCACGCATTAAATTCCCCATCAAGCTGCCAACTGTACTAAAGCGAGACAGTGAAACTAATGAGCCATGATCTTTATAAACATATTCTTTTAAAGGTTTATCTTTCATTAAAGCGACAATATTGTCATAACAAAGGCTGGCCATTTGGTGAGCTGATTGAGCCCTTGGTGGCACAAATCCCCCTTCTGGCTTAGCGCAAGAAGCGCAATCGCCAATGGCAAAAATCATATCGTCACGAGACGTTTGTAACGTTGGTTTTACCACCAATTGGTTGATACGATTTGTTTCTAACCCAGCGATATCTTTCATGAAATCAGGTGCTTTAATCCCTGCAGCCCAAACCATGAGATCCGCATGAATTTTACCATCTTCTTTCGTATTCAAACCATCTGCATCAGCACTGGTTACCATAGTTTTCGTCAATACATTCACGCCGAGTTTATTAAGTTCTTGATGTGCGGCACTTGAAATTCTCGGCGGTAAAGCCGGCAGGATACGTTCACCCGCTTCAACTAGTGTGACATTCAATGCATCTGTGTCTAGCCCTTTAAAGCCATAACTGGTCAGTTGCTCTACTGCGTTATAGAGTTCCGCTGATAACTCAACGCCCGTTGCACCGCCACCAACAATGGCAATATTAACGCTCTCCTCTGCGTTATCACGAACTGAGTAACGTAAAAACAGATTTAGCATTTCGTCGTGAAAACGGTGCGCTTGGTGTGGGTTATCTAAGAAAATGCAGTGTTCTTTAACACCTGGTGTACCAAAATCATTCGACGTACTTCCTAACGCCATCACTAAAATATCGTATTCTAGTTCACGCAAAGGGACCAATAATTCACCATGTTTGTCATAAAGTTCACCGAGAACCACTTTTTTATTTTCACGGTCAATATTCGTGAGCGAACCTAATTGGAAATTAAATGCATTATGGCGAGCATGGGCCAAATAGCTTATCGCATCGACGCCATCATCTAACGAACCTGTCGCCACTTCATGTAATAGTGGTTTCCATAAATGGCTTGGGTTGCGGTCAACCAAGGTAATTTGTGCGCGTTTTTTACGGCCTAACTTACGGCCTAAACGTGTTGCAAGTTCTAATCCACCAGCCCCACCGCCGACAACGATGATTTTGGGTTGAGATAAGGTCATAAATCCCTCGAAACAAAATATATTAATGTTATTTAAGGTTTCTCATAAAAAAACCTTATATAACAATAATTAGCCACAACTCACACTAACCCTATTAGAATATCATGACTGGTCTATTGGTAATACCAAATATTGATTCACATCAATTTAGTTGATTATTATGACTACGATCACATTCGTCAAATCATTTTTTTCCCCAAACGAATCGAGTCAGCTTTTTAGCCGTTATATCAATCAATTGTTTAAATTCACAAAATCATAATGATAATGAGAATTATTACTTTATCATTTTTTATTTAGTAAACACAATCAATCCCCCCCTCTCATCATTACCCCATGCCGGAAATTAAGCACAAAAAAACTCTGAGGATGATGAACACCCTCAGAGTTTTTAATGGAATATTAAATTTTATTATTTAATTTTCTTGATACGCACATCCGTTGGAACGGAAACTGGTGAGTTATCTTTAAAGTACTGCATTAACGCTTCGTTATCTGGCAGGCTATAAACACGGTCTTTACCTTGGTTGAAGGCAGAGAAACGGCTACCACCCGTTGCTAAGAATTCATTCGCAGCAACACGATAGCTTTTATTCATGTCTAACGGCTTACCGTTTAATTTCATTGATTTTTGAATAACTTTATCACCCACTGGGCGGCTGTCATCCCACTCGTAGTAAAAACCTTTAGAAACTGGCATAACTTGTGGACGAGCACGATCCCACTGCTGCTCAAGCGCTTGTTTAATTTGTGCACCTGTTAGCGATTGCGTAACAACCACGTTAGAGAATGGCTGGACAGTGAAAATATCACCGTAAGTTAATTCCCCTGCTTTCATATCAGCACGAATACCGCCACTGTTCATAAACGCAATTTGCGCACCGCCCGCTTCTTTGCTGGAAGCTGCATATAATTGCCCATCAGCAATAATCTTACCTAGAGTTGAATCTCCTGCAGGCAATAATTTTTTATCCACATTTGCTGTTAAAGAGCCCATCACTTGTTGCGAAATAGGCAAGGCAATTTTTTCGTATTTTTGTACGAACGTGGTTAACTCAGGGTTTTTCTCATAACGGCTCGTTTCAACAGGGATATTCTTTGCATTGATACTAACAATATCTTTCGTATTTCTATCAATCTCAATATTCAATTGAGATAATAAAGTCCCGTTAGACTGGGCTGAAATTACTGTCATCCCATTGATTTCACAATTGTAAGCTTGGTGTGTATGACCGCTGACAACAAAGTCTACATTCGCATCTAATTGTTTAACGATATCAACGATTGGGCCTTTGATATTATCACAACGGTTAATATCTTTAACTTTGGTATCAACTTGTTGTGTTGCGCCTTCATGGATCAGAACACCGATACTGTTAATACCTTGTGCTTTTAATAATTTCACTTGGTTATTAATAGTTTCGACTTCATTTTTGAATTCTAACCCTGCGGTTCCACTTGGTGTTACGATAGCCGGCGTACCTTCTAACGTTAAACCAATAAATGCCATTGGAATGCCATCAAACTCTTTAATAAAGTAAGATGGGAACAGAGTTTCTCCTGTTTCTTTCACAATAACGTTGGCCGCTAAGTAGTTAAAATTAGCACCATCAAAGGAATCTTTACCCACACAACCTGCTGTTGGGTGACAGCCGCCGTTTTGTTTTCTCAGCAGCTCTTCTTTACCTTTATCAAACTCATGGTTACCAACTGCACTGGTTTCCATACCAATCGCACTTAAGGCTTCAATGGTAGGTTCATCATAAAACATCGATGACAGTAATGGGCTTGCCCCGACTAAATCACCCGCGCCAACAACGATAGTTTTATCATTTTGCGCTCTTAATTGATTAACCAGCGTGGCAATTGACTCAATACCACCTAATTTACCATCACCCGGGGCTTGTAAAGCCCCATGGAAATCATTAATACCAATGACTTGTACTTTTACGGTATCTGTATTTTTGGGAGCACAACCCGCTAAAAGTGCACCAGAAATGAGCAGTGTGAGTAATCCAATTTTATGTTTCATTTATTTTACCTTTTTTAATCCTTTTCAACTATCGACTACATTTTGAAACGATAAGTCGTTGTCATTGATCCAGATAACGAGTGTGCACGACGTGAGTGACCATCATATAATTTTGGCGTCGTGTAGTCGTTCTCCTGACGGTGGTGCCAACCCAGACCGCCACTTAACGAAACAGAAAGGTTTTCAGTTGGTTTCCAATAGCTGAATAGACCGAATTGACCTTGTTTTAATCTTTCACCTTCATATTTAAATTCTGAATAGTTAGTACGCGCACCAACAGAGAGTTCTTTACTAATACGATACTCTGCGGCCATTGCAACCATGGTTTCACCATCGCGTACGTAGTCGATATCTGCATAGGCTGGGGAGTTAAAACGGCCACGAGTGTTACCAATTGGGTTACGCGCAAACTGACCTACGCCATTCGCTTTTTTCGCTTGGGTATGAGTTAAACCTGTGCTTAACGTCCAAGGTGACTCAGGAATACGCCATTCTGCCGTTCCTGCGTAGTGCCATGCACGTTTGTCAAAATTACGCTTCCCTTTTTGTTTATCGGTTTCAGTACGTTTACCATCACTACCATATTCATGGTTATAGATTTGTGTACCTAGTGTCACATCTGAAGTCAGTTTATATTTTGCTTCTAAACCTTGCTGACGGAATAAATCATCTGCTTGACCATAGAAATAGTATACTTTCAATGGTTTAGTATTGTAGTTAATACCACCTGTAATGACATGATTAACATTGTGTCGAACACCATTAGCATCAGTGAAATACATCGCATCAATATTTGGGCTATCGCGACGCATGACTTTCTTATCGAGATATAATAAATCCAAACTCCAATCACTGATCGCAGTATTAGTGTAGTAACCGCTATAACTGTTCAATGATAAACGCTGTGAATTCGTGAAAATACCCGTATTTTTCAGCGTAAACCAACCTGCTTTCGCATTAAATTTTACTGGCTCAAGGTCCAGTTTTACTTTTGCATAACGTTGACCAATTTTGTTGTACCCTTTCGCATGGCCATCATCATTATATAAAATTGCACGGGAGGCGAAGTCTTTACTTGCCCCCAGTTTGATACCGCCGTAATAAGAGGCATCAAAGCCAATTACATCAGCAAAATAACCTGATTTGAAATCTGCTTGAAAGTTTTGTCCCCAAGCATTCGCAACTTGTTTTCGATAACGGTTTTCGTTTTTATCAAAACGGTTTTCTGTTTTTAAGTATTTCCACATGTTGCGGGTTGACAGCTCTAGCTCCGAATCCGCAATGAATGAGTTTTCCTTGATAGAATCTTCCCAGTTGCTGGCATTTGCCATTGCTACCGCTAAATAGCAAGGAGAAAGCATTAATAACGCAATATTTTTAACTTTCATTGGAATTAACCTAGTTAATGATTATTTGAATTAATTTTATGCTGTGCCATGTTTCCATGAACAACAAAACACCATTTTTATTTTTAGCTTAATAAAACAATTTAACTTAAAGACAAACAGATACATCCATTTCAAACACATAAGTCATTTTAAATATAAAATTCAATACAGTATTTTCCTGTATTTGTGTTTACTTATTACTATGAATAGAAATATTCCTTATAAGAATTCAAAAATACATTATTGATTCGATAGCGCCACTTACTCATATTTGGTGTTTATCTAGCTTAAACCTCACACTACGGCACTGTATTTATCAACACTGTATTATTTATTAAGAAAAAAAATTTCACTTTATTTCCTATATAATTTTTTAGAGCAAAAAATATCCCTGAGAAATAATCATCTCAAATAAATTTGAATATTTAACTTAAAATGCAACTATTAAATTGCTATTTTTTTAATTGATTACTTATCACTCTAAATTGTCATAAATCTTTCATAATACGAATGCTATCGTAATTTTATGTCAATTAAAACGATCGCTGTCACAACACGCCACATAAGTTGCAATAAGCTACTTTTTAATAGTGATGCATGTCACATTTTACTTTAAGGTAAATTTAATATGTAACTCATTATTTTGAATAGAATTTCATCGGCAATTCATTTATTTGTTAACTCATCCACTTAAATAGGTATTTGTAATAGCTTTATACATATAGGCTATATGTGTAAAACTTCACCCAATAGAAACCTTCACATGAATGCGTAGTATTTGTTGATGTATATTTACTCATGATCGTTCTATAGCCCCCTCATAAGAGAAAGTATTATTCTCTGTAGGCAAATTTAAATTAAGTAACACTTGAGCAAATGATAGGCACCAATAGTTATTAAGCACTAATTGAATCATTCTATTTTTCATTTATTTAAAATCATCTTAACTTTTTAAGATGATTGCTTTCATTATTAAAATTAACATAGCTATACCTAGCATCCTAACCACATAAAAACCCAGACATAATGCAAATATATGGTTATTTGTTTCAATTAAATTCAAAATATAATTACCAACAAATAAAACAATCAATATTTCTATTTTATTTTTTCAAAAATGAAACATAACACTAATGAGATTAATAAAAACCTTCTAATTATTTTTAATAGTGAAATAAGTATTAGTTCATTTTTATCAAATATAGTCGAAAAGAACATTTGGATTAACTGTAAAAAACAAGAAAGTTACGGGTAACTTTTACCACAAGTCATAATTTTATTATTTTATTCATACAAAGCAATTTGTCTTTTTTGCGTACTTATGCAAAAAAGCCAGTAATAAATTACTGGCCTTTCAGATGTACTAGAAATTATTAGCGATGTTCTTGCCAGCGCTCATGCAAATCAACGAGTTGACGATGGCTATTTTTCCAACGCTCAACTGCTTGCAACTCTGTTAAACTATATTGTCGGCCGCTATGATATAGCTTAGAAGCTTGGCTATCATATTGTTTCGGTAAGTTATCTAAGACGCTGACTGCACCTTCACGATTATTACAGACTAAAATCATGTCGCATCCCGCATTCAACGATGCTTGGGCTCTCTCAGGATAACTTCCCATCACCGCAGCGCCTTCCATCGATAAATCATCAGAGAAAATGACACCATGAAAACCAAGTTGCTCTCGCAATACTGATTTTAACCAAAATGGTGAACCGCTCGCAGGGCGATCATCAGCTTGGGTATAAATAACATGAGCAGGCATAACTGCATCGAGTAGCTCTCGTTGTATAAAGTCTTTAAAAATCAACATATCTTTACCACGAATTTTCTCCAAGGAGCGGTCATCCCGTGGTGTTTCTTTATGTGAATCAGCTTTCACTGCACCATGACCAGGAAAGTGTTTCCCTGTCGTTTTCATACCCGCACTGCGCATACCTTTAATAAAACGTTCTGCCATGACCATCGCAATTTCTGGGTCTTCGTGGAATGAGCGTTCGCCTATCGCAATACTTTGATGGCCAAGATCCAAAACAGGTGCAAAACTAATATCAATATCCATAGCTATCATCTCTGATGCCATTAACCAACCCGCCTCTTCAGCAAGTTTAGCACCATCGATTTCACTATTGAGTGCTGCAAATGCCTGAGCAGAAGGCAATGCGGTGAAACCATCACGGAAACGTTGTACTCGACCACCTTCTTGGTCAACAGCTATCAACAACCGGTGTCTTGATGCATCACGAATTTGGCGGACAAGCTCTCGTAATTGGGCTGCGTCATGAAAGTTACGGGTAAACAGTATTACCCCCCCCACGGATGGGTGAGCTAATATTTCGCGCTCTTCGTTGTCCAATTCATAACCCTGAACATCTAGCATTATAGGGCCCATAACATGCCTCACTTATTAAACTAATTGTCTTAATCCGATACTGTTTTCTGATAGCCTTTGGCTATCAACCTATTAAACCAAAATATTGCCGTAATAATTGTGAGTGTACCAAAAAGTCAATTGACTGGCTTTCATTCCACTGCACTTCATACCACATTAATGTCATATATTTTACCCAAGGTGCCCATGATTGACAGCTTTTCGCCAATTGCTGTTTGTCTCGATAAGCACCGTGAACATCACAATATTGCGTCAAGAAAAAATCTCGCTGAATGTCTGTCAGACCATTAAATTGGAAATAGGTTTCTAAAGAGAATGCGATATCTGTATTTGCCGCATACTCCCAATCCAATAGCATTAGCTGCCCTGTTGATGTGCATATAATATTCTTTGCATGAATATCCATATGGGCAGGCGCGAGTTTCAGCATTTTTGGGAAAGAGGCAGAGGTAAAATGGCGATGGAGTTTTTTCCAGCGAGGTGATAACCGTTTTTTATCAATTAAATAGCCGTAATGAGATATTTCATTGCGGAGTTGTAAATGATACCCCAGCAGTGGAGCACAATGTAATTGTGTGACTATATTTGCAAGCTCACACTGGTAACTGGGCAACAAAAAAGTATTATTATCAGGGTGTTGCCCTTCACACCACCCTAATAATAACCATTGTGAATTCCGACCAATCACTTGAGGTGTAAATGAATAAGCGCGTAATTGCTGCAATATCCGCGCTTCTTTCTTTCGGTTAACATACAAAGCAGTTTGCGCATTTCCATCAGCACGCGCTATTAGCTTCACTTCGCGAGCAGGTAGAAAACATTCAACCAAATAACTTCCCCCCGACAGCCCTGTTAGTGAGGATATTTTCCAATCACGTACAGAGATTGTAGGAAAATGTGTCACTAACAGTCGAAAAAGTGACTGCTGGTTACTCAATATTGTGCTTTCCAGTCCAAACAATTTCACCTGTTTGCACATCCATCAATTGCATTTCAAGGCTTCTTTCTTTATTTGAACCTGACATCACGCTGTAAATCACATACTCCGCTTGGACATAGCGGCCTAACCCTATCGCTTTGCTACGGGTGACTAAGCTGTCTTCTTGTGATAAACCGAGTGTTTTACGTGCGGAACTCACCACACTGGCGGGAACCACTTTAAAACGATTGGTGTTCTCAACCGCGGTTGTCATAACTGATGTTACAGTTTGCACCGGTATTGAACCATTCGTGTTATTTTTCACTGAATCAACTAACAGTACTTTGCCGTTTTCGACCCCATCCGCACTGGCCATTTGATTAACTAAAGGTGTAATGGAAGCGGACCAATCTGTTGTTTGTTGCTTTGGTGGAGTTGGAACAACATCAACGGGTGGCGGAGTCACTTCTGGTTGTTTTTCCGGCTCTACTGGCACAATTGGGGGTTGTGTACCTGGTTGTTGAGGTGGATATGAAGGGCACCCAGCCAAAATTAATGTCGCGGCAGCAACCATTAAGATGCGTTTCATTATTATTCTCCGGCCTTTGACGATAAAAATACATGAACACGTACATTTGTTGCACGTGGAGAAGAAGTCACAGCACGAACTTTCACATCAGAATTTGCTGCGATTTGCTGATACAAGGTATTCGATGTTTCTACGTTTAATCCTTGCTTATCATACCAGTATAAACGATAAGCAATATTCACCACTTTAGGCTGTGAATTACTCATGTTAATAGTAGCGATAGTTTGATGATTTTCACTACCTATCACTGGGTTTTCGACAATGACCCCTTGTGCAAGTACTGCGGGCTCCATAATGATGCGCTGTTGCTCATTAAAAACCAGCCCTTGTGTTTTCTTAAATATGCAACCACTTAGCAACACAGTTACCAAAGCAAGTAATGCAATACGGTTCATTGCCGATCCCTTATTATTTCGCCAATAGCGGCCCTAATGGGCGACCACCCACTAGATGCATGTGGATATGAAACACTTCTTGCCCTGAATGTTCATTGCAGTTCATGATTAAACGGTAGCCATTTTCTGCAATACCTTCTTCTTTGGCTATTTTCGCTGCAACAGTAAACAAACGACCTAATGCAAGTTCGTCATCCACAGTAACATCATTGACAGTTGGAATTAATTTATTAGGAATAATAAGAATATGAGAAGGTGCTTGTGGCGAAATGTCACGAAATGCGGTGACAAGTTCATCTTGGTAAACCACGTCAGCTGGGATCTCGCGACGGATAATTTTACTGAAAATCGTTTCTTCTGCCATTTCAATTTCCTTAGTCATTTAATCGTTCTAGTGAACTAATTTATACGTTATTTGTGCCAACATTTAAATGAAACAAACGATTGAAGTTTTGTGTCGTGATTTCAGCGAGTTGCTCAACACTAACCCCCTTTAGCACCGCCATATACTCAATAACATCCCGGACGTACGCGGGTTGGTTTTCCCTCCCACGATGAGGAACAGGAGCCAAATATGGCGAGTCAGTTTCGACTAAAATTCGGTCTAAAGGAACAACACGGGCGGCTTCTCTAATTTGCTCTGCGTTACGAAATGTGACGATCCCTGAAAATGAGATATACATACCTAAATCGAGTAGTTCAACAGCCGTATCTTTATCTTCAGTAAAGCAGTGTAATACCCCGCCACAGTCCATCACATTTTCTTCGCGTAGAATAGATAAGGTGTCTTCTCGTGCCGCACGAGTATGCACAATGACGGGTTTATTGACTTCACGACCTATGCGAATGTGCTGACGAAAAGACTCTTGCTGCAACGCGGCATTCTCTTGCTGATAATAGTAATCCAGCCCAGTTTCTCCTAGCGCAACAACCTCATTTCCTGCGGCTAATTGTGCTAGTCGTGCGAAATCATATCCTTCGTCTAAATTGAGAGGATGAATACCACATGAAAAAGCAATATTGTCACGCATGCCAATCATTTTTTTCATGCTTTCAAAACCGTGCAACGTTGTTGCAACAGCTAACATGAAACGGACATCACGGGCCGAAGCCTTTGCGATAACATCGTCGACATTCGTATGTAATTTTTCATAATCTAAACAGTCGAGATGACAGTGTGAATCAACAACAAACATATTTAACTCTTTTTAAAATGTAGGGAGAGACAACGAAGCTTCCCATTGTAATAATTGATTTGTCAGAATCAGTTCCTGATTCAGTGCAGGAACTGTCAGTAATTGATGGCGGCAATATAACCACTTATCATACATATTTATTAACTGTGTTCGATTCATAGCACCAGCTAATTGCAGAACTTGAGATTGCTGATCTTGGTTGATGCAAAAAACCCCAGCCCCTTGTTGAATTTTAATAGCATCCGCCAATAAGCTAAGTAGCCAATTTAAGGCATCAGGCGCTTCATCAATATTCAAACTAGGCAGCAAACTCAACATATCCCCCGTTTGCAATGCATGACCTAAACTATGGCATAGTGCATTACGTTTTTGCCAGCGTTGTTCATCCAATAAGGCTAGCGCAGAAAGTGGCGCACCTTGGCATATTTTTAATGCCGTTATCGCATTTTCAACAGCAATATCCGGCTTTTGCTTTTGCAGCCAGTAGAGTGCTATTTGTGGATCGGGAGCAGGTAAGAAATGACTCAGGCAACGGCTGCGAATGGTCGCAAGCAAATTCTCTTGTTTATCACTTCCAAGTAAAAAGTAAGTGTCCTTTGCCGGCTCTTCCAATGTTTTCAATAACGCATTGGCTGCTGCATCTGTCAATGCTTCAACCTGTGGAATATACACCACTTTGTTGCCGCCTTGTTGAGCATGGCGACTCAAGGTTTCAATCAATTTTCTAACCGCATCAACACTAACAGTAGACTTCCCTTTTTCTACTTCAATAATATGATAGTCAGGATGATTACCAGCGAGCATCAAACGACAGCTATGGCATTGCCCACAGCTTTTTAGCCCGTCTCTTTCTTGGCAAATAAGCCAACGACTAATTCCATAGCATAGTGCTTGTGCCCCATTTCCCGGTATTGAGTGAAGCAGTAACGCGTGGTGGCCTCGACCGCTTTGGTACGCAGTAATGATTTGTCGGTAAGGTTCATTTAACCAAGGATACCAATTCATGGGATTAATACCTTATGTGGTTTATCAAGCACGCGCTAACCATTGCGTCAACGTTTGGCGAATATCTTGTTGTACTTGCTCAATATTTTGGCTGGCATCAATAGTGAGTATCGTTTCATCACCCGCAGCCAGCTCAAGATAACGGCTGCGTGTTCTTTCGAAAAAGGCTAACGATTCTTTTTCAATTCTATCTAATTCACCCCGTGACCTTGCACGTTGTAAACCTAATTCAGGAGGTAAATCAAGGTATAAGGTTAATGAAGGTTTGAAATCGCCCAACACTAAGTCACGTAATGATTGCATCAAATGACGATCAATTTCACGTCCACCCCCCTGATACGCTTGGGAAGATAAATCATGACGGTCACCGACCACCCATTTGCCAGCCGCTAATGCAGGTTGGATCACTGTATCAACCAGTTGTACACGGGCTGCATATAACATCAGCAATTCAGCCTTATCCGTGACTTTATCACCTGCAATACCTTGCTTTATCAGCTCACGGAGTTTCTCTGCCAATGGCGTTCCACCAGGCTCGCGGGTAAAGACAATATCTGTGATCCCTGCTTGGTTCAACGTTTCCACAACCGTATTGATTGCAGTTGTTTTACCAGCGCCTTCGAGTCCTTCAATAACAATAAATTGGTTTTTCATTTTTATCAGTTTTGCTGTTCAAATTGGCGGTAAACTTTAACGGCACGATTGTGGTCGTTTAGATTACGACTAAAAGTATGCCCACCTTTACCATCTGCGACAAAGAATATGTAATCCGTTTTAGCCGGATGTGCGGCAGCCTTTAACGATGCAAGGCTCGGCATTGCAATCGGTGTTGGTGGCAAACCATCAATCTTATAAGTATTGTATGGTGTGTAATTATCTAAATCACTACGATAAATTTTACCACGATACTTTTCACCTAACCCATAGATGACGGTTGGGTCGGTTTGTAGACGCATATTTTTCTTTAAGCGGTTAACAAATACGGATGCAACCTGGGCTCTTTCACTATCAATACCGGTTTCTTTTTCAATAATCGAAGCCATAATAAGCATTTCATAGGCATTCTTATAGGGTAAATCCCTATCACGCCCTTTCCACTCTTCATCAAGGCTGTTTTGCATACGTTTATAAGCACGTTTTAAAATTTCAGCGTCTGTTGTCCCCGCTGTGTATAAATAGGTATCAGGATATAGCCACCCTTCTAAAGTCCCTTCTCCGTTAAACCCAATCAGGGCGTGCAGTTCTGTCGGGGTTAAGTTGGTAGTTTTATGCTCTAAGTAAGGAGCATCACGTAAAATATTACCCCAATCACTTAAACGGTTACCTTCAATAAAACGGATCGAAAATTGTGCTTCTTTACCACTTACAATTAATTGTAGTAGTTGTTCCACATTCATACCCGGTTGCAGGCGGTAAGTTCCTGCTTTTAGCTGAGCCAGTTCAGGGCGTAGTTTGAGTAACCATTGAAATTCATTCCCTTTTTCAAGAATGTTATCTTCTATAAGTAACCCTTCAAATGCGACACGCCCAGTTCCCGCAGGTACTGTGAAGATTTTTTCTTGTGTGATATTGATAGGCGTTTTGGCATAGTCCAGTACTTGACGATATTGCCAATAGACCGCGACTGCGACAATAGCAGCCAAGGTAACGGCAATTAGAATAATTTTTTTGGCTAATTTCATTTATTGACCATTTCAATGCGTGTGTTGGTAACAATTAATTCATTTATAAAAACTAAATTTTGCAACGCAAAAATAGATACTCAAACAGCTCACGAGACGCAAATTGTAATGGTGGAAGTTGTTTATCCATTTGAATACTTTGTACCGGTAAAACTGGCATCAGCGCATTACAAATAACCACTTCATCACAATGAGTTAAGACGTTAGCAAAGCGTTCCACCTGTTGAAGATGGTACTGGCTATCTTGTAACAGTGATATTATCTTTTGTCTCATTAATCCATTCACACCACTATGAGATAAAACTGGGGTATACACTGTTTGACCAATTCGCCAGAAAACATTAGCACTACAGCATTCAACAATAATACCGTCGGTGTCTAGCACAATAGCTTCATCTGCATTAAGTTCATCAACCTCTTGCTTAATAAGGACTTGTTCTAAGCGGTTGAGGTGTTTCATCCCTGCTAGCAATGGGTTACGAGCCAATGGAATTTGGCTAAGAACGAGGTTAGCCCCTTTGCACTGTAATTGGACATAATTATTCGGGAAGGGAGAAACGCTGACTATCACCGTCGGCGAGGTAAAACCTTTAGAGCTATATCCTCTACCACCAGCACCGCGACTAATAATCACTTTGACCACAAATTCGTCTTGAGTCTGTTCTGCACAAACCTGCTTTAGATGCTCTGCCAACCTTTCCCAATCTGGCTGAGCAATTTTCAATCTTTGGCTATCGTGCTTTAACCGAGCAATATGCTCATTTAACATTTTAGCTTGCTGATTAACGCCATGTATGGTCGTAAAGCAGCCGTCCCCAAAAGAGACTGCGCGATCAGTAACACTTATTTGCTGGCAAAGCTGCCCATCAACCCAATATGACATTGATAATACTTATAATAAAAGCTGATAAATCAGACAGTAATCAAGTGGGATTATCATAAACTAAAGCGAAGAACTGTGCAAAGAACTGGGCAAAATAAAGCCCCAGCCACAATACGTGACTAGGGCTAATAACTAACGGTAATAGATTAATTATTCGCCGTGATAACGACGGAAAATTAATGAACCGTTGGTGCCACCAAAACCAAACGAGTTACACAGAGCATACTCCATGTTATCCACTTTACGTGCTTCACCTGGAACAAAATCCAGTTTGCACGCTTCATCTGGGTTATCCAAATTAATGGTAGGTGGAACAATTTGATCGCACAATGCCAAAATAGTGAAGATTGACTCAATAGCACCTGCAGCACCAAGTAAGTGCCCAGTCATTGATTTAGTTGAGCTGACTAATACATCTGTGCCCTCACCAAATACATTAACGACTGCTTGTGCTTCTGCTAAATCGCCTGCAGGAGTTGAAGTACCGTGAGCATTGATATACCCCACGTCACTCGCTTTGATTCCTGCGTCATTTAGTGCATTTTCCATTGCAAGTGCTGCACCCGCACCATTTTCAGGTGGTGATGTCATATGGTAAGCATCACTGCTCATCCCAAAACCTGCAATTTCTGCATAAATTTTTGCACCGCGTGCTTTCGCATGTTCATATTCTTCAAGAATAATGATACCTGCGCCATCTCCCAGAACAAAACCATCACGGTCTTTATCCCATGGGCGACTTGCCGCTTGTGGATCATCGTTGCGAGTCGATAATGCACGTGCTGCACCGAAACCAGCCACACCAAGTGGTGTCGTTGCTTTTTCAGCGCCGCCTGCAACCATTACATCCGCGTCACCGTAAGCAATCATACGAGCTGCATGACCAATATTATGCACACCTGATGTACAGGCAGTTGCAATTGAAATACTTGGACCACGGAAACCGTACATAATGCTTAAATGACCAGCCACCATATTAATGATGGTCGATGGTACGAAGAATGGACTTACCTTACGAGGCCCACCGTGCAGTAATGACTCACAGTTGTCCTGAATTAAGCCTAACCCACCAATACCAGAACCAATCGCTGCACCAATTCGAGTAGCATTGGCTTCTGTTACTTCCAATCCAGCATCTTTAAAGGCTTGAAAGCCAGCAGCGATACCATATTGGATGAATGGATCCATTTTCTTTGCATCTTTACGAGAGATGCCAAATTCTTCGTAATTGAAATCTTTTACTAAGCCAGCAAATTTAGTTGCGTGGTTAGTAGTATCAAAATGATCGATTAGGCTGATACCACTCTGTCCGTCACAAACAGCTTTCCATGATGACTCAACTGTGTTGCCGACAGGAGATAACATGCCCAGTCCGGTTACGACTACACGACGCTTAGACACGTATTTCCTCCAAGGAGGGAAAAGTTACAAAAGGAACATAGGCGATCGAGTGATCGCCTAGATAAGTTTCCGTACAATTATTTAGATGCGTTCTCGACGTAGTCAATCGCAGCCTGTACTGTTGTGATCTTTTCAGCTTCTTCGTCAGGGATTTCGCAATCGAACTCTTCTTCCAGAGCCATAACTAGCTCAACTGTGTCAAGAGAATCAGCGCCCAAGTCATCAACAAATGAAGCTGTATTTACAACTTCTTCCTCTTTAACACCCAGTTGTTCAACGATGATTTTCTTAACGCGTTCTTCGATAGTGCTCATACTATTAAAATTCCTATCAAAACTCGCTTTCGCGATGGTTTTCGTAGTTTATGAAATACAGGAAAAGATACAACCCAATCCCGGCTGTTGGAACTATTATTTTGCATTATTTAGCGTTAGATAACATTAAAAATGCAAATAGTTCCATCATTTCTTTAGATCATGTACATGCCACCATTGACATGCAATGTTTCACCTGTGATGTAAGCAGCTTCATCAGAAGCTAAAAACGCTACAGCACTGGCAATTTCTTGTGCATCACCCAGTCTATCCGCAGGAACCTGAGATAAAATGCCTGCACGCTGTTCATCTGTCAATGCTTTAGTCATATCAGTTTCGATAAAACCAGGTGCAACGACGTTGACAGTAATACCACGAGAAGCGACTTCACGAGCCAATGATTTGCTAAAACCAATTAACCCTGCTTTCGCTGCTGCATAGTTAGTTTGCCCCGCATTTCCCATCACACCGACAACGGATGCAATTGAAATAATACGTCCACAACGTTTTTTCATCATGGCACGCAAAACGGATTTAGACAAACGGTAAACGGATGAAAGATTGGTGTCAATAATATCTTGCCATTCATCTTCTTTCATACGCATCAATAGGTTATCACGAGTGATACCTGCATTATTAATCAAAATATCAATTTCACCAAATTCTTCGCGGATTTTGGTCAAAGTTTCTTCGATTGATGCTGCATCAGTCACGTTTAATGCTAAACCTTTACCTTTGCCATCAAGATAAGCGGTAATGGCTTCTGCGCCTTTTTCGCTGGTTGCTGTCCCGATAACAGTGGCACCACGAGCAATTAATGTTAAAGCAATCGCTTTACCAATTCCACGACTCGCGCCTGTTACCAGTGCAATTTTTCCTTCAAAGCTCATGTCGTCCTCAGCTATTTTCTAAAGCAGTGCTTAATGATACAGGATCATTGACTGCGACGGCAGTTAAATTAGAGACAATTCGCTTGGTAAGACCAGTCAATACTTTCCCTGGACCTACTTCAATAAGATGTTCAACACCTTGATCTGCCATTAATTCTACTGTTTCCGTCCAGCGTACTGGATTATACAGTTGACGGACTAAAGCATCACGAATATTTTGTGCCGATTTCTCAATTTTAACATCAACATTGTTAATAACTGGATAGTCTGGCTCACAAAAATCAATTTTTTCTAACGCTTCGGCTAATTTATCAGCAGCTGGCTTCATTAATGCACAATGAGAAGGGACGCTAACAGATAATGGTAATGCGCGTTTTGCACCCGCTTCTTTACATGCGATACCCGCACGTTCGACTGCCGCTTTTTCACCTGCAATGACGACTTGGCCTGGTGAATTAAAATTAACTGGTGAAACCACTTGGCCTTGAGCGGCTTCTTGGCAAGCTTTTTCAATTGATTCATTATCTAAACCAATAATGGCATACATCGCACCAGTTCCTTCAGGAACGGCTTCTTGCATGAGTTTTCCGCGCAATTCAACCAGTTTAATCGCTTGTTTGAAGTCGATAACACCCGCACAAACTAAAGCAGAATACTCACCAAGGCTGTGACCCGCCATCATCGTTGGCATTGCGCCATTTTTGTCTTTCCAAACACGGAAAATAGCCACAGAAGCTGCCAATAACGCAGGCTGTGTTTGCCATGTTTTGTTTAATTCTTCTTCTGGCCCATTTTGTACTAACGCCCAGAGATCGTAACCCAATGCTTCCGATGCTTCAGCGAATGTTTGCTCAACCAGCTGATTTTCTTCAGCTAGTGCCGCTAACATACCTAAAGACTGAGAACCCTGTCCGGGAAATACCATAGCAAATTGTGTCATGTCTATTTTCTCAGTTAATTAAAAACGAACCAATGCAGAGCCCCAAGTGAAACCACCACCAAAGGCTTCTAAAAGCACAAGTTGACCACGCTGAATACGGCCATCACGCACCGCTTCATCCAACGCTGTAGGAACAGATGCTGCTGAAGTATTACCGTGACGGTCTAATGTGACAACGACTTTATCCATTGTCATATCTAATTTTTTCGCCGTCGCAGAGATAATTCTTAAATTTGCTTGATGTGGGACTAGCCAATCAAGTTCTTCTTTGGCAATGCCGCTCTGTGCTAATGTTTCATCGACAATATGCGCTAATTCACGCACTGCAACTTTAAAGACTTCATTACCTGTCATGGTCAAATAGGCAGGGTCTTCAGAGCAACGGCTACGATTAGGTAATGTGAGTAAATCACCATAACGGCCATCTGCATGTAAATGTGTCGAAATGATACCCGGCTCTTCAGATTCGCCAATAACCACAGCCCCTGCCGCATCACCAAATAAAATAATTGTGCCACGGTCTTCGGGATCTAATGTTTTAGATAATGCATCTGCACCAATAACTAATGCTTTTTTAGTCATGCCCGTTTTAACGAATTGATCAGCAATACTAATCGCATAAGTAAAACCTGCACATGCAGCTGCGACATCAAATGCCGCACAATCTTGAATACCAAGCATTTGTTGGATTTGGCAAGCTGCACTAGGGAAAGCGTGAGTTGCTGATGTGGTTGCGACGATAATTAAACCAATGTCTGTTGCATCGACTTGTGCCATGTCCAGCGCATTTTGGGCCGCATGAAAACCCATCACTGAAACACTTTCTTCTTCGTTAGCAATTCTTCTTTCATGTATGCCAGTGCGTGTCACAATCCACTCATCAGAAGTATCAACCATTTTTTCCAGATCAGCATTGGTACGTACTTGTGCTGGTAAGTAGCTGCCTGTTCCTAAGATTTTACTGTACATAGCCATAGGTTATTGATCACTCCTGGGTAAAACAATATTTAGTCGCGCTGTTATTCTTTCTGGGACTTGTTTTTCAACAGCTTGTACTGCGCGGTCAATAGCCGCTTTAAAAGCGCCTTCATTCGCTGCACCGTGACTCTTGATGACAATACCTTTTAATCCTAACAGAGTCGCACCGTTATACTGGTCGGGGTTCATGTCCCCAAAACGTTTCATTAAACGTTTTTTTAACCATTTTTTCGCCAGTTGCATAAACCAACTGCTTTTTTTATGTTGATCGCCGGTCGATTTTATCAATGAAAGGATGACGCGTATTACACCTTCCATCGTCTTCAATGAGACATTACCTGCGAAGCCGTCACACACTAACACATCGGTTTTACCTGTCAGTAACTCGTTACCTTCTACATAACCAATGTAGTTAATTGATGTCGTTTCTTTTAATATTGAGGCGGCTTCGCGGATATTATCCAACCCTTTACTCTCTTCTTCGCCAATATTCAGTAACGCAACTCTCGGTTTAGAAATGTTAACCACTTCTTCAGCCATCACGGAACCCATTACGGCAAATTGGACTAGCATATCACTACTACAGTTAACATTAGCGCCTAAATCTAGCACTACTGTTTGACTTTTTTGCTGATTAGGTAGGATTGTCATTAGCGCTGGGCGCTCAATCCCCTCTATAGACTTTAGCATTAATTTCGCTAAGCCCATCAGCGCACCCGTATTCCCCGCACTCACGCACGCTTGTGCCCGCCCTGTCTTCACTAACTCTAAGGCCACTCGCATCGATGTTCCTTTGCTTTGCCTTATCGCGTTTGATGGTTTTGCATCGTTTGCGATAATGCCGTCAGCAGGAATAATTTCGACGCGCGAAATTAGCTCAGCACTTTGTTGTGCAAGCAAAGGTTGAATGGCTTCGGGTTGACCGACAAGCAGTAATTTGAGTGCTGGATTAGATGCCAGTGCCTGCAATGCAGCAGGCACCGTGACGCGGGGACCAACATCCCCGCCCATAGCATCTAACGCGATGGTTAGATTAGCCAAGGTAACAACAAATTACTTGTTGATAACCTTACGGCCACGGTAGTAACCATCTGCAGTCACATGGTGACGCAGGTGAGTTTCACCGGAAGTTTTATCTACAGAAACTAGGGTAGCAGTCAGTGCATCATGTGAACGACGCATACCGCGTTTTGAACGAGTTGGTTTATTCTGTTGTACGGCCATTGACCTTACTCCTTAAGTACTTTTCTTTAAACTGGCTAATACGGCAAATGGGTTTGGTTTTTCTGCCTCGGGAGGCAGTTCACCATACACCATGTCCGCTTCGGACACTTCACAGTGTTCAGAATCATGAACCGGAACCACTGGTAAGGATAGAATTATTTCATCTTCTATCATTCCCAGCAAATCTATTTCACCAAATTCATCAATTTGAATCGGTTCATAGAGCTCCGGTAATGCTTCGGCCTTTTCGTCATTGACGACAGGACTAAAACAATACGATACGTAGACATGATGTTTGAAATCAGTTCTGCAACGTTGGCATTGTAAGGTGACATCCACTTGGGATTTCCCCTCGATGACAGTCAAACGCTGATTATCAATTTTAAATGATAATTCGGTTTCTACATCACTATCTACACTGACTACTGATTCGGCAATTCGTGTAACTTGCTCAGATGTATAACTCCCAACATAGTCGAGGTTTTTCTGAGCTGCACGCTGCGCATCGATAGTCAGGGGTAATTTTACCTTTTGCATAAGGCGCGCATATTAACTTTGTAATGAGCTATAGTCAAAGAAAAAGGCGGGGTAAACTCGCCTTTTCACCAAAAAACCGTAGGTTTTACGTTTTATAGTTTAAAATGAGTTAACCCTTTTGGCTACGAGTTTCGAGAAAAATCATGAAATCGATTATTTTGGCGTCAACTTCACCATACCGGCAAGCCCTACTAAAAAAACTGGGATTGCCTTTTTTAGCAGTGGCTCCCAATATTGATGAATCGCCCATATTGAATGAGTCCGCTCAGGCTTTAGTCATGCGTTTATCTCATGAAAAGGCCAACGCACTCTTTGCTAAATACCCTCAGCACCTGGTTATCGGTTCTGACCAAGTCTGTGTAATTGGAAATAAAATTATGGGCAAACCGCATAATTTTGATAATGCCTTTCAGCAGCTTAAATCTGCGTCAGGCAATAAGGTCACTTTTTATACTGGCCTATGTTTACTCGATACTGAAACAGGTAAGTTTAATGTCGAGTGTGAATTGTTTCACGTTCATTTTAGATCACTATCTGACGCCGAAATAACTAATTACTTACTTAAAGATGAGCCTTATCAATGTGCTGGAAGTTTTAAATCAGAGGGATTAGGGATTAGCTTATTTGAACGTTTGGAAGGGCGTGACCCCAATACGTTAGTGGGGCTTCCACTTATTCTATTACTTGAAATGTTACGCCAACACCAAGTTAGTCCATTATTTGATAATTAATCATTTAACTGGCAGGAAATACCTGCCAGTTAATTAAATGACCTACTTTTCTGCTTTACGACTACGTAATATTTTTAGGCAGTGATTCAATTGGTTATCTAATGGAGCTTGCAAACGCATCTCATCTCCCGTTTTAGGGTGTGTAAATTTCAGTGCGCTCGCATGCAAAAATAAGCGGTTTAAACCTGTTCCGGCCAGTTGGCTATCAAATTGCTTGTCACCATAACGGTCATCAAATGCAATAGGATGCCCTGCATAGAGAGTATGCACACGAATCTGATGCGTACGGCCCGTAACCGGGCTTGCTTTCACTAAGGTTGCATTTTCAAAACGTTCTTCAACTTTAAACCGTGTCTCCGAGGGTTTTCCTTCACTGCTCACTTTCACGACACGTTCACCACTTTGTAGAATATTTTTCAGTAAAGGAGCTTGAACAACTTTCATGTGGGACTGCCAATTACCTCTTACGAGTGCTAAATAATCTTTTTGCATTTGTTTTAAACGCAATTGTTCATGTAGTGCGCGAAGTGCAGAACGTTTTTTTGCCACTAACAAAATCCCAGAAGTGTCTCTATCCAAGCGATGGACTAATTCAAGGAAACGCGCTTCGGGTCGCAAAGCCCTCAAGCCTTCGATAACGCCAAAGCTTAAACCACTTCCACCATGAACAGCAGTACCAGATGGTTTATTCAGCACTAAGAGAACGTCATCTTCAAATAAAATGCAATTCGCTAATGCAGCGACCTTATCCAGTTTAGCCGAAACCGTTGCAGTTTCACGCTCAGCAAGCCTAACGGGAGGAACGCGGACTTGGTCCCCTTCGACTAATTTATACTCAGGCTTTATCCGCCCCTTGTTAACACGCACTTCCCCTTTGCGGATAATGCGATAAATCATACTCTTTGGTACACCTTTAAGTTTAGTGAGCAAAAAGTTATCGATACGCTGCCCAGCTTCGTCATCGCTGATGTCAATAAATTGAACTTGATTTTGTGTATTCATTCGGGAATGCATTAACTCTAATTGATTAAAATATGCTCTTATTCGCTTTCCCTATCATACCGACTCCACAAAATTTTTTATCTTTTTTTTTAATTTGGTTATTTTCTGCATGATTTATCCTATTTCTAAATAAAATTTCCATATAACTTCCGTATCGACTTGCTATAATGCCTATGGCAATGGAATAATATGAAGTTGCTAAGATGTTTAAAAAACGAAAGTTAACGTTTTATAGGATTTCTTATTTGATGGCGTAACAGTGCAGCAATGGCGTAAGACATTTAGCAACATCAAATAAATTAGCGAGCAACGAATTTTGGCTTATTGGGTTAGGAACTTCCGTTTTCTTTAATAACTTACGGCATCCTGATTAAGAACGCTGAATTTTTAATCTAAAAATCAGGTTCACCGAATACTGCGCGTCTCTATACGAACGACTGCCGCGAGGCAGACGGTTTTGTAAAAATCACGAGGCCATCGGTTTACAGTAGCTCTTTCTTTCGCTGCTCTTTATTTAAAAGAAAATAATGAGTAAGTAATAACATGAAAAGAATGCTAATAAACGCAACTCAACAGGAAGAGTTGCGTGTTGCCCTTGTTGACGGGCAACGCCTCTATGATTTGGATATTGAAAGTCCCGGTCATGAGCAAAAAAAGGCCAATATTTACAAAGGTAAAATCACTCGTATCGAACCTAGTCTTGAAGCTGCTTTTGTTGACTATGGCGCTGAAAGACACGGTTTCCTTCCTATCAAAGAAATCGCTCGTGAATACTTCCCAAGCAACTATCACTCCCAAGGCCGTCCTAACATTAAAGATGTGTTAAAAGAAGGCCAAGAAGTTATCGTTCAAGTGGATAAAGAAGAGCGTGGCAATAAAGGTGCCGCATTAACCACCTTCATTAGCTTGGCAGGAAGTTACCTCGTTTTAATGCCAAATAACCCACGTGCGGGGGGCATTTCACGTCGTATCGAAGGCGAAGACCGCACTGAGCTAAAAGAAGCGCTGTCCTCTTTACAAATTCCAGACGGCATGGGCTTAATCGTTCGCACCGCGGGTGTGGGTAAATCTGCAGAATCACTGCAACAAGATTTGCTCTACCGTTTACGTCACTGGGAAGCGATTCAAAAAGCCGCTGAAAACCGCCCTGCACCTTTCTTGATCCACCAAGAAAGTAACGTTATTGTTCGTGCATTCCGCGATTATCTACGCCCAGATATCGGTGAGATCCTAATAGATAACCCGAAAGTTGTCGAAATGGCACGCAACCATATCGAAGCTATCGGCCGTGGTGATTTTGCAAGCAAAATCAAACACTACAGTGGCGATGTTCCACTTTTTAGCCACTACCAAATTGAATCACAAATCGAATCTGCGTTCCAACGCGAAGTTCGTTTGCCATCAGGTGGTGCATTAGTTATTGATACCACTGAAGCTCTGACCGCTATCGATATCAACTCTTCACGTTCAACACGTGGTGGCGATATCGAAGAAACTGCGTTCAATACTAACTTAGAAGCGGCTGATGAAATTGCACGTCAATTACGTCTACGTGACCTAGGTGGTTTGATTGTTATCGATTTTATCGATATGACGCCAGTTAGGCATCAACGTGAAGTAGAAAACCGCTTACGTGAAGCTGTACGCCAAGACCGTGCTCGCATTCAAATTGCACGCATCTCTCGTTTTGGTTTATTAGAAATGTCACGTCAGCGCTTGAGCCCATCGTTAGGTGAATCCAGCCATCACGTGTGCCCTCGCTGTTCAGGAACAGGAACCATTCGTGATAACGAATCACTTTCCCTGTCTGTTCTTCGCCTTATCGAAGAAGAGGCACTGAAAGAAAATACTCACGAAGTGCATGCCATTGTTCCTGTACAAATTGCATCTTACCTATTGAATGAAAAGCGTAAAGCCGTTAGTGATATCGAACAACGCCAAAGCCATGTTCGCGTTGTGATTGTCCCTAATGACCAAATGCAAACGCCTCACTTCCATGTGATCCGCATTCGTAAAGGTGAAGAGGTAAATACTTTAAGCTATAACTTAGCTCAATATCACGAAACCGTCACTTTGACACAAAGTGACGAGACTACCGCTGAGCGTAAAATCCCTGAGCAACCTGCAATTTCAGCTTTTGCACTGCAAGAGCCTGTAGACATGTCTACAGTGAAGCCAAAAGAAACTGCAACAAAAGCACCAGTAAAATCAGTGGCAACTGAACCTGCATCCCTAGGTTTGTTCAGCAAAATTGCGGCTTTCTTCAAGAACCTATTTGGTGAAGAAGAAAAAGTGGTTGAGAAACCAGCGCCGAAAAACCGCAATAATAATGACCGCCGCCGTAACAATGATCGTCGCAATAATAATCGCCGTAATAATAATCGTCGTGATCGCGATGAAAATGAAACACGTGATAATCGCAATAACCGTAATACGTCATCGGATGATGCGAACACTCGTAATAAAGGCCGTAATAATAAAAATACGAGCCAGCAAGATGAGCAAGCAACTGAGTCTAACAATCGTGACAACCAGCAGCAACGTCGCGAACAACGTGCTGAGCGTCGTCGTCGCCAAGACGAAAAACGTCAACAGCAAGTGGCCAAAACTCAACAAGATGCTCAGCAAAGTCATGTCGAAGATGCGGTGGAAAAGGAAGAAGAACAACGTCCGGTTGCCCCACGTCGTCAACGTCGCCAATTAGCACAAAAAATCCGTGTTACTGATAGCGAACAAATCATTACTCCTGTTGAAACGGCACCTGAAGTAACCACTGAGCCAGTTGCAGCATTACCTGCACCAACGGTATCTGTGAACCAAACTGAAGGTGTAGTACAAACTGAAGAGCGTCAAGAAGCCGTGGCTCAAGTTGATGGTGAAGAAAAACAAGACACCATCATTCCACGTCGTTCTCGTCGTTCACCTCGTCACTTGCGTGTCAGTGGTCAACGTCGTCGTCGCTACCGTGATGAGCGCCATTTGACTAAATCACCAATGCCATTAATCGCTGCCGTTGCCTCACCAGAGCTTGCGTCTGGCAAAGTATTTATTCATTACCCGATTGCTCAGCCTCAACAAGAAAGCATGGCAATCATCACCAATGAGGAAATGCTTGAACAACAAAGTGTTAATGAAGCTTCTGTCGCTGAAACCTCAAATGTTACCGCGTCACAAAGCCACGTAATTGTCTCTCCAGTCGTGGCTGAAGAGGTTAAACACGAGGTACAAGACACCACTACAGAAACGGTTAATGTAGAAGAAACCCCATTAGTTAACGAAGCAACAGTTGTTGAACGCATTGTCGAACCAACTCCAGTTGTTGTCGAAGAGAAAACTGATGTTTCGCAAGAAATTGAAACCGTCGAAGCTGTAAAAGAGACTGTAGAAATAGTGGCTGAAGTTATTGAGCCACAGGTTGAAATAGCTCAAACAGAAGTAGTTGAAAGCGTTTCTATTGCGGACGAACAAACAACGCCTGTTATTGTCAATGAAGTCGTTGAAGAAATACAACTTCCTCAAGTTTCTGTCACGGCATCAGCCGAGGTAGTCAGTGTCGAGGAAGTTATCGAACCTGTTGCCGTAGCTGAACCAGCAACGGTAGTAAGCAGCCCAGCGGTCAGCTTACATAAACGTCATGCTTATTCTCCAATGACAAAAGCGCCCGCACCTGCAAGTGCTGCTGCACCATTTGAGATAACAGAATTCCAGCGTGAAGCCTCAACCTTTGAAGGTAAAGGCGGCGCAGGTGGCCACGTTGCTTCAAACGTCGCAACCTCTGAAATGGCAAAACCTGCTGATTTCTAACAACTCGCTAGCTGTAAATATAAAAGCCTTGATAGGAAACTATCAGGGCTTTTTTATTACAATACATTTCATGAATAATAAATTTTTTAATTAAAAAAAACTCATCATCTCGCCAGTTTTTTACATTGAGCTCTCAACGAATTTGTGTTTGTATTGCTGTGTTTATACACAGTTATTTTATAAAGAAAAGGGAAATATATGTTAAAAGTCATTGCGGAAGATTTTATTCAAAGCGAAGCGATTGAGATTGTTATGCCGCTATACCGTGAATTGGTCGCTGCAACTAAACAAGAACCATTGTGTATCAGTTATGACCTTTACGTTGACCAAAAAGATCCTGGGCACTTTATTTTTATCGAGGAGTGGCCGAATCAAGAAGCGCTCGATATTCACTGTGCCAGCGAACATTTCAAACGCCTAGTTCCTCTAATCAACAGCTATAAGCGTTCGGACCCTATTATCAAACTGATGAATGGTGCTTTTGAATAAGCACATTAGCTAAACGTACCCCCAAGCATATAACTAGAACCCATACACAACACTACAGGCCGAATTCTGATATCGACAAAAAAACCTACATAATCCTCTAAATAGTTCGGTCTGTCGCTAGGCGGCAAGCTAAACGAGGCCCTAGGAGCATACATAAGTATGTGACTAGGGCGAGTGTGTGAAGCCAACAACGCGACAGGCCGAAATATGACGAGGATTTTTAGAACCAAGGAGCTTGGATCATAACCGCTCCATAAAACAAGGCTCGACCCGCTAATTCACCGCTAAATATGGCTAATATCACTAAGGCAATTAAAATCGCCGATGGCGGTTTCTTATATTCTTTCATCGCCACAATGCAAGGCAATAGCATACTCATCACAACTTGCCACCACAGCAAATAGCTTCCACCTTGGCTTGCAGGTAATTGCAGGCGAATGATTTGCGCTAATAATACCAATGCAACACCTATAAGCACACCGACTTTAATTGACGATGGTAATGGCTTTCCTTGCCCAATAACAAATAAGGCCACTAGACTAAAACCAAGGACAATTGCACTGCCTATAAATGCGATTTGTGTTGCCGGAGTATGCCATAATGGGTGAGCGACCATTTGATAATAGACTTGTGCCGTGACAAGTATAGCGGCTAATCCACCAATCCCACTTATCCAGCCTAATATCGTGTTGCGCATGTTTACTGTGGGCTGCAACCAGCAAGATAGAGCCCATAACGTGACAACGCCATTTAATAATACAAATGTCACGGCCTCGCGGCTTAACCATGAATGGCTTAACCCCAAAACGGAACGGTATGCTTCAAGAGGCACACCTAAATGCCCCATTGACATCGATGAGCCAATAACTTCAATCAACCATATCAATAGCACTGCTCGACGCAATACAGGCCCTGATAATAGGGACTCTTGACTGGCTTTCATTTGGTAAATAGTTAATGCGAGAACTGCCCCGATCCCCCACTGGCTCATCACTGTAAAAAATACCAGAGGGAGTTCCATATGTTTAATATCCATGATTAGTCCTCCATCCCAATAATCACAATATTTGGATTACTAATTGTGTGATCGGGCATATTATAGCGCTGCTCCAGTACCGCCCAATTTGTCGTGTGCTTTTTACGTAGCTCGGTAATATCACCAAACTCAATAGCGCCCGTCGGGCAAGACTCCACACACCTTGGTAGTAGCCCTTCATCTAACCGTTCTGCGCACATATTACACTTGCTCGTTTTCCCTTCAGCAGGATCAAAAACAGGAGCATGATATGGGCAAGCCATGATACACATCTGGCAACCGATACATTTTTCATGGTCTTGAACGACTATGCCATCCGCCCGTTTGGTATAGGTGTCAGCAGGGCAGACTTTCAAACATTGAGGATCATCACAATGATTACAAGACATCGTAATAAATGCTTGGGCATTCGGTGAGTCATCATTAAATTCGCGAACTCGACGCCACAAAACCCCTGGTGGGGTGACATTTTCGGATTTACAGGCCATTGAACAAGTACGGCAACCATAGCAATCTTTTGTATTTATCAAAAAACCATATTGCTTAACCATGATTACGCCTCCCTTCTGACATCAACTAACGTACTATTACAGCAGTGCCCTGTTCCCAAATGTTCAACTTGGTCATTCGTGACATGACTGCTGCTTCCCCCCTGCTGCTCCCACCAGCCGTTATCTAGTGAAATCACGCCTTTTTTAATATGCGTTGTCACAACAGCAATGGCTCTGTGTTCTCCTCGGTCATTAAAGGTGATTGCCCATTCCCCATTCTGAATACCTCTAGATTTAGCATCTTCTGGGTGAATTAAAACATTCGGCTGATTTCGTTGTACTTCCAGAATCCATTCATTCATTCCATGACTTGAATGCACACTACGCGCTAACTTGCGCTGAACCGCCATTAATGGATACTTTTTGGCTAATTCAGGTGAACCTTTAACAGACTCGGTCACTTGGTAGTAAGCGACGACAGGTGAGAAATTTTTCTTTTGCCAATCTTCAACAAACAAGTGCGCTTTTTTAGTCGATGTTCTAAAAATACCGTCTTTGAAAGGAATCCAGTCTCCTTCTACGGGACGTACTGGGCCTTTTTCTAACATTTGACGAGTGATGCCTGAACCGACTAAACAGGCATCAATGTAGTGTTCTATTGGCTTATTGAATACATCTCCAAAGCCGAAACGCTCTGCTAACCGGGCGAAAATCCAATAATCGGGTTTTGCTTCACCAACAGGTTCAACGGCTTGTTCCATTAATTGAACATATTGGCTACGTACCCCCGCCATCAAACTTGTATCTTCAAAAATCGTTGTAACAGGTAGGACTAAATCTGCATATAACGCTGTTGAGCTCATGAGATTATCAGCCACCACTACAAATGGAACTTTCTTCAGAGCCTCCCTAACCTTGTTAGTATTCGGTAATTGGGTCATAACCCCCATTGTCATAATCCACCAAAAATTAATCGGATGCGGCTTTTTATTGACGATAAAATCACCAACTTTCGCCACCGGAATAGGTGGAATATTTTTCACATTCGGAGCAGGAGGAACGATTGGACTAAAGTTAGCCATTTGCCGAGCTCCACCGGCATCACAAACCCCCGCCCCTCGTTTACCGATATTGCCAGTGAGTAATGCAAGGTAGAATTGACTTCCTGCAACATAAGCACCGTGCTCAGTTCGCTGTGCTCCTGACATATTTTGCACAATCATTGAAGGTGTTATTGATGAGTAATCCCGAGCAAGACGTACGATAGTTTCCGCTGGAACATCGGTTTCTTCACTGACTCGAGCAACATCCCATGCTTTGGCTTGTTGATAAATTTGCTCAAAAACCGTGGTATACCCCAAATCTTCAGGAAGCTCCTGTTGGAATAGTGCCGGTTTAATACCCGATGAATCATGACGAACTAATTTTTTGCTTAATATGTCGAAAACTAAATAACTGTCCTTATCGTCATTATTTTGCCTAACTTGTTTCTGATTGGCGTCAACTAAATAAACAGCGCCTGTATGTGTTCTAAGGAAGTTTTCGTCTATTCGGTTTTCTTCAATAATGATTTTGATCATTCCCAATGCCAAAGCCGTATCCGTCCCTGGAATAATCGGGATCCACTCGTCTGCTTTTGCAGCGGTTTCACTATAGCGCGGGTCAATAACCACTAGTCGAGCACCATTTCTTCTCGCTTGGTTATAATTTTTAAAATAGGCTTGCATGGTAACAGCAGGATTATTTCCCCAACATAAGATATAGCGGCTGTCGGCTATCGTATCTCGGGTATCTGCATACCTTAAACCTAGCATTGGGATCATCGCTGCTGTTACCGCTGAACAACACAATGAACCCGCCTGTTTCGTTGCTCCGCCTAAATAATCAAAAAAGGCTTTTCCCATATCATTCTTGATAGAGTCCATATTCCCTGCATGCGTGGAAATAAATAACCCTTCATTACCATATTTATCAATGGTTTCTCTGATATTTTTTTCGATAAGATCCAGCGCTTCATCCCAGCTTATCGGTTTGAATTCCGCTTTACCTTTTTCGCCGACTCGCAGTAATGGGGTTTTGATGCGTTGCTCATGATAGACCCATTTAGTCCGGCTCATACCTCGCAAGCAACATTTGACATTAAACCCTTCAGTCGCCTGTATTTTCATCAGCTTACCTTGATAGGTATATGCAGTTAGGTTGCAATGTAAACACTCCATTGCACAAGTTGACCGAAATGTTTTGTAGTCCGACAATTTTAGTCGCACCTTAGGTAAGGGTTGATTGCTGTTTTCTTGTGTATAAGAACAGGGAGCAATACTCGCCAACCCCACAACACCAAGCCCTTTGAGCAGAGTTCGGCGTTTCAAACGTAGTGAATTTATAGTTTTCATTATAGTAAACCTCGACATTGCTTTTTAAAGTTCACTATATATATACTCCATTAACCAAAAGTGAACTTGAGTAGCATCAATAATTCTATCTATTTATAGGTAATAACGTACTACCGCTTTCGGATTATTTGTTTGTCACGTCGGGTCGTTAGCAGCACAAGGCAACTCATGGTAAAATACCCAAACTTGTTAAATTTAGGTGGTTTATGTATGTCTACTCTGCAAGGTGTTAATTCTGTTGATATAGCCGTAAGCATTTTAAATTATATTGCTCAGAATGGAGGTATTGCGCGCGCAGCGGATATTTCAAAAGGCTGTGAGATATCAAAAAGTCGGCTACATAAATATCTTGTTTCACTATGCCGTACACAAATGCTGTATCAAGACATTCAAACTAGCCGTTATGGCTTAGGCCGAAATTTAACCTTCTTAGCCAATTTTGTTAAACCTGAAGACTCTTATATCGACACTATTAATAATGCTTTGATTCAATTTCGTGATGAACAAAATGTCTCAACAGGTGTTGCCACCCGCTTAGGGAAAGCACTTTCTTTGGTTAAATATAATCGTAGCTTTAAAAATATTGAAATTGACTTTTTACCTAACACGCCATTGCCTGTCGTAAAAAGTGCGGCAGGGCTGGTTTATTCAGCATTTGATGGCCAATTTGGCTCTAATTCCTATTCACAAGACGAAATTCATAAAGTGACCCAACAAGGCTATGCTATCCGTTACCAACCAACAGAAGGTATTCCCGGAGCGCAATCTATTGCTTGTCCTGTATTTAATGGCGAAGGTCATCTTGTTGCTGCCGCAGTGACGATGGGATTTATTGCAGAAAATGAAATGGAAAGATTAGCAACTGCATTAATCAAACAAGTTAATAAACTAAATTTATAACAACAAACCTTCATGATAATAACTCAAAAACAATAAAGCCGAGATTATCTCGGCTTTATTAGTTGATTATTTTACATCGATGCGAGGCAATTCACCCATTTCTTTGAGTTTTTTAGATATTTCACGGCGCTCTTTGGAAAGCTCAGCGTTCTTGATAATATAATCATCAACACGATCATCATAATCGCTACGCATGTTCGCAATAATTGCCTGAATATCCTCAATCGACATGCCTGGTTTTATATATTCACTCAAGTTATCCAGTAGCAAAACACGCTTCTGGTTATCACGAATTTTTTTCTCATTGTCGGTGATTTCACGACGAATTTTATTTTTGCGACGAAACATACGCACAAATTCCAGAACATTTTGGAAAGACGGCTTGTTAGCGTTGTCCATGTTTAAAACCCTCTAGTCAATATTCAAAACGCATTATCTATTAACACAATACATTCTAATCCTATCGTGTTACAAGCCCGTTTCGCATATTTATCAAATTATTCCGCTGAAACTTGATTTCACTTTATACTTTAACGACCAAATTATCGGAGTGATCTTTATCAAACTTATTTCTCTGATCTTTACTTCCGATTTCTTGATTACCTGTCCCGTCACCTCTGAGACAAAATGCAGATAATATTGTCGTAATAATCACAAATCCCCCCATGACGAGATAAGTATGAGCAAAACCAATTTGATCGTATCCCCAGCCAGCTAATGGCGATAAAATACTTGCAACTACAGAGCTCATGCAGCTAAAGCCAACCAAATAAAGTGTCGATGACAAACGTTTATCAAAATGAAGGCTGTTATATTTAAAAATCGCGACTAAAAGAATCGGGAGTTCAACGGCATGCAGTAATTTCATTATCGATATCATAATTGCACCATCAACTAAGCCTGAACCAATAATGCGTAACGCCATCACTGAACTCGCAAATAATAACCCATTTTTAGCACCTATCCGGTTGACGATAAATGGTGCTAAAAACATCCCCCCTGCTTCCAAGAAAACCTGCAATGAGTTTAGATAACCGTACATCTCATTACCTAATTGTTCATTCTGAAATTGATGAGCAAAATACACCATAAATTGCTGGTCATATACACTGTATATACAGGTTCCTAATACAAATAATATTAAAGCCCAAAATTGAGGTTGTACAAACAATTGTAGAGCGTCTTTCACGGTTATCGTAGAAGGTTTGCCATGTTCAAGGCTATTATAAGCATCCGTATTTGCCGTTTTTAATTTCAATAGAATAACTAAAAATAATAGGCCTGAAACAGTTGCCATAATAAAATTGTAATCAGGGTTCACGTTAATGTTACGCCCGGCAAAAAAGGTAGCTGTCGCCCAACCCAATGAGCCCCACATCCTCGCTTTACCATACTCAAAATTACGTAATCGGCTGACCCTCTCTGTATAAGACTCAAGCACCCCAATCCCTGCGTGAAAGGTCATACCAATAAATAAGCCACCAATTGCACTGCCTAAAAATACATTCCATTTTAGCAACGTCCCAAAAACCATAAAAAATGGCCCTGATGCAATCAGTAATACTGCAATAAATAATAGTAAATTTTTTCGTAACCCTAATTTATCCTGCATGAATCCATAAAGTGGTTGCGCGCAAAGCGCCACAATCGAAATACAAGAGAAAATAACCCCAGTATCTGCGCCATCTAAACCAACATATTTACGCAGCCAGATTGCAACGACAGAAAATGTTGATGACCAGGTGAAAAAGAAAAAAAACAATAATGCACTCAAAGAGGCATAATACTTTCTTGAACCACGATTCATATTTCATCACCTAACAAAAATTATCCTGATGAAATGTTAAGGTTAACATTAATTACAAACCACAAAATCACCTATTAATTGTGATGTTAATCACCAATGTTAACGTTAACAATTAGTATATGTGACGCTTATCACAATACTTATAACTTAAGATAACGACCTCCTGCTGGGTAAAATATTCTATCGAGTTATCAAATTAAACTACTATCAATCGCGCCAGTTCAATATCAGATAGCCTTGGTTTAGCTTTCACAGTAGATAAGGTATCATTAATCAACAATGTATAGTGAATACCAATAAATTAACCACTATCAATCTACTATATAACCATCGAAATGGTGAAAACGTTGCAAGATAATAAAAAACAACCTACTTTTTTTATTCATGACTATGAAACTTTTGGTAAGCGCCCTGCTCTTGATCGGCCAGCGCAATTTGCAGGCGTCCGCACCGACCTTGATTTTAATATCATTGAAGAGCCAGAGGTTTTTTATTGCGCTCCAGCTGATGACTATTTGCCGCAACCTGAAGCCGTCATGATCACTGGGATCACCCCACAGGTCGCATTATCTCAAGGCGTTAATGAAGCCGAGTTTGCTAAACGAATTCATGCGGCTTTTAGTGTCCCCAATACCTGCATTATGGGTTACAACAATATTCGTTTCGATGATGAAGTTACCCGTAATATTTTTTATCGAAATTTTTATGACCCGTATGCCTATAGTTGGCAGCAAGGAAATTCACGTTGGGATTTACTCGACACTTTGCGTGCCTGTTTTGCGCTTCGCCCTGAAGGTCTTCAATGGCCAGAGAATGAAGATGGCCTGCCGAGTATGCGTTTAGAACATTTAACTAAAGCGAATGGTGTTGCTCATGAAAATGCTCACGATGCAATGTCTGACGTTTTAGCTACCATTAACATGGCCAAACTGTTGAAAGCCGCTCAACCCAGAATGTTTGATTATTTTTATCAATTAAGAAATAAAAACAAAATAAGTCAACTTATTGATATTGTAGAAATAACACCACTAGTTCATGTGTCTGGTATGTTTGGTGCATTACGTTCTTATGTCAGCTTAGTCGCTCCTCTTGCTTGGCACCCTGACAACAAAAATGCCGTTATTATGTGTGATTTATCTGCTGATATCTCACCATTAGTTGAGTTAGATGTTCAACAATTGCGTACCCGATTATATACACCTAAAGCTGAATTGGCAGGCGCTTCTCCCGTTCCTGTAAAACTCGTTCACATTAATAAGTGCCCTATTTTAGCACCAGAAAAAACACTGCGCCCTGAAGATGCGGAACGAACCGGTGTTGACCGTGACTTGTGTATGCGCAATCTGGAAACTTTACGCAAGAACCCTGAAATTCGTAATAAATTAATTGAGTTATTTAGCGAACCACAAGTATTTACAGAGTCGGATGATGTCGATACACAAATTTATAATGGATTCTTTAGTCCTTCTGACCGCTCAACCATGGATATTATTCGTGAAACATCGCCACAGAACTTGCCTGCATTGGAACTCAGTTTTGAAGATAAGCGCATGAAAGAGCTCTTCTTTCGCTATAAAGCACGTAACTACCCTGCCACCTTGTCTTATGATGAGCAGCAACGCTGGTTACAGCACCGTAGAGACTACTTTAGTGAAGAGCGTTTAACAGAATATATGCAACAAATACAGCTATTACTTGTAGAGCATCAACATGATGAAAAGCGTTGCCAACAATTAAAAGCATTGATTAGCTATGCGAGAGATCTCGCCAGTTAATTTAGTAATAAAAAAGGCAGATATTGAAACGTTTCCCAATACCTGCCTTTTGTTATTTATATGACGCGTTCATTAATGATCATGAGTATGAGCGCAGCCACAATCCCCTTCCCAATTTTTGCGTTTAGTTGTTTTACCTAAACCGGGGTTCATTGTATTTGTAGGGTCAGATTGTTTATAAAATGATTTTAATTGTTCTGGGGCTTTATATAAATGCCCTACGTTATGTTCCGCAGGATATTGAGCCCCCCTTTCATCTAATAAAGCTAACATTTTTTCTTTTAGTTCTTTCGGGTCAACGCCTTTTTTCAAGACATAGTCTTGGTGCATAACATGGCACATAAAATGACCGCAGTATAATTTATGAACTAATAGCTTTTCAATTTCTGGTGGTAATGTTTCAAACCAATTTCTATCATTGCGACGTAAAGCAATGTCGAGGGGTAATACATCTTCCACATCTTTATTATGAACAGCGTGATAACGAACAGCGGAGCCAGCAGCGGCAAAGCGGTGTAAAAATGCTTTTGCCCCCTCTTCTGGTGTACATTCAAAATAGCCGCCATCGGCGCTTGCAAAATAAGATTTTAGCCAAACTTTAGCCTCATCAATGCCATCTCCGGCCATTTTTAACATTAAATGGTGTTCATAACGATCACGAAACTCTTTCATACGTGGTGGTAAATGGGAAGGCCATAATTTACTGAGAACCTGCATAGTACGGTCGATCAGATTTGATGGCAGGAATGGGACTTTATTTAATACTGCATCAATACGCCCTTTAATAGTGAAAAACATTGGCATTTTGTCAGTACCAAATTTATCAATCATTAAAAAGGTATCTTTACCATAAACTTCTGCTATATCGAAGCAACCACGGTGCATATATTCACCTGCAACTGGCAGGTTTTTAAATTCACTTAAAATATAACGGCGTATATCTTCCAAAACGTCAGGGTTATTTGAACCGATATAAAATACCTGTGTTTTTTTATCGGCAGGGAAGGTATCTAAACGAACCGCAAACACGGCTAATTTTCCTGCGCACCCTGATGCTTCAAATAGACGACGTTCATCCGCGTTAAAGCGTGATGGTGTATCTGCATCGACATCACGAACGCGTTCTGCATACTCATGGTCAGAAGCGAGTTTATCGCTAACTTGTACGTCTTCACTACTATAGCCACGATTTTGTAAATTCGTCAGGATTTCTTCTGGTGTGTTACCTAAATCAATACCTAGGTGATTGACAAGCTCCACTTTTCCATCGTCACTGACTCGGCCATAAAGAGCAAGCTCAGTATAGGCGGGGCCTCTACGCACTAATGAACCGCCAGAACTATTACAAATACCACCCACAACTGAAGCTCCAATACAAGAAGAGCCAATCAAAGAGTGCGGTTCACGCCCTAATGGTTTTAAGATTTTCTCCAAGTCGTACAAAGTACTCCCCGGCATCGCAACGACTTGGTTAAATTCCGGTAAAACTTGAATTTGGTTTAATTTCAACGTACTAATAATGACGATATCGCGATCATAGTCATAGCCACTCGGTGTCGACCCTTCGGTTAACCCTGTATTAGCCGCTTGCATCAGGACAATTTTGTCTGCTTCAACACACGCCTTGAAAACATACCACTGTTCGAGCAATGTTGTTGGAAATACAACCGCGATTGCATCCCCCATACCAGAGCGGAAGCCTTTACGATAACGTTCTGTTTTATGTGGCTCTGTTAAAATATTTTTTTTGCCAACAATATTCCTAAGCGTCAGTAATAACCGTTGATTCTCAGGTTTCTTTGCATCATTCATTTGTGTGCCTTATTAATCGAATTCGTGATTATCATAGTTCTGCATTATGTGTTGTAACAACAATATCACATAATATTATGATGTTAATAGGCTACACGCTTTATCTTAAATAATTCTTAACGGGTAAAAAAATAGCGCCTCAAGGCGCTATTTTTGAATCTAATTCTGGACATATTCAAAATAGTTCGTGTTGTAGCAAGGCACCGAGCAAAACGATCATGGGGAGCATACATAAGTATGTGACCCATGTCGTTTTGAGAACGCAACGCAGCTACAGCGCGAAATATGAAGAATATTGTTAAACGTCGCTCATTTGCGGCATAGGCCGCTTAAACATACGTGTCAGTACAGCCATATAGACCAAACCAACTGCCGTCCAAACCAACCCGTAAACCATTGAGTCTTCTTCGATATTCAGCCATAACACACACACTGTCAGTGTACCAATAACAGGCAAAATCAAGTAATTCAGGATATTTTTGAACCCTGTCATGCGGCGTTCACGAATAAAGAATTGGCTGATAACCGAAATATTAACAAAGGTAAACGCGATTAACGCACCAAAGTTAATTAACGCGGTTGCAAAATCCATTTCAAACCAGATAGCGCCTAATGCCAAGAAACCAACCATTAATACGTTGTATGCCGGAGTACGCCATGTTGGGCTTACATAACCAAACACTTTTTCTGGGAATACCCCATCACGCCCCATAACGTACATTAAACGTGCGCTACCTGCGTGAGCCGCCATACCTGACGCTAATACCGTAACACATGAGAAAACCAGAATGATTGACTGGAAGAATGCACCAGCAACAAAACGCATAATATCTGGCTGTGTTTCATTAATATTCTTAAAACGTGAAACATCAGGGAAATACTGCTGTAAGAAGAAAGAAACAGTAATAAAAATAATTCCACCGATTAACGCGGTTAAGAAAATAGCACGTGGGATCACTTTGCCTGCATTAGGTGTTTCTTCTGACAGTGAGCTTAATCCGTCGAAACCTAAGAATGAGAAACAAAGGATTGTTGCCCCAGCAATAAGCGGGATCACTTCGGTTTTTTCATTAGCAAATGGGTTAAATGTCCAAATCTCACCTGAACCTTCACCATTTGAAACGCCGTGAATCACTAAGCCCGTAAAGACCGCCATTACCCCAATTTGGATAATCGCAATCACAGTACTTAAATTCGCTATCACGTTGATACCGCGTAAGTTTGCTGCTGTCATTAATATGACTAATCCCACAACAAAAATCGCTGGCTCAACATTAGGGAAGATATCTTGTAAATAAATTTTAGCCAATAAGATGTTGATCATTGGCATAAAAATATAGGACAACAAGGATGTCCAACCCACCAAGAAGCCAATATGTGGGCTCATTGATTTTTGGGCATAAGTGTACGCTGAACCGGCTGATGGGAAACGTTTCACCAATTTACCATAGCTCAGAGCAGTAAACAGTATCGCAGCAAGTGCAATAATGTATGAAGTTGGAACATGTCCACCGGTTTTATCTGACACCATTCCGAAGGTATCAAATATCGTCATTGGCTGGATATACGCAATACCGATCATGACCACTTGCACCAATGTTAAGGTTTTTGCAAGTTGTACGCGGTTATTCGCACCCGTTTGATTGTGACCGATGTCTAATGGAATTGGTGTGTTATTTTGCACGTCTAAGCCCTCCCATAACTTTCGATTGCATACTACTTCGGCTTAATCGACAGTTACTGGGAAGACTTTGCATCTGCCTATAGGCAGAGAAAAACGAAGAGAGGGAGAAAGGCGTGTGAGCGAAGCCACCGAGAGCCCCGTAGTCATCGATACGGCAGCCGCCAGCGCCTGGCCCTGCTGCGAATGCGAAAAAGTAAGCCATAAAAGCATTCCTCAAATCGGTAGCGTAAAATGTTTGCTACACGTAAATATTAAAATTATCTCTCCGGCTCTATGTCCGGCCCCGCTAGAATGAACGTTCCTAAAAACAAAAAAACCGATGCTTCATTTGATTAAGCATCAGTTATTTTTTAGTTCGCGCATTTTGCACGCCATAACCACAAATAGCAAGTTAAATTGTTAACAAATCACCCTATTTTCCATGAGAAATTTTGATTATTTCTGACTTTTTGCCCTATCTGCTTATATCTTTTTTTCTGAGCGTTTTTATCAGATTTTAATCAGCAAAAAACCCTTTGGGGAAGCCAAAGGGTTTGGATTAATCGAGATTAATTATTCGATTAGAAGTTGTAGTTGATACCGATATTGTAGCGACGGCCTTCTAATTCGGCACCGTAAGTCGCATTATCGATTCGGCGATCTAAGACGTTATAGACACCACCAACAATGTTCGCGTTTTTGTTAAGCTGATAACTCGCACCTAAATCAAATAAAGCATAAGATGCTGTACCACTTGACATTTTTTGTCCACGACCTTGGTATTCAGAGGTTTTACCACGGAAATTCATACGCGTCCATGTTTCTAAATCTTCAGTAGTTTGCCATGTCAGAGTGGAGTTAGCCATATGTTTAGGCTGTTTATTTAATGGCTTACCTTTATTTACACCACTTTTTTGTTCAGTATCAGTATAGGTGTAGTTAGCTGCAAAGCTTAAGTCATCCACAATACGCCAGTTGAACGTTAGTTCAACACCTCGCATTCTTGCTTTATCAACGTTCGCTTTATCGCTGATGAAACGATACGGTTTGTTAGGCTTGTCACCTTCACCATCTTGAGCTACTGTACATGCTCTTACTGTGCTACTATTTTCTTCACAACGCCTAACTTCAGTAATTTTATCTTTAAAGTCAGTGTTATAGATAGTTATCCCAGCAGTAATATTATCCTGATTGTTCCAAATAACACCAATTTCTTCAGTAATACTTTTCTCTGGTTTTAAATCAGGATTACCATAAATAACGGCATTTCCTGCACTACCGCCTGTTGCTTGTCCCCAGTTTGCGGACGATTCACGCAAGCTTGGTGCTTTATAACCTGTAGTTACCCCACCTTTAATTGTCCACTGTTCATCAGCATGCCACACACCATATAAACGTGGAGTCCAGTGTGAACCGTAGTTTTCGTCTTTATCCATACGAATACCACCGGTTAACGCAAAATCATTGGTCATTAACCATTCATCTTCTGCAAATAACGCCCAGCTATATCGTTCAAGCTGATTATACTGTTTAAATTTATTACCTTCGTCTTTCAACTTCTCTTTACGATATTGACCACCAAGGCTTAAACTATGATCCCCCAATAAAAAGACACTTTGATTACGGAAAACAAGGTCTTCTGCCGTCATTTTACGGCCTGGGTTTTTTGTCTCATCGTATTGAATATAGGTATCTGTTGATGCAATATCATAAATACCCGTATGGGTTAATGCCATATGAGTCAACTCATATTTGCTAAAACCGCTACCGTCGCCTCTTTTGCTGGTATAACCCTCACGGTCATCACGATGTTGGTTATCACGTTTAAATTCTGCGTCGAAGGTATTTTTGTCATCTGGAGTCAACGATACCGTTGCTCCACCACTCGCCATGATTTGACGGTTAAAACCATTAATGATTTTATCTTCACCACGATGTGAATATTGTCCTTGTAGTTTCACACCCAGTAGACCATCAATTAATGGACCTGAGGTGTAAAAGCTGCCTTGCCCTGTATTACCTGAATTTTTACGTTCCGTAATTGTTGCGTCTGCACGTAAACTGGTCGTCCACTCTTGTTGCACACGACGAGTGATAATATTGATAACCCCTCCCATCGCATCTGAACCGTACAGCGATGACATTGGGCCACGTACTACTTCAATACGCTCAATGGCGGGTAATGGTGGTAACCAACCTTGTTCAATACCAGAACCATCACTATTTGGGCGAGTGCTGCGTGTATCAACGCGTTTACCGTCGATTAAAATCATGGTGTATTTAGCATCCATACCACGGATGCTGATGTCTGAGCTACTGCCGCCTCCAGTGACTAAAACACCCGGTACATCTTTTAATGCGTCAGTCACATCACGATAAGCTTTAGTTTCGAGTTGTTCGCGAGTTACTACAGAAATAGACGCAGGTGCATCTTCAATTTTCTGTTGATAACCTGATGCTGTTGTTACATAGATTTTATCTTTACTGTCATCAGCAAATGCAGGTGCCGCAGCAATAGCCGCAATAATGCTAATTGCCACTTTTCTTTTATTAAAAACAACCATTCCCAACTCTCCAAGAGATATTTTGTTTTATATATGAATTGATTTGCTCACATTGATTTCATTGAATCAAAAAATATTTTTTATTATTGGGGTATTTAAATACCCATAGGAAATCCATGGTAAAAAACCATTATATAATTCAATTAAATTTCCTGTGGGTAATTACTATTAATTAATATTTAATTTGTTTTTTTTAATATTACATCCTCTCATTTTATTTAATGTGCTTGCCGAGTGCTGCAAGCACATTATTCCATTACGATATTAACTTGCTAATTTATCAACCAGCCCATCTATTAGGACTTGCGGAACACCTTGCGAACAACGTTCGATACGACCGCGTACACCATAGACCTCAGCAAGGCTTTCAGGGGTAATTACCTCAGCAGGTTCACCTTGTGCAATTAAATTACCTTGCTTCAGCATTAATACATGTTCTGCGTGTTTGAGTGCAATATTAATATCATGAACCACCACAACCGTGATTATATTTCGACGCTTCGTTTCTTTCGCGACTAAATCCATCACATGATATTGGTAATTTAAATCCAGTGCACTTAAAGGTTCATCTAATAACAATAAGTTGGGTTGACGAATTAAAGATTGTGCCAAACCCACTAATTGTTTTTGACCACCTGAAAGTTGGTCTAAATAACTTAACGCCAAATGTTCAATACCCAATTGACGTAATAACCCCATCACTTCGTCTTTACTATTCTCATTGCTCAAACCGCCTGAAGCACGTTGAGCAACAATCACTGACTCTAAAACATACAGATGTACACCAGCAGGTAACGTTTGCGGTAAATACACCACATTTTGTGCTCGCTGGGCAAAACTCTGTTGAGTTAAGTCCTGGCCATCCAGTAGCAGCTGCCCTGTGGCTTTATTTAGCCCCGCCAAGGAACGCAACAATGTGGATTTGCCACTACCATTGGGCCCAAGTAATACTGTTATCTTGCCGCGAGGTAAGATATCCGTCGATAGGTTCTCAATTACGGGGCGCTTTGGGTAACCTGCATTAAATTGGTTAATAATCAGGCCACTCATGATACGTTCCCTCTATGACGTAAAATAATGCTTAAGAAGAACGGCACACCCACTAACGATGTCACAATCCCAACAGGAATAATCACACCCGGAATAATATTCTTCGACGCTATTGAGGCCATTGATAAGATTAACGCCCCAATTAATGCACTTGCTGGCAGATAAAAACGGTGATCTTCACCAAAAATCAACCTTGCAATATGCGGTGCGACTAAACCAATAAAGGCGATAGGCCCCACAAACGCCACCGCTAAAGCCGATAAAATACTAATACGTAATAATGTTGTTAGCCTTAAACGGCGCACATCAATACCGAAACTGATCGCCCTATCTTCACCCAACCTTAAAGCCGTTAATTTCCATGAACTCATCATGGCAACCGGGAAAACAAGCGCGAAAACCAATGCCATCACACCAAGTTTTACCCATGTTGCTTTTGATAAACTGCCCATCGTCCAAAAGACTAAACCCTGCAAGGTATCTTCTGTTGCGATGAATTGCATCATAGAAACCAATGCATTAAAGGTAAACACAAGTGCAATACCGAACAATACGACACCTGAGGTTGCTACACGCGTCCAGCGAGTTACCGCGTCTAACATCAAGGCTGCTAATAATGCAAAAATAAAGGCATTGGCTGATATTACCCATTGGTCAGGCACGCCTGGAATTGCAATCCCTGAAACAATCGCCAATGCGGCACCAAAAGCCGCCGCATTAGATACCCCTAGTGTAAATGGGCTCGCTAACGGGTTATTAAGGATCGTTTGCATCTCAGCACCAGCAAGTCCTAATGACATACCAATCACCACGGCCATCAATGCATATGGCAGACGGATATCCCAAACAATGACTCGAGTTCCTGCATCAACTGCTTCTGGGGTCATTAAGGTTTGCCATAAGCGTTCAAGGGATAACCCTGAAGGACCTAAGGTGAAATCAATAACCAGTGATAATAAAATCGCAGCGACGATAACAGCTATCCATGTCAATCGACGACGCAACATATTTTGATAATGTTGTTTTACATTGTTGTCAGCCTGAATCGCTGCTTTTTCAGCCGCAACTATTGGCTCGCTCGTAATACTCATCAATTCTTACCCATTTTCATTACTTTTCGCTGACCCAATATACACCTGTTGGTTCGATAGCGAGAAACTCTCTATGTAATTCATCCAGTGTTTTTTGCGGTTCAAGATCGGTAAATCGTTCTGGGTAAAACCATTTGGCGAAAACTTGTGTCGCAATCATATTGTATGGAGAGTTATAGTAATTGTGCCAGATAGCATAATCTTGCTTATCTTTTATAGCTGATAGCGAGCTAATTCCTTTACGTTCAGTTATTTTTTTCAGGCTTTCTTTCGCATCAGCTAATGAACTTTGCGCCCCTAATTGAACGCCTGCATCTTTACTTCCCGGTGCTTTTGCTCCAGATGCAATGTAAATATTTGGGTCCGCAGCAATGATTTTCTCTAAGTTCATCGTACCAAGCGCGCCCGGCAAAACGCCTTTAGCAATATTTTTACCACCAGCTAAATCAATAAAGTTCCCCATATTTCCATCGCCAGCGGTACCACAGCAATCTTCAAAAGCACCAGCACGTAATTCAATAAAAACACTTGGTTTTTTATCTTCTGGTATTTTAGAAGTAATATCAGTGACTAATTTTTGGTTTCTTTCATAAAAATCGACATATTTATTTGCTGCCTGTTCGCGGTTTAACGCTTTACCAAGTAAACGCATACTTGGTAATGTGTTTTCCAGTGGTTTATCACGGAAATCCACAAATACAACAGGCACGCCGGCTTTCTCAAGCTGGTTAACTAATTCACTGTTTTTACCCGGCCCATGGCCTGACAAACCAAAAATCGCAATATCAGGGTTTAGGGTTAATACTTTTTCTGAACTGACGCTATCTGCGCTGGTATTACCAATCAGTGGAATATTGTCAATTTCAGGGAATTTAGCTTTATAAACAGCGTAGGTTTGAGGGTCTAGTTTTCGAAGGTCACCTTGCCAACCGACAATTCGGTCAATAGGTTTATCACCTTCCAGCAGAGCTATTGCACTAAACAGGCGCCCTTCACCTAATAAAATGCGATTAACATTATCAGGAACCTCAACAGTACGGCCTGCAATATCAGTCACTGTTGCAGCCCAAGCGCTCATACTGGCACTTGCTAATAACGCTAAACCTATTCCTTTTACTACCGACCTAGCTACAGACTTCTTGGCTACCGACGACATAGTATTAAGCTCCACTATTAACCTCATTGACTTACCTTTTTTTTATGCGGTAACAATAAAGCAAATAAGAATACTTATCAATACGATTATTAGTTTAATCATGACTTTCATCAATGGAATTCTGTGACCATTATCGTAAAGCCAAACATTCAGCCTATTTTACCGCCAAAATGCAGGTTTGTTGCGCTATATATAAAAAAACAGCACCCTATAAAGAGTGCTGTTTTTTATGATAGATATTCTAAGAATATTATTTATCTAAATTTTCTCGGTAACTTGGAAAGCTCATATCTTTATAGCGAATAAACGTTGTTTTCTTCACTATCTTATAACCAAACCAAATTGCTAAAAACAGCGGAATTCCAATATAAGTTGCCGTAACCCCTACCCAATCAATTTTATCTTCTAAAAAGGCTTGGTAGTTTTGGCCTAATGTAATTGTTAAACACAAAATAAAGGCAAAAATAGGACCAATTGGGAAGAAACCTGAACGATAAGGTAAGTCATTAAGATCTTTCCCTTGTGCAATATAGCCTCTACGGAAACGATAATGGCTAATTGCAATACCTAACCAAGCAATAAACCCTGTCATCCCCGATGTATTTAATAGCCACAAGTACACCGTCTGGTTTCCAAACATGGAACTCAAGAAACATAAGCCCGCAATAACCGTCGTTGCTAACAACGCATAACGAGGTACGCCACCTTTAGATAAACGAGCGAAAATACGTGGTGCTTTACCTTCACGCGCTAAGGTATACAACATACGCGTTGATGCGTACATACCCGAGTTACCTGCCGATAATACTGCCGTTAAGATAACCGCATTCATCACCGCAGCAGCAGATAATAAACCTGCATTTTCAAATACTAAAGTGAATGGACTCACACTAATATCTTTTACATCATTACGCAGTAAGCTTGGATCAGTATAAGGAATGATCAAACTAATAATTAAGATTGCAAAGATATAGAATAACAATATCCGCCAAAATACTTTGCGTACTGCTTTGGGAATATTTTTGGCAGGATCTTTCGATTCCCCCGCAGCAATACCGATTAATTCAGTTCCTTGGAATGAGAACCCAACTATCATTGCCACGCCAATCATTGCTGAAAAACCACCCGCAAAAGGTGCATCACCAATTTCCCAGTTATGCCACCCGGCATTTTCCGCACCGCTCATGATGCCAAAAATCATTAATACGCCAACAACAATAAAAATAACGACTGTGGTGACTTTTATTAATGAGAACCAGTATTCCGCCTCACCAAACCCTTTCACAGAGATGAAATTCAGTAAGAAAATAATCGCAAGGAAAATAGCGCTCCAAATCCAACCTGGGGTATCTGGGAACCAATAGGTCATCACCAATTGAGCAGCAACTAAGTCAACTGCAATTGTTACAGCCCAGTTGTACCAGTAGTTCCACCCTAGTGCGAAACCAAAACCTTCATCGACATATTTTGCACCATAGGTTGCAAATGAGCCTGAGACAGGCATATAAGCGGCTAATTCACCTAAACTGGTCATTAAAAAATAGACCATTAAGCCAATGATAGCATAAGAAAGGAGTGCTCCACCGGGGCCTGCTTGTGCAACCGTTGCACCGGATGCAACGAATAAACCGGTACCGATAGATCCACCGATAGCAATCATCGCAAGATGGCGCGCCTTTAACTCACGGCGTAGTCTTTGTGGGCCGCCCTGCGAGATAGTATTGGTATGTTGTTCTGACATTTGTTCCCTGTATTTTATTATTCAGCTAATATCGCATGGATTCTAGCAAAATAGACTGTGAGAACTAAGCAACTCTTCACTGTTATAAGATACCTTCATAATTCATACAAAATTATAAGTAAAACGCGTTATCTCAAAAAATTCAGTATACCCTCTTAATAAGAGGACGACGTTTTATTCTCTTTATCGTGTCTGTAGCGGCAAATGTGACTGTTCAAGGCACATAAAAAGTGCAGCCAACAACGCGATAGCCTATCACTAGTGCAACACATTCACTGCAATCCTCTATAGCTTTTAGCGTGTCGCTAGGCGGCAATTGAGACTATCCAAGGAGCATACATTAGTATGTGACTTGGGTCGTCGATTGCAGCCAACAACGCGACAGGTTAAAAGATGACGAGGATTTTTAATTACAGTAAGACAGAAGATTAGTAATCGCGCTTGAAATATGCTTTTGACGGTGATAAATCAAATATAGCGTTCTTTCTAAATGAAGGTCGTCTATTTTTAATTCGACTAGAGAGCCATTTTCTAATTGTTCTTCGATCACTCGACGTGATAAACAGCTTATACCTATCCCGTAACGAACTGCATGCTTGATAGCTTCTGAATTTCCTAGCTCCATCAAAATATGAAAGCCCGGAAGATGTGCAAATAATAGTTGGTCAAGGACATCCCGTGTACCTGACCCCCTTTCACGCAAAATCCAAGGCGCGTCACGCAAATCTTTTAAAGAGACTTTTTTATTCGCTAATGGGTTTTGGGGGGAAACAAAAATAACGAGCTCATCTTTTAACCATGCTTTAGAAATTAATTCAGGGCTATGACAAACACCTTCAATTAACCCAACATCCGCCCTAAATTCCATGACTGCCTTAATAATTTCTTCTGTATTACTAATAAAAAGCTCTAAAGGAATATCAGGGTGGTCATGACGATACCCCGCTAAGACTTCGGGTAAAATATAATTACCAATCGTTGTACTGGCAGCAAGACGCACGGCGCCCATCTCTTTTTTAAAGAGTTGCTCAACTTCTAACCCTTGCTCTAGTAACGCTAACGCTTTTGGATATAAAAGTCTTCCGTGCTCATTAGTAACAAGTCGTTTACCCACACGGTCAAATAATTGAACGCCTAATTGACCTTCTAAATCCGTTAGCGACGCACTGACTGCAGATTGTGAAAGCGCTAATAACTGAGATGCTTGCGTCGTGGAGCCACTCTTTAATACTTCCGTAAAAACCTCAAGTTGCCTAAGTGTAATTCGCATAAAGGTAAGCCCCAACGTGATTTTTAGTATTTGTAATAATAATGTTAATATTAACGATTTATTTGCAATATTCCAGAAGAAACTTTCTAATCTATTTTAGTGGTAGATTATATGAAGACAATCAATTTAAATTATTATTGATTTTGTTATATCCTTATTACTAAATCTTATAAGCGGTAATAAAGAGCATTATCATGAATAAAAGTGACACCAGCACCCTTGAGCGGAATAACCTAAATCCTATATTAAAACTGATACCCGGTATTATTTTAGCTGGTATTCTGACTGCTATTGCAATTTACCTAGGTGACCAACCTTGGTTTATGGATATCGGCTTAGGTGCATTAACCCTCGCAATCTTATTAGGAATTATTGTAGGGAATACTTTTTACCCCGTAGCCAGTCAATCTTGTGATGCCGGCATTAAATTTGCTAAGCACTATTTTCTCCGTGCGGGTATAATTTTGTATGGTTTTCGCCTTACTTTCCAACAAATTACGGATGTAGGTGCTACAGGGGTTATCATTGATGCCTTAACATTAACCTCAACTTTTTTATTAGCATATTGGCTAGGTAAAAAAGTGTTCGGTCTTGATGAAGAAACCACGTTATTGATTGGTGCAGGTAGTAGCATTTGTGGCGCAGCCGCAGTCATGGCTACTGAACCCGTGGTGAAAGCTTCTGCAAGTAAAGTTGCAGTTGCCGTATCAACGGTTGTTATCTTTGGGACTATTTGTATTTTTGTTTATCCTTGGATTTACCAGTTAAATGCGCACTTTGGCTGGTTTCCTGCAACAGAAGAAACTTTTGGGATTTATATCGGTTCAACAGTACATGAAGTTGCACAGGTTGTTGCAGCAGGCCACACTATTGGTACTGACGCAGAAAATGCCTCTGTCATCGCCAAAATGATTCGTGTAATGATGCTTGCGCCTTTTTTGATTATTTTATCGGCTTTCTTAAGCCGTAAAACAGCCGCAAACCAAACAACAAACACTCAGAAAAGTAAAATTACGATTCCTTGGTTCGCCGTATTTTTTATTGTTGTCGCAGGTTTCAATTCACTCAATTTACTGCCCCATGTATTCGTACAACAAATCATAGCCTTGGATACGATTTTACTGGCTATGGCAATGGTTGCTTTAGGGTTAACTACCCATGTTAGTGCTATTCGCCAAGCGGGTATTAAGCCATTACTGATGGCACTTATCCTGTTTGTTTGGTTGATTGTCGGTGGGCTCTTAATTAACATACTGATTCAAAGCATTTTTTAGCATATATTCTCCTCACTTTTAGCCACCTCAATGGGTGGCTTTTTTGTTGATTTCATTTATTTGCTTATTAATGGCATACTCCAACAAAAAGGAGTCAAAAATGAAATATATTGGAGCACATGTCAGCGCCTCTGGTGGGGTTGACCAAGCTGTTATTCGCGCACATGAAATCAATGCAACCGCTTTTGCTTTGTTCACAAAAAATCAGCGCCAATGGAAAGCCGCGCCACTAAGCGAAGACGTGATTAAGAAATTTAAAGATAACTGCAAAAAATATGGGTACGGTAAACACCAAATCCTTCCTCATGACAGCTATTTGATCAATTTAGGTCACCCCGAATTTGAGGCTCTAGAGAAATCTCGTGTCGCTTTTATCGATGAAATGCAGCGTTGTGAACAATTAGGTATTGATTTACTTAACTTTCACCCCGGTAGTCATTTAAAGAAAATTGAAATTGACGATTGTTTAGCTCGCATTGCTGAATCTATTAATATTGCCCTTGCTGAGACCGAAGGCGTGACCGCTGTAATTGAAAACACGGCGGGACAAGGCACTAACTTAGGCTTTGACTTTACGCATCTTGCAAAAATTATTGAACGGGTGAAAGATAAAAGCCGTGTAGGCGTTTGTATTGATACTTGCCACGCATTTGCCGCAGGTTATGACTTACGCACAGCCGAAGATTGTGACAACACATTTAGCCAATTTGCAGATATTGTTGGTTTTGAGTTTCTAAAGGGAATGCACCTTAATGATGCTAAAAGTGAATTTGCCAGTCGTGTTGACCGCCACCATAGTTTAGGTGAAGGGAATATTGGTTTTGTCCCATTCACGTATATTATGCAAGATAGCCGTTTCGATGGTATCCCCTTGATTTTAGAAACCATTAACCCCGATATTTGGCCGCAAGAAATTGCATGGTTGAAAGCACAGCAAAGTAGCTAATTATTGGCTTTCTAATATAAAAACCCCCGCATTATCATGTGGGGGTCGTTTGAAATTCATTAACTATAACGATTTCATTTCAATTTTTGCCATCATATCCGCTAATTTGTTTCTATTTTTTAAACCGACATCTGGCTGAGAAACGGATAGTGCAGAAATTGCGGTCGCCATACGTAATGTATGCTCGCTGGACTCACCATTGAGTAACCCATAAGCTAGCCCTGCTACCATCGAGTCACCAGCCCCAACCGTGCTTATCACTTCACAATGTGGCGGTTTCGCCAGCCAAGAACCCGAAGCATTAACCCACAGAGCCCCTTCTTCTCCTAATGAAATAACAACATGAGAAATTCCTTTGTCTCTTAACTCATGCGCTGCGGCTACAACATCTTGTAAATCTGGCAGTTTTCGGCCAACCCAACTTTCTAATTCATGACGATTAGGTTTTACTAGCCATGGTGACGCTTTCAAACCTGCCTTTAAGGCTTCTCGGCTACTATCGAAAATAATACATGGGCATAATTGGCGAAGGCGAGTCATCCAACGAGTGAATTCTTCTGGGTCAATACCACTTGGTAAACTTCCGCTGACAACGACCATATCGAAATGGCCTAACCAATTAAGTGATTCGGTAGAGAAACGGTTCCAATCTTCTTTACTGACCTCAAAGCCTGAAAAGTTAAAATCCGTTGACTCCCCATTATTTTCCGTGAGTTTCACGTTAATCCGTGTACGCCCTGGCACCATACTAAAACGGTTCGCCATGCCATTTTCACTGAAAAAATGTTGAAACTCTTCTTGGTTATCCTTTCCCATAAAACCACTAACAGTGATATCAATACCTAAGTCACGGAGCACTTTTGCGACATTGACACCTTTACCACCCGCGTTGAGGCTAGCGGTTTTGACTAAATTGACTTCACCAACTTCGATAGTAGAGCATAAGCCCACAAGGTCGTAAGCAGGATTTAATGTAATTGTAGCAACCCGGCGAGTCATAACCACTAATCTCCCTTATCATGATTATCGTGTCTTTAAATTTAATTATAGTTATAACATTAAAGCATATTGTTTTCAGTGATATTTGTACTTTTTCCTGCTTGTTTTTCTACAAGATTATGTCAGGATCAGCGCGCTGAAAAATAAAATAATAAGGAGAATATATGTCTCAGCATACTCACGTCGTCGCTGGTGTTGGTGTTCTAATCACTAATAAACAGGGGCAAATTTTGATGGGCAAACGCAGTAGTAAACATGCGCCCTATTGGTCCATTTTCGGGGGACATGTGGACCCTGGTGAGTCCTTTGAAGATTGTGCCATTCGCGAAATAAAAGAAGAAATTGGTATTGATATCCAAGCTCCAACTGTTTTTGGTATCAGCAATAATTTACAGACTTATCAACAAGAAGGTAAACATACCGTTTCTATTTGTATGCATGTTGAATATAACGGTGAGGTTGAACCTCAAATTATGGAAGCAGATAAATGTGAAAACTTAATGTGGGTTTCACCTGATAAGCTCCCAGAGCCTCATTTTGAAGCTAGCCGCAATGCTGTTGACCTCTGGCTTACACAACGTTTCTATCACCACAAAGCCTAATCAAGTGTAAACGTACAACATCCTCTTTTTGTACGTTTATCATCCATCCCTTTCTAATTACTCATTTTTCCCTATTTTATTCTATTTACGATATTTACAATACTGCACTCTTACCGTATCATTTGGCTAGTACAGTGAAACGATATATTTAGGAGCCACCATGGCTATTGATGGAACAACACAACAAAAAAATCCTTCTATATTAGGAGGTGCGATGATCATTGCCGGTACTGCGGTGGGTGCGGGTATGTTTTCAATTCCTATGGTGACCTCCGGCGTATGGTTCACAGGCTCTGTCATACTGTTAATTTATACCTTTATTTGCATGTTACTTTCTGGGTTAATGATTTTAGAAGCCAATATGAATTACCCAGCTGGCGCCAGTTTCCATACTATGGTCAAAGACTTATTAGGCACGACATGGAATTCTATTAACAGTTTATCCGTTACTTTTGTGCTTTATATTCTTACTTACGCCTATATTTCTGCAGGAAGCTCTATCATCACCGCGAATTTGTCAGAAAAAATACAAATACCACAAGCGGGTGCAGGCTTTATTTTTGCATTTATTGTGGCTTTTTTTGTGTGGCTTTCTACTCGTGCTGTCGATAGGTTAAGTACCATTTTAATTGGCGGGATGGTCATCACCTTTATTATGTCAATCGGTGGAATGATTTCAACCGCATCACCAGCTATCCTATTCAACCAAACTGAGCATGGTGAAAGCCAATATCTTCCTTATGCCTTAGCCGCATTACCCTATTTATTAACCTCATTTGGTTATCACGGTAATGTTCCTGGATTAGTTAAATATTATAATAAAGATAGCCGTAGTGTTGTTAAGAGCCTAGTGTATGGGGCTACCATTACCGTGGTTATCTATATTTTGTGGCAGTATGCGATCCAAGGAAATATTCCAAGAACGTCATTTATTGAAATCAGAGAAAATGGCAACAATATTGATGCATTACTGGCTCAAATGAATATTTCTACCCAGAGCAGCTTTATATCTCAATTTTTGAACCTGTTTTCTTATATGGCTCTAGCGAGTTCTTTCTTAGGCGTGTCTTTAGGGTTATTTGATTTTATTGCTGATTTTTTCAAATTTGCAGATAACAAATTTGGGCGCCTTAAATCTGTCTTAGTCACTTTTTTACCACCAACAATACTCGCACTGATTTTTCCTAATGGGTTTATTTATGCGATTGGTTTTGCAGGGTTGGCAGCTACTATTTGGGCAGTCATTGTCCCTGCGCTGATGGCGAAAGCAAGTCGTAAACGTTACCCTAACAACAGCTACAAAGCACCAGGTGGGAGCTTTATTATTGGCTTTGTGATCCTCTTTGGATTAATTAATGCGGTTGCTCATTTATTGTCACTATCTGGCTTACTACCTATTTATTAACCCTTTCAGTGTGGATATCGCCCTCTGGTTATATCCACACTGATATGTCACCTAAAAATTTTTCACTGAAAATTGACTTCAGCATCTTGCCTAATTCTTTATCTGCGAGTAATTTTGTCGCACTCTTTTTGACAACCCTAAAGAAGGTTATTTATGGCCAAGGCCAACGAAATCAAACGTGGTTTAGCAATTAACTACAATGGCAAATTATTACTTGTAAAAGACATTGATATTCAAGCACCTAGTGCTCGTGGAGCGAGTACATTATATAAAATGCGCTTTACTGATATCAAAACGGGCCAGAAAGTTGAAGAGCGTTTCAAAGGCGATGATATTTTAGAAACAATTTCCCTAACCCGTCGTGGAGTGAGCTTTTCTTATATTGATGGTGATGAATATGTCTTTATGGACAATGAAGACTATACTCCCTACCTTTTCAAAAAAGCCGATATTGAAGAAGAATTACTTTTCATTCCTGAAGAAGGGTTACCAGGAATGCAAGTGTTAACAATGGATGGGCAAGTTCTTGCTTTAGAGTTACCGCAAACGGTTGATATGGTCATTATTGAGACAACCCCAGCAATTAAAGGGGCTTCGGCTAGCGCACGAACTAAGCCTGCAACGATGGCTACAGGGTTAACAGTTCAGGTTCCTGAATATTTAACAACCGGTGAAAAAATTCGTATTCATATCGCTGAGCGTCGTTATATGGGCCGTTGTGATTAATTTCTGCTTTTGATTTGAAAGAAATAAGCCTTTATATGCCTATGAATTTATTGTTCATAGGCATATGTCATTAAAATTAAACATTGCATACCTTTTCATCTTAGTTTGCTATATTCAATTTGTGTTCGTCTCAAAATTAATCGTATTTTATTGTGTAAATACCTAGGGTTTTATCTTTATTAATCCAGTTGAATTGTTGAGTACCTTTTTGATTCGGAAGCAACATTTCTTGATTCTTTAGTTTACGAATATCTGCAGATGCGGTTTCCAATTTACCACTATCATTCCAGCATTTGGTTTCTACTTTATTCGCATTGGCTTCGACAATACAAGGCGCTGCTACAATAGCTCCAGTAAATCGAATAACGCCTGTATTGCTGCGTTTTACCTCACTATTTTCAGATGCAAATACTGAAAAGCTTGAGTTCAATGCTGTTACTGCTAAAAAAGCCATTACCATTTTTTTTACTGAGCTATTCATAACGAAATTCCCGTTTAAAATTATGTTATCGTCACTTCCTGTAATTTATTTACAGTTAAAGTATTTATTTGGCTGAATTGCCTGAGGACGACATACTAATTCCAAAGGGATATTAATAATTTCATTTATAGCCGTAGTTTTTTATTTTTTGTTTTATTATTTATCAAAACAAAATATATGACTTGCCTCACACTTAATTAACCACACAAAATGCAACACTTTATAAATATAATCTATTAGCATTGGTCAATTAATTTATAAAAATCGTCGTTATGCCATTTTAGGTATATCTATATATCAAACACCTTAAATTTGTTAAAAAAAGTGTTTATTATCATGAATATGAACTTAGATAAAAAAATTTTATTACCTTCTGAAAACTTGATCGCATCAGGCAGGCAACGTGCTTGTTATCAGCATCCTGAGTATAATCACCTATGTGTAAAAGTTCATTTAAGTGGGCGAGATGATAAAGAAACATTAAGAGAGGTTCGCTATTATAAACGCTTGTATAAAAGGAATCTTACCGTAAAAACGATTTCTCATTACTATGGCACCCAGCAAACTGATCGGGGGCTAGGATATGTGTTCCAATTAATCAAAGATAAGACAGGGAATGTTTCAAATACCTTAGATTATTATCTTAAAAATAAACAAGTTTTTTTAAAACATAAAAAAAATATGAAAATTGCTTATGAGCAATTTAAAAAGAACATATACAAAGAGGCTATTACCACGATGGCGCTCAAAACTTATAACATCGTTTATCAACTAGGCTATAAACCTTATGGTCAATTTATTATTATAGATAACCTTGGCTCATCTAACCTAATCCCCATTGATTATTTCTCAACTAGAATTGCTCGTTCCACCCTAAATCGCCGGTTTGCTGATTTCGAACAACGACTTTATTGTGACTATAATCTTAAGATATAGTCACATTCCTCGCCCCCTATTTTGCTGTCACCATTAAATATCTAGTTATATTGACGTATTATTAGAGTTGCTCTAACAATACATTGGTTATGAATGGTTATGGTAGAATGCTACTCACTAGTCGATATTAATATTGTGGAGAATTACTAATAAATACAACCAGAAAATACTGATATACATACAGTACTTTTATTTTTTAAATTATTTTCTGAGTGTTTTTTATTCTAATGGACTTTCTTAACAAAAATTAAACTGTTTATTTGAGTACAAACACACTCCCTCTAAATAAAAACTTAAACTTCTTTACACTTCTAGTTTGAAAAGTCCTTAATTATGCAAATTCACTGAAATAACACATAGAAAAGTGTGATTTAGTTCATATTTTACTAGTTAAAAATACCATCTTTATAAGTAATATCCTTCATTGTAGACAATTGTCACATAAACCAATGGCAAATAGGCACTTTTATCTAATGTTTTGTAAATTTCACCCCTATTAACTCGCCATTTTGCTTTTGTTTATGTATGCTCTTAAAGGTTTGATTTGGTACTACTACGATGCTGAATCTTCTAAACAAAAAAATGTAAAGAATGTCTTAGTAAATTTAGTAAATATTGACTTATCTCCTATACTCAATAAGTCATTAAATATGACTAGTACATTCGAAGTTTAGTGGTACTACGATAAACACTTTCTGCGAAAAACACAGTTTTGCCATCTATAATGCGTTTTTCACAGGGATAAGTTTAGTTTTTTTGTGTCTTTTTACACAATAAAGTACTAAAAAGAAAAATGGTAAGGGATATATATAAGAATGCTAACCTCTGAAAAACTTAAGCGCTATGCTTGGCGCATTGTTCCGGCAATTGCAATCGCCGTAACGCTCACAGCATGTACCAACCCAAAGTCAGCTAAAAACACACAATATACTGCTAAATCAGATACTCGTATGCTAAATGGTTCTGCGGGTGACTCGTTGACGATGGCATCTCAAGATGAATTCGAAGAGTTAGTACAAAGTGTTGATACTAAATCTAAAATAATGGATCAATACGCAAGCTGGAAAGGCGTAGCTTATCGTCTTGGCGGCACAACAAAGAAAGGTGTTGATTGCTCAAGCTTCGTACAGAGAACATTTCTTGAACAATTTGGTGTTGAACTCCCTCGTACGACCTCTGAACAAGAATCCTCCGGCAAAAGCGTAAAACGTAATAATCTAAAAGTCGGTGATATTGTTTTATTTAAAACAGGCCGTACTATGAAGCATGTTGGCATTTATATTGGTGACCAAAAATTTGTCCATGCATCAACCAGTAGTGGTGTTATCGTTTCTGAAATGACTAACTCATACTGGAGCAAAAGATATTATGCCAGCAGGCGCATTATTAATGGCTCATAAGTTTTTATAATATCCTATATCCCTTCCCAATAAAAAAGCTTCCATTTGATGGAAGCTTTTTTATTGGGAATTTTTTGACTAAACTTAGTGATAGCCATTTGATTTTTAGGTAAAAAACAACTAAAACACCAAGCCCACCTCGCGATAATACTCATTCAAAAACAAGCTTTAAACACGTAACCGAATAAAACCTGTAACTAAAATAATAATAAGTAATCAAGCCACTATAACAACTAATAAAATATTAAATATACTCAAAACTAAGCACTATGAAAACCAGAAGAAAGTTCTGCAATAGCAACGCCAGAGGCTTTTAAACGGCACATAGCTGCCAACTCATCATTAGCATGAATAAATAGGCAAATTTCTTTTTGCCACTCTAAGATCGCGTTGGCAATCTGCATATCTGATAATGATTCAGACAATTGTTGCATTGCAATACAATCTGTCGCACAGTCATGGCTAAGTAATTTCAGCCCCACAAGCTTATCGCTATCGGCATCATTCATAGGTACAACTTCAACATCCGTACCTATTTTGCCTGATAACCAGCGGTAGCTTTGCGGTAGCCTGTGCACCACCGAAAGACCTAATTTTTCCACAAAGATATCCTATTGATACATTCTAGTATTTTGCCAAGTATTGATATTTAATTTCTTACTTGACCTAACATGGGCTTAAGCCACTCATTCATCGTTCAAACCGAACTTTAAGTTATCCAAAAAGTAACATGAATGTTAAATATCGAATCTTAAATATAACATTAAAAAAACAAAATGTCGTTAAATTTTTGTGACATAAATCATTGCATATTCATTTTAATAGCAAATATCTTAAAATATAAACTAATTTTGATCGCTACATCCTAACATCTTGCATAAAACACTTAACTTTTTTTTACATTTGTGAAAAGAAAATAGTAAAAAACAGTTTATTTTTGAAGTAAATCCAAATTTTTATTAATGAATAATGTTGCAATGCATATCAAATCACAAAACATAAATTTAACAAATTCAGCTGTAATGATAATTGATTTAGATCATTTTTCACTAAAGATTATTAATACCACTGCGTTATCACTCGATTTTATCGAGCAATCACTTTTATCTCTAATAGATAAATGAATTATATGGGAAAGTAACTAGAACAAACTTTGATTAGTCCGTTATAAATAATGAAGAAGAGAATTGAGTGTTCTCAGTTTCATCCATGAAACTTGAAAACATATGATTTATTTTGTTTTTTTGGCTAGTAAAACAAATAACATTGAGAGCGCCACGCAAGCAACCATAGAGCCGACCATTGGCCATGCGCTCTGAGCAGGTATTAGTGATAACAAAGTTCCAACGAGTGCGCCAATTGAAAACCTTATTGTTCCTGCCAATGAAGAAACGGTTCCTGCAATATGTGGATAATTATCCAAGATCACTGCCATTGCGTTAGAAGTGATCATCGCTATTCCACTAACATAGATTGCAACACCGATAACCAATGTCCAAAAATCTAATGTAAATGCCGTTGTAACAAGCAACCACACGCCCATCACAAATTGGATAATAATACCAAAGTAAAGCATTTTCTCCGCGCCAAAATGCCTTACATAACGGCTATTAATGGTCGTCATAATAAACAGGAAGATGATATTGATACCAAAGTAGTAGCCGAAATTCTGTGGAGATACCCCATTTAAATCGATATACACAAAAGCGCCTGCATTTAAGAACGAAAACATTCCTGCAAAAGAAAATGAGCTCGCTAATATATAGAACAATACTTGTTTTGCTCTAAATAAAGTCGCAAATTGCCTTAATGTTGTTCCAACATGAAATTTTTGCCTTTTGGCAACGGGGAGTGTTTCCCGCACAAAACAGCTCACTAAAATAACAGCGATAACCGCAGCAATAGCGATGCTCCAAAAAATTGCATGCCATGAGAACCAGCGCATTAGCTCTCCCCCTAAAATAGGGGCTAATAACGGTGCGATTGTCATCACTAAGACAACAAAAGACATACTTCTTGAGAATTCATCACGGGTAAACATATCCCGCATAAGTGCATTAATCACAACACTTGCAGCTGCCGCGGCAAAACCATGTAAAAAACGCAACCAAATCAGTGAGTCAATCGATTCAGTGATAGCACAAGCCGCTGAAGCAATTGCAAAAACAACGACTCCACCCAAGATAACAGGTTTACGACCAATGCTATCTGCCATCGGCCCATAAAATAATTGCCCTATAGCAAAACCAAAAATGTAGCTATTGAGCGTCATTTGAATGCGCCCTTCATCTACATTAAAATAATGCATCATCGTCGGAAAGCTTGGCAGGTACATGTCGATGGCCAACGGCATTAACATCGATAATAAACCTAGAATTAGTATCAGCCCCAAATAGGATGAACGCTGCTGTTGCACTCTTTAAACTCCTGCTATTTATTTACGTGGTACGTTAATACTGTTGATCTCTTCTTCCGTCAGTGGACGGTATTCTCCGGGCTCAAGAGTCTCATCGAGCCAAATTTCACCAACGCGTTCACGATGTAACCCACAAACATGGTTCCCCACCGCAGCAAACATGCGTTTCACTTGATGATAACGCCCTTCACTAATCGTCAACCTGACATCTCTAGGGCTGATAATTTCCAGTTTTGCTGGTTTAGTTAGGTATTTTTCCCCGTTAAGCATAACGCCCTGAGCAAACTGCTCGGCAACATCATTGGCGATATCGTCACTCAATTGAACTCGGTATGTTTTTTCACAATGATGCTTCGGTGAAGTAATGCGATGTGACCACTGACCATCATCAGTTAATAAGACAAGCCCCGTTGTATCGATATCTAAACGCCCTGCTGAATGCAGTTTTTGTGCGAGAGGCTCATCAATAAAAAAAAGAATTGTTGGATGTGTTGGGTCATCTGTTGAGCAAATATAGCCTTGTGGCTTATGTAACATAAAATAACGCGGCCCAGTAACTTGCACGAGGACATTACCATCATAAGCGACTTCATGATCAATCGTAACTTGAAAGGCCCCTGACTTAACGATTTCATCATCAACCGTTACGAGCCCTGCGCGCAATTCTCGCGCTACCAAACTTCGGCTTATCCCTAATTGCTGGGACAAAAATTTATCCAGTCGCATAGATTCTCTTAACTTGATGGAATGCCAGCGAAGCGTACAATAACGCTCAACTGTCAGAATATAGAGTGAAAGGTTGTTGTGATTGCTATCACATAATTCATTATAACAATAACCCCTGTGAAGTGATAGTTTCACCGCAGCAACTTACATCTTTAGACAGAGTCATCGTTTTAAATTAAATTTAACGTCATTCACCTGATTTAATTACATAATACTGAATAATATGCCTTTTGTATTACGCCCTTACCAACAAGAAGCTGTCAATGCGACGGTTGATTATTTCCGCAAGCAGACTGCCCCTGCCGTGATTGTCTTACCAACAGGAGCAGGTAAAAGCTTAGTGATTGCCGAATTGGCTCGGCTTGCTCGTGGGCGAGTGTTGGTATTAGCCCATGTGAAAGAATTAGTTGAGCAGAACCATGCTAAGTACCTCGCATATGGCCTACAAGCCGATATATTTGCCGCAGGCCTGAACCGCAAAGAATCTCAAAGCAAAGTGGTTTTCGGTAGTGTGCAATCCGTTGCTCGCAATCTTAAGGCATTTGACGCACATTTTTCCCTAGTGATTATTGATGAGTGTCACCGTATAAGTTTGAATGATAAGAGCCAATACCAACAAATTATTCAAGTTTTACAAGCTAATAACCCTTCATTACGTATTTTAGGATTAACAGCCACCCCATACCGCCTTAACAGTGGCTGGATTTACCAATACCATTACCATGGCATGGTACGTGGTGATGAAAATTGTTTTTTCCGAGAGTGTATTTATGAACTCCCCCTACACTATATGATTAAAAACAAATTCTTAGTTCCACCTGAACGCTTAGACATGCCTGTTTTACAATATGATTTTAGCCAAGTTTCACTAACATCATCGGGTATTTTTAACGAACAAGAACTTAATTTGTCATTAAAAAAACAACAACGCATTACGCCTAAAATTATTGAGCAAGTTATTGAATATGCAACACCGTTACAAGGCTGCATGATCTTTGCTGCGACGGTCGAGCATGCCAAAGAAATTCTGAGTTATCTACCGAAGAATAGTGCGGCATTAGTGACGGCTGAAACCCCAGCAATTGATAGGCAAGCAATTATTAAGCAATTTAAAAATAAAGAATTACATTATCTCGTTAACGTTTCAGTATTAACAACAGGGTTTGATGCGCCTCATGTCGATGTGATTGCTATTTTGCGGCCAACAGAGTCAGTCAGCTTATACCAACAAATTGTTGGCCGAGGATTACGCCTTTATGAGGGAAAAACACGCTGTTTAATCTTAGATTACGCAGGTAATCCACACGATTTATTTCGGCCTGAAGTGGGGTCAAGTCAACCAAATTCAACCAGTGTGCCTGTGCAAGTTTTTTGCCCATTATGCCAATTTGCGAATATTTTTTGGGGAAAATGTACCTCTGATGGGCAAATTATTGAACATTACGGCCGGCGCTGCCAAGGCTGGGAAGAAGATGAAAATAAGCAGAAAAAACAATGTGAATTTCGTTTTCGCTTTAAACAATGTCCACACTGTGGTGCAGAAAATGATATAGCGGCTCGTCGCTGTCAAAAATGCCAAGAAGTGCTTACCGACCCTGACGATATGCTAAAAGCCGCCTTAAAACTCAAAGATGCGTTAATTATTCGTTGTGGTGGTATGCAATTCATTACAGGGAGTGATAACAAAGGTGAATGGATTAAAATCAATTATTATGATGAAGATGGAACCTGTGTTTCAGAACGTTTTCGCCTAGCCACACCCGCACAAAAACGCGTGTTCGAATATCGTTTTTTACGTGAGCATCAGCGTGCCCCAGGTGTTCCGTTTAAGTGGAATAATGCAAATGATATATTAGTGCAACAATCTTTATTACGATATCCCCAATTTATTGTCGCGCGCAAAAAAGAACGCTTTTGGGAAATTCGAGAGAAAATCTTCGATTATCAAGGGCGTTTTCGCGTTGCTGCTCCCCTGTCATAACGCGAAAATGATCATAATGATTGCTGGATGGCCGATTTTTCGTTAAAATGCCGCCCGCCTTCCGATATCTTGTTCTCTGAATGGATTATCCTAGGCCAAATCTCGAACCTGCTGCTGGGTCGCCTGTAGCAGGAATTTATATTTTCTTTTTATAGAGAAATAGTAATGTTAACTATCAATGCAATTGAACGTAAAGAGCAGGGTAAGGGTGCGAGCCGCCGCCTGCGCAGAGATAACCAGCTTCCAGCTATCGTTTACGGTGGCAACCAAGAAGCTATCTCTGTAACTCTTAACCACGATGAAATCATCAACCAAGAAAGCAAAGCAGAATTTTACGAAGTTCTGAATCTGGTTATCGATGGTAAAGAAACAAAAGTAAAAGTTCAGGCTGTTCAACGTCACCCATTTAAGCCAAAAGTGACGCACATTGACTTCCTGCGCGCTTAATTAAAGCCCACAGCCGAGCTTTAGAAATTTTCGGGACGCCGAGTAAATAACGCCGCAATTGCGGCGTTATTTATTTCTACCTCTTCAACACCACAACCTATTTAGTACCACGGCGTTGTAATTGATCACGCAAATTAGGTGGTGTGCCACGAATGGTTAACGTATCAGTGACAGGGTCCCAAAAGATACGCTCCCCCATGAGCATCGCATCAAAGCTAATCGTGATCCCGCCACCACTCCCCGAAAACTTCGTTAATTGCTTTAACGTTCCTCTATCGGCAGGGAAACTTTCTTCGAGTTGATAATCATTTTGGCGAGCGAAATCGTCAAAGCTTTGTTCTTCAACCATTGGCAGCTCTTTTGCCAACGCCTGTAGCTCTATTTCCTCTCCAGACTGTAATTGTTCTGTGCAATAACTATGTACTTGCTGGCGATAAGCTTGGCGCGTATTTTTGTCCATTTGTGCATTGTCACAAAAATCATCAAGTGCCTGAACCAAGCCTTTATTCTGAACTTTTGCGTTTAACCCTTCAGATGCAGCCAGAAAATCCATAAAGAAATCAGAAACTTTCCGCCCTACTCTACCTTTTAAGAAAGTTAAATAGCGTTTTGACTCAGGATTGGTTTCCCATTCGGTTAAATCAATACGTGCGACAATATCTGCATGAGGAATATCTAAATAATGTGTCGTGCCTAAATCCAATGATTCTGTGACAAACATGCTGTCACAACTATTGAGCACCGCAATTAATAAGTATTCGACCGCGAGGTAACGGTATTGACAAAAGAGAACCACGCCCCCTTCCGCAAAAGGATATTTGGCTAATTCATCTTTCAAGCGAACCGTCATCGCACGGCTGAAACCTAAAAATTCTTCTTCGCCCTTACGCAATAACTTTAACGCATCAGCAAGTTCACTTTCTTCGTTAAATTCACCAAATGCTTTACTTTTAGCACTATAGACGCGGTGCAATTCTGCCATCATGTCTTGTACGACACCATCTGCTGTCAATAGAGAATCCCGCAACATCACCTCTAGGGTCTGCTCATCTCTTTTAATTAGCTGGTGTAAAGCTATCTGGTTAATTTCCAGACTCATTGTTGGCTCCTTCGTTATAGCGAAAATAATGTTGCGCGTATTCAAACATTGATATTATTCATCTGCAACAGAAACCATCATTTGTTCTATTTTTAGCCTGATTACGCTGAACTAATACGCACTTTACGAATCTGAATTAACATTATTCCCATTTAAACAAAAATTTGTTGCGAAGAAAGAAGAAAAACCAACTGTGATACGCTATGATATGTAGCTTTCATTAATTTAGGATGTCTCAATTTATGCCACAATCATCTCGCTATAGTGATGAAAAAGTTGAAGGTTTACTTTCTGACCTCGTGAGTGTGTTAGAAAAAAATCACACCCCTGTTGACCTTTCCCTCATGGTGTTAGGTAATATGGTAACGAATCTGCTGAATACGTCGGTTGCGCCTGCGCAACGTAAAATGATTGCAGAATCATTCGCAAATGCATTACTTTCTTCTGTTAAAGAAGATCAATCACACTAATTGATTAATGAAATAAACAGTATGGTCACCCACCTGCGCTACCGTGACAAAGTCTCTAACATGATTGGTTGGGGGCACTGGTTTGCACTATTCAATATACTGCTTAGCCTCGTGTTAAGTAGCAGCTATCTGTTTATTTTTGATTGGCCAGATACCTTAACTGGCCGAATTTATGCTTTCGTCAGTTGGTTAGGTCACTTTAGTTTTGTGGTCTTTGCGACTTACTTGCTAATTATTTTTCCACTGACCTTTATTGTTATGTCTCAGCGGTTGCTGAGGCTACTTTGTGTTGCCCTTGCAACGGCAGGAATAACACTATTAATCTTTGATATCCGTGTTTTTAGTCAATTCGGTTTGCATTTAACACCGCAAGTTTGGGACTTGGTCATCAACCCAACTAAGGGGGAAATGGCTCGTGAGTGGCAACTGATGTTTATCAGTATTCCCATTATCTTTCTTGTTGAAATGTTATTTGCGACTTGGAGTTGGCAAAAACTACGTAGTTTAAACCGCCAAACATTCGGCAAACCTCTGGCGGCTATTTTTATTGTGACTTTTATTATGTCACACCTGATGTATGCATGGGCCGACGCTAATTTCTATCGCCCTATCACCATGCAACGCTACAATTATCCATTGTCGCAACCCATGACAGCTCGCAAGCTACTTGATAGGTATGGTCTATTAGACTTAACCGAACATCAAAATCGTGTATTCCAACAAGGTAGCCCAACGGCACTTAAATTAAACTACCCATTGAAACCTTTAAGTTATTATGACCAAGGCGCTGATTACAACTTATTATTGTTGGTCATTGATGATCTAGGGGATAAATCTCAACAAGATTCTATGGGGGCGTTAAACGAATTTAAAGAAATCAGTACGCAGTTTACGAATCACTACACGGCTGGGCTACGTAACGATACTGCGCTATTTGGCCTATTCTATGGTATTTCATCGACTTATTTCGATAATATTCTCAATGGTCGCCATCCATCAGCGCTAATTGAAGCCTTACAACATCAAGGGTATCAGTTTGGTTTATTCTCAACAGATGGCTTTAATTCTCCATTATTCAGACAAGCTATTTTAGCTGATTACTCATTACCTGCAAAAACTGCATATAATGACAACTTAACAGTTACACAGTGGAATAACTGGCTAGATAACCTTAATAACGGCTCGCCTTGGTTCTCTTTCCTGAATATTAAAGGAACACCTGGAAGTGCAAAAACGAATGAACAAATCAATCGCGTAATGGCCGCATTACAGCGTGATAATCGCTTGCAAAATACCATTGTTATTGTGACGGCAAATTACAATAACCAAGGAAAAGCAGAAAACGAATGGTTAGATGGTAAACGCTTCAACCGTGATAATATGCAGGTACCACTGTTTATTTATTGGCCAAACACACCTGCACAGCAGATAGATAAGCTAACAAGCCATCAAGATGTGATGACAACACTGATGCAGCGTTTATTACATGTCAGTAATCCACCTGATGATTACAGCCAAGGTGAAGATTTATTTAGTGTTAAACGTACTTACCCATGGGTGATCACGGGTGACAACGACGATGTTGTCATTACCACAGATAATACCACCCTCTACATGGATCAAAATGGCCAGTTTAATATCTACGATAAACAAGGTGCCATAGAACGAAATGAAAAACCTGATTTGGCTGAGTTGTTGAAAATCTTTACTGAATTAAAGCGTTTTAATGAAAATTAGTGCTTAAATATCAACCAGTCGCATCATAAGTCTATTGCTTTTAGAAGCAAATTGAGTAGTATTAATCAAAGTTCGGCATGTAGCGCAGCTTGGTAGCGCACCGTCATGGGGTGTCGGGGGTCGTAGGTTCAAATCCTATCATGCCGACCAACTTATTTTAAGAAAACCAACCACTTAAGGTTGGTTTTTTTATGCATGAAATTTTAGGTGGGCAAAAGTCGGGTAAAAATCCAACCTATTTTCTAACTTTAACCACTGCTAATTCATCAAAATTTGTCGTGTAGGCAGGTGACAACATTTCTCTTTTCATTTTATATCCGCTATTACTACTCTTACTAACAAACAATCATTACACATACCTGTCAATTACTACCCATGACTATATTTCTCATAGTAACTAGTCATAAGCCGTTGCGTGCATTATACCAACAACAGTCTTTAACGATTCATTGAACCATAATAAATCGCCTTGTGATGTGTATTAAACTTTACCAAAACATAAGGTTTTAATTATGGCTTTTGAGCACTAATAATAAATATCATTGGTCTCTCTTTTTCCTCATCTAATGTTGGATTTTTTATAATTTGCTCGCACGATGGCCCCCACTCATCCAGTTCAATTATTTCAAACCCAGCAGAAATTAATAAGTTAATCCAAGTGGATAATTTTCTGTGTTGCTTTACGACACCATCAGCAAACCAATGGCTAATTCTATTGCCTTCTTGCTGGTACTGATTAACCGGCCAGGCTTTATTACCATACTTATCTATACACCATTCTTGAATAAGTGGTGCGGTGTATATTGGATGTTCTGCAGAAAAAATCACCCTCCCACCTTGATTTAGAGCTTGATATAACTTAGTTAATAGAGAATAAATATCGACCACATAATGTAGAGCCAGCGAGCTATAGATTAAATCATACTGTTCAGTAGGTAAGCTCAACTTTTCCAAATCAGCACGTAAGTATGTTATAGCGGAATCATCTGTCATTGAAATCGCCTTTGTTAACATTTTTTCTGAGAGGTCAACGCCTGTTACCTGTGTTGCCCCTTGAGCACTTGCCCACCGACAAAACCAGCCATAACCACAACCTAAATCTATAATAGATTTCCCATTTAAATCTGGTAATAACCGTTGTATTGCATCCCACTCTGGTGCACCACTTAGCCCTTCGACTGAGCGAGGCAATGTTGCATAGCCTGCAAAAAAATCAGGGTCATCATAAATATTTTGAGACATGGTTTATTCCCCAATAATAAGAAAATTAGGCTAATCATATTCTATATTTCTTAAATTTGATAAGAATTACCACTGTATAGATTAACAACGACTCAATGATAGCAAAGAGCGAGCTTTATGGTAGATTTTTAGTTAACTGCCATAAGATTAAAATTGTTTTAATTCAACAGGTTAAAAAAACAATAATTGTAATGAACTTATTTTAAGTTTTCATATTAACCTTTTATTTAAACCATCCTATACTGTAATATTTTTGAATTAATACATTTAGCATTGACAAATAACTGATTAATAATGAAAACTAACTTTAGAGTAGCAACACCAATTGATATAAATGCTATATTTTCCATAGATACCATTGCGACCGCAGAACGCTATAAAGACATTACCCAATGGAGCGAGCAAGGAATATGTTATGTACTGGAATCCAACAACGAAATATTGGCTTATGGCGTTCTACATTATCATTTCTATTCCCATGCCTTTATAGAGCTATTAATGGTAAATAAAAACCATCGTCGACAAGGCCTTGGCCTCATTTTAATTAATAAACTAAAAATGCAGAGTAAACCCCAAAAGATTTTTACTTCTACAAATCAATCAAATACAGCCACTCAACAGCTTTTAATAAAAGCTGGCTTTGTTCCTAGTGGCTACATTGAAAATTTAGATGATAATGATCCCGAACTTATCTATTGCTATATACCTGATTAACACCATCGATATGAAGAACTATAATAGCGTTTTATCCATCACAACCGTTTGTAAGATGTGATTAAATTGCTGATACGTTTCTTGAGCAATCTCTTCTGGATAACTTAGCACCCTAAGCTCATGCGGCTTATTTTCTGGGTAATAACTTGGATGAGCATGGACGTATTCATTTTGTTGAAAACCACAATGCTGATAAAAAGACCAACGTTTTTGGCTGATTTCATCAATAATAGGGTCTATTTCTAGAATCACTTTACCTACATCATGACAAAACTGTTTTAGTACCTTTTGCCCATAACCTTGCCCTCTTAATACGGGGGAAATAGCAAAATGTTCAATATAATAATAACCTTCGATTTTCCAACAACCAATAAAGCCAATGAAAATGTCATTTTCTTTGAAATTGAGCAAATAATAATCGCCATGATTCAATATTGCCTTTCTTCCCTGATAGCTTCTTTGTTCATATAACGGAAAAGCGGTGTCATATAACTGGTTAATCATTGCTATCGCTTGGCTATCTTCACTTTTAATTCTTAAAGCATGTAACATTTAATCGAAACTCACCTTAATCAAATATATTTTATAGAATACCTATTTTTAATTTTCTGACAATTATTTTATCAAGCGCTCATAAGATTAACTTTTTGTTTTATATTGATATTATTTTTTCACTCAATTTACTGATAAAAATATTTGCAGCTCTATATTGACTTTTTTGCCTAATAGTTCTAAAAATACTGTATATTAATACAGTCTTTACTAGAGGCTATCATGTTACGTATCGAAGTATTATTTGATAAAAACGCTCCGCAAAAACCCAGTTCAGTGGTTTTACAAGCTCTTGAAACTGAGATTTTACGCAAACTTCAGAACCAATATCCTGATATGGTAACTCGGGTTGGGTTTAGCTCACAACAACGCGTTAATATTTCAGGAACAAAAATAGCGGAGGATAAAACTCGTATTGAAGAAATACTGGAAGAAATATGGATGGATGATGGTTGGGTCCCAGAAGAAACAACAGAGGATTAACCAAATACTTAAAAGGAATGTTTTACCCTATGACATTCCTTTTTTACTAATACGTGAGGCTTTTTACACCTTCATAAACTGGCGCAATATTGACTCCCCCCTCCAACAACAAAAGTACTTTCATCAGCCAGAGAACAACTGCAAGGTAACACACTGATTATTAAAGCAGCTAGTTGTTTTAAATTTCTTATATCTAAATTTTACTCATTTTTAATTAATAGATTTTATGCCTAAGAAAGGTTTTAATTTGTTTCACTGGATTCAACTTTTCATTCTCTTCATTAGTTGTTCTAACCTGCGAAATACAGTTAGTAATATTTGCACAAGTAGAAATTTCATTTAGTTTTAGGGGTGATAAACTAACTGTGGACGTATTATTAAAATCTTTTCCAATAAAGATTAAAGCAAGCGCGATTGCGACTATAAACAATGGCACCTCATAAAATGCGTGTTTCATTATCAATGCTCTTATTGCTTGAATGATAAAACGATAATAAACAGTCTATTTTTTTGTACCTTAAAGATGGGTTAAACCAACCTTAAGATATGCTTAAATACGCTTCAAACTTGAACTGTTCATATTGTCTGACGCTCACTGCCTGCTTATACTGGCTAGTAGAGGTGATAATATGAATATCCTATTAGTCGAAGATGATCTTCAATTGGGAAAAGCACTATGTCGTGGGCTGGAGCTTGCAGGTTTTAATCCTTGTTGGGTAAGGCTACTTGCTGATGCAAAGTTACAACTCGCATCTCGCAATTTTGACCTAATGCTCTTAGATTTGGGCTTACCTGATGGCGATGGTCATGACGAGCTCATAGCTTGGCGTAATATGGGCGAAACTATTCCAATAATCATTCTCACGGCAAGAAACCAAATGGATAACTTAGTTTCTAGTTTAGATTCAGGTGCTGATGACTTTTTAACAAAACCATTTGCTATGCCTGAACTTATTTCCCGAGTGAAAGCCGTTAGTCGCCGTATGGCTGGGTTTTCATCTGAAATATGGCAATTGGGTAACCTGCAATTAAATCCACTTAATCATCAAGTAACCCTTAATGAGCAATTGCTACTGCTATCCGGGAAAGAATACCTATTACTCTATGAATTAATAAAAAATGCAGATAATGTTGTCAGAAAAACGGATTTAGAGCAGCGTCTATTTGGATTGGATGATGTAGAAAGTAACTCTTTAGAGGTTCATATTCATAATTTACGCCGAAAGATAGGTAAAGACCGTATAATTACTATCCGTGGCATTGGTTATTTATTAAAAAAAGAAGTGCCACTAAGTGAAAGTTAAATCATTTTTTATTTATACATTCGGGCTACAAATCAGTTCCGTTATTTTTCTTTGGTTATTATTAGTTGGCTGGCTCCAGTTTTTTTATTGGCCATCAATTCATGATGAGTTAAATGCACAACAGAATATCGTCACTCAAGGGTTTGCTAAAACACTTGATGTGGTTGCTGATAAACCTGAATATTTCAATAAAATAGCCGACAACCTACAAGAACTTTATTCTAGCGCAATGGAAAGTGGCGATAATATTAGTTATCGGCCTTTTATGGTTGTCAGAGATAAACAAGGGAATGTCTATTACCGGAACAGCGACAAATTACATGTTCCCTCCCTTAAATCCGTTTCTGAGCTCGCTGCATTACATAAAGACTGGCACTTTACTTCTGCATGGAATGATCAAAAAACCTTTGAGGTTGTCATTGCTGAATCTTATAGTGATCGTAAATCCTTATTAGGTAATCCAGCCGAAGGAACAGCCATTCCCCTCGCTTTCATTTTAGGTATTATGTTGCTAGCAATTTTAATTACCGCTTATTTTAGTTTGCGGCCTTTAAGACAATCAGCAAAACTCATTTCCAGCCGTCAGCCGGGTAATTTAACTCCTATAGAAACAAAAGAGCAATATAAAGAAATTCGGCCTATTATTGCTGCAATAAATAACCTTATGTCTCGTGTTGATGCTGCGAATCAACGTGAAAAGCGCTTCATGGCAGACGCCGCACATGAATTACGGACGCCGATTGCGGCTGTTATTGCTCAATTGCATTTGTTAATGCAAATTGATAATCCAAAAGAAAAAGGCGAAATTATTAATGATATGCAAGAAACTTTAAATCGTGCGGCCTCTCTATCACATCAATTAATTGACTTAGCTCGTTTAGAAACTGAAGATTTCTTGCTAAATAAAGAACAAGTTGACCTGCCTGCATTAATCAGCCATTTAATATCTTCACACATACCTTACGCCATTAACAAAGATATTGATGTCGAACTCCAAAGCCCAAAATCTTTTTATATCCTCACAGATAAACTCGCATTAAGTAATATTTTTACTAATCTGCTTGAAAATGCGATTAAATATTGCCCTGAAAAAGGGAAAATCAAGGTCATTTTGAAAGACCTTACCCCATTTGGTGGGACTATTTCTGTTCAAGATAACGGCCGAGGAATTCCAGAAGACAGTCGCCAGCTTATATTTTCTCGCTTTTATCGAGTACCTGGAACAATGGAAACCGGAAGCGGTTTAGGTTTATCAATTGCCCAGAATTTAGCCCATAAAATCGGTGCTGTAATTAGAGTTACTGATGGATTAGACAATCAAGGTATTGGTTTTATTATTGACTTACCCTAAATCGAATAATGTTATTGAGTTAACAGCATTCACGCTTTTTTCCAGATAGTATACGCCGTTATACGTTAATATACTTACACCTAAAAGAGGCAATAATGTCCAAGGCATTAGTAATTATTGATCTCATTGAAGAGATAATTGGTAAAAATGGCTTATCTAATTCAAGTTACCAGCAAACTTGCTCGCGAAAAATCGTTGAAAAAGCTAATCAAGCGGCACAATATGCAAGAAACCATCATATTCCCGTGATTTGGGTTAAGGTTGGGTTTTCAGACAATTATCACGATGTTCCTGCTGGCTCCCCTATGTTTCAGCAAGCTAAAAAACTTGGAGCCTTAAAATTAAGTGGCTCTGGGTGTCATTGGGCTCATGACCTTGAAGTGGCATTTCGTGACCCAGTAATGATTAAAAAAGGGGTTTCTGCATTTGCAGGAAATCATTTCCATAAATGGCTTACCGATAATGATATTACCGAGTTGTTTATTGGCGGAGTTAGTACCGTAAAGGCCATTCAAAGCACTGCTAGACAGGCTCATGATTTAGGGTATTTTGTTACAGTACTTGAGGATTTATGTGCCGCTCCAACGCCAGAACTCCACCAGCAAAGTATTCAGGCATTGGATGGCATGGTAACCATTTCTTCAGTTAAAGAATTTATGCAATTAAAATAACATTTAGATATCTCATGTGATTATTTTAATTTTTGCAAGTATATCTCTCGTAGCCGGATAGCTAGTTTCCCCGGCTTACCTTCCCCAATGAATTGGTTATTCGCCATAATAACTGGCCAAACTAATGTTGTCGCCGAGGTAATAAAGACTTCCTTGGCTTCTAACATTTCATCAATACTAAATGGCTTTTCAACAATGTCTATTTGTTGTTCTCTAGCAAGTTGTAATATCGCTTGGCGAGTAATACCTGACAATATTTCATTATTTAACCCCCGTGTTTGTATTTGGTTTTGTTGATTAATAATAAAACAATTACTGGAACTTCCTTCAGTAATATAGCCGTTTTTAACAAATATAGCGTCGTCTGCACCTTGCTGTTTAGCGTATTCTTTTACCATCGAAGCTGCTAATAAAGCAACTGTTTTAATATCACAACGCTGCCAACGAATATCATCTACAGTGACAACTTTTATTCCATATTTTGATTTTTCATTTTCAACAATCTGTGTCTTTTGTGCAAATAAGACTAATGTTGGCTTCGTCTGTTTATCCGGATATAAAAAACTACGTTGGTGTGCATTACCACGGGTCAACTGAAGATATACAAGCCCTTCTTCGATATTATTTTTCTGAACTAATTGAAGATGAATTTGTTTTAATTCTGCTAAATCATAAGGTAGTGATAGCTGTAATTCAGCACAAGAACGCTGTAAACGAGCCATATGACGATCAAAGTCAACGAGCTTACCGTTAATTATTGCTGTCACTTCATATACTGCATCCGCAAATAGAAACCCACGGTCAAAAACAGATACTGATGCGTCTTCTTCAGGTAAAAACTGGCCGTTCACATAAGCAATCATGAGTTATATTCCTTTATCAATCAAATCATTACCTAACCTCTGATTAACCATACACCATATTATAAAAATTACCTTTCAATTCTTCACACTTTTTGTGCCCATTTATGGATTTTTGCATGTCTTGTGGTAAAAACTTGCAGTCAAAAACAAGTGCCAGACATTCATTTAAAAAATAATTTAATATTTAAAATTATTTTTAATATTAACTTGACATTAACATGTTAATGGCTAAAATGCTCTCACGTGATCTGGATCACATTTTAATTTGGAGTTATCGATGAACAGCATCAAAGAATTTATCAGCAGTGTGCAAGAAGTTGTTGAATTACTGTCTAAACGTTTTATGTAAGCGAGTTAATCATTTTTTAGTCAATCAGACCTTTTAGTTACCTAATCATTAGCGTTAATTGCATTTATTTTGCACAACGACCTTGAAATCAAGGTCGTTTTTTTTATTCGAAAACATTTTCAATAATTTCTGCGACTATCGCTGTTCCTATCGCAACCAAGACAAGATCTTGGCCACTGATTTTCCATTCATACCCAACATAAACGGGTAATTGAGCTAAAAAAGCTGAAGGTAACGCTTTTTTGGCAATACCTGGAGGAAGGGGTTTACCCCGACCAACTTGCTTTGCAATGCCTGGCGGCAACCCTCGATAACCCGTCAAACCATATTCAATGGCCAAAGGCCTTACATTACCAAAACTCACATTAAAACTAATATTAGAACCTCGTTTCTTATCGTAAGATTCGCTTGCTTTGGCATATTTTAGCTGTTGATTACCATCCCCTTTATTCGATTTATCTTTATTCTGATTTCCTTTGTTTCCATGAATTTGTTGATTTCCTTTACCATTCCCTTGGCCTTGATTGCCATTAGGAGATGAATTAGCGAGAAATGGAGTGCAGGCAATAACGGGTAATAAGATATACTGCAAAAGAACAGAATAAGTCGGCTTTTTAAATACGCTCATAATAAATTCCTGCAAAGTTAATATAACATTAGGAAGTTTGTAGAACATTATGCTTAGTTATGAAGACTCGCAATCAGAAAATCCTTATCACATGTAATGTTATGTAAATGTTACATAACTAATCAAATTAACGAACCCGCTCCTTTATAATGACTTTATTGTCATTAATATTGCATTCATATACTGCACAATACTTAGAACTAATAATAAGAATTAAGACGGAGTTTAATATTGTTCGCCATGAATTTTCATTGTGAATATGATAAGGTCTTTAAACTATCGAATATTTTTATAAACCGAATATTTTTATAAACCATTGTTCCTAACACCCTCAAGAAGGAGAAACCATGCAGCAGCAACTGCTAGACTGGGTACGTCAGTTCAACCAAGATTACGCTAACCTCGCCTCTTTACTTATGGTGCTCGGTTTAATTCTAATCGTCGCCTGCGTATTACACTTAATTCTGCATAAAATATTACTTCCTCAACTCGAAAAGCACGGGCAAAAAAGTGCAGGAACTTGGATTCATTTAATAACTCAACATAATCTTTTTAATCGCTTTGCATTTGTTATACAAGGTGTTGTTGTCAATATCCAAGCTACGCTATGGTTACATTCAGGCTCGACTGCACAAGCCGTTCTAAAGGTCGGCTCACAGGCTTGGTGCCTATTATTTGGCTTACTAACCCTTTACTCTGTTCTTGATATCATACTTGGTGTACTCCAACGTGCTGCCAAAACCGCGCATTTACCTCTTAGAGGAATATTTCAAAGCCTTAAACTGATTGCCACAATTCTAATTGGCATCATGATCATTGCGCTATTAATAGGCAAATCGCCTCTGATTATTCTCAGCGGTCTTGGTGCAATGACCGCTGTTATGATGCTAGTGTTCAAAGACCCTATTATGGGGTTAGTTGCTGGGATACAACTTTCAGCCAACAACATGGTTAATATTGGCGATTGGTTAGAAATGCCTAAATACGGTGCTGATGGCGCTGTGGTTGATATTGGTTTAACTACGGTAAAAGTCCGTAATTGGGACAACACAGTAACCACTATTCCTACCTATGCACTTATTTCTGATTCATTCAAAAACTGGAAAGGAATGACAGAGTCTGGTGGGCGCCGAATTAAGCGTAGTGTCCGCTTAGATGCTAGCAGTGTGCATTTTTTAACATCTGAAGAAATAGCGTACTGTATTAAAGCAAATTTACTTGAGCCCTATATCGAGCAAAAAATATCTGAGATTCAAGTCTTTAATTCTAGCCTACCTGATGATAAAGCAATCCCTTTAAATCAACGTCGTCTGACAAATATAGGGACTTTCCGGGCTTACATTGAAGCTTATTTAAAATCACACCCTAATATTCACAAAAATATGACGATTATGGTCAGACAGCTAGAATCTGACTCAAATGGTATCCCAATCGAAATATATGCGTTTACGAATACAACCGTATGGGTGGAGTATGAAAGAATACAGTCAGACATTTTTGACCATATCTTTTCCATCCTTCCGCAATTTAATCTGATGGTACATCAATCACCTACCGGAAATGATGTTAGGATGATAGGCTATTCCCCAGAAAAATAATTAATACTAAGTGATTAGTTAAATTTTCTTATCCATCTACACCTAAAGTAGTATTTCAAAGAGGGAGATATCCCTCTTTTTCCTTACTTTGACTCAATCGTTATATAATAATTAATACTTCGATAGTTAATAGAAATAGAACTAATCTATGTTATAGCAAACAAAAAATCCTTATAAATTAAATAAATACATTTATCTTATCAGGGATAACATTGATGTAAGTCATGTAACTCAACAGAAACTTTTTTTAACATATAAAACAAGAAAGTAATGTTGTTATTTACATATAGGCAATGTCAATGCATAAAAATAAAATAAATACTCAATTTGGAGAACTGAGCAGGAGGGAGTTTATACAAACCTCTGCAACCGTTGCGGGTGTCGCTGCTGTTGCTGGCTCAATCACTCTTCCTTTTGCTGCTCAAGCAAAAACACCAGCGATCATGCCTGACGAAGTCAGCGAAAAAATCAGCTATAGCGCATGCTTAGTAAACTGTGGTAGCCGCTGTCCATTAAAAGTTCATGTGAAAGACGGTGTTATCAGCCGCATTTCCAATGAAACAATGTATGACGACTCAACGTTAGGTGAACACCAAATCCGCCCATGTTTGCGTGGCCGTTCAGTGCGCTGGAAAACCTATAACCCAGACCGTTTAAAATACCCAATGGTACGAGTTGGTAAACGTGGTGAAGGTAAATTTAAAAAGATCTCATGGGATGAGGCAACAACCATTATCGCCGAAAAACTGCAGTATACTATTGATAAATATGGAAGTGATGCCATTTACTATCAATATGGCTCGGGCTCAACAGGCGCAAACTTACACGGCCGTGCTGCTTGTAAACGTTTATTAAGCTTAACCGGTGGTTTCTTGGGTGATTATGGCACATATTCATATGCGCAATTAATGGAAATCACGCCTTACGTATATGGCAGTATTGAAGAATCCTATTTATCTGAAATCCAAAATTCAGATTTAGTCGTCATGTTTGGTCACAACCTTGCTGAAACGCGTATGTCTGGGGGCGGTCAATTTTACGAAACCCTCAATGCGTTAGATAAAAGCAAAGCAAAAGTTATTATTATTGACCCGCGTCGCACTGATAGCGTAACAACGCTTGGCGCAGAATGGATACCTATTTACCCAGGTACTGACGCCGCATTAGTTGCTGCTCTCGGTTATGTCATGATCGAAGAAGGCCTGACTGACGAAGAATTCCTAAACAACTATTGTGTTGGTTGGGATGAGTCTACCTTACCTGCTTCTGCACCACGCAATGCATCATATAAAGATTATATTTTAGGTAATGGCCCTGATGGCATCGCAAAAACCCCTGAGTGGGCGAGCAAATTAACGGGTATCTCAGTCGCACGTATTAAACAACTTGCACGTGAAATCGGTAATGCAAATAGAGCATGGATCTCACAAGGCTGGGGCTTACAGCGCACAGAGAATGGCGAGCAAGCTTGTCGTTCTATTATGATGTTACCGTTGATGTCTGGGAACATTGGTCGTGCAGGAACTAACACTGGGCTGTGGGGTAACAGCTACGCTTATCCTGTTGCAGGTTTTGCTTTACCTAACCCAGTAAAAGCCTTGATTCCGACTTATATGTGGTCAGAAGCAATTGTTCGCGGGAAAGAATTGACCGCAGAGAATGGTGGCATTAAAGGTGTCGATAAACTAAACAACGACATCAAGTTTATGTGGTGCTACTCCAGTAATGTCATTGGTAACCAACATGGCGATTTAAATAAAACCCATGAAATACTTGCAGATGAATCCAAATGTGAATTCATTCTAGTATGGGATAACCATGATACCCCATCCGCAAAATATGCAGACTTATTGTTACCGGATGTCACAACTGTAGAAACCAACGATTTAATCAATAACTCCTATGCAAGTGGTGCGTATCATTATTTAGTTCGCCTACAAAATGCCATTGAGCCACTGTGGGAAAATCGCCCTAATTACGATGTGTTAGCAGAAATTGCTGAAAAAATGGGTGTAAAAGAACAATTCACCGAAGGCCGTACCTATGCTGAATGGATTGAGTTCTGTTATAACAAAACACGTGAAAAAATGCCTCATTTACCTGAATTCAGCGAAACCGACGGTGCGGGTATTATCGACCGTAAGTTCCTGAACAGTTCAGAAAATATTGCATTGAAGAAATTCCGTGATGACCCAATCAATAACCCATTGAAAACGCCGTCAGGTAAAGTGGAAATCTATTCAGAACAACTAGCTGAACGTGTTAAAAACTGGGAATTACCAGAAGGCCAACGTATTCCTGCCATTCCTGAGTATTGCGTCAATAAAGAAGGTGTTGAAGCCCAAGCAAGCCAACAAAAGCATCCGCTATTAATGACCGGCTTTCATGATAAAGGCCATGTGCATTCATCATATTACAATGTTGCTATGCTACGTGAAGCCATTCCACATCAGTTTTGGCTCAACCCAGTCGATGCCCAGCAACGCGGCTTGAATAATGGTGATATGGCTGAAATATTTAATGACCGTGGTCGTATTCAAATTAAAGTGAAAGTGACAGAGCGTGTATTACCCGGTGTTATCGCCGTTCCACAAGGTGCATGGCGTACTCTTAATAATGATGGGCTAGATATCGGTGGTTGTATCAATACACTGACTTCACATGTTCCTTCGCCATTGGCTAAAGGTACCCCACAACATACTAACCTTGTTGAAGTTAAACGCGCTTAAGGAGTTGAATGATGAAACAATATGGCTTTTACTTTGACTCCACAAAATGCACTGGCTGTAAAACATGCCAAGTCAGTTGTAAGGATGAAAAAGATTTAGATTTAGGCCCAAAATTCCGTCGTGTCTACGAGTTCGGTGGCGGTAGTTGGCAAAAACAAGATGGTATTTGGCAGCAAAATGTCTTTAGTTACTATCTTTCTATTTCATGTAACCATTGTTCAAACCCGACATGTGTCGCGGGTTGCCCAACCGGTGCAATGCATAAACGAGAAGAAGATGGTTTAGTCGTGGTTGACCAATCTATTTGTGTTGGTTGCCGTTATTGTGAGTTGCGCTGCCCGTATGGCGCCCCACAATTTGATGAGAAGAAGAAACTAATGAGTAAATGCGACGGCTGCTATGAGCGCGTCGCAAAAGGGATGAAACCTGTTTGTGTTGAATCTTGCCCGCAGCGTGCTTTAGATTTTGATGACATTAATGTTCTTCGTGAGTTACACGGCACAGAGTGTGGCATTGCTCCAATGCCAGACCCAAGCCTGACGAACCCGAATATTGTCATCAAACCACATAAAGATGCGAAGCCATTTGGCGATAAAAGTGGCGAATTAAAAAACCCTGCGGAGGTGTAAGATGCATGAATTACCACTCGTTTTTTTCACCGTCTTAGGACAGTCCGCTGCTGGGCTTTTCTTACTCGCTTATATTAGCCGTAGAATGGGTTCTATTGACGATAGTCAGCTAAAAACTGCCAATATCGTGGCCTTTATCATTATGATAATTGGTTTAGGGATCGGTGGGTTACACGTTGGCCAGCCACTACGCTTCTTTAATATGTTATTAGGTGTAGGCCGTTCGCCAATGAGTAATGAAGCGTTCTTAAGTGGCGTATTTGTTGGGTGCGCTGCTGCAACGTTATTTTTTACGCTGTTTTTCAAACATACGTTATTACGTGAGCTGGCTAATATTGCCGCGGTAGTTTCTGGACTTGCATTTGTTTGGTCAATACCTCAAGTATACAACATCGCCACTATTGCTAACTGGGACACCGGTTATACCACACTGCAAATGTGGATGACGATGTTAGTCGGTGGCGGTGCGCTCGCCATTGCAATCGGTGCTCGTGGCTTAGGTATTGCTTCGTTCTTAATTGGTACTTTTGCTATTTTTGCAAGCCGTGCGGGTTATCAAGCCTTTTTAGCAGAAACAGGTCCCGCTCTTAGCGGTGAACAAACAGGCTTCTGGGGCTTCCAAGTTGTTGTTTTAGCTATTGCTTTAGCTGCTTTCGTTGGTATGGCGTTAAAGCACCGCGCACCAAAAGCGACATTAGCAACTTGTGCCGCCGCAGTATTATTAGCTGAACTAGCTGGCCGCATTGCATTCTATAATTTGTGGCAAATAACCATGTAATGCATTGTTATTACTATGTTATAGTGTTTCATAAAAGAACCCCATTTGGGGTTCTTTGTTTAGATATCTTCAACACCACCTGCATTGATACAGTAGCTGGAAATTAAATAATGATGTCATGCTTTAGCGCGAAATAAGACGGATAAAATAATATGATTGACACGACAATGATCCGCATCCTTGGTGCGTTTTTCTACTACCCTCCGCAATCGGACACTTTACGTAACGTTTACTCTGTCTTGGGTGAACTACCACAGTTATGTACATGGGATAACCCAGAGAAAATTCAGGCTATTTGTACTTCGTTGTCACAAACACAACCTGATGATATCTCTTATGATTATTCCATCTTATTCGAAGGACAAGGCAGTATGCCTGCTCCGCCTTGGGGCTCTGTGTACTTAGAGCATGATAATACTGTTATGGGTGAGTCAACTGCGGCTTATCGCGACTTTTTGCAAGCGAAAGGTTTAGTCACTGATACTGGAATCCGTGAACCTGAAGACCAATTTGGCTTAATGATGATGGCAGTTTCTGCGTTAGCAGAGCAAGAGGACGACAGCGCTGTTATTGCTCTATTTGAGCAACATTTGTTACCTTGGGCGTATCGCTATTTAGAGCTAGTGCAGCAAAGCAAAACAGAGTCCACTTTTTACCCTAGCCTTGCACAGATCACTGAAATTTACCTCAAATCACTACAATTGAAATTAGAATTATCGCCAGTCAGGGCTGAATTATTTCGCTAAATAAAAACTAAACCAAATGAGCTAGTTAAACAAAATATGGGCTCATTTGGTTTTAGTCTAAAAAGAAGAGTTTGGCTCTTGTAAAAATGCAATTTCTTCTTGTGTTGATGGCCGACCTAAAATTTCATTACGGTGAGGATAACGGCCAAATTTATCAATAATCGCTTTATGTCTCATTTCAAAATCTAATGTACCGTCATCACCCAGCATGCGAAATAGCTCAACCGCCTGTAAATGTATAAAACTGGATTCAGAGTGCATAAATGGCATTAAAACAAACTTGCGCTGTGACAGCGTCAGAAGGTTATAATCATGTTGCTTAATCGCCTCTTGCGCTAATGCTAAAGCCATCCCATCTTGAGCAAAAGACCGTGGTGTATCACGCCATAAGTTACGTGAAAACTGGTCTAGAACAATAATTTCCGCTAAACGTCCACGAATAGATGCCCGCCAATAAGCTAATTCTCCCTTAGCTGCGCGTTCACAGATATGAGCAAACCGTTGTGCTATCGTCAAATCAAACTTAGCGCTTTTTTCAAACCATTGTTTTGGTGTCGATTCCTCAAACCAAAATGAAAGCACTTCTTCCATGGCATTCATGATTTATTCCTATCTATTTTCTTATTAGAGGTTGTCATAATCCTAGTTAAAAATAGCCTTAATTGACAGGCTTGAGCTCTAATATCGGCTGTTTGTAGATAATTATTTTGTTTTTTTGCGATCTGACACCAAAAAAACATGCAATATTGATAGTGTAATTTTAACAATATACTACTTTATTTATTATCAAATCATTTATTTTCTACTTATGATAATTCCCAACTTTTTAATTTATAACGATTTGCTTTTTAGTGTGAATGAAACAATTCATCATGCCTAAATACATACATTTGGTTAACTCAATGTTAGAATTTAACCTATAATGCGTATGTGAATTAGATAGTTACTTGCAGTCATCACTTTCAGCGGTTCATATTGGTTCTTATTAAGGAAGGCAATGTAAATGGCAGGACATATGGTACTCATTGGTTGGGCGTTATGGGTTAGCCCTTGTGGTACGGATTCATGCGATGCATTACCGGTGACTGAAACTATTTTTACACAAGAACAATGCATGAGCCGAAAAAAATACCTAGAATCAAAACGACCGAATCTCTACTTTCTCTGTGGTGAGGTTTACCGCGATAGCAATGAAATGACCGCTGAAGAAAAACATGCTATTCCTGCGCCTCATCTTCCTCTAAGAACGCTGCCAGAGCGAATTTCCCGTTAGTTTGAGCTAACTCCTTTAGCTCAAACTTAATTGGCATCAAACTAAATAATTTCAGCTATTGGGCTTTCTGCTTCAACAAAATCCCCTTTAGTAGCGCAATACTTCAACGTTCCTGTTCGGTGTGCAACAATTTGCACTTCCATTTTCATGGCTTCCATTACACCAATGACATCCCCTTCAGAAACATTATTTCCTTGAGGGATCAGCCAGTTAAATAATATCCCGGAAATAGGTGCGTTGACCGCATCAGGATTATCAACTAATTGAGGGGCTGAATGGGATGCCGCTGAATTATTGACTGAGAAACCAGAAAAAAGTTGAGTGGGCAAACCTAACTCACAACGCTTCCCATCAATTTCAATAAAAGTACGAGTCATCGCAGGATCCGATAATGGAATTTGCCGTTTTGCTGGTGGAATTTCCACATTAAATTCAGTCTCTATCCAACGCGTATGTACGCTAAAATTATCACAAAAATCAGCTTGTTCTATTACTGCACGATGGAATGGTAATACGGATGCAACGCCTTCAATATTAAATTCTGCCAGTGCTCGACGTGCACGCGAAATGGCTTGGTCACGAGTACTCCCCACGACAATTAATTTGGCCATTAATGAATCAAAGGTACCCGGTATTGTAGTCCCTGCCGTTACGCCACTATCAACACGGACTCCCGGCCCCGTTGGTGCATCAAAAACAGTAATAGTGCCTGGGGTCGGTAAAAAACCATTCCCAGCATCTTCGGCATTAATACGAAATTCAAACGCATGCCCTCGAGGAGTCGGCATCTCATTAATACTTAAAGGTAAACCTTCCGCAATACGTAGCTGCTCAATCACTAAGTCAATCCCTGCGGTTTCCTCTGTGACTGGGTGCTCAACCTGTAAGCGCGTATTCACTTCTAAAAATGACAGCGTTCCATCTTGGCTTAGCAAAAATTCAACGGTTCCTGCTCCCACATAGCCCGCTTTGCGGCAAATATCCGTTGAGGCTTGGACAATTTGCTGTTGTTGGTTCTCAGATAAAAAAGGGGCTGGTGACTCTTCAACCAGTTTTTGATTACGCCGTTGTAGTGAACAGTCACGTGTTCCCACCACCAGCACATTACCATGCGTATCTGCAATAACTTGGGCTTCAATGTGCCGAGGGTTACGCAAAAATTGTTCAATAAAACATTCACCTCGGCCAAATGCCGCAGTAGCTTCGCGCACAGCTGAATGATAAAGTTCTTCAACTTCATGGAGTTGCCAAGCTACTTTTAGCCCTCGGCCACCACCACCAAATGCCGCTTTAATGGCAATAGGTAAACCATATTGATGAGCAAATTCTAGTACTTCTTGTGCACTATTCACAGGGTCTTTTGTACCAACCACTAGCGGTGCACCGACTTGCATTGCAATATGGCGAGCTTGAACCTTATCCCCTAGTATATCAATGCTGTTTGCGCTAGGCCCAATCCAGATTAACTCTGCGGCTTCAACTGCACGCGCAAATTCAGCGCGTTCAGATAAAAAACCATACCCCGGATGCACCATGGTTGAACCAGACTGCTGAGCGATACTAATCAACTTTTCAATATTTAAATAACTTTCTGCTGGCGAGTTCCCCCCAAGCCCGTAGGCTTCATCAGCCATTTTGACGTGAAGAGCTTCAATATCACTGTCCGCATAAACCGCAACAGACTGGAAACCATAATCACGACATGCACGGATAATACGAACTGCAATTTCGCCTCGATTAGCAATCAATACTTTATGTTTTTTGTTGTTATTCATTTTCATAAGCACAATGGCTCCCTTGTAATACTTTAAATTCACCAAGTGGATTAAAACGTATTTTGGCATTGACAGGGATTTGCCCTGCTAAGTCCAAATGGTATTCACATACCGCACCAATGACGGGATAACCACCGGTTAAAGGGTGGTCATTGAGAAACAAAACGGGCTGGCCATTTGCTGGCACTTGAATAGCCCCAATGCAAGTCCCTTCACTCGGTAGCTCCTGTAACTGCTCGCGATCTAACGGTTTTTCACTAGATAAGCGCAAGCCTATTCGGTTTGATGACGCAGTGACTTGCCATAATTGATCCGTTAGTTGGCCAACGGCTTGTTTTGTAAACCAATCCGTTCGAGGTCCTAATATCACATCCAAAACCACAACATCATTTTCTGCTGGGTAATCAAAAGCAGGTGTCTCATTTAATGAAACGGCTAATGGAGACGAATTAGTATTAACCGTTAATGTTTGACCTACCTTGATTGGGGCAGGGCCAACTTGTGCCAGCGTATCAAACGAGCAACTTGATAAAATAGGTTCAATGTTAAAACCACCCCGCACAGCGAAATAACTACGTACCCCTTTGTTAGGGCGGCTTAATTTAATGGTATCGCCTTTTGCTAAATGAATTGGTTGATAAGTATTAACTTGATATTGTTGGTTTTCTTCCGTAAGAACCTCAATAGTACAAGGTGCACCAGTCACTGCAACAATAAGGTCTTTGTGCGCTTGAGCCTTAAACCCACCTTGCGTTATCTCTAAAACGGCGGAGTCTGATTTATTCCCCACAATACGATTTGCACTACGCAATGCCGATTTATCCATACTGCCAGATTCTGAAATACCTAATGCTGATTGGCCAATACGCCCTAAATCTTGGAATAAAACCTGTAATCCTGTCGCTAAAACGGTTAAATCAGCACTGACATTCTCAGCATTTTTTTCAATACTTACTTTAGTTGGCAAGCTATAGCTAATCTGGCTTTTTGTTGCATCAACAAAGTTTACCCGCATGCCTGCCTGAACAAGTGCGGGTTCTGGTCGATTGATATCCCACATTAATAGCTCAGTCACACCGATTAACTGCCATCCCCCTGGGCTAGCTTGTGGATAAACACTGCTAAACTCCCCGGCTAAGGCAACAGATCCCGCAGGGATACGCACTCTTGGTGATTGACGCCTTGGAACATTCAGATTAGCGCCTTTCGACACCATGTAACCAAAACCCGGAGCAAAACCGCTAAATGCAACCTGAAATTCATTTTCTGTGTGACGACGTATCACTTCTGCAGTAGATATCCCTAAATGCGCTGCAACATCCGAGAGGTCCTCTCCATTATAATGAACTGGAATAGTCACCAATTTACTGGCTTTACCGGCCATTCTCGATACATCCCTAACCGATATCTTTTCAACCAACTCATTTACATCAATCCTGAACGGGTTGTAACGAATTAAAATCGTCCTTGCTGCTGGTGTTATTTCATCAATCCCATAAATAGGCATTTCTGTTAAAGAATCAGCCAATGCCATTGTTTGTTCAAGACATTCCAACTCCACCATAAAAGCACTTAAATTGACGGGTAAAAATCTCAATTGGCACCTCTATATGTGATATGCGGCATCAGGTACATCCGTAATAAACATGTAACCAGGTGCATGGCTTAATGCGAATGGAACCCCGGATTTCATTACTGCCGCTTGAGGCGTTACACCACAAGCCCAAAAAACGGGAATTTCGCCCTCTTCAATGCGAACCGCATCACCGAAGTCAGGCTGCATAATGTCATCAATACCTAATTGTTCTGGCGCACCAATATGAACAGGAGTGCCATGCACTGCGGGAAACCGGCCAGTGATACTTACTGCATCAGCAACTCGGTGTGCGGGTATTGGTCGCATTGAAACCACTAATTCACCTTGCAAACGCCCTGCAGGACGACATAAGCGATTGGTTTTATACATAGGAACATTGGATTTATCCGTGATATGCCGTACATCAATACCCGCTTCAATCATTGGCGTTTCGAATGTAAAACTACAACCAATTAAAAAAGTTACTAAATCAGGATGTTGCTGATAAATTTCTGTCGCATCCGTAATTTCATCTACTAGCTGTCCTTTTTCCCACACACGGTAACGTGGAATATCAGTACGTAAATCGGCGCCTTCAGCTAAAACCGTTTGCCAGCTCCCTGCCTCACATACATCAAGAACAGGGCAGCTCTTTGGGTTACGCTGAGCGTATAATAAGAAGTCAAATGCCCAGTCACGTGGCAATGCAATCATATTGGCTTGGGTCATGCCCGGGGCAAGGCCTGCTGTTGGTTTGTCATATCCCTCACGGATAGCTTGGCGTGCACGGCGAGCGGCTTCAATGGCCTGCAGTGATGCCTTCATTAGCTGTGTCATTCATGCTCTCCTTTGTGAGCAAAACTATAAATTTCAATACCTTGTTTTTCTAGTACGGCACGCACCTGTTTTGCCATTTCAAGAGCACCAGGGCTATCGCCATGAACACAAATTGACCCCGCATCAACAGGTGTAAATTTTCCATCAATTGACATCACACCGCCTTCCATGACCAGCTGCAACATGCGGTCTGCAACTATCTGTGGGTCATGTAATACTGAACCCGCTAATTTTCGAGATACTAATGTGCCATCACTGTTATAAGCTCTATCAGCAAAAGCTTCTGCGACCACATTTAAGCCACATTCTCTTGCCCACTCAATTAATGGTGACCCTGCTAATGCCACTAATATCAATTGCTTATCAATGGCTAATATCGCATCAATAACGGCCATTGCTTGGCGTTTATCATGAGCAATCGTGTTATACAGTGCACCATGAGGCTTAACATATAAAACTTGTGTCCCTGCTGCGGTTGCTAACCCTTGTAATGCACCAATTTGATAAATCACGTCTGCGGTTAATTCACTCGATGCAATATCCATATTACGTCGACCAAATCCTACTAAGTCGGGATAACCAACATGAGCACCAACAGCAACACCATTTTCCTTCGCCGCGTTAAGGGTTTTTAATATCCCTTCAGGTGAGCCTGCATGAAAACCGCAGGCAATGTTCGCACTACTAACAACGGGAAGAATGGCGGTATCATTGCCCATTTCCCATTGTCCAAAACTCTCCCCAAGGTCGCTATTTAAATCAATTTGCTTTTTCATGGCTACTCCTTGAGTTATTTCAGATAATTAAAGATTGCACCGACAGACATCGCGCCCATATACCAAGTTAGTGCACACGTCACGACACCTGACCATAATAACCAACGTGGATAATGGTAACCCGACATTAAATCTGAGCGCTTCCAGCCGATATAAACAAATAAAGTTAAACCAATAGGTAAAATTAACCCATTGAAACCACCAGCAAAAACTAATAATGCAGCGGGGGCTGTTCCCATGGATAAATAAACAATCAGAGAAACTGCGATGAATATAATAGTTGCAACATTACGCTGCCTTTCTGTAATAGAGGACTTAAATGCCGTTAGGAAGCTCATTGAAGTATACGCCGCACCAATCACACTGGTGAGAGCAGCAGCCCATAGAATTAAACCAAAAATACGTAAACCAAAATTACCAGCGGCAGCCTGAAATGCTTGAGATGCAGGGTTAGCTGCATGCCCAGAAATATCAATAGTCACACCACTGGCTACCACACCTAAGATAGCCAAGAACAAAATGTAACGCATCAACCCGACAACTAAGATACCTTTTGTGGCTGCGCTAGAAACAACTTTAATGTTTTCAATACCTACTGCGCCTTTATCCAATAAGCGATGAGCGCCTGCATAACAGATATATCCCCCAACAGTGCCCCCAACAATAGTGGTTATCATGGCAAAATCAACTGTGTCAGGTAATACGCTCTGACGTAATGCTTCCCCAACAGGTGGGTTTGATGCGATAGCGACAAATAAAGTTAAGCCAATCATCACTACACCTAATCCAATGATTAACCTATCGATAAAGGTGCTGGCCTTACGAGAGGAAAAAATATAAATTGCCAATAATGCACTAATCAAACCGCCCCATTTCGGGTCTAATCCGACTAACGCATTAAGCCCTAAACCTGCACCAGCTATATTGCCAACATTAAATATTAGCCCGCCAAAAATAACTAATATCGCTAATAAATAGCCACTCCCAGGAATTGTGGCATTCGCAATTTCGGATGAGTGCATTTTAGTCAGGGTAACAACCCGCCATATGTTTTGCTGCACAATGAAGTCAATCACAATAGACGCTAATATCCCGAAGGCAAAAGCGGCTCCTAATGTCACGGTAAAAGTCGCAGTTTGTGTGATAAACCCAGGCCCAATGGCTGAGGTTGCCATTAAAAAAATTGCGCTTATCAGTGATGAACGGCGGCTTTTCACATATTCAGCAGTACTTGGTGCACTTTCTTGAGCTGCCATATGAATACTCCTCTAATAGTTATTGTTTTAATTATTGATGTAGTTGTTGATGTCACAATCACTAAGGCAATTATCGTGCCATTGTTCTACTTGTTAGCCGTATTGTTAATTCATTTTTAATGGATTGTTGAACGATTAGTATTAAATGATGAATAAACAATCAATAAAAATCGTAATTGCTGGTTTAAAAATCAAGACGAGATCACTTTTTTAACAATTTTGGCTGACAAACCATATTGTTTATCGAGCAATTTGCACCAAATTGATGCAATAAATTTAAATTTCACTATTCTTGTGCAATATGGAATGGAATAAGTAAAAGAGAAAGGAAACTTGCTGCTATAACTTGAATATGTGAATATAACGCCTTATCACCCCTGAGACTAAAATTAGCCTTTATTATGAAAAAACAACCTGTTGCACAAACTTTATCTGTCACAATTGCAGAAGTTATACGCCATAAGATAACAGTTGGGGAGATCACACCAGGTCAACGCTTATCTGAAGCAGCATTAAGTGAGGAACTCGATATTTCTCGAAATACATTGCGAGAAGTTTTTCGCGTACTCACACAGGAAGGTTTATTAACTTATGCCCCAAATAAGGGCGTATTTGTCTCAGTGCCTGATATGGCTGCCATTATCGATATTTATCAAGTTCGCCGACTCATTGAATGTGATGCACTAACTCATGCATATGCCTTGCATCCATCAGTTCAAAAAATGAAAGATGCTGTTCAAGAAGCTCGTGAACATGAAAAGACAGAAAATTGGGTGGGTGTAGGAACTGCAAATATGAAATTTCATACTGCCATTGTTGAGCTATCTGACAGCGAACGCTTAATTAAATTATACCGTAATGTATCCGCTGAATTACGGCTGGCCTTTGGTCATCTTAATGACCCTAAAATTTTATATGCTCCCTATATTGATAAAAACCATTCTATTCTTAGATTATTAGACTCTGGCCAAAATTTAGATGCCTCTAATATGTTACGTGATTACTTAGACCTTTCTGAACGCACATTACTCGCTGCATTTAAACGGAAACAATCTGCACTTTGAGTTGCTTTAATATTAATAGTTTTCTTATTTAACTCGCTCATCCCTTACTAATTTCATTACATAAACTTTAGTAGGTGGTCATTTATAGTCATACCTTGATATTTTAATAATTCCTATTCTTCTAATAATGATTAGCTCAAATTAAATTCTTTTTTTATTAACTTATTAAATTGAATGAGTTATACAGAAAATTATATTCTGCTGACTTTTCAATAAAAAGATTATTTTTAGAGGTTGTTTTTTACTCTATCTAGTTTTATTCGCGAAAAAATAAGTAACAAAAAAGCAATATCATTAACAATTTAAAATAATTGCTTACATTTAATTAAAATGACAGCTTCACCTTAAAATCTACTGATTATTAACAAAAATCCATAATATTTAACATGCATCGCTATTTTGCTATCTAAATTTAACATAATAAACATATTGATATAAATTACATATTGAAATTACTCAAATTTATCGAGTTAATAGTTGTAGTTTTCTCGAATATTCGATATAAAATTTATGATAATAACAACGCATACATAAAAATTATTAATATAAAATGAGATTTCATTATGACATTAAACCAAGTGACTAAAAAGAAACTGTTTAAATTTGGCCTAGGATGGCAAATACTGGTTGCTCTTATTTTAGGTGTTATTGCTGGTGCACTTTTACATGATAATACAGAGTACAAAGATTGGTTGATTCTAAATATTCTTTCCCCGGCAGGTAAAATATTTATTCAGTTAATCAAAATGATTGTTGTTCCTATTGTTATATCGACTCTAATTGTTGGAATAGCCGGGGTTGGTAATACTAAGCAATTAGGTTCTCTCGGCTTTAAAACTATCCTTTATTTCGAAATTATCACTACAATTGCCATTATCGTCGGTATCTCTTTTGCCAATATATTCCAGCCTGGTGTTGGTATCGATATGTCGCAATTAACGCAAGTCGATATTTCTCAATATGAAAAAACCACTCAAGAAGTCGAAAGCCACCCTTCGGGGATCATTAATACGATCTTAACTTTAGTTCCGAGTAATATTTTCGCAGCGATGGCAAGTGGTGATATGCTACCAGTCATCTTTTTTGCTGTATTATTTGGCTTGGGGCTCTCTTCTTTACCATCAGAGAAGAAACAACCGTTACTCAATGTATTACAGACTTTCTCTGAAACAATGTTCCGTGTAACAAATATGATTATGATGTATGCCCCAATCGGGGTTTTCGCATTAATATCCGTTACCGTCGCTAACTTCGGCTTTTCATCATTAGTTCCTTTATTAAAACTTGTTATCCTCGTCCATTGTGCAATTATATTTTTTGCTGTAGTTGTACTAGGATTAGTCGCTCGTTATTGTCGAATAAATATTTTCACTTTAATGAAAATATTAAAAGATGAGTTATTGCTCGCTTACTCAACAGCCAGTTCCGAAACCGTGCTTCCTCGTATTATGGATAAAATGGAAAAATATGGCGCTCCTAAATCCGTAACAAGCTTTGTTATTCCAATTGGCTATTCATTTAACTTAGATGGCTCTACATTATACCAAAGTATTGCTGCTATTTTTATTGCCCAACTCTATGGTATCGAACTCTCCATTGGGCAAGAACTAATCTTAGTATTTACCCTTATGATCACATCTAAAGGTATTGCGGGTGTCCCTGGAGTTTCATTTGTTGTTCTGCTTGCCACATTAGGAAGTGTCGGTATCCCACTAGAAGGATTGGCATTCATTGCGGGTGTTGACAGAATTCTTGATATGGCACGTACTGCACTTAACGTTGTAGGCAACGCCCTAGCCGCACTTGTTATTGCCAAATGGGAACATAACTATGACGATAAAAAAGCTCGTGAATATGAAGAAAGTTTTTAGTTTATTCTAAAGTAACTCTATATTAGAATAGCCTTCGATTAACATCGTTATTGAAGGCTATTCGATTTTTACATATTTTACGTGATAAATGACCAGATATTTTATTATTTATTAATTACTCATTAACTTAGTTATTTTTACTTATTAAGTGTAATTTATTTCACATTTTTTTAATTTTTTTAATTTTTTTAATGGAAATTGGTATTTTATTATTAGTGGAACTACACTAAAAAAGAGTTTTAATTAGCCGTTTATTATATTCGCCAAAGCAGGAAACAATGAATCAAGTAAGAAGATTTCTTTTGTTTTTAAAGGTGCTCCAACACCTAATGGTAATTTTTATATTTTCATTATCATACTTTATGCTACACAGCTGGTTATAACGATAACCTTGTGCTAAACAAGGCTATAAATTATTAATAGACGAGATAAAACATGTGTTTATCTCGTTTTTTATTATGAACTTTAAAGTGCCATAAGATAAATATAAAACTAGCTATAAAGCGACACTTCCCCTTCAGGCCGGGTTTTAAACCGTCGATGAGCCCAAAGGTACTGCTCGGGCGCTTTCATTATTTCAACCTCTAAGATAGAGTTAATTATTGTTGCATCCTGTAATGCATCAGAGCTTGGGTATTCTAGTATTTCTTTTCCCAGTACCAAATCATAATTAGCACCGCTCTTATTTCTCAATAATGTTACCGTGAGTGTTGGAGATTTAGATAATTGAGCAAGTATTGAGGTTCCTTTTGACGTGGAACTATTTTTGACAGAAAAAAACGGCGCAAATATCGTGCCTTTTCTTCCAAAATCTTGGTCCGGTGCAAACCATATGGATTTACCACTTTTTAACTCTTGAACCATAAATTTTAAATTTTTACGATCAATCATTCCTTTACCAGAACGACACCGTCCTTTTGTCTGAATATATTCCATCGCTTTATTGTTATGAGGACGATACATTGCATTAACAGGAAAACAAAGCCCCATAATCCGGCCACCGAGTTCAAGTGACATAAAATGGACCCCAACAATAATCACACCTTTATTTTTAGCAATAGCATCTAAGTAATTGGACATTCCTTTTACTTGAAATAATTTTTTAACTTTTTTATCACTCCAAAACCAGGCTATCCCAGTTTCAAATAATGCGATACCTAAAGATTTTAAGTTATCATTCACCAAAGTATCTATTTCATTTTTGTTTTTATTTGGGAAACACAATTCTAAATTTCGCTTAATGATTGATACTCTTCTTTTAATAAAATACCGTGAATTACTGCCTAAAAAAGCACCAAGCCACATTTGCCATTTATACGGCAATTGAACTAATAAAAATAAGATAAAAACTCCCACCCAAGTTACTACATACTTCGGGTGGACCAATTTCAGTGAAAATGGGTTTTTGGCGTACATTATATCTCCCAATACTTCGCCTTTGCAGAATGCACGCTATTTTAGACAATATTTAGTCTTTTAAATTCAACATGATTACTACAACAAGATGGGTTTTCACCCATAACTATCTGAATACCTTGCAGTTCATCTCCCTTTCGAGTAGATAACAGCCGAATAATCTTTCCAAGCCATTAAGCAATATTTGATTTTTAATATGGCTAATTAATAAATAGCTCTGTGAAGTTCGTTTTCTATTCATCAAAACTATGCATCGGTTAGGCCAACAACATAATCACTTAAACTGCAAGGAACAGATAAAATTATCACATATATGGCTTAATTAATCTCACTATTAATATGCACTTTTGTCATTTTGCGAATTTTTTTGCTGATTTTTGTCAATTTAATCGTTACTTTTTATTGGTGCTTTCAAGAAGCCACCACAATCAGCGATGGAAAGAAAAATTGATGTTCTTTTGGTGATGGAGCCAGAAGTTTGTCACATCAGCGACTAAAGGTAGTTAAATAATATGGATTACAAGCAAGAAAAAACCCGTTACATCTATTAAATGTAACGGGTTCTTATTTGGTGCCGGCTACCGGAGTCGAACTGGTGACCTACTGATTACAAGTCAGTAAGTTAAGCGTTAACTATATGATTTAAAAGCATTTCACCATTCGCAAACGTGCCATGCTTGCAATCTTTGACATTCAATGTCGGATCCTTTCCTTTTTATGTGTCACAAATATGGCACGCACATCAAATCCCCCCTCATTTTTGTGTCACAATTTCGGCACAGCTCGTCACAGCATAATAATATATCTGATAGGGTCTCCATTTGTTGTTACCGACATAGTGTTTCCAGACCGACTGACATAGCATGTAGTTGAGCTAGTCACGGGAATATAGGCAGAGCACCCATCTAGCGGCATTGCAAAGGGAGTTATCTTGAAAGTTCCATTTTGTTGGCTTCCTGTGCATAGTGCATACCTGTTTTGAGCAAGTAATGAGGGTACTGTAAATGAAGTTGTTCCATCATTGTTTAGCGTCAACCAAGCAAGCTTGCCTTCATTAGTCGAAAATGTACACCCTTGCATCATTGCTGATGACATTAAACGCAACAACTCAACACTCTCGGCGTTAATACTTACACCGCTCAGATTAACTTGAGTGTATGTATTTATTCCATTGAGAATAGTGTTAGCTATGGTTCCTGTAAAGTTGATTATCCCGCCAGACATATTCACATCTAGATGCTTGTTATTCGAATTTCCAAAATAAAAATTAAAGCCATCAATCGAGGATTTGTCTATGTCGGCTTTCCCGCGAACCAATAGTTGAATTGACGGATTTTTACCATTAAATCCATGAACACCATTCATTTTTACATGAAAAAGCCACCGTGATGTTGCTTTGCTCGGTGAGTCAATAATCGAAACCAACTGATTTATTTTTACGTTATTTAGCGTGATAAAGCAGTTAGCCGGAGTATCAACTGAACCAGTAGGAACTTTAGGCAGTTCAAATGCAGGAATTATATTAGCATAGTTTTGTTCATTAAAAATAAACTCACCAACATTGCAATTATCTGCCGTAATGCTTTCTGGATATTTTATCGTCGACCCTTCAAAAATAGCTGGAGCCAGATTAACTCTACCACTTAAACAAGACACGTTTTCATACTTGATTGTCTTGAATAGCGTGTAAGGAATCGGGCTTCCTGCAGGTAAGTCATCAGTGCCAATAGAAGAATGAGCGAGCATATTCATCGTGTATTTATTAGAGTAGTTTCTAACAGCCACATCTTGTACTAATAAATTACCCCAGCATAGCCCATTGAGCTCATCTCGCGTCTGAAGTATAGCTCCAGTGCTTTTTCTCTTTAGTCGCCCTAAAGTGTGCGTGCCACCGATAACACTTAAATCACCAATTGCAGTAAATAATACGCCCCACAACCCTATATCACAGTAAAGTATGCGCATCCATTCGATAAATGGCTTATGGCAATCAATGCGATTTAATTTGCAATTATCAAATGTTAATCTCTGAATGCTATTACCACCGAAAATCCCCCATCCATCACCATCACCTCTTACATTTTTAAACTCAACATCGAAGCTATCACCCACATACAATCCATATGTGAATTTCATTTCCGCATTGATATTAGGGAATGAATAGTTCCAGTTTTCAAAAATAAGATGCGAAGAATTTAAAACTGAACCGAAAACCGGATTGCTGCCGTAGATATAATTGTCTTGTATGAATGTCCAATTACTATAGGTAGACATTGAATTTTCAATATAAAGCAGCTCGGAATGATTTTCGTTTGAACCAACATAGATGCTAATGTTTTTATATTCTAATTTCTTTTTTGGTAGGGGGGTAACTGATATCTCAGTGATTAGTGATGGATTTAAAGGAAACATTAACGGAGCTTCCATTGCGCCCTCACGAATAACGACATTCATTTCTTGCCGATTTACAATATCACCGCGATAACGATAGTATGGCTGGCTCGTTTTCATGCGAATGAAAGAGTTTACTAAAGTTTCATTATCTGACCATCCGGAAAAGTAACGCCCGTTTAATTCACCACCCGCCACAAGCTGTTGAACAACAGCAGAACTTGCATTATATACAGTTGTTTGCTCATCACGCAGTATATTAATTGTTCCACTATATTCTGAAACATCAAGAATACTACCGTTAAAGTCAAATCCATGTTTGATTGTAATGGACTCTGAACCCTTGATTTTAACTGTAAGACCAGGGGGGCACATAATTGGCAACTTGTTTGCATTCGCATATTCAGTTGCAGATTTTAACGCAGCAAAATCATCAGTAACACCATCTCCTTTTGCACCGCCTGAGTATTTGACTCCCGTGATGTAAACACCTAAACCCCCAACTAAATCAGCGCCGGATACAGCACCTAGCGCCTGCCGCAAACTCGCATCACCAACACTAACCCACGTACCTTTACCAATGCCTCCAGTTGATTGTGGAGTTGAGTCTACTGGAACTTGCTTGGGTAAATCACCATCCCAACGGTAGTGATCGCCATCACCATCGGGCAATTTCCACAATACTGTGCCATTTCGGCTAACAACTTCCGCGCCTTCTTGGAATGTACCCGAGGGAGCATAACCAGCAGCTAACAATGCTTGCTCGGATTCAATTTTAAACTTGATGACTAACTCATTAAAAATCCACTCCATCCCTGCGGCTGTTAAGTGGCAATTACCGAATCGGTCAATGTACTTACGCTCTAATGATGTAGCCCATATATCCAATAACCCTGAGTTAAAGAAAAGGTCTTTGATATCACTACTTGGAACTGGCTTTTGTGTTGGTTTAACTTCTCTCATGCTTATTTTTTCCAATAAAAAAGCCAGCTCTATGGCTGGCTTGTTGGTTAATGATTGCTGTTATGCGTTATAGTCTGGTTTTGCGTCGAAATATTCGGTTGCAGTTATTGTGTAGCGTTCGCCACCAAGTGGGCGTTTGTCCGTGATGACCCATTTGATATTATCGGTTTCCACTGAGGTTGCGATAACGTACCGTGACGGTGATTGAACTCGATACCCATCATAGAAATTGAGCTCTATATCTTCTGGCACGCTTGCGATAAAGCCGAACTCAGTATCTGGCCTAGGCTCCGCTTTAAACTTCTGTGTTGTGTATCCCATCGAATCGGTGAGATATACCCACATTTCATCGTCAAACTTGATTTTCTCACTAGTTGTGAATACCTCTCCGTTTCGCTCAGTTATGTAACCTGCTTGCTGATTTGAGTCGTAAGTATCGGCTATCAGCACCATGTCTGACTGGTACACATTCCCGCCATCTGCAAGAGTTGTCAGACTGATACTTGTTCGTTGGTGAATGAGTCGATTAGCTTCTAATAACGCCCTGTCCATTGCTTGATAGCGATTCCTACAGCCTTGTAAAACTATCTTATTCGGCGTGCGTGATAACCCTTCAGTGATTCCGTTTTCATCAACTCGAAAGCGGATATAGTCCTTTTTGTTGCGAACCGGTTCGACATACTCAAGCTCAATCCCGTCATACCCACTCGGCATAGACATGTCATACGATATCTTCATGTCGTTACCTGTGATGTTAGAGCGATTGAACGTGGTCATTGGGAATTCACTAGACTGTTCACGCGAGAAGGTCAGCACTGCATTGTCGTAGTAAGCTGTTACTCGTGCTGAGTTACAGATAGTTTCGATACGTTGGCCAAGGGAAATATCCTCGTCATCAAAGGTGTAATCGAAATAGCCCAATCGCTCATCAGGCAATCTATCGTATATTCGATATAGCCCATCAATGTCGATATTTTTCTCACTTTCGCCTGCAGTAATTAGCCACGTATGCAGCACCGCATCAGCAAAACTCCGCGATGGCCTGAGCGTATAATCAACTTGCTTTGATGCTCGGTCATACGAAATAACCATGCGCGTGGCCAACAAGTTATATTTGCGCTCTCTTGCTCCTGTTGGCGATTCGGTGGCTCTCACAGACACATTAACAATCGTGTCATTCTCAAAAACGACATTCTCACGAACTCGGACAATGTGAGCATTTTCGATTTTCATGATGCTATGGTCATTACTGTTTTCTAATCGAGTGAGTTGAATTGCGTACCTACCACGACCTGCTGCTAAGTTTATTTTCTCAGTTTTGTAATAAACTCTAGTTCCATTTGTTTCATTGAGCCTTGTTACTACTTGCTGTCGTGTTCCCGCTATTTCTTCGTTATTAACGTCGATTTTCCATATATCAATTCTAGCGCTACAGTAATCGCCTCCACCAAGTTGTGCCTGCAAGTGGACCCACATCTGGTCGCCATCAACAGGAGAGAAGAATGGTCCCACCGTTAAAAACTGATTGTCATACAGAATGAATTTCGTTGTATTCACTACTGCATTCGGCGGGAGTTGCGCTAAATCTGTCCCGCTTAGGTTAGTAAAGAAGAACTCGTAATACTCAACAGGATTAATTAATGAGCCGTCCTCGCTCTCTTTAGCATCAACTAACTGTGCATCGATTTTCACATCTTTAGTTACCGAGCCCTGCGGAGTGTCGTAACTCACATTTACTGTCATTGAGATAGAGCGAGGCTTTGTCAGCTCGTAGAAGTATTCAAACTCATCTTGCTTAACGATTTTTATCGCAGCTTCACCGCCTTTTATCTCGCCTGAAACGACCTCGCTTGCTGTCGCTGTTTGCTGCGGGATATCTTTGCTCTCATTGGGACCCGGTAATTCTTGTCCGTCGATGTCGGGAAACTCAAATCCCTCGTTAATCAGCTGGATAACTTCTTTCGGTTTGTATATCTTGTAACTAGCACCTGCCATGGCTGTAAAATCAGACTCAGCAAATCGGATACTTCCTGTTTTATATTCGCCAATACCTATGTTTAGCCATTCAGTAACCGTTTTAAGGTTGTTGTTATACTCAAACATTGACTGTTGGATGAGGTCAGGAAACGCCCTCACTTGCCCGTGTATCTCTGGCCTTGCTTGATATGCCCTTGCAACGTTTGTTTGCCCTGTGAGGCGGTTATTAGGACTATCTTTAACATTCGAATCCGCAGCAGAAAATGACGGTGTTTTTGGTGCGAGGAACGAGAATACTTTCGTGACAAGGTTGAACACTGGATTCAGAATATCGCCAATAACGCTTTTCGGTTGGTCGAACACTTGAATAAAGTGAGTCGGTGTTATTTCGAAATCTAACTCGTCATCGTCTTGCAGCTCACGACCGTTAACGAGAATGATAACGTCACTATGCAACTGCTGATGCACTAGAAAATCGCTATAAAAAAAAGAGCCGACTTTTAAATCGACTCTCTCTTTCGGTGTTCCAGCCACTCGCTGAATTTCAACTATCGGCATATTTCATAAACTCCAATTTTGTGAATTTCTTCTCAAGCACAATGAGCCTATCCATTCTCACAGCTCCGTTTTCACCTCGGCTATGAAATGCATTGCCATCGATAACTAACCCGATGTGTGCAGGCTGAGAGCCGCGATAGCCAATGAATATCCCGTCATCAGATGGATGTTCGGTGCGCTGCCAGAATTCGACTTCATTCTCATAGCAAGTTACAAAATCATGGTCCGATTCGTAGCCAGCGTCATGATGAATTTCCGTACCTAGTACGTACCTAAAATACAACACGACAAGGCCCCAACAATCACACGCATCAAGAGTACACGCACGATTCTTCCATGGCTTGCCTATCATCAGATTAATAAACTCTAATTTCGTCATTAAACCGTCTCCAGTCCTGTGAATTCTTCCATCGTGTAAATGCGCCCAACGTTCTTATTCAGCGGGTTATTCATCGACAGTGTGACAGTGACCGATTCCGCATCAAGTGAGCAGTCTTTCACGTACAGCGACCATTCGCTTATCGGGTTATCTTTATCAGCTGAATCAAATAACCTGAACGTTGCGATAATCGGCTTCATTCGAGTGTTTGACCGCCATAACTTGAGTTGCTGCTTAAAGTCCTGTGCAACTCGGCTAAACTTAACCGACGCATCGATAATCGGCGTCTTGCTTTGCTGGCTTTCAGCAAGTTCAAAGTTACACGGCTGATACTCAACACCGCCCAATACCTTAGGCTCTATCTGTAAGCTGACTAAATGAATGTTTCCGAATGATGGGTGATAGAATTGAATGGTCTCGTAGAATGTGCGCATCGGTCGTTGCGCTCTGTACTCTCTTAACTTCATTCTCCCCCCTTACATCGTGGTAATCGCTCGGTGACGACGATATCGAGCAAGCCCCAATCCCTTGGCGGTATCTCTACGATTAAATCGCCAAACTCGTCATCTTCATTAAATAGCTTGCGGCAGATAACCGATCCCGTCCAAGTTACTACGCTGCCATTAATCGACGTTTGCACCGGATAACTAACAAAGTGAAGCTCCTGCGGTTGCAGCCCAGAACCGCCAAGATTAATCGGCATCCTGAACCACTTAGTACAGTTGTCCAAATAATTAGGGCTTCTCAACCATTGCTGAAAAGCCCTTTCCTCACCTAGCTGGAATATCCACTTAACATTCCAAACCGTTTTAATGTCATCCGTTAGCTTCTGGAATATCGGAGCACCAACTTGCGGCTGATCCGTTCGAAACCCAGTATCAAACGTCATGTTCTTATCCGCTTTTTGTGGTAACGGGAACCATTCAGGGTAGTCGATTATTTCCATGGATAGCCTTTACAGTCTGGTAGTTGCTGTGGTGTTTTGAGTTATTGAACGGTGCATGGGTCCCTTTTCTTGCATATCTGTTAAGAATGCCTGAACGGTTAGAGTGTCGCCGTTTTGCGATGCCTGAGCCTCGAACTGATGCCCCCCTGACGAATAGTCATTAAATACAACATTCACATTTAACCCTTTGCCACTCCCCTGCATATCCTTATTCGAAATCACTCGACCATTGTCACCGGGGATCATGTATTGCTTACCGGTACTGGCTTTATATATCTCAGGCTTTCCGTGCTCACCAACTTGGTACATTTTACCAGCGCCAACAGATCCACCGTTATATCTAGCACCTGCAACAGCCATCCCCTTAGCAACGCCTACGGTCCCGACAATTGCAGAGTTAGCCGCCACAGCATTTGCGCCTAATGTTGCTAGGGATGATAATGCAGCAGCAGGAGCCCACGCGGTAGCAACTAAACCAGCCTGTACTGCGGATGCGCCAGCAGCAGCACTCCCCATAGTTTGACCAATGATGAAGTTTTTCAGCATCTCAACGCCAACCTGAACAAGCGAGTTAACGACACTGTTTAGCATGGTGTTACCCAATGAGCGCATAGCATCAGCCGCCGACATAGTGCCTGTCATTAACCCAGTAATAACGTTTGAAGCATTGCCAGCGAAAGAATCAACCGCTGAAGCCATCATTTCATAACTTAATGACTGATTACGCATCAACTCCCATTGTGCCGCTGTTTGCTGCTCCTGATACTGCTTATCCATTGCTGTGAGCAGCATGTGATATTGCATATCTGTTGCAGATTTAGCGGCTGTAAATTGCTCATGGGTTATTTGCTGAGTTGCGTATGAATCACTGAGAAGCTTCTGCTCTTGATCGTAATACTCTTTCATCATTGCGAGCTTACGTGTGTTTTCATTCTGCAATGCTTGGATAGGGTCGAACTTGGCGCGATTTTCTGCAACAGGAGAGATGATATTATTGGCTGTGGCCTCGGCAATTTTAGTTGCATATTCAGCCGCAATTTCTAACCGTCTACGCTGAGATTCTTCAAATGAGATATCACCAGCATTCAGTTGCCTTTCCACCTGTGCCAATTCATCGGCTTTCAGCTTCTCAGCCTTAGCGATCACATTAGCTTCTAGCGCTGCTCGTTTATCTGTTAATCGTTGCTGAATATCGTACAATTCACCCGCTAAACGCTCGGCTTCTGCTATCTGTTTAGGACTTGCCTTATCACCTAACGCCTTACTAGCGTCATATTGCGCTAATTGCTTAGATCCTTCTTCGTAACCTTTATTCAGGCGTTCGATTTCATCTAATTGGCGCTTTAGGGATTTGGTAGCATCATCTGATGTTTTGGTGGAAGACTTAGATTGCTTTTCTCGCTCTCTTTCAGCTTCAAGTAAATTGTAATTTTCCTCCGCGAGTTTTTTAGCTGCATCAATTTGACCTGTATTTTCTGTGATCTTACCAGCCTCAATTTCAGCTTTTTTTATCGCCCTCTTTTTCTTATCTTGGATATTTAGTAATTCATTCTGATCTTTCAAGTTTTGAATATACTTCTTGCCATCATCCGTCTCCGGACTTTCTTTCATTTTATTATTAAGGCGATTTTTCTCATCAGCAGCAGCTTTAATTCTCTGCTGTAATGCTCCAATGGCCGCACCCATTTTACCAGCCATTCCTGATGCGCTATTCATCGCATCGTACAAATCTTTATTTCTATCAGCCAGCTCGCTCGTAACGTCAGAAACATACTTAGTCGTTTTGGCTAGTTTATCCTGCGCCTCTTCTAATTCTTTCGTTTTTATTGCGATATCACGCTGTATTGTTGCTAGATTTTTTGACCTATTTTGCCACTCACTCGTACTTTCAGACGTCCACTTGTAATTATCTCTTAGAATTTCAAGTTCACCTTGAAGGTCTTTAATCGATTCCTTTTGCACATCAATGGATTTACTCGCTTCGGCAATGTTCCCCATCAAAGCAATATCGGACATATCTTTCATTTTGTTTTTTAATTCTTCAATAGAATCAGCGAAAGCTAATGCCTCTTGCTTAGCCTCTTGGCTTTTTTGATAGAAGTAAAAAATAGCCCCAGCAGCTAACATTGCTGCGCCCATTGGTCCGCCTATTAACGCAAGCCCCGCACGTAATGCACCTAGCCCTGTGCTTGCCGCCCTAGCTGCATTACCAGTTGCCAAAATAGATGCCGCTTCAATCTTTAAGGACTGAGCGTGTGCTATTGATGCATTTCTGGCTATTGTCTTTTTCGCAATTAGGTTATCAAGGGCTATTGCTTCTGCCATTGAGCCTTTTGCTACATTATATTCCGCTTGAGCCAAAGCAACCGCTGAAGCTGTCGAGCTTTTATCAGCTAGTGATTTTCTAACCGCAGCTGTAGCGGCGTATTGCTCGGCTCTCGCGACTTGCAATGTAGCTTGAGCCTGATTATTACTAGCAGCTATATCAGATATTTTTGTTTTAATCGATGCAGCCATTGCTCCTACCATTCTTGAACCGATAACGGCTGAAGTAATAACAGCTGCGGCCGCAACTTTGTCAAAATTATTAGATAGCACAGCAAATCCAGCGGAAATTTCTCTGGTTATTCCTAAACCCTGATTTAACTCACCAAAATAAGCTTTAGCTGAGTTAGTCAATTTAGTAAAACCATCAGCAACCGTGTTATCCATTGAGTCAGCCATGGAATTGTTGGCATCTTTAGCCCTGATAACTGCATCAGCAAATAGCTGGAATGATATTTTCCCATCGGCTGCTAGTTTCTTAACATCCTGCTCTGTTACCTTTACGCCGCCGCGCATAATGGATAACTGCTTAGCTATATCTCCAATAAGTGTTGGCGTGGCATTCATTATTGAATTCCAGTTCTCGCCAGCGACCTTACCCGATACCATCGATTTGTTTAGCGCGTTGATCATCGATTGAGTTTCATTTGCACTAGCCGCATTTGCAGTTAAAGACGATGATAGCGATTCGATGTAATCAACTGTTTGCTCAGTGCTATAGCCAAGCTCTTGCATTGACGTTGCAGCACCGACGTACAATAACTGAGTATCTTCAATAGCTTTACCGTTACGATTGCTTATTTCTAAAAAGCGCTCTTGTATTTCTCCATACTTTTCAATATCACCTTCAACGGACTTCAGCGCCATTTTGATACGTGCTGCAACCTGTCCCCACTCATCAACCATACTGACTACTGCACCAACGCTAATTGCTGATGTGACAGCCAATGCAGCCTTGGAAAATGACAACATAGATTTATCGGCGCTATCAATAGACTTGGATGCTTTATTAAAGTTGCCTTCCATTCTATCTAAGCTTGAGCCAACCTGACGCTCGCCAGATAGCATTGGTTTAACGTCCATAGCCACATCATAGTGAATACCGCCCATGCTTTGACTTTCTGCCATTTCTGACCTCTCTAAAAAAAGAAAGCCCATACAAATGTATGAGCCTTTAGCTAAAATAAAAAACCCCACCGATTGGCAGGGTTGTTATCATGTTATTTATTTAACTGGAATTACTCGCCCAAATTGGTCATTCCCAGACACGTCATACAAAGTTCCTCCTGAGAACATGTATACATATTTTTTTGCTCCAGTGTATCCACCATAGCTATTTTTTGCGTTTACCATTACAGGAATCGCCCATCCATAGTTTACTGCCCCCTTGGATGGTGACCACGGTCCATCCTGAGAGTATGCTTTGAATGGCTCTAGAAATGAGTATTGCGCAGAGTATGGATCTTTCAATGTAACACTCATTGCACCTTGAATTTGTTCTTTATAATTATCAGGCAGCTTACCGTAGTCTGCGCTCTCTATTTGCTGCTGAGTAGGTGGAGGTGTAGATGCACATCCAGCCACCGTCAAAATAGATAAACCAAATAACCCAGCTAAAAGTAACTTCTTCATTCCATCACCTATCAAATTTTCTATCGTTTGTTGATTTTAAATATGCATATTCACTATATGGAAGTCGCATAATGATATTATCTTTATCAACTGCACCACCTAACATTGACATTCTACATAGCAAACTAACGTTGCCAACTCTCTGCATGCACAGCCCGTCTGGACTTTCGAAGAACCGCATGTCGCCTTTCTTCCACATAACAATAGTTACACCATCAGGGATTGCGCCTATTGGTTGAACAGTGAAAATTGTTATTTTGTTGTACGCAAAAACGGATATTGCAATGATTAAAACAACAAAAATAGCTATAATTTTTTTTATCACATGCAACCCCCTTTGGTTATAGCTTCCAGCCGCAAGCTGATGAGATTTCTTTCGCCACTACATCTGCATTCTCAATATTAAATTCCGCAACCAATTGAGATTTACCGTAAGGGCTATAACCCGTTATTAAACTTTTCTTTCCTATAAGGCTCTTTATAAAGGTTGTTGCTTTTGGTGCGAATAATGATGTCCCACCCTCACCAATCCCCCACGACTGGGAAACAGGCTTTCCCTTGTCGGTTCTTATTGTTACTTTTGACCCATACCCGCTGCCCATATAATCTTCCATTGATAAATAAGCTTCAGTTTTATTATTCTGACAACGCAATATTAATGAAACATCCTGGTCTTTCGCAGATAGCATCGCATAGTAATCGATTTTATCGGTAAGCTTGTTCTCTTCTTTATTCACCAGCCAATCACTAACCCTCTCATAATCAGACGAAAAAGCAGAGGTAGAGAGAAGCAAAGATAAGACAACAAATAATCTTTTCACTATAAAAATCCCTTGTAAGTAATAAATTAATCTTATGTTATGTATTATCATTACATTACTAAAGATAAATTTACTTTTTATTCATTTTTTCGTGATCGACGTCTTTACTTATCCCACCCTCACCTCAGTTTTTCATCAGTCTAGTTTCTTAGCGCTGCAATTGGGAGCAAATTAGCAGCTCAACCAACAAGTTTACCAATAGCCTCTATGATTTTTGGCATAGCAGGAACGACCTGAGAGAAAATAACAACGCCAGCCACCCATAGAATTATTTTATTAGCAGATGAAACTACATCTTCTTTTTTGGCATAGTTTGATTTAATAACCGCTACATCTGTTTTTAGTGTTCCAATATCTGATTTTACTGTATTCATATCAGCTTTTATATCAGTGAGAGTACTTTTTATATCACTGACACCATATTCTAACTTCGTTATTCGTGACTCCATATCGCCACCTCCACCACTGCCGCCATTGAATTTAAGACCGCTCTCACTTCCGTCAAGCGCTTCAAAATCTTTATGTATATAACTAACATTGCTCATTATTGTCATCCTTTAACTTTTCAATGATCCCAGCCCACTTAATAACTGGATAGGCATTAAAATACATTTCGTGCCCACAATGCCGACATATAGCTCTATATTTATAGTTGACCAAACTAAATTCATTCTCACTTTCTGGAAACACGGTCTTAATTGGGATTAAATGATAAACATCCTCACCATCCCTACCTCTTTTAGGGAAGCCCATTTTACCGTTACCACATACAAAGCATTTTACGTCATCAACGCCTTGAGACTTGAGGAAGCTATCGAAAACTTTATCTGTAACCTGTTCAAATATAGTTAGTAACTTTAGCCTATTATCGCGATGCATTCGTTCTTCTTTGCTTGTTTCTTCATCGCTCATGATTTACCCTCATACATCTTCTTGACGGTTTCCATGAATAGCTCTTTGAACTTATCTGATTCTAAGTTGGCTAGTTCGTCTATGTTCTTCGGTTTTCTTTCTTCGTCTACAGCTTCCTGTAAAATCATGACCATTTCTGAATTAAGTGATCTGCCGTTTTTCTTAGCCCTTTCTGCCAACTTTTCTTTTAGGCTATCTGGCATCCGTAGGCTGTAGGGAATGATATCTCTTATTCGTGACATCACTTAACCTCCTTGCTGTACATGTCAATAAGGGTATTGAATACTATTCGCTTAAACTCTTCAGCCTGATGGTCTGCCAATTTTTCAGCATCGTTTCGATAACCAGATATCGGTGTAGGTTTTTCTAATGCATCAACTAATATCTGCATTAACTCAGCATTTATTGACCTGCCATTCATCTTGGCTCTTTGTTTTAGCTTTTCTTTTGTCTCATAAGTCATTCTGAAATTGAACTGCGGGTCATCTCTAGCCATGTCAAAATCCTAGTTAAATTTTATTGACATGATATTACCGTGATAGTATAACTTCAATAAGACCACCGTGATACATTTGGAGACCAAATGAAAGGAGCTAGAAAACTACCACAACTCAACTTTCGTTGGCCTGAAAAGGACATTGAACTAGTTAAGCAGTGGGCAGAGCAAAACGGAAGATCTTTAAATAATGAAGTTCACAGAATTGTGATGGAATATTTAAAAGATAAGACAATAACCAATGAGTAAAAATAGAGAGACCCCAGCTGCGCTAACAGCCGAGGCCTCTTATTTAGCCCGAAACTTGAAGGAAACGAACTATGAATACTATATCAACAATTAACGTACCTTTCCACGGTAACAATTTATATGTGGTTAATTACAACGGTGAGCCGCACGTACCAATGAAACCGATTGTGGAAGGCATGGGGTTAGATTGGAAAAGCCAATTCAGCAAGATTAAATCAAGGTTTTCTAAAGGAATGGTGGAAATCACCATACCCACAAAAGGTGGCAAGCAATCAATGATTTGCCTAGCTCTCCGTAAACTTGCTGGCTGGCTTCACACTATCAGCCCTAACAAAGTTAAACCTGAAATCCGCGACAAAGTAATCCAGTATCAAGAAGAATGCGACGACGTACTCTATGAGTATTGGACTACAGGTGAAGTTAAAGCTAAACACAAATCAACCGTTCAAGAACGCAACCCATTAAAGAACGCCGTTAATCTACTGGTGAGCAAAAAGGGCATTATGTACCCAGAAGCATATTCACTGGTACATCAGCAATTTAATGTTAGCGGAATTGATGAGCTCACAGCCGACCAGATACCAATGGCGGTTGAGTATGTTCACAAGCTAGTAATGGAAGGTGAATATATTCCTAAGCAGGAATCAATAGACACACCATCTCTGAGCTTTACAGAAGAAGAAATGCTATCCATTGTTCATATGTGTAATGCCGCAAATCAAATGCGTCTGGCTGCTGCTGATATGTATCCTGCATTTGTTGAGTTTGGCAGTCGATTTACTGGTGCTATTTATGACATGAAATGTGAGCACGGATTCAAGGTGAAAAATGGTACTGCTATTTTATTTAACAAGCTTAAATCTGCTGGATTAACAGGAAGAATATGGGAAACCACTATTTCTAATCTAGAAAGAAGTCTAGCTTAACCACCCAGCCCAAGGACGGGCTAGATTCCATGATCCAAAGCATGACCTTTTTTAGCGTAATTTCGACCATTTACCTTTGTTTATCAATGATAATAGGTAGATCCATTTTCCCGTATTTCAGGCAATAAAAAACCCACCGGAGTGGGTTAGTTTGAGTCCGTTTCAGATTTATTTTTTATCTCTTTTTCTTTTGCTACTTCTTGAAATACATTGTAGGTATTAACGTTAAATAACGAAAATGACTCTATTTGTTCATAAGGCAGTACGTGTCTAAACTGGAATACTGACAACGGCTCTGAGCTGAAGTTTATTCCTTGTTGTGCATAGTGATCTGTATAGTTGTGCTCAACATGGAATGTTAATGTATCTTTTTCTCTATATCCAGACATGAACGGTATTAACACTAGCGTATTGATATCCATCCCCTCAAACCTGATACCATCAACCATTCCAACATAAACCTTTCTAGATTTAAGAGTCACAAAAACCAGTAAGCCATCATCCATTCTTTCAAATGACTCCAGTAGCAAACTTTCAATGGCGTAAACTTTTGCTACTTCCCTAAAGTCTTCCATTCGCTTTTGTGGTGATTGATTTCTTTTTTTTACATCAGCGGTCTTTCCTATAGATATCAAAACAGTAAAAGATAGCCACAGGATAGTCCAAAAACTCATACCAGAAACTCTGATATTGAAAATAGAGTCCACAAATGTGAAAAGCTCATACCAACCAAAAAGATAAGATGGCACATTCAATATGAACATAATAAGATAAAGGCCAATGGCAACCACAATAGATGCCATCAGCCCTTGCATTAAAAACTCACCGCCTTTGAGCGCTACAAAAAAGTATGCGTTCCAGCCAACAGAATTATTTAGTTTATATCTTGACGGTAAATGATTATCTATATAGTTATAGCCACAAACCAAGACAAGAACTATTACAGCAGCCCACACTAGGAATTACCGCCCTTTTGTTGACTGTAATTTTTCTATGTTTTCTTTAAAAGCTTTTTGGACAACTATGCTGTTAGGATTTAAAGATATTGAGCCATCACGACCAACAAAGAAGTTATCTTTATTATCTAAAGCTTCTTTTTCGTCTTTAGATTTTTGATCGCTACCGCCAATGATTGGATTGGTTATTTTTTCAACTGAGAGAATTACACGAAGAAATTCTCGAATTAGCTTTTTCATAATCCCCTCCATAATTATTTTGTAAGTGAAATGACTATACGATGTGTATAGCTATATTTTTATGATATCAGAACGCCATCATATGTCCATAACTTGATCCACATTTTATTTATCAGGTCAAGCTTTGAACGGTAATCAATTATCGAATGCTGTATTCTTACACCTTCCGATGCATTACCATCACCAAACCACCGCATACATACACAATGAACCCTACTTGGTACGCATTGGAACCCTACCTCGCATTATTCGCTTTTGTTTGTGCGACTCGACGTTTTTTACGCTCGAAATAATCATCAACAGCGGTGTCGTATTCTTCTTTGGTGAAGCCTTTTTCCTCTGGATACTTAGCTTTAATCATCATCAAGAATTCTGACATTGTGAGCTTCTCGGCTTCATCACGGTTTATACCAAAGTGAACACGGGATGCGTTAATATATTCGACAGCGTTAAATGAATCAGTGAATTCTTTACCACTTTCATTGCGTTGCAGATTCCTGATTTTCACCTTACCAATTACACCATGGATCATCAGCTCTCTAGCCAATACGATAATGTCAGATATTGGTAGCTTACCCATGCGGTATGTTGTGCCATTTTTACCAGCGCACCATTGGCCTATTAATTCATCACAGTCCTTATTACAACAGGCTTGCATCACAATCATTGCTGATGATAACAATTTACGAGATGTGCTTTTTTTCAAATATTTAAACAACCAATTGCTATTTGAACCGCCGTTAAGCGAATATGCCGTCAATAATGAAATGGCATCACTAACGACAGAGCCAGATAAGATAGTGAAGATATCAACTATTTCTGATGGGCTACCGATATTCGTCATTGCATTAAATGATGGGCTAAAGATGTACTCGTTATTAGGTGTTTGAACAGCGAACTCGCCATATTCTATTTTCGGTGTCATAAGATACTCCTAGTATTATCAAGGGCACTATCAGTACCCTTTGTAATATTACGGAGCTGTTACAGTTACTTCTGACGTATCAGTCAGGCCGCCATCAGCGGTAGTTGCCGTGATGGTAACTTTTCCAGCAGCGATGCCAGTAACTAGACCGTTTGGTGTAACTGTCGCCTTACCTGCATCTGAGCTTTTCCACACAATCGCTTTATTAGTTGCATTGCTAGGTGTCGCCGTTGCCGATAACTGCGTTGTCTTTCCTACTTCAACGGATGCAGTTTTAGGGCTTACTGCAATATTTGTCACAGGGATCGCATTACCATCTTCGATAACTTGGAAAGTAGTACCATCAGCCAATTTTAACTCTAAGCTGTAGGTTACAATTTCTTTCACCCCGCCACCGTCACTTAGTCCAGTAACGTTCATGTAGCCAATGTGATAGTAGTCCCCCCAGTGCAAACGCATCCATACGGTAGGCTGACGACGAGCCTTAATCTCATCAACAACGTATTTAATAAATTGCTGAATACCAAACTCATCAGAACGGTCATGAAGACGTACTTCACCTTCAATCGAGTAAGTCGGGTCAAGGTTTGAAATCATAGTGGAAGAAATACCGCCATTATCAGCATCAGAAACCAGCGTTTCAGGCGCTAAATCCCACGTCACCGATGTTGGAAGGCCATTTAGTTTTAACTCTTCGTCAGTCGGGAATTGGTCAGGACAACCATACGCCAACTCGACAGTTTTCAATCGCCCAGTCATGATATCTGAGCTAGTAGTACAACCTTGCATGTTGCCTCTCTTATAAATAAAAAAGGCCGCACATTGGCGACCTAGTTTGAGATTTGTTTGTTTATGATAAGCAGCGGAATGATAGTCTGAATATCGTTCGGTTTTCCGTGGTTACAATTCCTGATGGCAACCCACCCATATTAAAAACTGAGTTGAGATTACAGTCGCTAGGATTTGCCGCGACATATTTGAGTATTTCATCAGCACGAGTTAATGCTGGGATTGGGTCATCTTGTGCTGATACGAGAATAACATCGACATAATCATCTGCACTCAATTCACCAAGTCGACCAGAACCACTGGCAGGACGGATAACAATGTATTGTTGAATCTTGCTATCTGGCCTCTCCTTCCATTCAAGCCTTTGAACAATGAAGTCAGAAGTCAGGTTTCCGCGCTCCAAGTAATCGAGAAAGTCGTCAATAATCACAATGTCATCTCCCGCCTGATCGCCTCTTCAACTTCTTGTCTTCCCTCTTCGGCAGCTAATTGCAGGAATTTAGGTTTTGCGTTCGGGTCCCAATAGTTTCCGGTTAAACTACCACCGCCAAAGGATTTCCCTTCACGAGTTTTACCAAAGTGAGCCCTAGGTTGGCCTTTTAATGTGCCCGGTGCATTATGTACATAAGCGGCATAATTGGCTGTATAAATAACCCTACCTGTCAGTAAATATCCATTTACTTTCAGTTCCCTATTCTGTGAGTTAATTAGCGTAGATGTGTCGATTGGCGTATACAGAGCTGCCCTGAGACCAATAACATTTGCACCAGACATCACGGCTCTTGCGGCTCTGCGATTAACACCTTCTACAAACGCATGTATGTTATTAACAACTCGAACACGCTTAGCCATGATTAAGTCCTTATCACGTAGTCATATTCCTCCCCAAAGAAACTCATGTCATCTTTGCTTACCACAACGATTTGACTCGCATTCACTAACCTTGGGTCAAGAATAGCTGTTGTATCTTCCTGCGCGATATAATCCCCGCGGACAGGATGACGAACAGGCTGGCCTTGATACTTCATTTCGGTGTTGTACAAGTCTTTAGTAACAAACTCAGTACCGAAATCATCTTTCGCTACCTCGTTACTGCCTTTGAACGTGCAAGCGATTAAATAAGGTGTGCCGTAGATAATCTCATCGCCGTATCGACCTCCGCGACTCACAGGGTAAACAGTAGCAACGTTGGTATAAACCCACTCAGCCGTATTACTCACGAGCAACCCCCTATCACACCAAAGAACCCAACCGATTTACTCGCCAGTGGCAACGATGATAAACACCCTGCCGTATCCCATGCTCTAAGCTGTTTCAGTAAATAATCCGTACCAGCTGAGTCATAAGTAAACGAACGTGACGCCCCGTTAGGAGCACCTTGTGATGATATCTTTCGAGCGCCAGATAATGAGGCGAGGCGAACCATTGCGTAAACTAGAAGCAGCTTTTGCAGTGATTCATCATAGTTAGCCGCCAAGCATTCAGATTTTGCATTCACTTGTTCCAGTAGCAACAACAGCACGGAATCAGGCAATGTAAACCCAAGCTCGGCTATCATTGGCTTTACGTCATCAGGTGTTATCACCATCTGATTTACCTTTACCCTTTTTCTTCTCTGGCGTGGCGACTTCGAGTTTTCGTTCTTCGATTCGCTCTACCAGACCAGCCTGTAGCCATGTTTCAGCAGTTTCTTCTGAGACATCCAACTGAGCGCCAACCTCTTGCTTTTTGAGGTCGGCACCAGCAAAGAAGTTACTTGAAATAACCTTTACCAGTGCCATGAATCCCCCTTATGCGCCTTTAGCATGGATAACTGAGAAGTGACCCGCGATGTCTTGCTTAACCATCAGACCAGCAGCACCCCATGTGCGCCATACATAATCTGAGTTATAGAACTGGCGAGGGTCTGCAACAGTACCGAATGCCTGACCGACGATAGGAGCGATAACACCAGCACCCAGCGGAACAATCAGAACTTCGTTACCTTTCAGCTCATAGTCTTCTTTGATGTCTTTAATGCCCGTGATTTTCTTGATTTCTTCAAGAATGGTGCGGGTTTGGTTAACATCGAAGTAGACAGATTCCCAGTTAGACAGGATTTCGCCAGATACGTACCAAGTCTGCTCGCCGTATTGCAGATTTTGCAGCTTCAGAACGTCACGCAGTTTGATGATTTCAGTGCGAATTTTCTTGCCATCTTGCTCAGTTGCGAAATTGATATTCAATGTCACTTGAGCTACGCGCTCATCACTACGCAAGCCTTTAAACGTCTTACCATCAAATGCAATGAAGTTACCCTCAGCATCACGGAAACCATTCCAGATAAAATCGAGGTACTTACGGCGAACAGTGTCAACAGAGTCTTTCTGAGCATCAGATAAAGAAGCCAGTGCAGAGCCTTTGCCGAAAATCGGGTCACGCCATGTGAACTTAAAGCCAGTGTCATGAATTGGCACCATTGTTCCATCGAAGCTATAAGCGCTAGCTTCAAGTAACGCACCGACCTGACCACTCATTGACGTGTGAGCCACACCGCCACCGCCTTTACGTGCATATTCATAGACCGACTCATCAATACGAACTGAGCGAGATAGGCCCATAAGGTCGTTTAACAAGGTGAATTCAGTGTTTGGCTGGAATTCAGCTAACACAGTCTGGTCATACGCTTTGTACAAACGTTTAATGTCGTCCACCGCATTGGCAGCGTCTAAAACAGGCACATTACGAGCACGAGAAATAAAGTCAGCCACAGCCTGAGCAGATGAGTTACGCTCCAAACTCAACGCACCAAATTGCGCTTGGTTGGCTTCAAGGTTCCCCGTTTCGGTTGCCTTCTTAGTTGAAAAATAAAACATTCAGTTCTCCTTACTTGAACACAACACGAACCAGATCACCCGCTTCAGCGGTTAATGCTGTATCTTCTTCGACATAGGCAAATACTGCTTCGCCTTCTGCGCCCGTTGCCAGTGTGATTTGACCATTAGCAACAATAACCGCTTGACCTTTCTTGTAAGTGCCAGCGGCGGCACGCACGTTTAGGAACAGACCTTGCATTGGCTGAATTGCAACAACCCAATCACCCGTCTTGATTACATCGTCAACCGTCTGGCAGCGCAGATAATCAAAGTTGGCCACATACAAAATGTTCGCTTCTTTACCATCGACTGATGGCGTAAATTTAGCCGTGGTCTCATCATAGAAACCGATAACACCCGCTTTAGTGTCAGCCGCAGCCGCACCTTCACGGTGTAGCAATGGGTTAGTGAATACACCACCCGCATGAATTACACGTTTTTTATTCGCCATGTTTTACTCCGGCATATCTGAAACTGATTGAGAGGAATTGACTTGTTGGAATGAACCGTTCAGGCCATGCGATACATTGCACTGCGCGTATAACTCTTTCAGTGGGTCGCCACTTAGCGCATTAACAGCGATGTCGGACATACCGAATTTAGCTTTCACAGCGTCACGCATGGCATTTACTTCTTTGTCTGCATTAGCATTCAACTGCGCTTGAAGTGGGGCAATAGCAGCGTTTACAGCGGCTGTGATTTGTTGCTGTAGTTCACTGTTGTTTGCGGTGTCGGCTTTATCCTTTTCCGCTTTCTCTTTTTTCTCACGCGCAGCTTTTTCTTCTGGCGTTTCCTCTTTCTTTCCTTCGGCGTTCATTTGGTTGTACGCATCCAGTAATTCAGCATCAGATTTACCTTCTGTTTCGATGCCTTTCGCCTTCAGCGCATTCGTGATGATTTCTTTCATCGGGTTAGTTTCCTTATTGGTTTTAACTTCGTACTCTGTTGGCTTGCGCACAACTTCGATAGGCTCACCAACGAGTTCGGCGTCTCCGTCATCGTTCATGAGATATTTTTGTTGGTAGGTTTTACCTGATTTGTAGTAAATGAATTTATCGGGCCATACCATTTCGGGATAAGGCCAATCATCGCCACTGGAAGCGTTACGCAATGCCGCACGTAATGCGGAATAGATATCTTCAAATGAGAATGAATTATTAGCGAAAAAGAACTTAGCTTTGTTAAATAAGCCTTCTTGCGTGAAATTTGCAGCATCAATCAGCTTCACTTCTTCAACGTCTAGTTTCTCGCCCTCGCTATTAACAAATACCCCAATCCCCTCCTCTGGCGTGCCAGCTGGCTGCTCATGCAACAATATTGCAATGTGGTCATACTGTTGATTGGTCGCTATCCATTTGTACTTTTTCCCGTTTGGCGCTTTACCATTTGCTTGCAGCCTATTGAGGTTTAGCCCTGTGGATATTCCGATTGGCTCTACATCTTCGCCATTCATCATCTTATCTAGCCGCTCAATGACCTCTCTGCCGCTTTCTGACCCTTCCGCGAATCGCTTATTGACGTACATATCAATCAATACACGCCCATTTTCTTTTCGTGGGTTCGCTGAATATGCCCCGATGTAATGCTCGTTAATGGCATCAACATCACGAGCGGTCACATAATTACCATTTACTTTTGGATGACCGTACGGCATAGGAACACGGTCTAGGCTCTTATAGCCCTTGTCGTTTTCGGCTGTCGGATATAGCCCCTCATTTAACACGCAATCGTCATACAGCGGGCACACGTTTTTGACGACGTAATGCTCGACGTTATTGATAGTTTCGATTGATATGTTTGATGAGGAATTAATAGCAGACAGCACATTGACGCGAGTGCGCTTCATGTGTTGGCCTCTTTATGAATTGCTTGTTGATTCCTGTCGCTTTTCTTCCCACTCATCACGCGACTGAATGAGCCTGTCTAAAATGCTAGTGTTATGCAGCGTGCCATCTTCATTCAACAATACTGGCTGATTGCCACAGTAACAGTTATAGCGATTACCATTGATTGAGTAGAAATATTCCACCTCTTCAACAGTGAATATCTTACCGCTACGCGCTGCATGACTCGGTCTTGTTGTTTGCTTAAGCGCTGATATCCATAAGATGCCAGTTTTCAGACCTAACCTTTCGCTAGCCCATGTCGTTTCATTCCAGTTTGCCCTACGAAGTGCGCCAACTTGTTCAGTCTGTGCGATAGCCTTTGCTCTAGTCATAGATACATCTAACCGCTGGCTAACTATCCGCGCTGTTTCGCGTGGGTTTATGCCTCGCGCTATCGATGTACCGATAACATTTGCTAAGTCAGTCCGTGCAGCATCAGATAAGCCGCGCCAATCGCTATAAGTAGAGATAAACGCAGCCGCAACCTGATTCTGGTAAGCTGGCTGTGACAGTAGGTAAGTGAGTGTTGTTTGCTGTGCGTAGACTTCGGATTGTACGGCTAAGTTAGTGTAAGCATTCAGTGTGCCGCGCTCATACTCATCAGATACATACCCAAAAGCCCACAATCGCTCGTCGCCACCTTCTAGAAGGTAGTCATCAAGTATTGATTGCAGTCTTTCAAGGAATCTAGCGTACTCTGTAGGACGCTCCGCTAGGTCATATACATAAACGCCAGCGTTAACCTTAAAAATCGTGTCAGGCTCATCCTGTGAGTTTTTAGCGAGTATGTAGCTTTGAGTGGGTGATTGCGTTTTCTCTCTGCCAGTAAATGACAGGTCGAATAGTTGCTTGAGTGCTTTTTTGAGTTCGTAATACCGATTATCAATATCACGGAACATCTTTCTAACTTGCCGCCCTGATTGTGTCGGGTCAGCCTTATTCCTTGGTATTATCGGCGATCCTATCTTTTGATTCTTCATCATCGACTAACGGGTCTCCTTTGGCGCCTGACTCTGGCGGCTCGCTGTTCTCAAATTCTGGCAATGTTGGGTACTCGCCAAGCGCTCTAATTTCGTTCTCCATAAGAACAGAGCGACCGAATGAGTTTTGCGTCTTCATTGCAACATCAGCAGCCTTGCTCATGTTATCCAGCTTTTCAGATTGGCTAGGTGCGAGTAAATCAGACCAACTTACTGTTATCTCGTCTTTTTGCTCAATAACGCCAAGCCTTCCAAATTGGTGGATCAGGTCAGTAATGACTTTTGAGAGAAATCCTTCACGCCTTGATTTACAGGTTCTAGCCCAATCCTTCATATCCTCAGTTGAAGCGCGCTCCCCTGTAATCTGACCGATAAGCACCTTAACAGGCATGTTGATTGATGCCGCAAACTCAGCTAACAATGTGCGCCAAGTTGGTTCAGGGTCGGCAGCGGCAACAGAAAGCACGCTTGCCGAGCCTTCTTGCATTAATACTGAGGCATCAATGCTTTGATTTAGCCGTCTAACCTGCTCATCAAGCGCATCTGGAAGCCCCTCTATATTCGTCCCTAACGCTTCTGCTAATGCATTAAAATCAGTTTCTTTACTGAATGCGTAGTTAAGTTGTCTGCTAGCGTTTTTAAGGAATCCCTCGGCGCTACCTCCCGATACCTTTTCGATGTCGAGCAGTTTGTTGTAACCTTTTCTCAGTAGCGATACGCCAGAAGACATTTTGCCATCAGCAGCACCTTCGATGAGCGTAATCACCCTGTCAGGATGAATATCAATTATTCGAGACGGTGACCCATCGCTATCATCTCCCACTGCCATTTCAGTAAACGAGTACATCGTTGGCATGGAGTAGTTTTCGCTTGCTTGGTCTTCATCCCAAGTTTTAACATCAAGCTGCGCTTCCCATGCAGGGATTAAACGAACAATGGCCTTATCTTTCAGTTTTTTAACAATGCTAGTGTCAACTGGCTCATTCCATTGTCTGTTATCTCTTATTTGAATAATTAAACCAGAATATCGACCTACTAAATTGCGTTTATCAGCCTCTACAACCTGCTCCCAGTGTTTTTTGAGTAGCTTATTAAGGCCTTTATCCCAATCTGTTGAGCCGTCTTGGTCTGCCTCTTCGTCACCTTCGAATATTTCAGGGTAATCAATCCAACACCCAGATATGTATCTATCAACCGCAGCACCACCTAGCGCATTGCGATCATATAGCCTATAGAAATCATCAAAGCTTAGATTTTCAGGCCAGCCAAACTCATTCCATATTCGAGGTCTTTTAGTGTTGCCAGTGCCTAGCGACTGAACGTAGGACATTCTAGCTCTTTGTGCGGCTTTCAATGCGTTATTAACCGCTAATGATAGCCGTTGTTGATTTACTTCCATTTTTGCCCTCATTAACGTTTTCTAACTAGCATTCCGACAATTACTGGCTCACTGAGCTCAGTCAATGCATAAACTGTGGCATCCATTCTGTCGGGTGACTTCTTGGCTGTTTGCGGTACGTATTCCATCATCTGGTTTTCCAGTGTGAATAAGTTACCTCTGTGCCCAACTCTACCCTGTGCATATAAGGCTGATATTGGCTCAGCTCTGGCGAACTTACCCTTACTGGCATGGATGCGAATAATACGGCCTTTGAACCCTGCATTCTTCAGAGTGTCTTCAGCCATATCGCCACCTTGGTTAGTTTCAATAACTATCGCGTCAGCCTTATGATGTTCATAGGCCCATATTGCTTTTGTCGCCCAACCATTCGGAGAGTATTTGCCACTGTAATCACCATCGACCGTGAATTGACGTTTATCACCACCGCCATATGCGCTAGCCACTGCAATTCCGCTTTCGTCACTCTCATCTGAGTTTGTCGCTTGCGGGTCAATAGCTACTACCGTTCGAGCTAATGGCTCTATGATATTCAGTTCACGAGCCGCATTAATCATTTGCTCATTCCACAGCGCTCCTTCCTCATTAAATCTGCGAGGTCGTTGCATATACTGCGCTTCAAATGTTCTGCGGTGTGACTCTAAAGCCGTTCGGTGTGATTCATTGTGCTTGAATTCCCATAGCCAGCCATCATCAAGACCATGCTCAATAGGTATAGCGTGAGAGTTTTCAGGGAATAACTCTTGATACGATTGTGAATTATCAATGACTACGGGTAAGTAAAGGTGATGCCATTTTTCACCAGAGCCACCGCGCAATAGATAGCCGCTTAAATCGTGGTAATGAATGCGCTGCATGATCACAATCATTGGCGTGGTTTCGATAGCCAATCGTGATTTAATTGTTTCGTTAAACCGATTATTTACACCGTCACGAACAGTCTCACTGTAAGCATCGTCGGGCTTAACTGGGTCATCAATAACCAATGCGCCTTGCCAGCCTGACTCCATGTGACCCGCTCGAAAACCTGTTACCTGACCTGCGGCTGATGAAGCATACACACCGCCGCCAAACTCATTCCACCACATGGCCTTACTATCAGCGTCATCCCGTAAAGTCATTGGCCACATGGATTGAAACGCCTGTGACTTAACCATACTGCGAGTTGTCGATGAGTTAAGTAATGCCAAGTTATGTGAGTATGAGAGGTGCATGAAACGTGCGCGGTTATTTATCGCCATCCCTCGCCCCATCATGTTGATAGTTGCGAGTTCTGTTTTTGTATAACCAGGAGGAACATTGATTATTAGCCGTGTGATTTCGCCGCTAATAACTCTATCAAGCGCATCCTGTATTGCATGATGATGAGGTGCGACGATCATCTTGCCTCCAGTACGCTGCTTGAAGAAGTATCTAGAGAAGTATAACCCGTCCTCTTCGCACTCTAACTTACGTGCAAAGTTTCTTTGCTCAACAGTCGTCCTCATTTAGCATCTCCTGTCGAGCGTTCCTGTATTCTTCTTTTGTTAGCGTTGCGGTTTCTATTGGCCCACCGTTTTTGCCAGTAAGCTCTGTTTTACTTAATTCAACAAACGCGCCAACGCTTCTATGCCTACCTATCATTTCTAGGTTCTTCACTTTGTCAGGCCATTTGATTTTCTTCATGATACCGACCAAATCGCGCTCACCATCCTTGGACTCAAACATTTCAGCCAAGTCCATGCCACTTAACGACGTGCGCCACACTTTAGGCCATTCGTGAATAGGCTTTATACCTCCGTCATCGTGGAGAATATCCAGCACATCCATTTGGTCTATATCTACCAAGCGCTTAAGCACGTAGTCTGCATCGATATCCAGCCTATCACTGCGGTCATTCATCAGCTCTTGGATTCGTTTTTCAATGTCTGGTTTTGTGAGGTTTTCACTTCCTGTTTTGCGTGCGGCTTTTTCTTTGTACCCCGCACGAATAGCCGCTTGTGTAGCGTTCAAATCTACGAGGTACTCACGACAAAACATTTCCTGCTTATCTGTGAGTGCCATATATTCATATCCTCATAACAAATTAGAAAGCCCACCTTGATGAGCTTTGTGATTGGTTATTCTGCTACTTCATCGTTGAATAACGTTTTCTTTGTTTCCTGCACTCGTTGATAGACGGAATCAACTTTCGTTAATGTATCGACGGACCCATTATCAAAGTTGCCGTTGTTGCTATTCCACAGTTGAACAAATAGCTCATATTCAAGTTGGTCGTCATTGATGAGCTTGATTGCCTTTGCGGTTGCTGCGGTGTTATTGCCTGTTAGCTTAAGTAAGCCTAAGCGGATTTTCTCTTTTGCTGTTAGTTCAGTAGTCATGATTTACCTTATTATTTAACTGCCTATTTCTACCTCTTCACCTTCAAGAATGAGTTCTTTCTTGAAGCATAAATTCGCCAACCAATCTATATGGAAAATGGCAGCGATAATTAAAACTGGCTTCATGAATGGACAAAGCGACATCTTGTATGTGATGATTCCTGTTTTCATATTCCACCCAATAAAAAAGGCCGCTGAGCGACCTATTGAATTTGATTTGAGAATTCCATTTCCGCGAAGTCTTCAAGCAAGCCTGATATTTTCTGTATTGCCTCATCGGTTAGTTCTTCATTCATACACCAAGAAACTAGCACTGTCGGATCTGGTAGGTATTCTCTTTTCGGCATATTGAAGAACAGCATACTTAATTCAAGGTCGCTTTTATAATCTTCCCGATAGTATGATGTTAAGAAGTTGACCAACGACTCAACGCTAAACTTAATATCCCCTAGCGATGAACGAAAAACAGGCCGCTTATGCATGGCGACCTGTCTAATCAAAAATAACTCGCTGACTACTAATGAAAAGATTTCTACTTGCTTACTGTAATCTTGCTGCATGTTGCTCTCCATGCGCTGAAGGATAAAGCAATTGCATTTGCCCTTTAACATCAAAAGCAGCCATACATCTAGCATCAAAGTCTTTGTAGTCAACAGAACTATTAGCAATGTTTGTTACTGCTACCATTTGCTGTTCTACCGCATGCAAGGCATCACCTTTCAGGTATTGATGGATTTTTTCTCTGTCGCCTTTATTTTCTTTGACTGATTCATAGACATAATCAGGTAATGCAACGCCATAAACCCATTTAGCTGTGATACCAGCGAACAATAACGGACAACCGCCAACATGACCAAAATAAGGAGTCCCTGACATCTTTGATAGCGCTCTGTAATAGGGTTCTTGAAATCGCTTTTCCCATTCAGTGGCCTCTTTGTATGTCAGTAATCCAATAACCTGATCTTCGGTCAATGTCATACTCTGTGACATCAACATGTTTTTAATGTGTCGGTCGCAAGCGCGAGCAAATTTTGGTGATAACCATCTTGCGAACTCAATTACTAATTCAGGATGGATCCAAGTACCGCCATGTCGTCCTTTTTCTACCCGAACTAAAAGGGGAGAAATCTCCTCTTTAGAATTATACGCTTCAATATCAAGCTCTTTGCCAACCTCGTAGATATACTCTTTAGTTGATGAGACCCTTAACCAGTCTTTGGTTAGTTTTCCAAAGTGCCTAGCTGCTGCGGTAGCATTAACCCAACAATCGCCATTAAACGGGATCAGAGTTTCGTTATACTTCATAGGTACGATTTTAATCATGGTTAGTTCCTTTTAGAGATAAACCTTGCGCTCAGGAGTAACCAGCCCAAAGAGGGTTAACCAAACCACTACTGGCCATCCTCAAGGCTTATCCTGAAAGGTTCTTTGGTGTGTATGTGCCGAGCGTGGCACAGGGTGAAATGCGTACTACTGATTACAAAACTTGAATAAATGTAACTTTCTTTTAACTTTACTTTCGTAACGTAACATTAAGAGGGGTATGGTTATTACATCGCTAAGTTATTAGCTTCATATATATTCCTACACTTTCAAGCCTCAACACCAGGGGCTATTTTTTTGCCATTAAAAAGCCCCCTAATTGGAGGCTCATATTTGTAATATCCGTTTGAGATTACTACCTTTTTAAGGTTGTGGTCATTCACGATTAACGTATAGTTGCGTTACATTCATGAACTGTTATTCTCGCTTCGCCCCGATATTTGGGGCATTTCTTTGTTGTTCAATTTCCCGTATTGCTTTCTTGTCCAAGTTGCACTTTGCTATTGAGTTCATCGCATCAGCCAGTAGTTGAGGGAAATCACCCCAATCAACGTTTTCAGGAATATCTGGCTGAGGACAGTCAGCGATTAGTTGCGCTGGTATCGGTACTGGCTGAACGGGAATCAATATCTCTTTTGTATTTCCGCAGCTCACTAACAACATCATCGGGCACAGCAGTATTAGCGCACTCATTGTCTTTGAGCACTGTTTTGATAACAGTCTTAACTTTGACATGTTCTGAGTCCTCTAATTGCTTTGCTTTGATGTTGTCGAGTGATACTTGATAGTGAAGTGTGATAGCTGATTGGGTTACTTTGTTTAGTAGCTGGCTTGCTGATAGCTGGCTATTTAGCAACTCATTTTCATTTGTGAGCTTTTGGTTTTTACTCACTTCCCAATTAAGCAAACCACCCAGAACAATAACGCCGATTAACGCTATCGCGGTCGCTTTCCAGTTCATATCACGACTCTTTCACTGATACTGCAGCATCACCAATTGGTAGCGGTCGGTTGTCTACTTCAACGCCATCAGGCCAGCGATAAGCAACAACTCGGTCAGTTCCAAATGCTTTAATATTTACTGCGTCTGATTGATTGCCACCCAAGATAAGAAGTGAACCATTCTCAGTTTTACCAACACAGAAACCAACATGACCACCGCCAGAACGTGAGAAGCGAACAATACATCCATATTTAGGCTCTGTTAGCTTTTGCCCGAAAGTATCATATGAACTTGAAGCATCTTTGCGAGGAGATTTAATACCAGCACGCTCTAGCATGGCATTGACGAAACCAGCACACCAAGGAACTTTTCTCGCGGTTCCGACTAGTCCACGCAACTTGCTATCAATCCACATTTGATCGACTGATTTCGAGCCCTCAGTGGTATGCTCAGATACGCCAATTTCTTTTCTGGCTTCAATTAGCCATTTAGGTTCGCTCATTTTTCACCTTCTTGAATACCTGCATGATGTTGCCTTTAGCCGCGAAAACCAAAACGCAGATGAACACATCACCGAGTAAGTTAGATAAGCTCGTATCGAAATCATTAGGCTTTATTAATTGGTAGCTTTGCCATATACAAAGCCAGATAAGCACCATGCCGATAAATGAATCTCTGTGGCGAGCGTAATTGCATAGAAATACACGAATAGCCATGAGAATTAACACGACGACATTCGTATAGTTGATAATCTCCTGATAACTCATTTTTTGCCCCTCCACTTTTCAGTTAAGGTGCTCATCAATACGGAGAAATTATTCTCAATGAGTCTTGGTAGCCATCTAATGGCCTTTGTTAGTGTTTCGCTACTTGCGATAATGAGAAGCAATGAAATGAATAACGCTGAAACCAGAATGGCAGTTAATGTTTTACCTATCTCATAACCTGTCTCAGCTACAATTATTCGCTCTACTGATTCAGAGATAAGAACGCCAGTTAAAAACGATAAGATAAATAACAGAACCTTTTTCTTGTTGTTATCTTTTGAGGCTATGACCGCAACAGTTGCGCCAATAATCGCACCTGTAATTACTCCGTAGTCAAAGCTTCCTGTCATTAATCCGATTGCACCACCGCCTGCCGCGCCGACGATAGCACCAGCTGCGGTACTTGGCATATATAACACCTGTGTTTTAGTTAATAGATAGCCGCGCACAATCTCTATGCTTCAATTAAGTGTGTGTGATTAGAATTCTGTGGCGGCGTATACGAAAAAAGGCCGCTGAGCGACCTCTTGAATGTGAACTTGTAAGGATTACTTACAGGTTAAATTAGCGTTATGGGAATTCCCATAACGTAACAATATCAGTAATTTAAGCTATGATACCCTCATCAATGAGGGAAACAAAATTAATACCCGTTGTTACCACGTTCTGTTTATTCCCTCGAATTCGGGGGAATTAAAGTCCGTCAAACTCGTCGAAGCCTTCGAATTCATCAAGCATATAAACCTCTAAATTAGGTTGCCACACCAAGCCACTAGACAGGTAGTAACTATTGACTGCGAGCGGGTGGCGTGGTCTTCAAGCCCCATCGGGTACATCGAAAGCCCCAAACGTATCGCAAACCAGATTTCTCCGTTCTGCGTAGAGGTTATGAGGGGCACTATTGCTATTTAGATGGACATAGCTTGACTATCGCAAGACAGGATAGACAGTTAGGGCTATGCCTCGGTTAAGGTACTCATCCGCAATGTCGGCATTTCTGCTAATGATAGTTTCCCGTCACGATTGATTGCGATTTACTGAGATATTTATACAACAAAGCCCCACCGAAGTGAGGCTCTATAATCTGGTTAAGCCAACCTAAGAACAGTTAAGGCAGCTTACCTGATAAGTATTGCTAATTTGCTATAACATGTCAATAGCAAAGTTCGCTTATTTTCTTTATTTTCGCTACACGTTTACGATTATTCATTGCATTTCGCAGAGGTTCATACAACAGCCACTGGCAAGCCTTTAACTTTTCGTCTACTTCATTCCTGCAAGTTCCGAAAGATGGTTTCTTTAGCCTGTTACCTCCTCTTGTTTGCATTTTGCGGGGTTTTGCAACCTTATGGTAGTAAGATGCTATCGAAAGTTTGGAAGCTTCACATGCGTAATAGCTGAGCAATATTTTATAAGCCTGTTCGTCAGTGGCGATGATTGAATCTACGACCTGAGAAATCAACATTCCGTCATCGTCACTACACATAGGTCTTGATGGTGTACTGTTTGGCTCGACTGTTCGCATGAATTTGTAAATCATGTTTATCATGCGCCCTCCATTGCCTGAATGAACCCAAGCGCCCCACAATTCAAGCCATCCGTTAAGCCAGTCGAATTGTTCCTTCGTTAACTCTTTCTCTCCGATGTAGCTCATCTTACCTCCGGCAATACTGTGTGATACCTGTCGCAACCGACTGAATAAACAATCGACTTTCCTCTTTGTTGTGCATCAAAAGTTCTCACAACAGCTAGGTTTCCTAGTGGAAGCTGAATAACACTAAATTTGGCTCGATGAAGTGATTCTCTTGATTTTCTTCTGGCCACCGCTATTGCAACGCGAAGATTTTTGTATTTATCAGTCATCACATATCCCCCATCTGATAAGTTATTCCATGCTGATACCAATCAGGCAGTGTGAACTCAATTCGACCTGTTGCGCCCTCACTACGTAGCTCCTGAAGCCGTTTAAGCTCACCTTTCATATGCTGGTATAAATCATCCATTTGCCACGGTTTTAACTTCACCGCTGTACCTGCCAAGCGAGCCACGCTATCAATGGTCATCTCGCTGTAAGTGATAACAGCATGAGCATTGAATTCGTGTGGGTCTTCGCCTAGTTTTCGGTGACATCCAGCGCAGTGTGAGAAGGCATTAAGAGGATGGTATCGAGTTGCTTTGTGTCGTCGTGATTTGAAGTGGGAGCAGTGAAGTTTTGAAGGTTCGTGTCTAAAGTGTCTTCCGCAGTAGTCGCATTCGTAATCTGTTCGTTCCCTGACTAACTGCGAAAATACAATATCGTATTTATCGCGTTTTAGTGCCATCTATGCCCCCATAAACCCCATCGCTAAAGTAACAATCGAAAAGAATATGAATACGTGTCGAGTTCTAATCATGCTCTAACTCCAGCCAATAACGAGTTAAATTTTTCTATCAAGTAGTCAGGGAATGCTCGGCTAAAAGCGCCTTCTCTGCTGTTTAATTTGCTGGACTCCATCTTTTTTATCTCTGCGTTGATGGCAATACTCACATCACCGATTATCTTAAATGTAGCAATCTTGCCCCTTTGCTTTTGCTTGGTTACTGCACCCCATACAACAAGGTCATTTAGTGTCGATGAGTAGTTATTTAGATGCACGCGCCCATTGTCTAAATCTCGAACAATGACAGATGTAATCACATCGCCAACTTTGAAGTTTTTAGCAATTATCTCCGCTATTACAATATTCATCTCTCTTGCTGCTCCTTGAGTTTCATGTATTCCGAATTGTTTGCATAACACCACACCATGCCTCTATGAGACTTCTGCCTTCCTGTAATTGTGTTGTGTACTAACGATGGGTTGCAGCCATAAAATCTTGTTGATTGCATGGATGGATACCAGTGCCCAAATCCTTCTCTTGAAATTGATAAGACAGGCGTTTTTTGCTTATCACATAACCCAGTTCTCCATGCATGTTTGTTATTATCCTCATAGGTACACCATTCAAGATTTTCAACGCGATTGTTCTTCTTGTTGCCATCGATGTGATTTACTACTGGAAGGTTTTCAGGATTTGGTATGAATGCCAACGCAACTAGTCTATGCACCAATAAGTGTTCGCCTTTTGCTCCAGCGAGCCTGTCGTATTCCCCACTTTTACAAAGACCTAACAATCGCCCTCTCACTTTTCTGTAAGTGAAATTTCTATTTCTACCGCATGTTCTTACATCCATATCTTTGCTTCTCACTCGCCCCAAGCTGCTGACTTGATACTTTTTTTCGAGACTTGGCACATCTCTCCAAATTTCACCTTCACTCATTATCGAGTCTCCTTTTGTGATACTCAGAATTTTCAGGAATTCTTGTTTTTATTCCACGATCAACACACCACACCTCTACACGCCTTAGATAAAAAGTCATCTCATCAGTAGTTAATAGCTTTGTTGACTTAACTCGCCGCTCCACCCCCATTACAGATATTGTTTTTACAGGACAAAAAAGCTCCTTGAGATACTCGTGCATCTCATCCTTGCTTAAATGTTCAGTAGAAATTTCATTTACTGCTTTAGATATGTCATCATTCCACATCCACATGAGCGCATTCTGAGATAGTGATCGTGTGGACTTCCAAGGCTTGATAATGATTCGGTGTGGTTGGTTTGTTGCTAGAACTTCTTTAAGGTGTTGCCATGCTGCGGTTTTGGTTGATTCGTGGAAGAGGAAATCTGCTTCCAAGTTAGCCTCCTATTGACGATAAATCATAACGACTAATCCGCCTTTGGTTGCAACCTTAATGGTTTGGTTATCTTTAATTTCGCCCAGTTCAAACGCATCGTACAATTCATCAATTGCCGCTTGCTTTCGCTCTTTTGATTTGCGCTTAAATAACTTGCTGAATATCAAATTTACGAACCAGCAAAACGCTTGTGTAACAATATACACGTACCCCATCATTGATAGCGTGGCTACTATCCATTTGTATGTTTCATCACTCACTGTTAGTTCTCCTGTTCCATGCTGCTATGGCTTAAAATTACGTAGCCATCTGCTTAGGTTGTGGTCTCTGATGTCGTTCATTGGTTGTTTTACTTTCCGCTTGCATAACCAGTAACAAACTACAGCCCAAATGGGATAAGTTAGTGGCCATAGCAGTAAAAATAATAGCGTGACAATGGTGTAGAAAATCGCCATAGGGATTTCTCGAATTTCCAATGACAGAACGTCATCAGGTCTTAATCTAAGTATCACTGGAATGTTTTTTCCGTAGATATCAGCTGACCACGCCAGACAATCTAGAAAGTTAAAGTCATATCCACAGGCGGCAGCCCAAAGCGGTCTATCGATAAAATGCTTGAGCGTTACTGGATATTGTTTGTAGTACCTCATCATTCACCCTCTGGCATTGGCTTTCTGAATATTAAGTTTTTCCTGATATATGACGTCGCAGCACTCCAAGCACGATATCGTTTATCAATTTCTTCATGCTTGTAGATAGTGCCGCCAAGTATGTTTTTATTGCGCTGCATAATCATATATTCAACCGTATGCCCCATTTCTTTAGCGCACCACTCTTCAAACTCTGTTGGATTAGTTCCCTGCATTAGATGCCTCCCTCTGGCTTTTTGCTGTGCCTGAATTGCCGAATGTGTAGATGTAAGCTGGTAGTTCAAAGTGCTTTCTGTTACTGCCTACTAACTCAGATATCGTAAGATTATCAGCCAGTTGATAAGCTACTTTTTCAGCATAAGAGCGATTTTTCCTATTTCGATATTTCCGTCTATACCTTGCCGCATTTATGCTAGTAAATCTGTCACGACTTGGCTTACCTGCTGAGCAATACATTTTCCATACTGTCTGCTTGGCTGTTTTATCCCACGCTTCTAGTAACTCTGTTAACGTTGTTCCTTTCATCACTCAACCCTCACGATTCCCACTCGTAGCCGACTTTAATTGCCTTGGCTTGCTCAAGAGTGTTTGTCATCACTTTCGTGTTAGAAATATCACCCCAGCAATCACTCTCAACTGGCGTTAGATAATATTCATTTTCTGTTCCATCATCGCTTTTGTAGGTATGGCGAACCGGATCACCTAATACCTTGGTGACTGTGCTTTTTAATAGATTCATCTAGAAGTCCTTATGATTTGGTGTGTTACTTGAACCCGTGTTTGTTTTTCAGGTCAGCAATGATTGATAGCGCCTTGTCTCGCTTGGTGGGTATCACTGCGCTTTCTAGTTGCAATATCGGATCTGGTATCTTCTCGCCTGATTTAATTTTGTTGGCCATGACTTTAAGTTCAGATGCACAAAGTTTTATAACCTCTGAATCCGATAGGTTTCGGCTCCGCATTTCTGAGTAAACTTTCGTGACAATCCAGTAACAGGCATTTGATGGCCAATTAAATCTACGCCAGCCACGCTCCGAGCAATACTTTTTAAATACTTCGTATAGTTCGGTTTCGGTGGGTAATCCAAGCTGAGTAAAGTCTTCCTGTTTGCACCACTTGATGAACTGACCAACGGCAGGCCAGAATGGGTTATCGCTTGCCCTAGCGTGCCGCATTCCGTTTTGAAGCTGCTCACGGGTAGTAATTCCATTTTCAGCAAATGCGGCGATCCACTGGCGCTTAGCTGCTAGCTCGTCGCTTTCGTTTTTGAATATGGTATTTACTGCGGCAGGAAAGATTTGTTTCAGGTTTCGAAATAACACATCGACTAGTTGCTCGGCTTGGGGATTTACTACTTTCTGCGGCGTACTGCTTTGAGCCATTCTAGCCAGTGCGCCTGCATCACGATTAGCGATTGCAGTTGCCAGATTAGGTTTCATATGAATTCATTCTCCCATGCTTCACGAGTGTTCCAGCTTTGCACTGGCGCTTGCTCTGCGACTCGCTGAGTTCGGTTTGGCTGCTGACTTTGAATAACCAGTGTTGGCCACTTCTCACGGAGTTTTGCTGGCGATAAAATATTGCTACACCAGAACGAATCTTTGTTTGCCCATTTGAACATTTTGCAAATGTCTTGGTGGGTATGTCCGTCTAGCTGTCTCATCAGTCGAACATCGTTAGCCCAAGTTGACCAGTTTGGCTCTTTGGTTGTTGGGCTGACTATCAGGACTTGTGAGTAAATCCATTGAGCCGCTTTCAGGTCATCAGCATTCCCCCACTTGTTACCCTTGGGTGAGCTAACAACCGCATCAGGCTTAACCATTAAAACTTTTTCAGATGGTCGGTCAGAGGATTCGTTAGAATTCTCGGACGATATATTAGTTATTTCTTTTTTCTTTAAAGTATTTCTTTTGTGTGTCTCCAATCTAGAGACTTCATTTGTCTCTAAGTTAGAGACATTTTTAGTCTTCAAGTTAGAGACACTGTCTCTAGATTGATTTTTCCACGCTGAAACCTCTTTGTTGACCCCAATTTTATTACCTTCAAGAATAATGTAATTCATTGAAATCAATTCTTTCTTTGCCTTGTTAACGTTCTGTCTTGATAGCCCAGATACCTCCGCAAGCTGAGAGTCTGCTATTCGGTCATTCTTCTTACCAAAACCATAAGTTTTACGAATTAACGCTAACATGACTCTAAATTGCCTTGCCGTAAGGTTGCAGCACGACAGCGATTCAAGTAACTCATTGGCAAGCTTTGTATAGCCATCTTCCAACTCTGCCATTCTTGGTTGCTCCGGCTTAATATATCTTTCCTCTGGATCACCTCTGGAGAATTGATAAATATTGTTTTCTGCTGTATTCACAATGTTCTCTCCTGATTATTTTCAGATAAGAATGTCCGATATTCTTCCATGATTAACCCTGCTTCTCCTTGAAGCTCTAAACCTGCATCGACTACAGCCTGAATAAAACGCCTTGCCTTCACTGCACTGAATTGAGGTAAGGCATCACTACGTGTTAGTTTCTTTTTGCCAGCGGCTTTGGCTTTGCTCATTTGCTCAGTGGCTACAGTTGAAGCTTGATTTCCATGTTCTTTCGATAAGGCCACAGCAGTTGTCGCTGATACCTCACCAGAGCGAACCATATCAATAAGCTCGTCACCGCAGGCTAGTAGCTGCAAGTGGTGATCAACATCTTTAACTGAGCGCTTAACTTTCTTTGCAACCTCTGACGACTCCCAACCTTGGTTAATTAGGCGTTGGTATGCTGCCGCCCTTTCGAGCGGAGTTAATGGCTTACCTTGTGAACTGGTGATCATGAATGCGATTCTGTCAGCATCAGAGCCGACAAAATCTTTACACTCAATGCGGGGGATTTCAGTACCCGATTCGATGGCCTTCAATGCACCATAATAGCGATGATGACCATCAATAATCTTGATGCCCTGCTCTGTAACCTGAACGGCTAAGGGTGGGATATATTCACCAGCAATAAATGCATCACGAAATTCAATCACATGCTCCTGATCGATTTCCCTAACGTTATAGCCTTCTTCCACATATAGCTCAGCAATGGGTACCAGATAGGTTTTCTTAACCGTTGTTTCCGTACCGTTCTTGCTTTTTGACTTGTAATGTAGTGATAAAGAACTCATAATAACTCCTGTATAGATATTCAGTTAATGCGCTTCAACTGTTCCAGCAGCTGAGGCGTTTTCTTTTGTTCTCATCAAAGAAAGCTCACCGATTTGTTTCCACAAAAAGCGATATTCTTCCTCAGATATTTTTCTCTCACCTTCCAGTACAAAATCTTTAATCCCCGAAGCTGCTAGCGTTTCGCATAGCTCAGGAAATTTGTCAGTTCTGCGTAGAATTGTTGAGTCATGAACACCTAATGTTTTGGCCACTACAGACTGAGACTTAGCTCTCAATGCTTGTAATGCTGTTGCGATTAGATGATTTGATACGAATTGATTGAAGTTTTTGCGTGTTGTTGCGTAGTCCATTTGTTAAATTCCTTTTGACGTAGTTAGTCCGTTGCTCACGATCCTGTGAGTGTGTATTGCTCCTGATGCAGGAGCTTTGGGCGATATTGTTAAAGAGCAAAAATGAATTACTAGTTTTCACCAAATAATTCATGTAAATCAGGTCGTAATTGATTAGCTTTAATCGTTCCGTTGGTAGCTAACTCAATACGTTTCGCGCTAATGGCAGATGGTTTTTTCTTTCCATGTAACCAATCCCATACTGAAGGTTGTTTAACGTTACATATCTCAGCCAATTTCTGTTGGCTTCCGACCATGCCAATAGCCTTATCAATTAATTTATTTCTCATAAAATAACCTCGGCTGTTGGAATATAGACAATAATAGCCAAGGATATTTTAAAAGTAAATAGCTTTAGCTGTTTGTTGCTATATATCCGAGGCTATATAATTAGAGTATGAAAAATACAACCTTTACTGAGCGGCTGAATTTAGCCATGAAAATGAGAGGCTTCACCCAAGCAGAACTTGGCGAGGCAGTGGGCATGGCGCAACCTAGCGTTTGGAAGCTAACATCTGGGAAAGCGCAAAGTTCAAGAAAAGCAGTGGAGATAGCTAAAGCCCTGAATATTGATCCTGTCTGGCTAACCACAGGCGAAGGTGTGCAGCCTGATTTTATTGACCATAACGACACGAAAGCAAAAGATGGAACCCCTATAGATCAGTTAAAATCAAGGGAAGTTGATGTCTGGGATAGTAAAACCCCACTTGACGATGACGAAGTAGAAGTTCCATATTACAAAAGCATCGAACTTGCTGCTGGCAATGGAAGCAATGGCGGTGGTGATGACAACGGATACAAATTAAGGTTTTCTAAATCAACTTTAAGAAGGTATGGAATTTCAGCTAAAGATGTGGCCTCATTCCCTGTTCATGGCGATAGCATGTCACCAGTAATACCAAACGGATCAACTGTATTTGTTAACCAAGCAGATCACCGCATAGTTGATGGTGGGATTTATTTTATTGAACAGGATGGGTTGCTTAGAATAAAAATGCTTTATCGTCAGCCGGGTAAAATAATTATAAAAAGCTATAACTCTATTGATTTCCCTGACGAAGAAGCCAACCCTCAAGATGTTAAAATTATAGGCAGGATATTTAACTGGTCTGTTATGGCTTATTAGCCAGTGGCCTGACGACACGTTTTAATATGAAGAAAATACTTGAGTTCATCAGTAAAAATAAATTGTTAATCATCGTGCTGATAATTGCCGTTGTAGCCGGTGCGATATTACAGTTTGCTGAGGAGCCTATGGCTTGGATTTCGATTTTCAATGCAGAGTGACGACACGTTTTAGGGTGTGGTTTTATTCAATAATAGTAATCAACCACACAAAATTGATAATGACACTACAGGTGATGTCATATAATATGTCTAGAACACAAGATGTAATAGATGATCTAATTAAGAGAAAAAAGTCCATATCTTGTAATGGCAGCAAAGGACTGTTGTTGTACTTAGAATCCTTGGGGTTTAAGCATAAGGAAGGGAAAACGGTAGGTCACCGAATTTTTACCCATCCACAACTTAGCTCTATATCTGATTATAAAACTCATTCGGTAGATTGTGGACATAAACCGAATAGAGAGATGAAGCATGCGTACATAACAAACACGCTACGCATACTAAATCAGTACAAGGATGAACTAGAGGAAATTGAAGCCAATGACAAATAAACTCTTTGACCCAGAAAAATATACTATATCAGTAAAAAAAACCATTGAAGATCACGAAGTGGTATATGTGGCTAGTGTTACAGAGCTTCCTGACATTAGAGAGTATGCAGATACCGCTGATTTTGCAAGAGAGTTAGCAATTGACTCTATAGCAACCGCATATGAAGCCTTTACTGAGAACGGGATGATTTTCCCAGAACCAAACGATGACTCTAAAATTGAAAATGTCAGCGGAAGAGTGACCTTACGGCTACCAAAATCAATTCACGCTAAATGCATTAAAGCGGCAGATAATGAAGGCGTGAGTTTGAATTCATATTTAGCAACATGCATAACAAGCTATAATGCGCAAAATGAGTTAAAAAATGATATCTATAACCAGTTTTCTCAGGTGAAAGAAATAATCAAAACTCAAAACAGGTTCGGTCACTACAAGGACAAAGCTAATGCGAAAAGTGGTAACTCTTGGGTTTCGTCATTAGATGCAAAATTTACTAGAGATAGCGACATGTTAGATAGAGAAAATGATATTCAATTAGTTGGCATTTATTCGGAGTCATTTCAATGAGTGCAGTGTCAGCAGTCGCATTAAAATCCATAACAGTAACATCTAACAGTATGGACTTCACAAGGCCAGATATAGATGTCACAAAAATAGCGGCTAAGTTTAAGTTGCATAATGTATTGGAGGAAGATGAAGAGCTAAAGAATTGTAAGCTAACATTTTCATCCAAGGTTATTGGAAAACTGACAGATCAAGAGGATGACCCTGACTTTGACTCGGTTGACCACGAATTTAAATTTAGCCTCTCTGTTGATTATGAATTTGAGATTATCGACGAGAAACAGTATTCATCAATGAATGAAGATGAAAAAACAGAGTTGTGTGCAAGTATAACTTACCTTGATTTTAGACGCCGCATGACAATGAACGCAAACAATATAGGCATAAGCAGCTTTAGAATGCCTTTATCTCTAGCTGTATTAGTAAAAAAATCAGATAAATAACCCCAGCCCTCCCCGTGAGGGCTTTTTTGTGCCCTATCCAATCTTCCCCATACTTCTAACCACTTGAGCAGCATCACGTAAAGCGCCTTTGTGTAAGGTGTTCGTTACCTCTTTACGGTATCGCTCAAGTTCATCAATAATCATTTCTTTGGTTATAGTGTCGGTATTGTCTAGCAATCTAAACACCGCGCCACCCACTTCCATTACCACTTTTACTACTTTCTCGTCATCTAAGTTCATAAGCCCCCCTTTTGGTAATGATTTTTAGACAAATTATCACTGATTTCGTTCAGGTCAGTGTGATTTCCCTCCCAAGATAAATAATTTTTGAAAATAAATTACCTGAAAAATCAACCAAATATAACTTTATCTATATTTTATATATCCAAAGCTATTTACATGCATAATATCTTTGGCTATATTAACTCCATCAAAGGCAAGAAACATGAAATACAGCCTAATGTTCTTTAACAATTTGGATATCACACCTGATGCTGAGCGGAGAGATCTGCGTAACTCAGTTCCCTGACAATCCCCAGCCTTCAAGGGGGCATGGCATTCTCGGGCAAGCGGCGGACAGTGTCGGGTGTGAGCTAACTTTGGGATTGGTGAATGCTAAGGCTGATTAGCAATGTAGGAATCGGCAATAACTCAGTAAGTCGCATGTCGCATGACGTAACACCGAAAGTAGGAGCTCAGCACCTACCACCAATCACCAAAGTTAACTCGGAGGAAATATGAACTCTAAACAACGATGGAATTTAAAACGACGTGAAGCATGGATCGCCGAGCGTAGAAATAAGCCTCATACGGCATATAACGGCACGGACTGCCCGATAGCAAACTTGGTACTGGAACTAAAATCAGCACCAGACACACGCAAGCAACCACGGCTACGCAAGCCGATTATGAGTGATGGAAGTGTTACAGCACGAGGATGAATATGAAAGTGGTAATTGATGTTACTCAGGAAGAATTACTTGAAATGGATATGAACGAAAACGAGCTAATTGTTTCAGTCATGGATGCGATGGATAACCATCATGACTACGTAGGATTCAACGTTAGCGTGGTTGTTGATGGTGAAGAATCGTTTTCAAGTTAACTAGTTACAGTCCATCAAGGTGGGCTGTGGTGAGATAGCTTTTTTGACAGCACGACAATAAGCCAAAGGCGATAAATCGGTCTCGCCATATTTACCAAGCACCGTTTGAATCGGAGGATTTATGTAAGCTGGCTTACTGGCCTGAGCGCATCAGGCAACTAACCAGAGTTCATCAATTAGTGGGCTGTGGTGAGTTGATTAATAGATAGGAGATAGAGATGGAAAACTTGCATGACAAATTTGACCTTAGTTGTTCATTCAATAGTAAAGCTGAGAAAAAACGCAAGCGAGATGTTGAAGTAAAGCGCTTGATGGCACTTGGGCACACAAAGAAATTTGCTAGACAAGTGGTAAGGCGTGTTTAGTTAATAACGGAGGGGGTATGAAAGATAAACAGAGTTTACCGTGGCAACTAGAGGGGTTGCGTGATGAGTTCGCTAAAGCTGCTCTTCAGTCATTGATTGCACATTTTGATTATGGGCGCATAGGATTCACCGAGGAAAGAATGGACGCAATTGCCAAGGAAGCTTACGGCATGGCAGATGCAATGTTAAAGGCTAGGGGGTGATATGGAGTTTAAGCATAGTCCAGCGCCGTGGCATTTAAGAGATGGAGTGAATGAAAACTCCCTTTTAGTTGATGATAATTATAGCGTTATTTTTGCATCGCTAGATGACATTAAAAAAGAAGACGCCGACCTAATCGCAGCAGCACCAGAGTTATTAGAGGCTCTGATTGAGCTAACTGAAAGTGCCAAAGAAGCAATCGACGGCCTAGGTGACTTATCGGACGCAATAGACACAGCCAAAGCAGCAATCTCAAAAGCCCTCGGTCAGCAGTAACCCACCACTTAATCATTCATATCGCTATTAATAGTGAGGAATACGCACATAAGGAATTAATTATGATATGCCCTGAATGCTGTGGTGATGGTAAGGAAACATGTACTAATCCAGACCATGGTTTTATACAAGCACTAGGTTTTCATGATATAGGTCGTATCGGCTGCCCATGCTGTGGCCACAATGAATTTCATAAGGTTAAAAGCGGCGGTGAATGTGAGATTTGCAGCGGGATAGGCTCAGTTACAGATACCGAGTTTACAGAATACTGTAATGAATCTGATATTGATGTAAATGAACATATTCAGCTAGTTACAGAAGTAAATAACAGATTTATATCACTAGGCATCATCTAGCAGTAACCCACCGCACCAACACCAGAACACTTTCAATAACTATGTGAGGTCATCACATGGGCGATAACCATTACTACGCAGCATTAATCATTATGACTGCAATCCTATTACCTCTATTAACGAGATAAACAAATGAATAAACGGACTTTAACCCGCGCTCAAGCATGGGGCGGCGTAGCTTTGCGTGAAAACAGCAACACAGCATGGAAAAAAGGCATGAAGTTAGCAGAGAAATATTACAGAGGTGCACATGAAAACACTAACAGTAACAAGCGAACAATCCTCATTCCGATGCGAGCGTAACCGCCCTGTTATCACTCATGAAAATGTAACTCATATAGAAGCCAGTGGAGGGCTTGAGACGGTTCTAGGTTTGTTTCCGTGGAGTATGAATGAGTTAGCTGAATACTTGGTCAATCGTGAATACATGGATGAACTCATGATTGAAGTTGGCAAATTAAGCACACGTAAGGACGCAGCATGAGAATTTCAGAGTATGAACTCAAGCAAAGGCAGGATGCCGAGAAGCGACACAGGGAGCGTGAGGAAGAAGCTGAATACTATCGCATGGAAAGCCTTGGTATTCAGCCTCAATCAGTGCCAACAGGCTGGCTAAGGGGAGAATATGGGTAAGTATTTAATACCTGCATTCCCTAGTCATAAAAGCAAGGAAGCTGCCCTGAAATATGCTTTATCAATGATTGATGAAGATATCGAAAGGCGAAGAGTGCGTGACTTAACAGGCAATGAAATTCAACCAGTTGAAAGGATTTCAACACTAGAATTAGCTCATGCCGCACTAGTTAAAAGTCAAAATTTAGAAATGTCTCAATTCTACCCTCCTCTACCTGAACACATTCAAGCGCAACGAAGACAGGCTGACTTGAAGCGGTACGCAAGGCATATATCCAAAGGTAACTTTGACCCTTACCGTGGCGTCACAGAGTTGCCATTAGGTGGCAGGGTTGTGGGCGACTAATTTTCGGAGGTAATTATGAAATTTGCAAAAGCATTGCGGAAAAAAGCAAAGCTACGACTTGCATTAACGGGCCCTAGTGGCTCGGGGAAAACATACGGAGCATTAGAGATAGCCAAAGGACTTGGCGGCAAAACAGCAGTGATAGATACAGAGAAAGGAAGTGCCTCGCTCTACTCTGACCGATTTAATTTTGATGTATTAGAACTAGACCCGCCATTCACACCAGAGCGATTTATTGAAGCCATCGGAGCTGCGCAGGAAGCTGGCTACGACAATTTAATAATCGACAGTATCACCCATGAATGGAGCGGATCAGGTGGGTGTCTTGAATTACTGGACGGCCTAGCAAAGGCGAAATATCGTGGTAATACGTGGTCAGCATGGAGCGAAATAACACCACGTCACAACGCATTTCTCGACGCAATTCTACGGTCTGACCTGCACATTATCGCAACAATGAGAAGTAAAACGGAAACTGCTCAAGTTGATAAAGGTAACGGCAAGAAAGGCGTAGACAAGCTAGGTATGAAGTCAGAGCAACGGGACGGTGTTGAGTATGAATTTACTACCGTTCTCGATCTCAATCACGAAACTCACACGGCAATGGCAAGCAAGGATAGAACAGGATTGTTCAGCAATGCCGAAATCACCCAGCTAAATGAATTAACAGGCAAAAAGCTAATGGATTGGCTTAATGATGGGCGAACTAAAGCTGAAGTGGATTTATCACACTTCACTGATATTGCAATGGAAACACAAGACATGGATGTACTTAAAAATGCGTTTGGTGAGGCATATAAAGCGCTCAGGGATACACCAGAACAAGCGGAAGCTCAGAAGATATATGAGCTAAGAAAAGAAGAGCTAACTAAACAAGAGGCAGCGTAAATGGCTAGTCGCGGAGTAAATAAGGTAATTCTCATTGGTCACTTAGGCCAAGACCCTGAAATTCGATACATGCCAGCAGGTGGTGCAGTAGCAAATCTCACACTAGCCACATCGGAATCATGGCGTGATAAGCAGACTGGAGAAATGCGCGAGAAAACTGAATGGCATCGAGTGTGCATCTTCGGCAAGTTAGCTGAAGTTGCAGGTGAATACCTAAAAAAAGGCTCACAAGTCTATATCGAAGGTTCTTTGCAAACGCGTAAATGGCAAGACCAAAGCGGTCAAGACCGATACACAACGGAAGTGGTAGTAAATATCGGCGGTACGATGCAAATGCTAGGAAATGGCAATAGCAATAACAACGGCAATCAAACAGGAAATAAGAGTACATCCTCCCCAAATCAACAATATAGTAACCAAACTGAACCTCCTATGGATTTTGATGATGACATTCCATTCTAATAACTTGAAAGCTAACAAAAACTAAATAAGCAATCAAAATTAAATTGTAAAAAGTAATTAAGGACTCAGTGCAAGGATGCAAACAGGAGATAGATATGGCAAGAAAAATGAAATTAGCCGCATACGATGAATTTGGCAATGAAGTTAACGGAGTTTCACTAAGTGTCACCGAGAGCCAGTGGAACGCCATGAGCAGAGACCAGCAAGCGGAAGTAGAGAAAAAAACTCTAGCTATGCTATTTGAGGTTCGTGTATCTCCATTTTTAGATTCAAATAAAATTAACGAATACAAAATGAAAGATATGATTTTTGATTATTGCAAAGGCGAAGGTGTTGAGCTTAACGAAGGCATTCGCCAAATCATTGAATTATTAGAAACACAAATATAGCAGGAAAGCTTAATTTAACTCGCGGGGATGCAATGAAAAAAACCGCCGACTTAGACGGTATAATTACTACAAGGGAATTAATCATTAAATGAAGCTTACACGTGGCTTCGATAACCAAATTACACTAATACAAACAAATAGATACTTTTATTTGGATAATTCGCAAAAAAAATGCCGCCACGGAGCGGACGGCAAGGGATTGTCTAGATATGTTTATAGTTTCTCTGTGTAAGCAATTTAAGAATAGTTAAGCCATGGAATTTAGCAAGGAAGTAGATAAAAAAAAGCCGACACAGGGAGAATCGGCGAAAGTTGCACAGCTTGTTATTAATCTTTCGGGCTTAAGTGTAGGTGATGATTAAATATTTGCCATGAAAAGTTTTAATCCTAGCGATTAAATGGATGCAATGAAGAGGAATGAATATGAGTAAGCAGATGGTTTTAGTTGCAAGGACAAATAAGGTTGGCTCTGATTCTGAAACTGGTTTAGGAATGACCGAGGCTGAATGGAACCAATTAACTGAATCTGAGCAAGGTGTAATTATTAGCGATGCAATAGAGTCGCTTATTGATTACTGGGTACAACCTGAAGATTAAAGGTGGAGTGATGGATAAACGGCAAATATTCGAGCAATTCATGACGCAAGAATTAAACGCTGACTTAGAAAAAGACTCCGAAGGTAATTATATTAACCTATTCGTAGCTAACACATGGAATGGATTTATTTTCGGATGGAATGCGGCAATAGAAAATAAGGGTGAGTGATGGATAAATCAAGGCAGCAATTTGAAGCGTGGCGCAGTAAGAATAAATCATCAACGATAAATCTATTCGATGTATGGCAAGCATCACGCGAGAGTTTGGAGATTGAATTGCCTGAACCATTTATTGCAAATGAAACTTGGTGCTACGACGAAGATTTAGTTAATCAGGCATTAATAAGCAACGGAGTGAAAATAAAAAATGAAAGTTAGCGATGATTTATTAGTGATAGCCGCTGAAATTGAGCTGGCAGTAAATAATAGCGATTCATCTAAAGTTAATATTGAAATGATGAAGCACGAAGCTGAATTACTTATTTATCATTTTAAAGGTTTAAGTAGAAATAAACCCATTGGCTACATGTCAGTAACTGGCATTGAAAATATTCATGATTGCGGTAGTTCTACTGTGCATGAAGAATCAGACGATAAACGAAATATCCCCGTATACATCCAATATTAAACAACCATGCAAAAATCGGATATGTATTACTCATGCTAATACAGGGTTCTGCTGTGCCTGTATCTGAGCAAATATACACACAGCAAGAATGCGAGAGCCGTGCTATGCAGATAATGATGGTGCGGGATGTTGAGATTAAGTGCGGAGAGATATGGAATGAAAAGTAAGAAAAATATTGTTTATTTCGGTAATGTAAGAATATCAAAACAGTCTGACAAACCTTTAAATATGATGGCAGATAGTTGCATTGTGGAAGGCTTTGACCATCTCGATGGGAAAGGGTATTCATTGCAAAAAAGTAGCTATTGCAATCCTTGAATCATTAATTGAAGAGGTAAAATTAAGTAATGAAATTTAAAGTCGGCGATAAGGTCTCTCATTTATATTTTGGAAATGGGCGAGTTTCTGATTCCAACCATGAACATAAAAGACTCTGCATAATATTTGATAGCGGATTAGTTATTGTATGTAGCGTTTATAATTTGGAGTTAATAAATGAATGAATACACCAAACTCTCTGACTTCGAGATTAATAAGTTAGTTGTATACCACTACATCAAAGGAAATGGATTCACTGAGGAAACAAGTAAATTTATTTCTGATAAAGGTAAATTCGACCCCTGCAATAACCCATCTGATGCAATGCCGATTATTATTGAGAATAAGATAGCAATGAATCACCCATATGATATCTGGCAATGCGGGTCAGGCTGGAATGTAGCTGAAAATAAAAACCCACTGCGCGCGTGTATGGAATCTTATTTATTAATGAAGGATGCGGAGAATAGCAATGGAAATTAAATTAGGTAAATATGTAATAACATCTGACAAGCATCAATTTATTCTCAATGAAATTAAAACAATAAAAGAAGGTAAAAATACAGGAAAAGAAACAATGGTAAATACATATTATTACCCACGAATGGAGATGCTAATTAAAAAGCTATTTATGCTTGAGGTTAATCACTATGTTATGACGATAGATAAGGAGATTAATGGTGGATCTTAATGACGAGGTATTCGATGTAAAAAAAGCCGCTGATTTCCTTTGCAAGTCAGAAAGAACGATTTACGCATTGCTTAAGTCAGGACGAATTAGAGCAGCTAGAAGTAACGGAAAGAGCGGAAACTGGGAAATTCTAAAATCTTCATGCCTTGAATATGTACACAATAACCATCAAAATCAGCAAGCGAATGGTGACAATGCTGATAAATCTACGGAGGGATTTAAAGGATGTCCATCAAACAAAGGAACGGAATTTGGCACTGTGATTTCGTTTCGCCAAACGGCAAGCGCATTAGACGTAGCCTTGAAACGTCAGACAAGCGTCAAGCGCAAGAGTTACATGACCAACTAAAAGCAGAGGCATGGAGGGTGGAAAAGCTAGGCGACTACCCTTCTGTAACTTTTGATGATGCATGCTTACGGTGGTTACAAGAGAAAGAACACAAGAAATCAATTGATGATGACAAAACAAAAATTGAATATTTCTTGGAGTTCTTTTCAGGAAAGCAACTATCGTCAATTACTGAAAACGATATCTTGAATTCAACATCAGGGATGATTAATAGGAAGCACAAGGAAGTTTGGGATATAAAAACGGCAGCTGCAAAGAGGAACGGAACTAAGATAGAGAAGTATCAACCAAAGGCAGCCTCGCAAGCAACAAAGGCAAGATACTTGGCATTTCTTAGGTCGCTATTTAAAGCCGCAGTTGAAGAATGGAAATGGATAGGAAAGTCACCAACAATAAAGATTAGGCAGAAAAGTGAAATTAGAGTTCGCTGGCTTACAAAGGAAGAAGCGGCAACACTAATTAAATGTATGCCTGAAATATTTAAACCGGTTGTTATCTTCGCATTGGCTACTGGGTTAAGGCGTTCAAATATACTAAATCTTGAATGGTCGCAAATCGACCTTCAAAGAAAAGTAGCTTGGATCCACCCTGAAGATGCAAAAGGAGGAAAAGCGATAGGTGTTGCCCTAAATAATACCGCCTGCAAGGTATTGAAAGACCAAATAGGTAAACACCAGCGCTTTGTATTTGTTCATACTGAAGCATGGCATAGGTCAGATGGAACGCCAACAGCTAAAGTTAGAAAAATGAGAGTTGATGATAATACGGCTTGGAAAACAGGATTGCGCAGAGCCGGTATAGAAAACTTTCGATTTCATGACTTGAGGCATACTTGGGCTAGTTGGCTTGTTCAGTCCGGAGTTCCATTATCTGCACTTCAAGAAATGGGAGGATGGGAATCAATAGAAATGGTGAGAAGGTATGCTCATTTAGCACCAAATCATCTAACTGAACATGCTATGAAGATCGACGAGCTAATGTCACACGATGACACAAATATGGCACAACAACTACTTAGAGCATTGTAATTATGCACACAAATAAAAAGAAAAAACCCGCTACATCTATGAAATGTAACGGGTTCTTATTTGGTGCCGGCTACCGGAGTCGAACTGGTGACCTACTGATTACAAGTCAGTTGCTCTACCAACTGAGCTAAGCCGGCGAATATGGCGGAGAGATAGAGATTCGAACTCTAGGATGGTTTCCCATCGGCGGTTTTCAAGACCGCTGCCTTCGACCGCTCGGCCATCTCTCCATGGGGCGCGATTATGGAGGAATCCCAGCAACTTGTCTACCCCTGAAAGTAAAAAAATTGATTTTTTTACTTCGTTTGGCTAATCTTCACTCAATTGCTCTCTCTTTTCCAAGAAAAATGGTAATATCTGTGCAAAATCGGTGTCTATCCTTTCTCTAGGCGTATGATTTTTAACCTAATAATACTTTTGCCGATGGGACGACTTGCTACAGTATGTACAAACAATCATTATTAAAGCCAAACACTCTTTTTCGTATTTTCGCAGCATTTATTTTACTGCTGATAGTGATGCTTTGTTTATCACTATTTAACTACTATCAAGCATTGGTTCAAAGCCGTCAGGCTAGTTTGAACAGTATGGCTAGTCGGTTAGCGTATCAAATCGAAGATTATCGTTATCAAGCAAGCCATATCTACAAAATTGCCAATAATAAATCCTCTACCCCATCCGCTGATCAGCTTGCCGTGACAGGAATACGCCATGATATTTTTTGGCTAAGTAGTGCCAACCAATCCATCGATGCTATTGTATTTGGCAATAATAAGCAAAGTAGTAATGTTTTAGCATCTAAACTTGCAAATTATATGGAGATTGTCTGGGGAGCCCGTAATGAATATAACTCAATGTATTATCTCAATGGCTTAGACAATACCCTAGTCTTAGTGACCACTCATTCAATTCTTAAACCTGAGCTACGTTTTAAAGAAAGTTATCTCACATTAACTGCTGAAGAAAAACGTGCTGATATGTTGACTCAATCAACATTATTAGACCGACGGGAAATAATTTCAAATATTCAAAAGTACTCTCCCGATAACCTTTTTTACTATACATATCGGCTAATGTTTAATTCTCCAGGGCAGCTAACGAGTGTTATATCCTTTGATATTTCTATCAATTCACTGATCCCTCCAAATTTAAATGGGGATTTTTTTACGATTAATACACGCCCTGCAAGCACAGGTAGCAATGAACCTCATACAACTTGGGTCGGAACTAACCTCATTTTCTCCCACCCTATTGATGGCACCAGCTATCAACTTTATTACCATGTCTCATTAAAAAGCATTATCTTTAATGTTATTGGCTATAACTTATGGCTAATGACTGGCATGCTTATTATGATCTTCTTCGCTTTACTGATCATGCTATTCATTCGTAAGCGCCTTATTTCGCCCAATACAAATATGTTGCAAGAGCTGAGTTTTAATGAATCATTGACAAGCGATATTATCAGCCATATTTCATACGGTATTTTGGTTTATGATTTTAATACTAACAAAAAGATTCTGAGCAATGATATTGCTAACCAGTTATTACCTTCTATGGATCTTATTCACATTAAAGAAATGGCGATAGAAAACCATGATGTTATCCAAGTTTCTATCGAGAATATTATCTATGAAGTTATTCTTGTCAATAGCATGACAAAACCCAATACCGTTCTCTTTATTATTATCGACAAAGACAAAGAAGCATTGACCCAAAAACGTCAAGAATTAGCAAATCGTGAGTACAAAAAAAATATTCACATGCGTAAGATTGTATTTGAGAATATGTGTACTGAGATATTACCCTCACTAATTAAGGTGGATGAACAATTAACTAAATTATCCGAAATAGTCAGCGCAAATAACCGTGCATTTATTTTAGAAATTGAAAGTCAGCTTTTTTATATCAATCGCTGGTTTAAAAACATTAACTTATTAAATCAGCTTGAGTCTCAAGCTAGCTCAGTAAAAACTGAAAACGTTTCTATCAGTAATCTTGTTAGCGAGTTTTTGAAACAAAATTTATCCCAATGCAATAACAAGGGGTTAGCACTTTATTTTCATAATAATCTCAATCCAGATTCACTGATCATGGCAAACCCTGATTATTTAAAACAGTTAATACAACTAATTTGGGATTATTCTATTGCAACAACCTCTTTTGGAAAAATTTCATTCGCGTTATCTTATGATGCCAATAAAAATGTAATTTTATTGAGTATTAAAGACAGTGGAACTGGGGTAAGTAATCTTGAGCTTAGTAATTTACACAGTCCTTTTACTGGGCAAATTTTGAATGCTTCTAACTTTACGCGTTCAGGCATAACATTTTATTTATGTAAGTTACTGGTTAAAAAAATGAATGGTACTTTTTCTATTCGTTCTAGTGATGCAATAGGCACTCATTATGAAATTACGCTTCCTGCAGCTAAAGAAATGCTCGTCAAAGACTTCCCAGCTTTATTGGAAGATGTTTGTATACGTTTAAATATACATAATGCAGATATCTCACGGATTGTTAGGAACATATTAACAAATTATGGAGCAGAATATTTGGACTTAAGTGAAAGTTCCCCTCACACCGACTGGGATCTTTTGATAACTGATAATAATGAGGAATGTTTTGAAAATATTGTTAAAGTAAATGGTACTCTTTTAGGGATTAATCAATTACAACCTCATTACATCGAAACTAACTACAATTTTGCTGATGAATTAATTGATGCTATCTCATTATTGATCGAAAACGCAGAGCATGAGCATGCTGATATTTTGCCTCCAGACCATGTTAGTACTCAAGCGCTTTCACAGAACTCGAATGAATCAATTGAAAATGCAATTACAAGTTATCAATTAGCACTGGCAAATAGCGGATATCGAGATTTGTTTATCACAACAGTACCGATAGATATTAATAAACTGTATAATAGTGAAAGTGTTGAGGATTTGACCGAATTGAAAAACACTGCACATCGTTTAAAAGGAGTTTTTGCTATGCTCGAATTTACTTATCTTCATGAACTTTGTGAAGATTTGGAGCGTTACATAGCAGATGAAAACGGATTGGAAATAAAAAATTGCATTAGCATGCTGGATAATTCAGTCAAAAAACTAATGCCAGAAGGTAACCAATAATATGAATAACCTAAATGTCATTGTTGCCGATGATCACCCTATCGTTCTTTTCGGCATCAGAAAATCACTTGAACAAATTGAATGGGTGAATATCGTAGGGGAATTTGAGGACTCAACCTCTTTAATTAATAACTTAGCGCGCTTAAATGCAGACGTGCTAGTTACTGATTTATCTATGCCAGGTGACAAATATGGCGATGGTATTACTTTAATCAAATACATCAAGCGGCATTATCCTGACCTGTCAATTATTGTTCTCACTATGAACAATAACCCTGCCATTCTTAGCGCTATTTTAGAGCTGGATATTGAAGGAATTGTGTTAAAACAAGGTGCGCCAGCTGATTTACCTAAAGCTTTAGCGGCTTTACAGAAAGGCAAAAAATTCACACCAGAAAGCGTGAGCAAACTGTTAGAAAAAGTCAATGCAAGCGGCTATGGCGATAAACGTTTATCACCAAAAGAAAGTGAAGTGCTACGTTTGTTTGCTGAAGGTTTTTTGGTCACTGAAATTGCAAAGAAACTTAACCGCAGTATAAAAACAATCAGTAGCCAGAAAAAATCAGCTATGCTGAAATTAGGTGTTGAAAATGATATAGCGCTACTGAATTACCTTTCTTCTGTCAGCATTGATAACTCGCCTTCAGAGTAAATTTCATTTTAACTATAAGACTACGCCAATAAAAACCCAGTTATGGGTTTTTATTTTTGCGTCATTTTTTAGTCACATTCAACAATAGCGCGTCAAAGTCTCACGTAAAATTGCAATTGTTGTCGGTTTTGATAAACAATCATTCATTCCTGCGTTAATACAGCGTTGCTTTTCTTCTGCCATTGCATTAGCAGTTAATGCAATAACGGGTAAATTGAACTCTAAACGGCGCAGTTCCTTTGCCAACTGGTAGCCATCCATATTTGGCATATTTACATCTGTTAAAACAATATCAACATGATGATTATCTAAATATTTTAATGCATCTAGCCCATCTATCGCTGTGCCTGTAGTAAAACCGATAGTCGCTAATTGTTCACTCAATAATGCTCTATTAATTGGATGGTCATCGACAATTAATACATGGTGTTCACTTAACGAATGGTCAGCAACCAATGATGGATTTACTGTACTATTTTTCAGCGATTGTTCGGCCGTTTTCATGATGGCTTTATCAATTAAGATAGGTAATTTATCTAATTGATATGTATTATAAATCCACTGGTTTTGTTTTATTTGGTGGAGTTCACCCGCATAAATACTTGATAATTGGATATGATGTTCACAAATGCCCCTTTCAGCCTGCTCATAATCAGTTATTAAGAGATCATAATGTTGTGTCTTATCCGTTGCATTATGGCGGACAACAGAAAATTGTTCTTGGCTTAATAAACGCAAAAGAAAGTTCATTAAAAATTCATTTCGACACGAAACTGCAATCCGATAATGAGCCCGGTATTCTGGAATATTTTTCTTAAGATATTCTTGACCATATAAAGGAATTCGAATAGTAAATGAACTACCAAGTCCAATTTGGGAACTGACCTCAATGTCACCATCCATGAGGTTAACCAGTTTTTCGCAAATAGCTAGACCTAAACCAGTTCCTTTATGGCCCATATTATTTTGGTCATAAACTTGAAAGAATGGATCAAACAACTTCATGACCACCGCATGTGTCATTCCAATCCCTGAATCACGTATTTCAATCTTTAAATAATTCTCATCTTTCCATACATAAAGCAATACAAAACCTGATTCTGTAAACTTAATACTATTATTAACAATGTTAGAAATCACTTGTTGTAAACGAACAGGGTCATTCAAAATGAGATCAGGTATATTAGGCTCAATAAAAGAATATAAAGATATTTTTTTCTTCGTGACTAATGGCAGGTAGTTTGCTAATACAAACGCAAAAACCTCTCGACAATTAAATAATTTGCTTTCTATTTTCAATTGCTTAGATTCAATTTTCGAAAAGTCTAAAATATCACTAATAATCTGCAATAAAAGTGAAGATGAATTATCCATAGTTGAGACTAAGCGTGTTGCTTTCTCAGGTAATTCATAACGTTGTAGTAATTCTATATTACCAATAATTCCATATAACGGCGTTCTTAATTCATGACTAACTGTCGCTAAAAACATTGACTTAGCATGGTTTGCTTGTTCCGCCGCATCGGCTACATCTTGTAGCGATTTTTCCATTTGAACACGAATGCTAATGTCGACTAATACACAAATAGCGACATCTTCATTTTGGTATCGAGAGTTTACAAAGCTAATTTGTAAGTGTGTGCCGTTGGTTGTCACCACATCTATATAATTGCTCGATTTTTGGCGAATAATTGTCAATATTCGCTGTTTATCATCATCATTTAACAGCCGAAAATAGTCATGGGCTAATTCATTACTGAGAATATTACCACCATCTGTTAATCTTAAAATGATGATACCGACCGGTGCTGATGCTACAATTTTGTGGTTGAATTGTTCATGTTCCTCAAGCCGTATCGCAGTGTTCTCTGCGGGTTCTAGCATTTTCCTTTCAAGTAACCAAATTAAAAAGAAAATCAGCCCACCCGTAAAAATATTTAGGAGGATACCGTAAAAAATGGTGTTTTCTAAACTCGCTAATATTTCCGACGTCGCAATTGAGAAAATGACCGTAATTTGAGAAGGTGCTAACCTTTTTTTGAAGATTAATTTTGAGTAATCTGAGTTAAAACCGAAAAATGAAGGCTCAGAAATATTGAGCAATGCAGAGCTCTTAGGATTGATATCTGTAGGTGAATATAAAACAGGCTGGTTATAGTCGTTAATTATCAATATTTCGATAGCCTTATTTCGCCGTATATTAAATTGATTTAAATTAATTGAACGTTCTAGCCCAATAAATGCGGGGAGCAGATTATCGTGCTTGATTGCTTGAATTAAGTAAACCTGCCCATAATCCGGCTGAGCACCATGCGTAATGGTAAATAGCTTACGCTCTTTACCTTGTAGCCTTAAACCTTGATAAGTTCGCACACTTTCGTAGCTAACTTTTTTTAGTATTTCTATATCCGATATTGTAGAACGAATAGGATAATCCACCAGACAATAACTTTTCGAACCCACTAAAAAGACATGGTTTAAAGCTTGAGGCGCTGCAATACTCTCTTTCCAAAAATAATTCAGTTGTTCAAAAGCCTGCAAATAGTTTTCAGCTTTATCCCTAAAATGATCACAATCCGTATTCGGAGTTAATTTATAGAACGAGTAATTAGAGGCATTTGGCAATTCCATAAATTTACTCGTAAAAGTATTTTCCTCTGTCGATTCTTGCAGCTTTATTTGGTACAGATCAGTCATCGACTGAATAGAATTCAGTGTCGCCGCCGTTTGCTGTATATAGACTTGTAGGTTTTCATACCCAGAATAGAACTGCTGGCGAAGATCAGATTTGTATTCATTAAATTGCGAATAAAGGAAAAATAAAGTGATAAAAGCACCCATGCCCCACAACATCAAGCCGAGGATACGAAATAAATCCCGAGAAAGTCTAAGTGATGTTTTAAACGAGGGTAAGTATCTCAAGCGTTTTCCTGTATATTCGATACGATGATCGCTAATTATACTCGATTACATAATAAAAAAGCGACAGACATGAAAAGTAATAAAACTAAGAAATTTAGACTAGAAACTAAAACGGGCAGCTAATATGCTACCCGTTCATTAAATTAAACGCGATAATTACTCTTGGTCGTCGATATTTGCATCATCAACACCGTTTTCTTCAGTGTTTTCAATCGCATTCTCATCATCATTATTTTCATCATCATCTGTTTCAGCAACGCGTTGTAAACCAACCACTTTTTCATCTTCAGCTGTTCTAATCAAGGTCACACCTTGCGTATTACGGCCAACGACGCTCACTTCAGATACACGGGTACGAACTAATGTGCCGGCATCCGTAATCATCATGATTTGGTCAGTTTCATCAACTTGAATAGCACCAACAACATTACCGTTTCGCTCACTCACTTTGATAGAAATAACTCCTTGAGTTGCACGCGATTTAGTTGGGTATTCTGCTTCTTCAGTACGTTTACCATAACCATTTTCTGTGACAGTTAAGATATGGCCTTCACCACGTGGAATGATCAAGGATACGACTTTATCGTTATCCATTAATTTAATTCCACGAACACCCGTTGCAGTACGTCCCATTGGGCGAACTGCATCTTCAGCGAAGCGCACAACTTTACCTTGTGCAGAGAACAGCATGACTTCATTTGAACCATCGGTTAAATCAACCCCAATCAGTTCATCACCTTCATTCAAGTTCACTGCAATAATACCGGCACTTCTTGGGCGGCTAAACTCTTGTAAAGGTGTTTTCTTCACTGTACCACTCGCCGTTGCCATGAAGACGTTATAGCCCTCTTCATATTCACGTACAGGTAAGATAGCAGTAATGCGTTCATCTTGCTCAAGTGGTAATAAGTTAACAATTGGACGACCACGAGCACCACGACTCGCTTCTGGCAACTGATAAACTTTCATCCAATACAAACGCCCACGACTTGAGAAACACAAGATGGTGTCGTGCGTATTGGCGACCAATAAGCGTTCAATGAAGTCTTCGTCTTTTGTCCGTGCAGCAGATTTACCTTTACCACCACGGCGCTGTGCTTCGTAATCAGACAGAGGCTGATATTTCACATAACCTTGGTGAGATAATGTCACTACCACATCTTCTTGATTGATCAAATCTTCAATATTGATGTCTGCGGTATTTTCTGTAATTTCTGTACGACGAGGGTCATTATAAGTATCACGAATAATTTCTAACTCTTCGCGAATCACTTCCATCAAACGTTCAGGACTACGTAAAATAAACAGTAAAGCTTCAATTTGTACTAGAAGATCACGGTACTCTTCCAGTAGTTTTTCGTGCTCAAGACCGGTTAATTTTTGGAGACGTAAATCCAAAATAGCTTGAGCTTGTTGCTCAGTCAGGAAATATTGCCCTTCATGAACACCGAACTGTGGTTCTAACCACTCAGGACGAGCTGCGTCATCACCTGCACGCTCTAGCATTGCCGCTACATTACCCAGATCCCAAGAACGTGCAATCAACCCTGCTTTAGCTTCAGCTGGCGTTGGTGCTTTACGGATCAATTCAATAATTGGGTCAATATTAGCAAGTGCGATTGCCAGTGCTTCAAGGATATGAGCACGGTCACGCGCTTTACGCAATTCGAAAATCGTACGACGAGTGACAACTTCACGACGGTGACGCACAAAAGCAGCAATGATATCTTTTAAATTCAGTATTTTCGGTTGCCCTTGATGTAGAGCCACCATATTGATACCAAAAGAAACTTGCAATTGAGTCAAGGAATATAAGTTGTTCAGGACAACTTCACCCACTGCATCGCGCTTAACTTCAATAACAATGCGCATACCGTCTTTATCCGACTCGTCACGCAGTGCACTGATTCCTTCAACACGTTTGTCTTTAACTAACTCAGCAATTTTTTCAATCAAGCGAGCTTTATTCACTTGATAAGGGATTTCGCTGACAATAATGGTTTCGCGACCATTTTTCTCATCGACTTCCACTTCAGCGCTTGCGCGGATATAGACCTTGCCACGCCCTGTACGATATGCATCAATAATCCCACGACGGCCGTTGATAATAGCCGCTGTTGGGAAATCAGGCCCTGGAATGTGTTCCATTAAACCTTCAATACTGATGTCTTCATCTTCTATATAAGCAAGACAACCATTAATCACTTCCCCTAAATTGTGAGGAGGAATATTGGTTGCCATCCCAACCGCAATACCAGACGACCCATTAACCAAAAGGTTTGGAATTTTCGTTGGCATAACTTCAGGAATTTGCTCTGTTCCGTCATAGTTTGGAACGAAATCAACGGTTTCTTTTTCAAGGTCAGCAAGTAGCTCATGGGCAATTTTCGCCATACGGATTTCCGTATAACGCATTGCCGCAGCGGAGTCTCCGTCAACTGAACCGAAGTTTCCCTGACCATCAACCAGCATGTAACGCATTGAGAAAGGCTGTGCAAGACGAACAATTGTCTCGTAAACAGCGATATCACCATGTGGATGGTATTTACCGATGACGTCCCCAACAATACGGGCAGATTTTTTATAGGGTTTATTCCAATCATTTCCCAATACATTCATCGCATACAGTACTCTGCGGTGTACTGGCTTCAGTCCATCTCGAACATCTGGAAGCGCACGGCCGACAATAACGGACATTGCATAATCCAAATACGAACTTTTAAGCTCTTCTTCGATATTAACTGGTGTGATTTCTCTGGCAATCTCGCTCATGGAACCACTGTCCCTCATAACTTCGGATTCAAAGAGTAGAACTATACCACAATTCGCCAATTTAATAAAAATAAGAGACGGGTATTTGTCTTCCAAGCTATGTATAATAGCGGAAAATTAAGTTTATGTGTCCGAAACTTGAAGGTTTATCAATTAATAACTGCAATAATTACGTTGTTGTTTACATTTTAGCCATCAATGCTTGTCGGGCTACTATTCCCACTATTAAACATAGTTTAAATACAGTTTAAATATAACTATCGTTAATAGGCTTTCGGGTAATAGGTTAAAAATAGGAGCTTCTTTGTATGAATGACACCCAAACCCCAACCTACCTTAACGTCGATAAGCAAGAAATCGAAAAATTCGAGTCCATTGCCTCACGTTGGTGGGACTTAGAAGGGGAATTCGCCCCACTACACCGCATCAATCCATTACGCTTAGGTTATATTATGCAGCGTGTAGACGGTATTTTCGGTAAAAAAATTCTTGATGTTGGCTGCGGCGGTGGCATTTTATCGGAAAGTATGGCGCGTGAAGGTGCAGAAGTCACCGGTCTTGATATGGGTGCCGAGCCTTTAATGGTTGCTCGCTTACATTCTCTTGAGTCCGGCATTCCAGTTGAATATGTACAAGAAACCGTTGAACAACATGCAGACAAACATCCGCAAGCCTATGATGTTGTCACGTGTATGGAGATGCTTGAACATGTTCCGGACCCTCAGTCTGTCGTTAGGGCTTGCGCAAAATTAGTCAAACCGGGTGGACACGTAATTTTTTCAACCATCAACCGTAATAAAAAAGCATGGCTAATGGCTGTTGTTGCTGCTGAATATATAATGAAAATCGTCCCAAAAGGCACTCATGACGCAAACAAGTTTATTCGCCCTTCTGAGTTAATTAATTGGATTGACGGCACACCATTAAAAGACAAACATATCATAGGGTTGCATTATAATCCATTAACAGACAAGTTCTGGCTTGGGCCAAATGTTGATGTAAACTATATGCTGCATACGGTAAACGAATAGTCATTTAGTCGTGAAAAGAATAAATCACAAGCACTACGTTTAAGAAAGCAGCAAACGATCGCATTTTACAAAATTTATTTTAGTCCTCATGTCGGAAGCATTTTTTTTATTAATGCCTTTTACCATGCAGCTTACCGACATGATCACTTTTCTTATCCAACCAGTTATCCACAAGATCCCTCTAATTTGTTCACTTGATAAAATCACATATTAACATTATCTTGTTATGGTATTCTAAACAAACTACTACATATAGTGGTACAACAAAACATAATACAACTAGTCTCATGGCATTACACCATGAGCTTTTTTATGTTTATTTTAAACTATTTGTAGTTCAACCAAGGTGTACTTGCTCATGAACCAGAGTCTGTTAGTCACAAAGCGTGATGGACATAAAGAACGCATTGATCTTGATAAAATCCACAAGGTAATCACCTGGGCTGCTGAAGGCCTAAGTAACGTATCCGTTTCTCAAGTGGAGTTACGTTCACAGATTCAGTTTTATGATGGGATCAGAACTTCTGACATTCACGAAACGATGATCAAAGCAGCAGCAGATTTAATTACGGGTGATACACCTGATTACCAATACCTAGCTGCGCGTCTTGCTATTTTTAACTTACGCAAGAAAGCCTATGGCCAGTTTGAACCGCCTGCATTATATAAGCATGTTAAACACCTCGTTGAAATGGGGAAATATGACAAGCATTTGCTGGAAGACTACTCTGAAGCAGAGTTCGAGCAAATGGATAGCTTTATTGATCATTGGCGTGATATGAACTTCTCCTATGCGGCTGTAAAACAGCTTGAAGGGAAATATTTAGTTCAAAACCGTGTAACGGGTGAAATCTATGAAAGCGCACAGTTTTTATATATTTTAGTTGCAGCTTGCCTATTTTCACATTATCCAAAAGAAACACGCCTTGATTATATCCGTCGTTTCTATGATGCCGTTTCAACATTCAAAATTTCATTACCTACGCCGATTATGGCGGGGGTACGTACGCCTACACGTCAATTCAGCTCTTGCGTACTGATTGAGTGTGGTGACAGCTTGGATTCTATCAATGCAACCTCAAGCGCAATTGTGAAATATGTCTCACAACGTGCAGGGATTGGGGTGAATGCAGGCCGTATCCGTGCATTAGGCAGCCCAATTCGTGGTGGAGAAGCTTTCCATACAGGTTGTATTCCATTCTATAAACACTTCCAAACTGCGGTTAAATCTTGTTCGCAAGGTGGTGTTCGTGGTGGCGCTGCAACCTTGTTCTACCCTATTTGGCACCTTGAAGTAGAAAGCTTACTGGTTCTAAAGAATAACCGTGGGGTTGAAGGTAACCGTGTTCGCCATATGGATTACGGTGTGCAATTAAACAAGTTAATGTATGAGCGTCTGATTAAAAACCAAGACATTACATTATTCAGCCCATCGGACGTTCCGGGTCTTTATGACGCCTTTTTCGCAGATCAAGACGAATTTGAACGTCTATATGTGAAATATGAGCAAGATGAAAATATTCGTAAATCGAGCGTTAAAGCGGTTGAGCTATTTTCATTAATGATGCAAGAGCGTGCGTCTACTGGCCGTATTTATATTCAAAACGTTGACCACTGTAATACACATAGCCCATTTGACCCGCAGATTGCGCCTGTTCGTCAATCGAACTTATGTTTAGAAATTGCGCTGCCAACTAAGCCATTAAATAATATAAATGACGAAAATGGTGAAATTGCGCTGTGTACATTATCGGCATTTAACTTAGGGGCGATTGATAGTCTAGATGAATTAGAAGAGCTAGCAATATTAGCTGTTCGTGCACTCGATGCGCTACTTGATTACCAAGATTACCCAATCATTGCGGCTAAACAAGGCTCAATGGGCCGTCGTACATTAGGTATTGGCGTGATTAACTACGCTTATTATCTCGCGAAGCACGGTGTTCGTTATTCTGATGGCAGTGCAAACAACTTAACGCATAAAACATTCGAAGCCATTCAGTATTATCTATTAAAAGCCTCGAATGAGTTAGCAAAAGAGCAAGGTGCTTGCCCATGGTTCAACGAAACAACCTATGCACAAGGCGTTTTGCCTATCGATACCTATAAAAAAGAGCTCGATAAGTTAACTAATGAACCTTTACATTACGATTGGGAAGCGTTACGCCAAGAAATTAAACAACATGGTCTGCGTAACTCGACACTGTCTGCATTGATGCCTTCAGAGACATCATCACAGATTTCTAACGCAACCAATGGTATTGAACCACCGCGTGGTTATATCAGTATTAAAGCCTCTAAAGATGGTATCTTGCGCCAAGTGGTGCCTGATTACGAAAATCTGAAAGGTGCTTATGAGCTACTGTGGCAAATGCCTTCAAATAGTGGCTACTTACAACTCGTTGGTATCATGCAGAAATTTATCGACCAGTCGATTTCTGCTAACACAAACTATGACCCAACTCGTTTTGAGAGCGGTAAAGTACCAATGAACCAATTGCTAAAAGATTTATTGCTCGCCTATAAGTTTGGTGTGAAAACACTTTACTATCATAACACTCGCGATGGGGCGGAAGATGTTCAGGGCGATCTGGAAGAAGTTGTTGAGTCAGCGGATTCCGATTGCGAAGGCGGCGCGTGTAAAATTTAATAGGAATTGTTATGTCACACACATATACAACGTTTTCACAGAAAAAAAATGACCAAATGCTGGAGCCGATGTTTTTCGGCCAACCCGTTAACGTGGCGCGTTATGATCAGCAAAAGTACCCTATTTTTGAAAAGCTGATTGAAAAACAACTGTCGTTTTTCTGGCGCCCTGAAGAGGTTGACGTCTCTCGCGACCGTATTGACTATAATGCGCTGCCAGATCACGAAAAGCATATCTTTATCAGTAATCTGAAATACCAAACGCTGCTGGACTCTATTCAGGGCCGCAGCCCTAATGTGGCATTATTGCCACTGATTTCGATTCCTGAACTGGAAACTTGGGTTGAAACGTGGGCGTTTTCTGAAACTATCCACTCACGTTCGTATACACATATTATTCGTAATATTGTGAATGACCCTGCCATTATTTTTGACGATATCGTTGAAAATGAAGAAATTTTAAAACGTGCTAAAGATATTTCTGGTTTTTACGATGACCTGATCGAAATGACCAATTACTATCATATGTTTGGTGAAGGCACGCATACTTGCAACGGTAAGCAAGTTACTGTTTCTCTGCGTCAGTTGAAGAAGCAGCTGTACCTGTGCCTAATGAGCGTTAATGCGCTCGAAGCAATTCGTTTCTATGTTAGCTTCGCCTGTTCATTTGCGTTTGCTGAACGCGAGCTAATGGAAGGAAATGCTAAAATCATCAAACTGATCGCACGTGATGAAGCACTGCACTTAACTGGTACACAACACATGTTGAACCTGTTACGTTCGGGGCAAGATGACCCAGAAATGGCAGAAATCGCGGCAGAGTGCGAGCAAGAATGTTATGACTTATTCGTTCAAGCGGCAGAGCAAGAGAAAGAGTGGGCTGACTACCTATTCAGCGAAGGCTCTATGATTGGTTTAAATAAAGATATTTTATGCCAATATGTTGAATATATTACTAATATTCGCATGCAAGCTGTCGGTCTGAAATTGCCATTTGAAACGCGTTCAAACCCAATTCCATGGATCAACGCATGGTTGGTGTCTGACAACGTACAAGTTGCGCCTCAAGAGGTTGAAGTCAGTTCTTATTTAGTCGGCCAAATTGACTCTCAAGTCGATACCGACGATTTGAGCGACTTCGAACTATAAGCATGGCAAGCCATAAAATCACCCTGCGGTTAACGCAGGGTGTTCAAGTCCCCTTCCATACTGAAGTCCATTCGTGTTTGTTGGAAGCCTTAGAAGACAGCCGTATTCCTGTAGAATATCAATGCCGTGAAGGCTACTGCGGTTCATGCCGAGTGACGTTATTACATGGGAAAGTGGGCTATAAGCAAAAACCTATTGCATTTGTGCAAGATGGAGAAATTCTGCCTTGTTGCTGTCATCCACTTTCAGATATTGAAATTGGTTAATCTAAAATAGGTGATTGCACAGCTGTCTATCAGTTACCTGTGCAATCACTTTTTATTCACTTGCTTTATTGATTATAAATAACCATATAATCCCGCAAATATCCAACCAAATACACAAGAAACACCCACCCCAATTAACCCCGGTAGAATGAAGCTGTGGTTGATAACAAATTTACCAATACGCGTTGTTCCAGAACGGTCAAACTGAATTGCCGCAAGGTCACTCGGGTAAGTTGGTAAAATGTAATACCCATAACACGCAGGCGCAGAAGCGATAATATAAGCCGGGTCAACACCAATCCCTAGTGCAATTGGTACTACAGCGGCCAGAGCAGCTGCTTGTGAGTTAACAAACTTAGAGACTAATAATAAGATAACTGCATAAGCCCAAGGGAAATCTTTCACTAAAGAACCTAAAGTTCCTTTAATTTCATCCATATGAGCACCGAACATGGTTTCTGCCATCCATGCGATACCATATACTGCAACAATCGCAATCATCCCTGAACGGAATACTTCATTCTTTGAAATTTGTCCTGGATTAGTCTTACAAATAATGATAATTAGCGCACCTGCTAATAACATAAACATCTGGATGACTAAAACCATGGATAGTGGCTTACCGTTAATTAGCGGCCTAAGTTCAGAAAATGCGCCAAGTAATGCCACAACTGCGATGGAAGCTAAAAAAATCCACATCGCGACCCAATTAATTTTCGGTAATTTGGTATTTAGCAGTGTCACACTGTCACCATAGACATAATCATGGTTTTCAGGGACTGAGATAAACTCTTGGAATACAGGGTCTTTATCGAGATCTTTACCTCTAAACCAACTGAAAATACCAATAGCTAAAATACCAATTAATGTTGATGGAATAGTAATTGCTAATAAATCCAAAAATTCGAGTGACTTACCATTGATTGTCACACCATTTAGCATTGCGACTAATGAAACAACGGCAACTGAAACTGGGCTAGCGATAATCCCCATTTGCGCGCCAATACTACTCGCAGCCATTGGCCTTTCAGGGCGAATATTATTTTTAATCGCCGCATCGTAAATGATAGGTAAAATTGTATACACCACATGCCCTGTACCACACAAAATGGTTAAGATACATGTCACAAAAGGTGCCACAATAGAAATGTACTTAGGGTTTTTCCGCAGTAGTCGTTCTGCAATTTGCAGCATGACATCCAAACCGCCTGATGCTTGTAACGTTGCTGATGCGGCAACAACAGCAATGATAACAAGCATTACATCAACAGGCGGTTTTCCAGGCGGTAAACCAAAGCCAAAAACTAAGATAACTAGACCAACACCACCTAATAGCCCGAGTGCCATTCCCCCTTTTTTTGCTCCATAGAATAAGCAAACAAGGATAATGGCGAGTTGAATCATAAAGTCCATAGTTCCATCCTTTATATATATGTTTACATATATTATCGGGATGATTTTCAAGCATTAATTTGATTTATGATAACTTCAAAATCAATTTAGTTTTATTTTTTATGCTTTTATTTTGACCTCATCACATAATTTTAATTAAGTAACTGACATACTATTCCGTTACCTACCATTTTGATAAAAATCAATCAACTACTACACCAATTTTAACAACTCACTCCATTTAAATTTACCTTTAGTCACTTTAAATCATCATTTTTTCTTTACTTTATTAACTCTGCTCATTGTCTTGAGTCTCTCTATCTACTTGATTATTGGCGTAAACTTAACATTACACTAGCTGTAATTTACATTTGACAGCGAACTTGCAATCGCATAATCTGCATCACTTATTAATTATTCAAATTCAATTAGAGGAACTTGTGAAGAATCGTACGCTTGGCAGTGTGTTAATCGTTGCAGGGACAACAATAGGTGCAGGGATGTTGGCAATGCCACTTGCCGCTGCAGGAGTCGGTTTCACAGGCATCGTTTGTTTGCTTGTTGGATTATGGATGTTAATGAGTTATACCTCATTACTGTTAGTTGAAGTGTATCAGCATAACCCTGCAAATATGGGCTTAGGCTCCGTTGCTAAAAAATATCTTGGCCCAATTGGCCAGATAGTGACTGGGCTAAGTATGCTGCTATTAATGTACGCATTAACAACCGCTTATATTGGTGGAGCTGGCGTATTAATTTCAGATAGTCTGTCTTCATGGTGGGGCTTTAAAATTTCAACTGACACTGCCATTATTGCATTCACTATTATTGGTGGTGCAGTTGTCTGTATTGGTACGCATTCCGTCGATTTTATTAACCGAATTTTATTCACAGCAAAAACGATTTTTTTAGTCATCATGTTAGTTGTAATGATGCCACACGCGGAAGCCGTAAACTTAAGCACCATGCCAATTGAAAAAGGCCTTATCCTTGCCGCAGTACCCGTTATTTTTACCTCTTTTGGTTTCCATGGCAGCGTCCCAAGTTTAGTTAACTATATGAATGGGGATGTACGTAAATTACGTATGATTTTCATTACCGGAAGCGCAATTCCTTTAGTTGCTTATATTCTATGGCAGATTGCGACGTTAGGGTCTATTCCATCACATACTTTTCTCGGAATACTAGCGCAGGAATCAGGTCTAAATGGGTTACTCACCGCGATCCGCGATGTTGTCGCTACACCTCGTGTTAATATCGCCGTCAGCTTGTTTATGGATTTAGCGTTGGCCACATCTTTCTTAGGTGTCGCATTAGGCTTATTTGATTACCTCGCCGACTTATTCAAACGGAGTAATCATTTTATCGGTCGAGTGCAAACAGGCTTACTCACCTTTGTTCCGCCATTATTGGCTGCCCTATTCTTTAGTAGTTTCGTACAAGCATTAACTTATGCAGCTGTTGCACTCTCGGTCTTAGCGCTGATTATTCCTGCATTGCTAACATTACGTGTACGTAAATTAGAATCTCAAGGTGGGTATCAAGTTAAAGGTGGTACACCTATTTTAGCCTTAGTGTTGGCATGTGGTGTGGCAGTAATCGCTATCCAATTTTCGATTGTTGCCGGCTTCTTACCGAACGTCGGCTAACAAATTGATAAATTAAGCCGTAATTCGGATAACTTCAAATTACGGCTTTTGTTTATCTGAAATTAACTATCCTCACTCCCAATCAAGGTGGCCATCGTTTGATATCCGCAATCAATCAATAATCCCCTAGCATTCCTACTCTATCTCCACATATATATTATTTGCATATAATTTAATATATATTTCTTTAATTACGTCATTTGGCAGAAAATAATTCCGAAAAGACAACCCTACCCCTCTTGCTTTACAGTTATTGAGAGGTAAATAAGGAATTAGGTTGAATGAAAAGGAAAAATATTTCTGCTGTCCACGATGCAGCATTTAAGAGGTTTATGTCAAACATAGACAGCGCACGTGACTTTTTTGAAATTCACTTACCAAAACACATAAAATCATTATGTGATTTCACTACGCTAAAGCTGACTAACTCATCATTTATTGATAAACAGCTTCGCTCTCGGCTATCTGATGTTCTGTATTCAGTACAGACCTCACATGGAACAGGCTATATTTATTTATTAGTCGAGCACCAGTCAACCCCAGATAAACTGATGGCGTGGCGCTTAATGCATTATGCGTTTTTAGCAATGAATCAGCATATGCAGCAAGGAAGCACTGTATTACCTCTAGTTGTTCCTATTCTTTTCTACCACGGTACTCGTTCACCTTACCCTTACACTCAGTTATGGACAGATTGTTTTCCTCAGCCCAAGCTGGCAAATACGTTATATACACAATCATTCCCGTTGGTTGATATCACTGTAATAGACGATAATGAATTAGTAAATCATCGCAAAATTGCTGTTATGGAATTAGCGATGAAACATAAACGTTTGCGAGATGAGTTTCACCATGTGCTTCCTTTATTGGCGCAAGCACTCAATCAACACTATAATAGCGACAATGATGTGGTCACTATCATCAATTACCTATTTTCTGCTTTAGACTCAACTGATTTTGAAAAATTTATCTACACATTAGAAGCGCAAACAGAAAAGCACAAGGAGACGATTATGAATATCGCACAACGCTTACATAATAAGGGTCATCAAGAGGGCCTTCTCGAGGGGCTGCAAAAAGGCAAACAGGAAGGGCTTCAAAAAGGGCTTCAAGAAGGCGTTCAAAAAACTAAAACCACCTTAGCTCGCAACTTATTGATAAACGGTGTTAGCCCTGAAATTATTATGAAAAGCACCGGATTGAGCCGTGATGAGCTGACGTCATTAAAGTAATGCAATAAAAACTGAAGTAAATAGCTATGGATAAGCAGCTAAAAGTTTAACCAATTATTTTAAAAAATACTCAACTAAGTTTACATCATCAAATTCGCCCTAGGCGTACACATAATGTACGCCTAGGGGCATTATGAACAAGATAACCCTGTTAGAATGAAAGGCCAGCCCCTACATACCAGCCATCAGCAACTTTATCGCTACTATGACCATGTGTCCCTTTCATTTCAATTAAGCGATATCCCGCATCAATAGATAAAGGCTTAAATACCGTATAACGTGCACCGGCTTTAGCTTCGACGTACGATTTGCTGCCTGAAGTCAGTTGCTCTGGAGCACCATAAGCTTCACCGTAAATATTGAGTGAAGGCAAAGCCTGCCAATTTAACCCACCACCAACAGCTAATGCAGCACCATTACTATTGTGATCAGGTGATAGATATAGCCCTTTACCCCCTACAAATGCAGAAAAAGGCCCAATAGGTAAGCCAAATGTGGCACCAATACTACCCATTTGCCCATCATGGTCACTACGAGCCCAAGAGCCGTTAAATGCCAACCCTGCATTCTGGTTACCTAACCCTGCAGACAGCTCAGTAAAATGTTCACCTGCTTGTGCACTAACTGAAACTGCATGTGCAGTACCTACGAATAATGGTGACATCGCTGCTGCCAATAATAAAAATTTGCGCATTATTTTATCCTCTTGATATTATTACCTATGGATATTACGCGAATCTCACCCTATTTTCAGCCATTCTTACCTAGATTTACGCTATAGCCTCGATAAAAGCCCTCGTTATTCATTACAAAATTTCACGCATCAAAAATTTTAGTGCAAAAAAGTGCGATAAATACGTATTTTTTTACTTGTAATCACAGTAATTGGTTATATTAATTAGATAATCAATTCCATAATAACTATACTGAATTACAAGTTTATTGTAGTCGTGTTTTTTATTTTTTACAAAATATTAACTTATTAGTTAGGTTTGTGTAGTCATTTAATCCAAACAAAGGAGCATTGTGATGAAAAAGAAAGGCCTTACTACCGCCTCAGGCGCCCCAGTCGCCAATAATAATAATGTCATGACAGCGGGTAAACGTGGCCCAATGTTATTACAGGATGTTTGGTTTTTAGAAAAACTTGCCCATTTTGACCGTGAAGTAATCCCTGAAAGACGTATGCACGCAAAAGGTTCTGGTGCTTTCGGTACCTTTACCGTAACCCATGATATTAGCCGCTATACTCGTGCAAAAATTTTCTCTGAAGTAGGGAAAAAAACAGAAATGTTCGCTCGGTTCTCTACCGTTGCAGGCGAACGTGGAGCTGCCGACGCAGAACGTGATATTCGTGGCTTCGCATTAAAGTTTTATACTGAGGAAGGTAACTGGGATATGGTGGGTAACAACACCCCTGTATTCTATTTCCGTGATCCATTAAAATTCCCTGATTTAAACCACGTAGTTAAACGTGACCCTCGCTCTAACCTGCGTACAATGGAACATAAATGGGCCTTTTTCTCCCAATTACCTGAATCTTTACACCAGTTAACCATTGATGCTAGTGACCGTGGTATCCCACAAAGTTACCGTCATATGCATGGTTTTGGTAGCCATACATATAGTTTCATCAACAGTAACAATGAACGTTTCTGGGTCAAATTCCATTTCCGTTGCCAGCAAGGTATTCAAAATCTGTCTGATGAACAAGCTGAGCAGTTAGTGGGTAAAGATAGAGAAAGTTCACAGCGAGATCTGTTTGAATCCATCGAAAAAGGGGATTTCCCACGCTGGAATTTGCAAGTGCAAATTATGCCAGAAAAAGAAGCTTCTCAAGTTCCTTATAACCCATTTGACTTAACCAAAGTATGGCCACACAAAGATTATCCATTAATTGATGTCGGTTATTTTGAACTTAATCGTAATCCAGACAACTATTTTGCTGACGTAGAACAAGCGGCTTTTAGCCCTGCTAACGTGGTTCCGGGTATTGGTTTCTCGCCAGATAGAATGTTACAAGGCCGCCTGTTCTCTTATGGCGATGCTCATCGTTATCGTCTTGGTGTCAACCATCACCAAATCCCAGTAAACGCCCCACGTTGCCCATTCCATAATTACCACCGTGATGGGGCAATGCGCGTTGACGGTAATAGTGGCAACCATGTGACCTATGAGCCAAATGAAGCCGGATTATTCCAAGAACAACCGGACTTTAGCGAACCGCCATTATCTATTGAAGGTGCTGCTGACCATTGGGATCACCGCGAAGACCAAGATTATTTCAGCCAGCCACGTGCATTATATGAGTTGTTAGATGATACCGAGCACCAACGTATGTTTAAACGTATTGCCGGTGAACTGATTGACGCGACTGAAGCCACACAAGTGCGCCAAATCGAGTTATTTAAACAAGTTCACCCTGAATACGGTGCGGGTGTCGAAAAAGCGTTAAAAGCACTAAAATAGTGTAAGTCATTAAGTGGTGGGGATAACCCCGCCACTATTTCGCCCTATTCTTTTATTCTCGCTAACAACCACTTCTTCACTTGTTGCCTAGACACTTTTATTCCCCCTGCTTTCAATTCAGGGTCTAAATAATAAAATGCCATAGGATATTGGTATGGAGCGAGTTTATCTTTTAACCAATCCGCCAGCTGATTTAAATCCACTGACTCATTTGCTTCAATAACCGCGACAGGACGTTGCCCAAATTGCACATCATCAATAGGTATAATAAAACTTTGGCTGACATCAGGATGTGAATTTATGACTGATTCGATATCTTCGGGTTGAACGCACTCCCCACCACTGATAAATAAGTTGTCTAGACGACCAATAATCTGATATTCCCCATCGATAAAAGTCCCTTTATCGTTAGTTTTAAACCAGTTATCTAGGCAATTTAATGGGTGAAGTTGCCCATCAAACCAATAACCCAGAGCCTGACTATCTGATTGAATTTGAATTTCATCATCCACAAGACGAACTTGCTTGCCTTTTAAGGGTAAACCGACACCTTTTTTACCGTCTGCCCGTTTCGCACAAACCGTAGATGCCATTTCTGTCATCCCATAGCCGCTCCAACAAGCAATACCATGCTGTTGAGCCAGATCCGTCAAGGTTGAAGGGATACTCGCTCCTCCCAATAAAACGGCTTTCAATGCGATATTAGTCACTGATTTATCATTTAATAAACGCCATAACTGGGTCGGAACTAAAGAGGCATGAGTGACCTCATGCAATGCTTGAGCCAAAGGAAGATTTTTGACCGCAAGTGAGCCACCTTTAAGAAGCCAGCGCCAAACAATCCCCTGACCAGATACATGGAATAACGGCAGCGATAGTAACCAACAATCTCCTTGCTGGTAATTCATCAGATTAACAACACCTGCTGCACTATTTAAGTGCGCAGCGACACTGTGAACAGCGGCTTTAGGTAGACCTGTCGATCCCGATGTTAAAATCAACGTAGCGGGCTGCTGAATAACCTCTTGAAAAATAACCGGAGCAACCTCTTCATCACGAATAAAATGGTAATAAAGTTGATAATCTAAATTACGATAATTTGCTAACAGATTTGATTCATCAGTAAAATCAATAACTGAGCTAACATTAAGATGAGGTAATAATTCTGCTAACAACCGTTCTGGGAGGCGGGGATTTAATGGTAAAACACGAGCCCCACAAGCAATAAGTGCCAGCTGACTCAGTAATAATTCAACTGAATTTTTCCCATGTAAAACAATACACTGCCCCTGCTCTACGCCTTGCATTAAAAAGTAAGTTCTAAGGTCAGTAATTTGTTGGCTTACACTTTCCCAAGTCATACTTTGGGACTCTGTGACTAGAGCGATTGAGTTCGGACGAAGATTGGCCCAGTGTTGCCAAGGCCAATCTTTAAATTGTGCTAACTCTGCCATACAAGCGTTAAATCATCTAACTGCTGAAGCGGAATATCACATTGTGGCCAAGGCCGTACCAATTGAGATTGAATAAGTGATACCGTGTCTAAGCCTGGAATGGTATTTGGCGTTAGCCAATGCGCTACACGAGCAAGTTGTGTTAAACCAAAGCTACTTTCAATGGATGAGCTAATCACAGCTTGTAACCCTAAGCGATGTGATTCTTCCACTAAATAGCGGCAATATGACAAGCTGCCTGTCAGGGTCGGTTTAATGACTATCGCAGAAACCCCTTCCTGCGCTTCTACCATAAAGCCTTCTTCACGTACACTTTCATCCCAAGCAATACTAATGCCAGTATCTGCTGCAAATTGCAGTGACTCTTCACGGGTCTTACACGGCTCCTCTAAAAACGCAATACGACTACGGTAGTCTGGATTAACATATTTAGCAAAACCGTCGGCTTTTGTTCGGGTCCAACTGCGATTCGCATCCAAACGCAGTTTCAGTTCTGGAACTGCCTCTAGTAACAGGTTAACCACCATACCATCACGTACCGCTTCATATAGACCGACTTTAACCTTAGCGACTTTCTCACCTTCCATTGCATCAAGGCTTAAGATTAAATCGTCAGGATCACCACTACATAAAGGCGCTTTGCGGTAATCCGCTTGTTCAGGAAGCTCCCCTGCCAGCTCCGCTAGAGCGCAGCTGCACCCAAAAGCCACAGAGGGTAATAAACTATTAGAAATTTTGCCTTCTTTCACCCATTCATTCAGTCGCTTAATAGTTTCTGCGGTTGCTTCTTCTAATGTTTCACGACTGAATTCAGGTAGAGGCGAAATTTCTCCCCAACCTTCATTATCCCCATCTTGTAAACAGACTAAAAGCCCATCACGCGTTTTTAGTCGCTGATAGCGAAGGATAACGCCTGCCTCCATCGGCAGGCTGAACGAATAAATACGGGCTTTACGCATTATGGATTACGCTTATATTTAGAGAAATCTGGAGCACGTTTTTCATTAAAGGCGTTACGGCCTTCTTGCCCTTCATCTGTCATATAGAACAACATAGTGGCATTACCTGCGAGCTCTTGCAGGCCAGCCTGACCATCACAATCTGCATTCAAGGCGGCTTTCAAGCAACGTAATGCCATTGGGCTGTTCTCTAGCATTTCACGACACCAACGCACAGTCTCTTTTTCTAAGTCAGCATAAGGAACGACAGTATTAACCAGCCCCATATCCAACGCTTCTTGTGCATTATACTGGCGGCACAGGAACCAGATTTCACGTGCCTTTTTCTGCCCAACAATACGTGCCATATAAGACGCACCCCAGCCACCATCAAATGAGCCAACTTTTGGACCGGTTTGGCCAAAGATTGCATTATCTGCAGCAATAGTCAGGTCACACATCATGTGTAACACATGACCACCACCGATAGAGAAACCGGCGACCATTGCCACCACAGGTTTTGGACAAGTACGAATTTGACGTTGGAAATCTAATACATTTAAGTGATGAGTACCACTTTCGTCACGATACCCGCCGTAGTCGCCACGAATTTTTTGGTCACCACCGGCACAAAATGCTTTTTCACCTTCACCCGTTAAAATGATAGTTCCAACTTGGTCATCATAGCGTGCATCAGATAGAGCTTGGATCATTTCTTTCACGGTTTGTGGACGAAAAGCATTACGCACTTCTGGGCGATTAATCGTAATTTTTGCAATCCCTTCAGGAGATTTATGATAGCGAATATCTTCAAACCCTGTAGAGCAATCTTGCCATTCAATTGGTGCGTATAATTTTTCTTCGCTTGGATAAATCATTATCAGATTCCTTTAACCACAGTGTGATAAAAAATGGTGTAGTGCAGCTGCAAAGCCCATTGGGTTTTCCCAATGCGCATTATGCCCTGCATTTTCAATTAGCGTTAACGGCAATTCATATTGTTGCGAAACGCTTCGAAACTTTTTATCCTTTTCGCCACAAAAATAACGATAAGGACAGGTCAATTGATGCAATTTGTCCGCCAAGAAAGGTTGCTTTGCTAATGATGTATTTTCTAGCATAGCAGCAATACTGTGCGGGTTATTTTGCCGACGTAACTGAATTAAATGTTGGCGCTGAGTGGTCGACAAATCAGCAAATACAGCTTGTTGATACCAATCATCTAACACTTCTTCGATGGGTTCTGAACGAAAACGTTGTGCCCATGCCTTATCATTAGCCGCCCGAGCAACTCGTTCTTGTTCATTGACTAATCCCACATTGCCCCCCTCAATCACTAAACCTAATAATCCGTTAGGCTGATAGTGACAGGCAAAATGCATCGCTAACCGAGCACCGAGTGAATAGCCAACCAAGTAGTATTCATTAATTTGATGATAATGTAAAAGAGCGCTGAGTTGTTGATCAAAATGTGAAAAACCTTGGCATGGCTCTGAGTGAGAACCGCCATGCCCTGGTAAATCCACCGCTAACGATGGAAAAGCACGTGTTTGTTCAATCACAGGTAGCCAGTCATCGGCACTACCTAACAAGCCATGCAGCCAGATGACCCAAGGAGAAGATGAGACTGAATTATGTCTATGGGCAGATAACATTACAGTTCCACAACTTCATTCAATAGTTGTTTTAACGTACGGGCGCCTTCATCACTTGCCACCTGCAATTCCACCAGCAATGTGCCCTGTTGACGGCGCCAAAATTGTTGAACGGTATTTTTTAGTGTTGTCCAGTCTGTCGGCGCACAGTATTGTAAGCCAAACATTTTCGCCGCGGGCTCGAAACTGACATTTTGCGGCATACAGTAATAGTTTTGTCTTGCTTCGTCTGGTGTAGGTAACATAGAAAAAATTTGCCCACCATTGTTATTCACCACGATCAGAACGGTGGGCGCTGAAGGCTCACGCAACAAAGCCAAACTATTCAAGTCATATAGTGCAGAAATATCCCCAACAATAGCCAATGTTGGCCGTGCTGTTGCCCGCTGAACACCTGCCATGGTAGAAATCAAACCATCAATACCACTCGCGCCCCGGTTACTATAAACAGGATAGCCCAATGGAAGTTGTGCTAGTGCATCTACCAAACGGACAATTAAGCTGTTGCCAACAAATAGTTGGCCTCGTGGAGGCAGCAGTTCAGGTAATTGGTGTGCAACTGCGGCTTCTGAAAACTGCGCTTGTAAGCGTTGGCGCACATGGTGTTGAGTTTTTTGCACTAAAGTGGGCAGCGACTCACACCACAAGCTTCTCGGCTGTGCAGGATGGTTATCTAGCCAACCCTTGATTGAACAGGTTAATTTTCTTCCCTTATGATTGGCTGGGTCTAACCGCTGAGGTATTGAGTCGATAATCCAATACTCTTGCGGCTCACAATTGGCTTGCCATTGTAAGAGCCGTTTTCCCGTTAAGCTTGAACCAAACTGAACGACTAATTCCGCATCTTTTAAAATAGACTGAGTTTCTGGATGTTGTAGCCATAAATCGGCACATGGAAAAGGTTGTCCGGTTTGAGACAGCACATCACCGAGTACTGGCCATCCAAGTTCCTGTGCCCATTTTGCAACTAACTCCCCTTCACTCGCTATCATTCGCCCTGCAATCACAACGCCTTTTTTCTGACGCCAAAAATACCAATCCGCAACCAATGCGACGGAATGGGTTAATGGCTCCGTTAACCACGGGTGAGAAGAATTCCACCATTCTCCAAGTGTTTGCTGCCACTCATATTCCCCATCCATTTCACCATATAGTGGCTCTGCAAATGGACAATTAATATGAAAGGCACCATGGTGTAACTGGTTCATGCCATTATCAATCGCGGTGACCAACCATTTCGCTGAAATATCTTGCGTCGGCCTTGGCAACATTAATGATTGAGAGGGGTGAGATGCAAAAATATGTGTTTGCCGAATAGCTTGATTAGCACCGCAATCAATCAATTCTGGCGGTCTGTCAGCGGTAAGAAAAATCACCTTTTCCCCTGTTAAACCGGCTTCAATTAATGAAGGGTAAAGGTTTGCAACAGCTGTACCAGAGGTAACGATAACCCCTACAGGCTCATGGCTGGCTTTTGCTAAACCTAGGGCTAGGTGCCCTAAACCACGCTCATCGAAATGCGTATGGCAATGCAATTTACCATGGTTAATTGCCGCAAGGGTCAAGGGTGTTGAGCGCGAACCAGGCGCAATACAGATGTGTTTCATTCCGTGGCGAGACAGTGCTTCGATAATCACTTCAGCCCAACGGAGGTTAAAAGCAGAATTCGACATAATATGCTCAGCAAATTATTAGTTATCAATTAGTTTAGACTGGCTGAAATAAATTTCTTGATCTCAGGACAATTTTTGATGAACTAATTGAAATAAAAAAGAAAATAACCATTTTTATTTTATGGTTTTTCGTTATTTTCAAATAAAGACTTTAGCCCAGCCGCTTTATTTTCAATTTCTATCCACTCTTGCTCTGGGTCTGAGCCACTGACAATGCCAGCGCCTGAATATAATGAGACCTGTGCACCCTCTATTTGCGCACAACGTAGAGATACCGCGAATTCACTTTTATTTAAGCTCATAAAACCACCCGTTCCTGCATACCAGCCGCGAGAAAAAGGTTCATTTTTGGCTAAAAATTGCCGAGCGACTTTTCGTGGTAGACCACACACAGCTGCGGTAGGTTGGAGGCGTTGTAAACAATCGCTATCAGAAGGGGTGATTAGCGTCGCAACAATTGAACGATAAAGGTGTTGAATTTTTCTTAAACGAATAACTTTTGCTGAAGACACATCTACCCCAGTCACCGCCCCTTGCAATTGTTGACAAATATCATCAACAACCACTAAGTTTTCATGTTGGTTTTTTTTATCTTCCATCAACCATTTAGCGTACTCTGCTGCGACTGCATCATCAGGGTCATTAGCGACGGTTCCCGCTAAGGCCTCAGAATTTAATTGGCCATCTTGACGTAAATATAAACGCTCGGGGGTTGAAGAAATAAAACCAGAATGCGCGTTGAAGGCCATCATAAAATGGTAGCAATGATGATTCACTTGCTGGCTTTGTGCTAAAAACTGAGCAACCGCAATGGGTCTAGACAGGGTGAGTTTTGTTTCCCTTGCCATAACCACTTTTTCCATTTTCCCTGACTTCATATCATCAATAGCGCAATTTAATAAACGGCACCATTCATCATGAGTAGGAATATGTTCTTGCGCAGTAATATCCGCATTCAGTGCCAATGTCACTTGAGAAACGGGTTTTAATTGCTGTAAAAGATGAATGGCATTTAAGCGATCTTCTTCACCTTCTATATTGATGCTAACGTTAATCATTGAACGTAGTCGATGAATTTCAATACGAGGTAAAAAACAAAATGTTGCTTGACGTTTTATCTCGTCAGGGATCCCATCCCCGACGGCATTCCACCCATTAAGCCCCCATAGGCGCATTTCTGGTATATCAGGGTATTGCGATAAAAAAGCTTGAGCCTTATCTATCGAATCAAAAGATTTCACCATGCCAAGAGCACTACATTCTTCAGCTCCCGTCCGTTGATACCAGTAAAATTGAGGGTAGCTTTCTTGCACTGATAGCCATGAAAGACCAGGGAAAGCGGTCTGCGCATCCAATTGCCAAACAAAACGAATAAACTCTTGGTTTTTTAGTGTCAATGTAGACAAATGATCCAAAATTTCAGTTATCAGTTGATCAATTTTTTTATAGTTCACTTTAGATTCCCACTGCTACATCACACAAATTCACTACGCGTTATTATATAGCGCAAAACCATTTTTTAATACATTGATGACTAACAGTAAATGCTATGTCACCGGTTCAGCACTAAAAACAGATTATCTGCAATAAACAAATTGTTTTTAGTACATCACTATAATTATCGCTTATGCCCCAAATGACGATAGCCAAGAGAAATCACATCAAAACCAACCTTGTTACACGAATAGAGGTTCAGGTTGTTGATAGTATAGCTTATTATATATATTACACGTCATTCCATTCATTTAATTAATGGAAAATGTGATTTTATCCCCTTTCTTCTTTCCTCCCTCTCGAAATTGCTTCATTTTTATCCAAAAAGAATTCCATTTTGAAACATAGTTATATTTAAGCTGCAAACCTATATTCCATTACAATTCTATTTAACCTTCAAGAGTAAAACCGCCGTAAATTTTAATTATCATCATATTGTTATGCGTTATTTAATTTAGTATCACTATAGATGATTTCTAAATATATATAATAAAAAATAATATTTTAAACATGTATTGACTTGCTCAAAGTGCTATTTTTTAGCTCTGTTTTTCATTTTTTAGTATAAAACTTTCAGTCAATTTCTAGTAGGTTAACAAATATGAAATTTATATTTTCATTTACAATAAATAGGTAACTCAACCATACAATAGTGCTAATACAAATTAGTGTTCAATCCTTAACTTAATCAACATGGATTTTAAAATGAATACAAAAGAAAATTACGACAGAATTATTGAAAAAGAGCATATAGGCCATACAACCTTAGCTTTATTAACGAATCAAGATGCTCTTTCAACCCGCGAAGTCGGTATTTTTACATTAGACGATTTAATTAGCATACATCGCCATGTTTACTTCTCTCTTTCTTTGCCTTGGAAAAAAAATGATATTCTAAAATGGTTTGGTATTACCTCATCAACCACTTTACCAATAGATACAGACGAATTAATTAATACTATTATCAATATTCGAGATCATGCCAATACCTGGGATAATGTCGAGCAACATGTTAAAGAGCAATCTGTCAACCTATCTCTAGCTAGCCGAAACATTATACATACAGGAGGGCAGATTATTGAATATATAAACCATATGCCTATATTGAAAAGAGTATCAGACAGTTTGAATGATATTAATGAAAGTGAGTTAGATGAAATATTTTATCAAAGCGATGACCAACAAATAGCGACTGAACTAACTAATATCTTACAATTAATTAAAGATGATATTAAGGAGCAATCCATTAAGACAAGTAATATTAAAAATATCATTTCAGATTTTAGAGTACATATTACAGGTGGGTATCTATCTAATTATCAACACGTTGAATCATTATTGTTTAATATTAAAGGGCTATATAATCAACTTGAAACTACTGATAATGAAATTACAGATACCTACTTACAAGAATTACTTAAAACGAAAAAACAGGAACTACAGCAATTAGAACAAGAGTATTCACATTTTGTAAAACTCAGCTTCACCGGCTTAGCAGGTGGTGTCATCGGTCTCATTATTACTGGTAGTATTTTTGGTTCGAAAGCTGAAAAAATTCGAGCAAGAAAGAATGAAACATTAGCAGAAATAAAATCAATTAACGACCAAATTAACAGAGAAGAACTCATCAAAAAAGTTATCTTTGATATTCAAATTAACCTCCATAAAATCGATGGTTTCTTTAAAGATGCACGGTTAGCCGTTGACCATTTAGATTATATGTGGCTTGTCCTCCTAACCGAAATAACCCAATCAATCGAGGTTTTCAAAAAAATCAATAACGCTGATAAACTTATTAAATTCATTACTCATTTCAAACGAATTGTTACATCTTGGTATACCATTCAAGAATACTCTACACATTTAATAACGTTATTTGACCAAATTCAACCAAATAGCACCCCCCCTCAATAAAAGGTACTCATATGCAAGATAAGCTTGATTTACCGATATTGCCCTCCATTGATATTTATCAGTTAAGGCATATGTCAAATGAAATTTCCGCATTTAATAAAAATATAATACATTATGACTTTATCATACACGGAAAGATACAAAAAATTGCAAGTAAGACTTTCAATATAAATGAAACAATCAGAAACTCGATACCGAAGCTAAAAATAAAATTAAATTATATTTTAAAAAGTGAATTAAATAGTGAAAATACAAATATACCTGACGGAATTTTAGTCACAAGCTTTATTGAAGATTTAATTGATTTTAAATTAGAGCTAGAAAGAATAATTACCAAATTCAGTTACACCACCGACTCTCTATCACTCATTCATGTGGAAGAAAGCAACCAACATAAACTACAGCAATACGCAGAACAAAAAGAACTCCTAGTCACATCCAAAAATAGTAAAATGCTAAAAATAAACGAAATCAATCAGCAACACTCCGTTATTACCGCAGCAGAAGATATCATCTTAAAATCTAAAATCACTGATTTCTTAAAAAAACATTTGTTAAATGATGAGTTAATTGACTCAATTGATATGCCAACAAATAAAAAGCAAATATTAAAGTCAGCCATTGCTTTTATTAAAAATTTATTATCAGTCATTGATGATGGTTTAGAATTTGCGCAACTTGTAGAGGTCAGGCTAGATTTAGGAAACCAAATTTTAGAATTAAAGGAAGAAGTTAATCACATTGATAAAACAATATTTAAGCTTTCTCAACTCATGCTCTTATCAGAACAAATCACCGCTATAGATTCACATAAATTATCAATTATTACTCAGATAGGCCTCATTAAGAATTATTGGTGGGAATGGTGCCATTTTATTAATGAAAAATCGTCTGAAAAAACAGTGAATATTCAAAAGATCAATACCGCAAGCCAAGTACTAATGTCTTTTTTAGATGATATGGAATACCAATATCAGCGTCAGTTACCTGATTAAAAAAAAACCGGCTACTCAAAAGTAGCCAGTTTATCAACTATAGGAAATTTTGGCCTATTAGTTAATCACAGCAAGTGCTGTTGATGTCATATCAATAAGAGGTTGTGGCCATACACCAAAGACAATAACCGCAATGGCGCAAATAACAGCAACAACGGTCCCTAACGTTGCTTTTTCAGGGCCTGTATAACGTTCTGCATGTTCTGCATCGCGGCTATATAGGCTAGCCATAAAGCTTAGGTAGTAATATAAGCCAATTGCACTACCAACCACTACAGCTCCTGTTAACCACCATAACTCTGCATTCACCGCAGATGCAATCACATAGAATTTACCAATAAATCCTAATGTAATTGGAATACCCGCCAGCGACAGCATCATCACAGTCATTACCGTTGCTAGAACGGGTTTATGCCAGAACAGCCCACGGAATGCACTGAAATCATCCTGGTCATCACCACGATAAGGACTGGAAACGATACTCACAACACCAAATGCGCCTAAGCTTGCAAACAAGTAACCCACTAAGTAGATTGCGATAGTCACTTGTGACGCTACTGGGTCGATACGTAACGCAACAAGGGCAACGAGTAAATAACCCATATGCGAGATAGATGAGTAACCCAGCAAGCGTTTTGCGCTTTTTTGTGTGATAGCCAGTAAGTTACCAAACAAGATAGATGCTATGGCAATCACTGAAATCACAATCGCTAACGTATTGCTGTTGGCAATTGGTGCTTCCAAAAAGATACGCACTAATACGGCAAAGATAGCGATTTTACTACCCGTTGCTAAGAAAGCTGACACAGGTGCAGGCGCACCTTGGTAAACGTCTGGTGTCCACAGTTGGAATGGAAACAGTGACAGTTTAAAGCCAAAACCAACAATGAGCATACCGAAACCAATCATCACTAATGGGGCGTGAATTTGGTTATCAGAAAGACTTTGACCAACAGCTGCGAAGCTTAAGCTACCCGATTCCGCATACAGTAACGCAATTCCGAATAACAGGAATGAAGACGCTGCTGCAGATAACAGCATGTACTTGATCCCAGCTTCTAATGTGCGACTGCGCTCAAAGGTATAGGCAACTAAGCCAAACAGTGGCAATGAAATCAGCTCAATACCGATAAACATCGACGCCATATGGTTTGACATAGATAACAGCACACCACCTGCCACCGCGATAGCAACTAACAAGTGGAATTCATCTCTATTGTCGCCAAAACCTTCCAGCCAGTGGTAGGCAAAGATGCTGGTACCGATACCTGCAATCAGGACTAATGCACTATAGAACAGCGCAAAGCCATCAACACGGATAAGCGAAGTCACATCCATTAGGTAGCCGTCGGCTACCCAAATCAGTGAAAGCAACGCAATAACAAAGCCAGATACTGTCAGCGCGGCACTGGTAAGGTGATCGCGTCGCCACGCAATGGACAGCATCACAACCACCGCCGTCAACCCGACGATCATCAGTGGTAGTATTGCGATCAGTTCTTGAGGAGTTATTGTCATGGCGAATTACAGCCCTAATGTTGTAAGTGAAGCAGAATACAGGTTATGCAATGTTTCCATCGAACCAATTGATGTATCTAAAATTGGTTGTGGGTAGAAACCGATAATAACCAGTAAAGCAGCCAGAGCCAGCAGCACACCAAATTCACGTGCCGTTAACCCTTTCATTTCTTTTTCAGACTTAGGTGTACCGTAGTAGGCCTGTTGCATCATCCACAGTGAATAGATAGACGCAAACACCACACCAAAGACCATAATACAAGTCACTAACGTGAATTGGCTGAAGCTGCCAAACAGGATCATAAATTCACCAATGAAGTTACCTGTACCTGGCATTCCTAGCGTTGCCGCAGCAAAGAACAGGGACATTCCTGGTAACCATTTAATGCGTTTCCATAATCCACCCATCATGCGCATATCACGAGTTTGCGTACGTTCATACAGTTGACCACTAATGATAATCAGTGCCGCACCAGACAAACCATTGGTGATCATTTGAACTACAGCACCTTGGTAGGCCAAGGTTGAACCCGCGTAAATAGCGACTGTCACAAAGCCCATATGGGATAAGCTACTGTACGCTGCAAGACGTTTGATATCCGTTTGTTTGAACGCCAACCATGCACCGTAGAAGATACTGATCACACCCAGCGTCATCGCCACTGGCGTGAACTGGATAGAGGCTTCAGGGAACAGAGGCAAAGTAAAGCGTAACAGGCCGTATGCTGCGGTTTTTAGCATGATACCGGAGATATCCACGGAACCCGCTGTAGGCGACTGTTCTTGGGTATCTGCCATCCAACCATGGAAAGGAACCAATGGCATTTTAACGGCAAAGGCGATAAAGAAGCCTAACATCAACATAAACGCAACGTTACTAGACAGTTCTGCGCCTAACAGTTGGTTATAATCGAATGTTAATACGCCTGAAGTATTGTAATTCGCTAGTGCCAATCCAATGATGGAAACCAACATGATCAAGCCACTTGCCTGCGTATAGATAAAAAACTTGGTCGCAGCGTTGATATGTTTTCGGTTATCTGACCCTTTGTGTCCCCAATTGGCAATCAGGAAGTACATTGGGATCAGCATCATCTCCCAGAAGAAGAAGAATAAGAACAAGTCAACTGCGGTGAAAATCCCCATCACACCTGTGATAATCCACAGCAGGTTAAAGTGATACGCACCTTGGTTCTTCTGGTTTTCACTCCAAGAGCTCAGAATCGAGAAAGCCCCCATGATAGCCGTTAATACGACCATCAGCAGTGATAAACCGTCAATAGCTAAATGAAAGTCAATTCCCAGTGACGGGATCCACGGCATAAAGAAAACAGATTGCCATTGTGGAATCCCTTGTGGATTAACAAGAGAGTAATTCCCTTCTAACCACAATTGCACGGAGAGTATTAATGTTATTCCCATCGTCGCCAGTGCAATCCAGCGCGGTGCGCGATGACTGAACCGGTCAGCCTGCCAGCTTAGCAGGCCTCCGATGAAGGGAATGAGTATTAGCCAGGGTAATAGCATGGCGCAATGTGTCCCTTAATTAAACCAAAAGCAGCAGAGCAAGAATCAGCACTGCACCCAGCCCCAACGAGGCAACATACCAACGGATTTGGCCGTTTTCACTCACTGCAAGCCCTTTATTTGCCCAACGTGAAAGATGTGCAGGGATATTCATCAGAGAGTTAATCGGATCGCTTTCCAGTAGCCATGCAATACCTTTAAACGGTTTTACAAAGACTACGTCATACAGCCAGTCGAAGCCCCACGCTTGGTACCACCATGCGCTGAAGAAACGACCCACCGCAGTTTTCGCGATAGCATCGACTATTGAACGTCTAAACAGGTAGAGGAATACCGCAATTAATAGACCAGCGATAGCAAACCCGCCAGAAATCGCTTCGAGTAAGACTTTACCGTCTTCACTGCCAGCCGCTTCTGCAGGGAATACCCCTTCGAGTGGTTGGTGGATTAATGCACCAACAAACGTTGCAAGGATAGCCAAAATGCCCAGTGGTAATGTGTGAGTGATGCCTTTAACCTTATGCGCTTTGATTTTTGCTTCACCGTGGAACACGATGAAAATCATACGGAAGGTATAAATTGCGGTCATTAATGCACCGAGGATACCTGCCCACAACAATACAGTCTGTCCATCAAGCTGCGCACCCCACAAAATGGCATCTTTACTGTAGAAACCAGCAGTAAACAATGGCAATGCTGCCAGTGCGCTTCCGCCAATCAACATCACAGCGTAGATAAATGGAATTTGCTTACGCAATCCGCCCATTTTGAAGATATTTTGCTCGTGGTGGCATGCCAAAATGACCGAACCTGCTGACAGGAACAACAGTGCTTTAAAGAAAGCGTGCGTCATCAGGTGGAAAATCGCAGCATCCCAAGCTTGCACACCGAGAGCCAAAAACATATAACCGATTTGGCTCATCGTGGAATAAGCAAGCACACGCTTGATATCGGTTTGAACCAGTGCAGCAAACCCTGCCAGTACTAATGTCACTGCGCCCACAACGCCAACTAGATGTAAAACTTCTGGCGCTAATAAGAACAGAACGTGGGTACGAGCCACTAAGTACACACCGGCCGTTACCATGGTTGCGGCGTGGATCAATGCTGAAACTGGCGTAGGACCCGCCATCGCATCTGCCAACCACGTTTGCAATGGTAACTGTGCTGATTTACCGACTGCGCCACCTAATAACATCAAGGTTGCCCAATTGATCGCACTCGAACCTTCAGCAAATTTCTGAGGTGCTAACACCGCCATTTCGCTGAAATTCAATGTGCCGAGCTCATTCCACAGGATAAACATACCAATTGCGAGGAATACGTCACCGATACGCGTGACAAAGAACGCTTTCATTGCGGCTTTACCGTTTTCTGGATTGGTATAATAGAAACCAATCAACAGGTAACTGCACAGCCCTACCCCTTCCCAACCGAGATACATCAGCATCATGTTATCAGCGAGGACTAAGACCACCATACTCGCGATAAACAGGTTAGTGTAAGCGAAGAAACGTGAGTAACCTTCCTCACCACGCATATACCAAGAAGCGTATACATGAATAAGGAAGCCCACACCCGTTACCACACCTAACATGGTCAGAGATAGACCATCTAACATTAGGGTGAATGGGATATTAAAGGTACCGACAGACATCCAAGTCCACAGAGGTTGGATGAACACGCTACCAGCGTCTTGAGCTAAAAATTCATTGCCAGCATAGAATGCGACGATGGCCGCTAAGCCGACCGACCCCGCACCAATAATGGCCGAAACGTTTTCTGACCAGCGTCCACGGGAGAAGGCTAACAACACCGACCCCAGTAAAGGCAACAGAATAGTTAAATAGAGTAGGTTCATCCGCGCATCTCACTGACTTTATCAATATTCAGGTTCTGACGATGACGATGGAGTTGCAGTAACAACGCCAATCCAATACTCGCCTCCGCTGCAGCCAATGTAATTGCCAATATATACATAATTTGGCCGTCTGGCTGCCCCCAAAAACTCCCTGCAACCACAAATGCCAGTGCAGTTGAGTTAATCATGATTTCCAGTCCGATCAGCATGAAAAGCAGATTGCGGCGAATAACAAGGCAGCTAAGCCCCATCACAAATAAAATCGCCGCTAAAATCAGACCATGTTCTAGAGGTATCATTTTTGCTCCTCCGCCTTCGCGATACTGACAAGATCAGCACCGTTTTCTTTACGGTCACGTCCAACGTGGAATGCGACAACTAAACCAGCTAGTAGTAACAGTGACGCCAATTCGACAGCCAGAACGTAAGGCCCGAACAAGCTAATACCCACTTCTTTCGCCCCAATGATGGTGCCCTCAATGCCTTCTTGATATGACAATGAGGTGATGCCGTAAACTAAGATAGCCAATAAAACTGCGGATAACACAGCAGGACCAATCCAGTTTTTCGGCGTCAACCAAGCGCGCTCTTGTTCTTGAACAGAACGTCCTAGGTTGAGCATCATCACGACGAACACGAACAGGACCATGATGGCACCTGCATAAACGATGATTTCCAACGCTCCAGCAAAATACGCGCCGAGGGAGAAAAACACCATTGACAGAGCCAGCAGAGAAACAACCAGATACAACAGTGCATGCACCGGATTTGTATTCGTTATCACCCTTAAAGTTGCTAAAATGGCAACTAGACCGGCGATATAAAATGTAAATTCCATGAATATCGCTCCTTATGGCAACAGGTCTTTGACGTTGATAGGTTTCGCTTCGTTATCCGCTTCACCTTTGTCTTTACCTGCAATCGCCATACCTGATTTACGGTAAAAGTTATAATCAGGATATTTACCCGGACCTGAAATCAACAGGTCATTTTTCTCGTAAACCAGATCCTGACGTCTCCAATCGGCCATTTCAAAATCAGGTGTTAATTGGATTGCCGTGGTAGGGCAAGCCTCTTCACACAGACCACAGAAAATACAGCGCGAAAAGTTAACGCGGAAAAATTCAGGGTACCAGCGGCCATCTTCGTGTTCAGCTTTTTGCAGTGAGATACAACCCACAGGGCAAGCTACCGCACACAAGTTACATGCAACACAACGCTCTTCACCGTCTGGATCGCGCGTCAACACGATACGACCACGGTAACGGGGTGGCAGATAAACCGGCTCTTCTGGATACATTTGCGTTTCGCGTTTATCGAACGCATGTAGGCCGACCATCCAAATACTACGTACTTGGGTGGCGAAACCGACCAATAACTCTTTCAATGTCATGGTTCAATCACCCCTTACTGAGCGTTGTATAAAATCACTGCTGCAGTACCCAGCAGATTAAGCAGTGTCAGCGGCAGGCAAATTTTCCAACCGAAAGACATCACTTGGTCATAACGTGGACGCGGTAAAGAGGCACGGATCAAGATAAACATCATCATGAAGAAGCCAGTTTTGATAGCAAACCACAAGAATGACGGCAGGAATGGACCATGCCAGCCACCAAAGAACAGCGTCACAATCAATGCAGAAACCGTTACGATACCGATATACTCACCAACGAAGAACAGACCGAACTTCATCCCTGAGTATTCAACGTGGTAACCATCCGCAATCTCTTGTTCTGCTTCTGGTTGGTCAAACGGGTGACGGTGACATACCGCAACGCCCGCTATCGCAAAAGTCACAAAACCAAAGAATTGAGGAATAATATTCCACATGCCTTCTTGGGAGTTCACAATATCAATCAGGTTGAATGAACCTGCTTGTGCAACCACACCCATTAAAGAAAGGCCTAAGAATACTTCGTAACTCACGGTTTGTGCTGACGCACGCATCGCACCTAATAATGAGTATTTGTTGTTACTTGACCAACCTGCGAATAACACCGCATAGACCGCTAGACCCGCCATCATCAGGAAGAATAGAATCCCAATGTTCAAGTCTGCTACGTGCCAAGTCGGGCTGACAGGCACGATTGCAAATGCAAGGAACAATGAACAAAATGCGATAACTGGTGCTAGCGTAAAGATTTTCTTATCCGCGAACTGTGGGATCCAGTCTTCTTTAAACAGCATTTTGAACATGTCGGCGATTAACTGGCCCATCCCAAACGGGCCAACGCGGTTTGGACCATAACGGTTCTGGAACAGACCGAGAATACGGCGCTCTCCCAGACTCATGTATGCCCCACAAGTCACAACAACCAATAAAATGACGACAGATTTAAGGATGGAAATTAATACTTCCATCACTTCAGGAGAAATCCAATCCATCATGCTCCCCTCCGCAGATTATTGACTGACACGCCAGCCATTGACGGTGCGATACCTGGCATTCCTAGCGGTAAGCCAATTTGACCGGTAGACAGGTGATTACTGAGGCGAACAGTCAAGTTAAACGCTTGACCTGCATGGCTAAACTCAGCTTTAGCACCCGCTGACAGCCCCAGTGCCGCAGCATCTTGCGTGTTCAGCATGATATAAGGCTCAGGCATACGCTCTTGGATCACCTCTGAACGCTGTGACATTTCATCACTGCCAAACAGGTGGTAATAAGGTGCGACGACCCACTGCGCTTCGCTAGCTTGATAAGCCGCTGGAATTTCAGTGAAGTAAGCCAATTTACCTTCTGTTGAATTGAACAAACGGATACCCGGGTCACCAAATAACAGGTGCCCCCCCACTTCGGCTTGGAATTTATTCCATGCTTGCGGTGAGTTCCAACCTGGTGCCCATGCAAATGGAATTTGCTGGCGCGGTGCGGTTGGGCTGTTGTTCCCTTCCATTGAGAAAGCAAATGGAGAGTCAATATCTTGCGGTTGACGAGGTTCATGGACAGATTGATTTGCTAGCATCGCTGTACGGCCACTGTAACGATGTGGTTCACGCGCCAGTTTTTGACCACGAATACGGAAAGACGCTTTTGGTGCGGCATCAACCATACCTGAGAATTGTGGCATTGCGGCAACACAATCAGCGATAACGTGATCAAGTTGAGACCAATCCGCATCACGCTCTTGCGCTTCAGTTTGCAGTGAATGCATCCAGCGCCAGCTTTCGTTCATCACGATAGCTTTGTCGTAATACGTTGGGTCGAAGACTTGGAAGAAACGCTGTGCACGACCTTCTTGGTTAATCAACGTACCGTCTGCTTCAGCAAAACTTGCTGCTGGCAGAACTAATGTTGCTTTATCCATGATGTCGGTTTGCTGATGATCCGCTACAATCAAGTGGCTCAATTTCGCTAATGCGCTATTGACTGCATCCACGCTGCTGTGACGGTACAGGTCGTTTTCGATAACAATAGCCACATCCGCTTCGTTCGCTTCTATGCGAGCTAAAGCGCTGTCTAATGGCTGTGCATTCATCATTGCCAGACCGACACTATTTGCATGAGACGCTAAGTAAGATAACCCAACGTTCGCGCCTTTCGCTTTCAGTGCGAATGCCACGTTAGCGGCCGCTTGGATCATTGCCTCGCTTGCACTATGGCTACCACTGATAATTAATGGTTTTTTCGCACTGGCTAATGCTTGAGCAATGGTTTCAACTTTGGCTTTTAAGTCTGCGGGTAAATCATTCACCGCAGGGGCTTCGCCATTAATCATATTGGCGATAGCAAAACCGAAGCGCGCTTGGTCAACCACTGGAGCACGGTAATTGAAGGCAGCCACATCGTCTAAACGCGTGTCATCAACATTGGTGATAAACAGCGGATATTTTGCGTGTTGACCAATATTCATGATTGCCGCGATTTGCCAGTCAGCCACTTTTTGTGCTGCCGCCATCTCACGAGCTTTACCTTTCACCGCTTGGCGTACAGATAACGCCATGCGTGCACCTGTCTGAGTTAAATCTTCACCCAGTACCAGTACCGCATCATAGCCTTCCACTTCACGCAGTGTTGGCGTATAGATACCGCCGTTTTGCAGAATATTTTGCATTAATGCTAAACGACGCTGCTCTCCCGCAGAAATACCGGAATAGAAGTTTTCTGCTCCAACTAATGCGCGTAATGCATAGTTGCTTTCAACGCTAGCACGCGGCGAGCCGATACCAATCACTTTTTTCGCTTGATTGATAATTTGCGCACCACTTTGCATCGCTTCGATAGCCGAGATGACCTGCTTAACGCCATTTTTATTGAGTACAGCTTGGCGAGGACGGTCTTTACGGTTGACGTAACCATAACCAAAGCGACCACGGTCACACAGGAAATAGTGGTTTACCGAGCCGTTATAACGGTTTTCGATGCGGCGGATTTCACCATAACGCTCACCGGGGCTAGTATTACAACCGATACTGCACTGCTGGCAGATACCGGGGGCAAACTGCATATCCCATTTACGGTTATAGCGCTCAGAGTGGGTTTTATCGGTGAATACCCCGGTAGGACAAACTTCAACTAAGTTACCGGAGAACTCACTTTCCAGTGTACCGTCTTCAGTACGACCGAAATACACATAGTTATGTGCCCCATAAACCCCTAAATCCGTGCCATCTGCATAATCTTTGTAGTAACGAACACAGCGATAACACGCAATACAACGGTTCATTTCATGACTAATAAATGGACCGAGGTCTTGGTTAATGTGAGTCCGTTTCGTAAAACGATATTTACGCATGTTATGACCGGTCATTACCGTCATATCTTGTAGGTGACAGTTCCCCCCTTCCTCACAGACTGGGCAGTCATGAGGGTGGTTGGTCATCAGCCATTCCACGACACTTTCACGGAATTGTTTGGCTTCTTCATCATCAATTGAGATGTAGGTACCTTCCGTTGCGGGTGTCATACAAGACATTACTAGGCGACCGCGTGTGTCATCTGCGTTCTGATACTGCTTAACCGCACACTGGCGGCAAGCGCCAACGCTTCCCAGCGCCGGATGCCAGCAAAAATAAGGAATATCTAGCCCGAGAGAAAGACAGGCTTGTAACAGGTTTTCAGACCCGTTTACGTCATATTCTTTGCCGTCTACATATATTGTAGCCATAGTCAGCATGCTTCCCAAAGGCCCGCATAAAGCAGGCGTTAATCAAAAATACGTTCTTCGTGAAAAATCTCTTTAGCGGTTGCTCAATCGCTAAATAATTACCAACGCTGCTTAAGCAAGTTGGGTTGGATACCTGCAATCTGCACGATGTTACGCAGATCTTTTTGCGAAATACCCGCTTCGAATTCATCACGGAAATATTTGATGGCACTTTGTAGCGGTTCGACCGCACCCGGTGCGTGAGCGCAGAAAGTTTTACCCGGTCCTAAGAAACGGCACAGCTGCTCTAGGGTTTCAATATCCCCCGGCTGCCCTTCTCCTTTTTCCAGCGCTTGTAAAATTTTCACACTCCATGGCAGACCATCACGGCACGGCGTACACCAACCACAGGATTCACGAGCAAAGAAGGTTTCTAAGTTACGCACTAAAGAAACCATGTTGATTTCATGATCAACCGCCATCGCCAATGCAGTACCAAGACGGCTTCCTGCTTTGGCAATATTTTCGAAATCCATTGGTAAGTCGAGGTGGTCGTTGGTTAGGAAGTCTGTCCCTGCCCCACCCGGCTGCCATGCTTTTAATTTCAGTCCATCACGCATACCACCTGCGTAATCTTCCAACACTTCACGTGCCGTTGTACCAAATGGCAATTCCCACAGACCCGGGTTTTTCACACGGCCAGAGAAGCCCATTAATTTAGTACCCGCGTCTTTACTCTTACCGGCGCTTAAATCGATATACCATTGGTCTCCGTGCTCTAAAATAGCAGGCACGTTACAAATGGTTTCGACGTTATTAACGCAAGTTGGCTTACCCCAAGCACCTGATGTTGCAGGAAATGGTGGTTTAGAACGTGGGTTAGCACGGCGGCCTTCTAAAGAGTTAATCAGTGCGGTTTCTTCACCGCAGATATAACGCCCAGCGCCGGTGTGGACAAACAGTTCAAAATCGAAACCAGAACCGAGGATATTTTTTCCTAATAAACCCGCCGCTTTCGCTTCTTCGATGGCACGGCGTAGGTTTTGCGCGGCTTCAACATACTCACCCCGTAAGAAGATATAACCACGGTAGGCCTTAAGTGCATAAGCGCCCGTGATCATCCCTTCAACTAACAAGTGAGGGAGTTGCTCCATCAATAAACGGTCTTTATAGGTGCCCGGTTCCATTTCATCCGCATTACATAAAAAGTAACGCAGTTTCATGTTTTCGTCTTTTGGCATCAGGCTCCATTTCAGACCTGTTGAGAAGCCCGCACCGCCTCGCCCTTTCAGGCCAGCGTCTTTTACGAGGTTCACAACTTCATCGGGTGCCATGCCTTTGAGCGCGCGCTCAAGACCTTTGTATCCGTTTTTACTGCGATACTCATCTAACCAAACAGGCTGATTGTCATCACGCAAACGCCATGTTAGAGGATGAGTTTCAGCAGTACGGATCACTGGATTAACAGAATTTGTCATGGATACTGCTCCAGTAATTTTTGAATATTTTCAGGCTGCACGTAGCTGTGAGTGTCATCATCGATCATCATCGTTGGACCCTTGTCACAGTTACCTAGGCAACAGGTCGGCAGCAATGTAAAGCGGCCATCAGCTGTTGTTTGACCAGGGCGAATATTAAGCTGTTTAATTATTTCAGCTTCTAAGCCCTGATAACCTGTAATATGGCAAACAACACTGTCGCAATAGCGAATAATGTGGCGACCCACTGGTTGGCGGAAGATTTGGCTATAGAATGTCGCCACCCCTTCAACATCACTGGCTGGGATACCTAAGACGTCAGCGATAGCATGGATCGCACCATCTTCAACCCAACCGCGGTTTTTTTGCACAATTTTCAGTGCTTCAATTGAGGCAGCACGTGCGTCTTCGTAATGGTGTTTCTCACCTTCAATCTCTTCACGCTCTTTCTCTGTTAAGACAAAGCCATGATTGACTTGCGGTTCAAACACATTCACGACATTGAGCTCGTTGTGCTTCTCATTTTCGTTATGTTCATTATGCATGGTTAGCGATCCACATCCGACATTACAAAATCGATACTACCCAGATAGACGATTAAGTCTGAAACTAAACTACCTCTGATCACGGCAGGAATTTGCTGCAAGTGAGCGTAGCTTGGCGTACGAATACGCGTACGGTAGCTCATTGTGCTGCCATCACTGGTTAAGTAGTAGCTGTTGATACCTTTCGTCGCTTCAACCATCTGGAATGACTCATTTGCTGGCATCACCGGCCCCCAAGACACTTGTAAGAAGTGGTTGATCAGGGTTTCGATATGCTGCAACGTGCGCTCTTTTGGTGGCGGAGTTGTCAATGGATGGTCAGCTTTGAAAGGACCTTCTGGCATATTCTTATAGCATTGCTCAAGAATACGAATACTCTGGCGCATCTCTTCTACTTTGATCATCACACGGTCATAACAGTCACCGTTGTGAGCGATAGGGATATCAAACTCAAAGTTTTCATAGCCTGAATATGGACGCCATTTACGCACGTCAAAATCAACGCCTGTTGCACGTAATCCAGCCCCTGTTACACCCCATGCCAGCGCCTCTTCTTTAGAGTACATTGCTGTCCCAATAGAGCGACCTTTTAAGATGGAGTTTTTCAGTGCAGAAGTCACATAGGACTCTAAACGTTTTGGCAACCAGTCTAATAACTCACGCAGCAGTTTTTCCCAACCACGCGGTAAGTCGTGCGCAACACCACCAATACGGAACCATGCAGGGTGCATACGGAAACCGGTAATCGCTTCAATCACGTTGTAGACTTTTTGACGGTCGGTAAACGCAAAGAAGACAGGGGTCATCGCACCAACGTCTTGGATATAGGTACTGATGTACAGTAAGTGGCTGTTAATGCGGAATAACTCAGACAGCATGACACGAATGGTTTTCACGCGATCCGGCACTTCAATGCCAGCCAGTTTTTCAACGGCTAACACATATGGCATTTCATTCACACAACCACCGAGATACTCGATACGGTCAGTGTAAGGAATGTAGCTGTGCCATGACTGGCGTTCACCCATTTTTTCAGCACCACGGTGGTGGTAGCCAATGTCAGGTACGCAGTCAATAATTTCTTCACCATCCAGTTGTAATACGATACGAAACGCACCGTGTGAGGATGGGTGGTTTGGCCCCAAGTTTAGGAACATGAAATCTTCGTTTTCATTTCCACGTGCCATGCCCCACTCTTCTGGTTTGAAAGTCAAGGCTTCCATTTCCAGATCTTGTTTCTGCTTAGTCAGAACAAAAGGGTCAAACTCAGTCGCACGCGCAGGATAATCCTTACGCAGTGGGTGACCTTCCCAGCTTGGTGACATTAAAAGGCGGCGTAAATTTGGGTGACCTTGGAACGTTATACCGAACATATCCCACACTTCACGCTCATGCCAATTCGCATTCGGGAACAGGGAAACAATAGACGGCACGTTTAAGTCTTTCTCATTAAGAGCGACTTTTAACATGATATCGCGGTTACGATCGATAGAGATGAGGTGGTAGAAAACACTAAAGTCTGCTTCTGGCAGACCTTGACGGTGAATTCGTTGACGTTCATCTACCCCATGTAAGTCAAATAACATGACATACGGTTTTGGTAATTTCTTTAGGAAATCGACCACTTCCAGTAACTGTTCACGACGCACCCAAAGCACTGGCATACCAGTGCGAGTTGCTTGAACAGAAAAGGCATCCGGCCCAAATTGATTGCGCAGTTCCAGAAGCACAGGGTCGTTTAAGTGATCCTGTGTCTGCCATCCTGGCTGGTTACTACTCGCTTGCGCTATCTGATCTGTCATCATTCTTCACCATAACGCTTGATCAGGTTTATTATTTCGCAACAACATTGCTCTGTTACGCTGTATGGCTTTAAGCCTTAAATTTCGTCTGGTGTACGCAGGTTTGTCACTGCAATACGTTCACCGTGCTTTCTTTCTCTTTCTGATTGCATATTGGCACGGTAAACCCCTTGGTCTCCAACAACCCAAGACAGCGGTCGACGCTCTTTACCGATAGATTCTTGCAACAGAAGCAGAGCCTGCATATAGGCTTCTGGACGCGGTGGGCAACCTGGGATATACACATCCACAGGAATAAATTTATCGACGCCTTGTACAACAGAGTAAATGTCATACATACCACCAGAGTTGGCACATGAACCCATGGAAATAACCCATTTTGGTTCAAGCATTTGGTCATACAGACGTTGAATAACAGGTGCCATTTTTGTGAAACAAGTACCTGCTACTACCATGAAATCGGCTTGACGAGGTGAAGCACGCAGTACTTCTGCACCAAAGCGGGCAACGTCATGAACAGCCGTGAACGAAGTCACCATTTCTACATAGCAACATGAAAGACCAAAGTTATATGGCCATAGAGAGTTTTTGCGCCCCCAATTAACCACATCGTGAAGTGCATGAGAAAGTTTTCCCATGTAAACACTGTTTTCAACTTGCTGCTCCAGTGGATCGGTAACGATTTCCTGAGTTTGCAGTGGGTAACGGTCGTTCTCACCGTTCGGATCTATGCGGGTGAGCGTATAATCCATTGTATAATGCCTCGCTTTTTACTGCGGATGACGATTGCTGATTTTAATAACTTCACTAGGATGCTTTACTTTTCCGCGGGAACGGACTGGAGTCCAATCCAATGCCCCAACGCGGACGAGGTAAAACAGTCCCGCCAACAATACCAAAATAAAGATCGCGGCTTCGATGAAACCTACCCAACCGGCTTCGCGGATGGCGACTGACCATGCAAATAAGAACATGGCTTCAACATCGAAGATAACGAAAAACATGGCAACTAAGTAAAACTTAGCAGACATGCGGAGACGTGCACTACCGACCGAGTCGATACCTGACTCATAAGGAACATGTTTTGTTCTGGCTTTGGCGCGGCTACCTAGAAAGTGACCTGCGACCAACATGAAAGCACAAAGACCGATAGTGCCGATAAGGAATATCGCAAACGCCCAGTTATGGGCTAACGCTAGGATTGATGTAGACATACTCGTTGCTTACTCATTACTTATGGTGTGTTAGCTGCTCTTTTTTACATCACGGCAGTATTGCACCACAATTGCCCAGTTAATCGAGAAGAAAGACCAAAATTGATCACAAACTAAAATATCACCAAACTTAAATCAGCCTGTTGACTGCGTTTGGTTTGTCCTCTCTCATTACAATTTATTTCACTTAAACTAAGTAAAATAACCCGTATTTGTTACAAAAACTTCACACTTAGAAAACAACAGAACAACAAAAAGTACTCATAATCTGCTAAAACGTGTCAGTGTAATGATACTCAAGTAAACACGCAAACTAGTTTAACTGATTATTCGTTTTTACTACACCATTATCTCAGGAAAAACCTGTCTTAACAGATGAAAAATTGCTCTTTTTATTTGATCTAACGCACACTTTTATTGAAAAAGTACTCAATTTGTTTACATAGCATTCAATTTAACTTTAAGTCTTTGTAACTCTTTTTAACGCATTACTTCAAGTAACTAACTGACATTACAGCGCTATTTTATCTATTCAATAAAAAAACATTGTTAATAACATAACAAATTGTTAACCAAACAATGAAATTCAGGTTATGCCAGCTACATCACAATTATTTCATGGTCTTTCTTATTTAACCATACTTATTAAGTGGTTATTTGTTTTTTTTATGAGCGGAAATTAATAAAAAATCGATAAATTTGAACTCGATATCCTACTAAGGATATCACTGGACATTATTTAAACATGCATAAAAACAAATTTCTCGATACCATTTCCCAATATTGAAAATTGAGTTCCACTGCATGAAATAATCGTTTCAGTTATTACCAACGAATCCGTTAAACTGTTATCTAACAACTTAACCTACCCGTGCGTTAACCATTTAACCAAAAATAGCTATCTCAGTCGCCACACGAGCCTTCTTTAGATTGCGATTAACACATTGATTTTATTTGTACACAGCCAATAACACATTGATCACAAACAAGTGATTCAGTAATAAACTAACAAAAATGATATAAAAAAACGGCAATCCCAAGATAATTGGAATTACCGCCAGTACAATAAATCGATTAGATATTGCGATTAAAGCAACCAGATGAATCGATTAACTTAATTACTTTCCTCGTTGCTATCCATCAACTCACTTGCTGAGGCTGCCACATAAGGAATTTTTTTGTTTTCAATCGCACCGAATACCGTCAGAACAAAATCTTTTTGTTCGTCTGCGTTTTTATATAACCAATACTGAATATCAGGTAAACGTGGTAACCCATCAGCTTCATTCAAAATACGTAAATCTGCATTTTGCATTTCCATTGGCCTTGCAGTTACCCCTACTTCCGCATTAACTGCTGCACGAACAGCAGGCAGAGAAGCCGCTTCATAAGCAACATGCCATGACAAACCTGCATCATCAAGGGCACTAGTACAAAGTTTACGATATGGGTTAGTTTCATCCATAACAACTAATGGGATCGGCTCATTCGGACGCAATTGAAAATCGGGTGCGCTATGCCACAAAACAGGCACGGTTCTTAAAGCCGTTTTAGGATGGTGGCTAATTCTTGCCGTTGTTAATGCAAGATCTATCTCATGGTTATCAAGCATTGACTCAATAAACTGAGCTCGTTTAATGCGTACTTCAATTGCAATTCTTGGATAGACAGACGCGATACGATTAAGCAAGAAAGGTAATAGGATATCGACGGTGTCATCAGATGCACCGATGCGCAATTCACCATCAGCGTCATTATAAGTTAATGATGCCGTTGCATCGTCATTGGCGCGCAATATTTGCCTTGCGTAGCCAAGTAATTGCAATCCATGTGCGGTAAGCAGTTTATTTCGTCCATGACGAGCAAAAAGCTCACGACCGACTAATTGTTCTAAACGTTGCATTTGCTGGCTCACAGCAGATTGTGTTCGACAAACGGCTGCAGCTGCAGCTGCAAATGTATTAAGATCTGCGACAGCAACGAAAGTACGTAGCAAATCAAGATCTAGGTTCATGATGGGACGATTGGAATTTATCATCGTTCATTCTCTTATATAATTTTATGTTACCTGGTGTTTCTGCTCTCCTCCATGAGAATCAGCGAGTTTATAGCGACTACTAAGCGAGTGCATTTCTAATCCATAGATCTGCAATAACTTCTAATTATTTTACTTTTCCACCCTGCTCATCATTTATAATTGATAGAGCACGTGTGCAAATAGCATACTTCCAAAAATCAAATAATTTTAATAAAAAGGGGATGTTTTCCTAAAAAACAAACTAACAAAGCGCTTTCTAGAACACGCTTAAATAGTAACATATTTAATGTAATCACAATTATTTTAATGTAAGCACATTATAAAATTCGTTTCACTATTTACCTATAGTTATATATATCAATTAGTTACAATTTTAAGTAACACTTTTTGTTAATAAAAATGACTCGAAACAATCAATATTACTAACAAAATCACACTAATTATTATAAAAAAGGCTATTACAGCAAAAAAATCATGTCTATTTTAATGATTCAATGCTTAATATTACATTTTGATACAAATTTTCCTTTTTCCTCTGTTTTTCTGCTTTTTTACTTTTTATACTCCAAAACATCAATAAATGTTAAAATTATAATCCACACAATGCTATATTTTAGGAACATACAGCTAACTTAAACCATATAATAAGATACCAAACATTACATTTAAGCGTAAACCAACCTTTTACACCAAAAATAACCTTGCATCTTCAAAAGCTTCTGAGGGAGGAGTAGAGTAAAGGAATAACGCCGGCTCGACCAATATAACCCTTAGGGTAATGAGAAAACTATGAATAATCTAACTAAATCCAGTAAGCTCGATAATGTTTGCTATGACATTCGTGGGCCCGTCTTAAAAGAAGCTAAACGCCTAGAAGAAGAAGGCAACAAAGTCCTCAAGCTCAATATTGGTAACCCGGCCCCATTTGGTTTTGAAGCCCCAGATGAAATCCTAGTTGATGTCTTGCGTAATCTGCCTAGTTCTCAGGGTTATTGTGATTCAAAAGGCTTATATTCTGCCCGTAAAGCGATTGTGCAGCATTACCAAGCTCGCGGTATTCATGAAATGACCGTGGAAGATGTCTACATTGGTAATGGCGTTTCTGAATTAATCGTACAAGCCATGCAAGCGCTGCTTAATAATGGTGATGAAATGTTAGTGCCTGCGCCTGATTACCCATTATGGACCGCTGCGGTTTCCCTTTCAGGTGGGAAAGCCGTTCATTATATGTGTGATGAGCAACAAGGTTGGATGCCTGATATTGAAGACATTCGCAAAAAAATCACCCCAAGAACGCGTGGTATTGTGGTCATAAACCCAAATAACCCAACCGGTGCGGTCTACAGTAAAGATCTGTTAATGGAAATTGTCGAATTGGCTCGCCAGCACAATCTTATTATTTATGCTGATGAGATCTACGATAAAATTCTTTATGATGATGCTGTACATCACTCTATTGCCGCCCTCGCTCCAGATTTATTAACCATCACATTTAATGGTTTATCTAAAACTTATCGCGTCGCTGGTTTTCGCCAAGGTTGGATGGTATTAAACGGCCCGAAAAAGCATGCTAAAAGCTATATTGAAGGTTTAGAAATGCTGGCCTCGATGCGCCTGTGTGCTAACGTTCCAATGCAGCATGCTATTCAAACTGCACTCGGAGGCTACCAAAGTATCAGTGAATTTATTCAACCAGGTGGGCGTTTATATGAGCAACGTAATCGTGCATGGGAGTTGATCAACCAAATACCGGGCGTTTCATGCGTCAAACCACAAGGTGCTCTGTATATGTTCCCAAAAATAGATATTAAACGATTTAATATCTATGACGACCAGAAAATGATTTTAGACCTATTGTTACAAGAGAAAGTGTTATTAGTTCAAGGTACCGCATTTAACTGGCCTGAACCCGATCACTTTAGAATTGTCACATTACCTTATGCAGATGACCTTGAAATGGCGATTAATAAATTCGGCCGTTTCCTTGAAGGTTATCGCCAATAAGAATTTTATCAAACATAAAGTAAAAGCCTCCTACTCCGGAGGCTTTTTTATTCTAAATCGAGTCATCATTAATAGACTGTATTATTCTGATAATCAAATAATAGAAATAAAATAAATTGCCACCAGGAAAAAGCCCAATAATATAAATGGAAAATATTTCATATTGCCTCTTTATTTTTGAATTGAACATTCATTATATTTTTTTGATTCTATAATTCAACACAATTAAAATAACAGTTAAATTAAAGTCAAATCCTGATTATATTATTATGATCATCTTAATATGAAAATAAATATTAATAAATAATTACGAACTAGTAACTTATTAAAAAACAATAAAAATATATCACTACCACATTATTTCCGTTATAATTTTAGTTGTTTGCAGACACCACAGAAGAGGACTTATGAGCTACTTTTTCGCCCACCTTGCTAGAATGAAACTCATTCACCGCTGGCCTTTAATGCGCAATGTACGAACTGAAAACGTTTCGGAACATAGCTTACAAGTGGCTATGGTTGCCCATGCTCTTGCTATCATCAAAAATCGTCGATTCGGCGGTCAGGTTAATGCAGAACGAATAGCCATGTTAGCCATGTACCATGATGCGAGCGAAGTTATCACTGGAGATTTACCAACTCCGATTAAATATCATAATCAGCAAATTGCTCATGAATACAAAAAAATAGAGAAGTTCGCCCAACAAAAATTACTCGAAATGCTACCAGAAGAACTGCAAGATGACTTCCGTGAACTAATTATTGAAGATTTACAAACTGATGAAGAACATTCATTGGTTAAACAAGCTGACTCATTGTGCGCTTATTTAAAATGTTTAGAAGAGCTTTCCGCGGGTAATAGTGAATTTAAACTTGCAAAAAAACGCCTAGAGAAAATATTAGAAGAAAGGAAAAGCCCTGAAATGGACTATTTTATGGAAAAATTTGTCCCAGGTTTTAAACTTTCCCTTGATGAAATCAGTAATTAATTTTTTTAGTAGGAATAATAAATATTCCTACTCTGCATAAGCAGTTATTAATTATACTTCGTTAAATGCCGTAGAACAGTCAGACGATGACGGAAAATGCACATACAGCCGCTTAAAGTCCCCATTAACCCCCAAAACCACTTTTCCTTTATCTTCAAAGGTAATAGAACAATAAAAACTCGATTTTGTACGATATTTTTTGCCACTTTTAGTTGTTATTTCAACTACCCAGTAATCATATGAACCATTAATACCGAGCTCATATTTAAATGCAAAAATATCTTTCATAACTGCTTTATTTGCAATATTAGACAAAGTTTGTGAACTGGGATATTTTTTCGTTCTGCTATTACTAAGGTTATTAACATAGTGCTCAATGACAACAGAACTTAAGTCTTCCCCCCAAAAGTTTTCAAATGTTGCCAAGCCCAAATAATACCTTTCCGGTGTAGCAGTTTCTTTATTCATATTATATATTCCTCACATTGATTTGTCAGAAATAAGCTAGCATTTCATTTATCAAATGAAAAAACGAATAAATATTAACGCTTACGTTTTTTTAATAGAAAACCATCAATAACGATTTGCTTTTCATTCGTTATTGATGGTAATTTTGAAATTATAAATAACAAAAATTAATTAAAGGGAAATAATACCGGTACGACCAAAATACTAATTAACATTACGATAATAGTAAACGGTACACCAATTTTTAGAAAATCAGCAAATTTATACCCACCAGGCCCTAAAACTAAGGTATTCACTGGTGATGAAACTGGGGTCATAAAGGCAGCGGATGCGGCTATCCCAACAATCATGGCAAAAGGAAGTGGTGAAACCTCCATTTGACGCGCCGCCGCAATGGCAATCGGCGCCATTAACACCGCTGTTGCGGTATTGGAAATAAATAAGCCAATAGTGGCGCACAAAATAAACAGGCACAATAACATCACGTGCGGCCCTAACCCACCAGCCACTTTCATTAACGCATCGACAGCAAGCGCAATCCCCCCTGTTTCTTGTAATGCTAGCGCAAAAGGCATCATCCCAACAATTAAGATAATACTAGGCCAGTGAATTGACTTATAGGCACTTTCCATATCGATACAACGAAATTTCCCCATTAGCAAACAGGCAATAAGTGCTGCAATAAAATTAGGAATTTCATTGGTCACCATCATCGCGACCATTAGCGCCAAACAAAACAAGGCATGAGGAGCCTGAGACGCAGCGGGTGCAACAGCCTCGACTTCAGCAGCTAGGTTCAATACAATAAAATTACGCGGCTTAGTCGATAAAATTCGGATCAATTTCCAATCACCAATAACTAATAAAATATCACCTAACCTAAGCGGTTCATCAACTAGCTTTCCATCCAGTGCCTTGCCATCTCGACGAATACCAACAACGTTCAAACCATAACGAGTACGAAATTTAATGTCCCTCAACGATTTCCCCAATAGTTCGGAATCAGGGTTCATCGACACTTCAGCCATTCCCACATCACGTGATTGGTCTGAAAAATAATCTCCCCGTAAAATCATCGGTTCAAGAAGTTGCTCGCTACAAAATTGGCGCAAATCGTCATCACTCACGGATATATCGACTAATAAAACATCCCGCTCGCGTAGCTCGGTTCCCCCCGTTGCACTCACCATCACGCGACGGAATTTACGCCAACGCTCTATCCCAACCACGTTAGCTTCATAACGGGAGCGAAGATGCAGTTCATCAAGCGTATGGCCTATGAGTGGCGAACCTTTTCGGATAGCAAGGCGGCGAGCTCTACCCGTCAATTTGTAATCACGAATTAAATCACGGAAAGTACGTCGATAACGCTCAGGGAGTTTGTCGGGTTCATTACTGCCTAGCCAACGCCTTGTTAGCCACATGTAGGCAATACCGGCTAATAAAATGAGAATGCCTATAGGGGTAATAGAGAAAAATTGAAAGCCTTTGATCCCCTCTCGTACTAACTCACTATTCACTACCATATTCGGTGGCGTGGCCACCAGTGTCATCATTCCACTGATAAGCCCTGCGAAGCCTAATGGCATCATCAACCGGCTAGGGGACGTTTTCATGCGTGATGCAACGCTTAATACGACGGGGATAAAGATAGCCACCACTCCTGTGGAACTCATAAAAGCCCCTAACCCAGCGACGGTGAGCATTAAGAAAACCAGCATTTTGCTTTCGCTGCTTCCTGCAACGCGAACAAGCCAGTCTCCCATTTGATAGGCTATCCCTGTGCGAACAAGTCCATCACCAATAACAAACAATGCTGCAATTAGCAGGACGTTGGGGTCAGCAAAACCTGCGGTAGCTTGTTCTAGCGTTAAGGTATCGCTCAGCACAAACGCGACAATGACAAGTAACGCGACCACATCCATGCGAATTTTATTTGTGGTAAATAGAACTATCGCAATCAATAGAAGGGTTAAGACCCACAGCAATTCTCCGTTCAAAATATCCCCTTTCGACGAAAAAAAACATTGCTAAGAATTTTATTTAGTTAAGCATGTTTTACGGAGAATTTCTTTGATTAAATCACCATTAAGTCAAATTAGACACGAAAAGTTCATAATCACCATTATTGTCAGGTCCCATAACGGAAATTTGTTCCAATGAACTCACAATTACTTGAATTTCATCACGACGAGGCATCCCTTCTGGTGCATGGACTGCCACCACTTGGCAACCGGCTGTTAATGCTGAATGGATGCCTGCTTGTGCATCTTCAAAGGCAATACAGGATTTTGCAGGAAAAGAAAGTGCTTGGGCACCAAGTAAAAACGGCTCTGGGTCAGGCTTACCTTTGGACACTTTTTCAAATGTTACCCAATGTTTAGGCTCTGGTAACCCTGCCGCTTGTTGACGCCCATGAGCAATTGGTACAGTACCAGAGGTGACAATTGCCCACGGTGCACCAATTTCATTTAAACGCGTCAGCAAAGCAATAGCGCCGGGTAGAGCAACAACGCCCTCCACATCTTCGCTTTCCATTTTTTCTAGCCAATGGAAGTATTCCATAATTTCTTCATCACTCGCCTCGGGTAAAAAATGGCGCAAACTGGTCATTGCGGGTTTACCATGAATATAGCTAATAACTTCGTCCGCACTTTTACCAATACGCTCACCAAATTTGCACCAGCAACGTTCAACGACTGCGAGTGAATCCGCTAACGTACCGTCTAAATCAAATAGAAACCCTTTTGCCTTTAATTTCACATCTACCCCTTTAATTTTGCAATTCACATAACATAAAAAGTTGAATCGATTCTAGCCCACTAGTTAACGCTAAATAGGCGCTCATACGCAACCTCAATATTAAAAATAGTTAAGAATTGAGCCTAAGACATAAATTTGAATGCGCTAGGGCTGTTGATCTTTGTGTTTTTTGAACGATATGGTGATTTCTGTTGTATTTGCTTTTTTACGAAATCATTATATTGCTCCTGTACCACACAGGAAAAACGTAAAACTTACAGTTGGTTAGCATATTTATCAATATTAATAACTAGTAATTACATGATAAATAGTTAAATGCACTGATGAATTAGACCGATAATTTCACTGCTAGTAGAGGGTAGCTTAAATTCTCTATTTTATTTATTTTAAATCATGTGGTTGCGATAACCTCTTAAGCTGAAATATTTGGTTACATAGTTTATTTCTATGTACATTAGAACTTACTGGGCTTATCGCAGTTTGGTCTATTTTTTGCTCGATGATTGTTTTGTTATGATTCGTTTTTGGTGTTTTTCTGGAATTATATAGCGATATTTCAACCCGTTTACGCTAAGTCACTTATCCTAGAGAGATACAAACTGGCCCTCCGGTTTACAGTCCATTCATCAGCTTTTATTATCCTTAACTCAAATCTTACCGTGCGCACGGGCTGAGATGACGGAAATTAACAGTTAATTATATTTACTTAACTAAATTTGTCATTCTTGATAAAGGATATCGCTATGCCAACTCCATGCTATATTTCCATTGAAGGAAAAACCCAAGGCAACATCACTGCCGGTGCATTTACTGCGGATTCTGTGGGTAACATCTATGTACAAGGTCATGAAGACCAAATGTTAGTGCAAGAATTTTCTCACGTTGTGACTGTGCCGACAGACCCACAATCCGGCCAACCTTCAGGCCAACGTGCACACAAGCCGTTCCGTTTTACTGTTGCGTTAAATAAAGCCGTTCCGCTACTGTATAACGCCTTAGCATCAGGCGAAATGCTGCCGAAAGTGGAACTAAAATGGTACCGCACCTCAGTTGAAGGTAAACAAGAGCATTTCTTCACCACCACGTTAACCGATGCGACTATCGTCAATATTGACTGCCAAATGCCACACTGCCAAGACCCGGCAAAAGCCGATTTCACGCAGTTAATCGAAGTCTCTCTGTCTTACCGCAAAGTGGACTGGGAGCACACGGTTGCAGGCACATCGGGTGCTGATGACTGGCGTGCGCCGCTCGAAGCGTAAGTTCAAATTTAGCGAGCCTTTCGAGGATCGTTTGCGTTTTTAGCTTTTTCTTCCGTAGAGGAAACTCCCATGTCTTGGACTGACCCAAAGAAAAATAGACGACTCGGTAGCCCCGAAAATAACCCGCTTATTCACGGTGGTGGGTATGCGGGTGGCAGAACCTATGCACAAGACCAAGCCTTGCAAGAAGCCCATGGTCAACTGCTAGACCGTATTATGAATGGCGAAATGGGGACGGGATTAGTATTCACCTGTACCATTGGTGGGCTACCTGAAAATACCTTTCAAGTCACGCAATTTGATTTACAAGAAGGACTTTCCCAGCTCTTTTCACTGTCGATTCAGGCGGTCAGCCCGTTACCCGAGATTGATTTTCAAACGGTATTGGGTGTGGCCTCTTCGCTGACTGTAAAACGAGATGGAAAAATTCTTCGCACGGTACAAGGCATTTTAGCCGGGGCAGAGCAAGGGAATACCGATGGGGTCAAAACCTGGTATCACTTTGTGATACGCCCTGAAATGTGGGTGATGACGCTTAAGCAAGATAGCCGCATTTTCCAAAATATGACGGTGCCCCAAGTTCTTAAGGTGTTACTGGATGAAGCGCGTGTGAAACACGATATGCAATTCTACCATTCGGAAGAGCATCTTGAACGCTCCTATATCACCCAAAAGCGCGAAACGATGTATGAGTTCTGGTGTCGCCTTGCTGCTGAAGAAGGGATTAATTACTGGTTCGAAGAAGGCCCGCAACTGTTTTACAGTGACCGTCATTTAGGCATGAAAGCGGGTATTTCGCTCACCTATAATCCGCAATCAGAGACCGACATTACTGACAGTACGGCCACCACATGGCGCTATGCTGAGCAGTTGTGCAGCGATATTCGTGTGGATAAAGATTACAACCAACTTCGCCCCTCTTACCCACTGAGCCACCAAGTCACGGGCGAAGTCCATCAACAACATGAGGTGTTTGAAAGCTATGGTCGCTTTCAAGAAGATGCCGAGGGGCAGCCCTTCAACCAAATCCGCTACGAGCAATCACAAAACCAGCGGCAAGTGGGTTCAGCCACCACTAACTGCATTGAGTTAGCACCGGGACGTATTTTTATCTTATCTAACCATCCTAGCCCTCGAATGAATACGACATGGCAGGTGGTGAGTGTCTCCCATCACGGTGTGCAGCCATTAGCGGATAACAGTGGTGGTGAAGGCACCCAACTGAGTAACCAGCTGTCCTTTGTGCCTAGCACTCAAGAGTGGCGACCGCCTTACCGATATAAGCCGCTTGCCGATGGGGATGAAGTTGCGACAGTCGTAGGCCCAAAAGGGGAAGAAATTTACACGAACAGCAAAGGGGAAGTGACCGTCTATTTTCATTGGGACAGGCGTGGTATTCCTGACCACAGTGCGTCTTGCTGGGTACCTGTAATGCATGGCTGGAGCGGAAATGGCTATGGGTTTATGAGTATTCCCCATATTGGGCAGCAGGTTTTAATCAGTTATCTGAATGGCGACATTGACCGCCCCGTCATTACGGGATGCATGTACAACGGTCGCAATGCCCCTCCGTTAGATTTACCCGCCCAAAAAACACGCACCACCTTTAAAACATGTACTCATAAAGGGGAAGGCTTTAACGAATTACGTTTCGAAGACCAAGCAGGGCAAGAAGAAGTATATATTCACGCCCAGCGTGACATGAATGTGCATATTCAACATGACAGCCATACCCATGTCCAACACGATGTCAAACAGCGCATTGACCAACACCGTTTTACTGACATTCAAGGGGATGACCACCTTCACATTAAAGGGACGCACAAGGCTCAAATAGAAGGTGATATCTCTGAACAGGTGCTTGGCAGTTATCACCAACAAATTAACGGTGCACTGGTGAGTGAAAGTGGTCAAGAGACCCACATCACCAGCCAAGGGAAAGTGGTGATTGATGCGGCGACGGAAATTACCTTAAAAGTGGGCGGCAGTTTTGTGCGAGTGACACCGGGCAATGTGTTTACGTCAGGCAATGTGGCGATTGGCGACAGTGCGGGGGGCTCAGGGCAAGCAGTGAATATTCAATTGCCGGATGGCGTTGACCCGTTTGCGACACCGCCTTATCCGATTAAACCCTATTGCGCGATGCAAGCCCAAGCGACGGGCAGTTGGGTGATTAAGCCTAATGGGGGAAATCAATGAGACTCACCCCTTGGACAACATGGTTAACGGCATCGAATACCGACCCTATCTATTTACTGCTCAATACGTTAGCCACACCCAACCCGACAGACTTATTGTTTGCCAACGATTGGGTTGAACAGGCATTTCCTATTTACAATGGCACCTCACTGGCCCATTTAATCGGTCAGAGCCCGTGGCTTGTGCAATTAAAACCGAGTGCGTATGCCCCATTGGGGCAACTGCTTGACCGTAAAGGCTTCAGTGATAACACATGGGGTTGGGCGTATCGCAGCTCGCTGGATTGGCAATACCAGTTACGGCATTGGCAAAACCGCCAATTGGTGGAGCTGAATGAAGAGCTCGTGGTGCTGCGATTAATGGACACTCGTATTGCGAATGTGCTTATTCCCAAAATGCGTGCGGTGGATTGGTCTGTGCTGATGACCCCTGTTCATGAGGTGATGTTGGAGACACCCAGTGACCCCGCTTTTTTTGAATCACCCACCCGGCATAACCCTTTACCCATTCCTGAACTGCAAGCCCGTCCGTTCATCATGGGGGAACACTTGCAGGCTGCGTGGGAAAACTCTGCACAGTTTATCGAGCTGTTAGCAGAAAACCTGGCGTGTGAACTGTGGGAAAATCACGCAGAAGCTGCTCTATCCCTCGACACACCGGAAGGTCAACTTCACCGACGTTTAGTGGATTGGTTACATCTGCATCCCTCACTTGCGGGGGATATCCATACCCGTACCGCCACCCAGTTTACGGACTATGCCCAGCAACAAGGCTGGCTAACCACGACAACGGAGCCGTCATGAGTCAGAAAGTCGAATCGTGCATTATCTGTGAAAACTATCGATTTTGGTTAGAGCTGCAATTGGTTGATGATAAAGGACAACCCTTAGCCAACGTGCCGTATACGCTCGCCGAGCGAGGCACAGGCCGTACGATGCAAGGCAGTAGCGACCCACAAGGCTTGATTAAAGCGGAAGGCTTAACCGCCCGCCCGTACACTCTGAGCTTTGAACCGCAACCCTTAGCCGATGCCCTGACTGCGATGTCGCCTCCGGCGGCTATTCAAGGCAACGATAAGTCACTGAGTGATTATTGCCGTGAGCAAGGGTATCTCCTGAGTGAAAATAACCGCGCAGGGGCGTTTAACCCGAATGTACCCACCACGGTTCACCGCATGACAGCGGGGCAAATAAGCCGTTCTACCCACTATCAACAACGGGATAAGGGCTATCCCCTATTGTTCCCGTATGACCATCGCCGTGTGATTGCGATTAAGCGGATAGCCGAGCCGGTATTTGCTAAATCGACCCTAAGAGGGCTAGGCAATACGGATGAGGGACTTGACGTAGAGGCCTTGGCTAACTTTGGGGTGTGTGATTACAGTAACTATACTTGCAACACAGTGTCAAACTCGACACAAACAGTTCCTCAATCAAGCTGGGTATCTTCATTCTTTAGCGCATTAAATCCGGTTGGCACCGCACAGGCTTTTCCAATTGGGGGAGCCATGGGCAGTGGCGCTATGGCAAGTGGTGGTGTTGTCGGTGGTGCCGTGGGGCAGCAAGAGACGTCGTTTGGATGGGATAACTCACAAGAAAGTGCAAATCACCGTATTGCTCGACATCTTGAGTATGAACTGCGAAAACCGTCACCGTTGGTTTTAAGTGCAAATATTCTGTTTGCCATGGTAGCGAATTACTATGAAGGGGACAGCTTAACGCAGCCTGATTTGCTGGAAATTGCTGAGATGGGAGGCTCTGCACCGACGCGTATGCGAGTGGGATTTGCCTCAACGGGAACCACAGCGGCAGCGATGGCAAGTGCATCTCAACTGATTGCATACCATACCGAGCGAGACAGTGGGTTTGACCAAGTGCCAGTGATTAAGGGTGAATTGGCTTCCGAAGCTGAAGCGCGAGAAGTGTTGAGCTTACCGATATATCAATCCCCAAATGGATTGCCGAGTGCTAATAACCAAGCCGAAATTTACCGTTTTGATGCAGGCGGGACAACTCTTTACATGGGCGTAGCGGCATCGGGGGAGATAATTAATATCTCTGCGCGGATTGATGATATCCCAAATGAACCCATCATTCATGCGGGCCCCTCGCCTCAGCCTCAAAGAGTCGAGAAACCGGAAGGTTTTGCTATCCATGAGTCTGATACTCGGCCTGAAACATTGCCGATTGCGGATGATGGGATTATTTGGCGCCATACGGGACACGATGTAGAGCCGGTGGATTTTAGGGATTACATTCTGACAGTAGACAGGAAGGATGTTAAGCCTGTTTACGTAAGTTTAAATGAATCTAAAAATGTCACAAATTCAGTTGGTGAAACCGTAGAAAGAAAATTTGTAGAGGATCAAGATGGGCTTTTAGAAGAAGCAGAAAAAGCGGCAGGTGGCAGCTTAGATAATTTTAAACCAATAAAAGAACACTGGTATGAAAGTCCAGATGGCACAAGAAGAATTGAGTGGAATCCAGACGGGCATAAAAATACTAATGAGGGTCCACATGTAACTATCCGTGACTATAATGGTAAACGATACGGTGTGACGGATAAAATTTTTATAAAAGGTAGAGAGAAGTATGATGGAAAACCATAAATGCATTAATCTGATAGAGGCAAATGAAATATTGTCACCTATTTTAGGTGATAATATTGAAATAATTAATTTCATAGATTATGCCGAAGATGAAAATTTCTTTTTAGTTAAACAACTGAAGAACTGGGAAGAAAAAGATGATATTGATATATTAGAGGAAATTGACTTTAAAAGATATCAACTAGGTGAAGTGATTGTATTAAATGATTTCTTATACGAAAAAAAGATAGCATTTTTATTAGGCTCTAAAGATATTGATTCTTTTTTGGATTGGTATTTTAAAAAATATAACTCTTGTTTTATTGATGGCGATACTATTTTCTTTTCTATAAGCAAAAAAGAAATGTTATTATTCAATCATGATGGTTATTTAATGGTATATAAATTACCAATTAAGTTAATAGAAAAGGGTATTGAAAAATACATTAATTTTAAGGCTAAACATAAGTTATAATTGTGGTTAGATGAGTATTATGATTGTTCTAAAATCGCCAGAGATTTGAAAGAAGCTGCGGGAGGACAAGGTGAGATTCTTGAAGTCAGATCAACCGAAAAGTACGGTTCAATAAATGTATTTGAAAATGGTATTACTGAAGGTGATATGGGGGTATCACCAAGTTTATTCCGATGGGAAATATATTTATGAACCCCGGATTTCATCTCAAGCAATCCCTAAAGGGGATTGGGAGAAATACATCAAAGGTATTAATGATGGAAAGCTAACGATTACTAACAAGCCTACAGGATTAAAATAATGACAATTGAAAATAACCAAGGCGGTGAATTGATGGTTGTTATCAGAAAATATATTGATATTGAGTGGAACAGAACTAGCCGACGTTTTGTGAAAAAGTATATTGACCCCACTAATTTTATTGATGGCGAGCTTTATATTGCTGATACTATTAATGAGCCGCCATCAACAAACTTTCGTCCTGTAGATGAACGTAATCATCAAGATTTTATTGCTGTGTTGAAAGCTGCCATAGAATCTTATCATGGAAAAATTGACTGGGCTTTAACGGGACGACAAAAAACGAACACACCTGAATATAATTGGGCAGTAGTACCTTCTATCTTTTTGGAGCAGGAAGTAATCGATGAAGCTAATAGATTGATGATAACAAAGGCAGAATATTTATCACGAAAAATGCCTGAACTAGGACCGGTAGCCTATGCGGATTTAATTAATCTTGCTAAACATGTCGATAAATATTTAGAAAAACATTATTTACCTTTGAAGCGTCATTCATAAATCCAACTTAGTGTAATAATGTAAACTAGCAATAAATGAATATGGTTTAGGATGTTATATTGGAGATAATTTAATAGGGAATAACACAATGATGCTTATTACTAATTATAGAATGAGGGTAACCTCGGACTTTTGATTCCGTTAATGCATACTTGTTTGTAGATATTTATGTGGCTTAGCTTACAACATGAAAGAGATATTTTTTTTAGGTCTGCTTGTCACTTTTAGCTGTAATGCGGATTTATGTGACGATTTATATGAAAAACACAAGTCTGACTGGGAAGGGAAACCTAACTTAAGTATTTGTAAGAATGCACTAAAAGGGGACCCAGAAGCTCAATTCGATTTAGGTGGATGGTATAAATTAGAAGCCAAAAAACCGACTGAGGCTTTTGAGTGGGTAAGAAAATCGGCTGATCAAGGGTGTGCTAAATCTCAATTTGTTTTGGGTTTGCTTTATTTCGATGGTGAAGGCGTTGATAGAAATTGGTTCTATGCCTTCGAGTTAGTGGAAAATGCAGCTAATAATGGTATTCCACAGGCCATGACATTCTTGGGACACATGTATCAAAATGGCTATGCTACCGCAAAGAATGCACGCAAGGCTAAAAGGTGGTATTTAGCCGCTGCCAAATTAGGTGATGCTACGGCTTATTCCTATTTAGGAAATATGTATAAAAATGGGGATGGTGTTGATACTGATAACGAGAAGGCCGCTGATTATTTTGTAAGTGCCATTAACTACAATGTAAAAACGGCTTTAACTAAAGATAATAATACTTACCCTTGTAACGAATATGATGTTCTAAAATCAAAAAATTAGACTATTGGTATTCTAAGTTATGTGCTTGCACTCCTTAACAGGACTATTATGAAGATATTATTTACATTGTCATTTTTGTTGATTTCTATATCTGCGTATGCTGTTGATTGCGATAAAGAGATTAACTCTATACTACAAAGTAAGTCACCTTACTCAATTTCAACCATAGAAAAGTGTGCAAGTATTGGCAATTCCAGAGCACAAGTGTTATTTGCATCGCATTTAACAGGCCAAAATAAACATGAAGAAGCCTTTGGTTGGTTACAGAAATCCGCTCAGCAAGAGGATTTTATCGGTTTGTTTTACCTTGGTGTCGCTTATGCGCATGGTCTAGGTACAAAGCAAAATGATGAATTGGCTAAAGTAGAATTTATGAAAGCATGCAAAGCAGGGTATCCTCTCTCTTGTGACGAATATGATAAGTTAAAGAAACTAACGTTACCTGTGCAACGTTAGTTTTTTATGGAGTTCTATACCGAAACTTCAGATTTTCAGTATTCAAAAATAGCAATAATTACCCAAAGAAGGCCTGTTGGGTGAATTAGTTTTACTAGTCTAATTTTCAATGTGGTATTTCGGATATTGAATATCAATTGGTTGAAAAGAAAGCCTTGTTTGCTTATCCCACGGGAACACCTGTGGCCTCTTTACCCAAACAAAGGGATACGGTAGTCAAACATCGTGGGATTGACTATTTGGCTTCACAGCAAACAAAATTTAATGCGGCGTTTGAGGCAGCTTTGCAAGATGCGTTAGCCTGTACGGTACTGCGTGATGGAGAGCTTGTGCTGAGCTTTGAAGTTGAAGCGGGTATTTTTGCAGGTGATCCTCTGGGGCAATCTATCCCATCCATTTATTGGTACTACTTGGTGGATCGTCTTAAAGGCGAGATTGCGCCATTGCGTTACCGAAACGGTGATCCTGATGATAAACTTTATGGCTGTATTGATGAGGAAGGCACCGAATGACGAGTTTATATACGGCAACAAAGCACCCGGAGCAATTAGAAACTACGCCATTGATTGAAGAAAGTCATCACTACGATGATCCGTTGGGGCCTCAAAAACTGGTATTTTTAGATGCGGTCAATAAACAGCGTTGTGTGATTAACTCCCCACAGCGGAATAGCCAGCTTACTAATACAATACCCTTTTTTATCATATTACTAGTGATGGCTTGTTATACATTATTTAATTTTATGGGGGGGCATATTGGAGCAAAGGCTTCACTAGAAGACATGTCTCAATATTTATTTGAAAATAATAAAAATATCAATGCATTAAGTGAGGTTGAACGTAAATCTATTCTAAAGTATCAATCTTTTTGGGACAAAGGAAAAATAAGTTGGTGGGATTATATCAAAGCTTATAATTCAGGTGAGTTTTTTACTGACAGTCAATATGATAAATACCTCGTTATTGGCTGGCTAATTTTTTTCCCCGGTTTTTTGTGGTTATTTGCTTATCTCTCTTTCTTCACGCCTCCGGTTTACCTTATTGCTGATAGGCAACGAGGAATATTGTATAGCTATGGGATGGGGAAAGTTCGTTTAACGCGCTATGAAGATGCACAATTCGGCTATGCAGGTAAAATGCTGGCGATTAAACTGTATGGCATTGATGAAAAAACAGGGCAATTGAAAACGATCCTCTACCGCCCGAATGTCTCACATTACTCCAGTTTCCTGACCAGCACCGACAGTGAAAACCATCGTTTTATCACGTTTCTCAATGCTTATATGCAAGAGGGGCGGGATGCCGTTTCGTCTGTCGATTACCAAGCCCGTAAACCCTTTTTGTTTTTTGGTAAAAACCCCCTTCCTACTGATTTTGAGCAACAGGTCGAACAGATTTTAGCAAAGCTTGATCAGGAGAAAAAACGCAATGCGTAGTCTTGTGAACGGCAGAAAAATTATCTTAAAAAATGATACGACAAATACTGGTGGTACGGTGCTGACAGCTTCTTCTCTCGCCAAGCAAACCCAAGGAATCGCCTGTGTGGGCGACTCTGTTTATTGTCCTTCATGTAAAAAAACAGGGACTATCGTTGAAGGCGATAGCTTAATGAAGATCAATGGTATTCCTGTTGCATTAGAAGGCCACAAAGTCGCTTGCGGGTGTTCAGAGGGATGTATACTGATTGCTGATAGCAATTAGCAAGATTGGCTAACCACGACAACGGAGCCGTCATGAGTCAGAAGGTTGAATCGTGCATTATCTGTGAAAACTACCGATTTTGGTTAGAACTGCAATTGGTCGATGATAAAGGACAACCCTTAGCCAACGTGCCGTATACGCTCGCCGAGCGAGGCACAGGCCGTACGTTGCAAGGCAGCAGTGACCCACAAGGCCTGATTAAAGCGGAAGGCTTAACGGCTCGCCCGTATACACTGAGCCTTGAAGCGCAACCCTTAGCCGATGCCCTGACAACGCTGTCGCCTCCGGCAGCGATTCAAGGCAGCGATAAATCACTGAGTGATTATTGCCGTGAACAGGGGTATCTCCTGAGTGAAAATAACCGAGCTGGGGCATTTAACCCTAATACCCCAACGACCGTCCACCGCATAACGGCGGGGCAAATAAGCCGTTCAGTGCATTATCAACAACGGGATAACGGCTATCCCCTGTTGTTCCCCTATGACCATCGCTGCGTGATTGCGATTAAACGCATTGCCGAACCGGTGTTTGCCAAATCCACGTTGAGAGGTCTGGGCAATACCGATGCGGGCGACACCGTCGAAGACTTGGCGAACTTTGGGCTATGTGATTACAACGCGTATACCTGTGGTATTGATGCCGCAGCGAAACAACCGAGCCAACGTTCTTCCTCATTTTTGAGCTTGTTAGGGATTGGTACTGCCAATGCCTTCGTAGCTCCTATGCCTCCGAGTCCTATAGGCGGATTCGGTGGAGCAGCGGCAGGTGGCGCTATGGGTCAACAAGCAATTAATCCACCGGATATCAATCAAGACTCAAGGCGATTTGCTTTCCAGTCTGAGAATGACTATGCAATAGCCAAAGGGGTATCGAAAGGATTCGGTTCGTCGACTTGGTTTGACAGTGCACGCGTATTGGTTGGTATGATACCGAATATCTATGATGGGGATAGTTTAACACACCCAGACTTGCTGGAAATCGCGGAAATAGGTGGAACTGCACCAACACGTATGCGAGTGGGATTTGCCTCAACGGGAACCACAGCGGCAGCGGTGGCAAGTGCATCTCAACTGATTGCGTACCATACTGAGCGAGACAGTGGCTTTGACCAAGTGCCAGTGATTAAAGGTGAATTGGCTTCCGAAGCCGAAGCGCGAGAAGTGTTGAGCTTACCGATATATCAATCCTCAAATGGATTGCCGAGCGCTAATAACCAAGCCGAAATTTACCGTTTTGATGCAGATGGGACAACCCTTTACATGGGCGTGGCGGCATCAGGGGAGATAATTAATATCTCTGCGCGGATTGATGATATTCCAAATGAACCCATCATTCATGCGGGCCCCTCGCCGTTGCCACAAAAGGTCGAAAAACCTGAAGGTTTTGCTATTCATGAGTCTGATACTCGGCCTGAAACACTGCCGATTGCGGATGATGGAATAGTTTGGCGCCATACGGGACACGATGTTGAACCGGTGGATTTTCGGGATTATATTCTGACGGTTGAAAGAAAGGATGTAAAATCTGCTTATGTAAGTCTAGAAAAGGAGTATAAGAAGAAAATACAAGACTTTGAAGCAGAATATGGTAGCGACAATATACATGGCTTACGTAGGCATGGTTCCGGTACAACATTAGAACAACAAAAATACAGATCAAAAACTGGATATACTCCCGATGGAGTACAAGGTAGTCCAACTAATTCAACACGTTTTATCAATCCACAAGATCAGTTAGAAGCAATAGAAAAAGCGGGTGAATTATATGATCCTAACATTCATACAAATGGGCGTGTCGATGTTGACATGGGAAGAATCGTTGCGGAAGGCTATACAAAAGAAGGCGAATACTTTCAAACATCAACAGTAAGAGCTGGTTTTGATAAAAAAACAGGAAAAATGTATAGCATATTTGGAATAAAATGAAATGAAAAAGATAAAGATTAGTAGATGGTATATATCTGGATTTTGGGCTCCACTTGATGGTGGCCCGAATGAAGATGAAGCGTTATTGAAACTGAATTTGAATAATCATTCAAGTATTGATTTAATTGTTGATAAAATACTTAAGCCGTATATTGATATGTTGCCTTTAAAGTATCAAATTCGTTTCAAGGATAGTTTTAAGTATGCGATAGCATACTATTCAGAAAAAGAGCTAAAGGATTGCTACTATACTGGAGCACCTCAATTAGACTTACCTGACGGTATAACCGCTCGGGATTTTTATATCTATGTATGGAATTTAATGTATAAGAACGAAAGTTATTTGGCATCTGAGAAGGATAATTATACTGAGCTTTCACTTAACGAAATTTATAAAAAATAGTAGAGCCATTAAAGTATATCGAGACGAATAAAAAAATAATAGCAATTGTTTGATGTTCAATTACCAATCGATATATTGGGGATAATTTAATAGGGAATATTAGTGACTATGTCTATGGTTTATAATCGATTCAGTTTAATTGCCATCATCATTGGAGCTTTTAGCATTCTTGTAATACTTGTTAATCAAAGCCTTGAGCGTGAATACGTCCAATCCAAACCTAAGTTAGAGCAAATTGTTCATGAAAAGGTAAGTAGTATAAAAAAAGCGACAATCGATGCAATTAAAGGAAAAGCGTATCAAGCTCCTACTGTAGATCCTGCCAATGAACAGCGACAGCTTTTATTAGATAAAATTGAATTATCCAAACAAATTAGTATAACGCTCAGTGTGTTTGGCATTATTTTGACTGCTATTTCATTTATTCGCCATGAAAACAAAAAATCGGGCAGGATAGCGTTAGCGCTAAATGGGAGTGTTCTCGCTATTTCTCTTCTATTGTATGCTGCTGCTGGCGTAGCTAGCATTGTTGCTGTTTTACTTGTCATTTGGTTTATAGGTCACTTTTTTGACATTTTTAGTATTTGCTAACTTTTTCAGAAAAACTTGCTCATATAGCTCGCATATCAGTGTCACGTGTTACTGCTTTACTAATGACAAGCAAATATGCTCTAAATATTCACGCTGTAGCTAGGCGACTAGAGAAGATATCTCGGGGAACATACAAATGTACGTGACCCGAGTCGCCGAACGCAGTCAACAGAGCTACAGCGCGAAGAATGACGAGCATTAGGCATTTAAAATTTGGGAGATCTCCACTGCTGATAAATGATACTGCCTTGGACATGCATGCCAAATCGCTAACATACGATTATATTTTTCCCACATTGGCGTTTGTGAGTTAAACCCATGCGTCCCGCTGTCAAAGTGGGTATAACGCCCTTCTGTGTTGACCATAAAACGGACATAGCTCAGATAACGTGCTTCTGTTGCCGCATCAAAACCCAAAAATTGCACACGGCGGCCATCAATATCTTCCTTATTAGCCATGTTGCTATAAGAGACTTGCAGCGCATGGTACATTTCCATGATATCAATAACAGTACGGCAGGTATCTTCACTTAAATGACCAAAGTCTCTGTCTAACTCACGCATTTGTAAACCGAAACCACGTTCAATAATGGTTTGTTGTCGGCGATAACGTTCTGCATTATCGGGGTCAAGCATGGTCATCATTTTATATTGATTAGATAAGATCAAGCGTTGTGCGTTAGTCATTTCCATCAGGGTTCTCCCACTAAAAAGTATGGCTTATCTTCGCATTCAACATCAATCATAGACAGTGAAAACATCGCTTTTATTGATCTAAACACTATTTTTGCATTACTTATTGTTAAATCTACCTTTTAATAGAAATTATCCCTTAGATATCTTCCATAAAGGAACGATCTAGCTGGTTAAATGCACGTTTTAGCAAGTCAGCCAACGCCATATAATCGGGTTGGTGTTCAACTGGTGCCATCGCAATTCCCGCTTCGGTAAATTTATCACGGATCTCATAAAACCAGCTTAGCAAGCTGGATGGCAAAGGTGTCGCCGCACGTTTTCCTAACCACCATAAACCTTGCATTGGCAAACTACAGGCAAAAAGTGCCGTGGCAATGGCAGGTCCCAATTGCCCACCTAACGCGATTTGCCATGCTAATGTAAAAATTGCAATGGGCGGCATAAAGCGAATACCAAAGCGTACCGCCTTGTTAATACGAATTTCGGGGAATATCGGCGACAGTTTTTTCTCCATAGGAAAAGCCTTCAGATAGCGGTTACCTAATCTAAAGCGCTTAAAAAAACCGGGCGGTGTACTTTGCAATGTACTCATGAAACGTTTCCTATCGACTTCTTAAAAACTGAGGCAATAATTTATAAATTACGCATGGTAAAATGATAGCACATTTAAGGTAACGAAATTATTTCATTACATTTACCTTAAGTTAAGTCAATTTACTAAATATCAGCTATTCTAATAGCAACGTAACCCTGTGCTATAACACTACTTTATACGTCACTTATGATTTTAATCAATCAAAGTCCCTATTTTTAAAAAAAACGTATAAAATATAAAATAATTTTAGTAGAATCTGCCACATTTAGAATTGCTGTTGCACTTGTTATTTTTTAGCTTTATCCATCTTCGATACTGAAGATAGACAACAGTTATATATTGGGGTTGTTGGTCGTTATTTCAACACTAGGTGCAGAGGTTTACTTTTATAACCTTCTGTAGAAAAGAATAGCGCCTGCGTTATCAACCCCTGAAGATCTCACGATCTTTAACTTTTTTCGCCTTTAACATGATATCAATCATGATGTTTCAGGTCATAAATACGCTAGGCTCTAGCGGTATATTTTTATATCTGAGTCTTTTCATGTTTTTAAAAGGCTTCACAACAACAATTAACGATAGGTATTTCCATGTCAAGTAAGCTGGTACTGGTTCTAAACTGCGGTAGCTCCTCACTGAAATTCGCCATCATCGACCCAACTAATGGCGATGAATTTTTATCTGGATTAGCTGAGTGCTTTAACCTCCCGGAAGCCCGTATTAAGTGGAAAATGGATGGTGCTAAGAAAGAAGCGCCTTTAGGTGCTGGTGCAGCGCATAGCGAAGCATTGGATTTCATTGTTAACACTATTCTTGCTGAAAAACCTGAGCTATCAGAGCAAATCACCTCCATCGGTCACCGTATTGTTCATGGTGGTGAGAAATTTACCTCTTCTGTATTAATCACAGATGAAGTGATTGAAGGCATCGAAGCGGCTATTCCATTCGCGCCATTGCATAACCCTGCTCATCTCATCGGTATTGAAGAAGCAAGAAAATCCTTCCCGCATCTGGTCAACAAAAATGTCGCTGTCTTTGATACCGCATTCCATCAGACCATGCCGCAGGAAGCTTATCTGTATGCATTGCCATACGAATTATATTCAGAACATAGTATTCGCCGTTATGGTGCGCACGGTACAAGCCATTACTATGTTTCCCGTGAAGCTGCGAAAAAACTCAACAAACCTGTTGATGAGTTAAATGTTATCACTTGCCACCTAGGCAATGGTGGTTCTGTTACTGCTATTGTTAACGGTAAATGCGTTGACACTTCAATGGGTTTAACGCCATTAGAAGGTCTGGTAATGGGAACACGTAGTGGTGATATCGACCCTGCAATTATTTTCCATTTACATGATTCTTTAGGTATGAGCGTTGAACAAATCAACAAAATGCTGACCAAAGAGTCTGGTTTATTAGGTTTAACTGGCGTAACAAGTGACTGCCGCTATGTTGAAGATAACTACGGCACTAAAGAAGACGCAACTCGCGCAATGGATGTTTTCTGCCATCGTTTAGCGAAATACGTTGGTGCATATAGTGCTCTGATGGAAGGCCGCCTTGATGCTATCATCTTCACGGGTGGTATTGGTGAAAACTCAGCGCAAGTTCGTGAAATTACCTTGAAGAAACTGGCTATCCTTGGTTTCGAATATGACCACGAACGTAACTTAGCGGCGCGCTTCGGTAAAGAAGGTTTAATCACTACCGATAACAGCCGCCCAGCACTGGTTATCGCAACCAATGAAGAGTTGGTTATCGCCCAAGATACTGCGCGTTTAACCGCATAAGCAACTTCTACCGCCAGCAACCTGCTGGCGGTATCGTTTTGTCATTAGAGTAACCGAAATAAAGAGGTTCCCGTGTCCCGTACAATTATGTTAATACCTACTGGCACCAGCGTTGGCTTAACTAGCGTTAGCCTAGGTGTCGTTCGCTCAATGGAACAAAAAGGTGTTCAATTAAGCGTTTTCAAACCTATCGCACAGCCACGCGTCTCTGGCAATAAAGACCAAACCACTGAAGTCCTGCGCTCTCATTCAAGTATTACCACCATTGTTGAACCACTAACAATGGAATACGTAGAATCGCTACTGACCTCTTCCAAAAAAGATGTGTTAATGGAAGAAATCGTCGCTCGCTATCATGACCACACAAAAAATGCGGAAGTGATTTTAATTGAAGGTTTAGTGCCAACGCGTAAACATTCATTTGCTCAATCATTAAACTATGAAATTGCCAAAACATTAGGCGCAGAGATTGTTTTCGTCACTGCACCAGGCAACAGTTCAATCACACAAATGCAAGAGCGTTTAGAGTTAGTACGTAACGAATTTGGCGGCCAACGTAATAAAAATATCATCGGCGTTATTATCAATAAGGTGAATGCACCTGTTGATGAACAAGGTCGTACTCGCCCTGACCTATCTGAAATCTTTGATGATTCAACCAAAGCGACTGTGGCTAACCTCGATACTAAGCAACTTTCTGCGCTGAATCTGCCTGTACTGGCATCCATTCCATGGAACTTTGATTTAATTGCCACCCGTGCAATTGACATGGCAAAACACTTAGGTGCAGAGATTGTTAACGAAGGCGAAATCAAAACTCGTCGTGTTAAATCAGTGACTTTCTGCGCACGCAGCATTCCGCACATGCTTGAACACTTTCGCCCAGGATCATTATTAGTGACCTCAGCGGATCGCCCTGATGTATTAGTTTCTGCCTCACTAGCGGCAATGAACGGGGTTGAAATCGGTGCAGTTCTACTAACGGGTGGTTACAACATCGATGCGCCTATTCGCCAGCTGTGTGAGCAAGCTTTCGAAACCGGCCTGCCTGTTTTCATGGTGAAAAGCAATACATGGCAAACATCGCTGAATCTACAAAGCTTTAGCTTAGAAGTCCCAGCTGATGACCATGAACGTATTGAAAAAATTCAAAACTATGTGGCTCGTCATATTAGTAGCGATTGGATTGAATCACTGGTTGCTGACTCAGAACGCCCTAACCGCCTATCACCACCAGCATTCCGTTATCAGTTAACTGAATTAGCACGTAAAGCTGGCAAACGAATCGTTCTTCCTGAAGGCGACGAACCGCGTACAGTTAAAGCTGCATCTATCTGTGCAGAGCGCGGCATTGCAACTTGTGTTCTATTAGGTAACCCAGAAGATATTCGTCGTGTTGCTGCCGCACAAGGTATTGAACTCGGCACTGGTATTGAAATTGTTGACCCAGTTAAAGTACGCGAAGAATACGTTGCTCGCCTCGTTGAATTACGTAAGAGCAAAGGAATGACTGAGGTTGTTGCTCGTGAGCAATTAGAAGATAACGTTGTATTAGGCACATTAATGCTAGAGAAAGGCGAAGTGGATGGCCTAGTTTCTGGTGCTGTTCATACGACGGCAAATACTATCCGTCCACCGTTGCAATTAATTAAAACAGCACCGGGTAGCTCATTAGTTTCTTCTGTGTTCTTTATGTTATTACCAGAACAAGTATTTGTGTACGGTGACTGCGCTATCAACCCAGACCCAACTGCAGAGCAATTATCTGAAATCGCTATCCAATCTGCGGATTCTGCTAAAGCGTTCGGTATCGACCCACGTGTTGCGATGATTTCTTACTCTACAGGCGATTCAGGTGCGGGTAGTGATGTTGAAAAAGTGCGTGAAGCAACGCGTTTAGCACAAGAAAAACGCCCTGATTTAATTATCGATGGTCCATTACAATATGACGCGGCTGTTATGGCGGATGTTGCTAAGTCCAAAGCACCTAATTCACCAGTTGCAGGTAAAGCGACCGTATTTATCTTCCCTGACTTAAATACCGGTAATACCACGTATAAAGCCGTACAACGTTCTGCTGACTTAGTCTCTATTGGTCCAATGCTGCAAGGTATGCGTAAACCAGTCAATGACTTGTCACGCGGTGCATTAGTTGATGACATCGTGTATACCGTTGCGTTAACTGCTATCCAAGCAGTACAAAACGAAAACGCTTAATTCATCTCTTTCTGCTAAAAAGCGCTCAACTGAGCGCTTTTTTATTGCCTGATTATTTTTAACTATCTTTTACGCGTAAATAATGAAACCATTACCGCAACAATAATATTCAGAATAAATGCAGCAATACCGATATTCATAAAGCTCAAACTTTCTCCTAACCAAGGGAACAATTGTGCTAAAGAAATTTTCTCTATATAGGTTACCGCAAGGAATAAAACCCCCGCAGAAATTCCACAAATAGCACCCGCTGGTGTCATTGGGTTTTGCTGTTTAAAGCTCATCAGTAAAGCAGGGAAAAACTGCGCGACAATATTGACCCCGAGTAACATAATAGCCACTAAGGTATCATTACTGTGGAAAATAAAATACAAGCTGACCAACGCAACGACAGGTACCATAAAGCGAGCATACACACCAGACTGGCGTTTTTCTTCACTTACTCCCATCGCTTTTTGCACAACTCCCGCTAACATATTAGAAGTAGTTAGCAACAACATCGAACCAGGTACTAATGCGGTTAACATCCCTGCCGCACCAATAAAACCAACCACAATCGGTGAGAAGGTGCTCTTAGATATCTCAAACAGCGATAAATCCACTGCCGCCCCTTCAAGATGTGGAATTTGCAATATGGATGCATAACCAACGAAAAATGCGAATAGCATAATCAAACTGTACGCTGGGATCAGAATACTATTACGTTTCAGTGATTTTTCATCTTTTGCGGTAAACACTGCGGCCATATAATGCGGCCAACAGAAATAGGCAACCACAGATAAGAATATTGTGGAAATATACCAAGGGATATTTAGCCCCGTTTCGGAGAATGTTAAAAAGCTTGGCATCGCCGTATCTATCGCTTTAAACATGTCCCCAAAACTACCGTAATAATGAAGTGGAATATAAATACCGATAAAAACCACCACAATTAAAATCATTAAATCTTTTAGTGCTGATGTCCAAGCTGAGCCATGAATTCCTGAAATCATCACAAATAACGTCACTGCAATAATTCCAATCCAAATGGCAATATCTGCTGGAATTGCGCCATAAGACGCTTGAGAAACAATAATGCCTAATCCTTTAAGCTGTAAAACAAATAAAGGCACCATTGCAGCAATAGATATTAAGCTAATTAATAACCCTAACCCCGGGCTTTGATACTTTTTGGTAAATAACTCAGAAATCGTTCTGACATCATTATCTTTTGCGAATCGCCATACCCTTGGGTGTACCCAGTATAAAAAGATCCCCATAAAAGCATTGACTGCCAAGGTATATAGAATCGCAGGGCCTTTACCATAAGCCCAGCCACTCCCGCCAAGGAAGGTAAACGTGGTATATATTTCCCCCGCACTCAGCAAGAAAACTAACAGTGCGCCATAACTACGACCACCGACAGACCACCCTTCATGGTCCATCGTTTTTCCTTTCTTCGCACGAATAGCAAGATAAATACTAAACAGGAAGAAAACAGTAATAATAATTAGCGCGGAGCTCATGATGTTTCCTTAGTATTTTTATTATCTAATACATTGATTAGTAACATAACTAAGGCTGTAACAATCACCCATGAGACAATCCAGAACATTAAAAATGGCAAGCCCATAACAAAAGGCTCTACTTGGTTGGCATAATAGATACCCACGGTTAACGCTAGGATTGGGAAAATAACTAAATAATGATACCACTTCATATTCCGCCCCTTATTCCACTTGCCCGAAAGAAATCAATTCACGAGGCAAATGACTTAACATTTCCACACCGTCTTCAGTAATCAGAAGCATATCTTCAATCATAATACCGCCAACACCAATCCCGTAATAAGGTGTTTCTAAGCTCATTACCATCCCAGCTCTAAATATTTCTGTCGTCGCAGCGCTCACAAAAGGGGCTTCTTCCAACCCAACGAACACCCCGTCCCCATGGCCTAAGTGCCCACGGTTATAATGGGGTAAACCTGAAGAACGAATGAGTGCCATTGTTTCATTGAAAACATCACTTAATGCCACGCCGGGCGCAACTCGACTTAACATATATTGATGGCCTTTTAAGATAGTTTGATAAATAGCAGCGACTTTTTCATTCGGTTTACCAACCACAAATGTCCGTGCAATATCAGCACCATAACCTGCCACATCAACGCCACAGTCAAATTTAATTAAATCCCCTTCTTTTGCAGGTTGGTCATCAGGGATCATTTTCGGTGAAAAATCACTGCCCACTGAAATTAAATTGAAGCGGCTATAATTTGTCTCTGGGTATTCCATCACTTTCGCTTTAAAAGCGGCGGTTAATTCCGCTGAAGTACAGCCGACTTTGATCAATTTACTCGCAGCAGCAATACCAGCCTCTGTAATTTGTGCTGATTTTCTGAGATGAGCAATTTCCCACGGGCTTTTAATCATGCGTAATTCATTAAATAGCGGCGAAGAATCAACCAAATTTAATTCAGGAATAACCTTATCCAACCATACTTTACCTGTATGTGTAATTTGGTTTAATTCAATTGCAACCGGTTTACAATAAACTCCCGCTTCTGACAACGCCTCTTTGAGTAAATTGAAAATGGTTTCTATTGGGCTATTAATTGGCCTTGCCTTCACCACTTTGCCATTTTCCGGGTTGTAAGGGTCATCAACATCCACCCAAATTGGAAATGTTTTAATCTTTGCGTTAGGCATTTGAAGTGACAAATTTGCCGCTTCAAATTCATTCATAATAACCAATGATTGAATAGAAGGATCACGAAAAATAACCGCAATCGCCGAACCTGTTTGCCTGAAAGTGTACATAAAGAAGCTCGCAAAACCGGTTAAGTGATAAAAGTTATCACCCACGGTTGCGATTAACGCTTCAATTCCTTCACGCTCCATAATCTCACGGGCTTTATTGGTTACGTTATCAAGGTGTTGTTGTTTCAAAAAAGTATCTTGTTTATCAATTGTCATTTTTATTCTCTCGAAGCGTCATGTATACACCAAGCAGTGCATCATATCGCAAACGATAAATGTTAAGATCTGTCACATTATATCTAGTGTAGAAATGAATACATCGTTTAGCTTGCAAGTTTGTTATAACTAATCGTTATATATTAGCTTGAAATTAACTTTGCTAGAGATTTGATTTTGGGAGAAATAAAGTAAAGGACTAAATAAAATAGCCCTTTAACAATTTTAATCTGATCAACTATGAGTTTTCAGCACAAGTGATGGTTTTTTCTAACTCATTATTCCGAGTCAACCATAAAGAAAGCGCTTTAAGTGAATCCGGCGTAAATTCGTCACAGCGTGCGCTGATCTCTTTAGGGGTCAACCAACTGACCTCAACAACTTCAGATTCTTGTAAAGCAAATGGACCATGGCTCACACAGCTAAACAAACCACCCCATACACGACAATGCGCATCTTCAAAGTAAAAATGGCCATGTTCAGCAAAAGGAACGCCAGCAATACCTAGCTCTTCTTCAGCTTCACGCTTTGCAGAATCAAGAATGTTTTCACCTTGCGTAACCACTCCTCCAGCTGTTGCATCGAGGAAACCGGGGTGAAAATCTTTAATGTCTGTGCGTCGTTGAACCAATATTTTGCCCATTCCGTCATGAACAACAATGTAAGTTGCACGATGACGTAGGTTTTCTGCTCGCATTTGGCTACGTGTTGCCTGAGCAATCACAGTATTGTCTTCATCAACAATATCGACCCATTCAACAACTTCGGTTTGTTGTTCCATCCTGTAAACCTTTTATTTTTAAGCTAAAACTGCTTATATCATTAGACTGATTATTATTGTATGCCTGACAATACCAATCTGCATTGATCCGCACCTATGAAAATGATCCTAGCTGAATTTGTGATTGGTTGCCATCATAAAAAGCACTTCTTATTACAGTGATAATGAAACCGAATTTTTTAAAGGCAGGCTAAGCAAATCATACAAATTGTGTTCACAAATGCTATAGTTAAATCATAACGCTGTAGTTTGTTACTGATCTCAGGGATATCCCCCTAAATAGTTCAAATTGCAGCTAGGCGCCAAGAGATGGCAGCCTTAAGACTAAGGTGACAGAACGTAGGCAACAACGCTGCGGTTTGAAATATGACGGGGATGGCGATGAAGATACTCATAACAGGCGGCACCGGGCTAATCGGAACACCACTAATCCAAAAACTGATTTCTCTTGAGCATCAGGTTACTGTATTAAGCCGCTCTCCACAAAAAGTTTATAGCCAGTTTTGCAAGGCTGTTGAGTGCTGGACGTCTCTCAATGGTAAAACCCACTTAAATGACTTCGATGCTGTCATTAACCTAGCAGGCGAACCTATTGCTGATAAGCGCTGGACAGAGGAACAAAAAAAGTTACTGTGTGATAGCCGTTGGAAGTTAACTCAGCAGCTTAGTGAGTTAATCACAGCCAGTGAAACCCCTCCCCGGGTATTTTTATCGGGCTCTGCTGTCGGCTATTATGGCAATCAGGGCCAATCGGTCGTTACCGAAGACGAACAGCCCCATGATGAATTTACTCACCAACTCACACAGCATTGGGAAGCTTTAGCCGCTAATGCACAGTCAGAAAAAACTCGCGTTTGTTTATTACGCACTGGCCTTGTGTTATCAGCGAATGGCGGTTTACTTGCCAAAATTCTCCCTATTTTTAAAATGGGTGCAGGTGGGCCAATTGGTGACGGGAAACAATACATGCCGTGGATACATATCAACGATATGGTTCGTGCAATTTGTTTTTTATTAGATAACCCAACACTTTCTGGCCCCTTTAATATGACCTCACCTTATCCAGTCCATAATGACCTATTTTCCGCCACATTAGGTGAAGTTATTAATCGCCCTTCATTTGTACGAACGCCCGCTTTTGTGATTAAAGCCATCATGGGGGAATCCGCAGCGCTGGTATTGGGTGGCCAACAGGCGATCCCCAAACGGTTAGAAGAGGCAGGCTTTCAATTTGAACATATCGAGTTAAAAGAAGCGCTAACTGACTTACTTATTCCACATACTGATGAGTAAGGGTTATTTCCCCCCCTGCCAACGATGAAATAGGTCTTGTTCCAGTTCGATATCAAACTGATCAAGGATACGATTAACTGTTTGGTCAATAATATCTTGAATAGTTTCAGGCTGGTGATAAAACGCAGGCATGGGAGGCATAATCACGGCTCCCATCTCCGCCGCTTGCACCATCAAACGTAAATGGCCGACGTGCAATGGCGTTTCGCGTACACCTAACACCAATTTTTTACCTTCTTTAAGCACTACGTCCGCCGCCCTAGTGACCAACGTATCAGTATAACTGTGAACAATACCTGATAACGTTTTCATGGTGCAGGGCATGATCACCATCCCAGCAGTACGGAACGAACCGGAAGAAATCGCTGCAGCAATATCACGACTGTCATAGTTATGATCGGCTAACTGTTGAACGTCTTTCACCGTGTAAGTTGTTTCAAGTGCTAATGTTTGACGGGCGGCCGCACTCATCACTAAATGGGTTTCTACACCTTTGAGCGGTTTCAACACTTCAAGCAAGCGGACACCATAAATAGCCCCACTCGCGCCAGTTAACCCAATGATAAGTTTCTTCATTTCCCTACCTAACCACCCTAGCAAACAATAATCGAGCATTATATACGAAATACGCCACGGTTGCAGATGCAAAGAAAGCATTAAAATTAATTAAATAGGCGACTAATAACTCACTCATTATTTTAGCCTGTAGCCAACAACGCTACAGGTTAAAAGGCAAAAAGGATTTCTGGATCAGCCGCAATCCCAATTATACACCACACGACTAAAATCACGTTTTTTCAGGTCATCTGGGTGAATAAAGAAATTACCGACTCCCATATCTCCCCACATGATCCCTATTTCATAATCGGTATTTATTTGTAGAAGCAATTCATATTGTTGAATATCTTCTTCGTATTCTCTTGGGTCGGTTTGAGTGAAAAACGGATAGCCGCCGATGCAGTGTGCCCCTGATTCAAACGTATCACTGTAGGGCTCAACCCATTCATCGTAAAAATCTTCCCCTTCAAATTGCTCTTCATAATCATAGAGGTTGTCGACCCCTAATATTTTCTGTCCAAATTGGAAATCATCGATGCTGATGTACTGCTCCGCAGGCGTATATTCAATACTGTATTGATGGTCTATGGGGGTATAGTAGTCATCAGAATGGGCAGCAATCACCGCAGAAAAATCTTGGGTTAATTGCTGAGTATCTTCAATAACCTCTTCCCAATAAATAATACGGAAATCTTCTTGTTTTTGTCGCTGCTCAAAATCAGCCCCATATAAATCATCACCACCAATAAAAAACTGTAAAATCCCCTTTTCAGGGTAATTTTCTAATTTAGGCATTTGTGCAAAATTAATTTGAGCAAGCAACTTGAGTGGCATCCCTTCGCTATTCGTCGGGTATTTTTCATTTAGTGGCAAATATGGCATTCCCCCAACACGACTATCCCATAAAACATAGTCTTCAATAGGGGTTAACGTCATTTCAACAAGCGGTTTTTTAGTGGCTTTGATTTTATCTGCGAAAGGTTTAATCACATCAGGAAGGGAGTTGAAATCAGCCATATATCGCTCCAAATAGGCAGTTAATGTCCCTCTAGCTTACTCGATTTTTACGTATTTTAAATCAGATATAACTGTAACTTAGGCCTTCATTTGACGTCATAGTTTTCTTGATATTTTAGGCTACAGATTAAAGATGGGAAAAATCAGAATCACTGTGGATTTTCTATATAGTTAGGGTTACAGCTAGGCGGCTAGCAAAGAGACCCTAGGAGCGTAGAAAACTACGTGACTAGGGCGAATTTGTGAAGCCAACAACGCTGTAGCCCAAACTATGACGAAAATTGACGAAAATTTAGCCTTCGTTATAAATCTCTAGGTCTTCAACCTCACTCTGATCCTTCAACTTTAACTCATCGTCTTTTCGTAAGTTTTCTAGGTAGTCTAAATAACTTTGGTCGATATCTTTGGTCACATAAATGCCATCAAACACGGAACACTCAAATTCTGTAATTTCAGGGTTTTCTTCACGCACCGCGTCGACTAAATCCGTTAAATCTTGGAAAATTAGCCCATCTGCGCCGATAAGTTTGCGAATTTCATCCACTTCGCGCCCGTGTGCAATCAATTCATTTGCATTTGGCATATCAATGCCATATACGTTAGGGAAACGCACTTCGGGTGCCGCTGAGGCAAAGTAAACATTTTTTGCTCCGGCTTCACGCGCAAGCTCAACAATTTGCTCCGATGTTGTTCCGCGTACAATGGAGTCGTCGATAAGTAAGACGTTTTTATCACGAAACTCCGCACGGTTCGCATTAAGCTTACGGCGCACCGATTTACGACGTTCTTGCTGACCAGGCATGATAAATGTACGGCCAACATAACGGTTTTTAACAAAACCTTGGCGGTATGGTTTATCAAGAATATGCGCGATTTCTAAAGCAATATCACACGATGTTTCTGGAATAGGAATTACCACATCGATATTTAAGTCTTCCCATTCGCGAGCAATTTTAGCACCCAGTTTTTGCCCCATACGTAACCTTGCGTTATACACCGACACTTTATCAATAAAAGAGTCTTGGCGAGCAAAATAGACATACTCAAAAATACATGGGGTTAATTGTGGGTTATCAGAACATTGGCGTGTAAATAATTGGCCTTTTTCTGTCACATATACCGCTTCGCCAGGCGCCACATCGCGTAAAAACTCGAAACCTAAAGTATCAAGCGCAACACTTTCAGAAGCGACCATATATTCATGTTCACCACTTTCAGTAATGCGGCGCCCTAATACTAACGGACGAATACCGTGAGGATCACGGAAGGCTAACATGCCATGGCCAATAATTAATGCCACACAAGCATACGCACCGCGTAATTTTTTGTGCATCGCGGACACAGCACTGAAAACATTGTCTGGCTCGAGAGGGAAATGATCAAACCTATCCAGCTCATGGGCTAATACGTTCAGTAATATTTCAGAATCAGAAGTGGTGTTAACATGGCGGCGCGCTGTTTCAAATAAACTCCGAGTGAGTTCATGAGCGTTTGTCAGATTACCATTATGCGCAAGTGTAATACCAAAAGGTGAGTTTACGTAGAAAGGTTGCGCCTCGGAAGCACTTGAGCTACCTGCCGTTGGGTAACGGACGTGCCCTAACCCCATGCAGCCCTGTAATCTCAGCATATGACGTGTTTCAAACACATCTTTAACAAGGCCATTTGCTTTGCGTAAACGAATGTTGTTTTTGCCATCAATAGTGGCAATACCTGCTGCATCTTGCCCACGATGCTGAAGCACCGTGAGAGCATCATAAATTGATTGGTTTACCGGTGTAACACCGGCGATACCGACAATACCGCACATTTAGTCTTTCCTCATCAGCCAGACGGAGAAATGTTCTCCGGTAGGAAACTTGACGCATTTTGCAGGTAGTCAAAAAACCACCTGATTATATGACTGAACTGCGGAATAAGTTCCGAACGCTGCCAGTCCTCACTTTGAGGTAATGGTGTAAAGGTATCGAGAAAAAACAGCAATGCCGAAACAATCAATACACCACGCAACGCACCGAAGCAGATCCCCAGAACACGATCTGTGCCTGACAACCCCGTTTTTTGTACTAATGAACTAATCACATAGTTTACGACTGCGCCAACAATCAAAGTGGCAATAAACAGTGCGGCGATAGCAATGCCATTTCTAACCAGCACATCCTCAAAGCGAGTAAAATAGTCAGCTAAATAAGGATAAAACGTACTTGCAACAAAAAAAGCACAGCCCCATGTAACCAGTGAGAGCGCCTCTCGTACAAACCCACGGATCAAGCTAACTAATGCCGAGAAGCCAATAATGGCGATAATTGTGTAATCTATCCAGACCATATTCCATTCCAAAATTCGCACTCGCGACATCAGCGAAGTGCATTCTAACAGAAAACGAAAACGTTTGCGTAACCATTTTTCTATCAAATTAAAAAAAATAGCGGCGAAAAGAAAAAATCATAATCGCCGCAGTAAGTTACTAAATCCCCTTACCTTTTAGGGATTATTTAAATTCTATTTTAAGGTTTATAGCTTTGAATTATCCCTTTTGTTCCCGTAATCCTATTCAGTTCTGGTAAAGCCGCTTCTAGCCTTTGCCTTGAGGCCTCAGGCCCTACGTAAATCCGCGTGAGTTTATTATTCACTGGTTTTGCAGGAACAGTATAAACTTGGTAACCAGACAACCTGAGCTGTGCGACTATCTCCTCAACTTTACTCGCATTGTTCAATGCGATGACTTGCACCACAAATGCTTTGCCTTGTGGCTGAGGTTTCGGCTCGGGCTTAGGTTCAGGTTTCGGTTGTGGCTTCGGCTCAACTTTAGGCTCAGGCTTCGGTTCTGGCTTTGTGGGTTCAACTACGCTTGGTGCCGGAGTCGTCGTCGATGGCCGTGTTTCAACCTGTTCGTTTTGCTGCTGCGTAATCGCTTCTGATAACATGGCTTCAGAAGCCCCTTCTGAAGAAGCTGTTGTTGTCGTACTTACAATAGGCGCTATTGCCTCAATGTCTTCTTCATCACCTGGTTTAGGGATAATAGGAATGGCCGCAAATTCATTTTCATTGTATTTCTTATCGCCATCAAGCAGAGCAGGAAGCACAATGACCCCCACTGCAACAAGCACAATGGCGCCAGCAAGTCGATTCTGAAATTTACTAGCCACCGGCACTATCCTTCTTGATTTTCCAATAACATCATAACGTGAGCGACGGTATGAAATGACCCGCACACCACAATCACATCTTGCTCATTAGCATCGACGCAAGCTTGCTGCCACGCTTTTTCTACGCTTTCAAACTGGTTAGCTGTGGGTAAATATTGACTAAGTTGGGCCACATCTGCTCCCCTAAACTCAGTTAATGGCGCAAGGTACCAGTCGGTGACTTGTTGTGATAAGCACTCAAGCGTCCCTTTGATATCTTTATCGCCTAGCATCCCTACCACCGCGAGAATGCGACGGTTTTTAGTTTCCGGTAAGGCCGCTAATTTACTGACTAAGTACCCTGCGGCATGGGGGTTATGCGCTACATCCAATATCATTAACGGTTTTTCACCAATAATTTGGAAGCGCCCCGGTAATTGAGCAGATTTCAAACCTTGATGAATAGCGGACTCAGTCACTTTTTGGGCAATATCAGCATCAATTTCCAATAAGCAACTCACCACACCCAGCGCTGTTGCTGCGTTCGCTAAAGGTACATTGGGTAACGGTAAATCATGCCATTCACGCTGTGAACTTTTCCATGACCAGCTATTTGCTTGCTCACTGTATTGCCAATCCGTACCACGGCGAAATAGCTGTGTACCTAGCTGCTCAGCCACTTGGGCAATTGAAGCTGGCATGTCCGGTTCACCGACCACTCCATAGTGATTTTTGCGGAAAATACCGGCTTTTTCATAACCAATATGTTCACGGTCTGCACCTAACCAATCTGTATGGTCTAAGGCAATACTGGTGATCGCCGCAATATCCGCATCAACGACATTGGTCGCATCTAACCGACCGCCTAATCCGACTTCTAAAATCACAATATCTAGTTTAGCTTGCTTAAATAACTGTAACGCCGCCAAGGTGCCGTATTCAAAATAGGTGAGCGAAATATCTGCACGTTGTGCTTCAATTGTGGCAAATACTTCACAGAAATCAGACTCAGGGAGCTCTTGGCCTTGAATACGAACGCGTTCGGTATAACGAATAAGGTGCGGTGAACTGTAAACCCCAACTTTTAACCCAGATGCCATAAAAATAGACTCTAGCGTATGGCAAGTTGTCCCTTTTCCGTTGGTCCCAGTGACAGTGATAACTTTAGGTGCAGGTTGCGTTAGGTTCATTTTCCTAGCAACTTGACCGACTCGCTCCAACCCCATATCAATATTTTGACTATGTAAGTCGGTGAGATAAGAAAGCCAAGCCTCCAATGGAGACTTGGCATTAGGAATGATTAGATTACTCATCATCTTTTTTATGCTTTTCAGAATCCTTTTTTGGCTCTTGGGCATCAAGTTCATCAACGGCGTTAATGTCGATTTCAACCGTTTCCGCTACGATGATAGGCGTGTCATTAAAGCTTGGTTTATTGGTTAACATCGCTAACACTTCAGCTAAGCGATCACGCATCTCAGGGCGGCGAACTATCATATCAATCGCGCCTTTCTCAAGTAAGAATTCACTGCGTTGGAAACCTTGCGGTAACTTTTCGCGAACAGTTTGTTCGATAACACGTGGCCCTGCGAAACCAATTAATGCTTTCGGCTCTGCCACATTAATATCCCCTAACATCGCTAAACTTGCAGACACCCCACCCATGGTTGGGTCGGTCAATACAGAGATGTAAGGTAAACCACGTTCTTGCAATTTTGCCAAAGCTGCACTGGTTTTTGCCATCTGCATCAATGATAACAGCGCTTCTTGCATACGCGCACCGCCACTTGAAGAGAAACAAACCAACGGGCAGTTATCTTCCAGAGCTTGCTCCACTGCACGCACGAAACGCGCGCCAACAACAGAGGCCATTGAACCGCCCATAAAAGCGAACTCAAACGCCGCAGCCACCACAGGCATACCTTTCAACGTGCCTTTCATCACGATGATCGCGTCTTTTTCACCTGTTTCTTTTTGCGCAGCAGCAATACGGTCTTTATATTTTTTTGAATCTTTGAACTTAAGAATATCTTTTGGCTCAAGTTCACTACCCAATTCCGTTGTTGAGTTTTCATCAAGGAAGGTTTCTAAGCGCTGACGTGCGTGAATTCGCATATGGTGGTCACATTTTGGACACACGGATAAATTACGCTCTAATTCAGCACCATATAATACTTGCCCGCAGCTATCGCATTTGGTCCAAACCCCTTCAGGGATATTGGCTTTGTGTGATTGGGTCAAGTTACCTTTCTTTAAAATTTTTTCAATCCAGCTCATTAATGGACCTTTTTGTCTGATTCACTCTGGTTATCACCAGTATGTAATTTTTTGCCATTAAACCACAATGATATCTCACTGTAGATAAAAACTTGTTAAACCACCTTACTAAACCGCTTAGTGGTTATCGATTTTTTGCGCTGCCGCACGCTTTTCTTTCGCAGCTATTCGACGATGACGAATAATTTCAACAACACCCGGCAGAATTGAAACAAAGATAATCGCGACTATCAGTAATTTCAAATTCTTTTGTACGAACGGTAATTCACCAAAGAAATAACCCGCATAAGTGAATAATAATACCCAAATAAACGCGCCCGTCACATTATAAAAAGCAAAGTGACGATAAGACATTTTCCCCATTCCTGCAACGAATGGTGCAAAAGTTCTGACTATCGGCACAAAGCGTGCCAGTATAATCGCTTTACCGCCATGTTTTTCATAAAAAGCATGAGTTTTATCTAAATAAACACGACGAAAAATCTTCGAGTCTGGATTTCTGAATAATTTCTCACCAAAAATACGCCCAATTGCGTAGTTTACAGCATCACCAATAATCGCTGCCGTAATCATTAAAGCGACCATTAAATGGACATTCAGGTCATTACTGTCTAATGACGAAATCGCACCCGCAACGAATAATAACGAATCTCCAGGTAAAAATGGTGTGACCACTAACCCTGTTTCACAAAATAGGATCAGAAATAGGATACCATAGACCCATGTACCATAATCTCTGACCAGTTCAGCAAGATGGACATCGATGTGTAAAATAAAGTCGATAATAAAAGTGATAAATTCCATAAAATCCTCATTGATAATAGCATCCATGCTATTTACAAAAATTATGAGATAAATAAAAATTCGCTTTACATCAGTTCATCTGCCAGAAAAAGCGGCCCCATCACATTCTGAGGCAACTCAAATTTCTCTGGGTAATCGACACTCACTAAATACAACCCTTCCGCTTTTGCGGTTGCAGCTGCCTTGGTACGGTCTTTTAACTCAAGAAGATGCGCCATCCAATCAATGTTTTGATTGCCACAACCAATCTCCAACAGACTTCCGACAATATTTCTCACCATATGGTGAACAAACGCATTGGCTTTGATATCTACCACCACATAATGACCGTGGCGACTGACATTCACATGCATCACATTACGCCATGGCGACTTTGACTGACACTGGACTGCTCTGAATGAGGTAAAATCACGTTCACCCAATAGCGCCTGTGCCGCTTCATGCATTCTTTTTTCATCGAGTGGATAATGAAAGTGCGTTACGCCACTCGATAAAATTGCTGGCCGATAACGGTGATTAAAAATCACGTAGCGATATCGACGCGCTGTTGCACTAAAGCGTGCATGAAACTCCTCGGCCACCGGTTTACACCAGCGGACAGCAATATCAGGGGGCAAATGCGTATTCGCCCCCATAGTCCAAGCCGCTTCTTTGCGGATGGCAGAGGTTTCGAAATGCACCACTTGCCCTGTAGCATGAACGCCTGCATCTGTGCGCCCTGCGCAAAACACGCTAATTGGCTCCGCTGCAATTTTTGACAAGGCTTCTTCTAAACAACCTTGAACACTTTTCACTTCTTGCTGACGCTGCCAACCAAAATAACGACTGCCGTTGTATTCAATACCTAATGCGATTCGATACAACTGTGTAGGCTCAGACATTAGTAAAACAGCTCCTGAGCCAGTTTTTCTGCTGTTTCTACCGCCATCAGTGCCCCACCGAAACGCACGTTATCAGCCACTGACCAAAATTGTAAAATTTCAGGTATGCCATAGTCATTACGTACACAACCAATGCTTAATTGGTCATTACCTGACGCTTCAGTCACCTGTGTAGGATAATCACCCTCTTCTGAGACCTGAATATCTTCAAAACGTTCAAGTTCTTCGTTCGCTTCTTCTGCACTCATTGGGCGCAAAGTTTCTAAATGAACGACTTGCGCATTCCCATAAAAAACAGGAGATTGAATAAAACTCACCGCCACTGGCAAGCCATCATCTTGCAGCACCTTACGCACTTGCTCAACCAAACGACGCTCGTGAACGACACTGCCTTCCGTATCCGCCAGTAATGGCAACATATTGAACGCTAATTGCTTACTAAAACGGCCTTCTTCTGCAGGAATACCATTTAATAAACGCGCACTTTGCCCTGCTAGCTCGTCAACGGCAGCTTTACCATAACTAGAAACCGACAACATATTTGTTAAAGTAATACGCCCCACCCCTGCCGCATCCACCAGCGGTTTAATTGCCGTTAATAATTGACTCACAGAGCTGTCCGCCAATGAAATAATATTACGGTTACGGTAATCGGCTAAGACTTGCGGATTCACATTCGGGACAACCAGTGGCACATCCGGTTCTTGAGCAAATACGCCACTCGTATCGATGACAATGCACCCTTCTTGTGCCGCTAATTCGGCATATTGTAGGCTGACACCTTCATTGGCTGCAAAAAAGGCAATTTGTGCCTGTGACCAATCAAAGTCGGTCACATTTTCAACTTGAATACTTTTACCATTAAAGCGTACGCTCTCCCCTGCACTACGCTCACTGGCAAGTAAATATAATTCGCCGACTGGGAATTCTCTTTCTTGTAACAGTGAAATAATAGCTTCACCTACAGCACCGGTTGCGCCTAATACTGCAATATTCCAACCTTCAGTCATGGCTATTCCTCTAAAAAATAAAAAATTAAATAACACCAATCGGTGTTATTTAATCAGGTGTTCATTTTAACTAATCTATTTTGTGCAAACTAAACTTGCTGTAAAACCAAGCTCATTGAGTTTTGATGCCGTTTGTTCATCATCACAAATAATTTCAAGGGATGACCATTCACGACGCTCTTGATAATTTTTGCGCAGCTTATCAAATTCACCTTTTACCCCTGCAACGGCTCTTAACACTGCATCATCTCGGCGCACATCATACACGAGATGTACTAACCTTTTGAGCTGGTTTTGCGTTAATTTACCATTGAAAGTCAATTGATTGATATCTGGCTTAGGCAGTAATGATGAAAGAGAAACTTGTGACGATTTGCCGAGAAACTGGCAGTAAGCTTCATAAACTTGCGTCGTTCCTCGGGCTTTACCTTCTAGCGTATAGCCTGCAATATGCGGCGTGCCAATATCCACTAATGCTAAAAGTGCCGTATCTAAATCAGGCTCTGGCTCCCACACATCTAAGATAACGCTCAGTTTTTTTCCGCGGTTAAGCACAGATAATAGGGCTTTATTATCAACCACCTCACCCCGACTTGCGTTAATTAAAATGGTACCATCGCGCAATTTTTCTAAATGCGTTTCATCCATTAAATGGAAAGTTTTATATTCCCCTGACATATTCAGCGGAGTATGAAAGGTAATGACATCAGCGTGCTCAAGGATATCATCAAAAGAAACGAATGACTCGTCATCCCCCTTGGCTGCACGTGGCGGATCGCAGAGTAATGTTTTGACTCCCCAAGCCGATAACCTTGCAGCTAAACGCCCTCCGACATTACCGACACCTATGATCCCTACTGTTTTATCACGCAAATCAAAGTTATCACGTTCCGCTAGGAATAATAGTGAAGAAATAACATATTCAACAACCGCTATTGCATTACAACCCGGCGCTGATGAAAAACCAATATTTGCCGCCGATAACCACTCGGTATCAATATGGTCAAAACCGGCTGTCGCGGTTCCAACGAATTTAACTGGCGTATTACCAAGCAGTGATTCATTAACCTTAGTGATAGAACGCACCATTAATGCATCTGCATCAATTAATTCTTGTTCTGGTATAGGACGTCCCGGTACTGCTTTCACTTCACCAAGCTCGCTAAATAAAGTTTGAGCATATGGCATATTCTCATCGACTAAAATTTTCACGCTGTTGTCCCAATCAATAACTTTTTTGTATTGTGTCGTTATATAGATAAGTGGAACAATATTTTGCCACGGTTTAAGCCAGATGCCTATGAGAGGTTGCCTTCTACGTCAAATTCTTTCGCTCGAAAACGGTCTGGTGTGACACCTGATATCTGCTGGAACATCGCAATAAAGGCGGATGCCGAGCTATACCCAACATCCAATGCCACTTCATGGACACTTTTCCCCTTTTCTAACCCGGCAACGGCATGTAAGTATCGCAAGCGTTGACGCCATTCACTAAACGACATACCTAATTCTTGCTGGCAGCGTCTTGATAACGTGCGTTCCGATGTATAATAGCGTTTTGCCCATTGTGCTAACGTCGTGTTATCAGCTGGGTCGCTTTGTAACTCTAATAAGATTGGGGCAAGAAATTTGTCTTTTGAAATAGGCAAATAAGTATCTTGGCAAGGGGACAATGGAAATTGGTCAATCAGCACATGAGCCAAACGTAAGTCTTGCTCTGTTTCAGGCTGAACAATACCGCGTTGGTACATATCCGTCATAATTGACTGAAATATAGGGCTAAGCTTAATCACACAAGGCCGCTGGGCAAGCACTTGGTTATATTCATGAGAAAAATCGATGATCCGAAATTTGACACTTTCTTTATTAAAGCTAGCATGGGGAATGTTCGCTGGGATCCAAATGCAAAACTCTGGCGGCGCTAGATAATGTTGACCAGCCACCTCCATTTCCATAATGCCACAGACCACATACAGCATTTGCCCAAAAGGGTGTGAATGGGATTTATACTCAGTGAGAGCCGCGGTTTGCTCGTGCCGAAAAGCCACCAATTCAGGCTCTGCGATATTACATTCACTGATTTGCCAAATGTCTGATTTTAAGTTTTCCATGGTTCCTGTCTGAAAAACGTTATCGGTTGTCTGGTTATCAGTATATATAAAAAATCGGACAGATGTATACTAGCGCCCATTCAATATGGGAGAATGTTTTAATGAAGAATCTTCTTTTTCCGCTGATTGCGGTTTTATTATGGTCAATTAATGCCATTGTTAACAAAGCGGCATCCACTGCCATTGACCCTGCGGCAATCTCATTTTACCGTTGGGCGTTGGCATTTCTTGTCATGACTCCTTTCGTATTACGTTCGGTGCTCCGAAACTTTAAAACGGTAATGAAACATTGGTGGCAACTCGCCATTTTAGGCGCGCTAGGGATGATGCTATACCAAAGTTTAGCTTATTATGCGGCTCACAGTGTAAGTGCGACCTTTATGGGAATTATGAATTCAATGATCCCATTACTAACAGTAATTATTAGTATCTTTGTGCTACGCGTTATTCCTACTGTGGGGATTATATTAGGCTCAATTCTTTCATTATGTGGATTAGTATGGTTAGTGAGCCAAGGAAGCCCAAGTGCGTTATTTTCTCAAGGCTTAGGTCAAGGGGAAGCCATGATGTTGGTTGCGTCCGCTGCATACGCCCTGTACGGTGTTCTGACTAAGCGTTGGTCAATCCAATTATCTAGCTGGGACTCGCTGTACGTTCAGGTTTTCTTTGGCGTTATCATGCTACTCCCTAATTTCTTGCTAGCTGAAGATGTCTCTCTGAACAGCCAAAATATCGGTTTAGTGGTATTTGCGGGGATTGCCGCCTCCATTGTTGCTCCGGCATTGTGGATCCAAGGTGTTATGCGCCTTGGTGCGAATACAACCTCTATTTTTATGAACCTAGCTCCCGTTTTCACTGCCATTATCGCTATTTTCGCCTTGGGTGAAGAACTTAAAAGCTACCATTTAATCGGTGGTGGTGTGGTATTACTCGGGGTAATGTTAGCGCAACAATTACGTACACCACTGACAGAATTATTCCGCCGTGAAAAAAAGGTGGTTCAAGAAGATTCTTGCCAGTAGAATAGAATTACAAAAGCAATAAATGCAATGTCGTCACTCATATGCCCCACTTTGTGGGGCTATGTTTGAAATCCTCGCCGTCCCTTCGTTTATTTCCCTTCATATTCCTTACCATTAATACTTTGTGACATTTTAAATCCCTCTCAAATCACCTTTAATTCGCCCACCATTGATATGATTTATCGAATTACCGTTTTTCAGATAGAGGATAATCCGATTGAATCTTCTGGAATTCCAATTAGACTTAAGCAAAATCAAATACCCCTTTAGGAGTATTAACTCCACTCAATAAGCCGTGATAATGCGATAAACCTAAATGGATCGTGGCAAGTAACCACCATAATAAGGAATGACAATGACTAAGCCGTTCAAAGTTGGGTTGTTCATATTGATAATAATTGCTGTAGCCATTGGCATTTATTTCGTCAATACCACCAACTCATCCTCTCCCTCACAATTAGGCTACGACTTATATCAACAAGGTGAATCTCAAGCTGCATTTGAACAATTCCAAAAAAACGCAGATAAAGACTCACAATCCGCTTTTGCCTTAGCCATGATGTATAAAGAGGGTATTGGCACAAAAACCGATGATGTGGCAGCCCAAAACTGGCTAATTAAAGCGGCGGAAGATAACAATAAAAATGCATTATATAACCTTGGCTTTTTTCGTTATAAACACCTAATAGAAGACACTTCTACTGATGAAAACGGTTTAATTTCTTTAACTAAAGCGGCTGATCTCGGTGTCAAAGAAGCACAAGAAATGATTGGGGGTATTTATTTAGCTGATAAATACGAACAAGTTCCACAAAATATCGAACTTTCTCGCCAATATTTTACGTTGGCTTCTAACCAAGGTTCAAAACTGGCAAAATTTGCTTTGGGCTATATCGCTCATGACTTTGAAAATGACAGTAAGAAAGCCGTTGAAATATTAACACCGCTTGTCAGCAACGACTTTCCCTTACCCGCGATGTTACTCGCGTCGATATATGAAGAAGGTGGTAACGGCGTACCACCAAATCCGCTGTTAGCCAAAAAATATGAACGCCTCTCTTTTTCCTCTGCATTAGAATACATTTCTGACGCAAGTGAATTAGAGCCAGGGGCTTTATCATTGTATGGTTCACAAACAGAAGAAGAAAAACAAAAAGTCATCACTAATTTAGAAGAACGTGCGAGCCGTGGTGATGAGAACGCCATCTATGCTTTGTACCAAAAATATATGACCGGCGATGGCGTGCGGAGAAATAAAAACCGTGCGATAGTTTATCTGCGACCGCTTGTGGAAGCTAAACACCCTAAGGCATTATATTTAAATTACAAAGCTGACACCGACCGTATTCAGGATTTAACTGATGCCGCTGATGGCCAATACCCTCCCGCGATGTATCAAGCCTATAACGTGTATTCTGGCCGTACATTTAGCGATGTTAAGCGAAATGACGCTTTAGCTGAAAAATATCTCACCGCTGCCGCAGATCTTGGCGACTTAAACGCACTTGTTACCATCAACGAGAGAGCAATCTCCAGTTACGATTTTCCAAACAAAAAACTGAGTGGTATTGTCGCCAAATACACTCCTATTTTAATGGAAAAATACCCGAACTCTGCAGAAGCGTTAGTGGTAGCCAGTGATGTTTATAGTGTTAAAGGTAGCCCATTATTTTCACCAGAAAAAGCCTTCGCGGCTTTAGAAAAAGCAAATCGCATAGACCCCACTTATGATGCTCAGATGCAATTAGCGCGTTATTATATTAATGCTTTTGGTACTCAGCAGGATGTGCAGAAAGCCGCTAAACTACTCATCGACAACCTTAATGAAAACGGTTACCCATCAACGGCCGATCGCTTATTAGTTCAAGTATATTATCGCTATGATATTAAAGCACTTATCGATGAAAAAACGATTATCGACATCCTCAAAAACGATGTCATTAAACGCGAAAATTACGCCTTAGCTTATTTGTATGCTGACTATTTACTTAAAGAAGACGCTGAGAAAAATGGTGATCAGGCCTTTGATTTATATGAAAAATCAATTGAACGTAATTTTAACAGCCAAGTTAATTATGCCGCTGCATTATTAACATACCGACCAACAGAAACCGATAAAATCGCTAATTTGGTTGTCAATGTACTCCATTCGCCTCAAGCACAAGCTGAATTACGCCCACATGAGCTACAAATCGCTCAAGGTGTTTTGTTAAAAACTGGTTTAAATCGCGCTGATACAAAAGCAATATTGGTAAAAATGGCGTTATATGATAACCATGCTGAGGCTCAGAAATTAATTGAACCACTCATTAATCATGATGCCGATATCACCTATTTATACGGGATCAATAAACTCACTCAATTAACTAATGTTGATACCTTAAGTGATGCTGAAATAAAACCATTGTACGATTATATTTTAAAAGCTGGAGAATTGGGTAGCGCATCCGCTTATTTATATATCGCGCAAAACCTTGATGGCGTTACTTATCACAATGATAAGGCGTATTATAAATCTCGCTTCCAACAAATTACTGGACTAACTCAAAAAGATTTAATTCCTCAATATAAAAAGTGTGCGACACTTAAAAACAACCGCTGCTTATATGAGTTAGGGGAAATTTACCAAGAAGGTAACTACGGCGAAGATGCCAATTATGATACCGCCCTTTTCTATTACAATCAGATTTCTGACCCTGATTTTAGCTTTTTAAAATCACGTAAAAGAGAAATTGAAAAAGCCAAAGCTTCATTTACCAATATTCAACTAAAAGCGAAACAGAATGACCCTGATGCGTTACGTACGCTCGCCAATGCTTACAAATATGGTAATTATGGGCAAAAAGTCGACCAGAAAAAATGGCTTGAATATTTAGAGAAAAGTGCAAAATTCAATCAAGAAAGCGCACTTGAAGAACTCATTGATTATTACCAACAGGATCAATATCTCAATGCAAATAAAGCAAAAATCTTAGGTTATTACGACCAATTAGCAGCGATTGGCAGTAAAGATTATACCCGTAAACTGGCACATCAGTATTTAAATGGCAGCCAGCTTGTTGAGCCTAATCGACAAAAAGCACGTGAGTATTACCTTAAAGCAGGAAGCTGGGGCAATGAATTCATCAAATATATGGATGATTATGACATTGGCATGAAAGTGCTCAATGAAAGTCCTTCCGCAAAATACAAAGTGGGCCGAGCTTATTTCTATGGCCAAGGTGTCAAGGAAGATCGCCTGAAAGCGGCTAAATACCTGAAACAAGCGAGTGATGAAGGTAATGACCACGCAATCGCTCTCTATAGTGAGATGCGATATATGGGCGTGCTAAATGAAGAAAAAAACGCTTGGGTAATGGAACCTGACTGGGATGAGGCCATCGTTTATTTACGTAAACATTCGAATCCAAAACGGGTTGATGATTATATTGAAGTCTATGAAACTCTCGTTGTTCCTGCCAAAAAAGGCGATACCTCTGCTTATATTAAACTCGGGGATTGGTATAGTTCGCGCGGTAGAGATCTCGCGGCGCAAGATTGGTATAAGAAAAGTATCAATGCTGGCAATTTAGCCGCTTATCAACCGCTTGATTCCGTGACTGAAGATAGCCAAGCAAAACGTCAAAATTATATCGATGGTACAGCGAAAGGTGACCTATTTTCTAAAGTTCAATTAGCCCAAACTTATTTATATGATAGCGAAATTGTTTCTGGCTCTCCTGAATATGATTTAGCCATTCAATATCTACAAGAAGGTATGAAATCAACCGATGAGAAGCTTTCTAATAATGCCTTCAATGCACTGGTTGATTTGTATCGAGATGGGATTAAAGATGAAAAAAGGAAGCTCAACCGTCCCAAAGATGAACAAAAATATTTAGCGTTGCTACTCAGTGAAAAAAACAATCGAACCGGAGCACTGGTGAACTTGTATCACTATTATGCCAATAGTGATAACACTCAAGCCTTAACTTATTTACAACAGGCTTATGATAAAGGCGATTTAACCGCAACCAAAAAGCTCTATCAAATCTATTACCCCGGTAAATATTGTAGCAATAGCGATAATGTAGATATGGATAAAGCAAGCCAATATTTGAAAGAGTGGATTGAAAAAAGTAATTTCCAGAAAAATACCGACAAACACTATATTCATTACCCAGAAAGTCTTTCTGAAGAGATGGGAACCACCTATTTAAAAGGCGATTGCAATGTTGATAACAATATCGACAAAGCCATCGAATGGTATAAAATTTCGTTATATTACCACCCAACATATGCACTTGACGCAATTTATCAGGCTTATGTAGAAAAAGGCGATGCCAAGCAAGCCTATTACTATGCATTACTACTTGATAAAAAACCAAGTTCTATTGAGCTAATGGATACACTTTCAGCCCAAGATAAACAAGCGATTGAAAAACAAGTTGCTGATGAAAAAGCCTATGAGAAATATGGTCGTTTCGCCGAGCAAATTGAAAAGCAGCGCGTCGAAGCTGAGGCAGGCGACAAAATGTCAGCCTTCTCATTAGGTATCGCTTATGCACGTGGTGAACGAGTGCCTGAAGATACCCAAAAGATGATCTATTATTATGAATTAGCAGGGAAAAATGGCTATCCTCGCGCTTATAATATTTTAGGTAATCTTTATCGTAAAGATAATGAGCGCGGCATAGAAAAAGACTTCCCGAAAGCACTTTATTATTTTGATTTAGGCGCACAACAAAATGACAGTAACACCGCTCATTTAGCCGGGGATATGCTCTATTTTGGCCAAGGTGTGCCAAAAGATTATGTCCGCGCAGCAAAATATTACGATATGACAGACCTCGAACAAGGTACTCACCATACGATGGCAAAATACAAACTTGCTTATATGTATTACAACGGCTGGGTCGGTACCAAAAGTAAAGAAGATATCCAAAAAGCCCATGATTATCTTGAGCTTGGCGCAAAATACCAAGACAAGGACTCAATTAAAGCACTAAAAGAGTGGGATTTTAGTCTAATTAACCAATAATTGACTTATAAAGGCGCTAACTTCCTTTAGCGCCTTAACCTATCTACAATTATCATTTTTATATCTAAATAAAACAATATCATTCCCTCCACTTATGAGATTACTAAAAATTTCATTGCTAATAATTTAAATTATACTAATCGCATTTTTATATAAAATAAAAATTAGTCTACTTCTTATTGTTAGATTATATTTTATTGGCATCTGTATATATGCAAATTTCAATAACCATTAACACGGAGTGTTTACTATGAGTTCTACATTTAATAAAAATCAGATATCGCTGGCAAATATAGATAGTAAAAATATATTTAAGGAAATAGACTATTCAACAATCTTATCAATTAGTAAAAAACCAACGAAAAATACCATTTACTTAGAAAAGTTATATCAAAGTGTTAGCGATAATCTAGATAAAAATAGCCCAGCCATTTTTTATTTACTTGTTAAAATTGACAAATTAAAGCATAAATTTAAGATAAACGAATCTGATGAATTGTCTGATTTAAAAGATATAGAATCTATGCTTAACGAACAAGACAGAAATCAAGAAAATAACTTCAGAATATTACAGGAATTACATGCTACACATACAAATAAGCAAGGATATTATACGATCCATGAAAATTCAGAATCTATTCTTTTCAATAAATCCAATTTAATTAGTAGATATAATGCTGATTTATTCAGTTTGCTGTATGATTTACGATATAGTCAGAAAGGCCATTTTGCTTCACCTGATGTAATTTCATATCAAAAAAATCCTATTATTCTAAACACTATAGGTGTCGATCTTAATCAAATTAATGAAGGCCTTAAGAATAGTTATGATTTATCCCAAAAATATCTATATGAAACGGTCGAGAATATGGATATTAGATCTAATCATATGCAAAGAACATTAGAGTTAGATGTAAATATAACCGATTTATACATAACTGCTAAGAAAAATCAAAATAACATAGAACATCTACTAAGAGAACTTAACAGCAATAGCTTAATGAATTTCAACAGCAATAATACAGTCGATGAGTTAATGAAAAATACGACAGAGTTAAATACTAAATATACAAAAATTAAAGATTTGCATAATGTTTTTGACCAAATCAAAAGTTCTGAATACTTAGATGACATTCATGATATATTTAAACAATATAACGACACTCAAATTAATTATCAGGAGAGTGACTACCAAAACAATAAAGAGTTTAAATTACTAACTGAGTTAAACCAGTCAATTAGTAACTTAAAAAAAATAAAATTTAATGCTAAAATAAAATTGTATAGTCATATAGAACCAATTAATGAAATATTTACACTTAACCCTAAAAGAGAAACAAAACACTCAAAAAATATTAACGAAAAGTTAGAGAAACTATTCAACCAAATTGAGTCACGTATCAACATAGAAATAAAAAAAGAAACAGGTTTATATTACGACCAGTCTACATATTTAATTAATAGATCCCAGCTAGAAAAAGACATATTGAGTGTAAAAGAAAATTTAGCAAATTATATTATTGAAAATAGTACGTTAGCTCAAGAGAAAAAAACTCATGATAGCATTGAAGAATTAACAACTCAGTTTCATGATGAACTCCTTAGAGCAAAAACACTCCAAAAGTTTGTTAATTTAGAATTAAACAACCACCTTCACCAATTTAATCCTCCAAGTAAAATAGTCTCTTATACTAATAACTTTGGTGATAAAAAAAATAACATATATATGCTAGTATTAGAGAAAAAACTATTAAAAAATGAATTAAATAATTTAATTTCTAACATTCATATAAAGATCCCTTTAAAATCAACTTCGTCTGCTATTGGTGAAGGTGCTTATTATCAAACAGTTAAAGACAAAATGTATAAATTATTAGACTTAACTGAACAGTTAGGGAATTTAACTAAAATGTACAGTTCAAAAGAACACTCAGAAATACTAGAATATATCAATGATATGCATTCTTTAGAAAAACAAATTATTCAGACAGAAAAAGAGATTTCTCAATATATTTATACTCATTCAGAAAATAAAGACAAAAAATCAATTTCCTCAGAAATAACACCATTAATTATTGAAATCATGAATAAAAAATCAAAAATAATGTCAATTGAAACTCGCATTAACGAAGGAGCTGATAAAGTCAATTTCACTGATGGTAATGGAAATAATAAAGACTTTGAATCCTTATTATCATCTATCATGGCTGAATTCCCACAAGACACAATAATTAGCGATGTATACGACCAACCATTGCATAACAAATCAATGCCTGTATTTATCCCATTATTGGATTAACACGTATTTTTATTTTCACTAGATTTGTATTTTACTATTATTGAAACCACCTACTGAATTAGGTGGTTTCTGTTATCATGGCGGTTGGCTGGCTTTAAATACGATTCTAACCAATAATCCATTAAGTAATTTACTTTTTAATAATTGAGGTTCAGAACCATGATAGCTAGCAATATCTTTCACAAGCGCCAGTCCAAACCCTGCCCTTCCCTAACATATTATTTAAACGTATAAATGCTTCCATAGAACGGTCAATTTTAGGGGAAATTAACATTCCAAATTATAATTTTCCTTATACAGCCATGGCTCTATCTGAATATTATTGAAATAAAAAACCCATCAAATAAAACCGTTTCAATTTTAAATATATAGTTAGATTTTAAAAATCATCTTTGAATACCAAAAAATATTTCAAATGATATCAACAATACTTCCATATCAAATAAAAATTAGTCACCTCATTTTAAGTAGGTTATATTAATTAACTACGACCACAGTAATGAAATATTCAAAAATTATTAACATGGAGTGTTTACTATGATTTCAAATTTAACCCTAAATACGAACCAAGAGTTACAACAAAGTGAAAACAATATCAATATATCTGAGGTTTTACGTGAGAAAGAATATCTAACCGCAGTAAGAGATGACTTTATTTCTAACGTTCATAATTATATTCCATTAAAATCTGTCACATCTAATGTCAGCGAGGAAACCTATTGTCAAACGATTAAAGATGCATTGTTAGATATCACTAATCAACGCTTACAATTAAACAAAATACAAAAATTAAAATTAGAATATGTTGATACTACATATTTACAAGAAGAAAAGCTTGCTAGTACAAAAAATGACCTAGTGACATACATTCAAGACCACTCAGAAAATAAAGATTCAAATTTGATTTCCCAAGATATATCGGCTTTGCTTGATGAAATATACAACACAGATTTAAAAATAGAATCAATCGAGACATTTATTAATGAAGTAAAAAATGACACAGCGCTAGCTATAGCTAATATATTTCTTAATGAAGACAATAAATTAGATTCAGAATCATTATTATCATCCTCAATAGCAAGCCTCGAACAAAACACAATAACCTGTGATTTTAAACACGAACTTTCAAATAACACGCTACCACAGATATTAATATCAATGCGAAACTAAACGTATCTAGCTTTTACTGCGTTTAGACTTTGTCACCAGAGAAACGCCTTAGTAAGGGCGTTTTTCTTACCATGGTGCTTGGCTGGCTTTAAAAGCGATTCTAACCAATAGTCCATTAAGTAATTTACTTTTTAATAATTGAGGTTCAGAGCCATGATAACTAGCAATATCTTTCACAAGCGCCAGTCCAAGCCCTGCTCCTTCCTTACCTAACGCATTATTTAAACGAGTAAACGCTTCCATCGAACGGTTTACTTTCGCATCTGGGATCCCAGGCCCAGAGTCTTCAACCTCTAAGACCCAATGAAGATGGTCATCACTGCTGACCACACGAACAGTGACCACCCCATTTGCAGGTGTGTATTTAATCGCATTATCAATTAAATTTGCACACATCTCAGCTAATAAGATAGGCTCGCCTTTAATCCATGCCGTTTCCGCACCTTCATAACCTAAGTCAATATTTTGGCTTTCAGCTTGAGATAACCGAGTAAAACACGCTTGGTGAACAATATCCACTAAGTTTATAGCACGATACTGTGTAATGGCTTCTTTTTCATGGGCTTTCAACCGCGATAGCTGCAAAAGCCTATCAGTCAAAATGATCGTATTATCGAGGGTTTTATTGATGGCTTGTAAACTCTGCTGCCGTTGAGTTTCATCCGTACTATTAATCGCGACAGAAACCTGAGTTTTAAGAACGGTTAGGGGTGTTTTAAGCTGATGAGATGCATCGGCACTAAACCGCTCTTGTCGTCTAACCATCCGCTTTAAGCGGGAAATATAACGGTTTAATGCATCAATTAATGGCGATAAATCCGACCATGGCAGTAAGTCTGGCAAGGGTGTTAAATCATTAGCAGAACGGCCTAACATTAAGTGAGATAATCTTTTCAACGGTGCCAGCAGCTTACTAAGTAGAATATAGGCAAGCACCATGGTTAAAAGTACCACAGTACCTTGACTCATCAAGGCAGAAATTAGTAATTGATTAGCGAGATCTTGCCGCGAATAGACCGTTTCCGCAACACGAATTTCAACCATCCCAGTGATGCCACCTTCATTAATCGGTTGATAAAACGCAGCAATACGAATAGGTAAGCCCTTGTACTGCGCATCATAAAAATAAACTAGCGCAGTATAATGTTGTGAACGCATCCAATAAGGGGGAATTGGCGGTAAGTCGTCATAACCGGAGATAGTTTCACCGTCAGGGGAGATAACTTGATAAAAAATTCGGTCATTATTATTTAATTCGAAACTATCGAGCACCACATAAGGCACATTCACCGAGAGGTGCCCATCAACCACTTGCAAGCGTTCTGCAACTGTTCGAGCTGACGCTAATAACGTTCGATCATAGGCTAAATTTGCAGCATTTTTTGCACTGTAATAGTGGGTATAAACCGAAAATCCCCCCAACAAAATGAGGGGGATACCGAAAAAGAGCAGTAACTGATGAAAGAGAGAGCGTGGATGAGCGACTAATTTCATACACTACACTGCTCTAATCGGTATCCCAATCCGCGTAAGGTATTGATGTTAACATCCGAACCAGCAAGTTTTTTTCTTACACGGTGAACATATAACTCAATACTTTGTAAATTGGCTTCATCTGACAGCGAAAATACCTGTTCAAATAATTGCATTTTAGAAACAGGCCGACCTCGTCGATGAAATAGGGTGTTTAACACCGCATATTCCCTTGGTGTTAAGCCTAGCGGCTCTTCGCCTAATAAAAAATAACCGTCCTCATGGTAACTAAGTAAACCAAACTGTTGTGACTCATTAACTTGCCCTTGACTACGCCGCAATAAAGCACGAAGACGCGCTTCTAATTCCGCAATATCGAAAGGTTTAGTCAGGTAGTCATCAGCCCCTGCATTTAGCCCTTGTACACGGTCGGCTACGTCGGAATTCGCTGTTAGTAACAATACGGGGGTTTCTTGATGCCGTTTGCGCATTTGCGCCAATACCTCAAGCCCACTCATTCTAGGTAGTGATACATCTAACACGACTAATTCATAGCGTTCAGTTTGTAATAGCTGGTCTGCTATCGCACCATCACTAGCAAGATCAACCGCAAACCCAGATGACGATAAGGCCTTCTGTAACCATAATGACAACTCGTCATGATCTTCAACCAATAAAATTCTCATTCCGCATACTCATTATAATTATTTATCAGTATACGTTGGCATTCCATTGAATGAATGGAAAGCAGATGTGCACATTTTTACTGTGTCCATCACAACTATTGCTAACAAACACTATTAACGTGATTAATTTAACATTAAGTTAACATAACAAAAAAGTAAAAATACAAAACAATCTGATATATATCACATAAAAATAATAATATTTGTTAATGAAAGGTAAATGAAAGCTTCATCGGGCAATGATGCCATACCAGCACAACAAGCAGTAATAATATATACCTCTAATTATTGTCTTAGTAAGGAAAAATAATGAAAAAATTCACCCAAACGGCCTTAGCAACAGCAATATTTTTAGTTGGCATCAATCAAGCAAACGCCCTACCCGAACGTACAGAATGTATTGCCCCTGCCAAACCTGGAGGCGGTTTTGATTTAACCTGTAAGTTAGTACAAGTATCTCTTCTGGAAACCAAAGAAATTGAAAAACCAATGCGCGTAACCTATATGCCAGGCGGTATTGGTGCCGTTGCTTATAACGCCATCGTCGCACAACGCCCTGCCGAACCCGGCACTATTGTTGCTTTCTCAGGAGGTTCCTTACTCAACCTCGCACAGGGAAAATTTGGTCGTTATAACGAAAACGATGTTCGCTGGCTCGCCAGTGTGGGAAGCGACTACGGTATGATAGCCGTACGTGCCGACTCACCTTATAAAACCCTGAAAGATTTAATGGATACCTTCAAAAAAGATCCTAACAGCATCGTATTTGGTGCGGGAGGGTCTATTGGCAGCCAAGATTGGATGAAAACGGCCTTATTAGCCAAAGCCATTGATATAGACCCACGAAAAATGCGCTATGTGGCCTTTGAAGGCGGCGGTGAAACCTTAACTGCACTACTGGGCAACCATATCCAAGTCCTTTCAGGGGATATCAGCGAAATGACGCCGTATATCAATGAAGGTAAAATTCGTATCCTTGCTGTCTACTCAGACAAACGCCTTGGGGATGGTTTATCAGATATCCCAACAGCAAAAGAGCAGGGTTATGACATTGTTTGGCCAATCATTCGTGGTTTCTATATGGGGCCGAAAGTCTCCGATGCTGACTATAACCAATGGGTCGAAGCCTTCCAAAAACTACAACAAACCGACGAATTCAAAAAACAACGTGAACTGCGTGGTTTATTTGAATACAACTTAACGGGGCAAGAACTCGATAGCTATGTCAAAAAAGAAATCGAGCAGTATCGTGAACAAGCCCGTGCCTTCGGTTTAGCCAAATAACGGAGTAAACGATGAGCCAACGCATATTTGCCATAGTTTGGCTAATACTGTGTGCTATCGGAATTTATATTGGTTGGGGGATCCAAAGTGAGTTCAGTTATGAACCACTGGGCCCCCGCCCTTTTCCGGTTGTCATACTCTCCTTAATGGCGCTTTGTGCCCTTGCCTTATTATTTGGCAAGCAAGAAGCCGTTGAGTGGCCAAAACCCTATGTATTACGTCGTTTAGTTTTATTAGTTGTTGCACTTGTTATTTATGCATGGGCTTTTGAATGGTTAGGGTTCCCGATTGCAACCAGCTTACTCACCATCAGTATCGCCCTGCTATTTGGTGCGACACCTATCGCCGCGATTATTTCGGGCCCGGTCTTAGGTATCTTTTTGTTCTATGCCTTTGATAAATGGCTAGATGTAACCTTGCCTATTGGCAGCCTGCTAAGTTAAGGAGCGAAATCATGGAAACTTGGATGTATCTATCGCAAGGTTTTGAGGTCGCACTGGTTCCTCAAAATATCTTGATCGCCTTAATTGGCTGTTTTATCGGTACAATCGTGGGTATGCTTCCCGGCCTTGGCCCAATTAATGGTGTCGCTATTTTGCTACCATTGGCCTTTGCCCTGAAATTACCCGCCGAGTCCGCATTAATTTTACTCGCCACGGTTTATTTAGGTTGTGAATATGGCGGACGCATATCATCAATCTTACTCAATGTCCCTGGTGATGCCGCTGCCATCATGACCACGCTAGATGGTTACCCTATGGCAAAACAAGGGAAAGGCGGGGTTGCTCTCTCAATTTCCGCAGTCAGTTCATTTATTGGTTCAACGATTGCAATTGTAGGGATAATTTTATTCGCTCCCTTGCTTGCTGAATGGTCACTCGCCTTTGGGCCTGCCGAATATTTCGCCTTAATGGTTTTTGCTATCGCCTGCTTAGGTAGCATGATGAGCCAAAACCCAATCAAATCACTATTGGCTGCATTAATTGGTTTATCACTCGCCACTGTGGGAGTGGATGCCAACTCTGGGGAATACCGCTTTACCTTTGATAGCGTACATTTATCGGATGGCGTGCAATTTATCGTCGTGGTTATTGGTTTATTTTCTGTTAGTGAAATTTTATTGATGCTCGAAGGCACTGCCACAGGCCAAGGGCTGATCCGTAAAACTGGTAGAATGCTGTTTAACCGTAAAGAGGCCAAAGCTTGCGCAGGCCCTGCATTACGCTCTTCATTTATTGGTTTCTTTGTTGGGGTATTACCGGGAGCGGGAGCTACCATTGCCAGCGCCATCACTTATATGACGGAAAAGAAAATCAGTGGTGAAAAAGGCGATTTCGGTAATGGCGATGTCCGAGGGGTAGCCGCGCCTGAAGCCGCCAATAATGCCTCTGCGTGTGGGTCATTTATTCCTATGTTAACTCTTGGCGTTCCGGGCTCGGGAACAACAGCAGTAATGATGGGTGCCCTAACGCTCTATAATATCACCCCAGGCCCTGGTATGTTTACAGAGCAACCGGATATTGTGTGGGGGTTAATTGCAGCTCTGTTGATTGCTAACGTGGTTTTGCTCATCATGAATATTCCGTTAATTGGCTTATTCACGCGTATGCTAACCGTTCCGTTATGGTTTTTAGTCCCTGCTATTGCTTGCATTTCTGCTGTCGGGGTATATGCCGTTCATAGTACGACGTTTGATTTGTTACTCATGATGGGGCTAGGCGTATTTGGGTTTATATTACGCAAAATGAACTTCCCACTTTCACCATTAATTTTAGGGTTTGTACTGGGTGAAATGTTAGAACAAAATTTACGCCGTTCATTATCCATCAGTAATGGTAATTTCGATATTCTTTGGAGCAGTACGATTTCCCAAAGTTTATTAATTCTAGCGGTATTAGTGCTAATTTTGCCACCGATTGTAAAACGCATTCGTAAAAATAGAACAATCTCTACACAAAAATAAATTTATACTAATTTTCCAAAAGACTGCCCCAAATATATTTTGGGGCTTTTTAGTGTTTAATCGGTAATATTTTAATTATTACAGTATTTATTTTTATGTAACTTTTTTAACATTTTACCTTCTTGACCTACTATATACACTTACTGTTTTTTTTGCTAAAAAAGGAAATGATTTACTGCATTTTTTGACTTTAAAAATCATATTACTAAACTTTCTGTAAAAATGATTAACTAACCCTCGACTTAATATTGCCTTTCAATATTTTAATATCTTATCATATTCATGATATTCCCAAAAAACATTAATTACTTGAATCCATTGAAACCACTTATTTAATCTTATTGCTCCTGCTTTTTATATTCATATACTGATTTAAAAATTCATCTCCAACTAAGGCATTGCTCTTGAAATAATCTTTTCTTCTATCATAAGCTTTTGCAAGCTCCTTAAATGCCGCTTGTTTAACCTCAATATATTTATTATCAATTGTCGATATTGAACTAAAAACACTTTTATAAGGGAAGTCATCATTACCAAATAAGCTACTCATAACCGTATCACTCAAATTATCATACTGGATATCTAGCTTTATTGTCGCATTTTTTAAATTAGTATTCGTAAAGTTGTAATCAACATCTATTTTAACTGGGATGTTAATTTCCGTATTTTCAGCGTTGGCATCAGAAAAATCAGCCCTTAACAAAGGGATGTTATTACTTGTTTCAACTACTGTGTTCGACAAATCTGAGCCTGAAAAATTAATATTTGCGCTACTAACATGAATATCTCTATTATAGATACTACCAAGAAGAAAATTCATCATGCTTTCCGCAGTTATTTTTTTATTCGAATGGTCATAGTAGGCTGCAAGCATATCGAGTTTATGTTCTGATTTGACGTGTAATAGATGACTACTATCACTATTTTTCGATTTGTCGGTATTTATATCCACTAGATGATTTAAAATTTTAATTTGCTTTGTGATTTTCTCTTTACCTTTTCCTTCAACATCCCACCCATATCGGTTGTATATGTTACTTATCTTAGAAAAAGCCATGTTAAATACATTTTTTTTATTCGCTTCGGAGCTATTTTTAATATAGACTTCAAGCATCTTTGTCGAACTATTACTCATTGTGTAAAAGAAATTTTTAATACTCATAAATTTTTCCTATATCAATTAACTTTATTTATTTGCCATATACTCCCATATTCAAAATATTAATTATTTAATAAAACAACGATAGTGTGCCTATTGATTTCATATATATAAAAAAAAAGCGAGAACCGAAGTTCTCGCTTATTTAATACGTTAGCCTAATACAAATTATGCTTTGTATTTGCTCATCACTAATGTGGCGTTAGTTCCACCGAAACCGAAACTGTTAGACATGACCGTATCCAGCGCTTGTTCGGTTGGTTTTGTCACGATATTCAAGCCCGCAGCTTTCTCATCTAGGTTTTCGACGTTAATACTTGGCGCAATAAAGCCGTGTTCTAACATCAGTAAGCTATAAATTGCTTCGTGAACACCCGCAGCACCTAATGAGTGACCACTCATTGCTTTCGTTGCTGAAATTGCTGGAGAGTTGTTACCGAACACTTCTTGAATCGCTTCTAACTCTTTCGTGTCACCCACTGGCGTTGAGGTACCGTGTGTATTGATGTAATCAATTTTATCAACACCTTGCATCGCCATTTGCATACAGCGAACAGCACCTTCACCTGATGGAGCAACCATGTCTGCGCCATCTGAGGTCGCACCATAGCCCACGATTTCAGCGTAGATATGTGCACCACGCGCTAACGCATGCTCTAATTCCTCAACAACAACGATACCGCCGCCACCTGCAATAACGAAACCATCACGGTCTTTGTCATAGGTTCTTGATGCTTTGTCTGGCGTCTCATTGTATTTAGTTGACAATGCGCCCATTGCGTCAAACTCACAGGTCATTTCCCAGCTCAGTTCTTCACCGCCACCAGCAAAAACAACATCTTGCTTGCCTAATTGAATTAACTCAACCGCATGGCCAATACAGTGCGCTGATGTTGAACAAGCAGAACTGATGGAGTAGTTTACACCTTTGATTTTAAATGGCGTTGCTAAACAAGCAGAAATACCCGATGCCATTGCACGAGTCACCATGTATGGGCCCACACCACGTAAACCTTTAGCACGCATACCGTCAGAACCTGCAACTTGGTTACGTGGAGAACCACCACCAGAGCCAACAACGATACCTGTACGTAAATTTGAAACTTGTTCTTCTGTTAAACCTGAATCCGCAATCGCTTGTTCCATCGATAAATAAGCATAGGCGGAGCAATCACTCATAAAACGGAAAATTTTGCGGTCGATTAAATCTTTTGGGTCTAAATTTTTAACATTACCCCAGACATGGCTACGCAGCCCTGCCTCTTTGAATTCTTCTGAGAAAGTGATCCCGGAACGACCTTCCTTCAGAGAAGCCAGTACTTCTTCCTGGTTATTACCAAGGCTGGAAACAATACCTAGACCAGTGATGACTGCACGCTTCATTCGTTACCTCATGTCTATAATTATATGATTGCGGGATTACAGGTTGTCACTTTAGCTTACACTTGTACGCTGAACAAGTCCGATCAGGGTAAATATTTGTATTTTTTTCTTTATGACGCCAATAAGACTTTTTTATGACGGTAGCCTTACACCCATATCAGCGGTAAAATTTAGGTATTAAATAAAGAATGTAGGCTTATTGTGAAAAAGAACGCTGTACAAACCGCACGCCTAAGTTGGAATGACGAAGGCACACCCATGTCTGAACAGTTTGCAGATATCTATTTTTCTAACCAAGATGGCTTAGAAGAGGCTCGTCATGTGTTTTTGCAAGGAAATCATTTTCCTGATCGCTTCGCGACACACCCTTTCACAACCTGTGTGATTGCCGAAACTGGCTTTGGTACTGGGTTGAATTTTTTAGCATTATGGCAATCTTTTAAACAATTTAAAGCAGAAAATCCAAACGCAAAATTGCAACAATTACATTTTATTAGTTTTGAAAAATACCCATTAACACAATCTGACTTAATGACAGCCCACCAATGTTGGCCTGAACTGAGCAGTTTCTCACAATCCCTTTGTAAAAATTGGCCACAAGCCTTACCGGGTAACCAGCGGATCATGTTAGAAAATGGTAGCGTGATATTAGATTTATGGTTTGGTGATGTAAATGAGCAAATATCTTTACTAAAAAACAATTTAAACAATAAGATAGATGCTTGGTTTTTAGATGGTTTCGCTCCCTCAAAAAATCCCGAAATGTGGAGTGAACAACTGTTCACTAATATGGCAAAATTCGCCCGCATCAATGGAACTTTTGCAACATTTACCGTGGCAGGTTCCGTTAAACGAGGCCTTCAACAAGCTGGCTTTACCCTTAAAAAAGTCAAAGGCTTTGGTAACAAACGAGAAATGTTAACTGGGGTCTTAGCTGAAAAAGAAATTGATATCCCAACGCCTTGGTTTGCCAGAAAAAGCGCAGATAACCCAACTGATGTCGCTATCATTGGTGGTGGGCTTGCCAGTTTAACAGCGGCCTACGCCCTTCATAACCGCGGTGCTAAAGTCACCTTATACTGCCAAGATGCACAAGTTGCGCAGAATGCTTCGGGCAATCGCCAAGGGGCTATTTACCCCTTACTCACCGGCAATAACGACCCACTCGAACGTTTTTTTGTCAGCGCTTTCCCCTTTGCCTCTCGCTTTTATCACCAATTAGCAAAACAAGGGCTCGCGTTTGAAGGGCAATGGTGTGGCGTGAGCCAATTAGCCTATAACGACAAAGTGGCTCGCAAGATAGCGGGAATGCTAGGAACCGAATGGCCGACTGATTTTGCTATTGGTAAAAGTCGTCAGCAACTGAGTGATATTTGCGGCGTTGATGTCAACCATGATGGCATTCATTATGCGTCTGGAGGATGGCTGTGCCCTGCCCAGCTTTGTGAGAGTTTACAACAATATTTACAACAGCAGGGTATTACCTTCTGTTTTGAACATAATGTCGTTGAATTAAAACAAACAGAACAAGATTGGCAGTTATTAATTGAAACCGCACAACACAAACAGCTAACACGTGTTCACTCAACTGTCATTATTGCTAATGGGCACAAGCTGCGCCAATTTGCTCAAACCGTTAATTTACCTATTTCGCCTGTGCGTGGGCAAGTCAGCCATATTCCAACCAATCACACCCTACAACAACTGAAAAATGTTCTGTGCTTTGAAGGCTATTTAACCCCTGCCGATGCCACGGGTACACAACATTGCTTAGGTGCTAGCTACCAACGTGAACGACTTGATTTCGATTATAGTGAAGAGGAACAGCAAGGGAACCGCCAAAAGCTGGTTGATAACCTACCCGATGTAACTTGGCCTAAGGATATCGATATTTCTCAACAACGTTCACGCCAAGGTATTCGTTGTGTTATTCGCGACCATTTTCCGTTATTAGGCAATGTGCCTGATTTCGAACAACATGTGGCACTCTATCACAATTTGCCCACTCAAATTGCCAAAGAACAGCCTATTGCACTCGCTCCAGTGCACCCAAATTTATTTATTTTTGGTGCATTAGGGTCAAGAGGGTTATCAACCGCACCACTTTGCGCAGAATTGCTTGCGGCGCAAATTTTTGGGGAAGTACTCCCCCTAGACGATGAAACTCTTGCAGAACTCAACCCAAACCGTTTTTGGGTAAGGAAATTATTATTAGGTCGCCCTATTAAACTCCCTTATTAATGCATTAAGTTAATGAGATAGCCATTGCACAACGGTCTTCAGCAGTAAACCCTGCATCGACCTCAGACTGTAAAATAGCCTGTAGTTCGGTGGTTAGCTCACTATCTTCAAGAATTTTAAAACCCAAGCGTTGGTAATAAGGTGCATTCCAAGGCACATCGCGGCAAGTGGTCAATGTCACTACCGTGATATTCCGTGCCAAAGCAGCACCAAGTACCTGCTTAATCAGCTTTTTACCCAGCCCGCGTCCTTGCCATGGCTGGCAAACAGAAACCTCACAAATATGCAGGCTAGTATGATGATCTTCAGCATTGATAAAACCAATTGGTTCATCACAATCATTCACTGCCACCCACTCTAATTGCTCAGAAATAAAATCGAGGTGGTCTTGCTCTGTTTGCCCATCACCTTCAGCAAGCCATTTGTATTTTTCGATACTCGTAAATGCCTGCCCTGCGGAAGCTTCCACCAGAGGAAGGTGTTTGGCATCGAGGGGGGTTGCTAAACGAATATTCGCCATAATTTTTACTCGCAACAAAATTTAGCTAACAAAAAAGCGGGTTTCCCCGCTTTTCATACAGAACTCAACAAATTAAATGGCGTTATTTAATAAGTTTTTCCACATATCTAAAACCAATACTTGGTCTGGTGGTGTCAATTCGCCAGCTTTGATGGCATTTTGAATACTGACTTCGACACGTTGATATAATGCTTCAGAACTGGTTTCGTTTTCTTCTTCCAGTTCAGCCACAGCAAGGGTTAAGTGACCACGCAAATAGCCGCCAGCGAAGAGTTCATCATCGCTCGCGTGTTCAACCATATCATCAATTTTCGTTAGTATGCGTGTTTCTAAATCCGCAAGCATGCTTAATCCTTACTTAAATGTGTGTTCATTAGGCAAAAATATCTTCCGGATAAGGAAAAGCTTCTGCACAAAGAGGTGGCGTATTGTAAAACAATTGTAACGCATTAATAAAGCGTAATGGCCGTTCAGGGATGCCATTTTCTAAATAAAGCATGACTTGTGCATGAACTTTGCGCATAAACGCAATACGATCAGGCTCAAAATCCCCCTCTAAGTTGTCACAACTGACATTAAATGGAATGCCAACGGCAACACAAAACAGCCAGTCCAACGCTTGGGGCTTGATTTCCACCACTTCAAACTCACACTGTGTTTTTTCATCTCGCCCATCTGGGCAATACCAATAACCGTAATCGACTTGCTGACGTCTTGCTTCCCCAGCAATACACCAATGTGAGATTTCATGCAGCGCACTGGTGAAAAAGCCGTGTGCAAAGACGATCCGGTGATAAGGTACTGCCTCATCTGCGGGTAAATAAATGGGTTCATCATCCCCTTTTACCAGCCTGGTGTTATATGTCACACCAAAACATTCATCAAAGATATTGATTAGATCCTGATAATTATGTGTACTCATGAATAATTTAAATCATCTTAAAATAATGAGAGAAACCAAGCTTTAATCACGTCACCATGGCTATCATGGAGTAATTTAATACTCATCAGTAACGAAATCACCACGATCATCGGCCTGATCAGTTTTTGTCCTTTAGTTAAGACCAAACGCGCACCTAAACGAGCGCCAACCATTTGGCCAATTAGCATAACAAAACCTAAGGCCCAAAGAACATGACCCCCGATAATAAAGAACACTAAAGAGCCAAAATTAGAGGCAAAATTAAGTAACTTCGCATGCGCGGTGGCTTTGGCAAGATTATAACCAAGCAACAAAACATAACCCAATGCCAAAAATGAACCGGTTCCGGGACCAAAGGCACCATCATAAAAACCCAGCGTCATCCCAATTGCCACCCCGAAGAAAGGCATACTGATACGCTGTTGGCGGTCTTGTACACCAATTGATGGCGTCAATAAAAAGTATAAGCCGACACAAATCACCAAGATGGGTAATAGCTGTTTTAAGAACGCGGTATCAATCATTTGAATGACAATCGCACCCAGCATGGCACCAATCATGGTCATAATGAACGGAAACAGTTGTGCTCGTAAATCTATGGCTTTGCGCCTAACAAAATAGAGCGTTGAAGAAAACGAACCGCCAACCGCTTGCAACTTATTGGTTGCTAAAGCTTCAACAGGTGTTATTCCCACAGATAACAGGGCTGGGATCGTTAATAACCCACCACCACCCGCGATGGAGTCAATAAACCCTGCAAACAGCGCAACAAAGAAGAGTAAAGCATAAACTTCAGGTGCAACGGCAGTTAGCCAATCCATTTTACTATCCAAAGAGAAGAAATATCATGATGTTGATGTGAATATATCGCCAGTCAGGTTTGGTGATATCACAACCTAGATGAGGTATTTTTAGGAGGCTTCATCCGAACCTTCATCATCAACAAAGCGACCTTATAGGCCGCTCTGTTGTCACTACATAAAACACAGTAAAACCGATTACTCAAAAGGTTCCATTGCTGGCGTTACATCCGCACACTGGCCACGATGACGTAAATAGTGGTCCATTAGAACAATCGCCATCATTGCTTCCGCAATCGGTACCGCGCGAATGCCTACACAAGGGTCATGACGCCCTTTGGTGATCATTTCCACTTCCTCGCCATCACGGTTTAATGTTTTACCTGAAACGGTAATACTGGATGTCGGCTTTAACGCAATATGTGCAATGATAGGCTGACTGCTGCTAATACCGCCTAAAATACCGCCTGCATGGTTTGATGTGAAACCATTTCGTGTAATTTCATCACGGTTTTCGCTGCCTTTAAGCGCAATAACACCGAAGCCATCACCAATTTCCACCCCTTTCACTGCATTAATACTCATTAATGCATGAGCGAGATCGGCATCTAATCGGTCAAATACGGGCTCACCTAAGCCTGCAGGCACATGCTCTGCAATGACAGTAATTTTAGCGCCAATCGAATCACCTTCTTTCTTTAAACCGCGCAATAATTCGTCAAGAGCCTCTAATTTGCTTGGATCTGGACAGAAAAATGGGTTTTCTTCGACAATTGACCAGTCTTTTATTTCACAAGCGACGGAGCCCATTTGCGTTAAACAGCCATGAATTTGCACACCGAGCTTTTCTTGTAAATATTTTTTCGCAATCGCGCCTGCCGCAACACGCATTGCCGTTTCACGTGCTGATGAGCGGCCACCACCACGGTAATCACGCTGGCCGTATTTTTGTTCGTAAGTGTAATCCGCATGGCCCGGCCTAAACACGTCTTTGATTGCACCATAATCTTGCGAACGCTGGTCAGTATTTTCAATCAATAAACCGATGCTGGTTCCGGTTGTTACCCCATTAAATACGCCCGATAAAATCTTTACTTGGTCAGGTTCACGACGCGCAGTCGTATAACGTGATGTTCCTGGACGGCGACGGTCTAAATCTTTTTGTAAATCTGCTTCTGTTAGTGCTAAGCCTGGGGGAACCCCATCGACGATGCAACCTAATGCAACCCCGTGTGATTCCCCAAATGTGGTCACACGAAACAGTTGCCCAATTGAATTTCCTGCCATCGGAGTTTCCTATTCTAAGCCATTCTTGTTTTATCAAGAATTTTGGTTGTTAATTATTATATCGTTGTGCCGTTATTATTGATTACATGATCTTGAAACATCACGCAACTGTTGATTAATCGATATAAAGCTCAAAATGTGCGTGGTGCTCAACAAGTTGTTCACGTGTTAACATAAACACACCATCACCGCCGTATTCGAAGTCCAGCCAAATAAATGGAATTTCAGGGTATTGTTCAATTAAATGAACCATACTGTTACCCACTTCGCATACTAACACCCCTTCTTCCGTCAGAAAACGCGGGGCATTCGCTAAAATACGGCGTACCAGTTTCAAACCATCACTTCCAGCCGCCAGTGCTAATTCAGGCTCGACACGAAACTCTTCGGGTAAATCGTCCATATCTTCCGCATCAACATACGGTGGGTTCGTCACGATCAGGTCATATTTAACCTCTGGCATATCACGGAATAAGTCAGAACGAATCGGTATCACACGGTGTTCTAAACCATGATTGGCAATATTTTGTTCAGCCACCGCCAGCACATCACTTGAAATATCAACCGCATCAACTTCTGCATCAGGGAACTCATAAGCACAAGCAATCGCAATACAACCACTTCCGGTACATAAATCAAGAATGGTTTGCGGTTCATCAGCCACTAAGCCAACAAAGTGGTTATTGATTAACTCACCAATTGGCGAGCGAGGGATAAGCACACGTTCATCAACATAAAATTCATGACCACAGAACCATGAACGATTTGTCAGGTATGCAACTGGAATACGCTCATTGATGCGGCGTAAAACACGCTCAATAATACGGTGACGCTCTGTTGGCGTTAAGCGGGATGTTAACAGCTCATCGGGCAGGTCTAGAGGCAAGTAAAGTGTTGGTAACACCAGTTGTAGCGCCTCATCCCATGGGTTATCTGTACCGTGGCCATAGTACACATTAGCCGCATTAAAGCGGCTCATCGTCCAACGCAAAATATCTTGAATGGTATGAAGTTCTGCAACGGCTTCATCAACGAAAATCTTTTCCAAGAAGGGGTTCTCCAGCCTGTATTTTGAAAGGGAATATATGAATAGTTAAAGTTTGCCACGAAGTGAAAGACAAATCAGCAGATTAATATAATAAAATTTGCCCAAAAAGTCTGGTTATCGCGCTTATTAATGAATGCGGTGATGTAAAAACGCCCTTTATTTTAGCTAAAGGGCGTGAGAAAAATAACAAGCTCAGTAAGAAAGTAACAATATTAGCTTTCGTTTTGCAGCACGACTTCCGCCTCTTTCGTAGGTTTTTTGACCCAAAGTGCATAGGCGATAGCCAGTAATACTAACCAAACAATTCCGACATAGAGTGCAATTCGTGTTGATTCAAAATACCCCAGTACACCAAAAACAAATACCATAAATGCGATGGCTAGAATAGGTGCGACAGGCCACATAGGCACAGGGAATTTTAATTGGCTAATTTCTTCTGGTGACATTTTTTTACGCATTGCAAACTGTGACAGTAAAATCATCAACCATACCCAAATGGTGGCAAATGTTGCAATTGACGCAATCACTACAAACACATCATCAGGAATGACATAATTCAATACCACTCCGACTAACAGCACCGCAACCATGACTAATACCGTCATCCAAGGTACACCATTTTTTGTCAGCTTGGTAAAGGCTTTTGGCGCTTGCCCTTCATGTGCCATGCCATACATCATACGCCCAGCACCAAATATATCACTGTTAATCGCCGAAATTGCCGCCGTGATCACCACAATATTTAAGATATTCGCTGCAGATTGAATACCTAAGCTATCGAAAATTTGCACAAATGGGCTACCTTGCTGCCCAATTTGGTTCCACGGGTAAATGCACATTAAAACAAATAAGGTCAGGACATAAAACAGTAAGATGCGAATTGGCACGGCATTAATCGCTCTTGGGATAGTGGTTTCCGGGTTTTTCGCTTCACTCGCGGTAATACCAATAACTTCAATTCCCCCAAACGCAAACATCACCACTGCAAAGGAAGCAATCACCCCACCAATACCATTTGGCATAAACCCATCGTGAATAAATAAGTTTGATACCCCAACCGCATGGTCTGCCGCTTGGCCAAAGCCAAACATCATAATGGCTGCACCACCAACAATCATTGCAATAATCGCAATAACTTTAATGATTGAAAGCCAAAACTCCATTTCGCCGAAAGTTTTCACATGGCATAGGTTTATTGCACCAATAAAGAAAATAATGCTCAACACCCAGATCCACTGCGCAACCTCCGGAAACCACAGTTTCATATAAACACCAAATGCTGTCACGTCCGCCAAGCAAACAATAAGCATTTCAAAAACATAGGTCCAACCCGCAAAAAAACCGGCTCTCGGCCCTAAATAATGACTAGCATACTGTGAGAACGACCCAGCAAGTGGCCGATGGACCGCCATTTCACCCAACGCTCTCATAACCATAAACACTGCAGCACCGCCGATAATATAGGCGAGTAATACCGCGGGACCAGCAGTTTCTATTGCTTTCGCTGAACCATAAAACAAACCTGTACCAATCGCAGAACCTAAAGCCATAAATCGAATGTGGCGCGCAGAAAGCCCTCGCGCAAGTTGTGATGTGCTTTGCATGATTTATCCTTCGTATTATTTTATTGTCGTGCAGATAAATACTTCAGGCGGCCAGTACATTGCCAGCCACCTTTTATTTGCTTGATAAACTAGTTAGAAAAAACTGAATCAGCCTTGAACAGCGCGGACAGTTTATATTGGTTAATTAAATTAATTGCCGCTTCAATATCAGGGGCAAAATAACGGTCTTTATCATAGTAAGCCACTTGGTCACGTAATGTTTTACGTGCTTTCTCCAAGGTTTCACTCGATTTCAAACCTTCGCGGAAATCCATTCCCTGACACGCTGAAAGCCATTCAATGGCTAAAATACCCGTGACATTCTTTGCCATTTCCCATAGACGACGACCCGCGGCAGGCGCCATCGAGACATGGTCTTCTTGGTTGGCTGATGTCGGCAGGCTATCAACACTCGAAGGATGGGCTAATGCTTTGTTTTCACTGGCTAATGCAGCCGCGGTGACTTGAGCTATCATAAAACCTGAGTTAACCCCCCCATTATTCACTAAGAAAGGAGGCAACTGTGACATGTGGGTATCCATCAATAATGCAGTACGGCGTTCAGATAACGCACCGATTTCCGCTAACGCAAGCGCAATATTATCGGCTGCCATAGCAACAGGCTCTGCATGGAAATTACCGCCTGAAATAATATCACCATTATCGGTAAAGACTAACGGGTTATCCGACACGGCATTTGATTCAATTAAAATCACTTCAGCGGCTTGGCGAATTTGGGTTAAACAAGCCCCCATCACTTGTGGCTGACAACGTAGTGAATAAGGGTCTTGCACTTTCACGCAGTTCTCATGGGACTTCGCCAACTCACTGGTCGGTGATAAAACATCACGGAACATCGCCGCAACATCAATTTGCCCTTTTTGCCCTCGAACCTCTTGCACGCGTGCATCGAACGGTTTACGAGAGCCCAGTGTGGCTTCAACACTAAGCGCACCACAAACAATGCCAGATAACAGCAATTTTTCTGCTTCAAATAACCCTTTCAACGCGAAAGCCGTGGAGGTTTGCGTACCGTTTAATAGGGCTAAGCCTTCTTTAGCTTCCAATTTTAGCGGGGTCAACCCTGCTTTTTCTAACGCTTTTTTCGCTGAAATCCATTTGCCTTCATAGCGGGCTTTCCCTTCTCCTAACAGAATTAGGCTCATATGTGCTAATGGCGCTAAGTCGCCAGAAGCTCCCACAGAACCCTTCGCAGGAATAAATGGATAAACTTGCGCATTCACTAATGCAATCAAGGCATTAATGACTTCAAGACGAATACCCGAGAAACCACGAGCTAAACTATTAATTTTGAGCACCATGATTAAACGCACGAGGTCGTCATCTAACGGCTCGCCAACACCCGCAGCATGAGACATCACAATAGAGCGTTGTAATGATTGCAAATCTTTAGTTGCAATGCGGGTATTGGCAAGCAAACCAAAACCTGTATTGATACCGTAAGCGGTTCTATCTTCTTCAATAATTTTATTGACCGTTGCAACGCTTTTTTCAATAGCCGCGTGAGCGCGTTTATCCAGTACCACTGTTACTGCCTGTTGGAAAACAATGCGGAGGTCTTCGAGTGTCATTTTTCCTGGGTGAATGGTTAACTTAGTCATCATGGCACTCCTTAACGTGTTTTAATCATTGGTAAATTAAGATTTTTTTCCTGCGCACATGCGATAGCGATGTCATAGCCCGCATCGGCATGGCGCATGACACCGGTTGCCGGGTCATTGTGCAACACTCGGGCAATACGCTCTGCTGCTTCATCCGTTCCATCACACACAATCACTACCCCAGAGTGCTGAGAGAAGCCCATACCTACGCCACCACCGTGATGTAAAGATACCCATGTCGCACCACTGGCTGTATTTAATAACGCATTGAGTAACGGCCAGTCTGAAACGGCATCAGAGCCATCTTTCATGGATTCTGTTTCACGGTTTGGGCTGGCCACTGAACCTGAATCCAGATGGTCACGACCAATAACAATCGGGGCCGAAACCTCACCGCTTCTTACCATCTCATTGAATGCTAAACCTAATTTAGCGCGGTCCCCAAGCCCTACCCAACAAATACGTGCTGGCAAGCCTTGGAAGCTAATACGTTCACGAGCCATATCCAACCAGCGATGTAAATGCTTATCATCCGGTAGCAGCTCTTTCACTTTCGCATCGGTTTTATAGATATCTTCAGGATCCCCTGATAACGCGACCCAGCGGAATGGGCCAACACCGCGGCAAAATAGTGGGCGAATATAAGCAGGCACAAAACCAGGGAAATCAAACGCATTCTCTACGCCCATTTCCAACGCCATTTGGCGAATATTGTTCCCATAATCAAACGTAGGAATGCCTTGTTGTTTGAACGCTAACATGGCTTTAACATGTTCAGCCATGGATTTTTTCGCTGCCAACGCGGTGGCTTGGGGCTCTTGGACACTGCGCTCACGGTACTCTTCCCAGCTCATCCCAATTGGCAAATAACCATTTAGCGGGTCATGAGCACTTGTCTGATCGGTCACCATATCCGGTTTTACACCACGTTTGACAAGCTCAGGCAGAATTTCAGCGGCATTGGCACACAGTGCAATAGAAATGGCTTTTCCTTCCGATGTATATTTTTTAAGACGCGCTAATGCATCATCAAGGTCGACCGCTTGTTCATCCACATAGTGAGTTCTTAAACGGAAATCAATACGGCTTTGCTGGCACTCAATATTCAATGAGCATGCACCAGCCAATGTTGCAGCAAGAGGTTGCGCACCCCCCATTCCACCCAAACCTGCAGTCAATACCCAACGCCCGGTTAAATCACCATTAAAGTGCTGACGAGCGGCTTCCACAAAGGTTTCATACGTTCCTTGAACAATGCCTTGACTACCGATATAAATCCAGCTACCTGCCGTCATTTGCCCGTACATGGCGAGGCCTTTCGCATCCAACTCATTGAAATGCTCCCAGTTTGCCCAATGTGGCACTATATTTGAGTTAGCAATTAAAACACGTGGAGCATTTGCATGGGTTTTGAAAACACCGACGGGCTTACCTGACTGAACCAGCAGTGTTTCATCACTCTCGAGTTGTTTTAAGGACTCAACAATTTGGTCATAGCATTGCCAATTACGTGCTGCACGCCCGATACCGCCATAGACCACTAATTCATGAGGATTTTCTGCAACATCAGGATCAAGGTTATTCATTAACATGCGTAATGGGGCTTCTGTCAGCCAACTTTTGGCATTTAATGTGTTTCCCCGCGGCGCCCTAATTTCGATATTTCGATATTTATTATTCAGTGCTGTCACTTGTATACCCTCTTTTATCTGTCCATTAGCTACCTTTTATTGTTCTTATAGATATAGTTGTATATACATGTACGATCAATCAATCTTTTAACATAAAGATTAAAAAAATATGATATAAAAATATTTTTATTCAAATAAAACAATTGGATATAAAATGAACCTGATATTTTTGTGTGTGTTTTTTATTCTAAATATGCTTGTTGGATCACATTTAATTCACAATAAATTCACACGAAATGGGTATGAAAGGAAATCACTCGATACGATAAGCGGAAAATATGTTGTATATCATTCCGCCCATACTTTTACGTGGAGAAATAACTTATGACGTGAAACTACCTTTAAGCTTATAGCGGTGACCAGGAAACAATAGTTTGGTACTTGTCACCGTGAAAGACTGGGACCAAGTACGCCTTGTAATTAACAAACAAGATGCGCCTGTGGTAATTTGCAATAACCTCGCTGAGCGCTCATCTGCCTCTACGGCCTCAACAATATGCTCCCCTTGTGTTAAAGGAGCGACTTGAGACAAATAATCATGCGGTGTAATCGATGAAAAATTTTGCTTTAAATAGTCAGGTGCTGCTAAGGCATTGACATATCTGTCTTCAATTTGTACAGGGACATCATTTTCTAAATGAACAATAATAGAATGAAACACGGCGCTATCTGGGCTGATATTTAATTCATTTGCGAGCGCTGGAGACGCTTGTATTTCTTCGAGCTTAATGATCCTGCAACTGTATTTATGGTTTCTTGCCAGTATTTCGGCTTCAATACTGTGTATTTCAAATAGTGCGGATTGCCCCTTTGGCTCAGCCACAAACGTTCCCACACCTTGCAAGCGAACCAATAACCCTTCAGCCGTTAATTCACGTAGTGCTCGGTTAGCGGTCATCCGGCTACATTGAAACTGTGTCACGAGCTCAGACTCAGATGGAATACGGTCATTTGCCTTCCACTCTGCCGTATGAATCTTTTCAATTATCGATTGTTTTACTTGCAAATAGAGTGGGAGCGGTGCCCCCTGTTTATCCTTTTTATCGGCTGTCACAGTCATTTCCAATTTAATGATTAAAATCTTAAGTATTAATATGCTATTCATTGCATAGCATACAACACGACCTTAGTGCTATCGGACATTTTTTATCCTGACAGTCGCGAATAAAAACATCATGCTTAATTATTAAGCATTCACATAATTAAACGATGTAATTTTAATAAAAACAAACAAAAAACAGAAAATATTTAGGGTAAATTGCGGCAAACAACATCATTTACCACTATTAATTATTGTTATTTTCGTAGCTAGAACTGCGGGTCATATATATCACCCGTTTCGATGGGTAATTTTGCCTCCATGCACTCTGATGAACAATGGATTACTCCCTTGTTCATAAATCATTTCAACAGGCTCTTGCGCATTCCACACAACAAAATCAGCAACAAAGCCCGTTTTCAATTGCCCATGGCTATTTTCACGGCCTAACGCCTTTGCAGCGTTACGTGTCACGCCTGCCCATATCTCCTCCGGTGTCAGCTTAAATAGGACGGCCGCCATATTCATAATAATACGTAATGAGGCAAAAGGACTGGTGCCCGGGTTAAAATCCGTTGAAACTGCCATAGGAACATTGTGTTCCCGCAACAGCTCAATTGGCGGTAACTTGGTTTCCCGTAAAAAATAAAATGCCCCCGGTAATAAAACTGCAACCGTTCCACTCGCTTTAAGTGCTTTAATCCCTTCTAGGTCTAGATATTCAATATGGTCAACTGACAAACCTTTGTAACGAGCAACCAACTCGCTCCCACCTAAGTTTGATAACTGCTCCACATGCCCTTTCACTGGGATCCCTAATTTCTGAGCCGCTGAAAATAATTTTTCACTTTGATAAAGGGAAAACCCCACACTTTCACAGAAAACATCTACCGCCTCAAACAGGCCTTTTTCCCATAATTCAGGCATGATTTTTTGGCAAATCAAATCAATGTATTCATCAGGTCTATCTTTATATTCAACGGGGACAGTGTGAGCGGAAAGCAGGGTTGAACTGACTGAAATAGGATATTGTGCAGATAACTGTTTCGCGACTTGTAATTGTTTTTCTTCATTTTCATAGTCAAGCCCATAACCTGATTTCATTTCAATACTTGTCACGCCTTCTCGAATTAATGCTTCGAGCCTTGGTTTAGCTCGTTCAAACAATTCGTTCTCGCTCATCTTACGAGTTTCACGCACAGTAGAATTAATTCCACCACCTTGAGAACTAATGGTTTCATAAGAAACTCCATTCATTCTCTGTTCCCATTCAGACGCTCGGTCACCGCCAAAAACTAAATGAGTATGGCAATCGATTAATCCGGGCGTTATTAATTTACCTTTGACATCAATAACCTGGCAGTCATTTAATTCAACTTCCCGAGAAGGAACAATTGCAACTATTTTATTATCACGGACAACTAAATCATGGTGTTCAACAAGTCCATAAGGGACCGATAGTTCTGGGTCCATAGTGGCAATACGGCCATTACGCCAAACGATATCTTGTGAGTGTGTTTTGAATACCATCGTTTTTCCTATTGTTATTGAATTCAGTTTTAATCATTGTATTAATAAATAGTATAGATATGTATATACAATTAGACTAGCAAGTCCCCTTTTGTCAATGCTTACCTGTAAAAAGGTTATAAATATGTTACTTCACGCGAACAATCTACGATTATCACCATTCATTAAAAATGAGTTACACTAGCAACCAGAAAAATTAATCACAAAAATACATTACTAAAATTATGAAGAAAAAATTTGGTCTAGAAGATGAAGATATTCGTCTTTTCAAAGAAGCCATTAATGGAGCAAAAAAAATCCGTCAGGACCAAGTCCTGCACGCACCTGTACGTGCCAAAGTGACACAAGCATCAAATAAAAAAGTCATGCAAGAGCAGGTTGACGCCTCTTTTTATTTTTCAGATGAATTCCAGCCTCAACTTGAAAATGAAGGGCCTACACGTTATTTAAGGCCAGAAGCCAACCCTTATGAATTAAAGAAACTTCGTCGGGGTGACTACGTTCCCGAGCTATTTTTAGATTTACATGGCTTAACACAAATGGAAGCAAAACAAGAAATTGGCGCGCTTATTGCGGCCTGTAAGCGTGAAAATGTCTATTGTGCCTGCATTATGCACGGCCATGGCAAGCATGTTTTAAAGCAGCAAACACCACTATGGCTTGCCCAACATCCTGATATTATTGCTTTTCACCAAGCACCTAAAGAATGGGGTGGTAATGCTGCCTTATTACTACTTATTGAAACTGCGGAGAGCGCTCGCCGTTAAGCGCTCATACTGTTCTGTATTATTTAGCAAACAGCAATTGTGATGGGCTCAACATCCATTCGAAATGACTTTTCTGATGAGCCACATCAATATCTACGCATGCAACTGTTGATGTGGTGAACATAGGTGGTTCTTTATGTGGACACAACTCCGATACTAAATAACCAACCAGCGGTAAATGAGATACAACTAATATCGCATTTGCACCTAGCACAGCAAGATCTCGAATATGGTCAGCCACAAATTCGGCATTCCCTCCAGGTGTTAATTGCCCTAAAATTTCCGACTTTGCTGGCAAATCAAGGTATTGACTCACAACCTGCCTAGTTTGTTCGGCTCTTAAATAGGGGCTCACTAACACAGAGTCAATCTTAATACCTTGGTTCTGTAACCATTGAGCCATTAATACTGAGTCGTCTTTTCCCTTTTGAGTCAATGGTCGCTCAGCATCGCTAGGCGCTTGTATCGCTGCATCACCGTGACGCATAATGTAAACTTGCATAATCCACCATCTGAGTAACCTACCTTATTATTAAGGTGGTTATTCTTTTGTTGTTAAGATAATTGTTGTAAAAGTAACCATCAGTTGGGGTGAAATGTGATTCTGCATGAAATGACCAACAAAGAAAATGATTTGAGTAGATTTTTATGTATGTTTCTTTAGCTGGCTATGTTGTGGGCTAAATTTTGCTATTTATTATCAATCAGTTAAAGATAATATAATTATTTATTCTAATCATACGAACTTTACTTAAAAAAGCCTGATAACCAAGAATATATTTGGTATCAGGCCTTGACTGGTTCTATTGAATCAAACAACCATCGGCTAATAGTCTACCCTGCTATGCCATTATTGTTCGTTACTTAGCTTTGTTGCATTAACCTCATCTTCTACATTTGCAGAAAAAAAGGTTCGATTATTTTCTGCCATGTTACATAACAATTCACAAGGCTCGAATTTATCACCATATTTCACAGCGAGGTTATTCAGGGTTTCTACGGTTTTTGCAATCCCCAAGCTATCCATATACCTGAATGGGCCACCAAAGAAAGGTGGGAAACCGATACCAAATACCGCCCCTACATCCCCATCACGCGCACTTTTAATGATATTTTCATCAAGACAACGGGCAGCTTCGTTAAGCATCATCATAACGCACCGCTGTGCAATATCCGCTTTAGTTAGTGTATTGTTGGGAACTACACCAATCAGTGAATAAATGGTTTTATCGACTTGACGTTTATTGGCTTTTTTCCAAAACCACAACTTATTTGTGTGATGACCATATTCATAAAAACCTTTGCCGTTTTTCTTCCCTTTTCGGTCATCTTTAACGACTTTATCGAGTAAATCAGGGGCTTTAAAACGCTCACCAAAACGCTCAACTAAAATCGGTAAAATTTTAGTCCCTACATCAATACCGACTTCGTCTAATAGATTAAAAGGCCCGACAGGGAAGCCAAATTCAACTAAAGCACGGTCAATATGCTCTATTGATTCACCTTCAACAAGGCATTGGGCGGCTTCACATAAGAATGGCGCTAAAATACGATTTACATAGAAACCTGCATCATCCCCTACAACAATCGCTGTTTTGCCTTGGCGTTTTGCCAAAGCAACCACTGTTGCAATCGTTGTTTCATCGGTGTGTTGATGAGGGATGACTTCAACCAACGGCATTTTATCCACTGGACTAAAATAGTGTAAGCCAATAACTTTTTCAGGATGGGTCGCATTCTGTGCAATTTGGTGAATAGGTAAAGATGATGTATTAGAAGCAAAAATGGTTTGTTGTTTCGACATCTTTTCAACTTCAGCAACCATTTTTTGTTTTAGTGCTAAATCTTCAAATACCGCCTCAATAATAACATTAGCGTTTTCAATACCTTGATAACTTAATGTGCCTGATACTTTAGCCATAACGGCTGTACGCTCTCGTGCTAATAACCGCCGCTTGATAACTCGCTGAGTCAGCAGATCCCAGCTATAACGCAAGGCTTGGGTAACACCTTTGTCTGAAATATCTTTAATACGAACGGGTAATTTACCTTGAAAAGCCGTGACATAAGCAATTCCGCCCCCCATCAACCCACCACCAAGCACACCAACTTGATTAATCTTCAAGGGTGTTGCTTGTGCACCTGTTTCATTTTTTAACGCAGTAACCGCAAAAAATAAATTACGTAATGCAGCTGACTCTGGTGTCATCACAAGCTCACCGAAGGCTTTCGCTTCTTCTGCATAACCGGCTTGCAATCCTTTATTCATTCCTGTTTTCACAACATGAATAATTTTTTCAGGGGCTGGGTAATGGCCTTTGGTTTTGCTGAGTGCTTTTTGTTTGGCACTATCGAACACTTTATTGCGAAGTAATTTACTACTTAATAGGCGCTGTTGCCAATGGATAGCAGGACGCTGAACTCCCCCTTTTTTCACCATTTTAACTGCAACGTCGAGTAAAATAGACTCAGGAACTACATCATCAACCAACCCTAATTTCAGTGCCTGTTTAGCTTTTAACTGACGACCTGTCAGCATTAAATCCAACGCATGTGGAATGCCGATCAACCTAGGTAAACGCTGCGTTCCTCCGGAACCGGGTAACAACCCCAATTGTACTTCGGGTAAGCCTAATTTTGTTTTAATATCATTTGAACAAACTCGCGCATGACATGCTAAGGCAAGCTCGAGCCCGCCCCCTAAACACGCTCCATGTATCGCAGCAATAATAGGCAAGGGATAATTATCGATTTTATCAAACAATACATGGCCTGCTTTTGACAACTCACTGGCTTGGGCTTTATTTTCACAGCCAGCGATCATGCTAATGTCCGCACCTGCAATAAAATTATCTTTTTTCCCTGAGGTAATAACTAACCCTTTCAGCCCAGAGGTAGACTGCGCTTGTTGTAAAATCGCAAGGAATTGCTCCGCAAACTCAGCTTTTAATGTATTGACTTTTTCATTGGGAACATCAATGAAAATCACCCCCACGTTTTCGCCATAAATTTCTAAGCTAAAAGCCTGTTGTGTTGTTTCTCTTGCAACTTCTGTAGCAGAATTTTGAGCCATTATTCCACCTCTAAGATCATAGCTGCACCTAAACCACCCGCAGCACAAGCTGTTGTTAAACCAAAACCACCACCCCGTCTGCGCAATTCATTTAGGGTTTGAGTCACCATTCGTGCGCCTGTAGCCGCAAATGGGTGCCCATAAGCGATAGAACCGCCTAAGACGTTAAATTTAGCCATATCCACTTCGCCAATTGCGTTATCCATTCCCAGTTTCTCCTGAGCGAATTTACGGCTACCAAACATGTGTAAATTAGCGAGCGTTTGCGCAGCAAAGGCCTCATGCATATCAATCAGGGATAAGTCTTGCAACGATAGCCCTGCACGTTTTAATGCAAGTGGTGTGGCATAAGAAGGCCCTAATAGCATATCTTCCCATACGTCTATCGCTGAAAACGCATAACTTCGAATATAGCCTAGCGGCGTATAACCCAGCGATTTTGCTCGGGACTCGGTCATCATCAATACTGCAGCAGCACCATCGGTCAACGGTGTGCTGTTCGCAGCGGTAACACTACCGTGCTTACGGTCAAAGGCGGGTTTTAATTTCGCATAGGATGATAATACTGAGTTTGTACGCACATTGTTATCTTGGGAAAAGGCTTGCTTAAAAGGAGGCATATAGGCAGTCATAACTTCATCATTTAAAGCGCCATTTTCCCACGCTTTTGTCGCTAACATATGCGAGCGATGAGCAAGCTCATCTTGCTGGGCTCGGCTAATTTGATAACTTTTCGCCATTTGCTCCGCGGTATCTCCCATACGCAGCCCTGTAGAATATTCCGCAACACCGGGTGCAACTGGCGCTAAATCCTTCAAACGTAATTTCGCTAACAATGATAATTTTTGCCCAACAGACTTTGCTTTGCTTAATGCTAATAACGTCTCGGCCAATTTTTTTGATACGCCAATAGGAAGCACAGAAGATGAATCGGCCCCGCCAGCAATACCGATAGAAATATCACCTACCATCATACTTTGAGCAACGTTAACAATTGCTTGAAAACTTGTCGCACAGGCTCTTGATACACTATAGGCATCTGTTGAGACACTCATACCTGTTCCAAGAACAATTTCCCGCGCAATATTCGGCGCTTCAGGCATTTGTACTACTTGCCCAAATACCAGTTGCTCAATAAGGTTTTTGTCTAAATCACTGCGGGCTAATAATTCAGCAACGACTGCTTTACCTAAATCGACGGCTGGAATTCCTGCATATGCCGTAGATTGCTTTGCAAAAGGCAAGCGTAGACCACTGACAATGGCGATCCTTTCTTTTGTTTTATCTGTATTTTCACCATGGTGGAGATATTGATTCATGGTCGCTCCTGCTAAAAGCAAAAATGAAAATTATAGTTAACTAACTCACTAAGCGGACAAAGAGGTCTGACCTGCAATGATTGTTAACATAAAATTCACAATTATCAATGGGTATTAATAAAAAATGCGAGCAGGTACGCAACTTAGAGTAAAAACTCAGCGATTTGCAATAGAAGAAAGTGAAAAGATAAAGGAAGCCTTTTACCACTGAACGTTAATCACACCATCGTTTTAGTGATAAAAGGCAAATTAGAGTAAATTCAATCGTTTGATTAACGAAGGCCTAATTGAAAAATCAGGCTTTCAGCTTCACAGCTAAAACTAAACTCAGCCGTCAGCTCAACTCCACCCTCTACAGACTTGATAGAATGGGTTATTACACAAGGGTCTGACTCAACAGATTTTGCTTTCTCTGTGAGTGTTTTCAACATGGTTTCTGCTTCACCTTGTGTAGCAAAAACATGCTGATACGAAGCAGTACAGTCTTTATTATCCAATACTGTTCCCACATCTACACAGCAGCAGGCTGCGGTTTCATCCGCGCTACAACGGTTAATCGCATCAGTCATCTTACTCTCCAAATAAACAAACTGTTAAGCTGCTATCATAACGCTGAAAAAGTGCTAAAAACTAGTGTGTATCAAAATATATCGCTAATAATTAAACATAAGTTTGATCTTACCCCGTATTCGTATACTTATTGCTCCCAATTCGTCAGTTTATGTTGCCATTTTGTTAAATATGTCGCATTTTTGAAAACAAAGTCACAATAACTGCAAAACAAGCTTGCAACATATCAGGTGGTCAGACCTATACTCTAGTAACTGGTCTGATTTGTCATAGCGGCAAGGGACCCTACAATTCTGCGCTTCTTGCGATAGAAGTCGCTTTATTCAAAATAAAACATAAGAGGGTTTTGGTCATGAACCAGAAAAACCTGTTCTCTAGATCAGCTTTAGCAATAGCAGTGGCAATTGTATCATCCAACGCAGGCGCGGCTGGTTTTTTGCTTAATGAATATTCTACATCCGCACTGGGACGCGCGTTTTCGGGGGCTGGTGCGATGGGCGACAACGCAAGTGAGGGAAGCCGAAACCCTGCTGCCATGATGTTGTTTGATCGCCCTTCTCTTTCTATTGGTGCTGTTTATATTGACCCAAGTGTTGATATTAAAGGGCGTGATAACGATATGTTTACTTCGAACAATATCGCACCAAATGCTCTTGTTCCTAACGCTCACTTTATCTTTCCTGTCAATGATAAATGGGCGGTTGGCACATCAATGACTACCAACTTTGGTTTAGCCACCGATTTCCCTAAAGATTATGCCGCAGGTTCAGTTGGTGGTAAAACCGACTTAAAAACCGTTAACCTAAATTTAAGTGGTGCCTATCGTTTAAATAACCATTTTAGTTTTGGTGTAGGTGCTAACGCAGTTTATGCGGATGCTGAAATAACTCGTCATGCGGGAGTGCTATCTCTACAACCACCTGTCTCAAGCCTACCCGGTATTGGCCCAAGCTCAACCATGGCAAAGCTAAAAGGTGATGACTGGGGCTATGGTTGGAATGCGGGTCTGTTGTATGAGATCAATGAAGACAACCGTTTAAGCTTAACTTACCGTTCTAAAGTTAAAGTTAAATTTGAAAATGGTAAGTACTCAAATGACCTACCAAATATGCCCCTTCCAAATGGTCTTGTAGGGACTGGTGGTGAAAAAATCAAGGGAACTTTAGACCTTAACTTACCTGATATCTGGGAATTCTCTGGTTACCATAAAGTCGCACCTAAGTGGGCACTGCATTATAGCGTTGCTTACACGGGCTGGAGTGAGTTTAAAGAATTAACCGCTTATCGTAAGAGCGATGGCCAAGAACTATTCCATAAACCAGAAAACTTTGATGATGCATGGCGTCTCGCTATCGGTACCACTTATTTCTATGATGATAATTGGACTTTCCGTACAGGTATTGCCTATGATGAAAGCCCTGTACCAGCTAAATATCGTTCAATTTCTATTCCTGACCAAGACCGTTACTGGTTAAGCGCAGGAACCACTTATGCATTTAATGAAAACGCTTCTGTTGATGTGGGTATTTCTTATATGCATGGCAAAAAAGTCAATATAAATGAAAGACTTGTAGAAAAAGACCCTAGAACTATGACGAGTTTCAAATCTGAAGGTTCTGCTTGGTTATACGGCGTAAACTTCAACTATACATTCTAATTAATTGAATTTTTAAATATCAGGGAGCTCCCTCCCTGATATTATTTTCAACTTCAACTATCTCATCCCACTAATTTTCAAAACTTAACATAAATTTTCTTGACCCTAACCCACATCATATGTAAATTAAATGTTAAGCACATGAGTTCACCTCATCATTTCTTTATAAAATACACACTATCGCATTTTTAAGATAAATCGTTTTATATTTCATTAGATTACCATTCATTCTCTGAATGTTCTTATTTGCAAGTACAACCTAATAGCATATTTTATACTGATGATATCCACTAATATGTATGGCTTTTTCATCAAACTGTATTAATCACGCTATATTCTATTATTGGCTAAAGCCGAAAGGCATGTAAAAGAGGCAACAATGACTAAAACTTAGGAGGCTTTATGGGAACACTGTTTACTGTCGGTTTTATTGGTGTATTAGGGGTAATAGCCTTAATTGACACCATCTCTCAACGAGGAAAGCGAGACAATGATTAGCTTTTTATTTATCACTCTCTAGTATCATTCGTATACAAGAGAGTGATAAACCTTCCAAAACAATTCAATATACTAATCTATCGAATCAAGTTGGTCTTCAATCGCTGCTGCATTTGGGTCTTTTGTTGCTTTTAACGCACCACCACTTGATAAAAAGTCATTACGTTGGAAATAGGCTTCTCGCATCATTAAGTACGGGTCTGAAGAGTTTTTCAGTAATCCATCTGAATCTAATAACCTTGCTCGAGTTTCAATTCCTTCCAGTGCCCATTTACCCGCTGACATCCAGAATGTGAGATAGCTTAGCATTGGATATAAATCATCAACTAAGTCCCCCCCTTGTTCCCTCGGTGTTGCGCTACCATATCCTGGCAGTACCACATAGGGGCCATAGCCCACATCATAATAACCCAATGTATTACCAAAGCGTTTGGGTTCTTCTTTAACTAGCTGAGGATTGGCCATTGATGCAACATCAATGAGTCCCCCCATGCCAAAGACGGTATTAAGGAAAAAGCGGTTAAAATGTTTGAAACCTTGAGTAACTTCACCCCGCAAAAAGCTATTCAACATACTTGCAGGTTCTTCAAGGTTAACAAAAAAATTGGTTAATCCATTACGGGCAGGCATCGGGACATAATCATTCCAAGCAACAGCGACTGGTCTTAACACATAAGGGTCGAGGACGTTATAGTTGAAATTAAACATTGCTCGGTTGAACCCTTCTAAGGGGTCTGAACGCTCATGTGTTTCTGGGTCAATGCTACTTGCACAACCTGCAATTAGCACCCCTGCCAGAAAAACACCCGTCATGCGAAACTTCATAACATTTCTCCATTCCCTGCACCGTTCCACTACGGTACTTTCCACTGTAATAACTGTTTTGCTTATAGTAAGGCTAAAAAAAGAATTATGTTAATCCTTTTGAGTTATTTAATTCCCTTAAGGATTAATTATACGCCATTTAATCATATTCTTATTATAAGAAAATTGAACAATTAGTACAAAGCAGAAATGCTCACTTCCCTTAATTATAGAAATGATAATCACCCTATTTTCGAGTGAAAAATAGTCAAAAAAATATTTATAGAAGATAAATTGGATTATTTGCCCGTAACAACTTGATTCAATTAGACCTGAACAGTAAAATGCCTTCGCTGTCGTAATTACGACTCCAAAAGTCCCCTTAGTTAAATGGATATAACGAGCCCCTCCTAAGGGCTAGTTGCAGGTTCGATTCCTGCAGGGGACACCACAGCAAGCTAAACCCAGCTATTCCCACCTAAACAAAAACCTCATCAAGCCAATCATGTCTACTACTCATACTCAATCCCCCCTATAAAACGAAACACAAACCAAATCTAAACAGCAAGACACAAAAAAGCATACGAATTAACCGATACTTAAGGTTTGTATCTTCATATGTCAACAACGGCCCTATGTCTTAGCTTTTAAAATACTAAATCGCCAAAAAGAAAAATTTATAACGATGAAATGCCTCCCAGTAATTAGTTGCCCAACGATTAGTAGAAGGCACTTCATAGGCAAACTTCCTAATTTATTATTAATTATTCTATTGCTAGATTAATATCCTCGTCGCATTTTCCGCTCTATTTGAATATTCTGACCAGCTTTAATACTGTTTAATGTGCTATCAACGTAAGGGTCATCTTTAGGATTTTCTTTACTTAACTCACGCCCAGAAGATGCACAAGCGGAAAGCATTACTGCAAAAACTATTATAAACAGCCTCATGTCATACCTCATATTTACACTTATATTAAGTTTTAGACCTATATAAGTTTGTAAGTTCAGATCAGCAATTAAACAATATCTAAACATTAAGAAAATAAGAAGTACCATAGACGCAAACGCTGTGTTCGCATAAGCCTCGGTTGGTAGTAACCCAAACTTAATCATCTTAAATAAAATTATCGCAAAGATTAGTTATAAAGGTAGGTGCTTGGTAGTAAACCAACTCTATTTATTTTATTTGCTCTAAATGTTTTTTTATCGTATCAATACATTGTTCGGAGTTATCTATGATGATAACTTTAGATGCAAATAAAGGATTTTTAGCAAAGAAATCATCAAGTCTCTTATCAAATTGCTTTGTAAAGCGTAGCAGCTCAATCATATTAAAAAGAGTTTCTTTAGGCCCCATTGTTGTAAATTTCGATGAAAGGTATCGTTTTACAATTCTAAAGACACAAATACGATAAGGTATAATTAAGCGAATAATCAGCGTACAATCGTTAAAAAATGGTATTAAACGCCTATCGTAAGCACCTTCAACTATCCATTCCGTTTTAGACGTTATCGCTGAGACTAAGGCGTTAATAATAGGTTGAGGATTTTTGATATATTCCTGCTGAGTTTTATCCCAATAAATCTCATCATAACCATACACGGGCGTGTTAAATTCATCAGATAACTTGGCAGATAACGTCGTCTTCCCTGCTCCAGATGTTCCTATAATACAAACTTTCATATCTTCTCTTCGTGTATCAAATGCTAGCCGCACAAAATAAATTTAAATGATAACAACAATGTCAACTTACAGCAGATTAAATGCAGTAAATATGATTATGATAATTCAGTTTTAGTGAGATAATGCCTTTCCATGCCTGTCTCTGGGAAATCAGGCAAGGACATTTGTTTTACATATCCTAATTTTTCATAAAAGGGTAAGGCTTGAAAACTGAATGTATCTACTAAACTATGAATACACCCTAATTTTATTGCTTCTCGTTCAGCGGTATACATCAATTTACTGCCTAACCCCATTTTTCTGGCGTCCTCACTTACCCATAAAAAATCGATACAAAGCCAATTTGCCTTTACAGAAGCCAGTAATCCACCAAGCATAACACCAGAGTCATTTTTAAAATAAACGCCTAACTCACTAAAACGTTCTGCATTCAAATATTGGATATTAAAACTACGTAACCCTGCAAGTAGTTCTTCTTTATCTTCAGTGGTGATTTCATGTGCAACAATAATATTCATTCTATATTCTATTGATAGTCGGATAATAAAGCATTATTTCATACATATTTACTTTGATAAGTAAACAATAAAATATCAGAGAATTGAGTTTACAATTTTAAAATACATCGGTTTCTATAATTTGGGTAATTAAAGCAGTTACAGATAATACTAACGATGATTTTATCATTTGTTGAAAACGGTGTTTTTGCAATTCAATTAATTGGTTATCGACAAGATCCTCTGGTTGATTGAATCTCATCATTTCTGGTAAAGGTTCCATACAATGAAGCATTTTAATACTGCCTAAAATTTCATCATCTGTAAAATTTATATTTAAATTTTCTGCTGATAACGATTCATTCAAAGCAAGAAATAATTCTATATCTTCATAGGTTTCACGAGAAATCGCCCCTAATGCAAATAGAAGTTTCAAACGAACCGATAACTCTCCTAATGGCCCATTTCCAGTTAAAAGTGGTTCAACTGCATATTTTACCGCATAATCATCCTTTCTAAAAACTTTTAACATTAATTTATCAATAGCTTGTGAAATTAAAAGAACGACCTCTTGAACAAATAAATTTACTTCCGGCCGTTGATTTAACCGCTCAAGAATCTGATTTTCAATGTTTTGTTTATTTTCCATATTAGCTTCTTTTATCACTTTATAGCTATACTACTTACTATCATACTGTAGATAGCCATAAAGTGACTGAACCTCAATTAATCAATCTATTATCCGTAATATTACTTGTTACTCAATATCAATAACTGGTATTGGGAACAGATTCTATCAACAACCTCGGGATATTGCTCTAACCCACAAAGCTCAACAACCGCTTGATATATACCTTTGTCAGCAATTAACTTTGCCATTTCATTTGCTTGAGGATCAGCTTCACATCTGAAATGCAATGCGGCAGCAATTCCTATGATCAGATTTTCATTTGGTAATTGGTATTCAAATGTGCCTAACAACGGCTTAATTAAGCGATCATTAGAACTTAACTTTCTCATAGGCTGTCGCCCTACTCGACTAACATCATCTTTTAAATATGGGTTTGCAAAGCGACTTAGTATTTTATCTATGTATTGATTATGTATTTGTGAATCAAAGCCATAACGTTGAATTAAAACTTGTCCACTTTCTTGCATAGCCGATTTAACAACAGTATGGATCCTCAAATCCCCAATTGACTCACTAATTGTTTGGTATCCATATAATTGTCCCAAATACGCTGTCATCGCATGGCCTGTATTTAACGTAAATAGTTTGCGTTCAACAAATGCCATTAGGTTATCCGTTAATTCCATTCCATTGATAATAGGAATATCACCAACAAATTGTGTCTGGTCAACAATCCACTCACTAAAGGATTCGACAGTAACGTCAAGCGGGTCATCATTCGCTGCATCCATTGGAGGAACAATACGGTCAACTGCGGAGTCTACAAAGCCAATATGCTGCTCAACCCATTGATGCAACTCTTCAGGCAATTGAGCCAATACATGTTGCTTTAGTTGGCTAGTTCCTCTTACCATATTTTCACATGCAATAATATTGAGCGGCTGGTTATTTCCCAACGATTTTCTATGAATAATGCCTTTAGCTATCGTTGAGGCAATTTTTTCCAGCACCTGTGGCCCGACTGCTGTTGTAAGCATATCTGCTGTTGCAATAAACTCTATCGTTTTAGGGTCATTACTATTAACAGCGTGAATGTGTTGGACTTTCTCAATACGATTTTCCTGACCAACAACATGAACATTATAAGATTGTTGATGTGCTAATTGGTCAATTAATGGCTGATTGACATCAGTAAAAGTTACTTGTGAATTTGCATCTGCTAATAATTTACCAATAAAACCGCGGCCTATATTTCCTGCACCAAAATGAATGACTTTCATTATTATTCTCCTCATGCTGCACTTTGAGACGCTAAAATTTCGAGTACTTCCTGAACATCTTGGGTTTCACATAAACGCTCAATAACCCCATCTTCATCTAAAGCGGAAGTAATTCGTGTGATAACTTCAATGTGCTCATTATTTTGTGCTGCAATACCAATAACTAGGCGGGCAATTTCATCAGGTTCTTCACCAAATTGTACGCCTTCAGGGTATTGGCAAATAACAATGCCAGTTTTTAATACTCGATCTTTTGCTTCTATGGTGCCATGAGGAACAGCAATAGATTCACCTAGATAGGTTGAAGTCAGTTTTTCGCGAGCTAACATCGCCTCAATATAGTCAGGCTCAACATAGCCACCCTCAACTAATTTTTGCCCCGCAAATTGAATGGCTTGCATTTTATTCTGTGCAGATAGGTTTAAATGAATATGCTTTGCACTCAATGTAAATATCGCATCATCATGATCTTCCATTTCATAGGATTCATCATTTGCTGCAATAATCGTTTGTTTAATCAGTCGTCCATCATTTGCTGCTTGAGGATTTTTTTTAGCTATTAAGTTTGTTACAAGATCATTATACGTTTGGCTATCTAGGAAATTAGTCAACGATATATGCATTGCATTTGGTGCAAATGTTTTCGCTCTTTGTGTTAAATCTTTATGCGTTATCACAATATCAACGTTATCCGGCAGGTCGTTAATTGCCATGTTCGTAACAGAAATTCCTAATAAGCCCGCATCACGCACCTTTTTAGCTAATACCCCTGCTCCCATGGCACTAGAACCCATTCCTGCATCACAAGCTACAATAATGTTGCGTACTTCTGCTAAATTAACAGAGGTATTTTGATTGATTTCTACTGCTGCCAATGATTTTGATTGCGATTTCATATTACGCATTTTTTTCGTAGCATTTTCGAGCTCATCATCATCACCTATGCGAGTTTTCTTTAATAAAATCGCGGAAACAATAAAGGAAACTAACGTCGCACTGGTAACTGATAAAATCACACCGACCAATGATGACTTAGGCGTCATCAACAGAACTGCAAATATTGAACCCGGTGATGCAGGAGAGACTAACCCAGCATGAAAAAGGTTCATAACAAACACTCCTGTCATCCCACCCAGAATAACTGCAAGAATTAACCGAGGGTTCATTAAGACATAGGGGAAATAAATCTCATGTATCCCACCAAAAAAGTGAATAATTGCGGCTCCTGGTGCAGATTGCTTCGCATTTCCTTTACCAAAAAACATGTAAGCAAGTAAAACACCTAAACCCGGTCCAGGGTTGGCTTCAATAAGAAAGAAAATAGATGCGCCAGTTTCAGTCGCTTGTTGAATACCTAAGGGTGAGAAAATACCGTGGTTAATCGCGTTATTTAGAAATAATATCTTGGCGGGCTCAACAAAAATAGACGTGAGTGGAAGTAAATTATTCTCCACCATCACATTCACGCCTGCTGCCAATATTTTGGATAGCCCTGCAACAAGAGGCCCAATAGCTAAATAAGCCAAAATGGCTAATAACATGCCGATAATGCCGGAGGAAAAATTATTCACCAACATTTCAAAACCTGTTTTAACTTTGCCTTCTATCCACAAATCAAAACGTTTTATTGCATATCCGCCTAATGGGCCAGCAATCATTGCCCCCATAAACATTGGCATGTCAGCACCAACAATTACCCCCATTGTTGTTATTGCGCCGACTATTCCGCCCCGCTCTCCACCAACTAAACGGCCACCGGTATAACTGATTAATAGTGGTAGTAAATAAGTGATCATAGGGCCAACAAGTTGAGCTAATGTCTCATTAGGCCACCAGCCAGTTGGGATGAATAACGCTGTTATTAATCCCCAAGCGATAAAAGCACCGATATTAGGCATAACCATATTACTGAGGAAACGCCCAAAATTCTGTACCTTTAATTTGATATTTGATGTTACCATGACAGAACCCCGTGGTACGAAAATGATAAAGTTGTAACGTTATCGCCAAATAACGTCTGTGATTTTTTCAACACATTCACTCTAGCATGAGCTTGATCAGATTCGCACCACGCGGGCCTTTTTGTGACCATCATCACCATCCAACCCCTACTTACCCCATCTTTATATTGACAAAGATCACAAAAAAATCGTGTTACTAAATTACATTGCTCTTTTTTTGCACTAAAAAACTATTTTTTGTGATCTGAGTCATAAATCAAAAATCACAATTTATCTTCAATTGGTGACAATCATCACAATTTATTTTCTATTTATCTTTTTCTACCCAGTGAACTGCCAACATTTTTTCATCCGCACAGATCATTTCTCAATTTTGTAATAAAATTACTAAACGTATTTTCTATTTCATTTTCATTATGGCTACTATCTTTTTGAGATAGTCTTAAATAGAATCAACAGCAACGCATTATTATCAATACATTATTTAGCCTTGCTTCATCAGGTGTTCACCGATAAATTACCTCTAATTTTCTTAATTAAAATGTGAATATCATGACGTTAACCGTTATTGTTTTTCTTTTGGTTTATATTGCGATGGGCTTTGGTAAGCTACCTGGCTTCAAAGTTGATAGAACTGGCGCTGCGGTTATTGGTGCCTTAGCTATGATGGCTATCGATAGTATTACCCCTCCCCATGCATGGAATGCTATTGATTACCGAACTATTGGTATGTTATTTGGGCTTATGGTCGTTTCTGCTTCTTTTGTTGTTTCTGGTTTTTATAGCTGGACCGCAAACCGGGTGGCGATGCTAAAAGTTTCACCACCAATATTACTGGCTGTTTTAATTCTTGTCGGCGGCTTTCTTTCTGCATTGCTCACGAATGATGTTGTTGTTGTCGCCATGACACCATTATTAGTATCAATTAGTTTATCTCGCGGTTTAAACCCAATTCCTTTTTTGCTTGGCTTTTGTTTCGCAGCTAATAACGGAGCGGCGGGCTCATTAATTGGTAGCCCACAGAATATGATCGCAGCGCAAGGGCTCGATATCTCGTTTGTTGGCTTATTACAGGCGTCTGCAATACCAGCCCTGCTTTCCTTACCATTAACATGGTTGGTACTTGTTTGGTTATATCGTAATCGTTGGTATTTGACTAAAGAAAATGCGCTATCAACTCCCCCTCAAACCACCCAAGAAACATTAAATGTATGGGAAACTGCAAAAGCTGGTGTTATTACTTTCGCAGTTATCATTACCTTTATTGTGACTGATATTCCTAAAGAACTTATAGCATTAACGGCTGCTGGATTTTTATTATTAAATAGATCCATTGCCTCGAGTGATATGCTTAAACTCGTCGATGGCAATCTTTTATTACTCATCATGGGATTATTTGTCGTCAATGCCGCTTTTGCCGCCACAGGTCTTCCTCAGCAATTATTAACTGATTTGCGAAGCTATGGTGTGGATCTCAACAATCCATTAGCCCTATTTTTAGTTACTGGTGTTCTAAGTACTATCGTTGGAAACAACCCTTCAGTCATGTTACTCGTTCCCTTCTTAACACCTGAAGGTAATGCCGATTCGTTAGGCGCAGCTCTCGTTTTGGGTTCTGGTTTTTCAAGCAACTTACTGGTTTTCGGTAGTCTTGCTGGCATTATTGTGGTCGAACAATCAGCGGCATATGGCGTGAAAATTTCTTTTGGTGAGTTTTCTAAATCAGGGGGAGTTGTAGCACTATTGTGCATGTTATTAGCTGCTGCATGGATTTTATTTGCTTTATAGGCTTTTTAGCCAATCTGCTATTACATAAGCAGATTGGCTATAATTATAAATCCTATGGCAGTATTGCAAAAGAACGAACAGGAAAACCACTAGCATTGTTTGGTTTAGCAACAATATTAAAAATTACAGCACCACGCGTGGGGACTTGGTCCAAATTAGCAAGTAATTCAACTTGGTATGTATCTTGTTCTAATACATAATACTCACCAAGTAACGCATTATTTTTTCGAAAATCTTTTGCTGCATCAGTATCAAATGTTTCATGGCCAATCGCTTTTATTCCGCGTTCTTCAAATAAAAATTTAAGTGCATCCATTCCCCAACCCGGTATTTGGTTATTGCCCTCGTCATCTTTATTATCCATCAGCTCTTGTGATGGCCAACGTTTACTCCAGTCAGTACGTAATGCAACAAAACTCCCTGATTCAATTCGGCCATTTTTCGCTTCAAAATTAAGGACATCATCAAGAGAAAATGCAAAATTAGGATCTTCTTTTGCCCTTTCAGACTGGTCAATAACAATCAATGGCAGAACAAGTTCTTTTAATTCAAGCTCATGTAAATAACGTTTCCCTTCAACGAAATGACAGGGAGCATCAATATGGGTGCCATATTGTCCTGGAAATGTAAATTGCTGTGCAAAGAAACCTTCTGGATAGCCAAATAATGTTTTAAACTCAGCAGAGTCAAACATAAAAAAATGCGGTGAGTCTTTATCGAAGCTATGTGTCAAATCAACCCATTTTTTAGATTTTATTACATTAAATGCATCAATTAATTCATTGCTCATATTTTCCCCTGTCAGTTCTATTTTCTAAATAAAATTATCTACAGACTATTTTTATAATACCTTTCCTAACCTATTAAATAACGAAAAAACATCCTGTTGTCTACAAATTCAACACGAATCTTTTTCATATTAAATCAGTAAGATATTTATCTTTTATAGCAAAAAACCACTAATTAATAAAAATTAGTGGTTAACATAATATTAATAATAAAAAAATAGACTAGGATTTTATTTAGGGTATTTGTTCCAGCTGTCAGGTTCAATAAAACCATCATAAATACGCTGAGAACGAATATAATCTGCATACTCTTTAGATTCAAAAGCTTCTTTCAAATCTTTTGCCCACTGAGCATCTAGGTCTTTTTGCATGACAGTCACAATAACGCGATGCTCTAGCGGTGAGTTTTCTACAACTAAACCATCTGCAATACGTTGGCCGGCACTTGCCACATAGTTACCATTCACAACGACAAAATCAACATCATCTAATAATCGCAACCCTTGAGCCGCATCGGTTTCTCGAATATCTAAGTTATATTCATTTGGGGAGATATCATTAACACTAAAACTTAATGTACTCACATCAGGCTTAATTGTAATCCAACCTAACTTTTCCAGGATCCTAGCGCCACGCTCTGCATTAACGGGGTCATTAGATAACGCAACAATCATACCATCTTTCACATCATCCAGCGTTTTATGTTTATTTGACCGCAGGCTTTGAGGCGCACTCGGTGAGTCTGTCAATGCCACCATGTTAATATTATTTTTTTTGTTATAAGCCTCCATATAGGCACGGCTTTGATTTACAGAAGCATCAATAGAACCTTCTTCAAAAGCAGGATTTATTTGCCTATTCTGTGAAAATTGGCGTAAATTAACGGTATAACCTTTTTTTTCTAAAATCGGTACAATACCTTTATCCACTTGGTCAATATAATTGCCAACACCAAAGCCTATTGTAATTTGTTTTTTATTAGGATTATCTTTTTCACTATTATCGCCACACCCAGCCAACACAACTAAAGCAGTAGTAATTAAAGATAAACCTATTATTTTTTGTTTTAACATATGTAACAACCCTGTAAAGATATTTTGGGCAGTATAATCATAATTAAAGAGCACAACTTAGACTATATCGTTATAACTTAATACAAAAGTAATATAAGAGTCACTTGTAATTCTTTTTGGTTATAAATATATAACAAATAGATCGTTCGATTAGTGATGTGATTGATATGTAATGAAGGAGATAAAAACGTTTAAAAAAAGTGAGTTGCTTTATGACTATTTCCTATAATGATGTAATTAATTATTTAACTAATTTAACACCAGATTCCAATCTAGCTAAAATTCGCCATGAACGCTCAGTCGCGACTGAAAATACTCAAGCCGTATTTGAAGCTATTTTTTCTACGCCATCGACACTTCTCACAAATGATGTGAAATATTATTTTGCTCATGAAGTCGCGAAAATAACGGGAAGTCCCCGTCTCGCTGAATTTTATTTGCAATTAATAGACTCAATTCCTGATGAACCTCTTACCCAACCACTTTCCACAGCAAAAGAATATCTGCAAATTTTAACGCAATCACCTAAAGACACCCATTACCAATTAATTGCTGCATTAACTGAACAAGGTTGGCAAGAGAGTGACATCATTTTACTTGCCCAATTAATAACTTATGTCACCTATCAAGCTCGGCTAATCGAAGGGATCCTTTTACTGACAGATAATAGCAGCCTTACAAGTAATTCGTCCAAAGTTGTGGCTGGTAAATGGAACCATCAACTATTAACCCGAAAAGGGAACTCTTCTCCAACCTCTTTTACACAAGATAACTTAGGATGGGAAGCTTGGATTTCAGCAAGGGATGCGAAGACATTGTCTGTTGAAGAAGCTCAGGTTATGAAAAAATTTGGCCAATTAAACTCTGAATATTTTTTACTACTCGCACATCAAAGCAAAATTTTAGAATTACGAACTTTAGTTGACCGAGGCGTGTTTTATACCTCAGAAGGGTTACCCCGCTGGGAACGTGAATTTGCTGCGGCGGTAACGAGTAAAGTTAATGGCTGCATATACTGCGCTTCTGTACATGCTAGAAAAGCCAGTCAGTATGCAAAAGAACGACGTGCTGATGTTGATAAATTACTAGCAACTGCGACGGGTTCAGTACTTGCTGAAGGTTTTGATGACAGACTCCTAGCCATCACAGATTTAGTCGCCTCTTTATCTGCAACCCCCATCCAAGCCACACCATCACAAATTGAAGAGTTACAAAACTTGGGTTTATCTGAACTTGAATTACTTGATTTAGTTCAATCAACGGCCTTCTTTTCATGGGCGAACCGCTTAATGTTATCGCTGGGTGAGCCCTTTGAAATAGTAGAGGATAAGGAGTAATTCAATGGAACTGATTATGGGTTTAGAGGCATTAGAAGCGCAAATAAAACAAGATTTGCAGTATTTAAATTTACCAATAACGTCTTGGTCATTATCAAAAAATAACCCTGAAAACCAAATTATTGATGTCGCTATCATTGGTGCGGGTATGTCAGGTATTACAGCCGCATTCGCTCTGAAATTACGTGGTATCAATGCAATTGTTTTCGACCAAGCCCCTGCTGGCAAAGAAGGCCCATGGCAAAGCCCTGCATTAATGGAAACATTGCGTTCCCCAAAACATGTGGTTGGCCCTGCGCTTGCATCCCCCTCTTTAACTTTTCAAGCTTGGTTTAAAGCCCAGTTTGGCATTCAAAAATGGGATGAACTCGATAAAATTCCACGTTTGCAGTGGGGAGAATATCTGCAATGGTATAAAACCATGACAGAACCCTATGTGCTTAATCAATATCGGTTAGTGGATGTGCAATTAAATGATAACTACCGTGAATTAATTTTTGATACCCCAGAAGGAACGGTCAGTTATCAAGCGCAACATGTAATTTTAGCGACTGGTATGGAGTCTTTTAGTGAAGCTAATATCCCTAGCTTTATGAATGACATCCCAACGAATTATTGGGAACATTCATATGCAGGTACTGACTATCGTCGCTTTAAAGGTTTAGACATTGGTGTTGTTGGCTATAGTGCAGGTGCTATGGATAGTTCAGCAACGGCATTAGAAAATGGTGCTAATTCGGTTGAAATTTTAATTCGTGCTAGCGATATGCCTCGTGTAAACCGAGGGAAAGTTGCTGGAAGCGCAGGTTTTACCAATGCATATGCCTATTTTACCGATGCTCAAAAATGGCATTACACGGACTATGTAGCCAAAGCCAAAACACCAGCGCCCCACGGAAGCACACTAAGAGTATCTCGTCATGAGAATGCTTATTTCAATTTCAATACTCAAGTTAAATTTATTGAATTAAAAAACAAAAAGTTACATGTCACGACAACGACAGGTAAATTTATATTAGATTATTTGATCTTGGCAACTGGTTATCGGATTAATTGGGCCAAGCACAGCGCCTTTCATCGGTTATCACCGCTAGTTAAAACGTGGGGAGATGCATACACGCCATCCATTCATGAAGAAAATACAGAGTTAGCTTCACATCCTTATTTAGGTAATCACTTTGAATTTCAAGCGAAACACAAGCAAGACACATTAAAAATCAATCAGTTATATTGTTTTAACTTAAGTGCATCGCTCAGTATGGGGCCTGTTATAGGGTTAATCCCCGGAACTAATGTTGGGGCAGAACGATTGGCTGACCATATTGCAGCTCAATTGTACTTGAGTCATCAAGAACAACACCTTGAGCAAGTCAAAAATAGCCAAGAAGCTGAATTATTAGGTGATGAGTGGCAACCCGCTGCACCACCTTCAGAACGCGTGCAATTAACTGATAATGTAGAGTAAATCATGATTACCTTTCAAAATATTCAAAAAGTCTATGAAAAAGATGGGCAGTCTTTAGTTGCATTGCAAGACATTAATTTGCATATCAATAAAGGTGATATCTTTGGATTTATTGGTTATAGCGGAGCGGGTAAAAGTTCACTTATCCGCTTGGTGAATCAATTAGAAAAACCAACCAGTGGGGCAGTTATTATTAATGGCCAGAATATTGCTGAACATACCCCTGCAGAAACTCGTTCACATAAAAAAAGCATTGGTATGATTTTCCAGCATTTCAATTTGCTAGAAACTAAAACTGTTGCTCAAAATATTGCGATGCCCTTATTACTTTCAGGTGTCGATAAACAAGAAATCACTCGGCGAGTTGATAGCATTCTTGAATATGTCGAACTTAGCGATAAAAAACACCAATACCCTGGGCAGCTATCCGGTGGGCAAAAGCAGCGTGTTGGTATTGCTCGTGCTTTGATCAATAACCCACAAATTTTGTTATGTGATGAAGCCACTTCAGCCCTTGACCCGCAAACAACTCGCTCAATTTTGCAATTATTAAAAAAAATCAATCAAGAGCAAAATATTACTATCTTGCTCGTAACTCATGAAATGGAAGTCATTGAAGAAATCTGTAACCGTGTAGCCGTTATGGAATCAGGAAAAATTGTCGAAGAAGGAACTGTACTTGATATTTTTGCAAATCCTCATCAAGACACAACCAGAAAATTTGTAGGGACAGTGTTAAATGAAGAAATTCCAGAACGCGTTCTACATAACTTAGAACACCAACAAGATGTTTATCGTCTTGAATTTTTAGGGTCCTCTGCGCAACAACCTGTTGTTAATGAGTTAATACTGAAAGAAATTGTCAAAATAAATATTTTGTTTGCCAATATGAAAGAGATCAGTGGTGTCGTGCTAGGCAGCATGTTTGTCCAATTTATTGGTGATAAAGAAAAAATTGAAGATGCAGTTTCTTTTCTTCGCCAACGTGGAGTTGCAGTTAATAAGGGGGCACTATGACACAATTATTCGAAACCGCTTTAACAACTAAACAGTTTTTATTAGCGATGTCAGAAACTTTTACGATGGTTAGCGTTGCGCTCGTATTAGGTTCTATATTTGGGATCTTATTAGGTATCGTACTTGTTGTAACGAGACCAGACGGTATTTGGGAAAATAAATGTATTTATCGTATAGTGAACCCGATTATTAATATTATTCGCTCACTGCCTTTTATCATCTTATTAGTTGCTATGATCCCTCTCACACGCTTTATGGTGGGAACTTCAATAGGAACAACTGCAGCAATAGTGCCATTAGTCATTTTTATTGCGCCCTATACCGCACGCTTAGTTGAAAATTCATTACTCAGTGTACATTCGGGTATTATTGAAGCGGCTGATTCTATGGGAGCGACTAATTGGCAAATTGTTTGGCATTTTATTTTACCAGAAGCAAAGTCATCATTAATTTTAAGTTTAACCGCTGCAAGTATTACTTTAGTCGGTGCAACCGCGATGGCAGGAGCCGTTGGTGGTGGTGGCGTTGGTGACTTAGCTCTAAACTACGGCTACCAACGTTTTGATAATGTCGCAATGGCTATTACCGTTGTTACATTGGTAATTATAGTACAAGGCATGCAATTTATTGGTGACTATTTAGCTAAAAAAGCGCGCTACCATTAATTAGATGGTGAAGGTCGAAAGAATATTCGGCCTTCTCTCTTTTACCTTACTTTATAAGTGCCTATTTTCCCCCTCAATGCTTATGTCCCCCATTTCAAAATTACCTTTAATTAAAAAATTAAAAATAAAGTGGACTACGGTGCCTACTTATTCAAATTTATCGTTTTTTTACGTGATTTAACTCACTTTAATAATAAAAAATGCGATAAATAATCAAATTATTTAAATTTATTTATATTATAATCATGTAGATATACTTTTTAATGGATATTATCAGCTTTTCGCTAAAATAATCTATTCTCTATGTATATTTAGTCGTCTTGCTGTTTTTTCGTTTTTTGCTTTCTACGCGCGCTTTACGATGCATCGTCAGCGTTTTATTCACTTACAGATTAAACTGATTATGCCAACTATTGAACAACTCATTTTATTGATTTCTATACTCATTCTTTTGGGAATTTTCTCTAGCAAATTGTCTGCTAGGCTCGGTTTACCTATGCTAGTCATGTTTTTGTTTATTGGCATGTTAGCAGGCGAAGACGGGATAGGTAAGATTACATTTGATAACGTGAATGTTTCCTATGCCGTTGGTTCTCTCGCCCTTGCTTTAATTTTATTTGATGGGGGTCTACAAACATCAGTAAAATCAATTCGTCTAGTTTGGAAACCATCTTTTACACTAGCAACATTAGGCGTTCTTATCACCGCAGGTGTGACAGGTCTTGCTGCTGCCTATATTCTCGGCGTTCCTCTGCTTGAAGGGCTATTACTAGGCGCTATCGTAGGTTCTACCGATGCCGCCGCCGTTTTTTCCTTACTACGCAACGCGGGGATCTATTTAAATGAACGATTGCAATCCACTTTAGAAATAGAAAGTGCAACAAATGACCCTACGGCCATATTTTTAACTGTTGGTTTATTACAACTTTTAATGAACCCACAAGCTTCAGGTAGTGAATTAATTCTGCTGTTTTTTAGCCAAATGGGAATAGGTACTGTTGTTGGCTTGAGCGTTGGCTGGGTTTCAGTCAAAATTATCAATAAGATTAAGCTATTAGCTACTGGTTTGTATCCTGTGCTTGTCGCTGCATGTGGACTACTATCTTTCGGTCTCGCCAGTAATTTAGAAGGCAGTGGGTTTTTATCTATTTTTGTCACTGGTGTTGTGATTGGTAATCATCGGTTTGTTTTTCAACGCAATACATTTTTGTTCCATGATGGATTAGCATGGCTAAGCCAAATTATCATGTTCGTTATGCTAGGGTTACTTGTCAACCCAAGTTCTCTTATTGAAGTCTGGCTTGAAGGCTTAATTATTGCTCTGGTCTTAACGTTTATCGCGAGGCCATTGGCTGTAATACCTGTTCTAAAATTATTTGGTTTCCCTAAACCTGAAATAACATTAATTTCTTGGGTAGGGTTACGTGGCTCTGTTCCTATTATTCTTGCTATTTTCCCGTTTATCTACGGGCTACCTAATGCCCATTTAATTTTTGACGTGGTTTTCTTTGTGGTATTAATTTCAGCAACCTTACAAGGCTCAACCTTGCCTTACGTTGCACGTAAATTAAATTTAATGCAGCCACCTCCATTGATCCCTGCGGCCACTTTAGATATTACCGCAGTAGAACAAATAGACGCAGATTTAGTGGAATATACATTAGGAGAGGATTGCTCTGCAGTGGGTCGCCGATTATCGCAACTTGCATTACCTGACCAAACTGTCATTGCAATGATCACGCGTGAAAAAAGTGTTTTACCTCCAAGGGGTTCAACTACCTTTCATGCTGAAGACCATTTATTCGTTGTTCTTAAACCTGAAAATCGTATTTTTCTTGAACGCCTTTTTTCAGAAAAAAACATCTCTGAACACACTCCTATTGAACTTCCCGATACAGGGCTAAGTCTAAAAGGAACGACTCGATTAAATGAGATCTACTCATCTTATGGTATCCAAATTGATAATAGTGATGAAAGGACTCTTAACCAATTTATTTACGCTTCTATATCGGAACCTTTGCAAGATACCATCATAAAATTAGATCAACTGCAATTAAGAATTGGAGAGATGATAGGCACACGTATCGTAACCGTAATATTAGAGCCAATCAAAGAGCAGGAAGGTTAACAGAACATAAATATCTTACCCAATATTTTTCTTAGATATTGAGTAAAATCTTAAGTAATAATTATTTTAAGGATACAAAAATAAAAGCCCTTTCGGGCTTTTATTTGTTCTTTAATGAAACATAAGATAAAAACAGCTATTGTCATTCTAAGCTATAAATAGCAGGTATATTTAATTTATGTTCCTAATTGAAACAATTAAGAATTAAAGCGAATTACGTTTCATTCTAAAACAATATAGATATTTAGTTACACCAGAGTATATGCAGAGCTTTCAAACCCCTTATTACCCGTGCTCTCATCTACTTGAGTATCCTCTTGCAGGACTTCACTAAAAAACTCACCCATGTTAACGTCTAAAACTTTTAATACTCGAACTAGACAATCTATATCGATACGATTCACACCACGCTCGTAACGAAATAGCTGCTGTTCACTTATATCTATCTCTTTAGCTAACTGAAAAACAGTAAAGCCTTGAGCTCTTCTAAGGGCTTTTATTTTTTGTCCAACTGCACAAGCGACAGGATATTTCGTGTTCATAAACATTCTCGCTTCAATTTATATTTAAGGAAATAAAAATTAGCAGATAATTATCTACATATTTTATTTTTTATATTTATGTGTATAACATTGATAATGCTACAGACGATTCAGCATATATCTAACAGAATGATATACTACCCTTATAATTAGTTTCAACTAGTCCTAAATTGACATTGCAACTATGTAACAAAGTATTTCATGCTATACATTTCGTGTTTAAAATCAAAATAATACTTTAATATCACAAAGTTACACGCAACGTGTGTATCACTGCATAGTAATATTCCAGAGGATATGCCTAAACCCTTGGAATATTCATCTAAAAAAGACCTATGTAGCCGATGTATAACCTAAAAATAAAGGAAATAAATAGAATTATTTAACACTGTAACAATATTAATGTTATTGATACAATTAAACTCGATGAAAAGTGATAAACCCACTATAAATGATACTTTTATGTAAAAAATGGTAAAAACAGTCAATTTTATCTCTAAAACTCTCTAATTCGGCAAAATATCAGTACGTTAAAAAGCCAGTTAAACTGTTACAATTAGTAAATTACTAAATTTTTAAAGTAGCAAGAGATGGATTTATTATCCACAAGTACCAAACATAACAAAACCATAACGTTAAGAAAGCTTATTATTCATTTTACTAGATGAATATCACAAAATTATGAAAAATAACCTTCATCGACGGTCTGTTTTTGATTCCACTTGTTTCTGTTTTTTTAGGATGAAGGATAATACAAAATTTTAAAAATAAACACAATTTAAGTATTTATAGCTAAATTGCAGATTTTTATATTTACGATATAATGAAAGCTATTTATAAAAAATGATAATTACTCGTCCATTCTATGGAAGAGTAATTAGCCATTCATTTATGCTTAAATGACGTCATTATATTTTAAAATATATCCTGCTAATGCCATATTGGAATATAGACATAAAAACTAAGTGGCTTTTCAAAGTACATCTTGAATTATTTTACATATTAGGCGGGCTGTGTAGCCGATAATTCTCTAAGTTCTTATCATATTACTTAGAAAATGCAACTTACAAAATAGGTGTATTATTTAGTGAGTAAGTGTTTACTGATCTAAGTATTAGATTGGATTACTTGCTTGGGAATGGCTTGAGATGGTGGGTCGTGCAGAATTGAAATCCTTCGGATTTGCCCTACGGGCTGAACCTGCAACCAGCTTGTCGAGGTACGGCTTAACGACTGAGTGTTTACTTAGGTGACGGTTAGATTGGATTACTTGCTTAGGAATGGGTTGAGATGGTGGGTCGTGCAGGATTCGAACCTGCGACCAATTGATTAAAAGTCAACTGCTCTACCGACTGAGCTAACGACCCATCTTGGAATATCTGATTTTTTACTGCTTAGATGGTGGGTCGTGCAGGATTCGAACCTGCGACCAATTGATTAAAAGTCAACTGCTCTACCGACTGAGCTAACGACCCATCTAAATTGTGTTTCAATGCAAGTAACTGATGAAGTGGTGGGCGATAGCGGGCTCGAACCACTGACCCCCTCCTTGTAAGGGAGGTGCTCTACCAACTGAGCTAATCGCCCACTTCATGAATTATACTACATTATAATAAATAATTGGTGGGCGATAGCGGGCTCGAACCACTGACCCCCTCCTTGTAAGGGAGGTGCTCTACCAACTGAGCTAATCGCCCAATTATTTATTTTTCATCGTCAACGGTGGTGGGCGATAGCGGGCTCGAACCACTGACCCCCTCCTTGTAAGGGAGGTGCTCTACCAACTGAGCTAATCGCCCCGTCGTCGATGGAGGTGCATTATAGGGATACTGAGTTCTGAGTCAACGCTTTTTCAATAGATTTTTTTCGTTCGTTGCAAAAATAATCAAGATGTTTCAATATTCACCAGAAAAGCTGCCTTTTTAATCAATTACCTATCATTTTCTCTTTATTCTTTTAAGAAAAAAACAGAAACTATTTTTAAAGCGTATTTATTTATGTCAAATTTGGCGAAACAAACTAATTTCTTGTCTTCTATCCTGATAACTTGATTGAGGAATCATTGTAGGATGATAGAATAGATATACATTTTAGCAATGCTTAGACATTTCACTGCTTAGAACATCAAACTCGCCATCAAGTTAATTGTGCCTGTTTTTAGTCTTCTAAACAGTAAACAGATAAGCGCTTCAAAAACATGTTTTGCAATTAAGGCAATCTCGATGAGTAAAATCAAAACCCGTTTTGCACCAAGCCCAACTGGCTATTTACACGTTGGTGGTGCACGTACCGCTCTGTATTCCTGGTTATTTAGTCGCCACAATCAGGGCGAATTTGTCCTGCGTATTGAAGATACTGACTTAGAACGCTCAACTCAGGAAGCTATCGACGCCATTATGGACGGTATGAACTGGTTGAATTTAAATTGGGATGAAGGCCCTTACTATCAAACTAAACGCTTTGACCGTTATAATGATGTCATTGACCAAATGTTAGATGCGGGTACCGCTTATCGTTGTTATTGTTCGAAAGAGCGCTTAGAAGCGTTACGTGAAGAGCAAATGGCAAATAATGAAAAGCCTCGTTATGATGGCTGCTGCCGTGACCATGCACACAACCATACACCTGATGAGCCGCACGTTGTTCGTTTCCGTAACCCACAAGAAGGTTCCGTTATTTTTGACGACAAAATTCGTGGGCCAATTGAATTTAGTAACCAAGAACTGGACGATTTAATTATTCGTCGTACTGATGGTTCACCAACTTACAACTTCTGTGTGGTTATTGATGACTGGGATATGGAAATTACCCACGTTATCCGTGGTGAAGACCATATCAACAACACGCCTCGCCAAATCAACATTCTAAAAGCATTAGGGGCACCAGTACCTGTGTATGCTCACGTTTCGATGATCCTAGGTGATGACGGTAAAAAACTATCAAAACGTCATGGTGCGGTTAGTGTTATGCAATATCGTGATGACGGTTATTTGCCGCAAGCACTTCTTAACTACCTTGTGCGTTTAGGTTGGTCTCATGGCGACCAAGAGATTTTCACTGTTGAAGAAATGAAAGAGTATTTCAGCCTTGACGCTATCAGCAAGTCAGCAAGCGCGTTTAATACTGAAAAACTGCAATGGTTAAACCACCACTATATCAATACATTACCAGCAGAAGAAGTTGCAACCTATCTTGCATGGCATATTGAACAACAGAATATTGATACCAGCACAGGACCTCAATTAGTTGATCTAATCAAATTACTTGGTGAACGTTGTAAAACATTAAAAGAAATGGCGGAATCTTGCCACTATTTCTACCAAGATTTCGAAGAATTTGACGCTGATGCGGCGAAAAAACACTTGCGACCTGTTGCTCGTCAGCCTTTAGAAGTCGTAAAAGATAAATTAGCTGCGATAACTGATTGGACGGCTGAAAATGTTCACCAAGCCATCGAAGCAACTGCCGCTGAATTAGAAGTGGGTATGGGTAAAGTGGGTATGCCTTTACGTGTTGCTGTGACAGGTGCTGGCCAGTCTCCAGGCCTTGATGTGACCGTTCACGCTATCGGTCAAGCTCGCTCTATCGCTCGTATTGAGAAAGCCTTAGCGTTTATCGCTGAACGTGAAGCTTCTGCTCAATAATTTAATATTATTGGCCCTCAATTTATTGGGGGCCAATTCTCTGATACATCCTCCCTTCTCCACTCAACTGATTGCAAAATGTTCTATATTTCAGCAATTAAACCTAAAACCCTATTATTTTATTGACACTCTAACTTAGCTTGAATATGATGCATCCCGTCCAAAAGATTTTGTTTGGGGCTATAGCTCAGCTGGGAGAGCGCTTGCATGGCATGCAAGAGGTCAGCGGTTCGATCCCGCTTAGCTCCACCATCTAATTCCCTGTTAGGTGGCACAATACAAAACATTTCGATTGGGGCTATAGCTCAGCTGGGAGAGCGCTTGCATGGCATGCAAGAGGTCAGCGGTTCGATCCCGCTTAGCTCCACCAATCACTTAAATACTAAAAGTCACTATTCACCTCTTCCATTTTAAATCAATAATATCTTTTAGATTATGAATTACTGAGCGGTATAACCACCATCAATAGGAATAAATGCACCGGTTATAAAGCTACTTTCTTCTGATAACAAAAAGGCCACCACATTAGCAATTTCTAGCCGAGTAGCCATTCTGCCCATTGGGTGAGTAGAAGCCATCCATTGCTGCGTTTCCTGTGGTAATGCACTAATATTCGGTGTTTCTATATAGCCAGGGCCAACAGCATTGATACGGATACCTTTTTGAGCGTTCTCTAAGGCAGCGGAACGTGTTAATCCCAGTACCGCATGCTTTGCTGCAGTGTAAGGTGCTATACCCGCTATTCCTGTTACCCCATTGCAAGCTGATAAATTTACGATAGCTCCCCCACCACTACGCAAAATCGCAGGAATACTATACTTCATACCGTGAAATGTCCCTGTTATATCGGTTTCAATCACCTCATGCCAAGCCTCTAAAGGATAATCCTCAATATTGACGCCATGAGGTCCAGTGATCCCCGCATTATTCACCAAATAGTGCAAAACACCGTATTGTTGCTCAATTTTTTCGACTGTTGTTTTAAAGTCTTGTGCATTTGCGACATTCATTTTTATGGCATAGACACGTTGTCCTGTTGGGTCTATCTCTCTAGCGGCTTGTTGTAAAGCGACCTCATTGCGTCCCGTAATTACCGTTATCGCGCCAAGTGAATACAGCTTTTGTGCAATAGTAAAACCGACACCTGTCGATGCCCCTGTAACCAATGCCACTCGCTGATTAAACTTCCCCATAGCTCACCTCAATTATGATTAACTTTAGTTAACTATAATTAATTAACCAAAGTTAATCAACTGGTCGTCTTATTATTAAAATCAATATATACTCAATAGATTGAATGTTACGGAGTTTTCATGATGCCAAATTCTCTTGAAGATGCGCTTTCCCTGCTGCAATGTACGCTAGTTGCGCGCAGAGTTAGCTTTACCCCAGAGCAAATAACTTGGGGTCAATATGATGTGCTAGAGATATTGAGATTAAAAGGGGATTTAACACCAAGCCAGTTAAGCCAATCACTTGGCCTCTCTCGCCAAAATTTATCGAAATTTCTTCGAGTTCTGAAATCTTATGAATTTGTCGAGCAATATCAATCTGAAGAAGATAGACGGGAACTGATCACCCGTTTAACCGACAAAGGGCATCATTTTTTGCAGCGTGCAGCCACAGGACGTGCTGAAAATGCAGCTAAGGTCAAAGCAGCATTAACGCCCCAAGAACAAAAACTATTTATTACTTTAAGTCAGAAAATTACTCACGCACTAGGCCACGATTAACCCCGTTTTAAAGGCTTTACCAGCCCTTCTAAGCCTTCTATTTTTATTCCTAGGGTCATCTCCATTAACTGCCCTAAACGTCCAGCAGGGAACTCTCCTTTCTTATAGAACCATAATAAATATTCTTCAGGTAAATCAATTAATATACAGCCTTTATATTTACCAAATGGCATATACGTATTGGCCATATCAATGAGATCTTGTTTTTCCATTGTTATTTCTCTTTCGTATCAAAGCATAAAAAACGGCGCTCATTTGAACGCCGTTTCTTAATCTAACATGTTTTAGTGGATTACAAAACTAACCCAACAACCGCTGCGGATAAGAAGCTAACTAAGGTTGAACCATACAGTAATTTTAAACCGAAACGAGCCACGGTATTACCTTGTTTCTCATCTAAGCCTTTAATCGCACCTGCAATAATACCGATGGATGAGAAGTTAGCGAAAGAAACTAAGAATACGGATAAGATACCAACAGAACGCTCAGATAACCCACCAGCAATCGCTTGTAAGCCATCCATCGCAACGAATTCATTCGTTACCATTTTCACTGCCATAATTCCGCCAACCTGTAAGGCTTCATCGGCAGGAATGCCGAGCATCCATGCAAATGGATAGAATACGTAACCTAACATGGTTTGGAAGTCGATACCGAATACAGCTGAGAAAATACCGTTAATCATCGCAATGAGGGCAATAAAACCAATCAACATCGCTGAAACGATAATCGCTACTTTAAACCCTGCAAGAATATATTCACCTAACATTTCAAAGAAGCTTTGCCCTTCGTGCAGGTTGCTCATTTGAATATCTTCTTCGCCTTCAGGTGGATACGGGTTAATCAGTGATAGTACGACGAAAGTACCAAACATATTTAGAACCAATGCAGCGACCACAAAACGCGGCTCTAACATGGTCATGTATGCCCCAACGATAGACATAGATACCGTTGACATGGCAGTTGCCGCCATGGTGTACATTCTGCGGTCTGACATCCGGTTCAATTGGTCTTTATACGCAATAAAGTTTTCTGACTGACCCAGTAACAATGAACTGACTGCGTTAAAAGACTCTAACTTACCCATACCATTCACTTTCGATAACACGGTACCGATGATACGGATCACGATAGGGAGAATTTTGACGTGCTGTAAGATCCCGATCAACGCAGAAATAAAGATGATTGGGCATAACACTTGTAAGAAGAAGAATGCTAAGTTCCCTTCAATCATGCCACCAAAAATAAATTTAGTCCCTTCTGCTGCATAGCCTAGCAAGTGAGTAAATACCCCTGCCACACCAAGAACAAAAGATTCGCCAATATTCGATTTTAAGAACAAATAAGCTAATGCAATTTGAATAACCAGTAGTTGAACAACATAGCGAGGACGGATCCCTCTACGGTTACTACTGGCTAAAATGGCAAGAGCGGCAATTACTACTAAAGATAAAACGAAATGCAGGATCGAGGTCATATGCGACTCCAACAAATTTAAGAATCAGTCTATGTGCATATTCTATGTAATAGACAACATTTAAATGAGACAGAGGTCACATTAATATGAAAGCTTACTAGGTGTATTTTGCAAAAAGAAGAAGGGGATCACGTTTCAACTATAACAATTCCTAGCATTCGCTTTTTTTGCACAGAAATTTTACTGAGAATTTAAGTTAAGACTTACAACAACCTGCGTATAAAATTGTTGCCTACAGAGATCGTAGGCAACTAAGTTAAATTGAATATAGTTCACTATTAAATATTCAGCAAACGAACCAATTCATTTTCATCAATAACGCGTATGCCAAGTTCATTTGCTTTGGCTAATTTAGAACCAGCGGCCTCACCTGCAATGACCAAATCTGTTTTCTTCGAGACGCTTCCTGAGACTTTTGCACCTAAAGCCACTAACTTGTCTTTGGCTTCATCACGCGTCAATACGCTCATTGACCCTGTTAGCACCACTGTTTTACCTGCAAATGGGCTATCGATTTCTGCACTATTAACGACTTTTACTTCAGGCCAATGAATATTTGCCTTCGTCAGTAAATCTTCAATCACCGCTTGGTTATGAGGTTCACGGAAAAAATTGACCACATGTTTCGCAACTACATGACCAATATCTTGAACGGTTTTTAGTGACTCTTCATCCGCCGCCATCACAGCCTCAAGTGTGGTGTAATGCGCTGCTAAGTTTGCCGCCGTTGCTTCGCCAACCTCACGAATTCCAAGGGCATAAATAAAGCGAGCCAATGTTGTTTGCTTAGACTTATTGAGTGCATCAACCAGATTCTGTGCCGACTTCGGCCCCATTCTATCCAAGCCTGTTAAGATACCCGCACTTAATTGATATAAATCTGCCGGCGTTTTGACATACTCTTTTTCGACTAACTGGTCGATAATTTTATCGCCCATGCCATCCACATCCATTGCTCGGCGTGAGACAAAATGTTTCAGTGCTTCTTTGCGTTGTGCCCCACAAATAAGCCCACCAGTACAGCGTGCCACCGCTTCACCTTCAACTCGTTCGATATCAGAACCGCATACAGGGCAATGGGTCGGGAAGACAATTTCACGGCTATCTGTTGATCGCTTGTCAACCACAACACTGACGATTTGTGGAATAACATCCCCTGCTCGACGAATAATGACCGTATCACCGATATGCACGCCAAGGCGTTCAATTTCATCTGCATTGTGTAACGTCGCATTACTGACCACCACACCTGCGACTTGCACGGGTTCTAAACGCGCCACAGGCGTGATAGCACCTGTACGCCCAACTTGAAATTCAACATCTTTTAATAATGTGACTTGTTCTTGAGCTGGGAATTTAAACGCTGTCGCCCAGCGAGGTGCTCGAGAAACAAAACCTAATTCTTCTTGAATCGCGATTGAGTTAACTTTAATGACTACCCCATCGATATCAAAGCCAAGATCAGGTCGAACTTGCTCAATTTCATGGTAAAAATCTAATACGGCCTGATGACCAACACGTAATTGAACATAATCACTAACCGGTAAACCCCATGCTTTAAATTGCATCAAACGGTCATAATGTGTGTCCGGTAACGAGCCACCTTCCACAAGCCCAACACCATAACAATAAAAAGTGAGTGGCCTTTTGGCGGTAATACGTGGGTCTAATTGACGTAACGAACCCGCAGCCGCATTACGCGGGTTTGCAAAGACTTTGCCATCCGTTTTACGTGCCTGCTCATTTAGTGCTTCAAAACCTTTTTGGGGCATGAAGACTTCGCCACGGATCTCAACGCGATCAGGAATATTGCTTCCCCTTAAACGCAATGGGATAGCGCGTATGGTTCGTACATTCGCGGTAATATTCTCACCTACGGTCCCATCACCACGAGTCGCCGCTTGTACTAATTCACCATTTTCATACAACAAACTTACCGCTAACCCATCGAGCTTGAGCTCACAACAAAAAGTCAGTTCTTGATGATTTTTCAAACGATCTCTTACCCGCTTATCAAACGCAAGGTAACTTTCTTCATCAAAAACATTATCTAGGGATAACATAGGTATTTCATGGCGTACGGTATCAAACGCAGCCAATGGTGCGGCACCAACACGTTGAGTCGGTGAATCACTTGTGACAAGTTCAGGATGCTGTGCCTCTATCTCTTTTAGACGTTGCATTAACTTGTCATATTCTACGTCTGGAATTTCGGGGGCATCTAATACATGGTATTGATATTCATGATGACGTAACTGTTTTTTTAATTCGTCTATTTCTTGTTTGGTAGTCATGATTCACTCATACAGATAAAAAACCCCCAATTAATGGGGGTTTTGTTCAACGTTTATTTAACTTAATGTGTTTCTAATTCGAGCATGATACACCTCTATTTTTTGAGGTGTCAGCATTTTGCGTTCGTCATCAAGAACAACCCCTCCCGCATCTGATGCGATACGTTGAGCAGCTTGCAACATCAATTTGAAGTTTTGCCCTGCATCACCGTAAGACGGGACCATCATAAACATGGAAACCCCTGGGGTGGTAAAATCAGCCATTGTCTCTGGGTCGAATGAGCCAGGCTTCACCATGTTGGCTAAGCTAAACAAAACAGGCCCCGTACCAGACGGGTTCACATGGCGATGGAATATTTTCATTTCCCCGAATTGGAAACCGGCTTGTAAAATACTTTGCAGTAATAATTCACCTTGAAGTTCCTGCCCTTGCAAAGCGGCTACGTGAAGTACCAGGACTGTCTCCTTGCTACTTGTTGTAGCAGAATCTTCCTGCGGCTCAGCTCTCTTCTCAATATGCTGCGTCTCTTGTTCATAGGTGCTCGGCTGAGGCTCTTCTCTCAATTTGGTTGAATCAATATGTGGTTCAGCGACAGTTTCAGTGGCTGGCTCAACAATCACTTCCTCACTCATATTAATGGTGAGTTGTTCGGGTACATGAACGGGTTCAGTACGTTGATGCATCGTAGGCTCATTATGAACCGGCGATTTAGCCTCAGGCTCCTTGTTCATAATAATGTCAGGTTCAACCGATGCTTTTGGCTGTATATTAGGCTCAACTGGAGACTCATTTTTTACCGGATATACAGGCTCAGTCGCAGCGGGATGAACAGGCGCCTGCTGAGTCGGTTGATTTTCAGTAAATAATGCAGAATCATCATATTCTGATGAATTCTCCTGCATATCGTTTTTTCTACGTTTTACGGGTCTGTCGCGAAATAACTTTGAGCGCTCTTTACGGCTGGTCCATAAACCATGCAGTAATAAAGCGACAATCGCTATCGCACCTACGACCACTAATATCAGACGCAAATCCTGCATCGCTGCTATCTCTAGTTGATGAATGATAATGCCAACACGGCGGAAACTTCCTTAAGATTATTTCTCAATTGCTCTAAGTGCAACCCCCAGAACGATTTTCTTACAAGAAAGAGAATATTCCGCTTTCATTTGCTGCTTTTTTAAGCGAATAATGGCTAGTCAGCCTAATTTCATATCTATATGATACATGGTCAACCGAAAAGGAGAGAACAAGAAGTATGACCCAATCGACATTTTCGACACAAAAAGACCATTCTGGTTTTTATTATTTTACACAAGGCTGGAGATTAATCACTCGGCCCGGTATTAAACGTTTTGTTATTTTGCCCCTATTAGCCAATATTTTATTCTTAGGCGGCGCATTTTGGTGGTTATATACAAAGCTTGGCGGCTGGATAGCCCAAGTGATGAGTTACGTTCCTGACTGGCTACAATGGCTCGATTATGTTATTTGGCCAATCGCTGTTATCTCTATTTTGCTCGTGTTTACCTATTTTTTTAGTACGGTTGCTAATATTATCGCTGCACCTTTTAACGGTTGGTTATCAGAAAAACTCGAAGCCGAGTTAACGGGTAAACCATCACCAGATACCGGTGTTGCTGAGTTATTAAAAGATGTTCCTCGTATGATAAAGCGCGAGTTTGTCCGAATCGGTTACTACTTACCTCGCGCTATTGGGTTATTAATCCTATTTTTCATACCCGGTATTGGCCAAACAGTCGCCCCCGTACTGTGGTTTTTATTTGGTGCTTGGATGATGTCAATCCAATATTGCGATTACCCGTTTGATAACCACCGTGTTGGCTTTAACGAAATGAAGCAGGCGCTTGCCAAAGAGCGGATGAGAAACGTTCAATTTGGTGGCGTCATTAGCTTGTTAATGATGGTGCCTTTTGTCAACTTAGTGATCATGCCTGTTGCAGTTTGTGGTGCAACATTGATGTGGGTTGACAGGTATCGTGAGCGTTACGCACGCTACTAATCTATTAAATCATTGCGCAGGTTTATCGCCTGCGCTCTTTTATTTACTTATTATTGTTACACTATAATTATTCCTTAGAACTATTAGATCTAAAATAACATTTCGTTATAAGCTTATACTCAAATCATATTTGCATTAATTTGTTCTTAACGTATGTTGAATCCATCTCATTATTTTTAATTAATACCGATTACATTACTGGCTAACCGATTTTTAAGGATATCCCATGAGCAAAATTTATGATGATAACTCGTTGACCATTGGCCACACCCCTCTTGTTCGCCTAAAACATTTTGGTAATGGCAATATTTTAGCAAAAGTGGAATCTCGCAACCCAAGCTTCAGTGTTAAGTGCCGTATTGGTGCTAACATGATTTGGGATGCAGAGAAAAAAGGTATCCTAAACAAAGACAAAGAATTAGTTGAACCAACTAGTGGAAATACGGGTATCGCTTTAGCCTATGTCGCTGCGGCGAGAGGTTATAAATTGACGTTAACCATGCCTGAAACCATGAGTATTGAGCGCCGTAAACTACTCAAAGCATTAGGTGCCAACCTCGTTTTAACTGAGGGGGCAAAAGGCATGAAAGGTGCAATAGCTAAAGCTGAAGAAATAGTGAATAGCAACCCTAAAAAATACTTATTACTTCAACAGTTTAATAACCCAGCAAACCCTGAAATCCATGAAAAAACCACTGGACCTGAAATTTGGGAAGATACTGACGGCAATGTCGATGTTGTAGTCGCAGGTGTTGGTACGGGCGGGACGATTACAGGGATTGCAAAATACCTGAAAAACACCAAAGGCAAAGATGTGACTATCGTGGCTGTTGAACCAGAAACATCCCCTGTTATTACCCAAGCTTTAGCGGGCGAAGAAATTAAACCGGGCCCTCACAAAATACAAGGGATCGGCGCTGGTTTTATTCCGGGTAACTTAGATTTAAAATTACTCGATAAGGTCATTCAAATCAGCGATGACGAAGCCATCAAAACGGCTCGTGAGCTGATGGAAAAAGAAGGAATTCTTGCGGGTATATCATCAGGCGCTGCTATTGCTGCTGCCACTAAAATTGCCGCAGACCCTGCCTATAAAGGTAAAAATATCGTCGTTATTTTACCTTCTTCAGGTGAGCGTTATTTGTCTACAGCCCTGTTTGCTGACATCTCGGCTGAGTAGCATAACTTCGTTACAATATCGTTAAAAAAGCACCTAAATGGTGCTTTTTTTGTGGCATAGATCAAACTTTAGCACGGATGGAGATGATTTATAATTCGGGGTTTAGTATTAAACATAGTAATTATTTTGCACCTCGAAATTAATCACTTTTTAGCCAACCTCTAGGGCGAGTAAAATAATTTGCCAACGAGAAAAAAGTATCGAGTTCGCAAGAAAAACAGAAAAAGGGTTGATACCGCACAAAGTAGGAAACCTTTTTTCAAGTTAATAATCTAACTTATACGCAAACCTAGTCTATTTCATCTACAATTGGCTGGGTAATTAAAAAAACGAAAGTTATTGAGGAAATACTATGTTTCAGCAAGAAGTTACTATTACGGCACCAAATGGTCTACATACTCGTCCTGCAGCTCAATTCGTAAAAGAAGCAAAAGCATTCTCTTCCGACATTTCTTTAATTTCTGGCGGCAAATCCGCTAGCGCAAAAAGTTTGTTTAAATTACAAACCTTAGGCCTAACGCAAGGCACAGTTGTGACAATTTCTGCTGAAGGCGAAGACGAAAAAGAAGCCGTTGAACATTTAGTTAAACTGATGGGCGAATTAGAATAATTTCGCACGAAAATAGCATTTACTGATTTCATTCAATGTCCCTGAGTGATGTCATTCGGGGACATTTGTATAATCGGCTATATTCATTGTCGTCTCTGCAACATCAGAACTCCCAGCACTAGCAGCAGTAAGGTAATATTATGATTTCAGGAATTTTAGTATCCCCGGGTTTTGCTTTTGGTCAGGCTTTAATCCTCAAAGAAGATCCTATCGTTGTTAGCACAAAAAAAATTGCTGACGATCAGGTTGATAAAGAAATTGCTCGCTTTATTGAGGGTCGTAACAAATCAGCCGAACAACTCAATTTGATTAAAGAGAAAGCCGAAAAAAATCTTGGAGCCGAAAAAGCTGAGATTTTTGAAGGTCATATCATGCTGCTAGAAGATGAAGAGCTGGAACAAGAAATTGTCTCTTTAATCAAAGGCGATAAAAAAACGGCAGATGCCGCTGCGTATTCCGTTATTGAAGATCAAGCTCAAGCGCTTGAATCCCTTGATGATGAATATCTTAAAGAACGCGCCGCTGACGTGCGTGATATTGGCAAACGTCTATTAAAAAACATCTTAAATATTCCTATCGTTGATTTAAGTGCAATCAGCGAAGAAGTTATTTTAGTGGCTGCGGATTTAACCCCTTCAGAAACCGCACAGCTAAATTTAGATAAAGTATTAGGGTTTATTACTGATTTAGGTGGCCGTACATCACATACCTCAATTATGGCTCGTTCTCTTGAGTTACCTGCCATTGTTGGAACTAGTGATGCCACCAGCAAAATTAAAAATGGCGATTTCATTGTATTAGATGGTGTCAACAACACCATCCACTTGAACCCATCTGAAGCCGAAATCGACAAACTGAAAGCTTTCCGTGATGAATATCTACAAGAAAAAGAAGAGCTCGCAAAATTAAAAGATTTGCCTGCCATCACCCTTGATGGTCATCAAGTTGAAGTTTGTGCGAATATCGGTACTGTACGTGATGTCGCTGGTGCAGAGCGCAATGGCGCAGAAGGCGTTGGGCTCTATCGTACTGAGTTTTTATTCATGGATAGAGACTCTCTTCCTACCGAAGAAGAACAGTTTCAAGCTTATAAAGCCGTTGCAGAAGCAATGGGCAGCCAAGCCGTTATTGTCCGTACAATGGATATCGGCGGTGATAAAGACCTGCCATATATGAATTTACCAAAAGAAGAGAACCCATTTCTCGGCTGGCGTGCAATTCGTATTTGTCTTGATCGCAAAGAAATCTTACACTCACAATTAAGAGCTATTTTAAGAGCCTCTAAATTTGGTAAACTGCGTATTATGTTCCCAATGGTTATTTCCGTTGAAGAAGTTCGTGAACTAAAAGCAGAGCTAGAAATGCTTAAAGCTCAGTTACGTGAAGAAGGTAAAGCTTTTGACGAGTCAATTGAAGTCGGTGTGATGGTTGAAACACCAGCCGCAGCTGTTATTGCTCGCCACTTGGCAAAAGAAGTTGATTTCTTTAGTATTGGGACGAACGATCTCACTCAATACACTTTAGCGGTCGACCGTGGTAATGAACTGATTTCTCATCTTTACAACCCGATGTCACCTGCTGTCCTAAACTTAATTAAGCAAGTGATCGATGCATCACACGCTGAAGGTAAATGGACTGGGATGTGTGGGGAGTTAGCTGGAGATGAGCGTGCAACCTTATTGCTACTTGGCATGGGGCTGGATGAATTTAGTATGAGCGCGATTTCAATTCCGCGTATCAAAAAGTTAATTCGCAATGCGAGCTTTACTGATACCCAAGCTTTGGCTGAACAAGCACTTGCTCAACCCACAGCGGATGAATTGATGAAACTTGTAGATACCTTTATCCAAGAAAAAACGTTATGCTAAGAACAGCACATTAGTTCGGTCCCATATAAAACGATTAGGAGAAGGTCCATGGGTCTGTTTGACAAACTGAAATCACTCGTTTCGGAAGACAAAAGTAGCAGTGGCAGTATTGAAATTATCGCACCTTTATCGGGTGAGATTGTCAATATTGAAGATGTTCCAGACGTTGTGTTCGCAGAAAAAATTGTTGGTGATGGTATTGCGATTAAACCCGCAGGTAACAAAATCGTTGCCCCTGTAGACGGTACAATTGGTAAAATATTTGAAACTAACCATGCGTTTTCTATTGAATCAGATGATGGTATAGAACTATTTGTTCACTTCGGTATTGATACCGTTGAACTTAAAGGTGAAGGCTTTAAACGCATCGCTGAAGAAGGCCAAACTGTGAAGAAAGGCGACTTAATCATCGAGTTTGATTTAGCGCTGTTAGAAGAGAAAGCAAAATCTGTTCTAACGCCAGTTGTCATTTCTAATATGGACGAAATCAAAGAACTAAACAAACTGACAGGCTCAGTGACAGTCGGTGAAACTGTCATCATGCGTATTAAGAAATAACTTAACTGCCAATATTTAGTTAAAACCATCAGGCCTTGCCTGATGGTTTTTCATTTGTGGGGATTTTTTATTGAGCACAGACTTGCCATTAAATTATCTCACTCATTAAATACACCTGTTGATAAATAACGGTCTCCTCGGTCACAAATTACTGCCACAATAACCGCTCCTGGGTTAGCTTTCGCCACTTTTAACGCACCGGAAACCGCTCCACCCGAGCTCACTCCACAAAAAATGCCTTCAACTTTAGCTAAAGCTCTCATAGTCTCTTCAGCTTCTTGCTGGTTTATATCCAGTACGCTATCAACTAATGAGCCATCAAAAATACCGGGTAAGTAACCTGGTGACCAACGCCTAATACCCGGAATTTGGCTTTTTTCCGCAGGTTGTAACCCAACAATATGGACATCATCTGACTGGGATTTTAAATAGCGGCTTACCCCGGTAATGGTCCCGGTGGTTCCCATACTCGATACAAAATGGGTAATGCGGCCATTGGTTTGCTGCCATATTTCAGGGCCTGTTGTTTTAAAATGAGCTAATGGGTTATCAGGGTTGTTAAATTGGTCTAAAACTTTCCCCTCACCTCTTTGTTCCATTTCCTTAGCCAAATCACGGGCACCTTCCATACCAACAGCCGTACTCACTAAAATGAGTTCTGCACCATAGGCTTGCATTGAAGCTTGCCGCTCTTTGCTCATGTTATCTGGCATGAGTAATTTCAGTTTGTAGCCTTTTACTGCGGCTATCATCGCGAGCGCGATACCTGTATTTCCACTAGTTGCTTCAATTAGCGTATCACCTGGCTTAATTTCACCCCGTAATTGCGCTTCATTAATCATTGAAAATGCCGCGCGATCTTTCACTGAACCTGCGGGGTTATTACCTTCAAGCTTCACCCAAATTTCAGCTTCAATCCCTTGTGTTAAACGCTGAAGCTTTACTAATGGGGTATTACCGATAAATTGTTCCAGAGCCGACACTTTACCATCCTTATAATTTTTATATATAAATAAGAAATAATAGAGATAAGATATTACCCCAATATTGATATGTGAAAATTGAAATCTCTTCACATTAATATTAGAAAAATAGATTATCTTAATTACTATTTCTGATATAGCTAATTGATATATTATATTACAATAAGTTTATAGAATTACCAGTTATATTTCATATAAAAATATGATAAATAAATCTTTTATATCAATCGGTTATGTCGGTTTTGATCATAAGGGGAAATAGACTAAATATTTTTAATATAAAGTCTAATCATCGGTCATATACCTAGAAAGTAATAGAAAAGATAACACCAATAATATATTTATTAGTGTTATAAGTTATTGAGTTTTATATTCATGCACTTTCAGCAAGTTGTGGGAAAATTAACGCCTGATCTCCTTGATAGATCTTTGCCTGCTGGCTACCTAAAAAGTAACGTTCACCTCGCGTTGGTATCGTTTTTTCGGACTGCCAAATCACTGACAAAGGCTCTTTCCCCCAACCTAATGGTTGAACGGTTAATTGCCAAAAATGCCCTCTTGGCCCCGATTCCGTAATTCTAACAGGTAAACGGTGCTGTTCATCCACTTCAGCTTGTAATGAGATATCCCAAGGACGTAAAAATACGTCGACTTCACCTTGTTGAACACTGGTATGGTTAAGGGGGAATTCATAGCCATCTATATTTAATGTTGAACCTTTGATGTGGGCAGAAATTTGGTTCACTTCCCCCATAAATTCAAGCACAAAACGGGTTTCTGGTCGCTGCCAAATATCGCTCGGTGTGCCAACTTGCTCAATATGACCTTGGCTCATCACCACCACTCTGTCTGCAACTTCCATGGCTTCTTCTTGGTCGTGAGTCACAAAAACACTGGTAAATTTTAATTCATCATGTAATTGACGTAACCAACGGCGTAATTCAATACGCACTTGTGCGTCAAGCGCACCAAAAGGTTCATCTAATAATAAAATTTGTGGATCAACGGCTAAAGCCCTTGCCAGTGCCACTCGCTGTTTTTGCCCCCCTGAAAGTTGCGCGGGGTAACGTGAAGCCAGATGGGCGAGTTGAACCATTTCCAGCAATTTTGTTACTTTATCTTTAATAGACTGAGCTGATGGGCGCTGCTTTCTGGGTAAAACCGTTAAACCAAATGCCACATTATCAAACACTGTCATGTGGCGAAATAGTGCATAGTGTTGAAATACAAAGCCAACATGCCTATCTTTCGCATGGATTTTACTAACATCGTGACCATGAAAGCGCAATAACCCCTGACTTTGTTGCTCAAGCCCAGCAATAATCCGCAATAAGGTTGTTTTTCCTGAACCGGAAGGCCCTAATAAGGCAACCATTTCACCCGATGCAATATCCAGTGAAATATCGCTGAGTACTTGGGTTTTACCAAATAACTTACCGATTTTTTCAATTTCAATACTCATGATTAATGGACTCCTGATTCAGATTGCTGGCGACTTAAATGCCACTGCAATGCACTTTTAAGTATTAAGGTGATAATTGCCAGCAGTGCTAAGATCCCTGCGGCCGTAAACGCCCCTACTGTATTATAATCCTGATGTAATAATTCAACTTGCAATGGCAAGGTGTATGTTTCACCACGAATAGCTCCTGAAACCACCGAAACCGCACCAAATTCACCGATTGCACGAGCGTTAGTTAAAACCACGCCATACAATAATGCCCAGCGGATATTGGGCAATGTCACACGCCAAAACATCTTCCATCCTGACGCTCCCAGCAACACCGCGGCTTCATCTTCTTGGCTACCTTGGCTTAACATCAAGGGCACTAACTCACGTACGACAAATGGACACGTTACAAAAATGGTCACTAACGCCATACCTGGCCATGAAAACATTAGCTGGATATCAAAACCTTCAAGCCACCCACCAAACCAGCTGTTCGAGCCATAAAAAAGTAAGTACAGCAAACCCGCAACAACAGGTGAAACCGCAAACGGGATATCTACCAAGGTGAGTAATAATTGGCGACCAGGAAATTGAAATCGTGTCACTAACCACGCCATCATGGTGCCAAAAACTAAATTTACAGGAACGGTAATTAAAGCAATTAATACTGTTAAACCAATAGCGTGTAGCATATCTGGGTCTGCCAAATTCAGTAAAACGGCATCTAACCCTTTTTGAAATGCAGTAATAAATATCCAAACAATTGGAATCACTAATAGTAAAAACGAAAACAATAAACCTATCGCAATTAGTAGCCATTTCCCCCAGTTAATTTGGGTACGGCTAGTAGTGTGAATTGGTGTAATTTGCGCCATTACTTGCCCCCCAACCGTTTACCAAAGCGGCTTTGTACTAAATTAACACTAAATAGAAGTAACAATGAAACCGCTAAAATAACTGAAGCCACAGCACTGGCTGCCGGGTAATCAAATTGCTGTAGCTGACTAAAAATCATTAATGAGACAACTTCGGTTTGCCACGCAATATTACCCGCAATAAATATAATGGCACCAAACTCGCCTAAACTCCGTGTAAAGGACAAAACCGTTCCGGCTAATAAGGCCGGTGAAAGCTCTGGCAGTATCACTCGACGAAAGGTTTGCCAACGGCTCGCACCTAGGGTTTGAGCAGCTTCTTCGTATTCAGGGCCTAGCTCTTCCAACACAGGTTGAACCGTACGCACAACAAACGGAATACTGGTAAAAGCCATCGCAACCGCAATTCCCAGCCAAGTATTGACGACTTTAATATCAAACTGGTGCAGATATTGCCCATACCAGCCCGAGGTTGCAAACAGGGTTGCCAATGTCAGCCCCGCTACCGCAGTAGGTAATGCAAAGGGTAAATCTACTAAACCATCTAAAAACAAACGCCCAGGAAAACGATAACGCGTTAAAATCCACGCTAATAACATGCCAAACACCGCATTAAACAAACTTGCGACTAATGCAGACAGTAACGTCACTTTGTACGCGGCAACCACTTGCGGGTAACTAATGACAGCCCAATATTGCTGCCATGTCATTTCCGATAATTGGATCACCAAAGCGCTCATGGGTAATAGCAAAATCAAGCAGGTATAAAAAAGGCTGCTACCTAGCGTTAGCCCAAAGCCTGGCAAAAAACGCTTTCCTGAACGATTCATTAACGGCGCCCTTCAGCCATTAATTGGTCAAATTCCCCACCGGTGGCAAAATGAACGTCCATTACTTTTGGCCAGCTCTCAAATTGTGATTCAACAGTAAACAACTGAGTTTCTGGGAATTTATCCTTATTCGCACTCATCACCGCTTTGTCATTCACTCGGTAATTGTACTGAGTGATGATTTCTTGGGCCTGTGGGCTATAGAGATAATTTAAGTAAGCTTTAGCGACATCTTCAGTACCATTTTTTTGTACATTTTTATCGACCCAAGCGACGGGAAACTCCGCTAAGATATCCACCGGCGGTACAATAACTTCGTAGTCTGATTCACCATACTGAGAGCGAATATTATTCACTTCTGATTCAAAACTAATAAGGACGTCACCGAGCCCCCGTTCAATAAATGACGTCGTCGCGCCACGCCCACCGGTATCAAATACTTCTACATTTTTCAGAAACTGTTTCATTTGCTCACGGGTTTTTGCTTTATCATCTTTATTTTCTTGATTAAAAGCGCCCCATGCCGCAAGGTAGGTATAACGGCCATTTCCTGAAGTTTTTGGGTTCGGGAAGATTAATTTAACATCTTCACGGACTAAATCATCCCACGTTTTAATCCCTTTAGGGTTTCCTTTACGAACTAAAAACGCCATTGTTGAATAATAAGGCGAGCTATTATTTGGTAAGCGAGCTTGCCAGTCTGCAGGGATCAAATTCCCTTTGTCATGCAAAATTTGCACGTCCGTGACTTGGTTATAGGTCACCACATCCGCTTTCAGCCCTTGTAAAATAGCCAGAGCTTGCTTTGATGAGCCGGCGTGTGATTGTTTAATCGTGAGTTTGTCGTCAGGGTGGGCTTCATTCCATTGTTTTTCAAATGAAGGGTTCAACGCCACAAATAATTCACGGGCAATATCATAAGAGCTATTAAGCAGTTCAGCTGCAACTAATGGTGAGCTTCCGAGTAATGATACCGTTGCCAAACTCGCTAGTGCTGTTTTTTTCAAAAATGATTTTTTCATTCCACACCTATTCGTAACTAAACCCAAATGGCTGACATTGGAACCACTGTATATGTTTTGGTTATAACTGTGTAGCTATCAATCACCTTTTTATATATCAAATTAGAATAACAAAGAAATGAACGTCATAAGCAGAAAAATTAACTGATTTTTTAATTAGTTAGTGATATGAATGCGTTTCATTTTTAAGTTTAGCGAAGCAAAGACACCTTAAACATTTTCCCCCTCTCTCTTTTTTATACACATAACACACACTTTAAATATTGTAAGCGCTCTTCAGAGTGTGTATTATGTGTATATCAGTTAACGAAATGGAGGGATCGTGCAAAGTTCGGAACTGATAAACATACTGCAAAAAAACGGTTGGAAACTTGAAAGAATAAAAGGAAGTCACCATCAGTTTTCCCACCCACATTTTTCAATTGTAATTACTGTTCCGCATCCACAAAAAGATTTAAAGATAGGCACACTAAATCACATTTTGAAGGCTGCGAAACTAAAACATTAAATAAGAAAAGCGTTCACGCATGAGCGCTATCTTTAATGGAGATAACCTAATGCTTTATACCGCCTTTATTGAAATTGATAATGATGGCAGCGCAAGTGGCTGGTTTCCTGATATTGAAGGATGTACATTCGCGGGCAGCAATATAGAAGAGGCTTACGCAGAAGCAAAATCAGCAATTGATGCTCATTTTGAATTATTGAGTGAAAAAGGCTTTGAGATCCCATTATCGAAATCTCAGCAAACGCTATTGAACCCAATACAACCTGAATATGCGCATGGGATATGGTTATTTGTGGATGTCGATATCGATAAATACGATGGCCGTACTGAGCGTATTAATATCACCTTGCCGCATCGTTTATTACATCGTATTGATGCTTTAGTGAAGGTTAATCCTGAATATGGTAGCCGTAGTGGTTTTATTGCTGTTGCAGCTCGTAAAGAATTAAAAAAAACCGATTAATACATTGAAAATAATAGATTACATAAATAATTATCAATCGCCGCATCCTTGCGGCAACTTATTGATCAAAGAGACGTCAATGTCTCAATCGACGGAGCATAGTAATAACTCCCCGAAACGGCTTTCGTCATACGCAGCAAATCATCGTATTTGCCATCTTTTTCACCAAACATACTGAGTAACTGCTGTTCAATATTGTGTAACCTTGCACAATAAGCGATAAAGAATAAGCCATGTTTGCCGCTTGCTGTACCATATGGCAAGCTGTGACGCATAACTGAAAGCTCTTCACCCTCTTCTTCTATCACCACGCGTGAGACATGAGAGGTGACATTGCGCGCATCTTCATCTAATTCAACGCTATCTTTTTTCGTACGGCCAATCATTTTTTCTTGTTCATGTTCCGAAAAACGATCCCATTTTCGTAAATCGTGTTCATAGCGTTGGACTAAAACATAGCTTCCGCCTTTATCTTCACCGTCTTCGATTAATGTGACCTCTGCAATTTCTTCCCCTTGCGGGTTCTCTGTTCCATCAATAAAACCACTTAAATCTCTGTCATCTACCCAACGAAATCCATGAATTTCTTCAACCACAGAGATAGATTTACCAAATGCTTTTAAAGCAGCTTGTGCTAAAGAAAAATTAATATCGTGGCGCAGTGATTGAATATGAATAAACATATCCCGTTGAGTGGCGGGAGCAAGCCCTTTACCCAGAGTGCGAAATGGTTTCAATTCAGGAGCAGTATTTGCCTTACCGAGCTGTTTCCAGATATCAGAGCCAAACGCGATAACTGCACCAAGGCGATCATCTGGGTATTGCGCTTGTAATTTGGTTAAAGCCTCGACAAAGCTTTTACATCCAGACTTAACTTCATCCAGAGATCCCTCTTGCACTTGCGCTTCAATAAAAATACCAAAACGGCTATGTTCTTTCAAAATACCACTTTGAGAATGAGACATACGGTAAACCTCGTAAAATGAATATGTTATATAACCTATTTTTTATATAAGCGATTTTAATATCTTATCTTATCGCTATGATGTTCACCTTGTTTTAACGCAAGGGAATATAGGTTTCCGGTCTATTATAAGAAAGAAAATTTAAGAAAGGGTAAATTTCTTTGAAAACAAGGAAAAAGAAACACTAATGGAAAGATATCGCCAGTATAGATAGCCCTGACGATATTATTAACGAAATGAGATTATTTATGCCAAATAATTTGCGAGATTTTCCATGTTTTCAGGTCATCATCTGAAGGCATTAAATCTTCGGGCCCTTGCCACTTACCTGTAAAACGGTAAACCACTTTACTTGATTGCGGTGAATTACATTCAATGGTTGGAACGTCATTGACTCGCTCGCCTAGACCGCAAATACCGAATGCTTTTTGATAAATTTCACTAAATTCAGTACCCACTGTTGGCCCCCATTCAGTTGCAATATCGGGGTCACTCACTATAATTCGTGATACATAGCCGTGCTCTGGGCCAACTATTTCTAATTTTACTTCATTATCATCCATTCCTTGGAAAATTGTGACCACATCCCCATTTTCCATTTGCATACCGCTGCGTAATGTATAGCGGTCATCAAGTTGTTTCTTAATGATATCCGCTTGCATTGGTGTAAAACTAGTCACTTGACCAAGTCCTGAGCTAGAAACCACCAGTGGGCCGCTAAACCAAGTCGATGGCGAAAAGAATTTCACACCCGCACACCCTGATAACAGAACTGTTCCACAGAGTAGAGAAGCCTTCAACAACGGCGATAATCCATTATTTCTATTCAACTTTGCATGTTGGGACATATCATCCTCTTTTATGAGTCGCATAATGCATATTGTGACAATCTATTTATCAAAACATTCCCATGAATAGTTAAATAAATAGTCAATTAACTTAAAAATCCGTTTCGTGCGTTAATTTTTTCGAATAAATTAAACGTTCAGGTTGTTCTTCTTCATACAACATTTTTTCAAACATACAGATAGCAGCATCAGATTCTTCACTCACTAACAGCTCGATTCTTCCGCAACCTCTGGCGATCAGTTTTTTTTCTAGTCTACTTACTAATGCATTCGCAATACCACGGCCACGGTATTCAGGGTGAACGGCAAGGTAAACAGCAGTACCACGAATACCATCATACCCCCCCATAATAGTACCAACGACTTCCCCGGCAACTTCAGCCACTAGAAATAAGTCTGCTCCACACTGTAATTTGCGTTCAATATCGAGTTCAGGATCCCCTGAAAATTCATTAAGAGAACAACGCTCCCATAATGTCAGGACGTCTTCATAATCACTTTGTCGAAAGACTCGTATTTCCATCTCATTTGCCTGCTTAAACTAATCTTTCTGCCATTATCTCTGCTTTTGCCACACAATCAATATTCAATATGCCTTTCTTCGAGCAAAAGGGTATACTTTAACCATTATTTTTTACCTATGGTTCTATTATAAAACAATGAATTACCCAGATATTGAACGTGTAAAAACCTATTTGCAAAGCTTGCAAGAGGCTATTTGTCAAAAAATCACTGAGCTAGATGGTAAGGAAACTTTTCTAGAACAAACATGGGAACGCTCTGAAGGTGGTGGGGGTCGTAGCCGAGTATTAACCAAAGGGGCATTATTTGAACAAGCTGGGGTTAATTTCTCTCATATTAAAGGAGAAAAATTACCTGCATCTGCTTCAGCCCATCGCCCTGAACTTGCTGGTCGTAGCTATCAAGCAATGGGCGTCTCTCTCGTCATTCACCCTCTAAATCCTTACATTCCGACAACCCATGCTAATGTCCGTTTCTTTATTGCTGAAAAAGAAGGTTGCGAGCCTGTTTGGTGGTTTGGTGGCGGTTTTGATTTAACCCCTTTTTATGGCTTTCATGAGGATGTCATCCACTGGCACACTGTTGCTCGTGATTTATGCCGCCCTTATGGTACTGATGTTTATCCTAAATATAAAAATTGGTGTGATGAATACTTTTTCCTGAAGCATAGAAATGAACCTCGTGGTGTGGGTGGGCTATTTTATGATGACCTTAACCAAGGGGGTTTTGAATCCTGTTTTAACTTCACTCAAGCCGTTGGTAATGGCTTTTTAGATGCCTATGTGCCGATTGTTGAAAAACGCAAAGATCATTCATGGGGTGAACGAGAGCGTCAATTCCAATTATATCGTCGTGGTCGTTATGTCGAATTCAATTTGGTATGGGACAGAGGTACATTATTTGGCTTACAAAGTGGAGGCCGAACAGAATCAATTTTAATGTCAATGCCACCACTTGTCCGCTGGGAATACGACTATCATCCTGAACCTAATAGCCAAGAAGCTGCTCTCTATACTGAATTTTTAATCCTAAATAAAGAGTGGGTTTCGCCATAATTAATAACATTAGTTTATAAATTAAGGTAGAAAGATAACCGTTCTACCTTTCTAATATAAAATAACAGAAATTGATTTTAAAGCTTATATATCAACTAGTTACAAAATTATCACAACAGATTATGATTCCATTTCACCCAACTGAATGGAGTTATAATATGAATCAAATTTTAGGCCGTTCTTTACTCTCACCTTGCTTATTAGCCAATTTAGTGACTAAAGCAGGTCATACTGACTTAAAATCAACGCTCACTCATATCAATGATATTATGAGCCGAACCTATTCACATGAAGATGCATTATTTCATCGCAATAATCTTTCATCTTGCCCTATAGATACGACAGGAAAGCGCTATAACCGTTTTATTCGTGATGCTCAGCGCCCTATTCCACATAAACATCACTGGCATTCTGACCTGCCAATTTGTGAGCGTTCAGGACTTTCTCCAGATAGTCATATGCCACATGATGACTATGCGGTAATTATGTGCGAAGAAGACACTCAAGCACCATCAAAACCCGCTGGGCAAGTATTTAATTCAATTGGTGTTATTCGTACCTTTTTCAAGGAAAAATTAAATATTGACCAAATTTTTGGCTGTTCTGCTGATATTAATGCGGTTATTCATTATGGAACAAACTACGCTAACGCATTTTGGAATTCTCAAGCTATTTTCTTTGGTGACGGGGATGGAATCGTTTTTGGCCCATTCTATAACGACATTGATATAATTGCTCACGAACTTGCTCATGGTTTTATTAGTTCAAAAGCTAATTTTAGATATTCTTTCCAGTCTGGTGCTCTTAATGAGTCTGTCGCAGATGTACTTGGGATTATGGTCAAACAATATTTAAATAATGAAACAGCCAATACCTCTAATTGGCTACTTGGAGAAAATTTATTTATTGACCAAATAAATGCACCTGCCCTACGTTCGATGATAAATCCAGGCGACGCTTATTATCTTTCTGATGAGGTCAGAGATCCACAAGTTGGCCATATGTCTCAATATCAAGATTTACCTATTTTTGTTGATAATGGCGGCGTACATATTAATTCAGGCATTCCAAATAGAGCCTTTTACCTATTAGCTAAGAGCCTTGGTGGCTATACGTGGGATATCGCCGGTAAAATTTGGCTGGAAGCAGTGTCTGACAATAGAGTGACAAAAAAAGCGACATTTATCGAATTTGCTGATGCCACGATCCGTGCAGCTAAGAAACTGTTTGATAATAATATTGCGCAAAAAACACAACAGAGTTGGTTAGGTGTTGGGCTGATAGTAAACCTGTAAAAAAATATATTGCTAGATAGCATTAAACCATTTGAAATTAATTTTTCTGTAAAATACAAAGGCCGATAATAAAGAGCATTAATCAACTCTTTTATTCAGCCTTATTCATTAAACCTGCACGTTAACGTTTTTTCTTTTTTCTACCTGGTTGTGTAAACTTTTTACGTGTCGGGTTTTCTGTTTTTACTTTGGGTTTACTTGGCGATGCTTGCTTTGTATTACCTTTATTAGCAGAAACTGATTTCTGTGTTTTTTTCGGTTTAATATCTGACTCAGATTTTTCCATCATATCAAATAATTCAATTAATTCATCATCTGTTAAGTCTCGCCACTCCCCGACAGGAATACCAGTCAACCTAACATTCATGATGCGAACGCGTTCAAGTTTAGTGACTTCAAAACCAAAGTGTTCACACATGCGACGAATTTGACGGTTTAACCCTTGCACAAGAGTAATTCTAAAAACAAATGGAGCTTCTTTCTTAACCTTACATTTTTTAGTCATTGTGCCAAGAATCGGTACTCCAGCACCCATTCCACGGATAAATTCATCTGTAACGGGTTTATTGACAGTAACTAAATATTCCTTTTCATGGGAATTTCCTGCCCGTAAAATTTTATTCACCAAATCCCCATGGTTTGTGAGGAAAATCAACCCTTGAGAGTCTTTATCTAAACGGCCAATTGGGAAAATTCGGGTACTGTGATTAACATAATCAACAATATTATCTTTTTCACCACTCTCTGTCGTACTGACAATACCGACTGGCTTATTCAGAGCGATTAACACTAAATCTTCTTCATTACGCGGCTCAATTAATTGCCCATTAACTTTTACCACGTCACCAGAAAAAACTTGGTCGCCTATTCCTGCACGCTTACCATTAATAAATACATTACCTTGCTCAATATAACGGTCAGCTTCACGTCTTGAGCAAATACCACTTTCACTAATATATTTGTTTAAACGTGTAGAAGAACGAGTGTCCATAATTTCCCTCAATCTTTAATTCTTCCCCCTGTCCGTCATGATATATTTTGATAACGTAAGGGCGATATTTATTCTTAAAGTATCAATCTAAATAATATTAAAAAGCCGTAACATAATGGTTTTGTTACGGCTTTATGCATTTATACAGTCAACTAAACCTACATTAGTGCCTTATTAACTAACGTTTTTTCAAATGCTGCATTAAACGCTTGCGCTTACGTAATTGAGTTGGCGTTAGCTTATTTTTCTTATCTGCATATGGGTTTTCACCCTCTTTAAACAGAATTCGAATTGGCGTTCCCATCACTTGTAATGAACGACGGAAGTAATTCATCAAATAACGTTTGTAGCTGTCTGGTAAATCAGAGACTTGGTTACCATGGATCACAACAATCGGTGGGTTATGCCCCCCAGCATGGGCATATTTCATTTTAACACGGCGACCACGAATAAGCGGCGGTTGGTGCTCATCTTCTGCCATCTTCATGATGCGCGTTAATAATGCCGTTCCCACCCGACGAGTTGCAGATTCATAAGCTTCTTGCACTGATTCAAATAGGTTACCCACGCCACTGCCATGCAATGCAGAAATAAAGTGAATTCGTGCGAAATCAACAAAACCAAGACGCAGTTCAAGCATATCCTTCACGTGCTCGCGGTCCTCGGGCTTCATACCATCCCATTTATTAACCGCAATAACTAATGAACGACCTGCATTGAGGATAAAACCAAGTAAAGATAAATCTTGGTCTGAGATACCTTCCCGTGCATCGATAACTAATAATACGACGTTCGCATCTTCAATCGCTTGTAATGTTTTAATTACAGAGAATTTTTCGACTGTTTCAGTAACTTTACCGCGTTTACGCACACCAGCAGTATCAATTAGAATATATTCACGCTCATCGCGTTCCATTGGGATGTAAATGCTGTCACGTGTGGTTCCTGGCATATCAAACACCACAACACGCTCTTCACCTAAAATACGGTTGGTTAATGTCGATTTACCGACATTCGGACGGCCAACGATGGCTAATTTAATCGGTAATGTTGTTGGGTCGAAGTCATCTTCTTCGTCTTCATCAAGCTCACCTTGAGCTTCTAACTCTGCCCAATATGCCGCATTTTCTTCTTCTTCGGTCAGCTCGACTTCTTCTTCATCTTCAGCAACAAAAGGTTTTAACGATTGTTCTATTAACTGAGTGACACCGCGGCCATGTGATGCAGCGATCGGATGAATTTCCCCTAAACCAAGAGAGTAAAAATCCCCGATTGCTGTTGTGACATCAATACCATCTGTTTTGTTTGCCACTAAATAAGTTTTTTTCTTGCGGCTACGAAGATGTTTAGCAATGCCTTCATCCGCAGGCATTAGCCCTGCTCTTGCATCGACCATAAACAGAACAATATCTGCCTCTTCAATTGCTTGCAAGGACTGTGCGGCCATGTGCGTTTCTACGCCTTCCTCAGTCCCATCGATACCACCCGTGTCGATAATAATGAATTCGTGACCTTCAACTTCTGCACGACCATATTTGCGATCACGAGTCAGACCGGGAAAGTCCGCTACTAATGCGTCACGGGTACGGGTTAAACGGTTAAATAACGTGGATTTTCCTACGTTTGGACGCCCTACCAGCGCTACGACGGGTATCATTCTTAGATGCCTCACAACTTTTATTAACTAAAGGAATTCTGAGGCTTTAACTCAGAAAACAAAAAACGAAACGGCTCCTGTGTTCAGGAACCGTTGATTTTATCGATAAATTGGCGGTTTGTCAGAAAATTAACGTGTTAACAGGTAAACTGTTCCGTTTTTTGTCTGAACCATTAGTTTATCACTTGCAACCACTGGGCGACTGTGAATACCAGAGCTGTTTAGTTTGTTTTGTGCAACAAACCCACCCGTACTCATGTCTAACCAATGCAGATAACCCTCTTTGTCACCGACAACAAGATAGCCATTATACATTTCTGGTGCAGATAACCCGCGGTTTAGTAAGTCTTCCTGTGTCCACAGTGTCACACCATCGCTTTTACGAACAGACAATACGCGGTCACTTTGGTCAACGAGGTACAGGTTTTCACCTGACATTACCATGTCATTGATTGAGCCCAGTTCACGTTTCCATAGGATTTGACCTGAACGCATATCCAGTGCTGCCAATGTGCCATTATAAGCAATCGCATACACTTTGCCGTCATCAATAATTGGTGTCATATCGACATCGTTTAAGCGGCCGATTTCTGTCGAACTTGTCACTTGCGAAATGCGTTGCTGCCAAATTAATTGGCCTTGAGACAATAGCACTGCACTGACACGACCGTTATCCCCACCCACAATCGCAGCACCAAAGGCAACTGCTGGAGCAGATTCACCACGTAATGACAACGATGGGGTATCCATGTTAACAGTCCACTTGATTTCCCCGCTATTGACGTCTAAAGCTTGCAGTTGACCATTACTGGTATGAATAACAACAAGGTCATTACTCACTACAGGTTTAGAAAGGGCTTCACCTGCAACTTCGACATCCCAAGCGACTTGACCATCTTCTTTGTTAAGAGCGATAACTGTTCCACGCTCAGTACCCACAAAGATTTTGTCACCATCAACGGTTAAACCACCGGATAATAATGCAGATAAATTAGCAGAAAGAAAACCCGTTCGTTTAGATAAATCTACCGACCATAGTTCTTTACCACTGTCGAGTTCAAAGGCTTTAACTAAACCTTTGCGGTCTGCTGCATAAACGGCTGAGCCATCCCAAACCGGTGATAATTCAGAATAAAATTGTCCAACACCATTTCCAACAGATTTATCCCAAACAATTGATGGGGTGAATTGATTTTCAACCTGTGGAAGTGGCGCCATAATAATAGAATCAGTTTCGCTGGAACAACCGGCAAGTAAAGCTGAAGCGACTAGGCCAACTAAAAGTGTTTTGCGCAACTGCATGTTTGTCGTTTCCTTTCTTCTTATGAATTAGATACGTTGTTCAACTTCAGAGTCAAAATACCTCTAATAGATTGAGAGCCTTCACTTTCTAACCCCTGAGTGTAAGCGGCTTTTGCGCCTGCTTTATCACCCTTGTGGAGTAATGCATCGCCACGGACATCCTGTGCCGTTGCTTGCCATGACTTACTTTTAATATTTGCCACTGACGCTATCGCACCATCAGCATTACCTTGAGCCAATTGTACTCGTGCTAAACGCAAGTTAATTAAATCTTGCATATCCACAGTTTTTGCTTTGGCTAATGCATTGGTCAATGCAGTTTGTGCGTTAGCTAAATCACCTTTATCCACTGCAATTTGCGCAAGCTCTAAACCCATCATCGCACTGTATACATCGTCAGTTTCAGCCGCAAATTTTTGCGCCGCAGCAATAGCCTGATCTGAACCCGAACGTAATTGGGCGTTTACTGTTTCAAATTTTTGTGCACTTTCTTGCAGTACATTGGTTTTATGGGACTGCCAGTAGTTCCAACCAAATACACCACCAACGCCAATGACGAGACCAATAACTAATGCCACGCCATTATTCGCAAAAAAGCGTTTAATCGCATCGACTTGATCATTTTCGTTTGTATAGACTTCCACTTGTCTCTCCTTAACCTAATAATTCGGCGATGCGTGACGCCATAAGTTGCTGCGAAATAGTTTCTTGTACGCCAGTACGTAAGTCTTTCACTGTGACTTGGTTATTTTTAATTTCATCTTCCCCCAAGATCAGTGCAATTTTAGCGCCTTGTTTGTCCGCTCTTGCTAACTGTTTCTTGAAGTTACCACCACCGTGGTTAGTCATTAACCGTAGTGTTGGTAGTGCATCACGGACTTTTTCAGCCACTAATATCGCTGCTTGTTGGCTATTTTCGCCAAAAGAAGCGAGATAAACGTCAGCGACTGAAGCATCCGCTGTAAATTCAGGGTTCACTTCTTGGACTAATAACACCATGCGTTCCATACCCATGGCAAAACCAACCGCAGGTGTTGCACGACCGCCTAATTGTTCAACTAGGCCATCATAACGGCCACCCGCACAAACAGTGCCTTGTGAACCCAGCGCCGTGGTTACCCACTCAAAAACAGTGCGGTTATAGTAGTCAAGACCACGAACTAAACGTTGATTTACGCGGTATTGAACCCCAGCAGCTTCTAACAATTTGCATAAACCATCAAAGTGCTCACGTGATTCGACATCAAGGTAATCAAACAGTTCAGGTGCATCATTCAATAAAGCTTGAATCTCTTGATTTTTGGAGTCCAAAACACGTAAAGGATTTGTGTACATCCGGCGTTTGCAGTCTTCATCCAGCTTATCTTTATGCTGTTCTAAGAAAGCAACTAAAGCCTCACGGTAATTAGCACGCGCTTCTAATGAACCAATCGAGTTCAGCTCTAATGTTACATGCTCACTAATTCCTAACGCTTTCCACCAGCGCGCTGTCATTAAAATAACTTCAGCATCGATATCAGGGCCTGCAAGACCAAAAACTTCAGCCCCTAACTGGTGAAATTGACGATAACGACCTTTTTGTGGGCGCTCATAACGGAACATTGGGCCTAAATACCACAAACGCTGTTCCTGATTGTACAGCAAACCATGCTCAATACCTGCACGTACACAACCTGCGGTATTTTCAGGGCGTAATGTCAGACTTTCATCGTTACGGTCATTGAAAGTGTACATTTCTTTTTCAACGACATCCGTCACTTCACCTATCGCTCTGCGAAATAGCGGGGTCTGCTCTACAATCGGGGTACGAATTTCACTAAAACCATAACCCTGTAAAATATTTTTTAATGTTGCTTCGATTTTCTGCCATACACGCGTGTCAGCTGGCAAGTAATCATTCATGCCGCGAATGGCTTGGATATTTTTTCCCACTTTATTTCTCTATTTTCAGAATTACATTAGTTTGATTATAAGAGCGAAATATCATCTGGTTCAATCAACAAACACCAATTACTGATACTAATCGGGATTTATCTGTTAATTTGTACGGTGAGCGACCGATTTTAGAAAAAAATGCGGATAATTGATATAGTGTTTGTTCTAAATACGCCAAACGACTCTATGAGTCGCTTGGCATTAGAATACACAAAATTAATCTTTTAAGTTGACTTCAATCCGCTTGCTTTCATCCATCATCGCTGCTTTTGCTCGAATTTTAGCCTCTAATTGGTCGATGATGTTGTCATTATCAAAGCGCTCTTTTTGACGTTTACCGTCTTCATAGAAACCACTCTTGGTTTTTGCGCCTGCAACACCTAGCGTAGAAACTTCCGCTTCACCGGGGCCGTTGACCACACAACCAATAATCGACACATCCATTGGCGTAATGATATCTTCTAAGCGCTGTTCTAACTCATTCACCGTGCCTATCACATCAAATTCTTGCCGTGAGCAGGTTGGACAAGCAATAAAATTAATGCCACGCGAACGAATACGCAGTGATTTTAAAATATCAAAACCGACTTTAACTTCTTCAACAGGGTCTGCAGCCAAAGAAATACGCAGAGTATCACCGATGCCTTCAGACAGTAACATTCCTAAGCCAATCGCCGATTTTACGGAGCCTGCACGTGCGCCACCCGCCTCTGTAATACCTAAATGCAGAGGTTGATCAATTTTATTTGCTAATAAACGGTAAGAGCCGACAGCTAAAAATACATCAGAAGCTTTTACACTGACTTTGAATTGGTCGAAATTCAGCCTATCTAAGATGTCCACATGGCGCATTGCCGACTCAACTAAGGCTTCAGGTGTTGGTTCTCCGTACTTCTCTTGAATGTCTTTTTCAAGGGAACCGCCATTGACCCCAATACGAATAGGAATATTGTAATGGCGTGCGCAATCAACAACTTGGCGAATTCTTTCTTCACTACCAATATTACCTGGGTTAATACGCAAGCAATCAACACCGTACTCAGCAACTTTTAATGCAATACGATAGTCAAAATGGATATCAGCCACCAGTGGAACGCTAACTTGCTGTTTAATCAATTTAAATGCTTCAGCAGCATCCATGGTAGGAACAGAAACACGCACGATATCAACACCCACGCGCTCAAGGGATTTTATTTGGCGAACTGTGGCTTCGACATCAGTTGTACGAGTATTGGTCATTGACTGGACAGCGATAGGAGCACCATCGCCTACAGGTACGCTACCTACATTAATACGGGTGGATTTACGTCTTTTTATCGGTGATTCATTATGCATTTTGGTTTAATTCTCCGAACGTCCATGTGCTCTTTGTTACCGTGGTACTTTTTGTGCCTATAGTACTCTTTGTTACCGTGGTATAGTTTTAACTGATTATTTTTATACGCTCAACTATACACAAGAAAGCAAACCATAGCCTATCAAAAAAGATGTTTTCGGATATAGTTTGCTTCTTTTTGCCTATTTGTTTTTAGGCTTCAGGTAACTTCAATTTTGCTGGACGTTTCGCTTTAATAAAACGGCTTAAATCAACAGCGTTACCTTGGAACTGTACCGTCACATTCGCCGGCGCACCAATGTTCAGACGATAAGGTTGCGGACCATCAAGTTCCAGCTTATCCCCATTATTTTTGGTACCACTGAATAAAATTTTATTATTCGCATCACGAATTTCTAACCAACACTGCCCAGTAAAATTCAAGACCAGAGCTTGGCTACTCACTGCAACAGGTTCAGTCGTTTCTGTATTTTGTGTTCTATCTAATGCAACTGAAGATTGTGGTGCATTCGGTAATGGAATCGTTCTAACTGGCTCTGTAACAGAGTCAGCCGTTAATACAGGCTCTTGGCCTTGTAATTCAAGTGTATTTTCCTGTGTAACAGGCGCTGTATCCGTTGAGACTATCTCTGTTGAAGCCGGCAATTCAACGGGGGTTGTGCTGTTATCTTGCTGAGACAAAATCAAATCATTTTGATTTGCCATTGAAACTAATTCATCTTTTTGTGCGTTATGATCTTGCCACCACCATACACCAACCATTGCAATGAGGACGATCACAATCAACCAAGTCAGTTTCATTAACCAACCTTCGCGCTTTTTACGCTTTTTCCCTAAAGAATAGCTTTGCATAGGAGAAACTTTGGCTAATGTGACGGGCTCTTCCGTTTTCATATACGTTTTTAATTCGCTTTCTGGTATACCTACCATGCGTGCATAAAGGCGAATATAACCACGTAAAAACGTCGGTTCTACACCAGCGGGAGCAATATCTTGTTCTATCTCTTTTACCGTACTGATTTTAAGGCATAATCGTTCTGCAACAACATCTTGGGTTAGCCCCATGCGCTCACGTGCTTGCGTCAATAATTGTCCTACTGTCGTCGTAGTCTGTTCGGTATTATTTTCGATAGTCATTTGCTGGCAACACTATTTCCAAGTTAAAAATATATAAAGCAAGCATTGAGCAGCTTTACTCGTCAATAATTTATCATCATGTTGAAACAACAATTAAATTTTTCTTATTGCTTCTACTATTGTAGGTGAACAAAGGCGTTTTGCCTAACTCTAAAACGCCCTAAACCATAACTTAATTCACTGATTCAAACATATTTATAAATCAGACTGTTTTTACCTTGATAGGTTCCCCTGCTAAGCGTTTTTTCAACGTTCGTTTTGTTCTGTCGATCACATCGCCAGCAAGTTGCCCACAAGCTGCATCTATATCATCACCGCGTGTTTTGCGTACTATCGTAGTAAAACCATATCCCATCAATACTTTACAAAAGCGGTCAATACGACTATTCGAACTTCTACCGTATGGCGCTCCAGGGAACGGGTTCCATGGAATTAAGTTGATTTTGCTCGGTGTATTTTTTAAACATTCCGCTAATTGATGAGCTTGTTCAACACTATCGTTCACGTGATCTAACATCACATACTCAACGGTTACTCGTCCTGCATTGGCATTCGATTTCGTTAAATAACGATTCACACTGTTGAGAAAGGTTTCAATATTGTATTTTTTATTAATTGGAACGATATCATCGCGGATATCATCTGTTGGCGCATGCAATGAAATCGCTAACGCGACATCAATCATATCCCCTAATTTGTCCAGTGCAGGTACAACACCGGAAGTGGAAATCGTGACACGGCGCTTAGATAAACCAAAACCGAAGTCATCTAACATAATTTCCATCGCAGGGACGACATTATTCAAATTCAGTAATGGTTCACCCATTCCCATCATTACAACGTTGGTAATTGGACGGCGTCCACTGGATTTCAGTGAACCAATAATTTTTGCAGCTCGCCAAACCTGACCAATGATTTCCGAAACACGTAAGTTACGGTTGAAGCCTTGTTGCGCCGTGGAACAGAATTTACACTCCAGCGCACAACCAACCTGTGAAGAGACACACAATGTTGCACGATCTGCTTCTGGGATATATACAGTTTCAACCAGTTGGTCACCCACTTTGATAGCCCACTTAATGGTACCATCTGATGAGCGCTGTTCGTCAGCGACTTCCGGTGCACGGATTTCCGCGACTTCTTTTAGTTTTGCTCTAAGAACTTTATTAATATCGGTCATTTGGTCAAAATCATCATAGCAATAATGATAGATCCATTTCATGACCTGATCCGCGCGGAACGGTTTTTCACCCATTTGGGCAAAGAACTCACGCATTTGCTTGCGGTTTAAATCAAGTAAATTGGTTTTTTGATTCGTTTTTTCTGGCGTGACAGAAATAGCAGAAGAAGTTGCACATTGTGCATCTGTCGTCATATCAGACATGGTGTATTGCCTCGTTGTTACACTTTCGGCAGTGCTAGTAATGAGTATAGCACGACGTAATTTTTGCAGTCTTAAAAATATAATCGCCCCGCTAATCATAGCAGGGCGTCGCATTGTACAAACTTTATAACAATAATGCTAATGCATTAGTTAAAGAAGTCTTAGCGTGGGCAGATTTCATCAGCAGTGAAGAAATACGCGATTTCACGAGCAGCAGATTCTTCAGAGTCTGAACCGTGAGTTGCGTTTTCAGTGAAGCTGTCTGCGTAGTCTGCACGTAAAGTACCTGCTAACGCGTTATCTGGGTTAGTTGCGCCCATCAGGTCACGATGACGTTGGATTGCATTTTCACCTTCTAACACTTGCAGCATGATAGGGCCTGAAGTCATGAATTCAACCAGACCTTCAAAGAAAGGACGGCCTTTGTGTTCAGCGTAGAAGCCTTCAGCTTGCTCACGAGTTAAATGCATCATTTTAGCGGCGATGATTGTGAAACCCGCGCTTTCAAAACGGTTGTAGATTGCACCAATAACGTTTTTCTTCACAGCGTTTGGTTTAATAATAGAAAATGTACGTTGAACAGTCATAAATAACCTCTTAGCGATTCATTAGGCCTTTATTCTTTATTCTTCCCTGTAACTTAGGATGCAAGAACTTAAAATAGGCATGTTGTAGTTTTTTATATTATTTCTAATTCTATTGTTAGGCTTTTAAACTTCAAAAGCAACCATGTCTAGGAAAAAGAAAAATAAGGCGATGATTATAGGGGCTCTGATTACAATTTCCTACAGTCACAACAACATTTTGTTAAACTTTTTATAGCAAAAAACACTATTTTTTCGGGTAAGTCACGTTTTTCATCTATTACTTCACTCTAAAACTCATTGCCGTCACTTGGCCGCTTAAATCCAATACCGAAATTTGGTAGTTTCCACTTTTATCGAGTGTCAGCAAAATAGAACCATTTTGCTCTGTTGTGTTCACCTGTTCTCCATTTAAGAACCACCATTTCTGCCCCTGCCCACCCTGTGTGACTAAACGCAAATCTAAACTGGTTTTTCCTGGCAAGCGCTGTAATACTTCACCATCACGTATACCGGAAATCAATAATGGCGGCGTTTCTAACTTCAATGGAGGGCAAGCTAAATCTGCTTTAGGTAATCGATTTTCCCGTTTTTCACTACTCGGTAACCATGACTCCACCGTAATCGGCCATAAATGTACCTCTTTTTCCTGTGCATTCGGGCAATCTGCCGCCACTTGTAGCCCTTTGTTATTTACCCAGATTTTTTGTCTTAACCCTAAGAGTGACTCTTGGTCTCGTGCCATTAAAGTGGGTGGGATCGTATTATCCAAGATCCAACTTAGGCGCCTTTGGCGGCAATTATTATCATCTTTCAGTAATGCCGTTCCTCCCGGCCAGCAAATCACTGCTTGGCTAACACTGGCAGGCTTCACATCTTTCGGTAACGGTTCATGAGATAGGTAAATTTTGCTCAGTAACATTCCATTGATTTGATTCATAATCGGGATAGCAGTGGCAAAGCCTAGCTGCCCTGCAACAGGCGTTGCATCCGGTCGTCCGACCCAAACGCCGATGGTATAACGCGGATTAACACCAATCGCCCACGCATCTCGATAACCATAACTGGTTCCCGTTTTCCATGCTAAATTAAGTTGCCCTGATAAATTAGCCTCAGGAACAGGGCGTGCTTCCCCGCCCATAATACGGCGCACTATCCATGCGGCTCCCGGTGACATCAGCGCTCTATCGCGAATTTTATCGGTTGGTTTAAAACGTAGCGGCGACACATAACCTTTTCTCGCAAATGCGCTGTAAGCGGAAACCAAATCTTCCATCCGTGTGGCTGTGCCGCCTAAAATCAGCGACAAGTTTGGTTCACTCCCTAACGGAAAGCGCAGCTCAGTCCCAACATTACGCAGTTGAGCCGTAAATCGTTTACTACCATACACATCTAATAACTGAACTACGGGTAAATTTAATGAACGAACGAGTGCATCACTAACACTCACTGGCCCATTAAAACCACTGTCAAAGTTCCCCGGACGGTAATCATTAAAGCGCCTCGGTACATCTTGTAATAATGACTCCGCATGGATGAGCCCGTCATCCATCGCTAATGCATATAAAAAAGGTTTTAACGTTGAGCCTGGAGAGCGCCAAGCGCTAATCATGTCCACATGACCAAAACGGCTATCATCTTGGAAATCAATTGAGCCAATATAAGCTTTTACTGCCATATCCGTATGATCAACCACCAAAATCCCCAGTGAAGTTTGTTTTGGTAGTTGGTTTTTCCAATTCATTGCCATGTCTTCCAGTTGCCTTTGCAAACTGGCGTCGATAGTGGTTTCAATGATGGGGTCTTGCGTATTTTTAGTCACACGCCTTGCAAGCAAAGGAGCAGAATGCGGATTCTTCCGCGGTGCTAGCCAAATTTGTTCTTGTTTAATATCGGCAACTTTTTCAGGGCTCCAAACTTGGTATTCCTCTAACCTGTCTAACACCTTATCACGAGCGGCTTGTGCCCTTTGTGGATAACGGTCTGGCCTTAAACGGCTAGGAGCTTGAGGTAGAACAGCAAAGAGAGCCGCTTCACTCGCCGTCAATTTTGCTGGTGACTTATTCAAATATACCCAGCTAGCGGCTCCAATACCTTCAATGGTTCCACCATACGGAGCGCGGTTTAAATACATTTCTAAAATTTCATCTTTTGAGTAGTGATACTCAAGCTGAGCCGTACGCCAAAGCTGTTTCAGCTTACCGCCCAATGTTCTTTCATGGGGATCAATTAACCGTGCAACTTGCATCGAAATGGTACTACCGCCCGACACAATACGCCCTGAACTCACAAACTGCCCCGCGGCCCTAACTAGCGAAAACGGGTTTACCCCCGGATGGCGATAAAAATGGCGGTCTTCATACGTTAATAACGCTTCAATAAAATCAGGAGAAACCTCATCGAGTGTAACCGGAAAGCGCCAAATACCTTCTTTGTCTGCAAAGCGCCACAATGGTGTGCCATCCGCAGCAACCACAGTTCGAGCCATTTCAATTTGCTTAATCGGCAACGGCCATATTTTATCAGCCGCTAGAAAAGCCAGTGGCAAAATAATGACCAACAGAACCAGTGCAATGCCTGTGCGGCGTAACCATTTTTTCATTGATGGGAGTACCGAAAATAAATTAAAAGAGCCCTTATACTTTATATATCAATATATAAGGGCTCAGTTTAGCGGTGATTAACGAACGATTTCTAATTGGCCATCAGAATAGCCCGTCGCGCGCCAATCAGGGACATACATTGATTCAACTTGTGGTACTGGAATGCTATATACACCCGGTGTCACTGCACGTGCTAAGTAGACTAATGTCGTTGGGCGATACTGCTGAACTTCAACGGCAGCCACAAAACGGTCATCACGGTATTCCATATGGCGAATTTGTGATTGCTGCATATCATCAATCAGTTCTTGCAGGTTCGGCGCAGACTCACTCAAATTAGCGCTACTGTTCGCTAAATTTTGGTTTTCCAGTTCTAAGCCCGCTGGTAGTAAGTCAACCACTAGCGCATCTGGTACGCTTTGGGATGCTTGAACTTCCAATTTAACCACCACCATTTCACCGCTTCTTAGCCTATCTAACGAAATGCGGTTACCTTTCATATCATAGTAACTACGAGTGATACCCAGCACATTCGAACTTGGTTTCGGCGAATGTTGTGGATAACCCACCACGTTTAGTCGTGTGTATAGCGTATTGGTTCCCGTGTTTTCGATGCTATAACCTGTTTCTAATTGTGCTTTACTCAAGAACTCACTCACGGGTTTATCTGAAACCATCGGAGGTTCTTGGCCATTAATCGTTGCTTTCCATGGAGCTTCACTTTCATTTAAGTAGAAACGGCCCGCTAAGTACAACGCATTGCTCTCTTGTGTCGAGAAATAACGTTGAGAAGTCAAGTTATTAGACAAAGTTTGTAGTTTTTGGTCACGGGATTTTGGCATTAAATTATATTCATTTAATAGCGCAACAATCATCGCGTCATCACGGATCACCGAACCGTAATCCCCTACATAGCTGTAGCGGTTACGTTGTTTTTTCAGTCCGTCAATCACCGCGCTCTCACCACGTGATTTATCCCCCATCAAGTTCAATGCAACACCAAGCTGAACGAGCGGTAAACCACTAGCGGCATGATCTCTTTGGTTATAAAGTTGACGTAATGCACCTAGAGGTGCTTTTTGCTGTGACGCCAACACTAAGCCAGCGTAGGCTTGAGTTGCGAAACGCGCACCTGCCTGATTTTCCGTATAAGGATAATTGATTTGGCTACCATCTTGTAAATAGCTCAATAAGCGCGTGTTCGCGTTACTGATAGCGTCTTGGGGAACCGTAAACCCACGCTGATTCGCTTTATTCAAGAAATCCGCCGCATATGCAGTTAACCAATACTCTTCGCGGCCGTTTCTATCCCATAACGAGAAACCGCCATCATTACGTTGCATACTTAACAAATGCGGAATACCAATTTCAATCGCTTTATGGCGATCTGCATCTGTTTGCGTTTTAATCCCTATCTTATTTAACTCAGCTTGAGTTGAGAATAATGATGGATATAACCCACTGATAGTTTGCTCTAAACAGCCGTATGGGTAAGCAAATAGCTCTCTAATATAACGAGAAATATCTAACGGTGGACGGCTAGTTAATAGCACTTGCCCTTCTAGGGTATCGGGTTGTAACCCGGCAATTTGGTTAGTCGGCAACGCCCATGAGGTACCTGGCTCAATAGCAGTTGCAAAAGAAACAGTTTCTGCTGGTTGTGCCGGACGAACCCCGACTTTCCAACTATTACTGTAATCTTTGTTGGCTTCGCCTTGAATTTTCACACCATTAATGGTCATTGACACTTCGCCTTCACCGAAGCCGTAGTCTGCTCTGACAGGTAGATTAATCGTGGTACGTTTGCCTTTTGGTAACTCCAACTCACGGCTGCTGACACCATCAAGTTTCACCATTCCTGATGCCTTGAAATTGACGGTCACATTTTGTGTATTATCCGTCATATTGGTCAAATCAAGCGCAAAGTAAGACTTATCACCACCAGCCATAAAACGTGGCATCGACATTTGTGTCACTAATGGTGCCGCCACAATCACTTTGCTATCCGCATGGCCGAACTCTTTTTCATTCCATGCTTGGGCCATCACACGTAATTCCCCGTTAAAATCAGGGATAGCGAGGCTAATTTCACCCTCGCCGTCTTTATTTAATGTGACAGGTTTGGCTTGCTCCGCAATAATTTGCACTTCAGTGAGTGGCTTCATACCACCACGCTCTAATGCAGCATCCTCGCTGTCACCACCAAAGCGCAAGTTAGCAACCTTACCTTGTCCTTCAATTAAATGACCATAAACGTCATATTGGTCAACGCTATAACGCTTACGGCCAAAAAAGGCATCATACGGGTCTGGGGTTTTGAAATCTGTGATATTCAATACGCCAGTGTCAACCGCAGATAACAACACATTCACTTTTTCAGGTAACGGTTTGCCATCTTGTGCTGTCGCTTTAATTTTTACCGTTAAGTCTTGGTTTGGACGCATTTTATCTGGCGCGGAGAGTGCTAAAGCAATCTTACGGTTTTCATCTGCGATTGGTAAATGCAACACACCCACCACACGTTTTACCGTTGCTTCTTTAGAATCGTCTCCTGGGCGCACCACAACTGCTGAGACGTACAAGTCATGACGAGCCCACTCTTTATTGACTGGGACTTCAACGTCTAAGCCTTTTTCTGGCACATCAATTTCTTCCCACCACAATGGACCGTTGCTCGATTCGAGCAATATATACCCTTTACCGGCTTTAGGAGATTCAATGCGAACTTTAGCTTTTTCACCCGGTAAGTACGCAGGCTTATTCAGGCTGAGTTTCACTTGGTCAGGACGAACAGAGCCACTTCCCCCTGTGTTATCTTGCCATGAATACCCTGCCCAAAACTGGACGCTCGACACTAGCTGATTTTCTGGGTTAACAACTTCTAGGCGGAATGCCCCCCAATCCACAGGGAAAGACACTTTCGCCGTTCCGTCTTTAGCAATAGCAATATTTTCATTCGCCATAACGAGGTCTTTTTGGTCATAATTTGAAGACCAACCACCACTTTCAGACCAACTCCAGTAATAATCACGACGCTCATACACTAAACGCACGGTTAAGTTTTTTGCTGCCAGTTTATTACCTGCGGCATCAGCCATGACTAATTCAAATTCTGCGAGTGAATTTTCATCCACATTGTGACGTTTTACATAACGGTCAGTGCGGTAATCATAAATTTCTTTTTTCGCAAATAATGGGCGAATACCGACCAGTTTTTCCGCAGGCCAAATGGCTTGCTCGGCACGGCGCGTCACAGGACGTCCGCCAGCCTCAAGCAAACTTGCTTGTAAAACAGCCGAAATAGGTGAACGTGTTGAACTCCAATTGCTATTTGGAATTGAAATCACAGTTTCACCATTACTGTCCAGCGTCAAGTCAAACTCGTCCAACTTACGTGGTAAACCTTCTTCATTGACAGCACCAAATTCAAAACCAGGTAATTTTGCGACCGCTTCCCGAGCTGCTTTTAAGACAATTTGCCCTTGTAGCTGGTTATCAGCCGCTGGCGCACCGTATAAATAACGACCTTGAATATCAAAATCGACAGATTGAGTTGTTAAACGAGGGACATCGCTGCCCTCAATTTCCAGAGCCATACGTTCTGGCATAAAATCTTCAACATTAAATTTGTAGTAACGCAGTGGTGAACCATCACCTAAATCAAAGCGAAGCGACCAACCGCCTGTTTCTGCATTTTTAGGAATTTCAAATTGATATTGATATAAGCCATTTTGGTTTTCTTCTGGCTGCCAAACAAAACTGCGAACCACTTGCCCATCAGTTTTTAATACATCAACTTTAACTGGCTGAGTTTTGACTGGGTTACCATCGCCATCACGCAATAGACCATTTACTAGCAATAATTCACCTGGGCGATATAAATCGCGAGGACCGAAGGTGAAAAATTGTTTTGCGTAGCCTTCTGGCCCTGAAATATCGAATTCAGATAAATCAAGCGCTGGCTGAGTGAGGTCAATCATACTGGTTTGCCCTTCATGGGTTGCCAGCAATAATTTTCCACCCGCTAATTTATCTAGCTGAGCATGGCCATCGCCATCTGTCGTACCTTTTGTTACTAACTGGCCTTTTTCATCCAAAATACGCAGCTCAACGCCTTTAATTGCAGAGCCTTTCGCTAAGGATTGAGTGAAAATATCGACACGGTCTTGGTAACTGTGTAGTGATACACCAATATCACTCAATGTGAAGACAGTTGCAGGGAATTGATAACTATAGCTGCCTGCTTTTTGCATGATGGCCAAATACACGCCATCTTGCTGTAACTCTTTGACATCTTTCAACGGCAGTAAAATGGTTTGGCGGGTATTTTTATCTGGATTTAAGTCAAAGCGGCCGGTATAAGCCAGCTCCACTTTGTCGAGAAACTCTTCGGAATACCAATACTCATAATTACTACGATACTGCCACTGTGCTAAAAATTGTGGTAATTGCTTTTCATCCACACGGAAGAAATTGACGTCGACCTTATCAACGTTCAAGGCAATCACAGGTAAGCCTTGGGCAACCTTGCTAGGTAATAAAGAGCCTTTACTTGCAAAACCAACGGTTGGGATGATTTGTGCAGTGGTCAATTTTTTCTCAAAATTTTCGGTCGTCGTACGCTCATTAACCGCTTTAATACCCGGGTTAATGGTTAAGTTTAACTCTTTAGATGGCGGAAGATGGCGAAAACGGAGTTCCATTTGGTTATCAGACAGTTCCCAAGCGCCATCTAACTTACCCGCTTTAACATCAATGAGGTTAATGTACTGGCCAAAGTCTTGGTTTGCTTGTAGTGGAACCGAGAATGTCACCACCATGGCACTCGCACCATCAAGCTGTAATTCAGACGCATCCAAAATAGTTAAATCTTTCCCTGCATATTTTTTTATCATTTCTTCAGTGGAAAGTTTCGGTGCTGCTTTTTTCTGTTCTGCAACTGGCGCTGTTTTGGTTTGATTTTCTGGCGCTGTGGTTGAAACATTTGGCTCATTTTTGGTTGTTTCATCTGTATTATCACAACCAGCCAATGCCACTACCGATGCCAACGCAAGTGCTAAATAACGCTTTTTGGTTTTGAGACCCGCCAATGAAGCCCAACTTGATTGTTGTTTCATTACCGCCCGCCCTTTAATTAGTTAAAATTGATTCTGTTTTTTAAGGTTTTAACAGGAGATTAAAACCCTCTACATACTTAGAAATGTTTAAAAACACACACAGATAAATACTGCTGATATTATTTCAATTATCGAAACAATTTAACAGAATGTGATTAGAACACCTATCAGACAAAACGGAAAAAATGATGGGAGAGAAAAACAGAGAAATGAAATAATATTTTTTAAATAGTAAGCAGAATATATATTTAATAAATGAGCAATATGCATTTTATGAGTGAGAAAAAATATTTCCCTCACTCTATACATGGAATTATTAGGTGTTTTTTACTGGGATTGTGTCCCGCAAGAAGCTACCAAGACGACGCTGGTAAAAAGGCTGAACGTGTTGAGTAATAAAATGGCTAACACCTTGTTCATTTTCATTCACCACACAAAAATCAATAGACTCGTCATCAGCTAAAAACTCACAAGCAAGCGTCCCAGCCCCATGGATAATTGAATCAATATTTTCTGCTCCTGTGGTAAACTCCAACGCTATCATTAAGATAGGCGCTTCTTTAGCAGAATCGCTCTCTGTTGCGGAGACCATGAAACCGCGTCTGACCACTTTGTGTTGTTTAAAAAATTCAGTAAGCGCGTCAACAATGGCTTGTGGCTGATCTTCTAACACACTTAATTTAAGTGATGAACCTTTCGGCACTGTTAATTCAGTAAATTGGATCTCAGTTTCTTGGTTGGAACTGTTATTATTCGATTGCTGCGACATTGCCAATCCCCTGCTATTAAAAATAATCGCTTATTATACTCGCAAATACGTCAAGGTAAAAAAATAGGCACGAAAAGTCACCTTCCCGTGCCTGTTATCAATCAAACATTCGCTACTTTGATTTACTGATTAATAAGTTAGCTAATGTTCTTACACCTGTACCCGTTGCGCCTTCTGCCCATAAGCTAACTGCAGATTTACGGTAAGTCGCTGAGCAGTCAATATGCACCCAATTTTGACGATAATTTTCGACAAAATGCGATAAAAATGCCGCAGCGGTGCTTGCGCCTGCTGTGTGCGATGGTGCCGCAATATTGTTCAAATCCGCAAAACCAGACGGTAATTGCTGGCGATGGAACTCTGCCAGTGGTAAACGCCAGAACAGTTCAAACTCAGCGTCTGAAGCGCTCATTAAATCAGCAACTAACTTGTCATCGAAACTCAATACAGAATGGTAGTCATTACCCACGGCAGTTTTCGCTGCGCCCGTCAAGGTTGCTGCATCAATAATTAACGTTGGTTTTTCTTTGCTCGCATCAATCAGGCCATCGGCTAGGACTAAACGACCCTCAGCATCTGTATTCATTATTTCAACGGATTTACCATTGCGGTAACGAATAATATCACCCAATTTGAATGCATTGCCGCTAACCATATTGTCAGCAATGCACAAGAACATTTTCACACGTTTTTGTAAGCCACGTGAAATCGCCAATGCCAATGAACCTGCTAATGTTGCTGCACCACCCATATCGGCTTTCATTGAATTCATTGAGGATGATGGTTTGATGCTATAACCGCCTGAATCGAAAGTAATTCCTTTACCCACTAACGCAGCAAATACAGGGGCATTTGGGTTGGCTCCTGGGTTGTAATCCAACGCCAAAAATACAGGTGGACGACTTGAACCACGACCAACCGTATGAATACCGGTATAACCTTGTTCTAATAAATCATCACCTTTAATAATACGGTAGCTAATGTCTTGTGCGCCGACAGTGCAGAGTAAATCGATGGCGCGTTGTGCGAGTTGTTCTGGGCCTAACTCTTCTGCCGGTGCGTTAATCACATCACGTACCCAATCAATGGTACGAATACGGTTTTCTAACTCTTTGCGATCCGCTTCTGGCAACACTGGCCATTCAATCGTTCTAGCCCCTTTTGGCGCACGAAACCCTTGCCAAAATGCCCAGCTTTTTTCTAAATCCCAGCCTTCGCCAGCCAAAGCAACATTACGGATCCCTTGGCCATCTAATTTACGGCCAGCGCTTTGTACTGCACATAATTTACCTGCATGTTTCAGGTGGATTGTCATCCCTTTATCGCTAGAGCTTAACAATGCGCCTTCGCCCCAACAAGGTGCAGCAGGCTCACAAGAAATCATTACTGGCATAATTTGTTTTGTCATCGTTTTTCTCACTTTGTCTATTTTTGCAGACAGTAAAAGCCCATTTATTCTGTCGGCAGATGGCATTACCTTAACTGATAAATACCAATAGGGATATCATTATAGTGCTGATATAAAATAAAAAACCGAGCACTATTTCTGACAGTCACTCGGTTTTTAGGGGAAAACCCTACTTATTCGAATTCATCCAGCCAAACTAACAAAATCGCTTCTAGGATTTTCTCGTTCGATTTTTGCGGATCATCATCAAATTCTTCTAAATCGCAAATCCACTGGTGCATATCGGTAAAGCGCACCGTTTTTGGATCAACATCTGGAAATGCGTCATACAGTGCTTCACCGATTTCACGGCTATTTGACCATTTTAAACTCATCATTTTCTCTCATTATATGAACAACTATTTTTCGAATTATAGCCCTTTGAATCATACCAACGGATCTTTTTCAGTTATTCTTCATTATACTGTTTGTGAGAGGTAAATCGATAAGTGTTTCCAAACAAGCTAGTGTAATACCTTGCTCTTTTAATGCTGTAAACAAGCCGCTTGATGAAACATAAGGGAAACCCAACTTTTCTTTGATCTTTTGAATTCGTCTATTTTCACTGGCTTCTGAACAACCTTGAATATAACTGATTTCTTTTACCTTACAGTGCGAAAGCAGTAGGCGTATGGTTATCATCTCTTTTCGTGTAAAACGAATATGGCCAAAACGCATATATTTTTGAGGATTTAATAGTTCCGGTGCAACATTCTTTGTTTGCCCTAATAATTGCGTCTTTATAGGAATATTCGCTCTCATCGGTAAAGTAACATCAGGATTTTTTTTCCAAAGCTGGTGGGCATACTCAGAAATCATGGGACGATGCTTATAAATAGATAACATTTCAGATAATGTGAGCTGCTTATTTGAATTTACAGTAGTAATTTCAAATGTACTCCCATATCTATTACAAAAATCAACTTTAAATTTACTTTTTTTCGATTTAGCTAGAATCTTCATGAAAACTTCTGGGTAATTATTCCAATATTGGATGCTCGATTTTAATCTTTCTTCCACCAAAAGATCCAACCCACTGTTTAGACTTATTAATTGCCATTCATAATTATTAGATGCTATATGCATTGTTTTATTTTTTAAATCAACACAGAAATAGGTAACATCAACATCATGCCAATCAAAAATATTTATAAATTCATTTTTAAAATTACTACATACATCTTCAAAAACTTGGCTTTCAGCATTCATATCAATTCCTTAATAAAGTTTAACTTCCCGTTTTTGTCTCTATTTCAAAATCTTTAGATGGTTTTTTATAAATTAAAAATCGAAGTGCACCACACAATGTTAGAAATAAGCCCACATAGGCTATATTAATATTAGCAAGATAAGTTGTAATCAAAGGTGAGACACCACCAAAAAGCATTGCTGTAAAGTTAAAACCTAACGCAAGTGTAACAACCTTTCCTTTTGCCGCTTTAAACAACATAAAGGGGGTCGTTGCTAGAATCATTGCTGCATATATATTGATAATTAATTGAGAAATAATAGTTAATATTATAGATTGACTGCTAATTAATAAAAATATAGGAATTGATAAAAACACCATTCCTATCACACCGAGGTTATATACCTTTTCCAAAATATTATATTTGTCGGTAAGCCAGCCACAAATTAACATAAAAGATAGAAGTAAAATTGACAATAACAGTGCCCATACAGTCCTATCTTCTATCATTTGCATTTTTTCAAGAAACATAGCTGTTGAAACATGCTGCACAAAGAAGAGCACATTTCCAGGTATAGTTAATAAAAAAACAAAAAACATATCCATATAACTAATAGGTACTAATTTTATTTTTTCACTTGAATTATTAGGCAATTTCATTCTAAACCAAAAGCTAATAGCAATATTAAGCACTCCTAAAAACAGGGGAACTCGCCATCCAATACTTTGCATCATCTCTGGTTCTAAAAAAAATTCCAAAGCAAATACAACTGTAAGTGAAATAATAATACCGAATGCTGTACTGCCATTGATTATGGCTGATAACCTTGAGTTTTCATTATTCTTAGAGTTATTAAAAAGGTAAGTAATTAATGATGGATATTCTCCTGCAAAACTAAATGATAGTGCCATTTGCAAAATTAAAATGGCAATAGGAGTGTAATTCCCTAATAAATTAATAGGTAATAATGCCATGCATAGTGTAGCTGTCCCTGTTATAAAACTTGTTAAAACCAATGCGGACTTTTTACCAACACTGTCGGCATACCTCCCTATAATATAAGCGCCAACAGGCCGAATAATAAAACGCAATGCAAATATACCCCATACCATCTCTGTCGCTTGGTTATAACCTAGCCGCTCTAATTCTGCGCTGAGATAACTCGATATTGCCGCAAAAACAGCAATATCATAATATTCAAGTGTATTACCAGCCACTGCGCCAAATCGATATTTCCATTTCATGATAAAATTCCTTTTTATCTCCAACTTTATTTAATTAGCATTTATATAATCATTAAATCATTATCTTTTAATCCAAAGGTAACTACTCAATATCGATATTATCTATAACATAAAAAATAAAGCGCACAAAGTGATAATTTAATTACTAACTTTAAATCATCAAGAAAATAAAACAAAAGAATTTCATAATATATAAATAATTAATTTATTAAAATTAAATAAAATATTAATAGTTGCATTTCACTTTCAAAAAAAAAACAAAAGAAAATAATAAGGAAAATATTAAAATACAAAAAATCACTCTTATTACATATATGAATAAATATTAAGGACGATTTACTGTTACTTTTTAAATAATTCACATTGTAGCTAGACGGCAAATGAGAGTATTTTGGAGAGCATACAAAAGTATGTGACTAGGGTTAGCGAAAGAAGCCAACAACGCTACAGCGTGAAGCATAACATGTATTTTGATTTTTTAAATAATTCACGTTGTAGCTAGGCAGCGATTGAGAGTAGCTTGGAAAGCATACAAAAGTATGTGACTAGGGTTAGCGAAAGAAGCCAACACCCCTACAACGCGAAATATAACAAACTATTCAATGCTCTAAATAGTTCGTGTTGTAGGTAGGCGGCAATTGAGAGTATCTTGGGGAGCATACAAAAGTATGTGACCCAAGTACTCGAAAGAAGCCAACACCCCTACAACGCGAAATATAACGAGCATTAGTGTTCGCGGGCGTGATTGATAGTATAACGTGGTATCTCCACCACTAAATCCTCATCCGCCACCAACGCCTGGCAACTTAAACGACTTTCTGGTTCTAACCCCCATGCTTTGTCTAACATGTCATCTTCGAGTTCACTACTTTCTTCTAGTGAGTCAAAACCTTCGCGAACGATGCAATGGCAGGTTGTACAAGCACAGGATTTTTCACAGGCGTGCTCAAGCTCAATACCGCTGCGTAATGCAACATTTAAAATAGACTCGCCTTCTTGTGCTTCAACGACAGCACCGTCTGGGCATAAATCACTATGAGGTAAAAAAACTATTTTAGGCATAATTATATCTCATCCACAGAATGGCCTGACAACGCTTGGCGAATAGACGTATCCATACGACGCGCTGCAAACTCCTGCGATTGCTTATCCAGTTGTTTAATGGCATTTTCAATTACGATTGGGTCTGTACCCTCAACCGCTTTAATTAACTCATTGACCGCATTATCAATTTCTGACTCTTCTTTTGGCGTCAGTAAATTGCCATCTTGGGCTAATGCGCTCGTTAAACTTTCAAGCACTCTTGCAGCTTCAACTTTTTGCTCCGCTAAGCGGCGCGCATTTAAGTCATCTTGCGCGTTAGTCATTGAATCTTTAATCATGTTTGAAATTTCGTTATCCGTTAACCCATACGATGGCTTAACTTGAATCGAGGCTTCTACACCAGTGGATTTTTCCATAGCACTGACACTCAGCAGCCCATCAGCATCGACTTGGAAAGTGACGCGAATATGAGCCCCACCGGCTGCCATTGCTGGAATATCACGTAAGGTAAAGCGCGCTAACGAGCGGCAATCTGCCACCATTTCACGTTCACCTTGCACCACATGCACACTCATTGCCGTTTGGCCGTCTTTAAATGTGGTAAATTCTTGAGCTCGAGCAACTGGAATCGTCGTATTGCGCGGGATCACTTTTTCAACCAATCCCCCCATGGTCTCTAGACCAAGGGATAACGGGATCACGTCCAATAACAACATTTCGCTGTCGGGCTTGTTCCCTACTAAGATATCAGCTTGAATTGCGGCGCCAATTGCCACCACTTTATCTGGGTCGATGGATGTCAGAGGTGATTTACCAAAAAACTCCCCAACTTTTTGACGTACTAAGGGTACGCGAGTCGAACCACCAACCATGACAACGTTCAGCACCTCTTGTGCCTCAACACTTGCATCTTTCAATGCACGACGACAAGCCATCAGTGTACGTTTCACGTAAGTTTCAATTAACGTTTCAAACTGCTCACGACGAATTTCCCCTTGCCAATTGGCAAGCTGAATAGCCACGGCATCTGCGTCACTGAGCGCAACTTTCGTTTCTGTTGCCACATTTAATAGTTGACGATTTAAATGATGATCGCCTTGTAATGAAACGCCTGCTTGCTCAGCAATCCACTGTGCCAGTACTTGGTCGAAATCATCGCCCCCAAGTGCAGTATCGCCGCCCGTTGCCAACACCTCGAATACACCGCGGCTTAAACGCAAAATAGAAACATCAAAAGTACCACCACCAAGGTCATAAACAGCAATCACGCCTTCTTGCCCAGAGTCCAACCCGTAAGCAATCGCAGCGGCAGTCGGTTCATTCAGTAAACGTAATACATGTAAGCCTGCAAGGCGCGCCGCATCTTTTGTACCTTGGCGTTGTGCATCATCAAAATAAGCCGGCACCGTAATCACTACGCCATCCATTTCGCCACCTAAGGTTTCTTCCGCACGTTTTGCTAATGTTCTTAGAATGTCAGAAGACACTTGGATTGGGTCGACTTGGCCAGCCGCAGTTTGAATAAATGGCAAACCATTTTCACTGGCACTTAGTTGATAAGGTAAGTCAGGGTAGCGTTTTTGAATATCGGCCAATGAACGCCCCATCATGCGTTTCACTGAAATAATGGTATTGACTGGGTCTTGCTCTGCAAGTTGCTTCGCATCCCATCCCACTAGTTTGCTTTCAGGCTGATAATTAACAATCGATGGTAATAAAAAACGCCCTTGATTGTCAGGCAAAGCCGCAGCTTCACCACTGCGCACTGTCGCAATCAAAGAGTGGGTGGTACCTAAATCAATGCCAGCAGCCAATTTGCGTTGATGCGGAGCTGCTGTCATACCGGGTTCGCTGATTTGTAGTAACGCCATAATCGTTTTCTCTTAAAATTCATCTAGTAACCGTTCTTCGAGTTGCTCAGCTTGCTGCTGAAGCTTATCGAGAAAACGTAGTTTACGTACGGTATCAGCGGCTTTTTCCCACTGCATGGCATCTAACTCTGTCACCATCAGTGCGCTTCGTGCTTGCTGCATTTGTTTGACGTTTTGCATAAATTTAACTAATAAATCAAGTGCATCATCACTGTTTTCAATATTGTCTAACTCTTCACGTAGCTCAAGCTGCTCCATCAAAAATGCCGTGTCATGCATGGTATGTTGTTCGTTATTAATATCAAAACCATGTAATGAAAGCATATATTCCGCGCGTTTTAGCGGGTGACGAAGGGCTTGATAGGCAGCATTAATGGTTGCTGCTTTTTGCAGTGCTTGCATTTTTTCCTGTTCAGAACAGGTTGCAAACCGGTCAGGATGGTATTGACGCTGTAAGTCTTGAAAACGCAACGTCAGTTGTTCGCTATCGATGGCATAAGTTGGGGTCAACCCAAAAAGAGTAAAGTAATCCATAAGTGCTCAGTTTCTCGAACCGGTTACCAATACCACTAACAAGTTAATATTAGTGAGATTGGCCGAAAATTAGGCTTAATTGAACGCATTATACGTGAAAACTTTCACCGCATCCGCATTCACTATTGACGTTAGGGTTATTAAATTTAAACCCTTCGTTTAAGCCTTCTTTAACGAAATCCAGCTCAGTACCATCAAGATAAACAATGCTCTTGCCATCGACGATGACCTTCACGCCTTTATCTTCAAAAACCGTGTCTTCTTCATTAATTATATCAGCGAATTCAAGAACATAAGCCATCCCTGAACAACCTGAAGTTCTTACACCTAAACGCAAGCCCTCGCCTTTTCCACGATTTTGCAGAAAGGATTGAATACGCTGCGCAGCACTTTCTGTAAGAGAAATAGACATTGCAAACCTCACTTTAGAAACAAACAAGGCAGATGCTACTCATGAGTCGCATCCGCCTTCAAATTATTTTATACCCACCCTATTTCTAAGCTAAGAAACTCAGCGATGTTTAGCCTAGAAGGCATGAGTATTGTTCCAGTTATAGGACGATAACTTGTTGTTATTTATTAATATGGCTTGCCCTATAGACTGATTAAAAACTTATTTGCTTTGGCGTTTGCTTTTGTAATCAGCAATAGCAGCTTTAATTGCGTCTTCCGCTAGAATTGAACAGTGAATTTTCACTGGTGGTAATTCTAACTCTTCTGCAATGGCTGTATTTTTGATTGACTCTGCTTCGTCCAAACTTTTGCCTTTCATCCACTCAGTCACGAGTGAACTTGAAGCAATTGCTGAACCGCAACCATAAGTTTTAAAGCGTGCATCTTCAATAATGCCGTCATCATTTACTTTAATCTGTAATTTCATGACGTCACCACAGGCAGGTGCGCCTACCATACCGCTACCGACGCTTGGGTCGCTGTTGTCAAACGAACCAACGTTGCGTGGGTTTTCATAATGATCGATAACTTTTTCACTGTAAGCCATTTTTAAACTCCTGAAACCGTCTGATTAATGGTGAGACCATTCGATGCTGTTAAGATCTACGCCGTCTTTAAACATTTCCCATAAAGGAGACAGCTCGCGTAAGTGGCCAATTGCGCCATGAATCATTTTGATTGCATAGTCAATTTCTTCTTCTGTCGTGAAACGACCTAAAGAGAAACGGATTGAGCTATGTGCCAGCTCATCATTCATCCCTAAAGCGCGCAGTACATAAGAAGGTTCTAGGCTTGCAGAAGTACATGCAGAACCTGAAGATACAGCCAAATCTTTTAATGACATCATCAGTGATTCACCTTCAACATAGTTGAAGCTGACGTTCAGAATGTGCGGCGCACCGTGTTCTAAATCACCATTGAGGTAAACTTCTTCGATATCTTTAATACCGTTCCACAAACGTAACCGTAAACCGCGTAAACGCTCAGATTCCGCAGCCATTTCTTCTTTGGCAATACGGTAAGCTTCGCCCATACCAACGATTTGGTGTACAGGTAATGTCCCAGAACGCATACCGCGCTCATGGCCACCACCGTGCTGTTGCGCTTCAAGGCGAACACGAGGTTTACGGCGGACATACAGTGCACCAATGCCCATTGGGCCATAGAGTTTGTGCGCAGAGAACGACATTAAATCAACTTTTAACGCATTCAGGTCGATGGGCAGCTTGCCCACGCTTTGAGTTGCATCGACGTGGAAAATAATCCCTTTGCTACGGCATAATTCACCAATAGCTTCGATATCCTGCACTACACCAATTTCATTATTAACATGCATAATAGAAATTAAAATAGTGTCTTCACGGATAGCGTCTTGTAGGTCTTGCATAGCAATTAAACCGTTGCTTTGCGGTGACAGGTAAGTCACTTCAAAACCTTCACGCTCTAATTGGCGGCAGGTATCTAAAACGGCTTTGTGTTCCGTTTTACAGGTAATAATATGGTTGCCTTTCTTTTTATAGAAATTAGCAGCGCCTTTAATCGCTAAGTTATCAGACTCAGTTGCGCCTGAAGTAAACACGATTTCACGCGGGTCAGCGCCCACTAATTCGGCGATTTGATTGCGAGCAATATCTACCGCTTCTTCCGCTTGCCAGCCGAAACGATGAGAACGGGACGCTGGGTTACCAAAGTTCCCATCCATTGTTAAACATTGCATCATTTTTTCAGCCACACGCGGGTCAACCGGTGTTGTTGCTGAATAATCAAGATAAATTGGTAATTTCATTGCTCACTTACTCCAAAGGACAAGGTAACTTGCCTTTAATTTTTAAAGATACAAATAGCGGAAATTAGCTCTTCGTCTAACAACTCACCAAGATGTACCGACTGCAATTTTTTTAATATTTTTAAGCACGTACATTGATAATCGATTCAGGTGTAATCCCATTTGGCATGGTTTTACGCTGTTCGTTATCTTGTCTATCAGCAACAACCATGACTTCTTGGTTTTTAACCAGCTCATCAAGGCTAATGCTGCTAAGGAAACTTGTAATTCTATCGCTTAAATCGCGCCATAGTGCGTGAGTTAAGCAGCGATCGCCATTTTGGCAACCTTCTTTATTACCCTGGCAACGGGTGGCGTCAACAGATTCATCTACCGCAGCGATTACTTCAGCAACAAAGATTTGGTCTGCGTCTCTACCAAGCAAATAACCGCCGCCTGGACCGCGCACACTCGAAACCAACTCGTTTTTGCGTAAACGAGAGAAAAGTTGCTCAAGATAAGAGAGGGAAATTCCCTGACGTTCAGAAATGTCAGCTAAAGGCACTGGACCTGACTGAGAGTGTAATGCGACATCTAACATCGCAGTTACTGCGTAACGCCCTTTGGAAGTGAGTCTCATAACATATTACTCCGTGGTAAATTATGGTCAGATTGTGACATTCCTGAGTAATTTAGTCAACTATTTACCTGACTAATTTACTCAAGTATTATTCACCTGATTTTACCACGGATTTCGCCTCACTTTTTCGCCCATTTTTCCATTGACGTTAAAATACCCCGCAGGATATGTAACTCTTGGGTTTCGATATGCGCTCGTGTGAATAAACGGCGTAATTTATTCATAATTAAGCCAGGGTGGGCTTTACGTATAAAACCGGATTCATTCAATACGCTTTCAAGATGGACATAAAACCGCTCAACATCTTCTGACGGCGGGTATTCTACCTCATCATCTGCGGAAATTACCGTATTTTTTTCATTCATTGAAAGATACGCCATACGTATCTCATAACTCACCAACTGAACCGCCATCGCTAAATTCAAAGAACCGTATTCAGGATTCGTTGGGATATATAAATGATACTGACATTTTTGTAATTCTTCGTTGGTCAATCCCACTCGCTCACGACCAAAAACAATCGCAACCGGCGATTCTTTGGATTGCTCAACAGATTTAACGCCACATTCACGGGGCTCAACCATCGGCCAAGATAAAGTACGAGAACGCGCACTAGTGCCGATCACTAGTTTACAGCCTTCTAAAGCTTCATCGAGAGTTTTAACGATTGTCGCATTACCAATAACATCACTTGCTCCTGCAGAAAGCGCAATAGAGTGTGAGTCTGGTTCAACAAGAGGGTTAACAAGATAGAGATTAGAAAGCCCCATGGTTTTCATTGCGCGGGCCGTTGAGCCCATATTACCAGTGTGTGAGGTCTCAACAAGAACAATACGGATATTATCTAACATGGTTTATACGTTTCATAAAAAAATTATCGCAATAGCTTAACACAAAATTGCTTATTGTGACGAACATCTATATACTTCGGCACTCAAGTTTTTCGTTCTTTAACATTCCAGTGGAAAAAGCCCATGCATCCGATGCTTAACATCGCCATACGTGCAGCACGTAAGGCCGGTAATCACATAGCTAAAAACTATGAAATGCCTAGCAATATTAAAGTCACTCAGAAAGGCACTAACGATTTCGTTACTAACGTTGATCAAGAATCTGAGCAACTGATCATTGAAATCATCCGCAAGTCATATCCAGACCACACTATTATCACTGAAGAAAGCGGTGAATTAATTGGTAAAGATGATGATATTCAATGGGTAATCGATCCACTGGATGGCACCACCAACTTCACAAAACGCCTCCCTCATTTTTCTGTTTCTATCGCTGTACGCGTTAAAGGCCGTACAGAAGTTGCTGTTGTCTACGACCCAATGCGTAATGAATTATTTAGCGCAGTACGTGGACAAGGCGCTCAGCTTAACGGTTATCGTATTCGCATTGATGAAAAGCGTGACCTTGATGGCGCTATCGTTGCGACAGGTTTCCCTTTCAAACAAAAACAGCACGCTGCGGTATATATGAATATCATGACCGCAATGTTCGACAAATGCGCTGATTTCCGTCGTACGGGTTCTGCGGCGTTAGACCTGTGTTATGTTGCTTCTGGTCGTGTTGATGCATTCTTTGAAATCGGCTTAAAACCATGGGATTTCTTAGGCGGCGAGCTAATCATGCGTGAAGCTGGCGGTATCATGACTGACTTTATTGGCGGCCATAATTATATCGCATCTGGTAACTTAGTCGCTGGTAGCCCACGTGTTGTTAGAGACATACTGTCCGTCATGAAAGATGAGTTATCGGAAGCATTAAAACGCTAATTCATTCAGACTAGAAATAAATTAGCGCCAAACAAAAACCCACAATAAGAGTGGGTTTTTGTTGTTATTTAAAATAAATGTTTGTTTAAAATAAATTGCTATTTAAAACAAAATAACACCTTTAATTAATTCACGATTATTAATGACATCACTTTCATAAACATCACCAATGGTATCAAAGTCAAATTGGTGTGTTAGCATCATCCCACTAGATAACTTACCTTCAGCCATTAATCTTGCAACTTTATTGAAGTCTTCAGGCGTTGCATTACGACTCCCCATCATTGTTGTCTCTTTTTTATGGAAATCGGGGTCTGGAAACGATAAATTACCTTTAAATAGGCCAACAAATACAATTAAACCACCATGACGAATTAAATTCACCGCGGTGTTCATTGCGTGTTGATTCCCCGTAGCATCAATGACTTTCTCAGCAAGCATGCCTGAAAAATGGCCTTCAATGCTTGATAAGTAATTTTCAGCCGCTGGGTCACACGTTTTTAAGCCTAAGACCTTTTCAACATGTTGGCGACGTGCCTCACTGGTATCAGCCACTAATACGTTAGCACCATCCGCTTTGGCAATTGCAGCAACGCCAAGCCCTATCGGCCCAGCCCCTACGACTAAAACAGTATCTTGCGCTTTAACCTGCGCACGCCTGACGGCATGAGCACTGATTGAAAATGGTTCGATCAAGGCGCCATCAATATCTGTGACAGTGTCTTCAATCGCTAATACATTTTTCTCTGGAACATTTAAATATTCACAAAAACCCCCGTCTTCGTGAACGCCAATAACTGATATTTTTTCGCAACAATTTGTTTTTCCTTCCTTGCATGCACCACATTCGTAACATGCGACATAAGGCATCACCGCAACACGTTGCCCGACTTTCCACTGCGTGATATCTGATGCAACCTCACAAATAGTTCCAGAAATTTCATGTCCTAATACTCGTGGATATTGAAAAAATGGCTGGTTTCCTCCCCATGCATGAATATCAGTTCCACATATACCAACCGCATGAATTTTTATTTTTACGTGCCCAGTTTGAACTGTAGGTTCAACAACTTGTTGATAGACTAATTGTTTAGGTTCTTGGCAAATCAATTGTTTCATATTTCCCTCCATCAATTTATCTGTCTTTTTTAATTTAAAAAACATAGACTAGATAATTAACAACCGAATTTTGTGATTAAATGTTTTTAAATCGGTTTTAAATCGGTCTTTAAAGAATAAAAATCAGATTCAAGGAGTATTTAAATGGTGAGGAGTAAAAATATACGCTATGGGTCAATTAATGAATTCTTAGATGCCATACATAAAAATTTATTAACATCCCCCTTCCCCTCACAATCTTCTTTAGCAGAGATGTTTAATATCAGTCGAACCACCGTGAGACATACCCTCGAATATTTATTAGAAAAGAAAATCATTGAAAAACAAGGGAATGAATATCATGTCATTCGCTATCCCAATAAAACTGATTTCTTTCCTGTTGAATCAAGTCTCCCTGATCAACAAATCGTCTTATTCGAAAAAGCGTTTTATCAAATGATTAAACGCAAAGAATTGATGCCCGGAGATACTTTTACTGAATTACAATTAGCAAAAAAAAGTCATGTAAGTTCTAGTGTTGTTCGGGAGTTCTTAGTGGAGTTTTCCCGTTATGGGTTAATTAAAAACACCCACCGAGGAAATTGGCATATGATGAAGTTTTCACGTGAATACGCAGAAAAACTTTTTGAGTTTAGGGAGTTACTAGAAACCAATGCATTGACTCATTTTTTAAATTTACCACCAGATGACCATCGTTGGATTTTAGCGAAAGAGCTATTACTCAAGCATAGAACACTGCGTGAAACCGTTACTATCAATTACCGTGACTTTTCTCAACTAGATTATGAACTACATAGCCTTATTTTATCGGGTGCCAACAACCCATTTTTTAATCAATCTCTTGAAATCATCACTGTGATATTTCATTTTCAATATCAATGGGATGAATCAGATTTAAAAGAAAGAAATGTACTGGCAATTGAAGAACACATGACCATTTTAAGTGCGTTAATTAGCCGTAATGATATTGTCGCGATGAATGAACTTAGACATCATTTAGATACCGCTAAACGAACTATGATCAACTCCATACAGCAAACTTATGAATAAATAACATTAGGTTACAAGGCCAATGGATGGCCAATGACGAATTATTTCTTTGGGTCGATAATGGTACACATCAAACAAAACCTGAATTTTTCAGTAAAAAAACAGCTTAATTATAAAATTATTATTAACAAAAATTATAGAAAATAAAATTATCACTATATTTCAATTAATTAAAAGACATATTTATTGAACAGATTTAATCTATCAATAATTTATCTGTTTTTAACTGATAAAAAACACATTAAAAACATCAAAAAGCCATTCATTCCACAAAATTGATGCAATTAATAGTCCATAGAAAAAAATACTTCTAGTCTGAATCAACACCAGATGATTAATACACATAATAACTAGAGGAATGGTCATGGATTACTTAAATAGACAGTCAATGGCTAATAAGCAATACCCAGAGAGAATTTTACAATTCGGAGAAGGTAATTTTTTACGTGCTTTTATCGACTGGATGGTTGACCAACTGAATGAAAAGACAGATTTCAATAGTGGCATTACGCTTGTCAGGCCAATTGACTCATCACATCCCTCAATTAATCAACAAAATGGACTTTATACTGCCATCACCAGGGGGATTAATGAACAAAAACAAAGTGTTTCTAATATAAGAATTATTAATTCGGTTAACCGTGAAATACTTATCTATTCTGAATATGATAAATTTTTAAAGTGTGCAGAAAATCCCGAATTACAATGGATCTTCTCTAATACTACGGAAGCAGGGATCGTATATAAGCACGACGTACGCTTAGAAGATACACCAGCAAGTAGTTTCCCTGCAAAGCTTACTCAATTTTTATTTCACCGCTTTCAACATTTTAATGGCGATAGTAGCAAAGGGTTGTTCATCATCCCCTGTGAGCTAATTGACTATAATGGCGATAAATTACAAGAGTTTGTAAATCAACATGCACAAGACTGGCAACTTCCCACGGATTTTATCGCTTGGCTAAATAGCAGTAATACGTTTTGTTCTACGTTAGTCGATAGAATTGTTACTGGCTACCCGAAAAATGAAATTGAAAAACTGGAAAAAGAATTAGGCTATAAAGACGATTTTCTCGTCACTGCTGAATATTTCTATTTATTTGTTATTCAAGGGCCAAAAATACTAGAGCAGAAGCTAAAGTTAAATGAATTGCCATTAAATATCAAAGTAGTAGATGACATAAAACCCTACAAAGAACGTAAAGTTGCAATCTTAAATGGTGCACACACTGCGATGGTTCCCGTTGCTTATTTAGCAGGGATTCGAACTGTTCGTGATGTCACTACCAACCCAATCTTTTTATCTTTCATCAAAGATTTAATTGATAATGAGGTTATTCCTGTTTTATCTCAAAGCCCTTCGGAGCTCATGGCTTTTGCCTCCGCAGTAATTGACCGTTTTAATAACCCATATATAGAGCATGAGTTACTTTCAATTTCTCTAAACTCGCTAACTAAATTTAAAACTCGTTTATTACCTCAATTAATCTCTTATGTTAAGCAATACAATAAAATTCCTTATTGCATTTCATTTTCACTTGCTGCACTTATTGTTTTCTATCGAGGAAAACAGGGTGAACAACTCATTCCTTTAAATGATGATGATTATTTACTCGAACGCTTTAAAGCTTGGAATGAGCTCTATGACTCAAATGTAAAACAACTGACTGAAAATGTGCTAGCAATGTCTGATTTATGGGGATTAAACCTCAACGAAATACCACAATTACAAGATGATGTGAGCCAAAAAATCACAGATATTCTGAATAGTGGCACAGAAATAATGCTACGCAAAAAATACATTGGTTAGAAAAAAACTAAATACTTAAAACAATAAATCCCCCTACAGGAGATACCTTTATGAAACTGAGCACATTAAACGGAAAAACATTTCTTAGCTTAACACTCAGCACAATGCTATTAATGGGCAGCATGACAGGTGCCGCATTCGCCGATGCTAAATATAAGCTAAAAGTCGCTTATGAAAATAACCCCGGAGAGCCTTTTGACTTAGCTATCCACGAATGGGCAAAGAAATTCAATGAAAAAACTAATGGTGAAGGTGAGTTAATTCCTTACCCAAGCTCACAATTAGGTTCTAAAAAAGATGTCATCGAACAAATGAAGTTAGGTAGTCCATTAATTACCTTAGCAGATGGTGCCTTCTTTTCTGATTATGTACCTGATTACGGTATTATGTTTGGGCCGTACTTAGGGCTATCTTATAAAGATATTTTTAAATTAAATGCCTCACCTTGGTATGGTTCCTTAGAACAACAGTTAGATAAAAAAGGCCTTCATGTGGTTTCTAAAGATTGGCTATATGGTTCACGTCATATCTTAGCCAATAAAATGATCCAAACCCCAGATGACCTAAAAGGTTTAAAAATTCGCGTCCCCAACAATAAAATTCAAATTAAAGGTTTAGAGGCAATGGGAGCCACACCAACACCATTACCTTTAGCTGAAGTTTATACTGCACTTAATCTTAAAATTATTGATGGTGCAGAAAACCCAATTCCAGTGCTATATGGGCAAAAACACCATGAAGCTGCCAAATTCTTAATTCTAACTGGCCATGTAGAAAACGTAACCAACTTAGTTATGGGCAGCAAAACCTACGCTAAATTACCTGAAAATATTCAGCAGGCTTTAGTTGAATCAGGAAATGAAGCTGGGCAATTTTTAACAGATTTAGTCTTACAACAAGAAAAAGAGATTATTGAAAAAATGAAAAGTGAAGGTGTTACTGTTGTTGAAGTAGACAGAGCGCTCTTCAAAGAAAAATCTAAGCCTTTCTATAATGAATTCCCTGAATGGTCTGCGAATTTATATCAACAAACTCAAGATATTATTAATAATTAACCCTATTACTTGGCGGTTAACACCGCCAAAATTTTTACAATACAAATGGTTGACTATTATTCTCGCAAGGATCTTTTATGTTTAAATTTCTGGGGAAATTAAGTGATATAGTGGCTTCGCTTGCTGTTGCTGCTATCGTCATTATTACCATTCTTGCTGTATTCATGCGTTGGCTTCTTAATGACCCTTTAATGTGGAGTGAGGAAGTTTTAATTATTTGCTACATATGGTTGGTTATGATTGGAGCAGCATCCGCTGCGGGTAAAAGAATGCACGTCAGTATTGATGCTATTACCTCTTTATTTCCTGAAAAAGTACAATTAGCTATCGCGGTCATTACGCATATTATGGCCATTATTGCTTTATCAATTTTTGGGTATCTTGGATATGAACTCTCGATTATCGCAGAAGATAAAATAACACCAATTATTGGTGTTTCTTATTACTATATCGACCTTTCTGTTCCCATTGGCGCATCCATCATGGTGTTATTTTCTATCCAACATTTACTGGAAGACATGAGTAAATTAATAAAAGGAGATAAACCATGTCAGTAATTATCGCCTGTATTGTATTAATATTCTGCTTTTTAATTAATGTTCCCATTTTTTTAAGTGTGCTAATTGCATTACTCACTTATTTCTTTTCTGCTGGTGATATATCTCCTCTTATTGCAGTTCAGCGCATTATTGGTGCAGGAGAAAATGTCACGTTACTTGCTATTCCTTTTTTCATTCTGTTAGGTAACCTTTTGAATTACACGGGTATCACTAGCCGAATGTTAAAATTTACTGGCACACTGTCTGGGCACTACCCAGGGGGACTTGCCCAATCTAACGTATTATTAAGTACAATGATGGGCGGGCTCTCTGCATCTAACCTTGCTGACTGTGCCATGTTATCTAAAATGTTAGTACCCGAAATGACCAAATTAGGTTATGGGAAAAGCTTCTCTGCCGCTGTCACTGCTGCAGGATCATTAATAACACCTATAATTCCACCAGGTATTGCATTAATCATCTATGGATTTGTTGCCGATGTCTCTATTGGTAAGATGTTTATGGCTGCAATCATTCCTGGTTTAATGTGCTGCGTTGCTTTAATGGTTACAATTTATCTTATTGCCAAAAAACGTGGATACAAACCTGCTAGAGACAAAGCGCCTACATTTGCTGAAGTTTACCAAACAGGTAAAGGAGCAATGTCAGCTTTCCTCTTAGTCCTCGTTATTATTGGCGGAATTCGCTTTGGTATTTTTACACCGACAGAAGCTGGTGCTATTGCTGTACTTTACGTTATTGTAATTGGTACCTTTTTTTATCGTGAAATGAAGTTAAAAGACATTGCGGCCTCATTTTTAGAAACAGCTCGTTCAACAGCAAGCATCATGCTCATTATTATGACTTGTTCTGCATTAGCATGGGTATTGACGAACGAGCAAGTGGCACAAGATGTTGCCAAAATGATGACCAGTTTCTCTGATAATCCATATGTCTTCTTAATGATTGTCAATGCGGTGCTTTTAATTCTAGGTATGTTTATTGAAGGTAATGCAGCAATTATTGTTCTTGTTCCATTATTAATGCCTACAGTAAAATTATTAGGAATTGACCCTATCCATTTTGGCATTGTCATGATCCTTAATTTAGCTATCGGCTGCTTAACCCCCCCTATGGGAACCGTCATGTTTGTAGCCACATCGATTACTGGTGTACGTATTTCAGACTTTATTCGTGAAGTCATGCCACTGTTCTTTGCATTAATTATCGTATTACTCTTAGTCACTTTTATGCCTGTATTTACGACTTTCCTACCAAGCTTATAAGATAAGATTATATCTCAATGGCAAGTCATTAACTATGACTTGCCATTTTATTATCAATTAATTTTTTATAAATTAAATTTTATTTAATTTCACAAATTAATATAACTTTTGTTTATTGTTAAGTTAATTGACCTTTATCCTTGTCACAATAACATGCACAACAAGAAATACTCAAAAAGATAAACTACTGATCATCAAAAAATTACACTTATTACGAGTCACACTGACATAATTAGAAAAACAATATCATATTAAATTCATGCATATAAAAAAGACATTAATCTCATTAAATATTTTTTTAATTTTTAATTTGAAAAAAATATACTTTATATCTAGCATAAAATAACACAGCTAATTTACATTCAGCTGTTAATCAAAGTTATATCACTTTATTTCACTTTGACCTTATGGGGTTAATTATGTCTAGATATATACTACCTCTGTCTTTACTTTCGTTATCTGTTATATCAGGTTCAGCACTTGCAATAACTAACAGTGCTGGAGGAATTATTTCAATTTCTGGAGCAATAAGCGATACAACTTGTACAATTAATGGCGGAAATAGTGCCGATATGACTGTTGTTCTTGACCCAATAACCGTAACAGATGCAGGGACCACTGCCGCGACGGTTATTTCTAAAAATCAAAAACAATTTTCTTTAACTTTCTCTGATTGCGCACCTGCGAGCACTCCTGTAAGTAATCTGAAATTACACTTTTATTCATCAAGTAATATTTCCCCTTCCGGTTTGTATTTAGTGAATACTTCCGTCAATGAAAATGATGCTTCCGTTGCTAAAAATGTTGGATTTAGTTTATCTAAAACCAGCACGCCAACAACCGCAATTCCACTCAATGTGGCCTTTGATACTAACCTTACAGGGGCTGACACTGGTGGCGCGACAGGCGCTACACTCAATTTAATAGCCAGTTATTATAAAACTAATGCAACTGCTGCCAAAGTCGGTCTTTTGCAATCAAATGTAATATATACAGTTTCCTATTTATAATTATGACTTAGCCAGGCTTTTATTAGCCTGGCTTTAAATGGATACTATTATGAAAACTCTAGTTTTATTACTCACTATTTTATTTTCGAGCTCAACATTTTCTAATGTTATTATTACAGGCACTCGAATTATATATCCTGCTGACGCTGATAGTATTACTGTACAATTAACCAATAATAGCAAAACATCGTCTCTTGTTCAGTCATGGATTGATAACGGTGATGAAAATTCCACACCTGAGAATTCTGAAGCACCTTTTTATTTGTCCCCTCCTATTGTTAAAATTGAAGGTTTACAAGGTCAGCAATTAAAAATAAAAAAAATACCCGGAAAACTTTCTGACAATGTTGAAAGTGTATTTTTCTTAAATGTTTTAGATATTCCTAAAACTCCAGAATCTGCTAAAGGCAAAAATGCAATTCAGCTAGCCACACGCTCACGAATTAAAATTTTTTATCGTCCTATTGGTCTAACCGAATCCTCCGATGAAGTCATTAATCATGCGAGCTACCAGATTAAAAATAATAACATATTAGTTAAAAATAACTCGCAATACCATTTAACTATTGCAGCTATCACACCATTGGACGATAAAAATAATTCATTAATTGATTCTGCGATGATTGCCCCTATGTCTGAAAAAGAATTACCTATTAAAGGAACAATGAAAAGCCACGATCTTATTTTAATGTATGTGGATGACTATGGTGTTTTCAAATCTAAAAACATTAAACTTTAATAGAAGAAATCATCGTGAAAAAAGAAAACTATCTCTACCTCCTAATCTTAATAGGACTACAAAGTTATCAAAAGAACTCAATAGCGGACGAGTTTGAGACTTCCCTATTGGTAGGCAAATCTGCACAAGGAGATATTTCACGATTCTATACCGACAGTAAAATTCCATCAGGTAAACAATTAGCCGAGCTTTATGTAAATAATAGTTGGAAAGGCCAATTTGAAATTGATATCAATAATGATGGTAAACTGATTAGCCTTGCTGCTGATGATGTGCAGAAATTAAACCTGAATTTATCTTCTGAGGTGATTGAACAAACCAAATAACAGCCATTTATTCCTATTGATGATTTAGTGGCCAATATAAAATATAAATTCAATATCAACGACCTACGACTCGATATTACCGTCCCTCAAGTCGCTCTGAAACAACTCGAAGCTAACTATGTTGACCCCAGTCTCTGGAATTATGGCGAACCTGCAATTATTTTTTCTTATAATACAAATTATTATAGTTACAAAGAGAAAAAAAACTCTAAAACTAGCAGTGACAATTTTTTTGCTACCTTAAATTCAGGCGTTAATTTAGGCGCTTGGCAATTTAGAGATGAATCCAGCTATCGACATAGCTCTCATAGTAGCCAAAAATGGAAAAACAATACCCGTTATGTTTATCGTCCTCTTAGTACAATCAAATCCGGGTTGAAATTAGGTGATTTTTATACACCCGCAGCCCTATTTAATAGTATTCGAGTTCGAGGGATTGCATTGGCAACAGAAGCTAGTATGTTGCCAAATTCAAGTCAAAATTTTGTACCTATTATACGCGGTGTCGCTCAAACAAATGCCTTAGTCAGCGTGTACCAAAATAATAATCTGGTTTATCAAGAAAGCGTTCCCCCTGGTGAGTTTGCATTTAATGACCTGCAGCCTAGTGCTGGTGGAGGTGACTTATTCGTCGTTGTCCAAGAAGCTGATGGAAGGCAAGAAACCTTTACTGTGCCCTATTCTGCTGTACCTGATATGCTCAAACAGGGCGTTTATAATTACAGCCTTATTGCTGGGCAAACTAAAATCGACAATACCCATTATCAACCCAAATTTACTCAAGGTGAGTTTCACTATGGATTAAATAATTTAGTGACACTTTATGCAGGAATGCTATTTAGCGAAAAATACTATTCTGGCGTTATAGGGAGTGGTTGGAATTTTAGTTTTGGGGCCATTTCAGCTGACATTACGCAAGCAAATACTAAATTGGATTCAGGAAATCACAGTGGGCAAAGCTACCGCCTGACTTATAACAAATATATTAATGCAACATCGACCAATTTAACCTTGGCGTCATATCGTTATTCCACTAGTGGTTACTATAGCTTTATTGATGCCATTTATTCCCAAGATAATTATCGCGCTTGGAAAGCTTATCAAGACCAGTTATCAGAAAAACTCGGCAATAATATTCCACCTGAGCTTTCACTCACTAATTATGACGCTTTACGTGGTTCACGTGCTAAAAATACATTTACGTTGAATTTAAACCAACAATTAGCTGATGGTTATGGTTCGGTATTCATATCGGGTACACACCGTGATTATTGGAATGCAAACGGTAATAGCCGTGAATATCAAGCCGGTTACGCAAACAATTATAACGATATTTCCTATAGTGTGTCTGTTTCACGTGTTCGCAATTACGACAGCGAAGAAGAAACTCGTATTTATGCCAACTTTAGTGTTCCTTTTTCTTTATTTGAAAAACGCGCCAATATTAGTATGGGAAGCTATTTCACCGACTCTCGTTATCAACAAACTACGCTGAGTGTCAGTGGTATTGCAGGTAAAAATGACCAAGTCAATTATACGCTAACTGCAACGAACCAAAGCGGTGGTAATAACTTAGTTGGTGGGAACGTCAGCTATCAGCTTCCCTATAGCACGCTTTCAGGATCTTACACAGAGGCCAATAATTACCGCCAAACGGGTTTAGGCGCCAAAGGAACTCTGGTTGCTATTCCTGGACATATTGTTTTTTCAGGGGAAACAGGACAGACCTACACCATCATTGATGCTCCAATGGCCAGTGACATGATGGTCAATGCCGATAAAACCACCTTAACTAATCAACAAGGTGTTGTTTTAGTCGCTAACTCCACACCCTATAGAACCAATACCTATACCTTGACAGATACAGAGAAAACCGCAGGCGCTGAGGTGCTCGGTAATATGGCAAATGTAAGTCCATATCAAGGGGCGGTAAATTACATCAAACTCGAGACCGATACTCGACAAACTTATATCATCCGTGGCGCTCTTGCTAATGGCGATAGCTTACCTTTTGGAACAGAAATCACAGATGCTAAACAACAGAGTATTGGTTATGTCGGCCAATCTGGCGTGATGTATATCAAAAGTGAGCAATTACCGATGGCATTACACATAAAGCTTAAAGGGAAACAGACATGTGTTATTGAGCCGCTACTCAACACGATGGATAAGAACAAAAACCTCTGTCGATAAAGGAAAATATGATGAAAAAAATCACTTTAGCACTGATGTTTTCCAGTATATTGGCTTACAGCCAGTTTTCCTCAGCACATTGTAGACAAACTTCTACCGTGACGGCTCCCGCTCTTGCTTTTGATTTATCGACAGAGCTCACCAGTACATCGACTCAAGTTAGTAAAAATAGTAGAACCATCTACCCTGGGACTTTTACCTGTACTGCAAGAGGTATACTTTTTCCTAACTCTATTGGTATCGCATCTCCTTTCCAAGGCAGAACCGCCACTATTGGTTTTAATGGTGGAAAGCAGTTTGTCTCAATTACAGTCACTGCATTAGAAAAAGATAGGGTTATCGGCCTTACGGAAGGTGTACATCAAGGTAGTGAACTCGATACAAATTTTACCGTTCAATTTAATTTGCTTGCGACTAAACCCGGAACCAACTATGTCGAAGTATCAGGAAGCACCGCCACAGTTACCCCTATCGTACTCGCCTCTGATGCTTCCAGCTTGGGAATTTTACAGTGGCTATTAGATATTGTATCTAAATTAGTCACTTTTCTGTTAACGCTGCAATGGCCAACCAGTGCTGATGATATCTACTTACAACCAATTACCTTAACTTATAATCCAATCCTCACTACCTGTAATTTTGTTAACCAAGGTTTAGTCGTTTCGCTACCCCCAGTAAGCATCAATGCAGTGAAAACTGCAACCAGAGCGGGCTACACGCCATTCACACTTAATTTTACTTGCCAAGACTTTTTAGCAGGCGGTAATGCTTCTCGTGATGTATCTATTTTTTTATCCAGTAGCAATTTGCTCTCAAATGATAAAACAACATTGAATAATACCATTAGTCAAGGCGCTAAAGGCGTTGGCTTCCGATTAGTTAGCGCAAGTAATCTCAATACACCGTTAGTGCTTTCAGATAGCGTGGCAGCTAAAAATGGAGCGACAAATATTTTTACTGTCCTCAAGGGAAATCCAATCTCCCCTTCTTTTTCAGTAAATTTAGGTGCTTATTACTATGCATACAACACCAATAGTGTCACTCAAGGGCAAGTCTCAAGTACGGCAACAGTTGTGATGTCATATAATTAACAAGGAAAATACCATGGTGGAATTCATTAAAATTACAGGGTTCGCTACATTACTATTTTTTAGCTTCCAAACAAGTGCAAGTCTTGTTTTGCAAGGAACACGAATTATTTTCCCTAGTGATAAAAAATCCGTCAGAATTCAACTTACTAATTACAGTGAACAAGCCACATTAACTCAAAGCTGGGTGGATGAAGGTAATCCGGACTCGACACCAGAAACGACGAACGCACCATTTATTGTAACGCCCCCCGTCACTAAAATCGCAGCAAATGACGGAGTTCAATTACAAATACGTTTTATTGGTGACAAACTCCCTACGAATAAAGAGTCTGTATTTTATTTAAATGTATTAGATATTGCGCCAAAGCCAAAGCAAATAAATAGTGCCAATATGCTACAGTTTGCCATTCAAACACGAATTAAAGTTTTTTATCGCCCTACAAACCTCACAGAAAAGCCAAACAATGTCATCAAAAACATCCAATTTCATTTAGCTAAAGACGGTATTGTCGTCAACAACCCGACCCCTTATTTTTTAAATATTGCCAATATCTATCTAGCTAATAATAAAAGTCGTTCTATTGCAAAAAGCTCGATGGTAGAGCCATTTTCATCACAAACTTACTTTTCAACCGCTGATATTAATCACGGAGAAAATATAACAATGATTTATATTGACGATACTGGAAAACAAATTCAATACCAAACCAAGCTATAAAATAGGCTTAACCGCTTCTATAACTTGGCAGGTGAATATTAAGATTGAGCCACCACTTTAGGGCGGATAAACACGGCAGGGATAGCGAGAAGAGCCATTAAGTAAAATACCACACCATGATGAGCAGGCACTCGCTCATAAATGTATCCGACAATAATAGTCAGTACGGCTAACCCGCCGCCAGTTGCGAGTGCGGAGTAAACACCTTGTAATGGGATAATTTCATTTTCTTTTCTTGCACTAATAAAGCGCATTGCGGCTAGGTGGCAAATTGTAAAAGTACCACTGTGAAGAATTTGTACCACGATTAATACCGGTAATGCAGTAAACGCTCCCATCAAGCCCCAACGAATAATTCCACAGAAGGCAGATAACAACAGTAAATTTCGAGCGCTCCAACGCCTAAATAAACGGTGGCTTAACATAAATACAATGACTTCAGCAACCACACCGAGCGACCATAAATTACCGATAACTAAATCTGAATAGCCGGCTTCTTTCCAAAATAGGGAAGCAAAACCATAATAAGCCGCATGAGCCCCTTGCAGTAACGTAACACAGATAAGAAACCTAACGACGTTTTTATCCGCAATCAATTGTTTAAACGTAACCTTATTACCACCATCCGCTTTCGCTGCCCCCATTGGCATAATTGCTGGTTTCAGCATTGCGCCTAGTAATAATGCTAAACAGCTTACTATCAAGGCCACCATGATGGCTTTATTTCCCCAAACACCGGCTAAATACCCCATCAGTGAGGAACCAATAATAAAAGCTATCGAACCCCAAACGCGAATTTTGCCGTAGTCAAAGGTAAATTGTTTTTGCCATGTCCCCGCCAGTGAATCACCCAGTGGAACCATTGGTGCAAAAAATAAGTTAAACCCAATCATTACAAACAACAGCCATGCCCAGTGAGAACCCAGAGCAAAACCGACAGAAAAAATAAGTGAAAGCCCTGCGAGTAAGCGTAGAGCAGTAATAAGTTTCGAGGGCTCTTTAACTAAAGGAGTAATAAACATCGCACCAAGGAAACGGGCTGCTAGCCCGACCCCTAACAAAACACCAATCATTTCTGCATCAATTCCCTCACCTTGTAACCAAACTGACCAAAATGGCAAGAAAATACTGTAGGCAAAAAAGTAGGTAAAATAATCAATAGCTAGCCAACGCGTTGATGGAATGACCATCACTCCTCCGTTTTTTCAATGCAAAAAACCCGCTCATACATACATGTAGAAGCGGGTTTCAGTAATTAATAATACGTTATGTTATGCGTAAACTGGGTATTTTTTGCAAATTGCTAATACTTTTTGCTTCACGCTCTCAATGGTCGCTTCGTCATTGAGGTTGTCTAGAATATCACACATCCAGCCAGCTAGCTCACCCGCTTCTGCTTCTTTGAAGCCACGACGCGTAATCGCAGGAGAACCAATACGTACACCAGACGTTACAAATGGGCTCTTAGGGTCGTTCGGTACACTGTTTTTGTTAACAGTGATATTTGCACGGCCAAGTGCAGCATCTGCATCTTTACCTGTAATGTCTTTATCAACCAAATCAACTAAGAATAAGTGGTTTTCAGTTCCGCCAGATACCACTTTGTAGCCACGTTTTTGGAAAACATCGACCATTGCCTTCGCATTCTTAGCAACTTGCTGTTGATAAACTTTGAATTCAGGTTCCATCGCTTCTTTCAGAGCAACCGCTTTACCTGCAATAACATGCATTAAAGGGCCACCTTGAGATCCAGGGAATACCGCTGAGTTGATTTTTTTGTACAACTCTTCGTCACCACCTTTAGCTAAAATTAACCCACCACGTGGACCCGCTAAAGTTTTATGCGTTGTTGTTGTCACAACGTGTGCATGAGGAACTGGGTTTGGATAAACACCCGCAGCAATCAAACCTGCAACGTGAGCCATATCAACAAACAGGTAAGCGCCAATACCATCTGCGATTTCACGCATTTTTGCCCAATCAACGACACCTGAGTACGCAGAGAAACCACCGATAATCATTTTTGGTTTGTGTTTTTCCGCTTGCGCTTTGATATCGTCGTAGTCAATTTTACCGCTTTCATCAATACCGTAAGGCACGATGTTGTACAGTTTACCTGAGAAGTTAACTGGTGAACCGTGAGTTAAGTGACCACCATGTGCTAGGTTCATTCCCAGAACGGTATCACCAGGCTGTAATAACGCCATGTAAACTGCAGCGTTAGCTTGTGAACCTGAGTGCGGCTGCACGTTCGCATAGTCAGCACCAAATAGTTCTTTCGCACGGTCAATCGCTAATTGCTCTACCACGTCAACATACTCACAACCGCCATAGTAGCGTTTGCCTGGGTAGCCTTCTGCATATTTATTGGTTAGCTGAGAACCTTGAGCCTGCATGACTCGTGGACTGGTATAGTTTTCAGAAGCAATTAATTCAATGTGTTCTTCTTGACGTTGTACTTCTTGCTCCATTGCTTCCCATAATTTCGGATCGTAGTCAGCAATATTCATTTCACGCTTTAACATTCGCTTCTCCTGCCTCAGCAATTCAATAGGTTGAAAATCGATTCATCGCAATGACACACAGTGTAAACTCTTTTTCTCTCTTGAGATAGCCCTAAAGAAAAAATATACGCAAACGATTGCATTAATTTTTTTCACTTCATTTGCTTCTGAAGGCTTCATTATAAAATAGCTCAAATTTTAATTTTTAACGGACAAACATCCAGATTTGCTATTCCCTTCTCATTATGTGCCTAAATCCACCCTATTTTTCCGATTTGAGTCTTTACATAAACACGTAAATATTATAAGTTGTATTTAAAATACATCTTTATAAATCACCTTCATCGTTCGCAAAAAATAGGGATTAGCTGAGATGAAATAAATTTATCTAACTAATCTACAAAGGAATATTTTTAGATCGCAAAAATTTGCCCTTTGCCATAACTATAATGAGAACATGAAAATAATTCAGGAGCACCTGTATGCTAGATAGCCAAACCATTGCCATTGTTAAATCAACCATTCCTGCCATTGCTGAAACAGGGCCAAAACTGACCGCGCATTTTTATGATCGGATGTTTAAACAGCATCCTGAATTAAAAGATATTTTCAACATGACTCACCAAGTGAATGGGGACCAACGAGAAGCCCTTTTCAACGCTATCTGCGCATATGCTGTGCATATTGAAACTCCTGAGGCTCTTATTTCAGCTGTCGAAAAAATCGCCCAAAAACATGTAAGCTTAAATATTAAACCTGAGCACTATCCAATCGTCGGGGAAAACTTACTCGCGGCTATTGATGAACTCCTCAACCCAGGCCAAGAGGTTCTTGATGCATGGGGAAGAGCTTACGGTGTTTTAGCCGATATTTTTATTGGTAGAGAAGCTGCAATTTACCAAGAAAATGCGGATAAAAATGGGGGTTGGGAAGGCTTACGTGAGTTTAAATTAGCGCAAAAACAACCACAAAGTGATGTGATTACAAGTTTTGAATTTGTTCCTGTCGATGGGCAACCTGTCGCTGATTACCGCCCAGGCCAATATATCACTATTTATGTCAACAACCAGGGATTTGAAAACCAAGAAATCCGCCAATACTCTCTGACCACTGCACCTAATGGCCGTAGCTACCGTATTGCGGTAAAACGTGAAGAACAAGGCTCCGTTTCTAATTTCTTACATCAACAATTAAATGAAGGTGATAGTGTACTGCTCGCCCCTCCATGTGGTGATTTCTTTATTGATGTTGATGGTCAGACACCTGTTACCTTGATCTCTGCAGGCGTTGGTTTAACTCCAATGCTGAGCATGTTAAATCATCTAACAGAACAAGGTCACAACGCACAAGTTAATTGGTTCCATGCCGCTGAAAATGGTGCCGTTCATGCCTTTAGGCACGAAATTCAACAACTATTAGCAAAACAGCAAACCAGCCAATCCGCGATTTGGTTTAATCAACCAAGAGAGGAAGATCGTCTCGGGTTTGATTACCAATATGAAGGTTTAATGAATTTAGAATTGGTACGTGAATGGATTGAGCAACCGAATATGCAATTCTATTTCTGTGGCCCTGTTGGGTTTATGCAGCACGTAGGTAAGCAGCTAATTGCAATGGGTGTCGATACCAGTGCTATTCACTATGAATGTTTTGGACCACACAAGGTATTACCCCTCAATTAATTCACAAAAAATGCTCTTCTGTTTAGAAGAGCATTCTATGAAACATATTAACTGAAGAAAATGGGTTAACTAGTTAAATATTCGTAGTTTTCTAATTTAGCGGTAACGGGCTCGCATAATAAATATACAATTCTAATCCCATTCCTGTGTATTTTCCGTTACCGCATTTTCATACAAACTTAATTTATTAAATTGCTTCTTCGTCTTGCTCACCGGTTCGAATACGGATCACTCGAGCGACATCATAAACAAAGATCTTTCCATCACCAATTTTGCCAGTTTGTGCAGTTTGCATAATGGTTTCGACGCAGTTTTCAACGATGTCATCAGGTACTACAATTTCAATTTTTACCTTAGGTAAAAAATCAACCATATACTCTGCGCCACGGTATAGTTCAGTATGCCCTTTTTGACGTCCAAAACCTTTCACTTCAGTCACTGTCATTCCAGTAATGCCCACTTCTGCAAGCGCTTCACGAACATCATCAAGTTTGAATGGCTTTATAATTGCATCAATTTTTTTCATAAATAATTCCTGTTATGACCAGTTTTTACGGCCAAAACCTGAGGTGATCGGATAACGGCGGTCTTTGCCAAAATTACGCATCGTAATACGTGGCCCAACAGGCGCCTGACGACGTTTATATTCATTAATATCAACAAGGCGCACAACTTTGCGTACCACGTCTTTATCAAAACCAAGTTTGATTAGGTCATTAACTGACAAGTCTTTTTCCACATAGCCTTCTAATAATGCATCTAACACATCATAAGGTGGCAAACTGTCTTGATCTAATTGCCCTGGCGCAAGTTCTGCTGATGGCGGCCTATCAATCACACGTTGTGGGATTGCTGGAGAGATAGTATTACGGTATTTAGCCAACTCAAAGACAAGGGTTTTAGGCACATCTTTTAACACGTCAAAACCACCCGCCATATCACCATACAATGTCGAGTAGCCAACCGCTGACTCACTTTTATTACTGGTAGTCAAAACTAAGCGACGACGTTTATTCGACATCGCCATTAAAATAACGGCTCGGCAACGCGCTTGTAAGTTTTCCTCAGTTGTATCAACCGCGGTTCCTTCAAACATAGGCGTTAACTGTGCCATAAAAGCATCAAACATCGGTTCGATAGATACGATATCGAATTCAACACCAAGCAAATCAGCTTGTTCTTTAGCGTCGTGGATGCTCATCTCAGAAGTATAGCGGAATGGCATCATGACCGCTTGCACGTGCTCTTTCCCTATTGCATCAACGGCAATAGCCACTGTTAACCCTGAATCAATCCCGCCTGATAGCCCTAAAATAGCCCCATTAAAACCATTTTTATTGATGTAGTCGCGAGTAGACATGACTAAAGCTTGGTATACCTGCGCCACAGGGTCATTCTCAATAAATACGCTACCTTCGCTCACCAATGCAAGTTCATCAAATTGCACTGTGATAACCTGCTCTTTAAATTCTTCCAATTTAAAGGTTTGCTTGCCTTTGTTTGCAATGATTTTTGAGCCACCATCAAAAACCAATTCGTCTTGTCCGCCAACTTGATTGAGATACACAATTGGCATATGAGTGCGTTTACAATGATCGACTAATAAATCAGTTCGAATATGTTCTTTATTAATATCATAAGGAGATGCATTGATTGTCAGTAATATTTCAGCGCCAGCCCCTTTTACTGCATCAACCGGTTCGTCATACCAAATATCTTCGCAAATCAATAAGCCGAGCTGGTAACCTTTAAATTCAACAACACAGGTTTTTTCATCTGCGGTGAAATAACGAGGCTCATCAAACACGCCGTAATTTGGTAATTCTTGTTTAAAATAGCGTGCGTGCAATTTGCCTTGATAGAAAAAAGACAATGCATTATAGATATCATCCCCTTCATACCATGGATGACCAACAATAATTGCCGTTTCTTGGCTGGCTTTTTGCAAACGGTCGAGTTGTACTAAACAGCGGTCCTCAAAATCAGCTCGGAAAATTAAATCCTCTGGTGGGTACCCTGTCAAAGACAGCTCTGAAAACATGACAATATCTGTGTTTGGTGCTTGTTCACTCACAACTTGCAACATGCGATCGCAGTTGCCTTCGATGTCACCGACTAACCAATTAAGTTGTGCTAGTGAAATATTAAGCTTACGGCTCATAAGGTGTTTTTTCTCCCGGAGCGTGAATATGAATTGCCTTATTCCACATAATGTAATCGATAACAACTATGTGGTAAATAATTCTTATTTATTCTTTAAAATCATTGGCTTCTAAATCGTGTCGACCAAGTAATTTGTAAAATTCTGTGCGGTTTCGCCCTGCCATTCGGGCAGCTTGGGTGACATTCCCTTTTGTCATTTGTAATAACTTACGTAAATAATTCAATTCAAATTGATTACGAGCTTCAACAAATGTCGGCAAGGCCGTATTTTCACCTTGAAGCGCTTGGCTAACGAGTGCTTCGCTGATAACAGGAGACGTTGTTAATGCAACGCATTGTTCAATAACATTAACTAATTGACGAACATTGCCCGGCCAACTCGCTGTTATTAAGCACTTCATGGCGTCACTGGAAAAACTACGCACGAAAGGTTTATGCCGTGATGCAGATTCACGCAATAGATGATTTGCTAATAATGGAATATCTTCAGAACGTTCATTTAACGCAGGAATACGCAGATTAACCACATTTAAGCGATAATAGAGGTCCTCACGAAACTCATTTTTTTCCATCGCTTTAGGCAAATTCCGGTGAGTTGCGGAGAGAATTCGCACGTCAATATCTAAATCGCGGTTACTACCTAAAGGGCGAACTTTGCGTTCTTGCAATACTCGCAATAATTTAACCTGCAATGGCATTGGCATATCGCCAATCTCATCTAAAAATAACGTACCACCGCTGGCTGCAAAGAATAACCCTTCGCGGTTACTTACTGCGCCGGTAAAAGCCCCTTTAGCATGACCAAATAATTCAGACTCTAATAATTGTTCAGGTAATGCACCGCAGTTAATGGCAATAAACGGCTTACGTGCCCTAGGGCTAGCTTTATGAATAGCCTGAGCTAAAACTTCTTTACCTGTACCACTTTGCCCATTAATTAGCACGCTAACATCAGATTGTGCCACCATATGCGCTTGTTCTAATAGCCGAATCATTAAGGGGCTACGCGTGACTATACCAGCGCTCCACTCCTCATCGCTAATCGGTGTCGAAGAGAGCGCGAGAGCTTCATCGATTGCTTTATATAATGCGTCTTTATCTACTGGCTTAGTTAAAAAACTAAATACGCCTCGTTGTGTTGCCGCGACGGCATCAGGGATAGAACCATGAGCAGTGAGTATGATAACTGGCATGTTTGGATGGGCTTTTTGTATCTCATCGAAAAGCGCCATACCATCCATTTCATCCATGCGTAAATCGCTGATCACTAAATCTAATTTTTCTTTTTGTAAGATTTTTAGTGCTTCAGGGCCGCTTTCTGCTGTAGTGACTTTAAAACCTTCACTACTCAAGCGCATGCCTAACAGTTTAAGAAGGCTCGGGTCATCGTCAACTAGCAATAAATTTGCTGACTTACGATTCGTCATTTTTGTTCATTCTCCGATGAATTTTGCTCTACTGGAGAAGATGCGCTGCTATCAGGCTTTGGCTCTTCTGAGGAAATAGGCTTATCTCCTTCAACCCCATTCTCTACATCTTTTTCGGTTTCGTTGGTGCTTTTCTTACGAGAAGAAAGCTGGCGTTCAATATCCGTTAAATTTTCAAGCTTACGGGAGGTCGTATTCAGTTCAAAAGCCAATTTAGCATTATCTTCCTTTAGACGGTCGAGTTTTGTATCCATTTCTTGCTGTAGGCGTTTATAACGAACCCCTGCATCTGACAGATTGATAATTTGTACTTGTTGCTCACGCCATAATTGTAATAATGGACGTACCCCTGTGGGAAAATTCAAACTGTACGTATTTATGCTATCAAGCATTTTACGGCGCTCTGCAATAGACGGGTCAGCAGAATTCAACAAAATATTTTGTTGAAATGCACTCGACCAATTTGTTACGTCTATTTTACCTGCATCTTCACGTGCTTGACTGGTTTCCGTGCGATCTGCGCAGTCCATCATTCGTAACCAAAATAATGCATTTTCCCGTGCAGTTGGCTGGTCATTGTTCCAAATAGATTCACATGATGTATAACGGTAGTCTGTGACTTTAACTTCAGGCACAACAACTTGCGCCAGAGTTTCGAGTGGTGACTGACCATTTTTTACTACACATCCACTTAAAATTAGGGAAAATAAAACCGCCCCAAAATTGAGCCCTGTACGTCTCATCACATAAGGTACTCTTTGGTTATATTTACTTAACGATGCGTTACGGTAAAGTACCGCCCAAACACCTGTAGACCGATTTACCATTATTCATTCTCTGCGGTTAGAGGCAGTTCAATTCTAAAACAGACATCTGCTGATTTGTTGGGAACGAGAGAAAGTTCTCCCCCCATTTGTTTAATACAATCTTGCGCAATACTCAGCCCTAGCCCACTTCCTTTGACAGCACCTTTTCTTTGTAGTGAACCTTGATAGAACGGCTCAAAAATCATACTTTGCTCAGACTCAGGAATTGGCGTCCCCGTATTCGCAACTTCAATCAGAAGCTTATTACCTGTTTGGCGACTAGAGATCCAAATATTACCTGATTCGCCACCATAGTGCACCGCATTGGAGTAGATATTATCAATAACTCGTCCTAAAAGTGAGGGTTCGGCTAAACAGCTGTCCACTTTTAAACGCACTTCTGTTTTAATATTTTTAGCCCGTGCCGGTAAATTATGTGCTTTAACAATATCTTCAATGAGTTTTTGTAAATCAACAATTTGTGCTTCTGGCGGGTCATCGACAAGCTTACGATTATAATCAAGTAATTGCTCAATAAGTTGCTGAAGATGCTTACTGCTGTGATCAAGAATTTCTACAACTTCTTTTTGAGACACCGTTAATGGCCCTGCCACCTCATCAACGAGTAATTCTGTTCCTTCACGCATGCTTGCAAGAGGTGTTTTTAATTCATGTGAAATATGGCGTAGAAATTCGTGGCGCTGTGATTCAAGCCATGCGAGTCGTTCACTTAACCAAATAATCCGCTGTGCGATTGTCCGTAGCTCCCTAGGGCCTTTAAAGCGTTCAATATTATTCGCAATTGTACGCCCAGTACCGAGACGGTTAATCATTCGTTCGATAGCTTTAACTGGGCCAATAATCATCCGAGTGAATAATGCCACTAGCAATGCGCTTAATAAGAATAAAATTAAGCTTTGCCAACCAAATAGTTGGCCTTTATTCGCAATCGCTTTTTGCAGCTGTTCCCCACGGCTAAAAATCACATCACGAGTTTCTTGCACTAATGAGGCATTTTCGGCAGAAAATTGTTCTAAAGCCCGTGTGATTTTTTCTGTCGGTTCATTGTTTTCACACGCAACCGTTTTAAGTACATCCAAAGTCTTAGTCAATGCAGAAGTGTCTGTCGAGGTAGGTAAGATCGTTCGCTGACGTTCAAACATTTGCTGGTAGTCTGCAAACTGTTTCTGATATTGAGTATGCAATGTAGCATCTTGCAAAACACAATATTGACGATAGCTCCGTTCCATTTCTAAGGCGAGGCTACTCATCACTTCACTACGCCGTGCGTCGAGCAACGTGGTTTTATTGATATTGGCAGCTTGGTTACTCAGTTGCTCCAGGCTTTGATACGCTTGGTAAGCGAGTACTAATAAAGGAAGTAGTACAAGCCAGAATGCCATCACAACTAGTTGACGCAAGGAGCGCGGGAAAAAACGCCATTTACTCAATACATTCATCTCATACCCATTAAACGTATTGCAATGGTAGCAGAACTCCCTGTAATGCGAAAAGCACAATCCAAATTCTGTGTCCCATAGCGTTAAAATCAGACTAAGTATAACAGTGAAATAGCAATGAACGTGCCAAGTTTATTGGTAAAAAATGATAATTTTCAGATAGGTATGTTCATCGCTCCGGATGTTACTTTTTCGCATAAACGAAAGCATAAAAGAATCGATAGGTCTTACTAAATGAATTCTTTCGTCTTTTCTTTAAAAATAAAACACTAAGCTATGCCCTAAATAATTCGGATTGCAGCTAGGCGCCAAGTGAAGATATCTCTAGGAGCATACAAAAGTATGTGACTAGAGTGGCTGAACGCAGGTAACAACGCTGCGGTTCGAAGTATGACGGGCATAGGGCGGCAAGAGAAGATATCTCTATGAAACATACAAAAGTATGTGACTAGAGTGGCTGAACGCAGGTAACAACGCTGCGGTTCGAAGTATGACAGGCATAGGGCGGCAAGAGAAGATATCTCTATGAAACATACAAAAGTGTGTGACTAGAGTGGCTGAACGCAGGTAACAACGCTGCGGTTCGAAGTATGACGGGCATAAAACAGGAAGGCGGGATGAAGTATTGACCTTCACCCCGCCAGCGATAACAACTTCTATAATGCTTTTTATATGATTATGTCTTTACATTAAAGATAATCATATAGGTGGTGCCTCACTCCACGTGTCGCCCTGTGTTTGATAAGGCCCGAAGGCGAATATCTATGCTGTTGGACGGTAGGCACCTTACTTTGGCGTCATTCTTGGTTTATGTGGTATGTACCCAACTAATTTTGGACCTACATAAGAAGTTGAATGAGCAACTGAATATTATTATGCACAAGCCGTGCCAACTTTTCAAGAAATTTTATATCTACATGATTAAAAACAAAATTTATTTTTAATCCCACTTTAGCTACTTTTTAATACACCGTACCCGCTTACTGTTTTTTCTTAAGTGTCGCTAATTTATGACACCCGATTAGCTCATTTTCAAATACCTTAAATATCAATAAGATAAATGTCGCCTTTTGGAGACACGGCTATAGTGTGTTTGTCTCTTATTTAAGACACTGTCGTTTAATCACACATTAAATATACACTTAATATAAATTAAATTAGAATAATTAATGATTTACCGTAAGGCACTAATTAAGATAGAGAGCAAGACAAAAATATGTAATTGATATATTTGACTTTGGTTAAATCCATCTATAATAAAAACAGCAGAGATACTTTACCAATCATTATATTTTATTGTTACTTTCTCGTTTAAGGTGTATTTATGAATAAAATGCCCTCATTACCTATGCAGGATCTTCAACCAGCTTTACATATTTTAGAGCAATCTATTGGCTATTTATACCAAGCTGCACTACGTGCCGCGGTGAAACTGCGTATTGCAGAAGCATTACAATCAGGTTCCAAAACAGCTGAAGAACTCGCCAAAGAAACGGGAGCAAATCCCCGAGAACTCACTCGATTATTACGATTATTAGCCACTAAAGATATTTTTAAGCTAACCCCTGATAACAAATTTGACCTCACACCCGCCGCACAATATTTATCTGAAAAGAATACGTTTTCATTACGGCAAGCGGTATTGATGTTTACTGACCCTTCGTTCTGGTTACCCGCAGGCGAGTTACACCGCAGCGCGTTTGAACCCCATTTGTTTAACAGCATGTTTGGAATGAGTTTTTATGAATATTGGGATGAACGAATTACTGATAGTGATAATTTCCACGAAGGCATTTCGTCTGTAAGTAAATTAGAAAATGCATTTGTCGTAGAAAGTTATAGTTTCCCAGATAACGCTCTCGTTGCAGACATTGGCGGCGGCTGTGGTGGGTTACTTTTAGAGGTTATGAAAGCAAATTTAACATTAAAAGGCATATTATTTGATAAAGCCCAAGTATTAGAAAAACATATTCTTAATCAACTAGATGCCCCCCCCCGTTGGAGCATCCAAGCTGGCTCATTTCTTGAAGCCTGCCCTGAAGCTGATATTTATTTACTCAAGTATATTACTCATAATTGGTCAGATACTGTTGCAATAAAGATACTTAAAACAATTAGAAAGTCGATGAGTCCTAACTCTAAGTTACTAATCATTGAAAATATTGTTACCAACGACAATCACCCCCACTTCAGTAAAAATATGGATTTAGTACAGATGGTTTTATTTGATGAAGGCCATGAACGCACAGAAACTGAGTTCAATTCACTGCTAAATCAAGCAAACTTACAATTAAAACAAATTATTTCAACACAATGTCATATTTCCATTATTGAAGCATACCCCATTTAACGTCCGCTATCCTGCTTTATACAATCAAAGCACTAAAGCAGGATAATTAAAGAAAATACCTGATGAATATCAGAATTTTAAATTATGTTAGTAGCTTATCCCTGTTCGTCTTGCTATAAGATTTGCCAATACCCTACTCATCAAATTGATAAAAAATATGATAAAAATCGCGTTAGTTGATGACCATATCGTTGTGCGTTCTGGCTTCGCACAACTATTAACACTTGAACCTGATATTTCGGTTGTCGGGCAATATGCTAATGCTCAAGAAGCTTGGCCTAATTTGCTTAATTTAGATATTGATGTTGCCATCATGGATATTTCGATGCCAGATGAGAACGGCCTGCAACTTTTATCACGGTTGCGCCAAAAAAAGCCGGATTTTCGCACCATTATCTTGAGTATTTATGATACCCCCGCTTTTGTGCAAAGTGCTTTAGATGCTGGAGCCAGTGCGTATTTAACTAAACGCTGTGGCCCTGAAGAATTAGTGCAAGCGGTTCGCTCAGTACACCAAGGAGGCTGCTACCTATGCGCCGATGCCATGAGAGCGTTACGCCACTCACCCCAACAGCAGCAAAGTCTACAAGAACTCACGCCTCGGGAACGGGAAGTGTTTGATTTATTAGTTGCTGGCTTGAGTGTAAAAGTGATCGCAGAGCAACTTGAATTAAGCCATAAAACTGTGCATGTGCATCGTGCAAATATATTAGGCAAATTACAATGCGAAAATACCATCGACCTTGTTCATTACGCGTTAGAGCATAACCTAATATCAAGGTAATTTCGGCATGAATAAAAGCTTACGTTTAACACTGCAGTCCATCTTTCTATTTTTTACCTATTCTCTGTTATGGATTGGGTTGTGGATCATCGGCTTTTATTTAAGTCAAAACAGTTTTCAAGCAACTTTATTTCTTCCGCAAGGCTTGCGCCTAGCATTGATGATTATCCTGTGGCGACGTTACTGGCCAACACTACTACTCAGCGAGGGGATATTAAATTTTTGGTTATCATCAGAGCAACTGCTCTTCCAACCTGTTTTACTGTTATCTCCATTATTGAGTCTCGGTGTTGCCTTCGTCATTCAAAACATTTGGTGGCGCTATACGTTATATTGGCAACGATTACTATTATTGCTCGCAGGTGTCGCCGCAAATAGTGTATTACACGCTTTATTATTCAGTGGGTTATCATCTTATTCCATTAGCCAATTATTCCTAACAACATTCACCGGAGGAATACTACTCTCTCCTTTTGTTTACCTTATTTATGAATATCTCCACGAGCAGCACTACCAAATGCTCCTTGATTATGGAACGCCAGATAAACAATTACGAACCTCTTTAATAGTTTGGTGTTTTCTATTCTGTGTCGTTGGGTTGAGTGCCCAAGTCTTTTTTGCCCCCGAAATTGAGCGGTTAATTGTCCTACTCGTCTTTATTCCTAATGTTTTTATGGCTTATCGCTATGGTTGGCAGGGCGGCGTACTTTCTGCATTATTAGGCAGTTTAATTATTACTTTTGCACGGCAATTTCACGGTGCCTTTGTTGATTTAGAAGAGCTAGAAATGTTTCTCAGTTCCCAAGCCTTAATTGGCATTGGGCTTGGGATAGCAATTAGCCGACAAAAACAACTGGCGAGTAACCTACAACGCTACCGACAACGCTTAGAGCAAGAGCTAAAAGCGCGACGCGACTTAATGTTACAACTCGTTCATACCGAGGAAGATATCAAAAAAGCGATTGCTCGCGAGTTGCATGATGAAATTGGGCAAAATATTACTGCCATCCAAATTCAGTCAATGCTAGTGAAAAAAACAGCGTCTGACGACATCAGCCACCAAGCAGCAAGTCAAATAAATGAACTAGCTCAGCAAATTCACCAATCTACGCGGCAATTATTGCGCCAATTGCGCCCTCCCGTATTGGATGAAATGTCCCTTGAAAATGCACTTAAGCACTTAATTACTGAATTTTCTTTTCCACAGAATAATATTCAATGTCACTTTCATTATGGCTTACAAGAAACGCCGATCAATGAAACGGTTTTATTTACACTTTATCGCCTCGTCCAAGAATTACTTAACAATATCAGTAAACATGCAAAAGCCACACAAATTCACATATCTCTTAAGCAAATAGGTGACTCGATCCAGCTAGTTGTTGATGACAATGGTGTTGGTATTCCATTTAGCAAACGCACGAGTGGCTTTGGTTTGCGCGGTATTGAGGAGCGAGTTCGAGCCTTAGGTGGTGACTGGACATTGACCACACAAAACGGAACACAAATAAGTGTTAACTTGCCCACATTTTGAGATAAAACATCGCAAAACTAGGAATAATTCCTAGTCCCCTAATACCTTCTCTCATCCTTTTTGTTAAAAACTTGATTACATTTTGCCTAACAAGAGAAACCGCCCTATGACAGGTAAAGACACCTTGAGTCTGGATAACACGTATCGTTTTTGGCGTCGCCGCTTAATGCTATCAATGATTATTGGTTATGCCACTTTTTACCTTACGCGAAAGAGTTTTAACTTCGTGATGCCTGTCATGCAAAACGAGCTGTTTCTCGATAAAAGCGATATTGGCTGGATAGCGACTGCATTTTATTTAACCTACGGTATTTCTAAGTTTTTATCGGGAATTTTCCACGATATCACCGGATACCGTTGGTTTATGGGTGTCGGCTTAGTGATGACAGGGCTACTAAATATTATTTTTGCCTATTGCTTATCGTTTCCGGCGTTATTAATCGTGTGGACACTAAATGGCTTTTTTCAAGGCTGGGGCTGGCCACCTTGCGCACGCATTCTAACGCACTGGTATTCACGCAATGAACGTGGGTTTTGGTGGGGGCTGTGGAATATTTCCATCAACCTAGGGGGAATGTTACTGCCTCTGCTAACGGCATTATTGGCAACCCAGTACAGCTGGCAAATGGCATTAATTGTCCCTGGCGTTATTGGAGTCATCATTGGGTTATGGCTGTGCCGCCAATTACGTGGCACACCACAAGAAGAACAGCTTCCAAGCGTGGGGCAATGGCGACAAGATGTGTTGGAGCTACGCCAAGAGCGTTTGTCCCCTCCCATGCCAATGTTAACGATTTTAAAAGATGCCATTATTTTTAACCGTATGATTTGGTTACTGGGTTTCTCCTATATTTTGGTTTATCTCATTCGCATGGCGATAAACGATTGGGGGAATTTATGGTTAACAGAGAAACATGGCACTAATTTACTCAGTGCAAATGCAACATTATCGTTATTTGAATTGGGGGGATTATTAGGTGCTCTCTGCTCTGGCTGGGGCTCTGATATCCTATTTCGCGGCCAACGAGCGCCAATGATCCTACTGTTTTCTTTGGGGCTTTGTGTCTCAGTTAGCGCCTTATGGTTAACACCAATTCATCACTACGCTTTATTGGCTGTATGTTTCTTTGCTATCGGATTTTTTGTGTTTGGACCGCAAATGTTAATCGGCTTAGCTGCAACAGAATATTGTCATAAAAAAGCAGCTGGGGCGGTAACGGGCTATCTTGGATTGTACGCCTATTTAGGGGCGGCAATTGCGGGATGGCCACTCTCTCAAGTCATTGCACATTATGGTTGGTCAGGGATGTTTTCTTTACTGGCCAGTGCTGCGGCTTTGATGGGATTACTGCTAATGCCTCTATTGATTGCCAATGTCAGCAAGCGAGAGCATTTAGCAGGCACCGTTTCACCCTCTGATAATAAAACCTGAATAAAGGACTGAAAATGAAACTGAAAACTCTCTCTACGCTCATCGCTGCTGGTTTATCGCTAGCGGCTATTTCTACCACTGCAAATGCTGCGGGCCGTTTGGTTGTTTACTGTAGCGCCACTAACGCCATGTGTGAAACTGAAACGCAAGCTTTTGCGAAAAAATACGATGTCAAAACCACCTTTGTACGTAACGGTTCTGGTAGTACTTTAGCCAAAATTGAGGCTGAAAAACGTAACCCACAAGCTGACGTGTGGTATGGCGGTACATTAGACCCTCATTCACAAGCAGGAGAAATGGATTTACTTGAGCCATACAAGTCGCCAAATCTGTCTGAAATTATGCCGCAGTTCCAAGACCCAGCAAAACGTAAAGGTAACTATTCTTCCGCAGTTTACATCGGTATTTTAGGCTTCGGTGTCAATAAAGACCGCTTAAAAGAAAAAGGTTTGCCGATCCCAACTTGCTGGAAAGATTTAACAAAACCTGAGTATAAAGGCGAAATTCAAATCGCAGACCCACAAAGTTCAGGGACAGCTTATACTGCATTAGCCACTTTCGACCAATTATGGGGAAATGAGCAAGCCTTTGATTATCTAAAAAAATTAAATGCTAACATATCACAATATACCAAGTCAGGTATTGCTCCAGCACGTAATGCGGCTCGTGGTGAGTCGGCAATTGGTATTGGCTTCTTGCATGATTATTCATTAGAAGTGGAAAACGGTGCGCCGTTAGAACTCATCGCTCCTTGTGAAGGAACAGGCTATGAAATCGGCGGGATCAGTATCCTGAAAAACGCGCGTAATATGGACAACGCCAAATTATTCGTTGATTTCGTCTTATCGAAAGAAGCTCAAGAGCTGAGCTGGAAAGAAGGGAAATCTTACCAAATCTTAACCAACACAACGGCAGAATCCTCGCCTATTTCATTAAAACTCAATGATTTGAACCTAATTAATTACGATATGGATAAATACGGTGATGCTGACGTCCGTAAAAACCTTATCAATAAATGGGTTACTGAAGTCAAAATGAGCAAATAGCATTAAGTGCGGCGTTAACTTGCCGCACTGAGCACTTACTTAACTAAAATAAAAAATTAATTTAATTAAGCTTCAAATTATGAGTGTTGTCACTAGGCGGCAAGTGACGTTATCCCTAGGAGCATACATAAGTATGTGACTAGGGTAACGGAGTGAAGCCAATACCGTGACAGCACAAAATATGACGAGCTTAGGGGGAACTATGTCTCAAACCCTAACCTTATCGACCCCAACCAAAAAGGATAGCATATTCTTTTGGTTGCTGATTGCATGGCTAGGTTTCGCGTTACTACCTTCTTGGAGCCTAGACTATGGCGTACTTGATTCAACACAAGACGAGATCATAGCGGCTTACGGTTGGAGTAGCCTAAACATTAGTTGGCTTTGGTATTTATTACCTTCTATTTTATTTATTCGCCCGTTAACACCAGCGGATCGTTATCATAAAACACGGCATTACGTCGATATTGGCGTGGCTGTTATCACCGCCGCCGTGGTGATTTTAACCTCCTACTTTGAAGGAAAAGGGTTAGGTTACTCAGCTATTGTGCTATTTATCGCCTTGGGAATGGTGATGACATTGGCGTTAACCCGCCTTGAGTGGCTCGGTGGAGACCAGTTTGTTATTGGCTCACTGATCACCGTTGTTGCTTTAATAACCCTGTTTATTGTGTTCCCAAGTGTCGCTATTTTTATCCCAATGTTTACTGATGGAAATGGAGACTTTGCACCATTCGCCTTTGTGGCAATTTTGACACAATCGCATATTGTCCAAGTTATTATTAACTCAGTATTTTTATCGTTAGCGGTAGGGGCTGGCTGTACTTTCTTTGGTTTAATTTTAGCCATTTATACAACGCGTATTGCTAAACGCTCCGCCATCATTGGCCGTGTTTTTTCTATTTTGCCTATCGTCACTCCCCCATTTGTCGTCGGTCTAGGGGTCACATTGATGATGGGGCGTTCAGGGTATATTACCGAATTCCTTGCGACCTATATGGGCCTTGAAAATACCAACTGGCTATATGGCTTTACGGGAATTTGGTTAGCGCAAGTGCTAGCATTCACCCCGATGTCATTCATGATTTTAGATGGTGCGATTAAAACTATTCACCCATCTTTAGAAGAAGCGTCTTATACATTGCGTGCCAACCGTTACCAAACTTTCTTTAATGTGTTTATGCCATTACTGAAACCTGCTTTGGCAAACGCATTTTTAATCGTCATAGTGCAATCATTGGCTGACTTTAGTAACCCATTAGTTTTAGGTGGTAACTTCGACGTACTCGCGACGCAAATTTACTTCTATATCACTGGGTCGCAGTTAGATTATCAAGCCGCCAGTACCTTGGGTGCATCACTATTAGTGTTCTCACTTTTAGTCTTCTGCGTTCAGTATATGTGGATAGGCAAACGCTCCTATGTCACTGTGTCAGGGAAATCTTACCGTGGTGATGTCCAGCCATTACCGACATCGTTAATTGCCACTGTAACGACCTTCTTAGCTATTTGGGTTGCATTTAACATATTGTTATACGGTAGCATTTTCTACGGTAGCTTTACCGTGAACTGGGGTGTTGATTACACATTAACCTTAGATAATTTTATTAAATTATTTGGTCAGGGTATGAGCGATGGTGCATGGCCGTCATTGTTAGATACACTTCTGTATGCAGGTATTGCCGCTCCAATCACCGCTATTCTTGGCTTGCTTATCGCCTATATCGTAGTTCGCCAAGACTTCCGTGGTAAAAAGACCATCGAATTCACGACGATGTTGTGTTTTGCGGTTCCAGGTACCGTGGCAGGTGTGTCATACATTTTAGCCTTTAACGACTCACCGTTTTATTTAACGGGAACGGCTGCCATCGTCATTATTTCAATGACCATGCGTAACGTCCCTGTGGGTATCCGTGCTGGTATTGCAGGTTTAGGGCAAATTGATAAATCATTGGATGAAGCGTCACTCAGCTTACGAGCGGGTTCAATGCGTACCATCTTCTTTATCCTATTACCCTTGTTGCGCCCAGCCATTTTATCGGCGTTGATTTATAGCTTTGTCCGCGCGATCACCACTGTCAGTGCGATTGTATTCTTGGTTACTCCAGATACTCGCGTCGCAACAGCTTATATTTTGAACCGTGTTGAAGACGGTGAATATGGTGTTGCCATTGCCTATGGCTCAATCCTGATTGTCGTAATGTTGGCAATTATTTTCTTATTTGACTATTTGATTGGCGAAGCCCGTGTTTCACGTTCCAAAGCCAAAAATGCACAGTAATCATGGAGTAACTGACATGACACAACATCATTTTGTTGAACTAAAAAATGTGACTAAACGCTTTGGCAACAATACCGTCATCGATGATTTAAGTCTTTCAATTCCGCAAGGTAGCATGGTGACCCTACTCGGCCCATCAGGCTGCGGTAAAACCACCGTATTGCGTTTAGTGGCTGGCTTAGAAAAACCGACTGAAGGCCGTATGTTTATTGACGGTGAAGATGTGACAGACCGTTCCATTCAACAACGCGATATCTGTATGGTTTTCCAATCTTATGCCCTGTTCCCGCATATGTCCTTGGGGGACAACGTGGGTTATGGCTTAAAAATGTTAGGATTACCCAAAGCCGAAATAAAAAAACGAGTTGACGAGGCATTAGAATTAGTTGATTTAGCTGGTTTTGCTGACCGCTTTGTCGACCAAATTTCTGGGGGACAACAGCAACGAGTTGCCTTAGCTCGCGCATTGATCCTTAAGCCAAAAGTGCTGTTGTTCGATGAGCCATTAAGTAACTTGGATGCAAATTTACGTCGTAGCATGCGTGAAAAAATCCGTGAGTTACAGCAGCAGTTTAATATCACCTCTTTGTATGTTACCCATGACCAAAGCGAGGCCTTTGCGGTTTCGGATATGGTGTTGGTCATGAATAAAGGGAAAATCATGCAACTCGGCTCACCGCAAGAGCTCTACCGCCAGCCAGCGTCAAAATTTATGGCCAGCTTTATGGGGGATGCCAATATTTTCCCTGCGACACTCAGTGCGGATTCCGTGGATATTTTCAATTATCGCTTACCACGCCCAGAACAGTTTGTTACTGATAAAACCGCGGTAACTGTGGGGGTTCGTCCCGAAGCTATCACGCTGAGTTTACAAGGTGAAGACAGCCAACGCTGTACAGTGACTCATGTTGCTTATATGGGGCCTCAATATGAAGTCACTGTTGATTGGCATGGTCAATCAATGTTGCTGCAAATTAATGCCACTCAATTACAACCTTCTGTCGGGGAAAACCTCTATTTGCAGATCCACCCATACGGCATGTTTATTCTTGAGTAATATCTCACTCTTTGAATAATACAAAATGTCATTAGGTAACAAGGGAAACTTAGCATTGTGAATAGCACATTCTCCCTTCACCCATAAGGGCGGAGGGGGAATGTGCCCCATAAGAAAATAATCACTAAAAGCATATTATCGGTGACTTCAATATCAATTTTTATTTTTTTCTGAAAGTACAATTAACATACTTAACAAAATAAATAACATACCGATTATCATCGAAATTGTCATTGTCTCATCTAAAAGATAGGATGAAATCATCACACTAATGATTGGTGAAATAAGAATTGAGTATGATGAAAGCTTTGCGCCACCATACCCTATCATATAATACCAAAGAACATAAACAATCACGCCATTAGCTATCCCCATATAGATAATTGGTATATATACACTCATAAAAAATTCAGAATGTATATTACTCAATATGTTTAAATCAACATTTAAAAATGGAATTAATAAAATAAGAAAAATAAATGATACTATATTTTGATAAAATACTTTTGAAGTTAGGTTTATTTTCATGGTAATTTTTTCAGATAAAATAGTTCCTAGCGCCCACATAAATGCACTTAATAAAATTATCATTTCACCAATACTTATACCAACTGGTGATATAAAGATAAAAATACCACTAATGCATAACAAAGATACAAATACTGACCGAGTTTCAATATGTTTATTTATTACACCCAATACAACTGTTGCCATTACTGGCATTGTATAAACAAGTACAGATGCCTTTACCGCTTCTGTATACTTTAACGCCAAACTATTTAATATAGGAACTAAAAAAATATTTAAAAAACCAAGTGGGATACTGTTTACAAACTCTCGAAAATTAAACCGACACCGACTAAAAAAGAAAAAAACAAAGCACAAAAAAATAACTGAAATAATTAGGGAGTAGATTCTAAAAGCCCAAACACCTACTTGGTCAATCGCTAGTTTTGATATAGGAAATGCACTCCCCCATATGAATGATATTAAAATAGCACAAAGAAGTACTTTAATTTGCTTCATTATACCTCACAACTAATGCCATTCTTTTACTTGTTCTATTAGATGTCACTGTGGAAACGAAATGTGGGATTTTTCTTTTTTTTGTATCAAAAATTAAAATATTTAAATATGACGGGATAAAAGTATCTAAATTGTCTTTTTATCCTTATCTAAAATCATCGTTAATCCTCCATAATTTGCTTCCCATTCCTTTGTTAGGTTAATTACAATACCTATCCCATCATCGGAGTCACAATGTGTAGTTAGAAAATCATCTTTATCAAACTTGCTTAAGTACATGTTTGATATAATATTTACTTTACTTCCTGTTAGGTTTTCTAAAAAGTTTTTAAATTTAACATCATTAACAACTGAAATTAAATCAGCAAAAATTATTTTTATTGAATCAGATAAGTTATCTACATTGATAACACTAACATTAGAAAATATTAAATTAAGACAGTCAACGTCAGTAGATTAATAAAAAATAATGCCACATAGATAATAAATATATTGGCAATACATATTATTTGAATATATATATTTTTTAAATAAAATAAAAAAACAGCGTCTAAGTTTCCTTAAACGCTGCTTTTAATAGCAGGATTAATTATAAAAACGCTTTATATGGCAATTCAGGTTCATTTTTGAAAATATCACTAAAGCCGCGGAAATGTTGATAGTGCATGCGGTTTTTATCTGTTGGATAAGTATATTTCCCACCCACTTGCCAGAAGAACGGGGCAAATTTATATTGCAAACGCTCTTTTTTCATATTCCACAAGACTTCAATTTCCCGCGGATCATTTTGGAAGTTAGCCCAAATATCATGGTGGAATGGAATAACCCGCTCGCAATCTAATGACTCTGCCGCACGTAAAATATCGGATGACGTCATTTTATCGGTCACACCACGTGGGTTCTCTCCATAGGAAAGCAATGCCACATCAATCTGATAACGGTTACCGTGAGCCGCATAATAGTTTGAATAATGTGAATCGCCTGAATGATAAATAGAGCCACCTGTTGTTTCAATCAGGTAATTCACTGCACGTGAATCCATACCATCTAAAATTTGCTTATCATAAGAAGAAACACCCTGTGGCAATGTCACTAGTGCCGTGCGGTCAAATGAGTCTAACACACGGATTTTCATATCCCCCACTTCCAGTACATCACCGACTTTGGCAACAACGCAACGTTCGGTTGGTACTCCCCATTTTATCCATAAATCCACACAAGCTTGAGGGCCAATAAATTTAACGTGGTCACCACAGTTTTGCATTACCGCAGCAGCGACATTGACATCAATATGGTCAGCATGGTCATGAGAGGCTAAAATCGCATCAACTTCTTTAATCGCAAACGGATCTAAAGGGAAAATCGCAGTACGTAAGTTTGGTTGTAGCGCTTCAACACCGCCCATACGCATCATTTGGTGTTGCTTATTCATGAGTGGGTTTTTTTGCGTTTTTTTCCCTGTTCCACACCAAAAATCGATACAAACATTGGTATTTCCCTCACTCTTTAACCAAATACCTGTGCACCCCAGCCACCACATTGAAAAGGTATTGGGTTCAACAACCGTTTTTTCAATTTCTTCATTTAGCCACGTTCCCCACTCAGGAAACGTACTTAAAATCCAAGATTCACGTGTGATTTCATTTACTTTGCTCATAGTAACAATACCTTTTCTAGAATTTTAGATGTAGGGAGCCTGATGCCTTAATCGAGAAATTAAGGCATGGCAGCTGAATTTGTCTATATTAAAAAATCAGGTATTCGACGGAATTAAACCAGTATCACTCGCGTGCCCTGCTCGGCAATCGCTTTGATAACCTCAGCATTGGCATTTCTTCCAGTGATAAGAACATCTATCTTATTAGCTGGGCAAAATAACATTCCCGTTCGATGACCCACTTTGGAACTGTCTACAACAACGACTAATTTATCAATTTGATCAAGCATTTGCTGCTCTGCTACCGCAGTTAACATATCCGCTTTGTATAAGCCAGCTTCCGTTAATCCTTTACCTGAAGTAAACATCCAGTTACCGGCATAGCCCATTAACGTGTTCAAAGCAGGATTCAAAAAAATGTTTTGTGCTTTGTTATACTGCCCACCGATTAAAATGACGTCATCATGGTCTTGGTCAATCAAATAACTCGCTAATGGAAAATAATTCGTCACAATTTGCACGTTTTTACCGCACAACTGCTGCCCTAACATAAACGCGGTTGAACCACAGTTAATTACAGCGCTTTCTCCCGGAAGACAAAGTTCTGCCGCTTTAATTGCGATTTCAGACTTTTCTTCATAGTGCTCAGTACTATTGATGTTTAACGGTGTCCACTTACGCTTTTTATTTTCAATACGTTCTGCACCATTACGGACTTTTCGCAATTTACCTTGCCCATCTAACTTTGAAATATCACGACGAGCAGTTGCAGGAGACACACTAAATTGTTCGGTTATATGAGAAACATTGATCACTCGATGTGTTTCCAATAACGACAATATTTCATTGTGTCTTTGCACTTCATTCATAATCATCGCCTTATTAGTTAATAATCACGACCATGATGACATATGACTCAAAATGATTACTAGTGATTAGTTTTGATTCTATTTATCTCATCTAATATTGTCAACCTTTGCTTATGCAAAAAAACAATATTTGATTCAAGTAAAAATATCACATTGATACATATGGATATTTTAAATATTACGTGATCAAGTCGCCATTTATTTATTTTTTTACTGGTAAAAAAACAGACAAATGCAAACAATCATAAAAGAGCAATTCGTGATTACATATGATCACATTTGATTTTTGCGGGATTGTTTAACCCCTTTAAATGATTATATCGCAATAACACCAGATACGATCAATATGAATCATCTCTGACCCAGATAAATTACAAATACAATTTGATTAGAGGTAAAAATATGGATTTTTTATACGACGCTTTCTATATTTTTTACAGCCAAGTAATGACAAAAGCGCCTCTATTATTAGGCTTAGTCACATTTATTGGTTATTGGCTATTAAAGCGCGATGGCACGACAATCCTCAAAGGGACAATCAAAACGATTGTTGGTTTTATGCTAGTTGGCGTTGGAGCCAGTACTTTAGTTTCCAGTTTTAAACCCGTAATAGAAAAAATGTCTGAATACCATGGACTTACGGGCTCAGTTATTGATCCATATACGTCAATGATGGCGACAATGGAAGCCATGGGTGATAACTATTCTTGGGTGGGCTATACCGTTTTATTAGCTCTCGCAATTAATATTGTTTTAGTCCTTTTTCGCCGCGTCACGGGTATTCGTACCATTATGTTGACAGGGCATATTATGTTTCAACAAGCAGGCCTAATCGCTGTTTTCTATTTTGTGCTCGGCTCAAGCATGTGGGAAACCATTTTGTATTCTGCGGTATTAATGGCGCTGTATTGGGGAATTTCTTCCAATATTATGTTTAAGCCAACGCAAGAAGTCACTGGCGGTGCCGGTTTTTCTATCGGCCACCAGCAGCAGTTTGCCTCATGGATAGCAACCAAAGTTTCCCCGAAATTGGGGGATAGAAAAGACAGTGTTGATAATTTAAAACTGCCCAAATGGCTGCATATCTTCCATGACAGTATTTCCGCTACTGCCATTGTGATGACCTTATTCTTTGGTGTGATCTTAATTTCCTTTGGTATACCTAATCTGCAAACCATGGCAGGGACCACCCACTGGACCATTTATATTATTGAAACAGGTTTAAAATTTGCCGTTGCTATCCAAATCATTGTTACGGGTGTGCGAATGTTTGTTGCCGAGCTTTCTGAGGCCTTTAAAGGGATCTCCGAACGTGTCATTCCCAACGCTGTGCTCGCTATCGATTGTGCGGCAATCTACGCTTTCTCACCTAATGCGATGGTGTTTGGCTTTATGTGGGGGGCAATTGGGCAATTTGTTGCCGTTCTGGGTATGTTGGCATTTAACTCGCCAATTATGATTATTCCTGGTTTTATCCCAATGTTTTTCTCCAACGCCACTATTGGTATCTTTGCAAACCATTTTGGCGGCTGGAAAGCGGTTATGAAAGTCTGTTTTGTCATGGGCGTTATCGAGATATTAGGTTCCGCTTGGGCCATTGATCTTATCAATCGACAAGGTACTGAATTTAGCGGTTGGATGGGAATGGCCGACTGGGCATTAGCTTTCCCTGTCATTATGCAAGGTTTGTCTTTCTCTAAAATGTTCTTCTTTGTGGTTGTCGCCCTCTCCTTTGTCTATATGTACTTTGCCGCAAAAAAATTACGCGCTGAAGAAGACGCACAAAGTCCTACCAAAACTGAAATTCAGATCAATGAGAAAGCTGAAGCAGCCCCACTTGAAAATAGCGGCGCTAAACCTGTACGTATCTTAGCAGTTTGCGGTAATGGACAAGGCTCGTCAATGATGATGAAAATGAAAATTGGCCAGTATCTTGAGAAAAAAGGGATCCCACACATCATGGACTCCTGCGCCGTATCTGACTATAAATCAAAATTAACAGCCACTGATATTATCGTTTCCTCTAAGCATTTAAGCTCAGAAATGGACCCCGGTGATGGGAAATTTGTGCTTGGCGTACAAAATATGCTCAACCCTAACTCATTCGGTGATGAACTACTCGATATCATACATACTAATTTTATCGGAAATAAATAGCCTAAGTCATAGGAATAGATATCGCTCATAACGGTATCTACTCCCTTAACGTTGAAAAATAGGAAGGCAATGATGGGATTTAAACAATCACTAATCGACAATAATTCGATACAGCTAAAAGCATCCGCTGATAACTGGCGTGATGCTATTAAGATAGGTACAGACCTGCTCATCGCTTCGGGGGCGATAAAACCCAGTTATCATGAGGCAATCATCAGCAGCGTCGAAAAACTTGGGCCTTATATTTGTATCGCACCTAATTTGGCCCTTCCCCATGCAAGACCTGAAGATGGTGTACTAAAAACAGCCTTTGCTTTAGTCACTCTAGACAAACCCATTATTTTTGATGGCGAGGATGAACCCGTTGATGTGCTGATCACCTTAGCGGGTAGCTCATCAGATGAACATATGGAAGGCTTGATGGAAGTGACTCGCGTTCTCGATGATGAAAACAGTGAAACCGGTGTCGATCTTGATAAATTACGTCGCTGCCGCACCATTGATGATGTTTATCAGGTTATTGACCAAGCATTATGCTAATTTAATGATAATAAAAAAGAATCATTAATTAGCAATAGAGGTAATCAACTATGTATAACGTATTAGCGCTTGATTTAGATGGCACAGTTTTAACTCAAGAACACACTATCCACCCAGCCGTCAAACAAGCCATTCACAAAGCAGCAAAACAATGCCATGTCATGATAGTCACGGGTCGCCATCATACCGCAGCTCGCCCCTATTATGATGAGCTTGGTTTAACCACGCCAATTATTTGTTGCAATGGTACTTATATTTATGATTACCAAAACGAAAAAGTTCTCACACACAATGCTCTCACCAAAGAGAACGCGCTCACTTTTATTGAACTGGCGCAACAGGACAAACTGAAAATGGTGATGTATATCACCGATGCCATGGTGTATTCAAAAATCGATCCCATCGATTACATGAGCGCGATGGAGCAATGGGCTAACGACCCAACCATGGCCCATCCGCCAAAAATTTATCGCATTGATTCATTTGAAGAACAAGTCCAGCACGCTGACTATATTTGGAAATTTGTCGTCGAAGGTGAACCGGCTACGTTAGAGCGCTTCTTAAACTCACCTTGGATAAAACAAACTTTTAATGCAGAAAAATCATGGTCAAACCGTTTCGATTTTGCTGCTAAAGGCAATAACAAAGGCACGCGTTTAGCTGAGTATCTTCATTCTCTGGGTTATGACTCGAAGCAAGTTATTGCTGTTGGTGATAATCACAACGATATCTCCATGATTAAGCTAGCAGGCTTAGGGGTTGCAATGAAAAATGCTGATGACACCGTGAAGTCCCATGCGGATTTCGTTTGTGCTACCGATAACAATGGTGATGGCCTTGCGCGTCTCATACATGAAAATATTTTAGGACAATCACAATGACAAAGCCTTTGATCCAAATAGCTCTAGACCAAACCAACTTACCGGCTGCACTCGAAGTGGCTGAAAATGTACACACTTTCGTTGATATTATTGAAGTGGGCACAATCTTAGCTTTTGCAGAAGGCATGAATGCGGTCGCGACTTTACGTCAAAAATATCCCAACCACATTCTAGTTTGCGATATGAAAACCACGGATGGTGGAGCCATTTTATCGAAAATGGCATTTGAAGCGGGAGCAGATTGGATCACAGTATCAGCGGCGGCACATATTGCCACTATTGCTGCCTGTAAAAAAGTTGCCGATGAGTTTAATCGTGAAATCCAAATTGAAATCTATGGTAATTGGACTTTTGACGATGCTAAAAATTGGGTTGAACTTGGCATTTCGCAAGCTATTTACCATCGTTCCCGTGATGCAGAACTCGCTGGTATTGGCTGGAGCAATGAAGATATCGAAAAAATGCGCAAACTGTCTGATTTAGGACTAGAACTCTCAATTACAGGCGGGATAGTTCCAGAAGACCTGCATTTATTTAATGGTATCAATGCAAAAGCCTTTATTGCTGGCCGTGCATTAGTTGGCGAAAAAGGCAAAAAAACGGCGGAAGCATTAAGGGAACAAATTGATCGTTTTTGGAAATAGTAATTAGGAATAATTCTGACTCAAAAACCGACCTTTCCGTTTAAAACTCACTCGATTAAAATTCAGGCCAGCAAAATAGCTGGCCTTTTCAACAATCTATCGAACTTGTGATTTATTAACCTAATTGCTTACGTGCGTTACGGAAAATGCGCATCCACGGGCTATCTTCTCCCCAATTTTCAGGGTGCCATGAATTACTCACAGTGCGGAAAACACGCTCAGGGTGCGGCATCATGATCGTTGCTCGGCCATCTTTCGAGGTCACCGACGTAATACCATTAACTGACCCATTCGGGTTAGCTGGATATTGCTCAGTTACCTGACCGTAGTTATTCACGAAGCGCATTGCCACCAGCCCATTATCTTCTAATTGCTGTAAATGTGCGGCTGCACGGGTTTCCACTTGCCCTTCCCCATGAGAAACCGCTATCGGCATACGAGAACCTGTCATATCTTGCAGTAACAGTGATGGGCTTTTTGCTATTTCAACTAAGCTAAAGCGTGCTTCAAAACGTTCAGAACGGTTACGTACAAAACGGGGCCAGAATTCAGCACCTGGGATAAGCGTATGTAAGTTCGACATCATCTGGCAACCATTACATACCCCCAGAGATAAAGTATCAGCACGGTTAAAGAATGTCTCAAATTCATCACGGACTTTATTGTTGAATAAAATAGATTTTGCCCAACCTTCACCCGCACCTAATACGTCACCATAAGAGAAACCGCCACAAGCCACTAATGCTTGGAATTGTTCCAAAGACAAGTTACCTGCGAGTAAATCACTCATATGCACATCAATTGCATCGAAACCAGCACGGTCAAAGGCTGCCGCCATTTCCACATGTGAATTCACACCTTGTTCACGTAAAACAGCTACTTTAGGACGTACACCTGACAAAATAAATGGTGCAGCAATGTCTTCTTCAATGTCATAAGTCAATTTCACATTCAAACCTGGGTCTTGGTTATCCTGTTTCATTGTATGTTCTTCGTCTGCACACACTTCGTTATCGCGCAAGCGCTGCATTTGCCAAGTCGTTTCAGCCCACCATTGGCGCAATAAACTGCGAGATTCGCGGTAAACAACCGTATCTCGGCTATTGATGATCACGGCATCATCTTGTATTGCAGAACCTAAATAATGAACGCAGCCTGTAAGCCCTACTTGTGCAAAACATTCTGCCACATACGCTCTATCGGCTTCATTAATTTGAATGACAGCGCCTAACTCTTCGTTGAATAATGCTGCGAGCGTGTCTTCATCAAAAGAGCTAATATCAACATTAATACCGCAATGACCCGCAAAAGCCATTTCCACTAAAGTGACGAGCAAGCCGCCATCTGAGCGGTCATGATAGGCTAATAATTTTTGCTCGGATAATAACTTCTGAATGGTATTAAAGAAGCCAAGCAATACTTCAGGGCTACGTACATCAGGGGCTTTATTGCCTAACTGACGATATACCTGTGCGAGTGCAGAACCGCCCAGCGCGTTATGGCCTTGCCCGAGGTCAATTAATAACAAGGCATTATCATGACCTGTTTTTAGTTCAGGTGTCACTGTTAAGCGGACATCTTCAACACGGCCAAATGCACTAATCACCAAGGAAAGTGGCGACGTCATTTCACGCTCTTCACCATCCTGCTGCCAACGAGTTTTCATTGACATGGAATCTTTACCAACAGGGATGGTTAGGCCTAGCGCAGGACAAAGCTCTTCCCCTACCGCTTTAACCGCTTCATATAAACCTGCGTCTTCCCCCGGATGCCCTGCCGCTGCCATCCAGTTTGCAGACAATTTAACGCGTTTTAAATCTTGCACATATGAACATGCAATATTGGTTAATGCTTCACCCACGGCCATGCGTGCTGATGCAGCGAAATCCACCAATGCTACTGGCGTTCTTTCACCAATAGACATGGATTCCCCATAGTAGCTATCTAAACTTGCAGTCGTTACTGCACAGTCAGCGACAGGAATTTGCCATGGGCCAACCATCTGATCACGAGCAACCATGCCTGTAACGGTTCGGTCGCCAATGGTAATTAAGAATGTTTTTTCAGCTACGGCTGGTAAATGCAGGACACGTTTCACCGCTTCATTTAAATTAATCGCTGTTCTGTCTAATGAATCCGGTTCCGCCTTTAATGTTATTACATCACGCAACATTTTTGGCGTTTTGCCTAATAAAACATCCAGTGGCATATCAATCGGTTGGTTAGCAAAATGTTCATCATTTAATGTCAAATGACGTTCTTCAGTGGCTTCCCCAATCACTGCAAACGGCGCACGTTCACGCTCACAAATTGCGGTGAACACAGGAAGCTGCTCTGGTGAAACGGCCATTACATAACGTTCTTGAGATTCGTTACACCAGACCTCCAATGGGCTCATTCCTGGCTCATCATTGAGAATCTTACGTAACTCAAAGCGCCCACCACGGCCACCATCACTGACCAATTCTGGCATTGCGTTCGACAAACCGCCTGCGCCTACGTCATGGATAAATAAAATTGGGTTATCATCACCAAGTTGCCAGCAGCTATCGATGACTTCTTGGCAACGGCGTTCCATCTCTGCGTTATCGCGCTGTACCGAAGCAAAATCTAGGTCTGCATCTGATTGGCCCGATGCCATTGATGATGCAGCTCCACCACCTAACCCGATATTCATTGAAGGGCCACCGAGTACAATGAGTTTTGCACCGACCGTAATTTCGCCTTTCTGTACGTGGTCTGCACGGATATTTCCTATGCCCCCCGCTAACATAATCGGCTTATGATAACCACGTAACTCTTCTCCATTGTGGCTATTGACCTTTTCTTCATAAGTACGGAAATAGCCTAATAACGCAGGGCGACCAAATTCATTATTAAATGCCGCACCGCCTAATGGCCCTTCCATCATAATATCCAAAGCGGTCACAATGCGCTCTGGTTTACCGAAATCTTCTTCCCAAGGCTGTTCAAAACCAGGAATACGTAGGTTAGAAACCGAAAAACCGACTAAACCTGCTTTTGGCTTCGCGCCGCGACCTGTTGCGCCTTCATCACGAATTTCACCACCAGAGCCTGTTGCTGCGCCTGGCCAAGGCGAAATCGCTGTTGGGTGGTTATGGGTTTCCACTTTCATTAAGATATGAGCATCTTCTTGGTGATAGCGGTAAGTGCGCCCTTCAGGCTCAGGGAAGAAACGACCAACAGGCGAACCTTCCATCACGGCTGCGTTATCTTTATATGCCGATAAAACGTGGTCAGGTGTTTTTTCAAACGTATTTTTAATCATTTTAAACAGCGATTTAGGCTGCTCTTCGCCATCAATCACCCAATCTGCATTAAAGATTTTGTGGCGACAGTGTTCTGAGTTTGCTTGAGCAAACATGTAGAGCTCAACATCCGTTGGATTACGTTTTAACCCGACAAAGGCCTCTAACAGGTAATCAATTTCGTCATCAGCTAATGCCAGTCCCATTTCCCTGTTTGCTGTTTCCAATGCAATACGACCACCCGCAATCACATCAATGGATTTCATTGGTGCTGGCTGGTGCTGCACAAATAATGCGCTCGCTTGTTCAAAAGAAGAGAAAATGCTTTCCATCATGCGATCGTGCAAAATAGCGATCACTTCATGCCACTGCTCTTGGGTCAGTGCATCACCTTGGACATAATAAGCAACCCCACGTTCAATACGCTTGACTTGATTAAGACCACAGTTGTGTGCAATATCTGTTGCTTTTGAAGACCATGGAGAGATAGTTCCCGGACGAGGAGTCACTAAAATAAGCTTACCGAATGGGTCGTGCTCTGCCAGAGAAGGGCCGTACTTTAACAAACTGCTCAGTTTGCCTTGCTCACCATCACTCAACGGCGCCGAAACTTCAGCAAAGTGCATATACTCAGCATAGATATCCGTGACAGGAAGCTGTTTTTCTACAAACAGTGCCAAAAGGCGGGTAATACGAAATGCTGATAGAGCAGGTGAACCACGCAAAATTTCCATCGTCTTAATTTCTCTCTTTTAAACGCCAGCCCTGAACATGAAAGCAGGGAAACCGGAACACATTATAGAGCAATGTTCATCAATACGAAACCGTTTGCGTGATTAAAAATAAAGCGATTAGTTAAATATTATTCTGTGCTAAATACGATAATATAGGTTGCACCCTTCCTAAATGTTGAGCAAAATAGCCGACTACTGGAATTATAACCATTACTTAGCCATACTCTTTTATGGACATACAGCACCAGTCAATGCACGAGAAACTATTATTTGAATAACTTAAAAGTTAACTATTTAATTGTCGTGGTCATCGCGCTACTGGCTACTATGGTCATCGGTTTTAACGTCCGTTGGCCCAATACGCAGAATTCACAAATTAATAAAATTATTTCTCAAGGTGAATTACGTATTAGTGCCGTTAGCTCGCCACTAATCTATATTGATGAGCAAAAACAGCTGCGCGGGTTTGACTACGAGCTGGCTCAAGGCTTTGCCTCATACCTAGGAGTTAAACTCAAAATAACCATCCGCCCAACATTCGAGCAAATATTCGATGACCTTGAAAATGGTGATGCTGATATCGCGGTAGCGGGCCTGCTGTATAACAAAGACCGTTTAGCCAAAACGAAAACCGGTCCAAGCTATCTTAATGTTACTCAACAACTTGTATATCGCAAAGGAACAAACCGTCCCAAAAATTTCAATGAAATTAATGGTAAATTATTAGTTACCGCTGGCACAGCTCATGCAAGTACACTTAAAGAATTGTCCAAAGAATACCCAGACCTAAAGTGGGAAGAAACTTCAAAATACAATACCAGTCAAATCCTTGAAATGGTTGCTGATGGCGAGGTTGACTACACGTTAGAAGACTCTATTGCGGTTGCACTACAGCAACGTATTCACCCCCAAATTGCCGTAGCTTTTGATTTATTGGATGAACATGCTATCACTTGGTATATGCGTCGTAGCAAAGAAAACAGTTTAGACGCTGCGTTACTTGACTTCTTCAATCTCAGTCATGAAACCGAATTACTCGCACGCCTTAATGAAAAATATTTTAGCCATGTAGAATCCTTCGATTATTTCGACACAATGGCATTTATAAAGGCAATTGATAATAAACTTCCCGAGTATCAACCGCTGTTTGAAAAATATGCTCAGGTGATTGACTGGAAATTATTAGCAGCTATCGCATGGCAAGAGTCCCATTGGGACCCTTTAGCGACTTCGCCTACAGGTGTACGTGGGCTAATGATGTTAACCAAGCCAACGGCAACAACAATGGGTATTGCTGACAGGTTAGACCCGGAAGAAAGTATTAAGGGTGGTGCCGCTTATCTTGCTTATATTATGGAACGTTTACCTGAAACCATCGAAGAAGATGACCGCATCTGGTTCGCCCTTTCTGCCTATAATATGGGATATGGGCATATGCAGGATGTACGTAAATTAACTGAAATGTTAGGCGGAGACCCTAACCGGTGGTTAGATGTGAAAGCTCGCTTACCTTTATTGACACAGAAAAAATATTACTCACAGCTCACTTATGGTTATGCACGTGGCCACGAAGCTTATCGTTACGTTGAGAATATTCGTCGTTATCATCAAAGTTTAGTTGGTTACTTACAAAGCCAAGAAAGAAAACAGCATGCACTTGATATTGCACAAAAATCACTTATTTATTTAATTTCACCAGAAAACCTGACAGCAGCTGAGTCTCAAACGATTCAAAATCAGTCCCCTATTCCTGAAAAAGTGAGTACTACGCATTTAGGTAAAATGAGTTCTGCAACGCAACCACCTAAAACACTTGAAGAAAAAAGACTACCATTAGGAAAGTATTTGCTTTCACTACATCCATCGCAAAATACCGATGAAACCGATGATAAAACGCCCATCACACCACTAAAAGCACCTGAGAAACCGTTATAAATCATGCTGAAATAAAATGGGAGCGCTAAAATTTACCATATTAGCGCTTTTGTACTTTTTTTTGGGCTCTACGCAGCTTAAAAAAAGCACTCAGCATTGAAGAACATTGCTGTTCTAGAACACCACCAGTAACATCCACATAATGATTTAACCCTGCTTGCCCCATGATATCTAGGTAAGAACCACAAGCTCCAGTTTTAAAGTCCTTAGCACCATAAACTACACGGCTAATACGGCTGTGGATCATTGCACCTGCACACATAATACAAGGCTCTAACGTGACATATAAGGTGGTATCTAATAACCGATAATTTGATAGCTCTTGCCCTGCTTGTTGCAAAGCCATAATCTCAGCATGTGCAGTCGGATTGTGGTCAATAATAGAACGATTCCACCCCGAGGCAACCAAATGGTTATCTTTCACTAAGACCGCACCGACAGGAATTTCGCCAAGATCTTGTGCTTTTAGCGCAAGTTCAATGGCTTGTTGCATCCAATACTCATCAATTTCTATTTGTGTCACTCTTACCTCTAACCAATGCGTTTATACGTGATTATCCTTAAATGTTAGAATGACCGCAATTAAAATGCTTTTGCCTTTATAATAACAACCTAATTTTAATTGCTAAAAATCGCTAATTTAGCTGCAAAACCCATAAAGAAAGCGCCTACCGTACAATTTCCAAGTTTTGCAAGGAGCTGCTTTTCACGTAAAAAACGAGCTATCAAGTAACCACTAAAAATCAATAAGCTTAAGTATAAAAAACTGACTAATTCTAAGATCGTCGCGAGTACAAGATAAGGCACCCATGCATGAGAGTAATTAAAATCAACAAATTGTATAAAGAAAGAAATATAAAATAGAATTGCTTTCGGGTTTGTTAAGCTCAGCACTAAGGCTCGAGTAAAATGGTTTTCTGTTTTAATTGAAATAGTGTCAGTGCCGTCTTGATTCGACTTCTTATGCATAAATGTGCTATATAAAATCTTACAACCTAAATATAGTAAATAAGCAGCCCCTAAGTAACGCACTATCATAAATAATGTTGGAGAAGCTTTGATTACCGAAGCTACACCAATAAATGACAGGAAAATTAATATCCCATCCCCAGTAAATACCCCTAGAGCAGCCCGATAACCAAACCGAGTCCCACTCGAAGTACTTGTTTTTAATACATATAATGAGTTAGGCCCTGGTACGATAATGATTAAAACAAGCCCAGCTAAGTAAGTCCAAAAGTTAAGAACACCAAGATTTTCGAACATATTTTCAACCCTTTATCTTTTTTATTATTTTTATCACAACTTTCAATCTTTGTGAATATTTATTCTATTTATTAGATATATGAAATGAACTAATAATAAAGGTTATTTTAAATCTAACTTATTTATTTATGATAACTAGGCAATCAAATTATTATTCATTATTAATAGTAAAAGGAATAAATATATGGCTATCATTAGAAGATTGGTACAAGACGGTTCATTTGAAGAGTTTTATCCAACAACAATGACATTCAATGCCGCAAAACGTAATTATTTTTTAGGCCACTCAAAAGATAAAACTTACGTTGTCTATGCTATGGCTGATAATGGTAAAATTGAACCAAATGCTCCTGCGCAAAAAGGCAAATTAAGATCCTACCTTGGTAATATTCAAGCATTTTATGATACAGTAGATAATAAACAATACTTATATGGATATAATTTAAGCGAGAAAATCGTCGAATTATATGAAATTGACGATAAAGCTGGCATAAAACTACTCTATGTTGATGAATTTACTGTTGGAAGTACAATTCAATCGGCAACTCTATTTATCGCCAATGGCCTTATCCATATATTCAGTCAAGCTGAAAAAGATAAAAGCTGGAAAACTCATAGCTATAGCATCATATAATACCTTCCTTATATTACGTATATTTTATGACACCTTAAATTAGTCACAAGGGGTATTAATTTGCCCCTTATTTAAATAATCAACTTTAAAATCATATTTTAATAAAGAAAGAAAAGCGGTATAAGATCATCAACATTAAAACTTCACCACACTATTAACATTAGGTCTATTTAAATAAATAATCTTATCTTTCACCCTAGTTTCGATTATTTAGCATAGGTATATTTACATTCTTATCTTAATTCACTTTATTATTACATTCTAGTTTACTGATTATTTAAAAATAGAAAATAACGATCCAGATGTGAATACAATAACAGAAAAGGATACCAATATTCTGGTATAGCAAAAAATTGAACGCTAAAAATACAAATTTATCATTTAAATGATGTAAAACATCTACACTATGATTTGTTGTTACTTTTTTCAGGCTTTGCAGGTAAAATACATGGCATAAAAATATAAGAACCAAACGAAAGTAACGAATAGGTGCAAGGTATAAGTTACTAGTTTTTAACTTAATACAATGTAAATCACTGATATGTCTTTATTAATTACAAAACGCTGTATCAATTGCGATATGTGTGAACCCGAATGCCCAAATGATGCAATATTTATGGGTGACGAAATTTACGAAATTGACTCAACACTATGTACTGAATGTGTAGGCCATTACGACAAACCTACTTGCCAGTCCGTTTGCCCAATTACTAATACAATCATCACAGATCCTCAACATATCGAAACTGAAGAACAGCTTTGGGATAAGTTTGTTGCAATTCATCACGCCGATAAAATTTAGGTTTAACTTCACTTATATCCAATTATTTATCTAGTTATCCTTAAATGCTGCCAGTGATTTTTACTGGCAGCTCGGTATTACATTGATTCAAGAAATACTTTCTATGATAACTGTAGCAGATGCATAGTGACGTTCATCGGTAATAGAAACATGGTAATGCGTAACTTTTAACCGATTCGCCAGCTCCAATGCCTCCCCAGTTAAACTTAATAATGGTTTTCCCAATTTATCATTGGTTACTTCAAATTGGTTAAAGGCTAAACCATTACGGATCCCTGTTCCTAATGCTTTTGCTGCGGCTTCTTTGACAGCAAACCGCTTTGCTAAAAAACGAGCTGGCTTTGATTGCTGTTGATATTGGGCTAATTCAGTCTCAGTTAGAATTCTTTTCGCTAGACTATCACCAGTTCGTTCAAGCACCGACTCAATTCGAGCAATCTCAACAATATCCGTTCCTAATCCAACAATGGCCATTATTTACGTGCTTCTAATAAGATTTTTTTCATGTCAGTAACCGCTTGAGCTAACCCACTAAACAAAGCACGGCCAATAATTGCATGGCCAATATTAAGCTCATAAATTTCAGGTAACTGTGCAATACGTTGAACGTTATGGTATGTCAAACCATGACCCGCATTAACTTTAATACCTTTACTCGCCGCATATACGGCACCATCACGAATACGGCGAAATTCTAACTCTTGCTCTTGTTCTGATTTAGCATCAGCATAAGCCCCTGTGTGAATTTCAATAAATGGTGCACCACACTCTTGTGCTGCATCAATTTGCTGATGATCCGCATCAATAAATAATGAAACGAGAATGCCCGCGTCAGTCAGACGTTTTACAGCATCAGCCACTTTCTGTTTTTGGCCCGCAACATCTAAACCACCTTCAGTGGTTACCTCTTCACGCTTTTCTGGCACTAAACAGCAGAAAGTAGGTTTGATGCGGCACGCAATTTCAACCATTTCATCGGTTATCGCCATTTCAAGATTCATACGTGTTTGAATAGTTTCATTCAACAGAGTGATATCTCTATCTGTAATATGGCGTCGATCTTCGCGTAAATGCACTGTAATGCCATCAGCGCCTGCTTGCTCCGCAACAAATGCAGCTTGTACAGGGTCTGGATATTGAGTTCCTCTTGCATTTCTAACCGTTGCAATATGGTCGATATTTACGCCTAACAAAAGCTCTGCCATTTTTTATTCCCCATTAATAAACGCTAACAAACTCATCTACCTACTATCCTACTGTAATTTTCTCCTTTGAGGGAATAAATCTCTCACCATTCGAAGCAAATTCCAATCTGTATATCCTGTTTCAGTATTTGTATTTTATTTTTGCGAAGCGCTTCGTAAGATTTTGTACCAGTGAAATAAATGTATTGTCTGAAAGAGCCAGTTCCGCTAAAAAGACACATGAGAAAAGGATATATTGTAGTAATCGAGGTGTAACAAACTAGATAAAAAATAAAATGAAAAACAATTTTAGCTCTGTTTGTTATGTGTAACTGGCGAGTAAGTAAACTGTCGAAATAATTCTCTGCTTTTTAAAGGTTTACCGCCTAAATATGGTTTTAAAGCAAGTCGGGTAAAACGTTTTGCTGCTTTGAGCGTATCTGCGTCAGGAAATTCTCGACTCGCCAATGCCTTAAGTTGTTTACCCGTAAAACTAAGCTGGTCAACAACCAAGCTACCAATAAACCCTTTTTCTTCTCTATACCGATAAGTCATTGTGTCAGAAACGGGCTCTCCGCTGCCAGCACAATGTAAAAAATCAACACCATAACCAAGGTAAGAAAGCAGAGCCAATTCAAACCGACGCAATGCAAATTCAGGGGTGTGTTCACTTGCGGCAAGGATCTGTAAGCATGAGAGGTAATCAAAAAATAGTGAGGAATATGGTGTACCAAATTCTAATACACGTGCGGTTAATTCATTAAGGTATAAACCACTATATAGAACGGTTCCCGTTAAAGGGAGAGCCAAAGACACAGGGTCGGCATTGATTAAGGTTTTGATTTCACCTTTGCCCCCCCAACGGATTAACAAAGGTGTGAAGGGCTGTAAACAGCCCCTTAATGGTGAACGATTACGGCGAGCGCCTTTTGCAAGTAAGCGTATTTTTCCTTCGCCTTCAGTAAAAAAATCGAGCAATAAACTCGTTTCACTGTAAGGCCTTGAATGGAGTACAAACGCACGCTGCCAACCACTCACTTTGCCACCTACTATTTTAGGTCGTCAACATAACCCAGGCTACGTAATGCTCTTTCGTCATCAGCCCAGCCAGATTTAACCTTAACCCAAAGCTCAAGGTGTACCTTGTTATCAAACATTCTTTCCATATCGATACGCGCTTCGGTACCAATGGTTTTCAGTTTGCTCCCTTTGTTACCAATAACCATTTTCTTTTGGCCTTCACGCTCAACAAGAATTAAGCCATTGATATGGTAAATACCCGCTTCTGTTACCTTAAATTGTTCAATTTCGACGGTTACCGAATATGGCAGTTCATCACCCAAGAAACGCATGAGCTTTTCACGGATAATCTCAGATGCCATAAAACGCTGAGAACGGTCAGTAATATAGTCTTCAGGAAAATGATGAATAGCTTCAGGTATATGTTGTTTAACAATTTTAGCAATTGTATCCACACCAGTACCTTTTTCTGCACTGATAGGAACAACATCTAAAAAATTCATTTTCTGACTGATCATACTGATATGTGGCAACAGTATCGTTTTATCAGTCACATTATCAATTTTGTTAATTGCCAATATAACAGGGCAACGTAAGCTAGATAACTTAGTCAGTACCATTTCATCATCAGCGGTCCAATTAGTTCCTTCAACAACAAAAATAACTAATTCAACATCACCAATTGAACTGGATGCAGCGCGGTTCATTAAACGGTTAATTGCACGTTTTTCTTCAATATGAAGTCCTGGGGTATCAACATAAATAATTTGGTAATTATCTTCTGTGTGGATCCCCATAATACGATGGCGAGTCGTCTGTGGCTTTCTCGAAGTAATCGAAACTTTTTGCCCCAGTAATTGATTCAATAATGTCGATTTACCGACATTTGGCCGTCCAACTATGGCAACAAAACCACAGTGGGATTGTAATTCACTCATTCAAGCTCCAAAATTTTCAATGCTTGCTCTGCTGCTGCTTGCTCCGCTTTACGACGGCTTGAGCCAACGCCATTAATCGGTTGGTCAATACCACTGACTTGGCAGTGGATCGTAAATTCTTGATCGTGAGCTTCACCTTTGACCTGAACAACCAAATAATTAGGTAGTGGTAAATGGCGCCCTTGCAGATATTCTTGTAACCTTGTTTTCGGGTCTTTTTGCTTATCACCCGGACTGATCTCAACCAGTCTACTTTGATACCAATCTAAAATAATTCTTTCGATCGTTTGGATATCACTATCTAAAAAAATACCACCGATCAGTGCTTCAACAGTATCAGCAAGGATAGATTCGCGACGAAAACCACCGCTTTTTAATTCCCCCGGCCCTAAACGTAAACATTCACCGAGTTCAAATTCGCGTGCGATTTCTGCTAATGTATTTCCGCGTACAAGCGTTGCTCGCATACGACTCATATCCCCCTCGTCTACCTTTGGAAAACGGTGGTATAAGTCATTTGCAATCACAAAACTCAAAATCGAGTCACCTAAAAATTCTAGGCGTTCATTATGTTTGCTGCTTGCACTTCTATGTGTCAATGCTTGGATTAATAACTCGTTCTGTTTGAATTGATAACCAAGCTTACGTTGTAATCTTTCTATTAAAGAGGGGTTCATGTGCGCCCAACCATTTTTATTTGATAAAAAAGCACACGCAACAGACCTGTAAAATGCACCATTTTACAAAACTGTTGCGTTTGCACTGACTCCGAATCCTCTCGCATTTTTTGCAGCTCAGTGAAACTAATTATAAAAATCCATTAGTTACAATAAGTTAAAATGGGAGAGTTAATAATTGGGGAGCCAATAATATTAATTAATCTATATTGTACACTGGGTAAAACAATAATGCTTCGGATAATACGGGTTTTCAAACGAAAACCCGTATTTGTAACATTTAGTTAGACCCACTAACCAAATTATAGTGGACCAATTCGACTAAAGCGAATACCTGTCGGCCATTCATTTTCTTGCTTATCAAGACTTAACCAAATAAATACCGCGCGACCAACTAAATTCTCTTCCGGCACAAAGCCCCACATACGGCTGTCAGAGCTATTATCCCTGTTGTCACCCATCATAAAGTAGTGCTTTTCAGGAACAATCCACTCATTCTTCGGCATACCTGGTTGCAAATATTTTGCTTCGGTAATTGCTTGACGAATAATCAAAATTTGATGCTCAACCGTATCCAATTTTTCACTACGTTCGTATTGACGCAATGCATTTCTTGGTAGAGGTTGGTCTAATGGAATTTCATAATTGCCCTTTTGGTTATCAACAACAGAACCGATATCAAGGAACATTGTCCATTCACTCGGCGCCAGAGGACCATAAACAATAGGTAAGGTCTCTGTACATTTGTTATCTGCACAATTAGGGTAAATTGTGAGTTCCTTTGCATCTGGGTTATAAATAATTTTATCACCCGGCATTCCAATAACTCGTTTTACAAAATCAACATTAGGATCTTTTGGGTATTTAAAAACTGCGATATCACCACGTTTCGGTTTACCTGTTTCGATTAATGTCGTTTGTGTGATTGGATCTTTCAAACCATAAGCAAATTTCTCAACCAACATAAAATCGCCAACTAACAACGTTGGCATCATTGACCCTGAAGGTATTTGAAATGGCTCATAAATAAATGAACGCACAATCAGTACAATCGCTAACACAGGGAAAATAGACGACCCTGTTTCAAGCCATGATGGACGGCGGACAGCATTTGCCACATCCGCCTCACTCACTGCGCCATTTGTTGCATCCTGTAACTGCTTAAGTTTTGCTTTACGCGCAGGTGCAAATTTAAACTTGTCTAAACACCATATAATCCCAGTGATTAATGTTGCCAGTGTTAGGATCAAGGCAAAGGTGTTAGCCATTGAGACTCCTTGTAAACTTAGTCTTTACCAACATGCAATATAGCAAGGAACGCTTCTTGTGGTAGCTCAACGTTACCAACTTGCTTCATGCGTTTCTTACCATCCTTTTGCTTCTGTAACAGTTTTTTCTTACGGCTAACGTCACCGCCATAACACTTGGCAAGTACGTTTTTACGCAGTTGTTTAACTGTAGAACGAGCAATAATGTGGTTACCGATCGCAGCTTGAATCGCAATATCGAACTGCTGACGCGGGATCAACTCTTTCATTTTTTCAACCAGTTCACGGCCGCGATATTGAGAATTCGCACGGTGAGTGATCAAGGCCAAAGCATCTACACGCTCATTGTTGATAAGAACATCAACACGCACCATGTCTGATGCTTGGAAACGTTTAAATGCATAATCTAAAGATGCATACCCACGAGACGTTGATTTTAAGCGGTCGAAGAAATCCAATACCACTTCTGCCATTGGGATTTCATAAGTCAACGATACTTGATTACCATGATAGACCATATTGGTCTGAACGCCACGTTTCTCAATACAAAGTGTAATAACGTTACCTAAATATTCTTTAGGCATCAGCATATGACACTCTGCGATTGGTTCGCGTAATTCTTCAATATTGTTCAATGCCGGTAGCTTTGATGGGCTATCAACATACACGATATCACCATTGGTCTGCTGCACTTCATACACTACAGTTGGCGCAGTGGTAATCAAATCAAGGTCATATTCACGTTCTAAACGTTCTTGAATGATTTCCATGTGCAGTAAGCCAAGGAAACCACAACGGAAACCGAAACCTAGCGCAGTAGAAGTTTCTGGCTCATAAAATAAAGACGCGTCATTTAGACTTAACTTACCTAGTGCATCACGGAATGATTCATAGTCATCAGAACTGACTGGGAATAAACCAGCGTAAACCTGTGGTTTAACCTTTTTAAAACCAGGTAATGCTTTATCTGCTGGATTACGAGCCCCTGTTAGCGTATCCCCAACTGGGGCACCAGTGATGTCTTTAATTGCACAAACTAACCAGCCCACTTCACCGCAACTCAAAACATCACGGTCGATTTGCTTAGGTGTGAAAATACCGAGGCGATCTGCATTATATACTTGCCCGGTGCTCATCACTTTAATTTTATCGCCTTTTCTCAATGTTCCGTTTTTAATACGAATCAATGAAACAACGCCTAAATAGTTATCAAACCACGAGTCAATAATAAGTGCTTGCAAAGGCGCATCCGCATCCCCAATCGGAGGTGGGATCTCTTTAACAAGGCGTTCAATCACATCTTGAACACCAATACCTGTTTTTGCAGAGCAGCGAACTGCATCATGCGCGTCAAGGCCAACAATATCTTCTATTTCATCAGCAACACGCTCAGGATCTGCAGCGGGTAAATCAATTTTATTTAAAACCGGAACCACTTCTAAATCCATTTCGATAGCGGTATAGCAGTTTGCCAAGGTTTGAGCCTCAACACCTTGCCCTGCATCAACCACCAGCAAAGCACCTTCACAGGCGGCTAATGAACGAGATACTTCATAAGAGAAGTCAACGTGACCCGGGGTGTCAATGAAGTTTAATTGGTAAGTTTCACCATCTGACGCCTTATAATCAAGCGTCACGCTCTGTGCTTTAATAGTGATCCCACGCTCACGCTCTAAGTCCATCGAGTCTAAAACTTGTGCCGCCATTTCGCGGTCGGTTAAGCCACCACAAATTTGAATAATGCGATCTGACAAGGTCGACTTACCATGGTCGATATGAGCAATGATGGAAAAATTTCTTATATTATTGATTTTCAAGGTAATATCTTCTTTTAAATTGCCTTACAAAATCAGCTTTGTGCAAGTATCGCGACAAAACTAAAATGCTATGATTATCACAAGATTGTTAATTAGCAGCATTTTACATATAAGAACCCGCTAACACAAAGATTCAATGTAAAACAACTGTAAACCTGCATCAGGTTAATAGGTTAGTCGTCATAATTCATCATTAATACAAACCACATCAACCACGCTTATAGCCATAATCAATCTATTGTAATTTCTAACTCAAAACAGACAAAATATGTTAATGACTTTATTAGCCATAATACTATTTGTATGTTAATTAATTCTAATCCACAAAAAAGGGAAACATATGTTCCCCTTTCTATTAATAATATCAAATTAACCTTCTAACTCAACATATTGAAATTTAGCAATTAATTTGTACTGAAAGCTCGCTCGGAGGCAACCCTATTTGTAAAACAACAGGTTGAAAAGCTTCATCATCGCGCAAATTTGACGCTAGCCTACGCGCAACATAAAAACCAATAATACCACCAATTACACCTGAAATCGCTATCCAGAACTGCTCAAAATCAAACGCCTGCGCTAAGCCTGCAAAAATAAACAACCCCAAAATGGGTGTTAAGTAAACTAACAGCGCTGAGCGAATTAAACTCCCCTCAGGGATGCCCACTTCAATTTTCTGCCCTTCAACTAGCGGTTGTTCAATTGCGATTTCTAATTCATGTTCCGTATTTGGCCCTATTTTACTTAAAGCATAAGAACCACAGGTTTTACGAGCACCGCAACTACCACAGCCGGATGAAGAACCATAGCGCAATAAAGCCCTACCGTTTTGCCAACGGACTACTGTTGCCCACTCTTTTACCATAATTTACTCCCGAAACTGAATACTACCTGCTACCACTTGTGCTGTTGCTAATGGTAATTCACCAATGATAGTGATGACATTTTGCTTTTGCGTCATTGTGTAAATAGTTCGACGCCCATTTTGAAGCGGTTGATCGAGTAACGGGCCTTTAGTCGATTTTGTCACATTTACAGAAAAGGTAAATAAACCATCACTAAACATTGCGGTTTCTACCACATCATCTTCAGCTAATTTTCGCGAAGAACGGGATATTTCTTCAAAACCAGGTGGTAACATGCCAACTTGCCACTTAAAGGAAGGATTTCCATTTTTAGGGGAAATCAATAATGGCGGCATATTCACCTTACTTAACGCAAGTAATGAATCCTGAACTGTTTGGCTATCTAGCACCGTCGAGATCACACGAAATTGTTCTAATGTTTGGCTATTATTATCGAGAAGGTCGATACGTAATGGCAATTTCGTTTCTTCATCGATCAATACTACATAGTTAAACCGAGAATTGTCTTTCGATATTATGCGAATTACTAATGCTGGCCTATCGCCAATGTGGGTCCGCCCTGCATCAATAAAATTATAATAAGGTTTAATCTGTTGATAATTGGCAAAAACTACTGATGGTAAATTATCAACTATATATTTACCATTTAAGCTGAATGCATCAAAACCAGGTTCAAAGTAACTGATGCTATTGCCTTTTTGAACAATTTCACGACGCGATGAATCCATTTGGATCATTTGTGAAACAGGTTCACCATTAATGATGGCATGACGGTAACGTACAGGTGTTATTGATTGCGGACTGAATGTCATATAAGACATTTCGTAAGAGAGGTTCTGGGCAGCATTTCCCATTTCTTTAAAAAGAACATCGGCATCTAGTTCAGATGCCGAAGCTTGATTAGAAATAATCAGGCTGCCCGTCAGGCAGATGACGGATAACCATTTGTTCATTATTGCAATTTAACTCCTGCTGAAGACGCAGGTTTTACAGACTCTTGATATTGCTGGTTAAGCATCGAGCGTCTTTCAATTTCATACTGTTGCAGCATCGCATTAATACGTTGATTTTGTTGCTCAACTTGTTGAATTTGCTGCTCATTACCAAATAATTGATTATCTGAGATATTTAAGCTAACTGGCGCCCCGCTGCCAACAGGAATAGTATTAAACATTGGCTCATCAACCGGTGAGTCAACGGTATTACTTTGGTTGTATTGTTGAACCCCAACAATAACCGCCAAAGACACACAAGCTGCAACACCAATTTGAGTCAGCTGGCTCGCCCAAGGACGAATTTTACCCCAGAATGGGAAAGCCCCCCAAGTCGCAGGCTCTGGCTGCGATTCGACAACTACCTGAGGATTAATACGCACAGCTTCATTCTCTAATGCTGCCGCAACTTTACTTGCAATATCGAAGTGCATGACTTCATTAGTATCGTTACGCAGAGTATCACGAATAAGATGATAGCTCTCCCAACGTTGTTTTAACGTTGAATCACGTGAAATAGCGTTGACCAGTTCTAAGTCTAGTACTTCGCCATCCATCATTGCGGAAAGTTTCTCTCTTTGCATGCCCAATTACCTTCAGTTAATTGCATCACAATTATATTTAATTGACTGATTTAACAGATTAATACTGTTGAATCAGAGGCTGAACTTTATTATCAATCGCTTCCCTTGCCCTAAAAATACGAGAACGTACGGTGCCAACTGGGCAATCCATTATTTCTGCGATTTCTTCATAGCTCAAACCATCTAACTCGCGGAGAGTAATTGCCATTCTAAGATCTTCTGGCAGCGATTCGATGGTCCGGAAAACAACTTTCTTTAATTCATCAGACAACATTAAGTTCTCTGGGTTCGAAATTTCTTTTAAGGCACCAGCGGTTTCAAAGTTTTCTGCATCACTCGCTTCCAAGTCCGACGCAGGTGGGCGTCTATCTTGGGCAACTAAATAATTTTTAGCTGTATTTACCGCAATCCGATAAAGCCAAGTATAAAATGCGCTGTCACCACGAAACGAACCAATGGCGCGATAAGCTTTTATAAATGACTCCTGCGCGACGTCAGGCACATCCGCTTGCGGTACATAGCGGGATACTAAGCTTGCGACTTTATGCTGATATTTTATCACCAATAAGTTGAAAGCTTGTTGATCGCCTTTTTGTACCTTTTCAACCAAAATCTGGTCGGTCAGTTGCTCGCTCATTCCAGGAAGTATCTCCCGAATTCAGGCCGATAATATGTTAACTTGATCATGTTCTCCCTTCCTAAAGCAAGCACTACTTTGAGTAGTAGAACTCGTTGAAGTTCAATTTAATCTAAAAAAATAGTCAAAAATTTACAAAACCGATAAAAAAATTACTGAGACGATCTTAAAGATCCTTATTAAAACAACTGCCTATAATATTCTTTCAGGCCTATAAGACAGCATACAGATTTTAGGCGCGAATGCGATAGCTATCACACTAAAAGCATTTGAATACGTAAATAGCGCTAGGTCAATATACTGTGCCTTAACAGCCATCCACTAATAGCAATAGGACACTCGATAGGCTAACATAAAAAACTCAATACATACTATTATATACATGCAAACACTTATGAACGAATCCACACAGCATTACACTGATATTTTAATCATTGGGAGTGGTGTCGCAGGACTTTCAGCTGCCTTACGGCTCGCCCCTTTTCATCAAGTGACCATTCTCAGTAAAAGCAGCCTCAGCGAAGGGGCATCATATTACGCACAAGGTGGTATTGCCGCCGTTTTTGATGACACTGACAGCATCGAATCCCATGTAGAAGATACGCTAATTGCTGGTGCAGGTATCTGCCAGAAAGAAGCTGTTGAGTTTATTGCCTCCAATGCGAAACATTGCGTGCAATGGCTTATCGACCAAGGTGTTTTATTCGATACTGAAATTACCGAAAGCGGTGAAACACAGTATCATTTAACCCGTGAAGGTGGCCATAGTCATCGGCGGATCCTCCATCATGCTGATGCCACAGGAAAAGAAGTTGAAACCACGTTAGTTGACCTCGCTTTTGCCCACCCAAACATTCATATTAAAGAACGCTATAATGCCGTCGACCTTATCCTTTCTAATGAGGCTGAATCGCCACGAATTTTAGGCGCTTACGTATGGAACCGCCAAAAAGAGCAAGTTGAAACCATTCGAGCGAAAACGATTGTTCTAGCAACGGGCGGCGCGGCTAAAGTTTATCAATATACCACTAACCCTGATATTTCTTCTGGTGATGGTATCGCAATGGCGTGGCGGGCTGGCTGCCGTGTTGCTAACCTTGAATTTAATCAATTCCACCCAACGTGTTTATTTCACCCACAAGCACGTAATTTTTTATTAACTGAGGCATTACGTGGTGAGGGAGCTTACCTCAAGCGTCCTGATGGTAGCCGATTTATGCCAGATCACGACGATCGTGGTGAACTTGCTCCTCGCGATGTTGTTGCACGAGCTATTGACCATGAAATGAAACGCCTTGGTGCTGATTGCATGTATTTGGACATTAGCCATAAGCCTAGCGATTTCGTTAAAAACCATTTCCCGACTATTTATGCAAAATTGATGACGTTAGGGCTCGATCTGACCAAAGAACCTATTCCTATCGTTCCTGCAGCCCATTATACATGTGGTGGCGTTATTGTAGATGAAACGGGTATGACTGATATCACGAATCTCTATGCAATTGGTGAAGTGAGCTACACCGGCTTACATGGTGCAAACCGTATGGCATCCAATTCACTATTAGAATGCTTGGTATACGGCTGGGCGGCGGCTGAAAATATTAATAAAACGATCAAACAGATCGACGAAATTCCCTATTTATCTGAATGGGATGAAAGCCGAGTGCATAACTCAGATGAACAGGTTGTTATTCAACATAACTGGCATGAATTACGCCTATTTATGTGGGATTACATGGGAATTGTGAGAACCACAAAACGGCTTGAGCGCGCACTGCGTCGCATCCATCTATTGCAGCAAGAAATTCACGACTACTATGCAAATTTCCGCATTTCAAATAACTTACTTGAATTACGTAACCTAGTTCAAGTCGCTGAATTAATGGTTAGTTGTGCATTAGAACGCAAAGAAAGCCGTGGGTTACATTACACCTTGGATTACCCAGAACCACTTCCTAATTCAGGCCCCACTATTTTAAAACCTGAATAACGTGAGCTAGGGCCGGCCTTTGAGCCGGCTTTAATATTTCACATAAAATGGCTGAATTAGTTTACGAAATTCATCGGTATACTCACCCTTTTCATCTTTGAGTGCCAGCGATATTACTTGTGTTTGTATCTCTTGCAGTTGAATACCCAATAGCATGCGATGGTAGACCGTTGTAGGTTTATCACTAACATTGACGCGAAAAGCGGTAAACCAACCTGAATTCTCAGCCATCTTCTGTATTTTTTCACCAACTTCATAGGGCAGCACTAAACAAAATAGTCCATGAGATGTAAGACAGGATTTTGCACTTTCGAGTAATACATCATGAGTTAATGTCGCGGTATATCTCGCTTGGTCTCGTTTTTCATCCCGACACGCAACCGCAGGTTCAAAGTAAGGTGGGTTACTAACAATCAAATCATATTGAACCGATGACAACTGGCTGTAACTCACAATGTCTTGATTGATGACATGTAAACGATCCGCCCATGGGGATTCAATAAAATTTTCTTGTGCTTGCACTGCCGCGTCACTATCTAACTCGACGGCATCAACACATAACATTGCATTTCTTTGTGCTAGCATCAATGCTATTAGCCCACTACCGCTACCAATATCCAATACAGACTGAACACCGTCTACAGGAGCCCAAGCCCCCAATAGCACACCATCCGTCCCCACTTTCATCGCACATCGGTCATGAGCCACAAAAAACTGTTTAAACGTAAAACCGCCTTTACGGTAATTCTTTTTTTGCTTACACATGCAAACACTCTAATTGGCTAATACTTGTTCGAACATTCTCATACTAAGCAAATAAAAGTCATAATTTAACCTATTTGCTACAATATAATTCTCATAATATGAGAATTATATTTGAGACGAAAAAAATTTACTGATAAGTTCGAAAAAAAGGAGATGCCATGAACAGTATAAATAGAACCTTAGACATCTTGTCTTACATCACAACTTGCGCATCTCCAGTGACGCCACAGTCTATCTCATCAGCGTTAGAGATCCCATTATCAACCGTCTATCGTTTACTAACAATTCTCATAGATTGGGAATTTGTATCTCACGCAAAACAATATGGAACATACTGTGTTGGCTCGCAGAGTATCAAAAATCAAGAAAAATACTATCACCACAGTTTATTGATGAGCGCGTCTAAACAAGAACTGCAAACTTTAGCGAAAAAAACCCAAGAAACCGTGGCGATTATCACCTCAAATTTACGAGAGACCATTTGTGTCGACATGATTGAGAGTGAACAAGCGCTGCGCTGCTCTTTTATTATTGGCCGGGGCAATACTTTAGTTAAAGGAGCAAGTGCGAAAACATTGTTAGCTTTTCGTCATGAACTCTATCAAAACCAAGTACTTGAAGCTCATACAAAGCAGTTAACCACTGAACAACAAAAAATAAAGCTACAACAAGATTTACAACAGATACGCAAACAAGGTTACGGCATGTCTGTGAGTGAAATCGATGAAGGCGTACTGGGTGTTTCTGCACCGATTTTCAAAGGTAATGATGTGTTAGCTGTCGTTTCAGTTATGGCACCTGAATTTCGCTCTACACATCGCGTGGATGAATTTATCACGCACACCTGCCAAACAGCGCATAACATCACTAAATTAATTAACTTGGAGTAACTATGACACAACCTTTCCAATGGCAAGGGCGCACAGATGGTGAAACACAAGAACATTTGCGCATCCACCAAGTCATTAATAAACACACACCTGCCAAGTTTGCATTAATTGGTTTTGCTTCTGATGAGGGCGTTCGACGCAATAAAGGCCGCCAAGGTGCAAAAGCAGGCCCTGATGCAATTCGTCATCAACTGGCTGGTTTGCCTATTCATCAACCACTTGCAATCAAAGATGTCGGTACAATTCGCTGTGATGATGGCAATTTAGAAGCAGCACAACGCCGTTTATCCGACCAACTTATCGCCCTCCTCGCTGATAACCAAAAACCGATTGTCCTTGGCGGCGGTCATGAAGTTGCATTTGCGAGCTTCCAGGGCCTGTTTGACTACGTTGAACAACATCAAGCGGGTAAAACGATTGGTATTATTAACTTTGATGCACATTTTGATTTGCGTGAAGCCCCTGTCGCCACTTCTGGCACTCCATTTTTACAATCAGCCATGTTGTGCCAGCAACACCAACGCTCTTTCAAATATTTATGTTTAGGCATCGCAGATCATGGCAATACAAAAGTATTATTCGATACCGCAGATACGCTAGGTTGCCAATATATCCGCGATAAAGAACTCGCTTATTCCAAGCTGCCTCAAGCGATTGAAAAAATTAAAAAATTTATTGACGAAGTAGAATATTTATATGTCACCGTTGATTTAGATGTCTTTTCTGCTGCTATTGCACCGGGCGTTAGTGCACCAGCGCCAAAAGGCATTTCTACTGAAATTTTTGATGAATTGTTTGCCATTATCAAGAGCAGCCAAAAAATTGCGGTTTTTGATATCGCAGAATGTAATCCTGAATTTGATATTGACAACCATACCGCCAAACTCGCAGCTTATTTGATATACCAATATTTATTCTAATAAAACAACACAACAACTCGACTGATAAATACACTGTTTCTCACGCTGTTATGATAATTAATTTTCAAACACCACAATAAAAATAGCTTTGAAGTTGATTATCAAACTAGCCGTAGCGCAATAACTTAATGGTTTTTAACTATTGAATTTCGCGTTACAGCTAGGCAGCAAGTGACGTTATCCCTAGGAGCATACAAAAATATGTGACTAGGGTAACGGAGCGCGGCCAACAACGCTGTAGCGCAATAACTTAATGGTTTTTAACTATTGAATTTCGCGTTACAGCTAGGCAGCAAGTGACGTTATCCCTAGGAGCATACAAAAGTATGTGACTAGGGTAACGGAGCGCGGCCAACAACGCTGTAGCGCAATAACTTAATGGTTTTTAACTATTGAATTTCGCGTTACAGCTAGGCGGCAAGTGACGTTATCCCTAGGAGCATACAAAAGTATGTGACTAGGGTAACGGAGCGCGGCCAACAACGCTGTAGTGCAATAACTTAATGGTTTTTAACTATTGAATTTCGCGTTACAGCTAGGCGGCAAGTGACGTTATCCCTAGGAGCATACAAAAGTATGTGACTAGGGTAACGGAGCGCGGCCAACAACGCTGTAGCGTGAAAGACAACAGTTAAAAAGGGAAAAATATGATTCTACACCTCGACACACTCTCCACCCTCTTCCTAACGGTGATCTGCCTACTCATGGGGATCCACTTAAAGAAACGTATCGAATGGCTACAGCGCTTTTGTATCCCTTCTCCCGTCATTGGCGGCTTTCTGGTTAGTTTGATTATTTGGGGGCTCAAATCATTTAATCTGGCCGAAATCAATTTTGATACCAGTTTACAAACCTTCTTAATGGTCGCTTTCTTTACCACTATTGGTATTGACGGCAGCTTCCGTATTTTAAAAAGTGGTGGTCGGTTACTCTTTATCTACCTGTTTATCTGCTGGTTTGTGGTTATTTTCCAAGACACCTTTGGTGCAGGCCTTGCTCATTTACTCGGTGTTGATCCCGTTATTGGTATCATGGCTGGTGGCGTTTCTCTTACTGGGGGACATGGTGGTGCAGCAGCCTTTGGTGGCATGGCTGAGGGCCTTGGCGTGCAATCCGCAACGGTTGCCGCAATTGCCGCAGCAACATTCGGCCTAATTACAGGAAGTTTACTTGGTGGTCCGATTGCAACGTTCTTAATTAAGAAATTTAACGTGCAGATTAAAGCTGATGAAAATGTTGAGCGAGTTCAAGTTCCTGAAACCATTGCTGGAAAAATTGAATCCATCGATGCTCACGCCTTTTTAAAAATGCTAGCACTTGTTCTTGGAATTATGGTTATTGGCCAATTCGCTTCAGCGCAATTTACCAAAGCAACCGGGTTTTCTTTGCCGAGCTATGTTGGAGCAATGATCATTGCGATTGTTATTCGCAATATTAATGACCAAGTAGAATTATTCCGTATTAACCAAAAGTCGGTTGACCTTATCTCTGAAGTTTCGCTTGGCCTATTTTTGACTATGGCGATGATGTCATTGAAAATATGGGAGCTAAAAGCTGTTGCTTTGCCATTATTCACCATTCTATTGGCGCAAGTGATTATTTTAATTCTATTAGTTGTCTTTGTCATTTTCCGCTTATTAGGCAAAAACTACGATGCCGCAGTAATGTGTGCAGGCCTAATGGGGCACGGCTTAGGTGCGACGCCAAATGCAATGGCGAATATGTCCTCTGTTTGTGAACGTTACAAACAAGTGTCAATGAAAGCTTTCATGATTGTGCCACTCAGTGGTGCCGTGCTCATTGACTTAGTTGGTATTCCTTATCATACATGGTTAATTAATATACTTAGCTAAGTTAGATAAGCATATAAAGGAGGAAAAGCTCTTTCCTCCTTCAATTATTTATCTTCTCTATATTTCACTCACATACATTGATATATCGCTCCCTGTCCACAGTGAAAACAGTTACACTTGAGCAAAGCTGATTTTTTCAGGTGAACAATTTTGCTAACCTGTTTATAATCAGCGCCCCAAATAGAGGTATATCATGACTGCATCCACTTTTACTGAACTTGAACTTGATGAAAGCCTAATTGATGCGCTTTCAGATAAAGGCTATCAACGTCCAACCGCGATTCAAGCGGCAGCTATTCCTGCTGCAATGGATGGCCGCGATGTATTAGGTTCAGCTCCGACAGGTACAGGTAAAACCGCCGCGTTCTTACTACCTGCGATCCAACATTTACTTGATTTCCCTAGAAAGAAATCAGGGCCGCCTCGCGTTCTAGTTGTCACGCCAACTCGTGAATTAGCCATGCAGGTTGCTGACCAAGCAAAAGAATTATGTGCCCATAATCACCTCGATATTGCAACAATCACGGGTGGTGTTGCTTATATGAATCACGCTGAAGTTTTCAGTGAAAATCAAGACATTGTCGTCGCAACAACAGGCCGTCTACTCCAATATATTAAAGAAGAAAACTTTGACTGCCGTGCAGTTGAGATTTTGATCCTCGACGAAGCTGACCGCATGCTCGACATGGGTTTTGCCAATGACATAGAAACAATTGCAGGCGAAACGCGCTGGCGCAAGCAGACCATGCTGTTTTCTGCAACTCTTGAAGGCGAAGCTATTCGTGACTTTGCTGAGCGCTTATTAGAAGATCCAATTGAAATTGACGCCGACCCTTCACGCCGTGAACGTAAAAAAATTCAGCAATTTCATTACCGTGCTGACACTCTAGAGCATAAAACGGCATTACTGTGCCATTTGTTAAAACAAGATGAAGTCACCAAAGCTATCGTCTTTGTGCGTAAGCGTGAGCGTTTGCGCGAATTAGTCCAATGGTTACGTGAAGCGGGTATCGAACCTTGTTATCTTGAAGGTGAAATGCCGCAGGCTAAGCGTAATGAAGCGGTACGTCGCCTAGTTGATGGCCAAGTTAAAGTACTCGTTGCAACAGATGTTGCTTCCCGTGGCTTAGATATCGAAAACGTTAGCCATGTTTTTAACTTTGACTTACCTAGAACTGCAGATGTGTATTTGCACCGTATTGGCCGTACCGGCCGAGCTGGACGTAAAGGAACCGCAATTTCCTTAGTCGAAGCGCATGACTTCCCATTATTGGGTAAAATTACTCGTTATATTGAAGAACCTATCAAAATTCGTGTGGTTGATTCTTTACGTCCAACAACTAAAGCCCCTTCAGAAGCGATGCTAAATAAGCCAAAACCGTCGAAGAAAGTGCTTGCTAAGCGTAAAGAAAAGAAAAAAGAAGAACAAGCTAAGAAAAAAGAAAAAGTACGCCATCGCGACAAGAAAAATATTGGTAAACGTCGTACTCCTGCTAGCCCTTCTATACCAACAGCTAGCGATAAAAGCTAGTCACTAAAAACGGGTTTAGGCCCGTTTTTTTATTTAGCCCATCATTTGAAAAACTTTATCTCGCATTTGTTTGCCTTCATGAGTCAACAAATCATACTTAATAATATGGCTACCAAGTATATCCTTACAATCTAGGCCTTTATTATTTCTAATTCGCCAATCGGCTCCATTTTCCAATAGTAATGTAGCAACATCAAGTGCATGGCTATTTAACGCATCATGTAAAGGTGTGTTCCCCAAGCTATCCTTAATATTCACTGTTAATCCATTTTTTAATAAAAGTTGCGATTGTATAAGACGGCCATTTTGCGCTGCTAAATGCAAAATACTTTTTTGACCTCTGGATTGAAACATTTTAATTGTTTGACCATATTGAGATTCCATTAGGGCTGCCATAAATTGCCCATTAACTGTTCTGACTGATTGCTGTGCCAATAAACTAATGTCACAAGGTTTATGGTCTAATGATAAAAGTGCTGAAAACTCCGTTATATTTCCTTTTTTGATGGCACTTTCACAACATTCTTGCCAACTCATTTCCTGTTTTTCTTCTTTAGTTGGAAATAATTCTAGTGGTATTTCTTGTACCTTATTATATTCACCTGTGATTGCATTCCAATTATTCCATGGCTTATGTTTGCACATAACCCTAATAATTTTAATCATTGAATGAGCAATAAAACTTCTTGTTAATAAACGGGTGGGTAACCAATTTTTCCAAGAGCTATGTTCGCTATAAGCCATTTTAATACAATTTCCCAACGCAGAAGGGATCGGTAAAGAGTTTTGTAATCTATCTAGCCAGTCATATTGCACCGTGTAATAGCGTATCAACCCTTCTTGTGCAATTTTTGCAGCAACGTGATAATCAATCCCAATATTATTAATAGTATTTTTTGCCAGCCCTGCAGGACTGAATGCAATACAGGGCGATTGACTCGCTAACGCCGCTATTGATGCCAATCCTCCACCTAATGAGTGCCCTGTACAAATTGTGTTTCCATTAACTGCATTGAATAAAACATTCATCAAACCAACAGCTTGAAAATATTGAGACTCATAAAAACCAAGGCCTTGACGAATATTACTGTAAAAATCGATAATATCGTTAGTACCAGCAAAACAAAGAATATATAAATCATTAAATCGACAAATATTAGCTTGAAAACCTGTTTGCTCGTCGTTTAATAGTTCCGCATTAATTCCGAGATCAAAAATCTCTTTATTACTTAATCTTTCAACACCCTGAATATTCCGCCAATTTTTATGATAAGCACCTTGTGCTAATAGAGCCAAAATATAGTCATTTTGTTGTGCATGACCTCCTAAGAAGTCTTCTCTTAATATCTCTTTAGGCCATAAATCTGTTATACAAGATTTAACTTCTTGATGTTGATGCTGCAAATAAATATTTAAGTTTTCTCTAACAAAAATATATTCATCTTTTTTTGATAATGTTTGTAGTGTTGATAGTGACATGAATTCTCCCTAACAAGTGTATTTGTTGGAAGAATATTGAAATACAAATAACCAAGGTGGGAAATAATCAACTTTATTAGGAACAAATAAAAAGCCATTGGTAACAATGGCTTTAGAATTTATTATGCATTACTAGATGTAATTACATTTAATATTTATTACAAGCTTTCAGTGAAAGTACGAGTAATAACATCACGTTGTTGTTCAGGCGTTAATGAATTAAAACGCACTGCATAACCAGAAACACGGATTGTTAATTGTGGATATTTTTCTGGGTTTTTAACTGCATCTTCTAATGTTTCACGACTTAATACGTTAACATTTAAGTGCTGACCACCTTCAACACGTACAGTTGGTTTCATTTCTAAAGGAACTTCACGATACTCAAAAGCACCTAATTCGTCTTTAGCAACGATTTGCCCTTCGTTATAATCGGCTTTTGCACAAACACAACGAGCTTCATTTTTTTCGTCATCCAGTAACCAAAACGAATTCATCAATGCTGCATTATCAGTTTTAGTAATTTGAATACCTGTAATCATGTCGACCTCCACGTTCGAGCTAGATTGCATTCGATTTGCTTAATAAATCGAAGCTACATTAACCATCAATCTTATGAAAACTTGTAATTGGATATTTGGTCTAACCAATGTATATAGGTATTTTATACCAGTTAGATCCCCTATTTTCTTTGATATTTATCAATTATTCCGCTTAGTAACTAATTCAACCAACCCAACATTATGATTTAAATCAAAATTCACAATTCATTTTTTTAACTATTTTTATATATTTTCAATTTTTTTTAAAGATTAATACTCAATATCAGGGCTTTATCTCTCCCTCATGAACCAGTAAGCTTATAGCTATCAACTGGTTCATATAATTGTTCCTTCTTAAATTCATTGTTATGGAATATTTCATGTCAAACTCCATTACGTGGCACGATGTTATTGGCCCTGAAAAATCAAAATCTTATTTCAAAGAAACGTTGGCTTATGTAGCAGAACAACGCAAAAATGGTAAAATTATCTATCCTGCTCAAGACGACGTTTTTAATGCATTTAGGTATACCGAGCTTTCTGATATTAAAGTTGTTATCCTTGGGCAAGACCCTTACCATGGGCCAGGGCAAGCTCACGGCCTCTCTTTTTCCGTACTCCCAGGAATTAAGCCACCACCATCATTAGTCAATATGTATAAAGAGCTAGAAAAAGATATTAGTGACTTTCAAAGGCCTAATCATGGGTACTTGCTCAGTTGGGCTCAACAAGGTGTTTTACTCCTTAACACCGTCCTCACCGTCGAGCAAGGCAATGCCCATTCCCATGCGCATTTAGGTTGGGAAACATTTACAGATAAAGTTATTGAAGCAATTAATGAAAATACCGAGGGCGTGATCTTTTTACTCTGGGGCTCTCATGCCCAGAAAAAAGGTAAAATTATTGATACTAAACGCCATCATGTTCTGAAAGCCCCACATCCCTCCCCACTTTCTGCTCATCGCGGGTTTTTAGGTTGTAGGCATTTTTCACAAACAAATGAAATTTTAGCTCAGCAAGGCAAAAAACCTATAGATTGGACACCTGTAATTAGCGAATAATTTCAAATTGCGGACAATAAAAAATGGGATACTCACGTATCCCATTTCATCGATTATTTAGACACAATAACCATTGCAGGTCTGAGTAAACGGTTATTTAACGTGTACCCTTTTTGCATCACATCAATCACATGATTAGCTTGGTGATCAGGTGACTCAATCATCGTCATCGCTTGGTGAACTTCAGGGTTGAATGGCACATTCACTTCACTGACAGGCTCAATACCGAACTTAGCCACTGCATCTAAAAAGGTTTTTAACGTTAAATTTAAACCTTCTAACATCGCTTTAGACTCTTCACTTTCGTGATCAGCAGCTTCTATTGCACGTTCCAAGTTATCAATCACTGGCAATAATTCATTTGAGAATTTTTCCAGTGCAAATTTATGTGCCTTTTCGATATCTTGCTCAGTCCTACGACGAATATTTTCAATTTCTGCGTGTGCACGTAACATCGCTTCACGTTCAGTTTTTTGTGAAGCTTCTAACTGTTGCTCAAGCTCAGCAATACGCGCGGCTAACGCTTGTTCGTCTGCTTGTAACTCATCAGCTTGTTGAACGCTGGCTTCTTGCTCAGCTTGAACTTTTTGTGATTCATTTTGTTCAAAAGCTTGCTCATCATGCATGTTTTGGTCTTTACTACTCATGAATATCTCCGCGTATTTAGCATTAATCCCATATATGAGAGTATTATGGGGATCTAATACAGGGATTCAAGGGAAGTCATACAATCAGAGGCCAAAAAAGTATGCGAAAGGACAATAATACAGCACTACCACATTTTAAAACGATAGGCATTGTCGGGCACCCTAGGCATCCTGAAGCATTGGCAACTCATGAATTAATATACCATTGGTTAATTTCAAAAAATTATCATGCCATTATCGATAAACAAGTTGCTAAAGATTTAAAATTATCTAATGCCAACACTGGTACATTAACTGAAATAGGCCAACAGGCTGATTTAGTTGTCGTCGTTGGCGGGGATGGCAATATGCTTGGCGCTGCTCGTATTTTATCCCGGTATAATAATAAAGTGATCGGTGTAAATCGTGGTAATCTCGGTTTTCTTACTGATTTAGACCCTGATAATGCATTGCAACAACTTTCAAGTGTTCTTGAAGGAAAATACCGCGAAGAAAGACGTTTTTTACTAGAAGCACAAGTCATTAAAGCTAACCAAAAAGCACGTAAAAGCACCGCAATTAATGAGATTGTTCTGCACCCAGGCAAAGTTGCGCATATGATCGAATTCGAGGTTTACATTGATGAAAAATTTGCCTTTTCTCAACGTTCTGATGGTTTGATTATCGCCACACCAACAGGTTCTACAGCTTATTCTCTTTCCGCAGGTGGCCCTATTTTAACCCCGAACTTGGATGCTATTGTATTAGTTCCAATGTTTCCACATACCTTATCCTCCAGACCACTAGTGATTAGCAGCGACAGCAGTATTCGGTTGAGGTTTTTACGAACAAATATTGATTATGAAGTCAGCTGTGACAGCCAAATTATGCTCCCTATTCAGGATGGAGAGGAAGTTATTGTTAAACGTAGTAATAAAAATCTTAATTTAGTTCATCCACAAGATTACAATTATTTCAATACGTTAAGTTCAAAATTAGGCTGGGCTAAAAAAACTTTTTAATTTTTTCATTCTGCCTCTTTACTGTATAAAAAAACAGTCATACACTGTATTAAAACACAGGTGTGTATTTTTACAGGAGAGCGCAGATGCTTACCCAACTAACAATCAATAATTTTGCAATCGTACGTGAATTAGAAATTGATTTCCGTAATGGTATGACAGCCATAACCGGTGAAACAGGTGCGGGTAAGTCCATTGCTATTGATGCTCTTGGCCTATGTTTAGGTAATCGGGGTGAAGCCAATATGGTACGCCCTGGTGCGCTGCGTGCTGATCTTTGTGCCCGTTTTTCCTTAGTTGATGCTGAGATGGCTGCTAATTGGCTTATTGAGCACCAACTTGATAACCAAAATGAGTGCTTATTACGTCGGACTATCTCTCCTGACGGCCGTTCCCGAGGTTTTATTAACGGCGTTTCTGTACCTTTATCACAACTTAGAGAACTCGGTACATTACTGATCCAAATTCATGGCCAGCACGCGCACCAACTCTTGCTAGATAACACGCATCAAAAGTCCCTGCTTGATGCCTATTCAAACCAGCAAGAACTACTTGCTCAAATGAAAAAAGCATGGAAAACATGGCACGACTCCTGCCAACAATTAGCCGTATTTCAAAAAGAGATGCAAGAGCGTGAATCTCGACAACAGTTGCTGGAATATCATCTAAAAGAACTAAACGAATTCCTTCCTGTTCAAGGGGAATTTGAAGAGATAGACCAAGAATATAAACAACTCGCTAATCATGGGCAATTTTTATCTATTGGTCAAACAACCACGCATATACTATCTGAAAATGATGATGCGAATGTCATTAGTTTATTAAATATGGCAAAAAATGAATTGACTGATCTCGTTGCTCTCAATCCGAAATTTTCAGAACTTCTCGATATGCTTGAAGAAGCATCAATACAAGTCAGTGAAGTCAGTGATGAAATAAAACATTATTGCGATCAATACGAACTTGATCCCAACCGTTTATTTGAACTTGAGCAACGTATCTCTAAACAAATTAGCTTAGCTCGAAAACATCATGTTAGCCCCGAGGCACTACCTGAACTATTTCAACAGTTATTGACTGAGCAAGAACAAATTGCTAATCAAAACGAAGATTGTGAAACTTTAAACGAGCAAGTCGCTATCGATCATCAAAAAGCATTAGCTTGTGCAGAGCGTTTACACCATGTGCGACTGCATTATGCCCAAGAGTTAAGCACGCTAATTACCAACAGTATGCATCAACTTTCAATGCCTCATGGCCTGTTTACTATTGATGTGAAATTTATACCAGAACAATTGCAGATTGATGGTGCATGTAAGATAGAATTCAATGTTACTACGAACCCAGGTCAGCCACATCAGGCGCTCGCTAAAGTTGCTTCAGGTGGTGAACTATCGCGTATCGCACTAGCTATTCAAGTTATTACCGCTAAGAAAATGGATACTCCAGCGTTAATTTTTGATGAGGTCGATGTGGGTATTAGCGGACCAACAGCCGCTATTGTTGGTAAGTTATTACGTGAGTTAGGTGAATCAACTCAAGTCATGTGTGTAACGCATTTACCTCAAGTTGCAGGTTGTGGACATCATCATTTTTATGTAAGCAAAGAAACTAATGGCGTTGAAACTGAAACTCATATGCAGCTATTAGATAAAAAATCTAGATTACAAGAGCTTGCGCGCCTTTTAGCAGGTTCAGAAGTCACCAAAAATACACTAGCCAACGCAAAAGAGTTACTTGCAGCATAATTTTTGACAACTTTTTTACGCTCATGTGGTCTTAGAGTCGATAAGGAAGGTTTTAAATTGTATCAATGTCGATTATCATTGATGTTCTGACTCCAAAAGGAATGAGATATCCATGCGTTATAAATTGTTAACTGCTGCCGCACTATCACTCGCATTAATGTCTACGGGCTGTTCAATGATGGAACGTCTTGTCTATCATCCAGACATTAACCAAGGTAATTACCTCACAGCGAAAGATGTTGCTAAGATCCAAAAAGGAATGACACAGCAACAGGTCGCTTATACTTTGGGCACGCCAATGTTATCTGACCCGTTTGGTACTCAAACTTGGTATTATGTTTTCCGCCAAGAACTAGGGCATGACCCAGTTCAGCAAGAAACTTTGACTCTGATTTTTGATCGCAATGGTATTCTTACTGACATCAAAAACGAGAAAAATCTTGCCGCGCAGGAATCAATGGAAGCTGCTGAAACAAAAGCATCAGAAACTAAAACAGCTGACTAACCACAAACACTAAGAACCACCTAGTGTGATAATAACAACCTGTTTTCTGAAGGACTTATTCAGGCGGGTTGTTATTATGAGTATCTTTATTAAAAATTTATTTAGACTCAACTTGTATAAATAAATTTAAAGACAAAAACCGAGCTTTGCTCGGTTCGCTACGTATAATCGGTTTACTTATTTTTAACTTCTTTAGACTTTTCCGCTCGTTTGCGACGTAATTCTTTTGGGTCTGCAATCAAAGGTCGATAAATCTCAACACGATCCCCATCTTGCACTAAATCTGTCAATTTAGCAGGGCGACTATAAATACCAATCTTATTTTTTTTAAGATCAATATCATCTCTAAGAGCTAAAATACCAGAAGCTAGTATTGCTTCTTCTATTGTCGCCCCCTCTTTCACTTTTACTGATAGCAAAAATTGCTTTTCAGGAAGCGCATATGTCACTTCAATATTCAGCTCAGACACTGTATACATCCTTTGCTCTTAAAGTGAAGGCTTGAACCATATTATTAGCTAATTCCTTAAAAATTTTGCCAAATGCAAGTTCTATCAATTTATTTGTAAATTCAAAATCAAGGTGAAACTCGATTTTACAAGCATCAGGGCTTAAAGGAATAAATTTCCAACCACCAGCTAATTTACTAAATGGCCCTTCCACAAGTTGCATATGAATGCACTTGTTATCCTCTAGCACATTTTTTGTGACAAAAGTTTTGCTAATGCCTGCTTTTGACACTTCAACAGAAGCGGTCATTTCTTCAGAACTATGACTAATAATTCTGCTACCCACACACCCCGGCAAAAAGCTCGGATATGAAATAACGTCATTAACGAGTTTATACATTTGTTCTGCGCTAAAAGGGACCAACGCAGAGCGACTAATCTGTGGCATATCAATTCCTATCCCCAAAAACTGAGCGTATAATACCATCTTTGATTGGTTAAACAAAAAACAAAACCCACATAGGGCAAGATTTGCACAATCAAAAAAATATCAGCTTAGAAAGATTTCTTTCAACTCAGCTTACAGTATAATGATTGCACTATGACAAAGAAAAAACCATATAAACCCGGTTCAGCAACAATTGCTATGAACAAGCGTGCTCGCCACGAATATTCTATCGAAGAGGAGTTCGAGGCGGGTCTATCCCTACAAGGTTGGGAAGTCAAATCACTCCGTGCAGGCAAAGCCAACATTGGAGATAGCTACGTTCTTTTAAGGGACGGCGAAGCTTATTTATTCGGTGCAAACTTCACACCGCTGACTGTTGCATCATCGCACGTTGTGTGCGACCCAACTCGTAGCCGAAAATTACTTTTAAATCAACGTGAATTAGATACACTCTACGGTAAAGTTAACCGCGAAGGTTATACCGTTATTGCGCTTTCTCTCTACTGGAAAAATGCATGGTGTAAAGTTAAAATCGGCGTTGCCAGAGGTAAAAAATCTCACGATAAGCGTTCTGATATTAAAGAACGTGAATGGCAACTCGATAAAGCACGTATAATGAAACATTCTAACCGCTAACCTCTAGCTTTATAGAGTATTTTTCTGTTATACTACGCTCAACAACTTGGGGCTGATTCTGGATTCGACGGGATTTGCGAAACCCAAGGTGCATGCCGAGGGGCGGTTGGCCTCGTAAAAAGCCGCAAAAAAATAGTCGCAAACGACGAAAACTACGCTTTAGCAGCTTAATAACCTGCTTAGAGCCCTCTCTCCCTAGCCTCCGCTCTTAGGACGGGGATCAAGAGAGGTCAAACCCAAAAGAGATCGCGTGGATGCCTTGCCTGGGGTTGAAGCGTTAAACTTAATCAGGATAGTTTGTTGGTGGCGTGTCTGTCCGCAGCTGGCAAATGAATTCAAAGACTAGACTAAGCATGTAGTACCGAGGATGTAGAAATTTCGGACGCGGGTTCAACTCCCGCCAGCTCCACCAAATTATCTTCTAAGGACGTCCAAAGAAGTCTGAAAAGCCCGCTAACTCAATGAGTTGCGGGCTTTTTTATGTCCTGCGCGGTCTGATGTCACCTAATTAAATCCAATCATCTTAGGCACCTTGATAGGCACCTCGTTAACCTTTATAGTTTTTGAGGTGCCTAAAAACAATGGAACATCAAAAATGGCAAGACAAACCAAACCCTTATCCGCAAAAGAGATCGATGCAGCAAAGCCAAAACAGAGTGATTATGTTCTCTATGATGGCGATGGGCTAGAGCTATTGGTTAAATCCAATGGCAGCAAGTTGTGGTCATTTCGCTACATTCGCCCTCTCACTAAGAAACGAGCTAAAAAGAGCCTTGGTTCTTACCCTGCCGTCAGTCTTGCTGATGCACGGAGTTACCGCCTTGAAGCAAGAACACTACTCGCTAAGCAGATAGACCCACAAGATCACCATAAAGAGCAAGTCCGTAACACCTTAGAAGCTAAGGCAAATACCTTTCAACTAGTTGCTGAACGTTGGTGGGAAGTGAAGAAGTCCACTGTAACCGAAGATTATGGTAATGATATCTGGCGTTCACTTGAACGAGATGTATTTCCCGCTATTGGCGATATCAGCGTAACCGATATCAAAGCGCATATATTGGTCCAAGCAATACAACCGGTTCAAGCTAGAGGTGCGCTAGAAACGGTTCGTCGCCTATGTCAGCGTATCAACGAAGTGATGATCTATGCTCAAAATACTGGCTTAATTGATGCTGTACCTAGTATCAATATTGGCAAAGCTTTTGAAAAGCCCAAGAAAAAGAATATGCCAAGTATTCCCCCTGATCAGCTACCAAAGCTCATGCAGACAATGCGAACCGCTAGTATTAGCCTATCTACCCGATGCTTGTTTATGTGGCAGCTCCTCACGATATCCCGCCCTGTCGAAGCCGCTGAAGCCCGTTGGGATGAAATCAACTTTGAAACCAAGGAATGGAAGATACCCGCTGCTAGAATGAAGATGAACCGCGAACATACAGTTCCGTTATCTGACGCTGCTTTAGCTATTTTAGAACTAATGAAACCATTAAGTGGTAATCGTGAGTTTATCTTTCCTAGCCGTATTAAGCCCACCCAGCCCATGAACAGCCAAACTGTCAATGCTGCATTAAAACGTGCCGGATTCGGTGGTGTATTGGTTTCTCACGGCCTACGCTCAATTGCCAGCACAGCACTCAATGAGCAAGGCTTTCCACCCGATGTGATTGAAGCCGCCCTAGCCCACGTTGATAAAAACGAAGTTAGACGTGCTTATAATCGCAGTGATTACCTAGAGCAAAGACGCCCTATGATGCAATGGTGGGCTGATTTTATTGAGGAGGCAGATAGGGGAAGTATTATTGAAGGTGGGATAAGAGGGATATCGCTAGTTGGGTAACATATGTGTCAGTTCGAACTTACTCTGATGTACTATTGCATAGAGTTAGGCACTATCTAGACGTCAGCTCTGCGCTAGAGTTGACATTTACTAGAATACGTAACAATTAGTGTAAAAAGGATGAGATCAAACACCGCTACAAAAATATATGTTTACGTTTGAAATAATTAGATAACAATATAAAGTTTGATTTAGTAATTTTTAAATATGATATGCTCATGCATAATAAAAAGTTTGATTCCTCCTATGGTGTGAGCTTATCTTTATAAGAAATATAAAACTAACGTAATGTGAAGAGGGTATTGTGGACATAAAAGACTGGCTTCCAGAATTTCAAGTTTCAGCAGAAACAGATCGTGACTTACAGACTTATTTTTTTAAACTACCGGCGATTAAGGATATTATAGAAAGTAGAGCTTGGTTGGTTTTGGGCCGAAAAGGTACTGGTAAAACAGCAATTTATGAGCACCTTAAAAAAAGTAGCCCAATTAGCATCAATGGATTTTACTCCATATGTCTAAACTTTAGCGATTATCCATGGCCAGCTCATCAACTTTACAAGGACTCAATGGCAGGAGAACTTTCTGCTTATCAAAAGAGTTGGATGTATCTTTTTTATATTAAAGCGTTGTCTAAACTTATCGACATAAAAAATATAAATGGAGAGACTTTAAATAAAGAGCTTAAATGGGCGGATAAATATATTAAAACCATATTTGGTAATCCCGATCCAAGCCTTAGAGAAGTTTTGTTTTCAAAAATAACCAGATTGAAAACCATAAAAGGTCCTAGTGCTGGTATCGATGAAGTATCACTGGACGTAGGCGAAATTTCATTAGAGGAAATTGCTGAAAATGACCACTTAAAGCAAAAGTTAAGAGCTAATGCCTTTACACTACTTTCTCATTTTGAAAAAATCTTTAAAGATAACGTAGGTAATAATAAAATAATTATCGCGCTTGATCAATTAGATGAAAACTGGCTAGAGGGGCAAATCGAAGAGTATAGTAAGGTTTTGATAAATCTGCTAAATGTTTGTAGAAACATCTCGTCCGACGAACACCTCAGTGACAAATTAAAAATCGTTCCGTTTCTACGAACTGACATTTATCAATCATTGAAATTCAATGATAAAAATAAATTATTGCAAGATAGTGCTATCACTATTTCATGGGATGAAAATAATCTCAATGACATGTATTATGAAAGAATAAAAAAATATAAACCTCAAGAACTACAACTAACTGAGGAAAAGGATCGTTCTGGAAAAGTATTTGAGGTTTCATTTGTTAGACAAGGCACTCCTCCCTTTAAATATATATGCCGTCGTTCTTTCTTTAGACCTAGGGATATTATTGTCTACTTTAATAAAATTAGAATGTGTCATAAGGACAACAACTCCGGCCTTTACAGTTCTAACGAGCTTTATGAAGCTGATCGTGAAGCGTCTATAAGTGTATACAATGAAGTGATTGATGAATGGTCCAACCAATTTCCAGAAATTGAGAACTTACTAACAGTTCTTCAAACAATTCAAGTAGAAACATTCGATTTTAATGATTTTTCAGAGAAGTGCCGCGATGAATTCAATAGTATTTCTGACGGAACGATTCGCCAATATATCAACTTTTTATTTGACAACTCACTGATTGGGCAAAAAAAACAAGGTAGATGGGAATACATTAGTAGTATGCCTAATCTCAAAATCAATCTGCAAAATGAATTTAGAACACATCATGCTTTAAAATACAGGTTACATTTAATAGAAAGTCGACCAAGTCAAAATATTTAGTTTAAACTTATAATTTACCTTCAACCTGATTAAATCCCATATAATCTACTTTTTACTTAAATAGATTATATGGGATAAAATTCACTCCTCACGACCATCACACTCGTTAAATTAATAAGCTAGCTAGCCATTTTCAGTCAAACTTCATTAGCCGTTTAATACCTAAGCGTTTTGGCATATATTTTCTACTGGCACATATATTTATTCAAGGCATACAATACATCACCACCCTGAACTTATTTCTAAGGTGGTGAACTATCAAATGCTAACGTTGAGCTTCACTAGCCTTTCCTAATCCCTTCATTAACACATCAAACATCAATCCAGCAAAGCCTTTCGCTATCGCTTCATTAGATAGAAGTTTCATTGCCATCTCATTATGAACATCCATACTCTCAATAATGGCATTGTTGATTGACTCAGGGAATTGACCGAGCATAGCTTGTTCTTTGGTGTTACTGCGCAGCTGATCCATAACGACTTCATTTTCTGAAATTTTGCCTGCGATGGTATTCGCATAATTGAGCATATCATTTTCAGATAAACCATCTTCAATAAACAAGTCGTTCATTCGCTGAATGATCTCGTTAAGCAATTCAGTTTTGGGATCTTTCGGTACAGCACCAGAGCCTTCTTTTGCCGCAGGCAAATAGGGTTTTGGTTCTTCTCCAATCATAAGGCCAAGCTGTAAATCGGCTTCGCGTTGCTCGTGTAGTCGGTAGTGTGTCATCACCACATCTGATAAATCGATTTCGTCTTCCACAACATCGAGGCGCAGTAACGGATGGAGATATTTAGCGAAAATACTCAGTTTTTCTAATTCATAATCATCAAAATTGACAATCTGAGAAGTAAATTCGTAGTAGCGATAGAACGAGATGAGGTCTTTCTTGAACACCTCAAGAATATCTCGGGCTTCTTTAGCGTGCTTTACGCTATTTTCAGCATACTTAATTTTTTTGTCGTTCTTTTCAATTTTTGCCTTGGACAGCTCCGATTGTGCCGCTCGAAGAACCTGTGATGCATCCTTATAACGGACAGAAAAACGGTCAACAGCTGGCTTACACAAATTAGCGAGTTTGGCTTGATTTGCTTTCTTGTTGTTATACGTTTCAACAAACATCTCAACCTCTCGCCATTGATAAATACCAACTTTATCGAGCTTTTTCATTAGTTCATAGACAATGTTTGGATCAGAGACATCAGCTAGTTCTGCCGTTTGGAAATATACTTTAAACTCTGCCAATATATCTTCAGGATCATTAACGAAGTCGAGTACAAAGGTTTTTTCCTTACCTTTATAAGTGCGGTTTAACCTCGAAAGTGTCTGAATACACTCAACGCCTTTTAATGGCTTATCGACATACATCGCCACTAATTTCGGTTGGTCAAAACCTGTCTGGAATTTATTCGCCACCAGCATGACCTGATAATCTGACGTATCGAATGCTTTACGCATATCGCGACCACGGAGATTAGGGTTCATATTATTTTCAGTGAAAGGATGATCTGGGAAATCAGGATCATTCACCTCCCCCGAAAACGCCACCATTGCATTAACATTGGTGTAGCCCTTCTCTTGCACATATTTTTCAAAAGCCAGTTTGTAGCGTACAGCCTCTAAACGACTACTGGTGACAACCATTGCTTTAGCTTCACCACCTAACAAATGCTTAATTTTATCATTGAAATGCTCGATGATAGTTTCCACTTTTTGAGCGATGTTGTAAGGGTGAAAGCGAACCCATTTTGCCATTTTCGATGCGGCTTTTTTACTGTCTACCTCATGGTCTAAATCTGGGTTTTTATGCGCTAGTTGGTAAGCCACTCGGTAACTGGTGTAATTTTGCAGAACATCCAGAATAAAACCTTCTTCAATCGCTTGGCGCATTGAATAGACGTGAAAAGGCTGGGGTTTATTGGTATCGCTTGCAGGCTCATAGGGATTGGGCCTACGACCAAACAACTCTAGTGTTTTTGCCTTCGGTGTCGCCGTAAAAGCAAAGTAGCTGAGTTTATTCGAGCCTTTACGAGCTTCCAGTGATAAACGCAGCATATCTTCACTATCTAGCTCTTCATCACCATCTAATTGCTCTGCCATAAGGACTTCTCGCAGTTTACGAGCCGTTGTCCCTGTCTGGCTTGAATGCGCTTCATCAGCAATCACAGCATAGCTTCGGCCTGCAAGGGTTGAGTCTTGGCGTATCGCTTCTAATACGTGAGGAAAAGTTTGAATGGTCACGATAATAATAGAGGTGCTAGCCTTTAACTCCCCAGCTAATTGGCTGGATTTAGAGCCTTGAGCCTCTTCGCGGTTAACACGAGCAATCATCCCTTCGCTGTGGTCAAACTGATAAATAGTATCCTGTAATTGGCTATCTAACACCGTTCTGTCGGTGATCACAATAACTGAATCAAATACCTTATCCCCTGCTTGCTTATCAAGTTCAGGGTGATCGATATCATAGTGTTTTGATGCTAACTGGTGAGATAACCACGCAATCGAGTTTGATTTACCTGAACCTGCACTGTGCTGGATCAGGTATTTATGCCCTGTACCTTCATTGTCTACGGTTCTGAGCAACTTTGAAACCACCGACCACTGATGATAACGAGGAAAGATCAGCGTTTCTTTTTGACTAATTGATCCATCTAAATTTTCAACATCTTTGACTTCAAGGTGAATATATCGCCCAAGGATAAGCAGCAGATTATCTTTTTGAAAAATTTCATTCCAAAGATAGGATGTCGCATAGCTGCCATCTTCAGGGATATCATTCCCCTTGCCGCCTTCGCTAGTTCCTCGGTCAAACGGTAAGAAATAGGTGTTTTTGCCATTTAAGTTCGTGGTCATTGCCACGTTGTATTGGCTGACCGCAAAGTGAACCAATGCCCCCCGTTTAAAGGTTAATAACGGTTCGGACTTATGTGTCTTCTTGTCTTTCGGCAGTCTGTCCTTCATATATTGGACTTTGGCATTATCAATTGACTGCTTAAACTCAGATTTAAGCTCACAAGTGGCAACAGGTATCCCATTCACGAATAGCGTTAAATCTAATCGACCGTCATAACCATTGGGCGAGTAAACCAGTTCTGGTACAACACGTAGAATATTTTGCTGATAACGAACCGTTGCCGTTGGGTTCAGCTCGTGATCCGGTTTAAAACTACAAAGATCAAACTTAGCACCCCGATTATTGACCTTATTTCGCAATACCCAGAGTGTGCCTTCTTTTTTAAGTTCTTGTTCTAATGATTTGAGTAGCGCATCAGCCGTGGTATTTGGAAAGTGTTGCGCGAGTTTATCCCATTGCTCTGGCTGTGTAGCTTTCACAAACGCGATGACGTCGTCAGGATAAAGAGCCAGCTCTTTGTTGTAATTGCTCGATTCGCCTAATAACCAACCGTGAGACAGCATTTGGTCAAGGATGTCGTTTTGGAATATTTTTTCTTGTGCCACATCAGACATTAATTAGCTTCCTCCAAACACCATATTTGTTCCGCTATCTGGCGATACAACTCACATCGCTCTTTGATATCCGCTACTTTCATTTCCGGATGAGCTTTAAACGCTAAGCCATTGCAAGAAAAAGCCTTATTGAAGTTAGGATTATTTTCATATGCTAATGGGTGTAGTGACTTAACCAGTAAGTTTTCTTTAATGTAGTGAGGGAGCTTATCTACATAAGGTTTGTCACTATATGATTGATTTGTTCCTCTTTGTAACAGTACAAGTGCTCCTATACTATTGCGAGTATTACGAAAGTCATTTTGTTGCTCAAACTCGTCTTTATGATCATCGAAGTTGTTAGCCCATAAATGCTCAATCTCAAAAGGCTTACTCTTTACCGCATGGTAATAAGTAGAAAAATTCGTATTTTCCCCTGCTAGACCATCTACATAACCGGATAAGCGTGAGAGTAAGTATTTAACAAAACGACCATTTTGACCATGTAGGCGGAACCCCTCGAAGCCATCCCATGTCCCATCCATCTCATTAAGTTTTTTATCAAAGATGGCAAGTAGTTCACTGTATTCTTTGTTACGTATTTCTTTAACCAGATTGTACATCGTGTAACGAATCGAACTCGCTGAGAAGTTACGAAAGTTAATCGCTCTGCGAACGCAGAAAATATCAATGTATTTCGCGACAAGGTTCATTTTTTTATTGGCTAATTCAATGGAGTCTGTCGTTTTTAATGGTGCAAGCATTAAAGGATTACTTAGAGAGGTTGCTATACCCCATTGATAGATGTAGTGAATCGAGCTGAGTTCAGGAATGATCTTTTCTTCCGCCTGACGCAGACGCTTATACGCATTCACGTAGTACTTGAATTCGGTGTTAATAAACACATCAAACTCATTTTCACCAGCTTCAGCAAGGCCCATTCTAGAAAGATTATCTCTAACCCAATTATGAAAACGAGTACCTATTTTTTCGAAATCTTCATTTAGCGAGCCAGCCTTACTTTGACGGATTGATTCAGCGTATTTTGCTCTTAGCCATGCTTGCATAAATCGCTGGTCTTCTTCCTTTTCAAAAACTTTGAGGTCAATGATCGTTTGTTTCCAAAAATCATTCGCCTTTTGTCGCTTTTTATCGTCGCGATACTTTGATAACAAGAAGCCTTTCAACATTTCAGTTGGGGTTAAATTTAACCCCCTGTCGTTCATTGTTTCAAAAATGGTGTAAGCATTATCATCGCTATATGCCACTATCTCGACAAGAACAACTAACTCTTTAAGCCAATCAATAAATAGAGGTAATACAGTCTCATCAATACGATCTATGGGGAACGCATCACTGATGTTTTGATAACGAGCAACCATATTAACCGTTGAAGCATCAGCATCTTCAGGTGGCGCATATTCTCCTTTATTAAATAAAGCATCAAGGCAAGCAATGCGCTCTGGTACATCTATATTGAATGATTTTTGTCCGAATTTCTCAGAGAAAATCATACCTGAAACAGCTTCATCTAAGCCAAGTTCTTGTTGTTTATTATTCAGGTAAATCAAAAATAACGTCAGCGATGTTAAACGTTGCTGACCATCAATAATACTGCGCTTACCCGATTTTTCACTCAGGACAAAGGGACCTAAATAGTAACTGTTGTAATCAGCCACATCTTGACGTTGATGCTTCAGATCGTAGTTGTCCAAAAATGCATTACACAGGTCGGTGACAAGCTGCTCTATGTGGGTTTGTTCCCAGCTATACTCACGCTGATAATAATCAACAGTGTATTTTTTATTATCGAGCACTTCTAAAATGGAGCGGTTATTTGCATCAATTTTGTTTTCAAAACGGCTCATTTTTGAATTCCTTTTGGTTGCCAATCACGCACATCAATTTTACCTGTTACAGCCGCTGAGATAAGTGCTGTTTTACGTTCTTTCATTAGTTCAATAACACTGATTGATTTGAGGATCAAAGAATTAAACTTAGTTAGTTGGGAGTCTATGAAGCTATTTATCTTCAAAATTTCGGCTTTTGGTGGAATACAGAATTTCATGTTTGCTATTTGTTCAAAGTTCAATCCTTCTCGGTTACCACCAACTTGAACAATATCGATTTGCTCTTTAATCGAAGAAGACTTCATTACATTGGCTAAATAAGGAGCAAGCTCAGTATCAAAACGTAGAATACAAACGTGCTGATTTACATTAGCCTCCCCAACATTAGCAGGAAATATGCATGTTCTGCCGATCGACCCACCTGTAATGTTCAAAAGTACATCATTAGGTTTTACGGCAGAATTCTGCATTTCAACGTGAATTTCATTAGAAATATAAGTCGCGTCTTTACCTGAAATACGCAAACCATCATCGTACACATTCTGACTTCTTAAGAACAAAACACCTTCATCTTGGTAGACATCAGCTCCTCCCTTTGGGGTTTTGCCACTACCTATTTTATTTGCATATAAACCAAGTTTTGATACCACCCAATGTTCTGGCACTTCACCTAACCATTCCACACCCGAATCCTTCATTGGTACATCAGGGTTAAGCCCTTTAGTCACAGCACGAGAAATCACCGCTTGGCGTTTTTCTTGTAGCAGTTCAATCAATTTTTCTTGCTTGGCAATTAAAGTGTCAATCTTGGCAGTTTCATGATCGAGGAAGTTGGCGATTTTATGTTGTTCTTCAAGAGGAGGAATCAGAATAGGTAATCGTCTAAATTCCTCAAACTTCATTGATTGTCTTAATCCCCCTCCCATACCATAGAATACTTTTGTTGTGTCGTAAGAATGAAGTAATCTGTACGCAAATCGAGGTTCAATAGATTTGTTTGCTTTCAGCTTTAAATATGCTGATGTAATAATTCCTGTCTGCTTCACTAAACCTACACGTAAACTTTTTTTATCATTTTGTAGGTCTGTTAATCTAAGGATTAGATCTCCATCATTAACAATCTGGTATGTATTGAACGATTCAGGAAGTAGCCCGAAATTAGTGTCCACATCGCGCTCAATAATATTTCCATAGCTTAAGGATAAAACAATGCTTTCTTGCCCTTCCGTATTTTTTGTTACTGTCGGATCAAATACTGAGAATGTTGGCTTTACAAACCAATAAGTTGGTATCTCTCCAACCCACTCAACCCCTGAATCTTTATACTCCGGATATACCTTATAGCGCCCAACCATTACGAATGTACCTCTTTCAGCAACTCCATAATCTCAGTCGATATCGCATCCAAATCTGCGTCAATCTCTGCTAATGCTCTCGGGGGCTCATAAACATAGAAATGGCGATTGAATGGGATTTCATAACCGACAATACCCACTTCACCATCTTTCGGGTCTAGTTTGCTTTGATCAATCCATGCATCCGGTACGTGTGGTAGGACTTCACGAGCAAAGTAATCAGCAATTTTTTCCGTAAGTGGTACGTTTTCGTTATCACGCAAATCAGGGTTAGCTTCAATCTGGCCTTTGGCTTTGCACACTTCAGCGTCATCATCGTGCTCACCAAGGTGCTTCAAAATTAGTTTTAGCTGTACTGCACTTAATTTAACGTCTGTCAGCTTGCTTTTTAGCTTCTTGAGGAATTTGTCACGGGATAAGTATTTTTCGTCGTCGAACGATGCAAGTGTGTCAAGAATAGCTTGTTGGCTGGTTTCATCCATTTTCAGCCAAACACTGTCTGCTTGCAGCGCTCCAAGGCGTATAGCATCTTTCGGGTAAATGGCTAATTTCAGTGGGCGTTCAACCGTAATTCGGCGGTAGCCAAATTCTTTGTAATCAAAAATTTTACTAAAGTCATTTTCTACAAACTGGCCGTATGTTTGCACGATTATCTCAATCGCTTCAGGTGTTAGTTCTTTGCGCTTGCTACCCAGTGATTTACGCATTGCTGCATAGAATACGTTCTCATCATCGCCTTCGACTTCACCGCCACCACTACGCCCGCGCCCACCTGTTTTAGCACGTTCTTTTGACGCATTAATTAGCTGAACCTTACCTTTGCGAGTAGTTAGTTTATGGTTAGATAACACCCAAATATAAGTGGCAATACCCGTGTTGTAGAACATATCAGTAGGCAGTGCCACAATCGCTTCGAGTAAGTCATTTTCCAGAATATAGCGTCTAATTTCACTCTCACCGCTACCCGCTCCGCCAGTAAAAAGTGGGGAACCATTCAGGATAATACCGATACGTGAACCACCGTCGCTTTCAGGGCGCATTTTACTAATCAGGTGCATCAAAAACAGTAATGAACCATCAGACACACGAGGTAACCCTGCACCAAAGCGTCCTTCAAAACCTTTTTGGGTATGCTCATCAGTGATGTATTTTTGGATTTTCTTCCAATCCACACCAAAAGGCGGATTAGATAGCATATAGTCAAACTTATCATTGCGGAGCTGATCATTCGATAAGGTGTTACCCAGCTTGATATTATCGACCTTTTGCCCCTTAATCAGCATATCTGCTTTACAGATTGCGTATGACTCTGGGTTTAGCTCTTGACCAAATGCGGATAAAGAAGCTTTCTCGTTCAGTTTGTGGACATACTCCATACCAGACGATAAGAAGCCGCCTGTTCCTGCTGTAGGGTCGTAGATTGAGCGAACTAAGCCCGAACTGGTTAACTCTTCTTCGTTAGTGAAAAGCAATGACGTCGTCAGTTCAACAATATCCCTTGGGGTAAAGTGTTCCCCTGCGGTTTCATTCGAACTTTCTGCAAAGCGTCGGATAAGCTCTTCAAACACTAAACCCATACCGTAGTTGCTAATAGTGTCAGGGTGAAGATCAGTAGTCGCAAAACGTTTCGCAACTTTATAAAGCAGATCGGCTTCTTCCAATTTATCAATGGTATTGAAAAAGTCGAAGTGCTCAAAAATCTCACGGGCATTTGGGCTAAATGATTGAATGTAATTCTGAAGATTATTCGCTACACCAGTTTCACCAAGACGGTTCAAATCCATTTTTGAGGTGTTATAAAAGCTTAACTGCGCAGCATGGGTAAGTAGTTTGTCCTGCGCTTCAATCGGCATTGATTTTACTGCATTATATTTAGCCAGAACATCAGCCTTTGTAGCTGCAAGGACACACTCTAAGCGCCTTAGTAGAGTGAAAGGAAGAATGATGCGTCCGTATTGAGATTGCTTGAAGTCGCCACGTAATAGGTCAGCTACTGACCATAGAAATGCCGCTGTTGAAGAGAAATTGTTATTAGTCATTGTAATCAGCACATTGAATATTAAAAAAGTTAACTGATTGTACCTTTATAACAAGCCTAGTGGTAGCGACAGGAGACGCAAAAAGCATATGTTAAGAAGTTTATACACCTATTTATTAAAAGATCTTATAAACATTACCTTTGAGCTCATAATGTATTTCTATTCAATAAATTAGCAAAAAAACAAGCAGGCTGTTATAACCATATGGCTCAGCTAGAGTAAAGTAAGTTAACCTCATAGGAGTAGAATAATGGAAACTATAATTATTCAAATAAAGAAAAAATTTGAATCAAAAGCACTTGAAATCATACAGAATCAACAAGAGAAACAAAATAGTCAAAATTCCCCCCCGATTGATTTATTCAACAATCTTGTAAATCGCTTCCAAAAACAAGTCAATAAGTTTAATAAACCTGATTTTGAACATGACTTTAATCCTGAAGATGGTATTCTTATGAGAGATAATGAAGGTGTTCTCTCTGATTACTACTTCAATACAATTACCCAAAATACCACTTCATCACAGCTTCATTACGCTATAGGACTTTATGCTGCATCGGAATTAGAACTTCAAGCTCACAACACACAACAAGCATTTGACTATCTTCTTGATGCTTACTATCGTATTGGTTATTGTGATGGTTTAAGTTCATATCCGTCCGGAAATACTTCAGATAAAGCTTTGGAAGAGCGAAGAGCCGACTTTTCAAGGCGTGGCTCACAAAATAAGCGAACTCAAGATTCTGAAAAAACGAAAAAAGAAGTAATTGATTACCTTACAGCAGATCCTGATAAAAAGAATTGGAGATCTTATCGTGAGGCCATTAAAGATATAATTCCAATGTTAATACAGAAATCATTAGAACTAGAAGGTACAGAATCGTCATTTAAAGTCAATAAAGATACAATTAGAAGTAGTTTAATGAAGTGGTTTAGAGCAACAGACGGAGCTTCAGATTCCAATAAAAAGTATCAGCAATCAATAAAAAACATTTTTTCTAATAAATCAAAATAATATTAGTTCATGGCGGCAATTGCAGCCGCCATATCTATCTTTTACCCTCTTTTATTTTTTTTAGTTTCTAACCAGTTATTTATTTCATCCTCAAGCCAACCAACCATTGTTTCGCTAATCTTAACTGGCCTCGGAAAATCACCTTTGAACCTTGGTGACTTGCGATTTAGCCAGTCATATAATGTTGATTTACCGATTTTCAATCGGCTAATCACATCCTTCACTCTCAAAATAACCATTTGATTTTTCATAACATATCCTTTTTTAATTGATAGATTTAACTATTTCTTGTTGACCAAATACAGGATATGTATTCTCTTTTTCTAATGCTAGTAGCAGAGCTTGAGTAGAAATTTACGCCTAGCTCAACCGCTCAATAAATGAGCGATTAGTGAAGTGGCATAGTTACTTTGTATAAATTTCGACCTTTTAACATTCAAAAATAAATTTTCATTATAGTCATACGTATGCTCACTATTCTTAAAAAGATAGAATTGCAATTTCTTAAGAAAAAAGTATTTAGCCTATGTCATTATTGTTCTAGATTTCTAAGCAAAAGGATTTCCAACAATGAGTACCTTTGTGGTTACAAGACAAGATGAGATTTTCCCGAGAAGCAATAGTGAACAACTATTTCAAATACAAGATGATTTACTTTTTGACTGTATCGGAATAGGAAAAGCATGTTCTAATGATCCAAATCGAGTTACTGGTTTTAATTGTGGAAAGCGGTTTGGGTACGCATTACTAACCTATTTTTTATCTAGAGCTTTAAACATTCAAAGACTCCCTTTCTGCGAAGACAGAATTTATACTGACTACTACAACTATCTCTATGATCGTAATGAAAAAGAAATATTGAGCACGCTAGATAGTGATAAAGTTCAGAAAATATGTGATGAAGTTCTACGGCTATATCAACACACTCAACTCCACTTAGCTAAAATATCAGCTCAATCTATCTTCATACGTCGTGAACTAAGCAATAAAAATGGTTATGTCGATAAAATACTTAAACTCAAAAGCTGCGCTGAATTATTAGGCCTTACTGAAATTAAGATTGAAATGGATACATTGAACTCATTTGGCGACCAAAACTGCTACTGGGCTGATATTGCATTAGAGCTAGAAGTTCCTGCAAAAGACATATTTTATTGTAGCCAGCTCATAGCTGACCGTCCTTTCCATTCAAAAACTGTGGAGTCTGGTGAATGGGTTGTTATCAATCGGTCACCAACTGGTGTTGTACACATTCCTGTTTCGAGTATTCGTATTCGTTCAGGTAAACATATCGATATGAAACCATTGAGCAAGAGTGAAGCAGAATCATTTATAAGTAATTATTATCCTATTGAACTACGCACATTATTTGATAGAAGCTAAAAAATCATGGGGCTGTCCTAGATAACTAAGATCATCTAGGATAGTTCCATGAGAAAAAGTAGACTCAGTCAGTATAAACAAGCACGGTTACTTGAGCTGTTTATTGCTGGCTCCACAGCCCGTATTGCCGCAGAGTTAGTTGGTGTCCACAGAAACACAGCCGCTTACTATTTCCATCGCCTCAGAGTGCTGATAGCTGAGCACGTTGATAAGCACACTTGGTTTGATGGCGAGATTGAATTGGACGAAAGTTATTTTGGGGGGCGTCGTAAAGGTCAGCGCGGTAGAGGGGCCGCTGGAAAAGTGCCTGTTTTCGGGCTTCTCAAGCGTGGTGGCAAGGTTTATACCAAGGTCATACCCGATGCTAAATCGCGGACATTACTGCCAATAATTGAGTCAAAAATTTACCCTGACAGCATCGTCTACACAGATAATTTTGCCAGTTATGACGTACTGGATGTGAGCGATTTTAAGCATTACAGGATCAATCACAGCACCCAGTTTGTCGACAAAAAAGACCGGCAAAATCACATCAATGGCATAGAGAATTTTTGGAACCAAGCGAAGCGTCACATGCGTAAATTTAACGGTATTCCGAAGGCTCATTTTGAGCTGTATTTAAAAGAGTGTGAATGGCGATTTAACACACCTAGTGCAAAACAACAATTAACTATGCTAAAACAGATAGTTAAAGGTAAAATTTAAACCTTATCTAGGACAGCCCCAAAATCATTGTGAGGGCAAATCCTCTTGCCCTTTCAACTAATAACACTAAAGTATCCCTATAGATAAGTTATCTACGACTCATCCCTATAGACCGATAGCCATCGTGATAGCTCTTTGTATGGTCTTTCGCTAAGTAATCTAGACGCCCCTGTAAATTCGCCAATTGTTGGAGATATTCACGTTTATTCACATTGAGTACATAAATCCCGTTTTTCGTGAAATGAACCAGCCCTTTGTATTGGGCTAACTCAATGCCCAACGCACTACACCATGCTTGCTGGATCAGTCCTGCTAAACTGGTCGTTGATCCAAAGTGTCCTGCACCCCAGTAGAAATCTTTATTCAGCAGTAATAAAGCGTGGTAATGCTTACGCTGATTACGTTCACCAATCTCACGTACCCAGATATACCGTAGACGATTGTGCCAGTTACGTTCCCAATCGTGATTTTTATTTTTACTCGCGACTTTAATCTTTGCTTTCAAAGATTCGATAAAACGCGTTATCTCTTTATTTGAATCACCATATTGGTAATCAGCAGGGAAGTGAAGATCCACTCGCAAAGCCAGCGTACGAGGAAACTCTCGTACGGCATCATTAATCACATCCGAGAAGGCTTGTTGATATTGCGCATTATACGTATATGGTTTCATCTTTATTTAAAAGCCCTTAATTAGATATTAAAAGGACGTGTCGGTATCAGTCATTAGGTTATTCCAATCTATATTATTACAATGATAACCAATGAAGCGTAAGAAATGCTACCTCATTAATTAACTGAGCATACATTTAGTTACTAGAATTAGAATCCATTACTATTAAATGGTATTAATTACAAATCATCATTAAATATATATAGTAATTAATATATGTACCATTAATAAAAAAATATATAATCGCGATACTTGAAGTTGCATATTACCAGTGTCGCTTCATGCCCATAATGCTCGAGCTACGCTGTTGCTCAAAAATGCAACTTGAAGTTTATTGAGTATATAATGATAAACATATATTACTATACCGACACAATAAAACTTAACGACTAGAGAAAAACAAAAGCCATAGACCTTTATTAACTCGGTAAAATGTCAGAATGGGAATAATTTCACTCTGATATTATTTGGGCCTATTTTAAAATTTTCACCCTGCTATTCTTGCTACTAATAGCAGAAATAGTAGGGTCTAATTTCTGAACCACTGTTTTTTTGTATAACTATTGTTAAAAAAAGTAGGACCTTGGCATACCCACAAACTTTGTCTTTCACATTGTTCAATATCAATACAACCTTCACGCTCTAAACGTTGTAGAACAACATCTAATCGTTTTCCTCTTCTTAATGAGTTAGGACCATATTTTCGTATATCATTTTTACGTATACTATTGCAATTTTCTCTACGATAGAAATAATCTAACCAATCTAATAATTTAACCTCTTCATTCCACTCGAGTGCGCCAAATAAATTATTAGCTTGCTCCATATACCACAAGCAAATATCTTTAGCCTGCCCCACAGAAACTTTATCTATAGGAGCAGTTCCCCGTTCAAAATAACTTAATAGAGCTGATAAACGTGCAATGTTATTAGCCATCTTTGATGCCGTATCCCTAATATTTTCGTAGTCTCCCCCTCTTCTTAATTGCTCTTCAATATCATTATAGATTCCTTTCCACTCTAATTCAGCTTGAGGATCAAAAGCTACACATTCTCGATGCTCTTGACAGCTCGCCTTTAAATAACTACATATTTTCTGATGAAATAGTTCAATATAGGTGTGATGATTATTTGAGTAATCGCGAATAAAGCGTGACCCTTGTGTCGATAATTGCTCATCAATTAACACAGGTAAACAACGTGCAAAAAAACCGCTTCCCTTCGCTTTTATTCCTTGTTTCTTTAAATATTCTTCAAAGATAGCTTGTTGCACCATCACGGATAAAGTGATCCGCCCATTTTCAATCTGAAAACTTTGCATTGTCTTTCGCTCAACTTGAAAAGAGTGCCCATCCCAGATTGAGTTTAGAAAGCTAAGATCATTCATCACTTTGCGATCTAAGATATTCGCGCCTTCATCAGCAATTAGTCCAATGTTGGATTGGTGAAGAAACATATTCAGTTGCAGTGCTTCCGGTGTCACATTGTTGTAGATGCGCTTTTCATTCTTTGGTAATTTAGGACACAATTTGCTGTGAGCTAAATATTGAGCATCTTCTAATTCAGTTGCTAGCCCCTTTTTAGCTTTTTTTTCAATACTCGCTAGTATGGCTTTTTCTTTGGCTTTCCAAATCTTATGTTCCGCCGAATATTTGGCCATTAAAACTTCATAGTTCTGTGCGGATATTCTATCGTGCTCATAAATTGGCGCTAATACACGTCTATCGACACTCGTTTTCCGTTCACCCGAGTTTGCAATAACAAGAAAAAATAATGAAACAGGTGACTGTATAGATGTAGTGACCTGTATATCTAATTTATCTTGCAGTGCCAAAGATAGCGCACTCAGTACTGAAGAAGCAATTAAAGGTTCAGGCGCTTGTGTTTCTTCTCTTAAATCTAAAATAACCTCTTTTAGATCCTGAGGAAAAGCGTTTAATGGAAATCGATTCATGTAAACTCCATTAGTCCGTTGTCATTGAGTTATGGGAATAAATAGTAATCCTTAACCTGCGTCAAGTAGGAAAAAAACTATTGGATTGTATTGTTCTTCATCAGAATCAAAGTTTACATATATTTACAATCATTCTCGCTCTATCTCCCTTTTTTTCTAACACTCAAACAAGTTTTTATAGCTCATGTTCTTCACAATATAATCAATATTCTTAATCAAATATTTTTCAGATATATATCACTCATATGAAATCCAATAATTAAATGAATATCAATTAGTTAAATTCCATTCGTGACATACCTTGTCATTTCCCCTCCTTTTTCCCCCGAAAAAAAGTCAAATAGCCGGACATAACCTGTCCGGTGGGATTGTTATCGTGGTGTTCTCTTTTTCATACTGGGAAATAACACTGATGGCAACTTACCGATTAGATACCGATTTAGCGTTTTTACGTGAATGCAGCAATGAAGAACTGGGCTTACTTGTATCCGTCCTAACTCATGACAGCAAAGACGGACAAAAGCGTTGGACTGAAACCTTAACCAGTTCACCTGAATATCAACTCTATCACCCTGAGCACCAGCAATACTGGATGTCGATTGCGGCAGAGTTGCAAGCCTTTGGGGCCAACAGCTTGATGAGTCTCGTCCGAGGCAATAAAGGCGTGTTGTACCGTGAAATTTTACAAGATGTCTGTGACCACCTTGATGTCAATTATCCTAAGGAGGGGAATACCGAAACCTTGGAATTAAATTTGTTATTGAAAGTATTAGAAAAAAGCTTAAATGAGCTGACCACGGAAGAGCTACAAGCCTTCTCTCGTGATATGCAACTTAACCTCACCAACCCCACGCCTCAACTGATTTTGATTGCGGTTCAAGCGGCTATCCGTACCTCTGGCATTGCTGCACTGGAAGTGGCCACACTCTCAGCCATTGGCGTGATTAATGCGCTCGGCGGGGTAGCCACCATTGGTACACTCTTTGCCGCACACCGAGCACTTTCCTTGATTGCGGGTCCGATTGGTCTTGCAGTGAGCTCGGCATGGCTTGTCGCTGACTTAGCGGGACCCGCTTATCGCGTCACCGTCCCCGCCTGCATCATTGTGGCGTACTTACGACAAAAGACCTTATCGCAATAAGGTTTATCAATCCCACTCTATCCGCTTGCCGGAGCTAGTTTAACAAGGACAATATCATGTCGACATCTGTGTCTCGCCATGACCGGCTTGCGTCTCGGTTGGCGTTTATTATTAGTCAATTATTTCGAGGAGAAACCGTTTATTTATCCGAGTTGTCAGAAGAGCTCAATGTCTCAACCCGCACTCTACGGCGTGACTTTAATGAGCGCCTTCAATATCTGGACTTGGAATATCACCAAGGTGGCTATCGATTGGCAGCATCACAGCGTCCCTTTCGTACTGATAAGGACATATTGCGCTTTGCCGCCATTACGCATGTCACCTCACTGTTTCCGGCTTTAGACAGGAAGCTGCTGACGGTTCTGCTCGACCCGACGATTGATTCACCGTTTATTGTCTACCATACGCCTCCTGAGCAGCGTCCTTCGTTGTTCGGGGGCTTTTATGTCCTGACACAAGCTATTGTGAAACGGCGTTTACTGCAATTTGCCCACCAAGGAAAAAGCATCACGAACGTTGCCCCGTATAAGTTGATTTATTACCACGGTCATTGGTATCTCGCCGCTGATATCGCGCAGCACATTCATGTCTTTGATGTGATGGCCTTGCAAGACGTGGTCATGACAGCACGGGGCTTTCGTTATCGTGAAGACCTCAACCAACGGTTATGTGAAGAGGCGTTTATTCAAGCTTTGCCCCATTACCAATATATTCAATCACTCGTTAAATTATAAGGTATTAAGATGAAAGCTATTTTTTATACCGTTTGCATCAGCAGCGTACTCTTGCTGGGATGTGATGATGCAACCTCAACCCCTACTAAGACTGTTTCCCAAGACATTTTGCGTGTTCAAGGATTGATTTATGATTACGACCGCAGTGTTACGCTCGGCGGTGTACTCAACCACCGTAAAGATTGCGTTTCACCAACATGGGAAACCTTAACGGATGAACAAGAAAGGCCCTTGGTGGTCTATAAGTGTCAATTAGCTGAAGGGGCATTACAAACCGCGATTAACCATGATTTAAATAATTGGTATCAAACGGCAATAGACGGTATGACTAAACTCATACCGCGTTTTGCCAATGCGGAAACACCGAAAACAGATTCAACTTCTGCTCAGCAGAGATTCACGCAGATTTTACAGCTCATCACAACACTGTCCCAACATGACTGGTCATTGCTCAGAGGCAATGTTGACCAGCCCTATGCAATGACGACACCGATTGCATTTAATGCCGGTTATACTCCGTCAGAGGAAGCCGAGCGCCAGCTTAAAGCGTGGAATACGTTAACGGAGACATTGAATGACCACGCCCCTGATGTTGGCCTGTATTTATTACCGTGGTTAAACCAAACGGAAAATGTCGAGGCAATGCTCCGGAAAAAGGTCTCTGAGCTTCAGCAACACAATGCCAATGCGTTAACACAATTTAGACACCAGCAAAATGAAGCCATTCAAATCACGGAGCAATACATCACAGACCTAAAACGTGCACAACAAAATGCACACGACTGGTCAATCACCCAAGTTTTTATTTGGAGCCTCGTTAACCCTGAAAAGCCTGTTCTAACACATGTTCTGTATAACCTAGAGGATAAACAAGGGCGGGAGGATTTTACCGCCATGATGGAAAAAACATTGGGCCGCTCTGCAAGAACGAATGCCGTCGCATGGGCGTACCAAGGTAAACTTGAAACACCTCAAATTATTAACGGAATAGCGAAAGCGTTATTTTACTACCAAACAGAATCCTTTCAAAAACCGGATATCGCCCGATATCAATACTGAGTTTTCACACACTATTCGGCGTTCATATTCAGTGAACGCCTGACTAAAGGGTAATCTATGTCCATTTTTAAACTTATCGCCACCTCTGTGAGCGTTATGACACTGGTGTCTATCACCTACTACGCCCAGAAGACGGTCAATGAGCAACTTACGCTTGAAGGCGAGTATTCTGATGCAGAAATTCAAGCGGCTCGACTTGGTGCAACACTAGCCTGTACCACGTTATTAGGCGGTGCCATTGAGCGACTGCTTAACGGGCTATTTAGTGACCACTAAAACTCAACTATTTCAATGTAGATTCAACATAACGGCAGGCCAATCGGTCTGCCTTTTTTATTTCATCCTATCCACAAAAGGGCTTTCTTATGACACTTGATCTCATCATCGCAACACCCGTTCCAAGCCAGCAGCGCACGCATTTTTGGCAAACTCATTTTGGCAACGTTAAAGGCTTTTCAACCTTTGAAGTGGTGATTTTTACTACCATGGGCCAGTTTTGTGAGGACTACCACGGCGGGTATTGGGAATATTGCACTTTATCTAATGGCGGCGCTTTTATTTATCCCGATTTGAATCAAGAGGAGCTTACGCTATTCAACCCGCATAATGGCAATGAAGCGAACGTTAGCTGTGAAGCGGCAGGCATTGCTGTGTGTTTGATGATGTACAGTTTATGGTCATTTAGAACGGAAAGTGAGCTACTCGTTGAGCGTTTCTACCAACTTCGTGACTACGCCATTCAACATACTGAAAGCTCAGCTATTTTCCATCTTATCGATTAAATTCCACTTAATTCACTCCTTCAGTTTTACCTATCTAATTTATTTTTAAGGAAATTGATTATGACTCGTTTAGCCTCCCGCTTTGGTGCGGCGAATAGTATTCGTCGTGACCGCCCATTAACGATTGAAGAGTTGTTCCGTACTGTACCCAGTGTGTTCTCTGAAGAGAAACACAAATCCAGAAGTGAGCGTTACACTTATATCCCAACCATTACCTTACTCGATAGCCTTCAAAAAGAAGGTTTTTATCCATTCTTTGCCTGCCAGACTCGTGTACGTGATGTTAGCCGTCGAGAGCACACCAAGCATATGTTACGGCTACGTCGTCATGACCAAATTACGGGAATACAAGTTCCTGAAATTATTCTTTTAAATAGCCATGATGGCTCAAGTAGTTATCAAATGTTGCCGGGGTTATTTAGAGCTGTATGTCAAAATGGTTTAGTTTGCGGAGATACCTTTGGTGAAGTACGAGTACCCCACAAAGGTGATGTAGTAGGCAAGGTGATTGAAGGAGCATATGAGGTACTTGAAACGTTTGATTCGGTAGCTGAAAAGCGCGAACAGATGCAGTCACTATTGTTACCGCCACCAGCACAACAAGCCTTGGCACAAGCGGCTTTGACGTATCGCTTTGGTGAGGAGCATCAACCAATAACCGAGGAACAAGTATTACAACCTCGTCGCTGGGAAGATAAGAAAGATGATCTTTGGACGATATATCAACGCTTGCAAGAAAATTTAATCAAGGGGGGATTATCTGGTAGGAACGCTAAAGGCAAACGTGCTCGCACTCGTTCTGTGAATGGTATCGATGGGGATATAAAATTGAATAAAGCACTGTGGGTGATGACAGAAAAGATGTATGAGGCATTTGATTTTTAAAGGTTTAATACTAGTTATAAGCATGATACTGATAGTGTAATATCAGTATCATACCTAAATCATTATTGTTATAAGTTTAATTCACTGCAAATTTTTTTTATCAAGATCTCCCCTAGTAGAGGAGGAACTGCATTTCCTATCTGCTGTGCTTGCTCAGAATTATTTCCACAAAAAATAAAATCATCATCAAACGACTGTAATCTAGCAGCATGTCGCAAAGTAATACCATGATTTTTCCAAGGGTGAATAAAGCGACCTTTAGATGGATTGTTACAACCTGCTGTAATCGTATTACTAGGTTGATGTATGAATATTCTTCCATACACATCTTTGTGGCCTTTATAACCGTCGGAATGACATTTTAGTTGCCCATCTTCACCTAAGTCTTCCCGGCTACCATTTAACCCAATCCTCATAAATCTTTGTATCATCATATTACTAGGATTCATATGAACATTAGACGTATCCTCGATAGATAATGGTAAACCTGATTCTAAATTGGATAAAAGCTCAAATGCTTGCTCTTTCGTCAATGCTGTTTTTTTACAAAAATAATCATTCCAATATTTTTCATATAATTCTTTAGGTAATTTTTCAAAAACAGATGACGCTGCTCGCCATACAGGTTTAATCCCTGAAGATGGTGAAAAATGAGTCGGTGGAGGAGGAAACTCAATATTCTTTACATCTAAACTAGATTTCAATCCCAAAATAAAAACACGTTTCCGGTTCTGAGGAACGCCATAATCTTTGGCGTTAATAGTCCCACAGAAATGAATATAATATCCTTCTTTACTCGCGAGACTTAGGAAATTTTTTAGGTATGGCTCATGTCTTTCCCATAGTAAACCAGATACATTTTCAACAAGAAATGCTTTCGGTTGAAACTCATGAACAAATTCAAAGTAACGCAATAAGAGTTTGTTACGTGGATCATCGACACCCGCATTTTTGATTCGATGAGATGAAAATCCTTGGCACGGAGGACCCCCCAATATCAAATCAAGCTCCCCCTTTGATAACTCTAAATCAGCTCTCAACGCAGGTATATCAATGTTATTAATATCTTCGTCTAAAACCTTAACATCCATCTTTCTAATAACATTGAAATTAGTCTCATAGGTTTTGGCAGCGGCTCTGTCAAGTTCAATTGCAGCTAGAACTTGCACACCTGCATTTGTTGCAGATAACGAAAAACCGCCCGCACCCGAGAACAAATCAATTGCTTTGATCGACATCAGAAACACCTATTAGACACTGGTACACCATTTTACCTAAAAAAGATATATACTATCTACAACAGTATAACACCTACAAGTAAAAACTCAATTTATTAATTCAAAACAAATAGTTATATAATCAACAGATAGATTTTTTAAATATATGTAAATTATAAAATTCCACTAAATGACTAAAAACAGATTTTTGCTTGATAAACAATAAATCAATTATGTTAAGATACTTTCATACTAATATTACTCTACTATAATAACTGACTCTTTAGGTGTAGAAGAATTTAACATGAAATCTAGTAAATTAGCAGCTCTTAGTGGAATATTTAATTCTCCAAAAATAGAACCATTTATTAGAAAATTAGTTTTTACTAACTTTAAAAATATAAAATCTGGTCAGGAATTGAATTTCGACTACCCAATAACGGTTTTAGTTGGTCAAAATGGTACTAACAAAACTTCAGCTCTTGTTGCATTATTTGGTGCAGTTGCAGGGAAAACTCCTGAAGATTATTGGTTCACAACACCTTTAGATAGTGTTAAAGAAACAAAAGAAAAATATCAATCTTATTTCTATACTTATAGAGATGGAATGAACATAGCTGAAGTATTAATGGTTAATAACCAAAGGCAAGATAAAGGCAGAACAGTTGATTATTGGGAAACAAGTCGCCCTCAAAAGCAATTTGGAATGAACACTGATATAGGATCAATAAAATCCGAGCGTTTATCTAAAACACGCTGGAATAAAATAAAGAAAAATATTACTTATATTAATTTTAGATCTGAGTTAAGCGCTTTTGATAGATGTTTATATCATGCAAATAATCCATCAACACATTATGCAACAAAACAAGGCTTCATAAGAAGTCGAAGTGGTAACCTAAAAAAATCAATCATTTCTGGAAAAAAATCATACGTATTCCACCAAAAAGAAAGAATAATTAAAAATGTTACTTTATCTCAAAGCGAAGTGAATAACATATCGCAAATATTGAATAAAAAATATACTGAAATTCGGTTTATTGAGCATTCTTTTTTTAATGTTCAAGGTGGTACTGCATATATAAAAACTAATAATTTTGATTACACCGAAGCTTTCGCTGGCAGTGGTGAATATGCAATAATATCTTTAGTATCTAAAATTCACTCAGCACCAAATAACTCTCTAATTCTGCTTGATGAACCTGAAGTATCCTTACATCCCAATGCGCAAAAGGAACTTGTTAATTACCTTATAGAACAGATAAAAATCAAAAAGCATCAAGTAGTAATCTCATCACATTCTCCTGAGATTATTGAAAATCTTCCTGATGTTGCAATTAAATTATTTTATGAAGACCCAGACACTGGTTATGTATCCGTTGATAATCAAGTAGGTAAATTCAATGTATTTCATGTAATTGGCAAAAAGTTTGATAAGATTCCAATCTTCTGTGAAGATAAGTTAGCCCAAAAGATATTAAATAAAGCGATAGAATGTGATGACAACTTAAAACATAGTTTCGAAGTTGAATACTATCCCGGCGGCGCGAATTCAATCATTACTAGATTTAATACTCTTATCGAGACAAACCATCAGCTGCTTGTTTTGCTGGATGGAGATCAAAAAAGTGATCTATATGCTACTAGCAACTCATTCCCTGATCAAAGTGACATCCCCGATAAAAATTTAGAGTATACAATAAGTAAATTAGAATTTAAAATATCATTTAGCCAAAATAGCAACTCAACCTCAGTACCACAAATGAGAGATTTTTTGGCTGGAGCTAAAAAATGTATAGCATACTTACCTTTCGATTCTCCTGAGTATTTTATATTACAGAAAAATCATTTATGCACCGATTTTCTTACTAATAATGAAGCAAAAGAAAAGTTCAAAGAACTAGCCATTAAAAATTTTGGTGAAGAAGAAACAGATTCTAAAGCAATTTGGTTAACCCAAGTACAGTATCTTCAAACTATAGATAACAGCTGTGAAGAGTTTGTAAAAATAAGAAAAATGTTAAGTTTCTTTCTTGAGAATCAAACTATTGATCATTGGGAAAAATAAAAAAGTGAATCTATTTGATTGAGTTTCTAGGCTTCTATTCAATACCTAGAAACTCAATCAAAATATTTTTAGGCACCTTAATAGGCACTTTTGAAAAGTTGAATTGAACATTAGCACTATAAAATCATTTAGTTAAGCGACGAATTCAGACTCCGCCAGCCCACCACTATCTAACGACCTGATTCTTAACAAGTTTCAGGTCGTTTTTCTTTCTATCATGTCGAAATTGTGCCGCAGGAATGTACCGCATGATGACATTAAAGCTCCCCCACTACCTCTACCAACGAGCCAATACATGGTGGTTTCGTAAAACCATCCCGACCACAAACGCTCGCCATGACATCCGGCTGAGCCTCAAAACTAATCAATTGCATGCAGCCCGATCATTAGCCTTAATCCTCAATAGTCAATATAATCACTGGCAAAACCAATATTCAGGAAGCCCGAAAATGACCAAGGAACACATTGCCTTTTTTCAGCAGCAACTCAAGTTATTAGTCAACAGATGGTGGCAGCGTGAAATGGATGATTTTCATGGCAACCTTGATAAGGGAATTGATGAACTCAATGATTTACAGCACGTCACAACGGGGCTTATTGAGTTTCATCACAAACGTATTATTAAAAAAGAGTATCGGGACAATGCCAAAAACCAGAGAATAGCTGCCACGTTATTAGATGAAATCCAAGAGCAACAATCGGATATCACCTCTGACTTAACCGAACAAGACTATCAGCAACTGGCTCGTATGGTTGACCAAGCCTCTTTGCAGCACTATCAACGACTCAATACGTATTTATCAAACCCAACACCAGACTGGTTAAACGCACCCACAACCTTTGAGGTTGAATCAATCATTGATGATAAACCACGTTACCCCCTATCTAAACTGATTAGCGAATATCAAGAAGAAAGCCAGCAAAAAGGACACAGTCAAAAGACCCAAAATAAGTATGCTCAATGCCTCGCCTTAGCAATTAGCTACTTTGGTGATGTGCTTGTTGATACGATCACACCCGAGCAAGGCAGACATTTTCGAGAGTGCTTAAAGACATTTCCTCTTGGGATTAAAACAAAAGAGATGCTGGCACAGCCACTGAGTGAAATCATAAAAAAACATCCACGTACTCAAATCATATCGGTAGAAACGGCGAATTCACACCTGCAAAAAGTGTCCCAGTTTTTTGATTGGATAGTGTCCTTAGGGTATTTAACCTACAATCCTATCCCTCAAGAGCCGCTTCCGGCTCCACGGGTTAACCATAAAGACGATAGAGCCGTCATCACTGACGAGGAAGCTATACAAGTTTTTCAGCATCCCCTGTTTACGATGCATAAAGGCGTCAAAACCAAGAAGATACAACAGCCTTACCACTTTTGGTTACCGCTATTATGTTTATTTACCGGCATGCGTCCCGGTGAAGCTTGCCAGTTGTTCATTAATGACATTGAAAAGGTAAATGACATTCGGTGTATTCGTGTGGATAACCGATATGAAAAACAGCGGTTGAAAACACCAAATGCCAAACGCTACATCCCAATCCATCAACAACTTATTGATTTAGGCTTCTTGGCATTTGTGAACGATAAGGCAGGCACACGCCGTGAAGATACACGCCTGTTCCCTGAAATTATGCTCATTCAAGACTCTTTTGCGACCAAGCCGGGTGAATGGTTCAACCGTAATTTACGAGACCGCCAATCGCTTCCTGAGCACGTCACGCTCTATAGCTTTAGGCATTACTTTAGAGATAAGCTGCTCGCCCTGCATCCGTCTGATGAATATTTGAATAAGATTATGGGGCATCAAACCAGTTCTTACGGTAAAGCCTTACCAAAGGAACAACAAGCCATGCATGAACTCGTAAACAAAGTCGATTTTTCTGCCATTATTGTTCAGGTAAAGCCTTATGAAACGTTGGATATCTTCCACTAATAGTGGGTAATGACTCAATAGTCTACTTACGAAATCGAGATTGCGGGTGTTGCGGGTTGCAGTGGGAGTGTAACGTTACATTTTAAGAGAACGTAACTAGGGATCCCCGTGATATCAACGTGTATCGCTGTTACGACTGTTACGTCATAAAAATACGTATCTGAACGAAAATTAGAACAGGCTAAAAGTTAATCTAAAGGTTATTTCTATTATTACGTATTTAGTTGCGTTACACGCGTAACAACGATACAAGCCGACATTGAAGCACTTTTTGTTACATCCCGCTGGTGGTGTAACGTAACAAGGAGAGGTAACCCTCCCCTTGTTAACTTTCATGATTAAACTGTATAGCTTTCCAGTACCTCACTCTCCTCATCGCTTTGGCCTAAGTGTGTCCCTGATACAACATAGGGTTTTTGCTCTTCTACCTGTCCAACATCGAATATTCGCTCAGATATAGGGTACACGCGGCGAAGACCACCACCTTGCAGCCGCTTCGTCACTGCGGATGTCTTAGGTAAAAAGCCTAATTCAACTAATATGCTAGCGACACTTTTATGATCGAGTCCCTGACAAATATCATTGCGAAACGATTCAGGGAAAACACAAAAGTCGTTGCCATCTTTGCAGCCCCAAACAGGACCATTCGTATTTTGGCCAAATCGAGAGTCTCCCCATTTGAGTAATCGACCTCTAACAACTTCAAGTGCTTGGTTAGATTCGTGTGAGCCTTCGCCTCTTTCTAATAGCCATGCATCAAAACAGGTTTTCACACCACGAAAAGCTTCACCTTTTTCCCAGCCAGTAATGTTTGCTGCCAACTCTCCCGCAGCCGCAACGAGGGCAAACCGATTTGCAGCACGTTTTATCTGTCCATCCACATTATCGGGCACATATTGTAAAAACTCTGTCATCAGCTCCCTCAGCTTTATTGAGTACTCAGTCTTATTGCCTGCTAACTCCGTCAAAAATGCTCGAGCCGCAACACCATAGTATTGCTTGCTATTGCTATTTAACATTTCAGCAAAACTTGCCGCATTCGGAAAACTATGAAGATCTTCAAAGATGCCTAAACCTTTTCCAGCATCTGCAGGAATGTCGATAAAACGAACTTCTTGTCCCGCCTTGACCATTTTGCCTGCTTGGCTCATTAAATTAGATAAGGAAACTTCACCTGCTGAAACAAAAATGAGCCTCCATGTTTTCAACGATGCAGCCCCACCAGAACGGTTTGCTCTTTGCTTGCTCGACCCATTAGCCACCATGTACACAGTCTGAGCAGCTTCACTTGGATTTTCATCCGCCATCTGACCTAATTCATCAATGACAAGCGTTGCATCATTATGAGCATACGCGACACTCTCAAGTCCATTGGACGTTGCACGCCATGTCACCAAGTTATCCGCAGATCCCCATATGCCTTTACACACACGTAATGCCGTTGTTTTTCCTCGGCTACTTTCACTTCGAATATGAAAGCCACCTGATTCTAATGCATGATCTAAATCCAATAATGGTCCCGCAAACCCGGCAGCTATCATTAAAATTAATCGGCTGTTACCTTGGCAATAAACTGCTACATTACGCTGCCATTCTTCTAGCGTCCCCAATTGTTCATAGCCTGCCGGAGCGCCATACATAGACTGATAAACAACGCGTTCAGAGCTCGCCCCAATAGCTTCATTCGGTAAAACAAATACTTCACCATACCAGCCCGTTTGAGATACATTACGGGCACGTTCTACTGGTTGAACATTTGAAATAAAGCTTATTAAGGCTTTATGTTCACTTGGGTTAAATTGCAAGCCTCTCGAAACCAAAGGTTCCAATATTAACGATGGATCTTTCACTATTGCAGCTCTAGGTAAAGCAAACAGATGTTCATGGTTATCCAAGTCTGCAAACTTGAGGACGATCCCCCACTCGTTGTTCCCCTTATCACGAGACAGCGCTTGCGGATACAATGCAGAACAAATTTGTGCGTCATACGTCCCTTTGTCCGTAGTTCGTTTTTGATATAACCACCCATTACTGAAAAAATAATCAGCCGGAATCCCCATTCGAGCGATAGCAATAACTGGACACAACTGACGTTTAAGCTCATCTAACCCTTCTAAAACGGCTAAATCATTGGCATCTGTCGGTTGTGTTGATTCATCTTGAAACTGAGGTATAAAACACGAACAATCATGTGATTTTGCCGCTTTTTCCGCAGCTTCAACCCCCGCATTTCGCTCTTTATACTTATCATTATCAGCAATAATCACAATCGGTACATTTGTTTTACTTCGCACAGCTTTGACTACTTCAGGCAAATTACCGCAATCAATCGCCATAATGCAGGTATACCCTGTCGCCTCATAACAGGATGCCGCTGTCGCAAATCCTTCGGTTATCAATATGGTGCTGCTATCACCTTCAATCACATAACAAGCCCCTTTTTTGCCACAATCTTTATAAAAGCGTTTAGTACCATCAGGCCAAATACGTTGAGCCGTAATGAAGCTACCTTTATACTCACTCAATGGAATAACCAATTGATTACCATTAACTAATATACCGTGTGCCTCCACTTTTTTTCTCAACAAATAAGGGTGATTATTTGAAGCTAAAGGGAACCTTTGAATATGTTCGCTTAATTCTGCTCTGTTTTCTTCAAATTGAGTTTGTCGAGCCGTTTCCTTGGCTTCTTTCAACTGGGTATATTCACCAATTTTTATATTTTGCTGTTCTACTGATACTGAACTTAACCCATCACTACGCCAAGTTACCTCACCTAAATCCTCATGAAAACTTTTTGCCATTAACCAATGAATTTTGCCATTTTCATCGGCTAATGTTTTTATATAACCACTAGTTTCTCCTTCTTTGTCATGTATATCTTTAAAACGAGGATAGTCGACCTCGATATCTTTTATTTCAGCATCCTCAGCTGCAAGTTGATGTTCTTTAGCTAACTGTAATCCCGAATCGAATGCATATTGATTGTGTTCATCAATAGTCATATTTAACTCCAATGAGTGTTTAAGATAAAAGTTTGATGAGCCTCACTCATTTGAATGAGGCAATTGATTAATGAATTAATAGTTTTTTATAGAAAACTCTTCAAGGTCACCATAATCATCAAATATGAGTTTGAGGAAATAATGACCATCACAAGTGAAAAATTTATAGTCATTGGATTCAGGGCAATACTCGACGAAACCATCTTCTACGTAAAGAATATCTTCGAGAAGTTCAGGTATGTATTCGAGGCGAGCTTCTTCACTAGTGATTTCTCTAAATAGAGCGATTTTAGTGCGAAGGTTTAAGTTATTTAATTGATTATTCATATTATCTCCTATGATAGTTAGACCCACTCTTGGCGAGCTGGGTCATATCATAAGAAATAAATTACAAAATTAATCCTCCCCCTAAAAGCCTCTCACAAGCCCCCCTTGATTTCTTTTAAGGGAAATGTGACAGTAAAAGGTTTTAACTTGTATTTCCAATAAACAGTACGAGCACCTATGAGCGTTTGACAATCGTTCAATGCTTTTAGGCGTTTTATTGCGTCATCTGCATTAAAAGGCCATAGGTCCTTTCTGCTTATTATTATTGAATTTAAATATTTGACATAATCATTCAATTTCGCCTTATGGTTATCATTGAGCAAATTATCATTATCGAACTTAATTGTAGAGTTTATATTTTCTTTAATGAATAACTCTTTTAAATTATCTGGATGCACTGAGACTCCATCTATAATATAACTTTCTCTTTTATATATATCACCATCAAGTTTAAATTTAAAACAAAGCTCATCAGACAATTCATCATAGAGTGTTCCTTTTTTACTGTTTTTATATTTTTTTAATTTTTCCCTTGGATAACCCAAGGTATACATTGTAGAAACCCTTGTTAGCAAGTAATGATAAATGTAATCATTTATTGTCTCTTTTTTATTCCCTTGCTTTCTATAAACTACATTTAGAAAAAAAGAATCCTGAAGCGACTGAAATTCATCACCTTTTTTTAATTGATTATCTATAGCCTCATATAAATAACGTCTAATATTAGGGGGCAATTCCATATTCATTTTTAACATAGAGGATATAAAGCGCAACAACATTTCCGCAGTTCCTTTTGGGACTCTTTTGTTTTTTTCATACTTTAAATAAGGTATTTCTGGAATTTCATCTTTATTTTTAGCTTGTAGCTTACTAAAGCTATCTTTCTGGCTTATATACTTCTTATTTTTTACCATTGACATAACTAAATTATGCAAATGCTCATAGTCAACTAAATCTTTATTGTTTTTATTTTTATCCATCATGTTAATCCCTCTAGTTATTAAAGTCTGAATGTAACAGTTAGAATGTAAAGCAAATCATTCAATATGAATACATAAAATAATACGCTAATTAAAAGGTATAAGAAAATAGAACAATAAATTAGGAGATTGTTATGCAACAAAAAATCAACGAGGTTAGAGAATACCTATCTATGCAGCTATACCATACCGAACAACTAACATCCCCTCGAGATACTTATGACTTCCTCGCTGTTCAACTAGGTGATAAAGAACAAGAAGTGTTTTCAGTAATCTATCTGAATGCTCAAAACCAAGTTATACAGTACGTAGAGATGTTTAACGGTACAGTCAATCACACTAATGTCTATCCTAGAGAGATTGCGAAATTAGCCTTAAAACTCAACGCCGCCAACATTATCTGTGCCCATAACCACCCTTCTGGTACGGTAACTCCATCAAAAAGCGATATTAAAGTTACCGATAAGTTGAAAACAGTCATGCAATTGTTCGACATAACACTGCTTGACCACATTATTGTGGCTGGTGGAGAAACAATGTCATTTGCTGAAAAAGGTCTGCTATGAAAGGGATTATCCTAACGGCATTAATAAAAGGACTTATTACGTTTGCCTTTCATCTACTAAAGGTTGTATCGGCGGCATACAACTAAACCTAACTTAAATTTCATTATCACCCCTACCAATAAGCATGCTTTAAAGTCATGCCACCAGCCAAACCATTCAATAAGTGACGAAACCATACCAAAAGGTCTCTTTTCTGATTTGGCGTGGTTTTTCATCATACCATGCCCTATTGGTAGGTAAGGAGGATTTCGTGGCAATTGTCGGCTACGCTCGTGTATCAACCCGAGGTCAAAGCCTCGATGCTCAACTTAATGCATTACACGATTGTGACAAGATATTTAAAGAAATCATCAGTGGGGCAAAAGATAATCGCCCAGAGCTAGTTGCCCTACTCGATTACGTTCGTGAAGGTGACACAGTTAAAGTGACAAAACTTGATCGGCTTGCTCGCAATACAAAGCATTTATTAGAAATATCCGCTTACTTAGAAACAAAAAAAGTACGGTTATTGATTATGAATATAGGTATAGATACAGATACCCCGACAGGTAAGCTAATGCTTACAATGATAGGTGCTATTGCAACGTTTGAACGTGAAATCATGTTAGAACGCCAAGCAGAAGGAATTGCACTAGCTAAACAACTAGGTCGGTATACAGGACGAAAAGCAACCGCTAGAGCCAAAACAGCGGAAGTTTTGGATCTACTAGCTCAAGGCGAAACCAAACCTGCTATTTCAAAACAACTTGATATCAGTATTACCAGCATCTATCGCATCGTTAAAAGTAACTCAAATAGACTTTCATTATAAGGAAATTATCATGGCGTTTTATACGATGACAAACTTTGCAGACCGTATCTCTTTCATGAAAGATGGTCTGTATGTAGGTTCAGCAATGCCAAACGTATTCGGTGGTTATAACCTCTCAGGATCAACTGGAGAGTCTCTAGGTCACACTAGCACCCTAGGTGACACTGAAATGTTTCACAGTGATATGGGACAGCTTGAAGGCTTTGCCAGACCTAACGTTTTTGGTGGTGTTGACTACTTGAGTTCAACAGGTTCATTCCAAGCCATGTCTATACCCGATTTTCAAGGTATGACGTTGCATGATGTTGTCGATGGCTCATCTGAACACATCTCAATGATTGGAGATAACCTCACTGACGAACACGTTGATGGATTGTCCAGCTTCTTTCATAAATTTCTGGGGTAGTTGATATGGACGACTTTCAACGCATTGAAGCTACTGCATTAACCATCATGATAATGCAGGCTACCGAATTCATTGAAAAAGAAGAGGATACCGCTTGTCTTGTAGATATCCCCTACACACTGTGCAAATCACTTTGCGAAGTGAACAATTCGGAGCTTTATATACACTTAAAACTAACTGATGAGCAAAGAGCGAAAAGCATCAGTGCAGTTACAGCTATGCTAGAGGATAACGATAATTGGCTAAGTCATGCTGCTCATCTCTACAATCTATTTTCAAACCCTTTGGGTAAAACCATTCGAGATACTATCACTAAACAATATGATGAGAATCCATTGGTTAGAAAGATAACACGCCTATACCGTGGATTCGGCCTTGATTTAGTGCTTGGCGTCTGTGATGAACTCATTAACCAAGGAGTATCACCAAAGAAGCTGTTAACGGATCTGTCTGATTACCAGCTTACTAATCTTTCTTGTGAAAACTTTGATGAAATCGTACAAGTTAACGTCGATATTGGTGTTGTATCAGGTCAAATTGACAGCAAGGAAGCTAAGTATGGCGAATTGGCGGGTAACGTAGGTGGATTTGTTGCTGGAGCCAAGGCAGGTGCAATCATCGGTTCATTCATCCTCCCCGGTGTTGGCACAATCATCGGTGGTGGAATTGGAGCTGCCACAGGTAAAGTATTTGGTAAACAAATTGGTAATCTTGCAGGTCAAGGGTTTATAAAACCGAAAGATAATACTCAAAAATAAATAAATGTAGCCTTAAGACTTACTTATGGCTACATAAACTAAAAATCACTACTGGGATTATTTATGAACTTTAAAAACATAGTATCGACCACGTTATTGTCTGTAACAATTAGTATCAGTAGTCAAAGTGCCATTGCTTCAAATCAATCTTCTGACACAAAGAGCTGCAACATTACCTTTCCGTCACAACAAGACTTAGAGAATGAAGGTGTTGATTTCGATCCCGGCATTTATAGTTGTAAAGATTTAGCACAGCTACAGTCAAATGCTCAACGTAAGCAATTAGACGCATTAAGAATATTAGGAATAATGCATGAGAGAGGATACCTTGTTGAACAGAATACTGAAAAAGCTATCAAATTGTTAGAAGAAGCCGCAAACTTAGGGGATAAGCCATCACAACACTACCTTGGCGAATCAATGCTACTAGTCATAACAAAAGAAAACGCTGATGGCACGTATGATGTTGACGATAGTAGACAACTTTACTGGAAGCAAAAAGCTGATTCCAAATAACTCCACACATAATAGCAAGCCCAAATCTGATGGGCTTGCATACACTAAATAGTTTATTTTTTACTAGTACGTTCTTTATTTGCCTGTGATAACACAGATGCCGCAAAAGTTTTAGTTTCGTCACTATACTTTGTGCTTTTTAACACATTAGACGCAATAGTTTCCATCTCAGCCCCTGTTTGCTTCGAGCTACTTGATTGCGAAAGAACTGAAGCCGCTAAGGTTTTTTGGATTTGGGATGCATTTTTGCTTTGAATAGTTTTAGCTGCTTGAGAAGCTAACTGCTTCGAGCTTTGTTTCTTATTGACTGTCATTTCTTACTCCTTTAAGTTCAAGACACCTTCAATATATTGTATTGAAACCACCACGTAAATAACTATATATAGTAGTTCAGTTTAATTTCATCTCTACATGGTTATAATTCAATTTTAGAGCATGACTTTAGGTTGATCACTGTGCTATTACTTGAGTATGGTACTATATGATAAGCGGTCTTATATAATTTGCAAAATTGAGGGGCCAGATGAACGCTGGAGAGATTGGAACAGAAGCTGGACGTATTTTTGAATATAACTTACCAAGTAATTGGATTTTCCGAAGCCAAGAAGATCAAAATGATTTTGGTATTGATGGAGAAGTTGAACGCAAAGATGATAGTGGCAAAGCTATTGGAAAAGATAGTGTGTTTAAAGTTCAAATTAAGGGTGAAGAACACTCAAATTTTATTCATGATAATAACATCCTTTCATTTACACTAAAAACCGAACGTTTGAGATACTACTTTGAATTTAAAGTACCTGTTATTCTGGTTGTTGTAGAAGTAACATCTGAGAAAATATTTTGGTTGCCTATAACGAACAATGAAATGCTAAGAGAAAAGGCATCAACATCTAATCAAAATGAAACAGTTCAAGTTCATATTCCAATTGAGAATACATTGGTCAGAAAAAATATTTCATCAGCAAATAAAATATTGGATGCTGTCATAGATTGCTGGGATTATTTAAATATTAAAGGACTTAAGGACTCAGTTGCTAGATATCCAATCATTAGTCCGTCATCTCTCGACAAAAAAATTGAAGATATAGGAGAAACATTATATAAAGCATATCATCAGCAACTGGATAACCTTTTAGCTGATAAAAAATATGACGCTGTTTTTGAACGTTCTACCGAAATAAGTCATTCACCAATAGTTCCTGCCAAAGATAGATTTGTTGCTGTCTTATACTACTGGCAAGCATTCCAAATTTCCCCTTACACTAATATTAAGAGAGAAGTTTACAGAGAAAATTTTTATATCTGCCGACATTTAATGTTATTAGCTAGAGAACAAAAAAGTCGGGTTCACAGGCTAATTGCTCTGAGTAAATCACGAGGAGCAAAATTCAAAGCTCAGTTAGAACAACTACATGCTACTCATCATTCAGTCAATCACTTCGAAGAAAAATCTTTAGAACATCATATTTTCAATGACCAAACTCAAATAATGTATAGAGACTGCTGTACTTCGCTACAAAAGATCATTGAATTATGTAACCGTATGATAAGAAATGAGCAATATCACATACTTTCAGATTTTTTTGTTAACATATACGCGTCAATTTTAATATTCAAGCAAGTTCATGAGGCAAGAGGTTCTAAGGAAACAATTGAATTTCTCGATGATTGGTATGAAAAAATGTCATTATTAGTAATGGCGTACTGTATAATATCAAAAAATTTAGATAAAATTGAAAAAATATACTTCCTTACTTCCACCTTGCTTAAACAAAATCCAAATGCGACTCGACCTCATAGAGAGATGATCCTTTCAACTTTTCCTGACTTTGATAAAGCGCTAACTGACATAGAATGTCATGTCATCAGCCTTGACAATAAAAAAGACTTTTATGACCTTACAGTTGAAGAGCAAAAGGAATATTTTTTAAGTATGGCCAAAAATCTAGGAATGGATCCGGATGACACACAAGGGGAATACCACGAATTTCTTAGAATTGGATTTGCTAATTATGACCCCACAAATATAATGAAAAATTGCGAACATCTATTTGTCCACTATCGCTCCGGAGGAATACTTGCTCAATCATTGAGAATGCATTCTCTAGGTGGTATGCATCTTTTGTTCTGCTTAAAACATAAATATGTACAAGGAACTGGAAATTTATTAAGCCAATTATATGATAGCACTAGTGAATATGATTTCGGTAATAGCTTCAAACAATCAAATTGTGACAAATGTACGGACTGTAAACCCAGACCGGATAGCTGGTCATGGGATCTAAAATGGTATTTAGAAGAAACCGAGAGTAATAAAGAAATTCTTGAGGCATATAAACTCTAATTACATACAGCCAACTTCAATTTAAGTGGCTGTCTCACACTGGCTCTTAAATTATTTTGGCAAAATATGATTAATGTTCCCAGTTTAAATTCAGCTCCTCAACAGGGAGTTGAATTCAAAGTAAACATCAATAACTATTTATTATTCAATTTTCTTAAAAGAATTAGGCTTTTTTTACCATCACACTAAATTAATTATCCTTTGCTGAAATATATAATAGTTTTCATGTTAAGCCTTGCAAACATAAAAACATGATTCATTAGGTAGAAGTCTTATACCATGCATTATTTACCTGTTCGGCAATAATATTTATCATTTTTACCTGATAGGGAGCACAACTAACTACATCGACCGAATCTAAATCAAATATTGCGATGTTATAGCCCTCATCTCCGAAATGGCTTTTATATGCTATTGCATCATACCCAGCACTGCGAAAAAGCTCAGCCAGTATTTGAGTCGGTGCGTAATTAGCCTTATCATCCGACCGCGTAACTGGCGTTGAAAATGCGTTATCAATATCAGTCCAAACAGCTTTCTCTTTCTGTTGTGCTGTAAGCTCTTTTACACCGAGTATATAACTAAAAATAGACCCAGAAAGTGAGGACTTACCATGACCAAGCGAAAGATCGAGTACCCTCAATGGAGATAAAAGTTTGCATGTTGCTAAAGAAACATTAGCACCGACCCAAGGCCGCACTTCAGAAATCGCAGTCCTTACTGTTGTACCTACATATAGCACTGGAATGCCTGAGGGATTTGCACGCCCTTCTTTGGCTCTATCAACCAAAGGCTTCATACGAGAAGCTCTAAAACCTAACATATCCTCTTCGATCCAGTTGCCATCATTATCGGTCCTATCACAAAGATCTATACCAAGCTGAGCCCTGTAAAAAATGCTCCCCCTCTTTCAACTCACGATCTCGTCCCTTGATTGTAGCTAGAACAGTATCAAGGAATACATTCTGCTCTTTACTTAAGATGTAACGGCTGGTCTTGCGAACATAGTCTGCGAATTGTGAATAACTGTCCTAACAAGCAAACTCAGACTGATGAATTAAATTCTTCTTACTAACAGCCATATACGAACCCGCTAAACAAAATTTCTGTTTGTAAATTTCTCAGTCTAATACATATTATTGATTCTGTTAAATCCCCTATCTATTCAATTGATGTAAAACACAAATAACCGACTCATTTAACATTAATAGCTTCAGTAACCAACACTGTAAAGCTAATCACAAGGAATAAATACTATTGGAATATCAATATTCTTTGCCTATCAAAACCATGGTTACTTGCAAAACTAAGATATTCATTTAATAACTCTGGTGGCATAGTTGGAGTACGCGATAGTACCCATAGATAATCTTTATTAGGTCCAACAACTAAAGAATATTGATAGTTATCATCTAGCTTAATAATATTATAGCCGCCGTAAAAGGGCCCAAAGAATGAAACCTTTAAAGCCCCAGTATCCGAGGATTCAACAAAGTAAGCTTTCCCTATACTCTCTTTCCATTTTTTACTTTCAGAATTCCATCCTCTATTCACTACTTTTACACCTCCGTCATTACGAAGAGAATAGTTAGCAGAGACTTTACTTAATCCTTTTTCAAATCGATTATCTATTCTCGCTACTTCATGCCATTCGCCAAGGTAACGTGATAAATCAAACTTCTCAACAGGTGATATATCTTTTGGCACTTTAACGCTACATCCGTTAAGTAGAAGCATACTTAAAAACATAAAAATTGACTTCACTCGCATGGTAACTCCGTTGAATATTTCTCGATGAGATACTATCCTACAAAAAATTTGTGACGTTACCTAACCAATTAGGTAAGGCTATTGATGATAATAACAAAAGAAAACCAAATAATAAGTATTGAAAAACATAAAGCATACGGATAAATAGCTCTTTTAATATCATAGAGTATACCCTTTATTGCTAATGTAGATTGATCGCCCAAAATAAGTACTAACACTTAAAATATAGCAGCTCATTTTCATTTGTCAGGTATCACTAACTACGGCAATTACACATAAAAATGAGGGTTTAACCCCAATCTTACTGCTGTATACAGCTAGAAATAGTCATCGAATTGTTCTGCTATAATTAAAAATGATCTTTTGAAACTTATAACTTCAAACTTTAAAGGAAGACAATATGTTAAAAAAAATCAGTTTCCTCATCTGCTCATTAGTTGTTGCTTTCACATTAACTGCCTGTAATACCACTAAAGGTGTTGGTGAAGATATAGAAGCAGGAGGAGAAGCAATACAAAGAGCAGCCCAGTAAACATTAATGCTCTTATTTCAAATGCTAGAGGGTATATTTATTTTGAATCCTCTAGTATTTCCTTATTCATTTAACGAGACTCCAATTTGTATTTTCTTTTCCGTATTTGCTTACACTTTATTCATGTAAAACATTTATAAATATGTCTATGCTGATAGTGTGTTCTAAACTATTGTATCAGTTTATTTTGCCTCGATATTTGGGGCTTTTCTTTGCTTTTCAATTTTTTTATAAATAAAGGCCATCAGCTATTAACTGAAGGCCTAAGAAACTACAAAAAATCAGATTTTAATAATGCCACTTTCAAAATATAACTATATTAATTTTAAAATACACTTTCTAACATAATGGTTTTTCCAAAAAATCATTATCATCAAGTATCCATAATGGCTCCATATTACTATCTTTTTTGATAACTAATGATGGGTCTGAACGCAAACATGCTCCACCATAGTGACCTCCGACAGTAAATGTGCAGACTTGAATAAAACGCCCTGCAACGTTTGGTAAGCACCATAGTTGTTGGTAAATATTTTCCTGTTTATCGAATTGGCCAGAAGTCTCATCTAAAATCGTGTCGCACTCACCTATCAAACCGATATTGTCACCACAGCGGCCTGCTATTGGCTTTATTGCATAACCACTCGAGCGTAACTCATCACTGATATCAAAACTTGTATTCAAAAGGTAGGGATGATTGGGAAATAACGACCAAAGAATAGGTAATATCGCTTTATTACTTGGAATGACTGTCCATAAAGGCTCAAAGACACGAATCTCAGGCTTTAATAATACATCAACTAGTCTGACGTCATTATATTCTGAGTGTCCGGTACGAATTTGTAGAGCTGAATGCTCATAGTCTTTCTCACATTCCTGCCGAATTTGCTCAAGAGCAGTTTCCCACGCCCATGTTTTCCAAACACACTCTAATATACGGCCATCACTATCAACGACTTGACCTGTTTCATTCCAAAATAATTCGTCTAAACCATGAATAATTTTATAATCGAATCCCGCTTCAGTAATTGCATGCGCCATGTATTGCGAATGATAATCTTCTTCACTATCTACATCCTGCATAATATGAATAAACGGTTTAGCTGAAGAATGTTCCCATGTACTAGAAAGTAATTCAGTTAAGTAACCACTTGGGTTTTTGCCATCTTTCAGCTGCCCTACTTTTGCCCACTTATCAATAATTACCCCTGCCTCTGTATGACAAGAAGCTGAATCCGCATTATATTCATAGACTTTTAACCCTCGCTCATCCAAACAAAAGTCTAATCTTCCTGTGATCATATCATGACGCCGATTCTTCCAGGATAAACGTATGCGAGGCCAAAGAATTTCTGGAATATTAAAAAGTTTCAATAAGTTATCACTCTTTAATACTTTTTCTGTCGCATGCAGATACATAAGATGAACTTCATTGGTTGCTTGTATCAGTTTATTTTCAGCGGTACTAGATATTGTAAAATATTCATGAAGAGCGCTATTTAGCGCGCGACCTTGTCTAGCTTGAATATATTTATTTTCTATGGGATTTGAGCTATTCAACCATTCGTTATTATAGTCAATCTTATTATCTATTTTAGCAGCATGAATCTTTAGCAACTCAGGATTAGTATACGGGCCTGAATAAGCATGCTCATCACTATCTGTTTGTATCATCCATCCCAAAATTTTAGTGTTTGGGAAAGTATCTGATAGTGTATATCTTCCTTTATCTCTTTTCAGAGACAATTCTCTTGTCCACTGCTGGCCTATGGGCAATTTATGGTGAATGACATTTTGCTCAGCGATACGAACTTTATCATCATAAACCTTGGTGATAATTGCTATATGGCCTGTTTTATTAAACTCCCCCCCCTCATCCCAAATTAACAATGACCCCGCGGCAGGCTTAACAGGACTCCCATTAACAAAAGCTTTTAACGGTAAAATGTCATCATCAACTACGTGTCGTAGAAAGCGCAGAGAAAATACTTCATAGGCCATACCAACATCACTAAAAACAGTACCGTAATTGAGGTATAAAAAACGGCGAGCAAACTCAACGCATTGCCATTTATAGCCCATATATTCATTGCCAATATAACTTCGAAAAGAAATATCTTTTTTATTTTCCACATTAGGCAATGAATCATAATCTGATGAGTATATTGCTACGCCTCCTGGAGCATATCCGAGTAAAGTTCCAAAAGGTTCGTATTCACTACTTAATAACCCCATGTTATAGCTCCATCTTAATAATAAATACATGCTAGCCATAACTATCAGTGTACGCCTATAAAATATGAAAAATCCATTTTTTTGATATAAGAAACTTATCAATAGTTAGTTAAATAAAAGCAACCTGTTAGCACAAAAAAGCTCCCAAGAGAGATCGCCATTTATAGCAACAGTTCCGATGCTCCCTTCTGTGGGTTCTTAGTGTTTTAAATATGTCTGCTATATACCGGGTGAAAAGTGGTTTGATTACTATCTTTACAAAACAATGAGTTCTTTTATTTTCACTTTCAAAAAATGACCTATTTAGCGGTATAACTATTTACAAGAGTTACCCTCAGTTAAATAGACCATCCCTTTTAAGCCCCAATCTAGGGGCTATTTTTTTGCCTTTAAAAAGCCTCTGTTTTCTTAAAAGCTCGCTGTTGTTGTCTTACACAGCCATCAATTTAAAATATTTGGAAATACTTTTGCGTATTTTGAAATACCAACTATATTTAAGGCGATATTTAATTGTATAAAGCAACATATTTAGCCCAACGCTGTGTGGGCTTTTTTTATCCATACAATTTCTGGTACTATAACTTTTAAGGCTCTCACCATTACAGAATCAAGATAAAATCACGTTTTCAAAATATGAACCTTATACACAACCTCCCGATCACAACCATACTTATCGTTACCTCCCTATTTCTTTGCGTTGTATTTATTCTTATTAGTGATAACTATCAAGCAGACGTGACAACTCTATTCTTTAAAGCTTTTATATATCTACTTGCAGCTATCTCCTTCTTAAACTTACTTTTTTTAATTAGAACTTTCATTGGCTGGAACTAATGTAAGCACTCCGTTCTAATGTAATCTTGCAAATACAAAGTTTGTTTTTCGTTCTCAACTATCATTTTTCTGAGACGCCAATAATCTTGTTCAGCTGCTTCACTAAGTCGTGCAGAGCTTTCATTGCCTCCGCTTTCGAAGGTATTCGCTTCGGGTTTTGGACATTTGGCGTTGACGTACACGCGCTTAGTACCATTACTAACATCATTGCGAAGCTTATCAATTTCAGCTTTTGCATTTGAGAGATCCATTGTGTGAGTTTTGTCGAGTTCGTGAAGTGAGTTAATACGTTTTTGGTAATCCTCATTAATTTTGACCTGCTCTGTCAACTCAACGAGTAGTCCGGCATTTTTGGTATTTAACTCACCTATCCTCTCGTGTTGTTTCCACATTCCCCATATGGCCACCCACGCAGCGATATATAACAATGCACTGACTGTATTCATGGTATCCACTATATAGATAATTAAAAGTTAACTTGCCGACTTTTGTAGTGTTCTATAACTTTCTGGCGCGTTTTTCTAAACTGGCTTTATCAATACCGCATGTATTGTCAGTGAGTCTGTTGGCGCCAAATACAATCATTGATATCGCGAGTAACATAAAGCAAATTACTACCACTATAAGTTTCCATGACATATAGCCGCCTCCGCTTCTCTGCGATTACCTCATCGTTATAGAAGATAAAGAAGCCGTACTGACCAGCTTTATTGATTACTTTGCACTTCACGCTTAACCTTTGATAGCATCAAGAATAGCCCCTTAAAAACAGGATAGACAGTATGCATAAAAACAAAGCTATATTAGTATGTTTTGTTATCGCTTTAGTAACAGCTTGTTCATCAAACACTAAACCCCAAACTAAGTCAGATACTTGCGAGATAAAAATGGATACTCCCGAAGGTAACTTGCCTGGGAAAATAGAGCAGTCCAGTGGAAATAGTCCCGAATGTAAAGCGATTGAAAGAGCTATAGATAAAGCTATCTAACATATGAATTAGACAGAAGCTAGTAAGCGAGTTTTCATTGCAGAAAAGCCCCAATCATGGGGCTCATTAAAAATTTACAGCTATTTATTGATAATGGTTACTCGCTTTACATCAACTTCTAATGAAGCCCACTCTTTATCAATTTCACCATCTAAACGAACTTTTGTTTCAGGTGTCACAACCTGTCCACGCCAGCGCCTATCATCAATATCTACAGCAATTGAGCCAGTACTATCTTTAAATTCGTAAAGCTCTTTACCAATCTGTTTAACAATATGACCTTCAAGTGAAACCCATGCATCATCAGGAAGCTCTTTCGCTTGAACGACAGTTGTTACTGCTTGAGCTGTTGCAACAAACCCACCTTTTGGACCAACAGAACCATCATTCGAAACAAATCCACCAGCATGGTTATTAGCTAATACGCCAAATGAAGCTGCTGATAATACGAGCGCAATAACTGTCTTATTCATAATAATTCCTTTTGTCTGTTAATTTTTTATAGTTTATCAATTAAACCTTAACAGAATCTTAAGGCAAATAATTAACACTTTAGATCGGTTATTGCACATAGCAGCACATGTAACTCTGACCAATCGTGACAGAAAATCTTATGTTTATTTTAACTATAAAAAAGACCGCCTAGGCGATCTTTTATGAATAACTGATATAGCTCAGATGAAAAGTTTAACCTGACCATAAGTTTATTAAAGATTAAGAGTGAACATCACTCTCTACTCAGCGTCTTTTTCTTTAGTTAAACAATAACGCAAGTTTTGCCTAATAGCTTCAATAGACCAAATCCAAAAAGCAGTTCCAACAAACTCAGATATTAGTGCTTGATAACCAGCAGTCCAAAGCCAGCCAGACAATCCTAATAATGGTACAACTAAGCCATGAGCAAAAACAGAAACACCGATACCAAAACATATACCGTGTAATAATTTCACCTTAGGTAAGTATTCAGCGATAACACAATATATAACTGCAATAACTATCGAAAATAATATATGAACACCATTCCCGCCCCAATTAATACTATATCCCATCCAATGATAAGTCATAGTATCTATATTTAGCCCAAGCTTTTCTAACAAGACAATGGGAGGTGGGGTTGTTTCTAGCGTTCTCGGTGGAATCAAACCTTCAAAGCCAGATTTAACTAAAGCGGAAAATATACCCGCAATAATACCAACATATATTGCTATACAAATATGCCTAGAGCTTTTCTTTGTCAATTTAAATAGATCAATCATTATACATACACGCCTTATGAATAGATATTATGAATATAGTAGAGAAAAGGGCAATTGTTTATTATTAGTATAATTATTATTTTTAATGTGTTGGGATGCTTGAAGCATAGTAACAAAAGATGGCTCATTAAATATAAATAAAAAATCAACGACAATAAAAAATTCAATCGATACCCCTGCTCAGATCCCTGAGTAATTGTCATAGGGTTTAGCCAGTCAGCCTTGACATGCACCAGAATGAAAAAGTAACTCCCAACTTTGCGTGTGGATTTCAAGAACGGCAGACCTACCACTTGAAATTACTTTATCGTTATAGAGAAAAATTGAAGATATATTTTTATTATTTCAATAATCCGACACATAATAGCCATCAAAAAACAACATTCAAATAATGATTATTTTGCTTTTTAAAATAATAAGTTATATTAAAATAAGCATTAGGCAAGTCTCACTAAAAACAATGAGGATATTTTATGAAAAAAATATTATTTGCTAGCATCATTGCAACATCGTTAATGACCACTTCAGCTTTCGCCGCAACAGATGCAAAACCTGTATCTCAATGGACATGCGAAGATTTCTTAGCAATCGATGATGCATTTTATCCAACAGCAATTGGTGCTGCTGAGATTATTACCCAGAAAGGTAAGGTAGAAGACCCTACTTTAGATATTAGTGGTATTGCAACATCCACTCCGTTAATTGTTGAAGCTTGCGAAAAAGCTCCCAAAGAATCATTTATTCAAAAAGTCGAAGCTCATTTGAAAAAAATGTAATCTAAAGACCCCACCCCTCTGGTGGGGTTTTCTTTTATTGTGCATAACTACACATGTAACTATGAACAATCGTAACAGCAAGTCTTATGTTTGTTTTAGGTATAAAACCTGACATTACTGACGGGTCTATAACACGTGTAATATGATATATTTATACTTCGGGATGCTATTCTTTTCAAGACTCACCGATCTGCATTAGTTCAATTTGTATCCATACTCTTCACATTGTTCAATAACACTGCGATACTTATATTCATTATCACCAACCAGAACAACTCTACGTAAGTCAATGTTACCTACAGGCTCAGGCATTGATGTGATGAAAGGGATTGTTTCTTTATTGGATTCAGCGACTAAACCGCAATATGCATCATACGGATTAGCAATCATTTTACCGAGTTTGAACTTTGCAGATATTGGTAATTTAAGGTGGTTTTTTATTAGGCTAACTACCTTTGCTTCTTCTTCCTTATTTAGACCTCTCTCTGCTGCTAAAGCACTGCTTGATACAGCCATAATTGAGATGGCTAGTACTACTGAGAATAATTTACTCATTTAATTACCCCCTCATTAAATATGAACATCAGATATCTATTTAATTTAGATAGATAATATTATTAAAGATTAAATAATGAGGCAATAAAAAACCCCGCTTAATGAATCATCCAACTTTATGGGGTCAGATCACATCGCAAGGTTTCATTCTATAAGTTAGGTGACAACGTATTCACTCTTATCACAATAACATCGAATTTACGTAGCGCACTAGTACTTTTTATGAATATATTGGATGTAAAAAAGCCCGCGATTGCAGGCCTTGAATTGGTTTTATGCGACTAGTTATAGAATGTCCATTTTCGGAAAAAAATAAGCCAGTTCCGGACAAAATGCAACACTCTATACCAGTGAGTGCAAGTATTTTTTATCGTACAGTCCAGCTACCACGTATAGGGCGAGCAAAAGATGCTAAAACTGCAATGAGACATATTTCTATAGATACAGCCCAATAAATATGTCCTAAAATCTCGCTAACTAATTCATAACCATTTAAATTCCAGAGCCAACCAACTTTACCCTCATTATATGAGGGATGACGAAATCCAAATAATGGGATCATTATTCCATGAGCAAATATTGTGATCAAAACACCATATAATACACCATAAAACATTCGAATTTTAGGCAGATAAGCTGATATAAAGACGTATACAAAAGCGAACGCAAAACTAAATAACCAATGGTATAAGGTTACAGCACCACCGACCAATGATCCCTGATAAAAATAATCAAGAGAATGAGAATTGATGCCTAACCAACTAAACCACGCATCAATATTCGCTGCTGGTGGTGATATTTCACCTGCAACTCTCGGGGGCATATTCACTTCAGAGCCCCATTTAACTAATGAGCTAATGAAGCCACCAATAATAGTTCCCCAAACAACTATCTTTAAATTTATCTTATTACTCCACATAAATACCACCTCATGTAAATTTACAAGTTTTTATTTTTACACCAAATAACATTAAATTTACAGTTTTAAAATAATTTGAATTTAATTACTAAAACTATTTAATTGTTCGACTAAATGCTTGTTCTGCCATACTTTCCTCAACAAAACACTTACTTATCAATATTTCATAGAACGGCTTCCAATTTCTACGCCATGTTCTTTCATTAAGGTCAGGTACTAAATGTCTTATTGCTTTAAATGCTACAGATGACGGTACACGATTGAAGCCACGCCCAGCACAACGAGAACAATCTTTATAAACTGGTGTCACTTGTAATTCACTCTGAACTTCATCTAAGACCTTGCCCTCCCTTTACAACGACAACGGTTTATTAATTGGCTCTTACTATTACATGACTCACAAATCACTTTTTTAGTTTCCACAACATCGCGCTCTGTATTGGTATATCGCTTGGGCTGGCTCTTGGAAAATGACGGAAAAATAGCTTCCCTCGTTGAATACTTTGTTGTAGTAATTTTTTTATCAAGCATTCCTTTCCCACTACATGCTGAACACTGGCAAACCGAACCTGCTGATCGAGCGTAATCCTCAAAAGTCATTTTAGACAGAACAATTAAACAGTAGCCCAATTTATTGCCAGCAGCTTTGCGAACTAATTTAGGCGCTATTTTTAGCGCATATTGAGTCAAGCCCTCCACGGTAGAAAATTTATCCTCTTCACTGACATCATTTTTAGCCAGAAAGGCTGTCATCCCAAACTTAGCTCGTGATTCGGTCATCCCGATCGCAGCCATAATATCAGTACCCGTTAAACGGTCTGGTGACGTACAACTGGCTGAGTCACTAAATGTGGGTGACTTAGGATGGAAGTTCTTTAGTGCATTTACTAATTTCATGCTGCCCGCCTATAAATCATCCCACTGAGTACGTAATGTTTTCGGACATTGAACGTTCTTTTTCCAGAATGCATCTTGGCTAACACGTTTATAGAATTGGCAAATCTCCTTGTGAGTGCGCCCGTCTTGGTTAACCATCAAGCGAACATCGTTAGCCCACTCTGTGAAATTTGGCTCTTTCGGCTCTTGCAGTCCAAGCTCTTTGAATACTTCACACTTGCGGCTAAACAGCCATTCAGCGCACTTAAGGTCATCCGCAGATCCCCATTTCTGTAAGTTAGTCCTGTAAATCACTACCTCTGGGTAACGATTTAAAAAATCAATTTTTGACTAATCGCTGGATTCGTTAGAATTCTGCGATGGATGAAGGATTAGTTACTGATGGATCTTGTTTTGAAGTTACTGACGGATCACCCCCAGATTCTGACGGGTCAGGTTTTGAGGGAACAGATTTTGACGGGTCAAAATCTGCTAGTTGAGGAAATGCAATACGTGCCGCTGAAGCCAGCTTCTCAACATTCAGTTGATAGATATTACTGGCATTACGGTTGCCTTTACGACGCTTCTCTATAGATAACCAAATGCGGATTGGTATTAACCCTATCCACTTTCTAACTACCCTGAATCAAAACAGGTTTTCACAACACTAAAACGGATTTTATCTATTTTATACTAAATGTTATTAATTTTATCGAACACTCAACATCCAAAAAAAACAAAAATAAAATTAATTACAATAACTTACCTAACTGTAAAACTTTTGCAATATTATATGCCGCTTGTTGCACGTTCTCCGCCCCCTGCTTTAATGCCTCATCTAACGGGCTTAATCTTGGCAAAATACTGAAAAAAGCATCGATACCTTCTTGGTGTAGTGCTTCAACGCCTTTACCTAATACACCACTTAATGCAATAACAGGGACATTGTGTTTGGCCGCAACCTTGGCTATTCCTAAAGGCGCTTTCCCCCCTGCCGTTTGCCCATCCATGCTACCTTCCCCCACAATAACCAAATCGGTATCAAAGATTTCTTGCTCTAACTTCACTGCATCAATAACGATATCAATGCCGGGTTTAAGCTTAGCATTCATAAATGCAGCGGCAGCAACAGATATCCCACCAGCAGCACCTCCGCCAGATAAATGCCTAAAATCATGCCCTTTAATTTGTTGGATAAGCTCAGCAAAACGATTTAAACCTTTTTCCAATTCCAATACCATTGAAGCCGTTGCCCCTTTTTGTGGCCCGAATATCATCGCAGCACCCCGCTCTCCAACCAGAGGATTATCTACATCACAAGCCACTTCGATCATACAGTGTTGCAATTGAGGAGACAGACTTGACGTATCAATCGTTGCGATATGATTTAAAACTTCACCGCCCAAACCAAGTTTATTTTGTTGATTATCATAAAAAACAACACCTAGGGCTTGAAGCATACCGACACCACCATCAACGGTTGCGCTACCGCCAATCCCTAAGATGATTTTTTTCACCCCTTTTTCAAGCGCATCTTGAATTAGCTGACCTGTTCCGTAACTCGTCGTCAGCATTGGATTACGCTGCTCTGGACTAACTAGCATTAATCCGCTGGCCTGAGCCATTTCAATAACAGCGGTTTCGCCATTGTGTAATAAACCATAGTAAGCACTTACCATATCCCCTAATGGGCCTTTAACCTCAAGTGATACTCGCTCACCACCTGCGGCTGCAATCAATGCATCAACAGTTCCTTCACCACCATCAGCAATCGGTAAACAAAGGTATTGGGCATCAGGGAATACACTTTTAAATCCTTTAGTTATGGCATTTGCGGCACATTCTGCACTCATGCTTTCCTTGAAAGAATCAGGGGCTATGATAATTTTCATATATGGCTACCTATAGAACGGTTAAGTAATCAGTTAAATAATATTGTTAATTTCGAAAAATATTATCGGTTATCAAAATACACATTCATTTTTACAAATGCGCGCATATTACTGATAAATAGATTAGCTTATTAAATTGAGAGAATTATATTCAGCACCACTTTCTAAAAAACGTTTTAGCACTGAGTATAGCCATTAACTTCTATTCGTCATTGTATCAAAAAAAAATAATTGATAAAGATTTAATTGGAAAAATTTTCCAATTATTTTTTCATAAAAAAATCAATAAGCTACATTTAAATCAAAAATAATAAAGCATTAAAACAAACTTAAAATGAATCAAACTTCATTAAAATCAAGAAGAAATAGAGTAAATTAACTTAAATTGAACAAAACATCTCAAAAAAAATACAAAAAAAGAAATAATAAAAAACTAAATATTTTATAACACATTGTTTATTATGTTATTTTGTCAAAAAAAGCGCTCCAGATCTATTTTTTGGAAAAATTTTTTAAATTTATATTGCATCCATCAGTTAACGGTGGCTATATTGAGTTCAAGAATTAATTCCTGGGTAGTCAATATAATTAATTAAACTGACGCTAATAACTATATATAAACCATTAGTTATTAAGTTGATGTATATATAAAAAATAATATTATTTAAAAAATTAAAACAATAACTTTATTACTTTATTAAAAATTCGATTAGTTAAATCTCTCGCTTTCAAATTTAAATTATATGCGTGGAAGGACTCATATATGAACTATTCAGAAGAAAAAGAGATTTATCGTGAACGTGGTTATACAAATGATTTATTACCTAAAACACCGGAGCAACGAACATGGAAAACATTTAACTACTTTACGCTATGGATGGGTTCCGTACACAATGTCCCAAATTATCTAATGGTTGGCGGTTTTTTTATTCTAGGCCTTTCTACTTTGAACATTATGTTTGCCATCGTACTAAGCGCAATATGCATCGCTTTCGTTATGGTAATGAATGGTGCGGCGGGGTCTAAATATGGTATCCCATTCCCGATGCTACTTCGGGCATCTTATGGAATTAAAGGCTCACTCTTTCCTGGCGTATTAAGAGGCTGTATTGCTGCTATTATGTGGTTTGGCTTACAATGCTTTACTGGTTCATTAGCGCTATTAATATTAATCGGGAAAATTTGGCCTGAATTTTTAAATATAGGCAATGGTGAAACCTATATGGGGGTTACCATTCCAGCCTTTATTGTTTTCATCATTTTCTGGGCAATGAATGTTGCCATAGGACTAGGTGGAGGCAAGGTATTAAATAAACTTACTGCCATTCTTAACCCCTGTATTTATATTTTGTTTGGTGGTATGGCAATTTGGTCAGTTTCTTTAGTGGGCATTCAACCTATTTTGGATTATATCCCAAATGGTATTAGTGAAACGCCAAGTAAAGTATTCTTTTTCTTTATCGTTATTAATAGTGTTGTCGCTGTCTGGGCAGCTCCTGCGGTAAATGCTTCTGATTTCACTCAATATTCGACTAGTTTTAAACAACAAGCCATTGGACAAACCGCTGGCCTGTTAGTGGCTTACTTGCTCTTTGCCATTAGTAGCGTATGTATTTTAGCCGGCGCCAGTATTCACTACGGCGTTGATACATGGAACGTACTTGATATTGTTCAAAAATGGGATAGTTTATATGCCTCACTCTTTGCGGTAGTCGTTATTCTGATGGCGACAATTTCCACCAACGCTGCTGGTAATATTATTCCTGCAGGATACCAAATTGCTGCACTGTACCCATCCAAACTCACTTATCGTCACGGCGTTATTATTGCCAGCGTTATCAGCGTATTAATCATGCCTTGGAAACTAATTGAGAATCAGGACAGTATTTATACTTTCTTGGATATTATTGGCGGTATTTTAGGTCCAGTTATTGGTGTCATGCTATCGCATTATTTCATCGTAATGCGTACAAATATTAATTTAGATGTCTTATATACCCGTGCAGGCGATTATAAATTCTATGAGCACGGATTTAATATTACCGCTTTCGTTGTCACTGTTATTGCAGTTATTTTCTCCCTTGGTGGAAAATTCATTCCTGTATTAGAGCCTATATCACGAGTGTCTTGGTTTGCTGGCGTCATATTGGCCTTTGTTCTCTACTCTTTATTCAAAAAAGACACCACTAAGGTGGTTGAAAATAAAGTAAAAGCTACGAATGATTCAGATATCGGCATAAAAAACCCAATGTAATCTGAATTAAATACCCTATTCAGCCCGTTTTAATATATTGAAAACACGCTGAACAGTAATGTTAATAAATGAAATTATAATCTTATCTAAGGAATACCCTATGTCATACGATTTAATCATTAAAAACGGTACTGTCATTCTTGAAAACGAAGCAATTAAAACAGATGTCGCGGTAAAAAATGGCAAAATTGCCGCTATTGGCTCTGGTTTATCTGGTGCAAAAGAAGAAATAAACGCCGAAGGCCTAGTCGTTTCACCAGGTATGGTTGACTCTCATGCCCACATTTCGGAACCAGGAAGAACACATTGGGAAGGCTATGAAACAGGGACGCGTTCAGCAGCAAAAGGTGGCATCACAACTATCATCGAAATGCCATTAAATCAGCTACCTGCAACCGTTGACCGTGAAAGTATTCAAATAAAATTCGACGCTGCCGCAGGTAAACTGTCAGTAGATGCAGCCCAATTTGGCGGTTTAGTCTCTTATAATCTCGATAGACTGCACGAGCTAGATGAAGTGGGTGTTGTTGGCTTCAAATGCTTTGTTGCCACCTGTGGTGACAAAACTATTGATAATGACTTCCGTGATGTTGATGACTTTCAGTTTTTACGTGGTGCAGAAATTATCAGTAAATTTAACGACTCTCGTGTATTAGTTCACTGTGAAAATGCATCAATCTGTGATGAATTAGGTCGAGAAGCTGAAGCTCAAGGACGCATAACTGCTCACGACTATGTAGCCTCGCGCCCTGTATATACTGAAATTGAGGCAATTCGCCGCGTGCTATATCTGGCAAAAGTGGCTAATTGCCCAATACATATTTGCCATATCAGTAGCCCTGAAGGCGTTGCTGAAGTGACTAAGGCACGTAATGAAGGACAGGATGTTACCTCAGAATCTTGCCCTCACTATTTTGCCTTAACAACTAATCAGTTTGAAAAAATTGGTAATTTAGCAAAATGCTCACCACCGATTCGTGATGAAGCGAACCAAGAAGGCATGTGGGAAAAACTGTTTAATGGTGAAATCGACTGTTTAGGTTCTGACCACTCACCATGCCCACCAGATATGAAAGCGGGTCATGTATTCAAAGCTTGGGGTGGAATTGCAGGGATGCAAAGCTGTGTTGACTTGATGTTTGATGAAGCAGTGCAAAAACGTGGAATGGAACTCCCATTATTTGCCAAATTAATGGCAACTAATGCAGCTAAGATCTTCGGCCTTAAGCATAAAGGCTCCATTACCGTTGGTAAAGATGCAGATTTCGTGTTCATCAAGCCAAACTCACCTTATGAATTAAAAGCTCAAGATTTAGAGTATCGCCATAAAGTCAGCCCTTATGTAGGGCGCAAAATAGGTGCACAAGTTGCACGCACTATTTTACGCGGAGAAACTATCTACGATATTAATACTGGTGTTCGTGAAACGCCTATCGGGCAATTTATTTTAAAACACCAACAGTAATATGATGTAAATAATACAGCACACTCTTTACTGGGTGTGCTGTATTGTTATTTATAACAGGATGTAATTTATGTTTAGTTTGAACAAAGATAATATGTTATCAGGCTTGCAATGGTTCTTTTTTATTTTCTGTAATACAGTCGTTATACCTCCTACATTACAATCTGCATTTCATCTGAGCAATGCCACCACTTACACAATTACCCAGTATGCTTTTTTAGCCACATCACTGGCTTGCTTAATTCAAGCTATTTTCGGACACAAGCGCTCTATCATGGAAGGTCCTGCGGGGCTGTGGTGGGGAACGATTTTATCTGTTGCATTTGCAGAGTCTGCTCAAGGAACACCATTAGAGGTTATTGGTGGTAGTTTTGCAGTGGGAATTGCCATTGCAGGGATCATCACTGTCATTATCGGTTTGAGTGGAGCAGGAAAGTATTTGGCTCTGCTATTTTCGCCTGGTGTGATGGCAGTATTCATGCTGTTACTCGGCGCTAACTTAATTACTATTTTTTTAAAAGGTATGTTGGGCTTACCTTTTAGTGCCACAACAGATATTGTCCATATTAATTTCAATACATTCTTGTTAGCTTTATTTATCATGGTATTGATCATTGGAATTATTGTCTTACTCCCTCGTCATATTAATAAATATGCTGTACTGATTGGCTCAATATTGGGTTGGTTATTATTTTCAGTTATCTTTCGAAGTGGCTCAACAGGCGTGAGTGGCATTGGCTGGCAGCTATTCCCTCTCGGAAAAATTGAAACTATCAATTATGGTATTGTCACAACCTGTGTTGTTGCCTCACTACTAAATACGTCCAATACGTTTGGCGCGATTAAGGGAACAGATTTATTTCATCCAGATTCGCCAGCAACGCCAGCCATGTATCGTCGTAGTTTTATTAGTTCTGGTGCGCTCACTTTTGCCTGTTCACCACTAGGAATTGTGCCTTTCGCGCCATTTGTTTCTTCAATAGGGCTCATTACTCAAACCAACGATTTTAGTAAAAAGCCCTTTATTATTGGTAGTTTGTTATTCTTTGTTATTAGTTTCGTTCCCGTTTTGTCAGGGTTCTTTTCTACCTTTCCTTTAGTGATCAGTAGTACCGTGATGATGGTCACTTACTTACCTCTGCTTTGGTCTTCTTTGTTATTTATTCGTATTTTAGATTTAAACCCGCGCAATATTTATCGGCTTGCTTTGCCTATTTTTATTGGCATATTTTTGATGAGTGTTCCTCCAACTTACATGCAAGATATTCCATTGATAGTAAGGCCTATCATCACAAATGGGTTATTAATGGGAATTATTATTTCTATTATCCTTGAAAATATATTTAAGTGGGATGCTATAAAATAGAAAAGATAAATAAGTAAGATTTTATAGAGGTAATATGCATTAATTATATTACCTCTTTTTTATTCACTTAATGCTATGCAAAAAAAAAGCCCCAGATACATGGGGCAAATAAACGACTAGTTAAACTGTTTACTACTTACATTTACACTTAAAACATGAGGATCATTACATTCAAACAATTAGACTAAGTATTAGTCTCCTAATTTATGGTTAGCCATAATTTCAATTGCCTTGATTAAGGCTGAATGGTCATTATCTTGACCGCCATGTGCGGCACATAAATTGAAGAGTTCCTGACAGGTCGCGGTATTCGGTAAGCTCATCGATAATGCCTTCGCACCCTGTAAAGCAAGATTTAAGTCTTTTTGATGTAAAGAGATCCTAAATCCTGGGTCAAATATGCGTTTTATCATGCGCTCGCCATGAACTTCAAGGATACGCGAGGATGCAAATCCGCCCATTAATGCTTCACGAACGCGTGCAGGATTGGCCCCTGCTTTTGACGCAAAAACTAATGCTTCAGAAACAGCTTCAATGGTTAATGCAACGATAATTTGGTTGGCAACCTTACAGGTTTGCCCATCCCCATTTCCGCCCACCAAACTGATATTTTTACCCATTAATTCAAATAGCGGTTTTACCTTAGCAAAAGTCGAGTCTTCACCACCCACCATAATGCTTAATGTGCCTTGCTTAGCGCCAACTTCACCACCGGAAACCGGAGCATCTAAATACTGGCCACCTAATTCATTGACTTTTCTTGCGTATTCTTTGGTTTCAATCGGGGATATGGAGCTCATATCCACAATGATTTTGCCTTTCAACGCTGTAGATGCACAGCCGTTCTCACCAAATAGTACCTCCCCAACGTGAGGGGTATCTGGCACCATAACAAAGATAATATCAGCGTTTTCAGTCACTTCTTTAGCTGATGAAAATGTCTTTGCCCCTTCATCTGTAAGATAAGCCGGAATTTGCCCACGAGTATTTACAGCTAGCTCATGACCACCCTTTAATAAGTTAGCAGCCATTGGGCCACCCATAATTCCTAAACCGATAAAGCCTAATTTCATGATACTCTCCTAATTATAAATACGGTTTCATCCAGCCTAAACCCGCTTCTGTTGTCGTCGCAGGCTTATATTCGCAACCGATCCAGCCTGTGAAGCCCATCTGTTCTAGCTGTTTAAATAAATAGGTATAATTAATCTCACCCGTTCCTGGCTCATGACGGCCAGGGTTATCTGCGAGTTGAATGTGGCAAATATGCTTTAATAAACGTTTCATTGTCTCAGTTAGCTCACCTTCCATTCGCTGCATATGGTAAATGTCATATTGGAAGTAAATATTGGCATGACCGACACGCTTAATTACATCTTCGACCTGAGCTGATTTATTCAAATAGAAACCTGGAATATCGTATGTATTCACGGCTTCTACCAGTAAACGTATATTCTCTTTTTCTAACTGCTCAGCCGCATAACGAAGATTTGCTACGAGGGTTTCCATCGTTTTTTCTTCACTAAGAGATGAGTCTTTACGCCCCACTAAGCAGTTAATTTGTTTACAATTCAAGACGCTTGCATATTCAATTGCTTTTTTGACGCCTTCTTGAAACTCTTTTTGTCTTTCAGGCAAACAAGCAATGCCTCTTTCGCCACCATTCCAATCACCCGCTGGAAGGTTAAAAAGAACTTGAGTCAGTTTATTTTCATCTAACTCTTGCTTGATAGACTGTGCTGGAAAATCATAAGGAAACATATATTCTACGGCTTTGAAGCCATTTTTAGCCGCCAATTTAAAGCGCTGCATAAACTCTGCTTCAGTAAATAACATGGATAAGTTAGCTGCAAACTTGGTCATTTTCTCGCATCCTTATTTATATTGATAAAATGCGGTCGCGGTTGGCGCATCGGCTTCAGAAGTTGCTATCTCTTCGAATTCAGTCACATTATCCAACTCGGTTCCCATGGAGATATTTGTGACGCGCTCTAGAATGATTTCCACAACAACAGGCACACTGAATTCTTTCATGAGTTTTTCAGCTTGTTTGAATGCTGGCGCAATATCTTCTGGTTTAAAGACACGAATAGCTTTACAACCTAAGCCTTCAACCACTTTGACGTGATCAACACCGTATTCACCAATGGCATCATTATTGATATTTTCAAAGGAAAGCTGGACGCAATAATCCATATCAAAGCCACGTTGTGATTGACGGATCAGACCTAAGTAAGCGTTGTTCACTAATACATGGATATATGGCAATTTGAACTGAGCCCCGACCGCCAATTCTTCAATCATAAATTGGAAGTCATAATCCCCTGATACGGCAACGACCTTACGTTTAGGATCAGCGGCACATACCCCTAATGCAGCAGGTAAAGTCCAACCTAATGGGCCCGCTTGACCGCAGTTGATCCAGTGACGTGGTTTAAAGATATGCAACATTTGAGCGGCTGCAATTTGCGATAAACCAATGGTTGTGACATAGCAAACATCGCGGCCAAATGTTTTGTTCATTTCCTCATAAACACGCTGTGGCTTCACAGGTACATTGTCAAAATGCGTTTTACGTAACAGAGTACGTTTACGCGCTTGGCACTCATCTACCCATTTGCTGTAATCAGGTAAAGCACCCGCTTGTTTACGTGCTTTTGCTCGCTCAACCAAGAGCGCTAATGCCGCTTTAGCATCGGAGACAATCCCTAAATCAGGGCAGAAAATACGGCCAATTTGTGTAGGCTCGATATCAATATGTACTGTTTTACGGTCACCAACATATTTTTCTACAGAACCAGTGTGTCGGTTCGCCCAGCGGTTACCGACGCCTAATAAGAAATCAGATTCTAATAAAGTGGCATTTCCATAACGGTGAGCCGTTTGTAAGCCCACCATACCTGCCATTAATTTGTGGTCATCAGGGATAGTTCCCCAACCCATTAAAGTTGGAATGACTGGCACGTTACAGATTTCAGCTAACTCTTGCAGCTTATCTGCCGCGTCCGCGTTAATAACGCCGCCACCGGAGATAATCAGTGGCTTTTTCGACGCGAATAACATATCCAGTGTTTTATCAACCTGAGCAACTGTTGCCGCTGGCTTGTAAGCAGGTAATGGTTCATAAGTCTCTGGGTCAAACTCAATTTCAGCGACTTGCACATCAAAAGGTAGGTCAATTAATACGGGTCCAGGACGACCAGAACGCATTAAATGAAAAGCTTGCTGCAATACTCGAGGAACCAATGCGGGCTCTAACACCGTTGTAGCCATTTTGGTGACCGGTTTTGCGATAGACTCGATATCGACTGCTTGGAAATCTTCTTTATGCAATTTAGCTCTTGGTGCTTGGCCTGTAATGCACAAAATAGGAATTGAATCAGCAGAGGCGGAATATAATGCTGTGATCATATCCGTTCCCGCAGGACCTGATGTACCAAGACACATTCCAATGTTACCCGGATTTGCTCTCGTGTATCCCTCAGCCATATGAGAAGCACCTTCTACGTGACGAGCAAGATAGTGTTTGATCCCACCATGCTTACGCATCGCACTATAGAATGGGTTTATTGCGGCTCCAGGAACACCGAATGCGGTTGTGATCCCTTCTTTTTCCAGTACATACATTGCAGCATCAACTGCGCGCATCTTAGCCATAACAACTCCTATTTGGAAAATTTTTCCAACTTTATTTTTTGTCTAAAAAAACCGTTTTAAAAACGGATTATCTATGTATTCTGTACTCGTTGGTTGGTCAGCTCATTGATCACCTGCTAACCACCTGTTAAATAGCCTCTTTTTAGCGGATGATTAACACCCGCTGATCTCTGGTCTTTATGATTGGCGCTCACCTAATGCCGCGCTGATATCCGCAGCAACGTCACGAACCAGTTCCCCTAGCTCAGTAAAACGTTCTTCAGTTACCCTTGCACTAGGGCCCGAAATAGATATTGCTGCTATCACTGAATTATTACGATCAAATATAGGTGCCGCTAAACAATTAAGACCCAGAGCATGTTCTTCATTATCAATGACATAACCCAGTTCTTGATAATGCCCTAACGCCTTTCTCAACACATTAATGCTGGTGATAGTTTTAGGGGTGAATTCTTGTAAACCAGAGCGTGTGACAAGCTCTAACATTTCCTCTTCATCAAGTGGGAACAATAATGCCTTCCCAGCCCCTGATGCATGTAATGGTAAACGACTCCCCAACGGTGCACACATTCTCACTAACGCATGACATTCGCATTGGCGAATTAAAACAGCATCTAAATTATTACGAATAGCCAAGTTTGCCGTTTCCCCTGATAGCAACATTAGCCTGCGCATAAATGGCCCAGCAACTGATACGACGTCCCTATCATTCATATATGTGGCCCCAACTGTGAATGATTGCAGACCGATATGCCACCAGCCAAGCTGTGAGTCTTGAAAAATAAACTCTGATTGCTCAAGGACTTTCAGCAAGCGAAATGTCGTTGATAAAGGCAAACCTAACTGCTCAGATAAAACAGAGACTGATGAGCTACCACCTGAGTTAGCCAGAAATTGAAGAATATCTAACCCGCGCTCAAGTGCTTGCGCACCTTTTGGCGAACTTTTATCTGTCTGTGGTCTTCCTTTTGTGCGTGGTTCAGTCATTTATTTTTACCTTTTATGTTTGCTATCGGCAGAAAGGAATTATATTACCTAGCCCTTATTGCCCAATAGAGTAGTTAAGGAAAAACTATTTGACAAGGCTCAGGGAGATCCTTAACGACACAATTGTCAGCACCGCCTCTATCTACCGTTAAAAAATCCGTTTGTGATTGAAATGCATAAATCGGATGATGCCAAACATCACGGTGATAGTTTACACCCTGCTTACCATTGGTGATAAATGCTCGTAAGGTATCAACTGGGATATCATCCCCTGGCTCAGCAACCACCACAATGAAACGCTCACCATTCATTGGGATAAAAGCTTGGCTGGAAAGCGGATGCTTTTCTAAAAGCTTAACATTCATTGGCATATCAATAGGTTCTGAACGGCTAATACTCATCAGAACGGGACTTGCATCTGTAATCTCTGCCTTACCTAAAGCATGATAACGTTCTGTCGTACCATCATTGATATGAAAAAATTCAGATCCTTCAACTTGGATGACGTCTCCATAGGGGGCAAACGCTTCCGGTGTCAGATCAGATAGAACAAGTTCCATTATTTTCTCCTAACACACTAAAAATTTTAAGCCACTATTTTGTACAACCACCTACATGACAAAATCAGTTTATCAGGTTGTATTACATTTAACATCATTTTTTGGAAAATTTTTCCATAAAAAATCACAGGTCACAGTTTTTCATTTTATTTTATATATAATTCCTTAATATTCAGTAAGATAATAATTACTAACAATTCTCCAGAATTTATACTTATCACTTTCAATTATGATGAAGCCTACTTAATGGATGACGTGAAACAAAATGCAGATCTAAAAAATATTATAAATTGGTTTTTCCTTTGACTTTAGGGAGATACAAACATGTTAGATCAAGAAACGATGACAACCTTTATCACTGTTGCGCAGTGTCAGAGCTTTTCTCAAGCCGCAAAACAACTCTACAAAAGTACTGCAACTATCAGTTACCGGATCAAAATCTTAGAAGAATATGTTGGCGTCCAGCTTTTCACTCGAACGACACGAACCGTTAACCTAACATCTGCGGGGGAATATCTCCTTGAACATTGCCGCGAATGGCATAACTGGTTAAGTAATATGCCAAATCAGTTACGGCTGATTAATGAAGGTGTCGAGCAAGAAATTACGATTGCAATTAATAACTTACTCTATGAGCCAAATGCCGTCGCTGACCTACTCCAACACCTAACCGAGCGCTTTCCTTTCACCCGCCTTAATATCACTCGGCAAGTGTATATGGGGGTATGGGATGCCCTACTCAGTAACAAATGTGATATTGCAATCGGTGTCCCAGGTTCTGAATCATTGGACAGCGACATGAATACCTTGTTTTTAGGCAAAATCGATTGGGTCTTTGCAGTTGCCAATCAACACCCACTTGCCTCTATTGATGGTATTCTTAGCGATGAACAACTGCGTTGTTACCCGACTATCAATGTGGAAGATACCTCGCAAGTTTTATCCAAACGCACTGCATGGCTATTATCAGGCCAACGAGAAATCAAAGTGCCTGATATGAAAACCAAAGTACTCTGTCACCTAAAAGGAACGGGGATCGGCTTTTTACCTGCCTCTATTTGCAAACCCTATATTCAAAACCAACAACTGATTGAGAAATCAATAAAAAGGCCTAGAAGACCGTCCCCCTTATCCTTAGCTTGGAATAGCAATCAGCAAGGGGAAGTATTAAAAACGGTCGTGAAACTGTTCAAACTGCGCGATCCCATCATCCAAAGCTTGCTGAGCCCAATTGACCCAGCAACAAAATAACGTTGAATGAATTACAAAATATCCAGATATTGCTTATGTGTTGGCGGTGGAAAGCTTTCATCCAATAAAGCAATATCGTCGTTGTCTAATACTAACTGGCAAGCGTGCGCATTTTGCAACATATGCGCCCTGCTACCTGACTCAGGAATAGCAACGATCCCATCACCACGGATCACCCACGCTAATGCAACCGTTGCTGGCACGACCTGATATTTTTGCGCAATCATCTTCAACGTTGGATGTCTAAGTAATTGATTACCGCTGCCGAGTGGTGAATAAGCCATTAATGGCATTTTTTTATGCCGACACCAGTTAAGTAATGAATAATCAATACCGCGGCTACCAAGGTTATATAGCACCTGATTTGTCGCACAATAACGTCCACCCGCGAGGTGATCGTACATATCTTGCAGTTCATTAATATCAAAGTTAGATATTCCCCAATAACGAATTTTCCCAGCAGATTGCAGTTTTTCGAAACCATTAATAGTCTCTTCGAGAGGAATATCGCCAGCCCAATGCAGCAAGTAAAGATCAAGCCTATCCGTTTTTAACCGGCGTAAAGATGCCTCACAAGCATTAACTAATGCTTTACCTCCGGCATTGAAGGGATAAACTTTTGATACTAAAAACGTTTCATCGCGTCGTCCTGAAATTGCTTTACCAATTAACTGTTCAGAAGCCCCATTGCCATACATTTCAGCGCTATCAATTAATTTTAAGCCTACATCAAGGCCTGCTTGTATCGCTTCAATTTCTTCTTTTGCACTTTTCCGCTGCTGCCCCAAATTCCAACTACCCATGCCAATTGCGGGTAAAACATCATGACCAAATGAAACGTTTTTCATTAATACTTCCTTGATTATCAAAGCAATTAATCACTATGGTATAATTCTAGTGCCTGCCTCCCCTTTCAAGATAGCATCTATTTGCTTTAACGCACCAATATAAGCAGGTTTACCAGAACGCTGTACAAAACGGCTGACCGCCATCAATTTCGGTCCCATAGAACCATCATCAATTGCCATAGGGGCAACCTCTGCTACCGTTGCGCATCTAATCACGCTTTGCTCAGGAGTTCCCCAATTCCGATAGACGGCATCCGCATCGGTTAGAATAATTAGGTGGTCAGACTCAAGCACTTCTGCTAATAGTGCGGAGGATAAATCTTTATCGATAACCACCTCACTCCCACAAAATCCATTATCCTGCTGAATAACAGGAACACCACCGCCACCATTACAGATGACAATATGCTTTTGATCTAATAAGCATTTGATGGTATCAATTTCCAGAATGGCTTTAGGTTGAGGAGATGGAACAACCCGACGATAATATTTGCCATCGGGTTTAATCGCCCAACCTAGCTCAGCTTCTAAGCTTTCTTTTTCCTGCTTGTCATACACAGGGCCAATGTATTTAGTGGGGTTTTGATAAGCAGGGTCATTGCTATCAACTTCAACACGAGTGAGCAGCGTTGCTACTGGCTGTTTAGGGTGCTTGCGTCCCAGTTCTTGCATCAGCATATATCCAATCATTCCCTGACTTTCGGCCACTAAAATATCCAAAGGATAAGCAGGAACATCGGTATAAGCTAAATTTTGCAAGGCCAATAGCCCGACTTGAGGCCCATTGCCATGTACAATCACCACACGATATTTTTGTGCAAGTTGCCCCAAAGTACCCGCAATCGATGCGATAGCTTGGTATTGATTTTCAGCGGAAAGCACTTCTCCACGCTGCAGTAATGCATTGCCACCTAAGGCGATAACAATAGTTTCCATGTTTGTCCTTGTTTATTCGCGAACGTTAACCCATTTCATCCATACCCGCTAACCACACGCCTATTAACGTATCCGCACCAGAAAAATGGCCGACCTGAAGCAGCAAGCGAACCGCCTGTGATAATTTCATCGGCTGCACTAACGCAGTTGCTAATGTTTGTAGTGGAGTAGAAAAGATGCCCTGGGAAGCAAAACGTAAATAGTTCACACTGATCAGAGTCGTTAATGACCCTAAAGAAGGAGTATCTTGAAAAAAGTTTGGTAAGCTGTCGCTGTCAATCTCTGGATTAAGAAAGGTGACCAATAGCATACCTATTAAGATATCATCAAAGCTTGGTGTTAACCCCGGCCCTCTTCCAATTATCGACTGCCAATCAATACGTTCACCTTGAAGGTATCGTTGATAGTTTGCTTTTAATTCTTTTAGCTCTCGACATAATGGGCCGGTTGTCGCTTCACTCAAACTGCCGTGTAAACCACTTTTCGCTTTCGATTGCCTTAAGATATCCCATAGCGCTGTAAACGTTCCATCAGGGAGTTTTTGTGGCACCAACTTGAGCGATAAGTGTTCTTTTGGCGCAATGAGTTGCCAGTTAGGGCTGACCAATCGATCGTTTTTATACTCAACAAACTCATTCTCATCATTAAAAATAGCTTGAAAATCAGTATCGGAGACCATCCAGCCCATTGGGCTTAATCCTCGACCATAGCGATGTAATGTCAATAATTCACCTGAAGGAGTGACAAAATTAAGTGCATGATTAAAGCGTCCAACGCAATTCAATATTCCTGTTTCTTTAGGTAAGTGAGCGCTAACGGACAGTGCTTGCATGATCATTTTTAAACTCCTTCAGAGTGAAAATTATCGATTTATTCGCTGATACCCATTTTTTCAGCTAGCGCAACAATCGCTTTTTCAAAGCAAGCCAGTGGTGCTCTTACCGTACCCGCACCAATCTGACCAATCCCTGCTTCTTTATGTGCGATCCCTGTATTGATGAGCGGTGTTATACCCGTTTCAACGACTCTACGCGCATCCAGCCCAATACACGCGCCTTGGAAATCCCAAGTCGGAATTTGCAGCATCATGTTGTGTTCTAAGTAAATTTCAGTCATTTCCTCAGACACATCTAATGCGGCGCTCATACCACCACTTGCACCAACAAAACGTGTAACACCCGGTGCTGCTACCATCGCTGCACCGCCGATACCGAACGCCTCAGTGATTGCGCTGTCACCAATATCTGGGTTGGCATCAGCTTGGCTGTAACCTGAGAAAAAGAGACCTTCCGGTGTGTTAACTGGCGCAGTAAACCACTGATCACCCATACCGCTGATTTTCACACCAAAGTTTTTACCATTACGCGTTAATACGGTCACAATGGTGCCATGCTGAATTTCAGCGCCGGCATCCATCGCCGATTTGCAGTAAGCCATTGCAAGATTGAGGAAAAATTGGTCTGTGATACTTAAAAATTGCATCACTTGCTGAAGTTCAGTTTTATCGATATCCAGCGCACTCATGATTGGTGCCAGTTGTCTTAATAACAATGCTGAAGTGGCAATGTTGCGTTGGTGGAATTCATCACCCATGGTAATGCCTTGTGCCATCACCGCCGTTAAATCAATGCCATTTTCTAACGTTTGTAAGGTTTTTTTCAGAACAGGACCTAATGAATCACGCATCCAGCGATGACGTACTTGCACATCTTCACCATATGCCCCAAAACGCATGACTTTACCGATTCCTTCATTCATGTTGCAGTATGCAACGTTGCCATGGGTCATATTCTTGACAACTAACATAGGCATGTTGGCGGAAGTAATTCCCCCCATTGGCCCCACTGCTTTTACACTGTGACAAGGAATAAATTCAATCTCGCCATTATTCAATAGGTTAAGTGCTTGATCTTCATTATCGGCCCATTTCTCGAATAAACACGCACCGATACAAGCACCACGCACTGGACCACTCATTTCTTCCCAAGTTACAGGTGGGCCCGCATGCAGTAATTTTTTGCCTTGTTGCAAAGTTGGGATGAGATCTTTTGCAGGTTCAACACTTTGCCAAAAAGGACGAGCGGCACGAATACGTTCAATTACTGCGGTATTTGCTTCTTCAATCGTTGAGTACATATCCAAACCCTTATTTCAATTTTTTCAGAATATTAGCTAATTTTTTATTCCCACCAGCGACTGGAGCCCACTGGTAGTGAACAACTGGAATATCATTGGCTTGTAAGTCATCCGCAAAGCTGCGTACGCCCGCGTTAATGACCGAAACGCTTTGCAGGATATCTTGTTCTTTTTGGGGGAATACAATCACAGGTGGAGAGATAATATTGCATGCCAGCGTCACCGCTTCAGGCAGTGAATTCATCACCGCAATACCGGCCTCTTCTAGATAAGCGATTTGTTCGGAGCGCACTTGAGGATCTTGCTCAGTCCCCGTCACGGTAGCGATAACCGCAATCGGTGAGCTACTTGGACGACTTTCTCTTAATACTTTGATTTCTTTGGCTAGTGTTTGCGCGGAATCTATTTGAGCACCGTAACCAATAACCACATCCAGCAATAACACCCCAACATCATTTTTCTGAGCAAACGCAGCAATTTGCTGGTTGCGAGTAGAAGGGTCAATCATTGGGTGAGGCTTGCCTTGTGTATAAAAGTCATCACCTAAATCAATAATTCTGTGGCCATCTTGATTAAGCATCATTCCCTGATCGTGAGCTGCGTCTGTTTGCAGTCCTAATTTTTCTGCCAATAACATTGCGCACTCAGCCGCGAGTGTCCCCCCAGCATATAGGCCTGAAATTTTCTTGCCCTTTGCTTGCGGTTGAAATGCTGCTGCTTTTTCAACACGGCCAAGCATGGCCGCAACACGTGCAGTTTCATCCAATGTTTCAGTAAAGTATAAATTTCCATCCTGTTTGATTTCGGGTTTTGTCCCGAGGAATAATGCGACAACTGGTTTTCCTTGAGCCTTAAGCTTATCAATCACTTTGCTACGGATTTCTTTGGCTGGAGGCTTAGAAACAAAGGCGATAACATCACTCTGCGGATCAGATGCGAGTAATTCAATGGCGGTCATGGCACTGACTCCACCAATTTCCGCCGTTAAATCACGACCACCTAATCCAATCGCATTGGTGATACCTTGTCCCGCAAGCGTAATTTGAGATATCAGCTCTTGAATACCAGTTCCCGATGCCCCAATAATGCCGATGTTTCCTTGTGGTGCTACGTTAGAAAACGCTAATGGTGCCCCGGCTAAGTAAGCCGTACCGCAGTCTGGTCCCATCACTATCAGACCACGTTCGCTTGCTTTCAGTTTTAATCTACGCTCATCCGCTTGCGACACATTATCGGAGAACATCATGACGTTACAGCCATCATCTAATGCTTGGTCAGCCAGCTCTGCGGCAAACTCCCCTGCAATAGAAACTAATACAACATTGGCATTTGGAAGCTTATTCTTGGCCATTCGCCAACTACGAACACGCTGGAGTTTTTTCCCCGTTTGCTGCTGTCCTTGAGCCAATGCTTTGAGTGATTCATCCAGCGCTTGTGCAATTTCATCAACAATAACGGTATCTGCAGATTCAGTTTTAATCGCAACACAGATATCATTCGGTGTTGCTTCATCAAAGGATGAATGCCAAAATCCGGTCGCATCAAGTAACGACTTATTTGCTGGTGTTCCCATCATGACGGAGATTTCTGAAACATTTGGAGATTCACTTAGTTTTCGAGATATCAGCATTAAGCTCACTGAATCTTGGAAGCTCCCTTTTTTTATGAAAGCATGGATCATAGTGACATCCTTTAAACAACTTTTATTAATTGAAGTTTTATTTACTCAATATATGAGATGAAAAAGTAAATAGGCATTTATTGAAAAATAAAATTACAAATAAACCTTACAAATAAGTTGAGAATGCTCACACTTTATATATTGTTAGAAATTCCTTTAAAATACACTGGACATTAAAAGAAAAAACACCAAATTTAAAACTATTAGATTCGTTCTAATAATTAAGGGGCTATTTGCATAATTTTTTATAAAATCAAATAAAAATAATCTAGATCACATTTATAGATAATTTAGTTGTTACATTGGTATCAGCAAAGAGTTTTATTAAACTTCGAAAACACTAAAGGGTTATTTATGTATGAAAGTTTCTAAAGAAAAACTCCATCAGCTCATCGCTAATAAAATCCATGCAGCAGGATTATCTAAAGATCATGCTGATATCGTTTCTGATGTTCTTGTCCATGCCGATGCAAAGGGTATTCACTCCCACGGTGCAGTGCGTGTCGAATATTATGCAGAGCGCATTTCGAAAGGTGGCACAAATAACTCACCTAATTTTACTTTTGATAAAACAGGTCCTTGTAGTGCTGTCTTTGACGGTGATAACGGCGCAGGCCACGTTGCTGCAAAACTGAGTATGGACGAAGCCATTAAAATGGCAGAAGAAAATGGGATTGCAGTGGTAGGAGTGCGCCGTATAGGTCACAGCGGCTCATTATCTTATTTTGTTCAACAGGCTTCTAGTGCTGGCATGATAGGTATTTCAGTTTGTCAGTCAGACCCGATGGTGGTTCCTTATGGTGGTGCTGAAACCTACTATGGTACTAACCCTATCGCATTCTCAGCGCCGGGTGAAACAGATAATATCACTTTTGATATGGCGACTACCGTACAAGCCTGGGGCAAAGTGTTAGATGCTCGTTCAAAAAATGCAAAAATTCCAGATACTTGGGCTGTAGATAAAGACGGTAACCCAACAACAGATCCATTTGCAGTAACGGCATTACTCCCAATTGCAGGGCCTAAAGGTTATGGCTTGATGATGATGGTCGATATTCTCTCCGGTGTATTACTTGGACTGCCTTTTGGTAAACACGTCAGTTCCATGTACCACGATTTAACGCAAGGAAGAGAGCTGGGCCAATTACATATTGTTATCAACCCTGCTTATTTTACTGACCCTGTGATGTTCCGCAAACACATCACTCAAGTCATGAATGAACTCAATGCCGTTAAGCCTGCTCCAGGCTTCGATAAGGTTCAATTCCCAGGACAAAATAGCTTAGCAAGAGAAAAACAAAGTGAAGTAAATGGTATCGATATTGTCGATGAAATTTATGATTATTTGGTTTCTGATGATATTTACCAAAAATCCTATGACAATAAATCACCATTTGCCAGCTAAATAAATACGGAAATACGATGATTAATCGGATCTCCTGCCAATATTTATTGCATCGTTCTACCCCTAATCACTCGATAAATAAGAGATTAGGGGTTCCTTGCCAAATATAACAAAGATACAGTAGAACCATTAATTATTTTCTTTTGCCTATGAAAACAAATATCGCGCTTTAGTGACAACACAAACTGTTTTGTTGCTACAGCACACAGTATAAAAATCACTAGGTGGTATGAATATGAAGGACTTTACAAAAGAAGTTAAAGAAACTTCAAATTGGCTGTCTCAACACGGCGCGGTAGAAAATAATGGCATGACGCGCCTGCTTTATACTCAAGAATGGGTTAGTGCACAAAGAGCGTTAAAAAATGCATTCGAAAGTTCAGGTCTATATGCCTATTACGATGATATTGGCAATCTGTTTGGTCAACTCAAGGGCCGTAAATATCCAGATCAAGTGATTTTATCAGGATCACATATCGATACCGTTATTAATGGTGGAAATCTAGACGGGCAATTCGGAATTGAAGCCGCCTTTATAGCTTTAGATTATCTGCAAAAAACATATGGCCAGCCACTCAGAACATTAGAGGTTGTTTCCTTAGCGGAAGAAGAAGGTAGCCGCTTCCCTTACGTGTACTGGGGTAGCAAAAATATTGTCGGTATCGCCAAAAAGGAAGACGTTAAACATATTTCAGATGCTGAAGGGGTCAATTTTGTCGACGCAATGTCGCAAGCTGGTTTTAAATTTCGCCCCGCCAACCAAAAACCTCGCAGTGATATTAAAACCTTTGTTGAATTACATATTGAACAAGGTAACGTTCTTGAACGTGAACATATTACAATTGGCGTTGTGAATAGCATTGTTGGTCAACGTCGTTACAATATAACCTTAAAAGGTGAAGCCAATCACGCAGGCACAACGCCAATGGGGTATCGTAAAGATACTATCTGTGCCTTCAGCCGTATTTGCTATGAATCCACTGAAAAAGCCAAACAGTATGGTGACCCATTAGTACTCACGTTTGGTCGAGTAGTTCCCCACCCAAATACGGTGAATGTGGTCCCAGGCCAAACTGATTTTACGATTGATTGTCGCCATACCGATAAAGCAACGCTAGTTGAATTCACCGCTATGATAGAGAACGATATTCAACGAATTTGCGCTGAAATGGGTATTGAGGTAAAAATCGACCTCTGGATGGACGAAGCACCAATTCCAATGGATGAGCAGCTAGTTACTTTCGTAAAAAAAATTTGTGATGAAAATCAATATAGCTATAAAGTCATGCACAGTGGTGCTGGCCATGACTCACAAATATTTGCCCCTATTGTTCCAACCGTCATGATGTTCGTTCCCAGCATTAAAGGGATCAGCCATAATCCTGCGGAAGCCACTACATTAAGCGATCTCGCTGAAGGAGTGAAATTACTGACGGAAGTTTTATATAAATTGGCCTATCTGGAATAGATGTTCTGCAACATATAGCCAAAACAACAAATAATGAAATTACTTAGGAGAGGTTAAAATGGGTTATTTAGATAATCAAATTGGCTACCCAAATGATATTTTGGCGTCACGTGCAATTATCAAAAAAGATAATTATGCCATCATTCCACCTAACGGGGTTGTTTGTAATATCATTCCCGGTTTTACTGACTGTAATATGACAATTTTATCCACCCCAAAATTAGGAGCTAGCTTTGTTGACTACGTCGGAACCTTATTCAATGAAGGTGGTAACTTAGCGGGTTTTGGTGGCGGTAAAATTGAATGTATTATTTATGTCATTGAAGGCGAACTAATTGCTTATTCTGATAAAGATGAACATAAATTAACCCAAGGTGGTTACCTGTATTGCCCAGCGGGTGTCACCATGCGCTTTAAAAATAATAACAAGGGTAACCCTTCACAAATATTTTTATACAAACGCGTTTATGAACCAACAGAGGGCCATAAAGCACACGTGGTTTGTGGTAACGTCAATGAGCTTCCTAAAATTGATTATGAAGGAATGCACAACGTCCATTTACAAGACTTATTACCTAAAGACCTTGGTTTTGATATGAATATCCATATTCTAACCTTCCAACCAGGTGCTAGCCACGGTTATATCGAAACCCATTATCAAGAACATGGTGCGTTAATATTATCGGGTAAAGGTATGTATAACCTCGATAATGATTGGGTTCCTGTCAAGAAAGGCGATTATATTTTTATGGCATCATATGCACTGCAAGCAGGTTATGCTGTTGGCGACGAAGAATTTAGCTATATTTATTCTAAAGATTGTAACCGTGATATTGAACTATAATTTCAAATAACTATTTTGCAATTCATTATCTATATTCTAAATTATTTGAATTGTAAGAAAACAGAATAGTCTCACTCGCAATCAAAGGCATTAATAAATAATGCCTTTGATTTCTTTAAAATTAAAATCAACTTTACCATTATATAAAGGAATAGATATGAAATTAATTAAATGCGCTTTAATTTCTTTGCCTTTGTTACTTTCTGCACACTATGTAACTGCCAGTCAAGTTTATAATATTGATGAAGTAAATAAAATGAGTGTTAATGATTACGAAAAAACATTCTCGAATATTTTTGAAGATACAACGTGGCCTATTGTCGAGAGTGCCTCTAAACGCCCTTTTACTGGGTTTGTTAATATGTATATTGATCTTGTTAATGTGGTTGAAAAATCGGGAGCAGAGAAACAATTAGAGCTCATTAAATCTCATCCTCAATTAGCGTGCAAAAATTTGCGCAATAATAACATCGCAGCCTTATCACAAGGGGAACAATCAGGTGCTGGGCTCAATGAATGCACAGAGGAAGAGGCCAAAGAACTAGCTAAATTAAATAAAGAATATAATGAAAAATTTGGTTTCCCTTTTTTATTGGCCGTTAAAAAAGCCACTAAACAACAAATTTTCTCTTCTCTTAAAACCAGAATCAATAATACCAGAGATCTAGAATTTAAAATTGCCTTACAGCAAGAATACAAGATTGTCCTATTTCGTTTATTAGATACCGTTCAATAATCACATTTATGTTATTTCAACTAAGGACAGTTCAAATGAATATGAATAGCAGCCGTAGAAATTTTATACTCGGAGCATCGGCTTTAGCGACTATAGCGGTTACCCAAAAAACTATCGCATCTACCGACTCAACGGCCAATAATTTAATGAAAAAAATACGTTTATTAGTCATTAATCCAAATACTTCTGAGAAATTTACTCAGCTCATCGTCTCTGAAACACGTAAAGCTGCAGGAGATAATGTCGAGGTTGTTGGGCTAACATCCAGTTTTGGGCCTGACTATATCGGCAGCGAGGTTGCTATCGGTATCGCAATGCATTCACTCATTGATATGATGGCTAAACAACTTAAAAAAGACGCACAATTTGATGCCGCGATTATTGCAGGTTTCGGCTGCGGCGAAGCCTCTATTTTACAAGAGATGGTGCCTTTTCCAGTCATCGGCTTACTCGAAGCATCTCTGTCCACTGCCCTGCTATTTGGACGTAAATTTTCAATTCTCTCGGGAGGCGAAAAATGGAAGCCTATTTTGGAAAAACAAGTTGAAAATTTTGGCCTAGCAAACCGGTTAGCTTCCGTGAGAACTGTTTCAATGACAGGTGCAGAAATCGTTAACAATCCAGATAAAGCTTATGAAATGATAGTGAAACTCAGCGATACCTGTGCACAAAAAGATGGGGCATCCTGTGTCATTTTGGGGGGAGCTGCACTCGCAGGTTTCCCCGCAATCCTTCATGAGCGAGTAAGTGTTCCACTGATTGATAATCTCGCAGTAACCATTTCAACGGCACTCACTCTAGCAAAGTACGTTCCCCAGCCAAATCGTAACCAGCAAACGCCATCACCTAAAATGGGCAGCCAAAATTTATCACCAGAACTTTCTGATTTTCTTTTAAAAAAACAACAGATTAGTTAAAATTACACCAATGAATTTATCGAAGGTACTATTAATATCTATATGAATACGTCTCAATTAATGAAGATGGATATTAAAACTTATGTTAACCGAAAAATATTATGGCCCGCATTAGGCATGTGGGCCTTTTTTAGTTTAATTTCTAATAGACTAATTATAATTCACCTTCAGCAAAACCCACATTTCACACTAATTATCAATAAGTTAAAGTTTCTGGTTAATTTAAATTATGGCCAATAATATTCAATACCGTAAGAACCAAGGATGTTATTCTAGGTTTTAAACAACATTATTCATATCCTGAACAACATCCATTATGTTTTATACAAGAGCCAATAATGAATAAACCTTGAAGGTTATTAGAAAATTAATAGTATTACAGCCACTATGAATATTTCCAATATGAAAAATTATACCTTATTTAAAGCTAACCGAAAAAAATATAGTTTTTTACGTGAATTTAAGTAATCATAGACTCAAGAAATAAACTAATTCATTTTTAGGCACCTTATTAGGCACTTTTGAAAAGTTGAATTGAACATTAGCACTATAAAATCATTTAGTTAAGCGACGAATTCAGACTCCGCCAGCCACTATCTAACGACCTGATTCTTAACAAGTTTCAGGTCGTTTTTCTTTCTATCATGTCGAAATTGTGCCGCAGGAATGTACCGCATGACGACATTAAAACTCCCCCACTACCTTTACCAACGTGCTAATACGTGGTGGTTTCGTAAAACCATCCCGACCACAAACGCTCGCCATGACATCCGGCTGAGCCTCAAAACAAAGCAATTGCATGCAGCCCGATCATTAGCCTTAATCCTCAATAGTCAATATAATCACTGGCAAGTCCAATATTCAGGAAGCCCCAAGATGACCAAGGAACACATTGCCTTTTTTCAGCAGCAACTCAAGTTATTAGTCAACAGATGGTGGCAGCGTGAAATGGATGATTTTCATGGCAACCTTGATAAGGGCATTGATGAACTCAATGATTTACAGCACGTCGCAACGGGGCTTATTGAGTTTCATCACAAGCGTATTATTAAAAAAGAGTATCGAGATAATGCCAAAAACCAGAGAATAGCCGCCACGTTATTAGATGAAATCCAAGAGCAACAATTGGATGTCACCTCTAACTTAACCGAACAAGACTATCAGCAACTGGCACGTATGGTTGATCAAGCCTCTTTACACCACTATCAACGACTCAATACGTATTTATCCAACCCAACACCTGACTGGTTAAACGCACCCGCAACGTTTGAGGCTGAATCAATCATTGATAATAAGCCACATTACCTCTTATCTAAACTGATTAGTGAATATCAAGAAGAAAGCCAACACAAAGGGCACAGCCAAAAGACCAAAAATAAGTATGCACAATGCCTTGCCTTAACAATAAGTTACTTTGGTGATGTGCTTGTTGATACGATTACCACCGAGCAAGGCAGACATTTTCGAGAGTGCTTAAAGACATTTCCTATTGGGATTAAAACAAAAGAGATGCAGACGCAGCCACTCAGTGAAATCATAAAAAAACATCCACACTTTAAAACCATATCGGTGGAAACGGCAAATTCACACCTGCAAAAAGTGTCCCAGTTTTTTGATTGGATAGTGTCCTTAGGGTATTTAACTCGCAACCCTATCCCTCAAGAACCGCTTCCGACACCACGCGTTAACCATAAGGACGATAGAGCCGTCATCACTGACGAGGAAGCCTTACGGGTTTTTCAGCATCCCCTGTTTACGATGCATAAAGGCGTCAAAACCAAGAAGATACAACAGCCTTACCACTTTTGGTTACCGCTATTATGTTTATTTACCGGCATGCGTCCCGGTGAAGCTTGCCAGTTGTTCATTAATGACATTGAAAAGGTAAATGACATTCGGTGTATTCGTGTGGATAACCGATATGAAAAGCAGCGGTTGAAAACACCGAATGCCAAACGCAACATCCCTATCCATCAACAACTTATTGACTTAGGCTTCTTGGTATTTGTGAACGATAAAGCAGGCACACACCGTGAAAATACACGCCTGTTCCCTGAAATTATGCTCATTCAAGACTCTTTTGCCACCAAACCAGTTCTTACGGTAAAGCCTTACCAAAGGAACAACAAGCCATGCATGAACTGGTGAACAAAGTCGATTTTTCAGCCATTATTGCTCAGGTAAAGCCTTATGAAACATTGGATATCTTCCACTAATAGTGGATAAACCAATAGACTACTTTTAGTCTACTTGGGGCCAATTTGGGTATCGAAAATTATTGTACGTTAAGACTATTTTTTAACCTTTTACCTTTGTCTCGTCTCAGTCGACGAAACTTACCTAAACCTTATCTCAATTGCCCTTCATGTGAAGGGCTTTTTTTTGCCTAAATTTAAAAGAATTCTTTCAGTTCACTTTTGTTTCTAAATACCATGTTTCTTATCACATAGTCTGCTAGATAAGCCACGATGGGAATAAGAAAAATAAAATGAATGATGTAGGAAGTAATGAATAAATCTGAAAGCATTTTAGATGTTAATGTGTATCTGTTTGGTTGAAATTCATTAATCCCCCATACGCTGATATTTATCAGATAAGGAACTAAGATATAAGCTACCAATCGGTATTTTTTATTTATTTTTAGTTCTTTTTGTGACGCATAAATAACAAAAAAAAGAAAGGCAATCAAATAGATAAAAAGCGCCAAAGAAAACGTTTTTTGGTACTCAATTGCCAGTTTTGAATTTATCGCGTGAGGGTAAAATTTGAAGAAATACTCATGCACGGTTTCTAAATAGAAAAATGCCACGCTAAGGGAAAGAGACAGGAATAAGATTAAAAATCTATTTTTAATACGCACCGGATAAAATACCTCCGCGCTTAGGGTAATGCAGTTCTATTAGCTTATCTCTGAATGTCCAAGGGTCTTCACGAAATAGTTTGTTTTCTTCAAGTGCATTAAATATGCCGCCACTTTCTTTCAAAACATAAAAAACAGTGTCAGCACACATAGCCCAACCCGCAGTACCATAATTATAAATTAGCTCGGTGATTTTTTCTGCTTGCTCTCTGGGTACTGTAAATTCAATTATTTGGACGTCTTGACCATCCCACAACTGAAAAGACAGATAATCATCCCAATTGAATTCAGGATAATGGAAAAACTCCCCTGAACCCCGAGGGGTGCGGTATTCTTCGATATTGTTATAGCATTCTTTTGAGGGGCACTCGGAATAGCCGCCTGACGGGTCATAGAGTAAAGCGTCTTCGCCTTCTCCCACAACTAAACCAGTATGGCCAATACCCCAATTGTAGTTAACTATTACAAATATTTTAACAGGGTCTTCTATCAATGAGGCTATGTATGGTTGTGGTGATGACACAATCGGAACATTAAAGCGATTGAAATATACGTCATTGATTTTCATGTTTTACCTACATTATCGCTTCATTTCGAATGCTATATCCCGATGCATTAGCCTGAATGTGAGTGTAAGAAATGCTTTCGTATAAAAGCGAAACTTTCTCAAATGACTGTAGCTCATTTTCAGTTAGAGAGCTGGGTGATTCGTTTGTAATTCTAACAATACTGGCTTTTGTTAATCTTATTTTTTATAAGGCATCAATTTACCGCTTTTATCAACACGGTAGTACTCAAAAACACAATCTAATACTTCATTATGAGATATAGCAGAGAGTAATAGTGCTGAGGATTTATCGTCGGCTTTGACCATGATAAACGGGGCATGAGAGACGTTTTGTTTTCTTGCTAGCTCATACGTTGTTGAGTAAACCAGTATTTCATCCGTGTGATTATCTTGATATCTGTTACCTATAGAATCATAACTTGAACAACCCGCAGAAATTAACCCTTGTTTATTACCTTTCATTGTTAAATAAATAATATCAGCCATAATGACCTCTTAATTAGTTGTTAATTTAACTTAGGCTAGATCAACCATTAGTGGATTTACAATAAGTTAACTCTTAGTTCAGTTACGATTATCAGTGTGGCCTTAAAAAATCGCTGGTAAGTCGTCGTCAGCGGCAAAAACTGGAGTGTTGAACGCGCTCATATACTCGGCAAATACAAAGGTAAGTAAGCTTATCAGGAACGACACCAAAAAGTCATGTATTACAGGAAGGTTAAAAAACAGCCTTAACGTACAGTAATTTTCGACATCCAAACTGACCCCTACTTACGAAATCGAGATTGGGAATGTTGTCGGCTACTGCGGGAGTGTAACGTTACATTATAAGAGAACGTTACAACGAATGACCATGATATCAACGTGTATCGCTGTTACGACTGTTACGTCATAAAAATACGTATCTGAACGAAAATTAGAACAGACTAAAAGTTAATCTAAACGTTATTTCTATTATTACGTATTTAGTTGCGTTACACGCGTAACAACGATACAAGCTGACATTGAAGCACTTTTTGTTACATCCCGCTGGTGGTGTAACGTAACAAGGAGAGGTAACCCTCCCCTTGTTAACTTTCATGATTAAACTGTATAGCTTTCCAGTACCTCACTCTCCTCATCGCTTTGGCCTAAGCGTGTACCTGATACAACATAGGGTTTTTGCTCTTCTGCTTGCTCAACATCGAGTATTTTCCCTGATATAGGGTACACGCGGCGGAGACCACCACCCTGCAATCGCTTAGTTACTGATGATTTGTTAGGTAAAAAACCTAATTCAACCAATATGTTGGTGACACTTTTATGGTCAAGTCCCTGACAAATATCGTTGCGAAACGATTCAGGGAAAACACAAAAGTCGTTGCCATCTTTGCAACCCCAAACAGGTCCATTCATATTTTGTCCAAATCGAGAGTCTCCCCATTTGAGTAATCGACCTCTAACAACTTCAAGTGCTTGGTTAGATTCGTGTGAGCCTTCGCCTCTTTCTAACAGCCATGCATCAAAACAGGTTTTTACCCCACGAAAAGCCTCGCCCTCTTCCCAGCCAGTAATGTTTGCCGCCAATTCTCCCGCTGCCGCAACGAGAGCAAACCGATTTGCAGCGCGTTTTATCTGTCCATCCGCATTATCGGGTACATATTGTAAAAACGCTGTCATCAGCTCCCTTAGCTTTATCGAGTACTCAACCTTATTACCCGCTAACGCCTTCAAGAACGCTCTGGAAGCGACACCATGGTACTGCTTGCTATTGCTATTTAACATTTCAGCAAAACTTGCCGCATCAGAAAAACCATGAAGTTCTTCAAAAAGACCTAACCCTTTTCCAGCATCTGCAGGAATGTCGATAAAACGAACTTCTTGTCCCGCCTTGACCATTTTGCCTGCTTGGCTCATTAAATTAGATAAGGAAACTTCACCTGCTGAAACAAAAATGAGCCTCCATGTTTTCAACGATGCCGCCCCACCAGAACGGTTTGCTCTTTGCTTGCTCGACCCATTATAACCTCTCAGGAGCAACTGGAGAGTCTCTAGGCCACACTAGCACCTTAGGTGACACTGAAATGTTTTCACGGTGATATGGGACAGCTAGAAGGCTTTGCCAGACCTAACGTTTTTGGCGGTGTTGACTACTTGAGTTCAACAGGTTCATTCCAAGCCATGTCTATACCCGATTTTCAAGGTATGACGTTGCATGATGTTGTCGATGGTTCATCTGAACACATCTCAATGATTGGGGATAACCTCACTGACGAACACGTTGATGGATTGTCCGGTTTCTTTCATAAATTTCTGGGATAGTTAACATGGACGACTTTCAACGCATTGAAGCCACTGCATTAACTATCATGATAATGCAAGCTACCGAATTCATAGAAAAAGAAGATGATACTGACAGTCTTGTCGATATACCCTACACACTGTGCAAATCACTTTGCGAAGCGAACAATTCGGAGCTTTATATCCACTTAAAACTAACTGATGAGCAAAGAGAGAAAAGCATCAATACAGTTACAGCTATGCTAGCGGATAATGATAATTGGCTAAGTCAAGCTGCTCATCTCTATAATCTATTTTTAAACCCACTGGGTAAAACTATACGAGACACCATCACTAAACAATATGATGAGAATCCACTGGTTAGAAAGATCACTCGTTTATACCGTGGGTTTGGTCTTGACTTAATGCTTGGCGTCTGTGATGAACTCATTAACCAAGGTGTACCACCTAACAAGTTATTAGCTGACTTTTCCAATTATCAACTTGCCAACCTTCCCTGTGATAACTTTGATGAGATCCTGCAAGTTAACGTTGATATTGGTGTTGTTTCTGGTCAAATTGACAGTAAGGAAGCGAAGTATGGCGAATTGGCAGGTAACGTAGGCGGCTTTGTTGCGGGAGCCAAAGCAGGAGCAATCATCGGTTCATTCATCCTCCCCGGTGTTGGCACAATCATTGGTGGTGGAATTGGAGCTGCCGCAGGCAAGGTATTCGGCAAACAAATTGGCAATCTTGCAGGTCAAGGGTTTATAAAACCGAAAGATAATACGCAAAAATAAATAAATGTAGCCTTAAGGATTACTTATGGCTACATAAAATAAAAACCACTATTGGAATTATTTATGAACTTTAAAAGTATAGTATCAACCACATTATTGTTTGTGACCGTTAGTATCAGTTGCCAAAGTGCCATTGCTTCAAATCAATCTTCTAACACAAAGAACTGCAACATTACCTTTCCGTCACAACAAGACTTAGAGAATGAAGGCGTTGATTTTGATCCCGGCATTTATAGTTGTAAAGATTTGGCACAACTACAGTCAAATGCTCAACGTAAGCAATTGGACGCATTAAGAATACTAGGAATAATGCATGAGAGAGGATACCTTGTTGAACAGAATACTGAAAAAGCTATCAAATTGTTAGAAGAAGCCGCAAACTTAGGGGATAAGCCATCACAACGCTACCTTGGCGAATCAATGCTACTAGTCATAACAAAAGAAAACGCTGATGGTACATATAGCATTGACGATAGTAGACAACTTTACTGGAAACAGAAAGCTGATTCCAAATAACTCCACACATAATAGCAAGCCCAAATCTGATGGGCTTGCATACACCAAATAGTTTATTTTTTACTAGTACGTTCTTTATTTGCCTGTGATAACACCGATGCAGCAAAAGTTTTAGTTTCGTCACTATACTTTGTGCTTTTTAACACATTAGATGCAATAGTTTCCATATCTGCCCCTGTTTGCTTCGAGCTACTTGATTGCGAAAGAACTGAAGCTGCTAAGGTTTTTTTGATTTGGGATGCATTTTTGCTTTGAATAGTTTTAGCTGCCTGAGATGCTAACTGCTTCGAACTTTGCTTCTTATTGACTGTCATTTCTTACTCCTTTAAGTTTAAGTCAACTTTCAATATATTGTATTACAAACTTCATGTAAATAACTACATGTAGTATTTTTAGGGTTCCCTTTCATCTCCAAGCGGTTATAATTCAATCTGACTACTTAATCTGTTTTTTGGAATTGATAAACTCATGGATAACCCTAAATTATTCATATCGTATAGCTGGTCTAATCCTGACCACGAGCAATTTGTGCTAAATTTAGCAACTGAATTAAGAGAGTCTGGAGTTGAGGCCATCTTAGACAAATGGGATCTAAAAGAAGGCCATGATGCCATTGCATTCATGGAAAAAATGGTTACTGATCCTGAAATACAAAAAGTAATAATCATCAGTGATAAAATGTATGCTGAAAAAGCAAATGGCAGAGCTGGCGGAGTTGGCACAGAAACACAGATCATATCGAGTGAAGTATACCAGCAGCAAGAGCAAAGCAAATTTGTCGCTATTGTTACAGAAAAAGATAGTAGTGGAAAAGCATACTTGCCTGTTTATTACAAATCTCGGATGTATATTGATTTCAGTGAACAAGACAACTATAACGAAGGCTTTGAGCAACTTTTACGCTGGATTTATGACAAACCTCTATTTGTTAAACCTGAAATAGGAAAACGCCCATCATTTCTTGATGATTCAGATAGTATCACGCTTGGAACAACTGCCAGCTATAAAAGAGCTATCACTGCTATCCGTGAAAATAAATCATTCATGACTGGTGCTATTGATGAGTACCTAACAATATTTTCCAATAATCTTGAAAATTTCAGAATTACAGAAAGAAATGGCGAATTTGATGATCAACTAATTGGTAATATAGACAAATTTCTACCATTCAGAGATGAAGCTATCTCACTATTTTCAAATATCGCACAATATGCAGCAACAGAAGAAAATATAATCAAACTTCACCGTTTTTTCGAGGCTTTAATCCCATATAGATATAGACCAGCCAATGTTAACCGATGGTCTGAATATGACTTTGATAACTTCAAGTTTATAATCCATGAAATGTACTTGTACATAGTGGCTATTTTAATCAAAAACGAAAGGTTCGAGTTATTAAACAAATTTTTAACGCAGCAATACTATGTTGGTGACATTTCTGACTTTAACAGAAACTCAATGGTTGGATATGATATTTTTCGTGAGCACCTTATCTCATTAGAACATAGAAATATAAGACTAAAACTTAACCGTCTATCACTATCCGCTGATTTATTAAAACAACGAAGTACCCATGCTAACATTAGTTTTGAGCACGTAATGCAAGCTGATTTTCTTTTATACATTCGATCAGTAATCCAAAATGGTAGCACGTACTTCCTCTGGTATCCTGACACTTTAGTATATAAAGGGCGTTTCAATCAAACTTTTGAAATATTTGCTAGAGCATCCTCAAAATCTTACTTTGATAAAATTAAAAGCCTACTATTGATTGAAAGCGTTTCAGACCTAGATTTATTAATGGGTTCATTTAAAAGCAATCGAAAAGATTTACCACGTTGGCAATTTGAATCAATTGATCCTGAATCATTACTTGGATATCAGAAGCTTTCAACTATACCATAAATATCAATTCAGCTCCGCATAAAGGGAGTTGAACTCAATACAAACCTCAATACCCCTCACTCTTGCAGCCGCAAACCAGCTGTGCCACACTATTGTGCCATTAACTTCATCGACATAGATAGAAGAATCAACTAGTTGTATTGGGGAGGAGCTTCAAGCCAGCTCCACCAAATTATCTTCTAAGGACGTCCAAAGAAGACTGAAAAGCCCGCTAACTCAATGTGAAGTGCCCCCCAATAGTTGGACTACCAATTACTGGGGGTCTTTTTGTGTCAAAATACAGTCGCGATTTAAAAATTATCATTGCTAACCAATGTCTAGCTGGTGAAGCGTCTCGAAAACTTTCTAAAATATATTCGATACCCTCTCGGCAAATTCGATATTGGGCTCAAGTCGTTGCTATTCATGGAAATAATGCTTTCCAGCCCACTCCCCATTTACGTTGTGCAAATGCAAGATTTCAAGCACTGAAACTTATGTGGACAAACGACTGGTCTCTCGGTCACACTAGCGCCATTCTAAACTTAACGACGCCTGGCATCCTATCTATCTGGCTTGATAGATATAATGAAAATGGATTCAAAGGGCTTGAATGTGGACCCAGAGGACGACCGTCAATGAAACACCCACGTATAACACCTGTACGTTCTGATGATGAAAAAACACTCGAAGAACTTAAAGAAGAACTGGCGTATCTACGTGCGGAAAATGCTGTCCTAAAAAAGTTGGAAGAGCTGGAACAGATAAAACGACGCCAAGCAAAGAAAAAACGTTAGTTGTTTTAGCTCTGAAAAATAAATATCCCTTAAAACACTTACTCTGTGCATTAAAACTTGCAAAAAGTGTGTTTTATTATCATGTTAGCGCACTTAAGAAACCTGTGAGCTATGAGAAAGAGCTGGCACGGATTGAGTCTATTTATCATGAGCATAAAGGGCGTTATGGCTACAGACGTATTCATTTAACGCTGAAAAATGAAGGGATTAGCCTCAACCATAAAACAGTTCAGCGATTAATGGGATTACTTAATTTAAAGTCGACAGTCAGACCGAAAAAATATCGCTCATACCGGGGTGATATGGGTAAAACAGCGCCAAATTATCTCAATCGAAATTTTACGGCAGCCAAGCCGAATGAAAAGTGGGTCACAGATGTGACAGAGTTTAAAGTGAATGAACAAAAAGTTTATCTGTCGCCCATAATTGATTTATATAATCAAGAAGTTGTCGCGTATAGAGTTGCTAAAAACACTCGCTTAACGTTGGTCATGGAGATGCTAAAAAGTGGATTATCTCGATTAACCAAAGCACAAAAGCCATTGTTACACAGTGATCAAGGTTGGCAATACCGAAATCCTAGTTATCAGAAACTGAAGTGACCCCCAATAATTGGTAGTCCAACTATTGGGGGTCACTTCAAAGGTGCGGGTTTTCTTTTTTATAAAAAAGTGAAATTAGATATCTCATTTCACCTGAATATCAACTTGTATTTTGAAATAGATGATAAGCCACACCATAACGGTAGCTTTTTGCTGTTAGATAGCGTTACTATTTGATAGTATAAATCCTCTATTTTTTCTCGATGGTGTAAATAGCTTACTACTTTTTACATACTGATAGAAAAGCTAAAAAATTAGGCATGTAACTTGAGAGTAATTGTCATTATCGGTTCAGTGATTGCCATTTGTGTAAGTGCCATATTCTCGGCGCTATAATACATCATTAAATCAACCCTACTTAGGTATTCAAGTGATTGTTTTTATTATCAACCTAAAAGAAAGTTCTGAGCGTCGAATGAAAATGCAAGCTCAACTCGATAAAACTAAACTAAAATATGAATTCATCAATGCGGTAAACGGAAAAAATCTATCAGACACTGAACTTAAAAAGGCTACTCATGACTACCCAAATTGCATGCTAACAAAAGGTGAAATTGGGTGCGCACTAAGCCATTTATCTATTTATAAAAAAATGGCAAATGAGAATATCGAACAGGCATTAGTGCTAGAAGACGACGCTATATTACCTCATAACATCGAAGATATAATTTCACAAATAAAAATTTTTGATAAAATCAGAAAGCCTAACATATTTTTATTATCTAAAATAGATAGTTACATAAAAAATCAAAACCTAAATGATAATATTTTTAAAGTCTATCAAGCTATTGGCTCCCATGCATATGTTATAAACGTAAAAGCAGCAAAAAACATCATTAAAATTCAAAGCCCCATCAAATATGAGTCTGATATGTGGAGGTATTTTAGATATTTTAATTGTGCGAATATTTATGGGCATATCCCTACTCTGGTTATCTCTGATGATGAATCAAAACTAAATTCATCCTTGGAGGAAGGTAGAGCTCCTTTATTAAAAGCTAGAGAGCGTTATAGAAGCAATCTAAAAAAAATGTTCAAAAATTATCAATACTATCGAATACGAGATATGCTATTAAAGAAATTCTACTTTACCATTAAAGAGAATATTGAATGATAGGAATGCGTTAAGTTAACTTTGCGCTTTTCATCTTAATTAAGACCTAATCATTCCTTATACTGGCGTAAACTAGAATTTTTCATCTGTTAACTATACCACTACATATTAGAGTTTTTCCAATGTAGTACTATATCCATTAATTAAATGTCATTTAAAAACATGAAAAACCTTGACAACCTATGCTAAATCAGTATCTAAACACATAATAAGGGCTATGACACATCTCATTTCAGAGCTATAATTCATGATAAACTAAACATAAATTGGATACATAAATGATTTTTTTTGAAAATGCAGTACAGGGAAAAACGTCATTCACCAACAAAGATGTAAATAAAGATTTATCAAAGAAAAAATTTAATGTTGCATATGGTGCCGATAAAAATTTCTTGTTCGGCACAGGAGTATCCATTGTCTCTGTTCTGCTAAATAATAAAGATATAAATTTCCACTTTCATGTTTTTACTGACTTTTTAAGCGATAAAGATATTCAACTATTTAGTCAAATTAGTAAGCAGTACAAAACTAGCGTCACACTCCATACGTTAAATATGGATATATTAAAAAAACTACCAACAAACCAGGTATGGTCCCATGCTATTTATTTCAGGCTTATTATTGCCGACTATTTTTATAAGAAATGTGACAAAGTTTTGTATTTAGATTCTGATGTGGTTTGCACCGGAAGTATTCAAATTCTTAAATCACTAAATTTATCCTCTATGCCTATCGCTGCTGTTATGGATATCAGTGAGCCTCATTCGGTAGAAATGGCTAACTTATTTAACGTTGAAGGGATTAAAAAAGGATATTTTAACTCGGGCGTTATGCTGATAAACCCTGATGAGTGGAATTATAGGCAGCTAACTGAAAAATCAATGTCAGTATTTACTGATAAGAAATTACAACCAGTTATCAAATATTATGACCAAGATGCTATTAACATCGCTGTTCATGGTGATTGGTTAAAATTAGATAATATTTTTAATCATAGAATAAACTTAAATGATAGATATAAGCATAAGAAAAACAACGATATTTCTAATGCTGTTTTTGTACACTTCATTGGTTCGACTAAACCTTGGCATAATTGGTCTAAGTATTATCATGAAGTTCGTTGCTTCCTAAACGCCAAAGAAAAATCTCCATGGAAAGATATAGATTTAATGACACCTCAAAATATCACACACCACAAGTATGCGTCTAAGCACTTTAGATACAAAGAAAAATATTTATCATCATTTTATCATTATGTTCTATACACGATTTTAAAAATAAAAGGGAAAAAGAGGTAATAATATTTGGCTTTCACAATTAAAAAATAGAAAGCCAAACAATAATGTATCTCTGTAGTTATTAGTTTTAACTAACTTGATACCGCCCCATCAACATTATATAGGCGTTTGTTACTACCAAAGCTGTTCCTAAACCTAAGTTTCCGTATTCCCTGAATAGGTATAAGTGTGCACATCATTGCTCGAAGTTGAACCAGTCCAAGTTTTAGATACATCAAAAACATATTTATGTGAGCTTATTATTAGAGAAAAATAGATTTCTACTTTTCAGATATAATGAGAGATAAACGTTTATCTCTGCATAAGAATAGTAAAAATAATGAAATTGATTATAGAGAAATAGCTATTCAGCTAAAAAAAGAATTTATGAATATTTTCTCTATAAATCAAGCCGTATAAACTGAATGTAAAATACCTCCAAAGTACTTACACAATGACCTCCATGTGCACGCCAAGTGCACATGATTGAAGCTTAGTAAAGATACCCTTTAATAATCAATCAATTAAAAAATTACGGACACGGGTTCAACCCCGCCAGCAAAAAAGAACGGCAAGTTTTATATCTTTTAAGGATAAAAATCTTAGCAATATGAAGCATTAATTAGAAGATGAAATGCTAATTTCATGCTGAATGCGATAATCCAAGTAATATCTATATTATCTTGTTGAAATAAATTGAACATTTCAATCAAATAACCCTCCTTTACTAATAACCATGACCTGCAATAATCCCACCTCGATATAGTAAACAAAGGAAATTATAACATGACTAAATTACACTTATTATTAGTAATTGCTGTATTTGCAAGTGCAGGTGGAAATGCCTTAGCCTCTACGAATAATGAAGGCTATTATGCTGCTGCACGGCTCTCTAAGGTATGGCAAAAAGCAGATAATATGGACACCAGTAGTAGACCAGGCATTGGTCAATTTGTCTCTGGTGATGATAAAGATGATTTTTATAATGGCTCTTTAGCTGCTGGCTATCAATTTGGTAATGGTTGGCGTACAGAAGCGGAATATACTTTTAATAAAAAAGCAGAGTATACTAGTGGATCAACAACTTTCCCGACCAGCTTGAATCACCATAAAACAGAGTCCCAACGATTAATGCTAAATGCTTATCGTGATTATGAAATTTATCAGGGAGTTTCTATTTATGGAACCGCTGGTGTTGGTATCGCAAAAGTTAAATCGTCTGGATGGCAAGGAAATGTTTCACGTCAATACGCAAGTAACACTGATACAAACTTGGTATATTCTCTCGGTGCTGGCGTCAGCTATGAACCTATTAATAAACTCAATTTTGACTTAGGCTACCGTTATGTGGATCTAGGTAAAATTGAAAGTGGCATGAACCGATTTGCTAATGCTCGAGGCTTACAAGACGAGCAAATGAAAGCACACCTTAAATCTCAAGAAGTTATATTTGGTGTCAGATACTTATTTTAGTATTTTTATAGTGTTATCTCATTGGTAATGTCTCAAAAATAGCTAACTCTTGTTAGCTATTTTTAATTGTGGTGAATACGTTCAATTTTTGCCATTATTGCTCGAGTATTGCTTTATATGACGTTGGGTATCTTTCACGAATAGCTGTCTATGAAAACAACAAGCCATGTTTTATATTTTAAAAAATTCAGATTTGGGGTGCTATTGGCTTTGACTGGGAGCGTAATGTTCATTGAAGTACCTACAGAGCCGAACTCATACTAAAATAAGAAATAAAAAGTGCCTAAAAATACAGGAGAAAATATAATAATAGCTATACCTCAAGATATCATTTTGATATTTTTTGAAAAGAGAAATGATGTAGACCTTTTTGCGTTAAGATAAGGCCAAACATAACTTTATGATGTATAACCTGAAATAAACTATGAAAACATCCTTGCTATCAAATAAGACCACACTAATCGTAATAATAGGATGGCTATTACTTTATTACGTAACAGGTGAAATCTCCGAAATACTTACACCAGAGAATTCAGATATTTCTGTTGTCTGGTTTCCTGCGGGTGTCGCAACAACCGCTTTTTTATGTATGCACAAGCGCCAATGGTTACCATTACTGATTGGCTTCGTTGTATTAAACTTGATTCTGAATGGCTTCGATAATGAGCAAATCACCCTTTCACTTATATACGCCGCTCTAGCTGTACTTTCTTGTATTGCCATTGCTTGGATTGTCCGTAGGTATGCTCATAGAGGAGATGATCTGCAACTAATATTGTTATGGCTATCGGCAGTAATAATTGTCAGTTTTGCAGATGCAGTTTTATTTTCTATCAGTTTGTATTGGTTTGATAATACATCACTTAATGATATTTTCTGGGATGGTTTTATTGCTGATATTACTGGCAACATATTTGCGACAACAGTGATTATGGGGCTAATTAATACCCATTTCAAAAGGGTGGTGCCTTCTTTCAAAATTAATATAATTTGGGGAAGTATTGTTTTTATTCTTCTTATTATTAGCACAATATTAATATTCAATGATACTGCGATAGAGATGTACTATTCCTATTTTCATCAGCATCGTAATACTGCTAAATTATCACTACTCTGCATCCCTATTTTGCTTGCTGTTACCCTGTCTATGCTATGGGGAAACAGAGGAGGATCAATCGCACTATTAATACTTGCCACTATTACAATCTATTACACTCGTAATCAGCAAGGACCTTTTTACCTTCATGGCCTATTTCGCCATGAATCACTGTGGTTAATACAGGGATATTTGACCGTAATATCATTATTAATGGTTTTTTTACGGGTTGTCGCTCGAAGTACTCATAGAATTGATGACACACAAGGGGCTTATAAACCGCAGCACCTAGTATATCAACTTAATCTAGATAATGGTGCTATAGAATGGGGAAATACAGATTGTTCATATCCGAAGGCTGATTTAATAACCCTTTCCGATCTAAGGCAAATTATGGAATCTATTCACCCTGACGACCGAGAAAAACTCGCTCGACATTGGGAACAAGAGCAAGCTCAGACCACTCTTCCAATAATAACCTTTTGTTTGAAAGATAAAGAAGGTCGTTGGTGGAATATAGAAGATCGTGGAAGTGTTATTTTTAGTCATAACAAGCCAGTAATGATTGTTGGGAATTGGTTTATTTTGGGTGAAGTATCCTAAAATTGATGTAATAACAAAGGATAAGTGATGCTACAAATTGCATTATTACTTTTCGGTGCCGAATTTATCAGAGGAAAAGCACATTACCTCTGGGGGATTGGGCTCCTTTGGTGTTTTATTGGTATCTTTATTTTTATTGATGGTATTGATGGTATTCTTTTTTTTCCAATACATTTGTTTGGTTTTCTATTGTTACTTGAAAGTCTGATCACATTAAGTGTCGCTTCAAGTGGAATTGGGACACAAAAAACGATACTCTTCTTTAAAGGTGGTTTGTTTTTATTCTGTGCATTGGTTATCTTAATTAATCAAACATATAGCAATGTATTATTGTCAGCAATGTTCGGTTTTGTTTTTTTTATTACCGGATTGTTTGTTGTTGCATCAGCTTGGATCGTACGTTTTCCTGGATGGCAATTAATCCTATTATGGGGCGTAATTGAAATGCTGTTTGCCTTTTTTCTGTTTACCCATCACCAAGCAACAATTTCTTTTTTCATCGGCTTTTTGATGATAGGAAGTGGATTTGGATGCCTGAAGTTAGCATTTCGAGCCCGTCATATTCAACGAGGAACATCCATATTTGAACTAATGCGTCCTTTACCTGTGTCGTTTAAGAAAAAAGGAGCAATGCGACCAATAACAGAGAACCCACAATCTTCCCCTTTAAATAGAGAAACTGAACAAGATACTATTTTGACTGTTCATATCTGGACCCCCGAAGGCTCCGCAAACCAACGCCCTGTACCACGGCCAATTATTAATCGTTATATTGCGGCTGTTGATTCTGAGGGGGTAATCTCTACGGGGCATGCATCTCTAGAACTCTATCCGCACCTCTATATCAGCTTATACCCTGAAGAAGATATTGATCGCTCTCCTTCAGAATTTTTCAGGCTACTAAAAGCAACCGCTGATAATAACGTTCCGGGGCGTTTCTTGCCTAATTATCAAGCTGAAGCATCCGAATGGTGTGAATCTGACAGACAGATTGTTTTCAATGTTTATAACTATGCTTCTTTATTGAGTTTTTGGGAAAAATATCGCCAGTATCCTATTTATAACCTAACATATCAAAACTGTTCCAGCAGTGTTGCATATGGTTTGGAAGCTGCGTTGGATGGTGTTTTGTCTATGCAAAAGAGAAGTGATTTTATCGGGATTTTAAATGTACTTTGTATGCCAGAGTTATGGATTGCGGCTCAAATTCGTCGGCGTGCGCTGATGATGGCATGGACCCCAGGATTAATTATGGATTATGCACGTGCTTTGCGGGCTATTGTACACCCCGTTCCTGTCCCTTGGTATAAACGCTTACTTAGGCGTTGAGTTTCATAGCTATGATGACATTTTTATCTCAAACATAGTTTAGAATTGTCATTTTGGAATGTTTGCTAAATAAGTTAAAGAGGTTTTTATGCTGAAAGTGTACGCAATCTTAATGGTGTCTATCATAGCTGAAACAACCGCGACAACCATGATGAAGGCGTCTGATGGGTTTACCAAGTTGGTGCCCAGTATTATTGTCGTTATTGGTTATGCCATTTCTTTTTATGGCTTATCCCAAGTTGTAAAAAGTATGAATATTGGTATCGCCTATGCGATATGGGCTGGAGCAGGAATATTTCTTGTTTCAGCATTATCATTTTTTGTTTATAAACAGAAACTTGATTTTCCAGCATTAATTGGTCTGGCATGCATTGCGCTGGGAATTGTTATTATCCAGCTGTTCTCTAAATCAATTACTCATTGAGTTAATAAATTTAATACTCTTTTTCTTTTTAACCGGTCGAAATTATTCAACAAGAGTGGATATAGGAAACTTCGCTACCGGTTAACCGCTTACTCACCACTGACGCTTGAGGTAAAAACCCTAATTCAACTAATATATTGGTGGCAATTTTCTGATCGAGCCCAGAAAAATAGCGTTTCGAAAAGTAAGATTAACACAGCGTTCCACATAAACTCTTCTTATTGGTATGCTGCATCAATAAGTATATTCAGGTATACTAAATTACTTATTCTCTTCTCAATACGAATGATTGAAATGATTAAGTTATTTACTAAATACTTTTCGGTTGGAATTTTAAACACTCTTATACATTGGTCTATTTTTGGACTACTGACAGTATTTCTTTCAACCTCTCAAGCTATAGCTAACTTAATAGGCTTTATCGCCGCGGTCAGTTTTTCCTTTTTTGCTAATGCAAAATTCACTTTTAAAGCCAAAGCTACAGCAACACGGTACATATCATTTACCTTATTTATGGGGCTTCTAAGCTACCTAACAGGCTATGCCGCTGACCAACTACGATTACCACCTATCGCAACCTTAATAATTTTTTCTTCCATTAGCCTCGTATTAGGTTTCCTTTACTCCAAAATCTTTGTTTTCAGAGATACTCCACAATGAAAATATCATTAGTAGTACCAGTTTATAACGAAGAAGAAGCTATCCCTATATTTTATAAGTCAGTAAGAGAACACCCGATTCTTAATCAATATGATATCGAAATAGTCTTCATAAATGATGGAAGTAAAGACAGCACTGAAAATATTATCAATGCATTAGCTATTGCTGACCCTTTAGTGCTCCCTTTAAACTTCACGCGAAATTTTGGTAAGGAACCCGCTTTATTTGCGGGCCTTGAGCATGCAACTGGAGAAGCTGTAATTCCCATTGATGTAGACCTTCAAGATCCTATCGATGTGATTCCATTACTTATAGAAAAATGGCAACAAGGCGCAGATATTGTTCTCGCAAAAAGAGCTGATCGTTCTAGCGATACATGGTTAAAACGCAAAACAGCCGAGTGGTTTTACAAGCTACATAATAAGATTAGCTCACCTGAGATTGAAGAAAATGTCGGCGATTTTAGATTAATATCTCGCCAGAGCGTCGAATATATAAAATTATTACCTGAGCGTAATTTATTTATGAAAGGGATTCTTTCATGGGTAGGTGGAAAAATTGATGTTGTTGAATATAACAGAGCTGAGAGATCTGCTGGCGAAAGTAAATTTAATGGCTGGAAATTATGGAATTTAGCGTTAGAAGGTGTCACTAGCTTTTCTACTTTTCCATTACGCGTTTGGACTTATATTGGTTTATTTGTCGCTCTTGTATCTTTTATCTATGGTGGTTGGATGATGGTAGATAAATTAATTTGGGGCAACCCTGTTCCTGGGTATCCTTCTTTACTTGTTTCTATTCTATTTTTAGGTGGTGTACAGCTTATTGGTATTGGTGTATTAGGTGAATACATCGGGCGTATCTATATTGAAAGTAAACAACGACCTAAATATATATTGAAAAACATAAAAAAAATGGAAAATTCTGATGAATAATCGTATTTTTAACTTAAGTAATTTAATTATACTAATACCTTTTATATTTATTTTTATAATTGAATACCTAACTCCAATGCAGTCAGATGACTTTGTTTATTATATCAAAGGGAATTCAATCGCCGTTCATTTAAACCATTACTTTTCATGGAGTGGCCGTTTTGTCTCTGATTATTTTAGTACCTTACTACTTAGTACGGATTCTCAAATACTAAAATCAACAACCATTGCAATTATTGTAACTATTCTTTTATTTTTAATTACAAAAATTGGCAATAGCCTCAATAAGTCAAATCGATATTTCAACCTCCAGTTTTTAACTTTATTCTTTATTTACTGGATTACAATTCCAAATATTGGACAAATTGTTTTCTGGATTGTTGGCGCTGCTAACTATCTTTTAACCAATCTATTTGTTGTTACTTTCATTTATGCATTAATAAGATACTTTAAAGAAAGAAAAGGCATTACTTTACTTCTTCTCGTCTCATTCTTTGCAGGCTGTAGCAATGAAAATACTACTTGGATTGTACTACTTACATCCTTAATAACCTCTTCATTTCTTTATTATAAAGAAAAAAATAAAATATTATTTTTATCTACATTACTTGTTTTTATAGGGTTCTCAGTGCTAATTTTTAGTCCTGGTAATCTCAATAGAGCGGCTTTATCTACTGAATTTTATGAATTAAGCTTGGTGAGTAAAATATGGTTATTTTTATCTGATAAATTGCCATATGCATTAAGTAAAACATGGATACCTATACTAGTTTCCTTAGTACTATTAACCTCATATATTAAAAACAAAAAATGCAATAACTTTTATCTTTCTTTACTTTTCATTATATTAGGATTGTTAAGTACGTTATCGATGGTGGTGTCGCCAACATTTCCGACTAGAGCACTTAGTGGCCCACATCTTTTTTATATTATTTCTTGCTCTTTCTCTATTAGCCATATCCTAAATACAAAAAATAAAAGTATAATATCTCTATCAACCCTATCAGTAATAAGTACATTATCTTTAGTTAGCTTTATTTATTCATATTCACAAATTGTCTTTTCGTACAACTCAGTTAATGCTCAACAAAAAATAAGAAAATATCAAATATCAAAAAGTATAATTGAAAATCAAAAAATAGATAAAATACCTAACTTCTATTATCCTAAGTCTTTAAGAGCAGGTGACTCAATAGACCTTTATAATGACCCTAATGCAACAGGAAAATATTATAACTTATCAAATTCAGTTAACGTATACCCTATTAATTACAATTACTCTGTAATTATTAATGGTAAAAAAATTCCATTACCTGATAGTGAAAACACCGGTATCAGTAATATTTACATAGGAAAAGACACCTTATTAAGGGATACATCTATAGCAATAGAATTTGATAGTGTAAATAAATTTACTCCTGACACAAAATTTATAGTCAAGACAAAAAACGGTAAATACTATGAATATAAAAACTTAAAAGCTGATACACTGTACGGTATGAATGTTGTAGGATTTATCATTCCGGTAGTGCCATCCGATATATATTCGATTTCTTACAAAATATATAACGAAACTGATGTAACTATCAAAATATAATTATTACAGCCTCTGTGTGGTAATATATTACACAGAGGTTATAACTGTAATTAACAGGATTATACCAACTCATTAATATGATAATATGTCAGCAAATTTCATATTTTCTGGCTGGGTTTCTTTTTTAACTCGGTGATAGTACTCTCAATTTCACATTAGCCTCATACCATCCATCACAGAGATTATGATGAGCAACGATATTGCGTAAAATCAATCCATTGACCACAGTTATCATCGCTACGTTTTGCAGCATCAATAAAAGCCATCCCCTGTAGGCCAATTTCAATACCCGGTAATAGCGGTGATGCGCCACCTCCCTCGCGTAAACGTGTTGCTGCCTCACGGTAAATCTGTGCAAAACCTTCTAAATATCCTTCGGGATGCCCGGCTGGAACCCTTGACATCGCACGGTTTTCCTCCCATTGAGACATTGATCCCCGTGACACACAGTACATGGGCGAATCAAACGGTTTTAACCATAATTGATTAGGATTTTCTTGGGAAAATGAAAGACTCCCTTGGCTGCCATATATGCGTAGTCGCAACCCATTTTCTTCACCACAAGCCACTTGGCTCGCCCATAGACGCCCTTTTGCTCCGTTGTGATAACGCATTTGCACACGCACATCGTCATCTAGCACTCTTCCTGGGATCATTGATGTGAGTTCAGCACGAATGGACTCTGGTAACATCCCTGTGACGAATGAAGCTAACTGCCACGCATGAGTACCGATATCGCCGATACAGCCCGTCCCCGCTTTTTTTGGATCGGTACGCCAATTCGCCTGCTTGTTTTCAGTTTCCTCTAATCGTGTTGCTAACCACTGCTGCAAATACTCCACTTCAATATAACGAATTTCTCCTAGTTCCCCTGCTAATATCCGGCTGCGCGCTTCACGAATTAACGGATAAGCACTGTAATTATGCGTGAGAATCAGTTGCCTACCCGTTTCTCGCACAACATCAGCAAGCTGCAAAGCTTCTGAGTATGATGTACACAATGGTTTATCACAGATAACGTCAATACCTGAGCGCAAAAATTCAACGGCAATAGGGGCATGCAAGTGATTAGGCGTGACAATCGCAACAACATCAATGCCATCATCACGTGCGACTTCACTTTGCGCCATTTGCTGATAGCTGGCGTAGCATCGTTCAGGCGCAAGGTGCAGCCGTTCCCCTGTGCGTTTACCGTTTTCTTCATTCGAGGAAAATGCGCCTGCAACTAACTCAAACTCATCATCCATACGAGCCGCTAATCGATGCACTGCACCAATAAATGCACCTTCCCCGCCCCCAACCATTCCCAGCTTTAGTCTCATCGCCTTATCCTTTATTTATCACTTACGATCCCAAGTAATGCTCTGATTTGTTGAAGATTAGTATCTACCACTGCAAAATCATCAAAGGCATGATCAACCACTGGAATAATATGATTGGCGATAAAATCGGCTCCCTCTTTCGCCCCGGCATCTGGGGATTTAAGGCAACACTCCCATTCCATTGTAGCGACACCGGAAAAACCGTACTGAGTTAATTTGCTGAAAATAGATACAAAATCAATCTGACCATCCCCTAATGAGCGAAAACGCCCTGCACGCTCAACCCATGATTGATAACCGCCATAGATACCGCTACGGCCATTTGGTGAATATTCCGCATCTTTGACATGAAATGCGCGAATGCGTTGATGATAGCAATCAATAAACGCAAGATAATCCATTTGCTGGAGCAATAAATGACTTGGATCGTAGAGAATATGGCAACGCGGGTGGTTATCCACAAGCCCAAGAAAACGCTCAAATGTCACGCCGTCGTGTAAGTCCTCCCCTGGATGCAACTCGTAACATACATCGACGCCACACTCGTCAAACACATTCAGAATAGGCAACCAACGCAGCGCAAGTTCAGCAAATGCTTCGTTAAATAGTTGCGCATTGTGAGGGGGCCAAGGGTAAAAATAAGGCCACGCCAGCGCGCCTGAGAAAGTCACATGCGTAACTAACCCTAGGCGCTGCGAGGCTTTTGCCGCTTTGATGAGTTGCTCCACCGCCCATTGTTGGCGCTTTAGAGGATTACCTCTGACACTCACTGGGGCAAAACCATCAAAAACAGTGTCATACGCTGGATGTACCGCAATCAATTGGCCTTGTATATGAGTCGATAACTCACTGATCTGAATACCATATTGCTGTAACATGGCAACCAACTCATCGCAATAAGTTTGGCTTGTGGCTGCCAAGTCTAAATCAAAGATACGTGGGTCGATCGTTGGCACTTGAATATATGTAAAACCTAGGCTTGATGCCCATTCAGCAAGGCTTTCTAATGAGTTAAAAGGGGCTTTCTCGCCAATAAATTGTGCTAGAAAAATACCTGGACCTTGGATTGTTTTCATGACTCACTCCCTAAAATCACAGTGAGCTGTGTACGCACAGCTTCATCCGCAGCAAGAACAATTCGCAAGCTATTGAGTGCGTCTTGTAAATGCTGTTCTAATGAAAATTGTTCCGTAATCGCTTGAATAAAATAACGTTGTTCACTTAGGCACAGCGCCAAATGGTCTGGCTCATCTTGGCAGTCAACCCAACGGTCAGGATGTTTAAAAGCATTGTTTTTATCAAGCTCTGCATAATGAATACGTAAAGAGTCAGTGCGTGTGTGCCCATCAACATTGTCGCTATTTCCTTCTCCATGCCGAGCCATTATCGAAACCGCACCGCGAGGGCCTATAACATCTTTGATAAAATACGCCGTTTCGCTGATCATTGGTCCCCAACCCGCTTCATACCAACCTACTGAGCCATCATCAAAACGAACCTGTAATTGACCGTAGTTATACATATTGTCTGGTAATTCATCGGTCAATCTTGCGCCAATAGCGCTGACACTCACTGGCTGAGCTTGGGTCATTTGGCACATCACATCTAAATAATGAACGCCACAGTCAACTATCGGTGACAGTGATTGCATCAGGTTACGGTGTACATTCCACATCTGCCCATGGCTTTGTTGATTCAAATTCATTCTCATCACTAATGGCTTACCCAGCTCATGCGCTAGATGAATGAATTGTTGCCATGATGGGTGATGACGCAAGATATAACCCACCACCACTTGTCGATGGGCTTGTTTAGCAGCAGCAATGACGCGCTTAGCCCCTTCAACCGTAGTGGATAACGGCTTTTCAATAAACACATGACAGCCAGCCTTGAGTGCTAACAATGCATAAGCTTCATGCGTATCAGGGTATGTCGTTAAGCAAACCGCATCTGGTTGCGTTGCTTTTAATGCCTGTTCGTAATTATCAAACGTGGCATATTCACCACCTAAATGTTCATTGAGAGCATCTTTTGAATGACCACGAGCCACCAGCCCGCATATATCAACGCCCTCCATTCGGTGGTAAGCCTCTGCATGAGAGGCTCCCATATTGCCGCAACCAACGACTAAGACGCGTAAATTTGCCATCTTATTTCTCCTCCACTGGCTTTTCTTTATAGTTGAACGTGAAGAAGAACAATGCGGCAATCAGTAACGCACCAATCGCTGGGTACCACCAAAAACTTTGCCATTGTGGCAGAGCCGCTGCGCCTTCCGTTGTGACAATGCTATTGAACAGCATTCCACTGATTTGTGAACCAATTAACATCCCCACGCCATAGGTAAACAAGACCAGCAAGCTCTGCGCCTGCCCTTTTACTTTCTCGCCAGCAACTTTGTCTGTATAGATAAAACCAATAACAAAGAAGAAGTCATAACACATACCATGTAAGAAAATACCGATATAAATCATCCAGCGCAGTTCTTCAGCAATCCCTAAGGCAAACATGACATAACGTAAGCACCAAGATAGCATCCCAATCAGCAACATCACTTTAATACCAAGACGAGCAAAGAAGAATGGTATCAATAACATAAAGAACAGTTCTGACATCTGCCCTAAAGACATCACGCCACCAACGTTAGTAAATCCTGTCGCCGCAACAAATGGCGCCGCATAGGCATAGTAAGCCGCCAATGGGATAGAGATCAGCATTGCACAAATGATGAAAACTAAGAAATGACGTTGCTTGAGCATGGCAAACGCATCTGCGCATAACAAGTCGCGCATCGCAACAGGTTTACCACGCTCTGGTGCTGGCGTGTGTGGTAATGTAAAGCTGTAAATCGCTAGTACCAACGAAGCTACTGCCGCCAAGGTGAAAATTTCTGTACTATCTGATAACCCTGTTGAACCGACAATCAGCCCCGCAACAATCCAACCAAATGTACCGAATGCACGCACAACTGGGAACGCTTTCTCACTGTTCGGTAAACTATAAAAGGCAACGTTGTTACTAAGAGCAATAGTTGGCATATAGCAAAGCATATAACCAAAGATTATCCATAACAGACCGCTATGGTCCCCCGTAAAGTAACTTGGGATCATCCATAACAAACCGGCACCGATGAGATGCAGCACGCCAAGCACTTTTTGTGATGCAAAAAAACGGTCAACTACCATCCCTAGTACAAAAGGAGATAAAATAGAGGCGATGGGCCCTGTCGAATAGGCATCACCAATAATTGCTGATAAACCATATTTCCCCATGACAACCCCTAGCGTGACATACCATGCCCCCCACACAAAAAATTGAAGGAACATCATTAACGCCAATCGCGGCACTACCCATACATGGGCAGTATTTTTACCACCTTGAGCAAGACTATTCGTACCCATAAGACCCCCAATAATTTCTATTTTTTATTAGCCACTTTCAGGTAAAAAGGACGGCATAACCACGCCGCTTGGTTTCTGCACAGCACCTTTGACTTGCGCAAGATGCAATTCACAAATTCTACCGCCCCATCGTAATAGCGCTTGGCACAGTGCGCTTCGCTCTGTGGGAACTAAAACGACTGGCATCGCACCACGATGATGTTTGTCTAGCATCCAACCGAGTAAATCCAGCGCTACCTCATCACGATAGCTGCAGCCGGGCCCTAACATCCTCGATGCGGGGTGTGCGATAGAGGCAAGATAACCTTCGATGCGCTGGTTATGTTCCCAGACTGCAATTCGCCATAACCCGCTGGTGTCATTTAAAAAATATTCAATATCCCGCTGACGACTAATACCTAATAAATCCGCTTCCAATTGTAAAATAGCCGGTAAGTCTTCGGTTCGAGCATCTCGCACAATTCCTTCGGTCAAGCGAGGGAGATTCACGCCTTGCTCTGGTACTGAAATCACCATGTCTTGGTAAATTGCATAAGGTGTAAAACCGCCGCGGCGATAAAGAGAATAAGAGTCTAAATTCAGGGCACTTGAAATTAAGCGAATGGGTAAATTTCCGGCTAATTCATCCGCTTTGGACAGTAATTTCTTTGCAATACCCTGTCCAAATGCGTCGGGATGGACATTCATAATCCCAAGGCCCAAATGTGTTTCTCGTGGGTGAAAAAAACACGAGCCAAGAATATTGAGTTGTGAATCACGGGCTACCCAGTGGTAGTCAGGATCAAGTTGTTGGTATACATCAACAAATAAATGGCACTCTTCAGGCGCAGACTGAAATATTGCGCCTAAACCATGTTGTTGATACCAGGCATTCGTTGAGTGATAAATCAAATGCGCGACTTCACTCCGATCAGTGCATTTCGCAAGCTGTAGTTGTATATCCATTCATTACCTCTCATGTTTTATTGTTTATAAAATGAGGCTTTTCACTAAATGGCAGCTAAATCCAAAAATGAAATCGATTACATTTTTACTGAAATCGATTTCATTTATAAAATATAGCCAAATTGTTTCTTTCAGCAACTAGCTGAATGGTTCAATAATGACCTAAAAGATAAATTTGCAATCTGCATCACAAGTTGCTTGTATCAATCGTACTTTTCATCACGATGTTGCATACTGTGCATGGCAATAGACAAAAGGAAAAGTGAATAATGTCGATAGAAAAAGTGGCGAAAATTGCAGGAGTCTCTGCCGCAACGGTTTCACGGGTATTGAATGATCAACATATTGTAAAACCCGCAACTCGAGATAAAGTTCTCGCCGCCATCGCTCAGTGTAATTATCAACCTAATTTATTAGCGCGCCAGCTACGTACCTCGCGTAGTCGCATGCTATTGGTGCTGGTGTCTAATATCACTAACCCCTTTTGTTCATTGGTTGTACGTGGTATTGAAGAAGAAGCGGAACGCCACGGCTATCATATTTTGTTATGTAATTCTGAATCCAATCCAACGCGTGAATCCGCTTATCTGAGTTTACTCAGAGGTAAGGTTGTTGATGGCGTCATCACTATGGATGCTGTGAGTTGTTTGCCGGGGCTTACTGATATGATTGGGGATTTTCCGTGGGTACAGTGTGGTGAAGGGGATCCAGAATTTCGTGCTTCTTCGGTTACTATTGATAATTCACAAGCTGCTAGCGCAGGCGTTTATCATTTAGCAGCGAAAAATCGCCAACGCATTGCATTAATTAACAGTGATATGCGTTACCTCTATTCACAACAACGGGAACAAGGGTATCGAAAAGCACTCGCTGAACTTGGCTTTGAATATTGTAAAATCGAGTATGTAGAAGAATTAGATTACACCGCGGGGGCGAAGGCCATGGAAAAGTTACTGCAAAATGCGCCCAAACCCGATGCTGTATTCGCGATTTCTGATGTCATCGCAGGCGGTGCAATGAGTGTTTTGCATCAGCAGGGATTGCATATTCCGAATGATATTGCTGTGTTAGGGTTTGATGGTGTGCCCTTCGGTGAAGTAACCACACCGCCATTAAGTACCATTGTGCAGCCGATGCATCAATTTGGCATCCGTAGCGTTCAACTGCTACTCAATAAAATTAAGCACCCGCAGCTCGATGACAGCCATGAAATCCTCGAATGGCAATTAATTGAACGCGGCTCAACTTAACTCACTTTTTTACTTCCATTCTGGGGCTGTGATATTGAAATAATACGGATAAGAAACGACGCTATAATTTTTCTAGTGAAGCGGTTTTGTCTCCTGTATCAACCCATATTTTGATCAATACAGAAGTCGTACCTTCGTTAACAACCTTCAATGCAACACTACCCAAAATTCATTGTTTAGTGTTAGTTAACTCGCCTTGAATAAGGCTTTAACTAACCACATTTACACCATAAATTATGACTTGATTTTATTCATCGCCATCAGCAATAAAAAATATCCACCACCTAAAATAGCGACAAAAATTCCAGCTGCAATCTGTGTTGGATAAATAATAATTTGGCCTAGCCAATCTGCCCAAACCATTAATATACTACCGATCAACCCACTAATAATAAGTTGTTGTTTCGCCTTTTTAGCGCCAACTAAAAAAGCCATATGGGGTGCAACTAAACCAAGAAATGCAATGGGGCCAACAGTGGAAGTGACAAAGGCACACAATAATGCAACTAAGATTAATAGCAATATAGTCGCTAATTGTGAATTTAGTCCTCTTCCCTGTGCAAATGTTCGACTAATTGATAATAAAACTAGCCAACGATTTAACGTGATCGCTAATATAGTTAACACAACAACACTGATAGAAAAAATAATGGCCTGTTGCCCTTCCACACGATAAGTTGAGCCTGAAAGCCATAATAATATCCGATAGCTACTCAATGTCCCTTGAGCTAAAAAGAACTGAACAAAAGCTTCTAACGTTGCCGTTAGGCAGATCCCTGTCAAAATTAAACTTGCTGGTGCGTATTGGTGCCGTTTACCTAGGTATAACAATATTCCTAATACAATCAGGCTCCCGATTAAAGCAACACCCCAAAATGAGGTTTGAATAGCCGTGCCTAATAGTAGGCTAAATAGAACGAGTGCCGCTGTAGCCCCTGAAGAAACCCCTAAAATATCTGGGCTGGCCAACGGGTTATAAATAATCCTTTGTAATAAAACCCCCGCAATACTCAATGCTAATCCAGCAAATGTCGCCGCTAATAAACGAGGCCATTTAATATCCCACTGAAAACTTGACGGCAGTTGCCAATAATATTGTTCACCATTCGTTTGTAAGCAAAGGGAAAATACAACTCCACTTACTAACAATAAAATAAGAATAGATACCGTGGTTTTAGAAAATATTATTTTTGTTGGTAATAACCCTATCGATAATTGATCTTGGGCTGTCATTGTTCGGCGGCTAAACCAGATCAATAAAGGAGCACCAATAGCAGCTGTCATTACACCCGTAGGAACCACAATATTAAGGTAATTTGTTAGTGCGATTGCCCCGCTGTCTGCAAGAAGCAATAAAATAGCCCCTACAACTGCACTATTTAATAACTCTTGCCTTGTACTCATATTACCCATTCGCCGTACTATATTTGGAGCTAATAAACCAATAAAACTAATAACCCCTACAGTTGAAATAGTCGCCGCCACTAACCAAGATGCTAAAACAATAAAAAGTAAAAAAATCGGTAAAACGCATAAGCCACGAGCTTTAGCCCCCTCATGGCCTAATTTCAATAATGTCAAAATACGTGGGGCGAAACAGATAATAATAATAACAGGGAACAATAAAGGTAATAAACCAACCACTTTTTGCCAACCATCTTGCGCTAAATTTCCTGCTCCCCACATAAAAATATTTTGTGCAAATTGCGAATTTAATGTAATTAATGCAGTCGCTATAGCACCAAACAAAATATTTATGACCATTCCTGAAACAACTAACGGAATGCCTGTCATATTACGAATACCTGCAATTAATATTACTAAACCAAATGCAAGTAATGCTCCCACCATCGCAGCTAGCGTTTGATATAACCCAATCTCGTTACTAAACCAAATATTGGCTACCACTAATGCTAACCAAGCACCGGATGATGAACCTAATGTTAGTGGTGAAGTAAGATTATTTTGTGTTAATTGCTGCATCAAACTGCCCAATAAACCAAAAGTTGCTCCCACTAATAATGCCATAGCAAGGCGTGGTAATTGGCCATATAAATAAAAATAATCAGCAAATGTATCGGCTGAAGCTGGATGAATAACTAAAAATAATTGCTGACTGAGTGTAACCCCAGGTTCGAGCTGAAGGTTAATCAGCGCGATCACCATTAATACAAAAAATAGTATTGAGTGCTGTTTAGTTGTCATTATGAGGAGCAACCTGTAATAAGCTTTCTGTTAATGCTTCCGCCATTAATTGCAAGGAAAAGACACCACCATAATTCCAAACGGGACGAACACTATTTATCCGCCCTTGTTTAACAAAAGGCATCGACTGCCATAATATGGAATCATTCAGTTTTTTTTCTTCTACAAATGGTTTGATGTATAACACGTACCCATCATTTATAAACTGCAATGAATTTATTCGTCTCTGCTCTATTCCCCAAGGACGTGCGGGGACTAAAATAGCAGGCTTTAATGCAAGCTGTTCAAGAACATAATTGAGTGTTGAATTCTCAGTATAAAGAAAAATAGTGCTTAAACTTGAAAACCGGATAGCAGCAACACTTGGTTTCGTTGTAAAAGCACGTTCAAGTTGTGATCTTAATTCAGCAAAACGTTTATCCATTTTCACTAAATATTCATCGGCAAAAGACGTCTTCTCAAATAAGCGAGCCAACGTTTTAAAATGAGCAATGGCTACAAGCCCTGAATCATCTTGACGTGCAAAATTTGATAAATAAACGACTGGCGCTATTTTTTCCAATAAAGGCAGTAAATCTTCTTGCGCGCTACTTGCAATAATAACATCAGGTTTCAATGCGGCAATTTGCTCTAAATTAGGCTCAGCTCGCGTACCCACCTCTTTGACCGAAGAAGGAACAGCTGGGTCAACAACCCATTGCTTGTAACTCTCTAATTCCGTGGCCCCAACAGGCGTAATTTCAAGCGTTAATAGCTGTTCCAGCAAATCCCAATCTAAAACCACAACGCGCTGAGGCGGCGAATTGAACTCGACAATACCACGACTGTCCGTAACAGAATAAGCCCGTGTATAAAATGAGCATACTAATGTACTTGTTAATAAAATAAGGCCAAGCAAATTGATTCTTAAGCGCATACGATAGCAACCCTATGATGTTCTGACTCTGGAAAACTAGGGTGTGGTATTAATTTAATCGGAGTATCGTAGAGTGACGATAGCCTTGCTTCATCATGGAGAAGAACGCTTTTTCCCTCAAATTCTATTTTCCCTTTTTTTAATGCCACGATGTGTGTTGCATACCGTAAAGAAAGGTTGAGGTCATGAAGGATCACAATCACACCAATCCCATGAACTTTATTAAGCTCACTCAATAAATTCATTAACTGGTATTGATGGTGAATATCTAATGCAGAAGTCGGTTCATCCAGTATTAAAACTGGTGATTGTTGAGCAAGTAACATGGCAACCCATGCGCGCTGGCGCTCTCCACCAGACAAGTTGTCCGCTAAGTTCGCGGAAAACCCCTCAACCCCAGCTTTCTCCATCGCTTGTTGGATAATAATTTCATCGTCAGCTTGCCAGCGACCAAGTGCACCTCGCCACGGAAAACGCCCTAACCGCACAAGTTCTTTCACAGACAGCCCCGCTGAGGCTGGCAGTTTTTGTGGTAAATATGCGATTTTTTGCGCTAATTCTTTCGTTTTATATTGAGAAAGACTCGTGCCATTTAAATCAATTTGCCCGCTATCCGGTGCCATCTGCCCAGAAAGGAGATTAACCAGTGTAGATTTTCCTGAACCATTATGACCAAGAACCACTGTGAGTTCTGTTGTGGGTATATTTAACGAATCTATAGATAAAATAGAACGATGATCGCGAACGATATTAATATTTGCTAATCGAAACATAGAAAGGACTCAAGGCATGCCAACATTATTAGCATGCCTTTTTTAAAATTACCAAGTGTACTTTGTTTGTAACACAAATGAGCGCGATTGGCCGTAATAGCACCAGGTATCACAGGATGAAACATACTCTTTATTGAGGATGTTATTCATATTGAACTGGAACTGCCAATTGTTCGATAATTGATATATCGCGGCCATATCCCAGAGCGTCGCACTAGGAACAGAAAGGTTGCTGCTTGCTGGGTTATCCTTTGATTGACCATAATAGCGAATACCAGTTCCGAGTTTTAACGACTGGTTACTCACGATTGGAATTTCGTAGTCAGTCCAGACAGTCGCCATATGTTTGGGGATCATACCAGCCTGTTTACGTCCCTTACCACCTGTTTGATCTGTTTTCGCATTGGTATAAGTGTATGTCGCTTTAATATCCCAATTATCAGTAACACTTGCAAATAGTTCTGTTTCTATACCTTGTGAAGTGACTTTACCTGTTTGTGTTGCAACAGGGTGTTCAGGAGTTGTGACTAACGCATTTTTTTGTTCGATATCGAACCAAGCAATATTCCAATAACCATCCATAAAATAAGGTGTATATTTGATACCTGCTTCAAATTGCTCACCTTTAAGTGGTTTATACAGTTTTTGGGTTGTTGGGTCGATTGTCGATTGAACTTCAAAAGATTGAGAGTAATTTAAATAAGGTGAAATGCCATTGTCAGCAATATACATTAAACCCGCATTTAAACTCATCTGCCCATCATTTCTAGACTCATCTTCTGCTTTTTTATGTGCTTTATTTTCAGTTTTTACCCAATCATAACGTGCACCAACGACCCCAATCCATTTGCTATCAAGCTTTGTTTGGTATTGTGAATAAATACTAGCTTGTGTTTTATCAATAGTGCGATGAATGTTATTTGATGGGTCAAGTGGGGTATAGTGCCCATAAACTGGCTTCCACGGGTTAATTTTACCAAAAGCATAATTATCCTGTTCATCGCCTTTGGTTTGATGATATTGGAATTCAATACCCGCAAGTAAGGTATTTTCAAACCGCTCACTATCCCATTCACCGACGATATTGTTATCAAAACTAAAACTTTGGTTTTTACCATCGCGAAAAACAATACCTTGCCCCAATTCCTGCACGGTAGGGTCTGCATTAAAGAAAGCATAAACACTTCTGAGTGTTAGGTCGTTGTAACCATAATTTACACGCTGCGCAAAACGCCACTCATCATTAAATTGATGTTCTAATAAATAACCCACTGAGAACTGAGTCCGCTTGTATTTATCGTAATCAGGCTCACCTAAATTGGTTGATGGCTTAATTTTACCGTAATTAGAGTGAATTAATGTTCCCGCCGCTGGGAAAAAAGGATTCGTGGGCGTACCATCATCGTGCAGATACGTCCCCATTAACGTAAGTACTGTCTGATCAGACAAGTCAAATGCCGCACTTGGCGCCAGATAAATACGTTTATTATCCGTGCCTTTGAGTTCCCCATCCGATTTTTTCATCGTTCCCACTAAACGGTAGCGGGCACCTGCATCGGCTGATGCTGTAGAAAGATCAAAGCCTAGCGCTTGATGATCGTTATTACCCGCTTCTAAAAATATTTCATTTTTAGCATTAATAGATGGCTTTTTCGTTACTAAGTTAACAGCGCCTCCAGGAGTGGATTCGCCAAAGAGAACGGCTGATGACCCCTTCACGACTTCAATACTTTCCAATCCATAAGGTTCAAGTAGCCAAGTGTAGTAGCCATCTCGATATAACCGGCTATTATCTAAATAAGTTGCGGCATCAAAACCGCGAACTTTGAACCAGTCCGTATCATTATCAGCCCCATAAGGTTGTGCAACAACCCCCGAGGTATAGCGAAGTGCTTCATCAATTTTTTGCGGAGCATGTATGGTCAAATCTTGTTCCGTAATAATTGAAACAGATTTTGGCGTTTCTTGCAGCGCAGTATTCACTTTGAGTGCTTGTGCACTGACAATGAAAGAGTCTTTTTTGTCGCTATTTTGTTCATTTGCCATGGATTGGTTTTGAACAGCCAGCGCTAATAGGGTGAAAATGGCAACCTGATGTAAACGAAATAAACCTAAATTTTTCACAAAATAGTTCCAATGATAATAATAATAAGTCTCAGTATTATTCCTAAAAATAAGTCAAATTAAAATCAATTTGGCATATTTGCTTATAACAAATAGTTATTAAAAAAATCAGATTAAACACAATTAACCATACATAAGGAAGGGAGATTATTAGTCAAGAATAACGAAAATGATCTCGATGCGAGTATTAGGTCATTATTTAAGTTAACAAACGCAAAAAATAAGGCGGGAATGACCTTTCCCGCCTCGTGCTATCATTTTACTTATCAGCTTGTTAGAAGTTTTGGATTACCAGAACAGCGCATATAGCACACATAAGATAACCATAATTGCGTATGATGCGATATTGAAGCCTGTCGATGTTTTAAAAGTCTCCGACGTTAGGATAATAGCCCCTTCACAGTCATCTTCTTTTGCCGTTGTCAGGCTAATTAAACCAATCACCACCGCAGTAAAGAAGAAGGTGTACATCATTTGGTCAAGGAATGGCATACCTAACGGCATTAGTTTTAAGAATAATGCAAACGGAATTGAGAGCAGCACACCGATAATCGCGCCTTTCGCATTGGTTTTCTTCCAAAATAGACCTAATAAGAATACCGCTAAGATACCTGGGCTAACTAACCCGGTATATTCCTGAATATATTGGAAAGCTTGTCCAATGTTACCCAGTAATGGGGCGATGAAGCATGCGACGATTAACGCAACAACTGCACTAATCCGCCCGACATTCACTAATTTATGGTCCGCGGTTGATGGAGCAATGTATTCTTTGTAGATATCCATGGTGAAAATAGTTGCCACTGAGTTCAACATGGAAGCTAAAGAAGAAACGATAGCCGCAGCTAATGCCGCAAACACAACCCCTTTAGCGCCTACGGGTAAGAATTGTGTTAACCATGGGTAAGCTTTGTCCGCTTGGGCCAATGTTGGCATATGTTCTTGTGCCATCGTTCCTAATCCCGCCAGTAATGCAGGGTCAGAAACTATCACAAATGCCGCAATACCCGGTACGACAACAAGGATTGGGACAATAAGTTTGAGAAATGCTGCGAAAACCAAGCCTTTTTGCGCTTCATTAATAGACTTAGCGGCTAATGCACGTTGAATAATATATTGGTTGAAGCCCCAGTAATATAAATTGGCAACCCATAAACCGCCAATTAACACTGCAATACCGGGTAAATTACTAAACTGTGGGTTGTCTTGGCTTAAAATCATTTCAAAATGCGCAGGCGCTTCACTTGCCATACGGCTCATACCTGCGAATAACCCCGCATCACCGCCAATATAGCTCACCGCCATTATCGTGGTTAAAAAGCCGCCTAAAATTAAGAAGAAAACTTGTACAACATCCGTCCACGCAACCGCAGATAGCCCGCCATAAAGAGAGTAAATCACTGCAAATAATGCTAAGCCGAAAATAGCATAATGCATTGGAATACCTAGGATTGTTTGTAATGCTAACGACCCTAAATAGAGAACTGAAGTTAAATTAACAAAGATAAATAATGCCAACCAGAACACGGCTAAGATCGTTTTTAACGTTTTATTGAAACGTTTTTCAACAAACTCTGGAATGGTAAAAATACCTTTATCAATAAACACGGGCATGAAGTATTTTGCGACAATGATCAGTGTTAGTGCTGCCATCCATTCATAGGATGCGATAGCCAAACCTATTGAAAAACCAGAGCCCGACATACCAATAAATTGCTCTGCTGATATATTTGCCGCAATCAGTGAAGAACCAATAGCCCACCAAGGTAATGTTTTTCCTGCTAGAAAATAGTCTTTTGTACCTTTCTTTTGTCCTTTTTTATCTCGAGAAACCCAAAGACCAACACTAATAATGATAAGCACATACAGAATGAATATTCCGTAATCTAATGTGCTTAACCCAACCCCTTCAGTTTGCATAATCAAATTCCTTCGCCAAGTGATAACAAAGCAAGTGTAAACGTTACCACAAAATATCACCGTTAGATGAATCACATATTTTCACAATATCCTCTAAAGAATTAACTTAATGGACTAAATAGCAGAAATTAATGTAAATTTTCATAGGTGATAGAAGAGAAGGTACCAGGAAGTAATCTAGATTTTAATAAATTCGTGAAGTTCATCAAATATTAATGAAAACGTTTACACTTATTTTCGTAACTCTATGGGCTATAAAATACTTAGGCGTGCAAAGGCCTAACTGAATTACGTTGAACCAATGTCGGAGAGTAAATCAAACTTTCACCTGTCGTTTTTTCCCCTCTCGCTAAAGAAAGTGCTAGTTGTGTGGCTTTTTCTGCCATCATTTGGATAGGATAACGAATTGTTGTTAAGCGTGGATGGATATAGCGGGCAATCAACACATCATCAAAACCAATAACCGAGACCTGTTCTGGTGAGTGAATTTCATTTTCATCTAATACCGCGATGGCTCCCGCGGCCATAAAATCGTTGTAACCCACGACCGCTGTGATTTCGAGTGATTTTATCAGTAAGTTAGTCATCGCTTGCTCCCCACCTTCCCCATAAGGAGCGCCATATTCAATATAACTATCAGACAGTTGAATACCATTATTTTTTAACGCATCTCGATAACCCTGTAAACGCTGTACCGCATCCTCAATTTGGTGATTTGATGAAATGTACGCAATTTTAGTATGCCCATGTCGAATAAGATGTTCTGTCGCTAAATATGCGCCCTTGTAGTTATTTAAAGAAATACAACGGGTTGCAATTTCATCAATATGGCGGTTGATCAGTACCATACTTGGGACTTCTTTTGCATATTGAAGCAGTTCAGCATCATCCAGGGCTTTAGAGTGGATAACCAAAGCATCACAGCGGTTGTTAATCAACAACTCAATCGATTGGCGCTCTTCCTTGGCATTATGGTAACCATTACAAATCAGAATATGTTTACCATTTTTATGCGCTACGGCATCAACGGCTTTGACCATAACGCCAAAAAAAGGGTCGGAAACATCGTTAACTAACACCCCAATGGTATTTGAACTTTGGTTCACAAGAGCTCGCGCAGCGGCATTGGGACGATAACCTAGCTTATTCATTGCACTCTTTACTGATGCAATAGAAGCTTGGCTTGCCTTCGGTGATTGGTTAATCACTCGAGAAACAGTTGCAACCGAAACACCTGCTTCTTTTGCCACATCTTTGATTGTCGCCATTGTGCACCTCTACAATTAGGATGGCTTATTAAACAATGAGCTAGAATTAAAAACAATGGCATAACGCATTTTAAAATTATTTAAAGTAAAATAATGGATTTATCGTGCAAAAAAAACACCGCTTAGATGCGGTGTTAATCATATATAGATTTAGAAAATAAATTGATAGCAGGTTTCACTACAATAAATTTGATTAGGCTGTGAAATCGGGCTGTATCGTTCTCCCCATTCAGGGTGATTAACAGCATCAGGTGGAAACTGTGTTTCAAATGCAACCCCAGAAAAAGGCGTATAAGATTTTGTTTTACCCGCAACTGAAATTAAATAATTCCCTGTATACAACTGCATAGAGGGCATCGTTGTAGAAATATTCATCTTTACGTCTCCCTCAGGAGCACTCAACGATGCCACCGTTTGCCGCCCATCAATACGGGCTGTATCTAGCATAAAAGTGTGGTCATATCCCCCAGCAGAAATTTGGTCGTGATCTTGTAGAAAGTCACGGCCAATGAGTTTGCTTTGGCGAAAATCAAAATAACTACCAGTGACATTACGCCACTCTCCGCTAGGGATCCCTGCTTTATCTGTGGGTAAATAACAGTCACTGTAAATCGTAAGAGCATGATCTAGCGCTGTCTTTTCACTACCTTCACCCGCCAAATTAAAATAAGTATGGTTGGTTAGGTTTACAGGACAGGCCTTTGTAGCTTGGTGCTTATAACGGATAATCACTTGATTTTCATCCGTTAACTCATAACTCACCTCAACTTTCAATTCCCCGGGAAAACCTTGGTCACCGTCGGGTGAAATGAGTGAAAAAATAGCCTGTTGAGTACTAGGTTGTGATATGGCCCAAATCCGATAACTAAAATTGTCCTGCCCACCATGTAAACAATGCGGCTCTTGATTGGCTGATACTGAATAATTTTCACCATGAATAGAAAAACGTGCATTCGCTATACGGTTAGCTACGCGCCCGACTGTCGCGCCCAAATACACGTCTTGTTCCTTTTGTTTATCCATATTTGGTGAACCTAGAACCACATCTCGTTTCCCATGTATTAGCGGCAAAATGCAACTTACCCAGCTTGCCCCTAAACTTGTCAGGACAATTTTCATGTCATTTTTATTGGTTAACTCTACGACTTTGGGCGTCTGATTTTTTTCTTGATTAAACAGCATGTTATGTCAACTTTTTTCAATTTATTAATTTGGTTTTAACTTACCACACTCGCACCTGAGCTTGGCTGGCAAACATAAATATCGGCTTGTAGGCCTGTCATTTTCTGGTATTGCGCTTCTACCGCGTCAATCACCGGTTGAACACATTGCTGCTGCATCAGTGCAACCACACAGCCGCCAAAGCCTCCTCCTGTCATTCGTACCCCACCCTGAACACCTAAAACGGACTTAACGATATCCACTAAGGTATCAATTTCTTTGACGGTGATTTCGAAATCATCACGCATAGAAATATGGGATTGCGCCATTAACTCACTTAACTGCAATAAATCATTTTGTGTTAATGCTTTTGCTGCCGCTAAAGTGCGTTCGTTTTCACTGATCACGTGTTTGGCTCGCTTAGCAACAATAGGCGATAATAGATGTTGCTTCTGTAAAAACTCATCAAATGTGATGTCACGTAACGCTTTCACCCCAAACAAATTAGCAGCTTCTTCACATTGTTGGCGGCGTGTATTGTATTCACTTCCAACCAAACCCCGTTGCTTATTTGAATTGATTATCATCACAACCAGATCATCAGGTATGGAAATAGGAAATAGCGCCAAACTGCGGCAATCAATCAATAGAGCATGGCCTTCATCACCACACGCTGAAATCAGTTGGTCCATAATACCGCAGTTACAACCAACAAATTGGTTCTCAGCTTGTTGGCCATTAAGCGCGATATCTTGCTGGCTAATATCTAATTGATACAAAGCCTTAAGTGTTTGTCCAATCACAACTTCGAGTGAGGCTGAAGAACTTAACCCCGCGCCTTGCGGCACATTACCACTGACTGCAATATCGCAACCATTGAATAAAAGCCCTCTTTGTAAGAGAAACTTCACGACACCGCGAATATAGTTTGCCCACATTTTTTCAGGCAAAAATGCAATTTCGCTATCCAAACTGAATTCGTCACATTCATTATGGTAGTCAGCCGCAACGACTCGGATGATACGATCATCACGTTTAGCCGCTGCGGTCATCGTTTGGTAATCAATCGCACAAGGCAAAACAAAGCCATCATTATAATCCGTATGTTCACCGATAATATTCACTCGCCCCGGCGCTTGAACATAAATTTCAGGTTGATAACCAAAGGTTTTTTCAAACGACGAGGCAACAGTTTGCTTTAACGTTTCCATTTTTAATTATCCTTAATGCGTAATTTGGTTAACCCAGCAAACAGCTAAGTTAATTATAATTTGATGAATTATTTAGTAGTTTGACTTTGTTTATAATGGCAGTCACTCACATCACGTAAACGTTGTGCGGCCTGTTCTGGTGTCAGGTCTCGCTGAGTTTCAGCTAACATTTCATACCCCACCATGAATTTTTTTACCGTCGCTGAGCGCAGTAATGGCGGATAAAATAAGGCATGTAGTTGCCAGTGATCGATACTTTGGCTTTCATTAATAAAAGGTGCAAAGTGCCATCCCATTGAATATGGGAAAGAGCAATGAAATAGATTATCGTAACGGCTTGTGAGTTTTTTTAGCGCAACAGCAAGGTCTGCACGAATGGCTTCATTCATTTCATCCATACGGCGAATATGCTGTTTTGGCAATAACAGGGTTTCAAATGGCCAAGCTGCCCAATAAGGAACAAGTGCAATCCATTCTTCAGTTTCAACAACAATTCGTGAGCCATCTTGTTGCTCAGCTTTAATATAGTCAATTAATAAGTTGCTGCCATGACGTTGATAATATTGCGTGAGAAAATGGTCCTTACGTGCAATTTCATTCGGTAAAAAATCACTTGCCCAAATTTGTCCATGAGGATGCGGTTGAGAACACCCCATTATTTCCCCTTTATTTTCAAAAACCTGAACCCAAGCATAACGTTCACTTAACTCAGCAACTTGTTGCCGCCATGTTTCGATAACACCTTCAATTTCAGGTACAGACAGCTCTGGCAGTGTTTTACTGTGATCAGGCGAAAAGCAAATCACTCGACTAACCCCACTCACCGATTGTGATTGAAACAATTCAGATTGATTATCAGGTTGGGCGCAGGGTTGTGCTAATAACGCACCATGGTCATTTTGGAATACATAAGTCCCTTGGTAGTTAGGATTCACTTCCCCGGAAACCCGTGTATTGCCAGGGCACAAGAAGCAATGCTCATCATATTGAGGTAAATTTTCTATTGATGGTTTTTCATCTTTGCCGCTCCACGGGCGTTTTGCTCGATGAGGGGACACTAACACCCACTGGCCTGTTAATGGGTTATAGCGACGATGAGGGCAATCCGAAGGGTTAAAAGGCAAAATATTCATCTCATGCATCTCCTAAACTTCATAACCATTGGGATTATTTGATTGCCAACGCCAACTGTCAGTCGCCATATCCTCAAGAGTTCGCTCCGCTTGCCATCCTAGTTCATGGTGCGCTTTTTCTGGTGTTGACCAGTATTCCGCAATATCCCCAGCACGACGTGGTTCAATCACATAAGGAATGGCTTTTCCAACTGCTTTTTCAAATGCATGTAACATTTGCAAAACACTAGTGCCGTTACCCGTGCCCAAATTGTAGCAATGTACCCCTGCTTGATTACCAACCTTTTGTAGAGCGGCAACATGGCCATCAGCTAAATCCATGACATGAATATAATCCCGAACCCCCGTTCCATCCACCGTAGGGTAATCGTTTCCATAAATCACCAATTTTTCTCTTTTTCCTACCGCAACTTGGGTTATATAAGGTGTTAAATTATTTGGGATCCCTTGTGGGTCTTCGCCCATCAAACCTGATGGATGAGCACCTACTGGGTTGAAATAACGTAATAATGTTAATGACCATAACGGGTCTGAGTGAAATAAATCAGATAAACAACGCTCAACCATATACTTGCTGGTGCCATAAGGGCTTTGTGTATTACCCGTTGGGAACTCTTCGGTGATAGGTAAACGACTGGGCTCGCCATATACCGTTGCTGACGAACTAAAAATCAAACTTTTCACGTTCGCTTCCTGCATACAGCGCATTAATACCAATGTCCCATTGAAATTAACATCATAGTATCTAAGCGGGTTTTCTACTGATTCACCAACCGCTTTTAGCCCTGCAAAATGAATAACTGAATGAAATTGATGAGAAGAAAAAATGTGAGCTAGCTGTTGCTCATTTCGAACATCACACTGATAAAATACTGGGCGCACACCGGTTAATCTTTCAATACGATTAAGCACTTCTAGCTTTGCATTACACAAATTATCAATAATAACTGGTGATAGCCCAGCCTTTATCAATTGAACACAAGTATGACTACCAATATACCCAAGCCCGCCTGTAACGAGAATTTCAACCTGTTGCATCTCTCTTCCCCCAATACTGCTTAAATTGCATTCTGTCTTCCTACTTGTCATTGCTACGGAGTATAACAACGAGTTTAGATAAGATTCTGTGATCAATCTCGACTTAGTGTAAACGTTTACACAAAAATATAAAATAATCTATTTCTCACATAAATAAATCGCATCAGGAAAAGATCATTCAAGGTAAACAAATTCTCCTGTTTTCACCAATAACTCATTTATCCATTTGCGTCCTTTTGATTGTTTCGCTAGTAGGAACAGCTAAATACTAAAAAAAATAGATTAACTTCAAATAGTTATAGAGAAAGCAAGAAAAAAAAGATAAATGATAAGAACTGTTTTAGTGACCTACTTAACACAGATGCAACAAACCATTTACTTTGCATATTGTTTCATCTAAATATGTTTGTATTACCAAACGGCACACTGTTCCCGTATAAGGAACAAAAATATAACAATAGTGCTAATTCAATTAATTATAAACAGGGGAAGCTATGAATAACCGACTACAATCTGCTGGTTTCGTATTAACCTTGTTAGATTACTTTTCAATCAACAAGCCCATATGGGGAGTACGTGAGTTAGCTCGTCATCTTGATAAGAGCCCTTCCGTCGTACAGCGGGGTTTTAATATTCTAGAAGAGCAAGGTTTCTTACAAAAAAATAAAAATAAAGAATATTTATTAGGCTTGCGGTGTATTGAAATCGGTCATTTAGCCAATAACACACGCCAGTTTTCACAATTAGCGAGTGACTACTTACGCCCTCTCGCTGATAAAACACATGAAACCATATTTATTTATCGCCGTTACAATGATATCGCTATTTGTAATTTCATTTTAGAAAGTGACCATCTTATCCGCTTTACATCTAAAGAAGGAGAAGCGTTGAGCTTGCATGAAGCCCCATTTACACAAATCATTTTAAGCTCAATGGATATTTCATATATTGATGAATATCTTTCTAAACATAATTTGCAAAATAACACCTTATTAAAAAAGCAATTAAGTCTCTATGCTGAAGAAGGATATGCATATTCAAAAGAAGCTTATTTAGCAGGAACACAAGGGTTATCCGTTCCTATATTTTCTTTTGAAAAAGGGGTATTAGGCTCGTTATGCATTGCAGCATCAAGCCAAAGTAAAAATTTAACCGAGTATTATCCATTATTAAAATCCACAGCCAGTAAATTATCTACCATATTTTAAATCCATGGTGAAATAATAAGATAAAAAGCAGTTATTAATTATTAAAATAAAATAGGTAACTCTATGAATATATCTCATGATAAAAATGATACTGAGGTACGTGTATCTATTTTTTCTCCAGCACTACTCATCGCAATAATTATATTATCTTTTGTTGGTGCTATTATTGGTATTCAGATTATTGTCACACTAGGTATCTCCGCAAACACATCAATTATCGGTGCTGTTCTCGCCATTTTATTATCTCGTGTCCCACTTTCTATATTCGCATCATTTAAATTTATCGATGCGCAAAATTTAATTCAAACTAGCATCTCTGCAGCAACCTTTGCTGCAGCAAATGGTTTAATAGTAGCCATTGGTGTGCCTTGGGTATTGGGTATGCCTGAATTAATTTATCCGATGATGGCTGGAGCTTTCGTTGCGATTATCATTGATGGCACGATTTTATATGGCTTGTTTAATACCCGCGCCTATCCTGCCAGTGCATCTTGGCCTGCCGGTGTTGCCACCGCAGAAACTTTGTGGGCAGGAAATAAAGGTGGAAAGCGGCTTGGCGCATTGCTGACAGGCTTTGCTGCTGGAGCCATCGGTGCAAGTTTTGGTATCCCAATGGCATCCGCAGGGATCGCGTTGATTGGCAGTATTTTCGCGTTATTCATGTTTGCTGTTGGACTTCTCATTCGCGGTTTTTCTGAGTCAGGGCTAATTACTTATAATTTATATGAAAACTATGTCCCACACGGTGTGATGATTGGTGCAGGTATCGTCGCATTAATCCAAATCGGAGCCATTGTATTTCGCAACAAGAAAGATAGTCAGCAACAAAGCGAAGATAGTGATGAATTACGCCAAAGTAGCAAACGTATCAAGTCAACCTTAATCAAAGGGGCAACGTTCTACTTTTTAACCGCATTAGCACTCACATTTATTAGTCAAATATTTGTCACTATGACATTGCCACAACTTATTGGATTCCTCATTTTTGCGACCTTAGCCGCTTTAATCCAAGAGATGATTGTAGGTATGGCTGCGATGCATTCTGGCTGGTTTCCTGCAACTGCAGCAGCTCTTATCTCATTGATGATTGGTATTTTACTGGGGTTTCCCCCCGAAGCATTGGCCGTTTTAGTTGGGTTTTGTGCCGCGACAGGCCCTGCTTTTGCCGATATGGGTTTTGACCTAAAAACGGGATTTATGATCCGCGGTTATGGTAAAAACCAATCTGCAGAACATTATGGGAGAAAACAACAATATTTTGCCGCTATTATCGGTTTTTGCTGCGCCTTGGTGGTGGTTGCACTTACCTACGATTTTTATTTCGAACAAGACAAAATCGTTCCTGCATCAAGGCTTTATGCCGCTACGATCCAAGCAGGAAGCTCCTCAAATGTGGCAATGATGTTGTTATTGTGGGCCATACCGGGTGCCATCATTCAGTTAATTGGCGGTGCTAAAAACCAGATTGGCGTACTCTTCTCAACTGGCTTGATGATTAACTACCCTATTGCAGGTTGGACGGTTCTTACTGCACTCGCGGTTCGAATTATCATTGAGCGTTTCTTCAATATCAGTTCCGATAAAATTTCAACTTTCGCTGGTGGGCTTATTGCTGGCGATGCTCTTTACTCCACGGCTAAAGCATTCCTGCCAACCCTCAAAGCGAAACTGCTTTCCTTCTGGGCTAAATAACTTTATAGGGAATAATAATGACGAATATCTGGTCGCAAGTGCAAAAAGACACTCTAGTTTCACAACATTACGCTTATTTTGATACGGGAGCCGCTGCGCCACCGCCAAAACCGGTAATAGACGCAGTAAAGCGCTATCTTGATAAAACCGCAGAGCAAGGGACTTATTTACCGAGCTTCCGCAAGCAAACCTATGAGCAAGTTGAAATTTGTCGACAAAAATTGGCCGCATTTATCGGTGCAAAGCCCAGTGAAATTGCATTTACCAAAAATGGCACAGAATCTATCAGCTTGATTGCTAGAGGTATTTCTTGGCAAGCTGGCGATGAAGTGATAATTCCGGATACTGAGATGCTCAGCAATATTGCAATTTGGCAACTGTTAGCGCATGAAAAAGGAATAAAAATTATTAAGGTGAGTGCGGATAGCTATGGTGTCCTTTCACCTGAATCTATCGAGCAAGCGATAACCTCTAAGACAAAGCTCATCAGTTTCGTTGCGCTATCTAACATAACTGGGGTAATTCAACCTGTGCAGGCTATTTGTGAGATAGCCAGAAAGCATGGTGTACTTAGCCATATTAGTGCTTCACAAGCCATTGGAATGTATAACGTTAATGTTCAAAAATGGCAATGTGACTTTATGTCATCATGTGGCCGAAAAGGGTTAAGAGCGATAGAAGGCAGTGGAATTCTGTTTGTTCGTGAATCATTGGTACCATCATTAACCCCCACACTGGTCGGTTGGTGGAATAGCTCAATTGACCCACAAACAGGAGACGTTATTCTGCCTCAAACAGCAAAACGCTTTGAAGCGGGCTGCCCAAATGTTCCGGCCATTATTAGTTTAGATTCGGCTTTAGACTATGCTGTAAATATCGGTATTGAACAAATTGAGAATCGCAACCAAACACTCACTCAATATGCGATGCAGCAATTATCTCAACTTTCTGGTGTCGAAATTTATGGCCCTAATAATAGCCACCAGCGAATAGGAATAATTCCATTTAATATTAACGGAATCCCCTCTGATGTATTAATGCAAAAATTAGAAGCTAAAAATATCATTATTGAATCAGGTCACTTTATGGCAACCGCTATTTTAAAGTTCTATCAAATAGAAAAAATGGCCCGCTTATCAATTCATTATTTTAATAGTGAAAAAGAAATCGATTTATTAATTAATTCAATAAAAAAAATCAAAAAGGAATATAGCAATGACTAATGCGTTATTAATGAGTAGTTCACGTATGGGGAATATGAATTATTTACAACATGCGGGCGAACAAATCCATCGTTTATTACAACATAAAAAACAAAATATTCTATTTATTCCTTATGCCGCAGTTACATTCAGTTTTGATGATTTTGAAGCAATTGTAAAACCGGTATTTAATGCTTTAGGTTATGAATTAACATCAATTCATCACTTTAGCGACCCTGTTGCGGCAGTTAAACAAGCACAAGCGATTGCTATTGGCGGCGGAAATACCTTTGCCTTATTAAAACGCCTATATGATGCCAACATAGTGGAGCTGATTTCACAACGAGTTAAATATGAAAGCATTCCCTATATGGGATGGAGTGCAGGCAGTAATGTTGCAACACCGAGTATTCGCACCACCAATGATATGCCAATTGTCCAACCCCCTACATTTAGTGCGCTGAATATTTGCCCATTTCAAATTAACCCGCATTTTATTTCTGGTAAACCAATTGGCCATAATGGGGAAAGTCGTGAAGAGAGATTAAATGAGTTTTTAACGATTAACCCCATGGAAGAATTGATCGCACTATATGAAGGAACTGCATTATTTATTGAAAACCACCATGGCACCATTTTAGGTGAGCAAAATGCCCTATGGTTACGGGGACCTAATAAGATTGAAGAAATTGCTACCAACAAGCCATTCAAATTAAATATTATTAAAGGAGTGCAATAATGTCTTTGAATTATCTAAGCCAAGTTTATGACTTATTAGACACCCCTGATGTTGATGGCGAAAAAATGGCAGCGCTACTTCATTCTGTTGGCTCAAATGATGCCATCATCACTGTTACTTCTATTCCTTATGAATCCCCAGAGGATACAAGTCAGTTATGCCATTTTATAAAAGTATTAATCCCAGGCTCTGAGGGCAAACACCGAGGAGGCACTTACCCGACTTTAGGCATTATCGGTCGTTTAGGTGCACAACAGGCACAACCGAATCGTATTGGAATAGTTTCTGATGCTGATGGGTCAATTGTCGCTTTTGCCAGCGCGATGAAGTTGTTGGATATGGCGGCAAAGGGACAGAGCCTAAAAGGGGACGTAATAATTAGCTCTCATATCGCCACGCATGTTTCGATTACTCCTCATGACCCTGTCGATTTTATGGGGATGCCAGTTTCATCTAATACCATGAACCAATATGAAGTCGATAAACAGATGGATGCTATTTTATCCATCGATACATCAAAGGGAAACAGCATCATTAAGCACCGAGGGATTGCGATTTCTCCCACGGCTATGCAAGGCTATATTTTACGCGTCGCACCTGATTTAGTTCGCTTACTGGAGTATGCAACAGGAGATGTGGCAAAGACGTTTCCTATCACCACACAAGACATTTCTCCTTATGATAACGGTGTTTATCACTTTAATTCTATAATGCAACCGCATATTGCAACACAGGCACCTGTTGTTGGCCTTGCCATTACGGCTAAATCGATTGTCCCCGGTAGTGAAACAGGTGCAAGTTATGAAAGTGAGTTAATCGATGCAACACGCTTTACCGTGGAAGTCGCTAAGCAATTTTGTTGGGATAAAATTCGATTTTATCAGCAAGATGAATATGAAACACTTTATGATTTATACGGTTCATTAGCACAGATTCAGGGGTAACCTTCGAAGAGTAAAAGCCCACATTTGTGGGCTTTAGGTTGATGACAAACATAATATGTTTGTCATCAATCAGTATGTTTACCAACCCTATATTAACTTTTGTAATTCCTAAATCGGTTAGCATTTCAGGCATCATAAAATTGAAGCTTTTGTGTGTGAAACACAAAAAACAACATAACCAACAAAAATGAACTAGCCAGTGTTATATAAGCTGTTTAGATGAAATAACACGAACCCCTTTCGTGGGATTTATTGCAGCCTCAAATAATGCCTTCGCAATATTTGTTGCGGGGCTAACTTGGCAGCTCGCGGGCAATATAGATGATAGACAGGAAATAATACGAATCACAACAACTTCACCCAAACGCACTTTTTGGCGGTCACCATGAATCACATTCGGGCGAACTAAAGTTAAAGAATCAAAACCCAGTAATCTTAAATCTTGTTCAAGCTGCCCTTTTACTCGGCTATAAAAAAAAGGTGACTTAGCGTTTGACCCCAAAGCAGAAGTCAATACAAATGTCGAGCAACCCCATTTTTTGGCTAGCCTTGCACAGGTTAAAGGATAGGTGTAGTCCACTTGACGAAATGCCGCCTTTGAACCAGCGGCTTTGAGGGTTGAGCCGAGCGCGCAAATCACAGCATCGACTTCCCATAACGCAGCCTCGTCAGGTAAATGGTTAAAATCAACAATAGGTGCTTGTAATTTCTCATGTTCTGCTAATGCATGTCGTGTTGGCGCTATCACCTGAGTCACACGAGAGTCTGCAAGTGCCAATGATAAAACATGACTTCCCACAAGCCCTGTCGCTCCTAACAGTAATATTTTCATTTTATTCACCCATGCAATGAATAGAGAAACTCAATTATAGCCTTGTAAGTGGGGAACCACTAGATTAATGCTGTTTTTTCGTACGAACTTAGTTTTTTGTGGCTCTTTTGTTGTTTGATTGTGAAAATTACTTGATATTGGCAATCATTCTAAAGATAATCATTCTCAATATCATTTCGATTATCAACAAACTTAGTATGGTAAATAATATGACAGCCCCAGTTGCAGAAAATACCGTCGAAACGGCGAAACAACCCGTTAAAACTGACGTGATAGAAAGCCAACAATTATTGGGCCCTGCCGGTAAGGTCTCAATTCAACATAATGGCGAGCTTTATCAATTGAGACAAACTCGTACAGGTAAGTTGATCTTAACTAAGTAAGCCATACCCAAAGTAAGTCGTACCAAAACTTAATTCGCAAGCCACCTAGGTTAATTATCCAGGCAGCCAGCTTAATCTAAACATAGGAAAAGGTTTCTTATGGAGTTTAAACTGACGTCTGTATTTCACATTTGTGCCACTAAATATCGGATCAGCAAGGATAGCCACTCGATACCTGACTATCGCGCAGCGGTAGCGTTAATGTGCCACATCCCAAATAGTCCTGCTGAACACCAACCAGTTACTGACTATTACCTCAGCTTTATACCTTCATTAGTTGTTTACTCCTCTTGCTATGTTCAGACACCGCTTACATGCAATTTTTCCTGTGTCATACCGAATTCAGGTCCTCCAGACCAATACATCGCTATCAATCCAATACATCGCTATCAATTAATACGAATTCACTCTGCTTAATACAGATAAAAACTATATGGAGTATCACAATTATGTCCCCTGTTTTGCGAATGTCAGTCCTAACCAGTGCCATCTTAGGCGTGATAGCAAGTGCTCAAGCACAAACAACAGAACCAACACCAAAAAAAAATCATCATGATGTGATGACTGTCTATGCGACAGGTAGCGAACGTGACAGCTTCGAAACCCCGATGATGGTCACGGTGATCAAAAATAATTCACCTGAAACGCAAACAGCCAGCACCGTCAATGACATTTTACGCAAAGTTCCCGGGATTGGTGTCACCGGTACTAGCCGTGCAAATGGGCAAGATATTTATATGCGCGGGTTTGATCGACGCGGCATTTTGACCTTAGTGGATGGTATTCGCCAAGGCACAGATACAGGCCATGTCAATGGCACCTTTATCGACCCTGCTCTGATTAAGCAAGTTGAAATTATCCGTGGCCCTTCTGCCCTACTCTACGGCAGTGGTGCCATGGGCGGTGTGATTGCTTGGGAAACCGTTGATGCCAAAGACTTATTACGTGAAGGCCAAGACCACGGTTTCCGTGTCTTTACCGAAGCCGCTACTGGCGATCATAGCTTCGGTTTCGGCGGCACTGCGTTTGGCCGTAGTGATAACCTTGATGGGCTATTCAGCTTTGTCACGAAAGAAACCGGTAATGTCCGCATGAGTAATGGCGATGACATGAAAAACAAGGAAACCATTGGTAACCTGCTGGCAAAAGGAACATGGCAAATCGATGATGCACAAAAGCTTTCTGGCCAAGTGCGTTATTATAATAATGATGCCAATGAGCCGAAAAACCCGCAAGAAATTAATGTAGGGAGTGACAATCTAAAAGTTAACCGTACCACTCGCCAACGTGATGCACAGATAACTTATCAAATTAAACCGGGCTCACAGGAATGGCTAAATTTTAAAGTCACGCCTTATTACTCCGATATTAATATCACGGCAAAAGGCCAAGGAACCCCCTATGAAGGTCGTACACAAAAAACTTATGGCATAAAAGCTGATAACCGCTCTAACTTTTATGACTTGCCATTAGCGTCACATAACCTGACTTACGGCAGTGAAGCTTATAAGCAAAAACAAACTCCTTATGCAAATACCACCCAATTCCCCGATGCGGACATCACCTTTGCATCCGGCTTTTTACAAGATGAAATTAGCCTAAAAGATTTGCCTGTTTCCTTTATTGTCGGTACGCGCTATGACCACTATAAAGCGACATCTGATGGCAATGAAGATGTGAAAAAAGGTAAATGGTCATCTAAAGGTGCCGTTAGCATCACACCAACAGAGTGGTCAATGCTATTTGCGTCATATTCAGAAGCCTTCCGAGCCCCTTCTATGATGGAAATGTATAACGACGAGGTCCACTTCCAAATGGGGCCAATCGTTAATAGATGGAAACCAAACCCTAATCTGAAACCTGAATCAACCCGCACTGCAGAATATGGTTTTGGTCTGCGTTTCGATGACCTATTGATGGAAAGAGATAACCTACAATTTAAAGCCAGCTATTTTGATACCAAAGCTAAAGACTATATCAATACTTACGTAACAACCCCTGATTTTAGAAATCCTCAAAATAACTACACCACATCAATCAATACTAAACGTGCCAAAATTTGGGGATGGGATGCCTCAATGGATTATAAAACAGACTATTTCAATTGGAGTTTGGCTTATAACCATACTGAAGGAAAAGATGAATCTAATGGAAAATCAATAACATCAATTAAACCTGATTCTGTCACCAGTAATCTGGCCGTACCTATTGCAGACAGCGGTTTTTCAGTGGGCTGGCTAGGGGAGTTTACGCGCCATACAGAATTCAATAAAGCCTCTAAAGCAGAACAACAAGCCGGCTATGCCGTACATGACTTCTATGTGAGTTATCAAGGTGAAGGACAACTCAAAGGGTTAGGAACCAGTGTCGTGTTAGGCAATGCATTTGATAAAGAATACTACTCATCACAAGGTATTCCTCAAGATGGACGTAATGCCAAGCTGCTTGTCAGCTTCCAATGGTAATTCACACAATATTAAGGAGATAAACGTGAATTCAGCACTTTACGAGCGTTACCAACAAGCAAAAACAGATAACAAAGCCAAATACGCTCGCGATCTCGCCGCCTATTTAAATGTATCTGAAGCTCAGCTACTGCATAGTCGTGTTGGTCACGACAAAGCTGTTCGTTTAAATGTCGATGCCCCCACTTTGTTGACAGAATTAGCCACTGTTGGGAAAGTGAAAGCGATTACCCGTAACGAATATGTGGTTCATGAGCAAGTTGGTCGTTATGACAATGCAACCTTTAGCCCACACGGTGGGTTAATTTTAAACCCTCGCGCCCTTGATTTACGGATGTTTTTCAGCCATTGGGACGCTATCTTTGCTTTGACGGAAGACAGCAAACACGGTGAGCGTCATAGTATCCAATTTTTTGATAAACAAGGTGACGCACTACATAAAGTTTACACCACCGATGAAACAGATATGGCGGCATGGCAGGCATTGATTGAAAAATATGCCACCCAAGATAACCCGGAGCTCATCCATGAAACAGCAACTGCATTTACCAATCAGCCCGTTAGTGAAGAGCTAAAACAACAATTAGAACAAGAATGGCGCAACATGACAGACGTTCACCAATTTTTTGTTCTACTCAAGAAAAACAACCTCAGCCGCCAGCAAGTTTTCTCTGCGGTTAGCGATGATTTGGCTTGGAAAGTGCCTAATGATTCCTTCAATCAGCTGATTAACACTGCGTTCAAAGATCAAAACGAAATTATGATTTTTGTGGGCAACCGCGGATGTGTGCAAATTTTTACTGGTGAAATCAAAAAAATCATGCCATATCAAAGTGAAGGTTCAGACTTAAAGTGGCTAAATATTTTCAATCCTGATTTCACCTTGCACATGATTGAAAATGGTATTGCCGAATGCTGGGTCACACGCAAGCCAACACAAGATGGCCATGTGACTAGCCTTGAAGTCTTCGATAACCAAGGAAATCAAATCGCACAAATGTATGGGCAGCGTACGGAAGGGACTCCAGAGCAAGAGCAATGGCGCCAACAAGTCACCGCATTACCACGCATTTAAAACTAGGTAACTTATTATGAAACAATGGCTTCTAATCTTATCAACGCTGTTTATCTCTTTTTGTTCTTATGCAACAGAACGCATCGTCACCTTAGGGGGTGATGTGACTGAAATTGTGTATGAACTTGGAGCACAGGAACAGCTCGTCGCCCGTGACAGCACCAGCCTTCATCCAGAGCAAGCCACCAAGCTCCCAGATGTGGGCTATATGCGTATGCTTAACGCAGAAGGCGTGTTGTCAATGCGCCCGACTTTAGTACTTGCGAGTGAGTTAGCTAAACCCTCAATGGCTCTTTCGCAAATCGAAAAAAGCGGCGTAAAAATTATTAAGGTGACAGGGAAACCGAGTTTAGAAGCCATTCCAGAAAAAATTACCACCATCGCTAATGTGGTCGGTAAAACAGAGCAAGGGAAGCAATTAGTTAATCAATTTAACCAACAGCTCAGCCAAGTAAATACGGCTCCTATTGACAAAAAAGTCTTATTTATCATGAGTCACGGTGGTGTTATGCCTTTAGCAGCAGGACGGCACACTGCGGCAGACAGTGTCATTAACGCGGTAGGGGCAAAAAATGCCATGAGCAGCTTCGACAGCTATCGTCCTCTATCCCAAGAAGGCTTGCTGTCAAGCCAACCTGACTTAATCATTTTTACCAAAGAAGGTATTAAATCATTAGGTGGAATAGAAAAAGTGTGGAAATTACAAGGAATGTCAATGACCCCCGCAGGGAAAAATAAAGCGCTTCTGGTTGTCGATGACGTCGGTATGCTCACTTTCAGTTTAGGTACGCCTAAAGTCATGCAACAACTACGTGAGGCATTAGAAAAATCCCAATGAGTCGCTTTAAAAACCCATTTTTGGTGATTATCGTATTATTGTTAGCACTTGGCGGTTTAGTTCTCATCGCGTCGAATGCCGGCGCAATGAACTTCTCATTAAAAGCACTGTGGCAGGCATCTGCCACAGACTCGGATTGGCAGATATGGCTGAATATCCGCCTTCCTCGCGTGTTAATTGCCATCTTAGTTGGCCTTGCCTTAGCAGTATCTGGCGCCATTATGCAAGGGTTATTCCGTAACCCCCTCGCTGATCCTAGCTTACTCGGTATCAGTAGTGGCGCGGCTTTATCCGTTGCCGCATTTATTGTTTTCTCTGTTTCATTACCCACCGTGATGCAAGGTTATGGCCATGTCGCTGCTGCTTTTATTGGTAGCCTAGCCGTATCTTTTATTATTTTTAGCTTAAATCGTTCATCAAATGGTAACCTCGCAAAACTACTTCTCGCGGGTATCGCTATCAATGCGCTGTGTATGTCATTCATCGGTGTTCTTAGTTATATCAGTAATGACCAACAACTCAGAACATTTAGCTTATGGATGATGGGCACGCTCGGTAATGTTGACTGGGCATCATTGGCCATCGCCGCTTCAGTTATTCTTCCTATTTGTATTATCTGTTTAACACAAGGAAGTAAGCTTAATATCCTACAATTAGGGGACGAAGACGCCCATTACCTTGGGCTCAATGTTGAGCGTACCAAGTTTATTTTATTATTCCTCAGCGCCATGTTAGTTGGTTGTGCGGTTGCCATGAGCGGTGTTATTGGTTTTGTCGGTCTCGTTGTTCCCCATCTCATTCGCATGACTCTCGGGCCAGACCATCGTTGGTTAATTCCTGGTTCCGCTATCGTAGGTGCGGGCTTATTACTTATTGCCGATACTGTAGCAAGGACTGCGGTTGCACCTGCTGAAATTCCTGTTGGTTTACTGACAGGGTTAATTGGTGGCCCCTACTTCTTATGGCTAATTTTACGGCAGCCTTCGGGGAGGATCTAAAAATGCAAACAAAATCGCTCTTGTTAGAAGCACAAAATTTATCATATAAAATCAGTGAAAAGACGCTTATAGATAATGTGAGTTTATCGATTGATCAAGGGGAATTTGTGGTGATCATTGGGCCAAATGGCGCAGGGAAATCCAGTCTATTAAAATTACTAACAGGCTATAATACCCCGACTCATGGCACATGCTTTATTGAAGGCCGAGCAATGACTGACTGGGACCATAATGCGTTAGCCCGAAAACGTGCTGTGATGAAACAGAATAGCCATTTGCAATTTGCTTTTACTGTTGAAGATGTGGTTGCAATGGGCAGAACCCCCTATGGTTCAGAATATAAACACACCGCCATCAATGAAGCGTTAGCACAAACCAGTTGCCAATCATTGCGGCAGCGGGATTACCGCCAACTTTCAGGGGGTGAGCAGCAACGCGTTCAATTAGCTCGAGTATTAGCACAATTATGGCAACCGACAGCTCAACCCGCATGCTTGTTTCTCGATGAACCCACTTCTGCGCTTGATCTATATCATCAACAGCATAGCTTACGGTTACTACATCAACTTACACGTCAACGACCGTTAGGTGTTTGCTGTGTATTACATGACCTTAATCTAACCGCATTATATGCAGATAAAGTGTTATTAATTCATAATGGAAAGCTTGTCGCTCAAGGTTCCCCTACCGATGTTTTAACGACTGAAAACTTAACTCGTTGGTATCAAGCTGACTTAGGTGTTACTCAACACCCTGAAAATAACACGCCTCACGTTTATTTACGTCACTAACTCAGGCTTAATAAGCACTTTATTTAACTCATTTTAAAGGTAAAGTGCTTTATTATTTTTACCTTAATAAAAAATTATTTAGTCATATCTATTTTAATAGATAACTAATGTCTTTTAATATTTTAAATTTTTTATATCAATAATCCTTACTCTCTTAATGCACTCTAGTTAATAAGATAGTTAATAGCCTGAAAATGCGTAAAATCTATATAATGTATTAATAAAGCATTAAATTTCAAAAATAAATCTCAAGTAAATTCACTTAGAATACCTTGGTATCGCATAGGTATTTCAAAGGGTTTACATGGAAAATAACATAATTGAAACATTAATTGAATTAACACATCGTGGAAATGATGATGTTAAAATTGCAGCTATTTCCGCATTAGGTGATTATAAAGCGACCGTTGAACAACAAAATGCGATCAACCGTTTAATTGAACTCTGTAGAGATCCCAATAAGGATGTTGCGGTGTCTGCAATAAAGGCACTGAGTAAACTCTCCCACCATTTTTAGTATACAAATAATATTTTTTTATCAATCCGTTAAAGCACAGGTTTTTTAATTAATCTTATTTAATCTTTCTAATCCCTATATATGAATAGGTATGATTTTTGCTACCTATTCATACACAAACCTAATCATACTATATCCATATTAGTTGTGTTTTTTGATATTAACAAATTCTTTCATTTAGTAGCATCTCTACATTGAAATTAATATTTTGAAACAAATGGATTTTAATTAACTTTATTTCTTAATACCCTGATTAGGATAAAAGATGGATAACAAAGTCATAAATACATTACTTGATTTAACGAAAAGAAAAAATGATGATGTAAAAATAGCTGCCATATCCGCTTTAGGTGATTGTAAAATACGACTGAAACAACATAATACGATTAATCGACTACTTGAATTATGTAATGACCCAAATAAAGATGTCGCAATCAGTGCGATTAAAGCAATCAGCAAGCTCTCCCATGGAGGGTTAGAGTAGCGATTTAGGCATGATTAAAACGTTAAGGAATAGCAAGGTGAAACCAACTATTGGCCTCACCCTACAATATATCTAACACTACAATATACCTAACACTACCATACTCAGCTATTATCGTTTAAATAGCGTGCATGAAATTCAATATGTTCACCAATAAAGCTACTAATAAAATAGTAACTGTGGTCATATCCATCACGTAAATTCAAACGATATTCAAATTGCTTTTTGTCACAAATATCTGCAAATAACTCGGGTTTTAATTGTTCTTGATAGAAAGGATCCGCAGTGCCTACATCCACTAAAATAGGTGGAATAGCCTCCGCTTTTCCGATTAATTCAACAGTGTCATATTGAGACCAGCTAGCTGTTTCTTCCCCCAGATAAGCCATAAAGGCTTTGCGCCCCCAAGGAACTTGGGTTGGAGCAACAATAGGAGAAAATGCAGATAAACTAGAATATCGGCCTGCATTTCGTAAGCCAATCATTAAAGCCCCGTGTCCACCCATAGAATGGCCAAAAATAGAACGTTTATCAGATACAGGCAAATGTGTTTCGATTAAATCAGGTAGTTCAGACACAATATAATCATACATTCTGTAATGATGACTCCACGGAGCTTGCAGAGCATTCACATAAAAACCTGCGCCTTGTCCTAAATCATAAGCCTCGTCATCAGCAACCTCAGTACCGCGAGGGCTAGTATCTGTTGCGATTATAACCACGCCATGTTCTGCCGCAAATTGTTGGGCTCCCGCCTTAGTAATAAAATTTTGTTCATTACAGGTTAACCCTGATAACCAATAAATCACTGGGCAGACGGTTGTTTTCGCTTGTGGTGGTAGAAAAGCTGCGAACTTCATTTCACAGCCGAGCACGGTGGATTGATGTTGATAAACATCCTGCCAGCCCCCAAAACACGCATAGCGTTCAATTCTCTCCATCAAAGACTCCTTAATCATAGTGAATAACGGTGCGGATTGATTTGCCTTCATGCATTAAATCAAATGCGTCATTAATACGCTCTAATGGCAATGTGTGCGTCACAAATGGAGACAGCTCAATATCACCCTTCATGGCATCTTCAACCATTTTTGGCAACTGGCTACGGCCTTTCACACCACCAAAAGCCGTACCACGCCATGACCGCCCTGTTACTAATTGGAATGGACGAGTTGAAATTTCTTGCCCTGCCCCTGCGACACCAATGATAATTGATTGGCCCCATCCTCGGTGTGCACTTTCAAGTGCTGCACGCATAACATTAACATTACCAATACATTCAAAGGTATGATCAACTCCCCACTGGGTTTTCTCAATCAACACTTGCTGAATCGGCTTATCAAAATCATTAGGATTCAAACATTCTGTCGCACCAAATTGGCGCGCTAGTTCAAACTTAGACGGGTTAGTATCAATGGCAATAATACGGCCAGCCTTTGCTTGCCTTGCCCCTTGAATAACCGCAAGACCAATCCCACCGAGGCCAAAAACTGCAACTGAGTCACCTTCTTGTACTTTAGCCGTATTATGTACAGCACCGATACCCGTGGTCACGCCACAACCTAATAAACACACTTCTTCATGATTGGCTTGAGGGTTAATTTTAGCCAAAGAGACTTCGGCAACAACGGTATATTCACTGAATGTTGAACAACCCATATAATGGTAAACAGGCTGGCCATTGTAAGAAAAACGTGTGGTCCCATCAGGCATCACACCTTTACCTTGTGTTTCCCTAACAGAGACACATAAGTTCGTTTTGCCTGACTCACAAAAAACACATTTTCCACATTCTGCCGTATAAAGTGGGATGACATGGTCACCAACGCTAACGCTAGTTACACCTTCACCGACTTCAACAACAACGCCCGCGCCTTCATGCCCTAATACCACAGGAAATAACCCTTCAGGGTCATCACCTGACAAGGTAAATGCATCAGTATGGCAAACACCCGTATGGCTAATTTTGACTAACACTTCCCCAGCCTTTGGTGGCATGACATCAATTTCGACAATTTTTAATGGCTCACCAGGACCAAATGCAACTGCTGCACGTGATTTCATCGTTATTCCTTCTTTATTTACCGCAAATAAGTACGAATTAATGAGATGGCATCGTCTACTGAGTCTTTTTGCAACTGTGTTGTTGCTGACTCTTGAAGCCCTTCCCGCAAATGACTCTCTAATACCCCGGCCATCAAACCATTAACTGCCCCACGAATAGCAGCAATTTGTTGTAAAATGGCGGCGCATTCAACCTCATCTTCCAAGGCTGACTCTAAGGCAAGCAATTGCCCTTTCAACTTTCTGACCCGCGTAAGAACTGCTTTTTTTTCTTTTGGGGAATGTGGCATATTTAAGCCCCTTTAGTATACATAGGGGGAGTATAGTATTGATAAGATTATCTGTACAGAATTCCTGATTTGTATGACCCAAAAAGACAAAATAATATTCGATAGAAAAGAAAAAAGAGGAAAGAGAAATAAGGAGAAACAGTAAAACGTGAATATCACGCTTTACTGTCTTCAAGAATGAATAGATTAGCACTACAACAAGTTAAAATATTTATCTGGCTGGTACTGAGGGGGAAGTGGTTGAATATCTAACATATCCAATGCATTGCGTTCAATACTATTACAAATGGCATTCAGCGGTAAATCATTTGCAGCAGTCCCAAAAGGATCTTCAAGTTCCTCGGCTAGTGCATCCCACGCTAAAAAAGTGTAAGAAATAAAAACAGAAACAAATGGCGTCATATAATGTAGGTCAACAACCAATGCAAATGGAAGTAACGAACAAAATAAGTAAACAGTTCGCTGCAAAATTAGTGTATAAGCAAACGGGATCGGCGTGTTCGCAATACGTTCGCAGCCGCCAAGAACTTCCGATAGAGCATTAATATCTTTATTAATAGCTTGAAAGAGTACATCACTGATGACTTTTTTATCGCGTAATTCCCCCACCTTTAGGCCAATCTGCAATAATATTCGGCTAGTGGGAAACGGACTTCGGATAACCTCATCAAAAATAGTACGGGGTAATAACCTATACATATCAATGATTGGGCTGGTTTTCCTTAATTCATGTTTAAGGCTCCAACCAAAAGCAATCAGCAAATTAGCAAATTCCTTTTGGGCGGCCTGATCATTAGGTAATAACCCTTTAATATTTCTTAGAATATTTCTTTGGTTAATTAATAACGAAGCCCAGAGTGTGCGAGCCTCAATCAAGCGGCTGTAACATGCATTATTGCGAAAACCTAGGAATATTGCGATGGCAATCCCTAGTAAGCTAAAGGGGGCTATTGTTAAATGTATACCTAATCGCTCGTACCATTGGAAACTTAGTACTGCTACGATTGATATCATTATATTTAGAGAAAGCCGAAATGTTATTTTTGACAGTACAGAGCCATGCCAGTCGAATAACCGAAAAAACCAGTGTTGATGAGGACGAATAACCATAATAAAAAGTATACAATGTTAAAAAACGACGTTAACTTATTATTTCACTGATTAATTCAATGCGCTATAGCTAGACAACAATTAAAGTGAATATGACAATAATTACGACAAGCAGCTATAGCGCTAAATTCATCCAACACGGTTTTTAGCTTATAAATAATATTTGATTTTAATATTACGTATTGAGTTAATTTTTAGCCGCTTTTAAGCGTTCTATTTCATCTTGTAATGCTTCTATCTGCTGCTCTAAACGATCTGCTTCAGTAAAGCTATAACGATGATTTAATTTTGTTGGCCCAGTCGCCCCCGAATAATGGTCGTAACAGTTATTTTGTACATTTGAAATAGCGCGCTCTAACCCCGCAACTCTATTTCGGTTACCATGCATTTTGGCGTATTTTAGCTGTTTCTCTAGTTGATAGATTTTTTTATCACAACCATAATATTGATAACCTGCTTGAGCGGACACAGGAATAATCAGTGTTGATAAAATTATTAACAGTATTTTTTTCATATAACATTCCTTATTCGAAAAATAATTTATCTGTGGCTATTTCATCATGTTGACGCATTATTCATATAGGCAAGCTCCTAATTTAGCTTAAGTAAAACAAATATAATGGATAATTAAAACAAACCCATCTAAAATGATAACTATATTTTATTATTAACAACTTAAATTAGATTGAGTATTTTTTTCACATAATTTATTACAGACAGACACATTTTTCCCTGATACCTTAATATTAAAGGATCACTCTACAAGGATGTAGCTAGTTTTTATATTTCAGAAAATTAATAAGTACGTGTTTTGACCAAATACTTTATAGAATATATATCAGTTTAATTAATGGTTAACTCGTATTTAATTGTTTACTTTGCACAAATCCTCAATTTATATCGATATTTCTCAAAAATATTCATCCAAAATACCAAAAATTATTATTCTTGATAAAAATTGATTCAGAATAAGTCGAAATATTTCTCCCCCTTCATATTTATTTTGCGACGCTTTACTTAGTGAAGATATACTCTTTAATTAAAAGAAGATAACCTCAAATGAGAGTAGCATGCATCACACTGACTTCGAACTCACGTTCGCAAATGCTAACGAACAACAATTTCATGCTGCATTAAAACAAGCTAGTCAAGAATATCTGCAAACTAAGCAAGATCACGTATTTGCCAGCCGATATGATCTTACTGCAATTGCTATCTTGTTTATTTTTGCTCTTCTGAGTTACCTGCCAACACTCATAACAACATCTACCTCAATTTACATATTATCCTATTTTGTATTTGTTTTACTCATCATGCTATTGAATGTGATTGGCCAGCACGATGCCTGTCATAATACCTTATTTAAATCAAGCTGGAAAAATCGGTTATTTGGCCGTTTAGTGACATTACCTTTAGGTTTAGAGCCAGAGTTTTGGCGTACACGCCATGTTCATTATCACCATCACTATGCCAACATTGAGCATTATGATTTAGATACTGAAGAAAATGGTATATTCCGCCAAACGCCATTTCAACGCTGGCGGCCTTTCATGAAATATCAACATATTTATTGGCCTTTCGTTGCATCATTATCACTCACATGGATTGCACTGGTTTTTGATTGGTCGGACAGAACAGGGAAAACACGCTTAAAAACACAGAAAGTTTTACAGGGTAAACTGGGTTGGACGCTATTTTTAGGTAGCAAAGTATGTCACTTAATATTAATGATTGGCACCCCACTGCTAGTGGCTCACAGCCATGGGATCAGCTTAACAACAATACTTATCACTTACTTATTGAGCCAAATGATTGCATCCATTTTTGTCATTTATTTATTACTCGGTACACATTGGGCAGAGACGCAGTTTTTCACTGCGCCTGAAGATAAACAGATCAAGCATGGTTGGTACCATCATAATTTTGTCACGGCTTGTGACTGGCTACCGACCCCCCATTATTTATGGCGTTTAACTGGGGGACTAAACTACCATCTTACACATCATATTTTTCCTCATTGGCATCACCGCCATTACCCTGCTTTAGCTCGCATCTTAGCCCAATTGGCGCAGCAATATGATATGCCATATCGTTGTATTGATTACAAACAACTCGTTGCGGCTCAAATAAGATTCCTAAAAAAGATGGGGCAGCCGCCATTAAAATAGTTATCTTAGTAAGTTATAAATAACAATTCTCTCAAATGTCCCCTCTATTCCCTTATTTTAGGAGGGACATTATCTAAATAAATCCTTAAGGTCTATCTTCTTTACTTTTGTTACACTTTAAATAAACAATACCCTTATTATTAATGACGAATAATTAAAACGATCGATTGAATTATTGATATAAAAGTGTACGGATATCCGGCTATTATTAACAAAATGAACATTATTTATCTTTTGTTTAATATTTATTTATTAAGAAATTATTAAATTGACCGTTACATTTATTGATGCTTTATTTAAGTTATAAAAAATATAATCAAATAAAAATTAGATTTTAATTACACACTACAATTTTAGAATGGTTGGTGCTCGCATGAAAAAAGCAGAGTATTTTATAAAAAAATTACGTACACTCATAGTGAGTGACAAAACATATCTCACTAATAAATTTACTAAAAAACTCAATTACCGCCCTGATTTTAAAGCCCCAAAAAGTTTTAATGAGAAAGTAAATTTCAGAATGTTGCGAGATAAAAATCCATTATATTCACAATTTGCAGATAAACTCGCGGTAAGGGAATATATCTCACGAACAATAGGAAATGAATATTTAGTACCTATCATCGCCACTTATAAAAGTGTCGATGAAATTGATCTAAACAAACTGCCAGAGCGTTTCGTTTTAAAATGCAATCACGACAGTGGTAGTAGCATTATTTGTCGCGATAAAGCACACTTTGACTGGCTAAAAGCTAAAAATAAATTAGATTTTCATTTAACTAAAAACCTTTACTATATTACTCGAGAACGTCATTATAAAACTATTCCCGCACAAATTATGTGTGAAGAATATATTGATTTATTCGCTAATAAAAACCGGAAGTTAGTACCAGAAACATGCAGGATCCATTGCTTCTCTGGTAAGCCTGCCTATGCAGAGATTGATTACTCAGACGAATTTGGCAATGAATTTATTAATATTTATGATATCAACTGGCAGTTACAACCCGTGACTTTTGGTTATCCAAACATGCTGGAACCCGTATCTGAGCCACCACTATTCAAAGAAATGTTACGGTTAGCGGAAATACTCGTCACACCTTTTGATTATTGCCGTGCGGATTTTTTGATGTCTGATGAAAATACCTTGTATTTCAGCGAACTTACATTTGCCCCAAATGCAGGTAGAACAGAAATATCACCGCTATCATGGGATTTCAAATTAGGGGAGCTTTGGGAGCAACGCATTGTACGTAATACAAAGCATTCACCCATTGAAGCACAACTGTCACCTTCAACCGTCAATAAAAAGAAATAATTAGAACGACAAAAAGGCCCTGTAAGTAATTCACAGAGCCTTTTATTTAGCAGTTTTATTTGTCGATAAAATTAATTTGCTAACACACTGGCTTTACGACGTAAGCTCGCAATTAACATATAAATCGCAGTCACTAACAGCACAATAAAGAAGAAATTCACTAAACCATTATGTTGGCCTAAAAACGTCCCTGCTGCGATAGGCCCCATTGCTGAACCTATACTGTAACTAAACAGCATCACTTGTGTTGCTGCGACGATATAGGAGGAATCTAAGTTATCACACGCCAACGTTATCGCCACAGGATATAGGGCAAAAGTTGACATACCGAGTAGCGCTAAAGCGACAATCATAACTAAGTAGTCACTCGAAATATAAATAACACCCATAGCAAAAACACCTAATAATGAAACCATCGCAAGTAATAAGGTTTTACTCATTAAAACAGATAATTTGCTAACAACTGGCTGTATTAACATCCCACCAAGAATAATTGAAGCCATCAACACACCGACTTGGTCGGTGGTGAATTGGTCTTTTTTCAATGATAACGGCATTAACCCATAGATAGTCCCCATGGTAATACCAGAAACCATACAACCGATAATTGCAGGTTTACTTAAACGAGCAATTTTTTTCAATGACAGTTTTTGATGCGAACCACTTTCTGGCTGGCCTTGACGTACTAATAACGGTGGCATTACCGCTAATAATAATAACCCTAATACCACCATAAACGGATAAGCACCATGGGTTCCAATAACACCAATAGCAAGCTGGCCAAGAGTGGTTCCGCCATACAATGACGTCATATAAAAACTTAAACGTTTAGCACGCTCTTTCGGATTATCGCCAATCAATAACCAAGATTCGACAACCACAAAAATCCCCGCCACTGCAACCCCTGCAACTAAGCGGTTTGGCAACCAAGCTTCAATGGTCGGGGTCCACGGCAGTACAATAACTGTCGCGGCAAGCATCAATAAAAAGCCAATAAAGGCGAGACGATGGCCTATTTTGGCAATAATTGGTTCAATTAACATTGAGCCAATTAATAAACCAATATAATACGCACTCGCTAACCAACCCGCATATTGCGTATCAATACCAAAACTTCCCATCGATAATGGGATTAAGCTCATTAAATAACCCGATGCAATAGCAAAAATCGTTAACCCTGCAACAGGAACGAATGCATTGTCGCGTTTGCGCATGATAGTAGTGGACTGATTCACGCCCAACTCTCCAACTAACAAAATAAATAATATGCGCTGCAACTACATCGTTGAATACGACAACATTGTGTTCTCAAGAAAGAACACATTTCGGCGATTAGTGCAGTAGTAAAAAAACAAAGATAGGACTAATTTGAGCGCAATATAGAACGTTCAATCATGAAGTTAAAATGAGAAAATCTAATGGTGACTAGCAAAATAATTTATGTGAGAAAAATCACGTTTTTTACGATGGTGAATTTAGTGAAAGAACAACAAGAAAAACAAAAGTAATACTTAAAAATCAAAATAATAGATAAATATAAACATCACTGTTTTTTGTTACGATTTGATACAACTTAAGTCATATGGAAAAAATCCTAAAAGCACTTAATAACAAAATAATTTATTTGTCACTAAACACGACTGAATGAATTTAATTCAACAAGTAGTATTCAATGATTCCATGAATAAAAACAACCTAATTATCTCCTTTATGGCACTCTCACTAATCCATTACCTTTTAATCACCCCCCCTCCTGAATGAATACAAATTAATTATTATTTAGTATCGTGATTTACCTGATTTGCTTTCTCTAATAAAGAAAGACGCCGCCACAGGGTTGTTCTGCTAATACCTAAGTACTGAGCTACGGCTTTACGATCACCACCAAACCTATTCATCACGTCAGTAAGCGGTTCCTTACTTTTATCGATAACAACCTCATGGCTTGTTGCATCCCATTTGCGCTCAGGAGATAGACTCGCCAACATTTCCTCACTAATGGCCTTTTCGGGGTATGCGCTACAATAAAGTGCAACTCGCTCCATTAAGTTTCTGAGTTCTCGCACATTACCGGGCCATGAATACTCAACAAAAAAGCGTTTACACGCAATTAACTGCTGTACACGAAAAGAAGGCAACGGCTGCATTAAGCCTGCAAAGGCTAACTTAAGTAACCGCTCCGCTAATACAAAAATATCATCGCCACGTTCATTGAGTGCTGGAACTCGCATTCTCAATACCCCGAGCCGATAAAATAGATCGGCACGAAAATGCCCTTCTCTTACCCAACGGTCTAAATCGCAATGAGTCGCACAAATGACTCGTACATTGACTTTTAACGGTTTATACCCCCCAACACGCACGACAGAACGCTCTTCGAGCACTCGTAATAATTTTGTTTGTAATGCAATCGGCATTTCACCAATTTCATCTAAGAACAGTGTTCCCCCATTCGCCAGTTCAAATAGCCCTGCTCGGCCACCCCGGCGAGAGCCAGTAAAGGCTCCTTCTTCATAGCCAAATAATTCGGCTTCTAATAATGTTTCAGGGATCGCCCCGCAATTCACGGCCACAAAAGGCATTTGCTGTTTACTGCGCTTATGTTGATTAAATAAGGTATATTCGTGATGAATCGCTTGCGCCACCATCTCTTTCCCAGTTCCACTCGCACCTTGAATCAATACTGTTGCATCAGAACGTGCGTACAACATAATAGTTTGCCTAACACGTTCCATCGGTAATGACGAACCAATCAGGTCATTAATGGTATAACGGACTTTTGCGGGATTAGGAGGGAGATATTTGTCTTGCGAATGGTTTTCACGCCTCGACATTCGGCTTAATTCGATAGCGTCTGAGAATGCTTGTCGTATGGTTTGTGTGGAATAGACAAAAACCCCTGTCATCCCCATTTCATCAGCTAAATCCATGATGAGTCCAGCCCCTACAACAACAGAAATTCCCATTGCTTTTAATGCCTTAAGCTGAGATCTTGCATCTTCTGCGGTGACATAACTACGCTGTTCAATTTGCAAACCAAAACGTTGCTGAAATTCATCTAATGAGGAAAGTGTTTTTTTATAATTAATGATCCCGACTTTATCGCTAATCTCTCGGGCTTTGGCCAATGCTTGCATGACATCGAACCCACTAATTTTCACGATAATAACAGGAACTGAAACATGGCTTTTTAAATAAGCACCATTTGAACCTGCACTAATGATGGCATCACAATGTCCACCCTGTAATCGTTGATGCACGGCCTCTACCGCCTGCTCAAAACCAAGGTTTAGTGGGGTGATTTCCGCTTGTTCACTAAATTCAGGGCTGATATCTCGAAACAGTGTAAATAACCGAGACACTGAAACAGTCCAAATAATCGGTTTTTCCATCATCGCCATACCTTCTTACCATGTTTCATTTATGTTTCAATTGACAATATCTTGTTTCAACGAAACACACCAACCGATTATTTTAAAATTGTTTTTCCCGTCACAAATCAAAAAAAACAATATCAGTTTGATTTTAAACACATTTGCATACCCATGTAATTTAGAGCCAGATTGGCACGTCAATTGCTATATGACTATAGTTATCTCAATTTCATTACAATTAATTAACATCATATGAGGCTATTATGTCGTCATTTAGTGCAGGACAAAAATTTCGTGAGGCTATCAAGCAAGAATCTCCATTGCAGCTCGTTGGAACTATCAATGCCAACCATGCGCTCCTTGCAAAACAAGCTGGCTATAAAGCTATTTACTTATCTGGAGGTGGCGTCGCTGCAGGGTCACTGGGCATGCCGGACTTAGGTATTTCAACGTTAGATGATGTTTTAATTGATATTCGACGCATTACTGATGTATGTGACTTACCACTTATGGTCGATGCCGATATTGGCTTTGGCCCTTCTGCTTTTAATGTCGCCCGCACGGTGAAATCCTTTTGTAAAGCCGGTGCGGCAGGGTTGCATATTGAAGACCAAGTGGGTGCAAAACGTTGTGGCCATCGCCCTAATAAAGAAATTGTTTCGACACAAGAGATGGTCGACCGCATCAAGGCGGCTGTTGATGCACGAACCGATGACAGCTTTGTCATTATGGCTCGAACCGATGCATTAGCGGTCGAAGGCATTGATGCCGCACTGGAACGTGCACAAGCCTACTTAGAAGCCGGTGCGGACATGCTTTTTCCAGAGGCAATTACTGAGCTTTCTATGTATCAACAGTTTACAAGTAATACCTCTGCTCCCGTACTGGCCAATTTAACTGAATTTGGTCAAACCCCTTTATTTACTCTTGATGAACTACGCAGTGTTGACATTGCCATTGCGCTATATCCACTGTCTGCGTTTCGAGCCATGAATAAAGCCGCTGAACAGGTTTATACAACATTACGCAAAGAGGGCACTCAAAAAAGTGTCATTCCACTTATGCAGACTCGAGAAGAGCTGTATCAAAGTATTCATTATTACGATTATGAACAAAAACTGGATGCGTTATTTTCCAAGAATAAATCCTAATTTTTAAGCACTTATCATTACTAAAAGTTGCATCGCCTCTGTCCCCTACAAGGAATAAATGATGAATGAACAACTTAGTCGTACTGAAACACCTCAATTTAAACCTAAAAAATCCGTTGCACTTTCAGGTATTACTGCCGGAAATACCGCACTTTGTACCGTTGGGCGTAATGGTAATGACCTGCATTATCGCGGGTTTGACATTCACGACTTAGCCACACAATGTGAATTTGAAGAAATCGCGCATTTGCTCATCCATGAAAGGCTGCCGACAGCAACCGAACTCGTTGCATATAAAGAAAAGTTGCAATCTCTTCGAGGGTTACCGGCAAGTGTTAAACAAACGTTAGAATCCATACCCGCGAACGCGCACCCAATGGACGTCATGCGCACAGGCGTATCAATGATGGGCTGCGTGTTACCCGAAAAAGAATCTCACCCTTTTTCCGGTGCTAGGGATATAGCAGATCGCTTATTAGCGTCACTGGGTTCGATGTTGTTGTATTGGTATCACTTTAGCCACCATGGAAGACGTATTGAAACCCAAACAGATGATGATTCAATTGGTGCGCATTTCTTGCATCTATTACACGGTAAAAAGCCCCCTGCTCAATGGGAAAAATTTATGCATATTGCGGCAATTTTATACGCAGAACATGAATTTAACGCATCGACATTCGCAGCAAGGGTTATTGCGGGAACAGGCACGGATTTTTACTCTGCGATGACAGGTGCAATTGCCGCTTTGCGTGGCCCAAAACACGGGGGGGCAAATGAAGTTTCATTAGAAATTCAGCAACGTTATGCCTCAATGGAGGAAGCAGAACAAGATATTACAGCGCGCGTTAAAAATAGTGAGGTTATCATTGGGTTTGGCCACCCCGTTTATACCCTCGCAGACCCCCGCCACCCTATTATCAAGTCTGTCGCTTTACAGTTATCAGAACAGAGCCTAAATCGACATCTTTATACCGTTGCGGATCGAATTGAATCCGTAATGAAACGTGAAAAAAACATGTTTCCAAATTTAGATTGGTTTTCTGCTGTGGCTTATCACCTTATGGGCATTCCCACCGCCATGTTTACCCCATTATTTGTTATGGCACGTACCGCTGGCTGGTCAGCACATATTATTGAGCAACGACAAGATAATAAAATTATTCGTCCTTCAGCCAACTATATTGGTCCTGAAAATCAATTATTTACTCCTATAGAACAGCGTTAAAAGGTAACCTAATGACAACACAAACCGTGCGTTCGCAACAAATTGAATTTGATAAAGTGATCAGCGATATTGTTGATTATGTAATGGATTACCCAATTATTTCTGACCTCGCCTATGATACGGCTTATCATTGCCTGCTCGATACCCTTGGTTGCGGTATGGAATCCCTTGAATACCCTGCATGTAAAAAATTATTAGGGCCTATCGTTCCAGGTACGATTGTGCCAAATGGCACAAAAATCCCAGGCACCCAATTTCAATTAGACCCAGTGCAAGGCGCATTTAATCTTGGCACAATGTGCCGTTGGCTCGACTTTAATGACACTTGGCTGGCTGCCGAATGGGGCCACCCGTCGGATAACCTTGGTGGTATTTTAGCCACTGCGGATTGGCTTTCTCGTGAAAACATTGCGAAAGGCAAGCCCCCGCTAGTTATTAGAGATGTTTTGACTGCATTAATTAAAGCGCATGAAATTCAAGGCTGCATCGCACTAGAAAATGCCTTTAACCAAGTCGGGCTCGACCATGTTATTTTAGTCAAAGTGGCATCAACTGCGGTTGTTTCTCATCTATTGGGGCTGGAAAGAGAACAAATTCTCAATGCTGTTTCCCAAGCGTGGATTGATGGCCACAGCTTACGTACCTACCGCCACAGCCCCAATACAGGGTCTCGCAAGTCATGGGCGGCAGGTGATGCCACCTCCCGTGCTGTACGGCTGGCTTTAATGGCTCAAAAAGGGGAAATGGGCTACCCAACGGCGCTAACGGCTAAAACCTGGGGCTTCTACGATGTTTTATTTAATGGACAACCCCTGTGTTTTCAACGCCCTTATGGCTCCTATGTTATGGAAAATGTGTTGTTTAAGATTTCTTTCCCTGCTGAGTTTCATTCCCAAACAGCAGTAGAGGCAGCGTTACAACTCCACCAAACCCTCGAAAAATCAGGAAAAACGGCTCAAGATATTGAGTCTATTGCCATACGCACTCATGAAGCTTGTATTCGTATCATTGATAAAAAAGGCCCATTACATAACCCAGCAGATCGTGACCATTGCATTCAATATATGGTCGCTATCCCATTAATTTTTGGTCGTTTAACGGCTGCTGATTATGAAGATAATATTGCCAAAGATGAGCGTATTGATGCATTACGTGCAAAAATGCATTGCACTGAAGATGCACAGTTTACCCGAGACTATCATGACCCTGAAAAACGTTCGATTAGCAATGGGTTAACCATTACATTGAAGGATGGGCAAGTGCTTGATGAAGTTGTTATCGAATATCCTGTTGGCCATAAACGCCGCCGTAAAGAAGGGATGCCATTGTTATTAAATAAATTTAGAATTAATTTAGCAAGGCAATTCCCAGAGGCTCAACAAATTCGAATTTTAAAAGCCTCTCTCGATAAGCCAATGCTAGAAAAAATGCCCGTCAATGAATATATGGATCTATTCGTTATTTAAGACTAAGGAAATTATTAACTGGCGAGCATTAACTGGCGAGTAATTCAGCGCCTTAATATAGAGGCGCTGAATATTCACTATTGTATTAGAAAACAAATTGGTAACGCGTTTGGTTTTGGTACATTTGTTGAGGAAATGCAATCGAACTGTATTGTTCTCCCCACTCAGGGTGATTGATTGCATCCGCTGGAAACTGAGTTGCTATCACTACCCCTGAATAAGGGACATACGTTCGTGTTTTCCCCGACGTTGCAAGCAGGTTATTTCCACTGTACACATGTAATGCAGGCTGCGTGGTTGCGATATTTAGCCGCACATCACCACTTGGTGCCCTGAGGGTTGCTACCGTTTGCAGACCATCAGTTAATGTATTGTTTAATATAAACGTATGGTCATACCCCCCAACTCGACGTTGGTCATCATCTTGTAAGAAATCTCGGCCAATCCGTTTACTTTGGCGAAAATCAAAATTTGTATCTGCAACGTTATACCACTCTCCCGTTGGGATACCGTCCATATCTGTCGGCAAATATTGGTCTGCATCAATATATAAATCATGTTCCAAAGCCGTTCTGACCGAGTCCTCCCCCGCTAAGTTAAAGTAGATGTGATTCGCAAGATTAACAGGGCAAGCTTCTGTCGATTGATAAGTATGGTGAATAACGACTTGATTATCTTCTGTGAGTTCATAGCTCACTTCAACGTCTAACTGCCCCGGAAAGCCTTGATCACCAACAGGCGACGTCAAAGAAAAAACAGCTTTTTGAGGTGTTGGTTGAAAAATACCCCATATGCGATGGCTAAAACTGTGTTTTCCACCATTCAAGCAATGTACACCTTGGTTATTCGCAAGTTGATAATGCTGTTCATTTAGCGTGAATTGTGAATTGTTTATGCGGTTAGCAACTCGCCCAACGATTGAACCAAGGTATACCCCTTGTTCCATCTGTTTAGCCATATTGGGTGAACCTAAAACAACATCTCGTTTTCCTGTTGCTAGCGGAAGTATACAGCTAACCCAACTAGCTCCTAGGCTACTGAGAATAACCTTCATACCATTTTGATTAGTAAGGGCAATAACCTTTGGGGCGCGAAATGTCTGACATTGTTCTTGAGTTAACCGCATTTTTTCCTCAATCGTTCAATAATCACTATAGAGAGCATTTTTTGGGGTTTGCTACATTTGCCCTATATTTTGAAACAAATACCTTATTGTGCCATCTTGAAACTGCTTATTAATTTTCGCCTTGTTATCAATCAGGTGCAATAATTAATGTGTTGATTTTACATAATAGCTTGCAATAAAAAACCGAGCCACTTTAAAGCTCGGTTTTTATCGAAAAATAAAATAAATGTATGATTAATGCTTAGCGTCTTTGTCATACGGGTCAAGGTGGGTCATAACATCCAAAATTAATGGGTTTTCCATCAATTTTTTACGCACATTTACCGCAATTTCATGGCCAACAGTAATACTCATATTTCCATCAAGCTCTAAATGCACATCCACCAATAAAAAGTCACCCGATTTACGTGTTTTTAAATCATGATATCCCGATAACTCACTAATATTATCCAAAACAGAACGGATTTCCTGCAAAGTTTCTTCGTCTGCGCCTTTATCCATTAAATCTTGCATGGATTGATTGGTGAATTTAAACCCCATCCGAAAAACAAATGTCCCTACAATCAACGCGGCCAGTGGGTCAAAAATTTTAAACCCACACAGGCTACCAACAATACCAATGGCCACCACTAGGGAGGAAGCAGCATCGGAACGAGCATGCCATGCATTCGCCACTAACATACTGGAGTTTACTTTTTTCGCGACATGCAACATATAGCGAAACAGCCCCTCTTTTGCGACTAAAGCAATCAGTGCAACAATCAATGCAATTGAGTGAACTTCAGGAATTAACTCAGGTTTCAGTAATTTTTCAATCGCTGACCAAACCATTCCCACGCCCACAATTAATAAAATAATACCTAATATTAATGAAGCGCCATTTTCATAACGAAAATGACCATATGGATGGTCTTCATCTGGCTTCTTGTGGCTTTTCTTATTGGCTATCAGCACCACAAAATCAGCGACCAAATCCGATAATGTATGAATACCGTCAGCGACTAACCCGGAAGAATGAGAAAAAATACCAACAATTATCTGCCAAATCGATAAGAAAATATTTACGACAACACTGACTAAGGTACTTTTTTTTGCGGCTTTAAATTTTATTTGTTGGATTTCAAAATCACTTTTTTTCTGTGTTGAAGCATTATTCATAGTCATAAAATGGGTTCTTTAATGAAAAACAAAACAATTATCATTCAAATAATACATTTAAATCAATTAGTTAAGCAAATTACCGCGATCTTCGCATATATTTTGTTAAAAGTCTCTGTGTGATTTGTAAATAACACTGAGAGTTGATAATAATTATTCTTTCTTTTCAAAGAAGAAGCTATGTCATTTTTAGATTATCGCTATAAATGCGCACGTTATAGCATTTATTACTTTTCATTTAACTTATAGTATATTGTAGATAACCTTTTGTAATTAATTTTAAATAATACGAAAATGAGGTAGCTATGTATAAAAAAATCCTAGTCCCTATTGATTTGTTAGAAGATGAATTAAACCAAGAGATCATCAAACACGTTGAGGCACTAGCGCAACTAAGCTCAGCTGAAATTCATTTTCTATCCGTTATTCCGAGCCTTGAGTTATTTTTTGGTATTGAAATTGCCGCATTACCAGAAAGCAACAAAGATTCTGCGGAACGCTCAATCCTTGCAATGCGTGCGTTAGAAGAAGTCATTAAAGATATCAAAGTTGCTGATGAACGGATTAACTGCAAAATTGGTATTGGTTCAGCTAAAGATGAAATTTTAGATTATGCGCAAGAAATTAGCGCAGATCTCATTGTTGTTGGCTCCCATCACCCAAGCACTTCAACCTATTTATTAGGTTCAACAGCCTCTGCAATCGTGCGCCATGCGAAAACATCTGTCTTCGTTATTCGCTAAATTGGTTTCTATAAAAAATGCCGCTAAATGCGGCATTTGAGGTTGTTGACAAAGCGGGATAAAAGCGTGGTTTTTCCCGCTTTGTGTTATCAGCCGAAAATCAATAAATTGATTTTCCTGATTTATTTTCAAAACCTATTAGACTTACCGCCAAACATAATATGTTTGTCAGCAGTCTGAATGCCGCTAAACGCGGCATTTTCTTTAATATTTATTTTGTAACTGAATCAATTAATTTATCGTCTGTAGACCAGATACGATATTTTACTTGCATATCTTTCGGAGCATAAACCACAATCGGTAATTTACTGTTATAACGCACAAATGCATCATCGCCTAATTGAGTCGTCACAAAACGGTCTTTTGCAGGCTCAGAGCATCCCATCATAGTAGATGCAGGGCCTTTTACTTCGTCGAGTTTATAATAATCATAGCCCCAGCCTTCCAACGTCTTTCTGTCTAGATCACCCATAAACCATTGGCGGTTACAATCTGCTTTGATCGTTTTTCCAATAACTAACTCAATCATAAAGTCATTTTCATTTTGTTGCTTGGTTAATTCAATCACATGACGAGTCATACCCGATTCTGCTTTTGGGTATGGCGCGATCTTTTCCAAATCTTCCGTTGCTACTGCACAAGATGAAATTAGTGCCGCCGCCATTACAGATAAAATCGCTTTTTTCATTATTTATTCCTATTTAAGAACACAAAACCAATTTTTAAAACCAGTCTTTTATCCATGTTAAGTCATTTACACCGTAATTATCACTATAGATGATTCTTAATTACAAAAATATAGATAACTCAGGTAAAAGCCATGTAATACTACTTAATTCTAGTAGAAGGATCATAAAACTAATAAAAATTATGTAAATTACAAGCTATTTGGATGTACAAAATGCATGCACTGTTTATACTGAAACTGAGGCTTAATATATTCTGAGGAGGTAGTATGTTATCAGCAGATCAAGATTTAGTTTCAAAATTAATCTCTACACATCCCCGTTTTCAAACTCTTTATGAAAAACATCATCAACTCGACAAAGAAATCAGTAAATTAGAAGGGCCTTCTGGTGCTGGTTACAATGAGCATGTCGCTAAGCTAAAAAAAGAAAAATTACATCTTAAAGATGAAATGCAAAAAATAATGCTCTCGAGTCAATAGGTTATTACGATAATAGTATTAGTTGTTTTTCTCAAATAATGAAATTCAAAAACTGGGCTAACATCCTAAAAGATAATGATATTCTATCGATCATTTAATGTTAGCTAGCGTTGTTTCACACTAATATAAGAGGGTATTTTTTTATTACCCTCTTTTTATTACGTCGAAGAACTCACCATTTTATTGAGTCCCATCAATAAAAACACAAAAAAATTATCATAAATCAGCCATAAATTGTATATTAAATATATGTTTTGTTTTTATAGAGAATTTTCTATGGTTGGCAAACGCATACACCGTGAAATTAAAACGATTGAAAAAATGATAAAAATCTATGAGAAAGCCTATCCAGCACCAGCAGAATCACCTGATTTTTATCAAAAACTATTTTCCTATGCCGTTAATAGATTAGAAAAATGCCGATATGGAGAAGAAAAACCAGCATGTAAACAATGTCCAATCCATTGTTACCAACCCAAAATGAGAGAGCAGATGAAGCTAGTTATGCGCTGGGCTGGCCCGAAGATGTTAATCCATCACCCAATTCTCGCTATACGTCATTTACTTGATGATCGTAAACCAGTCCCTGATTTACCAGCTAAAGTAAGCAAGCGAGCAACTCAGAAACAAGAGCCATAATTAGTGAGCCTATAGCTCAAGCTTAGCCCTCTATTTAAAGCAAAGTACAACATGAGGAGAAATAATAAAGCACAAAGATGTTGAAAAATGGCGAACAACAAGTAGTAACTCTAAGGAACTATTTATAAAAATATATATTTAAAATACCTATTAAAGCAATTACAGAAACCTATCAATTAAAAAATGAGACTAAAGTCACAAATAAACAGCAATCCCCTCACATTTTAACAAACAAAATCAATCATATCGATTGAAAAAATAAATAACTTAGATTAATAACCATTAATTACATTAATAAAATTAATAAATGATGGTTTTGCCGAAATCTAGAATCATCATTAGCATAGCTAAAATTCATATTACTATGCTAAAAATGATAAGTAAGAAGAAAGTAGAAAAAAAACACGGTTTAGGTGTAAAAAACGATAACATATTAACATACGACTAATTTTATCAATTCAGATTAAAAATCCAAACTAATTAAAATTATAAGTATAATAATTAAATTACCCCACCAATGACACAAAAAATACCGAGCAATTCACAAAAACAACTCGAAAAAAGTATATTTAGAAACATTTATTTATATTTAGAATTATAATGTGACACAAAATTAATCGATTTATATAATTTCAATCATACTAATAACATCCATGCTTTATATCACCAGATAGGAATAGTTGAATATTTTATTTTGAATTTATATTTAAATACGATTAAAAAGGTATAGTCATGCAAGCAATAAACTCACCAAATCGACACTTCATTAAACAGATAAACATTGATAGTAACGCGGCCCATAACATTATTGACTTAGAAACTAAAGGGCTTTTAATCATAGAACAAGGCTCTGTGTTACTAGAAACCCCAGCTAACTCACAATCTTTAAATGAAGGCGATATTTTATATCACAAGCAGGGAGCTTACTCATTACAGCTCACTGAAACAACAAGTTGCAAATTACTTTGGATATCCTTGGATGATAACTTTTTGCGTAGTTTCATCGCCAATCATGGCACTGAGTTAAGCGAAATAGACCGCAATGAAGGCTTACCCTGTGATATCATTAAATTTAATTCATCCCCTCTCATTGAAGAAATCAAATCAAGCTTAAATACATTTGTTAATAACGAATACCCTGACGTCATTTTCTCACTCCGAGTTAGTGAATTACTGTTATTACTAAGCTACAGTGAACAAGGTGCTTTATTGCTATCTAATTTTAGACAGCTAAGTAGTCGCCAAATAGAACGTCTACAAATGTTTATGGAAAATAATTATCTTAAAGAGTGGAAATTAAGTGAGTTCGCACGTACTTTTGGTATGGGATTAACAACATTTAAAGAACTGTTCAATACCGTTTATGCAACGTCACCACGCGCATGGATCAGTGAAAAACGTATTATGTATGCACACCAGTTGTTAATTAATACTACAATGAGTATTGTAGAGGTTTCTATGGAAGCAGGCTTTTCAAGTCAATCTTACTTCACCCAAACTTATCGAAAACGGTTTGGCTACACACCGAGTCGGTCAAGAATAGCAGCTTAACCGCTCAGTAAGACTCTAACTCATGCCCTGTCAGTTATAGAAGTTTAAACTTCACTATAATCTGGCAGAAAGGCAAACATCAAATCCTTCCTTTAAATATTCACATTCACTTCTTATACTTCTTATACTTCTTATACTTCTTATACTTCTTATACTTCTTATACTTCTTATACTTCTTTCAGATTGATACATCACAAAAAAGGTAATTTGCCTTTCAGTGACAAATTACCTTTAAGATAACCTTAAATAAAAGCTATGCTATTTCGCTTTGATTATTTTTAAATCAATAATTGACATGGAGTTTGGTGGTACCTCACCTGGTATGCCTTCAACGCCATACCCACCTTCAGGTTTAATATAGACTTTAACCATTCCCCCTTCCCCTGCTCGTTCGACAAAGGAGTTTAATGGTGCAGGTAACTGATTATAAGGTAATGTGACAGGGTTTTGATCGGTATACAACACCGTAACCTTACCGTCAGTTAATTGCTCTCTCATAATAAAAGTCACGTCTTTATTTTTCACGTCTTTTATCGGTGAGCCAACTTGAATGATTTTATAGTAAGTATTGCTATCGAGCTTACTGTATTTTTGAGCGGTAATTTGCTCAATAATTTTTTGGTTTTTCTTCGCATTTTCTGCGGCAATCACTTTTGCATCTTTGCTAGGAGGAATTCGCCCAGCCAGACCAGTACTCGATTTCGAACCACCTCTTGCTTTTAATGCATCATTTTCATTTTGTAATTGAGTTATCTGTCGATTTAACGCCATAATTTGTGATTTTAAAGCTTCATCACTCGAAATGGATTTACTTGAATCCAATTCCGTTTGTAGTTTTTTCAATTTTTCTTGTGCTAATGCCAACTCTTTTTGAGAGTTCGCTTTTAAATCACCAAGAAGTTTATTCGTGTCTGTCAGTTTTTGCTCAATTTCAGACTGTTTCTTTGTTTTAGCCGCAATATCACTTTCAAGTTTGCTGATTTTGTCTTCTTGAGCCTTAGTCTGCTTAGTAAATTGCTGGTTTTGCTGGTCAAGTTTTTTCTTCTCACTTTCTTGGGCAGCAAGAGCGTCACTAATTGATTTTTTCTCAGATTCTAACTTGGCAATAGCGCTTTCTTTTTCTTTCAATAATGTAACTTGTTTATTTAAGTCCGCAGTTAACGCTTTAACTTGCTTGTCACTTGCTTGACCTACTAGCGCTGTTTGTTTTTCAACATCTTTTTGTAATTTCAGCAGTTCTGCATTAGCCTGTTCCAATTGTTTTTGAGCATTAACAAAATTTTGTTCATTTTGTTTTAAGTTTTCTTGCAATTGTTGCTGTTGCTTTTGGCTCTCAACATATTGTTTTGATAAAACATTCTGTGCTGCTTGCTGCTCAGCCAACTGTTTTTTTGCTGTTGCTAATTCAGACTCTAACGTAATTTTTTGTGCTAATTTGGCAGTTTGCTCTGCTAAAGATGCTTGGATCTTATCTGCTTGCTGCGCTTTCTGTTTCAGTTGCGTAACAAGCTGCTGGTTTTTCTCCGCTAACGCTTTTGCATCTGCTTGCTGTTTGGCGAGCGCCTCACGAGTTACTTTACTTTCCGTTTCAGCTTTCTTCAACCCGTCTTCTTTTTGCTTCAGCAAAGCGAGTTGTTTGTTTAAATCTGCCGTCAGCGCTTTAATCTGTTGGTCGCTGGCTTGATTCATTAAAGCTGTTTTTGTTTCAACTTCATTCTTCAGCTTCTGCAAATCCGTGTTCGCTTGTTTCAGTTGCGCCTGTGCCGTAACGTAATTTTGCTCTTGCTGGTTGAGCTTCGCCTGCAACTCGGCTTGCTGTTTTTCACTGTTCGCAAACTGTTTGGACAACGCATTTTGCGCCGTTTGGTGCTCGGCTAACTGTTTTTTCGCCTCAGCCAGTTCGGCTTCTAACGCCACCTTCTCGGCAGCCTTCGCCGTCTGCTCGGCTAAGGACGCTTGAATTTTTTCCGCTTGTTGCGCTTTTTGTTGCAATTCGGCAGCAAGCTGCTGGTTTTTCTCCGCTAAGGCTTTTGCGTCCGCTTGCTGTTTGGCTAGCGCCTCACGGGTGGTTTGGCTCTCCGTTTCAGCTTTCTTCAACCCGTCTTCTTTTTGCTTCAACAAAGCGAGTTGTTTGTTTAAATCCGCCGTCAGTGCTTTAACTTGTTGGTCGCTGGCTTGGCTCATCAAGGCGGTCTGTTTTTCCATCTCCCCTTGGAGCTTTTGTAGATCTGCGTTCGCTTGTTTCAGTTGCGCCTGTGCCGTAACGTAATTTTGCTCTTGTTGGCGGAGTTTCGCCTGCAACTCGGCTTGCTGTTTTTCACTGTTCGCAAACTGTTTGGACAACGCATTTTGCGCCGTTTGGTGCTCGGCTAACTGTTTTTTCGCCTCAGCCAGTTCGGCTTCTAACGCCACCTTCTCGGCAGCCTTCGCCGTCTGCTCGGCTAAGGACGCTTGAATTTTTTCCGCTTGTTGTGCTTTTTGTTGCAATTCGGCAGCAAGCTGCTGGTTTTTCTCGGCTAACGCTTTTGCGTCCGCTTGCTGTTTGGCGAGCGCCTCACGGGTGGTTTGGCTCTCCGTTTCAGCTTTCTTCAACCCGTCTTCTTTTTGCTTCAACAAAGCGAGTTGTTTGTTTAAATCCGCCGTCAGCGCTTTAACTTGTTGGTCGCTGGCTTGGCTCATCAAGGCGGTCTGTTTTTCCATCTCCCCTTGGAGCTTTTGTAGATCTGCGTTCGCTTGTTTCAGTTGCGCCTGTGCCGTAACGTAATCGTGCTCTTGCTGGCGGAGTTTTGCCTGCAACTCGGCTTGCTGTTTTTCACTGTTCGCAAACTGTTTGGACAACGCATTTTGCGCCGTTTGGTGCTCGGTTAACTGTTTTTTCGCCTCAGCCAGTTCGGCTTCTAACGCCACCTTATCGGCAGCCTTCGCCGTCTGCTCGGCTAAGGACGCTTGAATTTTTTCCGCTTGTTGCGCTTTTTGTTGCAATTCGGCAACAAGCTGCTGGTTTTTCTCCGCTAAGGCTTTTGCATCCACTTGCTGTTTGGCGAGCGCCTCACGGGTGGTTTGGCTCTCCGTTTCAGCTTTCTTCAACCCGTCTTCTTTTTGCTTCAACAAAGCGAGTTGTTTGTTTAAATCCGCGGTCAGCGCTTTAACTTGTTGGTCGCTGGCTTGGCTCATCAAGGCGGTCTGTTTTTCCATCTCCCCTTGGAGCTTTTGTAGATCTGCGTTCGCTTGTTTCAGTTGCGCCTGTGCCGTAACGTAATCGTGCTCTTGCTGGCGGAGTTTTGCCTGCAACTCGGCTTGCTGTTTATCACTGTTCGCAAACTGTTTGGACAACGCATTTTGCGCCGTTTGGTGCTCGGCTAACTGTTTTTTCGCCTCAGCCAGTTCGGCTTCTAACGCCACCTTCTCGGCAGCCTTCGCCGTCTGCTCGGCTAAGGACGCTTGAATTTTTTCCGCTTGTTGTGCTTTTTGTTGCAATTCGGCAGCAAGCTGCTGGTTTTTCTCGGCTAAGGCTTTTGCCTCCGCTTGCTGTTTGGCGAGCGCCTCACGGGTGGTTTGGCTCTCCGTTTCAGCTTTCTTCAACCCGTCTTCTTTTTGCTTCAGCAAAGCGAGTTGTTTGTTTAAATCCGCCGTCAACGCTTTAACTTGTTGGTCGCTGGCTTGGCTCATCAAGGTGGTCTGTTTTTCCATCTCCCCTTGAAGTTTTTGTAGATCTGCGTTCGCTTGTTTCAGTTGCGCCTGTGCCGTAACGTAATTTTGCTCTTGCTGGTTGAGCTTCGCCTGCAACTCGGCTTGCTGTTTTTCACTGTTCGCAAACTGTTTAGACAACGCATTTTGCGCCGTTTGGTGCTCGGCTAACTGTTTTTTCGCCTCAGCCAGTTCGGCTTCTAACGCCACCTTCTCGGCAGCCTTCGCCGTCTGCTCGGCTAAGGACGCTTGAATTTTTTCCGCTTGTTGCGCTTTTTGTTGCAATTCGGCAGCAAGCTGCTGGTTTTTCTCCGCTAACGCTTTTGCGTCCGCTTGCTGTTTGGCTAGCGCCTCACGGGTGGTTTGGCTCTCCGTTTCAGCTTTCTTCAACCCGTCTTCTTTTTGCTTCAACAAAGCGAGTTGTTTGTTTAAATCCGCGGTCAACGCTTTAACTTGTTGGTCGCTGGCTTGGCTCATCAAGGCGGTCTGTTTTTCCATCTCCCCTTGGAGCTTTTGTAGATCTGCGTTCGCTTGTTTCAGTTGCGCCTGTGCCGTAACGTAATCGTGCTCTTGCTGGTTGAGCTTCGCCTGCAACTCAGCTTGCTGTTTTTCACTTTGAGCTAACTGTTTTTCTAACGTATTTTGCGTACTTTGATATGAATTCAGCTGTTCTTGAGCAACTTTTAAGGCATTTTCTAATGCAACTTTTTGCTCAGCTTGTTCAGTTTTTTCCGCCAGAGAAGTTTGAATGCTTTTCGCTAATTGTTCTTTTTCGACTAACTGGGCTTGTAGTTGCTGGTTTTGTGACTCTAATGATTTACTTTTTTCTTGCTGAGCGACCAAAGAAGATTGGACATCATCTTTTTCACTTTTAGCCGTAGCTAATTCATTTTCTTTCTGTTTTAACAACTCTTTTTGCTGTAAAAGTTGAGCTGTCACTGACTTCATTTGTTCATCAGTATTACCAACAAGTTGCAGTTGATTTTTAGCCTCTGACTCCAATTTTGCAATATCAGCGGTTAATTGCTCAATTTTCAAATTTGCGGTAGCAAATTGTTGTTCTTTATCTGCTAATTGCTGTTTAAGTTGAGCTTGTTCAACAACACTTTCATTTAATTGTTTCTCAAGCTGGGCAATCGTTTCTTGGGTTTGCTGATTTTCTTGACTTAATTGCTCAAGACTATTTTGCTTTTGCTCAATTGTTTTTTGTGCATCCGCCAATTTAGCCTTTAATGTGTCAATTAAAGACTGATCATCTGATGAATTTACAACCGCCTGTAGCTGGGCTATATGCTCTTTACTCTTCAGAACTTCATCGTTTAGTTTATCAATCTCAAATTGTTTCTCGGTAATTGTCTGCGTTAATTGCGCAATACTCTTATTATGATTGATAAGTTCAGAAACGAGTTGGTCATCATTGAGTAAATGATTATAGGCAATAAGCTGGCCTACTCCTTGAGCAATACCAAACTTATATAGATGTGTTAATTGCTGGCGTTCAATTAATTGCGCCAGTTGCTCAAGATAAGCAGAGGTATTAATACCTGTTGGCTTAGCAAATTTAGATGAATATAAGCCGAGTGGGTCAAGAACCAATTGATACTTTGCAAAATCTTTTGCTAGATAAGCTGGATCCCATTGGTTGCTTTGAAAAAAATAAGGGTAAGACGACAATAAAATAGGCGCTACGCCATTTTCTGTCGCCACCGCACACACTTCAGGAAAAGTCGTTTTTTCTGGCTCTACAGGGTCTGCTTTCGCTACATCTGCTTTCTTCGTTGATGTAGCAGCAGATTTACTTTTCCCTGTAGTTTTGCCTTTAGTTCCTTTATTCGCTGCCGCAGATTTTTGCTTCTCTTTTGGCGCAGGAACGGTAGATAGCGAAGAAAAGATATCATAACCTTGGTTTTGTGTATTAACTGGCAATTGTTGTTTTTGCTCTTGTACTTTGCCTTCTTTTTCCATTTGAAGGTAGGTATCAAAATCATCAATTACATTGTTAAAGCGCTCTGCTTTTGGAGCATGACTAAAAAAAGTCGTAACAAGTGCCAGTGACACACAAAGCCTAAGGTTTATTCTCATAATCCACTAATTTTCTTCAATGTTGATTCGGTAGACAATACTGAGTTATAACGAACTTTTGCACACAACACTTTAGTTTTAGACTCTATTGCCATTTGTAATAGTTCAATTGTGTCAGGGCTAGCAGTCCCTTCAACTTGTCGATATAGACGGTTGATTTCGCTAACTTCTTTAAATGAACCTACTAAGCGATTGTAATCTTTTGGTGATAGTGTTTTGAGCGCGTTTAATTCTTTAACACACGTATTCAAATGAGCAAATGTTTGCTGGTCAGCCCCCGCTTCACCATAAGTTGTAGAAGCAACTGGTGTACGGTTAATTGCGCTGTTTAAAACTTTTTGAGATTCAGGATAAGAGTTATCAACCTGACCTGGATTGGTATCAACAGTCGATTGTGTTACCGGCTGAGCGGTACTTGTATCGACTGTTTGTTTACTTGGGGTATTAGGTGTTGCTGTATTGTATGTGTCTGAACCAAATGTACAACCTGAAAGAAGAGCTGTACCTGCTATAAGCAAAAATGCAACATGAAATTTATTTTTTAAAAACATATGGTTACCTTACCAGCACTTTTCTTCGCTATTATAATGATGTCCAAAAAACTTAGTGTAAGCTAAAAATTAGCTATTTTCTATAAGCCCGAATGTAGAAATAGAGTCATCTCATAAATTTAGATTAACTTAACTTTAGTTTTAAAATTATTTTATTGCTACATTTCTATTAAATTTATGAGCTAATTTCCGCTAGCAGTCCTTATAAAGAGACAAATTAACACCTTTACCGGAATTTTTTATTATTTTATGTCAGATAACGATTAGGTTGCTCAATAAACCTTGCTAACAATTAGATACCTTTCAAGTAAATTCTCATTTTAGTTCTGTCCCTGTAACAATTGTTAACAAATAAAATGATGGCTAACAATAAACACACCTACTTTTCATTTATCAAGCTGCTGACACACTTTAAACCTGTGACATGGCAATAACCGCCATCATTCAAAATATGGGTAACCTGCTTAATTCAATTCCAAAAACTAACAGCAATTAAAAATTACAAGCAAAATCAGCCAGTTATAAAAAAGCGAATTTATCGGCATTTCAGCTACATAATTTCCAACTACGTAATAAAGCATAGCAGTTATCTGTCGGAATTACTTATATTAAATTGATACGATTCGTAACTCAAATTTATTTTTAATAAAAATATAGCGTTCACATAGCCGTAATCACTCAAAAAACACTATTCAGTGATTTTATTCCATGTTACTCATTTAACGTCTAGTAAATGGTGTTTTATCTTTAACCTAAAATGAAGCATTTGAATAAAACATGAGGAGAGTAATATTGATTGCTTATAAATGTAAATATATGCCCGGAATTAACCGGGCATAATGGTATTTAAGCTTTGCTAGGACGTAAAGCGGGGAATAAAATAACATCGCGAATAGTATGGCTGTTAGTGAATAACATCACCATACGGTCAATACCGATGCCTAAACCTGCTGTTGGCGGTAAACCATGTTCTAATGCGGTGACATAGTCTTCATCATAGAACATTGCTTCGTCATCACCTTCATCTTTTTGACGTACTTGCTCAGCAAAACGCTCAGCTTGATCTTCTGCGTCATTTAATTCCGAGAAACCGTTACCGATTTCACGACCACCAATGAAGAATTCAAAACGGTCGGTAATAAATGGGTTGTCATCATTACGACGCGCTAACGGTGAAACTTCAGCTGGGTACTCAGTAATAAATGTTGGCTGAATCAAGTGGCTTTCTGCAACTTCTTCGAAGATTTCACACTGTACGCGGCCTAAGCCCCAGCTCTTTTCAATCTTAATACCGATAGACTGAGCTATCGCCACCGCTTTATCCATATCATCCAAATCAGCAACATTCGTTTCTGGACGATATTTGCAAATAGCTTCTTTCATCGTCATTTTAGTAAATGGCTTACCGAAATCGAACTCTTGTTCCCCATACTGAACAACAGTATTGCCTAACACTTTTTGTGTCAGTGTACGGAACAAATCTTCCGTCAATGCGATTAAGTCACGGTAATCCGCATAAGCCATATAGAGTTCCATCATTGTGAACTCTGGATTATGACGTGGGGATAACCCCTCATTACGGAAGTTACGGTTGATTTCAAATACGCGTTCGAAACCACCTACAACTAAGCGTTTCAGGTATAATTCAGGTGCGATACGTAAGTACATATCGATATCTAATGCATTATGGTGAGTCACAAATGGACGCGCAGAAGCACCACCAGGGATGACCTGCATCATTGGTGTTTCCACTTCCATAAAACCGTAGCTAACCATAAAGTTACGTACTTCAGCTAGGATCTTAGAACGAACAATAAAAGTATGACGAGATTCATCATTCGCAATTAAGTCAAGGTAACGCTGACGATAACGTGTTTCTTGGTCTGATAAACCGTGGAATTTGTCAGGCAATGGACGCAACGCTTTGGTTAATAAACGAACTTCATGACAATGAACAGTTAACTCACCCGTTTTGGTTTTAAATAAACGGCCTTTAGCACCTAAAATATCGCCTAAGTCCCATTTTTTAAACTGTTCGTTATAGATGCCTTCCGCTAAATCATCACGCGATACATAAATTTGAATGCGTCCGCCAACGTCCTGTAACGTTGCAAACGAAGCTTTACCCATAATACGACGAGTCATCATACGGCCAGCAATCGACACTTCAATATTTAGGTCTTCAAGCTCTTCTGAGGTTTTATCATCATATTGCGCATGAATTTTATCGGAAATATCTTCACGACGAAAATCGTTTGGAAATGGAATACCCTTTTCACGCAGTGCCGCTAATTTTTCTTTACGTGCTTTAAGTTCGTTATTCAAATCAGGTGCTTGTTCAACACCTTGTTGTTCCTGAGACATTTTTTCCTCACAGGCCAGCTTTTAAACTAGCTTCAATGAATTTATCCAAATCACCATCCAGTACGGCTTGCGTGTTACGCGTTTCCACACCAGTACGTAAATCTTTAATTCTTGCATCATCAAGGACATAAGAACGAATCTGGCTTCCCCAGCCAATATCAGATTTGTTCTCTTCCATCGCTTGCTTGTCTGCATTTTTCTTTTGCATTTCCAGTTCGTATAGCTTCGCTTTTAACTGGCGCATAGCTTGGTCTTTATTTTTATGCTGCGAACGGTCATTCTGGCATTGCGTCACAATATTGGTTGGAATATGTGTGATACGTACCGCTGATTCCGTTTTGTTTACGTGCTGACCACCCGCACCAGATGCACGGTATACATCAATACGCAAATCCGCTGGATTGATTTCGATATCAATATCATCATCAACTTCAGGATAAATAAACGCAGAACTAAAAGAAGTATGGCGACGCCCACCTGAGTCAAACGGACTCTTACGCACCAAACGGTGAACACCAGTTTCCGTTCTTAACCATCCGTAGGCATAGTCACCAATAATTTTGACTGTTGCCGATTTTAGCCCAGCAACATCACCATCAGACTCTTCGATAATCTCGGTTTTAAAGCCCTTTGACTCAGCCCAACGCAAGTACATACGCAATAACATACTTGCCCAATCTTGAGCTTCAGTACCGCCAGAACCCGCTTGTAAATCAATGTAGCAATCTGCACTATCGTATTCGCCAGAGAACATACGGCGAAATTCAAGTTGCTCTAATTTGCCTTCTAATTGCTCTAGTTCAGCTTCAGCTTCATTGAATGTGTCTTCGTCATCAGCTTCAACCGCAAGCTCTAATAAACCCTCAACATCTTCAAGGCCTTGCGTCATCTGGTCAATCGTTTCAACAATTGCTTCAAGAGATGAGCGTTCTTTACCAAGGGCTTGCGCCCTCTCGGGTTCATTCCACACATCAGGCTGTTCAAGCTCAGCATTGACTTCTTCTAAGCGTTCTTTCTTGGCATCATAGTCAAAGATACCCCCTCAGAACCACTGTCCGTTCAGACAGGTCCTGAATCTTATTTTTTACTGGGTTTATTTCAAACGTCATTTTTCAATATCTTATGGTTAGTCAAAAATAATTTTTTATTCACAAACCGCTTAGTATAGCGGAATTTATCTCATGTTTATAGCGCCATCAAACGCTATTTGCTGGTTATTCCGCCGTTTATGATAGGCTTAATCAGGCCAAATATGCTCAATCATTAGCTGGACGTTTTTTTGTCCACGATATTCGTTCACATCTAATTTAAAGGCTATTTTCGCTTTTTTGATGCTGTTATCTGGCCATCGACGAACATCAATATTAAACATAATTGCATCTAACATTGGCCCACCATTTATGGGTTCCAGCATAAGTTTCAAATGGCGCTCACCAACAAGCCTTTGCTGTAATAATTGGAATTCACCATCAAATATAGGTTCCGGAAATGCTTGTCCCCATGGGCCACTTTCTCGAATAAGTTCAGCAGTTTCTAAACAAAACTCATTGCGTGAAAGTTCGCCATCACTCCAGATTATCCCAGCCAATTGCTCAGGTTGAACTAATTCACCCATCAATAATTCAAAGTGATGTTTAAAAGCGTCAAATTGTTCAACATGCAAAGTTAAGCCTGCTGCCATTGCATGGCCACCAAATTTTTGCATAATCCCGGGTTGTAATGTATTTAACCGTTCTAATGCATCCCGCATATGGACACCCTGAATGGAACGCCCAGAACCTTTTAATAAACCATCACCCGCAGGAGCAAAAGCGATAACAGGACGATGATATTGTTCTTTGATCCTTGAGGCGAGTATACCGACAACCCCCTGATGCCATTCAGGATGATAAATGGCTAAGCCATTTGGCAACTGGCTTTCACCGTATTCGAATTGATTAAAAAGCACGAGCGCTTCTTGCTGCATACCCGCTTCAATCTCACGGCGAGTTTGATTCAGCCCATCTAACTCATTTGCCAGTTCCCTTGCATACGCCATATCGTCTGTCAGTAATAATTCAATGCTCACTGACATATCATCTAATCTGCCTGCCGCATTTAGCCTAGGGCCAAGCGCAAACCCAAAATCATTTGCCACTAGTCTTGGTAAATCACGTTTGGAAACCTCAATGAGGGCTTTAATACCCGCGCAACAGCGCCCAGCTCTAACACGATTTAGCCCTTGGTGAACTAAAATGCGGTTATTTGTATCAAGAGGAACCACGTCTGCAACAGTTCCTAATGCAACCAAATCAAGGTACTCGGCTAAATTAGGTTCTGCTAGCCCTTGCTGCACAAACCACCCTTGCTGACGTAGATATGCACGTAAGGCAGACATTAAATAAAATGTGACACCAACCCCGGCTAATGATTTAGATGCAAAGCAACATTCATTTAAGTTCGGGTTGATTATCGCATCCGCAGCAGGCAAAGTTTCCCCCGGCAGATGGTGATCGGTAATAATTACATTCATTCCATATTGATTAGCTACTGCAACCCCTTCATGGGATGAGATGCCATTATCAACGGTAATAATGAGATTCGTTCCGCGTTTACGGGCTTCTTCGACAACCAATGGCGTTAATCCATAACCATTTTCAAAACGGTTCGGAACGATATAATTGATATTTCTATATCCCATTGATTTTAGAGCTCTAATAGCTAATGCCGTACTGGTTGCTCCATCCGCATCGAAATCCCCAACAATAGTAATAGCTTCATGTTCATTTAACGCACGATAAAGTAGGGGCAATGCCTTATCAACACCCGATAATGTCCGATAATCCAATAAATTAGCTGCTTTGCGCTCTAACTGAGTGATATCCGTGATGCCCCGATGCTGGTAAATTCGTTGTAATAGCTCAGGCAAGCCAGGAAGTTGAGCGGCAGAACTTTGCTGCTGTCTTTGTTGTAAGAGTGTTTCTACATTCACAATAATTAACTATTTTTCGTTGAGTAATTGAACAAGGGCATCCGGTTTCATGTAGCCAGGCAGTAATTGCCCATCCGGTAGGATGATTGCTGGTGTTCCCGTCACTTTGAATAAATTACCCACACTCATATGTTTACTTAGGTCAATTTTGCAATCTTCAATCATGGCAACTTCTTCACCTTTAAACGCTTGAGTTAATGCTTTTTGTTGTAGACCATTGCACCAAATAGATGCCATTTTCTTTCCTACGTCGCTATCTGCACCTTGGCGTGGATAAGCCAGATAACGCACCGTAACACCTTGGCTGTTTAATTCACCAACAGATTCATGTAATTTTTTACAATAACCACAGCTAATATCGGTAAAAACTGTCACAACATGCTTTTCCTGAGGGGCTTTGAAGATAATCATTTCATCTTTGAGCGCTTCTACTTTTTTCATTAATGGCTGATTACTGATATTGACTGGGTTTTTACCGCTCATATCATAAATTGGCCCTTGCAATAAATATTTGCCATCATCAGTGATATAAACAACCCCTGTTGTGGTTTCAACAACATTCAGCCCAACGATTGGCGAAGGTTTAATTACCTCAACAACCATGTTGTATTTTTCCAAAGTATCACGGATAACTTTTTCTTCTGTTGCCCCATAGACCGTGGAAGTCACAGTCGCAATACATGCAGCAGCCAATAATAACAATTTGCGTTTCATAGATAGTCCTTTAATCATGCATCACCCCCTTGGATGATGCTGCTCATGCAATACTCGTAACCGTTCAGTAGCAACATGAGTATAAATTTGGGTGGTTGAAAGATCACTATGACCTAACAACATTTGTACCACGCGTAAATCTGCCCCATGATTGAGTAAATGGGTTGCAAATGCGTGTCTAAGAACATGTGGTGAGAGTCGCTCGCTATCAATATGTGCAAGTACTGCATAATATTTTATTCGATGCCAAAACGTTTGCCGAGTCATTTTCGTGCCACGCTTACTCGGGAATAGAATATCGCTAGTTTTGCCATTTAATAAATCTGGGCGACCTTCATCAATATATTTCTCTAGCCAATATATTGCCTCTTCCCCCAAGGGAATCAATCTTTCTTTATCGCCTTTACCAACAACGCGAATAACCCCCTGCCGCAAGCTAATATCTGAAAAAGTTAAGCCGATTAATTCAGAAACACGCAAACCACAAGCATATAGCACTTCCAACATGGCCTTATCACGTAGTTCTAAAGCATCTTCGGTAGCAGGGGCATTCAATAAATCTTCAACTTGTTTTTCACTTAAATCTTTGGGTAAACGCTGCGGAATTTTGGGGGCAGCAATCACCGCAGAAGGGTCATCCAGACGGATTTTCTCCCGATACAAATATTGAAATAACCTACGCATCGCACTTAATAAACGTGCTGAACTGGTTGCTTTATATCCACAATCAATACGTTCTGCAAAAAAAGATTGTAAGTCAATTGATTGAACACTTTCTAAATGCAACTGATGCGCATCAAGCCATTTATCTAATAGTTGAAGGTCATTACGATAAGAAGCCAATGTATTTTCGGCTAGATCTTGTTCAAGCCAAATTGTATCAAGAAATTGTTCAATTAATGGATTAAGTTGTTTTGTTTCCACGACAGATAAGCTTCCTTTAGATAATACCACACGATTCTATTATGCCTGAATGTGGCTGCTTCTGTTACAATATCTCTCTTGTGATGAAAACCATAGCTGGACATAGTAATAATATATATGAAAATAGGTCTTTTTTACGGTTCTAGTACCTGTTATACCGAAATGGTTGCAGAAAAAATACGTGATATTCTCGGCGATGATTTAGTCACATTGCATAACGTTAACGATACACCGCCAGCAGAAATGGAACAGTATGATGTTCTTATTTTGGGAATACCTACGTGGGATTTTGGTGAAATACAGGAAGATTGGCTTGAAATTTGGGAAGCGCTTCCCAATCTTAACCTCGCAAATAAAATCATTGCGATGTATGGACTGGGTGACCAAATAGATTATGGCGAGTGGTTTCTTGATGCCCTTGGCATGCTCTATCATCAACTAAAACCAACTGGCGCTAAATTTGTCGGTTTCTGGCCAACTGAAGGCTATACCTTTGATAGCCCTAAACCACTCAATGAAACTGGTGATATGTTTGTTGGGCTGGCATTAGATGAAGTCCACCAGTTTGAACAGACCGATGAACGTATTGCGCAGTGGTGTGTGCAGATTTTTCAGGAAATTGAAGCGCTGTTATGATGCAAGTTTATATGTACTTGCTCATCGAACCCCCAAAGTGAGGGTTACCTACCCTACACTAGGCTACCAATTTGATTTATCACCTATGATTTTGGTAGCCTAAATATCAGGGTATTGCAGCAATAATTGGTTTAAATTACGCCAATTCTCTTCCGACAATGCGTCTTTTGCAACCCACAAATGGAGCTTTTGTGGTTTACCTTGTAACGCTTCTAGTGTCAGTAATATACCATAGCGGGTAAGCCAAGGTGCTTTCAGTATTCTCCATTCATTTTTCTTCCACTGAACCTTATTGCCATTAACCAGTACAGCAACCCCTTTTATTTTACTGATATTTTTCTGGCTCTTTGCCCAACTCGCAACGACAACCACTAATAGCGGCAACCATATCATTGAGTTACCAGGGGACCATGGAGCCAATAGTAAAAACATCCCAATGACCCCATGAACACAGGTTGAGAACAGTTGGGTTTTCCATGAAATGGAGAGATTAGATTTCCACAGGACCACGATTTTTATTTTTTTCCTGAATCAGTTTAATCATACGAAAAAGTTCGTCATCATCTGGACGACCGTGATTCATTAGCCAATTGAATAAATCAGGGTCCGCACATTCTAATAAACGGACAAATACCTGCTTATCGTGAGTTGTTAGGTCATCATATTCATACTCAAAAAACGGCATGATTGAAATATCTAATTCACGCATACCACGGCGGCATGCCCAATGAATTCGCGCTTTATTCTCAATATCCATTCTACTACGGCCTTTTTTGCAGTTAACTGATTAGATTGATTATTTTCCATACTCTAACAGATTATCCGCTAAGAAAACATGTTATAGACTACATTGTTGTAATTTTAGTAGTAAAATACCGTTTTTCTACAAACAGATGATAAAAAACTATTAGATAATACAGCTTCATCATAATAACTACTTGCAATGTTATCTAGCTATTTTACCATTAGGCACCTTTATCTATCAAAGAACAACAGGTGAAATCATGACTAACCAAATTGATAGTACACAGCAATTCCCTCTCGGATCTCAGTCTTTACCACTCGTTTTGATTTCACTGGAAAACTGGGAACTTATTCACCTCCACGGCGCCGATGCAGAAAAATACCTGCAAGGCCAAGTAACCGCAGATATCGCCACACTCAAGCAATCACATGCATTAACAGCACATTGTGATCCTAAAGGTAAGATGTGGAGCGACCTCCGCTTATTCCATCATTTAGATGGCTACTCATATTTATTAAGAACCAGCGTTGCCGACTCACAACTCGCCGAACTGAAAAAATATGCTGTTTTTTCGAAAGTCACCTTTGAAAAAAAACCAGAACTGAAATTAGTCGGAGTCGCGGGTAAAGGCGCTAGAGAAGCACTGGCAACATTATTTACTGCATTACCTGACGCTCAAAACCAAGTGGTTACAGACGACGCCTCCACAATATTACATTTTGCATTACCCACAGAGCGTTTTTTAGTGATCACGAACGAAGAAACGGCACAAAAAATGGCCCAAACCTTAGGTGCTATTCAGGTCAACGATGAACAATGGTTAGCCCTTGATATCGAAGCCGGTTTTGCGATTATCGATCAACAAAATAGTGCCCAACATTTACCTCAAGCAACCAACTTACAAGCCCTACCTGATGGTATTAGCTTTAAAAAAGGCTGTTATACCGGTCAAGAAATGGTTGCCCGTGCAAAATTCCGTGGTGCAAATAAACGTGCGATGTACACCTTAAAAGGTACAGGTACCACTATTCCTGTCGTTGGTGAAGGTGTGGAATGGCAGCTTGGTGATAAATGGCGCCGTACAGGAACTGTTTTAGCTGCTATTCGCTTAGGTAGCGGCGAAATCTATGTGCAAGTCATTATGAATAACGATATGGAAGCGGATAGCGTTTTCCGTGTTATGGGGGATGAGCAAAGTCATCTAACTATCGCACCATTACCTTATTCATTAGAAGAGAATTAATTGGAGTTTTTATGTCATCTGCATTAGGTAACAAGCCCGTAGAGGTGGTTAATTTTGGGGCTTTTACCGAAGTCGTCCAATTTTTGATGGAATTAGATAAACTCAAAAGTGTTTATCGTAAAAATAAGTTATTGAACCGTGAACGCCAAGAAAACACAGCAGAACACAGTTGGCAATTTGCCGTTGCAGCAATGAGTTTTGCACCTTATGTTCAAGGCATTAATATCGAACATGCGATAAAACTTGCCCTTGTTCATGACATTGTTGAAATTGATGCAGGCGATGTATTGGTATTTGATAATGCCGCTCGTGATGCTATTCATGAAGAAGAAGTTAAAGCGGCTAAGCGTATTTTTAACTTACTGCCTAGCCCGCAAAATGAAACGCTATTAGCTCTGTGGAATGAATATGATGCATTAGAAACCCCGGAATCTGTGTATGCGAATGCCATTGACCGAGCGATGCCGATGCTGATGAACCTGCATAATCAAGGCCAAAGTTGGGTCGAAAACCACATTCGTCTGGAACAAGTCCTCAGTAAATGTGATTATATTCAGCAGATCCTACCTGAATTTTATCAACAACTTAAATTACAATTGGAGCTCGCTCAGCAAAAAGGCTGGTTACTGTAATTTATGTCAGAAGCGGCTACAAAGCCGCTTTATTTAACGTGTTACACTCATCTAATCTAATGTGTATTACCCACAGCAAGATATACTTTTCTCTAATTCATTATTTTGATTTAAATAATAAACCACTTTATATTTTTTAATAATTATTAATCTCGACTTATATAGAAATACCAATATTAATAACTTGCCAATTATTAATATCGCTCCTATCTTTATCATTGAACATTTGCCAAAGAGGTTTAAAATGGAAAAATTCAATGAATATTCAAATCCTTACCTTTTACTTCTAGATGTCCATTCACCCGCTATAATTCAATTCAATAAATCAACACACCAAACAATCCCAATTATCGAAGGACTCGGTGGAATCCCTGATGGTATTGCCGTTGACCCTGCTAACCGATTAATTTATTGGAGTAATATGGGTGAAGATTATGAGGCTGACGATGGCTCCATTAATGTGATGAATTTTGATGGTACTGGCAGAAAAATACTATTGGGCAACGGAAAGATAAGAACGCCAAAACAATTGCATCTTGATTTAGTAAATCAACGATTATATTGGTGTGATCGTGAAGGAGGTATGGTTTCATCATGTAATATTGATGGTTCTGATTTATTCGTCCATGTAGCAAGACCCCGAGATAAACACAATAAAGTAGATATATTAGACCAATGTGTTGGCATTACTGTTGATGTCACAAATAATTGGATTTACTGGACTCAGAAAGGGACCCCTAAAGGTAATTTAGGTCGTATTTTTAGGGTGCCATTAACGCCTAAAATCCAACAATCGGCCAATCAACGAACTGATATTCAATTGCTCCTTCAAGACCTCCCCGAACCTATTGATTTATTGCTTGATGAAGAAAACCATATTTTATATTGGACAGATAGAGGCGCTGAGCCCGATGGTAATAGCTTAAATTGTGCCAATATTTCTGCTGATGGATTAAGCCACTACAAGGTGATAAGCCGTGGTTTTAAAGAGGCTATTGGACTCACATATGATAAGCCTGCACAACTGATGTATGTGGCTGACCTTAATGGAGGGGTTTACCGAGTCATTATAGAAACAGGTGCTGTGGAAAAGCTACACCAAGGTAAAAATTATACGGGTATCTCACAATATTTAGGTTAAATAAATCCTAAATAAATAAAGGCTTGAATTCAGTAACTCACCGAAATCAAGCCTAAAGAGTATTTAATTCACATTATATAATAGAAGTGTGCGATATATTCCTACATATAATCTTCAATCGGCACACATGAGCAGTGTAAATGACGATCCCCATACACATCATCAAGCCGTTTTACTGCTGGCCAGTATTTATTCGCTTTCGTTTGTGCTGTTGGGAATGCTGCGAGTTCACGGCTATAACTATGAGGCCACTCCCCGGCTAGCTCCGTTTGCACATGAGGCGAATTCACGAGAGGGTTATCTTCTAGTGTCCACTGCCCTTTCACAACTTGGTCAATTTCATCGCGTATCGCTAACATGGCGTCAATGAACCGATCAATTTCAGTTATGCTTTCAGACTCTGTCGGTTCAATCATTAATGTCCCTGCTACAGGGAAAGACATGGTTGGCGCATGGAAACCATAATCAATTAAGCGCTTAGCAATATCGAGCTCACTGATACCCGTATCTCTTTTAATTGGGCGTAAATCGACAATACATTCATGGGCAACATAGCCTTCTTGCCCTGTATATAAAATGTCATAACGGCCAGAAAGACGCTTGGCAATATAATTCGCATTTAAAATAGCAACTTGGCTAGCTTTACGTAGACCATAAGAGCCCATCATCCGAATATACATCCAGCTAATTGGCAAAATTGATGCACTGCCAAATGGGGCTGCAGATACCGCACCTTGGTCAGTTAACATTTCTTGCTCAACCACAGAATGCCCCGGTACGAACGGTGCCAAGTGTTTTTTCACACCGATAGGCCCCATACCTGGGCCGCCACCGCCGTGAGGGATACAGAATGTTTTATGCAAATTCAGGTGAGAAACATCCGCACCAATAAAGCCCGGTGTTGTTAAACCAACTTGAGCATTCATATTTGCGCCATCAAGATATACTTGCCCACCATATTGGTGAATAATTTCACACACTTCACGAATACTTTCTTCATATACCCCGTGGGTTGATGGGTAAGTTACCATCACACAAGAAAGAGCTTCGCTATGTTGCTGAGCTTTTTCACGTAAATCCGTTAAATCGATATTACCTTCATCATCACAACGCACTACCACCACTTCCATACCTGCCATATGCGCAGAGGCAGGATTGGTACCGTGAGCAGAAGCCGGGATCAAACAAATATTTCGCTCTCCTTCATTGCGACTCTCATGATAGCGACGAATAGCCAATAAACCGGCATATTCACCTTGAGCCCCTGAGTTAGGTTGCATACAAACAGCATCATAACCGGTCAATTGTACTAACCAATGGGAAAGTTGCTCTATCATTTGGTGATAACCTTGAGTCTGCTCAGGTGGGCAGAATGGGTGTAGCTCGCCAAATTCAGGCCAAGTAATTGGGATCATTTCCGCAGCCGCATTAAGCTTCATCGTACAAGAACCCAGAGGGATCATAGCTTGGTTTAAGGCTAAATCTTTGCACTCTAAACTATGCATATAGCGCATCATTTCGGTTTCACTATGGTAACGATGAAAATTTGGATGAGCTAAAATTTCATCATCACGTAACATAGAGCTTGGGATCGCTTGCTCTGTCGCTGAAACAGATTGGTCTAGTTTTTCAAAATCTAACTTAGCTTCAACACCTGTGATCACCGCAAACAATTCATTTAAATCTTGGCGAGTCGTGATTTCACTAAAAGTCACGCCAACTGCACCACGAATATCAGTACGTAAATTCACTTTGGCTTTTTCAGCACGCGCTAGCACCGCTGTTTTGTCAGCGACTTCAATACATAACGTATCAAACCAAGTTTTATGGCGTGATGTAAAACCTGCGTCTGCTAATGCCTTGGCAAAAATAGTGCTGAAGCGATGAATACGCTCTGCAATTATTTTCAGCCCTTTTGGCCCATGATAAACCGCATACATGGCTGCGATATTGGCTAACAGCACTTGGGATGTACAAATATTCGAGTTCGCTTTTTCACGGCGAATATGTTGTTCACGGGTTTGCATCGCCATACGCAGTGCGGTATTACCTGCTGCATCCCGTGACACACCGATAATACGTCCAGGCATTGCCCGTTTAAATTCGTCACGACAAGCAAAGAAGGCCGCATGTGGCCCACCATACCCCATCGGGACGCCAAAACGCTGTGCTGAACCGAAGACAATATCCGCCCCTTGCTTACCCGGTGCAGTGAGCAATACTAGCGCCATCATATCTGCTGCAACGCAACTGACAATTTTACGCTCTTTTAATTGGGCAAATAGCGAACTGTAGTCATGGACATTACCTGTCGTGCCAACCTGTTGAAGTAACACACCAAAAACACCTTCGTGTTCCAGTGCTTTCTCTGCGCTATCCACGATCACTTCAAAACCAAAAGTCCCCGCACGTGTGCGAACAACATCCAGAGTTTGCGGATGAACATCATCCGCCACAAAGAAACGTTCTGCATCTTTCAGTTTGCTGATCCGTTTTGCCATCGCCATAGCTTCTGCCGCAGCGGTGGCTTCGTCCAATAACGATGCAGAAGCGAGGTCTAACCCCGTAAGGTCGATAGTTAACTGTTGAAAATTCAGTAATGATTCTAAACGGCCTTGTGACACCTCCGGTTGATATGGCGTATAAGCGGTATACCAACCCGGGTTTTCTAATAAATTACGCAAAATAACTGGCGGAAGCACAGCAGGGGCATAGCCCATACCAATATAACTTTTGTAGCGTTTATTGAGTGACGCTATTGCTTTTAATTCCGCTAAAGCTTCTTGTTCAGTTGCTCCCCCCCCCACTCTTGGCGGCTCTGCAAGCAAAATGGCTTTGGGGACAATTTTGCCCATCAAGGCATCTAATGACGTTGCACCCACGGTGTCTAACATGGTTTTTAATTGTTGTTCTGATGAACCAATGTGGCGCGAAATGAATTCTGAACGATTTTCTAATTGACTCAGTGACATCGACATATCTGTGTTCCCATCCTTTGTCTGCTATGCATAAGTTGTAGGGCGGTTATTACGGAACTTGCGAGATAACGCTTAAAATCAATGATATTGCGGTTGTTTCTTACTAATTATATTTGTTCAACCCTCTAAATAGTTCATCTTGTGACTAGGCGGCAAGCAAATGAGACCCTAGGAGCATACACCAGTATGTGACTAGGGCGAATGAGCGAAGCCAACACCGCCACAAGATGAAATATGACGAGGTTGTGGCTAGGCGGCAAGCAAATGAGACCCTAGGAGCATACATAAGTATGTGACTAGGGCGAGAGAGCGAAGCCAACACCGCCACAACACAAAATATGACGAATAAACTATTCTTCGGCTTCGATCATAGAGGTATAACCCGCCGCATCAATCAAATCCGCCAGCTCTGCGGTATCGGATGCTTTAATGCGGAAAATCCAACCTTCTTGATACGGCTGTTCATTTACGAGTTCTGGCGCGTCATTCAACTCACTATTAACCGCCACAATTTCGCCACTCAGTGGTGCGTAAATATCAGATGCTGCTTTAACTGATTCGACGACTGCAACGTCATCACCTGCACTTACCGCCGTTCCCACTTCGGGTAAATCAACAAACACCATGTCACCCAACGTTTCTTGCGCATGTTCGGTGATACCAACTGTAAATTCACCATTACCTTCATCGCGCAGCCACTCATGTTCACGGGTGTACATTAATTCTTTAGGTGTATTGCTCATCATTAGCCTCTCAATTTTTAAATTTATTAATCAGATTCGCCCAAATTACACTAAGCAGTTACCTTCACGGACAAAGCCCGGTTTAACAACTTCAACTGGCATTTCTCTTTGTCTGATTTCAACAATTGCTTTGTCTTGAATTCCGTTCGGGACACGCGCTAACGCAATACTGAAGCCAAGGGTTGGCGAGAAAGAGCCACTGGTTATTACCCCTTCTTGTAGTTTCCCCAGTTCATCAGTAAAGCGAACAACTTGCCCTGCACGCAGTATACCTTTTTCACGCATCACAATACCGACAAGTTTTTCAGTACCTTGTTCGCGTAATTTTTCCAATGCTTCACGGCCAATAAATTGGCGATCTTCTGGTTTCCAAGAGATCGTCCATCCCATATTCGCGGCTAATGGTGAAATCGTTTCATCCATATCTTGCCCATATAGGTTCATACCGGCTTCAAGGCGCAAAGTATCCCGCGCCCCTAAGCCCGCTGGGTGTACCCCTGCCTTAAGCAGTTTATGCCAAAATTCAACGACCTGCTCTTTAGGCATAGCAATTTCATAACCTTTTTCGCCGGTATAGCCCGTGGTTGCGATGAACAAATCTCCAGTTTGAATACCATAAAATGGTTTCATTCCTTCAATGGCGCTATTTTGTTCCGAACTCAGTAATGAATGAACCTTTTCTGGTGCTTGCGGCCCTTGGACAGCTAATAACGCTAAGTCATCGCGAACACGAATTTCAACGGCATAACCTTTAGCATGTTGTTCAATCCAAGCGAGGTCTTTATCACGCGTTGCTGAGTTGACGACGAGACGATAAAAGTCATCAGCGAGGTAATACACAATCAGGTCATCAATAACACCACCGGAAGCATTCAGCATGCCTGTATATAAAGCTTTGCCTTGCTCTGTGAGTTTATTGATATCGTTGGCGAGAAGATAACGGAGAAAATCGCGACAGCCTTCCCCGTGTAAATCGACAATAGTCATATGGGAAACATCAAACATCCCTGCTTCGGTTCTGACAAAATTATGTTCATTGATCTGCGAACCATAATGCAACGGCATCATCCAACCATGAAAATCGACCATTTTTGCACCGCAGGCTATATGTTCATCATATAGCGTTGTTTGCTTTACCATGAATACCCTCTTTACATTATTAATTAATATGACAGGGTGATTGCGTAGTGAAAATTATCCATCTGCAACAAAGTCGCGAGATAATTTTAACCCGACGCAAACGATAACTTTTAAAAAAACCTACCACTGTTTGCAGTTCTATTCTATAAAAAAAAATAGGGCGACCATCCATCTGTATTACTGATTGCGCTCTGATTTTGCCAGTGCTTTTTGTTAAATAATTGAGAATGATCACTCAAAACCCTTACATTTAGCGTCTAGAAGCTCAAAATATCATCAATTAAAGAATTTAAATGATAGCTTCGCCAATAAAACTCATCACACCAATATAAATAAAACTAATGCGAAAAATGAATGTAATTAGTTTTTTTCAGTCATGATAAAAAGAGAAAAGTCTGCTATTCATACTAAAACAAGATCGGCAGGGTTATTTCGTATACAGAAACCAGTGATGACACTTTGTATATTGAAATTAAAAAAGAAAAAGGCACAATTTATAAGATTGTGCCTCAGACTGCTGACAAACATATTATGTTTGGCGGCAAGTCGAATAGGTTTTGAAAATAAACTAGGAAAATCAATTTATTGATTTTCGGCTGATAACACAAAGTGGGAAAAACCACGCTTTTATCCCACTTTGTCAACAACCTCAGGCACAATTTATAAGATTGTGCCCTCGCAGAAAGGGATTTAGAGAGTGTCTTCGACTTGTAACTGTTCCAGCCACTTCGGCATATCAAACAACCCCATCGCATGGTTCAATAATTGCGGTTTAACACCCGGTAAGCTGTCCGCTAAAACCAGCCCGATATCACGAAGTAATTTCTTCGCAGGGTTATTGCCATCAAATAATTCACGGAAGCCTTGCATACCAGCTAACATCAACGCTGCACTGTGCTTACGGCTACGCTCATAGTCACGCAAGTATAAATATTGACCAAAGTCTTTGCCTTCACGGTGCAAACGTTTAATTTCACCAATCAGCATAGCGACATCCATAAAACCAAGGTTAACCCCTTGGCCCGCTAATGGATGGATGGTATGAGCCGCATCCCCTAACAACGCTAAACGTTGCGCCGCAAATTGCCTTGCATAACGACCTGTGAGAGGAATGGTTAATCGCTCACTTTCCACTTGGCAAAGACCCAGACGAACATCAAATGCAACCGCCAGTTCTTTATTAAAATCAGCAGGTTCTAAAGATTGACGCCTAACTGCTTCAGTGGCAGATTGAGACCACACAATTGAACAAAGATGTGGGTCACTTAATGGTAAAAACGCTAAAATACCTTCACCATCAAAAGCTTGTCGAGCAACGCCTTCGTGAGGTTTTTCGGTTCGGATGGTAGCAACTAATGCGGTATGTTCATAATCCCAAAAGGTTAATGGGATATCAGCATGGCTACGCAACCACGAGTTTGCCCCATCAGCCCCCACAATCAACCGTGCCGTTAACATGTTTTCATCATCTAACGTAATGAAAACATCATTTTCTCCCCACACCACTTTTTTAATTGTTGCGGGGGCTAATAATGTCACATCGCGAAGCTGAGACGCCTTTTGCCATAGAGCATCACGTACGACATTATTCTCAACAATATGCCCTAAATGCGTCAGGTTACGTTCTTGAGCGGTAAAAGTAATACGCCCAAAGCTATCGTTATCCCAAACTTCCATGCCATTATATGCAGAAGCTCGCATTCCTTTAATAGTTGACCATACACCTAAGTGGGTCAGTAACTTTTCACTTGCCGCATTAATAGCAGATACCCTTAATGCATGCGGCTCTGCTACACTAAATGGTACCTTGGGTGGATGAGTCTCAATTACCGCAACACGAAGCCCACTCCCTTCAAGCCCACAAGCGACTGATAACCCAACCATACCACCACCGGCGATAACCACATCAAATGATTGCATATTTTTTATTCCTCTTTATTTCGTGGTTATTGGTGTGCAACCCAACCCAATGTTTGGCGAGCCAAAACATCACGAGCTGGCGGTAACATTTCCATTGCCATTAAACCTAAGTTACGCCCGACAATAAGCGGTAAACAGCGATTCGCAAATAAACGAACCAAACCGTCGGTTATCGTAACCGTTTTGTCTCTATCTAACGCTCTGGCTTGCTGGTATTGGCTGAGTAATGAATAACGGCCAATGTCTTGCCCTTTCGCGTTTGCATCTACCACAATGTGAGCCAGTTGCATCACATCACGGATACCTAAATTAAAGCCTTGCCCCGCAATAGGATGCAGGGTCTGAGCAGCGTTCCCCACTAACACGACTCGATGACTAACAGGGTTAAGCGCCTTACGTAATACCAATGGATAACAATGACGCTTACCGGCCATGACGATTTCGCCTAGCCGCCAGCCGAATGCTTGCTGTAATTTATCCTTGAATGTCTCATCATCCCAAGACCTGATTGTGTCAGCTTGTTCTTGCTGATGACACCAAACCAATGAACTACGGCCTTGTGACATTGGCAACAAGGCTAATGGGCCAAATTCCGTAAAGCGTTCAAAGGCTTGGCCTTGTGGGTCTATGGCGGTTTTCACATTCGCGATAATAGCCACTTGCCCATAATCGTCCTGTTGCCATTGCATATGGCAGGCTTTACCAATCGCGGAATGGCTGCCATCCGCAGCAATCAGTAATTCCCCTGTCACCTTATCTCCATTATCCAAGGTGACCGTCACAATCTCTTGTTCACGATAAACATTTTCTACTTTTGCAGGGCAATAAAGGGTTACACCGGGGGCTTTACGTAACAATGAAAATAGGCGGGCACCAGCTTCGTGCAGTTCAATAACATTGCCTAGAGCATCGATATGATAATCATCGGCTGCGATATTCACAAAACCAGCATGGCCTCTATCAGACACATGAACATGATTAATGGGGGTCACACAATCCGCTAAAGCAGGCCAAACGCCTATTTTTGCTAACGACTGGCAAGTACCGTGAGCTAGCGCAATCGCACGTGCGTCGAATCCCGGATGTTTGCCATCAGGCAAAGCTGCCTCGATTAATGAAACCGATAATTTTCCTTGGCTAAGGGATGATATCGCCAGTGCTAATGTTGCACCCGCCATACCGCCCCCCACGATGATCACATTCATGCGTTGTTTATTACCTTTCTATGATGACTGACAGCTACCCTAAATTGTGCGTTGCTGCCGCCATTAGAGCTTCAATTTCATCAGGGTCTTTCACGACTAAATCTGTTAAGTTTTCATTTCCGTTTTCGGTGATAACAATATCATCTTCGATACGTACACCAATACCGCGATATTGTGGTGGCACATCGGCATCTGGAGCAATATATAAACCAGGCTCAACAGTTAATACCATCCCCACCTCAAGTGTACGGTCGCGGTCTGTGCCATAAAAACCTACATCATGTACATCTAACCCTAACCAATGACTTAAACCATGCATAAAGAATGGCTGATATGCTTTGTTTTCGATCAATTGATCCACATCGCCTTGTAAAATTCCAAGTGCGACGAGACCTTCTGTTTTGATACGAACAATTTCACGAGTCACCTCATGGATACTGGTTCCCGGACGGTATAGCTCTAACGCGGTATTTAACGCTTTAAGGACGATATCGTAAATTTCACGTTGCGCTTGGCTAAATTTGCCATTTACTGGGAAAGTACGCGTGATATCCCCTGCATAGCCTTCAAATTCTGCCCCCGCATCAATCAAGACTAATTCGCCATCCTTCATTAGGCTTTCATTTTCGGTGTAATGCAAAATACAGGCATTTTCACCACTACCCACAATGGAGTTGTACGAAGGGAAACGTGCACCATGGCGAGTAAATTCGTGTTCTAACTCACCACAAAGTTGGTATTCATACATGTTAGGTCGGCAAGTTTCCATGGCTCTAACGTGTGCGAGAGCAGAAATTCGCCCAGCCATACGCAGAGTATTAATTTCTTCTTCTGACTTAAATAAGCGCATTTCATGGACAATCGGCCGCCAATCTACCAATGTTTGTGGCGCTCGTAAGTGACGGCGGCTGCCTTTACGTAAAATATCTAAAGCATCAAATACTAATTTATCGGCATAGGCAAACTCCCCCTGTGCATGATAAACCACATCGAGACCGTTCAGTAATTGATAAAGTTGTTCTTCTATTTCATTGAAAGGTAACGCTTTGTCGATACCTAACTTTTCAGGTGCGGCGTCTTGGCCAAGGCGGCGACCAAACCAAATTTCAGCAGTTAAATCACGAACACGGTTAAAAAGAACAGAATGGCTATGTTTTTCATCGCTCTTAATCAACACTAATACGGCTTCAGGTTCGCTAAACCCCGTCAAATAAAGGAAATCACTGTGTTGACGGTACGGGTATTCGCAATCCGCATTACGCTGCGCAGGAGGCGCTGAGAAAATAATTGCTGCACTGCCTGGTTGCATTTGAGCCAATAATGCATTGCGACGAGAAATAAATTCCTGTTTATTCATACCGTTTTTGCCTTATTATCAGAATAATTAGATTGCTGAATATATTGCTTGTGTTTAACCAATCACATAGCAACATACACTGGCGAAATGACTTAAAACTGGATACACCCCGTTTTCAAGCACTTAATTTTATCAATAATATAATATCGTCCGATAAAGTTAAGTGGCTTTGAAAACTCACGTTACACGTTAAAAGAAACTAATGAAGAACTGGCTTATCATTTTTTACTGCGGTTGGGCCTTGGCCTTTAGTTGGCTCAATCAATGCAATGTAACATAATTGCACCGCCACCCTGACATACTCCACCACTTCTTCTAACGCTTGCTCGAGTTCTTCTTGGTCTTCGTCTTCATCATAACCAAGCATACCAATATTGCGTAAATCTGTGATAACCTCGCTTATCTCTTTTTTATCAGCCAGTTTCGGTTGTGTAACACCAACACCTAATAAAAAGTGATTTACCCAGCCAGCTAGCGCATCAGCATGGTCAAAAACGGAAGCGTCTTCGTCAGGAAATAGCATAGTAAATGCAAACTCGCTATCATCAAGTGCTTCAAACGTGGTATCAAAAAGTTCTCGCAGTGGCTGTGAAACGGTTTGTGGAAAAGCTAAACCATCGTTAGCAAGGTCATGGACTAACGTTTGCCAGCTTTGGTCACGTCCCCCACCACAGATCAACCCGGTTATTAGACCATGGATCTCCGCGGCAGTAAGTGCGATTGAGTGCTGTTGCAGTAGTTTGTCCAGTGATTCATAGTTTGGTAAAGATTTTTGTATAGACATCTGAATTCGTCATGTTAGCTTATGATTCGTGATATGCTACCATCAAGGATAGCCGCTAGACCAGTATGCTTTTGTCTTATCTATTAATTGCGCCAAATATGATGTATTTATGGCGAGTATTATTCAGTATGGAGGTATCATGTCCGCACAACCTGTCGACATCCAGATTTTCGGGCGTTCAATGCGAGTTAACTGCCCATCAGAACAAAAAGAAGCCCTTCTTGAGTCGGCTAAAGAATTAGAACAACGCTTGCAAAATCTGAAAGATAGAAGCGGTGTGACCAATATGGAACAACTTATTTTTATCGTAGCATTGAACGTCTGTCACGAATTAGCACAAGAAAAGACAAAAACACGTGATTATGCTTATAATATGGAAGAGAAAATAAAAATGTTGCAGCACACAATCGAACAAGCGTTGCACGATCAGGTGAAAATTACTGAGAGGCAGGTATTGCCCTTAGAGTAAATCTGCTTATTAATCAGACACTAGTAGAAAAAAAATATACAAAATTAAGGTTGCATTTTAAATCTAGTTTCGTACAATGAAATCACTGAGTAACGATAAGTTCTCAAACCAAATTTCTCTGAGATGCGCGTGAGTGGGCGAGTCCCCTGAGCCGATATTTCAACTAAATAGAATGTGGTTATGGCGCTGGTGAGCATGCCTGATTCGCTCAGGAAGCCTAAAGGTTGCTAAACTGCGTTCACCTTGAACCAAGGGTTCAAGGGTTACAGCCTACAACGGCATCTTGGAGACCCTCAATTAAGTTCCTGCTTATTTTTCATTTGTTTTCTACATAACCTTTCATCTTGCGATATACTTTAAGTAATTTACTTTCTTGGTTAACTGTTTTTTATCGCATATATAACAGGTTATCACATGCAAGACTCCCTCTCGACCCAACGCCAGCAGGTACGTCAAACAATCCGCCAAGCACGTCGTCAATTAAGCGCTCAGCAGCAATATGACGCTGCGGAACAACTCATGCATAATGCATTAAACCACCCGAAAATAGCACAAGCCAACACGATTGCTTTGTTTCTTTCTTTTGATGGCGAAATTGATACTAAACCGCTTATTCAGGCGCTCTGGGCTGAAGGCAAACAAGTCTATCTCCCTGTTTTACATCCTTTTAGTCGTCACCATTTATTATTTCTTCACTATCGCCCCGATAGCCAACTCGTTAAAAACCGATTTAATATTGATGAACCACCGCTTGATGTTAGAGATGTGCTACCACTTGAGAAACTGGATATCATGCTTATCCCATTAGTGGCATTTGATACTCAAGGGCAACGGTTAGGTATGGGAGGTGGGTTCTATGATAGGACTCTAGCAAATTGGCAAAAAACCGGTTTTTATCCAATTGGCCTTGCCCATAATTGCCAGCAAGTAGAAAAACTCCCCATCGCACACTGGGATGTTCCTTTACCCGAAATTATTACGCCGCAAAAAGTATGGCGCTGGTCATAAATACCCGCGCCATCATTTCACACAATTTTTAGCGTAACTTAGAACAGTAAACGCGCACGAATGGTTCCAGGCAAATCTTTTAATTTCTGGAGTGCTTCATCTGTTTGGTTTGGCGTTTGCATTAATACATCAATAACCACATAACCTACGTTGCCTGATGTACGTAAATACTGGCCAACAACGTTAATGTTATTTTCAGTAAATACTTGGTTGATGCTGTTCAAAATACCTGGACGGTTTTCATGAATATGCAAGAAACGGTTGGTATCTTCAGTATGGACAGGCAGGGAAACTTCAGGGAAGTTAACCGCAGATAGTGTTGAACCATTATCTGAGTATTTCGCCAACTTACTAGCCACTTCTAACCCAATATTTTCTTGAGCTTCTTCTGTAGAGCCCCCAATGTGCGGCGTTAAAATCACATTATCGAACTTAATTAATTCAGAGATAAATGGGTCATTAGGGTCATTATTTGCAGCTGGCTCACTTGGGAATACGTCCACCGCAGCACCTGATAAATGCTTGCTTTCCAACGCGGCTGCCAGTGAAGGAATATCCACAACTGTTCCACGTGATGCGTTAATGAAAATAGAACCAGGCTTCATACGGTCGAATTGTTCTTTAGCAAACATATTCTTCGTACTTGGGGTCTCAGGGACATGTAAGCTAACCACATCGCTCATATTCAGAAGTTCAGTTAAAGAACGAACTTGAGTTGCATTACCTAATGGTAGTTTGTTTTCAATATCATAGAAGAAAACATTCATACCGATACCCTCAGCTAAGATCCCTAACTGAGTACCAATGTGGCCATATCCAACAATACCAAGACGCTTACCGCGTGCTTCAAAACAGCCTTTCGCTTGTTTTTCCCAAATACCACGGTGGGCTTGCATATTCGCTTCAGGAATACGACGCAGTAAAAGTAATAATTGGCCTAATACCATTTCTGCAACGGAACGTGTATTCGAAAATGGTGCGTTAAATACAGGGATACCACGTTTTGCCGCAGCATCTAAATCAACTTGGTTGGTGCCGATACAAAAGCAACCCACTGCAACAAGTTTTTCTGCTGCTGCAAAAATTTCTTCAGTAAGATGAGTACGGGAACGGATACCTACAAAACGTGCATCTTTAATCGCTTCTTTTAATTCTTCGTCGGATAACGCACTTTTGTGATATTCAATATTGGTGTAGCCCGCAGCTTTTAAGTTATCAACCGCACTTTGGTGCACACCTTCTAGCAGTAAAAATTTAATTTTGTCTTTTTGCAAAGATACCTTAACCATTTCCCTACCCTATCGTGAACGTACTTAAGATTTATAACAGATGAACATATGTGTTTGCCTAACATAGCTCAAGAGAGATGACATCCATCTACCTTGAGCTATGAAGCGTATACCAACATAGCAAAAAATAGCGCAGTAGCAATACAACCGTTTGCTTAATGGATGCTAAAAAGCGCGAAGAAAAAGAAGTTAAATGGTAGAAAATCAGGGGTGATAACACAAAATAAGGATTTTTCCTGCACAATGCCTATTTGTGTGAGATATATCACCAAAATAGCTAGATATTAAAAAAAATAAAATAAATTTCAAATTGGTGATATTAATAAAACTGGTTAATTAATTTAGCTTCTATCAAATCATAAACTAATGACAAAATACCAGTAAGACAAAAAAACCAGTGGGTATAACTCCACTGGCTTATTAAAAAATTGAATACGATATAGATTATAACTTGATGGTTTTAACGCCTTCGTTTGCAGTTCCCATCAAGACGACGTCTGCACCACGATTCGCGAATAACCCAACGGTCACAACACCTGCAATCCCATTAATGGTATTTTCTAATGCCACTGGGTCAATAATATTTAAATTATGGACATCTAAAATCACATTACCGTTATCTGTAATCACATTTTGACGGTACTCTGGCGTGCCACCCAGTTTAACCAATTCACGTGCCACATAGCTACGCGCCATTGGGATCACTTCAACAGGCAGAGGGAATTTACCTAACACATCAACTAACTTAGATTCGTCAACGATACAAACAAAGGTTTTTGCAATTGCAGAAACAATTTTTTCACGTGTTAAAGCCGCACCACCGCCTTTGATCATATTCAGGTGATGGTCAACTTCATCAGCACCATCAACATAAACATCTAAGGAATCCACTTCATTGCAATCAAATACCGTAATACCCAATGATTTTAATTTTTGAGTTGATGCTTCTGAACTTGATACCGCACCTTCTATTTGACCTTTCATTGTTGCTAATGCATCAATGAAGTGTGAAGCCGTCGAGCCCGTTCCAACACCAACAATAGTGCCCGGTTTTACGTAATCAAGTGCTGCCCAACCTACCGCTTTTTTTAATTCGTCCTGAGTCATGCTCATGCCTTTTAAGATTTAATTGAGTCGTGATTAAGGTTATTAATAACTAGTATATACCGGACACCCAATAAGTTGCAGCTTTGTTCGCTGTATTTGTGTCACGGTTCTTGGGATTTAGGCCACAACAATAATATTTTTAAGTGTTATTTGTAAAAATATGGCATAGTGCTTGGTAGAATAACAACAAGGAGATCTTTTTGATGAAGCGCCCTGACTATCGCGCATTACAAGCACTGGATGCCGTTATCCGTGAACGCGGCTTTGAGCGCGCAGCTCAAAAGCTCTGCATCACGCAATCTGCTGTGTCACAACGTATAAAGCAGTTAGAAAACCTATTTGGGCAGCCACTACTTGTGCGTACCGTTCCGCCACACCCAACTGAACAAGGGCAAAAACTGCTAGCATTGCTTCATCAAGTCGAATTGTTAGAAGAACAATGGTTAGGTGATGAAAATAGTGGCTCCACCCCTTTATTGCTCTCACTTGCCGTCAACGCCGACAGCTTGGCAACTTGGTTTCTTCCAGCCCTAAACCCTGTATTAGGCAACAGCCCTATTCGGCTAAATATTCAGGTAGAAGATGAAACTCGAACTCAAGAACGTTTAAGACGTGGTGAAGTGGTAGGCGCTATCAGTATTCAACCCCAAGCCTTACCGGGTTGCTTGGTCGATAAACTTGGCGCACTAGACTATATTTTTGTCGCGTCACCTGGCTTTGCAGCGAAATATTTCCCCGATGGGGTGACTCGCTCTTCGTTATTAAAAGCGCCTGCGGTTGCTTTCGACCATTTAGACGATATGCACCAAGCGTTTGTGCAACAAAACTTTGGGTTGTCGCCCGGCAGTGTTCCATGCCATATCGTGAACTCCTCAGAGGCCTTTGTACAGTTAGCGAAACAAGGTTCTACCTGCTGTATGATCCCACATTTGCAGATAGCAAGTGAATTAGCGAATGGTGAGTTGGTTGATTTAACGCCAGGGCTATGTCAGCGACGCATGCTTTATTGGCACCGCTTCGCACCTGAAAGCCGTACAATGAAAAAAGTGACTGACGCCCTATTAAAAACTGGGCGCCAGATGTTAAAACAAGAAGATGAACCCGCAAAAGACTAGCGTTTTAATTCAAATACCACATCAACTTGGTCATTAAAATCAATACTCTGTTGTTCATAAGTCTCATCAATCTTGAGGTCTTGAGCAACAGAGGCTTTCATCGCCCCACCATAATTTCTTGTTGCCATTGGATATGGCACCGCAGCTGGCGCATTATAGTTAATGCTATACACTGGGCCTAACTGAACATTAAAGCCTTTCGCTAAGAGATTAGCTTGTTCTGTCGCATTTTTAATCGCTTGAGACCGTGCTTCATCACGATACTGTTGCGGATTAGCCACACCAAACTGTACTGAGTTGATTTCATTGAGACCTGCGGCTAAAGCACCATCTAACAAGACATTAAGTTGGTCTAGTTTCTTCACTTTCACTTCAACAGAACGTGTTGCCGTGTAGCCTTCGATGGTTGATTTTTGTTTCACACTACTGTAATCATATTTAGGCTGAGTTCGCACATTTGCTGCATTAATATCTTCTTTTTCAATACCGTTTTTCTTAAGAAACTCAAAATACTCCGCTACTCGCTTATCGACCCCAGCTTTCGCAGCCGCCGCATCTTTAGCAGTCACTTCCACCTGAATATTCAGCGTCGCCATATCAGGTGCCGCTTTCACTATTGCATTACCCGAAGTCGTAATGTGTGGACCATTAGGTAACGGGTCAGCCAATGACATGGTAGGAACCGCAGCACCTGCTACCATCGCAGCTAAAACTAAAGATTTTAATTTCACAGAACCTCCCAAGGCAATTATTTATCGCTAAAAAAGGGATAATTGGTAATAAACTATCCCTGAGCTCAATTTAACAGTAACACATGAAACAAAAAGTACAGTCAGAATAATGAGAAATTAAACGTTATTGCTTGTCTGTTGAAGATATATTGTTATTGAGAAATCAAACCGAGTCCCTTAAGCCCTTGTATTGCAAGTTGAAATGCAATAAACCACATCACACTCCCCACAAAAATGTTAATAATGCGCTGTGAACGCGGTTTATTTAACACAGGTGAAAACCAAGCAGCAAGTATCGCTAACGCAAAAAACCACACAAAAGAAGCCGTTAATGCTCCAACCGTAAACCAAGGTCTCAGCTGGCTTTCTAATTGGCCTCCCACACTACCCAATACAACGAAAGTGTCTAAATAAACATGAGGATTCAGCCAAGTGACGGCAAATAATGTGACAATCACTTTCCATCTTGTGATAGCACGGCTTTCTGTTTGAAGTATGACCTCATCAGGGCTGAGTGCTGTCCGAAACGCACCATAGCCATACCATAGAAGAAATACTACGCCTGCCCATGTAATCAATTGCATTAATATTTCAGACTGGCTTAATAAAGCGCTCCCACCAAAAACACCTGCGATAATTAAAACGGTATCACTTAAAGCGCATAATAATGCACTCATTAAATGAAACTGCTTCCGGCTTCCTTGTTGTAAGACAAAAGCATTCTGCGGCCCTAAAGGTAATATCATTGCTGCACCCAACAGTGCACCCTGTAAATAGATCGAAAACATGCATTAATCCCAACTTTTTATTCAATTAATATGCATGGATATTAACGAGAAAAAATTATTAGTGGAAATGATTAAGTCTAATAGGTCATAAGTATGACTTATAACTAAAAACGGTTCGGTAAGAAAAATATAGGAGTGAGAAATGAATAAGAGCCCATCGAAGACAGGCTCTTATTTTCAGTGAAACTGCTGAATATGACTTTCTAAATATTACTCGGCAGAATCTTGCTTGATAGGCGCATTTTGTTTATGAACATGAACATCCATTTGTGGGAATGGGATACCAATATTATGTTTATCCAATGCTCGCTTAAACTCTTCTAGCAAGTCCCAATACACAGGCCATGCATCACCATTGGTGGTCCAAAAACGCACTAAATAATTTAATGACGATGGTGCCATATCATGTAAACGGATAGTAACGCCTTTAGCATGCTGAATACGGCTATCTGCGGCGACGATATCACCTAATACTTTTTTCACCACATCAATATCAGAATCGTAAGCAACACCTACAATAATATCTTGACGACGGTTAGGCTCACGACTGGTATTAATAATGTTATCGGCAATGATCTTTCCATTAGGAATAACAATAATACGGTCATCTGCGGTTCTTAGCGTAGTTGAAAATATTTGTACATTTTGCACTGTACCTTCAACAGCACCGATTGAGACATACTCCCCCGCTTTTAGTGGCCTAAATACCACCAGCAACACACCTGCGGCAAAGTTACCCAGCGAGTTTTGTAATGCTAAGCCAACAGCTAAACCGGCCGCCCCCATTACCGCAATCACAGAGGCTGTTTGTACGCCAACTTTCCCTAATACAGCAATTAAGGTGAATGCAACAATGGTATAGCGCGCTATCGCTGATAAAAAGTCACTCACTGTTGAATCAATGCCTTTCATGGTCATCACGCGATGTAAACCACGCCCGACCCATTTTGCAATCATCATCCCGACAATCAAGATAACGATAGCAGACACGATATTCACAGCATACTGAACTAACAGATCTTGGTTCGCCACAAACCAATTCGTTGCATCATTCAACGCGCCTGTAACATCATCAGTATTCATATATATATGCCCTTTAGGATCCAATTATCAATATTAACCCCAACCAATAAATCTTTAACGAAACGTTTAATGGCTGGCCGTACATTGCAAATAATAGCGATGATTCATTAAAACACAAAATAAATCACTAAATAAAATTATTTTATCTATTTTCTATAACAAAAATTCGATAATCTTTTAGCATTAATAAGAAGTCATCAGTGCCGCAAAATGCAACACTTTCATTATCATAATAACTCATTCCTTCTTCCAACCCTTCAGTTTCAAATGATAATTGGTTGGCGCGGATCATCACTTCTTCATCATCAAGCAACAATGTATATTCGTGGCCAATAAGCTCCCATTGTTTTTCACTTCCTTTGATTTTTTCATAGTTTTCTTCAATAGCATCTAACAGACTAAGGTTATTTTTAACCTCTTCATTAAGCCAATATCCAATAGCCTCATGATCCATCGAGAATTTAGCGGAGATAGCTCCGGTGATATCTTGGAAAAATTGGTAGTCCATATGCAGTCCCTCTACTCTTGCGTTATTGAACCTAGTATAACGCGAGTCAAACCGCTTTGTTGAGAGGTATTACCAACAGAAAAAATAAAATTGGGTAAAGCACCGATTTCAACACATAAGCCACGTAATTCACTTAATATTAAATAAGAAAATAATTAAAATAGTCATAATTAAAACAATAGGAGCTCTAATGATCGATCGCTTAGACCATATAGTGCTAACCACAACTAACATTGATGCCTGCATTGACTTTTACCAACGGGTGTTAAAAATGGAAGTTATTACCTTTGGTGAACAGCGTTATGCGTTATGTTTTGGGAAGCAAAAAATCAATATTCACCAATATGGAAAAGAATTTGAACCCAAAGCCCACTTGCCTGTACCGGGTGCACTCGATTTATGTTTTATTAGTGATATACCGCTGTGTGACGTGCAAATGCATATTGAACAACAAGGTGTAAAAATTATTGAAGGGCCGGTGAATCGGACTGGTGCAACTGGAGCAATTAGATCTATTTACTTACGTGATGTCGATTTAAATTTAATCGAAATTTCTGAATATATTTAGCAAATACACCCAATTAAAAAAGGCCCCTAACATTAGGAGCCTCCGTTATTAATATTACCTTATTACACCGCTGTTTGGAAAATCACGCCATCCGCTTTTTCGGTATATTGTGATAACTGGTCAAAGTTCAGGTAACGGTATGTATCCGCCGCTGTTTCATCGACCTTATCCATAAACTGCAGATATTCTGCTGGCGTTGGTAAACGACCTAACAGAGAAGCTACCGCTGCCAGTTCTGCTGATGCGAGGTAAACATTCGCACCTGTTCCTAAACGGTTAGGGAAGTTACGCGTTGAAGTGGAAACGACTGTCGCCCCATCAGCTACACGTGCTTGGTTACCCATACATAGTGAACACCCTGGAACTTCAATTCGCGCACCACTCTTACCAAACACACTGTAGTAACCTTCTTCGGTTAGTTGCGCTGCGTCCATCTTAGTTGGCGGCGCAACCCATAAACGTGTTGGTAATTGGCCTTTATGAGAATCCAATAACTTACCTGCTGCACGGAAGTGACCAATGTTTGTCATACAAGAACCGATGAAGACCTCATCAATTTTCTCGTTTTGCACATCAGACAATAAACGTGCATCATCTGGGTCATTTGGTGCACACAGAATTGGCTCTTTGATATCATTGAGGTTAATTTCAATCACTGCCGCGTATTCCGCATCTGCATCACCTTCCAGCAGTTGTGGGTCCGCTAACCAGCTTTCCATTCCTTTGATACGGCGTTCAATAGTACGGCGATCACCATAACCTTCGGCTATCATCCACTTTAATAGAACGATATTCGATTGCAGGTATTCGATAATTGGCGCTTTATCTAATTTGATAGTACAACCCGCCGCTGAACGCTCTGCTGACGCATCCGCTAATTCAAACGCTTGTTCGACTTTCAGCTCAGGTAAGCCTTCAATTTCTAAGATACGGCCAGAGAAAATGTTTTTCTTACCTTTTTTCTCTACGGTCAATAGGCCGTCTTTGATTGCATATAGTGGAATTGCATGAACGAGGTCACGTAAAGTGATACCCGGCTGCATTTCACCTTTAAAGCGAACCAATACTGACTCAGGCATATCCAGTGGCATAACACCTGTCGCCGCAGCAAATGCGACTAAACCTGAACCCGCAGGGAATGAAATACCAATTGGGAAACGCGTATGTGAGTCACCACCTGTACCAACGGTATCTGGCAGTAACATACGGTTTAACCATGAGTGGATAATACCATCTCCCGGACGAAGAGAAACACCGCCACGGTTCATGATAAAATCAGGTAAGGTATGGTGTGTTGTCACATCAACAGGTTTTGGATACGCTGCTGTATGGCAGAATGACTGCATGACTAAATCTGCTGAGAAACCAAGGCAAGCTAGGTCTTTCAGTTCATCACGGGTCATCGGCCCGGTTGTATCTTGTGAACCTACAGAGGTCATTTTTGGCTCACAATATTCGCCAGGGCGAATACCTGGGCGACCGCAAGCACGACCAACCATTTTTTGTGCTAATGAGAAACCACGATTGCTTTGTGCAACGGATTTCGCGTGACGGAATACATCTGTCGCTTCTAAGCCCAGTGATTCACGTGCTTTATTGGTTAAGCCACGGCCGATAATCAGTGGAATACGACCACCTGCACGCACTTCGTCAATCAACACATCTGTTTTTAATTCAAATGTTTCTAGCAGTTCGCCCGTTTCGTGGTTACGAACTTCACCTTTAAATGGATAGATATCAATCACATCGCCCATATTCAGTTTAGAAACATCCACTTCAATCGGTAATGCGCCCGCATCTTCCATCGTATTAAAGAAGATTGGTGCAATTTTGCCGCCTAATACCACCCCACCGCCACGTTTATTTGGCACAAATGGGATATCGTCACCCATAAACCACAGCACGGAGTTAGTGGCTGATTTACGAGAAGAACCGGTACCGACGACGTCACCCACGTAAGCTAATGGGAAGCCTTTTTTATTTAATGCATCAATTTGCTTGATTGGACCAACATTACCCGCATCGTCTGGTTCAATACCATCGCGTGCGTTTTTCAGCATTGCTAATGCGTGTAATGGGATATCAGGGCGTGACCATGCATCAGGCGCTGGCGATAAGTCATCTGTGTTAGTTTCACCCGTAACTTTGAACACAGTTACGGTCATTTTTTCAGCTAACGCAGGACGCTCTTTGAACCACTCGGCATCTGCCCATGATTCAATAACTTGTTTAGCGTGAATATTTCCCGCTTTCGCTTTTTCTTCTACGTCGTAGAAGTTATCAAACATCAGTAAGGTGTGAGAAAGTGCTTTAGCGGCGATTGGCGCCAGTTTTTCGTCATCCAACGCTTCAATTAGTGCGTGAATGTTATATCCACCCTGCATAGTACCTAACAGTTCAATGGCTTTTTCAGGGGAGATAAGAGAAGAGGAAGTTTCGCCTTTAGCTATCGCGGCTAAAAATCCAGCTTTTACGTACGCTGCTTCATCAACACCAGGGGGGACGCGGTTGGTCAGCAGGTCTAACAGGAAATCTTCTTCACCTTTGGGTGGGTTTTTGAGTAACTCTACCAGTGCAGCTACTTGTGACGCATCTAATGGCTTAGGGACAATCCCTTGAGCGGCACGCTCGGCTACGTGCTTACGGTATTCTTCTAGCACGACGTTCTCCTCGCTTCTTTGTTATTTATATACCCGGCTCTCTGCACCATACTGACAAAATTATCATCCGGTGCCAGGTCAGAGGAATTTGCTCGCATAATCTCAATGGCGGTAAAATTATGCCCAGCTTCGGGCGATCAGCATAGCAGAATTTAAACGCAATGTTAATTCATTCACAAGAAAGCAACATTTAACTACTAACTTTACGCCTTAACACTTCATTACTGGTTATTTTTCAGCTTAAGATACTATCAATCATCGTAAAACGCCGAAAAAACCATACTTTTTATAATGCATTTTAAAATTTAAAGCACCCTAATTAGTGCCTTTTTTCATCAGCTATCACAAATTATATTTTTTATCGCAATTTTATTTATATTACTAATTGATAAGGTAAATCATTGCGATTGGTTTTAATTTTTTTAAATGTTTTAATGGGTTTTACTACCCTTTTAAACCAATTAAATTGCCAAACGGGTCTTCAAGTTGGCACATTCGATTGTTACCATCTATTAACATTGGCCCGCGATACAGTTTTGCCCCTAGTTGAGTGAAATGCTCAAAAGCCAAATCAAAATCATCGACTTGCCAATACAATACAGTCCCTTTTTTACCCTCACTGACTTTTTTATCCGCTTGCACCACTTCTATCGTGAAGTCTCCGACATGCAGTAAGGTAAAATCAAATTCAGGCAAGTATTCTGCCTTTGCTTGTGGGAAAGCTTGCTGATACCAAGCCAATCCCGCTTGAACATCAGGTACATGAATTAAAATTGCAGTAGGTTTTATTAGCATGATGACTTGTGCACTCATGTGATTCATTAAAAGTACTATTTATATTAATAAGTTACATAGCAAGATCAAGAATGCGATTAGTTTAAAGTACACTATATAGTAGTTAAGTCATGACGAATACATCATGACTTAACTAATCGAATAGGTTCTATCTAATTTGAAGGTTAATCTTCAATGATTTTGACTTCTCGATCAATTAACCGTCCTAAATTTTCACTATGAGAGATTACTGATAATGTTTTGTCTAATAGATCTTTTATCTGAACATGAAGATCTTCTGGATATAAAATTGCCACATCATCTAATTCACAACCTAGGTTTATTATATCTATCAATTTTTCCTCAGAGCCCATTTGTTCAAGTAATTTGGCCAAATACGGTTTGAAAATGAATCCTTCCGCTTCATCAATTGATATCAAATTTTTATCTAATGCAGTTAATACACCTAACGTTAATAAGCTTATAAATTTGCTAGTCTGTTTATCACTAATACTATAATTAAGTCTAGTCACCTATTACTCCAACCACGTTTGATTTTCACATTAATGACTCTGCCACTTTGGTTCCCCCACGCAAAAAAATGGAGGAACCAACCTGCTTATGCGGAAATTAAACTAAAGGTTCTAAACGTAAAAGATGATCTTTAGCTTTCTCTATCAATAATAAAAATTCACTGTAATTAAATTCTAAAAAATCCGAGTCAGGATAAATAATAATTTTTACCTCTTTTTTATCTTCAGACAGTGAAATTTCCCCCCACTGAACATCATTAAAGGAAAGCTCAGCATATAAATCATCTCGGCTTAAAGAACTTCCAACACTGTATTCCAACATAAAATCCTTCCATCAATCATTTGCAAACATTATGGCTCTCTAAAACCAATAAATTTCTTACCATCTATACTAAATCTTAATACCCGACCATCAGGTGATTTAGCATCAATCACTTCAATTCTTTTCCTATTTTCATAAATAGTTCTAGGTCTTATTATTACATTTGGATTATCTAATATTTCATCGATTAATGCTCTAGCTTCCTGATTCAATACTGAAGCTTTTTGGTTGGAATATGAGTATGCAGATCCTTCCCTACCTCCATGCTTTTGGAGCGATCTGCCGGCATTTGTTAAACCATTGCGATTGATTTCTGATGCTGCTTGCTTTAGTTCTTCTTTAGAAGGAAGACCATTATTTTTTATAGAGAACTCATCAGGTTCCCACCCCTCCGGTTCTCCTGCCTTAGAGCCCCCTACCTCTACTTTATCTGAATTTGATAACTCTTTCCCAACATTTGAATTTTTTGCTGCTTTATCTAAATCATTTGAGCAGCTCATACCAAAAGAGCAATCAAACGTTTCCGCTAGGCCATCGCGAATATTACCTAATGTCTTTCCGATACCTTTTACTATGTTGCTGTTTGCCGTTTGTGTGACTTGCGTATTTGAACCAACGCCATGAGATAATGTAGGAACATTCGGTGTGGGAACGGCAAATACACTACTTTGGGCTATTTTCAGCTTATTTAATTCATTTAAATTAAACTGAATTTTATCCGTGATACTTTTATGTTGTCTCTTAATTTCGAGCAATTGATTTCTAGCATCACGGTCAGCTCGCTTATTAACCGCATCTATATATAGATCTATATTATCAAAAGGAAATCTCGGTATACCGGGTATATTATCGTCAAAATCCTCTGCGAGGAGCCTGTCCCTATCTTCAATTGTGCGAAATTTAAAGATTGCTGAAATTTTTAAATTTGAGGAGTCTGAAGATTGAAAATGCCATTTGTATGTACAAGGATATTTTTGTGGATCAATGATAAATTTCCAGCCAGGCGATTTTTCAATCTCCGCAATATCCTTTCTTAAGGTAATTAAATTATTTTCAATTGATATTTGTTTAGATTTTAAATCATTTTTAATTGTAGTAGAATAATCTTGAAAAGCATCGATTTTGTGATTATTAACATCATCATGGATATCAGCTAGTTTTATATTGTCATAAAGATTTTCATGTAAAATACTTTTTAATTTTTCATACCTCCCAGTTAAATCAATATCTTCATGAGCATTATCATAATTATTAAAACAATCATTGAAATGCGGTCTAGGGTTACTTCCCCATACAGTTATTGTACCTAGGTCTGTCACACCATCCATAAACTAACTTCCTTATTAGTTATAAAAAACAGAATAAAGAAATTAGAATTTAATATTTTTATAGTCAACTAACCGTTATCATTAATAAAGATTCGACCATTTAAAATTAAAAGCGTATTACTTATAAAATGATTAAAATCTATTTTAATCAATAATAGAACAGAAACATGTGACTAATTGTTTATATTCACAAAAACAAAAAAAGCCAATGAGTTTCCACATTGGCTTCAATTCGCTTTAGTGATAAACAGCATACTAGAGATACTATTTATCTATGCGATTAAAGAAAATTATTTTTTTTTCGCTTTTGCGTTTGGTAAATCAGTAATGCTACCTTCGTAAATCTCAGCAGCCATACCGAATATTGCCTAAGGTAGCCACTCCCCCTCACGAGCCAAACCGGACAGCTAATCATCCCGTTAGCTGACAGCGAGTAAGACCGTTAATTCAGATCCCTGTGTAGAGCAAGGATTTTTACTCATTCAGTAAAAATTCATTGTTTCTTTAATGTATCTCTGGCTTCAATCAATATTGAAATTAGATCATCTAAAGGCATTTTAGCTGTAAAACCGTGGGATAAATCTGAACCAAATAGTTCAATTTCTAAATTATCTACACCTTTATCTTGATTAATTTCTGCAACCCGCTCCCAATTTAATTGAACCTCTAACGTTAGATTCTCATATTCCATTGGACTTGAAAAAAATAGTTCTAATTTATTATCTTTCATTTTATTGCCTTCTTTGGGTCTAGCACAGTATTAAATGAGCCATCTGCATTATATCTAACGCCTTTTCCACTAGGCAAACGATATTCAAACGCACCACCACCTAAATCGTTTCGAACTACTTTAGGATCTTTAAAGATTTCTCGGATGAAATTTTCGGCAGCAGCATTTTTTTGCGCTGGATTACCATTTAAGGGTTCAAAAACGCCACCGGGTCTAGCTGCATGTTTGTCCCATGCTCTCACAGTTGAGGATAAGCACGATTGTAGTGTAAAAACACTGACGGCTAAAGAAGCAGTGGTCAAAACCAGAAAGTATACAATGGGTTCCCCCCAACCGAGGTAAACCAAACCCCAGCCCACAACTCATGTTAAGCGGCAAGTGATTGAGTGAGTTTGGGTTTAAGGTGAGTAACCACATACCCTCACTCACCAAGCCGGACAGTTGATCATCCGGTTGGCTGAGAGCGAGTAAAATGATTGAGGTAAGAGACTAAAATTTGTTGGCATAGTGGCTCTTTAAATAGCCACTATGCCATTATTTTTTATAGATCTTTGTACCTATCAGGAAGGTATTTTCTATGTTCCATTGATTTCATTAAATTTTTTAGATCTGTCAAGTAATGTGATAACTCTTGTTTATTTGAACATTCCGTTTTTTCATATATTTGCTCATCAGATAAATGAGTTAAAACGTAATTTAAGCAATCTGTATAAATTACAACTTCCGATTCAGATAAACGAATATCAAATAAAGTTACATCCGCTTCTGGTATGTAATTAATTTTTAGTATATCCATCCTACCACCTCACATAATCAGAAAATTTTTCTTTAAATTCATCTAGTTTTTCATTACTAGGTCTATTCCATCGCCCATCTCTAGTACGTTGAGCCGTATTTCTATCACTATTTTTAAATGACGAGACCACTTCTCCATCAGGCTCAATTAGATGTATTCTTCCGTCATTACCTTTTACAACCCAACGACCATCATCTTGTATTAAGATATCTGAAGGCCTCGATTTTTGAACATCATTAATGACTGAACTAACTGGACGCCCCTCTTTATTTCTGATTCCCGCATGTTCACCTTGTGTAATCTTGTTTAAATAGGCGAGGTTATCTAAAGATAGAGTATCAGGAATAGATGTTCCAGGCAGTTTTTCGATCGGTTCTGGAAGCTGGTTTCCACCCGTATCAATTTTTCCTTGTTCGGGTATTTGGTTTCCGCTTGTATCCGTCCGGCCTTGCTCAGGTATTTGGTCACCACCAGTATGAAATTTCTCAACATTTGAATTATTTGCTGCTTTATCTATATCATTTGAGCAACTCATGCCAAAAGAGCAATCAAACGTTTCCGCTAGGCCATCACGAATATTACCTAATGCCTTTTCGATACCTTTTGCAATACTGCTATCTGCTGTTTGTGTTACTTGTGAATTTGAACCAACACCATGAGGTAATGTAGGAACATTCGGAGACGGAATAGCAAATATACTACTTTGAGTAAAATTGAGTTTATTCAAATTCTCTGTATTAACATCAATGGCATTAATTAATCTGCTATGTAAATATTTAACAGAAGTAATACTTTCTCTTGCCGACTTATCAAGTATCTCTTCATCTCCATCTCCATCTTTATAATTGTCATTCAAACTGTCTAGATAGGTATTCTCATTATACCCAATTAAAAAGCTATCTAGCTCAGCTGAGGTTTTATACTCTTTGCTGATTAATCTGCCAGATATCATTATCTCTTGTACAAAAGGGTATTTCTCTGGATTATTTAAAAATTTCCATTCATTAAATCCTTCAACTTTTTCCAAAAATAATTTTTGTTTCTCGATATGCTCTTTAATTATTTCCTTTTTAGTCTCAATATTTTCTTTTGATGATAAATCAACCTTTCCATTTTTATCTAATAAAGACTCAATATCTATAGGAGTAGCCATGTATTCACAATATGACATGTAATCCATAAAATCATTTAGGGCATGATACCATTCAGGTGAAATATCATGTCTATAACTTTCAAGATAACTGTTATATCCTTCATAATATCCATCACCGAAATATAAATCGGTATTATTCTAAACAGGTAATCGAGTTCCCCATACAGTTATTGTACCTAGGTCTGTCACACCATCCATAAACTAACTTCCTTATTAGTTATAAAAAACAGAATAAAGAAATTAGAATTTAATATTTTTATAGTCAACTAACCGTTATCATTAATAAAGATTCGACCATTTAAAATTAAAAGTGTATTACTTATAAAATGATTAATATCTATTTTAATCAATAATAGAACAGAAACATGTGGCTGATTGTTTATATTCACAAAAACAAAAAAAGCCAATGAGTTTCCACATTGGCTTCAATTCGCTTTTGCGTTTGGTAAATCAGTAATGCTACCTTCGTAAATCTCAGCAGCCAAACCGGACAGCTAATCATCCAGTTAGCTGAGGATGAGTAAAATTGTTAGCAGAGATCCCAGTACCGAACTGGGATCTTTTAACTTTTAAAAATCAGACCACTCTGCGTAGCTAATATCATCTTCGGTTAATTCAGTAAAACCATCTTGACTCAACATTTCTTTAAAATAGAGGATAGTATCTTCTAACGCTTTTTCAATGGTACTTCCACGTCCAATGGCGCACTCGGGGCAACCATCAAATTTTCTTTTTATTGCTAAATCCGTCATACCTGTAAAAAAACCCGACTGATCTTCATAAATTTTTATCTTCATTTTGGCATAAGGCAAAATAGGGATCATAGTAACTGTGAATTCAGCAACTGTTTTCTCTATACAGCTCACTTTTGTAATATTTAAATCATGCCACATAACATATCCCTCTATATTATTGTTTTCCAAAAGATATTATTTTCCCTTCGGATGTTCTATCTAAATATTTCCCGTTTTTATAATAACGAGTCACATTATCAGTCGCACCTCTTACTTTCACTGTTCTAGCACCTTTTAAGTTTTTGACAAATTCTTCAGCTTTGTTTCTGTACTGCTCAACACTACCCGCTCCAACTTCTTTTCCATGTTTTTCATAATGCTTCTGTAATGATTCGTCAGGAGAGTTAAAACTACCCTGATGCCATTTATTTTTAATATTATTTTTGTTTTCAGATAAATAGGCAATATCTTCTACTGTAATCTGATTAGGCAGTGGGGTTATATGCGTATTATCTATATGTTCAGGTATTTGATCTCCGCCAGTATCCGTCCGCCCTTGCTCAGGTATCTGGTTTCCACCCGTATCAATTTTTCCTTGTTCGGGTATTTGGTCGCCACCAGTATGAGGTTTCCCAACATTTGAATTTTTTGCTGCTTTATCTATATCATTTGAGCAGCTCATACCAAAAGAGCAATCAAACGTTTCCGCTAGGCCATCGCGAATATTACCTAAGGTATTTTCGACACCTTTGACTATGTTGCTGTTTGCCGTTTGTGTAGCTTGCGTATTTAAACCAACGCCATGAGATAATGTAGGAACATTCGGTCTGGGAACGGCAAATACACTACTTTGGGCTATTTTCAGCTTATTTAATTCATTTAAATTAAACTGAATTTTATCCGTGATACTTTTATGTTGTCTCTTAATTTCGAGCAATTGATTTCTAGCATCACGGTCAGCTCGCTTATTAACCGCATCTATATATAGATCTATATTATCAAAAGGAAATCTCGGTATACCGGGTATATTATCGTCAAAATCCTCTGCGAGGAGCCTGTCCCTATCTTCAATTGTGCGAAATTTAAAGATTGCTGAAATTTTTAAATCTGAGGAGTCTGAAGATTGAAAATGCCATTTGTATGTACAAGGATATTTTTGTGGATCAATGATAAATTTCCAGCCAGGCGATTTTTCAATCTCCGCAATATCCTTTCTTAAGGTAATTAAATTATTTTCAATTAATGTTTGTTTAGATTTTAAATCTTCCTTAATTTTAATCGAAGGATTTTTAAAAATATCGACTTTGTGATTATCAACATCATCATGGATATTAGCTAATTTTATATTATCATAAAGATTTTCATGTAAAATATTTTTTAATTTTTCATACCTCCCAGTTAAATTAATATCTTCATGAGCATTATCATAATTATTAAAATAATCATTGAAATGCGGTCTAGGGTTACCTCCCCATACCGTTATTGTACCTAGGTCTGTCACACCATCCATAAACTAACTTCCTTATTAGTTATAAAAAACAGAATAAAGAAATTAGAATTTAATATTTTTATAGTCAACTAACCGTTTTTACTAAAAAATATTCAGTTATTTAAAATTAAATACATATTACTTATAAAATGATTAATATTGATTTTAATAAATAATTGGATAAAGACATGTGGCTGATTGTTTATATTCACAAAAACAAAAAAAGCCAACGTGTTTCCACATTGGCTTCAATTCGCTTTGGTGATAAACAGCATACTAAAGATACTGTTTATCTGTGCGATTAAAGAAAATTATTTTTTCTTTTTCGCTTTTGCGTTTGGTAAATCAGTAATGCTACCTTCGTAAATTTCAGCAGCCATACCGATTGATTCATACAGTGTTGGGTGAGCATGGATAGTTAATGCTAAATCTTCAGCATCACAACCCATTTCAATTGCTAGGCCGATTTCGCCCAGTAATTCACCACCGTTCACACCGACAACAGCCCCACCGATAACACGGTTAGATTGTTTGTCGAAAATCAGCTTAGTCATACCTTCGGCGCAATCAGATGCAATTGCACGGCCTGATGCTGCCCATGGGAAAGTCGCAACTTCGTAGCTGATATTTTGTTCTTTCGCTTCTTTCTCAGTTAAACCAACCCATGCAACTTCTGGCTCAGTATAAGCGATTGATGGGATCACTTTCGGGTCAAAGTAATGTTTCAGACCAGAGATAACTTCTGCGGCAACGTGCCCCTCGTGAACACCTTTGTGAGCCAACATTGGCTGGCCAACGATATCACCGATAGCGAAGATATGAGGAACGTTAGTGCGCATTTGCTTATCGACATGGATAAAGCCACGGTCATCAACTTCAACGCCAGCTTTGCCTGCATCCAAGTTTTTACCATTAGGAACACGGCCGATTGCCACTAATACAGCATCGTAACGTTGCGGCTCTGCGGAAGCTTTTTTGCCTTCCATAGAAACGTAGATACCGTCTTCTTTCGCTTCAACGGCTGTTACTTTAGTTTCTAACAGAAGATTGAATTTTTTACTGATTTGTTTGGTGAATACTTTAACCACATCTTTGTCAGCCGCTGGGATGACTTGGTCAAACATTTCAACCACATCGATTTGAGAACCCAGTGCATGATACACAGTTCCCATTTCTAAACCGATGATACCCCCACCCATAACCAGCAGACGCTCAGGAACTTCTTTCAGTTCTAATGCATCGGTTGAGTCCCAAATACGTGGGTCTTCATGTGGAATGAATGGTAATTGAATTGGACGGGAACCCGCAGCAATAATTGCGTTATCGAAATTGATAGTTGTGCTACCGTTTTCACCTTCAACAACCAGCGTGTTGGCACCTGTGAATTTACCGAAGCCGTTAACTACGTTAACTTTACGGCCTTTAGCCATACCAGCCAGACCACCCGTCAGCTGATTAATCACTTTTTCTTTCCATAAGCGAACTTTGGAAATGTCAGTTTTTGGCTCACCAAAAACGATGCCGTGTTCTGCTAAAGCTTTTGCTTCTTCGATCACTTTTGCAACATGGAGTAAAGCTTTAGAAGGAATACAACCAACGTTTAAACAAACACCACCAAGGGTTGAATAACGTTCTACTAAAACAGTTTCTAAACCTAAGTCAGCGCAACGGAAAGCCGCAGAATAGCCTGCAGGGCCTGCACCAAGCACAACGACTTGGGCTTTAATTTCAGTACTCATCATGACCTCTTTTTGTTTTGTCCAGCGGTACTGCTGAATAAACGATCTTCCACTGGAAAAGTACACACCGAGAGCAGTTTACAGAATTGTTAACACCCTGAAAAGGCTCATTTCGTGATGTAACTCCCAACCTTTCGTAGCAGCAGCAAAAAATTCTGCCTCAGCCTAAATAAAACAGACCGGCCTATTCGCCGGTCTTATTATTTACATCACTAAACGGCGAATATCGCTCATTAATTGCCCTACTAGGGTGATGAAGCGAGCTCCATCAGCACCATCGATTACACGATGGTCAAAGGACAGTGACATTGGCAGGATTAGGCGAGGAACAAATTCGCTACCATTCCAAACAGGTTTCATTGAAGAACGTGACAGTCCCATAATTGCAACTTCTGGTGCATTCACGATAGGTGCAAAACCGGTAGTTCCGATACCACCAAGGCTTGAAATCGTGAAGCAACCACCTTGCATATCAGACGCAGTCAGTTTACCTGCACGCGCTTTCTTAGAAACTTCCATCAGTTCGCGAGATAGCTCTAAAATGCCTTTTTTGTTAACGTCTTTGAAGACAGGAACAACTAAGCCATTTGGCGTATCTACGGCAATACCGATGTTAATATATTTTTTCAGGAACAGACGCTGTGCATCTTCAGAAATGGAGCTATTAAAGCGTGGCATTTCTTCCAGAGCACGAGCAACAGCTTTCATGACAAAAACTAATGGTGTGATTTTCACATCCAGTTTTTTCTTCTCAGCTTCTTTGTTTTGTTGCTTACGGAATTCTTCAACTTCAGTGGTATCCACTTCTTCCATCAGCGTAACGTGCGGGATCATTACCCAGTTACGGCTCAGGTTAGCACCAGAGATTTTTTGGATACGACCCAGTTCAACTTCTTCAACTTCACCGAATTTACTGTAATCCACTTTCGGCCATGGCAGCATACCTGGTAAACCACCACCCGCAGCTGCAGGAGCTTCCGCACGTTTTACGGCATCCTTCACGTAAGCTTGAACGTCTTCACGCAGGATACGGCCCTTACGACCTGTACCTTTAACTTTCGCTAAGTTAACACCAAATTCACGCGCTAAGCGGCGAATAACCGGTGTTGCATGGATATATGCGTCGTTTTCAACAAATTCAGTTTTGCTGTCAGTTGCTTTCGCTGGCGCTGCTTGTGCAGGAGCTGCCGCTGGAGCCGGAGCAGACGGTTGAGCTGCTGGAGCCGCTGCAGGCGCTGCACCTGCCACTTCAAAAGTCATGATCAGCGAGCCAGTTTTCACTTTATCGCCAGTCGCAATCTTGATTTCTTTAACTGTTCCAGCAAATGGCGCAGGAACTTCCATTGACGCTTTGTCACCTTCAACGGTAATGATTGATTGCTCAGCAGAAACGGTATCACCCACTTTTACCATGACTTCAGTGACTTCAACTTCATCACCACCGATATCTGGAACGTTAACATCTTTAATTGCTGATGCTGCTGGAGCCGCTGGTGCAGCAGCTTGTGCAGCTGGAGCCGCCGCAGGTGCTGCGCCTGCAACTTCAAAGACCATAATCAATGAGCCGGTTTTAACTTTATCACCGGTTGCAATTTTGATTTCTTTAACCGTTCCAGCAAATGGTGCAGGAACTTCCATTGAAGCTTTGTCACCTTCAACAGTAATTAAAGATTGCTCAGCTTCTACTTTGTCACCGACTTTAACCATAATTTCAGTAACTTCAACTTCATCACCACCGATATCTGGAACAGCAACATCTTTAGATGCAGCTGCGCTTGGCGCTGCCGCTGGAGCTGTAGGGGCTTCTGCAGGTGCAGGAGCTGCTGCACCCGCCTCCGCTTCGAATACCATGATTAATTTGCCTGTTGTCACTTTATCGCCAACAGCAATTTTAATTTCTTTTACCACCCCCGCTTGTGGAGATGGGACTTCCATAGAAGCTTTATCACCTTCAACGGTAATAAGCGATTGCTCAGCTTCTACTTTGTCGCCAACTTTAACCATCACTTCGGTGACTTCAACTTCATCAGCACCGATATCAGGCACTTGGATTTCAATAGACATTGATTTTTACCTCTTATGCCAAACGTGGGTTAACTTTATCTGGGTTGATGTTGTATTTTTTAATCGCTTCTTCAACGACTTTTACATCAATCTCACCACGTTTAGCTAATTCACCTAACGCTGCAACGATCACATAGGATGTATCCACTTCAAAGTGGTGACGCAGGTTTTCACGACTGTCTGAACGACCGAAACCATCTGTACCCAGAACACGGTAATCACTTGCAGGAACATAAGTACGAACTTGTTCTGCAAACAGTTTCATATAGTCAGTTGATGCAACTGCTGGTGCATCATTCATAACTTGAGCAATGTATGGAACGCGTGGTGCTTCAGATGGGTGCAACATGTTCCAACGCTCACAATCTTGGCCATCACGTGCCAGTTCAGTGAATGAAGTCACGCTATAGACATCAGAACCAATTCCATATTCAGCAGACAAGATGTCAGCGGCTTCACGCACGTGGCGCATCATCGAACCTGAACCTAACAGCTGAACTTTACCTTTGCTACCTTCAACCGAAGCCAGTTTATAGATACCTTTACGGATACCTTCTTCTACGCCTTCTGGCATTGCTGGCATGTGGTAGTTTTCGTTCAGCGTCGTGATGTAGTAGTAAACGTTTTCTTGTTTCTCACCGTACATACGCTCTAAGCCGTCTTGCATAATTACCGCAACTTCATAAGCGAAAGCTGGGTCATAAGAAATACAGTTAGGGATAGTCAGTGATTGAATATGGCTATGGCCATCTTCATGCTGTAGACCTTCACCATTCAGGGTTGTACGGCCTGAAGTACCACCGATTAAGAAACCGCGTGCTTGTTGGTCACCCGCTGCCCACATCAAGTCACCAATACGTTGGAAACCAAACATTGAGTAGTAGATATAGAATGGGATCATCGGCAAGTTGTTAGTGCTGTATGATGTCGCAGCCGCTAACCAAGAAGAACCTGCTCCCAGCTCATTGATACCTTCTTGCAGAATTTGACCTTTAGAGTCTTCTTTATAGTAAGCAACTTGCTCACGGTCTTGCGGAGTATATTGCTGACCTTTAGGGCTATAGATACCGATTTGACGGAATAGACCTTCCATACCAAATGTACGCGCTTCATCAGCGATGATTGGAACTAAACGCTCTTTGATCGATTTGTTTTTCAACATAACATTCAACGCACGAACGAACGCGATAGTTGTTGAAATTTCTTTAGATTGCTCTTCCAATAATTGGCTGAAATCTGCCAGTGCAGGGATATCCAATTTTTCATCAAAGGTTGAACGACGAGCTGGCAAATAACCACCTAACGCTTGACGGCGCTCATGCAGATATTTGTACTCTTCGGAATCTTTTTCAAACGTAATGTATGGCAGTTTTTCAATTTGCTCATCAGCAACGGGTACATTGAATTGATCACGGAAATGACGAACGCCATCCATGTTCATTTTCTTCACTTGGTGAGCAATGTTTTTACCTTCTGCAGTTTCGCCCATACCATAACCTTTGATGGTTTGCGCTAAAATAACAGTTGGTTTGCCTTTAGTTTCTTGTGCTTTTTTGAATGCAGCATACACTTTCTTCGGATCGTGACCACCACGGTTCAGTGCCCAAATTTCATCATCAGTCATATCTTTAACTAATGCTGCAGTTTCTGGGTAACGATTAAAGAAGTGTTCACGAACGTATGCACCGTCACGTGATTTAAAGGTTTGGTAGTCGCCGTCTAAGGTTTCGTTCATTAATTGAACAAGTTTACCGCTTGTATCTTTACGCAGTAATTCATCCCAACGGTCGCCCCACATAACTTTGATAACTTGCCAGCCAGCACCATTAAAGATACCTTCTAGTTCATTAACAATTTTACCATTACCTGTAACTGGTCCATCTAAACGTTGCAGGTTACAGTTGATAACAAATACTAAGTTATCTAATTTATCGCGAGTTGCGATAGTAATTGCACCTTTAGACTCTGGCTCATCCATCTCACCATCACCAAGGAATGCATATACGCGCTGAGCTGATGTATCTTTCAGTCCGCGGTTATCAAGGTATTTCAGGAATTTCGCTTGATAAATAGCATTAATTGGACCCAGACCCATTGATACAGTAGGGAACTGCCAGAAATCAGGCATTAATTTAGGGTGTGGATAAGAAGACAGACCATTTCCACCAATTTCTTGACGGAAGTTGTTCATTTGCTCTTCAGTTAAGCGGCCTTCCAAGAACGCACGTGCGTAAATACCTGGAGAGATGTGGCCTTGGAAGAAGACTAAATCCCCGCCGTCATTGTTATTATGCGCACGGAAGAAGTGGTTAAAGCACACTTCATATAAAGTTGCTGATGACTGGAAAGAAGCCATATGGCCACCCAGTTCTAAGTCTTTTTTGGAAGCGCGTAAAACAGTCATCACTGCGTTCCAACGAATTGCAGAGCGAATACGGCGCTCTAAATCCATGTTACCAGGGTATGCCGGCTCATCTTCAACAGCAATTGTGTTGATGTAATCAGAATGACCAGATGCACCAGCGGCAATATTAACACCGCCTTTACGCGCTTCGCTTAATACCTGTTCGATAATAAACTGAGCACGATCAACACCTTCTTCACGGATGACCGATTCAATCGCCTGTAGCCAGTCGCGAGTTTCAATCGGATCCACGTCATTTTTTAACATATCTGACATGGTGTATTCCTTATCTGTTATCTATTTTATATGTTTATGTGGAGCCTATCTTCCTGCTATTTTCCCAGTCGCTATAAAACAGCGGGAAGATAGGCCCTGATGTAGTTGCCGCTTTAACTCTCAATTAGAGTATTCACAATAATATAGACGCAGCAGTCAGGATCTATATTATCAATTCAAATCAGGATGTTGCTGTAACCGACGTAAAGAACGTTCTCTGCGAGTTTGCTCTCGGCTAATATCCAACAGTAAATCTTCGATAAAGGCTAAATGGCGATGAGAAGCTTCACGTGCTTTTTCTGGTTCTCTTGCCATTATAGCGGCAAAAATTTGTGCTCGATGTTCACTAACTGCTTTATACATTTCTTTACGGGTATATAAGAACTCAAAGTTCTGACGAATATTTTGTTCTAACATCGGGATCATACAACGCAATAGATGTAGCAAAACGACGTTATGAGCAGCTTCAGTGACAATTAATTGATATTGTAATACTGCATCTGACTCTGCTTCTAATCCGCCATTTTCTTGCGCTGTCTTAATTAATTCATAGCTTTGTCGAATCCGTTCGAGATCTTCATCTGTACCACGGAGTGCCGCGTAATACGCAGCAATACCTTCAAGGGCATGACGAGTTTCAAGAAGATCGAATTGAGATTCTGGATTGCCTTCAAGTAGCTGAGCTAAAGGGTCACTAAAGCTTTGCCACATTTTCTTTTGCACGAATGTTCCACCACCTTGGCGGCGAGATAAAAGGCCTTTCGCCTCTAATGTTTGAATTGCTTCACGCACTGATGGTCGAGATACGTCAAACTGTTTTGCAAGTTCGCGCTCAGGAGGCAGCTTTTCGCCAGGGCGTAATGTCCCTTCGAAAATAAGATGTTCGAGACGCTGCTCTATTACATCTGATAACTTTGGTTGGCGAATTTTACCGTAAGTCATAATCTGCCATATTCATGAGTGAGTAATTATTGATTACGTATTACCCAGTGTTAATTGGTAATACCAATTTATTTATGGGTTAATAAAGTAACAAAGTATTCACTATCTGTCCATAAAGACCTTGCGCTAAATCATAAAATCCTGCAAATCTTAACAATTTTTTTTAAAATTTAGCATGAATTGATAACTTAATATGCAATTTGACATGACAAATTTTAACATTAAAAACGATTTTTTATGCTAAAATGCAAAAACTGAACCGTTAAAGCAACCAATATAATGAATTTAAATTTAAAACAAGTGCATTTATAATCAAATTAACTCATTAATTGCAGTCTTTACTCGTTTGGAACACAACAACGTTAATTAAATGTTAAAATTACAAGTGGTTTTAAATTTAACTCAAATTTCATTGATTAAATTACACTCAAGCCTATCTATTATTTTAGAATAAAATTGATGTCGAAAATAAAATAGCACTGTAATGTTTCAATTTATAGGTGGCACGGAAAATGCGATAAGGTTTCGAGATTCGATTAGCTAGGAGCTACAAAATATTTCGTTGTAACCCATTAAATAGTTAAATCAATGCCAAAATACAATTTGGTAACGAGTGAGTCAGATGTTAGTCACCTATTTAACGCATTAACGTAAATAGGTGACTAATGTATAGGTCTCATCAATAACACTAAGATTAATGAGCCCAGTTAAGGCACCCTGAGTGTATTAACCAGATCACTTACCTATTCTTATCAATAAAACGCATAGACAAATCCATGGCTTTAATATGTTTGGTTAGCGCCCCAACAGAAATAAAATCAACCCCTGTTTCTGCGAACTCTTTTATCGTTTCTAATGTGACATCGCCAGAAACTTCAAGTGCCGCTTTTCCTGCCGTTAACACTACCGCTTCTTTCATCATAACTGGAGTAAAATTATCCAACATAATGATATCAGCATTCGCTTTTAAAGCTCGTAATAGCTCATCTAAGCTTTCTACTTCAATTTCAATTGGGACATCCGGATGGGCGCTACGCGCTAATTCAACCGCTCGTTCGACTGAACCTGCGGATATAATATGGTTTTCTTTTATTAAGTAAGCATCCGATAAACCTAGACGATGATTAAACCCTCCCCCCATCAATACCGCATATTTTAAAGCGGTTCTTAAGCCAGGGATAGTTTTACGGGTATCAAGTAACTTCGCTCTTGTACCTGTGATTTGTTTTACATATTCGGCAGTTATACTTGAAACAGAAGAAAGCGTTTGAATGAAATTCAAAGAGGTGCGTTCACCTGTTAATAAAATTTGTGATGGGCCATGCATCTCACAGAGAACTTGGTTAGGGGTAACGGTTTCACCATCTTGAACTTTCCAATCAATGTTGACTTGCCCACCAAGTTGAAGAAAAACTTCATCTAACCATTGTTTCCCACAGAAAACGCCATGTTCACGAGTAATAATTCGAGCACTCGCTTGTGTACCTACATTTAACAGCTGACCAGTAATATCTTTTTTATAATCAATAGATTGACCTAAATCTTCTTTCAAAGCAACACTGACCATAAAAGGAATGTCAACCTGTAACCGCTCAAGAAGCATTTTACGTCTTTGTTGTTCATCATATCGCCGTATAGTCATTTTAACTCCAAAATATGCACTCGCTTTGTTTCATCTATGCTAATCTTTTCGTTCGCAGATAACGAGTGTTAACAAAAAAGAAAAGAGAATACTATGGATAACGATATGAAAATACACAATGGTTGGCTAAATAATGTGACTCATATCCCTTCTCCACATCATGATGAGCGCCCCTCTAATACCATACCTTCTCTTCTAGTTATTCATAATATCAGCCTTCCTCCAGGACAATTTGGTGGCCCTTATATAAACCAATTATTTACAGGGACTTTAAACCCTGATGAACACCCATTTTTTAATGAAATCAGACATCTTCGAGTTTCAGCTCATTGCCTAATACGCCGTGATGGTGCAATCATTCAATATGTCCCCTTTCATTTACGGGCTTGGCACGCTGGGCAGTCTTCCTACCAAGGCCAAGAAAAATGCAACGACTTTTCTATTGGTATTGAGCTAGAAGGCACTGATTTTGAACCATTTACAGAAGAACAATATCAATCCCTTACTTATTTAACTAATTTACTTATACTTGAATACCCACTAATTAAAAATAATATTACTGGTCATAGTAATATAGCTCCTGGTCGTAAAACGGATCCCGGCCCATTTTTTGATTGGGGATATTATAAGAATAAATTAAACAATTATTAACTTTATAATTATTAGCGGATAATATCTTTATTCAATTTACCCGCTAATAAAAAACATATAAACTTATCTTCTCTTAATTTATAACTGAACTCCAGCCTCTATTTTTCTTTATTATTTTTTTTGCGAAGCTGCTCGAAGAAAAATGAAACCCCACGTACATTTCAATAAAAAATCACAAATCATTTCGCACTACCTTTTTGAAACTCTAATTTTAACTTAAAAATACAATTATGATGAAACCTCACTTAACAACGGAGGTTTTATTTATGAATCAACAAGGATTTTCACTCATTGAAATTATGGTAGTAATTGCAATTATATCAATTCTAAGTGCTATTGCTATCCCTGGCTATCAAAGCTATATGCAAAAAGCAGCAATTACTGATGTACTCCAGACTGTTATCCCATATAAAAACAGTGTTGAAATATGTAGCTTTAATCGAGGGAGTTTATCACAATGTAATGGAGGCAATGATGATATCCCTACCAATATAACTGGAAAATACATTAGTAAAATAGAAGTTAAATCTGGGGTTATTACATTTTCTACTGACAAATCATTATCAGGCTTAAAAGTCACATTAACACCAACCCTTCCTAGCATAGGCAACCCCTTTAATTGGACAGTTGTTTGCGAAAACAAAGATAATGCCAAATTGAAGTCATTATGTAATAAAACCTTTGTGTTTTAACTGGAAGTATTTATATGAACATGACTAAAAACGAGCAGTTTATTTATAAAGAACTTAAGAGTATATGTGATAGAAATTACATTATAATCATCGATTATAATCAAAAACGGTTATCTATAGCTGTTGTTAAAAAACCAGATGACAACTTGATCGCCACATTAAAATTTATTGCTAGTGTCCCTGTATGCTATGATATTTGGCCAAAAGAAAAAATAGACCATTATTTTAATAATACAATACATGAAATAAAGGAGGAAGAAAGTAGTTATCAATCTCCAGAACCCGAACTATTACGCACTTCATCTCCTGCGATTAGTTTTGTTGAGGAGCTATTAAAAACAGCGGTTCATAAACGCTCATCAGATATACACCTTGAGCCGACTAAGCAAGGGTTAAAAATTCGATTACGTGTCGATGGAAAGTTATATTTTATTCCTTCTCCACCTTACGAAATTAATAGTGAAATTATTGCTCGTATAAAAATATTGGCAAAAATGAATATCGCGGAGAAAAGACTTCCACAAGATGGCCAAATGAGTTGGTACTTTGATGGACAAAACTATAGCATCCGTCTTTCGAGTATTCCGACAATTCATGGGGAAAAATTGGTCTTACGTATTTTAAATACACAATTAAAATATTCTTTAGAGCACATAGGGATGTGCTCTTCCCTTCTAGAGTTATTAAAAGAGTATTTAAATCGTCCACAAGGATTAATTTTAGTCACAGGGCCGACAGGAAGCGGTAAAACAGTAACTCTTTATAGCTACTTAGAATATTTAAATCAGTCCTCAAGAAATATAACAACCATTGAAGACCCAATTGAAATTCCATTACAAGGAATCAACCAAACTCAAGTCAATGAAAAATATAAACTTAATTTTTCTTCTATTTTAAGGGCGCTACTGCGACAAGACCCTGATGTCATTATGATCGGTGAGATTCGTGATGAAGAAACAGCTAAGATCGCGACTCGAGCTGCGCAAACTGGCCATCTAGTTTTGTCGACATTGCATACCAATTGTACATTCAGTGCAATAGAGAGAATGAACCAATTAGGAGTAGAAAATAGTCAACTTAAATCATGTTTGAAAATGGTTATTGCACAAAGATTAGTAAGAAAACTTTGCCCTCACTGCAAAGAAAAAACACCTAAGAAAACTAAATTACACAATAACTATGTAATTAATGAATGGTCCTCAAAGGGGTGTGAGCTATGTTTTTCTGGTTTTATGGGAAGAACCGCAGTTTATGAATATATAGATCAAAGCAATATTAGCGAAATACTGACAAAAAATACATTAGAAAATCAAAGTAATTTTGTTAACCTTTTTAATGCAGGAATAGAGCTCGTTGAAATGAGTGAGACAACTCTCCAAGAAATCTATTCTATCATCGGAAATGGAGTAAATTAACATGTTTATTTATTCATATATCGCCATTGATTTTAACAATCAACTAACATACAGCACATTAATAGCAAAAAGCAAAAAACATGCATTCATCAACATATCTGAAAGAAATTTAATTCCTGTACAAATAAAGTTAAAAACATTATTTTCATTGGACAAAAAGAATATTAATTATCGAATTCATTTCTTCCACCAGTTATCTTTATTATCATCATCAGGTATTAATCTCGTACAATGCTTAAAAATATTACATACCAACTGCCAACTTCCTTTTTGGATTGATATTATTGAAAACTCGATAGTTCATATAGAAAAAGGAGAGAAGTTTTCACAGTATTTGAAGAAGCACCCAACAATATTTAATGATACTATAATAAGCATTATTACCATTGCCGAGAAAACAGGGCAATACGAACAAAGTTTTAGTACAATCAATTCAATATTGGATCATAATAATAAAGTGTCTTTACTCATCAGTAAATCGATACGATACCCAATAATTCTTTCTTCATTTTCAATAATGTTATTAATCATTATGATGGTCTATGTAGTTCCTCAATTTGAAAACATCTATCAAAATACCAAACACGAATTACCTCTCGTTACAAAAATCATAACCTTTATTTCAAGCTTTCTAAGAGAGTACTTAGTTTACTTATTTTCTTTTCTTTTACTTTCTCTCCCTCTCGTATTTAAATTCAAAGAAAAAACATTATCTTTATTAAAAAACACAATAATTCACCTACCGATATTCAAAAAATCATTACAACTCCATAACTTAAGTTTGTATTTTTTAACGATGCACTCAACAATTAACGTAGGGTTATCATTATCCGAATGTTTAAAATGCACAATTCAAACTATCAATAACCATCAATATAAAAAAGACTGTGAACACGTGCATATATCGGTACATAAAGGAGAGTTACTGTCCCATGCTATGAAGAAAACCAAGTTCTTTCCTGATTTATCTGTACAGCTAATGTCTATTGCAGAAGAATCTGGAAAAATACACTACTTTTCAAAGTATTTATTCAAATATTATTCAGAGCAATATATTTTTATTACTGAAAAAAACCTAAAAAATATTGAACCTATTTTACTCCTTTTAATTGCCATCTTAGTAGGTATGATCATGTTAGCAATGTATCTACCGATATTTAATTTAGGTAACGTTATAACTGAACTATAAATAATTTCATGTGGATATGAATATTACATTTTATCCTAACAACTTTATATAATATTTTTTTAAACTATTCACAGTATATTACTTTGGATGAAGACAAATGATTTATTTCAGTGTAATCTATTTTTTTTCAACGAGTAAATGAATAATCATATGCCTTATATAGTTGCTTTAACAGGTGGTATTGGAAGTGGTAAAACAACAGTTGCAAACGAGTTTGCTAAACTTGGAGTCCCCCTAGTTGATGCCGATGTGATTGCACGACAGGTTGTTGAGCCTAACAGCCCAGCCCTTGAAAGTATTAGATATCACTTCGGTGAAGATATTATTCTTCCCAACGGGTGCCTAGATAGGCAACGCTTACGAGACATTATTTTTTCTAAGCCCGATGAAAAAAAGTGGCTGAATGCTCTACTTCATCCATTGATTCAACAAGAAACGCAAAAACAATTTCAACAAATAGATTACCCTTATGTATTATGGGTAGTCCCTTTATTAATTGAAAATAATATTCATCATTTGGCTGATAGGGTATTAGTTGTTGATGTTACTGTCGAAGAACAAATTCAACGAACCCTAAAAAGAGATAAGACCAGTTTAGAACAAGTAACTAATATACTTAATGCACAAGTTAGTCGTGAAAAACGACTTAGTCATGCCAACGATATAATAACAAACCATACTCATGGCACGGATCTCTCTGACAAGGTAGCAATTCTTCATAACCAGTACTTAACACTAGCAAGAATAAAAAAATAGGAATTAAAATGGGCGAATTAATTACAACAAATTTAATTACTTATGAATACCCAATGAATGAAAAAATTCGTTCGTGGTTGCGCCTTGAAACACTTTTATCTCAAATTTATGAGTTAAGTAATATTACCTCCTACTCTACTGGTATTGCTTTTTTTCGCTCAGTTTCAGAATTAATTGAAATCCTAGATAGAGGAGAGGTTCGTTCTGAGCTTATAAAAGAACTAGAAAAACAACGAACTCGGCTATCTAATTGGGCAGAAGCTCCTAACGCTGATAACCAATTAATATCTACATTACTAAAACAATTATCAGAAACAACATCCAATTTAATGTCCGCAGCACGCTTTGGCCACCATCTACGTACAGATAAAATTATTAGTATGGTACGCCAACGTTTGAGTATTCCTGGTGGCTGTTGTAGTTTCGACCTACCGACTTTACAACTTTGGTTAAATATTCCACAAACTGAACGAGACAAGGTCATTAGTGGCTGGTTGCAAAGCCTCGACCCACTCAATGATGCATTGCAAGCTGTTCTAACACTAATTCGGCAAAATGGAATCTTTGAACAAAAAGAGTCTCATAATGGTTTTTATCAAGACAACGTAGAAGGTAAAGAACTACTACGCATCAAGTTAACTGCAGAACACTTGGTATACCCACAAATCTCTGGCCACAAAACACGATTCGCACTACGTTTTCTACATATCGACAGTGAGAATGGTATACTCCCCGATATTATTAATTTTGAGTTATCCTGTTGCTAGCTAGAGAAATATTTTTATGAGTGAAATCATTGAAGTTAATTGCCCTACATGTAAAAAAATAGTTGTTTGGAATGAAAATAGCCCGTTCCGGCCATTTTGTAGTAAGCGTTGTCAACTTATTGACCTTGGTGAATGGGCTAGTGAAGAAAAACGAATTGCGAGTCAAGGGGATATTTCTGACAGCGATGACTGGAGTGAACAACCAGATAAATAGTGTATAAGTCGTGACATCGTAAATTAAGTGGAAAATATATTATTGTGTATTTTCCACTTAATATCATTATCAGCTATTATGTTGATCACTTCTCTGTGTTAATAAATCAACAATGATACGGTTTGCTGGGGGAAATTCTTCAGCTTTAAGCTCATGCTGAGAAACCCAACGCGAATCCTGCCCTTCTCTGCCATACGGTTCATTTTCCCATGAAGATACCATAAAAAAATAGAGTGTAATGAAACGGTCATCAAACTCATGGTCAACCCGATGAAATAACTCGTTCTTAGTCACTACAATTCCAACTTCTTCTTCAAGTTCGCGAATTAAAGCGGCTTCAGGAGATTCATTAACTTCAAGTTTCCCACCGGGAAATTCCCAAAAACCAGCCATATGCGTGCCTTCTGGTCGTTTAGTAATAAAAATTTTTTGCTCGGGGTTACGAATAATCCCAGCCGCGATATGCAAATGTTTTTTTTCCATAATTTTTTCGTCAAAAAGGCGGGTTACCCCGCCTTTTTTATATTAATGAGTTAATAGTAAATTAATTTAAACGGCCATGGCATTGCTTGTATTTTTTACCCGAACCACAAGGACAAGGGTCATTACGGCCAATTTTGTGACCTTGGGTTGCAATTTTAGCTTCGGTTTCAGTCATTAAAGATTCAGCGCCCGCTTCATGGCTTAATTGTTGCCTCTTCGCTAAACGCTCAGCTTCTTCACGACGCTGTTGTTCTAATGCTTCAACCTCTTCAGGTAAACGAACTTGTACCTTAGATAAAGTACTAATCACTTCATATTTCAATGCTTCAAGCATGTTAGCAAACATACTGAAAGATTCACGTTTGTATTCTTGCTTAGGATCTTTTTGCGCATAACCACGCAAATGAATACCTTGGCGTAAGTAATCCATTGACGCTAAGTGCTCTTTCCATAACGTGTCTAATGTTTGCAACATGACACCTTTTTCGAAATTACGCATCGCTTCCGCGCCAACAATTTCTTCTTTACGATCATAAACTTCAATCGCTTTTGCCATAATACGTTCACGTAATGTTTCTTCGTGTAACTCTGGCTCTTTATCTAACCACTCTTTGATTGGTAAATCGAGGTCAAAATCATTGACTAAACGCTGATGTAGTCCTTCGATATCCCACATTTCTTCAAGTGATTGAGGTGGAATATAGGCATCCATCGTTGTGGTTAATACATCTTCACGAATGCTATCAACCGTTTCTTTAATATCACCGCCATCCAGTAGTTCATTACGCTGAGTATAAATCGCACGACGTTGGTCACTTGCAACATCATCATATTCAAGTAATTGTTTACGGATATCAAAGTTACGGCTTTCAACTTTACGTTGCGCATTAGCAATAGCCTTGGTCACCCATGGGTGTTCAATCGCTTCACCCGGCTTCATACCTAACTTTTTCATCATGCCAGTAACGCGGTCTGAAGCAAAAATACGCATCAGCGCATCTTCCATTGATAAGTAAAAACGAGATGAACCCGCATCCCCTTGACGACCGGCACGACCACGTAACTGGTTATCGATACGACGTGACTCATGACGTTCTGTACCAATAATATGTAAACCACCTGCTGCTAAAACAGCGTCATGGCGAACTTTCCAGTTTGCTTTGATTTCATCAATTTGCTCTTGAGTTGGCTCTTCTAATGCAGCAACCTCAGTTTGCCAGCTACCACCTAGCATGATGTCAGTACCACGACCGGCCATATTAGTTGCGATCGTTACAGCTCCAGCTTGACCCGCATTCGCAATGATGTCAGCTTCCATTGCATGGAATTTTGCATTCAAAACATTATGAGCAATTTTAGCTTTTTTCAACGCATTCGAAATCAATTCGGATTTTTCGATTGAAATTGTACCAACAAGAACGGGTTGCCCATTGGCAGTTCTTTCACGAATATCTTCAATAATTGCTGCAAACTTATCAGCTTCGTTCATATAAACGAGGTCAGGTAAATCTTTACGCACCATTGGGCGGTTAGTTGGGATAACAATTGTATCGAGTTTATAAATTGAGCTAAACTCAAAAGCTTCGGTATCCGCAGTACCTGTCATACCTGCAAGCTTTTCATATAAACGGAAATAGTTCTGGAAAGTAATTGAAGCCAAGGTTTGGTTTTCGTTTTGAATTTCAACGCCTTCTTTCGCTTCTACTGCTTGGTGTAAGCCGTCAGACCAACGACGCCCTTCCATTGTACGGCCGGTGTGTTCATCAACAATAACAATTTGACCGTCTTTTACAATATAATCAACGTCTAAGGTAAATAGCGCATGAGCACGTAAGCCCGCCATCACATGGTGCATTAACATGATGTTAGAAGGTGAATATAAAGACTCTCCTTCATCCATTAAACCTTCTTTTGCTAGAAGCTCTTCGATTAACACCAGTCCACGTTCAGTTATAGTCACTTGACGCGATTTTTCATCGACAGAAAAATGGCCTTCCCCTTGGAAAGTATCTGAATCTTCTTTCTCTTGACGTTGAAGATATGGAATAAGTTTATCAACTTTTTGGTACAGTTCAGAACTGTCTTCTGCAGGACCTGAAATAATCAGTGGTGTACGCGCTTCATCGATAAGAATGGAGTCAACCTCATCCACCAAAGCATAATGCAATTTACGCTGAACACGCTCTTCAGGGCTAAACGCCATGTTGTCACGTAGGTAGTCGAAACCAAATTCATTATTAGTACCGTAAGTAATATCTGCCGCATATGCTTCACGTTTTGCAGGCGGAGCCATACCTGGCAGGTTGATACCCACAGTTAAGCCTAAGAATTCAAATAATGGGCGGTTATTTTCAGCATCACGTTTGGCTAAGTAATCATTCACCGTAACTACGTGAACCCCTTTGCCACTTAATGCGTTGATATAAGCTGGTAGTGTTGCCGTTAATGTTTTACCTTCCCCCGTACGCATTTCTGCGATACAGCGTTCATTCAGTACCATTCCACCGATAAGCTGTACATCAAAGTGACGCATACCAAATACACGTTTACTTGCTTCGCGAACAGTTGCAAATGCCTCAGGGATGATGCTTTCTAAACTTTCACCTTTCGTTAAACGCTCACGAAATTCCACCGTTTTTGCTTTTAACTCATCATCAGATAACTTTTCGAAATCGGGTTCAAGACGGTTAATTTTTTCAACTTCTTTACGTAAGCGGCGCAACGTACGGTCATTACGGCTACCAAAAACTTTGGTCAAAATCTTTGTTAACATATTTTAATCTCTAATAATCAATTAATTACTTTAAATTTTTATAAATTTTATGGCGTAAAACAGCACAGCGATGAGCTGTTTTACCATGAATGAAGATTAAACTGTTAACGGGCCGGCACGAATGCCGTATACTTGAGCAATCCAAATTGCAGGTTGATAGGCAATAATATGGGGATAGTTATAATGACTAAATTGAATAACACTTTCATCCCACTGAAGTGAACGCTGTGCTAACATGGCATACAGCGTGTCTAACATCAATTGTGGGGCAATAAGCTGTTCAGTCTCTTCTGTTGCAGCGTTTACATCATCGTCTTCTGTCGCCGAAAAAGCAAAAGTTAGCTGCCGAATAACGTTTCTTACCGCATGTTGCTGCCAGTAATTTACTGAATAAGATGACGATGATGACGAAGAGCGTTGGGAATTCTGTTGAGCAAATAAATTGTCAAAAGCATTCACAGCTTGGCTTTGGCGATTAACTGGAGAAGAGTTAACCTGTGTATGTTGAGAATCTGATAACGCATTTAAAATTGTAGGCAAGCCGACACCTGTGGCAACCACACCTAATAGCAGGTGGGACCAAAAGTATTTTCTACCAAGTTGTCGCCAAAAATTTAAAATGCCCATCAAACTCTTATATAATGAATAAGTGACAAAATTATTATTTGCAATTCGTTGTTTCATTCTCAGCTGGAGCTAAAAATGAGAGATAGTCATCCACAAGCACTTTTTGATGTTCTTGAAGGCTCATTGGCAACATCATCAAACACTTTACAAACTATTCAGCGTAATGCAAAAGCGATTATCAAACTGAATCGTGCTGTAAAAGGATTACTGCCGGCTGAAATCAAACCCATGTGCCGTGTTGCAAACTATCGTAATAATGTTATGGTCATTGAAGTGGCAAACGCCAGTTGGATGACCCGACTTAATTACGAAAAAATCAATCTTCTTTCTGCATTAAGAACGTCCATTCTACCATCTTTATCCTCTATCGACATCAGAATCAATCCCGATCTTATGCGAAAATCGAGACAAAATAGTTCACTAACTAAGCAAACAGTCTCAATAAGTCAAAAAATGAACGAACGTCAGATAAGTCCACAAACTGCACAAGCGCTTTTGAAATTAGCCGAAAATAGCCCGAAAGGATTAAAAGAAAGGTTTGAGCGGCTGGCTGCGCTAGCCGGAGAGAGTACTAGCGCAACCAACAGAAAAGGCTAAATTCGATCAGTTCTCGAAGATAGCTGCATAATCAAATTTTATGCAAACACCGTTGAAGGTGCTTTGAATGCGACAGGCAATTGAGCTTCGTCTTCAAATGTGACGAGATCCCAAGCTGATTCTTTCGCTAAAACTGCTTGTAATAGCTTGTTATTCAATGCATGGCCTGATTTAAACGCCGTGAATGCGCCAATAATATTGTGCCCACACATGAATAAATCACCAATTGCATCCAACATTTTGTGACGAACGAATTCATCTTCAAAACGTAAGCCATCTTCGTTAAGAACTTTATAGTCATCAACAACGATGGCGCAGTCGAAACTACCGCCTAAGCATAAGCCTTTTGATTGCAGATATTCAATATCACGCATAAAGCCAAAAGTACGCGCACGGCTTATTTGATTTACAAATGATTCCGCTGAGAAATCAAGTGAGTAGCGTTGTGTGCTACTATCAATCGCTGGATGCTGAAAATCGATTGTGAAATCAAGGCTAAACCCATTATAAGGTCGCATTTCAGCCCATTTATCACCATCTTCAACACGTACTGTTTCTTTTATACGTAAAAATTTCTTTGCACAATTTAATTCTTCAATACCGCCATCAAGCAGTAAGAATACAAATGGTGCGGCACTGCCATCCATAATAGGGATTTCAGGCGCATTGACTTCAATAACAATGTTATCGATACCTAACCCTGCTAAGGCAGCATTCAAATGCTCAACAGTCGAAATACGCACATTATCTTCATTGACTAAGCAAGTACATAACATAGTGTCACGAACTGATTTCGCATCTGCCGGAAAATCAACCGGTGGATTAAGGTCAGTACGACGGTAGATGACCCCGGTATTGGCCGGCGCTGGACGTAATGTAAGCGTAACTTTCTTGCCGGTATGTAAACCAACACCAGTCGCTGTAATAATACGTTTTAGTGTCCGTTGTTTGATCATCGTATTTTTCTCGCAATGTTATAAGTCCTACTGATCATCATACAAGATAATCAGTAGGAAATTTTAGCACAAAAAGCGGAGAAACCAATATAAATAAAATTAATCGGCCTGTTTACGCAAGAACGCAGGAATATCAAGATAATCTGGTTCTTTATTTGTTTGCGTATTTTGGTCATTGACCGCTTTAGCCGCTGGTTTCTCTTCTGTTAATGAAGACATGCTATTTTGCATTTGCTGATAGCGCTGTTCCATTGACGCCTGCTGAGACATTTTATTGCTAACTAAAGTAATTTCTGGACGTTTGTCCATACCAATACCTGTAGCAACAACTGTAACACGCAGTTCTTCGTGCATTTCTGGGTCAAGAGATGTACCGATTACCACAGTTGCATTATCAGATGCGAAAGCACGAATAGTGTTACCCACCGTTTCAAACTCATCTAAACGCAGGTCGAAACCAGCCGTGATGTTAACTAATACACCACGTGCACCAGACAGGTCGATATCTTCAAGAAGTGGACTAGAAATAGCCATTTCTGCCGCTTCTTCTGCTCTATCTTCACCACGAGCAACACCTGACCCCATCATTGCGTAGCCCATTTCTGACATCACAGTACGTACGTCAGCAAAGTCTACGTTCATTAAACCTGGGCGTGTAATCAGTTCAGCGATACCTTGTACTGCACCTTTTAGTACGTCATTTGCCGCACCAAAAGCATCCAGTAATGAGATACCACGACCAAGTACTTTTAATAATTTATCATTTGGGATAGTGATCAGTGAGTCAACATGTTTTGACAACTCAGTGATACCTGCCTCTGCAAATGCCATGCGCTTTTTACCTTCGAAATTGAAAGGTTTAGTCACGACAGCAACTGTCAGAATACCCAATTCTTTGGCAACCTCGGCAACGACCGGAGCTGCACCAGTCCCTGTACCGCCACCCATACCTGCTGCGATAAAGACCATATCCGCGCCATCTAAAGCATTACGCAGCGCCTCACGATCTTCTTCAGCGGCATTACGGCCAACTTCAGGGTTTGCACCTGCACCCAGACCTTTGGTAATACCGGTACCGATCTGGATAGTTTGTCCAACTGCGGTTTTACGCAGCGCTTGTGCATCTGTATTGACAGCGAAGAATTCAACGCCTTCAATACGTTCACGCACCATGTGTTCAACGGCGTTACCGCCGCCGCCGCCAACGCCGATGACTTTAATCACCGCATCGTTGGTTAGCTCCATTGGTTCAAACATAATGTCTCTCCGTTTTGTGCTTACTACTTTTGAAGCTAATAATATGCTTCTTTATCAAAATTAAAATTCTTTTCTCAGCCAACTGGTGATTTTACTAAACCATCCACTAACTGATGCACGTTTTTCTACTTCGGTATCATCGCCTAAATGGCTTTCTTTACCGTAATGCAGAAGCCCTACTGCTGTTGAATAATATGGCTCCTGCGCATAATCCGTTAACCCTGTGATGTTGAGCGGTGTACCAATTCGCACTTGCGTATGGAACACTTTTTGCGCACATTCGACTAAACCATCAATTTGTGCGGCCCCACCAGTCAACACGATACCAGCTGCCAAATGGTGTTTGACACCTTGTTGGCGTAACTGTTCCTGTAAATTTAAAATTTCTTCATTTACTAAGTTTAACAGCTCAGTATACCTTGGCTCTATCACTTCTGCTAAGGTTTGACGCTGTAAGCTTCTTGGTGGTCGCCCACCAACACTTGGCACTTCCACGGTCTCGTCTTTACTCACGATAGAACCGACTGCACACCCATGACGCACTTTAATGGCTTCTGCATCACTAGGTGGTGTTCCAAATGCATAAGCGATGTCGCTTGTCACCACATTGCCTGCATACGGGATGACTTTTGTATGGCGCAAAGCCCCGCCAGTGTAAACCGCCATATCCATAGTGCCGCCACCGATATCAACGACACATACACCTAATTCACGCTCATCTTCCGTTAAAACACTATAACTTGCAGCGAGACCAGCAAAAATAAGCTGATCAACTTTTAACCCACAGCGTTCAACGGCTTTAACAATATTTTTTGCCATATCGTTATGGCAGGTGATCAAATGAACTTTGGCTTGCATACGTACACCTGATAAACCAACCGGGTTTTTAATCCCTTCTTGGTAATCTATTGCAAATTCTTGCGGTATCACGTGCAAAATTCTGTGCTCATCGCGAACACGTACCGATTTTGCTGTATGCACAACACTGTCAACATCTTCTTGCGTCACTTCTTCTTCTGAAACTGGCACCATACCAATCTCATTTTGGCAACTGACGTGCTTACCCGATAGCGCAAGGTAAACCGATGAAATTTGGCAGTCAGCCATGAGTTCTGCCTGATCAATGGCTCTTTGTACACATTTTACCACTGATTCAAGATCGTTTACGCCACCTTTGTCCATTCCACGAGATGGACAACTTCCCACCCCAATAATATTAACCATACCATCGGGCAGAATTTCGCCAACAAGGGCTGATACCTTGGAAGTTCCAATTTCAAGGCCTACCACTAATTTTCTGTCCGTTGCTTTAATCATTTTTTCTGCCTAATTTTTGTTATTAGTCATCGTCTTTATTGTAACTCCGGTGGAGCATCAACCAACAGTGGCGCCCAGCCCACCGCAGCACCACTGGAATAACGTAAGTCAACATAGTCAACGCGTTTATCCGTTGTTTGCTGCAAAAGCGGATACAGTTCAAGGAACCTATTTAACCGCTCTGACACATCTTTCTTACCCAATTCGATTCTAACATCGTTGTCTAAAATAATTTGCCATGCATTTCTGGCTGTCATCGATAGCGATTTTAGCTTTAGATTATGTGCAGCTAATGTGTTCTTAAAGACTGCGAACTCTTTAAGAACCTCTTTTTGGCTACCTTGTGGCCCATAAAGCAACACATAATCGCCTTTACCATTTTCACTAACCGGTAAGTTAAATACCCGACCTTGTTCGTCTACCATGTTTTGGTCGTTCCACCTAGCGAATGGGCGGTATTCAACAATATGAATTTTCAATTCATCTGGCCATTGTTTACGCACAGTCACTTGGCGTACCCATGGCATCATGCTTATTTGCTTCTGGATAGCGTTGACATCGACGGTCATAAACGTCCCCGGCTGCCCTAGCGCTAAAATAGCCTTTCTAACATCATCATTTTTGGTGTAATGGCGCTCACCCGTTAACACTAACTTGGACATCGGCAGCCGATCCGCATCTTTCATCCAAGTCATTACCATCCAACCACTCCAGATGATAGTGCCAACCACAAATAGGAAGAAAAATAACCCACCTAAAAATGCACCATTACTAGGTCCTCCTGAACGAGGATCCTCATCGTTCTTTTGATTATGATGCCTAACATTTAGTGCTGCTTGTGACATATCAACGAGCCAATCTCAAAATTTGCACAACTATCTGTGAAAAACTCATACCTGCCTGACGAGCAGCCATCGGTACTAGGCTATGGCTTGTCATACCTGGCGATGTATTAACTTCCAACAGATAAAATTGGCCATCGCTGCCTTGCATTACATCAACTCGCCCCCAGCCTTCACAACCAACAACTTGGTAAGCTTTCAGCGCTAAGTCTGCGAGTTCTGACTCAAGCTGTTCATCTAAACCACTTGGGCAAAAATATTGAGTTTCATCAGATAAATATTTCGCTTCGTAGTCATAAAAAATACCTGGTGGTTGAATACGAATTGACGGTAGAGTGTTGCCTCCTAACACCGCGACCGTGAACTCAGGACCACTCAGCCATTTTTCAATTAACAACGTTTCATCAAATTGAAACGCAAGATCCAGTGCAGCAGGCAATGCCTCTAAGTTATCAACTTTACTCATACCAACACTGGAGCCTTCAAGGCTTGGCTTCACGATAAGAGGTAATCCGAGAAATTGCACTTTAGCGACAATTTGCTCATAAGAAGCCTGCTTATACTGCTGCTTTGTTAAGTAAACATACGGCGATACACTTAACCCTGCACCTTGCCATAATTGTTTTGTTCTCAACTTATCCATGCTAAGCGCTGAAGCCATAACACCACTGCCGGTATAAGGCAGATTTAGTGTTTCTAACAGCCCTTGTAATGTACCGTCTTCACCACCGCGGCCATGTAACGCAATAAAAACTTTATTGAAACCTGCATCTTTCAATGTTTCTACAGGGAAATCTTGAGGGTCGATAGGATGAGCATCAATACCTGCTTGGCGTAGCCCTGCCAGCACAGCATTTCCTGACTGAAGTGAAACTTCACGTTCAGCAGATGAGCCTCCTAATAGAACCGCAACTTTCTCTGTCATTTTTATTCCTCAATCATCGGTGGCTGTAATTTTGCTTCTGCTAGGCTTTTGGCTATTTTACCAATATTTCCTGCGCCTTGAACTAAAATTAAATCATTTTCATCAAGAGTTTGAGCTAAAATATGTGGAATTTGTTCAATATCTGCAACATAAATAGGATCAATCTGACCACGACCACGAATTGAGCGGCACAATGAGCGGCTATCCGCACCTGGTACATGCTTTTCGCCCGCTGAATATACGTCTAACATTAGCAGCACATCAACCTGCCCCAAAACGTTAACAAAATCATCGTATAAGTCACGAGTACGAGTATAGCGATGCGGTTGGAATACCATTACAATACGCTTATCTGGCCAGCCTGCTCTCGCGGCTTTAATCGTTGCATCCACTTCGGTTGGGTGATGACCATAGTCATCGACTAGCATCACTTCACCCTCTTTGCCATTCACATTTCGCAGAGGGAAATTCCCTAGGAAATCAAAGCGACGCCCTGTTCCTTGAAATTCAACTAGTGCAGATAAAATATGTAAATCGTCAATACCTTCTTCTGTGGCGACCGCCACTGCGGCTGTCGCATTGAGCGCATTGTGACGCCCTGGTGCATTTAGAACCACCGTCAGTTCTGGCATATTTTCACGGGCAATAGTGAAAAAGCCTTGATTTCCTTTTTGCTCATATTGCGTGATACGCACATCAGCGTCTTCACTAAAACCATAAGTGGTGATATAGCGGCCAATTTTGGGTAGTAACGAACGAATGACTGGATCATCAATACACATCACTGCGCGCCCGTAAAATGGCAAATTGTGCAAGAAATTAATGAACGTATTCGTTAAATTATCGAAGTCACCTTGGTAAGTATCCATATGGTCTGCTTCGATATTGGTCACAACTGCAACTAACGGTTGCAAATGCAAGAATGAAGCATCGCTTTCATCGGCTTCTGCGATCAAGTAGCGGCTACTACCTAAACGTGCATGCGTTCCTGCTGATTTAACCAATCCCCCATTCACAAATGTGGGGTCAAGGCCTGCTTGTGCATAAATCCCAGAAATCATTGCTGTCGTAGTGGTTTTCCCGTGGGTACCTGCAACAGCAATGCCATGACGATAACGCATTAATTCCGCTAACATTTCTGCACGACGAATAACAGGAATACGCAATTCTTTGGCGGCTTGAATTTCTGGGTTCTCACTTGAGATCGCTGTTGATACGACGACAACACTGGCATTTTCAACGTTCTCTGGACGGTGATTAAAGTAAATCGTTGCCCCTAATGCGGTTAATTGTTGAGTCACTGCATTCGGAGCTAAATCTGAACCACTAATTTCATAGCCTTCATTTGCCAACACTTCAGCGATACCACCCATGCCAGCACCGCCGATGCCGACAAAATGGATGTGCCTGACTCTTCTCATTTCTGGCACTGATGTTCTTAATTTCGCTAATTGTTGTGTATTCACTATATTTCTTCGCTTCTAAATTAATTCGGTATCAATTATGACTAATATTATTTAGCCACTTCACAGATCACGGCAGCAACTCGGTCTGTTGCATCAGTAATTGCACAACTATGTGCTTTTTCAGCCATTGAGAGTAATTCGTTTCTGTCCCATTGCCCTAATAAGCTCGCCACAGCATCTGCGGTAAATTGTGACTGTTCTAAAATTTTAGCCGCCCCCGCTTTTTCTAGCGGTAATGCGTTCCAATACTGTTGACGGTCTTTATGTTGAAAAGGAACAAAAATAGCCGGTAAACCTGCGGCTGCAATTTCACTTACGGTTAGTGCGCCAGACCGACAAACAACAATATCTGCCCATGCGTAAGCTTGCGCCATATCATCAATAAATTCAGTAACTTTATACTCAGAATTGACTGAAACTTGCATGTGCTCATTATACAATGCTTCTGTCGATTCCTTACTGCCTTTTCCCGCTTGATGCCAGATATTTAACTGTTTGCCTACTTTTTCAGCAACCAGAGGCATCACCTGATTTAAAATCCGTGCCCCTTGGCTACCACCGACAACCAATACGCGTATAGCGCCTTCTCGGCCCGCTAAACGTTCCTGTGGTGCAGGTAGAGCCAAAACATCTTCCCGTACTGGATTCCCTACAACTGGTGCGTCAGGAAATGCCCCCGGAAAGGCTTGTAATACTCTTTTTGCAATTCGAGATAGCCATTTATTCGTTAACCCTGCAATACCATTTTGTTCATGAAGCACAACGGGTACACCACATTGCCATGCCGCAATACCACCGGGCCCCGAAACATAGCCTCCCATGCCTAATACAGCATCTGGCTGATAACGCTTGATAATTGTTTTTGCTTGGCGAATTGCTTTATAAATACGCCATGGCGCCCCCAGTTGGGCGGCAATGCCTTTACCCCTGAGACCAGAAATTTGAATAAATTCAATATCGATACCGTGTTTAGGCACTAATGTTGCTTCCATTCGGTCAGCCGTGCCTAACCAACGGATTTCCCACCCTTGAGCCTGCAAATAATGTGCCACGGCTAAACCTGGAAAAACATGTCCTCCAGTTCCACCTGCCATGACGAGTAATTTCTTTGCCTGACTCATTTAGTGCTCCTTACAAACGCCTGCGCTTTTTCAAGGCGTGTTTCAAAATCAATTCTCAGTAATATCGCAATGGCAGCAGCCATTACCAGTAAACTCGAACCACCATAACTAATTAATGGCAATGTTAAACCTTTTGTCGGTAACATACCGGATGCAGCCCCAACGTTAACTAAGGCTTGGAAGGTAAACCAAATACCAATTGAACAAGCTAAATAACCACCGAATAATTGGTTTGACATCAATGCGCGACGGCCAATCATCATTGCTCTAAATGCCAACATAAAGACCATCAGCAGAACCAATACAACGCCAAAGTACCCGAGCTCCTCAGCTAAAACCGAGAAAATAAAGTCTGTGTGTGCTTCTGGCAAATACTCTAATTTTTGTACTGAATTACCAAGCCCTTGCCCAAACACTTCACCACGACCAAAAGCCATTAAAGATTGGGTTAGCTGATAACCACTGCCAAACGGGTCATCCCACGGGTTCAAAAACGATGTAACACGACGTAAGCGGTACGGCTCGAACCAAATCAAAGCCAATACCCCCACTGCGCAAGCGGCAATACCAATAATAAACGGCGCTAACCTTGCGCCCGCTAAAAATAACAATCCCAGAGTGGTAACCACTAATACGATAACGGTCCCTAAGTCAGGCTGTAATAAAAGCAATGACGCCATAACAATCAAAATACACATCGGTTTAATAAAGCCAAGAAAACGGGTTCTGACTTCATCGGATTTACGCACCAAGTAACTGGACACATAGCAAAACAACGTAAATTTCGAAATTTCTGCTGGTTGAATTTTTACCAAACCGATGTCTATCCAGCGTGATGCCCCGTTAACTGAACTTCCTGCAACCAGCACCACCACTAGCATGCCAAGTGAAACCATCAACAAAATGAAATTGTGCTTTTCCCAAACTGCCATCGGGATACGCATGACACCCAACGCTAAAATAAATGCGATAACGATATACACCACATCACGCTTAGCGAAATAGAACGGGTCTTCTGTTAAGCGTTGGCCAACTGGCATGGAAGCGGATGTGACCATGATAAAACCCACTGCGGCTAAACCGAATGCCAACCACACTAATGTACGGTCGTAAAGCGTTGAGCCTGAAATCACGCCATTTTTTTCACCAATGACCCAATTTTTTAAACGCATCGCACCCGGTATCGTCATTAACCTAACTCCTGGGCTAATTGAGCAAAGACAGTTCCACGCTGCTCAAAACTTTTAAACTGATCCAAACTGGCACATGCAGGGGATAACAGCACCATGTCCCCCGCTTTTAATTGTGGCGCAATTTGGCGTAAGCTTTGTTCCATAGTCTCAGTCAATACTGATTTTTCAGGTGCCATATCAGCTAATGCTTTCCCATCACGACCAAAGCAATATAAGCGGTAGTTATCAGCAGCAATATATTGTTTTAATGGTGAAAAATCAGCTGACTTGCCATCCCCACCTAATAATAAATAGATATTGCCATCCACGTGTAACCCATTTAACGCCGCTTCTGTACTTCCAACATTTGTGGCTTTAGAGTCATTAATCCAGCGAACACCGTTATTGAATAACACTAATTCGAAACGATGTGCTAACCCCGCATATTCTTTCAATACTTGAAGGCAAGCTGGACGCGGAATATCCACTGCATCCGCCAATGCTAACGCGGCTAACGCATTAAGGTAATTGTGTTGGCCAGTTAAGTGCATTTCATTGACATCTAATAGCTCTTTTCCTTGAGCCACTAACACCCGTTTTTGGGTATCAAAGAAATAATCACCACTATTTAAGCCAAAACTAATGCATTCATCCAAAGTATGATTAGCGGGTAAGGTCAGTATATCTTGTACGTTAACAATGCAGTTTTGAGCATTGTGATAAATTTTTAATTTCGCTTCACGGTACTGTTCTAGACCTAATGGATATCTATCCATATGATCTTCGCTAATATTTAAGACTGTCGCAGCGGTCGCTTCTAGGCTTGAGGTGGTTTCTAATTGGAAGCTTGAAAGTTCTAAAACGTATAAACGATGCCCTGCATTGAGTAATGAAAGTGCTGGCGTACCAATGTTGCCACCTACACCAACTGAAATACCCGCTGCTTTAGCCATTTCTCCAACCAATGACGTGACAGTGCTTTTACCATTTGAACCTGTAATCGCGACAATCGGTGCATCTGCTTCACGGCAAAATAATTCGATATCACCCACAATTTCGATGCCATTTTCTGCGGCCTGCTGTAATTGAGGGGTCGCTAACGCAATTCCTGGACTAGCAACAATTAAATCGGCGGCCTGTAACCAGCTATTATTCAAACTACCACTATGGCACTCTACATTTTCTGGGAGTTTATCTACACCAGGCGGTACTGCACGGGTATCCATAACGCGAGGCACCACGCCGCGCTCAAGGAAAAAGTGAACGCAAGATAGGCCGGTGATCCCCAGCCCAATAATAACGACGTTCTTACCCTGATAATCAACCATCTTAACGCACCTTCAAGGTTGCCAGCCCAATCAGGACTAGCATTAACGAGATAATCCAGAAACGCACGATAACACGTGGTTCTGGCCAACCCTTCAATTCATAATGGTGGTGAATTGGTGCCATACGGAAAATACGTTGTCCACGCAATTTAAATGAACCGACTTGTAAAATAACTGACAGCGTCTCAACGACGAACACACCGCCCATAATCACTAATAAAAACTCTTGGCGCAGTAATACCGCAATAGTCCCTAGTGCACCGCCAAGCGCCAATGAGCCGACATCGCCCATAAATACTTGCGCTGGGTATGTGTTAAACCATAAGAAGCCTAACCCTGCCCCCACAATGGCAGTACAAACAATCACCAGTTCACCTGCATGGGGTAAAAATGGAATATGTAAGTAACTGGCAAAGTTGACGTTACCTGTTGCCCATGCCACTAATGCAAAACCTGCGGCAACAAATACCGTTGGCATGATAGCTAAGCCATCCAAGCCATCGGTTAGGTTTACTGCGTTACTGGTTCCAACAATCACAAAATAGGTCAGCAAAATATACAGCATGCCCAGTTGTGGCATTACGTCTTTGAAAAATGGTACAACTAACTGAGTTGCTGGGGTATCTTTACCAATCGCGTACATGGAAAAGGCAACTATTAACGCAATCACGGATTGCCAGAAATATTTCCAACGCGCGATTAAGCCACGAGTGTCTTTACGAACCACTTTCCGGTAGTCGTCAACAAAACCGACAATGCCATACCCAACTAGCACGAGTAGTACACACCAAACGTAAGGGTTGTCTAATCGAGCCCATAACAATGTTGAAACGGTAATTGAAAATAAAATCAATAACCCGCCCATAGTTGGGGTCCCACGCTTACTAAAGTGAGACTCAGGGCCTTCGTTACGAACGACTTGACCAATTTGCATTTTCTGCAGGTAAGCAATTAAATGAGGCCCCATCCACAGAGCAATGGCGAGTGCCGTCAGCAAACCGACAATGGCCCTGAACGTCAAATAAGAAAAGACGTTCAGAACAGAAAACTTGTGGACTAACATTTCGGCAAGCCAGACTAACATTCGAAGCACTCCTTCAATGCATTCACAACATCTTCCATCGCGGAGCTGCGTGAACCTTTAACTAAAATAGAAACAACGTCCTTCTGCTGCGCTAGCGGAATTAGTCGGGTTAATAAATCTGCTTTCACTGTGAAGTGCTCACCACACTCACTAAATTGGCTGATCAACTCACTTAACTGACCAACACTGAATACCTTATCTAAACCCGCCTGCTTAGCGGCAACACCTACACGTTGGTGGCAATCTTCGGCATAATCACCCAGTTCCCCCATATCCCCTACCACTAAGATGCGGTAACCCGGCATTTTTTCGAGGACCTGAATTGCTGCGATCATTGAGCCATCATTGGCGTTATAAGTGTCATCTAATACCACTTTGTGTTCACTCAAGCGCACAGGGTATAAACGCCCGGGTACCGCTTGCGTTTTTGCTATGCCGTTTTTGATATCTTCTAGGCTAGCGCCGACAGAAATCGCCAATGCACTTGCCGCTAACACATTAGCAATGTTATGCCGCCCTGGTAATGGCAAGGTGATATCGACACTACCAACAGGGGTATGTAACACAAAATCTGTTGTTAGCTGTTTCACTTGAATATCAGAAGGATAGAAATCCGCTTTTGCTTGTGAAGTTAGCGAGTAATACCAAACAGTTTGGCGTGGCTGAAACTGCCATTTTTCACTGTAGCTATCAAGGTTAACAATTGCGGTTCCTTCTTCTGGAACACCTTGATAAATTTCACCTTTGGCTGTCGCAACCCCTTCCGGTGAACCAAAGCCCGCTAAGTGCGCAGCAAATAAATTGTTAACTAACGCCGCTTCTGGTTTAACAATATTGGTTGTGTAGGCGATTTCATTAGGGTGATTAGCACCCATTTCTATCACAGCGAATTCATCATCATTTGTTAAACGAAATAGTGTCAAAGGCACACCAATATCGTTGTTTAAATTACCGGCGGTATATAAGGTTTTACCGCGCTCAGATAAAATAGATGCTGTCATTTCTTTAACAGATGTTTTGCCCGAAGACCCCGTCAAGCCAACGATTCGAGCTCTGCTCTGCTGACGAACCCATGCAGCCAATTGGCCCATCGCAATACGCGAGTCTTTCACGATAACTTGTGGGCAATCTACATTCAGCTTGCGCTCAACAAGTAACGCTTTAGCTCCCGTAACCACCACTTGTTGTGCGAAATCATGGGCGTCGAAGCGTTCACCTTTTAAGGCAATAAATAGGCAATTTTCAGCAATTTTACGGCTATCAGTACTAACAGTGCTAATCAAAACATTGGTATCTGGAGCAGACTCAATCTGCCCTTGGGTAATCTGTGCCAGCTGAGCGAGTGTTAAAGAGATCATGCGATTACCCCCAACAAACGAGCCACCGTTAAACGGTCGGAGTAATCTAGCTTGCGCTGACCAATAATTTGATAATCTTCATGACCTTTGCCTGCAATCACAATCACATCATCAGGAGATGCCTGCAAAATGGTGTTTGTCACTGCTTCTGGACGACCTGGAATGGCCAAGGCACGGCTGGAATCTAATAGTCCAGCCATGATGTCATTAATAATATCGATAGGGTCTTCGCTGCGCGGGTTGTCATCTGTGATCACGATTTTATCTGCATATTCTTCTGCTGCGGCTCCCATCAGAGGGCGCTTACCTTTGTCACGGTCACCACCGCAACCAAATACACACCATAATTGCCCTTTGCAATGTAAGCGTGCTGCCGCTAAGGCTTTTTCTAAGGCATCAGGAGTATGCGCATAATCAACAACAACTGTCGGTTTATTCGGTGCACTAAACACTTCCATACGGCCGCAAACTGGTGACAATGAAGATGTAGCAGCCAGCAGTTTGTTTAACGGATAGTCCATCATCAGCAAAGTTGCCATTGCCACTAATAAGTTGCTGACATTAAATGCTCCCATCAATGGGCTTTCAAAGTCACCATTTCCCCATGAGGAATCAAAATGGATAGTGGCGCCTTTGTCGTGGTATTCAACTTCCATTGCTTTTAACCATGGGCCTTGCCAATCTTGAGGAATTTTGTTTTCCATGGTCACCGCGCACGCTTGTGGTAAACGCTGCAGCCACTTCAAACCAATCGCATCATCCGCATTGATAATTTGCGATTTTGTATTATGTGTGGAAAACAATAGCCATTTAGCGGCTTCATAGCTTTCCATATCGCCGTGATAATCAAGGTGATCACGGCTTAAATTAGTGAACACAGCGGCATCGAACTGTAAGTCTGCGACACGGCCTTGTACTAATCCATGGGAAGAAACTTCCATCGCTGTTAATGTTGCTTTTTGGTTCAATAACTGGGTCAATTCAAGTTGAATATCTACCGCAGAGCCCGTGGTATTTTCGCTTGGTGACACATGGCCTAATAGGCCATTACCCACGGTTCCCATTACTGCACTGGTTTCCCCTAGCCCTTGAGCCCATTGAGCAATTAATTGTGTGGTGGTGGTTTTACCGTTAGTCCCCGTTACACCAACGAGTTTCATTTTTGCAGAAGGTTGGTGGTAAAACTCACCGGCCAGTGCAGATAAACGGTTATTCAGGTCATTCAAATAAATAACAGGTACGCCATGAACGAAACGAATTTCGCCTTCAACGGCTTCACCTTCCGCCTCTGCTATTACAGCGGAAACCCCTTGAGCAATCGCTTGAGGAATATAGTGTCGCCCATCCGATTGATGACCTTTTATTGCAATAAACAGATCGCCCGCGGCAGCCTTTCGACTGTCTAGCGTCATCTCACGCAGTGAGATTGGAGTTGTGCTCACACCAAAGGGTGAGAGTAGATCACAAAGATTACGATCTGCCACTTTTAACCTCTTTTTGACTATTTACGATTTCATTTTGTTCGTTTGGTTGCAATGCGTCGGGTTCAACGTTCATCAACCGCAAGACCCCACCCATGATTGAGCCAAATACGGGGGCAGAAACCGCACCACCATAGTATTTACCTGCACTTGGCTCATTGATAAGCACAACTAACGCATAGCGTGGATTACTCGCAGGCGCAACACCTGCGGCATAAGCTAAATATTTATTAACATAGCGCCCTTCAGGGCCCACTTTTTTTGCTGTACCGGTTTTAATGGCAATGCGATAGCCTTTAATGGCTGCTCGAGCTCCCCCGCCGCCGGGTAGAGCTACACTCTCCATCATATGCACCACAGTACGCATAATTGGCTCAGGAAAAACACGCGTCCCTGGCACGGGAGGGTCAACTTTAGTGATTGATAGAGGCCGGTAAATACCGAAACTCCCTATCGTTGCATAGGCTCGCGCTAACTGTAACGGTGTTACCATTTGCCCGTAGCCAAAAGAAAAGGTGGCCCTTTCTAAATCAGACCACCGTGTTTTTTTACTTGGAAAGATGCCACTACTTTCCCCGACTAACCCCAGATTAGTCGGCTTGCCAAACCCAAAGCGGCTATACACATCCACCAGCTCAGTGGCAGGCATCGCTAACGCAAGTTTTGAAACACCTACGTTACTCGACTTCTGTAAAATCCCAGTAATAGTTAGCTCAGCGTATCGTGCTACGTCCTTGATCTCATGACCACTAATACGATACGGATAAGTATTAATTACTGAGTTTTCTTTAATAATTTTGTTATGTAGCGCACTCATTACCACCATAGGTTTTACTGTTGAGCCCGGCTCAAAAATATCCGTAATGGCGCGGTTACGCATCGCATCCATTGATGTACCCGTTAAGTTATTTGGGTTATAGGATGGGCTATTCGCCATTGCTAAAATTTCACCGGTATGAACATCAACTAAAATTGCCACACCCGATTCCGCTTTATTTTCCTGCACGCCACGTGTTAATTCACGGTAAACAATGGATTGAATACGTTCATCAATACTTAATGTCAGATTATGCGCAGCTTGGCTGTCAATAGACGAAATGGTTTCAATCACTCGCCCATTACGGTCTTTACGGACTGTACGTTCACCCGGCGCACCTTTTAACCAACGGTCAAAGCTTTTTTCGACGCCTTCAATCCCTTCACCATCAATGTTTGTTACCCCCAGTAAGTGAGCGGTAACTGGGCCTGATGGGTAATAACGACGAGATTCTTTGCGTAAGTAAATACCCGGTATTTTTAATTTTTTAACGTAATCACCAATAGATGGGTTAACTTGGCGCGCTAAATACACAAAACGGCCTCTTGGATTGGCCGATATTTTGCTCGTAATTTGTTCTAATGGAATTTCAAGTGCGTCTGCCAGTGCTTTCCAGTGTTCGTCATTGCTTATTCCCCCTTTTTCAAATACCTCTTTGGGGTCTGCCCAGATCGCATTGACTGGCACACTCACGGCAAGTTGCCGCCCTTCTCGGTCGCTAATCATACCTCGTGATGTCGCAACTTCTTGCACTCGTAAAGAGCGCATATCGCCTTCTTTCACCAGTTTCTCTGGCGCAATAATTTGCAGATAAGCCACCCGCGTTAGCAACCCTGCTAACGCTAAGACAATGCATCCGCACAGCAAAATAAAGCGCCAGCGGACAAAGCTGGTACTCTCTTCTTGTTTCTTATTTTTCGCTGTTTTTGGTGCTTTCATTAGGAACCTTTTTATTGCTTAGAAACAATAATTTTTTCTTGTGATGGTTCAACTTGCACCATCTGTAATTTTTCAACCGATAAACGTTCTATTCGGCTATGGCTCGCAAGGGCGTTTTCTTCAAGGATCAAATTACGCCATTCGATATCTAACAAGTCTTTTTCTTCATACAACTTATCTTTTGCGGCCGTTAGTAAACGCGTTTCATGTGCCGTTGTTACCACAAAAACAGCACTGATAATAATTGCCACTAATAAAATCAAAGGAACGATGCCATAACGAAATAAATCACGCCCAATGACGCGAGCTAGGCTGTGCCTTTCTGGAACCATTATTCCGCCGCCTTCTCAGCAAACCGCAACACGGAACTACGTGCGCGTGGATTTTCATCAATTTCGTTTTCCGAAGGTTTCATCTTACCTAGGTCACGTAACTGCGCTGCACCTAACTCTTTAATCTGCGCTTCAGTTAGAGGAATACCTGCTGGCACCGATGGACCTTTACTATTTTTGCGAATAAACCGTTTTACTAACCTGTCTTCCAACGAATGGAAACTGATAACTGATAAACGCCCTTGAGGTGCTAAAACGTTCATTGCGCCTTCTAACGCTTTTTCTATTTCTTCCAATTCACTGTTGATATAAATTCGAATGGCTTGGAAGCTACGCGTCGCTGGGTGCTTATGTCGGTCTTTCATTGGGCTAACTTTTGCAATTAATTCAGCAAGATGCCGTGTGCGTGTTAACGGTTCTTCTTCCGGGTTATGGTTACGCTCAACAATCGCTCTCGCAATTCGTTTAGCAAAACGCTCTTCACCAAAAGTTTTTAAAACCCAAGCTATGTCATCCGCTTCTGCGTCCATCAGCCATTGCTGTGCAGATTGCCCTTTGGTTGGGTCCATCCTCATATCTAACGGCCCGTCACGCATAAAGGAAAAACCGCGTTCAGGGTCATCTAACTGGGGTGAAGAAACGCCTAAATCCAGCAGTACGCCATCAATTTGCCCGACCAACCCTTCTTCTTCGACATACTCTGCAATCGCAGAAAATGGGCCATGTTTAATCATAAAACGAGGGTCATCAATAGTTTGAGCCGCTTTTATTGCCTCTGGGTCACGGTCTATGGCGATTAAACGACCATTTTCGCCAAGCTGACTTAATATCAACCTTGAATGACCACCACGACCAAATGTGCCATCAATGTAGATACCGTTAGGTTTAATGTTTAAGCCATTAACGGCTTCATCCAGTAATACTGTTACGTGTTTAAATTGCTGTTGCGTCATTATTAAAGTGACAAATCCTGTAAGCGGGCTGAAAGTGGTTCATTGGTAAGGCGCTCAGCGGCAATATCATCTTCCACTTGCTGATACCAAGTTTGTTCATCCCAAAGTTCAAATTTATTAATCTGGCCAACCAACATGACCTCTTTGGTTAGCCCTGCGTGTTGACGCAATGTACTGGCTAACAAAAGACGCCCCGCGTTGTCCATTTGGCATTCACTTGCATGGCCCAATAACAGCCGTTGCACGCGTCGTTCAGCAGGGTTCATCGTCGATAACCGAGAAAGCTTTTCTTCGATAATCTCCCACTCAGGTAAGGTATAAAGCAGCAGACATGGCTGGTGAAGGTCAATGGTACAAACCATTTGCCCTTTCGATTCCTCGTTCAGCATTCCTCGATAACGAGTCGGCACGGTTAGACGCCCTTTGCTGTCGAGATTAACCAGTGTTGCCCCACGAAACATACCCGATTAAACCCCTTTTATTTCCAAGCCACCCACTTTACCCCACAATTCACCACATATAAAGTTTACGAATGGTATGAAAACGTTGTCAAGCCAGTCGCACTCAGCTTTAGCTTTATTTACAGAACAATTCAGAAAAAATAAGGGTAGGTAAAATATGACTTGGAAAGAAAATGCGAAATAACAAGTTGATATAATTAATATATTTTATAAAGTGCAACTTAAATAAGCGAGATCACTCTAGATTGCTGCAAAATCATACAAATCATTATAAATTCAACTTAAGTCTCATTTTTAATCAGTATATCTTGTACCAGTTATTTACTTTTATTGAGTCCCCAAATAATCATTAATATCTAATAATGGTAAAAACACCCCGAAAGAAAAATAAAACCATTAAATATCAACATAATAAATAACTGTTTTAATAAACAGTATTTAATTTTAAATATTTATCGCACAAATCAGTAATACATCTACAATAAATTTATATTAATTTAATCATCCGATTTAGCTTTCATTTTAAAATCAGCAATAAATATCTTAAGATAAATCCTAAAGTTAAATATTTACCTACTTTTAGCTTATAAAAAAAAAGCCCCTACAAGATAGGGGCCGTTATATTACTCATTATTGTGACCAACATCACTCATTATCGTGTAAATATTCACTGTTCGATTAAAGTTAAGTCTATTTTACTACTGCTTACGACCTAAACTTCCACGACGGCATAAATCACGGCGAATACGAGTAATACCAGGTTCTGGTTTTTGCTTTTCATCAAGGCTGGCAAGTACTAATTCTAAAATACGTTCAGCGATATCCCTATGGCGTTGTGCAAGGGAAAGCACTGGGCACTCGAGAAAATCTAATAACTCATTATCACCAAATGTGGCAATGACCATGTGCTCAGGTAAACGACCACTACGTTTCAACGCAACATCTAATACACCTTGTAGTAAGGAAAATGATGTTGTAAATAACGCGTCAGGCATCTCGTTACCGCTATCAAGCCAATGTGCAAAAACCTCTGCTGCTGAATCGCGTTCATAGCTATTTGCATACAGATAATCAATCTTGCGCGGGTCTTCATTCCATGCTTTACGGAAACCTTGCTCGCGTAAATAGCTGACAGACAGCTCAGGTAACGCCCCCAAATACAATACGGATTCAGCATTAAACTTGCGTAGTTCTGCTGAAATCATGAAAGCATCTTCTTGGTCATCACCAACGACACTAATAAAATGCTCTTTTTCAAGGGCTCTATCAAGTGCGATAATCGGTAAAGAACGGTTCGCCCAACGCTGATAAAACGGGTGTTCCGGCGGTAAAGCTGTCGAAACAATAATGGCGTCAACTTGTCGTTGCAAAAGGTGCTCAACACAACGAATTTCATTGTCAGGTTGGTCTTCTGAGCATGCTATTAGTAGTTGATAACCACGTTGACGCGCCTGCCTTTCAAGGTAATTTGCTATACGGGTATAGCTGGTATTTTCCAAGTCTGGGATCACTAACCCTATAGAACGGGTACGCCCTGCTCGTAGCCCCGCAGCAACTGCATTTGGATGGTAATTGTGCTCTCTGACGACTGCCATCACTTTTTCTACAGTTTTATCGCTGACTCGATACTGCTTGGCCTTGCCGTTGATCACATAACTAGCCGTTGTGCGGGAAACACCCGCTAGACGGGCTATCTCATCCAGTTTCACGTTAACCTCTTTACAATTTTGGGAATAGCCCCGAATCATTCGGGGCCTTAAACGCGATTATTCTACCTTCGGAAGATAAATTTTTCATCGCATAATTTTATCACCGCGTGAAACTCCGACAATCCCTGAGCGTACAACTTCAACAATTTCAGCAACACCACGCACTGATTCGATAAAAGCATCCAGTTTTTCGCTTGTTCCCGCTAGCTGAACGGTATAAAGCGTTGGGGTTACATCAACAATTTGTCCACGGAAAATATCCGCACAGCGCTTCACTTCATCACGCCCATATCCAGAGGCCTGTAGCTTCACTAACATGATTTCACGTTCAATATGTGCTGACGCCGTCAGCTCACTGACACGCAGCACATCAACCAATTTATGCAATTGTTTCTCAATTTGCTCAAGAACTTTTGCATCCCCTTTAGTTTGGATAGTCATACGTGACAATGTTGGATCGTCCGTTGGCGCCACGGTCAAACTTTCAATATTATAACCACGCTGAGAGAACAGACCTATGACACGGGACAAAGCACCTGATTCATTTTCTAATAAAACGGATAAAATACGACGCATGATCAGGTCCTCTCTGTTTTGCTCAACCACATTTCATCCATTGCGCCGCCACGGATCTGCATTGGATAAACGTGCTCAGTTTCATCAATATTTACGTCAACGAAGACTAATCGCTGATTTTCATTTACTTCAACAAGGGCTTGTTTTAGTTTTTCTTCCAGCTCATCAGGTGTTGTTATCGAAATACCAACGTGGCCATAAGCTTGCGCTAACTTGATGAAATCAGGCAATGATTGCATGTAAGATTGCGAATGGCGGCCTTGATAAATCATATCTTGCCATTGTTTTACCATGCCTAAGAAACCATTGTTTAAGTTGAGTACTAAAACCGGTAAACCATATTGCAGGGCTGTTGAAAGCTCCTGAATGTTCATTTGGATACTGCCGTCCCCGGTCACACAAACAACTGTCGATTTTGGATGCGCTAATTTCACCCCTAATGCAGCAGGTAAACCAAAGCCCATCGTGCCAAGACCTCCAGAATTTATCCAATGACGAGGTTTATCAAAGGGATAATATAATGCGGCAAACATTTGGTGCTGCCCGACGTCAGATGTCACATACGCTTCACCTTTCGTTAAACGGTAAATCATTTCAATAGCTTGTTGTGGCTTAACTTTTGTTGGGCTGGTTTCGTAACGTAAACATTGTTTACTACGCCACTGTTCAATTTCTTTCCACCATGCAGTGAGCGCTTGGTTATCTTGTTTTGCTGAAGCCTGGTCTAACTGACCTAACATTTGCTTTAATGTAAGTTTCGCATCACCCACGATTGGGATGTCCGCATTAACCGTTTTTGAGATAGACGTTGGGTCAACATCAATTTGGATAACAGTCGCATTTGGGCAGTATTTTTCTAAGTTGTTCGTTGTTCTATCATCAAAACGAACACCAACAGCAAAAATCACATCTGAGTTATGCATAACCTTATTAGCTTCATAGGTTCCATGCATTCCAAGCATCCCGACAGACTGCTTGTGAGTTTCTGGGAAAGCTCCTAACCCCATTAAGGTTGATACTACTGGTAATTGTAGTTTTTCTGCCAACTCAATAAGTTCAGCAGAGCAATTCGCGTTAATCGCTCCCCCGCCAATATAAAAAACCGGTTTTTTTGCCGAAACCAATTTAGTTAACGCTTTTTTGATTTGACCTTTGTGGCCTTGCAGCGTTGGGTTATAAGAACGCAAAGAAACATTTTCTGGATAACGATAAGCAAACTTCAAGGCAGGGTTAACGGTGTCTTTAGGGAAATCAATAACTACAGGCCCAGGACGCCCACTTGCCGCAATATAAAAAGCTTTCTTGATGGTTTCAGGAATTTCTTCTGCGCTTTTAATTAAAAAACTGTGCTTTACTATTGGCCTTGAAATCCCAACCATGTCGCATTCTTGAAACGCATCATTACCAATTAGCGAACTGGCAACCTGCCCCGATAACACCACCATCGGTACTGAATCCATATAAGCTGTCGCAATACCCGTAATCGCATTCGTTGCCCCTGGCCCCGATGTCACTAACACGACCCCAACATCTCCTGTTGAACGTGCATAACCATCAGCCATATGCACCGCAGCCTGTTCATGACGCACTAATATGTGTTCTACCCCGCCAACAGTATGAAGTGCATCATAAATATCCAATACGGCACCGCCTGGATAACCAAACACGTGCTTTACTCCTTGGTCAATCAACGATTTGACGACCATTTCCGCTCCCGACAACATCTCCATGAGTTTGCCCCCAGACATTATTTGCAAGTGAAGAGGTATGCTCTACCTCTTTATTTTTATCATTTAAATAGTGAAATTCGTACTATTAACATATCTCTCCGGCTGAAACGAAGCAAACACCATTTCAGTGCAAGGATCACGAAACTTTCACATCATCTTGAACATGGGAATTTGATAGATAAATTGACTGCGTATGAAAATAATAGAAGGAAAAATGACTGGCATGAATGAAAAAACAGTGCAACTTTAATTAGTTGGAACCGTTACAATTTTTAATATTGAGCTATTATTTGAATGAATAAATAAGAACAGAACAAAAACAAGACCTGACTTACCTATAATACAGGTAAGCCAGATAATTAAATGGTAAATCATTCTTTGTACATCGATTCAATTTCTAATTGATAGCGCTCAGAAATGATTTTACGACGTAGCTTTAAAGTCGGCGTTAATTCACCTTTTTCCATTGAAAATGTGGTTGGTAGCAATGTAAAACGCTTAACTTGATGGAAATTTTCGATATTCTTTTGTAAATCTTTTAAGCGACTTTCGAATAATGCCACAATATTCGAGTCTTTTAAGAGTTCTAAACGATCTCGATATTTCAGGTTTATTGAATGGGCATATTCTTCTAAGCTGTCATAGCAAGGCACAATAAGCGCTGAAACAAACTTACGAGCATCGGCAATGACTGCGATGTGTTCAATAAACTTGTCTTGCCCTAATACGCCTTCAATCATCTGCGGTGCAATATATTTTCCATTAGACGTTTTCATTAAATCTTTTAGTCTATCTGTAATATATAAATTACCTTGTTCGTCAATTTTCCCTGCATCACCTGTTTTTAACCAGCCATCCGCTGTAAATGTATCTAAGGTTTCAATCGGGCGGTTGTAATAGCCTTTCATAACCACCGGCCCTTTTACTTGTATTTCATCGTCTTTACCAATACGCACTGAAACAGAAGATAGTGGTGTACCAATCGAGCCTAATGGGTATTTCCCTTCTTCCCAGCAAGATACCGTGGCACAGGTTTCTGACATACCATAGCCGTATTTAATGTTTACCCCTGCAGAAAGGAAAAATGCAATCACATCGTCATCAAGACGGGCACCTGCAGCTGGCATGAACCGAATTCGCCCCCCTAACCCTTCACGAATTTTATTGAGGACCAGTTTGTCGACCATCGGGAAAATAGCGCGGTTAATAAAAGAGGGTTTGCGGCCTTTTGCTAAGGCTTTCACTCGGCTTCTGCCAAGGGATAATGCACAGCGAAATAGTGCCCTACGTACTAAAGGTGCTTTTGCCACTTTACTGTGTATTGCTGAATAAACTTTTTCATAAAAACGTGGAACCGCACACATTACTGTCGGTTTTACCTCAGCTAATGCTTCCCGAACCTGATTGGTATCCGTTAAATAAACGTTTAGTGCTCCAACGTGCATAACGTAAAAGCTCCACGCACGTTCAAAAACATGTGAAAGTGGTAAAAAACTTAAAGAAACATCATCAGCGGTGAGTTGTAATCGTTCGTCATGGAGATACAGCTGCGCAGCCATGTTGTAGTAATCCAACATAACGCCTTTGGGTTCTCCGGTAGTACCTGATGTATAGATGATGGTAAATAAATCACTGAGATTATGCGCAGCGATGCGTTCATCCAGTTCTGCTTGGTATGCGGTTTGTGATTGCGCCATAAACGTGGATAAATGCATGGTATTGATTGAAATATCAGCCAACTTAACATTGTCATTCATCACAACAATCGTGGTTAATTGAGGGCAAAGAGCGGGTAACTGGCATGCAACTTGATATTGCGCCTCTTCCCCAACAAATAACACTTTAATATTTGCGTCGTTAATAATATACGCAGCTTGCTCGACACTGCTAGTCGCATAAAGTGGCACCGTGACCGCCCTAATTTGTAACGCGGCAAAATCCACTAATGACCAATTCATACTGTTGTGGGCAAATAACCCAATATTTTCTTGTGCGATAACGTTTAATGCTAAGAGGTGTCGAGAAATTGCTGAAGTGCGATCGCCAACCTCCCCCCACGTTAATGAGCTACGTTGCCCGTTATCCCATTGACTGAAAGCTATCCGGTTCGCTGATTCTTGTGCAGTAACCCTGCTACGTAAGCGATTAACCAAGTGGTATGGATATAGATTTTCAGTAATCAAAGTTTATTCCCTATAAGTCATTATCGATATAAGCTACTCGGCACATTCACAAGCACTTAACCATTCTTATTATTTCAGCTTACAAGTGTTAGCTGAATATTCGCAGTGTATCGACTAAAGAGATGCGTGAAAAGCATTTATATGTAAATTTTTTGCAAATGTTATGTCTGCTACAAAACTCACCATAGCACCTACGATAATGAGTTAATCAGCTTGTTGGCATGTATATTTTGTTATAAGCACGTTTGCAGAAATATAGAGGTTGTTGGCCTTAAGGGACAATTTCATTTGTTATTGTCCCTTAACAAAATGAGCTATTTCTTTCTCATCAGTTCGAGATAGCCTACAACCTCTAATATTTTAAATAGGCGTGTTATGCCGCAACAGGCTGTTCAGAGAGTTCCTCAATCAATTGATTGAATTGAGACTTCATCCATTGATGGCCTTTATCCCTAACCGTTGATTCATGCCAAGTTAAGTAACAAGGCAGTGTATCCTTAAGCCAAGGTAACGTTAACGTACGTAATTTAAGTTGCCCAACGTGATGATTAACTAACCATTTTGGCACAATAGCCACGAGATCAGTTTGAGCAACAATACTCAATACACTATTTAAGTCAGTCCCTTGATAACTAACCGTATGCGATAACTCAGTATTATTATAATAAGGTTTACTAAATGACCCCATGTTATCCATTGACATAATAGCGTGGCGTTCATTATTTAGTTCAGTTTCAGAAATTGAATTACCAATACGTGGATGATGATTTGCCACCACTAATACCAATTCGTCATCAAATAAAACCTGATGTTGAAATTCCGTCTTTTCTAATTGATTATAGCCAAGGAAGAAATCCATTTCTTGGTATTTTAATTGATGAGCAATTTTATCACCCATAAAAGAATGAATGATTATATTAATATTAGGCGAAACTACCTTAAATTTTTCGACAATAATAGCAGCTAGGCGAATATCTAACGGTGAACAGATAGATAAATTAAATACCCGATCACTATTTTGTGGGTTAAAACCTGCGCTAGGTAATTCATTATGAACTAATTGTAATGCTTGCCTAATAGGCCCAAATAATTGTTTAGCACGCGATGTCGGCTGAATACCACGCCCATACCGCACAAATAACTCGTCATTAAACATTGATTTTAAACGTGAAACTGCATTACTTACTGCAGGCTGAGACATCCCTAGAACTTGCGCAGCTTTTGTCACGTTTTGCATCTGCATAACCACGTCAAAAACCGTTAATAGGTTAAGATCAACATTACGTAAATGAATATCGCTACTATCTTTTTTAGCTGTTGAAATTGTATCAAAATCAGTCATTTTTTACTCCACTAATATATTTATCATTTTTCATTAACGAAAAGAGTCATTCATCTAAAGAAACCGACGAATATATAAATTCATTAAATATTATTCTTAAAACAACTTATAGATAATAAGCTATTTCGCTTTCCCTGCATTTATTAAAACGACGTTTATATTACTTAACCTATTAATTAAACTTGCAGTATAAATATCATCATAAAACGTAAATATTCATCAAAATAATGAGTGATAACTACTAATTAGACTTGCAATCACTCACCGTAAAAATAATAAAGCAATTTTTGCAAGAAATCATAATAAATCGTATTTAGAATCAATAAATATCCTCATTATCAGATTATTTTTTAAATACTCATTTATTAGATAATTAACTTAATTAAAAAGCATTGGTGTAGGTGATTCATTCCTTGCGTTGAACTTTAACTCATAGGAAAATAGAAAAACATTATAAAATTCAACACATTAAACCAAACCAATACTTAGACAATGCCTGATTAAAGAATTTTACCCTTATAATTACATAAAAATCCAGACAAAACAGAAGAGTTACACCAAAAAAATAGCAACAACCACCAACTAAAAGCCATAATTCATGATTAGTAAAAATATGCTAAAAATCTATGATTGACATTAACTTTAAGATAACGTATCAATAAATACAGTTTAATTAAGATACTCAAGAGAGACGGTTGCAATGACATTTTCTATTCGCCTACTAAGCCTACTACTACTCGCATTTAATTTGCGCGGTATGCTTATGGACGAAAAATAGAAACAAACTGTCCACAAACATTAAGAACCCGCGCAACCGCGGGTTTTTTTATGCCTGCGGCTTTGGAAGAACATAACACTCAGTAAAAACAAAATTCGATATGAGGAACACAATATGAGCAACCAAGTCATTATCTTTGATACCACCTTACGCGACGGTGAGCAGGCATTACAGGCTAGTTTATCAGTCAAAGAAAAATTACAAATCGCCTTTGCGTTAGAACGTTTAGGCGTTGATATCATTGAAGCCGGTTTCCCAGTCTCTTCACCAGGTGACTTCGAGTCCGTTCAAACCATTGCCAGAGAAATCAAAAATAGCCGAATTTGTGCATTAGCACGTTGTATTGAAAATGATATTGATGTTGCAGCCGAGTCATTAAAGGTTGCCGAAGCCTTTCGTATCCATATTTTCTTAGCCACCTCCAATTTGCATATGGAGAAAAAATTAAATAAATCCTTTGATGGCGTAATGGATATGGCAATCAATTCCATCAAGCGCGCTAGACGCTATACCGACGACGTTGAATTCTCCTGTGAAGACGCTGGCCGTACTGACCCTGACAATTTGTGCCGCATTGTAGAAACAGCTATAAATGCGGGAGCCACCACCATTAATATCCCAGATACTGTAGGTTATACAACGCCTTACCAATTTGGTGGAATTATCACTGATTTGTATAACCGTGTGCCAAATATCGATAAAGCCGTTATTTCTGTTCATTGCCATGATGATTTAGGGATGTCGGTTGCTAACTCAATCAGTGCCGTGCAAGCCGGTGCCCGCCAAGTAGAAGGGACAATTAATGGCTTAGGTGAACGCGCTGGCAACACGGCATTAGAAGAAGTGATTATGGCAATTAAATTGCGCGAGCAAATGTTAAATGTGCATACCAATATTAATCACAAAGAAATTTACCGGACCAGCCAATTAGTTAGCCAATTATGTAATACACCAATTCCAGCGAATAAAGCGGTTGTCGGCAGCAACGCATTTGCTCACTCATCAGGAATTCACCAAGATGGCGTACTGAAAAACCGCGAAACCTATGAAATCATGACGCCTGAGTCCATTGGCTTAAAAGAACAACAACTGAATTTAACCTCACGCTCAGGCCGTGCCGCTGTTAAGCACCGTATGGAGGAAATGGGGTATCACGAAGGTAAAGACTTCAAATTGGATGAATTATATACTGCATTTTTGAATTTAGCCGATAAAAAAGGTCAAGTGTTTGACTATGACTTAGAAGCCTTGGCTTTCTTTACTAAACAACAAGATGAAACTGACCACTTCGTCATGGACTATTTCAGTACGCAATCAGGCTCTAGTATTGTTGCGACAGCAACAGTCAAAATGCAGTGTGGTGATGAAGTGAAATCTGAAGCTGCAACCGGTAATGGCCCCGTTGATGCGATTTACCAAGCTATCAGCAACATTACACAATTCCCTATGAAGTTAGTCTCTTATCAGTTGTCAGCTAAAGGCCACGGCGAAAATGCATTAGGCCAAGTAGATATCGTGGTTGAATGCCATAACCGTAAGTTCCACGGGATGGGGTTAGCGACAGATATCGTTGAATCTTCAGCAAAAGCCATGGTGCATGTGTTGAATAGCATTTGGCGCTCAGAGCAAGTTGAAAAAGAAAAACAAAAAATAAATCAAGAATCACAATCAAACACGAAGGAAGCTGTTTAACAATGTCTAGTTATAAAATTGCCGTATTACCGGGAGATGGCATCGGTCCAGAAGTGATGGCGCAAGCTCACAAGGTTTTAGCTGCTATCAGCAAACGTTTTGCAATAACAATCAACACCACTGAATATGATGTTGGCGGTGCGGCAATCGACAAGCACGGTGAGCCATTACCACAGGCCACAGTAAAAGGTTGTGAGGAAGCTGACGCTGTCTTATTTGGTTCTGTCGGTGGGCCGAAATGGGAACACTTGCCACCTGATAGCCAGCCTGAACGTGGTGCATTATTGCCTTTACGCAAGCATTTTAAATTATTCAGTAATTTACGCCCTGCTCGCTTATATCAAGCATTAGAAGCATTTTGCCCATTACGTGCAGACATCGCAGCTCAAGGCTTTGATATTCTTTGTGTGCGTGAATTAACAGGTGGGATTTACTTCGGTCAACCAAAAGGCCGCAAAGGTGAAGGCCAAGAAGAATACGCATTTGATACTGAAGTTTATCACCGCTATGAAATCGAGCGTATCGCACGTATTGCTTTTGAATCAGCCCGCAAACGTAATAACAAAGTCACATCAATCGACAAAGCAAACGTGTTACAAAGCTCGGTCTTATGGCGTGAAGTGGTCAATCAAATCGCAAAAGAATATCCAGATGTTGAAGTCAGCCATATGTATATCGATAACGCAGCCATGCAAATGATCAAATCCCCATCACAGTTTGATGTGGTGTTATGTTCTAACTTGTTCGGCGATATCATTTCTGATGAATGTGCGATGATCACCGGTTCCATGGGCATGTTACCTTCTGCGAGCTTAAATGAAGTTGGATTTGGTTTGTATGAACCTGCGGGAGGCTCTGCTCCAGATATTGCTGGAAAAAATATTGCCAACCCAATTGCACAAATTTTATCTGCTTCCATGTTGCTAAGATTTAGCTTAGACCAAGCCGATGCAGCAGATGCAATCGAGCGTGCGGTCAATAAGGCCTTAGAAGAAGGTTTTAGAACATCAGACTTAGCAGGTGCAGGTCAGTCAATAAGTACCAGTGAAATGGGCGATATTATTGCTCGTTATATTGCAGAAGGGGTTTAACATGGCCAAGACTTTATATCAAAAATTGTATGATGCCCACGTTGTCCGTGAGGTCGAAAATGAAATCCCTTTGATTTATATCGATCGCCATTTGGTACATGAAGTGACATCACCTCAAGCGTTTGATGGTTTGAGAACTAAGAAACGTCCTTTACATCAACCAAGTAAAACTTTTGCTACAATGGATCACAACGTATCAACGCAAACCAAAGATATTAATGCGTGTGGCGATATGGCTCGTATTCAAATGCAAGAGTTGATGAAAAACTGTAAAGAGTTTGGCGTAACTTTATATGATTTGAATCACCCATACCAAGGTATTGTCCATGTGATGGGGCCTGAGCAAGGTATTACTTTACCCGGTATGACCATTGTATGTGGAGACTCCCACACCGCAACACACGGTGCATTTGGCTCATTAGCCTTTGGTATCGGAACATCTGAGGTTGAGCACGTGATGGCGACTCAAACGCTGAAACAAGCACGCGCTAAAACAATGAAAATTGAAGTCGTAGGCAAAGCTCCAGCAGGTATTACCGCAAAAGATATCGTTTTAGCGATTATCGGTACAACGGGCAGCGCAGGCGGTACTGGCTATATTGTTGAGTTTTGTGGTGAAGCTATAGAAAACTTAAGCATGGAAGGCCGCATGACGGTATGCAACATGGCAATTGAATTAGGCGCGAAAGCGGGAATTATCGCACCGGATGAAACCACTTTTGCCTATATGAAAGGTCGCCAATTTGCACCTAAAGGCCAACAATGGGACGATGCGGTTGCTTATTGGAAAACATTAAAAACGGATGATGATGCACAATTTGATAAAGTCATCACTATTCAAGCAAGTAGCATCGCGCCACAAGTCACTTGGGGAACCAACCCTGGGCAGGTGATTGCCATCAACCAGCCGATCCCTGCTCCTGAGTCATTTTCAGACCCTGTTGAACGAGCTTCTGCTGAAAAAGCATTAGCTTACATGGGGTTAGAGTCTGGCATTAAATTATCTGATGTCAAAATTGACAAAGTATTTATTGGTTCATGTACGAATTCACGTATTGAAGATTTACGTGCCGCTGCTGCAATTGCAAAAGGTAAAAAAGTGGCTAATGGCGTACAAGCTATTGTTGTTCCGGGATCTGGCCCTGTTAAGGCCCAAGCTGAGCAAGAAGGTTTAGATAAAATTTTCATTGAAGCGGGTTTTGAATGGCGTTTACCGGGTTGCTCTATGTGTTTAGCGATGAATAATGACCGCTTAAACCCTGGCGAACGCTGTGCATCAACCAGTAACCGTAACTTTGAAGGCCGCCAAGGTCGCGCAGGTCGTACTCACTTGGTTAGCCCAGCAATGGCAGCTGCTGCAGCGATTAATGGCCATTTTGCTGATGTACGTGATATTCAAATCTAAGGAGAAAATGATGGAAAAGTTTATTACACACGTCGGGATTGTCGCTCCTTTAGATGCAGCCAATGTGGATACTGATGCCATTATCCCTAAACAGTTTTTGCAAAAAGTGACTCGCACAGGTTTTGGGCAACACTTGTTTAATGACTGGCGCTTTTTAGATGAGAACGGGCAACAACCTAACCCTGATTTCGTCTTAAATAAGCCAGTTTTCAAAGGGGCAAGTATTTTATTAGCTCGCGAAAACTTTGGTTGCGGTTCATCCCGTGAGCACGCACCTTGGGCATTAACTGACTTTGGTATTCAAGTGGTTATCGCCCCAAGCTTTGCTGATATTTTTTATGGTAACTCGTTCAACAACCAATTATTACCAATCAAATTAAGTGAAGCTGAAGTGGATGAGCTGTTTAACTATGTTAATAGCCATGAAGGTTGCCAGTTTACGGTAGACTTAGAAGCTCAAACCGTGACTGCTGGTGATAAAACCTATCATTTTGAAATTGATAGCTTCCGCCGCCACTGCATGATGAATGGCTTGGATAGTATTGGTTTGACGTTGCAGCATGTCGACCAGATCACCGATTTTGAAAGCAAGATTCCATCCTTTATGCAGTAAATCCTTTTCTACGCCTACTTTGGTGGGCGTAGTTCCTCTTTTAGCTCTAATTATCCAACTAAACCGCCTACTTCGCACCAAAAATGCGGAATTCATCCATCATTAAAAATTTACAATCCAAAATCACTTCCCCGTTAATATCTTCCTGTATAATTAATAACAAAATAAGATTTTTGCCTTTAACTGAACGATTTTTTCTAAATAGTTCGCACTGTAGCTAGGCGGTGAGAGAAGATATCTTGGGGAGCATACATAAGTATGTGACCCAAGTAGCTGAACGAAACCAACAACGCGACAGTGCGAAATATGACGAAAAAATAAAAAAAAGCCGGTAAAAACCGGCTCGGTGATAAACACCATTACTCTAAATGGGGGAGTCGGCCTGCAACATGCAGACCAAACGAGCTACTTACTGCCTTCTATTATCGTGAGATTTTAGGAAATTAAAATTGATGTATTTTTTGCCGGAGTTCCTCTTTTATGTCTAATTCACGATTACAAACCCAGTTCATTCGTCTCTGGCAACACTTTCAGGGCCAAGACAGTGAAACAACTCTGCAAGATATCGCTGATACGCTGTTTTGCTCTCGCCGTCATGTTCGGACGCTACTTAATAATATGCAGTCACAAGGTTGGCTCAGTTGGCAGGCTGAGTCTGGTCGAGGAAAACGCTCGGCCCTTATTTTTCATGTTAATGGCTTAGAGTTACAACAGGCACAGGCTGAACAACTACTCAAAGAAGAAAGTATTGAAAAACTTGTCGCCCTAGTGGGTGATAAGGAAACCATTCGCCAAATGGTATTGTCTGAACTGGAACGCAGCTATCGACAAGGTAAGAATTTACTACGGATTATTTATTATCGAGATTTCCCGACACTTCTTCCTGGTGCCCCCATGCGCCGCTCAGAAATTCACTTGATGAGTCAAATATTTAATGGCCTTACCCATATAAATGAGGAAAAAGGGGAAGTGGAAGATGGCCTTGCCCACCATTGGCAACCCATAAGTGATACCCAATGGCGTTTCTATTTACGCCCTGCTATTTATTTCCACCATGGGAGAGAAATGGTTGCCGACGATATTATCTATTCCCTTTTACGCTTAAAAACCTGTTGGCCGCTATTTTCACATATACAATCCGTCAGCTCACCGCAACCTTATGTTATTGATATCACGTTAAGTGAGCCTGATAAACAGCTACCTTGGTTATTAGGCAGTCATCATGCGGCTATTTTACCGAAAGAGTGGGAGAGCCTCGAAAACTTTAGCCGTTGCCCTATCGGCACTGGCCCCTATCAAGTAGAAAAAAACTTGCCACAAAAGCTGACTATCACGGCTTTCGACCGCTATTTTGGCTATCGTGCACTGCTAGATGAAGTGACCATTTGGGTGGTTCCTGAACTTTCAGAACAAATGGTTTGTACGACATTAAAAATGGATGGTGACAAGCACCATAATGATTCACTTGAAAGCCGCATGGAAGAAGGCTGTTATTTCCTCTTAATGGATCAGCGCTCACCGGTTGCTCAACGTGAAGATGTCCGTAAATGGTTATGTAGCTTTTTAACACCTGTCAACCTACTTGCCCATTGTGAACCGTTTTATCAGCGCCATTGGGCGCCAGCTTATGGCTTATTACTCCATTGGCATCATAGTAAAATGCTAACCTTGTTCCCTAAGCCTGAAGATTTGACTGAGCTGACTGTTACTTTTTATCGCAACCACCATGAGTTCTATGCGATTAGCCAAATTATGAAACGCGTGTTACAGACACAAGGCGTGGAGCTCAAGATTAATATCATTGATTATGATGATTGGTTTAATGGCAATGGGCAAAGTGATATTTGGTTAGCAACAGCTAACTTTTTTAAACCTCTTGAATTTTCTATCTTTGCTACCTTGTACGAAATGCCATTACTGCGCGAATGCCTTAATAACACTCTCCGCGATGAACTTAATCTATGGCGTAATAACCAATTAGATGTAGAAGCCTGGTGTGAAAGCTTAATTGACTCGCAAATTTTCCACCCTATTTTTCATCATTGGCTTGAACTACAAGGCCAAAAAACCATGCGCGGCGTACGGATGAATACCTTTGGCTGGTTTGATTTTAAATCTGCATGGTTTAAACCCTCTGAGGATAACCTAGCAAAATAATGATAGTTATAAACAGATAAAATGAATAATAAGGATGTTATTCACTTTTTCTGTGGATATCCATGTGAACAACCTCATGGTAATCAGGGTATATCCCCAAGCCACTTTTTTATCAAAAAAAAGAATAGTCAAATAATCATTGATAAATCAAATAAGTAAATAACAAAAAAGCGTTTTATCCACTGGCTATTTTTCTAGCTAAAATACTTAAGACTTTAACTGAGCAAAGATCAAACAACGTTGTATTTATCCACAAGATATGTGCTCAACTTACTCATATTTTGTGATATTCGTCATAAAAACCGTTTAGTCAAGGCTGTAAATACACACAGTAATCTCTATTTTTCACAGTTATCCAGAAATCCTGTGGATAACCTAGTGCATGATCCTGTGATTATCTTGGGATGAACTTGAATAACCTCTGTTATAATTTATGACCTGGATGAATAAATAACATTATATCCCTATATATCAAATAGTTAAAAACATCAAAGAAAAAGTGTTATACTTCTTCAGTTCTATGTATTTTCACTGGCTACTTTTTATACATTAATATTCAAACCATGATGCCATTTATTGCGCCACCGCCACCTGATAACGAAGCAACCTTAATGGGTCGAGCGCAAGCCCTTGCTGGCTATACGCTTGGTGAGCTCGCCCAACATGCTGCTATCCCTATCCCTCCTGACCTCAAACGAGATAAAGGCTGGGTTGGTATGCTATTGGAATATTATTTAGGTGCGAGTGCGGGAAGCAAGGCAGAGCAAGATTTCGCTCATATTGGGATTGAATTAAAAACCATTCCTATTGACCGTTATGGTGCTCCACTCGAAACGACCTTTGTTTCTGTAGCACCATTAACGGGGAATAGTGGCTTAACATGGGAAAATAGCCATGTTCGCCGCAAACTATCCCGCATTTTATGGTTTCCTATCGAAGGGGAAAGGCAAATTCCACTCTCACAACGCAGAGTCGCAAACCCGTTAATCTGGAGCCCATCTCCCTTTGAAGAACAGTTACTAAGACAAGATTGGGAAGAGCTAATGGACCTCATTGTATTAGGCAAAGTGGAAAGTATCACTGCACGCCATGGGCAGGTATTACAGATCCGCCCTAAGGCCGCAAACAATAAGGCACTAACGGAAGCGATTGGTGAGTTCGGTCAACCGATTATGACACTACCTCGTGGCTTTTATCTCAAAAAAGATTTTACCGCGCCCCTATTAGCGCGGCATTTTAATCTAAGTTAGTCGCTAACCATCGCCTGTACCAAAGCAGACGATAAATTATTATCACTGTTTAATTTGTTAATTAGAAGGTACTAAGATGTTTGAATGGATACTGGACCCCAATGCTTGGATGGCACTCGCCACACTAACCATATTAGAAATTGTCCTAGGCATCGATAATATTATTTTCCTCAGTATTGTGGTGAGCAAGCTTCCAAGCCACCAGCAAAATAGTGCCAGACGGACAGGCCTTATTGCGGCAATGGTGATGCGCCTTGCGTTATTGGCTTCGATTGCTTGGTTATCACGCCTTACCACGCCGCTTTTCACTGTCGCAGACCATGTTGTATCCGCTCGCGATCTCATATTATGCGCAGGTGGGATCTTCCTTATTTGGAAAGCAAGCCAAGAAATTTTTGATACGATTGAAGGGGAAAGTGAAAATAATCTAGCAAATAAAAAAGTGAGCTCATTTTGGGGCGCTATCGTGCAAATTGCTTTATTAGACATTATCTTCAGTTTAGATTCCGTGATCACCGCAGTGGGGCTATCAGACCACTTATTTATCATGATGGCAGCGGTAGTCATCGCTGTACTCATTATGATGCTTGCGGCCAAACCCATTGGCGACTTTGTTGAGCGCTACCCCTCCGTAAAAATCTTAGCCTTATCGTTTTTGATTCTAGTTGGTTTCACTTTACTACTTGAAAGTGTTCAAGTTCACGTATCAAAAGGCTATATCTACTTTGCGATGTTCTTTTCCATGGCAGTACAAGTCCTTAATATCTTGCGCAGCAAAAAATGGAAAACCAGAAATCAAACTAATTAAGATGGTGACCTAACCGCCTGTTTAGCCGCTAAAATAGCCCCCTCTACCGCTTTTTTTGCTTGCGGGCTATTTTTCCAGCAACTTGAACCTGTCAATGCAGCACCAGAAATTAAAATTTCATCGTAAGATGCTTCACTCAGTTGTGCGAGTGAGCTAAAACCCATTTGTTCTAAGCGGCTAATCACCATGGGACCGACACCTTTAACGGCCAGCAAAATCTGCTTTTCTGATTCGGAAAATGCCATTTTACTCTTCTCTTTGTTAATGAATTGATGTTTATTACGCTAATATTTTGCATTTTACCTATTTAATACTTTAAAATTGTAACTATAACAATGCCAGTTTTAATAATTATTAACTGACCTATCTTATCACCCAATCTGTACCAGCTCTGTGTTAGGAATTCACCATGTATAACGTTCCACTAACCAACCTGAATCAACACACGATGAAATTACCTGATAGCCGTCTATTTTGCTGGTTCGAATCAGGCCCTAAAACAGGTTTTCCTGTTATTTTTTGTACTGGAGCGGGAATGAGTGGTTCATTAGGGTTTGGTTTGGATTTACTCGAAAAACTAAATATTCGTTTAATTGTTCCTGAACGCGCGGGTCTTGGTGAGTCAACATTTCACCCTGAAAAATCATTGAAAAGCTTTGCTATGGATGTTCAAGCCCTACTAGATGAACAATCTATTACTCAATTTTCAGTTGTCGGTTTTTCTCAAGGCGCCGTTTTTGCGATGGCCGTCGCCCACTATTGCCAACCTATTTCACTGTCTATCGTGTCAGGGCAAGACCAATTTGAATACCCTGCAACTCGTGCGGTACTCAGTGCTGATGTTGTGAACATGCAAGAACAAGCCCTTAACACCCCTAAAGCGCTGTCTGATTGGTTATTAAAAAATGTCACTGGCGAGTGGTTATTAGCATTTATTCTTAATTGCAGCGCAGAAATAGACCAGCAACTCTATAATGAAGAACATTTCCTTGAGGCATATAGCCATTGCATGCGACGTGCTTTCGCCCAAGGCAACCAAGGTTATGTTCAAGACTTATTAATTGCATTACAGAAATGGGAATTCACCCCTGAAACGACCCGCGTGCCAGTCTCTTTATGGTATGGCGAACTCGATATGAGCACAGTTCATTCCCCTGATTTTGGCAAAATATTAGCCAGCCGTTTTCCCAATTGCCAACATCATTTATTAAGTGATGAGGGAGGCTCCCTACTTTGGACACAAGCAGAAGCTATTTTAGCCGATATTCAGCAGCACGCTACATAAGCAAAAACCGCGATGAGTTATTCATCGCGGCTATTATTTACACCTTAGATTCACATAAGTGAATTAACGGTACACAATCCCGCCATCAGTCAAAATAGATTGACCTGTAATATAGTCAGAATCATCGCTCGCCAAGAATGCAACCAAACCAGCCACATCATCTGGCGTTTGTGCACGACCTAATGCGATGCCTTCGACATATTTTTTATAGGTTTCACCTTTTGGCGTACCGGTGATTTCAGAGAAGCGCTCATCAATCTCTACCCACATATCTGTTCCAACAATACCTGGGCAATAAGCATTCACAGTTATACCTGAACTTGCATACTCTTTTGCAGCCGCTTGAGTTAATGCACGTACCGCAAATTTTGTAGCGGAGTAAACTCCTAACATCGCAAAACCATCATGTCCTGCAATAGAGGAGGCGTTGATGATTTTTCCTTTTTGTTTACGTTCTTGGAATTTTTCACTGGCAGCTTGAATTCCCCACATGGTTCCATCTACGTTGATTTTGAAGATTAAATCCATATCTTCTTGGCGAACATCAGCGATTGGCTTAACTTGTGCAATCCCTGCGTTATTAATCATTACATCAAAACCACCTAACTCAGCTTCTGCATGAGCCACCGCAGCAAAAACTTGGTCACGTTGACTGATATCTGCGGCAAATGTTGTTACTTTACGGCCTAAAGCTTCAATTTCTTTGGCAACATCTTGAAGCTTGTCTTTTTTCAAATCTACCAGTGCGATATCAGCCCCTTCTTTCGCTAAACGTAGTGCGATACCACGGCCAATCCCTTGAGCTGCACCAGTAACTAAAATAACTTTATTATTTAACGCCATACTTATCTCCTACTGAGTAATAGCCAAATTGACTAGTTCACCTTTAATATTAAGTTAGCAACAATAACAACAAGTTACAAAGCAATGATTTTACTCTAACATTTAATATTTATAAAAAATATTACACTATTAACATGGTGAATATATTTTTTTTACCGTAGAAAAAAGCATATAGACGTAAATTACAAGATTATTGTTAATAAAAATCATTCTCAACTCAATAAACAAAAAGTGCGATTCCTTCATTTTCAGTATAATTAATAATCACATAGATAAATTGTGGATATAAAAAAGCCACCAATCGGTGGCTTCTTGATACAGTAAAATATAAATAACTTATTTTTTAGCAGCTTGGATATACAGCATTTCTAATGCAATAGACGCTGCGGCGAGTGCCGTGATTTCAGATTGGTCATAAGCCGGAGCCACTTCGACTAAATCCATACCCACGATGTTTAAAGACTGTATTCCACGCAATAATTTCAATGCACGATCTGACGTTAAACCACCAATAACAGGGGTTCCTGTCCCCGGCGCAAACGCTGGATCAAGGCAGTCAATATCGAAAGTCAAGTAAACAGGTAGGTCGCCAACAATCTCTTTGATTTGCGCAACCATATCATCCACACTACGATCATTCACCTGACCTGCATCCAATACAGTAAAGCCATTGTCGCTGTCATGTTCGGTACGAATACCAATTTGTACTGAATGATTTGGGTCGATCAGACCTTCTTTTGGTGCATGATAGAACATGGTTCCGTGGTCAAATTTGCTACCATTGCCATAGGTGTCCGTGTGTGCATCGAAATGAACTAAGGCCATTTTACCAAAGTGTTTCGCATGAGCTCGCAGCAATGGCAGTGTAACGAAATGGTCACCACCAAAGGTCAAGCAACGTTTACCTGATTCAAGTAGTTTTTCAGTGTGTGCTTGCAGCTTGTCACTCATATCTTGTGCATCACCAAAATCAAATACCACATCACCACAGTCAACAACATTCAAACGGTCTGTTAACTTGAAATTCCAAGGCCAGCGGTGGCTTTCCCATGCAAGATTTGTGGAAACTTGGCGAATTGCGGCTGGCCCATGACGACTACCTGCACGACCTGAAGTTGCCATATCGAAGGGTACACCGGTGATCACCCACTCTGCATCTGAACTATAAGGCTGAAAATTCAGCGGGAAACGTAAGAAACCAAATGCGTTAGAAACCAGTGAATTATCAACTTGATTGCCTAAAGTACTATTAATCATTTCTGTTCCTCAAAATAGGCCTGCCCGTTAGCAAGCCCTTTTAATATTCGATTCGAATCGTTTTACCTAAATCAACTTCGCGCAGTATAAATAATAAACAAATCATGTTATTTGCACAAAGTTATTATCTGTTCACTACCTTAATGCTCTATGAAACATATAGCGCCCTATGACGCATTTATGCGCTAAATAGTTCATGTTGTGGCTAGGCGGCAAAATGAGCCAATCCCTAGGAGCATACACAAGTATGTGACTAGGGTTGGCAAATGCAGCCAACAACGCGACGGTGCGAAATATAACGCGCATTGAGCATTTATTCGTCTTCTAAATAAGTATACCCATATAGGCCATTTTCAAATTCTTCTACAAAATCTTTTTGCAGTTGCTCACTCAAGCCTGTCCCTTTTACTTGCTCTGTGAAGCTTTCTAATAGGACTTCTGGGACTAATTTGACGTATTGCAGCATATCTGCGACAGAATCGCCCTCTTCACTTTGCAAGTAACGCAGATTACCTTGGCTATCAACCCAGACATCTATTGCTGCGGTATCACCAAACAGATTATGCATATTACCTAAAATTTCTTGGTATGCCCCAATCATAAAGAAACCTATCATTGGTGGGTTTTCTGGGTCATATGCAGGCATTGGCATTGTGGTTTCAACGCCATCACCATCAACGTAATGGTCAATAATACCGTCTGAGTCACAGGTGATATCTAACAGTACTGCACGACGGTCTAATGGTTTATCTAACCCTTCAATCGGTAATACTGGGAACACTTGGTCAATTCCCCAAGAGTCTGGTAGCGATTGGAATAAGGAAAAATTCACATAAAACTTATCAGCCATGCGCTCTTGGAGTTCGTCGATTATCGGACGATGAGCACGATTGCTTGGATCTAAATCCTGTTGAATGCGGCGGCAAATATTTAGGTATAACTCTTCTGCCCATGCACGTTGGGTCAAATCTAACACACCATGAGCATATTGAGTGTGCGCTTCTTGTAAGTCGAACTGGCTATCATGCAACCATTCGCGTAATGAACGGCTATTACCTTGGTGCTGCATTGACTCCCACGTTTCCCATAAGGAAATTAATGAACGTGGCGCATCTTCATGAGGCGGTGTTGTTTTGGTAAATTCATTACGTTCAACCCCAATCACATTGGACACTAACACCGTATGGTGCGCTGTCAACGCACGGCCTGATTCCGTAATTACCGTTGGATGTGGTAAATCAAACTCTTCACACGCATCCCCAATCGCCCAAATGACATTGTTGGCATATTCATTTAAGCCATAGTTGACTGAGCAATCGGATTGAGAGCGAGTACCTTCATAGTCAACACCTAGGCCACCACCCACATCAAAGCACTGAATGTTGACTCCTAGGCGATGCAATTCAACATAAAAACGGGCTGATTCACGGACACCGGTTGCGATATCACGAATATTAGCCATCTGGGAGCCTAAATGGAAATGAAGCAACTGCAGGCTATCTAGGCGATTAGCATTGCGTAAAATTTCCACTAATTGCAGTACTTGAGTTGCAGCCAAACCAAATTTAGATTTTTCACCGCCACTTGCCTGCCATTTACCTGAGCCTTGGGAAGCCAAACGGGCACGAACCCCTAAGCGTGGCGTGACATTTAAGCTTTCCGCTTCTGCCAATACCATCTCAATCTCAGACATTTTTTCGATAACAAGGTAAACCTTGTGACCCAATTTTTCCCCAATTAATGCTAATCGGATATATTCACGGTCTTTATATCCATTACAGACGATAACGGTTTGTGTTTTACCTGCGTTCGCTAAAACGGCCATTAATTCAGCTTTTGAACCCGCTTCAAGCCCTAACGGTTCCCCAGAATTAACCAGTGATTCAATGACTCGGCGTTGCTGGTTAACTTTTATTGGATAAACCAGGAAATAATCGCCTTTATAGCCATAAGACTCACGTGCACGTCTAAATGCTGCATTTATTGAACGTAAACGGTGCTGCAAGATTTGCGGGAAACAAAACAATGCAGGCAAGCGTAAATGCTCCTGCTCTTCTTTAACCTGATTAACGAGGTCAGCTAAATCAACAAAGGTATCAGGGTTCTCAGGGTTCGGGCAAACACAGACATTTCCGCGCTCATTCACCTGATAGTAACCACCACCCCAATACGCGATGTTGTACGTCTGACGCATTTTGCGAGCGATATTATCATTCATAATAAACTCCTTTTATGGAGGGGTGAGTGACGCGTTCTCCTTCCTGATGTATGTCAGTGAAGACATAACACTGCAAGGCAGTTATGTCGGGGAAACGGCAATACTCAGATTTTAATAAAAAGTGCTTAGAACTTCTAAACAGTGACAATATACGACCTTAAGCTGACAGATTAATGACTCAGCCCCGAAGGTGTATTAAAGATGTGACGGTAACTTCGTGATGAAGTAAAGAATGACAGGAAAGTAAATGCCAAAGTCACGCGGCGATCCGCATATGACGGTTGGATACTGTTATTCAGTAGATTATGGATCATTACCCATTAACCCCCAATATAACTGTTTACCCCTTTAAAATTTCAATGTGGTAGCACTATTTTGGCAGTTTGACCTGTTGATTTAAGCTATATCACCTTATTTTTTATTGAAATTCAAAAGTTTATAAACATTCCTGATAGATAGCAGAAGTTTTATATTATTCTGCTGGTATATAACGGGAAATAACAACCATCCGTTACGGTCGCAGTTTATACATCTATTGCGCTCAAAAAGCAAAACCAAAATGACTAAATTGCGATAAAACTTTACCAATGGTTGTTTTATGTCTCTATTCGTTTTTTATATAAATACAGGTAGAAATTTTTACTGTATGGGACTAAAATAGCCGTCTAGATGTTAAAACATCCAATTATAAATTTGCGAATTCTTAAGGTATTAATCTCATGGCTACACATCTCTTTACTTCTGAGTCTGTATCAGAAGGGCATCCAGATAAAATTGCTGATCAAATCTCTGACGCAGTACTTGATGCTATTCTGGAACAAGACCCGAAAGCTCGCGTTGCCTGCGAAACCTACGTCAAAACAGGTATGGTAATGGTCGGGGGAGAAATCACCACCAGTGCTTGGGTTGATATTGAAGAAATCACGCGCAAAACTGTTCGCGAAATTGGCTACACCAGTTCCGAAATGGGCTTCGATGCCAATTCATGTGCCGTTTTAAGTGCGATTGGTAAACAGTCACCCGATATCAATCAAGGTGTTGACCGTGTTGACCCATCAGAACAAGGTGCAGGTGACCAAGGCCTAATGTTTGGTTATGCAACCAACGAAACTGATGTATTAATGCCTGCTCCTATTACTTATGCACACCGCTTAGTTCAACGCCAAGCAGATGTCCGTAAAAATGGCACATTGCCATGGTTACGCCCAGATGCAAAAAGTCAGGTTACTTTCCAATATGACAATAATAAAATTGTCGGTATTGACGCTGTTGTTTTATCGACTCAGCATTCTGAAGATATTCAACAAAAAGACCTGCATGAAGCCGTGATGGAAGAAATCATCAAGCCAGTCCTACCGGCAGAATGGTTATCAAAAGATACAAAATACTTTATTAACCCAACAGGTCGCTTTGTTATCGGTGGTCCTATGGGTGACTGCGGTTTAACAGGCCGTAAAATCATTGTAGATACCTACGGCGGTATGGCTCGCCATGGTGGTGGAGCATTCTCTGGTAAAGACCCGTCAAAAGTTGACCGTTCAGCAGCCTATGCAGCACGTTACGTGGCAAAAAACATTGTCGCCGCGGGTCTTGCTGACCGTTGTGAAATCCAAGTTTCTTACGCTATCGGCGTGGCAGAACCGACATCGATTATGGTAGAAACCTTTGGAACAGGTAAAGTTGATGAGTCATTATTGATTCAATTAGTTCGTGAATTCTTTGATTTACGCCCTTATGGCTTAATCAAAATGCTTGATTTATTACACCCGATTTACCAACAAACTGCTTCATATGGCCATTTTGGTCGTTCTCAGTTCCCTTGGGAAAAAACTGACAAAGCTGAAGCATTGCGTGCCGCTGCAGGCTTGTAATCTCTTTGGTCAATAAGTTACATACAAAAACCCATCAAATGATGGGTTTTTTATTGCTCACAATGAACGATTAATTTTTTTGCGTAAACTGGAAGATAGCCATCCCCGCAACCATTGCTAATGTAAATATTATCCCTTGTGTCAATCCCATTCCTGTTAACAATAATGCAGGCCCTGGGCAAATCCCCGCTAACCCCCACCCCACACCAAATAATACACTTCCGGTGACTAGTTTTTTATCTATCGTTTGATTGGTAGGAATTTGCAATGGGCAATTAAGTACACTAACAGAGCGTTTTTTAACCCCTAAGAAAGCAATACCACTGATTACCATTCCAACTGCCATCGTAATTAATAAAGAAGGATCCCACGTTCCCGTAATATCTAAAAATGCCAAAATTTTTGCTGGATTTCCCATCCCGGCAATGACCAATCCTAAACCAAACAGTATCCCTGAAATTAATGCGATAAGAATAGGCATTGCTTTATCTCCCTATCCCATAATGGTTGGCTAGTGCGACTGTCGCAAAAGCAACAATCATAAAGACTAATACTGCAACAATTGAACGACGGGATAACCTTGCCATACCGCAGATCCCATGACCGCTAGTACAGCCACTTCCCAGTCGTGAGCCAAAACCGACAAATAACCCAGCTAATACTAAAATAGGTGTGCTGGTCGCAATGTTAACTTCTGGTGTATACGCCAACCAAGTAAACAACGTTGGGGCGCTCATCAAACCAATAATAAATGCCAATTTCCATGCAGTATCCCCCTTAGTTGGTTTCAATAAACCGCCTAAAATACCGCTGATACCTGCTATACGACCGTTGAATACTAATAAAATTGCTGCGGCTAAGCCAATCAGCACACCGCCAATCGCGGCAGAAAGTGGCGTAAAATTAGCCCAATCTATTGTCATTTCATTTCTCCTTCACAGGGCAATAAAGCTGATATAACGTATTGAGCAACGTAAATAATTTTTCATCTGCTATCGCATAGTAAATGCGCTTTCCTTCTCGACGCGTCATCACTAAGCCTTCATTACGCAATACTGTTAATTGTTGAGAGAGTGTCGGTTGTAATATTCCTAACTGCTCTTCTAACTCGCTAACGCAGGCTTCACCCTGTGTTAATTGGCATAATAAAATTAAGCGATCTGGATTCCCTAGTGTTTTCAATAATGAAGCCGTTTCTGATGCGGCCTGCTTCATCGCTAACAGTTGCTGTTCAGAGGTATTATTGGGCATATGTTATTTCTAGTTAATATTATATAAAAATACAATATATGTTTTTATATAATTACTGTCAATTATTGCTTGTTTATGTCCATTACCTTCACGTATCCTTTACCCCATGAAAACAATCCGTGTTCCACTCTTTTTACAGCAACAAGTCATGCGCACATTGCGAGAAAAACTCGCACTTGCAGAACACAAACTCGAACAGTCATTTTCAGAGCCAACGGTTAATTACAAACAACGGGGGACAACTGCGGGTAGTGCTTACTTAAAAGAATGGGAAATTCGCCTTAACCCCAGTTTACTTATCGAAAATACAGAGCAATTTATTGATGAGGTTGTGCCTCATGAATTAGCGCATTTGTTGGTTTTTCATGTATTTGGCCGCAAAGGTATCGCACCTCATGGCAAAGAATGGAAATGGATGATGCAACACGTACTGGAAGTCACGGCGAAACGTACGCACAACTTTGCGGTTACAACAGTAAAAAGTAAAACATTTCTCTACCGTTGTGCCTGTGAAGTGTCCCATGAATTAACCATACGCCGCCACAACAAAGTACTACGTGGTGAAAACCAATATTTATGTCGAAAATGTGGAGAAGTATTGAAACAAGAAGGGATTTCTGTCGCTGCGGCAGAAAATTAGACTTTCTGCCGCATCAAGTTTGAGATGTGCGCTTAAGCAAACTCCGTCATCACTAATTTTGCGATTTCAAAGTAGATAATTAAGCCTGTACCATCAATGAAAGTTGCAATGAACGGGGCAGAAACAACCGCAGGGTCCACTTTCATTTTCTTCAATACCATTGGAATAATTGAAGAAACAATCGCACTCCACATTGTAATGGCAACGATGGTTAAGCTAACCACAATAGTCACTTCGTGGCCAACACCTAAAATCCATGCACGAATTAATGCTGCACCACCGATGGTCACCGCCACTAAAAATGAGGTAGAAACCTCTTTCTTCAGTACGGTACCAAGGTTACGTAAACTCACCTCGCCCAATGCCATTGCACGGACTAATGTTGATGTAATTTGTGTTCCACTATTACCGCCTGTACCAATCAACAGCGGAATGAAAAATGCTAACGAAATTGCGGCTTCGAGCTGTTCTTCAAATGCTTTTAATACAGTACCTGTATACGCTTCGGCCACAAATAGCATCAACAACCAAACGACACGTTTACGCCATAAAGTTACAGGGCTTGTCGTTAAGTAGGGCTCATCTAATGGGGTAGTAGCGCCTTGTAGCTGCGCATCGAGTGTATTCTCATCTTCAATCAGTTCGGCGATATCTTGCGGACGCAAAACACCCATTAATTTGCCAAATTGCACCACAGGTATCATATCTAAACCGCTATGATTAATCAGATCATAAACATCATGACGTGATTGTTCTGGGGCAACAGAAAAATAATTGTGTCGCATGATATCAGACACTAATAAATTTTCAGGTGAAGCTAATAATGATTTAACTGAAAGAATGCCATTTAAATAATTGTCATTGTCGACAACAAATAAATAGGTTGGGATTTGCTCGCCATCAAGGTGTTCAATAAGATTTTTTTTCACGCAAGCTATTGAGTCTGCGACAGATACTGGCAAATATGATTGACTCATATAAGCGCTGACTGTTGCATCATCAACTTTTGCTGGCTGTGTGTTATTGTCTTTGAGGCGTGCGCCTTTCATTGCGGATTGAGCAATAGCAACTGCTCCCGCTTTGTTCTGGGTAGTGAATGTCATTTTTTTAGTCCCTATTACTGTTGGTTACTCAAACAGTACTCACATAGGGGCGAAACCAGATGAGAGAATGCGAAAGCTATCTCTTCGTCTCGGTTTTAGCACTATACAACGTATCCTGACTTAGCAGGAAGTTACATGGGGATATACCTTCGGTCGATATATCCTGTCCTAATCTTGGGCGTCTCTCGACGTCGTCAGATCAGTAACCTATGTTTGTATAGGAGCCTCGCCTAACGAGATACTGCACTTTGGATGCGGCGCGAATTATACCCATTGGTGAATTAATTGCCACCCTATATCTACGTTTTTTTACGCATGGAAAACTTATTGTTTAGGTTCTGTTTAAGTTTATATTAAATATATCTTTATAAAGTAACAAAATGTAACTAATAATAAGAATGAATATTAGAATTGAAGTAAATATATTTATTTACTTATCAATAACCAACCCTTTGAGAAATCAAAGTATCATTTGTAATATTATTTAGTAAACCTTACCGATAATTAATCAAAACTTAATTCTCTATTTACCGTACAATACAAAAAAAACAATATAAAGGAGTAAGCCCAATTTAATATAATTAAAACGCTTTATTAGAGTACAAGTAATCACTAATATCAGTCATTAGTTGGTTTTTTATATTAAAAATAAGCCAACAAACAAATAATGAAGTAAGAAAATACACTTAAGGCATTATTTAATTCGAAATTATCATTAAAAAGCATTCTTTTAAATTGTTAATATTTAATTGCAGATATCAATTTAGTATTAAATATTACAAGAATTATCTTAGAATATTTTTTATTTTATATAACAGTGAAAGTTTTATTATGGATAAAGTAATTGTTGGAATGTTAACGAAACTAACATTTCGCGTAAACGATGAAATCAAAATTGCTGCCATTTCTGCTTTAGGTGATTTCAAAGCAACGATTGAATATAATGATGCCATCATACGAATCATAGACTTATGTCAGGATCCAAACAAAGAGGTTGCTGTATCAGCGATTAATACATTAAGTAAATTATCTATTTATTTTTTACATAGCTCACTACCGAAACATTAATTGCACTCTCATGTTGAGTATTGCAAATAATTACTATGATTTATTTTAAATAATACTGTCCCATTAATACTCTAATGAGACAGTTTGCACATGTTATATAATTTTACGCTATTTCAGTGTCACCCTGTAATTGGCAACTACAAGCTAAAACATAGCCCTCAGCTATTTCTGCTTCAGTTAATGTCATTGTGCTTGTTGTTGTGTATTTACCTGATAACACTTTTGTTTTACAGCTTCCACAAACCCCTGCTCGGCAAGCTGCAATAACGGGCTGTTTATTTTGCTCCAGTGCAGATAATAAAGAAGTACCTACAGGGACTTTAAAGTCGACCAATCGTTGACGGATTTTTAATGTAAGAATATCTTCACTATCAACAACCTCTGGTTCAGTTGAAAAACGCTCCATAAAGAAATGTTCAGCAGGGACGCCTAAATTAGCAGCAAATTGCTGTGCATTTTTCATGTAAGGCACAGGCCCACACGTCATCACAATTCGTGAATCAATATCGGGTACTAACGCTTTCAATTTCTCTTCAGTTAAACGTCCTTGTGCAATATCGCCATTATCTGGTGTTTCTGCCATAACACACAATTGCAACCGTTCTGGATATAAGCGGACGAGTTTTTGCCATTCCTCGGCAAAAATAACTTGTTTATCATCGCGAACATTGAATAGTACTTTTACATGGGAGCTCGGGCGGTTCACCATCAGCCAACGTGTCATTGACATAATTGGTGTCACACCACATCCAGCAGCTAACATCAAATACTCAGTGTTTTTTAGATTAGCGCAGGTGAATTCCCCTTGCGCTTCAGAAAGCCAAAGATAGTCGCCTTCTTTAACCGAACGTGTTAACCAATTTGACCCTTCACCATCGTCTAACCGCCTGACAGTAATGGAAATAAAACGACTTTGCCCCGGTGATGATGAAAGAGTATAAGCACGCATGACATCATCACTATTTTTAATGCTGACCAAAGCATATTGACCAGGTGAATATGTATAAAAATCATGATTGATAAGGTTGATTGTCCAGACATCTGATGTTTCTTGAATAATAGAATGAACTTGCATTCTATTTGGACATAAACTGCTTGGCATGGTCATCGCGCTACTCCTTTAAAGGGGGTCGCAGCCCCCATCTTTCACATCGTTTTTAAGCTTTTTCTATCGGTTTATTGATCATGCAGGTAAAATTTCTGCCAGATCTTGCTCAACTGTCGTAATACTACGCATGCCAAACTTCTCATTTAGCACATTTAATAAGTTTTCAGTTAAGAAACCAGGTGCTGTTGGGCCGGTGTAAATATTTTTCACACCCAACGCTAATAATGTTAAAAGGATGACAATCGCTTTTTGCTCAAACCAAGACAGAATCAGACTCAATGGCAAGTCATTAATACCACAACCAAGTTTCTCTGATAGATTCACCGCAAGCATAATGGCAGAATATGCATCGTTACATTGGCCCACATCCAGTAAGCGTGGTAGCCCTTCTAATGTGCCAAAATCTAATTTATTAAAACGATACTTACCACATGCGAGTGTAAGGATTAAGCAATCTTCAGGTACACTACGTGCAAAATCCGTATAATAGCTACGTTCGCCACGGCTACCATCACAACCACCAACAAGGAATACGTGACGTAGTTTTTTCTGTGAAACTAAATCGATCACCGCGTCTGCCGCACCTAACAGTGTTTGACGACCGAAACCAACCGTAATTTTGTGCTCGATTTCAGTATACGGGAAACCGGCAAGTGACTGAGCTTGAGCAATCATTGCAGAAAAATCATCACCCACTAAATGTTTTGCACCCGGCCAACCCACAATACTACGCGTCCAGATACGGTCTTTATAATCCCCAACATCAGGGTCAATAATACAGTTAGAGGTCATCAAGATAGACCCAGGGAATTTTGCAAATTCCACTTGCTGATTTTGCCAACCGCTACCATAGTTACCGACTAAATGAGGGTATTTTTTCAGTTCTGGGTAACCATGTGCTGGCAGCATTTCGCCGTGGGTATAAACATTGATACCCGTACCTTCAGTTTGTTCTAACAACATTTTTAAGTCTTTCAGGTCATGACCTGAAATTAAAATACATTTCCCTGCGACTGGACGAACGTTGACTTCCGTTGGAGTTGGGTGACCAAATTCGCTCGTTTCACCTGCATCCAAAATTTCCATGATCTTGAAATTCATCAGACCAATTGCCATGGCATTATCAAGCAGTTCATTCATATCCGATGGCAATGTTCCCAGCCAAGCCATAATTTCATGATATTGGCCATAAACCTCATTATCATACTGACCTAAAACATGGGCGTGTTCCATATAGGCTGCCGCCCCTTTTAAGCCATATAGGCATAACATACGTAAACCGTGAATGTCTTCGCCGACTTCAGCTTTATCAATATCTAATGAAAATTGAGCCGCTTGTGCCTGTAAGGTTGGAATGTCAGTACCATTTAATTGCAAACTAATTAATGGATGATTGAAAGCCACTACACTATTCACGGATTGGCAATGTTTTATTAATTTATCACGTAAATAAATAGCTTCACGGGCGTAACCGATAATACGCTCTGAATCAAAATTGACGTTGGTTAAAGTAGAGAAAAATGCGCGCGGAGCAAAACTATCAATATCATGGTCAATAATACCCAGTGAGCGGGCAGTGACTGCACTTGCAGATAAGCTTTGCAATACAGCAACTAATAAATCTTGTAGGTCAGAAGTTTCTGCTGTTTTACCGCACATACCCTGCGCGTATGCACAGCCATTACCAGCTGGAGTTCTAATTGTTTGTTCACATTGCACACAGTACATGTTGTTCGCCTCTTAAAGTTGCATTTCAAATACAACATTAAGACTACGCTCTTTATTAGAATAAAAAAGTGGAATTATTCATTATCTAATGGTTTATTGATCTATATTAATATTCATTGCAAATGAGAACTATTCACAGTAATGAAAGTATGCTATTCGTACTGTTGGTTTTGTTTTCACTTTTCTTGCTTAAATGCACTATTTTGCATTTTATTTATATCCTGATAACGCTCTTACGATAACTCTTGTTATACTTACCTATAAGTGTTTGTTATTCCATCGTATAAAGAGAATCCAATAAAGATGAGCCAGGTAAATTCAGCTAGTAAATCTATGATAAAAACCCGATTGCGGATTTTTAAACGGCTAAAGGAATCAGATAAAACACCTGTAAAAATCTTACTACTTGCGGCACTCATTGGTGCGGCGGTCGGTCTTATCGGTTCACTATTTGAATTAGGAACAACTTGGATTAGCAACTATCGCGTGCAATCGGTGAGTGAATGGGTTGCCCCAAAATGGCTGATGGTTGTTGGGATGTTTTTTATCTCGGCACTTCTTGCCATGTTAGGCTATTACCTTGTTAAACGGTTCTCTCCTGAATCTGGTGGGTCTGGGATCCCAGAAATTGAAGGTGCATTACAGGATTTACGCCCCGTAAGATGGTGGAGAGTCATCCCAGTTAAGTTTATTGGTGGATTAGGAACATTGGGCTCAGGTATGGTATTAGGCCGTGAAGGACCAACCGTGCAACTTGGTGCGAACCTTAGCCAAATGTTTTATGATTTATTTCGTTTAAAAGATAATGAGTCACGCCACACCTTGCTTGCCTCTGGTGCGGCGGCAGGTTTATCTACAGCATTTAATGCCCCTTTAGCTGGCATCTTGTTTATTATTGAAGAAATGCGTCCGCAATTTAAATACAGTTTAATTTCAATTAAAGCGGTATTTATCGGTGTTGTTACCTCCACCATTGTCTATCGGCTAATCAATGGAGAAGCTATTGTATTAAATATCGGCCAATTTTCTTCTGCACCTATGAATACTTTATGGCTTTATTTAATTTTAGGATTAATGTTTGGTGTTATCGGTATCTGTTTTAATGGTTTTTTATTGTACCTACAAAGTAAATTTTTAGCATTTTACCAAAATAAAATTTCTCGCTTTGTATTGATGGGCGGGTTAATTGGTGGTGCTTGTGGTGCAATTGGCGTTTACCTGCCTGAAATTGTAGGTGGTGGATATTCCGTGATCCACCAGATGGTAGCAGGCCAATTTACCATCACTTTGTTATTCATATTCTTTGCTTTGCGGTTTTTAACTTCGACGATTAGCTTTAGCTCTGGGGCTCCAGGTGGTATTTTCTCTCCTTTACTCGCCCTTGGGACATTATTTGGTGGTGTTTTCGGCTACGCCGCCCTCGAAATATTCCCTAATTACCAAATTGAAGTGGGGACTTTCGCTATTGCAGGCATGGGAGCTTTATTTGCCGCAACCGTCAGAGCCCCATTAACTGGGATAGTCTTAGTTTTAGAAATGACAAATAACTACCAGTTAATCTTACCGATGATTATTACCTGCATTGGCGCCACAATGATGGCTCAATTTTTAGGTGGCAAACCGCTATATTCTGTATTGCTGGAAAAAACTTTAGCCCGTAGCGAAAAAGAAACCGCTCCGCCTGTCACTGACAAAACTTAAATAGTCGAAGTAAAAAGAGTTGCCGACAGCGGCAACTCAGACTGCTGACAAACATATTATGTTTGGCGGCAAGTCGAATAGGTTTTGAAAATAAACTAGGAAAATCAATTTATTGATTTTCGGCTGATAACACAAAGCGGGAAAAACCACGCTTTTATCCCGCTTTGTCAACAACCTCAGTTGCCGACAGCGGCAACTCTTTTATTAAGATAACCTATGCTAATTTCTTACTTACTTCTTCCTTGCAATGAGTGTTGCAAAATTTAATTTAATACGATTACCTTGTGAATCAGTGCGGTGTAAATGACCAGGATTTTCGTTATATTTTAAAATATCCCAATCTTTATAATACCCTTCTAGCTCCCCTGGTTTTAAGAAGCATTTAAATGGCACTAAATCCAGCGGTGCATCTGGCGTTTCAACGGCACACACAATAACGTTAACTCCCCCTGGTAGGGTATGTTCTTGCATATTAGTAATAACATTGGCGATTTTTTCTCTCTGCAAGAACATTAGTACGACAGTGGAAATAATAAGTTCGTAGTTCTCTTGTATTTGGTGACTATTAATATCATAAACAGCCGTATGAATATTCTCTACCCCAGCTTGTTTTTTAACGAAGTCAATTGCTTGAATATGTTGAGGGTTGATATCTACCGAGGTCACGTCATACCCCTGCAAGGCAAGATAAAAACTATTACGCCCCCTTCCCGAACCTAAATCTAATGTTTTACATGGCTTACTGAGGTGATTCTCACACAAATAGCGCACTTCTGAATGTGGAGTCGTTAACCCATGCTCTTTATAAAATTTCAGTTCTGGTTTGCATAAAAATGCCAGTTGGCATTCCATGTCATCACTACAAGCAGAAATACGATGCCAAACTTGAGGTTCAATAATAGGCGGCTGGTTATGAATATCAAAGGTAAAGTGTTGCTCGCTGCCGTCTTCATTAAAAATGATAAAATCTAAAGAGCCTTTTAGCACTTTCAACTGTGCGTATGTATCCTCTTTTGTATTATGGCGCTCTTGGAACATTAACGGCAAAGAAGCTTTATTCCAAACTGGCATAGTTTTGTAACACACGAGATCATTCATATCATCACCAATAAGTTGCATTTTAAATACATCTTATACCGTTCGTTTGCTATCTGCAAAACATTCATAAATTAATTATCGCGGGCTTGATTCATATCAACCCCCTATAGACCAAGAGGGCTGAAATGCTTCATGGGCTCAGTTAATAACCTAACTGTTCCGCACTTAACCCTAAGAATTCAAAAGGTTTTGTAACTACATAACTGTTGGTCGCATCCCCTGAATAGATATGGCTCTGCTCTTCACCGAGGTCCAGCTTTTTCACTTTTCCAGTTTCCGCTGAAAAGTCAATTTTTGCCAAATCAGTCCAAAAAATATTTGGAGTTAATGCTGACTCGAAAAAGTAGAGCTGGCGTTTATGGTCAACTAATGTCCGCCAACGTGTTGACGATATTTCAGGCGAATTTTCAGACGTCAATCCGTAAGGGACAGACACATTACGTACGACACTGAAAACACTGGCAACCGCTTTATTAGGCGTTGTTTTCTGAGGAATTGCATTAATATAAAACTGTGCGCGAGCAAATCTATCAGCGGAACGGTTAGTCCCCGGTAACATTACAGTGCCACCAATTCCTTGCCAATATTCCTGCATTGCTAATTGCTTCTCATAAGTCGGCGAGTTAGTCATAACTTGATACTTGCGACTGTGATGAATTACCTGCTTACCATCGATATATTCAATAATCGCGCTATCACCACTCGCATCTGATAATGATAAATGTAAAGTCGCTAACCTATCTTGTCCTGGCACATTATCTGTTGCGACTACGAGTGGATTCTTTTCTAGCTCAGCAACAGCTTCTTCCACTGTCGCATAGTTATCTAGAACATATTGCGCCCATAAAGATATCGACAACGCAGGTTGCTTATTATCTATTTGAGGATATTTTGATTCCGCGAGCCACAGTAAATTGGCAACCAGACCTTCCTCGTTCACTCCATCCGTTGTTGAAATATCATAACCCGAGGCTATCACGCTGCCGTATTTTGATTTCCATTTTAAAGAGTTAGGCCCTGCAATGCCATCACGCTCCATCCCTCGAGGAAAGATCCATAGATTGGTACCAATATCGTATTTCCAATCCATTGTTCTTCCGGTCATTATTTGTTCATTTTCACCTAAATAAACAACTCGAGTACAAGCTTGGCTAACTGTAATCGGCATTGATATCGCAGCAGTTGCGGCAAGTGCTACGATACTTTTCTTAATAAATTGCATGCCATCTCCAAAATAGTTAAAAATAAATTTACATAATAAGCATACTACATAAATACGAACTATTTATGCTCAAAGAATAATGTATTAAAAAAAGTGCGATTAACACAATGAAATATAATAAGTAATGACACAAAATGGCACCCATATTAACCAGTGCCATTTTGCTGGAAAGAATTAATTATTTACTGATGAAAATAAAGAACGTAGTAATGCAGCTTTTTTCTGATTATCAGGCATAGATAATATTTCATTATAGAAACTAATAGAAATACGGCACGCTAATGCAGGTGATTTCTTCCCTGCTTCTAAATTTCCAAGGATTGCGGTATCTTCACCATACTTTGCAGAAAGCCCACTAGCAAGCTGTGTTAATTCCTCAGAATACTCTTTTGGGGACATCAACGCCTGTTTTACACCAGCTTCACTTGAAATTAAGAGCTCATTGGTCGCTTGGATTTGTTTCAACAAAACAGCTTGGCTTTTTTGTGGTGGAATAATTTCCGCTGTTTCTCTTAAGTGCGGAAACAATGAATAAAAACACGTTTTTCCTGTTGGGTCTTCTTCTAATAAGATTTTCAGGTAATCATTCACTCTGCTAGTAAAATTAATTACGGAATCATCAGAAGCATATTCCATACGTTCTAGCACCAGCTTCATGACATTGCCAACAACCTGATCAAACAGTTGACGACGTAAATCTTCATTAGCTGGGTCGTATTGCGTGATTAGATGCTCAAAACTTTGATAGGTTTCAGGGCTTATTTTCTTCACCGTCGCGATAATCGGCAGTTCTTTTTCAACTTGGGCAAGTGCCTCTGAATGAATTGCACTATTATTTTCTGTAGATAACACATTATTATCTTTACTTAACCAATAAAAACCGAATGCGAATGCAATAAAAATAATGCTAACAATTAATGCGGTTTTACGTGAGTTATTTGTATTCAAAGTTACCCTGCCTTTTCTTGGTAAAACGGTTCCCACAAACACTTTCAAGCTACTTATATACTGTAGAATCCATCGCATATAATGTCATGGCATCTAAAAACAATAGTCATCACGGAGCTAGACTATTAATGCCACGAATTGACCTATAAAAAGTGATAATGTTTATTTTAGCTTGTATCAAAGTCGTCAAGCTATAGGAATAAGGGAAAATGCGAGGCTAAGACGGGAGAATTTGCCATAAATAAACAATTTAGAAAACGCTGGATATAAAAAAACCTTCAAGACTTGAAAGCTTGAAGGTTTATTATGATAAAAATCTTATTTAACTTGAACACCTTCAACTGAAATCAACAGTTGTGCTTCTTGAGATTTAGGGCCCAAATCAGATTTGATGTTAAATTCTTTCAGCTTAATATTACCTTCAGCTTCAAAACCTGCACGGTATCCACCCCAAGGATCTTTACCTTCGCCCATTAATTTAGCATCTAATGTAATCGGCTTAGTAACACCATTTAAAGTGAAATCACCTGTGATTTTGTATGTTTCACCGTCTTTCTTCACTTCTGTTGAAACGAATTTTGCTTCAGGGAATTTTGCTGCATTTAAGAAATCACCACTGCGTAAATGTTTATCACGCTCTGCGTGGTTAGTGTCAATGCTGCCTGTCTTAATAGTTACTTCGACTTTATCTTTTGATGGGTCTTTTGCATCATAAGTGAAAGACCCATCAAAGTCTTTAAAACTACCATATACCCAGCTATAACCTAAATGCTGAATACGAAATTCAATAAACGCGTGTTGGCCTTGCTTATCAAATTGGTAAGTTTCTGCTAATGCTGAACCTGCCGTTAAAAAAAGTGCGCCAGTAGCCAGACCAAGAACCGTTTTCTTCAACATAATTATCTCCACGTTACTTATCGGGGGTAAAACCCAACATTCTTTTTAATGTAATATCACGATCAAAAAAGTGATGTTTAAAAGCTGCAAAAGCATGCAACACTGATAATAGAACCACTGCCCAAGCTAAATATAAATGAACTTCACCTGCTGTATCTGCTTGTGTTGCAGCACCAGTAAATAGTGCAGGAACCTCAAACCAATCAAATACACTGATAGGCTGTCCATCAGCGGTTGAGATTAAATAACCACTGATCAAAATACTGAACAAAATAATATAAATCAGAATTTGAACAATAATAGAGCTAGCTTTCGTTAATTTACTGTAGCTTGCTAATGGCTTCGGTGGCGGTGAAATAAATCGCCAAATCACACGAAATGCCATAACAATAAATAATAATATTCCTATACTTTTATGTATCTCAGGAGCTTGATGATACCAACTATCATAATAGCCTAGTGTCACCATCCATAAACCTAAAGCGAACATTCCATATACGACAATTGCGACTAGCCAATGTATGAGCAAAGAGATATGCCCATAACGACTTGCATTATTTTTCCATTGCATGATAAAAACCATTTAGAGAAGAAGGTAATATTTTATTAACTAAGCCGTAATAATCATAAGGTGAAATTAATTTTATTCCTATCCCAAAGTTAAACAAATATTTTGTTGAAGACATTCAAATACGATCAACATAATGAAAAATAGATTACTATTTGATTTTGTCTAGTTTTAATTATAAAAGTTGAATAAAGATTCTTCCAGTTTTGTAAATGGTCGTAACTAAATACTTAGTTCATTTATTAATTTCAATTAAATCTAGCTTATTCCTAATAGATATAAGCTGTTATTCATAAAATAACATTTGTAGGTCTGCCTTTTTCCCCATACATTGGTATTCTTTCTTTTAACATTGCAAACTGATTGATAGGTTAAATACTATGTATAAACTTTGGATAGCAAATAAAAACTACTCTTCATGGTCACTACGTCCCTGGGTTTTACTAAAGGTATTACAGATCCCGTTTGAAGAAAATTTGTGTTTATTTGAAAACGGCAAAAGCAGCCATGAAAAATTCAGTCGTTTTTCACCTACAGGCTTAGTCCCTTGTTTAATCGATGAAAACCAAACAATATGGGATTCTTTAGCCATCTGTGAATATGTTGCAGAAGACTACCCTCAAGTCTGGCCAAAAGAGCGAAAAGCCAGAGCATGGGCTCGTAGTGCAAGCGCAGAAATGCACTCGGGTTTTAGTGCATTACGCCAGCAATGTCCAATGGACGGTACTCATAATTCGCCACTTAACAATATTTCAATTGAATTACAAACCGACTTAAATCGATTGCAGAAATTATGGCAGGATGGGTTAAACCAATTTGGTGGTCCTTGGCTTGCAGGTAGTGAATTTACGGCTGTAGATGCTTTTTTTGCACCAGTTGCCTTTCGAATTCGCAGTTATCACTTACCTGTAAACCCAGCTGCCAAACAATGGGTTGACCGAATTTTAGTTTTACCCGCAATGAAAGAATGGCATGAAGCAGGTTTACAAGAACCCTATATTGAACACTAAAAATAGGCTAATCGGGAGGCATTATATGCCTCCAGCTTTTATTTGATTAGTAAAAAATCACCTGCTCGAACATCAAAATTAATATTTAACCAATTTGTCGGTCATTCAAGCTACATTAGGTTGTTTAACAGACAAACAGCGGGCTATAATTTTTCATTCCACGGGTCTGCGGTCATAATATCGCCAAGTGGTGTGTGTAATGTAACCTGTTCATTTTTAAACCACTCAGCTAATGAAAACCCACCTTTAGGGGTTTCGATATGAATATCAATTGGGCAATAAGGAGTATTCGCCTTAATTGCAAACTCAGCAAAATCTTCTTTTTCTTGACGATGTGGACAGCGAATGACCACATCAAGGTCGCAGTCTGACAACATACTTTGGATATCTGTCGCTAAAGTGTAAGCACAACTCCCTGTTACTCCCCATTGCCAAGGCCATTTAGTCTGTGAAATGATCCATAAAACCTGCACTGGTGGTAAAGCGATAAACATTGAACGTTGTAGTTCCACCGAATTCGCCACCAAGGATTCCACATTCATAATGTGCGTAATTGCAGATTTTTCAATTTGTGTTGTAACGCGTTGGTGTGGCTTAATTCCTCTAATTGCAACAGTCAGTTTATTCTCATCCGCTTTATTTCGGTATACCGTCAACGGTAACTTACTGTTCCACTGTGAGCCGACCCATTCAGGAAGCGATTCTATCGCGACATCATTATTGCTGCCGACCCAAACAAAATCATGAGGATTGATTATTTGCATTTTATTACCTTTATGATTGCTACAACTGCTCTCCCCTATTATGCCTTTTTTGTCACATAAAAACAGAATATCGCAACCAACAATTCAACACATGCCATTTAATGGTAACTTGTCATAAATACTGAGTTCTCACCTTGAAATTTTATACCGTATATTATTTAATTACGTTATTAATTAATAGGTTAAGCCTCTATTTGTGAGCATCGGATTATGAGAACGTTTCCTGCTATCCACGATGGAATTATTTTTACCAGTTGTATGTTTTTTAGCGCCGCAACCGCTTTTGCGATCTTAGATGCACAAGCTGCGATGTGGGCAACATTCTCAACGCTGTATTCCTTTAATTTATTCAATGCAGCAAAAGAATATAAGAATTATGCCTATACCGCTTGTTGTTTATTGATGATTTTAGTCGCTATTTTTATCGGTGATACGTTACGCCTTGGTACCGCATATTATATTTATCTCGCCATTTTTTCGTTCATTTACTACCAATTGTATGGCACAGATCCTGCTATGGATTTAACCATGAAATTTATGATTATCATGTCGACAATTGGTACCATTTTACCTGATATATCCAAAAGCTTAGCGTTAGGGTTTATTATTGGTAGTGGAGTAACGTTAATTACGTATTATGTCCTTAGCCATAAAATGACACGCCATAGTGTAATAACGAGCGCTTTAGTTGAACAAAATTTGTTTACGTTGAGAAAAAATATTATCCCACGCTCAATGATTTATGCTTTGGGGCTATTACTCGCGCTCGCTATTCCTCGCAGTATAGATCTAGGGCACTTTTATTGGACATTACTGACCTTCGTTTTTGTATTGCATCCAAAATCACAAAGTATCGTTAAAATTACTTTGCAGAGGGTCTTAGGCAGTCTTATTTCTGTCTTATTATTGTATTTTTTATTCAATTTACCCTTTATGCCGTATATCGGTTTAATTGCAGTCGTGGTGTTCGCCTTTTTAATGCCGATGAGCTTTCATCACGGATATACGTTTATGACGTTTGTCGTGACAAGCTTAATTTTGTCCATTCTTGAGCTCGTTATATATTGGCGTCACCCAACCTATGAATTATTGTTTGACCGCGTTCTTGAAACCGCCTTAGGAGGAACCATCGCCATTATGACGAGTATTATTTTAAAGTTATTTAGAGAAACGAAATAAAATTAAGCATATTCCCCAATAAGAACGTTTGTTCTATACTCAAAAAGAACACATTGGGAAAACAAGTCTTAGTCCTAAAGCCTAGCCCTATCAGTATCATTATTCTTGAGTGAGGCACTCAAGCAAAGAGGAACTGAAGATGAAAATATCGATTATTGGCGCAACGGGTTTTGTCGGCAGAGCATTAGTCGCTGAAGCGTTGCTTCGGCACCACCAAGTGACGGCTATTTCTCGTCATAGTAATCAATTATTTCAGCACGCTCTTTTAATCACCGCCGCTGGTGATATTACAGATATCCCATGGTTAACCTCTCGGCTTAAAGGACAGGATGTCATCATCAGCGCGTTTAATGGTGGCTGGCAAAATCCGAATTTGTATCAAGATACCGTGGCAGGAAACCAGGCCATTTTACAAGCAGTACAAAAATCGATGGTAAAACGATTTATTGTGGTCGGTGGTGCAGGAAGCCTAAAAATTGCTTCAGGTATTGATTTAATTGATTCCCCCGATTTTCCTGCCGAAATAAAACCAGGCGCTCAAGCAATGAGGGAATTTAAGAACCAATTACAATCCATTGATTCATTGGATTGGACCTACATTTCCCCAGCCGCAATACTCGAGGAAGGAGAAAGAACAGAAACCTTCCGTCTTGGAGGCGAACAATTGCTGATGAATGGCAACGTTCCTGCGAAAATATCAGTTGAAGATTTTGCGGTAGCTGTACTTGATGAGGTAAATAATAGGCAGTTCATTCGCCAACAATTTACTGCAGCATATTAAGTTTAATCGAAAAAAAAGCCGGTAAATATTTACCGGCAAAGATAGATAACAGAACTTAATTCACATATTTCTGCTTTAACTTACTTTTCACTATGTTTCGCTGCATAGATTTCACTATTCACCCAGTTATGGTCTTTTTCCCATGTAAATAACCACTTACGGGTTGGTCCTGCCATCACATTAAGGTAATAGTTATCATAACCAGCCACTGTCGCCATTGGGTGATACCCTTTTGGTACCATAACAACATCTTTGTTATACACCGCCATACATTCATCTAACTCACGATCATCCGTGTAAACGCGCTGCATACAGAAACCTTGGGAAGGATTTAAACGATGATAATAGGTTTCTTCTAGATAAGTTTCATTGGGTTCATTATCGGTATCATGTTTATGGCTTGGATAAGAGCTAGTACAGCCTTCATCTGTAAAGACCTCCACGACTAATAAGCTATCAGCGGCTTTATCATCCGGCAAAATATTATGCACATAGCGTTTGTTATAACCATGGCCACGTTGTTCCGCACCAATATCATCAGGGCCAATTAAACGAGTTGGGTAAGTTCCTTTTCCTTTTGCCCTGCAAACTGCCAATTCAAGGTCGGTATCCGCCATGACCTCAGCAAACTCTTGCGCTGTAACATACACCGCATACGGCTTTTTACGCTCGAAAGGATCCATACGATCGCCAATATTTTCAAACGCTTGATTCGGTGTTTTAATTGTCGCTTTACCCGCCACCAGCACTAAGCACATTTCATTTTCAGAGGCAGGCAAGGAGATAGACTCGCCTTGTTTTAATTCATAAACATCAAAGTGAACATATCCCCAGTTAGCGATTTTCGGAGTGATATGCTGAGTTCGCTTATGTGCATCTGGAGCATGGTATTTCGACAATAATTTTGACATAACTTTCCTCTGACACTTTTTAGGTTCTAGATATGTAATTCTTTTCAGTTACTAACCGTTTCACCAATTAAACAGTTCAGTTTGTGGCTAGAGTCAGCAAACAAAGCTAACAACGCCACAGACTGAAATATGACGACGACGATTTAGATTAAGCCCGCATCCTTAGCAAATTTAGACAAATTGTTGTAACCCAATGTGGCATAAGTCAATGGATGTGCGATCGCAGGATCTTGCTCTGCTTCGACTACTAACCAGCCATTTTCATATTGGCTATTTTTCAATACTTTAAACACTTCTGGATAGTTAACGCAACCATCACCGGGTACCGTGAACACCCCTGCTAATACTGCATTTAAGAAACTGGTTTTACGGTTTTTAACATCTTTTAGAACATCTGCACGGACATCTTTGCAATGCACATGATTGATACGTTTTGCCCAGCGTTTTGCCACTTCAACTGGGTCTGCACCGGCAAAGGTTAAATGCCCTGTATCCAGTAATAAACCGACCTCATCCCCTGTATGTTTCATTAAATTATCCACATCTTCTGCGGACTCGATCACTGTCCCCATATGATGATGATAGGCAATCTTAACCCCTTGAGATAAAGTATATTTTGCGAATTCGGTCAATTTTTTACCGTATTCTTCCCATTGGTCAGCTGGGAACAATGGGCGCATATGAACAGGTTTGTTTTGATCGCCATGAATACAGTGAGTCACTTCCGCGAAAACCATCACTTTAGCGCCTAAATCACGTAGCAATGCTAAGTGCTCTTGTACCGCTTCAATTTCTTCTTCCACACTGCGAGATAATAATTCTCCCGAATACCAGCCTGAAACCAATTGTAAGTCATGCTGCTTTAAGATCGGCCCTAAGATTTCCGCTTTACGTGGAAATTTATTACCTAGCTCAAAACCAGCGAAACCCGCTTGACGACCTTCAGTTAAACATGTTTCTAGAGACGTTTCTGCCCCTAAAGTGGGTAAATCATCATTCGTCCATGTCAACGGGTTGATACCAAGTTGGATTGCCATGATGAAGCTCCTGTGTAGGTAAAAGTAATATTATTTACGCTGACGCCATAAGGCTATCAGGTTTAAGTAATTGTTTTTGATTTTCTGCACCAGCTCATCGTCATTGATTTCACCTTTCATCCACTCCAACGAAGGCTTACCAAATAAAGTGCGGCCAACAGCAAATCCTTTGACGATTGATTTCCCAGCGGCTGCGTTGAAGCCTGCTTGTAGCTCAGCTTGTGGTGCGTCAAGTCCTAAGAGCACGACACCGCGACAATAAGGGTCACGTTCTTGAATTAATTGATCAACTGCATCCCAGTTTTCCGCTTGTAGTGGTGGCAATTTCCACCAATCTGGTTTTATACCTAAGTTATAGAAGCGTTTGATTGCGCGTAAATACAGCTCATCGTTGCGTTCCATATCTGCGGGCAATATCACCTCGAGCAACAATTCATGCCCTGATTGGCAGCAAGCGCTATACACTTCTTGAACCGTTTTTTCTTGCTCTAAGCGCAGTGGATGGTTGTCTTCTGGGTGAAAAAATACCAAACATTTGACAATATGCTCTTTTGGCCAGCTAATCAGCTGAGAGCCAATATTCCCATGCTCTAAGCATAATGGTCTTGACGCAGGTAGCTCAATTGGGCGGCCTATCCACCAACCACGGCCGGTTACATCATTCAATACGTCTTGGCCAAATGTACTATCACAGAGTAACCCTGCTTTCCCCTGCAGATTTGCCTCTTCGGCTACTTCACTACTAGCGCGGTAAATCAATTTTTTCAGGGTTGGAATGCAAGAAATATCAACCCCTGCGAGGCGTGCCATATCAACAAATTGAATGCGGTGGTCAAATGCCATAACACAAAGTTCATTCCATTGTGTGCTACGTGAAGTCACACGGTGCAAATGGTTAAGCATCGGGTCAAGATCTGGGCGTGGAACTGCAGCTGCACGCTCAAGGTAATTATCCAACTCGATTTTTGTTGGCATTGCAGGCGCACAGCCATGGCGCGAAACCACTAGAGCCCCACAAGCATTCGCATAAGCGCAGGCTTTTTCCCAACCATCGCCGTTTAGATAACCGCGAAGTAGGCCAGACATAAATGCATCACCGGCACCTAATACGTTGAGAACTTCAACTCTCACACCATGAACGGTGATCCCTTCGTCCAACGTTTCTGGGATCTCACCACTAAATACCGAGCAGCCAAGAGAGCCGCGTTTACACACCAGTTCCGCATCCGTTAATTGGCGAATGTTCTTAAGTGCTTGTACGGTATCCGTCGTCCCGCCTGCAATATGAAATTCTTCTTCTGTACCGACAATCAAATCGAACATCGATAATACGTCTTGCAGTTGTTGCGTGACACTATCGGAAGCAATAAAACGCGTTTCACCATCACCCAAAGAGGTCAGTCCCCATAAGACCGGGCGATAATCAATATCAATGGCTGTTTTGACATTATTACGTTTAGCATATTCCAACGCTTTTAGTACTGCCGCGCGAGTTTTCGGGTTAGATAAATGCGTTCCTGTAATTGCCAAGCAGCGTGCAGATGCAATATATTCTTCAGAGAAATCGTCTGGCGTAATCGCCATATCTGCGCAGTTATCACGATAGAAAATTAATGGGAAAGTATCCTGATCTTTAATCCCTAAGATAACTAATGCCGTTAATCTGTCTTTGTCTGTAATAAGATGGCTAGTATCACAGCCTACACGCTGTAACTCCTCACGTAAAAAGCGCCCCATGTGTTCATCCCCCACACGGGCAAGCATTGATGATTTCAATCCTTGTATTGCAGTGCCGAATGCAACGTTTCCTGAAGAGCCGCCTAAATATTTGGCAAACGAGCTCACATCTTCTAAACGAGAACCTATCTGTTGTCCGTACAGGTCAACGGCAATACGGCCCATACAGATAACATCTAACTTCTTCTGCTTATCCATTAATTACCCCTTAACTACAACAGAATTAATTGATTTCTTTAACGTTAACCCAACGTTGTTCGTCATATGAACGTGCTATCGCGTCTAATATTCGTGATACTTTCCAGCCTTCTTCAAAATCAGGCCACATTGGCTGCCCTGTTGCAACGCCATCAATTAAATCACGCACTTCAACTGTTTTTTGGTCATTGAAGCCAATACCATGACCTGCAGCATTACAAAATGGTGCATAATCCGGGTGTTCTGGCCCAACAAAAATTGTTTTAAAACCTTGGCGGTTGCTAGGTTCATCATGGCGATAGAGCTTTAGCTCTGCCATTCTTTCTTGAGTGAAAGACAACGTTCCTTTGGTGCCGGTCACCACATAGGTTAGCCCCATTTTACGGCCAGCTGCGATTCGTGAAGTTTCAATGACGCCCATTGCGCCACCAGCAAAACGTACCATGGCATGCGCTTGGTCTTCATTTTCAACCGTAACCATAACGGTTGAACCCGTTTTTTCAGGGCGCTGTTTAATCACAATTTTCATATCACCACAGACGGTTTCAATATCCCCTACTAGGAATTGCGCCATATTGATAATGTGTGCAGACAAGTCCCCCAAAGCACCTAACCCTGCTTTTTCTTTAAAACAATGCCAGTGAATTGGAGCGCTAGGGTCAGCCATATAATCTTCATTATGAGTGCCATAAAAATGGATAACTTCCCCGATTTCGCCATTTGCAATGATTTCTTTGGCTAGCTGCGAAGTTGGGTTTTTCATATAGTTAAAACCCACTAACGTTAAGACGCCGGCTTGTTTAGCCGCTTCGACCATTTCTTTGGCATCTTCAGAATTGAGTGCTAATGGTTTTTCACAATAAACATGTTTACCATGCTTAATTGCCTCCATTGCCATTTCTTTGTGCAGGAAATTAGGCGAGCAAATATCTACTACATCAATATTTGGATCTGCAACTAATTTGCGCCAGTCATCCGTTGCACGATTAAAACCCATTTCCTGAGCTCGGGTTTGTGCTAGCTCAGGGGTAATTTCTGCAATCATTTCGCGAACCAATTTCCCCTGCAATGGAAAAACGGTTGGTGCTTGTGCATAAGCAATGGCATGAGCTCGTCCTATATAGCCAGTACCTATCATCCCGATACGGATCTCTTTCATCTGTTCTACCTCTCGCTCATTTCCTGTAGTGCAATAGCTGGCCCAATATTCGTTCCAGATTTTATTTCAATAATGATGTTATACGGAACATTCGTTTCATTTTCAATATTATTAGAAACATTAATTTCATTATGTGATCTAACGTTAATTTTTAGTGTAATTAATTAATTTATAAGAAAATAAATATTAAATTTAAAGAAAGGAAAAATAATAGAGTCAAGATGAGATGGAATAAAATGAAATAGAATAACTAAAAATGAAATTTATTGAGTATGGGATCTGGCAAGATCCCATACTCTCTTCAGAACTAAAAATTAACGATGAAGAATACTTAAAAACTCTTCTTTACTTGAGGTCAGAGACAGTGCATTGGCAATAAATTCGTCACTAAAAATCAACGCAATTTCCCTAAGTACATCAATATGTTCCCTTGATTTTGCAATCACGCCTATGGCAATAAACATCACATTGGTTCTGTCCCAAATAACACCGTCAGGAAATTGAAAAATTTCAACACCGGTATGCAAGATAATATCATTAGCGGACTTAGGTAGATGTGGCAACGTGATGCCATTCCCCAAGAATGTTGATATCTGTTGCTCCCTTTCCGTTAAGAAATGTACACAATCCCTATCAACATAACCTTTATTTTTAAATTCCGTACCAACCATTTTGAGTACTTCAGCTTTATTTCTTGCCTGACAACCTAAATGCAAATTACTTGTGGTTAGTTGTTCTATCATATCCAACCCTCGATTAAGTTAATTAGGTATATTCACACCACCAATAAGTAATAATTACATTGATGAGAGCTCTTCTTCTAATTGCTCTAATGATTTGTTTGATGTTTCTGGCAATAACTTCACGACAAAAACGATAGCTAAGTAGTTTATTACCGCAAAAATTAAGAATACCGGACCTAAACCAAGTTCTGCTTGTAATACAGGGAATAAATAACTCACAATCGCATTCATAATCCACATAAAGAAGACCGAGATCCCCATGGATAACCCGCGAATTTTAAGTGGGAATAGCTCAGCAAGTACTACCCACGTTAAAAAGCCCATCGTTCCTTGCATAACCCCAACAAACACCGCGCCAAGTAACCAAATCAATGTTGCTTTAACATCCCCGGTTAAAAAGTAGTCTGTAGCTGCAATTAATAAGTGTAACGATGCCATTAGCGCAAAACCACCAACAATCAGTGTCTTACGTTTAAATCGATCAACAAGGAATAACACCCCTATCACCATACCACCAACAGAAAAAACACCATTTAATACGTTGAAAACTAAAGATGTTTGCTCAGAAAAACCCGCTGTTTTGAGAATTTCTGTGCCATAATACATAATAACGTTAACCCCAGTTGTTTGCTGTAATGCCGCCCACACCATCCCAATTAAAACCAATTTAAAAATCCAAGGTGTATTAAAAATTAACGCTAAATTTTGTTTATTGGCATTCGGATGACGTTTAGCTTCCGCAGCTTCAACATCTAATAACGTCACGATATCTTCATATTCTTGAATTGCACGTTTTTCAGGACGAATTTGCTTCAGTATTTTCAAGGCTTCTTCACGACGGTTTTTACTCATTAACCAACGTGGGCTTTCAGGCGCTTTCCACATACCAAATAGCAAACACAACGCGGGCACGGCTTGTACTAACAGCATATAACGCCAAACATCAGGAAGATGGCCCCAAATTGAACCGATAATCGCATTAATAGCAAATGCTGCTAGCTGCCCGATAACAATAGCAACTTCATTTAACCCAGTGAGTTTCCCCCGCATTTCAGTCGGAGCCACTTCAGAAATAAATGTCGGTGCCGTCACTGAAGCCCCGCCCACCGCAAAGCCCAATATAAACCGAGCAATAAGAAGAACTTCAATATTTGGGGCTGCCGCAGATAAAAATGCCCCAAATAAAAACAGAAATGAGAGGTAAAGCAAATAAGTACGGCGCCCGACAAAGTCTGCTACACGTCCACCACAAACACTGCCTAGTGCTGCGCCCACTAATAGGACACTCATTACCAGCCCTTCTGTGGTTGGCGTTAAGCCCATGTTTTCTTTCAGTGATGAAAATGCACCGTTAATGACACCAGTATCATAACCAAATAGTAATCCACCAAAGGTTGCAACCAAGGTTATTTGGTGCAACCTTTTTCTCTGTTGTTGATTGAGATTCATGATTAATGACATATTATTACCTTATTATTTGAATCATTATGTCTTACCAAAAAAACAATTTTTCAATATTTAAATAAATGTTTAATGTTAAATATTAAATAATGAAATAAGTTTCTGGCACTCTGGTTTGAATCGCTACTTTGCTAGCTTTAGGCCTGATCGATAAACTCTTTGAAAATAGATTTCGCAAATTTAAAACGATGAATACATCAGTTAAATTAAAGAAAGTAAGATTATAAAAAGCCTCAATTAATCTCGGAATATTGAAAGCCTAAAGAGTATTAAATAAAATGTAATATCAGTATTTTATATACTCATTAATAAATGAATATATTTACTATTGCGGCCAAAAATTAATTTTTAACCGCAAGTCTATAATCAAGTTAAATAGTATTACCGCATTAATTACAATTTAACTTCTTTACCTGTTTTGAGTGACTCCAGTGCTTTGTCTGCAAGATATAAAGCCAATTCACCATCGGTCCCTGTCGTTTCAGATTCCGCACGGCCTGCTAAGATATCAACAAAATGCTGCCACTCTGCTTGGTATGCTTCGTGGTAACGTTGTAAGAAGAAATACTCTGGCTTGGCCGATAAGCACCCAACTTCACTTAACAGCGCAACACTATTCTCTTTAATATTACCAGCCGTTAATAATCCTTTTTCACCATGTAATTCAATGCGTTGGTCATAGCCATAACCTGAACGACGGCTGTTAGAGATGGTCGCCATTGCGCCTGATGGGAATTTTAAGATAATAAACGCGGTATCAATATCACCTGCTTGGCCGATCGCAGGGTCAACAACATTGCTGCCTTGTGCGTAGACAGAGCAAGGCTCCTCGCCAATCATAAAGCGCGCCATATCAAAGTCATGAATAGTCATATCTCTGAACATACCACCGGAGACTTTAACATATTCTGCAGGTGGTGGTGACGGGTCACGAGATGTGATAATTAAAGATTCTGCTTTACCAATAGCGCCTTGTTGGAATAAATTTTTCAAGTGGCGAAATTGAGGATCATAGCGACGGTTAAAACCAATAAACAGTGGAACGTTATGTTCTTTTACGCTTTTTAAACACTGCTTCACACGCTCAAGGTCGAGGTGAACAGGTTTTTCACAGAAAATCACTTTTTTATGTTTGGCTGCTAGTTCGATTAGATCAGCGTGAGTATCTGTGGCTGAAGCGATTAAAACACCCTGTATATTAGGGTCTTGCATTGCTTCTTCTGTTGTCTGAACTTTGGCTTGGTATTTTTCAGCCAAGGCAACCGCATTCGGTTGATAAGGGTCGATGACAGAATAAAGTTTGGTTTCTTTATGGCCGGCAATATTAACAGCATGAACCTGTCCGATACGTCCTGCGCCGAATAGTGCTATGTTGAACATTCAAATGCTCCTTGATACCTTAAATCCACTATTTGGATATTACGGAATATACCAAATAAAACGTTCATTTCAATTTATAATTTTTTGAAAATTATATTTTTGGGCTCTAGATAACAAATGTTATATTAAAGTGTATTTTTAGTGTTATTCAGATCACAAATTGACAATGCAAGCGAATAGCATTTAACAATAAAGTCTGTGTTTGTCGGCATATTAAATTTCCATAACTTCTTTTTTTGTTCTTTCCCTACCTCGCAATAAAACATATATTTCAATAAATAAATTTTTAAACTATAAAAACCATAAAAAAAACCCAGCCAAAGCTGGGTATATAATCCAAAATGATTCGAGTTGTATTGGCGATGAGCGTAACGCTATCCCCATTTAACTTGAAGTATGACGAATATAGAACGGCAAGTGATAACCACTATGCAAATAAAAACCAAAGCAATCCCTGCTAAGTTTCCAGTAACTACCCTACTTAGTTACACATCTGACTCATTAAGAAAACGAAAAACATTCCTCGACGGTAAAACACCGTCGAGTTATTTTGACACTATAAGGCACTAGCGCAATATGTTGATTAATAAAGACGAACTTTATGTTCAACCATCTCTTTAATTTTTTCAGCGGAAGCAACTATTTGAGGCTTTTTAGAAACTTGTGCCGTGCCTGTGCGCCACCAAGCTTCATAACCATCGGTCATTGTTTTCGGAAGTACTTTAATATCAATCAATACACAGCCCGAATGGGACTTCGCGTCTTTCAGTGCGGCAATCAATTGTTCCTCATCATGTACCCGATAACTTTTACAGCCATAGCTTTCTGCGTTTTTAGCAAAATCGACCTTCACTAACGGTCCATCCATCAAGCCCGTTTGTGGGTTCCTGTAGCGGTTTTCTGTACCAAAACTCCCCATTCCTTGGCTCATCTGCAGGTTATTAATACAACCAAATCCTGCATTATCAAACAGTAAGATGGTGACCTTAATATTCTCCTGAATCGCGGTTTGTAATTCGCTGTGTAACATCAAATAAGAACCATCTCCGACCATCGCATAAACAGGTTGCTTCGGCGCAGCGATTTTAGCACCAACAGCGGCGGCAATTTCATACCCCATGCATGAATAACCATATTCAAGATGATAAGTATCTCGCTGTTTTGGTAGCCAAATACGTTGTAAATCTCCCGGTAATGAACCTGCTGCCCCCACAATAATGGCATCGTCTTCCATGTATTGCTGCATCAAGCCTAGCACCCGTGTTTGTGCCAGTTCTGTACCTAGCGTTTTACGGTATTCTTCAAGCTTATCATCAAGATGGCCTGCAATTTCAGGGACAAAATCTAATGGCCGATACTGTATACTAAACAAGCGCTCCAGCTCATTTTTCCACTGTTGTTTAGACTGCTGAATTTCATCCCCCCACTGAGCTTCATAGTGAGAATCTTTCAGCTTTATATCCAGTGCTTGAAGTGCTTCTTTGGCATCTGCAACCACTTTCAATGCATCTAACTTACTTGCATCGAATTCCGCAACATTGATATTTAAGAAGGTTACATTTGGATGACTAAATAATGACTTCGAGGCGGTGGTAAAATCCGTAAAACGAGTCCCCACCCCAATCACTAAGTCAGTTTCTTTAGCCAACAAATTTGCTGCTAGCCCACCTGTTGTACCAATTCCGCCCATATTCAAGGGATGACTAGCAACGACGGCACTTTTACCCGCTTGGGTTTCGCCAAATGGAATACGGTAATCTTCAGCAAATTGCAAAAATGCCTCGTGAGCTTCGGAATAACGTACACCACCGCCACAGATGAGCAATGGTTTTTTCTTACTGCGGATCAGATGAACGGCTTCTTCGATACTCACCGTTGTCGGTGGTCTACGTTCAATACGATGGATGCGTTTTTGGAAAAAATAATCGGGGTAATCCCACGCCTCGCCTTGAACATCTTGAGGTAGGCAAATGGTTACCGCGCCAGTATCCGCAGGATCCGTTAACACCCGCATGGCATTAACCATGGCTGCCATTAGCTGTTCAGGCCGTGAAATCCTATCCCAATAGCGTGAGACAGGTCGAAAACAATCATTCGTGCTTATTGTTCCGTCGCCATACTGTTCAACTTGCTGCAAAACGGGATCTGGCTGACGTGTTGCAAAAGTATCGCCAGGTAGTAATAACAGTGGGATGCGATTCGCCGTGGCTGTTGCGGCAGCTGTGATCATATTCGCAGCACCTGGGCCAACAGAGGACGTAACCGCAAAAATTTGTTTACGTTTTTTTTGTTTGGCAAAGCCTGTCGCAATATGTGCCATGCCTTGCTCGTTGCAACCTTGATAAACACGTAGATGCCCAGGCGCCTCTTCGAGCGCCTGACCTAAACCCACAACGTTACCATGGCCAAAAATCGTAAATACTCCCTGAATAAACGGATACTGCTCACCATCGACATCAACATATTGTTGGTTTAGAAATTTAACCAACGCCTGAGCGGTCGTCATTTTCTGCTTATTCATACGGGTCTCCGTTTATTCCATGGTTGGCATTGTGAAACTACTTTCATGGTGTTCTAAGCGAACACTTGCAGGCCAGCGACTAGTGACTGTTTTCATGCGAGTATAGAAGCGAACACCATCATTTCCATGTACATTTAATGGACCAAAAATAGAACGTTTCCAACCACCAAAACTGTGGAATGCCATCGGTACTGGAATCGGTATGTTGATCCCAACCATTCCAGCTTGGACATTTTCTTGGAATTCACGAGCCGTTTCACCATCACGGGTGAAAATAGCCGTTCCATTTCCATATTCATGTTGGTTAATTAGTTTCAAACCCGTTTCGAAGTCTGGAACACGCACTACGGCTAAGACAGGTCCAAAAATTTCTTCTTTATAAATGTCCATCTCAGGAGTGACATTATCAAATAATGTTGGTCCTACAAAATAACCATTTTCGAAGCCTTTCACTTTAAAATCACGGCCATCAACTAATAACGTCGCACCTTGTTTTTCACCGCTAGTAATATAGTCACAGATTTTAGCTTTGTGCTGTGCTGAAATGACGGGACCCATATCATTTTCTTTGCCTTGCGTAATACCTGGCCCGACGGACATTTTAGCAATTTGACCTTTCAGGTTAGCAATGAGCGCATCTGCTGTTTCATCACCGACGGCTAAGACTACAGATAATGCCATACAACGTTCGCCCGCTGCACCAAATGCCGCGCCCATAATGGCATTAGCCGCCTGCCCCATGTCCGCATCCGGCATTAAAATACAATGGTTTTTCGCACCACCGAGTGCTTGACAGCGTTTGCCATGAGCAGATGCCGTCGTGTAAATATATTCAGCAATAGGTGTTGAGCCAACAAAACTAACGGCTTGGACTTCTGGCGCAGTTAAGAGCACATCGACAGATTCTTTGTCCCCTTGAACAACGTTAAATACGCCATCAGGTAAACCTGCTTCTTTTAATAATTTAGCTAATCCTAATGCTAAAGAAGGGTCTTTTTCTGATGGTTTTAAAACAAAGGTATTGCCTGTTGCAATAGCCACTGGGAACATCCACATCGGTACCATTGCTGGGAAATTAAATGGTGTAATTCCCGCACATACCCCCAGAGGTTGCATTAATGAGTGGCTATCAACACCGGTAGCAACATTGGCTGAGTGCTCACCTTTTTGTAAGTGAGGGATACCACATGCAAATTCAACGACTTCCAAACCACGAGTTAATTCACCTACCGCATCAGAAAAAACTTTACCATGTTCTCTTGAAATTAAACGAGCCAGTTCATCCATATTCTCTTCCAGCAATGCTTTAAATTTGAATAAGATCCGGGAACGTTTCAAAGGGGAAAGTTTTGACCATTTAGGGAATGCTTTATTCGCAATCTCAATTGCTTTTTTTGTTTCATCGGCACTGCTAAGTACAACCTGAGCAATTTGCTCACCCGTTGCTGGGTTGAATACCGGTGCAAAACGCCCACTTTTGCTGGATACTATCTCACCACCAATGAAATTATGAATCTGTTCCATGTTGCCTCTCTTTAGCTGACAGAGTTACCTTGTTACTCAATGTATATGAAATATTTGTTTCATTTACAACTAAATTTGAAATAACATTCAATTTATGTGATCTAGACAAAGTTTTTATGAAATTTTTAATCGCGGCTAAAAAACACCTATTTTAAACTTATGTCCATCACTTATTTATTGGCTATTTTTCCTTTGTATTGGGCTAAACATGGCTTTCTTTCCATCAAGAAAATAAGAGAACAAATTGATGTAAGCTGTTCAATTTATTATCCCAAATTCAAATTATTTTAAGATCCTAAAAAAAGAAAATTTTTAAATATGAACTAAGTGTTTCAAAAAGATTCGACTAACGCCGTAAAACAACTACAATTAGAGCCAAATTCTGGAGGTTATATGTCAAGTGCATCAAATTTAAATGAGTTTCAAGAGCAAGTTCGCTCAAGGTATGACGAATTAAGTAAACGGCTACAGCAAGTAGCACGCTATGTGTTAGATAATACGAATAGTGTCGCATTTGATACAGTTGCCGTCATTGCGAAAGAGGCTAAGGTTCCGCCTTCGACTCTAATCCGCTTTGCAAATGCGTTTAATTTCAGTGGGTTTAATGAAATGAAACAATTGTTTCGTATGAACCTCGTTGAAGAAACGGCCAGCTACACAGATAGAGCCCGCATGTTTCGTGAAATGGACGGCTCCCAAGAACTGGGAGATGACCCTTCCCAAATTTTGAAGGAGTTCGCTCATTCTAACGCCCAAGCTTTACAACAAATGGCAGCCAGAACCCCTGCTGAAGATATCGAAAAAGCCGTATCCTTATTAGCAAATGCACAAAATATCTATATTATCGGTTTGCGTCGCTCATTCAGCGTTGCAACGTATTTAAGTTACGCTCTTAGCCATTTGGAATGTCGCCCAGTACTTATTGATGGGCTTGGCGGAATGTTCAAGGAACAGATCAGCAGGATCAGTGAAAATGACGTCGTTATTTCAATCAGTTTCACGCCTTACGCCTCGGAAACTGTCATGGTAAGTGAGAAGGCGGCCCAAGCAGGTGCGCAGCAAATCGTTATTACTGACAGCCAAATTAGCCCTTTGGCAAGTTTTAGCGATGTTTGTTTTGTTATCAAAGAAGCCCAAGTAGATGCATTTCGTTCGCAATCAGCCACCTTATGTTTAGCACAATCACTGACCGTTGCATTAGCCTACCGTCAGGGCAGCAGCTTAGTCTAAGATATATGGCTCTGTAATTAAACACCTCCATTAATTCAGAGCCTCTTCCAGTCCTTTCTCTAATTAACGTAGACGTCATTATTAAAAACTAATTAAGTTTCATTTTTTTCTTTAATTTGTGAGTCTCATCAGAAAATACAAATTCTAAAAAGACAATGAAATGAAATTATTATTTCACCCTGCTATGTTGGGATTATATCTCGTGTTAGATAAAACCAAGAATAAGGGCTAAGCATGTTAAATACACACTTTCTTTATTTACTCGGCCACCTTCGTTTACTTGAAGAGCAGCATTCTGTCACGTCACTTAATCGCTCTGGTATTGGTTTAATCGGCACTGCACCTTATAACCAACTTTATATAAATGCGATAAAATGCTGCGCTCATCATAGTGAGCTAAAGTCAATTTGCCATTTGTCTCCATCTCTACCTTCTATGACTTACTTTATGTGTCAAAAGAAAAAGATAGAAGAGTTGATCAATAATGATGACGTTGACTGCATTATAATGACATCCACTTGCAGTGATGAGTTACTAAGATTTGCAATTCAGACTGCGGTATCTGCCGGAAAAGATATCCTATTGAATGATATCCCCAACTTTAGTGAAAACGAATTGAAGGAGATATTAAAGCAAGCAATGCGCCATGATGTATTGATTGATTATAACCAACCTCTTAGCTTTGATAACCAGTTCAATCAAATAAAAGCGTCTTTAATGTCTAAACGTGGTACCGAAACAGGGTTATTGCGTATCACAGCGCACCGAATAATAGAAACTGAAAATCAATTACCATTCAATATACTACGAAACACCATCACAAAAAACATAGAATTATTGTTATCCTTGATGCCTGATTTTGTCCTTTCATCCCCCGCTATTCAATACTCACATCCCTTTACTAAAAGAATCGATGGCGATGTATTGATGATTAATTTACGCCAAGAAAACGGTTTATTGATTTCATTTGAAATCTTTTTCAATACGGGGAAGATTTTAGACAAACTGTCATTAAAACAATGTAATAACCGATATGAGATAAAGGAAAAACTCTCTTTTAATGAAACATATCAAGAGATTAATCAAAATAATTTTATTGTAGAGCAACTCGACCAATTTGTTTTAAGACTCGGTAGCAACACAAAACTAGCCAAAATTAATCAATGGAGTCGCGCCAATAAACTAACAGATATAGTAATAAAACAGCTAAATACTTATGGATATATTTGATTATTACAAAATATAAAGATAATTCTGATAGTAACAGTTAATATTATTATAATCACGAATGATATAACAATACTATACCGCTTAATGTTACATTCTAAAATTACTTATAATCAGTGTATTGAACTACATGTGCCACTATTCACATTGACAACGCCATATAAAAAAGAAGCGGGATCAACATTAAAAAGATAAGCAAATTGAAATAGTGAATCGACATCAATACAACTTTCTCCAGTCTCAAATCGACTCATTTCTTCTTCTGTTACACCAATTAAACTCGCCATTCGTTCTATCGATATCTTATGGTTTTCTCGTTGTTTTCGGATTTTTATCCCTAGCATTTTAGCAATGTTTTCCTTCCCCATAATAACCTCTATTAAATATTAAAATGAATATTATTAACCGGTGCGTAAACTATCACCAACCATAAATTTATAAATTGACTTATAATAATAAAACTCTAACTAAACAAGTCATTTAAAGACAATCCATTAATGAATTAAAAAATCAACAACCATATAAAATACTGATATGTATGGCTATATCGCTTTCTTTTTAACTGTGATTCTGATCACGTTATTTTTATAACCTAATAGGTATAGAAAACTACACTGTAATAAGCCAACGACTTCAAAATTACATTTTCAATTTAACCAAAATTCTAACTTACATTTTCAATTTAATAAAATTATCTTGACTGATTTAATGTTATAACCTTAAGAAATTCGTGACAATTTGTATTCATGCGTATCAATAAGTTTCCAGAACATAATTATAATAAAGAAATTTTTTTTCAATCATAAAAAAAGGCGCTTTTTTTTATTTATTAGTCGAATAACAACATTAAATTTAGGTATTAAATATAAAAATTTTCATATTAGTCTATAAAGCTAAATCACCTTTTCATATTAGTGCCTTACATTAACCTGCTCTTATTCTGAATATCTAAAATTAATTATCACACCTGGCTATTTTCGGTAAAAAAATTCACTCCACTGCATTTATGCCATGTTCGTTACCTTCAGTCTATACCACAATACGTAAAAATTAGACAAATTATGTAAACGCTAAATAGGTGTACCCAAGCAATCTAGCTATGTTTCCACCGCCCAATACTTACTTAACTTCACATCTTTTTAATAAAATTGTCAGTTAGCATGGTATCCTATTACGAGCACCTATGAGTACATACAATTCATAACATTGCTATATTATATGGCTTGCTATTTTGTTGGTAAGTAAAAGAGACCTGAAAGGATAATCATGCTACAAGAAAGTGTTATCAGGGAAATCATTCTCTGGATAGAACAAAATTTAGAATCTCGCCTATCCCTAGATACTGTTGCCGATAAATCAGGATACACCAAATGGCACTTTCAGCGCCTGTTTAAGAACCAAACAGGGCTCGCACTTGGTTCCTATATCCGAGCAAGGCGCCTTTCTTGTTCTGCTGTCGCACTACGGCTAACAAATGACAGCATAATGGATATTTCTCTGAGGTACCGTTTTGACTCACAACAAACTTTTTGCCGTGCGTTTAAAAAACAATTTAATCTGACCCCTTCTGAATACAGAAAACGACAGGGTTGGAAAATTGAAGGGTTTTGCTTACCTCTACGAGAGAATAAAGAGCTCAGTGTTCAAGTTAAATTGACTCAATTGCCAGCCATCAATTTACTCGGAACTAAACATCGTTACACTAAAGATATTAATGAGTGGAACCTAAAAACGGATGAGCTACGCCGACACTATTGGATGGATTTCTTCAATAAAAACCATTATGTCACACAGCATTTATACGCCATTCACGGTGTTGATCAAAGTACTAATGCAGAAGGCCATTTCCTATATACCACGGCTCTAGATGAACAAGATGTTGATATTGCACTTCCGCAAACAACCAACTTACAGTTACCCGCAGGAAATTATTTAGAAATCAAGATCACCAGTAGCCTTCATGGTATAGATTACAATGATATTATTTATACTGCTTATGGGAAGGTACTTGCTGAAATGGATATCGTCCGTGGTAAAGGGCCTGATATAGAGCAATATGTCCTAAAATCCAAACCCACTTATGAAGCATTCATTAATGATTCACGCAATTTCATCCAAGAGCTAAATTACTATATTCCTGTTATTATTTAACGACTAGCAGCACCCCATACGAATACTGTATGGGATGCTAGCCTAACAATTAAAAACTCACATTAATTTTTGCCCAGAAATTTCTCCCTGGTTCATTCACTGGTACATTGGATGAATAACCAAAACCGCTATTTCCAGCTAAATTAAGGTGCTCGCTATAGGTTTTATCAAAAAGGTTATCAACGCCTGCGCTTAATTTCATATTTTCATTAATTTTATACGCTGTATTTAATGAAAATATTGTGAAACCTGCACTCTTGCTAAAATCTTTCCCCACCACATTACCATCATTAATCGCAACACGATTTTGACGGCTAACAACGCGTACTAAACCTGTCGTAGTCCAATCACCTTTTTCCCACGATAAGCCAAATCGGCTTTCCAATGGTGGCATTTGCGGTAACGCTTTGCCATCTGTACGATTTTCTCCCCAAGAGTAAGCAAGACTTGCATCGGCTTTCCATTCATCACTGAGTTTCTGTGCTATACCGAGCTCTCCGCCCATAATTAATGCGTCAACATTTTCAACTTGGCTCATTCGCGGGTTTGTCGCGCTATAACGGAAGAGAATAAAATCATCAACACGTCCCACATACGCAGAAACCCATGCATTGGTGTCTTCATGGCTATATTTAGCACCAATATCTAACTGAGTCGTTTTTTCTGTTTTTAGCTTATCAAACACATTATTGCTACCATCTGGTCCGAGTTTAGGCGAAAACAACTCCCAATAATCAGGAAAACGTTCTGTATAGCCGACACCAGCATATACCATAACAGGTGTACCAGATAAAGAATGCTCATAACGCGCAAAGCCCGCTGGCATCACCGTATTACGCCCTGAAGAGCCTACGCCTGTACTATTTTCAACTATCACACGATCTAAACGAGCCCCGCTAACAACTTTACCTTGCTCAGTCGCATGCCAAGTTAGCTCACTAAAAACACCATAATCTTGGAATTGTGCATCTTTTTTCCAGCTATTATTATTGTTTTTACGATGTTCATTGGTCTGCATGTCAGCTCCTGCACGCAGTTCATAGTCTTTCCATAACCATGTTCCCATGGTACGGCCGCCCATGGTTTCACGGTCAACTCGCATTTTCATTGGCATATTCATCATACCGTGGCCTCTATGCCCCATATGCCCGCCCCCCATTCCACCGCCTGATGGAGTACGAAGCGAGTAATTATCCATAATATGATCGGCGTAATTGTAGTAAACATTTGCTTCAACTTTATCTAAAACATCACCGATATTACTCTTTTCAAAGCGTAAGCCTAAGCTTTCACGTTTAAACTGAGAGCCATCCATTCCCCTCCCTGCATAACGAGCTTCGCCGTCGCCTTTACCAGCGGTTAATTCTAATAATGTATATTCATCTGGCGTCCAGCCGATAGCAATATCAGCGTTCCACTTATCCCATTTAGAGGGAACCTTATCACCATTGCCATCTTTATAATCATTTGAACGTGATTTATTACCAATAACACGAACATAACCCGTTTCATTACCTAAGCTAATATCAGCATTACCATCCCAACGCTCATTAGATGCCGTTAAGGCACTTGCATTGCCTTTAATACCTGCATCAGTAAATAGCGGTTTTTCGCGCTCAAACCGGATTGTTCCTGCTGAATTCCCAGGCCCCCATAAAACAGTTTGTGGCCCTTTAATCATATTTAATACATCAAAGTTTTCTGGTGAAATATAAGAAGTCGGTGCATCCATACGAGAAGGGCATGCACCCAACATTTCACTATCATTGGTTAAAATACGCAAACGAGACCCAAACATGCCACGAAAAACCGGATCTCCGTTAGTTCCACCGTTACGTATCTGTGAAAAGCCTGGGATCGTTTTAAGGTAATCAGAACCATCACTCGCAGGGACGGGCTGCCTTGGTGTTTTAGGGGATGTCGTAATAGTCAATGGTGAATCGACTGGCGCAGTAACAATCATCACTGAGCTATTTGAGATTGGGCTTTGGTTAATTTCAGTTTTAGCGACTGTAGGTGCTGTAAAAATCGCACTAATAACCAGCGTTGCAATAGGAGCCACTTTAAAAACGTATGTGTTCATTTTTTACCTGTTTCTTAGAATATAGGTACGCTGCTTTCGCCTCTTAGCTTGCAAATGCATTTTCAGCACCCGTGGGTGAACCTCTTAAAAATCAAAGAAATTCAAGATGAACGAAAACGCTTTGCACAATAAAGGCAAAAATAGCAATTAAATTAATTTGTAAGATTTATCATGCTAAGACATCAGTAAATAGGCGGGGCTCTAGCGAGATGTAATGACCATGGTCTAAATAACCAAATGTGAACGTAGCGCTCAAAAGGAACAAATAGAGTCAGCGTGGCGAGTTGTCGAATAACCGCAGCAATAAATAAGATAAGAAATGGAAAGTGGACCAATAACTGACAGTAACCACATGCAATGTCTTCCATCGGAGACTGCCCCATCCCCGTCATTAACATATGATTCATTGGTGTAGAAACGTCACAATTTTCAGGCATTGGCATACTATGATGCGAATGCATCGATTGGTCTGCCATTGATAAATGCTCAACTGCACTATTAGAGCTAGGGCTCACGCAGTGTTCCATCAGCCTCATCGATTTAGAGAACAATGGAGCAATAAACAGCATAGCCACAGCCAATAATGCAAGGTAGGCAGCAAATTGTCTGATTGAAGTGCGCAGGTGCAACGTTTTTCCGTCATCTGAGTACGAATTTATAGTGCAGAATTGTATCTTATTTAGATACCTATTGTTATTGGTATTTACCGAAAATGTTAATTTAAGATGAACTTTATTGATAAAATTGATTATCTATCATCAATACAAACCCATTGAAAAATCAATCAATTGACTGATTTATAGTATTAGATACTTTTCTCTAAGTCACCAAACTGTTTTAAAGGCGCCATAAAAAAGTAGCAACCACAAGTGATTGCTACTAATTTTCTATCCAAAAAATTCTAAAAATAACAAAGGGTATTCTATGCTAATAAGTTTGCAGGGTTATCAATACAAAGGCGGTTAATCATCGATTTATCCACCCCTTTTTTGGCCAATAACGAAAGAAAAACATTGGGTACAAACCCCCAACCATTACCGCCATTTTTTGCCCACATTTGTTTGAGAAAAACATCATGGCTTAACACAATTTGATGCCCATAACCCATTTCAATCAGTTTACAGACCGCATCCGCGGTTTCTGTCACCGTAGGTGCAACACCTTCTTTTGGAAATGAAATATCTAGCCCAATCATGTCAAACTCAAGCCAAACGCCTCTATCAAGCATGCGGCGTTGATAGTCAAAGTCTTTACCTGACGGGTCTGAGTGCGCCAATGAAATTTTAGCAGGATTAACACCCATCTCTTTGATTAAAATATCGAGAACTTCATCTCCCCGACGTTGCCAGCCTGGCATATGAATATTCATTGAAACATGGTTATTCGCCAATTGTGCTACTGATGCCGCTCTTAGACTATTCTTTTCACCATCCGTGAAAAAAGGCGACACCCCGATTTCACCAATCATTCCTGCGCAAATATCCGTTCCATCAATCCCTACATTGATCTCATCATCAATCATTTTAGCCATAGCATCGATATCATTAACTAAGCGGTCACCTTCAAACTTTTCAATATACAAACCAGAAGAAGCAACCACATTAATACCAGTTTTAATGGCAACTTCGCGCAGTTGATGTACATCACGGCCAATAGCTTTGGAACCTGTGGCATCTACCAATGTTTTGCCACCGAGTTCCTTAAAATTATTGACTTCATAAATCACATCTTCAATTGGCTTTTTATCCATATTGTCACAGCAGCAATATGGGTCGTGCTTCAGCCCCCATTGAATATCTGCACTGACTTTTTTATCAACCAACACATGTGAGAAGTCATAAAATGGCTCATCGACAACTGTTGATAAATCATTAAACAGATGTTCATGTGGTAATGTCAGTCCCATATCTTCTTTTTTAACAGGTCCTGTCACCGTTTGGATATAACCTTTCATTTTTATACTCCTGCGGCTTTTGTCGCTTTGGCTTCTCTAAACTCAGGAATGGTCGTAATTATTGCGCCGACTAATGCAAATACTGTTCCGATAATAGTCACTAAGTACACGGTATTGCCCAAAGAAGGTAACAATAGGTCAATGAGTACTGAACCTAGTAACTGCCCTGCTGTTGAAGCAACACCGAGCATTAACAGGCCTAAACCGCGGACTAAAATTGCCATTAACGCGATTGACATCAAACCTAACGGGCCACCTAGATACATCCACCAAACACCTGGTAAGTCTAAAGTGAGATGACCTAATGCCATACGGATCACGAGAGCTATCGTCAATACGGTAAAACCAACAATAAAGTTCCACGTAATAGAAACCATCATTGAACCTGTTGCTTCTGCAACTTTTGAGTTACCTGCAGGTTGCCACCCTGCTAACAAACCCGCTAAGAAAGGCAAAATAGCTAAATAAATGGCAGAACTTGAATGCCATTGTGGTGAAACTACAAACAAAGTCGCGACAACCGCAAAAATAGCACCTAATACACGGAAGATAGTGAACGGTTTTTTCTCATCGATACCAATACCAAAGCGGTCGCACAGCAAGCCTGATAATAGCAACGCAGAAATCAATGCAGTTTGGAAGGTTGCAATACCTAATGCACTCGCAGATGCACCTTCAGAAAACACCACCATCGCACCGCACAGGCCAGCAAACCAGTTCCATAATGGGATTTTTTTATTTTTAATTAAGCTAGGAATTGCTGCAAATTGTTGCCTAGTTTGTTTCTTCGCAATAATGATAAAAAACATCACCACCAAACCACTGGCAAATGAAATAACGGCACTCGCATTTCCATCTTTTAATACATCACCCAGTTGCCCATTCACTGCAGATTGCATTGGCGATAACATACCGGCTAATACCGTCGCTATCATTAAAAAAGGGGTAGAATAACTTTTAGCACTCATAAAATATTCCTTTTGGATTTTTGACTATGAGTCATTATTTTTGTAATCGGCTTACAAGGTGCTGAATTAACTCAGCACCTATTTTCTTTATTTTAATTTTTTACTTTTAAAGAATTAATTAACGAGCGATTTGCTTAAGAATATTTATCCACATATCTGAATAATGTTCCCAAGCCATAAACTCACGGCTTCCCCAGTGTGGCGAGCAGTCACTCATAAAACAGCCTGTTTTTCCTTTGTCATATTCACCAAATACCAGCAATGGGTCTTCACCAATATTTAAAACAACTTGTGTATTTTCTTTGGCAACAACTTTGTTATAGCCTAAAAACATTGGCCAATTACCAAGGTTTTTAATTGATTCATGGCCTATATTGACCGGTGTTGCAAAAACTCCCTCAGGGGTTTCAACACGGTCGTCACCATCTAACATTTCAACCGGTAATACATCGGCTAATAATGTATTTTTATAATTAGCTTTCGCTTCAATTCCCATAAATGACAAGTAACCGCCAATCATTAATAGACCACCACCTTGGCTAACATATTGTTTAATTAACCCAAGTGCGTTAGGTAATACTTTCATATTATAGAAAGTGTCATTTTGTAATAAGAAAGTATTGGCACCAATATCACTAATGACTACAACATCATACTTCTCTAACTCTTCTACAGTTTTAGGGAACGCCATTTGCACGGTATGTGCAGGCATGTAATCAATTTCAACGCCTTTATTTCTTAAACATTCTAATAAGAACGTTGCGCCTTCTTCATATTTACTTGAAGTAAAACTGTCATAACCTTTAGTGTGGATCATATGGATATGCCATGATTCACCAATAAATAAAATTTTCATTTTTTTCCTCTTTTCAGAATATTAATTTATTCAGGGGATTGAGTTACAACCTGAGAATATGTTGTTTGATTAATACGATGCATAACATTAATATCTTCTGGCATTTCTGAAGCATTACTTGTTTCAACAGCAAGGGATGAAAATGCCGATGCATAGCGTAAGGCATAAGAAAATTGTTTGCCTTTAGCCAAAGATGCAGCAAGAGCCCCATTGAATGCATCACCTGCACCCGCCGTATTCTTAACAACAGCTGTATAAGCCGGAGAATAAATAAACTTATTACCATCAAATGCAATAGAGCCTTTACTTCCAAGTGTAATGACCACCTTTTTTACCCCCTTGTTATAGATAACTCCAGCCGCTTTTTTAGCGCTTTCTAAATCGATAACATTAATGTTAGAAAGCAAACTTGCTTCAGTTTCGTTAGGGGTTAAAATATCAATCTTTTCAATTAACTCATTAACTATGTCATTATAAGGTGCTGGATTCAAAATAATTGGAATATTATATTCATTACCAATATCAATAATTTCCTTTAACGCTTCAATATTAGTTTCCAACTGAAGAAGAATAATATTTGAGTTAACAATTTTATCTTTTTGAATCTTCACTTCGTCAGCAGTAATATCCATATTAGAACCTGGATATATTGAAATAATGTTTTCACCACTATTTTCAGAGACAAATATAGACGCAGTACCTGTTTGATATTTTTCAGTTTGGTATATTGTTGATGTTTTAATTTTAGATGATGATATAAAGTTTATTGCATATTCACTAAATTGATCTGTTCCTATTTTTGTAATAAAGTGGACTGGTGAATCTGAATAACTTGCTGCTAATGCTTGGTTACATCCTTTGCCACCAGGAGAAAAAATAAATTTATTTGATAATAATGATTCGCCTGCCTCTGGTAACCGAGGTAAGTAACTAATCATATCTACGTTAAATGAACCTAATACACATACTTTACCTAACACGGCATCATCCTTATCTGTTCTTTCATTAAAACTTTCATTGCACTCAAGAAATTGAATTATTTCTTTTTTAGCAACTTTATCTAGTGTTTCAAATTCGATGTATGCTCCACCATGGCAACGGCTAATAATTCCTTTTTTTGCTAAATAATTTAAATCTGCTCTAATGGTTTCTTTAGTGACATTAAGTTCTTTCGATAAAACAGAAACTTTGGCTGATCCAGTATTTTTTAAAATATTAATTATTTTCTTATGTCGTTCTGCTTTCATGCCATTTTACCTCATGGCATTTACTCTAATTTATACCTTGTTACATTAATGTGATTGTACTCATAGGTTCCCCCTGCAAAGCAAAAAAAAGCAAAAAGCATAAAAGTAAAAACAAAAAAAACCAAAAAAGAATAACCAAAGGTAAATCTTCTATTGTTATCAAAATAATATAAGAATTGATTAGTTTACTTTATGGAATTTAGACTAAGAAGGGAGTACATAAGTAAATATAATAATTCGGATTATTTATTATATATTTCATAAATATAAAAATTTAAAAGTAAAATAAAGTTAAATTAATAATTTATATTTAGAGTTTAATTAATTGAATAAGATAAAAAAATCCTGATTAATCGTTATAATCTATTATGGGTAAAATAATGATGAATTGAGAGAAGGATCACAATTTGAACAAATAGGTTATTTGCTAGGTAAACAAAAGGGAGCGGTTGCTCCCTTTTAGTCATAATAATTAGACTGCCATTAACTATTCCGCTTTCGCTGGCAGCCCTTTCTTTTCGTGTACCATCATCAGAGCCTGTTCAACACTACGCTCGATAATAGGACGACGTTGGTCATTCTCAGGCAGTAGTTTTAACATCATTTGCCAAGCCGAGATGGCCTCTGCATAACGCTCTTGCTCAAATGCATTGAATGCAAAAATGCTTAATGCTTTCACATTGGTACGGTCTTCAGCAATCAGCTTTTTAAGTAGCTCTGCACCTTGACGGTTATCTTCTGGGTCAGAAGAGCGTGTCAAAACTTCCGCATACCCCATCACTACATTTTCATTTTTAGGGGCTAGGCGATAAGCACGGCCATAGGCATCGGTTGCCATAGTCGCATTCCCCAACACCATACCAATACGGCCTAGCATTTCCCACGCTTCTACATTTTGCGGGTCTTCCTGGAGGCGAGTACGTAGACCTAAAGCGAGGTGTTCCATTTCCGCATTATTGAGTGGTGGCTCAGACGGGTCTAGCGCTCTGTCTAACAAAGCGGGAGCTTGTTGATAGGCATTATTCCAATCTGCCACTTTCTCGTAGCTACCTACCTGATAATAAGCCCCCCCCGCAACACCTAATGCAATGATAAACCCGGGTAAATAAACCCAGTTGCTAGTGCGAGAGGCCTCAGGTAATGCTTCCTCATCGCCCTGCTCAACCTGTTTTAATCTAACGCGTTTTTTAGAACGGGCAAAGATGATCCAGCCGCCTACCGCTATCGCAACAAACGGTAACCCCCACAGTACAATCGTTAGCGGCGTCAGTGGTGGGTTATAAGTGACGAAGTAACCATAACGTGCAACCATGTAATCAACGATTTCATCACGGTTTTTGCCTTCTTTCATTAACTCATACACTTTTTGGCGCAAGTCCAGTGCAATCATTGAATTAGAATCCGCAATGCTGTTGTTCTGGCATTTAGGGCAACGTAGCTCTTCGGTTAATTTACGAAATTGCTGCTCTTGCTGTTCATTATCGAAAGTAAAGACTTCTGTCGATGCATATGTCACCGTTGCACTTAACGCTAACATCAATAAACCCAATAAATACCTCATTGGTTCGCCTCCTGATTATAGCGCTCCCAAAGGGGTTTAAATTCTTTTTCCCAGACGCGCTCGTCCATTGCCCCTGCGTGACGATAACGGATCACACCATTACCATCAATTAAGAACGTTTCAGGTGCACCATATACCCCTAAATCAAGGCCTAACATACCTTCACCATCAAATAAGCTTAAGGCATAAGGGTTGCCTAACTCACGCAACCACACAATGGCTTTATCCCGTTTATCTTTATAGTTCAACCCAACCACACGAACACCCTGTGCAGACAACTTATTCAAATATTGATGTTCTGCACGGCATGTAGGGCACCATGTTGCCCAAACATTCAACAAGATAGGTTGCCCTTGTGTTAATACATCGGATTCGTAGTGCTGACCGGGGTTTTCTAGTGATTCAAGGCGAAAAACGGGCACTGGCTTACCAATTAAAGCGGATTCTAATAAACGAGGATCATCCCCTTCTGCATTACGCATCAATTGCCATAACAGGACCGCAGCGATTCCTGCAAAAATAATAAAAGGAATTAAGAAGACTTTGCGGTTCATGCTGTTTCCCCTTGTAATTTACGGCGACGATAACGTGGGTCAAACAAGCAAAATAACGCACCAATAGCCATTAATATGCCACCAGACCAGATCCAACGAACAAATGGTTTATAATACAAACGCATAGTCCACGTATCTTTAGCGACTTCCTCACCCAATGCAGCATATAAATCGCGAGTAAAACCACCATCAATCGCCGCTTCGGTCATAACAGCTCGGCTAACGCTATAAAAACGTTTTTCTGGCATTAAAACACCGATGACTTTGTCTTTCTCTTTCACTGAAATACTGCCAATGACACCTTGGTAGTTAGGGCCATCAGCCTCTCGTACGCCATTAAATACAAAGGTATAAGCACGAATTGATATGCTATCACCCGGTTTCATTTTCACATCACGCTCAATACTGTAATTTTGGCTAAAGGCAATACCGACGATGGTTACCGCCAAACCTAAATGCGCCAGTACCATTCCCCAGTAACTTGGCGTGAGCTTGATTTTCTTACTGATGCGGACTCGCATTTCTGCGAAGGCAAGAATTGCTATCCAGCACGCCATCATTAAGCCGACAACCGTCAACGCTTCTACCCTATCTTCCATCAGTAATGGTAGGGCAAAAGAAAGAATAACGGTTAATACCGTTGCAATGATTAATAACTTTTTGATAGCCGCAGGGCGGTCACGTCCCCAACGCACAAGTGGCCCAATTCCTAGTAACAAGGCAAATGGCACCATCAACGCTATAAACATGGTATTAAAGAACGGTTCACCAATGGAAATCGTACCCAAGCCAATTTGTTTATGGACTAACGGTAGCAATGTACCGAGTAACACAACTAGCATCGCTGCTGTTAAGATAACGTTATTACCCAATAACATGGATTCACGCGACCATAAGGCATTGTTAACCCTTGAGCGTACCTTGTGCCCACGCAGTGCAAACACCAGTAAAGAGCCGCCAATCACTATCACCATGAAGGCTAAGATAAATAACCCTCGAGATGGGTCTGAGGCAAAGGCGTGTACCGAAACCAGTACCCCTGAGCGAACTAAGAAAGTCCCGAGCAAACACAATGAGAAAGCAAAAATCGACAATAATAGTGACCATGCTTTAAAAGTGGCTCGCTGTTCAGTAACGGAAAGTGAGTGGATCAATGCCGTTCCCACTAACCATGGCATAAAGGAGGCATTCTCTACCGGGTCCCAGAACCACCAGCCCCCCCAGCCTAATTCATAATAAGCCCATGCGGAACCTAACATGATCCCTAACGTTAAAAAGAACCAGGCTGCCATCGTCCAAGGGCGAGCAAAACGTGTGAAAGAGCTGTCTAACCGGCCACTTAACAATGCCGCAATCGCAAAAGCAAATGCCACAGAGAAGCCGACATAGCCCATGTATAACAATGGTGGGTGGAAAATCAGCCCTGGGTCTTGTAGTAATGGGTTGAGGTCACGCCCTTCAATCGGAAAGGCGGGCAGCGTGCGCGAAAATGGGTTTGAAGTAAAGATGATAAACAGCAAAAAACCAACGCTTATCATCCCCATAACAGCTAAAACACGGGCAACAATGTCGAGAGGCATACGGTAACTGCAAATTGCCACCGCAAATGTCCAGCCACTCATTAATAATACCCATAGTAATAATGAGCCTTCGTGAGCTCCCCATGTTGCCGCAACACGATACCAAATAGGTAATTGCGTATTAGAGTTATTGGCAACATACGTGACTGAAAAATCATTAACAACAAAGGCATTCACTAATACTAGGAATGCCCCTGTTACACAGAGAAAAAGTAACCATGCTAATGGACGTGATGATGCCATCAAGCGTGCATCATTGCGTGCCACCCCCCATAGCGGGTAAAAAGACAGCAAAACGGCAAGACCTAATGCCAAACACAGTAAAACGCTACCAATTTCAGGGATCATGATGCATTGTCCTTATAGGCAGCAGCTGGCCTGCGATGGTTTTCTTGCATCGCCTTTTCAACCTCTGGTGGCGTATAGTTTTCATCATGTTTAGCAAGCACTTCTTTCGCTAAAATATGATTATTCTCCTGTAACTCCCCTTGAACAACGACACCTTGCCCTTCTTTGAATAAGTCAGGCAAAATTCCATGATAACTTACGTCTACTTCACCTTCGGCATCATAAACAGTGAAAGTGATATTGACGGCATTAGAGACAGGGTCAGAGTCACGTACTACACTACCGGGCATCACCATGCCGCCAACGCGCAAACGTTGCCCAACTTCAGGGATTTGCTGAGTTTCCCGCTTACCATAGATGATTTCACCGGGGGTATAAAACAAGTCAATACTTGAGCGCAATGCGTAGAGAATCAATGCGAGGGTTAACCCCACGCCAACCAATATGGAACAGATCAACCAAAGTCGGTTACGACGACGAATATTCACACTCCCTCCCTACGCGCTCTTGCTGCTTTTTGTCTTACTTCACGAGCTTGCTGTTGAATAATTGCATTTATTATCATTTTTCTTTGTATGTATGTATGCAAACAGAGTAACAAAATAGGTATTAATGTCAGCGCAACCGCCAGCCATACATAAAAACCATAGCCGCCCATCGCCCAAAATTCACTCCAAGATGCAAATGCGCTAGTCATGATTGACGTCCTTTTTTATTCACAATATCTAATACCCATGGACGGTTACGTTCTAACAACAATAATTGACTACGTAAACGAATTAACGTTAATGAGATAAAGAGAAATAGGTAACCAAGGATAGCTAAACGTAGTGGCGTACGCATAGCTGGGTTGATACTTTCTTGCATACGCGTCGAAGGTTGATGCAAAGTTTGCCACCATTCAACTGAATAATGAATGATAGGTAAGTTAATCACACCAATTAATACTAAAATCGCAGCGGCCTTTCCTGCTGTACGGCGGTCATCAAAAGCATGCCATAAAGCAATAATCCCCACATACAGAAAAAATAGAATTAGTTCAGAGGTTAAACGTGCATCCCATACCCACCATGCACCCCACATTGGTTTACCCCATGTCGCACCTGTCACCAAGGCAATAAAAGTAAATACCGCCCCTATCGGTGCCATTGCCGCTATCGCCAATTCAGAGACTTTCATTTGCCAGACAAGACCAACAAAAGCAGTAATTGCCATTGTGGCATAAATGCCCATCGACCACATCGCGGCAGGAACATGGATATACATAATACGATAACTTTGGCTTTGGACTTTATCGGTTGGCGCAAAGCCAAATCCCCAAATCCACCCCACCGCTAAACAAATTACACTCAATATAATAAACCACGGTATTAGACGCCCACATAACCGGTAAAGGTTAACTGGGATGGCAAGTTGATGAAGCTTTTTCCACATAGTTTAATTACCCTGATTTATTATATTGTTAGTAAATGCTGCGTGACAGAATCATACAATACACATTAAAAAAGCAAATATATTGATTTAACACAAATATAACTTAGGCTGATCATACTCAAACGCATAACCAGCCTATTTATTGATCATTACTTATAATTTATCGGTATAACTCATCATAAAATGATTACCTTAAATTAAAAGCCAGGTTCAACTTCACGCATGTCCGGCAATTTATGGGCAATTCCTTTGTGACAGTCAATGCAAGTTTTACCATCCGTGATGGCTTGGTCATGCATTTTAGCTGCAACCCCTTTTTGTGCTGTGAAATCCATATACTCAAAATTGTGGCAGTTACGACACTCTTGTGAGTCGTTATTTTTCATCCGTCGCCACTCACTTTGCGCCATCGCTAACCGATGGTCTTCAAATTTTTGAGGTGTGTCGATGATGCCAAAAATTTTCCCGTATAGCTCCTTACTCGCTTGAATTTTACGCACCATTTTTGGGCCAAACTCATGCGGTACGTGACAATCTGGGCAAGTTGCGCGAACACCACTACGGTTAGTATAGTGAATAGTATCCATATATTCTTCATAGACATTCTCACGCATTTCATGGCAACTAATACAGAACTCTTCCGTATTGGCCATTTCCATACCCGTATTGAAGCCGCCCCAGAAGATAACACCACTCACAAAACCAATCAGCAATAAGGTTCCTAATGCTAAACGGCTTGGCCTACGCCACCACCGCCATACTCGGCCGATTAATCCAAACAAGCCCTTTTTCTTCGGCTTGTCATCATTTATTTGCTTATCATTGTTATTTGACATAATTCCCCCTTATTTCCCAAAACCTTTGGATGGGGTAAATGTGTTATCAACAATCGGTGCCGTGTCTGATTGCGGCACGTGGCACTGTAGACAGAAGTAGCGGTTTGGTGCGACTTCGCCAAGAACTTTGCCTGTTGCATCCATAAAGTGCGTTGGGCTAACTCTTGGTGCCCCTGTGGTGCGATAATTTTCCACACCATGGCATTGCAAACAACGATTAGTATTAGTGGTAATTTGATAACCTTCAACACTATGTGGGATCATTGGCGGTTGATTCACATAGTTTAATGCCATTCTTTCTTGCTCTTTCGGAATATGAATGCTTCCTTCTGACGTACCGGATACTTCTGGTGATTGGGTCAGGTCTACACCATTAGCAGCCCAAACAAGACTGCTTACAACAAAGGCCATTCCAGCCACCCAACGGCTGATCGTCTTTTTCAGGACAGGATTTTTCATGATTTTGCTCCCGAACTCCATCTTAGTGTTATTTTAAAAACATCCTCAGAACAAACATCAATGCAACGACCGCAAGTGATACAATCTTTATCTGATATCTGTGCTGGAGCTTGTTTATCTAGGACCGGTGCACGCAGAACTTGCGGCTCCGGACAAATGTGGAAACAGTCCATACAACGGCTACAGTTTTCTTTATTTTCCGCTGTAACAACTAGTGCGCCCTTACACCCTGCCACGCCATATAGCGCACCTAATGGGCAAAGGTGACCGCACCAACCATGTTCCACAACTAATAAATCGAATAAAAACAGTGCAACTAAAACCAATGCACCGCTGCCAAAACCAAAAATTAAACTGCGCCCCATTAATGAAACTGGATTAAGCCATTCCCAAAGTAAGGTTCCTGTAATAGCAGAACCGATCAGGATAACCACCAGCAATACATAACGAATATTGCGTGGTATCGTTGCGGACTGGTTAAAATCAAACTTACGTCTTAACCACGCCGCGGCATCCGTCACTGGGTTTACAGGACAAACCCAACTGCAGAAAATACGCTTACCCAACAGTGCATAAACCCCGAATACGATAGCAGCCCCAACTAATGCTGAGATCCCCGGTAAGTAACCACTTGCTAAGCTCTCTAAGGTGATTAATGGGTCAGTCAAAGGTACGGTATCTAACAATAAGCTACTGCTGTAGTTACCATGTAAAATCCACACCCCAAACCATGGCCCACTCAAGAACATCGCTAACACCAGCAATTGGCTTATGCGTCTAAATACCAACCACTTGTGGCTCTGCCACCAACCTTTTTTTGCCTGAGCTTCACGTCCGGCATCACGTTTACGATTCGCCATTGTTACCCTCCAGCCAACCAAAGCGGTAATGGTGTCCTAACTCACCTTTTGCTAACGACCTTGGTAATACCTTGATAGCCGCCTCTTCCAATACACAAGCCTGTTCACATTTACCGCATCCCGTGCAGTAATTGCTATTGACTGTGGGTAAGAAGCGCGCGTGCTTACCTGTTCGGTGGTTTTGTTCAAGTTCCAATGTGATGGCTTCATCAATCAGTGGACATACGCGGTAACATACATCACACCTTAGCCCTTGAAAGTTCAGGCAGTTTTCCTGATCGAGTAAAACGGCTAACCCCATGCGTGCATCGTTAATCGACTCAATGTCTTTATCCAATGCACCACTTGGGCAAACTTTGGCGCAAGGAATATCCTCACACATTTCACACGGGTTTTCTCGAGCGATGAAGTACGGCGTTCCTGAAGCCAAGCCTGATGCCAATGTCGCTAATTTCAACATGTCATACGGACAGGCTTGAACGCATTGCCCACAACGGACACATGCACTGGCAAATGCTTTTTCATCAAGAGCTCCCGGCGGGCGAAGCTTAACTCCACTCGCACGGGAAGTTTGTTGCTGAAGCCCCAGCACCACACCAACAGCCGCCAACCCACCCGCAGTGCGGGCGACATCGCGTAAAAAGCGACGACGACTGTTCTGGGACTTAGCCTGTTGAGACTTAGCTTTCTGGGGCATGAGCAATTACACCTTTTCCAGTTTAACGGCACATTTTTTGTAATCCGTTTCTTTTGAAAGCGGATCGGTTGCATCCAGTGTTAAGTTATTCACTAGCTGCGCAGCATCGAAGAACGCCATGTAAACTAAGCCTTTTGGTGGTCTATTACGGCCACGAGTTTCAACAATCGTGGTCACATCACCACGGCGTGAAACTACTTTGACTTTATCACCACGGCGTAAACCTCTCTCTTTCGCATCGATTGGATGTATAAACACAAGAGATTCAGGGAAAGCACGGTGTAGTTCAGGAACACGGCGTGTCATACTACCGGTATGCCAATGTTCTAATACACGGCCTGTTGATAACCATAAGTCATATTCTTTATCTGGCGATTCAGCAGCAGGCTCAAATGGCAATGCAAAAATGACCGCTTTACCATCGGGTTTACCGTAGAATTGATAACCCGCGCCAGCCTTAACGTAAGGGTCATTTCCTTCGCTATAACGCCACTGCGTTTCTTTGCCATCAACCACTGGCCAACGGATACCGCGCGCTTTGTGGTAGTCATCAAAATCAGCCAAGTCATGACCATGACCACGACCAAAGCCAGCGTATTCTTCGAACAGCCCTTTTTGTAAGTAGAAGCCTAATTCACGTGATTCATCGTTAAGTTGGTCTTCGGCTAACTCGCTTACAGGGAACTTCGTTACCGCTTGGTTAGCGAATAACACGTCATACAACGTTTTACCGCGTAATTCAGGTTTTTTCGCGAGTAACTCTTCAGGCCACACTTCATCCGTTGTAAAGCGTTTAGAGAACAACACCATCTGCATTAAGTCAGATTTCGCTTCGCCTGGTGCTTTAACTTGCTGACGCCAAAACTGAGTACGACGTTCCGCATTACCGTAAGCGCCTTCTTTTTCTACCCACATTGCTGTTGGTAAAATCAAGTCAGCAGCTAACGCACTTACTGTTGGATAGGGGTCAGAAACCACAATAAAGTTGCGAGGGTCACGCCAACCTGGCATACGCTCTTGGTTGATATTCGGGCCCGCTTGCATGTTGTTGTTACACATTACCCAGTAAAAATTCAATTTACCGTCTTTTAAAGCGCGGTCTTGGGCAACGGCATGTAAACCGACTTTTTCAGGGATCGTCCCAGCAGGTAACCCCCATACACCTTCTACTTTTTCACGGTGTTTTTCATTGGTAACCACCATGTCCGCTGGTAAACGGTGTGAGAACGTACCAACTTCACGAGCGGTACCACACGCTGATGGCTGACCGGTTAATGAGAACGGCCCACAGCCAGGTTGAGAAATTTTCCCTGTCAGTAAGTGCAGGTTATACACTAAGTTATTTGCCCAAACACCGCGAGTGTGCTGGTTAAAGCCCATGGTCCAATAAGAAACCACTTTAGTTTTAGGGTCTGCGTAAAGTTTAGCGAGTTCTTCTAACTGATCTTTTGGAACCCCTGTCATTTCTACGGTTTTGTCTAAAGTATATTCCGCAACAAAGGCTTTATATTCATCCCACGTCATTGGCTCAGATGCATCAGAACCTGCATTTTTCGCTTTTTGTTCGAGTGGGTGAGTTGGGCGTAATCCATAACCGATATCTGTTGCACCACGACGTAAATTCACGTGTTTATCAAGGAATTCCTGATTAACTGCATTATTTTGAATAATATAATTCGCAATATAGTTCAGGATCACTAAGTCAGATTGTGGTGTAAAAACGATACCGTTATCCGCTAATTCAAAGCTACGGTGTTTAAAAGTCGATAACACAGCAACACGCACGTCAGGGTTAGACAGACGGCGGTTGGTGATACGAGACCACAAGATTGGGTGCATTTCTGCCATGTTTGAGCCCCAAAGGACAAACGCGTCAGCATGCTCAATGTCATCATAACAACCCATTGGCTCATCCATACCGAAAGTACGCATGAAGCCCACTACCGCAGAAGCCATACAGTGGCGTGCATTAGGGTCTAAGTTATTAGAACGGAATCCACCTTTGAACAGTTTTGATGCTGCATAGCCTTCCCAAACTGTCCACTGACCCGAACCGAACATACCGATCCCTTCAGGGCCTTTTTCTTTTAATGTGGTTTTGACTTTTTCTTCCATAACATCAAAGGCTTGTTCCCACGTGATCGGTGTGAACTCCCCATTTTTGTCATATTCACCGTCTTTCATACGCAACATTGGCTGCGTTAAACGGTCTTTTCCGTACATGATTTTAGGTAAGAAATACCCTTTGATACAGTTTAGACCACGGTTTACAGGCGCTTCTGGGTCACCTTGGCTGGCCACGATGCGACCATTTTGAGTTCCCACCAATACCCCACAGCCTGTACCACAAAAACGGCAAGGGGCTTTGTCCCATTTAATACTTTCTTGTTGGCCAACCACTGCTTTCGCAATGCTTGGTGCGCCAATACCTGCCGCCGCAGCAGCGGCCGCTATCGCATTGGCTTTCATAAAGCTACGACGACTGAGTTTCATAATCTTCCTCACCTTGCTCTTCCTGCTGGTGGTAAACCAGCGAAACATCTAGTACGCCGTCAATATCGCGTACTAAATCAATAGTATCTAACAACGTTCTACTACCTTGCCCTTCAACAACCACAATCAGTTTTCCGTTTTCTGGGGCGCTTAACGCCACCTCACAATTAGAAAGTTGATTAATTTCTTCGGCCACAGTAGACAGTCGTTCACTTTTTACTTGTACTATTAAACTGCACACTTGATAGTTACTGTGCATGTTCATGCTCCACGGTAATGGCTGAAACTGGGCAACCTGCGACACAAGCACCACAGCCTGTACAACCTGGTGTTTCTACTTTTGGCTGGTATATACCGGCCATTGACGGACGAAAAGAGATGACTTCAGGCTCACAACTGTCTTGGCAACGTCGACATTCAATCGAAAGATAAGCAAGACAATTTTGGCCAATCGAAATTGAGATATCCCAAGGTTGGGAATGTTTTGGAAGGAAAATAGGTTCTGGACATGCTGTTGCACATGCATAGCAAAATGTACATTCACCACGCTTAAAATCAACAACAGGGTAGCCCCCTGCTCCCGGTTGGATAATTGCCGTTTCGCAACTCTCAACGCAGGCATTGCAACGGGTACACAATTCAATAAATTGCGTTTCACTACCACTCCATGGCGGCCGAACCACTGGGGCTGCACTACGCCACGCACCAGTTAATACTCCCCGACGGGTGAGATCAACCATGTTTTTTTCCTTTACATTGCCAACAAAAAAACTAAAACGTATTGATAAACCGCATTTTTTATATGTGTATTTATGAGAAATATTAACGATAGAGGTTATAAAAATACATACTACCAAGTGGGTAAAAGAGGTAATTCCCCGTATACGACTAGAAATGACAACATTTACGTTATTTACTCGCCATTAGCTAAAAATAGCATCAAAATGATAAACAAACAGGCCTTTTTAATTATTTGTTAACATTTTTTTAATATGAGTTATTAATTTAAACTCAAGTTTTAATTTTTTAAATTATAACACCAACCAAAAAATACCACTAAAGTAGTATGCACAATGTCATTTAGAAAAAAAATATCTGTGTTTTTTTTGATATTAAACAAATTTCATTTCTAACTTTATTTTAAAAACAACCATTAAATATTAAACATAAAGAAATTATTTTAAAATCAATAAAATAGAATTGGATAACGCTAAGCATCAGAATAAGAATCATTATTAATTAATTATTGAAACTAACAATTTAAAACTATTGAAAAATAACTATATCAATTTCAATAATACCTATTTTTTATTATTTCTTCACATTCTATTTCCTTATTACAAATTAACTTTTGATCAAAAACAATATTTTTAGTGTGGTTTTTTGTTACACATATAAATTGGCAATGTCTTGGTAGTATCTGTGCGCTTACTATCAAACCTAAATAACAAAAAGATACCCAAAATAGTTCGAGTCATAGGTCACAATACAAACACAACTCGAAAAATGAAGGGATGACTGGCTAAAATTACTCGAGGCCCTTTTTATGGCAAACATAAGAAATAATGCACTATGCTTATTGAGTCTGGTTGCAGGAATATTTCTCTTTACCTCTGTTCATGCTCAAACTCCTACTAAAGATAGTACATCTACCATCAATGCTCGAAATGAAACTTTCGAAGCCGCTCACCCTGACCAGTACCACTCTTGGCGAGCAACATCCGAGCAATCAAACCGTGAAGATGCATTAGCGGAAGACCCTCGCTTAGTCGTACTGTGGGCTGGATACCCATTCTCACGCGACTACAACAAACCTCGTGGTCACGCCTATGCGGTCATCGACGTCCGTGAAACCTTACGAACCGGTGCTCCTAAAGACGCCCAAGATGGTCCACTTCCGATGGCATGTTGGAGCTGTAAAAGCCCCGATGTGGCGAGGCTAATCCAAGAACATGGCGAAGATGGCTATTTCGAAGGTAAGTGGGCAAAAGGTGGCCCCGAAGTGGTTAATGTCTTAGGCTGTGCAGATTGTCATAAAACAGACTCTGCGGATTTTGCAAAAGGTAAACCAGAGCTAACGCTTTCACGCCCTTATGCAGAGCGTGCAATGGAAGCGATTGGCAAACCGTTTGATAAAGCCAGTCGGTTCGACCAGCAATCCATGGTGTGTGGCCAATGTCACGTGGAATACTATTTCTCTGGCGATAAAAAATCCGTGAAATTCCCATGGGATAACGGTACCAAAGTGGAAGATATGGAAGTCTACTACGACAACATTGGTTTCTCTGACTGGACCAACTCATTGTCGAAAGCGCCTATGCTAAAAGCCCAACACCCTGAATATGAAACTTGGAGTGCGGGTATTCATGGCAAAAATAACGTGACCTGTATTGACTGCCATATGCCAAAACTGCAAAACGAAAAAGGCGAACTGTACACCAGCCATAAAATTGGTAATCCATTCGATAATTTCGAACAAACTTGTAGCACTTGCCATACCCAAAGCAAACAACAACTGCAAGATGTGGTTGCTGAACGTAAAGTCGCTATCCAAGAGATGAAAATCAAAGCGGAAGATCAATTAGTTCGTGCTCACTTTGAAGCAAAAGCTGCATGGGATGCAGGCGCAACAGAAGATGAAATGAAGCCAATTTTGACTGATATTCGTCATGCACAATGGCGTTGGGATTTAGCTATCGCCTCCCACGGTATTCATATGCACGCACCGGATGAAGGCCTGCGTATGTTAGGTGGTTCGATGGATAAAGCGGCAGATGCACGAACCAAGCTCGCTCGCCTGTTAGGCTCAAAAGGCATCACCCATGAAATTGCCATTCCAGATATTTCAACCAAGGAAAAAGCGCAACAAGCCATTGGTTTAGATATGCAAAAAATCAATGCGGAAAAACAAGAGTTCTTAAAAACTGTGGTTCCGCAATGGGATGACCAAGCTCGTAAAAATGACCTATTAGCCAAATAACCATGATTTGCCCCAAATAATGGGGCAATACAACCAATGGAGTGAATATGAGCGTACTACGTTCGTTATTAACTGCTGGGGTGCTGGCAACAGGCTTATTATGGGCAACAGCCGCATCCGCAACCCCACAAATGGCCCAAGAAAATGCAGAAGGCCGTTGGGTTGTCACGCAGCAACGCAGCGCTGACAAAGCCTGCTTAGACTGCCATAAACCTGACCAAGAAGGCATGCATGGCACTCACGCAGAAGTGGTTAACCCTAACAATAATTTACCCGTGACTTGTACCAACTGCCACGGTAACCCAGGGCCTGATCACCGTGAAGGCGTCAAAGATGTCATGCGCTTTAACAACCCAATGTATACCGTTGAGCAACAAAACAGTGTCTGTCTATCATGTCACTTACCGGAGCAGCTGCAAAAAGCGTTCTGGCCTCATGATGTTCACGTCACCAAAGTAGCCTGCGCGAGTTGCCATGACCTTCATCCGAAACAAGATACGATGAAGGTGCTGACTGATAAGGGCAAAGTAAAAATATGTGTCGACTGCCACTCAGATCAACGCAATAACCCTGATTTCAACCCAGCAGCGGTGAAATTGCGTAAGGAGCAGCCATGAGTTGTTCTCGTCGTCAATTCATTATCTACTCAGGAGCACTGGCGGCGGTAGGAGGAGTTGCTAGCCATACGCTAGCTAACACCATGAAAATAGATGGCGTTCGCTACGGCATGGTGCACGATGAAAATCTGTGCATCGGCTGTACGGCGTGTATGGATGCATGCCGAGAGGTTAACCAAGTCCCAGAAGGTGTTTCGCGGTTAACTATCATCCGTAGTGAGCCTATTGGCCAGTTTCCTGATGTTAAATACCGTTTTTTTCGCCACTCCTGTCAACATTGTGAAAGTGCACCTTGTGTCGATGTTTGCCCTACTGGTGCCTCTTTTATTGATAAAACGACAGGGATTGTTGATGTCAACCCTGACTTATGTGTCGGCTGCCAATACTGTATTGCTGCCTGCCCTTATCGCGTCAGGTTTATTCACCCCATCAATAAAACCGCGGATAAATGTGATTTCTGCCGTAAAACTAATCTAAAAAAGGGCAAGCAGCCGGCTTGCGTCGAATCTTGCCCAACCAAAGCATTAACCTTTGGTAATTTAGATGACCCTAAGAGCGATATTTCGTTGATGCTAAAAGAAAAACCGACTTATCGATTCAAAATTGCACTCGGTACTCACCCCAAAATGTATCGGGTTCCGTTCAAATATGGGGAGGTTAGCCAATGACAACAGCTTCTGCTTTCCATTTTGAATCCTTAGTGTGGGACTGGCCCATTGCGGTTTACTTATTCTTAATTGGTATTTCGGCTGGGCTTGTGGTACTTGCGGTACTTATGCGCCAGTATTATCCCACTTCGGCTGACAGTGATAGCACTCTAATGCGCACAACACTGATTTTAGCTCCGACGACGATCATCTTTGGGTTATTGATCTTAATTCTCCACTTGACGCGTCCATGGACGTTCTGGAAATTAATGTTTCATTACAGCCCGACCTCAGTTATGTCGATGGGTGTGATGTTATTCCAAGTGTATATGGCAGTGCTTGTTATTTGGCTAGCTAAAATCTATGAAAAAGAACTCATTGTTTTACAGCAAAAATGGCTGCCCAAATTTACCATCATCCCAAGAGTATTAACCCTGCTAAACCGTGCAATGCGTTTTCTGGATATTGTGATGCTCATATTGGCCGTTTTGCTTGGGGCTTATACCGGTTTTTTACTTTCAGCATTAAAATCTTATCCATTCTTAAACAACCCATTATTACCAGCTTTATTCCTATTTTCAGGAATATCTTCAGGTATTGCGGTATCACTCATAGCAATCGCATTGCGCTACCGCAAAAATATTCATAACGGCGAAACCGCATTTTTGCACCGTATCGAAAGCTTTGTTATTTGGTTGGAGATATTCCTATTAGCGGCCTTTTTTGTCGGGTTAGCTTTAGGAGACGATGGGAAAATCCGTTCATTAATTGCTGCATTAGGCGGTGGTTTCTGGACTTGGTGGTTTTGGATTGGTGTTGTCGGGTTTGGTTTTATTATTCCACTTCTATTCAAGAAATGGATGGACAAAGGACAAGGCGCAGCAAGAGTATTGATTATCAGTGGTGCAAGCTTACTGGGTGTCTTCTGCTTACGCTTCTTTGTGTTATACGCAGGGCAGTTGACCGTCGCATAACTCACTAAATAATAAGGGTAATCATTGGAACTCATACTCCCAGAAATTGGCTTTCTCTGCCTTGCATTGGCACTGTGTATTGCCTGTTTTCAAGTATCATTCGGAGTTATTGGTTTCTTCCGCCATATTCCGAGGCAAATGCCTCGGAATATTCTTTGGACCTACTTACAATTTCTTTTCTTGCTCGTTGCTTATATTTGTTTAACTATCAGTTTTATTCAAAGTGACTTTTCGGTCGTATATGTGGCGCAACATAGCCATCGGCTATCGCCGCTATATATTAAAATTGCGGCAGTATGGGGAGGCCATGAAGGGTCAATATTTCTTTGGCTGTTGTTTATCTCAGCTTGGAGTTGTCTATTTGCATGGCGTTATCGCCAGCAAACTCACCTCGTGTTTCCTCTCACACTAACGCTTCTTGCCATTATCAGTGCGGCATTATTACTGTTTATCGTATTTTATTCTGACCCCTTTGTTCGCATTTTTCCTCCCGCTATTGAAGGGAGAGATCTCAACCCAATGCTGCAACATTGGGGATTAATATTACATCCCCCTCTACTTTATTTAGGCTATAGCGGGTTAATGGTCGTAACCGCCTTAGCGCTTGCATCTACACTTTGCGGGCAATTTAACCAAACTATCGCCGGGCTCTGTTGGCGCTTTGTCGTTCCTAGTTGGTGCATACTCACTTTGGGTATCACTCTTGGGTCATGGTGGGCATACAGTGAACTTGGTTGGGGTGGTTGGTGGTTTTGGGACCCTGTTGAAAATGCGTCATTATTGCCATGGCTAAGTGCAACTGCCCTATTTCATAGCTTAACAGTCTCACGCAAAACTGGGCACTATCGCCACTGGTCTATATTGCTGGCAATTCTTACGTTTATTTTATCTTTATTAGGCACATTAATTGTACGCTCAGGGATTTTAATGTCTGTCCATGCGTTTGCTTTGGATAACGTTAGGGCTGCACCCCTCTTTTTATTGTTCAGTTTTCTGAGTTTCGGGGCTTTATGTATATATGGTTGGAAAGCTAAAAATATCGATAATTTACCAACTAATATTAATCGCCGTCAGCTTTACTTATTACTCACTTTAATCCTATTTTCTACTGTATTATTTATTGTCCTGACGGGCACGCTTTACCCAATGATTTACACGTTATTTGGTTGGGGGAAAATATCGGTTGGGGCGCCTTATTTTAACCAAGCGTTATTACCATTTGGTATTTTAATGCTAATCATAATGGCTGTGAGTGCCATTTATCCTCTTAGCAAAACTCGCATTAAACCCCAATGGCGTATTCTTTTAATTATACTTCTCAGTGTGTTATTAAGCTTATCTCTTTGGTCTAAAGGGCTTATTATCGCCATTTCTTGTGGTTTTTTATTTGCAATTTTGCTTATCTTTTGGCTACGTCCTATCGATGCTATTCGGCAACATTTCCCTTCCCTTATCGCTCATACAGGAGTTGTAATTTTTGCTACTGGTATTGCCTTGTCAATTGGTAGCCACCACGAAACGAGTGTTAATCTTTCTGTTGGGCAATCTATTTCACTCGCCGGTTATCAATTCCAATTCAACGAACTGCAACTTGAAGCTAAATCTAATTACACGACCGAAAAGGCTATTATACAAATTAGCAAAGCTGGCCAGCCATTACACCAGTTAATCACCGAGCGCCGCCTTTATACCGCTCGCCAGCAATTAATGATTGAACCTGGTATATATTGGGGATGGTTACGCAATTGGTATGCGGTATTAGGTGAGAAAACAGGAACAAATAGCTACGCGATACGCCTTTACGTGCAAGATGGCATTCAATGGATTTGGGGCGGTGCATTTGTGATGTGTTTTGGCCTATTAATAAGCTGGGTAAAAGGGAGAATAAAAAATGCTTAGAATCCTATTAGCACTATTTTTCCTATTTTTCTCTTTTATATCCAATGCTCAAATCGTTGATGTGTGGGAATTTAATTCCATTGAAGAACAAGAGTATTCTTTGCAGATCGCCTCACAGCTACGTTGCCCGCAATGCCAAAACCAAAATTTACTTGAATCTAATGCCCCCACAGCAGTAAGTATGCGCCACCAAGTTTTTAAAATGGTTGCTGAAGGGAAAGATAAAGCGCAAATCATGCACTATATGACTGAACGATATGGTGATTTCGTGCTGTATAACCCACCACTAACGATTGGAACTGCCCTGCTTTGGGGATTGCCTGCTATTGCTCTGATTGGCATTTTTTATTTCATTTTCAAATTTACTCGGTCACAAAAACAGCAACTTATAGAGAACAATTTTAGCCATCGACAAATATCCGAGCAATTATTACCCCCAGATATAACAACACCCTCGACTATCCTGCAATGGCATTTTAATAAATTACTTGCCATATTAATTGTGTTGGTTGTTATTGGTTACTTCTTCTCACCTCGATTTGAATTAGCTTATCAGGAATATCAACGTATATCCGATCCACTGCTCTCATTCACACCATTGCAGCAAGAACAAAAGGATTTATTACGCTTACAAAATGATATTCGTCAATCGCCTAAAAATAGTGAACTTTGGGCTATACTGGGTGAATATTATCTTTATCAAAACAGTTATGATAATGCGTTGATTGCTTATCAAAGAGCACTAAAATATGGCGGCGAAAATGCTCAAATATACTCTGCTATTGCAACCGTTTTATATTACCAAGCAGGTCAACAGCTAACCGAAGATATCAGAGCGGTAATCAATAAAGTATTAAGCCTTGATAATCAAGAGGTTACCGCATTAATGCTAGTTGCTTCTGATGCCTTTATGAATGCAAATTATGAGCAAGCGATTGATATTTGGCAAAAGTTATTAGATAGTAATAGTTCTCGTATTAATCGCTCTCAGCTCATTGAAGCTATTCATATGGCAAAAATAATGAAGAATAAAAAATAATAATCTTATCTTTATTATTAATTTTATTACGCTAGGGATTAATACATACTAAATTATCACAGTAGTGATAAAATATTCTTTTATGAATGTCTATTTATTTAAATGTGTAATTTTTCGTTTCTTATTGATTACCATTGTGTCCCCCCTATATTACTTCAAATAATCTTATGTTAGATTGGCAACAGTAAATTATCCCAAATGTAATCCAAGTATATCTCCGTAAGTGAAATTATCAATTAAAATTTAGCTTATGGTGATAAATTTTATTTACTTTTATATTATGGCATTCATTGGGAGGTTCAAAAATAATAACATAAGAAATAAACACTATGAAAAATAAAATATTTTCATTTTTAGTTATTGGCCTAATTGCAGGCGCGTCCTTTATAGGAGGCGTTGTAAGTAACTATACACCTGATTTAGACATTGTAGAAAAATCTCAAAAAGCGGTTGAAGATTTTTTAGCATTTCCCAAAACAGCTGAGTATAAAAATGTTAAATATCATGAGATAAGAGAAACCTTAGACCATGGTATGCTAGGCTATGTATGCGGTGAAGTACTTATTTTTACTAGCCAAAATTCATATTCATTTAAACGTTTTGTGGTCAAAACTTATCTTCATAATGATGGACGTAATGTTGTTTCCATTCCATTAATCGATAGAGATGATAAAGAATTTCCTGATAATGACTTTAATGTTATTTGGAATAAGTATTGTAATAATTAAGTAAATATAAAACCCAACTGTTTAAATAAGATATTTCCGAGCCCTTTAAAATTTCATTAATATATCAAAGGGCTCAAATTAAATATTACATAAAAAACTATATTCTCTTTAGATATCTGTCATTCCGTAAATCAATCTTTTAATGATGATTACATTTTATCGTGGAGACTCTGTACTAACAGAGCATCTAGGCAAAATGCGATCAATTCAGACTATCTCCTTTTGAGCTATCCCTCATATAGAATTATTTTTCAATAGTAATTCATCCCTGCTTGATATAAAGTCTCAGCCTTTTTTCAAAATAGTTACTCTTGGAGGCGAAATGTTTATCGGTTTTGATTACGGTACATCTAACTGCGCTGTTGCGGTCATGAAGAACGGGATCCCCACATTATTACCATTAGAAGGCGATAACGTTTATATCCCATCAACCTTATGCGCACCGACAAGAGAATCAGTCTCTGAGCATTTATTTCGCCATTGTAAAATCGCTCCCTCGAATGAAATCGGGCAGCAAATTTTAAAAAGATCTATCGCATTTAACCGTGATGAAGGGATCGATTTAATGCCTGAAGACATCGTATTTGGGCAAGCCGCTTTAGATTTATATTTAAGTGATCCTAGAGATGTATATTATGTGAAGTCCCCTAAATCATTTTTGGGAACATCTGGCTTACATGAGACTCAAATTAGTTTTTTTGAAGACCTTGTCTGCGCCATGATGAAAAATATAAAGAATACCGCAGAAAATAATTTACAACAGATTATTGATGATACTGTGATTGGACGCCCTATTAACTTTCATGGTCGTGGAGGGGAACTCTCAAACCAACAAGCAGAATCAATACTCTATCGCGCGGCAAAACGCGCAGGATTTAATCATATTACTTTTCAATTCGAACCCGTAGCCGCAGGGCTTGAATATGAATCAACATTAAATAAAGACCAGATTATCCTAGTCGTTGATATTGGTGGTGGAACAACGGATTGTTCATTAATACAAATGGGGCCCACTTATAGAAATGCACAAGACAGAACACAATCCTTACTTGCTCATAGTGGACAACGGGTGGGTGGAAATGACCTTGATATTTACCTTGCATTAAAACAATTGATGCCGCTTTTTGGGATGGAAAGCCAATCTTTATCAGGCATTAAAATGCCATTCCTGCAATTTTGGAACCCTATTGCTATCAATAATGTTGAAGCACAAAAAGAGTTTTATTCAAGACAAAATTTGACAGCGTTAACACGCTTAAAACAAGATGCAAAAGAACCTCAAATAATATCTCGATTACTAGAAGTTTATAATGAAACATTAGGTTATAGCTTAGTACGTAAAGCTGAAGAAGCTAAAATTGCTTTATCAGACGCCTCAAGCTATTTAGCACAAATTAAATTAATTTCTGAAAAATTAGAAGTGAATATTCCCCATGAACAAATGGTGGAATCAATTGAATCACCAAAAAGTAAAATGATTGAATTGGTTAAAGAAGCAGTCAACCAAGGCGGGGTCAAACCTGATGCTATTTACGTTACAGGTGGGAGTGCTCGCTCCCCAATATTACACCAAGCTATTAGCCAAGAATTACCTAATATTCCGATAGTACGTGGGGATGATTTTGGTTCCGTTACTGCAGGGTTAACGCGTTGGGCTGAGACTTGTTTTAAATAAGCGACAGAAACACTAATAGCGCAGAATAAATAAGATTCATATTTAGACTGCGCTATTGGTACAAAATATTATTTCTTAACTTTATGAACAATATCAAAGTACTTATCTTTATTATCTTGCTCTGGATAAATACGATATGTGTATTCTTCTGGGGTTACTGTGACATTTTCAACAACACGAGTAAACAAGACTTTACCCTCGTCATCTTTCGCTGTTAATGAGCGAGTTTTGCCATTTTCATCAAATGACCAGTCACCTTTCATTTTAGGTTTTCCATCAAACGTGGTCATATTAAATGTACCGTCTGGATAATACTCAGCTAAACCAAAAAAGTTAGCGACTTGTTTATCATCTGCATTAACTTCTTTTTTATCTTGATCTAAAGCTTCTGTCGTTGTCCATACTTTGCCTACCATAATTTCTTCGTAAGCATTTAATTTATGTTCCGCATTCTGTGATTGGCTTGCTGCTGGAGTTGTAGCTGCTTGAACAGCAAATGACATAGTAGATACAACAGCAAAGAGTGTAGGTACTAATAATTTTTTCATTTTTATCCTCTAATAAATTAACTCAAACAACAATTTGATTAAGTTAAGATTAGCGATATAAAACCAATTTTGAAAATTATATTACGTTTATTTACAAGATAATATCTTATTACAATTAGTAAATACTATTTTACAATAAAAAATATATCGAAAATTCATGAATTTTAAAATTAATACTCTTAATTTTAGCTATCAAGCAATTTATTAATCAACCAGTACCCCGCTTTTCCGGGTGGATTATTCTTAGACCAAACTAAATCCACATCAATTTTACGTGGCCATAAATCATAATTAATACTCACTAAACGGTTATGTCCAAATTGCTTAACTAACCATGTTGGTAATATTGCCCATCCAGCCCCTTGTTCTGCCATTTCTAATAATAATAAATAATTAGGTGCAAACCAGTTCTTTTCACTATTAATAATAATTTGGCTGCTACTGCTTAGCCGTAATTGACGAGTCATCGTTAAATGTTGATAAGTTATTTTTTTCTCTTTAGCTAATGGATGACTATCTAATACATATAAACCTAATTCACCTTGAATAGGTAAACGAGAAAAAGAAATATCCGCAGGATATTCTGTACGGGACTCCATCATACCAACATGGGCTTGTTGGTTCTGGATCATTTCGATAACAGCATTATTTTCTGCAATTAAAAACTCAAACTCAAGATGCGGAAATTGCCTATCTAATGTTGTTACAATATGCTCAGCATGAGGTGGCTGATAGGTATCTGAAAAAGCACAACTTAACCTAGGCTCAATATCAGGGAGCAACTCAACTCTAAGCGCTTGAAGACGCTCATCTGCTGATAAAATATCCTCAACTAAGCTCAAAACTTTTCTACCTGCAAAAGTCAATGTTGATTCACGCCCCTGCCTATCAAATAACGCAAACCCCAAATCGTCTTCAAAACCACTGATTGTCGTACTGACAGTTGATTGGCTTTTATTTAATTTACGTGCCGCAGCAGAGAATGACTTTAAGGATGCCGCTTCCACAAAGGTACGCAATGTTTCTATAGAATAGTTCATAAGGTATCGCTTTTTTCGATGGCTGCCATTTTGTATATATATAAAAAATAGCAAATAATTGCACCCGATTTTTACCTAAAAATTAATTTTCTATATCTTTGAGGTAGTTATGAGTAAGTATACAAAAACATTAACTGAGCGAATTTTTCATGCAGTTTCATTTGAGGTCATCGCAATTGCGATAACTGCACCGGTCAGTGCGTGGCTTTTAGGACGCTCAATTTTCCAAATGGGAACAGTAGCTATTGTCTTATCGACGCTGGCAATGCTATTAAACTTATTTTATAACATGGCCTTTGACCGTTATTGGCCTTTATCCAAGGGGTCTCGCCCAGCCAAAGTGCGTGTTTTTCATGCTGTTGGTTTTGAATTAAGCTTTGTAATCATGGGTGTCCCAATGCTGGCGTTTTTACTTCAAATGTCATTCTTAGATGCATTCTTACTTGAAATCGGCTTTTTTGTCTTTTTCTTATTTTATACTTATGCGTTTAATCTTGGATATGACCTTTTACGTGTCCGTTGGTTTGCAAATAGAGAGAACGCTGTAAGTATCTCTGAAGCGGTAGCTAAACGCTCTTAATTTTACTATTAATAAATATTCGAACACCGTGTTGCTTATCTTCACGGTGTTCTTTGTATATTAAAACCCCTATAAACACGCCGAAATAATCCTCTTTTTTTGCAAAAAATAAAATAGAGAATGATATTTAACTAATTTATCACACAATTAACCTCATTAAGGCTTGGCTACTCACCAAGCCTTTTTACTTATAAATAATATTTCATTAAAAATCAAAATATTAGCAAATTATAATATGCACCCACCAAAGTTGATAATAACTATCATTTGCAATTGATAATTATTAACATATAATTCGAATCGTTATTTTACCTTATGAGTCATAACTCAAACATAACTACTTAATACCTGTATTGGTCTCCCCTCTTTAGGTTCAACGAGAAAGAATATTGAGGTTTTATGATGAGTCGAAAATTAATCACTTTTATGCTATCCATAACACTTCATGTTCTTGTTATTGGGTACTTAACCTATGTTACGGCTCAATCATTATCCTTAAAAAACCAAGCACAACAGGATGCGCCTATTATATCGATCGCATTGACTCAAGCTGTCAACGTTGCAGAACCTGAAGAGATCCCCCTTCCTATAGACACACCTAATGAGGTAAAAATTGCTCCCAGCCCAATAGTTGAACACGCCGTCATTGTTGCGCCTAAAAAGCAAAAAAAGGTGATCAAAACCCCAAAAGAACCAGTGAAGCCCAAAGAACTCACTAAAAGAACTGAAAACGCTCACAAACCAGCTAATACAGAAATTAAAAATGATTTGCCAATCGCACAACAACAAAAGGCTGGAGCCCTTGTATCGTCTCAATCCGCAGGAATAAAAGGTCCCAAAAACCAACATGCGACTAGTGATACTAATAGCCAATTAATTAATGCTTACCGTGAAAAACTACGCCAAGAAGTTGAGAGAAATAAACAATACCCTCGCCGCGCGAAAAAAATGAAAAACCGTGGTATTGCAACAATACAATTTCAATTAAGCCAAAACGGGGAAATTAGCTTAATTCGCTTAGCAAGTAGCTCAGGAAATGATTCATTAGATCAAGCTGCTTTGCTTGCAGTACAAAAAAGCCGCTCTGTAGGTAAACCACCTGCAGGTTTTGCTCAATCTATAACACTTAATATTGAATTTAATTAACCTCAGTTGAAAATAAATATTATTCCCACTAAGAAGTTACGTCTTAATTAGGTATTAGATATTCATCTAATAGATAGTTATTCCGTATTTGCTTTTTATTCCGAAAAATAATGATGATCTTTATTATTTTTTTAGAACAATTAATGACTCTAGAGAAATTTATTATTATTTTCCAACTATACTGCTAGAAATATTCTCCCTATTTTTCGAAAACTCCTCACCTAGAGAAATATTTTCTCTACAAAACCAAACATTAACATTTCTAAAATTTCAATCTCCAGCAAGTGAAATAAAAAATTCCTTATATTCATGATGTTAAGATGATATTGATTATCAATATAATTTATTTATTATAGAAAAGTTACCAGTTTTGCAAATATAACTTCATTGATATGGCGCAAAAAAAACTAAACATGTCAGAGTAAGATAACCCTTGAATAACATTATATTTAATATGGTCATAAAGGCTCATATCAATGAATACAAAAAATAAATTATTAAATAGCCCTATCTCAAGGCGCAATGTCGTGAAATCTGGCGCTGCAGGCGGTTTATTTGCCGCAGTAGGCGGTTTATCACTTCCTTTCAATGCAAAAGCAATCGATAACACTCAAAACTCAACATCCGCTGAAGAAAAAGCGGTTTGGAGCTCATGTACCGTTAACTGTGGTAGCCGTTGCCTATTACGTCTCCATGTTCGTGACGATGAAGTATATTGGGTTGAATCTGATACCACGGGAGAAGATGAATATGGCAATCATCAAGTAAGAGCTTGCCTGCGTGGCCGCTCAATCCGTAGAAGAATGAACCACCCAGATAGATTAAAGTACCCAATGAAACGTGTGGGTAAACGTGGTGAAGGCAAATTTGTCCGAATTTCATGGGAAGAGGCCCTAGATACCGTTGGTAATAGTTTGCGCGATATTTTGCAAAATTACGGCAATGAAGCGGTGCATGTTCTCTATGGCACTGGCGTTGATGGCGGTAATATCACCAATTCGAATGTTCCCTACCGTTTAATGAATTCATGTGGTGGCTTCCTGAGCCGCTATGGCAGTTATAGTACTGCGCAAATTCGTGCGGGTATGAATTATCTGTATGGTTCTCAAGAAGCCAATAGCCCCGACGATATCGCAAATACAAAACTAGTTGTGATGTTTGGTAATAACCCAGCCGAAACTCGTATGAGTGGTGGAGGTGTGACTTATTATGTCGAACAAGCACGTGAGCGTTCGAATGCGCGCATGATAGTTATTGACCCTCGTTATAATGACACAGCTTCTGGTAGAGAAGATGAATGGTTACCTATTCGCCCTGGTACTGATGGCGCACTTGCAGCTGCATTAGCTTATGTGATTATCACTGAGGATATGGTTGACCAAGAGTTTGTGGATAAATACTGTATTGGCTATGACGAAAAAACCTTACCGGCTTCTGCTCCTCAAAACGGTCACTATAAGGCCTATATTTTAGGCCAAGGTGCTGATGGTATAGCTAAAACACCACAGTGGGCCGCTAAAATTACAGGTATTCCAGCAGATAAAATCATTAAGTTAGCTCGTGAAATAGGCCAAGCGAAACCCGCTTATATTGTTCAAGGTTGGGGCCCTCAACGTCATTCAAATGGTGAACAAACCGTTCGAGCAATTGCCATGTTAGCCATTATCACAGGTAATGTTGGTATTAGTGGCGGAAATTCAGGCTGTCGTGAAGGCACTTATGATTCAGGTGTTGAATGGTTCCCAATGCTCGATAACCCAGTCAAAACACAAATTTCCGTTTTCACATGGACTGATGCTATTGAACGCGGCACAGAAATGACCGCCATTCACGATGGCATAAAAGGGAAAGATAAATTAGATGTTCCCATTAAGTTCTTATGGTGCTATGCCAGTAACACATTGATAAATCAGCATAGTGATATCGCCCGTACCCATGAAATTTTGCAAGATGACAGCAAATGCGAAATGATTGTTGGTATCGACCATTTCATGACGGCATCAGCAAAATATTGCGATATTTTATTACCTGATTTAATGCCTACCGAGCAAGAAGACCTTATTCCTAGCGAGTCCGCAGGAAACATGTCTTACATGATCTTAGGCCAACCAGCGACTAGCGCTAAATTTGAGCGTAAACCCATCTATGAAATTTTGTCGGAAATTGCTAAACGCTTAGGCCCTGATGTCGAACAGAAATTCACCGAAGGCCGCACCCAGCACGAATGGGTTAAATATTTATGTGAAAAAAGTCGCGAACGCTACCCTGATATGCCAACTTATGAAGAAATGAAAACCGTGGGTATTTTCAAGCACAAATGCCCAGATGAGCATGTCATTGGATTTAAAGCCTTCCGAGATAACCCTCAAGCTAATCCACTGAAAACGCCTTCAGGAAAAATAGAAATTTACTCTGAAAGCCTAGCTGAGATAGCGAAAACATGGCAATTAGCACCAGATGATGTGATTGATCCGTTACCAATTTACACAGAAGGCTTTGAAAGCCATACCGATAGCCTTAATAAAAAATACCCATTACAAATGACAGGGTTTCATTATAAAGCCAGAACACACTCAAGTTATGGCAACATTGATATCTTAAAACAAGCCTGCCGCCAAGAAATATGGATTAACCCAATAGATGCCAAAGCGCGTGGTATTAATCAGGGTGATATGGTCAAAGTTTTCAATGACCGAGGTGAAGTTCATATTCCAGCTAAAGTGACTCCGCGGATCATGCCTGGGGTGACGGCTATGGGCCAAGGAGCTTGGTTAGATGCCGATATGTTTGGCAAAAAAGTAGACCAAGGCGGGTGTATTAATGTCCTCACAACTCAACGCCCTTCACCGCTTGCTAAGGGAAACCCTCAGCATACTAACTTAGTTGAAATTGCAAAACTATAAGGAGCCCGGTATGTCACAACAATATGGTTTTTATATTGATACACAACGTTGTACGGGCTGCAAAACGTGTGAACTCGCCTGTAAAGATTTTAAAAACTTATCCGCTGATGTTCATTTTCGTCGTATTTATGAATATGCAGGCGGCGACTGGACAGAGCAAGATGGCGCATGGCATCAAAATGTATTTTCTTATTACCTCTCTATTTCATGCAACCATTGTGAAGACCCTGCTTGCGTTAAAGTTTGCCCAAGTGGCGCAATGCATAAACGTGAAGATGGCTTTGTCGTTGTTGACGAAAGTGTCTGTATTGGTTGCCGTTATTGCCATATGGCATGCCCTTATAGTGCACCACAGTTTGATGCAGTCAAAGGGCATATGACTAAATGTGATGGCTGCTATGAACGTGTGGCTGAAGGTAAAAAACCCATTTGTGTTGAATCTTGCCCGCTACGTGCATTAGATTTTGGGCCCATTGAAGAGTTACGTGAGAAATACGGAACAATCAATGAAATAGCACCGCTACCAGCAGCACATTATACCAAACCCAATATTGTATTAAATCTCAATGCAAATTGCCGTCCTGTGGGCGACACCACAGGTTATTTAGCTAATCCGGAGGAAGTTTAAAATGGGCGCAGGCTTACATGAATATCCGTTAATCTTCTTCACCGTTATAGGTCAAAGTGTTGCTGGCGCATTTATTCTCATGGCTCTGGTATTGTTAATGAAACCCATGCAAGAACAGCATCATAAAATAGTGATGAGCATGTTTGGTTTATGGGTGTTAATGGGAGTTGGCTTTTTACTCTCCATGCTACATATGGGCTCACCGATGCGTGCCTTTAATTCGATGATACGTGTTGGGCATTCAGCGCTCAGTAACGAAATAGTCAGTGGCTCAATATTCTTTGCCTTAGGTGGGATATATTGGCTATTGTCATTATTAAAGAAGATGCCCAAGTCTGTCGGCAATATTTGGTTAATCGTCACTATCATTTGTGCGGCAATATTTATTTATGCCATATCTCGCGTTTACCAAATTGATACCGTCCCAACTTGGTTTAATCACTATGGTAGTTTGCAATTTATCCTAACCAGCTTTATTGCAGGGCCTGTTCTTGCCGCATTTTTATTGCGTATAGCAAGTTATGATATCAATAACATCCGCTTTTTTATATTAATCAGTATTGTTGCGGTTATTGCGAGCAGTATTTTGGTAACGGCACAAGGATTTGAATTAGGATCTATCCAAAGTTCGGTACAAAAAGCATCGGATCTTGTTCCTGATTATGCCTCACTGATGGGATGGCGTACTGTTTGCTTAACATTGGGGCTAGCTTTCTGGATTTACCCACATGTTAAAATGAAAAACCCTTCAATTATTGGGCTACTAGTCGCCGTATTATTGGTGATTTTTGGTGAATTGATTGGTAGAGGCATTTTCTACGGGCTGCATATGACGGTGGGTATGGCTGTTGCAGGCTAACGACTAATTCATTGTTTTTTACGATGATAAGAAGGTTAATGACTTTCTTATCATCGACAACAATCTCATGTTTCGCTACGATCACACCAAAGAGTCATCATCAACATAGCAATGTGGACAAATATGGAACAAAAATTATTGGCAGATTTTTCGCTTTGCGCGCAAACTTTAGGGGCATTATTTTATTATGACCCTTCTGATGCACGCGTAAATAAGTTAATTGATTTATTTACGACGAGCGAATGGTTAGCTGAATGGCCATTTACTCAGGATTATGATTGCCAACGTATTGATAAACTCTTTCAAGATAATCTTTCTGAATCAGAAACATTACAAGAAGCCTATCAGCGCTTATTTATAGGCCCTTATGCATTACCAGCACCACCTTGGGGTTCTGTTTATCTTGATAAAGAAAATGTTATTTTTGGTATTTCGACACTTGAGTTAAGAGCATGGCTCCGTAATAACCAAATCAATATTGAATTAAACCAAAAAGAGCCAGAAGATCATGTAGGGTTATTATTTCTTCTCACCGCCTGGGTGATTGAAAATAAACCAGAACTACTACGCGAATTGCTAGAATTACATTTTCTACCTTGGGTCTATCGCTATTTAGAGAAAATGCAACTGCAAAGCGGAAATGCATTTTATGAGGCTTCCGCACTATTGGCCACTGAAACTTTAAGACATATCCAACAAGCCGCTAAATTAAATCCAGCGAATAAAGAGCTTTGTCTTTAGTTTTATATCGTTCAAATAATTATTTTGTGAAGTAAAAGCCCTCTAAATAATCTGATTATTTAGAGGGCTTGAATATATTATTGGTACTTTCTTGATATGTGATTAGTGCCACTGAGGAATTAAAATACGTTGATAGTCGCCTAATTACTGTATTTGCGATAAAGCAGAACCGACGTCAGCAAGTAAATCATCAATATCTTCACAGCCCAGTGAGAAACGCAATAACCCATCCGTTACGCCTTGCAGTAATCTCTCTTCTTCAGGGATACAAGCATGGGACATCATTTTAGGGTAGGAAATAATTGATTCAATTCCCCCTAAACTGACTGCAACGAGTGGAATACGAATCGCGTCTAAAAATCGTTTTACATTTTCATAGCTACCCAAATCAAAGGAAACCACCATTCCGCCATTTTTAGATTGCTGCATATGAATGATATGATTTGGGTGCGAAGCTAACCCAGGATAAAAAACGTGTTGTACTTTTGGATGCTCATTCAGATATTCTGCAAGCTTTTGCGCATTTTCACTTGCTCGTTCAACCCGCATTGCCATTGATTTTAAACCTCGCATTGTCAGCCAGCTATCAAATGGTGCAGCAATACTGCCAATAGCAACTGCAGACTTATGTAAGCACCTCGCATATTCAGGGTTATTCGTTGCTACCGTCCCCAAGATCACATCACTATGGCCATTAATAAATTTAGTTGCGCTATTAATAGAAAAATCAATTCCAAGAGAAATAACATCTGATAACAACGGCGTCATAAAGGTATTGTCACAGATAGTAATAATATTATGCTGCTGCGCAATCCCAATAACAGATTTTAAATCCGTCACTTGTAACGTTGGATTAGATGGCGTTTCAATATAAAACGCTTTGGTGTTTTCCATTATTGCTTGCTGATAATTCATTGGATTAGTCGCATCAACAAATGTGACTGAAATACCGTAGCGTGGCAAAAATTCAGTCATTAATTGGAAAGAGCCACCATATATATTTTTGCAGGCAACAATATGGTCGCCCTGACTAAAATTAAGCAATACGGCACTTATTGCTGCCATTCCTGAGGAAAAAACTTCAGCAAATTTTGCATTTTCAATCGCGCAAATAGCCTCACTTAATGCATCTCTCGTTGGATTGGAAAAACGAGAATAAATATGATCGTAACTTTCCTCAATATTGGCTTGTGAAAATGTGGATGATTGATATAACGGGATAGAAGAACTTCCGGTATATTTATCTGTCATGGGGTATCCATGAATAACCTTGGTATTAATTTTCATAAGTAAATCGCATTATCAAAAGTCTATTTAATTATTGCCACATTGATTCCAGAATAAGCAAAAATAGCAAGAGCACCATCAGTATAAATATTACGACCTAAATATTCTGAATGATTATTTAGTGTTGCTAACTGTGTTACTCCTTGAAGTAAATCTATTTTATTTATTGCAGCTAATTTTTGCCTAATCTTTATTATTTTATTCACTTTATTAATATGTGAAACCTAAATACAGATAAACCATCAGCGCAAAAACGGCTGTGACTGTTGCATAAGGCATTTGGGTACGAATATGCTCAATATGGTCACAATCTGTTGCCATAGACGCCACAATTGCATCACTGGAAATTGGTGATGTCATGTCTCCGTAAATTGAACCTGCAATGGCTGCACCAATCATATATTCAACAGGCATTCCGACTGAAAGTCCTAATTGCACACCAATTGGGATCATAATGGCAAATGTTCCCCACGATGTTCCTGTTGCTAATGACATCACCGCACTAATTAAGAAGATAAAACCTATTGAGAAAGCTGGCGAAATAACACCCGAGGTGATTTCTGCTATATAGGCACCGGTATTTAAATCTGAAGAAACGGTTCCCATTAAAAAAGCGAGGATCATCACCGAGCTAATTTTTACCATGCTGGCATAGCCGATATATAATTCTTTAAAGAAAGTCTCAATATTAAGTACACGACGTGCTAAGAACCACACAAAAGAGACTAAAGTTCCAAACATGACTCCCCAATATACCGATGTTGAACCGCTACCTTTACTAAAATCGCCATTACCGGTGATATAAAGCGCAACAGGTACCATTAATACCGTTGATAAAATTGGAATAAAGAAATTAAGAGAAGTATGGCAATTAGGGTGCTCAATAATATCTTCGTCATCCTGCTCAGCTTCTTCCGCGGATAATAAAGTTAAAGCCTGCTGCTCTGCGCGTAAATCCGCCTTTTTCATTGGCCCCCAAGAAACATTGGAGAAAATATAAAACAGCACTGAAGCGAGGGAAAACCACGCCATGATATTAAATACCATAGAGCCAGCTAAAATTTCAAAAGGCTCTCCAGTAATTAAACCTTTAGATATTTGTACGCCAATAACCCCCATCATTGCCGCTCCCCAGCCGTTAATCATGGCTGATGAACACACTGATACACAGGAAGTCTGCACAATGTAGGACATTTTTTCTGGCGAAACTCCGTATTTCTTCGCTAATGTTTTTGTTGATGCTCCAGCAATTAATTGGTTAATAGAGCTTTCAATAAAAATTAATGATGTAATAATCATCGCCATTAATTGAACAGCTTTTTTATTTTTAATTAACTTTGTTTTATTTGTTAATAATTTAACTAATGAACGCACACCACCAGTAACAACGACGAGCCGCATAATACCGCCAATCATTACCATAAATAGAATTGTTTTTGTGTTTCCCGGTGATGCAAACGTATTAATAATGCCATCGAGCGTTCCGTTTATACCTAATAATATATTGTGATCATATATAACGGTAAAACCAACTAATATCCCCAGTAATAATGATAATATAACTTGTCGTGTAAAAATGGCTAAAAGTATCGTCACCATTGGCGTGACAATGGTCCAAATCCCATAATCATTCATTAGATGCTCTCTTATTATATTTTATTTTGATTTTAATAAATTAAGATAGTGCGTTTTCTAAATCATTTAATAAGTCTGTGATATCTTCAATACCTACGGATAAACGTAATGTGGTGTCAAATACTTGGATACTTTCTCTTTCTTCTTTTGTCATCGACCCATGTGACATGGTTGCCGAATGATTCACCATACTTTCAACACCCCCCAATGATTCCGCTAAAACAAAATATTTAACTTTAGATAAAAAGGCTTTGGTGTCTTCAATATCCCCTGCTAATTTAATCGTCACAACCGCTCCTCCTGTACGCATTTGTTTTTTGCATAATTCATATTGAGGATGCGAAGGTAATCCAGGGTAATAAACCTGCTCAACTTTCGGGTGTGTTGATAAATATTTCGCAACTTGTGCGGCATTACTGCATTGTGCTGCCATACGTAATGCTAATGTTTTTAATCCACGTAAAGCAAGGTAGGCGTCAAAAGGAGAAGCAATTGCTCCGAGGGTGGTTTTTAGAAAATCAAGGCGGCTGGCTAAGTCTTCTCTTTGGGTGATCACCGCACCACCAATTAAATCGGAATGGCCGCCAATATATTTACTTGCCGATAACATCACTAAATCGGCACCTAATTCTAATGGTTTTTGGTTCCAAGCTGTTGCAAATGTATTATCAACACACGTTAAAATATTATGCTCTTTGGCAAGTGAACAAATAGCATTAATATCAACTAATTCTAATAATGGATTAGTTGGGCTTTCAATCCAAATTAAGCGTGTGTTATCTTTTATTTTTGTTTTAACTTCATCAAGATTATTCAAATCAACATAGTCTATTTGGTGACCGCTATTAATGGTTGAAACTCGTTCAAATAACCGAAAAGTTCCTCCATAAACACCCTTCATTGCAATAATATGTGAATCTTTTGGTAATAAATTTAAAACTAAACTTGAAGCAGCCACACCGGATGCAGTCGCTGTTGCATAGCTTCCACCTTCAATTTCAGCTAATAAGGTTTCATATGCATAACGTGTTGGGTTGCTGCAACGTGAATAACAATATTCACCATGCTCTGTTAAGCTTTGTTGAACGAAAGTACTGGCTGTTGTAATAGCAGGAAAAATAGCATGATTAACAGTATCTTGCTGCTTTCCACCATGAATTAAAATTGTAGCAATATTCTTAGTCATTATCTAAAACCCAATATAGTAAAGTAAAAATGATATCTTTATATTTGTTGCTAAAAGAAATATGCCACAGGGAAATAGAAAATTTTTTCTAAAAATTAGTGCCTTTTTTCAAATTAAGAGAAAATTTTTCTATTCAAGAATAAATAGCCTTTAAATTCATGCTGTTGGTTAAGTTTTGATAAATGAGCTAGCCGTCACAATATCATTATTTTGTTTATTCTTCACAATCAATTACCCAGTAAAAACCACATAAACCACTAAAATAAAACAACAAATGTTCCATGCAAGTTAAATTCTTCATCACGTAATGTAATTATTTGGTAGGTATTTTGTCGTTAATTTAACATACACCTTAGTATTTACGCCTAATTGGCTTCTTCTCATGCTGCATAATAGTCATATAAGAGAAACTTATTCTCTTTCACCTTATTTCTTGCAATGAGCTATATCGCTTAGAAGACAGAAAAAGTCGATGAATAAAAATACAATTAATACGTCAAAGAGTGGCTATCAAGCAATAATATGCTCAAAGGCTATTTATAAGAAAAGTACAGAGACTAAATTTGACTGAGTTGTTTTTAATTTAATCACCCTGACTTTTTTGCTTAAAAAAAACACAGTTAAATATTACAAACTATGAAAAATGAATTGCTATCGTTATTTAAATTATTAGAAAAACGCATAACCACTATATATTTTATAAATTATTCTAATCACACTCTCTTAAAGAATCTCAATTTAGCCTAATACAGAATTTTTCATTAGAAACTCAAACTTGCTCGAACAATATCAGCAATGTATTCCATCTTATATATCTCCATAAAATTACTCTCTAAATGGGTTTATATTTTTAGTGAATAATCATCTTGTATACAAATTATTTATTATGATACAGTCAAAAAATGCCTATGATTCAACTATCAAGTATTGGTACTTCTTATATCCTTTACTGTGGTACGACTCACTAGAGCATAAAAATTTATGGTATTTATTTCCCATAATACAAACAGTGAGAATCAAAAAAAAATCGCAATTATTATTAGCAAATTTTAACACTGCCTTTTTCTTTTGTTTTTTTACCTTTAATAAAAGCAGCGTTTAATTTAGTGAAAATCTGAATCAGATAAATTTAACTTAATATACACCCTGTTTTGATATCACCTAAAATTAAATTTACCACAATAAAAACAACTTAATTTTGTAGTAGATACAATATAAGGAAACAACCATGAATAATAACTTTTTAGCGCATGAAGACAGTATGCTTAAGCTACTTGAAAAAGTAGTCAATATCGAATCAGGCTCTTATGACAAAGAAGGTGTAGATAACCACGCTGCTGTCTGGTGTGAAAAATATCGCGAAATGGGGTTCGAAGTCGAAATCATTGAAAATGAATCACTCGGCAATAATTATCGAATTTATCACCCTTCAATAAAGGCTGATATATTAATTTTATTGCATTTAGATACCGTTTTTCCTAAAGGCACCGTTACTGAACGTCCTTTTAGCATTGAAGGTGATCGAGCTTATGGCCCTGGCGTGATTGATATGAAAGGCAGCCATGTCATGGTATATCAAGTCATGAAGCAACTTTATGATAATCAAGATATTCGCTACAAAAATATTGAAATCCTCCTCAATTGTGATGAAGAAATTGGTTCTATTTCATCTCGCGGTGTCATCGAACAATGTGCACTAGGAAAGCGCTACGCACTTGTGATGGAGCCTGCTCGTGCCAATGGCGCTATAGTGAGCGCTCGCCGCGGTGTTGGAACTTATGTATTAAATATTGAAGGAAAAGCCTCTCATTCAGGTATTGCCCCCGAAGCAGGCATTAGTGCAATTCAGGAATTATCATATAAAATCCAAATGTTACACGCACTCTCTGCTCATGATAAAGGCCTATCCGTTAACGTTGGCCTAATTTCTGGTGGAACCTCTGTGAATACTGTAGCTCCGAATGCCAGAGCAGAAATCGATGTCCGTATTTCGTCTGAAGAACAGGGTATTGAGATCGATAAAAAAGTCAGGGAAGTATGTAGTACACCAGTATTAGACGGCATCAAACTCACTTTAACAGGCGGAATTAATCGCCCACCTATGGCTAAAACGGATGAAAGCACCGTTCTTATCAACATCATTAAAGAAGAAGCTGCGCAACTAAACATTGATTTACTTGATGTTTCGACGGGTGGTGGCTCTGATGCCTCTTTTACTGCAGGTGTCGGAACGGCCACTGTAGATGGGTTAGGCCCGATTGGTGGATACCAGCACAGTGATAAAGAATACTTAGAAATACCGTCACTCACAGAGCGTGCACAGTTATTTTTCAATGTATTACAACGCATTACACAATAAATAATAATCCAATAGGAAACTCTATGACAACGATGTCAACAAACACAACAACACCACCTAAAAAACGTTCTGAAGGTCTGAACCCTTATGTTCTTTTGTTTTTCATCTTAGTATTGGCGGGTATTGCAACGTGGATCGTTCCTGCGGGGCAATATGCATCAGAAACAAAAGTCATCACCATGGTAAAAGATGGTATAGAAACAAAAGTATCTAGTTCTTATACCATTCCCGGAAGTTATGAGCGCTTACCAGAACAACACGGTATTTTGCCAGGGCAAATTTTCACCTCAATAGCTGATGGTCTAATCAAAGCTGCTCCTATTATCTTTTTGATTATTTTCACTGGAGGTGCTTTACATCTTCTTGAGGAAACCGGGGCCATCAAAAAAGTACTCAATAATATCTCGCGCAGTAAAAGACTTAATGACTTTTTACTAATCAGTATATTCTTTGTCGTTTTTTCTATTTTAGGGACAACAGGGATTGTCGTTAACTCAATTATTGCATTTGTTCCTATTGGTCTTTTAGTCGCTAAATCCGTGGGAATGGACGACAAATTTGGTGCTGCTTTAGTCTATGTTGCGGCTTATTCAGGCTTTAATGCCTCAATCATGGCACCAATGACAGTGGGTTTATCTCAAGGTTTAGCCGACGTCCCGTTGTTATCCGGCCTCGGTTTTAGAATGGCTATTTATATTGCATTTGTTATCGCGGGTATTCTATTTTTAACGATTTATACCAAGAAATGTCGTAATAAAGGCATGGTTCGTCCTGAGATTGAAATTAATACCGACGAACACCAAACCTCTAAAATTTCAGCTTTGCATGTCATTACTCTTTCCTATAGCGCATTCTGCTTAGTCGGATTTATTTTCGGTGCTGTTGAGTGGGGCTGGGGAGAAAAAGAGATGATGGCTATGTTTATCATCTTAGGCGTTGGCGTGGGTATTTTAAACCGCATGTCTCCTAATACCATTGCAACAGGCTTCTTAAAAGGTTGTGCGGGAATGGTAGGTGGCGCGTTTATCGTTGGTATGGCACGCGCTATTGCTATCGTATTATCTGATGGGATGATTTTAGATACCATCGTTAATGCCATTATTTCAATGATGGATGGCTTACCGAAGACCTTATCTGCCCTTTCCATGTTCGCAACCGCGGCAATTATGCACTTCTTTATTTCATCAGGTTCTGGTGAAGCGGCAGTGCTTGTACCTATTTTCACGCCAATGGGCGATTTATTAGAAATCACTCGCCAAACGACAGTGCAAACTGTATTGCTTGGAGAAGGGGTTGTTAACTGTATTAACCCAACTTCTGGAATTTTAATGGCTGTACTTGCAACGGCAAAAATTCCTTATACACAATGGGTGAGATTTATTTGGCCGTTAGTCTTCACATGGATAGCCATTTCTATTGTCGCTCTAATATATGCTGTAATGACAAATTTAGGTCCTATCTAAGACATCAATATTGAATACCCCCATCTTTTTAGCACCACTTTTAAGTGGTGCTAAAAGCCATCGACATTTCCAAAACATCATTTGCTACTTTCAAGATATTGAATAACCTCTTCCATAACTGGAAATATTGTCTTTTCAATATCCATAAATAGTGTATCTTTATCGGTAAAATCAGGTTCAACAAGTAAATTGATTGCTAACACACTGTATTGTGGCATTTCAGTTTTATCCAGATTCCAAGGGCTATTTTTCAAACTCTGCCAGTATTCTTTTTGTACGGCTGCATTTTGCCCCATTAACCACAGTTCCAAATTTAGCGTGTTATGATTTAGCACGAGTCCAAATCGAAGTTTTCTTGCCGTCAAAAAACTATTAACTAATGGAAAATAGGTATAATCCAAATAGCCTGGGGATACATTTCCACACTTAAATTCTGTATCTGGATTTCTTGCAATATATTGTTTTACTTGCATGATAGTTTTAATCAAATACTCATAAGCAAATTTCAATTCACCACTTTCTAAGTGCTGCCGATAATTGATTAGCCGCTGTTGCAAATTTTCCATTTCATTACTTCCTGTTGATTTAATTTTGAACTATATCAGTGATAGCCGGATTCTACATTAATGACGAATTAAAAACAGACAGAGTAAGGTAGGAATAGTATTATTAGCGCTATTATGCCTTTTATTCTATTTGAGATTGTATTGTGACTTCATTTGCTGACCTAAATGCGCTTTCTGCGGAACAACTCACTAACTTGCAAGAGTTAGGCTACCTAAACATGACGCAGATCCAAGCTGCCGCTCTTCCCCCTATACTTGCCGGAAAAGACGTCCGAGCACAAGCTAAAACGGGCAGCGGCAAAACTGCGGCTTTTGGTCTGGGTTTATTACAACATATTGACGCCAAATTATTTAAAACTCAGTCATTAGTTTTATGTCCAACTCGTGAACTGGCAGATCAAGTCGCCAATGAATTGCGCCGTTTAGCTCGCGCGATCCCTAATATCAAAATTTTGACACTCTGTGGTGGTATGCCTTTCAGCGTACAACGCGACTCCCTTGCACATGCAGCACATATCATTGTTGCCACACCGGGGCGCTTACTTGATCATTTAAATCGTGAAACAGTACAACTTGATGCATTGCAAACTTTAGTTTTAGACGAAGCAGACAGAATGCTCGATATGGGCTTTATGCCAGATATTGAGACCATAATTGATTACGCACCAATTAATAGACAAACATTATTGTTTTCAGCCACTTGGCCAGAAGAAATTGCACGAATTAGCCAGCAAATTCAAAATAACCCACAAACTATTGAAATCAATAGTGTTGATGAGCTCCCAGCAGTTGAACAACAATTTTTTGAAGTCGCTCGTCACGAAAAAATTGAATTATTACAAAAGCTCTTAAGCCGTGAACAGCCCGCTTCTTGTGTCGTTTTCTGTAATACTAAGAAAGATTGCCAAGCCGTTTATGATGCCTTAACAGCCAGCAAACAAAGTGTCTTAGTGCTTCATGGTGACATGGAACAACGTGAGCGTGACCAAACTCTTGTGCGTTTTGCTAACGGAAGTAGCCGTGTATTAGTGGCTACGGATGTCGCATCCCGCGGGTTAGATATTAAAGCCCTCGAAATGGTGATTAACTATGAATTATCATGGGACCCTGAAGTGCATGTTCACCGCATCGGCCGAACTGCACGTGCCGGTGAAAGCGGTTTAGCAATTAGTTTATGTGCGCCAGAAGAAGCCCAACGAGCCAATGCTCTAGAAGAAATGTTAAACATGAAGCTTAATTGGCAAACCGAACCGACAGGTTTACGAGTCACTCCGTTAGAAGCGACAATGATGACCTTATGCCTTGATGGCGGTAAAAAAGCCAAAATACGTCCTGGAGATATTTTAGGTGCTTTAACCGGAGAAGTTGGCCTCAATGGTGCCGATATTGGCAAGATTGTGATCCACCCTACCCATGCCTACGTCGCACTCAAACGTGAGGTTGCCGTACAAGCTTGGAAGCATTTACAGCAAGGAAAAATTAAAGGGAAATCCGTTAAGGCTAGGTTATTAAAATAATATGTGTGATTCGAGTTTCCTTCTGCACAATGTTAGTACGGAAGGAAACTCGATAATTTTCTTACTTTTCTATGATGTGGCGTTATTCTCTTGCGGCAAGGCAGATTTAGGTAATCCAAAAATCTTATCAAATGCCCAATTAAAAAAGAAAGTATAAATTGGGATAAAAATAATTAAGGCGAAGTCGAGTATTAACGCCTGTAAAAGACTAATTGATAACCACCATGCTATTAAAGGAATTAAAAAAATCACCAACGTTAATTGAAATAATATGGCATGTACAAACCGGCGCCTAAAGGTTCTAATGCGTGATTTTTGTTTTGATTCCCAATACTCAAATGCGGTATTAAAAATAAAGTTCCAGCTCACTGCAATAGTTGTTATGACTAAAGCTAATGGGCCTGTTGTTTCCGCTGAATTACCAGAAAGAAAAGCCAATGCCAACGCTGAAATTAACCAACCAATAACTTCATAAGCCGTGACAAAAACAATTTTACGTTTAATCCCCTGCATTTTCCCACCTCCAAAAATATCATTATCAACAAGGTGGTAAAATAAATATAATTCAATGATAATAAAAGTTAGCTTCTATCAGTTTTATTGAAAGGTGAGTGATGCCATTTAATAGTGACAACCTAACGATTTTTCTCACTGTGTTAGATAAAGGCTCATTTTCTGCGGCGGCTAGGGCATTGAAACGCGTGCCATCCGCGGTCAGTATGGCCGTGGCGAATCTAGAAGCTGAACTTGGATTTGAACTATTTGATAGACACACTCGGGAGCCTAAGCCCACTGAAAAGGCACTTTCATTAGCGCCCTATGCACGGCATATTGTGGCTAATTTATCACAACTCAATACTTTTTCTTTAGAGTTGACCCAAGGTGTCGAAAGTAAATTGACCATTGGTATTGCAGCAGGTATCAATGCCAATTTACTCTTTGATGCTCTTCATATTTTAAGCCAGCGTTATCCTTTACTGCATATTGAACTGATTACCGCACCTCAAGATGATCTTCTACCGTTATTACATGAACAACAAATTCACCTTGCGATTGTCTTTGGCGGTTTAAATGTTAATTCCCAAGAGCAATTTCATTATATTGGCGAAGAATCAATTATTGCCACCATTTCGGCTAAACATCCCTCTTTACAAAATAAAACATCGCTCTATATCGAAGACCTTGTTGAAAGCCGGCAAATTATTATTGCGAGCCGCCAACGTGAATTGAGTGATATACGCATTCTAGTTTCCAGTAATTATTGGAAAACAGATAGTTTTTCTTTGGCTCTCGGTTTAGTCGAGGGTGGTATGGGATGGGGAAATTTCCCTTTGTCACTAATTAAAGATAAATTGAACGATGGCTCACTAAAACCCCTTGAGTTTAAAAATACCCCAAATGGCTTCAAACTGCCTATTCACGCGGTATGTTTGAAAGGCCATGTGCTTAAACGTGGTGCTCAAGAATGCATTGAATTACTGAAAAATAAGGCAATTTAAACCCTAAGTTATCTATTATTTCTACTTTTAATTCCATAAATAAAATTATTCTTGAATACATTAATTATTTTAAATTATTGACGAAAACGTTTGCTTTTTGTTTTGATGGCTATAAAATGCGTCGGATTTTTTTGGCCTGAAAAAAATAACTGGAGACAATCGTGCCTGACGATAAAAATTATAGCCATGGCCCCGTGCCCATATCAGCGCGGAAAGGCGGACTAGCATTAACCTTTGTGATGCTAGGTTTAACGTTCTTTTCCGCCAGTATGTGGACCGGAGGCGCTCTCGGTACCGGTCTTGATTTTCATGATTTCTTCCTCGCAGTTCTTATCGGTAATCTTCTTCTTGGTATCTACACCGCATTTCTTGGTTTTATTGGTTCTAAAACAGGCTTAACCACTCACCTTCTTGCTCGTTATTCTTTTGGTATTAAAGGCTCATGGCTCCCCTCTTTCCTATTGGGCGGCACACAAGTTGGCTGGTTTGGTGTCGGTGTTGCGATGTTTGCCATTCCTGTTGGTAAAGCAACAGGCTGGGATATCAACTGGTTAATTGGTATTTCCGGGGTCTTAATGACCGTTACTGTGTTTTTTGGTATTTCTGCTCTTACAGTTCTGTCAATCGTTGCTGTTCCTGCCATTGCGATACTCGGTAGTTACTCCGTTTACCTTGCTATCACTGATATGGGTGGAATCAGTGCATTGCAGGCTGTCGTACCCGTAAAACCCATCGATTTTAACCTTGCTTTAGCCATGGTTGTAGGCTCTTTTGTGAGTGCAGGAACATTAACGGCCGATTTTGTGCGTTTCGGGCGAAGACCTAAAATTGCAGTACTTGTCGCTATTATTGCCTTTTTCCTTGGTAACTCATTGATGTTTATCTTTGGCGCCGCTGGCGCTGCATCATTAGGTATGGCAGATATCTCTGATGTGATGATTGCTCAAGGTTTGCTATTACCCGCAATTATCGTTTTAGGTCTAAATATTTGGACAACTAATGATAACGCCCTATACGCGTCAGGCTTGGGGTTTGCCAATATCACCGGGTTATCCAGCAAAACCTTATCCATTGTCAATGGACTGGTAGGAACGTTATGCGCACTGTGGTTATATAATAATTTTGTCGGCTGGCTAACTTTCTTATCTGCGGCTATTCCCCCTATTGGTGGAATTATCATCGCCGACTACCTCATGTACCGTCACCGCTATGAAACCTTTGACCGCAGTAAAATGCGTGATGTCAACATCAGTGCATTAATCGCTGTTGCCGCTGGGGTTATCGCAGGAAACTGGTTACCAGGTATTGTCCCTGTCAATGCCGTGCTGGGTGGTGCATTATGTTACGCTATCCTTAACCCATTATTAAATCGCCGCCATACTACTGATTCGGAGATGACCCGTGCTTAATCAAACTATCAAACATATCCATAATATCCGTTTACCCGAGCGTGATGGGCTGTGGCGTATTGATATCGACAACCAAAAAATTCAAGCTATCCTTCCACAACCTGAAGGCGAAATATTGCCAAACAGCTTAGACGGTGAAGGTGGTTTGGTGACCGCGCCCTTCGTTGAGCCACACATTCACTTGGATACTACTCAAACCGCTGGGCAACCAAGCTGGAACCAGTCTGGAACACTCTTTGAAGGCATTGAACGTTGGGCGGAGCGCAAAGCGATGCTTACTCACGAGGATGTTAAAAACCGCGCGTGGCAAACCCTTAAATGGCAAATTGCCAATGGTATTCAACATGTTCGCACCCATGTGGATGTGTCAGACCCAACATTAACCGCACTGAAAGCGATGTTAGAAGTAAAACAAGAAATCGCGCCTTGGGTTGATGTGCAAATTGTTGCTTTTCCACAAGAAGGTATTTTGTCTTATCCAAATGGCGAAGCCTTGTTAGAAGAAGCACTACGCCTTGGAGCCGATGTCGTTGGTGCTATTCCACATTTCGAATTTACTCGTGAGTATGGTGTAGAATCACTCCATAAAACGTTCGCTTTAGCACAAAAATATGACCGTTTGATTGATGTCCACTGTGATGAAATCGATGATGAACAATCCCGCTTTGTGGAAACTGTCGCAGCACTAGCACATGCACAGGGGATGGGTTCTCGCGTCACGGCAAGCCATACCACTGCGATGCATTCATACAATGGCGCTTATACTTCTCGTTTATTTCGTCTGCTAAAAATGTCTGAGATTAACTTTGTGGCTAACCCGCTAGTGAATATTCACTTACAAGGCCGCTTTGATACTTATCCCAAACGCCGTGGGATTACGCGAGTGAAAGAGATGCTAGCCACAGATATTAATGTCTGCTTCGGCCACGATGATGTTTTTGACCCTTGGTACCCACTTGGTACAGCTAATATGCTGCAAGTCCTGCATATGGGGTTACATGTTTGCCAATTAATGGGTTACCAGCAAATCAATGATGGGCTGAAACTGATTAGTGAGTACAGCGCACGTACGTTGAACTTGCAAGATTATGGTGTGAGTGAAGGAAAACGCGCTAGTTTATTGATTTTACCTGCAGAAAATGGCTTCGATGCCGTGCGCCGTCAAGTTCCTGTACGTTATTCGGTTCGTGATGGTCAGGTGATTGCCAATACCCAACCTGCGGTAACCCAAATTCATTTAGAACAAACGGAAACCATCCGTTATGGATATACTCCAAAAATCTAACCATTAATTTTTAATTCCAAAATGGCTCTCTACAACAGTAGGTGAGCCAATTGTCTTATAGCTCATCATTAATTTAAATAAAACCAGCCCGAAGAACTAATCTTAATCGGATAAAAAGCAACTAATGACGTATTTCTTACACAAAATTCATTCCTATATACTAGACTTAATCCAATACTTATTGCAGAGCTTGAAAGCTTTGGTGAGCAAATAAACGTCTTATAAGAACTCCTTTTTTGGTTATAAGTGCCATTTCTAAGTATTAAACGCAATTTCTATTGAAATTCAATGCGAACGTTTTATATTTTTTAGAGAGTTATCTGAAACTGGATTTGAGCTTTATTTATAGCAACAATAACGCTAATACACTGACTGTCATGCAGCGGTGGCCAATATTCCTGTTTTGCTGTACCGCGAATACGTCACAAATAAAGTTCTCTGAATCCCACTTTGAAAAAAATTGGAGATCAGATGAGTACTGAACAAGTCGTTAACCAAAAAAATACTATCGATTCTTGGCAACGCATTGCTGCTGAATTATTAAGTGAAGCTGGTATTAAAATTAATGGCTCCCGCCCTTTCGATATTCAAGTTCACAACTACCAATTCTTTAAACGAGTGCTACAACAAGGCTCATTAGGATTAGGTGAAAGCTATATGGATGGTTGGTGGGATTGCGAACGTTTAGACATATTTTTCCAACATGTATTACGCCATAAGCTCGATAAAAAAATACCTCATAATTTCAGTGATACATTGAAAATTGCTGTCGCACGCGTTCGCAATTTACAAACCCTAAAACGTGCTCGCATTGTTGGAGAAGAACATTACGACCTCGGGAATGACTTATTTTCCCTGATGCTCGACCCTTATATGCAATATTCTTGCGGCTACTGGAAAGGTTTAGAAACGGTTCCTGAAAACCTCCCTCTTGCTCAAGAACAAAAATTAAATTTAATCTGCGAAAAACTGCAATTAAAACCAGGTATGCGATTACTGGATATCGGCTGTGGATGGGGCGGGCTAGCTGCCTATGCAGCAAAAAATTATGGAGTTTCTGTCACGGGTGTCACTATTTCCGCTGAGCAACAAAAATATGCTCAAGCTCGCTGTGCAGGCTTAGATGTCGATATTAAATTAGACGATTATCGGAATCTCAACGACCAATTTGACCGTATTGTCTCTGTAGGCATGTTTGAGCATGTCGGGCCTAAAAACTATGCGACTTACTTTGATGTTATTCAACGCAATTTAAAAACTAATGGTTTGTTTTTACTTCACACCATTGGCTCTAATCAAAATAAAGTAAATGTCGACCCATGGACTAACAAGTATATTTTCCCAAACGGCTGCCTACCGTCTGTACAAAATATTGGCGAAACCAGCGAAGGCAAACTGGTCATGGAGGATTGGCATAATTTTGGTGCAGATTATGACCATACACTTATGGCGTGGTATTCCCGTTTTCAAGCGGCTTGGCCAGAGCTCGAAGATAATTATACGCCTCGCTTCAAACGCATGTTTTCTTATTATTTAAATGCTTGTGCAGGTGCATTTAGAGCGAGAGATATTCAATTATGGCAAATACTTTGGAGCCCACAAGGTGTGACCGGGGGCCTACGGGTTGCTCGCTAAGCTTTTGTCCTGAATATATATCTTTGTTAACCTTACGGGCTAGTTAAAGAGTCAATGTATTTTATTCAACCATTGATCAATAGCCCGTAAGCCTTGCTGGATATCATCCTTCAATTGGGTATCCGCCATTGGCTGCTGTTCTAATAATACGCAGCTTTGTACTGCATTTTGCATTCCCAAACTGGCACAACTGCTTTTTAACTGGTGAGCAAGGCGCTTTATTTGTTCTGCGTTACTTTCTGCTCGTGCAATGTCAATTTGATCGAGCAAAGGCAAGGAATGTTGTTTAAAAATACTCACCCATTCGCGAATTTTCTGGAATCCCATTAATTCGGCATCACTGGCAAGCTGTTGTAAATTTATAACTTCTCCCTGAACACCAGAATCAGACAATGTATATTCACCACCTGAAATATATTTAACAATTAATTGATTTAACATATCTCTTGGTACCGGTTTTTGAATGATACCGCGAAAAACTTGGCTGGTTCGTTGGCGCAATGTTTCATCAATCACATGAGCACTAAAACCAATCAAAATCAATGTAGGGTAAGTTTTCGCTATTTGTTTAGCCAAGGTGATACCATCGATGTCAGGTAAGCCAAAATCCACCAATGCCGCCGTAAATTGTTGACCAGTTTGTAGAGTCGCCAAAGCCTCAGCAGCAGAGCCAACAATGGTTACCTGAGCCCCACTGCGGGTTAACATTTCTCCACTGATTTTTTGAGTCAATGGGTTGTCTTCTATGAGTAATAAATTCACACCTCGCATGTCTAATGGCAGCTCAGCCGATTTACCCACTGGATGAGAGGTGATACATAGCGGCAATGTTAAACGAAAGCAGCTCCCGCTCCCCAACTGGCTACTAACCGTCAATTCACCTCCCATCGCTTGCGCTAGACTTGCACTAATTGTCAGCCCAAGTCCTGTACCACCCCGCTGGCTATCTACTTGCACAAATGGCTTAAAAATATCAGTAAATCGCGAGCTATCAATGCCACACCCTGTGTCTTCCACTTCAATAAACCAATATTTACCATAACGGCAACTACGCAAAGTGATTTGCCCCTTTTGAGTAAAGCGCAATGCATTACTGAGTAAATTCGTGATAATTTGTCGGATCCGTAGCGGGTCCCCTTGTAAAGCAATCGGCAAATCATCCGCAATATCTGCAACTAACTGAATAGCACTATTTTTATTACTGGCATTCATTAAATACAAAGTACTTTCTAATAACGGCTTGGGCTCAAAAGGCTCATCATTGATGGAAACATTTTGTCCCCCTGCTTCAATTGCGGAGTAGTCCAAAATGTCATTCAAAATTGCTAATAAAGATTCACCTGAGTCAGTAATCGCATATAAATCATCATGATATTGGTTAAGTGCTTTATTTTCTAATAACAGCTGCGCTGTCCCCAAAATCCCATAAAGAGGAGTGCGAATTTCATGGCTCATTGCCGCTAAAAATGCCGATTTAGCCTGATTGGCTTGTTCTGCTTCAGAACGAGCTTTGCGGTGCTCAACAACCATCACGCGCAATTCTGCCGTCCTCGCTTTGACTTCGTCTGCTAGCTGTTCACGCTGATTATTTAAGGCATGAACACTTTCACGAAATGCATCCATTAAACGGCCAATCGTATCAAGCTCTTTTACCCCTGCAGTTTCAGGAAATGCAGAGTCAATATCGCCCTCTAATAAGCGTTGAAGGGCTTGGGTTTGCTGTGCCAGCGGCTTTGTCACTAAACGATAAACCACTCGCCAAAGGATCAAGATAAGTGAGAGTAATGAGACAATACTCAATGCTAACAACCAATTCTGCCCTCGTTCACTGGCTTGTTTAAGTTGTCCCAATGCGGTTTGGTTACGAAGCTCAATGATGTCAACTAATTGCGCTACTTCACTACTAAAACGTGCAAATTGGTCAATATTATTTTGTGATAAAATCTGTAAACGTGTTGTGATGTCGTTATCTTGCCGGTACAACGCGATTAACTCGGTATAGCGCTTCACGCTATTTAACGCGTTTTCTACTTGGCCTCGCACTGCAGGGTCTTCAATATATTTTTGCCGACGTTGTAAGATTTTAACTGCAGAATTCAACTGTTTTTCTAATTCTGCCATATTGCGGTGGGGCTGGTTTGAACCTAAATTAAGTACCATTTGCTGTACACGCATCGCGCTTAATCGAAGCTCATTCATTTGGCTGGCATATTCAAGGTCAATATCAATTAGTTGATCAAGGGCTTGTTGTGCTTGTTCCCCTTGTTTCCTTTCAATAAGGTCGTAAATACTGACTTGAGTTGCTCCCGCTGAGGTGGCGGCATTGTTTGCCTGACCATGTGCCTTTTGGGCGATATCTCCCGCCGCCGCAATGATATGCTGCCTTAATTGTTGTTGCTCTGCGCGCAGTTTTAACCGCTGCCCAACTAATTCACCCTGTTGGCTTAATGACTGAGCAATTTCTTTTTCTTGTTGTTCAATATTTTGTGTATTAAAGCCTTGTTCTCTTAATATTTTCAGTAAATTAGTGATTTTAAGGCTTTGTGCCGTTAACATTCGTCCTTGTGCTAACCAAATACTTTCGCTATCTGCATTTGTGAGATTTTGTGCAGAAAATAGCTCCCAAGCACTCGCTTCACTCAGTTGCCTTGCCATATTCATGGTTGGGATTAGAGCTTCCGTATTGGCCTGTTCAACTTGGCTAACAAAACGTAAGTTGTACCACCCCACAAGGGTGCTAATAAAGGTCAATGCAGCCATCAGTGCAAAGCCCATCCATAGTCGTCTAGTTAGTGATAAATTCACGGTTTCGTTAGCCTAAAAATTAAAATGGTTGAGTTAGCAGCAAGAATGCATTTAGGATAAAGGTTTCTGGTTTGTGAGGCTATCATGCGTGTATTGATTTTACTACTGTTCACATTTCACTCGTTGTTGAGCCTAGCAACGGCGCACAATAGTTCACTAATTCAGTGGAGCGATACACTGCATTTTGACCGGCAACCACATGATCCCGTTACTGCCACAAAAGCATGGAAGTTGTGTGCGCTTTATCCTAGCCTAAAAGATTCTTATTGGTTATCAATTAATTACGGAATGCAAAAAGCGGCAAAACACTATGGCGTTAACCTAAACGTATTAGAAGCCGGTGGATATAACCAACTAGCAACCCAACAAAAGCAAATTACGCAGTGCCAACAATGGGGAGCAGATGCCATCTTACTGGGAAGTAGCACCACAACTTTTCCAAACCTTAGCCAACTGGTAGAAAATACGCCTGTCATTGAAGTCATCAATGCGACACACGATAAAACAATTAAAACCCGCGTTGGTGTACCTTGGTTTCAAATGGGTTATCAACCGGGGCGCTATTTAGTCCAATGGAGTCAAGGTAAGCCATTGAAAGTTTTACTTATGCCTGGCCCATTAAATGCCGGAGGCAGCCATGAAATGGAGCAAGGATTCCGAGAAGCTATTGCAGGTAGCCAAGTACAAATTGTGGATGTTGCGCAAGGGGATAACGACCTTGAGGTTCAACGCAATCTATTACATGAAATGTTAGAGCGTAACCCTGATACCGATGTCGTCGTTGGCACAGCTATTGCCGCTGAGGCCGCAATGGGTGAAGGCCGTAACTTAACGAAACCATTGAATATTGTTTCTTTTTACCTTTCTCACCAAGTCTACCGCGGGTTAAAAAGAGGCCGAATTATTATGGCAGCCAGCGACCAAATGGTTTGGCAAGGTGAGCTAGTGATTGAACAAGCCATCAAAGTACTACAAAAGCAGCCGGTTCCAAACAATATAAGCCCGCCGATTTTAGTGCTTACCCAACAAAACGCAGATAGTGAACACTTACGCAACTCATTATCTCCAGGAGGCTTTAGGCCCGTATATCAATATACATCAGCAGCTAAAAAATAGCCTTCACCATGCTGAGTCACTAATAAATCCGCTTTGATTTTATGGCGTAAACGGCGAATAAGTACATCTATGGTACGTAAATCAGGGTTATCAACTCGTCGGGCAGATAACATACGTAAAAGACGTTCTCGGCTTAAAATCTCCCGTGGGTTCGTCACAAAAGCCACTAGCATTTCATATTCAGCCCGTGTGAGTTTGATAGCCTGATGCTCAAATTCGAGCGTATGCATCGAAACATTTAGGCAATAGCCAGCAAACTGATAACAATTATCTTGAGAAACAACTTGGGCTTGCGAAGGCTTAGCAAGGTCAATTCGCCAAAGTAAATTTTTAACGCGAACGACTAATTCCCTAAGTTCCAAGGGCTTAGTAACATAGTCATCGGCTCCCATTTCTAAACCCACAATACGGTCAATTTGGTCACAGCGGCCTGTGACTAAAATAATTCCTACCGTAAAACGCTCACGTAGTGCCCTTGTTAACATTAACCCGTTTTCATCTGGTAAATTAATATCCAACAGAATCAAGTCAACGGCTTGCTGGTCCATAATTTCGCGTAGCCCCGCGCCATTCCCCGTTACAGAAACACGATACCCTTCTTGCTCAAAGTAAGCCTGTAAGCGAGCCTGAGTAACGGGTTCATCTTCAACAACCACAATATGATGTGATGTCATTGATATACTCTCTTCTGTTCATATCTGTTCATATTTGCTCATATCTTGCCGTAAGCTGTTCATTCTGACTAGTACCGCTATTCATATTAACTCAATAAGATCGCCTGTATTAAACCATATAATTACAGGGGCTATTATGCGGAAACTCTGGAGAGCGTTGCGAAAACCAAGTGCTCGTTGGTCAATGCTAACGTTAATCGTTGTCGGGATTGCAGTGGGTGTTGCGTTAATCGTTGTTCCCCATGTTGGGATGAAAGTGACTAGCACCACCGAGTTTTGTGTCAGTTGCCATAGCATGGAACCCGTTTACGAAGAATATAAGCAATCTGTACATTTCCAAAATGCATCTGGCGTACACGCAGAATGCCATGACTGCCATATTCCCTCCGACCTTCCAGGCATGATTAAACGGAAACTCGAAGCAAGCAATGATATTTATCAAACATTTATTGCTCACTCGATAGATACCCCAGAAAAATTTGAAGCCAAACGTGCCGAACTTGCGGAACGCGAGTGGGCCCGCATGAAAGAAAATAATTCTGCTACTTGCCGCTCTTGCCATGATTATGACTCAATGGATCACGCTAAACAAAATCCAGAAGCAGCTCGCCAGATGCAAATCGCTGCGAAAGAGAATCAATCCTGCATTGACTGCCACAAAGGAATTGCCCACCAATTACCTGATATGAGCAGCGGTTTTCGTAAACAATTCGATGAGCTGCGCGCTAAGGCAAATAGTGATTCAGATATTCTGTATTCACTTGATATTAAACCTATTTATGCAAATAAAGGGGATAAAGACCCTGCTGGCTCGTTACTTCCTGCCTCAGAGGTGAAAGTCCTAAAACGTGATGGCGATTGGCTACAAGTTGAAATCACAGGGTGGACAGAAACCGATGGTCGCCAACGAGTTCTATCTGAATTCCCCGGCAAGCGAATTTTCGTAGCTTCGATACGTGGTGATGTTCAAGAAAATGTGAAAAATTTAGAAAGCACCGTCGTCGCTGCAACAGATACGTCATGGAGCAAACTGCAAGCGACTGCATGGATGCAGCAAGGTGATATGGTCAATGATATCAAACCGATATGGGCTTATGCAGACTCTTTATATAACGGTTCTTGTAATCAATGCCATGGCGCGCCAGATATTGCTCACTTTGATGCTAACGGTTGGATAGGCACATTAAACGGTATGATTGGCTTTACCAGTTTAGATAAGCGAGAAGAGCGTACCTTATTGAAATACTTACAAATGAATGCATCTGATACCGCAGGATCTTCACACGGTGATAACGGAGTACAGAATGAAAAATAATCCAACTTTTCAAGCTTCTCGTCGACACTTTTTGTTCCAGCTTGGCGGGCTCACTGTTGCGGGTATGTTAGGCCCTTCCCTATTAACACCACGTAAGGCTAACGCTGCAACAGCTGGAGAACAAACTGCGGTGGTACAAGAAGGCATTCTAACTGGGTCACACTGGGGCGCAATTCGCGCTACCGTAGTTGATGGCCGTTTTATCGAAGCAAAACCCTTTGAACACGATAAATTTCCATCAAAAATGATTGCAGGATTGCCTGACCATGTGCATGGCACTGCCCGTATCCGTTACCCAATGGTGCGTGTTGATTGGCTACGTAAACGTCATTTAAGTGACACCTCACAACGAGGTGATAACCGCTTCGTACGTGTTTCTTGGGATGAGGCCCTTGATTTGTTCTATCAAGAATTAGAACGTATTCAAACAACTTATGGACCAAGTGGATTACTTACTGCAAATGGCTGGCAATCGACAGGGATGCTCCACAATGCATCAGGTATGTTAGCCCGCGCCATTGCGCTGCACGGTAATAGTGTCAGTACTGGCGGAGACTACTCAACGGGTGCTGCACAAGTGATTTTACCTCGAGTTGTCGGGTCAATGGAGGTTTATGAACAACAAACCTCTTGGCCGCTAGTCCTTAAAAATAGTAAAACCATCGTATTATGGGGCTCTGACCTGATTAAAAACCAACAAGCTAACTGGTGGTGTCCTGATCATGACGTTTATGAATATTATGAACAACTGAAAGAAAAAGCCGCTAATGGCGAGATAAAAGTCATCAGTATCGATCCAATAATCACATCAACTCATGATTACCTTGGGCGTACCAATGTTCAGCATATTGCGATTAACCCGCAAGCGGATGTCCCACTGCAATTAGCCATCGCCCACACACTTTACAGTGAAGACTTACATGATAAAACTTTCTTAAAAGAATATTGTGTTGGTTTCGAGCAATTTGTTCCCTACTTAATGGGAAAAACAGATGGACAACCCAAAGATGCACAATGGGCGGCTGAAATCTGTGGCATTGATGCCGACACAATCCGCGCTTTAGCCCGCCAAATGGCAGCAGATAGAACCCAAATCATCGCAGGTTGGTGTGTTCAACGTATGCAACATGGTGAACAATGGTCTTGGATGATTGTCGTTTTGGCTGCGATGTTAGGTCAGATTGGCTTACCGGGTGGAGGATTTGGTTTCGGTTGGCACTATAATGGAGCAGGAACCCCAAGCCGCCAGGGAATTATTTTAAGTGGTTTTTCCGGCTCAACCAAAGTGCCACCTATTCATGATAACAATGACTACAAAGGCTACAGCAGCACCATCCCTATTGCTCGTTTTATTGATGCTATTTTAGAACCCGGAAAAACAATCAACTGGAACGGTAAAGCAGTTAAATTACCTCCACTAAAAATGTGTGTATTTGCCGGAACCAACCCATTCCACCGCCACCAACAAATTAACCGTATTATTGAAGGTTGGCGCAAACTAGAAACGGTTGTCTCTATTGATAATCAATGGACATCCACCTGTCGTTTTGCCGATATCGTATTACCGGCAACCACACAATTTGAACGTAATGACCTTGACCAATACGGCAATCACTCAAACCGTGGCATTATTGCGATGAAACAACTCGTTGAACCGCAGTTTGAGTCACGTAATGACTTCGATATCTTACGTGACCTCTGCCGCCGTTTTGGTCGTGAAGAAGCCTTTACTGAAGGTTTGGACGAAATGGGCTGGCTAAAACGCATTTGGCAAGAAGGCAGCCAACAAGGAAAAGGCCGTGGTATTCATTTACCCTCCTTCGATACGTTCTGGGAAAAAGAAGGCTATGTGGAATTTGAACATCCACAAATGTTTGTTCGTCATCAAGCATTTAGGGAAGATCCCGACTTAGAACCTTTAGGGACACCGAGTGGTTTAATTGAAATTTACTCAAAAACTATTGCTGATATGCAATATGATGATTGCCAAGGTCACCCAATGTGGTTCGAAAAAGCAGAACGCTCTCATGGTGGTCCAGGTTCAAAAAAATGGCCACTACATTTGCAATCCGCACATCCCGATTTTCGTTTACACTCACAATTGTGCGAGTCCCCTGTATTACGTCAATATTATTCTGTGAGTGGCAAAGAGCCGGTCTTTATTAGCCCTCAAGATGCGAAAGCTAGAGGCATACAAAATGGTGATATTGTTCGTGTTTTCAACGACCGCGGGCAAGTGTTAGCAGGAGCCGTAGTTTCTGACTTATATACAGAAGGCGTTGCTCGTATCCATGAAGGAGCTTGGTATGACCCGACTAAGGGTGGAGAAATCAATTCCCTGTGCAAATACGGAAACCCAAACGTATTAACGCTTGATATTGGAACCTCTCAATTAGCGCAGGCCACCAGCGCACATACAACCTTAGTGGAGATAGAAAAATACACAGGACAAGTGGATAATGTCAATGCATTCGATGGGCCAATTGAAATGGTTGCTCAATGTGAATATGTTCCTGCATCACAGGTGAACAAATGACAAAACAAATCACTTTGTCGCCAGAACAAATAGCATGTGTTTATGCATGGCTAGCACAATTGTTCTCACGTGAATTAGATAATGCAACGTTAGCACAGATTCAATCTAGCGAAATGATGGATTGGTTTACGACTATCGAGCAGGAACCTGTTTTAACTTCGCTAATTCAAGAGGTTAAAACAAAAATCAAAGCGCTAATGATGCGAAATGATGCTCAGCTCGAATTAGCCGCAGATTTTTGTAGTTTATTCTTAATGTCAGATAAACAATCAGCCTTACCTTACGCCTCAGTTTATCCAAACAGTAAACATGGTAATGAACAGATTAAGTACCTATTAGCCGAGGCAGGAATGGAAACCAGTGAGGCATTTAACGAGCCTTCTGACCATATTTCAATTTTTTTGGAGCTATTAAGTCACTTACATTTTTCATTAAATGAAGCCCATTTGGACCAAGAAAAAGTGAAACAGTTACGCCTAAAAACTTTATCACTTTTACTGCAATGGCTACCGGTATTTAGCCAAAATTGCCAACGATATGATGAGTTTGGTTTTTATGCCGCTTTGAGTCAACTGTCGTTAGCGCTAGTTCAATGGGATAAGCAAACCTAGTAGATGCCATTTAAATAATTTATATATTATTCAACTATTATTAAATAAAGGGATATTGATAAATAATATCCCTTTTAAATCTGAGTCATAACACCTGAGTTACTGTAAAGAAATAAGTTTTTCACGGCTCAGCCCAGTGCTTTTCATTATTATCTCGATACTAACTCCTTGTTCCAAAAGATTCCGTGCCGTTGTTATATTTGCCTCTTCTTTGCCTTTTTGAAATCCTTCCTGCAGCCCTTCTTGCCGTCCTTCTTGTCGTCCTTTATCTTGCAATCGTTGCGCAATATTCATGATTGTCTCCTTATGCTTTTCTGTTTGTTCCCCTAAAACTTGAATAACTTGTTCAAAATTATACGAGTCTAAGGCAATAAACAAGTAATTGAGGATAGTTATGATGTCGTTGTCACTATGCAAAAAAAACCTTGGTTTTATTAAGAGGGTGTCAGACCGGGTTGTACCACGCTATAAATTTGTTTTTTCAATTCCCCTTGCTTAGCCAACTGGTAAACATGTGAAGCAACATCCGCGCGCATCACTAACCCATGAACTTCAACCTCTTGTTGAAGAACTGCTTTTCCCGTTGGTTCACCATGTAATAACCCACCAGGGCGAATAATCACATAATCTAACGAGCTAGTTTGTAGCCATGATTCCGCAAGGGATTTTTCTCTCACTGCCTGACCAAACGCAGCGCGTGACCGAGCAGATAAATAAGGCCATGAATCTCCACAGCCTAATGACGTAACTAACACCATGCGAGATATACCCGCTTGCTCGGCACAATCAATCACCGTACGGTGAGCTAAATAATCTTGCGTACCTCCCATGGTTGAAATAACTGTGGCATTTGTTCCTGCGGCATGGCATGCAGCTTTAACCACCTCGCTATCACAAGCATCGCCGATGAAAACTTGCACCCCTACAGCCTCTAACGCTGCTGCAGATTGCCTATTACGTACAACTGCGATGACAGGATGTTTCTCTGCTATTGCCAACTGAGCAATCTGATGGCCAACACCTTTTCCACCAGCGCCAAAAATTAACCATGGTGCCATTACTTTATCCCTTAGCATTTTGAGTAAATATTAATCTAATAGTGATCGGTAAAAGCTAAATTACCACACCATTAATGATAATGCGCCTTATTTTCATTTACTATTTTAATTTATTTAGTCCGCCATTGACTAGCGCCGATGATGAAACAGTAAACAACACTAACTTTAATGTTTTTTATGTAACTCTTTTAATCAAACACATTAAAATGTGACTAGTTTAACTTTTTTATTAAAAAATAATTATCATAAAAATTGATAAACCAACAAATTAATTACAAAAATAAATCGTAATATCAACAACTAACAATAAACTAAATACCACTATCCCATTGATACCCATAATTATTTTAATGTTAATGCGAAGAATTATCATTTGCATTTATATTATTATTTGATTTAATAACTCTCGTCATATATATGCGAAATAATAATTTCTTAATCAATAGTATCGTTAATATCTTTAATAAAAATGGAGTATTTCGATGAAAAAGTTAAATATTATCGCTCTAGCACTCGCAACCTGCACAATGACTTTTGGTGCTTCTGCAGCAATCGGTTCTGGCCAAAGCCAACCTTTCGATCCCAATGAACCTTCCATTCGTGTTGGAGCGACAGAAGGAACCGGTGGTGGACATGGTGGTGCTGCGGGTGATCCTGGTATTGGTGTGCAATCTGTTTACGGTGGAAAAATCATTTCATTCTCTGGGTTAACAAAAATGGCGCCAAAACAACCAGGGAATGAAGCACATGTGGTCTCTATGCCTAATAGCTCTGGTTCACATGACAAAATGGGCGTATTTAACTTTGCAAAAGTAGCAGATGCAGAAGTCTATTTCGGCGAATGGTCATCAACCGGACAAGCTAGTGACACAACACACACGGCTTACTACTCTGGTAAAGATGTCACCACCAATATGCCAACAGCGGGCACTGCGGAATACTCTGTTAAAGGGATAAGCCAATATAATGGAGGTGCCCTAGCCGCAGGTACTCTGACAGCCAACTTTGGAACTAAATCCTTAGCAGGGAATATTGGTGCAACCAATATTAATGCCACCATAAATAACAATGCCACTTTCGCCGGAGCGGCCACTCTTAATGGTGAATCAGGCTCAACAAATGGGCACTTCTTTGGCGACCAAGCTAAACATATTGCAGGGGTAACTGAATTTAGCGACCACAGCAAAGACATGGCCTTTGGTGGAAGCCGTGGGAATATCTCCCAGTAATCCGTAAATTAACCTCAGTGGCCAACCATAAAACGTGACAGGTAGTTGGCCACAGCCTTTTATTACCGAAGCTAATCCTATGCGATATCTGCTATTACCCCCTGCCATTATGATGCTTATGGTTGCGTTCTCTGCATTTCCAGCTAGCTTGGATACTGACCGAGAACAGCTGTTATGGCAAAAAGATAAACAAAATTATCGTGATAAAAGTGCAGTTGTCCCCAATAAAGACCAATTGCTACTCCCTGATGACCTATCAATAAAACTAAATGGGGAAAACTATACCCTAAAAAATAACGCTCAAGACTTAGGACAGGCAATTTATCTGGCAATCAACCATCGGCAATTTCAAGACGTACAACGCTTATTGCCTCGCTACCAGCAACTAACTGATGCGGACCCATTGCTTATTTTATTTGCAAAAGCAGAAACCGCTAAAGCACAAAACCATTACCCTGAAGCAATTGCCCACTACCAACAAATACTGGCACTGTCACCAAAGTTTCTTCGCATTAAGTTGGAACTTGCACGAGCTTATTTTGAAGATAATCAAAATAAGGAGTCTTTGGCTTTATTCCAAAATTTAATCAACGATGAAACACTCGCATTACCTGCCAGTGTAAAGCAAACCATTCAACAATTTATTGATGCTATAGAAAACCGTACTACTTGGACAGGAAGCCTCTCTTTTGGCTATAAATACAACAGTAATATCAATCAAGTTCCTGATAAAAATAAAGTTTGGGAAACTCCGGGGGGAACCTGGAAAATGGCTAACCCTAAGTCATCGCCAGGGCTCACCTATGACGCAAGCCTAAGTAAAATTATTCCTATATCGAGCAACCATTCCCTGCAAATCAAGGGAACATCTTATGGCGACCGCTATCCTCACTATGCTGAATTCAGTGAAAACACTTCTTCTTTAGCAACTTTATATCGTTTTAATGATGCAAATACGACTATCGCCTTTGGCCCATTAATTGAATTAAAAACGGTTAATGAAAAGCGCCGCTATTTAGGTATGGGCGGTAAAATTGAAGCTGACTACCAATTTACACCTCGGGTTATCCTCAGTACCTCCGCTGACTATCAACAACTTCATTACCAAAAACCGTATGACAGTGCTGATGGCAATCGAAGTAGCCTACATCTAACGGGTGTCTATGGTATTACCCCAGATACTTCCCTCTTTTTAGGGGCTGATGCGACTCGTCTCACGACTGAAGTTCGTAGTGATGATTATGACCAGCTAGGCATCCGAGGCGGCTTGTATACCGTACTCACGCCCGATATTCATTTACTGGCACTCGCAACTTATCGAGAAAGCCAATTCAAGGCCTTCAACCAAATGTTGAATGTAAAACGCCATGATAAAGAAGCCATGTATTTTGCGCGACTCAGTTTTCCAAATTATTCATTGCTCACATTCACGCCTTATACCAGTTACCGCTTTCGTGACAATCGCAGTTCCGCGGATGGAATTTACTCCTACCACCAGCACGAAATTTCTATTGGGTTAGAAACCCGCTTTTAAGCGTTATGGCACAGAGAAAACACTATGTATAAATACAAATTAACACCTATTACTACTGCAATTATTACTGCTCTTTTGATTCCAATAACCGCTTTAGGGGAAAAAGAAGAACACCTCGGCACCATTACCGTTCAAGATTCAGCAAAAACCATCAAAGAACGAGATCAACAAGGTTACGATGACCAATATGATGCCAAAGGTTCTAAAATTTATTTAGGAAAAGACCTTGTTGAACGTTATAAAGGCACCAGTACTGCAGATGTGCTAAATAGTGCAGTTGGTGTCTATAGCGGTGATGCGAGAAACAGTGGTGCGTTAGACCCAAATATTCGAGGGATCCAAGGGCAAGAGCGTGTTCCTGTCACGGTTGACGGCACAGAACAATCACTCACCGTTTATCGGGGTTATAATGGCGCAAATAACCGTAACTATGTGGACCCAAACCTCATTAGTAGCATTGAGATTGAAAAAAGTGGTTCTCTCGCTGGCGATATAAAAACCTCTGTCGGTGGAGGGATAGCCATCAGAACCATAGGGATAGATGATGTTGTTGCACCGGATGAAAAGTTTGGTGTCAGCTTAAAATTGGAAACCAGCAGTAATTCAACTCGTGAACGTATTCCCCACTATGGTTATGGCGAAGATTACCGAGATCACCCTGAGATTTATAAAAATAAGAACTCTGTCCTTTCCGACCCCGTTGTTAACATAACACCGAAATCCCGTGGAAATGCTCAATTTTTCAATTTTAAAGATAACGGAGGAAGGATCGCGGTTGGGACCCGACAAGAAAAATTTGATTTAATGGCCGCCTATGCTTATCGCCGGCAAGGTAATTACTTTGCGGGGAAAAATGGCGCTCACCGTTATAAAGAATCTGTTCAATTAAATGAACAACAAACAGTACAGCAACAACTTGGCCCAGACCCTTATTTACCTTTTGCCGCGAATGTATTTCGCCCCGGAAAAGAAGTGACTAATACCTCTAATGAGCTGGAATCCTATTTAGTCAAAACCAATTTATATCTCACTGAAAACCAAACATTACACCTTGGCTTTCGCCGGAGTGAAAGTACCTATGGTGAAATTATGCCTTCACGTTTAGGATTTGCTGAGCTGGAAGGAAAACAAGTATTACCACAATGGCCATTAGCTCACTTTACGGTCAATGCCTATAATGCGGAATACAAATGGAAACCTGAATATAATCAATGGATTGACCTAAATGCAAATGTGTGGATGACGCATTCGGTAGGAGATACCAACACCTCTGGTGGTTACCCACGAGAGCCTAAAGAACGTGATTGGGGGTTTGAATATGGTTATGGTGATGGAAGAGATCCTAACATTGATGGAACTTTAATTAATACCGCAGCAACCAATTCTGAAAATGACCGTATTGGATTTAATTTACGCAATACCATGGCGCTCACCCCCGATCTTGATTTAACCATTCGCGGCTCAATGCTCAAAGAAAAATTAGACTCTAACGACGTACCACCATCGCAGACGGCTAGCCCGTTTATTGCCCTTCCACGTAAAGGACATCGGCAAGAAACCAGTATTGCCTTTAACTTTAACTATCGTCCAACGAGTTGGCTGGAATTGGATGCTGGTGCAAAATATATTGATGGCTGGACAGAGGATGATTACTTAAAAGAGCAAATGCGCAATCGAACCAAAGGTTTTCAAAACCCTGATGAGCGACTTGCAAAACAGATCAATTACAACCGAATTTTAACTCAAGAAGAATATAATAAGGCTGTTGCCAATGGTTACCAACCCTTCAATGGTGCCTATCAAAATAAACAAATCTTACTCAAAACAATAGGACTTGATGATACGAACTATACCGTTTTCATCACCAAGAGAAAAAACTCTCAGCACCCAGAAGAAAATGGCGTTTTAGACGTTAATTTCCGCACTGAATGGAAATCAGATAACGATGGGCGCTATACCACCAAAACGAACCCTTTCCATAACGGAACTTTTGACTCTCAAGCTCGCGCAGTCGACCCAGTAACCGGTAAAGAAGTTTATGTGTATGGTTCAAGTTACTCACACCCATCAGATGACATCAAACGTGAACTTACTGAAGAAGAAAAATGGAAATTCTCAGGCAAGCAAAAAAGCCATGACTGGGCCCCCGCTTTTGGTGCCAATATTTGGTTGTCTGATAACGACCGTGTTTATGCACGTTACATTGAAACAGTACGCTTACCGAGTATCTTCGAAAGTAGCATTGGATTTGCAGGCGAAAGTGAAGCTCGTAAAGAGAGGATGGCATTTAAACCTGAACGTGCAAAAACCTTTGAATTTGGTTATTCACGTAATTTACAGGGTTTACTCGGAGCAGACCGCCATGCCGATGTTAAAATAGGCTATTACCATACGGTCATCGAAAATGCATTTGACCGCGATGGGCGTCTTAATTTTGTTCAAGTAAAAGAACATAAAACCGCAGGGATTGAAGCCTTGGCTCGCTACGATAATGGCGGGGTATTTATGGATATTGGTGTTGATTACCGCCTCAAAAATGAGGTTTGTGATGACTCCGCACCCGCTAATTTGGACCCAACTAACCGTTATAATCTCTCCCAATGTACAACAGCAGGTTTCCCCGGTGGCTTTTTACGCACACAATTACAGCCTAAATATGCGATTAACTCCAACCTAGGCATGCGCTTTATGGATGAAGATCTCGAAGTGGGAACACGTTTACGTTATACCAGTAGTGTGCAAAATAAAGATGAACGTAAACTGATGCAACAGTTCCCGGGAAGTTATTCGATGGCGAACAACAGCCCAATGCACTGGACACCCACCTTTACAGCGGATGCCTATGCAAGTTACCAAATTGACAAAAATATTAATGTCGAATTCTTAGTAACCAACTTAACTGATCGTTATTATATCGACCCACTGACACGTAGTATGATGCCAGCCCCGGGCCGCACACTACGCTTAGGATTAAATGCGCAATTTTAGATAAATACTGCCGATTTACCGCTCTATAAATATCCGCTGCTAACTTTTAGTTGGAGTGGATATTTATCACTTTAGTATCAGAAAAATAACCGCATAATAGTTTCATCAAATTCATCTTGCTCAACAACAGAAAAGCCAAATTGTTCAAAAAAAGGTTTCATGATGTCATTACCTTCGACATAGCAAATTGATACGGACTTATATTTGCCCAAATTTTTAATTTCCTCGAGAACTAGCGGAATAGCCCTAGAACCAAAACCTTTTCTTTGATGTTTTATATCAATCATCAATTGATCAATAAACACCTCTTCAGGCCTACCATTTTCATGGTTTGAATAATATTGAACAAAGCCAACAGGCTCATCATCAACATAGATACCTCGATTAATATAATAATCAAAAAATTTTGAGGCTGCGATTGACTCTGAGTTAAGAGCGACAAAGTCTTCCTGCTCTTTGGTTATTTCGAGACATATGATATCCACCCAATTGTCTTTGGTGATATCTTTTAGGGTAATGGCCATAAACACCTTACTTTAGATTTACCGATTACAATACCGTTGTGATAAAAGGATGACTCACCATAAATTAACAATAAATACTTTTTTGTTCGCGCCATTCGTGCCTTTGTATTTTTTGAGATGCTATAAACAAATAGCAGTTGATATGTTACGGATAACATTAATATCAGCATTTAGACTAAAATAAAATTTCGACTCATTTATTGCTTTCTAATTAATGAATATTCAGAATTGCGATCCAAGTCAAATATCACTGCCAAATACAATATTATTGTAATTTATAAAATTTTTTTGAAAGAAAAACAAAAAAACGCACTGGTTTATTAAACTAATAATTAAATTTAAATCAGATTAAAGTAGAACTTAAAACCCAAAAATACAACAACAAAACCCAGTGAATCCTCAATTTTCACCATTATGCAAACTCAACAAAAATAAAACCTTTTCATATAAAAATACATAAAACCTGAACAAGCTCACATTTATTAGGTATTTGATAACTCTTCGCATTAATGCATCTGAAAATAAAAATCACTTATGAAACAACATGTTAAAAATTTAATAAATTTTTGTATCGCACTGAAAAATAAAAATATTTTTAATATTGAAATGCGAAAAACAATTCAAAGACTCCATTTTTATTAATTATTTTAATTTATTGATTTTAACCATGCCTTTTCGGCATGGTTAAGAGACTTTCGGAATATTGTCAGGAAAATAGTTTCATGGATAGTATGAATACGAAAATGATGCATTTTTATTATAAATATATACGAATAACTCTTAAAAACATTTCCAATGAAAGGTAACACTATGGGTATATTAAAAGATAGTAAGTTGCTTTTGGTTAGCTTACTTATCATTCTTCTTTCGGAAGCTATAGGGCAAATTAAAATCAGTTTAGTCATGGTTTTTCCAATGCTTTATTCCATGTTGATGGGTGGTATTATCAGTTTTCCAAAATTCAAAATTCTCAGCGAAAAAAACATGGCACACGCTAGCTCTATAATGAGTGTCGCGTTAGTTATCTTAATTGCAAAATTAAGCACCTCCGTTGGTGCATCTTGGGAAAAAATTATTCAAGCCGGTGGCGCATTAATCTTGCAAGAAATCGGTCACTTTATCGGTACCATTTTACTTGGCTTACCACTTGCTATCATGTTAGGCATGGGCCGTGAAGCAGTTGGTGCGACCTACTCTATCGGTCGTGAACCTAATATTGCCATTATCGAAGCCAAATATGGTTTAAGTTCACCAGAAGGCCGCGGTGTTATGGCAATGTATATTTGCGGAACATTGTACGGAGCCGTTTGGATGGGCATCATCGCCAGTGTTATCGCTGGACTCGATATTATGAGCCCTCTCGCTTTAGCAATGGGAGCCGGAGTCGGAAGTGGCTCGATGCTAGCTGCGTCAGTCGCACCATTATTGGAGCTTTATCCTGAACACGCTGCGGATATTCAAGCATTTTCATCCTCCGCAAACTTGATGTCTTCAGTATTAGGTCTGTACATCTATATTTTCTTCTCCTTACCGTTTGCCTCTTTCTTATACAACAAGTTGAAAAGAAAACGTGCAACAGCATCAGCAGATACAGAATAAGGATATAAGATCATGAAAAAGATGGCAGAAATTGCAATAATCATCGTGTTAGTCATCATCTTCACTTCACTGGGTGATGCACTCGGCGGTTCAATTTATGGCCGCGGTAGCTTTGGCGCAGTCTTTAGTGATTCACTTATCGCCATGGCATTATTAGGGGGGATGTCATTTGTGGCATACTTAATTGCACAAATCCCACCATTAGGTAAGTTACCTGTGATTTTCTGGGTATCTTTAATTGCTGCCGGTTTGTGTTCACCGTTATTCCCTTACGATAAAGAAATGATCGCAATGACAGGTAAAATATCACTTGCTGTTATTAGTACGACGGTACTTGCATTTGCCGGTCTTTCACTCGGTAAAGATATTGATAAATTTAAAGCTATTTCATGGCGCATCATCCCAGTTTCACTGGCGGTCTTTACGGGAACATTCTTATTCGCTGCACTTATTGGTCAAGTGACACTTTCATGGAGCGGCGTTATCTAACAAGAGGAAATATTTACCATGACAATGACCAAAGACCAATTGAAAGCCATCGTCTGCGAGACAATTGCATCCCATAAAGGGGATATCAAGAAATTAGCAGATGATATTTGGGCAGAGCCTGAGCTAGGCTACAAAGAAATCAAAACAGCAAAAAAAGTGGAAGCTGCATTTTCTGCGCTAGGCGTTAATTACCGAAACCAACTCGCATTAACAGGTGTTAAGGCGCGCCTTAAAGGTGGAAAAGGGAGTAAACATAGTATTGCTGTGATTGGTGAGCTCGATGCGATTATTTGTGCAGAACACCCAGAAGCCGATGATTTAACGGGTGCTGCCCATTGCTGTGGGCACAATGCCCAAATCGCTAATATGATGGCTGTGACTATTGGTCTGGTTAAGTCAGGTGCTATGCAATACCTCGCGGGAGACGTCGTTCCTTTCGCCGTTCCCGCTGAGGAGTATGTTGAACTGGCTTATCGTAATAAACTGATTGAACAAGGAAAAATTAGTTATATCGGCGGTAAGCCAGAGCTGATATCCCTTGGTGAATTTGATGATATCGATATGGCGATGCAAATTCATTTAACCAGTGTCAAACCAGAACGTGATACCGGTTTTATTGAAATGTCGACCACCACCAATGGGTTTATTGGCAAGTTGATTAATTACAAAGGGAAAGCATCTCATGCTGCGGCTGCCCCTCACTTAGGTGTCAATGCCCTCAATGCCGCAATGATGGGGATTATGGGAGTGAATGCGATCCGCGAGACCTTCCAAGAAAAAGATTATATTCGTTTTCATCCGATCATCACGCAAGGCGGCGATTTGGTCAATGTCACCCCAAGTGATGTCCGTATGGAAAGTTATGTCCGAGCGTCAAATGTCCCTGCAATGATTGATGCGAATGAGCGTATTACTCGCGCATTGGTTGCTGGTGCAATGTCTGTCGGTGCAGAGGTAGAAGTCAAAGATTTACCGGGTTACCTCCCACTGTATAACAACGATACGTTGAACCATTTGTTGCAGCAAAATGCCCATGACTTGATTGGTGAAGAAAATGTTTGGGTTGCTGGGCACATGACGGGAAGCACAGATACAGGTGACTTATCACATATCATGCCAGTGAGTCACCCATGGATTGGCGCAATTCGTGGTGGTTTGCATGGTAAAGATTACGTTGTTTTTGATGATGATATGGCCTATATCCGCCCAGCTCAAATGATGGCAATGGCAATTATTGACCTGTTATTTGATGATGCATCCCAAGCTGATGAGATGTTAGCTGATTACACCCCATTAATGAGCAAAGAGGAATACCTCTCATTTATCGGCTCTTTTAAGAACTAATTATTAAAATATTCCCCTTATTGCTATGTTAATTATAATAAGGGGAATATGATTTTTTTAGCTTTTATCCCACCTTTAAAATTTTTTCTTCGCATTAATTAATTTCTTTTTACATTCGCCATCTCATTTAAAAAAATTTCTAAAATCATGCCAATCACCGCCCTACTTTAAATAAAAAATTTAACTTAAACCCTATTCAGGCTCGCTTTAAAATATAAATATCCTTAATATTAAAATTGAAAAATAAAATCATAACAAATTGATATAAAAGGATTTTAATTAAAATTATAATTTTTTATTATTATTTTAATAAATTACCATCCTTATTATTCATGAGCCATGCAATACTGATATGATATAAACACGATCTCCGTCACGCTCAATTTTTTAATATCCACGCTAAAATTGACCCTATAAATTGATAGATAAAAAATAACGAGTAGAAGTAGAAATCACCCTATTTCTGAATCTAGTTTTTAAAATACACATAAATTAAATGAGCGTGCTGTTCATTATTCCATGCTCACACCAGGGGCCTTTTAACAGCATTAAAAACGCTTTTTGTATACGGGATAAAACATAATGACCAATAAATACAATATCAGTGAAAAGCTCTTTGCTTTAGAAACATTTAGCAAAAAAACACGTCAGGATTTACATAAAATCCCTGAATTGTCTGGGCAGGAATTCAAAACCTCACAATATTGCCGTGAATTGATGGAAAGCTTTGGATATAACATTCGTTTATTCGAAGGCTACACTGGTTTTACCGCTGAATTGATTGTCGACCCAACAAAGCGCTTGATTGCCTATCGTACTGACATTGATGGCCTTGAAATGCCTGATTTAACGTGCAATGAGCACAGCTCTGTCCATGAAGGTTGCGCTCATAACTGTGGACATGATACCCACATGACCATCGCCTTAACAGCAGCGAAGTACCTCAGTGAAAACCGTTCTGAGCTCACCCATAACGTCCGTTTTATCTTCCAAATGGCAGAAGAAGATATGCGTGTGCCAGGTGCTAACAAAATGGTAGAAATGGGGTGTATGGAAAGAGTAGACGAAGTTTACGGCCTACACAATGATGCTGCATTTGAAACGGGTTATATTAAATTCAATTCTGGGGTTATGTCCTCATACGGCTCAGCGTGGACACTAGATGTCCACGGTGTTTCTGCTCACGGTTCAACCCCTCATAAAGGGTTAGATGCTATCCGCGAAGCAACGCGTATCATTGATTATATGGACTACATTGTTGCCAAAAAGACTGATCCTTTCAGCCCCGCCGTATTTGGTTGCGGCATGATTAACGGGGGAACCATCCCAAATGCGCTGGCGGATCATGTTCAAGCACGTGGAACGATCCGTTCAATGGATGAAGAAACGGACAAAATATTAAAAGCCAGCTTCAATGAAATTGTAGCTCGTAGTGAAGCCGGTGGGTTTAAAACAACACTGGAAGCCAGCGGATATCCTGCCGTTGTCAACCACCCACAAGCAGCCAAAGTGATTTATGATGCCGCTGCCGCCTTCTTACCGATTGAGCAGATTGATTCAAATGGTAAGCCAATGACTGGCAGTGAAGACTTCAGTTATATGATCAATGCCACTAAAGATAAACTCGGAGCCATGTACTTCTTAGGAAGTGGTAATCAAGCAAAAGGGATTAATAATTACTTACACGCTAACCCTTATTTTGTTGATGACGATTGTTTACTGATTGGTGCTCAAATTTTTATTAATATTGCCACTCGTTAGAATAAATATAATACACACAGTAATACTAAAGCCGAGTAAATTGAAGTGACCCCCAATAGTTGGACAATCAATTACTCGGCTTTTTTCTTAGTCATTCACTTATAAGTTACAATTCTGGCAATTCTCGGTATAACTGATCACGCTCGCTTTGTTCTGTAGGTACCCATTGATTCGGCTGATGAATATAATTCAAATCAAGGTGAGGTGCATAATGAGAGATAAAATCATACATATAATCTTTTAAATGCATGTGCCGGTTAATACATACATGTGTATAACTTGGTTTTACTAAGTGACTGATATCAATACAACGTAATGCTTCGCTATCTTCCTCTGGGTCAAAAGCCACGGTTGAAATAATACCGACCCCAGCACCCCGTTTTACGTAGTATTTAATTATTTCAGTATCTACGGCAGTTAAAACAACATTTGGCGTTAATTTATGTTGATAAAAGACTTGGTCGAGCTTTGAATGCCCTGTAAAACCAAAAACATAAGTAATTAGTGGGTAGCCTGCAAGGTCTTCAATCTTAAGCTGTTCACATTGAGCCAATGGGTGGTCATGTGGAACAATAATACTGCGAGACCATTGGTAACAAGGCATCACCAATAAATCATCATAAAGGTGCATAGACTCGGTCGCAATGGCAAAGTCCACATCGCCATTGTTTACCATCTCTGCAATCTGAGCAGGCGCGCCTTGATGGAAATGCAAAGAAATATTGGGGTAGCGTGTGTTAAAACGCTCAATCACTTGAGGCAATTTATAGCGGATCTGTGTGTGAGTCGTTGCAATATGCAGGTTTTGTTTTATCGTCGAGTCTTCATGAGACACGATACTTTTAATTTTATCGAACTGCGCAAGAATATCACACGCAACATGATGAACTTTTTCACCAATCGGGCTCAGCGACAATAAGTTATTATTTTTTCGATTGAATAATGAAACGTTTAACTCATCTTCCAATATTTTAAGTTGTTTACTGACAGTTGGCTGAGAGGTATACAATTTTTCAGCCGCATTGGTGATATTAAAATCACTCCTCACTACTTCAACAAAGCTTTTAAGCTGACTAATGTTCATTACTGGGGTATCCAATGTAAAATGGATTAAAAATAAGATTTAAAAAGTATAGCTGTAGCACAATATTTTTGTGCGATTATTATACCATAAGCAACCAGCCAGCTAGAAGCATCCTTTTAGCATTGCTGAGTTAGCATTTACATTTTTCACAAGATCCCCAAATAATACCGTTTCTATTCGTCCCCAAAAAACATAATACTGCTATAACCATAGCAATATATGTAAACTAAACATACTTTTTTATAAAACAGACAGATATTATAAATAAGCATAGGAGCTTATTTGTTGCCATCTTTTTTGATGTTTTCATCAAGTATAAACAGATTATGTCTACATATGTTGATTTTTAATAGCTCCTCTCTCAAGAAGCTATTAAATTTAATATTCAACTTATAATGGGTAGCCAAGATCAGTTTCATGCCCCAAAAAGTAATTTAAGTCACATTCCAGTATATTTGCAAATATACATAAACGATAAATAGTGAAATTCTGTGTTCCTCTTTCATAGCGTGAAATTTGTTGTTGGCTCAAGCCTGATTTTTTCCCCAATGTACTCGCAGACCAACCTAAAAGAAGGCGGCGTTTGCGAACCTGCTGCCCAATAAAACTATTAGAAATTTCAGTGTTATATACGCTCATACGTACTGTCCTAATTATAACGACACTATTATTTTTAGTGTTGTAGCCTTAAAGTTTAACGCCCTGATATGCTATAAAAAAGCGTATTCGAGATTTACAACTTCCAATAAACTTATATTTCTCAAATAAAAAATAATCATAAACTCATATAATAAAAGTTATTAAACCATTATTATTAGATTAATTAACACACTATTATTTTTCTATATTAAAATTAACGATAATTAACGCTAAACTCTGCATTTACATTCACTTTACCGTTAGTGATATCACTCGTCTTAATTAATGCACCATTATATGTTAATAATTGTTCACTACTTGATGAATTAAAACGCCATGTCACTACTTTACCTGAAGGGTTCTGAACATCCCCATTTGTTGATTTAATACGCAGTGCGATTCCTTTTGCTGAATCTTGGCTCGTAGAATCTAATGCAAAATAATCCGCATTAAAACTATCTGGGGTACCACTCATCGAAACATCAGCAACTGCGGTTGATTCACAATTTTGTAGTTTAATCGTAAATGGTTTCTCGGCTACAACACTTCCTGAAGGGTAACTCACCGGCACATTGACCCTTTTAAAATCAACAGTTTGATCTTTTGATCCGGTATCAACCTCGCATCCCATCAATTTTATTTTGCCTTTAATCTGAACAGAAGCATCCAAAGCCAGTGCCCCTGATGAAACGAAGCTTATACCTGCGACTAAAACAGTTCCCCTGAATAAACGGCTTATGTTCATCCTCTCTCTCCCATATTAAATAGCTATTATTTATTGATACCCAATACTGATATCAATACTCGCTTGTGCGAGACCACCGTCAACATTCCCTGTTTTATACAAAGTGGCTTCATATTCTAATGGCTGTGCCGTCGATGACCACTCAACAACTGTACCATCGGGTTTTTGCTTTTTATTCTTGTCTCCTTTTACGTTCACACCATAAACCAACCCTTGCGCACTGCCAGTGCCACTATTAATGGCAAAGTATTCAGGAAAGCCAGTATCAGCCTTACCAGACATACTCACAGAAACTTTATTAATTGTTCCCGCGCAATTAGATAATTTCAATGAAAATGGTTGAGTAACCAAGCCAGAAAGACCTGTTCCACTTTTCGTCGTTGTTACTGTTTTAAAATCGATTTCTTGATTCTTACCACTATTTCCAAATTCAACATCACACCCTGTAACAATTGCATTTCCAGTAAAATTTAACGATAAATCACTAGCTGATGAAAATAGAGGGCATAGCGAAAAAACTATGCCAAAAATATAACAATACCTATACGAATATAATTTCATAATCAGTCCAAATAATAATCGCAAATCAAAATTAACGAATAAAGATGCTAGTTCTTGAATTAATCATTGCCTTATAATATGCATATAAATTATTGAATCACTTCTATAGTAAAAGTAGATAAATTAAACTTTCTTTGTCGTTTTAAGAGAATAAAACGACAATGCCATCAGTTATTTTAAATATCTATAACACCATTCAATCTATTAATATTTTATTTATATGCTACGCTAACTTCGGCAACTGAACGAACATCCCCCCCGGTTATCGTATCTAACGTTTTAACTAGTTCAGCACGATAAGGTAAAGTCACGCTAGCCCCTGAAAGACTTCCCCAAACAACCGTATCACCGACTGGCTTCTGGACTTTTTCTCCACCAGTTGTTTTCGCAATAATCTTAACACCAACGCCTTTGGACATATTTGCACCTTTATCAATCGCAAACAGTTCTCCACCGGCGAAATCCGTATCAGCAGTACCTTTCATTGAAACATCAATGCCCTTCAAATCTGCACAATTTTGGAATTGCAGATTAAAATCTTTTTTAGCTATAGAGCTCCCTTTGACCGCATTTTTAACTACGGTAACATCTGAAAAGTCAACTAATTGGTCTTTACCTGTGCCTGTTGAAATATCACAACCCGCCAATTTTATCGTTGCTTTTAATGTTAATGTTGCATCAGCCGCTTGTGCGCCTGAAATTAAAGCGATACCTGCCATAGCGCTTATTAGCGTTAATACAAAAGTTTTTTTCATTTATATAACCTTTGGTTCTATATTATTAGAAGTAATATTTTTAAATAAATAATTTATACTAATTATATTTCACAGTAACATTCACAAGCCCAGTAATTGCCCCTGCAGTTACTGCACCGGTTTTATATAATGTGGCTTTAAAAGGAATATTATTTGTTGCCGCTGTGTTTGCCCATAAAACCTCTTTTCCTGGTGACTGAACAGTTTTTGCTGTATCTGTTCCCTTAATGCCAACCGCTAAGCCACCGGCTTTCCCCGCACCTTCATCGATAGAATAGTAATCAGCAAATCCCGTCACAGCTTTGGTTGTATCCATCACTAAGCTGATATTCTTAAGGTTCACGCAATTGGTAAAATCTAAAGAAAAATCCACATCTTTTAAGGCCGAAGACCCTGTCCCACCAGCTGCCGCTTTCGCCAAATCCACAGTACCGAAAGCAATTGCTTTTGTTTTACTACTAGCTGAAATATCGCACCCTGTTACTGTTACATTACCACTAAAGTTCAACGTAATATCCGCTGCATGTGCTGCACCGCTAACTGCAATCAATAATGATAAAACACCCGCTTTTTTCATTGTTGACCATGGGAAATTACGACTATTTTCCATTGCCTTACTCATAATAGTTATCTCCATTGTTATTATCTAAAGTCTAAACGCACAGTTACAATTGATGAATATTTACCAACCGCAGGGGCTAGACCAGTACTACTGAAAGGGTAAGTTTTGATAGTTACCGAACCATTTTGATTAGCATCTAATTGCAAAGGGAGTTTCCCTGTAGTCGTTGTTAAGCGACCATTAGGTCCTTCTATTGCAATAGCAATATCTTTATTATCCGTACTAAAGCCATCAGTAGTACTATTTGGGTCAGCAGCACCAATAAAACGCATATCTAAATTTGCATAAGCGTCCATATTTGAGCATTTTATGCTTAATGTTTTAGATTGCGGAACCATGCCTGAAGGCATTTCACCTTTACCCGCCTTCACAAAATTTTGTTGTGATGTATCATTAAAAGAGATTGATATATTCTGCCCAGCATCAATTTCACATGACTGTGGAGCAGTCACAGATACATTCAACCCAATTAGTGCAATAGGGGGGCCTGAAGTATTACTAATTAATGATGCCTTAAGGTAATATATATCTGAAATACTAAAAGAAACGTTCCCGACAAATGCTTTCTTTATATAAAGATCCATTTTCCCAGAGCCACCACTCGACACACTTGTAGTTAACCGAGCAGCATTGGAGCACATTTCTGGAGTATTGTTAGATATGGGGCCAAAAGGTACTCTATGATATTGCATCCCCCCAACATTAGCGTTCCAAATTGCCACTTCTGTTCTAATATCTATGTATTCATTTACAGAGTACCAGCCTGGGGCATGTCCTTGAGTTATTCCTGCAGCATATTCCCCCCAATAATATGTTGAGTTAATCTGCGTATTTGCTGGAAAACAAAAACACTCTACCTTATAAATAAAACCATTCTCTTTCCAAGTAAACTGGGATAAAAGCTCTGTTCCTACTTTATTAAATGACGCACCGATATCCCCCTGAAGAGTGGCGGTATACCTTCCTGGCCCATCAGCATGTGGTCGACAAATACCATTATTAGCAAATGCACTATATGGAACTACCAGCAATGAAGAAGTTAATAAGCTGGAAGCTAACAATAACTTGGACATACGAGTGCTAAATAACTTTCTCATTATAATCCCCTAATTACTGGCATACGGCTTGAGTTTGAATAATGCCAATAGTATCTTTACTCTTTGAATTGACAGGTAGTTGGTAATTAACAAAGCAACTTTGTGCTGCCTGACGTCCCCATTTAACTTCCAGTTTGCCGCTTTCTGGTAACCCACTCATAAATAACTGTCCACCTTCTCCTACTATGGAGCTATTAACCGCTTTCCCGTTGTTTTGAACTAACTGTACAGATGCACCAAAAGGTATCACTGTGCCATTTTTATGTTTTAGTGTGATTAAAGCTCGGTACCCTATCTGAGTAATAAACTCAACTCTAGAAATCGCCCCTTTACTCGGCACAACACTCTTAGCACTTTCTTGTAATTCCACATTGTCACCCAATGTTTTTGTATCTAACTCAACATGGTTAAATCGATAGGCTTGAGCAAAAGGCAATACGGCATAACCCCGCCAGTCGGTTTTAACACCGGTATAGCCTGTAACATTGGTATTTGCAGCACCTGAAGCTTTCACTAAAATTGCAGTTTCATTAATTGGTTGGGAAAGTGTTACACCATCCCCATGGATTAAAACACCACCTTCAACACCATAATTTAACTGCCGAGAATCTTTACTATAGTTATAACCAAAGTTCATATTACCGTAGCCGCCTCGGTAATTAAGACTTGCACTACCACCATTACCTTTCCCCTTAGTACCATAACTTTGTTGCACGTTATAACTTAGGTTATTGTCATCAAGTAATGTGCCTGATATCCCCGCTTGGTGAGTTGTTGGCCCATGGCGCTGGCTAACCATATTGTAGGTCGCCCATGTGTTAGGTAATAACGCAGAGAGCGGAAATGAACCATTGAAGCTGAATATTTGGTCTGTCTCTCTTTGGTTTGGATATGTTGCTCGACTATATGAAATGCCGTAATTTAAAGGACCCCAGCTATTGTTATAACCTACTTGCAATCGAGTTTGCTTACCTTGCCCTTTCCAGAAATCTTGTCGGTTAGCAGAAAAATAGATAGACCCTAAGTCTTTACCTAGCTGCTGTGTTAATGTTCCTTCAAGGCGATAGCGTCGGTGATAAGAATAGCGGCTATCATCTGCGAGATCCCAATCTTGATATCGACGCTCAACGGCTTCTTGGAAGGTATAAAACCCTTCCGTTGAGTAACGGTATCCTAATAAACGAAAGTCCGTTCCCGTATTTGCAAAAGATTTAGAGTACAGTAAGCGATAAGATTGGCCTGTAGAACCATTACCATATCGTGTTACATCTTCACTATGAGCTGTCGTAATATCAAAAGAATATGCACCAAAATCGCCAATATTCTGACCAATCCCTAGTACCAGAGAACGGTAGCGTTCTGCAACTTGCACACCACTATAAGCGGTCAAGCTATTTAGGATCCCCCAAACAAGTGAGCCCTGCGTTATAAATGGTCGCTGGCTACTGTGGCCATTACGATATTGCCCCGCTGAAAATGCGTACTTAATTTGCCCTTGACGACGCAAAACAGGCACACTCGCAAAGGGTTGAATAAAGCTCTGGATTGTTCCATCCGACTCTTTTATTTCTACCTCAAGGTCTCCACTCGCGGCAGTTGGATACAAATCAGTGATAGCAAATGGGCCAGGAGCCACATAGCTCTGGTAAACGGTATATCCGTTTTGCTTAATCGTCACCGTCGCATTAGTACGCGCAATCCCACGCACCACGGGTGCATAGCCCTTCAGGCTATCCGCTAGCATGTCATCATCGGTACCGATTTGTGCACCACGAATCTGTACACTGTCGAAAATATCGCCAGGTGTATAGGTATCACCCATAATTATTTGCGACTTCAACTGAACAATATACCGCTGGAGATAGGTATTAATATTTCTCCAACTATTATTACCATTACTACTGTTCCACGTTGAATAATTGCGTAAGCGCCATGCCCCCACGTTAAGCCCAGAACGTAAACTCAAAAAATAGCTATCACTCGACTTATCACTAATATGACTGCCTGTGTTCGTCGAGTTACTCCCTGTAAAGCTATAGTTTGTTAGTAGTGCGGGGATCCCTTCATCCCACATTGACGGATCAATCGTTCCCTTTGCTAAATTGGTCAAAGATGCTTGTGGAAAGCTTAAATACAATCTCTGTTGATTAAAATCAAAATGAGATGATGCATAAGGGATAATTTTCTCAAAAGCCGAGAATGGCTTGCATTGAACGGGATCCTTTCCATATTGTGCTAACTGTGGAAAAGCTTCAACACGTACACCGTAAGCTTCTAGTTGCTCATATGAAATGCAAGGCTCAAGTGCTACGCTATCAGATGAATAGCTTGCTTTATTCTCCCTGGTACTGAATTTTATATTCTGTTTCGCTACTGATTGTTCATTAACATAAATATCAACCAAATACTCACCAGGTAATTGGTCTACATCACCTTTTGATAATAAAGAAAAATCTGCAACGCTATTACTATTAATATTTTCTAAAAATTGAGAGTTAAACAATTCTTTGGCTAAAACAGGATAGGCGCTAAATATTCCCAATGTAATGCAAGAGAAGGCCAAAAGTTTTTTTCTATATCGTGTTTTGTTCATTCCCTCGTTCCCTCTAATAAATATATTTAATAAATATATTGCGCAAAAAATTTCCTATAAAGATCAATAATAAAATGCATTAAACGATATTATTTTATTTAATATTTTGCTTGTTTATTGAAGTATTGCTTTTTGCAATTCAGAAGTGCCGCCATAATCATTAATAGTTGTAAATAATATCTGAGCACCTATATTTACTTTTGATGGTAGTTTATAGCTAGTACTGCTCATCGGGAGGACAAGGTCGACTTTATCTATTTCACTACCATTCACTTTCACTTCACTTAATGTGACAGAAAAAGGTGTATTATTAACTATACGCAAGCTATCACCCTCTTTTTTCCATACCAGAGCCTTATAGGAATCCATTGGGTTACCTTTCAAGCCAGCAGGTCTATAGAATAATTTCATTCTAGTTTTAATTGCTAGTTGTAAAGTATTAGCACTTTCTTCAGCTGGAGCGGGTGGAATAGCTTTTACATTGACATAATAAACCGATTCGCGATCTTCAGGTAAATTTCCGCCAGCACGTACAATACGCAACATATTTTCTTTAACAGGGTCTAGTTTAAAAAGTGGTGGTGTTATAATAAATGGAGTCTTATTATTCCCTGAAGCATCTTCAACCCAAGACTGGACTAAATAAGTACTTTTATCATTATTATTTTTTAAACTAAGATTAGCTTCTTTCTTTGAGCCATCAAATACAACACGGGTGGCACCAACAACAACACCACCAGCAGCATAAATAGAGAAACTAAAACACATGAGTAAAAAAACAAGTATTAATTTATTAATAAAAAGGCTATTAAGAATCATTACATCCCCTTCGAACAAAAAGCAGGCCACCAACATAGTGGCCTGAAGGAAATTCAATATTATTTATATGTCAGGTTGAAGTCTGCTGTTGCATTAGCAGAACCCGCTTTCACATCTTTCTTAGTAGAAACATAAGCTGCTGAAAAATAAAGAGTATTTGAACCAACTTGTAATGCAGTATCAGCTGTTGCTGTACCTAAAGCCAATTTTTTACCTTTACTGTCATAAATTGCAATACCAACGTTTTCAGCTGCACCTTGGCCGCCATCAAGTGCTAAAAGTGTTGCATCATCCCCGTTAGTTTGGCCAGCGAATGAAACTGAAACATTCTTAAATTGAGTTACATCACAAGTCAGCAAGCTGATTTGGAATTTCTTATCCGCTGATTTAGCTCCTGCATCTGCGAATGTAGCTGTTTTAACTTGAGCCATTTGGACAGTTTGGTCCCAAGAGTTCTGTGCTACCTCACATGGTGCAGTCACGATATCACCTACGAATTTAACTGTACCGTCTTTAGCATTAGCAACTTGACCAACACAAAGCGCAGCAAAAATAGCAGTAGCAATAATCTTTTTCATTTCTAATTCCTTTTTTACTGAATCAATATATAACCCAGTGTTAAAATATTTAATTTATTAATATATTATGGTTATCACTACCACATTAATTCCCATTAATGTCTGTGGTATCTGTTTAATCCATTAACTTATTAATCCTTATGCTATTAATCTGTTAAATAGAAATAGCTAGATACACTCTATGTAGTGAAATAGAGAAAAACATAGTTTCGTAAAGTTAGTTTCCATGATCGTCATTATCTATTAAAATAATATCATTCACCTCCTAGGTTTAGTTTAGGCTAATCTAATTATTAAGAATTGAAGGCTCTATTGTATTTTCCATAAAACAGTAGAGACATCATGAACACAGCCACAGTGCATAGGTGTATTTTGAGAGGAATAGCCATAAAATGTAATAAGACAAAAAAGCAATTTATGTAAGTTAATTATTAAATTTATGACAGATAAATATTACAAAAATATACATTGCAGCAAATTCAAACGCTCATTAAACTAATAAAAAAAACAATTAATTTTTCATTTGGCACCTGCACCTAAGTTCATCGCGCTTTAATTTACTAGCCAGAAAGGGAAAAACATGAAAACAGTACTGATAGTCGATGACCATCCAGTAGCACGGCTTGCTGTAAGAATACTATTAGAAAAAGATGACATGACCATTGTAGGGGAAACCGCTGATGGCCATGAAGCTATCCAACTTGCTAAAACTCTCTCTCCCGACTTAATCATGATAGATATAGATATCCCATCACTTAATGGGATTGATGTCATGCAGCGATTGCGTAAAAATAACTACACGGGAGGGCTTCTTGTGTTATCTGCAAAGGATGATGACCATTACATTCGTCGCTGTGCAAGTGTCGGTGCCAGTGGTTTTATTAGCAAACGCAATAACTTAACGGAACTACATGTCGCAATTCATGCGATTAGAAATGGATATGGCTACTTTCCACTTAATCTGAATAAAATGGATGCTTCCCCTAGTAATCATCTTAATGACAAACAAAAAATCGCCGAGCTCTCCACAAAAGAACTACAAGTCTTACATTTACTGGCTAAAGGGATGAAAAGCATTAACATTGCACAACAAATGCGCATCAGCGATAAAACTGTTAGCACTTATAAAAGACGACTAATGCTTAAATTAGATCTTCATAATATTGCAGAGCTATACGACTTTATTCAACGCAATAATTTGGATTAATATATCGATGCGTAACCTAATCCTAATAGTTTGCTTGCTTATTGGTCTGTTTCCTTGCTCATTTTCTGCATTCCAACCTTATGAAGTCAGACTTTATAGCCAAATTGAAATTCTCCCATCAAAATTTGAATTAAGTGATTATGATTGGAGATGGCTAGGAGAAAAACAAGAATTAGCGATTGGTGTCTACGCTCCTAATAACCCCCCCTTTGATTTAGTATTAGAATCAGGAATTTATAAAGGGATTTCTGCAGATAGCATTATGACCATCATGCGTAACTTAGGTTTGCGTTTCAAAATCATCTACTATCCCGATAGAGATATGGCATTACAGGGCCTGCTCAGTGGCAAGATAGATATGTTAGCTGATGATGGTAAAAGGCAAAGAAACGAGAGCTATGGTTTTCTCAAAAGCGCTCCATATATTCCTGATTATCCTGTACTTATTTCACGAAAAGCGGCAATGTCCAACAAGCATCCCATACCTCATGGTGCTCGTATTGCTACCGTTCAAGGCTATCCAAGCAATGAATGGATCAAAAAATATTTTCCTGATGCTAAAATTGAACGTTTTCCTTTACCGCAAAATGCGTTATCTTCCGTCGCATTTGGTGAAAATGATTATTTCCTAGGCAGAATGATCGTGGCTAATTTTTTACTTGAACGCCACTATGCAACAACATTATCCACTGCTGAGATTTTCTCTAATGAAAATATTGGCCCAGTCTTTCTCTTCCATCCTAAAAATGCGCAATTAAAGCGTACTGTGGATATCATTTTAAGCTCAATATCATTAGCTCAGCATGATATTATTTTCCATCATTGGAGTTCAAAACCCGATTTATGGGCACTAAAACAATCTGTGGTATTCACACAAAAGGAAATAGATTGGCTAAAACAACACAACGAGTTAAAGGTCGTCATTAATTCACTAAATGCCCCCTTCACATTTTTTGACTCACAAAAACAATTTCATGGCCTTTCTGCAGATATACTTAATCTCATCCATTTCAAAACAAATATTAATTTTAAAGTCATTGAAGCAAGCTCTGAAAAAGATGAGATTGCTTTATTGAAAAAAAATAAAGGGGATTTCATTGCTTCAATTACAAAAAATTCAAAAAATGATAAAGAATTACTATTTACTCGTCCTTATGTTCTCCCCCCATTTGTTTTAATTGTTAGAGACACGCCATTAGCACATAAAAAATTGCTCAGACAGCAAAACTTGCGATTACTCCTGATAATGCAATTCACGACTGGCTAACAAAAAACTATCCTCAAGTGGAATTAATTGAAGCTCAAGATACCTATACTGCTTTGCAAATGGTCAATGAAGGAAAAGTAGATGGTACCATCGAGAATCTTATCAGCGCTCACTATATGATTGACCGATATTTTCGTAGTCGATTAAAAATCAGCGAACAATTAAGCGAGGATACAGCTTATATATCGTTTGCCGTAGGACGTGACCAGCCTGAGTTATATAGCATATTAGATAAAGCGATTGCATCTATTCCGCCGAGAGATATATCAGTATTAACTAATAAATGGCTAGGCTCACCAGATGTTAAAATGGATACATGGACAGTATACCGCACCGAGTTCTACACATTAGCTTGCATTGCCACTATTCTTATTATTACCTCTTTAATATGGAATTATTATTTACATCGTGAAATTCGATTAAGAAAATATACACAAAAACGCTTACAAGAACAGGCTATATTCTTAGAAACTCTTTATAATGGTACTCCTGTTCCTATTTATGTCATTGATAAAAGCGGAACGATAATAAATAGTAATTCAGCATGGGAGAGTTTTTTCAGCCCTGATAATGAAAACATAAAACAACTTTCATTGACATCACAACAACACCCGCTATCGACAATTTATCAAGAATTGCATTCTCTTTTCGATGAGCCTAATAGGCTAGTTTCTCCGCCTAAACGTTATCAAATAAAAAATAGAATGGGTGAAAGGGTCATAGTGCATCAAGCCGTCGCATATAGAGACAATCAAGGCAATATCTCTGGCCTTATATGTAGTTGGCAAGATATAACTGAACATGAACAGCTCCTTATCGAGCTCTCTAGTGCTCGCCAACGCGCAGAACATGCAAGCCAAACAAAAAGCAATTTCCTTGCTATCATGAGCCATGAAATTCGTACCCATATCAGCGCAATTATTGGGTTATTAGAATTAGCCGCCACGAATAAAAATCAGCAAGATGATATAACAGAATCAATTCAAATACCGTATGAGTCCGCATTATCATTGATGGGACTTATAGGCGATATTTTAGATATGGCAAAAATTGAATCAGGAAAACTGGAACTCGTCCCTGAGTGGGTAAAAAGTAATGAATTAGCAACTCCCGTTGTCCGTTTATTTGAAGGATTAGCTAAACAAAAAGGTATTTCTCTACATTATCATCTTAATGCAATCCATCCTGATGAAATATATATTGACGTTTTTCGACTACGTCAGGTTATTTCCAATCTACTTAACAACGCAATTAAGTTTACTTCAGAAGGAACTATTGAAGTTATCATTAATTATCTCCCACAGAACCATGAGGAAAATATTTTAAGGATCATTATTTCTGATACAGGAATGGGAATTGAAGAGAACAGACAAGAATTGATTTTCTCCCCCTATACCCAAGCTGAATCAAGCAGTAAACATAAAGGAACAGGTCTTGGCTTAGCTATTTGTAAGCAACTTATATCCATGATGAATGGGACTATTACCTTATACAGCCAATTAGGGCATGGCACTCAATTTTTAATAGATATCCCCGTCAAGCATCGTAAAAACACTAGAGTTTCGCTTCCGACACTTTATAAGACCACAAAAAATAATAAACGCTTACGAATACTTGCCGTTGATGACCATCCTGCAAATCGCCTGCTATTAGTACGTCAATTAACAAGATTTGGTCATCATGTCACTGAAGCAAAGAGCGGGAAACAAGCCCTCGAATTATGGAAAAAAAATGCAATAGACATAGTAATTACCGATTGTAATATGCCTGATATTGATGGGTTAGAATTAACTCGGCAACTACGGGAAATATCCCCCCAAACTCTAATTATTATTGGATTAACTGCAGATGCAAGGCAAGAAGAACGCCAACGCTGTATAGAGGCGGGTATGGATGACTGCCTATTTAAACCTTTACGTCTATCTCAGATTGAAGCCCTGCTATTACGCTGCACCCTTCAACAAATAGAAGAAGATACAGAAGAGCCCATTCCACCAATGTTAAATAGTTTAATTAATTTAGATGCATTAATGCAGTTGACTCAGGATGACCAACAGTTATTAAATAAATTACTTCAAACGAGTCTTCAAGAAAATATAGAAGATATACAACAAGCAGAACGCTTATTCGAAAAACAAGACTGGCTTAATTTAGCGCATTATTGTCATCGTTTAGAAGGTTCTAGCCAAATTATTGGTGCTAAAAAAATCGCATTAGAATGTAAATTACTAGAAGAGTACTTCCTTACTGGTAATACATCTGATGAAGTAATATTACAATTTAACCAAACAATGCGATCAATCAAAACTTTAAATCAAGCTATTGAAATGTATATCACTATGCCACTTCAGAGCTAGATTTCCATGAGATGATTAGCAAGAAAATAGGGAACCGATAGCTAACGTGAATAATAGTTAGTTGTATTGTGTTCCCTAGAACAAGTTTTATTTAATTACATAGATAAAACACTCAACTTTCTTAGATTTTAAACTAATTAACCTAATTCTTTTTTGTGTTTTACATGGTGATTACTAATCACTATTTGACCATCTTCCTTGATGAAATCACTTGTAAGAGGTTGAGGCAAAATATCTAACACAACTTCAGAAGGCCGACACAACTTTACGCCTAACGGCGTGACGACAATTGGCCTATTAATCAATATTGGGTATTGCAACATAAAATCAATAATTTGGTCATCAGTATAGCTATCTTGTTCTAAATTTAATTGCTCATACGGCTCAACATTTTTTCGTAATAATGCCCTTACCGTAATTTTCATATCGGCAATAAGTTTTATTAACACATCTTTAGTTGGTGGCGTTTCTAGATAATAAATAATCGTCGGCTCAACCCCACTATTACGGATCATGGCTAGGGTATTGCGCGAAGTACCGCAATTGGGGTTATGGTAGATGGTAATCTCATTCATTGGGTTACCTTTAATTTAACAGTGAAAGTCGAAGCACTAACGCAACGAGTGTGATAATGAGTACAGGGATAGTCATGATAATCCCTGTTTTGAAATAATATCCCCATGTAATGGTCATGTTCTTTTGTGATAAAACATGCAGCCATAACAATGTCGCCAAACTCCCTATTGGCGTAATTTTAGGACCTAAATCTGCACCAATCACATTGGCGTAAATCATCGCTTGTTGAATTAACCCTGTCGCTTCACTCCCTTCAATGGATAGAGCCCCAATTAATACCGTGGGCATGTTATTCATTATGGATGATAAAAATGCCGTAATAAATCCAGTGCCTAGCGTTGCTACCCATAGTCCTTTATCAGCAAGATAATTGAGCGTTTCAGAAAGATAATCGGTTAGCCCTGCATTTCTTAAGCCATAAACAACCAAATACATACCTAGGGAAAAAATGACGATTTGCCACGGCGCACCACGTAATACTTTTTTGGTATTAATCGTATGGCCTCTGGCCGCAATCACCCAAAGAATTAAGGCGCCAATAGCGGCAATCGCACTAATCGGAATACCTAAAGGCTCTAAGACAAAAAAACCAACAAGTAATAACACTAATACAAGCCAGCCTGCTTTAAACGTCGTTATGTCTTTAATAGCTAAAGCAGGTGCACTCAATTTAGTGGCATCATATTGCTTAGGGATATCTTTACGGAAAAACCAATGCAACATCACGAGCGTTGCGATAATTGCTGCAATATCCACTGGCACCATAATCGATGCATATTCCGTAAATCCAATATTAAAGAAGTCCGCAGAAACGATATTCACGAGGTTCGAAACAATCAGCGGCAAGCTCGCTGTGTCTGCGATAAACCCGGCAGCCATAACAAATGCCAATGTCGTACCTTTGTTGAAACCAAGTGCCAATAACATCGCAATCACAATGGGCGTTAATATCAATGCTGCACCATCGTTGGCAAATAAAGCCGCCACCGTTGCACCAAGTAGCACGATATAACTGAATAGTAATCTTCCTTTACCCCCGCCCCACTTAGCAACATGTAATGCCGCCCATTCGAAGAAACCACTTTCATCTAAAAGTAGGCTAATAATAATTACTGCAACAAATGTCGCAGTGGCATTCCACACAATATTCCAAACAATCGGGATATCTTGAAAACTGATCACACCAAAGATCAGTGCCAATACAGCCCCGACTGTAGCACTCCAGCCAATACCCAGTCCTTTGGGCTGCCAAATAACAAAGGTGATCGTTAAAATAAAAATGAATGCGGCAATAAACATAACAACCTCATTTAAAAGGTGCTTTCGTGCACCTTTTACTCCTCTAAAATAAGCCTTATCGACTATATGTATTTAATACTTATTGAATCAACATATACGAATTTTCATATGCGTTTAGTTAAAAAATCACTAAGAGCAATGATTATTTATCTCTTTTGCATTCAAACTTTGAAGTAAGCCTGACACTCTATTTTTCTCTGTAGCATAGGTGACATCAATAATGCTTTTTACCCATGGTAGTAATGCCGGAGATAAGCGATAGTGAACCCATTTGCCATGCTTTGAATCTAACAGAAGACCTGACTCTCTTAGCATTGCTAAGTGCCGAGATGTCTTTGGTTGCGATAGATTTAAAGCCGTATAAATATCACACACACACAGTTCACCAGCTGCTTTCAAAAGCAGCACGATATCGAGCCTTGTTTGGTCACCTAAAATTTTAAACAGTTGTAATGGTTCCATGTGTACCTCTTCAATCTTTTCTTTAAATTACACATAAATAATACATACGTCAAATCGCATATATTATTTATGAACTACTTTGATTTTTTGCACTAACTGACTGGCGCATGATGAACAGTCGCGTTTCCATGATAATCAATACATTTAAGAAACTGATATAGCTAGACGTCAGTTGAACGAAGAAGGGTTAAAGGCCTACAAGATTCAATATAAAACCATAACCAATTGATTATAAATACTTTAAATTCATTAAATTTCGTATTATGCCCCCTTTTTATTTTATGACTCAAAAATTAAGAGGTTTAAGCTTCTATTTTCCCAAAACCACCAACATTGCAAAAACATCATCAGTTAAAGCTTTTATTGCAGATAATGAAACTCCAACCAGCCCCCTACTCGTGTTTTCCACAACTCCGTTTCAAACGGAACCGTAAAATTAACACTAGTGCGATTTCAAATGACGGCAGTGATTAACCAATCTTATTTAAACTTCATTTTCAGGCTTTAGCTTGAACATGAAGGTAGTTGATTCAAGGTCACCATTAACTGATTGAGCAAACTCAGGGATTTCACCGCTAACCTGCCATCCTAGAGAACTATATAAGCTAACAGTTATTCCTTTGGTATTTGTATCTAATGTTAAAAGTGCCAATCCTGTTTCCCATGCTATTTGCTCAGCCGCTAGCATTAGTCTCCTTGCTAGCCCTTTGCGCCTGTAATCAGGTAACACCAATAACTTACAAATTTCCCCTCGATGTTTACCATTTGGTTTTATGCATAGCTCAAGCCCAACGACACCAACAATTTTATTGTCTACCTCTACTGAGATCAGCTTAAAATTACTTGTTGATAAAGAGTGATTAACACCAACCCAATAATTTCTCATATCCTCTATTTGAGCTTTTGCGTCAGTATACCCAACACTAGCCCCACCAAGGACGCATCTATACAATAAATTGGTCAGCTCATCTATTTTGTTATCGCTTATTTTGCCACTATAGCAACGTATAATCATATTTGCGCCTCAATAAGTGTGTCATTGCACAACAAGTTAGTAGATTAACTATGAATTAATTGAGCACACAAGTAACTAAAATTTTATAGATATATTTGAAATTGCCTCGGTAACTTCGGAGCAAATGATCTGGTCATCTTAAAGAGGGTCAGTTAAAGGTAGGTAGCTATCCGCGCTCCTGTTAGCTGATAACCATTAAACCACCCATAGTGCCTGTAGCGATTACATTGTTTTCTTTCTGACAGGTCATAAGCTCGTAGCTATATCTAAGTAACTAAAACTAAACAAGTGACGGTAACAATAAAATTGACACCTACATTAATGAGTATAATAATCATTTTCATATATGGGATTTATCTTAGGGAGCGAAATGGAAAAGAATAAAATTTATTTAATCTATAGCCGAAGCCCTACACTTGGAAGAACAGCGTTCCCATGGGTTATACAGTTGATAACTATGTTTCAACCCTACAAAATAAGATAAACAAAATTAACTTAGATTGGGAAGTTTACCCTGATAATACAGAGTCAGACATAGAAAAATTAATTTCTCAAAATGCAAAACTGCTCATTTACACTCCAGGTCTAAGGTTTCAATTTAACAGAACGGGATTTGATAAAAATAATATTATCTACCTTAGCTCAATGGAATACGCTAATAACGTAATCTCTCGTGCTTTAAAGAGAATTAATGAAATAGATAAAACACAATAAGATAGTTTGCAGTAGACCACATGCGGGATTATACCGCATGTAGATATAATCTATTGATAATGCTTAATTTTGTCACAAAACCAGAATAATGATAATTGGTCATCGTTTCAGTGACCAATGGCAATAGGCAGCAACACATTGTTTTTATTACTAACGATCACTGTGATCTCTTTAAACCTTAGCGTAACCTCACCGTTATTGGCTTAACCCTTGCTGTAATCTTGCCGATTATAATTGATATTTAACACTAAAAAATTATTGTAATTTCTATCGTCCTATTTCATATTCAAATAGAACTTAACTAAAATTAATGAGGCATTATGGACAAGGCATTAATTGTCATTGACGCACAAAATGACTATCTTTCTGATGGTCGGTTTCCCTTATGGAATATTGATACTACTTTGGAGCATATATCCAATAAAATTTCAGAGTATGAAAGAACTGGTGATATTGTGATTTTTATTCAACACTTATCACCACAAGGAGCCGTTTTTTTTGATGAAACAACAGATGGTTGTGAACTTATCTCTAAACTCACTAGCTTATCTCCAGGCCATTTGATTGTGACTAAAAAGCATGGTAATTCCTTTGATGAAACAAATCTCAATGACTTGCTTATAACCCATAATATTAACCATATCGAATTATGCGGGATGATGACTCAAAATTGCGTCCTATTTACTGCTATTTCTGAACAAGCAAAAAAATATAAATTATCAGTATTAGGTAACTGCTGTACAAGCGTCTCACCTGTAATTCATGCTGTAGCACTGAGGGGCTTATCTAGAATAACGAATGTTATTTAAATTACTATAAATACTCACCAAAGCTACGTACTCGTAGCTTTCTTTCTATTTTCTTTGCTGTAACTTATTGATATTTATTCAGAGGACCAAATTGTCCTGCAGGTATCGCAATACTTATCTGCATTGTGGTTACTTTTATCTCATGGGCATTATTAGAGTATTGCCAGCCAGTGACGAGCCACTAATTTCAGAGTCTCTTAATGCTAGATTAACTATTGAACAATATAATCAGCGGTCAATATCATTATATTTCCACCATGTCCGTTGCAATCAATCCTAACTACATGTTTTGGTGTCTGTGTTATTAATGTGTGCGCGTTTTCAAAATGAGTTATTGATGTCAATTTATGATCGATTGCGCCAGATGTATAAATAGCCTCTACTGATAGCTTACATAAATCATAGTTCATTTTTTCAGCATAAAGAAAATCCCAATCACCATAATTAGACCTTTTTCCATCTGCTACTAATGGGTCAATACCATTACTAGAATGTGCATAAAAACCAGAGCAGGCAATCATTAACAAGCTAGCAACTATGTATCCTTTCATCTCACCATCCCGTCAATTAGTTTCAGTCATGTTAGCTTAGCGGAAGTGCAAATTAAAGTTAATTAGTTGGAGGCACATAGCCTGGGAACATAGTCAAAGTGCAATGCGTTATTAGAAATATGATTACGACTAACACCGTCATCCCAACCCAAGGATTCCATGGTTTCATTGAAAATCTCCATTTTTCATTGATAAAACATCATCCTGGAATGTTGGCATTTGGAGCTATAGTCATAGTGCATTTTGCTATAGCGAATATAATAGAGAAATATATTAAGTACCCAAGCCAATTACGCATATCACCCCCTCCAGTTGTATAGAAAACAAATACTAGGATAGATACAGATTTCAGGCAATAACCAGCAATACCCCTAGCAAGTTGATGATAGTAACGCTTGGTATGCAGGATTAAAAAAGCTGGAATTGAAGATTTCAGATTTCATGATCTCCGGCATACATGGGCGAATTGGTTGATTCAGTCTGGCGTCCCGCTTTCAGTTCTACAAAAGATGGGCGGCTGGAAATCGGTTGACATGGTGAGAAGATATGCTCATTTAGCACCTAATCATTTAACTGAACATGCGAAGCAAATAGACACTATTTTCGGTACTTGCGTCCCAAATACGTCCCAGTTAGCAAAAGTGGAGAATTTCAAATGATGGTAAGTTATTGAAAATTAATCCCTACAGGATTCGAACACGAGTCAATTAACATTGTTTTATAATGGAAATATCGTGTTCGATAAATTTTATACCAACAAATATACCAACAATTATTTTTCTATCATAATGCCGAAGCTTTTCTACTTCCCTGAAATCGACATCTTCGCCAACTCAGGATTATTCGCCTCAAAGATCGATAGAGGCAATTCAACCTTACGTCCATTTTGATCTTCCACCGCTTTAACAACCTCAAACTCAGCAACCTCTTCACAAGGAATTTCCAATCCTGCAAAGGTGGCACGCGTTGCACTAGAATCGCCAAAAGGTTCCACTTCCAGTACCGTGTCCCCTAATCCTTTTCCTTTTCCATCTTTCATTCGCAGTGTGAGTTCAAGTGCGCCAAATTCGGCGTGGTCTAAAACTATATGGCTACCGCCATTATCGAGGGTAAATGAATAACCACAGTAACCTTGGTTAATAAAATTCGAGCTCGTATGTGTGATGCTCGCATAACGCTGCTGTTCTTCAGCCAAGCTAAATGCACTCACTGCCAATAATCCTATCGCAAATAGGCTTTTTATCTTATTCATTACGTTACCTTTAATTATCTTTTCTCGTCCTCGCTACCGCAAATGATGGTAGCGAGAATGCTATTTATTGTTGGTTGGTTTGCAATCCGCCTTTAGTACGGTCTTTTTCTTTCCAATGTGGGCGTTTTTTACCTGATAATTCTTTTTGCTGGTTCCAGTAACCTATCGGATAGCGTTTGACGATAGTACCGTTGACACCAATATCAACTGACGAATATTGCCCGTTATTTATGTATCCTTTTTGGACATAAGCATTAGGGCTACAAGTGCCTGTATCGCGTTGTTGCCAGTTTCCGTCAGTTCTTGCCACGATATAAAAATCACCAAATGCACAACCTGACGCAGATTTATGATTCAGTACCGCAACATAATGTTTGGTTGAGCCCACAATCCTACAGCTACTGTTTTGGCCCCCACACACTTGCCATAAGGTTTTACCGCCATCGCCTTTATATTCCCAGATGGTATTTTTAGGGGGCTGGCTGGCGGCAGAGGCGGGTAATGTTATCAACCACAGTGAGGCTAATGCAGCCACAACTACATATTTTTTCATTATAAATTCCTATCAACATAAATAGAAACGTCAGATTGACGCTTGATGAACACCGTCTAATGGGTGCTTGGTTTTCCCTGATATGGCGTATTCGATGGTTATCTGGTAAAGGGTGAATAAGGTATCCACAACAAAAATTGCTGATCATGTTTAATGTTATGGCTAGCGGTTTAATCGCACTGAAACCCAGTGACGAATTCGTCGATGAAGATAAAAGGCAATACCAGTGGCAATAAGCAAATCAACTAGCAATATCGTGGTGGCGATACCTTCAGTAAAACCGTATAGCCAACCGGATGACATGATAATCAGTAGGCTAGAGAGGGCTAATCCGATAATGATGGACGAGATAATGGCAACTAATTTGGGGTTGAAATGGATTTTATAATCAACCCCCTTAAAAGCACTCAAAACCCATAAGCCTAATTGCGCCAAGAGTTGTGGGGTAACCAAAGCCAAGAGATATAAAACGAAGTACATCAATGTGATCCCATATGGGTTCATGATGAGGGCGATAAGCTGGAAATATGTTAACAATGCGCCAGTGATCCAAAGGCATAACAAAATACTGATAACAATAGCGATGCGTTCTAAGCCCAGTTGTAAGTGTGAAACGGTGTTCATATTTTTAAGCTTCCTTATGTGATGATGAATTCACGGTGTGAGGGTGATTTTGAATAGGTATGATCCATTCGTGACCGCAATCGCGGCATATCCAGCCCGAGCCCCATGCAATGATGTCTTGTTCAGAAGAACAATGAGGGCAATGTGTGGGATGCGATGCTGGTGGGGCTAATAACGTCATGGTCGGCTCCTTTCTTTGCATGATGGAAGAGAGGTAAGTAATTGTGATATCAATCGAAAATGCGGTAATGCTGCGATAAAACTGTTTTGTTGTGACAGTTGCATCACTGCGTGTTTTGGTGTGAAGGGGGTATTTAGAGGCTGAACTTGCTGGATATCATCCAACAATAAAACATGCACTTGCTGGTGATATTCCGCTAGTAAATACCACTGGCCTTCACGGTAAATCAGTTGATAAGGTTGTAGCGGATTAAAACGACGCTCAGGTGTGAGTAGGCTAATGGAGTGTCTGCCTGTAATGGCATACACCAATTGATAGAAATGGTCTGCATGTAAAGCCGAAATCTTATGGGCGTGGTGCCAAATCAAACAAGGTGCATGAGGCTGCTGAGTTAACAGTAACCCGAGTAAGCGGCTGTCTAACCCCGGAAACAATCGCGTCATTCCAATCTGTTTCACAAAGGTCAGAATATCTTTGTCTCGATAAGCTTTTAGCGTATTGATGGGCAAGCGATAACAACCTTGCCGACCTTCTACGCCTAGATAGGCCAAGCGTTCACGAAAATCCCGCTGTAACGTGCGTTCAGAAACATTGAACTCTTGGGCTAAACATGAGAGCACAAGGCTTTCTCCTGCCATTAAGCGGGCAATCAGCGCAGAGAGTCGCACAGCCATGCGGTCATATTTTCGGTTAATCTGAAACATAACGTATTGCTCTCAATAACAGACGTTAGGAAATTAAGAAGTGAGGGAGTTTAACTTAGGGGATTGACAGGTTGTGTCTGTTGGGAAAAATTCTCATTGGGCTTTTTAGTGAAAAATGACTATATCTAATTATTTGATAAGTAAGATTATGTTGTTTATTTGAACGATAAGAAGGCGGGGCGTAACGACACAACCTGTCAGGGCGGGAAAATTAGTTGGGCTGGCGAGGGGCGAGTTGGTTAAATAAGGTGTCCGCCATCACCCACAGGGCTTTGTTGAGTTTGATATCGCCATCAATCCCATTCACCGAACGAGTACGAGCGCGTTTACCTTTTGCGGTTCTGCCTGATAATCCTCCTTTAATCAGGTTTTCTTGTAGACGTTGGTACACCGTCCAAAGGTCTTCTTTCTTATCTTCAAAGCGTCGAGGCTGTAGAATTTGCTCTCGCGTGACGGGCTGGAATTCTTCACCAAAGCGGTAGGTCAACGCCGCTTCAGCAAAGGCTTGCTGGGCGGGTGGAGGTAACAATAACGACTGCATACTTTCGCGTTTTTCAGCCACTTGCTCAAACGTATCGAGTACCTCATAGGCTCCTTCAATCACTTTACCCACCACATCCCCTTTATGGGGGACACGCACTTCCCCTAATACATCACCGCACACCAAACCGTTGGAGCACACGGCTCTAAAGAGTCCCGGCAACATCTGATAACTGCTTGAGCCATCATGGCTATTGAGCAAAATAATTTCAGGGACTTGTACGCCCGTGATTTGGTCATGACGACGCAGCCTCAACATATGCTTGGTGTGCTCTCGACGGCTGATATCACGCACCCGAGTTTGGCAGGCAAAGAACGGATAGAAGCCTTCTTTTTGCAGGCTATCTAACAAGGTAATGGTCGGTATGTAGGTATAGCGTTCACTGCGGGAATCGTGCTTCTCTTCAGAAAATACACTCGGTACAGTACGGAATAACTCTTCGATGGTGAGTGGACGGTCACGGCGAATACTGTTAGTAGAGCCAAAACGCGAAGCTAATAAACTCATGATAAAACTCCGGATTAATCAATTAAGTGGAAAATGGCAGTGGATTCGGGATGTTGTGAAGCGTAGTCACGCAGGTGATAAAAGCGGTCACACATTACTTCGCTTTCCGTTTGGAATGACCAGATGCTGTACAGGATCAGACACACCGTAATCCCTGCAGCCTCTTGGCTCATGGTGGCTTCATTGCCATTGTGCATGTTGAATAACGTTAAGGTATCCATGTTGATATCAGGGTAGATAAAGGCTCCCCCATTGCTGAGCACGCCGTACTCCCAGTAACCGCCATGATACTCATCACAGAATTGCCCCATCGTGGTGAAGATCACCACTTCAAAGGTGGCCCAGCCTTTTACTGCACCAAAATGGTTGAACCAAAAATCAAGGCGTTGTTCATCAGGAACTAATTCCATTGTGATAGCGGATTTAGTTGAATGATTCATAAATTGGAACTCCAATAAAAAGAGATAAAAAAGCGCCAATCCCGTTAAGGACTGGCGCTAGATATCATCAATATTGTGTTAATGGATAAAACTAAAAGAACAAGCCCCACAGGGATTTAGCGACGGAAACGATGCTGTTTTTGACCGTACCAATCGTGCTTTTTATCAAGACAGGTAAGGGAAGGATATCTATCAGCGTATCGACGATATCACTGACACATTGCCCAAAATCGTTACGTGCAGAATTTTCCACAGATTGCGTCCGGTAAGTGCTGTTCAGTTGCCTAGCGACACCGCTACTGGCTTGCGCTGGTAACGCCTGTATTAATTGCTCTGCTAATTCAGTGAGTTGAAAGCCTTCTGCCGCAGAAACGGTCATCACAGGATGATGCGGCTTGAATGCTGTTATCACAGCTTGTTGCTTCAATTCCAAGTTAGCTACTTGCTCAGAGGATGGTTGCTGGCACACTTCATCCCACTGGCGACAGGGCTCTATCTTGTCGGCTTGGTTCAGCACAAATAGAAATCTCTTAGGTTGATAACCGCATTGCTCAGTGAGAAAGCGATAACACTGTTCATCCGAAGACCATGCTCTGTCATCCGCTTTGAGTAACCAAATGATTAAATCCAGTTCTGGTAATAAGTTATGATAGAGCTGGTGATACTCTTTATCACGCTCAAGACTTTCACCTACACCGGGTAAATCTATAAAGGTAAGCGTGTGATTGTTCATAGTTATACTGAAGCGCTGAGCCTGCCGTGTACAGCCTGAAACATCACTCACTGGCGATAAGGGCGATTGGAATAATGCGTTGATAAGACTGGATTTTCCTGCACCCGTTTTACCCATTAGGCCAATGGTGGGGGAATAGTTGATTAGGTGATTGAGTTGGTTGAAAAACAGATTTTTAAATGAAGCAGGAAAGGCGGATATCACCCTTCCTAATTCGGGTTGTAGGTTCATATTACATCCTTGAAAAATCATTGTGGCTATTCAAGTTAATAATATATATCTGTAGTGTTTTTAATTTGCCTTTTTAGCTGTCAATATTAGCTTTTTTAATGGTTCCTCTGGTAAGTCAATTTGATCAATCATAGCTTCAATAATTTCATTAATATTTTTATTATGAAGCTTTGCTATTTTTTTTAATTTTAACTTTGATTCTTTAGATATATAGGTATTCAATACCTCTTTACCTTTAACACCATCACGGAATTTCTTTTGACTCCATGCTTTTCTTGTTCTGGAAAGAAAATAATCCACGTGTTTAGGATTTGAAGTGATTGCCCAGTAATCAAAGCAAGAGTTAATTACCTTCCATTTTTCATTCCTTATCAAAAGAGCTATATCGCGAGAAACCTCCACATCTTCTTTCACCATTCTCTTAATCAACCAATCTAATGAATCATCGGTTTTATTAATAAATGAAAATACATCTTTATATTTATCAACATATGACATAATTTTATTTAAAAAATCCAAAAACAAAAATTCAAAATTGCTTTTACTCACCATCATACAAATATAGTCAATAAAACAAATTACATATTTCAATAAAGAATCGCTCCCTATCATCTCATCAAGGTCAAATGGAGAATAACTACTCATTGTCATTATTTGGTGATTATTTTCATTCTCTTTTAGTTTTTCATTATAAAATATCATTAAATAGTTCATTACTATAAGTAAAATTCGCTCATTCTTTAAATATTTTATTTTTCCAATTTCAATTAAATTTTCTTTATAACAAGACAAACAATTTTCAAAATTTAAAAAAGTATTTCTTTCTGACATATACAATTTTATTTCATCTAACAGATCACGATTAGACTTTCCTTTTCTATTATCAGTGAAATGACCAATATTAAAGTTTTGATCTATTACGATTTTATTTTTTAACAAATAAAACTCTATTGCATATATCTGCCTGTAACCTAAGTAATCATCGTCAATTTTTATCATGAAATTTTATCCTTACCTAGCAATTAACGTAGTATTTTACGTAGCATTTATAGTTGCCTTGTATCATGTAAGAAACAGGATTTACGTGCTAAATATCACTATAATAGTAAAATTATAGTTAGAATGAAGGATAATCTTTAGATAAATTAATATCAGAGTTGATCTACTTGAAAAAGCATCAGTTCACCTTTGTTCAAAAGCCCTCTGTCACGGTCATCGGCGATGAGATAGAGAAGAGCCTTGCCGTGTTGGTATAGTATTATCTTAATAAAGAAAACCTATCCCATAACTACACCTAGAACTTTAATCATTACCCTGTCACTGCCTCACTAATTCATTTGCTCATCATTTTTCTAAAGTGATGAATTCTTATTTTTAACAACATCCATTCTAGATATGAATTAAAAACCAACCAAAGGTATCAATCATGTCTAGTTACACCTACAATAAGCATTACATTCAGAAAATAAACCACACGATCCGTAAATCCCTCCTAACACACAATCGTGTTGCTGCTATTCGAGTGGACTTGCGCTTTCCTTCATCAAATATATTTAACTTTAACGATTCCAGCGTTATTACTCGATTTTTTGAATCATTAAAAGCCAAAATAGAAGCTGACCTAAAACGTAAAAATAAAGCATGGAAGCGAAACCATTCATGCTCATTGTTTTATGTATGGGTTAGAGAATTCGGTGAGATAAAAAATAGAAAGCACTACCATGTACTTTTGCTATTAAATAAAGATGTTTATTGGAACCTAGGTGATTTCATCAAAACTGAAGGAACACTCTATGCATTAATACAGCAGGCATGGTGTAGTGCTATTGGTGTAAACCATCCTGATGAGCGTTATTTAGTTCATATCCCGGACAACGCCGTTACTTGGCTAGATAATAATGAAGCCTACAATGAAAGTACGATATTCGAATTAAACCAGCGCTGTCGTTACTTAGCTAAAGAACATACGAAATATTATAGTGATGGCGAGCGTTCATTTGGATGTAGCCGTTAACTTACCAATAAAAAACATGAAGGGGATATCTTTTGGAAGAGAGATATCCCTAAACATTTATCGATATCCCTTCTGCCTTTTAACTTTAAAGACAGGAGTTCAATAATGAGCACTCAAGCGATTCCCTTATTAGATGACCAATTCGTTGATATGAAATTTATAACCCGTTTAACTGGGCTAACTGACAAATGGTTTTATAAACTCATCCAAGATGGAGAGTTTCCCAAACCTATCAAACTGGGGCGTAGCTCTCGTTGGTTAAGGAGCGAAGTCGTACAATGGCTAAATGCACGCATTGAAGAGTCGAGAGGTTCTAACTCAGCGCTTGCATGCTAAAACACTAGCGATAGTAACAGCTCATTTTCTACAATATCCCCATATTAACTTATCCACTTACAAGACTGATTTCTGAAAGAATAAGCTATCTTTAAAAGAAAAAAGAATATCTAGATATCATCCATTACTAGAAATGTTATGGATGATATAGAATGAGTTGCTTGGTACCAAGCGCCTAAATTACTTTCTTGTTACAATAATCTACTAAAGAATGTTTAATTTCACCGAAGGCAGTACAGAGCTTATTGAATATATTGATAATACCGATGTATTCAGGAAACTGAATCGTATATGCAAGGCATGGCACAAAAAGAGTCTGAAGAACAACCTATTAGCGGTAAAGTGAAGCCTATTCACTTGATACGCAAAACTTTCTGGACAGAAGTGTTGGAACATCTCAAAAACCGCTCCTACTACTTGTATAATAATATCAGTCCCTTTACAGTTCACTGGCTCTGTGTGGGTTCAGGTATAAGCTCAGTATAATCGGATTTTCAGTAAAACAGAGAGTCGGGGCGAGATATGGATTGCTAAAACTGCCGCAGAGAGCAATATCTTTGCATTTAACTAACTTCATGAATGCAAGGAAGCGAAAAGTCGATTGAGAACGCCTTTGGCCGTTAACTCAAATGGGAATCCTTGCTTGGTAAAAAAATTGCGTCGAATTTCTTATGCCATCTCGGTTATCAGCCTTGATGATGCTAATTTACCTAAAATCACCAGCCGACTACTGGTACATCTGACTGCGTTTGAAAAAAGCGATTCAGTTACTTTATTGAGGATACCCCTCTAAAAATTTGACTGACCATCTCATTTGTAGCATCGTTTCGGTGGCTGATGTCGGTTAATTTGGCTACAATTATACTTTGTCAATTATCTTGAAGGTGTATAACACTTAGATAAAGTATTTAAGTTAGAATACAACCAGGTGGCGCTCAAAATGGAAACGAAAATTAATAACTTTGGAATTTCACTTGAAAATCTAGTGGAGCGGCAAGTTTTTGAGTCTTTAAGTAATCTATCTGTAAATTCTGCGATAACCTCCAATATTGAAAACTATCCTATAGCTATTGGCACTCATCCTGGCAACGTCAGGAATAGAAATGAAGACAGGGTAGCAGTGGCACATATCCCATCCCGTAATGGGAATAGTTATACTCTAGCCATAGTTTGTGATGGCGTGGGAGGTTCAGCTTATGGCGATATTGCAGCAAGTCTGGTAGTTACTTTTTTTATTTCTGAGCTCTTTGAGCTGGATGAACAAAAAAATTTAGAGTATGTCATTGATTCAATTTTGCGCCGAATTGATGAAAAAGTTAGAGTGCTCCTTAAAGGTGAAGGCACCACAACTGTTAGTGCTGTATTAGCAACACGTGAAGAATTCCTAGGAGTTAATATTGGTGATAGCCGAGTTTTTAGCTGGGATACTAAAGGTAATACTGCTCATCAAATAAGTGAGGATGATACCTTAGAGAATGAATTTAAAAAAAATAATATAAAAGATGTTGCAGCGCTTAAAATCCACAATATCAATAATACGCTTTCTCAAGCAATTGGAGAGAGAGATAGAATGTCGGAATTACTTGAAGTTAACTTTTTATTACCAAGTAATTTTGATAAAGGTATAGTTCTTGCCACCGATGGAGCATGGAAAGATACAGGAGAAATTTTTCTTTCATTATTGAAGCAAGCACCAACCTCTCTAGATGCTGTACGCCGAGTACTTGCAACTGCAACATGGTGCGGTGGCAGAGACAATATTACAATGTTAGCAATTGAGGATGCCAAAATACTGCAAAAAATTTCAAATGAATTAAAAAATGAACATGATAACTTTAATTGGATTACAGTTTGGATAAAAAACAGCAAGCTAAAAATTTCCTGCCCTGAGCCTATCAAACCTGATAATAAGCTAAAATCTAGAGAAAAAGCATCTACTCTTAAAATTAAGACTAAAAACTCAAGATCGATAAAAAATAAAAACGAAAATAAAAAAAGTAATAGAATGGCTGATTTTAAAGTAATCATTGATCAAGATAGTGATAAAAATTCAGAAAATAATGATTAATTAAAATGGAAATTTAATTGAAAGAGGTTTAACTATGCTTCCAAATCGCTATACACAAATAACTTCATCGATCAAAGCTGGAGGTTTTGGAGTTACAACCCCAGTTAAAGATAATTATTTAGATCGGATTGTTATTTATAAAATCGCAAAAAATAGTGATGATAATGATCAACTTCTTAATGAGATACGACTGCTATCTAAGGCGAGATCGCGTCATATTGTAGAAATTTATGATGTGATTACTAATTCTAATAATGAAGTCGAAGGTCTGATAATTGAATATCTTACAGGTAAAAGTTATGAAAGCTTCCATGATGCGCGATTTTTCAATTTAGATGAATATAAGAAAATACTTTATCAATTATCATTTGCACTTTCTGATCTTCATCATTTAAATATAGTTCATCGAGATTTAAAGCTAGAAAACATTAAACAGTCTAGTACTGGTGTGGTTAAATTATTCGATTTTGGCTTGTCAGTAGATGATGCTGATTACTGTACTTCTGAAAATAGAGCCACTTTATTATATGCCGCTCCTGAGTTTTTTTTGAAGGGGGTAAGAATCACTCCCGCTCTTGATATATATGCATTAGGAATATGTGCATGGGCTTTAGCTTTACCTTATAAGGATCTTCCAAAAGTATTATTCGAAAAGCCACCACAAAAAACTGATAAAGTTCCATCAATATCAACAGTTCTGGCGGAGCTTGACCCTTTATTAGTGAACATTATAGATTCATGCTTAGAAATAGATCCTACTCACCGCCCTACTTCAAATTCTTTGAAGAAAACATTTTATGACCATATTATAAAAAATAAGCATGTGGGGACAATTGTTCAGAATGCTTCTCATTCATATTTTATTTCAGCGTCAAAACCTCAAGTTACAATTAAAATATCACATTTGGGAACTCTTGTAGTTCTATATGATGGATTAGTTTTTAAAATAATAGGTAAAACTGGTGATGTTTATATAAATAACTCTCCAGCTCAAGTCGGAGAACTTTTACATGATGCTTGTGTTTTGACATTTGGATTACCTAAATATACTTGGCAACGAGTGTTCTTTACTTTCTACTGCTCACGCCCTGAGGTTATACTATGAATAATCATATTTTCAATGATGGCATGTTTTTGTTGGATAGATATAAAGTCCTTAATTATCATGCAGCAGGTGGCATGCAGGAGGTTTATAAATGTCACGATGTAAAACTTGATAGAATTGTGGCATTAAAAACCCCAAAAATAGGAGTTAAAGACCGTAGGTTTAAAAGGGGAGCTGAAATGGGTGCTAGGATAAACCATAGCAATATAGCAGCAACTTTTGACTACTTTGAAAATGAAGATATTACTTTCTTAGTCGAAGAGTTTATTGATGGCATTGATTTAAGCAAAAAGCTTTCAAGCTACTTTTTTTACTTGGATCCTTCGTTAGCTACACATGTTATACATCATTTAACTAAAGCACTGTATGAGGCTCATAAATCCGGAATATGCCATAGAGATCTTAAGCCAAGTAATATAATGGTTTCAGATGATCCTGGTCTAACTATTATAAAATTGACAGATTTTGGTATTGCGAAACTTGCTGAGAGTGAAATTGAGCATGAAATAGAGCTTTTTGAAGAAGATGAATCTACGCTTACTTCGTCAAACACTCTACTTGGAGCAGTACCATATATGGCACCTGAATGCTGGGATGATTGGAAAGGCGCAGGAAAATCCATGGATGTATGGTCTCTGGGCTGTATATTATATGAATTGGTGTCAGGTATTCCTCCCTTTGGAAAGGGAAGAGGGGCTATATCTAATGTCATAAAATTTCAAAACGGGAATTATAATTTACCAAAGCCGCCACATTTTGGTAAGCATAAGGACTTGGAATTGCTAGAAAATTCTCTTTGGGAACTAATAAGTAAATGCTTAGAGTGTGATCCTACTAAACGAATTGAAATTAATTCAGTTCTAGATTTTCTTAATATATTACCTTATTCGAGCACCATAAGACGAGAAGGTACAATCGAGAGTATTGGCGTTCCTTTTAAAACGACCGGTTTTATAAATGATGATAATGGTCAAGATAGTAGATTTTTCCATTTGTCAGAGTTTCATGGTAATCAAGGCATAGCTGTTGGTCAAAAAGTTATTTTCAGTGTCTATCCCGGAACCCCATCACCAAGGTGTTCTCCTATTTTATTAGTTAAGCCATAGAGATTATTACTCCCTCTATTTATCAAGTTCCATTATTTTTGGAGGGAGTATAGGTTTCATAGAATGAAGAGATGTTATGTAAGTATCACAACAAAAAAGTACCATTAACTTTTAGAAATCTTCGTCCATATGACATCATCCCTTTATTCAGTATCAATATGAAGTAGAACTTCCTGCTACCATCACACGGAGATAAAGCTGCACTGAAAGAAATCAAACTATTAAAGCAGTGTCCCCCACTTAATTCAGATACTCCAAATTAGAGTTTTTCAACTATTTACAGTAGCTCTCCGGTGGGAGACTATTTAAACTTTCATAGGTTCGATTCAGATTATAATCTTGCAGCCAAAACGACACCATTTCTGGAACTTGGCTTAATGATTCAAATAAATAGGCATTTAAAAATTTACGGCGAAATGAGCCATTAAATCGTTCGACAAAACGATTTTACTGAAGTTTATCGGATTGAATATCACATAAGTCAATACGATTACTTTCACAAAAATTCAATAGAATAACTGAAATAAATTCAGCCCATCATCGAAACAAATTTGTCTGGATAGCCCTCAGTCCATTTTTAAACCATCTAGCATTCTAATCACATACTACAGACAACGACATATCCACTTCAATAGCTAGATGCTCACACACTCTTTCATTAATTATATTCAATTTTCTAAAGAGGTTACCACAATACAAATTATAGTGCATAAAATCTAAAGCCAATTAAATATTAAGAGTTTTCTCTACAATTAACATCCTTTTTACGTGTCGACAGTGCTTTATTCTATCGATATTCTAGATTAAGCGATAAACTCTTTTATGATTAAAGGGATAGCACTGAAATCGTAATCGAAAATGTCATATCCAAAACCCCGATTGTAGTAATTTAGCTAAAACAGATTGTATCGCATTGATGACCGTGCAGTCTTTTTCACATCTATCTCGCTGTTGACAATAAAACGTTTCTTGAGGCAACGATGTCAGTTGGCAATTCTTAATGACGAGTTATTTAAAATATCAAATAACTATTTGACCTTTTATGCTTAATCCATTTTATTTAACTTTCACGCAAATATAGCCATCTTTACATCCGCACATAAAGATGGCCAATTATCACTTAAAGTTCACACTAACCACATTCCCTACCCCACACTCCAACTCATCAATATAGTCCGCATACCACTGGATCATTTCTCTTCTGTTTTCAAGGTACTGAGCATGGTTATACGTACCACGGATGGTATTCTTATCAACGTGAGCAAGTTGAAGCTCAATCCATGCCGTATTGAATCCCTTCTCATGCAAGATAGTGCTCATTGTGTGCCTAAAACCATGTCCAGTTGCTTTTCCATGATAACCAATACGTTTAAGAACCTGATTAACACTCGCTTCACTCATTGGCTTGGTAATGTCATTTCTACCAGGGAATACCAACTTATAGCGTCCTGTAATGGCTTGAACTTCACGTAATGCCGTGATGACTTGAGTCGATAATGGAACAAGATGTGGGCGTCGCATTTTCATTCTTTCTTTGGGGATTTCCCAAATACAGCGTTCAAAATCAAACTCACCCCATTCAGCTAAACGTAGCTCAATAGTTCTCACGCCTGTTAACATCAGAATTTTAGTTGCTAGCCGAGTGATTGGGCTACCTGAATAATGATTTAATGCATTAAGAAATTCAGGTAATTCGTTAGCAAGCAAATGTGGATAGTGTTGTGATTTGGGAGGTGTTAATGCGCTAGCGAGTTCAGAGGCAGGGTTGTATTCCGCTTTGCCTGTCACAATAGCGTATCTGAAGACTTGGTTACATGCTTGACGGATCTTACGTAACTTGTCTAGCACTCCTCTTTTTTCAAGTTTACGCAGCGTACTGAGTACCTCTAGTGGCTTAATTTCAGCAATTGGCCTTTTACCGAGATCAGGAAAGATATCATTTTCAAATGACTCCATCAGATCTTCAGCATAACCTTTCGACCAGTTTGGCTTTTTATATTCGTGCCATTCAAGGGTTACAGCTTGAAATGTATTATTAACCGCTGATTTACGTTCTATCTTCTCAAGCTTTTTCTGTTCTGAAGGATCAATGTTGTTAGCTATTTGACGTTTTGCTTCATCTCTACGCTGTCTTGCATCCGCTAAAGAAATTTCAGGGTAGACGCCAAGTGCTAATGTTTTTTGTTTTCCGTCGAATCGATATTGTAACCGCCAGTATTTAGAACCATTAGAATGCACGTAAAGGTGCATCCCTTCACCGTCAGTGAGTTTGTATCCTTTATCGGCAGGCTTTGCCGCTCTTACCTTCACATCTGTTAGTGCCATATAGGAACTCCCATGAGTTTGTGTTGGTATAAGAATTCATTGAACCTGTATGTACCAACGCATATACCAACAAATATTACTTGATGTAGGTTGATATAGGTTGACGTCAGTTGAACGAAGAAAGGTTAAAATCAGCTAATTCACTGAATTTTAGGCATAAAAAAAGACATCGGTTGATGTCCATTGACTTCGAAATGGTACGCCCTACAGGATTCGAACCTGTGACCTACGGCTTAGAAGGCCGTTGCTCTATCCAACTGAGCTAAGGGCGCATTGATAATGCAGGCAGCCTATCTGGCTGATGGCGTTGAATTATACGGTTGCTGAGCGCTGAGTCAATGGCTTTTCGCTACTAAAATAACTATATGCTCATTTTATGTAATAGTTTGAACTGACAAGGGCGCTAACTTCTGACAAAATAGAGCCATTACCGTGTCTCATATATGGATTAAGTTACAGATGTTAGCAAAAATTATTGATGGGAAAACGATTGCGCAGACAATTAGGCAGGAAGTTGCCCAAAAAGTACAATTACGTTTAGAACAGGGAAAACGTGCTCCCGGTCTTGCCGTTATTTTAGTCGGCGCTAACCCAGCTTCACAAATCTATGTCGGCAGCAAACGCCGTGCTTGTGAAGAAGTCGGTTTTATTTCACGTTCTTATGATTTACCAGATACAACGACAGAAGCTGAATTACTCAAGCTAATTGATGATTTAAACCAAGATCCTGAAATTGATGGAATTTTAGTTCAACTTCCATTACCTGCGGGTATTGATAACGTCAAAGTCATTGAGCGCATTCATCCAGACAAAGACGTCGATGGTTTTCATCCCTATAATGTTGGTCGCTTGTGCCAACGTGCGCCACGCCTTCGTCCATGCACTCCCAAAGGGATTGTTACTCTACTTGAGCGTTGCGGTATCAACACTTATGGTTTAAACGCCGTCATTATTGGCGCATCCAACATTGTTGGTCGTCCAATGAGCCTAGAGCTTCTGCTAGCAGGTTGCACCACAACAGTAACGCATCGCTTTACCAAAGATTTAGAACACCATGTTCGCCATGCTGATTTAGTTGTCGTCGCTGTGGGGAAACCCAATTTTATTCCTGGTGAATGGATTAAACCTGGGGCGATTGTGGTCGATGTCGGTATTAATCGTTTAGAGAGCGGCAAAGTCACAGGGGATGTCGATTTTGACGAAGCCGCGAAAAACGCCGCTTGGATAACCCCAGTTCCTGGTGGTGTTGGCCCAATGACTGTTGCAACTTTAATTCAAAACACCTTTCAGGCATGTGAAGAGTACCACGATATTTAATGTAATTTTGGAGTTATCATGGATATATTCAATTTAAATGGCCATCCACACGTCGAACTGTGTGATTTGCTAAAAATTGAAGGCTGGGCTGAAAGCGGTGCAATGGCAAAAGCCATGATTGCAGATGGCTTAGTTGAAGTTGATGGCGTGGTCGAAACACGCAAACGCTGTAAAATTGTAGCGGGTAAAATCGTTTCAATGGGCAGCGAAAAAATCAAAGTTGTAGAATAGATACAATTAGGTAAGCTGAAAAATTTCAGCTTACCTCCTTTCTAGAATCAACAATGCACTCCCCCTCCCTTTGATTCAAAATATTCTGATTTATTATAAGACTGACAAAGCCATTTTGAAGTTCTAGAAGAATTTTTTCTTTAAATCATTTTTACTGTATTAAGCATTTAAGCAATCAAATATATTGAAAAGCTAATCTATTGTTTTATATAAATAAAAACCTTCAGCAACCACTTCAGCTTTAACTTAAAACAGATAAAAAATGCGAAAATCACCCCTTAAAAAAATTTAACTTAGATCTCATTTTTTGTATTTCACACCTTAACTGCATAGACAAGACTAAACGATTCAGCTAATCTTGTTAACGATAACATGATTAACAAATAATCAGGTCCGCTTGCAAGTCTTCTGGCTGATCCGTCTATAAATAATAATCAGGAGAAATTATGTTTAACTTACCAATAAGTGATATCCACCTTGCAGCTGCTGCATCTGATAAAAAAAATGCAATAGAACAAGTCGCTAAAGCATTAGAAAATGCTGGCTATGCAAAAAGCGGTTATGCGCAAGGGATGCTTAACCGAGAAACCCAAGCTCCTACCTTTTTAGGAAATGGCATCGCTATCCCACACGGGACAACAGAGACACGAGACCAAGTGTTGAAAACAGGTTTTGCTGTTTTCCAATTCCCTGATGGTATTGATTGGGGTGATAACCAAACTGCTTATATTGTTATTGGCATTGCCGCTCAATCAAACGAACATCTCGAATTACTTCGTCAATTAACCCATATAATCAGTGATGAACACACAGCGGATGCAATGGCCAAAGCAAACACTCCCGAAGCCTTAAAACAACTTCTAATGGGTGAACGCCAAACTCAACCGGTGAAACTTGATGACTCTATGGTCACCGTTAATGCCAGTGTTGATAATATAAACACATTAAAAATACAGAATATTATTAACCTACAAAACGCCCAAGCTGTTAGCACCGACTTCATTACCCAAGTTCTCACTCAAACACCTTCATATTTAGGTCAAGGTATTTGGTTAAGTGATAGCCCTATTGGAAATATTCAGAATGCAATTGCAATAGCGACCGTAAAAAAACCATTTAACTATCAAGATAACCCAGTCAATGCCCTGATCACCCTTTCTTATGCCAACTATCAAATAGAGTCTTTTTTAATAAAAATTAATGAGTTATTGAAAAATAAAGAAGTAAATCTAATTTCCGATGATGGTAACGTTAACAGCCTAATTGGTTTATTGCGCAGTGAAAACTCACACGCAGAAAACGAATCATCGGATACGAGTACATCTGGAATCACTCAGGACTTCACCATTCTTAATCCACATGGGTTACATACGCGCCCTAGCACCCAGTTAGTTACCACCATTAAGCAATTCAAAAGCACGATTACCGTCAGTAATCTTGATGGTACTACTACTCCCGTAAATGGCCGTAGCTTAATGAAAATTGTTAGTTTAGGCGCTAAATGTGGGCACCGTTTACGAATTCACGCAGAAGGCATAGATGCACAAGAAGCCATCGTTACCATCGGTGAGGCAATTAATTCAGGTCTTGGAGAAGAAATCGCATGAGCAGAAGAGTCGCCACTATCACTTTGAACCCCGCCTATGATTTGGTTGGGCTATTACCTGATATTCATCGAGGTGATGTGAATTTAGTCAAAACGGCTGGGCTTCATGCCGCTGGAAAAGGCATAAATGTGGCCAAAGTACTTAAAAATTTAGGGATTGATGTCACTGTTGGTGGTTTTTTGGGCAAAGAAAACCAAGATGGTTTCCAAAAAGCTTTCAGCGAAACAGGAATTGCTAACCGCTTTCAAGTTGTTGAAGGCCGCACCCGTATCAATGTGAAACTGACAGAGCACACCGGCGAAGTTACCGATTTTAACTTCTCAGGCTTCAGTGTCACTAAAGCGGACTGGCAACGTTTCGTCACCGACTCACTTAGCTGGGCAGGTCAGTTTGATATGATTTGCGTCAGTGGGAGCTTGCCTCAAGGAGTTGATTTAAAAGACTTTACTCAATGGATGTTACGCCTTAGAGAACAGTGTATGTGTGTCATTTTTGATAGTAGCCGCGAAGCCTTTGTCGCTGGGCTCAAAGCTTCTCCTTGGTTAGTAAAACCTAATCATCGTGAACTTGAAATTTGGGCAGGCAAACCGCTCCCAACTCATCAAGATATCGTTGATGCCGCGAATCAACTTCGCCAACAAGGTATTGCGCATGTAGTAGTTTCTTTAGGCGAAAAAGGCGCTATGTGGGTCAATTCATCAGGCGCTTGGTTTGCTAAACCACCTGAATGTGACGTTATTAGTACCGTTGGCGCAGGGGATTCAATGGTTGGTGGATTAATTTATGGGTTAATGATGAGGCAAACAAGTGAGCACACACTACGCTTAGCTACCGCTATCTCCGCGCTCGCAGTCTCTCAACCTAATGTCGGTATCACTGACCGAGCACAACTTGCACATATGATGACAAAGGTTGACTTACAACCGTTTACGGCTGAATGAGGATAAAAAACATGAAAATATTAATCGCTCCAAGCCACCAGCAAGGCCCTGCTATTTGCTGGCTAGCCATCGATGCTTTAAAGAATATATCTGCCTCACAAAATATCACCTTCACTGAACAACTTACTGATGCAGATGTTGTGATTTGTTTTGATACCGAGTTACCTGAAAATTTTAATTGTGCAGATAAAAAAATCTATTTCGGTCACCCCGATATCGCTGTTAGGCAACCTGCTGAATTCCTAACATCCGCAATTCACGAAGCCGCACTTTGTGAGCAACACATCAGTGAGCCACAGCACACGAAATCGTACTCTGTATTAGCCGTTACAGCGTGCCCTACAGGGGTTGCGCACACCTATATGTCTGCAGAAGCACTTGAAGCTGAAGCAAAAAAACGCGGCTGGAATATCAAAGTTGAAACCCGTGGTTCTGTCGGGGTTGGGAATGAAATTACGCCAGAAGAAATTGCACAAGCTGACTTAGTCATTGTCGCAGCTGATATCGAAGTCAATGTGGATAAGTTTACGGGGAAACCCATGTACCGCACCTCCACCAGTGCCGCATTGAAGAAAACAGCACAAGAAATGGATAGAGCAGTAAAAGAAGCGAATATATTCACACCACAAAATGGAAAAAATTCATCACAATCAAGCCAATCCAACGAAAAACGCGGAGTATATAAACACTTACTTACCGGGGTATCATATATGCTCCCCATGGTTGTCGCTGGGGGATTATGTACTGCGCTTTCATTTGCATTTGGCTTAGATGCATCCAATGTAGAAGGATCACTGGCTTGGGCGCTTAGCCTCATTGGCGGGCAAACTGCCCTTGCCTTAATGGTCCCCGTGTTATCCGGTTATATCGCCTATTCCATTGCCGACAGAACGGGTTTAACCCCAGGTTTAGTCGGTGGGGTACTTGCAACCACTTTAGGCGCCGGTTTCTTAGGCGGGATCATTTCCGGTTTCCTTGCGGGTTATAGTGCTCACTTTATTAGCACCCGATTAAAATTGCCGCAAACTATGGAAGCGTTAAAACCAATTTTAATCGTGCCACTCATTTCCACTTTATTTACGGGTTTAGCCATGATCTATGTTATTGGTCACCCTGTAGCGTGGTTAATGGATTGGCTAACTAACTGGCTAAATACCATGGGGACGACTAATGCGGTGATCTTAGGCGCAATTTTAGGGGCGATGATGTGTACGGATATGGGAGGCCCTGTCAATAAAGCGGCATATGCCTTTGGTGTCGGTCTATTAAGTTCACAAACCTATGCACCAATGGCGGCAATTATGGCAGCGGGGATGGTGCCACCACTGGCAATGGGCGTTGCAACGCTATTAGCACGACATAAGTTTGTACCTGCTGAACGCGAAGCAGGTAAAGCCTCTTTTGTTCTCGGTTTATGTTTTATTTCAGAAGGTGCAATCCCATTTGCCGCCAAAGACCCGATTCGTGTTCTTCCTACTTGCATTATTGGTGGCGCAATAACAGGGGCGCTATCCATGTACTTTGGTATTCAGCTAATGGCACCTCACGGTGGTTTATTTGTGCTGTTAATACCCGGAGCTATTAATCATGTATTGATGTATTTATTCGCGATAGTGGCTGGTACGGTGGTTTCAGGTGTGCTTTATGCCATTGTCAAAAAAGCAACACCTAAAGAAGCCCAACAAGAAATGGCGAGTATCGCTTAATCACACCAATTTAAGTTTCATTCCCCCCTTAATTGGGGGGTATTTCAATAACTTTTATTGTGCTAATTTTTCATCATTTAATGATTTTTCATTATTTAATGATTTTTCAAGTTCAAGCAATCCCTCAAATTGTTCCATTTTTTGAACCATCTTGCCGCAACCCGTTTTACGCATATCCATAATAATCTCCGGTACGCTCAGTTCATTATTAGGTTTAATTAACTGCATTGCTGCTGCAATTTGCCCTGTTCGACCAACACCACCGGTACAGTGAATAACTGGTAACAATTTATCTTTATCATTGATCGCTCGGCTACCAGCTAATTCATAAAATTGCCTTTTTTCCTCAATCCCAGCTGCCATATACTTAGCTAATTCTTTTAATTCTTCCGTACCTGCGCTTGTTCTGTCAATCCAATTATCAACATGAACAACTGGAATATTAATGGGTTTCTCATCATAGGTCAGCCTCATACTGTAGTGTTTTACATTTAAACTACCAATTTTACTTGGCTTACCATCACCCGGCTGAATTTCTTTTGTCTTAACTTCCATCCTGCCATACGTACCATTCATCCGAAAATATGGCGGTAACTTTAGATCACGTATATCAGAATTAGACGATAGAATACATAGCATAGGGGTTCTATTCTCATATAACATCTGTAAATGATTCTCTATATTTTTAGGGTATTGTGACCGAATAAATAAATTATCATCACCAACTTTTACCCTATTTGCCGGTAAGCCAATCTGAATACCTTCACTATTCGTGATACAAACTTGCGTTTCTTTAGCCGTTTTAATATCAGAAAAACGAGCATCAACAACTTCCTCTTTGTCGCAAGAGCATATATTTAGCAGCTTTGTATATGCTTCTAGTTTATTGAATTCATTAATATCTTTTACTGATTGAGTAGCCAGTGTTGAAGCAGCAGCACCCAATTCAACCGCTGGGTTTGAATCAACCGTTCTAGAATTAAAAGCATAACGGGGGGCTATAGTTCCATCTTGTTGTATGCTGACTATTTGCCTCGAGAAAATCCCAGTAATCCGATCACAAATAGAAATAATCGTATTAATAATGCGCGCTCTGATAGATGGCGTATTCTGAGGCATAGGTACGGTATTTTTAATGTGACTCATACTATCCAATATTCTAGCCCTTGCAGATTTACATTCAGTATTAGCGACTGTCCCAAGACTCGTTGTTCGGATTGGGGGGGGCTGGTGGTGTATTATTGTCCGTGCGGCTTGATTTCATTTGTTTTTCCTTAGTTAGCAATTAACAGTCTAATCAATCGGTTTAAATTACATATTACGTGATCCGATTATTACCGCTCCATTACGTAAGTTCTTTCAAATTTAGCCAACACCAATAAAAAACCCGCTAACATTACCTAGTGCTGGTAGCGCTAAGTACTGTTAACGGGCTAATTTTTAAATGTAAAACTTACTTACGGCGCCAAATAGTTCCTTGCGCGCTATCTTCAAGCACTATCCCCATGGCAGTAAGTTCATCACGAGCCGCATCCGCTTGTGCCCAATCTTTATTCTTACGTGCATCTAGACGTTGTTGAATTAATGCCTCGATTTTTGCCACTTCCGCATCATCTTCAGTTTGTGCGCCGCCTTTTAAAAAGACTTCTGGGTCTTGTTCTAGTAAACCCAGCACGCTTGCTAACTCACGCAATTGTGCAGCCATACCATTTGCTGCTGACATATCTTCTGATTTCAGGCGGTTAACTTCACGAACCATATCAAATAATACCGAATAGGCTTCAGGTGTATTAAAGTCATCATTCATCGCTTCAATGAAACGTGCTTTAAATTCATCACCACCAGCAGGTACGGCTGACTTATCTGTACCACGTAATGCAGTGTACATACGCTCAAGTGCTGAACGTGCCTGCTTCAAATTTTCTTCCGTGTAGTTTAATTGGCTGCGGTAATGGCCTGATAACAGGAAATAACGCACTGTTTCTGCGTCGTAATACTCAAGTACGTCACGAATAGTGAAGAAGTTATTGAGAGATTTAGACATTTTCTCTCTGTCTACCATGACCATACCGGAGTGCATCCAGTAGTTCACGTAAGGGCCATCATGAGCACAGGTAGACTGAGCAATTTCATTTTCATGGTGTGGGAACATTAAATCAGAGCCGCCACCGTGAATATCAAAATGGTTGCCTAACGTTTTACTGTTCATTGCCGAACATTCAATGTGCCAGCCTGGGCGACCTAAACCCCATGGGGATTCCCAACTTGGTTCGCCTTCTTTAGACATTTTCCACAAGACGAAATCCATTGGATTACGTTTTACATCAGCGACCTCAACGCGAGCACCTGCTTGCAACTGCTCTAAATCTTGGCGAGATAACAGACCATAATTTGGGTCGGTTTTGACTTCAAACATCACATCGCCATTCGCAGCGACATAAGCATGACCACGCTCTATCAAGCTTTGGGTTAATTCAATAATTTCACCAATATGACGCGTTGCTCGTGGTTCGCTATCAGGGCGTAAAATATTTAAGGCATCAAAATCTTTGTGCATTTCAGCCAACATACGCGTTGTTAGCGCTTCGACGCTTTCATTATTTTCTGCTGCACGTTTGATGATTTTATCGTCAATATCGGTGACGTTGCGTACATAATTTAAGTCATAACCCAAATAACGTAAATAGCGGCTAATTGCATCAAATGCCACAAATGTACGGCCGTGGCCGATATGACACAAGTCGTAGATAGTGATGCCACACACATACATCCCAATCTTCCCTGCGTGGATGGGCTTAAACTCTTCTTTTTGACGACTTAGTGTATTAAAAATTTGTAGCATCTGAACTTTTCCATTTATTTGAAAAATGATTATCGATTTCTACCGATAAAATATCATGTTATTGAACCCCGATCACCTTAAGAATGCAAGGGTTTACCCGCTTCCTTTTCAGTTTATTGATTAGGTTTAATACACATCTATTATGCTATAAACGGCCGACTAAGCTTCCTTCCGCTTCAAGTCAGGTTTTATCTGTGATATAAACGTGCTGATCTTAACGCTTTCGCAAGTTAGCGCACAAAAAACAATTATTCAGGATAGCTATTATGGTTACATTTCATACCAATCACGGTGACATTGTTATCAAAACGTTTGACGATAAAGCACCCGTTACAGTCGAAAACTTTTTAACTTACTGCCGTGAAGGTTTTTACAATAATACCATTTTCCATCGTGTTATTAATGGTTTCATGATCCAAGGCGGTGGTTTTGAGCCAGGAATGGAACAAAAAAACACTAAAGCGCCTATTAAAAACGAAGCAAACAACGGTTTAAAAAATACCCGTGGTACTTTGGCAATGGCTCGTACTAACGACCCTCATTCAGCAACAGCACAATTCTTTATCAACGTTGTTGACAATGACTTCTTGAACTTCCGTTCAGAGCGTCCAGATGGCTGGGGCTACTGTGTATTTGCTGAAGTCGTTGAAGGCATGGATGTTGTTGACAAAATCAAAGGTGTTTCAACTGGCCGCAGTGGCTTCCACCAAGACGTTCCACGCGAAGACGTCATCATTGAAAAAGTGACTGTCAGCGAGTAAACCTGAACGCATGTCCACTTACATCATTGCAGATTTGCATTTGAGTGAAGATGAACCGGCGATCACCGCCGGTTTTATTAATTTTATTCAACAGCAAGCCATCCATGCCGAAAGCCTATATATTCTCGGTGATTTTTTTAATTATTGGGTGGGCGATGATGATAACAATCCGCTACATCAACAAGTTGCCAACGAACTCAAACAACTCACTGACCGTGGAATTCCCTGCTATTTCATTCATGGAAATCGGGATTTTTTAATTGGTCAACGCTATGCGAAACAGTGTGGCATGACCATACTCCCACAGGAAACATTGCTCGAACTTTACGGCAAGCGCATTTTAATTCTGCATGGTGATACATTATGCATTGACGATGCTGCCTATCAAAATTACCGTAAAAAAGTTCATACCCCTTGGGTTCAACGGCTGTTTTTGTTACTCCCTCTTTTTGTGCGTCGCCGTATCGCGCAAAAAATGCGCCAAAATAGCCAGTATGCAAGCAGCATGAAAGCCGAGTCGATTATGGACGCCAATTCACAAGCCGTTATTGATGCATTACAAAGGCACCAAGCGCAATGGATGATCCATGGTCATACTCACCGCCCTGCTATTCATGAAGTAAATATTGGAGGCAAGTTGCATTATCGGGGTGTATTAGGTGCTTGGCACTATGAAGGTTCCGCCTTTGTAATTAACGAGCAAGGTATTGAACTGATTTTCTTTCCTTTCGAGTAATTTTGCCTAACGAACCATTTTTAATATATCGCCACAACTGTTTGCTCACTTATTAATCACGCAAACGTTTTCCTTGCTGCTTTACCATGATATGATCGAGACAATTCAATTTCCCACCTCAGGGTGATGTTTTTTTCAATACAGGAAAGCACCAAATGACTGCCCAAGTTCCTGCTCAATCTGCGGCAAAAATTGCCATTGTTATGGGTTCGAAAAGTGATTGGACGACAATGCAGCACGCAGCTGATGTATTAACTGAACTCCAAATCCCTTTTCACGTCGAAATCGTCTCTGCACATCGCACCCCGGATAAATTATTTTCCTTTGCTGAAAATGCGAAAAAAAATGGGTTTGATGTGATTATTGCAGGTGCTGGTGGTGCTGCTCACTTACCAGGAATGATCGCCGCTAAAACATTAGTCCCTATTTTTGGTGTTCCTGTACAAAGCGCTGCATTAAGTGGTGTTGACAGCCTATATTCTATCGTGCAAATGCCTAAAGGTATCCCTGTAGGCACACTAGCCATCGGCAAAGCAGGTGCCGCAAATGCAGCACTTTTAGCCGCTCAAGTATTAGCAATAAGTGATACTGCTATTTTCAACCGCCTCTCAGCGTGGCGAGAAGCCCAAACCAATGATGTGCTAAACAACCCAGACCCGAGGGAAGCATAATGAAACCCGTTTGTGTGCTTGGTAATGGCCAACTCGGCCGCATGCTGCGTCAAGCGGGTGAGCCATTAGGCATTGCTGTTTTTCCTGTAGGGCTTGATGCAGAACCTGAAGCGGTTCCTTATCAGCAAAGCGTCATCACCGCTGAAATTGAACGTTGGCCAGAAACCCCGCTAACAAAAGAATTAGCTCGCCATAATGCCTTTATTAACCGTGATATTTTTCCACGTTTAGCTGATAGGTTTCCACAAAAAAGCTTATTTGATAGCTTACAACTTTCTACTGCACCTTGGGCATTATTAGAATCCCCTGAACAATGGCCTGAGCTGTTTGCCACACTCGGTGAGTTTCTCATTGTAAAACGCAGAACTGGTGGCTATGACGGGCGAGGTCAATGGCGTGTTCGCCCTGGTGATGAAAAAGACCTGCCTGCTGAAATTTATGGTGAATGCATCGTTGAACAAGGTATCCCTTTTGACGCGGAAGTGTCTGTCATTGGTGCCCGAAATGCAGCGGGGGAATCCGTTTTTTACCCGATCACCCATAATTTACACCAAGAAGGCATTTTGCGTACCAGTGTGGCCTTCCCTAAGTCAACTAATCCGCAGCAAGAACAAGCTCAAGCCATGCTCAGCGCAGTGATGGATGAACTTGGTTATATCGGTGTGATGGCAATGGAATGCTTTGTCGTGGGCAATAACTTGCTGATTAACGAAATTGCGCCTCGAGTACATAATAGCGGCCATTGGACACAAAATGGCGCATCCATTAGCCAGTTTGAGTTACATCTACGTGCTATTTTAAACCTGCCAATGCCATCTCCAGAGGTATATAGCCCTGCCGTGATGGTCAATTTAATCGGCACTGATGTAAATATAGACTGGCTGAGTTTACCCCTCGTTCACCTTCACTGGTATGAAAAAGAGGTACGCCCTGCCCGAAAAGTGGGTCATTTAAACCTTTCCCATCGTGACTGCCACCAATTATCTGCCACACTGGCGGCTTTGATCCCACTTTTGCCAAATGAGTACAAAAGTGGCATTGAGTGGGCAAATGCAAAATTAGACTGGTACTCTCATCAATAAATAGGGAAAATAGCCCGATTCGATGCCCGAAACTATTTTCGGGCATTATGCTATTTTCGCCGTCATCCAGAAAACAAATATCCTGATTTAAGGTGTGCGGCATTACTGGAGTCAATATGTCCTCGCAGACTTTTAGTCCGTTTTATCAGTGGTGCATTCTTATTCTGTTAGGGCTGGTTTATTTTTTAGCCACCGCGACAACCTTTACCTCTCTTGGCGTGGTTTTACCTGAGATGATTAGTGAGCTCAAATGGAGCTGGAGTGAGGCTGGTTTTGGTTTTACGCTACTGGGTTTAACTTGCGGGCTAGCGAGTTTTCTCCCGTCTCTGTTAATCCGCAAAGTGGGTGTACGAGCCACTTTATTGCTAGGCACCAGTGTCTTTGTTGCTGGCTTTTATAGCCTTTATTCCACACAAGCCATCAGCACCTATTTTTTAGGTACTGCATTGATTGGTATTGGTTTCACCTTACTCGCCACGGTTCCGGGGACTTATGTACTTTCGCGGCTATTTGAAAAACAATCCCTTGCCTTTGGGTTATATTTCACCATCGGGGGCTTGGGGGGTGTTGCAGGCCCTTGGATTTACTTTTACGCATCAAACCAATTAGGCTCATGGCGTATGCATTGGGTTCTATGTGCCGTTTATCTTAGCATTGTCACGTTAATCACAATTTTTATGCTACGAGAAGGTAAAAAAGAGCAAGAGCACGCAAAAAAGGTGATGCAAAAACAAGTTAGTGACGCAAGTAAACCTATTTATCGCACTGCAGAAGTATGGACGGTCGGCAGAGCACTACGTACATGGCAATTCTACTTGATTGCTGCAACTTATACCTCGTTTTTATGGTGTGGTATCACCGTTAACAGTTTTGCTGTCGCCCATATTGAAGAGCGCGGCTTTGGCATGACAGTGGCGGTTTCGTTATTAAGCACAATGGCATTTGTGAATGCATTCTCAAGGTTTATTGGTGGAGCCGCAGGCGAATGGTTAGAACCGAAGAAACTATTAATCGGTAGCCTAATTATCATGGTATTAGGTGTCATTTTCCTCAGTATTGCCACCTCATGGTTTTGGCTTATTTTATTTGTGTTATGCGTTGGTATTGGCTACGGCATGACCTTTTTGGCATCAAGTGTTTTACTGTCAAATTATTTCGGCCGAGGCCCATACTTAGAACTATTCTCTGTCGTAAATTTAATTTCAACGGTTGCCTGCTTAGCACCTTTTATTGCGGGTGCAATAAAAGATTTCACAGGAAGTTTCACCCCTGCTTTTTTGGTTATCGCGGCTCCCGTTGTGGTTATTTTATTCCTTACTTTGATGATGAAGCCCCCAGCCCTCAATCACAAATAAAAAATCCCGAGTGATTAGCTCGGGAAAATTAAAACCAAAGGGAAAACAAGCTTAAGACCAGATATTGGATCAAAACATACTGCTTATTTGCGCCACCGAAAAAATTAAATGGTGGCGCAAAATCAATTACGGCTTTAACAACTCAGGGACGTTTAATAAGATAAACTCATTATCATCCGCTTTATTTGGCTCACGGCTAGATGAAAACGGATAGTTATTGTCATTACCAACAATAATGTGTTCACTATCAACCACATCCACGTTTTCAATAGTGAAGAATGGGAAAGTAAACACCCCGTTATTAAGCGGTTTTCTTGCCATATTATTCGGGTCTTTGATATTCATTAAATCAATATAAGCCTGCTTATCTACTGGTTTGCCTATATTGTTATCTGAAAATTCAATACGATAAACACGCTTGAATTTAGCTAAATTACTAAAGCAATTTTCAGTATTACTGCTTCCCGCCGTGCAGGCTTTATCTGCGGTACCTTCACCATTATCACGCTCAATGATTAGGCCGTGGGTATCATCAATTAAGTTAAAATCACCAATGGCATTCTGATTGTCTTCAAAGACATACAACCAGCTTCTGCCTGTCCAATTTTGTTTTTTTACATCAAACTCAAGAATACGTGCTGCGCGTTTGCCATCAACATGTTCATAATCTTGTTTGTCATCAAGCCAAATCGCCCCTTCTAGCATTGGGTAGAGCTTAGAACCGTCTGGCGATGACGCCATACCTTCAAAACCTTTTGAACGGTTGACTTGGAAATTCACTTTATCTGCGGGTTTACCCGGTGTTGTGATTTGGTAGTGATCAGGAGAAACGACTTTCTTTCCATCTACTTGTGTCTCAAATAAAGCTAATACTTTGCCATCCAAATCCATTTTGATTAGGTAAGGGCCAAACTCATCGCCAACCCATAGAGCACCACCCGCAAATTGAAAACTTTCAGGGTCAAAATCACTGCCTGTTAAATAGCGTTCTTTTGTGCTCTCATTCGTAATATGAAAAGGGATAATTTTATCGGGGTCATGGAAGAAAACCGTTTTTAATGGCGTTGTATTACCTGATTGAAAATCAATATCATATTGAGTGACATACAACATCGAATCAGGAGAATTGGCTTTGTTGCCGAATCCATTATCAGTTAAAACCCAGTAAGTGCCATCCGCCATACGTTTAATACCCGAGTGCCCTTGACGTGGCTGGCCTTTAATTGGAATATGCATTCCTGTTGGGCGATCCGCGGATTTACCTTCCACTTTCCCCAAACTATCAACACGAACGCCAGTGGTAAATTTACCACTCACTTGCATGTCTGAAGGTGCATTTTCGGGGGAAGAAACCGTTGAATTAACTGGAAGAATGGAGTGACCCGCTAACGTTGCTGGCACTTCTTGTTGTGCAAACCCGGTGATGCTAAATGAAATTAAACCAGCCAATAAAGATAACGAGCCCAGTTTACGTTTAATCGAATGGTTATTCTGCATTGTTATGTTTCCATTTTAAGGCTATCAATAATTGATGGCGGAATCATAACGTCGATGAATGAAGCTTTTATGAAGGATTGGAGACAGTTATTTTACTGAAAAACAGGTTGTTTTTAGAATATTCAATAAATAGTGGTATTAAGGTATTTCCCTAATACCACCATATTCTAAATAACTCGAGTTGCATGTAGATCAACCTATCTAAGCGCAGTCAATGACCATGCAACTCGAAGTATGACGAGCATTTAACTATTAGGTAAACGACGGTGCTGACTCCCCGTCCCTAATAAACGCAGTCCTAACCAACTACCACAAATAGACAATAGAATTGCCGCGCACAAAGGCAATAATACCCACATACGCCATTCAGGCTGCCAAGGGAAGTCAAACACTTTACTTTGCAACAACCATAATGCAATTTCTGCCCCAAATGCCGCCGCAAGCCCTGCCATTAAGCCAAGTAATGCAAATTCGCTCCATAATGTTCTACGCATTAACTTTTTGCTGGCGCCTAACGTTCGGTATACCACAAGCTCCCGCTCTCGCTGGCTCATTCCCACTTGAATTTGTGCCAACAGCAGTAACAAGCCACAGAAAATAACCAATACCACCATCACTTCTAAGGCTTGGCTCACTTGCTGAAGAATTTGCTGAATTTGGGTGATAATTGCACCAGTATCGAGCACATTAATGGTTGGATAATGGCGGCTAAGTTGCGTTAATAGCTGCCCATCGCCTTCATAGTGGAAACTGCTCAGCCAAGTAGCTGGCATTTGAGAAAGACTTTCTTCAGAGAAAATAAAATAGAAGTTCGGTCGCAGGCTTTCCCAATCAACCGTACGAATACTACTGACTGTCGCACTGAAGACCTGAGCCCCTGCGTTAAATGTAAGTTTATCGCCTAATTTCAACCCGAGTTCTTTAACGACCGTTTGTTCAATTGAGACTTCTCCCGCTTTCGGTGGCCATGTCCCTTCATCAACCACATTGGCTGGCGCTAAATCAGATTGCCAAGTTAAGCTCAATTCACGTCGTACCGTATTATTATTTGGATCACGTTGATCCGCCCACTCAATCGCTGACTGGTCATTAATATCGGTTAAACGCGCTAACACCACAGGGTTGAACTCTGTGGGTTTCACGTCAAACTCAGCTAATAGCTTGGTAACAGGCTCAAGCTGTGACTGGTTCATATTAATCAAGAAATAATTCGGGCTATCTGCGGGTAATTGCTGCTGCCAACGGTCAAGCAAATCACCACGCACTAAAATCAGCAGCGCCAATAACATAAATGACAACGAAAAAGCACTCATTTGTGTGATGGTTTGCAACGGCTGGCGCAATAGACGGCTAACAGATAAACGCAAGCTTAATTGACGGAACTTAATATGGCGTAGCCCCCATAAGCCTACCCAACCAATCAGCGCAAGTAGAACGGCAACCACGACAATACCCGCCAAAATTGACCACAGCAGAGGGTTAACGCCAGCAAACACAAATAAGCCGCCAACCACAATTAAAATAACAATCGGCAGATAGTAATATAGCGGCCAAACGGGTGATTTGGCATCTTCACGTAATACTCTAGAAGGCTGAGTTGCCATCAGCTGGTAATAGGGACGGCTGCCAACAATAATCGCAATAATAAATAATGTACCAATCGCCCAAACCCAAGGCATCAAACTCGCAGGCGGCAATTCCTTCGGCAACATAGCCCCTAAGATTTGCATTAAAATGCCTTCAAAAGCCAAACCTAATAATGAGCCGAGTAAAGCCGCAGCGGTTAAAATCACTAACCACTGCCCAATAATCCACTGACGTAATGCGCTACGCCCTGCGCCTAGAGTTTTTAATACTGCGATTAGTTGATGACGGCTGCGGCAATAATGCGTCATTGAAACCACGACCGCAGCAATGGCTAGCAGCAGGGTTAATAAAACTGACAACAATAAAAATTGTTGAGCACGTTGAAACGTTTTCCCTACTGCGCCGTTATCTTCGCTTAATGTATACCAACGTTGATCATTTCGCAGATCTTGCTCATATTTTTGTTGAAATGCATCAATAAGCTGGCGATCGCCGGCAAACATGTCGCGATAAGTTAACCGGCTACCTAATTGAATTGCTCCCGTTAATGGTGCATCTTCAATTGCTATCAATACTCTTGGGGCAATCTGGAACGGGTTAAAACCGCTGTCAGGCTCTTGAATTAGTTTACCCGAAACTTTTAGCGTTGCATCTCCGATATCAATGTTATCCCCTACATTGAGGTTCAATAATTCTAATAGCCGCGGAGCGACTAATATCTCCCCTTTTGTCGGGATTAACCCAGCAGGCTCTGTGATGAGCTCACCATATAATGGATATGCCTTATCCGCTGCTTTCACTAACACCAGTTGTGGCCGAGCGTCTTCATCTTCCGTCGCATAAGCCATAGTAGAAAATGATATTTGTTGGCTTAACGTTAAGCCCTCTTTTTGAGCCTCTTGTAACCATACTGGGTCGCTTGGATGAGAAGATCGTAACACTAAGTCACCCGCTAATAGCTCACGGCTTTGGTAGCTCATGCTATTTTCAATGCGATCGCTAATTCGCCCTAAAGCCAGTACACAAGCAACAGCAAGGGTAAGTGCAAGCCAAACAATCAGTAATGAGGGTGTTTTCCATTCACGCCAAAACCAACGCCAAATCATGCTTCTTCCCTCAATTGCCCATCGACCAAGCGCAAACGGCGTTGGCAGCGCGCAGCCAGCTCGTTATCGTGAGTCACTAAAATAAGGGTCGTCCCATGCTGTTTATTCATATCAAACAGTAAATCTGCAATTTTATCCCCTGTGTGGCGATCGAGATTTCCCGTTGGTTCATCAGCAAATAAAATCTGTGGGCGGCCATTAAAGGCACGAGCAAGTGCAACACGCTGTTGCTCACCCCCTGACAACTGTGGTGGCATATGTTTTAGGCGATCTTTTAAGCCTAAATCCGTCAGTAAACTCGCCGCGTGTTGATAACTTTCAGACTCAGATTCGCCACGTAACAAAGAAGGAAGTTGTACATTTTCAATGGCATTTAAGGTTGGGATCAACATAAAGGATTGGAACACAAAACCGACACTTTGTGCCCGTAAGCGTGCCCGCTGCTCTTCGTCCATTTTAGTGAGGTCTTGACCTAATAAATTAACCGTTCCACTGGAACCGTCATCCAACCCAGCAATAATCCCTAGCAAGGTTGATTTCCCCGAACCTGACTCCCCAATTAAAGCAATTGTTTGCCCGGACTCGACAATTAGCTCAACACCTTGCAATATAGTCAGTTCATGTTCACCTTGACCAACACGTTTAATGAGATGATGAACTTCAAGAATATTATTCGCCGACATATATTGGTATTTCTCCTGTTACTGACTGCAAGTGGGCACGCACTTGCGTCAACTAAGCTATTAATCTTAGGTGATAGCCTAAGTGCAGGCTACCGTTTACCGGCTGAGCAGGCTTGGGCCTCCTTGCTTGCCGAACGTTGGCAGAAACTTTCCCCACCCGTTGCTATTGTTAACGGTAGTATTAGTGGGAATACCTCTGCACAGGGGTTAGAACGCCTTTCCGTTTTACTCGAACAAAACAAACCTAACTGGGTATTGATCGAATTAGGTGCAAATGATGGCTTACAAGGTCTCCCAGTTGAACAACTCGAAGCTAATTTACAGCAAATTATCGATCAAATCGTGCAATCCGGTGCGAAACCGCTCTTAATGCAAATTCGCATTCCACCTAACTATGGAAAACGTTATACGACAAGTTTCGAAAAAGTCTATCCGAAATTGGCGCAAAGTAATCAAATCCCATTACTGCCGTTTTATATGGAAACCGTGATAACTAAGCCTGAATGGATACAACAAGATGGTATTCACCCTACCGTTGAAGCCCAGCCATCCATTGCTGATTTTATGGAAAAACAGCTTTTCGAACATATTTTACCGTCTAGCAAATAAAACAGACGTTAAACAAGGGTACTAAAACGCTCTTTTATACCCGAAATAGATTCAGTTGCATGAAACCAAGGTAAAGTTATGCAAACATCGGCACGAAACAAAAAATCAGTCCTGGTCACAGGAGCATCAAGCGGTATTGGCTTTTGTGCTGCACAGACACTTCGGCAGCGTGGCTACCATGTTATTGTTGCCTGCCGTAAAGAAAGCGATATTTTACGCCTAAAAGAGCTAGGTTATGACACTGTCTCCCTTGACCTCGATAATAAGGATAGCATAGAAACCGCGGCTCAAACGGTGTTAACACTCTGTAATCACCGCCTTTTCGGATTATTCAACAACGCTGGTTTTGGGGTGTATGGCCCATTAAATAGCGTCAGCCGCGAACAACTTGAAGCCCAGTTTTCCACTAACTTTTTTGGTGTTCATCAGTTAACTTTTTTGCTATTACCTGCAATGCTAGCGCACCATGAAGGGCGAATTATCCAGACTAGTTCAGTGATGGGCGTTATTTCAACTCCCGGACGTGGCGCTTATGCTGCCAGCAAATACGCACTGGAAGCATGGTCCGATGCACTACGCTTAGAATTGGCAGGAACAGGGGTGAAAGTGAGCTTGATTGAACCGGGCCCGATTCATACGGCTTTTACTCAAAATGTTGAACAAACACAAAAAGATAAACCCGTTAAAAACCCAGGTATTGCTTCACGTTTCACCTTAACACCAGAACATGTGGTAGAAAAACTGATCCATGCGTTAGAAAGCTCGCGCCCAAAAGTACGCTATTCTGTCACGTTATTAACCGTCGCAGTGCGTATCTTAAAACGTATTTTACCTGACAAAATAATGGATAAAATACTGGCAAATCAGGGGAAAAAAGCTTGAAAAAAGCAAAATCAGCCCCATTTTATTACTATTGCTCACAAATTCTATTGATAACAAATTCTATTGATAACAAATTCAAAAGAGACTTCTTATGTTTGCTAACGCTCAGATAATTGATATTAACGAAACCAACCTACACCAAGTCATTGAACAATCAATGAACTTACCTGTCATGTTTTACTTTTGGTCACCGCGTAGCCCTCATTGCCAAGATTTCGGTACCATGTTGGAAAAAATTGCCAACGACTACGCAGGGTCATTTATTTTAGCTAAAGTTAATTGTGATGAAGAACAAATGATCGCAAGCCAGTTTGGCTTAAAAGCGATCCCTACTGTGTATGTATTACAAAATGGCCGCCCTGTTGATGGCTTTGAAGGACCACAACCAGAAGAAGTGGTGTTGGAAATTTTATCTCGCGTGCTGCCAAGCCCAGAAGAAATGAAAGCAGCACAAGCCGCTGAATTAATTGCAGAAGGTAAAACACAAGAAGCGCTGCCATTATTAAAAGAAGCGCATCAGCTGAACCCAAAAAATAGCGACATCACGTTATTATTGGCAGAAACCCAAATCGGTTTAAATCTCGTTGATGACGCTCAAGCTACTTTAGAAGCTGTCCCATTACAGGATAAAGACAGTCGTTACCAAGGTTTAATCGCACAAATTGAATTATTAAAGCAAGCTGCGGACACTCCTGAAATTCAGCAATTACAAGATGAATTCAATCAAGATCCACAAAATACAACGTTAGCGGTTCAATTAGCCCTAAAACTGCATGAGGTGAACCGCAACGAAGAAGCGCTGGAAATGTTATTCAGCTTTTTACGTACCGACTTGGGTGCAGGCGACGGCGCAGTAAGAAAAACCATGATGGATATTATGTCTGCAATGGGAACCGGTGATGCAATTGCCAGTAAATACCGTCGCCAAGTATATTCATTACTTTACTAATTAAGGGTTAAATATGGACTTGTTCGCCTTTGGTGCAATACCGATTATCATTTTTGTCGCTGTCGTTATTGTTTTTACCTGTGTTAAAACAGTACCGCAAGGCTTTCAATGGACCGTTGAGCGCTTCGGTCGCTATACCCGTACGTTGCAACCCGGCTTACATATTATTGTCCCATTTATGGACAAAATTGGCCGTCGCATCAATATGATGGAACAAGTCCTTGATATCCCATCTCAAGAAGTTATTTCTCGCGATAATGCCAACGTCACTATTGATGCTGTCTGCTTTATCCAAGTCGTTGACCCAGTACGTGCAGCCTATGAGGTTAGCAACCTTGAGCTTTCGGTATTGAATTTAACCATGACAAATATTCGTACCGTATTAGGTTCCATGGAACTAGACGAAATGTTGTCACAACGTGATTCCATTAATAGCCGCTTGCTGCACGTGGTGGATGAAGCAACCAACCCTTGGGGTGTCAAAATTACCCGTATCGAAATTCGTGACGTGAAGCCACCAAAAGAATTGATTAGTGCGATGAATGCGCAGATGAAGGCTGAACGTACTAAACGTGCCGATATTCTTGAGGCCGAGGGGATCCGACAAGCGGCAATTTTAAAAGCTGAAGGTGAAAAACAGTCACAAATTCTCAAAGCCGAAGGGGAACGCCAGTCGGCATTTTTACAAGCCGAAGCGCGTGAAAGAGCCGCGGAAGCGGAAGCAAAAGCGACACAAATGGTATCTGAAGCTATCGCCGCTGGTGATATGCAGGCTATTAATTACTTTGTGGCGCAAAAATACACCGATGCACTGACCAGTATTGGTTCTGCCGAAAACAGCAAAGTCATCATGATGCCATTAGAAGCCAGTAATTTAATGGGCGCAATTGGTGGGATTACTGAGCTAATCGGCGAAAGCAAGAAAACCAGTGCGATGAAAAAGCAGGTAAAAGAATGATAGAGCTTATCAGTGCTCAACCCGCATGGTTTTGGCTGTGCCTTGGTGGGCTATTGCTGATTGGTGAACTTCTTGGTACCGCAGGCTATCTTTTATGGTCGGGTATTGCTGCGGTGCTTGTTGGGGTTATCGCTTGGGCACTGCCATTTATCGGTTGGGAGTGGCAAGGGATTTTATTTGCCATTTTTACCGTTGTCTCTGCTGTGTTATGGCGCAACTGGTTGAGGAATAGGCAAAAAAATAAGGCAGATAACGTCAACCAAATTAGCCATCAACTCATCGGTGTTAAAAGCCGTTTGTTGTCAGATACTGAAGAAGGTTTTAGCCGTGTACGCCTTGCGGATGGCAGTTGGCGTGTCTATAGCGACACGCCATTAAGTGCCAATACAGAAGTGGTGGTCATCGCAGTAGACGGCATCACCTTGCAGGTTAAGCCTTCGCATGATGACAGCACCCACGTGCCAAGTGGTCAATAATTGGGCAATCCGCACCATCATCCCCAGGGCATACGTCCACGAGCTCTTGTAATGTATCTCGAATAGCAGACAATTTAACGATTGTCTGCTCTATTTCATTTATCTTCGCTATCGTTGTCGTTTTTACATCCGCACTATGTCTGGTTGGATTACGAAATAAACCTAACAGTTCGCCACATTCATCCAAGGTAAAACCCACATCTTTTGCCTGTTTGAGCAATACGAGTTCGTTTAAATGACGCTCCTGATAATAACGGTAGCTATTTTCCCCTCTTTCAGGCGGTGTAATTAGCCCTTTGTCTTCATAAAAACGAATAGCTTTTGCAGTTAGGCCCGTTTTTTTGGCAATTTCACTAATATTCATAATTCCTCTTGACCTTAACCTTGCTGGAAGGTGTAACCTTTGCTCATTGTCGAATTATAGACCTAATTGTAGATAAAGTTATAGACCCAATACATCAAACGGGTTTTGGAGGCTGCAAAATGAGTAACATGATTATTTTAAAATTACAGGGGCTAAGCTGCATGCACTGTGTCGGCTCAGTCACTAAAGCGCTCGAAGGGCGCGGTGATGTCACTAACTTAAAAGTCACTATCGATTATGCCGTGATGGAAAGTGATGCCAATGTGGCTGATTTAATTAAAACCATCGTTGACGCAGGTTATGAAGCTGAAGTGGCTACAACCCCAGATATCGAATTACAACTTTCTGGCCTCAACTGTATGAAATGTGCGGGTAAAACACAAAAAGCACTCGAAGAGGTTGACGGTGTCGCCGCTGCTGTTGTCGATACGACTAGCGCCAAGGTATATGGCACTGCTGATGCGCAAACGTTAATCGCTGCCGTTCAACAAGCTGGCTACAATGCAGAACTGGCTCAAACAAAAGCGATCACTTTAGCCCTTTCGGGTCTAACTTGCATGAAATGTGCCGCTAAAACACAGCAGGCGCTAGAAGCGGTTGATGGTGTTGAAAGCGCAACTGTCGATACCCAAACCGCTGTTGTTCGTGGTACGGCCTCCGTAGACGTCTTAATTGCTGCGGTTCAAGCCGCTGGCTACCAAGCCACTGTGGATGAATCTCACCCAAAAACTGAGCCGCTGAGTACCACAACTGAACAGCCGGAAGCTGATTCAGCGGCAATCTGTGAGATCCCGGCACAAGAGTCTGATTTAGGTGAACAGCCTGAAATTAGCCCAATGGATGACAGCATACAGTTACTGCTCGATGGCATGACCTGTGCCAGTTGTGTCAACAAAGTCCAGAAAGCCTTAAATAGCGTACCGGGCGTTGAAAATGCACGTGTCAACTTAGCTGAGCGTAGTGCTTTAGTCACCGGAACTGCTGAACCAAATGATTTAATCGACGCGGTTGTCAAAGCAGGCTATGGTGCGGAGATTATTCAAGATGAAGCCAAACGCCGTGAGCGCCAACAAGAAGTCGCGCAAGCCAATATGCGCCGCTTCCGCTGGCAATCTGCATTAGCTCTTGCCCTTGGTATCCCTGTGATGGTATGGGGGATGATGGGCGATAACATGGTGCTGACTGAGCAAAACCATACCATTTGGCTCACTATTGGTGCATTAACCCTTGCGGTAATGGTATTTGCAGGTGGGCACTTTTATCGTAATGCATGGCAAAGCCTGAAAAATGGCAGCGCCACTATGGATACCTTAGTTGCGTTAGGAACAGGAGCGGCTTGGCTTTATTCGATTGTGGTGAATATTTGGCCTGAGTTATTCCCAGACCAAGCTCGCCATCTTTATTATGAAGCCAGTGCTATGATCATCGGTCTTATTAACCTTGGTCATGCCCTAGAACAGCGAGCTCGCCAACGTTCATCAAAAGCCCTTGAACGCTTGCTAGACCTGACACCGCCAACTGCCCGTGTTGTCACAGAGCAAGGCGAAGTGGATATGCCACTGGAGCAAGTCAAAAAAGGGATGGTTTTACGCTTAGCAACTGGTGACCGTGTCCCTGTTGATGGTGAAATTATCGAAGGCGAGGTTTGGTTAGATGAAGCCATGCTAACGGGTGAGCCGATCCCACAGCAAAAAAGTAAAGGGGATCAAGTCCATGCAGGTACTGTGGTACAGGATGGTACCGTGCTATTTCGTGCCGCGGCTGTCGGTAGCCAAACGACTTTAGCTCGAATTATTCACCTTGTTCGCCAAGCACAAAGTAGTAAACCACAAATTGGCCAGCTTGCTGACCGTATTTCTGCCGTCTTTGTGCCGATTGTAGTAGCTATCGCCTTAATTTCAGGTGCAATTTGGTACTTTGTTGGGCCTGCACCACAGATTACTTACGCACTCGTTATCACCACAACCGTGTTAATTATTGCGTGCCCTTGTGCGCTTGGCCTTGCAACACCAATGTCGATTATTTCTGGCGTGGGCCGAGCGGCTGAGTTTGGCGTGTTAGTACGCGATGCAGATGCATTACAGCAAGCCAGTGAATTAGATACCATTGTATTTGATAAAACAGGTACATTGACTGAAGGCATGCCTCAAGTTACGGATATCCACGTGTTTAATGGGTTCGAACAAGATACCGCCTTACAGTTTGCCGCTTCATTAGAAAATGGCTCTAATCACCCACTTGCCCGCGCTGTTTTAAATCGCGCAAAAGGCTTAACACTACCCGCTAATGAGCAGTTTAGAACCTTAGCTGGGTTAGGTATTAGTGCAATAATTAACGGCCAAACTATTTTGTTAGGTAACCAAAAACTGTTAGCGCAAAATAATGTTGATACCCGTGATATTGAAGAAACATTACACCAACAAGCCACTCAAGGCGTAACGCCTGTTTTACTGGCTGTTGATGGTAAAGTTGCCGCGCTGTTATCTATCCGTGACCCATTGCGTGAAGATAGCATAAGCGCACTGGCGCGGTTACATAAACAAGGTTTCCGATTAGTCATGTTAACCGGGGATAACCCAGTAACTGCCAATGCGATAGCCAAAGAAGCGGGTATTGATGAGGTAATAGCAGGCGTCATGCCAGACGGTAAATCCGCCGCGATTGAAGCCTTACAAGCTAAAGGCCACAAAGTTGCGATGGTGGGTGATGGTATCAATGATGCCCCTGCTCTAGCCCGAGCTGACGTTGGTATTGCGATGGGCGGCGGCAGTGATATCGCTATTGAAACGGCATCGATTACCCTGATGCGCCAAAGCTTACATGGTGTAGCCGATGCAGTGTCTATTTCGAAAGGAACACTGCGTAATATGAAGCAAAACTTATTTGGGGCCTTTGTTTACAATACCTTAGGTATCCCAATTGCCGCGGGTATTTTATACCCAATTACCGGGACTTTACTTAACCCTGTCGTTGCAGGCGCAGCAATGGCTTTATCATCCATTACCGTGGTCAGTAACGCAAACCGCTTATTACGCTTTAAACCTGAGAAATAATACCCAAAAGTGGGAGGAACATGAGTTCCTCCCTTTTTAATGATGAATGCTGTTCATATCGAAACCTTGTCACCACAACACTTCATTTTCTTACTAAGTAAAAATCGCATTATTTTTTATGTCATTAATATCAAGCTAAGCCTATACTTATAAATAGTTAGTTACTTAATATTTGGAGTACAAAATGCTTAATATTGATCGTGAAAAACTCGCCAAACTTGCAGGCGAAGAGTTTAAAAAGCAACGTACCTTTTTGGTGATCTTATCCATTTTACTGTTGGCTGGTGGAATTTTTTGCATTATCAACCCAATGATTTCAGGCATTGCCGTTAGTACCGTACTTGGGGTGCTCCTGATTATTGGGGGCGTTGGCGCGATTGTAAGCATTCTAAGTACCGTGATCTATACCGGTTGGTCCCGGTTATTTGGTTTTGTTATTGGCCTTATCTATATCATTGTCGGCTACTCGTTTATTAAAGACCCGTTACAAAGTTTGGTAGCTTTGGCTATTTTAGTGGCGGCTTTATTTATCGTGGGTGGGGTCATTCGGCTGTATGTCGGCTTCCAACAAATTAGCTCAGCGGGTGGCTGGTTACAAATCATCATTGGGCTGTTAGATTTCTTTATTGCCTATTTACTTATCGGTAATGGCCCAATTACATCAATTACCTTACTGACAACCCTAATTGGTATCGAAATGGTGTTTAGTTCCTTTAGTTTGTTCACGTTACTCAGTGTATTTAAAGGTATCAGTAAAAATAATTAACCCTACCATGCCCCTTTGACAGGGGCATTTTTTCGCCTCCACGATGTCATCAATCTGCTAAAAAATGCGCAATTAGCGATGAGTATTCGCAAATTGCGGCTAGATTGTTTAACCTAATAAAATGAGAGATAACACAGGGACGAAATCGTGGGTAAACTGTTCGAAAATTTAAAAAATTGGCTTCATACGCAAACCGCTCCGGCTTACCCTTACCCTGCCATTGATATTCGGCTATCAAAAAATCTTAAATTGCACGTTGTGGGTAGCATCCATATGGGAACAGAAAATATGTTTCCTTTGTCTGCCACATTATTAGATAAACTTAATCTCGCAGATGCCTTGATCGTTGAGGCGGATATCACTGAAACTCACTCCCCATTTCCTAGCGATACCACCGAACTTCTCCCTGTCGAACAACGACTCACTCTTGATGAATATCACCTTTTTCAACAATATTGCTTAGAGCTCCGCCAATCCCCCGAACGCTTTGATGCCTTACCCTCATGGCAAATCGCCCTGATTTTGCAAGCAACCCAAGCCCAAGAGCTCGGGCTTAGAGGCCATTACGGTATTGACTACCAACTTATCCGTAATGCGCAATCACAACTCAAACCAATTATTGAACTAGAAGGAACCGCCTCTCAAGTTGAATTGCTGCTTTCTTTGCCTAATAATGGGTTAGCGTTATTACAAGACTCATTGAACCACTGGCGTGAAAACGCGCGCTCGCTACAAACGATGATAGGCTGGTGGCTAGACTACCAACCCAATAATCGTACCGCTTTACCCAATACCTTTAGCGAAGATATTTACCAAGTATTGATGAAGCAACGAAACGCGAATTGGAGCGAACAACTTAGGTCACTTCCTGATGGTAACTATGTGGTTGCCGTTGGTGCGTTACACCTGTTTGGTGAAAATAGTCTAGTAGAATATTTGCGAAACTAAGTCATAAATAGAAGGCTCAAAATGACCCCAGCCGTTAAATTACTCGAAAAACAAAAAATTTCCTTCACTTTACATCCTTATGACCACGACCCAAATGAAAGTAACTTTGGTGATGAAGCAGTACAAAAACTTGGGTTAGATGCCAAGCAAGTGTTTAAAACCTTGTTAGTCGCACTCAATGGCGATCAAAAAACGTTAGCCGTGGCCGTCACACCTGTTTCAGGGCAATTAGATTTAAAACAGGTTGCCAAAGTGTTTAAGGTCAAAAAAGTTGAAATGGCGGACCCACAAATCGCTCAAAAAACAACGGGATACTTGCTTGGGGGAATTAGCCCATTAGGTCAAAAAAAGCGCTTACCAACAGTAATTGACGACCAAGCTCAGCAATATGCCACTATGTTTGTTTCAGGTGGGAAACGTGGGCTAGATATTGAACTTGCTCCTACCGATCTCGCCAAAGTGCTGAATGCAACCTTCGCTGAAATACGTAAATGATATTAAACCCGTGACAATCGCAGCGACGATTGAATGGTTATCGGCTCAAGAAGGCGGTAGGCAACAGCCGCCAGCAATTGGGTCTTACTGTGCTGTTGCTCGTTTCAGCCTCAAACCCGATGAATCTTGGAGTGTGATATTCCAGCTAGCGTTTCATTTACGCAATAGCCATAATCGACAAATAAGCCGAGGAACTGTGCGCTTTCTTGTTGAACATGCGCCTCATAAATATTTATTAAATTATCATTCATTTGATATTTATGAAGGCCCTCATTTAGTCGCTCATGTTTTTTGCTCTAAATAATGACGATAAAAAGCCCCACCGCGAGCGGTGAGGCTTTCAAGGTAATAATGATTTAATTATTATTATAAATAATCTCACCTTTTGGCTCATAGTCTGCCGCTTTCAGCGGGGAGTGTTTTTCAATATACCCTTTGAGCACTTCCGCATCGACAAAGCCGGTATTAACATAATTAGGGTGGTTATCAATTTTCGGGTAACCGTCCCCACCAATTGCATTGAAATTCAACGTTGCCATACGATACGTTTTGGCCGGGTCAACAGGCTTCCCATCAATTTTGACATCACTAATCGTGCCATCTTTATTCAGGGTTAAATTCACATTGTAGAACTGACCATACGCGCCTGCATCTGGTTTCATATTCGCAACCGCAGTCAGATATGGGATAACTTCATCACCTTTGAAGTCCACATAAACTAACTCATTGGCAAACGGTTGAACCTTAAGCACATCTTTATAAGTGATATCGCCACTTTCAATGGAATCACGAACACCGCCACCGCTCATAATCGCGAAATCAGCCCCTGCGCGTTCTTTTTGTGCAGCTAACAGAAGATGCCCCATATTGGTTTGCACAAAACGCACTTTACTGCGATCACCTTCAAGTTTACCTTCAACAGAGCCCACTTTAACACTCAATTGCTTGTCACCTTTTTCTTGATAAGGTGTCAGTAATTTCATCATGTCAGGGTTATGAGCAATTTCTTGCGTATAGTAAACTCGCTCGCTAGTCCCATCTTCTTTTGTGACTTTTTTCTTCAAGTTAATTGGGATTAACTGGTAGTGCTTCAGGGTAAACTTACCGTTTTTAAATTCAAAATCCGCACGGCCAACATATTTACCCCATTCATGGGCTTGCACAATCCAAGTTCCATTTTGGTTATCTGGCGCACACGGTGTACCGGGTACATAGTCTTCCTGTTTGTAGTTTTTCTTTTCTTGAGACATACAAACAGGGTCTTGTGAGTGACCACCCACTATCATATCTAAATAACCAGCGGGTAAGCTGCGTGCCATTTCTACATCGCCTGGGGCATTCGAACCATGGTTGCCATCATCATAATGCCCCATATGGGTTGCGGCGATAATAATGTCTGGTTTTTCTGTCGCTCGGAGCTCTTCAACCACTTTTTTGGCTTCGTCCGCAGGCACACGGAATTCGACATCAGGGAAGTTGGCAGGGTTACCAATACGCACGGTGTCGTCAGTGGTTAACCCCATAACAGCAATTTTTACACCTTGTTTATCAAAGATTTGGTAAGGTTTGAAAAGGCGTTTACCTGTACTGCTTTGATAAATATTGGCGGATAAAAACGGAAAGGTTGCCCATTTTTCTTGCTGACGCAGCGTCTCAAGTGGGTTATCAAACTCGTGGTTTCCTAATGCCATTGCATCGTAACCGACTAAGTTCATTCCTTTAAAATCAGGTTCTGCATCTTGTAAATCAGACTCTGGTACACCGGTATTAATATCGCCACCAGAGAGCAGTAAAACACTGCCACCTTGCTTAGCAACTTCGTCACGAATTTCATCAACTACCGTTTTTTGCGCTGCTAAACCATATTCACCGTGGTCGTTGTGCCAAAAGTGGCCATGATGGTCATTGGTATGCAAAATGGTAATATTGTATGTTTTGTCTTTTTCCCACGCAATTGCCATAGTTGCGGGTATTAACGCTAACGATACCGTTAATGCGCATGCCTTAAATGCAAACTTCATACATTTCTCCCTGCTGGTATAGGAATTTTTATACAGTCATATTAGATTATAGTTTGTCACTACCTGCTGTCTTATAGCATAAAAATATGAGCAGGATTTGATACCTATTGCAGAATAAGAAATTCGTTTCATAAAAATGAGATCGCCATCAAATAATTAACGAGCACTAGTTATTCACGTGATTTATTTATTCATTTAAATAAATTGTATTTCAGTTATATTAATAACAATTATGTAACACAAAAAGTTGATAATGACATGAGTGAGCAAACCACAACCCCCAACAACCCAAGCCCGTCAAAGCCATTAAATAAAACAGGGAAAACGGTCTTTAGTATCCTAACTGCGATCAGTGTTTCTCATTTACTCAATGACATGATCCAGTCACTGATCTTAGCCATTTATCCTTTATTACAATCTGATTTCTCATTGAGTTTTGCCCAAATCGGGATGATTACCCTTACTTATCAGATTACCGCATCACTGTTGCAACCGATTATTGGCTACTATACGGACAAACATCCACAACCTTATTCCTTGCCAATAGGAATGAGCTTCACGCTAACGGGGTTAATCTTGTTAGCGATGGCAGAAACCTTCCCGACCATATTACTTGCAGCAGCATTGGTTGGAACTGGTTCTTCTGTCTTCCATCCTGAATCTTCTCGTGTTGCTCGTATGGCTTCAGGGGGGCGTCATGGTCTGGCACAATCATTTTTCCAAGTCGGAGGCAACTTGGGCGCCTCCCTTGGGCCACTACTTGCAGCACTGATTATTGAACCCTACGGAAAAGGCAATATTGGCTGGTTCTCGCTCGCTGCTCTGCTTGCAATTGTTATTTTGTTGCAAGTCAGTAGCTGGTACAAACAACAACACCGCGCAGCAAGTAAAAAGCCGATCAGTGCAGGGAATGTTAAAGTCCTACCACGAAAAACAATTATTGGCTCTTTGGCAGTACTGTTAATTCTGATTTTTTCAAAATATTTCTATTTGGCGAGTATCAGTAGCTATTACACCTTTTATTTGATCGATAAGTTCGGTGTTTCTGTACAAAATGCTCAGATTCATTTGTTTGTTTTCTTATTTGCCGTTGCCGCAGGTACTATGATTGGTGGGCCAATAGGTGACAAAATAGGACGTAAATACGTTATTTGGTTCTCAATCCTTGGAGTTGCGCCATTTACCTTAATTTTACCCTATGCATCTCTTTATTGGACTGGGGTGCTTACCGTAATTATTGGTATGATTTTAGCCTCTGCATTTTCGGCTATTTTAGTCTACGCACAAGAGCTGATCCCTGGTAAAACCGGCATGGTATCAGGGTTGTTCTTTGGGTTAGCATTCGGCATGGGGGGCGTTGGCGCCGCCGTTTTAGGCCATATCGCAGACCAGACCAGTATTGAACAAGTTTATCATTATTGTGCTTTCTTACCCTTACTTGGGATTTTTACAGTATTGCTGCCAAATATTGGCAAAAAATAGATTTATTTTCTTATTTTACCCATACTTACCTAAAAATAAGTATGGGTCTTTCCTTCCATAATTCAGATTAATTTCAGATAAAAATCTCACAAACACACAGCTTGTAACGATTTAGTTCCTTTAACCTGTCTTTTTTTTAAAAACATTTCATTTTTTTAAGGAAATTTATCTCAAAAAAAGTTAGAATATAAAAACATGCAATTTGCATTTTAAAATGAAGGCCTCATTTTAAAAGTCAACGGCATGTACCCACCTTTCTATTTTTATATTCACCAGAGGAGACTAAATGGAGCATTCAACGCCCTTAATCACAACCATTGTTGGTGGTCTCGCCCTTGCATATTTGTTAGGTATGATCGCGCAGCGATTAAAAATTTCCCCTTTAGTTGGCTATCTTGCGGCCGGTGTTCTCGCAGGCCCATTTACCCCTGGCTTTGTTGCTGATGCAGCATTGGCGCCTGAACTTGCTGAAATCGGTGTTATCTTACTGATGTTTGGGGTAGGCCTACATTTTTCATTAAAAGATTTACTTGCTGTTAAAGCTATTGCCATTCCTGGAGCCATTGCACAAATCGCAGTAGCAACCTTACTGGGTCTTGGCCTGTCCATGTTATTTGGCTGGGGAATATTTACAGGTGTTGTATTCGGCCTGTGTTTATCAACCGCCAGTACCGTCGTATTACTACGTGCTTTAGAAGAACGCCAACTGATTGAAAGTCAGCGTGGGCAAATAGCTATAGGCTGGCTGATTGTTGAAGACCTCGCCATGGTCTTAACACTTGTTCTTCTGCCTGCCGCTGCCGCTATCATGAACACCGATGACGCTAGCTTCAGTGAGCTCACATTAGGCCTTGCATGGACAATAGGTAAAGTTGTTCTATTCATATTTATTATGATTGTCGTGGGGCGTAAAGTAATCCCATGGATTTTATCACGTACCGCGTCAACAGGTTCGCGTGAACTGTTTACTCTTGCCGTACTAGCACTTGCATTGGGTATTGCCTATGCCGCTGTGGCTATTTTCGATGCCTCATTTGCCCTCGGTGCGTTCTTCGCAGGGATGGTATTAAATGAGTCTGAGCTCAGCCACCGTGCTGCACAAGACACGCTGCCATTACGCGATGCCTTTGCCGTCCTGTTCTTTGTCTCAGTTGGGATGCTATTCGACCCAGTGGTATTAATTGAGCAACCACTAGGGATTTTAGCCGTTCTCGCCATTATCATTATTGGTAAATCCGCAGCCGCCTTAGTACTTGTTAGAATGTTTGGTCATTCACGGCGAACTGCATTAACCATTTCTGTTAGTCTTGCACAAATTGGTGAGTTTGCATTTATCTTAGCCGGTATGGGTTTAACCCTAGGCGTCATGGATAAAGATGCACAAAACCTAGTGTTAGCAGGTGCAATTGTCTCGATTATGCTAAATCCTGTGTTATTTAGCTTGTTAGATAAGTACCTTGAGAAAACCGAGACAATCGAAGAACAACTGCTGGAAGAGACTCTGGAAGAAGAAACCCAAGTTCCTGTCGATATCTGCGGCCACGCAATCATCGTCGGTTATGGTCGAGTAGGTGGTATGCTTGCAGACAAACTGCGTAGAAGGGAAATTCCGGTTGTTGTTGTTGAAGATACCCGCGCTCGGTTTGAAGAACTTGCTGAAAATGGCTTTAGTGCAATTTTAGGCAATGGCGCAAATAAAGATATCATTAGTCTTGCGCGTATTGAATGTGCCAAAACATTGCTTTTAACAATCCCTAATGGTTATGAAGCCGGTGAAATTGTCGCAACCGCAAAAGAAATGAACCCAGATGTCACTGTGATTGTTCGTGCTCATTATGATGATGAAGTCAGCTTTATCAAAGAGCGTGGAGCAGACCATATCATTATTGGTGAACATGAGATTGCTAAATCCATGGCGACGCTCATGTGCAATGATGTTGAAGAGTTCGGTTGTTCAATCGATGATTTTATTGATAATGACAATAAAAAAGTTGAAGGCAAAAACTTAGATGAATATCTAAAACCTAGCCACTAAACACAGCCCTATCTTTAAAGCCGTAGCCTTTGGGTTACGGCTTTTTTACGCAAACTTTTTGCTCATCTATTAGGTAGTATTCCGTAAATATAAATCACCTAGGAACTTACCGAATGAAAAAAACGTTCTTATTTCCCCTATTAACCTTGCTTGCTTCATCTGCTTATGCAGCTGAAAACTGTAGTGATGAACAACAGAATATGCATCGTGACAACTTGCATTTGATGATACAAAAAATCGTTTATGGCCCTGTCAAAACAATTAAATCTATAAACTATAGCTCGGTTCCTAAAGGCTCATCGTTAGACACTAAAACAATTGAAATGATATTTTTACCTTGTGGTGAACTGGAAAGCTATCAAAGTGAATCAAAATGGTTTTTAAATGGAGAGCTCTTCTCATCACTGAAAAGAACAATCCAGAAAAAACCAGTTTATACAATGGTGAACCTGATTTCATTCGACCAACCCGTGCAGAATATGGAAAGCAAGTTCACTTTTGAACAAGACCCATCAGGCAAAATATCAGAAATCAGAACTCAAGACCAAGCAGGCAAAGCCTATACTGTCACAGCTAAGTATAAAAATGACAAAATAGATTCGACAAAAGGTTTTTTTGAAGGGACAGAGGTGTTTTACCAATATTCCTATGATGACCAAGGTAGGTTAGCCGCTATTCATGGCAATTCAGGGCGTGATACTCGCCAATTTACTTATGACTCTGATGGCTTTTTTCAGAAAGAAACACGGACAATTAAAATTGATACTGATGAAATAACTACCACCATTGAATGTCTCGAAACTGATAAATATGGTAATTGCTTAACTGAAACAGTAACCAATTCACATAGTAGCCAGCCAACCCCTTTAATTGAGACGTTTAAATACCAGTACCAGTACTATTAATTTGTATTCCATGAAAAATCCATGACGATAAAACGTCATGGATCATCAAGATAACTATAAATAAGCGTTATTCTGCCATTTGTACTTTGAACTCATCCCCAGTCCAAACCGGCAACCCTTGGTCTTTAAAAAACTGAATTTCCGCTGCAACACCACCGCTCTTTTCCCAGCCTGGCAATGTCAGCACAATTAAACCATCACAGCGCTTTAGAAATTCCATATCAATAGAAGACCATGCGACTTTTTGCCCCTGTGAGGCCAAGTATTGGTTAATTGGATGGGTCATCGTGATTTGGCTATAAGTAGCGATACCTTTAAGCGCAAGTTCTGCCGCAAATTTAGTACATTCAGCAAAGCGCATTTCTACGACACTGCTATCGGGGTCTGAATAAGGGCAAGCAATAAAATAGAGGCTCATAATCATTCCTAGTATTGGCGTTAATCAAATTTTGGGTAAAGTAACCCTATGAAAAATAATTAAATAGATTTCATAGGGAGTGTTTATAATTAAATGATAAAAATTAAAGCTTATTCAACATCCGCAACAATAATTTTCGTTTTAGGATGTTTTTTATTTTCAGGTAATTTAAATTCTTTGCTGGTTGTCACCAAATAATCAATATTGTCCCAACTCGTCACAAAATTAATCGCATGCTTATTAGCCTTTGTGCCATCCGCTAACACCATTAATTTATCGCTGTTTTCCATCATCTTTTGCGCAATTGCGGCTTCATCGACGTGCTGATCCATCACACCATGCAATGCATGTATCGCCCCTGCCCCAATCACTGCGTAATCTGCAAAAAACTCAGCAATATTTTTTAGCGCAATAGCACCTAAGCATGCGTTTTGTGCGGCGTTAAATTGCCCACCAATCAAAATTGTTTCGATAGTTACGTTTTCTTGTAACGTATTTGCCAATAAAGGCGAATTCGTAATAACCGTTAAATTATCAATCAACTTGATTCTTTGGCTAAATTCAAAGGTCGTCGTGCCAAAATCGATAAACAATGTGTCTCCGGGTTTAATCAGCTCCGCGGCTTTCGCTGCAATCGCTTTTTTCTCATCAACCGCGGCTTGGGCTCTTTCCGTAAAATTACGTTCAAATTTTGACTGAATGTTTACGGCTCCACCATGGACTTTTTTTAGTAACTTTTGTGTTTCAAGTTTACTAAGGTCACGACGGATAGTTTCTTGCGCAACATTAAAATGTTTAGCAAGCTCCTGTACGTAAACCTGCCCTTGAGTAGAAAGTAACTCAATGATGGTTTGATGACGTACTTTTGAGGAACGTCCCTCACACATAGTTTAATCCTTCTTAACCATTTAACTTTCCAGCACTATACAACAGTGATGCTAATTTCAGTAGCTCCCCGTTGTATTTTTGTTAAATCAATGTTTTTCAGTAAAATACGTCGGGTTGGTAAGCAGCGATGCCGTTTTTCATATAACAGAGTATTCCCTGCCATAACACGGATGGTTCCGCTTACTGGTTGTGTAACTTTGATATTAAAATCAATCTGTCGCACCGATAAATCATCAATATCTATACATGCTGGAACACTAAAACAAATTTTCGGGTCATACTGCACAGGAATACATTGGGCCACTTTTAATTGCTGCTGATGATGATTCGCTAATAAATCGTCAGCAATCCGCTCTCCTGTCACCAATCCTTCTTGATAGCATTGGTCGCCCATATCGGCTGGATGCAACATATTACCAGCAGCATAGTAACTGGCATCTGAACAACGCCCATATTGGTCTGTTACCGGTTTTCCTGTCTCCGAATCAAACCCCAAATGGCTTTTACGGATTAACGTGTTTTCACCGACAAATTGCCCCGTAAAAATGACCGAATCACACATAATTTTGTGGCTTTTACCTTTGGTTTCAACAACCACATATTCCACGCGATCTAAGCCGCCAATTTCAGTAATTTTACTATTCAAATAAACGGGGGTTCCCATCGCTTTGGCAAATAACGTCGCGGGCTTAAACGCTAAAATCCGCTCGCCACTTTCAATCATCGCTTGGGCTTTAACACCGGCGTTTTTTAGTGTCCATAGTGCAGAAAAACTCACTAATTCACTGCCTACAATCACTGGATTACGGCAAGGCTTCTTACCGTTTAAATAAACAAATTGCTGTAATGCCCCGGCTGTTAATACCCCTTGAGGGCGCAAACCTGAAACTAAACGCGGGTGTCGAGGTGTCTCTCTTACCCCCGTCGCTATCAATACTCGTTTAGCTTGCATTTCAACAAGGCCTTCTGGCGTTGAAACGGTTAATTTTCCATTAGGTTGTAACGCAGTCACGGTACTACGGGTGAAAATTGGCGTATTTCCCAGTTGATTGACAATTTTTTCTGCAAATTGATTGCCTTTCATCGGCCGTTTAAAGGCTAATATGCCAAATGTAGGGTGCTGGCAGTGACGCGGAACGCCTCCCGCCTGTGCTTCACGTTCAATAATAGCGATATTTTGAACACCACGACGGCGTAACGCCTGCGCTGCCGCAACACCAGTAGGGCCAGAGCCAATGATAATCACATCATAATTTAAACTCATTTTACGGCCTCCACTGCCAGTGTGTGGTCAAAGCGACCATTAATGATTTCAGCCACCTGACTACTACAATAAAACCCATTACAGCGCCCCATCATCACTCGTGTTCTGCGGCGTAAAGCGCCTAAACACTCAGGAGGAATATCCGAATCAAATGCGGCTTCAATCTCCCGCTGAGTTACTAATTCACAATGGCAAACAATACCGCCATTGCTTTTGCATTGGTAATCCCGTTGGTGATATTCAGAAATCATTGGCATGGTTGGCCAAATTAGCGCTTCTGGCGGTGACAATTCAAAAAGTGGTGTGAAGTTTTCTTGATACAATTTACCAAGATAACTAGCCACCCCTAAAGCTGAAGTTAAGCCTGTTGAACGAATTCCCCCCGCACATATCCACTGCTTTTCAGGGTAATCATTAATGCGGTAATATTTTTCTTCTGTAGCAGGACGTAACCCCGCATAGGTTGCGGTCACACTGTAATTATGCAATGAGGGTAGCATACGTGAACCTTGGGCAATTAAGTCCTCAAGGACTTCCTGTTTTACCTCAGCTTTCCAGCGGTCATCTTGTTCTTCCGCTGTTGGACCAAGCAAAAGGTTGCCGAAGATAGTTTTTGATAACAATACGCCTTTTGTGATAGCGGTCGGTACAGGTAGGATAATTGCATTGATATCCGCTGCTGCGGCTTTATCATAGACGAGAAACTGCCCTTTACGTGGCTTTATTTGGAACGGTGATGGGTGGCAAATTGATTCAACAATGTCACCATTAATTCCCGCACAATTAATGACCAAACGGGCAGAAAACTCACCTTTTGATGTGGTTAATCGCCATATTCCATCATTGAGTGCTCCACCGCTTACCTCACAATGAAAACGGTATTCAGCCCCATGTTTCACCGCTTGGGTTAAATACGAAAGTGGTGTACTCCATGGGTCAATAACCGCTTCACCTGGCACAGAAACAGCCGCGAGTGCTCCCGGTGCTAGATGAGGTTCTCTGCGATAGAGTTCTTCTTTATCAATAATTGCCACATCTAATACATTGTTAGTGTGTGCTTGCTCTACTATCGCGGGCAATTTACTGAGCTGCTCATCATTCCATGCAACCACTAATGCCCCTGTTTCAAGAAGAGGTAAATTCATTTTTTCTCTGATTTCAATGAATTCACGATACCCCTCTTGCATGCACTCAAGTTCTAGACTCCCTGGTGTGGCGTCAAAACCTGTGTGTAATAGCGCACTATTTGCCTTACTTGCTCCCGAAAGGATGTCACCTCCACGTTCAAGTAACAACGTGTTGGCACCCATCAGTGTGAATTTACGTGTCACAGCACAGCCAATGACACCACCGCCGATGACAATGACATCCCAAATTTTTTTATTATTAATATCCATGGCTGAGATCCTTAACTTAAAACTTGCACACATAAAACCACATAATTCCCACAATCACAATAATTAAAACAACACAAAGAACAACAACAACCAAAAAATTACTCACATTGTTACTTTATTGTGATTTTTGTCACATTAGTGAAACTTACTGTGAGTTTTTTGTGGATTTTATTTCCGATTAAACGATAGTAAGCAAAAAAACAGACCTATTTACAACATTTATAACACTGGGAATACTGTGATGCTCAATCAACGTTATGCGGCTATCGATCAGGGAACAACGGGAACCCGGGTCGTTGTCTTTGAAGAAGGCGGCCATTATCACTCCCCTATGAGCATTCCTCATAAACAAATCACATTGAATAGTGGTTGGGTTGAACATGACCCAGAGGAAATACTGGCCAATATCATTAAATGCTTACATAGCTGTGAAGTGGTTGATGCTATTGGACTTTGCCATCAAGGCGAAAGTATTGTGGCGTGGGATGCGGACAGCAAGCGCCCTTTATACAATGCTATTGTTTGGCAAGACTTACGGACAGAAAAAACTATCTCAATGCTCAAAGAAGCAGGGTTAGAGCCGCTGGTACAGTCTAAGTCAGGCTTACCGCTAGACCCTTATTTTTCCGCCAGCAAAATGGGTTGGATTATTGAAAATGTCGTCGGTGCGAAAACATTAGCGGATAAAAATAAATTACGCATTGGTACGATGGATGCATTCTTCCTCGACCGCTTATGTGGCGTATTTGTCACCGACTACAACTCAGCGTCTCGAACTTCATTACTCAATATTCATACCTTGGAGTGGGACCAAGAGCTATGTGACATTTTTGGTGTTCCCATCCATTGCTTGCCGCCTATTAAAGACAATATTGGTGACTTTGGCGCAATAAATCTTGATGGGCACCTCACCCCAGTCACCGCCATTATTGTTGACCAATTTGCCGGCACATTCGGCCATGGTTGTCGTGAAAAAGGTGATGCCAAAATCACCTTCGGCACAGGCGCGTTCTTGCAAGCACTTACTGGCACCGATATTCCACAAACTCATAACAGTGGTTTATTACCGACACTCTGTTGGAAGTTTCCCAACCAACCCCCTGTCTTTGGCTTAGATGGTGGCGTATACAACGCAGCATCTGCCATTAATTGGGCTCGCAAAATCGGTTTGTTTGACTCATTCGATGAACTGGGTGATTTCAGGGCTGAATCCGCCATTAAACGTGGTCTTGCCTTTGTCCCAGCGTTATCTGGTTTAGGGTGCCCATACTGGGATCGCAGTGCCGCAGGTCTCTGGGCTGGGCTTTCATTAGATACTGACAAAAAAGACATGATGCAGTCTGTCTTGGAAGGTATAGCAGCACGCTCCGCTGAAGTTATTTTTGCAATGGAAAAAATTTCACCGCTAGGCCAATCAATCTCAGTCGATGGAGGGCTTTCTTCAAATCAATATTTTAAGCAATTTTTAGCTAATTTATTACAAAAAGACATTGAAGCACCAGCAAACCGTGAAGTAACCGCACTAGGCGCTGCCTTATTGGCTCGCAAAGGCATAGGGATCACTCACGAAATGGCGGTAAGACGCAACGCTACTGTGACACATCCTGATGGAACGAATATGCAAGGTGTGATGGAACAATATCGCGACATCATTGCCCGTTCTCGCCAATTAAGACACTAAAATAATAAAAGGAAACCCTACCATGGCTGAATTCGGAAATTATATTATTTATTTGATCATGTGCGGAGCCATCATTGGCGCAGTCGCTCCATAGTGAAACCAACCAGTGAACTTGGGAAAGAGTTTGTTAACGGGATCTTTTCTATCGGCCCTGTATTTCTTGCTCAAGCGGGGATCATGGCCGCAGTGCCGCTGCTCTCACAGTTAATCTCTTACATCCTTGGTCCCGTCTTTTCTTCAGTCGGATCAGACGTCTCCATTGCAGCTTTATCAATTATTGCGGTTGATATGGGCGGTTACCAGCTAGCTGATGCTTTGACAACTAATCGAGATATGTGGATCACGGCAATGCTGATCGGTTATACCTCGGGTGCCACCATTGTTTACCTGATCCCTGTAGGGTTAACAATGTTAAATCGCAAAGATCATAAGTATCTTGCGCTTGGTGCAATGGCTGGGTTGATCTCAATACCATTTGGCGTACTCGCTTCGCTTCTGTTGATTACATTCAATAATATTCCTGTCAGGGATATTATTTCCACGAACTCACCGGCAGCACATCAATTAACCTTAGATTTCTTTACCATGTTGCAATACTTGATGCCGCTGTTTGTATTCTGTTTCTTATTGGCTGCTGGGCTAAAATATCGCCCGATGTTAATGGTAACCGGCTTCCTGATTTTCGGTAAAATCATGGATGCATTCGTCAAATTAGTCTTAGCGTTTTCCATTGTTGAACACTTTACTGGTGTATTCACTAAAGTTTTCGGCGCATGGGGCTTCGACCCGCTATTTGCTGACCAAAATGAGCTATTCCGCGCCATCGAAATTGCAGGCTATATCGGTATTATGTTAGCGGGGACATTCCCAATTTGTTATCTGTTCCAACGCTACTGCAAGCCTTTAGTACGTGCATTAAGTAACCGTTTAAAGCTGAGCGATACGGGTTCTTTAGGATTTATTATGGTTATGGCAAACATTATTGCTACTTATCACTTATTCAAAGAAATGCGTGCGAGGGATAAAGTATTATGTGTCGCATTCGGTGTTTGTGCACAGGCAACCATCGGTGACCATCTTGCTTTCACCGCTAACTTCCAACCCACTCTCGTTTTACCTATTTTACTTGGTAAGTTGGTAGGCGGCTTCTTAGCGGTATTTATTGCGATTAAAATCTCAGTACCGCAGGCGATGCGTTATGAAGCTGAAGATGCAAAAGCAGCCGAAATAGTTAAAGAAGAAAGTGAACTCGCTGTTGCTAAACAACATTAATTAGCATTAACCATACTTATATATTTAAAGATAATTAGCTGTATGCCAAATATGAATACTCATAAAGTAGCATACAGCTTTTATTTATTAGTCTGAAATTAACTCAAACTCTCATCAATTATTAATATTGTACTCACTATATGGTTATCTATATTAGTCATCATTAACCATTACATTATTTATAGATACATAATTTGAAGGTAAATAATTACCTTAATTAATAAAATTTAGTGACAACAACTCATCAAAATAATTGTTCAAAAAGAAAGGCACCTCAATAACAATTATATTGAAGTGCCTTAAAATCGATATCATTAATTAAAATGAGAATTATTTCGCTTTAACGTTCCCAATAAGACTCTTCTAAGCTATCTTCTTTTTCAGGTAAGCCACGAGTCAAACGAGGCGAATGCTGAGTTAATACTTGATAACTTACACGATTAGCATATTTACATACTTGAGCTAAAGAAGAATACGTTAAGTATTGGCGCTCATGTTTACTGGAATTAGGCACATTAGAACGGTGGTAAGAATTGGCGGTAATATCGTGAAGTAATGCCGATAAAGCCCCGTCTCCCGCCCCATTTGTGTTCATTATTTTCTCAGGTCCCCCCATATAAGGCTCGATATGAGAGAAAATTCGTAATGGAACTTGGCAATCTTGCTGGCGCATTGCTCGGCTAAACTCGTACAAGTTAAATTCTGCAATTGCCCCCGGTAATAGTGGATGTTGCGTCGTACGTTTATAGGCGTCTTCGGTGTAGCCTGCCATATACAGGCCTGATGGGCCCGCCGTACATAAAACTAAATCTACCCAGTCTAATGCCATATTAGAGGCAAGTAATGGGTCACTCAGCCCTGTCAGTTCCTGCGCTTCGTCTTCATTCATTGCAACTACTGAAATATGCTCCGCTAAAAAATCACGCCAAAACTGAGGGTCTTGAGCAATAACAAATTTAGTTCCAAGCGTTAACACGACGGGGACATTGTGCTTTTTCGCATATGCAATAGCCTGCATAGTCGCATCAGGCATGGTTTCTCCGGGTTTACAGCGGACTAAATAAGCCGTTAATACCAACGCAGAAGCCCCAGCAATAATGTCCTCGGGAATGCTATTTGGGTGCAAGCGATTCATATGGCCAGGGCTGATAGCAAACGTTCGCTCGCCATTTTCAGTGATCAAGGTAAAACAGCGCCCGATAGGGCCATCCACACCTTGTAGAAAATTCAAATCCATGCGACTTGAGGTGTGACACAAATAGCGATACGCATAGCTACCAATTTGGATGCTATTGCACATTGTGCCCAATAAAACTGACCTGTCATCGGCTAAAACCGAATAGTTGTGCAGCGTATTGCCAATCGTTCCACCTGCAAACTCATGAGTAATCAAGGCATTATCTGTAAGTTCTTTATACAAAGCTTCGGCGACATCGTCTTCAATAACCAGCGAATGCCCCTTACTCAATTGATAGCGCTGAATGAAGTCGTCATCCACTTTCGCTTCAATATCGACTAATGTTTGGTCGATACCAACAATATAGGACTTACAATTCTCATCATCCGCCAATGTTTCTTTTAAAGGCTGTAATAAAGGATCTCTGAGACTAACAGGGAAATAGTGTTTTGACTTGCGTTGACCGGGGAATTTCATAATTAGAAGATTAACAATGGAACATCGCCCTATTCTAGCACGATAAAATAAAGCCAGCACCTGCAAAGAAGGCACTGGCCCCATTGTTTGTCATTTGGAAGTTATTTTATTGATTTTGATATTTATAATCGCGATAAAGCTCCCGACTTAACACAAATGCACAGCTCAAAATTAAACCGAGTATTGCGCTTAATGCAACAATTAACGATGATTTTGGTGAATCTTTATGCAACGGTAAGTCTGGCGTTAAAATAAACTTAACGGGTGTAAAATCTAATTCTTTAGCGGTTACTTCTTGTAAATTATCAAGGTAAATTTTACGGTTCTGTAAATTTTCGCTCATCAATGCCAAATCACGATTTTGGGTTTCAATCAGTAATTTTTTCTCTAAAGCTTCAGTTCCTAACGCAATAGGGTAATCAGGGTCATCATTGATAGCAACAGAATCGCTGGCTATCGGCTTTTCAATTCCAGCTGCTTTTGCAATATCAACGGCTCGTTTAAGCCTTTCAACCTTAACATCGTATTCAGTTTGAATTTTGCTAACTTCGCGTTTTAGTGACTCACTGGCATAAATAAGTTTCTCTGAAATCATATTGTCGATTTCAACTTTTAACTGTTGCCTTACTTTCGATGCGCTATAGCGAATATAACCTTCAAGTAAATCTTGGGCTTCCGTTGGCAAAGGTGCAGTAAAGCTCAAAACAATATCATTTGAAGTACTGTTTTTCTCTTTTGAGAGATCTTGAATTTTAATATCATTAGAAATGATTGAATTTACTAGCCTTTGTTGAGCAATAACATCATCTTTCGGGTCAATTTTCTCTGCCAGATTATGGTAATAATCAGTACTTCTTATATAACTTTCTTGATTAACTTTCGAACGATACTGGTCAACAAATGAATTAAAAATACGTTGAGCACTTAAATCAATAGGAATATCTAATACATCCAGTTGAGCTTTAAATGCGTTAACTTCTTTGAGCTCTTCAGATGCAGGAGGAATGACAATAGCAGTACTGCTCCATTTTTGAGGTAATAGTTTTACAACACCAACACTCACCACAATACAAACAACCGTAAATATAAGAATCAAAAATTTATGTTTTAACAAAATGGAAAACAAGGCCATTAAATCAATTTCATCGTTTTGCTGTATTTGAAATTGATGAGCAGAAGGTGACTTCTGCTCTATATTACCTTGTGGTGGCTGCTGCTTATTGCTCATATTAATTCCAAAAGACATAACATTTATTCAATCATTTATAATTTCAGATAAGTGATTATAGTCTATAATCAGCTTATTGATATATCGATAAGCAAACTTTTCTGCATTAATTTACTGAATTGATTACTTTAGAACATCTTGAATTATTGAATTAATCATATGAATGCTATTCGGATTATCATTTAATGCCGGTATATAATTATATTTGTTACCACCACTACTCATAAAAAACTCTTTATTTTGCTCGCTAATTTCTTCTAATGTTTCTAAGCAATCAACTGAAAAACCAGGACAAATGACCTGAACCGACTTTACGCCTTGGGAGGGTAATTCATGCATGGTTTTATCCATATATGGCATCAGCCAAGGCTCACGTCCAAAGCGTGACTGATAGGTCAGCATGACTTTATCACTTGGGTAATTTAACGCTTCACGGAGCGCCTCTGCCGTTTTTTCACATTCCTGCTGGTAGATATCACCTGTATCACAATAACGCTGTGGAATACCGTGGAACGACAATATAAGCCTATCGGGTTCACCATGCAGAGCAAAGCTTTCTTCTATCGAAGCCACTAAAGCTTGAATATAAGCAGGGTGTGTCGCATAACTACGAATGAATTGCACGCTTGGAATGGTACGTCTACTTTCAAACGCTCTGGTTAATGCATCATAAACCGCAGCCGTTGTTGTGCAAGAATACTGTGGATACAGTGGAAGAACCACTAAATCGGTCACGCCGTGGTCTAGCAAGCTATCCACCGCACTTTTGATTGAAGGCGAACCATAGCTCATACCTATCTCTACGGCAATATTAGGTAATAGCTCAGCTAATTTTTGTTTTTGACGTAAAGAGTAAACCAATAATGGCGATCCCCCGTCTAACCAAATAGATTGGTATAACTTCGCCACTTTAGAAGAACGAAGAGGTAAAATCGCCCCATGTAAAATCGGCTTCCAAATCAAGCGGGGGACATCTATAACGCGTTTATCGCTAAGAAATTCAGCTAAATAGCGTTTCACTGCTGAGGTCGTTGGGGCATCAGGGGTTCCTAGGTTAGCTAACAAAATGCCGTATTTTTTTTCTGACATGAAACAACTCCTAATTGATAATTATTCCCAACTTTAGCACAGTTAATTAACGATTTTTGTCACCAAGTGGTATAAAAAACAAAGGCAGCGATCATCGCTGCCTCCATATAATACCTTATACTTAAAATAATTCGAATTGCAGTTACGATTACTGCAACACAAAGCATGGCAAGTACAAATATTAACCTAAAATTTTTGCTAGTTCTTCACTAACTTCTGCCACTTTACGAGTACCGTCTAATTTGAAGTACTTGGTATTACCTTGTTTAGCTTCATTTTGGTAGTACGCAATTAAAGGTGCAGTTAATGCATGATATTCAACCAGACGCTTACGCACGGTGTCTTCTTGGTCATCTTTACGGATGGTTAATTCTTCACCTGTTACATCGTCTTTGCCTTCAACCTTTGGTGGGTTGAAGTTGATGTGGTAAACACGGCCTGATGGCGCATGTACACGACGACCAATGATACGCTCAACAATGATATCGTCTGGTACATCAAATTCCAGTACGTTATCAACCGTGATACCCGCTTCTTTCATCGCGTCCGCTTGTGGGATTGTACGAGGGAACCCATCCAACAAGAAGCCATTGCGGCAGTCATCTTGTTTGATGCGCTCTTTAACTAATGCGATAACTAATTCATCAGTAACTAATTTACCGTTATCCATCAGCTCTTTAGCTTGTAAGCCGAGTTCGCTCCCTGATTTAACAGCTGCACGTAACATGTCACCTGTTGAAATTTGAGGGATCCCAAACTTTTCCATAATAAATTGAGCTTGAGTGCCCTTACCAGCGCCTGGAGCGCCAAGCAGAATGATACGCATTGCGTAAACCCCTTGCTATTTAGATTTTTATAATTTGAAAAGAAAACAAGCTACCATACCATTAGCATACGGCTTTACTCAAGAACACACGTAAACGATTTCGCATTTATCTTTTTTCGCAAAAGAAAAAAACCACGCTAAAGCACAAGCAAAAGCGCGGTTTATGCTCAATATCGAAAATATCAAATTAAATTACTTTAAAAGTAATTCATTGATTTTACGAATAAATAGGTTTGGATCTTCCAATGTACCACGTTCTGCTAATAATGCTTGATCCAACAATACATCTACCCAATCAGCAAACACAGATTCATCTGACACTTCTGCGGCTTTTTTCACCAATGGATGTGTTGGGTTCAATTCGAAGTTATATTTTACTTCTGGCGCGGCTTGCCCTGCTGCTGCAAACAGTTTTGCCATTTGTGTACTCATTTCATCCGCATCTGTCGTAACAATGGCAGGCGTATCCGTTAAGCGATGTGTGAGTTTAACTTCTTTAACACGCTCACCAAGGAATGATTTAACGCGTTCAACAAATGGCTCTAATTGTTTATCCGCTTCCTCTTGTTCCGCTTTGTTTTCATCCGCTAGCTTATCTAATGACTCGTCTGCTTTACTCACGGATTGGAACTGTTTACCGTCGAACTCAGACAGATAGTTCATCATCCATTCGTCAATACGGTCAGATAACAGTAGGACTTCAATACCTTTTTTACGGAATAGCTCAAGGTGTGGGCTGCCTTTCGCCGCCGCATAGCTATCTGCAGTGATATAATAGATTTTATCTTGGCCTTCAACCATGCGGCTTACATAATCTTCTAAAGAAACATTCTGTACGCTGCTATCGGTATGAGTTGTTGCAAAACGCAGAAGTTTAGCAATAGTTTCACTATTTGCCATATCTTCCGCAGGGCCTTCTTTCATCACCAAGCCAAATTGTTGCCAGAAGGTTTGGTATTTTTCTGTGTCAGATTTAGCCAGTTTCTCAAGCATTTGCAGAACACGTTTCGTTAATGCGCTGCGTAAACTACGAGTTAATGCGCTGTCTTGCAGTATTTCACGAGACACGTTCAGTGGTAAATCATTGGAATCCAACACACCACGAATAAAACGCAGGTAATTAGGCATAAACTGTTCTGCGTCATCCATAATAAATACGCGTTGAACATAGAGTTTCAAGCCGTGCTGTTGGTCACGATTCCATAGGTCAAATGGCGCTTTAGACGGCACATACAGCAAGCTCGTATACTCTTGCTTACCTTCTACACGGTTATGTGACCATGTTAGTGGGTCTGCGTAGTCATGGGAAATATGTTTATAGAATTCAGCGTATTCTTCGTCTGAAATTTCAGATTTGCTACGAGTCCACAATGCTTTCGCTTGGTTAATTTTTTCCCAAGTTACCGTACCGTCTTCTTCATTTTTTTCTTCGATTTCAACTGGTAAAGCAATATGGTCAGAATATTTGCTAATCACTGAACGTAAGCGCCAGTTATCCAGATATTCCTTTTCATCATCGCGCAAATGCAAAGTGATTTCGGTGCCGCGCTCCGCTTTTTCAATATCAGCGATGGTGTATTCACCTTCACCAGCAGATTCCCAGAACACACCTTCATCGGCAGGGGCACCAGCTGCGCGGCTACGTACAGTCACTTTATCAGCCACAATAAATGCAGAATAGAAGCCCACACCAAATTGACCAATCATTTGGCTATCTTTAACTTGGTCACTACCTAATGACTCTAAGAATGCTTTTGTGCCTGACTTCGCGATAGTGCCGAGGTTTTCAATCACCTCTTCACGGCTCATACCGATACCGTTATCACTGATGGTCAATGTACCTTTTTCTTTATCGGCACTAATACGCACGCGCAGGTCACCATCGTTTTCATACAGTTCTGGTTTAGATAATGCACGAAAACGCAGTTTATCCGCCGCATCTGATGCGTTGGAGATCAATTCACGTAAGAAAATCTCTTTATTTGAATAAAGAGAGTGGATCATTAATTGGAGGAGTTGTTTAACTTCTGATTGGAAACCACGAGTTTCCTGTCCTTTCATACTCATTAATCGCCTCTATTTCATCAATCTAATTGGATAGGTTTGACTTATCGATGCAGATTAATTGGGGGCGAAAAAATAGAATTCAACCACTAACCACAAATTAGAAGCTAAATTAATATGAATGAAAGGAAATGACCGAAGACTACGATGCTTTTGCTTGAAGGATATTTTTGAATTAAGGGTTTTGCTTTGAGGGGTTTGCCTTTAAATTTTAAAAACAGCACCTCACCATCATCCTCTAAATAATTTGTGCCGTAGCTAGGCGTCGAATGCATTAATCCCTGGGAGCATACACAAGTATGTGACTAGGGTTGATGCATGAAGACAACAACGCTACGGCGCAAAGAATGACGAGGACTTTAGAGCCGTTGGCGCCCCGCCAACGAGTGAGAAAGTGTGGTTCCATCAACCATTTCCAACTCCCCCCCCACAGGCACCCCGTGTGCAATTCGGCTCGCAGCCACCCCATATTGCGCGCACATTTGGCCAATATAGTTTGCTGTTGCTTCACCTTCAACCGTTGGGTTGGTTGCTAAAATCACTTCATTGATAGTCTCTGATGCCAAACGCTCTTCTAGTCTATCAAGACCGATATCCATTGGGCCAATACCATCAAGTGGTGACAAATGCCCCATCAGCACAAAATAACGCCCGGAAAATTGCCCGGTTTGTTCTATTGCATAGATATCTGCTGGGCTTTCAACAATACAAATCAAACCATTTTGTTGGCGGCGAGGGTTATCGCAGATATTACAGACCTCTTGTTCTGTAAATGTTCTGCAATCACGGCAGTGACCTATTTCAGACATGGCACGAGTGAGCGATTGCGCTAAACGCATTCCCCCACTGCGGTCACGCTGTAAAAGATGAAAAGCCATTCGCTGCGCTGACTTGGGGCCAACCCCTGGGAGACAGCGCAGAGCTTCCATCAAAGATTCAAGAAGCGGACTTGTTTGCATTAGAATGGCATCTTAAAGCCTGGTGGTAATTGCATACCACTGGAAACACTTGCCATTTTTTCTTTCTGCGTTTCTTCGATACGACGTGCAGCATCATTAAATGCCGCAGCAATCAAGTCTTCTAACATTTCTTTGTCGTCTTCGAGTAAGCTAGGGTCAATTTCAACACGGCGGCAGTTGTGTGAGCCGTTAATCGTCACTTTAACTAAGCCAGCACCAGATTCGCCTGTAGCTTCTAGTTGAGCGATTTCTTCCTGAACTTTTTGCATTTTATCTTGCATTTGCTGGGCCTGTTTCATCAGGTTACCCAATCCACCTTTACCAAACATAGTTATCTCTCACAACTGAGGCTACAGCTTAACAATGAGACTGTAGCGTTAAACGGGGCGAATACTCTCTTCATCTAATTGCGCATCAAACATTGAGCGCAGTTTTTGAATCGTTTTATCCGCAATAATAGACTGGCGCGCTTGTGCCAGTTTTTCTTCATAAATCGCCTGTCGCCATTCTAGCGGGGTTTTCACCTCGCTATTATCATCATGAACGATTTTCAGTTCAACAGTACGACCATATAGTTCGCTCAGAGCTTCTTCCAATGCTTTATGTGCCGATGGTTTATCGAGGTGCTTCTGAGCCGAGCGCAAATGTAAAACAATTTGCGACTCACTTAATTCTTCTATATATGAATTCAAAGCTAATTGTTCAACCAGTTTGGGAATATTTAATTTTGCGATTTTCCCAGACCAGCTATCACGAATTCGCCCTTCCTCAATAATTTTAGCGGCTAATTCAGGCGTTTTTTCATATTCCAACGCCTCTTTGATTTCACTTGGCGTTGTTATTGCCTCTTTTGGTGCCATCGCCTCTTCATTTTGAGGCTTCCATTGGTACTGCTTTGGTTTTTGTGGTTTTGCTGCCTGAGCCGCTTTATTTACCACATTTTGTTGATGTTTGCTGGTCACGGCGGCCAGCCTTTCCAGTGCTGATGCCGCCGGCTTAGCCCTTTCAGGCATCACCGGTTTAGCCTTTTTTGGGCTAGGATCCTCACTTTGTGGAGATTGTAGCGCCTGCCTAGCCTTCAATAACTGTAACGTTGGGCTATTGTCTGGCAGATTTTCTGCTCGTGCTTGAACAGGAGGCACCCTTTGCACCATATTTGGTGCAGCAGGCGATGCCGATTGAACAGCCGCCTGCGTAATAACTTTTGGTGGAGCTTCAATTTCAGCAATCACATTTTTCGGATGAAAAGCTAATGCACGTAATAATGCCATTTCAACCCCCATTCGCCGCTCAGGGGCATAAGGGAGTTCTTTTCTTCCAACTAATAACGTTTGGTAAAACAGTTGGAGATCTGCAGGAGAAATTATCCTTGCGACCTGCCGTAACCGCCCTTCTGTCGATGATGGGTCTGTTTCTTGTTCAGCAGGAAGCAGTTGGATCATCGCGATACGGTGTAATTGCGACAAAATTTCCACCAGCAAGTTTTCCCAATCTGCACCGCGACTAGCAGCTTGCTCTACCTGCTCCATTACCGCCATGCTATCAGCACGTACTAACGCTTCAATAATCGCTAATGGCTGTTCATCATCAAGGGTTCCTAGCATTTGGCTAACTATATCAGCCGTTACTTTCCCTTGCCCCATCGCAATGGCTTGATCAGTTAAGCTTAATGCATCACGTAAACTGCCATCCGCCGCTCTTGCAATAAGCTGGCGAGCTCGTTGGTCATGTTCAATATTTTCTGCATTCAGAATAAGTTCAAGCTGTTCACTGATTTGCGTGACATCTAATGCTTTTAGGTGGAATTGCAAACAGCGAGACAAAATGGTCACGGGGAGTTTTTGCGGGTCCGTCGTCGCCAACAAAAACTTCACATGTTCAGGCGGTTCTTCAAGTGTTTTTAATAACGCATTGAAACTATGACGAGACAACATGTGTACTTCGTCAATTAAATAAACTTTGAAGCGCCCACGTGCCGGCGCGTATTGGACGTTGTCTAATAATTCACGAGTATCTTCGACTTTGGTTCGGGAAGCCGCATCAATTTCAATTAAGTCAACAAATCGCCCTTGTTCTATTTCAAGGCAGTTGGCACATTTTCCACAAGGTGATGCAGTGATCCCTGTTTCGCAATTAAGGCCTTTGGCAAATAGGCGAGCAATCGTCGTTTTTCCTACACCACGTGTACCGGAGAAAAGATAGGCGTGATGAAGCCGCTGATGCGTTAGCCCATTAGCGAGTGCAGTCAAAACGTGCTGTTGGCCAACAACGTCTGAAAATTTTTGGGGGCGCCACTTACGGGCAAGTACCTGATAGCTCATGGATTCCACTGTCATTTAACATGGTACGTGAATATATATAATCATAGTACCATGCTACCACAGCCTCAACCTATACAGCGAGACTGTGATAAAAATAGAGGGAAAATAAAGATTAGTGGCCTGGGAATTCAACAAGGCTATAAGAAGAAACACCTTCTTTTTGCAGACGCTCAACGCCGCCAAGGTCAGGTAAACAGATGATAAATGCGGCATCAACAACATTAGCACCTAGTTGTTTGATCATTTTAACTGTCGCTTCCACTGTACCACCTGTGGCAAGTAAGTCATCAACCACTAAGACATTATCTTCAGGGCTGATGCTATCTTTATGGATTTCAAGTGTATCCGTGCCATATTCAAGGTCGTAAGTCATACTCAATACTTCACGTGGTAATTTCCCTTTTTTACGTACAGGGACAAAACCTACGCCTAAACGTAATGCAACTGGAGCGCCGAATAGAAAACCACGCGCTTCAGTTCCTACAATTTTAGTGACGCCTTTATTTTGATAATGTTCCACTAACATATCAATCGTTGCTTGGTATGCAGCAGGGTTATTTAATAAAGTCGTAATGTCACGAAAGATCACACCTTCGATTGGATAATCTTGGATAGATGCGATACTTTCTTTAATCAATTGCAGTTGTTGCTCTTTAGCGGTCATAATAAAAGCCATGTAGTAAACACGAAAGTGTAGAATCTATGTAAAGTACCATAAAAATGCAATAAGAAGCCGTCAATTTGGCATCAGTTTTGTTGCTGAATATCAATTTTCCGCTATTTTTCACATTTAATGAGAACAAAAAATGAAAATTCCCGCTCTTTTGGATGCGTTAAAAAAGCAAATTGATGAATTGAAAACACGAGTGGAGCCCATAAAAGACCTTGAGTTTTCACATTCACGTTTCGATATGCAATTGTTTAGCCGCAAATCAACCCGTTTAGGGGATTGCCAAAATGAATTACAGACGTTGTACCAGCAATTGTGCCATAGCGTAACGTTAAACCACACTGAGCAAGTTAATTTTCTTACTGAAAAAATCGTCCATCAAATGCAGGCAATTTCACGAGAGATCTCTACACAAGCTTTACGTGAAAAAGAATCAAATTTTACTAAGAAAAAGGAACAAGTTGATTTATATGAACGTTTATCACAACACCAAGACTATGAACGACGCTTGCAGGCCATGGTGAGTGAAAAAGAACTTCATTTAAGTGAGCTAACCGACCACCGTTCGCAGCACCAGTGCCAAAAAGAACTCGCTGTACTCGCAGGCCGTTTGTACCGTTGCCGCCAAGCACTTTTGCGTATTGAAAAAGCCATTGAACATCAAGAAAATCAATATTTTGATTAAATCTTAGAAGGAATCAGTATGAGTTCACTCAAGGATGCTCCACAAGAAATCCAACTTGCTGTTGATTTAATCTACTTATTAGAGACGTCTGAGATAGAAGCTGATGTGGTTCTCAAAGCACTTGAAATCGTGAAAAATGATTATATTGCAAAACAAGTGCAAGCAGCAAAAACTGCCTGCACCAAAGAAACTTAATAAGTTTAGTGAGTTTTATCATCACTATCTTTAGGTGCTCGCTTCACTTCTTGCACTTCATCACCTTTACTATTGTGTAAATGCACTTCTAACTGATTGAATGCAATATCAATATCGTTTTCTCGACATAGTTTGTCTATCGCACGGTTCACTTCATCGCTGGTTACGCCACGGTCACCAATCTGCCGTACATAAAAACGTAATTCGTGATCTAACGTGCTTGCACCAAAACTGGTGAAATAGACATTAGGAGCAGGTTCAGTCATTACCTTGCTATTATTGGTTGCCGCAGACAATAAAACGCGTTTCACTTTATCAAGATCAGAGCCATATGCCACACCGATCGCTATGGTGATACGTGTGACGGTGTCCGATAGCGACCAGTTGATCAACCGTTCAGTCACAAAAGCCTTATTAGGAATGATCACTTCTTTGCGATCAAAATCAACGATGGTTGTCGCACGAATGCGAATTTTACTGACTGTTCCTGAATAGGTCCCAATAGTGACGGTGTCGCCAATACGGATCGGCCGTTCAAACAGTAAAATGATCCCTGAAACAAAGTTAGCAAAAATTTCTTGTAAACCAAACCCTAACCCAACAGTTAAAGCTGCTGCCAACCATTGCAATTTGTTCCATGTCACGCCAATCATACCTAATGAGGCGATCGCCCCAATCCCGACAATAATATAAGTTAATATTGTCGTGATCGCATAAGTAGAGCCCTGACGGAGTTTTAACCGTGATAATACCAACACTTCCAGTAGTCCAGGGAGGTTTCGCGTCATTACCCAAGACACAATGATAATCACAAGAGCTAAAATTAAATTCGCTAACGTCACGAATTGTAAGATATTTCCCCCTTCTGCCGATGTGGCAGTATAGCTCCATAAGTTCACGCTATCTAAGAAAGAGAAAATGGTTATAAAATCAGACCAAATCGTATAAAACGCCAAAGCGAAAATAATAAACAACACCATTGTTGTGAGACGTAATGATTGCTGGCTAATCAGCTCAATAGTCATTGGTGGCTCTTTAATTGGCTCGTTTTCTGCATCTTCTTGCTTCGACATCGCACGGCGTTCTATAGCACGTTGATATGCTAATTTACGAGCAACCAGTGTTAAACCTCTCAAACACGCGCTATAAGTGATATACCATAGGAGTAATAGGTATAAACTGTCTATCCAACGGTTTGCCAAGCGCAATGTGGTGTAATAATACCCCGCCATCATTAAGCCCACTAAAATTAATGGCGAAAATGTCAACAATGTCACAACGATACTACGCGTTAAGTGACTCCCTTTCTCTTGCCAAACTTGTTTGCAAAATGGAATAGTAAAGATGCACAGTAGAATAAGAGAAACCAGCACGATCAACTGGCCAATCACGTCCTCAGACACTTTCAGTGGGTTGCTAACACCATAAGTAGAAAAGAAAATGAGTGGCAATAGAGGAATAGATAGCCTGATCATCCTGCGTCGAGTCTGGGATATTTTTTCTTTTTCGATACCAAAGTGTTTTTGTGCAATACCTTGTGGTTTTAATACTCGGAAAGTCAGCTCAAATAATGCCCAAAATATCGCCAATTGTTGGCAAAATTGCCAAAAGAATGGCCCTTGTACATTCCCTGTTTTCAAAAACCAATAGCCAAATGCCAGTAAAAACAGTGAAATAGGTAATGTTTGCATTAATGTTAACAACAGTGCCAACGGGGTACTTAATACACTGTCATTACGTAAGCTGGAAAGCCGTTGGTCAATATCCTGCAGTCGGTTACTAATTTTGCGATTAAACCAAATAAACAGCAATGCGACTAAAACCAGTGGAACAACGACCAATAATGAAGCCGTCACTCCACGCTTAATACTACGATTCGATAAACTAAAATCAAAATTATGAATCTGTGCTGCCGCAGCTTCTGGAAAACCTTTAACCCATTCCAAATCCATCGGTTTATTACTATTCACCCAAAATATTTGCTGCGCCAAGGTATTTTCAAGAGACCCCACTACACTCAATAATTGGTTTTGATCAAGTTGCAAGTTGATTGCTTGGGAAATTTGCCCGCCAAGCTGCTGGTTGAGTTCATCTAATAACCCACGACGTACTTCCAATAGTTTCAATAACGTAGATTTATCCTCAGCGGATAATAATGCGCTATTTGCCAGCTCATCCCCTGTTTTTACCTCAAATTGCTGTTCCAACTTAGTAATATAATCATTAGGTTGATAAAGCTCATCACGCTGTTGGTTAATATCAAATTGCTCAAGCCGCAAATCAGCAATCGTTGTGGGTAAATTTTTAGTTAAAATGTCTGGCGGCAAGTCAATTTGTTGTTGAAATAAAATTCGTGAGAGCAATAAACTACCGCGTAATACATTAATTTGCTCTTTTAAATTTCGTTCGGACTGCGTCGCTCTTTCAAGCCATGTTTTAACTCGAATACCATTTTGCACCAGTTTATTGCTATTTTCGGTCACTGCGATTAAACGGTCACTGAGCGCATTATTAATCGCAATTTCTTTTTGAATAATGGGATTCTGTTGCGCTTCAATATCGGTTTCAGAAGTACTCAGCGCCTCGCGTACCGTTGATTGGGAGTCATTTAGTCGGCGATGGCTAATCGCATTTTGTACTTGCTGAATATGGTGTTCCAATTGCTCAATATATGCTGCGGTATAATCACGTTGTTTTTGCAGCACATCTTGTAATTGAGTGTTAGCCTGTAGAATACGTTTTTGATATTCATTTTGTTGCTGCAATAAATACTGTTCAACTTGCAGCATGGTAATTTGAGTAGGTCTTAAATTCACAGATTCATTCAATGAACTATTTAGCTCATTGCGAATTTCTTGTAAGCGCCTCGCATTTTCCAACATCATCGCTTGCGCCCTTTCAGGCTGCGTTTGTAAGCCAATTAATTGACTACTATAGGTTGCAAGGTCATTTTGTTCTGTTTGCAGATTTTCTAAATAAGAGGCTTGTAATGCTTCTAATTGTGAAAGAGAACTATCTTGTATTTTTCGTAGGAAATTTTCGGTGCGTTGCTCATTTTCATTTTTTATTTGCAACAAACCTTGTGCTGCTTGTTTCGATTCTTCACTCGCGCTATTCAGTTTTTTTTGCAGTTCAGCCGTTCGCTGTTCGAGTTTATCCAGCTCGTTATAAAAATCTGAGGTTTTTTCCAGATCAGCGAGAGCAAGTTTATCTTCCTCACTGAGTGAACTTTTTTTATTCAATGCGTTGAGCGCACTTTTTATTTCATTCTTATCAGGTAAGTTATTTGATGTTAATGCCGTAATTGAACTGGAAAAAGATATGATGAAAAAAAACAGTGTTATTGATACTAACTGCCGCCACTTCCATTGTTGTTTCATCATAATGGCATTCCTTTATACAAATAATAATATTGTTTAATTAAACCAAAGTGCCGATAGTCACCTATCAACACTTACTTTCACCTAATTAAACACATTTTACGTAAAATGTTAGAAAGTTAATACTTTATCTGCCGTTAATGTCCAGCTTGCAAGCTCGACTAACGTGCCTACCTCAACACCATCAGCAAGGGTTAACTCACTTACACCTCGGGCATCTGTACAAGTTTTACATAATTTAACGGGGACATTTTGTGCCGTTAAAATCTCTAACATTTGTTGAAGATTATAGCCTTCTTTCGGCTTTTGAGCTGCCAAACCTGCGGTCACAGCATCTGACATCAGAAATATTTTTAAATCTAACTGCGGCTCTTGCTCTTTTAACGTTATCGCTAATCGCAATGAGTTGAACAATGTTTCACTGCCGTAAGGTGCGCCATTAGCAATAATCAAAATAGAGGTCATATTGTACTCCACTTATTCAGTTTGAATGGGTTTTAACCGGATTGCGGTATTACATTTTAGTGTTTCTAATAGTGTATCAACCAATGTAATTGTATGTTGATTAGTATTAAAATTTTCTGATTGGAGTAGCCAGTTTTCTAACAAACCAGACATTAATGAACGGATCATAATCGCAGCACATTCCACATCAAGATCAGCAGGAAGTTGACCTGCATCAATACAGGCAGTCAAGTTATCAACTATTCGACATTGACTTGCGACATAATTAGCGCGTTTAAAATCAACTAACTCTGCCATTTCGCCAACTAATTCACACTTCAAAAAGAAAATTTCCATCAAAGCGCGGTTTTTAGGGCTTTCAATAAAATCAGTCAAAATATAAACTAATAATTCTCTTAGTATTGAAAGTGGATCATTGGTATATTTAGAACGATAATATTCTTCAGCTTGTACTATTTGGTTATCACCAAATTCACAAGCTTGATAAAAAAGATCAACTTTGTTTTTGAAATGCCAATATATTGCACCTCGGGTAACCCCCGCTGCTTTTGCAATATCGGCTAATGATGTGGCAGAAACTCCTCGTTCAGAGAATGTTTTGATGGCAGCATCTAATATTTCCTGACGGGTTTCTTCAGCCTGTTGTTTAGTTTTTCGTGCCATTGTGACCCGTTTCTATCGAAAGCTGATTTACATACATTCGTGTATGTTTGTACTATAGCATAGTGATAAATCATATTGTTTACCATTTTTCTTATTTTTGTTTTGAACTCATATTGATTAATTGAGGTTAACTTATGCGAAAAAACAGAGGGGTGTTACCTCTGGCTCTGTTAGTTCTTTCAGGTGGCTTGGCTTTATCTGGTTGTAACGATGAACAACAAGGTGGCGGAGAACGCCCGGCGCCTGAAGTAGGAATTGTTACGCTTAAAGCCGAACCTCTGACTCTCAAAACCGAGTTACCAGGCCGTACATCCGCATTTCGTGTTGCCGAGGTTCGCCCTCAGGTTAGTGGCATCATATTGAAACGCAACTATAAAGAAGGTAGCGACGTAGAAGCAGGGACATCTTTATACCAAATTGACCCAGCACCATTCCAAGCAACCTATGACAGCGCAAAAGCGGAACTTGCAAAAGCACAAGCCAATGCGAATCTGGCTGCATTAACGGTGAAGCGTTATAAACCATTGTTAGGTACTAATTACATTAGTCGTCAGGAATACGACGAAGCAACCTCAACCTATGCACAAGCACTTGCTGCCGTCAAAGCGGCTGAAGCTGCGGTTGAAACGGCACGTATCAACCTGAATTATACCAAAGTAACTGCACCGATCAGCGGCCGTACCGGTAAATCGAATGTGACTGAAGGGGCTTTAGTATCTACAGGACAAGCCACTGAATTAATGCGTGTTCAGCAACTTGATCCTATCTATGTTGACGTAACACAATCGAGTGACGATTTTTTACGTCTCAAAAATGAGATAGCGAAAGGCGCTGTACAGCGAGAATCAGGGAAAGCACCTGTCAGTTTGATCAACAACAACGGTCAAGAATACGCACAAAAGGGTGTTCTGGAATTCTCTGATGTCACTGTTGATGAAACAACAGGGTCTATCACCATGAGAGCCATGTTCCCTAACCCGAACAAAGAGTTACTTCCAGGTATGTTTGTTCGTGCTGTATTAGAAGACGGTGTTATTGAAAAGGCGATTCTAGTTCCACAACAAGGCTTGACTCGTACGGCTCAAGGAACTTCTCAAGTCATGGTTGTTGGCGCAGAGAATAAAGTTGAAGTCAGAAAAGTTAAAGCAGGACAAGCAGTTGGCAACAAATGGCTGGTAACTGAAGGTCTACAAGCAGGTGATCGTGTCATTGTCATCGGCTTACAAAAAATCAAACCAGGAATTGTTGTGAATCCTAAGGAAGCAAACTTAGAAACGCAATCCATAGACAATCAGGCAAAACCTGAAGAAAAGTCTAAATAAGGGAGCGGCTGATTAATGCCTAAGTTTTTTATAGAAAGACCAATTTTTGCGTGGGTAATTGCAATTATCACCATGCTTGCTGGTCTGTTGGCAATTATCCAGTTACCTGTTTCGCAGTACCCGACCATCGCGCCACCGGCTGTTTCTATTTCAGCTAACTATCCGGGAGCGGATGCTGAGACGGTACAAAATACAGTAACGCAGGTTATCGAACAGAACATGAACGGTATCGATAACTTGGTATATATGTCATCGAGCAGTGATTCATCAGGTTCTGCTAGCATTACGCTGACATTTGAAGCAGGAACTGATGGTGATATCGCGCAAGTACAGGTGCAAAACAAATTGCAACTGGCGATGCCATTGTTGCCACAAGAAGTTCAGCAGCAAGGTATTAGTGTCGATAAATCAACTAGTTCATTCTTAATGGTTGCGGGTTTCGTTTCTAGCGATGGCTCAATGGGGCAATACGATATTGCCGACTACGTAGGGTCAAATATTAAAGACCCACTTAGCCGAGTTAACGGTGTAGGTGAAACTCAACTGTTCGGTACCCAATATGCAATGCGTATTTGGTTAAAACCAGAGCAACTCGTTAAGTACAACATGACCACAACAGATGTCATTAATGCGATCAAGGTACAAAATAACCAAGTCGCAGCAGGGCAACTCGGTGGTTCACCGTCTGTAGCAAACCAGCGTTTAAACGTTTCTATCATTGCGCAGACACGTTTAAATAGCCCTGAAGAATTTAGCAATATTCTATTACGTGTAAACCAGGATGGTTCACAAGTGCGTATTAAAGATGTTGCTGATGTCCAATTAGGTGCTGAAAACTATAGTACGATTGCCCGCTTTAATGGTAAGCCTGCAGCAGGTATCGGTATTAAACTGGCAACCGGAGCGAACGCATTAGATACGTCTAATAACGTCCGCGCTGCGCTTGAGGAAATGAAGCCTTTCTTCCCTCAAGGATTAGAGATTGTTTATCCATACGATACGACCCCATTCGTTAAAATTTCAATTAACGAAGTGGTTAAAACGTTAGTAGAAGCAATCATGCTGGTTGTTGTCGTTATGTATTTGTTCCTACAAAACATCCGTGCAACACTGATACCAACGATTGCAGTACCTGTCGTATTGTTAGGTACCTTTGCTATCTTGTCGGCATTTGGTTATTCCATAAACACCTTGACCATGTTCGCGATGGTACTCGCCATCGGGCTTCTCGTCGATGACGCCATCGTCGTTGTTGAGAACGTTGAGCGTGTTATGCAAGAAGAAGGCTTGTCACCAAAAGAAGCGACCAAAAAATCAATGGGTCAAATCCAAGGTGCGTTAGTCGGTATTGCAATGGTGCTGTCTGCGGTATTTATTCCTATGGCCTTCTTTGGAGGTTCTACAGGGGCAATTTACCGTCAGTTCTCAATTACCATTGTATCCTCCATGATCTTATCAGTACTGGTTGCGATGATCTTAACACCAGCACTGTGTGCCACCATGTTGAAGCCAATTGAAAAAGGCAGCCATGGTAGCCAAAAAGGATTCTTTGGGTGGTTTAACCGCACATTTGAAAAACAAGCACACCACTACACCGACAGTGTAAGCCGTATGCTTAACGGCACTGGCCGTTATTTAGTGATTTACCTGCTGTTAGTGGTTGGTATGGCGTTCATGTTCGTCCGCTTACCGTCTTCTTTCTTACCAGCGGAAGACCAAGGGGTATTCTTGTCAATGATCCAATTACCACCAGGATCAACGCAAGAACAAACCCAAGCGGTATTGGATGAAGTGAATAACTACTACCATACCGAAGAAGCCAAAAACGTTGAGTCGGTCTTTACCGTTGGGGGCTTTAGCTTCGCAGGTCAAGGTCAAAACATGGGTCTCGCTTTCGTCGTTCTGAAAAATTGGAGCGAACGTAAAGGCGATGAAAACCACGTTGATGCGATTGTACAACGTGCGAATATCGCACTGTCACAAAAACAAGAGGCACTGATTTACGCCTTTAACCTACCAGCGATTGTTGAGTTAGGTACCGCAGACGGGTTTGACTTTGAGTTAGTCGATAAAGGTAACTTGGGGCATGATAAACTGATGCAAGCCCGCAACCAGTTACTTGGATTAGCTGCTCAGCACCCAGAAATGCTTCAAGGTGTTCGTCCAAATGGTCAGGATGATACCTCGCAATACCGTATTTATATTGACCAACAAAAAGCACAGGCTCAAGGTGTCGCTATCAGTGATATCAACGCAACATTGAGTTCTATGTTTGGTGGAAGCTACGTGAATGACTTTATCGACCGTGGTCGTGTGAAGAAAGTTTACGTACAAGGTGACGCAGAAAGCCGTATGTTACCTTCTGACATCAGTAACCTGTATGTTCGCAATAACCAAGGTAAAATGGTTCCGTTCTCTGCCTTTATGGACGAATCCAAAGATCCTTGGAAGTATGGTTCACCGCGTTTAGAGCGTTATAACGGTGTCCCTGCGATGAACATTCAAGGTCAGGCAGCTCCAGGGAAAAGTACTGGTGATGCGATGCTGTTAATGGAAAAACTCACCACTGAAAACCTGCCTGAAGGAATTGGTTACGAGTGGACAGGTATGTCATATCAAGAACGCTTAGCAGGTAACCAAGCCCCTGCTCTGTACGCAATCTCCTTGATAGTGGTCTTCCTGTGTTTGGCGGCTCTCTATGAAAGCTGGTCAGTTCCATTCTCAGTTATGTTAGTCGTTCCATTAGGTATTATTGGTGCGTTACTGTTTACCAGTGTTCGTGGTCTAGACAACGACGTTTACTTTAAAGTAGGTCTCTTAACAACCATTGGGCTCTCGGCGAAAAACGCAATCTTGATTGTTGAATTCGCCAAAGACTTGATGGAAAAAGAAGGTAAAGGGTTAGTCGAAGCAACACTGAATGCAGTTAAAATGCGTTTACGACCAATTCTGATGACATCTTTAGCATTTATGTTAGGTGTTATCCCACTGGTGTTTAGTAACGGTGCAGGTTCTGCATCCCAGAACTCAGTAGGTACTGGTGTTCTTGGGGGAATGTTTGCCGCAACCTCATTGGCTATCTTCTTCGTTCCTGTATTCTTCGTGGTGATCCGTCGCCGTTTCTCGAAGAAATCAGAAGATATTGAACACAGTCATCCACCAACAGCACAATAATTGCTGATCGATAAATCGAAAAGAGCCACTCATGTTGTGGCTCTTTTTTTATATATTAATTTAATACTGACTTGTTGTAGATAACATGGCGAAATGAGGTTTATCCTGCTCTTTGGATGCAGTTTGAATTTCAAAGTCTTCCTGAGTAAAATCTATTCGATTCAACAACTCCCCTAATAAAGCTATCTTATCATTGATATTAAAATAGCTTCTGAAATGCATTGATAAAGACATTAAACCGTGACTCGCCAAAGCTTGTTCAGCTAATAAACTCACATCAATGTGTTGATCTGTTCCATCAATTCTAAGTTGTAGATGACGATAAGAGTGAGCCTGTAAACCATAAATTCCACGGATATAAAGAGATGTATTATTTATTGAATCTGTAATAACCAAGTCATCTCCTTGGCGATTAATAAAAATCTCCTTCAATTGGTTTTTTATGGGTAGGATAAGCAAATCAACAATTCGGTCTACCGAATAATTATCAATAATAATCGTTTGATAACGCTGCCAATCTACTTTTTTAAACTGATAAGTATCGGAGCCCTCACCACCATTAAGAATTAAAACAGAAACATCGCCTAATGCTGCAGGAATAACGACATCATCCTCCGGTGTTCCTTTAATAATTAATGATAAGCCTAATTGTTCATGAGATGATGTTGGATGATAAATAATTGCATTTTCTTCTGTTAACAGCATTAAGCCATCCGCTATTTTTTGCACTGACTTAAAAGTAAGCTCAGGGTATAAATCAACATGCTTAGGTAATTTATTGGGAAATCGAAGAACACCCTGACTATCGAAAATATTGTTAAACTTCATCTCTCCAATCGCGTTTATTCGATATAGCTTCTTTGATTTTGAATCAAAAATAACACCATATTGTTTATCGTGATCAAAATCGATAATTTGTAACTCACTTTCTAACGAAAATGAAGGTGCAACAACAACCATTTCGTTAAAATACCATGCTGGTAATATGCGTTCCCCATTAGTATCTTTTAATCCAAACAATGCAATGGGGTCCTTTTCATTGGAAAATTGGGCAAAACGCTCCCATTTCAAAGGCTCTCTCGCAAACCAGTCTTTATTGAGTGCAACTAATTGTACACTGCCATTCGCATCCAGTTGCCTAACAAAGCCTTCTTTTTGGATAACAAGGAGCTCCCCTTGCCAGTGCGTGACATTTTCTATTCCACTCAAATTTAAACGAAAGGCACTAGGCTTATTTGGCTTAATAATATCTTGCCCTAACCCTTTTTGATAAAAAATGGTGTCTTCTTTTCGGCTATAAAAGAAAAAGGCTTCCTTTCCATTTTCCTTTAATAAACTTCCTATTAATTCCAAGTCCTTAGGAGGAAACCAATACCATAAATCATACCTCGGATTATAACGTCCCAAGTTTGTTGCAAATATTTTTGCTAGTGTAGGTTTAATGCCATAACGCTTTAATTGAGATATCGCCTCTTTACCATCGCTAATAGACAGAGCAAATCTCTCTCGCCAAACTTTTTCTAATGGAGTATTTTTTGCGAGCTCACAATCAATATATTTTAAATCTTCTTCACTTATCGAAATAAACTCATTCAAGAATAGCTGTTCATTCACATTTTTTCTTTCTAAATTGGCTTTAACCAATGTTCCACTCTCATTGAGTAGCCAGTAATGATGCCAAAAACCATTTTCATCAGCACCCGCTATCATCACTGTATTCGCGATACTGGGTTTGATGGTAATTGTCTTTTGATACTCAAGGCGGATATTTCGATGAGCTAGATAGTCATGGCTACTAAATTGCTTACGTTGTTCAAGTGATAATAATGTTTGTGTATCATGTAAGTTATCGAGCAATGACCTGTTATTCACAACGCTCACGAGCTCTAATTTATCATTCTGTATTAGCCTATAGGTATTTTCAACCGTACTGCCAGTACTTCTTTCTGTTAATGTTATATACAGTTGGTCATCAACCAATGTGACTTTAATAATTTTGGCATCTAAACCTAAAACCATATTCGCTTTAAGTTGAGTCAGTAAAGAACCTGTATTGATATCAGCCTGCCAAATTACCGATTCCACTGATGAATAAAAATAGGCTGTATCCCTATTAATTTTTATTAGTTGTGCCGAATGATTTTCTTTATTTTTTGAGTGAGTAAAAATGACCCGATCATATTGAACATCATAAAATGCACGTCCCACGTTTAAACCGTTATATTGATAATTATCGATGGCAACATACTGGCCGTTAAGCTTATTTTTAATTGATAAATCATGAAGATGCTGTTTAATTGTCTGGCTTTTGTTTACCCATTGACTACCATCTACATTAATAATCTTTGCTGTCTTATTAGTAAAATCTATTTCACATACTTCATGTTGAGCATTGACAAGTAAAATCGAATTATCCGCCACCGATGTATCAACATGGATAGTAATGCCGCTAATTTTAATGTGATCATCCATGATTTGAATAACATGCTCTTTTCCATCACTTTCTATTAAACTCGTATCAATTATCCAGCTAGATTGTTTTCCATACATAGCCCTGAGAGATCCCCTCATAATTTCCCCAAAGCGTAACCATGTGTGAATAAATTTTGAGCTAGTAGGGTTGCAGCCACGAGTAAGTCTTCCCTTGTTATTGTGTAGCCAGAATGCCGCAAAACTTCCATGCCTAAGCGAACTGTTGAGAGTACGTTTCGATTTCTGACTGTGTTAGCCTGGAAGTGCTTGTCCCAACCTTGTTTCTGAGCATGAACGCCCGCAAGCCAACATGTTAGTTGAAGCATCAGGGCGATTAGCAGCATGATATCAAAACGCTCTGAGCTGCTCGTTCGGCTATGGCGTAGGCCTAGTCCGTAGGCAGGACTTTTCAAGTCTCGGAAGGTTTCTTCAATCTGCATTCGCTTCGAATAGATATTAACAAGTTGTTTGGGTGTTCGAATTTCAACAGGTAAGTTAGTTGCTAGAACCCATGGCTCCTTTGCCGACGCTGAGTAGATTTTAGGTGACGGGTGGTGACAATGAGTCCGTGTCGAGCGCTGATTTTTTCGGCCTTTAGAGCGAGATTTATACAATAGAATTTGGCATGAGATTGGATTGCTTTTAGTCAGCCTCTTATAGCCTAAAGTCTTTGAGTGACTAGATGACATATCATGTAAGTTGCTGATAGGTTTCCAGTTTTCCGCTCCTAGGTCTGCATATTGTACTTTTCCTCTTACTCGACTTAACCAGTACCAACCCAGCTTCTCAACGGATTTATACCATGGCACTTTAAAGCCAGCATCACTGACAATGAGCGGTGTGGTGTTACTCGGTAGAATGCTCGCAAGGTCGGCTAGAAATTGGTCATGAGCTTTCTTTGAACATTGCTCTGAAAGCGGGAACGCTTTCTCATAAAGAGTAACAGAACGACCGTGTAGTGCGACTGAAGCTCGCAATACCATAAGTCGTTTTTGCTCACGAATATCAGACCAGTCAACAAGTACAATGGGCATCGTATTGCCCGAACAGATAAAGCTAGCATGCCAACGGTATACAGCGAGTCGCTCTTTGTGGAGGTGACGATTACCTAACAATCGGTCGATTCGTTTGATGTTATGTTTTGTTCTCGCTTTGGTTGGCAGGTTACGGCCAAGTTCGGTAAGAGTGAGAGTTTTACAGTCAAGTAATGCGTGGCAAGCCAACGTTAAGCTGTTGAGTCGTTTTAAGTGTAATTCGGGGCAGAATTGGTAAAGAGAGTCGTGTAAAATATCGAGTTCGCACATCTTGTTGTCTGATTATTGATTTTTCGCGAAACCATTTGATCATATGACAAGATGTGTATCCACCTTAACTTAATGATTTTTACCAAAATCATTAGGGGATTCATCAGTACATAGCCCCCTCAATTAACGTAAGAGATGCACCATAATTAACTGTAATTTGATATTCCCCACCATTACCAGTGACAGTGTGCGTAATATGCCCTTGCCATGGAATAGGCATTTTAGGAACGGCTAATTGTCTATTTTGGCTATCTAGATTGACATGAATGGTAGTATTTTCATATTCATGCTCTAAAGTGGTGATGACATACTCTAGGCCACAATAAAAAAAATCAAAATAGAATTGATAGCGTTCTTCCATTCCTCTCAAAATAGAAAAACCATTATCCCCTCGAGAAGTTCCACCAAAAAGAGAGCTATATCTGTAACGAATAAACGATTTAGGTACAACTGGTAATATCACTACCCCAGTTTGGCTCCCATTAAAGTTTACTCTTGGCTCAGTAACACCAACAGCTTCTCTAATATTAATTGCATGTGATTTATCAATCTCTGCACTCGGGCCCGACTGAAAATCATTCAACCAGCAATGCTCTATATACCACTTTTTTTTCACACCTCGATATATATATTGGCTACCAAGGTCAAAATAGCCATTTTTGAAATCTAATTTCTCGATGACAATATTGGGTGTTGGTATCAAAAATCCTTTTTTTACATCATAACTTATCGCTGCATTTTGATAGTCTCGTTGATAAATCGCGAATTCTTCCCCTACAGCAACAGCTTTTTGTGCGTGTCTTTCATTAATATTAACCAGTTCGGTGATACCAATACCTATTCCCATAAGTGGTACAGCTAGTGGCCCAACAACACCAGCTACCGTTTCCGCACCAAGTAGAGATGCTCCCGTACTTACAATACCTAACCCTAATGATGATGAATCAAAAGCTAGTTGAGTACCAAATACAGCTCGCTGAGTTTCATTTTGTGCATTCGCTAACTCATAAATATCGAAACCAACCATAGCTCCTTGGAAAATAACCCCTAACCCTTCATTCGCTGTACGTACTAGAGACGAAGAAAAGCGATTCATTACTGATTTTGCCACTCCATTCCCTTCACACCATAATGAATATGCAATTTTTCCAGTTTTCACGGCATCATTGATAGCACCATGGGCTATCATAGAATAGCTAATATAACTATGAATACGCAGTGCTGTTGCTAAATTAGATGTTGGCCTAGAAGAAACCACTGACTGTCGATTTCTATTCTCCGACCATTGAATGATTGCTTGTATTCCCATCGCTATATTGAGGCCATCCACATGTTCTGTACCCTCAATATCTCTTTCACATTGCAACTCCCCATCACTAAAAGAATAATGACTCTTTAACATAGCCATTTGCTTGTGAAAATATTCTTTAAACTCAATAAATGTTGTGTCTTTCGTTTCGGCCCAATATATCTTTTCCTCTATCCCTTGATGTATAAATTGAATACGATATCGGCCATCTTCCAAATTCTCAACATTTTCAAAAACAGGTAACCATTTTTCATCTAGTTGATGACTTTTGCACACTTCATTAATTGAGTATTCAAGACGTTCCCCCCATTTTTCTGACTCCAAAATAATTAAGGATGTTTGTATTTTCTTATCTTTTTCTATTAAAGACTGATGTTCTAGAATACTCTCCATTTTCTTATGTAGAGAAATAGATTCCATTAAATTATCTGAATAAACCAAATCGGAAACAGTTAAACCACTACCAATTTGTACTTCAGACATTTTTCCCGTATTAATAGAGACCAATTCAAAACTACTATTTAAAACCGCATACTGCTCTGCCATCTTGTTTTTAAATAAAAACTTATTTAAAGTTGAAAATAACTTATCAGAATCATTAAAGGCATAAATACCAAAGTTTGGATCATAAAAATAATAATTAATTTCATTACCATTTTTGACTTTACCTAACAACATCGAGTGTGTTTTGCTATTTAGCGCATAAATATTTCCTTGTTCAGCATTAATCAGAATTTCTTTTATTTCATTTAACTCAAATTGGCCAATTATAGTTGATGCGTGTGCCGCCTCTATATTTACATGAAGTTCTTTTAACGCAGCTTGTAACAAAGTTGAATTCGGCTCCGTTGGTGATGCCCCAGCTAAAAACATCTTATTAAGCAATTTATTTGCACCCTCACTGCCCTCTAAGGCTAATGCAACAGCCATTGCCCTAACTAAAGAGTAACAACGTCCCCCTGAATTATCATCCATTAAATATAAATAAAAATCTTGTGGTGCGAGACGTTTCTCAATATAACCGCTATCTCTAAAGATTGAGTTAAATTTATAAGTAAAATCTAAAACATCATAAATAAAACCTGAATTTTCTCTCGAGGTTATATACTGAGCTAATACTCCGCACTCAATGGCAGTAAACTCATTCTCAAAGTTAAATATTTCCGCTTTTACTGATAATATATCATTATTAAATTTATCAATAACATACATACATGGGAATAACAGTGGATCCGTAACAAATCGCTGAATATCTTGGCTTATTCTATGCTTTTTAAGCATCATACAGTCAAAAAGACTATTTTTTAAATGACCATCACGCTGAACTTGCGCAACTAAACTAGGATTATTCGTATCGTAGCCTACTTTTTTTAATACTTTCGGTAAGATTTGTTTTACTGGGCGATCTGTTAATAAAGCTTCTGTAATAGCGTCTGCAATGACCTGTGACCTGGCTTGCCCATGGCTTGTTGACTGACCTTTTGGTGTTTCCGAATAAGAAATACCAGTATCCATTTTTTGCATACCAACTGGTGTATGTTCAATAAATGCATCAGAAGGAATTAATGTATTAAGTCGCTGGGTAATTTCCTTTGCATGCTCAAGCCCCGATTCAGATAAGTAAATAACTGCTTGGTCCGTTTGTATACCAAATTTTCTAGGCCCCATAATTTTGGCTTGTTCTATACACTGAGGTGACGGCTCATGAAATAACTTCACCAAAGATTTTGCCAGCCGATTAATATATTTTTTATGTATATTTATAGTTAACCTAGCATTTATACTAGAGCGAAGTTTCATTCTTTTTTTTAAATTTTTAGGGAGAATACGCAGTGCTTGTGAACTTAATAAATCGGAATCAACAAGGTTAGATAATTCAATATCCTCTTTACCTTGAACTCTTATATCGACATCATTATTTCCTGTTGATAAATCTCTTATATAACCAATAAACTCCAGCTCCTCTTGATTACTGAGTTTTTCAATACCAATAGGAACATCATTGTTATATAAAAAATAAGATTTTCTTTCTATTTCTTTCTTTAACTTATCATGTTTTTTTAATAAATCTGCCGACCACTTTCCTTCATGGCGATATTCATATTTAATCGCCTCAACTAGCATCATAATATTTTTATCAAGCTTTATTTTATCCATTACATAAATGGCATGATTCAATAGAGAGCTATAGCTATCACCAGACATATTATTAAATCCCTTTATCTTTAATTTGAAAACATAACAAGTAGTAATTTATTAGCAAGGAAAATGGAACTTATAAACGGCCAAAAACATAGTGTAACAATTATTTACATCATATTTTTCCGATTTTCCGATTTTCCGATTTTACCTGAGTGCTAACGTATCATATTTTATTAAGCCAAACTAATTTTTGATTATTATAAAAAACGACTAAATACATTATGCTTTTAATCATTAAAGGATTTTTACAGCAAGGAGCTAATACCAATGAAGAAAACCATATCATTCACTCTACTAAGTTGTACTTTATTTCATACCACATCATTAGCCGAGGCCCCTGATATCACAAAAGCAAAAGTCATTAATATAGAAGCACCTCTCAAAAATAACATCTCGTTTAATACCTTCGAAAGTCTCTCATCTAATGACGATGGTTTAATTTTTAATAATGATATTAACAGTAATACCAAGCTTAATAATAAGGCAGCAAAGCTTATTTTTGCAGAAGTAACAGGGACTGAAACAAGCAACTTACAAGGGATATTAGGAATAAAAGGGCAACGCGCCAACCTTGTTATCGCAAATCCTAATGGTATTTCATGGAAAGACGGTGCCGTTGATAATATTAATAGCCTCTCCTTAATTGCCGGTAAATTTGAAAAAAAATACATTAAAAACAAAGAGAAAGATAACCAGCTTGAACTCCAAAAATTGGAGGACTATAACCAACTGAAGTTTTCAACTCAGCCTGCTAGCCAAATCAGTATTAGTCAGCAACAAGGAACTCCAATTCAACTATCAAAATTAAATATCGTTGCAGACCAAATAAAGCTGCAAAATACACTTAATATCCACTCTGCCATACAAAATTATATCAGTGCATCTGGTAATAGCACCCTTTCTCCTAGTGAAGGCATTGTCAAGTACAGCACAAAGTTCAAAACTGACATTCCTTATATTCAAGGAAATCATTTAGAGATGGATGAGCAAACTAAATTGACAGGTCGTAACATTGTACTTGAGAGTCACCAATATCACTGTAAAGATAATTTCCTTTGCCCACAGAATAAGATAGATATTCAAGGAGTTATAAACACGATGAGTTTCTCTGTGCGCGGAGACGCAGACATTATTTTTTCTGATACAGGCGTGATAAAAATAGGGAAAAACCAACAGGCTCTTATTGCTAAAACAACGCAATAATCTTATTTTAGCGTACAACAACAAATAACGGCCTCAATAAGAGGCCGTTAAGTTTAAAGTGAATTGATCCTAAGTTACATCCAGATAAACCAAGCAAACAATGAAATCACAAGGATACAAGCCACGTTTAATACCGCACCCACACGTACCATTTCAATTTGCCTAATATAACCGGAACCGAACACAATCGCATTTGGCGGTGTAGCAACCGGCAACATAAACGCACAGGATGCACCAATCCCAATAATCATGGTTAATACAATGACTGGCATACCTAATGCTTCAGCAACTGTTGCAAAGATTGGTACTAATAAAGCTGCACTCGCCGTATTACTGGTAAACTCAGTCAAAATGATAATAAAGGTAGTAACAGCTAGAATAATAACAAACCAGTGACTTTCGCCGAATGTCATTTGCATCCAGTCTGCCATGATCTTACTTGCCCCAGAAGAACTTAAAATTGCGCTGAGTGTTAAACCACCACCAAACAGCATCAATACGCCCCACTCGGTATTTTTCTGAATTTGAGACCAGCTAGCAACACCTGTTACACCAATTAAAATCGCAGCACTCATCGCAATGATTGTATCTAAATCTTTTACGCCACCTAATGCATCACTAATAAACGTACTCGTGATCCAACAAACTACGGCTAAAAGGAAAATCGTCATTGCTGTAATACGCTTGCCATTCCACTCAACGTGTTCTAACTCAATTTGAAAACGATGTTTCAGGTTTGGACGTAACATCATGTACATCAATACAAACATCATTGGTAGTAACACCACCATGATTGGAATACCATATTTCATCCATGATAAGAAATCTAAACCTAAAGCCGCTGCCGCAATCGCATTTGGAGGGCTACCTACAATCGTGCCTAAACCACCAATACTTGCACTATAAGCAACACCTAATAGTACAAACACGAAAGTATTACGTTCATGACGTACATCGAGATTAGACAGTATACCTAATACTAGTGGTAGCATCATTGCAGCTGTTGCTGTGTTACTAATCCACATAGAAAGTAACGCTGTTACACCAAACAACAATAATACCGCGACTGATAAGCGCCCTCGAGCTGCCATTAGTAAGCGATTTGCAATTAGCCTATCAAGGCCTTGGATATGTAAAGCCGTCGCTAATGCAAAGCCACCGAAGAATAAGAAAATAATCGGATTTGCAAATGATTTCAATGCATCCCCTGTATTCATCAGCCCTAAGCCTACTGCCAAGATCGGAATACACAGTGCAGTAATGGTGACATGGATAGCTTCAGTTAACCAAAGCACACCGATGAAAACCATCATTGCAAGACCTGCATTTGCTTTATCATCAAATGGTAAATATTTTAGTAATAAAATTAAGAGTACGATATCAACAGCTAAGATTATCCATCCCCGTTTATTCGAGGGTGTTGGGCTCACTGATGGTGTTAAAGATTCTGAAGCGTCCATGTTTACTCCATAGCTTTGGAAGCAAGTTTAGTTTTAGCGCATATTGTTAATAATTATTTATAAGCTGTGAAATATAGAGTTAATTTATTGAGATGAAAATGTGGATAAGTTAAAAGTGCGATCTACCCCGCGCAATTTTTTGTATTTTTAATATCTCTACCGAGAAATGTTCTATTTTGTAGGCAAATAACCGCATAAATTAACAGTTTCAATTGACAGAATAATTGCGCTAATACGCCAACGCACCAGTCAGCAGTTAATTCCACCCAAAGCAAAATAAATAATGTTTATGAATAAAAAACAAACTTAAATTAAAATATCAACCAATGAAACTAGACAACTAATTAAGCTAGCTAGTTAAACTCCGGCTAGCTTAACTAATTCATACCTGCTTTATCCCACTAAAACAGGTGCAGTAACCAACGAAGGCTGTATTATATCCTGATGTCTAGACATGCTTTCACGATGGTTTAATGATGATGTCATTGATGAAAGCTGTGCTAACTGATTGTCATGAGCCAACAGTATTTCTTCATCAGACTCATTCGGTGTATTAGTAACCATAAGCCCATCAGTCAACAAATAACTATTTACAATAGTTTTTACCCTAATATCTTCGTTAGAATTTAAAAATCGCAATTGAAGGTGTTCATATCCTTGAGCATTAGCAGAAAATATACGCCTAATAATAAGTATGCTATTTGTATTTATATCCGTCAGGATAAGGTCATCTCCTAGGCGATTAACAGCTAGCGAGTTCATATCGTCAACAGGTAAAACAAGTGTATCTGTCAAACGATCGCTCGCATTATTATCAATGATAATTGCTTGATAATGTAGCCACGCTGCTCTAGAAATAACATAACTATCTTCTTTATCCCCCGCACTTAATACAATATTTTTTACATTATTGATAACTGGCGGGTTAATTATATCCCTTGAATTTCCACCGTTAATTAATAAAGATGATGAGAATCCCTCTTTATTACCATCTAAATTATTCTCTCCCTTACTATAATATAAAATCTCATCATTAGTTGTATACATTAACAATCCATTTTTTAATTTTTTAACTGTATCAAATTTAATATTTGGGTATATCTCATACATTGAAGGTAGTGATAAAGTATTTTTTAAATTATTTTTATCAAAAGCTTTAACTAAAGCAGCTTCATTTACAATTGGTTGCCAATAAAGTTTCTTATTTTCCATATCAAAAATAATTGCTGCTGAACGGTACTCGTCTATTCCTAAATATTGCAATGTATTCAGTGATGATAATTGGTATGCAATAACAATACTTTTATTTTCATACCAAGCGGGAATAATAGCTTGATTATGACTCATTTTTAATCCAAGTAAAGCATATACTCCTTGATTTGACTCTAATTTACCAAATTCTTCCCACCATCTTGTTGGATGTAAATCAAACCACTTTTTATTTAGTGCCACAGGTTGAATATTACCTTGAGCGTTAACTTGACTCACAATACCATTATTATTAGTAATTAAAATTTTACTTTGACTAAATATAACACTCTCAATATCTTCGATATTTATTTCCTTGACCCCTTGCTTTTCTATTTGAAAGAAATTTGGATTCTCTCCGACTTGTCGATATATTAACTTTTCTTTATAACTATAAAAAAAGAATACTTCTTGCCCATTATTATTTAATAAAAAGCCAACAAATATTAAATCTTTAGGCTCAAATAATTCTTTGCTATCGAGAGCAAGCTTATATGAAGTAACCGTTGGCCTTATAATAACACCGTCTTTTTCCCTTAACCAATAATGATATATATTATTATTTTTATCAATTCCTGATATTTGGATGATATCAGCCAGCTTCACACTTTTACTATATATTGTTTTTTTATCTTTTACTTTATCAATTAACAATAAATACTTACCAAAAATCACATCTGAAATATCCTTAGGTATGACCGATTTTTCTTCAAATAACTGATAATGAGTCAGCTCATCAATAGAAACACTAACTAATATAATTTCATTTCCATTTATCATATAATTTGCGACTTCATGAACTCCTTCACTAGGATAACGACATGAGAAATAAATATTTTCATTACTAACCCATAACTTAGTTAATTCAAAATTCCGCTGAGCATTATTATTAATAATATACATATATTGGACTTTATTATCCTTATCAACTAACCACAATATATTATTATCTTTTGAATAAAAACATGCCCCCGTCCCTAATGGAGAAAATAGATCAGCATTTTTAGTATATTGTTCCGATGAGTCAGTGAAAATATATCTCCCTGTAGAAACCTGATAAAATGCTCGGCCTACATTAACATTCCCAAACTGATAATTTTCAATTAATATGTACTGCCCCATAATTTTATGTTGTTCATTTAATTTATTTAAATGATTAGATAAATCTTCCTTATGGCCGACCCACTTATTTCCATCTTCGCTAATTAAATTTATACTTAACTTTAAAAAATCTATTTTATAGGTTTCATTATTATTATTGATATATAAAAAGTCTTTTTTTGACACTGATGGGCCTAATTTTATTTTTACTCCACCAAAATCTATACATTCAGACTTAACGATAATGTCATTTTTATTTAATAGTTCACTACTAATTATCCAATGAGAAGGCGATACCTTATTTGAATCATCAATCAATTCTATCTCTGCGCCTATTTGTGGGCTAAGTTTATATACCCCACCATCCCCCCTTATCGAATGCTTAATTTTCCCATGCCACTCACTGGGTATTTTTGGAATAACCAAATGTCTATATTGATTATTTAACTTTATTTCGATTTCTGTATCTACATATTCATTGAATATCTGAGTGATAGTATTTTCACTTGGAAATATATAAAAGTCATAATCAAATTTATCTGTATTTTCTAAACGACGAATAACATCAAACCCACTATCATGACGTGTTGTTGCTCCTGGCCATAAATTGTAATCATATTTAATATACGATTTTGGCGTGATAGGTAAGGCAATTATTTGTGCATCTAAATAGCCATACTGTCGGCTACTCATGTTATATCCGATACCTTTACGAATATTAATTGCCTGTTGACGGTCATGTACCATTGTAGGGAAATTACCCGCCCAAAAAATATAATTTTTCCGTCCACCTCCTGCAGAATGTGCGCTAGTCCTATAGATATACTGGCTATCAAATTCAATTTGGTTATTTCTAAGATCTATTGTTTTAAAAACTGCACCAGCGCGCGGGAGAACAATGCTTTTATCAGGTAAGTAATCATATCCGTTATTTTTATATGCTTGGTCTAACTGATAAAAATATCTACCTACCGATTTAGCATCTTCTCCTATCACTGCATAATTACGCGCCAAACCAGTGAAACCAATACTTAACCCTGCAAAAATAACCCCTGCTCCCCCCATAAATACTGAAGCTTCCGTTACTCCTAAAGCACCGGTTCCTAAACTGAGTCCTCCTGTGACAAAACTCGCAGAATCAAAAGCAAGTTGTGTACTAAATATAATCTTATGAGGTTCATCTTTTGCATAGGTCAATTCATATATATCAAAGCCGACTAAGGCACCATTAAATAAAACAGTAACACCTTCATTTACTGTTTGAGCTAATGAAGTAGAAAACAGACTAATATTTTTAGCTTCATAGCTAATATTTCCATTTAACCCACTACGAATTATACCCACAATTTTACCTAAATCATTCAGAGCCCCATGAAATATCATCCCATAATTAATATAACTATGTATTTTCAATGCTAATGCTAAGTTAAAATTATCATTTTTCATGCCGTTTCTATTATGGTTTTTATCTGAATACCATAGCATCAAAGACTGAATCGCTATTCCTGCATTTAATCCATCGAATGATGGCTCATTGATATTATATTCACTGTTATTATCTATATATTTTTGGGGCTTTATTTTTTTACCATCGAAAAAATAATTTTCCCCAAATAATGCTACTTGCTTTTCATAGTAATGATTAAATTCTTTAATTGTCGGATCATCCATTTCAATCCAATGACTTTTTTCAGGATCATCATAATCTATAAATTGAAGTTGATACTTACCTTTCTCATCCTCTTTCAGTGTAGAAAATATAGGCACCCATTTTCTATTAAATTGATAGTTCATTGATAAATTGGCAAGAGAAGTTTCTAAACGGTATCCCCATTGTTCTGCTTCTAACATAGCCAATGCTCCTTTCAATTGAATGTCTCTTTGAATAGCAAGTTGTTTATTAACAATACAACTAGTTTTACTCTCACGTTTAGTAATTAAACTCAGTGAAATAGGCTCACTTAAATGAGTTACACTTAACCCATTCCCCACAGGAACACTCGACATATCATCGGTAATAATCGAAATCACTTCAAAAACCGGATCTTTATTGCTCCCAAAGGCTGAGTAAAAATCAGCCATTTTGTTATCTACCATAAATTTTTTGAATGCTGAAAATAGTTCTTTACTATTATTAAATGAAAACAAACCGAAATTAGGGTCATAAAAATAGTAGTGTGATTGTTTATCATTTATAGTTTTACCAATAAGCATCGAATGATTTTGGCTATTAATAGCAAACATCATTGTTTTTTGCTTCGCCTCTAATAAACTCTGTGTTTCTTTGATATTAATTCTACCATGAGAAAATGATGCCTCTATTGCTTCCACATTCGAATGTAATCGCTTCAATGCCGTTTTTATTAATATTGAATCATTATCTTTAGGATTCGCTGATGCTATATAAAGTTTATTAAATAAAGTATCCGCGCCTTTTTGATCATCTTTTGCTAATGCAACTGACATAGCTCTAACCAAAGGACAACAACGCCCTCGAGAATCATCCCCTATCAGGGTTAAATAAAAATCTTGTGGCATTAATCGATTAATTTGGCTATTTAATGAATAAAATAATTCACTAACTTTTCCTGTTTCATTCAAAATATATTTTATATATTCGGCATGACCTACATTATTAATTCTTTGATATAAAGCCCCTCGTTCTGTAGGACTAAGGTCTTGAGTCAAATATAATTTTTTCAGTTCTATTGACGTCATATTCTTCTTTAATCCTGATATATTAACTTCTGAAAAACCGTCCATTCCCTCACTAAAACTATTTCTAAATGAAGGTTTATTAGAATTTTTATGAACAAAAACTAAATTTTCATATCGCTCATTGATTGTTTGCTTATATTCATTAATACCGCCATATATTGATTGTTCTTCATTTTTAACAACAGCGTTCATACCTTTACTTTTTTTTATTTCCCACCATAACTTACTTCTTTCTATTTGGTTCCCTTCAGACAGTATTCTATTATAATGATTATAATAAAGACTAATTTGAATATCACTTTGTGCTAATTTTCGTGTTAAAGATTTTATTTTAACTTTATCATCTATTGTTTTATTTATTTTCCCATTTAGTTCCTGAAGTTGTTTCTGCCATACTTCTTGGAAACTTTTTAACATTTTTACATGATTATTTATTTTTATACTTATAGATGTAATAAACTCATGCCATGCTTTAGCGCTATCTAATTTTCGTTCCGTTTCAAATATATTATTACCTTTCTCATCCACATATAAGCAATTGAATTTCTTTGCTATAGACAATATTTTGACATGTGTATTTTCCCGAGTGTTTTCAAATTTATTTTTATTTATACTATCCATTTTATTATTAGGAATATATTTTAATATTCTATTTTCCCCTTCTATTGCAAATGATTTCCTTTCACCCTTAAAATCTTTAACCTCTTGTTTTTGTAAGACTAATTGCCAATCATTATTTACAAACTGCATATATGCTGTCGCATTACCATTTGTACCATTTTTTATTTTATAATCTTGATAATCAGCAGACATAACAACATCATCATATAAAATTGAACTATTCATTCTGCAATCATTATAGACTCGATAATGATCTTTATCATGATTGGTAACTATAATAGAATTTTTATTTAAAGTACCTGTAAATAAGAGAAACGTATCTGATGGTTTTTTAGGAATATCTACATAGGAGGGATATAAATGAGTTGCATCATAATTATTATTATTGAGTAAATAACTTTTAATTACAAACGGATCAGGCTGCTCGCTATCATAATAACTAATATCATATCGTGAGTTATCATATTTAGTTAATGTTATATCTCCTTTTTCTGCCGTTGAGCCAATTTTAATTAACTCGCTTGTATCTAGCGTATATTTATTGATGATTTCATTTATTTTTTCAATTACTTCTGTATATTTTTTTACTGTCATTGCATTCATTCCTTTGAATAAAAATTAATTATTTATCTAAAATGAATAATGACTGTAAATTAATATCTCCTTTAGTACCATAATCAAAAAACAAATTCAGATTGAATTTTATAAAAAAACTCAATTATATTTGTTGCATTAATACAATAAATACCCCAAAAAAAGGGAAGCCTAAGCTTCCCTATTCATTAACTTGCTAAGCAATAAATAATTATGCTTGGCCTTTAACTTCTTTTAAGCCATTGAATGGTGCATTTTTACCTAATGCTTCTTCAATACGAATCAATTGGTTATATTTAGCAACACGGTCAGAACGGCTCATAGAACCTGTTTTGATTTGGCCTGCTGCTGTACCAACTGCTAAATCTGCAATAGTTGCATCTTCAGTTTCACCTGAACGGTGAGAGATAACAGCTGTATAGCCTGCATCTTTCGCCATTTTAATTGCAGCCAAAGTTTCAGTTAAAGAACCGATTTGGTTGAATTTGATCAGGATAGAGTTAGCTATACCTTTATCGATACCTTCTTTTAGGATCTTAGTATTAGTTACAAACAGGTCATCACCAACCAGTTGGATTTTGTCACCAAGAACTTTAGTTTGGTATGCGAAACCATCCCAGTCAGACTCGTTCAGACCATCTTCGATAGATACGATTGGGTACTGTTTAGTCAGTTCTTCTAAATAATGTGTGAACTCTTGTGAAGTGAAGGTTTTGCCTTCGCCTTTCAGCTCATAATTACCGGTTTCTGCGTTATAGAACTCAGATGCTGCACAGTCCATAGCCAGTGTTACGTCTTTACCTAACACATAACCTGCTTGCTCAACAGCTTCTTTAATTGCTGCTAATGCCGCTGCGTTTGACTCTAAGTTAGGCGCATAACCACCTTCATCACCTACAGCTGTATTCATACCTTTAGATTTCAGTACTTTTGCTAGGTGATGGAAGATTTCAGAGCCCATACGAACCGCTTCTTTCAACGTTGGTGCGCCAACAGGCTGGATCATGAATTCTTGGATATCAACGTTGTTATCAGCATGCTCACCACCATTGATGATATTCATCATCGGCAGAGGCATAGAGTATTGACCGTGAGTACCATTCAAGTCAGAAATGTGCTCATACAGAGGCATACCTTTCGCCGCTGCTGCTGCTTTAGCATTTGCTAAAGATACAGCGAGAATTGCGTTTGCACCAAATTTAGATTTGTTCTCAGTGCCATCGAGATCAATCATGATTTTATCGATGTTAGCTTGGTCTTTAGCATCTTTACCGATCAGCGCTTCTGCGATTGGGCCATTAACTGCAGCAACTGCTTTCAGAACACCTTTACCCAGAAAACGCGCTTTATCACCGTCACGCAGTTCCAGAGCTTCACGAGAACCTGTTGACGCACCTGATGGTGCCGCAGCTAAACCAACAAAGCCACCTTCTAAATGAACTTCAGCTTCTACAGTTGGGTTACCACGAGAGTCAATGATTTCACGACCGATCACTTTAACAATTTTGGACATTAGGTTTTCCTCAGTACAAGTTAAATTTTGGGAAGTTGGTGCACCTGCGCCGACTTCCCCATATCTTATTTCAACTCACCTTTCTGGTACTTACCAGCGGCTTTAACAAAACCTGCAAACAACGGATGACCATCTCTTGGTGTAGAGGTGAACTCTGGGTGGAACTGACAAGCCACAAACCATGGATGATTAGGGTTTTCAATAATTTCCACCAGCTTATTATCCACTGAACGGCCTGCAATTTTTAGGCCCGCATCTTCAATACGTTTCAGTAGTAAATTATTCACCTCATAACGGTGGCGGTGACGTTCAATGATAGTTTCTGAACCATACATTTCACGTACAAGGCTACCATTCACTAAATGACATGGTTGGCCACCAACACGCATTGTTCCACCAAGATCGCTCTCTTCTGAACGTACTTCAAGGTTACCCTCTTCGTCGCGCCATTCAGTAATCAGCGCAACAACAGGGAATTTACAATCCGCTTTAAATTCTGTTGAGTTTGCATCTGCCATATTGGCAACATTACGTGCAAATTCAATCAATGCGACTTGCATACCCAAACAAATTCCTAAGTAAGGGATCTTGTTTTCACGTGCATATTGAGCGGTCAGAATTTTCCCTTCAACACCACGCTCGCCAAAGCCGCCTGGTACTAAAATAGCATCTAAACCTTTTAGTAACTCAACACCTCGAGTTTCAATATCTTGTGAATCAATTAATTTGATGTTCACAGTTAAACGGTTTTTCAAGCCACCGTGTTTTAATGCTTCAATTACAGATTTATACGCATCTGGTAACTCAACATATTTACCCACCATCCCAATAGTCACTTCACCAGCGGGATTGGCTTCTTCGTAAATAACTTGTTCCCACTCAGCTAAATTAGCTTCTGGCGCATCAATGCGGAAACGGTTACAGATGTATTCATCCAAACCTTGTGATTTCAATAAGGCTGGGATTTTATAAATTGAATCAACGTCTTTGAGAGAGATAACCGCTTTCTCTGGCACATTACAGAACAATGCGATTTTTGCACGTTCATTTGCTGGGATCACTCTGTCTGAACGACAAATTAGCACATCTGGTTGAATACCAATTGACAGTAATTCTTTCACAGAATGTTGAGTTGGCTTAGTTTTTACTTCACCAGCCGCTGCAAGGTATGGCACTAATGTTAAGTGCAAATATAATGTGCGTTCACGGCCAACTTCAGCTGCCATTTGACGAATCGCTTCAAGGAATGGCAATGATTCGATATCACCAACTGTACCACCAACTTCAACCAAAACAACGTCATGACCTTCACCACCACGGATGATGCGGTCTTTAATTTCATTAGTGATATGAGGGATAACTTGAATTGTAGCGCCTAAATAGTCGCCACGGCGCTCTTTGCGCAGAACTTCAGAGTAAACACGCCCAGTCGTAAAGTTATTACGACGTGTCATTTTAGTACGGATGAAACGCTCATAGTGACCTAAATCTAAGTCAGTTTCAGCGCCGTCTTCTGTAACGAAAACTTCCCCGTGTTGGGTTGGGCTCATAGTGCCTGGATCTACGTTAATGTAGGGATCCAGTTTCATAATAGTCACATTGAGTCCACGGGCTTCGAGTATAGCCGCCAAAGAGGCTGCGGCAATGCCTTTACCCAGTGAGGATACGACCCCGCCGGTCACAAAAATATAATTAGTTTTCATGCTGAACCTGAAAGTTTAGGTTTAAAAGATGATGGATATAACAGGACGGGAAAACAGTATACCCGAACCTTAATTTCGCTACAAATGTTCTAAGCATAATAAGGCTAAATTTCATCAATACTCTAATATTATCAGCAAGTTAAAAGCGAAAAATATTTATCGCTTCAAAATTAGTCATCTTTATCTATTTTTATAGATTAACACAGTTCAAACACAAAAGCTAAATCCTTTCAGCTCATTGTATGGTGTAAAAAATGCGATTCTGCACTAACTTTGATTTTGAATAACTATTTACTCTAACTCTCCACATTTAACACTCGAAAACTTCAACCTCCATATTATTTTTGAAGCTTTGTTTGGAGCCATTGCATGAGGTGATTTTAGAACAAACCAACCATATCGAACATATCGAATTTTTCTGTAGATGCTTCGTTCTATATATAATTAATGCTCTAGATAGTTCGTGCTACAGCTAGGCGGCAAGAGAGGATATCTCAGGGAGCATACACCAGTTATGTGACCTGAGTAGCCGAACGCAGCCAACAACGCTATAGTGCGAAATATGACGAACCATTTTATTCTTGACTCTTAACCTGCTGCCAAAGCCCTTCCATCTCATCAAGTGTAGCACTTTCTGTCGTTTTGCCACTTTCCGCTAGGCTTTTTTCGATTTGACGAAAACGGCCTTCAAATTTGTTGCAAGCTTTTTGCAACGCTATTTCAGGTTTATGACCTAAATGGCGAGATAAATTCACTACGGCAAACAATAAATCGCCGATTTCTTCTTCTAGGTGAGTTTGGTCAACAACCACCTGTGTGGCTTCTTCCATCACCTCTTCAAGTTCTTCATGAACCTTACCCACAACAGGGCCTAACGTATCCCAGTCAAAACCGACCGAAGCACAACGCTTTTGAATTTTATAGGCTTTCATTAGTGCTGGGAGCGAATTCGGGATATCATCTAGCACAGAAAACTGCGATTTTTCAGCTCGCTCTTTTGCTTTTCGTTTTTCCCACCCCTCAATCACTTCCGAGCTGCTCAATGTGTTATTTGTATCAAAAATATGTGGGTGACGATGTTCAAGCTTATCGCTCACTGCTTGGCAAATATCATTAAAATCAAACAATGATTTTTCATTCGCCATTTGCGCATAGAAAACCACTTGGAACAATAAGTCGCCCAGCTCACCTTTTAAGTCGTTAAAATCTTCACGTTCTATCGCATCAAGCACTTCATAGGTTTCCTCAAGTGTATAAGGTGCAATAGTTTTAAATGTCTGTACTTTATCCCATGGGCAACCTGTTTGTGGGTCACGCAGCTGTGCCATAATGGATAATAAGCGTTCGATTTCGGGTTTTTCCTGACTCATTGTATTAACCTTTGATTTTCTTTTGTTTCTAATTGTCATCTTTATCTCAAACTTACCAGATATAAAGGCAAATCAACAAATTTTTCCCAACAAAAGAAAAAACAAAGAAAAGATTATTGAATATTTGCAAAAAATTATTTTCAAAATAGTTTGAATTGCAGCTAGGCGGCAAGTAAACGAGCCCCTAGGAGCATACATCAGTATGTGACTAAGGTGAGAGCACGCAGCCAACAACGCTGCGGCTCAAAATATGAAGAAAATGTAGGAGCATACATCAGTATGTGACTAAGGTGAGAGCACGCAGCCAACAACACTGCGGCTCAAAATATGAAGAAAATGTAGGAGCATACATCAGTATGTGACTAAGATGAGAGCGCGCAGCCAACAACGCTGCGGTTCAAAATATGGAGAAAACCACTGACAATATAACAGTACTGATTTTCAAAATAGTTTGAGTTGTAGGTAGGCGGCAAGCGAAGATATCTCGGGGAGCATACATAAGTATGAGACCCGAGTAGCTAAGTGCAGCCAACACCCCTACAACTCAAAATATGAAGAAAATCACTGGGAATGGCGTTTTGCCTCAATAACATCCGGCAACTGATTTAATTTTGCTAACACCCGGCTCAGCACCTCAATATTATACAGCTCAATTGTCATATCTATCGTTGCTAATTGCTGCTTCACATCGCTGCGGCTACTGACGCCAAGCACATTAACCTTCTCATTAGCTAATATTGTCGTGATATCACGTAGTAGACCACTACGGTCATTGGCGACAACTCTAACCACGAGAGAATAACCACTGGAATAGTTTTCTCCCCAAACTGCATCTATCACACGTTCTGGCGCATGACTTTGCAGCTCAGCTAATTGTTCGCAATCCGCACTGTGAATAGAAATACCTCGTCCTTTCGTGATAAAACCGACAATTTCATCCCCTGGAATTGGCTGGCAGCAACGTGCAATATGGTGCATTAGGTTACCAACCCCTTCAACCACCACTCGACCACTACCATGGGATGGTGCTCTTGGGAGTGAAGACTTACTTTCTAATGTCTTCATTGCCGCGCGGTCTTCTTCTTCTGCGGTGGCTTTGTTAAATTTGCTTTGCAGGAAATTCACTAATTGGTTGATACGAATATCACCACCACCAATTCCGGCTAAAACTTCATCCAATGAGTGAACATTATAGCGCGCGATTAGCAGTTTTTCGGCCTCTCGGAGGCTGATATCAAGCTGCGATAATTCGCTATCTAGAATTTGGCGCCCTGCAAGGATGTTTTTGTCTCTATCTTGTTTACGGAACCAATTTTGGATTTTGGCTCGCCCACGGCTGGTTGTTACATACCCTAAGTTAGGATTTAACCAGTCACGGCTTGGGTTTGGGTGCTTTTGAGTGATAATTTCAATTTGGTCACCCATTTGTAATTGATAGCTAAATGGAACAATACGCCCACCTATTTTTGCACCAATACAACGATGGCCGACATCACTGTGAATGTGATAAGCGAAATCAAGCGGCGTCGAGCCTGCTGGCAAATCCACCACATCCCCTTTTGGGGTAAAAACATACACTCTGTCATCAAACACTTGGCTACGAACTTCATCTAGCATTTCGCCAGAATCTGCCATTTCTTCTTGCCATGCAATCAGCTTACGTAACCACGCAATACGGTTTTCGTAGCTACTTCCTTTGCCAATGCCAGTTGCGCCTTCTTTGTATTTCCAATGCGCCGCAACCCCCAGCTCTGCATCTTCATGCATTTGGCGAGTACGAATTTGAATTTCAAGTGTTTTGCCGTTTGGCCCTAATACCACTGTATGAATCGATTGATAACCATTAGGCTTTGGATTCGCCACATAGTCATCAAACTCATCAGGAAGGTGGCGAAAATGGGTATGAACAATTCCTAATGCAGCATAACAATCCTGCAAGCGTTCAACGACAATACGCACCGCTCGCACATCAAACAGTTCATCAAATGCCAATGATTTTTTCTGCATTTTACGCCAAATACTGTAAATATGCTTAGGTCGGCCATAGATATCTGCTTGAATATTCTCTTTTAACATGTACTTACGTAAGGTTGTTACGAAAGTATCTATGTACTCTTCACGGTCAATACGACGTTCATGGAGGAGCTTTGCAATTTTCTTATATTCATCGGGATGCAAATAACGAAAACAGAAGTCTTCTAACTCCCATTTTAACTGCCCAATTCCTAGGCGATTTGCTAAAGGAGCATAAATATTTGAACACTCTTTTGCAGCTAAGACGCGCTCATCTTCCGTTGCATCTTTGACTTCACGTAAATGAGCAATTCGTTCCGCTAACTTAATAACAACACAGCGGAAATCCTCTACCATTGACAGTAGCATACGACGAATATTATCGACTTGTGTCGAGCTGGTTTCGCTTGATTGTGTTGCTTTGAGTTGGCGGATCGCATCCATTTCCAGCACGCCTTTAACAAGTTCGTGAATGGATTTGCCAAATTCATCAATAACTTCTTGTTCTTCTAACTTCCCTTCTTCCACTAAGGGGAAAAGCAAAGCCGCTTGTAAGCTGCCGATATCCATACTTAATGTTGATAGGATCTCGGTCATTTCAATACCACGCCACAGTAACAGAGGGGCGATTTCTTGTCCGGCTAATTTATCGTGACAATATTGCCAGGTATGGATGAGCTTTTCTTCTGATTGTTTATTACTCAATCCCAGGCCGTTAACCCACTTTTCTGGGGCAAACTCACCTGCTGGGGTAAGATGCGCACTTCTTACTGCAACCATATGTTCTCCCTACCTATTAAACCTCTGGGCGACGGATAAATAACGCCATTGACTCTAAATGGCTAGTTTGCGGAAACATGTCTAGCATCCGCAACTGTAATAATTGATAGCCCCCATCAAGTAAAACTTTACTATCTCTTGCCAATGTTGTGGGGTTACATGAAACATAGACAATTTTTTCTGGCATCAGTTTAATTAAATGTTCCATAACGCCAGCGGCTCCAGCCCTAGCTGGGTCTAATAACACTTTATTAAAGCCATGAACCGCCCAAGGTTGTGTGTGTATCTGGGCTTCTAAGTTTTCATTATAGAATGTCGCATTACAAATAGTATTGAGCTGTGCATTGTTTCGTGCCTGTTCGACTAAATTTTCCACACCCTCAACACCCACAACGGATTTCACTAACCGTGCAATTGGCAACGTAAAGTTACCCATTCCACAAAAAAGATCTAATACCCTATCTTCACTGTTTAGATCTAACCATGCTAAAGCTTGTTCTACCATCTGCTGGTTAACTTGCCCGTTCACTTGAATAAAATTTAACGGATTAAATTTTAGTAACTCCCCTGCAACTTGATATTCAGGTTGTGGCGAATTTGGTGACAGAGCCTGTAAGTTTTCATCATTACCCGCTAACCAGATAGACACTCCGTGCTGATTTTCAAAATCGCTTAACTTTTGGGTATCTGATAACGAAAAAGGGGTTAAGTAGCGAATCAATACAATTTTACAATTGTCTGCACGAATAAGTTCTACATGCCCCAGTTTCGCTTTATTACTGAGCTGGTTAATACATTCAGAAAGTGGTTTTAATAAAATATCCAAATCTGGGGATAAGATAGGACAATTTTTTATATCAACCAATGTGTTAGATTGAGATTGACGAAACCCCATAACGACATTTTTACTTTTAGGCTGATATTGTAGCCCTAATCGAGCTCGACGGCGGTAACCATATGGCTCACCACTAATCACCGTAGGAACAGATATATCTAGCGATGTTTCGCGCTGCATCAGGTAAGCTAAGGCATGAGCTTTGCTTTCTCTTTGCAGTGCAATGTCAACATGTTGCTGTTGACACCCCCCACATTGATTAAAATAACGGCACCGAGGCTTTACTCTTTGTGGGCTCGTGCTCAAGCGTTTAGTCACCTTCCCTTTAGCAAAATGCCGCTTCTCTTCCGTCAATTCAATTTGTGCTTCTTCTCCAGGCAATAAACCTGTTACAAAAATGGTTTTTCCTTCGATACGGGCAACACCTTGCCCTGCAGCATCGAGGCTATCAGCTACAACCGTGATTTGACGGCGTGAAGTGGTACGGCGATTAGGAGAGTAAAATTGAGCCATAAAGTAGTCACTACAGAGTATTAAGTTATAAAAATCATGATTGCTGAGTTTTCAATTTTAATGCGTTGTTTTTTTTCGCTAATTAATCCAGAAAAACGGTCAGTCCCATTATACCTGTTTTTCCTATCATTTGATTGACTACTTTTCCATTTTTATTATGCCATTCAATTATTATATTAGTTACTAACCATAAATTTACGATATTCTTCATAGGCATAGTGGTCTGTCATACCGCTAATATAGTCTTGAATCAAACGAGCTCGATAATAAAACTCCAGAATAGATTTATCTGCTTCATTCGTTGCAGAAATTTTCTCAAGTGCTTCCGTGTAAGATAAGCGATGCTTATTAGATAATTTATGGAACAATCTCGTTTCAATGAAAAAGTGCTTGTGGTAATTTTTTTCAACGAGCTCAGCAAAATCCCTTCTATTCATCATCAGTAATGGGCTATAAAAATCTAATAACCCGCTGATAATTCGGTAGCCTTGCAACTCTAACTCTTCAACTTCATTGTGGTTAAATACATGTTTAAAAGCCACTGTTTTCAATACTTTCAGTAATCTATGTTCTGGGCTTTTATCTTCTAACAAAGCGCTGTTAAAAGTGCCATTATAAATTTCAGGCAGATTTTTAATAAACTGCAGTGCACTGTAATGAGACAACTTCCCTGTAATATTCACGCGCAAATACATAAAGAACTGATCTTGCTGAATACGCCTTGTGTGGTTGTCACTGATATTATTGAAAGCTCGCATGACAGTTTGATCGAACAAATCATTTTGTTCAATATCCCCCCACTCTGCTTTTAAGTACTCAATCAACTGCTCAACAGTAAAAATGCCTTTTTCCGCGGCATCATCTAAATCAGCAATACAATATGAAATATCATCAGCCGCTTCCATAATATAGGACAGAGGGAAACGGCAGTATTTCTCCATATCGAGTTTTTTGGTTAACTCACTGACAAAGTCCACCTCTGACCAATAATAGCCTGGTTTTTTCATCAAATAATCAAACTCAGGGGGAATTGGCTCCAAATCATAAGCTCCACGCGTATATTTTAAGATAGAACCAATTTGTGCATAGGTTAAGTTTAGTTTGAGTAATCGATGCGCCATGCGCAGCCCTTGCGCATTACCTTCAAATGAGCATAAATCCTGCTTTAATTGACGACGGAATAAATCTTGCTTTTCATTTCCAGTTAACTGTAATGCCGATATTTGGCATGGGTCAGGGGAGTTGGGTGTATATAAGTAACTTGGCGACAGTAACTTGGTAAACCATCGTTGAATTGCGGCCTCACCAAAGTGCCCAAATGGTGGATTACCGATATCATGCATTAAACAAGCCATTTCGACTAAGCTTTCAAACGCATCACAACGTTCATCTAGCCCATAGGGCTCCAGTAATTTTTTCTTTTTTAATTCACCTAAAACCGTTTTACTGATGTAACGGCCAACCTGCTGAACCTCTAGTGAGTGAGTTAATCGGCTACGCACTGCTGCGTTTTGCTCTAAGGGGAAAACTTGTGTTTTTTGTTGTAAGCGGCGAATGGCTGCTGAATTGATAATCCGCCCACGATCACTTTCAAATAAGCGATTAACCGTATCTTCATCTTTAGGTGAAATTTTTTGGTTTTTCGCACTGCTCATGTAGTTACGCTGAAAGTTTAGCTTCTTAACAAAATTAATCTCACCCACTCTGCCACCTTCCCTATTTCGATTGATGTTTCATTATATAGCCTAAATACAGGAAAAAACCTTCACGACTCACCTTTCAATGTTACACTTCGTGCATCTTTGTAATTTCGTTGTCAAAATTCGAGTTGTTGCAATTAAAATTGCGAGCCCACTCGAAGAATGCAGCAATAACACAATAAAACATTATCGTCCCTAGTCAAAATATTGACACTATATTGACATTAATAGTGCAAATTGAGCAGGGAAAAGGAGACAAAATGAAAGTTGGAATAATTGGTGCCATGGAACAGGAAGTGGCGATTTTGCGCTCACAAATTGAAAACTGCCAAACTATTAACCGTGCTGGTTGTGAGATTTATACAGGCAAAATTAATGGCGTTGACGTTGCGTTATTGAAATCAGGTATTGGTAAAGTCGCAGCCGCAATCGGTACAACACTATTATTAGAGCATTGCCAACCAGATGTCGTGATTAACACAGGCTCCGCAGGTGGTTTAGACCCTCGTTTAAACGTCGGCGATATCGTGGTTTCTACAGAAGTTCGTTACCATGATGCTGATGTGACCGCATTCGGTTATGAACCCGGCCAAATGGCACAGTGTCCGCCAGCTTTCGTTGCTGATACTAAGTTAATTGAAGTTGCTGAGCAGTGCATTAAGTTATTGGATATGAACGCTGTTCGTGGATTAGTCTGTAGCGGTGATGCTTTTATTAATGGTGCTGAGCCACTGGCGCGCATCAAAGCGATGTTCCCACAAGTTGCGGCAGTAGAAATGGAAGCCACCGCGATTGGTCAAGTATGTCACCAATTTGGCATTCCATTTGTCGTCGTTCGTGCCATTTCAGATGTTGCAGATAAAGAATCCCACACGAGCTTTGATGAGTTTTTACCTGTTGCTGCCCGTCAATCTTCCCTGATGATCACAGCAATTTTAGCTAAACTCGCTTAATCATTTGCAAAAAAGGTATAACCATTTGTTAGTTATACCTTTTAATTAATTCTACGATGAATTTTGTTATGAAACGAATTACGCATTATTTTTCCCTTACTATCACCTTATTATGTGCTTTATTGGTGGCCTTTTCTGCTCTAGGAGCAACAAAGCAGCGCGTTATTAGTTTATCACCGGCCAATACTGAACTTGCTTATGCAGCAGGGCTTGGAGATAGCTTAATTGCGGTCAGTGCTTACTCCGATTACCCAGAGCAAGCAAAAAAATTAGAACAAGTCTCTGATTGGCAAGGTTTAAATGTAGAACGTATTATCGCACTTAAACCTGATTTAATCCTCGCATGGCGAGGAGGTAACCCCCAGCGGCCTCTTGATCAACTCGCAGGCCTAGGTATTCCAATTATTTATTTCGATCCTCAAACTATTGATGATGTCATCAACTCAGTGATTGAATTAGCACAATACAGCCCAACCCCAGAGATAGCACAACAAAATGTTGAAAAAATGCGCTCTAGGCTCGCTCCTTATCAAAAAGAAAAAATTTCTAATAAAAAATCAAAGAAAGTGTTCATTCAACTCGGTACTCAGCCTTTATTTAGCGCAGGTAACCACACGCTGCAAAATGATGTCGTAGAGTTTTGTGGTAGTGAAAATATTTTTGCTAATAGCGCTGTTCAATGGCCTCAAGTCAGTCGTGAGCAGGTGCTCACTCGCAAGCCAGATGTAATTATTATGACTGGTTCAGCCGAACAGGAAAAAACAGTGAAAAAATTTTGGCACTCACAGCTCAATGTCCCAATTATCCGATTAAATGAAGATTGGTTTCACCGAGCAGGCCCAAGGATTGTTAATGCGACAGAACAACTGTGCGAGCAGTTAAACGCATTATCTGATTGAGAATTACAAATTACAAATTACAAATTACAAATTACAAATTACAAAAATTTTCTAAATAGTTCGAGGTGTGGCAAGGCGGCAAATGAAGATATCTCGGGGAGCATACATTAGTATGTGACCCGAGTAGCTGAATGAAGCCAACACCGCCACAGCTCGAAATATGACGAAAATTAGACGCTGAAAGACGAACCACACCCACAAGTAGACTTAGCATTCGGATTGGTGACAATAAAACGCGAACCCTCTAAGCCTTCCGTATAATCCACACTTCCACCCACTAAATATTGTAGGCTCATTGGGTCTACGACAAGAGCAACACCTTGTTTCTCGATTGTCATATCGCCTTCATTGATCTGGTCATCAAATGTGAAACCATATTGGAAACCGCTGCATCCGCCACCAGTGATATAAACACGCAGACGCAGGTTTGGGTTGTCCTCATCAGAGACCAGATCTTTAACTTTAATTGCTGCCGCATCAGTAAATTGCAAAGGCAGAGCTGCATCATCACTCATTTTTTACTCCAAACCGGTGACCGGTAAATTCATGTGTAGGCTAAAACCTACTCAGATCAATTAACCTAATTATCCGCCACTTGACTAAATGGTTCAAGTGCTGTCATGCAATTAGACACATTGTGCATATCTTCATATCAACATTTGGTTTAATTGGTGTGGTGCTTTAGAATGAGAGCAATTTTTTTCTTAGCCTCTTTCTGGAGCCCTGCGATGTCACAATCTGAAAAACTTTACGCACAAGCAAAAGAACAAATTCCTGGTGGTGTAAACTCCCCTGTTCGTGCTTTTAATGGTGTTGGTGGAACCCCATTATTTATTGAAAAAGCGGATGGCGCTTATATTTATGACGTTGATGGTAAAGCCTATGTAGATTATGTTGGCTCATGGGGACCAATGGTTTTAGGCCATAACCATCCTGTGATCCGTGATGCCGTGATCAAAGCGGTTCATAAAGGATTAAGTTTTGGTGCTCCGACTGCCGCTGAAGTTGAAATGGCTGAATTAGTTTGTGAACTAGTCCCCTCTATGGATATGGTACGCATGGTAAATTCAGGCACTGAGGCGACCATGAGCGCAATTCGCCTAGCTCGGGGTTACACAGGCCGTGACAAAATCATCAAATTTGAAGGCTGCTATCATGGCCATGCAGATTGCTTATTAGTCAAAGCGGGTTCTGGTGCGCTTACTATGGGCGAACCAAACTCTCCTGGCGTTCCTGAAGATTTTGTAAAACACACATTAACTTGTACCTATAATGACCTATCTTCAGTCCGCCAAGCATTTGAAAATTACCCAGAAGATATTGCATGTGTCATTGTTGAACCTGTTGCTGGAAATATGAATTGCGTACCACCAACAGCTGAATTTTTACCCGGTTTACGTGCATTATGTGATGAATTCCATGCCGTACTCATCATTGATGAAGTCATGACAGGCTTTCGCGTCGCATTAGGTGGAGCACAAGATTACTACGATGTTCAGCCTGATTTAACCTGTTTAGGTAAAATCATCGGTGGTGGTATGCCTGTTGGTGCCTTCGGTGGCCGCCTTGAAATTATGGAAAAACTAGCACCAATTGGGCCTGTTTACCAAGCAGGGACCTTATCTGGTAACCCTGTCGCGATGGCTGCTGGCCTCGCTTGCTTAAAAGAAGTCTCTCAGCCGGGAGTCCACTCACGTTTAAATGAATTAACAGAAAAGTTAGCTCGTGGTTTAAAACGTGTTTCCGCAGAGCAAGGTATTCCGATGGTTATCAATCACGTCGGTGGCATGTTTGGTATTTTCTTCACCGACGCCCCAACCGTAACTTGCTACCAAGATGTGATGAAATGCGACGTTGAGCGCTTTAAGAAATTTTTCCATTACATGTTAGAGCAAGGTATTTACCTCGCGCCTTCTGCATTTGAAGCTGGCTTTATGTCTATCGCCCACAGCGATGAAGACATTGAGAAAACTATCAAAGCCACAGAAACTGCATTGATGAAAATTAAAGAGAATTAATTCACATTGATGTTATAGAGGTGAAATTTTATCCATTTTCACCTCTATTTTTTTATAGTTAAGATATAGTTAAGAATAGATAACTCTAGGTTCGACACCACAATTCCCTAACTAATTAGTATTCAAATAATTAGCCTTTCAAATAAGCAATTCGCCAACTAATTAATTCTCTAAATAGTTCGAGTTGTGGCAAGGCGGCAAATAAGGAAATCCCTAGGAGCATACACAAGTATGTGACTAGGGTTGACGAATGAAGCCAACACAGTCACAACTTGAAATATGACGAAAAAAACCTTACACCACAATTCCCTAACTATTTAGCATTCAAATAATTAGCCTTTCAAATAAGCAATTCACCAACTAATTAATTCTCTAAATAGTTCGAGTTGTGGCAAGGCGGCAAATAAGGAAATCCCTAGGGGCATACACAAGTATGTGACTAGGGTTGACGAATGAAGCCAACACAGTCACAACTTGAAATATGACGAGAAGAGCCTTACACCACAATTCCCTAACTAATTAGTATTCAAATAATTAGCCTTTCAAATAAGCAATTCACCAACTAATTAATTCTCTAAATAGTTCGAGTTGTGGCAAGGCGGCAAATAAGGAAATCCCTAGGGGCATACACAAGTATGTGACTAGGGTTGACGAATGAAGCCAACACAGTCACAACTTGAAATATGACGAGAATTTAGGGGTTATTGCCAAACATATCCTTAACCCAATCCGGCGCATCATCTTGTTGCTCGCCATTATTACCATTTAAGTCCCAGACCGGGGCTTGCTCTTCTGACGCTTGGCATAACCCTTCTGGGTTATCTGTCCAAATCGGCAACATTCTACCGCCGCCGAAGTTTGAGCAACTTAATTGGCCGTCAGCAGTGACTTGCATATCAACAATGCCCTCTGGTGCACGGTTGATAAGTGCTAATGGCGCTTGGTTATCTAAGTAGCGTTGGTACACTTTCAGTGCGCCTGTCGCCCCTGTTAATTGTGTTGGACCGTTATTATCACGGCCAACCCACACAATCGCCACTTCTTTGCCATCAATACCTGCATACCAGCTATCGCGTAGATCGTTAGTTGTCCCTGTTTTACCGGCTAAATTATACTTGGCGTATTTGGTCAATAAGACTCTGCCCGTACCTTGTTTAACCACTTGCTGCATGCCATACAATGTGAGGTATGCCGCTTGGGAAGGTACTGCTCGCTCTGCTGATGGGTAGCTTTGGTAAATTTCATTGCCATCTCCATCAATAACAGAACGCAATGCAGATAATTTCGCACGATTACCGTCACCACCAATGGTTTGATAAACTTGAGCAACTTCCGCTGGTGTTAGGTTAACTGCACCTAATAACATCGCAGGAACTTTTTCCATAGCAGCCGCGGGAGCTCCTAAGCGTACAAAAGTATTAAACACTTGGTCTAAACCAACCTCTAGCCCTAAGTTTACCGTTGGGATATTTTGTGATTTTGCCAAAGCGTCAACTAACATCATACGGCCGTTGAAATTACGGCTGTAGTTTCTTGGGCTCCAGTTTTGATTCCCGACTTTTACTGTTAGTGGCTCATCTTTTAACCATGTATTTAAACGAAAACGGTCCGGTTCACTTAGTGCAGCGAGGTATACCGGAGGTTTTGCCAGAGAACCAATGCTGCGCCGTGCATTTAACGCACGGTTAAACCCTGAATATTGGGGCTGAGAACCACCAACCATAGCGCGTACTTCGCCATTAATGCGGTCAACTACCACCATTGCACCTTCTATGTCATCTAATTTACGAGATTTACGTAAATCAGCGACACCATTCTCAACTGCATTTTCAGCCGCAGTTTGAGCCACAGGATCTAGAGTGGTAAAAATTTTCGCACCAGAGAGTTCTTTAACTTTATCGCCCAATTTTTCATTGAGTTCTGAACGAACCATTTGCATAAAGGCAGGTTGAGAAGCCACTAGCCCTTCTTTATTTTTCACACCGAGAGGCCTTGCGCTCAGTACCTGATACATTTCTTGGTCAATCACACCGCGTGTTTCCAAGATTTTCAGTACGATATTACGGCGTTTAATCGCATTTTGTGGCTTAGTCCAAGGGTTATACGTTGATGCCCCTTGCACCATACCGACTAATAACGCCTGTTGATCAAAACTTAGTTCATTGATTGGACGACCAAAGTAATACAAGCTCGCTAATGGGAAACCACGAATTTCATCATTACCATTTTGGCCTAAAAAGACTTCGTTTAAATACAGCTCTAAAATGCGCTCTTTGCTGTAGTTGTAGTCCAGTAAAACCGCCATGTACGCTTCATTGGCTTTACGTTTTAATGTCCGTTCATTGGTCAAAAAGAGATTTTTGACTAACTGCTGAGTTAAGGTACTTCCCCCTTGAACAGAGCGTCCTGCACTTAAGTTAGCAACAACAGCACGGCCAATAGAGTACAAACTGACACCATCGTGCTCATAAAAGTTTCGATCTTCGGTTTCTAGTAAGATTTTAACTAAGGACTCAGGGAAATCAGATATCGGTAAAACTAACCGTTGCTCATTATTCGCCGACTGCATCATCGTGATCAGTTTCGGGTCCAAGCGGAAAAAGCCAAATGAGCGGCCGTTTTCCATATTTTCAATTTTGCTCAACGCGTTATTATCAAACACCATACGCGCGAGTATTTGCCCTTCTTTTTGATCAGGGAAATTGAACGGTCGGCGTAAGATTTCGATACTATTACCGCGTACTACAAATTCGCCCGATGTCGTTATTTTACTCACTTTACGGTATTGCATACCTTCAAGCAGGCGAACCATTTCAGCCTGGCTGTAGTCCATGCCCGGTTCAAGATTAACCATCCGGCCGTATACTGCGGCGGGTAAATCCCAAACCTTACCATCGAGACGTTCTTTAATTTGTTGGTTTAAATAAAAACCATATGCCGCGAGTAAAACAGCAAATACGATCATCAGTTTGACTAGCAGCCAAAACCAACGCCATTTACTTTTTACCTTCCGAGGCTTGTTCTTTTTTGAGCCTTTTTTAGCCATTTGCTCTTCTTCATCTTCATCATCGAGATATTGTTCATCAATATCATCATCTTCAAATAAATCTTCATCGTCATAGTCATCGCGGTCTCTACGGCGGCGAGATGAAGACTGTTTTTTCCCAGCAGTTTTTTTATTACGTCTGCCGATCGGTTCAAAATCTTTACCTGACATGGTCACTCCATATCACATGACAAAATAACTTAATAACTCACTAGTTACGCCAGTTTAGTGGTTAATTTTGGCTCATAACCTCAGAGATTTCACCAAAGAAAGCTCTTAATTACATTTCCTTACTCAGGTTAACGCATCGATAGCCTGAATGAGGAAACCCGCTATTAGAGCACAAAAATAGGTTATTTCGCACCCATCATCGCTTTTTTTGTTTGTCTCGTTGGCGCAGTATTTGCAGGGTCATCCGGCCATAAATGCTTTGGATAACGCCCTTTCATCTCTTTTTGTATCTCTTTATAGCTGCCCTGCCAAAATACGCCAAGGTCTTGTGTAATCTGCAATGGCCGCATCGCAGGAGAAAGCAAAGAGAGCGTAATAGGAATTTTCCCTTGTGCTACTGTCGGGTTCGCTTTTTCCCCGTACATCTCTTGCATACGAATAGCTATCACTGGTGGCTTATCTAACGAATAGTGAATACTTACATCATGTAAAGATGGCGCTCGATAGGTCTTCGGAAACATACTTTCTAACCACTGTTGCTGCTGCCAATCTAATCGATTGATTAATAAAGAGGCTAAATCAATCTGCTGTAGTTTTTGCTTATTTGTTATGCCATCAAGATAAGGTTCAAGCCATTCATCTAACGAATCTAATAGCGCTATATCATCAAAATCAGGAAAAGCAATATCAGGAAAATGCCGCTTAGCTAGCATGCAGCGAATACACAATTGCAAAGCATCTTCCTGCCAATTTAACTGCTGCAAGCCATTTTGCTTCAACCAATAAACCAGCGCTTGGCAAATCTCAGCCTTATCAGGGTTGCTCAAACGTTCTGATTTCACTACTAATTGGCCACATTGCAAGCGTTTCCAAGCTAATAAGGTCCCTTTTTGTTCATCCCATTCGACCGTTTCTTGAGTGTTAAATAAAGATGGGCAATCTGCTTGTAATCTGTCAATTTCAATAGGATAAGCCAAGGAAATACGCGCATCCGCCATATTTTCGGGTTGCCATAAAGACACCACCATTAACCACGACTCTCCCATTAGCCTATCCGATTCACCCAATATTGCCCCCAAACCACTCGCTAATTGATAGCGATGTTGGTTATCTCGAGATTTCGCAATGCGATCGGGATAACCCACAGCTAACAACGTTGGTAACCACTCACTAATTAGCGCATCTTGCTGACCAATGGTACTCAACACTTTTTGTTCGCAAAGCGCTGATGCTCTCTTGCACCCCCCCTCAGTTGGCCTTTCTATATAATAACGAAGATCCGCATCTTGTTGACGAGGAGGTTCCTCGATAATCGCCACCAGCAACGCAGCTAATTGAATAACATGCTGATTTTGGGTTTGTTGTGCCTTACATAGTATTGCCGCTGTTCGCACTGAACTGCCTAACACCGCCATCTGCTGCCCAAAAGGCGTTAACTTACCAGCCACATCAATGGCACCTAATTGATTAAGTAAATTTTTTGCCGCAGATATCGCAGGTTTCGGGGGTAAAGTCAGCCAATTCAGCTGTGCCACGTCGTGACAGCCCCACTGTAATAAAGATAACCATAAGTTGCTTAGGTCACTTTGTGCAATTTCAGCCTCGCTAAATTGAGCCGCACGTTCAGCTTGCTCTTCACTAAATAAGTGCCAACAAACACCTGCTTCTAAACGGCCAGCTCGACCAGCTCGCTGCGCCATCGATGCTTGGCTGATTCGCTGTTTAATGAGCTTTGTCAGTCCTGTTCGTGGGTTGAACTGACCCACACGTTCAAAACCACTGTCCATCACAAGGCGGATCCCTTCAATCGTTAAACTGGTTTCCGCAATATTGGTGGCTAATACGACCTTTCGCATTCCTTCTGGTGCCAGCTGTATCGCCTGTTGCTGAGCCTGTAGAGATAATGCTCCGTATAAAGGACATAAAAGTATGTCCTCACTTACCATCGAAGCGAGTTCTACTCTTACTTTCTCGATTTCCCCCATACCTGGAAGAAATAATAATAAAGACCCGTGCTCTTGTTGCAATAACTGCCAAGCCGCTAGTGCTACTTCTTTATGAAAGAGTTTATTTGGGTTAATAGGATGATATTCACGTATTACGGGGAACGTGCGCCCTTGTGAAGTGATAACTGGAGCATCAGGAAACAACTGATTCAGCCCTTGATTATCCAATGTCGCTGACATTAATAAAATACGTAAATCTTCACGTAAGGCTTGCTGTGAATCAATTAACAAAGCGAGACCTAAGTCTGCCTGTAAATTTCGTTCATGAAACTCATCTAAAATGACTAAGCCAACCCCTTCAAGCATTGGGTCATTTTGCAGTAAGCGGGTCAGTACGCCTTCTGTCACGACTTCAAGACGCGTGTGGCGACTAACTCTAGTTTCAGATCGCATGCGTAAACCAATGGTATGACCGATATCTTCACCAAGTTGCTGTGCGAGGCGAGCCGCTACTGAACGTGCCGCTAAGCGACGGGGTTCCAACATAATAACCCGCCCATCAATAACCCCACTTTTTAATATTTCTAACGGTAAAACCGTTGATTTACCTGCACCTGTAGGTGCATGAAGCAAAACTTGAGGTGAAGCGACTAACGCGGTAAGTATGTCCTCACAAACTTCGAATATCGGTAACACTGAGGTTATCACTCCATGTATTTAACTTTTACTGTCAGACATTGTAGCATTAGCCTCTTTTGCCAGTAAGCATATTACCGACAACGATAGCGGAGATCCCATGGAATTTGAACCCGCCTTACAACCAGCTACTTTAATTAAACGTTACAAGCGCTTTTTGGCTGATGTTACTTTACCGAGCGGCGAAGAAATTACAATTCACTGTGCGAATACAGGCGCTATGACAGGTTGTGCTACCCCTGGTGATACCATTTGGTATTCGACGTCCAATAATACAAAACGCAAGTATCCGTATAGTTGGGAGTTAACCCAAACCACAAATGGCCACTTTATTTGCATTAATACCCTTCGTGCGAACCAATTAGTTGCACAAGCCTTAGCCGAAAAACACATTCCAGAATTATCCGAATACAGCGTAATAAAGCCTGAAGTTAAATATGGCACAGAAAATAGCCGAATCGATTTCTATCTCACGCAAAATGGATTACCAGATTGCTTTATCGAAGTAAAATCAGTAACTTTACTAGAAAATAATCAGGGGTTCTTTCCTGATGCAGTGACACTTAGAGGCCAAAAACATTTAAGAGAGCTCATGCATATTGCGAAAGAAGGAAAAAGAGCCATACTATTGTTTGTTGCTTTACACACAGGTATTCACGTAGCATCTGCAGCGGCACATATTGATAAACAATATGCGCTCTTATTGGAGGAAGCGAGACAAAGTGGTGTTGAAGTACTTTGTTATCAAGCTGATATAACTGTTCAACAAATGGTGTTAAGTAAGCAGATTCACTTTAACTCTATTAAATAAAGTTTTTTTAACCGTTTTTTATACGAGGCCGCAGAGTTCTGGGCGCTAAAAAGGGAATAAACACGCTCGCCCTCACAGCATTACAAAACTCATTGCAGGAACGATTGCCAAGAGCGCAGTCTTCTGCTATTTATAGCGACCTTAATTTTTCCCCCTTGGGGTTTTTGTAAAATTTGCGTGTGTAGGAGAAGCATTATGCAAGAAGGGCAAAAACGTAAGACATCGTCCTTAAGCATTCTCGCCATTGCTGGGGTTGAACCCTATCATGAAAAAGCTGGCGAAGAGTACATGAACGAGGCCCAGTTGGCGCATTTTAAGCTCATTCTCGAAGCATGGCGCAATCAACTCAGAGATGAAGTGGACCGGACTGTTACTCATATGCAAGATGAGGCAGCTAACTTTCCAGACCCCGTTGATAGAGCCGCTCAGGAAGAAGAATTCAGCCTTGAATTACGTAACCGGGACCGTGAACGTAAACTGATTAAGAAAATCGAAAAAACGCTGAAAAAAGTTGAAGATGACGACTTTGGCTATTGTGAATCATGTGGTGTAGAAATTGGTATCCGCCGTTTGGAAGCCCGTCCTACCGCTGATTTATGTATCGACTGTAAAACATTAGCTGAAATTCGCGAAAAGCAAATGGCTGGCTAGTGTCTATATGGAGTCCTGAACGGCGCATATTACTGCGCCGTTACAAGGGAACTCTACATCCTGTTATGTTCAGCTCAGAGCTTATTCCTTGCGTTAGCTATCACATAAAATCTATCCTTCCCGCATCTTTTTGCCAATTAGTTGGCGATAACGTCCTATCGTGCTCTTTTAAGTAAGATAAACATTTACTTTCACGTAATTTTTATGGAGATAGATTAGGCTGTTATTTAACCCCATAGTTTGAAGTTGAATAATCCTCTAACAACAAAAAAGCGCTTAAAATAAGGCTTCTAAACCTATACTTCTATAGTGAGATCGCTTTTTGAGCTATTATTTTGCGTAAATTTTATTGGTAACGTTTATAATTAGAGATGACTTTTATTCGTTTAACCATTCTCAAAGAAACTTCTGTGAGCTATGATTAGCCGCTTATTTTTGTTTAATGAATATTGGTAATGACATCGAGGTGTACTATTTTTAACCGAGTAGCAAATTTCTGCCGTAATATTTTATCTCGCAATACAGACGCATCCCCTGAAGATGTAGAACAACATCGTGATACTTCGCGAGATATACAGGCAGCCGGTAAAAGGCCAGTCACTCATTCTGCTCATGCGCAAACCGCATCTAAAGAGCAGAACACCGCTCAACCCCATAAAACAACCCATATTAAAAAAACGGTTCGTCAATCTCAACGTGCCGATTCAACACCTGAGAAGCGCCCTACAATGACAACCGTAAACGACGAAAACATTACTGTTATCCCGCGTTCCGAACACCCTATTTCGCGGAGTGATATTAGTGACAATGCATTAAAAGTACTGTATCGCTTAAATAAAAGTGGCTTTGAAGCCTACTTAGTGGGTGGTGGTGTGCGTGATTTGCTTTTAGGCCAAAAGCCTAAAGACTTCGATATAACTACGAACGCAACACCTGAGCAAATCCGCAAATTATTTCGTAATTGCCGTCTAGTTGGTCGTCGTTTCCGTCTAGCCCATATTATGTTTGGCCCCGAAATTATTGAAGTTGCAACTTTCCGTGGCCACCATGACCAAAATGTGTCAGATGACAAAAACTTATCTGCACAAGCGCAAAACGGTATGTTGTTACGCGATAACATCTTTGGTTCTATTGAGGAAGATGCGATTCGTCGGGACTTCACCGTTAATAGCCTATATTACAATATTGAAGACTTCACATTACGTGACTACGTTAATGGTTTGAAAGACCTCAAAGCTGGCGTTATTCGTTTAATTGGTGACCCTGAAACGCGCTATCGTGAAGACCCAGTCAGAATGCTAAGAGCGGTACGTTTTGCCTGCAAATTAAATATGAGCATCGAGCCGAAAACCGCAGAGCCAATTTACCAACTCGCTCATTTATTGAGAGAAATTCCATCTGCTCGGTTATTTGAAGAATCTCTCAAATTACTCCAAGCAGGCCAAGGTTACGCGACTTATAAAATGCTCAAAAAATATGGTTTGTTTGAGCAACTTTTCCCTGTTGTCGCAAGCCGATTTACTGATAACAGTGATTCGCCAATGGAAAAAATCATTGAGCAAGTCCTTAAAAATACTGATTTCAGACTAAAAAATGATAAGCGTGTTAACCCTGCTTTTTTATTTGCTGTTATGTTATGGTACCCAGTTACTGAGCATGCTGAGAAGCTATCTCAAGAAGGCGGGTTGGCCTATTACGACGCCTTTGCGCTGGCAATGAATGATATATTAGATGAACAGTGCCGCTCGATTGCGATCCCCAAACGCATTACAACCACTATGCGTGATATTTGGTTATTGCAATTACGCTTACCTCGCCGCCAAGGTCGCCGTGCAAATAAACTGATGGAGCACCCAAAATTCCGTGCAGCGTTTGATTTATTAGAATTAAGAGCCAATGTTGAGCACCGCAACGAGTTACAAGAGTTAGCGTTATGGTGGACTGATTTTCAACAAGCGAATAATATCAAACAGCGTGAAATGATTTCGGAATTAGGTAGTGCCCCTACTCGCCGCCGCCATCGCCCACGTTCATCACAAGGTGGAACCAGCGCGCGCCGGCCGAATAAGTCATAATAGATAGAGAGAATACAATGGAACAAGTCTATATTGCTGTAGGAAGTAACCTTGGTGAGCCGCTGCTACAGGCACAGCAAGCTATTGCAGCATTAGATGCTATTCCTAATAGCCGCGTTGTTTCTACCTCTTCTGTTTATCGAACCAAGCCATTAGGCCCACAGGACCAGCCAGATTTTTTGAATCTGGCTGTGCTACTAGAAACAAGCCTTGAGCCCGAGGTTCTTCTTAACCATACACAAAAAATCGAGCTTGAACTTGGCCGTGTACGCAAAGAGGAACGTTGGGGGCCACGAACGCTTGACCTCGATATCATGCTTTTTGGTAACCGTATCATCAATACTGAACGGTTAATCGTTCCACATTATGGGCTAAAAGAGCGTGAGTTTATGTTGTATCCGCTTAGCGAAATCGCCCCTTCCCTTGTTTTTCCTGATGGCGAAAAGCTTTCAGAAAGACTCACACAAGTCCCTCGAAATGGCCTAATGTTTTGGGATATTCCAGCCTAAAATATTCAACCTCTTATGAGGTATGGTCGCAGGGAGATCATTTCCGGAGGTTATTATAATGAAACCAATTTCTCTGGCTGATTTATGTCAGTTTAAAAAAGACAAACACAAATTTGCAACCATGACAGCCTATGACTCAAGCTTTGCTCAATTATTTTATGAGCAAGGTATTCAGGTGATGCTCGTTGGAGACTCACTGGGAATGACGATCCAAGGTGAATCATCTACTTTACCTGTGACTGTCGAGCAAATTGCTTACCACACCCGATGCGTTCGCAAAGGTGCACCAAACGCCTTCATTATTGCAGATATGCCATTCATGAGTTACGCCACACCAGAACAAGCTTGTTCTAATGCAGCAATTTTGATGCAAGCGGGTGCAAACATGGTGAAAATTGAGGGTGGCAGCTGGTTATGTGATACCGTAAAAATGCTAGGAGAACGCTCTGTTCCTGTGTGTGGTCATCTAGGTTTAACACCTCAAGCCGTGAACGTTCTTGGCGGTTATAAAGTCCAAGGACGCGATGAGGTCACGGCAAATCAATTACTCAAAGATGCAATTGCATTAGAAAATGCAGGTATCCAATTATTGGTTCTCGAATGTGTTCCAACTGCCTTAGCAAGTCATGTTTCTGAAGAACTGCTATTACCGGTGATTGGTATTGGCGCAGGAAATGGAACTGATGGACAAATCCTTGTTATGCATGATGCACTGGGTATTACCGCACGAGCGCCTAAATTTGCTAAAAACTTTTTAGCTCAAGCAGGCAACCTTCATGATGCTATTCGTATGTATATCCAAGAAGTGGAAGATGGCATTTACCCAAGTGAAGCACATTCTTTTTCTTAATTGATGCCAGTAATTATAAGGAACACACGTATGCTTATCGTTGAAACGGCACTTATCTTACGCCGTGAAATTCGTCGTTGGAAACAAGAAGGTAAACGTATTGCACTTGTCCCAACGATGGGTAATTTACACGATGGTCACTTAACACTCATTGACCAAGCGAAAAAACAGGCTGATATTGTGATTGCCAGTGTATTCGTGAACCCCATGCAATTTGATAGGCAATCTGATTTAGCAAATTACCCACGAACTTTGCAAGAAGATTGCGAAAAATTAAAGCGTCGTGATATCAATTTAGTTTTTGCCCCTTCCCCGCAAGAATTCTACCCAGAAGGGATGGAAAAACAGACTTTTGTTGAAGTTCCTGAGTTATCGACCATGTTAGAAGGCGCAAACCGTCCCGGTCATTTTAGAGGTGTCGCAACGGTTATCACTAAGCTGTTCAACTTAGTTCAGCCAGATATTGCCTTGTTTGGTGAAAAAGATTACCAACAGTTGCAATTAATTCGCAAATTAGTTTCTGACTTATCATTTGATACTCAAATTGTTAGTGTCCCAACGGTTAGAGCTAAAAATGGCTTAGCACTGAGTTCACGCAACAATAATTTGTCAGCAGAAGAGCTAAAAATAGCGCCTAAGCTGTATCAAATTATGCAACAAGCGGGTGAAAAATTAGTGGCTGAACCTAGCGCATCTGAGGTTATTATTGAAGAGATGAATAATAGCTTACGTGAAGCCAGTTTTACTCCTGATGAGCTATTTATTCGCGATGCAGAGACGTTGTTACCACTTGGTGATTCCAGTAAACGTGCGGTTATTTTAATGGCGGCATGGTTAGGTCAAACGCGTCTTATTGACAATTTACAAGTTGACCTGCAACGCGATATTGCATAAAACAATAAGACTTATAACACTATCACAGCAACCATCTTGCTGCGTTGCTAAGCCTGTTGCGACTTATATACACGTAGTCAACAACGCTGCAGTTTTGAAGGCACTATGATTTTATTCAAAGTCATTCAGATTGCAGCTAGGCGGCAAGTAAGTGAGTCCCTAGGGGCATACATAAGTATGTGACTAGGGCGAACGCACGTAGTCAACAACGCTGCAATTTGAAGGACGAAGAAGAAATGTTAAGAAGAATGTTACAAGGCAAACTCCATCGCGTCACAGTCACACAGGCAGACCTACACTACGAAGGGTCATGTGCGATTGATCAGAACTTCATGGATGCTGCTGGGATCCTTGAATATGAAGCCATTGATATCTATAACGTCGATAATGGTGAGCGTTTTTCAACCTACGCGATTTCTGGTGAGCGCGGTTCAAAAATTATCTCAGTTAATGGTGCTGCTGCACGCCGTGCCGCGGTAGGCGATAAACTCATCATTTGTTCATATGTACAAATTGACGATGAAGATGCGCGCACACATAAACCGAAGGTTGCTTATTTTGATGAAAACAATGTCATGAGCAGGGTGGCTAAAGCGGTGCCTGTACAAGTCGCTTAATATAAGAAAGCACCATTCTATAGCGCTTGAGATTGTTGATAAAGCGGGATAAATACCTATTTTTCCCGCTTTGTTTTATCTGCCCAACGTTAATAAGTTGTTTTTTAGGGTTTTACTTTCAAAGCTTGCTCTAATTGCTGATGACATAATAGGTTTACCAGCAATCAGAGGGCAATTTAGCAATCCTTTTTACTTAAATTATTTTTTTGCGTTAATGTCGCAATTGCTTCACGGTAACAAAGTTCAAGTTTTTCTCTGCTATCCGCCGTAATATGAAGGTCTTGCAATCGGCCATTGTTAATACCGTAGACCCAGCCGTGGATCATGACTTTTTGACCGCGTTTCCACGCTGATTGCATAATGGTAGAGTGGCCTAAATTATAAACTTGTTCCACAACATTTAGTTCACATAAACGGTTAAGTCGCTCGCAAGGTTTTAATTCACCTAACATAGAGCTGTGTCTGTACCAAATATCACGTATGTGTAATAACCAATTATTGATTAAGCCGAGTTCGGTATTATCAACAGCCGCTTCAATACCACCACAACCATAGTGGCCACAAATAATGATGTGCTCAACTTGTAAGACATCAACGGCATATTGAATAACAGATAAACAATTAAGATCCGTGTGGATAACTAAATTAGCAACATTACGGTGAACAAAAAGGTCGCCAGGTGCTGCGTTAATTAGCTTTTCTGCAGGTACTCGACTGTCTGAGCAGCCTATCCATAAGAATCTTGGCTTTTGCGCTTTTGATAATTCTTTGAAGAATTCAGGATCTTGCTCTTTTACTGATGCTGACCATGCTTCATTGTTAGCAAACAGTTCTTCTATTTTTCTCATCATGACTTATAGCCTAATTGTGTTACTTTGCGATAAAATCTTATACAGCATTTATTGATTAATTAATAATTAGTTATACTAATTTTAATGCCCTTATGATGAACCTCTCCTTTAGACAAAACAACCCTAAATTAGTAACATATTGAATTATCTTAGATAAATTAATTATCTCTTTTCTGCATAACATAGGACAGAAAAAAGTGGCATCATTAGGATATATTGCCGCCAAACTATCTTAAGAATAAAGGTTTTTTTTACATATGACATATGCACTTGAATTATCGCAGTTAACCAAAACCTACCCCGGTGGTGTAAGAGCCTTGCGAGGAATCGACTTAAGCGTTGAAGATGGCGATTTTTATGCTTTGCTAGGACCAAATGGTGCAGGTAAATCAACTACAATCGGGATTATCAGCTCATTAGTGAATAAAACGAGTGGGAGTGTAAAAGTTTTTGGTTATGATTTAGAAAAGCAAGTTGTACAAGCAAAACAACAACTTGGTTTAGTGCCTCAAGAATTCAATTTCAACCCTTTTGAGACAGTACTACAAATCGTCCTTAACCAAGCGGGTTACTATGGAGTCACTCGTTCAGTTGCTGTAGAACGTGCCGAACAGTATCTGACTCAACTTGATTTATGGAAAAAACGCAATGAGCGTGCCCGCAATCTATCAGGTGGGATGAAACGCCGTTTAATGATTGCTCGTGCTTTAATGCACCAACCAAAATTATTAATACTCGATGAGCCAACAGCAGGAGTGGATATCGAGTTACGTCGTTCTATGTGGACATTTTTGAAGAATCTAAACGCTCAAGGGACGACAATCATTTTAACAACTCACTATTTAGAAGAAGCTGAAATGCTGTGCCGTAATATTGGTATTATTCAACATGGTGAGCTAGTTGAAAATACAAGTATGAAACAACTACTTAGCCAACTAGAATCAGAAACTTTTATTTTTGATCTAATGCCCAAAAGTCCTGTTCCTCAATTATTAGGGTATGAATCTCGTTTGATAGACACATCAACACTTGAAGTGGATGTAAAAAGAGAGCAAGGCCTAAATAGTGTTTTTAGCCAATTCAGCGAGCAAGGTGTACAAATTTTAAGTATGCGTAATAAAGCGAACCGTTTGGAAGAGTTATTTGTTAATTTAGTCAAAAAAGAAAGCCATGCGGCCGAGAAGGAGATTGTAAAATGATCTCATTGTACTGGGTAGCATTAAAAACTATTTGGATAAAAGAAGTCACTCGATTTGGTCGTATCTGGGTACAAACCTTATTACCACCAGTCATTACAATGTCACTATACTTTGTCATTTTTGGTAATTTAATTGGCTCAAGAATTGGTGATATGGGTGGTGTGGACTATATGCAATTTATAGTTCCGGGGTTAATCATGATGGCAGTTATCACTAACTCTTACTCTAATGTCTGCTCTTCATTTTTTGGTTCTAAATTTCAAAAGAACATTGAAGAGTTGCTGGTTGCACCTGTTCCAACACACATAATTATTGCTGGTTTTGTTGGTGGAGGTGTTGCTCGTGGGATCCTAGTTGGTTTTTTAGTCACGTTAGTGTCACTATTTTTTATTCCACTACAAGTCCATTCATGGGTTATGGTTGTAGTAACCTTGTTGCTAACCGCTATTGTATTTTCACTTGCTGGGCTATTAAATGCAATTTTTGCTAAGACGTTTGATGATATCAGTATCGTTCCTACTTTTGTCCTAACACCGTTAACTTATTTAGGTGGTGTCTTTTATTCGCTATCCTTATTACCGCCAGTTTGGCAGGCTATATCTAAATTAAACCCTATCGTGTATATGATTAGTGGATTTAGATATGGATTCCTAGGTATTGCAGATGTATCAATCGCAATTACTCTTGGTGTACTGATGATTTTCTTGATAGTTTTTTATTTACTAACTTGGTATTTGATTGAACAAGGTAGAGGGTTACGCAGTTAATTTAGCCTAGATTATAAATAATAAAAAGGTCATATCTATCGTTGTCATTCAGCTAATTAGATATGGCCTTTTATTTTTAAGTAAAATCACTTAATCAAGCAAAGAATATTCTCGATAAAAAATCAAAACTAAAGTAAATTTAATAAAAAATTATATATTAAAGAGAGTTTACTACCCCTTTAATTTAAACCATAAATAGTTTCTTATTGAAAAAATTAAAATTCATGGTCTTATCATTCATTTTATTTACCTGGAAAAGGTAAAAATAAAAAGGTGATTTTATAGCACTGCCAGATCATATCTTATGAGTTCTTACATCTCCCCTACAGCAAATAAGCTTTAAACACCTTAAATACCAACTTTGGAAATTTTTAATACCACTCACCCCGTATAATAAGAATATTAGCCTGCATATATCCGTTAAATTATATTTCAAACGAAATACAATGTTACAGTTACTTAAATAATATTTAAATTTAATTTTAATATGGTTGTTATCGTTAACAATTAAGAAAATGTCAATTTATTGGATTATTCATCTATATCATTAACTTAAAAGTGTTATCTCAAGGTTAAACATCGCAATCTAAGTAAAACACTTAAAATTACTCGTTTAATGGATTTACTTTAAAAACACTAATATAATTTTGATGTGTGAAATATATGGGATAATAGTTATTAAAAAATAACTTAGTCATCTAACCTGAATATAATTAATGATTCTTTACTAGATAGATAAGAGGTTCCTATGATTTTTAAAAAGTCAGTATTAATGGCATCAATTATTATGGTTTCATTATCAAGTGTGGCATATGCTGCAATTGATAGCGGTAATGCTAAAGGCACCATAAACTTCAAAGGTCAATTTATTGATACGACTTGTACTATTGAAGTTAATAATACAAACAAAAATGAAGGTGTAGTGCAACTTGGCACTTGGATGACTAACACCTTCGATAAAGTCGGTGAATTAACTGATGCAGTTCCTTTAACAATAGGCTTGAGTGGCTGCCCTGCAACATTAGCACGTGCTCGCGTCACCTTCGGAGGAACCGCACACCCAGATAACAACCAATTATATGCTGTCAATGAGGCTGAAGGTGTTGGTATTGGTATTTCTGGTGATGTTAACGGAACAAATTTCTATACTCCAGACACAGAAGCTGATGGTATTGATTTGAAAGGTAATAGTGGCGAAAAAACATATTATGCGCGTTACGTTACAACCGCAAATGAAGTTACTGCTGGTAAAGCAAACGCTGACGTTACTGTCACTATTCAATATAACCAATAGTTCACTGAATTAAGGGAACATCCGTTCCCTCTTTTTATAGGGGAAAATTTTGAAAAAGCATCTCATTTCATTAGCGCTTTTATTTATGACGACTCTTAATGCAAACGCCAGTGTTATTTTAGGTGGCACTCGTGTTATTTATGAAGGCAATAAGAAAGAAGCTTCAATTTCAGTGAGAAATGATGACAAAACACCTTATCTTGTACAATCTTGGGTCAATAATTTTAATAATAATGATAAGCAAAAAGTACCGTTTACTGTAACTCCTCCACTTTTTCGCATTGAACCTGAATCAGCCAATGCTATTCGAATTGTTTTAACAGATTCTCAGTTACCCTCTGATAAAGAATCAGTTTATTGGCTAAATGTTAAATCAATTCCACCATCAGACCCAAATGCAACAAATAATTTAACGATTTCAATTAATAACAAGATTAAATTATTTTATCGCCCTGCAGATTTACCAACAGCAGAAGCATTAATTGCGTATGAAAAATTAACCTTTAAAAAACAAGGAAACTATTTAAAAGCAAATAATCCAACGCCTTATTATGTTTCATTCGGGGAGTTGAAGGTTGGTAATAAAGAAATTGCAGAACCAGGCATGGTTCCTCCTCTGGGCGAAGCGTCATGGAATATTTCGGAAACTCAAGCAAACCAAGTTACTTGGAGTGCAATTAATGACCATGGAACGATAACGAAAGCGAAAACTCAGACATTAAAATAATCAGTTGGAAGAACATTCATTATGCGCTGCATTTCAAGAAAGCAACATCCATTAAATCGTCATTATGACGCGATAACCGATTTGCATAATGGGGTAACTTATTTTCGATTAAAAAAAATATGTCAGGTAGTAACTGCAATAATTTTGGCTGGAATAAGCATTAGTCATGTATCTGCGGAAGATTATTTTAGTCCTAGCTCACTCAGCGTCATTGATGGCCAAAATATTGCAGATCTACCTAATTTAGACCAGTTTGCTAACCCTGGAGGCCAGTTAGCGGGAGAATATCATGTCGATATTATCGTAAATGGTATTTTAATGGATTCTAAGGTTATCGAATTTGTTAAGGATGATAAATCAAGCCAGTTAATTCCACGCATAACAAAAGAAGAATTAGCACTTTGGGGAGTTAAAGTTAATTCTATTCCAGCATTGGCTGCACTTTCTGCTGGGCAATATATAGGCCCAATAGGCGAATATATACCCGAGGCAAAATCTACGCTTGAATTGAATCAACAGAAGCTGAATATCTCAATACCTCAAATTGCTATGAATAAACAAGCATTAGGTACTGTTCCCGCTAGTCAATGGGAAAATGGTGTTCCTGCTTTAATCTTAAATTATTATTATAGTGGTTCAAACAATTGGAGTCGTAATAACGCCAAAGATACAAACTCTCATTATTTCAACCTTCGTAGCACTGGAAATCTAGGCCCATGGCGTTTAAAAAACTATTCGACTTATACGGATAATAGTGGAGAACGCGAATGGAAAAACATTGAGACTAGCTTAGAAAGAGGGATTAACTTTTTAAAATCTCAATTAGTGATTGGTGACACAGCGACACCAAGTGAGATTTTTGATGGTTTTCAATTCCGTGGCATTCAATTACAAAGTGATGAATCCATGCTACCTAGTTCAATGAGAGGTTTTGCTCCCATTATTAGGGGAATAGCTCAAAGTAACGCAGAAGTTACGATTAAACAAAATAACTATGTTATTTATCAATCCTATGTCTCTCCAGGTGCATTTGAAATTGATGATTTATACCCAACAGGGACTAGCGGTGACTTAACCGTTATAATTAAAGAAGCGGATGGTACTGAACGCTCATTTACTGTTCCGTTCTCATCAATTGCTATTATGCAGCGAGAAGGGCAACTCAAGTATTCATTAACGGGGGGAAAATATAAATCTAATGCCTCCGGTGAAGTAGAACCTGATTTCCTGCAAAGTACTTTTATTTATGGGTTACCAAAAGGTATTACTGGGTACGTTGGAACTTTACTATCAAAAAATTACCAATCTTATGCGATAGGAATGGGAATTAATTTAGGTAGTTTGGGAGCACTATCGGCTGATGTTACACAAGCAAATAGCCAAAATTTATTAGGGAAAGAAGATACCGACAGTGGGCAGTCATATCGTTTTCAATACTCCAAAAACGTGACCTCGACTGGTACATCTGTAACTTTAGCTAACTATCGTTACTCAACGGAAGGTTTTTATTCATTCAGTGAAGCTAACAGTAATCAACCTAAAATATATCGCGATAATAAAAAAAATCGCTTTCAAATCTCACTAAATCAGTCACTAAATGAATTCGGTAATATTTATTTTTCTAGTTATCAGCAAGATTATTGGAACCGTTCGGGTAAAGAACGCTCATTAAATGCAGGTTATAACAAAAGCTTTGATGGGATCACTTATAACTTTAATTACAGTTATTCTGATAGTGCTTATCAACGTAAAGCTGATAATTACTTCTCTTTTTCAGTTTCTATTCCACTTAATAATACATCCGGCAATTACACATCGATAAATAGTAGTATTACAGCGGATAACAGCGGCAATGCAGACGCAATGATGGGAGTAAGTGGTACTCTTGGCGAAAAAAATAATATTAATTACGCTGTTCAGCAGTCATATGGAAATAAAGAAACTCGTGGTAGTGGAAATGCCTCGGCATCTTATCGAGGAAGTTACGGTGTTGCTAATGCGGCCTATGGCTATGATAGATATTCACAGCGAGCAAACTACGGTTTAACAGGGGCGGTTGTTGCTCATCCATATGGCATCACTTTAGCTCAGCCTATCTATGATTCTTTCGCGATTATTCGAGCTCCGGGTGCGGAAAATGTGCAAGTTTTAAATCGAGCTAATATTTCAACCGATTCTCGAGGTTACGCCATTGTGCCTTATCTCAATCCTTATACTAAAAATGAAATATCCCTCAACATTGACTCTTTACCTGAAAATGTTGAATTAAAAACCAATACAGTTAATGCGGTACCAACAAAAGGCGCCGCAATTTTGGCAAGCTACCAAACTCATGTCGGTTACCGATTATTATTTAATGTTACTCATAATGGAAAACCAGTGCCTTTCGGTGCAATGGCCCAATTCGCTCAAAGTGATGACCAAAATATGAGCTCAGGTATTGTCGGTGATAATGGTGATGTGTATCTCAGTGGGATGCCAGAGCAAGGGCGGCTACAAATTAAATGGGGTAAAAACCAAGAAGATCAGTGTGTTGCCGAATATAAATTAACCGCTGAACACTTGAAGCATCATTTACCCATATTGCCCGTCAACTGCCAATAAAATAGGTTTTGAATATGAATATAAAACAAATTATTGCTTTGGTTGGTATTACCTTGTTTTCATTTAACGCGCTCAGTGTCGGGCAGTTTCGTATCAATTTAGGGGATTTAGAAATTGATACGGCAGCTCATAAACTTCCCCGTGAAGCGATATTGGGTAATGGCTGGAAGCAATTTGAATCTACAGGGAATCAAGAATTATGTGTTGCTGAAGGGCCGGGAAACTTTAATTTTACTCCTCAAGTAAATAGCCAACCCGTAGGAATGGTGATTAATGATGGATCAGGGAGTTACCCCGTTTTTAGCACTGGCATTAATGGCGTGGGTTATGTCATGGCATTAAGGCAAAAAGGAACGAGCCAATGGTATCCATTAACAGGAAATAATAGCGAAATTAGTGCCATTGATGGCTCATCATCGCTACAACTTGAAACACGAATGATGTATGTCAAAACCGTTCAAGGAGATATTGAAGGAACGGATAAAGCTGTTACACATTTTAATCCAGTCAAAGTGCAATGCAGTGGTGATATGAATTGGGTCTCATCAGTAGGGGAAATATTGCCTGCATCAACATTGATTTCATGGGCACAACGCACTTGTGCAGTTTCATCAGTTCGACAATCGGTCGACCTCGGCGTCCATGACATCGCTAAAGTTCGCTCGTTAAATATAGGAGATACCTTTGGCCATGCTCAACAGTCGATTACGATTAACTGCCCTGCCATCATGTCTGTAGCCTACACCGTAGCTGATAACTTGCATCCAAGTAATATAAATACAGATATTATTTATTTAGAAAATGAAAGCGAAAACCCTGGGTTTGCGGTGCGAGTATACGAAGCGGGTCAATCTTCCCCATTGAAATTAGGAGGAGACCGTACCTTATCCAACAATTATGTCTATTCCTTGCTGGATAAAGCAAGTCTGAGCCCCATTGTCACAAAAACATTTGAATTCAGATATGTCAAAACATCGAATGAAGTGAAGGCAACTCATGGTAATGCACAGGTTACGGTTACCCTTGTGTATAAATGATCAAGGGTCATTATTTATGAAACATAATTTAAATCTATTTGTACTGTTTTTTATATCTCTAATGCCAATGAATGTGATGGCTGTGGATGCCTATATCAAGGTGAATTTTACAGGTTCGATTAAAGGTGAAACGTGTAGCATCTCTTCTGCTGCACAAGGTGTTGATTTAGGAATGTGGTTTCTTGAGGGGGATGGAAGCAATTTCCCTCGTAACTCAGTGACGGATTGGGTGGAATTTGATTTGGTTTTTAATTGTTCAACAGTAAATCGACAAGTGAGTGGCGCCTTAGAAGGAACTCCTGCTGCACTAGATAGAAAGCTATTTGAGTTGGATCAGACTGAAGGTTCAGCGAGCGGAATGGCAATTCAAGTTGAAGCTTATTCACCCGAGCGCAAACGTTGGGAAGCAAAAAATGCAAATGAAGTCAGCACCTTAATTAGTGCGGCAGGGACAATTTCAGGAACTAATACAGTTCAATTGCGTGCGCGCTATAAGCAATTAGCAAATAGCGCAACACCAGGTACGGCAAATGCCTCTATTACATTCGTTGTACGAAATAATTAAGGGGAAGCAATGAATAAAAAAACTCAATATGCAATTCATTGCTTTGTAATAATGACATCATTATTTTCTTTTAAATCATTCGGTTATGATGCCGTTTTTAATATTACAGGACGAGTATCTTCTAATACTTGCTCCGTCCAATCATCAAGAATACAAAATGTTCATCTTGGTGATTATACTATTGGCCAGTCTGGCTTTGGTAGTGGTGTCAACACGCAAAGCAAAGATGTGAGATGGCAGATTGATTTTGATTGCGATAAAGACACTAAAATTAATATTGCTCTTCAAGGACGTCAATATTCAGGTTCTAACACAGTTCTAGATATAGATAACTCTTCTGATAGAGCCAGAGGTGTTGGAATAAGAATAGAATACAGTAATGACCGAACGCTGTGGTATAGGATGGGAATAGGTGGCCGTGGTACTTTGGTTTCCCCGTCAAATGTTGACGGAAAACTATCGATATACTTTAACTCGTATTATATACAAATGGAAAAAACGATTCTTCCAGGTAAAGCCAATGCGACTATGGACGTAGAAGTGACTTACGAATAATAGAAAAACGCCCTACTGTGGCGCTCAGCACACTGCTAAACCTATTATGTGTGGTGACAACAAGAAGGACCGCTAAACGCGGCTCTTCTTTATAAGGTCACCAAATATTATTCTTCAAGTAACGTTACATGACCAATATAAGGCAGATGACGATATTGTTGAGCGTAGTCGATACCGTAACCCACCACAAATTTGTCTTCAATAGAATAACCAATCCACTCAACAGGAACCTGCACTTCGCGACGTGAAGGTTTATCCAGTAATGTACAAATAGCGACAGATTTAGGGCCACGTAATTCGAAAATTTCACGAACTTTATTTAAAGTATTACCAGAGTCGATAATATCTTCGACGATTAATACGTGTTTATCACGGATATCTTCGTCCAAATCTTTGACAATTTTAACATCACGGCTCGATGTCATCGCATTGCCATAACTTGAAACAGTCATAAAATCGACTTCATGAGGAACATCAATCTTACGGCATAAATCAGCCATAAAAATAAATGAACCTTTCAGCAAGCCAACAAGGACTAATTCACCATCAAGCTTTTGATAATGAGCACTAATTTTATCAGCTAATTCACTAATTCGTTGAGCAATCTCTTCTTCAGAGATCATCACTTCAAGGGTATGTTTCATCTTCTATTACGCATCTATGGGAATGGAAAGCACGTAATTTTAACATAGGCAGCACGCATATACTAATAAAGGAAAATACAGTGCTAAAATTTCACACTGCATTTTCTCTGAAAATAAATATTGCTGTTAACTGACAGTGAAGCCCAACATCATTCCTGTATCTTCATGCTCCAAAAGATGGCAATGGGCCATATAAGGGTGCTGTTGAGTTGCAGGGTGTTTAAACTCGACTAAAATTTCACTCACCTGCCCTTCCACTTTAACAATATCTTTCCACCCTTGGCGATGAGGCGCTACGGCTTGGCCGTTTTCTTTTAGGATACGAAAACGTGTGCCATGGACGTGGAATGGGTGCAACATCATATCGCCGCGCCCTGAAACGACCCAAATTTCTTGTTGATTCATAGGGGCATTGAATGCAGGATGCGTCATTGAGAAAACTTGCCCATTAATAGTATTCGCATTATGAATATCCAAACCATCAGAACCTGTACCACAGTGGCCGCCACTTCCCATTTTGCCATTCATATTTCCATGATTCATATTACCTGCATTCATGTTACCGTGGTTCATATTCCCCATCATTGCACCATGACCGCCCATGTTACCCATGGCCTGGTCACCATATTTTTCACGTAACATCATCATGCCTTGCATGTCCAAACGCATATCCATCATTAAGTGGAAACGACGGCGATTTAAGCCAGCAAGAGAAGGAATAGCAGACATTGCTGCAAGTGTTGATGGTAAGTCACCTTCTCCCTTCGTCAACGTTGTTTCAATACGCAGTACTGGCAAAGGCTGGTCAAATGGTGCGATCGTCATACCCATTTGCCCGACAGGTAGAGTTACCAAATCGAATGCACGACCATCGGAGACATCAATTAATACTTCAAAACGCTCTCCCATCAAGATAGGTAATTCTGTTACCGCAATCGGCTCGGCTAATAAACCACCATCACTCGCAACGACATACATTTTACGTCCATCACTGGTGGAAATATTTAAACTTCTAGCATTACAGCCATTCAATAACCTTAAGCGCAGCCAACCTTTCGGGGCAACATGTTTAGGATAAACAGCACCATTCGTTAGCATGATGTCACCGAACCACCCCACAGCCGCACTCATCACATCAAGCTGGTAATCAATTTGCCCATCATCTTTTAAGCGTTTGTCTTGCAAAATGACAGGAATATCATCAACACCCCAATCGCTTGGTAAGCCGTGTTTTGTGCTGTCATCATCTTTAATTAATACAAGACCAGCTAACCCCATCGCCACTTGGTAGCCGGTTTTTCCATGAGTATGAGGATGGAACCAACATGTCGCTTCGCTTTGATTTACCGTAAAATTCACTTTACGGCTTGTATCTGGTTGGATTATCGCTTGAGGGCCGCCATCTTGCTCACCTGAAATCTCTAAACCGTGCCAATGAACCGTGGTGTCTTCTGCCAGTTTGTTAATAATATTGATATTAACATTTTGTCCATTTTTCAAACTAATTGCAGGGCCTAATAAATTACCGTTATAACCCCATGTCGTCGTTTGCTTTCCTGGAACAAATTGCGAAACGCCCTGCTGAATAACGACCTGAATGTTGCCTTGCGCATCAGGCTCCAATAAGGGTGGAATCGCTAATGTTGGATAATTTCCTGCTGCTACCGCGATGCGGCTCCAAATAGGCAGCGCACTTGCAGCATATGTGATAGCACTTAACTTAAGAAAATCGCGACGTAGCATTGATAACCTTCCTTTTATTTATCAAATCGATAATCATCAGTGGTGTAATTTATGACAAATTACACTTTCGAAGCAAAACATGGTTTAATGGAGGTATGATAAAGCTTCCCCTTACAGGAAGGTCAATAAAGCCACTCTAAAAATGTGGGTTTATTACATGGATTTAAGAAAAATATAGTTGACTAACAATTCTATTCTTATGCTAACGTAACTTGACATAGAAAACAGATAGAATAACGAATGCGCAAATTTATATTGATGTCATGCTTAATGACTCTGTTGGGGATAACCAATTCTGTCAGAGCTCTTTCCAACAACGAAGCTGAAGATCTTGCTGATCTCACGGCTGTTTTTATTTATCTAAAATATGATTGCGGGTATTCACAAATCCCAGATAGAGAAATTGAACGTGCCATTGTTTACTTTGCTAAAAGTAACAAATGGGACCTTAGCAACTATAATGCGGAAAAAATGACCGCCCTTAACAAAGAAAGTTATAGTGACCTAAAAGGGATACCACTCACCACTGAGTTTAAATGCCAGTCCCTTGCACGGGATTCTCTTGGCCTCTTTGCTTACGTCAAGTAAGCTGATAAGAAAGCCCATCAAGAAAACATGCCAAAATATCGCCTGCATGTTTTCTTTCTTTACTCTAAATTATTCTTTCTTTTCTGCCTTCTTTCTTGCCAAAACAAAGCTATCGATGGAATACTTTGAATAATTACCATCCTGATAATATGGTTTGACATAACAAAGCCTGCATCTAAATTCATGGTAATTGCTGCGAATGTCATCGCTTCCATACTTCCCGGGGCCCAAGCTAACAGTAACACCGAAATATCATAGCCTGTAATCCAAGATGCAAATACCGTGATAAGAAAAGTCAGCACGATATTAACCACCACGACTTGAGCTGAAGAGTATATATTTTTAATCAACGAGGAAAGTGGGAACACAATGAAATGGTTACCAATGTTCATCCCAATCAATACCATACTAAGTTCAGTCAACATCAGTGGAAAATTCAATGGGATATCAGCCCAACCTTGAATGAGTGTTGCCGCCGCTAATGACGTCAACATAAAAGGCGCAGGAACTTTTAAACGCTGTAAAATGGCCCCTGAAATCACCCCAACAGCAATAATAAGCAGTAGCCATGCCGTTGAAACTAATGTCAATTCTGGCAATTCTATTATCGGTTGCGGGTCACCGTCGCTGCCAACAACAATTCCTGCTAATAAGATAAGAATAATTAAGCGAATTGTATGGGAAATAACAATTTTCTGAGGCGGTGTATGGGTGTGGTCTGTTAATGCGAGGATTGCCGCCATAGCACCGGGTACAGAGCCAAGCATTGCCTCTTGTTTTGTCCAACCGACTTTCCGGTAAAACCAAAAAAAACTAAACGAAAATTGCACAGCCAAACAAACAACCAACATCAATAATAAAAGAAATAAATTGTCCGCTTCATTAAGAGATACTTGATTGAACATCAAGCCCACAGAGGTTCCCAACGTGACTTGAACAAAACTAATGGTGTGTTTAGGAATTGCGAAGGAAATACCAAAACGATGAAAAATGATAATGGCAATGATCGGGCCAAACATCAATGCAAGGGGAACTCCTAGGTAAGTAAGCCCGCCACCGATTAAAGCACAGATGGAAATCCCACCTATCATTTTTAATAATTTCTTCATATGGTATTAACCATTAAGTCTTTTTATATCCCTAATTTATATCATATTATTTAAGCCATATAGCTTTAGTTTTTATTTATTTATCACCCTAGTGATATCCACCAATATTTATCTATTTATTAGGTTTTGATCTTATTATTTTAACTTGGTCTGAAAAAATCTTTTTAACTTAGATTGACACGGTACAGTGAAAAATTTATTTCCTTCTCTTTATGTTATCAGCATGAGCTTGGTTCATAACCGCTTTGGACATCCATTGTGCTAATTGTGTTACTTGAGCATCATCCATTTTCCAAATATCTTTTAGTACTAAAAATATTTCAGAACCATAAATAACAGAAAAAGCACGAATCACTTTATCAATAATTTCTTGCGGATATTCTGATTTCATTGGCGATGTGACCATTGCAAGAATTTCTTTACGATTACCGCGTTCTAGACGCTTATCTTTAATGCTTTGTGGAGCTGCTCGCCCCTGTGCCCACTGTTGTAATGATACTTGCAGCGCGGCTCGTAAAACACCTTCATGTTCAAACATACGTGGAAAAGCATAGGTTAATAGCTCGTCAATACGCTCTTCGGTTTGCTCACTTTGCGGGCGCCAAGTTAAAATAGGACCTAAACTTTCATTAACCGTTGCAGTAATTAAATCGGCTTGTGTCGGAAAATAACGATAAGCTGTCGCACGAGAAACTCCCGCCTCAAGTGCCAACTCAGAAACAGAAGGCATCGCCCCTTTTTCAAATAAATCTAAAGCCGTCTTAATCAACAATACATAGGTTCGTTTTCGTGTCCCTTTGTATTCTGAATGTGAATTAGTTTTAGACATTAATTTATCCTTAAAATACTGTCACTTACTATAAAATGAGTTAGAGCTCATGAAAACATATAAGTGTGAATAGGTAAATGCACTTGGTTGATGATTTAAAGAAATTATTCATAAAGGTGATTTAAAAGTAATAGCAAAAATCATAACAATCACAATTATATCTTTTAAATATCCAAATATACTCAAAATAGCTCAGGTCTATAAATAATAATTTATACTATTTTATCAATAGGATAAAAACATTATCAGTCAATAACGTCATAATAAACCAAAAATGAGACTACAATCTCATTTTACAATCAACCGCAATGATACTATAGTCTCATTATGATGAAAAATTCAACGCTCGTTTTACTCTGAAAGGGTTTGTATATGAAAAAACATCCGGGTTTTATTTATATTGTAACGACGCTTGACACTAAAAGTGCTGAACTATTTTATGTTAGTGAATTAATCAAAAACGCCGGATTGGCGGTACGTACTGTTGACCTGACAACACAACCAACGCAATTAGAAAAAAACGCAGATATCAGCGCACACACTGTCGCAAGTTTTCATCCACTTGGTACTGAGGCCGTTTTCTGTGGTGACCGCGGTAAAGCCATTGAAGCTATGGCACACGCTTTCAGCCTTTATCTTGCTGCACAAACAGATGTTGCCGCTATTCTTGGTTTAGGTGGTTCGGGTGGAACCGCACTCATTACACCCGCCATGCAAGTATTGCCCGTAGGTATTCCAAAATTAATGGTTTCCACAATGGCATCAGGGGATATTTCTGGTTATATCGGCGCGAGTGATATTTCGATGATGTACTCCGTCACTGATGTATCAGGTTTGAATATCATTTCCCGCAAAGTATTAAAAAATGCTGCCAATCAAATAGCAGGAGCTGTTTGGTTTGACGACGAAGAACAACCACATGACTTAAAACCAGCAATTGCACTAACCATGTTCGGAGTAACGACCCCATGCGTACAGCAGCTCACAACAGAGTTAGAGGCGCAATATGACTGTCTAGTCTTCCATGCGACTGGCAGTGGTGGCAAAGCCATGGAAAAACTAATTGATAGCCAGTTATTACATTCTGTTTTAGATATTACAACCACCGAAGTATGTGATTATTTATTTGGTGGGGTATTAGCTTGTGATGAAGACCGTTTTGGTGCCATTGAACGCACTCAAACCCCTTGCGTGATGTCTTGTGGAGCTCTCGATATGGTGAATTTCGGCCGCCCTTCGACTGTGCCCGAACACTACCAAAATCGCTTATTTTATCATCACAACGCTCAAGTCACTTTAATGAGAACGACCAAAGAAGAAAATCAGCAAATGGGTCGTTGGATTGCAGAAAAATTAAATCGTTGTAATGGTGAAGTGCGCTTTATCATCCCAACAGCAGGCTTTTCAGCATTAGATGTTGATGGCGCTCCATTTTGGGATCCTATCGCAGATCAAGCCTTCATTGATGCTTTAACAGCAAATTTAATAATAACAGAGAAAAGACAACTTATTTTGAGTCCTTATCATATTAACTCCACAGAGTTTTGTGACCAGGTTATTCAGCTTCACCAGGAAATTTTGAACAAATAATAGAGGTTAACTATGAAACATAACCGCGCAGATTTATTAAAAAAATTTAGAGACATGATTGCTCGGGGAGAACCAATCATCGGTGGTGGCGCAGGAACAGGGCTATCTGCTAAATGTGAAGAAGCGGGCGGTATCGATTTAATCGTTATCTATAACTCAGGCCGTTACCGCATGGCAGGTAGAGGTTCACTTGCAGGCTTATTAGCCTATGGCAATGCGAATGAAATCGTTATGGATATGGCAAAAGAGGTTTTACCCGTAGTAAAACATACTCCTGTCCTTGCGGGTGTGAATGGAACAGACCCATTCTGCCAATTCGATAAATTCCTTGATGATATCAAAGCAACAGGTTTTGCAGGAGTACAAAATTTCCCTACCGTCGGCTTAATTGATGGCAATTTCCGCTCCAATTTAGAAGAAACAGGAATGGGCTATGGGTTAGAAGTTGAGATGATCCGTCTCGCTCATGAGAAAGATTTGCTCACTACGCCTTACGTTTTTAGCGCTGAAGATGCCATTGCGATGACTAAAGCTGGTGCCGACATTATTGTGCCACATATGGGGCTAACGACTGGGGGGAATATTGGCGCAGAAACCGCCCTGACGCTCAAAGATTGCGTTCCACTAATCAATGAATGGGCAAAAGCGGCAAAATCAGTACGCGAAGATGTGATTGTTCTGTGCCACGGTGGCCCAATAGCCACCCCTGAAGATGCTGAATATATTTTAGCCAACTGCCCTGATTGCCATGGTTTCTATGGTGCCAGCTCAATGGAACGTTTACCAACAGAAGTGGCATTAACCGCCACCACACAAAAATTTAAATCAATTACACGTTAGTTTTTTTACTTTATATTTTGCCAACACCAGGCGCCTACTTCGGTAGGCGTTTTTTTATCTTTCTAGCCACGAAAGTTACTTCCCTTTTTCTGGTAAATAGAATGCCCTTTGCATAAGAAATGTGTTAGACAAGCCATAAATATAGGCATACCAAAGTAGAGCACGCCAAAGGCAAAAGCCACATGGGGTTTCTCCGGGAATTCACCACCGCTAGAAATACTCGAATAATAGTCAATCGATCTTAAATATTCAGGCGTTAATCCGCCATAAGGCACGAGGAAAGATAAAATTAACACCGAGAAAATACAGAACATAAAATTGAGTGCCATTAATGCTGAATAGCCCATATTTTCTGAACGTTCTTGCTCTGTTCGGCTGGTTAAACCAAAAAGCATTCGATTGGCAACAGTGGCACTGTATAAATATAAAATTAATGGGGAATCACCTAATACTGACATATTGATGGCCAGTGCAAAAAGACCATAGAAAAGAGCAAATAACGTTAATACTCGCCAATCACGAAATACCGCCATAAAGACGCCCGAGTGAACTAAAATAAATTCAAAAATCAGGATCAACGTCAGGTTATAAATAATTTCTACCGTATAGTATTCAGGAAAAAACCATACAGATAGAATAAAACCAACATAAAACAATGAAAAACCGTAGTTTATTATTTTAGAAAAAGCACGAATAATACTGAAAGAATGCGGGTTCTCCTTCACACTTTTTACTGAAGATTGTTCTGGGAAAAAACCTTGGTTTTTATCTTTCCCATTCCTTGGTGGTTTTACCATTAGCTCACTCCATCTCACCAATATCACTTTATTAATAAGCTACTTGATCACACAAAAAATAAACAGTGGCTAAAGTCTGAATGGCAGGTTCAAAGCGAGGTAAAGTGTAAGAAATATCGACAAGATGGCATGAACGAATAAATGTCATGCCACAGATAGATTAAATTTAATTAAACCAGTTTGGCGATCAGCGTATCTAAATCACCTTGTAAGAAATTCACTGGTGGAATTTCAATCACTGTATATGCGCCTGCTGCTTGTTTCATCGTCGCTCGTGCGGCAGAAACCATAAATTGAGAAGTCAGTGCAGGGTTATTAATGCGCATTGAATATTCGAACAACTGGTTATGTGTTGCCCCTGAAACCCCTTTATGAGTCATGTGCACACCGTGCCCAACATCTTTTAATGCATCAATGCTATCCACCTGACGAATATGTGTTTCATCAGAAGAAAAGTAGCTGTCTGCTTTAATCGCTTGAGCCACCTCATCGAACTTAGCGCCACCGTCTAATTCAACATAAACCATACGACGATGAACCCCTGTTCCTAATGGAATTGTGACAGAAAGGGCATCTTTTACGCCATTGATAGCTTTAGCGGCCACACTGTGTCCCATACTCATCCCTGGACCAAAATTCGTATAAGTTACCCCTTTTGGTGCCATTGCTAGCATCAATGTACGCATAATCGAATCCGAGCCAGGATCCCATCCGGCAGAAACAACCGCCACGCTATTATGCTGTTTCGCAACGTCATCTAAGCTGTGTTTTAGCGCCACAATATCTGAATGCACGTCAAAACTATCAACCGTATTAATACCGAGGCTCAAAACTTTAGCTGCTAATGGGCCGATAGCACGCGTTGGTGAACACAAGAGTGCAACATCAACTTTCCCAAGTTTTTCAATATCATCAACCACTTTATATCCAGAAAGCTCAGCAGGAATATCTTGCGTATTGCGACGAACTACCCCGACTAACTCAAAATCCTCAGCGGCCAGAACAGCTTCTAGTGCATAGCGACCAATGTTACCGTAGCCCACTATTGCTGCTTTAATTTTTGTCATTTTTGCTCCTATACAGTTCTGATGTTGCTTATTAAATTATTTATAGCGAAATTGAATTTAACAGAATAATTAAAAGTAAACAAAACATTAGCCTAATTAAATCAGACGCATTTTAACCCTATTTTCATTGTTGAAATCCATGTAGAATTAGCCCATCAGAAAGCTTTCCCTATCATTCATGAATATATAAAGGTTCTCAATGCATCAATCCGATGTGACTGAGCGGTCACTCTTTTCGCTCAGCTGGCCAATTTTTATCGATATTTTTCTTCATTTGGCCACATTATTAATTAATACCTACATGGTTAGTCACGTGTCTACAGCCTACCTTGCTGCTATGGGGGTGGGAAACCAAGTGTTTGACCTATTTATCACTATTTTTAACTTTATCAGTGTGGGGTGTAGCGTTGTTATAGCCCAATACCTAGGGGCAGGCCGCCGAGAAAAAGCCAGCCAAGCGATTCATATTTCAATCGCGTTTAACTTTATTCTTGGTTTTTCCAGCGCATTAGTTGCGTTATTTTTTGGCTATAGCATTTTAACTATTATGAATATGCCATCGCATTTAATGGCTGATGGTTATACTTATTTACGTATTCTAGGGATTTGTTTAATCCCTGAAGCAATTTCAATTATTTTAGCGGCATGCTTGCGGGTTTATGGTAAAGCACAACCCGCAATGTGGGTCACACTAATCGCTAATGTGATTACAGTATTTGGTAATATCATCGTGCTTTATGGTTTCTTCGGCTTACCACAATACGGTCTTGAAGGCGTTGCTTGGTCAACAGTCGTTGGGCGTATTGTTGCCGTTATTTTACTTTTCTGCCTACTGTTTTATGGGCTGAGAATTAAATTTATCCCAATGATGTTAATACACTGGTCACGGAAAATGTTGGGTAAGATTTTACATATTGGATTACCCTCTGCGGGGGAAAATCTTGTGTGGATCCTCCATTTTATGACCGCATCTGCGTTTATCGGCCTCATGGGGGAAACGTCTCTTGCGGCACAAACGCTCTATTTCCAATTGTCATTGTTTATCATGCTGTTCGGGATCTCTATCAGTATTGGTAATGAAATTATGGTTGGCCACCTTGTTGGAGCAAAACGCTTTGAAGATGCCTTTAGGCGCGGTGTAAAAAGCCTTAAAATGGGTTTTTACGTAACAATTGGTGTCGTTATTGCCTTTTGGTTATTCCGTGATCCTATCTTAAATAATATTACTGATGACCAAGGTATTATTAAGGTACTGCTGCCATTATTTTTACTTTCAGTGTTCTTAGAGCCCGGCAGAACAATTAATATCGTGATGGTAAATGCCTTGCGTGCCTCTGGCGATGCCCGCTTTCCTCTGTGTACCGCTATTATTTTTATGTGGGGCGTCGCTATCCCATTAGGCTACTTCTTAGGCATAAAAATGGAGATGGGTCTCTTAGGTATTTGGCTAGGTTTCTTTGCTGATGAATGGTTGCGCGGCTTAACCAATGCATGGCGCTGGCGTTCACGTAAGTGGCAAAGTAAGCGTCTTGATGTAGAAAGCTAATCTGTGCAGTTATCACTCAGTCCTGCCGAATATTATAGGCAGGACTTTTGTGACTAAGCTCAAAGTTAGAAATTTTTCATTTTTATAATTCAAATTAGAGATAATATTTCTCTCCACTCTCTTTAAATCCCCTAACTTAGTGAAGTTTTTCTCCAGACTGTTGTTTAAAATAATAAAATCAAAAAAGATTTTATTAAGGGGACTTGCCATGCATGCTCAATCACAACCACTACTTTGGCAATATTTTATCAACGCAGTAAAGCAAGAAGTAAAGCCTGCCTTAGGTTGTACTGAGCCAATTTCATTGGCATATGCTGCCGCCAAAGCGGCTTCATTTCTTAATGGCAAAGTGACCCGAGTCTGTGCTTTCGTTTCCCCTAACCTCATGAAAAATGGTATGGGCGTAACCGTACCCGGAACAGGAATGGTTGGTCTACCCATTGCTGCAGCCCTTGGTGCAGTTGGCGGTGATGCTGAAGCAGGTTTAGAAGTATTAAAATCAGCATCTGAGGATGCCATTGCATTAAGTAAAACCATGTTAGCACAAGGGGCTATTACCGTTGATATTAAGCACCCTTGCGACGATGTTATCTACTCCGAAGCCACGGTATATACCCAAACAGAATCCGCAACCGTCATCATTGCGGGGTCACATACGAATATTGTTAAAATTATTCATAACAATCACACCGTATTTGATGCCACAACGGCTCAACCTCACCATGAATCTCCAGTTGACTGTGCAGCTGACATCCCACTACCGCCAGTCACTGCTAAATCTGTTTATCAATTTGCCACCGAAGCGCCTTTAGAGGATATTCGTTTTATTCTTGAAGCCGCGCATTTAAACGAAGCCTTATCTCAAGAAGGTTTACGCAATGTTTATGGCTTACATATCGGCAAAACATTACAAACCCAGCGAGACCGTGGTTTGCTTTCAAAAGACTTAATGTCAGAAATTATGATCCGTACCTCCGCGGCTTCTGATGCACGCATGGGAGGGGCTGTGTTGCCCGCAATGAGTAATTCAGGGTCAGGTAACCAAGGTATTGCAGCAACCATGCCGGTGGTTGTCACTGCAGATTATTTGCAATCTTCTGAAGAGCAACTGGCTCGAGCCTTAATGTTGTCACACTTAATGGCTATTTATATTCACAACCAGCTTCCTGCGTTATCGGCACTATGTGCTGCGACAACAGCAGCTATGGGGGCTGCTGCAGGCATCGCTTGGTTACTAGAATCCCGCTATGAAGTCGTCGCAATGGCAATTTCCAGTATGATTGGTGATGTTAGTGGTATGATTTGTGATGGTGCATCAAACAGTTGTGCAATGAAGGTGTCAACCAGTGCGAGTGCCGCTTATAAAGCCGTGCTAATGGCATTAGATAATAGCTGTGTCAGAGGGTCGGATGGTATTGTTTCTGATGATGTCGACCAGTCCATTGCCAATTTATGTTCTTTAGCTGCGGGTTCTATGAGACATACTGACGTGCAGATTATTGAAATTATGGCCGCTAAAGCACGCCCTTAACGCCGTAGCGTTGTTGGCTGCATTCGCCAACCCTAGTCACATACTTGTGTATGCTCCTAGGGATTGGCTCTTTTGCCGCCTTGCTACGCCGCTAATGACTTTGAATTTCTTTTCTTGAAATTCTTTTTTTTGAAATTCTTTTTTTTGAATTGTTCTATTTTGAATTAACTTCTAGGGCTGCGAATTTTTCGCGGATCATCTCTTCTGGTAGGTCAATACCAATAAACACTAATACACTGCGGCGTTGTTCATCAACTTCCCAGTCTCTATCCCAATCCGCACTATAAAGGCGCTGAACACCTTGGAATAATAAGCGTTTTGGCTCATTCACAATGGAAAGGATCCCTTTATAGCGCAGTAAATTATCTGCAAAGCCAAGTAATAATTCTTCCATTACCTGAGAAACCGCCATCAGTTCAACAGGGTAATTAAATTCGAGAACAATCGAGCCTACTTCATTTTGTTGTTTAGGGGCGAAACGGAATGTCGGTTGTTTAACATTTAATTGTGAATCCAATAAAAAACCGTCGATATCTAATAACATACTCAGGTCAATATCACCGTGAATGACGGGGTAAATCGGCGCCCTTGCATTAATTCGTTGTAAACGTTCAATTAAAGCTTCATTATTTGGCTCAATATCGGTTTTGGTCAATAAAATACGGTCTGCATAGCCAATTTGCGCTTGAGCAATGGCGAAATCATTTAATTGTTTATCAGCGTGAACAGCATCCACTAAGGTAATAATCCCATCTAATACATAACGTTCGCAGAGGACTTCATGGGAAAAAAAGGTTTGAGTGATCGGCCCGGGATCTGCCATGCCAGTGCATTCAATGAGCAGACGGTCAAAGTCTAATTTTCCACTATCAAGGCCATCTAATAGATCTAATAAGGCATTTTCTAATTCATTCGAACGGCTACAACAAATACACCCATTACTTAATGTAGTAATTTGTGTCGCACGATCACCAATTATTGCGTTATCAATGGGGACTTCACCGAACTCATTTTCAATCACTGCGATTTTATGACCATGCTCAGCATGAAGAATATGGCTAAGGAGAGTCGTTTTACCTGCACCGAGAAAACCGGTTAAAATTGTTACGCTAATAGGTTTCATTATTGCCCTCACACTTCATTGATTAACAGCAGCGAAATCCGCCTTTACCACTACCACCATACCGTGCATCTTGTCTTTCGCGAAAAAATTCTTTATATGTCATCACAGGTTTGTCTGGATGGTTATCACTCATATGCTGCACATAAGTATCATAATCAGGAATACCAATTAACATACGTGCGGCTTGCCCGAGGTATTTTCCTGTTTTGCCGAGATTTCCAAACATCAGCCTCTCCAATACAAATGCCCTACATCATGAGCACATAATGTAGGGCGACCTTTCATTTATTGAACACCTTTCGATGTTCAAATCCGTTGAAGGGTGACTTAATGTGAAGATGAAACTTTCACGCCCTCTTTAGGTACAGGAACATAAGGTGTTTCTTTGTCTGTACGCTCTGGGTTTTTGTGTGCTTTCATCCCAACGCGGATACCGTAGAAAATGATACCGTAAACAACCACTAAGAATAGAATACTCAGCCCAGCGTTGGTGTAGTTATTAATAATAATGTGATTCATATTAGTAATTTCTTGTGCAGTTAACTCTGCACCACCTGCCGCAATCTTATCTTTATAAGATTTCGCTAAGTATAGGAACCCTTCCAGTTGTGGGTTATCACTGAATAATTTCAGTCCTAATGCCCAAGTTGTACATATTAATAGCCATACTGCAGGTAAGACAGTCACCATAATGTATTTACTGCGTTTCATCTTAATCAATACAACTGTACTTAAGACTAAAGCAACCGCTGCTAACATTTGGTTCGAGATACCGAACAGAGGCCATAAGCTCTTAACACCGCCCAGTGGGTCAACAACGCCTTGATACAATAAGTAACCCCATAACCCAACACAGCCTGCTGTACCGATGATACCCGCAACCAGTGAATCGGTTTTCTTCAAGAACGGAACAAAGTTACCTAATAAATCTTGCAGCATAAAGCGGCCAGAACGGGTTCCTGCATCCAATGCGGTTAAGATAAACAGCGCTTCAAACAGAATACCAAAGTGATACCAGAAGCCCATATTTGCCGCAGGCATGATTTCATGGAAAACATACGCAATACCTACCGCTAATGTTGGCGCACCACCTGCACGGTTTAACACCGACGGCTCACCAATATCTTTCGCTGTTTGCATGATTTGTTCAGGTGAAATCACAAAGCCCCATGAACTCACTGTAGCGGCTGCATGAACAGACACATCTTTGAGCTGAGCCATGATAGCTGCGCCATCTGGACCACCCAGTTCATGTAAGTTAGGCATAGTAATACCTAACGCCGCAGGTGGTGTATTCATTGCAAAATACAAGCCTGGTTCGATAATAGAAGCCGCTACCAGTGCCATAATCGCAACAAATGACTCCATTAACATTGCACCATAACCGATGTAACGCGCATCTTTTTCGTTTGCTAATAACTTAGGTGTTGTCCCTGAAGAAATAAGCGCATGGAAGCCGGATACCGCACCACAAGCGATGGTAATAAATAAGAATGGGAATAGAGTACCTTTCCAAACAGGACCGGAGCCATCAACAAATTGGGTGACAGCTGGCATTTTTAATTCAGGGTTTAGAATAACGATACCAATCGCTAAACCAACAATAACCCCAATTTTCAGGAAGGTCGCTAAATAGTCACGAGGCGCTAAAATTAACCATACAGGTAATAATGCTGAAACAAACGCATAACCGACTAACGCATAAGTGATCGTCGTGTCTTTGAATGTCAGTGCTGGGCCCCAGTATGGGTCATGAGCAATCACACCACCAAACCAAATGGAAGCAACTAACAGAACAATACCGATAACAGAAACTTCACCTACGCGCCCCGGCCGGATATATCGCATATATATCCCCATAAACAATGCGATAGGCACTGTTGAAACAACGGTAAAGACACCCCATGGGCTTTCTGCCAAGGCTTTCACCACAATCAATGCTAATACAGCAAGGATAATGATCATGATTAGGAAGCACCCAAAGAGCGCCAGCGTTCCCGGAATCGGGCCAAGCTCCTCTTTAACAATTTCCCCTAATGATGCACCATTACGGCGTGATGAAATAAATAACACCATGAAATCTTGCACCGCACCGGCTAACACAACCCCAGCTAGTAACCATAAGGTACCGGGTAAATAGCCTACTTGCGCCGCAAGAACAGGTCCGACTAATGGCCCAGCCCCTGCAATAGCGGCAAAGTGGTGACCAAATAGAACATTTTTATTTGTCGGAACATAGTTTAAACCATCATTATTAATGACGGCTGGGGTCGCACGTGTTTCGTCCAGCTTCATCACTTTCTTAGCAATATATAAGCTGTAATAACGATATGCGATGAGATACACCGCCACAGAAGCGACGACAATCCACAGCGCACTAATGTGCTCACCGCGTCTGAGTGCAACAACCCCTAAACAGACTGCACCGATTATCCCGAGGATCATCCACGGAATGTGCTTTAAAATACCATTTTTGTTCATAGAACACCCTTCTGAGGTAAAACGAACATGCCATTGATTTTGTATTAACCATCTTAAAAAACGATATCGCTGTGTTTTCGTTGCTTATCATTTATCGTTGATGGTTTTTTAATTGGCAGTGGTTGAACTGTATTGAATTAAAAAATTGAGCTCTGCCATGGTGTATATGGTATGAAATTACACTCAGCAAATGACTAAAGTTATGCTAAGTGGTGCCATATAGAATTAAGCGGTTTGTTTTTTACTTTAAATGGTTTTTAGGAAGGGAATATGAGGTCAAAAATGTGATCCACATAACGATTCTGATTTGTTTTCAATAAGTTAAAAAATGCAACTCATATGAATAAAATGAAGTTTATTGTAAACAAATTTCACTAATAACGTGAAATCTCAAAGTTAGGTTATCTAAAGCTTTATAATATCTATGTGCTATTGGCGTGTAATTGTTGTCCATTTACCACCAACCCACCAACTGTGTTCACCATCTGTTTGCGTTTCACATCCGATACCGACTTTCGCTTTCCCTGCTTCAAAGGGATACGCGCAATCATAAATTGCATCAACCACGATTTCCCCAGTAATTGCGTCTGCAAAACCAATTTTATTTTCTTTGCGAATTCGATATACCCCGTCTTGCGCTTCATCAGGCCAATTATCAAAATAGTAAAGTTGATAAATCTCTTGTCCTTTTTGGTCAAAAACAGCTAAGCCTTTATTCGATGATTTACCTAAGCAATACTTAAATGAAGATTGTTGCTCAAAACACTCGATTTTATCTTTTTCGTTCTCTACCCATAAACTGAATTGTTGTTCAAGATTTTGCGCTGTTGATAAAAAAGATATTAATCCTAATGACATTAAACCAACTACATAATGAATCATCATAACTTTCCTTATTCTACTTTTATGCCTACTAAGTGATAAGACGCTAAGCTCATCAACTTTGCTCTATTAAATACTCGCTTAATTAAAGATAGCGGATATCTATTTCAGTGAAACTAGGAATAAAGGTAAATAAAGTCTTATATGAAGATAATCTCAAAGTTAAAATTAAAGTATACAAGCGCTCACTCACTTAGAGTCATTGAGCGCAAAATTCATCAAGATCAACCAGAAACACACACTGTATTCGCGGTTTTCTTAGCCATATCTAATGCATTTTCAATAGAATCCGCAATCGCCAAAGCCACACCTAACCGACGAGTTCCTGCAATTTCAGGTTTACCAAATAACCGTAATTGGGTGTCAGACCCCAAAGCAGCACCAATATTTGAAAAAACCACATTTTGGCTTTGTAAATTAGGTAAAATAACCGCTGAAGCACTCGGCCCATATTGACGGATCACGCCAATTGGGAAACCAAGAAATGCACGAACATGTAATGCAAATTCAGATAAACTCTGCGAAATAAGCGTCACCATCCCCGTATCATGGGGACGAGGCGAAACCTCATTAAAAATGATATCGTCACCACATACGAATAATTCAACACCAAATATTCCATAACCTCCTAGAGAGGTTACAATTTTCTTGGCAATGTCTTGCGCTTTTTTCAACGCAGCCTCACTCATGTACTGCGGCTGCCAAGACTCACGGTAATCCCCTTTTTCTTGTCGGTGACCTATAGGCGCACAAAAGTGAATACCATCCACTGCACTGACTGTTAACAATGTAATTTCAAAATCAAAATTAACCATTTTTTCAACAATTACACGCCCCTGCCCTGCTCGCCCACCTTGCTGGGAATAATCCCAAGCCTGATCTAATTCTGCTCGAGAGCGGATCACACTTTGTCCCTTTCCTGATGAACTCATCACAGGCTTAACAATACAGGGAAACCCAATTTTTTCTGCCGCTGCAATAAAATCGGGGTTACTGTCTACAAATTGATACTCTGATGTTGGCAATTTCAACTCTTCTGCCGCTAAACGACGGATCCCTTCTCTATCCATAGTAAGTACAATGGCTTTCGCAGACGGAACCACTTTTTGTCCTTGCTGTTCAAGCTCCATCAATACCTGTGTCGCAATTGCTTCAATTTCAGGCACGATAATATCAGGTTTTTCCCGTGAGACTATTTGTTTCAGCGCTTCGCCATCAAGCATGTTTATCGTATAACTGCGGTGTGCAATATGCATCGCTGGCGCATTATCATAGCGATCAACCGCAATAACTTCGATGCCCAATCGTTGACATTCAATCGCAACTTCTTTGCCTAACTCTCCAGCACCTAACAGCATGACTTTTGTTGCAGATTTACACAGCGCAGTACCTAATTGATTCATGATTGATGACCTTACCGACAAAAAGTTGATACCAATTATATACGCAATCGTTTGCTTTTACTATCAAGGAAAAAACACTATAAAAAAAAATTTCATAATCGATTGATAATAATAATTATTATTTAATCTAATGGTGTTTTATCGCGCCCAGTAATAAAGGGTTCTTTGTGAGAAAATTTAATATACTGTTTGCGTAAAATAGCTAATACACAAAACATTAAACCAATCCAAATAAGTGAAAAACTAATACCTTTGACCCAATCAAAGAGCTCATTAAATAAAAATACGGCCAATAAAAATTGAATTGTTGGTTCTATATATTGCGCTAAACCAATCACCGTTAATGATGTCCGTTTAATCGCTGCGGTAAAAAAAAGCAAAGGAATTATCGTGACAGGCGCCGCTAACATATAAAGAACTTTAATTTGCCAATCCCCTTGCGTCACGGCACTTAGACCATGAGATGCTAACCACCAAGTGATCGCTATTGCAATGGGAAGCAGCCAAAGTGCTTCTAGAAATAAAGACGTAATCACATCAAATCGAATAAATTTACGGATTAACCCATAGACTGCAAAAGCACTCCCCATTACTAACGCTAAAATAGGTAATTCACCATACTGCCAAATTTGGTAACCGACCCCCGCACAAATAAAAATAACAGCCATTTTTTCTGCAAAAACAAGCCGTTCGCGAAGGAACAAAACACCAAGTAAAATAGAAAATAATGGGTTAATAAAATAGCCAAGACTAGCAGCTAACACCTGCCCGTGGGTTAATGCATAAGTAAATGTAGTCCAAGATATCGCCATAACCGACGAACTAAATAAACACAGGATTATCGACTGTTTGTCAGACCATACCTCACGCCATAAAGATTTATTTTTGATAATTAAGCGAACAAGAAAAAGTATAGGCACAGACCAGATAAGACGTTCTGCAAGTAGCTCTAAAGGTTCCGCACCGGGAAGTAAACGATAAAATAATGGTGTTATTCCCCATAGGATATAGGAAAAAATAGCAAGAGCTACTCCCGAGCGAAGCAACATGATTTATCCACAATAAAATCTGATTAAATAATATTAGCTACTTATCATACGCCAAAATGCAAAAAATAAAACTTGCCACCACCATAATATAATTTGAATTATATCAAGTATTCTTAAACTAAAAGGTAACTATATCGCTACCTTTTAGTTGCTCAATACACATATATTCTCATCAAAAAACATCGCGTTGATGTAATGGCGGTTGCTGCTGCATAAATACAAATAATTCCTGTTGTGTCGGAGCCGCAGCGATAGCGCCTTTTTTAGTTGTCGCTAATGCACCACAAGCCGTAGCTTGCGAGATGACCTTCATCAATCCCTCTTTTTCGTTGACTAGCCCATATTGTGAGATGGCCGCCAATAACCCTGCCATAAATGCGTCACCTGCACCAGTAGTATCAATACTTTCAACTAAATAAGCACTTACGGCTATTTGAACTGAGGGGGTGAACACCTGACAACCTTTAGCACCTTGAGTCACAATTTTTAATTGAGCAGGGTAATTTTGCAATTTAGCTATGGCATTCTCAAAACGACTTTCTTGCGTTAACCACAGCAATTCATCATCCGAAAGTTTTAAAATATCTGCTTGTTTTGCAAAATTATCAACAATTTGGTGCATTTTGTCGGGATCTGACCACATTTGCGGACGAATGTTAATATCAAAGCTCAGTAACCCGCCAGCGAGCTTGAGTTGTTCGATAGCTGTCGATAGTGATGCTCTGCATTGATGGTGCACCAGAGCTAATGAGCAAAAATGCAAAATATCATTACCAAATTGCGGTAAATTATTTATCGTTAAAAATTGGTCGGCCGAAGGAGAAACTAAAAAAGAAAATTCACGTTCTCCATTTTCGTGTAACGAGACGAGAACAGTACTTGTTTTATACTTTTCATCAAACTCCATCGCACTAGTATCAACCCCTATATCAAATAGGGTTTTCTGCATAAAATGCCCAAAAGCTTCTTCGCCGACTCGCCCAATAAAACCACTGTTTTGCCCTAAGCGTGCAACACCCGCGGCAACATTCACAGGTGCTCCACCAGCACAAGCTTCATATTGCATGTTTTGAAGGGGGATTAAATCAATGACAGCATCCCCTAATGCCCAAACTTTCATTATGTCTCCTTTGCGAGTTTTATATTTTTAACCTTCATTCTTATTCATAGCTAGCACATTACCAGCTCATAAAAATAAAACTAGTAAACGCAAACTGTTAACGTTAACATTGAGTATAAAGAAACCAGCAAATAAACGCACCTATTATTGAATTTCATGTGCTTATTTTGTTATTGCGATCGAAAAACATTCAGGAAGCCATAATGAAAAAACAACTTGAACTAGCCAACGAAGCCATCAAAACAGCAAGGAAAAATATGGACTTGCAGTTTTACCCACAATACCACCTTGCCCCTTATGCAGGCTGGATGAATGACCCTAATGGTTTGATCTATCATCAAGGCCAATACCATGCATTTTATCAACATCATCCATTTAGTGCGATTTGGGGCCCCATGCATTGGGGGCATGCAACAAGTACAGATATGGTACATTGGGAACATCAGGCAATTGCGTTAGCACCTAGTGAAGACTATGACCGAGATGGTTGTTTCTCAGGATCTGCAATTAGTTACGATAATAAATTATATCTGTTCTACACGGGCCACATCTGGTTAGCAAATCCAGGTGATGATAGTCAAATCATCCAATCACAATGTGTTGCAATCAGTGAAGATGGTATTCATTTCGAAAAGAAAGGTGTTGTGCTGTCTGCACCCGATGGTTATATGCACTTTCGAGATCCTAAAGTTTGGCGACAAGATGGAAAATGGTGGATGGTCGTCGGCGCAAGAGACTCCCAAGATCAAGGACAAATACTTTTATTTAAGAGTACAGACTTATTAAATTGGGATCAAAACTACCAAGTCCTGGCAAAAACTGACGACAATAATGTTTATATGTGGGAATGTCCTGATTTCTTTCCATTAGGCGAACAATTTGTTGCCCTCTTTTCACCTCAAGGAAAAAAAGCAAAAAATTATCAGTATCGAAATCTATTTCAAAATGGTTATTTGGTTGGTAATTGGTCTCCTAATTCATCTTATAAAATTTCACATGCATTTACAGAACTTGATTTCGGCCAAGACTTTTACGCACCTCAAACCTTTTTAGCTAAAGATGGCCGCCGTATCGCTATCGCTTGGATGGATATGTGGGAAAGCCATATGCCCACACAAAAACATGGGTGGTCAGGATGTTTTACTTTACCTAGAGAGCTAACACTGAATGAACAAGGTAAAATTATTGCTAAACCTATAGAGGAATTGAAAACATTACGTCAGTCCGCAAGCCATTTTCCCGCAACAACACTAGCTAAAAACAGCACAATCATACTGAATGAGAATGCGACAAGTTGTGAAATAGAACTTATCTGGGACTTACAGCAAAGCCCTGCTGAAAAATTCGGCTTTTGGGTAGGATACGGCGTACAGTTTTACATTGATAACCAAAGTCAGCAATTAACCTTAATGCGTCATTACCCTGAATATACAATTAGTGATAGTCGTTGTGCGCCAATACCTGAAGGTCATCAACTTAAAATAAATGCTTTTATCGATCACTCTAGCTTGGAAGTATTTATTAATGATGGTGAACTCAACTTTAGTTGTCGAATCTACCCCCATCAAAGTGAGCGGGACTTAAGATTATTTGCAATAAATCAGCAAGCAAAGCTCGAAAAAGCGATTTATTGGGAGATCAAAAAATCCATTGAATAGCAAGCTACTAGATTTGCTTTTCTCTGCAAGGTTAAAAAGAATTACGTTCTAACAAGTCGCAAGCAACATATTCAACACTATTTTGCTGCCGTTCTTCTATGATGTGTAAAGCGGCTTGTTGGCCTAATTGATAGTGCGGTAACACAACCGTACTTAATGGAGGATAAAATAGTTCCCCGACACCTATCATATTATCATAGCCAAGTACTGCGATATCTTGTGGAATACGTAAGCCACGGCTAAGTAGTACTTGGTAAGCTAAAAATGCTATACGGTCATTTCCACAAATAATGACATCAAAATTCGGTTTTTTATTCTTAAAATGACTATTAATTAAAGCTATAACATCTAAATAATGCTCATCGCCTAACTCTAAATGGTGTTGCTGAAGTGATGCTAGCGGTAAGTCAGCACTTGCCCACGCAGACTCCACTGCTTCACGGCGCATTTTTCCAGCAAGTGTCTCTTGCGGAATATAAAGACAAAGAGGATTTCGATACCCTTTCTCTATTAAGCGTTTTACTGCATTAAATTGACCATTAAAATCATCTGGCACATAAGCAGGGAACTGCCCATTTTTATCTATGCAATTAGCAAGAACCAAACGATTATTATGTAATGTTTCTGGAATCGCTACTTCTCGAAGCCCCATCGTAGTATAAATAATACCATCAGGCCGCTGAGATAATAATTGTCGGACAGCTCTTTCACTATCTTCGCTAGATGTAATATTAACTACAAAGCTACTCCAGCCGAATTGTCTCGCGGTTTGTTCTATTGAAAGAATGATTTCTACAGAAAAAGGGGTAGTTGCTGTATCGAGGGCCAAAACACCAACTGTCGAAACCCTAGAGCTTTTCCCTCTGATCTTTCGCGCTGAAAAATCAGGGACATAATTGAGTGACTCAATAGCTTGTTGGACTTGTTTCAAGGTTTCAGGCTTTAGTAATTCAGGGCTATTAATTGCCCTTGATACAGTCATCAATGAAACATTTGCAAGTCGAGCTACGTCTTTTAAAGAAGCCATTAAGTATATTCACTCATCAAAACTAGGTAAGTATTAATTTTAACATGTTAGATATAAAAAGTACTTAATCTTCGTCAATTCACAAGTTAAGAGCTATCACCTCAAAAAACAACATAAGTGTACATCTAAGACTTTTTATGACTAATGATTTAAGATATTATTGATTAGCTTTAGCAATATTTCTGTCTATCACTTTATGATAAAAACACATTTAATAAGTAAAATCACCTAAAATGTTACACGTCATTAATCGAATATTACCCAATGACACAAACTTTAACTATTGTTTCTATTTTTATATTAAATTTAACTAGATGATGTTTTTAATATAAATTAAGGTCAGTATTACATTAATAAAAAAAACAACGATCAGTAGAAAATATTATTGTGGAATTTAAATTTCACTTTATTTATCTACGTATTTTATCAGATTAGTATGAATATCAAATCAGTTCAACAGGAGTATGGTGATGAATAACACCATTCACGTAATCGTAGAAAGTGATAATGTCTTTAAGAATAAACTGAAATTAATGATGGAATCTTTTGGTTTTATCTTTAGATTTTATAATAACGAAGAAGTGTTTATGAGTAATTATACTTATCCTAATGAGGGTAATGTAAAGGAATGTATTTTATTATTCTTAAACAATGATGAAAATCGTATTAATCGATTAAACAATATAAATAATTCATTTGGTATTGTTCCATTCATTGTGCTTGCCGAAGAGCCTTCTATCAGTCTATGTCGAGAAAGCTTTAAATCTGGAGCTTTTGATTTTTTTCCCTTTCCTTTCAAGAATATCGAAATATCAAATTCCATTAGTAACGCGATGGAATTATTTTTAAGTATGCATGAGAAGCATAAAAAATATACTCATCTCTCTGATAAATTTAATCGTCTTTCGGTTAGAGAAAGAGAAATTATGGATATGATATTAGAAGGTAATACCAGTAAAGAAACCGCAGAAAAACTGTCATTATCACCAAGAACTGTAGAGGTACATCGCTCTAATATTTATACAAAATTAGGAATAAAATCACTACCACAACTTATTCAAGAATACGAATATATTAATACCTATCCTAGATATATTTAATCTATATGCTATGTTTACCTTCTTATAGCGTTATTATTTCTGATGGCTTGATTCTAAGCCATCAGAAATTAACTATATGAAAAATACCTAAAGGTACTATAATTTAGATAAATATAGATTAATATTCTGTTAATTTTGAAATAATAACTTATTTTTATAAGTGATAAAAACAACACCACTCTGTTATGGATTAAAAACCTAAGTAAATTAATAATTCAGATGGTAATAATAACCACTAATAATCACAAAATAAAATTACATTTTTTTTAGTTATTAAAGTATTATTTACCCTCCCCATATCTCACTACTTTTTTAGTAAAACAATAACCTTTATCAACGAACTTTCTCTCTCATAAAACTAAAAAAATAAGGCTACAAACGACATACCTCCTTACCGTATCCAAGCATAATAAGCATCGTTTTCATTTTCTTTTCTCGATACATCAAGTAACGATACAAGTAGATAGATTACGCTTTATTTATCTATCGGCTATCGTTCAAAATGTTGGTAAATATTTCGCGCTTCGCTGTTTTTATGCTTTGTAGTTGTTCAAAAAACACGCGAAAGCGCTATTTTTTACCATTCAGAGCATATAGGAAAGCTATTTGTAGTCCTTAATGTTAATTTCGTACTGCTTTAGCTTGCGCCATAATGTTGTCCGTCCCATATCAAGGACTTTATGCATTTTTTGAATTTTACCTTTGCAAGCTTGTGCAACTTCAATAATCAAAGCTTTCTCAACTGAATGAATATCTAAGTTAGCGAACCGTTGTTCGTCCTTATCTACCTTAAAAATACCTTGTTCGTAATAGTGAAATTTCAATTTTTCACTCACTTCCCTTGCTAAGGATTGCGTAAGTGCAAACAAAATATTGCAACTATTCTTAGTTGTAGATAAAACAACAACGAGTACAGGCTCACCAGTATGTGAATACACTGGTGCTAAGTAATAAAAAATTCCATGTAATTCAATTGGCTCTGCATACAACCTAAGCTGTGCCCCATAAGTTAAATTATCAGATAGTAAATTTGCTATCTCAAAATTACCATCAAGCTCATGACTGAGCCACAGCGTTTTCCCATCAGTGCTCAGTAGAGAACTGCGAATATTATTATCATGTAATGAGGCTAATCCGCTCTCAATGGTTGTATGAGCAAGCTCTACGATATATTCATAATTACCTGAATTATAAATACTTTCTTTTACAGGTGTTGTAGTTGGAAATATTAAATGAGTTGACATAGTTATCCTTATTCTTCGATAAGAGTTATCTGATTATGTCAATTTGCCATTTAATTATTATATTCTAGATCAAGTTATTAATTGATAGGTTTACAACCATTGATCCACATCAATTTTTTATAATTAAAAGTAGTAAATCAATGTGGTAAAAAAGAAAATGGCTAACTGAATCTATCTAAGTTAGCCATATACACTTCTAGAACGCTTTTATTAAATTAAGCAGTAACAATATTTCCCCACAGATCATATTCATCTGCATGCTCAACTAATACTTTCACTATATCCCCAACGCTAACCTCAAATTCACCATTGAGATAAACCATACCATCAATTTCTGGTGCATCAGCCATACTACGACCAATAGCACCTTCATCATCAACTTCATCAATAATGACTAAAATTTCTTTACCAATTTTATCTTGTAATCGCTGTGTAGAAATTTGCTGTTGTAATTGCATAAAACGATGATAACGATCTTCTTTTATTTCCTCAGGAACTTGATCAGCTAGTTCATTCGCTTTCGCTCCCTCGACAGGGCTATACTTAAAGCAGCCGACTCGGTCCAACTTAGCTTCCAATAAGAAATCTAATAGCATTTGGAAATCTTCTTCTGTCTCACCGGGAAATCCAACAATAAATGTTGAACGTAAGGTGAGTTCAGGGCAAATTTCACGCCAACGTTTAATCCGCTCAAGTGTTCTTTCAACGGCACCGGGGCGTTTCATTAATTTTAAAATTTTCGGACTTGCATGCTGTAATGGAATATCTAAGTAAGGTAAAATTTTACCTTCTGCCATCAACGGGATAACATCATCAACATGTGGATAAGGGTAAACATAATGTAAACGCACCCATACGCCCATTGAAGCAAGTTGTTCGCATAACCCCACCATGCTAGTTTTTACAGGCTGACCATCCCAAAAACCCGTTTTATTTTTAACATCAACACCATATGCAGAAGTATCTTGGGAAATAACCAGTAACTCTTTGACTCCTGAAGCGACCAGACGCTTAGCTTCATTTAACACATCCCCGATTGGACGGCTATCTAAGTCCCCTCGCATTGAAGGAATAATGCAGAAAGTACAACGATGATTACACCCTTCGGAAATTTTTAAATACGCATAATGCTTTGGTGTCAATTTTACCCCTTGCTCAGGGACTAAACTCAAGAAAGGGTCATGTTCAGGCTTCGGTACATAGTGGTGAACATGGTTAAGTACCTGCTCATAGCTATGTGGGCCAGTGATTTCTAAAACTTTTGGATGTACTTCACGAATTTGGTTTTCTTTCGCACCAAGGCATCCTGTCACAATCACTTTACCATTTTCATTCAGTGCTTCCCCAATCGCTTCTAATGATTCCTGCACTGCACTGTCGATAAATCCACAAGTATTCACAATGACTAAGTCAGCATTATCATAGCTTGGAACCACTTGATAACCATCAGTGCGTAATTCAGTTAAAATGCGTTCTGAATCAACTAGGTTTTTCGGGCAGCCGAGAGAAACGAAACCAATTTTTGGTACCGGATTAGTATTTTGCGACATAACTCACTTCTTTTATTGTGTTATAAATATTGTTTTAGAAAAATGGGCGAAATTTTACCTGAAGAATTGAGGGAATTGTATAAATTTTTATCGAAAATAATATGAATTTAAATCTAGAATAGATAGAAACAAATCTTGCTTTTAGTCGGTGATTTTCACAAATTATTCTGTAAAAACCACCTAAGAATACCAATCAGCGATTAATTGAACGAGCAATACGTGAGTAAGTGTGCCTAACCCCTCGAATCACAATACTATAATTTAAAATATTCTCAGGTAATGCAATTCCGTTATATCCTGAATCACCAATATGATGTAAATCTGTCCCGGCCATTTTACACATTAATGCTATTTGCCGAATAGTTTGTAAATCTGCGCCTTCTTGAGAAGTCCCAATCGCTGTCATTGTCATCACTCCTTGGGAATGGCAATAACCCACCATTTTTTGCACAAATTCTAACGAGATCCCGGGGACCGTTCCTGGAGCTGGAAGCAAAATGATATCTGCACCACTGTTAATAAAGGTACGAATACCATCTTCTGTTATGAGTTGCTCAGCCGAGGCATTCAAAACCCCTGCCGCGTGCATTTTCCCTGTAATAAGCACAATATCTTCGCCAACAACAGCTTTAAGCTCTTTAAGACTCTGGTTAATTTCCTGATTAGTGACTCCATTTCCAGGGTTTCCCGTTAAAACAATAATGTCAGCACCCATTTCTTTTAATTTAAGGGCATTTTTTACTGTTGCTAACCGCCCTTCTGACATTTTCCACTGCGCATCCTGTGTTGGATTATTAAATCCCTCAGGTACGGGCTCTAAATTAACGCCTATTGCTCTCCCCGTTAAACGCTTAAGCGTTCGAATGATTTCTTCGGGTTCAGTCCCTTCGGGCAGACCTTGCATAATCGGTTGATTAACATCAAAAACATTCAGCAACAGGATATCGGCACCTTGGCTTGCAGCTAATTCAGCATTCGTTACCGTCATTAATACAGGCTGAATTGTACCAATGGTTTCAGAAACCAATATTCGCCCTTCACTGGCTTTAATTGATTCTAATAGATTCTTTTTATTGAATTTTACGATTTCTGAAGCTGAACAATCAAGATAACGTCGTTGCATGGCTATACCTTTAGTTTCAACAAAATTGATGAAAAACTCATTTGTCATGAATATCTACATTCAAAATATATCACGTAGATAATAATAAACTGCCTAATAGAGCACACTATTAGCAAGTTATTTTTTGAAGAATAATAACTTTTTCTAACACATAGATTTTTATATAAAAATAATCATTCTCAGCAACGCGTTGTCAACTTATCAGAAATTATCACTTGTTTTTTATTAATAGTAATGATTATCATTACTACTCTATATCACTTATGGTAAGGACAAAAATAATGAAACTCGCCTATAAAGCTGCTGTTTCAGGTCTCGCGTTGTTTTCAATCTCAGCATTCGCTCAAGAGTACCCTCTCGGTCACCCTGTGATCAAAAACGGAATGGAAATCCAAGGTGTTTATTTACAGCCCATTACAATGGATACCGAAGAAGGCCATCATGCGATGTCTCACTTAGCTGCAGATAAAGCAGATGTCCACTTAGAAGCAGATATTCACGCTGTTGAAGATAACCCAAATGGCTTTGCAGAAGGCGATTGGATCCCTTACCTGACCATTGAGTATTCAGTTACTAAACTCGGTGATAAACCACAAACTCAAACAGGCACATTTATGCCTATGGTGGCGAGTGATGGCCCTCATTATGGGGAAAACATAAAATTAGATGGCAATGGTAAATACCGCGTCACCTATAAAATTTACCCGCCATCACACAATAAAGAAGTTGCCTTTGGCCGCCATATTGATAAAGAAACAGGTGTAGCCCCTTGGTTCCAACCTTTCGAAGTCTCTTGGGACTTTGACTACGCAGGTGTTGGCCGTAAAGGTAGTTACTAATTTTTTTATTAAAATTAGATAAGGGCTTAACCAAGGGAGTTATCTTGCGTAAGCCCTTTTTTGTTTGTTGTTATTAAAGGATAAACCAAGCCAAAATGAAAACATTACTGAGTTTTTTACTGGTTATCACTTGTACAATAGTTCCCTTATCTTCATTTGCTGCAGAAAAATATACTGTCGAATTAGAAATGAAAAATGGTGATCTCATCCCGCGAGTTCTTGAAGTTCCTGCAAAAACGATTATCCGCATTAAAATTACCAACACAGGTACTGAACCCGCAGAGTTTGAAAGCATTCAATTAAGAAAAGAAAAAGTTTTAGCGCCGGGTGCAAGCTCAGTAGTGGTAATCGCACCACTGAAACCTGGTACGTACACTTTTTTTGATGACTTCCACCTTTCTCACCCCAAAGGCGAGATCATTGCGAAATAAAAGGATTTAGCATGGGACAAGTTCTGTTTGTTGTTTGGCGTGAAAGCTTTGAAGCGCTACTTGTCATTGGCATTATTTATGCGTGGATTAAACGTCACCCTGACGCACATAATGGTATGAAATACCTTTGGGCTGGTGTCGCTATCGGGGTTATAACCTCAATCTTATTGGCGCTTCTCATTTATGGTGTATTCAATGTCCTCGATGACACTGGGCAATCACTATTTATGATTTTTATGGAGTTACTCGCCTGTGTCCTGATTGTCCAAATGGTGTATTGGATGAACAAACATGGAAGTTCAATGAAATCCGAAATTGAATCAGGAATAAGACGTAATGCCGCCCACCATAACTGGTGGGGAGCCGCATTGATTATTGCTATTGCCATTGCCCGCGAAGGGAGTGAAATCGTCGTCTTCCTATCTAGCTTTATTATGTCGCTAACCACATCTAATGCCTCGACTTTCTTTATCGAGGTCGGTGGTGGAATTGCGATTGCAGGTCTTACACTTTATGTTTTCCTACTAACAAATCGCTTAATTTCGTGGTCTATCTTCTTTAAAGTTACAGGGGTTATTTTATTATTCCTCGCATTATCTCTCTTACTTAAAGGTGTAGAAGAAAGTGCTAACTTATTGATTGAATATGATTTCGCTATCCCTGAGTTTTTAATTTACCCCGCTTGGGATACAACTGCATTTCTCGATGATTCTGGTATTGCTGGCAATTTTATCTCTTCTTTCTTTGCCTACCGTTCACAACCGATTTGGCTCAGCGTCATTACCTTTGTCCTTTATTGGGCTATTGTGATCCCATTGTTTGTTCGGAGCAAAAAAAATGTCTAGCTCACTGAGGCGGAATATCAAATGGATGTCTTTTAGCTTAATACTCAGTGTTGCCATTCCTACTTTGGTTCAAAGTAAAGCACTAAGATCCCCTGTGCAAACAGGGGACAACATCATTATTGCTAAAGGTGATATACCCACTCCAGAAAAATATCAACATGCAATCCAAACCTATTTAACCTTTGCCACTAATCAATTGGCAGAAATGATCACACAATTGGAATTGTTACAACAGAGTTTACAGCAAGGGAAGCTGCAACAAGCTCAAACAGCATATATTCAAGCTCACCAGTACTATGAAACGGTGCGCCCGATTATTATTTTGTTTGGTAATATGGATAGGACAATTAACCCAAGAGCCGATTATTTCCTCGATAAAGAAACAGATTATCGCTTTACGGGGTTTCATCTTGTTGAGTACCAGCTATTTATGCAAAAGGATGCAAAACTTGCGTTAGCGGCAAACCAAGAGCTATTACTCAAAGGGCGTGATTTGCATAAACGAGTAGCAACTGAAACCATCGAAATACCCAAGCTTGTGCAAGCCTCGGCTGATTTTATTGAAATGATCTTAGAAACAAAATTGGGTGGTAAAGAAAATATCTACAGTTTTTCTGATTTAACTGATATTGCCGCTAATTTAGAGGGAGCAAAAAAAATAGTTGAGGTTCTTAAACCTTTTATCAAGCCAGAAACACTGGATAAAATACAGCAAAATGAACAGCTGATTAACCAAATAATGCAGCCATATCAACTGTCAAATACCACATACCAACCTTATAGCCAATTACAATTAAAAGACAAAATGGCGCTTTATTCATTACTCACTCAGCAAGCTGAAACCTTAGCGAAATTACGTGCTGAGCTTGATGTCGATGTTTACTATAAATATTAAGGCATATATTTATGCAAGCTAAACTTAGTAGTATATTGCAAACCAACGGAATGTCTCGGCGTAATGCCCTAAAAATGCTCGCAGTTAGTAGCGCAGTTTTAGCGGCTCCAACATTAAAAGCGCAAGGGAAAATTGCTAATTGCCAGCTCACCTATAACAAAGCAATCAATTATCTTGGGCTACACCAAGCCGGTGTTTTAACGCCTGAACCCAAAAATGCCACTTTTATTGCATTTAATACTACAGCGAATTCTGTCGAACAATTACAAACTTTTTTTACTTTACTGACTCAGCGTATTGCTCACTTAACTCAACCCCAAATAGAGCCGTCAATCAATAACGATAAGATGCCTCCGGCAGAATCAGGTATTCTTGGGACACAACAACAACAACCCGACTCACTAACTATCACCGTTGCTTTAGGAAATTCTCTTTTTGATAACCGGTTCGGCTTAAATAAAATTAAGCCTAAACATCTTAGTGAAATGACCAGTTTTCCTAACGATCGACTAGAACAAAAATGGTGTGGTGGTGATCTTCTTCTGCAAATATGTGCGAATAGCCAAGAAAGCGTTATCTATGCATTACGTGACATCCTACGTCATATTTCGCCATACAGTTTTCCTCTCTGGAAAATAGATGGTTTCTTACCTGCAAGAGATATTGATAACCACTCAACGCCTATCAACCTTTTTGGTTTTAAGGATAGAACAGGAAATGCGCCTGCCGATGACGATTCGTTAATGAACGAATTAATATGGATAACAAAAGGCAGCCAAGAACCGTCTTGGTGCGACGGAGGGACATACCAAGCAGTACGTCTCATTCGTTTTAATTTAGAGTTTTGGGATAGAACACCATTAGAAGATCAAGAAAATGATTTTGGCCGACATAAAGACTCAGGAGCACCAATCGGCATGAAAAATGAGCATGATGATCCTGAGTTTGAAAAAGATCCTCATGGTGACCGTATTTTATTTGATTCCCATATGCGCCGTGCAGAGCCTCGTAACCCTGAACGTTATACCGCAAAACTAAGGCGAAGAAGTTATAGCTATTCACTGGGGTTAACCGAAACAGGAACTCTCGATATGGGCTTAGTTTTTGTCTCTTTTCAACAAAATTTAAAGACAGGCTTTATTGACACTCAAAAACGGCTCAATGGTGAACCACTTGAACGTTATATCAAGCCTTTTGGTGGAGGGTACTATTTTGTATTACCTGGAGTCCAATCGGCACAAGACACACTTGCTGAAAAAATGTTTACAGCCTTAAAACAAACTAGCTAATTATATTTATAAAATGAAAGCCCTTATTGCATTTGCCGTAAGGGCTTTATTCGAAGCGATATTCATCTCTTTTTAATTGAACACATTATTATTTTTTACGTTCCTTCACATCCGCTTCGACTTCCTGTTTCCAGTCCTCTGATATTGGCGCAGACATTTGTTTAGCTTCCACCGCTTTATTTACAGCACGATAAGCTTTATCGTAGCCTGTCCCATCTTGCACATAACCAGTGGCATTTGAACTTTTAATCCCAATATTTTCCGCTTCAGAAATGGCATCAATATTGGCTCCTAAGAAAATAAAATCCCATTTATCTTCTGTTTCAGCAGACTTAATCATAGCTTTAATTTTCGCCTGGGAATATTTACGGCTACTATTTTCTTGCCCATCTGTAATTATTACAAAAAGGACATTATTATTTTTAGTAACCTTTCTATTTTCTTGCATTTTTTCAATGCCTTCTCCTATTGCGTCTAACAATGCGGTATAGCCACCAACAGGATAATCATCAAGTGTTAGATTAGAAACTTTTGCAATGGGTTCTCTATTATGGAGTAAACTTGTTTTGTCATTAAATAAAATAGTTGTAATGTAGGTTTTTGCTTTTTTTCCTTTATTTTCAGTTAATACACTATTATATCCACCAATTGTATCAGTCTCGAAACCTGACATAGAGCCACTTTTATCAAGAATGAATACTAAATCTAAAACATCGGGTTCCCTTTTGGTATCAATAATAGTTGTACTGCTAGCGACAGAAGAAAATAAAAACAAAAATACAGCTGATATGACGGTGAAAACAGATTGTATGGATAAATTCATCGCCGAGTTCCTTGGTGAGGTTAATAAAAATATAACTACCCCAATCTCGCTTTTTCGCCAATTATTTCAAATAAGATTACTCTGTATAATTAATAAGCATTTTCTTAATTAATTTCAAAAAAATTATTACTCGAAATAGTTTTTTGAGTAAATATGTAAAGAGTAAATCTACTTAAATGATTACTATTTTAACCAAATACCATTTTCTCTTACTACATTAATTTCTTGAATGAAATGATTATATTTAATATTTTCCGCAACAGAATTTGATGAAGCACTTCGAGCCTGCTCCTGGACTAATTCTGTGATAGCCTGATGAAATTCTTGGTTTAATTCTTCATGGATATTCACATCATCGGTACTTTTTAACCGCGTAACTAACTGAATTAATTTTTCGGCCTTTGCCTGTACATCCTCATTATCAAAAGTAACAGTTGGGACTCCATACATAAATACCACATTGATAGAATCCGCAGCTTCATGATTAGCAGGATCCGGTAATAAATTTTGTCCGTATTCATTATCTAAATAGGCAATTAATTCATGTTTATCAAAACACTTTGATTTAATATTTCCATCTAACTTATCATCATAAAGTGTGATTGAATCTGGAAAATTTTCACCAACCGGGTAGCTACACCTAAATATATTTCCATCAATAAGCGTTGCATTAGAACTGCGAACTGGCAGTTCAAGCTCGTGCCCATTAATCGTAATGGGGTAACTCGCAGGTTTAAACCTCTCTTCTTTGCCATCAACAGCATAAACTTCAGACAATGTGTAATAAACAAAATGATTTGGGTTAATAATACCGCCAGAGTTATTTTCAAAGACAAAAAAATCCGTCACGTTACCCTCATCGCTTTCTAACTGGTGTAACCCGCTAGAAAGTAAAACAACACCTTTATCTTCTGGTAAAACATCATAATCTTTACCATCTAGCTTAAACCTAATCGTGTTTGCGCTTGGGTTACTATAATAAAATTTACCTTTACCACTTAAAAGCTCCATATCATCACAAGCGGAAAGTAATATAACCGCGGCGATAAAACAGCTATATTTTAGTATAGTATTCATAAAGTTATTCCAAAGCTTTTTAAAATCAATTTATTAAATAAAAAGTGAGCGCTATCTGTAACACTCTTTAAGATATTATTATCGATATTGAAACCATTATTCAGTTATTCAAATAAAATAACTTTACGATAAATGCGGTAGTAATCTACCTTAGTTGATAAATCTCATACGTTGTTATCACGCAATACTTTTAACAATACCTGAAAAACCTCGTCCATTAGTGGCGTCGCTTGCTCACTATTACGAATTAAAGCGACTGTGCGCGTTAACTCCGGTTGTTGTAATTGCAAAACTTTCAATTCCGGGTCTCGTAAATGTACAGTATAAAGCAGTGGTAAAATAGCAATCGCTAATTTTGAACGAACTAAGCCATACAAGGTTTCAATATAATCTACTTGATAACGAATATTTAATTTTAGTCGGTGACTTTCCACCGTAGCAGCAACTAAACGTTGAATATTACCTTTCGAAAATACGGCAATATCACGATTATTTAGCAATTTCCACGGCAAGTGAAATTCATTGGCAGACACGGCATCATCATGATGAACAACAGCAACAAAAGGGTCATCCTGCAAGGGAAAGATATTTAAATTTTGAGGCACTGAGCTATCTAACACACCAATGCCAAAATCAATTTCATGATTGATAAGTTTATCAATCAAAGCGTCATTCGTTTGGTCATAAAACTCAATATTAAGCCTCGGAAAATATTGAGTTAATAATTCAGGTACAGCAGGAAATAACAAAGAACTTACGGAAGGAACCAGCCCAATACGCAATGTTCCATCCCCACCTTCCACGATTATTTTTTGAATTTCACTAAATGCACGGTGAGAAACACTCAGTATTTGCTGTGCATGTGGTAAAATTGCTGCGCCTAGCTCCGTTAATGTTACGGATGAAGCGGTACGATTAATTAGTTTTCCTCCAATAACCGTTTCTATTTGCCGCAAAGCACTACTCAAAGCAGGTTGGCTCACCGCTAGACGATTTGCTGTCTCGGTAAAATGACGCAGTTTTGCTAATGTCACAAAATACTGTAGTTGTTTGAGCGTAAGTGCTGGCAGTCTCTGCCAAGGTTCTATCATAATAATGTACTTTTATTTTTATTGGATTAGCCAATATATCTGTTCATTATAACCATTTCTTATCGCATGATAAATTTTATCATCTTGGCAAACGTTTGCGTTGCTCATAAAGTAACAGTCATTAAATTGAAGGAATGGTATTTTTATGAGCATAACAGAACAAAACAGGCGTCACGTCATTCAATCCGCTAAAGGTGAAAAGCCTTTTGACCTTTTACTCGCTAATGCCAATATTGTCGATATGGTCACAGGTGAAGTTCGCCTTGCAGATATCGGGATCACCGGCAACCTAATTGCTAGCGTTCACCCTACTGGAACCCGTACTGATGCAAATGAAGTCCATGATTTATCAGGCTATTTCATTTCACCCGGATTAATAGACACTCACGTTCATTTAGAAAGCTCACACTTACCTCCTGTTCGCTATGCCGAGATAGTTCTAGCTCAAGGAACAACTGCTGTATTTTGGGACCCCCATGAACTCGCCAATGTGCTAGGCCTAGAAGGTGTACGTTATGCCATTGATTCTAGCCGAAATTTGCCGCTAGATATTATGGTTGCAGCCCCTTCATCTGTACCATCAACACCTGGCCTAGAAATGTCTGGTGCAGACTTTGCTGGGGATGAAATGTCAACCATGCTGAGTTGGCCGGAAGTTCGTGGTGTGGCTGAAGTTATGGATATGTTTGGCGTGCTCCATGGCAGTGATAGAATGGAAGAAATTCTAAATGCAGGAATTACATCAGGTAAACTTATAGAAGGCCATGCAAGAGGCTTAAATGGGGCTGATCTCCAAGCTTATCTGGCTGCCGGAGTCACATCTGATCATGAATTAACCTCGGCTGAAGATGCCCTTGAAAAACTGCGTGCGGGCCTTACATTACAAATTCGTGGCTCTCATCCTTACCTTCTTCCCGATATTGTTGCCGCATTAAAATCCTTACCACATTTATCATCGCAAATTACAGTATGTACGGATGATGTTCCGCCCGATATGTTAATTGAAAAAGGTGGCATTATTGCGTTACTTAACCTTTTAATTGAGCATGGAATGCCGGCAACGGACGTACTACGCTTTGCTACATTTAATGCTGCAATACGCTTGCAACGCCATGACCTTGGCCTGATTGCCGCAGGTAGAAAAGCAAATTTAGTTATCTTCGATTCATTGGAAGTTTTGAAAGCGAAAGCTGTGTATGTGTCTGGACGAAAAATTGCTGAAAATAATCAGCTTATCAATGCATTAAATGTGCCTAATGACATTTTACCTCCACGCGATACCATGCGACTTTCACCTATTACCCCAAATGATTGCACATTAAAAATTGATGAAATAAATAATGGTAGTGCGCGTTTACGTCATATTCGTGGGGCGCGCTTTACCCAATGGGGAGAAGTTGACGTACAAATCAAAAATAGCGTGGTACAACTGCCGAATAATTTCAGTCTTATTCGAGTTCAACACCGTCACGGCCGTCACGATGCTTTACCTCAAATAGCCTTACTTGAGGGCTGGGGTGAATTACGCGGAGCCATTGCGACAAGCTATTCACACGATTCACATAACCTCGTTGTTCTTGGACGTGACCCCGATGATATGGCTATCGCTGCTAATTTATTAATCGAGAGTGGTGGAGGTATGGCGTTAGTGCAAAATGGCCAAATTTTAGCCCATGTTGCGATGCCAATAGCGGGGATGTTATCTGATTTACCTGCGCCTGAATTAGCCGCTCAGTTTCGTCAATTACGTGAATTAAGCAGTGAAATTGCAGATTGGGAACCACCTTACCGCGTATTTAAAGCCATTGAGGGAACTTGTCTTGCCTGCAATGCAGGGCCACATTTAACCGATTTAGGATTAACGGATGGAACAACACGTCAAATCGTTGACGCTGTTATCCATACGGTTAAGCACGCTTAGAAAATTAAAAATATCAAAAATAATGATAGGAGAGCCTATTAATGGCTGACAGTTCAATAAATACGCCAACATCAGGGAGTTGGCTGGAAAAACGCTTTGCTTTACGTGAACGTGGGAGTTCAGTGAAAACAGAGTGTTTAGCCGGAGTTACTGGTTTTTTAGCCGCAGCTTACCTGCTAGTCGTGATCCCCGGTTTACTTGCCGCAGGAGGAATGGATAAAGGCGCAGCAACCACTGGAACAATTATTGTCTTCGTCATTGCCAGTTTATTAATGGCATTCTATGCGAATTTACCATTTATTGTTGGCCCCGGTATCGGAGGCTCTGTTCTTGTCGGTATTACTCTCGCAGGTAGTGAAGGTATTGACTGGCAAATAGGGCTCGGCATTGCTTGTTGGTCTGGAATTTTATTTTTCCTATTAACTAAATTTGGCTTGCGTGAGGTTGTTACACGCTCTGTTCCCCAATCAATTAAACTCGGATTAACTGCATCAATTGGTCTGTTCGTGGCCGTTTTAGGTTTTCGAAATGCAGGGCTAGTACTTGCTAACCCAAAAACAAATGCACTAATGCTTGGGGATTTCCTTTCTCCTGGTGCATTAGTTGCACTCGCAGGCTTTTTCGTTGCGATTGCACTACAAGCTCGCAAAATACCAGGCGGAATTTTATGGGCAATTTTATTTGCAACCCTCTTAGGCATTCCTTTTGGCGTCACAAAATTGCCTGAAAGTTTTATTGGTATTCCACATTCTGTGGCACCTGTACTAGGGCATGTAGACTTAATTGGCGCATTAAATATCGCTTTCCTACCTTTCTTATTTGTCTTTTTTGCTGCTGAGTTTTTCTCAACCATGGGAACAACTTTAGCCGTTGGCGGAGAGGCTGGCTTATTAGATAAAGAAGGTAATATGCCAAATATTAACCGCCCCTTTATCGTTGACTCAATTGCTGCTGCATTAGGCCCGTGGGTAGGTATTCCAGCGGCAACCGCACTCATTGAGTCCTCCGCTGCCGCAGAAGCTGGGGGTAAAACAGGTATGACCGCCCTTGCTGCTGCCTTTATGTTTTTATTAATGCTGTTATTTACGCCTATCGCATTGATGATCCCAGCCCAAGCCACAGCTCCAGCTCTAATTTTAATTGGACTAAATATGTTCAGCGGTTTACGAAAAGTGGACTTAGGCAATTTTACTGATGGCTTACCAGTATTAATGATGGTGATGATTACGCTAATCGCTAATAGCTTTGGTACGGGTATCGCCGGTGGGTTGCTATTCTATATCTTAATTAAAGCCGTTGCTGGCAAGTGGAGAGAAATTCCAATTAGCTTGTGGATCCTTGCAGTACCTCTTGTTTATTATTTCTCAACATTAGTAAAACACTAATACCACGAGTGCCAGAAAAGCCGATTTTTCCACTGTCGGCTTTTCTATTCTAATAAATTTAGTTCAAAACTGCATGAGCTTCTATTTCTATTAACCATTCCGGTAAGGAAAGCCCTGAAACAATAACCCAAGAAGATGCAGGTGGCATATTTGGAAATTTTTCTTTTAATGCTCGCGCAATATCAGCTTGTTCCTCATGGCTATTAAAGCCCTCTTTAATATAAATACGTAGCATAGCCACATGAGATAAATCGCCACCGGCCTCATGCAATACATGTTCAATATTAATTAATGATTGCACGGTTTGTTCGTAAATTCCCCCAGCAACAGTTTCTTCCGCAGCATTCACACCAACCTGACCCGATAAAAATAATTGTCGGGTTCCCGTTGTTTCTACGGCTTGGCTAAAGCCATACTGCAAAGAATTAAAGACAGACGCTGGATTTATCGATTTTTTAGCCATTTTTGTTCCATCGTTAATAAAACAGTAAGGCAGTATAAGACTTTTACTTTTCAATTCATTAAATATCAAGCAAACGTTATTTGATTTGTATTAAAAAAGCATCAAAAGACACACTGGCTTATGTGCATCTAAGAATAAGCACGAATACGCTCAGCTAAATAGCTCGCACACAAGGTGACTCCCACCTGTTGATTTTCCCAATCAACAGAAACACCAGTTAAATAGGCCTTTTTCGCTACCAGTAGCACCGAGGCCAATTCCACTGGCATGAGTTCTATTGCCCAAATGGCAGCCTCATCCTTTGATATAAATAGTCCCGTTTCCATGGTGTACCACATGCGTGATAATGTCAGTAAAACATTACGCTCATCACCTTTTAGAGATAACTCTAAATTAGGGAGTGAATCTAACATAGCTCGGCGAATATCGTGCAGGCCAACAATAGGTAAGCCGTATATTTCCTTGTGCCATAAACTTACTGCTTCTTGTGACGCTTGGGCTAACATTAGTGTGAATTCAGGGTCTTGAGTTTGTCCTTCAAATACCCCTTGCTCGTACTCTGTACGTAACCACTCTCCATAAATTAATTCACATTTTGCAGGATAAGAAAGCATGTTTAATTCACTTGTTAAGAATACAACAATTTCCAGTGGTCGCCGGCCTTTTGGATCAATCGGATATAAGCCAGAAATATCCATTAAATCTCGTACAAGTTGTTCACGGCAAATATCAGTCACGGGGCTATCAATCACCACAAGTAAATCAATATCACTCATTGGCCGCAACCCACTAGAAACAGAGGAACCGTGTAGATAAACTGCAATTAATGAATCAGAAAAATGTTTTCGCAGAATAACCAATGCTTGTTCTGCTTGGGGGGGAGTTACCATCATATCACTCCTATCATATTTAATGATACTAATACTATTATAAATAGTAATTAAAACAATAATTTTAATAAAATCAATAACTAAATCACTGGCTTATTTTTATGACATAAATGAAATGGTTAAAAACTAAGCTATAATATTTAAATAGAATTACACTATTATTTTAATGAATAATATTCGCATTCATTTCACTGAGGTTAAAAGCAATTAATCGTTCAGATACTGAGCCCAAATGACATGTCCAAGACATCAATTTTCATTTGAATTATTAAGCGCATTCGACATCATGTAGCATTCCCCCTCTTCTCCTACATTTGCTAAGCATCTTACATGCGGTACATCACACTTCTCATCATTCATATTGAATACGGCTTTATAACCACGCGATAAAATCAGTGCAAATATTAATCACCACATAAATGATACCCAAATACACACAAAACATAAAAAACCATAATTAACAACTAGTTAAGTTGAAAATAAATAATTTACTACGGGATTTGATGATTCGACAAATGAAAAAATAAGAATGTCGCAGTTAACTAAAAGTTATAGATACCCAAACAAAACTCATTGTTAAACAAAAGTTACGCAAAGTAAGTTAATTTATCGCTAATGTTAAATAACAACGGTGAAAGTTCTGGTAAACTAACTTGAGGTAAAATAATGATCCTAGATGCCAGCTACACTTTATTAGTCGCTTGTTTGGCGCTATTGATTGGTATGTTTGTTGTAAAATACACTCCTTTTCTACAAAAAAACCATATTCCTGAAGCCGTTGTTGGCGGTTTTATTGTTGCTATCATTCTATTAATTGTCGATAAAACAGCTGGATACTCATTTACTTTTGATGCTTCACTACAAAGCATTTTAATGATTACGTTCTTTTCATCAATTGGATTGAGCTCAGATTTTTCGCGTTTAATAAAAGGTGGTAAGCCGCTTATTTTATTAACTATCGCAGTGACTATCTTAATTGCTATTCAAAATACCGTTGGTATGGGAATGGCTGTCATGCTTAATGAAAGTCCATTTATTGGCTTAATTGCAGGCTCAATCACACTTACGGGTGGCCACGGCAACGCAGGAGCTTGGGGACCAATACTGGCTGATAAGTATGGCGTGACTGGTGCTGTTGAATTAGCTATGGCATGTGCAACCCTAGGTTTAGTATTAGGTGGGTTAATTGGCGGCCCTGTTGCTCGCCATTTATTGAAAAAAGTTTCAATCCCTAAAAGCACTGAACTCGAGAAAGAAACGATCGTTGAAGCCTTCGAACAACCTAGTGTCAAACGAAAAATTAATGCTAATAATGTTATTGAAACCATCTCAATGCTGATTATCTGTATTGTTGTCGGTGGCTATATTAGTGAGTTTTTTAAAGATACTGTCATGCAATTACCAACCTTTGTTTGGTGCTTATTTGTCGGTATTATTATTCGTAACGTCTTAACCCATATATTTAAGCATGAAGTTTTTGAACCAACTGTTGATGTTTTAGGTAGCGTTGCCTTGTCATTATTCTTAGCAATGGCGCTAATGTCCTTAAAATTCGGTCAACTCGCCAGTATGGCAGGCCCTGTTCTGATAATTATTGCTGTCCAAACGGTAGTTATGGTTCTATTTGCAACATTTGTTACCTTTAAAATGATGGGCAAAGACTATGACGCAGTTGTTATTAGTGCTGGGCACTGTGGCTTTGGAATGGGGGCTACACCAACCGCTATCGCTAACATGCAGACCGTCACTAAAGCATTCAGTCCTTCTCATAAAGCATTTTTAGTGGTGCCAATGGTAGGGGCATTTATTGTCGATATTTCAAATAGTATCTTAATTAAAATCTTTATTGAAATAGGCACATATTTTACCTAGTACGCAATCATAAAGGCCAGGCTATAACCTATGTATATCATCTGGCCTTCTCTTTTTTATCACCATTGAATTTAAACCGCCTAATTACCTTTCATCATTTTCAGTACCAAATAAATAGTTGTTCAGATTAATTTGTATTAATTCGGTAGAATATGCGAATTAATACAAATAGTCGGTTTCGGTGAGTCAAAGCAAATAGTAGGTTTCTGAAAATGAAATTAAGGCATCTCGATATTTTTTATGCAGTCATGACATGTGGCTCTTTAACTCGTGCAGCGGAGGTTTTACATATCTCACAACCCGCGGCAAGTAAGTCCTTAAAACATGCAGAACAACAACTTGGCTTAGTCTTGTTCCAGCGAATAAGAGGAAAGTTAATTCCCACGGCTGAGGCAAACCTGCTATTTGAAGAAGCCAAAGAAGTTTATCAAAATCTAGATAAACTAAGAATTTTAGCGCAAAATTTATCACGTGATCCGCAAGGTAAACTAGCCATTGGTTGTCTACCTAGCTTAGGGCTAAACTTAGTACCTGAAGTGACCGCGCAATTTATTAAAAAACACCCCAATATCAAACTCACGATCGGTACACATCATACAACGGATATTCTGCAGTTATTAACCCAACAAGATCTCGACATTGGTATTGGCTTTAATCTTGAAATTGAAGGAGGCATTGCTGTTCTTCCCATTGCTGATATCCCATTAGTCTATGTGGATAGCAAATTACCATTGCACTCCCCTGTATCACTCACCGATATAGACCAAGAGCGTTGGATCCATCCTGGGTCTGACTCCTTATCTCAGCTATTACAAAAGCGCCATGAGTTTGCAGAATCAAATATTAGTGTTCATACCTACCATATGGCAGCAGAATTTGTTCAAGCGGGTTTAGGCTGTAGTATTACGGATATTTTTTCAGCCGAACATACGCTACCTGAGTCGATGATTTACCCACTAAAAGAAGGTTTACATCTTGCCGTATCTGTTTTTCATCGCGCAGACAAACCATTAACCAAAGCTGCACAAAATTATGTTAATACTTTGGCATCCACACTTGAAAAAAGAAATAAAGTAGTTAACCAAAAGTTATACTCTAGTAATGAAAACTCAATTGTTTAGTTAGCTTATTCACCGTTAAATAATAACATCTTGGTTATTATGGGTTACGGATTATTATGACTAAACATGTGGTGGTTATTGGAGCTGGTGTAATTGGTTTAAGCACCGCCTATGCATTAATTAAAGCAGGCCAAACCGTAACATTAGTTGAATCAGATACCGATGTTGGCATGCAGACCAGTTTTGCTAACGGTGGGCAACTCAGCTATCGCTATGTATCTCCTCTTGCAGACGCCGGTGTTCCTTTGCAAGGCCTACGTTGGATGGGGAAAAATAATTCTCCTTTAAATCTAAAAATAACGCATTCAATACAACAATGGTCTTGGCTTGCACAATTTACATTAGCTTGTAACCGTAAAACCAATAAAATTAATGGTGCTCATCTTTTACGTTTATCACTTTTTAGCCAAGAAATAATGAATAAATGGCGTAACAATGGTGATATTTCTGATTTTGCTTGGGAAAAATCAGGGAAATTAATTATCCACCGTGATAATAAAAGTTTTCAAAAAGCCAGTGAAACGGTTGATAAACAATTTCAAAAAATATTAACACCCACTGAAATTGTTGAGCTAGAGCCTTCTTTAAAAGACATACAGTCTCAGCTGGTAGGTGCAATATATGCCCCTGATGATGAGAGTGCAGATTGCTATTTATTCTGTAAGAACCTACTGCAATATTTACTCACGCAGCCTCAATTTAATCTTTGCTTACAACATAATGTTCAATCTTTCATTAAACAAGATGACTGCATTACAGGAGTAGCCACTCACCAGGGAACTATCCAAGCTGATGATTTTATTGTTTGTGCCGGCAATGGTAGCCGCGAATTGTTAAAACCACTAAATATTAATGTCCCAATTTTAGGGTTAAAAGGCTATAGCTTAAGCGTAGAATACCCGCAGGTAGAACATATTGTTCCGAAAATTAACGTGACTGATTACGGCAATAAAATTGTCTATGCCAAACTTAATGATCAATTACGCATTGCTGCGATGGTTGATATTGGTTATGACAAGCAAGGCTTGCGTGAAAATAGAATACAAGCACTCAAGAATATTATTAAAAATACCTTCCCTGAATTACCTAAAATTGACGATGCTGAAAGTTGGTTTGGGTTACGCCCTTCAACACCGAAAGGCCCACCGATACTAGGAAAAACTGCCTATAAAAATTTATGGCTTAATATTGGGCATGGCAGTTTAGGGTTTACACTTGCCGCAGGCAGCGCGGAAATACTGAGCCAATTAATAACTGAACAAAAACCCCCTATTTCTTTAACTGGATTAACGAGGTAATCATGTCCATAAAACGTAACAACCCAAAACCACGCTTAGCTGATAGCGTTGAATATTCAGGTTTAGTTTACTTATCAGGGCAAGTACCTAATGATCTAACGGGTGATATCACACAACAAACCAAAGACGTTTTTGCCAAGATTGATTCATTACTTGCTGCAAGCAACAGTGATAAAACACGTATTTTATCCGCCCAAGTTTGGATTAAAGATATCAAACGGGATTTTGCTGACTTTAATGCGGTATGGGAAAGTTGGATGCCTATAGAAAATAGCCCTGCCCGTGCAGCTGTTGAAGCCAATATGGCTCGGGAACAAGTACTAGTAGAAATTATGGTGATTGCCGCTCAGGCTTGACCCTATTTAACTGTATTCTAAATCTAAAAAACAGTGAGGTCTAAAAAGATCTACTGTTTTTTATTACTCTACTAATTTATATTAATTTATTAAATAATATATTTAATAACCCCCATTAATCTCATTATAAAATATAACACTTTCACTACTTCCCTTATTAGCTATCATGGAATTGATTTCAATAAGAATAAATAGCTAATATAAATAATTACAAATCAAGTAAAAAACAATTATTAACTGGAGAAGTTAAATGAAAGAAACTGTTGTTGAATATATTTTATCTAAGCTCTATCAATTAGGCATTGAAGATATATTTGGTGTTCCTGGTGATTATTCATTTCCTGTAAATGATAGTGTTTGTGCAAACTCCCATCAACGTTGGATTGGCAATTGCAACGAATTAAACGCAGCGTATGCTGCAGACGGATATGCAAGAATTAAAGGTGTTGCTGCATTATCAACAACCTTTGGCGTTGGCGAATTAAGCGCTCTCAATGCAATAGCAGGTTCTTATGCTGAAAGAGTCCCTATATTTCACCTTGTTGGAATGCCTCCTAGCCTAACACAAAAGAAACAACGTATTTCTCATCACACATTAGGGGATGGAAGCTATGACGTTTTTTATAAAATGAGCCAACATATTGTCTGTGCTCATGCCATTATTACCCCTGAAAACTGTATTGAAGAGACTGAGCGGTTAATCGCATGCGCCTTACATGAACGCCGTCCAGTTTATTTTGGCTTACCTGCTGATTATGCTGTAAAGACTGTAATTAAACCATTTCATCATGTTGTTCCATTAATACCAAACAGTTGCTCAGAAACACTAAAAAATATTATTCCTTTAATCTTAAATAAATTAATAAATAGCCAACAACCCTGCATATTAGCAGGCTCAATATCTTTGCGCTTAGGCGTAGCAAATACCTTACAAACAATCATTGAAAAAACCAAAATTCCTTATACCACGTTATTTATGGATAAAAGTGTATTAGATGAAACTAATACGCAATATATCGGAATGTATACAGGGCAAATATTAACTCCTCAAGTCACTTCATTTGTCGAAAGCAGTGATTGTGTTATAAATATAGGCACTATTCTGTCTGACTTTAATTCAGGTTGTTATACCTCTAATATTAAAATCGAAAATATAATCCATATTATGGAAGATAAAGTCATTATTGATGGCCAATGCTACAATAATATTTCCATGAAAGACGTTGTTTTAGCCTTGCAGAATAGATTGCTATCACTGCCAACCTCTTCTTTTAATCAACACAAAAGTCCTAAGGCCCAATCACTAGGTCAACCGATAGCCGTAGAAACAAACGAAATAACTGAATCATACCTATATCCTCGCTTAGAAAAAATGTTTAGACCTAATGATATAATATTTACAGATACTGGAACCTTTTCAATGGGCTTAGCATTTTCACTATTACCTAAAGGTGCATCTTTTCATTCCCAATCATTATGGGGATCTATTGGCTGGGCAACACCTGCTGCACTGGGCGCCGCTTTAGCATCCCCGTCACGTCGAGTCATCTTAGCGACAGGGGAAGGCGCTCATCAATTAACTATGCAAGAAATTAGTCAATTTGCACGATTTGGATTAAAACCCATCATCTTTGTATTAAATAATGATGGCTATCTTATTGAACGACTATTCTGTAAAGAACCTGAATATTATTATAATGATGTTGCGCAATGGAATTACGCACAACTTCCTTTAGCACTGGGATGTGACGATTGGTATTGCAAAAAAGTGACAACCTGCGATGAATTAGATGAGGCTTTACAGGCTATCGAAACACTCGATACTGCTGCTTATATAGAGATAGTCACTGACCGATATGATGCTTCAAAATATTTAATAAAAATGAGAGAAATTATTTCTTCTATTTATACCAACTAAACTAGTTTTAGGTCCTTTCGCCTTATAAAGGTCATTTAACTTTATAAGGCGTGGGAATTTAACTTTAAACATCACAATACATTGAATTTGTAACCATTACTTTTTTCGTTTCACTAACATAACTAGATGAAACCACGCCATTTTTATGAGCTACAATATCCGCCATTATCGCTAATGCTATTTCGGGTGGTGTTTTGCTACCGATAGGAATACCAATGGGAGCATGGATGCGTTCTATTTCCGTCTCCGTCATCCCACCAGATGCTATAAGTCGCTCACGACGTCGAGCACTCGTTCTTACTGAGCCCATTGCACCAATATAAAACGCTGGGGTATTCACTGCTTCCATTAGTGTCAGGTCATCAATACGAGGATCATGGGTTAAAGAAACAATAGCGGTATTCGGTGTACAGCTTTGGGATTCCAAATAGCGAGCTGGAAATAATTTAATGACTTCAAATTGACTAGAAAGTTGCCCAGAAAAACGCGATAGCTCATCTTCACGGTGTTCACAAATTATAACCTCAAACCCTAATGTTGCTGCAAAACTAGCACAGTAAATACCTACATTTGAGATCCCAGCAATAATTAACCGTGGCGGCGCGGCAATATATAATTGAATGTTCTCCCCTTCCCGCTCTATTTGGGTTGGGGTTTGTTGATTATTAACCGTGCTTACCTCACCTCTTTGTGGCAACGTGATTTTTTTACTGATTGCAGTATATCCCAGTAACGCTTGATGTATCTCCGTAAGGTAACTAACACTTTCCTGACTATTCGGTAAATATTCAATTAAAACATCTAAACTACCATCACAAGGTAAATTCACTTTCGCTTCTAAACCACCGCGACCATAGCGAACAATTTGGCTGCTCTTAATGTATTCAGCATGCTGTATTCGTTGAATAAAATCTTCTTCAATACAACCGCCTGATAAAGAACCAACATACTGACCATCTGCCTTTGCAACAAGAAGTGAACCCGGGCTACGAGGGGAAGAACCATATGTACTTAGCACCGTACACAACCATATAGGCTCTTTTTTTATCCAAGAAAGGGCTTGAGAGATAACAAAAACATCTTCACGCAACATATTCGTTCCTTAATCGTTATCAACACTCGGATAATCAATATCTTTTACAACATTTTCGTCATTTATGTTTAATTGATAAACAAGATTGCGACGTAATATTGATTTCGCACCATCATCACCTACTAGATTAATTAATTCCGTATAATACTTCGCAGATATTCCTACCGGATGGCCTGGTAAACCATTATATACTGGCCTGACTAATGTATGGTGTTTTAATTTATTCGCTACACGGATAAATAAATGACTATTGATGTATGGCATATCCGCTAAATGAATTATCCACCCATCTAAATTAGACGTATTTTTAACACCAAATGCGATTGATTCACCTAACCCATTACTGTTTATCAACGAGTATGGAATATTAAATTGTAAACAATTATTAATAACACCTTCATTCTCAGGCCGTGTCACTACATGTACAGGAAGCTCACTATCGATTGAATTTAATAGTGTTTTTTCAAAAACTGTATTTTTTTCAAGCATAAAATTTAATTTACTTCCTTTACCTCCAGCATTTTGAAAACGTTCACTTTTTCCTGCTGCCAATATTAAAATACCAATATTCATAGTTTTTATTTTAAATCGATATACTGATTGCGTATCTCATAAATAAAGTATATTCAGTAAGATCACAAGAACTACTTATCATTAATTTGAAATTTATTAAGAGAAGTATAATATAAATGTGATACAAGTAATTTTTTCGATGTGACTATAAAAATAAAAATACCGATGTAATAATAATAAGTGTAAGGGTGTATTATGAGCAAAAGCAATGTCGAACTCTCCCGCAGACACTTTCTAAAATGTGCCGTTATAGCGGGAATATCTGTTTATTTAGCCCCTTTGTATAGCCGTGCTTTTGATGTGCTATTCGAAGAAAAAATCCTTCAATCTCCTGACTGGAACCCGGTCGACAAACAAATCAAATTTCGTATTGATGGTTTTGCCAAAGTCCAAGGGGAAAAAGTCTTCGCCAGAGACATTCGTGCACGTGATATCCCTCACTGGCCAAAACAGCAAGGTCATGCATTTTTACTCCGCGTGACTCAAGCCGATAAAATTTACCAAGGCTTTAACCTTGATCTGCTAAAAGATGGCCTGATGCCTGACCGCATCGTAACTGCAAGTGACTTAGAAAAAGATGGCGTTGCTTTCCCTGAATTTTATGGTGATGATTTATTGCTTCCAGAAGGGAAAACTCCCGCTTACCTTGGCCAAGCCGTCGCATTATTGATTTATCATGATTTTGCTAAATTCCGTTTTGCCAAAGAAACCTTAAAATTCCGTGACGATGTTATCCAATACGGCGCAGTAACTGGCCCATTAGAACGAGACCCATGGGGAACCTACCGTGGCGTGCGAATTGGCAATGAAAATCCTTATGAGCCAGATATTTATTCAAGCCTAAAAGATATGCCAATCTCCCCTATTGGCATGAAAAAGCACTTACCCGTTTGGCCTGAAGGTCGCGAAGGCGGAAAATTAGATCAACAAGGCATGCTATATGCTGATGAGATCGCTAAACAACTGGAAAACCCACCGGAAGACTGGTTAGTGCTCAAACGAAAATACTTTTCTCAATCCATTGATACTGCTGCCTTAGAGCCTGATAATGCTAACGGTTGGTACGACGCCAAAACACAGTCATTCCATCTTGTTATTCCGACACAGTCCCCTCAGGAAGTTGCGGAATCATTACCAGAAATGTTGGCAAAATCGCATTTCCCAATTAAACAAATTTTCCTACACCCTTGTTTTACCGTTGGTTATGGTTCTAAAGACCACACTCCATTCCCCTATTATGGTGCGATGGCAACATTATATGGAGACGGAGTCCCTATTCGTCTAGCTAATGACCGTTATGAACAATTTCAATCTACCATCAAACGCCATGCTTTCGATATGGATTACACCTTAGCGGTTAATAAAAAAACGCATAAAATTGAAGCCCTTTCAGCTTCTTTTATCGGTGACGGCGGTGGTCGCTGTAATTTTACGCCTTCCGTTGTCATGGTCGGGGCTACTGGGGCCCAAGCTATCTATTATATTCCCCGTAGTGATTTATCTGCGGTCGGTATTGCATCAAGAGCGGTCGATGCGGGTTCAGCTCGCGGTTATGGTACTTTACAAGCCATGGCAGCAACCGATATGTTAATGGAAGAAGCCGCAAAACTCCTAAAAGTAGACCCCATCGAGTTCCGTCTTAAAAATATCATCAAATCTGGGATGAAAAATACCCAAGGGGCAATTCCTGGCGGCGCAATTCGTGCCGATGAAGTGTTAACCCGCTGTGCTGCTCACCCAATGTGGACTGACAGAGCCAAACGTAAAGCCGACTTTGAAGCGAAAAATAGCGGTAAACTATTCGGTACAGGGATTTCTTGTGTGCAAAAAGACTTTGGGACAGGTGCGGAATCCTCCTTTGCTCGCGTAGAACTTACCCCCGAGGGTAAAATAGCCATTTATCATAGTGGCGCAGAAATTGGTACAGGTATGTCAACGTCCCAATCGGTGGTTTGCGCTAAATGGTTAGGAAAGCCTGCGGAACAAGCTCATTTTTCTGTTGTTGATTGGTCAATTTTACCGATGATCTCAACAGGTAACCCATTTGCTATGTCACAAGATGAGCAAAACCACTTAGCACAAAACCCATTATGGACACCGAACTACTGCTCACCTGCGAGTGCGAGTAATTCAGCCTATTATTTCACCCACAGCACAGAAGCAGCCGCACGCCTTATATTCGAACATGGGTTATGGCCAGCTGCCATGTCAATTTGGCAAGAAGGGATTGGCGGCGGACAAGCGGCCCCTCTAGTTGTTCGCCGTGAAGATGCTCGTTGGGTTGCTGAAGGCTTAACTGCTGATGGGCTTGAGGTGCTTAGCTTACCGCGCTTAATTGAACGCACTTTTGCAATGGGCGGGGTAACTGGCGCAGTGTGCCACGTATTTAACCGCTGGCAATGGGCTGAAGCCGATTTCCCTATTCAGGGTGAAACTCGCCGTTTACCGATTGATGGGCTATCACTACGATTTGCCGATAAAGAATACCAAGTTTGCCACCGCGAAAAAGCTTATTACCCTGATACACAAAGAAATAATGCCGGAGTCACTTACTACAGTGCCGTCGCTACCGTTAGCGAGCTATCCATTGATAAAGCGACTGGGCAAGTCGAATTGCTGAATCACCATAGTGTGGTGGAATGCGGTAATCTTATCGTCCCACAACTGGTTTCAGGACAAATTCAAGGTGGATTAGCAATGGGTATCGGCCATGCACTCCATGAATATTTACCTCTCTACGAAGATGGTCCCGGTAATGGGACGTGGAACTTTAACCGTTATCATCTCCCGCTTGCCAGTGATGTTGCAGTTTGGCAACAAACCAATGAAGTCCTACCAGGACTTTCAGATACTGACCCGCCGAAAGGCGTTGCTGAGGTTGTTATGATCCCGGTAGTTTCATCCATCGTCAATGCCATTGCAGATGCAACTGGTCATCATTTCTTGCATTTGCCTGTACGCGCAAAAGACATTTTAGAGGTAATATCATGAGCCTAAATTTCCTTCCCCTCACCTTAACCATTAATGGCCAACAGTATGGACCAATGGACGTGCCTGAAGGCCTCATGATGATAGACTTTCTTCATGAATATGTTGACCTAACAGGTTCTCGCCTAGGTTGTGGCCAAGGCATTTGCCATGCTTGAGTTGTTATATTAGATAATCCATCTGGTACCAGCGAAGAAATCCGCACCTGTATTACTGGTGCACATTTTTTCAATAATAAAAGCATCCGAACTATCGAAGGGGCTGCCACCAAAGAGGAAAATGGGGAGGTAAAACTCTCCCCGGTTCAACAAGCTTTTGTTGAAAATTTCAGTTTTCAGTGTGGCTACTGTACCCCAGGTTTTGTAAATGCAGCGACCGTGTTTATTGAAGAACTTCAGCGAAACCCGATTGCAGAAGCAGACTTAGAAGAGGCTATCAAACAAGCTCTAAATAACCATATTTGCCGTTGTACTGGTTATGTACGCTATTATGAAGCAGTACGCGATGTAGTTCTTGCGACTCCTGGTCTTATCAAGGAGGCAGTAAAATGATCAAACGAATTATTTTATGGTTGATAGCCATCGCTATCATCGTTTGGGCGGTACTGTATTGGTATGAAAGCCGTACCTTAGATGGTCCAGTACAAAAAGTAACTGCGACGCCTCAAGAAATTGAGCGAGGCCGTTACCTCACTCTTGCTGGTGACTGCGCTGCGTGTCACACCAGTGCTGATGGCGCACCATTAGCCGGTGGTTTTCCACTCGATACCCCATTTGGTACCATCTACAGCAGTAACTTAACGCCCTCAGCCGATTTTGGTATCGGCCGCTGGACAAAAGATGATTTTTATAAAGCACTGACCCAAGGTATCTCTCCACCGAGTAAAAATCTTTATCCGGCAATGCCTTATACATCCTATAAAGGGATCACTCGGGAAGATTCTGACGCTATTTACAGTTATTTGATGAGCCAGCCAGCTATTGATGTCGCGCCACCTGAAAATTCATTGCCATTCCCACTGAACCAACGCATGGCAATGATTGGCTGGAATTTATTGTTTTTTAACGATAAACCACTCCCCGATAGCTCACAAGGTAGCTCCCCTGAATGGCTACGTGGTAAGTATTTAGTTAACGTATTAGAGCACTGTGCTGAATGCCATACGCCAAGAGGAAAGCTGGGAGAAATGGATTTAGATAACTTTATGAAAGGGGGTGCTTTAGGTCGTTTTGTTGCTCCAGATATTACCCCGCAAGCGCTTGCAGAACGAGGATGGACAAAAGAAGATTTACAGCAGTTTTTCATGACTGGACTCACACCACAAGGTTCCGCCTACAGTGATATGCACCCTGTAATTTATCTGAGTTCACAACATTTAACGCCAGAAGATAATAGTGCCATAGCCACCTATTTAATGGGCGATAACCCGCTAGCAACTTCGCCATTAAGGGTGGGGGAAGGTAATACACAAGGCCGCCAAATTTATTTAGAAACCTGCTCAGGTTGCCACTCCTATGACGGTAGCGGTAAACCGAATGTGGCGGTGGCAATGAAAGGAAATTCAACATTGCGTGATGTGGATAGCACTAACCTAATTAATGCGATTCTAGATGGTTTGCCTGAGCAAGCGTTCCCAAATAACCAATATATGCAAAGCATGCCAGGGTTTGCCAATAAGCTAAATGACCAACAAATTAGTGACTTAGTGAACTTCCTTCGTGTTCAGTGGGGAGGACAACCAGCTGATGTCACCCCGGAGCATGTTAAATCCTTACGTCAATAATGACAAAAAATGAACTATCGGGCTTGTTCGTATTTAACGAGCCCAATAGTTTTCTATTTAATAACCGAATACAAATATACTTTACATAATTAAATGCATATTGATTTAATCATTTATTAATAAGAATTAGTATCATTTAAATAAATTGTATTCTAATAAAGCTCAGTTATTTTATTCAATACTGTCATATTAAGATGACTTCAACAGTATTATTCACTTTCTTGTCTAAATCCCTTTACTCGTTCTTGATATATCATTACAGATACCCATACTATTTATGTAACTTACTGAGCTATCTGATATTAGTCATCAAATTGTGAGCAAATTTAAGCGAAATAAAACGATCTTATAATGAATGACTAAAAAATATTATTTACTTCCATTACTCATAATAAAAACCCTAAAAATATAATCAGGGAGCACAACATGTCGGGACATATTTCTAGACGCAATTTCATCAAACTAGGCACTATTGCGGGCATTGCTGTTATGGTCGGCAAACTCCCTTTTGCAATAGCAATGGAGCTCGATTCTGACGCCCCATCAACGGATTGGATTGGTCAAAACGGTAAAGCACGTTTTCGTTGGGATGGCGTTGAAAAAGTCACTGGCCGTAAAAATTTTGCTCGTGATTACCGCGCTAAAGACATCCCCGGCTGGCCAAAAAAACAAAGTTATGCCTTTATGTTAAAAGCGACAGAGGCAGATAAAACCTTTGAAGGCATTGATATTTCAATGTTAGGGCCAAATCTACAACCTGATAAAGTTGTTTTACAAGAAGACCTTATCCGTGATGGCTTAAATATTCCCCAAGATACCAGTATGGGGAAAGGCTTCTATGGCACCAATATTTTAGTTCCTTTAGGGGACACACCGCCGATTATTGGCCACCCAGTTGCTATCTTGATTTATCATGATTTCGATAAATATAGTGCAGCACAGCGGATGTTACGCTTTGCCACAAACACCGTAAAATACGGAGCGGTGACAGGGCCAAAACCGCCCGCTAACTATGGTGCAGCACGGTACGTGCGTATCGGTGGTGACACACCACTTTCGCCTTCTATTTTTTCCCCTTATCAAGATTCAGGTATTAAAGGCGGGTTCGATGGCAATACGCCTATTTGGCCACCTTATGACCCCAAGCACGCCATTTCTATTCCCCCAGTGATCCGTAAAGATCGTGGCGGTGGCTTTATTCAAGCCCTTCATCAGGCAGAAAAAAGCCCTGATAAACAAGAAAAAGCGATGGATTACGCGCGGCAAATTGAGCAAGAAATCGCAGCGGCTCGCGAGAACCCTGATAAGTTTGTGATTGAGCGCCATGGTTTTTCACAATCCATTGACCCTTGCGCGATGGAGCCAGATAACTGTAATACTTGGTATGACGCGCAAACCAAAACACTGCATATCTTAACCGCGACACAGTCTCCTGCTGGTGTAGTTAATGCTGCTGCTGAGCTATCTAAACACAACAAACATTTTTCCGTCGAAAACATTGTGTTATTAACCGGTTCTACTGTTGGTTACGGCTCAAAAGACTATTCGGTTTTTCCTTTTTATTCGATGGTCGCTAGTTTCTATGCTGATGGCTTACCTGTTCGCATGGCAAATGACCGCTATGAACAATTCCAAATGGGAATGAAACGCCACTCCATTGAGATGGATGTCACCATTATTGGTGATAAAAAAACGGGTAAGTTTGATGTATTAAAAGGCACTTATAACTGTAATGGCGGCGGTCGTGAAAACCTCTCCGTTGCCGTATCTCACGTAGCAGTGCGCGGTGCTCAGTCTATTTATTACTTCCCTAAATCTGACCTCACTGCTCTCGCCATGGCCACTCCGGCTGTCGAAGCGGGGTCAATGCGTGGTTTTGGTTCCTTGCAGTCGATGGCAATCACTGAATTGATGGTGGATGAAATCGCTCATAATCTTAATATTGACCCGATTGAACTGCGCCGCCGTAATGCCATTTTAGAAGGTTATCCAAATACACAAGGTGGTGTAATAGCCGGTGACCCGCGCAACGTTGAAATGTTAAATCTTGCGGAAAAACACCCGATTTGGGTCGATCGTGAGAAAAATAAAGCCGATTATGAAGCGAAAAACCCCGGTAAGTTATACGGCGTTGGCTTTGCACAGGTGCAGCAAGTTTATGGGTCTAGCGGTGTTCCAACGATTCTTTCTCTTGAATTTGATGCCAATGGCAAGCTAACAATGCGCCATTGTATGCAAGAGATTGGCACCGGTGGCACAACCGCACAGCAAGTGATGGTATGGCAAGCACTCAGCAAAGCCCCTGATGTCGTTGAGTTTGGGGTGACTGAGTTTGAAGAACTACCGCTTAAAACCAGTTGGGCCGACCAGAAAAAACAAGATGAATTATCCAAAACTGATCCCTATTGGACACCCGCTCTAATACCTGACATGAGCTCATCAAGTGGTGTTTATTACATTGGGTTCGGTACACGCCAAGCGGGTCATTTTTTATTAGAAAATACCCTATGGCCTGCGGCCAAAAGCATTTGGAGTGAAGGCCCCGGCGGCGGTGCGTTCAACGGCTTAAATGTTGAATTTTCCGATATTCGCGTTGGCCCAGATGGTATTGGCGGTGGCGGAATGAAGCCCATTCCTTTTGACATTTTAGCCAGAAGAGCCCATGAGATGGGGCTCATCACTGGGGTTGCTGTTCACGGCTATTCCAGCTGGCAGTGGGCTCGCGCAGAATTCGATATCCCAACTGTGGGTTTGAAAAATCTCCCTCTCGATGCAATATCCGTTCGTTATGGCGAGGGTGCACCACAAGAATTGAAAAAACAGATGACAACTGGCGGTTACCATTTTATTAAACGTAAAATTGCCTACTACCCACCAACACAGCGCGCCAAAGCGGACCCAACAACGGTCACGCCTGCGTCTTGTTTAGTCGAGCTCAACGTCAACACCATGACGGGTGAGGTCGATATCATGCGCCACCATATGATTATGGACCCCGGTACGATGATTGTCCCTGAATTGGTTTCAGGCCAAATTCAAGGGGGTACCGCGATGGGTATCGGCCACGCGTTGATGGAAGAATTACCACTCTATGAAGATGGGCCAGGAAACGGAACATGGAACTTTAATCGCTATGTCCTGCCGCGCGCTAAAGATGTTGCGGTTTGGCAGCAAACCATTGATTACTTACCACCACTTTCAGAAACTTCGCCACCCAAAGGCATGGCAGAACTGGGGATGATCCCAATCTTACCTGCGACGAGCAATGCATTAACCCATGCAACAGGCAAGCGTTTCTATGAATTCCCTATTACGGTAGATAAAATTAAAAAGGCACTCTCATGAAAATCAACAATGCCGTTCCGATTATTGAGCGCAAGCCACTAACACTGACCATTAACGGCCAAAAAATTGGTCCTATTGATGTCCCTGTTGGGATGCCAATGATTGAGTTTCTACATGAATACCTAGACCTCACTGGCACCCACTTTGGTTGCGGACAAGGGATTTGCCATGCTTGTACCATTATGGAAATCCAGCCCGATGGCACAACGGTTGAAAGCCGGACTTGTATCTTTGGTGCCCATTATTTCAACAATAAAAATATTGTTACCATCGAAGGGCAAGCCAAACTGGATGAACAAGGCAAAGTTGTTGAATTAACGCCAATTCAACAAGCTTTTATCGAAAACTTTTCGTTCCAATGTGGTTATTGTGCTCCCGGTTTTGTCACAGGTGCAACGGTGTTTCTTGATAAACTGAAGAAAAATCCAGTGAAACGAGACCAACTCGAACATGCGATTGAAGAGGCTCTCAATGAGCATATCTGCCGTTGTACAGGTTATGTACGCTATTATGAAGCTGTGAGGAAAGTCGCTCTCGACACTCCTGGCTGCGTGATCGACTAGGGAGAAACATCATGGCTAAATCCAGCTCTCTACGTAAAAGCATTTATATTATTATCTTATTATTCATAATATTAATGCTTGCGATCCTGTTTGGCGCTTTTCGTACCTCCAGTATCGGCCCTGATTTAGATAAACCGCTAACCTCAGAAGAAGTCGCCAAATTATTGCCAAGAGGGCAAGAACTGGCAACCGCTGGGGATTGCTTTGGTTGCCACTCATTACCTGAAGGGCCATTGGCTGCGGGGGGGCGTGCTATCGGAACCCCTTTTGGTACCATTTACTCCACGAATATAACGCCTGATAAACAATTTGGTATTGGTAACTATACCCGCGCTGATTTCCATCGTGCGTTGAAAGACGGAATTGGCAAAGAAAGAGGTAATCTCTACCCTGCGATGCCGTTTGTATTTACCCATATGACCACATCGGAAGATATTGATGCACTATATGCTTATGTGATGTCGCTTCCACCAATAGCCGTGCCAAACAAAGAAAATACAGGTGTCTTTGTCCTTCCCGTTCGTCCATTTATGAACTTCTGGACTTTGCTCAATTTTCCTAAACAAAATGCACCCCACGACCCGCAACGCTCTGCAGAATGGAACCGTGGCGCGTATATTGTCGAAGGTTTGGCACACTGCGGTGCTTGCCACTCACCACGTAACTTAATGATGGGTGTCGAGTTTTCACGGTCACTTCAAGGGGGTGAAGAAGCGGGTTTAGCGATCCCTGATATCACAGCAGAAGCGCTTTCCAAACATGGCTACGATACCGCCTCTTTGAGCCAATTTTTACTGACGGGCAATGCCCCACAAGGCTCTGCATTTGCAGATATGAGCACAGTGACTCATTTTTCTACTAGTCAGATGAAAAAAAGCGATGTTGATGACATGGCGATTTATTTGATGACCGATAAACAAGGAAAAATACTCGGAGCCAAAGCCCCACCAGCGCCATTACCGGAAGCAAACTCACCAGAAGTGGGTGATGTTAGTCAAATCATGGAAACTGGTCGCCTGATGTATATGTCTACGTGTGCAGGTTGCCACGGGATCACCGGAGAAGGTGTACCAAATGGCATTCCAGCGTTAAAAGGTAATGCCATCCTAGCCATGGACAGCCCTGAAACCTTTATCAGTGTGGTATTAACCGGTATTCCAACCACCACCTTCCCGAACGGGCAGCGTATGTATGCAATGCCAAGTTTTGCCGATGATTTAACACCACAAGAAATGGCAGATTTAATTTCATGGGCGCGCGCTGAGTGGGGAGGACAAGGTAAACCCGTCACCGCCGAACAAGTTGAAAAACTGAAAAAATTAGCGCAGTAACTAAAATACTCCTCGGCGACTTATATTAGTTCAAAGAGGAGATATTACATAATTTACCATATCACTTATTCAGCGTTGGCACCGTCAATGGCTAGGGAATGTTTACGAGTGGGCTGGTCAGTTACGTACGGTGAATATTAGCAAGGGTGGCTTTATGTTTGCCCTTGCGGGTCATGTTGCAAAGTTGCTTGCTCAATTCGAGAAAGAATATCTAGCGAAGTACGCACCCTGCACTAATATAAGCAGAAAGCGCGTCATAGAAGCGATTGCAACAGTACATGTGGAGTTAATTCTGATACATCCGTTTAGGGAAGGAAATGGGCGCTTATCGCGGCTACTCGCTGATGTGATGGCAGTACAAGCAGGGTTTCAGCCGTTAGACTATGAAAGTTGGATCCAACACCCCGAGCAGTACATTGCAGCAATCCACGCAGGGTTAAACCTTAACTATGACCCCATGAAATATTGGATTAATGGAGCCTTAAAAGAAAGCTAAATCGCCAGTTTCAAATGCCCAAATTTCTCACGCTTTGCTTTCATCTCTTCTTCAAAGCGACGAGACTCCTGCCCTGTTTCAATCGCTGTAGAGGTTGCTACCGAACGAGTGAGTTGAGTACGAGTTGGTCTTGTTGCTTGAATTAATTCGTTCTTTTTCATGGTAGTCTCACATCAAACGGGTGGTAGTGCATTCTGTCATCGTTGTTTTATTCCAACTAGTAATAAGTTAATAAGACCAAGTGGGATTGACTTAACTTAACAACGTAAACATATTAACAACTTACAAAATAAAGTTAAATAATCTGGAATCTCTGAGGGTTATATTCCCCCGCTATAAGAGCCGAGGGTATGCATCAAAAAGTCAAATCGTTATTTTTCTCCAGAGTCCTCTTCTAACTTATCATCTATTTTTTCAAAAGGAAGGTTGCTATAAATAGAAAAATCATATCCATCAGGCATAATTTTTTTAGCTGTTTGTAATATTTTTATGGAATCACTTCCATTTCTAGAACGATTTCGCCAATAACATTGATTATTCTTATTTGTGCCATCCAGAAGTACTTTCATTTGCGCTACTGAGTATTTTTCTAAATTATTATTAATATCTCTATCAAAATAGATGTCTGCTCGTTCGAAATCAGAACTACTTATAAAACACGCAATACCATAATCTAAAAACTCTGATGCCAAACCTAGTTCATTACAAACACGTTTAAAAATTTCAAAGTGCTTTGGATTGAGAAAATTACCTTTATCCCCATACTCTTTATGATATTTCTCAATAATTACTTTCGTTACTAGTTTTACATGTTCCTCTGGTGAATCAGAAATAAAAAAAGCAATACCAAAATAAGATAAATTATTTTTTAATACTGGCTTTATGATTTCCTTAGCTGAATCATCTAAAGCATCATATATTTCTTTTTCCATAGAAATAAATTCAATGAGTGATTTCACTGCATCATCATTTGTTGAAAGACTAGAATAATAAATTGGTTCTGATTTAATAGAATCCAGTATAATTTTCCTTTCCTTTTCAAATATTAGTTGTAGTGCTCTGGTATTTATTTCTCTATTCTCTACAGGTTTTGCATCTTCAGATCTAAATGAGAACTTCCATAACCCTTTAAATATTTTAACAAAAACATTTTTATTCATAGATTTAAAATATTTAGCGTCTAAATATTTTTTAAGGGCCATATCAGATGGAAATAAATCTTTTACCCTTTCAAGATCTGACACAAATGTAGAGAGTATTTTTTGAGACATAAATGGAGGTTTACTTAATATTACTTCAATACCATTTCGTATATCACTCTTTATCATTTCCTGTGTTGGCTCGAACAAGGTATCTTCATCGCTAATTACTGGATGAGCTGATAAATGCCTATGTTCTTGTATCAATAAAATTTTATGGTTAGAAGCCGTATCTAGTAACTGAGTTCTTTCAAAAACTTTTTTAATAAGTTCTTTTTCCCACTTTGGTGAGTATGGATCATCTTCCTGTAATACTTTAATTTCTAATAATATTTTCTCTGCAACTTTATCATTATGAACATCTTGTAGCTCTTGAAGCTTGAATATTATATCGCATACAACTACAGACCAAAGCATTACCGTTGCTGATCTATAACAATCGTTAGCATAACTTTTATAAACTTCTTCAAAATATTTTCTGGTTCTTTTATCATAAATTTTGTTTTTCTGAGACTCTAACGAGAAAATTTTAGCATCCATATATTTTCCATAATATAGTGATATTTAAGTAAAAAACCATTAGCTTTTAGATGTATTATCAACTGATTTATTGATATTTTTAGTTTAAATTAACTCACATTAGATTAATTTAATTAAATAATAACTCCCATAAAAATAATAATCAAACTGTAAGGTAGATTATTATTAGATAGATTTACTATTTCATCTATAAAAAACTATTTTAATTTTAATTCACTACTAACAACCATGCTTCAGTACTATCTCCAAGTATGGATACTGCCAATCACCATCAGACAGCTTATGCAAGCTCACAAATCCATCGTGTTCTAGCGCACAAACACCGCTATGCGAGCTTACATAATCATAAACTGCTCTGCTCTGTAAGCCTTGAATCATATGGGCAAGTAATTTACGTCACATCACGACGCCACGCCTTCCACTCCTCATTTTTTGTTTTTCTCTTTGTGGTATTGAATGGCTGCCCAACCGCATTCACGACAGAAAGCCCATACCCATTTTTCTTTCCTATTTTTAGATACTTGTCAATGAGTTGATTTATGCTTTCGCGTAGCTCTATTGTTTTTAATTTCCAATGTTCCAGCATTTCTGATACAAAATCATAGGCAGAACTTGGCAACTACGCTAAAAATCTCTTAAGTTCGTTATCGTCTAAATGGCGGGTACTGACTAGTTTAAACTTGGCTTGCTGCAAGCTAGATTTCGCCAATAATACAGGGTTAGCAAAACTATCATCGAAATATTCTAGACCGATTGCAAACTCATAGGCCGCTGACAGTTCACATAATACATGCCCGCTTTAGCCTTAGCGCCTAGACTATCAATTTCTCGCACGAGTTCAGACTCATAGTAATAAGATTTATCTTGCAGTCTAAATTTTTATCTTGAATTTGCATATTCCTAATATGAGGTAAAATCCAGAACAACATTCCGACATAAATTTCATTTTTAGTCATCGATTTTCCTTTGTATCACTAATACATAATTCAGACCATTTATCACCAAACACGCATTGTCCCTGTGATAATCACGTCATACTATAGAGAATTGCATGGCTAACACGTTTGCCTACTCTCATTTCTTGCGATTTGTGGTATTTTAGTCTCTGAAAATAATCGTCGAATACACTCACAGAATTTAGTTAACTCAATACGTTAAACAGACAACATTATGACTGATAAGCAAAGTTTCGAATCTCACACCCCTATGATGCAGCAGTATCTAAAACTAAAAGCACAACATTCAGACATACTGCTGTTTTATCGCATGGGTGACTTCTACGAACTGTTTTTTGATGATGCTAAAAAAGCGTCTCAATTGTTGGATATTTCCCTCACCAAACGGGGGCAATCTGCGGGGCAGCCGATCCCTATGGCCGGCGTTCCCCACCATGCTGCCGAGGGCTACTTAGCCAAATTAGTACAAATGGGTGAATCCGTCGCCATTTGTGAACAAATTGGCGACCCTGCGACCAGTAAAGGGCCGGTTGAGCGCCAAGTAGTACGTATTGTCACGCCAGGTACTATCACCGATGAAGCGCTATTAAATGAAAGGCAAGACAACTTATTAGCTGCGGTATGGCAAGACCAACAAGGCTTCGGGTTTGCCACATTAGATATCACTTCTGGCCGTTTTATTATCAGTGAAATCGCCGACGAAGAAGCATTACAAGCTGAACTTCAACGCTCTCGCCCTGCCGAACTTCTATACCCTGAAGACTTCGCCAGTATGGCATTAATTGAACACAATAAAGGCCTACGTCGCCGCCCATTGTGGGAATATGAGCTCGATACTGCAAAACAACAGCTCGGTTTACAGTTTGGTACGAAAGATTTAATTGGTTTTGGGGTTGAAGATGCTCATAAAGCGCTCAGAGCCGCAGGCTGCTTATTACAATATGTAAAAGACACACAACGTACTTCACTGCCCCATATTCGCAGTATTGTGATGGAAAAACAAAATGATAATGTCATTTTGGATGCAGCAACTCGTCGCAATTTAGAGATCACACAAAACCTTGCAGGTGGTACAGAAAACACACTTGCCGCCATTTTGGATATGTGTGTGACCCCAATGGGCAGTCGTATGCTAAAACGTTGGCTACATACCCCATTGCGTAATATTCAAGTATTAAATAACCGCCAACAAGCTATTAGTGCATTGCAAGAATGCGGCTTTGAATTACAACCATTTTTGCGTCAAATCGGCGATTTAGAACGGGTATTAGCACGCTTAGCGCTGCGTTCCGCTCGCCCACGCGACTTAACCCGTATGCGTTACGCATTCCAGCAATACCAAGATATTCATCAAATACTGAGCCAATCAAGTTGTTCGTATTTACAAGATCTTCAAAATCGTATTGGCCAATTTGATGAATTACAAGACTTACTTGAAAAAGCCATTATTGATGCGCCACCTGTGTTGGTACGTGATGGCGGTGTTATCGCCCCAGGTTATAATAGTGAACTCGATGAATGGCGCGCCCTTGCTGATGGGGCAACCGACTACCTCGATAGACTCGAAATTCGTGAAAGAGAAAAGCTGGGGATCGATACCCTAAAAGTCGGTTATAACGCGGTTCATGGCTACTATATTCAAGTTAGCCGCGGTCAAAGCCATTTAACGCCTATCCATTACGTCCGTCGCCAAACGTTAAAAAATGCCGAACGCTATATTATTCCTGAACTCAAAGAGTATGAAGATAAGGTATTGACATCAAAAGGAAAAGCATTAGCTATTGAAAAAGCGCTGTATGATGAGCTGTTTGATATGCTATTGCCTCATCTTGCTGCGCTGCAAACTAGTGCTGAAGCACTCGCTGAGTTAGATGTCCTAGCCAACCTTGCGGAGAGAGCACAAACTCTAGGCTATGCTTGCCCACAACTGACTGAAAAACCGGGTATCCAAATAACCGAGGGTCGCCACCCTGTTGTAGAACAAGTGCTTAGCGAGCCGTTTATTTCTAACCCATTATCACTATCACCACAACGTCGCCTATTAATTATTACTGGTCCAAATATGGGCGGTAAAAGTACCTATATGCGCCAAACTGCATTGATTACCTTATTAGCGTATATCGGCAGTTTTGTTCCTGCCAGCAAGGCAGTAATAGGGCCAATCGACCGTATTTTTACTCGTGTTGGAGCCTCTGACGACCTAGCTTCTGGCCGTTCCACCTTTATGGTTGAAATGACAGAAACCGCCAATATCCTTCACAATGCGACAGAACATAGCTTAGTGCTAATGGATGAAATTGGTCGTGGGACTTCAACCTATGATGGCCTTTCTCTTGCTTGGGCTTGCGCTGAAAATTTAGTTAATAAAATCAAGGCAATGACCTTATTTGCTACGCATTATTTTGAATTAACAACACTACCTGAAAAACTCGAAGGTGCAGTCAATATTCACCTCGATGCTATTGAGCACGGTGATACCATTGCCTTTATGCACAACGTTCAAGACGGCGCCGCCAGCAAAAGCTATGGTCTTGCTGTCGCTTCTCTTGCAGGCGTGCCAAAAGATGTGATTAAACGAGCGAAACAAAAGCTTAAAGAACTCGAAGTGATCTCAAACAATGCCAATGCGAGCCATGTGGATAGCGCCCAGCTTAGCTTTTTAACCACAGAAGATGTCGAGCCATCTCCAGTATTAACTGCTCTCGCTGAAATTGATCCCGATAAACTCACTCCGCGCCAAGCCCTAGATTGGATTTATCGGTTAAAGGATATGGATAACTAACATGGATGAGTATGCGCAATTACTCACACCAATCAGGCAGTTTCTGCAATGTGAAACGCCTGATGCGTGGGTAAAAAAAGCGAGTTTGCCTGAAAACTTGCCCATTATCTTAAAAGACCATTTATTATGCGAATTAAAAGCCGCGCAAAGTGCGATGTTTTTAATTCGCAAGTATGCTGTCGATAAAGACAGTGCTGCAGTGCTACTTGAATGGTTTAAACCTTATGAATCATTTGCTTATGACAGAATTGGTGACATCCATACATTAAGAAACAAAAATCAGGTTTCTAAACAGATATTGGCAAAAAAACAATCACCTTATAGCCAAGATTTAATTGATAAAATGGTCCTGCTAATCAAAGAGGAACTTCATCATTTTTACCAAGTTCTAGAGATTATGCATGAACGTAATATTCCATACGATGGCATCACTGCAGGCCGTTATGCTAAAGGGTTGTTGAGCCATGTCGACCCCCATGATCCAAAAACCTTAGTTGATAAGCTAATTATTGGAGCTTATATCGAAGCACGTTCTTGTGAGCGTTTTGCTAAATTAGCCCCATTTCTTGATGAGCAGCTGGCAAATTTTTATATTTCATTATTACGCTCAGAAGCTCGCCACTATCAAGATTATTTGCACTTAGCACAATTAATTAGCAAACAAGATATTACTGAGCGAGTTAATTATTTTGGTATTATTGAAGCTGAATTAATTTCGACACCTGATGATGATTTTAAATTTCATAGTGGTGTCCCCATTAACTAAGCTTGTTCTCTATTATTTACATATAAAAAGTCCCTATAAACCTTAGCTTATAGGGGCTTTAACTATCTAATCAACATCCTACATATTAAATAGCGACTCCAGAGTCAGCTCTTCTCCATGTAAAATATCTTTTAATCGCTTTAAACCTTCTACTTGGATCTGGCGAACACGTTCTCTTGTTAACCCTATTTCACGGCCAACTTCTTCCAGAGTTTCAGCTTCATAGCCTAAAAGCCCAAAACGTCGTGCTAAAACCTCCCTTTGTTTTGGGTTCAATTCATATAACCACTTAACAATATTCTCTTTTAAGTCATTATCTTGAATTGTATTTTCTGGACCTGAATCATTATCATCAGACAATACCTCAAGCAAAGATTTCTCTGAGTCCCCTGCAATTGGCGTATCAACAGATGTGATACGTTCATTTAAACGTAACATCCTACTGACATCTTCGACAGGTTTATCTAGCTGCTCAGCGATCTCTTCAGGGCTTGGCTCATGATCCAACTTCTGGGCTAATTCACGTGCAGTACGAAGGTAAATATTGAGTTCTTTAACGATATGAATAGGAAGACGAATGGTTCGAGTTTGATTCATGATCGCGCGCTCGATCGTTTGGCGGATCCACCACGTTGCATACGTCGAGAAGCGAAACCCTTTTTCAGGATCAAACTTTTCAACCGCACGAATCAACCCAAGATTTCCTTCTTCTATCAAGTCGAGTAATGCGAGACCTCGATTATTATAACGACGTGATATTTTTACAACGAGACGAAGGTTGCTTTCTATCATGCGCTGTCGTGATGCAATATCTCCACGCAATGCACGTCTTGCATAGAAAACTTCTTCTTCTGCTGTAAGGAGTGGTGAGAACCCAATCTCACTAAGATAAATTTGAGTGGCATCCAGAACACGTTGATTTGTGTTCTGGAGTAAATCCATTTCGTCATCTAGCTCAGTAACCAGATCCTCTTCTTTAAACTGACTCTCGTCAAAAGTGTCATTTAAATTACTTTCATCGAGGTCATTATATAACTCGTTAACTTTCAGCGAACTTTGGCTCATCAGTGACTCCTACCCTAGATAATGCGGACAGAATGTCAAAGCACTCTGCCCAGTTTATCGTTGCGGCAAATAGCGCAACGGGTTTACTGATTTTCCCTTGTAACGAATTTCAAAGTGTAGTCTAACCGAACTAGTTCCAGTACTACCCATAGTGGCTATTTTTTGACCCGCAGTGACATCCTGCTGATCACGCACAAGTAACGTATCATTGTGAGCATAAGCACTTAGATAGTCATCGTTATGTTTTATAATTATTAGATTTCCGTATCCACGCAAAGCATTACCTGCGTAAACGACTTTTCCTGGCGCAGCAGCAAGCACAGCTTGACCACGAGAACCGGCTATATCTACCCCTTTGTTCCCGCCTTGAGCATCAGAGAAACCTTCAATCATTTTCCCTTCAGCTGGCCAACGCCATTTTATTGACGAATTATTCGTACTGCTGACTGCGGTAGAAGCGGTTGCTGTCGAGGTTGTTGTTGTCGTTGAAACTTGCGTTGCAGGTTTCTTATTATTAGGCAACATCTTACCTGAAGTTTGACCACCACTGTTTGCAGGATACTCATTAGTTGTTCGAAGATCAACCGCTTGCTGATGACTATTTGATGAATTTGCCGCTAATTGAGTGTTCGAGTTCACATTTGTGTTACCAATATTAATAACCTGCCCTACATTTAGGCTGTAAGGTTCTGGAATATTGTTTCTCGATGCTAACTCACGGAAATCATTACCGGTTAAGTATGCAATATAGAATAATGTGTCACCACGCTGCACCGTATAACTATTACCGCTATAACTGCCTTTTGGAATACTGCCATAGTCACGGTTGTATACAATGCGCCCTTCACCATTAGTTGTTACTGGCGCTGAACTACGGCTTACAGGCTGAGTGTTAGTATTACTTGATAAATTTGGACGAGACGACGGCATTGCCGTGCTCATACCCGTATTTGATGACGAGGCCGGTGTCGTCCTTTGCACCGTCTGTTGGCTAGACTGGCTATCATTCACACTCGAAATAGGTGCCGCTGTATGATACGGTGTAGAACAACCTGCCAATAGCGCTCCGCTAAATGAAAAGATGACGGCCCATCGAATTCTGCTTATAGGGCTAACAATTTTCATGCTTCTTCTCCCGTGAAGAAAAATCTGACGCGACAATTCAAAACAATGTCAGCAATAGAGTTATCATAAAATATTTCACTTATTAAAGCAGAAATACAAAATAGTGAACAAGTTAAATATATTAAAAATATAACAATTTGAGAGTATGACCTAACGCTTTAAGCTATTCACCCAAATTCAGCTGGGTAAAATATCATATTTGGAATAGTTTTACTGCTATTTGGGTTAATAGAACCTTTGCAATGATATTTTATTTAAATCAATTATAAAAATAATCAGACTTTGATTAAATACCATTACAAATAGGTTAAAGGAGGTCACCGGCAACCAATGGGACAAAACGGACTTTTTCAATAACATTAGTATGGTAATCATTACCACGTCGAGTAATTAGCTTCAATGCTTGTTCTTTATCACCGACAGGTAAAACCATTCGCCCGCCATCTTTTAATTGCCCTAATAATAGAGCCGGTATTTCTGTTGGTGCCGCAGTAACGATAATAGCATCAAAAGGCCCTTTAGATTGCCAACCTTCCCAGCCATCTCCATGACGCGTTGAAACATTATGTAAATCAAGCTGTTTCAAACGCCGTTTTGCAGCCCATTGCAAGCTCTTCACCCGCTCAACAGAAAAAACATGTTTAACTAAGTGTGCCAATACTGCTGTTTGATACCCTGAGCCTGTCCCTATCTCAAGAACGTGATCATTCGGAGCTAAAGCCAATAGCGCCGTCATTTTAGCAACAATATACGGCTGAGAAATAGTTTGCCCATGCCCAATAGGTAATGGGATATTGTCATAGGCTTTATGGGAGAGCGCTTCATCCACAAACCGTTCCCGAGGAACGAGTGAAATGGCATCTAATAGGCGCTCATCGTGAATTCCCTGTTGGCGTAATTGAGCCAAAAGTTCTTTCATGAGCCCTGTTTTCATTTTACTGACACTCCTGATTTTTCGAGCCACTCTTCTACTAATGAATGTGCTTTATAAGCGGTTAGATCAACTTGTAATGGGGTGATGGAAACATAGCCATTTTGCACAGCTTCAAAATCCGTTCCAGGGCTGGCATCACGAATTTCACCAACAGGCCCTAACCAATACAGTGTATTCCCTTTCGGGTCTTCTAAACTATACACCTCAGAGGCGGCGTGACGGCTGCCACAACGAGTGACTTTGATACCCTTAATCTCTTCGTACGGGATATCAGGTACATTTATATTTAAAATATTGCCTGCTCGCAATGGGTTCTTCTGTAAGAGCGCTAAAATATCGCATGTCACTTTAGCGGCACTTTCGTAATGCGTTTCGCCATCTAGCGATACCGCAATTGAAGGTAAACCTAAGTGGCGGCCTTCCGTTGCCGCTGCAACCGTGCCTGAGTAAATAACATCATCCCCTAAATTAGGGCCACAGTTGATACCAGATACAACAATATCAGGGCGTGGACGTACCACTTTATTCACGCCAATATAGACGCAATCTGTCGGTGTGCCTTCTTGTACAGCAAGGTCACCATTACTTAGCGTCTGAATTTTAAGTGGTTTATCTAATGTTAATGCGTTCGAAGCCCCACTCCGATTGCGGTCAGGCGCAATCACTTGAACATGATAATATTGGCGTAGCGCAGCCGCAAGGGTTTGAATCCCCGGCGCATTTACCCCATCGTCATTACTCAATAAAATCTTTAGCATCGACATTATCCTGCCCATTTTGATTAATAATTTCTCTCACAACACTGGTTGCAAAACAACCCGAGTTTAAGAAAAAATTCAGTTTTACCGTCGAGTCATCCAACCATTCCCACTGTAAATTTTGTGGTTTAACAACTACCGCCCGTCTAGCTGAAGAAACTCGTTCGCGCTGCATTAAAGAGATAAAGGGTTGATAATCCTCTAAACGCTGGGTTTCAAATGCCAGTGCTTCATCCTGAGTACCCAATTCCCCATCACCTGGTAATGGGGCAGTAATACTTAATTCATTGGACTCCAAGCGAGGTTGCAATGTAGCAAATTCATCTTGTGTCGCGACAAACCAACTTCCTCTGCCGGTTAATTGCAGCGCATCACCCAACATTACGTGTTGAGCGGTATTATTTGCAATACGTTCACTTGCCACATGATTAAACATTGCACTACGTGCAGCAGAAAGATAAAAACTACGCTTGTTGCGTTCACGTACGTTGATTTCTTGGTTTGCCCAACGCAACGCTTGCGTTAAATTTTGCCCATCGCGCCCAAAACGTTGTTCACCGAAGTAATTAGGCACCCCTGATAATGCAACTTTCTGTAAACGTTGCTCAACGTCTTTTGCATCTGAAATATCACGCAAGGTTATTTCGAACTGGTTTCCTTTCAAGGAACCAATACGTAATTTGCGTTTTTGCCGAGTGACAGCCAGTATTCGGCAGCATTCGAGTTGCCAAGTCGAAAAAACAGGTGTTTCTTTACCTGGCATTTGCAGGCAAAACCACTGCTCCGTTACTGCATGCCTATCTTTTAAACCTGCGTAACTGACCGCTCTCGCTGAAATTTTAGCAAATTTTGCTAGTTGTTCAGCAACAAACACCGTATTGCAGCCTGTTTTTTCCACACGAACCATAACATGTTCGCCTTCGCCATCTAGCTCAAAGCCTAAATCTTCTTTGACGATAAAATCTTCTGGGACACTTTTTAATGTGCCAGAAGACAATGGCTTACCATGCAGGTACTGAACATTCATTACTTTCATTACTATTATCTTTTATTAAAAGAACAACTGCAGCACAGGCAATGCCTTCTTTACGCCCCACAAAACCTAATTGCTCGGTTGTGGTCGCTTTCGCATTGACATCATCCATGTGGCACTCAAGGTCTTCGGCAATATTCACACGCATTTGCGCGATATGTGGCAACATTTTTGGTGCCTGTGCCATGATGGTAATATCAATGTTACCAATGCGATACCCTTTGGCACGCACATGGCAAAACGCGTCTCTCAATAAGACTCGGCTATCCGCCCCTTTATATGCTGGGTCAGTATCAGGGAATAATTTACCAATATCCCCTAATGCAGCAGCGCCGAGAATTGCATCAGTTAACGCATGCAATACCACATCACCGTCAGAGTGCGCGAGCAAACCTTGTTCATAAGGGATACGCACACCACCAATGATAATAGGGCCTTCGCCACCAAATTTGTGTACGTCAAAACCGTGTCCGATTCTCATTTTTTTTCCTTAATTGTTCATTCTTGAAAGATAAAATTCCGCTAAAGTGAGGTCTTCTGGGCGCGTCACTTTTAAATTATCAGCGCGGCCAGCAACTAACACTGGTTGGTGGCCGCAATACTCTAGCGCAGAAGCTTCATCTGTGATCACAGCGTTTTCTTTCAAGGCCTTACTTAGACAGTCCCGTAATAATGTTAACGGAAAAAATTGTGGTGTGAGCGCATGCCATAACGCTTCACGTTCAACAGTGTGGTCAATTAATTGACTCGCTATTGAGCTGCGTTTCATGGTGTCGCGTACGGGGGCTGCGAGGATCCCACCACAACAATTTTTTTCCGCTGCTAATTGAATAATTTCATTTAAATCTGATTGATGGAGGCAGGGACGCGCCGCATCATGCACTAATACCCAGCAATCTGAAAAATTGGGGTTAGTGATTAAAAAATCCAGACCTGCTAATACTGAATCAGCACGTTCTTTGCCACCAATAACCGTCGTTACTCGTGGGTCATTAGAAATTGCAAGCTGCTGAAAATAATCGTCTTCTGCACTCAAAGCAACCACAATCTCTTGCACTTTATCATTTTCGAGCAATGCGCTTATGGTATGTTCAATGATCGTTTTACCTGCAACCTGCAAATATTGTTTTGGGCACTCGGCATTCATACGGCTACCTACCCCAGCAGCAGGAATCAGTGCAACAATTTGAGGGAGATTGTTTTCTGGGGCATGATTTGGATTTGTCATTGTTGAATTCTTACATCAGAAATTATCAGGCTAATGGGTATACTATTTTGACATCATTTTATTATGTCTATTTCTGGTTATTACTTTCTTTAACCATCCGATAAAATGATTCCCCTGGTTTGATCATCCCAAGCTCAGTTCGAGCTCGTTCTTCAATCGCATCTTGGCCATCATTTAAGTCGTTGATTTCAGCGAATAGCTGTTCATTACGCATTTTTAAACGCGAATTTACAATTTCCTGAGCGGCGACATCATCTTTGACTTGTACGTAGTCGTGTATGCCATTTTTGCCTAACCATAAGGAATACTGTAACCAAGCTAATATCGCAATTAATAGTAGCGTTAATTTACCCATCTTGCCCCCTGAAATGATTTGCTAATCATCCCATAACTCAACGATTGACGCTACTGTGATACTGAAATTGTGATAAAAAGTCAGATTAAGTCGGGTTTGAATACGCAAAATACCGCCTTATTTTACCATCGAATAAAATAAAGGAGGTATTTTAGCTGTATTAATAATCTAGCTGAATGACATGATTGCGCAATAAAAGCGCAATGATTTGGGAAAGAGAATCCGAAATAGGTTGTTGACCATCCAGATGCAGCTCAGGATGTTGTGGTACTTCATAAGGGGAATCAATCCCAGTAAATTGTTTTATTTTCCCTTCTCGTGCTTGTTGATATAACCCCTTAGGGTCTCTCTGTTCACAAACATTTACGGGGGTATCCACATACAACTCAAAAAATTGCTCGGGTTCAAACAAGTCACGCACTTTCTGTCTATCCGATTGGAAAGGTGAGATAAAGGCAGTCGCAACAATTAACCCCGCATCGACCATTAACTTCGCCACCTCTCCCACTCGACGGATATTTTCTTGTCTATCAGCCTCACTAAATCCTAAATCACGGCATAAACCATGGCGAATATTATCGCCATCCAACAAGTAGGTTTTCATTCCCATGGACGTAAGTTGGTTCTCTATTGCCCCCGCTAATGTTGATTTCCCAGAACCTGATAACCCGGTGAACCACAACACAGCACCTTTATGGCCATTATTACTTTCGCGTAATTGGCGAGTTACCGCGTGTTGGTGCCAAACAATATGGTTTTCTTTTGTCATCCGTATTATTTCCCACCTAAAACATCACGTGCACCCCAATGTGGGAAATGGCGGCGGACTAATTTGTTTAGCTCTATTTCAAATTCACTAAAATTACTATTTTTTTCAAAGACAGGGGCTTGTGTTTCGCGGACTAAACCCGCTCCGACGGTCACATTTGTTAATCTATCAATAAAAATCATTCCGCCAGTGTCTGCATTGCGTTGATAGTTTTCCAGTAACAATGGTTCATCAAAGGAAAATTCGACTAAACCAATACCATTCAATGGTAGCTCTGTCGCCACTTTCTGCGTTAAATTATTGATATCTACTTGATATTGAATATTTTCTACTTTTGCCCGACTGCGTTTTCCCGCAATTTTAATATCAAGTTGTTGGCCTTGAACTAACGGCTGCTCAGACATCCACACGACATCAACAGATGCATGCTGTGTGCTTTGTAAGGTTTCATCTTGTGCAACAATTAAGTCGCCACGACTGATATCAATTTCATCCTCAAGCACTAATGTAATTGCTTCCCCCGGCACAGCGAAATCTTGTAACCCTGAAAATGTCACAATTTCTTTGATTGCTGAGATGGCGCCAGAGGGCAACACTTTAACCTTTTGCCCCACTTCCACGACACCTGATGATAATGTCCCGCTGTATCCGCGAAAGTCCAAATTTGGGCGGTTCACATATTGCACAGGGAAACGCAAAGCTTGCTCCGAGGCTTTTTGTTCCACTTGAACATTTTCCAATATCGATAATAGCGTATCGCCTTGATACCATTTAAAATTATCACTTGAATTTACAATGTTATCGCCATCTAGGGCAGAGATAGGTACAAACCATACCTTTAAATCCACAGGCAATTCCATCGCAAACTTTTGGTAATCTTGTTTTATTTTTTCAAAAATGGCTTCACTGTAATCCACCAGATCCATTTTATTGACGGCAACAATAAGATGGCGAATCCCAAGCAATGTACTAATAAAACTATGTCGACGTGTTTGCTCCTGTACCCCTTTTCGAGCATCGATCAACAAAATAGAAAGTGAGCAAGTTGATGCCCCTGTCGCCATATTGCGCGTATATTGTTCGTGACCGGGGGTGTCCGCAATAATAAATTTGCGTTTTTCTGTTGAAAAATAACGATAAGCCACATCGATTGTGATCCCCTGCTCACGTTCAGCAGCAAGGCCATCCACCAGCAAAGCAAGGTCAAGCTTTTCCCCTTGAGTCCCTATCCGCTTACTGTCACTTTGCAAAGTTGACAGCTGATCTTGGTATATTTGGCGGGTATCATGCAGTAAACGGCCGATTAAGGTACTTTTACCATCATCCACATTCCCACAGGTTAAAAAACGCAATAATCCTTTTTGTTGCTGCGCCAATAAGTAAGGTTCTACCCCACCTTGCTGTTCGATTTGATGAGCGATTGATTCATTATAAACGGCTTGTGCCATGATTTTTCTCCTGACTTTGCGTATTCACCTTGCCCACTAAAAATAACCTTGGCGCTTTTTCAACTCCATAGAAGCGGATTGGTCGCTATCAATCAGCCGCCCCTGCCGCTCACTCGTTGTGGAAATCAACATTTCTTCTATAATCTCAGGCAGCGTTTGTGCTTCTGATGGCACAGCTCCGGTCAGTGGCCAACAACCTAATGTTCTAAAACGCACTTTTTGCTGACTAATGACTTCACCAGCTTGTAAGTCAATACGGTTATCATCCACCATTAACAAAGTGCCGTCCCGCTGAATAACCGGCCGCTCTTTTGCAAAATACAGGGGAACAATATCGATATTTTCCAAATAGATATATTGCCAGATATCGAGCTCAGTCCAATTTGATAACGGGAAAACTCGAATACTTTCCCCTTTATTGATCTGTCCATTATAGTTATGCCACAACTCAGGCCGTTGGTTTTTAGGATCCCAACGATGAGATCGGTCACGGAAAGAGTAGATCCGTTCTTTGGCACGTGATTTCTCTTCATCACGACGAGCACCACCAAATGCAGCATCAAAACCGTACTTATCTAAAGCCTGCTTTAAGCCCTCGGTTTTCATAATATCTGTGTGCTTAGCGCTGCCGTGCACAAACGGGTTAATCCCTAATTTTTCCCCTTCAGGATTACGATAAACAAGTAGCTCAAAGCCGTATTTTTCTACAGTTGCATCGCGAAACTCGTACATTTCACGAAATTTCCAGCCTGTATCAACATGTAAAAGAGGAAATGGTAGTTTTCCCGGATAAAATGCCTTGCGTGCTAAATGCAGCATCACGGAAGAATCTTTACCAATAGAGTACAGCATGACTGGGTTAGCAAATTCGGCGGCAACTTCACGAATGATATGAATACTTTCTGCCTCTAACTGCTGTAAATGAGTCAATTTTTTGTCGTTCACGATAGCCCCTTACTTAAGCCAGTTCCAATACGGCACTGCGCCATCTTATATCTTCAGTTTGAGAACCAAACCATGCGAGTTGTTGGTGTAATGCAGCGACTTCACCAACCACTATCAAAGCAGGAGCTGGTGCCTGCTGTGCTAAAACTTCAAGTTCATCGAGTTTTCCGGTTACTACTTTTTGTTCACGCCTTGTACCACAGCCGATAACCGCTACAGGGGTATTTTCAGCACGACCAAATTGAATCAATTGTTCGCTGATTTTCGCGGCCTTCACGGTCCCCATATAGATAGCTAAGGTTTGGTTTCCTCGAGCAAGTGCCTGCCAATCAAGTTCCATCCCATTTTCACGGCAATGACCCGTAATAAACGTAATGCTTTGTGAATGTTCACGGTGAGTCAGCGGAACTCCTGCGTAAGCGGCTGCACCAATTGCTGCAGTCACACCCGGAACCACTTGAAATGGGATCCCCGCTTGCGCCGCCACTTGTAGCTCTTCCCCTCCTCGCCCGAAAACAAAAGGATCACCACCTTTAAGGCGCACCACTTTTTTACCTTGTTGAGCAAATTTCACGATTAAAGCATTGGTTTCTTCTTGGGAAACACTGTGATTTCCTGCGCGTTTCCCAACACAAATCTTGTCAGCGTCGCGACGAACCAACTCGAGGATTTCCTCACTCACCAGATGGTCATACAAAACCACTTCTGCACTTTGTAAAACTCGCAACCCTTTTAATGTGAGCAACCCTGCATCACCCGGCCCAGCACCGACTAAGGTTAATTCGCCATGGTTATCAGGCTCATACAATTGACGTTCCAATTGTTGTTCCGCTTCACTGAACTGCCCTTTTTCTACTAAAGAGGCAAAACGACCACTGAAACTTTTTTCCCAAAAACGTTTTCTTTCACGCATATTAGTTAGCGTTTCTTTGACTTTATGACGCCAGCGGCCAGCTATTTCCGCCATTTCCCCCAAAGAAGTTGGCAACATCGTTTCCAATTTTTCTCTGAGTAAACGTGCTAATACAGGCGCAGTCCCCCCTGAAGAGATCGCCACAATCACTGGCGAGCGATCGATAATAGAAGGCACAATAAATGAACATAATGGTTGGTCATCAACCACGTTAACAAATATTTTTCGTTCATTGGCGTCATAGAAAACCGTTTCATTCAGTAATGCATCATCTGTTGCTGCGATAACTAAAAAAGCATCATCTAAATGAATGGATTGGTAATCTTCAGCTAACCAAACAAATTTATTTTGTTGGTGTTCAGCTTGTAACTGTGTACATAACGTCGGTGAGATGACCACTAAGTCAGCTTGTGCTTTTATTAGCAATTCTGCTTTTCGTGCTGCGACCACACCGCCGCCAATTAACACGACCTTTCGCGTGCGGACATCGACAAATAATGGTAAATAATCCATCTTGCTCACCCATCGTTATATAAACTTATTATAAGAAATAGACAATTGACTATATGGCTTCAATCAACAGGTTTGAAATGACAAAAAGCTCTTTCTTGTAACTTAAAAGCATAAGCCTGAGCTCTTGCACAAAAACACTAAAAACCAGCCAATACCGAACAAAAATACAAGACTTAACGCAAACTTCTAATAATTATGAGAAAAACAAAAAATAAGAAATACTTATTTTTAACAAAAGGCATTCCTTTGTAATTAAACAAATATTTTATTTATTCAGTTATTATTTACTTATATTTAATACCCTAAATAATTCGAGTTGCCATTTGAAGTATAACCAATCAATACTCTAAATAATTCAAGTTGCAGCTAGGCGGCAAGTAAATGAGTCGCTAGGAGCATACACCAGTATGCGACTAGTGCGAATGCGCGTAGCCAACAACGCTGCAGATTGAAGTATGACGAGTATAAAGCTAGGAGCATACACCAGTATGTGACTAGTGCGAGTGCGCGTAGCCAACAACGCTGCAGATTGAATTATGACCTAATCAATATTCTAAATAATTCAAATTGCAGCTAGGCGGTAAGTAAATGAGTCGCTAGGAGCATACACCAGTATGTGACTAGTGCGAGTGCACGTAGCCAACAACGCTGCAGATTGAATTATGACGAATATTTAGTTTTCATGAAGCCCGCACTCACGCTTTAAACCAAAAAAACGCGTATCTTCTTCATTCATACCCTCTTCCCATTTGCGAGTTGTATGGGTATCGCCAACCGATAAATACCCTTGTTCCCACAACGGATGGTAGGGTAAATCATATTTTGTTAGATATTCATAAACTTGCTTATTATTCCAATCAATCACTGGTAAAACTTTAAAAATCCCTTTCCCGATACCTAGTACAGACAAATTTGCACGGCTTGCTGATTGTTCTCGCCGTAAACCAGAAAACCAGGTTTGTGCTTGTAATTCATGTAACGCGCGCTCCATCGGCTCAACTTTATTCAATTGGTTATAACGCTCAATACCATCAAGCCCTTGTGTCCAAAGTTGACCATACAGCGCTTCTTGCCAAGCTGGTGACTGTTTGGCTCGATACACCTGCAAATTTAAATTCAGCTTATCTGTTAATACTTCAATAAACTGATAGGTTTCTGGGAACAAATAACCGGTATCCGTTAAAATAACTGGGATATTAGGCACAATTTGCGTCACCATATGCAATGTCAGTGCCGCTTGAATACCAAAGCTGGAAGACAACACAAACTCAGTCGGTAAGTATTCAACCGCCCACTCAACCCGCTGCAATGCATTCATTGCTTCTAACTGGGAATTAAACTCAGCGAGATAAGCGACTTGTTGGGGCTTATCGAGTTCGATGAGTGTTGCTAGTTCAAGTCGGCTCATACTGCCTCCTTAACCTCATAAAAATCAACAGCAGAATTCAATACGGGCTTAACAACATTGGTGCGAATAACAAAATCGCCAAATCCTTCATTAGGTAGACGGTTTTTCGCCCAATCACCGATTAACTCATCCAAAATAGCTAAAATCTCTGTACTAGTGATGTTTTCGCGGTACATACGTGGAATACGAGTACCAATGCGGTTCCCGCCTAAATGTAAGTTATATCTATCCATCGCTTTACCGACCAACCCAACCTCTGCCAGCATGGCTCGCCCACAGCCATTAGGACAACCCGTTACCCGCAAAACGATATGTTCATTGGCAACTTGATGGGCGGCCATGATACTTTCCACTTGACTAATAAATTCAGGTAAAAAACGTTCTGCTTCGGCCATCGCGAGCGGGCAAGTTGGAAATGATACACAAGCCATGGAATTTTCACGTTGTGCCGTAATGTCATCACTCATTAACCCATGAGATCTGGCAATTGCTTCAATTGCCGCTTTTTCACTTTCGGGCACACCCGCAACAATTAAGTTTTGGTTTGCCGTTAAACGAAAGTCCCCTTGGTGAATACGTGCAATTTCAGCCACGCCGGTTTTTAATAGTTTATTTTCTAAATCAATTAATCGACCATTTTCAATAAACAATGTTAGGTGCCAACGGTTATCAATGCCTTTAAGCCAGCCAATCTTGTCACCGCGTTCAGTAAATTCATATGGGCGAATAGGTTCGAAAACTACGCCTGAGCGCCTTTCGACTTCAGCTTTGAAAGTATCAACTCCCACTCGCTCAAGGGTATATTTGGTTTTCGCATTTTTACGTTCAGTACGATTTCCCCAATCCCGTTGGGTAGTCACTATCGCTTCTGCAATGGCTAACGTTTTCTCTAATGGAATAAACCCAAACTCACTGGCTAAGCGAGGAAATGTCGCCGTATCACCATGAGTCATAGCAAGGCCACCGCCCACCAGCACGTTAAAACCGATCAACTCACCATTTTGGGCTATCGCAACAAAGTTCATATCATTTGCATGCAAATCCACATCGTTTAATGGCGGGATCACGACAGAGGTTTTAAATTTTCTTGGCAAATAAGTTTGCCCTAAAATTGGCTCTTCATCCGTTGTCACTATTTTTTCTTTATCTAACCAAATTTCCGCGTAAGCACTAGTGCGCGGTAATAAATGTTCAGATATTTTCTTTGCCCATTCATAAGCTTGTTGGTGCAATTCAGATTGCACGGGGTTAGAGGTACATAACACGTTACGGTTAACGTCATTCGCCGTTGCAAGGGCATCTAAACCAACGTGACTTAACATTTGATGGGCAGGCTTTACATCCCCTTTTAAAATGCCATGGAACTGAAATGTTTGCCGATTCGTAATGCGCACACTGCCATACAGCGTGTGCTCTGTGGCAAACTTATCAATATCAAGCCATTGCTTGGGTGTAATAATGCCGCCCGGCAAACGACAACGTAGCATCATTGCATGGCGAGGCTCGAGTTTTTGTTCCGCTCGCTCGGCACGAATATCACGGTCATCTTGTTGGTACATACCGTGAAAGCGAATCAACAGGAAATTATCACCCTCAAATCCCCCCGTTAACCCATTTTTTAAGTCATCCTTAATGGTTCCACGCAAGTAATTACTGTCTTGCTTCATGCGTTCACTGTCTGCGAGTTTACCTTCGACAATTAAGGGCTTTTGTTGTTGTTCATTGCTCATTAATAAACATCCCTCTGATAACGGCGCATTACGCGCAGCTCACTTAAAAATTCATCAGCTTCTTCACTGTCCATGTTCCCATATTGACTGACGATATCTAATAATGCCTGTTCAACATCTTTGGCCATGCGGTTTGCATCACCACACACATAGATGTGCGCACCTTCTTGTAACCATTGCCAAACTTCTTCACCTTGTTCGCGAAGTTTATCTTGTACGTAAATTTTTTCTTGCTGGTCGCGAGACCACGCTAATGAAATATGGGTTAGTAAACCGTCTTTGACATAACGCTGCCATTCCACTTGGTAGAGAAAGTCATCAACAAAATGTGGATTACCAAAAAATAACCAATTTTTTCCTGTCGCACCGTCATTGTCACGCTGCTGTAAGAAAGCACGAAATGGCGCTATCCCTGTACCTGGGCCAATCATGATCACAGGCGTATTTGGGTCTTGTGGCAGTCGAAAATTATCATTGTGCTCAATGAATATACGAAGTTCATCATCCTCATTTAAGCGATCGGCTAAGAAACCTGACGCACCACCAGTACGCGCCTTACCATCAATCTCATAGCGGACAACGCCAACCGTTGCATGAACTTCATTTTCTACTTCAGATTGGGAAGAAGAAATCGAGTACAAACGAGGGGTTAGCGGACGCAGTAGGTCAACAAATTCTTGGGCAGTAGGCTGAGATGCCGCTTGGCGTACCATATCGACGATTGGCGTATTTTGTGCGTAGTGCAAAATAGCGGCTTTATCGCTAATTAATGACAATAGTGCATCGTCTTTTGATAACTGAGCATATTTTTCGACAATCACTGGAGTATTTTGTGTCAGTTCTAATTGATAAATCAGCGCATCACGTAATGAGTGGCGCTGCGAACCAATAAAGACTTCTTCATCACCTTGCAGCCACAACAGAGCCACCAACTCATCAACTAAAGCAGGGTCATTATCGAACCAAACACCTAGTGCATCACCAGGTTGATAACGTAAACCAGAGTCACCGAGATCAATTTCAATATGGCGAACATCTTTTTGTGAGTCCCGACTGGTGATCTTTTGATTGCTCAGGAGTGACGCAGTTAATGGCGCAGTTTTACTATAAGGTGATGAATGAATTTCATTCACACTTCCTGCTTGAGTCACCAATAATTGGCTATCACTTTGAGCAGGAACGCGAGCTTTTAAAATCTGAGTGAGGCTTTCAACCCACTCATCCGCAATCCCTTGGTATTCAACATCCGCATCAATTCGCTCGGTTAATGACGTCGCCCCTAATGATGCAAGCTGTGAATCGAAATCTTTACCTGCTTGACAGAATTTTTCGTAAGATGAATCCCCCAGCGCAAAAACCGCATAACTGGTTTGTGATAAATTTGGCGCTTTTTTAGAATGAAGATATTTGTATAATGCAACCGCTTCTTCAGCTGGCTCCCCTTCACCCTGCGTTGAGGCTACAACAACTAACACTTTCTCTTGGTTAATTTGTTTGAATTTATAATCCCCTGCATTCACTAAATTCACACTAATTTTTTCACCGACTAAACGCTCTCTAAGCTGCTCTGATAGGCGGCGTGCATTTCCTGTCTGTGATGCAGAGATGATTGTGACCGTATCTTGGGTAACCACAGGCGCACTGACAGATGCATCAACTTGCGTATTCTGATTTACTATTCCCCACAAATAACCAGAAAGCCATGCGAGTTGATGGGATGAAAAATCATCAACGGCCGTCTGTAAACGTGCTAATTGCTCAACAGATATTGGCAGCGCCGCTAATGGCGGCTGTTTTTTTGTCATTATCTTGTAACCCCAGTGTTATTCATCTTTGATTTTAAAAACGACGCCATGTCATTACCCCAGAAAAGACCGACAACCTAACACTTGCTCATTCCCCCCAAATAATTAAGGTAATAAAGCAAAAAATACCGCAGTACCTGAAACATATAGGGTATGCAGTTAGGTTATAACAACCCTAGATAATGGGATAAGAAACGATAGCCATAATTAATAACTAAAAAGCCTAAAGCAATTAACTGATGGATCATATTGATAAAAGCGGTTAACGCTATTTTAGTAATTAAAGATATTTTCACCTAAAAATGCAGTACAATACGCTGTTTATTCACAACAAGGAGCCACATATGAGCACAACAATCTATAAAGATTTCACTTTCGAAGCTGCCCACAAATTACCTCATGTCCCAGAGGGTCATAAGTGTGGCCGCCTCCATGGGCATTCTTTCATGGTGCGTTTAGAAATTACTGGTGAAGTCGACTCCCATAGTGGTTGGATTATTGATTTTTCCGACGTAAAAGCCGCGTTTAAACCTATTTGGGAACGCTTAGACCATCATTATTTAAATGATATCGAAGGGTTAGAAAACCCAACCAGTGAGGTATTAGCGCAGTGGATTTGGCAACAAACTAAGCCTTTACTACCCTTATTAAGTGCGGTTACCGTAAAAGAAACCTGCAATGCAGGTTGCGTCTATCGCGGGGAAGCTTAAAAGTACAAGTGCTACAAATATAATGTAATGTTATTTTACGCAGCCATTTTGATAGCTGGGCAAAATAACATTCATAAATATAGAAATATAATATAGAGACACAAGCACCTCAGGCGGCAAGCTTAATAGATTTTGAAAATAAATGAGGGGCAAAAAGCAATTAGTGGCTGGCATTCCCCCCTTGAAATTAAGGATATAAAAACTTTAATTTGACATAGTGCATTAAATTATAACCTGATCTATTATTTACCATTATTTACTCTTAATAAGGCAGGGAAAATGCATTTATTTCAACAAACACCAAAATCCAGAAGACGTTATGGGCTGGCCGCATTTATTGGTCTAATCGCTGGTATCGTCTCTTCGTTTGTCAAATGGGGGGCTGAAGTCCCATTACCACCAAGAAGCCCAACGGATATGTTCAACGCAGCTTGTTCGCCAGAAACGCTGATCCGTGCAGCGGAACAAATTGACTGCTCACGTAACTTCCTCAACCCTCCTTATATTTTCTTAAGGGATTGGTTAGGAATTGCCGACCCTAACTCTGCAGTTTACACCTTTGCTGGGCACGTTTTTAACTCTGTGGGTGTTACTCACATCATATTTTCTATCGTGTTTGCTGTCGGATATTGTATTGTTGCTGAAGTATTCCCTAAAATTAAGCTATGGCAAGGGTTGTTAGCGGGTGCACTGGCGCAATTATTTGTCCATATGATTTCTTTCCCTCTTATGGGGCTCACCCCTCCACTCTTCGACCTACCATGGTATGAGAATGTTTCAGAAATATTTGGCCATTTAATTTGGTTTTGGTCTATTGAAATTATTCGCCGTGACTTACGTAACCGTATTACTCATGAGCCAGATCCTGAAGTACCATTAAACCAACCATTTAGGTAATTTAAAGGCCCCCAATGAGTGTTTTCTAACTCTTGGGGGTTACTAAAAACCATCGCTATTTTTTATTATTGAATATCCAAATACTTATGTGTTTGAATTGATAAACGCCAGTTGCGTTGAATACAGGTTTCAATACACAATTTTGTTGCTGCCGCTTTTTGGCTGATTGGCTGTAATGCCACTACTGGAGGCGTTTCGACAGTACGTAATGCTAAAATTTTCTCAAGTGCATCAATATCTTTCTCGCGAGCAACAGGATGTTTAATTTCATTGGCACGATTTACTGCTTGGCTGATCACCTGCAGTCCTCCTTTCATACCGACTTTTGGTGATACAGTAACCCATGTGTTATCAGTGCATTGAATAGGGTATGTGCCGCTAGTTTCAATTTGGCATTGATATCCATGTTGTTCTAATATCCCAGTCAGTGGCTGTAAATCATAAATACAGGGCTCACCGCCTGTAATAACAATATGCTGTGCGCTGAAGTGTTTTTCTTTCATTAATTGAACCAATGCCTCACCATCTGCCATAGCCCATGCATCTGAATCAATCGTTTTAAGTGCGATATCCCCTAGGGTAGATTCTTTATCTTGTTCTTTTTCCCATGTTTGTTTGGTATCACACCAGCTACATCCAACTGGGCAGCCCTGCAAACGAATAAATACGGCTGGAACACCAGTAAAAACCCCCTCTCCTTGAATGGTTTGGAAGATTTCATTAATTGGGTATTTCATATCACTCCTAAAATAGTTAGCTGAGCACGCATTATATTGCAGATATCTATCTCACGAACAAGGAAGTTTGTGATAATGTAGCCACCTTAAGGTTCAATAAAGTACGTCCGACTTAATAAACAATACCGAAAGCCTATTCGGAACAATATATCGAACGAAGAAAAAGACAGGAAAAGACATGCAAAGTAGTGAACAAAATCAACTCAGAAAGGGACTGAGTGTTCGGCACATTCGCTTTATGGCTTTAGGGTCAGCGATTGGTACCGGCTTATTTTATGGGTCTGCTTCCGCAATTCAAGCGGCAGGGCCTGCTGTGCTACTCGCTTATATGGTCGGTGGTGCCGCTGTATTTATGGTCATGCGAGCCTTAGGCGAGATGGCTGTGCATCACCCAGTACCCGGTTCATTCTCTCACTACGCTAGCCATTACATGGGTCCCTTAGCTGGTTTTTTAACTGGCTGGAACTACGTATTTGAAATGTTGGTCGTTTGCTTGGCTGATATTACCGCCTTTGGGATGTACATGGGGTTTTGGTTCCCTCATGTCGACCAATGGGTGTGGGTATTAAGTATCGTGCTATTTATTAGCGCACTCAATTTATGCCACGTTAAAATTTTTGGTGAAATGGAATTTTGGCTGTCTATCGTAAAAGTCTCTGCAATCATCGCAATGATTGTTGGTGGAGCCTTCTTAATGTTCTACGGCTTCGGCCAAGAAACTGACCATGCGGTGGGTATCCAAAATCTATGGGAACACGGTGGCTTTATGCCAAACGGCATTGAAGGCGTTATCGCGTCCTTAGCTATCGTAATGTTCGCCTTTGGGGGTATCGAAGTGATCGGTATTACCGCCAGTGAAGCGCAAAACCCAGAGAAAACTATTCCTAAAGCAATCAATGCGGTACCCATTCGTATTTTATTATTCTATGGCTTAACTCTTTTTATTCTGATGTGTATCTATCCGTGGAATCAAATTGGTCAAAATGGCAGTCCATTCGTCCAAATTTTTGATAGCTTAGGCATTCAATCAGCGGCAAATATCTTAAATATCGTGGTGATCACTGCGGCAATTTCAGCTATCAATAGTGATATTTTCGGTGCTGGTCGCATGATGTATGGTATGGCACAAGACAAACAAGCACCAAAAGTCTTTACCAAGTTGACTAAAAGTGGGGTGCCTTGGGTCACTGTACTGGTGATGTCTGTTGTCATGTTACTGGGCGTTTATTTAAACTACCTACTTCCAGAAAAAATCTTTGTGATTATTGCGTCAATCGCAACCTTTGCGACCGTTTGGGTCTGGTTAATGATACTACTTTCTCATGTCGCAATGCGTCGCCAAATGAGCCCTGAAGAGGTTAAAAAACTCAAATTCCCAGTACCGTTCTGGCCAATTGGCCCTGCAATTACTATCGCATTTATGGTCTTTGTTATTGCACTACTTGGCTTCTTTAAAGATACACAAGTTGCCCTTCTCGTCGGGTTTGCATGGGTCGCTATATTGAGCGTCACCTTCTTTGTCATGCGTAAATTTCAAAAACCTTAATCGACTAAAGCATTCGTAAAGTAAATTTAGGCCCTATATTTATATGATATAGGGCCCTTTGTTACCTATTTTGGTATCAAATGAGCGCTTGCTTAATATCGGCAATCAAATCATTAGCGCTTTCTAACCCAACTGACAAACGAATAAGCCCATCACTAATCCCATACTGTTTTCGTTCCTCAGCAGTGTAAGTAGAATGGGTCATACTTGCAGGGTGCTGGGCCAATGACTCACAATCACCTAAGCTAACCGCACAAGAAAATAGCTGTAAACGGTTCAGAAACTGCTTACCCGCCTCAAGTCCCCCTCCAAGTTCAAAAGCAATCATCCCTCCAGGCAGCTTCATTTGCCTTTGAGCTAATGTGTATTGAGGAAAACTCGGTAAACCCGGATACATCACTTGAGAAACTTCAGATAGTGAGGCCAAATATTCCGCAACTTTCTGTGCATTCTCAACCACTCTTTCCATTCTGATTGGCAGTGTTTTCATTCCTCGCAATATCAGGTTTGCATCATGAGGGGATAAACATGCTCCAGTCATATCCTTCAGCCCAACCAATCTGATTTGCTTCGCTAATTCTTCAGTTGTTATAACAGCGCCAGCCATCACATCACCATGCCCATTCATATATTTCGTTAATGAATGAACAACGATATCCGCTCCAAGCTCAAGTGGTTTTTGAATGTAAGGAGTACAATAAGTATTATCTACTGTCACCAATATTTCTTGGTTATTTGCAAGGTTATATTGATGAACGATATTACTCACAGCATTAATATCAACTAAGCGCATATTTGGGTTTGCAGGTGATTCGAAAAATATCATCTTTGTTTTTTCAGTGAGTTCCTGTGCCACATTATTTGGGTCACTCATATCAATGTGACGAACTTTGACACCAAATCGAGCTAACCCATGATGAAAGAATGCATATGTACAGCCATAAACCGTCATATCAACTAACAGCTCATCTCCTGGGCTTAGTAAGGTCCAAAGAGTCGATGTTATTGCCCCCATCCCTGAAGAAAATACAATTGCGGCATCCCCCTCTTCTAAATCAGCAAGCCGCTTTTCCAACAAACTTAATGTTGGGTTATTTATTCGTGTATAAATATACCCATCCGATTCACCGCTAAAACAAGCGGCACCTTCTTCAACACTATCAAATACGTAAGTTGACGTTTGATAAATAGGAGAAGCTAGTGATCCTAAATTTTCGGCTGCATCATAGTAATTATGTATCACACGCGTATCAAAAGAATACAGTCTATCTAATATCATACCACCTCCGAAATATTATCCCTCTTGGGGGGAAGACAATCGAGAACCCATTATTTGCAAGGTTCGTAAAACGGTACTAATTCCACGTAATGTATTTGGATCTTTTAATAAAGCATACACCGAACGAAAATTTGGATTTTTACTATTATATATTTCCTCCATTTTAGCCATATTATATGCAGTGCCGAATTCCCAGACTGGCGCTAGAGTATCCTCAAATGAGTTTGCCAGTTTTTCTACCGTGCTATTATCAGTAATGTCAATAAGGTCAGAAATTAGAGAAAGTTAATCAACAATATTATCTAAACGATTCAATTGTAATAGCGGTGCTAATTTGTCTGCGAAATGATCACCCGACTCAGAATTAAGAAGTTCAATTAGTTTACTTTGATTTTCATTATTAGACATTTTGATTTCCTCCTTAAACTAAGCCACGAATAGCAGCCCAATAAATACCTCTATTAAAGCCATTTCTTAATAATCCCCCTAATTTAGTCGGAGGCGTAGGAATAACATCGTGTTTATAATCGTATTGTAAAGGCATCCCTGCAGTTAATCCCATTTGGGCAACAGCTTGAACTCGCCCATCATAGATAGCTGCGGGATAACCATAAATTAATTCTCCGCAAATATTATCAGCTATAATTGCGGCCTGATTATGACAGCTTCCACCTGCTTTACTGATCGGTAAATCAACCGTATCACCTATAACATAAACGCCATCAACACCATAAACTTGCATAGTTTCATGGTCGGTAGGTAACCAACCTTCACCATTATTATGCTCACTTAATCCGGTATTAATAACTGCCTCAACCGCGGTAATTGGCGGAGTGCTAATCAATAAGTCGAAATTTTGCTCATCACCTTCTTTCGAATAAGCTATTTTTTTATCTGGATCAACTTTATCTAAAGTAAACCCTCTCTGAGCTTTAATATTTTTAGCAGTAAATACTTCAGGAATAACTTCACAAACAGGTTGTTGCATGAATAAACAGTTACGCAATAATTGTGAAACTGTTGGATAGGTATAAACGATTTCAATACTATCCCTAACTCGACGTTTACGTAAAAATTCATCAATCATTAATGTTGTTTCCATCGGCGCGATGCCACACTGATGGGGTACATTTGGCGTTTCAGGGAATGATACCGTAATAAAAATTCGACCTTTTTCAATCTTAGCAAGTTGATCTGCTAGCTTTCTCGATGCTTCATATGCATAAAAGTGGTTACCGATATCTTTTAAACCTTCAATTCGCTCAGGTTTAGGTACGCAACCTGTTGCAATCACAAGAAAATCATAGTTATATTTTTTTCCATGCTTAGAGTTTAGCGCTTTATTTTTAAAATCAAAATGCTCTATTTTATCAATGGCTAACTCTATTTCAGGTCTTAGCAATTCTCTTTCAGGGCGACTCAGTTCATCCTTAAAAAATAAATTAAAAGCAACATACATAAATGCAGGTTTATAATAATGGATTGGATTATCAGTAATTAATGTTATTTTTATTTTCTTCGAAAAAATTTCTCTACTCAATTTTCTAGCAAGTGTATTTGCTAGCATCGTCCCACCCGTTCCACCGCCAACAATAACTATATTTTTCATAACATTAACCACCATTTATATATAATTAAATTCTATACGACATACCACCTACCTGTTATAAATATAGTTCATAGTGAATTAATGCTAATACAATAATTAGAATATAATTTTAAAAACAACAATTAAAACTAATCACTTACATATATAAAACCTCTTGAGTAAGTTAATTTTTAAAATTATAATCTAGGAAATTATATTATATAAAAACCATTTCACTTAATAAGAATAATGTCCAACAATATCCCAACGAAATAAAACATCTTCAGCAACTTGGCCATATCCAATATTGTGCATAACTAAATAACTTTGTGTACTTGGTGACTTTATCGAAGTTACAACACCGATATGTGGCCGACCATTATCTAAACGCCAAGAGACAATATCGCCGGGAATATAATCACTGGCATTCTTTGATATAGGCTTTTTTTTCCCTTTTCGCGAGAAAAAAGCCTCTAAATTAGGTACACGACGATGATCAATATTTGTATCTGGCTTACGTAATCCCCATATACGTTGGCTGGGATATTGACTAAAGTTTGCTTTCATGTCTTCATGTACTAATTTTTGTAAATCAATACCAATTTTTCGGTAGCTTCGTATAACTACATCAGAACAGACACCATATTGTTCGGGCACATCACCATTTGGATAAGAAATTTGTCGATAAGATGAGTCATAAATAACTAAACGAGGCAACTGTTCAGCATGTTTTGCCAACAATAAGCTAGACCCATTAGCTATTTGTGCAAAAAAGAAAAGAATGTATAAAAACGATGATTTCAATCTGATATTCCCCATAAAAGTAGTTCATCGAATCTACAATTAAATACGAGGGAAAATAAGGGAGATAATCTTAATTACTTAGAAAGCGTAAATTTGGTCATAATAGGGTTATGATCAGAAGCATCTGTCGGTAGTACAGTGCTATCTTTAACGTTCAATCCACGATAAAACACGTAATCCAAAGGACGACCAAAAGCCTTAGTACGGTAATCATCACTAAATACAATTTCTTTCAAGCCTACACTGCGAATAAATCGTTTCAACGCATTCACACGCTGTCTACTCCATGCATTAAAATCACCTGCTAGGATTACTGGCCCTACATGTTTAGCAATATGAACACCTAATTTACTTAGTTGCCGAGTATAAACATCTACTCCAAAACTGAAATTAATTGCATGAACATTCGCTACCATCAAATGTTTTCCATTTGGTAGGGGATATACCGTAATCAACGCAGATTTAGCTAACCGTAAAAGTGGTTCTTTTTCTCTTAAAGGACAGCAATATATTGGGTGTGAAGCTGCAAGCGTCATCACACCAGCGGGATGAGGAGAAAAAGGTAATGCAGGTACTTGGTCAGCAATTAATTTGTGTGATGCAGCAAAAGATATTAGCTCAGGTGACATTTGAGCTTCTTGCAACAAAATAAGTTTTCTATCTTTCACTAACTCATTAAGTGTATATTTCCAATTTGGACGCTGCTGCTTATAAATGTTCCATATAACCACATCAAGAGTTTCACCCGCAGCAAATAGCGGTAAACCTATTGGAAGTGATTCTCCTAACATATGTACAGGCATGGGCTGAATACGTTTAGCGGGCTCACCTGCAATATACCGAACAGAATAGGTTCTTTTCGCCAAATTTGAAGTCCCTATATCACAGAAAAATAATGAAAATCTTACACTTTTTGATTAGTTACTGTGGGTAGTATATCAAATTTGAGGTGTTATAGCTTATCAAATTTAATGTAACTGCCATCTTAACCCTAGGGTCTTTAAGTTTTTCATTAGCGCTATCTATTAAGGAGTAATGCTCCATACCTTCTTTTACTTTTCCCTTTGAAATGATAAGTATGTTAGGCACCCCACCTAAGCGGTATCATTCATCACCGTGATGGGCAAACATCCAATCCACAGTACTCTCGTGATATTCTTAAAATTCCGCTACCCTAAACAACCTGTGAGCTGTTACTCACTACTTTGCATCACGCACGCTCATTAATGATGGTGATAGATAGAGAGAGCCCTAAAAGTAGCTAAAAGAGATGAAGAGGGGATTAAAATTAGGGGTTAAAACATTAAGGAGCTAAGGAACTAAGAAACTGAGGAACTGAGGAACTGAGGAACTGAGGAACTGAGGAACTAAAACTTAAGCACCCCCTCCTAATCTCAACACCCCCTGTTTTTCTTTTTTTCTCCAAACGCAAAAAAGCCACCCAATGGGTGGCTTTCTCACTAATTTAATGTCTGGCAGTTCCCTACTCTCACATGGGGAGACCCCACACTACCATCGGCGCTACGGCGTTTCACTGCTGAGTTCGGCATGGGGTCAGGTGGGACCACCGCGCTATTGCCGCCAGACAAATTCTGCTTTGTTCCCGTTTAACCCGCTTTCGCTGTTGTTAAACCAGAACTTCAATCTCAAACAAGCTGCGTGTCCTTCACCTTTCGGCTTCTCACTTTCTTTGAAAACAACTCAATCTCTCTAAAACACCTTCGGTGTTGTCAGGTTAAGCCTCACGGTTCATTAGTATTGGTTAGCTCAACGTATCGCTACGCTTACACACCCAACCTATCAACGTCTTAGTCTTAAACGTTCCTTTAGGACCCTTAAAGAGTCAGGGAAGACTCATCTCAAGGCAAGTTTCCCGCTTAGATGCTTTCAGCGGTTATCTCTTCCGCACTTAGCTACCGGGCAATGCCATTGGCATGACAACCCGAACACCAGTGGTGCGTCCACTCCGGTCCTCTCGTACTAGGAGCAGCCCCTTTCAATCTTCCAACGCCCACGGCAGATAGGGACCGAACTGTCTCACGACGTTCTAAACCCAGCTCGCGTACCACTTTAAACGGCGAACAGCCGTACCCTTGGGACCTACTTCAGCCCCAGGATGTGATGAGCCGACATCGAGGTGCCAAACACCGCCGTCGATATGAACTCTTGGGCGGTATCAGCCTGTTATCCCCGGAGTACCTTTTATCCGTTGAGCGATGGCCCTTCCATTCAGAACCACCGGATCACTAAGACCTACTTTCGTACCTGCTCGAGCCGTCACTCTCGCAGTCAAGCTGGCTTATGCCTTTGCACTAACCGCATGATGTCCGACCATGCTTAGCCAACCTTCGTGCTCCTCCGTTACTCTTTGGGAGGAGACCGCCCCAGTCAAACTACCCACCAGACACTGTCCGCACCCCAGATAATGGGGCAACGTTAGAACATCAAACATTAAAGGGTGGTATTTCAAGGTTGGCTCCACGCAGACTGGCGTCCACGCTTCAAAGCCTCCCACCTATCCTACACATCAAGGCTCAATGTTCAGTGTCAAGCTATAGTAAAGGTTCACGGGGTCTTTCCGTCTTGCCGCGGGTACACTGCATCTTCACAGCGAGTTCAATTTCACTGAGTCTCGGGTGGAGACAGCCTGGCCATCATTACGCCATTCGTGCAGGTCGGAACTTACCCGACAAGGAATTTCGCTACCTTAGGACCGTTATAGTTACGGCCGCCGTTTACTGGGGCTTCGATCAAGAGCTTCTCCTTACGGATAACCCCATCAATTAACCTTCCAGCACCGGGCAGGCGTCACACCGTATACGTCCACTTTCGTGTTTGCACAGTGCTGTGTTTTTAATAAACAGTTGCAGCCAGCTGGTATCTGCGACTGGCTTCAGCTCCATGAGTAAATCACTTCACCTAATGCCAGCGTGCCTTCTCCCGAAGTTACGGCACCATTTTGCCTAGTTCCTTCACCCGAGTTCTCTCAAGCGCCTGAGTATTCTCTACCTGACCACCTGTGTCGGTTTGGGGTACGATTAATGATAATCTAGAGCTTAGAGGCTTTTCCTGGAAGCGGGGCATGAGCTACTTCATCACCGTAGTGACTCGTCATCGGACCTCAGCATATAGTGAACCGGATTTGCCTAATTCACCTGCCTACATCCTTAAACCGGGACAACCGTCGCCCGGATAGCCTAGCCTTCTCCGTCCCCCCATCGCAATTATCACCAGTACGGGAATATTAACCCGTTTCCCATCGACTACGCATTTCTGCCTCGCCTTAGGGTCGACTCACCCTGCCCCGATTAACGTTGGACAGGAACCCTTGGTCTTCCGGCGTGCGGGTTTTTCACCCGCATTATCGTTACTTATGTCAGCATTCGCACTTCTGATACCTCCAGCATGCCTCACAGCACACCTTCACAGGCTTACAGAACGCTCCCCTACCCAACAATATTTACATATCGCTGCCGCAGCTTCGGTGCATAGTTTAGCCCCGTTACATCTTCCGCGCAGGCCGACTCGACCAGTGAGCTATTACGCTTTCTTTAAATGATGGCTGCTTCTAAGCCAACATCCTGGCTGTCTGAGCCTTCCCACTTCGTTTCCCACTTAACTATGACTTTGGGACCTTAGCTGGCGGTCTGGGTTGTTTCCCTCTCACGACGAACGTTAGCACCCGCCGTGTGTCTCCCGTGATAACATTCTTCGGTATTCGTAGTTTGCATCGAGTTGGTAAGTCGGGATGACCCCCTAGTCGAAACAGTGCTCTACCCCCGAAGATGAGTTCACGAGGCGCTACCTAAATAGCTTTCGGGGAGAACCAGCTATCTCCCGGTTTGATTGGCCTTTCACCCCCAGCCACAAGTCATCCGCTAATTTTTCAACATTAGTCGGTTCGGTCCTCCAGTTAGTGTTACCCAACCTTCAACCTGCCCATGGCTAGATCACCGGGTTTCGGGTCTATACCCTGCAACTTATTCGCCCAGTTAAGACTCGGTTTCCCTACGGCTCCCCTATACGGTTAACCTTGCTACAGAATATAAGTCGCTGACCCATTATACAAAAGGTACGCAGTCACCCTGATAAATCAAGGCTCCCACTGCTTGTACGTACACGGTTTCAGGTTCTATTTCACCCCTCGCCGGGGTTCTTTTCGCCTTTCCTCACGGTACTGGTTCACTATCGGTCAATCAGGAGTATTTAGCCTTGGAGGATGGTCCCCATATTCAGACAGGATAACACGTGTCCCGCCCTACTCGTCGAGTTCACAACACTAACACCTTCGGATACGGGGCTATCACCCTTTACTGCCGGACTTTCCAGACCGTTCTCCTGATGCTAATGCTGATTAAGACTCTGGGCTGCTCCCCGTTCGCTCGCCGCTACTAGGGGAATCTCGGTTGATTTCTTTTCCTCGGGGTACTGAGATGTTTCAGTTCCCCCGGTTCGCTTCGTTTGACTATGTATTCATCAAACGATAGTGCAACGAATTGCACTGGGTTTCCCCATTCGGAAATCGTCGGTTGTAACGGTTCATATCACCTTACCGACGCTTATCGCAGATTAGCACGTCCTTCATCGCCTCTGATTGCCTAGGCATCCACCGTGTACGCTTAGTCGCTTAACCTCACAACCCGAAATTGTTTCAACGTTCACCTTACTGTCATGGCTGTGCGTGGTGAATTTTTTCGTTGGGCAGTGCTCGCAATGCTCACGTACCTAAGTACGCTGCGCTTGCTGCGCGCTGTCCGCCTTGAATTTCACACTGCTCGCGCATGCCACTCGCTAAAGTGACCGAAAATTTCAGGTCTGAAATTTTGAGAGACTCTCACATTGTTTAAGCGATAAACAATGTGCGTTGTTTTCAATTTTCAGCTTGTTCCAGATTGTTAAAGAGCATAATTATTCGCAATAGACTATTACTAATCTATTCTGAATAATCAGAAAAATTATGGTGGAGCTAAGCGGGATCGAACCGCTGACCTCCTGCGTGCAAGGCAGGCGCTCTCCCAGCTGAGCTATAGCCCCATAAAGGTATTTTCGGTATCAATATAAGTCATTAAATGACAAATCGAATTCAGGCAAGGCATAGATTGGCGAAGCTTACTTAGGTAAGTGAGCTAATCTATAACGACGCATCAATTCGATTTTGGTAGGCCTGAGTGGACTTGAACCACCGACCTCACCCTTATCAGGGGTGCGCTCTAACCACCTGAGCTACAAGCCTATCGATACCGCTACTCTATTTCATCAGACAATCTGTGTGAGCACTTCACAAAAACACTTCAATGGTAAGGAGGTGATCCAACCGCAGGTTCCCCTACGGTTACCTTGTTACGACTTCACCCCAGTCATGAATCACAAAGTGGTAAGCGCCCTCCCGAAGGTTAAGCTACCTACTTCTTTTGCAACCCACTCCCATGGTGTGACGGGCGGTGTGTACAAGGCCCGGGAACGTATTCACCGTAGCATTCTGATCTACGATTACTAGCGATTCCGACTTCATGGAGTCGAGTTGCAGACTCCAATCCGGACTACGACGTACTTTATGAGTTCCGCTTGCTCTCGCGAGGTCGCTTCTCTTTGTATACGCCATTGTAGCACGTGTGTAGCCCTACTCGTAAGGGCCATGATGACTTGACGTCATCCCCACCTTCCTCCGGTTTATCACCGGCAGTCTCCTTTGAGTTCCCGACCGAATCGCTGGCAACAAAGGATAAGGGTTGCGCTCGTTGCGGGACTTAACCCAACATTTCACAACACGAGCTGACGACAGCCATGCAGCACCTGTCCCAGAGTTCCCGAAGGCACTAAAGCATCTCTGCTAAATTCTCTGGATGTCAAGAGTAGGTAAGGTTCTTCGCGTTGCATCGAATTAAACCACATGCTCCACCGCTTGTGCGGGCCCCCGTCAATTCATTTGAGTTTTAACCTTGCGGCCGTACTCCCCAGGCGGTCGATTTAACGCGTTAGCTCCGAAAGCCACTCCTCTAGGGAACAACCTTCAAATCGACATCGTTTACAGCGTGGACTACCAGGGTATCTAATCCTGTTTGCTCCCCACGCTTTCGCACCTGAGCGTCAGTCTTTGTCCAGGGGGGCCGCCTTCGCCACCGGTATTCCTCCACATCTCTACGCATTTCACCGCTACACATGGAATTCTACCCCCCTCTACAAGACTCTAGCTGACCAGTCTTAGATGCCATTCCCAGGTTAAGCCCGGGGATTTCACATCTAACTTAATCAACCGCCTGCGTGCGCTTTACGCCCAGTAATTCCGATTAACGCTTGCACCCTCCGTATTACCGCGGCTGCTGGCACGGAGTTAGCCGGTGCTTCTTCTGTCGGTAACGTCAATCGCTGATGATATTAGCATCAACGCCTTCCTCCCGACTGAAAGTACTTTACAACCCTAGGGCCTTCTTCATACACGCGGCATGGCTGCATCAGGCTTGCGCCCATTGTGCAATATTCCCCACTGCTGCCTCCCGTAGGAGTCTGGGCCGTGTCTCAGTCCCAGTGTGGCTGATCATCCTCTCAGACCAGCTAGGGATCGTCGCCTTGGTGAGCCATTACCTCACCAACTAGCTAATCCCATATGGGTTCATCCGATAGCGCAAGGACCGAAGTTCCCCTGCTTTGCTCCTGAGAGATTATGCGGTATTAGCTACCGTTTCCAGTAGTTATCCCCCTCTATCGGGCAGATCCCCATACATTACTCACCCGTCCGCCGCTCGTCAGCGGGAAGCAAGCTTCCCCTGTTACCGCTCGACTTGCATGTGTTAGGCCTGCCGCCAGCGTTCAATCTGAGCCATGATCAAACTCTTCAATTAAAAGTAGCTTGATGCTCAAAGAATGTCTTACTGACCGTAACGTTCTTTTGTTCGGCTAACTTTGTCGGCTTCGCATCGCTTCCCCCTCGCCGTACCTAAGTACTGTCTCGGGTTATCTCTGCTTGCCTTCGCGTTATCCTTCCAAAATAAGCGTTACTACCTTATTTCATATATATGAATTAACGTGTTAGTCACTCTTCAAGACTTAAAATCAAATATTTTTTTGATAGTGTCCTGTGAGTGCCCACACAGATTGTCTGATAAATTGTTAAAGAGCGTTGCAGCTTTTCTTTATGAAAACCAACCTTTCGGTCGTTGCTGCGAGGAGGCGTATATTACGTTTTCCTCCGTGAGAGTCAAGCAATTTTTTGCTTTTTCTTTTCAGAATCTCTCGCTGCCGTTTCAGTGTTCATCGCGCTTTGCGTTGTCTTGTTCCCGGTCAGTGGTGGCGCATTATAGGGAGTCAGAAAAATCTGGCAAGTGTTTTTTTGAAAAAAAATTTCAAGTGGTGATATTTTATACTTTACGCCCAATTATCAAGCAAAAAAAGTGATTTTATACGTAATTTGATATAAAAAAGGTGGCTAACAATAGCCACCTTTTGATTTTACAATAATATCAATTACTGTTTAGCAACGATTTCGTCATTTTCTACATCTAAAACGACAGGTTTACCTGGTAATAACTTACCTGACAAGATTTCTTGTGCCAGAGGGTTTTCAATTTCCTGCTGAATTGCGCGTTTTAATGGCCTTGCTCCGAAGATTGGGTCAAAACCAGCCTCCCCAATTTTCTCCAGTGCAGCAGGTGTCGCACTAACTTCATAACCGTGCTCTTCAAGACGTTTATATAAACGAGCCAATTGAATATTGGCAATATTCGTAATTTGCTCTTTACCTAATGGATGGAATACAACAACTTCATCTATACGGTTAATAAATTCAGGTCTGAAACTATGGGATACCACTTCCATCACCATATCTTTCATTTCTGAGTAACCAATCATACCAAATCTTTCTTGGATTAAGTCAGAACCCAAGTTAGATGTCATGATAATCACCGTATTACGGAAGTCCACTGTTCTACCTTGTCCATCCGTTAAACGCCCGTCATCAAGCACTTGTAATAAAATGTTGAAAACATCAGGGTGTGCTTTCTCAACTTCATCCAATAAAATGACTGAATATGGACGACGTCTAACCGCTTCAGTTAAATACCCACCTTCTTCGTAACCGACATACCCTGGAGGTGCGCCCACTAAACGTGATACCGCATGTTTTTCCATAAATTCAGACATATCGATACGAACCATTGCATCATCGCTATCAAACATGAAATTTGCTAACGCTTTACACAATTCAGTTTTACCTACCCCTGTTGGCCCTAAGAACATAAACGAGCCAATTGGGCGGTTCGGGTCTGATAACCCTGCACGACTACGACGAATTGCATTCGATACTGCAACTACCGCTTCATCTTGTCCAATAACACGCTGATGGAGTTGCTGTTCCATACGTAACAGCTTTTCTCTTTCACTTTCTAGCATTCGAGATACAGGGATGCCAGTCCAACGAGCTAAGATTTCAGCAATTTCGACATCTGTTACTTTATTACGTAACAGTTTCATGCTTTTGCCTTCAGCTTTGGTTGCCGCTTCAAGCTGTTTCTCTAATTCTGGAATTTTACCGTATTGCAATTCGGACATTTTTGCCAAATCACCCATACGGCGTGCTTTTTCCATCTCGATACGTGTATTTTCAAGTTCAGCTTTAATATGCTGAGTACCTGTTAATGATGCTTTTTCAGCTTTCCATTCTTCTTCTAACGCAGAGTACTCACGTTCTTTCTCTGCGAGCTCTTCTTCTAACATCTCAAGACGTTTTTTACTTGCATCATCCGATTCTTTTTTCAGCGCTTGCTGTTCAAGTTTGAGCTGAATAATACGGCGTTCCAGCCTATCTAAGGATTCAGGTTTCGAATCCATTTGCATACGTAAACTTGCACCCGCTTCATCAATTAAATCAATCGCTTTATCGGGTAACATACGGTCAGTAATATAGCGATGCGATAACGTTGCCGCTGCCACAATCGCCGGGTCAGTTATTTGCACGTGGTGATGCAGTTCATAACGTTCTTTTAAACCACGTAAAATAGCAATTGTGTCTTCAACGGATGGCTCAGCCACATACACTTTTTGGAAACGACGCTCTAATGCAGGGTCTTTCTCAATGTATTGGCGATACTCATCCAATGTGGTAGCGCCAACACAGTGTAATTCACCGCGAGCCAACGCAGGTTTTAACATGTTACCCGCATCCATCGCACCATCTGCTTTACCTGCACCAACCATGGTGTGTAATTCATCAATAAACAGAATGACGTTACCTTCCTGTTTGGCAAGATCATTTAGAACAGCTTTCAGACGCTCTTCAAACTCACCACGATATTTCGCACCCGCAATCAGCGCCCCCATATCAAGGGATAATACACGTTTGTTTTTTAACCCTTCTGGAATTTCACCATTAACAATACGTTGTGCTAACCCTTCAACAATTGCTGTTTTACCTACACCTGGTTCACCAATCAGCACAGGGTTATTTTTAGTACGACGTTGCAGTACTTGAATGGTCCGACGTATTTCTTCATCTCGACCAATTACTGGGTCTAATTTGCCTTGCTCTGCACGTTCGGTTAAATCAACTGTATATTTTTTCAAGGCTTGGCGCTGGTCTTCAGCGCTTTGGTCATTCACTTTTTCTCCACCACGCATCTGTTCTATTGCCTTTTTTAAATTATCTTTATTAACACCTGCTGCTTTGAGCATGTCTGCTAATGTCGTATTGGCTTCTAAAGCGGCGACAAGAAATAATTCTGAGGAGATAAATTCATCTCCGTGCTTTTGTGCCAACTGATCACATAAATTCAAATGACGCATTAAGTCACTTGATGGTTGAACATCTCCCGCAACACCTTGCACTTGAGGTAAACGCCCTAATGCATCTTCGACTTTTTGCTGGAATTGTACGGCATTCACGCCTAACGTCGTCAGCAATGGACGAACTGTGCCACCCTCTTGATTAAACAGGGCACTTAATAGATGAATAGGTTCAATAAACTGGTTTTCGCGCCCAAGGGCTAGTGATTGGGCGTCAGCGAGAGCTTGCTGGAATTTATTAGTTAAACGGTCCAGACGCATAACACCTCCAATAAATGAGATTAAATTTGCTACTGGATACTAGATGAGGTCAGTTTTTAAATATTCAAGTTTTGCAAGGAATTATTTTTGATATATCCATTAATTTAGAACAAAACCCCAATACTAGGTATTTATCCATATCAATGAAGCCATCCTGCCGGTTTTTCCTTCCCTTCGATAGGAAAAAAATCTGTTTTCATCTGTTACTGTACAAAAATCACCACCATAGACCTTCGTTACGCCAGCAGCCTGCAGTTTTTTACGTGCTAATAAATAAATGTCAGCGAGATATTTATCATTATAAGGAACAAAAGCAGAGGCTAAATCAGATGATTGATTAACAAAAGCCTCTTTGACTTCCTTACCGACTTCAAATTTCTCAGCACCAATAGCGGGGCCAAGCCAAGCGATAATTTCATTTGCAGGGCTAATAAATTGATTGATTGTATTTTCAAGAACCCCATGACATAGCCCGCGCCACCCTGCGTGGGCTGCTGCCACTTCCGTTCCTGCTTGATTAGTCAATAACACAGGCAAGCAATCCGCAGTCATAATGGCACAAACTTGGCCAACCTGATTACTGTACACGGCGTCCGCTTGCCTATTATGAATTTTATCACCAACAAGCTGAAGCACATCCGTTCCATGAACTTGCTCAAGCCAAACTGGTTGTTGTGGTAGCTGAGCAAGCGCCTCAAGGCGTTGACGATTTTCACTGACGGCATTGGGTATATCCCCAACATGATCACCTAAATTCAAGCTATCAAAAGGTGGCAGGCTCACACCACCCACTCGAGTTGTACTACAGCTAGCTATGTTTTTAGGTTGCGGCCAATCAGGGAAAATCAATGTATTCATTACCAGTCCATATCGTCTTTATGCAGTTCAGTGTCTGCTTTTAGAGCTTCTATAAGCTTAACCATATCATCAGGTAACGGTGCATGCCACTCCATTTGAATACCTGAGATTGGGTGATATAAGCGTAACATGGTGGCATGCAGTGCTTGCCTATCAAAATTACGCATGACCTCTAAAAATTCTTCGGTCGCCCCTTTTAGTGGGCGCGGGCGGCCACCGTATAAGGGATCACCAATTAATGGATGATTGATATGAGCCATATGAACACGAATTTGGTGAGTTCTGCCCGTCTCCAGACGTAAACGTAAACGAGTATGGGCTCTAAAGTGTTCCATCACACGATAATGTGTTACGGCAGGTTTACCCATTGGGTGCACAGCCATATGGGTTCGTTTAGTTGGATGACGAGAGATAGGTTCTTCTACCATGCCACCCGCTGTCATACGGCCGACCGCAACCGCTTCATATTCACGCGTAATTTCTCTACGTTGCAATGCTTCGACAAGGTGTGTTTGAGCTGGAACTGTTTTTGCGACAACCATTAAGCCTGTCGTGTCTTTATCTAAACGATGAACAATACCTGCTCTCGGCACATCAGCAATTTCAGGATAACGATATAACAACGCATTAAGAATTGTACCGTCTGGGTTTCCTGCTCCAGGGTGGACAACTAAATCACGCGGTTTATTAATAATTAGGATATCTTCATCTTCATAAATCACATTAAGTGGGATATCTTGTGGTTCCCAGCGATTATCTTCTTCAATGAGGGCATCGATTAAAATTTGTTCGCTGCCAAAAACTTTTTCTTTTGGCTTATTGATAACTTTGCCATTAACCTGCACTCTATCAGCTAAAATCCATTCTTTTATGCGAGAACGTGAATAATCAGGGAACAATTCGGCCAAAGCCTGATCTAAACGTTGACCAAGCTGTGATTCAGCGATAGTTGCACTAAGTTGTACTTGTTGAGCCATAAATTAATCTACTTTTTGGTGTTTGTATTTTGACGGCAGTGCCGTTTCATTTAAAATATATGCTATTGTAACTCGAATTTTGCCGGGAGCCTTATGGATAGACTCCCTCGAAACACTCAGAGGATAACCTACACGTGATGATACGTATGAAAAATCTGGTGGCTGCAGCCACGTTGAGCCTGATTTTAGTCGGCTGTTCCAGCACTCCTGAAGTCAGCCCTGATAGCACCCCTGCTGAAATATATGCAACGGGTCAGCAAAAATTACAGGACGGCAATTTTAAAGCAGCGATTAAACAATTTGAAGCTCTTGATAACCGTTATCCATTTGGTCCATATGCTCAGCAGGTTCAATTAGACCTGATTTATGCATATTATAAATCAGCAGAGCTGCCAATGGCGATAGCCGCAATTGACCGTTTCATGCGTTTGAACCCAACTCATCCAAATATTGATTATGTCCTCTATATGCGAGGCTTAACCGCGATGGCTCTGGATGATAGCTTATTGCAAGGCCTCTTTGGTATTGACCGCTCAGACAGAGACCCACAGCATGCACGAGTTGCATTCAAAGATTTCAGTCAGTTAGTTCGCTACTATCCTAACAGCTTATACTCCAATGATGCGAGTAAGCGATTAGTCTTCTTAAAAGACCGCTTAGCGAAATTCGACCTTTCTGTTGTCGAATACTACAACAAACGCGGTGCTTATGTCGCGGTTGTTAATCGTGTTCAACAAATGCTAAAAGACTACCCAGACACAGAAGCAACACGTAATGCCTTAGCATACATGGAAATTGCTTATAATGAGATGGGGCTAAACCAAGAAGCGAATAAAGTTGCGAGTATTATTGCTGCAAACCCACAATAATATCATCGTGCGATCTAAAACAGCAGCCATGGCTGCTGTTTTTCTTTGCTAGCGACGATTTAGTTGCTTGCTCATTTAGGGTACTAATTTTAACCCAAAAAAAGTTCCGGCTATTTACCGTTCCCCTAGCCAACTCAATCAGTGTCCCTTAATCCATTCATTTTGGCAATGCTTTTTCGCCCCTTTTTTATGTGAAATCACACTTCAGATAGCTGTTACTCTTCCCCTGAATGAGATGTGATCTACATCAATTTTTTCTTAGCAAGAACGGGTATTCTGAAATCAACAAAGACGGAAACAATGAGAGGTAACTATATGATAGTGAACATTACTAGCAAACAAATGGACATTACCCCAGCGATTCGTGAGCACATTGAGAGCCGTCTAACAAAACTCGATAAGTGGCAAGTATCTCTAATAAATACGCATGTCGTATTATCAAAAGAGCCACAAGGTTTTATGGTTGATGCCAACATAAAAACAGCGACAGGAAAATTGGTCGCAAGTGCCAAGCATGAAGATATGTACGTTGCAATTAATGAACTAATTAACAAACTCGAAAGACAACTTAATAAAGTGCAACATAAAGGAGAATCAAGAAGAGCATATAATAGTGTAAAAGAAGCGAATAATACTGTTACGTTATAATTTTATATTATCTATCAACTAATCTTGAACCTTATAAACGCGCTCACCATGGGCGCGTTTTTTTATGTTTATGATCCTTACCTATTGACTTCTTAGTGAGTATCGGGTTTATTTAAATTGAATCTGACTAAAGGTGTTCATATGAATCTTAATTTTGTTTTCTTTTTCTTCTTTAGCAACTCCTAATTGGGGGCTTTTGTCGTTCGAGAAAGAAAAGAAGACAAAATTAGAAAGCCCCCTCTAGGGGGCTTTTTTTATATCATGATATTAACAGGGTGGGCAGCATGGAAAACAGCACTAATTTATTAAAAGTAAGAGAGAAAATAAGTCAACTGGATAGTGAATTACTAAATCTTTTAGCAAAGCGCCGTGGTTATGCTGTTGAAGTCGCTGAAACAAAAATTGATGATAGCCGCCCTATTCGTGATAAAGACCGTGAGCGTCAGCTTCTTGATGTTTTAATCAACAAAGGCAAACCGCTAGGGCTTGATGGCTTTTATATCACTCGCCTATTCCAGATGATTATTGAGGACTCTGTTCTTACGCAACAGGCTATTTTACAAAAGCATTTAAATTTAACCCCTAGTGATACCGCGCGTTTCGCATTTTTAGGGCCGAAAGGTTCTTATTCACACATTGCGGCACGCCAGTACTCAGCCCGTCATTTTGACCAACTAGTTGAATGCAGTTGCCATAAATTCCAAGATATTTTTTCATTAGTTGAAAATGGGCAAGCGGAATATGGCATTTTACCAATAGAAAACACCAGTTCGGGCGCAATTAACGATGTTTACGATTTACTGCAAAATACATCATTATCAATCGTCGGAGAGATTCGGCTCCCAATTAACCATTGCCTCTTAACAACAGGAAATACCGATCTCAGCCAGATCAAAACCGTGTATAGCCACCCTCAGCCTTTCCAACAATGCAGCCAATACTTAGCGCAATTCCCACACTGGGAAATAAAATATTGTGATAGCACATCAACTGCAATGCAAATGGTCGCAGACCAAAACTCACCGAGTGTCGCGGCACTTGGAAGTGAAGCCGGTGGCGCCTTATACGATTTAAGCGTAATAGAGCATAATCTCGCTAATCAGCAAATTAACATGACACGCTTTATTGTTGTTGCACCACAACCAATTGAAGTCACTGAACAAGTACCGGCTAAAACAACACTGCTTCTGACCACTGGCCAACAAGCTGGTGCCTTAGTTGATGCATTAGTTATTTTGAAAAATAATAAGATAATCATGAGCAAGTTAGAATCACGCCCAATAAATGGAAAACCATGGGAAGAGATGTTTTATGTTGATGTGCATGCCAATTTACGTTCAGATAATATGCAACAAGCTTTAAGAGAGCTTTCAACAATTACTAGGTCAATTAAAATATTAGGCTGCTACCCATCCGAAAATGTGGTTCCTGTTGAACCTGAAAAAATTACGCCTTAATTAAAATATAATTAGGCTGCATTTTTTCAGTGCAGCCTACTAAACTGAAACTATGCTCTCACTTCAGGTTGATAATTCGAAGATTTGACTCTGAAATAATTGACCAGTTCCTTCAAATGGTACGCCTGTTCATTCAATGAGTCCGCTGCGACAACAGATTCCTCAACTAAACTCGCATTTTGTTGTGTGGTTAAATCAAGTTGCCCTACTGCACTATTGATTTGAGAAATTCCATCGCTTTGCTCACGACTAGCCTGCCCAATTTCACGTAGTAACGCATTCATCTCTTTTACACTATCAACCATTCCGTGTATTTGCTGAGTCGCTTTTTCAACAAGTTCCATACCCTCTTGCGTTTGTGACGATGAGTTTTCAATCAACCCACGAATATCACTCGCTGAAGCCGCACTTTTTTGTGCTAATAATCTCACTTCTCCGGCAACAACGGCAAAGCCTCGCCCATGTTCACCAGCTCTTGCCGCTTCAACGGATGCATTCAATGCTAAGATATTGGTTTGAAATGCAATTGAGTCTATTAGATTAATAATTTCTGTCATCTGTGATGATGATCCATTGATTGCACGCATTTTATTCGTTACTTGACTCATCATGTCGCCATTGTTTTGTACAATAATTGCCGCTTGGTCTGCAAGCATGCTAGCTTCATGAGTGTGCTCAGTCGTGTTTTGAACGGTTGAAGTTATTTGTTCCATTGAACTGGCCGTTTCTTCAACTGATGCAGCCTGTTCTTCGGTGCGCGCCGCCAGGTTTTGGTTCCCCGCGACAATTTGCCCTGCTGCTGCCGAAATACTTTCAGAACCTTGTTGAACCTCTTGAACGATTTCCAGCAAGTGCTCTTTCATATCATTAAGTGCATTTAACAATACACCCGTTTCATCTTTTGAGGTGACCTGAATATCTTTAGTCAGATCCCCATTTGCAATTGACTGCGCGAAATTAACCGCATTTTCCAATGGCCTTGTGATAATGTTCGTAATATACCAGCCCATTACGCAGCCCGCGCCAATACTCAAGATTGATAACACCGCTAGTAATAGTTTATTGTTTTCATAATCCGCATTCACTTTACGGCCAACCTCTTGCATTTCCAAATCTTGGATAGCCATTAAAGTTTGAATTTGATCACGATAATCACGTTGAATACTAGACGTTTTAGTCATCATTTCATCAATAGCAGCTTGGCGATTATTCTCTGATAAAAAGGTATTGATGCGAGTAATTGATGCATGAAACTGTTGGCGAATAACACGCAAATCAGCCAAGACTTCTTTAGAGCGATCATCTGTAACGTTATTTTCTAAGCTTTCCATCAATCCATTAATTTTTAATGTAATTTTAGCCAACTCTTCTCTGCGTTTATCACTACCACGATCATCAAGTAAAATTAGCTCTTGGATCCCTATAAAAGAATAAAAGTTATCCATCATTTGCCCTGCGGTAGAGGCAATAGGATAACTTTCATACAGGACTTGTTTCATGCCATCATTAGCTCGGTTCATATTGGCTAAAGAAAAAAGTGAACTTAGGATAATAAGCGCAACAAAACCACCAAATGCTACCGTTAACTTCATACTAATTTTGAGATTTTTAAAAGACATATATTTACCACGCTAACCATCATTTAATGAGTAGTGTTATCGGTAAAACAGGTGAAATCTTTATCATATAAATCGATCGATTTATAAATATTGATTTTAAAAATTGATTAATTTGAAATTAGATAGTGAATAAATTCAGTTTTTATCTGATCAGCATATTATTCGATAGAAATTATATAGATAAGTACAATTACCTATTTTAAATAAACATTCTTGGTGAGATTAACTGAAATAGAAGAACATAGAAGGTAACAAAAAATTAACAAGAAAATAAAGCCCTCTACCGCTATAAAACACGATAGAAGGCGGGATGATTATTTTCGATTATCGTTTGCTCGTTGCAGTAATGATTGGCTTTCTTTCATAAAATGATGGGCATCTTCACCGAACCACTGGCTAATTTGATTAAATTGGCGAATAAATTCCGCTTTATCTTTTTTCTCCAGTAGCGCTATTGAATCACCTAACAATTGATGATATCTGCGTATCAATTCAACATTTTCATTTGAAGACATAATAATGTCTGCATAGAGTTGAGGGTCTTGAGCAAACAGCCGCCCAACCATCGCGAGCTCTAAACGATAAATAGGCGATGATAAATCAAGTAATTGCTGTAAATCAATATTTTCCTCAGCAAGATTTCGCCCGTAAGTAAATGTTGTAAAGTGGCGTAATGCCTGAATAAAGCTCATGTTTTTATCATGCTCTTCGGCTGAGATTTCTTTCAAACGTGCCCCCCAAACTAATAACTGTTCAAGAAACCACTGATAAGACTCCGAGCCACGGCCATTACAGTAAGCAAATACTTGCTTTGCAACACTACCAATATCAGGACCAAACATCGGGTGAAGCCCAAGTACTGGCCCATCATGGGCCGCTAACATCGCTTCTAATGGCTGTTGCTTAATCGATGCGATATCCATCAAGACCGTGCTTTTATCCAGTTTAGGCAGCTGGTTGATGACTTGTACTGTCAAATGTATTGGTACACTAACCATCACGACGCTCGCACCAGCAACTATAGATTCTGCTTGTGCCCAGTCATCTTCGTTTAATGTCTTAACCTGATAGCCTGATAAATTAAGGAGACGGTGAAATAACCGCCCCATTTTCCCATCACCACCTACAATCACAATTGGGCCAGCTGATGGGTTCAGTGTTTTAAACCCTTTATCATTTTCACGTGCGTAAGATTCGCGCATGATCCGCCTTAGAATATCCTCTATCAGATCAGGTGGGATCCCCATACGCTCAGCTTCGGCGCGACGTGCTGTCAGCATGCTTGTTTCTCGTTCAGGCACATAAATCGGTAAACCATGTAAGCTTTTCACTTCACCGACTTCAGCAACCAGTTGCAGCCTTTTTGCTAATAAATCTAGTAACGATTTATCAACTTCATCAATTTGTTCCCGTAAATGGGATAACTCAACAGACATACCAATACCTTGATCAGCTCACTTTACTCAATTTTTGCGCACGTTGTTCAAGCACAGGCAACAATGCTTGATGTAATTTACGCAATACCGTTTCCGTCGTTTGCCAGTTAATGCAGGCATCTGTCACTGACACACCGTATTTCATTGTGTCACGGGCTTGTTCAGATGTTTGATTCCCTTCATTAATATGACTTTCTAGCATAATACCTGTAATTGATTCATTACCATTAATAATTTGTTCAATAATAGAATCAACAACTAATGGTTGACGGCGGTAATCTTTATTCGAGTTTCCATGGCTACAATCCACCATAAGGGACGGCTCTAAACCTGCTTTTTTCATTTCCGCTTCACAAGCCGCAATGTCTTCAGCATTGTAGTTAGGCGTTTTCCCACCACGTAAAATGACATGTCCGTTACTATTACCTTTGGTATGTAATAAACAAACTTGGCCAGATTGGTTAATTCCCATAAAACGGTGTGGCATCGCTGCTGCTTTTAACGCATTAATCGCTGTAGATAAACTCCCATCGGTTCCATTTTTGAAACCAACAGGCATAGATAAACCAGATGCCATTTCACGGTGGGTCTGTGACTCAGTCGTTCTTGCACCAATGGCTGACCAACTGAATAAATCCCCTAAGTATTGAGGATTGTTAGGATCCAATGCTTCTGTCGCTAATGGCAGCCCCATATTCACTAAATTGGTCAACAAATCACGAGCAATATGTAGGCCTTTTTCCATTTCAAAAGAACCATCCATAAATGGATCACTAATCAAACCTTTCCAACCTACGGTTGTACGAGGTTTTTCAAAATACACACGCATCACAATATATAAGCTATCACTTAATTCTTCGGCTAATACTTTCAGGCGCTCACCATATTCAATAGCGGCATCCACATCATGGATTGAGCAAGGACCACATACCACGAGTAAGCGAGGATCGCGTTGATGAATAATGTCAGCAATCACTTGGCGCGATGTCGCAATGGCATGCAGGTTGCTGCGACTCAGCGGATATTTCTCTTTCAGACTCTCAGGAGTGATTAATACCTGCTCGTCTTGAATATTCACGTTGTTGAGTACATCTTTTTGCATGATCATTTTTTACCTACTTATTAGCTTATATTTGCTTAGTTTATTATTTACGTATTGTGTTTGGGTGTATGACTAATAACATACCATGCATCGTAAACAATTCAATCCATTTATGTAAAATATTTCCACTATCGTATTGAATTATTTACACCAGCATAATGAATTGAATAAATTACAGTTTTACATTAATTTAACATTAAAATATTTTAATAGACCAAAGAAAAACAAGCAATCTGTAAGAATTTATTTACAGATAAGCATAAGTTATCAGCTATATTCTAAATAGTTCGAGTTATAGCAAGGCGGCAAAGTGAGGACATCGCAGGGAGCATACACAAGTATGTGACCTGTGTGGCTGAACGCAGCCAACACGGCTACAACTTGAAATATGACGAATAAGGTATGTGGCCTGTGGGGCTGAGTGCTGCCAACACAGCTACAATTTGAAATATGAAGAATATAGTGACGAATATAAAAAGGCCCGCAAAGCGGGCCTCTCTCATAACATAACTTTCGGATGTAGCGAAAGCGTATTACTTGGCGTTCAGACGCTCTTTAATACGAGCTGCCTTACCAGAACGCTCACGCAGGTAGTACAGTTTAGATCTGCGAACAGCACCACGACGTTTAACAGCAATGCTATCTACGACTGGAGAGTGAGTTTGGAATACACGCTCAACACCTTCGCCGTTAGAAATTTTACGAACAGTGAATGCAGAGTGCAGACCGCGGTTACGAATAGCGATAACCACGCCCTCGAATGCCTGCAGACGTTTTTTAGAGCCTTCTACGACCCATACCTTAACTTCCACGGTGTCACCCTGACGGAATGAAGGTACGTCCTGCTTCATCTGCTCTTCTTCGATTTGTTTAATAATGTTGCTCATAATAACTCTCTTACCCTAGGTAAACTGATATGTTTAGACAATTAATTGTCTGGATTCATTTGTTGCTCAGACTGATATTCCCGTTGGAATTCAGCCAGCAACATCCTCTGCTCGTCAGTCAGAGCTAGGCTTTCCAGAAGCTCAGGTCTTCTAAGCCAGGTACGGCCGAGTGATTGTTTCATACGCCAGCTATCTATTTTAGCGTGGTTTCCTGAAAGTAAAACATCAGGAACTTGCATGCCATCTAACACTTCAGGGCGGGTATAGTGCGGACAATCTAACAAACCATCTGCAAAAGAGTCTTCTTGAGCAGAGGCTTGATGACCAAGTACTCCCGGTATAAACCGTGAAACTGAGTCAATCAACACCATCGCGGGAAGTTCCCCGCCACTGAGAACGTAATCACCGATTGACCATTCTTCGTCAACTTCGGTTTGAATGATACGCTCATCAATGCCTTCATAGCGGCCACAAACAAGAATCAATTTCTCATTGGTTGCCAGCTCGCAAACACCGTCTTGACTAAGTTTGCGCCCTTGCGGTGAAAGATAAATAACCTTTGCACCCTCACCAGCCTCAGTTCTTGCTGCGTTGATTGCATCCTTAAGCGGTTGCACCATCATCAGCATGCCTGGACCACCACCATAGGGGCGATCATCAACAGTTTTGTGCTTATCGTGAGTAAAATCTCGTGGATTCCAGCACTCAAATGTTAGCAGGCCATTTTTCACTGCCCGACCAGTTACCCCGTACTCGGTTATTGCGCGGAACATTTCGGGAAACAGGCTAATTACACCAATCCACATAATTTCGTCCCACTTATCAAAACCGTTCAACCGGAGATTTAAAAACCAGGATCCCAATCCACTTCAATAAGTTTGGCATCGAGATCGACTTTCTTGATAACCTGCCCATCAAGAAACGGAACCAACCGCTCCTTGATGCCAAATGCATCTTTTAAATTCGCCTTAATGACCAGCACATCATTTGAACCGGTCTCCATCATGTCAGTGATGGTACCAAGGTCATAGCCTTGTAACGTCACTACTTGGCAGCCCATCAGGTCTTTCCAGTAGTATTCGTTTTCTAACTCAGGAAGTTGGGTTGAATCAACCGCAATTTCAAAGTTAGTCAAAAGCGCGGCTGCATCGCGGTCATCGACCCCGTTCAGCTTGACAATGATATCCTTGTTATGATGTTTCCAATCTTCAATTTCAATGTGTTGCCATTGACCTGAACGTTGGATAAACCAAGGCTGATACTCAAAAATACTTTCAGCATGTTCGGTGGACGAAAAAACTTTGAGCCAACCACGAATACCGTATGCCGCACCTAATTTCCCCAATACAATTGGGTTTTCAGGTGGCTGTAGTTTAGTTTGCTTGCTCATTGTTACCACCGCGACAGATTAAGCTGCTTTCTTAGCTTGTTTGACCAGTTGTGCAACACGGTCAGAAATAGTTGCGCCTAAGCCAACCCAGTGCTCAACACGGTCCAGGTCTAAACGCAGTTCTTCTGCTTGACCTGCAGCGATCGGGTTGAAGAAACCGATACGCTCAATGAAACGACCGTCACGCGCATTGCGGCTATCAGTCACAACGATTTGGTAGAACGGACGTTTTTTAGCGCCGCCACGAGATAAACGAATTGTTACCATAACATCCTCATTAGTTAACAAAACAACCAGACTCCATCGAGGGATAGAGTCCGGCTGTCATATAAAAAGCCCGAAAAGTTTACTCACTTTGACGCAAAAATCAATCAAAAGTGCGTTTTGTTTGAGGCTTTATTGCTTAACGCCCCGGAAAACCCGGTGGCATCATACCCTTCATGCCGCGCATCATCTTGGCTAGACCGCCTTTTTTCATTTTCTTCATCATGCGTTGCATGTCATCAAATTGTTTTAAGAGGCGATTAACTTCTTGCACAGTAGTTCCCGAACCTGCCGCAATACGACGTTTTCGCGAACCTTTAATAATTTCCGGTTTTTCACGTTCTTTACGTGTCATGGAATTAATCATCGCTTCCATACGAACGGTGATTTTATCATCCATTTGGGACTTAACGGCATCCGGTAACTGAGACATCCCGGGCATTTTGCTCATCATGCTCGCCATACCGCCCATATTACGCATTTGCTTTAATTGACTTAAAAAGTCATTTAAATCAAAGCCATCCCCTGTTTTAAGTTTTTTAGCCAGCTTTTCAGCTTCATCGCGGTCAACTTTATGCTCAATCTCTTCAATCAGAGAAATTACATCACCCATACCAAGGATACGAGACGCGACGCGCTCTGGATGGAATGGTTCTAAGGCATCAGTTTTTTCACCAACCCCTAGAAATTTAATGGGTTTGCCTGTAATTGCGCGAATAGAAAGCGCCGCACCGCCTCGCGCATCACCATCGACCTTGGTCAACACAACCCCAGTCAGTGGCAAGGCTTCATTAAACGCTTTCGCTGTGTTTGCCGCATCCTGTCCTGTCATCGCATCGACGACGAATAAGGTTTCAACTGGCTTAATAATGCGGTGAACTTCTTGGATTTCTTCCATCATCGCTTCGTCGACGTGCAAGCGACCCGCGGTATCTACTAACAGCACATCGTAGAATTGCAATTGTGCATGTTTTAATGCTTTTTGAACAATTACAGCGGGTTTTTCTTGTACTTCTGAAGGAAAAAAGTCAATTCCAACACTTTCAGCTAATGTCTCTAATTGTTTAATCGCAGCAGGGCGATAAACGTCAGCAGAGACAACTAATACTTTTTTCTTTTGCTTTTCTTTTAAGAGCTTACCTAATTTTGCAACGCTGGTCGTTTTACCGGCACCTTGCAAACCTGCCATTAAAACGACAGCAGGAGGTTGTGCGGATAAATTAAGTTGGTGGTTTTCGTCCCCCATCGCCCTAGTCAGTTCATTTTGAACTATTTTAATGAATTCTTGACCGGGTGTTAGACTTTTATTGACATCTTGCCCAACGGCATTTTCTTTAACTTTTTGAATGAATTCACGGACAACTGGCAAAGCAACGTCAGCTTCCAGCAAGGCCATGCGAACTTCGCGTAGTGTTTCTTTAATATTTTCATCAGTTAGACGCCCACGCCCACTGATATTGCGCAACGTGCGCGATAGTCTGTCAGTTAAATTATCAAACATATGTCTTAGCTCAATTCTGTTGATGGGCCGATGTCAGCCTGATCTGGTTGCTAATACAGATAATTTCAAGTGCGTGTTACCTAACAACTTGAATTATAAGCATCAATACCTTCACAATGATGAAGGGAAACCAACACTAAAAATAATCGCGGCAAAATAATGCCCCATTGTAACATGCCCGCAGTTTTTTCGCTGCCCCCTGTTTGAAACAGATGATACAGGTTATTATGGTTTGAATTTAATAATACGAACCAATCAGTAGGCGCATGAAGTGCTATCAGCAATGAATATATTGTGATTGGCCTGTCCAATAGTTGGAGCCTACACTCGTACAAGTTATACTATGAATAACTTTCCACTAAAAATGATTAACGACACTATACTATGCCCGTATTTGCAGTCATAGCAGTTTGTACATACATGGTCAGTCTGTTACTGATCGTCCCTGGCCAAGTGCGTAAACAGCCGTTCTACCGCCATCTCGCGCTTTTTCTTGCCGTTGTTGCGTTAGTAACTCACGCTATTACATTGAAATTTTTGATTTTCAGTGAAGCCGAGGGACAAAACCTCACTCTGTTGAATTTAGGCTCAACAGTGAGCTTACTCATGTGTGTGATTATGACTGTTGTCGCTTACTGGGGAAAAGCTTGGTACTTAACGCCTATAGTCTATAGTTTTGCCATTATTAACTTGATGCTGTCAACGCTAATGCCTGGTGAGTTTATTACGCATCTTGAAGCTCGAGTACCACTTTTTGTTCATATTGGTCTAGCTTTGTTGAGCTATGCGACACTCCTTATTGCGGCTTTATATGCATTACAAGTGGCTTTAATTGACCATCAGCTAAAGAACAAAACCTTAAAATTTAGTCCAGATATGCCACCCATGATGGTAATTGAACGTAAAATGTTCCACATCACTCAAGTTGGGGTCATTTTGCTGACTCTGACCTTGTGTACTGGCTTTATTTATATGGATAATATTTTTGATAAAGAAAATATCCATAAATCGGTATTATCCGTCATTGCATGGTTTATTTATATCACTCTACTTTGGGGACATTTCCATGGAGGATGGCGAGGTAAGCGCGTCCTATTTTTCCATGTTGGTGGCTCAATCATCTTAACAATGGCTTTTTTTGGTAACCGTTTAATACAGGAGTTTATGGTATTTTGACGCAAATAAAGCCACGACTTTCACAATATAAGGAAACTTGTTTTGGATGATGTGTCCACGAGTACGCTAATCATCATATTGATTGTATTAATTTTTATGTCAGCCTATTTCTCTGCATCAGAAACAGGGATGATGACGCTAAACCGTTATCGGTTAAAACATTTAGCAAAACAAGGTAATCGCTCAGCGATCCGCGTTGAAAAACTTCTTAAACACCCTGATAAGCTGTTAAGCCTAGTCCTTATTGGTAATAACTTAATCAACATAGTCGCTTCCGCATTAGCGACCATCATTGGTATGCGACTATATGGGAATGCAGGTGTAGCTATGGCTACAGGGATCCTGACTTTTGTGATCCTCATTTTTGCCGAAGTCATGCCAAAAACACTGGCAGCGCTGTACCCTGAAAAAATCGCATTTCCAAGTAGTTACCTCTTAAAACCATTACAAGTAGTCATGATGCCTATTGTTTGGGCATTTAATACTATTTCAGCGCTACTGTTACGCTGCATTGGGGTGAGGTCACTAACCGCACGAACTGATGCGGTTAATAAGGAAGAGCTACGCACCATTGTTAACGAATCAAAGCATAAAATTAGCCGCCGAAATCAAGACATGTTGATTTCAATTTTAGACTTAGACAAAGTCACTGTTGGCGATATTATGCTGCCAAGGAATGAGATTGTTGGTATTGATGTCAATGATGACTGGAAATCAATCATTCGGCAGCTCACGCACTCCCCTCATGGCCGCATTGTGCTTTATCGCGACTCACTTGATGACTCTATTGGCATTTTACGCGTCCGCGAAGCATACCGTCTTATGATGGAAAAACGAGAGTTTAATAAGCAAAACCTAATTAAAGCTGCAGATAACATTTATTTTATTCCTAACAGTACACCATTAAATGTTCAGTTAGTTAACTTCCAGCACAATAAAGAAAAACTAGGGATCATTGTTGATGAATACGGTGAAATTCAAGGCCTTATCACTGTCGAAGATATATTAGAAGAGATAGTGGGTGACTTCACAACCTCGATGTCACCATCTTTAGCCGAAGAAGTCTTGCCACAAAGTGATGGAAGCGTTCTTGTAGACGGTTCTGCTAATATTCGTGAGCTGAATAAGGCTTTTGATTGGAATCTCCCCATAGATGGCCCTAGGACGGTTAATGGCATGGTTTTAGAGGTCATTGGTGATATTCCACAGCTTGAAGAGCAAATCGTGGTGGGGCATTACCTTATCGAGGTATTAGCGATGAGTGAAAATATCGTTAAACAGGTTAGGATCACACCTCTTACATTTAGTTCTCAAGTCCCTGATCTTTAATTTGGCCATAAACTTGCAATTTAATTCTCATATAAAATAAAAAGAGCCTTAATTGGCTCTTTTTATAGAGAATATTTGATAAAAACTAAACGTGTAGCTGTTCAAGTTTCTCTGCAGGTAATGCTAATTCATCATTTTTATTGATACCAATTTCTGATGCAAGAACATTACGTGCAATTTGCTGGGCTTCTTCCAGTGAGTGCATTTTGTATGTACCGCACTGATAGACATTCAATTCAGGGATCTTGTTTTGGTCTTTCACTTGCAAAACATCTTCCATTGCCGCTTTCCATGCATTAGCAACACGCAGTTCATCTGGCTGGCCAATAAGGCTCATATAAAAACCAGTACGGCACCCCATTGGTGAAATATCAATAATTTCAACACCATTTCCGTTGAGGTGATCACGCATAAAGCCTGCAAAAAGGTGCTCTAAAGTATGCGTCCCTTTTTCTGTCATGGCTTCTTCATTTGGTACAGTAAAACGCAAATCAAAAACTGTGATGGTATCACCGCTTGGTGTTTTCATGGTTTTTGCCACACGTACAGCAGGTGCTGACATGCGAGTATGATCGACAGTAAAGCTATCTAATAATGGCATTTCGTGACCTCCTCGAAAATAAAAAATATTTTCTAAAATAAATGAAACTATTTTGAAAATACAGAGTCTGAATTATTGAAAGACGCGCAATTTGTTATCATCCCTAATTCTCTAAGAGATTTTTTTTGGCCACCTAGAGTGGCCATTTCTTTTAGCGTCCTGCATGAATGCGTAGATAGTCCTCAAAGCTTTCGCTCTCACTTTGTTCCATCTTCGCTTGCTTCGCTATTGAAGCTACTCGTGCTTGCTCAAATTGCTCTTCAGTTATCACTTCATACGGCTCGTTCACTAACTGTTCAAAATATTTTTCAGCTAATTCTAACCCGTAACCACCAATACCTTTTTCTAACATTTCATCCATAACAAGCGCTGAATATGTAAGAGTTGGGTCTTTAAACATAGCAACAAATTGGTGACAAACTTCTTGATATTTTGCATCGCAACAAGTGTCTAGCACTTCAGCCACACGGATCAAGTCATTAAATAATTGCTGCCCAACGTCAACTAATGGTTTAACTTCGCTGCCACAACCGAAACCAATGACTTGGCCTGGTTTACGACCTTCAAGAATGACACGATTCCAGTTTTGACGGCAACAGTCTAATTCCTGAGCATTCATTTCAGGTGCATCAGCAAGTACACACCATATTAAGAATAGATCAACAAAACGAGCTTGCGTTTCATTAACGCCTATCGCACTAAATGGATTGATATCAAGTGAACGGACTTCAATGTACTCAATACCACCACGTAATAATGCGTCAGAAGGTGATTCATTGCCTTTAGGAACGCGTTTGGGCCGTATTGGGGCATAGAGCTCATTTTCAATCTGCAGCACATTCGTATTTAGTTGAATATATTTGCCGTCTTTTTTTACACCCAGTTTTTCAAATTCAGCTGAAGGCTTATGGATGGCTTTTTTCAGGTTCTCTACATATTCATCCAATTTATTGAATGTGATGTTTAAATCACTTTGTGATTTATTTGTATAACCTAAGTCACTCATGCGTAATGATGTCGCATAAGGCAAGTAATACGTACCACAGTCTGTTTTATCAAATGATAGCGTCGTATCCCTATCTTTCAAAAAAGAGCCGCAAATAGCTGGAGATGCGCCAAATAGATAAGGAATAACCCAACCAAAGCGGTAGTAATTTCTAATTAGACGTAAATAGCCTTCAGAAATTTTTTCTTTACCGCTTTCTTCGTCTTCAATACCCGCCCATGCTTGCCAAAATTCAATCGGCAAAGAGAAGTTATAATGCACCCCTGCTATCGTTTGCATCAAAGCACCATAACGATTTTTAAGGCCTTCACGGTACAGCGTTTTAAACTGCCCCACATTAGAAGAGCCGTACTGCGCAAGAGTGATTTTATCTTCACTTTCAATAAAGCATGGCATACTCAGCGGCCACATTCTTTCATCTTGAAGGTGACGAGCTGTATAGCGGTGTAAATCTCGCAAAAAAGCCAAATTATGGCTAATGCTTTTATCTACAGGAGTAATAAATTCGAGTAAGGACTCCGCAAAATCTGTCGTGATCCATTTATGTGTTAAAGCTTTTCCCAGCCCTTCTGGATGCAAGGTCTCTGCAATTGCGCCTGTGGGGGTTACACGCAATGTTTCACGCTCAATACCACGTTGAATACCATTAAGTGTTTCTGGGTGCGCCTCTAACCATGAGAGCGCTTTCGATACGTCCGGGATCAAGTCGACCTCCCGCCTGTGATGTTAATTTATTTTATTAAGGCAATTACTTTAGCTTAAATCACATAAATTGTCGCTGTCTAGATGTGTGGTTTATGAGGGAATAAATCAAAGAGGTATAGAAAATACGATTTAATTAATTTTATGAATGGTAATTTTAGGCAAAAAAACTCCTCGAATGAGGAGTTTCTTAAAGATGGTGCATCCGGGAGGATTCGAACCTCCGACCGCTCGGTTCGTAGCCGAGTACTCTATCCAGCTGAGCTACGGATGCAAAATTCATTCGATTTGAAATCGATACATTCTCAATAACTTTTCTGAGTTAAATTAAAAGGTATTATTGATATGCTAAATTATTAGCTAAGAGATGGTGCATCCGGGAGGATTCGAACCTCCGACCGCTCGGTTCGTAGCCGAGTACTCTATCCAGCTGAGCTACGGATGCATACTTAATGCAAGATGTGCTGCTCTCTCAAACTTCTTTATCAACTTCTACTTCTATAAATCAACTTCTTAGTTACTGCTTTGTTTGGTTGCTAAAACCAAAACAAAACCCCATCAGATTCTCTCATAGGGTTAAATATGGTGCATCCGGGAGGATTCGAACCTCCGACCGCTCGGTTCGTAGCCGAGTACTCTATCCAGCTGAGCTACGGATGCATAATCTAAAATGGCGGTGAGGGAGGGATTCGAACCCTCGATGCAGCTTTTGACCGCATACTCCCTTAGCAGGGGAGCGCCTTCAGCCTCTCGGCCACCTCACCATATTTTAGTTACACACGATTTGTTTTTTCAAACATCTCGTTGCTGTGTGGCGCACATATTACTTTCCTAGACTTAGAAGTCAAACAATTTTTCCAAACTTTTTGCATTCCGTTGTCTGTTTGCACATTTCACAAGCAAGATGCTTAGTTTAACACCGAAAAAGATATTTTTCAGCCCTTATGGCACTAACTTTATAATCAAAAATACAGAAAAAAAATTATTCTATAAGTGAATAAAAATAAGCTCACTGGATTGATTAGCCTATATTTCATACAAAGGAAAACAAGATTTTGTAAAAGAGAACCGAAGACTAAACAATAAAATGAGTTTGATGCTAGAGAATTATAAAAACGAAAGGATATTTATTAGAAATAATGCGAGTAAGACAAGCGCCCATTCTTGCTGTGTGATCAATCATTGGACGCTTATTCATTATTATTGATTATCTGGTTGAGTCTTTTCAGCCTGGATCCGTTGATAAATTTCTTCACGGTGAACAGAAACTTCTTTTGGGGCATTAACACCAATACGAACTTGGTTGCCTTTGACACCCAATACAGTAACTGTTACCTCATCGCCTATCATGAGTGTTTCACCAACTCGACGAGTCAGAATAAGCATTCTTTGCTCCTTGAAATATTAAAAGAGTCGGGTCTCTAGGTATCCCCGCTATTGTCCATCACACACCGTGAAAACGTAAAGCAATGACATTCACCTAAAGCATTGATGCCATCAATACAAGCATTCTAATTATTTACAAGCAAAATATAGCACTACAAACGATACATTAACAATGCCGCAACAGATTAAAGTTGCCTCATATTTTAATGAGGCAACTTTGTAAGTGCTTACAGACGCGCTTCAACCCATTCTTCGACACTTGCCATAGCAGCAGGTAATGCGCTAACGTCAGTACCTCCCGCTTGAGCCATGTCTGGGCGACCGCCACCTTTACCACCTACCTGACTTGCAATATAGGAAATTAAGTCCCCTGCTTTAACTTTAGCAGTCAAATCATTAGTTACCCCAACGATCATACTGACTTTATCACCACTTGTTGTTGAAAGCACGATAATCGCTGATTTCAACTGATTTTTAAGGTCATCAACCATAGTTCTCAACAACTTAGGATCAGTATCCGCTAATTGAGTGACTAATAATTTGATGCCTTTCACGTCTTTCGCTTTGCTACTTAGTGAAGCACTTTCTTGAGATGCTTGTTGATCTTTTAGTTGCACAATTTCTTTTTCGAGTTGGCGAGATTTGTCTAACGCCGCTTTTACTTTCTCGACAAGACTATTAATATCACCTTTCACTAAGTGTGCAATTGCTGAAAGTTGCTCTGACTGATTGTGAATGCTTTCAATCGCCATTGAGCCTGTAGTCGCTTCAATACGACGAACACCTGCAGCCGTACCAGATTCACTCAAGATACGGAATAAACCAATATCTCCTGTACGACGCGCATGTGTACCACCACATAACTCGATAGAAAAATCACCCATACTCAGAACACGTACACGTTCCTCATATTTTTCACCGAATAATGCCATAGCACCTTTTGCTTTAGCGCCTTCTAAATCCATCAGTTCAGTTTCAATTTCTGAGTTTTTACGGATTTGTGCATTCACAATATCTTCTACTTGACGTAGTTGCTCTTGTGTCATCGCTTCAAAATGAGAGAAGTCAAAACGCAAGTATTTGTCATTAACCAATGAACCCTTTTGAGAAACATGGTCGCCTAATACTTGGCGTAATGCCGCATGCAGTAAGTGTGTTGCTGAGTGATTTAAACGGATCGCATCACGTCTAGAGCTATCCACAAAAGCGGTAATTCTATGGTTAACAACCAGTGAACCCGCCTCTACCTTCCCAATATGCCCAATTGCTTGACCATATTTTTGTGTATCAGTGACTTTAAAGCTCGCATTGTCATTATTTAAGTAACCAGTATCACCGACTTGCCCACCAGACTCTGCATAAAATGCAGTTTTATCTAGTATAACTAAGCCTTCTTCACCCGCATTCAAACTGTCTACAGGTTGGCCATCTTTATATAATGCAGTAATAGTGGCTTGTTGCTCATCATATTGATAACCGGAGAATTCACTACGCTTATCAACTTTAATTAAAGAGTTATAATCCGCACCAAAACCACTGGATTCGCGCGCACGACGACGCTGGTCTTCCATCGCCCGCTCAAAACCTTCTTCGTCGACTTTAATATTGCGCTCACGGCAAACATCTGCCGTTAAATCGATTGGGAAGCCATAGGTGTCATATAAGCGGAATGCCGCTTCACCATCCAGAGTATCCCCTTTCAGTGAAGCAAGTTCTTCATCTAATAATTGAAGACCGCGTTCTAACGTGCGTGCAAATTGCTCTTCTTCGGTCTTGAGAACTTTTTCAACCATAGCTTGCTGGCGTGCAAGTTCATCGGCCGCAGGCCCCATGACTTTAATCAATGGCGCGACTAATTTGTAGAAGAAAGTGTCTTTGGCACCAAGCATATAACCGTGACGAACAGCACGTCGAATAATACGACGCAGAACATAACCACGACCTTCATTTGATGGAATAACACCATCACTGACAAGGAATGCACAAGAACGAATGTGGTCAGCAATAACGCGTAATGATTTATTCTCTAAATCCGTCGCACCTGTTGCTTTAGCTGCCGCAGCAATAAGGTCACGGAAGATATCAATTTCATAGTTTGAATTAACGTGCTGCAATACCGCAGAAATACGCTCTAAGCCCATTCCTGTGTCAACTGAAGGTTTTGGTAGAGGCTCCATTGTCCCGTCAGACTGACGGTTAAATTGCATGAAGACTAAATTCCAAATTTCAATATAGCGGTCACCGTCTTCTTCTGGGCTTCCTGGAGGCCCCCCCCATATATGGTCACCGTGATCATAGAAAATCTCGGTACATGGGCCACAGGGACCGGTATCACCCATTTGCCAGAAGTTATCTGACGCATATGGTGCGCCCTTGTTATCACCAATACGAATAATACGCTCAACTGGAATACCAATTTCTTTATTCCAGATATCATAAGCTTCATCGTCAGTTGCGTAAACGGTCACCCACAACCTTTCTTTTGGTAAGTTAAACCATTCTTCGCTAGTCAATAACTCCCAAGCAAAACGGATAGCATCATGCTTAAAGTAATCGCCAAAGCTAAAATTGCCTAACATTTCAAAAAATGTATGGTGGCGGGCAGTATAGCCTACATTTTCTAAGTCGTTATGTTTACCACCTGCACGCACACAGCGTTGCGCGGTTGTCGCTCGGGAATATGCTCTTTTATCCAGACCAAGAAATACATCTTTGAACTGGTTCATCCCTGCGTTTGTGAACAATAGTGTAGGGTCATTATTTGGCACTAGTGAACTACTAGAGACCACTTGATGACCTTTTGTATGAAAAAAGTCGAGAAACGCTTGACGGATCTCAGCGGTGCTTTTACTCATATTTATCCCGATATCAAGCTGGAAACAGAATTACGAATTGTTGAGATGGAATGTAACATCACCTCTAATCAACTCTCCGATTAAAAAGTGACTGATAAGATAAAGTCTCTTTGTGCAGAAGTAAAATATAGATACATCCATTCGCAGCTTTCATTGTAAAGCGTCTAGATATTTTCTGAAAGTATGTTTATACCTTGCACTGGTGTATTTTTCCACAGAAAAACTGTTCAATAAACTATTAATGTAATAGGTTAAAAATAAAATAGGCGCCACCACATCATCGGAGCGCCTATAATTTACTTGTTAATCAATTAATTAGATTAAAATTAAAATTCTTCTGGTGTTTCTTCTTCATCAGCATCACTGATAAAGTCTGTTGCTGCACTACTAAATTCACCAGTATGATTCAATAACATTTCACGCAGTTTGGTATCAATTTCTTGAGCGACTTCAGGGTGCTCTTTTAAATAATTTGTTGAGTTAGCTTTACCTTGGCCAATTTTATCGCCGTTATAACTATACCAAGCCCCTGCTTTTTCAATTAACTTATGTTTTACACCTAAGTCAATTAGCTCGCCGAAGGTATTAATACCTTCACCATACAAAATTTGGAATTCAGCTTGTTTGAACGGTGCTGCAACTTTGTTTTTTACCACTTTAACGCGAGTTTCACTACCGATGATTTCTTCGCCATTTTTAACAGCACCAATACGGCGGATGTCTAAACGAACAGATGCGTAGAATTTTAATGCATTACCACCTGTTGTTGTTTCTGGGTTACCAAACATAACACCAATCTTCATACGAATTTGGTTGATAAAGATCAGTAAGGTATTAGATGTTTTTAAGTTACCAGCTAACTTACGCATTGCTTGGCTCATCATACGAGCAGCTAGGCCCATATGTGAATCACCAATTTCACCTTCAATTTCAGCTTTTGGTGTTAATGCAGCAACGGAGTCAACGATGATCACATCAACCGCACCTGAGCGAGTTAATGCATCACAAATTTCTAGCGCTTGCTCACCGGTGTCCGGTTGAGAACATAGTAAGTTATCGATATCAACGCCTAATTTTTTAGCATAGATAGGGTCTAAAGCGTGTTCAGCATCGATGAAAGCACATGTTTTACCACTACGTTGCGCTGCAGCAATAACTTGCAGAGTTAGTGTTGTTTTACCTGAAGATTCAGGGCCGTAGATTTCAACAATACGACCTAGTGGCAAGCCACCAGCACCCAATGCAACATCAAGGGATAAGGAGCCTGTTGAGATAGTTTCAACATCCATAGAGCGGTCTTCACCAAGACGCATAATGGAACCTTTACCAAATTGCTTTTCAATTTGGCCTAATGCTGCTGCAAGTGCTTTTTGTTTGTTTTCATCAATAGCCATGTTTACTCCCTAAGTGCAATGATTTGACCACTGCAAATAAAACGATTGAATTCGGTTTGTTGAAATTAATTATACTGTATAATCATACAGTATCAAGAAGATTTTTAACTTAACTGCTTTAAAAGTGTTTCAAGTATATAAAGTGTTGATTGAAAACGAACTTCATTTCTGTTTCCTTGAAACACTTGATGTTGTGTTGTGACTAATACCGTTTGGTCTGCCTGTTTCTGTGCAAAACCAAACCATACTGTACCAACAGGTTTTTCTACACTACCGCCCCCAGGGCCTGCTATTCCACTAACTGAAACAGCAAAATCTGCACAGGCTTCTTGTAAAGCGCCTGTCGCCATTTCAGTAACGACTTGTTGGCTTACAGCGCCATACTGCTGTAAAGACTCATCTTTAACACCGATCATTTGATGCTTTGCTTCATTACTGTATGTCACAAAGCCACGCTGAAAGTAATCTGAACTACCCGATATATCGGTTAAAACTTTGGCAACCCAGCCCCCGGTACATGACTCTGCGGTTGTGACTGTTTTACCCTGTTCTTTCAGTTTCAGCCCAACCTGAATACTCAGAGTTTCAAGCCGCTTCTCATCTATCATGATGTTATCTACCTTTATGCCATTTTTTTACGAGCGCGATCCCAAACCCATAAACCCGCAATCGCAATTGCGAATACAGCACCAAAACCAATACCGGCATTCACAACTGACAAACCTGCTTTAATTGCTAATGAGTACAAGCCTAACATAATTAGCATTGCACTATTTTCACCTAAGTTTTGTACTGCAATCGCATTCCCTGCTCCAACGGTTTCCTTCCCTTTTTCTTGCAATAATGCATTCAACGGAACAACAAACAAACCGCCGAAGATCCCAAGGATGATTAAAATAAAATAGGATGGAATAATATTAGTTTGCAACGAAAGTAACACCACCATCACACCTATAATAACCCCCGCAGGAATGCAGCGATAAACCGTTTTTAAGGTAATAAACTTGGCAGCAAGCCCGGCTCCTGCAACTATTCCCACGGCAACCATCGCATTTAAAATAGTCGGCGTTGTGTTGTCTTGTAATCCCAATGCCACAGGCACCCATGCAACGAGCAGAAAACGCAGCGTTACCCCAGCCCCCCAGAACAAGCTGGTTCCAACTAGTGAAAAACGGCTTTCTTGGTTAGCCCATAGCACCCGGCAGGCATTGAAAAAAGAAGTAATTAACAGTTTAAGATCCCAACCTTTTCCAGGCCTCGCGGCAGCTAAGTGTGGGATGAAAAAATTCGCAATAACGGCTAACGCATACAATACAGCACATGTGCCTAACGCTAAGATTAAGTTAATATCGGAAAGCATTCCTCCGACAACCGATCCCACTAAAATGGCTGCGATTGTTGAAGCCTCCATAACGCCATTGGCCTTAACAAGGTTATCTCCACCAGTGAGCTCACCTAAAATACCGTATTTAGCTGGTGAATATGAAGCAGCGCCGATTCCCACTAACCCATAGCAAAGGAATGGGTTTAGGCCAAAACAAATCCCTAATGCCCCAATAAACTTAAAGATGTTAGAAAACAACATCACTCGGCCCTTTGAGAACCTATCTGCAATTTGCCCAACAAATGGCGCTAAAACGATGTAAGTGAAAACAAACACCATTTGTAAGATAGGATGACTCCATTCAGGATAAAACTCGGCTTTAAGTTGGGCTAATATGGCAAATAATAAAGCATTATCTGCAAATGCAGAAAGAAACTGTGAAGCGAGTACTGCTTTCATTCCTCTGCTCATTAACGGTACATTGGACGCATTCTCTTGCATGTTATTCATCCTTTAATGCCATTTGCTTTAATGTGACAAAATCCGTTTTACCACTACCTAGTACTGGCAATTCTTTAACAAAACGAATATCACGTGGAACCGCTAACTCGGTTAACCCTTTGCTCTTGGCTGCGCTGGATAATGCGCTACGGTCTAGTTCTTTATCTGTTGTGAACAAAACAAGCGCTTCACCTTTACTGCTATCTGGCTTTGTAACCACACCGTGATTTGCATTAGGAGAAAGAGATGCCACCATTTGCTCAATACTTTCGAGAGAAACCATTTCACCCGCAAGTTTAGCAAAACGTTTAACACGGCCTTTTATCGTACAGAAATTTTTATGATCTAATTCAACGATATCACCTGTGTCGTACCAACCTTCCTCTATTTCACCTTGTGCATTTTCAGCTCGTGGTGTTTCAAGTACCCCAGGCGCTTCCACACGCAAATACCCTTTCATGATATTTGGGCCTTTAAGCTGTAATTTACCACCTTGTTCAATACCAGAAATGGGGATAATTCGCGCTTCCATTTCGGGTAAAATTTGCCCTACAGAGCCTTCTTTAGCGGCCATTGGCACATTAATTGAAACAATAGGTGCACACTCAGTTACCCCATAGCCTTCAAGAATTCGGATGCCAAATTTATCGAACCAGATTTTTTTGGTTTTATCTGATAATTTTTCTGCGCCCGCAACCACATAACGCAAACGTGCAAAATCATACTGATGAGCAAATCGTGCGTAGTTACCTAAAAAGGTTGATGTTCCAAATAATACCGTACAGTTTTTGTCATAGACTAATTCAGGAATGATCCGGTAATGTAATGGGCTTGGATAAAGGAAAACTCGGCTACCTGAAAATAGAGGGATAAATAAGCCAACCGTCAAACCAAATGCGTGAAATAATGGAAGTGACGACATAAAACGGTCACGAGGTGTAAAATCAGCGATCGTTTTAATTTGTTCTACGTTTGCCATTAAACTGGCATGGCTGTGGACAACACCTTTCGGTGTACCTTCCGAGCCGGATGTGAATAAAACAATCGCTTCATCGGACGGTTTTCGGGGAATAATGGCTTTTTTAGGATTAAATAAGTGCTTAATAATCCATATTTTATCTTGCCATGTTACCGTGTCTTTTAAATCTTCAAGGTAAATCCAACTTGCTTCTGGCACTTGTTCTGGAATATGCGTCAAGTTGCCTTTTTCCAAAAATTGGCGGGAAGTAAAGACCACTTTCGCTGCTGAAGCTTTTAAAGCGTTACTAATACCGTGACTGCCCGCAGTGTAATTAAGCATGGCAGGTACTCGGCCTCTCATTAAAGCGCCAAAAATCGCGGCTGCGGTGACTGTCGCATTTGGCAATAATAGGCCAACTCTTTCATTTTCATGAGTATAGCGTTCAATAATACGACCAACCCCTAAGGTTTTTTTCAATAGAGATTGATATGAATCCTCTTTAAATGCGATGTCTTCAATACAAGGCGTGCGGCGCCCAAAAAACTGAACACTTTGAATAAATTCTTCAACTAATGTGACTTGTGGTAAACAAGACATACGTGCGGACTTCATGATTTGGTACAGATTTTCACCAGCCAGAGCACGACGCTCTACCGCTCTAGGAGCTTCTGGCATTGGAATTTCTTGTGCTGGCAAGATATGCAATGTGATCTTCGGGAACCATTTTAATGGAAAAATTCCTTTCAGCCGCCCAAAATGGCTATATTGTGCACCTTCTATACGAATAGGAACAACTTTTGCTTCTGACTTTGCTGCCACAAAAGCTGCGCCTTCGTATATTTTCATTAAAGAGCCATGAACCGAAATTCGGCCTTCTGGGAAAATAACTATTGGGCGCCCTTTTTCTACCTCTTTAACTAGATGACGAATACCTAGAGGGTTGGCAGGATCAAGAGGGACAATATCCGCATAGGGCTTAAGGCGCTTCACCATTTTCGGTGTGGCAAATGTTGAATAAACAGCAAATACAGGTTTGACAGGCAAAAAAAGTGCGATTAATACACCATCTAGGAAAGAAACATGATTGGGCGTAATTAAGCATTTATCTTGATTAAATTCTTTCGCGTCGCCAATAACTTGTACGCGAAACAAAAATTTAAGTACTGTTTTGACTATCTTTGCCAACATAATGAGTCCCTATACTATGATTATATTTTTATATATTAGTGTGATACGACTATACCTTTAGTGACTTCTATCTTACTGAGCTACTCCCTTTACTCTAATTAGTATATTCCGAAAACACCGCTGGCTTATCACTCATGAGTTTAAGTTAAATCATTAAGTTGTGCGATGATGTCGTCGACAGGCTGCGCCGCATCAATAATATGATGTGCTGTCGCACGGTAGATAGGCTCCCTTTGTTGCATTACTTCTTCAATTTCTTCAACTAAAGATTTTCCTGTCAAACTTGGTCGCTGATCCGCTTGCGGTTCCGCAGCGAGGCGTTTTGCTAAAACTTCAGGGTGGGTATTTAAGTAAATCACGGTGCCGTTATTACGCATAATTTGCTGATTTTCTTCTGCAAGAACAAGCCCCCCACCAGTTGAAACAATCATATCGCTTTGCGTAATCGACTTAAGGACGTCAGTCTCTAGCTGGCGAAAGTAATCCCACCCGTGCTGTTCAACAATTTCTGCGATACTTTTTCCCGCTTTTTCTAAAATCAATTTATCTGTATCAACAAATTGATAACCTTTAGATTCTGCAAATTTTTTACCAATTGTGGTTTTACCCGAACCTCTTGGACCGATAATGTAAAACATTAAATTTCATCCCATCATCATAAATACTAAGCAATACCGATTACAAATTTGCTTATGATAAACTGCCTAGTTTGGCAAATAAAAAAAGAAAGCCACACAAGTGTGGCTATCTCATCATTTTTACTCATTATGGACGACTTAAAAAGTCACCATACCCGATCCATTTGTACGTTGTTAGTGCATCTAACCCCATAGGGCCACGTGAATGTAATTTTTGCGTACTCACTGCGACCTCTGCACCTAAACCAAACTGCCCACCATCGGTAAAGCGAGTGCTTGCATTAACATATACCGCGGCTGAATCTACACATTGAACGAAATAGTCAGCTTGGTGAATAGATTCTGTCAAGATAGCATCAGAATGGGCTGTACCATAATGACGAATATGGTCGATAGCCGCGTCAATATCGTCAACAATGTCTACGTTAAGATCCAGTGAGAGCCACTCATCGACAAGGTTTTCAGGTTTTACATCAACAACTTTAGCTGGACCTTGTTTTAGCAATGGAAGCGCTTTTTCACTCGCATGTAATGTAACTTGTTGTTGTGCCATTTTTTCACTTAAAAACGGCAGAAATTCATTCGCAATCTCTTTATGAACTAATAATGTTTCCAGTGAATTACAAGCGCTTGGGCGCTGAACTTTTGCATTAATAATCACGTTAATGGCTTTATTAAAATCTACCGATTTATCAACAAATGTATGGCAAACACCAATTCCCCCGGTAATTACTGGGATCGTTGATTGCTCACGACATAATTTATGTAAACCCGCACCGCCTCGAGGGATTAGCATATCCACGTAGCGATCTAATTTGAGTAATTGCGCAACTAATTCACGGTCAGGGTTATTAATAGCTTGTACTGCATCTGCTGGCAAGCCGCTATTTTCCAATGCTTTTTGAATAACTTCCACCACCGCAAGGTTAGTATGATGCGTCTCTTTCCCGCCACGTAAAATGACCGCATTACCTGTCTTTAAACATAACGAAGCCACATCAACGGTGACATTAGGGCGGGCTTCATAAATGACACCGACAACCCCCAATGGGACACGGCGGCGCTGTAAATTTAAGCCGCTATCCAATTGGCTTCCATCAATGATTTGCCCAACAGGATCAGCTAATTGGCATACTTTTCTAACATCATCAGCAATACTTTTTAAACGCTCTGGCGTCAGTAATAAGCGGTCTTGTAACGCCTCAGTCATACCGCTTGCTTTTGCCTGCGCCATGTCTTTTTGATTCGCTGCAAGTATAACTGCATTATCTTGTTCTAGTAGATCTGCAATTTGTAATAGTGCTGCATTTTTTTGTTTGGTACTTAACTGAGCTAATTGCCATGAAGCAACCCTTGCAGCCTTACCCATTGTCTCTAACATAATTAACTCACTATCATATCATCACGATGAACAGCCACAGAACCGTGTTCATAGCCAAGTATTTTGCTGATTTCTTGTGAATGGTGCCCAGCAATCATTCTAAGTGCATCACTGTTATAGTGGCTGACCCCATGAGCAAGATCTTTCCCTGCCATATTACGAATACGGATCACTGCGCCTCGGGAGAAATCGCCTTCAATCTTCTTAATACCTTTTGGCAATAATGAACTGCCTTTTTCCATAATTGCCAGTTGTGCACCATCATCAATGTACACATCTCCAGCTGCTGGAGCACCGAAAATCCAACGTTTACGATTTTCCATTGGATTTTTTTGCCCATAAAAACGGGTACCAACTGGAAGATTTTCAATAACCGCATTAATAACATCCGGTTTATTGCCTGCTGCAATGATAACATCAATTCCTGCGCGGCCCGCGACATCTGCTGCTTGTAATTTAGTTGCCATTCCACCGGTTCCTAACCCGCTAACGCTTCCCCCCGCCATTTCGCGAAGTTCATCATTGATACCATACACTTCAGGGATCAATTTTGCATTTGGATTACTGCGTGGATCAGCATCATATAAGCCTTCGATATCTGTCAATAATAGCAGTTTATCTGCATCGCCAAGAATCGCGGCCAAAGCGGATAGATTGTCATTATCACCGACTTTGATTTCTGCGGTAGCCACAGCATCATTTTCATTGATAACTGGAATGATTCCGTTATCTAGCAGTGCTTGCAAGGTATCTCGTGCATTTAAGAAACGTTCTCTGTCTTCTAAATCGGCTCGTGTCAGTAACATTTGCCCGATATGAATGCCATAAATGGAGAATAACCGTTCCCATAACTGGATTAAACGACTTTGACCGACCGCCGCAAGCAACTGTTTAGATGCTATGGTAGCCGGCAGTTCGGGGTAATTTAAGTGTTCGCGACCTGCGGCAATTGCCCCAGAAGTCACAATAATAATACGATGCCCTTTTTCATATTGCTGCGCGCACTGCCTAACCAGCTCAACAATATGAGCTTGATTTAAACGGCGCGAGCCCCCTGTTAATACACTGGTCCCTAATTTAACTACCAGCGTCTGGCTATTTTTCATCATTTTTCTGCCATTAGGATTAATAAACCAAAAAGTAGGTATCATTTTTATCAGGAGAAGCGCGTTATGCCAACAGGCATAACGCAAAATTCAACAAAAGTTGGTTTAAAACAAATTTATGCGCTTAATTCCAGTTTTAATTCTGTCATTAGCGGGGAGGGAAAGAGGCTTAACTCAAGTTCAGATAGCTGTTTTGCAAGGGCTTGGTGAAAAGACACTAAATTTTGCTCTGTCGCCTCAATGGTTGGTGCATCTTTTAATGCTTTGACTTGCCAACTACCATGGCTGTTGTATAGGCCCAAATGATAAGTAAATTCAAACCCCTTATCAGTTGCAACCAATTTTAACCACCACCCCCAAAATTCACGTTTTTCTGGGGCAATATTTGCATTCACGCAAACAACGAGGCTATCGAATATATAACAGCCATTTAAACATTGTTTTTCACGTAAATAAGGTCCTATCGAAGCAAACTTCTTTAAATACTTTCCATTTGAGTAATCAGTCGGTAAAGCCATGTTAAGGATCTCCTTCTTGGGAAGACACCTTTTTAACAAATGGGAAAAAATAAGCAAGTTATTAAATAAAATTAAAGTATTTTTGCTTTTAACCAATTAGTAGTTTCACTTAGCGCCTTTTCAAAATTAGCAAAAACGGGCTGGCTTGGTAGCATTATCGTGTCAGCATCCATCGATGAACGTCGAATTAAATCAGACTCTGCTTTGGGGCTGTAAATGTCATCTTTAAGACTAACCGATAGCATTGGAACCTTACTGCGCCGCCCCAAAAGCCCTTGATTTTTAAGTGAATAGCAACTTAATTCATGACGTAAAGCAGAACCATCAACTTGATAAATACCCAAACGACTGGCGAATACATCCAAAACCATCCGAGGAATATCTTGCTGATATTTCTCTTCATGCAATAAACTGTGGACAATTGGCCCTATGACAGCGACTGCTTTAATCTTATCAGGGCACATATAAGCTAATCTTAACGCTATATTTGCGCCAAAACGCATACCAACGATGCCAAAACGCGTATGATCAATCCAAGCAATATCCCCAAGCTGTCGAACGATTTGCTCATGTAAGGTGCTCGTTTCCTGCGTAAGCTTGTGTTTAACCGAATAACCAATTGACGGCATATCCAATGTTAGCATCGCAATACCGAGTGGTTCGAGGTAGTCGCGAAAATAGCGACAGAAATCAATCTGTAAGCTATCTAACATGCCACAGATCATCACTGTCGGATAAGGCCCTTGCCCCTGTGAAGGAATATGTAAAAAACCGCAGACTTCTTTCCCACCATCAACTTTGAAAGGAATTTTCTTTAGGCGATATTGAGAAAATTTTGCGGCACTATCATAAGCTTTGCAAGCCAGCAAAATAGCTTGGTCAGCCAGCTCGTCACCTTTAATAAAAGGATAAGCGGCAATGCTGTACAAATTAGCAGAACGTAACCAAGCCTCCCCTGCCTCTGCACCTTTTTCAAATTCTAATGCTTTTTGCTGCCAACGCATGGCTTGCTGGGACCATTCGAAACACCAGTTTCCACGACGGTTGCCAATGACCGTATCCAACAAATTATCATTGCTACGCTCAGCATCTGAGATAGCAATACGACTTAGCACTTCTTCAATTTCTAAGGCGTCTATTCCTCGCCAAATCCACATTAAACGATTAATCATACGGTACCAACCCGCATGATGGGAGCCACTTAACACGCTGTGTTCTTTAATTTGAGAAATTGTTTGAGATGAATAAGAGACTAATGTTGATGTTTCAACTTGTCTGACTTTAGGTTTGAAAAGTTTTTCTGAAAGGTTTTGCTGAGTCATCCCTATTTCCTTGTCGATCAGAGTTGAATTTGGCCAAAAATAAAGGGAATGCAAAAATGCACTCCCCAAATTATATCGTGTTTAGCTCAAAAATTTTAGGTATTAATGTGTTTTTGCAATCAATAAAACCTATAACGCTTTATAATTACAATGTTTTCACCTAAAACGCTCATGAAAAACAGATTTATTTATCTTGTTCACACAATGGTTTAACAAAAACGACACCCATGTCCCATGGTTGTTCGATCCATGTGTCTTGTGGAATATCAACTACGTAGTCATCAACTAATGGACGGCCTGCAGGTTTTGCAAAGATGGTGACAAAATGTGCTTTAGGGTACATGTTACGGATAGCTTGAGCTGTGCCGCCTGTATCTACTAAATCATCGATGACAATATAGCCTTCACCATCACCTTCTGCGCGTTTAATCACGGTTAATTCGCGCTGGTTATTATGGTCATAGCTAGAAATACAAACGGTATCAACGTTACGAATACCAAGTTCGCGTGCAAGCAGTGCTCCAGGAACAAGGCCACCACGGCTAACCGCGATAATACCGGTCCATTGCTCTACTGGTAATAAACGTTGTGCGAGTTTACGGGCATGTATTTGCAACATATCCCACGTTACGACATATTTTTCGCTCATAAAATTCGGGTCCCGACTGCTGAGTAAATCTGAAAAGTGTCTTGCGGAAAAAAGGTTGCGCGAGATTATAGTGATTTGGCCGGTTAAAAACCAGTAAAAAGCACCATTAGCCATTAATTATTATCATTTACACTGTCCATTGCTCAAAAGAAAGTGTTATCCTGAGTTTATAAAAGAGGCAGCCTTTAATTCGAAACTTCAGGCTGTTAGATCATAATTACAGCAATATTCCTTTTAAAATTGAAGCTGAAATTAATGTTGGTTGCCAATCAGCTCCTACTGGGTTATTCAGGATATTATCCCTAAATAGTTCAATTTGTAGCTAGGCGGCAAATGAGTAAATCCTAGGAGCATACATAAGTATGTGACTGGGATTTATGAATGAAGCCAACAACGCTACAGATTGAAATATAAAGGGAAAATAAAAGGAGAGAGACGTGTCTGAGCTAGCTACATTATCCCCCCAACCGCTATGGGACATCTTCGCTAAAATCTGTTCTATCCCACACCCTTCGTATCACGAAGAAGCCTTAGCCGCGCATATTGTTGATTGGTCAAAACAAAAAGGCTTTCACGTTGAACGTGATGAAGTAGGCAATATTCTGATCCGTAAACCTGCTACGCCTGGTTATGAAAACCGTAAAGGTGTTGTTTTACAAGCTCACTTGGACATGGTGCCACAAAAAAATAACGACACGGTACATGACTTTAAAACAGATCCAATTCGTCCCTATGTTAATGGTGAGTGGGTTACTGCTGAAGGCACCACTTTAGGTGCTGATAACGGCATTGGCTTAGCTTCTGCTTTGGCTGTTCTTGCTGACGATAGCGTTGAGCATGGGCCAATGGAAGTTCTCCTGACCATGACCGAAGAAGCCGGTATGGAAGGTGCTTTTGGCTTGAAAGCAGGCTGGTTACAAGCAGATATTTTGATAAACACCGACTCCGAAGAAGAAGGTGAAATTTACATGGGTTGCGCTGGTGGTGTTGATTTTACAACCACGTTTGACCTGACTCGTGAAGCATTACCACAAGGCTATAAAACCTTCACAATGACCCTAAAAGGCCTAAAAGGTGGTCACTCCGGTGGTGATGTACATTTAGGTTTAGGTAATGCCAATAAGCTGTTAGCTCGTTTTCTAGCAGGGCACGCAGAAGATTTAAGCCTAAAATTATTAGATTTCAGAGGGGGTACTGTTCGCAATGCGATTCCTCGTGAAGCCTATGCCATTATTGCTGTTCCAGCAGACAAAGTTGCTGAATTAACGGCACTGAGAACGCGCTATGAAGATATTCTGAAAAATGAATTAGCTGTTGTTGAGCCTAACCTTGTTCTGCTACTTGACGAAACGCAAAGTGAGCTAAAAGCCCTTTCTGATGATTGCCAAAAGCGTTTTGTTTTCTTCTTAAATGCAGCACCGAACGGTGTAATTCGCATGAGCGATGTGGCTATTGGCGTGGTTGAAACGTCACTTAATGAAGGTGTGGTACGCCTAACTGAAGATAAAGCAGAAATTATCTTCCTTGTTCGCTCACTTATCGATAGCGGCAAGAACTACGTTGTTAACATGCTGACATCTATCAGTAAATTAGCACAAGCCCAATATCGAGCAGAAGGCAGCTACCCTGGTTGGCAGCCCGATGCAGACTCACCAGTGATGCATTTAGTCAGTGATACCTACAACAAACTATTCGGTAAAATTCCTAATGTGATGGTGATCCACGCAGGCCTTGAGTGTGGCTTATTCAAAAAGCCTTACCCAGACATGGATATGGTTTCAATTGGGCCAACTATTCGTGGTGCGCACTCCCCTGATGAGCGTGTGCATATTGCAAGCGTTGGTGAGTATTGGAAATTATTAACTGCGGTTTTAAAAGCAATTCCAGTTAAAGAATAAACAACTAATTAATTGTAAATCAAACACCTATCATACGATGGGTGTTTTTTATAATTCAAGTAATAATTGCCGTTCAAGCTGAGGACTTTGCAGCATCACATGCAAACCAACTAACCGAACGCCACGCCCTAAGCGGCGGTTATCCCAAGCTTTTTTCGCTATTTGTACCAAATCTTGTTTATTGAGAACTGGATATACATGTTCTTGTGTCGTTTGCTGAAAGTCTGCAAATTTAAATTTTACACCTTGGCGAGCAATACGAAGGTCAGGCTTTACCTTTGCTAAACGCAGTTGGAGTTTATCGTATAATTTATCCAACAACGGCAAGCAATCTTCCCATTGATAGATATCTTCTGTAAGTGTACGTTCAACTCCTACCGATTTCCTAAGCCTATCAGGGTTAATCGCACGTTCATCGATACCATGGCAACGCTCCCAAAGTACCTGCCCAAATTTCCCCATGCTTTTAATCAACGCAACTACATCATATTTTTGAACATCGGCACAAGTCACCAACCCCATATCCGCTAATTTTTGGGCTGTTACCTTACCCACTCCTGGTATTTTTTTTAGCGGCAATTTAAGAACGAATTGATCGATATCTTGTGGTGTGATCACGAATTGGCCATTCGGTTTGTTCATATCGGAAGCAATCTTTGCCAAAAATTTTATTGGAGCGATCCCCGCTGAAGCAGTGAGCTGTAATTCATCAAAGATTTGCTTACGGATAGCCTCAGCAATTAACGTTGCAGAGCCGTGTAATTGCGTACAATCCGTAACATCCAAATAAGCCTCATCAAGAGAAAGCGGTTCTATGAGGTCTGTGTAACGCGCAAATATTTTTCGAATATGAAGAGAGGTTTCTTTATAAAGTGCCATATGCCCAGGAACCACTTTCAAGTGAGGGCAAAGCCTAAGTGCAATCGCTGTAGACATCGCACTATGAACACCGTAGCGACGTGCTTCATAATTTGCAGTACTAATCACTCCTCGGCGATCTGCGCTACCTCCCACCGCAATAGGTACATTGCGAAGGCTTGGGTCGTCACGCATCTCGATGGCGGCATAAAAGCAGTCCATATCAATATGAATAATTTTACGCACGAGTATACCCTAACAATCAATCAACTGTTTAAATATACAGTATCTTTAATAGCCATGCAATTATTATCAGACCACCATAAATGGATGAATAACAAGCTAACTTAATGATAACTAGGTAATTCATCATATTGCAATAATCATCTGCCAATCTATCCAATAAAGATTTTATTTAAAGTTTGTCTTAAAAATAAGTATTAATACTTACTTTTAAACAAAAAAGTAATAAAAAGAGTTGTTTTACCAACGACAATACCTTGAAAAACTATTTATGGATCATCTCTATGGCAATTACATCAACATCAAAATATTTTAAATTTATGGCAACTCTCATAATACTGTTTGCTAGCCAAACCGTTTTTGCACTATCCCCTAAAATTGTTGCTCACCGTGCAGGAACGGCTGATGCACCAGAAAATACAATTTATGCAATTGATTTAGCGAAGAAAAATAATGCTGATGCTATTTGGCTTACCGCTCAGTTAAGTAAAGATAATCAACTCGTTTTATATCGTCCAAGTGACTTAAGCTCACTTACAGACCATGAAGGTCCTGTATCAAAATATAATGCCCTGCAACTTAACCGTATAAATGCTGCATATAAATACAATATAAAAAATAACCTGCAACTACCTATGCAAGATACTACTATTAGTAGACTAGAAACTATTTTAAAAAAATACCCTGATACGACTTTTTATATTGATTTAAAATCACCTGATGCAGACCCTAATATCCAAGCACAAGCTATCCTTGCATTACTAGATAAAACTAATTCATTTAGCCGAGTACGTTTTTATTCCACTAATGATGAATTTTTAAAAGCGCTAAAATCCCTTTCATCAAAAATTTCACTATTTGAAAGCCGTGATGAAACTCGGACTATGTTGGCAAATATCGTGATGAACCATCAATGCTCAATAGAAAATGACAAAACCACCACTCGTTGGTATGGCTTTGAGCTACATCGTAAAGTTGAAGTAGTTGAAAAATATACATTAGGTGAGGCACGCTCACCAGCTACCCTTTCATGGGATAAAGAGGCCATCGACTGTTTTAGAAAAAATGGTAATGCCTATATCATTGTCTTTGGTGTTAATAATGACAGTGACTACCAACTCGCAAAAGAAATTGGTGTTGATGCTGTAATGGTTGATTCCCCAAAAGCATTTAAAAAATAATCTAATAACATCTCCTAAGCTATTATTACTTTAATAATAGCTTAGGAATTAAATCACATCTTAAAAACATTCTTTTCATCAATTAATAATAATTGTTCTTAATTTACCGCTATAGAAAACTTGATATATTTAATCCGTCACAAAAATTCTATTTAAAATAATTTAAAAAAGGTTTTATATGTCAAATATTGGAACAATGATTGTCGAGAATTATTGGAATGAAACATTAAGGAAAGTTGAAATACATTATCATAATAGTGATAACCCCTATGATAATGTGTTTATATTTTATAATCTAGCACATGCCACATCTAGCTCTAACGTAAATTCATTCCCTTACTCAACAACAGGTAAAAGTGCTTGGAAAGCTAAAATTACTACGAAAAATAATGAACTGTGGAGTAGTGGTGATTTTTTACCTTGCCAAATTAACCACAATGATAATGGAAAGGTCACGATTAGATTTGATGGTGAGACAAAAAGCATGCATGTTAATTACCCTGTCTCTGTTTCATGTGCTAAGAAAATGCAATTAATTTAGGCTGTATAACGGGAAAGTAATATTTGGAGATGTCTAATAACTATATTTAGACATCTCCGGCTCATTACTAGTTATAGAACCGTTAAATATTACTATTCAAATAATACGATTTTTATCCAGTATTTTTTGGCGGGCTTCTTCACGTGCCATACGCTTTTTACGTGCATCGCAAGGCTCAGGGCAATCACACACTTTATCAACACCAATACTGCTTAACCCGCCACAGCTACCTTGGATACTCTTACGCTTAATAATATATCCAAGTGACATGCCTAAAAAGGCCAGCAAAAACAGTACAAAGGCTGCAATAAAAACATTTAGCATCTTTTATCCTCCCACAACTACTGTTTTTTAGTTAAAAATGGTTCGAATGCCTTAGTATAACGCTCTTCAAAACCTTTATCTGTCTTAACAATCATAAAAACAGGAATATTCATTTTTTCAGCTAAATCAAAGCCAACTTCAGGCCCTAAAACATTTAGCCCCGTAGATAGGCCATCAGCACTCATGCAATTTTCTGCAATCACCGTAATAGAAACTAAATTATGAGTGATTGGCTTGCCTGTTTTTGGGTCAATGGTATGAGAAAAACGAACGCCATCTTGCTCGAAATAATTACGGTAATCTCCTGATGTAGCGATAGAACGGTCACCTGGTTCAATAATCTCTTGTGCTGTTTGGCTTACCCCATCCGCTACAGGTTTTTCTATTGCAATACGCCATGGTACTTCTTTACCATTTGTTCCTTTCGTACGCACTTCACCACCAATATCAACCATATAATTATTGATATCCAATGATTCTAAATATTCAGCAACAACGTCGACACCATAACCTTTAGCAATTGAGGAAAGGTCGACGTACAGCTCAGGGATCGTTTTAATTAGGTTATTATCCTGAACCGAGAGTTTCTCGATACCAGTCCAGGCTCTACGCTTAGCCAACTCTTCATCAGAAGGCGCTTTAGTCACTCTTCCTTCAGGGCCAAAACCCCATAAATTAACTAAAGGCCCAACCGTTACATCTAATGAACCATTAGTAAGCTTATTAATTTCAATGGCTTTTTTAACCACAGTTGCGGTTGCTGCAGAAACTGGGAACGGCGTATTCACTTCTTTAAATTGATTAAAACGACTTAATTCTGAATCTGGGCGATATGTTGACATTTGGTCGTTAACTTCCTCCAAACGTTTATCTATTTCGGCTTGAATGACTTCAGGCTTTGGCTCCGAAGAATCTGTAACATATTTAACCGAATAGTACGTCCCCATCGTTTGCCCCTGAAGATTCTGTTGTTCAGGTCCACCACAGGCAGTAAGAAACAGAGCTGCAACAAATAGCAGTATTGGGGTATAGATTCTTTTACTTAGCATAATTTTCTCCGCGTCAATCATGAGCGCATTTTGTTAAGGCCGCCCAGACTATTAACACACTTTACATCGTCACCCATGCAGAGAATGTTCCAGTCAAAATAATTATAAATCTACCTATTAAGCGCTAACTAATTAGCACTTAATAGATTTACTAAAATCACAAAGAGGGAAAATATTTTCCCTCTTTAAAGTGTTACTGTCTACTGACTTTGATAAGTCTAATAAAATCAGCTAAGTTGCTTAACCACCGAAGTCATCCAACAGGATATTTTCATCTTCAACACCGAGGTCTTTCAACATTTTAATCACAGCAGCATTCATCATTGGAGGTCCACACATATAGAACTCACAATCTTCTGGCGCTGGATGGTCTTTTAAGTAGTTTTCATATAAGACATTATGGATGAAACCTGTATAACCATCCCAATTATCTTCAGGCATAGGGTCTGAAAGCGCGACATGCCATGTAAAGTTTTCATGTTCTGCGGCAAGTTGGTCAAAATCTTCAGTGTAGAACATTTCACGGACTGAACGCGCACCATACCAGAAACTGATCTTACGTTTAGAATCCAAACGACGCAGTTGGTCAAATATGTGAGAACGCATTGGCGCCATTCCCGCACCACCACCGATAAACACCATTTCTGCTTCCGTTTCTTTAGCAAAGAATTCACCAAACGGCCCAGAAATAGTGACTTTATCCCCTGGCTTTAATGACCAAATATAAGAAGACATGATCCCCGGTGGGACATCTGGATTACGAGGTGGTGGCGTAGCAATACGCACGTTTAGCATGATAATGCCATACTCTTCCGGGTAGTTTGCCATCGAATAGGCGCGAACAGTTGGCTCTTTAACCTCAGATACATAACGGAACAGGTTAAATTTATCCCAATCTTCGCGGTACTCTTCTGGTACATCAAAATCTTCGTATTTGACAACATGTGCCGGACATTCAATCTGAATAAAACCACCCGCACGGAAAGGAACTACCTCTCCTTCTGGAATTTTCAGTTTAAGCTCTTTAATGAAAGTGGCTTTGTTATCATTAGAAATAACTTCACACTCCCATTTTTTCACACCAAAAATTTCTTCTGGAAGCTCAATTTTTAAATCTTGCTTAACGTTGACCTGACACGCTAATCGGCAGCCTTCTTTTGCTTCACGTTTGTTGATGTGTGAAAGCTCAGTTGGCAGAATATCACCACCGCCTTCTTTGATTTTCACACGGCACTGACCACAAGAGCCACCGCCGCCACATGCTGATGAAACAAAAATACCTTGGTTTGATAGCATGCCTAACAGTTTGTCGCCCGCCGGAGCTTCAAAACTTTTGTCTGGATCGCCATTAACTTCAACTTTGATGTTCCCTGTATTGACTAGCTTGGATTTAGCAAACAGGATTAAACCTGTCAGCACCAAGACAATCAGGGTAAACATCACGACACCTAAAATAATAATTTCCATGAATTCTTCTCGCCTTTATAGCTGCACACCGGAGAAGGACATAAAGCCCAATGCCATTAAACCGGTTGTCACAAAGGTGATACCTAACCCTTTTAGACCCGATGGAATATCTGAGTACTTCATCTTCTCACGGATAGCCGCCAGCAATACGATTGCGAGCATCCAGCCGATCCCCGAACCGAACCCATACACAATCGATTCGCTAAAGTTATAATCACGCTGAGCCATGAAAGAAACACCACCGAAAATGGCACAGTTAACGGTAATCAATGGCAAAAAGATACCTAACGCGTTATACAGTGACGGGAAGTAGCGGTCTAAAATCATTTCAAGAATCTGAACTAACGCGGCAATAACACCGATAAAAGTGATGAAGTTCAAGAAGGATAAATCGATACCTTCGGCAATCGCACCATCACGTAACACCAAGTTGTATACTAAGTTATTGGCTGGGACAGAGATCCCCAGAACTACCGTTACAGCGATACCCAGTCCAAAAGCGGTTTTTACATTCTTCGACACCGCAAGGAAAGTACACATTCCCAAGAAAAACGCTAATGCCATATTTTCAATAAAAATGGCTTTAACAAATAGGCTAATATAGTGTTCCATGTGATTAGTCCTTCTCTACCTGAGCTGGTTTCAGAGTACGTAGTCCCCAAATCAGCATACCAATGATAAAGAATGCACTTGGCGCGAGGAGGAACAAGCCATTTGGCATGTACCAACCACCGGTTTGTAGTGATTCAAAAACTGTGATACCAAACAATTTGCCGGAACCAAATAACTCACGGAAAAAGCCGACTAAAACAAGGATCACACCATAACCAAGGCCGTTACCAATACCGTCCATGAAGCTTTCAATTGGTGGTGCTTTCATTGCGTAAGCTTCAGCACGTCCCATGACGATACAGTTAGTAATAATCAAGCCAACAAATACAGAAAGTTGTTTTGATATTTCATAGGCGTATGCACGTAAAATTTGGTCAACGACAATAACTAAAGATGCAATGATCGCCATTTGAACGATAATACGCACACTGCTCGGAATATAGTTCCTGATGAGTGAGATAAAGAAGTTAGAAAAAGCCGTTACTAAGGTTACAGCGATCGTCATAACGAGTGCGGTTTCTAACTTCGTTGTCACTGCAAGTGCAGAACAAACCCCTAATACCTGTAAAGCAATTGGGTTGTTATCAAATAGCGGCCCAAGTAGGACGCGTTTTACTTCTTTTGAATCAGCCATTATTCAGCGCTCCTTCACGTACTTTTTTCAGGAACGGACCAAAACCGTTATCCCCTAACCAGAAATCAAACATATGTTGGATCCCGTTCGATGTTAGAGTCGCACCTGAAAGGCCGTCGATACCGTATGGGTTATCTGTAGCACCACCGCGCACGATTTTAATTGCCGGAACCCCCTGTTCATTGAACAGCTTTTTACCTGGCCATTGTGCTTTCCACTGAGGGTTATCAACCTCACCACCCAGCCCTGGTGTTTCACCATGTGCGTAGTAAGTAATACCACGAGAGGTAACACCATCTACATCTACCGCAATAAAGGCATACATGACAGACCACAAACCAGAACCGTAAACAGGTAAAATAATTTGTGATACTTTTCCTGCTTCATCTTTAACCAAATAGATTTCAGCGCTATTGGCACGACGGCGGATTTTTGCAATATCCTCTGCAGGAGAGAGTGCAATACTCGTTTCTTCGCTGCGTAGCTCGCTATTTAAGTCATAACGGCTAGTGCTATCAGATAATTCATTAGTTTTAAAATTCAAAAGTTTAGGTTCGATGCGATCCTTATACACATTTTGAACTTCCTCAGCGGTCATTTTAGGCTGTAGCAACCCAGCAACACTTAAAATGTTACGTTGAGTATCTAACTGAATCTGTTCTTGCTGCTGTGGTTTTAAACCAACGGCAGCACCTGCGACGACAATAGAGCACACTAGACAAAGAATAAAAACAACTAGAAATGTTCTGCCGACGCTATCGTTATTAATTGGTTTTTCATTAGCCACGAGCTTTTCTCCGCTTAATATTTGCTTGAACGACCAGATAGTCAAACAGAGGAGCAAACAGGTTGGCGAATAGGATCGCCAGCATCATCCCTTCTGGATAAGCTGGGTTAACAACCCTGATAAGAACACACATTACACCGATCAGAATGCCGTACGCCCATTTACCTTTGTCTGTGAATGAAGCTGATACTGGGTCTGTCGCCATAAAAATCATACCGAATGCGAAGCCACCGAGTACCATGTGCCACCACCATGGCATAGCAAATAACGGGTTGGTATCAGAGCCAATCGCGTTGAATAGGTAGGACATTGCAATCATACCAACCATCACACCAGCAACAATGCGCCATGATGCGATACGGAAGAACATGATAAGAGCCCCACCAATAAACAGCATCAGAGTTGACACTTCACCAATTGAACCTGGCATATTACCTAAAAAGGCTTGCATCCAAGTAATAGGCTCATGAGTCACTGTGTTCATTAGCGCATGCTCACCACCTGTTGCCCATTGTGATAATGGTGTTGCACCAGAGAAGCCATCTGCAGCGGTCCAAACTAAGTCACCTGATATTTGAGCAGGATAAGCAAAGAATAAGAAAGCACGTCCAGCCAATGCCGGGTTTAAGAAGTTACGCCCAGTACCGCCAAAAATTTCTTTCGCAATAACAACCCCGAACGTGATACCTAATGCAGCCTGCCATAAAGGAATGGTTGGCGGCACAATTAAGGCAAATAGAATCGAGGTAATAAAGAAGCCTTCGTTTATTTCATGGCCGCGGATCATGGCGAATAACACTTCCCAGAAACCACCGACTAAGAAAACGACTGCATAAATAGGAAGGAAATACACTGCACCCAGCAGCATTTTACTTCCCCATCCCGCATCCATCGAAAGTGATGCGCCTAAAAACTGCGCTAAGCTATAATGCCAATCACTAGCTAGAACTTGCTGTAATTCAGCCCCGCTATATAATTGATGCAAAGCTGGGATGGCTTGGTTACCAACGTTATACATTCCCCAGAACATAGCTGGGAAAACCGCTAGCCACACCAATATCATCATACGTTTCAGGTCAATAGTATCCCTGACATGAGAACGCCCTTTTGTTACCGTACCCGGCGTGTAAAAAACAGTCGAAACTGCTTCAAATAACGCATAGTATTTTTCTAGCTTTCCACCGGGCTCAAAATGGTGCTCATACTTTTCAAATAAATTTTTCAGACCCATGGAATCACCCTTCTAGCTCAATCTTGGTCAGAACATCGCGTAGCACCGGACCATATTCATATTTCGCTGGGCAAACGTAGGTACATAAACCTAAATCTTCTTCGTCCAACTCTAAACAGCCCAATTCTTGTGATGAGTCAGTGTCTCCAGCAAGGAGATCGCGCAATAAATGAGTGACCATGATATCGAGAGGCATGACTCGCTCGTAGTTACCAATTGGCACCATCGAACGCTCGCCACCGTTCATTGTCGTTGTAAAATTAAAACGTTTATTTTTCAGGAAATGCCCGATTGTGGTACGAGTAATCGTAAATTTATTAACACCAGGCATAATCCAGCCAAATAACTCTTTATTGCGACCTTCGGCTAACACTGAGACTTGATTATGAAAACGACCAAGATAGTGATGGGTATCATCGCATGTCACGCCCCAAAGGACTGAACCGGAAATAATACGATTTTCACCCGCTTTAAGCTGACCTTGTGTTAATTCATATAAATCAGCACCTAGGCGAGTACGCAGAAGACGAGGTTTTTCAACTTGTGGCCCTGCTAATGAAATCACGCGGTCTGTGTATAGGTGACCCGTAACAAATAGCTTACCAATAGCAATAACGTCTTGGTAATTAAGGCTCCAAACTTTTTTCTTAATACTCACAGGTTCTAAGAAATGAATATGAGTTCCCGCTAAACCAGCAGGATGCGGCCCTGCAAACTGAGTATAAGAAATTTGGTTATGTGCCGTATTCTTCGGTAAGTCTCCCTCTCCATGACACACATGGATTTTACCTTCTGTTAAACGACTTAGAACCAAAAGCCCATCGTTAAATGCTTGTTCTTGCTCTTTAATAATTAAAACAGGATCCGCTGCAAGTGGGTTAGTATCCATTGCAGTGACAAAAATAGCGATAGGTGAAGAACCCGGTTGTGGTGAACGGCTAAATGGACGCGTTCTTAAAGATGTCCACAGACCCGATTTGATCAAGTTATCTTCGACTTGTTGTTGCGTTAATGTTGATAGCTCATCACGAGTATAAGCTGCAAATGTTTCTTGTTCATCACCATCAATTTCGATGACAACAGATTGAAGCACACGACGCTCACCACGATGAATAGCAACAATTTTACCGCAGGCTGGGCTTGTAAATAAAACCCCTGGGTTCTTTTTATCTTCAAAAAGAACCTGTCCTTTAACTACACGCTCACCTTCTTTAACCAGCATCGAAGGACGCATTCCGACATATTCCTCACCTAGCACAGCTACGTGTTGAATTTTCGGGCCGTCTTCTATCACTTGGGCTGGCTCACCTGCGATAGGAAGGTTGAGGCCTTTTTTAATTTTAATCATAAGATCTGCACAAGTTTATCAGTTAAACCCTAAGCTAACGATTCAGCAATGAATGATAGCGACTCATTAAATAAAAAATAGCTCAAGTAATCGTCATCACTTAAGCAGGTATTCTCACATAATTGTTACTAAATTTTATCTTCTGCCACCCACAATTTTATCAGTTCCCACTCTCTATGTCCGGCTATAGAAGTGACATAGTTCAAGCAAATTGCATTAATATTTAAATTTTTCTGTTAACAATTCGGTATTGTCGATATTTAAGCTCATATTTATCGATCATTGTTTATTATTTACACAATAAAGGTTCATTTAAAAACTATTAACAAACTATATTAATTTTCGATTTACTCGTCTAGAATGCATAAAATATGTACTCTTTTTGTTCAAAAACATTTTCTTGATATGGCTTAAATATGAAATTAAGTAAATTTTTTAGTGCAATTTTTTTATTTGTACTCATATATTCTCCTGCTATTCAGGCAAGTAACTATTCATTTCTACTTAATAATAACGTATCGGATAGCTCAAACTCATCCATTTTTATTCAAATATTTAAGCAAGAAGGTTTATTAGAACTCTACCAAAAAACACCATCAGGAAAATATAAACTGTCGAAAACTTACCCAATTTGTAAGTTTTCAGGAGGGCTAGGACCCAAAAAAATTGAAGGCGATCTGAAAAGTCCAGAAGGATTTTATCAAATTACAGCGGAACAGCTCAATCCTAATAGTCGGTATTACCGATCTATCAATATTGGTTTTCCTAATGAGTTTGATAAAGCGCAAGGCTATAGCGGTAGCTATCTTATGATCCACGGCAGTTGCGTTTCGGTGGGATGTTATGCCATGACCGATAAATATATGGGTGAGATTTACCAAACAGTAGAAACGGCCTTACTCAGCGGACAGTCGGTCATTAATGTCAGCATTTACCCATTTAAAATGACAAATGAAAATATGCTGCGCTACCGTAATTCCAGCCATTATGCCTTCTGGAAGCAGCTACAACCCGCTTACGAGTATTTCAACCGCACAGGAAGGCCTGCCGAGGTGTCGGTCGCTTTAGGTAAATATGCGGTTATTGACCAAGCTGATACCCCAACAAAATTGTTAGGGTCTAAATCACAATATGCGCTCACCAAGATAGAATAAGACGAAATTACCTGGGTCAATTCGCTGCCAGTTTTCATTACCCGTTAGTGGTTGCGTTGCGATAACAGAGACCACATCAGTGGGGGTCGTGCACTGCTCAAAATCGATTTCAATATCTTGGTCAAGTAATTTTGCTTTACCAAACGGTGCCTTACGCGTTAACCAATGTAAATTCGTCGAGCTAAAGGCCATCATATATTGCCCATCAGACAGCAACATATTAAATACCCCTTTATGACGTAATTGGTCAGCTAATGTCCCAATAAAACGGAACACGCTTTTCCAATTCGATGGCCTGCGTGGGTATTTTTCACTGAGTTGATGAAGTATCCAACAAAATGCCCATTCGCTATCAGTTTCACCTATTGGGCAATAACGTCCAGTTTTCAGTGTACGATACCCCTTTAACTGCCCATTATGTGCATAAGTCCAATTACGTCCCCATAGCTCACGAGTAAAGGGGTGAGTATTTGCTAACGACACATCCCCCCGATTTGCTTGGCGAATATGCGCAACAACACTTTCTGATTTAATCGGGTATTCCTGCACAAAACGAGCGACAGGTGATAAAAAACTGGGTTGAGGATCTTTAAATGTGCGACACCCGAGCCCCTCATAAAAGGTAATTCCCCAACCATCTTTATGTGGGCCTGTTTGGCCCCCTCGGGAAATTAACCCACTTAGGCTAAACGAAATATCGGTTGGAACATTGGCACTCATGCCAAGTAACTCGCACATTTAAAAGCTCCTGATCAATAATAACGTTACTTCACCATCTCTTTTTCGATTAACTGAATTAAGATATGAATAACTTTAATATGAATTTCTTGGATACGGTCGGCATACCCAAAGTGTGGAACACGAATTTCAATATCCGCGGTTCCAGCCATTTTCCCGCCATCTTTACCTGTTAGCGTGATGACTTTCATACCTTTTTCACGCGCAGCGGCAATCGCTTTAATAATGTTTCCTGAATTACCTGAGGTAGAAATTCCGAGTAAAACATCACCTTTCATGCCAACAGCTTCGATAAAGCGCGAAAAAACATACTCATAGCCGAAGTCATTACTCACACAAGATAAATGACTCACATCTGAAATAGCAATCGCAGGATAACCTGGGCGGTTTTCGCGATAACGCCCTGTTAATTCTTCAGCAAAATGCATTGCATCACAGTGAGAGCCCCCATTACCACAAGATAATACTTTGCCACCTGCTTTAAAAGAGTCAGCAAGTAGAACGGCAGCCTGTTGGATAGCATTAATATTGGCATCATCGCTAAGGAAATTCGATAACGTCTCGGCCGCTTCAGTCAGCTCGCCGCGGATTAAGTCTTGATACATGAGATTTCCTCTTAATTAAGAATACGTTACAGAAATTACGATTAATTTACATCCAAATTATCCTAAAAGAAAAATGGCGTTCCATGGCAAAACTCAGATAGATATCAGTAATTAATCTTTAATAGTCAGATTGTTGCACAGGGATAATTTTGTTTCTACTTTTGATTGTGCTGTCATGACCCTATCGACAAAATTCACCGTATCTCATAACCAATAACCTGACTTTTCATAAAACAAATAAGACTAATTACTACGATAATTTCCTTTATATGACGTTTTTGTGAGCTAAGTTGTAATTAAGATGTAAATACATTGCTAATCCTTTATTAATAGGTATAGATTAAAGCAACAAACAGGTCAGACCTCTTACAAGTGGACAGGAGCTTAACTATGATCCTTCTCAGCATTGTGTTATTTCTCGCCTTAATCGGCGTACTTTGTTACCACAAAACCTCTTTAGTTTTTAGCTCAATATTATTATTGGCCTATACCGCGGTTATGGGGGTCATCAATATTTGGAGCTACTGGATGTTACTGCCAGTTGCCTTGGTTTTATTTCCTTTTGTCTTCACTCCCGTACGTCAATCGCTTTTCTCTATCCGCGCGATGAAAATGTTCCAAAAAGTCATGCCGCCAATGTCAAGTACAGAAAAAGAAGCCATTGACGCTGGAACAACGTGGTGGGAAGGTGACCTTTTCCGTGGTGCTCCAGATTGGAATAAACTGCATAACTACCCAAAACCACAATTAACCGCAGAAGAACAAGCTTTTATGGATGGGCCCGTTGAAACTGTTTGTGGTATGGTCAATGACTTCGAAGTTAGCCATGAACTTGCGGATCTTCCTCCTGAAGTGTGGCAATACCTACGTGATCACCGTTTCTTCGCTATGATCATCAAAAAAGAATATGGTGGCCTTGAGTTTTCTGCTTATGCACAGTCTCAAGTTCTACAAAAACTCGCTGGCGTATCCGGTATTCTTGCTATCACTGTTGGTGTTCCAAATTCATTAGGCCCTGGCGAACTACTACAGCATTATGGGACTGACGAACAAAAACAACGCTATTTACCGGGCTTAGCGACGGGTGAAGAAATTCCATGTTTTGCATTAACGAGCCCTGAAGCAGGCTCAGATGCTGGTGCAATCCCAGATTCAGGTGTCGTTTGTATGGGAGAATGGCAAGGTGAGCAAGTATTAGGAATGCGTTTAACATGGAACAAACGCTATATTACCTTAGCACCAATTGCCACTGTACTAGGTCTCGCATTCAAACTTTCAGACCCTGATAAACTCTTAGGTGGCGAGAAAAACCTTGGTATCACCTGTGCGTTAATTCCAACTAATACCCCAGGTGTTGAAATTGGTCACCGCCACTTCCCACTAAATATTCCATTTATGAATGGTCCTACACGTGGAAAAGATATTTTTGTTCCAATCGATTACATTATTGGTGGGCCAAAAATGGCTGGCCAAGGTTGGAGAATGTTGGTTGAGTGCCTTTCAGTGGGTCGTGGCATTACATTGCCATCCAATTCAACGGGGAGCTTAAAAAGCATTGCAATGGCAACGGGCGCTTATTCCTATATTCGCCGTCAATTCAAATTACCTATTGGTAAAATGGAAGGTATTGAAGAGCCTCTCGCACGTATTGCTGGTAATACTTATCTAATGGATGCAGCTGCAACTCTCATTACCTCTGGGATTATGTTAGGTGAGAAACCTGCAGTTCTATCCGCTATTGTTAAATACCATTGTACACACCGAGGCCAGCGCGCAATTATTGACGCCATGGATATTACGGGTGGTAAAGGAATCTGTCTTGGGGATTCAAACTTTGTTGCCAGAGCCTATCAAGGCGCACCTATCGCCATTACAGTTGAAGGGGCAAATATCCTAACCCGCAGTATGATCATCTTCGGTCAAGGCGCTATCCGTTGCCATCCATTTGTATTAGAAGAAATGGCCGCAGCGCAGGATAATAACTTACATAAATTCGATAAAGCCGTATTTGGGCATATTGGACATGTGGTTAGTAACCAATTCCGTAGCTTCTGGCTTGGTTTAACCAATGGCCGTGGAAGTCATTCACCAACCAAAGATGAAACACGCCGTTACTATCAAATGCTAAACCGCCAAAGTGCCAACTTAGCATTGCTATCCGATGTTGCCATGGGTGTGTTAGGCGGTAGCTTGAAACGCCGTGAACGTATCTCTGCTCGCTTAGGAGATATTTTAAGCCACTTGTATCTCGCATCTGCAACCTTAAAACGTTATGAAGATGAAGGTCGCCAGAAAGCAGACTTACCATTAGTGAAATGGGCGGTTGAAGATTGTTTATATCAATCAGAAAAAGCGATGGATGACCTCCTGAAAAACTTCCCTAACAAATTGGTTGCCGGGATCATGCGCATCACACTGTTCCCTACTGGCCGTGCGATGTCGACACCATCAGACCGACTAGACCATAAACTGGCTCAAATTCTGATGGAGCCATCAGAAACACGCGACAGATTGGGCCGTGGCCAGTACTTAACGCCGACGGAAAACAACTCTCATGGCCTTGTAAACCAAGCTCTGCTCGATATCATTGCTGCTGAACCTATTTTCGAACGTATCTGCCGCTTAAAAGAGCGTAAGCTCAGCTTTACTCGCTTAGATAAGCTTGCTGACCAACTACTTCCTGAAAACGTAATTACGCAAGAAGAGGCTGATATCTTGCGTAAAGCAGAAGCAAGCCGGTTACGGACAATTAACGTCGATGAGTTTGAGTTTGATGATCTGGGTGTACTTCCTGCAAAAAAGTCGCCAAATGAGCCATCAAATGAAGAAACCAGTAAGAAAAAGAAAGCGGCTTAATTAATTATTAAGTTTATTAAGTAATAAAAAAACTCAAGGAGTTATTCGCCCCTTGAGTTTTTTATTAGTGCAAATTATACATCAATTTTCTACGTACTCGGGGAGTTTGCTCGTTGTTTAGCCTCTAATATATAAGGTCGTAATTTAATTTTATTATCCCAGTCACCTAGCTTAAATTGACAAATCTCCCCACCTTCATTTGCGCAAATTGTTAGATACTCTTTTGCTTTGTCTATTTTTCCAAATTCGTAAAAATAGATTTCAGAGGCAGCCTCTAACGCTAATAGACGGTAATAACCTTTAGTTTCTATCAACCTTTCCCAATATTTTATTGACTGTTCCAAATCAATCTCCATACCAACTCCGTGGTTATTAAAGTAAGCTAATCGGTATAAACCCAGCTGGAAATTAGGATCAATCATTACAGCTTTATTTAAATATTCTAAACCAATTAAACAATTTTCATCTGCAATTCGCTTTAAATTGACTAGACTTTTTTCAGAACAGGTCGAATCATCAAAATATAATAAAAATAAAAGATAATGGGTTTTGGCGTCACCTTCATCTACTTTATTTTTGAGTAAATAAAATTTCTCTGCTGTCTCAATTGGTGTCATGGCCTGAAAAAAATTTTTCTCTTCTTCATGCTTCATATTATTAGTAGAAAAAGCAAGCATCCTATACGACGGAGGTTTCACGTCACTACTTTGTAAAAAATTTTCACTGTATGAATATGAATCATATCCACTGAGAATAAAAACTAGCACAACCAATAACCATTTCATATTAACCCATTAAATACGCGATTGTTATTTGATTTTAAAAATGGTAGTGTATTTTTCATTGTAGTCATTAATACATTATTTAAGCTTATAGATGACTCACTATTAAATAATGAAATCAACTCTGCTAGTTGATTTTCAGGATGAGCTATATCTTTTTGTTTAAACCACACATCAACAATATCTGTTTTTTTTCCATCAATCCAAGTTACCTCTGATATTAATTTATGTTGATTACTATTTCCATCCACATAATCAGAAAATGAATAACTTAAGCTTATTGATGAAATACCGGCCTTACTCAAACCTAATAATTCTTCAAACTGCGTTTTACCATCACTATTTTTATCCATTATCAATAATGCATCACTGGGAGAAACCCATCCGTTTTTTTTTAGCTCTCCATTAAATTTAAATAGCACACCAAAATCATATGGTAAAGTTTCCACTCCATTATTATTTAAATCATTATTAAACACAGGTCCTTGTCCCACAATTGTCAAAGATGATGCTTCTGAATACTTATTATGATCATCGAATGAAATATTATCCGTATTGGTCAAAAAACTATTACCAGCACTAAAACCTATAGATACGCTTTCAAATTGGTTACTTTCCGGATTTGTGCCTTTAAGACCAATAAACACATGACCAAAAGAAGAATCCCCTATATTTGTATTATCACCTACAACATCTATATATTGGCTATCCGGCGGAGAAACAAATATAGTAAAGCTAGGTCCTCCATAGTTAGAGAAACCATTATCATCTAATTCAAACAATCGACTATCACCTTCATTTACGCTTTGTAAATAATGTTCTGGTATATATTCTTTAACATCCATACATCCCCCCCTTTTATCTCTATTAATTTCTCATATAGTTATCTATATCATTGAGATATTTTTTACATTTTTCGCTACCATTTTTAGCACCAATATCTGCATAATATCTAGATTTATCAATATTTTTTATATTTCCATCATCATCAAAAAGAGTAATTTCAACTAAGTAATCACAGACTAATACAGAATCTCTCCCTCCTTTTTTTATTATTTTATCTAGAATTAGATTTGCTTTATTTTCATTTTCATTCAATACAACCCCTTTATGATAAAGTTTACTCATTTCAAATAACGCCATATTATTATCAGGATTTATATTAACTGATTCAATTAAGTAATTAACAGCTTTTTTGCAGATGAAATTAGGTATCGACGGTTTAAAATCAAAATACTTGCAATTAGAATCCTTAAGGAATAATTTAAATAATAATAAATTACTATTTGAATCTCCTGATGCAGCCTTTTCAACTAACAAAAAGAAATCTTTTTCATTTCTTGGTGGTGGGTACTCATCACTAATAGATGGTTCATATATTAAATACTTACTATCATAATTAAATGATAACATCCTATATGATGGCATAATGATATCTCTTTTAAAATCATTAGCTTTACACTCTAAAAAGGCTAAGCCAAGTATAAAAATCATCAATTTCATATTATTCTCATTTAAATAAAATCAATCATTAGAAGAAAATAAATTTATTTTTACATATAAAAAAGTATTGTAAATAACCTAAAAGAGTAGTTTTAACCTTAATTAAAAACAAAAAAATCCAGCCATTTATTTAATAGCTGGATCCATTAATTTTTTGAGGAATTATTTAAATTACAACTCCAACGCCAATAATTCCTCTATCGTTTGGCGACGGCGAATCAATTGTGGTTTGCCATTCACAAACATCACTTCGGGTAATAATGGGCGGCTATTGTAGTTTGATGACATGGATGCACCATAAGCGCCAGTGTCATGAAAAACCAGAAAATCGCCAACTTTCACCTCGGGTAAAGCGCGGGTTACCACTAAACCGCCCTCTAACTGGGTAAATACATCTCCTGATTCACACAGAGGGCCAGCGACAATAGTGTCTTTTAGTTGAGCCCCATCAACGTTACGTCCATCCGTGGGTAATACTGAAATATGGTGATAGCTGCCATACATCGCTGGGCGCATTAGGTCATTAAAACCACTGTCTACAAGCACATAGTGGCGGCTACCCATATCTTTAACGGCTCGTACTTCAGCTAACAATACGCCTGATTCCGCAACCAAATATCGGCCAGGTTCTATTTCAAGTTCAATTTTGTGCCCTAAGTGTTGTTCGATACGTTGGCGAGCGTTATCCCATAAGCTGTAATAATGCTGCACATCGATTAATTCATCACCTTCACGATAAGGGGTTGATAACCCACCACCTGCTGAAATGGCATGAAGGTCAACCCCTGCGGTTGTGACTAGCGCCACCATAGAATCACACACATCGGCAAGATGTTGATAGTCAACCCCAGAACCAATATGCATATGAATACCAACCAATGACAAATTATAATGGCGAATTTTTTCTAACGCTAAAGATAAGTCTTCATGCCAAATACCGTGCTTACTATTTTCGCCGCCAGTATTAGTTTTTTGGCTATGACCGTGACCAAAACCAGGGTTGATACGCAGCCAAACAGGATGGCCAGCTTTTTGCTCGCCAATTTGTTCAAGCATATCAATCGAGCCAGCATTCACAGGGATATCTAACTCAGTGACTTTCGCTAATGTCGCTCTATCGAGCACATCCGCTGTAAAGACGATTTCTGAGTTTTCACGCCCAGGCTGGAACCCTGCCACCAGCGCACGTTCAATCTCCCCTAAGGAAACGGAATCGACTTTAACGCCTTGTTGTTTCATTAAGCGCAGGATATGAATATTCGAGCACGCTTTTTGTGCAAAGCGCACGGTATCAAAAACTTGTAATTGCTTGATACGCTCAATGATCACCGCGCTATCATAAACCCAAACAGGGCTACCATACTGCTCAGGTAATGCGCGTAAATACTCAGGGGTTAAATATTGGCTTGTTGTCGTTGCGAATGAAGTCATTGTCTTTCTCGTTTGCAAGTTTTTATTATATTAAAAGCTATTATTCAAAGAATAATACGGGAAAAAAAATATCTATTTTGCTAAAGTCTATTCATATTTGATATGGATTTTATTTAAGGACTTTTTATGCAAGCCATTTCATGGCGGCACATCGAAATATTCCGTGCGGTGATGACCACCCCCAACCTGACGGAAGCCGCTGCGCTGCTGAACACTTCACAACCCACTATTAGCCGTGAACTTGCACGCTTAGAGTACCTTTTGCAGTTTAAGTTATTCGATAGAGTCAAAGGGCGGTTACAACCTACTGCACAAGGTTTACGGTTTCTTGAAGAGGTTGAACGCTCCTATTATGGTTTAGAACGCATTAAAAATTCAGCGGAAACCATCCGGCGTTTCGAACATGCGCAAATATCGATAACCTGTCTACCTGCTTTCGCCCAATCTTTATTACCTCAGGTTTGCCAATCGTTTATGGAAAATTACCCTGATGTCAGCATCACGGTGATCCCACAAGAGTCCCCTGTATTAGAGGAATGGTTGTCAGCCCAACGTTACGATTTCGGCTTAACAGAGCATCTACAAATGCCACCAGGAACTGAACAACAAACACTAGGAAGTTTAAATGAAGTGTGTGTCTTACCAGCGAGCCACCCTTTAACCCAAAAAGAAGTGTTAACACCCAGCGATTTTCAAGGCCAACGTTTTATTAGCCTGTCATTAACTGACAGCTACCGTCAGTTGATTGACTCAACCTTTGCGGAACACCACGTCGAACGAAAAATGGTCATGGAAACGCATTCGGCATCATCCATTTGCGCTATGGCACTAAAAGGGATTGGAGTTTCTATTGTTAACCCGTTAACTGCATTAGATTTCCATCAACAATCAGCTGGGAAGTTAGCTCTACGCCCACTCAGTTTTTCGATTCCTTTTACTGTTAGTTTAATAAGGCCAATTCACCGCCCTTCATCACAATTGACCAATATTTTTACTCAACATTTAGAGGATAACTTTAATCAAATAAGAACTCAGCTAACTTCCGCGCTGTTGCATCAATAGGTGCCAATGAGGTGAAGTTTCAAACCAATTAGCGAGATAATCAATCACCACCCTCAGGGCGGTTGGCATTTTTTGGCGGCTAGTATACACAGCGTAAATACCTAGTGGCATTGGAGTATATTCAGGTAATAACTGAACTAACTCACCCGAAGCCAAATGATCAGCAACTGAATAATAAGGTTGCATAGAGATACCCGCCCCCTGCAATGTTGCTTCAGCGAGAAATACGGATTCGTTAGCACTTAAGCGCCCATCAACTAACACACTATGCTGCATGCCTGCTTTTTCAAATACCCATAAGCTACGACCAAAAAAATTGTAGGTTAAGCAATCAAGCAAAACTAAATCCTCTGGCTTTTCAGGCTGTTTTTTTCCTTTTAAAAAGTCAGGTGAAGCACAAATGACAGAATGGCAAGTTGACAAGGGTTTTGCGATTAAACTCGGTTCCAATTGATTCGTGATACGGATTGCCAAATCAATTCGTTCTTCTATCAAATTAACCGATTTATTCGATATTTGCATATCAATAGCCATATTCGGGTAAAGTTTCATAAACTCAGAAATAGCCACAGAAAGCGCACTTTGGGCGATTGATTGTGAACAACTAATACGCACTAAACCAGATAATGCTTTTGCATCAAGCTCTTGCTGCACAGGCACCATTTGGGAAATCGCATTAAGTTGCAAAGATTGTTGATATACACCTTCTCCTGCGGAAGTTAGACTTAATTTCCGTGTGGTGCGATTTAATAAACGTACTCCCGCCCATTGCTCCATTTCTGACAAATAGCGTGTCACCATCGCTCTAGACATATCCAGTTTTTCTGCGGCTCCACTTAGGCTGCCTTGTTCAACGATAGTAATAAATACCTCAGCCGCTTTTAATCTATCCATACCATTCTCATTTGACCGAATTATGCAACAAACAACACCTAATTATGGAGTTTTTCATCTCATCATTGCAATTTAGTATACACGACATACAAAACAAACTTTTCTGTATAACTTCATTTTAGGATACAACATGAAATTGACCTTATTAGCAGCAACCGCATTATTCGCCACAACGATAAATCTAGCACAAGCTGAAAAACTGGCATTGGATGTTTATAACCCCGGAAATAACAGCGTGTTCCCTGTTTCCTCTGAAATTATTAGCGGCTCAAGTGAAGTGGTACTGATTGATGCGCAATTTCAAAAAAATGATGCACAACAATTGGTTGATAAAATCAAAAAACTCAATAAGAAATTAACCACGATTTATATTAGCCATTCAGATCCAGATTACTATTTTGGGCTCGATACCCTAACAAACGCCTTCCCAGAGGCAAAGGTGGTCGCGACAGCAAACACAGTTGAAGCCATTAAAGCCACTAAAGATGGCAAGCTGGCTTACTGGGGTGGTGTATTAAAAGATGAAGCCCCTGCCCATGTTATCGTCCCTGAAGTGATTAAAGGAGACTACTTCACCGTTGATGGCGAAAAACTTGAAATTAAAGGCCTTGATGGCGTGTCACCAGATAGAACTTATCTCTGGGTTCCATCATTAAAAGCCGTTGTGGGTGGCGTTATTGTTTCTGACAATATTCATGTTTGGGTAGCGGATACCCAAACAGAAGAGTCACGCAAAAATTGGCTGCAAACATTAAAAGACATCAAAGCTCTGAACCCAGCAACCGTTGTTCCCGGCCACTTTACGGGGGCGTCTAAATTAGATGTAACGACGGTTTCTTTCACTCAAAAATATTTACAGGACTTTGAAAGTGCATATAAAACAAGTAAAAACTCAGGTGAGCTCATCCAAAAAGTTGCAGCGAAGTATCCACAATTAGATGATAAATTAAGCTTAGAACTTAGTGCAAAAGTCATTAAAGGCGAAATGAAATGGCCTCAGTAATTAAGTAATATTCACTATTTCAGCCAGTTGCGCGGTATGTCCCGTATCTACACACTGAATGACTTACCTAAAACAATTTGGCTGATTTAACTAGATGACAGTGGTATTAATCTTTTGATGATAATGATACAACTTAATTCAAATTACTTAAAAATAGCAAATAAAGAGAACGATTATGAGTAACATCACCCTACACTATATTTATGACCCTTATTGCGGCTGGTGCTACGCTGCAGCACCTTTAGTCGAAATTGCCAAGCAACACCCAAGTATCAACATTGAAATGCATGGTGGAGGCATGCTAGCAGGTGACGCTCGTCTACATTTAGATGATAATTTTCGCCAATATATTCTGCAATCCGATAAGCGCATTGCATCAATGACAGGGCAAGTGTTTGGCGATGACTATATAAAAATGCTACACGAACCTAATTTGGTTATGGACTCAACACCACCGCAAACCGCTATATTAGCGGCAACCAAGCAAGGCAAAGGCTTTGAAATGCTTAAAGCCATTCAAAAAGCACACTACATTTCAGGACGCCATATTAAAGATACCGCGGTACTTCTTGAGCTCGCCAAAGAAATTAGCCTCGATGTAACCCAGTATGTGTCCGACTACAGTGAATGTGAGCAACATGAAACTGCGGCCCACATTGGAACAAGTAAGGCTTTGTTAGCGCAGTCAGGTGCATCCGGTTTTCCAACACTGTTAATACAACAACAGGATAGATGGTTGCGTGTTCCATTACAAAATTACCTTGGTGAACCGAGTAAATGGCAGCAGTTTTTAGACTCTCTAGTAACAGCAGCGTCTTAACAACTACAACTCCTATTTTTACTCGCCCCTTTCATACATACACGTATGGTTGTCATTTAATTTAATATTCAATTATTGATAAATACAACCATATGCTAGCACTAATAATTAGCGCGGGGCCAAATGGGATCATCTTCGTTTTTTTAGCTATTTTTGCCCCAGATAATGTCTCAGGGTAGGCCTGATTCGCCTGTTGCTTCTTTTGATATATTTTAGGCAATAACCCATTGATTACCCAATATTGTAATAGCCCTACCCCTGCGGCAGTCCCCAAAAAGTAAGGAAGCTGCCAAACCCCAAGCCAGGCAGAACAAGCGGCAACGAGTTTAAAATCCCCCCTCCCCATTTGTGGCTGAGACGTTTGTTTTTCAACCAATGTCACCACCATAAGCATTACTAAGTAGCTGATCAGCACCGCATAAATAGCTGAAACCACATTCCCATTTGGCAAATGAATTTGATATAACAGCCCCAACCATAATAATGGGTATGTAAGAATATCAGGGAGATAACCTATTTTACTATCAATGATGAATAATGGAATTATCAAATTAATATATAGTATTAAAAATAAAATCATATATAAACCATCAGACTTCCAATATATTATAAAAATTAATACGCCATATATTAGAAGTAGAATAGTATTTTTAATAATAATTTTTGATTTATCAAAAAAAACAACTGGTAAATAAATAAGTAGCTTTTTAGTCGAGAAAAAAGAGATTAACAACATAATCAAAGCAGAAAAAATACAAACAAAATCAAACGAATTTGTAAATTTTCCATTTTGGCATGATAATATAAACTGCTCAGACGGTGAAATAATAGATATAGCTGATGATATAAAAATACAAATTAGTTCCCTCATATTAACTCCTTATTCCTTTATGGAGATAAAAATAAATATACTGTGAATTTCCGATGCCCCCAACACTTTAATTCCGTAGAGTAGAATCGGTTTATTCGAATATCAGTATCCCCTAGTGGACTTCATCACAGTTTAAGATGTCGCTAATGGCACAGACATACTATAAAAGGTCAGTATTTCGTTATAAACTAGGTAGTAGCGCTTGAGTTTAACAATTCAACCCCCATATTCATCAAAGTTATATTATTTATTAACCCAGTTTGTACTAAGGAAAAGCTATGCGCATTCCACGCATTTATCACCCTGAGCCTCTTCAAATAAATACAACAATTTCTCTTGGTGATGATGCCGCAAACCATGTCGGCCGGGTGCTACGCATGACTGCTGGCCAAAAACTCGAACTTTTTGATGGCAGCAATCAGACCTTTAGTGCTGAAATTACTGAAGCAACTAAAAAAAACGTATTCGTACACATTGAAAATAGCCAAATTGATGATAGAGAATCCCCGCTCGATTTGCACCTAGGGCAAGTCATGTCTCGTGGGGAAAAAATGGAATTTACCATCCAGAAATCTGTCGAACTCGGAGTTAATACAATAACACCTTTATTATCAGAACGTTGTGGTGTTCGCTTAGATGGCGAACGACTCGAAAAAAAATTACTACAATGGCAAAAAATTGCAATTGCAGCCTGTGAACAATGCGGCCGCAACCGAATTCCAGAAATTCGCCCAGTGCAAACCCTTGAAGCCTGGTGCACCGAGAATGACGGTGCGTTTAAAGTCAATTTACACCCACGGGCAACAGAAAGTATTAATACGCTACCCACTGAACTAAAGAAAGTACGATTGTTGATTGGCCCTGAAGGTGGCTTGTCAGCAGACGAAATTGCCATGACAGCAAACTATCAATTTACCGATATACTGTTAGGGCCTCGAGTATTACGAACAGAAACGACTGCGCTAACCGCTATCACAGCACTGCAAGTGCGCTTAGGTGATCTGGGGTAAGGAGAAAAAATGATCAAGCTCGGTATAGTGATGGATCCTATTTCATCCATCAAAATCAAGAAAGACACCAGTTTTGCAATGATGTTGGAAGCTCAGCGTCGTGGTTATGAAATCCATTATATGGAAATGAATGACCTGTATTTACACCAAGGTGAAGCTCGCGCACAAACAAAAATCGTGACGGTCGAAGAAAACCCTGAAAAATGGTATGAATTTCATGGCGAACAAGACATCGCCCTAAGTTCACTTGATGCCATTTTAATGCGTAAAGACCCGCCTTTTGACACTGAATTTATCTATGCGACTTATATTTTAGAAAGAGCGGAACAAGCCGGCACCCTAATTGTGAATAAGCCGCAAAGCCTACGCGACTGTAATGAGAAATTGTTTACGGCTTGGTTTGCTGAATTAACACCGGACACATTAGTCACTCGCAGCCCACAAAAGTTGAGAGAATTTCACCAAAAACATGGCGATGTCATTTTTAAACCACTCGATGGTATGGGTGGCGCTTCGATTTTCCGCCTCAAACAAGATGATCCAAATGTGGGTGTGATTATTGAAACGCTAACAGAACATAGCTCCCGCTACTGCATGGCACAAAACTTCCTGCCAGCAATTAAAGATGGTGATAAACGTGTCTTAGTTGTTGATGGTGAACCCGTTCCGTATTGTTTAGCACGAATTCCAGCTCAAGGCGAAACCCGAGGTAACCTTGCTGCGGGTGGCCGTGGGGAAGCGCGTCCATTAAGTGAAAGTGACTGGGCCATTGCGCGTGCTGTCGCGCCAACATTAAAAGAAAAAGGCTTAATTTTTGTTGGTCTTGATATCATCGGTGACCGTTTAACTGAAATTAACGTGACCAGCCCAACGTGTGCGCGGGAAATTGAAGCCGCATTTGATATCTCCATTACCGGTATGTTAATGGATGCCATTGAACGCCGTCTCAATAAATAATTTATAGTAGTGGTTTATTTTTACTGATGACTTTTATTTTTCACACGCAATATATTGTTTTTACAAAAGATGTTTTTTCACGCGATATATTATTTTCAAACGGTAAAAGTCATCAGTTTTATTTACCACCTTATAGTTTTGCCTTTTATTGTGTTCTATCAATTGTTTTTAAATTTGCTGGAGTCTAAGTTTGAATCTGCAAAACCATTTTCTTATCGCCATGCCATCCTTAACAGACCCTTATTTTGAACAGTCGGTCGTTTATGTGTGTGAGCACAATGAAAAAGGGGCGATGGGGATCGTGATTAACAAACCTATTGATGACTTTTCTGTCGATACGATGCTCAAAAAACTCGAAATTACGATTTCAGATAAAATTGATAACCGTAATTTAAAAAAGCCCGTCATTGCGGGTGGCCCTGTTGCAGAAGAACATGGGTTTATCTTACATACACCAATTAAAGGCTTTTTATCTAGCCTGCATTTAAATGATGACGTTATGGTGACGACGTCAAAAGATATCTTAGAGACTTTAGGAAGTGAGCACTCACCTACCAACTCATTAGTGGCGCTAGGTTATGCAAGCTGGGAGCCAGGCCAACTTGAGCGTGAAATTATGGAAAATAGTTGGCTAACCGTTGAAGCTTCTCCTCAGCTTATTTTTGACACACCCATTCACGAGCGCTGGAGTGCTGCGGCTAAATTAATTGGTGTTGATATTCATACAATTTCAATGCAAGCGGGGCATGCTTAATGTCTGGAAAAACTTTGTTAGCCTTCGATTTTGGAACCAAAAGTATCGGTGTTGCAGTTGGGCAAGAAATTACAGGTACTGCACGGCCATTAACCTCACTAAAAGCCAGTGACGGCCGCCCTGATTGGCAACAAATCGAAAAGTTACTTAAAGAATGGCAACCACAGTTGGTTATTGTCGGGCTTCCCCTTAATATGGATGGTACGGAGCAACTGGTTACAAGCCAAGCCCGTAATTTTGCAAATCGAATTCATGGCCGTTTTGGTGTTAAAGTCGAACTACATGATGAACGTCTTTCCACGGTTGAAGCAAAAGCAGGCCTTTTTGAACAAGGCGGTTATCGAGCACTAAGCAAAGGTAAAGTTGATTCAGCCTCTGCCGTGGTGATCCTTGAAAGCTGGTTTGAACAACAGATGTAATTATTGCGTATTTTGCGTGGTTATTTTTAGCTTAACCTCACGCCATGGTGCCGTTCTGATGTAATTTGCTTTACACTATGGTCTACAGTCGCTATTCATGTATGACATGAATAAAATAGTATTGAATAAACCATATTGAATAAAATAATGACCATTCAAAATAATATCTCTGATGTCACCGCGCGTATTGAGCATGCTGCCGCAGAGTGTCAGCGCTCACCACAGGACATTACGCTACTCGCGGTAAGTAAAACAAAACCTTGTGAAGCTATTTCAGAAGCCATTGAGGCAGGTCAGCGCCAATTTGGTGAGAATTATGTTCAAGAAGGTGTTGAGAAAATTCAATATTTTTCACATAGAAATGACCTTATTTGGCATTTTATTGGCCCATTACAGTCAAATAAAAGCCGCCTTGTCGCTGAACATTTTGACTGGTTTCATACCTTAGACAGAGCGAAAATTGCTCAGCGCTTAAATGACCAACGTCCTAGTGAAAAATCCCCTCTCAATGTGCTAATTCAAATTAATATCAGCGATGAAAACAGTAAATCGGGTATAACACTAGCAGAAGTCACAGAACTTGCTGCACAGGTCGCTACTATGCCAAACCTAGTGTTACGCGGCCTGATGACGATCCCTGCACCTGAAACGGATTATGAACGCCAGTGTGCGGTGTTTCATCAAATGAATGAGGCATTTGAACAATTAAAAACCACTTATCCCACGGTTGACACTCTTTCAATGGGGATGACTGACGATATGCGTGCAGCAATCCATTGCGGTTCAACACTTGTTCGCATAGGAACCGCTATTTTTGGCGCGCGCCAATATCACCAATAAATAGGAGAACAGAATGCAACATCGTAAAATTGCCTTCATCGGCGCCGGAAATATGGCTCACGCCATCATTGCTGGGCTGGTTAACCATGGTTACCCTGCATCGATGATCACGGTGTGTTCTCCGACACCTGTGCGTCGAGATAAACTGGCTGAACAATATGGCATTATCAGCAGTCATGATAACTTAGCCGCTGTCAAAGCTGCGGATGTGATTGTCCTTGCCGTTAAGCCGCAAATGATGAAAGAAGTATGTGAACCACTACAAAATGCGGCTGATTTTGAGCAAAAATTAGTCCTAACCATTGCGGCTGGGATCCCAGCAGAACGTTATAACGACTATTTCGCTCATTCGCTGAATTTAGTGCGCATCATGCCAAACACGCCATCATTGGTAGGGAAAGGCGTTAGTGGGCTATTTGCTCAAGGGAAAGTTTCAGAGCAAGACAAACAATTTGCACAAGAACTGATGCAAAGTGTCGGCTCAACGATTTGGTGCCAACAAGAACAAGAAATCAATAACATTATTGCTATTACTGGTAGCTCTCCTGCCTATTTCTTTCTATTTATGGAATCAATGCAGCAAAAAGCAGAGCAACTCGGTTATGATAAACAACAAGCTAGAGAGCTCGTTCTTCATGCGATTGAGGGGGCTGTAGAACTTGCTAAGTCACAAAATGACACGGCTTTTTCGACTCTACGTGAACAAGTCACCTCTAAAGGCGGTACCACCGCGATGGCTTTAGAGCAATTTTATAATGGAAATCTTCCGCAGATTGTTGCCGATGCAATGCAAAGCGCAATAAATAGAGCGGAAGAAATGGAAAAACTTTTTTAAATTAATCGCGGAACTCACCATGCAGACCTTAGTATTCGTCGTTACTACCCTGATTCAACTGTATATTTTTGTATTACTACTGCGCGTATGGATGCAGTGGGTGCGTGCAGATTTTTACAATCCCTTTTCGAAATTTGTTGTCAAAGCAACACAGCCTATCGTCGCACCATTGCGCCGAGTCATTCCTTCTTTTGGCGCGATAGATACCGCTTCAGTGGTTGTGGCATTTATTTTATCCATTGCAGCTATTATTTTTGGTATGTGGGCGACTAACTTGCTCCCTATTTTAGGCATAAGTATTTTACCTATGGGGCTGATTTTATTATTAACCTATACCGGTAAATTGATTTTTTGGATGATTTTAATCCGTGCAATTTTAAGCTGGGTCAGCCAAGGCCGTAATCCTGTAGACTATTTATTATACCAATTAACAGAACCTTTAATGGCGCCAATTCGTCGTATTATCCCTGCTATGGGTGGGTTAGATTTCTCCGCAATGATTGTAATGTTTATTTTAATCGCGCTGAATTATCTGCGTGTTGATATCTCACTGATGATTGACCCATCATTGACTGCAATGATGTATTCCATTGGTATTATGTAAAAACGAGTTTTAAATAATGCAAAAAGTTGTTTTAGCCACCGGTAACCCCGGGAAAGTGAATGAGTTAGCTGACCTATTACGTGATTTTGGGATGGATATCGTCGCACAAACCTCATTAGGTGTTGAATCTGCAGAAGAAACAGGCTTAACCTTTATTGAAAATGCGATCTTAAAAGCACGCCATGCAGCAGCACAAACCGGGTTACCCGCAATTGCTGATGATTCAGGAATTTCTGTTGATGCACTCGGTGGCGCACCTGGCATTTACTCTGCACGTTATGCAGGGGAAGATGCGACCGATGAGCAAAACCTGATAAAATTACTTGAAGCAATGAAAAATGTGCCTGACGACCAACGTCAGGCTCAATTCAACTGCGTTCTGGTCTATTTACGCCATGCAGAAGACCCAACGCCGTTGGTTTTTCATGGTCGCTGGCACGGTGTCATAACTCATGAACGCAAAGGCCAAGGTGGCTTCGGTTATGACCCTATATTTTATGTTCCTGAATTAGGTTGCACCTCAGCAGAGTTAACAAAAGCAGAAAAACAAGCCGTTTCACATCGTGGAAGAGCCCTCACAATGATGTTGGATGCGCTGAAGAATGCTTAAATTCCCCCCACTGAGCCTGTATATCCATATCCCCTGGTGTGTGCAAAAATGCCCTTATTGTGACTTCAACTCGCACACACTTAAGGGGGAAATTCCTCAGCAAGAATATGTGGCACACTTGTTGGCCGATTTAGACATTGATGCAAAATTAGTTGCAGGGCGTTCGGTAAAAACCATTTTTATTGGGGGTGGAACGCCCAGTTTATTAAGTGCTGAGTCAATGCAAGCATTAATGGATGGCGTACGTCAGAGAGTTGATTTAGACCCTCACGCAGAAGTCACCATGGAAGCAAACCCCGGCACTGTTGAGGCTGGCCGTTTTGCAGGTTACCAAGCGGCAGGAATCAACCGTATTTCTATTGGTGTACAAAGTTTCGGTAATGACAAATTAATCACTTTAGGGCGTATTCATGGCGCTGATGAAGCGAAACGCGCCGCTCAGTTGGCCACTAATCTTAATTTAAGAAGCTTTAACCTCGATTTAATGCATGGGTTACCTGCGCAAACTCAAGTTGAAGGTTTATCTGACCTGCGCCAAGCCATTGAACTTGCACCTCCGCACCTGTCTTGGTACCAATTAACCATTGAACCCAACACTCAATTTGGCTCACGTCCTCCGGTATTACCCGATGACGATACTCTGTGGGATATTTACACCGAAGGCCATAAATTATTGAGCGCGGCAGGTTATCAGCAATATGAAACATCCGCCTATGCTAAACCCGGTTACCAATGCCAACACAATCTCAATTACTGGCGCTTTGGTGACTATTTAGGCATCGGTTGTGGTGCTCATGGAAAAATTTCTTTTGAAGATGGTCAAATTTTACGAACCGTAAAAACAAAACACCCTCGAGGTTATATGGAGGGACGTTATATGCACCAATCCTATGATGTTGATGCCTCCGATAGGCCATTTGAATATTTCATGAACCGCTTTCGCCTGCTTGAAGCTATGCCTCGCGCTGAATTTACCCAATATACAGGGTTACCAGAATCAACAGTTAGAGCGGCTATTGATGAAGCCTTAGCTAAAGGCTATATCACAGAAACCGTGAATAAATGGCAGATCACAGAGCATGGAAAATTGTTTCTCAATTCCCTATTAGAGTTATTTTTAGGTGAAGAGTAGCGGTTATTCGATTTATTTATAAATCATTTCACTTATAAATTAGATGAAAGCCCACTTCATTTGACGTGGGCTTTTGTTTAGAGATAAAAATGAAATAGACAAGAATAACAATTGAGGTAATACATATTGCCACCATCAATAAGACAGTGGCAAATATCAGTTACAGGGCATTAACTACCGCATTAACTTGTTCAGTTAAGCTGACTAAACCACCACCTGACAAATACCATAAGTCAGATTGCAGGTAAGTAATTTTGCCATCTTTATAAGCTTTGGTTTCTTGAATATTGCTGTCTTCAAATACCGTTTTATCCAGTTTACCTGCACCAATCGCTTCGCTACGGTCAACAATCAGGATCACGTCTGGATTCGCTTGAGCAATAGTTTTGGTATCCACTACACGACGTTTTGCTTTATCTGCACTTTCATCAACAGGTAGGTCAGCGCGTTGCGCTTTCACAACGTTGTAAACAACAGCTTGGCTATTTGGAATTAATTTGCCGTCATTATGCATCAGTACTAAAACTTTCTTATTGGAATCAGCCGCTTTCTTCTGGGCGTCTGCGATGACTTTATCTAATTGAACCAACTGCTCATCAACCGCTTTTTGGTTACCATAGAGCTCACCAATCACACCAATGTTGGCTTTTACAGAATCAATATAGTGCTTGCTATCAGAGCCTAAATTGATGGTGGGTGCAATTTTTGATAACTCATCATAAGACTTACCTTGACGGCCCGTGATCACAATCAGGTCAGGTTTTAATTGCGCGATTTTGGCTAAATCAGGTTGTTTCATTCCACCTGCATTTTCCATTGATGCAGGGATGCTGCCTTTTATATAAGCGGGAGCATTGCCAGTTGGTAGCGCAACAACCTTGTCACCTAAGCCGAGTTTTTGCATTGAGTCATAAACACCGAAATCAAACAGAACCACTTTTTGTGGTTTTTTCACGACTTCAGTTTCACCTGATAGGTGTTTGATCGTCACTTTTTCAACACCTTGTGCTATCACCGCATTTGGCGTGAAAGTAGTAGATTCAGCGCTGAGAGCGAAAGGCGCAGAGAATGACAACACAGAAACAAGCAGAGCAGGAATGAACTTTTTCATTTAAATGATCCCAATTTAGTCATTAAGCCAAACCCGCATTGTAAAGTGAGCAGCTTAGATGTCAATCAAATAAGAATCAATTTCATTTTCATTCCCATTAATGGAATTAATATCACACAAATTGATGATAGAGATAAAATAAAAAAACAGTAATGTACAAAAAATACATTACTGCTCATAAGGTTATTGTGATTTTAGTGCTATCAGCTACTTTTGATTGAATTAAGTAATGAGACGCGTTGTTGCTCTATTGAGGTTACTTTAGAACAAACTTGTTGGCCAAATTGCTGGAAGCTTTTCTCTTGTTTTTTCCATTCAGATTCGAGCTCTTGTTGTAACCCGCCTAAGTTCCCTAACATACCTTGTAGCGCTTTATTAGCATCACCACCCGATAATAATTGCTTGCGCCCCATTTCGTTGATGCTGTCTTGTAAAATGCCCCCCAAGCTTTCATTAACTAGCTCGCGTCCTTTCGCTTCAACAGTTTTCATAGCTTCATGGTGAAATACATAACCATTAGGGCGAGTCTCAATAATTTGATTGATTTGCCCATTAAGCTCTTTTTCTAGTTTTGTTAACCGGTTACGGATATTGCTATCGCTACCAACCACTTTAACGACAACTTTGTCTATCGTTTCCCTTGAAGTTGATAATTTTTTTTCTGATTCTTGTTTTATCCAAGGTAAATCCTGACGGATAGAGGCTTGGTAACGAATAGCTTGCTGCTTTTGGGCCTCTGTTGCAGCAACATTTTTACCGTTAAGCGTGATATCACCATTTGGCGTAATTTTTAAATCACCACTTGCACCAATAACTTGCACACTTTCAGGTGTCATAACGATGTCATCCTTTGGTGTTACAGAACAGTTATAATCTGCAGCTTGGCTCGTCGCACAAGCAAGGAGTGAAAATGCAATTAATGTACGGCGTAACATAAAATCTCCTAGTAGAGCATTAATTAAAAAACAGAACGCCCAATTCGTTTCGATAATAACTCTAAAGCCGCACAGCCGACTAAAGAGTTCCCCGCCGAGTCTAGCTCAGGTGACCAAACCGCTACGGTAAATTGGTTTGGAACCACACAAACAATACCGCCACCAACACCAGACTTGCCGGGCATTCCTATCCGAAATGCAAACTCACCAGAACCGTCATACATACCACAAGTCATCATTAATGCGTTGATTTGCCTTGATTGTAGTGGCGTGATGATGGGGTCAATGGAGCAAGATGACATCCCTTGCGATGTTAAATAGGAAAAACACCTCGCTAATTCAACACAGTTCATACTTAGAGAGCAATAATGAAAATAAGTTTCGAGAACCGTTAAAACATCATTTTCAAAATTCCCAAAAGATTTCATAAGATAAGCAATAGCTGCATTACGACTGGCGTGTTCCAATTCTGAACGAGCGACAACCGTGTCATAACTGATATCCGGTTCACAGGACAACTTTCGGACAAACTCTAGCATGCGCTGTTTAGGTGCGCTTAGGCGTGATTGCAACATATCAGCAATAACAATGGCTCCCGCATTGATAAACGGGTTTCGGGGTATCCCCTTTTCCATTTCAATTTGAATTAACGAATTAAAGGGTAGCCCAGAGGGTTCTTTACCTACACGGCTCCAAATTTCCTCTTCCTCATAACGCGTCATTGCAAGCGTGAGGCTTAATACTTTTGAAATAGATTGAATTGAAAAGCGTTGATATGCGTCCCCTGCGGTGAAAATATCACCGTCAATCGTGGATACCGCAATGCCTAAATGGTGGGAAGGTACGCAACCTAAAGCAGGAATATAATTTGCAACACAACCTTGCCCAATCAGTGGGCGAACTTGGTCTAGGATATCGTTGAGTAGCTGGTTAGAAAACATGGCGCTCAAAACGTTGACTCCAGATAGTATTTGCAACAGAAAATAAAGGCACCCAATTTTTGGATGCCTCTTCAAGCGACTGAAAGTTCAGTTTATTTATTGAGATTAACTCAATAAAATTATTCTTCCCACCAGACATCAAACAGCTCAGAAACAACGATGTCATTCATGCCTTTTGATTTTAGCCAATTTTCAACAAGTTGGCGGTGCTCTTCGGTACATTTGCCAATTTTTTGTAAGCAAACGATCCCTTCCCAGTTCATATAGCCACTGGCTTCAAACGCCAAACCATTCGGTTCAATCGCTTCTGCAATCAGTTGGTCAACGGTGCTGTCAACTTCCTCAATCGGCGTACCTTCTTTAAAGCTCCACTTAACAGTAAAGCCTAACTCTTGGAACTCATCCAAGCGTAATTTTTTACGTAAACGACGACTACGTGGTTGTTTAGCCATTATTTGATCCTCTCAAACATTAAATCCCATACACCGTGCCCTAACCGCTGGCCGCGCTTTTCAAATTTTGTTTCTGGTCTTGTTTCTGGACGAGGAACGTAATCACCTGATGGTGATAAGTTTTTATACCCTTCGACACTCGTCATCACTTCAAGCATGTGCTCTGCATAAGGCTGCCAATCTGTTGCCATATGGAAAACACCGCCGATAGCTAGTTTGCTACGAATTTTTTCTGCAAACGGAACTTGCACAATACGGCGCTTATTATGTTTCGCTTTATGCCATGGGTCAGGGAAAAATAACTGAACCATCGCAAGGCTGCCGTTTGGGATCATGCAGTCTAAAACTTCTATTGCATCATGGCACATCACACGTAAATTGGTGACGTTTTCTTCTTTTGCTGATGCTAAACATGCGCCAACACCGGGAGCATGAACTTCAATACCTAAAAAGTTTTTATCTGCATTTTGAGATGCCATGGTCACCAATGAGGCGCCCATCCCAAAGCCAATTTCCAAGGTAACTGGATTTGAGTTATTGAATACTTTGGCAAAATCAAAAGGTTCATTGATAAAATCGATGCCTTTTTCTGCCCATTCTTTTTCTAATGCGTCTTCCTGACGTTTTGTCAGACGCCCTTGACGGCGGACAAAACTACGGACTCGGCGCATAACCCGCCCATCTTCATTATATTCGGGGGAGATAACATTATTGATCATAATAAAGGTTCTAAAATGAGTGCCCAATTAAGTTAATGTGCCAACAATCAAGTGTATAAGGTGATTGGTTACCAAACCTATCAATTTACAGCCCTAAATGCCCAAGTTGTAGTGATTAACTTTATCCTTGAGGCATGATGGATATCGGAGTTTAGCAAAACTTCCACAAGGATGCAGTTGATAATTCGCTAACTTTACACTAAACAACACAATAGCGGTTTACAGCCCCCTTCGTCTATGTTGCAATTCCTACCATGACTGGAAATATCAATAAAAAATAAAATTATTAATGGAAGCTCAACAATTTTCATCTGCAGTACTTAACTGGTATCACAAATATGGTCGTAAGACGTTGCCATGGCAACAGGAAAAATCGTCTTACCATGTTTGGTTATCAGAAGTTATGCTGCAACAAACCCAAGTGAGTACTGTAATCCCTTATTTTGAGAAGTTTATCTCTCGCTTTGAGGATGTGACCGCCCTTGCCAACGCTCCTCTTGATGAAGTTTTGCACTTATGGACAGGGCTCGGCTATTACGCCCGGGCTAGAAATCTCCATAAAGCCGCTCAAGTGATCGCGACTCAATATGGTGGCTCATTTCCCACTACATTTGATGAGGTTTTAGCGCTGCCTGGGGTTGGCCGGTCCACTGCTGGGGCAATTTTATCATTATCGCAAAAACAGCATTACCCTATCCTCGATGGTAATGTTAAACGCGTATTAGCTCGAGCTTATGCGGTTGATGGCTGGCCGGGTAAAAAAGAAGTCGAAAACCGTTTGTGGGAAATCAGCACTGATGTCACCCCACAAGTGGGAGTTGAATTTTTTAACCAAGCGATGATGGATTTAGGCGCAATGATCTGCACTCGCAGTAAACCAAAATGCGAACTATGCCCGCTTAATTTTGGCTGTATGGCCTATGCTAATCATTCATGGCAAAACTACCCAGGTAAAAAACCAAAACAGAAAATCCCTGAAAAGAGTGCTTGGTTTCTAATTATTCAGCACGACGATGATGTTTGGTTAGAACAACGCCCACCATCCGGTATTTGGGGGGGATTATTTGCCTTTCCACAGTTTGATTCTTTAGAGCAACTCAATGATTGGCTGAACGAATCTGGCTTTGAGTATACTCAATTAGAGCAATTAATTTCTTTTCGTCACACATTTAGCCATTTTCATTTAGATATTATCCCTGTAAAAGTTAAGATTCAGGCATTTAATTCTGCCATGGATGAAGGCAAAGGACTCTGGTATAACTTACACTTAGGCGCAACTATCGGCCTTGCTGCCCCAGTTGAAAGTTTACTAAAACAGCTCGCCTTACTACCTGATATTTGAGGAAAAATTAATGAGTAGAACCATTTTTTGTACATTTTTACAACGTGATGCAGATGGGCAAGATTTTCAGCTTTACCCAGGTGAGTTAGGAAAACGTATTTTTAACGAGATTTCAAAAGAGGCATGGAGCCAGTGGATGGCAAAGCAAACCATGCTCATTAATGAAAAGAAACTTAATACGATGAACCCTGATGACCGTAAAATGTTAGAACAAGAAATGATTAAGTTCTTGTTTGAAGGCCACGATATCCATATTGATGGCTATACTCCTGAAAAATAATCTGTTTGTCTACCTACTTAGTAGGTAGACTTTTGCCCCAAGACTGTGAATCGTATGAAAAAACTATTTGCGCTGAGTTTGTTGATCCCTCTAATTATTTCTTGTTCTAGCAAGCAAAAATCTGACTTTAACCCTGATTATGTCAAAGATACCAATGGGTTCGATATATTAATGGGTCAATTTGCCCACAATATTGAAAATATTTGGGGCATTAAAGAAGTATTAATTGCGGGTCCAAAAGACTACGTAAAATATACCGATGAATACCGAACTCGTAGCCATATTAATTTTGATGCAGGGACCATTACGGTTGAGACTATTTCAGCGGTAGAGCCTTCACAGCACTTAAAGAAAGCCATTGTCACCACCTTATTAATGGGGGACGACCCCAATTCCATTGACCTCTATTCTGATATCAATGATATTCCTCACAGCAAAGAACCCTTTTTATTTGGCCAAGTGCTCGATAACACAGGAGAAGCGATTCGTTGGGAATGGAGAGCCACAAAGTTTGCTGATTATCTGATTGAAAATAAAATGCAGCGCAGACAGTCTGGTATGAATATTGTTTGGTCCGTGACTATGCAATTAGTACCAAACCATTTAGATAAACGGGCTCATAAATACTTACCTTATATTAAGAAATCTGCGGCCAAATATGGTGTTGATGAGTCATTAATCCTCGCGATCATGCAAATTGAGTCGAGTTTCAACCCTTATGCAGTTAGCCGCTCTGATGCGCTTGGTTTAATGCAAATTATGCCAAATACCGCCGGCAAAGATGTTTTCCGCTCACAAGGGAAATCTGGTGTTCCTAGCCGTAGCTATTTGTTTGACCCAGAAAAAAATATTGATACGGGTACGGCTTACTTAGCTATATTGCAAAACAGCTACTTAGGCGATATTCGTAATCAAACCTCACGCCGTTATGCTGTTATTACCGCATATAATGGCGGCGCAGGCAGCGTTCTGCGGGTGTTCCACAGCGATAAAAAGCAAGCCGCGCAGCGTATTAATAATTTAGAACCGGGTGAAGTGTATGAAACCTTGTCCACTAAGCACCCTGCAGCTGAGTCACGTAATTACCTGATTAAAGTGAACAAAGCACAGAAAAATTATCTACGTTAAAATTTTCCAATAGTGAATGCCAGCCAAAATCTGATTTAAGGCTGGCATTAGTCATTAACCTTAATAATTTTATGTGTTTTCGATTAAAAACTAGCTAACATGTTGAAAAAAAGCGCATACAGTCAAAAGTTTATTGAAAGCGCCTTGACTCAACCAATGAAATCAGGTTTAATACGCTCCGTTGCCCGGATAGCTCAGTCGGTAGAGCAGGGGATTGAAAATCCCCGTGTCCTTGGTTCGATTCCGAGTCCGGGCACCACTTCTTTAAAGAACCCGCCCAAAAGGCGGGTTTTTGCTTTGTATCTACCTATAAAATTACTGAGCAAAACGCTCTTCATCACAAATTACTTTTGCGAAGAAGATAGCTTGTGCGGATAAAATTGAAAAGTAATGACGCCTTATCATATGTTTATCCGCTGATTTAAAACTCTAATTAAACCGATACTTATCTCTCGCCTTGCGTATCAACTAATAACCGTTGGTTAATATATTCAATCGTTTCATCTATCGTCATGATTTTATTTACAACGTTAGTAATTCCTTGCCCAATAATGACTTCAGCTTGGCGTAAATTAAACAACTTTCCGTTTGGAATTGAAGACTCACGGATCCCTCGGTTTATTTCTTGATACGCCAGCGGCATCCATGGATAACGATAGCAAATCTCTTGATTATGGCTGAAATCTTGGTGATTACTGTTGCCACCCAATAATATGAGGTGATCCATTACTATCGGTGAATAGAGCCAACGATAAAATTGTTCTGCATAATGAGTTTTTTGGCTATAGCGAGAAACCCCTAATGCTCCCCCCCCCAATTGAGGAATTCCCCCAGGTACAGAAGCAAAGCCAATTTTAGGGAAAATATTACTATAAGCGACATCGTTAAATAGATTCATATAAGCAATTAACATGGCTAGTTTTCCTTGCTCAAATTGCTCGACGGATTCACTCCACCATTTATTATGAATATTTTCTGTAATAGAAACCTGATGAAGGTATTCATTTAATACTTGACCCGCTAATGGCATTTCTAACCTAGGAATATGGCCATTACTTATCAATTTTCCGCCAGCGGCGTAATACCTTAATAAATACTCAGTGGCAATTAACCCTGCACTACCTAACGTCGTTGATGCACCAATAGGCCGTAAAAACTGACCTTCTTCATGTAACTCTGTGAAAAATTGAGTTACCTGATCATATTCAGTAAAAGAAGTGGGTACTATTAGTTCTTGCCCTGTTTTCTCGTAATACATTCTTTTTAAAATAGGATCTTCAAAGAGATCTTTACGATAAAACAACATTTGCGCACTAGCATCAAATGGCATGGCATAAGCAGTATCATTCACCAAACTATATTTTTGTTGAGTCGGTAAGGAAAAGTTATTTAATAAATCAGTCACCCCTCTTCCTACTTTATCTAATGGTTGTAGGATGCGCTCCGCAAACCAAGGAAAACAGGCCATATCGATACGTAGTAAATCATAATAAGGGTGTAAATGGAGTTGCCCTAATATCTGATAAACTTCATCATAAGGATAAACCGCTAAATTAACCTTAATTCCTGTTTGTCTATAAAAATGTGGCAGTAGTTTTTTAAGTGCGTTTGTTGAAGGACTCGGTAAAATGAGTAAATTCAGGGTTGGATCAGATTTATTGTCAGTAATTATTGCCGATGTTGCCGTATAAAGGTTACCACTTTGATTACGAACATAGACAGTATTTGTCCCCACAGTTTTCTTTTCATGATCTTCTCTCATCAGTTCATCGACCACTTCCAACCCTAATTGTGCATAGTTCATTGGGAAGCAATGTAACCCTTTTAGTATCGGAGGAATGTTACCGCTTAAAGCAAAAATTGCGGGGCAATCACCTTCGCTACCAAAAAAACTTGCTTGGGTTAAAAAACTCGCTTTTTCAATATCTTCAGCAACAAATAAATCAGGAATCTGCTCTCCAGAGAAAAAATCAAAAGCCGCCTTATAAGATTCATCATTAGAAGCACGAATAATAATAAATTTTTTATTCGGAGCCTTCTGTTTAAGGTTATTTTGTAACTCACTGACAAAAGTGGCGTTCTCTAGATTTCCATGATCATCACTAAAAATACCTACTAATTGACTTCGACTTGTGGCTATTTGTTGGCATATCGCATCAGTTGCCTGAGAGTAATCCAGTGTGAAAAAGTGGTAAGCATTTGTGGGCTGACGGTAAATAAAAATAATTTGAGACGCCGCTAATTTTAAGGTATCAAAATAGATAGTGGCATCCTGCAAACAACTGACTGCCACTACTTGCCTATAACCACCTGCCGCAATTTTTTGTAATGCATCTAGTTCTGTCGTTTCCAGATCATCCGTCAAGAATAGATCATAAGTTATCTCTGGATACTGAGCCATAGATTGCCTAAATGAATTAAAAAATATTGCATACTTATCAGACACCAATTGTGGTAATAGTATTGCTATCTTCTGGCTCTTATTGGTTCTCAATAATTGAGCTTGTGTATTTAACTGATACCCCATTTGCTTGGCGGCTTTATAGACTGCTTCAATTTTCTCAACGCTCACATTCCCCCTTTTATTCAATACGTTAGAAACAGTCCCATGAGAAACACCTGCTAATTTTGCGATATCTTTGATTGTTGCCATCTGTTTTTTTCACCTTGGTTGTTGCTACCAATAGCATACCTGAATTATTTATCGCGACTACTGATAATTACTTTGAACGTTCCATGATTAATTCTTTTATAAAGCAAGATAGTAATATAAATACTTTTTTTATTGCCATTTTCCAATGTAAAAATAAAAATCAATAAAATCAATATCATTGAAAATATTCTTTGAATGAGATCACTGATCAAAATAACATTTATTGGCAAAAGTAATCCCCAATATTATTATTGGAACGTTCAAATATCTTTGTTTTTTATTTGAATGCCAACATCAGGGTTAAAAAAAATACATATAAAACAATAAAATATAGGTAATTATTATGAAAATTCACTTCTTAGGCACCGCGGCTTCTGAAGGTATACCAAATCCTTTCTGCCGTTGTGAGCACTGCCAGAGAGCAAGAGAGCTCGGGGGGAAAGATATTAGAACCCATTCTTCCGCTATTGTAGATGATCTTATGCTGATCGATGTTTCCCCGACATTTAGCTATCAGTTAATGCGTGATGGAATGGATGCAACCAAGTTTGAAAGCCTGCTATTTACCCATACTCACCCTGACCATTTTAATGTCGGTGATTTATTTAGCCGCATGGAAGGTTATGGTTTTGAAATTTACCATCCATTACATATTTTTGGTAATGACCGAGCAATTAATGGCTGCCTTGATGTTCTGCCTGGCTATAGCAAAGAACGTTTCGATTTCCACTGCTTAATCCCTTTTGTCACTGTAGAAAGAAATGGTTATAAAATTACGCCATTACTCGCAAACCATGCTAAATGGGAATTGTGCTACGTCTATCACATTGAAAAAGCTGGGAAAGCTATTTTTTATGGACATGATTCAGGTTGGTTCCCTGAATTAACATGGAAATGGTTGGAAAATAAACAGCTTGATATTGTCGTATTTGAATGCACTTACGGACTCAATGGGAAAAACTGTACAGATAACCACATGAGCTTAGAAACTGTATTTGCAGCCAAAGAAAAACTGCAACAACAAGGCTGTCTGCATTCAGAAACTCAAATTGCTGTTTCACATATTTCCCATAGTGGCAAATTACTTCATGAAGAATTAGAAGCGATTTGTGCACCTTATAATATCCGTGTTGCTTATGACGGATTAACGCTAGAAGCACATTAAGAGGAAAACTAATCATGGATATGAAAATAACCTCTCGCTTACTCATTATGATGTTTGTGCAATATTTCATGCAAGGGGCATGGAATATGACAATGGGACTCGTGTTAAGTACTTATGGGATGGCAAATATTATTGGTAATGCCTACGCTTTATTAGGTGTGGCAACCATTATTTCTCCTTTATTTATTGGTATGGTTGCAGACCGCTTCTTTGCCTCACAAAAGGTAATGGGAACACTGCATTTAATTAATGCGGCCGTTATTCTATGTGTTCCTCAATTTATTGAGGCACAAAATAGCGGTATGACCCTGTTTATGATTTTCATTATTGGGCTACTGTTTTATCCAACAACTGCACTCTCTAATAGCATCAGCTTCTCTCATATTAATGGCGTGAAATATTTCCCTATTATTCGTGTATTTGGCACATTCGGTTTTATGGCTATCGGATTTATATTAGGAGAAATGGGCTTTTCAGGTAGTACCATGACTTGGTATATCGCATCAGCTGTTGCTGTATTATTAGGCTTTTACTGCTTTACTTTGCCAAATACACCGCCAAAAGCGAAAGGTAAACCTTTCTCCGCTAGAGATATTCTATGCTTAGATGCACTTTCATTATTCAAAGACCGCTATTTCGCTATCTTAATGTTTAGCATCTTTGTATTAATGATACCGAAAACAGCTTACTCCGCTTATATTCCTGTATTTATTAAAACACTGGGATTCGATAATGCGGCATCTATCATGCAAATTGGTATTGCATGTGAAGTCCTATTTATGTTCGTTCTGTCCTTCTTCTTAATGAAGTTCGGTTTCAAAATTACCTTACTTCTTGGCGCGGTAAGTTGGATTATTCGCTCAATGCTATTCTCCTATGCCGCAGTAGATTCCGGTTTTTACTTCATTATTATAGGGTTGATGCTTCAAGGATTATGCTGGGACTTCTTCTTTACAGCAGGTGATATCTACGTTGACCGTAAAGCCAAACCTGAGATCAGAGCGCAAGCTCAGGGTTTACGCTTTATTGTTTCAAATGGCTTTGGCTTATTATTTGCTTCAACAATTTGTGGTGAAATCTTTAATTCAACTGTCACAGAGACAGGTAGCGCAGCATTGCCACAATGGGGAACATTCTGGCATTACCCGGCTATCGTCGCCGCTGTTGTCACCGTTTTCTTTATCTTCTTCTTTAAAGACGACGTATCTAAAAAGAAAAATAACGAAGGTGAAAAAGTAGTAAATAACGTTGCTATACCCAAATAATTTGAGTTGCAGGTAGGCGACAAGCGAAGATAGATGGGGAACATAAATAAACTATGTGACTCGGCTAGCTGAGCGTAGTCAACACCACTGCAACTTGAAGGATTACGAGTATACACAGTAAAAATCGAGGAAAGGCTAAGGCTACGTCAGGAGCAAGCCATGGATTTATTTATACAGTTTGTCGACACCATTGGCCCTTTATCACTATCAAGTATTTCTAAACTGCTGGCCGCCTTTGTTTTAGGCGGCTTAATTGGCCTAGAACGTGAATCAAAGGGAAAGCCTGTTGGTTTTAAAACTTGTGTCATTATTGCCGTTGCTAGCTGTTTATTAACCATAGTTTCTATTCAGTCAGCGGAGTATTACGCCAATATCTCTGACAATATACGTAGCGACCCAATGAGATTAGCTGCACAAATAATTAGTGGAGTAGGCTTTCTAGGTGCTGGCGTTATATTACATCGACGTGATGATGCAATTTCAGGCCTAACAACCGCAGCCATTGTTTGGGCATCTGCCGGTGTTGGAATTGCATGCGGTTCCGGGTTCTACTGGCATGCGGTCATAGTTACAGTTCTTTTTTTCTTAGCAATACAACTCAGCCCCCAAGTTGCATTATTTCAGATGAAAAACCAAAAACTAGGAAAAATTAAAGTTCGTATGCTATTTACTCATGAAAAAGGTGTACCTTTACTTATTGAGTATCTAAAAAACCATAAGGACTTAATTGAGAATCTCACTATCAGAGATATCAAGAAAGAGCGCGTCGAGGTAAATTTAAAGCTATTAGTACGCCAAAAAATCACTTTACCTGAATTTTACTGTTCTTTAAAACAGTTGGAATATGTGCATTCTGTTTCTCTAGATCATTAATTTTCTCACTTTTAAGGTGTTATATTTCCGCTAAATAAAAGGCGAATTACTTAAATAACCTGCTTATATTCGCAGGTTATTTACTTATAAATTACCTTTCCCCACTATAAATTCCGTAAATCCTCTGGAATATTTTTTTTCAAAATACGCCAAAAATCCTCTGCAGTTTTATTTAGTCGTGTATCCATGCGGTAAATATACGCTTGGATAGGTATCGTTAATTCAGGTGTATCCAAACAAACGAGTTTTTTTTCTTTCAATTCATTCACTACAGAATAAATGGGTAACCATGCTATACCATGGCCATCCAAAGCCATATTTTTTAGTAACTCACTCATTGATGACATAAAAAGTGTTTTTGAATTGATCGCACCAAACTCACTTAACCGACGATTAACTAATCTTCCCATATATGAAGCACTGGTATAATTCAGCAGCGGCACTTGAGGTTGATAGATGTCAAATAGCGGCTTACCCTGCTCATCCGCTGCACAAATTGGGTATAATTCAGATTCAAATACATTCAATGAGGAAAATGGTGATTGCATTAAATCTTCATCATAAAATGAGATAATAAAATCACTTTTCCCTTCTCTCAATGTGTTCACAACTTGTACGACATCAATAGCCTCAACATGGTAAACAAATTCTCCACCGTAACCAGACAGCCCGTGAACTAATTTTGGGAGCAATGTTAACGACAACGAATGAGCAGCAGCAATTTTAATATTCGGTAGGCTCAATACATTATGGCCGGATAATTCATTTAAGTTACATTCCAGTTGTTGTAATAAACTACGCGCTTGAGAATGAAAAATTTTGCCCTCTTCAGACAACTGTAAAGGGGACGTCGTTCTATCAAATAATTCAACGCCAATAGCTTCCTCTAAAGCTTTAATACGACGGCTAAATGCGGGCTGAGAAATACTTCGCTGTTCTGCTGCATGAGAAAAATGTCGGCACGATTCTAGTGTTAAAAAATCATATAGCCATTTTGTTTCTATATTTTTCATCTTATTAAGCCTTAAATTGACTTGCTGTTAAAATATAAAAAATCAAAAGTATTTTTATTGATATTTTAAGTTAATGACTGGTTAAATAATCAAACTAAATTTGTAGTGGCGTTATTTGTATTATGCATAGACCTACCATTTAAAACATTAACAAAAATCAAAAATTAATTTCATTTGATTTTTTTAATCCATAGAGCCCAGTCTATTCAGGCTTTCAGAGCCATTTATAAAAATGCTTTTATTTTGAATAAAAACTCTTAATGCATATCTTGCATCAAACCATACTTACTTGCATTTCTCATTTTAGATAAACATTGATAAATATTAACCACAGGCTAGGCAGTTATAAATAAGTTAATAACCATTTTAACATTAAAGTATATGTTAAATAAATTAATAAAGATAAGTGCTTATTGTTTTTTATTTTATAAAAAGACTAATGAAATGCAGGGGTATTAAAATGAAAGGCTTAATTGGTGTATTAGGTGGTATGGGGCCTGCCGCTACTGTCGATTTATTTAATAAATTCGTAAATTATACCGTGGTAAATAGAGACCAAGAGCATATTCCTTTAATTATATCATCTATTCCTGATATACCAGACCGAACGGACGCACTATTAAACCATGGTGAATCTCCTCTACCTTTAATGACTGACTATTTGAGAAAGCTAGAAAATGCAGGTGCCGAATGCATTGTTATACCTTGTAATACCGCACATTTTTGGTTTAGTGAACTGAAAGAGGTTTGCCACGTCGATATGCTAAGTATCGTTGAAACGACAATGAAAGAAGTACTAGTAACTAAGAAAAAAAATATCGGATTACTTGCAACAAATGCCACCATGTATATGGGGTTATACCAAAAAAAAATAGAGAGAAATTATTTAAATTGCATTACTCCTGATAAAAAAAGCCAAGAAAATGTAATGGAAAGCATTTATTTATTAAAGTCAGGAAATAAAAAAATGGCTGAGTCCATTATGAAAAAACAAGCTGAGACATTATTTTCTCGAGGAGCTGAAGTTATTGTTCTTGGCTGTACCGAAGTCCCCGTCATTCTTGCAAATGAAATAAATAATTATCCAGATAAATATATCGACTCAACCAGCTCATTAGTCAGAGCAAGTATTCACTGGTATGAAAACAGAGTCGGAAAACAAAATTTAATGATAAATAAAAATATTTAACTTATATCAATTATCAAAAATTAATTTTTCAATATTACTAATGACAATATATTGTCTATTGGAGACGATTATGGTTTGGCTAGAAATCATTGTTGTATTAGGTGCAATATTCTTTGGCATTCGCATGGGCGGAATAGGTATAGGACTCTGTGGTGGATTAGGATTAGCTGTATTAACCATCGGGTTTGGTTTACCCATTGGATCACCCCCTGTTGATGTTATTTTAATTATTATGACGGTCGTGGTAGCAGCTTCTGCATTACAAGCTGCTGGTGGGATGGATTATCTAGTACGCCTAGCCAGTAAATTTATGCGTAAAAATCCTAAGTATTTAAATATAATCGCACCAATCACCACTTGGGTGATGACTATCATGGCTGGTACAGGTTTCATTGTGTTTTCTATGCTGCCTGTGATAGCGGAAATTGCAAAAGATTCGGGTATTCGACCATCAAGAACATTAGCAGGCTCAGTGGTTGCCTCACAAATTGCTATTTCTGGCTCCCCAATCAGTGCAGCAATGGCGGCGATGTTGACGATTATGGAAGGTAACGGCATCACTTTTATCGTTGTCATGTCAGTATGTTTACCCGCCTCTTTTGTTGCTGCCATGGTTGCCGCTTTTATTGCATCACGTCAAGGTTGCGAACTTGAAAACGATGAGGTCTATCTAGACCGTTTGCAAAAAGGCTTAGTGCATAAGTACGAAGAGAAAAAAGGCGAGAGCACAACGAGAGAAAAATTCTCTGTTGTTCTATTCATTATTGCCACTATTGCTATCGTGATCCTCGCTGCATTCCCACAATTACGTCCTGGTTTTGATATCGGTAAGCCGATGGGAACACGAGATATCATCATCATTTGTATGCTAAGTGCAGCATGTTTGATGGTAGTTTTCTGTAAAACATCACCGGATTCCATTGTACTAGCACCAACATTCCGCTCAGGAATGAGTTCTCTTGCGGTGATCCTCGGAATCGTGACATTAGGCACTACTTTTGTTGATGCCCATATGGACCAAATCAAGGCCATCGCAGGAGATGTGTTATCTGCATATCCTATTTTATTGGCTTTAGTTCTGTTCTTAACCTGTGCCTTGTTATATTCACAAGGTGCCACAACACCGTTAATTATTCCATTAGCCATTGCCTTAGATGTCCCAACATGGGCAATATTGGCCTCTTTTGTCGCCGTCACCGGGGTATTTGTCTTACCCACTTACCCAACATCATTAGCAGCCATTGAATTCGACTCTACAGGGTCTACTCGGGTTGGAAAATATATTTTAAATCACCCCTTTATGCTACCAGGGCTAGGTGGAATTATTGCAGGTGTCGCCTTCGGTTTTATCATTGCACCAATGATTGTCTAACACTAGGGTGTGAGGTTTCCTCCTCCTCTTTAGAATATAACAAAATGATTTTATTGACAAAATGAAGTTAAACTTTGGCTCTATTTAGCTTTATACTTTGCTTAATTGGTAAAATACAATTACAAGGTATAAAGCTATTTTTTAATACCTATAGGTATATCTGCAAAGAAAATATTATGGCAGCGTATCAAAATGACTCATTACTCTATGTAATTTTTTAAATTAAATTTTATAAATTAAAAATAATGTCCTATTGGCCATTCAATATCTCTTTATTAAATGTAGTTTAAATTTGTTTTCATTCAAAAATGTGAGCTGAAATGTTTTTGCATGAAATATCCACTTCTGAAAATAGTTAAAATAATTATACTCGGCTTCATATTCATTTCTTAAAAAAACAAAATAAGGAATGAATTAAGATTTTTATTATGATTTTCATCATGTTACAAAGTCAGTTTCGGCAGTCTCATTTCCCAATGAAAGTACTCAATTAAGTGACTAAAATTAGGGCTTAAATCACAAATTTTAGTTTTTAAGATACTGACTTTCAAAAATGACGACGTCGTCATATTAAAAAAAATTTATTTTATCTATAACACTAAACAACCATTTTTCTTACATACATATCAATATTGATAGTTAAGCGTTAAAAAACTAAAGCAAATGCGTTATAAAAAAACGCTTAATGTTGACGTCAACATTAGGGTTAACAACTAGAAAGAGGTCTTAGAACATGAGTAACCTACCTGAAAAAATGAAAGCAGTTGTTTGTCATGGCCCACATGATTATCGCTTTGAAAATATTAAAAGACCAACGCCAGGATTTAGAGAAGTTGTCATCAAAGTTGATGGGTGCGGGATCTGTGCTGGCGACTGTAAAGCCAACGATGGTGCTCAAATGTTTTGGGGAGATGACCCATGGATCAAAGCCCCAGTAGTTCCTGGCCATGAGTTTTATGGCCGCGTTGCAGAGCTCGGTGAAGGCTCCGCTGAAAAATTCAAACTGAAAATCGGCGACCGCATCTTAGCGGAACAGATAGTCCCTTGCTGGGAGTGCCGTTTCTGTAAGTCTGGCAAATACTGGATGTGTGAAACCCATGATATTTACGGTTTCCAAAAAGAAGTTGCCGACGGTGGTATGGCTGAATATATGCGTTTTTCAGAACGCGCCATTATTCATAAAATCCCTGATGAACTATCTGATAAAGATGCCGCATTAATTGAGCCAATGGCTTGTGCTATCCACACTGTACGCCGTGGTGATATTGATTTAAATGACGTCGTCGTCATTGCAGGTGCAGGCCCACTAGGGCTGTGCATGATCCAAGTCGCAAAATTAAAAACGCCGAAAAAACTGGTTGTCATTGATGCGATTGATGAGCGCCTTGAATTAGCAAAAAAATTTGGTGCAGATGTCGTTATCAATCCACTGAAAGAAGATGCGATTAAATTAGTCAAAGATATGACTGAAGGCTATGGCTGTGACGTTTATATTGAAGCAACGGGTGCACCAATCGGTGTTACTCAAGGGCTAGAAATGATCCGCAAACTTGGCCGTTTCGTGGAATTCAGCGTGTTTGGTAAAGAAACAACAGTTGACTGGTCAATCATTGGTGACCGCAAAGAACTCGATATCCGCGGTGCTCACTTAGGGCCATATAGTTATGAAGTCGCTATTGACCTATTTAGCCGTGGCTTAGTTAGTGCTGATGATATCGTTACTCACTTCTATTCCATCGATGATTGGGAAGAAGCCTTTGTCATGGCGAAATCGGCAGACTCAATTAAAGTCGTCATCAAGCCATAAACATGTTTTAACTGGCAGTAATAATTGATAATTCAAATAAACGCTAAATAAGTAAAAACCCTACATATAATTAAACGCTCTTTTAGGAGAACATCTTATGCTGAGTAAATTTAAAAAGTTAGCTGTCGCTGCAAGTGTACTGACTTTAGGTATGGCATTTAACGCTACCGCTAAGCCAGTTTCAGTGGGTATGTCATTTCAAGAATTAAACAATGAATATTTTGTCACCATGAAGGAAGCCTTAGAGAGCGCAACGGGTGATATGGGCGCACAACTATACATTTCTGATGCGGCTCATGATGTATCAAAACAAACCAGTGATATCGAAGATATGTTACAGAAAAAAATCGATATTCTGTTAATAAACCCGGCAGATAGCGTTGGTGCAGAAACGGCTGTACTGGCAGCGAAAAAAGCGGGAGTTGTAGTTATCGCCATTGATGCTCAAGCAAATGGCCCAATTGACTCTTTCGTTGGTTCTAAAAACTATGATGCTGGCTTAATGGCAGGTAAACGTTTAGGTGAAGCACTAGGCGGCAAAGGCGAAGTGGCAATTTTAGATGGTATTCCTGTTGTGCCAATTCTTGAGCGTGTTCGCGGTTTTGAAGCGGCGATGAAAGAATATCCAAATATCAAAATCGTAACTAAATTGAACGGTAAACAAGAACGTGATACTGCAATGAACGTTACAGAAAATATGTTGCAAGCAAATCCAACACTCAATGGGATTTTCAGTGTTAACGATGTCGGCTCTTTAGGTGCGTTAGCAGCGATTGAGTCCTCTGGTCGTGATGTCAAATTAGTAAGTGTTGACGGTTCTCCTGAAGCGGTTGCTGAAATTGCCAAAGGTAACTCTCCATTTATTGCTACTTCAGCGCAATTCCCTCGTGACCAAGTTCGTATTGGTTTAGCTATGGGCTTAGCAAAATACTGGGGTGCCAATGTCCCTAAAGAAGTCCCAATTGATGTTAAATTGATCGACAAAACCAATGCTAAAGATTTTCACTGGTAATAGTTAGTTATCAATAACCAATGTATTGCACCTGTATTTCTGATGTTCGGTGCAATACATTTTCATAAATATTAATTATTAAATGCATATTGGAATAAAAATTCCAAATGGCTTTGTTACCCATTTTTAAGCAGTTGAGAAATATAGGGAAGCAATATGATGCAATTATTAGCATTAAAAGATGTCAGTAAAACTTTCCCTGGGGTTAAGGCGTTAGATAATATTAATCTCTCCCTAGAAAAAGGGGAGGTTCACGCATTATTAGGTGAAAACGGCGCAGGTAAATCAACGCTAATGAAAGTGTTATGTGGAATACATAAACCTGATAGCGGACAAATTCTGATTGAAGGCAAAGAACACACCTTTCATAACTACAGAGATGCCATCAAAGCTGGCGTAGGTATTATTTTCCAAGAATTTTCTCTTATTCCTTATTTAAACGCTTTTGAAAATATATTTTTAAATCGAGAGTTAAAAAATAAGTTTGGTTTATTAGATAGAAAATTAATGCGAAAAAAATCGCAGGAAATCCTAGCTGAGCTGGGTGTAAATATCAATATTGATGAACCTATTAGCCATTTAAGTATCGCAGAGCAACAGTTTGTTGAAATCGCAAAGGCTCTGTCTTTGGATGCTAAAATTTTAGTGTTAGATGAGCCAACTGCGACATTAACCCCCAATGAAGCAAACCATTTATTCGATGTAATGCGTGATTTAAAAGCTAAAGGGGTTGGAATGTTTTTTATTTCCCACCATTTAGAAGAAATTTATGAAATCTGCGACACCATCAGTGTACTACGTGACGGACAATATATAGGGTCGCGTAAAGTCGATGAAACAGATTTAGACGTTATTATCGAAATGATGGTTGGCCGTGAAGTTGAGAATATTTATCCTCATAAACGCCAATTCAACGAGCAAGAAGTCATCTTAGATGCAGAAGTTCAGCGTTTCTCATATAGCCCAACTAACCACCTTCAATTAAAGAAAGGTGAGATTTTGGGACTTGCGGGGTTGGTGGGATCGGGCCGCACAGAAACTATTCTTGCCATGATCGGTGCTGATAAAGCATATAAGAAGAAAGTTATTTTAGAAGGCAAAGAAGTTAAAGTTAAATCGGCTGCGGCTGCATTGCAATTAGGTATCGGTTTATTACCAGAAAGCCGAAAAACTCAAGGCCTTGTACTGCCCTTCTCCGTTAAAGAAAATATATGGTTAAACAATCATGCTCAAAAATTATTTTTAATTCAAAATAAAAAAGAACTCACTTTATCTATTGATTTAATTTCCCAAGTAAAAGTTAAAACACCAGAACCTCACACCCCGGTTTCTACTTTAAGTGGTGGAAATCAGCAAAAGGTTGTTATTGCTCGCTGGCTAAATAAACAAGCCAAAATTCTTATTTTCGACGAACCCACTCGAGGTATTGATGTTGGGGCAAAATCAGAAATTTATCAGTTAATGCGCTCTCTAACTGAAAAAGGAATTTCCATTATTATGATTTCATCGGAGCTACCAGAAGTTATTGGTGTCAGTGATAGAGTTTTGGTTTTTCGAGATGGTGAAATTGCTGCTGAGTTAACTGGAGACGAAATAAACTCAACTCAGATCATGGTACATGCGGCCGGCAATATTATATAGGATAACGACTATGTCTAATCAAAGTGCAATTCCATTAACTAAAAATAAATTTAGTTTTTCTAAGCTAACAAAAATACCTGCATTTTTACCACTTGTTGGTTTAATTCTTTTATTTGTCTGCATGTCCATTTTTAATGAACATTTTTTAACTGTAAATAACCTTTCGACCATTGCTCGTCAGGTTTCTATTAATGCCATCATCGCTATTGGTATGACATTTGCTATCTTAACAGGTGGAATTGACTTGTCCGTTGGTGCTGTTATGGCGCTTTCTGGAACCTTGATGGCTGGCTTAATGAAATATTATGGAATGGACCCTTACGCCGCAATTGCTCTGGGCTTATTATCCGGTGTTGCTTTTGGCTTCATTAATGGAATTTTAGCCGCTTATGGTAAAATGCCACCAATCATTGTCACTTTAGGCGCCATGATTATTGCTAAAGGGCTAGCCTTAATTTATACCGGTGGCTACCCAGTGTCAGGATTACCTCAAGAATTTGCTTTTTGGGGACGCGAAGAATTAATGGGAATTCAAGTTCCTATTTTATTAATGCTTGGCCTTTATCTTATTTTCTATGTTGTACTAAATCATGTCTCTTTTGGCCGTTATATTTACGCCATTGGCGGTAATGAAGAAGCTGCACGCCTGAGTGGTATCCGCGTTGAACGTTATAAAATGTTAGTTTACGTCATTAGCGGTTTTACTGCTGCATTCGCTGGGTTAATATTTACCTCTCGAGTAATGAGTGGGCAACCCAATGCAGGGGTAGGATTTGAGTTAGATGCTATTGCTGCGGTCGTACTCGGCGGCGCTTCAATTGCAGGAGGCCGTGGTATGATCATTGGCACACTGATTGGCGCAATGATCTTAGGCGTACTTAATAATGGTTTAAATTTATTAGGTATTTCACCTTATGTTCAATATATTGTAAAAGGTTTAATTATTTGGGGCGCTACCTTAATTAGCTCAATGAAACGCTAAATTAATAATACCTCATCGCCATTAAGATAGGCAGGTATCATTACCTGCCTATCTATAATTGCCATACTTCAAGTTGCATGGGTGTTGACTGTGTTCATATATGACTCGAATTCTTTAGAGTATATAAATCATAACGGATTTTCTTTCTAACTCTTATTAATAAACAACAAGTTTCCCATCAACAAATATTTGTTTTGTTTTATGATCTTTATGTGAGTCTCGCTCTATTTCAGAAAACAATAACTCAGTTGTTAATTCACCAAGATATACTGAATCGTGGTGTACACCAGAAATAGATAAATGGTAAGTATCTGCATAGGGTGGTAAATCTACAGAAAAATAACGGCAAGAAAGGCCTAGCTCTAAAATAATTTTATACATCCCTGCCGTGATAATTCCATTCAACCCAACAATATACATATTTGGTGTATAAAGCTCTTGAACTTTTTTTCTTAGATAATCTTCATCATTCTTATTAAACATATAACTGCTGTATAAGACATTAATATTTTTTCTATTTGGAAAATTTTCATATATACCCGCTAAACGAGACAAACTAATTTCAGATCCTTCTGGCCCTGAAACAATCAGTGTGTTTTCACTATTCTGCTGGTTAAGAAATTTTCCTGTTAAAGCGCCAATTTCAAAGTTTTTCAAAAACAGCCCTGAATACTTATTTTGATAACCATAAATTGAACGGTCAACAAAAACTAAAGGCACATTATGTTGATCAATTAATGATAAGTAACTTGGTTGATAGTCTTTATCATCACGAACTGGCGATAGTAGGATCCCACTCGCTTTGTAGCTGACTAATGTTTCGATTGCTGTTTTTTCTGCTTTTTCATCACTATCTGAATCAAAAATCATGACTTGATAGCCTTTTTCTTTCGCTAAGCGTGAGACAGTTTGAATCAGTACGATATAAAATGGGTTAAATGTGCTATCAGTAACCACACCTATTATGCGGCTATTTTTGTTTTTCAGATTACGTGCAAAAAGATTTGGCACATAATTGAGCTCTTGTGCTATCGCTAATATTTTATCTCGAGTTTCCTTCTTTACCATCTCAGGATGATTAAATGCTCTAGAGACTGTAATATCAGTTACATTAGCACGTTTAGCTATATCAATTATCGTTGTTGAGCTATCTTGTTTTGTCATAATTATACTAGTCAACCTTTAATGATTACCCAGAAGAGTATATTAGCAATCCATTTCACTATTATCAGGGTAGAAAAATGCGATGGTTCATTATACCTTTTTGAGCTTGAAGATAAATCAAATTTACTTTTTTAAAGAAGAATAAATGATTGAACATTCAAAATAGTGACACACTGCATGAATTATAAAAATTTATTTAATAAGTGATATTTAAAACCTATTTCAAATGACATTAAATTCAATCAATACTGATGAAATCAACCCTAAGGCAACAAAGATAACAGCACTTGAAAATAGTATTTGAATGGCTTTATTAGAAATATAATGCATTATTAATCGACCAATTAATAAGCCAACAACACATGAAGCAATGAAAACGATGCTAATTTCTTTAGGATATTGAAACCCATTCCAGACATTAATAAAAATACTAATACTACCAATACAGAAGATAACCATTAATGATGTTGCGATAATACTCTTCATATTCAAATTAGTGAATTTTCGCAATGCAGGAACAATAATAAAACCACCACCGACACCTAACATGCCAGTAAGTAATCCTGTAATGACACCAATTCCCCCAAAGATTAACGCTGTTTTAGTGTTCCAAATAAATTTCCCAGTTTCTGTATTAATTAAACAATGTGCATCATTTTGCTCATCACCCCGATTGAAAAATATACGTCCCCCGACATAAAGCATAACAAGGCTAAAAATAAGCGTTAACCAAACTGGAGGAACAATATGGGCAAGGTAAATACCATACTTAGCAGAAGGAATACTCAATAGCGCTATCCAAATAGCTGCTTTATAGCGAATATTCTTTTTTATAAGCCCTTGAATAACACTAATAAAAGCCGCTATTGTAATAGCTAAAAGCCCTACAGGTGCTGCTAATGCTACACTCCAATTTTGGCTTGCCATTAAAGCAGGAACAGCAAGAATTCCACCTCCCGCTCCCGTTAAACCTAGTAGACAGCCTATCAATAGCCCTTCTAATATCAGTATTAACATTATGAATGTCTTATCATTATTATTAAATATATTCGCTGAATATTAACGCTTACCGAGCGTTTTCTCCAATACCATTAATGCCCTATTAAATGGTACTTCTCCTGCAATAATATCGATTAACCGAGTATCTTGGAAAACCGCAATTGTCGGCACTGATTTTATACCATATCGAGGAGCTAAAGTGGGCGATTGAGCAATATCAACAATACCAAAATCGATGTTATTTTCTTGAAAACACTCAGAAAGCTTAGTAAAAATAGGATACATATTTTTACACGGTAAACACCAAGAAGCCGAAAAATAAACAACTACAGTTTGTTGCTCATCTTGCTCTAGGGGGTAAAGTGTACTCGAGAAATTATCACTATCTAATGATAAAATATTCGACATTATATGCTACCTTTTGTGATTTTTTCCTAAACTAACATATTGGAACAATACACTAGATAATAAGTCACCTTTTGTCCATTAATTATTTAGTATTATTTGGCATTTGATTACTTTCATTTAAGAACAATAAACCAATTTAACATTTTATCACAATAAAGCATAAAAATATGATTCATAATAAATAGTAAAAACAAACTCGCTATATTAACTTTAAAAAATCATACGATATATAAACCACTTTTAGCTTTTTATTATACATTGGATTTTTATTCCTGAATATTATCAGCATTGATGAACCTAGATTATTTAATATAATTTAAAGATGTTTATCATTAAATAATAAACTATTTTTTACTCTTATTCTTTATTAGCCATTCAATTTTAGCCCATTTAGATGGGTATCCGTTTCTGTTCTTTTTCTTTATCAAAAATCATATTCAGCTTCTCATGGGCATTGTCTGTATATCGACTTAAATCAGTAACATCTTGTTTCTGATTCGCCTTATCGCAAATAACAATCTCACCTTCCGATACCGCTGTATGAGTGGTGTTGCTGGCTTTGCCTGCATTGATGCCAGTTTGTTTATCCACCGATTGGTAATCGCTGTGCATCTCGGTTTTGCTGGCATTGAGACTCAGTGAACCACCGCCCGCTTGGCTACCATAGGGAGACAAAAGGTAAGCAAAATCGATCTATAGCTAAAATTACGTTTTAAAATCATTAGAATTATTAATTGTATTGGTTTGAGATAAAGTAATATACGAAACTTCACACACCTTAAGTCAAATTACAATCACACTCATTTAAGCTTTTTTATAACTCATCTAACTTCATATATTATGATTATGATTATGATTATGATTATAATTATAATTTAACATAAAAATATTTTTTGTAATAAACAATATAAAACGGTAGCAATTTAAATAAATTATTTGAGTTCAATGCGATTTTTTATAAAACTTACCTTTATTTGTATCAAAAACACAAATAAAGCCCATTAACTAGTTGAATAAAATGAAATCTTAAGAAAAAACACCCGTTAAATGTATAAGTAATTATTATATTTCAATTCTGAATCGACAATAGATAACAAGGCAAAAATTAATTTGCTCTTGTTATCTATTTTGACGAGAGAAAAATAATTAGCTATTGCTAATATTAAGCTTCAATGCAGCTGCAATAGCGAGTGGCGAAAAGGTGATGCTGGCGGCAAATAACGCGGCAAGAATGGCAAAATAACCATCGAGAGGCATTTTAAAACTGTGGGCTTCCATCGTACCTGTTGCATAAATCAACACAGGAATATACAGCGGTAAAACAAGCAAGCTCACCAAGACACCGCCTTTTTTTAAGGAAACGGTTAATGCTGCACCAATCGCCCCAATAAAACTCAATACAGGTGTGCCCAATAATAATGTCCCTGCTAATACAAATAGTGTGTCTGCGCTAAAAGACAACATTAATGCCGCAACAGGGGATAATAAGATCAAGGGCAGCCCTGTAACTAACCAATGGGCAATCACCTTCGCAAATACAGTGATAAATAAAGGATGCGGTGCGAGTAACAGTTGCTCAAGGGAGCCATCAAGGTAGTCATCCTTAAATAAACGCTCTAGTGATAATAGTGAAGACAAAATGGCCGCAACCCAAAACACCCCAACAGCAATGCGCGCTAATAATTGAGGTTCAGGGCCAATACTCAGGGGAAATAGTGTGATAACAATTAAGAAAAACCATAGCGGATTAACGAGCTCAGAAAAACCTCGAAACGCAATTTTGAGCTCTCTTTTAATTAATAACCAAAACATGATTCAACCCCACCCGTCAGTTTTAGTGAACCAAATTGCCCTGACATCGCTTGGTGGGAGGTAAACAAAATAATCCCCCCTTGCTCTGCATGCTGATGAAAACGTTCTGTTAAACGAGCAACCCCCGCCACGTCAATTGCGGTAAAAGGCTCATCAAGTATCCACAAAGGAGCTTCGCTTAGCCATAACCTCGCTAAATTAACACGCCGTTGTTGCCCAGCAGAAAGTTGGCTAACAGGAATATCTTCATAACCAATTAACGAAACTTCCTCTAAAGCAGACCAAATACGCTCACCTTCATGCCCTTTATGGTGCATTTGGTAATAAAATTTGAGGTTTTCATAAGGTGTTAATAATGATTTAACCGCTGGTTTGTGGCCTAAATAAAGTAAATGACGAGTAAATTCTTCTTTTAGTTTATCAATCGATTGATTATTCCAACAGACAGCCCCTTCATCAGGTTTTAATAACCCAGCCATCATTCGTAGCAAGGTTGTTTTCCCCGCTCCATTTGGCCCTTCAACTTGCAAGATTTCACTAGGTTGCACTATAAAATCAAGTTGATGGAATAACACCCTATTTTGCCGATGGCAACTCACTTGTTGAGCACTTAGCATGAAGCACAATTCCCGTTATTTTTATTTTAAGGTTAGCTTTTTGCAACTTTGTTCAACAGCATATCACTAATAGAGTCGCTCGATATTGCTTCACCGCAAAGCACTTGCATCAAAACCTCTGAACCTAGCGTAGATAATGAAAACAACATATCAGGTTTAAGTAAGCGAACTTTATCCATATTGCTTTCTTGGTTAATTAGCACCACGGTTTTTACCGAGCCACCTTCCCCTGCTTGTTCTTTCACTCCCAATAAAGCGAAAGTACTGAGCGAATCGCTATCTGTCATCACTAACACACACTTTGCGTGTTTAACATTAGCAGCGGCGAGCAATTCGGAACTGGTTGGGTCACCGGTCACAATATTATCTTTTTCGGGATAATGACTGCGATGGTTTTCTTGGCAAATCACAGCCACCGGCAGCTCTCGTTTTTTCAGCCCTTGATAGACATTGACAGCCATTGGTGTGCTACCAATCACCACATAATGATTTTTCATATAAGAAAACCTCTTACGCACGATTTCTTTCGTACCTTTCGCTAACACCCCAACAATATAAACCACTGAAGTGGTAAAAATTGTAATTCCTAAAATAATCACCGTCACCGTGAATACACGCGCATCCACGGTAACCGGAACAATGTCACCAAACCCGACCGTTGTCATGCAAACTAAAGCAAAATAAAAGGCCGTTGTGCCGTCTTTAACCACTGGTGAAAATTCATCACCAATATATAAAGTACCAAAAATGGAATACAGCAATAATGCAATAATACAGGTTATTGCCACAAACCCGGCACTGGTTAAGCTATGGTGATGATACAACTTCCAAAAAAGGCACAAAGCAACCAATAAAAAGAGGGAAAAATAACCTTGATGTATGTTTTCTTGTGTTAACCGCAGGTCAACAAATGAAATAATCCCAAGTAAAAATAAGGAGAACACCCAAGCAATACGGGCTCCGTTAACCATAAATAGCGACAGGAAAATCAGTGAAATTCCCAATAAAAAACGAGGAATATCCAGTAACTTCATAAAGCCGAGTGATTTTAACCACTGTGTTAGCCCTGACTCGCGCCAATCAATGTAGTCGGTATAAGCACTTAATACAGGCTTTAAAATCATTGCGCCATCAATAATAATTAGCAATGAAAGCAACACCCTGATTGATAGGGGTGATTTTAAAAAAGCCACAAATGAATTATCTAACATGTATTGCTCTCACCCTTCATTAATGCATTCGTCAAATTTTCTTATATACCATAAATATATCAAAGGATAGTACCAATGGCGTAAAGACGATGACAAATGCTAATTGGACATTTTACTATTTTAACAATGGCTAGCAAAACATCGTCTATAATTGAATATCACGATAGCTGCCCAATTCCAAGCGAACAAAACGGCTTTTAAAAAACACTAGTAAACAAACGGTTATATGATTATTAAGGAAATATTATTTATAGATAATATATTTTGGAACTTAAACTACGTCTTTATATCTAAAAACCGATTTCTCAATTATTTTTCAATTCGATTTAACAATAATAGAAAACAAGAGTTTAAAAACCTATGAGTAACACTACACACTCGGAAAAATTTAGCTGGACCTCACTGTTCTGGTTACTAATCTACTTTTGGTATTTTTCATCACTATTACAACTATATGTGCTCGTAACAGGACAAAGTAATTCTATTGGCCTAAGAGATTCACTACTCTATAGCTCTCTTTGGCTGGTTCCTGCCCTACTGTTCCCTAAAAAAGTTAAGTTAGTTGCGGGACTAATTGGTATTGTTTTATGGCTTTCTTCGGTAGTTGCCCTCGCCTACTTTGTGGTTTATGGGCATCAAATATCCCAAAGTGTCATGTTTGTGATGTTTGAAACCAATACTAATGAAGCAGGCGAATTCCTTAAACAATATTTTAGCTTCAAAGTCTTAGGAGTCATACTCGCCTATACTGTAGTCGCAATTTTTCTATGGACACGTCTAAAACCGGTAACACTGCCAAAGTCAGGGCGAATCGGTATTTCATTGTTAATTTTAGTTATTTTGTTCGGTATTCCTTATTATAACAAAGGTATTAAACAAGACCGACCAATGGCCAATGTCGCATCATATTTAAATAGTAAACTCGCCTACGCTGCGCCATGGCAGTTTGTGAGTGGTTACTTTTTATATAAAAACCAGCTAGCAAACATGGAGGAATTAATCCGCGACAACAGTAAAATTCCACCATTAGAAAACTTTGTCGATGCAAACGGTGATACACCCCGCACATTTGTATTAGTAATAGGTGAGTCCACCAGCCGCGATAGAATGAGCCTATATGGCTATTCACGCCCAACGACACCTGAGTTAGATGAACTTGCAAGGGATTATCCTGCTAATTTATCCGTATTCAATGATGTTGTGACGTCGCGACCTTATACTATTGAAGCACTACAACAAATTCTGACGTTTGCGACACAAACTGAGCCTGAACTATTCAATTCGCGCCCTTCTATGATGAACATGATGAAGCAAGCGGGCTTTAAAACGTTTTGGATCACTAACCAGCAGACGATGACTGAACGCAACACCTTATTAACGGCATTCTCTCGCCAAACAGATAAGCAATATTATTTGAATAATGATATGGCTCAAAGCTCACGTATCTATGATGACGTGGTTTTTGCACCATTCAAAGAAGCGCTTGCAGACCCAGCAGAAAAGAAATTTATCGTTGTCCATCTGTTAGGAACACATATGCGCTATGAATTCCGCTACCCAGAAGATAAAGCCATTTTCAAAGATAAAGACAGCGTGGTTCCCGCTAACCTAAATGATGACGAAGTGAAAGATTATAATGCTTATGATAACGCACAACATTATAACGATTATGTTGTTTCAACATTAATCAAGGACTTTGATTCTTCAAAAGAAAATGGTTTTCTGGTGTTTTTCTCAGACCATGGTGAAGATGTTTATGATACCCCGCCTCATGAAATGTTAGGGCGTAGTGAAGGTAAGCCAAGTAAGGTCATTTATAATGTGCCTTTCCTAGTTTGGCAATCACCTGAGTGGCTATCAACTCATCAATTTGATTTGAATGATAAAACAACCCGACCATTCAGTAACATGGACTTTATCTACGCGTGGTCTGATTTAGCAGGTTTAAACTATACTGGGTTTGAGCCCGAAAAAAGCCTGTTTAATGAGGCATTTAAACCTCAACCTCGTTATATTGGTGACCCAGATAATAAATCCTCATTAATGCTTTATGATGATTTAAAACAATAATTAGGTCTCTGTCGGTGAAATGTTATCTGCATTTCACCGACCTATTCATTTAAGCTATAACTTTCAGATGCTGTGCTCCCTTGCGGTTTATTTTACCATCCCGCAAAATAAACGTGACTTCACCACGCCAAAATTCAGCTAAGAAAATATCGTTTATTGATTCAATATCTTGTAATTCAATTTGCTGCATTAACCAAGCTTCATCTCTTTCGATAGATTCCAAACCATAGCTTCTAATAACCCCTTCTTTTATCAGGATCACTGATGGCATATTTTTTTCATCACAAATAATGGTTAGCTGCCCATCAGGTTCTATTTGTGCATAATAAATTTCTTGAAAGGAATGAATGCCTTGTGCATGAATTCTAGATGAAATATTGATGAGATCTATCTTATTGGCTTTTTCTAAGATGTTTTCCATTATAAATTGGCCTTTTTTAATGATAGGTATGGGATTACCAATGGCCACATTACGAAAAAAATTAAATCTTTTTGTTAAAAAGTTCAAAAAGCTTATAAACAAAACACCAATAATTAAAATAGTCACATACTGGTACAATGGGATAGTATCACTGTAAATCACCCCACCAATAATACCTCCTAAAACAAAATTACCAATAAAATCAATAGGAGTCATTTGGGAAAGCTGCGTTTTTCCCGATAGATTCATATGAGTGATAACAATGGCAAAACCGATAATAAATTTTAAAATAATCAACGAATAATAGTACGCCATAATGCTATTCCTTTGTTATCTAAGCCATACATTTGTTTTCATTATTTATTTAATAATAAGTTCGAACAGTTTAGCTTGGTTTTCTATATTTTATAACTCTATAGCATGGAACAAGAGATGACTTTCCAAAAAAAAGCATTCACTTGAGTTTACAATCAAAAAAAATATAACGATTTCAGTTTTTTACCTAATTATTTTATAACTCACTTAATTTCAACTATAGTTAAATATACACATTGGCGATTATGCCAATATCGAGCTTTAATAACATTTTTACCAGCATCGTGCTAAGGATATGTTTATGAATATAAAACTCATCACTTCACTTCTTTTCGCGGGAATTGTTACAGTTATCGTAGGTTGTGATGACTCATCCAAACCAAGTGACACCGTTAAACAAGCTGAAGAAAAAGCCCAGCAATTAAAAGAAGATGGTGAACAAAAAGCTGATGAATTAACGAAAGATGCGCAAAATAAAGCTGAAGAGTTAAAACAAAATGCGTCAGAACTGAGCCAAGAAGTTAAAACAGATGCGATTAATAAAGCTGACGAAGTCGCAACCGATATGAAAGAAAAAACGGAATCGCTCAAAGCAGAAAATGACGCAGAAACCAATAAAAAATAATTTTCCGCTCAGTTCCCTTCAAGAATGTGGGCTTTAAATGCCTGCATTCTTATTTGGTGCAAAAAAACAACAAAACCCACCTAACTCTTTCGCCATTCCACGATATAATTATGTTTCTTATTCGCTAGCTACCAGGAAAACTAATGCAAATTAAACATAGCATGGGGTACACAAACCCAGAACTCCTTACTGATGCTTTCAACCTGCGCCAACAAGTTTTTACTCAAGAACAGGGGTTTCCCGCTGATATCGATGTCGATGAATATGATGAGTCCGCATTACATGTCGTTTTGTATTTAGATGGGCAGCCAGCTGCAGTATTACGTTGTGTACTACTTGAAGACAATCTCATCAAAGTTGGCCGTGTCGCAGTACAAAAATCACACCGAAGTAAAGGGCTAGGACGTGAATTAATGAAATTTGTAGAGCAATATGGCCGTTCTCATCATTACCATAAAATCGCTCTTTCAGCGCAATATACTGCCATTGATTTTTACCATACTCTGGGGTACCAAACTGAGGGAGAAATGTATGATGAAGAGGGAATGGACCACATTTATATGACATTATCTTTAGAGTAATAATTGCCCTTGAATTAAATTTTCTCGCCTCTATATTGGTATATAGGTCAATATTTAATCAAACAGAGGTGAATGATGGCAAATGGTTGGGCAAATGAAGATGCTGTTCAAGAACAAATTGATGCCACTCTTGATGATGCGGTAGCGAAAGCTCGTCGCCAATTGCACTCAGGTGAAAGTGCCGAGTTTTGTGAAGAGTGTGGTGAGGCAATTCCTGAGGCTCGCCGTTTAGCATTACCCGGCGTTAAATTCTGTATCAACTGCCAAAATGAATTAGATAAAAAACAATCTACGTTTAGTGGCTATAATCGGCGTGGCAGTAAGGATAGCCAATTACGCTAATCACATTTCCACCTCCATTTATCTAAGGTTTTTACTTATCTAGTACTTACTTTCACTCATTTGCGTTAACTTATTGGTAAAACATGTAAATACTGCACTGTTAATTATTAATTTAATGATAATTAACATGATATTTTTATCCTCTATTTAATGTTATTTCCCGATATTGTTGATCATTCACTCGTATCATGGCAGTATAACCGCCTATTTTTTAACTTATGAAGGTGATAAAGACTCGGGTTTCATCGCTATTTTTGGCAGTTTAGCCTGCCTTCAACACCATATTATTGTTCTTTCTATCTCGTTTCCTTAGGGGAAATTTTTCGCAATTATTCATTGTTTCATTAAGAAGGACAGCTCGCTGCATATTTGTCGATATCGGTATGCCAAAAATAAAATAAAACAAAACAAAAGAAGGTTGTTATGAGTCAAATTGATACTGATTCTAAAAAAATTCGTTCTAAAATTAGTCCCCCTGTATTTTATAGCTCTGCCGTTATTATTTTGGTTATCGTTGGCTTTGCCGCTTTGATGCCAGAAGTCGCAGAATCTCATTTAAGTCATCTTCAGCAAAACTTATTCAATAATGCTAGCTGGTTTTACATTCTAGCCGTCGCTATTATTCTTTTGAGTGTGACTTATCTGGGACTCTCCCGTTATGGGCAAATAAAATTAGGCCCGGACCACGCCCAACCCAATTTTAGCTATGTCTCGTGGTTTGCCATGCTTTTCTCAGCAGGTATGGGAATTGGGCTAATGTTTTTTGGGGTTGCAGAACCCGTAATGCACTACCTCAACCCACCTGTAGGTGAACCGCAAACCGTTGAAGCCGCAAAAGAAGCCATGCGCTTAACGTTCTTCCACTGGGGGTTACATGCTTGGGCTATCTATGCCATTGTCGCATTAATTTTAGCGTTTTTTAGCTATCGCCACGGCCTCCCTCTCACATTACGCTCTGCCCTTTACCCCATTATTGGTGAGCGTATTTATGGCCCAATAGGCCATGCAGTTGATGTATTTGCAGTAGTAGGGACGGTATTTGGTGTTGCAACATCTTTAGGCTTCGGTGTACTGCAAGTTAACGCTGGGATGAACCATTTATTTGGTTTACCAGTCAGCGAAACCGTACAGGTGGCTTTGATCATCATTTTTACAGGGCTTGCAACAATTTCCGTTGTTTCAGGACTAGATAAAGGTATCCGTATCTTATCGGAACTCAATCTTGGCCTCGCATTTCTATTGCTCGTATTAATCGTTGCTTTAGGGCCAACTGTGCTTCTTTTAAAATCTTTCGTTGAGAATACAGGTGGCTACCTTTCAGAGATCGTCAATAAAACCTTCAATCTCTATGCCTATGAACCCAAATCAAGTAATTGGTTAGGCGGCTGGACACTACTGTACTGGGGATGGTGGTTATCTTGGTCGCCATTTGTCGGTATGTTTATTGCCCGTATCTCTCGCGGTCGTAGTATTCGTGAATTTGTCATGGGGGTATTATTTGTCCCAGCTGGCTTCACTTTAATGTGGATGACATTCTTCGGTAACACAGCGATTGATTTAATTAAAAATAAAGGCGCAACCTTATTAGCCGAAACTGTTCAGGCAGACGTATCTCTCGCTTTGTTTGAATTCCTTAATTATTTTCCATTCTCTTCGGTTTTATCTTTCTTTGCTATGCTAATGGTCATTGTGTTTTTCGTGACTTCAGCGGATTCAGGAGCAATGGTGGTTGATACTTTAGCTTCAGGCGGCGATTCTAATACCCCTGTTTGGCAACGTATCTTTTGGGCGGGTTTAATGGGTATCGTTGCGATAACAATGTTACTCGCAGGTGGTCTCCAAGCGTTACAAACACTGACAATTGCGAGTGCTCTTCCCTTTGCTGTCGTTTTGCTCGCCTCCATTTATGGCTTGTTCAAAGCCTTAAGAGTCGATGCCTATAAGCGCGATAGCCAACAGTTAGCGACCATTGCACCAACTGCCAGCCGTAACCCTATTCCGTGGCAGCGACGCTTGCGTAACATCGTATATTTCCCTAAACGCGCGCATGTTAAACGCTTTATGGAAGAATCTGTGAAGCCATCAATGGAAATGGTATCTGAAGAACTGGCTAAGCAAGGTACTGTATGCCATATCCATACTGATAAAGATGACCGAATAGGTTTTGAAGTGGATTTAGGCGAAGATATGAACTTTTTATACGAAGTTCGCCTACGTTACTATATTCAACCGTCATTTGCGTTATCGGGTATGGGGACAGAAAGTGATGAAGAAAAGAGCGAAGAGCAACGCTACTATCGCGCTGAAATTCACTTAAAAGAAGGTGGGCAAGACTACGATGTGATGGGCTGGGCAAAAGAGCAAATCATTCACGATATCCTAGACCAATACGAAAAACATATCCATTTCTTACACTTACTGGGTAAGTAGCCCCAAAAAAGAAACATTACCTAAAATGTGTCGATAAGAATTCACAGGCGGCTAAAATTATAGCCGCCTCCGCCTGTGTTTATTCGATTATCTATTAATGCAATAGAATCCTATTTTATGACATTTGAATTTTTGATAATAAAGTACTTACGCTAGCTAAGTCTTCAGGATGAACTTTTAAATATTTTTCACAAGCTAATCTGGCATAGTAAAAGCAAGTTTCTTCACTGACGACTATTTCATCTTCTTTTTCTGGAGGATAACTTATTGCAAAAAAACACCCTCTTTAAAAATCATATCATCTAAAAATCCATCATACTCACAAGCAAAATTAGCACTCTTATTTTCTCCCCTCATGTAAGTTTTATCCCTCAAATAGACAGACATGACCACGTGTCTTTTTCCTAATTGATTCGGCTACGACCCTCGTTAACTTGGTTGGTTAAATCGTCTATCACCACAAAACAGGTTTATGTTTTTCGACGATTTCAGTGTGTTTTCGCATTCAATCTCAACGTTGCTAAAAACGCGCTGAGGCGGTTTTATGATGCCTAACGGGTGTTTTAGACACTAAGTTCGCCAGTTTAACATAATAGGTCTTATGGAAATTTTAAAATCAAGGTAAACGCAATCTATGCTAAATCATAATATTTAACTTAAGTAATGTATATGGTATTGTGAACTATCTATATTGATCTTTAATGACAAAGGGAATGCTTAAAATGGCGAATATAATTTATCTTACGCTAAAAGGAAATAAACAAGGTTTAATCTCGAAAGGATGCTCAACGATAGATTCTATCGGGAATAAGTATCAAAAGGGACATGAAAACGAAATTCTTATTAATGAGTTGTCTTCTAATTTATCGATGCATCAAAATGTCAGTTTTCAGCCTATTAGTATTCGTAAGCCAATTGATAAGTCTTCCCCACTACTTTCTCAAGCATTAACATCGAGTGAGATATTAACGTGCGACTTTACTTTTTATAGAACATCAATGAATGGTGGGTTAGAGCTGTATTATAAAATAAAACTGACAGATGCCTCAATTGTTGACCTAAATTGTTTTTATCCTAATTCTGTTACTCACAATCAAGCCCAACCAGAAGAGTCTGTATCGTTTCGATTTAAATCGGTTACCTGGGAGCATGTTATTGCTGGTACTAGTACATACAGTATATGGGAAGAAAGGAGCTTTTAATGTTCTCTAGCCCAGAAGAGACCTTTGAATGGTATGCAAATGAATTAAGAAAAATATCTGAGTTATCTGCAAGGTATTTTCTTGACGACCCCTACTGTAAACAAGGTTACAGAAGTGAAATAAATGAAGTTATAAGGTTGATCCGAGCTGATTTTAATATAGCACTGTATAATAATAATGCTAGGCATCAACGAGTAGATAGCACTCGGGATTGGTTTAGAGAGAACATAGGTTCAACGGGGAATTGGCCCGATATATATAAATACACTGAGGAAATTAAACTCGAATATGAATCAGAAAAATTAGCGTATTCCCAATTAAGAAAGGCAAGTAAAGAACTATATAATGCAACTAGGTCTTATTTTGGTGAAGGCTGGCTTTTTTATGGTGACAAGAGCCTTGATATATTAGGTGGTGCAATTCAAACAGCAGTTGGTATTTTTAGTTATAGAATAGGTAAAACAATTGGAAGTCACGGAATGAAAACGTCCGGTGCGATAAGCATGGCCTATGGTGGAGGTCGTGTATATCAAGGTATTTCTGATATTACGTATGAGTTAACTGATGGTGAAATAAACTTTAGACAAGATCCAGTTAAATTTTTAATAGAACAAGGTACTATAGCATTAGGTGGAGATAGCATCACAGCTAAGAAAATTTATTATGATGTTGATTTTGTAAATAATCTTTATATCGGTTTTGGAGCATTTAAAATTATTGATCCAAAGAAAAGAACTGAAATAAGACAATTACCAACAAAAACTTCTAAAGGATTAAGAAAATTAGGTTTTTTTGAACGCTATTTTCCAGATAACGTCGGGTTTAGAATAGAAAGATGGACTAGTGAAAATTATAAAAGAAAATTAGCTATAGGAAATAAGCCAATGTTATTATATTCATTAACAGCATCAGCAATAAAATTGAAATTGATTCTTGAATTACATAGTGACGAAAATTAGTATTTTATAATTTTTTATTTTCATTAGTGAATTAAAAGTTTAAATTTTATGGATAGATAAAATAAAAAAGGTATTTTACTATTTACTGAGTCTATAAATAAAATCATTAATACAGGGATTAAATATGCGATTGTTAAAGGTATTAGTGATAGAATTAATGGTGCCCCCATAAAAAAAACAAGAGTTAAATAGTTAATAATATAAATCAAATACAATATTTTGGGAATCTTTTTACTTGATACTGATTCTTCAAACCATGAATCAAAATCATCCCCTTTTCCAATGGATGAATGAATTGAACTAAGTTTGATAAAGTCATTTTTATTTAACTTATCTATATTTCTTATTTTCACTATGACCTCTGATACTAATATATAGCTTTTTATCTTAATTGGTGTAAATAGTCTTGTTTTTCATTTTGATGGTGGTGATTTATAATAATCACCATCAAGGTTATAATACTTAATTATATGAAATCACTTGAATTAATTCATACGGTTTACCTTGTCTTATCGCAAGGTTATCATCGAAATTGAATCCTTCAGCGCAAAATAACGATTGTATACTGTCAATAATGACATTGTTATAATTGATAATAGAAGGTTCTTCCCCATCAATAAAATATTTAAGAGTAATATCTATTTTTTCATCGTTTTTGATAGCATCAAAGATAAATTTGGTTGAGTGACGCAAATCTTTATCAATCGTCAATCGTAGAATTGGAGTGCCATTTTCATCTTTTTCTCTAGAATAACTAATTGAATTAATTAGGATCGCATCATTTTTTGAATTTGAAAGGTCTTTCGTGATTACCCCCTGTTCAGATCCAATTATTCTCATGATTATTTGGTGTTTCATGCGATTTCCTTATGTAGCATTTGGCTTTAGTAAGCCATTTTTTTTCACATAAAGCAATAAAAACATAACGAGTTCCGCACTGACTTTACCATTACTAAACCCAAATGCTGTTTTCTCCATAGAAGGATCATAAGCACCAATCCCAACTGCAAACTTCTCGGCTTGTGATTTAGAATTTAATTTATTAATTTCCTCAACCAATTTGTTAGTCGCAAAGGCATGCAACTGCTCTTTTTCTATGATAGGGGGTTAATTTTGAGATATTAAGCCTAATTTAATATCATGGTCTGAAAGCGTAATGATCTTACCTTTTGATAGTAAGTTAGCCGACTATGTTTATTCAATTGTCTATTAATGCAATAGAATCCTATTTTATGACATTTGCATTTTTGATAATAAAGTACTTACGCTAGCTAAGTCTTCCGAATGAACTTTTAAATATTTTTCACAAGCTAATCTGGCGTAGTAGAAGAAAGTTTTATCCCTCAAATAGACAGACATGACCACGTGTCTTTTTCCTAATTGATTCGGCTACGACCCTCGTTGACTCGGTTGGTTAAATCGTTAATCACCACAAAACAGGTTTATGTTTTTCGACGATTTCAGTGTGTTTTCGCATTCAATCTCAACGTTGCTAAAAACGCGCTGAGGCGGTTTTATGATGTCTAACGGGCTGTTTTATTCTCTAAACTTGCTCGTTTAGCATAATGGGTCTTATGGTAATCAATAAACACAAAGTTAAATGTATTCATTTAATTCTCTTTCATTTATGATTTAAGTTTAACTTAAGGATAAGGTGGGGGATTGTATGCAGTGTGGGGATTTAGAGTGGTTTTACTGCAAAAACGGTGAAATCATGGATGCTAATGAAGCTATGGAAAAAAGGTTGGCTATTTATCGTCGAATTTTGAAAAACCTTAAAAGCGCACATAATCGCTCCAATGAATGTTTACCCCTAACGGGTTAGATGAATCAATTTATTATCGGTGTGATGGTGATGAACCTTCGGTTAAAACGGCACTCAGTAATCCCTGGGTAAAAGGAACAGAGGATTTTGGCGTAACATCAGTAAAAGGTGTTAAACGAACAATAGATACAGCAGCAGAACTTGGTGTAATCCCTCCGACTCTACGAGGGATGGATTTTATTCTAAAATCTCGGGTATCTCGAAATCCTCGTGTCATGCAAGAAAATGTTGAGGTTATCTATTTACTGCGGTTTGTTTATGACCCCTATGAAAACTTTTCTTAGGTGAATTTTGATTATGTTAAACAATAAAATTACAATAGTCACTGTATTCCTACTCTTATGCAATCCCGTATTGTCTTATTCTGAACCTGCGATTAAATGTATTCCTGAAGAGAATAATTTTCTTGCGTGTGAGGCTTTAGCAAAACAAGGGGATGATGAGGCTTTATTAATCGTCGGGCGTTTTTATGAAACGGGCACTGGTGTCGCAAAAAACCTCGAAAAGGCAAAAGAAATTTATCAGAGACTGTCGGATAAGAATGATGCAAACGGGATGAATCGTTTGGCAATGCTAACAGAAGACCAAGGGAGAAAAGATGAGGCCATTTTACTTTATCAAAAAGCCGCTGAACTTGGGTCATCCTCCGCGGACTACAATTTAGGTATATTATATAAATACGAAAATAACTACATCAAAGCTAAAGAAATGTTTGAAATAGCAATTAAAAAGCATAAATCAAGCAGCGCCATGATGAGTTTAGGTGATTTATATAGAGATGGTCGAGGTGGAGAGAAAAACACTAAGTTGGCTGAAAAATGGTATAAAGAATCGATTAAATTCGGTAATGATTTTGCGATTACTCGATTAGGTGATTTGTACAGTGACTTAGAAAATTATGATGAGGCAATAAAATGCTATGAAATAGGCATTGCAAACGGAGATCCCGCGGCAATGAATTCAATGGGGTTGCTTTATCAGCATGGCTTTGGTGTTCAAATCGATATCAATAAAGCAGTAAAGCTCTATCAAGATGCTTCAAATAAAGAAGGGCTTGGCGGGTTAATTAATTTGGGCTTAATGTATGAGGAGGGACTAGGTGTTCCTCAAAGTTATGAGAAGGCGATCAACTTATACAAGAGAGCTTATCAACTAGGTTACACCGATATTCAATCACGGATTGACTACTTAGATAAAAAAATGCATAAAAAAAGTAATTAATACATAGTGTTAACATAAAGGAGCTTAAGCGATCAAACGCTGTAATAGCAAAATTGTAATGTCCGCTCTGGGCTAAGTTAAGGTGTCCGTCACGTAAGCTAACTATTAAGGGGGGCACATGACTGCTTATAGAGCGGAATTTTTTACATTGGAAGATGTGAAACGGCTAAATGTGATTCAAGATGTGATAGACCAACGCCTGCCGACCAAAATGGCTGCATAACGATTAAGTATATCCGCACGCCAGTGCCAGCAACAATGTCACAATGCGAAATATGACGAAAACAAATTGGTATTCAAAATAATTCGAGCTCTAGCACGGCGGCAATTGAGGATAGTTTAGTATCACGACCTGAAAGCGCTATGACCTTGTCTGTGGATTTAAGGTTGGCCGACTGCAAGTCAATATCACGGGCCGCATTTAACGTAATATTACCATTTGCGATGAGTTTAAAACGCAACTTGAGCCTCGCATTATTGCCGTTGTTGCTGATTGTGATATAGAAACCGACTGCTCTGTTATTTAAATCATGTGGGAAGGACTGGTAATTTAGCTTTGAAGTCGATTTAGGCGACGATATGAACTTTTTCTATGAATTTCTCCTCCGTTACTATATTCAACCAGCCTTTGCTTTAGCAGGTATGGGGACAGAAAGTGATGATGAAAAGAGCGAGGTGCAACGCTACTATCGTGCTGAGATTCACTTAAAAGAAGGTCGGCAAGACTACGGCTGGGCAAAAGAGCAGATCATTCACGATATCCTAGACCAATATGAAAAACATATTCATTTCTTGCACTTACTGGGTAAGTAGTCCCAAAAAAGAAACATTACCTAAAATGTGTCGATAAGAATTCACAGGCGGCTAAAATTATAGCCGCCTGTGTTTATTCAATTGTCTATTAATGCAATAGAATCCTATTTTATGACATTTGCATTTTTGATAATAAATTACTTACGCTAGCTAAGTCTGGTAAGATTTTAGCGATCGTATCTTCACATAATATTTCTTGAGTATTACCCTCTCCTTGTAAATACCATTTCATTCCAATCTCTGAGGTTGATATTGTTTTTATAGACGAATTTCGACTAAAGTAATTAATAGTAAAATCAGTTAATCGTTTTGCTAAATATCTACCACTCACAAGAAGAAGTTGATTTTCGGGGTCTGCTCCCCATTATAGGTTCCACACCGGAACCCATCATGGATACAAGGAGTTAAAATTCATTAAAAACAATATATTAGACTTATTTTTAACTAGTTAAGTTCACTGTACCACTACACTCTCCATATAATATTTAGGATATTTAAATTAACGCCACAATGAATGAATAACTATTAAATTTTACGCTAATTCGTTTCTTGATTAACTATAGAATTATTTTGTGGACCCGACCAAGTTAGTTGATCTTTTAACTCATCAGGTACTAAAATAAATAACATTTTAATATATTCTATATTTTTTGAGTAAAGCACACTGATTTTCGGAGTGCAATTTTCATAATAGTATTTAGCTTGGTAGTTTAAAAATGATATATCACTACTAGTGAACTCATTCGTTAGAATTTTATTTGGTAAGTTATGTATTAGCTCAGATTCATAATAACATGATAAATCCTTAGATTTTATTTTTTTATCCTGAGATTGAATATTTCTTATGTATGGAAGGATCCAAAATAACATGTCTACATATATTTCATTTTTTGTCATGATATTACCCTATTAGTTTCTAGATGGTAATGGTTTTGCTCCAGCAGGAGCAGATTCAACTACAGTCCATCTACCATTTTCAATCAATTTATTAATATACTGCGAGTCACCTGTTTTAACATATATTTCTTTAGCTGCTACCATTCTATGATTGCCTTCTGATATATAATGAATACCTTTTTTATCGACGTATCCAGCAATAATACCTTCTGGTGCAGTGAATCTATAGTTATTGCTGAGCATATCTATTTTCATTTGATCTATTTGACTAGGATTTTTAAGGCCCGTTTGTGTACTTTTTATCATTAATGTTATTTCATCAGAGCCTAGTTTTGACACTGTAAATACACTCTTTTGTATAAGTTGTTTTCCTATCCAACCTAATGAAATAACTGAGGCTTGTATTTCAGGATCTGATATTAATACTGCTGCTTTTGTCCAACCCGGTGTTTTTGCGTTTATTTTATTTAAGTCTTGTGAGTTCCAATACATTAAGTATTGTTTTGCTAGGTCATTTTGCATGACATCAAAACCTAGATAACTAGCCCAGTAAGGCCTTTTAGCTAAATCAAATGCATTTGATATTCTCGTTTTAGTGATATCTTGTGTAACTAATGGGTTATTAGTTATTTCTAAATCTAAATTGCCACTGTTTATTAAGCTGAACATAGCATATTTTTTTATTTGTGTAGCTTCGCAGTTTGTATTACCAGCACACTTTTGCATTTCATTATCAAAATCCATTGCAAGTTCATGAAGTAAGTGATTAAACCTGAAGGTACTTTCTCCCGAGTCCGCACCACTGTAGACCCCTCCTGCGTTACCAGTGAATATTGCACCCGCAAATCCCCCTAACACGCGGGATAATTGAGCGTATTTCTCAGAATCTTTTTGCCATTCTTTTTCATTAATTAAATTGTTGTTTAGTGTGACCCCTGCTAACTGAACAGCAAGACTACCCACTATAGCTCCTTTTGCATTTCCGCCTGCAATTTCAGCGCTAATCCCTGAAACAACTGAGTGACTTAATAATTTGCCTGTATGCCCTAAAATTTCTCCGTTATCACCGATTAACTTTGCACCTTCCGCATTCACCTGATTGCCAATATTACTGAGTAAGGCACTCTTAAAGTTATCGGTAAAACTGCCACCTTGGATTGTAGTATTCACGGTTGAACTAATCACAGATTGCGCGGCAACACGCTGAGCAACCTTATTCCAATCCCCATTACTTAATAAAGGTAACTTAGCATTCCCCGGATTCCCTTTTGTCCATCCCATTTTGACATCTAAGCCATTAAGCGCCCCGGAGATCACCATTTGAGCAACAATAGATTTAACTGTTTCGCTTTTACCTAGTGAATTAAGCGCTTTGGATAGGTTTCCTTGGTTTTCAGCCAGTGCGATCGCTGCTTGTGTTGAAAGAGCTGTCATACCAGAGTAAGCCGCGCCTGATATCACTGCAGCACTCGTACCACTGCTACCGGATGCTGCCCAAGCCGCAAATTTAGTTGCTGTACCTGACGTCATCGCTGCAACGGTTATCATAATCAACGCAGCAGCAACCGGGTTTAAACTCTGGCTTTTATAATCCCAACTGTCATAGGCGTCTTTAACTAAGTTCCACTGAACATCTTCACGGTCTTTTAAGCCTGCAAGCCACTGTGTACCTTCTGTTTTACCAAGAGCCTCTAAGGCATTTTCTAAGCTCTGACCATTTTTCGATTTAACATCCGCAGTGATCCCTTTATTCGCATCAACTGTTAGTTTTCCACCAATATGCAATGCAGGTAAAACCCATTTATCTGAGGTATAGCCTTTATTACGTTGGGTGATATAAAAACCGTTTGAATTTGTAATCACCTGTTCAAATTGCGAGTTTTTGACCGCTTTAAAATTGACCTTGCCCGTTTGGCTGGTGATTTTGGCATTCTTGCCCGCATTAATTTTGGTCGCTTCTAATGTGACATCATCCTTGGCATACAGATTAATATCGCCACCAGCAGTAAACTCAGTGACTTTATTGGTTTTATCACTGCGTGTTTTTCTCACTTCCTTTTTCGTAATACAAAGCGTCCATCGATTGCATTTCTTTTTATACTCTTCAAAATAACTGCTTTCTTCCATGGCTTGGGCATAGAGATAGCCGCCTTTTGCCGCAATATCCATCGCGCCTTTGGCAACGAGGCGAGACGCTTGGAAAAGAATGCTCCCCTCAGACAAAATGGTCAGGGTTTTACCACTGTTAATTTCAGTGCCAATTTGGCGATATAACTCTTCAAATTTTTTCCCTGACTGTTTTCGATAATTCGTTTTGACCGACTCTAAACGTACATTTCCACCGCTTGAGAGTGTGATATCACCTAGGGATTTGATTGTACTGCCTTGTGCGATTAAGGCACCATTGGAGGCCAGTGTGATGCCTTTGTCACCGGAAAGTGTCGAAGTCACATAACGTACATCTTGGTTATCTTCACTGGGGTTGGGAATGGCAGAGTAAGCGGTAGCCGTTAATTTAATATCACGACCTGAAAGCGCTATGACCTTGTCTGTGGATTGAAGGTTAGCCGACTGCAAGTCAATATCACGGGCTGCATTTAACGTAATATTGCCATTCGCGATGAGCTGAGAACGCAACTCTGGATAGCGATTGGTTTTAAATACATTATCGACATCCTTAATCGCTTTTGAGCCTAACAAAATATCTTGGCCTGCATTGAACGTCAGTGATTTTCCACTGTTGAAGGCAATGCCACGCGCTTCAATATTCTTACCTGCAGTGAGGTTTATCTCCCCTGAACTTGCCCAATTTCCTGTTTTTGTGAGTAACGCATTGATATTGGCGACAGGCTCTGAAGCCGCGAGTTTCATTAAGTTGAGTTCATCGCGACGAATAAGGATATTGTCATTGGCACTTAGGGTAAGTTTATTCGTTTTAGCTAATTGCGCATTATCAAAAGTGATATTTTTACCCGCTTGGATATGTAACGAATTTGCGGCATTGAGAACCGGGGGCGATAATACATTGTCTTTAAAGGCAGAAACGGGGTTTAAACTGTATTGAAGATCGCCATTTTTCGCAATTAAGGTGCTGTCTTTAGCCGTTAAATTGACTTGTTTAAGATTAAGGTCGTTACCGGCAATTAGGCTTTGTGATTGTTTTGCAACCAGTTGTGCATCATGAATATTGATGTTTTGACCAGCGATAATAGACAGATCATTTTCAGACTGTAAGTTAGTAGAAATATTTATATTATTAGAATTTAAAATAATATTTTTTGCTGACATTAAATAAGCGGGGGAATCGATGTGATTTATTTTTGAGATCAGTGATGAGGTAATAGGTAGTTTGTTCTCACTGCTGATCGAATGTTTAAAATCGAGGATGAGATTCGCACCTGAATGTAACCCTTTCTTTGTTTTTACATTATCAATCAATTCCAAAATGAACACATCACCTTGTATTTTATAATGCGTTTCTAAAATTAATTCTTTGATATTTCTAATATTAACTATTCCACTTCCACTGTTCGAAGGATCGATGACATAATTTTTATAGGTGTATTTTTTCCAGCCAATATTTTGACTGTTATCTAAAGTATTACCGGTTAAAATTAAATTTTTCTTAGCAGAAATGATACCGTTATCATTAGTGATTTGATTACCATTAAGATAAGCATTTCCACCGCTAACTATTTCTCCGAGCCGAACTGAATCATCAGAGTAAATACTTTGACCTGTATTGACTAAAACACCCTCTTTATAAAATGCATTTGAAAAATCAGCTACACCGAACCACTTATTAGGAAGAGGGTTAACCAACTTTGCATTCATGACCACATCATAATTCCCGCCTCCTTCTCTAACTCGGTCTATTAATAAGTTCTTACTTGTGGAGGTCGGTTGTATCGTATTTTCCTTGTAGTGGGTATTTAACGACATGTTGGTCAATTGCTTCGTACGAACCACCAAATCCCCTGCATTGGTCTTTATCGTCCCCGATTTATTCTCAATCAGCGTACTCAAATCCCCCTTGGCATTTTTTTGCATCCACAAATTATCTTGTGCCTGAATAAGCGCACTATTGCCCGTATTGCTTATTGAATCGGCAAAGACACGCATATCCTTGCCTGCGGTAACTTTCCCGTTATTGGCGAGGGTGTTGGTGGCTAATGTGATGTCTTTGGTGGCATTCACGTTGGCATTGGTATTAATTTGCAGATTTTTGGTGCTGACATTGATGTCTTTTTTCCCTTGGATATTACCCGCAAGAGTAATTTTTCCATCGACGGTTAACGTCAGGTCATTTTGGTTGGCTTGCATATTACTGAGGTTAATCCCCACCCCTGATTCCGTACTGACCAATTTAACTTGGTTGGCATACATCCCCCCCAGTGCTTTGGTATCTACCGAAATACTGGGTTTTGCTCCTTCACCCGCAATCGGTGTCACGGTGCCTTTTTGAAAGTCAACACGGTTCGTGCCTTGCATCAGGGTCAGGTTCTTGGCTTTGATTTGCCCATTTAGTTCGGTGGCGCGGCTGATAATATCGGCATACGTTTGCGCTTCGGTATTCATGCCATTGGCGCCGATAACCACACTGCCTTTTTTCACCTCAACCGCAGACAAAGCCCCCTTGTTATCCAGAATAGGTTTTCCCGTGGTTAAGGTAATCGCAGGGGTATTCACAAAACTACAGCCATTGCAGGTAATGCCATTCGGGTTGGCAATTAAGACATTTGCGCCTTTACCTGCCACTTCCAACTTACCTTGTAATTCTGAGCGGCTACTGCCGGTAACTTCGTTGATAATCAGATTAGCGGCATTTCCCTTTAAATTCGTATTGGCTTTGATTTGCCCTGCAATTTGGGAATTCACATTAGTGGTGGCGTTGTTGAGTACCGCACCTTGTTTATCGACATTAAATTGTTGGAATTTATTGTGGGATATTCCTGCCCCATTCGGCGTGGAGATATTAATAATCGGGACGTTATTTTGTTGGCTGATTTGGGTGTTTTTATCTGCCGCCGTCATGGCTGCTCCCCAAGCGGGATGTAAGGGGTAGACTGCGGTTAAGAAAATAATGGTGTAACTTAATATCCGCTTAGAGCGAGAAGGTAATTGTTCATTTAGCATAAATAATCCTTTAAAAACGTAAAGCTACAGAGAGAATGAGACCGACCAATAAGCCGACCAATTGTCTGGTTTAAGTTGTGAGGGATAATGCAAAGGTTTACTGAGTAGAAACTGAGAATAAATTAGGCTATTGCCTGTAAAAGAGAGGCCAACGGCTCCGCCGGCTAAAGTGTCATGTTCAACGTGGTATTTATCTGAGGCAATAAACCCGTAATCTAGCGCTCCGATAAAACGCAGTTGCCCAATTGCCGTATTAGCGATGCCTTTATTGATTTCATTACGCCAATAGCCACCTCGGTTACCACTCAAAGACTGCTCATGGTAGCCACGGACAGAGTACTGACCGCCGATGCTGATGCGTTCAATACCGTATAAATTATCGGGGGAGTATTGACCGTAAAATGACGTTAAATAGGTCATGCCATTAGCGAAAAAATACTGATAACTGCTGCTTAGACTGAATTTGCGGTAATGGCTGCGCGGTGAGTCTTTCGCGAGGGTGTCCGGTGAGGCGCCAAAGGCGGATATTCCCCATTCAGCAGCAGGGTTAAACGTGAAGTAACCTTGCCCGAGGGTAGTGCTGTACTGCGGGGTAAATGAGAGCGAGGTTAAAGTTGGGCTGCTGATACTCAGGGTTTGGGAAGCTAACTGAGTGCGGGCATTTTTATGTTTCAAACTGCCTTGTAAGGTTAGACGCTGTTTTCCATCGCGATAAATTAAGCGGCTGATATCAAATTGTTGGTTGGTATTTTTGCCTTCATAACGGTATTGCTGATCCAATGTATAAAACGGCTGTAATGTATTATTACGATATAATTGGTAACGGTATGACCAATAACCATAAGGCACATTCACATTCGCAACGATATAACGATTATGATGGGATGTACTTCCATCCATATCGGTATTGGCCGAGACTGACCACTGCTCACCAAACCCTAATGGGGAATCTACCGTCAAACCGCCGGTAATCAGCTGTTTTCCTGTTGCTTTCATCCCTGAATTATCGAAGTTCAATTGGCCCGTGATAGGCCACTTTTCCCTTGCTGGTGAATAATAATCCGAGAGTAGCCATTTTGGCTTCCTGGCTGGATATCGATAGTGTACTTAGCGGACGATAATCGGTTGAGTTGCTCCAACCCCTGTTCAATATGCCGTAGGTTTAATATTTTTCCTTGTTGATGAGGGAATATTTGATGAGCTAAACGCTTAGGGGAGTTTTCAATCTCGATAGTTTCAATCTTTCCTTCAATCATTTGTATGGCGAGATGATGTGACGATAAATCTTGCTCAGGAATGATGGCTTGAGAGGTAATAAACCCCTGTTCTATATAGTAATTAGTCACATGCTTAGTGAGCTCATGTATTTCACCTAGCGTGAGGCAGCGTTTTAAGTAAGGTGAGGTTAACTGAGTCTGAGTTTTACTGGTGAGTTGTGTGGCACCGACAAATTGGATCTTATCGACCGGGAAACAAATTTCATCTTGACCGTGTTTGGAAAAAGTATCATCAACAGTGATTACATTGTGTTTTTCCAATAGATTACGTTGGGTTAACTCCGATTCTAACCGTTGTTTCTGTTCAAATTGAATACTTTCATTCGTGGAAGGGAATAATTGATTTTCCGTGTAGCCATAAGGCGAAATCATAAACAACGATAAGTATAATAAACGCCATATAATTTGATATTTTGTCATGTTATCTAAATTTTCGTTACGAACAGTAAATTTACCGTAATGTAACTTATTCTCATTAACTGTTTTTAGATAAAAAATCCACCATGACTAAAAATTAATACTTTCATTCTTAATATGATTTTTTTGCGCCATTTTATTATATTAATCTGACCAAACCGCAATTAATAATAAAATTTAATGCCATATACTGAAAATCAATCATTTGATTTTATTAGGAATGATTTTTCTGAAGAGTTTGTCACAAGTAACCTATAGGTAATTTCACAATTACAAATAAGATATGATAGTGAGGGATTGGCTACTCAACTAAAAGTATAAATGAAGTTCAACTTCAGTGAATCTAAACGGAAAAGTGAATTATTTAAGTAATAACTATATTCTAAATAATTCGAATTATAATAAGGCGACAATTGAAGAAAGTCCGATGAAAACACACCAATATGTGACCCAGTAGCCAGCGCCAGCAACAATGTCACAATGTCACAATGTGAAATATGACGAAGACAAATTAATTTTCTAAATAGTTCGAACTCTAGCAAGGCGGCAATTGAGGATAGTTTGGGGAGCATACATCAGTATGTGACCCAAATAGCCGAAAGAAGCCAACACAGCTAGAGCTCGAAATATGACGAAAATTTAGGCGCTCTTTCTCTTATCAGCAGCGATATTACTATAATCTGGGCTCTCTAAAGCAATTAACTCATCCAACAACGCGGTTAATTGCTGCATTTTCTCTGGCGAAAAAGCCAGCTCAATTTTTTGATAACCTTCTTCCACTTCCTGCCGCGCTTTGTCATACAGCTCTTGCCCTGCAGGTGTCAAAGAGACATATAACTTGCGCTGATCATTCAACGGTTTTAAGCGGAAAATTAAACCTTCGCGCTCCATACGGGTTAGGATCCCCGTTAAACTTGGGCGCAGAATACAGGTTTGGACTGATAATTCATGAAAATCAATTGAACGCTTATCAGCTAAAACGCGAATAATACGCCATTGCTGTTCAGTCAAATTATACGACTTTAATATCGGCCGGAAAAAACCCATTGCGGTTTCCCTTGCCTGCAATAATGCAATTGTCAATGATTCATGCATAAGCTTAAAACTCACCACTTAATTAACGTTATTTAGCCCAATTTAGGTATTTTATGGCGGCTGCCACAGTGCTTTATTGGCGCAATGCTTTAGTGAAACCCTTTGGTTATCACCATGAATTTCCACATCACCAATTTGCCTTATTCAAGAGTAGCACGGTCAAATAACAATCTCAAAGAAAAACCCTAAAATATTAATGAGTAAATAATTTAAAATTCAACTTTAAAGTTAATTTTTTGTAAATCAAAAAAAATTGAAAAAATAATAAATTCATTTATAACAGCATGTTACAGAAAGGTGACTCAATTATGTTAATGAGATCACAATTAAAATTAACATTTACATAAACCTATTGCTAATTTAAAAATTATACTTTATTAATATATTAATAATTACTCGAAAGTTGAATTCTTTTCATTAAGGAGTTGTCAATGAAAGGCACTGTATTTGCCGTTGCCCTCAATCACCAAAGCCAGCTTAGCCATTGGCTTGAGGCATTCCAGCAAGCCCCTTATAAGACCCCACCAAAAACCCCTGTGTGGTTTATTAAGCCGCGTAATACGCGTATCAATTCAGGTGAGCAAATTTTGCACCCTATAGGTGAAGAAGTGCAAAGTGGCGCTACGCTTGCTTTGGTGATCGGTAAAAATGCACGCAAAGTCAGTAAAGAGGATGCTCATCAATTTATTGCTGGGTTTGCGCTGGCAAATGAAGTGAGCTTGCCAGAAGACACCTTCTATCGCCCTGCAATTAAAGCAAAATGCCGTGATACTTTCTGCCCAATCGGTGAAATGGTGGCTACTTCGCTAAATACTCCTGTCGATATCATCACCCTAGTGAATGGCAAAGAAGTGGATCGCTGGTCAACAAAAGATCTGATCCGCGATGCTAGCGAGTTAGTGGCTGCATTAAGTGACTTTGCCACCTTAAAGCAAGGGGATGTGATCCTGCTCGGAACGCCACAGCAACGCGTCACCATCAAACCCGGTGATGACGTGGTTATCCAAGCGGAAGGCTTTCCTAGCCTGAAAAATACCGTTGTGGCAGCAGGAGGAAAATAATGTCTACGATAACAAAACGCGCCAAAATCCTTTTTAAAGGCACTGAATATTCCGTCACCGTTGGTGATAACGAAGCCATTACGTTACCTAATGGGGATGTAGTCACGGGTGATTCTCCTGATGTTGAATGGTTACCTCCTGCTCAAGGGACGTTATTTGCCCTTGGTTTGAACTATGCAGACCATGCCGCAGAGTTAGAATTTAAGCCACCTGAAGAGCCTTTAATTTTCTTAAAAGCAGAAAGCAGCTTAACGGGCCATCGCCAAGTTTCTGTTCGCCCTGATAATGTGGAATATATGCATTATGAGTCTGAATTAGTGGTGGTGATTGGAAAAACGGCTCATAAGGTCTCAAGAGAAGATGCCATGGATTATGTCGCAGGTTATACCGTGTGTAATGACTATGCGATCCGTGACTATTTAGAGAACTATTATCGCCCAAATTTACGTGTTAAGAGCCGTGATACCTTAACGCCGATTGGCCCTTGGATTGTCGATAAAGATGCCATTAAAGATCCGCATAATTTAGCTTTATACACCTATGTAAATGGTGAATTACGCCAAAAAGGCACCACTGCCGATCTGATTTTCGATATTCCCTTTTTAATTGCTTACCTCAGTGACTTTATGACACTGCAACCGGGAGACATGATTGCGACAGGGACACCAAAAGGGTTGTCAGATGTCGTACCGGGTGACGAAGTCATTGTTGAAGTTGAAGGCGTTGGCAGACTGGTCAACACCATTATCAGCGAAAAAGACTATGAGGAACGTGTGTAATGACTAAGATTAATCATTGGATCAACGGTAAAAACGTTGCTAGCAAAGACTATTTTGAAACCACCAACCCTGCAACGGGTGAAGTACTCGCTGAAGTCGCAGCGGGTGGACAAGACGAAATCAACCAAGCCGTTGCCGCAGCGAAAGACGCATTTCCGAAATGGGCCAATACCCCAATGAAAGAGCGCGCTCGCTTAATGCGTCGCCTTGGTGAATTGATCGACGAAAATGTCCCGCAAATTGCAGAAATGGAAACCAAAGACACTGGTTTGCCTATTCACCAAACTAAAAACGTGTTGATCCCACGCGCTTCACACAACTTTGAATTCTTTGCTGAAATTTGCCAGCAAATGAATGGCCGTACTTACCCTGTTGATGACAAGATGATGAACTACACCTTGGTTCAACCTGTGGGTGTCTGTGCGCTGATTTCCCCATGGAACGTGCCATTTATGACCGCAACATGGAAAACCGCCCCTTGTTTAGCACTGGGTAATACTGCGGTTCTGAAAATGTCTGAGTTATCACCATTATCAGCGAATCGCCTTGGTGAACTGGCTCTGGAAGCCGGTATTCCAGCAGGCGTTTTGAACGTGGTTCAAGGCTACGGTAGCACTGCGGGAGATGCTTTAGTCAAACACCATGATGTCCGTGCGGTTTCCTTTACTGGGGGCACGGCTACTGGCCGCACTATTATGCAAAATGCAGGCTTGAAAAAGTATTCCATGGAATTAGGGGGTAAATCACCGGTACTGGTCTTTGAAGACGCGGATATTGAGCGTGCACTAGACGCTGCCCTGTTTACGATTTTCTCCATTAATGGCGAACGCTGTACGGCTGGCTCACGTATTTTCATCCAAGAAAGTATCTATCCTGAGTTTGTTAAACGCTTTGCGGAACGTGCAAACCGCTTGATCGTCGGTGACCCGAACGATCCGAAAACCCAAGTGGGTGCATTGATCAGCCAGCAGCACTGGAACAAAGTTTCAGGTTATATTCGCTTAGGTATGGAAGAAGGCGCAACCTTGTTAGCGGGTGGCCCAGACAAACCGACTGATCTACCTGACCACCTCAAAGGCGGTAATTTCTTACGTCCTACCGTACTGGCTGATGTCGATAACCGCATGCGTGTTGCACAAGAAGAGATCTTTGGGCCTGTGGCTTGTTTAATTCCGTTTAAATCTGAAGAAGACGGTTTACGCATGGCAAATGATATCGAGTACGGCCTTGCTTCGTATATTTGGACGCAAGATGTCAGCAAGATTTTACGTTTATCACGCAGTATTGAAGCTGGAATGGTGTTTGTTAACACCCAAAACGTGCGTGACCTGCGCCAACCATTCGGTGGTGTCAAAGCCTCCGGTGTTGGCCGTGAAGGTGGTGAGTACAGCTTCGAAGTCTTCGCAGAAATGAAGAACGTCTGTATCTCCTACGGAGACCACAACATCCCTCGCTGGGGTGTGTGATTCATAAATTTATTTTATTTATCAATTAGATACCTATGAAAATTTGAACTGTAAATGATTCATGATAAATAATAGCTACAACAAATTATGGGTAAACTCGTTCCTTACCCTAAATAGTTTGAGTTGTAGCTAGGCGGCAAGCGAAATCATCCCTATGAGCATACATGAGTATGTGATTAGGGTGGTTTTGTGCGGCCAACACCGCTACAGCTCAAAATATAACGGGTAAGAGAGGATGAAATGGGTAAGTTGGCACTCGCCGCAAAAATAACACACGTCCCATCCATGTACCTATCAGAACTACCAGGTAAAAACTTTGGATGCCGCCAAGCCGCTATCGATGGGCATAAAGAAATCAGCCGCCGCTGCCGTGAATTAGGCGTTGATACCATCATCGTTTTTGATACGCACTGGTTAGTCAACAGCGCCTATCACATTAACTGTGCTGACCACTTTAAAGGTATTTACACCAGTAATGAACTTCCACATTTTATTCGCGATATGGAATATGAATACGATGGGAACTCGGTATTAGGCCAAATGATTGGTGAGGAAGCGCGTAAGTTAGGTGTTCGTGCTCAAGCTCATGAAATCCCAAGCTTAACCCTTGAGTATGCGACATTAGTTCCTATGCGCTATATGAATAGTGACCGTCACTTTAAAGTTATCTCAATTTCAGCATTCTGTACTTCCCATAGTTTTGAAGACAGCCGCAAATTAGGTGAAGCCGTACTAACCGCGATTGAAAAATACGATGGCACCGTCGCTGTATTAGCGAGTGGTTCATTATCACACCGCTTTATTGATGACCAAAAAGCCGAAGATGGCATGAACAGCTACACGCGTGAATTTGATGAGCAAATGGATAAACGTGTCGTCAAACTTTGGCGTGAAGGTCGTTTTGAAGAGTTCTGCAAAATGTTGCCTGAGTACGCAGATTACTGCTATGGAGAAGGCCATATGCACGACACCGTGATGCTGCTAGGTATGTTAGGTTGGGATAAATACGCTGAGAAAGTGGAAGTTTTAACTGACTTGTTTGCCAGCTCAGGCACAGGGCAAATCAATGCCGTGTTCCCACTGCCAAGCTATATTACTGATAAACAAGCTGTCACCGCATAAGGAATTGTTATGCCTCATTTTTATGCAGAATGTACAGAAAATATTCGTGATGAAGCTCAACTACCTGAGCTCTTCGCCAAAGTGAATGAAGCCCTCGCGGGAACCGGTATCTTCCCATTAGGTGGCATTCGTAGTCGTGCTATTTGGCTGGATACTTGGCAAATGGCCGATGGCAAGCACGATTATGCTTTTGTCCATATGACGTTGAAGATCGGTGCTGGGCGCTCTCTTGAAGATAGACAAAAAACGGGGGAAATGATTTTCGACCTGATCAAAACCCATTTTGCCGATTTAATGGCAAAACGCTACCTCGCACTGTCTTTTACCATGGAAGAGCTTGATCCTGTTTTAAATTATAAACAGAACAATGTTCATGCCTTGTTTAAGGGCTAAGAGTTTAAAGCTTTATTCTTCGTTTTATTGAGAGGGCAAGATGGTTAAAAATTTCGATAAACACATACCGCACTACTTGATTCCATTACTGGGGTCATTAGTGGCATTCGGTCCATTGTCTATCGATATGTACCTCCCTGCCCTCCCTCAAATGGGAATTGCATTACAGGCCACTCAAGGGCAAATGCAGTACACCCTTGGGGCTTTTTTTGCTGGTTTCTGCGTGGGAATGCTGTTTTATGGCCCATTAAGTGACCTTCTTGGCCGGCGGAAAATGTTGTTAAGTGGCCTTGCCATTTTCACTATTGCCAGTTTGTTATGCGCACAAGCCACCAACGCAAATACCTTGATTGTATTCCGAGCGCTGCAAGCTTTTGGTAGTGGAGCGGCCATTGTTATGGCTAGGGCGATTGCAAGGGATGTTTACCCTGCTCATGAACTACCTAAAGTGCTGTCATTAATGACACTTGTGACCATGATAGCGCCATTACTGGCACCGCTATTAGGTGGTTTTTTACTCGTTCATTTTCAGTGGCAAGTGATTTTCTATTTGCTGGCAGTAATTGGCTTGGCTTCGGTGTGTGCGATTTTTTTCTTACTCCCTGAAACGTTAACCCACCAGCGCGGTTCTGAAAATATACTTTGTGTCGCTTTTAAGAATTATGCACAGGTGCTCACAGACCGAGAAGCACTGAGTATTATTGGCACCATGGCATTCTCTTTTGCCGGTATGTTTGCCTTTATCAGTGGTTCACCGTTTGTGTACATCAATTATTTCGGTGTTTCTGAACAACATTATGGTTTGCTGTTCGGTTGTAACATCTTGGGGATGATTGTCATGTTGTTGTTGAACGTTAAACTGCTAAAAACCTATAGTTTAACGCGCATACTGACTATGCAAAGTGGGTTTCAATTAGCATTTGGTCTGCTGTTACTCATATTTTACCAACAAAGTTTGCCCATAATTGTTATTCTAGTCGTGCTGTTCTTATCGATGGTCAATGCTATCGGCACCAACAGTTTGTCACTATTGCTGCAACATCGCGGGAAAATTGCAGGAAGTGCCAGTGCACTTGCTATTTCTATTCAGTTTGCCTTAGCGGCTGTCGCCAGCGTTGCAGTTTCTGTATTACAAGATGAATCCCCATTCGCTATGGCACTTGTTATGGCGCTGTGTGCCGGGTTAAGTTTTGTTAGCCAACAGCTATCAGCTAAAAATATCCGCCCACAAGTCCAATCAGTGTCTTCGGAGAACAACGAAAAATGAGCATAAATACCAATTCTACGTTATTTCGCCAACAAGCTTATATCAACGGCCAATGGGTTGATGCCCAAAATAAAGGTGTGTTTGAGGTCACTAACCCAGCAAATAATGAGATTATCGCTAAAGTCAGCAATGTCGGTGCTTTAGAAACCCAACAAGCTATCGAAGCCGCAGAAAAAGCCCTGCCTGCATGGCGTGCTAAAACCGCCAAAGAGCGCAGCCAAATTTTAAATAAATGGTTCCGTTTAATGATGGATAACCAAAAAGAACTGGCTGAGTTACTCAGTGCTGAGCAAGGTAAGTCGATCACTGAATCGATGGGAGAAATTGCCTACGGTGCCAGCTTTATTGAGTGGTTTGCTGAAGAAGGTAAACGTGTGTATGGGGAAACCATTCCATCACCTTTACCGGGGCGTCGCCTTGTGACGATAAAACAACCCGTGGGGGTGGTTGCGGCTATCACACCGTGGAACTTCCCAAACGCCATGATCACCCGCAAAGTCGGCCCTGCGCTAGCAGCAGGCTGTACGATGGTATTAAAACCCGCGGCAGAAACACCATTATCTGCATTAGCGTTGGCAGCGTTAGGGGAAGAAGCCGGTATTCCTGCTGGTGTATTTAACATTGTCCCAGGTACGGATGCTAAAGCCATTGGCGGCGTGATGACCTCTAGCCCTATCGTTCGTAAGCTCACGTTCACGGGTTCAACACGAGTTGGTAAATTGCTGATGGAACAGTGCGCTAACACCGTGAAAAAAATGTCTCTGGAACTCGGTGGTAACGCGCCATTTATCGTGTTTGATGATGCCGATTTAGATGCAGCAGTACAAGGTGCATTAGCGGCTAAATTCCGTAATAGCGGGCAAACTTGTGTGTGTGCTAACCGTATTTTAGTCCAAGAAGGCGTTTACGATGAATTTGCGGCTCGTTTAGCAAAAGCCGTGAATGAACTGAAAATCGGCCCTGCCACACAAGCAGACTCCCAGCAGGGTCCTCTGATTAATCAAGCCGCAGTCGATAAAGTCACTGAACATATTGCTGATGCCGTTTCCCACGGTGCAAAAGTCATCGCTGGTGGTAAATCGGCAGAATTAGGTGGCTTGTTCTTTGAACCGACCGTTATCACTGGCGTCACTGAAGCCATGAAAGTCGCTAAAGAAGAAACATTCGGCCCACTGGCACCTTTATTTAAATTCCGCGATGAGCAAGAAGCTATTGATCTTGCCAATGATACTGAATTTGGCTTGGCATCTTATTTCTATTCAAAAGATATCGGGCGTATCTACCGTGTTGCTGAGGCATTAGAAAGCGGCATGGTGGGTATTAATGAAGGCATTATTTCAAATGAAGTGGCCCCATTTGGTGGCATTAAGCAGTCAGGTCTGGGGCGTGAAGGTTCACGCTACGGAATCGAAGATTACTTGGAAGTGAAATACCTCTGCTTTGGTGGTCTTTCCAATTAGTTAAATTGAGTACCGCTGGGTACGCATTCAATTTACACCTTGAATAGTCCGAGTGGCAGCAAAGCGCTTTAGTGCAGCGCTGCTCTCGAAATAGAATAGGTGAATAGGAGTATTAACAGCATGTTACAAAAAGATGTCATATCACAAATCGCGCAGCGCCTAAATCAGGCTGAAAAATCACGTGAGCAAATCCGACAGATCTCACTCGATCACCCAGAAATGACGATCGACGATGCTTACGCTATCCAAAAAGAGTGGGTTGGCGTGAAAATTGCTGAAGGACGTGTGCTAAAAGGCCATAAAATTGGGCTAACATCCAAAGCCATGCAGGCAAGTTCACAGATTGATGAACCTGATTACGGTGCGCTTCTTGACGATATGTTTTTTGATGACGGCTGTGATATTCCAACAGACCGCTTTATCGTACCGCGTATTGAGGTTGAATTAGCATTCGTACTGGCGAAACCATTACGTGGGCCAAATTGCACCATCTTTGATGTGTATAACGCGACTGATTATGTGATCCCAGCCCTTGAGCTGATCGATGCGCGTTGTCATAACGTTGACCCTGAAACCAACCGCCCACGCAAAGTGTTCGACACCATTTCGGATAACGCAGCAAATGGCGCGGTAATTTTAGGTGGTCGCCCAATCAAACCACGCGATTTGGATATGCGTTGGATTAGCGCCCTTTTATATCGTAATGGCGTCATTGAAGAATCTGGCGTGGCAGCCGCTGTACTCAACCACCCAGCAAATGGCGTGGCATGGTTAGCAAATAAATTAGCACCGCATAATGTGCAACTTGAGCCTGGTCAAATTATCTTAGGTGGCTCATTTACACGCCCTGTTCCGGCTCGTAAAGGTGATGTGTTCCACGTTGATTACGGCAATATGGGTTCAATTAGCTGCCGCTTCGTGTAAGGAAAATGGCATGGATATTTTAGAAAATAAATTTAAGAAAGCACTAAAAAGTGGTCAACCGCAAATCGGTTTATGGCTTGGCTTGTGCAGCCCATATAGTGCTGAATTACTTGCTGGTGCAGGCTTCGACTGGTTATTAATTGATGGTGAACATGCACCAAATAATGTGCAAACGACATTATCTCAATTACAAGCGATCGCCCCTTATCCGTCACAGCCCGTGGTACGCCCACCGTGGAATGATCCGGTGATCATTAAGCAATTACTGGATATTGGCGCACAAACCCTTTTGCTACCAATGGTACAAAATGCAGAACAAGCCAAGCAAGCGGTGCGCGCAACACGTTACCCGCCAGCTGGGATACGCGGTGTCGGCAGTGCTTTGGCACGTGCTTCTCGTTGGAACCGAGTACCTAATTATTTAACCCGTGCCAATGATGAAATGTGTGTGATAGTACAGGTTGAAACCCGTGAAGCCATGAATAACCTTCCCGAGATCCTAAAAGTTGAAGGTGTCGACGGTGTGTTTATTGGCCCTGCGGATCTTAGCGCAGATATGGGCTTCTCAGGGAACCCTAACCACCCTGAAGTCAAAGCCACAATCGAAAAAGCGATTGTACAAATTCGTGAGGCCGGCTTGGCACCTGGTATTTTAATGGCAGCCCCAGATGTCGCTGAACATTATCTTAAATTCGGCGCACTATTTGTTGCCGTCGGGGTTGATACCACGCTACTAGCACGCACCGCAGAAGCGCTAGCAGCAAAATTTGGTAAAACCGTCTCAGAGGTGGCCTCGAGTGCACCAAGCGTTTATTAATTAAACTGTCTCTAAATAAGTTAATTTTAACCCTACAGACAAATAACTTAATTAGATAAATAAGAAATCAATATCGCAACATTGGGCAGACAGCACCATGACTGCCTACTCGTCCCTTGTACCTATAATAATCTGTAAAAGAAAGAATTGAGGGCCCTACAATATGAGTAATCAACAACTTGCAAGCACTAACCCTGCTGAACAACATAAAAATTTAACCGAACCGCAGCAGCGGGTGATTAATAAGTTATTTAAACGTCTCATTGTATTTTTATTTGTGCTATTCGTTTTTTCCTTCTTAGACCGTATTAATATTGGCTTTGCAGGTCTAACCATGGGGAAAGACATCGGCCTAACTTCCACCATGTTCGGCTTAGCCGCCACCTTGTTCTATGCCACTTACGTAATTTTTGGTATTCCAAGTAACATCATGTTAGGAATTGTTGGTGCTCGCCGCTGGATAGCCACCATCATGGTGCTTTGGGGTATTGCTTCTACAGCCACCATGTTTGCCACAGGGCCAACCAGTTTATACGTCCTACGGATGTTAGTGGGTATCGCTGAAGCGGGCTTCTTACCTGGGATTTTAGTTTATTTGACTTACTGGTTCCCTGCCTATTTCCGCGCTCGTGCTAATGCCTTATTTATGATTGCGATGCCAGTCACCATGGCATTCGGTTCACTCGCATCCGGTTATATTCTAGGTATGGATGGCATTTTAAACCTAAAAGGTTGGCAATGGCTGTTCCTGCTAGAAGGTTTCCCATCCGTGATCCTCGGTGTGCTAGTTTGGTTCTATCTTGATGATTCGCCGAAAAAAGCTAAGTGGTTGACCCAAGAAGACAAAGACACACTGCAAGAAATGATGGACCAAGACCAGCTTGAGCTTGTCCAGCCGCATGGTTCCAAAAGCCATACCGCATTGCAGAACAAAAGCTTATGGAAAGAAATTTTCACCCCTGTGATCTTAATGTATACCGTCGCTTATTTCTGTTTAACCAATACGTTAAGTGCGATTAATATCTGGACCCCGCAGATCATGCAAAGCTTCAATGAAGGCAGTAGTAATGCCATGATTGGGCTATTAACTGCAATCCCACAGTTTTGTACTATCTTAGGGATGATCTATTGGAGTCGCCGTTCTGATAGGTTACAAGAACGGAAAATGCATACTGCACTACCGTATTTATTTGCGGCCGCAGGATGGGTTCTCGCTGCGATGACAAGCCATCCCGTCATTCAGTTGATTGGTATTATTATGGCCTCAACAGGTTCATTTACTGCGATGGCAGTGTTCTGGACAACCCCAGACCAGTCAATCAGCTTACGTGCTCGTGCCATCGGTATTGCGGTTATCAACGCAACAGGTAATATAGGTTCCGCTGTCAGCCCACTCCTTATCGGTTGGCTGAAAGACCAAACCGGTAGCTTTAACTCTGGCCTCTATTTTGTTGCAGGCCTATTGGTGGTCGGTGCGCTGTTAGTCATTGCTATCCCAATGAAAAACTCAAGGCCAAGAGCAACACCTTAAAATTTTGATGGTTCGAATGTTTTGAATGTTTTGAATGTTTTGAATGTTTTGAATGTTTTGAATGTTTTAAATGTTTTAAATGTTTCAAATGTTTTAATAACTTATGCTGCAAATAATTATTAAAGGGTGTTACCCAAAATAATTTGGTTTGCAGCTAGGCGGCAAGCAAGTTAATCCCTAGGAGCATACTGAAGTATGTGACTAGGGTTGGCTTGTGAGGCCAACAACGCTGCGAGCCGAAGAATGAAGGGTAACTCAACTTTAATTACGAATATTGACATCAGCACAGACTACGACGAAACCCAAGGCACCGACGACGTCCACTACCAAACCTTCGGCAACATGGCCGCCTTCTTTGGTCGTGATATGCAAGCTCATCGCCACGATGGTTTCTTCCAGTTGCACTATTTAGTTACGGGCCATATTACTTTGCAGCTCGATGAGTCGCGCTATTCTGTTCAAGCGCCGCTCTTTATTCTTACGCCCCCTTCGGTTGCACATGCATTTTTCACTCAAGAAGACACTGATGGCCACGTACTCACCGTACGGCAAGACCTGATCACACCGCTTCTTGGCTCATTGTACCCAGCGAATCCAGATTTGGTCGACATCCCTGCTATTTGCTTATCTGTTGCCGATAAGCCTGATGATATCGATACCTTTAATCATTATTGGGCATTGATGGCTCGCGAATCGGCGAATAACTATATTGGCAAAGACCAAGCCCTCGCCTCTTTAGCCCAAGCGCTGTTTACCTTTCTACTGCGCTCTATTCCACTTGATGAGCACCCTACAACGGGGGTTAGAGGCGAACACCGCCTATTCCAACGTTTTAATCAGCTCATTGACTTACATTATCATGAACACCTTGCGGTACCTGAATATGCCAAAAAACTTGATGTCACAGAGTCACGCCTTAAAGATATGTGCCGGCGGTTTGCTAACCGACCACCGAAAAGGTTGATTTTTGACCGAATATTGCGTGAAGCTAAGCGGATGTTACTGTTTTCCGACAGCCCCGTTTCAGAAATTGCCTACCAGCTCGGTTTCAAAGACCCCGCCTATTTTGCGCGATTTTTTAACCGGTTAGTCGGGTGCTCTCCTAGCCTATGGCGAGAACAAAACATTCATTAAAGAGAGACTTAGTGATTTTATCCGTATTTTTAGGTAAAAATCATCAATGCCTCCTGAACGCTATATCATACCTACTTCTAACCTATCTCTACAAACCACTCTTCAAATAATTTTACATTTTAAAAACATTTTTGATATCTTATAAATTTTGTTTTAACTTTATAAAGATGCTAATAATGCTTAACAAAAAGTGAATGTGAAGATTAAAAAAAGAACAAACAACCTAAGGAAAAATATTAATATTAATATAATAACTATTTAATTAATGATTAATAATCAATGCACTGTAAGATAAATAAAAATTTATATTAATATCAAAACATCGAGATGATCACATTTCTTTCACAAAACACAGCTCCCAACGAAAAGTACCAGCAAACCTTTAGAAAGTCTCTTTAAAACTCCCTCGTAAAGCGATTCAATTAAGAAACACAAAACAAACATAAAATTAACATATTTCGCTTGCAACCTTTGTACCCTATCAATGCAAGCCCTCATTGTGAGATAACGAGGTAGACATGAAACCAGAAGATTTTCGTTCAGATGCTAAACGCCCTTTTAATGGCCAAGAATATTTAAAAAGCTTACAAGATGGCCGCGAAATCTATATTTATGGCGAGCGTGTAAAAGACGTCACCACTCACCCCGCTTTTCGTAATTCAGCCGCTTCTATAGGACAATTATATGATGCGCTTCATGATAAAACGACTCATGACCAACTTTGCTGGAACACCGACACAGGAAACGGCGGATACACTCACAAATTCTTCCGTTTCGCTAAAAGTGCCGATGAACTACGCCAACAGCGTGACGCTATCGCAGATTGGTCACGTCAGAGCTACGGATGGATGGGACGCACTCCAGACTATAAGGCGGCATTCGCCAGCTGTTTAGGCGCTAACCCAGAATATTATGGTCAGTTTGCAGACAACGCACGTCACTGGTATAAACGTATTCAAGAAAGTGGCCTGTACTTTAACCATGCCATTGTTAACCCACCAATCGACCGTCACAAGCCAGCTGATGAAGTTAAAGATGTTTATATCAAACTCGAAAAAGAAACAGATGCAGGGATTATCGTCAGTGGTGCTAAAGTTGTTGCGACCAACTCCGCGTTAACACACTATAACTTTATTGGTTTTGGTTCCGCGCAAGTCATGGGCGATAACCCTGATTTCGCATTGATGTTTGTTGCACCAATGGACGCAGATGGTGTGAAATTAATCTCACGTGCATCTTATGAATTAGTGGCTGGCGCAACTGGCGCACCATTTGATTACCCATTATCAAGCCGTTTCGATGAAAATGATGCCATCTTGGTGATGGACCATGTGTTAATTCCATGGGAAAACGTCCTGATCTACCGTGACTTTGACCGTGCACGTAATTGGGCAGTACAAGGTGGGTTCGCACGTTTATTCCCATTACAAGCTTGTGTCCGCTTAGCGGTTAAATTAGACTTCATTACCGGATTGTTACAAAAAAGTTTAGAATGTACAGGTGTTATTGATTTCCGTGGTGTACAAGCTGATCTCGGTGAAGTGGTTGCGTGGCGTAATCTGTTCTGGTCATTAACCGATGCAATGACCTCTGAAGCACAAGCATGGGAAGGCGGCGCTTATCTGCCTGATACTCAAGCTATCCAAACTTACCGTGTTATGGCACCAATGGCTTACACCAAAATCAAGAATATCATTGAAAGTAACGTGACAAGTGGCCTGATTTACCTACCATCAAGCGTTCGTGATATGAATAATCCAGAAATTGATAAGTATTTAGCTAAATATGTTCGCGGCTCTAATGGTATGGATCACGTTGAACGTATTAAGATCCTTAAACTCATGTGGGATGCAATCGGTAGTGAATTTGGTGGTCGTCATGAACTGTATGAAATTAACTACGCAGGAAGCCAAGATGAAATTCGTCTGCAATGTCTGCGTCATGCATATGGTTCTGGCAATATGAAAGCCATGACAGATATGGTTGATCGCTGTTTATCAGACTACGATCAACACGGATGGAAACGTCCACACCTGCATAACAACAATGATATTAATCAGTTAGATTCGCTGCTGAAATAGTCGGCAGCAGGAGGTCAAAATGTCTTTAGAAAATGAACATCGCCTGCGTTTCAGAGATGCGATGGCAAGTCTTGGTGCAGCAGTCAATATCGTCACCACGGATGGGACTGAGGGTCGCTGTGGAATTACAGCCACCGCAGTCTGTTCAGTTACAGATACGCCACCCACTTTGATGGTCTGTGTTAACCGCAATAGCGCTATGAATGCGGTATTTCAAAAGAATGGCCGCCTGTGTGTCAACGTGCTAAGCCATGAACAAGAAGAACTCGCATGCCATTTCGCTGGTATGAAAGGTTCAACGATGGAAGAACGTTTTGGCTGGAGTGTATGGGAAAGCGGTATTTTACAGCAACCAATGTTAAAAAACGCGCTTGCCAACCTTGAAGGTGAAATCACTCAAGTTCAAGATATCGGTACGCACTCTGTCTACATGGTTGAAATGAAACAAATCATTGTGAACGATACTGGGCATGGTCTCGTTTACTTTAAACGTAAATTCCATCCTGTTATGCACCAAATCCTTGAGCCAACGGCTTAATTGGTAAAGTATTTATATGAAATAGCCTCTTATATTTGAGGCTATTTTTTATATATCATCGTTTAGCCAAAATAATAGCTAGCAACAGACTTACTCCTCATAAAATGTTTCAGCCTAAAATTTTTTACGCATAATAACTATTAGTTATTTTGTATAATGTTAAAAAAATAGTGTTTTTCTAAAAAAAATAAATACCTCTTCAACCTCCCGCCTTAAACATAACATGCGTAAATAAAAACTTAACTATATGATTTTCAATAACTTTCAAAATTACACCAAATATGCTTAATTGACATAACATAAATAACAGGTATAAACTCAAATAATATAAATATTTTTCCTATAAATAAAATCAATCTAAAAATGAACTATTTGATTAATAATCATATTAATTATGACAGTCATCAGGGGCTGTTATATATCGACGATGTTAATAATGCATTAAAACTAACAACCACCTTAAACCGTTTGTTATTAGTCTTAGTACAAAATAATCATGATATTGTTGACCGAGAAACCATATTACGTCGGGTTTGGGAGGAACATAACCAAGTTGTCTCCGATAATAACCTTAATAGTAGTGTCTCTGTACTCAGACGCCATTTATCATCTTTTTCTGATGATGAAATTATCACGACTGTACCTAAAGTTGGGATTAAATTTTCTGCTGATCTGAAAATTGAAAATGAGCAACAGGAAATTAGTGATAATAATCACAAAGCTTTATTCACTAGTGAGGAAGAACTAGACTCTTCATCAAAAGTACCCGAAGGGACTTTCCCCCAGGCAGTCGAAAATAAAAAAAGCTACATGTTGAATAACCGATATGTTGAAATTTCACTTATTGGGCTCATTATTTTTTGCTTATTATACCTTTTTAAAAGTTATTTCTTTGCAAGCCGAACAGAATACCCTGAAGTTGGTCGTATCGATCAATGCAGTATCCGCTACATTAATAGTTACCATAAACCCGATACAACAACCATCAGCTTTGCGACAATTCAAAATGAACTCACGAAATTAAACCTAGATTGTAAAAAGCCAGCAACTGTTTTTTATTATAATGTTGGTATCGTAGCAAATGATAAAAATTTATATGACAACTTCCTATTTTTGTCCTATTGCCCAACAGTACCGAAAGAAAGTGCAACTGTGAGCTGTGAGAATTTTTATGTCAAATAAAATATCAACAAGAATGTTTTTTTTGTCCATTATATCTATAATTTTGGTTTTCATTAGCTTATATGTTCATCACATAATTAACACTCCTATTATTCCTGATTGCCAAACAACCTTAAAAATAAATATCTCTGACCATCGTTCTACCTTAAAAGGATTTTACCTGCTAAGTGTTATCCCTAACGAAAATAAACCTGACCAACACACATTCATCATGAATGGAAGCATTAGTGATAATGGTAAAAACTATACTATTTCACGAAAATTTCTGATGAAACATGAATACTTAGGTGACCATTTTTTTTTACGCGTTGAAAATATATTTATAGACCCAGCTGATCAGGCTCAAGACAAAATCAATATTCGAGGTGTTCCTGAAATTAACCAACTTTATTTTTTAAAAATAAAAAAATTAACCGACACAAGTTATATTTTTGAAGAAAATTTCTCTCCACTTTTTATTTGCACTCTGTAGTACCAAAAAAAATCATAAGAAATGCATCAAATATTGATATTTTGATGCATTTTTTTTATTTCTAACCCCCCCCCAACCTTAAAACACCTTAAAAGCACAAACATTAAACATTTCACAGACAATTAAATTAGCATAAAAACATTGATACATATTAAAAAAAACTAAATATAAGTTAAATAATTCAAATTTAATTAAAATCAAAGAGTTTTATTCCATTTTACACCTGATAAGGATAAGATTCCTTCCGTCGAAATGACCCACGCTAAAAACGATTACGTTAAGCGTTCTGTGATTAGGACATTTGAAAATCCATTTATGGATACTGAACTTTATTCCTATGGCAGTACTTATATAAAGGCTCACTAGGGATCAAATATTTACTTATTTTTAAGGATGTAAGATATGAAATTAAATAAACTTTCTATTGCTGTTTTATTCGCGTCTTCTGCTATTTCAACTTCTATCTTTGCTAGTGGTAATAGCGGTGAATTACATTTCAGCGGCCAAGTTGTTAATGCTCCATGTAATATTGAATCAGAAAGTACAAAACAAGAAGTTCCATTTGGTCAACTTTCTCGTGCATCTTTAGAAGCGGGTAATGCAGCAGAAAAAGATATCGCTATCAAATTAAAAGAATGTAATTTTGATGAGTTTAGCAAAGACACTGAAGGTAAGTGGGTTGCTGTTAAAGATATTAAAATTACCTTTGGTGGTAAAAACTATGTCGGTACTGATAAAGAATTCTTAGGTACTACTGGTACCGCTTCGAATATCGGTATTCAAATCAAAGATTTTAAATTTGATGAAGCTAAATCTATCCTAAGCCAAATTCGTAACCGCCAAGGTGAAAACGTTTTAGAATTTACTGCATTAGCTAAACGTGTTGATGGTGCAACACCAGTTACTGAAGGTGAATTTAGTTCTATCGCTGACTTTAAAATCACATACGAGTAATTTTTTTAGGGGAGAGAATTCTCTCCCCATAAAAGGCTCATTATGAAAAAAAATACTTATCTATGGATTGCCTTATTATTTAACCCTATTAACTCTAATGCGACTAGCTCTAACCTTGGACATATTCAAGATGGCCTCCGAGGCGAAACAGTAATGCAAGGTTATATCGTTGCGGCACCTTGTTCAATTGAAACTGATAGTCAGTATCAATATATAAACTATAATTACATTTCTAATTACAGTATAAATAATATAGATGATGAAAAATTAATGCGAAGACCTTTCTATATAAAATTAAATAACTGTATTAGTGAATATGACAGTAGTAATCATAAAGGTATTAAAATTCGTTTTTTTGCGCTGCAAGATACGTATACTAATGCAATAAAACTATCAGGCCCTAAGCCTGGAGTTGTTCTATATATATACGACATTAACAATAATTTATTAATACCAAATAAGCTCTACTCTATTTCTAATAATTACGTTTATTTTGATAACAAAAGTAAAGAGAGCTTTTTAAAATATGAAACAGAATTAGGCACAAGTAATAACGAAATTACACCTGGTGATTACTTTACCACAATTAAATTCAACGTTACTTACGACTAGTAAATAAACTCATAATTAATTTGATGAAAAAATCATGGTTAAATTTAATATTTACTCTTACATCATTGTGACTTCTTTTTTATCTTCAATCTCTTCGTTAGCCTATGCTGTCGAATTCAATACCGATATGTTAGATACAGAAGACACTCAAAATATTGACTTTAGCCAATTTTCTCAGGCTGGATTTATTATGCCTGGTATTTATCATTTAAATCTCAAAGTCAATAATGAGGGCATGGGTAGTGCGCAAGATATCACTGTGATAGCGCCACAATCCCAAAACAATAATTTATTCGATACCGTTTGTGTTCCCGTTAATATTCTTGATCGTTTAGGGCTTACTCCGGACGCAATTAAATTAATTAAATATCGTGATGAGGGTAAATGCCTTGATTTATCTCCGCTTGAAGGTGCTTCATTAAGTGTAGATTTATCGACATTAACGCTATCCATTTTAATCCCACAAAGCTATTTAGAATATACAGATCCAAGTTGGGTTCCTCCTTCACGTTGGGAGGAAGGTGTAAATGGATTTTTATTAGATTACAACCTAACAGGTTCTTTAACGCATCAAAATTCAGGTTCACGAGAATCGTACCTTTCTGCTAACGGAACAACAGGGCTTAATTTTGGTGCATGGCGTTTACGCGGTGATTACCAAGCAAACTATCGAAAATCGACAGGAAGCTTCGAAAACCAATATAGTGATGCCACATTTAGCCGATTATTTGCATACCGCTCAATAAAATCCATTGCGTCTATTTTAACGTTAGGTGAGAACTACTTTTACTCTGCTATTTTTGATTCTTGGCAGTACACCGGGGTATCTCTTGAAACCGATGAAAATATGATGCCCCCTAAATTAACAGGTTATGCACCAGAGATTATTGGTATTGCTCAAACTAATGCCACTGTTATTGTCAAAAGCCATAACCGTATAGTTTTAGAAACAACCGTACCTGCTGGTCCCTTTCGTATCCAGACACTAGATAGCTCTATTCGTGGAACATTAGATGTGACTGTGCGAGAAGAAAATGGTGAAGAACAACAATTTAGCATTACCACTGCAGCATTACCCTACTTAACGAGACCAGGGCAAATCCGCTATAAATTTGCAGCGGGTAAACCACGTTTTAATGGCCGCCAGCTCGAAGGTGATTTAACTGCTTCGGGAGAACTCTCTTACGGGTTAAATAACCTTTGGTCTATCTATGGGGGCTCCGTTTTATCAAAAAATTATCAGGCATTTTCAGCAGGCTTTGGTCGTGACCTGTTTTCATTCGGTAGCCTTTCGTTCGATGCGACTCAGTCACATGCTCAATTACTTGATAAAACGTTAACTGGCCGAAGTTATCGACTTAGTTATTCAAAATCATTTGATGAAGCCAGAACTGACATTACATTCGCAGGGTATCGTTTCTCTGATGAAACCTATCGCTCTTTGCAACAAACGTTGGATGAACGACGTACAGGTAATGAAAGCCAAGCTCAAAAAGAAAGCTATCAAATTAATATTAATAAATATTTTGATGATTTCTCATTGGGTGGAAACTATCAATACAATACGTATTGGAATAGTGAAACAGAAGAACAATACAGCTTATACCTAAGTACTCTTTTAAATTGGGCGGCTATTGGGCTCAAAAATATTAACCTGACAGCTTCTGCTTCTCGTTCAAAAAGAGCGGGATATCAAGATGATGCGATCAGCTTGTATTTCACTATTCCTTTAAGTCAAGGAAGCAGCGTCAGCTTTTCTGAAGGTTATACCCGAAACCAAAATGGCCAACGCAGTTCAACACATAATATCGGTTATAGCGGATATAGTGAGCAGCGCAATTATAACTTAAATGTCGGTTATCAAACAGGAAGTCATCAGAATGACCAAACCAGCTTTAGTGGTTATTTAAACCAAAATCTTCCTTATGCCTCAATTTCAGGAAATGCGAGTTATGTCCCGAACGAGTATCACAGCGTTGGGGGATCAATTAATGGTGGAATTACCTTAATTAAAGAAGGTATTGCCATGCACCAAGCCGCTTATGGTGGTACTCGACTCGTTATAGAAACACCTGGTGCAGCTAACGTTCCTCTGAGTGGTGGCGTTTATCAAACTAATCACTTTGGACTCGCTGTATTGCCAAACGTGAGTAGTTATCGGAAAACCAGCGCATCAATTAATACCAGTAAATTACCAAAAGATGTTGAAGCATTAGAGACCGTCACTGATACGACTCTGACTCGTGGGGCAATCGGATATCGTCGCCTCAACGTAATTCAAGGTGAAAAAACGTTTGCTCGCTTAAAACTAGCTGATGACACTTATCCGCCTTTTGGCGCCAGCGTACGTAATAGCAACAATATTGAACTCGGAATTGTTGGCGAACAAGGTATTACGTGGATTATTGGTATCCAGCCTAAAGACTTACTCAATCTCTACTGGGGAAATAAACACCAGTGTAGTGCCGATGTGCCTGACGTGATTAATCCTCAAGAAATTTACCCAACTATTATTTGTCGTTAATAAGAGAACTAAGATGAAATTGAATTCCCCTTTTTTGTTACTTACTAGCGTATTCACGCTGACTACAAGTGTAATTTCAGCTGCGAATGCCGCGGTTACACTTGATCGTACTCGTATAATTTTCGATGGAAACCAGTCGTCTATTAATATTACGATCCGTAATGATAACCCAGAATTGCCTTATTTGGCCCAGTCGTGGTTAGAAAATGCGTTAGAACAAAAACTGGAAACAGGCCCTATTATTGCCACTCCGCCGATTCAGCGCATGGAACCCAAATCCACTAGCCTAGTTCGCCTAAGCACCGCACCCGACATTGCAAAGTTACCGCAAGACAGGGAATCCCTGTTTTATTACAACCTGCGTGAAATCCCGCCTAAGTCATCAGAAGCGGGTGTGTTGCAAATTGCATTACAGAGCCGTGTAAAACTATTTTATCGCCCTGAAAGCATTGTTGCACAAAGCAAAACCGATTGGACGAAATACATAACATTAACAGCAACATCATCGGGTTATACGTTAGATAACCCAACACCATTTTATTTAACTGTAATTGGTATAGGGAACAGCCAAAAACAATCTGAAGAAAGTGATTTTGACGCAGTCATGATACCGCCAAAATCTAATCAACTGATTAAATCATCCAAATTTTCAACACCTTACCTGACATATATCAATGATTATGGTGGAAAGCCCTCACTTGCTTTCAAATGCCAAGCTTCAAAGTGCAGTGTGACGGAATAATGAGTAAAAAATAGATAGGAGCAGAACAATGAAATTGAATTACCTAGCACTATGGGCTTTTACTATACCTATTTTTGCTGAGTCTGCGGTGCCTGTGACAACAGGCACGATATATGTTAATGCGCGTATTGTTACTGCTCCTTGTCTACCTAATATCTCATTAAAATTAAATGAAAGTACTTTAATTGCAGCAACCTATAGTGTGGAAATGCATTTTTCTCATTGTAGCAAACCAATACAAAAGCAAGCTTGGGTACCGTTAAGACTGAAATTAGGCAGTAACCAATATGTGCTAACTCAACCACTACGCAATAACACCATTTTATTCTCTATTCCTGCTAGTAATAAGATGCAACGTGTGGAGATAAATTATGATTAGATGCTCAATATTATTATTTAGTTTTTTATTCCTAACATGGAATACCAGCTTTGCCAATACACTAACAGTTTACTTTGAAGGAGTGTTAGTACCGCTTGGTTGCCGGCTAAGTGATGATGATACACAGAAAAAAATATATCTTTCTGGGCTACGTTTTTCTTCAATCGAAACATTAGGACGTTCAGATATGCAACCATTTAAATTGGATATCATGGACTGTTCAGCGATGGCTTTGAATAAAACGATCAAAATAACGTTAAATACACAAAATATTGAAACACATAATGGTATTAATTATTTAAAAACCACTGGTGAATCTAATGTGTTATTAGCACTGACTGATAGTCGTGGTAAGGAACTAGAACTGAATACAACAATTGATGTCAGTACAGTAACTGAATCAGGTAAAGGGTCCGTTAATACACTTTTATTCGGTGTTTATGCTCAGAAGCCCTTTAGTTCTCTTTTAAAAACAGGGGGGTTCTCCTCAACTATTACTTTTAATCTTGATTATCAATAAGGAGAATTGAAATGAAATTTATTTGTTTTTCATTCCCTTTAATTAGTTTATTAGTTTCCTTAGGCACTCAAGCGGATGTACTAATTTCTCTTTCTGCAAAATTGGTTCGACCGCCATGTGTACTTACAGCAGAAAATGGTGAAAAAGAATTAGTCATTAATTTCCGTGAGGTAGCGCTAGACAGACTAACTGAAGAAAAACAGTCCTTTGGTATTCTCATTAAACAATGTGAACTTCGAAAAAATTTACAAGTTTACCTATCTCCAAGAGAAGGAAGCACTTTGACAATAAACAATGAAACCGTACTTGCAACCTCTATTAATGGATTGGGTATTCGTTTCTCAGAAGAAAATAAAAGTAATGCGCTCAACCTTAATAAATGGGAAAGGATTGCTCCATCCGTAAGTGGTGATACAGGGAAAGTTGTTATCCAATCACAATTAGTCACTAATCAAGCTATTGAAAATCTCACTGCTGGGCCATTTAGTGCCGCTTTATCAGTGATGGTTGATTATCTGTAATATTGGGAAGTCTTTATGAAAAATATAAACAAGTATTCACCATTATTTTTGTTGCTGCTATTAGTTAACTTAAATTCCTATAGTGCGACTCGCTATTCAGGAAGTGGTGGTGGCTATAAAATGAGTTTAGTATCTAACAATTCTGTTGTTTCTGATACACCAGCAATTGGAAGTGATAACAATAAATATTTTTTAATAGCCCCAGCAAATAGCTCCGGTATTGTTATTAATGAAAACACATCTCAGCCTTATGGGTCTGTATATTGTACTGTGAATTTCTTACAAGGTAATTATTCAGCAGGCCTTGTTCCGGCTTATGCCTACCACCGTGTTTTTGCCTATATGCCAGAAGCAGGCTTTACTATTGGAGGGCTGACCGCATTTAAAATAAACAATAATACATTTTTTACACTTTATTCTGAGAATGGAATAACCAGTGGCTGGCGGAATATTTCAGGGAGAGGATGCTCTAATGAAGAAATGGGGCCATTAGCAACATCATTTTTTACTGTTCATTTTCCTTTTACCGTTAGAGTTTATGTCAAAGATATCCCTGTTGATGGAAAAATTGTTATTCCAAATGCAATGATTGCAGGTTACACACGATTATTCCAAGACTATGGGACACCAGATATTTATGTACCTATTGATAAAGCCACCGTTAAATTAGATCTCACTACATCGGTTATCAATTATCCGTCAAATTGCCATTCTAATATTGATAATTTAAACATTGATCACAAAACATTGGATGCTTATGAATTTAATAGTAAAGAAACGCGTACTGTTACTTATACATGCGATAGAGTACAGCCAGTTAAAGTAAAATTAGCATTAGATTATGCCACGGATAGTGATCCACAAAAACGACTTCCCTTAAAATCAGGAAATAATACTATTTATTCTGAGCTTATACTTTATGATGAACAAAATAATCAAAGTGGAAAAACGCTCGAAACAACAATAGATAAAGTAAAAAACATTACGATTGAAAGTAAAGTTTCAGGCTATGACGCCGAACCTGGAGACTACAAAGGCAATGCTTGGTTAATAGCAACATTTATTTAATATAGCGGTAAGCGTACTATGATCATAATATCCCGCTCACTATTTATTGGTATCTTTATTGTTTGGCACCTTGCTAGTCTTATTTATATTGACAGTCTAGGAAGCTTGAGACAATCATTACCACAAAACATTATTAGCTGGTTATCTATTTCCTTGACGATATCCATTATAGCATTTACAGTTTTCTATCGGAAAATTAAAATAATCATTACATTACCTGCTATTTGCTACTGTTTTTCTTTAGCTATTTTAATGATGGGGTTAATATCTCATCAGGGAGAAAATAATAATGTTGATTTTTGGTATTTTTCTGGTATTACCGTTGGCGTATTACTATATATTGCAGGGTTACAAGTGAAAAAAAAATGGTTAATACAATCATTTTGTATTTACTGTTATATCATTATTAATGTAGCTCAAGTCTTTATTACTGCATATCAATATATATTTGAAGCTGATATTTTTTATCTTGCATCAGGCATGCGTTCAAATGGCTTATCACAGCAAGTTAATATATTATCGGTTAACATGGCGACTGCATGCTTATTATCTCTTATGACTCTTGTATTATCACAATTTTCGTTGTTATCTAAACGCCATGAAAAAATCAGGATTGTATTACTAGGAACATGCATTTTATTTTTCACATTAACTTTAGTCGTTCTGCAATCTGTTATTGCTTGGCTAAGCTTTACTGTTTGTGCATTTATTTTCATTTGTCTTTTTTACAAGAAAAACCCTCTACGTGTTAGTGCTAGTTATTTTATTATTGCTGTAGCAATCTTTATTGGAGTTTATTTAATAAAACTATGCCCACAGTACATTGGAACTGATGTTATGAATCAATTCCATTTAAAACAAATGCTACGTTTTTCTATTACTTTATTCTTAGAAAAACCGTATGATGCATGGGAGCAATCATTTTTATTTGAAAATAGTTATGAAAGAACAGCAATTCCTTTTTTTAGTCCTAAAATGTATATTGTTCCTCACCCACACAATGAAATACTACTCTGGCTGATGACTGGAGGACTCATTAATTTGATATTTTTATCTTTATTATTAACCGGAGGTATCTATGTCGTATTTCAATCTTTTATAAAATATAAAATTAATGGAAATGGTTATCCATTGGCAATCATTCTATCAATAATCCCTATTATTATACATAATCATGTTGAATACCCTTTTTTGCTTTCTGTATTACACTGGGGGATCGTCATATTATTTTTATCATTCTCAGATGCCGCTTTTGCATTAGAGGAACAATCCCTATTTTATATTAACAAGCAACTATCTTATCTATTCAGCTTTATTGTATTTATTATTGGATTAGGCGTATTTATTATTGGGTTATTTCTATTTAATGGAGAGAAATCTTTTTATACTCAGGGTAATTATCGAAATGAAAACATAGCAATTAGACTATCAGATTCAATTACTTTCGAAAAAACAACGTATCAATATAAGAACACATAACTAAACCTTATTTACACTTAAGTAGTGTGATATTAATCAGGATAATATTATGAGAATATATCAAACTGAAATTTCAAATGCCTATATAGGACTACAAGTTCGTAAACGCCGTTTACAGATGGGATGGACAGCACACACTTTAGGGAAAAAGTCGGGATTAAGCCAACAGCAAATCTCCCGTTATGAACGCGGTACACAGAATTTTACGATTCATCGGCTCTGTATATTTGCTAATGTATTGCAGTGTGACCTAGATTATTTTCTTGAACAAAATAGCTATAAGAACCTTTCTCTTGTAAATACAAATCTTTAAGCACTATTCAAAAGTAAAATCTGATCTTGTCACTCAAAAAGATCAGATTTTCTTTATTCTCACCTTACTTTCATTCTTTTCTGATTGCATAAGTGGTAAGGCTCTTATAATTTTAACCCAAATTACTTATCACGGGTTAAAAGGCATCAATATGACCATCACACTTATCGTTGTATTTGTTTTACTCTTATTGGCTATAGGTTGGGGGATCTCTATCTATAACCGCCTGATCAACACCCGTAATCAAGTCAGCAATCAATTTGCCAATATTGATGTTATTTTAAAGCAAAGAGCCGATCAGATCCCACAACTCGTTACCATTACAGAAAAGGCTATGGAACATGAGGAAATCCTTTTTACTTCACTAAGTGATGCGCGTCAGAACTACTTTAATGCCAAAAACATGAACGATAAAATCGCAGCATCGAATGAAATGAACCGTGCACTGGGTAACCTTATTGCCATTGCAGAAAATTACCCTACTCTCATTTCTGGTGAGCAATTTACCCAATTACAAATCGCCTTAAGTGATGTTGAAAATAAATTAGCCCAACGACGTGAAGGCTTTAACGACGCAACAACAGAGTATAATACTGCAATACAAATGTTCCCTGACAGCCTAATTGCCAATGCCTTTCGTTTTTCAGCACTGCCATTACTTGATATTTCTGAAGATGAAAAAAAATATCAGGGCGTCCAGTTTAAATAATGTCAGCCTAAAGGTATTAATGCGTGAATATGTATTTTTTACTCGGAGCAGCTATTGGTGCTTTAATTTTATTTATTGATAACAAGTTCTCGATAAATAAAAAAGTAAACTGGGGGATCATTCCTTTTATCAGTGTTGCTTGTGGTATGTGGTACTCGCTCTCTCCTTCTATCGGCGACTATGGCAGTATCATTTATTACGTCGTTGTTCTCATCATCACCTTTTTTATTACCCGTAATGTTGTCAAGGCTAGTAAAGTTGGCTATCAACGTTATCAACGTTTACAAAATGAAGGCTCATCAAAGTTTAGTGCGTTTCTTAAAACCCTTATAGGTATGCTGATCGCCACTTGCCTATTTGCAGGGTTCTTTATCGACATGCGTGTATTTTTTATCGCATTTGTCTTAGCTTTTGTATTTAAAGCAATTGAAAATACGCCAACCAAGCGCTTTTTAAAATTTCAGAAAAATTTAGCCACCTCCAAAATCCGCTCAATGGCAATGGGGCTTGTGGAAATTGAAGGAAAAATCACGGCGGGCACAGCCATTAAAAGCCAACTAGGTAATAAAACCTGTTACGGCTCATTTTATTTTGAATATTCCATATCAAAAGATAAAGACGGTAAAAAAAGCTATACCTTACAAAATAGTAAATACAACATGCATAGCTTCACTCTTACGGATGATACTGGTTCGGTAAAAGTAGAGTGCGACCCAGATTATTTTGTTTACCCTGGCTTAGAACCGCATATGGATATTGAAAGCGGTAATCGCCGTTACAAAGAATATTTACTTGAAGCAAACCGCGGTTATTTATTAATTGGTACAGCAGATGCCAATGAAAAAGGCGAATCGATTATTATACGTAAGGCACCTCATATGCTATTAGGCGTCTCCCCCTCAGACTATGTCGTTCGTTGGAACAAAACAGGTCCATTACGTCGAAATTTAGCTATTACCGCCATAATTGCACTTTTTCTGATTGGTATGATTTTAGTTACGCCAATGGATTATCAAAACGGGCTGCTAAATATGCATTTCGACCAGATATCATTATTCGGTGATAACTAACATGGAAAAGCTTATTTTTTTCATTATTATCGCTGTTATTAGCTATATTTTTATACGCTATATAATTAATATTTATAATAATATTGTATTTTTAAAAAACAATTGCCATAAAGCATTTGCGAATATAGATGTGTTATTAAAGAAGCAGGTCGAATTAGTTCCTGTATTAACTCAAGTTGCAGATAAAGCGATGGCACATGAAAAACAGCTGTTTAGCGAGTTAATTGCCAGCCGTCAGCGCTATTTATCCAGTACCGCTATTGAAACCAAAGTCGATACTGCAAATCAACTTCCAGCAAAAATAAAACCGCTGATTGCTATCGCTGAAAACTATCCAACGCTGATAAGTAAAGGGGTGTTACTGGAATTGCAAACCCAAGTAAAACATATTGAAGACCAAATTGCAGACCGACGTGAGTTTTTCAACCAAACCGTCACACTCTACAATACAGATATTCATGTTTTCCCCAATGTTATTTTTGCCAGGTTATTTCGTTTTAAAGATATCCCCCTACTATTTAGTAAACAGGAGCGCTTACAATGATAAGTATCCCTTTTTCTTGGTTTGGTTTCACGGATTGGCTTATTGAGCAAGAGGCTGGGCTAATCATTATGTTTGCGACATTTGGTACGCTACTGTTAACTTTTGTCGTGCTTACCACCCTCAATATATTCGGGTTAAAAAAGTACTCACTCTATATTGCTGGCGCGTTATTGTGCTCCATTTTCATAAGCATGATGGTCATGATCCCACTATTACTACTTTTCAGTATTGAAAACTCAATTAAGTTGCAACTTGTTTGGGTGGTGATTGTTGCCAGTTGCTTAATTTCATTTTTAAGCAACCGACATTATTTAGATATCTACTTCAATTCCATTGAAAAGAAAGTGAATAAAGAAGTAAAAAAACAAAATAAGAAACGTAAAAAATAGCACCGACTCTATTTATATTAAACTTGCTCTGCTTCTAATCTTTGCACATAACGGTAATGTGAGAATGTCATTAGCAACGCTATAAAGGCAATTAACGCCCCCAATATAAAACCGCCAGAATAAACTCACCAGCAGAGTGCTCTTCACGGGCTGAATGCGCTTGTGTGAATTTATCTTCGATACGCTGCTGCATAGGGCTCTTACCTAGACGAATAAATAAACAGTATAGTGACAAAAAAACACCAAGATAACAATAATTATCATTCGCAATAAATAAAGAGGAAATTAATTATTTTAAATTGAAGATTTGACTGTAGCTTTTAGGGTTCAAACGCAAATAAAGAATCAATGTTACTAATACAAAAATCACATGCATTGCCCATACCCATGTAAAACTTTGGCTCAATTGCTGTATCCACGCGGCGCATAATGGCCCAAAGGCTGCAATAATAAATCCTCCAGCCTGCATCAACGAAGTCAATGCGCCTGCGCTAACGGGATGAGGCAAATGATCTAAAGCTGTAATAATACTTAATGCAAAGCAGCCGCCTAGCCCCATACCTAATAACGCGACCCATAAAAGTGGCACATCGCTGGCAAACAGCATCAACCCAGAAAAACCAAGAGCTTGGCAACTGAGCGTGACAATCAGCCAAAAACGACGATCAATATTATGCGAAGCAAACACGGGGATCATGAGTGCAGATAACGCCTGAAACACCGTTAATATGGCAACAAAAGTGCCACTTTGTGCAGCACTCATTCCCTGTTCTTGGAAAAAAGGCGCTAGCCAAGTCACTACAGTGCCATAACCCGCATTAATCAGCCCAAAACCTGCCATCAACAACCATGCTCTCGGTCTTCGTAAGAACGTCAACACTGAGACCTGCTCTGCTTTTGAGCCCCGCTCCGTGTGTACATTCGCCCAAATAGCCAACAGCGCCAACAAAGCAGGGAAAGCAAGCCATGCTAAGGCACTCTGCCAATGGCCTGTCATTTCTTCAACCAAAGGCGTGATCTGTGCGCCAATAGCTCCCCCTGCCATTAACGTGGCTGAATATAATCCTGTCATCATCGCCATTTTTTGGGGGAAATTCGCTTTGATGAGCCCAGGAAATACCGACTGGATATAAGCCGCACCCACTCCACATAAAAAAGCGGTTAATAATAAAGCTGCACCATCAACCACAAAGTAACGAGCGAGTGAACCGACCAGCAGTAATAGCATTGCGCTACTGATACCCGCACGTTCACCTATTCGTTGGTTTAGCATTGGTACAACCAATGCGCCAACCCCCATCAATAGCATGGGTAACAATGTTAAAAGCGAAATGCTTTGATAACTCATCCCTGTCGTTTGAATGATATTGTCGATAACAGGCCCTGGGCCCGTCATAAAGGGGCGTAAGTTCACCCCGACTAAAACAATGGTCAGTACTAACGCCAGCGAAGATGGTGCCGCTTTACTCATTTAGATTGCCGTTCCCACCACTGTTGGTACAGTGTACTGCGCGTTTCATCATTGGGTTTTAGTTGCTCAAACCGTAAACCTGATTGCTGCTCAGGAACGACCCTCAGCGCTTTTGCAATCGCATCCGTAGAAAGCCCAAAAGGTGCGGCGTCATCATTTGAATAGGCGTAGACGACCCGAGAGATACCCGCCATTCGCATCGCGGCCAAGCACATCGGGCAAGGCTGCCCACTTGCATAAACCACACAGTCATCTAATTTCACGCGGCTTAATTTTTGCCCTGCTTGACGCAATGCCATCAGCTCCGCATGGGCGGTTGGATCATTGAGCTCAAGCATTTGATTAACGCCACTCGCAACAACTTGCCCATCACAGACAACAATTGCGCCAAAAGGCCGCCCGCCAGCTCGCACGTTTTCCATTGCTAAGTTGATAGCTTGTTGTAAAAATTGCGTATCCGACATTATTTCGCTCCTGAATTCTCAAGAATTTCAATCAAGTTACGGTAACCTTTACTTTTTGCCAACGTCAGCGGTGATATCCCCGAACCATCAGCTAAGTTAACATCTGCGCCACCTTTGATTAATTCAGTGACAATTTGTGCATACTTATCGCTACCATCACCCAAAATAATCGCTTCAATTAGTGCCGTCCAACCCAATCGATTAACATGATTGACATCAACACCCGCATCAATCAAGGTTTTAACCGTTGCAACATGTCCACGTTCTGCCGCAGGGATCAAAGCAGTTCCCCCGTAGCGATTGGTACTTTTTAAATCAGCGCCATGTTGTAGAGTCAATATTAGTATCTCTTGCAAACCACGCGCCCCTGCGTACAAATAAGGGGAATCTTGCATATTATCCCGTGCATTAACGTCCGCACCTTGCTCAATCAAAAAACGGGCAACTTCAAGATGGTTTTCATGGGTTGCCGCCATCAACGCAGTACGTTGGCGTGAATCGCGCTGTTCAATATCCACGCCTTGCTCAGCTAAGGACTTAACACCTTGTAAGTTACCTTGCTCAGCCAATGATACCAAAGAGTTAGCTTGTGGGTTTGCCATACCTTTCCCCATAAATATCAATGAAATCATAAGAATGCTAGCTAAGTGAACCAACCATTTTGCACGTAAAAAGAATGTTTTCATGATTAATCTCCCCTATGACCCTTTAATCTACTGAAAAAGTATGCTATTTAAAAATTAAATAACTAAATGACTGGTATTTATAAAATGAATCCATTGCTCAATCTTGTTTTGTTAAAAACCTTTGTCACTGTTGCTGAAACAGGGAATTTCACCGTGGCTTCACAGCATTTAAATTCAACACAATCAACATTGAGCCAGCAAATTCAACGGCTAGAAGCTTTAGTCGGTCAGCCTTTATTTGTCCGAGGGCACCGCATACTAACCTTAACCGAAACTGGTGAAGTTTTGTTGAGTTATGCAAAAAATATATTGGCGCTCAATGATACCTTCTTTATGAAAATCACTGGCAATGCCGTCATTCAAACTATTCGGCTCGGTTTTCCTGAAGACCTCGCTTCTGGCCAAGTCACGCCGACACTGGCCGCATTTATGCAAGCTAACCCCAATCTGCGGTTAGAAGTCACGAGTGGCCTAAGCCGACAACTTCATCAGCGCTACCAACATGGCGAATTAGATTTAATTATTGTGAAACAGAAAAAAGGGGAATTTAAAAGTGATTACCATTGGCCGGAGCCTTTGTGCTGGCTAACAAGCAACCAATATAAACGTTTAAGTAATGATTCAGTACCTTTGGTGGTTTTTCCTGAAAACGGTCTCTACCGTAATGATATGTTCAAATTATTAGATAGTGAACAGCGCCCTTGGCACATAACTTATACTTGTTCTAGCCTTGCAGGTATTCAAAGTGCTATCGCAGATGGGTTAGGTGTTAGTTTATTACCTTTACGAGCAAAACTTCCTCAACATCGAATTTTAACAGAAGAAGAAGGTTTCCCTGCTGCTCAAGAAATGGAAATTGCGATGCATTTCCAAGCAAATACTTCGGATACGGTGACTCAACTCGCTGAGAAACTGGCACAACAATTGGGGGCACGCGAGTGATGAATAAACTGATTGAATTAGAAAAAAAATTACATAACAGTACTAACCGACAGAATAGCGATTTTCTTCGCGAGATATTACATGAGGATTTTTTTGAATTTGGTCGTTCTGGCTTTTCAACCGATAAACTCGATACCTTAGCGTCATTGGCTAATGAAACAGCTAAAACGATTTACGCCGAAAATTTCCACTGTTCGCAATTGAGTGATAATACGGTGTTGATGACTTATATCAGTTTTGAACAGCAAGATGGGGATAAAACCAAGCTAACTAACCGCTCATCTATTTGGCTAAAAAATTCAGCAAACCAATGGCAATTAAGGTTTCATCAAGGGACACCTGCAAATTAACAATAAAGTGGAAATGTATCTCCCACTTTATTGTTAGCACAACATTAATTGGCTGCGTTATTTCTTATTAAAATACCCTGCGCGAATGGATGCTCCAATTAAATTCACAACAAAACGCCCAGCAGTCACCCCAGTTAGCTTAGAGGGAATATCTTTTGCGGGTGTAATTTCAACGATATCCATACCAACAACGCGACCTTTTTTCACTAAACCGTGAATTAGGCTACGAGCTTGCAAATAAGTCACCCCACCAGGAGCTGGGCCATCAACTCCAGGCATGATACTCGGGTCAATACCATCGGCATCAATACTAATATAGTAGTTCGAATTATCTGGAATGCGGTCTAAAATGGCTTGCATGCCAACCTCATGCAGTTCATAGGCCGGAATAACATGCGCACCATAGTCTTTAGCCGCTTGGTAATCCGCAGGGCGTCCGCTACCTTGTGCACGTAAACCAATTTGGAAAATTTCACCTATATGCTTCATTTCAGAAGCGCGGCGGATCGGGCTTGAAAGGCCGGTATCCACCCCATTAACCTCTTCACGCCAATCTAAATGTGCATCAATATGCACAAGTGTAATTGGCCCTACTTCATCAAATCCCTGCAAAATAGGCGTTGTGATCCCATGATCGCCCCCTAAAACAATGGGAAGTGCTTTAGCTCTTAATAACTGTCGAATTGCCTCAGCTGCACGCTGATGGTGCTCCCCCAAAGGCTTTGATAAATCAGGAATAACATCACCACAGTCAACAAATTTAATATCTTTACGGCCTTGGAGTAGTGGCCCATCAATATCAAAATCATAATGATCTGGATGCCTAACAATTCGGTCACTCATATCACGTAAATATTGTGGAGCACGAGATTGGTCGTTGGTAAATGCATGAGCACTATAAGCTGAACTAAATGGCATCCCTAGTATGGCAATATCCGCTTCAATGTTGGTCAATTCAGTCACTAATTCTGAATATAAAAATGTTTTATGGCCAACATGTGGGGGTGTCGTTAATTTTTTCATACAAACTATTCCTTCTTAGATTTAGTTTTCTTTCTTTTGTTGTTTTTTTATTTCTTAGCCACCAAATGTGTTAGCTAGGAATACAAATAGAGGGACACCAACAATATCCGTTAATACTGTTCCGGCGATTGGTATAATAATGAATGCCTTTCGTGAGAATAAACCATATTTATTACAAATAGCGTCCATAACCACTAAGCCATTTGGTGTTGCACCTAAACCATGTCCAATAAAACCAGCGGACATAACAGCAGCATCATAGTTTTTACCTAATGCGCGATAAACAACAAATATGGCAACTAATATTGTTGTAATAACCTGAGATATTAATATAATCGTTAGTGGTAATGCTAACTCATATAGTTCCCAAAGTTTTAATTTCATCATAGCCATCACTAAAAACATTTCTAGTGATAAAGTAGAAATTAATACTACTGTATTGCGAGATATTTTAATTATTGGTTTTCTTTCATTGATTGAATGAAATATAACACCAACAAACAAACTAAAAATATGTCCAGGAATAGTAAACCCTGTTACTGTACTTATCCATTTTGCTGTCGGCATTCCGATAGCGAGTATGCTTAAAATAACTGCTCCTGTAATAATACATTGTTGAGCCGTAATTTTATCTTCGGTATCGTTACTTTCCGCTAAATTTTCCAAATCAACATGGTCAGTTTCAATTTTTAATTTATTTCTTTGGATCAACCAGTTCCCAACAGGCCCTCCTAGAATTGACCCTGCAATCAAACCAAAAGTCGAAGCCGCTAACCCAACATTCAGGGCTTGGTCGTGACCAAAGGACTCAATCAGCGGTGCTAAAGATGCCGCCATACCATGACCACCTTGCATCGAGGCTTGGCCTGCCATCATAGCAACTAGTGGCTCAATATCTAAAACATATGATAAACCAATGCTGACGCCATTTTGCATAAATGCCAGCCCCCAGCAAATCACCATATAAATTAGCAATATTTTTCCACCACTCACTAATAATTTAACACCTGTCATTAAACCTATTGTGACGAAAAATATATACATCGATAAGTCATATAATGTGTTATCAAAATTAAGCTCAACAATATTAAATTGATAAGCTAACCACATTACAATAGAAAACATAAACCCGCCGATCACCGGGCTAGGAATTGAATATTTCATAAAAAATGGAAATTTCTTTATGATTACATTACTAGTAATTAATAATAAGGCCCCTAATGCTGTAAATGTAATCATATCTAATTTTATTGTTAACAATTCATCTGTGACCATAAATTAGAATCCTTTTGTATTTATATATATTTGGATTAATTATTATTTTGTGGCGCCACTTTGGTAATAATCTATTAACAACTACAACTTTAAGATATACGTATCCGCTAGGAATAAAAGTGATATTTTTGATCCTATGGTTTCATAAAATGAAACCTTTTATATAAATAAAAACAATTTTAATAATTAAAATAAAATAGTATTAATTATGCTATTTGTATCCCAATAAAAAATAAGATAGATTAGCATTTAGTGATTGATTTCACGTAATAGGTATAAATATGCATAATAAAAAATTAACTGAAAAAGACTTAAAATCATTACGTGTTTTTACTTCCGTTGCAGAAGCTGGTGGCTTTACCATTGCAGAAAAAAAACTAAATATGTCAAAAGCATCAATAAGCCGCCATATCCGTGAAATTGAAGAAAAACTCGGTGTCCAATTGTGTGAAAGAGGCCCTTCTGGTTTTAAGCTAACTGAGTCAGGTTTATTTGTTATCGAAAAAGCCAATACTGCTTTGAAAGCATTAGATAATATCAAAACTGAAGTCGATGAACGCCATGGGATTTTATCTGGAACATTAGTTATTGGTGTTATTGAACATATATTAACGGATCCACTCTGTCATCTATCAGCCACTATTGCTCAATTTACCCAAGAGGCGCCTAATGTTAAATTAGAGCTAAGTATCCTCAACCATAATCAATTAAATAAAGCGCTTAGTGACAGAACAATTCAAATCGGTATTCGCGGGCAATATCACGAAAATAATCGTTATAATTATCAATTCTTATTTATAGAAAACCATAAACTTTATGTTTCTGCCAATACCGCCAACAACAAACATAATCTAGCATTAGTTTATCGGCCACACCCATTCACTGAAAGTATTTTAGCATCGGGTGAATTTAGCCGAGGCCCTGAAGCCGCTGGCCTTGAGGCTGTAGCTACCTTTATCGCTTCAGGCCACTATGTGGGTATTTTACCGGAAAACTATGCCTCACATATTAATTTCCGCCATTCACTCATAGAAATGAGCGACTCCCCTGTCTTTCATAACCGCATATGTGCAATCACCGAGGCGAGTAAACCGCTAACACAAAGTGAAGCGCTGTTTTTAAAACTACTTTCACAATTAAGTAAAGCACCAGTATCTACATGATCAAAAAATCCCCCAGCAAGTTACCTTACTAGGGGATTAATCACAAAAAACTTAATGCGCGTTAATTACAGTACATCAACACAGTTCAGTTCTTTGAATGCTTGTTCTAAACGAACAACCATTGAATCTTGTGCTTTACGCAGCCACACACGTGGGTCATAGTATTTTTTGTTAGGTTTATCCGCACCTTCTGGGTTACCTAACTGACCTTGCAGATAGCCTTCGTTCTTTTTGTAGTACTGTAAAATACCATCCCAAGTTGCCCACTGAGTATCAGTATCGATGTTCATTTTGATAACACCGTAGCTAACTGCTTCTTTGATTTCAGCAGCACTTGAGCCAGAACCACCGTGGAATACGAAGTCTAAGCTGTTGTGTGGCAGGTTATATTTTTCTGAAACGTAGTCTTGTGAATTACGCAGGATTTTTGGCGTTAACTGAACGTTACCTGGTTTATAAACACCGTGAACGTTACCGAAAGAAGCCGCGATAGTGAAACGCGGGCTTACTGCATTCAGTTTTTCGTATGCATATGCAACATCTTCTGGTTGAGTATACAGCTCAGAACTGTCCATACCTGTGTTATCAACACCGTCTTCTTCACCACCAGTACAGCCTAGTTCGATTTCCAGAGTCATATCGATTTTAGCCATACGCGCTAAATATTTAGCACAGATTTCGATGTTTTCTTCCAGTGTTTCTTCTGACAGGTCAATCATGTGAGAAGAGAACAGTGGTTTACCGGTTTTTGCGTAGTGTTTTTCACCTGCATCTAACAGGCCATCGATCCATGGCAGTAATTTCTTCGCACAGTGGTCAGTATGCAGAATAACAGGAACACCATAGTGCTCAGCCATTTGGTGTACATGATAAGCACCAGAGATCGCACCTAAAATTGCAGCTTGTTGGCCTTCAGCTTTCAGGCCTTTACCTGCGATAAATGCAGCACCGCCATTAGAAAACTGAACAATAACTGGAGCACGAACTTTAGCGGCCGCTTCAAGTACGGCGTTAATTGAATCCGTACCAACACAGTTCACCGCTGGCAATGCAAAGTTATTTTCTTTAGCAACTGCGAAAACTTTCTGTACATCATCACCAGTAAGAACACCCGGTTTAACAAAATCAAAAATTTTAGACATGTGAAAAGGTCCTGTGGTAAACAGGCAGCCTACGCTGCCTGTTGTGTATGAACAATTAATTACGCTTTAGCACGTTCTTCTAGCATCACAACGGCAGGGAGCTTTTTGCCTTCAACGAACTCAAGGAAAGCACCGCCACCAGTAGAGATATATGAAATTTTGTCAGCAATGTCGAATAAATCGATAGCCGCTAGGGTGTCACCACCACCAGCGATAGAGAATGCGTCGCTATCAGCAATCGCTTTTGCAACGATCTCAGTACCTTTACGGAAGTTAGGGAACTCAAACACGCCTACTGGGCCATTCCAAAGAATGGTTTTGGCATTTTTCAGGATCTCAGCCAAACGCTGTGCAGATTCGTCACCTAAATCCAGAATTTGTTCGTCGTCTTTAATTTCAGTACTTGCTTTCAGAGTTGCAGGTGCAGTTTCGGAGAACTCAGTTGCAACGCGAACATCAGTCGGTACTGGAATTTGGCAGTTTGCCAGTAATTTTTTCGCTTCAGGGATTAAGTCTGCTTCATATAATGAGCGACCAACATTGTTGCCTTCCGCTGCGATAAAGGTATTCGCAATACCGCCACCAACAATTAACTGGTCTGCAATTTTAGATAGAGAATCTAATACAGTCAGTTTAGTTGACACTTTAGAACCACCAACAATCGCAACCATTGGGCGAGCTGGGTTATCTAATGCTTTACCTAATGCTTCTAACTCACCACTCAGTAGTGGGCCAGCACAAGCCACTGGAGAGAATTTAGCAACACCATGTGTTGACGCTTGTGCACGGTGAGCCGTACCAAACGCATCCATCACATAAACATCACACAATGCCGCATATTGTTTTGACAGCGTTTCGTCGTCTTTTTTCTCGCCTTTATTAAAGCGAACGTTTTCCAGCACAACTAACTCGCCAGCTTCGATATCAACACCGTTAAGGTAGTCTTTAACTAAACGGACTGGGTAATCCATTTTATCGGCCAGATAGTCAACAACAGGTTGCAGTGAAAACTCTTCGTTGTACTCGCCTTCGGTCGGGCGACCAAGGTGAGAAGTGACCATGACTTTAGCGCCTTGTTTCAGAGCAGCTTCAATTGTTGGTAATGAAGCACGAATACGCGCATCAGAAGTAACTTTGCCATCTTTTACAGGAACGTTTAAGTCAGAACGGATGAATACGCGTTTACCCGCTAAGTCTAAATCGGTCATCTTAATTACAGACATGGTGAATCCTCTCGTTGATTCTCTATAAAGTTTCCATCAGCGACTGTGCAAAACAATAAAGTTATCATGCCCTGCTGTCTGTCAGTCGCCAATTAGTTTAAACCTGTCGCTGCCATTGCTAATGTTGTATCTAGCATCCGGTTAGCAAACCCCCATTCGTTATCACACCAAACCAGGGTTTTAATTAAATGCTTACCACTGACTCGCGTTTGTGTACCATCAATAATAGCACTGTGTGGATCATGATTGAAATCCATCGAGACTAGCGGTAATTCTGTGTAGTCCACTATACCACGAAAATGCCCTTGTGCAGCGCTTCGCAGTAGTTGGTTGACTTTTTCAACACAAACATCGTCATGTACGGTAACACTCAAATCAATCGCTGTCACATTCGTCGTCGGTACACGAACAGAAATGGCTTCAAAGTGGTCTTTAAATTTCGGAAAAATTCGTGTAATTCCTGCGGCTAATTTGGTATCAACAGGAATGATAGACTGACTCGCTGCGCGAGTTCTGCGTAAATCTTTATGATAGGCATCGATAACGGGTTGGTCATTCATTGACGCGTGAATCGTCGTCACTGTCCCCGATTCAATCGAAAATGCCTCATCAAGTAATTTAATAATTGGAATAATACAATTGGTGGTACAAGAAGCATTGGAAACAATCTTGTCTTGAGCGGTTAGGCTTTCATGGTTAACACCATAAACGATAGTGGCATCAAGGTCGTCAGTACCCGGGTGAGAAAATAACACTTTTTTCGCCCCTGCCGCTAAATGCAGTAACCCATCATCCCGTGAGCCATAAGCCCCACTGCAATCTAAAACGACATCAATACCCAGCTCTTTCCAAGGCAACTCATGCAGCTCACGTTGATGAAATAAACGAATATTATCATCACCAACTTGTAAAAGTGTTCCGTTAAGCCGTACATCCCAAGCAAAACGCCCATGGCTGGAATCATACTTCAGCAAATGCGCAATACCTTCAGGTTCAGCAAGTTCGTTAACCGCCACCACGATAATCTCTGCCCGACGGCCAGATTCATACAACGCTCTTAGAACACTTCGACCAATGCGGCCAAAGCCGTTTATTGCTACCCTGATTGCCATTCTACACCTTGTATCTGAGCAAAATCACACGGTTGCTAAGGATAACTGACTCACACCAACTCTACTGCTCATTTTAGCTGTCAAACATCAAAAGTGTGCTTCAACCGACATTTTTAAAAAATATTTTCATTCAGCAACACACAACTGAAACGGTTCAGCTTATCTAAGGTTAGATTAAGGGATATATTTACAGAACGCAATAGAAAATCCTATATTGGTGCACAAAAAAACAACGCCTAGCTTATCACTAGGCGTTGTTCAGCAAGATAATTAGAAATGAGAACCAAAATTCGGGACTCATTCCTTCTTATTTTATTTCAGTAAAGATTTTGCAGCTTCAACCGCTTTCTCTACTGTAATACCGAATTCTTTAAACAGAACTTCGGCTGGAGCAGATTCACCAAAGGTATGCATACCGATGATGGCACCGTTTAAACCAGTGTACTTGAACCAGTAATCTGCAATACCCGCTTCGATAGCAACACGTGCTGTCACATTGGCAGGTAAAACAGCTTCGCGGTATGCCGCATCTTGTTTATCAAATGCATCGGTTGATGGCATAGAAACAACACGGACCTTACGGCCTTCTGATGTTAATTGCTCAGCCGCTTTAACGGCCAGTTCCACTTCAGAACCTGTCGCAATAAAGATTAACTCAGGCGTGCCTGCGCAATCTTTCAGAATGTAAGCCCCTTTCTCAATATTGGCTAATTGCTCAGCAGTACGAGGTTGTTGCTCTAAATTTTGACGAGAGAAGATTAATGCGCTTGGGCCATCTTTACGTTCGATAGCATATTTCCACGCCACAGCAGATTCAACTTGGTCACAAGGGCGCCATGTGCTGACATTTGGTGTCACACGCAGACTTGCCAGTTGCTCAACCGGTTGGTGAGTTGGGCCATCTTCACCCAGACCAATAGAGTCGTGAGTATAAACAAAGATGCTACGCACTTTCATCAGTGCTGCCATACGAACCGCATTACGTGCGTATTCAACGAACATCAGGAATGTCGCACCGTAAGGAATGAAACCGCCATGTAACGCAATACCGTTCATGATAGCTGACATACCAAATTCACGAACACCATAGTGAATGTAGTTACCCGCTGGGTCTACGTTCAGTGCTTTGGAGCCTGACCACATGGTTAAGTTACTTGGCGCTAAGTCCGCAGAACCGCCCATAAATTCAGGTAATACTTTACCAAATGCTTCTAATGCATTTTGTGATGCTTTACGGCTTGCGATATTTGCTGGGTTTTGTTGCAGATTTTCAACAAATTGTTTTGCATCCGCGTCAAAGTTAGCAGGTAATTCACCATTCATACGACGAGTGAATTCCGCAGCTAGTTCAGGGAATTGCGCTGCATACGCGGCGAATTTTTTATCCCATGCGCTTTGTTTTTCTTTACCTGCAGTACGAGCATCCCAAGCTTCATAGATATCTTTAGGAATTTCGAATGGGCCGTAGCTCCACCCCAGAGCTTCACGAGTTGCTGCAATTTCAGCATCACCTAAAGGCGCACCGTGAACAGACTCAGAACCCGCTTTGTTTGGTGAACCAAAACCAATAATAGTTTTACACATAATCAGTGTTGGTTTATCAGTTTGGCTTTTCGCTTCATTCACTGCCGCGTTGATCTGTGATGCATCATGGCCGTCGATATCACGGATAACATGCCAACCGTAAGATTCGAAACGTGCAGCGGTATCGTCAGTAAACCAACCTTCAACTTCACCATCAATAGAGATACCGTTGTCATCATAGAATGCGATCAGTTTATTTAATTTCAGTGTACCCGCTAAAGAACACGCTTCGTGCGAGATACCTTCCATCATACAACCATCACCCATGAACACATAAGTGTGGTGGTCAACAACGTTATGGTTAGGGCGGTTAAATTGCGCTGCTAATGTACGTTCTGCAATCGCAAAACCCACTGCATTTGCAATGCCTTGACCTAAAGGACCGGTTGTTGTTTCAACACCTGGAGTATAGCCATATTCTGGGTGGCCCGGTGTTTTAGAGTGTAATTGGCGGAAATTTTTTAACTCTTCAATAGATAAGTCATAACCAGTGAGGTGCAGTAAGCTATAAATCAACATTGAGCCATGGCCGTTTGACAGTACAAAACGGTCACGATCTGCCCAGTGTGGGTCAGCTGGGTTATGATTCATATGGTCACGCCACAGTACTTCAGCAATATCAGCCATGCCCATTGGCGCGCCAGGATGCCCTGATTTTGCTTTTTGAACCGCATCCATACTTAGAAAGCGGATAGCATTAGCAAGGGTTTTACGAGTCGTCATCAGTATACTCCAGGTAGGATAAAAACGTACTTAAACCAATTTTTACAACGCAATACGGATAGTGCTACTTTAATTTCGCTGTAACATGAAAACATCAATTTAGCGATGTATCCCATATGTTCCCTACTTTAAGGAGCCATAGCACATCGACAACAAATTGAGCATTTCACGAATAGAGCGATTGAAAGTAACCCAATTCTACCCATACCGCAATATTTGCTATGTTCATGGCAGCAGATCGCTAATAAATTGAACTGCCGCAAAGCTGAATCCATTCCATTGCGCAAAATATCCCTTAATGCTTACATTTTTGCGCAAGTGACTAACCTTATTAAACCTGAGTTCAGTGTCTGGGATCAAGGTGATTTATGCATCTAGCGCATTTAGCTGCCACATTAGTGATAATTGGCAAAGTTTTAGACAAAAAAAAGCCTCAATATGCCCGAATATTTTTGTTTAGATTAAGTCAAATACCCAACCCTTCCAATGATTAGAAATAAATAGAAGTAACATGAATTGAAAAAACAGTAGCAATAAATATTACTGGCTAATCGCAGTTGCCTATAGCCTATAGAATGGTCTATCTCCACACCTAACAAGGAGAAAATAAGAATCGTTCAAAATAATCTAGATAAGCTATTCTGCAAAGCTTATCTAGATTGCTCATCATATATAGATAGTGCGTGCACTTCTAACAACCAACGTTTTTACAACAGAAATTCCTATACAGATCACAGTTCTTATATGTATAGTTTTGAATAAAAGTGGCTTTCAAAAGCCCGCAGTGCAATCTTAATTAGCGGTTAGGTAAATCGGTATATCTAACTTATTAAGTAATAATTAGCGAATCTCTAAGTGAAGAATTGCTTTTAGAACAAACGTGTATAGTATTAGGCACTACAAAACCTATATTCATTTAGTGACCTAATTACAAAGAGGAAGCTTTCCCATTATTATTTCTATAGCACACGACATCCACAGATAAAGACATCATAATTGATATTGCTGAAATTAAAATAAGGGGCACTAGAGAACGTAGTAACCTATCGCTGATTCTATTTTCACTGGTAAAATACCTGATGAGACTATAGAAAATAAATTGGCCTGTAAGACGAAATTTCAGGTCTAAACCCCATGTGCCACAATAGGGTCATGATATTAAAAAGTTGATACTATAGTATCAACCTACTAGACACTGATGTCATATCATATATCTAGTTAGCAAAGTGTAATTTTAACATCATACACATTAAACTAGTTAGTTGAGTTATTAATAAATAAGAGGGCTAAAAACACATTACAAATTATAATTTTACCAATATAACTGGTTTCCTGCCTTTATTCTAAATTCTTCCCACCCTTTAATTGTAATAAATTGTAACTTTCAATGTAGATTCTTTATGCTTCTTAATTAAATATACATTTGTTAACAATTATAATAATTTTACGCTTATTTGGTGTATTTTTTTATTGATCTCCCTAATTTCAACACTATTAAGTGTATTTTTAACCAATTAAACTGGTGAGAAGATATTTTTTAATTAGATAATGCTAAAAAAAACAGAATTAATAGAAAAAACCTATTAAAAGTAAATCTTTAATAGAAATCCTGCCATTTACTCTTTTTTTAATGTATTTATTATAACACTCAATTAAGCAAGCGAGTGAGTGAGCTAACGAATATCATATAAATAGATCTATTAATATTAGAGGCTGAAAAAATGAAAGCTAATATAATTAGTAGTCATGTAGGAAATTATTTACGAAAATCACGCAAAGAAAAAAACATGACAGGAAAACAGTTGGCAGAATTAATTAACATTAGCCAACAACAGGTATCTCGCTATGAAACTGGTAGCAGTTCATTATCGCTAGATCAATTAAATGAAATATTAACCGTTTTAGACAAAAGATGGATTGAAATGATTTACTATATTGATTGTTTCTCTGAAGAAAATAAAAGAAACAATATAAATTTAAGTAAAAAAACAATCGAAATATTACTAAACAGCATGAAAGACATTTAAATATTCTATTTTAAATTCAATAAAACCATATCAATATGTAAAAATTAAATAACTAATTTTACTATTGTTTTCTATCAATATAAAAAGAGAGATTAGTATGTTAAATAAAAAAATGGCTTCTGTATTGTTATCAACAATTATCGCAGCTTCTTTTGCTACAGCTGCAAATGCAGATACACGTACCGCTCAAGCAACAGCAACATGGCAAGCGACTGCAATTAAAGACACGACAAGTATGTTAGTTGTAACTCCATTAAGAAGTTTAACTTTTAATTATGCCGAAGGCCAAAAAAGCTTTAACCAACAGAATGGAGCATTTGATATCGCTATTCAAGGCCAAGCTGGTGCAACAGATTTTAAATTAGCGTCAAAAATTATTGCTAATACATTAGCAAGAACAACTGACGATTCTAAATTAACTGTTGGGGTTAAATGGAATGGCGAAGATTTGACTAAAAATAATGATTTAGTATTAATTGATACATCAACCGGTTTAACTTCTGGTTTAGACAATTTAGCGGCTGATGGCATCTATAATGGCTCTGAGCGTGCAGCAGATCGCGGTGAATTCACCTTTGTTATTGCTGGCGCTGAAGCTGATGGTGCAGCGACTGACTTTAAAGCACTGACTGATGGTACATGGGATGGTGATGTGAAAGTTCAATTTACTGCAACTTGGGACGGTGATTTCACGCCAGCTCCTTAATTCAATATCCCCTTATTAGATAACTAAATATTACGATAAAGATACTATAGGGAAATAATATCTTTATCGTCATTCATTTTTGAAATTTACGATTATGAAAAAGATAACATTAGCATTAATTTTATTATCATGGTTACCATTAAAAAGCAGTTTTGCTGTCAACGTGGGAAATATTACTGAAATAATATCATCGAATGAAGACACCTTATCTAAAGAAATTGAAAATACAGTAGATACAGCAAGATTGGTAAATTTAACGATAGAAAAAATAGATTCACCACTTGATACTGGAAAAGTAATTACAGTTACTGATCCTAATGAAATATTATCAACACCCGCTAATTTAATTCTTCCAGGGCATGCAAAAGATATATTTAAGATAATTTATCAAGGCCCAAAAGATAATAAAGAACGTTACTATCGATTAAATTGGAAAGATGATCCTATTGGCGAGAGTGGTGTTACACAAAGTGCGAAATCGGCATCAGCAACAACATCAGCAACAATTAGCACAATTCTTGTTGTCGCACCAAGAATTGAAAACTTTAATTATAAATATACTAATGCCCAAGTTTCAAATACTGGAAATAGCACCTTCCGTGTAGTGGCTTCAGGCCCTTGTTTAGCAGAAAAACAAAAATATGGAGTGGATGGTATTTGTCGCGAGCGTTATTACCTCATGCCAAACTTAGCCGTCAAATTACAATTTGTCGATGTCACAAATAAAAAATCAAGCGTAGGTATTTGGCACAAAGGAGAGTTCATTGTTGTCAAATAATTAAGAATGGACTTAAATTATGCGTAAGAGTGCTATTGCTTTATCAATATTAAGTATTATTTTTTCGAATACAATTAATGCCAATGAAATGAAAAGCGTTAAGATCGGTGGATATATTATTCCTCCTGCATTTGTTAGTGCATTGGAAGAAGGAATGTCTGTACCTGTTTTTTTACGACTAAATGATGATGCAGCAACCAATCAGAGCGAAAGTAAAATTGCAGATGCAGTTATTGTAATCGATCATGGTAATATTAAATTATCAAGTATTCATCTCATTGAAAATGAGCAAGGTGCGAAATTAAATAATTTACTAGTTGATAAACTTGAAGAAAAAAAGGATGCCATTTTTGATGAAAGTAATGGTATTATTATTGATAATAATGCAACCCTTCAATTAAACATTTCTTCTTTTAATTTATCATTAGATGTTGATAAAGCTGCTTTTTCGCCAAAAGAACATGCGCGGCAATCTGTACTAGGAAATTCTTCAGTTAATTCATTTTCAGCGGTAGCTAACTATGATTTAGGGGTATTCCAGAGCCGTGTTAAAGATTCAAAAGATACATCCAGCAGCTATTTCAATTTAGATACATTATTCGCAGCTGCGGAACATCACTTTAATGTAAATGCATCAGCATATAGCATTGGAAAATCTAATTCTAATGTTGAGCTGTATCGTGCAATGTATGAGCGTGATTTCAACGGATTTCGTTTTGCACTTGGGCTCATGAGTACGTGGAATTTACAGTCTATTGCCAGCTTAACTACCCTTAGCAGCAGTAAAATTTATGCGGCATCAATAGGAAACAATTCCTCAAGTATGGTGACAAATAAGCAGCAATCACTTACGCCGATTTATGCTTTTTTAAATAGCCCAGGCGAAGTACGCATTTATCGACAAGGTAAATTATTAAATATTCAAAATTTTCCAATGGGTAATTTTGAAGTTGATACCAGTGTACTACCCTATGGTATTTACGACGTCACTATTGAGACGGTTATCGATGGCAAAATTGTCACAACACAGCACCAAACAATTAATAAATCCTTCGGTGCGATAACAGGCGGTTTTGATAAACTCAATTGGGAAATTTATGGTGGTTATATTGACTTTGACAAGCGCCATTATGTAAGAAATGAAGGCTCAACGAGCCAAACTCCGAGTAAAAGCCATTTAATCGGAGCCTCTTTCGCTTATAACTTCCCAGTGTTGTCTGGCGTGCGTTTTCAAATGTCAAATTATGGGTTTGATAAATTTGTTGTACAAGAAACGAGTATTAACGCGGCTTTAAATAACTATATCTCAGTTAACTGGCAAGGGATGCTAGAAAACCATGGTAGTTATCGGAACATTGCGACTCTTTCTATCAATATACCTGAAGGTTACGGTTCTTTATGGGCATCTAAAGAAAAAACTGTAGTGAGCGGTGATTTACCACTTTATGATGCTGACAGTTATTCTTATGGCGGAACCATTAATTTTGACAAAATAATTGATAGAACTGGGTCACTGACTATTAGTAATACTAAAGATCGCCGTATTGGCAGTGATTCAATTAACTATGAATATGCGAATACATTATTCTCTGGCCGTTATGGAACGGTGGGGCTAAGAGCGGGTGTACAGCGCTATCATTATGATAACCAAAATAGTACCAACGAAAAATATATTAACCTCGATTTTTCCTTACCTTTATCAACATGGTTGAGTACGGGTGTTTCCTCAACAAATGGTAATGTGAAAGCAAATATTTATGCGAATAAAAACTTTGAAAATTCGGTGATTACCAATGCAGGGGTTTCTGTCTCCAAATTAGTCCGAGATAAAGATAATGGTGAATCCAATTTTTCAACATTAGGCTATGCTTCTTATGATACTAAATATAATTCAGGTACCGTAACGATTAATCGCCCCGATAATAACAGACTTAATGGCAATTTAACCTCTCGTGGCTCTGTGGCATATAGCAACGGCATGATCATGCCAAGTGGGCAGCAAGGTAAATCAGGCGTCATTATTAATTCCGATATAAAAGGTAGCGGCAGCATGGTCGCAAAAGTAAATGGGCAAAATTACCCAATTAGCGGAAAAAATACCTTTATTCCATTATCCCCTTATTCGGATTATGACATTCAACTAATGAATGACGGAAAATCAAAAGACAGCTTTGATATTGTCTCAGGGCGAAATAAATCCGTCACATTATACCCAGGAAACATTGCTCTTTATCAACCTGAGGTAAGGCAACTAGTCACGGTATTTGGTCGTCTGAAATCACCAAATGGTGAATATATAAAATATGCCTCAATTCGAAATCATATTGGTCGAACAAAAACGGACCAAAATGGTGAGTTTTCCATGGATGTTGACGTCCGATATCCAGTGATATCGTTATTACAAGATGATCAGCAAACAATTTGCGAAGCAGATTTAAACCTTCAAGGTGCACGTGGTGCATTGTGGGTCGGTGAGGTGACATGTGAACCTCAAGAAGCATTTGCTAAACGTTAATTATCACTTTAAAGGCTAATTTAATATGCGATTATTATCGATAACAGCACTTTTTATTTCATTTTCGGTTCTAATACCGAATTCGTTTTCTGCAACAGCACCATTACAAGAGTATGTCATTGTTGAAAACCAAGTTGATAACGAATTCTTTATTGTTGCTAATAGAGTTGACCCTCGCTTCTCGGGCTCAAATGTATTCACAAAATACCAGCGCAATAGCCAATATAGTTTAGGTTATATGGGATATACAGGAACACCTTTTAGCTCAACTTATAATACAGGTGATATCTGGTTAGAAAATTCTCCCGTAAGCCAACCTTTTATCGGGAATCGTTGCATGACAAATAACCGAAATTGCCCGGCAACGTCTTATTGGTCAGCTCAGCAGTTACGAGATAATGGTGCATATAAAATCCAACAAACAGGAACACCAGGTGAGTCTGGATATTCAAGACCGATATTTTCTGAATCTTTTTATCGCTGGTTAGCCGAAATACCACCAGGAACAGAATATACTTTTGATTTAAGAACCTGCACAAGCCGCGACGATTATGATTTAAGTAATACGACCTGTATGACGAGTGGAGGAAGAACGACAACACAACAACACTACATTCCAACCAATAAAAAAGGCAATATTATTCTAAAAGGAACGGGCGCCTTACAAGAAGTCTTTGTGGATAGCAATGGCAATCCAACTATTGGACTCGGTTCTAATTTTTGCTCGACAGGGATTGTTGGAAATACTTCTGGAATTATTTGTAAGTTGGTTGAATTAGAAACCCAAGGACAATCTATCGGCGGTACATTTACAGTTCGTATGTATATTGATAGTGCAAAGTTAGGTTTAGCTAGGGACCCCCGTGCTGCACTTATTCAATATAAAGGAAGTAACAGCACGCGCTGGACAAATTGGTCATCAACAACAAACATGTCAGAGATCTTTAATAATGGTTCACAAAATATTGAAGTTTTTCTCTCAAATGAATATTTAAAATCAATTGTTGACGCTTCACCTAATTCAACGGTCACACTTGCTGATAGTGTATATACTTTTGGTTTTCAATCACCACTTCCTCAATCTGGATTTTACGAATTTACACCTTCAAATTTCTTAATAATTAAGCCGAGAGATTATGGAATTAGCATTATTCCAGCAGATTTTAATCCAAACCAATCCAAAACAGGAAAAGTCGGCAATGATGAACCACCGATAGAATTTAATTATATCGTCACGACTAGCGGGCCAAGGCAAGCGGATTCTATTACAGCAAAAGTTGAAGGACCAAACACAACATTAAAAGGACAGTCATACTGCTTATTTACCTCGAGCGATAATAAACTTAATGTCCCTTTTTCCGCTTATCTTTCATTTAAAAATGAAAATGGTACTAAAGAATCACACCGAGCAAGTTGTGATAATAATGAAATTTCATTAAAAAATGCATTATGGTCTGAAACACCATGGGATAGACCTAATGAGGATTTAGGATCTTTTTATCGAACTAACTTAGATTTATCATTCCCAATGAATGACTCTGAATCATTTTTTACATTGGATGGTATTGATTGGTTAGGAACCGTTTCTGCAAGTGGCACAATAACTGTCAAAGCAATTTGGACCGGGCCCGATATTCAATAATATCTAATGACTACTTTTGGGGCTACTTGTAAAAGTTCAAGTGGCCCTTTTATTGAACCCCATATACTCTTAAATTTTAGTTGGATTTTTTAATATGAAACCATTTTATTTACTTAAAATCCTATTATTGGTTTTGCTATCAGTGTCTTGCAATAATGCTATTGCTTTATATATCAATGCAGATATTTCTTCGATGGAGTCAGGGCAAGAGTTTTTTTCTAAGCCATACATCAACGACACAGATAAAACTAATTTATATAATTTTAGTGCCTACAAAATTGATAAACCAGGTAACCAAGAACATGGGGCACCTCTCCATAACGGCGAGATTATTTTTACTCCATTGAAGAAAATTTTATTACCTGGGGAACAAGAATTTTTTAAGATTTTTTATCGAGGAGAAGCCGATGAGACCGAGCGCTATTATAAGATTATCATTAGCGAAACCCCTCTTGATATGCGTAGTGATAATGAACAAAAAAAGCGACCTTTATTTTATCCAACGGTTAGCCTAGAAACCTATTTTGTTGTGAGACCTAAAAAACCAGATTTTAAATATGAGCTTAATCCAAGCACTAGTATTCTAAAAAATACGGGTAATACCTATTTTAGAGTGCTCTTACATGAAAACTGTGATGCTAATGATGATTCCGAGCCTTATATATTTTACTTATTACCCGGCCAAGAATCTAAAGATGAGCGTCTTAAAAAGAAAAGCCGTAAATATATTGTAATATTTGATAAATATTACCCAATTGGCAACTGCACCTAAAATTCAATCATATCAATTAATTAAAAAAATAAAATGACAAATTTGGCTATACTACTATTAAAATAAACATTGAATTACCTAATCATAATTCGACAGGTACTCTGTATCTATAATTACCTTAAAGCATTACAAATTCATAAAATTCAGTTCTAAAAAATCATTTCCGCCTATTAAAAATAGCAAATTAATTTAGGTTTCCATGACTTGAAATAGTGGTTAATACTGCTTTTTATCTGTATATAAAACATCAAAACAAAAAATGTCAGTTTCATTAATACAATACACTGAAATTTTTGTCATTACATATATAACCAATCGTTATAAACAAAAATTTATTTTCATATTTTCTTCTCAAAAAAAGAGTAGTATATTACACTGATATAATTACTTTAAAATCAATGACTATCATGTTAGCTAAAGTGAACAAACTAAGCACATATTTTAATAACTAAATAAGAGTCATGTATGATATATATACTGAACAACATAATAAAATATAATTCTGACTTAGGTGAAATATTTAGGGTGGACACAGAACTCAGTGTAATGAAATTAACACCCGTGTTGAATTATATTTTTATAATACTAATTCAGAATAATAAAACGACTATCACTCGTGAAGAGATACTAAAAAAAATACTAAATAAATATGACCTAAAAGTTTCGATAAACACCCTTAACCAATACATTAGTACATTAAGAAAAGTATTACATCAACAGCTTTTAGTTGAAAATGCAATTCTAAGCATATCAAAAAAAGGCCTTGTTATCTCTTCTGAAATTCAAATTGAAGAATCGATTGCCAAATTCAATAATAAAATAGAGAAAAGCCTAGTCCCCCCTCCCACTTCAAGCAATAAATCTAACAAATCACTATTACTTAGTGATAAAAATCATATTATTAAAAAAACATTATTGATAATTAGTGTTTTTTTACTTTTGGTGATTATTTACCTTATAAATCAAATTCATGCAATAAAATTTCCATATGCATCAATACAGTCATACAAAATTAGCACAATTGGAGATTGCCCTGTTTATGGGTTTAAAGATAACTATGAAAAAAATATGAGTGACACAATAAGTAAACAAGCAATTGATTTTAACTTAACCTGTGAAGATTCTGATGTTTTTTATTATTATAACAATATACAAAACTTAGGGAAAAACAAACATAGCTTATTAGTAAAATGCAAAAAAAATAAAGAATGCATTTCAACAAGAGTAAATTGGCAGGATAAAAATGACTAATAAAACACTATATTCATTGATACTATTATTTTCATTAATTATCGTTTTCTTGTTATTTAACTTAAATTTAGAAAAAAGTAAAACACAATATTGTGAAGCAACTGTTTCCTCTAATTTCATATTAGCTAATAATAAATCATCATATACACTAAATATGAAATTAGTAAAAAACAATGATAACAGTGGATATATTAAATTATTAGGAACAATTACAACTGATAAGACATATACTGTTAATCGAGTTGTTCATTTCAATCAATCATCAAGAAAGTATATAAAAGATTTAAAGTTAACCATAAGTTATGATAGAAAATCTTCAAATGACAATGTTCCTGATGATATATTCGAAAAATATTTTAAAGCATTCAATCTAAACTCAATTGCATATGTAGAAATTGATGAGATAACTTCTGATTGGTACCTTTTTTCCAGTTCGTTTGGCCCTTATTTTGTCTGTAGCAGGCAAGATAAATTAAATACAATTTAACACATAGCGTTCTACTTATAAAGTAGTTCGCTCAGGTAATCGCTAATATTACATCTCTGATTCCTATTAACCTTTTCATTTTTTCTCCAACTAAGCAGGCTTGATTATACTTTTACCTATAATTAAATTTATATGCTACCTACCGATAAGTACCAAATCAACCCTAAATAAATCACTATTTCAACTTAATCTATAAATATTTTTTTGTAATTTTATGTAAAAATATAAATACTTACTTTTATATGACTATAAATGCATTTTTTTCATTTATTGTTTATTATATTCTCACTTTTAAGCCAATCCCTAACATTGACATAACACATTGTTTTTATTGAATTATAAAAACCTATATTTTGATTCAATAGTCTATATTCATTATTTATACCTATATCAATAGACAAAAGCTATCAAATAAACTATTTTTGATTCATTAAAACAATTTCACATTGGTAACTAAAAAATATAATCTACTCCTCATAGAGAAAATCAAAAAATTTAAAGTAATGCTATCTTTAATAGCTAACTTTAAAATAATAAGTTCCTAATAGAGAGAATATGAAATGAAATATATCAATACTAAAGAATTGAATAAAAGTAATGACCTAGATATTGTTATGGCTACCGCAAAATACTTGAAATCCGCACGTATTGAAAAATCATTAACAGGAACAGAATTAGGAAAATTATTAAATTTGAGCCAACAACAAATATCAAGGTATGAGAATGGCCAATCTGCTATTTCTATTGATAGCCTTCATATATACCTTAAAGCATTAGGTAAAGATTGGTTAGATTATTTCAGATCTGTTATCTTAGTTAGAGTTCATGCGAATTATTATTAATACAGTCATAAAAAACTCAAACTTATACATTTCGATAAAATCGCGACAAAACCTAAGAATAGTTAATATGATTAAAAAGAATGTGAATTATTCTCATAAATCTATTATTTATAGATCTCATTATATCAAAAATTAACTCAAAGAAGTCATTAGAAGCAAAAAATGTATCATTCAACAAAAAAGTGATACAAAAAGAAAGGAACTCTTAATGCAGTTAAATACAGTCATGATAAAAAAAACGCCACGCTAATAAATTAGCGTGGCGTTATAATTTGGCGGAACGGACGGGACTCGAACCCGCGACCCCCTGCGTGACAGGCAGGTATTCTAACCAACTGAACTACCGCTCCTGATGTTCCCTACTGGGAACGCCATGCATATTACGAATACTTAAGGACCCCGTCAACACTTTTTCTTGTTAAATCGCGCAGTTGAACAGTTTTTAGCCTTGAGAGGCTTTTCTATACATTTTCCTAAGCAACCATTAATGATAACGCCAATCATTAGTGTAAATTTTCAGCCTAATCGGAAGATTGCCGCCAAAGGCAGGGTTTGCCCCCCTTCTTATCAACAATATCCAGCCGGGCTTCATGAGCAATAAGCTCTTCATCGGAAGCAAAAATCACCCTAAGGCCAGTTTGGGGACGTTCAATTCTTTGAATTTCATACTCTTGCTCATTATTAGCCGATTCCGAATCCATCGAAAATGATAATGAAGTTTGCCCGCCTGTCATTGCCAAATAGACATCTGACAGAATCTCAGCATCGAGTAAAGCCCCGTGCAGTGTTCGCTTAGAGTTATCAATTAAATAGCGGTCACATAGCGCATCCAAGTTATTCCGTTTACCCGGGAAAAGTTTGCGAGCCAATACTAAGCTATCAGTGATGGTACAAAAATCTTGCGTGGGTGGAATTCCTTTATTAAGTTTACGGAATTCATAATCCATAAAACCGATATCAAAGGGCGCATTATGAATAACAAGCTCTGCACCTCGAATAAATTCAAGGAACTCATCCGCAATTTCTGCAAAAACAGGTTTATCTTGTAAAAATTCATCACTTATCCCATGCACTTCGAATGCTTCAGGATCCACTAAACGGTCAGGTTTAATGTACACATGAAAATTACGCCCTGTTAGTCGGCGGTTAATCACTTCAACCGCACCAATCTCTATAATGTTGTGCCCTTCATAATGAACACCGAGTTTATTCATACCGGTTGTTTCAGTATCAAGGACAATTTGTCTGGTTATCACCGTGCTCATAATGTTTTTTTGTGTCAAACTAGAGGGGAACGAATAATATAGAGTGTAACAGAAATGACAAAGCAGGTAGAAATTTTCACGGATGGTTCCTGTTTGGGCAATCCTGGCCCTGGTGGATATGGCGTTGTTTTACGCTACCAACAGCATGAAAAAACGTTGAGTGAAGGTTATTTTTTAACCACAAATAACCGAATGGAACTACTTGCGGCCATCAAAGCATTAGAATCGCTAACAAGACCTTGTGATATTATTTTAACCACTGATAGCCAGTACGTACGACAAGGAATAACACAATGGATCCACGGCTGGAAGCGTAAACAATGGCGAAAAGCGGATAAATCCCCTGTCGTTAATGTCGATTTATGGAAACGCCTCGATGATGCCATCCAACGACATACTATTGATTGGCGTTGGGTTAAAGGCCATGCTGGCCACCCCGAAAACGAGAAATGTGATGAATTAGCTCGAGCTGCGGCTTCAGCACCAACTAAAGAAGACACAGGTTACCAACCCGCACAAAACTAAGAAGGGTCGTTTATCTTCATTGATCTACTGATCTCCTTTGCTGTACCGAGTGCTGTTCCAATCTTAACTTTTGGTTGCTTAAATTTTAGTGGTGTCGGAGTTAGTGGGTAAGTCCGTTTCCGCGCCACAATCACGCTTAAAACACCAACACCCCCACAGCTTTTATTCACTCGTCTATTCGCCCCCAGCCAAGGGATTATTTGGCAATTGCGATGATACAAAACTTCATAATTTAATAAGCTGAGCCAATCAAATACCCTAACGGATGGAAAAAAACGGCTACAATAAGGCTGCCGTTTACGTAAAACAGGCACGAGTTTCGCCATTCCAAGAAGACTGAAAGGGTTAAAACCTGAAATAATTAACCAGCCATCGTCGATTAATACCCGGTCAACCTCCCGCAAGAGCCAATGAGGATCATGGCTATAAGCCAAACAGTGAGTCATTAGGCAGGCATCTATGGATTTTTGGGTTAATGGTAAAGCTTCGGGTTTGGCAACAAGGTTAAAACGCGGATCGCCGGTACCAACATTAAATTGGTGAGAGATAAGACAGCCTTCGGTCTGGATTTCAGTACTTAAATGACCTAACTTAAGCAGATGAAAGCCAAATATCTTTGGCCACCAAGGGCTAAGTTGATTTTCTATGGCTTGACGGTATTGTTCTCCAAAAGGAATGTCAGACCAACTAACAGGCATTTGAATTTTTTTATCAATACGCGCAGGCTTCATGAAATTCCCCTATTAACTATTAACAAGTATCGAGGTCATTATGGAGTTAATTCGAGTACCAGCTTTAAACGATAACTACATTTGGGTTTTAGCTGATAGCCACCAACAGTGTATCATCGTTGACCCTGCAGAGGCAGAGCCTGTGCTTGAAATAATTACAGCCAAGCGATTGACCCCAGTCGCAATCCTATTAACTCACCACCATAATGACCATACGGGTGGCGTAAAAGGGATTTTAAGCAAATTTACAACTCTTCCCGTTTTTGGCCCAAAAGAAACTCAATCTAAAGGAGCAACAGAAATAGTCGAAAATGGTGATAAAGTCATAATTGACGAGTTCAACCTACAGGTTATTTCATTATCAGGCCATACATCTGAGCATATTGGCTTTTACCAAGCACCTTATTTATTCTGTGGTGACACCCTATTCTCTGCGGGCTGTGGGCGGATATTTGAAGGAACGCCCGAGCAAATGTTTGAATCTATCCAAAAAATTGCAGCACTCCCTGATGAAACCTTAATTTGTTGTGCTCATGAATATACTTTATCTAATCTCAAATTTGCACACCATATATGGCCTGAAAATGAAGCGATTACACAATATTTACAAAAAATAACGCAAATACGTGACAAACATCAACCAACAGTACCTACCACATTGAAAATAGAGAAAAAAATAAATATTTTTCTGCAATGTGACAACCCTCAACTACAGAAAAAACTCAATATTAATCTACAAAACCCACCTTTAAGAGCAATTTTTACCCTACTACGTCAATTAAAAGACCAATATTAAAGTTTAATGATTGTCATATCGGGGTGGGATAAGTATTATTGTTCGACTTTTAAACATTAAAATGAAGAACAATAGAAAAGAATGAAGATAATCGCGACGCTTATCGCCATTGTTCTGTTGGCCGGATGCCAAACTGCCCCGAAAAAAATTAAGCAGAACAAAACTCCTAGTAATCATACAATTGAAACTGTTGCATCACATAACCAAGCCGCCAGTAGACAATTACCTAAATCTGATTATGACCTATGGGGTTATATTAGTGATGAACTAAAAATGGATGTCCCTGATAAACCTCAAATTAGGGAGTTAGCAAATAGTTATTTAAATAAACAACGTTTTGTCTACGATGTGGCATTAAGAGCTGAGCCATACATGTACCTCATCGTAGACGAAATTAATGAGCGCAATTTACCAATGGAGTTAGCTTTAATTCCTATTATTGAAAGCTCGTTTAATCCTAAAGCAACTTCTCCAGCACAAGCTGCAGGCCTATGGCAAATCGTCCCTATCACGGCTCGCTCATATGGCCTAAAACAAACACAATGGGTTGATGAACGCAGAGATGTCGTTTCTTCAACTAAAGCGGCCTTCGATCTTATCGAAAACTTAAATGTTATGTTCGGCCATGACTGGGAGCTCACTCTAGCTGCCTATAACTGTGGTGAAGGCTGTGTACAAAATGCTATCAAGAAAAATGAGGCTGCCGGGTTACCAACTGATTTCTGGTCACTCTCTTTACCGAAAGAAACCAAACAATATGTACCAAAAATCTTAGCGCTTAGCCAAGTATTAAAAAATCCTGAAAGGTATCAAGTTAATTTGCCAACAAGTAATAAAAATAGAGCACTCACTCAAATTGATGTTGGCCAACAAATCACGTTATCTCAAGCTGCTGAGTTGGCTGGGTTAACAGTTGAATCGGTAAAAACATATAATTCTGGTTACACTCGCGGTATAACATCACCAAGTGGCCCTCATTATATTATGCTACCTACTGCTAAAGCCGAACAATTCAAAACATCTCTTTCAGACCAAGACGTTTTAAACACGATTCGCTTAGCTGCACAACAAAATCAGCAGATTAAAACAGCGCAACCTACTGCAATTTCTAGCGCACGTCAAAATCGAGCTAAAATAGCAACATATAAAGTACGCAAAGGTGAATCCGTCGCAAGTATTGCAAAAAAATTCAATACTACTGCGAAAGATATTCAAAAGCTAAATGGATTAAAAACCGCAAGCGTCATCAAACCTGGGCAAGTATTAAAAGTTGCTAGCCCAGCGTCTACAGCAAGTAGCCGTAAGGCAAAAACCTATAAGGTAAGAAAAGGCGATTCCTACTATAGCATTGCTAAGCGTCACGGCATAAAGCTCAATGATTTAATGACTTGGAATTCAGGTGTTAAAATGGCCGACCTGAAACCAGGGGTGACCTTAAACCTCTACCTTTAAGTTAATCTCAGCAAAAAAGCTTTTGTCTATTTCAGATAAAAGCTTTTTTATTTTGAATTCTCTTATTAGTAAAAATTAATTATTTGAATGAATTAAATAGGATAATAATTTTTATAACATCTTTTGTATAAACGTTTCATATTCGCTGTACTAGAATAACCGATGGTTAAACTATAGTTTAAATACTTCATAAAATTGAGTTTAAACAGAACATACGTAACTCAAACCTCAACTACTCACTAATAAATTAGAAAAAAGTCGTTTATTGGTGGTGACATATGTGGTAATAATGCTATTATTATATCGCGGCTAGTTTAGTCCGAGCAGCCAGTCCGTATTCGAACATCGCTTATGTATTATATTAATAATTTTCGAAAGTTTAACGAACTAGCAATAATCTTATATTTTTCAATATACTAACATGCAAACTTTTATATTGAACATAGGTGCTTTAATTAGTTAACATGACATTATTGATAAAAAATACACACAGCAAAAGTCAGATTCGCCTGCGGAGGTGATTATGGATGAATACTCACCCAAAAGACATGATATAGCAGAACTAAAATACTTATGTAATAGTCTCAATAGAGACGCTATTTTAAGCTTACAAAAAACAAATACACACTGGATTAATGATTTAAGCTCCCCGCAAAGCGCAGCCTTGAATGAACTCATTGAACATATCGCTGCATTTGTATGGCGGTTTAAAATCAAATACCCAAAAGAAAATCTTGTTATATCACTTATCGAAGAATACCTCGATGAGACCTATGATTTATTCGGCAGCCCAGTTATCACACTTAGTGAAATTATAGACTGGGAAGCAATGAATCACAGCCTTGTCGCTGTGCTGGATGATGACCTAAAGTGCCTAACCAGCAAAACTTAAAGGTATTATTTACCTTTAGTTCAGACTATAAAACCGTATATTAATAAGTAATTTTGCATAAAAGAAAGGGTATTATGACCAAATCTGATTATCTGATGCGTTTAAGAAAATGCACCACAATTGAAACACTTGAGCGTGTCATTGAAAAAAATAAGTATGAATTATCTGATGATGAGCTAGAGCTATTCTATTCAGCAGCAGATCACCGCTTAGCTGAACTCACAATGAATAAGCTTTATGATAAAATCCCAGCGTCTGTTTGGAAGTTTGTTAGATAATATCTTATTAACACGCACAGATAGTGAATGGTTATAGCCGGTAAATCCACTTATCGGCTGAACGCAATGTATTTGTCATTTTATTATTGGCATAATTATTATGCTAATAGGATTTTCTTACTTTAAATTTTAGCCTGCCAACTTTTTCTTATCACAATACTCAACAATTAATGTTGTATTCTTAACTTTTCTTTTTAACTTTTGAATTCATTTAAACCTTAAAGTTTAATTTACATTTATAAAAATAAAAAAGAATAAACAGAAAAAACAATTAAAAATTATATTTATAATAAATTGGAATAGGGAGATTGATATACAAGGAAAGGTCTTAGAATTGGGTGGGAGCCCTGCCAGCGACATCCCGGCACACACGACCCCTGCTATGGCTGCTTCCTTCCGGACCTGACCAAGTTAACAAGTTAGCGTTGCGGGAGAACCAACAGAGCCCCCATTGATTGCTTCTTTCAAAGCAGGGGCATTATGCTTGATAGTCATTGAAATAGCAAGAAACCCATGGCTAAGTGGCGATTTATCACACAAACACCTATAAAAATAGAGACTCAACTAAGAGCCGGTACATTGGCTAATTCGCAGAGACCATCAATAATTCAACATTTTTTGTAATACCGTTGTTGATAACCTCTACAACACTATCACTGATATACAATAGTTTTCCGTTTGCGCTTATAGTTGCATTCACAACTAGCGTGCCTTCTTGCCTAACTTCACTTTTTTGGTAAGTTAGTTCAAAAGGAATAGTCGGCCGATTGTTCACCGAATTATAATATTTTTGAGATAATATTAGAGCAGGTAAGTCCGCAACTGTTGTATCTGCCAAAGTGATTGTAACAACCGCACCTTCGGGTAAAACAGTATCCTGTAAGATTACCACACGGCCCTCAATTTTCCCTGAATCTACCGTCTGGTTATTATTGCTATTTTTAGCATTAAGTGTTTTTTCACTGGGCTTTGTGCTATTCCCTTCACAGCCAACCAACGTTAAAAGCACTAATAAGCTAACAATGTAGCGAAAAAACTTCATAGTTATTACCTATAATACAATGTTTACTAAAACATTTTTAAATAATCGGAATAGACAAATCATTTTCTGACAAGGAATGATAAAAAGTATAACTAATATTGGTAGAATAATACATTTATATTTCTAAATGTAACAATACGTAACCCCAATTTATTCGATAGCAATTAATCTACCTATTCAGGGTAAATAATGGGAAAATACCTGTATCTCATTTACATATAACAGAACTAAGATGACTATGAGCCCAGAATTACAGAATTTAATTAGCCTAATTAAACTCGAAAAAATTGAAGAAGGGATTTTTCGAGGACAAAGTGAAGACCTTGGATTACCTCAAGTTTTTGGCGGGCAGGTTGTTGGGCAAGCCATGTATGCTGCGAAACAAACCATACCTGAAGAAAGAGCGATTAATTCTTTTCATAGTTATTTTTTGCGCCCCGGTGACAGCTCTCGTCCTATTGTTTATGACGTTGAAATTTTGCGCGATGGTGGAAGTTTTAGTGCACGCCGAGTAAGTGCCATTCAAAATGGCAAGCCTATCTTCTTTATGACCGCATCATTTCAATCTCAAGAAGAAGGTTATAGCCATCAAAACTTAATGCCGGATGTGCCACCACCGACAAAATTAATTTCTCAAGATGATATTGTTCAAAGTTTGGCTGATAAATTACCGGAAGCAGTTAAAAAATACGCTCTTAGGCCAACTCCCTTTGAGTTTCGCCCTGTTGAGTTTTACAGCCCATTCGATTCCGCCCCTCAAGAACCATTTCGCTATATTTGGTTCAAAGCAAAAGGGCAGCTACCTGACCTACCTTCACTTCATCACTATTTATTAGGTTATGCTTCTGATTACAATTTCCTTCCAGCCGCATTACAACCGCATGGTAGAGGCTTTATGGAACGCGACTTACAGGTTGCAACGATTGACCATTCAATGTGGTTCCATCGTCCATTTAAAATTGATGATTGGTTACTGTATGCCGTAGAAAGCCCTTCAGCATCAGGAGGGAGGGGTTTTGTGAAAGGACAAATCTATAATTTACAAGGTGATCTTGTTGCAACGGCTGTCCAAGAGGGCGTAATCCGCCATAGGCAACCTCAAAAATAGAAGGGACTTCAAGTAAGTGATTACTTACTTAGAAAAATAAAATTGTCAGTTTAAAAAGGTAATGGCAGCCAGCAATAAGCTGCCATTATCAATTTACATAAAACACAGTATTATCCTGTCATTATCATTACATTAAGGTTAATTGTAGGCACTTTCACCATGAGAAGTAATATCTAAACCTTCCCTTTCTTTTTCAACATTAATGCGTAAGCCAGACGTTTTCGCTGCGATTTTAAATGCAATATAAGCAACAATTGCAGTCCAAACAACACAAACTAGAATACTAATAGCTTGAATTCCCACTTGTTTCATCATCGTAATACCTTCTGCATAGCCACTTCCACCTAATGCAGTTGAGGTGAACACCCCCGTTAGTAAACAACCTAAAATTCCGCAGACACCATGAACCCCAAAAACATCGCACACATCATCAACTTTTAACCGGCGTTTTAAAATCACAACCCCCCATAAACCCGCTAGCCCAGAAAGCAGCCCGATGATTAATGCCCCGCCGACACCCACAGTGCCCGCCGCTGGCGTAACACCGACTAATCCGGCCAAGCACCCAGAACAAGCACCTAATAATGAAGGTTTTTCCCTGAAAATCCACTCTGCTAAAGTCCATGATAAAATAGCGCCAGCCGCCGCTGCAATAGTGTTCACAAACGCTAAGGCTGCAATACTATTTGCACTTCCTGCCGAACCTGCATTGAAACCAAACCAGCCAATAAATAATATAGAGGTTCCCATAAATACCATAGGTAAGTTATGAGGTTTAATGGCTTCTTTCCCTAATCCGGTACGATGTCCAAGTAAGTAAGCACCAACTAAACCTGCAACAGCCGCATTAATATGAACAACCGTCCCCCCTGCAAAATCTAGTGCACCATCTTGGGATAAAATACCGCCGCCCCATACCATGTGTGCCATTGGTAAATAAGCAAATGTAGTCCAGATAACGGTAAATATTAAAATTGCAGAAAATTTAATGCGCTCCCCTAGTGCACCTATCACTAATGCAACTGTTAAGCATGCAAATGCACCTTGGAATACAACATGAATAAATTGAGGGATCGGCCCAGAGAAGCTATCTACAGTGATGTTTTTCAACATAATCTGACTAAAACCACCTATAAAATCATTCCCCTCACTAAAAGCTAAACTGTATCCATAAACAATCCAAATAACAGACACTAAAGCGAAAATAACCGCAGTTTGAGCCATTAAAGAAAGAACATTTTTACTTCTTAGTAACCCACCATAAAATAATGCGATACCTGGCAGTATCATAAAAATAACTAAAGCAGTCGCTATCATCATAAATGCGTTATCAGCTTTATCTAGGGTTTCCTCTGCTGCAAACACGGTTATTGGAAAACCACCCATTGATATCAATAAAAATAAGTATTGGAACCCTTTGCTCATATTTGCTCTCCTACAGTGCTTCGTCTTGTTTTTCACCTGTACGAATACGTACTGCTTGCTCTAATGACAAAATAAATATTTTTCCATCCCCGACTTGGCCCGTATAAGCTTTTTTTTCAATTGTTTCAATCACCTGCTCTACCAACTCATCAGAAACCGCTATTTCCATACGTACTTTAGGTAAAAAATCGACGGTATATTCAGCTCCTCTATATAATTCGGCATGTCCTTTTTGCCGCCCAAACCCTCGAACTTCAGTAATCGTAAGCCCTTGAACCCCAATATCTGATAGTGCCTCTCGAACTTCATCTAATTTAAATGGCTTAATGATCGCGATGATATATTTCATGTTCACTCCTATAAGTCATATGAATAAGCTGCTTAATACTTCGGACAGCACTGACTTTATAGCAAACCGTGTGCCAAAATATATTTATCCATAAAATTCAATAGGAAAGAACAAAATAAAAAACCACTCGAATGAGTGGTTTTAAGGTATGCATTATAAGAGTGCAGAATAATCAACTAGGTATAGCCTCAATTTCAGCATCACTATGGGCATTTAATGATTCTCCAACTTGCTGCAACTGGTACATTTGATAATAACGTCCTTTTTGTTGCAAAAGCTGTAAATGTTTACCTTGCTCAACAATTGCACCACGATGTAACACAACGACTTGGTCAGCGTCGACAATTGTCGATAAACGGTGGGCGATCACAACTAACGTAGTATGTTGGCGAATCACTCGTAACGCTTTTTGTATCGCTTGCTCTGTCCCTGAGTCAATATTCGCGGTTGCTTCATCCAAAATTAAAATTTTGGGTGTCACCACAAGAACTCGGGCCATCGCTAATAACTGTCTTTGCCCTACAGACAAGGTATTTCCCTGTTCACCAAGCACGGTATCTAGTCCATCAGGTAAACCACGAACCAACCCAGCAAGCTGAACAGTTTCAAGAACTTCCCAAACTTTGTCTTGGCTAATCTCACGTCCTAATGCGACGTTGTCAAAAAAAGAAGCAGCGAGGACAACAGGGTCTTGTTGTACCATTGCAATACCATTACGTAATACTTGGTGGGATAGTGAACTCAAATTACGTCCATCTAATAAAATATCTCCCTCCTGCCACGGGTAATACCCCATAATTAAATTTGCTATGGTACTTTTACCGCTGCCTGTATGACCGACTAATGCAACGAAGTTATTATCAGGCACTTGTAAATTAATATCTTTAAGTACCATTTTGTTATCACGGTAAGCGAAAGATAAATGGTTAATTGAGATTGAACCCCCTTGTAATGGCTCAATACTTTCACCATAACCTTGCTGCGGACTATCCATTAATTCAAATACACGCTCACCAGAAACAACAGCTTGTTGAAGCATTGATTGCTGAGAAGTTAACTCAATAAGCGGCTCATTCAAGCGACCTAAATAGTTAATAAATGCATATAAGACACCAACACCAATGGTAGTCGTTCCTTCGAACCCAAATAGCAATAGCAAGCCACACAATACTGAAGCTGAAAGTAAACTTAGTAATGGCCTTAATAGTAAGCCATCAAGTTTTAAAGCTTTCATTCTTGCAAAATAATGGTCTTGGCTAATACTTTGCATTTTTTCGCCAAACCTAGCCTGTTGGATAAATTGCTGAATAACTGTCATTCCATTAATGACTTCGTTAAAACCGTTGTTAATATCAGCAAGATAAGATCTCACACGGCGCACAATGGGTGTACTTAAGCGCTGATAAACAAGCATTACCACAAATACCGCAGGAAAAATCATCACTGCAATTGATGCCATACGCCATTCCAATGAAAACATAGCAACTAACATGGCACAAATCAGGGCTAAACTACGAAATACTGTCGGCACAACCATCACAAATAGATCTTTAATAACTTCAGTATCATTTGTAACTCGTGAAATTAATTGGCCAACAGGTTGCTTATCGAATGCACTTAGGGGCTGTCGAAGGGCTGCATTCATCACATCTGTACGTAATGTTTGCACTACCCCCACAGAGGCTTTATTAAATAAAATAATTTGATAGTAATGTAATAACGCTGCAATAACTTGGAGCAATATAAAACCAACTGCCATATATAAAGCAAGTGGCATGATGATTTGTTTTTTCGCTATCATGTTATCAATAAAATAGCTGATTAGCAGAGGCCCACTAACTTCTGCAATAGCGGCTAACCATAGCATTGCAATGGCAATACCCATGGTTCCTCGGTATGCTTTTCCATAACCAAGCAAACGCTTGAGTGCTGGCCATAGCGGTTTCTTTTGGCTCATAGCTCACCATCCAGAGCAGCTTCAATCTGTTGATACTGATACATATCTTTATACCAACCCGATTGCTCAATAAGCGCTTCATGTTTACCTCGACTAACAATAGCACCTTGAGATAACACAATAATATTGTCTGCCTCTACCAATGCAGATAGACGATGGGCGCTAATTATCATAGTCCTACCCTGCCGCCAATGGCTTAAATTTTGTAAAATTGTAAACTCGGTCTGCCCATCAACAGCAGAAAGCGCATCATCTAACACCAAGATTTCTGCATTTTGCAAGATGGCCCTTGCAATAGAAATTCGTTGTTTCTGCCCGCCAGATAACATGACACCGCGCTCACCAACCTGAGTGGAATAGCCTTCAGGTAAACGTAAAATATCATCATGTACACAAGCTATACGCGCAGCCTGTTCAATTTCATCTTGAGTGGCATTAGGCCGCCCAAGCGCGATATTGCCAGCAACTGTATCTGAAAATAAAAATGGGGACTGATTTACGATAGATAACCGAGCACGCCATTCATCTAAACGGATTTCGGGTAGTGATAAGCCTTGATAGCAAACCGCCCCTTTCGTCACATCAAATTGACGCTGTAATAACGTCAACAACGTTGATTTTCCAGACCCCGTCGGTCCACAAAGCCCCAAAAATTGTCCAGGTTTTAAATCAAACTTAATATCATGTAATGCTATTCGCTTAGTTTCTGGATAACTAAAGTTGATAATATTCACATTCAAGTTTCCCTTTTCAGGCTGTAATGAATGCGAACCATCCTGAATGACTAACGGTTCATTGAGTAAACTTAGAATACGGCTATAAGCCGCACTACCTCGTTCAACGATATTAAACATCCAAGCAAGCGCTAACATCGGCCAAATCATTAACCCTAGATACATTACAAAGCTCGTTAATTCACCTAACGTCAATGTATCGTTTAATACCATCCAGCTTCCACCTGCAATAGCGAGTAAATTTGCCATACCAATCGCCATAAAAATGGTGGGGTCAAAACGCGCATCAACTTTAGCAACATGCATATTGCGACGCCCTGCCTCAGTAGCAACCTGTTCAAATTGATTTGATTGATGATCTTCAAGGCCAAAAGCTTTAATCATACGAATACTTGTTAAACTTTCTTGCGCATGATTATTTAAAGACGAAAATGCCCCTTGAGCATGCTTGAAACGCTGATGAAGCTGGTCTCCATACCGTTTAATGATTAATGCCATAATTGGCATTGGAATAAGTGCTAGTAAAGTAAGCTGCCAACTAATTTCAACACTCATCATGATGAGCACCGCACACCCCATCACCAATGAGTCAACTAATGTTAAAACACCTTCACCAGCTGCGAACACGACTCGGTCAACATCATTCGTTGTACGTGCAATTAGGTCTCCCGTTCGATACTTATGGTAAAACGCTTGATTCTGCAGACTTAATTGCCGATAAAACTTTTGTCGTAGCTGTACAGCTAACTTATAAGAAGCACCAAATAACCATAAACGCCAAATATACCGCAACCCATACACAACCAATGCAATCAACAGCATGATTAAAACATAAGTGATTAATTGCTTTGTCGGCATTGCTCCTTTACTTATTCCATCAACGACAACACCAACAATGCGTGGAGGAACTAATTGTAAAATAGCAATGATAATTAAAAAGCAAACAGCGCCGAGATAGCGCCGCCATTCACTCAAAAAATACCAACCTAGTTGTGAAAATAATCGCACGTAATACTGCCTTGAATATATTGATTTATTGATGCCTAAGAATGAGAGACCGTAATTATCTAAGCTATTACGAGGTTAGTCAGGGATAGGCAATACTGTCGTATATTTGATTTTTTCCATTGCAAAGCTTGAAGTTACATCTATTAGACCATGAACGCCATTGACTAGCTTTTTATAAAATAAGTCATATGATTTCATATCATGCACTTCGACTTGCATAAGATAATCATACTCACCAGCCATGCGATAAAACATCAGCACCTCAGGAAGTTGACTAACAAAAGAAACAAATTGCTCATACCACTCACTATTATGATGCTGTGTTTTAATTGTCACAATTACCGTTAAACCTAAACCTAGCTTCTCACCATCGAGTAAGGTCACTCGCCCTCGAATATAGCCTTCATCTTCAAGCCTTTTTAATCTTTTCCAGCACGGAGTAGATGTTAAATTAACAGCTTCAGCAAGGGTATTTAAGGATAGGCTACTGTCATTTTGCAATAAACAAAGCAGTTTTTTGTCTATTTTATCTAACATGAATGCTCTCTTGATCTAGGTGTAAGTACTTTTGTCGTTATTTTATTAGCTGCATAAACATATTATGCAAAATTGAATAATTAAAAAACAATAAAAATGTTACCAAACACCACGATTATAGAATATTTTTACACAAATAACCAAATTGACATATAAATAGTACCTCAATCAAACTCGCTTGATAAAAATAGAACTATTAATTGCATCCTAGTATCGCTAACATGTTTCGCTCTCTTCTTATTACATATTGAAAATGATATATCACCAAGGAGTACCTATGAAACGCGCAGTTGTGGTTTTTAGCGGGGGCCAAGACTCAACAACCTGTCTTATTCAAGCTTTGCAAAACTATGATGAAGTTCACTGTGTTACTTTTGATTACGGCCAGCGCCACCGTTTTGAAATCGAAGTCGCACAGAAATTAAGCGTATCTTTAGGTGCTGCAGCACATAAAGTGTTAGATGTCACATTACTCAATGAATTGGCAATCAGCAGCTTAACCCGAGACAACATACCAGTCCCTGATTTCGCTGAAAGTGAGTCAAGTGCGTTACCTAGTACTTTTGTTCCAGGGCGTAACATTTTATTCCTCACATTAGCTGCAATTTATGCTTACCAAGTACAGGCAGAAGCAGTGATAACGGGGGTTTGTGAAACCGACTTTTCAGGTTACCCGGACTGCCGAGATGAGTTTGTCAAAGCTCTCAACCATGCTGTAGACCTCGGTCTTGCCAAAAATATTCGCTTTGAAACCCCGTTAATGTGGCTGAATAAAGCCCAAACCTGGGCACTTGCCGACAGCTATGGTCACCTTGAAACGATCAGGCAGCAAACACTGACTTGTTATAATGGTATTCAAGGTGATGGTTGCGGTGAATGTGCTGCCTGCCATTTAAGGAGCAAGGGCTTAAATGAATATTTAAGTGATAAAGAAGCTATCATGCTCTCACTAAAGCAAAAGTTATAATTAATTAGTCAAACACATAGCCTGCCATTAGCTTATTCATAACGATTCAAGCTAGGTAGGCTAATTTTGAATAAAGTCTTCAGAACCTACTTTGAATGACTCTAGTTTCTCACGCAATTGTTCATCAATAACAATCGCTTTATTCTCTATGTTATCGATAAATACAAATGTCACATAAGCATCAGAAACTACCTCTTGAGCCCCTGCTTTATTGCGAATTATTTGTTGATAACAGACTGCGCTTTTAGTACCGATTTTATCCATTCGAGTCACTACTGTCAGCTCATCACCAAGCAAGACGCCTTGGATATAATTTACATTAATATTCACCGCAGCCATTGTTAAATTGTTTTTTATCGCCCAACTAATGAAATTACGCTTATTCATCCATTCCCAGCGGTCCGCTTCGTAGAATTCTAAGTAACGTGCATTATTAACATGTTGAAAAATATCTATATGATAACCATGAACTTTAATGTGTGTTGTCATAACTACTCCGACCAGTTTATTTTTTAATAACATAAAAATAACAAATGTACGGAAAATGTGCTGAATGATTATCAATAATAAGACTTAGCTCGCAAATTATTTATAAAAAGCTTAGTTTTCTGCTTAATTATTAACCTTTAATATATTACCCCCATACTCTGTATGGGGGATTTTAGTTACAAAGTTAACTTATCTTTATTCTTTTCTAAAAATGCAGGACCTATACCCTGAACTTCTAAAATATTTTCAATGGAATTAAAAGCACCATATTTTTGCCTATATTCAACGATTGCTTTCGCTTTTTGCCTACCTATACCAGTAAGTTTTTCTGCAAGTTCTTCTTCACCCGCTAAGTTGATATTCACTTTGTCAGACTGGCCATGGCTCGTTGATGGTGAGTTATTACTTACTTGTTTTTCTTGAATGACAGCCTCTGTGGCTTTTTCTCGCTCAATTTTCTTAGCCAAAGAAAAAGAAGAGAATGAGCATAATAAAGAAAGGAGCAGAACAATACCTAATCTGCATTTATTGACTGAATTCCATAACATATTTGTTCTCCTGTGTATGTTGAGACACAACGATGCCATAGAAAAATACGGAACACTTTTCAATAATACTGAAAATACGAAAGGCCACCCAAAGGTGGCCTTCTATTCATGAAGTTACAATTTTACTTGCGAAGCTGCTCGCAATTACTCAATATTCAGCACTTCAATTTTTGCATTCTCACGCAAATTAAGCATCAGAGCTTCATTGACCGCAGAACTCATAGCACCTTGGTATTCACGAGTCAGTTGCTTTAACTCATCATCCGTCGGTTGGCCTAGCGTAACTTTATCTAGTTGAATAAGCACATAGTTATCGGACTCATCACGCGCAAGTGCATAACTTGGTTTACCATCAGCAGGTTGCGGCATTTCCATCGTTGCATTAATAACCGCTGTTTGTGGCATTAAACGAGAAACAGTTTGAGTATCGGAAAATTTAACCCCCGCCGCATTTAGAGCTTCTGTTCCTTTACCCGCATTTAACTCAGCAAGAAGTTTATCACTCGTAGCTTTCAACTCTGCATCCGCTTTTTGGCGCTTAACCAGAGTTTCAATTTCGGACTTAACCTTATCAAAAGGTTCAACGCTTTCAGGTTTGTACTCTGTTACACGCACAACAAATGCACGGTCCCCTTCAACGTTAATAACATCTGAGTTGATCCCTTTAGAACCATTTTTATCCACTAAACGGTCGCTAAATACTTCACTGACCACTTTAGGGAAATTAAGTGCGGCAGGTGGATTTGTTCTATCAAACCAATCCGTTGTCACAGCTTTCAAACCAGATACAGATTCAACCGAAACTAATGATTCCATATCACTCGTGGCAGCCTCACTAACCTTCTGCTGTAAGTCATAGAATTGTTTAATGTTTTTATCTTGAAGTAAGCTAGTTTTAATACTTTCTTCAACTTGCTCAAACGGTTTAATAGATTCAGGTTTAATATCATCTAAGCGAAAGATAACATAACTATTTTGTGATTTAACAGGTGCCGAAAGTTGCCCTTTTTCTGTTAATTTTGCGTCCACAATTTCGCTTGGCGTTGATGCCGCTTCCATCCAACCAATCAAGCCTTTTTGCCCTGCACTGAATTTATCCGTTGATTTTTCAGTTGCCAGTGTTGCAAAGTCCGCACCTTGTTTTAATTCATTCAGAATATCATTTGCTTCTTTTTCTGAAGCTACCTGAATCATGCTGTACTGTTTTTGCTCTGCCTGAGTATAATTTTTCAGGTTTTGATCATAATACGCTTTTACTTCCTCAGCTGACACTGTCGCTGGCGGCATTGATGCTGCATCCATTTCAACATAGCTTACTTGTACTTTCTCAGGTGAGATAAAGCTATTTTGGTTGGCATCATAGTAGGCTTTTAATTCTTCTTCAGAAGCTGTTTGTTTTGCTTGAACCTCTGCTAAATCTAAGATTGCAGTACGAATTTCACGTTCTTGCATAAATAATTCAGCATATGCTTTAACTTCTGATGGTAAAGCGAAATCCGTTCCAGTAAAGGTTTTTCCTAACTGAGCTCGTGTAAGGTCTTGGCGAATTTGAGCCGCAAGGCTATCCGCGTTAATGTTGTTACGACTTAAGATCTCACGATATTTTTCGCTATCAAACCGGCCATCTGTCTGGAAAACAGGCATTGAGAAAATATATTGCTCAATTTGCTGGTCACTTGCTGAGAGCTGTAATTCATTAGCATACTGATTAATCAGTTCATTGTTAATCAAGTTATCAAGAGCTTGACGACGCAGTAAATTCATACTTTCTTCATTACTAGCGACTTCTGAGAATTTATCCCCTAGGTACTCTTGTAATGATTGGCGTTCTTGTTGAAAAGCCTGCTGTAGCTGTTCGCGGCTTATTGATTGCCCGTTAACTTCAGCTGCATTATTTGCACTGTTGCCACCGAGGCCCCCCATCATAACGCCACCCAACACGAATGAAAGGATAATCAGCGCCAGTATTATTTTGAGCAAAGGACTATTCGCCTTTGTGCGTAAATTTTCCATCATAAAAAGGCTTAACTCCGCTTTGTTGAATTCAATTTCCTGATAATACGCTAATCTTAACTCAGAAAGAAAAAAAAGCGCACCATTTCAATGGTGCGCTTATATATTAGCTGATTAAAGACATTCCGTCAGTTTGAGTTTTCGCAAAATTACGAGAAAGACAAACTTAAATACTTAATTAGCTATTTACAGCGTCTTTAAGACCCTTGCCTGGACGGAAAGCAGGAACTTTCGCCGCAGCGATTTTAATTTCTTTACCCGTTTGAGGGTTACGGCCTGTACGTGCTGCACGCTCACGAACAGAGAAAGTCCCAAAGCCAACTAGAGCAACATCATCCCCTTTACTCAGAGAACCTGTTACAGTAGCAACGAACGCGTCAACAACACGACCTGCTGCAGCTTTAGAAATATTCGCATCAGAAGCGATTTGATCAATCAGTTGAGCTTTATTCACTCTTATCATCCCCATATTAGTTGGACTATAAATCTCTTAATTAACTATAGCAGTTATTAGTATAGTTAATTAATGATGCAGCCGTTATATCAATCCTGATTACCAATGGCAAGAGAACAGATTGCATACAAACAATTATCAGAATCATCGTTAAATTAGCGATGAAAAAAAAGACTGACAAGCCCTAAATTAGCTGTCAGTCTTAATTTTATACAAACTTCTTGATTCAGCTCACTCTTTTAGCTTTCTTTTTAACTACTTCTGCCCCAAAAGGAGGGTTAACTAAAGCTAAAGAAAGAACTTCTTCAATTGTTTTCACCGGATGAATTTCGAGATCCGCGATCACATTTTGAGGAATTTCCTCTAAATCACGTTCGTTTTCTTTAGGGATTAATACGGTTTTAATCCCTCCGCGGTGTGCAGCCAATAATTTTTCTTTCAGGCCGCCTATCGGGAAAACTAAACCTCTTAAAGTAATTTCACCTGTCATTGCTACGTCAGCTCTAACTGGGTTACCCGTTAAGCAAGAGACTAAAGCGGTTGACATCGCAATCCCCGCACTCGGGCCATCTTTTGGTGTAGCGCCTTCTGGTACGTGAACATGAATATCACGTTTTTCATAGAAATCACTATTTATACCCAGTTTTTCTGCTCGAGCTCTAACAACCGTTAATGCCGTTTGGATAGACTCCTGCATGACTTCACCTAAAGAACCGGTATAAGTTAGTTTGCCTTTGCCTGGCACACATGCAGTTTCAATAGTCAGTAAGTCACCACCAACTTCAGTCCAAGCAAGGCCTGTAACTTGCCCAACACGGTTTTCTGTGTCTGCTTGGCCATAATCAAAACGGCGAACACCCAGATAATCTTTCAGGTTATCAGCGTTGATTTCAATGTGCTTAAGCTTTTTGTCCATGAGCAGCGCTTTAACCGCTTTACGACACAATTTAGAGATTTCACGCTCTAAACCACGAACTCCAGCTTCACGAGTGTAATAACGAATAATGCTCATTAAAGCACTATCATCGATAGTTAACTCATTCTTTTTCAATGCGTTACGTTCAATCTGCTTAGACAGCAAATGTTTTTTCGCAATATTCAGTTTTTCATCTTCTGTATAGCCAGAAAGACGGATGACTTCCATACGATCTAACAATGGTGCTGGAATATTCATCGAGTTGGATGTTGCAACAAACATCACATCAGACAAATCGTAATCCACTTCCAAGTAGTGATCGTTAAAGGCAATATTTTGTTCTGGATCAAGCACCTCTAATAATGCAGAGGCTGGGTCACCACGCATATCAGATGACATTTTATCAATTTCATCCAATAAAAATAGTGGGTTTTTGACCCCTACTTTTGCCATCTTTTGAATCAGCTTACCTGGCATTGAACCGATATAGGTACGACGGTGACCGCGAATTTCAGCTTCATCACGCACCCCACCTAATGCCATACGAGTGTATTGACGGCCAGTAGCCTTAGCAATAGATTGCCCCAAAGAGGTTTTACCCACGCCCGGAGGCCCAACCAGACAAAGGATTGGCCCTTTAATTTTACTGACGCGGCTTTGCACTGCCAAATACTCTAAAATACGGTCTTTCACACGCTCTAAACCGTAGTGATCGGTATCTAACACTTCTTGAGCTTTAACTAAGTCTTTTTTGACTTTACTACGTTTATGCCATGGTACCTGCACCATCCAATCAATATAGCTACGGACAACAGTAGCTTCTGCTGACATTGGCGACATCATTTTCAGCTTCTGCAATTCTGCTTCTGCTTTCTCTTGTGCCTCTTTTGGCATTTTCGCTTCTTCGATTTTACGTTTTAGCGATTCATATTCGTCTGGCGCATCGTCCATTTCACCCAGCTCTTTCTGAATGGCTTTCATTTGCTCATTCAGATAATACTCACGCTGGCTTTTTTCCATCTGTTTTTTAACACGATTGCGGATGCGTTTTTCCACTTGCAGCAGCTCAGTTTCTGACTCCATCATGGCCATCAAAAACTCTACACGCTCTGCGATATTTGCCATTTCTAAAACGCGTTGTTTATCCGCTAATTTTAGTGGCATGTGAGAGGCAATGGTATCTGCCAGTTTGTCTAGCTGATCTTGTTCAATCGCATGTAACGCGGTTAATACTTCAGGTGGAATCTTTTTATTCAGTTTTATATAACTTTCGAACTGACTAACGATAGTGCGGTACAACACTTCGTTTTCTTTTTCATCAAGTGCGTCTGATGATTGAGAACCCGCTGTCGCTTCATCATACGCTGCGTGTTCAGATTCATTATTTTGCTCTGCAGCTAAATATTCTGCTTGCGCTAAGAAATATTCGCCATTATCTGTCAAACTGGTAATACGTGCGCGTCGTAGACCTTCAACGAGGACTTTAACGGTGCCATCAGGCAGTTTTAGCATCTGAATAACGGATGCGACTGTACCGACAGCAAATAAATCATTCACCCCTGGCTCATCAGTCGAGGCTTCTTTTTGCGCAACCAGCATTACCTGCTTGTCATGATCCATCGCTGCTTCCAGACTGTGAATGGATTTTTCACGTCCAACAAACAGTGGGATCACCATATGTGGGTATACCACTACATCACGCAGAGGCAATACTGGTATTTCAATGCGTTCGGAACGCTCAGGATTCATAAAGCTCTCTCTTCGTTTAGCTCACGCTAGTTTAAGGGTTTCTATCTCTTGTTTTAAAATTACTTTCTAGAACAAGGAAACCACACCTCAGAATATAAACTATATGGGGACAAGATTTTAGCATTCAATGGCTAGTTGAACATAAAAAACAAAATGAGGGAAACCCCTCATTTCGTTTGATTAACTATTGAACGTTTTATATGGGATTAGTTATCGCCAGAAGCTTGAGCATCAGGTTTGCTATATATCAATAGCGGTTCTGATTGTTCGTTAATGACGTTTTCATCAACGACAACTTTTTCAACATCACTCATTGAAGGAAGGTCATACATCGTATTTAACAATGCAGCTTCAACAATAGAGCGTAAACCACGAGCTCCGGTTTTACGTGCCATAGCTTTCTTAGCTATTGCTTTTAGTGCTTCTTCACGGAATTCGAGTTCAGTATTTTCAAGGCTAAATAAGGCTTGATATTGTTTAGTTAAAGCGTTTTTAGGCTCTTGCAGAATCTGAATTAATGCTTCTTCACTTAATTCAGTTAATGTTGCAACAACAGGTAAACGGCCAATAAATTCAGGAATTAAACCAAATTTAATTAAATCTTCTGGCTCTGCCTGAGTTAATAACTCACCTTCCGTTGCTTTATCTGATTCACCTTTCACTTCGGCAGCAAAACCGATACCTGAACGGGTATTTAAACGCTGGCCAATTACTTTGTCGAGCCCTGCAAATGCCCCACCACAGATAAAGAGAATCTTTGAGGTATCAACCTGCAAGAACTCTTGCTGAGGGTGTTTACGTCCCCCTTGTGGCGGTACTGCTGCAATCGTTCCCTCGATTAGTTTCAGAAGGGCTTGTTGCACACCTTCACCAGAAACGTCACGGGTAATTGATGGGTTATCTGATTTACGTGAAATTTTATCAATTTCATCAATATATACGATACCACGCTGAGCTTTTTCAACATCGTAATCGCACTTTTGTAGTAATTTTTGAATAATATTTTCAACGTCTTCACCGACATAACCAGCTTCAGTTAATGTCGTTGCATCAGCCATTGTAAATGGTACATCCAAATAACGTGCTAAAGTTTCAGCTAAAAGCGTTTTACCACTACCGGTTGGGCCAATTAGCAAAATATTACTTTTGCCTAATTCAACGCCATCACTGGTTTTATCACCATTACGCAAGCGCTTGTAATGGTTATATACCGCAACCGCTAAGACTTTCTTCGCTTTTTCTTGGCCGATGACATAGTCGTCAAGATGCTGTCGGATTTCATGTGGCGTAGGCAGCTCACTACGCTCGCGATGCGGCGTAAGTTCTTTTATTTCTTCACGGATGATATCGAGACATAAATCTACGCATTCATCACAAATATAGACTGACGGACCGGCAATCAGCTTACGAACTTCATGCTGACTTTTTCCGCAGAAAGAGCAGTAAAGCAGTTTTCCTGTCCCCTCTTTGCGTTTATCTGTCATCAGTTGACCTCACTTTTATCCATATTGTTTTGTTTTCATTCAATTAAAAAACAAAACAACGATTTTCTTTAAAATAGTTTATGGTATGAACTAATTATACCAAAAGTTAACCCATTAACGGCTACTATAAATTTGGTCGACTAAACCATACTCTTTTGCTTCATTTGCAGATAAGAAGCGGTCACGCTCTGTGTCTCGAGTAATTTCTTCAATGGATTTACCAGTATGTAGAGCCATTAGCTCGTTCATTCGAGATTTCACTTTAAGAATTTCTTGAGCATGAATTTCGATATCTGACGCTTGACCTTGATAACCCCCTAATGGTTGGTGGATCATCACGCGTGAATTTGGTAAGCAGAAACGTTTACCTTTGGTACCCGCCGTCAATAAAAAAGCCCCCATGGAACAAGCTTGTCCCATACAAATAGTACTTACATCAGGCTTGATAAACTGCATCGTATCGTAAATTGACATTCCTGCGGTAATAACGCCACCCGGTGAATTAATATACAAATGAATATCTTTTTCAGGGTTTTCTGCTTCAAGGAATAACATCTGAGCGACGATTAAATTCGCCATATGGTCTTCCACTTGACCAGTCAGGAAGATAATACGTTCTTTTAATAGACGTGAGTAAATATCATACGAGCGCTCACCACGAGAAGTTTGCTCTATGACCATAGGCACAAGGGCCATTTGAGATGCTAATTGTTCCTGACTGCCAAAATGTGACATCGAAATCTCCTATTAAAAACGTTCCGGTGCTTGCGCCTAATTTGCTGTCTGCCTGCTATTTTGAGCAGAGATCATGCCACAAACAACGGTTTTAAAAAATTCCTGTGTCTGCAGGCTCTTTCAATTCTCTTATTTTCTAGTTTAGCTAATATTTAACCAAGCAACTGGCGAAATAAGAAGAAAATGCAGCTAAGTATGCTGCAGTAAACAAGACGCTCTGTAAAAGAGTTTAACACAAGTCTATTGGGTTACACGGAATTATACCATTAGAAAACCATACTTGATTTTCAAAAATGACGAAATAACTCGATTGGTTAATATCACTATTTCTACAATATTAAGCTATTCAAAATAGTTCAAATTGCAATTAAAGCCCCACTTAGACTACTTGAAGTATAGATAATATAATTAGGGTTTAAATGTGTTTTTCAAGGGTATCCTAATTAAATTCGCTAAAGTGATAATTTAAAGGCTTTAATTGACAAAAAACCCGTAGTATTACACCACGGGTTTCATTATTTTGTACAGCAAGAAAGAATTAACCTGCTTGAACTTGGTTCATCAGTTCAGTGAAGTTAGTTTCTTTTTCTGTCACTTTAGCAACAGCCAATACAGTTTCAACAGCTTGTTCTTCTAAAGCTAAGTTACGAACGCTATTCATCAGCTCTTCGTTTTTGCTGTAGTATTCGATAACTTCAGCTGGATCTTCATACGCAGAAGCCATTTCCTCGATCAGCGCTTTAACGCGATCTTCGTCAGCTTTCAGTTCGTTTTTGTTGATCACTTCGCCTAACAGCAGACCGATCACTACGCGACGTTTTGCTTGTTCTTCAAACAGTTCACGAGGTAATTCCATCGCTTGTTTTTCGTCGCCACCAAAACGCTGTGCCGCTTGACGACGTAGAACATCAATTTCACCATCAACAACTGCTGCTGGAACTTCGATGTCGTTAGCTTTGATTAAGCCATCAAGAACTTGTGCTTTAACACGGTTACGCACGGCATTTTTCAGCTCACGCTCCATGTTTTTACGTACTTCTGCACGCAGGCCATCTAAAGAACCATCAGCGATACCAAAACGCTTGATGAATTCTTCAGTGAATTCAGGCAGTTCACGTTGTTCTACTTTCTTCAGAACAATAGCAAATTTCGCCGCTTTACCTTTCAGGTTTTCAGCATGGTAGTCTTCTGGGAAGTTAACTTCGATATCGAATTCTTCACCCGCTTTATGACCAACAACACCTTCTTCGAAGCCTGGGATCATACGACCTTCGCCCATAACGAGCGCGAAATCTTCTGCTTTTCCGCCTTCGAATTCTTCACCATCGATAGAACCGGTAAAGTTGATAGTGATGCGAGAGTCAGCTTCTGCTGCCGCTTCAACTTCTTTCCACTGCGCTTGTTGCTTACGCAGAGTTTCTAACATGTTTTCCAGATCTTCATCTTTTACAGATACAGCTGGTTTTTCAACTTCAATCGTTTCTAAACCTGTTAATTCGATTTCTGGGTAAACTTCGAATTCAACTGAATAAACAAAATCTTTACCGTCTTCGAGTTGCTCAGGTTTGTAGCTAGGCGCACCCGCTGGATTGATTTTTTGTTCAATAATTGCGTTGATGAAGTTACGTTGCATTACATCGCCCAGAACGTCTTGCATAACAGACGCGCCGTAACGCTGTTTAACGATGTTCATTGGTACTTTCCCTTTACGGAAACCATCAACACGTACTTTTTTAGCAACACTAACTAATTCGCTATTAACTGCTTTTTCAATATCAGTGGCAGGAACGGTGATTGTTACACGACGCCCAAGGCCTTGAGTCGTTTCAACAGAAACTTGCATCTTCTTACCTCAAAATAAATCTTAGTGATCGGTCTACTCCAGAGTTATGCCATTAAATCATAACGGCTGTCTCCCTTCCAGAACCGGGGGCGTTACTTTCGTAACGGTCAATCCCTGATATCAGAAGCGTCCCGAAACCTTACTGAAAATTAGACGCAGCATTATACCGATGCATGCGCCCTGAGTCGAGAAAAGCTGAGAAAAGAAGCGTTTTTTCCTCATTATTTGTGACTTTTCTGACTAAATTTTTTGTTTTTTCGCCTAATTTGAAGAAAAAACATTCACCAAGCTCATCATCGAGCATGGCTTATTAAGTACAGCATAGTCTCAGTGTATTAACTGAAACGAAAAATTACCGATTAACACCGCCGACACCACGACAAGCAGGTGATTTTAACGCAGTGTCAGCAAGCTCATTCCACTCTTGTTGCGTATATGTGTGCAAAGCAAGGGCATGGATCCCTCCCGATAATTCGCTGGCTAAAATAGCATAAATTTCGCGGTGGCGGGCAAGCATTCGTTTATTTTCAAATTTATCACTCACTAAAATAACTTTGAAATGGCTTTCAGAGCCCGGTAACACATTGTGTTGGTGGCTTTCATTAATTACCTCCAAATGTGTAGGTTCGAAAGCAGCTTGTAATTTTTGGCTCACAAGAGATTGCATACTTTGAGCTGCATTAGCGACCATAAAATGCTCCTTAATTAAAAATTATGCTCAGAGGCAATTATCTTTTATTGTACGTGTTGATTATTGCTATCTTCTTATTATAGAAATATCCGATAATAACTTGCCAATGTTATGATAGCGGCACATTGATGCGAATTTTTTCAAAAATTGTTGTCTAATAGTTCAGGATAAATAAGCCGCTAAGCTTTATATTGAACGACGGCTACCCGCACCATAACGAAACATTTTCAATTAGGAAAGATGAACTGGAAAAAATTATGTTAAGAAAACTGTGTTTTCCACTTTTAGGGTTATTTCTTCTTGCGGGCTGTGCAACCAGCAGCAATACATTATCACTTGAGCCTAAGATAGCTTTACCTGCAAAAAACCCCACACTGAATGCAACTTCAATCAGTGTTAGCAGTGTAGACAATCGTACGAATAAATCCTTAGCGGAAGTCAACCGCAATGGCAGTTTAGTCGTACTGAACCCTTCACGCGATCCTCGTTATCTGATGCAAGAAGCCGTCGAAAAACAAATGGCTGCACGTGGCTTTATGGTGACATCACCGGCAAATGTGAATCTAGTCGTTCAATTGAATAAACTCGATACCAAAGTCAGTGAAGGCAGCTTGCGCCATAATATTACCGTAAACTCCAGTGTGAGTATTATTGCAACAGCCCCAAATGGTTCGACAAAAACACGTTCATTTACCCGCAATTTTAATACGCAAGAGTTATTAGCAGCCAATAATGACAAGATTGCAACAGCTATCAATAGCGCACTCACTGATTTAATTGCAGATATGGCAACAGACCAAGAAATCACCGATTTTATCAGACAAAATTCACGCTATTAACTGAGCAATCATTATCATTAAGTATTAAGCTACCTAAGCTCTCACTGATTGAGCTTGGGTAGCATAGCGCAGCCAATACCTCTGCAGCGCAATGTATTGCAGCAATATCACACTGGCTTAGAGGGAAATAATGCCTCGTTTTACTCTACCAAATAACATCACTTTAATCCTTTTAGGCTTTGTTTCTGGTCTACCTTTAGCTTTAACTGCAGGTACATTACAAGCTTGGCTAACTGTTGAAAATGTCGATATTAAAACTATTGGTTTCTTTTCATTAGTCGGACAGGCTTATGTGTTGAAATTTCTTTGGTCCCCAATGATGGACCGCTATACTCCGCCCTTTCTTGGTCGTCGAAGAGGATGGCTATTAACCACGCAAATTCTGTTGATTATCAGCATTGCCGCTATGGGCTTTATGAACCCCTCAGAGCATTTGTGGTACCTTGCTGCGCTAGCGGTTACTGTTGCATTTTGTTCAGCCTCACAAGACATTGTTTTTGATGCCTATAAAACTGATTTACTGAGTGCGGAAGAACGCGGAATTGGTGCTGCAACCTCAGTTATGGGTTACCGGATCAGCATGTTAGTTTCAGGCGGCCTTGCTCTTTGGTTAGCGGATAAGTTTTTAACGTGGAAACAACTATATTTAGTCATGGCAGGGCTGATGATTATCGGCGTTATCGCAACATTACTCGCGAAAGAACCCGAAGAAAGCTGCGCTGCACCAACATCACTAAAAAAAGCAATATACGAACCACTCGCTGAATTCTTTAGCCGAAACAATGCTTGGCTAATCTTACTACTGTTAGTTTTTTACAAGCTCGGTGATGCCTTTGTCATGGCGCTTAATACCAACTTTCTATTAAATGCTCTTGGTTTTAGTTTAAGCGAAGTGGGTACCGTCAATAAAACTGTTGGTATGGCTGCAACTATTGTTGGAGCGTTACTTGGTGGTTATCTCATGAAAAATATGAGCTTATTTAAAGCTCTATTTATTTTTGGGCTTCTACAAGGCGGCTCTAATATAGGCTATTGGTTCTTAGCGATAACACCGCCCCATATCTTAACCATGGGGTCGATTATCTTTCTAGAAAATATCTTCTCTGGTATGGGAACCGCCGCTTTTGTCGCCCTATTAATGACACTATGTAATAAGTCGCTATCCGCAACGCAGTTTGCACTTCTTTCTGCTCTTTCCGCCGTTGGTCGTGTTTATATTGGCCCAGTCGCAAGTATTTTTGTCAGTAATTATGGCTGGCCACTGTTCTACCTTATTTCGATCGCAGTTGCAGTCCCTGGTGTTTTGCTTTTATTAGCTTGTCGGACATCCTTAATCTACACACAAACAACAGGGTTGTTTCAACGGCGTCAGCTGTATGCGAAAGGGTATCGCATTGCCGTTTATGCTCTTATTACTGCCGTTAGCTTCCTTGCTATTTGGCTACTTTCATTACTTATATTTTCATTTAGTGATATGAAAGTTTATCTGTTTACGACACACATTGAATTTTGGCTGAGTTTACCCCACTACCAAAACCTTATTTTTAATACTGGTATTAGCATTGGTGCTATCAGCTTAGTTATTGGTGGTAGTTTAGATTTCCTCGCCGTTCGCAAAACAGTACAGCAATAACCCTCCCAATACTCTTTCTCATTCTTTTCATAATTCCCTAAGCAAAGCTTATTTGTTTAGGGAATCTGATCTTTTGTATAAATTAGATCTAAATAGCAAAACAAAGCAATAACATCTAAATATCGTGATTTCGATCACTTCATTCGTGTAAAATATTTCTTAATTACAATTTTCAAGTCTAATATATCACAAGTTACAAATTGGTTAGCTAAAGTGTTAATAACTAACGCACTACTAAATTCCATTAATCAATAAGTGAAAATAATCTATATATGAAAAAAATCATTTACATGACCGCCTTAATTTCTCTAGCAGGTACGGCATATTCTGACAATATTATTGGCTATAAAAATGGCTTTGCTGATGTCAATGTAAACTATTTAGATTGGTCACATCGTACTGAAACCAAAACAGAAAACACGACACGTAAGAAAGATTTTGCCTATATTGAGCTTGAAGGCGGTGCCAATTTTAATTGGGGTGAGTTATATGGCTTTTTTGATCTCGAAAACCCATTCCATAGCCAACACACCGATTCAGGACGAAATAAACGCTATACCATTAAAACAACAGGCCGCTTTTATTTAGGTGATACTGGTTTCAACCTATACGGGCACGTTTATGGCACTTGGTCATTACCTGGAGCCAAGTATGGTGGTAATTTCCACGATGTGAATACGTTATATGGTATTGGTTATAACACTGCATTCGGTGATTTATGGTTTAAACCTTTTATTGCTCTTAATTACACCGACCAGACATTCTATTCAGGTAATAATGGATATGTAGCAGGTTGGGTGGCTGGCTATAATTTCAGCGTATTCGAAGAAAATTTCATGATAACAAACTGGCATGAAATGGAATTCGCGAGGAATAAACGCTATAACGGGGATAAGCGTAATGGCATAAATGGCGCCCTCGCTTTTTGGTGGAATGCAACAAACCATGTTTCTGCAGGGGTACAATACCGCTATGCTGATAATAAATTAGGAGATACTTTCTATCAAGATGCAATCATTTATACATTAAAGTATACCTTTTAGCGCACTATAGAACATTGCATCAGAAGTTAACTATTTTCTTATTTTTATCAGTAAAATAAGAATTTTTCTTTATGATTTAGCCGATAAAGCAACCAAAATAGCTTTATCGGCAATAAAAACTGTAATTTCCCTTAGCAAATTGCTAATCATTTATATCAGTTTCACTATTTTTTCATTTCTTTTGTATATATTTTTCTTTGAAAAATTACCAAGATAATTTAGTATTAATAGAGTTTTATCAATACATACTTATAATCCGTATCAATTTTAACTTTTTGTTTATAAGTTCTTTACATGTGATCATATTAACATAAAGAGCTAACAATTCAGTTTCTTTGCCTTACAATCATTTACACTCGCATAACCTTACCGTAAAATGCCCGCACTGATGAAACGACAATTAGAATCTTTGTCATTTGGGGTCGTGGATGAGACTTATGAACTACAAAAAAAGCATCGGAGCAATCTCACTCGTTGTAGCTGCCTTACTACTAGGTGGTTGCGATATGGTGTTGATGGATCCAAAAGGCGCCGTTGGCGTTAAACAAAAAGAGCTAATTCTTATTGCAATTGGCTTAATGCTACTTGTTGTTATTCCTGTTATTTTCATGACGATTATCTTCGCAAGAAAATACCGTGAATCCAACACGTCAGCAACCTACCGTCCTAATTGGGCTCACTCAAATAAAATTGAGTTAGTCTGCTGGACCGTTCCTATCATCATTATCATTATTCTAGGTGCTATCACTTGGAAGACGACACATGAGCTGGACCCGTATCAGCCATTAGTGAGTGATCAGGAACCTGTCACTATTGAAGTTATTTCTGCTGACTGGAAATGGATATTTATTTATCCAGAGCAAGGCATTGCAACAGTTAATGAAATCGCATTCCCTACAGGTGTGCCAGTTAACTTCAAAATCACGTCAGATTCGGTGATGAACTCATTCTTCATTCCATCTTTAGGTGGCCAAATCTACGCGATGGCAGGTATGCAAACTAAACTTCATTTAATCGCTAATGAACCAGGTACCTACAAAGGCTTCTCAGCAAGTTACAGTGGCCATGGCTTCTCTGATATGAAGTTCAATGCTATTGCAACTCCAGACCGTCAAGGTTTTGATGAGTGGGTACAAAAGGTAAAAGCTTCTCCTAAAACAATGGATACCATGCAGGCATTCGACGAAGTCGCTAAGCCAAGCATGAACGTTCCTGTTACCTACTTCTCTAGCGTGAAGCCTAAACTTTATGAAGATATCGTTCTGAAGTTTGGTCATGAGCACCATAAAGGTCACGCTCCTGTAGAAAATCAAAGTCATTCAATGACTGACCATAACGATGCTACAGGCAATTCAATGCAAATGAGCCATAGTGCTCATGCTGCTGGCGCTGAGGAATAAGGGCATGTTCGGAAAATTAACACTAGATGCAATTCCGCTCCATGAGCCGATTATCGTTGTCACCCTGATTGCTATTGTCCTAGGTGGACTTGGCTTAGTAGGTGTGATTTCTTACTTTGGTAAATGGAAGTGGTTGTGGAAAGAATGGTTAACCTCTGTTGACCATAAGAAAATTGGTGTCATGTACATCATTGTCGCAATGGTTATGTTATTCCGTGGCTTCGCGGATGCTATCATGATGCGTGGGCAGCAAGTTCTTGCTTCTGCTGGCCAAGAGGGTTTCTTGAATCCTCATCACTATGACCAAATCTTCACCGCACACGGCGTTATCATGATTTTCTTCATGGCAACTCCATTCGTTGTCGGTCTGATGAACTTAGTTGTGCCTCTGCAAATTGGTGCACGTGATGTTGCGTTCCCATTCCTTAACTCATTGAGCTTCTGGTTCTTTGTTGTTGGTGTTGTGTTAATCAACATCTCTCTAGGGGTAGGTGAATTCGCACAAACTGGTTGGTTGGCTTATCCGCCATTATCCGGCTTGGAGTACAACCCTGGGGTCGGGGTCGATTACTGGCTCTGGAGTCTCCAGATATCCGGTATTGGTACACTATTAACAGGGGTTAACTTTATCGCGACTATTATCCGTATGCGTACGCCGGGTATGTCGATGATGAAAATGCCTGTATTCAGCTGGGCTGCGTTATGTACTAACGTATTGATTGTTGCTGCTTTCCCTATCTTAACTGTTACATTAACGCTTCTGACGTTAGACCGTTATTTAGGCACCCATTTCTTCACTAATGATATGGGCGGCAACATGATGATGTACATCAACCTGATTTGGGCATGGGGTCACCCTGAGGTGTATATCCTTGTTCTGCCAGTGTTCGGTGTATTCTCTGAAGTTGCAGCAACCTTCTCGAAAAAACGTTTATTCGGTTATACCTCATTAGTTTGGGCGACAATCGTTATTACCGTTATGTCCTTCATCGTTTGGTTGCACCACTTCTTTACGATGGGTTCAGGAGCTAACGTTAACGCCTTCTTCGGTATCGCCACAATGATTATCGCAATCCCTACAGGGGTTAAGATCTTCAACTGGTTGTTTACCATGTACCAAGGCCGTATCGAGTTTAAATCACCTATGCTGTGGACTATCGGTTTCATCATCACCTTCTCTGTTGGTGGTATGACTGGTGTTCTGCTTGCTGTTCCAGGTGCAAACTTCGTTCTGCATAACAGTCTATTCCTGATTGCTCACTTCCATAACGTTATCATTGGTGGTGTTGTATTCGGATGCTTCGCGGGTATGACTTACTGGTTCCCGAAAGCATATGGCTTCACGCTAAATGAGAAATGGGGTGTTCGTGCCTTCTGGTTCTGGATCATCGGTTTCTTCTTAGCCTTTATGCCACTGTACATTCTTGGCTTTATGGGTATGACCCGTCGTTTAAGTCAGAATATTGACCCGACTTACCACACAATGTTAGTTGTTGCTGCAGGCGGTGCTGCGTTAATCGCAATCGGTATTGCATGCCAAGTTATCCAAATCATTGTGAGTATCCGTGACCGTCATGAAAACCGTGATTTAACCGGTGACCCATGGGGTGGACGTACACTTGAGTGGGCGACATCTTCTCCACCACCTTTCTATAACTTTGCGATTGAACCACACGTTCAAACCCGCGATGCATGGTGGGATCTGAAAGAGAAAGGCCTTGCTCATAAGAAACCAACTTCATATGAAGAAATTCATATGCCGAAAAACACAGGCGCAGGCGTTATTATCGCTGCATTTAGCTTAGTTTTAGGTTTCGCAATGATCTGGCACATCTGGTGGCTCGCAATCATTGGTTTCGGTGGAATGATCGTAACTTGGATTGCAAAAAGCTTCGACGAAGATGTTGATTACTACGTACCTGTGGCTGAAATCGAAGAAATCGAGAATAAGCACTTTGAAGAATTGCGTAAGGCAGGTGTGAACGATGTCAACTAATACAATGACTAACCAAAATATCGCCCATGCTGAGCATGGGCACCACGATGCAGGTGGAACAAAAGTATTCGGTTTCTGGCTCTATATTATGAGCGACTTGATCCTGTTTGCTTGTTTGTTTGCTACCTATGTTGTTTTGGCCGATGGAACTGCTGGCGGTCCTGCTGGTAAAGATATCTTCAGTCTGAAGTTCGTATTAGGCGAAACCTTCTTACTGTTAGTGAGTAGTATCACTTACGGCTTCGCAATGATAGCGATGCACAAAGGTAAGATAGCTGCTGTTAACTTATGGCTGTTTGCAACGTTCCTGTTAGGTCTTGGCTTCGTCATCATGGAAATCTATGAGTTCCATGAATTGATTGCAGAAGGCTTTGGTCCTGACCGTAGCGGTTTCTTATCTGGCTTCTTCGCACTCGTTGCGACTCACGGTCTACACGTAACTGCGGGCCTGATCTGGATTATTATCATGATGATCCAAGTCATTCGCCGTGGCCTGACTGATGTCAACAAAACACGTTTAAACTGCCTAAGTTTGTTCTGGCACTTCTTAGACGTTGTGTGGATTTGTGTATTTACCGTTGTTTATCTTCTGGGGGCTATTTAAATGAGTCATGCAAAAGATGCTCACACTGGAGCAAGCCACGGTAGCGTTAAAACATACCTGATTGGCTTTATCCTATCAGTTATCCTGACAGTGATCCCTTTCTGGATGGTGATGGAAGGTACAGCGTCAACTTCAGCAATCCTTTGGACTGTTGTAGGCATGGCGGTTGTGCAAATTCTGGTTCATTTGGTTTGTTTCTTACATATGAATACATCATCAGATGAGCGTTGGAATTTAGTTGCCTTCCTGTTCACCATGCTTATTGTTGGCATTGTGGTCATTGGCTCACTGTGGATTATGTACAACCTGAACATCAATATGATGCTCGACTAAAGAGTTGCCGATATGTTTAAGCAATACCTGCAAGTGACCAAACCAGGAATTATATTCGGAAACTTGATTTCTGTGATCGGTGGTTTTTTATTGGCTTCAAAAGGGTCAATTGATTACCCACTGTTCGTTGCGACTTTGCTGGGTGTATCACTGGTCGTGGCTTCTGGTTGTGTTTTTAACAACTACATCGACCGTGATATCGACCGTATCATGGAAAGAACGAAGAATCGCCCTTTAGTTAAAGGGTTAATTGATCCGAAAGTTAGCCTGATTTACGCTGCTGCATTAGGTATTGCTGGTATGGTGCTGCTACTTGTAGCAGCCAATGCTCTGGCAATGCTGCTTGCAGTTATCGGTTTCATTGTTTATGTAGGTATTTATAGCCTATATATGAAACGTAAATCCGTTTATGGCACACTGATTGGCAGTCTTTCAGGCGCGGCACCACCAGTTATCGGTTACTGCGCTGTTACAAATGAATTCGATATGGGTGCACTTATCCTATTATTGATATTCAGTTTGTGGCAAATGCCTCATTCTTATGCCATTGCTATCTTCCGCTTTAAGGATTACAAAGCCGCAAACATTCCTGTGTTACCGGTTATTAAAGGAATATCCGTCGCGAAAACGCACATCTTCCTGTATATCCTAGCGTTTATGGTCGCAACATTAATGTTAGCTATCAGTGGATACGCGGGCTATAAGTACCTTATCGTAGGTGCAGCAGTCAGCTTATGGTGGCTAGGTATGGCAATTTCGGGCTTCAAAACCGAAAATGACGACCGGGTCTGGGCAAGAAAACTGTTCATTTTCTCAATCGTAGCGATTACTTCATTGAGCGTAATGATGTCAGTTGACCCTATAGTTTCAAGCGATACTGTTATAGCTCTCGTCAGATAACTTATCTGTTTACTGATGATAACGATGTCTAAACGGCGGGCCTTCCCCGCCGTTTTTATTTGTCTCTAACTGCTTTTACAACTCACTTTTACTTATTCTGCCTATCCTTATGAATCTATTTTATGGTTAAATAGCCGCTTGCTATTGATAAGCTAGATATCAAATGCACTATTAAAAATGCTAATAGGTTGAGATTAAAAACATATTGCCACAACATATACGTATTTATTCAACTTGTTGTATTTATTAATGTGTGACCTAACTAGCTGAGAGAAGTCAACACCGCTACAGCACGAAATATGAAGAATAAAAATGAATGATAACAAAATGACATCCGCAGAGCTTAGATCCACTTGGGGATTAGGCTCCGTTTTCTCCTTGCGAATGCTTGGAATGTTTATGGTATTACCTATTTTGACCAGCTATGGGATGCATTTACAAGGTGCTAGCGAGTTCTTAGTGGGTGTTGCTATTGGTATCTATGGCCTTAGCCAAGCCGTTTTTCAAATCCCTTTTGGTTTAATGTCAGATAAGATTGGTAGGAAACCTTTAATTATTATTGGGTTAGTTATTTTTATTATCGGAAGTATCGTTGCAGCATTAAGCGATTCTATTTGGGGAATTATTATTGGTCGGGCTTTACAAGGCGCCGGAGCAATTTCTGCTGCCGTCATGGCATTACTTTCTGACCTAACTCGAGAGCAAAATCGCACTAAAGCCATGGCATTTTTAGGTATTAGTTTCGGTTTAACTTTTGCTATCGCCCTCGTACTTGGCCCAATTATCGCTAATTGGGTTGGTTTAAGTGGCTTATTTTGGGGGATAGCGCTACTTGCAGTTGGTGCTATTGCAGTGACTGTTTTTGTTGTTCCTAATACTAATACTCATGTCTTAAATCGTGAGTCTGCATTTGTGCAAGGTAATTTAAAAACGGTTTTAATGCACCCCCAATTACTCAAATTAAATATAGGGATCCTCAGCTTACACACCCTACTGATGTCCAGTTTTGTTGCTCTGCCTCTTATCATGACTGACTCTGGCTTTTTAGCGAAAGACCATTGGAAAGCCTATTTAGTCACGATGTTAATTGCTTTTGTCACCGTACTTCCGTTCATTATTTATGCGGAAAAATACCGCAAAATGAAACAAGTCTTCTTATTCTGTATTGCCGTTTTAGCATTGTCCGAAATTACCTTATGGTTTTCTGGTAGTCACTTATGGGTGATTTTCTTAGGTATTCAACTGTTTTTTATCGCTTTCAATATCATGGAAGCCATTTTACCGTCACTCATAAGCAAAGAGGCACCTGCGGGCTATAAAGGAACCGCCATGGGCGTTTACTCCACTAGCCAGTTTTTAGGCGTTGCCATCGGGGGTATTGTTGGTGGGTGGTTATACAGTTTTGAAGGAGCTAGTACCGTTTTTATTGGTGGTTTAATTTTGACCATTATCTGGTTTATCATTAGCCTGACAATGCAGCAGCCTCCTTATGTCAGCAGTATTCGTATTGAATTACCCAACCATATTGGAGATACAAGAGCTCTTGAGAAAAAATTACAAGCTCAAGAAGGGGTGATGGAAGCGCTTGTCGTTGACGAGGAATTTAGTGCTTATGTTAAAGTTGATAGAAAAATCATCAATCGAGAGCAACTTGAAGCATTAATAAATCAGTAAAAATTAGCCCGCTATCGCGGGCTGAGGTTGTTGACAAAGCAGGATAAAAGCGTGGTTTTTCCCGCTTTGTGTTATCAGCCGAAAATCAATAAATTGATTTTCCTAGTTTATTTTCAAAACCTATTAGACTTGCCGCCAAACATAATATGTTTGTCAGCAGTCTGAGCCCGCTATCGCGGGCTTTAAATGAATGCTTGAAAAATAACTAATCGCGGAAGTTATTAAATTGAAAAGGTTGGCCTAAGTTCCCGCCACGTACTAATGCCATAACCGATTGTAAATCATCACGGGCTTTGCCCGTCACACGTACTTGGTCACCTTGAACTTGTGCTTGAACTTTCAGTTTACTGTCTTTAATTAATTTAACGATTTTTTTAGCAGTTGCAGCATCAATACCTTGCTTGAACGTAACTTCAACGCTATAGGTTTTTCCACTATGAACAATATCTTCTGGCACATTCAATACAGCACCATCAATACCGCGTTTTGCCATTTTTTCTCTTAAGATATCAACTAACTGGAGTACTTGGAAATCAGACTCGCTAGTGATTTTAACTGATTCATTTTTGTCATTTAGCTCAAAACTAGCTTCGACATTTTTAAAATCCCAACGGCTGGTTAACTCACGCTGCGCATTTTCCACCGCATTACGTACTTCATTCATTTCCACTTCAGATACAATGTCAAATGATGGCATAGCTAGAACCTCACTGATAATTTTTAGACTGTGCGCATGATAACGTTTTTATTCACATCACTTCAAGTTATCAGGGTCTGTGATACTTCGTTAACTACAACTTCGTATCGTAAAAGGTTATAATGATAAGAGATCACTTCCGCCTTACCTTATAAGACGTTAAAGTCCCATTTTCAAAGGGGAAACAATGAAAATAACTCTAATTGGTTGTGGTGCGATAGGTAAACTGTGGCTTGCTTCACTTGCAATACAAGGGCATGAAATACAAGGTTGGCTACGTGTTGCACAGTCTGATTTATTCGTCGATGTTAATGAACCTGATGGGCGTAGTTTCCGAGAGCTGATTCCTTGTAATAATATTAACCACTTGCAAACCAGTGAGTTGATCATTGTTTGTTTAAAAGCATGGCAAGTTTCTGACGCTTTATTACCTTTGATTAATACTATCCCAGAAAATACGCCTATTCTATTACTGCATAATGGCATGGGGACGATTGAAGAGCTGGCGCCTTTACGTCATCCTATCTTAGCGGGCGTCACAACCCATGCAGCTTGGCAAGAAAATAACCAAGTATTTCATGTCGCAAATGGCATCACACATATCGGCGCTATCAATTCCCAAGCACAAGCTTACTACCCAATAGCAGATATCTTGCATGAAGCCTTACCTGATGTAGCTTGGCATAATAATATTTTAACCACTTGCTGGCGTAAATTGATTGTAAACTGTGTCATTAACCCCCTTACCGTCGAACATGACTGTAAAAATGGTGAATTAATCCAACATTCCACACAGATATCTCGGATCATTGATGAAATATGTCATGTTATGGCGGCAGAAGGGCTGCATACGGATAAAGCAGAACTGACTGAGTATATTTACGGCATTATCAATAATACCACTGATAACTATTCCTCTATGTTACAAGATATGCGAAATAATCGCCGTACAGAGATTGATTACATCACTGGCTTTTTAATCAAACAAGCACGAGCTCATGGGATCAGTACACCTGAAAACGATCGCCTTTATCATTTAGTCAAAAATAGAGAACAACAATATGACGACTTCCGCTCTAATTTGCATCGCTCATGGGAGTGAAGAAATTGAATTTACCATTACTGCTGATTTATTAGTTAGAGCAGGCATTAATGTGACCTTAGCGAGTGTGACGGAAGACGGTTCTTTAACCATTACCGCTTCACGAGGCCTAAAAATTATTGCCGATACCCCATTGATTAAAGTCGCTGATGAGCCTTTTGATGCCATTGTGCTGCCCGGTGGTATAGCGGGCGCAGAAACGCTCCGCGATAGCCCACTGGTTGTTGAAAAAGTTCGCCGTATGCATCTTGATGGTAAAATTGTAGCAGCTATTTGTGCAGCACCAGCGCTTGTACTTGAATATCACCAATTGTTTCCACTAGGTAATATGACCTGTTTTCCATCAATGAAAGATAAAATCGCAGCTCATAAATGGGTCGATCGCCGAGTTTACTTTGATGAACGTGTCAATCTATTAACTAGCCAAGGGCCCGCCACTTCTTTTGACTTTGCATTAAAGTTAATTGAATTATTGGTAGGCCGAAAGACTGCGGCCCAAGTTGCCGCTCAACTCGTTTTACCTAATGGTATTAACGATTATTTAGAAGATTAAATATAAAACTCATTATAAAAAACGAATTAGAAATACAACTTAACTTATTGAATAATAAAAATTAAATAGTAAAAAAATCTGTGTTTAGAGTACTTTTTTGCTATGATTGCCGCGGGTGCTTGGATCATTTTGGTTCAAGCATTTGTGAGAGCCAAAAAGACGAAAGCCCCGAATTTAGATGTTAATCTTAATCCGAGGCAGTCTCAAACACACAACAATTTGATTCTGTCTCCTTTTAGAAAAGGAGTCAAGAGGAATGGCCAAAATTGCCCTTCTGGGGCTAGTTACCGTGTGTCTGACGGTATTGTGTTTTTCGTTATTGATGCAAGAAAGGCTATGCTCTTTTAGCATCAGCAGCGGAAACACGCTGGTTCAAGCTACGTTATCCTGCGATAACTAGTCTTGTGGGGGAAATTTCCCCCACATTTCTCTCTGATTGTGAGTTGGTGATACAAGCACCCTGTTTTTATTCTCTACTTATTTTTATTCAGCTCACTTTGTCATTTCTATTTCAGTTGCATCAGTAATCATATTAATATCAATGATATCGAAACCATTATAACCAACTGAATTTAAATATTTTATTTTCAATAATGAACGATAAAAACATTTGTTTAGAGTGATTTTTTGCTATGATTGCCGCGGGTGCTTGGATCATTTGGTTCAAGCATTAGTGAGAGCCAAAAAGACGAAAGCCCCGAATTTAGATGTTAATCTTAATCCGAGGCAGTCTCCAACTCACACAATTGGATTCTGTCTCCTTTTAGAAAAGGAGTCAAGAGGAATGGCCAAAATTGCCCTTCTGGGGCTAGTTACCGTGTGTCTGACGGTATTGTGTTTTTCATTATTGATGCAAGAAAGGCTATGCTCTTTCAGTATCAGCAGCGGAAACACGCTGGTTCAAGCTACGTTATCCTGCGATAACTAGTCTTGTGGGGGAAATTTCCCCCACATTTCTCTCTGATTGTGAGTTGGTGATACAAGCACCCTGTTTTAAGTTATGGGCGATAAACCTTTATATTTTCATAACCTTGTTCTTTTAGGTATAGCGCTTGCAAGCGGCTCATTACCCCACGGTCACAATATAATAAATAGGTTTTATCTTTTGGTAAGTCACCAAATTGCGTACTCAACTTATAGAATGGAATGTGCTTAATTTCCATTCCATCTACATTCAGTGGTTTGTCTTCGAATTCATCAATTGAACGAATATCTAAAATCACTTCATTTTCAATTGAAAGCTCACTCACCATTTCAATTTCAGGAACTTTTTCAAGACTTTCTTGTGCAATTTGTCGAATATCTATATTTTGAGCTTGCTCAACAACAGACTCTAAAATACTAAAATCAAAATTGGCCTCTTCCGCTTCAATCCGCGCTTTCACCGCTTTAACTGTTGGGCTTTTTGAGATTACACCACAATATTCAGGCATGGTTTTTGCGAAATCTTCAGTACCAATTTGGCGAGCTAACTTAATAATATGTTCTTTATCATGGGAAATTAGCGGCCTTAATACGAGGGTATCAGAAGCATTATCAATTAAACGCAAGTTTGTTAAAGTCTGGCTTGATACCTGCCCCAGAGCTTCACCTGTGACAATCGCCTGCACACCATAACGCTCAGCAACTTTCGATGCTGCTCTTACCATCATACGTTTGAGCACAACGCCCATTTGGCCATCATCCACTTTTTCTAAAATTTCAGCCACAACTGGCTCAAAATTTACAGCAATAAAACGGACTTTATGGGAGCTACCAAAACGGTTCCACAGATAATGTGCAATTTGCTTCACACCAATTTCATGCGCAGCTCCGCCTAAATTAAAGAAGCAGTAGTGAACACGACAGCCACGGCGCATCAACATATAGCTCGAGACACCTGAATCAAAACCACCGGAAATGAGTGACAACACATCCTCTTGGGTCCCTATAGGGAAACCACCAATGCCTTCAATACGTGCTTTAACTAAGATAAGTTTATCATCTTCGATTTCTAAGTGAATCGTGGTGTCAGGGTCTTTAAGCTTAACTTTTGCAGATGCAATGTGCTGGTTTAACCCACCACCGATATAGCGTTCAGCATCGATGGATGAAAACTCATGTTTACCACGACGTTTCACCCGCACACAAAATGTTTTATTTTCTAATGACTCGCCATAGGCTTCGTGTGTCATTTCGTAAATATGATGCAGACTAGTAAACGGTTTTTCTTCCACTTCGAGAATATGGTGAATACCTGGGATACGCCCTAGCATGTCACAAATTTCATCGTGTTTTGTTTCCCCCTTCACACGCACTTCAATGTTATCCCAATTACGGACAACCGAAATCTCTTCGCCAAGTGGTTTAAGCACGTTACGGATATTACTGGTCAAAATTTTAATGAAACGTAGCCTAACAGTTTGGCTTTTAATGGTAATTTCTGGGAATAACTTAATGATAAACTTCATAATAGCTGCATGTTCATGGTGGTTGGGGGCAAACGAATGTGCCTTAACAGAGACACATGACACGTTACCAATTGTCAATAAAGAGGCGTATTATAACACTATCTTGCGGGTTGAATCTAAAAACCCCAATAATAAATTGTAACCGTAGCAAGACTGCGTTAGTCTGCTGAATATTTAAAATCCCTCGAATTAACTGATTTCACATTAGTGGCTAAAGACTATGGCTAAAGAAAAAACTCAGCAAGTTCCGACTGTTAGTTTTGAAAACTCACTTCAAGAGCTAGAACAGATCGTCGCTCGCCTAGAATCCGGTGAACTTCCCTTAGAAGATGCCCTTAATGAGTTTGAACGTGGTGTTCAAATTGCTAAACAAGGTCAAAAAGTATTACAGCAAGCAGAGCAACGTGTACAAATTTTGCTAAGCGATGACGAAAATAAACCTCTAGCCGATTTTTCACCTGATACAGAATAAATTATGTCTGAACAACATTTAGATAGCTTTACGCAGCAACAAAAGCAAGCTTACGACAGAGTCAATCAATACCTATTAGATGCCTTAAATGCGCTGCCGTTTGCAAACCTCCCTCTAGCGCAAGCTATGCGCTATGGCACATTATTAGGTGGAAAACGCTTACGTCCATTTTTAACTTATGCCATCGGCTCAATGTTTGGTGTTAGCCAAGAAAACCTTGATGCCCCTGCTGCTGCAGTCGAATGTATTCATGCTTATTCATTAATCCATGATGATTTACCTGCAATGGATGATGATGATTTACGTCGTGGCCAACCGACTTGCCATATTAAATACGGTGAAGGCAATGCGGTGCTTGCTGGAGATGCATTGCAAACATTGGCTTTCCAATTGCTGTCATCTGCACCAATGCCAGATGTAACAGACAAAGACCGCATAGCGATGATTGCAGAGTTATCATACGCAAGTGGCTTAGCAGGTATGTGTGGCGGACAAGCACTTGATTTAGATGCAGAAGGGAAGCAAGTTGACCTTGAATCTCTCGAGCGCATTCATCAACATAAAACAGGGGCATTGATTCGTGCTGCAATCCGTCTTGGTGCTTTTTCGGCAGGTGAAAAAGGTCAACAATTGTTACCTGTTTTAGATAAATATGCACAATCCATCGGTCTTGCCTTTCAAGTACAGGACGATATCCTAGATGTTATCGGTGATAGTGAAGTCACGGGTAAACGCCAAGGAACTGATGCCGAACATGAAAAAAGTACCTATCCATCGCTATTAGGGCTTGAAGCGGCGCAGAAAAAAGCACGTGAGCTATATCATGATGCAATAGATGCTTTAGAGACACTCCAGTCCCATGGATATAATATAGAAATGTTAAGCGCTTTAGCTAATTTCATTATTGAACGTAAAAGCTGACAATATGCTTTGCCTTTTGGCTACAAGAAGATCGATAATTACGGCAATTTATTACCCTAATGTATCTTCGAATCATTCCTATAACACAACAAAATAGATGGATGACTTCTTAATCACTCGAGTTATAGGCAGACGATAAACGAAGGCAACCCAACAGCACATAGAGGCTTTATGCCGCTAAATACTGAAAATAGTCATTTTGTTATGGCTAAGTAAGTTGGGTTTTTTATTAATTATAAGTGAGCAACTAATGAGTATTGATATCGCTAAATATCCAACGCTAGCCTTGGCAGAGACACCAGATGAACTTCGTCTGTTGCCTAAAGAGAGTTTGCCCAAGCTTTGTGATGAACTCAGACAATTTTTACTGGGTAGCGTGGGTCGCTCTAGCGGTCACTTTGCTTCTGGTCTTGGCGCTGTTGAGCTCACCGTCGCACTACATTATGTCTATAAAACGCCGTTTGATAACCTTGTGTGGGATGTCGGTCACCAAGCCTACCCACATAAAATATTAACGGGGCGCCGTGACCGTATTGATACCATTCGTCAAAAAAATGGTTTACATCCCTTTCCATGGCGTGAAGAAAGTGAATATGACATTTTAAGCGTTGGCCATTCCTCAACATCCATTAGTGCCGGTTTAGGCATGGCCATTGCCGCAGAAAAAGAAAAACAAAACCGTAAAACGGTTTGTGTGATTGGTGATGGCGCCATTACCGCAGGAATGGCATTTGAGGCGATGAATCATGCTGGGGATGCTGCACCTGACATGTTGGTTATCTTAAATGATAACGAAATGTCTATTTCAGAAAATGTTGGCGCACTAAACAACCACTTAGCTCACTTGCTTTCTGGAAAGCTCTACACAACATTGCGTGAAGGTGGAAAAAAAGTTTTTTCTAACATGCCGCCTATTAAAGAGCTACTGAAAAAGACAGAAGAACACATTAAAGGCATGGTCGTACCGGGGACCATGTTTGAAGAATTAGGTTTTAACTATATTGGCCCTGTTGACGGCCATGATGTTGTTGCCTTAGTTCAAACGTTAAAAAATATGCGTGATTTAAAAGGCCCGCAATTTTTACATATCATGACCAAGAAAGGCCGGGGTTATGAGCCAGCAGAAAAAGACCCTATTAGCTGGCATGCTGTTCCTAAATTTGACCCAAGTACCTTCACTTTACCTAAAAGCAAAGAGACGGGGCCAACATTCTCTAAAATCTTTGGGGATTGGCTGTGTGAAGAGGCCAAAGACGATAGCAAGCTGATGGCTATCACCCCTGCGATGCGTGAAGGGTCTGGTATGGTTCGGTTTTCTAAAGAATTCCCAGAGCAATACTTCGATGTCGCGATCGCGGAGCAACATGCTGTCACCTTTGCGGCAGGCCTCGCCATTGGTGGCTATAAGCCTATCGTTGCTATCTATTCCACTTTCTTGCAACGCGGTTATGATCAAGTCATTCATGATGTGGCTATCCAAAAGGTACCTGTCATGTTTGCAATTGACCGGGCAGGCATTGTTGGGGCTGATGGACAAACTCACCAAGGTTCTTTTGATATTTCATTCCTGCGCTGTATACCAACCATGGTTATTATGGCTCCAAGTGATGAAAATGAGTGCCGCCAAATGCTGCATACTGGCTACCATTACCAAGATGGCCCATGTGCGGTTCGTTACCCTCGAGGTACAGGAACAGGCGCTGAATTACAGCCGTTATCACCACTGCCTATTGGTAAAGGTATTATTCGTCGCCAAGGTGAAAAAGTCGCTATCTTATGTTTTGGCACATTATTAAGCCACGCATTAGTTGCTGCTGAACAACTCAATGCAACTGTTGTAGATATGCGTTTTGTGAAGCCTTTAGACGAAGCTCTGGTCCTCGAAATGGCCAATACCCATGATGTACTTGTCACTCTCGAAGAAAATGCCATCATGGGTGGTGCTGGTAGCGGTGTGAATGAGTTCCTAATGCATGAGAAAAAAATCATTCCAATCTTAAACCTTGGTTTACCTGACTATTTTATTTCTCAGGGTACCCAAGAGGAACTTATTGCTGAATTGGGCTTAGATTCCACAGGTATTGTTAATTCTATTAATAACTACTTAGCCAAATAGTTTTTATCTTCAGGGCATTGCATTAACAATACAATGCCCTATTCAATCACAAAGCCAATCACTCTTATTCCTTTTCTTAATACGCTAAAAAAGTGTTTAGTTCCCTATTATTACTGACTCACTAATGTTCATTTAAAAAACTCGCCTATGTCACATTTTTATTATATTTCAAGATCATTAAAATAAAATATAAAACCAAATATAATCAGTTTATCTACAACGATATTCAGCTATTTACCTGAAATAAGAATACAAACAAAGCTTTTATCTTGAATGTAAATTTTCACAATAAAGGCATGCAAATTATTTTAAAATCTATTAATATGAACTTTGTCACTGTATGACAGCGTAATTTAGTCTCTGAATTATATTCGTCACATATCATTATAAAATATTATTTTTTATATGTAAGAAATGATAATTTATTTTTATAACGAATATATTATTTTAACAATTTTAACCAGAAATTAATAAGTAATTATTTTGTTTTCTTAATTAACAAACCAGGAAACAAATAAACGCTATTCCAACTACAATTTTCATATGGTTTATTTTTATTTAGTCGATTTTAATAAATAGATTTGGGAGCGCTTATGTGTGGACAATATATTAATGAACCCTTGTATTTATCTATTGCAAACTGGGTAATGAAACAAGGCCGCTGGACTACAGCTAGAGAGATATCTAACAACTTTGATATCCCGCATCCTAATGCAGTCAATATTGTTTCTTATATTTTATCTGATGTTGCTGAAATTCAGTGTGAAGTAAAAATGATCCCAAATAAATTATCGGGACGAGGCTGCCAATGCCAGCGGCTTATTAAAGTTAAGAAAATTGATAACCAGCTTTATGCACGTTTAAGAAATCATCAAGCTGAAAAAGTCACTATCGATTCTCCTATAAAAGCAGCCTCTATGCCACCAAGTGAATTAAATCGAGAGCAAAAATGGCAATGGATGCTATCAAAAGCACAACGTCGTTAAACCTATTTCTTAGCTTCACATCAATAAAAAACGCAGACTTCACTATCTGCGTTTTTTATTTTACGGCCTTTTTGTGAATCATTGCCCCTTAGGTTTTACATCCGTTGTACCAAATAATTGGGGTCGATTAGCTTCAAGCTCTATTAGTGGCTGGGTTTCCTGTAAGTGTTGCTGATACCGGCACGCTAAGTCTTGATATTCCTTAGTATTTAACTGCTTCCAATGCAGTTCTTCATCAGTCACTAAGCGTAAAAAACGGGCTGGACTTCCGACTAACATCTGACGGTATTCTCCTTGAAACCCAGCTTTAACAAAACTCATCGCAGCAACAATGCTTTGCTCGCCAATGACAGCACCGTCCATGATCACACTATTCATACCGACTAAAGCATCACGACCAATAATACATCCGTGCAAAATAGCACCGTGACCTATGTGTCCGCACTCATGGACAATCGTTTCAACATCACTATAGCCATGCATAATGCAACAGTCCTGAATATTCGCACCTTTTTCTATGATCAAACGACCATAGTCCCCTCGCAAAGAGGCGTTAGGCCCGACAAACACTCCTTCACCGATAATCACATCACCAATCACTACCGCTGATGGATGTACATATGCGGTGGGATGAACAACTGGGATCACCCCTTCAAAAGCGTAAAAACTCAAGATTCACCTCACTGCTAGCGTACTAGCGCCCTTTCCAACTCGGTGAACGTTTTTCGGAAAACGCCAGCGGGCCTTCTGTTGCATCTTCTGAGTGTAAAACCGCAGGGTAGTTTTTCAGCACGCCGCTACGCATAAGTTTATACCCCTCTTCAACTGTAAGTTCACCTGTAGCGCGGAAAATTTCTTTCAGTGCAGCGACAGCAAGTGGCGCACTTTGGGTGATTTGTTCTGCAAGTTCACGGGCTTTATCCATCAGGATCTCAATAGGAACTACATCGTTAGCAATTCCCCAACGTAATGCTTCCTGCGCATCCATTCGCCTGCCGGTCATCACCATTTCATTCACGATTGGCGCAGGTAAAATTTTAGGTAAACGTAAAACACCACCGCTATCTGGAACAATCCCGAGTTGGGCTTCAGGTAATGCGAAACTGGCATTTTCAGAACAAATAATCATATCTGCCGCTAAAGCCAGTTCAAAACCACCGCCAAACGCATATCCATTCACCGCAGCAATAACAGGTTTGTTTAAATTAAAAATTTCAGTCAAACCGGCAAAGCCTCCTGGACCAAAATCAGCATCAGGTGCTTCACCTTCCGCCGCAGATTTTAAATCCCAACCCGCAGAGAAAAATCTCTCTCCTGCCCCGGTAATAATGGCGACACGTAGCGAAGGGTCATCGCGAAAATTAAGGAAAACTTCTCCCATTTTGAAACTAGTTTTTGCATCTATTGCATTTGCTTTAGGTCTATCGAGTATGATTTCTAAAATAGCGCCATTTCGAGTGATTTTTAATGATTCGCTCATAATATAATCCTTTCTTCGTCGTGCAGTGACGCTTCAGGTTGCACATGTGCAGCCCGAAAATGTATGCAAAATTAATCAAGTTTGTCGATTATTGCAGATATTTTTTCAATACTTTTCCAGAACAGTTACGCGGTAAATCTTTACGTACCTCAACACACGTTGGCACCTTAAATTTCGCCATTTGTTTTTCACAAAAAGCAAAAAATTCTTCCTGAGTTAAGGTTTCACCCTCTTCAAGCACAATAAAGGCTTTAATCGCTTCATCTCGAATATCATCCGCAACACCGATCACCGCCACATCCACAATGGCAGGGTGTGAGGCGATAATATTTTCGATTTCACTGCAAGAAACATTTTCTCCACCGCGTTTGATCATATTGCTGCTTCTATCGACAAAATAGAAAAAGCCGTCTTTGTCTTGGTAAGCAAAGTCACCCGTATGCATCCATCCCGCTTCGTCAAAGGTTTTTGCTGTCGCTTCAGGGCTGTTGTAATACTCTTTAAAGAGGGTTTTACCACGTTCACCTTTTACACAAAGCTCACCAATAACCCCTGTTCCGACAGGTTGGTTATTTCTATCCCGAATTTGAGCTTGATAACAAAAACCAGGGCGACCAATAGATGGCCAACGACGCATATCGCCAGGCCTATCACCAATCAAACCAACTATCGTCTCCGTCATACCATACGAAGTTAAAAACCGCTTCACCCCAAAACGGGCCATAAACTGGTCGCGTTCTTCTTCACTTAAATTGAGGTAAAACATGGCTTCTCGTAAACAATGATCTTTTTCGTTATCCGCCAGCGGCTGGCTTAATAATGTGCGGATCATCATTGGGATAAGTTCGACGACAGTCGCTTTGTATTTCACCACTTGTTGCCAAAAACGGCGTGCGCTGTATTTCTCTAATAAAACAAACGTAGCACCGGCAGAAAATGCAGCCATAGAAGCCGTACATTGGCAATCAATATGAAAAGCAGGCATGACCGTTAAATAAATATCATCGGAGCGTAAGCTGTTTTGCCAAGAAGAGTAATAACCCGCAAAGCGGAGGTTATAGTGAGTAATAATCACCCCTTTAGGTTTCGAGGTGGTCCCAGAAGTAAATAAAATTTCGGCCGTATCCTCGACATGCAATTCAACCACCTGAGTCAACTGAGTATGTTGTTGTGACTGCTCAAGCCAAAAGTCAGAAATATGCTCTACGGGTTCAATTTGCGTTTCTGTAATCAAAAAAATATGTTCTAAGCTGGTCGCTTCATCAGCGAATACTTGTTGATAAATATCTAAGAAAGAGGAGCAAGTTACCACCATTTTGGGTTGGCAGTTTTGCATGATCCAGGCACTTTCACTGTATTTATAACGCGCATTAATTGGGACTATAATCGCCCCAATTTTAGCCAAGCCAAACCAGCAAAAGAAAAATTCAGGGCAATTATCTAAATGTAAAGCCACTTTATCGCCTTTTTGAATGCCATAAGCTAAAAAGAGATTGGCGGTGCGATTAATTTGCTGGTTCATTTCTAAGTAACTGAACTCGCTAACCTTTCCATCGCAGGATTCAAAGATAAGCGCCTGACTGTTACCGTGGGTGACTGCTAAGTCATCCCACATTTGACGCAAATTTTGTTTACCGATTACATCCATTAATTGTTACCCATCATTTCCCTGATGAATACTCAGCTCAATAGTCATCATTGCCCTGAGTACCCATTCAATTAATCAACTATTTTGGCTAGCCCTTTATTGACTAACCCCCGAATATCAGTTTCGCTGTATCCAATATTTTTTAAGATATCTGTCGTGTCCATACCGTGTGATGGCATGCCTCGCCAGATTTGTCCGGGGTTATTTTTGAATTTAGGCATGACATTAGGACCACGGCAGGTTTTTCCTTCCATTGTTTGCCAACTGGTAATAGATTCGCGTGCAATGTATTGAGGATTGGTTTCTAGCTCAGGAATCGTAAGGACTTTGGCGCTAGCAATATTCAATTCCGCGAGTCTTGCTAGCACTTCATCAATCGAACGTGAACCTAGCCATTCATCGAGTTTTTCTTCCACTAAAGGCCCATAAGGGCATTCCACACGGTGAATTAGCTGTGTGCCTTCCGGTATTTCTGGTGTACCTAACAGATGCGCTAACCCAATATCTTTGAAAATTTCCTGAATTTGCGTGATGCCGACAATTTCCATCACGATATAACCATCTTTACAGCTATAGAGACCACAACCTGCGTAATAGGGGTCTTTTCCTTTTGTCATACGTGGACAGATTTCGCCGCCATTAAAGTAGTCCATCATGAAGTATTGCCCCATACGCAACATCACTTCATACATGGCAACGTCAATGCTTTCACCTTTTCCGGTTTCACGTGCTTTATACAGTGCCGCCAGTGCCGCCGTTGTGGCAGTCATGCCAGAAAAATAATCTGCGGTATACGGGAAAGCAGGCATTGGCTGGTCTTTATCACCGTTTTGAATCAGATAGCCACTGAAAGCTTGAGCAATAGTGTTATAAGCTGCGAGGTTGGTATATTGCGGGTCACCGTACTGCCCAAAACCGGATAAGTGTGCAATAACTAGTTTAGGGTTATGTTCCCAAAGTACTTCATCCGTGATACCACGGCGAGCAAATGCGGGGCCTTTACTCGCTTCAATGAAGATATCCGTGGTTTCCATCAGTTTCAAAAATGCGTCACGCCCTTCATCCTTAAAAATATTCAATGATAATGCACGTAAATTACGTCGTGACAGCTGAGGGTAGTTGGGTTGAACGCGAATAGTGTCTGCCCAAGCGACATTTTCTATCCAGATCACTTCAGCGCCCCATTCTGCAAACATTTGCCCTGCAAATGGGCCAGCAATTTCAATTCCTGAAAATACCACTCTAACCCCAGCTAGAGGGCCAAATTCTGGCATAGGTAGATGCTCTGCCATGCTCTTATCTCCTGTGAAGCAGGGTTGGCCTTCTCGTGAAAGCCATCCCATTACGTTCAGTTATTAGCGGTATTGTTTTAGTACGCTACGGCCTAATGTCAGTATTTGCATTTCATCTGAACCGCCTGATACGCGATCCACACGCAGATCACGCCAAAAACGGGCGATCCGGTGCTCACCTGCAATTCCTACACCACCGAGTACTTGCATCGCAGAGTCCACGACTTCAAATGCCGCATTTGCACAGAAGTATTTACACATTGCTGCATCTCCAGAGGTGATCAATCCGTTGTCACTCTTCCATGCAGTTTCATATAACATGTTGCGCATTGAATTGAGCTTGATCGCCATATGTGCAAATTTTTCTTGAATTAACTGAAAACGGCCAATGGCTTCACCAAATTGAACACGCTGGTTAGCATAACGAGCCGCATCTTCGAACGCACACATCGCAGTACCATAGTTAGTTAAGGCCACTAAGAAACGTTCATGGTCGAACTCTTCTTTTACACGGTTAAAACCATTACCTTCGCGGCCAAACATGTCTTTTTCATCAAGTTCGACATTATCAAAAGTGATTTCACAACAGCTATCCATGCGTAAACCCAGTTTTTCAAGTTTGTTCACCTTGATTCCTGGTTTGCTCATATCTAAGAACCATTCGGTGAAAACAGGTTTATCTGGTGAATCCGCATCACGGCTCATCACCACAATGTATGGGGTGTAAGCACTACTGGTGATAAAACATTTGCTACCGTTCAAATACACTTTGCCATTACGGCGTTGGTAAGTGGTTTGTAGGCTACCTACGTCAGAGCCCGCCCCTGGTTCAGTGATCGCCGAGTTCCACATTTGTTTACCCGTACCGCGGAACGCCATGATTTTATCAATCTGCTCTTGAGTTCCTTCTCTTAGCACTGTATTAAAACCGCCCGGTAGTTGGTACAGCACATAGGTTGGTGCACCCAGGCGACCCAGCTCCATCCATACCGCAGCAACGGTGATAAACCCTGCATCTAAGCCGCCATGTTCTTCTGGGATCAGCAGGTTATCGATTTCCATATCCGCTAACGCTTTTACAAAGCGTTCAGGATACTTACTGTCGCGGTCACATTCAGCGAAATAGCTTTCCCAGTTTTCACTGGCCATCAGTTCACGGATCCCTGCGACAAACAGCTCCTGCTCATCATTCAATCTAAAATCCATATCAATAACCTCTTAAATGTTGTTTCTGAGTAAATTAGTCATTTTTCCAATGCACTTTGGCATCTTTAATAAAGGAGAGCGTTACCATGATGTTGACGAAAAAAAGTGGGCATCCTCCGGCAATTATCGCTGTTTGAATGGGTTTTAATCCGCCTAACGCCAGCAAAACAATGCCGATAACACCGACTAAGACAGACCAACCGATGCGCACTAACAATGGCGGCTCATCACCATCTTTCACTGCGCGACAAGTCGACATAGCGAGGGTGTAGGAACAGGCATTAATGAGTGTCACAGTGGCGATAAAGCAGAGGATGAAGAAGCCCCAAATTGTTACAGTGCTCAAAGGTAAGGCAGCCCATGTTTCAATGATGGCGCGCGCAACGCCGAATTCTTCAATTAGTTTGGGAACATTAATAATATTTTGGTCAACAAGTTGGAGTGTGTTACTCCCTAAAATAGTCCAAATTAACGTTGTTCCCGCCGTTAAGCCTGCCACCATCCCGATACACAACTCACGGACGGTACGGCCTTTAGAAATACGTGCGAGGAAGATACACATTTGAATGGCATAGATAACCCACCATGCCCAGTAAAACACTGTCCAGCCTTGTGGGAAGCCACTTTTACCTACCGCATCGGTATAAAACAGCATGCGAGGCATATACATCATTAGGACACCGATAGAATCGGTGAAATAGTTCACAATGAAGCTAGCGCCACCAACAATGAATACCCATCCCAACATTAAGAAACTCAGGTAGCTACGGACGTCACTCGCAATTTTCACCCCTTTTTGCAGGCCGAAAGCCACACAAATTGCATTTAGTATGATCCAACAGAAAATGATGATGGCATCAAGTTGTAAGGTATGAGGAATACCAAATAAATATTGAATACATTCAGTAACTAACGGTGTTGCTAATCCTAGACTAGTTCCCATTGCTAATATCAACGCAACGAGATAGAAGTTATCAACAAGCGTACCAAACCACCCGTTTACCCGTTTTTCCCCTACCAGAGGAACTAGCGTACTACTTGGACGAATAACATCCATTTTGCGAACAAAGAAGAAATAGCCGAATGCGACAGATAAGAAGCTATAGGTCGCCCATGGGAGAGGTCCCCAGTGGAACAGGCTGTATGCGAGCCCAATATTTTTAGCCTCATTTGAATAAGGTTCAAAGCCAAAAGGCGGTGCAGAAACGTAATAATAGATTTCAATCGACCCCCAAAACAGCACGGCAGCTGAAGTACAAGATGCGAACATCATAAAAATCCAGCTTGCTCGGCTAAATTCAGGCTTCTCTTCTCCTAGACGTTTTTTAGCGTATGGTCCTAAAATTAACCAAAACCAGCCACCAAACATGACGACCATATACCACTCAAATGCCCAGCCCCACACATTGGTGACATAGCTGAAAACTTGGTTGATAACTTCATTTGAAGCATCAAGGTCACGGACAGTTAACCAACACAATAGTCCAACAATGATCAACGGCGGAAAAAAAACCTTAGGTTCTATTCCACCTTTTTTATTTTCTTTGCTCATAGTTCGATCCCAATTTATTATTTAATATATAAATTTTAAAATAGATATTATTCTCAATACCTAATACATAACCTCATACTTACATTTATTTAAAACTTATATTTATTATTAAATCCCAATAAACCTAATTAAGTATTAATTCAAATCCTATCCAAATCATGTCTAGTCCCCATTAACAATTCTGTTATTAAGGTCACAATATTATTCGTGATAAATAATTGTTATTGTTTTTTTCATTTAAAATAACTTTAAACATCAATAAATACATAGAGATAAAATATTGTGTAACGTTAATGTTATTAAATACCTTCAGTATTGGTGATTCAGGTAGCAATATTGAACATTTCATTGATAACTAGGTGATTTTTATAATATTGGTGAGTAGGGTATCAGTATGAGCATTTAAATCCTCTTTAATTTAACGTTTTCAATATTGGTGACTTAGGTTTTATTTTTAAATATCCAGATCATGATAATTATATAATCCGAAACCGAAACGGATCATATTTATTAATATTATTTTAGGAGATGTAATGAATATTATTACATGCTATAAATCTGTTCCTGATGAACAAGATATTATTGTAAATAGCTCAGATGGTTCTTTAGATTTTTCACGTGCCGATACCAAAATCAGTCAATATGATTTAAATGCAATTGAAACTGCCAACCAAATAAAAGCGCAGCAAACAGACAGCAAAGTGATTGCATTAAGCATTGGTGGTAAAGCACTAACTAATATGAAAGCACGTAAAGATGTGCTATCACGTGGCCCAGATGAGCTGGTTGTTGTTATTGATGACCAACTTGAGCATGCTCTGCCCCATCAAACTGCGATTACCCTTGGTGCCGCGGCACAGAAAGTGGGCTTTGATTTGATTATTTGCGGTGATGGTTCCGCAGATCTCAATGCACAACAAGTGAGTATTTTATTGGGTGAAACCCTGCAAGTTCCTGCCATCAATGGTGTGAAAAAAATTGTTTCTATCACAGCCGATACAGTGATTGTAGAGCGTGAACTGGAAGACGAAATTGAAACCTTATCCCTTCCATTACCAGCCATTATCGCTGTTACCTCCGATATTAACGTTCCCGTTATTCCATCCATGAAAGCCATCTTAGGTGCTGCTAAAAAACCCGTCCAAGCTTGGACGATGGCAGATATTGGCTTAGATAACGTTGCCGCATTATCGTCTCAATCTATCGCCGCACCAAAACAGAAAGTTCGCCAGCGAATCATTATTGAAGGTGATGGAGATGATCAAATTGCGCAATTTGCAGAATATTTAAGAAAAATCATTTAATCGGAGGAGTTATGAGCAAATTATCAACCGTTTGGGTATTTAGTGACATGACTTCCCGTTTGCCTGAACTTATCGGCGGTGCTCTCACCCTTGGTGAGCAAGTCAATGTTTTCGCCCTAGATGAAGCGCAAAGCTCACAAGCTTTTCAACTTGGTGCGACCCAAGTTTTTCAATTAGCAGGTAAACCCGACGACCGTATTATTGAAGATTATGCAGACACTATCGTTTCAACCATCAAACAGCATGGTGATAAAGGTTTATTACTGTTACCGAATACCCGTAGAGGTAAATTACTAGCAGCACGCTTAGGGGCTAGACTACAAGCAGTCGTCTCTAACGATGCAACAGCTGTTACAATCGAATCTGGAAAACCTGCAATTAAACATATGGTTTACGGTGGTCTCGCCTTCGGTCAAGAGACTCTAGATAGCGCATTTTCAATTGCAACACTTACCTCTGGTACATTTGAAGCAGCCCCAAGTGATGCATCACGTAACGGCACGGCTCAAGCTACACAATGGGTCGAACCAAAACAATCTATTGTACGTACCTCGATTCAGAAAAAAGCAGGTAGCTCAGTTGAACTAGATAAAGCACGCTTAGTTGTCAGTGTAGGACGGGGTATTGGTAGTCAAGAAAACATCGCTATTGCTAAAACGCTTGCCGACACAATAGGTGCTGAAATCGCTTGTTCCCGCCCAGTCGCAGAAAATGAAAAATGGATGGAACATGAGCGCTATGTGGGTATTTCCAACTTAATGCTCAAACCAGAGCTTTACCTCGCTGTCGGCATTTCAGGGCAAATTCAACATATGGTCGGTGCGAATGGCGCACAAACTATCGTCGCTATCAACAAAGATAAAAATGCCCCTATTTTCCAATTTGCTGACTACGGGATAGTAGGCGATCTGTTCAAAATCTTACCTGCTTTAACGCAACAACTGGCGAAATAAACTCAATAACAGTGAGGCATTTTCCTCACTGTTTTAGTGACCTTTGGAGAAACTATGTCCGATGATATTTTTGATGCAATCATTGTAGGTGCAGGCCTAGCCGGCTCTGTGGCTGCATTGGTGCTTGCCCGTGAAGGTGCGCAAGTTCTCCTAATCGAAAGAGGAAACTACGCGGGCGGTAAAAACGTAACAGGTGGGCGAATGTATGCCCATAGCTTAGAACGAATTATTCCTGGCTTTACCCAAGAAGCGCCTATTGAGCGCATGATCACACGCGAAAAATTGTCATTTATGACCGAAACCGGTGCTGTCACTGTTGATTTTCAAAATGCTGCAGCACAAAACCCAGATGAAACCTCTTGGTCTGTACTTAGGGGAAAACTGGACCCATGGCTGGTTGAACAAGCCGAAAATGCCGGTGCGCAGTGTATTACAGGTATTCGAGTTGATAAGTTAGTTGAACGCGATGGCAAGGTCGTCGGTGTGGAGGCTGATGGTGATGTACTTGAAGCTAAAGTGGTCATTTTAGCAGATGGTGTCAATTCACTATTGGCAGAACAACTTGGTATGACAAAACGCGTCAATGCAGAACATGTTGCCGTTGGGGTTAAAGAATTAATTGAACTACCAAAAGATGTGTTGTGCAACCGCTTTAATTTAAATGAGAACGAGGGCGTTGCTTGGCTATTTGCAGGCTCACCGACCGATGGCTTGATGGGCGGAGGCTTCCTTTATACCAATGAAGATACTATTTCTTTAGGTTTAGTCTGTGGCTTACACCACATCAAAGACGCTAAGAAATCTGTTCCGCAAATGCTTGAAGACTTTAAACAGCACCCCGCCGTTGCACCGTTGATTGAAGGCGGAAAAATGGTCGAATATGCCGCTCACGTTGTTCCTGAAGCAGGTTTAAAAATGCAGTCAGAATTAGTACGTGATGGGGTATTAATTGCTGGTGATGCGGCTGGTATGTGTATGAATTTAGGTTTTACTATTCGTGGTATGGACTTAGCTGTTGCCTCCGGTGAAGCGGCAGCAAAAGCCGTACTTAGCGCAATGAAAACCGACGATTTCAGCAAACAAAATTTAAATCAATACCTCACACTGCTCAACGAAGGCCCACTGCGGGACATGAAAATGTACCAAAAAATGCCTGAGTTTTTGGATAACCCTCGCATGTTTTCTGCTTACCCAGAAATGGCAGTTGGTATTGCCAAAAAACTCTTCACTATCTCAGATGAAGCGCCTGTGCCTTTACGTAAGACCATGTTACAACACGCGAAGAAAGTGGGCTTTATGAATTTGCTCAAAGATGGAATTAAAGGAGTCAGAGCAATATGAGTAATCCAGTCAACGTTGATGTCAAACTCGGCATTAATAAATTTAATGTCGATGAAGAAAACCCGCATATTGTGATAAAAGAGCATCCAGATATGAATGTGCTCGAAACATTAACTAAAGCTTGCCCAGCGGGATTATATAAAAAACAAGAGGACGGCTCAGTACGTTTCGATTATGCCGGTTGTCTTGAATGTGGAACCTGCCGCATTCTTGGCTTAGGTAGTGCATTAGAAAAATGGGAATACCCACGCGGCACTTTCGGTATTGAATTTCGTTACGGCTGATTTATTTAGCATAACTCTCGGAGCTAATAACTTCGAGAGTTTTCAAGCGTTTATTTACGCTGACACTGGGATGCATAATGAAACCAAAAAGTTTTGATGATATCCAATTTTCCTCCGTTCATCGGCGGATTATGCTTTGGGGCAGTGGAGGGCCTTTTCTGGATGGTTATGTATTAGTCCTGATCGGCGTTGCCTTAGAACAACTCACACCCGTATTAAGCTTAAGTAGTGAATGGATTGGCTTATTAGGCGCTGCAACATTAGCAGGCCTATTCATCGGTACTTCTCTATTCGGCTATATTTGCGACCAAGTCGGTCGTCGTAAAATGTTTTTAATTGATATTGTTGCCATTGGTGCTATTTCAGTGGCGACCATGTTTGTCTCAACACCGATGGAGCTGCTTATCATGCGGTTCTTAATCGGGATAGTAATAGGTGCGGACTACCCAATTGCAACGTCAATGATCACTGAGTTTTCCAATACTAAACAGCGCGCATTTGCTGTCGGGTTTATTGCGGCTATGTGGTATGTGGGTGCAACCTGTGCCAATCTCGTCGGTTATATGTTGTATGACGTGGAAGATGGCTGGCGCTGGATGCTTGGTAGCTCAGTGATCCCTTGTATTATCATTTTGATTGGTCGTTTTGATTTACCTGAATCACCTCTTTGGCTGATCCGCAAAGGGCGCGTTAAAGAATGCGAAAAAATGATGGAAAAGCTGTTTGGTCAGCCTGTGGTATTCGAAGCCGAAGAACAACAAAAAACACATTTCATCCAATTATTCACTAAGCGCCATTTTTCTTTTGTTCTATTCACTGCCATTATTTGGACCTGCCAAGTGATCCCGATGTTTGCAATTTACACCTTTGGCCCACAAATTGTTGGGCAATTGGGCTGGGATCAGGGGAAAAATGCCGCACTGGGTAACGTGGTTATTAGCTTATTCTTTATGTTAGGCTGTTTACCCGCGATGTATTGGTTAAATAAAATGGGCCGGCGGCCACTATTGATTGGTAGCTTTGCGATTATGACCCTTGCACTTGCCATACTTGGGCTATTCTCAAACCTCGGTATTTGCCTTGTGATTATTATGTTTGGCATTTACGCTTTCTTCTCCGGCGGGCCGGGTATTTTACAATGGCTCTACCCTAATGAACTGTTTCCAACAGATATTCGTGCCTCTGCCGTTGGGGTAATAATGTCCATCAGCCGTATTGGAACCATTTTTTCAACGTGGGCATTACCGCTGTTTATCACTAAATATGGGGTCAGTTCGGTGGTGTTAATGGGGGCAGGTGTTTCTTTGCTCGGGCTAATTGTTTCTATCCTATTTGCACCAGAAACCAAAGGTTTAACCTTAGCACAAACCTCAGTGATGGGTATTCGGCGCAAAAAGAAGTAAAAGAAGTAAAAGAAGTCACCACGATATGCAATCACATCAAATATAAACGTATTTATACGCTAAATGGTTCAGATTGTAGGTAGGCGGCAAGCGAATAGGACCCTAGGAGCATAAACAAGTATGTGACTAGAGCGAATAAGTGAAGCCAACACCCCTACAATTTGAAATATGACGCGTATTTAGTTTGAAATACGATAAATACCAATACGCTAAATAGTTTGGGTTGTGGCTAGGCGGCAATCGAGGTTATCCCGATGAGCATACACAAGTATGTGATTCGGGTAACCGAACGCAGCCAACAACGCCACAGCGCAAAATATGACGCGTATTTAGTTGGTTGAGAATGGCATAATGTCATACCAAACCAACAACCAAATAGTGACATAAGAAAAAATCGCCGCAATGATATCGTCAATCATAATACCAAAACCGCCGCTGACTTTTCGGTCAAAAAACCGTATTGGCCATGGCTTCCACATGTCGTAAATACGGAAAATAAAGAAGGCGGTAATGACCCACTCATAATCAACAACTGGGATCGCCATTAGCGTAATCCACATCCCAATAAATTCATCCCAAACAATACTGCCATGGTCATGAATTTTCATGTCGTCGGAAGTGCGTTGGCAAATTAGGCAACCAATCCAAAAACCCACGATAATGAGTACCCACACACTCCAAATTGGCATGTTTGCCATTAATAACCAGAAAGGTATCGCAGCAAGAGAGCCCATTGTGCCAGGCACAATAGGCGAAAGGCCACTCCCAAATCCTGTGGCCAATAAGTGCCAAGGGTTACGCATATTCAGCCGTTTTTTTGCTTCTGCTTTTTCTTGGCGACTTGCCATTCTATGCACCTTCCGAAACAAAATGATCGAAACCTTTTAGGTTTACATCAACTTCTTGGTTATTGCAAAAGTAGCTAATTCCTTCAGACTGCGGCTTAATTTGCCCGATACACGTAAAGCCTGACCCCGTATGCGCTAATGCCATCTCTAACGCTCCACGATTAATTTCAGGAACAGTAAAACAGAGTTCGTAATCTTCACCACCACTCAAAGACCATAAACGCCCTTGCTCAATACTACAACTTTGTTTCAACGCTTCTGATTGAGGCAATGCATCTAAATTAATCCGTGCACCACAACCACTCGCTTTCAAGATATGGTTAAGATCGGAAACTAAACCATCCGAAATATCAATTGCAGAAGAAGCCAGGTTTCTCAACGCTTGGCCTTGTAAAATCCGTGGCTGTGGACGTAAATGGCGCGCAATTAGCCATTCTTGATGCTCTACATTTTCAACATTCAGTTTGTCTTGCAAAATAGCTAAGCCTGCCGCGCTATCACCGAGAGTACCAGTGACATAAATCCAATCGCCATTACGCGCTCCTGCGCGAGACATCGCCTTACCATTTGGTACTAAACCATGAACCGTATACGTTAAACTCATTGGCCCACGAGTTGTGTCACCACCAATCAATTGCATTCCATAATAATTAAGCTGTTCAAACAAGCTATCACTGAAAGATTGCAACCAATCGCAATCAACACAAGGCAATGTAATGGCTAAGGAAACCCATGCAGGGTCTGCGCCCATCGCTGCAAGGTCACTTAAATTAGATGCTAATGATTTATAAGCAAGATCAGCCGGTGAAATGGTAGGTAGGAAATGGATACCAGAAACGAGAGTGTCAGTACTTACTGCAAGTTGCTGTTTTTCTGGAATGGTCATCAACGCACAATCATCGCCAATACCGATATTAACATCACGTCGGTTAGTGGTTTGACGGTTAAAATAACGCGCGATGAGGTCAAATTCGCCATATGACATGGTAGATTTTCCGTTTTCGCTATATCTATTTTCGTTTGAGACGAAGCAAATAATTTACACCCTAATAATTCAATAATAGGTAAATAGCACACAATTGCTAACCTAAACAGCGTATCTAATTGGCTACAATTATTCTTCGCTCACCTGTCATTGAAATATCGCGAGCATATAAACACAAAGGTAGACTGGAACCCAGCCTACCTATTTATTACTGTAGTGCTACAGGAGGGAACCCTGATATTATTATTTTTTACGACGAACTGCAGGTGCCGCTTTGTCTAATACACCGTTAACAAATTTATGGCTATCTTCTGCGCCAAAAACTTTCGCTAATTCAATACCTTCGTTGATTGCAACTTTATAAGGTACGTCTTCACGGAAACTTAATTCAAACATGGAGACACGTAAAATCGCTTTTTCTACCTGCCCTAACTCTTCTAGCTGACGAGATAAATAAGGCGCCATCAGTTGATCAAGTTTTGTCGCGTTGGTCGCAACACCTGATAACAGTTCACGAAAATAGTTTACGTCAACGTCTGACATGTCCTGTTCAGCAATAAACTCATATTCCACTTCAGCAATTGGATTGCCAGATAATTGCCATGAATAAATGGCCTGTACAGCACACTCACGAGCGCGGCGACGAGCAGCAGGTTTCACAAGATTCCCCTTAAATTTAAAAACTGTACACAAAAAATACTTGTTGCATTGCGTTATCTACACCATTGTGGCGAAAAAACGGCAACATCGAGCTAATTGTGTATTATTTGCCTTTGATGGCCTTAATTACATTAATCATTTCAAGTGCTGTCAGTGCAGCTTCAGCACCTTTATTACCTGCTTTAGTACCCGCACGTTCAATGGCTTGTTCGATATTTTCAGTGGTTAACACACCAAAAGTCACTGGCACTTCACTGTTCATCGCGACATGAGATAGGCCGGAACTACATTCACCTGCAACATATTCAAAGTGAGCTGTACCACCACGAATAACGGTACCTAATGCAATTACTGCATCATATTTATTAGTTTCAACTAATGCTTTTGTGGTCAACGGTAGCTCATAAGCGCCTGGAACCCACACAATGGTGATGTTGTCATTTGAAACCTGACCAATGCGCTCTAACGCATCAACAGCACCTTCCAGCAGACTATCATTAATAAAGTTGTTAAAACGAGCGATAGCGATAGCAACACGCGCTTGTGGAGCAGCAACAACACCTTTAATTACGTTCATAGCCTTCCTCTAATATTAATTATAACCCGCGGGGCGCGGATTTTATCACATTCTTTCGTGTATCGTACGTATGATTTTCAAAAAAACCACTTACCATACGGGACGAAGCCTGACGCGTAGGTCTGGCCCGACTTGCTTCACTTCTGTAAATTCAAATTTTGGCGCATCAATAAGGGCATTAAGCGGTGGGAAGTCCACCAGGCCTCGAGCGCTATTTCCTAATAATTTAGGCGCAATATAGACAATCAGCTCATCCACTAAACCTAACTTAAGCAATGAGCCTGCAAGTTTTGCCCCTGCCTCAACCCAAATGCTATTCACATTACGTTTAGCCAATTGCATCATCAAAATAACGAGATCGGTGCCGTTTTCATCAGCAGGAACAGCGAGTTGCTCAACTTGCCCTTGCCATACTGCATTTTCATCTGGGTTTGAACGCACTAACCAGCATTCACCATCTAATTGAGTGACTTTATGACCAGAAGTCACACGATTGTGGTTATCCAACACAATACGAATGGGCTGGCGCACTTGGTTTTCTGGATAAACTTGTTGGATGTCTGATGGGAGCTCGTTCCAACGTACCGTTAAAGAAGGGTCATCAGCAACAACCGTGCTGCTCGTACTTAAGATAGCGCTAGCCTCGGCTCGAAGAGCTTGTACATCTTTGCGAGCTGCCGAGCTGGTAATCCATTTACTTTCCCCTGATTCAAGGGCGGTTTTGCCATCGAGTGAAGCGGCAAGTTTCAACTGGATATAAGGAAACCCGGTACGCATACGTTTTAAAAAGCCGCGGTTTGCCGCTTCAGCATCGTTTAATAAAACATTACTGCGCGTTTCAATCCCTGCTTGCGACAACATATACAGGCCACGGCCCGCAACTTGAGGGTTTGGGTCTTGCATGGCAGCAACAACGCGGCTTACACCCGCTTTGATCAGCGCCTCTGCACAAGGTGGGGTACGACCGTGATGACTGCAAGGCTCAAGGGTGACATAAGCCGTTGCCCCTTGCGCTTTATCTCCTGCCATCCTTAGTGCATGGACTTCTGCGTGGGGTTCCCCCGCTTTTTGATGATACCCTTCACCGACAATAGTACCATCACGCACAATCACACACCCGACATTTGGATTAGGTGATGTGGTAAAACGCCCTTTTCGTGCCAACTCAAAAGCACGAGCCATATACATGTTGTCTTGTTCAATCATTGGCGTTAATCCTGTAATTTAGCGATTTCTTCGCCAAATTCACGCACATCTTCAAAGCTGCGGTAAACAGAAGCAAAACGGATATAGGCAACTTTATCGAGCTTTTTCAGCTCATCCATGACCAAACTGCCAATTAATTTCGACGGAACTTCGCGCTCCCCGGTAGCCCTAAGCTGGGATTTAATAGAAATAATAGCTTGTTCAATATCATCAGAACTTACAGGCCGTTTTTCTAATGCCTTTTGCATACCACGATTAAGCTTTTCTTCATCAAAAGGCTCACGAATATCGTCGCTTTTAATGACTCTAGGCATGACAAGTTCAGCCACTTCAAAGGTTGTGAAGCGTTCATGGCACAGTAAGCATTGGCGGCGTCTACGGACTTGGGACCCTTCACCGACCAGACGCGAGTCAATAACTTTCGTATCTACAGCTGAGCAGAATGGGCAGTGCATAGCGTTTCCTGAATCTATTTAGGGGGAGATAGTTTACCCTACTATGCGAGAAAAAACACCCTAGAAGATGCCTCCTAGGGTGTTCTCGTTGCTCTTCATATTTCGCGTTGTGAGAGTATTAGCTGCACTCCGATACCCTAGTCACATAGTTTACTATGGTTCCTAGGGATGTCGTTCACTTGCTGCCTACTCACACACGAACTATTTTAAGAACTAAGGCAGTAACGACTCTTGGTCTGCACCTTCTTTTTCGACTTTCGCTTGCATCAAGTGTTCACGCTTCATACCCATCTTCAGTGCTAGTGCAGAAGCCACGTAAATAGATGAGATAGTACCGATAGTTACACCGATTAACATAACCAATGAGAAGCCTTCCAACATTGCGCCACCGAACAGGTATAGCATCAGAACCACTAATAATGTGGTTGCTGATGTCATAATGGTACGGCTCAATGTTTGCGTCAAAGAGACGTTCATGATTTCGTACGGTGTCCCACGACGAATTTTACGGAAGTTTTCACGGATACGGTCTGATACAACGATACTGTCGTTCAGCGAGTAACCGATAACCGACATCAATGACGCCACGATAGTCATATCTATCTCAATATGGAACAAAGACAGAATACCTAAAGTAATCACCACGTCATGCGCAAGAGATAGCACGGCACCCGCAGCCAAGCGCCATTCAAAACGGAACCCAACATAGATTAGGATACAAATCAACGCAGTTAACAGAGCCAAAGCCCCTGTTTGCGCCAATTCAGCCCCAACACTTGGCCCCACGAATTCAATGCGTTTTACGGTTGCTTTATCATCCACACTTTGGTTGATAATCGTGATAATTTCTTTGCCGACTTCTTGACCCGCGGTGCCTTCAATAGGCGGGATACGGATCATGATGTCGCGGCTGCTACCAAAGTTTTGGATTAGTGGATCTTTATGGTTCGAGTTAGACAAGCTATCACGAATTTTATCCAAATCAGCTGGCTGACTTAAGTTGATTTCAATTACCGTACCACCTGTGAAATCTAAGCCCCAGTTAAAACCCTTGACGCCGATAATCACAAAAGAAGCAATCAGTAATACGATAGAAATGCTAAAGGCAACGTTGTCCCAGCGCATAAAGTCATAAACTTTACGACCATAGTTCAATTGTTCAACAGTATAATCCTGTGCCACAACGTGCTCCTTAAATTGACAGCTTGTTAATACGTTTACCGCCGTAAAGCAGGTTCACGATAGCACGTGTACCGACGATAGCTGTAAACATAGAGGTTGCGACACCAATCGCTGTCGTAATCGCAAAGCCTTTAATAGACCCAGTACCCACTGCATATAGAATAATCGCAGTGATAAGTGTCGTTAAGTTTGCGTCTGTAATACTTGAGAAGGCACCTTTATACCCTTCATGAATCGCTTGCTGAACAGATCGACCGTTCTTGAGCTCTTCTTTAATCCGTTCGTTAATAAGAACGTTAGCATCGACTGCAACTGCAAGGGTTAATACAATACCCGCAATACCTGGCATGGTCAGCGTTGCCCCCGGTAATAAGGACATAACACCAACAATTAACACCAAGTTTGCTAACAGCGCACTACTCGCAATCAGACCAAATTTACGATAATAAATAATCATAAACAGGATAGAAGCTAACAGACCTGCGATACACGCTTTTAGCCCTTGCTCGATATTTTGCATACCCAGTGTTGGACCAATGGTACGTTCTTCAACAATTTGGATTGGCGCAATCAACGCACCAGCACGTAACAGTAATGAAAGCTGGCGAGCTTCAGTACCGTTAGTAATACCCGTAATACGGAATTTGCTACCAAAACGCGCAGAAATACGTGCCGCATTGATGACCTTTTCATCTTTCACCAAAATTGAACGGCCAGTTGCATCTTTTTTACCACTGTCTTTGTATTCAACAAACAGCGTTGCCATCAGCTTGTCTTGGTTATCACGTGTAAAGTCAGACATGATAGAACCACCAGCACTATCAAGACTGATACTCACTTGTGGTTGGCCATTTTCATCCGCTTCAGAGGTTGAATCCGTAATATGGTCACCCGTTAAGATCACACGCTTATATAAAACGTAAGGCATGCCTTCACGGTCATATTTAACTTCTGAATCACCTGGTACACGGCCACTTTCTGCTGCGGAAGAATCGACTGAAGTATTCACCAAACGGAATTCTAATGTCGCAGTCGCACCTAAAATTTCTTTTGCGCGAGCAGTATCTTGGATACCGGGTAATTCAACCACAATTCGGTCAGCACCTTGGCGTTGAACGAGTGGCTCCGCAACACCTAATTGGTTTACACGGTTGCGAATAATAGTAATGTTCTGAGAAACTGCATAGTTACGTGCTTCACGTAAACGCTCGTCGGTCATAACAGCAATCATGGTGTTATCGCTGCCATCACTAAAGACTAAGTCTGGGTATTTACGAGACAATGCTTTTTCAGCTTGGCTACGATCGTCCGCGTTACGGAAGCGAACTTCCACGCTGTAATCATTGCCTTTACGAATAGAAGAGTACGCAATGCCTTCTTGACGCAGGTCATTACGCAAACCATCCATGTTTTGTTCCTGCAATTTACCTAATGCAGTGTCCATATCAACTTCCATCAGGAAGTGAACCCCACCACGCAGATCAAGACCAAGCTTCATCGGTTCACCACCGATCGCTTCGAGCCACTTAGGCGTTGCAGGTGCAAGGTTTAATGCAACAACATACTGGTCACCCAGTGCATTCATGATCACTTCACGCGCACGTAACTGAACATCAGAGTTGTTGAATCGGGCTAAAATTGCCCCATTTTCTAGAGAGATAGATTTACTCTCAATTTTATCGTCTTTTAACGATTTTTGGACTTGGATCAGCGTTTGTTCATTGGCGGCGGTTCCCCGCACGCCAGTGATCTGAACAGCCGGATCCTCACCATATAGGTTTGGAAGTGCATAAAGCAAACCGATGAGGATCGCAAAGATCAACATCAGATACTTCCACAAAGGATAACGGTTTAGCACGGCAGTTCCCTTCGGGAGAATCAGAATTAAATTGCTTTCATTGTGCCTTTAGGTAAAACAGCAGCAACGAAATCACGTTTGATGGTTACTTCTGTGTTCTCACTCAACTCAAGAACCACATAACCGGTTTCAGACACTTTAGTTACACGCCCGATTAAACCGCCAGTTGTTAAAACTTCATCACCTTTAGTGATAGATTCCATCAATTTACGGTGTTCTTTCGCACGTTTTTGCTGTGGACGCAAAATCATGAAATAGAAGATCAGCGCGAAAACAACAAGCATGATAACCATGGTGTATGGACTACCTTGCGCTGGTGCACCTGCTGACGCCGCTGCTTCAGAAATAAAAAAACTCATTCAACTTTCCTCATTGTTTTATTGAAAGCAATTTTACATACAAAAAAGCTAAGTTTGATATGCTACACAGATTAGTGGCATTTCGCACTTAAATTCACTCGATATTTAATGAAGGTTCGGGTTTACCAATCTTTTGGTAAAAATCTTTAGCAAACTCTTCAAAATTCCCATTTTCTATGGCTTGGCGAATACCGGCCATCAAACGCTGGTAATAACGTAAATTATGGATGGTATTGAGCCTTGCACCAAGGATTTCATTACATCTATCAAGGTGATGCAGATAAGCACGGCTATAATGACGACAAGTATAGCAGTCACAATCAGCATCCAGTGTTGATGTGTCTGATTTATACTTAGCATTACGAATTTTTACCACGCCATTTGTCACAAATAAATGCCCATTTCGTGCATTTCGTGTTGGCATCACACAATCGAACATATCGATACCACGGCGAACCCCTTCAACTAAATCTTCAGGTTTGCCAACTCCCATTAAATAACGAGGTTTGTCAGCTGGAATTTGCGGGCAGACATGTTCTAAAATTCGGTGCATATCTTCTTTCGGTTCGCCTACGGCTAAGCCGCCTACAGCGTACCCATCAAAGCCGATTTCCACCAGTCCCTTAACTGAAATATCACGTAAATCTTCGTAAACACTACCTTGAATAATACCGAACAAAGCATTTTTATTGTTTAGTTCGTCAAAGCGTTGGCGGCTACGTGCAGCCCAACGCAACGACATTTCCATTGATGTCTTTGCATAGTCCCAATCTGCTGGATACGGCGTGCACTCGTCAAAAATCATGACAATATCTGAGCCGAGGTCATACTGAATTTCCATCGACTTTTCAGGACTTAGGAAAACTTTTTCACCGTTGATAGGGTTGCGAAAATGCACACCTTCTTCTTTAATTTTGCGCATCGCACCAAGACTAAAGACCTGAAAGCCACCTGAATCGGTTAAAATTGGCCCTTGCCATTGCATAAAGTCATGGAGGTCACCATGTAACTTCATGATTTCTTGACCCGGACGTAACCACAGGTGGAAAGTATTCCCTAATAAGATTTGAGCGCCAGTTTCTTTCACTTCTTCAGGGGTCATCCCCTTAACTGTACCGTAGGTTCCTACTGGCATAAATGCAGGGGTTTCCACCACGCCGCGCTCAAAGACTAAGCGACCACGGCGTGCATTGCCGTCAGTCGTTTGTAATTCATATTTCACATTTGCCTCCTAGCAGCAGAAAAACAGTCTGTTGCTATCGATAATATTAATTTGCTAAGCAAGCAGCCGATGCCACCGCTTATAAAACTGATTACTCTCCAATTTTCTCAAATCGAGCGTTTGTATTGGGGGTAATAAACATAGCATCACCATAACTAAAGAAACGGTATTTTTGTTTAACGGCTTCTTCGTATGCATTCATGGTGTTTTTATATCCAGCAAACGCAGAAACCAACATAATTAATGTAGATTCAGGTAAGTGGAAGTTGGTGATTAGTGCATCTATCACCTGATATTCATACCCAGGGTAAATAAAGATTTGGGTATCATCAAAAAATGGAGCAATTAAAGCGTCTTGGCTTGCTTTTGCGGCACTTTCTAGTGACCGAACCGACGTTGTTCCAACAGCGATAACGCGATTACCTCGAGCTTTACAGGCTAAAACGGCATCCACGACCTCTTGTGGCACTTCTGCATATTCAGAATGCATAATGTGATCTTCGATAGTATCAACACGTACTGGTTGAAAGGTACCGGCTCCCACATGTAATGTCACAAACGCCATTTCTACGCCTTTTTGGCGCAATGCTTCAAGTAACGGCTCATCAAAGTGTAAACCTGCCGTTGGTGCTGCGACAGCCCCTGGTTTTTCACTATACACGGTTTGATAAAGTTCTTTATCTGACTCTTCATCAGGGCGATCAATATAAGGCGGCAGAGGCATATGACCAATTTGGTTTAGAATGCTTAATACATCACGTTCATCATCAAAGCGCAGTTCAAACAATGCACCATGACGCGCGACCATGGTCGCCTTCACGCTTTCATCTTCACCTAACAGTAATTCAGCCCCTTCTTTTGGCGCTTTTGATGCCCTAACATGGGCTAATACGCGGTGTTCATCCAGCATACGCTCAATCAGAACTTCAATTTTACCACCGCTAACTTTGCGCCCAAATAACCGTGCAGGGATCACGCGAGTGTTATTGAACACTAGCAAGTCACCGTGCTCCAATTTTTCTAGAATATCGGTAAAAACACCATGCGTGAGCTGCCCTGAACCGCCATCGAGGCTTAATAAACGGCAAGCACTACGTTCAGCCTGCGGATAGTGGGCAATCAGTTCTTCAGGTAATTCAAAAGTAAAATCAGAAACACGCATTGTATTGACATCAATCTAAAAAAACAGGCGACTAGTCTAGTGCCGCGCTGACTTTGGCGCAAGAAATAAGCGTAAAATAGTACAGAAAAACACCATTATTTAACAAATATTTTGTTAGCAAAAAATTCTGTACGCTATTTGTCCATTCAAAGAATGAATTATTTCAATTTTACTCAACTTTTATGACACATTAACTTCCGTCTTTTTTCTTTTTCTTTTTCTACTAAATAAATATACCCCATGAATTTCGAATTAGAGCAAGGCAGCAAGCAAATTGATCCCTAGGAGCATACATCAGTATGTGACTAGGGTCGGTTTGTGCAGCTAACACGGCTATAATTTGAAAGGCATCGGGTATATCATAGGAGGATGAATTACCTAGCGCACCTCCACCTCGCCCACCTCGCTGACAGCTCCTTACTCGGCAACATCATGGCTGACTACGTCCGCGGAAACCCTACGGGCCTTTATTCATCTGAAGTTGTCTCTGGTATCTTTATGCATCGAGCCGTCGACCGCATTACGGATACCCACCCTTTAGTCAAAGAAGCTAAGTTGTTGTTTCGTGATGAATATCGCCGTGTTGCGCCCATAACCTTGGATTTAGTCTGGGATCATTTTTTGTCGCTGCACTGGTCGACTATTGAGCCATCAATATCGCTAGCGGGCTTTGTACGTGACTGCCGAACAATAATTGAGCCACAACTTTGTCATACTCCTGAAAAATTTCAGGAGTTAAATGAATTCCTTTGGCCTCAGCAGTGGCTGATACGCTATGCGGATAAAAATTATATTGGTAAATCACTGAATGGTATGGCGAGAAGGCGCCCCAAGCTTGGAGCGCTAAGTGGTTCATTTAACGACTTTTTATTTCAGTATGATGCGTTAGAAAATATTTTCTTTCAATTTTATCCAGAAATGATGGCTAATGCGCTGCAACATTTTTTTGTACAAAATGTCACAATTAACACAAAGGAATAAATTAAAGCTTGCACTTTAATGGAATAAAACTATCTTATTGATATTAATTTAATAAACTAGTATGATTGATAGTCAAAACCTATCACAATAATCGGTTTAAATGTCTTTATTATCAAAAGATATTTTTCTATTCTTTTGGCAGTCTATGTCCACACTATTTATCAGTGATTAAATAGACAGGACAAAAAACTTTAATTCAAACTCATAGGAGTAAATTATGGTTCTGGTAACACGTCAAGCCCCTGACTTTACTGCTGCAGCTGTTTTAGGTAATGGTGAAATCGTTGATAACTTCAACCTGAAAACCCACCTGAACGGCCGTCCAGCTGTGATCTTTTTCTGGCCAATGGACTTTACTTTCGTTTGTCCTTCAGAGCTGATCGCATTCGACCACCGCTACGAAGAATTCAAAAAACGTGGCGTAGAAGTTGTAGGTGTTTCTTTTGACTCTGAGTTTGTTCATAACGCATGGCGTAAAACACCAGTAGATAACGGCGGTATTGGTGAAGTTAAATACCCAATGGTTGCTGATATCAAACGCGAAATCATCAAAGCTTACGGTATTGAACACCCAGATGCAGGCGTTGCACTGCGTGGTTCTTTCCTCGTTGACAAAAACGGCGTTGTCCGTCACCAAGTTGTTAATGACCTGCCATTAGGCCGTAACATTGACGAAATGCTGCGTATGGTTGACGCACTGCAATTCCACGAAGAGCACGGTGATGTTTGCCCAGCTCAGTGGGAAAAAGGCCAAGAAGGTATGAATGCTTCTCCAAAAGGCGTTGCTGACTACCTGACTAAAAACTCTGCAAAACTGTAATTCGTTACGCGAGTTTTAGAAAAGCGGGCATTAGGCCCGCTTTTTACTTTTTGTGAACCTAGTCTATCTTTTCTCTTCCTACTAGCAATTATTCCACTCAGTTAACAATTCTTAACTCAAATACTCAATGTTTTGTATTATTGTGTGCTATACATTAAAAGCACAAATAATTAACAAATTATTCATATTGAATATTTGTGCGATAAAACACCTCACCTAACCTTAACTGGGAGATACGAATGATAAAAACATCATTACGCCCTGCGGTTCTACTTCTTTCCTTACTTGTTTCCAGTCAACTATATGCCGCCTCCGAACCTGCGGTTGAAGCGAAAAAAGGCATGGTCGTTTCTTCCCAACATTTAGCATCACAAATTGGGGCTGATATTCTAAAATCAGGCGGTAATGCCATTGATGCAGCTGTTGCGGTAGGGTATGCACAAGCCGTGGTTAACCCTTGCTGCGGTAATATTGGCGGTGGCGGCTTTATGACTATCCACCTAGCCGATGGGAAAGACTTATTCATTAACTTTCGAGAAACTGCCCCTGCTGCCGCTAGCGCAGATATGTATTTAGATAAAGACGGTAAATTGATTAAAGATGCCAGCCTCTATGGCTATCTTGCGTCAGGTGTACCCGGTACCGTTAAAGGCCTAGACTATGCTTTAGAAAAATACGGGACAATGAGCCGCCAACAGGTGATGGCTCCTGCCATAAAATTAGCCAGAGAAGGCTTTACTCTAACCCGTGCAGATACCGATGTTCTCGACACCACGACAGAACGTTTTAAACAAGACCCTGAAGTGGCTCGTATCTTCTTAAAGCCTGATGGTAGTGCCTTCCAACCGGGAGACTTACTAGTCCAAACAGATTTAGCCAATACCTTAGAAAAAATTGCCCAGAATGGCCCATCCGCTTTTTATGAAGGTGAAATCCCCAAAATTGTTGAAGAAGCATCGAAAAAAAATGGTGGTATCTTAACAGCAAAAGATTTTGCGGATTTTACAATTACAGATACAGCGCCTGTCAGTTGTACCTATAGAGGGTATCAATTTATCTCTGCTCCACCACCTAGTTCAGGCGGGGTAACTATCTGCCAAACGCTTAATATCTTAGAAGGGTATGACCTCAAGGAAATGGGCTTTAACTCTGCGGACTATATTCATACTCTTACAGAAGCAATGCGCCATGCCTACATGGATAGAAACACCTTCCTTGGTGACCCTGAATTTGTCGATAATCCAACCGAAAAATTACTCAGTAAAGCTTATGCAGAAGAGTTACGCAAAGAAATCAAACCCGACCAAGCAACGCCATCAACCCAAGTTCAACCGGGAATAGGGCCACACGAAAAACCAGAGACAACACATTACTCTGTAGTAGATGAAAAAGGAAATGCGGTTTCAACGACTTATACGATTAATGGCCGATTCGGTTCTGTTGTTATCCCTCCGGGGACAGGGTTCTTCTTAAACGATGAAATGGATGATTTCACCACGAAAGTCGGCGAGAAGAATTTATATGGCTTAGTACAAGGAGAACGCAACGCTATTACACCGGGTAAACGCCCATTATCATCCATGAGCCCGACTATCGTGACGAAAAATGGCAAGGTATTTTTAGTTCTCGGTTCACCGGGAGGCTCACGGATTATTTCAATTACGCTGCAAACCGCTTTAAATATTATCGACCATGGTATGCCGCCACAAGAAGCCGTTAATGCACCGCGTATTCACCACCAGTGGCTCCCTGATGAGGTTTATTATGAGCAAAGAGGCGTTTCTAAAGACACCTTAGCGCTCCTCGATAAAATGGGTTACCAGATGGTTGAACAAACACCATGGGGTGCCGCCGAGCTGATTATGGTCGCGATCCCTGAAGGCGCTGGTGTTAGTGCCAAATCTTCAGGTAATGATTCCGCTGTTTCGGGGAAAGTTCGTGAAGGCTTCATTTATGGCTCTAACGATGTACGCCGTCCAGCAGGTAGTGCAGTTGGGGTTGATTAATCGCTGTCGAAGGATCCAACCCCTTCACTGATGGGGTTGGATTAAATATGAATGGCCCTCAACTCATTAATCAGGCTTGGTTTCTTTTCTAAAAGATACAACAATTTGAGGGCCATTCCTGATGGAAACCGACGTTGTTGTTCCCAGCTACGGACCAAATCAACACTAGAACCTATCGCTTCTGCAAACTCTTGTTGTTTCATACCAGAGTGTTTACGAATAGCTTTAACATCTGGTAGTTCGAAGCGATGAATATTTTCACTAGCAGGAACTAATTCACCTTTCTCGATAGCAACCATCTCTTCTAAGCTACTCACTAAATCGTCAAAAAGCTTTTTTCCCATACCATTATCCTTATTACATAACTCATTCAATTCTATATTTTAAATAATTCGAGCGGCAGTTAGGTGATAAAGGAAGATAGACGGAAAGCATAGATAAACTATGTGACTCGGCTATCTGAGCGTAATCAACACCGCTGCAACTTGAAAGATTACGAGTATATTTAACCATTAAGCAAGCTTTTGAATGATTGCTCGTAAAATCGCTTTTTCTTGTTCATTCAAATCTTCCTTTGCGTTCTTAGTATAAATCGTAAGCAAATACAACCTACCGCTCATGGTTCTGTTATAATAGATAACCCTAACACCACCACGTTTTCCTTTATTTAAGGCTCTCCAACGTATTTTTCTACATCCTCCAGAGCGGCTTATTACGTCACCATACTCATAGTTTTCTAATAAGAAGGCCTGAAATAATTGAAATTCATTATCTTCCATAATTAGTTTACGTTGCTGACTAAAAATTCTAGTTTCAACAAACTCTAAATAATTCATTTGCACCTCCTTGCGCATTTCCCATCCAATCTACTAGTACTCCGTACTAACTTCAACAAAAAAATATCATTAGCCCCATTCAAAACGAGTTATGTAACCGCTCTGGTTACACAAAAAAAGGCCGCTAACATTAGCGGCCCTTCGATTCAATAATTGAAATTACTATACTTGTTTATGCTGCGCAGCGGGTGCCACAAACTTATCGCATAAAATTGCCACGACCATCACAACAACAGTTGGTAATACCCAGACTAAATCTTGCTTATACAGTGGCATTGCTGTCATCCATTCAGGAATATAACCTTTCAGATGATCTGACGCTTTTACGGCGCCAATTAGACCGACCACAAAGCTGACTAACATTGTCGGCGCAATCACTATTGTTGGGTTTTTCCACCACTTCAAAGTAAAGCTTAATAAAATTAAGACAATACAAGGTGGATAAATTGAAACTAGCACGGGTAATGAGAAGGCGATTAACTTACTCAAACCTAAGTTTGAGATCACCATGGAGAACACACCTAGGATCAATACCAGTTTACGGTAAGAAATCGGTACATACCGGCTGAAGAACTCTGCACAAGCACAAGTTAAGCCGACGGCAGTTACCATACAAGCAACAAATATTAATACCGCGAGGAAGAAGCTACCGTAATTACCAAAAGTATATTGGACGTAGGTATGTAAAATGTCAGCGCCATCAGCAGGGTTTGGAATTAACGAACCACTATTCTCACCAAGCTTAAACAATGACAAATAGACCAGCGTCAATAATACCCCTGCAATTAACCCTGCCCACATAGTATAACGAGTTAATAATGAAGAGTTTTCGATACCCCTTGAACGCGCCGCATTAACAATAACGATACCAAATACCATCGCACCGAGGGTATCCATTGTCAGATAACCATTGATAAAGCCGTTCGAGAAAGCCATCTCACGATATTCTATTGTTGACGGAATCGGGTCACCCGCAGGCCACATGACAGCCGCAATACCCAAAATAGCCAAAGCTAGCATTTTTACAGGCGCTAAAATGTGCCCAACGCTATCGAGCAGTTTTCCTGGATACAATGAAATACCAATAACTAGAACGAAGTAAACCACGCTGTAGATCAGTAATAGCATATCGGACTCACCACCGAATAATGGTGCGATACCGACTTTATAAGATACAGTTGCCGTTCTTGGCGTTGCGAATAGAGGCCCTACCGACAAATAAGCAACAACCGCCAATAGTAGCCCTGCAGTTTTGCCAACAGGCGTACTGAGTGCTTCAATACCCCCACCCACTTTAGCCAGCGCAATAACCGTTAAAACAGGTAAACCCACACCAGTAACCAAAAACCCTAGTGCGGCAGTCCAAACTTGTTCCCCTGCCTGCAAACCAACCATAGGGGGAAAGATAATGTTTCCTGCCCCGACGAATAACGCAAAAGTCATAAAGCCTAATGCGATGATATCTCTTGATGATAAACGATGAGCCATATTATGTTATTTTTAAGTGACAAAATAGAAAATTATGGGTTTACACTTAGCAACCCTTTGAAATATATATAGCGAGATAGAATTCTGATAAACATACTGTTAACAATATAAAAAAGTATATTTGCTTGTATCACACGAAATGAAAAGTCAAAAAACAGAAAAATTCGCCAATAACTGACAACAAGTAGAACTTTTATAGGGCAAAAAGGCAATAGCAAACCTAAAAACAAGAATAAATAACTAAACTAATTTTCAGAACTAGTGATTACTTTCAGCAAAATCCCAATACTCGTTATATGCTTTGTTCGAAAAATGAACAACTCATCTTTTTCTAGTGATTATAATTGATTATTTAACAGAACATATAATTAATGTGACAGCAATTATCAGCATTAAATATATGAATATTGAATTGAATACCTATATGGACTGGTGAATAGAAATAATCCACTTTATTAATATTTGATTATATTAACAAAGTGGAATTATTTACCCATTTTTAAGTTTTTTATCATCAACAATTAGTACTGTTGGTAACGTAAATGAAAATTCACTCCCTTTACCTAACTGGCTCGTCACCACCAACTGACTACTATGATGTTGTAATGCATGTTTAACAATAGCTAACCCAAGGCCAGTACCTCCACCGCCTTGGCGGGAACGTGCTTTATCTACTCGATAAAAACGTTCGGTTAAACGAGGGATATGCTCTGCGGGTATCCCTTGCCCGTTATCTCTCACACTAAAACGCGCCCCTTGCCCGCTTCTCTGCCAATCAACCCAAATTTTGGTGCCTTCAGGCGTATGGCTGATCGCGTTATAGACTAAGTTCGCCACTGCACTACGTAATTGCTCTTCATTACCATGAACACGCAATTTTTCATCAACATGAAATTCAAATTGATGACGCCCTTGGCTTAAACTAAGCGCTTCTTGCTCAATCATTTTGAGAATGACAGGGATATTCACTTGCTCATCAAGGTTAATTTGAGGGGCAATTTCGATGCGTGATAGCTGCAAAAGCTGCTTAACTAAGTTATCCATGCGGTGCGTTTGCTCTTGCATAACATGCAGTGCTTTTTTATTGACCGCAGTCACGTTTTCTTGGTCATCCATAACCTCTAGGTAACCTTGAATGACAGTGAGGGGAGTCCGTAATTCATGGCTCACATTCGCAAAAAAGTCCCTACGCGCCTTTTCCAAACGACGTTTTTCTGTCACATCTCGCGCAACCATCAATAACTGCCCTTCGGTATATGGCAAGATACGAAACTCAACGATTTCACCACTATTGAGCTCGATAGTCAGCGCTTGGTCATAACGTTTAATGGTGAAGTAACGGCTAAAATCAGGATAACGTAATAAATTAAAAATATGTTGACCATTATCTTCAGGCCAACGAAAGCCGAGTAAAGCCTGCGCATGGCGATTACACCAGAAGATATTCCCTTCGGTTGTCATCATTACCACTGCATCAGGTAGTGATTCTGCACCACTACGAAATCGTTTAATTAACTGGCCTAATTCACGGCGGCGTTTTCGATTACGTTGCTGCATCTGGTAGATACCATAAAAAATGGGTTCCCACCCACCTCGCCCTTCAGGGGGCAACATACTTTTATCTAGCCATAACCAGTAAGAAAGCTTGAGCAGGTTATACCCATGCCATATCAGTGCAGCAAGTAGCGATATCACTAATAGCCACGCTAGGTGGCCAATAAAAACCGATAAAATAAGGGCGGGTAAGATAAATAAAAACAGCCCCCAAATCAGCTGCTTAATCGATAAACGTTCAAGCACGCATGCCTCTCCCTTTGTGGGTTTTAATAACGGATAGAAAAACGATAACCTGTACCACGTACAGTTTGTACCATTTTATCATGACCTTCCGTCTCTAGTGCCTTTCTTAACCGCCGAATATGCACGTCAACGGTTCTATCCTCAACATACACATTGGCTCCCCAGACATAATTTAGTAACTGTTCTCTACTATATACGCGTTCAGGGTGAGTCATGAAAAAATGTAGTAATTTATATTCAGTTGGCCCCATATCAATAGGGATGTCATTGCTGGTCACACGATGAGAGGTAGGGTCTAATGTTAACCCATTCATTTCAATAATATCTTCCGTCGCCATTGGTGAAATACGACGTAAAATTGCCTTTACCCGAGCAATTAATTCCTTAGGTGAAAATGGCTTGATAAGATAGTCATCCGCGCCAACTTCCAAACCTTTTACGCGGTCTTCTTCTTCTCCTCGTGCAGTTAACATCATGACAGGAACGTCACGTGTTGCGCTATCACGCTTCATATGCTTAATTACTTGAATACCGGAGCCCCCTGGGATCATCCAATCCAGTAGGACGAGGTCGGGTAGCGGGTCAACGAGTTGTGCAATCGCACTGTCATAATCATCAGCTTCAATAGGCTGAAAACCATTCTGTTCTAATACAAAACAAACCATTTCTCGGATGGGCGCTTCATCTTCAACAACTAGAATGCGTCTTGCCATGATTGTTCCTGTAAAATTAAGAAGACATTTAAAATGTGAAAGCATTATGCGTCACTTTTATGACAGAATTATGAATATCAATGGGTAAAACGCATATTAATCTTTATTTTAACGGTTAAATGTCATTTAAGTGAAATATTTCCGCAACATGGTAATAAAGTCACAAACACCCCTCACCCATTATATGGATCAGGTATACTCTCATTATCGAACGTTCATGCTCATTATTGATGATAGGAATTGATAACTCATGCGCATTATTCATACCTCAGACTGGCACCTTGGTCAGTATTTTTTTACCAAAAGCCGTGCGCCTGAGCACCAACATTTCTTAAATTGGCTAGTTGAGCAAGTAGAACTACACCATGTTGATGCCGTCATCGTTGCAGGTGATATATTTGATACAGGTTCACCACCGAGCTATGCACGTGAGCTGTACAACAAATTTATTGTCGACTTACAAAAAACAGGTTGCCAACTGGTTATTTTAAGCGGTAATCACGACTCTGTTTCTGTACTCAATGAGTCAAGCGCTCTACTTCGTTACTTGAATACACAAGTCATTACATCTGGAAGTGAGCCGCATGTTATTACATTAGTGAATAAACAAGCGCAACCTATCGGCTTAGTTTGTGCCATTCCTTTTTTACGTCCTCGGGATATTCAACTGAGTATCGCAGGGCAAGATATTGAAGAGAAACAACGCTCACTACAAAGCGCTATTCATGATCATTACCAAGCCAGCTACCAACTCGCACTAGAACAACGAGCCGCTTTAGGGTTGGATATCCCAATTATTGCAACTGGCCATTTAACCGTTGTCGGCGCAGCCTTAACTGACTCTGTGAGAGACATTTATATTGGTACGTTAGATGCGTTTCCTTCTGGGGCCTTTCCCCCTGCTGACTATATTGCCCTTGGCCATATTCATCGCCCCCAAGTGATTGGAGGACAAGAAAATATTCGCTACTGCGGTTCACCTATTGCATTAAGTTTTGACGAAACAGCGCAACAAAAAAGTGTCTGCCTTATTGAATTCACTGGAAGTGAATTAACTCAAATTACCCCCTTGGAAATCCCCATTATTCAGCCATTACAAAGCATTAAAGGATCCTTAAGCCAAATAGAACAGCAATTAGAGATATGGAAAGATTACCAAGGTGATAAACCGGTTTGGCTTGATATTGAAGTCGCTTCACAAGATTACCTCGCTGATATCCAACAACGTATTGAAGCGTTGACACAAGACCTCCCTGTCGAAATCGTGATACTACGCCGTGCACGCAAGCAAATACAGGGACAAAACCAAACCTTGGCCAATGAAACATTGAGTGAACTCACCGTAGAAGACGTTTTTTTACGTCGCCTTGCCCAAGAGTCATTAGAAGATCCTGAGCGTGAACAGCGCCTAGTGCAGTTATTTCAACAATCTTATGACGCATTACAAATGAGCAAGGAAAGTTAATATGAAGATTTTAAGTTTACGTTTAAAAAATATTAACTCCCTTAGAGGTGAATGGAAAATTGATTTCACTGAAGAGCCATTTGCTAGCAATGGGCTATTTGCCATTACAGGTGCCACAGGTGCAGGGAAAACCACTTTATTGGATGCAATTTGCCTCGCGCTTTATCACCGAACACCGCGTTTAAAAACCATTTCTAACGCACAAAATGAACTGATGACTCGCCACACTGGGGAATGCCTTGCGGAGGTGGAGTTTGAGGTCAAAGGCAAAGCTTATCGTGCCTTTTGGAGCCAAAGACGAGCAGGAGGAAAACCTGACGGCAATTTACAACAGCCTAAGGCGGAACTTGCAACGGTTACTGATGGTAAAATATTGACCGTAAAAATCACAGAGATAAAGGAATTAGTAGCACAAATAACTGGGCTTGATTATGAGCGTTTTACTAAATCAATTTTACTCTCTCAAGGTGATTTTGCTGCGTTTTTAAATGCTTCAGAGAAAGAACGCGCTGATTTACTTGAAGAAATTACAGGCACTGAAATTTATAGCCAAATTTCAATTTATGTTTTTAATCAACACAAGCAAGCTAAAATTGACTTAGATTTGCTAAAAGCGAAAGCACAAAGCATTAATTTACTCACTGAAGCAGAGCATCAAGAGTTATTGGCACAACAAAACCATTTACTTGAACAAGAGACTCAAACCAAGCAACAGCGGGCTCGCCACCAACAAGGGGTTAATTGGTGGCAACAATATCACCAACTCACCCAGCGCATGCAATCACTTGATGATGAGCTTAAAAAAAACGAGCTTGAGTTCCAAGCTGCTCAGCCTCAGTTGAAACGGTTGGCGGACAGCGCTCCGGCAGAATCCCTTCGTCCGTTGTGGCAGGAAGTTGAACGCCAGCAACTACAACTCACTGAATACACGAATAAACAACAACGTTTGCAACTTAGCTTGCAAACTCAGCAAGCTGAACGTGCCCCACTGCAAGAGAAGTTGTTGAAATCACAATCCGAGTATCAACAACACCTTGATTTTGCTAAACAACAACATCAATTGATTGATGAAACTGTCAGGCCTCTGGATAACCAAATTGCACAATTGAAACAGCAACAGTCTGAAATTACGCAGCAAATTGAACAACAACACACAACTCTTCAGCAAAAACAACACTTAGTTAATGAGACACAGAGTCAGATCCAAAATGCTCACATTGAGTTAAAGAAACACAACCTATTCCTAGAAGCGCACCCAAAAGACGCTGAACTGAGTTCCCAAATAGGTAGTTGGCAACAACAAGGTCATTTTATTTTCGAATTAGCCGACAAACTGGCAAGTTTACACAATAAACAACAAATACTTTCAAATGGCGTCGCACAGTTACAACGGCAACAACAGCTGCAAACTGAAAAATTAGCCCAAAAACGTCTCGAGTTAGAGCGCAGCACCGTCGCATTCAAAAAACAAGAAGAAACCTACAAACAAAATCAAGAAAAACATGATGTTAACACCATCAATCAACACATTGAACAGCTACAAGCTCGATTACAGCATGCCAAGTTATTACCCCTAATATTATCTCAATGCCTTAATACTCAAACACAAAAACAGAAAGAAATTCAAAAAGATGTTGAATTAGCACAAAGTATCACTGCAACGCAAAAAGAGTTGAGCATTGCCCTGACACGTATTAATGAGTTAGCCCCACGCGTCAAACTAACCAATAATAAATTACAATTAGAACAAAAAATTGTCAGCCTAGAGCATGAGCGCCAGCAACTCATAGCAGGTAACCCCTGCCCATTATGTGGTGCAACAGAGCACCCTGCAGTTAACGATTATCAATCAATCCATCTCAGTGAAACGCAGCAACAACTCATTGAACTAACAGATAAACTCGACCAATTAAAACAGCAACAAGCTCAGTTAGAATCACAACTTCACACACAAAAACAACGTCAGAACGAAAACTTACAGCAACAACAGCAAACCAATGAACAATTCGATGCTTTTAACCAACAGTGGCAAAAGACATGTGAGCAAGCACTCACTCCTGAGTTAGCCCAAAATGAGCAAGCCGTCACCCTCTTAGTTAATCAATTAACGGATCAATTAGCTACGCAACAGAGAATAGTGGCGGATATGGCGGCTCTAGAACGTGAATATCAGCAAGCCAAACATCATTTACATGAACAACAAGCTAGCTTTACACAGCTGCAATCAGAACTGTTATTAGTCGAAGAGCGTTTAAAAAACCAAACGCAACAACTTGATGAGCTCCAAAAAGAACATAATCAGCTCCAACAGCGTAAACAGATACAAATAGAGCAATGGCAATCCACCCTAAATCCATTTAACTTAAGCGCGCCAGATAAAGATAAGTTTGATGAATGGTTTCGCGAAGTTACTCAGCGAAGTGAGCGCTTTAATAACCAAAAAATGGCGGCGCAAACACTTAGCCAACAAATTGAAGTCAATACTGCCACATTAAAAGTTGAGTCAGCACAACTCCGTATTCTCACTCAACAAATTGAACAAGAAAGAAATCGTCTTAAACAAATTGAGTTAGATTTAGAGCAAAAAATAGCGCAACGGAAAACACTGCTTTCTGGTTTAGCTATCAGCCAATTCATTCAGAAATTGAATGATAAACAAACCATGCTTTTCCAAACTCAGGAACAATTAAGTAAACAACTCAATGAGATTGATAAAGCTATCGCCTCAATGAATGGAAGCTATCAAGAGCTCATTGACGCCAGTGAAAAAACAAAACTGGCACAAAAACAAGCTAATATTCTGTTCACTCAATCACTTACAGATAGCCCATTTAGCCATCAACAAGCCTTTCTTGATGCGTTAATAAGCCACGAAGAAAAGCAACAATTAGAAGAGCTAAAACAGCGCATAAACCAAGCTCGTATTCAGTGTGAAACACGTTATAAAGAGGGGCTACAGGCGATTGAAGCACTGAATCAACAACGCATTGCTGATTTTTCGGCGCTTACTGAAACACAATTACAAACAGTAGTCACTCAACTTGATGAAGAAATTAAGCAAATAAACCAAAAGCAAGGCCAGATAATTAACCAACTCAGTGCAGATAAGCAACTGCGCCATCAGCAACAAGATTTACTGCAAGAAATAGAGAAAAGCCAATTAAGTTATGACGATTGGAGCTATCTCAGTTTACTTATCGGCTCCGCTGAAGGGGATAAATTCCGACGTTATGCACAAGGCCTAACTTTGGATTGTTTAGTTTCTTTAGCCAATCAACAACTTGAAAAACTTCATGGTCGTTATTTATTACAGCGTAGCCACCAAGCAAACCTTGAGTTACAAGTTATTGATGGCTGGCAAGCAGATAGCATTAGAGACATTAAAACGCTTTCTGGCGGGGAAAGCTTTTTAGTTAGTTTAGCATTGGCCCTAGCGCTATCCGATATGGTGAGTCACCGTACACAATTGGAATCGCTCTTTTTAGACGAAGGTTTTGGTACTTTAGATGCAGAAACGTTAGATATTGCCCTAGATGCATTAGAAAGTTTGAATGCATCCGGCAAAACTATTGGCGTGATTAGCCATGTGGAAGCAATGAAAGAGCGCATCCCCGTACAAATTGCAGTGAAAAAGGGCAATGGACTTGGTTTTAGCGAACTTCCCGCACAATACCGCATCAGTTAACGCAATTTTGTGATTATTCAGGGTGGGAAAGCCCCACCCTGATGATTAAATCGCCTCTAATGCTAGTTCCAATGCATATTTAAGGTCATTCACATTTTCAATACCAATTGATAAGCGCACTAAATTATCACTAATACCAATATGCTCCCGGACTTTTTGAGCAACACCTGAATGGGTTGTGGACGCCGGATGGCTGGCGAGCGACTCAGTCCCCCCTAGGCTAACTGCTAATTTAAAGATAGCTAAGTTGTCTAGAAAACGAAATGCATCCGCTTCATTACTCCCCACATTGATAGAGAAAGTTGAGCCTGCACCCGTGCATTGTTTTTGATAAACTTGATGTTCCACACTTCCTTCCGGAAAAAAAGCAGGAAAATGCACTTTGCTGACTTTAGGGTGCTGATGAAGATATTCAGCCAATATTTTTGCACTCTCATTTGCCCTTTCCATACGTAACTGTAATGTTTCTAATGACCGCCCTAACATCCAGCTAGAATGGGGGTCAAGCTGTGTACCGATGGCATTACGTTGCGCCTTCACTTTCTTGACTAACTCCTGACTTCCAACCACAGCACCCGCAACTAGGTCTGAATGCCCTCCCACATATTTAGTTAGTGAGTACACACTTAAATCTGCGCCTAATGACAACGGCTTTTGAAATACAGGCCCTAGCAACGTATTATCGCAAATGACTAATGGAATTAGTCCATTTTGGTTCGTCGATATCTGCTTTGCCACTTGGCTAATTAATTCAATATCAACAAGTGTATTCAATGGATTAGACGGCGTTTCAATATAGATAGCCGCGACTTTTTTACCTTTTTCGATACGTTTAGCAACGTCTAAAATAGATTCTTGCTCATAACCATTTTGAAAAGGAACCGAAGTTATTCCAAAACGGGCTAACGTGTTTAAAAATAAGGTTTCAGTTCCACCATAAAGTGGCTGAGAATGGAGTAACACATCACCCGGTTGCAATACTGCCATTAAGCACGTTGTAATTGCCGACATACCAGAAGAAAATAGCGCTGCGCTTTCTGCCCCCTCATACAGGGCGAGTCTGTCTTCGACAATCTCACTATTTGGGTGGTTAAAACGTGAATACACCAATCCTTGTTTATGGTTTTCGCTCGTTTGTGTGCGCCCACTAACTAAGTTAAAAAAATCTTTCCCTTCCTGAGCGGTTTTAAATACAAATGTGGATGTCAGAAAAACAGGTGGCTTAATTGACCCTTCTGAAAGCTTAGGGTCATAGCCATAACTCATCATTAAGGTTTCTGGAGATAATTCTTTACCTTGTAAGTCCTTTTTATAACTCTGTTCTGACATTTTTAGCTCCAATACGGTTTATCATCATATCTCTAACGACTCGACTGCTCAGATAATATTATTATTACTTATTATTTGCTCATATTCCTTAGGATAAAAGCGACGTGTGACCGTTAAATGGGAGCGCAAGCGCCCTTTAATGACATTTTTTCCGAGGTTGGTAAATAATGGGTTCAATGGATCGCTATCAGGCCCTAACGCTTGTTGCGCTAAATAATCGGGTAAATTTAATAATGGGACTTCTTCTGCAAAAATATTTGGCGTAATAAAATAAGCAATGGAATAACGAGAATGACTATTTTTACGCCTAACAACTTGATGAACATTCGCACGTAAATAGCCATTAGTGGCTAATTCAAATACTTCTCCAATATTTACCACAAATGCATTTTCCAAAGGTTCAACATCTATCCAGCCTACATCTGTTTCAACTTGTAGGCCTCCACTATTGTCCTGCCATAATAAGGTTAAGATCCCCGCATCTTTATGTGCACCAACGCCTTGCTCTCCTTCATTATTATTTTCTCTTGCCGGGTAATGAATAAGTTTTAATAAATGTTGTGCCGGCTCGGCAATAATTTTATCAAAACTATTTTCAGGTAATTCTAGTGCAACTAAAAACGCTTTAATTAATTTTACTGCAATGGTTCGCATTTCACTTTGCCACGCAAGTGCCTGAGATTTAAGTTCAGGTAAAGATTGCGGCCATTGGTTTGGCCCGTGTAAATTAAACCAGATAGGGTCATCATAATTAAGTTGCAATGCAGGTAACTCTTCACCAATATCAATCTGTTCACGGTAATCTGGCTGGCTACGAGTGCTCTCTTCCGTGGATGCTGTATACCCACGAAAATGCTTTGAGTGCTCCATCGAAATGCTTTCTTTTTCGCTTTGAGGTAAGGCAAAAAATTGTTTAGTTGTGGCTAATAGTTCCTCACGTGTACCAACAGGAATATTGTGCCCAACGAGATAAAAAAAACCAATTTCTCTAGCAATAAACCGTAATTTTTTGTAGAAATTCTCTCGTGTTTCAGGGTTTTCGAGTTCTTGTAAATCAATAATGGGTAATTGTGTTATAGACATATTAATCGACCTTCTAAAATATTTATTTAAATAATGAATAAAATTCAAGATATATTTATCACTCGATTAAATACCACATCTGATATTACTAAAAATAATTTTAAACTATATCGATATAACTTTTTGTAACAGTTCACATCTTATATAACTGAAAATAAGAAATACGAAAAAAATATTATTTATAAAGCGTTATTTTTATTTGGTTAGATACCGAGAACAAAACCAATTAGAGATCATCAAATGAAAAAACTACCTGCAGTGTTATTGTCCTTGTCGTTATCAGCCTTAGTGGCTTGCTCCCAAGAAGAAGACACCAATGAAATTACAGCACCACAAAAAGCAACTTCACAAAAAATTATTATTGGCAGCCACGGTAGTGATGCGGATATATGGAAATTTATTGCCCAATCACCGGAAGCTAAACAAGCCAACCTCGATATTGATGTCAAAATTATTGACGATGGAATAACACTCAACGTCGCTACCATTGACGGAGATGTTGATGTTAATGCATTTCAATCTTGGGGGTTTTTAAAAGATTTTAATAAAAATCATAATAACCAATTAACGGCGATCTCAACCACCTACTTTGAGCCAATGGGCATATATTCGGTAAAACATAAAAAATTAGCTGATTTACCTAAGCAATCTATCGTTGCCATTCCCAATGATGCCGCCAACCATATACGTGCACTTAAATTACTTGAAAAGTCGGGGTTAATTGCATTAAAACCTAATTTTAACCAAGCCACAGGGTCTACTAATGATATTGTCTCGAACCCTAAGGACTTAGTTTTTAGGCAAATAAAATATGCTCATGGCCCAAGAGCATTGCCTGATGTTGATATTGCAGTCATAGGTAATACCGCTGCACAAGAAGGCGGGTTAAACGTTTTAACTGACTCGTTATTTAGGGAAGAGAATGATGAGACTATTATTAATAATATCAATTTATTAGTTGTTAAAACAGATAACAAGGATAACCCTAAATTTGCCAAATTAGCAGAACTGTACCACACTGAAGCGGTAAGAAAGTACATCATTGATAATTTTGGTGGAACTAAAATCGAAATAACCAAAAATGTTAGTGAACTCAATTAAGTAAAACTAGTTATCATTCTTGCCTAGCAGGATTACGCCTCTTGCTAGGCTCTTTAATGACCCATCTATTCTCTCTTTTTCTATGCTCAATTATTTTATATGTATATTATTCATTTGTGCCTATTAATGTCATCTCCCATCATAAAACCTCACCAGAAATATATTTAATATATTGATTTTAAACAAATTAAAAGCAAAACTTAACTTAGTGCAAAAATTTGAACCTTATCGTTAAATTTTTTTTCTATGATTTTTCATTCGCCAAGTTATAGTAATAACCATTGAAACACACTACGGCTTCTAAGATTTATTCAATAAAATGCCGTGCGCTAATGAAAAGCTAGGAGACTAAAATGTCTAACGCATTTATCGAAATGATTAAAAATCGTCGTACTATTTATAACCTCGGCGATGCTTTACCAGTATCAGAAGAACACGTCACGAAACTAATTAAAGAAGCAGTTAAACATTCACCATCATCATTTAACTCGCAAACGTCTCGTGTGGTAATTTTATTTGGTGCTGAACACAAAAAATTGTGGAATATGACTAAAGAAGCACTGCGTAAAATTGTTCCTGAGCAAGCCTTCGCTTCAACAGAACAAAAAATTGATAGCTTTGCTGCAGGGGCTGGTTCTATTCTGTTTTTTGAAGACGAAAACATCGTAAAAGGTTTACAAGAACAATTCCCTTTATATGCGGATAATTTCCCAATTTGGTCTGAACAAGCCAGTGGTATCGCACAATTTGCAGTCTGGACAGCATTATCACAAGAAAATATCGGTGCATCTTTGCAACATTACAATCCACTGATTGATAATGACGTTCAAACAACATGGAATGTACCAGCTAACTGGATATTACGCGCTCAAATGGTATTTGGTTCGATTAATGCACCCGCTGGTGATAAAAACTTTATGGACGACGATGTTCGTTTCAAAGTTTTCAAATAAACTAGAATACTAAGAATTTAAATAATCCTCTCGTAATATATTTACGAGAGGATTTTATTTATTTGATATAATCAAGGTGAATAATTCAATGTCATCACCAATGATTATCATAGTTTTAACTTATAACTTATTCTAAATTAATCCGCACCCTCAATAAAACATATTTATTCAAAATAGTTTATCGAAATAAAAAGAAATATTTACAATTATACTATTATTATTACACTCGTGTTACCGTCTGACTATTAATTGAACATGCGAAATTTGACAACTACATAAGTTGATATTTATCAATTCATTAGCCAATCACCCTACTAAACTCTAAGTATATTTTCATTTTTAGTTTTGCATTATAGATATTTGAACTACACTAAAAGTGAGAGCACAAAAACACGTTCCATCGTGTAAGTGTTATTAAGGGGGGTGGACTATGAAAGGTTTATCTTTACTAACATCTGTTGTTGCTATAATCATTTCAAGTTGTTCTTTCACCTATGCAAGTAATAATTCATCAGGAGGTACAATTACATTTACAGGTTATATCTATGAGCCACAATGTTCAGTCAAAGTTGAACATAAAGAGCAAGTGAATATTACGTGTTACCGAAAAGGTAAAGATGTTTCAATAACTGGGTCTTTAAAAAATGGCCAAAAGGTAGAATCTGAATATGTGAAAGTTGAGTATGATAAACACACTAAATTACCTATGTTAAATGTCTTTTATGAGTAGCTCCATAATGTTTACCTTAATCATAACTGCTCGGAATATTTAATGTAAAAATTGTCTTAATATTCCGAGCACTATTTTCCCCTCTAAAAAGTACCTCTTAAACACATTATTTAGCCACTAAAAAGCCCACCCGTAGGTAGGCTTGAATGATATCAATGTGTTCAGATTACTTCTCGGTTAAATCTATTTGATAAATAGCGAAACCAATATCATCAGTACCGACTTGTTTCATCGGATACTGTGCATTCTCTTTGATGAATTTTGCTGCTTTTTCACTCGGTGCAGTTTCAAAGCGAATATCCAGTTTTTTGTCTGTTTTAATTGGAGTGAATGACCAATTATTAGCCGCTTTAGTCGCAATTTGTCCTTTATCTTTAGACTCTTTAGCAATATAAGCCGCTAAAATAGAACGGTTTTCATCCGGTGATGCAAATGCAACATTATTATCACCTGTTCCAGCAAATTTACCGCCGTAGCCACGGTAGTTATTCGTTGCCACTAAGAAAGTTGCTTTTGGATCAATCGGTTTACCTTGGTAGGTTACGTTTTTGATTCGGTTAGCATCTTTGTTGACTGTTTGGCAATCAACATCGTATTTCGCTGGCTGAGTCAGGTCGATTTGGTAATTTACACCACTAATTGTATCGAAATTATAAGTTCTGAAACCATTCCAATTCAATAAGCTTTGTGGTGCTGTTGATTGTGGGTTGATTTGATTGAACATCCCGGCTGAACATTCTAACCACTCGACGACATCCGCACCTGTGGCTTTAACTACAACTAATGTATTTGGATATAAATATAAGTCAGCAGCATTACGGAAAGTTAAATCACCTTTTTCGACTTCAATAAATTCAGTCGGTGAATTTTTACGTCCACCCGCTTTAAATGGCGCTGCGGCTGCAAGAACTGGTAAATCTGCGAGGTCAGGGTCACCTTGAATAAAGTTTTTGGTGTAATCGATTTGAGCATCATTCACGATTTGTACAGTTGGGTCGCTTTGAACCAATGCTAAGTAGCTGTACATATTTTCGGATGCTTTACCGATATGTTTTCCGACAAACTTACGAGTATCTTGGTGTTCTTGTTCAATAATTTTTGCTAGGTCGCCATCACGCTCAACCAAGGCTTTCTTATTTGGTTTATCATAGACAGGGCGTGCATGAGCTGTTGCATCAACCACTTTCCACGCGCCATCATCATTATTGACCACTAAATCAACCACACCTAAATGATCACCCCACTGTCCTGGCATAACCGCAGGTACACCATTAACTGTTCCCTTTGCAATATCAACACCTTTGATATCGCTGAAATCTTTGCTAGGGAATACGCCGTGTGAGTGGCCAAACATAATAGCGTCGATACCTGGGACTTCACTGAGGTAATAAACTGAGTTTTCAGCCATTGCTTTATATGGCTCTTGAGAAAAACCAGAGTGAGGAATAGCAACAACTAAATCCGCACCTTCTTTTTTCATTTGTGGTACAAATTTTTTCGCAGTTTCAGTAATGTCATTAACTAAAACTTTGCCTTCTAAATTTGGTTTATCCCAAATAAGAATTTGTGGGGGAACAAAACCAATGTAACCAATCTTGATAGTGTGCGTTTTACCGTCTCTATCTTTAACCGGTGTATCTACAATAATGTATGGGTTAAAGTAGTTTTTACCCGTTTTCGCATCAATAATATTAGCGTTAATGTATGGGAATTTTGCGCCATCAATAGCTTTATGTAAGAATTCTAATCCAAAGTTAAACTCATGGTTACCGAAGTTACCTACGGTGTAACCCATAGTATTTAAAAGTTTATGTGCAGGGTGAGATTCACCGTCTTTTAAACCTTCACCTACTATATAGTCTGCTAATGGGCTACCTTGGATTAAATCTCCGTTGTCCACTAATACTGAGTTTGTCGCTTCTTGTTTAGCGGCTTTAATTAATGTCGCGGTACGAACGTAACCAAATTGCTCTGTTGGCTTGTCTCTATAATAGTCAAAATCAATGAGGTTGCTGTGAACATCCGATGTTTCCATTACGCGTAAATCAACTGTTGCTGCGTTCGCATTAAATGCGACTAACATAGCAAGTGTTGAAAGTTTTAATACTTTATTCATGTAATCCCCTTAGTTGCCATTATTGAGAGAAAATTGCCTCTCAAATCTGAGTACCTACCCTGTAAAATTGAACAAATAAACAACAAAGTTAGCGTTAAAATTTTACACTATGTGCATGACGTCAATTTTTAATGATAATACACTGCAAACAGTAACCATTTTTTGTGACTAAATCACGATTTTCATCTTTTTATTGGGCTTGATTTTTATATAGCTCACAAAAATGAATTAATGATGACAAATTCACCTTAATTAACTCAACTTATTCCATTGAGGAGTTGTGAATATTTTTCGTAGGAAAAAAAGAACTGTGATTTATATCACTGAGTATTAAAGAAACTTATTTAACTTAAATTTCTGTGCTTTATTTAGCCAAGAAAGCACCTTTATTTTTACTTATCCTTTTTATTCTATAAATATATCCATCAAATTATTTTCAATTAATCTAAATTTAATTTAAGAAATAAAAGATGATTATTTAATCATTAGTTTTATACATATTTTTCATTTGATTAGAAATTAAGTATTTTTCCTAAAGAACTTTCATTTGATTAGAAACCAAGTATTTTTTCTAAATAATTCGAGTTGAGGCAAGGCGGCAAAAGAGGGTATCTCGGGGAGCATACACAAGTATGTGACCCGAGTAGCCGAATGAAGCCAACACCGCGACCATCTCACAGGCTCTATTTTCTAACTAATTTACGTTGTCGCTAGGCGGCAAAAGAGGGTATCTCGGGGAGCATACACAAGTATGTGACCCGAGTAGCCGAATGAAGCCAACACCGCGACCATCTCACAGGCTCTATTTTCTAACTAATTTACGTTGTCGCTAGGCGGCAAAAGAGGGTATCTCGGGGAGCATACATAAGTATGTGACCCGAGTAACCGAATGAAGCCAACACCGCGACCATCTCACAGGCTCTATTTTCTAACTAATTTACGTTGTCGCTAGGCGGCAAAAGAGAGTATCTCGGGGAGCATACATAAGTATGTGACCCGAGTAGCCGAATGAAGCCAACACCGCGACCATCTCACAGGCTCTATTTTCTAACTAATTTACGTTGTCGCTAGGCGGCAAAAGAGGGTATCTCGGGGAGCATACATAAGTATGTGACTAGAGTGACTGAATGAAGCCAACACCGCAACCATCTCACAGGCTCTATTTTCTAACTAATTTACGTTGTCGCTAGGCGGCAAAAGAGGGTATCTCGGGGAGCATACACAAGTATGTGACCCGAGTAGCCGAATGAAGCCAACACCGCAACCATCTCACAGGCTCTATTTTCTAACTAATTTACGTTGTCGCTAGGCGGCAAAAGAGGGTATCTCGGGGAGCATACACAAGTATGTGACCCGAGTAGCCGAATGAAGCCAACACCGCGACAACGTAAATTAGGACGAAAACAACCAAGCAGCTCCGCGAACCCCACTCGAATCGCCATGCACCGCCTTACGAATCGGTGTATCACACTCCCTACCAAACACCCACTGACGAATACGCTTTGGTAGCTCTTCATAGAGGCAATCAACATTACTCATTCCGCCCCCTAGCACTATCACATCTGGGTCTAACATATTAATGGCTTGTCCAAGGGCTTTTGCAAGGCGATTAAGGTAATTTTCCAGTGCAATGGTGGCATGCTTATCACCTGTTTGAGCTAATGCAACAATTTCCATCCCCGTTTTTTGGCTTCCTGACATTTTTGCATAATCCGCCATAAACCCTGTACCTGAAACAAACAATTCGGTGCAGCCCGTCAGCCCGCAATAACAGCTTTCTGATACTAGAAACTGCCTATCTTGCTCATCTTGCCATGGTAAAGGGTTATGCCCCCATTCCCCTGCAACGCCATTTCCCCCCGAATGCACTTGCCCATTTATCGCAATTCCTGCACCACAACCGGTTCCGATAATAACAGCAAACACGACTTTCTCGCCTGCTCCTGCGCCATCAACCGCTTCTGAGACAGCTAGGCAATTAGCGTCATTCGCCATTTTTATTTCACGATTTAATAAATAACTCAAATCAGCATCGAACGGTTTACCATTAAGCCATGTGGAATTGGCATTTTTAACTTTACCAGTCACAGGAGACAATGTTCCAGGGATCCCCACACCAACACTACCTGACAACCCAGTCGCCGTTTCTGCATCTGCCACTAAACTTGCTATCGCTTTAAGTGTCGCATCATAATCACCACGAGGTGTTGGAATACGTTTACGAAACAAAGTATTGCCACTGTCATCTAATGCAATAACTTCAATTTTGGTTCCACCAAGGTCAATACCTATTCTCATTATGATGTTCTCTACTATTTAAAGTTTTTATGTCAGGGCTTCTATAGCTATCATGGCTTGCTTTGAGGGGGATTATCAATAGCTAACTAATGAAATGATAGCAGCCCTCAACGATAGCGCATTTTTTTTCGCTTAATAACAGACAATTCGCTATCATAGCTCCCTGCTCTAACTGGCTATTTATCAACAAAGGTAGGTTTTTCATGTGGTTCAAGAATATATTGGTCTATCGCCTGAATCGGGATTTGGCACTCTCCGCAGATGATTTAGAGAAACAGCTTGCCGCCCTCGCCTATCACCCTTGTGGTAGCCAAGATATGATGCAAACTGGCTGGGTTTCCCCTATGAATGGTGGTGATGCATTGACACATGCAGCGGGTAACCAAATTCTTATCTGTGCTAAAAAAGAAGAAAAAATGCTGCCATCTCCTGTAATTAAGCAAGAATTGCAGGATAAAATCGAAAAATTGGAAGCTGACCAAGGCCGTAAGCTGAAGAAAACAGAAAAAGATTCACTAAAAGATGAAGTTGTTCACTCACTCCTTCCTCGTGCATTCAGTAAATTCAGTAAAACCTACATTTGGATTGATACAGTAAATCAATTAATTATTGTTGATGCCGCAAGCGCAAAACGCGCTGAAGACAATTTAGCCTTACTCCGCAAAAGCTTAGGTTCCTTACCTGTCGTCCCTCTGACTTTTAAAGATCCAATAGAGCTAACACTCACTGAATGGATCCGTTCGGGCTCATTACCACAAGGTTTTGCCGTCATGGATGAAGCGGAGCTAAAAGCTATCTTAGAAGAAGGTGGTATTATCCGTTGTAAGAAGCAAGAACTCATTTCTGATGAAATCGCCACCCACATTGAAGCCGGTAAACTCGTTACCAAACTGGCCTTGGATTGGGAAGAGCGTATCCAGTTCATGTTATCTGATGATGGTTCCCTGAAGCGCCTCAAATTTAGCGATACATTAAAAGACCAAAATGACGACATCGCTAAAGAAGACTACGCGCAAAAATTTGATGCTGATTACGTATTAATGACAGGTGAACTTAGTGCATTAATCGCTCGCTTGATTGATGTATTAGGTGGCGAAGCCGAGCACTAATTTGTTTCTATCCCCTCTATCGCCCTCACAATGGCAACTCACACTTAAGTAAGTTGCCATCACTTTTTAGATCCCGCTTACATAGCCACAATTAAGTCATTGACTGGTAGTGAAATCTCTGGTTGATTGATTTATATCCATATCGCAAATTTCTAATATTTAATTATGTTCAACAACAATAATAAAAATAGCCCATCACTGATGATTATGGTCAATATTCTGTCGAAGGAAATGTTATGAAAGAGCTCATCGAACCTGAATTAGATGAAAATTCACTGGTTACCCTACAAAAAGTCACCGCCGATAATTTTTCTGAAATTTGCTTACTAAGTCATACGCTTAGTGAAGCACAACGTAATATGGTGGCTGACAATGCCTATTCCATGGTGGAAGCCCAGTTTTCTGATTGCGCATGGTATCGAGGCATTTACGCCGATGATGTCCCTGTCGGTTTCATCATGCTGCATTCTGGGTTAGATGATGATGAATTAGAATATAACGGTATTATGCTTTGGCGTTTTATGATTGCAGAACCCTACCAAAAGCTGGGATTCGGCCGTGAAGCCCTAGTTCAAGTCATCCATTATTTAAAAAGAAAAGGATACCCACGCCTTTATAATAGCTGTGGTGAAGGGGAAGAAAGCCCATTTGAGTTCTACAAAAAACTTGGTTTTGTACCAACAGGCGCTTATATGGATGATGAATGCGAGCTGGTCCTAGATATTACTAATTGGCAAGAACAAGAAGAGTAAGCCTATAAGTGCAGTCAACAACGCTACAGCACGAAGTATGACCAATACGCTAAATAGTTTGTGGTGTCGCAAAGCGGCAAATGCGTTAGAACCTAGGAGCATACACAAGTATGTGACTAGGGCTAACGCATGAAGCCAACACCGCGACAGTGCGAAGTATGACCAATACGCTAAATAGTTTGTGCTGTCGCAAGGCGGCAAATGCGTTAGAACCTAGGAGCATACACAAGTATGTGACTAGGGCTAACGCATGAAGCCAACACCGCGACAGTGCGAAGTATGACCAATACCAATACGCTAAATAGTTTGTGCTGTCGCAAGGCGGCAAATGCGTTAGAACCTAGGAGCATACACAAGTATGTGACTAGGGCTAACGCATGAAGCCAACACCGCGACAGTGCGAAGTATGACCAATACCAATACGCTAAATAGTTTGTGCTGTCGCAAGGCGGCAAATGCGTTAGAACCTAGGAGCATACACAAGTATGTGACTAGGGCTAACGCATGAAGCCAACACCGCGACAGTGCAAAATATGACGCGTATTCGTTATTTTTGGATAAGATAACGAATAGTCGGCCCATCTTGCTGAATATCCAACACCGTATAACCGTAGTTTTTCGCATCTAGAGGAATATTATTAATCGACTGCGGGCAATCACTTACCACTTCTAATATTTCGCCTTTTTTCAACGATGGCATTGCTTCTAGTGTTGCTACTGCTGGATATGGGCAAGGTTCTCCGACCATATCTAAACGATAATCAGGGATAATGTCTTTATTACTCATATTACCTCCACGGATACATTAGATGCTTTTTGAGAACGTTTACGGAAAAAATGTTTTTCCCAGACCAACATCAACACAAATGCTACCGCTAATAATCCATAAGTGACTAGCAATCCACCTTCTGGTCCAAAGGTTTCAAGTAAATTAACTTTGTCAAAATCAGTCGCCAACCAAGGACCTAAATCATCCCAGTAATAAGCCAGCACCGTAGCACCAATGATATTACCAAAACCTACCCACCAATAATGGACTTGGCCCTCGACCGCGCGGTACATCCAGCCCGTTTCACAACCACCAGCGAGCACAATACCGAAGCCAAACAGTAATCCACCAATCACTGCATTCGGCCCAGCCCATAAAATTTTTGGCGTTGCGCCTAACTGTACATAGCTGAAGATACCAATTGCACTGACTGCCATACCAATAATGATAGCTTTGGCCATATGTGTGCGTCCGGTGATCCACAGATCACGGAATGCGGAGGTAAAACAAATTTGCGCTCTTTCAATCAGTAACCCGAAGCCAATACCACATAAGATAGCAAAACCCATCACAGGGGAGTCTAATAAAGTATAAAAACCCCAAGCTAGTGCTAATGTGAAAATCACCATTCCTAGTTTAAAGCGTCTTTTCGCCACATTATGATTTTGTGTTAACGGAGATGCGGTGCTGACTTTTTTCAGTTTCACAGGGATGCGAAACATTGGCATTAGTGTAAATTTCGCACCAAAATATGACCCTGCCGCAGTAGCAACAGCAAAGTACCACGCGTGTAATGAGAATTGAGGGATCCCAGTAAAAAATGCGGCTAAATTACACCCCATTGCCAAACGAGCACCAAATCCAGCGATAATACCGCCCAAAATAGCTTGAAAAATACGGATACGGTGCTGAGGCATTCGTAATTTGATATTATTTGCCCATAACGCAGCGGCAAAACACCCAGCAAACATACCAATAATCATCACACCATCAATGCGATCCAATGGTGTACCTTCAAAACCAATAACTTTGAAATAGCCCCATGTCTCTGGTTCAGCGCCAAATAATTGCATGATGTGCCCGCCCCAACGCGTAAACTCACCCGTAACTGCCCAAAACGTGCCAGTCAAGCCAAAATAATAGGTTGATAAGATACCTGCGGCAATAACTGCAGGTAATGGTTTCCAAAAACCGATGAGATAGCGAGATTTAAAATCAGACCAAGTCATTGTTACTTCCAATTCATTCACGCCAGACCTTGGCAGAGAAACTCGCCGTTGTATAATTATCGTTATAAGTATTTATATCGATCCCCACAGCGAAGTGGCAACATCATACTCCGATAAATTTTTTCGTGAAGTTATTTCATCATAAAACGAGAGGCAAATTGATCTCGAGCACAGCCAGATTTAAAGAGATAGTTAGGAATAAAAAAAAAGCGCTATCTCAATGATAACGCTGGAAGTGTAGTCTTATTTTATCTATAGAAGAGTATAATATGAAATTGCCGTATTACGGCGACGCTTGCTATGCGTAGTCTGTAGTCAGCCCATTTGACTCCAGTAATAACACTTATATCACGGTCTAAATACATTTACTTAGCTGAGCTAACTGTTAAGTAACTATATCTATTTTTAATGTTAAGACCTAAATATTCACTAACTTTGTATGATTCCCAAATTAGTGTTGGCCTTATTAATTCCCTAGCATAAGTAAATTATAAAAATAGATAACTCAGTATAATAAAGTATTTAAAAGTGTTTCTAAATGTTATTGATTGCATTATAGCGCAACACTTTTGTTGCGCAAGTGTTTTTTCATTTTCATGACAAGATACAGAATAAAACATAAAATCAATTCAAATCAAAAAGATACAAAAAAAACATAAGAATGAGGCAAAATATTTAACCTATAGTTAAGATATTACAAACAATTTACATTTTTTATAAAAAAGAATTCATTTCAAATTTAAAAATAAATTTAATATTAATTAAATATATAAATTAGCTTTAAAAATATATTCCCTGGAATAATAAAACTTTTTGAACATTAATAAAATTAACATATTTTTCATTATAATTTATTAGTAGTATTTACGTAATTAAGATTTATCAACCTAAAAATTAAAAATAAAAACAACCAGACCTATGATAAACAATCATTTTTTGACCAATCTCTCTTTTATTAAATAACCGCCCTATTAATAAGGGAATATACAAAAATAGATTAAAAATAATACTTATATAAATCCTTATTGGTAACATGGTTTATTTTTAATAAAGTTTTACATCATTATTGCATTGTCATTGATAAAATAACCAGAATTAATAGGTTATTTAACTCGTATTTATAAATTAAAAAACTAAGAAAATGAATCAATATGACTAATGAGTAGGTAGAAAAAAAGGTAATATCAATAGAAATTACTATGATAAGAAAGGAAAAACACACAATAATTCATTATAAAAATTAATGAAAATATTTATTACTTATCGGGAATACAAGCGAAAACATCCAAAATAGAGTAAAAAAATGGGCACAATGGTCAAGCTACCTTATCAAATTGCGAATAAAAAGCGTCAAATAAGAATAAAATTCTTTAAAAAAAAATTAATTAGATAAATAAATGCGCTTCGATTTTCACAAATAGTACCTAAGGGAGGTTAGTAAGACACGAACTTATCTTAGTGGTATGGTTAGATCATAAAAAAACGCGTTTTACCCTTAATGATAAAACGCGTTTATATGGCTTAATCAGCTTATTTTGAGGATGATGTCGCTTCCATTCCCACTAAACCAATCTTCAAGTACCCTGATTGACGCAATGCATTCATTACATCCATCATAGTTTCATAATCAACACTCTTGTCCGCTTGGAAAAAGATTGTTGTTTCCTTATTGGAACTCGTTGCTTGGTCAAGTGTAGAAGCAAGCTGTTCCTTTGTCACAGCTTGGTCACCAATAAAAAGCTGGCTATCCGATTTAACCGTTAGAAATACAGGTTTTTCAGGACGCGGCTGCGGCTTCGCTGTCGAGGCGGGTAAGTCGACTTTAATATCAACTGTTGCCAATGGTGCCGCAACCATAAAGATAATCAATAAAACCAACATAACATCAATAAAAGGTGTTACGTTAATTTCATGCATTTCACCGCTATCGTCTTGTTCGTCACCTAAACGCATTGCCATAATAATTACCTTGCTTTGCTATTTGCCAGATCAAGATCACGCCCCAGTAACAATGCGGACTGAGCAGCGACATCCCCTACTTGACCACGATAGTTGTTGATCATACGGGCAAAAATATTATAAATCACAACCGCAGGGATAGCGGCAATAAGACCAATTGCTGTCGCTAATAATGCTTCAGCAATACCAGGGGCAACAACAGCGAGGTTAGTCGTTTGCGAGTGGGCAATCCCGATAAAGCTGTTCATGATCCCCCAGACAGTCCCAAATAGACCGACAAATGGAGAAATCGCACCAATAGTCGCCAAATAGCCATTACCACGCCCCATATAACGGCTAATCGCAGCAACAGCTCTTTCTAAACGGAATGATGTGCGCTCTTTTGTGCCTGATAAATCAGAGCTATTGGCTGATAAAGCCCGCTCAGTAACAGCTTCATTTAATAACATACGTGTAATGCTATTTGCTTTGAAGCCTTCTGCGATACTGACCGCCTCATCAAGTGACTTCACCTCAGCAATCGCTTTTGCTTCTGCTTTTAAGCGGCGACGAGCGACTAATATTTCCAAACCTTTTGAGAAAAATAGAGCCCATGTAATGACAGAAGCAATCACCAAACCAATCATAACGGTTTTAACCACGTTATCTGCATTTTGGTACATTCCCCAAACAGATAAGTCTTGATCAAAACCCCCTGTTGGTGCTTCTGTTGCAATTTCAATGTTTTCATTAACAACTGTTGTGTTCACGGCTTCGCCTTGTGCAGGCTCAGCAGGTACTGATGCAACTTCAGCACTTGGTGTCGTTGTTGTTGGTGCGGCTGAATTTACTGCCGGTTGTGTTGATGGTGTGTTTTGAGACGCAGCTGGTGTTGTTGCAGGTGTGGTTTCAGCGACTGCCGTACCCATCAAGCCGAACGCCAATAGAATAGAAGCTGTTAGTTTACGCATCAGTTGGCCTTTACTCTCTTTTTAGTGTTGTATAATAAAATTCATATCGATGATTGTGCCATTCATCGACTAACCTTTAAAAGCGAAATTTGACTCGCGCTGTCCGTCTCTTTTCAAAAAGACGGTGCTGATGATATCAAACACAGCGCGAATTGATAGTAATTATCATTAGTATTCGCGATTTTTTTGTGTTTTTTTGCGTTTAGACAAACATGTCCTTCTCTATTATGCGGTTATTTTCCTTAATAATTCATAGCTCAATTAAGTGTTCATACGCAACCTGAGAAAATGAGACTTACCTATGAATTGAAAGTTGAAGAATACTCAGGTTACATTTCTATCAGGATCATTTAACGTCTTAGTATAAATCACCTTTGAGTTTAACTAGTTCACATCCTGTGTAGGGAAAAATCATGGCAGACATAAAACCTGAAACACAATTAGTCCATATTGGTCGGAACCCTAAGTACACGCAAAAAGGGGTAAATCCCGTAATTCAGAGAGCATCATCTATTATTTTTGATACGCTCGAAGAGAAACGTCATGCAACTCGTCATCGTGCAAATAGCGTATTATTTTATGGGCGTCGTGGTACGCAAACTCATTTCGCTTTTCAAGAGGCCATGACAGAATTAGAATCAGGTGCTGGATGCGTCCTTTACCCATCAGGCGCAGCAGCTATCACAAATGCCATTTTGTCGTTTATTTCTGCTGGCGAACATATCCTTGTTACAGGCTCAGCTTATGACCCAACTCAAAATTTTTGCGACAATATTCTCACTAAGTTAAATATCCAAACCACGTATTTTGATCCACTCATCGGAACGGGTATCGCTGATTTAATTCAGCCTAATACGCGTATTGTATTCTTAGAGTCCCCCGGTTCTATCACCATGGAAGTTCATGATTTACCGACAATCGTAAAGACAATACGTGCGAAATCCCCTGAAATTGTGATTATGATTGATAACACTTGGGCTGCTGGTGTTTTACTTAAACCTTTATTATTTGATGTTGACGTATCAATCCAATCAGCAACTAAATATATCAATGGCCATTCCGACGGTATGCTCGGCCTTGCTGTGGCAAACCAACGCTGTATTGAAACATTGCGCGAAAATTCATATCTCTTAGGCCAAACGGCTGATCCAGACACCGTTTATATGGCTAATCGAGGACTACATACATTGCCGACTCGCTTAAAGCAGCATCAAATTAATAGCTTACAAGTCGCTAACTGGTTACAACAACGCCCTGAAGTTGAACAGGTATTTCACCCTGTACTAGAGAATTCACCTGGCCATGAATTCTTTATCCGTGATTTTACAGGTGCTAATGGCCTTTTCTCTTTCCAACTAAAATCACGCTTAACCACTGAGCAATTTACCGCTTTTCTTGATAATTTTAATCATTTTAAAATGGGTTATTCATGGGGTGGTTTTGAGTCGCTAATTTTGGGATACCAAAAAGAAGATTTACTCAATATGCGGCAGTATGATTTTTCACCAAAAGAAGGAACCTTCTTCCGAGTGCATATAGGCCTAGAGCACACCGATGATTTAATTCACGACTTACAATTAGCTTTCGAAAGAATTTAAATTAAAAATCAATATATTAATTGCAGGAGCTGCGTTAAATGTTTCCTGCAATTTTTTCACTAAATGATTAATTCTTCAAACAAATCAAACTTGAACCCTTTTTTTCCTGTAATATAGATAATAAAGAAATTCGCTTTTACGCAGATACAGGAATGATTATGGAAGTCCTACGCGAAATCGTACTGGCACTTTGGCACCACGATTTCCTTAAACTCTCCAACCCTGAAGTGCTTTGGGTTATTTATACCGTACTTTTTGTTGTCATTGTTTTAGAAAATGGCGTCCTTCCCGCCGCTTTCTTACCCGGTGATACCTTGTTGATCCTTTCTGGTGCATTAATTGCCAAAGGGGTTTTGCACTTTATACCCACGATATTATTGCTAACAACCGCAGCCAGTTTAGGTTGCTGGTTGGGTTTTCTGCAAGGCCGATGGTTAAGTGAAACTAAGGTTGTGAAGCGCTGGTTAGCGCAAATCCCTGAGGAATATCACACCAAAGCAAACAATATGTTTAATAAGCAAGGTTTATACGCGCTACTTATAGGGCGCTTTCTTGCATTTGTCAGAACGATATTACCTTTGCTTGCTGGGTTATCTGAATTAAGCCACCGCCGTTTCCAGTTTTTTAACTGGTTAAGTGGTTTGTTATGGGTTGGCTTGATTGTCACCTTAGGGTATGCCCTAAACCAAATTCCTTTTGTGAAAGAACACGAGCAAATTGTGATTAGTGCGTTGATGATTATCCCAGTTATCCTACTGATTAGTGGCCTAATTGGCTCAATTGTAATGTACTGGAAACACCGCAAAGCACTCTCGAGTAGCAAAGAGAAATCATAATATGACTGAACAATGGCCGCTAGTCAGCAGCCATTCAGACTGCTGACAAACATATTATGTTTGGCGGCAAGTCGAATAGGTTTTGAAAATAAACTAGAAAAATCAATTTATTGATTTTCGGCTGATAACACAAAGCGGGAAAAACCACGCTTTTATCCCGCTTTGTCAACAACCTCAATGGCCGCTAGTCAGCGGCCATTTGGTTTATTCAGTCATCAAACTACTAATAGCAGAAAATAAGTACTGACCAATTTCTGCAGTCATCCATGTCCCTTGAGAAATTTTGGGATCTTCACGATAAATAGCCCGAATTCTCTCTTGTAGCTCAGGATCTCCCCCCGTAAACTGGTTGAACATCGTTAACCATGTTTGTGCTAATTGTTGTACTTCAGGTGAATCTGGGGATTTTTGGGCTTTTAATGCATTATATAAACCCGCAATTAACTCAGGCCACACCTGCCCTGAAGCAAAATAATGTTGCTGAACAAAAGCAAATTGCTCCGCGGTTAAATGGGGTTTAAACAGTGATAATTGGTATTCACTAAAACCCTCTGCAACAAATTGGATCATTGCGACAGAAATGCCTGATGAATAAGCTAACGTGTTATCCGATAAATGAATTTGATTCAGTCGTGCAAAGAAATCAGGGTTTCCTCCAGTATCTCTTTCTAACGCTGTCATCCATTCATGTGCAATTTGTTGCACCTCTGTAGATTGAGGTGTTGCACCTTGTTCCATCAGCTTGCTTACCGTTGCTACGCGCTGTTGCCACTCTTGGTTTTTCAGCGTATGCGCCGTATATAATGGCAATTGTTCCAATTCTTGAGGGGTAAAATATTTATCAAACATCGACATCATCTCCAATACAGAAAACCAATCAGCCTGAGTTAAAGTATTCCCCGTTTGCATTTGCCTGTGTAATTGCTCTAATCGATTACGTAATGTCGCCATTTGCTCCATTTGTTCCGTTAATAGTGCAATTCGCTCTTGCAGCAAACTCGTCATATCTCCACTCTGGCCATCCAGTAATTCACCGATGTTTTTCAGTTTGACTCCAACTTGCCGTAACAATTGAATTTGCGTTAAACGCTCTATGCATTGCATGTTGTAAAGCCGATAACCTGCATCGGTTCTTGCAGTTGGTACCAATAAGCCAATTTCTTCATAATGATGAAGCGTACGGATGGTTAATCCTGTTTTTTCCGCGATCTCACCAACTTGAAATAGCATATGTTCCTCCTGTAATTACGACTAAGGTTAGTGCCTCACGTTACGTGAGAGTCAATCACCACTTTGCACTTTTTATTAAAATTCCATCTTATCCATTATATCAGCAGACAATTTCCCTCTCGTCAGGAGATGGCTTTATAGAATAGCAATAAAAAAGCCCCAGTAGATTGAATACTGAGGCTTATATAGATAACGTTAAATTATTACTTAATTAATGCATGCATTTCTTGTACAGAGATTACCGTATCGGTTGGGTCTGCACTGAGCGACATCGTAGTGGCAAACCCACCATTCAACGTCGTGTCATAGTGGACTTTATAACGCAATGCACTGCGACGAATTAATTTTGAGTCTTCAATGGCTTGACGCCCTGCGGTGGTATTCACAATGTAATCATATTCACCATTCTTAATTCTATCTTGAATGTGTGGACGACCTTCATGAACTTTATTGACGAGGCGTGGGTTAATACCAGCCTCTCCTAACACAATCGCAGTGCCGTGAGTAGCATCCAGCTCAAAGCCGTGTTTTAACAGCTTAGCAGCTAAATCAACCACGCGAGTTTTATCTCCCTCACGAACAGATAACAGTGCACGGCCTGATTTTTTCATCGTCGAGCTACAGCCTAACATCGCTTTAGCAAAGGCTTCAGCAAATGTCCGGCCGACGCCCATTACTTCGCCTGTTGAACGCATTTCAGGCCCAAGAATTGGGTCAACACCAGGGAATTTATTGAATGGCAATACCACCTCTTTCACAGAGTAATATGGTGGAATAACCTCTTCCGTCACCCCTTGCTGTGCCAAGGTTTGCCCTACCATCACACGCGCTGCAACTTTCGCTAATGGCACACCCGTTGCTTTAGAGACAAAAGGCACAGTCCTTGCCGCACGTGGATTGACTTCAATTAAGTAAACTTCATTATTTTTGACTGCAAACTGCACGTTCATCAAGCCACGCACACGTAACTCAAAGGCAAGGTTACGAACTTGTTCACGCATTACATCTTGGATTTCTTGGCTAAGCGTATAAGCAGGTAGAGAACATGCGGAATCACCAGAGTGCACACCTGCTTGCTCAATGTGTTCCATGATACCGCCGATCAGTACCATCTCACCGTCACAAATCGCATCTACGTCAACTTCAACCGCATCGTCTAGGAAACGGTCAAGTAGCACTGGCGCATCGTTAGAGACACTTACCGCGGTCTGGAAATAGCGACGTAAATCGATTTCATCATATACAATTTCCATTGCTCGGCCACCTAGTACATAGGATGGACGAACAACCAGCGGGTAGCCAATAACAGCTGCTTTTTCAACGGCTTGCTCAATCGCTGTGACAGTTGCGTTCTGTGGTTGCTTCAAGTTCAAGCGATTAACGGCCTGCTGGAAACGTTCACGATCTTCTGCGCGGTCGATGGCATCTGGGCTCGTGCCAATAACAGGAACACCGGCAGCCTCCAACGCTCTCGCTAATTTCAATGGTGTTTGACCACCATATTGCACAATCACGCCTTTTGGCTGCTCGATACGTACAATTTCAAGTACGTCTTCAAGGGTGACAGGTTCGAAATAGAGACGATCTGACGTGTCATAGTCAGTTGAAACGGTTTCAGGATTACAGTTGACCATAATGGTTTCATAGCCGTCTTCGCGTAACGCTAAAGATGCATGCACGCAGCAATAGTCAAATTCAATCCCTTGCCCAATCCGGTTTGGCCCACCGCCTAATACCATCACCTTCGGTTTAGCATTATTTGGGTTTGACTCGCACTCATCTTCATAAGTGGAATACATATAAGCCGTATCTGTTGCAAATTCTGCCGCACAGGTATCAACACGTTTATATACAGGATGTAAATCATAGCCTTGACGTAATTTACGCAGTTCTGCTTCAGAAACCCCGACTAGACTAGCTAAACGGGCATCTGCAAAACCTTTTCGTTTGAGTACACGTAAGAAGTCTTTGGTCAGGCCATTGATACCTAATTCAGCCACTTCTTCTTCTAAACGTACCAGTTCTTCGATTTGCACTAAGAACCAGCGGTCAATATTGGTTAAATTGAAAACACCATCAACAGAAAGCCCCGCACGGAATGCATCCGCAATAAACCAAATACGCTCTCCACCAGCATCTTTTAATTCACGACGGATACGAGTCAGAGCTTCAGGGTCCTCTTGGGCTACTTTCGGGTCAAAGCCTGTTGCGCCCACTTCTAACCCACGTAACGCTTTTTGCATTGATTCTTGGAATGTGCGACCGATAGCCATCACTTCGCCAACCGATTTCATTTGCGTTGTGAGTCGGTCATTCGTGCCCGCAAATTTTTCAAAGTTAAAGCGCGGAATTTTTGTCACAACGTAGTCAATGGAAGGTTCAAATGATGCAGGGGTACGGCCACCAGTGATATCATTCATTAACTCATCAAGGGTATAGCCCACGGCTAATTTTGCCGCAATCTTTGCAATTGGGAAGCCTGTTGCTTTAGAGGCAAGCGCTGATGAACGCGAAACCCGCGGGTTCATTTCAATAACAATTAAGCGCCCATCTTTAGGGTTTACCGCAAATTGAACGTTAGAGCCACCTGTTTCAACGCCGATTTCACGCAATACTGCCATCGATGCGTCACGCATGATTTGGTATTCTTTATCAGTCAGTGTTTGAGCTGGTGCTACGGTGATAGAGTCACCTGTATGGATCCCCATGGCATCGAAGTTTTCAATGGAACAAACGATAATACAGTTGTCTTTTTTATCGCGGACAACTTCCATTTCGTATTCTTTCCAACCAATCAGCGATTCATCTATCAATAATTCGTTAGTCGGGGATAAATCTAAACCGCGAGTACAAATTTCTTCAAACTCTTCGCGATTATAGGCGATACCGCCACCGGTACCTCCCATCGTAAATGATGGGCGAATAATACAGGGAAAGCCTACCGCATCGGCAACAGCAAATGCTTCTTCCATATTATGTGCGATACCTGAGCGTGCAGTGCCCAAGCCGATTTTTTTCATTGCTTTATCAAAGCGTTGGCGATCTTCTGCTTTATCTATTGCATCAGCAGTCGCCCCAATCATGGTGACACCGAACTCGGCTAAAACGCCTTTACGCTCTAATTCAAGCGCACAGTTCAATGCGGTTTGGCCCCCCATGGTCGGTAATACTGCATCTGGGCGCTCTTTTTCAATAATTTTACGCACAACTTCCCAGTGAATCGGCTCGATGTAAGTTGCATCCGCCATTTCTGGGTCTGTCATAATAGTCGCTGGGTTCGAGTTAACTAAGATTACGCGGTAACCTTCTTCACGCAGTGCTTTACACGCTTGGGCACCTGAATAGTCAAATTCACATGCTTGGCCAATCACAATTGGGCCGGCACCTAAAATCAGAATGCTTTTTATATCTGTACGTTTTGCCATTTTTTTGCTCCCGATTATTGTGCGTTTTGACGAGGTGTGTTTTGACGGTATTCATTAATTAATTCAATGAAATGGTCGAATAAATTTGCCGCATCATGTGGCCCTGAGCTTGCTTCTGGGTGGCCTTGAAAACTAAATGCTGGTTTATCCGTACGGTGAATACCTTGCAATGTTCCATCAAACAGTGACTTGTGAGTCACGCGCAGTGTGTCGGGAAGTGTCGATTCATCAACCGCAAAACCATGGTTTTGCGCCGTGATCATCACCACATCTTTGTCTAAATCTTTAACCGGATGGTTAGCGCCATGATGGCCAAACTTCATTTTCATGGTATTAGCACCGCTGGCCAAAGCGAGTAATTGGTGCCCTAAACAAATACCAAATACTGGGATTTCTGTGGTTAAGAATGTTTCAATTGCCTTGATTGCATAATCACAAGGAGCCGGGTCACCAGGGCCATTCGATAAGAAAATACCATCGGGGTTCATCGCCAATACGGTTTCTGCTGGTGTAGTTGCTGGCACCACCGTTAAACGGCAACCACGGTCAACTAACATACGTAAGATATTACGCTTTGCACCGAAGTCATAAGCAACAACATGTAGAGGGAGTTCTTCCGCCGTTTTCGCGCCTTGCTGGCCATTTTCCAGCGTCCATGAACCTTGGGACCAGTTATAAATCTCTTTAGTGCAGACTTCTTTTGCCAAGTCCAACCCATTCAAACCTGAAAAACTACGCGCTTTTTCCAATGCGAGTGCAACATCAGGGTTATCACCCGCAATGATACAACCGTTTTGAGCGCCTTTTTCTCTCAGTAAACGTGTTAATTTACGTGTATCGATATCCGCAATCGCCACGACATTATGGCGTTTTAGATATTCGGATAACCCTTCTTGCCCGCGGAAGTTACTGTAAACCAATGGTAAGTCACGAATGATTAAGCCTTGTGCATGAACATTTGGGGATTCTTCGTCATCAGCATTAGTGCCGACATTACCAATATGGGGATAAGTGAGAGTAACAATTTGGCGGGAATAGGAAGGGTCTGTAATTATTTCTTGATATCCGGTCATCGACGTGTTGAAAACGACTTCTCCAACTGCAGCGCCTTCTGCACCGATAGCACGCCCGTGGAATTGGGTTCCGTCTTCTAGAACCAATATAGCTGACTTAATCAAAACACCCTCCGGAGAATAATAAATCACGTTTTTTGCATATTAATTCAGATTTTACGATCTAAATCAATGCCAAAATGAGTTTTTAAGCAAATTTTTGGCAAATTGCGCGCATTCTAATGATGAGATAGGGTCTTGTCTAGAAAAAAATGCATTTTTTTCACTTTTATCTTACTTTTTTACTTAACTACCTCACTTTTAGTTGGATGAGTAGTATAAATAGCAGTAAATATGAATAAGTAAACGGTTGCAAAGCAAGATAACTAGTTTATTGATAATAACCCAGCTAAAAGAAGGAAGAAAGGATAATTAACGAGCAAAATTGAAGATAAAAACCATGAAAACACCAATTAATATCGATTTGAATAAAAATAATTCAAATCGATATTATAATAATAAATATAGATTACAAGGCCATAATTTAAAAGACAAAATAAAAAATAAAAAACTACAAATCACCCAAACTAAGCACATCTTTCATATCATATAACCCATTATTTTTAGCACAAACCCACCCTGAAGCTTTTATTGCGCCATTTGCAAAGGTCATACGGCTAGAGGCTTTATGGCTAATTTCAACTCGCTCCCCAATATCTGCAAACATTGCGGTATGTTCACCCACAATATCCCCAGCACGGATAGTTGCAAAGCCAATAGTTCCAGGTTCTCGTTCCCCGGTGTAACCTTCACGGGTATATACCGCACACTCTTTTAAGTCTTTCCCAAGTGCACTAGCAATAGACTCTCCCATAGCCAAAGCCGTACCTGATGGCGCATCCACTTTATGGCGGTGATGTGCTTCAACAATTTCAATATCAGTGTAATTTCCCATCACTTTTGCTGCTTTTTCCAGTAATTTCAGCACCACATTGACACCAACACTGAAATTTGCCGCAAAGACAATAGGAATAGATTTCGCCGCTTCGGCAATGGCTTGCTTACCTTGCTCATCAAACCCTGTCGTTCCAATTACCATGGCTTTTTGGTTTGCTTTACAAAATGCAAGATAGTGTAAAGTCCCTTCTGGGCGCGTGAAATCAATGACAACATCAAAATCATTAACAACCTGATTAAGTGAATCAACAATGGCAATACCTAGCTTACCGATACCTGCGAGCTCCCCTGCATCAGTCCCGATAAGTGATGAGCCCTCGCGCTCAATCGCGGCACCTAATTGAATTCCATCTTGTTGTTGCGCGGCTTGAATTAGCTGGCGCCCCATACGCCCACCGGCACCAACTATTGCGACTCGTACCATTGAATTTGCCATGGCTTATCCTTTTTTAATTAATGTAAATCGATAAATTTGAACTGTTGTTTAGGATAAAAAAACTATTTTTACCCATAGTTTAGAAATGATTGTGATACAGATTAACTATCCTGACCCCATTCTGCTAGCAAAAATGCATCGTTATTAACAAAAGCGTAGAGAACACGAGGATTATCAGTAAAAGTATTAATGGAGAGAAACGATGAAAGGGACTATATGAGCGATGAGCGGATAAGTTACAACAGCCGCTAAGGAATAAATCATAAAGCGGCTGTTCCTATAATTGAAATCAAATGATTAATTAATCTCTTTAACCTCAACTCTTAATTCTTTAGGGACCTCAAAGACGATATTTTCTTCACGCCCTTGCAATTCAACAACAGAATCAGCCCCTAATTCTTTAAGTCTATCAATAACTTGCCTAACTAGAATATCTGGAGCAGATGCCCCTGCGGTTAAGCCGATAATATTTTTATCCGCTAACCATTCCGTTTTAATATCTTCCGCACCATCAATTAAATAGGCAGGTTTTTGCATACGCGAAGCTAACTCTGCAAGACGATTTGAGTTTGATGAGTTTTTAGAACCGACGACTAAAACAACGTCAGCGCGTTCTGCAAGCTCTCTCGCTGCTTCTTGGCGGTTAGTCGTTGCATAACAAATATCGTCTTTACGGGGTCCAACGATACTTGGAAAGCGAGATGTCAGCGCATCAATGACATCAGAAGTATCATCAACAGAAAGCGTTGTTTGTGTCATGAAAGAGAGATTATTTTCATCTTTCACTTTCAGTTTCCAAACATCTTCTGGGCTTTCAACAAGATACATCCCACCTTCAGGGTTGCTATATTGCCCCATCGTACCTTCGACTTCTGGGTGCCCAGCGTGGCCAATTAAAATAGCCTCTTTGCCTTTACGGCTAGCTCGTGCAACTTCCATATGAACTTTCGTAACCAAAGGACAAGTCGCATCAAATAACATGGTGAGATCGCGAGAGCGAGCTTCTTGACGAATAGCTTGGGAAACGCCATGCGCAGAAAAAATCAAAATAGACCCATCTGGTACTTCTGAGATTTCCTCAATAAAGATAGCACCACGTTGACGTAAATCATCAACAACATAACGGTTATGAACCACTTCGTGACGAACGTAAATCGGAGCACCATATATTTCTAACGCCCTTTCTACGATGCTAATTGCGCGGTCTACGCCTGCACAAAACCCACGAGGGTTAGCCATAAATATTTGCATTGTGATTCTCCAATTGCGGGTCTACTTCAAGCACTTCGATATCAAAACTAATCTGCTGCTCTGCGAGAGGGTGATTAAAATCAATAGTAATCGACTCACCTTCAATTGATTTTACTACACCTGGCATTTCACTGCCATTCATCGCCGTAAATAGCATTATCGTACCAATTTCAGGAATGCCTGTTTCTATAAAATCACGCAATGAAAAATATTGAACTAAGTCAGGGTTATGTTTCCCAAAAACAGTATCTCCGGGCAGCGAAAAACTTTTCTTTTCACCTTCATTAAGGCCAATCAATTGGGCTTCAAGTTCTGGCGATAAGGAGTCATTCCCTAAAACAAATAACGCAGGCTTTCCTTGTGCGTGCGAGGAGTCAGCCGTAGAGCCATCTTCCAATTTCAATGTGAAATGCAGTAAAACAGAGCTCTGTGCCTGTATTTGAGTAGACATAAACCAAACCTATTTATCATAAAATTCAGCCCAGAAAATCTGGGCTGTGAGTTATTACATTCTAACCTAGTACGCTGCCATCTTATTTGGCTTTTTCTTGCTTTGATTTATCAGGTAAAAAACCTTCAAAAATGACAAGTGCCGCACCAATACATATCGCCATATCCGCTAGGTTAAATGTCGGCCAATGCCAATTACCAACGTAAAAATCAAGGTAATCGATAACGAAGCCATGGACTAAACGGTCGCTTAAATTACCGATAGCACCGCCAATAATCAATGCATAAGCAATATTTGATAGGCGTTTTTGTGCACTTTGGCGATACATCATAACCATCAAGATTACAGATATCCCAATTGCAATACCCGCAAAGAACCAACGTTGCCAACCACCTTCATCAGCCAAGAAACTGAATGCCGCTCCGAAATTTTGTGCGTACATTATGTTGAAAAATGGCATTATCGGGTGTGGCTCGTACAGATTTAGATCACTAAGCACTAATTGCTTAATGCCTAAATCCGCAACGATGATCACAATGGTCAACCATAACCAACGCAAACCGGTAGAACAAACTGGCGTCTTCATTAAGCAAACTTACGCGTTTCACCGTTACCGGCTACGTTAGTGACACAGCGACCACAAATTTCTGGTTGCTCGCTCGAAGAACCGATATCACTTGCATAATGCCAGCAACGAGGGCATTTTTCACCCGCCGCTTTACTGAAAGCAATTTTTAGGCCTTTCAATTCGCTTTCTTGCGCATCTGCTGGAGCCGTTGCAATATCAGCGACATGGGCTTGTGATGTCAGTAAAACAAAGCGTAATTCATCACCAAGGCTTTGTAGTTTTTCAGCCAGAGCTTTATCGGCATACAAAGTCACAGCGGCTTCTAATGAGCCCCCGATAAGCTTATCAGTACGCGCTTGTTCTAACACCTTATTCACTTCACCACGAACCGCTAACAACTCAGCCCAGAAGCTGTTGTTCATTTCATTTGATTCATCTAAACCAAATAAGCCGTCATACCACTCTTCGGTAAGAACAAATTGAGCGCGTTTTCCTGGTAACTCATTCCAAATTTCATCAGAAGTAAACGACAGAACCGGAGCCATCCAACGCACTAATGCTTCAACAATGTGGAATAACGCAGTTTGGCAGCTACGGCGCGCTAAGCTATCACTTTTCGCGGTGTATTGACGGTCTTTGATGATATCCAGATAAAATGACCCCATTTCAATGGAGCAGAAATGCATTAATCTTTGGATAACAGATAAGAAATCGTACTCATCATAAGCTTTGGCTATCTCTTGCTGAGCTTCTAAAGCACGGCTCACCGCCCAGCGGTCTAAAACCACCATATCTTCTGGTTTCACCATGTCGGTTTCAGGATTAAAACCATTTAAGTTAGCCAGTAAGAAACGTGCAGTATTACGAATACGGCGGTATGAGTCAGCCGCGCGTTTTAAAATTTCATCTGAAACCGCGATTTCGCCAGTGTAATCCGTTGATGCAACCCATAAACGTAAGATATCTGCACCCAGTTTATTCATGACATCTTGAGGGCTCACTGTGTTGCCTAAAGATTTAGACATTTTGCGGCCTTGGCCATCAACAGTGAAGCCATGTGTCAATACTTGGCGATAAGGTGCTTTACCTTTCATTGCGGTTGATAACATCAATGATGACATAAACCAGCCGCGGTGTTGATCTGACCCTTCAAGGTACATATCCGCTGAATTACCATGGAATTCAGGACGTGCGTCCACAACCGCAAAGTGCGTTGAACCTGAGTCAAACCATACGTCTAAGGTATCAGGTACTTTACGATATGTTTCGGCTTCATCACCCAACAGCTCTGCTGGGTCAAGATCCCACCATGCTTGGATGCCATCCACTTCAACACGCTTAGCCACTTCTTCCATTAATTCTAATGTACGAGGGTGTAACTCTTCAGTGTCTTTATGAACAAACAACGACATTGGGGTACCCCAAGTACGTTGACGAGAAATACACCAGTCTGGGCGGTTTTCAACCATTGATTCAATACGTGCGCGCCCCCAACCCGGGATCCATTGAACAATATCAATTTCTTTCAGCGATTGTTCACGTAAACCGTTTTTATCCATACCGATAAACCACTGTGGCGTAGCACGGAAGATAACTGGAGTCTTATGGCGCCAGCAGCATGGATAGCTGTGTTGAATCGCTTGTTTGTATAGTAATGCGCCTTTTTCGTTCAATAATTCAACGATAAGGTCATTAGCTTTAAAAATAAACACACCATCTAATGTTGGGTAAGTATTTGGTAAGAAGCAACCATCTGGCCCTACAGGGTTCGCTGTTTCTAAGCCATATTTCTGACCAACCACATAGTCTTCAGGACCGTGGCCTGGTGCAGTATGAACAGCACCAGTACCCGCATCTAATGTCACATGGTCACCCAAAATTGCAGGCACATCAAAGCCCATAAATGGATGATTGAAACGTAAAAGTTCAAGTGCAGAACCCTCACACTCCCCTAGAACTGCCCACGCTTCAACCCCTATCGTTTTCATTACCTCTTCGACAAGGTCAGCAGCTAAAATGAGTAACTCACCATTTGCTTCGATTAAATCATATTTAAACTCAGGGTTTAAAGAAATCGCGCGGTTAGCTGGCAAAGTCCAAGGCGTTGTTGTCCAGATGACTAACGAAGGTGTTTTTTCGCTAACAATGCCAAATTTTTCGCACACAGCTTTGCCATCTACGGCTGGGAAGCGAACATAGATAGATGGCGAGGTTTTATCATAATATTCAACTTCAGCTTCCGCTAATGAAGAACCGCAAGCAGTACACCAGTGAACAGGTTTTGCCCCCTTCACTAAATGGCCATTTGCAATGGTTTTAGCCAATGCTCGGATAATATGAGCTTCGGTTTTAAAATCCATTGTTAGATAAGGTTTATCCCACTCACCTAAAACACCAAGACGCATGAAATCAGCTTTTTGCCCTTCAATTTGCTCTTTAGCGTATTGACGGCATTGTGCACGAAATTCAGCAGCGGAAACTTTTTCCCCTGGCTTACCGACGATTTGTTCAACTTTATGTTCAATCGGTAATCCATGGCAGTCCCAACCTGGGATGTATGGAGAATCATAACCCGCCAACCCTTTGGACTTAATAATAATATCTTTGAGAATTTTGTTAACTGAGTGACCAATATGAATACTGCCGTTAGCATACGGAGGACCATCGTGCAGAATAAAGGTTTTCTTGCCCGATTTTGCTTTACGGATTGCCTGATACAAACCTTCTTTGTACCAGCGCTCTAACATCTGTGGTTCGCGTTTAGCGAGATCGCCACGCATTGGGAACCCTGTTTCCGGTAGATTCAGGGTATTTTTATAGTCACTCATCGATTCTCAGTTCCAATTTTCCGCTAAATTATCTGATTCCTATTGCAGTAAGATACTCTCTCGCTGCAATTACATCATTAGCAATTTGCTCCTTAAGCGCTTCCAACGAAGCAAACCGCTGCTCATCACGTAATTTCTTACGTAACACTACATCGATATGACGCCCATATAAATCCATATTTGCATCAATCAGATGAACTTCTAACTGTGTTCCTTTTCCAGATACAGTCGGACGTGTGCCAATATTTGCCACACCCGGTAAAGGCTTATCACCTAAACCGTAAACTTCTACAGCATATACACCAGTTACTGGTGTGACTAAACGTTTTAACGGTAGGTTTGCCGTTGGAAAACCTATTGTTCTACCAAGTTGGTTACCATGAACCACTCGCCCGCTAATACGATAAGAGTGCCCTAATAGGCTTTCTGCTAATTCAAGATTATTTTCTTGAATGGCTTTTCGTATCGCTGTACTGCTGATACGGAGCCCTGAATCACAAAAGCTTTCTGTATCTGCAACTTCAAAACCAAATTCACTACCCGCTTGTTGTAAAAAAGCAAAGTCCCCCATGCGATTTTTCCCAAAGCGGAAATCATCACCTATAGCGAGGTACTTTACACCAAGCTTACTGACAAGTAAGTCAGAAACAAACTCAGCAGGTGTTAATGACGCAAAGTGCTGGTTAAATTCAACACATAAGAGGTAATCAATACCACTATCTGCAAGGTATTTAACTTTGTCTCGCAAACGCGTCAAACGCGCTGGCGCTTTGTCACCAATAAAAAATTCAAGGGGCTGTGGCTCAAATATCATCACGACAGTTGGCAACCCTAACTGCGCACCCTTAAGTTTCAAATTTTGAAGTAAAACCTGATGCCCACGATGAACACCATCAAAATTACCGATAGTCAGCACGCAACCATGGTGGCACGCCCGGATATTCTGTATACCGCGAATTAGCTCCATAACAGGCTCAATACCGAGGAAATTGCAGGATTATACCTTGTACGACGCATAAGGTTAACCTTAGTTCGCAAAAGGTTTCATTAAACCCTATTTTTTTGATCTCTACACGATTTTTTCCGTACTATTTTTATGCAATTAGTGGGTTATTACGCTCCCAAGCAGAGCTATTGGATTCGAATATCAAAAACTTTGGGGTAACCAATGGATTATCAATACAACAAATTTGTTCCAAGGTCTCTAAAAATATTATATTTTTATGTTTTACACTTCAATGGTTATAACCAAACGATTAAAAAGAACAAAAAACAACCACAACATGTTTAATTTTCATACTACCCACTGATTGACAGACTAAAAAATATTTTTACCCTTAGTTCTTTTTAAATTTCTGCCATCAATTATGCATTTTTTCACGCTAAGATCTGTATTCTTCTTATATTTGCTGATAGAATCTTGCACCATTCACAACGCATGAGCATCGAAGTACACGATGTTTATTTGCACAAATCCATTGACAAATGAAGGGCGAAAGGGCATATTCCTCGACCTTTGAATTGTCCTCAATAGAATACATTTGGGAGTTGGACCTTGGCTAATATCAAATCAGCTAAGAAACGTGCCGTTCAGTCAGAGAAACGTCGCCAGCATAACGCTAGCCGTCGCTCTATGGTACGTACTTTTATCAAGAAAGTTTACCTTGCTATCGCTGCAGGCGATAAAGAAGCTGCTCAGAAAGCATTCAATGACATGCAACCTATTGTTGATCGCCATGCTACTAAAGGCCTGATCCACAAAAATAAAGCAGCACGTCATAAAGCTAACTTAGTTGCTCAAATCAAAGCAATGTAATTTTGCTTCTTGATTAGCTTAAAAAAACCGGCTTATGCCGGTTTTTTATTTGTTACTATTTTTTATCTAAGCTATCAAGCGGAACTGAAAATAAATCTGAGAAATCTTTATTACACACTCGCTGCACGGCTGGGTGCTGGATCATTCTTTCTGCAAAAATAACGTAGTACTCTTCTTTTACGCTCTCTAAACGGCCTAACTCTACAATATCTTCGCCACCTAAAAGGTCAGGTGTATACTGCGATGGAGCAACAAAAATCGCGTTATAATGCATGCCAAATGCTTTCATAAGCGCTGCGTCATCAAACTCACCTAACACTTCTACTTGCAGGTTTTTATTTCGTATCCAAGCTAAGATATGCCTACCTAACAAATATCGCCGCCCTGGAATCAATAAGCGACGTTCCTCTAAACATTCAGGAAATGGCTTTTTAGGGATCGGCTGACGACAAAAGAAACTCATATTGCACTCGCCCAACTTCACCGAGAACAAGCCTTCTTGTTGTGATGAGTCCACAGGGCAGTCAGACAAAATCATATCTAATTTATGTTGGCTAAGCTGTTCTAATAGTAATTCATGCGTTGATTCAAAACAACGTAAATGAATTTGTTCATGCTCAACAACCGTAGTCTCTAATATTTTACTAACTAGCTGTTTTGAGAGCGTGTCTGCGACCCCAACATCAAACAATAAATTAGATTCACGGCTGTAATTGACGATATCTAGCATTTCTTGGCTAAGCATGAACATTTTATCTGCATAGCGAAAAATTAATTGCCCAAGCTCAGATGGCACCAAACCTCGCCCCTGCCTTTTGAATAACTTTCCACCTAATCGCTCTTCCAATGCTTTTATTTGCCCTGTAATTGTCTGAGGAGTCAGGTAAAGCGCTTCTGCTGCTCCGACGACAGAGCCTTCTTTACATACATGCCAGAAGTAGTAAAGATGGTTAAAATTAAGATGTGAAACCCGCATATCGATTCCTTCGGTACCGTCACTAGCTATGTAACCGCTATTGACCATACACATTTACCCGCAGCTCATACTTTTCAGAGCCTTTAAAATGAATACCGTAGTGTATTAAAAAACACACTACGGTATATCATAGATTATTAGTTCGGAAATTCTTACTAATAATTTGCAAAATTACACAATAAACTTGTACTAGGTTAGTTCTTTTTGTTTCGGTAACACTACTCTTAACATAAAGTAACCTAAAAATGCAGCTAACGTAGAACCAATCAAGATTCCTAGACGTGAATAGGTACTATACACCTCATCCAACCCATCAAATGCGAGGCCGGTTATAAAAATAGACATAGTAAAACCGATCCCACACAGTACAGAAACGGCAAAAACTTGTTTTAAGTTAATCGACTCTGGCAATTTTGCAAACCCAAGTTTTACCGAAATCCAACTAAACAGAAAAATCCCAATTGGCTTACCCAAAATTAGCCCCGCAGCGACTCCTAATGGCAGTGGGCTCAACAAACCTTCAAAAGTCACACCTTGAAGTTGCACACCCGAATTAGCAAACGCAAAAATAGGTAGAATTAAGTAAACAACCCATGGATGTAAAACGTGTTCCAATTCTTCTGAAGGTTTGGTCTGGTTAGTACCATGTAAAGGGATCAAGAAGCCAACAATGACCCCTGCTAATGTGGCATGCACTCCAGATTTCAAAATACACACCCATAATATTAACCCAATAACTAAGTAAGCCGCTGTATTCTCTACTCTACGCCAATTCATCATACAGAGAATGGCAATGCACAGTGCTGACAACCCCAATGCAACCAAGGAAACAGAACTTGTATAGAAAAAGGCAATAATCACGATAACACCAAGGTCATCAATAATAGCTAATGCTAATAAGAACACCTTAAGTTCTGTTGGTACTCGCTTACCTAATAAGGCCATCACACCTAGCGCGAAAGCAATGTCTGTAGCGGCAGGTATTGCCCAACCTTGCTGGGTAACTGCATCTCCACCATTAAATAATAAGTAAATTAATGCTGGGGCAATCATCCCTCCTAAAGCTGCGATTGCTGGAAATATCGCTTTATCACGTCCTGCAAGGGATCCTTCTAATAATTCGCGCTTTACTTCAAGGCCGACCACCAAAAAGAAAATCGCCATTAGGAAGTCATTAATCCATAATATCAGCGGCTTATCTAAACCAAACTCTGATATTTTAATGGATACAGGAATATCTAAAAATTGCTGATAAGCCCCTTGTAATGGTGAGTTAGCCATTATTAAAGCGACTATGGCAGCAATAATCAGAAGTAAGCCCCCTGCTGCTTCTAACCTTAAAAATTTACGAATAATTGCTGTCATATAGTTAACCCCAATGTTTTTTTGAATGTTAATACTATGCTAATTATTAATTCGTAAAAAATCGTTTATTTATCGCTTAACACTCGGAATTACCGACTTATTTGGGTTAGAGACCACGGCAAATGAGAAAAAAACGTTAATTTTACTATAGACAACTTTTATAAAAACAAATAATAAATTTTGTGATAAACAGACTTTATAAATTCAACTTTTCTAGTACATCAAAATTTATCCCTTTTATTTGCACAAGAAAAACTTGCCTGTTTCTTTCTTCGATACCTTTTGTAAAAACGATAAATATGGAAGACTATTTACAAAATATTTGCCAAACGTTTCGCAAAACAATGTGTTTAGATTGCTAATAAAATACTAATGATTACAATTTAACGATGACAACTTACGTATTACTTTCTGTGCTGTTTGCAGCTTTTTGCCATGCAAGCTGGAACGCTATAGTTAAATTTGGTAATGACCGTTTTTTCGGCCTAGTCATGATTTCTGTTTTTTCTGGCGCCTTAGCGATACCAGCAATACTTTGGTTAGGCCTACCATCACCAGAAGCTATCCATTGGTTAGCGTTATCGGTACTGTTTCATATTGGCTATACCTATTTTTTAAGTCAGGCTTATACACATGGCGATTTAAGCCAAATTTACCCAATATCACGTGGTTCTGCGCCATTAATGACAGCAGTACTAGGTGCTTTGCTATTTAACGAGCTCATTCCTCTAATGGGTCTTATTGGTGTTTTGTGCATTATTAGTGGCGTAGTGCTCATTGCTTTTGCGGGTAAAAAATTCACATTGAATATTAAGGGAAAAGCACTAGTTTTTGCCTTATCAACCGCCTTCTTTACGGCTTGCTATACCCTATCCGATGGCTATGGTGCCAGAGCAAGTGAAGACCCTGTCGTGTACACACTTTGGTTGTTTCTTTTAAATGGGATTGTGTTAGCTGTACCTGGCCTTATCAAATATCGTGGTGCCTTACTTGTTGGAATTCAACAATACTGGCGTTCAGGGTTGCTAGGTGGGTTAATGCAACTCATTAGCTATGGCATTGCCATATGGGCGATGAGCCAAGCACCGATTGTCATGGTCGCCGCAGTTAGAGAAACTAGCGTACTATTTGCCATGTTTTTATCCATTGCTTTTCTTAAAGAAAAATTCAACGTCATGCGAGTCATTGCCTGTGTTGTTATTGTTTTTGGTGTTTTATTAGCAAAATTAAGTCATTAATAAAATTGTTATTATTTGAATGTTTGGTTATCAAGCAACTAATTTAGCTTTATTCAAAATCGTATTATTGCTTTTTATTTACCCATAATTGTTATATTTTCTCACCAGATATGAGGCCAAAATGTCGCTTTTAAAATCTTTACTGGCTATTTCCATTATTAGTGCTTCTTTTCCTAGTTTTTCAGCTATCCCCGCGGACACCATAATCGTAGATGGAACCATCTTAACAATGGATGCTAAAAAACAGGTTATTGACCATGGCACGGTTGTCATCAAAGGCAATAAAATTATTGCGGTTGGTGGCCCTGAACTTGCTCAAAATTATCAAGCACCTAATGTCCTGAATGTTAATGGCGATATTGTCATGCCAGGGCTAATTAACACTCACACACATGCATCTATGACCGTGTTTCGTTCCTTAGCCGATGATGTGCCAGACCGTTTACACCGTTATATTTTCCCATTAGAAAATAAAATGGTTTCCCGTGAAATGGTACGAGTTGGGGCCAACCTTGCGAATATTGAAATGATTAAAGGTGGCGTCACAACTTACGTTGATATGTATTACTTTGAAGATGAAGTGGCTAAAACCGTTGATAAAATTGGACTAAGAGCGGTTCTTGGGGAATCAGTGATTCAATTTCCCGTCGCTGATGCAAAAAATGCAGATGAAGGTATCGATTATGCAGTCAACTTTATCAATCAATACAAAGATCACCCACGTATCACCCCTGCTTTTGCGCCTCATGCGCCTTATACCAATACAACAGAGCATTTACAGAAAATAGCAAAATTATCTCAAGAACTTAATGTTCCAGTAATGATCCATCTGGCGGAAACTGACCGTGAACAAGAAGAAATAGCCAAACGTACAGGAGGGAAAAGCCCTGTACAATATATGGCTGACATTGGCGCACTGAATAATAAAGTTATTGCAGCGCACGCCATTATGGTTGATGAAAAGGATATGGATCTACTCAAGCAGTATGATGTCGGCGTTGCGCATAATATCAGTGCGAATACTAAGTCTGCTAAAGGTGTTGCCCCTGTGACAACCATGCTGGAAAAGGGGATCCGCGTTGGTTTGGGAACGGATGGACCAATGTCGAGTAATACGCTAACGACGTTAAATGAGCTAAATTTAGTCGGTAAAATTCACAAACTAGCCAATAAAGATAGAGCAGCGATGCCACCAATCACTGTTGTTGAGATGGCGACCATGGGCTCTGCGCGGGTATTACATATGGAAGACAAACTCGGCTCTCTCGAAGCAGGGAAATTAGCTGATATCATTGTTATTGATACCAAATCACCAAATATGGTTCCTATGTATAGCCCCTATGCCGCATTAGTCTATGGCGCAAATGGAGCCAATGTTCGCCATACTATTGTTGATGGCAAGGTATTGATGCAAGACCGTAAAATACTGACTGCTGATGAAAATACAATTATCAAAGAAGCTCAAGATTTTGCCAGTAAAGTCCGCGAAACTGTGGTTGCTAGTGGTGAAGTCGTAAAATAAGATAAAAAAATGGCTGACTTGGCAATATGCTCAGTCAGCCATTCTAGCTTTTCCAATTATTAACTAATTATTTATTAGTTAAATCATCAAAGAATTTCTTAACGCCATCTAAAAAGCTTTTAGAGCGCGGGCTGTTCTTCTCACCGCTCTTTCCACCTAATGATTCACCAAACTCTTTGAGCAACTCTTTTTGTTTCTCATTGAGTTTAACGGGGGTTTCAACAACAATGTGGCACATTAAATCACCTTGCAGACCACCACGTACCGATTTCACACCTTTTCCTTTCATACGGAAAATTTTACCGGTTTGGGTTTCTGCTGGGATTTTCAGTTTTACACGGCCATCAAGGGTTGGTACTTCAATTTCGCCACCCAGTGCTGCATCAGCAAAGTTAATTGGAACCTCACAGTGCAGGTTATTACCATCACGCTCAAAAATATTATGAGGCAACACATGAACCTGAACGAATAAATCTCCTGCTGGTGCCCCGTTTTCTCCGGCCTCACCTTCTCCTGACAAGCGAACACGGTCACCTGTATCTACACCTGCTGGAATTTTAACTGACAGTGTTTTATATCTTTCAACACGGCCATGGCCATGACATTTGTTGCATGGATCTTTGATAACTTTACCGCGACCATGACACGTTGGACAAGGCTGTTGTACAGAGAAAAAGCCTTGGCGCATATGGACTTGGCCCATACCGTGACAGGTTGAGCACGTATCCGCACTAGTTCCTGGTTTCGCACCATTACCATGACAAACGTCACAGGTTTCCAAGGTTGGAATACGGATTTCTTTGGTCACTCCACGGACAGCCTCTTCGAGAGTCAGTTCCATGTTGTACTGTAGATCAGAACCACGGCTTGGGCGCTGCTGTCTGCGGCCGCCTCCAAAAATATCACCGAAGACGTCACCAAAGATATCACTAAAGTCCGCACCACCGAAGCCACCGCCTCCGCCCATTCCACCTTGCTCAAACGCAGCATGACCATACTGGTCATAAGCCGCACGTTTTTGCTCGTCAGAAAGAACTTCGTAAGCTTCTTTGATCTCTTTAAATTTATCTTCTGAACCTTTATCACCCTGATTACGGTCAGGGTGATGCTTCATCGCTAAGCGCTTATAAGCACGCTTAATATCTTTATCCGATGCATTTCTTTCGAGGCCTAATACCTCATAAAAATCTCTTTTTGCCATTTAATTTTACCCTTAACATGCGGAACGGGCGTAGAGTTGCCTCGACGCCCGTATCCGGTATCAGTAACCATTAACTATCATTTGCTATAGCTACTGCGCCCGCTAAGGGCATTATTTTTTGTCTTTGTCGTTAACTTCTTCGAATTCAGCATCAACAACATCATCATCTTTTTTCGCTTCTGCGCCAGCGCCAGCTGCACCGCCCGCTTGAGCTTGTTGCTGTGCGATTTCCAGAAGTTTTGCAGATGCCGTGACTAAAGCTTGGATTTTCGCTTCAATATCCGCTTTGTCTTCACCTTTTGCTGCTGCTTCTAATTCAGAAGTTGCTTTTTCGATATTCGCTTTATCTTCAGCTGGTAATTTATCACCGGCTTCTTCGATTTGTTTACGAGTACCGTGAACTAATTGGTCAGCTTGGTTACGAACCTGAACTAGCTCTTCAAATTTACGGTCAGCTTCAGCGTTTGCTTCTGCGTCACGTACCATTTTTTCGATTTCCTCATCATTCAGGCCTGAAGAAGCCTTAATGGTGATGTTTTGCTCACGTCCACTATTTTTATCTTTAGCAGAAACATGCAAGATACCATCCGCATCGATATCAAAAGTCACTTCGATTTGTGGCATACCACGTGGTGCAGGTTGAATACCATCTAAGTTAAACTGCCCCAGTGATTTGTTGTCACTTGCGCGTTTACGCTCACCTTGCAGAACATGGATAGTTACCGCTGCTTGGTTATCTTCAGCTGTTGAGAACACTTGGCTATGTTTAGTTGGGATAGTGGTATTCTTCGCAATTAACGAAGTCATCACGCCACCCATGGTTTCGATACCTAAAGACAGAGGAGTTACGTCAAGTAACAGAACGTCTTTAACATCACCCGCTAAAACACCACCTTGAACTGCCGCACCCATTGCAACCGCTTCATCTGGGTTAACGTCTTTACGTGGTTCTTTACCAAAGAAATCAGCAACAACTTTTTGAACCATTGGCATACGTGTTTGACCACCAACTAAGATAACATCGTTGATTTCGCTCACGCTTAAGCCTGCGTCTTGCAGAGCAACTTTAACTGGCTCCATAGAACGCTTAACTAAATCTTCTACCAGTGACTCTAATTTCGCACGAGTCACTTTGATATTCATGTGTTTAGGACCTGTTGCATCTGCTGTAATATACGGCAGGTTAACATCTGTTTGTTGTGCAGAAGACAGCTCAATTTTCGCTTTTTCTGCAGCTTCTTTCAGACGTTGCATTGCTAACGGGTCGTTACGCAGGTCAACACCTTGTTCTTTCTTAAATTCTTCAACTAAGTAGTTGATTAAACGTGTATCAAAGTCTTCACCACCTAAGTGTGTGTCACCATTGGTAGCCAGAACTTCATACGTTTTTTCGCCATCAACTTCATCGATTTCGATGATTGATAAGTCGAATGTACCACCACCTAAGTCATAAACCGCGATAGTACGGTTACCAACTTCTCTGTCTAAGCCGTATGCTAATGCAGCTGCTGTTGGTTCGTTAATGATACGTTTTACTTCTAAACCAGCAATACGGCCAGCATCTTTAGTCGCTTGACGCTGAGCATCGTTAAAGTAAGCTGGTACAGTAATAACTGCTTCTGTTACTGGCTCACCTAAATAGTCTTCTGCTGTTTTCTTCATTTTTTTCAGAACTTCAGCTGAAACTTGTGGTGGAGCCATTTTTTGGCCTTTCACATCTAACCAAGCATCGCCGTTATCAGCCGCAATGATTTTATATGGCATGATAGAAACGTCGCGCTGAACTTCTTCGTCTTGGAAACGACGACCAATCAAACGTTTAATTGCAAATAAAGTATTTTCTGGGTTAGTCACTGCCTGACGTTTCGCTGGCTGACCAACTAAAATTTCACCATCTTGAGTGTACGCAATGATGGAAGGAGTAGTTCTATCACCTTCGCTGTTCTCCAGAACACGAGCTGTAGTACCATCCATAATTGCAACGCATGAGTTAGTTGTACCCAAGTCGATACCAATAATTTTACCCATCTAAAACGCCTCCAAAGGAATTCTTTTCACTATGATTTCGATATCAATCTATATGAGGCTCAATATTTCATTTTCAAGGGAGTTTTCACTCTGAGCCTAAATTATTTTTCAATACGCAATAATTTGGATTGATATCAGTTGATGCTTTTAAGATGGGGTCACAAATTCATTCATCAAGGGGGAGAATCAAAAAAATTTGCATTTATTGCAAAAAAACCTGTCTTGTGATCATGGTTTAAACAATTAAAACTGCGTATGATGCGCCGCCGCTGTCACTTTGGCAAAACCTTTTTGTTTTTATCTATTTGAATTTTTTATATTTTACCAGAGGTTATATGCAGTCTAGCTCTCTTGCAAATCCAGGCCCACTTGGTTTACTAGGCTTTGGTATGACAACCATCCTGCTGAATATTCATAATGCAGGTTTTTTCCCTCTTTCATCCGTTATTTTAAGTATGGGCATTTTTTATGGTGGTATTGCTCAATTTATTGCAGGTCTGATTGAATACAAAAAAGGCAATACATTCGGTGCAACTGCATTTACCTCTTACGGTATGTTTTGGATTGCATTAGTGGGGTTATTATTTTTGCCTTCAATGGGATTAGCCGAAGCAACTTCACCTGAGTTTTTAGGTGTTTTCCTCGCTATTTGGGGAATTTTTACCTTTTTCATGTTTTTAGGAACCTTCAAAGCTAATTTTGTTTTGCAATTTGTCTTTGGTAGCTTAACTGTATTATTCGCTTTATTAGCGATTGGCAATATTACGGGAAATGCAGCATTACTAAAATTTGCTGGTTTTGAAGGAATTATCTGTGGCGCTAGCGCATTTTATTTAGCGGTCGCAGAAATATTAAATGAGCAATATGGCAAAACGGTATTACCGATTGGCCAACGTGGTTAAATTTAACTAACGTATGTGATTTTATGCATTAAATATTATTAATCAGGTGAGCTAAGCCTCACCTGATTACATCGCAAACTATTCAGGACGAATTGCGGATTTAGGCCTAAATGCCTTCACAACCGTAGGGTCTGTTTCTACATATGGGCCGTCAAGCAATTGAATACAATAAGGAACACTGGCAAAAATACCAGAAACTACCACATTCCCTTCTTTGTCTTTTAAACCTTCCAGAGTTTCCGCGATCGCTTTAGGCTGCCCAGGTAAATTTAAAATCAAAGCCTGGTTGCGTATTACCCCTACTTGGCGTGACAGTATCGCAGTAGGGACGAACTTTAGGCTAATTTGGCGCATTTGTTCGCCAAAACCTGGCATTTCACGGTCTGCAATCGCAAGGGTTGCATCAGGCGTGACATCACGGCGAGCAGGTCCTGTGCCGCCTGTGGTTAGGACTAAATGGCAAGCAAACTCATCCACCAGCTCACATAATGTTTGCTCTATCATGATTTGCTCATCAGGGATCAGGCGAGTTTCGATACGAAAAGGGGTTGTCAACGTTTTCGCTAACCACTCTTCTAATGCGGGAATGCCTTTGTCTTCATAAATACCACTCGAAGCACGATCAGAAACGGAAACCAGACCTATGCGCAATTCATCCATACAAACCTCAAAGAAATTATTCAATCAAAAACTGTTCACTTAATAATAAACAGGGGCAATATCATACCATGATGAACGATTGCATAAAGCGCCCTTGATTTTATATCTTGAAATTGAGAACTAACTCAATGAAAAATAGGCATAAAAAAACCCAACCAACAGGCTGGGTTTTAAGGAAAAATGAAATAAATTACAGTAAGTCTGCAATCATTTTTTCTAGTTTTTCTTGGTCTACTGCAAACTTACGGATACCGTCAGACAGTTTATCAACCGCCATTGGGTCTTGGTTGTGCTGCCAATAGAACTCTGCTTCAGTCAACTTAGCGCCTGGCTCTTTAGTTTTACCTGTATCAGTCAGTTTACGTACTAATTCACCTTGTGATTCAGACAGCTCTTTTAATAAGCCTGGAGAGATAGTTAAACGGTCACAACCTGCTAGTTCAATGATTTCACCCACGTTACGGAAGCTTGCGCCCATAACCACAGTTTTATAACCGTGAGCTTTGTAGTAGTTGTAGATTTCAGTAACAGAAACCACACCTGGGTCTTCATGTGGTGCGAATTCTTTCTTATCTGTATTCGCTTTGTACCAGTCAAGAATACGGCCCACAAATGGAGAAATCAGGTATACGCCCGCTTCCGCACAAGCACGCGCTTGAGCAAAAGAGAATAATAAAGTCAGGTTACAGTTAATGCCTTCTTTTTCCAGTTTCTCTGCAGCACGGATACCCTGCCAAGTTGAAGCCAGTTTAATCAGAATACGGTCATTGCTGATGCCTGCATCGTTATACATTTTGATTAAGTGACGCGCTTTAGCAATACAAGCTTCTTCATCATAAGACAGGCGCGCATCAACTTCAGTAGAAATACGACCTGGAACTAATTTCAGAATTTCCAGACCGATATTAACAGCCAGCTTGTCACAAGCATCAACAATTTGTTGCTCGCGATTATTGCTTTGCTTACGAGCCCATTCTACCGCTTCATCAATTAATTTACGGTACTCAGGAATTTGTGCAGCATTTAAGATCAGCGAGGGATTTGTGGTCGCGTCTTGTGGTTTGTAAAGCTTCATCGCTTCGATGTCGCCAGTATCAGCAACAACAGTTGTCAGACTACGTAATGAGGTTAGTTTATCGGTCATTTCTTTAATCTCGTTGTTATACCCGTCATATTCCAAGTTGTAGCGGTGGTTAGCTACCTACAATTCTTGCGACTCTTGTGGTGTAGGCTAACAAACTGCAACTTGAATTACTTTGCGTATTATAAAGGAATTGTGGCTATCGCCGCACCGTCTACAGATAATATCATGCATCCATATTGCTGCAAGCAAGTAAATCTAGTCAAAAGCAACTATTTGATTGGCAATCGATTTCGCTAGCCAATTAGAAACTGAATCCTTTTAGCTAGTTATATTGTGCTATCATTGTAATTAAAGAATAATATTGGTTTGGCTTATCGTATCAATTAGCCAATTAGGAAGAATTTTTGCTAAAGTAAGCAGTATCATTCTTTATAAAGGGTCAAGTCATGCTTATTACAATTTCACCTGCAAAAACATTATACTACGAAAGCCCACTTGCGACACAGCAGTTTACTCAGCCTGAATTACTTACTGAGTCACAAAAATTAATTAATGTCTGTCGTAAATTAACCCCTGCAGATATTGCCAGTTTAATGAAAATTAGTGACAAGCTTGCGGGGCTCAATGCTGCCCGTTTTGCAGAATGGCATGCGGACTTTACCCCAGAAAATGCACGCCAAGCGATCCTTGCCTTCAAAGGGGATGTGTATACTGGTATGCAAGCAGAAACCTTTTCTCAAGACGATTTTGCGTTTGCTCAATCTCATTTACGCATATTATCAGGTCTTTACGGTATCTTAAGACCGCTAGATTTAATGCAACCTTACCGCTTAGAAATGGGAATTCGATTAAAAAACACCCGTGGAAAAGATTTATATGAGTTTTGGGGAGACATCATCACCAAGCAATTAAATCACGCATTAGCGGAGCAAAAAGATCAAATATTAGTCAACCTTGCCTCAGATGAATATTTTAAATCGGTGAATACAAAGAAATTGGACGGGCAAATTATCAAGCCTATTTTCCTTGATGAAAAAAATGGTAAATATAAAGTTATCAGTTTTTATGCAAAAAAAGCGCGGGGTTTAATGAGCCGCTTTATCATCCAAAATAAATTAACGAAAACAGACCAACTGGCTGATTTTAATTTAGAAGGCTATCAATTTGATGAAAGCCAATCTAAAGGTAACGAGCTGGTATTTACCCGCTCAGAGCAAGCCTAATATACAAAACGTGGGGATTGGTACGCAGCCGATACCCACGAATGCCAAAATACTTCACTCTTTTTTCGGGCTCTATCACAATTTACTCATAAACCTTCTAGTCAAGAACAAATTAGCATTGATTCCTCAGCCTACTTTTTAGCTTTATGACAGTATAAATTGAGTTTTACCCACTATTTTGGAGGTGAAGTATGCCTTATGTTGCATCATCAAAGCGCTATACTGAAATGGAATATCGTTTATGTGGCCGTAGCGGATTACGCTTACCACTGATTTCATTAGGGTTATGGCACAACTTTGGCGATAACAAACCCTTTGATAATTGCCAAGCCATGCTTCGCCATGCTTTTGACCTTGGGATCACCCATTTTGATCTTGCTAATAATTATGGGCCACCACCAGGCTCTGCCGAAAGTACATTTGGCAAAATTATGCAGCGGGATTTTCTGCCTTATCGCGATGAAATGGTTATTTCATCAAAAGCGGGTTTCACTATGTGGGATGGCCCTTATGGCGACTGGGGAAGTAAAAAATACTTAGTTGCAAGCCTAAACCAAAGTTTAAAGCGAATGGGATTAGATTATGTAGATATATTTTATCATCATCGACCTGATCCCAATACTCCATTAGAAGAAACCATGGGAGCGCTGGATCTCATAGTTCGCCAAGGAAAAGCCCTGTATGTGGGGATTTCTAATTACCCAACCAATTTAGCCAAAGAAGCCATTAATATTCTCAATGAATTAGGAACCCCTTGCCTGATTCACCAACCTAGATATTCCATGCTAGAACGTACTCCCGAAGAAGATTTACTCGATTTACTGGAAGAAGAAGGCGTTGGCTCTATCGCATACTCTCCATTGGCTGGTGGGATATTAACCGATCGCTACCTTAATGGCATCCCTGCTGATTCACGTGCTGCAGGTAATCCTTCTTTGCCCCCAGAAAGACTCACGTCAAACATTTTATCAAAGGTTAAACAACTGAATGAACTGGCAACAAAAAGAGGACAAAAGCTAAACCAAATGGCATTAGCATGGTTACTGAGACACGACAGGATCACTTCCGTTCTCATTGGCGCAAGCCGTATCAGCCAAATTGATGATGCAATGGGGATACTAAAAAATCGTAATTTTACGCAAAAAGAGCTCAAAGCCATCGAATTAATATTAGAAGGCGAATAAAACACACAAGTTGCAGGATATCCTGCAACTTAATAAATTTTATCTCAATTAACGATATTCCCCATTTGCTTTAAACTGCACCACAGAATAAGGCTGAGTACGGCCATCTGGCTGCTCCATCCCTAGGCTACCAATTGGCATACCCGGAACAGAAATCCCTACCACATCCGCTGGTAAGGCATCAATCGCATCAAGACTGCTGACAGGAACATGGCCAACAATCACTTTACCTTTGTATTTAGCGATATGGCAGCTGCGTAAGTTATAAGGCACATTCAGCTCATCATTCAGTTTGTTCAACTCATCATAACTGATTTCATTGACCACAACGTCATACCCTGCTTTTTTAACTCCTTCTCCCCATAATTGGCAGCAACCACAGTTTGCATCTTTATACAATTGCACGCTCTGGTTTTGAGAAAATGCAGAAAATGACAGTAAAAACATTCCACCTAAAATTATCTTCTTCATTGCTATTTACCTTATCAATAATAATGACTAGTACTTAAAAAGTGTCTATTTTTTATGGCGTAACTGACAGATTAATTTATAAGCCGCAGGAATGATAAATAGGGATAATAACGGTGCAGTTATCATTCCACCAATCATCGGTGCAGCAATACGGCTCATCACTTCTGAACCGACTCCTGTTCCAAGTAATATTGGCAATAAACCGGCTAAAATTACGGCAACCGTCATGGCTTTAGGGCGAACACGTAAAACTGCACCTTCATATAATGCACGGTCTAAATCTTGGTTTGATAGCTTGCTTATTCCTTGCTGTTTTTCTTTATCTTCGATTGCATGGCGTAAATAAATCAACATAACTACGCCAAATTCAGCCGCGACACCTGCCAATGCAATAAATCCAGTTCCTGTTGCAACTGATAAATTAAAGTTCATCCAATAAAGGAACCAAATCGCGCCCACTAAAGCAAAAGGTAAACTTAATAAAATCAGTAAAGCTTCACTAAATCGTCTAAAGGCTAAATAAAGTAGTACAAAAATAATCATGATGGTCGCGGGAACCATTAACATTAATTTTTGGTTAGCCCTTTCGAGTAATTCAAATTGCCCCGTAAAGGAATAGCTAAGACCCGGCCTCATTTGAATATTATCTTTTATTGCTGTATCAATATCTTTAATAACAGAAACCATATCACGATCACGTGCATCAATATAAATCCAACTAGTCGGTCTGGCGTTCTCTGTTTTCAACATGGGAGCGCCCATATTCACGGAGACATCTGCAACATCACTAAGTACTATTTGCTGTTTGTTTGGCGTTAAAATTGGTAATAACTTCATCGCAGATACACTATTTCGGTAATCTTGAGGATATCTTATGCTAATTGGGTAACGCTCAATCCCTTCAACTGTTTCCCCAATCATTTCCCCACCAGTGGCCATTGAAATATACACTTGTACGTCGCTGACACTCATACCAAAACGAGCCGCTTTTTCTCTATCAATTTTGACATCAATATAGCGTCCGCCTACCAACCTCTCAGCCAAAACTGAAACCACCCCCGGTACCGATTTTGTGACTTTTTCAATTTCTTGGGCTAATGCATCGATTTCTTCAAGATCCCTGCCTGATACTTTAATACCTATAGGGCTTTTGACTCCCGTAGATAACATATCAATACGGTTACGAATAGGTGGAACCCATAAGTTTGCAACCCCAGGTAAACGTACAGTTTCATCGAGCTCATCAATAATTTTTTCGAGTGTCATTCCTTCTCGCCACTGTGCTTGCGGCTTCAAACGTATCGTTGTTTCAATCATTTCCATCGGGGCTGAATCCGTTGCTGTTTCAGCTTTACCAACTTTTCCAAATACCGTATCCACCTCTGGAATAGTTTTGATTAACTTATCCGTATTTTGTAGTAAAAATGCCGCTTGTGCAGGCGAAACACCCGGTAATGTTGAAGGCATATAAAGTAAGTCACCTTCATTAATTGCAGGAAGAAATTCACCACCTAAATTTTTTAATGGCCATATCACCGTAAATAAAGATAAGAAACCAATTAATAAGGTGGTTTTCGGCCACGCTAATACCTTAATTAAAATAGGGCTATAGAGTGAGATCAACCAACGATTCAGTGGGTTTTTATTTTCATTTGGAATATTACCGCGGATCCAATATCCCATTAGAATTGGAATAACAATCAGCGCTAAAGCCGCAGCACCCGCCATGGCATAGGTTTTTGTGAATGCAAGTGGACCAAATAAACGGCCTTCTTGCCCTTCCAACGTAAAGATAGGAATAAAAGACAATGTGATAATTAATAAACTGATAAATAATGCAGGCCCAACTTCAACAGCGGAATCCGTAATAACTTTCCAACGCTGGGCATTATCAATGACTTTATCTTCATTTTCATGTTGCCATTTTTCTAATTTTTTATGTGCATTTTCGATCATAACAATGGCGGCATCCACCATTGCTCCGATCGCAATTGCAATGCCCCCTAACGACATAATATTTGCATTTATTCCTTGGTAGCGCATGACGATAAAGGCAATAAATAATCCAAGGGGCAAAGAAATAATTGCCACGAGAGCAGAACGGAAATGCCATAAAAAAACGGCACACACTAATGCGACAACAATAAATTCTTCTAGTAACTTATAACTTAAATTATCAATCGCGTTATCAATAAGAATGCTTCTATCATAAGTCGTGATAATTTCGATGCCTTCCGGCAAGCTAGCACTTAAATCTTCAAGTTTCTGTTTTACATCCTGAATCACATTACGTGCATTTTCACCAGAGCGAAGCAGAATAATTCCCCCAACGACCTCTCCTTCTCCATTTAGCTCAGCAACCCCACGACGCATTTCGGGGCCTTCCTGTATTCGAGCAACATCTTGTAGGTAAATAGGTACACCATTTTCTGGCGTTTTTAGGTAGATTTTATTGAAGTCATCAATAGATTGAAGATAACCACTTGCTCTAACCATATATTCAGCTTCAGCAATTTCAATCGATGAACCACCAGCTTCTTGGTTAGCCATTTCAACGGCCTGTTTTATTTCAGGTAATGTCACTGAAAATTGGCTGAGCTTGAGTGGGTCAACTAAGATTTGGTAAGATTTAACCACACCGCCAACGGTTGCCACTTCTGAAACATTAGGCAAAGCCTTCAATTCATATTTCAAAAACCAATCTTGTAATGAACGTAGTTCTGCTAGATTATGTTTTCCAGTTTTATCCACTAAAGCATATTCAAAAATCCAACCAACACCTGTCGCATCAGGGCCAATGGAGGCTACTGCACCTTTGGGTAATTGGTTTTGGACTTGATTTAAATATTCTAAAACTCGTGAACGAGCCCAGTATAAATCTGTATTATCTTCAAAAATAACATAAACATATGAGTCACCAAATGCAGAAAACCCCCGCACCGTTTTTGCTCCCGGCACAGATAGCATCGTCGTCGTTATCGGGTAGGTAACTTGGTTTTCGACCAGTTGCGGCGCTTGCCCTGGATAAGTGGTTTTGATGATCACTTGTACATCAGATAAGTCAGGTAATGCATCAACTGGTGTACTGCGAATGCTCCAAATACCCGCAATGACTAAAAACACGACTCCCATTAACACTAGAAATCGGTTAGCAACCGAGCGTCTTATAATCCATTCCAACATACTCTACTCCTGAGATTTATGTGATGAATGATTAGATGACGCTGATACTTCAGGAAGCGCTTCCATCTTGGCTAATGCACCAGCAATATTCGCTTCAGAATCAATCAGGAAAATACCCTGAGTCACTATATGCTCACCCACTTGTAAGCCTTCAGATATTGCTGTCATTTGTTGAGATTCACTCAGCACTCGTACTCTTTTGGGAATAAATTCACCATTCTCACCAACAGCAATAACATGCTGTTCTTTCCCAGAGTCCACAATGGCTTGTGAAGGGATCAATAAACTTTCATTACCTTCTGCAACTAAATTTAAATATGCTGTCATACCTGGTTTTAATAAATGGTTAGGATCAGCAATTTCTGTACGAATATTAATTGTACGACTTGCTTGATCTGCACTGGGTAATATCAACCAGTTTTTTACAGTAAATAACTGCGAAGGATAGGCAGGAATAGAAACTGTAAATTGTGTTTGTTGATTAAGTAATTCAGCAACTGACTGAGGAACAGATGCATTAATCCATAATGGATCTGTTCCTTGTATTTGTGCGATAACGACTTCTTTGGATACATTCATCCCTAAACGTAGATTAAGTGCAGTAATTACCCCAGAAATAGGAGCTTGAATAGTAAAACGTGTTTGCACTTTTCCTGTTTTAATAAACTGAGAAAGCGCGCCTTCTGGCATGCCATTTAAACGTAAACGCTCAATGACACTATTAAGATCTTGTTGGCTCGCATTCATTTGCTTAAGCGCAAGATATTCGCTTTGTGCTTCAACCCATGCAGGGATCGTTAGCTCAGCAATAGGAACGCCTTTTTGGATCCTCTCACCTACTGTGAATGGATAAACTTTTTCAACAAAACCATTTTCGCGTGCTTGTACAATAGCAAATTGATGGTCATTAAACGCAATTTCGGCTGGAAATGTTAAGTCATAGTTTAATTTCCCCCACTTCACATCCACCGTTTTAAGCCCTAAATTTTGTGTCTGTGTTGGGTTAATTGTTACCCCTTTGCTATTCGCTGAAGCCAAGTTTTCATCCGCATATTTAGGAACAAGATCCATGTCCATAAAAGGGGATTTCCCTGGTTGATCAAACTTGGTATTGGGATACATGGGATCATACCAATACAATACGGTGCGTTCTTGTTTTTCAACTGATTGGCTATTATTTTCTATAACGAAAAAATAACGGTAAAATAAAATTGAAATAACGCTCGATAAAATAATTACCAATAGCAATTTGGTCAGTTTAACTAATGACATAACATCTCTCTACCTATTTAGTTTATTTTTTCGACGGATTTCAACATTGAAAGATTACCTTGTTGTACAAATGAAAATTTCAATTCATCATTTTCTTGTAAACCGTTGATCATATTTTCATCTTCATATGTAAAACGCATCGTCATTGGTGGCCAACCAATGCTTTCTATTTCTTTATGATTTATCGTTAATTTTTTATTATCTTTGTCAATCGAGATTAGCTTTCCTTCAGTGTTAATTGTTGGTTCCGCCGCTTTTTCTGGATAAATAGAGTGATTATGTTCAGCTGCATTTGCATAGCTGGTTGCTGTTAATATCGCCATTGAAATTACAAAAAATACCGTATTTAGTTTTTTCATTTTTACCCTCATGATTTGATTAATCCGCCACCTAATGCAGAGAATAAATTTATTTCATTCTTCTGCTGTTCTATTTTCAACATCAATAAGTTTTGCTGTTCTGTAAATAAGCTACGCTGCGCTTCGAGAACATCGAGATAACTTAAACCACCATATCGATAACTTGCTTGTTTCTGTGTTAAGACGTTTTGCAGCGTGTTGACATATTGCTCTTGGGAGATAAGTTGTTTTTCTAAACTCAATTTTATCACTAAGGCATCTTTCACTTCTCGAAACGCTACTTGAATACTTTTTTCGTAATTAGCAATCGCTTTATTTTTTCTAATATTTGCCAACTCTAAATTTCGGCTATTTGTCCCCCCAGTAAAAATAGGTAGCGTAATTTTAGGAATAAAATTCCAAATACCATTTGAAGAGTCAAATAACCCCGTTAAAGAATCATTACTATTTGCAATTCCCGTATTAAAGGAAATAGAAGGAAAGAAAGCTGCTCTCGCTACACCTATGTTGGCATTCTCAGAAATAATGTTTTGCTCCGCAGCCATAATATCTGGGCGCTTTAGCAATATTTCAGAAGGAATATCTGGAGGTGTCGTAATTAAAGGATAGTTTGGCTCGTAGCGTCCTAGATCTAAGTTTATTTTTGTTGCATAGTCATTTGTCAAAAAATTCAGTAAATTTTCATTTTTTGCAATTTCACTTTCAATTTTTTCGATATTAATAGAAATAGACTGTACTTGCCCTTTAGCTTGTTCTAGGTCTGATAGCGCGGCTTTTCCTGCCGCCACTTTTTGCATTACAATTGATTGACTATTGAGATAACTTTGTTTTGTCTCTTGTGCAATTAATAATAGCTTTTGGTTATACACCACATCTAAGTACGCTTCTGCTACTGTTTTAATCGTGATGATTTGTGTCGCACGGCTCATCTCTTGAGAAGCAATAAACTTTGCTTTGTCTACATCAGATAAATTTTTGATACGCCCAAAAAAATCCAGCTCATAGCTGATATCAATGCCTACGCTGTATTTCTTATTAAAGGATGACCCGCTCTCTAACGACTGACTATAATCACCACTCATCGATGAATTAACTTGAGGATATTTTTCTGCCCCCGCGAGCCCAAAACGTACACGAGCTTCCTCTACATCTAACGCAGCAAGGTATAAATCGCTGTTTTTCTCTAGTGCAATTTCTATCACGCTTTTCATTTGAGGGTCTTGAATAAATTGTTCCCAACTAGGGATCAATAATTCAGTTTGAGCCTGCTTTGCTGCATCAGAAACATGACTATTGAATTGATGAGGTAAATTAAGGTTAGGGCGTTGATATTCAGGAGCGAGCGAAACACAGCCCGTCAAAGTTAAGGCATAAGCTATTATTAATATTTTTGGGGAATACATGGTATAGCCATGCCTCTAGTAATTAAAATTGGAGCTATAGTAAAAAAGACCTCCTGTTAGATTGATGACATGAAAATGACAAATTTGTCATTTTACATTTCGTTGCTGTAGTGCTTAGAATGGCTGCATTATTTACCCAGCTGATAGGTCTGAGATGAAATTACTTATTGTTGAAGATGAACATAAAACGAGAGAATACTTGTCTAAAGGCTTAAGTGAGTCCGGGTTTATTGTTGATGCAATCGAAAATGGTATTACAGGCCTGCATATGGCCACAACTGAAGACTATGATTTAATTATTCTTGATGTGATGTTACCTGATATTAACGGCTGGGAAATTGCAAAGAGCTTACGCAATTCAGGAAAAAATACACCAATACTGATGCTCACTGCATTAGGTAATGTTGAGCATCGAGTCAAAGGACTAGAGTTAGGTGCTGATGATTATCTCGTTAAACCATTTGATTTTTCGGAGTTACTCGCTCGAGTAAGAACTTTATTACGCAGAGGCAACAGCAGCATCCAAAAAACACAGTTTACCATTGCTAACTTGCATGTTGACCTGATTAAGCGACGCGTTACCCGTGAAAATGATAAAATTATACTCACCAGTAAAGAGTTTTCTTTATTGGAATTTTTTATTCTTCACCAAGGTGAAGTACTTTCTCGTTCTCTTATCGCTTCAAAAGTGTGGGATATGAATTTTGATAGTGATACCAATGTGATTGATGTAGCAGTGAAAAGATTAAGAGCTAAGATAGATCAAGGCTATGAGCCTAAATTGATCCATACCATCAGGGGAATGGGCTATTTACTTGAGATCCCTGAAAATGATTAAATTTTTTCGATCTCCTGTCTCAATTTCAATTCGTCTTATTGTTTTGATCAGTATTACTCTCTCCCTCGCCTTGTTACTATTTAGCTCGATCATGATCAATTCGGTTATGTTGCATTTTAAACAGCAAGATGAATACACACTTAACCAGTTGAACCTAACGATCCGTAGCTTGTTAAATAACAATACAGACTCACAAAGTGAACAATATGCACGTATTAAAACCATTATTAATGAGCACCAAGACATTACTATTTATCTCATTGATAAAAAAGGAAATGAATTAATATCTCCCAATGCAACAGATAAGCTCATTACGTACTTAAAAAATTATGATCCTCATAAAAATAACCAAGAAGAGCTTAAAAATTATCGCCTATCTGAAATTATTATTCAGGTAGATTCCCCTTCAGAGTCTAAACAATATCGGTTGGTTACTGCATTATCATTAAATTTTCATCATGATTATCTGAGTTCATTAATAAATAATTTAATTGTCAGCGCTATTATATTGTGCTTATTTACTATTCTTGTCGTTTATTTCCTTGTAATTAAAGGATTAAAACCCCTTAAAGATGTGAGCGATGAAATCAAAAATGTCACTTCCGAAAACTTAAGTGTGCGTTTAGACCCTGATTCTGTACCTAATGAATTAAAACAATTAACAAAATCATTTAATCAGATGTTAGTCAAAATTGAAGATGTTTTCGTAAGACAAACGAATTTCTCAGCAGATATAGCTCATGAAATGCGTACACCTATCACTAATTTAATGACTGAAACCCAAATATCTTTGAGTAAAAATCGCAGTAAAGAAGAACTCGTTGAAGTGTTATATTCTAATTTAGAAGAATATAACCGTCTATCACGAATGATCTCTGATATGCTTTTTCTTGCTCAAGCAGATGATAATAGGCTTATCCCTGAGAAAAAAGTTATTAATATTAAAACTGAAATAGAGCTCATATTTGATTATTTTGAATATCTCGCGGAAGAGAATGAAATAAAGCTTAAGCTAATTGGTGATACAGACCCTATTATGGCCGATAAAGATATGTTAAGAAGAGCAATTACTAACTTAATATCAAATGCTATCCGCTATACCCCAAAGGGGGATTCTGTCAGTATTAATATTTCGAATGTAAAAAATGGTATTGAATTAATTATCAGCAATCCCGGCATAAAAATACCAGAAGAACATTTAGCAAAACTCTTTGACAGATTTTATCGAGTAGATAAATCAAGACAAAGAAAAAATGAAGGGAGCGGAATTGGGTTGGCTATCGTCAAATCAATCATATTAGCGCATAAGGGAAGAATCACTGTAACATCAGATGATTTTTCAACACGTTTTACTGTATTTTTACCTAAGGAACCAAATTAAATATCTACCATAAATGGCAATTTTGTCATCTTGTTGTCAGTATTCAGACAGAAATAAAGCCTTATTATAGTTACAAGATAAATTATCTAACTTAATAAGGATTTGTTATGAAAAAAATTATTTTTGCTTTAACACTTGTGACTGTAACAACACATGTAGCAAACGCTCAAACAGAAAAAGAAATACATTATAATGCAGCGAATGCATTAAATTTCACTGAGAACAATACATCGTATTCTAATCAAAAATCGATTAATGACCACTTGAGTAAGGCGGGTACTTCAGTCAACGATAATATCAACTCAACCCAATCATTTCTTCAATTAGATAGACATACTCAAGCTGCTACCGCATTGAATTTTACTCAAAATAGTACCTCCCCAGTAATGCAGAATATGATCAGTAGCCACCAAAGCCAATCACCTAACTATAAAAAATCGATGGTAAAAGTTGCAAAACCATTTTCCGATATGAATGAAAATGAAAAAGCCGTCACCATGTTAAACTTTCATAAAAATAGTTCATCTGCTTCTATACAAAGTAAAATAATAGGATATTCAAAAAATAATTAATTAGAACTTTAAAACCATATTATTAAATAAATATTAATATGGTTTTAAATTAAAAAAATAAAATTTAGTTATAGACACAACAAATAGATTTTTATTTGACCAATTTCATTTTTTATTACTAAATTGATTGAATATTTATTGAACATCAAGAAAAATAAGTTATTATTTCTAGGCAGTTCATTTCAATACTAACTTTAAAAGGTGATTATATGTTTAAAAAATCAATCATATTTGCATTTTTATTATTTCCAACTCTCTCTTTCGCTACTCCTATTCTTCCTTTCCCACCAGAGCCACCTATCCTAGATATAGACGTAAACGTAGCCTATAACGGGGATGATGATGATGTTTGGCTGAACATCAAATAAAATTCAGAAGACATCAAACAAAGCTTAAGGTAATTCCCTTCATAATATATAGCCTTATATCCTTTTAATATACTACATTAGGAAACATAGGCCTATATGCTGTTAAAATCAATGGTAAAGTGGAATTGTATTTTAATATATTCCACTTTACTATCCTACCCCATAAAACCCTAATCTTATGATAATTAATTTTAAAACAAAACATTACCTGGCAAATTATTAATTAATTATCTCAAATGATTCATTATTAATAAATCATTTAAAATACGCACAAAAAAAATAAATAATGTTATTTTATATTAACAGTGGACTAAATTTAATTTCACTCTTAGATGAAAATATTAATTACTTATTCAAAATCATGAATTACAATTTCCTTGCAGTTCACTTCAATTTAAACTTTTAATCGAGGATTTTATATGTATAAAGCATCTATTGTCATAGTATCTTTATTATTCCCAATTCTAGCATCTGCAACTTCTTTCCAAGAAAAACATTCTGACAATACTTCGACTTATTCTACTATTTATGAACAAAACCATGGAGGAAATGGAGGGAATGGCGGTCACGGTGGTAATGGAGGAAATGGTGGTAATGGAGGGAATGGCGGCCATGGTGGTAACGGCGGTAATGGCGGCAACGGTAGATAATATATCTCGTCACTAAATATTTCCCTCCTCACTCGATGAGGGGGGAACGGAGGAATTTACCATGTATAAAAATTACATTTCACTTGGCGTCTTATTAATTAGTTCTATTTCATTTTCAGCATACTCTCACTCCTTATTTAATACTCCATCTAACTGTTTATTAAAAAATGAACTCAATATTAATGAAATTAATAATAAAGTATGTTCGATACTCCATGGCCAATATTACTATTCTAAAATTTTTAGCTTTGTAAGTTATGGACAAAACGGAAATTCGGGTCACGCTGGAAATGATAGTCAAGGTGGCCATGGTGGTAACGGTGGTCATGGTGGACACGGTGGTGATGGCCAAAATGGAGGGAATGGCGGTAATGGCAGTGTAACTGGAGGTGATGGCGGAAATGGCGGTGATGGAGATGGTGGTGGTAGTGGTGGGAACGGCGGGAATGGAACTGTAAATGGCAATGGGGGAAATGGGGGACATGGTGGAACTAATGGCGGTAACGGAGGTAATGGGGGCAACGGCTCTGGTAGTGGTAATGGTGGAAATGGGGGCAATGGTAGCCAAGGAGGAAAAGGAGGGCGCGGTGGACCTGATGGCGGTAGAGATGGGCACGATGGTATTAGCATTAGCTCAATGTGACAAATAAATCCGTTAGAAGTGAATAAGTGATGTGGCAATATGAAACCATATAATTATCTTTATAAAAGATGGTATTACCAATAAAAACGGAAGCTTTCGCTTCCGTTTTTCGTACACTTGCAATTTTTATTGCTTAGGTGCTAATTTCATTAAAAATGCGCGTAATTGTGCAAAGTCAGATGGTAAAAAGTGTGAGAGGAGTGGTAGTTCCGCACGCTCTGCTAACTCTTTCGGTAAAGGTATTGCCTTATTAAGAATTTCTTCAACACTTTCTTTAAACTTAGCTGGGTGTGCCGTGCCTAAAAACAGCCCGTATTCACCTTCTTGCAACTGGTCACGAAGCACACGATAAGCAACCGCAGCATGTGGCTCAGATAAATACCCTTTTTTATCTAATTCACGTACTGTCTCTTTAGTCACGTCGTCACTCACCGCTCCATGGCCTAATTCATCAAGGGACCAACCTTTACGGCGGAATAACTCTTCAATACGAGGCCAGTTGTTTGGCTGGCTAACATCCATGGCGTTCGATAATGTTGCCACAGTTTGCTTTGGTTTCCATTGCCCATCAACAAGGTAACGCGGCACAGTGTCATTTACGTTAGTTGCTGCAATAAAGCGTTTAACCGGTAGGCCCATTGATTTAGCTAATAAACCTGCCGTAAGGTCACCAAAATTACCACTCGGAACCGAGATCACTAATTGATCACGTTTTTCTGCTGGGATCTGCGCGACGGCTTCGAAGTAATAACAAATTTGAGCTAACAAACGACTGATATTGATCGAGTTCGCCGAGTTTAAATACAACGCCTTTTTCAGCTCTTCATCATCAAATGATTGTTTTACTAATGCCTGGCATGCATCGAAGTCATCTTTAATCGCAACCGTATGAATATTTTCACCCAGCGTGCAGAAGAGTTTCTCTTGCAGCGGGCTAATTTTTCCTTCTGGATAGAGAATAACAACTTGCACGTTCTTAAGACGATAGAATGCGTGTGCAACCGCGGCTCCTGTATCCCCAGAAGTGGCAGTCAAAATGGTCACCGGCTGCTCACCAGCTACTTGGCCCAATGCCTGAGCCATAAATCTGCCACCGAAGTCTTTAAATGCGAGTGTTGGCCCATGATATAACTCCAACGTTGCTACATCATCTTCAACCTTAGAAACTGGCGCAGGAAAAGCAAACGCGGTTTTAACACGTGCAGCTAATTCTTCTTGTGGAATTTCATCACCAATAAAGGCACTTAAAATTCGGCTGCTACGTGTGACGAAATCTAATTTTAATAATTCGTCGATTTCAGCCGCTGTAAACTCAGGTAAGTCTTGAGGAAAAAATAAACCTTGCTGCTTACCTAACCCCTGCTTAACCGCTTGTGCAAAACTTACTTGTTCATTGTTATCTTTTAAATTATACAGTTTCATTATTTACCCTATTGTCCTTGCCCCGGCCAGATCCAAACGGCAGATATGCACAAAGCCTTCATCATTCTGAATATAATGTTGTTGCAAGTAGCTCGCCATTTTTTCAGCGATATGTTTCTCATCGCAAATAGCAAACAATGTTGGCCCTGAGCCAGAGATACCACAAGCCAATGCACCGATTTCTTTTGCATTTTGACGTGCTGCCGCAAAACCGGGTAATAATTGTGTACGATAAGGTTCTGCGACAACATCTTGGATCATCGTTGCGGCAAGTAACGGCTGGTTTGTATGGCATGCATGAATAAACCCTGATAAGTATCGGCCATGGTTTACTATATCGTGGCGTGGATAGCTATCAGGCAGGATCGCACGCGCTTCTGCTGTCGATACCTTAATTCCAGGGTAAGCCATAACCCAATACCAATTTTCAAATGCAGGTACAGGCTGAGAAATAATGCCATTTTGTTCGATAATCAGCTGCAAACCACCTAAAAAACACGGTGCGACGTTATCATAGTGCACACTTCCTGAAATACGCCCTTCGAGCTCCCCCATCATGCCAAGCAGTTGAGTATCATCGAATGGTTTCTCTGCAAATTCGTTAAGCGCCATCAGTGCAGCGACAACAGAACAGGCGCTAGAACCGAGCCCTGAACCAATTGGCATATTTTTTTCAAGCGTCATCGCGACATTTAATGGCCTACCAAGGCGCTCACAAAACAACTGCCAGCACTGGTAAACAATATTGTGTTCATTTTTTTTCGGCAGCTTAGCAACGAATTTTCCTTGATTCGTCAGGGAAAAAGTATCCGCAGCTTCAATTGTTACACAATCACCTAATAGTGAACCGTCAGCAGGCGAAACAGCTGCCCCAAGGACATCAAACCCGACGCTCACATTACCAATTGAAGCCGGTGCATAAACTTTAATCACTTATTAAACTCCCAATTTCCATGAAAGGGTACGCAGCATATCCGCAAATACACCAGCAGCAGTAACATCATTACCTGCGCCATAACCTCTTAATACTAAAGGAATTGGTTGGTAATAGCGTGTATAGAAAGCCAGTGCATTTTCACCATTTTTAACCTTGAAGAGTGGGTCATTGCCATCAACAGCGACGATTTTCACTTGGCAGCGCCCTTCTTCAATCAGCCCAACATAGCGTAACACTTTTTCTTCCGCTTCTGCGGCTTTTATACGCTGTGCAAATTGCTCGTCCAGTTGTGGCAAACGTGCCATAAACTCAGAAACAGGGCCACTGCTATCAAAGTCCGAAGGTAAAACAGGTTCAATTTCAATATCTTGCAATTCTAAATGATAACCCGCTTCACGCGCTAAAATTAATAATTTACGCGCAACATCCATACCTGATAAATCATCACGAGGATCTGGTTCTGTGAAACCTTTTTCTTTCGCAAGTGTTGTGGCTTCTGATAAAGACATACCTTCGTCTAATTTACCAAAAATGAATGATAAAGAGCCTGATAAAATTCCGCTAAAGTGAACCAGTTCATCCCCTGCATTCAGTAAGTTTTGTAGGTTTTCAATAACTGGCAACCCTGCACCTACGTTAGTGTCATAGAGGAATTTACGTTTTGAGGTTTCACTTGCCGCACGTAATTGATGGTAGTAATCCATCGATAATGTATTGGCTTTTTTATTCGGTGTAACCACATTAAAGCCGTCTTTCAAGAAATTGACATACTGCTCTGCGATTTCCTGATTTGATGTGCAATCAATAATGACAGGGTTCAAGAAATGGTATTCACGTTCTAAGCGAATTAAACGGCTTAAACTAAATGGCTCTTTCGCTTCCGCTAGCTCCGCTTTCCAGTTATCTAAATCAATCCCTTGCATATCCGTTAACATTGCGCGTGAATTTGCAATACCACATACACGCAGATCAATATGCTTTTGTTTTAACCATTGTTGCTGGCGGTGAATTTGTTCAATTAATGCATTACCAACACCACCCACACCGATGATAAAGGCTTCGATAACTTGCTCTGCATTAAATAGCATTTGGTGACATAAGCGTACCGCTGTTGTGGCAGACTCATTGGCAATAACGGCAGAAATAGAACGTTCAGAAGACCCCTGTGCGATAGCGACAATGTTGATGTTACCGCGAGTCAAAGCCGAGAAGAAACGCGCCGAAATGCCCTTCAAAGTGCGCATTCCATCCCCCACAACTGAAATAATCGCTAACTGCTCCATCACATCCAGTGGATCAAGTACGCCATCTTTCAGCTCTAAGTAAAATTCTTCTTCCAGTGCAGCGCGAGCTCTCACTAACTCATTTTGCGGAACACAAAAACTAATACTGTATTCCGATGAAGACTGTGTGATCAGAACGACAGAGATCCCTTTGCGAGACATGACGGAGAAAATGCGAGCAGCCATCCCCACCATCCCCTTCATTCCGGGGCCGGATACGTTGATCATCGCCATGTTATTCAGGTTGGTGATCCCTTTCACTGGCGTGCTCTCATCGGTTTGCCCATCACCAATTAAAGTACCTGGAGCGCTTAAATTAGTGGTGTTTTTTATCAGGCAAGGGATTTGGAATTGAGCAATTGGGGCGATGGTACGAGGGTGAAGGACTTTGGCTCCGAAGTAGGATAACTCCATGGCCTCTTGGTATGACATACCTTTTAACAAACGCGCATCAGGCACCAAACGCGGGTCACAAGTATAGACCCCATCAACATCAGTCCAAATTTCACAACAATCAGCACGTAAGCAGGCCGCTAAAACCGCAGCAGAATAATCAGACCCATTACGGCCTAATACTACTAATTCACCTTTTTCATTACCCGCTGTGAAACCTGCCATTAAAACAAAATGATCTTTCGGTATATTTAAATCGGCAATACGTTTAGTTGACTCATTTATATCAACCGTAGATTCAAGATAATGACCTTTCGCGAGTAAGCTCTCAACTGGGTTAATAACCGTCACATTATGGCCGCGTGCTTTTAGCACTGATTCCATAATGGCGATAGAGAGCTTTTCACCACGGCAGATAATTGATGCGTTAATGCTGTCCGGACATTGCCCGAGAAGAGTAATACCATGCAGTACTTGTTTGATTTGTGCGAATTCTTGTTCTGTCAGTTTTTTTAACCGATCATATTCAAAACCAGGTTGTTTTTCTTTTAATCCTTTTAAAAGGTTAGCAAAAATCATTTCAGCATCATTAACATGCGTGATGACATCTTGTCCTGCAACCGTTTTTTCAATCATAGCAACCAGATGGTTTGTGATTTTTGCTGGTGCAGATAGCACCAAAGCCACTTGTCCATCTGCTAGTTTACTTTCAGCGATGTCAGCAACATTCAGTACTCGTTCGTCATTTGCAACCGAAGTACCGCCAAATTTAAGCACACGCATGGTATTTCTCTCCTGAATTAACACCAAAAAAAAGCCCGCATCGGTTAAGTATGCGGGCTTTTTCATTTTTATTTTTTGGATGCGTCAGCCCGCCCCGTTTCCTGTGGTTACGGTGGTGGTGGTAATAATAATAGTCAGGCTGATATTACGCATAGATTCTGTCTGTCTCTTAGATTCTTTAAGTTTCTCTCTATACGGTTAAAGCAATTGGTATATTTTGTCAAATTTATTTGCAAAACATCCCTTTTATCTCCCTTTTTTTATTCGATAAATTATCTACCAGCACGAAAAACTCATCCACAAAAAGACACTCATTACATCAAATGCAGTGTTAAAAACCAAGATAACAAATATTTAAAGATTAATAATTTTTTACTCAATAAAAAACCAAAATGACTATTAAATAGGCAATAGAGATAGCCTTCAGTAATTTCCTGTGAAGAGAATCAAGATGAGAAGATGAGCAACAACGACCAGGTTAATTGATGCATTTAGCAGCTATATTTCTTATCATTTACCCCCATGCTCATCAATACAAGAGCGCCAATAGCAACAGATTACACAGGTACGTATTGATACTTAGCCTCATGATTTTTTCATTCGTTTAAATTACAAACAAATGTTATGGAGTTGTTAAAAATTAGTCACATCAAAACAAAATAAGCATTTTTCCTAATTAAATGAAACAAAAAATTACAGACTAAATATTTACATCCCGTTATCTCTAACAAGATAAATTTTTCACCTTTTTTTGTAGCAAAATAACATTTCAAAATTGGAGGTAAGTCACAAATTAAACATTATTTATGATGGTATATTTAACCCATTGAAGACTATATTCATTAATACCCAGCCGAAGCCCCCTTGGGTATCAACTATTCCCCTTTTTTAGACGCTATCTGATTCCTAAACACTGCATTAATTTATATAATTATCTACCTAACAATTTTTGTTAACGTGCTACAATTGATTTTGATATGTATCAACAAAAGTTAGTTTTTTAGGTGGTAAATGCAGTATTAGCTGTTATATTGCTGTTAACAGTACAATATTGGGAAAGTGCTTATATTTTGGCTTGTTGTTAAAGTCTTTTGCCCAAGATGGCAACATAATGGCACTATTGAATTTCAAAACAAATTTATACTCATAAACGTGTTTTTCCAGAGAAAAATATCAATAACCACCTAACTGGAAACGGCTTGTGAGTTCAGTATTTTTATTTTAATACTTTAGGTAGCAACTATGCAGACCCCACACATTTTGATTGTTGAAGATGAAATTGTCACACGCAATACGCTTAAAAGCATATTTGAAGCGGAAGGCTATGTGGTTCATGAGGCAACTGATGGCGAAGAGATGAATAATGTTCTCTCTGAGCATGACATCAATTTAGTCATCATGGATATTAATTTACCAGGTAAAAACGGTTTACTACTTGCTCGCGAACTTCGTGAACAAGAAAGCATTGCGTTAATGTTCTTAACAGGACGTGATAACGAAGTCGATAAAATCCTTGGCCTTGAAATTGGTGCTGATGACTATATCACTAAACCATTTAACCCACGTGAACTGACTATTCGTGCGCGCAACCTACTGTCTCGTACTATGAATTTAGCGGGTGGTACGGAAGAACGTCGTTTAGTGGAAAGCTATAAGTTTAATGGTTGGGAATTAGACATCAACAGCCGTTCATTAGTCAGCCCTGCTGGTGAACACTACAAATTACCACGTAGTGAATTCCGTGCGATGCTACATTTCTGTGAAAACCCAGGAAAAATTCAGACTCGCGCAGACCTGCTGAAGAAAATGACAGGCCGTGAATTGAAACCACATGATAGAACTGTTGACGTAACGATCCGTCGTATTCGTAAACATTTTGAATCAACACCTGATACGCCAGAAATCATTGCAACCATCCACGGTGAAGGCTATCGCTTTTGCGGTGATTTAGACGAATAATCAATTTTGAATTGATATTCAAAAAACCGGCTATTTAGCCGGTTTTTTATCATCTTAATTAATCACCAAGGCATAATCGGTACTGCACTTAACGCATTTTTTGGTGAGCCGTCGATCATCTTATCTGAATAAGTCAAATAAATTAATGCATTACGTTTTGGATCGTAAAAGCGTACAACCTGTAATTTTTTGAAGACTAAAGACGTTCGTTTTTGAAAGACAACTTGCCCTTTCGTCGGTTTGCGTTTGACACGGTCATTTAGCTCAATTGGCCCAACTTGCTGACATGAAATGGCGGCATCAGAGGTGTCTTCTGCTAAACCTAAACCCCCTTTGATCCCCCCTGTTTTTGAACGACTTAAATAACAAGTCACATTGTCAACATCAGGGTCATCAAATGCTTCAACAACAATTTTATGATCAGGGCCGAAAATTTTAAAAACAGTATCGACTGAACCGATTTCTTCAGCAAATGTGATGCTCGGCAACGCTGATAATAATGCTGCAAGTACGATATTTTTTAATCTGGAACGACGCATACTGAATTTCCTATTCAACTAAAAATCGATAAAACCTCGTAGTGGCACAAGATTTATTATTCACTTTCTTAACTAATTATCAAATACAACTCATTTACTATAAACGAAAAAGATAACTTGATATAGAATAGCAATTCATTGATAGATTATATCTGTTCTATAAGTCGCATTGGCTGGGGATATACATGGATCAAACTAATATTATTCGCGACTTGCTTCGCTGGATAGATGACAATCTGGATAAACCACTCTCGCTAGATAATGTTGCCGCAAAAGCGGGCTACTCTAAGTGGCATTTACAAAGAATGTTCAAAGAGGTGACAGACCAAGCGATTGGGGCTTATATTCGAGCTAGAAGGCTTTCTCGTGCAGCGGTTGCATTGCGGCTAACAAGCCGACCAATTCTTGATATTGCTCTGCAGTATCGATTTGATTCGCAACAAACTTTTACTCGAGCCTTTAAAAAGCAATTTAACCTAACTCCAGCGTTTTATCGTCGGAGTGAAGAATGGTGCGCTGCAGGTATTTGCCCACCGATTATTTTAGATAATCACACCAATATTGAACATGAATTCCTACAAATGCCAGCACAAGAGCTGGTTGGCTTGGAACAAAGTTGCTCTTATGCGCTAGAAGAGTGGTCGACCGCTTGTTCCCAAATGCGCCAAACATTTTGGCACTACTATTTGGATAATACGACGACTATTGCGTCTGAAGTTTTTGGCTTGCACCATGCCATTCATAATCCAGAAAAAGAAGATGAACAAACGGTATTCTATACCACTGCGGTAAAACCTGAGGATGCGAGTTTTAACACTGACCAGTACACGAGTTTAACGTTACCAAGTGGCCATTATGTTAAATTTTCGTTCAATGGGACGCCAACTCGAGATGCATTACAAGAGTTTTTGTACCAAATTTATGGCGTATATTTGCCTAAGCTGAATTTAACGCGTCGACCAGGTTATGATATCGAACATTATCGATTAAAAAACATCGATTTACGTCATATCACCCCAGAAAATGATGACCCCAAGACACACATCGATACCTTTGATTATTATGTACCAATCAAAACAGGTTCGACCATAACCCCTTAAAGCAGAGGAGTTTCAGTTTGTTGAAACTCCTTTTCTAAATAGTTAACCTTGTTGCTCATCGAGAGCTGGCTGCGATAAGTGTGTAACCTCACCGGCTGTTTCAACTATCCAACCATTCGCAAGCCATGGGCTATTTTGGTAATCAACACGAGATAACGAACAGTTACGTAAACGTAGACGGCGTTCTGAATAGGCAGGAACCCCCATAATACGGCTAATTAACGTACTTAGCGCAATACCATGGCTAACAATCAGTGGGCGGCTACCTTCAGGCAAATCTAAACAGCTATTTAGTGCTGCAAACATACGTGTATACAGCTCCTCCATTGATTCACCCTCTGGAATTCGTCCTCCACGAGTCCCATCAATTAAGCTTTTGCGCCACTGTTCTTCCTCTGGCGTTAACGACTCTATTGCTCTTTGTTCAAGAACGCCCATATTTAGTTCACGTAGACGCGGTTCTGTGGTAATTTCACATTCGCATACACTTGCAATTATTTGTGCAGTTTCCAGTGTGCGTCCCATATCACTAGTGATAATATGGGTAATGCCTTCTGACTTTATCCTCTCAGCCACCTGCCTTGCTTGTAGTCGTCCAGTGGCGGTCAGAGGGCTATCGGATTGTCCCTGGATGCGACGAGCTAAATTCCATTCAGTTTCGCCATGGCGAACAAGATAAACCTGTAACATAGATGTGTTCCGTTATTACTTTTCGAAGTATGTGTTCAAAGGAAAATAATTAATGTACCAAGTTATAGCTGCAACGACTAATCCTGCCAAAATTAAAGCGATTCATCTTGCTTTCGATGCTGTTTTTGGGGCTGGCAGTTATCAAATTGAAGATATTAATGTCGATAGCAGTGTTCCACAGCAACCTATCGGTAATAATGAAACCCGTACTGGGGCTAGACAACGCGTTATGGCCTCTAGGCAAGTTCGCCCCGAAGCGGATTTTTGGGTTGGTATTGAAGCAGGTATCGAAGACGATATGACATTTGCTTGGATAGTGATTGAGCATAAGCAAATACGCGGCGAATCTCGCTCTGCCAGTATTATGATCCCAGAAAAAATTCTGGCGGGTATTCGTGAAGGCCGCGAACTCGGTGATGAAATGGCCTTTTTAACAGGCATCGATAATATCAAACAACAAGGTGGTGCCATTGGTTTTTTCACTGATGGGGTATTAACTCGCACTAGTGTTTACCAACAAGCCTTGATATTGGCTTTAGTTCCCATTAAGCATGAAATTTATAAAGAGCTAAACCAAGTAGAAGATTAATTATACTTAAAATAATTAAAATTGCATGTGCGATTAAATACCACTCTTTTCACACTAAAGTATGGGAAACCATACTTTTTTTATGCCTATTTATCTAAAATATAAATACCCTTTATATTCTAAATAGCTCGGATTGTGGGAAAAAAGCGGCAAGAGAGCAGCAGCATACACAAGTATGTGACTAGGGCAAATGAGAGAAGCCAACACCCCTACAATTGAAATACAATAAATACCAATACGCTAAATAGTTTGGGTTGTGGCTAGGCGGCAAGTGAGGTTATCCCGATGAGCATACACAAGTATGTGACTAGGGCAAATGAGTGAAGCCAACACCCCTACAATTTGAAATATGACGCATATTTTAGAGAAGTTGCTGCTCTAACCACTCCTTCACAGAAATAGGAGCTGACTTTAAGCTATTCGAACCCCGAGTAATAGTTGCTATTCCCACTCCTAGCTCATTTTTCAGCTCTCTTTGGCTCATTTCACCGCGCATCAGCTCTTGCACAATTTTAACGCGAGTCGCTAACGCTGTACGCTCATCTGGCGTGAGTAATAACTGAAGAACTGGCAGATGAATATCTTGTTCAAATGCCAATTGTAATAAATTCACAAAGCGCAGCCAGTCAGCGTTCTCATCGGCAGTCAGCGCCGGGTCATGTTGTTGATTTGCTGTCATCGTTTATCCACCCATACTATTTAACTAGTACAAATAATAACACACTCTTATTAGAAATCATCAACCAAACGCTTTTCAAGCTTCAACAATACAAAAAATAACCAAATTTCATTTAGTTACTGCGTTAATACGCTAAATAGTTTGAGTTGTGACTAGGCGACCAGCGAGGATAGCTCGGGGAGCATACACCTGTATGCAACTAAAGCTAACATACGAAGCCCCTATAAATCGAAATATAAAAATATGAATACTCAAAATAGTTCGGATTGTAGGTAGGCGGCAAGTGATGCTAAGCCCTAGGAGCATACACAAGTATGTGACTAGGGTTAGCAAACGTAGCCAACACCCCTACAATTCGAAATATGAAGAGTATTTTTAGTATTTCATATTCCATTCATTCGAAAGCAACACCTTACTATTCTTCTGCCCCATAAAATGTCGATAAAATAAATCATACGATAGAACATTTTTCACATAACCGCGGGTTTCTGAGAACGGGATGCTTTCAACAAATGCGACTGCATCAATACGCCCACCACTGTTACCTAACCAACGAGTCACACGGGATGGGCCTGCATTATAAGCCGCACTGGCTAAAATACGGTTATTACCAAATTGCTGATAAACATCTTCCAGATACGCCGTCCCTAGTTCAATATTGGTCGTAGGATTGGTCAACTGGCTCGCATTCACATAATTAATACCTTGCTTTTGTGCGGTATGTTTTGCTGTCGCTGGCATCAACTGCATCAAACCTGTCGCACCAACGGGCGAGCGAGCTTGTGGGTTCCATGCACTTTCTTGGCGAGCAATGGCCATTGCATAGCTTTTTTGAATATCTTTCGACTTGGTATATAAATTGAATTCTTTATCCCATGCTAATGGGAAACGTTCTTCTAGGTGATCCCAAAGTTTAGCTGTGATAGTCGCTTGAACACTGAGGTCAGCCCATTTATTATCAAACGCATAACGAGCCAATTGCTCTTGCTGGTTTGCTGGCAGCGATGCCACTAAACTCACCCATTCAGAACGAGCGAGGTTGTCTAGTTCCCAATACATTAACTCTCTAACCCGCTGAACTTCTGGGAGTTTATTAATGCTTGAGTCTGGCTTAACGGCCGATTTAACATATACAGGGTAATCAATTTCTAAGACTTGTGCTGCGACCATTGGGTAGAAGCCACGCTTTTCCGTTAATTGGCGAAGTAATGCCTCTCCTTCCGCTTTTTTTCCTGCTTCAATTAGCGTGATAGCCTGCCAATATTGCCACTCTTCTTTATTTTTAACTTCCGCTGGCAAGCGTTTTAACCATGACGCGACACCGGTTTTATCACCAGCTCCCAACGCTAAACGAACACGACGCTCTTTCAATGACGATGAATTGCTTTCTTGAATGGTCTCATCACGCCATTGGGCCTGTTCAGGGGTCACATCACCCATATATTGCCAAGCAATACTGTCTTTAAGTAACTGCTTTTCTGCCATATTCATTTTTTGTGCAGAACTTATGCTATTAAGTACTGTACGAGCCGCATCAGGAGATTGACGCGCATAACGGCTAAAGGCCGCGATGGTGGCTTGGCGAGTAAAATCCGTTGGCGTCATCGTTTTAGCGAATGTCACGACTGAAGCAGGGTCATTTTGTAATTTCACTAGCGCATCACCAATCGTTTTATAACTGGTTGGTAAGCGTTTTGCTAAATAACTAGCAATCGATGTATTGCCCTCTTTTATGGCTAAATTAATACGTTCAAGGGTCATCTCAGGGGTTAAATAACCCGCTTTTTCCCATTCGTTAAATAATTTATCACAAGCACTCGGCATTGAACGGCCATTTAACCAAGCTTTTTCTGCCCCTTGCCAAGCAACTTGTTTATTTCCCACAGCCCAATTAGCAAAATAAAAATTACATTGGGCTTCGGCAGGTTTTGGCGCCTCAGGGCTAAATTCAAGCAACGATTTCCACTCTTGGCGGCGAGCTAGTTCGTTGACAAAGCGTGTTTTGAGATTTTTAGCGACAGGCAAGGTTGGGTAGGTATTAATAAACTCCTGAACTTGGCGCGGCGAGATGATATCTAAGTCTTGAGTTAACTCACGATAAGCGAGATAAGGGTAAAGTGGATAATCATGCAAGGTCGGCAGCAAGCGCTCGACTTCATCCATTTTATTGGCATCCCATGCAACCTTAATTGCCTGATAACGCTCCCGTTGTGCCTGTAAGGAATCCGCCCATACTGCGCTGGAAACCAGCAACATTGTCACAGGTACTGCCGCTAACCAACCTTTCATATTCACTCGCTCCATCGCTAAACTAAAGTCAAAATACAGGAAAGACCTTAACCTATATATACCCCAAATAATTCGAGTTGCAGGCAAGCGACAAGCGAAGATAGACAGGGAGCATAGATAAACTATGCGACTCGGCTAGCTGAGCGTAGTCACTTATACCTCAACGAAAAGCGCTGCGACTTGAAGGATTATGGGTATATTAAACATATATCAATAATGTTAATGCTACCGAAAGTTTTTATTTAGTAACAGCAGAGAGTTCTTGAATTTTTCGACTTTACAGTCTTTTACGTACCATTCAGTCCATGAATGACTTAAAACCTTCCCTCCGCGGAAACAAAGGTTTAATGGCGGGGCGTTTTTCCAAAGAAGCTTGCCAAAGTTCATACTGGGCTTGCATCTCAACCCACATTTCAGCACTGGTTCCGAGTGCCATTTCTAATCGTATCGCCATATCTGCCGAAATACCGCTATTACCGTTGAGAATACGCGAGAGAGTTGTACGTGTTACCTCCAATGCTTTTGCAGCTTCAGTGACTGAAATACCCTCTAAATATTCACGTAAAACGATACCCGGATGTACTGGATTATGCATTTTGCTCATTATGTTCACCTTACTTAATGATAATCTTGATAATCAACGAGAATGGCATCTTCACCCTCAAATTTAAATGTGAGTCGCCAGTTTCCATTCACTGATATTGCCCAATGATGCTGCAAATCTCCCCGTTTTAATTGATGGAGATTCCAACTTGGTGCAGACATATCTTGTGGTTTTTTAGCAACATTGAGCGCAGTCAGTTGTACCCGTAACTTTGTTATGTGCTTCGATTGAATACCAGACGTAATGCCCATTTTAAAAAAGTGTTCAATTCCTTTATGTTTAAAACTTTTTATCATGGCCAACTCCTTGTATAGCGTATAGACACACTATACACCCACAAATTGATAATAGAAAGTCATCAAGCTTGTATCACTGAGAGGGATGGATGATCTTCTGATGTTCAGGTATAGTTCTAGAAAATTATATAGCTGTTTATTAAATGCTTTTCAGCCTAAGCTTGTTAAAGCAAAAATAGACTAAAAAACTAAAATTCCCTTTACAAATCAAAAGGTAAATAAATTGGCTCAATACGTCTACAGTATGTATCGGGTTGGAAAAATTGTTCCACCGAAACGTCATATTTTAAAAAATATCTCTCTGAGCTTCTTTCCGGGGGCTAAGATCGGTGTTTTAGGTCTTAACGGTGCTGGTAAATCAACGTTACTGCGTATTATGGCGGGTATTGATACCGATATCGAAGGTGAAGCACGTCCACAACCGGGTCTGAAAATCGGCTATCTTCCGCAAGAACCGAAGCTAAACCTTGAGCACACCGTACGCGAAGCTGTTGAAGAAGCGGTTAGCGAAGTGAAAAATGCATTAACACGCTTAGACGAAGTTTATGCAGCTTACGCGGAAGAAGGGGCAGATTTCGATAAACTCGCGAAAGAGCAAGGCGAGTTAGAAGCCATTATTTCCGCACAAGATGGTCATAATTTAGACAATCAATTAGAGCGAGCGGCGGATGCACTGCGCCTGCCAGCTTGGGATGCTAAAATTGAAAACCTTTCTGGGGGTGAACGTCGTCGTGTCGCCATTTGCCGCTTACTACTCGAAAAACCCGATATGTTGCTGCTCGATGAGCCAACCAACCACTTGGATGCCGAGTCTGTTGCCTGGTTAGAGCGTTTCTTACACGACTACGAAGGTACTGTTGTGGCTATCACGCATGACCGTTACTTCTTAGATAACGTCGCGGGTTGGATCCTTGAACTTGACCGTGGTGAAGGTATTCCTTGGGAAGGTAACTACTCTTCTTGGCTTGAGCAAAAAGATGAACGTTTGGCGCAAGAAGCCTCCACAGAAGCCGCTCGTCGTAAATCTATCGAGAAAGAGCTTGAGTGGATCCGCCAAAATCCAAAAGGCCGTCAGGCTAAAGGTAAGGCGCGTTTGGCTCGCTTTGAAGAGCTCAATAGCGTTGAATATCAAAAACGTAATGAAACCAGCGAGCTATTTATTCCACCTGGGCCGCGTTTAGGGGATAAAGTTATCGAGGTTGAAAACCTAAGTAAATCTTATGGTGATCGCGTTCTGATTGATAACCTGAATTTCTCAATCCCGAAAGGGGCAATTGTGGGAATTATCGGCCCTAACGGTGCAGGTAAATCAACGCTGTTCCGTATGATTTCAGGCCAAGAGCAACCGGACTCCGGCTCAATCACGTTAGGTGATACCGTGAAAATTGCCTCTGTTGACCAGTTCCGAGATGCGATGGACGACAGCAAAACTGTCTGGGAAGAAATTTCTAACGGCCAAGACATCATGCGTATTGGTAACTTTGAAATTCCAAGCCGCGCTTATGTGGGTCGCTTTAACTTTAAAGGCGTTGACCAAGGTAAACGTGTGGGTGAGTTATCTGGTGGTGAACGTGGCCGTTTACACTTAGCCAAACTACTGCAAGTGGGCGGTAACGTCCTGTTACTCGATGAACCAACCAACGACCTCGACGTTGAAACTTTACGTGCGCTGGAAAACGCCCTGTTAGAGTTCCCAGGCTGTGCCATGGTTATTTCCCATGACCGTTGGTTCCTTGACCGTATTGCAACCCATATTATTGATTACCAAGACGAAGGTAATATTACGTTCTTCGAAGGTAACTTCTCTGAATATGAAGATTACAAAAAACGGACGTTAGGCGCGGAAGCGTTGCAGCCACATCGTATGAAGTATAAGCGTATGACCAAATAATCCCTGTCATAATTTAGAATTATAGCGGTGTTGGCTGCTTTCGTGAGCCCTAGTCACATACCGGTGTATGCTCCTAGGGACTTACTCTCTTGCCGCCTACCTATAATTCAAATTATTTAAGGGATCGATATCATATAGATAGAATCAAAACGGCATCATTCGATGCCGTTTTTCATTGGGTGACTTTATTTATAAGTCATCCAACATCAGTAACTGCTGAACAAGGGTGACACACTCTAAGAAACGTGCGTCATAATCTGAGGATTCTACACGCACAAATTCAATATTATTTTTCTTAAGCATTTCAATGAGTAAGCCTTGGAAAGCTTTCCGGTCTTTATCACTCCCCAAGCTTCTTAAACCATCAGCTACCCAAGGGGTATTATTCTCTAAAACTATGACTAAATCGAATCGGTATTCGTCTATCAATGCCTGAACAAATGGATGTTCTTTACCTTCATAGCGCAAACAGAATGCTTGAGTCGTGACAAAGTCGGTATCAATAAATGCGACTTTATTAGCATATTTCACTGCAAAATCAATATATTGAGCGTGTCCCAAGGCGATTTTGTCGTAGTCAGAATATTGCAATGCCATCTCATCACCACCTAAGTGGCTAAACACATAGTCACGGCCATATTCCCATGCACTGGATGTATTGAAAATATTCGCTAACTTATTGACTAATGTGGATTTACCACTTGACTCGCCCCCAAGAATAGCGACTTTACGCACAAAAAAGGGTTTCACTTCAGTTGGAATATATTCCCAATAACGAAATGGCGCTTGGCGAATTTGGTTACCACTGATATTCATAAACGTGCGCTCAGGGTCAATCAAGATGGTTTCGATACCTAAGTATTTTTTATACCGCGGCACGTCATTCACTTCCCCTGAATAGATAAAACTTGGATTAATATTATGCTTTTTCAAAAAGCCTTTCATTCCATCACTCCACACTTCCCAACCGTGTGGATATGGCTCTATGCCATTTTCATCAAATGAGTGAATATGAATATTCTTTTGATATTTAAAAGTTTGTAATAACCAGCGTAAACGGTCGCTTACTGTGGGTTGTTGAGACATAGAACTGTTAACAAACAAGTCTTTATCACGGGGTTCATCATGGCAGAGAATGACGTGGAGCTCATCGACTTGGCTACATGCCCGTTGAATCAAATAAATATGCCCAGTATGTAATGGATAAAATTTGCCAAACACCACGCCAATCGTTTTTTGCTGAATAGGGTACTCAAGGCCTAGAAAACGATGCAATGCCGCGATTTTTTGTGCGCTGGGGCTTTTAATTTTGTCGTTAATCAACTGGCTGAGATAGCCTTTGGTCATATCTGTCGCATCCGCAACTTGCTGGAGCGTGTAACCCGCTCGTTTGATTGCGTTTTTAAGATAGTCAAATTCAGCCATGTATTTTCCTTTTACCCTAGATTAAAAGCTTATAGTTCATCCAAAATACTTAATGCGTCCGCTAACTTTTTCACGCCATACACTTTCATATCTGGCGGTGATTTCTTTGGCATATTCGCATGGGGCACAATAGCACGCTTAAAACCATGTTTTGCTGCTTCAGAGATACGTTCCTGACCACTTGGAACTGGGCGAATTTCCCCTGCAAGCCCCACTTCACCAAAGACCACCAGATCTCTAGGTAATGGGCGGTCGCGAAAACTCGAAACCAAAGAAAGTAACAGTGCTAAATCCGCACTGGTTTCAGTCACTTTTACCCCACCCACGACGTTGACAAAAACGTCTTGGTCTGACATTTGCAAGCCACCATGACGGTGTAATACTGCCAATAAAATGGCCAAACGGTTTTGTTCAAGCCCGACCGCAACACGCCGTGGGTTAGACATCATCGAATGGTCTACTAGCGCTTGGATCTCCACCAGCAGCGGTCTTGTCCCTTCCCATACTACCATCACGGAGCTACCCGAGGTAATTTCATCACCACGACTTAGAAAAATTGCAGAAGGATTACTGACTTCTTTAAGCCCTTGTTCTGTCATGGCAAACACGCCTAACTCATTGACTGCCCCAAAGCGGTTTTTATGGCTACGTAAGGTACGAAAGCGATTATCCGCATCACCATCTAGCATGATAGAACAGTCAATGCAGTGTTCGAGGACTTTAGGTCCAGCTAATGAGCCATCTTTAGTGACGTGACCAACCATAATAATGGCAACGCCACGGGTTTTCGCAAAACGGGTAAGATAAGCCGCGGTTTCCCTGACTTGTGCCACGCTGCCCGGAGAGGATTGAATATCTGCCATATGCATCACTTGGATGGAGTCAATCACCATCAGTTTGGGCTGTTCTTGCTCCGCCGTTAAACAAATTTGCTCAATACTGGTTTCTGACAGCATATTGAGTGAGTCAGTCGGTAGCCCTAAACGGTGCGCTCGCATCGCGACTTGTTGAAGTGACTCTTCCCCTGTCACATATAAGGTTTTCATTTCACGGGACAACAAACACATGGTTTGCAGCAATAAGGTACTCTTACCCGCTCCCGGGTTACCTCCAATTAGGATAGCACTGCCCGGTACGACTCCCCCGCCAAGTACGCGGTCAAACTCTTTAAACCCTGTAGTAAAACGGGGGAGTTCCTCAAGGCTAATTTCAGACAGTTTCTGAACTTTACTTACCCCAGCCGCATTCCCTGCATACCCCGTTAAGCGGTCATTACGCGATGAAGAGCTTGCAGAGGCCAGACGCACTTCTGTAATAGTATTCCATGCATGACAAGCACTACACTGCCCTTGCCAACGCGGATAATCCGCCCCGCAATCATTACAGACAAACGCCCTTTTAACCCCTTTTGCCACAGCAAACTCCTCTTAAAATTATTCTGTATTACAACCGACGAACCACAGCACTCAAAATGATCTTAAAATTTTGAATACTAATTTGGCTTAATATTCAAAATGGATGGTGTTGTAGCAAGGCGGCAAGTAAAGCTAAGCCCTAGGAGCATACACCAGTATGTGACTAGGGTTAGCGAGCGCGGCCAACACAGCTACAGCGCAATCCATGACGAATATTAGCGTTCTTCGTGTTTGAGGCCCCCACTCAACACACACATCACCCCCATCAGATCTGCATGACGAATCGCAACCTTCGCCCTTGCATACACCTTTGGTTTCGCATGATACGCAATACCCAGCCCTGCTTTACGGATCATTTTCAGGTCATTTGCCCCGTCACCGATGGCAACAGTTTGCTCAATGGGAATTTCCAGTTTTTCCGCCAGTTTGATCAAGGTTTGCGCTTTATATTTAGCATCTACAATTGGGCCTTTGACTTTGCCTGTTAACTTACCGTTTTTCACTTCTAGCTGGTTAGCAACTGCAGCCACCAATTTTAGCCGTTGACGTAAATTATCCGCAAAGAAAGTAAAACCGCCGGAGGCTATCGCAATGTGCCAATTCATCGCTTGTAACTTACGCACAAGGTTCGTTAAGCCCGGCATTAAAGGCAATGTTTCCATCACCTGGTCAAGAATAGCGACGTCGGCACCTTCAAGTAAGCTAACGCGTGCTCGTAAACTTTCCGTAAAATCGAGTTCCCCTAGCATGGCTCGCTCGGTCACTTCAGCAACCTGCTCTCCAACCCCTGCTAAGCGAGCAATTTCATCGATACATTCAATTTGAATCGCTGTCGAGTCCATATCCATCAGTAATAGGCCCGGTGAACGCAAACGTGGAATTTGCCCTAATGGCACGACATCTAATAAACATTCGTCAGCGAGTTTTTTAATTCGAGGTGTAATACTCCCAGCGATTCTGACCACTTGGTAGTCATCAATACGCCACGAAGAGACAATTACGATAGCGATCCCTAATCGCTGTTGGAAATTACTGATACGCGCTTTATCTAAGCCGCGGCCATATAATAACCACCCACTGTCCCCAGCACGATAATCCAATGGCATCACTTCTTCACCACTTAATGACAATGGCAACCCTGGCCATTTTTGGATTTCGTCGGGTAGATAACAATAGGTCAAGCTCGTTGACATGAAAATTAGCTCCTGTAATCGATATACTCGTCATACTTCAAGTTGTCTGGTTGTTGACTACGCTCAGCTAGCCGAATCACATACTTATGTATGCTCATCGGACTATCTTCGTTTGTCGCCTACATACAACTCGAATTATTTAGAGTGTAACTTTTTTATAATGATAAGTTGCGAGCAGCCGAACGAAGCCACTATACTAAATTTTAAGGCTTTGTGACCTTATGTATTTACTGTTAAAACTGAAGATAACCCCATATTCGCTAAAGTATAACGGCATCTTTATACTCAAAATAAGTCGAGAGCACCAATAAAGCAATGAAACTTACCTTTAGGCTCCACAAAACAGTCATTATCGTTATCTGCGTTGCGTTGGTAACTTTACTTATGCATGGTATTTCTTATTTAGGAAATAGCCAAAACCAAGGCAGAATTGAGCAATTTAAACAATTGACTTATGTTCTTGCTGAGCAAGTTGCTTTCAGCTTATCTGATTATATTGTTCCCGGCAGTAAAGATTTTAATTTAGAGCGAATTAATGCCAATTTAAATAACGTGGTGAAAGATAGGTATATTTTAGATGCCAGTATCTATACTGCCAGTGGCACACTGGTCACTCAAGTCGGTGAGCCGACAACGGTAAAAGAACGGCTGGCCATCGATGACAACTCCTCACTACAAAATTTTCAATACCAGCTTGTCGTTCCCATCCAAGGCACAAAAGAGCCGAAAGGCTATTTGCGTTTAACCATTGATACGGAGCTCCTTGCCGCTGAAATTCAACAAGCGGATAACAGCACCAATGTATTACGAATTTTTATTCTACTTGCCTTATGTATTGGCTTCGTTTTAGCAAATACATTACTGCGTTTAAAGAAAAAGAAAGGCCACAAGCAAGCCCCTCCGCTCGTCGTTAATACAGAGGAAAATCAAGATGATAATGGAGATGACGACAGTAATGAAGATGGCAAGCAAGAGAGCAAAGGAACGCCAGCCGCTAAGCCAGCGCGTTTAAAACGAAAAAAAGAACCTCGTCCTTATCGCCCTAAGCGACCGACCCCAAAAAACAGACCAAATTCACCTGATAAATAGCCCTAAAAAGGGCTATTGAGTTGAATTTAAATAGACGTTGTATCGAACACGATTGGCGCAATAAACTCGACCCGGCCATCTACCAACAATGTTTCTGGCGGGGTAGGAAAAGGCGCAGCACGTGAAATTGTCGCCAACGCTTCTTTATCCAGTATTTTCGTACCGGATGAATTCAATAAACTGGCGGCAATCACTTCACCCCGACTATCCAAAACCACTTTTATATGAGAGACCCCAGTTGAGCGGTAACGCAACGCTGCACGTGGATAGCGTTTGGTCTTGGCTATCCGCTGATGAACCTCACTTTGCCAGCCTTGGTGCCCACTCACTGCCGCAGACGCATTACTGGAGAAATTCGCACTGCTACTGGATTCACTCCCTGATGCAGGGGCGGAAGTCACCATCGACTCCTGCGTAGTTACAGGTGCTTCGTCGATCACTTTTTTCTCTTGTGGAATTGTCTTTTTTGGTGGTCGTTTTTTCTCACTGACTTTCGTCAATGTGCCATTATCTACGATCGCAGTTTCAGGTAATTTATCCACCTTTTCAACCACTTCAGGTAATGATTCCTCACGCGTCGTCATGTGTTGTTTAGGGGCATGATTGATTTCAGGCTCAGCCTGCTGTTCAAGCTGATAAACACCCAGCTGCAACGAGATTGCTGGTGGTAATACCCCGGTCTTAGGAATTGAAGAGGTAAACCATCCAATAAAAATGATTGCCAGTGTTCCATGGAAAAGACAACTTAAAACCAAACCGCCTAGTGGACGGAAAATCGGGCGCTCTAACTGGCCCGTCATACTGCTCATATTCTGCCTCACGACTTTATTTTTTGCAGATTATAGGCATAATACAAACAAAAATGATATTCATTATTATTAGTAAAAACACAATTATTAAAATAAATTATTGATTTAAATAATAAAGTAATCTGAGCAGATTATTAATCAGCACAACTGTGCTCTTTTATGACATTAACACCAGTAAAATGACTATTGATAAATCTCTTGCCCGTAAAATTAGCGGTGCGTATCAGTCAACATATAGCCAACTTGTGCGCTTTTTCCGCAATCGGCTAGATAACAGCAACGATGCTGATGATTTATCACAGGATGTGTTTACACTATGGCTAAACCGTAAAGAACAAACGCCTGTAAAAGAGAGCCGCGCTTATCTGTTTAAAATTGCGAATCATGTTTTGATTGACCATTGGCGACGTAACCAGCGCCAAACTAAATCAGAAACATCCATTGATGATGTTACTCATGAACCGCATTTTGAACAAAGCCAAGTTGATCCCAGTGAAATCTTGGAACATCAGCAACGCATCCAACGGCTAAGCGAAGCGCTTGAAACGTTACCACCCCGTCGACGAGAAGCATTTTTGCTGTATCGTTTTGATGGCTTATCTCAAAGCGAGATTGCTGAGCGAATGGAAATTTCAATCAGTATGGTGGAAAAACATATTGCGGCGGCGCTTGTTCACTGTAAAAAACACCTTGATAATCAGGGCAATAATTCGTAATGACACACGACTCTTTGCAAACATCAGATGATGAAAGCCGCATTGATGAAGAAGCCGCGCTGTGGTTTACCCGCATGCACAGCCAACGTATCAGCGCCCTTGAAACAGAGCAATTCAAACAATGGATTGCTGCATCACCTGAACATGCAAAAGCGTATGATGCCATTGCTGGACTATGGCGCGATTTTGATCACATGCCGCGCCCTGCTAGCACAATACTTCCCAAGGAAAAACGCCCTTTTTTTCGCTTATGGCGCCCTTTGGGCAATACCTTAGCAGCATTTTTTATTGCGGCTATTTTGTTTTTGCCATACAGCCACTTACCTTCGATGTTGCTCAATAATATGACCTTAGTGGCAACGGATACACCCAAAGAAGTTACTTTACCTGATGGTTCCCAGCTGTTTCTTAACCGCAATACTCGTATTCAGGTTGCCTATGAAACCCCAGTACGTAACCTGTATCTGGAACAGGGAAATGTTTATTTTAAAGTCAAATCCAACCCCTATCGGCCTTTTATAATTCAAGCTGATAACCGGCGTATTCAAGTGGTGGGAACCGAATTTGAAGTGAACAAAGTCGCTCAGCAAGTTGCCGTTAATGTCACCCAAGGCATTGTCAGTTTTGAAGATGCAGCAAGCAAACAACCCGTTTTTCTACTTGCCGGTGACCGTGCGGTTAGCCAATCACCGAGTAGCCCAATCACCCGCCAACAAATCAACCCGCTAGATGTGGCTCGTTGGCGTTTTGGTGAATTAATTTTTGTTGATAAACCACTTTCAGAAGTCCTCGATGAACTTAAAAACTATTCATCGATAAATATCGAGCTTTCTCCCGCTCAATTAGCGAAGAGTAAAATCTCAGGCCGCATCAATACCCACCAGCCAGAACCGTTTTTTCAGGCACTTCCTTCGTTACTTCCCGTACAAGTTGTCTACCGAGACAAAAATAACATACTGATTATCCAAAACAAAAAAAATAAATGAAAAATATTTTCATTTGCAGGTGAGGATAATTCTCATTTCACCCTCTTCTTAACTAGTCATCATTTTGCTGACCTATTGTCGCACACTTTTTGTGCAGCTTAAGAATAAGGGATAACCATGTCTATTCAGTTTACTCAAAGCCGATTAAGGCCGCTCGCCCTTGCTGTGGCGGCCAGTAGTGCCATTATTTGTCAAAATGCCTTCGCGCAAGAAATGAATTTTTCATTACCAGAACAATCACTTGCTACCTCTGTGGCTGAAATTAGCCGCCAAGGGCAAATCCAATTGATCTATGATAAAGGCCAGTTAAATGGCTTACGCGCACCTGCCTTGTCTGGCAACTACTCCGCACAAACCGCATTACAAAAAATACTTATCGGTAGCGGCTTAGAGTTAGTCAATGAAAATGGTGTTTTCGTTATTCGTCAGCAAAATTTAAGCCAAGGCACATTGGTATTACCGGAAACTCAAGTATCTGGCGTTGTTCAGAACCACCCCGCGACAGATGTGATGTCCGCACCACAATACGTGACTTCTGAAGAGATTAGCCAGAAAAATACCGGTGATGGCAATATCACCGATTTAATGAAGACTAACCCTGCTGTCCAATTTGCTAACAATGACAGTAACTCGATGAACCAAGGGGAAATCAAGCCTTCCCGCATCTCAATCCACGGTTCAAGCAGCTACCAAAACGCCTATCGCCTTGATGGAGTGAGCTTTAACAACGATTTTGACCCTGCAGACAGTGGTCTCGGTGAAACAGCTACCCGTCTGAGCAGTAGCGACCAAGGGATCTACATAGACAGCCGTCTGATCGACAGCATGACAGTGTATGACAATAATATTCCTGTCGAATTTGGTGGATTTACAGGGGGCACCGTTGAGGTGAACAGCCGCCGCTGGCAAGGGGAAAATAGTGCTCACGCCTATTACCGCCTAACCCGCTCTGGTTGGAATAATTTGTTCCACGATTCATCGCAAGGGATTGATACTACCAAAAATGATACGGCAAATCCTGCTCGTTTCCAAAACCGCTATGATAAAAATGACTTTGGTGGCTGGTTTGAATTAGGAGTGAGTGAAAATTCAGGATTAGTTTTCTCCGCTTCACGTCGTAGTTCGACTATTCCGATGACAGTCACGGGGGGTGAAGCCTTTGTGCTGGAAAATAACCAAGTCGAGCCTATTTTTTCTGATTCAGGTAAAAAAAATCAGCGTCGTACTTCAGATAATTACTTTTTAAAGTATTCACTGGATTTATCCGATAAAAGTTCATTAGATTTATCTGCTAATTACGCCTCTTACGATAGCCGCTTATTTTCTTCGTCTGTCAGCAATTCTGGCTATGATTCAACCCATGATGGATTAGGTTTTACCGCTGTATTTAAACATCAGTTGGATTTAGGCCAATTTGAAATCACTGCTAATACACAAGACTTAAAAGATAACCGTAATAACGACCAGAAATACTCCCTAACGATCAGGGCATTCGACGACAATTGGAATATGATTGAACGCAATAGCGGAGGTCTTGGCGACTTAGAGTCTAAGCAAAAAACTCACGGACTAAAAACCGTGATGCGTTTTAATTCCCAAGAGGATGCGCTTGGATTAACACACCAACCAACACTCGGAGCTGAGGTAAATTACACCAAAGGCACCTATATTCGTGATCAAGACTATTTCCGTTACACCTACACTGGCAATATCATTGATGATGATTTATACGATGGTTACTTAAGTAATGTTACTCGGTTTAAAAAAGGCTCGTACTCTGCGGATTATACCAATTACGCCATCTTCCTTGATGACAGTATTCAATATGGCAAATTGAGTCTGCGCCCTGGAGTGCGTTTGGATCGCGATGATTTTGTCAATCGTACCAATATCGCCCCACGTTTAAGCGGAACCTACGATGTCTTTGGTGATGGCGCAACCCAATTGATAGCGGGAGCTAACCGTTATTATGGCCGCTCAATGCTCACTTATGCATTATACGGTGCACAAAATGACGGTATGCAAAATTGCATGGGCTGGGACAAAAATTTCGCGTGTTCACTTAACCCTGACAATAACAATTGGGATAATCAAAAAGACTATGAAGGGTTAGATTCACTCAAAACCCCCTATAACGATGAGCTGACTTTAGCGCTACAACAAGAAGTTCTTTCTACCACATGGCGTTTACAATATGTGCACCGTGAAGGCTACGACGAAGTCAGAAATCGCACTAAGTACGATAACCCTCGTGACCCAAGTACTCGTAGTATTCGCACCTTTGATAACGGTGGGCGCAGCTCCCACGATACCGTTACATTATCGGTGAAAAATAGTCAACCGTGGGAATGGGCAGAAGCTTCTCATGTCATGAATGCCTCATTCACTTGGCAACAAAGTGAAAGTAATACGCCAAAAGACTCAGGCTACAGCGCTTACGATCCTGCCAATAAAGTGAATCTTAACAAAGTCTGGTATGACGGTAAGGTCATCGATGCGTCAAAACTGCCTTCAACCAGTTTTAACTCACCAATAAAATTCAATTTTGAGCTGACCAGTGTCTGGGACGAATATGACCTCACTTTATATAACCGATTGCAATGGTGGGGTGCACGTAGTCAAGCCGTCCGTTATGACAACTCTTACTATAGCGACCCTGAAGTTGGTCAATTACGTAAGTACACCAAACAAAACTTCGCCAGCAAATATACGTGGGATACCCGCTTAGGTTGGAAGCCTGAATTCGCTCATGGATTTGGTTTCTCGGTTGAAGTGAATAATATCTTGAATAATAAAAATATTGCTGACCGCTTCGTATTTGAAGATCGCGTATTGAAATCTTACGATCCGGGCCGTCAGTTCTGGTTACAAGTCAATTACGACCTGTAATTCCCAGCAATGTGAGCAATAAAACTCGTTAAACAATTAAAACAACAAATGAACAAAACGTCATGAAGACACTGAAACAATTTTTCTATTTAGTAAAACCTTTTTGGGGGCAGCGTGCTGCCCTTTTGTGCTGGATACTGCTGTTTGCCTCACTGGGGCTCACACTGTCATCTGTGTGGTTCAACGTCAAAATGAACATGTGGAACGGCGACTTTTATAACGCCCTACAAAAACTCGACGGCCAAGCCCTATATGGACTGTTGCAGTACTTTGTGATCTTAGTTAGTGGGCTGATTTTTGTCGTTGTGATGGGTAATTACCTAAAACAAATGCTGATTATCCGCTGGCGCAAAGGCATGACTGAGCAAGTACTTAGCCGTTGGTTATCCCCCAACAGTAAACATTACCTGTTAAGGCTGACATCACAAGAACCGGATAACCCAGACCAACGTATCGCTGAAGATATTCGTTTACTAATTGAATCAACATTAAATTTAGTGGTGACATTCCTTCACTCAATGCTAACGCTGATTTCATTTGCCGCTATTCTTTGGACGCTTTCCGGTAGCCTGTCGTTTAACTTTGCTGATAGCGACTGGACCATCCCTGGTTATATGTTCTGGGCTTGTATTATTTACACCCTTATTGGTATTGCACTTACCCAATGGATAGGTTTTCCGCTACGCCGTTTGCATATGGATAAGCAACGCCGCGAAGCGGATTACCGTAGCTCGCTAATTAATTGCCGCCAACACGGTGATGCCATCGCAGGGCAACGCGGTGAAACTCAAGATAGAAAAGAACTGATGGGTCGCTTTGGTGAAATTATCAGCAACTGGAACCGCCTTATTCGCTGTGAAAGAAATTTATCTTTTTATACAGTGGGTTACCAACAAGTTACCGCTTTAGCACCTGTATTACTCGCACTGCCTAAATTCCTTGCGGGTGAAATTATGTTAGGTGGCTTAATGCAATTGCGCCAAGCCTTTACCAGTGTTGCGACTTCACTCGGTTGGTTTATTTTTGCCTATAAAGAAATCGCCGCATGGCAAGCCACGGTCTCCCGTTTATACAACTTTGTGGTTTTATTGGAAAACGATAACAAAGCGGTGGTTACTATCGACGAAAAATCGCTACCTCTGGTGGCTAAATTATCCGTTTCTACCGCAGACAACCGCTGCTTAATTAATTCCGTGAATATAACCGCCAAACAAGGCGAATTAACCTTGATTAGTGGCCGTTCTGGTGTTGGTAAATCCACCTTATTACGCACGCTAAGTGGGCATTGGCCTTTCTTTAACGGTACTATCAGCCGAACAGAAAAAGTCATGTGGATCCCACAGCGTCTCTATTTACCAATTAGTCGGCTTGATAGCTTATTAGCTTATCCCAAAGCGGCATCCCAATTTAGCCAGCAAGATTTTCAATATGCATTGATGTTAGTCGGTTTGGAAAAACTGCATCATCAATTAGCACTCGAAACCGATTGGAACAACCGCCTATCTGGTGGAGAACAGCAGCGCATTATGTTTGCGCGTTTATTGCTCAACCGACCAAAACTGCTTTTATTGGATGAAACCACCTCCGCCCTTGATGAAAACAGCGCATTAGAACTCCTCGCTCTATTGAAAGCTGAGTTACATGACAGCGCCATTGTTTTGGTTAGCCATCAAAGCTTCGTTGCTCAATTTGCGGAACAACAAATATTGCTCGTTGAACCTGCGAGTGAAAAATCCTTAAATACAGGAACGCCTGAATATGCTTCATAAAATTACCTTCGCCACATTAATAAGCATTCTGCTCGGTGGCTGCGCAGGCAGTACATCGGTGAGCCAAAATTCAACCTCACTGTTACCTGTGCGCGGTGACCTTCAACACTATCAACTCGACAATGGGCTACAAGTTTACCTTCTGCAACGTAATCAACCCGGAGTTGAACTGCGTTTATTGGTCAGTAGCGGCTCATTACAAGAAAATGAACAGCAGCTTGGCCTCGCACACTTTACTGAACATATGGCGTTTAAAGGCACCAAACATTTTCCGGGAACCACGGGGTTCAAACAGCTGGAACACCAAGGGCTTAAACTCGGTAGCCATGTGAATGCCATTACGAGTTTAAATTCCACGCTATATAAATTATCACTCCCCGAAGCCACGACAGCACAAGTCGCCACAGGCTTACAAGTGATGGCCGATTGGGCGTCAAATATGACCTTTGACCAAGAAGCCTTTGAAAAAGAGCGCCCTGTAATTGTCGAAGAGTGGCGCTTACGCCAAGGGATGGGCTATCGCATCAATGACAGCTTAGAAAAATTACGCTACCACGGTAGCCGTTACGTCGATCGCAACCCAATTGGCTCATTAGATGTGGTACGCAATGCTCCGATTGAGCAAGCGAAAGACTATTATCAAACATGGTATCAGCCTCAGCGAATGTCACTATTAATTATTGGTGATTTCAATAGTTCATCAGTACGCAATCAGGTTAATAATTTATTTGCGCTCCCTAAACCCAAAAAAGTGGCAGAAGATAACCCGCAATGGAAACAATTTGCCCATTCAACCAATATGTTAGTGCAAGGTGTATTTGATAAAGAGCAAGGGGCGCGTTATGTGCAATTTGCCTTACAAAATGATGTTAGCGCACCGCTAAATACCCGTTTAGGGCAGTCGGAAGATTTACTGGATAACCTCTGGTTGGCCATTTTAAACCAACGTTTCTCCGTTATGGTGGATAACGGCATTTTGCCGTCGATTAGCATCAATGAACAAGGGGCAATGTTAGATAACCAGCGCTTACAACAGTTGATGATCATCCACCCGAAAGGTAATGATTACCAAGGTGCAACTGAGATTTTATTTACAGAATTACAACGCCTTGCTACTGAGCCGGTTACCCAAGAAGAACTTGATTCTGCAAAGCAAGCGATGTTGAAAAAATTCAGCCTGCAAGCCGCTTCAGAGCAACGTTATAGTAATGAATATTTAGCAGGGCAACTGACGACGGCGCTTGAATACGACATGCCAATGTGGAATAAACGCCAGCAGTTAGATAACAGCTACCAGTTAATGAAATCCGTTAAGCCGCAAGACTTACAACAGCATGTCGCTAAATTCCTACAAACCGCTTCCCCGCGTTTAGCATTAATTGGGCCTGATACTGATGCCTCTGCGATTGATAAATCAGTATTTAATCAGCAATGGCTTAAAATACGCCAAAGCACGCCGGGGCCATTTACGCTACGCTCCAAAGCCATTCAATTGCAATTACCCCAATCCATAAAAGGCAGTATTGTTGAGCAATCTAAGCTCCCCGTTGAAAAAGCGGAACATTGGACTTTGAGCAATGGCATTCAGGTAATTGTTAAAACAGACAAAAACCTGAAAGATGATATTCAATTTAACTTGCAATTACCGGGTGGCCGTTCGTTAGAAACACAACAAACGGCAGGTTTAACGGATTGGGCGGTGAAACTTCCTGAAAGCAGCGGTTATGGAAATTACAGTGCGCGTGATCTGGCTCTGCTGGCAAAACAAAACCAAATTAGCGTTCGCCCATACAGTGAATTGCTGACACATGGTTTTCGCGGAAAAGCCCCTGTCGATAACCTCGAAACAGCGCTACAGTTACTCAATTTAAAACTCACCGCTCCGCAATTTAGTGGTGAAAAATTAGAGCAACAAAAACAATCTTTTACTTTAAACTTATCCAAAACTCCCGTAGAACGCACTTTCCTTGATAATATTAATCGGGAAAGCTATACCCACGGTGAATTTTTGGTGATTAACCCACAGGGCAGCTGGCAGCAATTTACGGCTCAGCAGTTACAGCAAGCTAACCGCCAATTACTCACCTCAACAGCAGATATGACTCTGGTGATCACTGGAGCAATGAATAGCCGTGATCTAAAACCTCTGTTAGAGCAATGGGTTGCCTCACTGCCACACAGTAACCAAAAACTGGTATCTCGCGACCAAGGGATCATGCCAAAAATGGCGAGTTTTAATAAAACTTATCCTATCAGTAGCAGCGATAAGAGCATGGTGAGTATTCAGTTCGCGTCACCTGCTGTCTGGAACCAGCAAGACAGCTTAGCGATTCAACTGATTGATACCATTGTGAGCCAACGCTTACGTGGTGAACTACGTGAGAAAGCGAGTGGTATTTATGCGCTAGGCTTTTCACAGATGCTCGCGAAGAAACCGCAACCGTATTACCTCGCGCGCTTGAATTTCACCACCTCACCTGAACGTGCTGAAGAAATGACGCAAATCGCCCAAAAAACAATAGGTCAAATTCGTCAAACAGGTGTGAGTGAAAAAGAGTTAACCGAAGCAAAAAATATTTGGCTGACAGAAAATTCACAAGTCACTGATAGCTCGAGCTACTGGACTGAGGCTCTAGCGCAGATTGCCAGCGATGATGGGCAATACCAGCGTTTAAACCAAGAACAAGACATTATTCGCCAGCTCACCGTTGAGGATATTAACCGTTTGACTCGCCAGTATTTAGGGCGAAATTCAAAAGTATTTATGATGACGCCTTGATATCAGAAAAACCAACAGCTTTATTCATCAAGCTGTTGGTTTCCATAGCCACATCAACCGTACCATTATTTAAATGAATGCCTTACGTTATAGATAAAATTTAACATTCGATTATTTAAGTTATTAAATAATGAAAACATGCGTTCTTTGAATGATATTTCTTTAGATTTCGCTATTTCAACCTCTAGTTTTAGTTTATCCATTGAAATATCCAGATAGTGTTCAATATCACTAGCAATTTTATTTGCCTTAATTCTTTTATACTTAAGAATATTTACAATCAAATCAATTTTAGAAAGAAATGTTTCTATATTTGCGTTGATTCTTTTTCCATTAATAATTTCAACCACAGAGTCTACAATATTTTTAGATATTGATTTTATTATTAGCATTGATTTAATTCTAGCAATAGCAGCATCTATAATTTTATTTTTTTCTTCGAAACATTTACTATCATATTCAGATTTCAAAAATTCAACATCTAAATTCATTTTCTCTTTTATAAAGTCAATAATCTTTTCATCCTTTAAATTATCACTCAATTTTGTTAAAAATCGCCTACCCTCACTGGTAAACTTATTTTCAGAGAGAATACCCTTGAGAAAAATTATTTTATCAATACTTTCAACTCCTTTGAAAATATCAAAATCAGAAAATTTCTTTATATTTTTAATGTAGTCATTATACTTATATTCGTTTAGCTTAAGTTTAACTAAATACTCATTTGAATAATTAATAAGATATTTTTTAATTTTTGTGATTATTTCTTTCTGGAACCCTTTTTTTTCAAGTAAAGACTCTATCGCGTAGGTTGCAACTCGACAGGATGAGTTATATATAGATAGAAAGCGCTGTTCTTGATACAAGTGAAGAACTTTACTCTTATCATCGTTCATTATTGAATTAGTAATTTTCACAAAAACATTCTCAAGTTCCTTTCTTATATCATCTTCATTCCCAATCGGTTCTTTTGTTCTAATGTAACTCATCAAAAATTTTATATGACTCAATTCATTCTTAGATAAAGCCTCTCCTGTTTTAAAATCATTAATTAAATCATCAAAACTGTCACATTCAACCTTATTTATTTTTTTACTCTCTTCATCCCTCTTACTTTTTTTTAACTCCATTTTACTTTCAATATTACCCGCCATTTTATTTACAGCCTGTTTAAATTTATCTCCCATCTTCCCACTAAAATCGCGCCTTTCATATTCATTTTTAGCGCTAGATATTTCCTTATCTTTAACATCTATAGGTTGGAGAGTTGTCTCTTTATCACTAATATTTATCTTTACATTTTTATTTATTGAAGTATCTCTATCAACTTTCAATCCTTTCTTAAAATACTTATCAATTTTTTCTTTCGCTTTCCCGCTCGCAACAATACCCCATGATTTATTTATTTCTGCCCAGCCATTCTCGCCATTGTTTTTGGCTGTTTTTATTTTATCGATGATGATATCGCTTTTCCCTTCGAAAACCTTTGGATTTTTGGTTATTGCTATTACCATGTCATTCAATGACATAGTTAAATATTTTTTTTCATCAAAATTTTTATTTTTAACAGATAACATATCAACCTCTTCAATTTCTATTTTGTTTTCACTTAAAATAATAAAATAGCGTATAGAATCTCATTAGTTTTTTATATCAAATAGCGATTGCAATACACTCACTTTATTTCATGATTTTTATAGGATAACGCTTATATCTCATTGACATAGTATGTTTTTAATGTGATTAATATATTCTAGAAATAATAATAATGAGAAAAGTAATGAATAACATAACCATCCGCAGAGCAACTCTGGACGATGTGCCTGCAATAACTAAAATGCACGCTGATTATTCGGCGTATGCCAACACCTTACAATTGCCATACCCAACAGAAAAAACCTGGGAAGCTCGCCTCGGGGAAAATGATCCACTCGTCACTCAGTTTGTTGCCACCATTGGTGACGACGTTGTGGGTTTGCTAGTTATCAGCCAACCGAGCCAAGTACGCCGTCGCCATGTTGCGACTTTCGGCATTACCGTCAGTGAAGCTCACCAAGGCAAAGGTATTGGCTCACAACTGATGCAAGTGATGGTGGATTACTGTGACAATTGGCTGAATGTGCGCCGTATTGAATTGGAAGTGTTTGCAACAAATGGCAGTGGCGTTGGGCTGTATGAGAAGTTTGGCTTCGAACAAGAAGGCCGCATGAGAGATTATGCTTTCCGTGATGGGCAATATGTTGATGCCGTGATGATGAGCCGGATAAAAAGTTAGTCTTAAAACGCCATATTACCTATGGCGTTCACCTTAACTATTCCTTCAAAAGCACTACACCCCGACTAGGCTACGTAATGGAATACCAAACTGACAATGTAAACGACGGATCATTGGCAACGTCAAATTACGTTTCCCATTTAATATTTCATAAACCCGATTCGCTTTACCTATTGCTGGTTCTAAATCTTTAACTGTAAGACCTTGTTGTTCCATACGAAATTTAATCGCTTCAATTGGGTCTGGTGCTTCTATCGGATAATGCCTTTTCTCGTACTCTTCAATTAATAAACACATCACTTCAAAATAATCCCCTTCAGGGGTATTTAGCTCAGGCTCATTATCAAACATAGGAGAAACAGCCAATAAGGCCGCTTTGTAGTCTTGTTCTGTTCTGATGGGTTTAATTTTCATGTCCATGACTCCAAATCCACCGTTTCTGCATCAACTCGGTCATACTGTTCATGAGTTCCAATGAATTTAACAAATATCCACCCACGCTGATATGCAATAGCCACAATTAACCGATAATAATTTCCTTTTATATTAAACACCACCCGCTTGTTCTTTAAAATACTCGCGCTGCGGTACATTCCTTTGATATCTGAAGGGGTTTTCCATGTCGCTTTAATCGCTTCATCTAACCAAGCCTTCAGTGGTGGTTCTGACTCTGGATATTTTAGCCAAAAGTCTTTCAGCGTTTTTATGGAGATGATTTTCATAAGCTCAGCCTAGTCCCATTTTAGGACTAAGTCAATCATCAAGTCCCAATTTAGGACTCACTATTATTATAATTTTCTCATAAAAAATGCCACTCAATAGGTGGCATTTATAGCATAATGAAAACATCTAACGATTATTTATCGCCTAACAACACTGAATCCAGTGCAATCTCAATCATTTCGTTAAACGTGGTTTGACGTTCTTCTGAGGTAGTTTGTTCGCCCGTTTTGATATGGTCAGAAACGGTACAAATCGTCAGTGCGCGTGCGCCAAACTCAGCCGCCACACCATAGATACCCGCAGCTTCCATTTCAACGCCCAGAATGCCGTATTTTTCCATCACTTTGAACATATCAGGGTCTGGTGAGTAGAATAGGTCTGCTGAAAACAGGTTACCCACACGTACATTTACATTTCTTGCTTTTGCCGCTTCAACCGCATTATGAACTAAGTTATAGTCCGCAATCGCTGCAAAATCATTTTCTTTAAAGCGTTGACGGTTAACGCGTGAATCAGTACAAGCGCCCATACCGATCACAACATCACGCAATTTTACGTCATCCATTACTGCGCCACATGAGCCAACGCGAATAATCACTTTTACACCGAAATCAGTGATCAGTTCTTTCGCGTAAATGGAGCATGAAGGGATCCCCATACCGTGGCCCATTACCGAAATTTTACGGCCTTTATAAGTCCCTGTAAAACCTAACATGCCACGCACATTATTGACTTGGCGAACATCCTGAAGGAAGGTTTCAGCGATGTATTTTGCACGTAATGGGTCGCCTGGCATCAGAACGACATCAGCGAAATCACCCATTTCTGCATTAATATGTGGAGTTGCCATGATTATTTCCCTTTAAACGATTAAATATTTTCAAATGAATAAGGTGGCTTCCCACCTTATTATTAATAATCTGTATCTTACTGGCCTAAGCAATTTGAATCGCAGCCAACGAACTACAGCTAGCTTATTACCCTTCAATAGCTCGCTCACTACCTTTCATACTTACCTATTACCCTAAATAATTTGAGTTGTAGCTAGGCGGCAAAGAAAATCATCCCTATGAGCATACATCAGTATGTGATTAGGGTGGTTTTATGCAGCCAACACCACTCTACAACTTAAAGTATGACGACAAAGCTTTGCCCATTACCTTTAATTCCCCGCCATTACCCTAAATAATTTGAGTTGTAGCAAGGCGGCAAGCAAAACCATCCCTATGAGCATACACAAGTATGTGATTAGGGTGGTTTTGTGCAGCCAACACCGCTACAGCTCAAAGTATGACGGGTAATGGGTGTTAGAGCATTGGTTTACCGTAATCCATCGGCGACAAATCAAAATACTTAGCGACTGTCTGGCCAATATCTGCGAAAGTTTCACGGTGACCTAATGAACCTGGTTTCACTTTTGGACCATAAATCAACACTGGGATGTGCTCACGGGTATGGTCAGTACCTGGCCAGGTTGGGTCACAACCGTGGTCTGCCGTTAAAATTAGGATGTCGTCTTCTTTAACTAATTTCATTAGTTCAGGTAAACGGCGGTCAAATAATTCTAATGCCGCAGCATAACCTGCCACATCACGGCGGTGGCCGTATGCGGAGTCAAAGTCCACAAAGTTAGTGAAAACGATGGTGTTGTCACCCGCTAGTTTCATTTCTTCTACCGTTGCATCGAATAGCGCATCGATACCAGTGGCTTTAATTTTCTTGGTGATACCGACATGAGCGTAAATATCCGCAATTTTACCGATAGAAACAACTTCACCTTGTTTTTCATCAACTAATTTTTTCAATACAGTTGGTGCTGGTGGCTCTACCGCTAAGTCATGACGGTTACCTGTACGTGTGAAGTTACCCGCTTTGTCGCCAACAAATGGACGCGCGATAACACGGCCAATGTTATAACCACCTTTGGTTAACTCTTCACGCGCAATTTCACACAGCTCATACAGTTTATCTAAGCCGTAAGTTTCTTCGTGACAAGCGATTTGGAATACGGAGTCAGCTGAGGTATAGAAAATAGGTTTCCCGGTTTTCATATGCTCTTCACCCAGTTGATCCAAAATAACCGTACCTGATGAGTGGCAGTTACCTAAGTAACCCGGTAAATTCGCTTTCTCAACTAACGTATCCAGTAACTCTTGAGGGAAACTATTTTCTTCATCAGAAAAATATCCCCAATCGAATAACACAGGAACACCTGCGATTTCCCAGTGGCCTGATGGCGTATCTTTGCCTGAAGAAATTTCGCTCGCATAACCATACGCACCAATAATTTCTGCATTAGGGTCAAGACCTGCAGGGAATGAACCGCTTGATTCTTCTCCTGCTTTACCTAAACCTAATTTTGTTAAATTAGGTAAATGCAGAGGCCCTTTACGACCAATATCCGCTTCGCCACGGGCGCAAGCATCTGCGATGTGACCCAATGTATTGGAACCTTCATCCCCAAATTTATGTGCATCATGTGCTGCACCGATCCCAAAGGAATCCAAAACCATAATAAATGTGCGTTTCATATTTTTCTCCTGCGGTATTTTTAAAACGATATACCACTAAAATCTATTTGTATTACTCGCTGATTTGGCGATAAACCATTGGTGTTGTTTCAGGAGATTTGTCTCCAATCACCATCGCTTCACGCACTTCTTTCGCCGCTTCTTCCCACGCTTTTTCACTATTTGCATGGATAATTGCCAGTGGCGTTTGGGTATCCACTTTGGCGCCTAACGCAGCGATATCACTCAAACCAACGCTATAATCAATTGGGTCTGTCGCTTTACGGCGACCACCGCCTAACGTCACTACGGACATTCCCAGCGCACGTGTATCCATTTGCGTGATAATGCCATCTTTTGGTGCATAAACGGCTTTGCTCAGTACCGCAGTCGGCAGGTATTTGTTGTAATTTTCAACAAAATCAGCAGGCCCTTTTTGAGCTGCTACCATACGGCCAAACACTTCTGCCGCTTTACCATTGTCTAATACTGCCTGTAATTTTTGGCGTGCTTCTTCGCGGTTTGCTGCTAATGAACCAGATACCAGCATTTCTACACATAACGCCATGGTGACTTCATAAAGACGTGGGTTACGGTATTCACCCGTTAAGAATTGAACCGCTTCACGAACTTCAACTGCGTTACCTGCGCTGGAAGCTAGCACTTCATTCATGTCAGTCAATAATGCCGTAGTTTTACAACCCGCCCCATTAGCGACCTTCACAATTGACTCAGCCAACTCTTCTGACTTCTCATAAGTTGGCATAAATGCGCCTGAGCCGACTTTAACGTCCATCACCAGAGCATCAAGGCCTTCAGCCAATTTTTTACCTAAGATTGAAGCCGTAATTAGCGGAATTGAATCCACTGTCGCTGTAATATCACGGGTCGCATAGAAACGTTTATCGGCAGGTGCTAATGAATTAGTTTGCCCAATAATTGCCACCCCGACATCTTTGATAATGTCACGGAAACGAACGTCATCCGGGAAGATATCGAAATTAGGGATCGCTTCAAGCTTGTCTAGTGTTCCACCAGTGTGGCCTAAACCACGGCCTGAGATCATCGGTACATAACCGCCACAAGCTGCAACCATTGGACCAAGCATCAGTGAAGTCACATCCCCCACGCCGCCCGTTGAGTGTTTATCAACTAATGGACCATTGAGGTTGAGTGATTTCCAGTTCAGAACCGTACCTGAATCACGCATTGCTAATGTCAATGCAACACGCTCAGGCATGGTCATATCATTAAAATAGATAGTCATTGCCAATGCAGCAATTTGACCTTCTGAAACTGAGTTATCGCGAACACCATTGATAAAGAAACGAATTTCTTCTTCGCTTAATGGCTTACCATCACGTTTTTTACGGATAATTTCTTGTGCCAGAAACACAATATTCTCCTTTAAAGTCGAATTTATCGGCTAACAATATTGCGAAAATTAATAACTGCTGCTTGATTTTTTAACGTCAAAACCTAGCGTATTTAATAAATTTGCTAATAGGCTAGAAGCACCAAAACGGAAGTGGCGGCTATCTGCCCAATTGTCACCTAAAATTCGTCCCGCTAACGCTAAGTATTCTGCTGCTTCTTCTGCGGTACGTACACCACCAGCAGGTTTAAAGCCGACTGTTTTTTCAACGCCCATATCACGGATGACTTGCATCATGATTTCCGCACTTTCTAATGTTGCATTAACAGGTACTTTACCTGTCGAGGTTTTAATAAAATCAGCGCCCGCTTTAATTGAAATTTCAGAAGCCTTACGGATTAATTCTGCATCTTTTAACTCACCTGTCTCAATGATTACTTTCAGCAACACATTCGCAGCCGCACAAGCGTCTTTACAGGCTTTCACTAAATCAAAACCAATTTGTTCATTACCCGCAATCAGCGCACGATAAGGGAAAACAACATCAACTTCATCCGCACCGTAAGCAATCGCTGCTTTGGTTTCAGCTAATGCGATATCAATATCATCGTTACCGTGTGGGAAATTCGTGACCGTAGCAATGCGCACATCTGGAGTGCCTTGCTCACGTAATGTTTTACGTGCAATAGGAATGAAACGAGGGTAAATACAGATTGCAGCGGTATTGCCTGCTGGGCTTTTCGCCTGATGACACAGTGCGATGACTTTCGCATCTGTATCGTCATCATTTAAAGTGGTTAAATCCATAAGTGACAGCGCGCGTTGTGCGGCCGCTTTTAAATCAGTCATATAACTCTCCAACGTTGTTAATTCTTCAGAACGACACGTTCTTTGTTGGCGAGCGGGCTTGGTTCCTTAAAGATGCTAGTCGGATTCTTTCCGAACTGAGCAGCTGAGATCCTTCTCACCGCATCATGCCCTAGAGTCCTAGACTCTGAGAACTAGCAGTTCCATAGCAGCTTACTAATGCCTATTTGACCATGGAATGATGCCATTTTATGTGCTACAAATCACATTAATCGACTGAATGTTACATTATTAAAATAAAAAATGTGATATCCATCAAATTATACCATCTATCGCCATCAATTCTTCTCTCAAATGGCTTTTTTAATATTTTCTTTATCATTAATTGACTAAGTTAAGAATAGTTGAAAATTTACGATTGATATAAAAAGTCATAAAAGAATATAACGAATCAAAATGGAAACGGAAGGATTATTCCCCTTCCGTTTAATTGGATTAGCTGATAGCAAATATAAATTAAATTACGGCTGCTGCGCCTAACGTCAAGAAAAAGCCAGCAATGGTTGCACTCATTAAGTTAGACAGGGTACCAGCCATAACCGCTTTCATACCTAAACGAGCGACATCACCACGGCGATTTGGCGCCATTCCGCCTAAACCACCGAGTAAGATAGCGACGGATGAAAGGTTAGCAAAACCACATAATGCAAACGAAATAATCGCTTTAGTATGGTCGGAAAGCACTTGTTTGCCTGCCGCCAGCACTTCAGCATCCGCTTTCATGTATTCACCGAAGTTCATGAATGCGACAAACTCATTCACAACAACTTTTTGGCCGATAAAAGAACCGGCAATTGTCGCTTCACTCCACGGCACACCAATTAAGAAGGCAATCGGAGCGAATAACCAACCTAATAATAATTCCAGTGATAATTGTGGATAATCAAACCAGCCACCAATACCACCTAAGATGCCATTGATCAATGCAATCAAAGCGATAAAGGCCAATAACATTGCCCCTACGTTCAGCGCCAGTTGCATCCCTGATGATGCCCCAGAAGCGGCCGCATCAATGATATTGGCAGGGCGTTCATCTTCAGCGACTAAATCTGTCGCATCAACCCTATCTTTTACATCTTCTGTTTCTGGAACCATCAGTTTGGCGAATAATAAACCACCTGGAGCGGCCATAAAGGAGGCAGCAATCAGGTATTCCATTGGTACACCCATTTGGGCGTAGCCGGCCAAAACTGAACCCGCTACAGAAGCTAAACCACCACACATAATGGCAAACAGCTCTGATGTCGTCATTGTTGCAATATAAGGGCGAACAACCAATGGTGCTTCCGTTTGCCCAACAAAGATATTTGCTGTTGCAGATAACGATTCTGTTCTTGAGGTTCCCAATATTTTTTGCAGACCACCACCAAGAACTTTAATCACTAACTGCATGATCCCTAAATAATAAAGGACAGCAATTAATGATGAGAAGAAAACAATAATTGGTAAAACGCGGAAAGCGAAAATAAAGCCACCGCCACCAAACAGTTCAAACATTTTATCGGAAACAAGGCCGCCAAAGATGAAGCTCATCCCATCTTGACCATATCCAATAACTTTAGAAACCGCGTCAGACATCCCTTGGAGCACACTACGCCCCGCTGGAACATAAAGAACAAATGCACCAATGGCTAATTGAATTAAAAATGCGCCGCCAACTGTGCGTAGTCTAATTGCTCGGCGATTGCTGGAAAATAGAATAGCTATCGCGATAAGTACCGCCATTCCGATAATACTCATAATGAGCTGCATGGAAGGATCCCTGTTCACTTTATTTTAGGTTGATATATAAGGAAACGTGTAAGTCACCTTGACTCTTAATTTGATGATTATACCTAGTCATCACCAATAACCCGCAATACTCATCACAAATACATACTGCAATAAACAACAAAAATTCACATAATGTGACAAAAGTCACAAAATCCATTCAGTTTAATCTGGAAAGGCACTAAAGTCCCAATTAAGCACAATAAAAACCGAATAGATTTTAATAGCCAATTAGTGAAATTATATAAATATTATTTATGATTCTGTATGCGGTTTTACTTGGTGAGATTAAATAACGACAAACTATTGTTGTAAAGTTGTTGGGCTATTTCTGCAGGGGATTCGTGGCGAAGCTCACATAATGAACGAAAAACCCACTCAATACGTTCAGGACGATTTGGTTCGCCTTGAAAACCTGAAACTGGCATATCAGGGGCATCCGTTTCGAATAATAATGAAGTCAAAGGGAGTTGCGACATCACATGGCGAGTTTTATTCGCTCTGTCATAAGTAATTGTGCCACCAACACCAATATAATAGCCAAGTTTAACAAAGGCTTGGGCTTGAGATAGACTGCCGGCAAAACCATGCACAACGCCACGAGCTGGGACATCAAAACGACGTAGCATCGCAGCTAATGGGTCATGGCTTTTACGTGAATGTAAAATAACTGGTAAATCAAACTGTTTCGCTAACTTTAATTGTGCGGACAACACCACTTGCTGGCGCTCAAATTGCGGGTTTTGCATATAGAGGTCAAGCCCAATCTCCCCTATCGCCACACACTTTTTATTCTTTTTAGCTAGATAATCAGTCAATATATCAATATGTTGCTCTTGAAACTGACTCAAATATAACGGATGAAACCCCATAGCGGCATGCAACTGCGGGTACTGCTGTGCCAGTTGCCAAACTCGTGCAAAATTATCCATACTCACTGTAGGAATGATAATATCACTCACCCCACTTTGTTGAGCAAGCTGCAAACTTTCAGTGAAGGAATCACTAAAAGGTGGGAAATCAAAATGGCAATGAGTATCAATAAATTGACGTTTAGCCATCACGATTTTCATTTGCGGATATTGCGGCCAAAGGCATTGAGGTAACAGGCTCCGCCGCCAATTCAGGAATGAGCTCATTCGGTACTTGTGGCTCAAGCTGAATATCTAATGGGTTAGACTCAATTTTCTGTGCCAAAGTATGGCTAAAGCGATTTGTGTTGTGGTCAAAGGCATCACCCAGTGCTGCAATAAAATAGCGACCACACCGGCGCCCCGTATGGTAATCTTGATTAAGCGAAGATACCTTACTACCCAGCGCACTACTTTTCAGTGGAACAGGTGGATAAATCTCAAAGACCTGTACATCTTTTGGTGGGTTTTCAATAAATTCTTGTGTTCTACGGTAGCTTTTCAGATGAACTTTTAGCATCGCGGCCATACGTTGTAGGCCATTTTTATCCCCTTCCAGCCACCGAGTCATTCTTTTCACCCATTCAGGGGTAAAATACATTTGGGAAGGAACGGTACGGATCACCACAATAGTCTCTGCACCGCGGCGGTATGCCTCTTCAACTGGGATAGCAGCACTAATGCCACCATCTTGGTAAAGCGTGCCATCAAATTCGACACCTTCACGATAAAAGCCCGGAATAGCGCTGGATGCACGAATAATATCGAGCCAGTTGTCTGCGTCAGGCTTTAGAAAAGCAGCGGAAAAATCATCACTGCGGCTTGCTCCCATATAGAATTCACGGCCTGAATTTAATAAATCGAGCCCTGCTTGTATACGTAATGGGAATTCTTTTGCTGTGGTGTCGACGAGCCAATCTAAATCAATCAGATGGCCGCCGCGGATAAAGCGCAGTGGATTGAAAAATGCCGAATTAGTCGTATAACGCGTGATCACACGGCGTGCATAACCTGCTTGCCCACAAATATACGCAGAAAGATTTTGAGCCCCAGCTGAAGTGCCTATCATCAGGTCAAAAGGGTTGAAATCAGAGATAAGAAACTCATCCAGTACACCCGCAGTAAAAATTCCTCGTTGACCGCCACCTTCACAAATCAGGGCAGTTTTTCCCGAGTTGATATTATCAAAGAATGCAAGCGGCTCAATCGTGCCGAGTGTAACTGAAACGTGTTTTCCCATAATGCCTCTGAATGACAGAAGTTCACTTTAAATAGCTCAAAAACAGAATGAGCTTCCCTTTGAAAGCCCATTCTATCCGCATTGTACAATAAATATTCAGCAATATGAGCTATTGAGACATTTATTTACTGATTAGTTAGCGATGACTAAACCATTTTGTACTGATTTTACCCCATTGACTTGCGATGCCACTTGCGTAATTTTATCAATTTGATCGGCTGATTTAACAAAGCCTGATAAGTAAACAACACCATTGACTGTTTTTACTGATACGCTGTTACTCGAAATACCTTTCGTACCCAGTAATTTTCCTTTTACATCCGCCGTAATCGCGGAGTCATCAATGTAGTCACCGGTGTTTTTAGCGCCACTCGAAATGGCATTCCCAGTATCTTTACCTGCCATTTCAACGGTCTTAGATGCACTGTCCCAGGTTTCTGAGGCTTGTTTTTTCAAAGCGCTATCTGATGATGAGCTACAAGCCGCGAGCGCCCAGCTCAACCCAATAACTCCTAACAAACTCAATAGTTTTGCTTTTTTCATAAAAACCTTCCTTTCACTGCAATGGACAACGAATAATATAGCCTAAGTAAAAAAACATAAAAAATAAAGAGAAAGGTGATAAAGACAGAATATTCTTGATGATAAGCATAAAAAAACAGGGAAAGTTGCTTTAAATGAAGTTCGAAATAAGATGACCCACTAACTATGCTAGTCGTGGGTCATAAACACAATTAGTGTTCGCGTGTTTTGCGGAATTTAACGTCAGGGTAACGTTCACTAGTCAGGTTCAAATTCACCATAGTCGGTGCGATATAAGACAAGTTGTCGCCACCATCAAGGGCTAAGTTTTGCTCATTTTTGCGTTTAAACTCTTCGAATTTCTTCGCATCATCACACTCAACCCAACGCGCAGTAGAAACGTTAACGGCTTCATAAATAGCTTCAACGTTATATTCGCTTTTCAAACGCGAAACCACCACGTCAAACTGCAGCACACCTACCGCACCAACAATTAAATCATTGTTAGTTAACGGGCGGAACACCTGTACTGCACCCTCTTCAGATAACTGAACGAGGCCTTTTAACAGTTGTTTTTGTTTTAGCGGATCACGTAAGCGAATACGGCGGAATAATTCAGGGGCAAAGTTAGGAATACCCGTAAATTTGAGCTCTTCACCTTGTGTGAAGGTATCACCGATTTGAATCGTACCATGGTTATGTAACCCAATGATGTCCCCTGCATAGGCGTTTTCGACCTGAGAGCGATCCCCCGCCATAAAGGTTAAAGCATCAGAAATGACCACATCTTTTTTGATGCGCACTTGGCGTAGTTTCATGCCTTTTTCATAAGTACCTGAAACTATACGCATAAACGCAACACGGTCACGGTGTTTCGGGTCCATATTTGCTTGGATTTTAAATACGAAACCGGTGAACTTTTCTTCTGTCGCATTAACTTGGCGTAAATCTGTTTGGCGCGGTTGTGGCTGAGGAGCCCATTCCACTAGGCCATCTAGCATATGGTCAACACCAAAGTTACCTAATGCTGTTCCGAAAAAGACAGGGGTTAATTCACCCTGCAAGAATGCGTCATGGTCAAATTCATGAGATGCCCCTTGAACCAATTCCAGCTCATCACGTAACTGTGCCGCTAATTCATCACCTACGGCAGTATCAAGATCTGGGTTATTCAGCCCTTTAATTATACGGACTTCTTGAATAGTGTGACCCTGGCCTGTTTGGTATAGGATTGTTTCATCGCGTAATAAATGATAAACACCCTTGAATAATTTACCACAACCAATAGGCCATGTGATTGGACAACAAGCAATTTTCAGCTCATTTTCCACTTCATCCATTAATTCCATTGGGTCACGAATATCACGGTCCAACTTATTCATGAAAGTTAAGATTGGAGTGTCACGTAGACGAGTGACTTCCATCAGTTTACGTGTCCGGTCTTCAACCCCTTTACCCGAGTCAATGACCATCAAGCAGCAGTCAACTGCCGTTAATGTACGATAAGTATCTTCAGAGAAGTCTTCGTGACCTGGGGTATCCAATAAGTTAACAAGACAATCATTATAAGGAAACTGCATAACAGAGGTGGTAATCGAAATACCACGCTGCTTTTCCATTTCCATCCAGTCAGATTTAGCGTGTTGGTTAGAGCCACGGCCTTTTACCGTACCAGCACGTTGAATAGCGTGCCCAAACAATAACACTTTTTCGGTTATTGTGGTTTTACCCGCATCGGGGTGGGATATGATAGCAAACGTTCTGCGTGTGCTAACTTCATGGAGAAAGTTCTGATCTGTCATTTAACCGTTCTTTTCGTTTATATACAGATTTGTATAAGCATTCGAAGAGGCTCAATGTGGCTCTTGGCGTCGCAAATCCGTCTTGTTAATCAAAATTGGCGGATATTTTCGCAGATCTTGGGGGTATTAACAATCAAAGCATCGAGGAACAGGCAAAACAGTCCCTCGATGGCTCACTAAATTGACTCAATAAACACCGTCTTTATGCATCAACTAAACACTAACCAAACGGGCTATTTCATCCCCTAACGCCTGCGTACTGGCATCGCCGCCCATATCACGAGTCAAATGTTGGCGCTGTTTAATCGCTGTTTCTACTGCGGACATAATCGAATCATGCATTTCAGGACATCCCAAATGCTGCATCATCATGGCGGCTGCCCAAATTGTACCAATCGGGTTGGCAATATTTTGCCCTGCGATATCAGGTGCTGACCCATGAACCGGCTCAAACATCGATGGGAATTGTTTTTCTGGGTTAATATTGGCTGAGGGTGCAATCGCAATAGTTCCTGTACAAGCAGGCCCTAAATCTGACAAAATATCGCCAAATAGATTTGACCCTACAATCACATCGTAGAACTCTGGCATTCTCACTAAGTTTGCAGCAAAGATATCAATATGAAATTGGTCAACTTTGATATCTGGGTATTGCTTCGCCATTTCGGCTACACGACTATCCCAATAAGGCATTGAATGAAATAGCCCATTGGATTTCGTCGCTGAACTTAAATGTTTTTTCTCACGTGACTGCGCCAAATCAAAAGCATATTTTAAGATACGGTCGGTACCTTTACGGGTAAAAACGCTTTGTTGCAGTACCATTTCTTCATCCGTACCTTCGTACTGAATACCGCCAATCGCAGAGTATTCCCCCTCAACGTTTTCACGCACGACATAAAAATCAATATCTCCCGGTTTTTTGTCTGCTAATGGGCATTTAATGCCATCAAATAAACGAACAGGACGCAAATTAACATATTGGTTGAAAGCACGACGGATAGGTAATAACAGCCCCCATAACGAAATATGATCAGGAACACCAGGGAACCCTACCGCACCGAGAAAAATCGCATCAAATTTCTTTAATTGTTCTAAACCATCTTCAGGCATCATACGCCCTGTACGGTGATAGGTTTCACACGACCAATCAAAATGGGTAAAGTTAAGTTTTACATTGTGTTTATTGGCTGCCGCTGCTAATACTTTTAATCCTTCAGGGATCACTTCGGTACCAATACCATCACCAGGAATAACCGCTATGTTAAATTGTGACATTGTGAAAACCTCTGATAAATGAATTATGTCTGTTTGTTCTCCAGTTTAGGGGTTGCTGTGATAAAGTATAGATATGAAGTGTAATCCTTAGGTTTACAAACTATGAACAAGCTTCCTTCGTTAGAGGATATCCGCGTTTTTGTCACGGTTGCCCGTTTGATGAGTTTCTCTCAAGCCGCATCACAGCTGTTGGTATCCCCAGCTTATGTTTCTAAACGCATTAAGTTGCTAGAAGAAAATTTAGGACAAACTTTATTTTTTAGAACGGCTCGCTCAATTAAGCTGACTCACGAAGGGCAAATTATTTTACGTAGCAGTGAAGTGATGCTAGCTGAACTGGAACAGATGCAACAACAACTCAACGCCTGTCGCGAAGAGATCCGCGGCAATCTACGTATCAGTTGTAGCACAGGGTTTGGCAGTACTTATATTAACCCGTTTATACTCACATTACGGGGGAGTCATCCTTTATTAGGCATTGATCTCACTTTGACCGATAAGTCTGTCGATATTATTAGTGAAAACATTGACGTTGATATCTGTATTGGCGGTACGATAGCTGAGCAATTTATTGCTAGGCGAATTGCACGGAACCAGCGTATTCTGTGCGCTTCTCCAACCTACTTAGCAACACACGGCTACCCAAAATACCCACAAGAACTGGAACAAAAGCACTTTTGTATTGCGATTAAAGAACGTAACCAAGCCCCCGCGGTATGGAAGCTTGAATACCAGCAAGAAAGTATGACGGTCACTCCCAATAGCAAATTAACCGTCAATAATGGTGAAGTCGCCAAGCAATGGTGCTTAAGTGGTGAAGGGATCCTATTGCGCTCCCAATGGAGTGTGCGGCCTGAGTTACAGTCAGGCCAATTAGTACGAGTGTTACCGCAATGGCATCAAACTGCAGATGTTTATGCTGTATATTCGAGAAGTCTCCGAACGAGTGCTAATCTTAGAGTCTTTATCGAAAATCTAGAGCAATACCTTGCTACTCACTTATCACATGGTTTTTAGTTAACTCCATAAGTTATAAGGTAAACATGAATTGATGACAGAAACAGAGACATTCAAAGAACGTTTGTTGAAATTGCTAAAACAGAAAAAAATGAGTCAATTAAAAGCCGCTGAAGCCCTTGGTGTTTCCCGAACGGCGGTTAACAAATGGACGAAAGGCGGCATGATTGATGAAGATAATCTTGAAAAGCTCGCCACGTTATTGGATGTCGACAAGATATGGTTGAAATACGGTGAGTATACCAATAACCAAGTCACTGTTAGCAATTCAGGCGTCATGCGCAACATCAACGAAGTCCATCTTCAAGAATCCGCAGATATCGTGACCTGGGAGTGGGACTTATTAACTGGGGAATTGAACTACTCGGACAACGTTGAAGCCGTTTATGGTATCAAAATCACCAGTAATGAAGATTTCTGGGCTTTAATGAGCCATGACTCCAAAGAAAAATTAGTTAATGGATATTCTAAAATTATTCGTGAAGGCGGTGCCCATGAAATGGATTTTAAAATTAACTGGGAAGGCGATTACCGTTGGATCACATCCCGAGCAACAGGAGTCAGAGGCCCTAATGGCAAAGTGACAAAGCTGGTTGGGATCAGTTTAGACAACACCGAACGTAAAAACACCGAACTACGCCTACGTAAAATCAAATGCTATTTTGATGTATTATTATCTCATTTCAATCACTTAGTCGTATTTACAGATAAAGCAGGCGAAATATTAGCCAGCAACTTACACAATCAATCGACTGAAATAGATTACCTTGAGCTACAACGTTTATTATATCAATTAGTGATCAACCATAAGTCATGGTTAGATGAAGTATTTCGTACAGGGCGTGGTCAAATCGTATTTCAAGACAAACAAATTACGGCTTATCAACACTTTAATGATGAAAAACAGCCTTTTTTAATGTTTGAATTAAAAGATATTTAAAACAGGTATTTTGCCCCACTTATGGCCTAAGCGGGGCAACTTTGATTATAAATCAAGGACTAATCGTTTAGATTTAGCTCGAGAAACGCACAACATCATCGTTTTCTGCTCAGCTTTTTCATCATCATCGAGGTAGTGGTCACGATGATCAGCTTCTCCCTCAAGTATTGCCGTTTCGCAAGTTCCACAAACCCCATTACGGCATAAACATTCCACGTTAATGCGCTTATCTGCTTCGATTACCTGCAAAATAGACTCATCTTTACCGACTTCTAAACTAAAGCCTGAGCGTTGGAAATAGACTTCAAATGAGTCCCCTTCGCTGGCAACTTCGCCAAAATTTTCAAAATGAACCTGTGATTCACCCAAGTGCTGATGACCCTTTTCAATCACCTCATTAATTAATGATTGAGGGCCACATACATACAGATGGCTATTACTTCCTTGTGCTTTAACTAACTGTTCGACAGACATTCGCTGCCCTTGGCTACCGTCATAAAGAAATAAACGCGAGCCAATACGCTGTTGTAAATGTTCAAGAAATGCCGCCGTTGTACTATCACGAAAACAGTAATGAAGTTCAAAATCCATTCCATTTTCTTCTAATTCATAGAGATAAGAGAGAAAAGGCGTGATCCCAATCCCACCGGCGATCAAAATATGCTTACATTGGTTATCCGGTGCTAACGAGAAAAAATTCTGTGCTGGGGACAAATACAAGCTATCCCCTGGCGATAGCTGCTCATGCATAAATGCAGAACCGCCTTTCGAGTTTTCATCACGCAAGACAGAAATACAATAACTGCCACACTGCTGCGGGTCGCTGATTAACGAATATGCACGTTGCAAACCAGCCTGCTCGCCCATATGAACGGTAATGTGACTGCCTGCGCTAAAAGGCATTAGCGCGCCCTCTTGTGCAACAAACTCGAACATTTTAATATTTGGGCTAATTTGCTCAATTCGACTGACATTGACTGCAATTTTTTGTTGGTTCATCACAGTGCCCCTCTCATCATTCAATATCTAAACACAGATACTTAGTACTTAAATAATCCTCAATACCATATCGAGAGCCTTCTTTTCCTAAACCTGATTGTTTCACTCCACCAAAGGGAGCAACTTCATTAGAAATTAAGCCTGTATTGATACCGACCATGCCACTTTGTAGTTTTTCAGCTACACGATATACACGACTCACATCACGAGAAAAGAAATAAGCCGCTAAGCCATAAATCGTATTATTGGCGCGAGTAATCACTTCATTTTCATCGCTAAAACGAATCAATGTTGCAATGGGACCAAAGATTTCCTCATGAACAATCTTCATTGAGTCATCAACATCAACAAGGACTTTTGGATTAAAGAAATTGCCATACTCCGCTACTTCATTACCTAAGGTTAATTGGCGTGCACCTTTCGCTAGTGCATCCTGTAATAGCTCATTCATACCATCAATAGCACGTGTCGTTATCATAGGCCCAATATCAATTCCCGCTTTAAGGCCATTACCGACTTGCAATTTGGCGACTTCTGCAACGAACTTGACCTGAAATTCATCGAAAATCGTATCTTGAATATAAAAACGGTTCACACAAACACAGGTTTGCCCACCATTGCGAAATTTGGCTTGAACCGCACTTTTTACCGCTTTATCGATATCAGCATCATCAAAAACAATAAAAGGCGCATTTCCTCCCAGTTCGAGTGATGTTTTCTTAATCGTCGATGCGCACTGCTCAGATAGAACTCGGCCAACTTGCGTTGAACCGGTGAACGAAAATTTACTGATAAGCTCATGTTTAGTTAGACGTTCGCCTAGAATGCGAGAGTCCCCAGTAATGACGTTAAATATTCCAGCAGGAATGCCCGCTTCATCTGCTAACTGTGCTAAGGCAAGCGCCGTAAAAGGCGTTTCTGTTGCAGGCTTAATGATGATACTACAACCTGCGGCCAGTGCTGGAGCTGCTTTACGGGTGATCATCGCTGCGGGGAAATTCCACGGAGTAATCGCACTACACACACCGATCGGTTGTTTAATCGTTGAAATGCGGTTACTTCCCACTGTTTGCGGGATGGTTTCCCCATAAACACGTTTCCCCTCTTCCGCAAACCATTCAATAAAGGAAGCGGCATAGCGAATTTCACCTTTTGCCTCATTCAGTGGCTTACCTTGCTCGAGCGTCATTAAACGCCCAAGATCATCAACATGGGCTTCAATCAGCTCAAACCAGCGGCGTAGAATGATAGAACGCGCTTTAGCAGTCAGCTTACTCCAACCTTCCATTGCAGAATGGGCATATTCAATCGCCTCATCCACTTGTGTTGCAGACAGGCTGGGGATCGTTCCCAGCACAGATTGGTCAAAAGGATTAGTCACAGGGATTTTTTTATCTGAATCAACCCATTGCCCATTGATGTAACATGACTGACGAAATAGTGCAGGGTGAGTTAAATGATGCATTTGTGACTTCTCCTTTTATTTTTATAATAAATAACGTGATTACTCAGTGTGCGCACCAGCGACGATTTTATGGAAATGGGCAACGCCGTGCTCGCTGATCCCGCTACGTTGCCTATCTGCCATAATGCGGCCTTGGCCACGATAACCCCGTGAGCGTAATCCTTTTTGTACGCTTTCTACCAAGCGCAGATCTTCTGGGCGGAATACGGTGCGATACCATTCCACTAAGTTTTTCTGATATTCAGTCAGTTCTTCATTGAGGAAATAAATATCATAGTGCTGCAAGGTTTCCCCTGCGTTCACTGGAAACTCATAAATTACCGTCATGAAATCCCCGCCTGGAGGCATATTGAACATGGTGCTTGGCCAAATCCAAAAACCAAAGAAACGTGGGTCTAAAACAGATTCATCAAACTGATAGGAGGATTCAGAGGGTTTTGCCTTGCCAATTTGAACAGTCCAATTATCCAATAATTGGTGTTCGTATACGTTGACATCCACGGAACTGGCGAAACTCACATGATTGGTTGGGCAGTGATAACATTCAATATAGTTATCAACGATAGTTTTCCAATTAGCAGGAGTATGGCTAACAAAACGCGCTGCCAATTTTAAATCGCTAATGACTCCACAAGCTTCTTGCATTTTTTCGGCTAAGCCAGGAAGTTGCTCTTCAATAGGCTGAGGCTCACCTACAGTCATATTTACATAGATAAACCCTGCATGTTCAATAACATGGAAGCTACTTAATGACATTGCATCGGCTTCAAAATTATTCACATTTTCACAATTAGTCGCATGTGCTAATTGGCCATCTAGCTTGAATGCCCACGCGTGGTAAGGGCAAGTAATCACATTTTTGACTTTGCCACTTTCACCGCTGATCAACTGGTGTCCACGGTGTGGACATACATTATAAAAACCACGTAATACATCATCACGACCACGAACAATCACAAGGCTTTCGCCAATGAGCTCACGAGTGATATAGGAATTTTTTTCTTTTACTTCACTAACATGAGCGACACAAACCCATGAATTAGCAAATATTTTTTCTTTTTCATACTCAAAAATATCATTAGACGTGTAATAACGCGCAGGGATTGTCCATGCGTTATCAATATCAAGGTGATCATTAATCGAAATGACTTTAGTTGCATTGCTCATAATTGCCCTCACTTATGTAAACTTATAGTTAACATCTTTTTTGAGAATGTTAATGCAGATCGCATTAATGATCAAATGAAATATTGATAATTTTTTAACCAAAAATATTTAAATCAACAATAACAAATAGTTAATACAATCACCCACAACTTATCTGTTAATGATTGGTTAATTTCTTGTTGACTGCACAATCTTTGCATGGCTATTCTTTGTAAACCAAAAGTAGCATCTAACAAAAAGTACCCTTAAAACACAACGAGTATTCCCTGCAAGCCAACTCTCATAAAAGAAAAATAAGTGAGCAACTGGAGAAGAGGTATGATGAATCACAAAAAATCCGTATTTTACGTGTCGCTAGCTTTTAGCCTAGCGTTAATCAGTTTTGGTGCATTTATTCCTGATAAGCTGGAAGCTTTTTCAAATTCCGCCTTAAGTTTTATCTATAACAATCTAGGTTGGTTTATTCTAGGTTCCGTTTTTATCTTTTTCAGCTTCTGTATGTTTCTTGGTTTTTCCAAATTTGGTCACATACGCCTTGGCGATGACAATGACAAACCGGAATACCGTACAGTCACTTGGATTGCGATGTTATTCAGTGCCTCAATTGGTATAAGTTTGATGTTCTGGGGGGTAGCAGAGCCTGTTTCCTATTATATCAGCCCGCCGATTGGCCAAGGTTCAACAGAACAGTCTGCTAAAGCAGCCATGCAATATGTCTATCTGCATTGGGGTGTTTCTGCATGGGCCTGTTATGCGCTTGTCGGTGTAGCTTTAGGCTATTTCCAATTTAGAAAAAAACTACCATCTTCACTCAGCTCTGTTTTCTATCCATTGATTGGGGATCGGATCTACGGCTCTGTCGGGAAATGGATCAATATATTGGTGATGTTATCCGTCGTCATTGGTATCGCCACATCATTAGGCTTTGGTACACTACAAGTTAACAGTGGTATGAATTACTTATGGGGATTGCCCATTAGTATTTATGTACAAATTGGTTTGATTGCTATTATTACTGTTGTTTATATTGCTTCGACGATTTCCGGGTTACAAGGGGCAATAAAACACCTATCAAACTTAAATATCATACTTGCTCTCGGATTAATGGCATTTATCTTTCTATCTGGCCCAACCCAAACTATCTTAAAAGTTTTATTCCAAGGTATTGGTGATTACGTCCAAAATTTTGTCAGTATGTCATTTCGTACTGAACCCTATAATGACGGTACTTGGATTGCTAACTGGACACTGTTTTACTTTGGTTGGTGGATAGCATGGGCACCGTTAGTTGGCAGCTTTGTGGCTCGTATTTCAAAAGGAAGAACAATCAAAGAATTTATGATTGGCGCAGTATTTATTCCTGTATTAAGTGCTTTTGCATGGTTTGCAGTTATGGGCGGTTCTGCCATCCATTTAATTCAAAACTTAGGGCAAACCGCACTAGCAGATGCTGTAAAAAACGATGTCACATCTGCACTGTTTAAGTTCTTAGATTATTTCCCTGCATCGACATTTATTAGTGTCTTAGCTATTGCCTTGGTACTGATTTTCTTTATCACATCAGCTAACTCGGCGGTATTTGTACTGGGAATGGTCAGTGAAAATGGGAACCCAAATCCGTCTCATGTCACTAAAACCATTTGGGGTGTCATTATTGCAGCAATCGCGATCGTACTAATTATGACCGGCGGATTATCTGGTTTGCAATCTGCACTGGTCGCCATGGCTGTACCGTTATCCATCATGATGCTAATTATGTGTTATTCCACATATAAAGGCCTCAATGAAGAAGTTAACGCACAAGCTGCAGCAAAAAAAGAGTTAAAAGATAATATCCAACTAATTAATAAACCTATTCTTCCTGAAATTGAAAAATAGTCGTCCATAAAAGCACAAAACCCCAATATGTTATGACACATATTGGGGTTTTAATTATATTAATAATAAATTATTCGTTACTTAAATTTATTCATCAGAAAATAGAGTCAAAGCAAGTACTAAAGCATCTTCTCGGCCTTTTTTAGCAGGGTAGTAATCTTTACGTACCGTCACTTGGTGAAAACCTAGCTTATCGTATAGATGCAAAGCAGATGCATTTGATTCCCTCACTTCTAGCCATAACGTGAGAATGCCTTTCTTTACAAGTTCTTCGATAAGCTGTTCTATCAACAAGCGGCCATACCCTTTCCCTTGGTAATCAGGGTGTATGGCAATATTAAACAAGGTCGCTTCATCAAGAACACACTGTGTTATTGCATAACCAATAATCTGATTATTAACGGATATTTTTATGTTATGGTACTTTTCCCCTTGGTTCCCATAAAAAACTCGCTCAGTCCATGGAAAATCATGGCTTAACTTCTCAATTAAGTAGGCGGTTGCGAGATCAGATTGCTTTAGTGTTGAAATTTTCATCATATTGATAAATTTGTTTCCATAGTGCCCGTTTAGCGCTATAGCTTGTACTTAGCTCAGACAAAACAGGTGAAGTAAACATGACTTTTGAACCTTCAGGCTGGATTTCATCACCTAATACCCAACATGGTGTTATTATTGGTGTTGGGATTAAACCTAATTGCTCTGAATTGACACAAACCACATCGTCCTGTGCAATATTCATGGAAAGAAAAATATCTTTTAGCAATTGGCTATTTAAATCAAGGTTCTCATCAGTAATAATAATAAGCTTAGTCGACGCTGGGATCCTTACACCACGTTCACCACGTAACACGGCAGGATTTCTCACCATCCATTGAGTGATCCCCATTTGTTCTAAAAGCCTGTCACGTCGTGTCATTTGATTTTCCAGTCGCAATTTTACAACCACATCTTATCAAAGGGGATTAATAGCGCCAACAGAGCAATGCTATTTCTCTTATCTTTGGTAAGATGGTCATCGGTTTTTTTATTATTTTAGGAGATTGACAGAATATGTCATTACTGACACCTGCCAGCGAAGTTATTCAACGCCATCTCGAACATTTTACAGATCGTCATGTCATTTTGGCTGGTGACATTCAGGATGAGCTCGCTGCAACCTTAGAAGCAGCTAGTGTTCGTGTCATCACCAACCAGTATCATCACTGGCAACGCTTACAACCGTTAATGGGCGATATGGCGTTATTCTCTGCCACAACACCCGCGGAATTTATCCAGCCTTGCGATACTCTCATTTATTTTTGGCAAAAAAACAAGCAAGAAGCCTGTTTCCAACTCGATGACCTCTGTACTCACCTCGCTGCGGGTAGCCAAATTTTTATCGTTGGTGAAAACCGTAGTGGTGTTAAAAGCGCCGAATCCATTATGGAAGGGATCGCTAGCTTACAAAAAATTGACTCAGCACGCCGCTGTGGCTTGTACTATGGTGAATTAGAACAACCGACAACCTTTGATATTGCTCGCTGGTGGCGTCATTATCAGATTGATAATGTTAGAATTAACGCACTACCAGGGGTATTTAGCCATAATGAGCTTGATATCGGTAGTGATCTACTGTTATCAACGCTAACTGATCCAATGAGCGGCGATCTGCTTGATCTCGCTTGTGGTAATGGGGTGATCGCCGCAGTTCTCGGCTCGCAAAATCCAGAGCTAAAACTCACCTTAAGTGATGTGAGTGCGTCTGCGCTAGATTCCGCTGCATCCACTCTTGAGGCAAACAAACTGGCTGGCGAAATCATCGCAAGTGATGCTTACTCAGATATTAACGATAAATTCGATTGGATTATTTCTAACCCTCCATTCCATGATGGCCTAAACACCAGTTATCGTGCGGTTGAAAATATGATTTACCAAGCCCCTAAATACCTGAAAAAAGGTGGCCATTTGCGGATCGTCGCGAATGCTTTCTTACCGTACCCTGATTTACTCGATAAAGCATTTGGTAGCCATGAAGTACTTGCCAAAACGGGAAAATTCAAAGTTTACCAAGCTGTTAAGCGTTAATTTATTCGCGAATGAATTAAACTAAAGCACAATTTTTCATACGACTTAATGGCGGGTGAACCCTCACCGGCCATTTTTTCATCAATCAAAAATACTACATAAAAAAATTATTGACGTTCGTCGAAATTAGCCTAAAATCCGCACCACATTATTGCTGGTTAAAAGCATTGATGAATCAAAGTTTAGTTAGGTATTGCGAGGGTGGCGGAATTGGTAGACGCGCTAGCTTCAGGTGTTAGTGTCCTATGGACGTGGGGGTTCAAGTCCCCCCTTTCGCACCACTAACTTTGGATAAATCACAATAATGTAGTATTGATGTGACAGTATTGCGAGGGTGGCGGAATTGGTAGACGCGCTAGCTTCAGGTGTTAGTGTCCTTCGGACGTGGGGGTTCAAGTCCCCCCTTTCGCACCACTGGTCAGTCATTTTTTTATAACGTCTTGCCCTTTTGACCTTCTCTGTAATGCTAACGCTGCCTTATCTGACTATTTACTATAAGACAATAGTAAATCATTTGAATAAACCGTTATATTGAATACCATTCAATTATCAATATCTTTCGATACCACTTTCTTCTGTTCTATTTAATTATTAATTAGATTATAGAGCTACCTTTGTAGTACAAAGGCCATCATAAAACATGCAAGTGAAATCACAGCTGGGATAATCAATAAACGACGAGAACCGCGATTAAATAACATCCCTGCAGTTGCTACCATCATGATAATCATAATGATTTTTAGATTATCTAAGCCCATATTATTGAGTACATAAGCAATGCTCAACAATATCACAGCAAAGACTCCCCAAAGGCCAGCGCCTATACGCTTTAAACCTGTGGTTTTTGATATGCTAGTTGGCATAGTGACCTCAACACTCTTAAATGATAATGATTATCAATCATATCTAGTTTTTAGTAAATTTCAATGCTTTTTTATTCCACCCCTATAAATTAACATTTATTTTACAAAATAAAAACTTACGAAAATAGATAAATAAAATGAATATCTTCGGGCTCTAATGCAAATAATTCAGGATCAGGTTGTGCAATTAAGGTGCAGCCTAGGTGTTGATAAAAATGCACTGTATTTTCTGAAGGCGTCGCAGAAATATATAAGCCCTTTGCCCCTTTTTGCATCGCCATTTCAGCGCATTGTTGGAATAACATCCCTGCTAAACCTTGGCCACGGTACGAGTGGCTCACATGCAGGAAAGATAATTGCAGTAAATTTTTTTGCTCACCGCGCCACACATTATCTAAACTTGCGGCAGCAATTAACTTGCCCTGCTCAAAAACCCCAAGAAATATCGCCCCTAGGTCGTAACTTTCCAACAAATGAGGGGTATAGGCTTCAGGTTCGCCTTCTGGCCAACCTTTCATATCAAACCGTTGTTTGGATAGCACCAATTCGCCATTTTGATACAGATAAAGGTTTTCAATTAATTCAGTGCGGTCGATAGACCAAACAGATGGGATTTCATCTCGTTGTAGTTCGCGAACTTCTCTCATTATGCCATTCTCATTATTTGTGCCTATGAAGAAGCACATTTATAGTTATCAGATGATTCAATTTCTCAAGATAACGGATAAAAAAAGAAGTGCAAATATTTAGTAAGTTTATTGAGGAACGGTTGAAAAATAAGGAGAAAATATACTAGAAAATAAAAAAATCCCCCGCAACATCCTATTGCGGAGAATTTTCACTACAGGGTTGGTTTATTGCTTCAATCCCATTGCATCGCGCATGGTAAAGAACAAATCAGTTTGGTCAGTTAGACCCATTACATTTGCCGCATGTGGGCCATAAGCCGCCACACGTAACTGAGCACCGGTGTGCTCTTGAGAATCATCTTCTTCAGAGTTACCGTAATTTACCACCATCACAGAGCCGTCTTTAGTAATCAACGCTTGCGTTAAGCCCGTTGATTTTGTTCCTTCTGGAATAATTTGGCTTGAATGTGAATGGTCAGCAGTCACGATAACTAATGTATCACCATGTTTTTTAGCGAAATCTAAGCCGACTTGTACAGCTTGGTCGAGAGCAACAGTTTCACCAATTTGGCCACATGGGTTTGCTTTATGGTCTTGCTTATCGATAGAGGCACTTTCAACCTGCAAGAAGAAACCATTTGGGTTGACTTCTAACAGCTCAATCGCTTTTTTCGTCATTTGAGCCAATGTTGGTGCATTAGGGTCTAACTTCGCATTCGGTTTACATTCCAATGGCGCATTGTTGATATTACCGTAGTGAACCGCTTTCGGGCCTTCCCATGCAACGGTCATGTTACCATCATGGAATAATCCCAGAACGGGTTTATCTTGATTTGCGACTTTGATGCTATCTAATGTTTTAGCATCACGCACAATATTGTACCCACGCTCAATAGCCTGTTGTTCCAGAGTTTTGCCTTTGTAGTCACCCGCCTTTGCTTCTTGTTTGAAGCTCTTAGCGCCACCACCAAGCGTGACATCAGGACGAGTTACCAACAGTTGTTCTGAAATTGAACCACGACCGCCATTTTCTAGCGCGTTAGCCGCACATTTTTCTGTTGTTTCCTCAGGGCCATAACATTTACGCGCACTCACATGCGAAAATTGCGCGGCAGGCGTTGCATCTTGAATCTCGGAAGTTGTGACGTTACCCGTCGCTTTACCATTACGTTTAGCTATCTCAATTAATGTTTCATGATCATTACCAAATACATCAATCCCTAATGCACCATTGTAGGTTTTCACACCGGAAGACCACGCGGTGGCAGACGCCGCAGAGTCAGTTACATAGTCGGGTTTTTGTGTTTTTTTATCTAACGCATAATGGGTATATTGGCCTGTGATTGGCAAGGCATCGATACCTTTAAAGAACCCTGAAGCGCCTTCTGCATAGTTACGAGCAACAGTAATCTCAGAGTCACCCATACCATCACCAATAAATAAAATCACATTTTTGGCTTGGCCATTGTGAAGTGCGGCTTTCATGATATCAGTTTGCTCTGTCGCTAAACGACGCGCACCACCAAATTTGGTGATATCACCTTGCGCTGCACGATTTTCTGACACCGCATCATTTTTATCAGCCGCGTAGGCAGGGACTGTACTCCCCAAAATTAAAGTACTTACCGTGACAGCTAAAAGGGATTTCATAAAATTACCAGTCATAACTGTTTCCTTGCCAATCAATAATGAAAAGAGAAGATGTATATTTCAAATAATGAAAGGCATGCTAAAGGAGCTAGATGACAGTTGAATGACGCTTTTATGGCGAAATGAAGACGTTAGTCATAAATGTAAAAAAGCAGCTAAATGTAAGCTGCTTTTTGTGAATGAGCGTTAGGGCTATTTACCATTGTGACGCAAGTTGGTTTGTTCCCTCATAAAGCGTTTCACACCAAGAAACATAGTCGTGCCCGCTAGGGAGTTCAATGGCATCAACTTGATAACCTTTATGTTTTAGAACATCGAATAACCGGTAGTGGTTTTGAATAATTCCCCCCCAACTACCACGTTGTTCAAAAAGGCCAGCCTCAAGGAAAAAACGGATCGGTTGTGTTGGCATCATTTCGATTTCACGAATCAACCATTCAGGGTCTTTATCCTTCGGAGCCCACCAATAAGATCCTGACATGCTAATGACATTACCGAAAATTTCAGGATGCTGTAACGCATTCCATGTCGCCCCAAGCCCTCCATAACTGGAACCCGCAATAATCGTATGGCTTGCAGGTGCTTGAATTCCCATTTCCGCGAGTTGGGGCATAAGTTCATCCGCCAGCAACTTAGGAAAGGCATCATTAGGAGGAAGCTCATCACCACGACGCGCTGAATTGATGCTATCCACAAATACAATATTCATAGCAGGAAAATTCCCCTGATTTATCCACTTATCAAAAAATTTCTCCATCTGATAGTCTTTCAGGTAAATTTGTCCATCTAATAACACCAATAGCGCCGGAGCTTCCATTGGTATATTAGGCTGATAAACCGTTATTTTTCTTTCGTTTTTTAATACCTGGCTCGTCAACGTAAATGTCTCTAAACGGCCTTTAATCTGCCTGTTTTCTACATCAGGGAAGTGACATTGGCGTATGTTCGGTACCAATGATAACAACGAAAAACGGTTATATTTATCTACGCGTTGCGAAGGAATAACATGAGAATTATAAGGATCAGACTGCGCTGTGACTAAAATCGCTTTACGTTGAGCAAAGCCGCCCTCAGGCACAGAAGGTATATCCGGTGCAATTTTATATTGTGATAACGTATCATTAGGAATGATAAAAGAACGATACCAAATATCCGTTCCCGCCAAGTGGGCCATTCTTTCGTGATTACCTGACGGCGCCCCTAGAATATAGGCATTTGCTTTCGCGCCACGCCAAAGAAATGTCACGCGTTTTTGTCGATTTGAAAACGCCTCAACCAGGGGGGTTCCTTGCGCGGCGACAGCTTGCCAAAATGCGCTTGTATCACCATTTTGATAATGTTCATCAAGCAAACTTTGTAGCATCGGGCTAATAGGTTCATTATCTTTTTTAATGGCTAAAGGCTGATACTGGCTGATGTCAAACTTTAATTGCCAAGGTTTACCCGGCTCACCATTCAACGCTAGATAATAAACCCCATTTTCTGATACTACATAATCTGCGCTATGGGGCTCTTGTACTGAACCATACTCTTGCAATGCACGCACTGGCTGCTTATTGGAATCCAATAACAGGACCTTGGAAAGACCTTCACCACGTTGTTTTATAAAATCTTGCTGTGATACTTCAAAAGATAAGCAACTATGACCTTCGCTATCATGCACCCCTTCAGCAAAGGAAAGCTCAGATAAACGTATGCAGTCAGAATGCGTTGCCATTGCAGCAGATGACAACAACATACAACCTAAAAGAGGCAAAGATTTCACATCAAATTCCAGCAAGTCAATTGATAATAATTATTACTATCAAAAAACTCTTTTAAACTCAATGGCTCACAGCACGTTTTTCCATCAGTTGGTTAATTAACTGCAGCGCACTCAATAAATAATAACGTTGTTTTTGTATTAATCTCAAATAACGACGAGTCGCTGGGATGCGGCTCACCATTTCTGATGCCGTATAAGGCTCTATTTCACAACGCCAACGGCCACTGCTAAACTCTATCTTGCAATGATTAAATTCCAGCTCTTCTAATGTTTGCCGAATAACGGGATATTCATTCAACCACTCGATAACTTTATGACCATCCATTTGTTTCGATACGAAATGGATATGTTTTTTCTTTATACTCCCACGGGTTTTTACTTCAATTGTTGCATTGATATCATTAGTACACTGGCCAGATACGGCAAAGCGGCTATATACGATAAAAGCGAGAAACAATTTTCTTGGTCGCTCAGTTACCTCAATGGTTAGCTCAGGCTGAGGCTGTACAAGGAGCACTCCGGGTGCTCCCCACTCACATGGATAAGGCGCCATGTCCTTTTCAACACGGTTAAGTGTCAATCCTGTTTGATATCCGGCAGGCAAACGTTGCTGAGTGAGCTTACCGATTCTTTCCCACAAAGATGGTTTAGGCGAGGTTACGTAATGGCTCAAGTTGGCCTCCTTCCATTTCTTCATCAGTAAAGGAATTCGATAAAACGGATTCAACATCTACAGGTTTAAATGGGTTAACTTTCTGTACGAAAACAGTCCAAATTAATGCATATCCTGCTGTTAAACCTAACATAATGGCAAAGGGAATATAGACATCCGACTCATTCATGCCAGGAGGAGTGATATACACAATAGCTAAAATAATTCCGACACTCGAAATAATTTGCGGTATAGGGAAAAAAGGCGAACGATAGGCACGATGTAAGTCAGGTCGACGAATGCGCAATAACACCACTGAAATCGTTACCAACAAGTAAGCCGTCCCCCAAGAACACACTGCCGCCAGTACCAATGGAATGATACGGTCAAGGTCACCTTGAATAGCAAAAGCGTGCAAACATGGGATCATCACAGCGACTAAAATACCGAATACCGGGGTTTTGAAACGCGGATGCAAATAAGCAAAAATACGTGGCAATGCCCCATCAAGCGCCATTCCATAAAGAATACGAGGAACCGCTGCCATTAACGTATTAATGGTTGCTCCACCAGCCAATAATAATGCGACACCTATCCAATACTTCCCAAACTCACCCATGACAATTTCGGCGAATGCAGGGATTGCCATCGGTGTTTCAAGTAAGCGTGTGCCTGTTTGTGGGTCAACGACCACATTTTCCACTTGGTTCGCTAGAGCTGCACCGAATAACACCATACAGAGTGCGACGCAGAATAAACCCGTGGTCATCGCGCGAGGGATCACCTTGGCAGAATTTTTAATTTCAGGCGCCATTGGAGTAACAAGTTCACAACCAACAAACATAAACATTGCCATCCCCACAAAACTAAGGATGAGCGTTGGATCCGTATTGAGTGGCTGACCAAACCAGCCGTCCATATCGACATGAAACGGCAACATCAAACCGCTCACACTAAAAATCACTAACGTAGACCACATGGCGAATGTCAGTACAACCTCGACCTTACCAAAGGCCTCAATACCAAATGCATTTAAAATCCCAAACGTGACAACTAATCCCACGCCGACCATCCAAGATGAATTACTGGTCTCTAGGACAGTATTGAGATGCTCAAAGTTAACGAGCGCCATAATTCCTGAAAGGATCGTTTCGGCAGTTCCTGCAAACACATGCACAATCAAATAAGCCGAAAGTGCGCCAGTTATCGCCCAAAAACGCCCCATTCCACACGATATATAGTCATATACCGACCCTGAAGTTGGTAGAATAGCCGCAGCCTCCGAAAATGTGGTTAGCTGAGCTTGCATCATAATGAAGCTGAATAACACCGCTAGGGCGAATGTATCACCACCAATACCGAATCCACTCGTAACGGTTAAAATAACGGGGCTAGCCATAATCAAGCCGGCAGAACTCGCCAATGTAGTCGGAAAGCCAACTTTCCCTTTTTCTAAATGTGTCGACAATTTTGAGGATAAATTCATTTTACATCCCTCTCACTCTCTACTCAGCCATAAATGTGAATTTTTTGTAAAAACAAAGTAACTACATATCCACTATAGAAATAAGCCTAAACAAGCTGCTATCGTCCTAAAGAACGATACCTAGAGAGAGGGGAAATAAAATACAACTCGCGAAAAGTACCCATATTTTGAAGGGCAAAAAAAATAATCAAAGTAATATCAATGTATAGCAAATAAATTACTCATTAATATATTAATAAACAACTCCCTAAAGATACCAAAAAGCACCAAATCAATATTGATGGGGTTTTCATCAGTTTTAAATACTGTTATCAACTTCACGTTATTAATATGTTTATTTTATGTTAACCGCATTAAGAGGCATGATAATAATTCGATTAATACGCAAGGGAATATGATGACTTCACCATTATTCGAGCCTCATCAACAAACATTAATTGATTGCTGCCTAAATACCATTGCTCATATTATTCCGGTTTCCGCATTGGTGTATTACCTCGTGAATGATCATTGCCAGCCAGATAACTACGTTCTTCATGGGATCTCAGCAAAAATGCACGAAGAATATCTCACTTATTTTCACCAATTAGACCCTTTGCACCCTGACCATTTTCGCAGTGATGACTTACGCTTAGTGAGAATGGATTCTGAAATACGCCAGCAAAATCAGGCTTTTTTCCATGATTTTATGCAGCCAAATAACATGGCTGATATGGCAGAAATATTTATTCGCCGTAAAAATAAAATTATTGCGGGGATTTCGGTGCTGCGAGACAGCCCATTTAGCCAGCAAGAAATCATGCGATTAAATGCTATCTTGCCTGTCGCTGAACTAATGACATTCGATGTGTTACCCGACTCGCTAGTGTCTTATACCCCTAAAGAACAAGAAATCATCCATTTAGTACGGGAAGGCGCAAGTAACAAGCGAATTGCATTATTATTGGGAGTTTCACTATCAACAGTGAAGACTCACTTACGCAATATCTTCACTAAAGCGAATGTGACAAACCGAACCGAGCTTGTATCATCAGGGTTTATCATTCGCCAAGAAAAGCTCTAATTTGTTTAACGACCACCTACGGCATCTATTTTCATCGCTTTCTCGACAAGAAATCATTATCCACCTTCTTCATAACTCACGCTTTTACTTTTCCTGTATTTAAATACAAAAAAACCGGCACGATGGCCGGGAAATGTTGATTAATTAAATATAAATCGAACACTAATAACGCACCATGACAGATTTTAACTCTGTGTAATACTCAATAAAGGCACTACCAAATTCACGGCCAATACCCGATGATTTAACACCACCAAATGGGACTGCTGGGTCAAGGAAGGTATGCATATTCACCCATACGGTTCCCGCTTCAATGCGCGAAATCATACGCATCGCTTTACTGAGATCATTTGTCCATAAACTCGCAGCTAAACCAAATGGAGTGCTATTCATCATCTCAATAAGTTCTTCTTCATCATCGTAGCTTAAGAAAGTCCCTATTGGCCCAAATGTTTCCTCTTTCATCAATACATCATTTGGGCTATTAGCACGAATAATGGTTGGAGGCACAAAATACCCAGCACCTGCAATGGGCTGACCACCATAAATAATTTCACTGCCATCTTGGCGAGCTTTTTCAAACAGACCTAAGATTTTTTCATAATGCGCTTTATTTGCCAGCGGCCCCATTTCGGTTGTTTCATCTAATGGAGAACCCACTTTCATCGCAGACAAACGCGTTTTTAGTTCTGCTAGTACTTCATCCATCAATTTAGAGGGAATATAGAACCGCTCAGCAGCTGCACAAATTTGCCCTTGGTTTAGATATCCCGCTTCAATAATCCCATTAACAATTTTTTCAACCGGTAGGTCAGCTAAGAATGCAGCGCCGTTTTTCCCACCAAGTTCAAGTGTGACTCGGGTTAATTTACCTTCCATCGCTGAGCGCCCTACCGCCAGACCTGTTGGTACTGAACCCGTAAATGTCACTTTAGAACAAAGTGGATGATGAATCAGTGCAGGCCCAACTTCACGACCACCACCATTCACGATATTAATTACACCGTCAGGTACCCCTGCCTCTTTTGCTAATTCCACCACCCTTAGCATAGTTAGCGGGGTAAATTCACTTGGTTTCAACACAATCGTGCAACCGCATGTTAAAGCGGCAGCTAATTTCCAAATGGAAATCATGATCGAAAAATTCCAAGGAATGATACCGGCGACAACGCCAACGGGTTCACGCTGAGTAAATGCAGAATATTTCTCACCATTAAAAGAAGGCAATGAGACATTCAATGTCTCTCCACTGATTTTTGTCGCCCAACCGGCAAAATAACGCAAGAACTGGGCAGATGAGCCCACTTCAAGAAAACGAGATAATTGAATGGTTTTACCTGAACATAACGTCTCTAGCTGGGCTAATTCTTCAAGGTGTTTTTCAAGTAGGTCAGCAAGGCGGTTTAAGCAATTCCCTCTTTCCATTGGTGTGGTATTTGCCCAAACCCCTTTAAATGCAGTATGAGCCGCATCCATTGCGGCATCAACTTCGGCTAAAGTCCCTTCTTTTACTTTAGCAATAACCTGTTCAGTGGCAGGGTTAACAACATCAAAAAAAGTATCGCCCTTGCCAGAAACCGGTAACCCGTTGATAAAATGGCCGTGTTGACGCTTCAAGAACTCGCTGACTTCTGGTAATAGAGTTAACTCACTCATTGTTATCACTCCACTCAATAGAAACTAATTAGGCATTTACACAAGCTAGGTAATGTTTTACGAAGCGTGGTGCATCAATTTCCCATAAAACTTCGGTACCTTTCGCAGCAAACCATGTATCGCCTTTATGGTATTCAACCGTCACACCGGTTTTCACATCCGTTAACTTCACCGAACCTTCATGGACTGTCGCCATTTCATCAAATGGATACACCATTTTGAACTTACCTTTAGTGCAAGCAAAAATACCACAGGTTAGATTATCCGTTGGTTCACCGTGGATCATCGCAACACTCGCTTGAGGGTCGCCTTCAACAACCACAGAACCTAAATTTGTCACGCTACCAATATTTAATAGTTCTGGCAGTGGTTTGTTTAACAGCAATGGACTAATCATAATTTTTTACCTTTAATCGATTTAAATAAACTAGTTAGGCAGATAACGAATTAACGGCGACCTTGCCAATAACCGGATGTTTGATGCATTATTTTTGCCAGTGAAACAATCACATTACGCATGCTATCTTTACCAATAATATTGGCGTGTGGGATAGAACTCATTAAGTCATAACGATGAGAACCTTCTACCATCCCTTCAGCCAGGACTTTGCACACAATCTGGCTAGGCGTAACACCAAAACCTGAATAGCCCTGCGCATAAAACACATTTTTATGTTGTGGTAATGAGCCAATTTGTGGAAATAAATTTGCACTACATGCCATTGGTCCACCCCAAGCTAATTCAATTTTGACATCTTTGAGATAGGGAAAGACTTTTAGCATTAGGTTACGATTCCATGCTTTAAGGTCAGATGGAATGTATTCAAGAAAATGCGTTGAACTGCCGAATAATAGGCGATTTTCATTCGTCACTCGGTAGTAATCAATAACTGGACGAATATCACTATAAGCTCCACGGATTGGGCTAATTTGCTCGATCAATTCATCAGGCAGCTCTTCCGTCATTAATTGATATGCATAAGTATTAATGGTCTTAGGGTAGATCGTCGGCTCAAGGCCATTTAAAAATGAATCACAAGCCCACAGCATTTTTTGTGCTTTGACCGTTCCCATCGCAGTTCTAACCTTGATGGTATTACCATACTCAACATTTAATACTTGGCTATTCTCAAATATTTTAGCGCCATATATTTCACTAACCGCTTTCGCTTCACCTAACAATAAGTTCAATGAATGTACATGCCCACCGCCCATGTGTTTGATACCACAGGTATAAGCATCAGAACCAATAATCTGTTTTAGTTCTGAGCCACTGTAAAACTCAATTTCTTCCTCAGGATCGACAGACTTGAAATCTTTTAGCCAACTACGCAAAGTCTTTTCTTGGCGCTTATTGCTTCCTAAGTATGCATAACCACGGCAAAAGTCTGCATCAATATCATATTTAGCGATGCGATCACGCATGATCCCTGCGCCCATATTACTGAGTTTAAAAATTGTTTCTAAACCCTCTGGCCCGACATATTTTTTAATTGCATCGATATCATGACCAATACCCGCCATCACTTGGCCGCCATTACGCCCTGAGCCACCGTAGCCAAGATGCCGTCCTTCCAAAATAGCGATATTGGTAATCCCTTTCTCACACAACTCAAGTGCGGTATGGATCCCAGAAAAGCCGCCACCAATAATCACGACGTCAACATCAAGATCTTCCTTTAATGTAGGAAAACGTAAGTCATATTTCTTAGTCGCAGCATAGTAAGTCAATGATTCTACTTGGTTATTCATTATGGATACCCTGTTTAGTATCTTTCGATAACCTGATTATCTTAACCTTACATTAACAATTACATATCCCTTTAGGGATATTCGAAACATAAAGTTAACAATTGTGATGCAAGTAGAATATTTAAATAATAATAAAATTTATAAAATCAAAAAATATAAGATTATAAACAATTAGTTATATAACCATTACCATATTAATAATGATGATTATTAATTGAATTTTAGTTTATTAAGATCATCTAGACAAAAACAAAAAAATAACGCAGCAATAAAAAAGATAATAGCCATAAAACACTTTTAAATCATTAGGTTAAAATAAATATAAAAACACATTATACTTAGCTTAACCTATTCATTAATAAGTTAAATAATTCAACCTGTGAATTAATACTTAATTTTTGATAGATATTCTTACGGTGATTTTTCACTGTCCCTAAACTAATGAAAAGTGCCTGTGCAATTTGTGGTGAACCTTTGCCCGCTAAGATTAATTCGACAACTTCACACTCTCTCGGTGTTAACCCAAATCGTGTTTGCATGTCTGTATTTTGGTAGTGATTCGACACCGAAGAAGGAGAAACATCTTTATGAAGTTTGACCATGCTACGAATGATATCGAAGGCATCTTTAAGTGGCGCTTGCGTATATTTTTCCGAGAAAAAAGGCCTATCTTCATTACCAAAAAAAATACCTAACTGCCTATTAGTTGAAATATCTAACAGCAACCCTGCCTCATCGCACCACCCTGTTTTACGATAAAAATTGAGATAATAGTCCGTATGATAAAATCCTTTAGGTGCGAGTTCTTTTAGTGTTAATACTTTAGAAGCCCCGCCTTTTTGGATTTCTTGGTAGAATGGGTCCATTAAATAAGCACCTCGTTGATAGATTCTGTTAATACTATCGCTATTACGGCGCTCTACTTTGGAAAGAAATCGAGGTGGAGCTCCTTTTTCAAAGGAGTAAACAATCGCATTATCGAATGCAATAAGTGAAGACAACCATGATAATAAATTAGGATAAAACTGATTAGTTGCAACAGAATCAATAACATCAGGTAATCTTTCTAGATAGTTCTCCATTCTGCCTCCTCAATCATTAAGTCGTTAATAAAACCATCTGGGCGGTTTCATTTATATTGCTTAAAACTACATAAAGAACACATTATCTTTATAAACTCAACACGATTGTTATTAATATGTTAATCACATCACTCTCCATTAGTAACCCTAATGAATAATTTCATTACATTAGTATTCACAAAAATAGAACTTACATCACATAAAAATAAATATATCCATATATTATGTCAATTAAACGTAAATAACCTAATAAATGGAGAAATAATGTCTAACAATAAAATTATTATCGATTGTGACCCCGGCCACGATGATGCAATGGCAATTTTCTTAGCATTAGGCAATTCAAATATAGAGTTACTTGCGGTAACTACAGTCGTCGGAAACCAAACATTAGATAAAGTTACTCATAACGCACGCGCAATTATGGAATTCGTTAGTGCAAATGATATCCCTATCGCCGCAGGTTGCTCTAGGCCACTAGTGAGAACAATACAGACTGCGCCAGAAGTTCATGGTACAACAGGCCTTGACGGTACTCATCTCCCCGACCCCAAGCTCCCTATTGATCAGCGCCATGCTGTTGACCTAATTATTGATACACTCAAATCACATCCGCCTAAAACAATTACTCTCGTTCCTATTGGGGGGCTAACAAATATTGCTTTGGCAGTGAGAAAAGCACCTGAAATTGTAGAATTAGTAAAAGAAGTTGTTTTAATGGGAGGAGGCTACCATACAGGCAATCGAACTGCAGTCGCTGAATTCAATATCCTTATAGACCCTGAGGCTGCTCATATTGTGTTTAATGAAACTTGGCCTATCACTATGATTGGGTTAGATCTTACACATCAAGCAAGGCCAGACGACCAAATAATGAAAACCATTGCAGCGTTAAACACACCTGTAAGTGATTTTGTTGTTGAATCCCTAAATTACTACACTGCAGGTTACCGCAGACGTAATGGCTATACTAACCATGCCCCTGTCCACGACCTATGTGCTGTTGCTTATGTTATCGACCCATCCATAATGGAAACGATTAAAGCTCCGATTGATATCGAACTGCAAGGTGCTTTAACAACGGGTATGACGGTGACTGACTTTCGCCACCCCGCTAAAGCAGATTGCCACACGCAAGTCGCTACAAAGTTAGATAACCCAAAGTTATGGGATATGTTTATTGCTTCTCTAAAGCAATTAGCAAAATAGAAACAAAAAAGGTAGCCTATAAAAATAGCTACCTTTTCAGTAAATTATGATTTGGTAATTTCTTTTAGTTTTGTGTAACGTCTAATTAATCGCCATTTTAATTTTACTGTAGTTGCATGCGCCCACACAATTTGCCAATAACCCTTATCAAAAAATAGTTGTACCATTTCCTTCTGTACATCTGGTGATTTGATGGCTAATAGCGCTTGAATCACCCCTAAGCCTTCCTTTCCTACCTGCCATAAACAAGCAGGGGCTTGCTTAACTTGTTCAGGATAACGCTGGTAAATATTTAACAGCATATCAATAATCTTCAAATAGGTTTTTATCTTACGGACTGAGCGCTCATCACCACTCAATGAGTGTGAAACAGATTGATTATGGATTAAATATCGATAGTATTGTTCATTAATAAATTGCACGCGCTTTGCTACGAGCAACACTTCTGTTGTCCAAGGAATGTCTTGGTGATGCAATTTGGGCTCAAAGAAAAATTTGTGTTGGCGCAACATGTCTAAACGATATAAATTCAGCCAAGTTACATGCAAAAACTTGCGTGAACTTAAGCCAATTTCAAGCCACTCAGGGCCTGAAATCACCCCAGTTGACGGGACTTTATTCGGTGGGAAAATTGCCTTTGGAGCATCGCCATTAGTATAAACATAAGTCCCATTACAAGTTGCAACATCGAGGTCATTTGATAATGCGATTTCTAATAAACGTCCGTACATTTGTGGGCTAATTTCATCATCAATATCAGGAAATGTAATGTATTTTCCCGTAGCCTCAGCCATCCCCGTATTACGAGCAACTGAGACACCTTGGTTTTCTTGATAAAGCACTTTCAAATGTACAAATTTATCTGCATAAGACTTAATGATATCTTCACTTTTATCTTTAGAGCCGTCATTTACAACGATCAGCTCCCAATTTTCTAGCTTTTGCGCAATTAAGCTATCAAAAAACTGAGGTAAAAATTTTTCACCATTATATACAGCAACGACAATACTCAAAACTGGCTGAGAAGACATGTATTAACCCTATACCTATCTATTAAAATTTATTTATAAACTAAATAATTAAACCGAATATAAAGTAAAATAGCAGATAGCAATATGTTACTTTACTAAAATTAATAAGTTAGAAAAGAAAAAACCATATTGGTTCCACTGTCATAAAAATTTAATAATTCAAAATTCAGACTTATCAGTTGCAGTGGAATTATCTTATTTGTACATATGGTTTATGTTGTAGTGAACTAATTATCCATTAACTGACCTAATAAACATTAATGACACCTTAAAAAATATTGAGGATACCCTTGTGGCTGGAAGTAGCTTACTCACATTACTTGATGATATTGCCGCTGTACTAGACGATGTTTCCGTCATGACGAAAATGGCTGCCAAAAAAACCTCTGGGGTTTTAGGTGATGACCTCGCGCTAAACGCCCAGCAAGTCACAGGTGTTCGTGCAGATAGAGAGATTCCTGTTGTTTGGTCCGTTGCTAAAGGGTCATTTATTAATAAATTAATACTTGTTCCTTTAGCGTTATTAATCAGTGCCTTTCTTCCTTGGGCTATCACACCACTACTTATGATTGGTGGAGCCTACCTTTGTTTTGAAGGCGCAGAAAAAATAACTCATAAGCTCTTGCATTCTAACGTAAAAGATACTGTTTCCCAAAATCAATTACAGTTATCAGAAGAACAACTTAAGGAATTTGAAAGTAAAAAAATTAAAGGGGCTATTCGTACTGATTTTGTTTTATCAGCCGAAATTATTGCCATCACACTAGGTATTGTTTCCTCTACCACTTTTATCAACCAAGTGGCCGTACTCTCTATCATTGCTATCGTAATGACTATCGGTGTATATGGCTTAGTTGCAGGGATTGTCAAATTAGATGACTTAGGCTTTTATTTACAGAAGAAAACCTCTTCTTTATTAAAAAAATGTGGTAATTCATTAATTTATGCCACTCCTTATCTGATGAAAACATTATCTGTTGTAGGGACTGCCGCGATGTTTATGGTCGGTGGTGGTATTCTAACCCACGGTATCAGCTATATTTCAGAATGGATCACCGAAATATCCTTTACAGCAACCTTAACGCCTATCATTGGCAGTACTATGCAGTTTATCTTACCAACTATAATTAATTTATTTTTTGGGCTAGTAACAGGCCTAATCCTTGTTGCGATAATCTCACTATTCAAAAAATTTAAAAAAGCTTAAAACAAAAAGGTAGCTCTATCGATTAGGGCTGCCTCTCTTTCTATCATTGATATGATTATCAAAGACACTTTCGATGTATATTATTTTACATATTGATTTACTTCGATATTTAAACTGATCTAAATCAAAAGAAACTCATCTTTAATTTACGCTATAATACGTAAACCTATTTCCAGTCAAACCAAATTTAATCTTATATATCAATAAATAAAAGCATAAAACTTAAAGAAAAATTTTATTTTTTATTATCTATATCGTTATAGATCCAGAAAATTACTACCAAAGTAGTATATTTAATATTCGACCCTTTATGAACAATACGAGAAATATGCATTTTAAGTTCGCTAGCGCTACTCTTTAAGGAAGTGACACATGCCCACACTGTATCGTCGATTTTCAATTATTAACCAAGTGATCGGCCTTATGCTACTTATTGCGATCTTAGGAATTATTGGGATGACGATTTCCAATCGAATGATTTTAAGTGTGCAGGGTAACGCTCATGCAATAAATAAATCTGGTTCACTACGAATGCAGAGCTACAGATTGCTTTCTCTAGTCCCTTTAAATACCCAGAATCAGCGTTATCTCGATGCATTAGAATCTGACCTCATCAGCCCAGAGCTGACTCAAGTTGTAAAGATCGAAAATTTAACGCCTCAATTTGATGAACTCTACAATTATTGGTTACATATCTTAAAACCCTCATTAATGGAAGCAAATACACCTAACGATGCAAGATACGAAGTTATATCATTTGTAAGTAAACTAGATGAATTAGTTCATAACATTGATGAGAAAACGGAAAGAAAGATTGCTTATGTTGCCATGACACAACTGATTTTCATCAGTTTAGTATTCTTATTACTTATGGGAACTATCTGGCACCTGAGAAGAAAAATTTATTACCCATGGGTTAAATTATTATCAATGGTCAATGCGATTGGACGAAAAGATTTTAGCCAACGCTACCCTAAAAATAATAGGCAAGATGAATTAAATGCGCTAGGAGAAACTCTGAACCAGATGTCAGATGAATTAGCGCTAAGTTATCATCAGCTTGAAGAAAGAGTCGCAGAAAAAACTGCAGACTTAATCACAAAAAATAAGGTGTTATCTTATTTATATCAATCAAACCAAATCCTTCATTCCTCGGATCCCCTCTACTTGCGATTACAAAAAGTTCTTATTGAACTAGAAAACATTACCATACTCAAAAATCTGAGTTTACGGTTGTATGAAGAAAGCAATGAAGCATATTTTCATGAAATATGCTGCCATTCAACCGGGTTATCTGAAGCGAATACAAAGCAACTAAAACAACAAGTCACAACCGAGAAACCTCTTAGCTTGCAATGGGATTTATCAGACAATATGCATCGTTATGGCATTATTATTGGTGAGATTGAAGATAATCAAATACTTTCAGATGAACAAAACAATCTCGTTTCTGTTTTAGCAAAACAAATTTCTGGCATGTTAGCAATGGAACACCAAATAGAACAACAGCAACAGTTGCTTATCATGGATGAACGTTCTGCTATTGCCAGAGAACTCCATGACTCTATCGCCCAGTCTCTATCTTGCTTGAAGATGCAAATTAGTTACCTGCAATTACAACCTGAACCATTACCAGAAAAGCCACAACAGTTGTTAACGGAAATGCGCAGCGAGATTAATACCGCATATAGTCAATTGAGAGAGCTATTAACCACATTTAGGCTTAAATTAACGGAGCCAGGTCTGCTCCCCTCATTAGAAAGTACCATTAATGAATTTAGCGAACGTATGGGGTATAAAATAGACTTAAATTACGACCTACCCGCAAAAAGTATTTCACCGCATCAATCTATTCATATTATACAAATAGTCCGAGAGGCATTAACCAATATTTTAAAACATGCTAATGCAAAATGGGCTGAGGTTTCATTAAACCAGTATGATGGTATTGTGACTATTATAATTACTGACGATGGTACAGGGATCACGTCAAATACTGATAAACTTAATCATTATGGGCTTATTATTATGAGAGAAAGAGCATTAAGCCTTAATGGCAACTGTTGTATTACACCTAGGCCTCAAGGTGGAACAGAGGTAAAAGTTACCTTCCCTTTATCTGACGCTTAACATACCGGAAAAATCATCTATGGAAAATACAAATATAGTGAACGAAAAATCAACCATTCTACTTATTGATGATCATCCGATGCTAAGAAATGGAGTCAAACAATTGATTAGTTTGGAACCTTCATTACAAGTTATCGGTGAAGCGGGAGATGGTAAAACAGGTATCCAAATCGCTGAAGAGCAAGATCCTGACCTTATCTTACTGGATCTCAACATGCCAGGCATGAATGGTTTTGAAACTCTTGATGAACTTAGGAAGCGAGAGTTGTCAGGTAGAATTATTCTTTTTACCGTTTCTAACTATAGTGATGATTTAGTCAATGCACTAAAAAGAGGTGCAGATGGTTATTTACTAAAAGATATGGAACCTGAAGAGCTTATCGTAGCCCTTAAAGAAGCAGCAAGCGGTAAGTTAGTTGTTAGCCCAACATTAGCATCTGTACTTGCTGAATCACTAAGAGATAACACCACACAGGATGACAATAATATTGCTTCATTGACACCAAGAGAAGCCGATATTTTAGAACTGATCTCTCAGGGTTTATCAAATAAAATGATAGCTCGTAAACTAGATATTGCAGAAAGCACAGTAAAAGTACATGTTAAACATTTACTTAAAAAACTCAATTTAAAATCAAGGGTCGAAGCTGCAGTTTGGGTTTTACAACAAAAATAATTTTATACTCGCAGCTATATAACCTTATGATAGCTGCGAGTAAAAAATAATTATATTCATTAGTAAATAGCTCTAATATGCAAACTTATATTTTTAATTATACTAAACTACTGAAATCATTTTTATGAAGGAAAATAATATAAATGGAAGATGAATTAATTTTAGTAAATGAACATGATGAACCTATTGGTGTTATGCCTAAATTATTGGCGCATCAACTCGGTCATCTTCACCGAGCATTTTCAGTATTTATTTTTAATGAGCAAAACGAGCTACTGATTCAACAGAGAGCTCTTCATAAATATCATTCAGCTGGGCAATGGGCAAATTCTTGCTGTAGCCATCCTAAACCTAATGAAGATACTCAGAAAGCCGCTGAACGTAGACTTCAAGAGGAGCTAGGCTTTGCCACTCCATTAACGCATATAGGTTCCTTAATTTATAAAGCTGATGTTCAGGGAGGATTAATTGAACATGAGTATGACCATATCTTTATTGGACATTATAACAAGAATATCCAACCAAATAGAGAAGAAGTCTCATCTATAAGGTGGGTAAATCTTACTCAATTAAAACAAGAGATCCTTCTTAATCCTGAAATTTTCACACCGTGGTTTAAAAAAATATTAGAAGAATTTCCTTTATCAGATTTCAAATAAATGTATTTTATCACATTTTATTTATAACTTAATTTTCTCACCTTGCATTTTAATTATAAAAATATTTATCTAAACCTAGAAATATTATAAAAATACATTATAGAGGAAAAATAATTTAATTAATTATTCTTAATATCATTAATTAATAATAGTTCTAGTTTAATTTCAGGGTAGAAGCATAATGAATTTTTAATATTAAACATTAAATGTTTAATATTCAATGTTTAATGTTCAATGTTTAATGTTTAATGTTTAATGTTTAATGTTTAATGTTTAATGTTTAATGTTTAATGTTTAATGTTCAATGTTTCACTATCCTCAATAAAAAATATTACCCCTCCATTTAATTCATAAAATACATTCTATTTATCAGTAAACTTTCATTATATCACCCTATTTCTATAATAAGTAATCATATAAAATTCACTACAACCTTGATCTCTATATTTTTGATTCTTTTACCAGATATATCTAAATTACCAAATATATTTTTAATTACCATAACAAGTGAGTTGTTACTCACTACTTTATATCTACTAAAAACATTCCCCATCTCTATACATTAGCAATAAATTACCTATTCTATGGTATACAATGCTATGTATTTAAACGTCCAACTCCCCGTCACTAGTGAGCTGTTACTCACTACTTTATATCTACTAAAAACATTCCCCATCTCTATACATTAGCAATAAATTACCTATTCTATGGTATACAATGCTATGTATTTAAACGTCCAGCTCCCATCACTAGTGAGCCGTTACTCACTACTTTATATCTGCTAGAGACATTCCTCATTTCAATACATTAACAATAAATTACCTATTCTATGGTATACAATGCTATGTATTTAAACGTCCAACTCCCATCACTAGTGAGCCGTTACTCACTAACTTTGCATTTAATATATCCGTTCATTACACCAATACAACCGCTTCTCCACCATTGCTTCTCCTACTCCTGTCATCCCACCATCGCCAACAGCCACCGCCCTTTCAACAAGTGAGTTGTTACTGACTACTTTGACTCAAGCGATGTCATTCATCACCATGATGGGGAAACACCCAATCCACAATATTTATTTGATTTTATTAAAATTCCGCTACCCTAAACAATCTGTGAGCTGTTACTCACTACTTTGCATCACGCACGCTCATTAATGATGGTGATAGATAGAGGGGAGCCCCAAGAGTAGTTAAAAAAGATGAAGAGACGTGTAATACATCGTCTAATGAGAAAGAAAGCGATAAAAAGGGGATTAAAATTAGGGATTAAGGAGCTAAGAAACTGAGGAACTAAGGAACTAAAACTTAAGCACCCCACCTAAACTCAACATCCCCTGTTTTTCTTTTTTTCTCCAAACGCAAAAAGCCACCCGATGGGTGGCTTTCTCCTAATTTAATGTCTGGCAGTTCCCTACTCTCACATGGGGAGACCCCACACTACCATCGGCGCTACGGCGTTTCACTGCTGAGTTCGGCATGGGGTCAGGTGGGACCACCGCGCTATTGCCGCCAGACAAATTCTGTTTTGTTCCCGTTTAGTTTTTTCTTCACTAAACCAGAACCTCAATCTCAAACAAGCTGCGTGTCCTTCACCTTTCGGCTTCTCACTTTCTTTGAAAACAACTCAATCTCTCTAAAACACCTTCGGTGTTGTCAGGTTAAACCTCACGGTTCATTAGTATTGGTTAGCTCAACGTATCGCTACGCTTACACACCCAACCTATCAACGTCTTAGTCTTAAACGTTCCTTTAGGACCCTTAAAGAGTCAGGAAGACTCATCTCAAGGCAAGTTTCCCGCTTAGATGCTTTCAGCGGTTATCTCTTCCGCACTTAGCTACCGGGCAATGCCATTGGCATGACAACCCGAACACCAGTGGTGCGTCCACTCCGGTCCTCTCGTACTAGGAGCAGCCCCTTTCAATCTTCCAACGCCCACGGCAGATAGGGACCGAACTGTCTCACGACGTTCTAAACCCAGCTCGCGTACCACTTTAAACGGCGAACAGCCGTACCCTTGGGACCTACTTCAGCCCCAGGATGTGATGAGCCGACATCGAGGTGCCAAACACCGCCGTCGATATGAACTCTTGGGCGGTATCAGCCTGTTATCCCCGGAGTACCTTTTATCCGTTGAGCGATGGCCCTTCCATTCAGAACCACCGGATCACTAAGACCTACTTTCGTACCTGCTCGAGCCGTCACTCTCGCAGTCAAGCTGGCTTATGCCTTTGCACTAACCGCATGATGTCCGACCATGCTTAGCCAACCTTCGTGCTCCTCCGTTACTCTTTGGGAGGAGACCGCCCCAGTCAAACTACCCACCAGACACTGTCCGCACCCCAGATAATGGGGCAACGTTAGAACATCAAACATTAAAGGGTGGTATTTCAAGGTTGGCTCCACGCAGACTGGCGTCCACGCTTCGAAGCCTCCCACCTATCCTACACATCAAGGCTCAATGTTCAGTGTCAAGCTATAGTAAAGGTTCACGGGGTCTTTCCGTCTTGCCGCGGGTACACTGCATCTTCACAGCGAGTTCAATTTCACTGAGTCTCGGGTGGAGACAGCCTGGCCATCATTACGCCATTCGTGCAGGTCGGAACTTACCCGACAAGGAATTTCGCTACCTTAGGACCGTTATAGTTACGGCCGCCGTTTACTGGGGCTTCGATCAAGAGCTTCTCCTTACGGATAACCCCATCAATTAACCTTCCAGCACCGGGCAGGCGTCACACCGTATACGTCCACTTTCGTGTTTGCACAGTGCTGTGTTTTTAATAAACAGTTGCAGCCAGCTGGTATCTGCGACTGGCTTCAGCTCCATGAGTAAATCACTTCACCTAATGCCAGCGTGCCTTCTCCCGAAGTTACGGCACCATTTTGCCTAGTTCCTTCACCCGAGTTCTCTCAAGCGCCTGAGTATTCTCTACCTGACCACCTGTGTCGGTTTGGGGTACGATTAATGATAATCTAGAGCTTAGAGGCTTTTCCTGGAAGCGGGGCATGAGCTACTTCATCACCGTAGTGACTCGTCATCGGACCTCAGCATATAGTGAACCGGATTTGCCTAATTCACCTGCCTACATCCTTAAACCGGGACAACCGTCGCCCGGATAGCCTAGCCTTCTCCGTCCCCCCATCGCAATTATCACCAGTACGGGAATATTAACCCGTTTCCCATCGACTACGCATTTCTGCCTCGCCTTAGGGGTCGACTCACCCTGCCCCGATTAACGTTGGACAGGAACCCTTGGTCTTCCGGCGTGCGGGTTTTTCACCCGCATTATCGTTACTTATGTCAGCATTCGCACTTCTGATACCTCCAGCATGCCTCACAGCACACCTTCACAGGCTTACAGAACGCTCCCCTACCCAACAATATTTACATATCGCTGCCGCAGCTTCGGTGCATAGTTTAGCCCCGTTACATCTTCCGCGCAGGCCGACTCGACCAGTGAGCTATTACGCTTTCTTTAAATGATGGCTGCTTCTAAGCCAACATCCTGGCTGTCTGAGCCTTCCCACTTCGTTTCCCACTTAACTATGACTTTGGGACCTTAGCTGGCGGTCTGGGTTGTTTCCCTCTTCACGACGAACGTTAGCACCCGCCGTGTGTCTCCCGTGATAACATTCTTCGGTATTCGTAGTTTGCATCGAGTTGGTAAGTCGGGATGACCCCCTAGTCGAAACAGTGCTCTACCCCCGAAGATGAGTTCACGAGGCGCTACCTAAATAGCTTTCGGGGAGAACCAGCTATCTCCCGGTTTGATTGGCCTTTCACCCCCAGCCACAAGTCATCCGCTAATTTTTCAACATTAGTCGGTTCGGTCCTCCAGTTAGTGTTACCCAACCTTCAACCTGCCCATGGCTAGATCACCGGGTTTCGGGTCTATACCCTGCAACTTATTCGCCCAGTTAAGACTCGGTTTCCCTACGGCTCCCCTATACGGTTAACCTTGCTACAGAATATAAGTCGCTGACCCATTATACAAAAGGTACGCAGTCACCCTGATAAATCAAGGCTCCCACTGCTTGTACGTACACGGTTTCAGGTTCTATTTCACTCCCCTCGCCGGGGTTCTTTTCGCCTTTCCCTCACGGTACTGGTTCACTATCGGTCAATCAGGAGTATTTAGCCTTGGAGGATGGTCCCCCCATATTCAGACAGGATAACACGTGTCCCGCCCTACTCGTCGAGTTCACAACACTAACACCTTCGGATACGGGGCTATCACCCTTTACTGCCGGACTTTCCAGACCGTTCTCCTGATGCTAATGCTGATTAAGACTCTGGGCTGCTCCCCGTTCGCTCGCCGCTACTAGGGAATCTCGGTTGATTTCTTTTCCTCGGGGTACTGAGATGTTTCAGTTCCCCCGGTTCGCTTCGTTTGACTATGTATTCATCAAACGATAGTGCAACGAATTGCACTGGGTTTCCCCATTCGGAAATCGTCGGTTGTAACGGTTCATATCACCTTACCGACGCTTATCGCAGATTAGCACGTCCTTCATCGCCTCTGATTGCCTAGGCATCCACCGTGTACGCTTAGTCGCTTAACCTCACAACCCGAAATTGTTTCAACGTTCACCTTACTGTCATGGCTGTGCGTGCATTCCTTCTTTGTTGGGCAGTGCTCGCAATGCTCACATACTTATGTATGCTGCGCTTGCTGTGCGCTGGCCGCCGCGAAGGACTGACTGCTCGCTCATGCCACTCGCTAAAGTGACCGAAAATTTCAGGTCTGAAATTTTGAGAGACTCTCACATTATTTAAGCGATAAACAATGTGCGTTGTTTTCAATTTTCAGCTTGTTCCAGATTGTTAAAGAGCATAATTGTTAAACCAACTACAATATAATTGGCTTAATCATTATTGGGGACATCGTCTTTCACTCGATATCGGCGCAATTGGCGTCCCCTAGGGATTCGAACCCTGTTACCGCCGTGAAAGGGCGGTGTCCTAGGCCTCTAGACGAAGGGGACACGAAAATTCAATTGCAAAACACCGTTTTGCTATTTTCGTGTAAGTCTTATCCTCTCGAATAAGTCTCCCACGTAAAGCCATTGCTCTACTTTCTATCAGACAATCTGTGTGAGCACTTCACAAAAACACTTCAATGGTAAGGAGGTGATCCAACCGCAGGTTCCCCTACGGTTACCTTGTTACGACTTCACCCCAGTCATGAATCACAAAGTGGTAAGCGCCCTCCCGAAGGTTAAGCTACCTACTTCTTTTGCAACCCACTCCCATGGTGTGACGGGCGGTGTGTACAAGGCCCGGGAACGTATTCACCGTAGCATTCTGATCTACGATTACTAGCGATTCCGACTTCATGGAGTCGAGTTGCAGACTCCAATCCGGACTACGACGTACTTTATGAGTTCCGCTTGCTCTCGCGAGGTCGCTTCTCTTTGTATACGCCATTGTAGCACGTGTGTAGCCCTACTCGTAAGGGCCATGATGACTTGACGTCATCCCCACCTTCCTCCGGTTTATCACCGGCAGTCTCCTTTGAGTTCCCGACCGAATCGCTGGCAACAAAGGATAAGGGTTGCGCTCGTTGCGGGACTTAACCCAACATTTCACAACACGAGCTGACGACAGCCATGCAGCACCTGTCTCAGAGTTCCCGAAGGCACTAAAGCATCTCTGCTAAATTCTCTGGATGTCAAGAGTAGGTAAGGTTCTTCGCGTTGCATCGAATTAAACCACATGCTCCACCGCTTGTGCGGGCCCCCGTCAATTCATTTGAGTTTTAACCTTGCGGCCGTACTCCCCAGGCGGTCGATTTAACGCGTTAGCTCCGAAAGCCACTCCTCTAGGGAACAACCTTCAAATCGACATCGTTTACAGCGTGGACTACCAGGGTATCTAATCCTGTTTGCTCCCCACGCTTTCGCACCTGAGCGTCAGTCTTTGTCCAGGGGGCCGCCTTCGCCACCGGTATTCCTCCACATCTCTACGCATTTCACCGCTACACATGGAATTCTACCCCCCTCTACAAGACTCTAGCTGACCAGTCTTAGATGCCATTCCCAGGTTAAGCCCGGGGATTTCACATCTAACTTAATCAACCGCCTGCGTGCGCTTTACGCCCAGTAATTCCGATTAACGCTTGCACCCTCCGTATTACCGCGGCTGCTGGCACGGAGTTAGCCGGTGCTTCTTCTGTCGGTAACGTCAATCGCTGATGATATTAGCATCAACGCCTTCCTCCCGACTGAAAGTACTTTACAACCCTAGGGCCTTCTTCATACACGCGGCATGGCTGCATCAGGCTTGCGCCCATTGTGCAATATTCCCCACTGCTGCCTCCGTAGGAGTCTGGGCCGTGTCTCAGTCCCAGTGTGGCTGATCATCCTCTCAGACCAGCTAGGATCGTCGCCTTGGTGAGCCATTACCTCACCAACTAGCTAATCCCATATGGGTTCATCCGATAGCGCAAGGACCGAAGTTCCCCTGCTTTGCTCCTGAGAGATTATGCGGTATTAGCTACCGTTTCCAGTAGTTATCCCCCTCTATCGGGCAGATCCCCATACATTACTCACCCGTCCGCCGCTCGTCAGCGGGAAGCAAGCTTCCCCTGTTACCGCTCGACTTGCATGTGTTAGGCCTGCCGCCAGCGTTCAATCTGAGCCATGATCAAACTCTTCAATTAAAAGTAGCTTGATGCTCAAAGAATGTTTACTGTCGTATGTCTTCTTGCGAAAACATATTACCTATTAGTTCATATATATGAATTAACGTGTTAGTCACTCTTCAAGACTTAAAATCAAATATTTTTTTGATAGTGTCCTGTGAGTGCCCACACAGATTGTCTGATAAATTGTTAAAGAGCGTTGCGACATTTCTTTTTTTGAAATTCGACTCAGTTTTTATTAACTTAGGTCGTTGTCGCGAGGTGTCGTATATTACGTTTTTTATTTAGAAAGTCAAGCATTTATTTTCAACTTTTTTCTTTCTCACCTCTGTTATCACTGGGTTATGAAGTTTTCTTCTAACCGGTTTATCGTGACAACGGATGCGCATTATAGGGAGTCGAAAAATTCTCGCAAGTGTTTTTTTGATTTATTTTACCAAGCGATGATTTATTAAACAAAAAACATAAAATAACTACATTTTGTTGAAATTACGACCTACAAACTATCAAATTCAGTTGCGAATTCGGCTACCTTTTCCCAATTAGTATATTCAACTTCTGTTTTTGGGTCGGTTGGGCCATCTGTCATTTTCATAATTAGGCGGATCATCATTCTATCAAACCATGTATAACGAGGGTAAAACAGTGCTCCGGCAAAAACAGATTTCAATGTTGGCTTCCAAGGGCACGCTTCTAAAAACTTCCGCGTATATGCGTTAGTTTCTACTGTATTCTTACCTTCTTTTCTTGCCGTCAAATTTACAGCAAAAAAACCTGTTTTCATTGAGTTCAATTGATTTTGATGGGAGGTCACAAAACGTTGTAGTTTTTTATTGAAATGCCCATAACGAATGGATGCTCCTACCAATACTTTATCGTAACCTGATAAATTAAGCTGTTGGTCAGTATTTAAATCACGAATATCGCATTCACGACCTGAATTCCTCAGTTGTTCTGCTATTTTTAAAATAATTTTTTTAGTTTGCCCATCCGTACTGGAATGTAAAAGTAAATAGCTCATTATTGTTCCTAGATTATTATCATTTCTATATAGGTAATATTATTTATTAGTTGCGCTCGACTATTCACGCCAAAAAGTGGGAGTCAGTAACACTAATAAAGTGAAAACCTCTAAGCGCCCAAATAACATAGTCACCACTAGAATCCATTTCCCAGCTGGATTCATTGATGTGAAGTTATCTGCGACAGTCCCAAGACCTGGTCCCAAGTTATTGAGTGTGGTCGCTATTGCTGAGAACGCAGAAAACTCATCAACACCTGTTGCGATCAGCAATAATAAGCTAACAACAAAAACAAGTGCATAGGCAGAAAAGAACCCCCAAACGGCTTCAATTATTCTTTCTGGTAATGCTCTTTGCCCCAGTTTGATTGTGTAGACTGCATTAGGATGAACTAAGCGTTTTAACTCACGCGAACCTTGTAAGAAAAGTAACAAGATACGAATAACTTTTAACCCACCACCTGTCGAGCCTGCACACCCCCCAACAAATGCAGCACATAATAGAAGCATTGGTAAGAAAAGAGGCCATCCCGAAAAGCTATCCGTTGTAAAACCAGCCGTCGTTGCCATTGAAACAACTTGGAAGAAGGCTTGGTCAAGCGTTTGACCAAAACTACTATAAACAGAATGAAACATAAGCACTAAAGTACAAATGACCACTAAGACAAATTGGAAACTTATGAACATTCTAAATTCGGGATCGCGCCAATAAATTCCCAAACTACGTCCGGTTAATACAGCAAAGTGCAAACCGAAGTTACAACCAGAGATAATCAGGAAAATACCAATAATAGTGTTAATCGCAGGGCTGTTGAAATAACCAATACTGGCATCATGAGTTGAAAACCCACCAATAGCAATGGTTGAAAAACTGTGAGAAATGGCATCAAAAACATCCATTCCGGCTATCCATAAAGCCACCGCACAAGCAATTGTGAGTAGAACATAGATAAGCCATAATGTTTTTGCCGTCTCTGCAATACGAGGGCGCATTTTATTGTCTTTCAAAGGACCCGGCATTTCTGCGCGGTATAGCTGCATTCCCCCAACGCCCAAAAGCGGTAAGATTGCAACTGCGAGTACAATTATCCCCATCCCCCCAAGCCATTGAAGCATTTGCCGATAAAACAAAATAGCTTTGGGCAAGGAATCAAGCCCTGTTAGCGTTGTCGCACCAGTTGTAGTCAAGCCTGAAAAAGATTCAAAAAAAGCATCAGTTACCGAAAGATTGGGTCTTTCCGAAAAAATAAACGGCAATGCCCCAACGCTTCCCAGCACAGTCCAAAATAAAACAACAATAAGAAAACCTTCTTTTGCTTTAAGTTCGTGCCGGCTATTACGGGTTGGTAGCCACAAAAAAAGGCCAATTAGCAAAGCAGTGACAAAAGTCTGGCTAAAAGCTCGCCCTGCACCATCTCGATAAATTAGCGCAACAATACCAGGAATAACCATGGTAAAAGAAAAGATGATGACAAGCAGCCCGACTATACGGGTTATTGCACGAAAATGCATTCGGCAGGTTCCTTGATAAAACTGTTTACTATTCCGATTCTGGCGTGAGCGTTAAGGCTCCACGACTTACATCGCGTAATTTATCATTGACCTCCTGCTCAAGAGTAGCAGGAATTGCAATTTGTAAAGAGACAGTTTCATTATAATCACTGTGCAAAACCGTGCCATTCACTTGAACAAGCAGTTGTTCAATTGCATTAATCAATGAATAGTCACACTCTAAGTTAAAGATTTTTTGTGGTACTTTTGTCTTTGTGGGTAATATTTTTAATGCTTGCTGGGCACCATTTCCATAGGCTTTAACGAGCCCCCCCGTCCCTAGCTTTATTCCACCAAAATAACGCACGACGACACAGGTAACCTCCCCTAGGTTGCTACCTAATAGTTGCGCCATAATGGGCTTTCCTGCTGTTCCTGTCGGTTCCCCGTCATCAGAGAACCCTAACTTTTGTGAATCATCAGGCCGGCCAGCAACAAATGCCCAGCAATGGTGCCGGGCATCTGGGTATTGAGTTTTAATTGATTGAATATAATCTTTTGCCGCTTCAATACCATCTGTATGAGCTAAATACGTAATAAATTGGCTTTTTTTGATCTCTTCTGTAAAAGAAATAGTTTCAGCCGGTATTAAATAAGGTTTCATTAACGTAAATGTAAGTCTCGAGTCATATTTTCAATACGATTTGCGTGGATCACAATATTATCTTCAATACGAATACCACCGTAAGGTTTGAAGAACTCGATTTTATCCCAATTAAAGTGCTGGCTAAACTCCCCATTTCTCCATTCAGATAATAGAGATTCAATGAAGTAGAGCCCAGGCTCGATAGTTAACACCATTTTAGGTTCTAAAACACGAGTACAACGCAAGAATGGATACATTTTAGGAGCCGCGAGATGTGTACCACTGTCATCTTGCATAAAACCAGCAGCATCATGGACTTGTAAACCAAGCGGATGCCCTAAACCGTGAGGCAAAAATGGCGTTGTTAAACCACTTTCCACCATTGACTCTTCACTAATACCTTTAATAATATCATGTTTAGTCAGTATCTTAGCAATTCTATGATGCATATCTACATGATAGTCTGTGTAGCGTACACCCGCCTTGATTGTATCAATTAAAGCGAGCTGTTCCGTATTGACATCCGCAACTAATTCAGCAAATTCATCTTTCCCTTTTGCAGCATAAGTTCTCGTAATATCAGCAGCATAACCGTTATATTCAGCACCTGCATCAATAAGAAAGCTGCGTAATTCGTTCGGTACCGTTTGCTGTAGTTTAGTGTAATGCAATACAGCTGCATTTTCATTCAGTGCAACAATGTTACCATAAGGGACATTGGTATCTCGATGCCCGGTTGATTGTAAATAACTGATATTAATATCAAACTCACTCATTCCTGCGCGAAATGCTTCAAGAGCAGCGAGGTGCCCATTTACAGCCATTTTTTGCGCTTCACGCATGCAGTAAAGTTCATAATCTGTTTTATAAGAACGATGATAATGATAGTAATCTAAAACAGGTTTGGGATTGATATTATGTAGCGAAATCCCTAATGACTCAGCCCTTGCAGTTGCAGAACCAATATAAGCCACATTTTCTTTCGGTAGACTTGCTAGGAAGGTTTTAATGTCATCTGCATTTTTTAAATGGATTAACTCAATATCTTTGGTCCAAAAACTGTTCGGCAGTGGTTCAACACTATGCCAATAATCAACAGGTGAATAAAACCATAGCTTAGGCTTATTTACGCCATCAACTAATAACCATGAATGTGGAACATCAGTAATAGGCACCCACGCTTTGAAATGAGGATTAACTTTAAAAGGATAGTCGCTATCGTCAAGAAAGATGCGTAGGGGTTCACCCGAATGAATCAATATGGCATCTAATTTGCTGCGCTGTAAAACTTGCTGAGTTCTGTTTTGTAACGTTTTAATGTGTTCAGCGTAGAGTGCAGTCAGTTTTTCCATTTCTTTCAACCTTTCAGCATTAATTAGAAAAATCAAGCTTACCACGTTCTGTTATTAACGGATATGCACTCTGTTGCAAACCATCATTAATCAATTGATATATAATACCTTTATCATTTAAATCATTAATTATTTCGCTTAATTGCTGTGACCAACCTTCCATTTTTGTTATTAAAAGTTTGCAATTAATTAACATTCTAGTCACACTCACCTCATCTGGTCGTACCAGATAACACTACCACGTAGAGGAGAGCAGAATGCTTTATCAAAGTGACACTATCTATATTCAATGGTTGAAACAAGGGATTGCAGAACTGGTTTTTAACTCACCAGGGCCAATTAATAAATTGGATACCCACACCGTTGCTTCACTTGATGAAGCCGTGTCTGTTCTTGAGCAACAAACCGAGCTGCAAGGTGTAATTTTCCGTTCTGATAAACCCGCTTTTATTGTTGGCGCTGATATCAAAGAATTTCTTTCACTTTTTGAAGCGTCAAAAGAAACACTAAGCGATTGGTTGCACTACGCTAATAGTATTTTTAATCGCATTGAAGACCTACCTGTTCCAACGATTTGTGCCATTAATGGCTATGCATTAGGTGGTGGCTGTGAATGCATTTTATCCACTGATTTTCGCATCGCTTCACCTGATGCTCGAATTGGGCTTCCTGAAACAAAACTTGGGATCATGCCTGGCTTTGGTGGGTCCGTTCGGCTTCCTCGATTAATTGGTTTGGATAGCGCATTAGAAATTATTACTGCGGGTAAAAATGTCGATGCCTCGCAAGCTTTAAAACTAGGCCTTGTTGACGCGGTTGTTAATACAGAAGCTCTCGCACAGTCAGCGCTGCAAATCATTGAATCTGCAATTGCTGGGGCCTTCAATTGGCATAAAAAACGTCAACCTAAGCTTAGCCCTCTACAATTGAAACCTATTGAGCAAACGATGAGTTTCAATGTCGCTAAGGGGATGGTGTACAAGGTTGCAGGCAAACACTATCCAGCGCCTATGACTGCTGTAAATACGATTGAAAAGGCAGCAAATTGCACTCGTGATGAAGCCTTGAAGCATGAAACAGCTGCATTTGTTCCTCTAGCGCATAGTGATGTTGCACGTGCGTTAGTGAATATTTTTCTAAATGACCAACAAGTTAAGTCAAACAGTAAAAAAATCGCACAACATGTTGATATTCCAACGTATGCTACCGTATTAGGTGCAGGGATTATGGGCGGAGGCATTGCTTATCAATCTGCCAGTAAAGGCGTACCTGTCTTAATGAAGGATATTAATGTTAAGTCATTAGACTTAGGGATTGAAGAAGCACAAAAGCTATTAAATAATCAATTTGAGCGTGGGAAAATCACCGCAGCGAAAATGGCGGCAACCTTATCATCTATTCATCCCTCATTATCTTACAACGGGGTGGAAAATAGCCAAATCGTCGTTGAAGCCGTTGTTGAGAACCCGAAAGTCAAAGCCGCTGTATTATCTGAAGTTGAGTCCTTAGTAACAAGTGAAACTATACTGGCTTCAAATACATCAACTATTCCAATTTCAACCCTCGCAAAATCACTAAAACGCCCAGAAAATTTCTGCGGTATGCACTTTTTTAACCCAGTGCATCGGATGCCATTAGTTGAAATTATCCGAGGAGAACAAACTTCTGATAACACTGTTGCCAAGGTTGTTGCCTACGCCAATAAAATGGGGAAAACCCCTATTGTTGTCAATGACTGCCCTGGCTTCTTTGTTAACCGGGTACTTTTTCCTTATTTTGCGGGCTTTAACTTACTGCTACAAGATGGAGCTGACTTTAGAGAAATAGACAAAGTCATGGAAAAAGAGTTTGGCTGGCCAATGGGGCCTGCTTATCTTCTTGATGTTGTTGGTATTGATACTGCTTTTCATGCAGAGCAAGTTATGGCTCAAGGTTTTCCTGAACGAATGGGGAAAAAAGGCAAAAATGCCATCGATGTGATGTATGAACAACAACGATTTGGTCAAAAGAATGGCCAAGGGTTTTATCAATATGAAAAAGATAAAAAGGGGAAACCGAAAAAAATTAATGACCCTAGGGCTGATGAATTACTTGCTACTATTTGCCCAACAAAGCGCACTTTCACCAAAGAAGAAATTATTGCTCGAATGATGGCTCCTATGATTAACGAAGTTGTTCGTTGCTTAGAGGAAGGTATTATTCAAAGCCCTTCAGATGCAGATATTGCTTTAGTTTATGGTTTAGGCTTTCCACCATTCAGAGGAGGGGTGTTCTGCTATTTAGATACCTTAGGCAGCCAGTCTTACTTAAAAACGACGGAATCTTTACAGCATTTAAGTCCTCTATATCATGCGCCTAATGGCTTAAAAGAAAAAGCGGCTACCAATGCAAGATATTACCCACAGCCACCTGTAGTGGCGATTGATGTCAAAAAAGTTGCGAGAGGTTAATTTTATGGAAAATGTCGTCATTATTGATGGAATACGTACACCAATGGGCCGTTCAAAAGGTGGGGTATTTCGCCATGTTAGAGCTGAAGACCTTTCTGCACACCTCATGAATGCGATTTTTGAACGTAATCCAAACGCAAGTAACAAAGAATTGGATGACATCATCTGGGGTTGTGTTCAGCAAACACTGGAGCAAGGGTTTAATATTGCTAAAAATGCAGCATTACTCACGGATATACCTCATACGGTTCCTGCCGTTACAGTAAATCGCCTTTGCGGTTCATCAATGCAAGCAATACATGATGCGAGTCGGTTAATTATGACGGGTGATGCAAAATCAGTACTCATTGGTGGAGTGGAGCATATGGGTCACGTACCAATGACTCATGGTATAGATTTCAACCCTAAACTGACTTTACGAGTTGCTAAAGCCGCAGGCGCTATGGGACTGACCGCTGAAATGCTGGCCAAAATGTATAAAATTAGCAGGGAAGAGCAAGATGCATTTGCATTAAGGTCTCACCAGCTTGCAGCCCTAGCAACGGAAAAAGGGAAGTTCAATAACGAGATCGTTCCAATTAATGGCCATGATGCCACAGGTAACCTCATTTCAGTAAATTATGATGAAGTGATTCGCTTTGATGCAAGCTTGCAAGGTTTAGCGGCTCTTCGCCCTGCCTTCGACCCTGTTAGTGGAACGGTGACCGCAGGTAATTCATCTGCTCTATCTGACGGTGCGTCCGCGATGCTACTGACCAGCGAAAGTTATGCCACTCAGCAAGGAATTAAACCACGAGCTAAAATACGCGCAATGGCCGTTGTTGGCTGTGATCCATCAATCATGGGATTTGGGCCTGTGCCAGCAAGTGAGCTCGCTTTAAAGCGAGCAGGACTAACTTTAAATGATATTGATATTATTGAATTAAATGAAGCTTTTGCGGCACAATCTATTGCATGTCTAAAAGGCTTGAAGCTATCAGAAAACCAATTAGATGATAAAGTAAATCTCAGCGGAGGGGCTATTGCACTTGGCCACCCTTTGGGATGCTCAGGAGCAAGAATTTCAACAGCTTTGCTTAATCATTTAGAACAAAACGATAAACAGTTTGGTTTAGCCACCATGTGTATCGGGTTCGGCCAAGGTATAGCCACAATTATCGAACGAGTTTAACAATTTATTTTTAGTTTTCGCAAACATTGTATTTTGTCGATGTTCCCGCCTAGTCAGGGGCGGGTTTTTTTTGCCTCTTTCTAGCCAAATATCCACAACAAGTTTAACCCTCATAGTTCGAATTGTAGGTAGGCGGCAAGTGAATGAGCCCCTAGGAGCATACATAAGTATGTGACTAGGGCGAATGAATGAAGCCAACACCCCGACAATTTGAACTGGCCTGTTTTCACGCAAAAGCCATAACAAGTTTAACCCTCATAGTTCGGGTTGTAGGTAGGCGGCAAATGAATGAGACCCTAGGAGCATACAAAGTATGTGACTAGGGCGAATGAATGAAGCCAACCCCCTACAACTTGAACTGGCCTGTTTTCACGCAAAAGTCATAACAAGTTTAACCCTCATAGTTCGGGTTGTAGGTAGGCGGCAAATGAATGAGACCCTAGGAGCATACAAAAGTATGTGACTAGGGCGAATGAATGAAGCCAACCCCCTACAACTTGAACTAGCCTGTTTTCACGCAAAAGCCATAACAAGTTTAACCCTCATAGTTCGGGTTGTAGGTAGGCGGCAAATGAATGAGACCCTAGGAGCATACAAAAGTATGTGACTAGGGCGAATGAATGAAGCCAACCCCCTACAACTTGAACTAGCCTGTTTTCACGCAAAAGCCATAACAAGTTTAACCCTCATAGTTCGGGTTGTAGGTAGGCGGCAAATGAATGAGACCCTAGGAGCATACAAAAGTATGTGACTAGGGCGAATGAATGAAGCCAACCCCCTACAACTTGAACTAGCCTGTTTTCACGCAAAAGCCATAACAAGTTTAACCCTCATAGTTCGGGTTGTAGGTAGGCGGCAAATGAATGAGACCCTAGGAGCATACAAAAGTATGTGACTAGGGCGAATGAATGAAGCCAACACCCCTACAATTCGAACTAGGACAGGTTAAATGAATTCATAAGCATCACCGAATAACTGCTCCGGTTTACCTCCGCGCTCATTACAAAACCGTTCTCTAGCTATTTTCGCCATTTCAAAACGGCCTGCAATATAGATATCATGGCCTGATAAGTCACCGAAATCTTCTAGCACTGCACTCAGAACCGTTCCTGTTCTGCCTCGCCATAGTTCATCTGGTTGCTCTACAACTGGTGTGATCTTTAAATTAGGATAGTTTTCACTAAGAGCCTGTAATTCGCCAAGATCGTATAAGTGCTCCAATTGACGACCACCCCAATAGAAAGTGATATCACGATTCGGGTTTTCAGCTAAAGCCGCAAGCAATACTGAGTGGGTATAGGAAAAACCTGTTCCACCAGCAATTAAGATCATGGCATTACTGCTATTTTCTCGAAACCAAGCTTTACCATGTGGGATGTCGATATCAATACGTTTTTGATCCAAAATTCTATCCATTACTGCCATTGCATATAGATTGATTTCAGAAGCACCGATATGTAACTCAATAGTTTCTTTATTGTGAGGAGTTGAAGCCATTGAAAATGGTCGTTTGTCACGCTCATCCATCACGACCATTAAATATTGGCCTGCTTTAAAATGAAAAGGACCATCTGGCAACAAAATCACCCGATAAACCGTATCCGTGATAGATTCAACAGATGTTACTTTACAGCTTAAAGTTGCCATGGTTTCCCTCTTATTTTTTGTCAAAAATATTTAATTGTTCCCAAATATCATCAATGCGAGATTTAACGCTCTCTGTCATTACGATAGGACGCCCCCATTCACGATCTGTCTCACCCGGCCATTTATTGGTGGCATCAAGCCCCATTTTTGAACCCAGCCCAGACACAGGGGAAGCGAAGTCGAGATAATCTATTGGTGTGTTTTCCATCATCACGGTGTCACGGGCAGGATCCATCCGAGTTGTAATTGCCCAGATAACATCTTTCCAGTCCCGTGCATTAATATCGTCATCACAAACAATAACAAACTTAGTGTACATGAATTGGCGCAGGTATGACCAGACTCCCATCATGACTCTTTTAGCATGTCCTGCATATTGTTTTTTCATTGTTACGACGGCAAGACGATACGAGCACCCTTCAGGAGGAAGATAAAAATCAACAATTTCAGGAAATTGTTTTTGAAGAATGGGAACAAGGACTTCGTTTAACGCTTCCCCTAATACTGCGGGCTCATCTGGTGGCCTTCCCGTATAAGTTGAATGATAAATTGCATCACGACGCTGAGTCACATGAGTCACAGTAAATACCGGGAAACTGTCTATTTCATTATAATAACCGGTATGGTCACCATAAGGACCTTCGGGAGCCATTTCACCTGGCTCAATATACCCTTCTAAAATAATTTCAGCGCCAGCGGGAACTTCAAGGTCATTCGATATGCATTTAACAACCTCGGTTTTATTACCACGTAATAACCCCGCAAAAGCATATTCTGACAATGTGTCAGGGACTGGTGTTACCGCGCCTAAAATGGTTGCTGGGTCTGCACCCAGGGCGACTGCAACAGGAAATTTTTCACCGGGATGCGCTTGGCACCATTCTTGAAAATCCAGAGCGCCACCGCGATGAGACAACCAACGCATAATAACTTTGTTTTTTCCAAGAACTTGCTGACGATAAATACCTAAGTTTTGCCTTTCTTTATGAGGGCCTTTAGTCACTGTCAGCCCCCATGTAATTAAAGGAGCCGCATCTTCAGGCCAACAATGCATAACTGGGATTTTTGTAAGATCAACGTCTTCACCGGCCCAAATTTGTTCCTGACAAGGCGCAGAGCTTAGCCGTTTTGCAGGCATATTTAGCACTTGCTTGAATTTTGGTAGTTTATCGAAAAGGTCACGAAAGCCTTTCGGAGGATCGGGCTCTTTCAGAAAAGCGAGTAATTTGCCTACATCATGTAATGCTTTTATGTCTTCTTGCCCCATCCCCATTGAAACACGTTTAGTTGTTCCGAAAAGGTTACACAAGACTGGCATGTTATAGCCTTTGGGATTTTCAAATAATAGGGCCGGTCCCCCTGCTCTTAGTGTGCGATCTGCAATTTCTGTCATTTCCAAATAGGGGTCGACTTCCATTGTAATGCGTTTTAGCTCGCCTTGTTTTTCAAGTTGCGAGATGAAATCTCTAAGGTCACGGTATTTCATTATCTTCTTTTACTGTTACAGAGGGAGTCCCATTATAAGACGTCCGGCCAAGGTTACAAGTTGCTGTCTAAAGCACTTAAAAATCAATCTTTTTCTGGTTTAGTATACCATTTTACTGGCAATCAAAAGGGACTAATTTTTCTAATAGTAATGTATTAAATTGCTCTGAGAATGTTTTATTATGCTGAAATAGTTTAAAACCTTCATCTTTTCCGCTGAAATAATGAAGTTCATTACCTTTAATTTGTAACCCACTTCCTTCCCTGAGCGCAACAACAACTTCATGAGGATTAATCACACAAAATTCTTGTAATCGCTCATCACGAGTTTCTCCCATATGACCAGAGATGTGAGCATCAATATAATGAGGATTAATTTGTAATGGGAATAGCCCTAAAGATGGCATAATTGCTGCGTTACTCACAGGCATATCATTCGTAGTACGAATACTTGGTGTCGCTACATTACATCCTGCGCTCCAGCCGATATATGGCACGCCACGTTCACGAACTGCGCGTTGAATCGCAACGATCAACCCGTTCTCATGTAGGCATTTATTCAACCACCAAGTGTTACCACCACTCACAAGAATACATTCTGCCTGCTCAATCGCTTCCACAGGACTAGAAAAGTGCTCAATAGACGTAACTTTTATTCCCAACGCATCTGAAAGCTGTTCTGCTCTTTCGTCATGTGAACCGCGAAGAACTGCATACGGAACCAAAACTGCTGACTTTATGTTCTTACGAACAATCATTTCTTTGATTCGAGGTAAGGCGTAGGTGAGCCATACCGGGTTGCCTGGTAGCTTACCGTTACTCAACAAAAAGATATCCATTATGTCTCCTACTGATTTGGTTTTTGCATTACAGTTATCATAAGACTATATTCGGTTAATATAGACCTAAGCATATCAATAATATGGTTCTGTTCTTCATTAGTCACATTGTTATGTCGTAATTTGTTATCATAAACATAGTTTTGTCAGATGGAATTCAAAAAAATGGAAAAATGGTATTTGCTTTATTGCAAACGCGGCCAAATTGAACGGGCTATGGAGCATTTAAACCGACAGAATGTTGTTTGTATGACGCCCATGACTGAAATGGAAAAGGTGGTTAGAGGGAAAAGGGTGACAGTGCAAGAAGCCCTGTTTCCAAACTACTTATTTGTGAAATTTGATCATAATGAAATTCATACGACAACTATCCAATCAACAAGAGGGGTTAGCCATTTTATTCGTTTTGGCCAATTTCCGACGGAAGTCCCCGAAGAAATTATTGAGCTATTACAACAAACCCCCGTTAGTTATTCCGTCGCACCAGATATACCAAAACATGGCGACCAAGTGACAATTACCGAAGGTATTTTCGCGGGAGTACAAGCTATTTTTGATGAGCCTAATGGAGAGTATCGTTCTATTCTTTTACTGAATATTTTAAATAAAAGTGTACCTAAAGTGGTTGATAATACGCAATTTAAAAAAAATACAGATTGAACGCTTTAAGCAATCAAAAGCCCTTCTTAAAGGGCTTTTCACCTTTTTGCATTGCAAATTAAAGATAATTTAATGCAAATCAAGACTCTTCTTTTTCTTCTTCCTCTGCCCCTTCTTGCCGGTTTCTACCTTTACCAACATAGAAATTGGATAGTAAAACTCCGAGCTCGAAAAGCAAATACATTGGAACAGCAAGCAAAGTTTGAGAGAGTACATCTGGCGGCGTTAAAAACATCCCAACGATAAATGCCCCAACTAAAATATAAGGACGTTTACGTTTCAGAGATTCGGGTGTAGTCACGCCTGTCCAACACAGTAAAATAATTGCAATAGGTACTTCAAATGCCGCACCAAAAGCCATGAATAATGTCATGACGAAACTAAGATATTTACTGATATCGGGAATAAAGTTAACGCTATCTGGGGTCGTTTTAACAAAGAAACCAAATGCGAGCGGAAAAACAACGAAGTAGGCAAATGCCATTCCCAAATAAAACAAGAAACTACTTGAAACAAGCAAAGGCAACATGAGTTTGCGTTCATGCTTGTATAAGGCAGGTGCAATAAAAGCCCAAATTTGATAGAGAATAACCGGTATCGATACAAAAACCGAAACCATCATTGTCAATTTAATTGGGGTAAAGAATGTTGACGCCACATCTGTCGCACTCATTTGCGAACCTACTGGTAGCTTATCAATCAAAGGGGCTGCTACCAGCCGATAGATATCATTTGAAAAATAAGCAAGCGCAGCAAAAACAATTAAAACTGTAATTAAACAGTTTAACAGCCGTTTGCGAAGTTCAATGAGGTGGCTAATAAGTGGTTGTGTATCATTTACAGCCATGTGTTATTTTTCACTTTCAGTTTGATTAGAGTTTTTTACTTTAGCATCGAGTGATTCTACTGTTTTCACGGCAACTGAATCTTCTGGCTTTTCATCCTCAACAACAGCCGCCATTTTAGCAGCATGCTCTGGGTTTGGATCAGACTCTTCAGGTGACTGCTGAGTATTATCTTTCGCTTCCTTTACAGCACTATCGTAACTGTCAGTGATCTCTTTTGCTTTGTTTAACTCTGTTTCAATATCATTGGTTGTCGCTTGGTAATCGCTTTTAAGCGATTGTGCCGCTGTACGCAGTTCTTCCATTGACTGCTTAAGTTCAGGAGAAAGCGCTTCTAAATTAGCTTTTTCTTCCACCTTTTTCAGCGTTTCTTGCAGCTCCTGCAGCTTTAACTCTTGCGATAACTCGTTTTGTACATTTGCAGCCATAGAGCGCATCGCACGGATCCACCCAGCGACAGTTCTCACTGCCACTGGTAACCGCTCAGGGCCTAATACAACGAGACCAATAACTGCAATAAGCAACAGTTCACTAAAACCTATGTCAAACACGGTTTAACCCTGCTCTTTGTTTTTGCTCTCAACTGGGCTTTCTTTCTTTTCAGCAGCCTGTTGTTCAGTAATATTTTTAGGTGCGAAGTCAGCATCTTGCTTTTCTTGTTCTGCTTTTGCTTTTTCGTCATCGTTCATTGCTTTTTTAAAGCCTTTGAGTGACTCACCCAAATCTGAGCCTAAAGAACGCAATTTTTTGGTGCCGAAAATTAAAATAATAAGTAAGGCAATGATAATGAGCTGCCAAGGACTACCGAAAGCAGCCATTGCAATAGTTGATTCCATTGTTAATACCTCTATATAGTTTTGGGATCAATTGTTATTAGATCTATTATATACAACCAACACAAAATACGGAAATGTTCACAGCCTTATAAACTTGTCGCAAAACAAAGTTTACTTAATTTCCGCCGGTTTTACACCAACCAAACAACCAAGACAGTGCACCTGCCACCATAAATACAATTCCAAACGGTGTGAGATTAGAAATGAGGAATAGAGTCCCACAGAGAATAAATGTAGCACCGATACCTAAAAGGTACTGAGATTTACGCTGCTTATTACGCTGACTTTTCAGTTGTTGAGTTAGTTGATCGATATTTGATTGTAAGTACTTATGCTGCCGTAATGCACCATAAATTAAATCCGGTATTTCAGGCATTTTTTCTGCCCAATAAGGTGCTTTTTCTTTTAATGCCTGAGTAATTGCAGGTATCCCTACTTGGCTATGAACCCAGTCCTCTAGAAATGGTTTTGCGGTTTTCCAGAGATCAAGCTGTGGGTAAAGCTGCCGTCCTAGGCCTTCTACATACAATAATGTTTTTTGTAATAATACCAACTGTGGTTGAACTTCCATGTTGAAACGACGTGCTGTATTAAATAAATTCAATAATACTTGCCCAAACGAAATTTCAGCTAATGGTTTTTCAAAAATAGGCTCACATACGGTACGGATAGCAAACTCAAAGTCTTCCACATTTGTGTCTGAAGGAACCCAGCCGGAGTCAACGTGCAGTTCTGCTACCTTACGATAATCACGATTAAAAAAAGCAATGAAGTTTTCTGCCAAATAACGCTTATCTTCTTTGTTTAATGAGCCGACTATCCCACAGTCTATCCCTATGTATTTAGGGTCCTCTGGATGATCGTAACTAACAAAGATATTTCCTGGATGCATGTCAGCATGGAAAAAGCTGTCGCGGAAAACCTGTGTAAAGAAGACCTTAACACCACGCTCTGCCAGCAGTTTCATATTCGTTCCCTGCGCTTTAAGCGCAGTAATATCGGAAACTGGGATCCCGTAGATACGCTCCATCACCATCACGTTTTCACGGCAATAATCTGGATATACCTCTGGTATATACAGCATGGCGCTATTTTCAAAGTTACGACGAAGCTGAATGGCATTTGCCGATTCACGGAGCAAATTCAGCTCATCGATCAAGGTTTTTTCGTATTCACGCACGACTTCTTTGGGTCTTAATCGCCGCCCATCTGGCAGCAAAGGAACCCAATTTGCAATGCGATACATTAACTTAATATCGGCTTTAATAATTGGCAGAATATCAGGACGAATAACCTTGATGACAACATCTTTACCATTTTCTTTTAACGTTGCGGTATGCACCTGAGCAATAGACGCAGAAGCTAAAGCTTGTTCATCGAAGTCATCAAACCACTGTTCTAAAGGCCCTTCGAGAGATTCCTCAATATAGCCTCGTGCCAGTTTGCCATCAAAACTTGCCACTTTGTCTTGTAATAATGACAATTGATCTGCGATTGCAGGTGGGAAAAGATCTCGGCGAGTCGATAGCATTTGGCCAAATTTGATCCAAACTGGCCCGAGTTCTTGAAGGGCGAGACGAAGTCTTTCGCCCAATGTTTTGTCTTTATGCTTATTTTTAATCCAAAAGAAACCTAAGCGACCTATTCTTAATGGTAACGTTAGTTTAGTTTTGGGGATTAACTCATCTAATCCGTAAGAGAGAAAAACCCGAATAATGAAGTAAAGTCGTTTTATTTCACCGGGTGTCATTCTTCTCCTCCAACTGGCTTAAACGTTGCTCAAGTGCACTCATTGAATTTTCTACTTGCTCAACTTCATCACTAAAATGAGCAAGTTCAAGCTGGCTAGGCGCCATCTTCCATTCTTCAATTATTGCGTCTTTGATATACGTTTTTTGCCGTTTTACTAAATGAGATGCAAGACAAGCACCTTTATTCAGGAACTTGCTAAGACCTTCTGCCGCAACATCACCAATGTAAGGTGATAGATAATGAGCAGGATTCCAAATTGCTAAGTCAAGTAAAGAAGACCAGTGCTGTACAATTTGCATATCCCCTTCAATCACGATATCACCACGATTGATAAGTTGAGATAATTGCTGTTTGTCTTTCAATTTAACTAGCGTAAAGATGGATGTTTTAATGGTACAGTCCGCAGGCTCAACCCACTGGCTTAACACATCAACATGATTTTCAGCAAAAACGAGTGTTAACGTTTTATTCAGTTCTTTAAGTTCAATAGCCATAACCTTGCCGGCCAAGCGCATTCTAGCTGGCTGTAGAACTTTTTCTTTAAACAACATGTGGTTAAGAGAGGTTTCCATCAATGCTGTTATCAAAGAATACAAAACTGTATTTTGATTTTCGGTATGTGTTGATGGTGCTTCCATCTTAGAATTTAAACCCTTTATGCAATGCGACAATTCCACCTGTCATATTAGTGTACGTCACCTGTTCAAACCCTGCATTTTCCATCATACCTTTTAGTGTTTCTTGGTTTGGATGCATACGGATTGACTCAGCTAAATAGCGATAGCTATCGGGATCATTAACGATCGCCTGACCAATACGAGGAAGTATATGGAATGAATAGGCATCATAAGCTTTATTCAGTGGCTCAATAATTGGCTTGGAGAACTCTAACACCAATAAGCGCCCACCCGGCTTTAACACTCGGAACATAGAGCGTAGCGCTTTGTCTTTATCGGTGACATTACGCAAACCAAAAGAGATAGTAATGCAATCAAAATAGTTATCAGGGAATGGCAGTTCTTCTGCATTGGCTTGTACATAATTAACATTACCAACAATGCCTAGGTCACGTAATTTCTCACGCCCCATTTTTAGCATTGAATCATTAATATCTGCGAGTATGACCTCACCTTTTTCACCGACTAAACGTGAAAATTTAGCGGTTAAGTCACCCGTTCCACCAGCAAGGTCAAGTACTCGTTGATTACGACGTACCCCACTCGCTTCAATGGTAAAACGCTTCCAAATACGATGGATACCGAATGACATCAAATCATTCATTAAGTCATATTTTGATGCTACTGAGTGAAAAACATTCGCTACTAGGCCAGCTTTATCTTCTTTGCCGACAGTACGGAAACCGAAATCAATGGTTTCTTTAGTTGGTTCAGTCATTTCTCTTATGCCTGCTTATCATTCAAACTTTTGTAGGAAGTGTAACAGTCTTTGGGCCAAAACCCTATCAGAAGTCTAAGATTCCGCACAATTAGACGTATCTGATCGCTCAACCAATTGGGGCTGGATAGGTTGTTTAATTTCGACCCCAAGCTCTTTAAAACTTTCCGCCTGGCTAATTAAATTTCCACGCCCTTCGGCAAGGCGTTTCATTGCCGATAGGTAAGTATTATTTGCTTTATCAAGACTGGTGCCTAAAACCTGCATATCATCCACAAACAAGCGCAGCTTGTCATACATTTTCGCTGCTCTATTTGCTATCTCCTGGGCATTTTGCCCTTGGCGTTCATACCGCCAAATATTATTAATTGTCCTCACCGCCACTAACAATGTCGAAGGACAAACTAACATAATATTCTGTTTAATTCCTTCATCAAGTAACTCAGGAGCTTCTTTCAAAGCCAGTAAATACGCAGGTTCAATAGGGATAAACATTAAAACGTAATCTAATGAACGAATTCCCGGTAACTGATGGTAATCCTTGCGGCTTAGCATACGCATGTGATTGCGGATAGATGCCACATGGTTTTTTAACGCCTGTTGCTGTTCATGTGGCTCTTCGCTATTGAAGTACTGTTCATAGGAAACCAACGACATTTTGGCATCAACAACCACATCTTTCCCTTCAGGAAGATGGATAATCACATCCGGTTGATAACGGCTATTATAACTTGTATTGATGCTAACTTGGGTTTCAAACTCACTTCCTTCACGTAAACCTGAGACTTCGAGGATCCTGGTAAGAATAGTTTCCCCCCAGTTTCCTTGAATTTTGTTATCCCCTTTCAAGGCTCGTGTCAGGTTAACCGCTTCTTTGGTCATTTGGTTATTGAGCTGCTGTAATTGCCTAATTTCATAGGCTAAAGTGTGGCGTTCTTTCGCTTCTTCACCAAAACTTTGCTGAACTTGCTGACGAAAACCTTCTAATTGCTCACGAAAAGGTGACAGCATCGCCAATAGGCTTTTTTGTTGTTGCTCTGATGCACGACGCTCATTTTGTTCAAAAATACGATTTGCTAAGTTTTCGAATTGTGCTGTCAGCCGTTGTTCGCTATTTTGTAAAATTCGCTGTTTTTCTTCGTTGGCTAGCTGGTTCTGTTCAAAACGAGTGATAACTTCGCGAAGCTCCGCTTCTTGTTCTCGGTTAATATCCCTTTGAGTGCGCAATTCTTGATCTAGCCTGTCATACTCTTCTTTCCATTGCGCAAGGTGGATGTTTTTTTCGTCACTTGAAGCAAGTTGGCGATTGAGTTGTTGTAGTTCCTGATCTTTTTGCGCAATTTTTTGGGCAATAGAGAACCAAGTGGCTAAACCACCAACTAAAACGCCACTCAACGCACCAATAACTGCATATAAAAGAGAGGTATCCACGGTTAAATCCTTACTTTACAAAGTCTAGTGTAAGGTAATGGGATACTGTATAAGTGTCCAGAGGTAATTTAGCCATCGAAGAAAATTTTGCGAAGCACTTCGCAAGCTTAGCCTATCCAACTTGCGAACCATTTCAGGCCGAGCGCTCCCGGCGCTAAAATACCAAATGCCCAAATCATCGCAGAAGCAATATTCGCAAGTTGGAAATGCCGTTGTGGCATGGTGCAAATCCCTGCAACCAAGGGAACAATAGCTCGTAACGGCCCGAAGAAGCGCCCAAAGAAAATTCCCCAAATACCCCATCGGTCAAAGAAACGCTGCCCTTTATCAATCATTTGTGGGTTACGAGAAATCGGCCACATATGGCGTACATTTTCTTTGTAATGATAACCAATCCAATAAGAGAGCCAGTCCCCAAAGAAAGCACCGAGAGCTGCTGCTAACCATATTGGCCAGAAAGTAATATTACTTTCACCAATTAAAGCGCCAAGCGCGAGTAAAATAACCGTTGCTGGTAACAGGAGTGACAAAAATGCCAAAGATTCCCCAAACGCCAAAAAGAAAATAATAGGAAGCGCCCATACTTCATGTTCGCGTGTAAAGTCCGTCACTATGGTGACAATTTCATTGAGTGTCACGGTCAGTTCCTTTCATTAGGGAATAATCAGAATACTGTAGCGAAAAAGTGGTAAATCAAGATTAAACAAAGCAGAAACACTTTTAGAAAAACTAAGTTGTGGATACGGAAAAATGGATTATCCACAACTCATCTTACAGTTAGTGAAACTTAGTCCAAAAACTGACTCTGCAGTGCTTCTCGTTGTTGCCTTCCTAAGCCAAAATCTTTTTCTAGCCATTGGTCAACATTGCCATAATGGCTTTCAATACTGTTTAGAGCCGTTCTTAAAAAGTCTTCACGTACCGAATAGACATACTCAAATTTTTTCACAATGCTTTCGTCCATCGTTTTTGCATGCTCTTCGAGTAAATGCTTGCGGTATGGTGCAAGTGTTTCATTAGTCAGTAAGTAATCTTCCATTACAGTGTCTAAATCTGCACCTAAAGCAAATAATACTAATGCGGACCCGACGCCTGTACGGTCTTTTCCTACCGCACAGTGTTGTACGATACCACCTTTTTCTGGCTGTTTGAGTAAATTGACCAATTGGTGATAAGCAGGATTGTTCAGTGGTAATAATTCATATAAACGGAACATAAAAGCTTGCGGGTCAAATTGTTCTAGTATTTCAGGCGTGAGTTTATCTAAATTTGCTGTGACCTCTTTTGCTAACGGATTTGCTGGCGCATGCACATAATGCGCGCCTTGCCAAATGACATCAGGCTTATCTAAGATTTCAGCTTCATCACGATAATCAATGATTTGGAAAAGATTTTGTGAACGTAGAACAGCTTCGTCCTCTTGGGTCAATCGGTCTAACGCACCGGAACGAAACAGTACTCCAGGCTTGATCTTCCCACCATTAGCGAGTTTTTTACCACCAAGATCGCGGAAGTTAATACCGCCTTTTAAAGGCAAAACAGAAGGATGAAGATAAGGTGTTGTTGACATAATAATTCCTTTTCGCCCTACAGCTTTCATTCCAGTTAGCAATAAAACAAATGTAACCTGAACAATTTAAGGGCACATAATATTGATAATTGTTTTTATGACAATAACAGATCTAGCGAATAAGAGGATCAGAATATTTCCTGTAAATTGATTAACAATTGTAACATTTATAAAGGAAATAAAGAGAAATAAGAGGTATGTAAAAGGACTAAGCCCGCTTACTTTTTGTCCACAACCGAGTGAAAGTCAAGTAAACGGGCCAGTAAATCACGGACTACAGTAAGCGGCGTGCAGCTTCAACCACAATACTTAATACGTTACCTTCAGTTTTCTTCAGTAACGCTTCATTTGGAATTTCTTGTTGGGTACGATTTACGATAACACCCGCAACCATACCAGCACGTAACCCTTTACTACTAGAACACATAGTCAGCAATGTGGCTGATTCCATTTCGTAGTTCATCACGCCCATGTCTTGCCACTCTTTCATCGAACCTCTGAAATGACGCATCACACGGCCAGTATAGGTATCATAACGCTCTTGACCTGGGTAGAAGGTATCAGATGATGCAGTTACACCAACATGAACGGTTGCACCTGCATCTTTCGCTGCGGCATAAAGCGCATTGGTACAATCAAAATCGGCAACTGCTGGGTATTCTAATGGCGCGAAGTGTTGGCTAGCACCGTCTAAGCGAACTGCTCCAGTTGTCACTAAAACATCACCGACATTGATATCTTCTTGGATTGCACCTGTTGTACCAATACGTAAGAAAGTGCGAATACCAAGCTGCGCAAGTTCTTCGACTGCAATAGACGTTGATGGGCCACCGATACCGGTTGAACAAACAATGACGGCTTTTCCGTCAACCTCACCACGCCAAGAGGTGTATTCACGCAATGACGCAAGGTGTACAGGGTTATCCATCAGACGTGCAATTTTTTCAACACGGTTAGGATCCCCAGGAACAATCGCTACGGTCGCACCCTGTAAGTCACTTTTCTTTAAACCTAAGTGGAAAACGTCAGACATTTCAAACTCCTTTACACAATGGCATCATTAAATCAGTCAATACTGATTAATCGTTATTTATAATATAGCGATAAAGCCATAATTTTTTAGTGATGAATGTCACTTTTAATGAAAACAGTAAAAGTTTAATTTCATTATTAAGTGATTTATATCACATTTATTCATTGATTTTATTTCTCTTTAAAATCCATTGTCATCAGTATAGATGAAAGTTTGATATAACGACAAAAGCGCCCCTGATTGCTGGGCGCTTTGATTATTTGGCAGAACTAAAAATAGTAACGCTATATTAGAGAATTACATCAAGAACGAGGACACCAACTAGACCTATTGCCCACGCAATGGTGGTCGGAATAGACCAAACAATGATTTGCTGTTTAACGTCCTTAATTCCCATCATTCTGTTCACAACCCAATACAGGCTGTCGTTAAAGTAACCGAAGAACAGAGACCCCATGGTTGCCGCTTGCGCTGCGACCAATAAGTTAATATCAGGTATTTGGCTAATGATTGGTGCAGAAATAGATGCTGCGGTAATCATTGCTACTGTACCCGAACCTTGAATCAAACGAACCAACGTCGCGATGATAAACGGAATCAATACAGGTGTAATTGGCAGATTTGCTACATGCTCAGCAAGAATGTTTCCTGTGCCACTATCGCGCAGTACCGCGCCTAATGCACCACCAGCCCCCGTAACAAGCAGAATAATACCGGCTGCTTGTAAGCCTTCTTCCATACGGTCGATGACTTCTTCTTTCGTTGCTTTTGGCATTAATGTGTAAACAGAGATCAACACACTAATTGATAATGCAATAATGGGTGCGCCTAAAAATTCAAATGTTTGGAAATACCAATTGCTTTCCATACCTTGGAAAGATTCTGTTTTAAGAATTAATCCATTAATTGCATTTATGAAAATTAACAAAATAGGCGTAATAATCGGTAAAAGCGATAAGAACAGGCTTGGTAATGGTTTATTCGCTTTTTCTTCCATATAACGAGCGTGAACTTCTTTCAGGTCTTCACTACCCGTTTCATCTGGCATAAATTCAGGGTATTTAGTCCCTAACCATTTTGCGTAAAGAACAATACCGATAACACAAGGAATAGCGAGGCTCATTCCTGCTAGGATCATTGCGCCAACATCGACACCAAAGATCCCTGCCACGCCTAAAGGCCCAGGTGTTGGTGGAACGGTGTGGTGTGTCACCACTAACCCACCAGCGAGTGCAACGCCTAAAGTCAGTATGCTACGTTTACCATTTTTGGCTAATGCTTTTGCCAATGGGTATAAAATCACAAAAGCGGAATCAACGAAGATAGGAATACTGACAATATAACCGGTAATTGCCAACGCCCATTCTTCACGCTTTTTTCCTAACCATTTGATAAAGCTATAAGCGATCTGTTCAGCAGCACCTGAAACTTCCAGCACCCTTCCCATCATTACCCCGAGTCCGATAACAATACCGATGCTACCGAGTGTTGACCCAAAGCCTTTTGTAATGACTGTCACGGTCTCTGCCGCAGTCAAACCACCGGATATACCCGCGATTGCTGCAGCAATTAGCATTGCTAATAACGCATGAACACGCGTTCGTAATACTAAGAAGATCAAGACAAATATGGCCACTGCGAGGCCAATAACAGGAATATAGGACATAGGCTATCTCCTACTTAGACGAACCGTGGTGGGTGATAAACGAACGGATCGCATCACCAAACGAGCCATCTGCACGAAAACCGAGATCCAATGCACGGCTGATATCAAATTTGCCCGGCCAGCTCGCCACAATACGGTTAATGGCTTCATCAGGCTCAAAGCGAATAAGATCCACAGCTTCTTGGCCTGCAACATCACGCAAAGCATCGATCATACCTTGGACGGTAACGGTGATACCTGGCAGGTTCACCGTGCGTGATTTACCAAATTTTTCAGCAGGGATACTGACCGCATGAATAAAGTTGTTAATCACAGTTTCAGGGCTAGATAACCATAACGCGAGATCAGGGGAAACAGGACAAACACTTTCAACCCCATTTAATGGCTCACGAATAATGCCACTTGCGAATGAAGAGGCGGCTTTATTTGGCACCCCCGGACGAATACTAATGGTTGGTAAACGCATCACACGGCCATCAACAAAGCCTTTACGTGAATAGTCATTCACCATCAATTCACACATAGCTTTTTGAGCACCATAGGACGATTGTGGGTTAACGACACACAAGTCTGTGATGACATCAGGTAGCTCACCACCAAACACAGCGAGGGAGCTGGTGAACATAAATTTGATTGCAGGGTTCTTGGCACGAGCGACTTCCAATAATTGACGAGTGGCTTCAAAGTTAACCTTCATACCCAAGTCAAAATCACTTTCAGCGTGGCTACTTACGATAGCTGCGAGGTGGAAAACCACATCGGTTTGTGCATCAATCAGTTTATCAGCCGCCCCTGCTTGCGTTAAATCTAACGCGACGCAACTGACTCTGGCATCTTCAACCGGTGATGTAGGGCATTGAATATCGGCTAAAACAAGGTGGTCAAATTTTAAACCCTGGCTATTTTTAAGCAAAGCAGCGGCTAGCTGCTGGCCCAGAAAGCCTGCGCCACCAGTAATAATAACTTTCATTGTAATTCTCCTTGCTATAGCCTTTTAACTGGCTATGCAGTTTTAGGTAAGATTATTTATGTTTTATGTCTTGATTAAATGAAGTTTTATGTTTTGTTCTGTTATCCGCTGCACCACATCAGTTGGCAACTGATCATCACAAATGATGTCGTGCAATTGATTCAATGGGCAAACACGAAACATGCCATATTTGCCGAACTTACTACTGTCTGAAACCAGCACACAACGGCGAGCAACATCCAATAGCGTTTGTTTTATCTGAACCTTTTCCTCATGCGGGGTAGAAACCCCGTGCTGCAAATCCCATGAACTGGTGCTGATAAAAGCAATATCAACATTGAGGGTTTTCAGCATCATCGCAGCCGTATTTCCTACACTAGAATGGTTACGTTTATCCACCAATCCCCCGGTGTGGTATAGGTTTAGCTGCGACTTATTCATTAAGTACTGCATAATCGAAAAATCATTAGTGACAATCGTTAAGTTGAAACGCTCGCCGAGTACGCGTGCTATCTCAAAGGTAGTTGTTCCCGCATCGAGATACACCACTTGCCCATCTTCAACTAGTGAGCTGGCAAACTGGCCAATTTCACGCTTATGGCGATGATGTAACCGCGCTTTTTCACTCCAAGGTAACTCTTGGCGCAGCACATCATTTAACTTAACGCCACCACTAATACTGAGTACCTTCCCTTCTTCTTCTAACATCCGAATATCACGTCGCACTGTCATATGAGAGACATTCATTAGCTCAACCAAGTCACTGATCGATACGGTTTGATGTTCATGCACGTAACGGTAAATAAAATCACGACGCTCAGAAGGGAGCATAGGTTCTCCTAATTATGAATTTGCTTGTTTAAGCCAGCCTAATCCATCTTCGGTACGGCCTGCTGGATGGTATTCACATCCTAACCAGCCTTCATACCCCATTTCATCCAACTGCTTAAAAATCCATGGGTAATTGACTTCACCGCTATCCGGTTCATGACGATAAGGAACTGACGCTATCTGAATGTGACTAAATTTACCCCATAAACGTTCAATTGTTTTCAATAAATCACCTTCCATAATTTGGCAGTGATATAAATCCAACTGGATAAATACATTTTCACGAGCAATTTCAGGTAGTAATGCTTCAGCTTGTTTTTGTGTCGTCAAAAAGTATCCGGGCATATCGCGGGTATTGATGGGTTCGATAAGCACACGAATACCGTGCTCAGCCATCACATCCGCCGCATATTGAATATTTTTGATATAGCATGCAGTTTGCTGTTCAAGTGTATAGTTTTCATTCACTTTCCCCGCCATCGCATGAACTTGTTTACAGCCTAAGGCTTTTGCGTATTTCAAGGCCGTTTGTACGCCTTCGGCAAATTCTTTCTCACGACCTGGGATCGAAGCCATACCACGCTCCCCTTGTGCCCAATTTCCCGCTGGCATATTAAACAGAGCTTGTGTTAGATGGTGTTTACTCAGCTCCCCCGCAATGACATCGGCATCTTCTTCATAAGGGAAGAGGTATTCGACACCTTTGAACCCCGCATTTGCAGCACGTTCAAAGCGCTGTATAAAAGGCACTTCGGTAAACATCATGCTTAAATTTGCAGCAAATTTAGCCATTTTCGCCTCGCTACTTTTGTGGATAACGACTTTCGAGCTGTTCAACTTGCTCTTGCGTTAATGTTGTAAAGCCATGTGGGCGTAATGTGATATATAAGCGAGCTGTATCTTCTAACTCTTCTGCATTGAAGAAAGCTTGTCTTAACGTTTTGCCACCCACGACCGGACCATGATTTGATAGCAATACCGCATTATGTGTCGGTGCTAATTTTGCAATTTCCTCACCAATTCGGTCATCCCCCGGTGGCAAGTATTCAATCAATGGCAATTTCCCCACTCGCATCACATAATAAGGTGTGATGGGAGGTAAACAATTTTTTGTATCTAACCCCGGCAAGCAAGACAACGCCGTTAACCAAGGTGAGTGAAGGTGAACAACTGCTTGGCAATCAGGGCGTTGCAAATACATCGCCATATGCATAGAAACTTCTTTTGTCGGCTTATCACCCCCAATCCAATTGCCTTGTGCATCGAGTTTACTCAGTTTGTTAGGGTCTAAATCACCAAAGCTGGAGTTTGTCGGTGTCACAATAATCGAACCATCAGGTAACCGAGCACTAATATTTCCTGCACCACCACTACTGTATCCGCGGTTAAACATTGATTTAGCCCAATCGACTAACTCTTGGCGCAGCGCCTTTTCATCACTCATTAAACATCTCCTGTGCAAACTGGAAGAAATTTTCTTGGCCGAAATTACCTGATTTCAGCGCCAACCAGCTACCGCTTGCTAAATCCTGTACCCATGGCACACCAGGGGCAATTGGTGAACCAATACTTAATTGTTCTGTTCCAAGGCTTTGAACCACTTTTCCTGAGGTTTCGCCACCCGCAATAATAAAGGTGTCATACCCTTTCGCTTGCAACAGTGCGACAACTTCACCAAATACCTTCTCGACCGCGAAACTTGATTCCGCTGCGCCATATTTTTCTTGTGTCTGTTTCAATAATTCAGGGGATTGAGTGGCATAAAGCATTGGCGCTAAACCGGTTAGTTGCTGTGCTTGCACCCAATCAGCTAATGTTTTGGCATACTCTGAGTTATTTAAACATTCACCCACATCCAACATTTTTGCAGGAGCAACTTGCTGATAAGCTTGCACTTGTTTGTTGGTCATTACCGAGCAACTCCCCGATAAAACAACCGTTTTTCTGTTTTTACCTGTTGGCTTTTCACCTCGTTGCGTTGTACCGCCCCATGGACATTGGCTATCCACATTCGCTAATGCAGCGCCGAGGCCGGAGCCCCCAGTTAACAGTGGCATGGCTTTAACCGCTTGTGCGATAGGAAGCAAATCATCCATCGTTAAGCTATCAACGACCGCGTAACTCACACCTTGTTGAGCTAACTCGGCAAGCTTTTGGCTAACAACGTCACTGCCTTTTTGAATATCTTCAAGTTTGACTAAACCTGCTTTACCTTTTGATTGTTTTTCCATCACACGCAATAAATTTGCGTCGGTCATTGGGGTTACAGGGTGATGCTGCATGCCACTTTCATTAAGTAGCTGGCCATTCACAAATAAATGACCGTGAATAACCGTTCTGCCGTTCACAGGTAACGCTGGGCAAACTAATGCTAAATCTGTTCCCAGTTGTGCCATTAATGCATCTGTAACGGGGCCAATATTGCCTTTTTCGGTTGAATCAAACGTTGAGCAATATTTAAAGAAAATTTGCTGACAATTCGCTTTTTGCTTCAGCCACTTACACGCATTGGTCGATGCACTAACAGCTTCATCGACAGGACAAGAGCGGCTTTTCAAACTGATCACTATCGCATCAACATCTTGTGGTACTGGTGTGTTTTCATCGGGTTCATTCAATAGCTGAACAACCTTCCAACCGTTTTGCACCATAAAGCCTGCAATATCTGTCGCACCGGTAAAATCATCCGCTATTACGCCTAACTTCACTGTCATGCTTTTTTCTCCGGTAAAGTAATACCTTTAAATGTTTTGATCACCGCGCTGTCATCCTGCTGACCAAAGCCTTCATTGCTCGCTGAAATAAACATTTGATGGGCTGTTGAAGCAAGTGGCAGCGGGAAATTTAATGCTTTCCCTGTTTCCATCACTAGCCCTAAATCTTTGACAAAAATATCGACTGATGATTTTGGCGTATAATCACCGTCTAAGACATGTTGCATACGGTTTTCAAACATCCATGAATTTCCAGCTGCATGGGTAACAATGTCGTACATCACGTCAAGGTCAATACCCGCTTTGGCGGCTAAAGCCATACTTTCTGCGGCAACAGCTATATGCACCCCAGCTAATAACTGGTGAATCGTTTTGACGGTTGAACCTAAGCCGACTTCATCCCCTACGCGATATAAGCGCTCAGAAATAGCGTTAAATACGGGTGAAAGCTGCTCAAATAGAGCTGGTTCACCTGAAGCCATTACAGTCAATTTCCCTTCAGCGGCTTTAATTGAGCCACCTGAAATAGGCGCATCTACAAGCGGTAATTGATATGAGGCAAGGCGCTGAGCGATATTTTTAGTTTGTTCCGCAGCCAAGGTACTGTGCAACACAATAACCGTACCGGGGCGTAGTTGTTCAACTAAAGGCTGTTCACCCGAAAATAAAATGGCTTCAACTTGACGACCATTAACCACCACCAGCAACAAAGCATCAATTTCATGGGCAAATTCCGCTGCATTTTGCCCCACTGCAATTGCGCCTGCGTTAAGTAGGCTTTTGCATGCATCTTGGTTTAAATCAAATCCATAGGTAGGAATGTTATTTTTTATAAGAGATTGTGCGATCCCCATCCCCATAGAACCTAGGCCAATCACGCCAATTTTATTAACGAAATTTCCCATAATGACCCCTGATGTTGTTAATCTTCGTGACTGTTGTGAATTTTCACACAATAAAATTCACAAACACATGACTAATATCACATTTGAGATAATATAAAAAACAAACAATATAAGCATAAATAATTGAATTAAAACAAAATAAATAAAAATCTACCTTAAACATGCTTTCACAGAATAATGTGATAGAAAATGTGACGCTCGTTATGTTTATTCACGTTTAATTCACAAATGAAAAACCTTTGTTTCTCTACTGGGCTATATTCAATGCATCATTTCTATTGACCTAAAACTCAAATTGCTGAAAATAGCCGACTACAATTTTTTGAATAATGCTCCATACTATGGATGAGAGCATAAATTGGCGGATTGCCTAGGAGATAACATGGGGTTATTTGAGCAAATGATGGGTATGGTTGCAGGCGATAAAATGCAACAATTTCAATCAGTAATAAACTGGGTTGAGGAGCAAGGTGGCCTTCAAGGTGTTATCGAAAAATTTAACGAGCAAGGCTTAGGCGGTGTTATTGCATCGTGGATCAGTGAAGGGAATAATTTACCTATCGATGCCAGCCAATTAATGCAAGTTTTTGGAAATGCAAATATCCAAGAATTAGCTCAACAGGTTGGCTTAGAGCCTCAAGCAACCTCAGAAATGATTGCTAAATATCTTCCTCAGTTGGTTGATAGCGCCACACCAAATGGCGAAGTCCCAGAAAACCTCGATTTGGCTTCTATCGGTATGAACTTACTGAAATCTAAATTATTTGGTTAATACTTTCTAAAAAGGCAGGGAAAACCTGCCTTTTTGACACACTAACTAATCGCCATTTTACTGATCATTTCTGAGCTGTTTCGCTGCTTCAACCATGTTAGCTAATGCTTGGCGAGTTTCTGGCCAGCCACGAGTTTTCAAGCCGCAATCTGGGTTAACCCATAAGCGCTCAACCGGAACACGCTTCGCCGCCTTTCTTAATAGCGCAACAATCCATTCCACATTCGGTACATTTGGTGAGTGAATATCATAAACACCGGGTCCAATTTCATTTGGATAATCAAAATCTTCGAATGCATCTAACAAATCCATATCTGAACGTGATGTTTCAATCGTAATCACGTCGGCATCCAATGCCGCAATGGAATCCATGATGTCATTGAATTCGCAATAGCACATATGGGTGTGAATTTGCGTGTCGTCATCCGCAATCGCAGCACTGAGCTTGAAAGCATCAACCGCCCATTTGAGGTAAGCTGCCCACTCGTCTCGACGCAATGGTAACCCTTCACGCAGTGCAGGCTCATCGATTTGAATAATACCGATACCCGCTTTTTGTAAGTCGTCCACTTCATCACGTAACGCTAGCGCAATTTGTTTCGCTATCGTTTCACGGCTAACATCTTCACGTGGGAATGACCAACATAGAATAGTGACAGGGCCAGTTAACATCCCTTTGACAGGTTTCTCCGTTAAAGATTGAGCATATTTTGCCCACTCCACCGTAATGGCTTCTGGGCGACTAATATCACCAATAATCACTGGCGGTTTAACGCAACGTGAACCGTAACTTTGCACCCAACCATTTTGGGTAAATACATAGCCATCAAAGTGCTCACCAAAGTATTCCACCATGTCATTACGTTCAGCTTCACCATGCACAAGGACATCGATATCTAAAATTTCTTGTTCTTTAATGGCTTGCTTAATATGTTCACTAATATTGGTGCGATAGTAGGTTTTATCCACATTCCCTTTTTTGAAGTCTAAACGTAATGTTCTGATTTCACTTGTTTGAGGAAATGAGCCAATCGTGGTTGTTGGCCATAATGGTAAGTTAAAGCGTTGACGTTGGCGCGCTGCTCGCTGTGGATAGGGGCTATAACGTTCTGTATCCCCTTCGCTGATTGCCGCCAAACGCTGAGCCACTGAAGCATTATTCACACGAGCTGATGTTCTACGCGCTCGAATAGGTGCGCTGTATGTATTTAGTTCAGCAATGTGGTTATCTGTTGGCTGATTTAACGCTTTAGTTAACAGAGCAAGCTCTTCACATTTTTGGATAGCGAAAGCAAACCAGCTTTTTACTTCGGCATCTAAACGCGTCTCATCATTTAAGTCAATTGGGCTGTGCAGTAATGAACATGACGTTCCTACCCATATATCACGCTGACCTAAGAGCGGCTTCACCTGTAAGAATTTTTCCCCTAAGTCAGCCTTCCATACATTACGGCCATTAATAATTCCTAGTGATAATACCCAGTCTGCTGGCAGTATTTGATGTAGTTTTTCAATATTATCAGCACCTGCAACCACATCAACATGTAGACCTTGCACAGGGAGTTGCTTAATCAAGTCTACATGGTGACTAATACCATCGAAATAGGTGGTTAGCAGTATTTTTATTTGGCCTGATAGCGCTTGGTAAGCCTGCTGATAAGCTTGCTGCCATTGCTCTGGTAAATCTAACACTAATGCGGGCTCATCGATTTGCACCCACTCAAGACCTTTTTCTGCTAAGCGCGACAAGATCTCCTGATAAACAGGTAATAATTCATTCAATAATGATAAGCGGTCAAATGGTTCCCCTTTCACTTTACCTAACCAAAGGTAGGTTATAGGGCCAATGATAACCGGTTTCACATTATGGCCTAATGCTAATGCCTCATCGACTTCATCAAGCAGCTGTGTCCAAGACAGGGAAAATTGTTGCCCTTTTTGAAATTCAGGCACGATGTAGTGGTAGTTAGTATTGAACCACTTCGTCATCTCACCTGCTGGAGCGGGTTTGCCCGTTGGTGCGCGACCGCGGGCTACTCGAAATAAGGTATCTAAATCAATCGAACCATCTTCATTTTGATGGCGTGGCGGCACATTGCCTAATAACAAACTGGTTGTCAGCACTTGGTCATACCAAGCGAAATCACCAACGGGTAATAACTCAACACCTGCCTCTTTTTGTTGCTGCCAATGGCGTACACGTAGTTGATAACCAGTTTCTAATAGAGCGGCTTGGTCAATCTTGCCTGCCCAATAATCTTCTTGTGCACGTTTTAGCTCTCTTTTTAGACCGACACGTGGAAAACCAAGTGTATGATTTATAACAGACATATTGACCCCTTAAAATATTTAGCCGTCTAGATGTTTACACATCCATAATCAACAGGTACTGTATAAAGCACAAGCGCAAATTTTTCATTGTCACCGTGAAGGTTTCTCATGATCGAACTAAAACATTTAAAAACATTGCAAGCGCTCAGCCAATACGGTTCATTAGCGGCAACAGCAACTCACTTGCACCAGACACAATCTGCTTTATCACATCAGTTTAGTGATTTAGAGCATCGGCTAGGTTTCCGGTTATTTGTTCGTAAAAGCCAGCCATTGCGCTTTACGCCACAAGGGGAAGTCTTATTACAATTGGCGCAACAGGTTCTGCCATTGGTGAAAGATGCTATTCGAGTATGTAATGAGCCTGGGGTTTGTGCGTTACGCATCGCGATTGAATGCCATAGCTGCATTCAGTGGTTGACCCCTGCATTACAACAATTCAGACAAACTTGGCCACAAGTCAGCGTAGATTTTAAGTCAGGGGTGACGTTCGACCCTCAACCTGAATTGCTGTCAAGGGAATTGGATATTGTGATGACCTCTGACATTTTGCCAGATCAAGGCATCCACTATACGCCAATGTTTGATTATGAAGTGAAATTGATTGTAGCGAATGACCACCCGTTAGCCAAAAGGCCGCATATTGAGCCCCATGATTTGGCAGATGAAACACTGCTTATCTACCCTGTACAACGGGATCGCTTCGATGTTTGGCGCCATTTTCTGCAACCTGCGGGCGTGTCACCTAATGTGAAAAATGTCGATAACACATTAATTTTAATCCAAATGGTTGCAGCCAAAATGGGCATTGCCGCACTACCTCACTGGGCGGTTGATTCATTTGAAAAACAAGGGCTAGTAAAAACCAAAACCTTGGGTAGCGGTTTATGGAGCCGGCTGTATGCAGCTTGCCGTGAAGGAGAACAGCGCCAGCCAGCTATTGAAGCGTTTACTGAGACGACGACGGACCACGCCGTGGAGAACTTGTCTTATGTGAAGGCCGCGAAAGGATCCAACGCTTATGCACCCAAAGAGAAGCAACTATCAGGCTCGATCCTATGGTAAAACTCAGCCAATCCGGATGTTGTTGCCAGATAGCAAAATTCACTAATAACCCCGCTGGGACCATCATGTTATTCATAATAGCAAGGGTTCCAGCATCCACTTTGGTTGCGCCATAGTTCCACATAAAGTAGCCAATGCCTGAAGCTGCAATACCCAACCACAGTAAGACGCCCCACTGGAGAGTCGTTGTCGGCATCATCGATTTATTACCAAATAGCAGCCATCCAAGTAATGCAATTAGCGTTGCACCAAGGTAAAACCATGAGAAAGCCTGATGTTGAGGGATTGGATGCACCTCCATCAGACGTTTATACCCCACCTGCCCAATCGCAAAAAAGATATTTGCTAACTGCACAAAAAGTAAACCTAACCAAAAAGATTCACTCAAGTGGTCATAACGAATAATTGCAGCACCGATTACCGCTAATAGTGAGCTAAACAAATAACCTTTACGCAGCTTTTGCCGTTCTAATAAGTCATAAATTAACGTGACATATAGCGGCGTTAATACCGTAAAAAGCAAAAATTCAGCAACAGTAAGGTATTGATAAGCATGGAAGACAAACAGGTACATGATACCTAGTTGGCAAGCGCCCACTAGCATATAGAGCGCAATCACTTTAGCGCTAAATTGGCGCCAACGTAGGAAAGGTAAAAAAACCAGCGAAGCCAGTGCAACCCGCACTAACACTGAAAACCAACTATCTACTTGACCCGCAAGGTATTCGCCGATAAGACTAAACGACGCTGCCCAAAGCAGCGTCGTGATAACAAGTAACCACATAATGCTGTATTTCGCCCCAAACTTAAGAATGTTGGCTAGAATACTCGCTTTTTGGTTTTAATGCTCTTTTTCGATCAAGACGGCTTCTAATAAATCCAAGTCAACCAGTAACGTTTGTAGCGTTTCATTACTGATTTTCTTGGTTGCGCGCAAGTGATAAAGCTCACCACGTTCTGCGCGTAATGCCGTTAAACGGAAACGCCGTTCAAGGTCTTCAACCAGCAAATTATGGTCAATTTCATCTTGTCCTGCGGTACGTCGCCTTAAATAACCCGTCACGCGGGAAGCGACTTCACTGATATCTTCTGAATCGAGTTTTTCATCAACGTCAGCAGATAAACGTTCCTGCATTTTATTTAAACTGACAATCGCCACTTCCGCCATCGCGGCTTTTGCCATGCGAATTTCATTGGCATCCGCTTCTTTATCTCCCACTTTAAAATTACGCAGCAGAAGCGGTAAAGCGACCACACCTGCAAAAATGGAAAATAAGATAACTCCCGCGGCAATAAACACGAGCTGGTAACGAGCAGGGAATGGCGAGCCATCCGTTAAAAATAACGGAATAGAGAGCACACCCGCTAAGGTAATCGCCCCGCGTACCCCTGCAAAAGAGGCTAGCCAAAGCTCACGTACGGTATAGTTCGCAAATTGCAGTGGTCTTTTCTTTAAGAATAAACGGCTAAACCTTTTCATCAGCCATAGCCAACAAAAACGCAATAACAGTAAAGCAAAATAGATAATTGCCACCGCGGCAAATAGCATCCACGTTTCTACGCTTGGGTCGAGATCTGCTTGGATAACAGACGTTTCCCAGATACCGGGCAATTGAAGCCCTAACATGATGAAAACCAACCCGTTAAAGACAAATTCAAGCATCGACCAAACGCTATCAGCACGTAGCCTCATCGCTAATGGAGCGTTACGGATAACCCCCGATTTTGTGATGGTCATACCCGCCGCAACGGCGGCTAAAATACCTGAAAACCCAATATGTTCCGCAATCATGTATGATGCAAATGGCAGCAATAGCATAAATACAATTTGGGTTGCTGGGTCATCACCACTCCAACGGCTCATTAAACGTAACGATTTGCTGTACAGCCAAGTCACGATAATACCTGCGAGTAGCCCGCCAACCGCAACTTTGAAAAATTCAATGGTAACGCCAGAAGCACTAAACACCATGGTTCCCATGGCAATTGCTACCGCAAATTTTAATGCAACCAGACCAGAGGCATCATTCATCAATGCCTCCCCTTCTAGCACACTCATCATCCGTTTAGGGATACGCCCTTTTCCAACAATTGAAGATAACGCAACGGCATCAGTTGGAGATAGCACAGCCGCTAGAGCAAACGCAGCAATCAATGGAATACCTGGCATCAACCAGTAAATTAAATAACCAATCCCAATCACTGTAACCAGCACGAGAACCAACACTAAAATAAAAATTTCTCGACCATTTTGAAAGAACTCGCGTGTTGGGGTTTTCCACCCATCAACAAACAACAAAGGTGGGATTAACAGAACCATAAAAAGTTCTGGGTCAAAGGTGACATGCAGGCCGAATTGAGGCCAAGCCAACAGCGCACCGATAGCAATTTGAATGAGAGGAAGAGGAATACGAATAGGAAGAATTTTAGCGGCTACCCCTGAAACAGAAACAGCTAAAATCAAAATAAGAATAGTAAAGAAAATTTCCATGTTGCCCTTACTGAATTAACCTAGCGACTAGAACCTAAAATTTTGCCTGCCGCCGCATAGTAAGAGATAGCACCGTCCAGACCATGATAATTAAGACTAAGCCAGTAACCAGTGGAAATCATACACATCCACTTGATTAACTGCCTTCTCTCTATTTTATCCCTAGCCATCCATTTTCGGGGAAAAAATTGAGACTTTATGATTAATTAATACAATAAGTTAAAAAGGTGGCAACATTAGCCACCTTTTTGAAATAATCCACTTTAGATTGCCAGACCTGAAGCGTAAAACACCACTAAAAGTACAGCAATAATCACAGTACCAATATTCAATTTGCGCCATTCGCCTGCGCAAATGCGGCCGATAACCAAAGCAGCAAAGCCTAACATGATCCCCGTGACGATATTACAAGTCAGAACAATGAATACGGCACACAATAAGCCAGACATTGAATCCACAAAATCATCGAAATCAAGCTTAGAGACATTACTTAACATTAAAAGCCCAACATACATCAATGCTGGAGCTGTTGCATAGGCAGGCACCAAATAAGATAGCGGCGATAAAAAGAGAATAAGTAAGAACAGTACGCCGACAACCACGGCGGTTAAACCTGTGCGACCACCAGCGGCGGTACCTGCTGCAGATTCAATATATACCGCCGCAGGAGATGCACCAATCGCACCCGCAAAGATACTGCTTACAGAGTCTGCGGTTAACGCTTTACCGCCATCAATAATTTGACCGTCTTTATCCAATAAATTCGCTTGCCCCGCCACCGCACGAATAGTGCCTGTCGCATCAAAAACCGCCGTCATGACTAATGCAAGTAAGCTTGGCAATACCATTGGCTGTAATGCGCCCATGATATCCATATTGAAAACCAATGAAAGCCCATCATCACCCAATGAAGGCAACTTGAAAAAACCTTGATATTTCACTGCGGGATCAAAAATTAAACCAATAATTGAAATTGCAATAATAACGAGGAGTACACCACCCGGAACACGACGTTTTTCTAAACCAAAAATAACCGCTAAACCAATGAGTGACATCAAAACAGGGAAAGACGTAAATTCACCAAGAGCAACAGGCAGGCCTGCATTTGGGTTTTTGATCACTAAACCCACTCCATTAGCAGCGATTAACAGTAAAAATAAACCGATACCAATACCTGTACCATGTGCAATACCCATTGGCATATTGCGTAATATCCAACTACGAATACCTGTAACAGAAATGATGGTGAACAAACACCCCATTAAAAATACGGCACCTAATGCCACAGGAATACTAATTTGCTGCCCTAATACCAAACTAAATGCGGTAAATGCAGTCAGTGAAATAGCACAGCCAATCGCCATTGGTAGATTGGCCCATAACCCCATCAATAAAGAACCAAAACCAGCCACTAAGCAGGTTGCAATAAAGACCGCAGTTGGAGGGAACCCTGCTTGCCCTAACATGCCAGGTACAACGATGACAGAATAAACCATCGCTAAGAATGTGGTTAATCCTGCAATGATTTCACGGCGAACTGAAGAGCCGCGCGCTGTTATCTTGAAAAATGAATCCAATTTGCAACTGGATGAAGCCTGTTGGCCTGACATGGTATACCTCTGCTGTTAATGGAAAACGAAGATTCTCAAATACTGCTAACAACTAACCTATACGTTGACGTAAACGATTACGTTTTTAAGAAAAAATAAACTAACTGAGAAAAAAACCCAATAAAAACAGTTGCGCAATCGTTTGGCTTTTAAAATAGAATAAAACGTATCGTGAGGGGGGTAATTATCATTCTAAACAGGGGGAATGATCAAGTATTTTTAGCATTTCTTACCCATTTGCTGTTTTTAGCACCCAAATATGCAGATTCTTATGCAATAAAGATTATTTTCAAATAATGATTCTTTTTAGTTACATTTACTTTACGTAAAAATAGCTAAATACCTTTCATATAGTGTCTGTTTAAAGAGGGGGATCATTTTTTTGATACAATCCCAGAATATTTGCTTACAAAACCAATAGCTAAAAACTTATTTACTGGTGGTAATATGCGTCTTCTAAAAATAGAGCTAAAAAAACAGTTCCTATTGTTTTTTATTAAAAAATAAATATCACTTGCTGAGTAAATATATATTTAAGTATATAACCTGAATTATTATCAACTGCAGTTATAGTTTCAATTTAATCAAGTAAAAAACACATAAAACATATTAAAAATGTCAAATAAGAATGCACCATTAATCATATTACAGCGGAGTATTTTACTACTTTTCATTAGTTTTCTTGCTATGTATTTATTACCAGGAATATATAGCCACAGCCCTTGGAAACAAGATGAAAATTATAGTTTTGGTATTATTCAAACTATGTATGAGACTGGTAAATGGTTAGTACCTACAAATGCGGGTGAGCCATTTATGGAAAAACCCCCGCTTTATTATTGGGTTGCAGCTATTACCTCTCATTTATTTTCAAGCTTCATGCCACTTTATGATGCAGCTCGTAGTGCAAGCTTATTTTTTTCGGTGATCAATTTTTCATTTTTTATTCTTTTGGCACGTCGTTTTTTCCAAGCCACAGACTTCACTGATACTCGCATTTGGGTCGCTTTTGCACTGTATGCCTGTGCCCCCGGGATTATCAGGCATAGTCATGATATGTTTACCGATGTTGCACTGATGGCAGGCGCAACCATTGGTCTGTATGGGTTATTGGGGCTGATACAACAACAAAAAATGCGCATGTCTGCACTTTGGTTATCTCTTGGAACCATCGTCACCATGTTGTCAAAAGGCGTTTTCATCCCCGGAGTTCTCTGGATTTGCCTGTTCTTATCTCCCATTTTTCTTGCTCAGTGCCGGACTAAGCAATTTTGGTTGCACAGCTTAACCGCAGGCTTAATCGCCCTTATCACTATTTTACCTTGGCCTATCCAACTCTACCTTCAGCATCCTGATTTATTTATAGTGTGGTTTTGGGAAAATAATATCGGCCGTTTCTTTGGTTTTTCTGTTGAGAAATTAGGCGCAAAAGCTAACCTAACGCGGATCCCTGCAGCGGTTTCCTTATTTGCCTTTCCTTCCGGTTTACTAGCTGTCGCTTATTTTCTAAGGCACCCAATTAAGCGTTTATTTAATTCAAACGAATTTCTGTTAGCACTATTTCCTTTATTAGGCGTTGTTTTCCTACAGATATCAGCTTCTGGTCGCGCACTATATTTATTGCCTTTTATTGCCCCAATGGCCATTTTAGGAACCCAAACACTACTTAGTTTCCCTGAAAAAATCCTTAATGGAATTGCCCGCTTTGCGGCTATTTTATGGTCTGTACTCATTCTTTTTTTATGGGCTTGCTATTTCATCGCCTTGACTGGTCATCAACAAGAATGGCTAGCTCCATTTAGCCGCTGGCTCCCCATGAGCTACCAAATGCCATTTTCTTCCATTGCATTTATCTGCGCTCTGTTAATTACATTGGTATGGTTTTTACACAATAAAATTATTCCAAACCCTATACCACCTGCTTTTCATATGATGAAAAACTGGTTATTAGGCTTATGTGCTGTTTGGGGGGTAATTTTAACCCTGTTTTTGGGGTGGATAGACTACGCAAAAGGTTTCGAAGGGGTTTTTGTCGATTTAAACCAGCATTTATCTGGCCAATTTACAGAAAATGATTGTATGGCTTCTGATAATATTGGCGAATCTGAAGCGCCAATGCTCTACTATTACACTGGCGTATTACACCAACGCCAAGACCGGTTTGAAAAACCTGAACAATGCCGCTGGCTAATTGTACTCTCAAAAACGATTAAACCTGCACCACAAGGCATGGAGTTATTCTGGCACAATCACCGCCCAGATGAATTCCGAGAAAATCTAGTTGTGTATAAAGTTATTGAATAATTTATATGCGGTGCTCGCTAATTTGAGTAAAGCACCGCAAATCAACTTATTGGGTAACTTGTTCAACCGTTTGGGCGCTGTATTTTTCTCGTGTGAACCATAAAAATACTGTTACAGACAGAACCAATAACACCGGTAAACCTACAGGTGAGATTGAAGTCGCAACCCCAGCAAGTAATGGCCCTGATAAATTGCCAATTCCCCACAGCATAGCGGCAGCTGCATTAGCGATGATCAACTCATTCCCTTTGAAATATTGGCCGATTTGTACCAAAGCAATGGTATAAATTGCCCCTGCAGTCGCCCCTAAAACAAACAACAATACCCAAATTAGATAAGGTTGAGTAATAAGGAAGGGCAATAATAGACTGGCTGCAAGTGTGATAATGCCACAAATTCGGTACAGTTTTTCTCTATTCATATGATCTGCTAGCCAGCCAAAAGGTAACTGCATAATGGCATCCCCAGCAAGAATGGCGCTAATCATTAATGCAGCAACCGCCTCTGTATGCCCCATTCCCATACCATAAATCGGGAACATCGATAAAATGGTTCCATCAAAGAAGGCAAAAAATAAAATTCCACCACAAATACCCGGTGCGATTTTTACAAATTGAATAATTGAAAAATTAGATTTCGCGGCATTTTCAGCTAAACGGTCACCGACTTTTTGATCCATTAAAATAAATAGCACCACAGAGATTAAATGGATCAACGTACAAATCAATAAAGGTGATTTATCTTCCACGCCATAATAAGCAATAAATGAAGGCCCAAGTAGCTGGCTTACTGTGAAGACTGTAGTGTAAATTGCCAAAATACGGCCCCGTTTATTTTCAGGCGATAATTCGTTAATCCACGTTTCCCCCAAGCAAATCATCACACCACTCGCTAAGCCCGTTACTAACCGTAACGGAAATAATAACCAAAGAGGTAACGTACTCAATAGTGGTAATAAGCTAATGGCAGAAACAATCGTTGCCAATAGCATTGCTTTTCGCTTACCTGACCAACGCACAATACGTTGAACCACTGGTGCAATTAAAAACATGCCTAATGCAGGTGCCGCCGAAATAATGCCAATATACAACTCATTGAAACCATAGTTATTTAGCCTAAGCGCAACCATTGGAATACTTAGCCCAATAACGATACCAATGACCGCAATACTCATAGTGATAGTAAAAATAGCAAAAGATGGGGAACGACGAAAATTTTGTAAACGCTGATTATCAGAGCTCATGTTGAAATTAACCCGTTTCTTTTTTACAAAAGAACAGATTTTAACTCCATAAAATAGATTATTATGAAAAATAAAAAACCACATCATTACTAGTGAAACTAATAATGTTTGCGGTGATTGTAACACGACTTATATATTCTGCTATTTATCTTTATGAAACTATTTTTGACGTTCTAAATACTTAAAGGACGAAAAAATACCGATAAAGCAGCACAACACCTGATAATAAAATGATGACATTAATAACTTTTAAAAAGCCTTCACGTGAAATTCTTAATGTTATATGCCGTCCAGCCCACGTACCAATTAACATGGCGGGAGAAAACGCTAAAGCAATCAATAAAATATCTAGATTGAGATACACCCCCATCACTAAAAATATCACGACTCGAGTTAGTGTGCTAAACCCAATTAATGTCATTTGAGTGATACGAAAACGCTGTTTATCTTCAATTCGGCTAGATAAATACATGGCATAAATAAAGCCACCACTACCAAATAAAGCACTAAAAACACCACCCACTAAACTAAATGGAACAACCAATGCTTTTGAAAAGGGTGATTTTGCTTTTTTAGAAAAGAAAGCATGGAGTACATAGCCTACAACGAATAACCCAAGTAGTAATACGAGTATATCGGGGCGAGTTTTTAATAAAATCGCAGCACCGACTAAACTCCCCACTATCATTAGTGGAATTATCCATTTAATTTCCTGATAATCCGCATTTTTACCATCTTTAAATAAATTTAAAATCGCGGCAGTTAAATCAATTAACGCCAAAATTGGAACAATCATATTTAACGGCAAATACATTGCTAATACTGGTGTTGCAATCAGGGCTGAACCAAAGCCCGCCATGCCAAAAACCAAATAAGCAAAAAGCAGTGTTGAGAAACAAATCGCCATTTCTGGTGATAATAATTCAAACGGCATGACCTAAACTCCAGACGTTTTTTAACATCCTCACTATAGTTTCTTTCAAATACAGAAAATAGTTTTATTTTTGTAGGGTTTTAAATTTCAAATCTATATCAAAAAACAAAATAGCCGCTTTAAATACAATATACAATTAAGCGTGTATAATTTGCTTCTCTGAGTAATACAGAATTAGCACAATAAATTAAAATTCAGGTAAAGACACATTGTGGATAAAAAAATTAATATAAAAATCGGGCAAAAAATTCGCTTACTGAGGCAAGCAAGAGACCTTTCGCTAAACGAACTATCGCGTATATCAGGAATATCGAAAGCGGCTTTATCCAAACTGGAGTCCGGTGACTCAAACCCACGTATTGATACATTAGAGTCGATTGCTATTGCCCTACGCTTTCCACTTAGCGACCTGTTTACTCGGCAACATGAGGCTTATCCCTATTTCCTCAAAGCCACTCCCAGCGAAAAAGAGTATTCACAACAGTTTAAATTTCGCATTAGCATGGGAAATATCTCTGAAATTTGGCAATTGACCATGAAGAGAGGCGCTATCATCAATAGCCCCGCCCATATGAGTGGAACCCATGAACACATTATGGTGAATTCTGGCTCACTCATGTTACGACTGCATAACGACCAAAATATCGTCTTAGAGGCGGGGGACTTTTATGCTTTCAGTGGTGATTTCCCACATAGTTATCTCTGTATGGAAGGAGAACTTCAAGCAACTGTTGTTATGACCTACTCCCATCTTAGTGATAGCGTTTAAATTACGGCATGTTGTGCATCATAACTAATGCGCAGTGTCCCCTTTTTAAATTTCATCGACTTAATTGAAAAATGCTGAATATTATCTAGCGAAGAAACATGTGTTCCACCACAAGGCATTTCTTCAGTTTGGTCGATATAACTGATCCGTAAATCATCCTTTTGCTTTATTGCAACGGAGCGTCCACTACGAATGCTTTGGTTAACAATATCTTCAATATATTGGCTATCGAGTTCATCAAAAGGAGTAACATCCCCTTCCATCATGCTAAATTCCACTCGAGATTCATCAGGAAAATGATGGCCTTTTTGTGCAAGCCAGCCAAAACGACGCAATTCCCAATTCAACAAATGACCGGCGGTATGAAGAGCAGCGTAGCGCTGACGTTTTTCTTTGTCCACCCTTGCAACCACATTATTTTCTTGGCTAAAAGTAACACCTTCAGGTATGTATCCTACAATTAGCCCACCCGATTGTTTCTTAATACGAACAGGTATATCATTCACCCATGCTGTATCCATGGGTTGTCCGCCGCCTTGTGGGTGAAAAATGTTATCTTTTAAAGCTATCCAATGACCTTCATCATCATGCCCTTGTACCAGTAGGGATGTTTCAACTTCATACTGATAGGTGTCCGACAAATAGATATTATTTTGCATAATTTTATACCTGTTTATTATTCATATTGCGAAATACAAACCTGCAATACATTCAGAGAATCATTATTCAGTAGCTGATTTTATATCATCCTTGTTCGTTTTAGGAAACCCTAAATTATCACTATAATTAAATGTAAAAGAAAATAGCCCATGCAATTGAATGGGCTATTTAAGTCATAAAGTTTAATATCAGAATTACTGCAAATAATTTTCCATTGTTTCGAAAAGACGCAAATCATCACTAAAGCGTACTTCCCGAACATCTTCTAATTTTTCAACTTGGTTAATCATTTGCGACAAGCGCTCATCTTTTTGTACTAATAGCCATATACGGCTCTCATCTTTATCTTTAATCGGCATACATAGAATGCCATCAACGTTAAATGCTCTACGGGCAAATAAACCACAAATATGTGACATAACACCTGGGTGGTTACGAACAATTAGCTCTAAAGCAATCGGATGATGTTCAAATACCATAATTACGCTCCAATCATATCAATGTTAGCTGCACCCGGCGGAACCATTGGATATACCTTTTGATTAACATCAATCAAGGCATGGATCAAACATGGACCTTTGGTATTCATTATCGCTTCTAATGCCATTTCTGGGTCTGCTTCATTATTTAAATCGCAAGTTTGCAGACCAAACCCTTCCGCAATCTTGATAAAATCCGTTTGATACGGATAAGCTGCAGCAAATATGCGGTTTTCAAAAAATAAATCTTGCTGTTGATGTACCATTCCTAACGCTTGGTTATTCATTAAGATGATTTTGATATTCAGTTGATGCTCCGCTGCGGTTGCCAACTCTTGAATATTCATCATCAAACTGCCATCACCGGAAAAACACACAATGGTTTTTTCGGGCTTTGCCAGCGCAGCACCAATGGCGGCAGGCAGACCAAAACCCATGGTACCTAACCCACCTGATGTCAGCCATTGACGTGGGCGAGACAGAGGATAAGCTTGGGCTGCCCACATTTGGTGCTGACCAACATCCGTTGTCACAATCGCATCTTCGCCTGCTGCACGTGCCGTAGACAGAACTAAACCATAATGGTTTAACGGGTTATCAGCCTCGCTAAAATTCAATGGATATTTCTCTTTTAATTGATTAACTTGCGCCATCCATTCTGTGCGCTCATTACGTTCAACTAAAGGCAATAACAATTCCAATATTTGACCCGCATCAGCATGAATGGCGATATCTGGGCGCTTAATTTTGCTAATTTCTGCTTTATCGATATCCACATGGATAATTTTTGCGTTAGGGCAAAATTTCTCAGCTTTCCCTATCGCTCTATCATCAAAACGCGCGCCAATCACAATTAACAAATCCGATTCTTCCATAATCATGTTAGTACTTGCGGCAGCATGCATACCTAACATCCCTAAATATAAGGGGTTTCGCATCGGGATAGTACCAAGTGCCATTAGTGTCATGGTTGTCGGTAACGTTGCTTTTTCCGCAAATGCAATCGCCGTTTCTGTGGAATCGGAGCTAATTACCCCACCACCAAAATACAGTACTGGACGTTTCGCGTTATTAATCATTTCAGCAGCTTGTAGCACTTTTTCCATGTCAAATGCAGGGGCTTTATCTTTCGGTAATACTTCTGGTATTTCAGTTAGTTCAATTGTGGCTGTTTGAACATCTTTTGGAATATCAATCCAAACAGGTCCAGGGCGGCCTGACTCTGCAATACGAAAAGCATCACAAATCACTTGTGGCAATTCATTGATATTACGAACCAAATAGTTATGTTTCGTTACTGGAATCGAAATACCATAGGTATCAACTTCTTGGAAAGCATCTGTACCAATCATTGATGAAGAAACTTGAGCAGTAATACAAACCAGCGGGATAGAGTCCAGCTTTGCATCTGCGATAGCGGTCACTAAGTTTGTCGCACCAGGGCCACTTGAAGAGATACAAACCGCGGCTTTTCCCGTGGTACGAGCAATTCCCTGAGCTATAAAACCTGCACCTTGCTCATGACGTGCCAGTATGTGGCGGATTTTCTGGCTTTGACCTAATGCGTCATAAAAAGGTAAAGCCGCTCCACCTGGAATGCCTGAAACGATAGTAATACCGTGCTTTTCCAGTAAATATACGATTAATTCCGCACCCGTAAAGCGGGTTTTATGTGGTGTTGTGGTGCCCGATTCGCTCATCATAATTATCCTTTGCTAGCCTGCGGATCCGAGCGAGAGGTGATAAAAAACCCCGCTCGGTTTGCGCCGGCGGGGTTTCTAAATCTGCGTTGATTTGTACCCGTTACGGCGCTAAGCCCACGACCACCACCACACGCACGACCACCGCGGCACATGGCGCGGTTAGTAGTAGGTTTGAGTGATTAGTAATCATGTTCACGGGATTTTCCTGTTTAGTCTGTCTAATTTATTGATTGTTGTTTTTCAGTTTCTTTTCTTAAGAAAACATAAATTTCTCAGGATGACAATCATTTTTTCTTGTTTTATTCCAAAGGAATGGTAATTGCGACATTCATCACACACCACTCTAATGGAGATATTATCTACAAAAATAAAAAAATACAGCATTAATCGCTATTTTAAATCACCCAAAAAAACCTTGACTTAAAGTCAACTTCAAGTTGTATCCTTTGCTCCAATCAAGGGGATTGCGCCTTGATGGAAATATTAACTAATTGATTTTTAATTAATAAATAGAGGGGTATATGCCAAAATCCGTTTGGTGGTTAGCCATCACACTTGCATTATTTATCACAGGAAATGCTATTGTCCTTTCTGTAGCAGTGGTTATTGGCGAAAAACTGGCTACCAACCCAACTTATGCAACAATTCCACTGGTAAGCCAGTACGTTGGCTTAATCCTAGCAACTATTCCGATCGCGTTTTTAATGCAAAAGTATTCGAGAAGAGTAGGCTTTATTATTGGTAACATCGGTGGGTTAATCGGCGCAGGCTTTTCTATTCTGGGCGTGATAGAAAGCCATTTAGTTTATTTTTCTATTGGACTGTTTTTTACTGGGATTGCTATTGGTACTGCACAACAATTCCGTTTTACCGCAATTGAAGAAGCCCCCATTTCTTTACGAGCAAAAGCCATTGGCCTAGTTATGAGTGGAGGCATTGCCGCAGCCTTAATCGGCCCAACATTAGCTATTACCACTCAACGATTTTTTACAGAATACCCGTTTGCAGGGCCATTCATCACGTTAGCCGCCATTTATGTGATCGCATTTATTCTATTATTAATTGTGCCATTAAAGAAAATAGTGAAAACGCCATCGGATGAAGTGTTAGTCAAACGCGACTACAGTGCATTGTATTCACAACCTATTTTAAAATTAATCGCCATTGTTAGCGCGGTTGGATATGCCATTGTGGTTTTCACCTTTGCCTCGATACCGTTATCTATGAAACAACATGATTTCGCCTTTTCCTCTATTGCGATTGTATTTCAATTTCATGTATTAGGTATGTTTGCACCGTCATTTTTTACTGGAACATTAATTCATCATTTAGGGGCAAAACGCATTATTTTCTGCGGTATCATATTGTTAATTTTATCAGCGACTATGAACCTGCTAGGTAACCATTTTTACAATTATTTGTTGGCGGGTATTTTTGTTGGTGTCGCCTGGAATTTAATTTTAATCAGCACGACTAACCTATTACCACATACCTATGAAGCTCATGAACGCGCTAAAGTGCAGGGAATAACCGATTTTCTTATCTATTTCTTCGGTGGAATAGGGAGCTTAGGAGCAGGGGCTCTTTTCTTCACATTCGGTTGGCAGACGATGAATACCCTATCTGTCGTCATCTCAGCCATAATTTTAATTAGTTTTTGGAAGCTAAAGAAATATATCCCCAGCAACCAATGAAGAGCTTTACCATAGTACCGTGTTTTTATATTCAAAGGGCGTAATAGTTTCATCTGTTGCTAATCGATATCATTATGAATATATCTCCTTAAGATAAACTCTACTGGCTATAAACTAATTAAAAATCGGTATTTTGTCTATTTTACAAATTAACAAACTGTATTCGGTTTTGTTTACCATTTATTTATTGGCTATTGACTTAATGACGGATAAGATTAAAAAGTAACTAATAGGAAGATATTATGTATAAAGAAATCCCTGTTCCCTGTAATGGGAAATACACAGAATTTCAATCTACAGTTGTTAATGAAATATTAGTTTGGATTGAAATGAACTTAACCAGTCGTTTATTACTCGATGATATCGCACTCAGATCAGGATATACAAAATGGCATTTACAAAGAGTATTTAGAAAAGTCGTAGGTATGCCTTTAGGTGAATATATTCGCCGAAGGAGAATTTGTGAAGCCGCTAAAGACCTATGTTCCACCGAGCTTCAAGTTATTGATATTGCATTAAAATACCAATTCGACTCCCAACAATCTTTTGCAAAGCGATTTAGAGCTTATTTAGGTACGTCACCGTCAATCTATCGCCTATCGGGTGAAAGTCAAAATGACCCATTACTACTGGAACCTAAAGTAGCTTGATACGCTAATATGAAAATAAAATTTATATTTCCTTTTTTAATAACACTACCAATACAAAGCCCCATGTAAGTTAACTACTGGGGCTTTATTATTTCCCATTTAGTTAAGAAAACCTTAATTTAAAATTAATAAAACCTTAAGGTTTCAGTTTTATATTTACTTTACTATCTTAATAAAAAAATAATAATTTTTTGGATATATAATTTTATACATTTATCTTTATTAAAAAATAAAGGCTTCACAAGGAAGCCTTTATTTTTTGTGCATTCTAATCAGCAAATAAATTAGAACGGAATATCGTCATCGAAATCCATTGGTGGTTCATTAGTCTGTGGAGCAGGCGCTGATGAGCGTGCGGCTGGAGCTCCGCCACCACTAAATTGCTGTGCTGCTTGCGGCTGTTGAGGTTGGCCCCAACCGCCTTGGCCGCCTTGACCTTGTGATGCTGCATCACCGCCACGGCCACCTAGCATTTGCATTGAGCCGCCGATATTCACAACAACTTCTGTCGTGTAACGGTCTTGACCACTTTGGTCTTGCCATTTACGTGTTTGCAGAGAACCTTCGATATAGACTTGTGAACCTTTTTTCAGGTATTCACCTGCCACTTCCGCTAATTTGCCGAAAATAACCACGCGGTGCCATTCGGTTTTTTCACGCATCTCACCGGTTTGCTTGTCACGCCAACTTTCAGAAGTTGCCAGAGTCAGGTTTGCCACAGCTCCGCCGTTAGGCATATAACGGATTTCTGGATCTTGTCCTAGGTTACCGATAAGAATTACTTTATTTACGCCTCTGCTGGCCATTTATTACTCCTGATGCATTGAATTTTAATCTCTGGATTAGCCGTGAAGTTTACCACGACAGAGCTGATTTGCACCAATATTTGAAATTAAGCTTGTTAATTTGCGAAACGCTTTCCAGCTTTTAGTGAAATTCCATAGTGCTTTTGTCAGTATAGACACAAAATAATACACACCGCATCTATCTTTTCGATAAATTCAGATCGCTGTTTTTCTGTTTTTCTGTTTTTCTGTTTTTCTGTTTTTCTGTTTTTCTGTTTTTCTGTTTCACCATTAAAATCTTACTCTAAATAGTTCAAGCAGTGGCTAGGCGGCAAGCGAAGATATCGTAGGGAGCATACAAAAGTATGTGACCTACGTAGCTGAGAGCAGCCAACACCGCCACTGTTTGAAATATGACGAGTAAAAATAAAGCGAAGATATCGCAGCGAGCATACAAAAGTATGTGACCTACGTAGCTGAGAGCAGCCAACAACACCACGGTTTGAAATATGATGAGCAGAACCTATTCTAAATAGTTCAAGCTGTGGCTAGGCGGCAAGCGAAGGTATCGCGGGGAGCATACAAAAGTATGTGACCTGCGTAGCTGAGAGCAGCCAACACCGCCACTGTTTGAAATATGACGAGCAGAACCTATTCTAAATAGTTCAAGCTGTGGCTAGGCGGCAAGCGAAGGTATCGCGGGGAGCATACAAAAGTATGTGACCTGCGTAGCTAAGAGCAGCCAACAACGCCACGGTTTGAAATATGACGAATAGGAAATACTGTATATCCATTCAGCCATAAATATGTGATAATAGTCTCTTGCGATTGTTCAATATCAAATCATCCGGGAAGTGGTAAATGGATAATATCGAAGTCCGCGGCGCACGCACGCATAATCTGAAAAACATCAATCTCATCATCCCTCGCGACAAACTCATTGTTATTACTGGGTTATCTGGTTCAGGGAAATCATCTTTAGCTTTTGATACCCTGTATGCAGAGGGTCAGCGCCGTTATGTTGAATCTTTATCTGCTTATGCTCGCCAGTTTCTTTCTTTAATGGAGAAACCGGATGTCGATCATATTGAAGGGTTATCCCCTGCAATTTCGATTGAACAAAAATCCACTTCACACAACCCACGTTCGACGGTCGGAACCATCACAGAAATTCATGACTATCTGCGGCTATTATTTGCACGTGTTGGTGAACCTCGCTGCCCTGATCACGACATACCGCTTGCGGCTCAAACTGTTAGCCAGATGGTCGATAATGTTCTGGCTCAACCCACCGATCGCCGAATGATGCTACTTGCTCCTGTCGTTAAAGAACGTAAAGGGGAGCACGTTAAGTTACTCGATAACTTAGCCAGCCAAGGCTATATCCGTGCCCGAATTGATGGGGAAGTTTGCGATCTATCCGATCCACCAAAGCTCGAATTACAGAAAAAACATACGATTGAAGTCATTGTCGATCGTTTTAAAATTCGTGATGATATTGCTCAGCGTTTAGCCGAATCCTTTGAAACCGCACTAGAACTCTCTGGCGGTACCGCAATTGTCGCGGATATGGATGATGCGAATGCAGAAGAACTGGTTTTTTCTGCCAATTTTGCCTGCTCTGTTTGCGGCTACAGTATGGTGGAACTTGAACCTCGCCTATTTTCTTTTAACAACCCTGCAGGGGCCTGTCCAAGCTGTGATGGCTTAGGTGTTCAGCAGTTTTTTGATCCCGAAAGAGTCATTCAAAATACTGAAATCTCACTCGCAGGTGGTGCAATTCGGGGTTGGGATCGCCGTAATTTTTACTATTTCCAAATGCTGATGTCATTAGCTGAGCATTATAAATTTGATGTGGAAGCGCCTTATGACACTCTGAGTCCTGCCATTCAAAAAATTATTTTATATGGTTCAGGCAAAGAAACGATTGAGTTTAAATACCGTAATGACCGTGGCGACATCACTGTGCGCCGGCACCCTTTTGAAGGCGTGCTCAATAATATGGAACGCCGTTATAAAGAAACAGAATCAACGGCTGTCCGTGAAGAATTAGCAAAATATATCAGCAACCGTCCATGTGTCTCTTGCCATGGGACGCGCTTACGTAAAGAGGCGCGCTTTGTATTTGTTGAAAATACAACATTGCCCGAAATCGCAGATTACAGCATTGGCCACGCAATGGAATTTTTCCAAAATCTAAAACTCACAGGCCAGCGCGCTCAAATCGCAGAAAAAGTTTTAAAAGAAATTGGCGATCGCCTGAAATTTCTCGTCAATGTTGGGCTTAATTATCTGACACTTTCACGCTCTGCTGACACCTTGTCTGGTGGCGAAGCACAACGCATTCGTTTAGCAAGCCAAATTGGAGCAGGTTTAGTCGGTGTGATGTATGTCCTTGATGAACCTTCAATTGGCTTACACCAACGTGATAATGACCGCTTACTTGAAACCTTGATCCACCTGCGTGATCTAGGAAATACCGTGATCGTCGTTGAACATGACGAAGACGCGATCCGCGCCGCAGACCATGTGATTGATATCGGCCCGGGTGCTGGGGTGCATGGTGGGCAAATTGTTGCCCAAGGAACACTGGAAGATATTGTCGCAAACCCTGATTCACTCACTGGTAAATTTTTAAGTGGTGAGCGCAGAATTGATATCCCGCAGAAACGCGTTCCAATTAATAAAGATAAAATGCTGACGGTGTTTGGGGCAAAGGGTAATAACCTGAAAAATGTGACGTTAAAAGTCCCTGTTGGGTTATTTACCTGCATCACTGGCGTGTCTGGTTCAGGTAAATCAACACTGATAAACGATACGCTATTCCCTATTGCTCAACGCCAATTAAATGGGGCGACAACCATCACCCCTGCCCCTTATTTAGATGTAGAAGGTTTAGAGCACTTTGATAAGGTCATTGATATTGACCAGAGCCCAATAGGCCGTACACCACGTTCGAACCCTGCCACCTATACTGGTGTGTTTACACCTGTGCGTGAACTATTTGCCGGTGTGCCTGAGTCTCGGACTCGTGGTTATAACCCAGGACGTTTTAGCTTTAACGTTAAAGGCGGTCGTTGTGAAGCTTGCCAAGGTGATGGGGTTATCAAGGTTGAAATGCACTTCTTGCCTGATGTGTATGTCCCTTGTGACCAATGTAAAGGCAAACGCTATAACCGCGAAACGCTAGAAATTAAATATAAAGGTAAAAATATCCATGAAGTGCTGGATATGACCATCGAAGAGTCTCGTGAATTTTTTGATGCCGTACCTGCCCTTGCCCGCAAGTTACAAACGCTGATGGACGTTGGTTTATCCTATATCCGCCTCGGTCAATCAGCGACGACGCTCTCTGGTGGTGAAGCACAGCGTGTGAAATTAGCTAAAGAGTTATCTAAACGCGGTACAGGGCAAACTATCTATATTTTGGATGAACCAACAACTGGCCTGCACTTTGCTGATATTCAACAGCTCTTAGTCGTTTTACATCAGCTTCGTGACCAAGGAAACACCATTGTGGTGATTGAGCACAACCTTGATGTCATTAAGACAGCGGACTGGATTGTCGATTTAGGCCCTGAAGGGGGTAGTGGCGGCGGTGAAATCTTAATTGCAGGCACACCAGAAGAAGTGGCTGAGTGTGAAAAATCTCACACCGCACGGTTCTTAAAAACGATTTTAGAACGCGGCTACTAAGTAGAAAGGCCATTAAAAAATAAGTAAGAAGATTATCAGGGAGCATTTTGTTCCCTGATAATTATTACGATAGCTAAGAATTATTGGCTAACGGCAGCAAATGCTTCAACAATGCGTTTAACATTATGGCGATTGACACCTGCCATACAAACACGGCCAGTTCCAACCAAGTAAACCGCAAATTCGTCTTTCAGGCGAGCCACTTGCTCTTTAGAAAAACCAGTGTAGCTGAACATGCCGCGCTGCTTTAATAAGTGATCGAAATTTTGATTTGGTAATGCTTTTTTTAGCTCATCGACCAATACCGTACGCATGTCTAAAATACGTAAGCGCATCTCTTCCACTTCCGCTAACCATTTGGCTTTTTCAGCGCTGTTGGTTAATACCGCAGCAACAATTTTTGCACCATTAGATGGCGGGCTAGAATATAAACGGCGAACACCCGCTTTTAACTGGCCTAACACACGGTCACGTTCATCTTGGTTTTCACAGATCACAGAAAGCCCACCTGCACGTTCACCGTAGATACCAAAGATTTTAGAAAATGAGTTACTGACAAACACGGGTAAGCCAGCTTTAACCATCGCTCGGATAGCATAAGCATCTTCATTAATGCCTTCTGCAAAACCTTGATAAGCAATATCTAAAAATGGGATCAATTTGCGTTCTAATGCTACCTTAGTGACTTCATCCCATTGTGCAGGAGTCAGGTCGGAGCCTGTTGGGTTATGACAGCACGGGTGCATTAGGATGATGCTATTAGCAGGCAATTGTTTGAATGTCGCTAGCATCTCATCAAATTTAACACCTTTGGTTTTTTCATCAAAGTACGGGTAGTAATGCACTTTTGTTCCCGCACCTGAAAAAATAGAGGCATGGTTTTCCCAAGTTGGGTCACTGCACCACACTTCGGAATCGGGATAATATTGATGTAAAAAATCAGCACCAATTTTTAACGCACCAGAACCACCAATCGTTTGGACGGTAGCGATACGTTCCTGTGCAATTAGCGGGCAATCCTCACCAAATACTAATTTTTGTAATTCAGTACGGTAATCTTTCAAACCTTCCATAGGCAAATACAGTGATGCGCTTGCAGGCAGTTTATTTAACGCCGCTTTTGCCGTACCGACTGTCGCCAGTTCAGGGGTTTTCCCGTCACCATCATAGTAAAGACCGATACTCAAATTAATTTTATTTTCACGAGAGTCTTTATTAAATTCATCCATTAACGACAGAATTGGGTCGCCCGGATAAGCATCAACATGTTCGAACACAGGACATCTCCTAATCATTATTTTACGCTAAATAAACCAAGCGATGATTTGCCATATTTAGCGCCATTTTTACGTTGTTATCTGAAAATAACCCTTTGCTGGCTATTCGTCTACATATTCCATTGCAACTCTAGAGGTTAACTTCGTCAGTAACTCATAGTTGATAATGCCTGTTTGTGTGGCAATTTCTTCAACCGGTAGTTGATTTCCCCACAAAATAACGTCATCCCCCACTTTATCATCGGCATTTAGTCCCAAATCCACCACTGTCATATCCATGGAAATTCGCCCAACAATAGGCACTTTTCGCCCATTAATTAACACCGGTGTGCCTGAAGGTACGTTACGTGGATAACCATCACCATAGCCGATTGCAACAACACCAAGCAGTGTGTCTTTGTCACTACACCATGTTTCACCATAACCTACACATTGTCCTGCCGCATGCTCCCTAACCGCAATTAATGTTGATTTTAGTGTCATCACAGGAAGCAAACCGAAGTCTTCTGCACTTTTCCCTTCTTGTGGCGAAGCGCCATACATCATGATCCCTGGACGAACCCAGTCATAGTGAGCTTCTGGCCAAAGTAAAATTCCTGCGGAGGCGGCAATGGATTTCTCACCCTCTTTACCGTCAATAAACTGTTTAAAGCAGGCAATTTGTTTTTCAGTTGTCGGTAAATGGGGGGCATCCGCTTGGCAAAAATGACTAACAATATTGATAGGGAGCTGAACTTGCTGGCAGCGTTGTAAACGTTGATAAAAGCCTTCGGCATCTTTAGGAAGTATGCCAAGGCGGTGCATACCTGTATCCAGTTTCATCCAAACTTTAAGAGGATAGGGTAATTTGGTAGCTTCTAGCATTTCAAGCTGTTCTATACAGTGGATCACGGTGTCAATCTGGTGTTCTGCCATTAACAACAAGTCAGATTGTTCAAAAAAACCCTCCAGTAAAACAATCGGTTTTATCACACCGTGCTGCCGTAATAGTAGCGCCTCATTGAGTCTTGCCACACCAAAGCCATCCACCAGCTCTTCTACTGCCTGACCAACCCCTACTAACCCATGACCATAAGCGTTTGCTTTGACAACTGCAATCATCTGGCTATTTGGTGCAATTTCTTTCACCCGTTGCAAGTTGTGTCGCAGAGCGCGGCGGTTTATCAATGCGGTTGCCGCTTTCATTGTTTCCTCGTTCTTTTTCTCTAAACCCGCTAAAAATTAAGCTGCCCTTTGGCAGCCCAATATATTCTCTATTTGTTATACGCTAAAAAATATCAATTTCCATTCGATCTTGTTTCTGTATAAAGAAAAAATTATTCAAACTAGTTTAACTTTAATACTCTAAATAGTTTGCATTGTCGCTAGGCGGCGATTGAGCTAATCCAAGAAGCATACATAAGTATATGATTCGCGTAGCCGAGTGCAGCCAACACCGTGACAGCGCAAAATATGACGAGTATTTATGATGAGGATTTAGTCCTCATCATTATAAGCTGGCCCTGCATAATTATCGAAGCGCGACCACTGCCCATTAAACGTCAACCGCACCGTACCAATCGGCCCATTACGCTGTTTACCGAGAATGATTTCCGCAACCCCTTTGAGCTCACTATTATCGTGATAAACCTCATCACGATAGATAAACATGATTAAGTCCGCATCCTGCTCGATAGACCCTGATTCACGTAAATCCGAGTTAACAGGGCGCTTATCGGCACGTTGCTCAAGACTACGGTTTAACTGCGACAGAGCCACCACAGGTACATTTAATTCTTTCGCTAGCGCCTTAAGTGAACGTGAAATTTCGGCAATTTCTAACGTACGGTTGTCAGAAAGAGCAGGAACTCGCATCAATTGGAGGTAGTCAATCATGATCAAACTTAAACCACCATGTTCACGATAAATACGCCTCGCACGTGAACGAACCTCTGTGGGAGTCAGGCCCGAAGAGTCATCGATGTACATATTGCGCTTTTCCATCAAAATACCCATCGTGCTTGAAATTCGCGCCCAATCCTCATCATCAAGTTGCCCAGTACGAATACGGGTTTGGTCAACACGGGATAATGATGCCAACATACGCATCATGATTTGGTTTCCTGGCATCTCTAAACTGAAGATTAAAACAGGTTTTTCTTCCGTCATCGCCGCGTTTTCGCACAAGTTCATTGCAAAAGTGGTTTTCCCCATCGATGGACGCGCGGCCACAATAATTAAATCAGAACCTTGTAAACCTGCGGTTTTTTTATCGAGGTCTTGGTAACCTGTTGAAACCCCAGTAACACCGTCGTGCGGTTGTTGGTAAAGTTGCTCAATTTTTTCAACGGTTTCAGACAAAATGGCTTCAATACCTTTTGGTCCCTCGTCTTTATTCGCTCTTGACTCAGCGATTTGGAATACTTTGGTTTCGGCTAAATCGAGGAGATCTTCACTGCTTCGCCCTTGTGGATCATAACCTGCATCTGCAATTTCATTAGCGACTGAAATCATATCCCGAACAATCGCACGTTCGCGGACGATGTCTGCATAAGCATTAATATTCGCCGCACTTGGCGTATTTTTAGATAGCTCAGCCAAATAAGCAAAACCACCGACGCTATCCAACTCACCCTGCTGTTCTAGTGATTCTGATAAGGTGATAAGGTCAATAGGTTTGCCTTGCTCAAGCAAAAATTGCATCTGTGAGAAAATGGTACGGTGGGGGCGGCTAAAGAAATCAGCGTGGGTCACACGTTCAGAAACGGTATCCCAACGCTCGTTATCTAACATTAACCCCCCTAAAACAGACTGCTCCGCTTCGAGAGAATGTGGTGGAAGTTTTAACCCTTCCATTTGGTGGTCTCGTGGGGCATCCGTTTTAAAATTTGATGAGGGTTTTTTAGCCATACATTAATATCCAAGTCTATAATTAACGATCTGCGCTTAGTATACGCCAATCTTATTTTTTTGTGGTTTTCTTTGCGTCTTTGCGCAAAGTAATCACAAGATAAAATACATCACTGAAAGCACAAACCTATAATTCTTCTGATTGAAACATGGCGTTATGATAAAACGATTGTTATTGTAATTAAAATGAATAGTCCTTATTGGAGATTGTCATGGCAAAACGTATTGAATTCGCGCAACATGGCGGCGCTGATGTACTTAACTTAGTAGATTATTCCCCAGCAAACCCAGCAGATAATGAAATTCAAATAGAAAACCGTGCTATCGGGATTAACTTTATCGACACCTATGTTCGCAGCGGTTTATACCCTGTTGCTAAGCTACCAAGTGGCCTTGGTACAGAAGCGGCAGGTGTTGTTGTGAAAACTGGTGCCCATGTCACAGGTTTCAAGCCCGGTGACCGTGTCGTTTATGCGCAAGGCCCTCTAGGTGCTTATAGCGAAGTCCATAATGTTCCTGAAAATGCTGTAGCCCATCTCCCTGATGGCATTACGTTTGAACAAGCCGCAGCCAGCTCATTAAAAGGCATGACGGTTTATTATTTATTCCATCAGACATATCAACTGAAACGTGACGAAGTCTTTCTGTTCCACGCCGCTGCAGGTGGCGTTGGGTTGATAGCTTGCCAATGGGCAAACGCGCTAGGCGCCAAGATGATAGGCACGGTGGGTTCTGCAGATAAAGCGTTAAGAGCCAAAGATGCCGGAGCATGGGAAGTCATCAATTACCAAACAGAAGACATTGCAGCTCGCGTGAAAGAAATCACTAATGGCGAGAAAGTGAATGTGGCGTATGACTCAGTGGGCCAATCCACATGGATTGCTTCTTTAGACTCGCTCAAGCGTCGCGGCTTAATGGTGAGTTTTGGTAACGCTTCTGGTCCTGTTACCGGTGTAAACTTAGGAATTTTAAACCAAAAAGGCGGATTATACGTCACTCGCCCATCACTTGGTGTCTATGTGACTAACCGTGCTGAGCTAGACCAAGCTAGTAATGCCTTATTTGATATGATTTTAAGCGGAAAAGTGAATGTAGATGTGCCGCAATCACAAATTTTTGCTTTAAAAGATGCACAAAAAGCTCACCTCACTATCGAATCAAGAAAAACCCAAGGTTCGAGTTTGCTTATTCCGTGATAAATAGCCCCCTTAATTAGCCAGTCATTTTTGCTAGTTAAGGGGCTTTATCTATTTTTAAGATTTAATTCTAGAGCTTAAACAGAGGAAGCTATGTGCCGATAAACATAGACGCCAGATATAAAAGAAATCATTACTGCTACTGACATAAAATAATAAATAACAGTTGTTGAATCGCCAAAAAAGTATATAACCATTCCAATAAAAGGGAGCACAGACTGATTAAGCAATACAATAATAGATGAGACTCCAGCAAAATAATTTGACGGAATACATTCTATACGTACCATTCGACAAATATTTCCTGTAAAGACTTTACCAATAATAGAAATTGCGTAGAAACAAACGAATATTATAAATGATGAAGGATATGATATTAAAAAAATCGAACTCCCCGTAATAATCAGAACCGCGCTAAGTAGAAGTTTTTTCCGCTGAATAAAGTGAGTTAATGAACTATAGAGATAGGTTCCAGTGACACCACAAAGGCCAGCCGCAACATCAATAAAACCGAAATACTTCGCAGGAAGCCCCATTTCTTTGTCAATCAATGCCGTACCACTCGATTCAATAATGCTATCAAACATATTATTACCAATGGCGAGTAATACGGTTAAAAACAATATTGGTATAGAAAAAATATAGATAAAATGGTGTTTGAACAGCCCATTTTCCTGACCTGAAACATTCTGATTATCTTCATGCTTCATATTGCTCAATTCTTTTTTCTTTAAAATAAAAAAAAGAGCATTAATAATATAAAGTAAAAGTGGAATGATAAGTACTGTACGAATCCCATAGTCGATAATTATCATGCCAATCAATGGACCTACTATCATTCCAGAAAAGTCCATTCTTGATATTAAATTAACATGATATTCCTTTTTGTAACTTATTAATGAGATAATTTTCTCATAAGAAATAATAGTTTGAGAGTTTCCTATTGATATTAGGCTACCCACAATACCAAATGCGACTGCAATTATTAGGTCTGAAGAAAAATCATTGAAAGCTAAAAATAGACATCCTATTGATTTGATAACATCAGATAAAATAGAAAGTGGGCGTACTCCAAGTCTATCAATGTATTTACCAATAAGTGGAATAATTAATATTCTTGGTAACCACCATAGAGCATAGGATAAACCTGAATATTCAATACTACCTGTTAACTGGTAAACTAGAACTGGCGTGAGAAAGACCATAAGGCCATCCGCAGTAAGTACGCAAAAAAGCATTAAAAAGAATAGGTTGCTCATAACTTATATTTTTATACCTTCTCCTTCAATAACACTTTAACATATCGACCTAACTTATCATCAAATACCACTACTGATTTAGGTGTGTTGTGCGTGGGTGCCTCTCTGACTATTTCCTTCTGCTTCTCAATCAGAAACTCATAGTATTTTTTATCTGCTTTGATATTATTTGTCTTATAACTCATATAATTTAGATTTTTTATTGGCCAGTCTATTACATCATGACCAGGAATATATTCTTTATCCTCACTGATATAAATAATCGGTCTATTAACAGTAACCACGCCAGCCATATTCATCAGGGCATGCGCTACACCACATGGAATAACTAATTCCACATTAGGCAAAGGAGTGAATGTTATTTCATCTTCAACGAAAATAGTATCCGAACCTTCCCTCATATCAACTAGCTTTAGTGTAATTTGATGTTCGGCTTTACCCAGAAAAGTTAAATGGTCTTCTTGGCCCAAATGTAATCCATAAGAATCAAAATCGTAATGTTCATAACCATGTTCTACAATATACATCGGTGACATTCTTGTCAGTGGGACAATTCCACTGTATTTCCCTGTTTTGACTGATGGAATTTCTTTAAATTCAACACCAATAATTATTGAATTAGGTAGAACCAAAACCTCATCATCATTAATTTTCTCTCTGATACGTACATTTATTTTGCTTCCATCATCTAAGTTAAGCTCTCGAGTTTCAGAATGTTGAAATTTGTGTTTCATTAAATTTTTATGCTGATATTCAGCAATACGATGATAAACAATATCAGCTGCTTCTTCTGTCATTGGAAAGTAGCCAGATACCTCTAAATGATGAACATTTTCTGGTATATTTATAACATCATTGTCAGGAAACCAAGTAAGGTCAGGTCGCGATAATGTTTCAATATCAGGAAGAAAAAGTGCATAGGAATTAATTGTGAATATATTTTCCAGATTATGAAATGTATGAGCAATGCCAGGTGGAATTACAAGTGTTTTTGCCGAAGATGGAGTAATATTAAATTCCAATGACACTCTGAATGTGGGGGAATTTGCACGGCAATCGATGAATTTTGCAGTTATGATTTGCTCTGTATTTCCGATGAAAGTCAGCGTATCTTGCTGGCCTAAATGAATCCCATACTGACCGTATTTAAATTCATGCTCACCATGATAGATAATATTTATAGGGTAGGTAGTAACGAAAGGAATAACATATGAGTCTGACTTTCCATTATTAACTCTCCATCGTGAGATCCAATGTAACCCTGTAATAGTTATTTTTTGGTTGAGATCATTAATTTCATCCATATAAAACCTCATTTAAGGTGGCAGCCCTAACCTACAGGCCGCCAAGATAATTAAATATTGACCACTTCTATGTCATAACCTGCACTTTCTGCACTTTTTATTAGTTCGCTTAGGCTACTTGTATTAAGTTGATAATATTTATCATCTGCTGGTGCATTTTTGATTCCAGCCAGATAAGCAAGCTTATCTAAAGCAACAGTTGCCACAGATTTTGTCTGTAGGATCATGTCAGTAAAACTATTTCCTTCTGCATTTATTACTTCAACACTTTTTGGAGATTTGTATAGGCGGGCTATATTTTGAATTTCGCTCATATGAGCTCCTTACTTTAGATTAAAAAGTATATAGGTATGTTTATGTCATGAAGGTGAAATGAAACATTAAAAAAACATTTCATTAACACTTATAGCATCGACATTTTTATTCTGTCAATAACCAATTAGTTTTTTAATCCAAAAAACACCAAAATTTCGATATTAATATTCACATATATTTAATATGAAATTATATAATAAACATAGTAACAAATATCCATTCAAGAAATAGAACTTACCATTCACTAGATCTTTTATATTCAAGAAATGTCATTGTAGTCTGCGATTGACGATAATTGGCTTTTACATAATCGATTCTCTCGATGGAATTTTCGCCAAGGAAGCCCATCAAATAAAGAATGAAATGAGTAAAGAAAATAGAGAGGATCGCTGCATATGTCACCCCTTTTCAAAGACCTAAGCCAGCGAAAGCTGGCTTAGGTGTTGGCAACGTGCGAAATCAATAAGATATTAGTATTTCAATGAATTACATAACCGTATGCATTTAAACATTCCTATACTTGTTCAATTAAGATCGCACTCAAACTGAACAAATATTATACAATCCATAAAGTTACATAAAGTAACTGTAATTGAGCTAGAGTTTTGCCTTTACGAGTAATTTATACTCACTCACCACGCGTCACAAATTCGAGAGCTTGCTCAACAACGGCTAAGTCAGCCCCTTTTTTATGCGCATTTTCACTTAAATGACGACGCCACTGACGTGCGCCGGGGATACCTTGGAAAATCCCTAACATATGGCGGGTCATATGGCCTAAATAAGCGCCTTTCGATAACTCTTTTTCGATGTAAGGGTACATCGCTCTAACAGCGTCAACACCATTAGTGACAGGAAAGTGCTCACCAAACAATTGGTTATCAACCGCCGTTAAAATAGACGGGTTTTGATAGGCTTCGCGCCCCACCATGACGCCATCTAGGTGTTGAAGATGCTCTTTTGCTTCTTCCAGCGTTTTGACTCCACCATTAATCGCCATGGTCAAATGAGGAAAATCACGTTTTAATTGATAAACTCGCGGGTAATCAAGTGGTGGGATTTCGCGATTTTCTTTTGGGCTAAGGCCGGACAACCATGCTTTACGTGCATGGATAATAAACATTTCACAACCGCCTTTATCAGAAACGGTTTCAATAAAATCACATAAAAACGCGTAGCTGTCTTGCTCATCAATACCAATACGAGTTTTTACGGTTACAGGAATAGAAACCACGTCTTGCATGGCTTTCACACAATCAGCAACAAGCTGTGCATCTCCCATTAAACAAGCACCAAAACGCCCATTTTGTACGCGATCTGATGGGCACCCCACATTTAGATTAATTTCATCATAACCACGCTCTTGTGCCAATTTGGCACATTGGGCTAATGCAGCAGGGTCGCTACCACCAAGTTGTAAGGAAACAGGATGTTCTTCCTCACTAAAAGCAAGATAGTCCCCTTTTCCGTAAATAATCGCCCCTGTTGTGACCATTTCGGTATACAGCAAGGTGTTTTTGCTTAATAAGCGATGAAAATAACGGCAATGGCGATCTGTCCAATCGAGCATAGGGGCAACGGAAAATCGGTTTAGGTTGGTGTAGCCTTGTTTTGAGGTATTTTGATGCATGGTGGTCTTGTGTATTGAAATCAAATGGATAGCCCCCAAAAGTAAGGAGCCAAGCAAAAACAGCAGGCTATTATAACATAGAGCGAATTAAGTGCGATGATGACGAAAATGAGCGGCTGAACTCAGTTAATTTAACGAAATAACCCCCGATATGAGCAATGTCGTATCGAGGATTTTTAAACCAATTATGTCATTTTAATACCCAGTTACGCACTATTTTTTCGCAGAAAGCAGTGCATAGCTGGTCATTAAGTTGCGGTAATCAGGGATATGGTTTGAAAACAAAGTGCCTAACCCTTCCACATCATTACGCCAATCACGGTGTAATTCACAAGCGGCACCAAACCAGCTCATCAATTGAGCACCTGCTTTTGACATTCTATCCCACGCGGCATCACGTGTAATCGGGTTAAATGTACCTGAGGCATCAGTGATCACAAAAACTTCATAGCCTTCTTCCAGTGCAGATAGTGCAGGAAATGCCACGCATACTTCTGTCACAACACCGGCAATAATCAGCTGTTTTTTACCTGTGGCTTTGACAGCTTTAACGAACTCTTCGTTATCCCACGCGTTGATTTGACCAGGGCGAGCAATGAAAGGGGCATCAGGAAATGTTTCTTTTAATTCAGGAACTAACGGGCCATTAGGACCATCTTCAAAAGATGTAGTCAAAATAGTTGGTAAGTTAAAATATTTTGCCAAATCGGCCAGTGCTAACACGCTGTTCTTGAATTTATCTGGGTCTTGGTCACGAACTAGCGATAACAAACCCGTTTGATGGTCAACAAGTAATACAGCTGCATTATCTTTATCTAGGCGGTTATATTTGAAACTCATATCAACGACTCCTCAATGATTAGAAAAGTACTCTATGTGGGTTCAGATAAAACAAAAGTGGTATTTAATCTGCTTATCGCGCCTAAAACACCACTTTTTATCAAAAATATTTCAACAAGATGAATTCACACAATTCGTTATTTAGTTTCTGCGCTCATTGTGACAAAATTCCCCATACGAGCACTGGTAATTGTATAGCTATCTGCGCCCGCTGCTTTAGCTTTAGCTGCAATTTTCGCTTCTGTTGAAGCTAGCGTATCACCTGTTGCGGTGATTGTTGCTGCTGATGCACCAAATGCGACGAAAGATAATACAGAAGCTGCCATCAAAGTTTTTAACATGTTCATAGTCTAATTCCTTCATTTTTTATTCGATGAGACAACCCTTGTTGTCTGCGATGAAGGCATCATATCGACAATGTTATTTAGGTTAAAGCTAATAATATAGCTCAATTTATTCAAATTAACTGAACAATGTACTTTATCTGAAACTCACAATGGAATAAAATCGAAAGATATAATCAAGCAGCCTTGTGGTATGCTTTCCCAAAGTTGGTTTACTTCTCGCGCAACCTTTAATAGGAACTGTATATGCCACTCAATAACCGAACACTCCCTACATTTAGGTACCACCCGAACCCTATTGAAACAGAAGCTTTTCTGACGGATAAAACAGTAACCTGTGATTGTTGTAAGCAACCTACTGATATTTATTATGAAAGCCCGTTTTATTCTACTGAGGATATTGATGCTTTGTGTCCTTGGTGTATTGCTGATGGTTCTGCCAGTGCAAAATTTGATGGTGAGTTTCAAGACCCTGCCAGTGTTGAAGGTATTGATTGCGAATATGACGAGGACGGCGAGTTTTCACATACTCTAAACCCCTACCCTACTGAAATGTTTGATGAACTAATTAAACGAACACCGGGCTATCAAGGGTGGCAACAAGAAATTTGGCTCGCACACTGCCAAGAGCCTTGTGAATTCATAGGCTATGTTTACTGGGATGACATCAAAGATAGACTCGATGAATTTGTTTCCCTTGAAAATGATATCGCTGATTATGGTTTTTCAATTTCAGAGCTCGCGAATATTCTCCATCAAGACAGCTCTGCTCAAGGTTATTTATTCCGTTGTTTACATTGCAAAAAACTACGTTTGCATTTTGATTTTAGCTAATTTATATCAACTAAATCGCGTGAAGAGGCTTATCTTCACGCTCTCATCTTCAACTATTCATCAGTTCAATAATTTGCTCCGCTAATTCTGGCGTTGCGGCTGATAGCAAGCTTCCCGCAAACATGGCTTGCTTACGCTGTCCATTTAATGCACAAACTTCCCCGCCCGCCTCTCGGATACACGGAATAAGTGCCGCACTATCCCAAGGTTTCATAATGGTATCAATCGCACCATGAATGCGACCGCTGGCAACCATGGCATGCTGATAAGCGTCATTAGCAAAAATGAAATCCCTTGCTTGGCCCACAACCGCATCCAAATGATAAATTTGCGCCCCTTCTCGGGAATTATAATTACTATTATGAATGCCTGATGCGCTTACCGCTGCTTCTGATAATGATTTAGGCGATTGGCTTTCGAGTTTAAGCTGTCTTGGAGCCTGACTAGCTGTTTGCACCCAGCACCCTTCCCCTTGTGAAGCAAAGTAGAGTGTGGATATCGCGGGAAAACTAATCACACTAAGTAATGGTTCCCCATTTTCCACATAAGCAATTAACGTACTAAATAACGGCACTCCATAAATAAATGCACGCGTACCATCAATCGGGTCAATTACCCAACCAGAACTGAATTGCTGCTCACCGACAAAGCCAAACTCCTCACCTAAAACAGCGATATTCGGTGTTTTTTGTGCAAAGAATGCCCTAATTTCTTCTTCAACTCGGGTATCCGTTTCCGTAACTACGGAACGATCGGGTTTATAATCAAACTTTCCCGCCCCTTCAAAAGCGTCTACTGTCATGGTTTTGACTAATTTAGCAGCTTCGAGTGCAATATCTAACATGACCAAGCTCCCCATTGAAAAAGAAAATGAGTATAACGGATAGGTTATGGAATAAAAGCGCTAAAATGCCTTATCGACCAGAGATAAAGCACCAATACAACCTAAATTTGTTTAAGAGAAACTTCACCAAATGTCATAAATACCAAAGTATGCCCCGCAATTCCACGGTACACCCCTTGCTGATTATTGAGTTCGCAAGCCAATGCCGTTAATTGCCATGCGTCATACTCCTCAATTTGACTAATGCGGGCGGTTAATAATGCGTTGTCTTTCCGCTCGCCATAAGCTTTCACCGCGATTGCATCTTGTGTTAAAGCGCTGTCGATAGAACTGTTTGCCCAGCTCCACATCCAACTGCCTTGGCTTTGGTCATAAGTACCAACAATTTGAACGGGCGCTGTTGCCATTATATTATCAGGCGCATGAAAAATAATGGTTCCTTCGTCTTGGTTCACTGACCAATCGGCTTCATCTAATTTCCATGTATCACAATGAAATTGGTTTTTGGCCTGTAACGCATTCATGCTACGTTCAATTAATGCCTCATAGGGCATTTGTTCTATTTCATTATCCATTTATTACCCAATATTTTTTAATGCGTCGATAATCAACTGCCAAAATTTATGATGGTCTAATTTAACAGCAACTTGAGTATGGCAATTTTCAGGCGCAGGATGGCGGAAGTCAGCCACTGTCATGCCTAACGTGTGCGTCCCAGTCAGTTCAATATTTACAGGCACTTTTTGTGTGGTCATTACGCTAGGGTCAATAACATAAGCAACCGCACAAGGGTCGTGTACTGGCGGAGCATCAAAGCCTTGAGCTTGCTTGTACATTTTCCCAAAAAAATCCAGTAGTTCGACGACAAATTGCGAACAATCACTACCAATCGCAGCAATTTGCTTCACTACATCAGGAGTTGCTAGCGCTTGATGGGTAAGGTCTAAGCCCACCATGGTTAACGGCCATTTTTCATTGAAAACAATATGAGCCGCTTCTGGGTCAATTTTGATGTTAAATTCAGCTACCGCACTCCAATTCCCAACATGATAGCCCCCTCCCATCAGCACCACTTCTTTAACTCGTTCGACAATGCGAGGCTCAAGACGAGCAGCAAGCGCAATATTCGTTAATGCGCCAGTAGGAACTAAAGTCACCGTTTTAGGCGGGTGAGACATAATGGTTTCGATAATCAGTGAAACTGCATGTCTTTCATCAAGCTTCAATGTTGGTGTCGGTAATACAGGCCCATCAAGCCCTGATTCCCCATGAATATCAGGCGCAACTTCAATTTCCCGAACTAAAGGGCGTACCGAGCCTGCGGCAAATGGAATACCGCTAATCTTCGCCATTTCAGCGATAGCTAGTGCATTATGAGTGACTTTTTCGAGGGTTTGATTACCAGCAACGGTTGTTACCGCCAATAATTCAATGTCAGGGTTACCATAAGCCAGTAATAAAGCGATAGCGTCGTCATGGCCGGGGTCACAATCGAGGATTATTTTTTTGCTCATACCTTACCTTATTAAAATTGGAGTCAGAAATGGCACTGACCCCAATTTAACCAGCTAGCAAGGTAAAATCTATGCTTAATATCTGAATACTTAGAAATTTATTTTAAAACATGCGCATAGACACGTTTTTTCTCACCTTCATTTTTCGAAATATACACACCTTGTAACTCAGGAGCAAAGCCCGGTAATGCATTAATACCCGTTTCTAGTGCTTTGAAATAACGCAGTACTGGCCCCGACCATACTTCCCCAGGTACGACACATAATACGCCCGGTGGATACGGTAATGCCCCTTCAACGGCAATACGCCCTTCCAATTCATCTAATGGCAATAATTCACAGTTACCACGAATAAACTCTAAATGTGCTTGTTGAGGTGCCATTTTCACTTCCGGGAAGTGAGCTTTACGGAACATCTCTTTTTGCAGCTGTTTAATATTGTCATTAACGCTGAGTTGGTGCATCTCTTGGCATAAACGGCGTAATGTATAACCCTGATAATGGTCTTGATAACGCTGATAAACCGAAGGCAATACATCTTCTAATAACGCATCTTCATCCAGTAGCTGTTCGAAACGGACTAAATGGGATACTAGCAGTTCCAGTTTTTCACGGGTTTCTGCGGGTGTTAACAAAAATAAAATTGAATTTAAGTCACATTTTTCAGGGATCACGCCGTGTTCACGTAAAAAATGCGCCAAAATCGTCGCAGGCACGCCAAAAGCGTCATATTCTCCACTTTCGACATCAATACCTGGCGTCGTTAGCATCAATTTACAGGGGTCAACGAAGTATTGGTCCTGTGCATAACCATCAAACGCATGCCAACGTTCTTGCGGTATGAAGTTAAAGAAGCGTTGCTCAGCAGCGATTTGCTCTGTTGGGTATTCGTGCCATAACTTGCCATCAACGATTTCAGGAACAAAAGGCTTAAAATAACGGCAGTGCTGAAGTATCGATTTTCTTACCTCAATCCCCACTTTCACGCAGTCCATCCACATCATTTTGCCTGCATCACCTTGGTGAATACGTGCATTGACATCTAAAGAGGCAAACAAGGGATAAAATGGGCTCGTCGAAGCGTGCATCATAAAAGCATTGTTGAGTTTTTTGTGTGAAACAAAGCGCTCTTGCCCCTTGATGTGGTTATCTTTTTTATGGATTTGTGACGCTTGTGAGAAACCAGCCAGTTGTTTATGAACTGACTGAGTCACCATAATACCGGGGTCATTTTCATTTAATTCAAGTAGCAATGGCGAGCACTGGCGCATCATTGGAATAAATTGTTCATACCCCACCCACGCAGAATCAAATAAAATGTAATCACACAAATGTCCAATTTTATCAACCACTTGCCTTGCGTTATACACAGTACCGTCATAAGTTCCAAGTTGGATCACCGCTAAGCGAAATGGCCGTTGGGCTTGTGCTTTTTCAGGCATCACTTCTTGGATAAGCCCACGTAAATAACTTTCATCGAAGCAGTGCGCATCAATACCGCCAATAAAGCCAAAAGGATTACGTGCCGTTTCTAGGTAGACCGGTGTTGCCCCCGCCTGTATCAGCGCCCCATGGTGGTTTGATTTATGATTATTACGATCGAACAAAACTAAATCACCCGGTGTTAATAGCGCATTTAGCACGACTTTGTTGGATGATGAGGTGCCATTTAAGACAAAATAAGTTTTGTCCGCATTGAAAACTTTCGCGGCAAATTTTTGTGCCTCTTTCGCTGCGCCCTCGTGGATCAATAAATCGCCCATTGCCACATCGGCATTGCATAAATCGGTACGAAACAGGTTTTCACCATAAAATTGATAAAACTGCTCCCCTGTTGGGTGGCGACGGAAAAATTGGCCGCCTTGGTGCCCCGGACAGGCGAAAGTCACATTATGGCCCGCAGCATAATCCATCATTCGAGCAAAAAATGGCGGTAATAACTGCTCAAGGTACTGATTTGCAGCATCGAGCAATTGACGACTATTTTCTTCACGAGCAGCCGGGGCTGGCGGTAATAGCGCCGTTAAATAAGGTGGTAAATTTTCATCGGTTGGCAGCTGTTTATCACTAATGATAAACAGCGGAATACTCAGCTGACTCTCAACAACTCTTTCCCACAGCCCTTGGTTGGCATCTTGTTCAGATAGCACGACAGCGGCAATATTGTTTAACTGTGCATCGCGAATATCTACCCACTGAAATTCATTAGTGAAATAGATTGCGATCCCCTGGCTACATGCCACATTGATTTTGTTCATAGCAGTCTGGCTCTTAGTTAGCTGAGGAAAAGAGGCGGACAATATACTTGATAGATCAGGGAATTGAAATGACTAGCATGGTAAGAAAAGAGGGCAAGATTTGGAAAGTCGAATATATTTTATAAGCCACTGGTTAATAGCATAAAAATTCTATCTCATCACAACCTGCTCCCCCATACTTCAGGCCGTCATAAAGATAATAAAAAGATAAATTAACCAATTAACCCTGTGAACACCACAAATTAATCGGTCAATTTATCCGTAATGGGATGTTAGTTGTTTTTTTCCACATACAAAGTCTGTGATGGGAATGCAAAGTCCGCATCGTGGCGTTTAACTATCTCAATGATCTTCAAATACACCGCTTGCTGTGCGGCTAGCCATTCAGCCCAAACCGTTGTTTTGGTAAAGCAATACACCATAATATTTAACGAAGAGTCGGCAAAAGCATCGAAATAAACAAGTAAGGTTTGGCTGGTATCGATATTCGCATCTTGTTGTAACATCGTGCGGATATCATCGACAATAGCTCCAATTTTGTCTGAATCTTCGTAACGCAAACCAATTTCAGTTTTGATACGTCGGTTAGTCATGCGCCCCGGGTTTTCCACACTAATAGAAGAAAAAACCGAGTTGGGAATGTATAGCGGACGGTGGTCAAACGTAATAATTTTAGTGATCCGCCAGCCGATTTCAACCACCGTGCCTTCAATGTTTCTATCCGGTGAACTGACCCAATCACCAATATTGAAGGGCCGGTCAAAGTAGAGCATTAACCCAGAGAAAAAATTACTCAGGATATCTTTACCGGCCATACCGATAGCAATACCGCCAATCCCGCCAAACGCCATCAAACCAGAAAGGCTCATCCCAAAATGCTCGCCAAACAGCAGTACCATAATGACAAATATCGCTGTTTTAAACACGCGGGCAACAATACGTGCCGAAGTGGGGTCACTGCCTTTTTTAATCTGTGCTTTTTCTAGTCGGTTCGCTAGTTGGAACAGTTTTCGCATTAAAATCAATGCAATCAATGAGATGGTAATAAAATTAACCAGAGAAGTGGAAATAAAGGTTAAATCAAAATCTTTTGCGGCCATGTCTACATATTGAGCAATAACAATAACCACGCCACACAGCACAACAGTTTGAATCACATTGATCAAAATACTTTTGCGCTTATGTTTATGCTTACGGCGTTTATGTACAATCTCAAAAGCTAAATAGATTGCGAGAAAAGTCGCAATTAAGGTCATACCAATCGCATATTTTTCAAGTAATGCTTCTATCATTTCTAACCGCCCTAAAATTTACCTGATAGATCTTATTTTTATTTGTTTTACTGTGTATTGTTTTTCGTTATCTTGTTATTAAGATAACAATTATAAAGATAATTTTCCCAATAATTATCAGGTACTTTTTAGATTATCCAATAATGAATAACAACCTATTTTCCCCAAATGATAAAGAAATAAAAAATGTCCATGCGCTTAGACCATACCAACAGTATAACTATTTTGTCGGTAAAATCGCTGACTGGGAACAGGTATGGAGCCTCGGTGATGGGAAAAATCTCGTTACCGCATGGAATGATGAAAAATGTCTTTTTCTCCCCCTATGGCCTGCCAAAGCATTTGTTGAGTTGTGTTTAACGGGTGAATGGGCAAATTTTACGCCAATGCTATTTACCCTTAAACACCTGATGACAGAAATTCTGCCTGATATGCATGAAGCAAATATTAAGGTTGCATTGATGATGCAGTCTGATGGGGAAAAAACATTAGTTTATGATGCTGCGGCGCTTCTACGCGATTTAGAAGAAGAATGTCAGCAATATGAGTAAAAGGCAGCAATGTGCTGCCTTTTTAAAGTAAAAAACTACTTTTCAACACCAGTAGTGACAGTAAATTCACGAGTTTGCCCTGCCTCTAACCAAATCAGTGTTTGGTTATTTTTCGCCGCAAGGAAACCTTCTGGACGACAAGTTGCAGGGAGTACAAATGCGCCAACTTTTTGGTCACCATTATACAAAATCCAACGAGTTGCATAATTTAGCTCATTAGATTTAAAACGCGTTACATACGTATCTCCTGCGGGTGAAACCATTCTAAACTCAGGCGTTGCGGTATATTGACTAAGATCATCCATAAAAAACACAATTTCAGGGTCACACATTTGTGGCTGATTAAGCTGATTTAATGTGACTTTGCCAGATTTCAACGCTTCATTAAATGCGAGCCATTTTTCAGTTGGCTGTACATGCCCCGGTATTGATTCACGCAATTTAATCGCATTTTCGGGGATATTTTGTGTCAATGTTGCATTCTCCACGTAAGCATAATTCATATGGCACATATATTGGAGAGGCATAGGCACCGATGCTAAATTGGTGACTGACATATGAATATCAAATAATGCACTATCTGAGTTTAATTGCACTGACGGTGTCGCACGATAATGATGACCAAAACCCATCACATACTCATATTCGCCGACGACTTTTAAACTTTCGCCAGTCAGTTCAAGCCAAGCGCTATCCATTGCTGCACAAGGCATTTCCCCATGTAATGGATGTGAATCTTCTGGTGAAGGGCAACCATTACTGATTAAACCTGAATGGAATGCAAAGCAACCGTAGGTTTCAACTACCGTTGGAACACGTTTTGGCGCTGAAAACATATTTTCCATTTTCAGATTTTGGCCACAAAATTGTGCATCCCAAATCATTTGTCCTAAAAAAGGTAAAATCGTTAAATACCCTTGCTGATTTTCAATTCGTAGCCCTTCCACGCCAGTTTGGTAACGAAATGCAGTGGCAGTAAATTGGTTATTTTTTAAAATAAGCGTCGGGTTTTCCGTAAATAAGCTTTTGTGAAGAGGTATCAATGTATTCATTTTCATACTCACGGTTTAATAAGATAAATGGAATTGGGTAGCTCACACTACCCAATTTGAGCACTATTTTGCAGCTTGTTTGGCTTTAAAGCGGCGTTCACCAACGAAGTAAATACCGACATACACGAAGCACAGCATGGAAACGAGGAATGAAAGTTGTAATGAGTGCAGCATATCTGCGACATAGCCTTGAACGGCAGGAACAACCGCAGCACCGACAATCGCCATCACAATGACCGCCCCAGCCATTTCGGTATGCTCATTATCAACGGTATCCAAAGTACCTGCATAAATGGTTGCCCAGCAAGGTCCAAACAAAATACTCACCATGACCGCTGCATACACCGCAGTGAAACTCGGAATAAACGCAACATAAATCAGGAACAACGCCCCAATCACCGAGTAGATAATTAGGACTTTTTCTGCATTAAAGCGAGTCATTAGAATATTGGCGATAAACTTCCCAATAAAGAAACAGGCAAAGCTATACACCATAAAGTTTGAGGCATCGCGTTCGTTAATATCCCCCATCTCTAATGCGAGACGAATGGTAAATGACCACACAGCCACTTGCATACCGACATATAAAAATTGGGCAATAATTCCTTTTCTAAAGCGGCTATTTTTCGCTAAATATTTTAAGGTTTCTACCGCGGTTGGGCGTTTATGATCTTGAGTTTCTGCCACTTTACATTTAGGAAACTTGGTGATAAGGAATAAAATCATTACCACAACCAATACCATAATCATATAACGGTAAGGTTCGAGAGTATTTTCCAACATGGCTAAACGGAATTCATGAATTTGTTCCGCATTCATTCCTGCCATTTGGTTTTGTAAACTATCCCCCTCGGAAAATACCAGATACTTACCTAGCAAGATCCCACCCGCTGCGCCAATTGGGTAGAAAGTTTGGCTAATATTTAAACGCAATGTCGCGTATTGTTTAGGCCCTATCATTGAGCTATATGTATTTGCTGCGGTTTCAAGGAAGCTTAAACCAATCGCAATGGCGAAAATAGCTGCCAAGAACATGGTGTAAGTCGCCATATGAGACGCAGGGAAGAACATACTGCAACCCGCGATGTATAGGATCAGCCCCACCATAATGGCATATTTATAACTGGTTTTTTTGATCACTAACGACGCTGGAATAGCGATTAAGAAATAACCGCCATAGAATGCACTTTGCACTAAAGCAGAGGCGAAGTTACTGAGTTCAAAGACACTTTTAAACTGTGTGATTAAAATATCATTTAATGCTGCTGCACATCCCCACAATGGGAACAGGCACGATAGTAGGATAAATTGGAATAGAGGAGTCTTACTCAGGTAGCCATCCGGTAACTGAGTGATGTTCTTAATGTTCATAGTAACCCTTATATTTTTATAATTTATACCCGATGAGTGGCTATGTGGCTCTGATGACCACTTAATTATTCAAAGGGTATATAGCTACGTTGGACTATTATTATTTAGCTATTCATTAGCTGTGTTGATTTGCACAAATTCATTAAATTGCTCAACACTTGGATAAGAAGATTGAGTCCCTTTCCCTGTCACACTGAAGGCCGAAAACATCACTGCTTTTTTCAGTGCTTCTTCAATATTCCCCGTATGGACATAGTAATGAGAGAAACAGCCGATAAAGGCATCCCCTGCACCACTGGTGTCAATGGCATTCACTTTAATTGCGGATATATGTAACTCACTGTCGCGAGTCATCCATAGCGCCCCTTTATCGCCTAATGTCACAATGACATTTTTTAACCCTTTATCCAGCAAAGACTGTGCGGCGCGACGAATGTTATCCATCGTGTCTACTGGCATATTGGTTAAAATTTCTAATTCCGTTTCATTAGGTACAAAGAAATCACATCGGCAAGCAAAATCGAGATCTAGCGTACGTTGCGCTGGAGCTGGGTTAAGCAACACTGGGATCCCATGTTTATTGCCGAATGAAATTGCGTGATAAACCGTCTCAAGCTGGACTTCTAATTGCAGGACGATCAATTTACATTTTTTCAGATCTTCCGCTGCGCGATCGATATCTTCAGGTGATAAAAATTTATTCGCCCCTTTGACGATCAAAATGCTATTTGATGAATTTTGATTAACAAAAATAGGCGCGACACCACTTGAGGTACAAGGTACTTTTTCCACATAACGAGTGTTAATACCGTAAGACTCAAGATTGCGGATCGTATTATCTGCAAAAATATCATCGCCGACTTTGGTTAACATGATCACTTTTGAATTTAACTTAGCAGCAGCAACCGCTTGGTTCGCACCTTTACCACCGCAACCAATTTTGAAAGCTGGCGCTTCTAACGTTTCGCCTTCTTTTGGCATTTGATCGATATAAGTGATCAAATCAACCATGTTTGAACCAATAACTGCTATATCCATAATGTCCCTCGTGTTAAATAAATCACATAATGATATGATAGCAACATTATCATGTTGCAAAAATATCATTTGTGATTAGGATCTCGAATAACGAATGATCAAGTGTTATATCTACCACATTTCCTCATTCTTTGTTGTCTCTCCCACATTTATATAGGAAAGTTGAAAATGCAAGACTTAGCAAAATATATTGATCACACTTTACTTGCTGCGAATGCGACTGTCAGCGATATTACTAAACTGTGTACGGAAGCTGCAGAACACCATTTTGCCTCTGTATGTGTGAACACAGGTTATGTTCCTTTAGCCAGCGAACTTTTAAAAAACAGCGACGTTAAAGTTTGCTGTGTGGTAGGCTTTCCACTAGGGGCATGCTTAACTGAAGCCAAAGCATTTGAAGCCGCAGAAGCTGTCCGCCGTGGCGCTGATGAAGTCGATATGGTTATCAACATTGGCATGCTAAAAAGTGGCGACTTAGACTTTGTCCGTCGTGATATCGAAGCGGTATTTGCAGCCTGCGGTAAAGCAACATTAAAAGTTATTTTAGAAAACTGCCTATTAACTGATGAAGAAATTACACAAGTTTGTGAAATTTGCCGCACAATTAAAGTCGGTTTTGTGAAAACTTCAACAGGTTTCAGTACAATGGGTGCAACAGAGCACCATGTCGCCCTGATGCGTAAAGTGGTTGGTGATGAAGTCGGTGTAAAAGCCTCCGGTGGTGTGCGTGACCGTGAAACCGCAATTAAAATGATTGAAGCTGGCGCAAACCGTGTAGGTGCCAGCGCGAGTGTAGCAATTGTCACAGGAACGGCGACCAAGCCGAGTGACTACTAAGTGATGGGGCGCGGTCTAACCGCGCCAATTTTGTGCATTTAAAAAGGATTGTAGGGTGATAGAAACTAAACAAAAAGAACGCCTTCGCCGTTTAAGTGAATGTTTAAAACGTTCAGGACGCATTCATTTAAAAGAAGCCGCTAGAATACTCGAAGTTTCAGAGATGACTATCCGACGAGATCTCAGCGCAGATACAGAAGGCCCCATTCCTATGTCACTCCTTGGCGGCTATATTGTTTCTGTTACCCAACCAGCCAACTTAGCTACCCAAGAGCCGCAAGCCGATGTTTTTACCCCTGACCAAACCGAAGAATTATATATCCCTAATCTTGCCGCTAGTATGGTGACAGAAGATGATGTGATTTTCTTTGATAATGGCATTGAAATGGCCACCTTGATTTCACTCATCCCCGAAGAGATTAATTTCACTGGCATTTGTTACTCACATAATGTTTTTCTCGCCCTTAGCCAAAAGAAAAATGCCACCGCGCTTTTATGTGGCGGGGAGTATCGCCCTAAAAGTGATTCTTTTTACAACCCTTCACTCCCTTCATTACTTGATTCAATCAACCCGAAAAAAGCCTTTATTTCAGCGGCTGGCGTACACGGAAATTTTGGCGTAACTTGCTATAATCTCGATGATTTACCCATGAAGAAAAAAGCGATGGAAAAATCTATCCGTAAGATTTTATTAGCACCCTATAACCTGTTTGATGAAGTCGCTACCGCAAATATGGGGGAATTATCACAATTTGATGTGATAGTCACAAATAGGCAGCTTTCTGATGAATATGAAACATATTGCCGTAATGGCTTTGTGAAAGTGATTTATTAAAATCGCCAATAGGTTTAGCGGACAATATCTTGCCCGCTAACATTAAATCTTCACGGTTAAATAGTCTTCTGCGATTTCTGTTGCAGGGAACACCGATTGGCACTCTGCAAGCAATCTTGGTATATCTTCACTCACGTAACGACCACTAATATGGGTTGCGATAAAACGCTTAACCCCTGCCGCGCGTGCTAGCTCAGCCGCTTGTACCGTAGTCGAGTGGCCATGCTCATTGGCTTTTTGAGCAAACTCAGCCTCTAAGGTGGTTTCATGGATCATCACATCGGCATTTCTCGCAAGCTCCAGTGCTTGTTCTGTTGGTTGAGTATCACCAAAAATCGCAACGACTTTACCGGGAATAGGCTCACCAAGGTAATCAGCCCCATTCACGACTCGCCCATCATCAAGAACGATGGTTTCACCCGCTTTAAGCGCTTGCATCCAAGGGCCGCGAGGAATATTGTCATTGGCTAATTTGACTGCGTCTAATGCACCACTTTTTGGATGTTCTTCAATACGATAGCCGTAGCACTCAACACGGTGGTCAAGAGCATAAGCCGTCACAATTAACACCCCATCATCAAATAACTGCCCAGCTTCAATTTCAACGATTTCCAACGGGTATGTCATATAAGACACACTCACGGCTAATACCGTTTCAATATAGTGTTTTAACCCTTTTGGACCATAAACAGTCAGTGGGTCTGTTGCCCCACCCATTGAGCGGCTACATAACAAACCGGGTAGACCAAAAATATGGTCGCCATGTAAATGGGTAATAAATATTTTCTCAATTTTTGGCGTTTTAAATGGGCTATTTAAAATGCGATGTTGTGTCCCTTCTCCACAATCAAATAACCAGTAGCTTTTACGGATACCGACTAAATTTAATATCATAATGGTGACATTGCGCTCTTTTGTCGGCACCCCAGCACTGGTTCCTAAAAATGTTAACTCCATAACTTCCTCATCTAATTTGTTGTTTTTATTATGGTAAGATTTTTTCCAATAAAAAAATCATTTATTTTAATCTGTATAGTATTCCGTATTTTTTGATTATCAACCAAAGCCAGTTATTCCAAATATTTCCAATATACAAATCGTATTTCCATATTCATCCGATCAATTCACAAGCACTGATCATTGTCTGCCCTGAAAATAGCGATATTAATATTTATATCAGGAATATGTTCGATGAATCCCCCTTCGTCAAAATTGAAACCTAAACTACCGAACAGTTTGCTCCTCTCTACGGCAATTTGGTCTACGGCTATTTTGCCAATGGTGCCAAGTTATGCCCAAATCGTCCATTTAGACGATTTACCTACACTCGGTAGTCAGGCCATTCAATTTGAAGGAACCCAACCCGAAGATAGTACTGAACGTTTTTTAGCGGAATATGGACAAAATGCCGCAAACTTTGCTTCTGAAGAAAAAAACACCAAAAATCTGGCAGATATGGCACAAGATTACGCTCGCCATAAAGCCGCAAATATGGCGACGGATGAAATAACACATTGGTTATCCAAAGCCGGTAATGCCAGGCTAAATATTAATCTCGATAAAAAATTGTCAATTAAGACATCTCAATTAGATTGGTTAGTACCTTGGTATGAACAACAAGATTTGTTGTTATTTTCTCAGCACAGTATTCACCGCACTGATGGCCGGCTACAGACCAATAACGGTATTGGTTTACGTCATTTCCAACAAAGTAGCATGATAGGGGTAAATGCTTTCTTTGATCATGATTTATCCCATTACCATTCGCGCTTAGGGTTTGGTGTGGAATATGCTCAAGATTACGTTCGAATGAGTGCGAATAGCTATTTGGGGCTATCGACTTGGCGCAGTGCATCCAAATTAGCCGATGATTATAACGCACGCCCCGCCAACGGCTGGGATATTCAACTTGAAGGTTGGCTACCCACGTATGCGAATTTAGGTGCGAACCTAAAACTGGAACAATATTACGGAGATGACGTCGCTTTATTTGGCAAAAATGAGCGCCAGAAAGACCCAATGGCGGCTACCGTCGGCGTCAATTGGTCTCCATTTCCCCTGCTCGCAATAAATGCAGAACATAAAATAGGCAATAGTGGAACAAATGAGACAAATGCTAAAGTGGCGTTTAATTGGTTGCTAGGAAGGAGCTTAGCGCAACATCTTGATACTTCGGCGGTAGCGGCCACTCGCCATATTTCCACCAATCGCTATGATTTTATTAACCGTAATAACAATATTGTGTTGGAATACCAAAAGAAAAGCTTAATTTCATTATCATTACCGAAAGTTATTCAGGGTATGACAGGAGAAGAACTTTCTATTATCCGCAATTTAACCACGAAATACCCGCTAGAAAAAATAGTGATAGAAGCCCCTGAATTGATAGCCGCTGGGGGGGAAATACACCTTAATGGCAGAGAAAGTTCAGTAAAACTACCGTCTTATAAAATTGCCAATCATTCATTTAAAAACTCACAACTCAATCTTTATCGCTTAACCGTGACGGCTTATGACATTAACGGAAATGTTTCCCCACAAGCAGAAACGTTAATTGAAGTTACCAACACAGGCGCTCTCACTATCACCCATAAGAATACCGCAAAAAGAAATAATGCTGTCGCTGATGGTAAAAATACAAATATATTCACTGTAGTAATTAAAGATACTCTTGGCCACCCAGTACCCAATGCGAAAGTCAATTTCACATTGCCTGCAAATCTTAATTCTATTAATCAAAAAAATACGGGATATTATTCATTACTTAATCATTTTATGTGGAAGGCTCAGGCAGAAAAATCAGTTTCTGAACAATCCCATAGCATCATCGCTAACAGTAAAGGTGAAGCTTCCATTCAATTTACTAGTTTGGTATCAGGAAGTTATGCAATAAAAGCAAATATTGAGCATGGTACAGAAATTAATGAAATATATAACTTTAAATCCGATATTAGCCAGTCATTTATTGGTAGCGTCGATATCATTCAAAACAATGCAGTGGCAGATGGGATCAGTAAAAACAAAATTAAACTGCATATTGTGAATAATAGCCGACAAAGCATCGCAGGAGCACACGTTCACTTTGAAGCAGCAAATGCCATTATCTCACCAATTAAATTGACTGATGAATATGGAAATACAGAATTAGAAATCAGCAGCTTAGTCGAAGGTTCTATAAATATCATTGCCACCCTGAATGGCGATAGTCGAACAATACAAGTTAACTTTCTAAGGGATGGATCTGCGATAAATATTCAGCCGAGTATTGGGACTCTTTTTAAATCTACAGTAAATGAGAAAAATAGTCCTACACGCACACCGTTAAGTTTGCTAAGGGAGCTATTTCAAAATATGGGATAACACTGCTAACAATAAAATAGACTTAATTTAACTGCCCTTTCAGCGTCACAATTTGCCCCTTAATAGGGGCTTTCTACTATAAATTTTTTCAACCGTTCCCCTTCAACCCATCCCAATCCAATCCAAATTTAGCGAGATACTTTCGCAGCCTATCTGCATCATTGGGCTGTTTTTTATGTTGCCGCGAAACGGCAAACAGCTCACGCCCCGCTTCGGAAAGGGTAGATGAACGGCGACAAACTTCCAGCACTGTTGCCAGCTGTTGCTGGTCGAATAAATCAATTTCACCAATTTGCTTTGGTAATGTATTGGTTGATTTTGACTGCCATTGGGCTTGCAAACGGCCAATTTCTTCTTCGGCCACCGCTTTAGTAATACGCCCGCGTTCGGCAAACGTTGCCATCCGGCTAATGGATGCACCCAACTCACGAAAATTGCCACGCCACAGGGCCTGAGAGGAACAGGCAAACTTCACATACACATTGCGAGCTTCGCTATCAAAACGAATTTGGCTTTGTTGCTCTTGGCAAAATTTGGCTAATTCATAATCAATATTCGGTTCGATGTCTTCACGGCGGTCACGCAAGCCCGGTAACGCAAACGTCCACATATTGATACGGGCAAATAGGTCTTCACGAAATTTGCCCTCCTCCACTTGCTGCGCCAAATTACGGTGAGTCCCTGCAATTAATTGAAAATCACTGTGAATTTCTTCATCTGAACCATAAGGGAAAAAGCTTTTTTCTTCGATGGCTTTCAATAGCATTGCTTGTTCATCTAGCCCAAGTTCCGCAATTTCATCGAGAAATAAAATACCGCCATCCGCTTCTTTCAGTAATCCACGCCTTGGGTTGATTGCCCCTGTGAATGCCCCTTTTACATGACCAAACAGCGTTGACATAGCGTTATCACCACGCAAGGTAGCGCAGTTTACTTCCACAAAGCGCCCTTTAACTTGGTGGCGACTTTCACGCAGTTGATAAATTCGCCGAGCTAAGAAAGACTTCCCCGCCCCCGTTGGCCCATTGAGTAAAATCGGGGCTTTAGAACGCAGTGCGACACGTTCGATTTGCTCAATCATGGTATTAAATGCCGCGTTGCGGGTGGCAATACCCGATTTTAAAAACGAAACCTGCTGTTGCTGCTCTGTTTGGAAACGGCTGGTGATATGGGTATAACGGCTTAAATCAAGGTCAATCACGGTATGAATGCCGATAGGGTCTTTTTCTCGCCCTTTTTGGCTCGGTGAAGTTTGAATTAATTTGGCTGGTAAATAATGAGCTTCCGTTAATAAAAACCAACAGATTTGCACCACATGGGTACCCGTAGTGATATGTACAAGATACTCTTCATTATCAGTATCAAATTGATAATGCGAAGAAAAATCCAGTAATGAGGTATAAACCTCTTCAAAATCCCACGGGTCAGCAATATCCACCTCATGCAGTACCACTTCCGTATTGGGAGAAGCTTGTTCAATATCCTCTTTCACCCGGTGCGCCATGCCATAGTCATTCACCTGATGCAGTAATTCAAAACGACCAATATCCAAATCAGGCTGTTGGCAAAGACCAACCGTTGGCCGCCATTTTGTCCAGCGATTGGCTTTTTTGCCTCTTCTATCGAGTACTGTGCCCAATACACCAATCACAACCTTACGTTTCTTGCTCATAGTATTTATATAAATTTATAAGTTACGATATAAAAAGATAATAAATAGCATAATCCATTTACCACGCCAATGTTACCCACTTTTCTCTTAATATTATTTTTTACTTATTTTTCAATGTAGTAGAAATATTTATTTCATTTTAAAAAAAGTTGGCACGCTTCTGGCAATACTATATTCATCCACTGCCGGAAATTGTATGAACTGCAAGTTCAACCGGTGCAGACATGGTGGCTTAGCCACTACATGGTCTGTATGCCGCCGTCAGGAAGATACCTTGGTAATAGCCTAGCTATCAGGTTCGACTCCTGAAAAAAATACAAATCCAACTGTATAAAACTAAGCAGAAGTTAAGCTTAAAACCGCCACTCGAGAGCTTTGCCGAGTGATGAGCAGAAATTTAGACAGCCAATTTTGGCACTCTACTTTTCCCCTCACCACTTCGCTTTTTTCTTCAGTGCCGGATAAATATTGAAAAAGGAAAAATAATGAAAAAAATAAATATCGCTCAAGGACAAATCGCATTGACCGCTAAAAATGGGGATTTTAAACAATTACTGACTGCGGGTGAGCACCGTTTAAACGATTGGTTCAATCGATTGACTGTGTCATTGTTCACACTTGATAACGAACCTATTGATGAAAAACTAGCAGACCACTTACGCCAATTTCACCCTGATTGGGTTGATGACCACTGTATTGACATCGCTTTGACTGATGACGAGATTGGTTTTATTTACTTGCACAATAGTTTGACAGAAATATTGCCACCAGCGACCCGTCGGTTGTATTGGAAAAATGGCAATAATTTAAAAGTGGAGCCGCAGTCGCTAGAAAATAGCGTTATTGACTCTGCATTCGTTGCACGTCTGATGGGTAAAAAACGCATTAAAGGCAATGAGTTGGCCTTGATTAGCCAAGTACCTGCATGGCATGTCGGTATGTTAAAAATTGATGGTGAGATACAAGATTTATTACAACCGGGAACTTACGGTTATTGGAAAATCAACCACAAACCGGAAGTTGAGATAATAGATACCCGTTTACAATCATTAGAAATTAGCGGACAAGAGATTTTAACCAAAGACAAAGTCACATTACGCATCAACCTGTGCGCCAACTGGCGCTATCACGATATTTTACTGGCGTTCTCAAAATTGAGTCAGCCTGTAGAGCATTTATATCGTGAATTGCAGTTTTCAATACGAGAAATCGTGGGGACTCGAACCTTAGATGAACTATTAGAAAACAAACAATTAGTCGATGAGCTGATGTTAGCTCAAGTCGCGCAATGCGTGGTTGAATTTGGCCTAGAAATTGACAGTATCGGTGTAAAAGACATCATTTTGCCGGGAGATATGCGCACTATTTTATCCCAAGTCGTTGAAGCCGAAAAATCGGCACAAGCTAACGTGATCCGCCGCCGCGAAGAAACTGCCGCGACTCGTTCACTGTTAAATACCGCAAAAGTAATGGAAAACAACCCGGTTGCATTGCGTTTAAAAGAACTTGAGACCTTAGAAAGTATCGCACATCGAATCGACCAAATTTCCGTTTACGGTGGATTAGATCAAGTATTAAACGGATTGGTAAAAATTAAGGAATAACAATGAATAACAATAAATTTAATCAATTAATTCAAGAAAATGGCGTGCCTGTAAAAATGTGGACCAACGGCGTGCCTGTAGACCCGAAAGCGGTAACACAACTACAAAACACCGCTAAAATGCCGTTTATTTTTAAGCACCTTGCGGTAATGCCTGATGTACACGTTGGGAAAGGTTCGACGATTGGAAGTGTGATACCAACCAAAGGGGCAATTATTCCTGCGGCAGTCGGCGTGGATATTGGTTGTGGAATGATTGCCGTGCGAACGTCCTTAACCGCATCGGATTTGCCGGATAGCTTGCAAAACATCCGTTTTGCTATTGAGTCGGCGGTTCCGCACGGTCGAACTACACATCGACATGGACGTGATAAAGGGGCTTGGCATCGTACACCAGATATTGTCGATACCCACTGGGCACACTTGGATGAAGAGTTCAAACGTATCTGTGATAAGTACCCAAAACTGCGTGGAACCAATCATTACAACCACTTAGGAACATTGGGAACGGGAAACCACTTTATTGAACTGTGTTTGGATGAACAAGACCGCGTGTGGGTAATGCTACATAGCGGGTCACGTGGTGTAGGAAACGCGATTGGTAATCTGTTTATCACATTAGCGCAAAAAGATATGCAACAGCATATCGCCAATTTGCCGGATAGAGACCTCGCGTATTTCGAAGAAGGAAGCGTGCATTTTAATGACTATATGGAAGCGGTAGGTTGGGCGCAGGACTTTGCTCGCCATAACCGTGAAGTGATGATGCACCGCGTTCTGGAAGCACTATCACGCGAAATTCCAAAACCGTTTATCACAGAGCAAGAAGCCGTAAATTGCCATCATAACTATGTGCAAAAAGAACAGCACTTTGGTGAAGAGGTACTGGTAACCCGAAAAGGTGCCGTGTCGGCTCGAAAGGGCCAAATGGGGATCATTCCAGGGTCTATGGGAGCAAAAAGTTTTATCGTGCGCGGTTTAGGTGACGAAGAAAGTTTTTGTTCCTGTAGCCACGGCGCAGGACGCGTAATGAGCCGGACAGAGGCGAAAAAACGTTTCTCTGTAAGCGACCAAAAAATGGCGACCGCCCATGTTGAGTGCCGAAAAGACAGTGATGTGATTGACGAAATACCGATGGCATACAAAGACATCGACGCAGTTATGGCGGCTCAATCATCACTGGTTGAAATTGTTCATACCCTACGCCAAGTGGTGTGTGTGAAAGGGTAAATATAAAAAGTAACAGGAGAAAGCATGGAAACTGGCCATGAAAGTGTATCCGTGCTGATGAAAGAACGGATAGGAAATACACTCAAAGAAATAGAAGAAACTCATCACGTTAAAATACTGTTTGCGTGTGAGTCCGGAAGTCGCGGTTGGGGCTTTGCCTCCCGCGACAGCGACTATGATGTCCGATTTATCTATGTTCACAAACTTGCTTGGTACCTAACGCTAGATAAAAAGCGCGATGTGATAGAAAAGCCAATTGATGATGAGCTGGATGTATCGGGTTGGGAGCTATCTAAGGCATTGAAATTAATGCGTAATTCTAACCCTGCATTAATAGAGTGGTTGCATTCACCCATTGTTTATTTTAAGGATGAAGCATTTTTTGCTCAACTGGAGCAACTGGCTGCGCAATTTTATTCACCATTAAAATCACGCTATCACTATTTATCAATAAGTAAGCGTAATTTACATACTGACTTTAAAGGTGAGCGCGTTAAACTGAAAAAATATCTTTATCTGCTGCGTGCGGTATTAGCCCTGCGTTGGATAGAAGTAAGTAAGAGCATGCCACCAATGGCATTTTCTGAATTAGTCGCGGCCACAGTTACCGATAACAAGGTACTCACAGAGATAGATGAATTGCTGGTTATTAAGCACCAAGCAGTTGAAAGTGATTATGGCGCGAGGCGACCAGCTATTGATAAGCTCGTTTTGGAAGTTATTGCCAACGCAGAGCGAATGCAATTTCCTGAGCCCGCTTGCCGTGACAGCCGATTATTAGACGAGTTCTTGCGTACAATTGTGCTAGCAACTAATTGACTATCATGATTAAAAAAAGACCATCAGAACATTTTTGATGGTCTTTTTTCAAAGGCAATGTCAAACACGAAAGAAAAACGGATTTATCGCCAGTTCGGGTTTTTGATAATGGAATATTTACCCGCACCTAAAAATGCCAATGCAATACCACTCAAGAAGAAATACACGATACTTTCAATCGCCCATGCGCCTGTTTTATCAAGCACGAATGTTTTATCTAGCCCAATCATCAGCCATGCAATCACCATAGTGAAGGCAACTAATAATGCAGATGGGCGAGTTAAAATCCCTAAAATAATGAAAATAGGCGCAACAACTTCACCTAAAATTGTTCCATAAGCGATAAATTCAGGTAAGCCATAAGAAGCTAGCAGCGCTTTAATACCACTCGCCCCTGTCATTAATTTACTCATACCATGAAATAACATGAGCCCACCGACGGAAAGACGCAATAACAACCTGCCAGCATCTTCATGGGACAACAAACGATTTAATAAATTGACCACTTTATACCCCCTATGGATATCCAAAAACATCATTAAGTAGTATGACTTAAAAATGCATTATGGCTTAGAAAGGTAAAGTAAGAATCATTTTAATTTGCATTTCTTATAACTAAATCAATTTTCATTTAATTAAATTTTGTTAACTTTTCACCCATTCAAATATTACGTTTAATTAACCATTAAACAGTCAAATATACTGAACAATATTATATACATGACTTTACAGTAACCAGCGCTAATTCCGTTAATGCGTTATAAAACGGGCTACATGTTGTTCGATTTAATTGCTGAGAAAACTGGGGTAACCAACTCCCAAAATGGTCATTTAGCAATTCTTTTAATGCTGCCTCCCTGACTTGTGAAGCCAAAACTGCCGCTTGAAATAACATTAAACCAACATGGTCAGAAGGCTCTGGATAACGCGTCTGAATTTTTAAACGCTCTCGTTGTAAAAACTCGCTCAGCGCCAGTGTCGAAGAGCCCTGTAATACGCCTTCAGGGTCGAGGTATACCGAGCCCCATGGCGGAGCAGGTAATGCTTCAGGCCCAATAAATAAATTTGTCCACTGAGTATGCAGCGTCGCTATTTCGATGCTTAGAGATGCCGAGATGCGTTCGCTAAGCTGAGTACTGATTTTACAAGGCCACTGAGATGCAAAGTCATTTAGCTTGAAGAAACTTATCGCATAATGGCTTGCATCATCATTTGGAGAAAATAAATAGCAAGTGCCTAAGATATTAAACGCTGCTGCATAGTGTGAAAAATGGATCATAAAAAAGGTAATTTCCTAAGCGATAAACTGTTATTTATTTACAGATGAATAGTATAGAAACAGTAACGCAGCATAAATTCAGCAATTATGGCAGCCGCAAAACCCACCACTAAATACCCTTTGCTGCTCGAAGTCATAACCCCACTCGCAGTCTGTCGCATATGGCGAAATAATCCATATCCCAATAAAATCACCGCCAGTATTCCAACTACCCAGCTAGTGATACGCAGCGACCAAATCCTTTGGTAGGCATGAATAGAGTCGATAGGAAATGTAATCGATTCATTATGATAACTCGTGCTAACTAAATAATTTTCATAGGCAGGTTGATAAACTAAACGGGCTAATAAGCTAATGCCAATAACCGCCCATAGCACCCATAACCCACGCGTTGAGACTTGAGCCGCTGGCGAGCCTGCATGGAAGCGCAATAACAAATTGATTAATAAATAATACCCAGCAGCTCCCGCAGTTAACATCGTGCCGTAGAACATCAAATAAGTATTATCATTCATCCACGTTAACATTGATGTATAACGATAAATTGAAGCCATGGCATACACATCACATAACCCAGCAATGATAGCCAAACCAAGCAGCAGAAACGACAATTCCTTTTTGAACCATAGCCACAAAAAAGTCAGCCCAAGAAAAGTAAAATAGGTTGCAGTGAAAACCACTTCACGGCTTAACCACGATGAAAAGATATTTAACAAGGAATTAGGCGCATTCAAAGGAACCCCTAAGTGGGTGATTGAAGACAGTAAACCTACTCCCGCAAATACACAGGTAACAAACACGTATTGCTGCAAAAATTGTGTATTCGTTTTGTGAGGTAAAGCCGCTGATAATTTTTTCGCAAAAAGCGCTAACATCACACTCAACCCAATGGATGTTTGCATTAAAAATGTGAATAACAATAATGGCCATTCATTCATTTGGCTTCTCCTTGTGAGTTTTGAGTGCGACCAGCCCCAAGATGTGGGTGGATCACTAAATTGGGATGGGTAATCGATGAGTCTGGCAACCCACGGACATCCGCCAGCTCGCCATAACGTTGTCTGAGTTCATCTATTGGGCCGAACTGAATGGCCCCTAATGGGCACGTAGCGACGCAGACGGGTTGCTCCCCTTTGAGTTGCAGGTCGATGCAAAAATCACATTTCGACATTTGCTTGGTTTCAGGGTTCATTTGCGGTGCGCCATATGGGCAAGACCAAGCGCAAGTTCCACAACCCACGCATTTGTCTGTATTGACCATCACGATGCCATCCCCTTCACGCTTGTGCATCGCCGTTGTCGGGCAGTTTTTCACACACATTGGGTCGGCGCAGTGGTTGCAGGAAATGGATAACGTATAAGCAAAGACGTTATTCACCAGTCCTCCCGTACCATTTTCAATAAACTCACCGCCAGCGACTTCGTATACGCGACGATATTTGCGCCCCACATCAAGATTATTTTTGTCTTTACAGGCAACTTGACATGCTTTACAACCTGAGCAACGTGCAGAATCAATATAAAAACCAAGCTGTTTGCTGCTTACAGCGGGATAAACGTGAAATTTACTCATGCTTTGCTTACCTCCACCAATAAGGTTTGATGAGCATTTCCATGTGCCATTGCTGTGCTACGGGCTGATGTTAAAACGTTAGCGCAACCACCTTGGTCAACGCCATTTTCATCAGGTTGCCACCATGCTCCTGCTTGTAAAGCCACCACTCCGGGCATAATCCGCTGGGTGATTTTGACGGGCACCATAGTGATACCGCGGTCGTTATTCACTTTGACGCGCTCTCCATCCGTAATATTTCGTTTTTTGGCATCAATGGGGTTGATCCACAACTCTTGGCGCTGTACCTCTTGTAGCCACGGGTTAGCAAATTGCGTTGAATTGGCACGGTTACGGCCCTTCCAAGTAATCAACTGCAATGGATATCGGGAAACAAGTTCATCTTCAGGCCCTTCAATGGCAGGCACATAATGGGATAACGCAGGGATATCCACATCATTGCGTTCATAAAGACGCTGAGAGAAAATCTCAATTTTTCCAGATGGTGTTTCAAACGGGTTATTCTCGATATCGTTAATATTTTTTTCGAAGGCGACATGGCCCACATGCGGTTTGTGTTTTAACAAATGGCGACGCTTAACCAGTAGCTCATCAAAAGTTGGAATGCCATCTTCTGGGCGTTTTTGATGAGCGTCATTGACTAAATACTCAATCCACTGTTTTTCTGTACGCCCTTCACTGAATTTCTCGCCAACGCCGAGTTTTTCAGCGACCTCTCGCAACCACTCATAGTCACTACGCCGCTCAAATTCAGGCTCAACGACTTTTTCCGATAAAATAATGTAGTTGCCCGTTCCCCATGTTCCCCCCACATTCCAACGTTCTAAGAAGCTGGTTTCAGGCAATAAAATATCGGCATACTTGGCGCTGGGTGTCATGTATAAGTCACTGTAAACGATAAACTCAACTTTACTTTCATCTTCCAGAACTTTAGCAGCATGCAAAATATCGGGGTTCTGGTTAGTCATATAGTTACCCGCTAACGAAAAAATCATTTTGATTTCCGTATCGAGTTTTTCCGCGTTTTTTAAACCGTTATCTGGCGTAACTAATGCTTTATCTTCACAAGCTTGCACCCAATTGGTGATATTGATTTTCGCTTTAACTGGGTTTTCAAATAGGCTCGGGCCCGCTAACGTTTTACGTAAATCAGGGGTCACAGCCATGCCATAGCCCGCAGCCCAGCCCCCTTTTACGCCTACATTTCCGGTAATTGTGGCTAACAGAGTGGCCCCTCTGGCGGAACGTTCACCACAGATGTGACGTTGAGGCCCCCAACCTTGCATTAAGGCCGCCGGTTTTGTATTGGCATATTCGCGAGCCAGTTGACGAATGGTATCAGCGGGGACTTTGGTGATAGGTTCTGCCCATTCAGGAGTTTTCACCACACCATCTTTTTTCCCCATTAAATATGCCACTAATGACTCATTTTCAGGGATGCCGTCGGGCATCTGGTGCTCATCAAAACCAATAGTGAATTTGTCGATAAAAGATTGATCATGCAGGCCTTCGCTGATGATCACATACATCATGGCATCCATCATCGCATTATCTGTTGTCGGCAAAATGGGGATCCACTGATCCGCTAATGACGACGCGGTATCCGAGTAACGTGGGTCGACAACAATAAATTTAGTGCCTTTTTTTTTCATTTTTTGGAAATAATGATTCGTGTGACCAAAAATGGTTTCGTTCGGGTTATGTCCCCACAAGATCACCAATGGCGTATTTTCTAATGTGTCTAGCGTGCTACCACTTGCTGACGTGCCATAGGTATAAGGCGTAACCGCCATGGTATTGCCATTGCTCACTGAGTGGTAATTTTCTAAAAAACCACCCGTGATATTAAACAACCGACGCAACATATTGGCACCGGAGAAAATTCCCCCAGTCACCCCAGTACTGAGACTAACAAAGCGCGATGCAGGGCCATATTGGGCGTTGATACGCTGCATGTTGTCAGCAATCAAGGTTGTCGCTTCTTCCCAGCTAATTCGCTCAAAGCGCCCTTCTCCACGTTTGCCCACTCTTTTCATTGGGTATTTCAGGCGATTTGGGTGATAGACGAACTTCCGGTAACTGCGGCCACGCACGCAAGCACGCATGATGGGCATCTCTTCGTCTAAATCGGCATCTGGACGGGTGCTAATTCGTGTCACCACACCTTCTTTAACGTGTGCTCGAATATCACATTTGCCACCACAGTCAAAACTACTGCAGGTGGAGACCACTCGCTCGCCTTCATTTTGCAGCGTTGTGGTTGGGATAATATTCGGGTTTTCTGCTGTCGATGCAACAGTATTTGTCGCAATAAATGGGACAGCCATGAGTGCAGAGCTGCCTTGAATAAACCGACGACGGGTTAGGGGTTCAATCAGACTCTCACTATCCGCCTGATCGTAATAATTTTCCATGATAACTCTACCTCTGGCATACATTAGGTTGCCGCGATAGGGTAAACATTTCCCTGTTTACCAACTTTCGAAAAACCGCCAAACACATTGGAATTCCAGCCAACCATGAAAAACATGTGGTTATATCAATAAAAATTGCCTATATTCAGAAAATATATGATAACTTTTGAATCTCAGCCAAGAAAAATTCCTATGCGAAATATTCCTCTGAAAACTGTCGATGCAACTCCGCGTGATGTTTTAGCTATCGGAACAGACTATTTACCAAACGTGCTGCTTGATTCTCACGTTCACCGCCGTGCCCAGTTTCTATATGGTGCGACAGGCTTGATTGAAGTGAGTACCGCAGATGGCGAGTGGGTCATACCGCCTGATAGTGGTGTTTGGATCCCCTGTAATACACCTCATGAAACGCGCATGTTGAATGTCAGTACGCGTAGCTTATACATTGAGCCCAAAGCCGCTCCACGTAGGGGAAACAAATGCGAAGTACTCAGGGTTTCCCCCTTACTTCGTCAGCTATTGCTTGAAGCAGTTGATACCCCAATTGAATATGATTTAAATGGTCGTGATGGTGTGATGTACCAATTGATTTTGTATGAAATTGCACAAGCAGAGCCCCTGCCTTTCTACGCCCCCATCCCACGAGATGAACATTTAGCCCAGTTGTGTCGGGAATTCCTAAAAGCGCCACAAATCACCTCATTACCACAGGAGTGGGCGGCAAAACTACATAAAAGTGAGCGCTCATTTAGCCGTTTTTTTGGTGCTCAAACGGGGTTATCTTTCTCTGACTGGCGGCAGCAAGCTTGCTTATTAAGTGCGATTACCCATATTTCTGCAGGTAAATCCATTACTGAGGTCGCATTTGATTTAGGCTACAGCAGCGTTGGGTCTTTTTCGACCATGTTTAAAAAATGGTTAGGGCAAAGTCCATCCAGTTTTATTCAGAGAATTAGTGGATAACACCTAACCATTCAAAAATTCAATTTAGTCAAATGTGGCAATTAACCATGCAGACCCTTGATAACTTCCTGCGTCTGCATTATTTCCTTGAATACGACTACGAATATAAATAGTGCGATTTGAATGAATTCCCACACGAATATCTGTACCTGTCGCGCCGGTTTGTTCATCCACAATGTCTAACTTACTGTAAATCGTTCTATTTGAAGCATCTTTCATTGGCAAGCGCTTTTGTGGGTCGCCATCTGTCACATAGTCTAACCGTAACCTTACCTTCGTTAAGGCAGCAAATTTGCACGTGTATCTGATACTTTCCGTCACCAAGCTATCGTAATGAATACTACTTAATTGACCGTGTCGCAAATTGACTGTGCTAGCCTGCCCAGAGCTCGTTTGCGTGGAGCACATTGCTTTCACATTTAACTGAGAAGCGGCAAGACGCATTGGCACTGTTGAGTCAGATAAAGGCCAGCTATCAAAGGGTGGCACTGCTTTAGGCTCAGTAAAAGCGCGAACATAGCCCGCTAAATCCATTGCAGGAATAACCAGTTTTCCATCAATAATTTGCTCATTAATAAAAAATGTAATAGTAACTGGAAATTGACTGGTAAACTCTTGGGCAGCCCTAACAAGCCCCACATAAGCATATGAGCACATTCCTGCATCAATATTTATCCAATTCATTATCGGGGTTTCCACCGTCATCACTAAATTGTTATTGATCCGGTAGGCTGTTTTTCCATCAATCGTGACTCCCGCAGAAGCTACATACATAAACAAACGATGAAATGCCTGTGATGAATGAATTCTTGTATTGCTGCTCCCCCATCGTCTCCCAACACAATCAACCAAGCCAGACACACTCACTTGAGCACTATTACCATCAATAACAATAGGGTTTCCTACACGATAATAATTTTTGCCATCAGAACCAACTCGTGCAACGGGTTCAATAACACTATTACTATCGATCCGAATTGAATAACCTGAATTGGAATTTTGTATTCGAGATGCATAATCTGCATGAGCATTCATTCCATACAAACTAAGAATGGCCACCAGAAAATACATTGATAAGCTAGATGGTTGTTTAAAAAACTCTCCCTTAAAAAATAAGGGAAATGGTATTTTCACCATAGAGCTAGAAACCGCCTGAAACAGGATTTGAAAATTAGACATAACCGATATTACCGCCTTAATAGTAAGTGACCGAAATCATGGCAATAGCACTAAATTTTCCAGCACGGAGTTGGCTCGCTGGTAGGGTATTGACGAGCTCAGCTTGTAAAATAATTCGCTGTAAAGTGGCATCTATTTGTTCTGGAAATATTTGTTGAATTTGATTAACTTCAAGTGGATGAGCCACACCACCAGTTATATTATTGATATTAATGCCAAGGCCATCAGTACTAGTGGATAAAATACTTTTTCCTTGATAAACCATAGTGTTACTATTTTTGGGGTTAATCATAATACCGAGTGATTTATTCCAATTACAGCCAGTTAAATACAATGGAAATATATGGGATTGGGAAATATCATCAGAGTTATGCGGTATATTAATCACCCCAAAATTGATTTTTAACGGTGTACTGTTATCTTCGCTACGCAGGTGGCAGGCTGGGTCGACTAACGTCGCGCTCACATCGATTAAAACATCCGACTTAGACATAAATGGGAGGAATAAAAAACACAAAACAAATTTAGATAACCAATTGATTGTATTCATTACTCATACTCCAATGAAAAAGTCGCTGAGCTTGAGAAAACCCCTTTTTTTGCTTCATTCAACGGATTTTTACGCACAAATACACCAAATTCCAATTGTTGACTCCCATCCGTAACCGTAACAGGTGTTACCTCAATCGATTTATCCCAAGTAACAAATGCGCCTTGCTTATCAACTACACCAAGCAGTACACCACTACTTCCATCCGTTCCAAGGTAATTCCCTCCCTCTACAGTGACTTGTTTTGGGCTTTTCCAGGTAATCTTAATCATCTTATTAAGGTCGGCTTGGCTGCATTTTTCAATCGTGATAAAAAATGGTGTTATATCACTAGGAATATTGTCATTAATCGACTTCAAACGTATATTTTCAATTTTTACCCGCTTATTGATGGAATCAGCCGCTAACTGACAGGTTTTATTGACTAAAATACCACTAAATTCCACATCTAAGCTTTCCTTACTCCAACCAAAGATAGGAAGTACAAGACTTAAAAGTAAAATTGCCTTACTCATAAACCACCTCCAACCGTAATAAATTCGATTTATGCATTGAAACAGGTGGGTGAATAAAATTATTACCGTTTAATAAATTCATTTTCTCTATGGCCGTAACATTTCCATTCTGCACATCATAGAAGCGTATTTGTGCGGGCGTTGTTTGCGTTTTATCCGCAGAAAATGCACCACCTGTACCACATTGAGTCAACATCACCGCTGAGGTTGATATTTTTAAGTGGCAAGGCGAATTGAATAATCGAGCGCTCACTTCTAACCATCCACTATTTAAATCTTCATAATGTGATTCATTCACCGCAGTATGATTTAAAAGTCCGTTCGCTGAAGCCATCACTCCTATCATGCCACTGATGAAAAATAGACCAATAAGCATATGCTTTATCAATGCATTACTCCTTCTATTATTGATGCTAGGCGTATATCCCCCTCAGCTAACTAATATTCATCCACCACTGTGCAAACGTCTTGTTGGCAATGAAAAGCCAAAGTCGGTTTTCCGCCATAATCGTTGATATAGGTTAAATGAGGTCTTGTTAGTGGCTGGGAAATAAACTCTTGAGTCGATTTAGGCGGCACCATCACCACTTCAAATTGGCTTTGTTCCGACTGTTTTTGGTTATTACCCAAGCCAATAACCGTCAAATTGAAAGGAGTTGAATTATTGAGCTGATACCCTTTATTCGTTTTCATTAATGTGACCTTATGTGCCCAGTTTGTTTCTGACTTGGCTAAAATGGACGGAGGTCGATAAAAAAGCTTCACTCGCGATTGCAAAGCAATTTGTAAGGTATTCGCATCATGAGATTTAGGCGGGACTTCTCGCAAATTAAAATAAAATACGGATTCCCTATCTTGCGGTAACTGACTAAATAAAGGCGTCAGACTCAAGCGAACTAAGCTTTGGCTATTCGGCTCTACGCGTTGTAGTGGCGGCGTGGCCAATAACGCTCCTTTTGTTAGCTTCTTACCTTGTTGGTCTTCAATCCAACTTTGTGCGAGATACGCCTCTTCTGGGTTATCATTAGTTATCTTGATATTAATCGATTTCACATCCCCAGGAAAAATAATCCGAGTTCGATCCAGGGTCACTGCTGCGTAGGTATTAAATGATAATATAGGTATGACAAGCAGTACTCTCACAATCCATTGATAACAAATATCTAACTTCCACATAATTAGCCTCACAATCATTTACTTGATGATGAATAAACTGAACGGACCGCTTTGGCTGAAGAACATGGCAGCAACAACAAATCCGTAAGCTCATTTAATTTTTCAGGTAGAGATAACTCGCACTGTGGCTGGTTATTCCAATACAACGACAACTTTTCTTGAGGTGATACCCCCACTAGCCACGTCACACCGCCTTCACCCACTAGCCCTACTTCTTGGTTATTTTTATTACGTACACTGGCGCCAAAAGGTGGCTGCTTTCCATCTGACAAAGCAAAAACAACAAATAATTTATGCCCCTTCATCACCGATAAGCTGCGATAGCCTATGGCACCTTTGGTTAACGTAATATCTGTCGAGGGATCGAGGCTTTCGATATCATCGGGTAACTGGCTGGTATTAATTGAAGCAGTTGATTTTCGATAACTATTCACATTGGGAATAACAGCCAACCCAAATGCATTGGTTTTAATCACCCCATTATCGAGAGGAATACCGCTCACGTCGGGGGTTTCAACCATAAGTCGTGTATCACCATGCGCTGAGCGGTGCAGTGCCGCCCCTTTCGAGGTTAATGTGAGCCCACCATTGATTGACCCGCCAATGCTGTGGTATTGATCAGGCACATAGCTCGCATTTATAGATGTACTTGCTTGAGAGATATCTCGTGAATAAAAGCCACTCAAACTCACTTGATTATCAATATGTTGGCCGTGGTTATAACCAACATTGATATTGTAATTATCTTGTTCCCCATAACCACTATAGCCAACCTGATGATTAAATTGATTATTACCCGCTGACCGTGAGTAGAGTTCAGAAAATGTGATGCTATGACCGCGGAATAATGGTACTGTGAGATAGAGATTAATTGCATCTTCTTCATTGCCATTGTCCCGTTCAGTACGAGTTGCTGATAATGATAAATTTGCGGCATTCTGGGACAGAAGAGGAAAATTTAAAGGCGCATTAATGTATAAACCGTATTGCGTTTGTGAGTCGTGCTGCCAATAAGTACTATATTGATAATTAAGAGAAATATTAAAATCATCAAAATATTTATTTAAATATAATTGATAATTTTCTTTTGCTGCCTGAGTACCATAACCTATTCTCTCTTCATCCATAAATTGCGTTAGTGTTCGGTATTCTTTGTCGGCAAAACGGTAGCCTGCAAAGGTAATATCTGTGCGTAGCTCATCGAAAGATTTTGCGTAATTAACGCGATAAGAGCGGCCTTGGCGTCTTTTATCTGAAAAATCGGCAAAAGATTGTGTGATATCAAAAGAAACCGCGCCTATTGAAAAAAGATCCCGTCCGATCCCTAATGCTGCACTTTGGTAATAACCATTAAGTTGAGTTCCTCCATATAATGACCATGCATTTGAAACACCATATGATAATTCACCACTTACAACAGGCTCACCTGTCAAATGCCGATTGTCATAACGCGTCTTTCCCATTGCGACTTTATAAATAACGCGTCCGGGACGTGTTAAATAAGGTAACGAAGCTGTACTAAGACTAAACTTGCTCTCCTCCCCATTTTCTTCACGCACAGTCACATCTAATACACCACGGATCCCACTATCAAGTGTTTGAATACGAAATGGTCCAGGAGGCACTGCCGTTTCAGAAATAATGCGTTCTTGGCTGCGAACAATTACAATCGCATTAGTATTTGTAACACCAATAATTTCAGGTGCATACCCCACTAATTTAGGCGGTAGCATGCGGTCATCACTTTCTAAAGAAAAACCAGTATATTGCCAAGATTCAAAGATATCCGAATAAAAATAATTTTCTCCCAACGTAAAGATTGAGGCACTATCTTTCAATGAAGTAAATGCATAAAGACGAGTAAAATCAAAGTTATGTTTTTCTTGAGGATAATCACCCCGTTGCTTCTGATAAGATGTACTGTAATCACCACGTAGGCGCCAAGCCCCCCAATTTACCCCAGTGATTCCATTACTTGATAAATAGATTTGCCGATTACTATTCGTTTCTTTGGTTGCAGAAATATTCGCATTGTAATCAATAAATGCGCCACCTATTCCTTCTTCCCATAAATTAGCAGGAACCCAGTAAGGGTCGCGATATTCCATCCATATTTGCGGAATAGTCATTTTCAGCGATAAGGTGCTGAGCTCTATGGCTGTTTGAACGCCTGATAGCGCAGAAAAATCGAGGCATTTTCCACTATGAGAAAGTGTCACTTTCTCCATCGCAGAACGCTTTAACCCAATTAACTCAAGGATATCAGGAGGAATACAAATAGTTTGTGTCGCTTGGGTTGATTCGCCTGCAATAGGCTTATTTTCATAAACGGAGATATTGCGGGGTGCCCCTAAACGTTGCCCATTAACAAAGAGAGTAAAAACATAATCCCCCGGTAGCGTATACCCTGCTACCGAAAACTGGCTCATATCAATATTTTGCATATCATCTGCATCTAAAACATCTGTATTAAATTCAGTTGCAAATGCTTTCCATCCTATAAAACTCGGTAACAGAAAAGCAATGAGCCAAGCTAGCTTCAATTTTTCGTTAGTTTTGAACACCATGCTCTATACCATCCTAGCTATACCAGATTAAATGCAATAAGAGTTCATCTTCAAAATGAAGCTCATAAAAACATATTCTTCGTGCGTGTTATTGGTAATCGATGAAAAAGCGGATCAGCCCGTAATAACGGCCCGCTTGAATCGGCTGTCCGGTTAATTCCAAACGTAAGAAATAGCGAAGGAAAAGGCTGTATCCTGATTTATCTTGATACAACACATTGTCAGATAATGAATAAACCTTATTAGGCTGTAATCGTATTTTTGAATTGTCTAATACCGATACGCCTAGCCCTTCGGAAGCACCTTGTAGCGTAAAAGCATCAATATATTGCGCACGTTGGCCGACAAAGCGTATTTTCCATGTTTTTAGGTCAATGGTTGAATAAGCACTACCACAATCTTGTAGCTCGATAATAAAAGGCTGATCATGCATTTCTCTTTGCAAGCTATTTGACAAAAAAGCGAGAGCCAAAGAAGAAAAATCAATAGTTTGATAGCGATTTTTCAACGTTATTGAACACGGCGCATCGATAACACTGCCTTTAAGTAATGTTCTTGCATTGACGTTGTAGGGCTTAATAATTTTGGGGTCTGCATATGAGTGAATACTAAAAATAAGCATTATCGACAAGACTATTATATTCATAACCCTTTGATAACTAACCATGCCCCCCCCTCTAGCGAATCAATATTTAACCACCAGTCAATTCTGGCGGTTAAACCATTTAGTTATTGATAGGTAATACGAAAGTTTGTTACTGCGCTGAACTTACCTTCCGATACACTTTTCGTTGTATCAACAGCTTTTGCTAACGCTTTGAAAGATAATACGTTATCTCCTTTTTTATTGATGATACGTGAAAGCACATCTTTAGCTTTTCCAAACTCAAATCCATCAATACCAATTCCTACATTGTTGGTATTACCCGCAGAAGTAGAAAGTAAAGTATTTGCTGCATCCGCATAGCTTTGCCCTGTAAACACTAATTCCATTGATTTAACAGCAATAGGTTTTCCAGCTGTATCAATATCAAAGTCAGTGAAATCACACCCAGTAAATTCAATATTAAATTTCACCTCAGCCACGCGACCATTTTCCAATGCTCGACGAGATAATTGTCCAAAATCAATAATTTGCTTTAGTGAGGATTGCGCTATATTACAAGGAGTACTAACAACGACACCTTCGAAATCAACTGTACCTGTGTTGTCGGCAGCAGAATTTGTTGAAAAAATACCAGCTATTAATGCAGTAAAAATAAATAACCGAGATGATTTTGATAAATAGGGTGCAATATTTAATTTGGTAAATTGCATATATTTTTCCTTTCAATTAAAAAATTAAACTACAATAAATACGCCATTAAATATTCAATAGCGTAAATCTAATTTCGATATTTAATTCAATTAAAGAGGACATAAAACTAAGCATCACCATATGAGTGATTTTTTACTCCAACCACATACCAAATTGAAAATTATCTTTTTTTTGATTCCCCATAATAGTAGAAAAGTGATCTTTCGATGAGATTAAAAAATTCATTTTGTATTCTTATATCTGCAATTTCATTCGAATGATTCACTAGGACTTTGAAAAAAAATTCTAGCCAATTTCTTTCTAATACGCCCAAAAGAGTATTCAATACTTCAACATTAATACCGGTTTCCCCTCTTTCATAACGAGAAACCTGTTGTTGACTTATTTTTAGTATTTTAGCTAGTTGGTACCCTGTTAATGATTTATCAATTCTGGCTTGTCTTAAAAATAACCCAACATCCCGACGTAATAACGCATTTGTTTTTATCATATTAATTCCAATGAATAAAACTCCCATTTGAAATTTTAAATGACTCGTTACGAACTTAAGAATCAGTTTGTTTTTACATCTAATAAAAATAAAGAATAATTTAATTTAAATATAGGTTTATTAATTAATTCTGTAAATACGTTTGTATCGATCGAACTTATATAATTTGATAGCTATTTCCTATTAAATTATATAACCCATGTAATATAACTTAGATGAACACACAATAAATATTAAAAATCAAAAGGTTAAAAACAAATAAATCAAGATAATAGCAAGACGGATTAATTAAATATAAAAATATTAACATGCAGAAAATAACGAAATTAAAAGAATAAATTAAAGCTTCTAATTAAAATAAATCAATCCACTGGATTTACACAAAAATAGAGTTAAGCAATAAAGTCAATACTAAAACTCATAAATAAAATAAAGATAATCATCAATTACTATTTAATTTAATATTATTATATTAAGTTACATCCTCAAACGTTAATATAAGAAAAATTAAAAATAAAATATCCACTTACTGCATTCTTTATGCATTAATAGCATTTATTATTTAAATACCTAACACCTTGTTCAAATATCCGTTAAAGTAATGTTAAAAAGGACTCCAAAATGATAGCAAAGTTTTATAGTTACCAACCACAGCAGGGTCACGGGCTACCCCATGACCCTATCCCATCACTCATTGGTCCTAGACCTATTGGTTGGATATCAACCTGTGATAGTAAAGGTAGAACCAATCTAGCTCCTTATAGTTTTTTCAATATTTTCAATTATTCACCACCTATATTGGCCTTTTCGAGTGTTGGTAAAAAAGATTCAGTAACTAATGCCATCGAAACAGGGGAGTTTGTTTATAACCTTGCTACGCTTTCACTCGGTGAACACGTAAATATGAGTAGTGCCACACTCGCACATGGTGAAAGCGAATTTGCATTAACGGGGCTATCCCCCCTCCCTTCAACACTCGTTTCACCGCCTCGTATCGCTCAAACACCCGTTTCAATGGAATGTGTTGTCACACAATATCAGCAACTTAAACGGGCGGATGGGCAACTATTGGATACTTGGATGGTGATGGGAGAAGTCGTCATGGTGCATATTGATGAATCAGCCTTGAATAATGGCTTATATGATTGTGCTAGCCAGAAACCACTATTGCGTGCTGGAGGGCCAGCTGATTACTATTGGATTGAACAGCAGCAAAACCTCAAAATGTATCGACCTAAGTGACCATAAATCTGAGTAATAAGTCTCCTCCATAAGTTTATTACTCAGGTATGTTACCTTTATGGATAAAATTTACAGATTAACCGCTCGCTACTTGTTGGATAAGAAAAATGTGCCGTAATTAAATCAAACTGCGTTTCAGATGTTTGAAATGGGTTTTCCCCTGCTAAATTACGAGCAGCAAGCCTTGCCTTACACTCATCATTACTTACCTGCAATACATGAAATACATAAGATACATCAGATGATTGCGCCAAAGACATTAACCATTGACGCTGTATTGGTGTGTTGGCGGGAAAATCCATCACGATATTATTCCCAGCCTGTATCAATTGCCTAATATGGCCTTCCAATACCTGTTTTACTAAAGCACTTTTTTCGACATAGTGAGCCAATTCAGTAATTTCATTAGGATAAAGAGCGGCAAGCCATTCATCTTCACAGAGCAAAATAGTACGAGGGAGGTTAGCCAGTTGTTTCGCTAATGTCGATTTCCCAGAGGCAATTTTCCCACAAAGAAAATGCAAACGAGGTTGTTTTTTTAATAATGGAGATGCTTCTGTTAAATTCATAAATAGTTCCTTACTGAATAATTAACCAGATAAGGACAAAAAACCCGCCTTATCTGGCGGGTTTAGGATGTAGCTTATCTCCACCACTATGTGATGGTAATAATAATGCTTAAGCTTGCTACAACCTGTGACATATAAATTTCCTAAATTGAATTGTAACCAACCTATCAGAACTCAATACAAGCCGTCAAATTCAGTTGAATTACAATAACAAAAGACCTGAATAAATTCAGGTCGTTTGTTTTCGCTAATTAATGTTTACCATTTTTATGGTGATTCAGAGTCTCTTCTTTTAAATCAAGTTCATCACGTAAACGGTGATACACCCTTTCATTGATATTTTTACTTTTACGCATTTGATATAACGCGTCGCGTTTCGCTTTTAACGCCGACTTAGACATTTCGCGTTCCATATTAATCATCTTATGTAAATCATAGACATCTGACTCAGTTTCATCCGAATTATCGAGTCGTCTGCCATAAATTTCTAATAGTTGCGCCCCAACTTCAGTACGCATAGCAATTTCATCCATATCATCCGATGGGTGGTTCATTAATTCACGTAAATGTGCCATCGCGGCTTCATTTAAAGCTAAACGCGCTCGAATTTCGTCATTATCATAAGGTAAGTCTTGTACTAACCCTTTCGTTAAAATAGGCAGTGCGATACTGGCAATCAATAGTGAGCATAAAATCACCCCCATCGCTAAGAAAATAGCCACGTCACGATTCGGGAATAATGAACCATCTGGCATCAATAAAGGTAACGTTAAAATACCCGCTAACGTGATCGCTCCGCGCACACCTGCTGTCGCCATTACTGCCATCATACGAATATGCATAACATCCGCTTCTTTACCGCGACGGCGTTTATGGAAGACGGTTAAAGTCATCGAGATCCACACCCAGCTAAACCGTAAAACTGCCAATGCCACAGTAATAATTGCCACATAAACAAACAGCATCCAAGGATGGCTCGCACCCGCGGCCTCTGCTACAGCAGGCATATTTGTCCACATACCCGGTAACTGTTCGCCTAACAAAATGAAAATCATCCCGTTCAACGCAGTTTGTACCGTATCCCACACCGCTTTACTTTGCATACGTGTAGCAGCTTGCATGCGACCTGCAATTTTTTCATAGTGCATGGCAATACCGGCAACTACTGCCGCTAAAATACCGGAAACATGCAAATGTTCAGCTAATAAATAAGCCGTAAATGGCATCAGTAAGCTGATCATAATTTGAATTGCAGGTTCTTCCCCAGTACGCTTAACGAGCAGTTGGTTTAACCAGCCAATTGCCCAAGCCACCAGCAAACCAATTAAAATTCCGCCAAATGCCACTAATACAAATTGCCCAGCCGCTGAAGCAAGGGAAAATGTACCTGTTAACGCAGCGACCACTGCAAAACTAAAGCACACCAGACCCGTTGCATCATTCAACAATGACTCCCCTTCCAAAATATGCGCCATTCGAGATGGCAATGGGGAATTGACAGTCATGGCAGACACGGAAACGGGATCCGTTGGCGATAAAATGGCCGCTAACGCAAAGGCAACAGCTAAAGAAATGGCTGGGATTAACCAATGTATAAAGAAGCCCATACCAATCACTGTTACAACCACTAAACCTATGGCTAGCGACATGATCGGTTTAATTTCTTGAAATAAGGCTTCTTTAGGAATACGCCATCCATCAAGGAATAATAAAGGAGGAATAAATAAAAATAGAAATAGATGAGGTTCAAATTCAACTGTAAAACCGTATAAAGACAAGCCAGCCCCTAGTGCTATCTGGATCAGGGGTAATGGAATAATATCTTTGAGCAGTCGTGAAACAAAAACGCTCACAACAACGGCTAATAAAAAAACGAGTACAAGTGTCACTACTGACATTGATTGCTCCATGTTTAGCTAATCATTAATTATCAGTTATGAAGTAAATAGATAAAATGAATCAATGTAAAGTGGCAATTAATCAATCGATACAAAAATAATAAAATTAAGAAATAGCCTATCTATCATCAGGTTGCAAAAATTACCACTGAATTAAATGCCCCATAAGAAACTTATTTATCTATTTGATAAATAAATATTTAAACGCAATATCAATAATAAGTTATGTATTGCCATCAAAAATAGAACTAAACCATCATTAATCGACTATTTTGTTGTTTCTTTAGATAAATTTAGGCTACTTGATTTTTTTCTTTTTAGATTTTTTTCATTATTTTTATCGGAAGTGCTTTTATCTGCAGTATTGGTGTTTTCTATACTATGCCGCTCAATTAATTCTTGTAGCACTTGCTTAAGAATCTTACTTTTACGTAGCCCCAAGGGAGCTAAAACAACTTCTTCGTGTTGCTGAGCTGCAATAAGTAAACCATCAACTAGTGACATTCCACTTGATGTCACACTGACAAGTGTTATGCGCTTATCACTACCATTATGGTTACTGTGGCGAACCACGTGCCCTTGCTGTTCTAGCCGTTGTAGTACGCGAGTAATTGTCGGTTGTTTACTGACTGTTTTTTGTGAGAGCTCTGTAATCCCCATCGAGCCATTACCTGCTAGTGTGGATAACACTCTCCACTCTAATATTGACAAACCTTTTTCTTCAACAATGGCATGAAACTCAGATGAAACCAACATCCAAGCCTGCCCCAATAGGGCAGGCAAATAATTATCAACAAAAACCTTTGAGTTTGCCATTCGCTCCCCTTGATAACATCTTGAATTATTGCATTTGATTACAACCCCTCAAGAGTAGCAGAAGTCGGCGATAATTCAGCTAAAACTTTCCACTTAGCAATGAACCAAACCCATCAACACGAGTTTCTAAACCCAACTTTTTTAACATCATATAGGTCGTCGCCACCGAAGAAGACAGTACAGGTAAACCAACTCGGTCTTCAATTAATTGTATTGAGGGTAGCGAAGGCATTTGCACACATGCAGAAGCCACAATTGCATCTACTTGGGTATTGAGTTTTTTCGTAATTTCCACTGGTGCTAATGGGTTTTGTCGGCCCACATCTAAATTATCTGGAATTTCCAATGAAATACTATCTACCACTTCAATGCCTTCACTTTCGATATAATCAATCACTAACTGCGTCAACGGCTTCATATAAGGCGTTAAAATAGACACTTTTTTAGCGCCCATTACATGTAAGCCGTCAACTAATGCCCCAGCGCTAGTCACTACAGGTGCTGGATGACCGTTATCTACCGTACGTTGAAACAAACGTTTTTCTGAAATGCGATGATAACCTTTCCCCATGCTCATAATCGCAACTAAACAGGCATATCCCAGCACATCAACCGCAGCATCTGACAATTCAATAGCGCAGCGGTCACTATCGGAGTCCATTTTTGCCAGCTCCTCTTTGGTAACTTTTTGCATACGCATACGGCTTGAATGAAAGGTAAAGCGCTCCGCAAACAGAGCTTCTCTTGCCCGTAATATAGCCGGAATTTCTGTTTCCATCGTGGTATTTGATGACGGGACAATCTGCCCAATACGATATGTACGTGCTAAACTCATATCTCCCTCTCCCCAAATGACTCACCTGATTCTGGAAATACGTTTAAAGCTTCATCTTCTTGCCCATTACCGTGAAAACGTGCTGCCGTTAATGGCCGGCGGTTCACCTGTAAATCAAAGATATCAAAACGGTTATAATGCCCTGTAATATCATGCATTTGTCGTGGTTGAATACAGCGATTTAAATCAATTTCACCGTAAACAATCCCTTCTTTGTCAACCAATGGTTCGCCTACAACTTGTCCATCAGGCCCGATAATTCCTGAGAAAGCGCTATTTGGCCGAGCCAGTAACTCACGTGCTTCTGGGTGAGTTGCAGACATTGCATCCATAATCTCTTCTGACACTGTCGAACAGGAAACAATCGTAAAAACTTTGCCTTCGAAACAGTGGGCAGATGCGCGTAAACGAATCGCTTCGGCCATGTCATAGTCTTTTGGTGCAACGGGTAAGGCGATATAGCTCGCAATATGGACTAACTCGCCTTGCGCCAATAGAGCAAAACGCGCCAATGTATTGGTGTTTTCCCCACAGGCCAATGCCCCAAGAGGCCCAATACTGGTTTGATGAACTTTTAGTGAAGAGGCATCTCCATTTGCCCACGTCAGTTTTTCTGCCCATGTTGGGACTAATTTACGATGGCGCCCCAGAATTCTTCCTTCATCAGAAATCGTCACTAATGTATTATATAACGTAGCGATTCCATTAGGGTTCCGCTCATTCACACCAATTACAACATTGATGTGGTGGCGTGCGGCAGCTTGAGCAATTTTTTGTATTTCAGGCCCTGGGACTTCAATGGCAGATTTGCACAGTTTTTCAAACCATGGACTGCCATCTATCGGGTTCATCACCCAACTCCAATAAGGGTAACCAGAAATAAAAACCTCTGGAAATGCAACCAATTTCGCTCCGTTATCCGCCGCCTCTTCAATTAAACGACAAACTTTATCTACCGTAGCATTGGTATCGAGAAACACCGGAGCGGCTTGTACCGCAGCGGCTTTAAACGTCTGCAAATTAAGCATACTTCCCCCTTAAACGGCGACAACTGGATGGCGCAATTCACCAATATTCTCAACATATGCTTCAATCACATCCCCCGGCCAGACCCATTCTTGAGGTGTTCTTCCCGCCCCTACCCCTTCAGGAGTGCCTGTTGCAATAATGTCACCTGGTTCTAATGTGATCCCTTGGCTAATATCTTCAATCAATGTATTCACATTAAATAACATGTGGCGTGTATTTGAGGATTGTTTGGTTACACCATTCACCTTCAAGCTTAAATCTAAGGTATGAGGATCTGGAATCTCATCAGCAGTGACAATGCATGGCCCAAATGGTGCATAGGTATCTTGCCCTTTAGAATAAATCCATTGCCCAGCACGGCGGCAATCACGCGCACTCATATCAATCATCAAGCTGTAGCCAAACACATAATTAAGAGCATCTTTTGCCACGACACTTTTCGCACGAGTGCCAATAATCACCGCCAACTCCACTTCCCAGTCTAATTGTTGGGTAATTTTGGCGTTATGTTCAATGGCATCTCCCGGCCCAATCACTGTGGTTGGGGGCTTAGAAAAGATAACGGGTTGTTTTGGAAGATCTTTTGAGGTGTCTAATGTACGGCTGGATTCCGCCACGTGTTCAACATAGTTTAAGCCAATACCAAAAATATTTTTACGTGGGCGAGGTATCGGCGCCAAAATTTTCACATTTTGTACAGGCCACGCAGTCCCTGCTGGGAATTGCCCTTGATATGTATTCAGAAGTTCTGTACCAACACGCACACCTTGTGGGCCTAAATCGATAAAGTCCAACATATTATCAGGCAAGTACAGCCCTTGCTCTTGTGCCAGAAGGGCTAAATCCACTACTTGTTGATTAACAACTGCTCCTAAACGGGCTGCCGCGGTCACATCAGAACGATAAGTTATTAAGCGCATTTTCTTTCTCCTTGAATGAGGTGATTGCCTCACTCACTTCTTCACGTAAATTGGAATAATAAAATTATTTATATTAATCAATAAGAAATATAATACTCACCTAGGTAACGACTTTCTGGTGACCGTCATTTTCTACTAGAGCCTCTTCATAATAGAGCCCCAAAGAGTGCATTACGGGTAAATCATTAAAGCAAAACAGACAAGCATCTTCGGTTTGTGAGGTATTCACATGTTCATGGAACATCCACGATGGCACACAGAAAATATCACGCTCTTGCCAATCAAAGCGTTGCCCATTGATCACGGAGTACCCTTGCCCTTTCGCTACTTGATAAATAAAACTTCCCGTATGGCGATGAGCTTTACCAACAAAGCCCGGACGCAGTAATTGCATACTCGCTCCAATGGTTGGCATCACAGGTCCTCCTGTGAGCGGGTTAGTGTAGTGCATCAAAACATCATCAAATACTGAGCCATCCGCTGCCTTCGCTGCACGGCACAACGCCTCGTAGGTTGGCCCCCATTGGTATTTAAATAATGGTGAATAAGGTTTATCCCAGCCGATATCGTGAGGACGTAATGCGGTTCCTCCCCACATACCAACGGGGTAATCGATAGGTCGTGTTTGTGCTTGATGTAAGTCAGGATGCACTTTGTAAAACCCAGCTTCCATGGCATTGACTAACGGGATATCCAATCCATCTTGCCAGATACAAGGTAAACCATCTTCTGCAACGCCGTGTTCATGCCATGTCCCATTCGGCGTCAGTACAAAGTCGTTGGCTTCTAGCATCATTTTTTGCCCTTCGACAATGGTATATGCCCCACGCCCTTCCATAATAAAACGCAATGCTGAGGATGAGTGGGCATGAGCCGAAGCGGCTTCTCCTGGGTGCATGACTTGTAAACCTGAGTACAGCCAACCTACTGCAGCAGCCACTTCTTGGCGGCCGGGATTATTCAGATAGATTACGCGACGCCCCGCTTTTTCTGGTGTCACCAGTTCAACTGAGCGCAACACATGTTCGCGTAAATCACGGTAGCGCCACAACACAGGAACTGAGCTTGATTTGGGTTGCCACGGTTCAATCTTGTTTGCGACCGTCCATAATGCACCTGTCTTCAACGCATCTAGTTCTTGGTAATACGCCACTAGCTCAGGGGTATCTGCCACATCGGCACGCCCTGCCACATTTTCTCGGTATTGGTCATGGGAGTGTGTACTCATGCTATTTTCCTCTTTGTTTGCCAAAGCCTTTAACGCGACTTCAAGGATTGAACGAGTTGCTGACGCCCATATTCATACGGTGCCGGCCAACGAGTTTCCCACCCATAACGCGCACATTCATGTAAGACCCATGCAGGGTCAGAAAGTAATGGCCGAGATAAAGCACATAAATCCGCCCGCCCAGCGGCAATAATGCTGTTGACTTGGTCAGCATCAGTAATAGCACCTACGGCAATAACCGGTATTCCAGCTTCATTACGAATACGGTCTGCCATTGGTGTTTGGTACATCCGACCATAGACCGGTTGCTGTTGCGGTGACACTTCACCTGAAGAGCAGTCAATCATATCTGCGCCCGCTTGCTTCATTGCACGGCCAATTTCCACCGCGTCATCAACCGTAGTCCCGCCATCCACCCAATCCGTCGATGAAATACGTACACTCAAAGGTTTTGACCACACCTGACGCACAGCACTAATGATGGCTAACGGAAAACGTAAGCGATTTTCTAACGCTCCACCGTAGTTATCTGTACGCTGATTAGTTAATGGAGAAATAAAGCTCGACAGCAAATAACCGTGCCCGGCTTGCAGTTCAAGCCAGTCAAAACCAGCCGTTTCTGCTCGTTTTGCTGCAGCAACAAATTGGTCAATCACCGTAGTCATTTGTGCCTCGGATAGCTCTACCGGAGTTTGTGAGATATTCGGTAAATAAGGCAACGCTGAAGCAGAAACTAACGGCCAGTTATCTGCATCTATTGGGTGATTTTCTTTCTCCCACCCTCGCTGAGTTGAACCACGGCGCCCTGCATGGCCTAATTGAATGCCAATTTTGGCATCCGTTTTTTGATGAATAAAATCAGTCACACGTTGCCAAGCAGTAACTTGCTCGTCATTCCAAATACCGACACAGCCTTTTGTCACACAGGCATCGGGGGCTATAGCCGTCATTTCAGCCATCACTAGACCCACACCACCTAATGCGCGGCTTCCCAGATGTACCAAATGAAAATCATCGGGTATACCCTGATTAGCGCAATACAACAATGTTGGTGACGCGACCACGCGGTTATTAAGAGTGATACCTCGTACATGATAAGGTGTCAGCATAGGGGGCACTTTTGCCTTTGAAGTCACACCTGTTTGTTCCGCAAACCACTGCTCATAGTTTTCCAACCATACAGCATCACGCACGCGCAAATTTTCATGAGATATACGCTGTGAACGCGTTAAGAGAGAGTAGGCAAATTGCTCTGGCGCTAAATTTTCATAACGACAGACATTTTCAAACCATTCTGTCGAATTGCGTGCCGCATTCTGAATTTTCAGAACTTCGACACTGCGAACCTTCTGGTAATGCTCAAGCCCTTTACGTAAATCACCCCCTGAAGTTTTCAAGCTTTCACACAGCTCGATAGCATCTTCTAGTGCTAATTTAGTTCCAGAGCCAATAGAGAAATGGGCGGTATGAGCGGCATCTCCCATCAATACTACGGGAACGTCTTTACCTTGTGTGGGCTGCGTCCAATGCACCCAATTTCCACAAATGACCCGAGGGAAGCGGATCCAAATTGCGGCACCACGTAAATGCGCTGCGTTAGCAATCAGTTTTTCACCATCAAGCCACGGCGCAAATAGTTTTTCACAATAAGCGATGCCATCCTCTTGAGACATTTGGTCAATACCGGCTTTAAGCCAGGTTTCTTCCGTCGTCTCCACAATAAAGGTCGATAACCCTTCTTGAAATTGATAGGCATGAACTTGAAACCATCCGTGCTCATTTTTAGCGAATAAGAAGGTAAAGGCGTCAAAAATCTTCTTTGTACCTAGCCAAACAAAACGGCAACGACGTGGGTCAATATCGGGTTTAAATACGTTTTCATAACGCGTACGCACCGTACTATTAATGCCATCAGAAGCGATAAGCAAATCAGCTTGGTACTCGCGAGCAATCGCTTGGTCATCCGTTACTTGGGTTTCGAACACTAACTCCACACCCAACTCCACACAGCGGTCTTGTAATATATTGAGTAACTTTTTACGCCCAATGCCGATAAACCCGTGGCCACCACTGCGGTTACATACACCTTTAAAGTGCACATCAATATCATCCCAGTGGCTAAATTCCGCAGAAATAGTTTCAGCAGAAACAGGGTCCGCTTGGCGTAAATTACTGAGCGTGGCATCAGAAAATACTACCCCCCAACCAAAAGTGTCATAAGGGCGATTACGTTCCACCACCACTACACGGTTTTGTGGGTTTTGTAATTTCATCAGCAACCCGAAATAAAGCCCTGCGGGACCACCGCCAATACACACGATATTCATGGAATTTCTCCTTTGCTTACACTGGTTGCTGAGCGGTTAATACCTGATACAAGGCGTCTGGGATAGGAATTGCTTGATGCGTTTCTAATGATGTTGTCACATAGGTTTGCGTCACTTGCATGCGCAGTACTCCATCAACACTGACACAGCGTTGATGTAACGTCAGAGACTTGCGACCAATACGCTGTACATGTAGCTCTAACATCACGTTATCCCCCATTTTGCTAATGGCCTTGAACTCCGCTTCTAGGTGTACTGTCGGCAAGCCAAAGCGTTGTTCCATGATGTAACCCGCAAAGCCTTGAGGGACTAATTCATCAACCCAACGTTCAAGTAAATTGTTAAACATCACGAAATACTGGGGGTAAAACACAATCCCTGCGGGGTCACACTCCGAAAAATGAATTTTATGTGGCTTAGTAAATATCAGTAAACTCATGATGTTATCCTTAATTCATCGCTAAACGTTGACGGCATTTTTCCAATTCTTTCCCATGTTCATCGGCCAATGCGGCTTCACGTAGTTCACGTAAATTAATGGGGGTGAGTTTGTTACCTTGCTGCGCAACGATGTCCATTAAGATTTTAAAATTACGCAACCCTCTCGCATGAGTGTCGCTATACCCCTTAACCACGCGTTGACATTCGGTAATTTCGGTTGCAAGTGCAGGGTTAGCTTTCGCTGCTTTAATTACAGCAGCTAACCACTTTTCAATGCGCTGCGTTTCTAGTTGATAACGTAACGTCGAACGTCGGCCTTTTCGCCATGCGGCTAATAGATACAACTGTAAAAAACCTAATAAAGAACTGGTAGTTATCGTGCGCCCCTTTTCGGTCATTTTGCGAAGCGCTTTGTGTAACCAATGTGGACGCATTAACCAACGACCTAAATTTTTGGGAAGCGTTTCGCAAATTTCTTCAATTCTTGGATGCATAAATTCATTGATCTCCAATAATTGATTATCTTTTGCCTGTACTTCATTGCGAACGCGAGAAAAGCGGCTATCACGAATTTTAAGATCAGCCACTCGGATGGTGTCTTCATAGGACATCCAAAGGGCTAAGTGGCGCGCAAGCGCACGTTGCAAACGCTCATCTTGCCCGCCATCTTGCGCAAAGAGGTTATTGAGGCGATCCAAATATAAAGTGGCATAGGCAGGGTCTTGGTAGTCTATAAGTCGGCGAGTCCCTTCAGTCACGAGATACTGCACATGAGGAGAGAATTCATGTTGGATACGAGCTAATAGTTGCGATACCTGCTTATTTTTTGGTGAATATACGGTGTTCTTTGTGGACTCCGGCTGATATGCATCTTCGGGTTTAGCCGCTTTTTCTGCTCCTAATGTAAACGCTCGCAAGCTTGGCTTTACGCCAACACCTCCACGTACAATCGTTTCTTCAAATTGTGCGCGGCTAAATGGCAAAACACCGGAACCAAACAGCGCACCAAATAAAACAGCACTAATCACACTGCCACTTTCTTGTGCTGCTTGTGCCATATCAAAGTGAATAAACTGACGCGCAGATGCCGCAGTGTGGCGAATTAATGCTTGGCTATCGACTCGCCCATCACCCATGGCTGATTTTTCCGCGATAGAGTAAACACGGTGTGTTGAACTGATCAATGTTGTGCGCTCTGGGGTAACAAAGCCGCGCTGTACTGCTCTGCCTGCTTCCATTAATTCAGAGGCCAAAACAACATCAACATCACCGGGCATCGGCATAAGCGCTAATACAGGAGAAGGCGTTTGTGGGTTATCAGCACCTGGGAATAATTCCACATAATAAATTGTTGCCCCCGTGCGCTGTGCCACGCCAGGCACTGAAGTCGTTTGAGCAAAATAACCGTTTTCTTCACCTAGGTTGACAACCCAGTCGGCAAGGACTCCACCGCCTTCGCCGCCCATGGCTAAAATGGCAATTTTAATCGGCTGTAATGCGACTTTTGTTGATGGTAATGCAGTTGATAAAGAATTCATGCATCCCCCTTAGAAACTAAATTGTTCACGACGACGTGCGTCACGACGCTGTAAATAGCCAATAAACCAACCGCGTACACGATGGCGCAATTTGTCCCAACCATTAGGGTTAGTAATAATTTGAGCTTTAAAAAAAGAAGGGCACAAGACAGCAGCGTGAGAGACTTCACCACATAGCCCACAACCGACACAGCTATCCATCACTGTTGCAACCGGGTCTGTTCTTAATGGGTCTTGGCTTGGTTTAATTGATAAAGACGGGCAACCAGATAAACGAATACAAGAGTGATCCCCGGTACAGGTATCAGGGTCGACACCAAAACGCTCACGTACCACTCGTTTGCCTGCGGCAACATCACTACGCACTTTTTTCTTTTCGCGGCGTTGTTTGTTCAACATACATTCGCTTTGCGCAATCAGAACCTTGGGCCCTTGCTCATCGGTTGTTAAAGCTTCACGTAACGTATTTGTCATGGTTTTTAAGTCATAGGTGTGTTTAATGGTTTTCACCCAATTAACACCCACCCCTTTCACCGCTTTTTCAATTTCATGACCAGTACTACGGGTTGGATTCAACGCTGTCGAAGAGAGAATATCTTGCCCTCCTGTCGCAGAGGTATAGCTGTTATCAACCACAATAGTTAAGTTATCACTACGGTTAAAAACACTATTGGCAATACCACTGGTTAAACCGTTATGCCAGAACCCCCCATCTCCCATCACTGAAATCGCACGTTTCCCAGCCTTTGCATTCAAAGCCGCAGCCCCTGCGCCTCCTAGCCCATAGCCCATGGTGGTATTCCCCAAATTAAAAGGCGGTAGAATAGAAAATAAATGACAGCCGATATCCGCACTCACATGATGTTCGCCTAATTCACGCTCCACCAACTTCATCGCAGTAAAAATAGGCCTTTCGGGGCAACCTGTGCAAAACCCTGGTGGGCGCGCATGGACAGATTCATCTAATGTTGGCTCTGCTGCATTCACGTATTCAGGTAAAGATTCTTCAGATTTTTGAGTGGCAATATTAATCGTTGGAATACGAATCTGTTTTGCAGCCACTTTGACTTGTGGAGCTATCTTTCCATAGCATTCAAAAAACGAACGTAAACCCGCAAGCACTGTTGCAGTATTATATTCCCCCGCCATTGGCAGCATATCCTTACCATGCAGGGCAATATCAATCTTGCGTTGACGCAAAATATTCGCCACATTTTGCTCAACAAAATTTGGCTGGCCTTCTTCCAAAACTAGAATGGCTTTTTTATGACGACAAAAGCGTTCAAATTCATCGTCAATCAATGGATAAGCCACATTCATCACATATAAAGGAATCTGGCTATTACCAAAAACATCCGCTAGCCCTAGCTGATTTAATGCGCGGATCAGCGTGTTGTAACAACCGCCTTGTAGCGCAATTCCAACATCATCCGAGTCTTCTGAAAAAAATTCATTTAACTCATGTTGTTGAATAAATTTAATTGCAGCGGGCCAGCGAGCTTCAATTTTTTCTTTTTCATGTAAGAAACTAGCAGGGGGTAATACTATGCGACTGACGTCTCGAGTTGGGTTCTCAAGCGCATCTTTGACGGTAAATTTAGGGCGCTGATTATCTGCGCAAACAAATTGCCCGTGAACGTGACAAGAACGAATACGCATTTGTAACATAACGGGTGTATTACTGGCTTCAGAGAGCTCAAAACCATCTTTCACGGCTTGAACGATAGACGGTAAATTGGGCCGAGGGTCAAGCAACCACATCTGCGATTTCATCGCAAAAGCATGGCTACGCTCTTGCATAATAGAAGAGCCCTCACCATAGTCTTCACCAACAATAATTAAAGCACCACCTAACACACCACCCGAAGCTAAGTTAGCTAAGGCATCAGATGCGACATTCGTCCCCACTGTTGCTTTAAAAGTCACAGCTCCACGTAGTGGATAATTAACTGAGGCTGCTAAGGTTGCCGCTGCAGTTGCTTCACTTGCGCTATTTTCAAAGCGAATACCATATTCAGATAAAATATCTTGTGCGTCAGCAAGGACATCCATCAAATGGGAGATAGGAGCACCTTGATATCCCGCAACATAAGATACACCCGACTCTAATAGCGCTTTTGTAACAGCAAGGATCCCTTCACCACTGAAGGTTTCACCTTGCCCTTGCCGTAATTTTTGAACTTCTTGTACAAACGATCGCTCAGCCATTTTAACCTCACCAATCAACATCAGAACGTTTTTATCTTTTTTGTGTTTATTATTTGTATATCTTTTGTTAATAACAGGTCAATCCATGATTAATCATGTAAATTAGATTTATGCAGAGAGTGGATAAGGCTTGCAGATAAGGGACAAATAGTGAGTTAAAACAACTAGAAAATTAGTTTTTCCGCCAAATAGCGTAGAAAAAAAAGAACAATAAAATAAATAAAAAATACTGAATAGCATGTTTAAATAGAAAATAGGCCTCACAAAAGCAAACAAATCAGAAAAAAACATCGCCATAAAATAATTAATTAGAGCATTACATTAATTAAATAAGAAAAAGATAGGTAAACATAAAATTTAATATGAAAAATCATATATATTTTACTGTTATTGAAATAAAAATAACTTTATTTTTTATATTGTTATCGCTATCACAACAACCGCATAGTTTCTATTTTTTTGCAGTTTTAGGATAGTTTCTGCATGTTTTTATCTAGGTAAGAAAATTTGTTTATGTTATGTTCAACTCATGACTAGTTAAAAAATAGTCAATAAAATGTTAACAAAAAGGAAGGCTTCATTTGACTTAAATGGAAAGCATTCCTCCCTAATATAATAAGTCATTGCAAAATATTATAATAAATTGAATTTACTGAGAAAAACACATAACAAGCAATATTAGTCGGGCCCTATTTTGGTTATTCTATAAAGCAGGGCTGGCAAATCATTTTGGAGGAACCTCCGATGTTGAGCAACTCGTGGTCCCATTCATCTGCATCTCAGATTGAAAATCAGCTCTGTTCTTCAGAGCGTTTATTATTTACCTCAGCTGACCCTGAAGAGATTAAATCGATGGTTGGTCGAGTCATGAAGCCACATCAATTTAACTTACTTAATCCACATCAACGCCTTGATGCTCGTATGCACTATATTCCTATGGGGGATATTTCTCTAAGCCGCTTACGCTATGGTGCCGATGTCTCCATTATTCCAGGGCAACTACAGGACTTTTTTTTGGTTCAAATGCCTCTATCAGGTACAGCAGTCATCGAAAGTGGTGGAAAATGTATTGAATCAACTCCTCAGATGGCCTCACTTCTTAGCCCTGAAGAATCAACAATAATGCGTTGGAATAGCGATAACGATCAATTTATGTTACGCATTTCCCGTTCTTTACTCGAAAGATCCTTAGTAGGCCAACTAGGGCATACTTTAGATAAACCGTTAGTTTTTGAGTTGGGTTTTGCTTGGCAATCTTGCATTGCATGGCGCACTTTGATGAATTACCTGATTGAATGCGCAACTCGCGCGCCCGATCTCTTACAACATAAATTGATCACGACTCAAGTTGAACAATTGGTTTCTGTCACTTTACTTTCTACCCAAGGCCATAATTATATCGAAGACTCAGGCATGCGAAGGTCAACAATTCGTCCTCGTCACGTACGCAGAGTGCAAGAATATTTAGAAGCTCACGCCCATGAACCTATCACTGTTGAGCAGCTAGCTCATATTGCAGGCGTCAGCTTACGCAGTTTATATGCTGGTTTTAAAGAGTTCTTAGATATCAGCCCAATGCAGTATTTACGTGATTTACGGATGGAGCGAGTTCGAGCAGAGCTCCTTTCAGGGGAAGCAACTAGCGTCACTGGGGTAGCTTTACGTTGGGGATTTGCCCATATGGGTCGCTTTAGTGCAGATTACAAACAACGCTATGGTGAAACTCCAAGTCAGAGTATGAAAAAAGCCTAAATTCCCAATCATCACTTTCTTAGAAATACCCCCCATATTGTTATGTAATGCCAATATGGGGTTTTGATATACAAACGTGTTTAAAAAGGTATCGATGCCTTCAAATAAATTTGGGAACCTTCTGGACGGTTTCTAACTTCAAAATCCTTTTCCCATTTAGCAGTAAATAGCCACCCTTGCGGGTTAGCATAGCGAATTGAAGGCCCAATAGAATAGGCTCGAGCTTTTCCTTGTGCTGAATTTGGTCCGCTATCATCTGTCGTTTGCCAAAATGCATAGCCCCCAATACCTGCCACCCAACCATTGCCGAACCCCCAACCTAGTGCATAATCAGCGTGAAATGCTTGCCCTGAACGTGTTTTCGTATCGTTATTGCGGAAGTTAAAGTCATACATCATCTTCAAATCCGCATTTACACCAACAGGTGGAATATAACTGATTGCCCAAACTGGTTGCAGCGCCCAATAATTCTTACCTAAACTTGATGGGTCTGTTTTGCTGTATTTACCTGTTGGAGCATACGCATCTAGCCCAACCACATAATGCAAATCGGCTGATGGATGAAACCCTAATGCGGGGCCAAATGTAATATCACCGAGGCCGCGGCTAGTATCTTTTTGCCCAGCCGCTTTTGCAGTCACATCCAATAATGGCACAATCGTATGAAAAGCCAGATCACCACCAAAGACTTTTTGGTCAGTTACCCAAATAAGTCGAGGAGCGAGTACATTCACATTGACGCTAAACCCCGGAACAGGGATCTTATCGCCTTTGTTATCGCGAATACTGTCATAATGCGCATTTCCACCATACACCAGTACATGTACCCCTTGCGGTGGCAATGCACCTGACATAAAGTTTTCTAGCCCATCGGGGTATACCCCTAAACCACCACCTTCGGTGGCAATCGCACCAAACGAAAATATGCTGAGACACGAACCTGCTACAAGCTTACCGATTGTTGTTTTTTTCATCATGTTTCCTGCCATAGTGGGTTGCTTACTGTGTGTGCTTTACCTGTTAAGTCACAAATCCTTTGCTGATTTATTATGTCCTGCGTTTGACTGCTAATTTTTGTGCAACAAGGTAACCTGAACCACCACCTAAACCCGGACCGGGGTGGGTTGAGGCGCCAATATGAAAAAGGTTTTTGACTGCGGTTTGATGCGTTTTCGTCTGGCCAGTCGCAGCAAAAGGCCGCAACCAGAAGAACTGATCAGGTGAACAAGTTCCTGAATAAGGGTCACCACCAACAAGGTTACAGTTATAATTTTCTAGGTCGGCGGGAGAAATTGCCTTGCGCCCCACTATCAAATTAGAAAAGCCAGGCATTACCAGCTCTAAGCGCTGTTGAATTCGATCTGCAACAGCCTCTCGCACTTGCTCATCCCAACCCCCGTCATCCGGTACTGAAATTTCACCAGCAGAATCCCCCTTTAACACTCGAGGCAACTCTTGCATTTGGATCCATAAGATCCACCCTCCTTCTGGGGCTCGACTGGGATCGAGCGCGGTAGGTTGGCCAATACCAAATGTCGGTTTATCTGGTAAATAACCATTATTTGCCTGTGTCACCGATAAACACACTTGCTCCATGCTTTCGGTGAAATGAACCAGTGGTACATTTAACAGTTCAGGATTACACCAAGGGGGAGGGGCGCTTAAAGCAAAATGAATTTGCATACCCGCACGCCCATAACGGTAACCTCTCGCTTTTTCCCTCACTTGCAGTGAAGTATTTTCGAGTAATGACCCATACAGCTGCGTTGGGGTAACGTTACAAACTACGCTTTCAGACGCAGCAATGATTTGCCCATTCGCCATCACTCCTGTTGCTCGTTGGTTTCTCCCCTCACCTGTAGTGATGATTTTTTCAACATTCATACCCGTTTTTAGCTGGCCACCATGCGCTTCAATAACCTTCGCAAAAGCCTCCACGATACGAGTACTGCCGCCTTTCACCACTGGCATACCACCAGCCACCACCGCCGCAAAGGTTAATTTCCCAATTAATGCAGAACTGGCTTCATCCGGCCCAAGTCCGGTATGTAATACCCATGGCGCCATCAAAGCTCGGCTAAAGTCGTGCTGTAATTCACGTTCTGACCAACGGCGAAAGCTTTCTATTCCTGCTTTTGCAAAATCAAGCAAGCCATCGACTCCACGTTTTCGCCATTCTGAAAATAATAATTTCAGCATATTGGCGCTATATGGGTTTTGCCCTAATAGGCCAAATGTAAGCGCTGCATCTTGCGTAAATAGCTGTTCCGCCATCTTACGAAATGCAAGGCCATCCCCCGGAGCCAACTGGTCGAGTTGCTTAGCCGCTTCAGAAATATCCCGTTTTAACGCAATCGATTGACCATCCGGTTGCACTAACCCCGTTGAATAATCACATTGAGCAAATTCTAATCCATACTGCTTTAAATAGGGTTCGAGCTCTTGGTACCCAGGGCTACCAACAAATAAGGAGTACCAGCAAGAAAGTAAATCATGGGTATAGCCCTCAAACAAATTCTCAGTGCGGATACAGCCCCCTAAGCGGTCATTTCGCTCAAGAACGAGGACTGATTTTCCACGTACTGCCAACAAGGCTGCACACATCAAGGAATTCATTCCACTGCCCACGACTATCACTTGAGGAGTTGAGCTTGCTGTCATACCTCACCCCACAAGTGCGAGTACACGTAATGGGCTGCCAGAGCCACCTTCAATTTTAAGTGGCGCAGCAACAATCACGACACCTGTCGCAGGCAGTTTGTCGAGGTTCGTCAAACATTGCAGGCCATATTTATTGTGACCATGCATTAAAGTATGGCAAGGGTAAGGTACTGGCCAACTGTATGATTGCCCTGCATCTGTATTGATGGTTTCAACACCAAACCCTTTGACATCACGCTGATGAATAAGCCATTCAACCGCTTCTTGCGATGGTCCGGGCGTGTGTGCACCGTCTTCACGCATACTTACATAGGCAACCGGGTCATTCGCCTTTTTCGACCAATCCGTTCTGAAAAGTACCCAAGCTGCTTTAGGAATTGTGCCGTGCTTTTCTTCCCATTTTTGCAAAAACTCTACAGTTAACACCCAATCAGGGTTTTGAGCCACTTCCGCACTGGCATCTACCACAACGGCTGGCGCTACAAAGTTTTCCACTGGAATAGTATCAACGGTGTTGTTGATTTGGTCTTTGCCACTGATCCAGTGAATTGGTGCATCAAAATGCGTGCCGGTATGTTCTCCACAACTAAAATTATTCCAATACCATGCAGGGCCGTTATCGTCGTAGCGAGAAATTTGTTCCATGCTAAATGACCAAACTTGCCCAAATTGTTCAGGTAATTGCAGTGCCGGAAATGAAGGCGATAAGGTTTGTGTCAGGTCGATAACTTGGATGTTCCCTTGCTGCAATTGTGTCGCGAATGTCATTAAAATTTGCTGGTTCATAGTCACTCCCTCCTTAAGGCGCTTCATGTAATGCAGTAAAACTACCGCCATGGAACACTAACGGTTTACCCGCTTCACTACCGATACGGCGAACATGCCCCACCATTAATAAGTGGTCACCAATCGTGTCTTGCTTATGGTTTTCGCACACCAATGTGGCAATAGCACCATGCAATGCAGGAACGCCTTCTGGTGTTAGGTGGGTAGCCACATCTGCAAATTTATTTTCGATACGTGGGTTCGCAAAACGCATCGCTAGTTCTTGGTGTCCGTGGCCTAATATATTGATAGTAAAATGAGTACAATCACGAAATACCGCTAGGTTTGGTGAATGATTCACTAAGCTCCATAGCACTAATGGTGGGTCAAGTGATAACGACGCAAATGAGTTGATAGTTAACCCAACATCACGGCCATCTGCAGTTCGGGTGGTAACAATAGCCACGCCTGTTGGGTAACATCCCAACAGATTACGCAATATCTTTGATTCAAATTCGGTATCGCCCCATTCCCTATCACACATGAGTGTATCCTCTGCAATCATAGACATACTGATATCTCCCATTAAGCTCGAGCTTCTTCCATCATTTGCGATTGAATATACGCCTCACAAGCAGCCTCATCTTTCCACCAAGGGAATAATACGGGCGGGTAATTAAAGGCATTCGCGATGGTGTGTGCGAGGGATGGCAGCTGCTGGGCTGCATCCAATAAGTGTAAAATATGCGGCTCAGGTGGGGCGAGTAAGGAATTGGTCCATTCCACAACATGGCGACCATACTTCCAGAACTGCTCAAATGTGTCATTCATCCACTTTGCAGTGTAAGGTTTGTCACCATGGGCTAAAATAGCGTCATAATAGACTTTACAAGCCTTGGTAGCGTTATTCGAACCTTGACCCGTTAGTGGGTCATTGGTGACTAACGCATCTCCTAAACCAAACACAATGTTACCTGATGGTAAAGTTAACACTGGTTTTCTCACTGTTGGTGCAAATCTTCCGGCTAAGATGCCATTATCATCAGTTAACTCAACATTATGACAACGTTCTGCTTCCCAAGGTAAATAGGTATTGAGTATTTTTTTACTGTATGCCAAGTGTTCCTGTGGAGTACGAGCTTCATTCCACTGATCCATAGGCCCACTGGGGATCCCTTCAAACACCATAATGTGGCAATCACCACTATTCGTCAGTGATGGGAACACAAAATACTCACCAACACCGGGTATTAAGTTGAAAGAAACTTGTGAATACTCTGGCGTTGGTAACATGCCATGCACATAAGTCAGTGCCAAGGCCCGTTGTGGTTTGTCATAAGGTGAGCGGGAGGCATCGCGCTCAAGCAGTTTAACAATTTCCCCTTTTCCACCCGCTAACACGACTAAATCGTGTGTTTGCGCTAAGCATTCCAGTTCTGCAATACCAACATCTTCAATGCGTAAATTACCGCCACGAGCTGCAAATAACTCCATCCAGTAAGGCATTTTGATACGTTGGTCGACAGCTTGGGCATAATTATCGAGACGTGAACGCCAAGAAATTACTTTTTCCCCCGCTTTTTCGGGATGAGGAACTGTAAAACCAATTCCTTCAACCGGCGGACACTGTTCTTCCCAAAAATTAATGCCTAAATCACGTTCAAATTGCAGTGAAATATCGAACATGCACTGGCTCGACATCACTCGGCCATTTTTAACGTCATCTGGAGTGCGGTTTGTTGCAACAGTGACTTCATAACCTTTATTGAGTAGACCCAAAGCTAATGGCATACCCGCTTGACCACCACCGACGATAGCAATACGGCGCATAGTATTTTCCTCTACAAAATAGTTAAAATGGTGTCTTATTCAGCAAGACGGGGAATTGCCGGTTTAGCCTGTTCAGGCCCCATAGCGGAGTAACCGCCATCGACAGCGTAATCCGCACCTGTAACAAAGCTGGCCAAATCAGAAAGTAGGAACGCGACAACTTGAGCGACTTCTTCTGGGTCACCAACGCGTTTTAATAAGTGATAATCAGCAGCAACACGGTCTGTTTTTTGACGGTCTCCCCCTGTGATTTCATCCATAACTCGGGACCAAGTCCACCCAGGGGAAACGGAATTTACACGAATTCCTTCAGCCGCATAATCCATTGCTTGGCTGCGAGTTACCTCTAACATGGTGGCTTTAGATGCAGGGTAGAGCCAACGACCAGTTTGGGCGACAGAAGAAGAAATACTGGTAAAATTGACGATGGCACCTTTACCCGATTTTGCGAAATGTACTTTTGCAAGCTGCGCAGCCATCACTGCACTCACCACATTAATATTCAACGCAGTGAGCCAATCCTGCCTTGTAGATAACTGGCCTTCATCAAGATAAGTGGCAGCCAGATTAACTAAAAAATCGAGTTGCCCATATTTTTGCGCAACACGGTCAATGCCTTGTTTAAGTTGTTGGTCGTCAGTGATATCGACAGGAAGAAAATCAATATTGGGCTCACTTTGAGCTACCTTTTCACCATTCAAGGTATCAATGTCAAAAATCGTGACTTTAACGCCGTAATCACTTAATACCTTCGCAACGGTTGCACCAATTTTGGTCGCTCCCCCAGTCACAATGGCAATCTTATTATTCAAGCCTTTCATCTTTGTCACCCTCTTTTTCTCTCATTTAGTTACAATGAGTTTACAAAAAATTAACATAACGAATAGTTACGCAAATATGCTGGAAAGGGGTAGCCGATGGGCGCAAAAAATATCCATTATGTGCGGTAATTTAAATAGTAAGGTGATGATATAAATCGTTAAATAGCCACTTTCAGCAGTGGCTATCCAAATAATGAAAAGTATGATTAATCGCAGAAATTAATAAAATAACTTATGGACGTTCTAAAATACGGGCACCAGGGCCTTTCCTACCAAGTACATCATCAGGATTGCGCAGCGGACAGTCACTGAGTGATAAGCAACCACAACCAATACAGTTATCCAACTCATTACGTAAACGTGTCAATTGCCGAATACGCTTATCTAAAGATTTACGCCATTGCGTCGACATCTCCTTCCATTGCTCCGAAGTTAGCGCGCTATTTGCAGGAAAACGCCCCAATGCCTCTTGAATTTCATGTAGTGGGATCCCCGTACTTTGAGCAACCTTAATAATGGCGATGTAACGAAGTACAACAGAGTGAAATCGTCGCTGATTCCCTTGAGTTCGTGTACTTTGAATTAGCCCCTTTGATTCATAAAAATGGACTGTAGAAACAGGCACTCCCGAGCGTTTTGCCACTTCGCCCACCGTTAATGCTCGAGTAAAATCAATTTTTTTCCCCTCGTTCTTCTGAGGTTTTATCGTTTTTGTGTCTTTGTCCGCCATTTTAGCTCACCTTTGCTTGACCTCAACTTAACTTAAGGTTTTATAGTGCCACCCTGCTAGTTTGTCAATTGAGGTTATTTTTTAAAAGGGGATAGGTTTATGCCATCGGTGATTACCAAAATGTTAGAAAGCAATAGCTTATGGGTTATTGCTCGCTTACTAGTCTTGGTTTTATTTATTTCATCTGGTTTAGCCAAAGTTTTTGATTATGAAAATAGTCTGGCCGAAATGCGTGCCGCAGGTCTTCACCCAGATTGGTTTTTCAATATTGCTTCTGCTGCTGTCATGTTAATTGGCTCTGTTCTTGTGCTATTTAACCGTCTTTTATGGCTTGGAACTGGCGCGTTAGCCGTGTTTTTGTTCCTCACTATTGTGGTTGTCCACACCTTTTGGAGCTACACGGGAGAACAAGCTCAAATCGCCATGTTTTGGGCAATTGAACATATCGCTGTTATTGGGGGCTTAATCGCTATCGCCATTGCAGGGCATTTTCGAGGTCTTTATTTCGCGTTAAAGACGCAGAAATAGAAGGAAAATTTAATGAATAAAAAAACAATAATGACACTTTGTTCCGTTTTGATCGCTGTTGGGGCGGGTAGCGCGATTTATTCGACCTATGCACAAAATGAAGAAGACGAACAAGCAGCCTACCAATACCCACCCGTAAAAGTGGCATTGGCTCCTGTTAGCTTAGATACCGCGCCTCGTACTTTTTACGGTATAGGTGAGTTAGAAGCTGGCAGCCAAGTCTTAGTCGCCGCAGAAACCAATGGCCGTATAACAAAAATTGCATTTGAATCTGGCCAGCAAGTCAAAAAAGGCCAATTGTTAGTGCAACTCAATGATGCCGTTGAACAAGCTGATTTATCACGTTACCAAGCACAGTTGCGCAATGCGGCTCGCTTATATGAAAGAACACGTTCATTATCTGCGCAACATTTAGTGGCAGAGGCTCAAGTGGACAGTACACGTGCTGAACGTGATATTGCCCAAGGCCTGATCCGCCAAACCCAAGCATTGATTGCGCAAAAGACGATCCGAGCGCAATTCGACGGTACGATAGGTATTCGCCAAGTCCATGAAGGACAGTATTTAAACCCAGGGGAAGCCATTGCCAGCCTGGTGGATACCAAAACCTTAAAGCTCAACTTTTCCTTAGATGAACAGGCCTCACCGGAACTGCATCAAGGCCAAATTGTTGATATTACAGTTGATGCTTATCCCAATAAAACTTTTCCAGCCCGTATTACGGCCATTGACCCACTCATTGGTAAATCACGTACTATCGCCCTGCAAGCCACATTAGAAAATAGCGATGGCACATTAAAAGCTGGGATGTACGCCAATGTGAATGTGGTACGCCAAGCCAGTAATGAAGTCATTACAATCCCAGAAACCGCTGTTACGTATACCGCCTATGGCGATACCGTATTTATTACGCAAGGTGAAGGGGATGCGATGACCGTCAAGCGGGTGTCCGTAAAAACGGGGCAACGTTGGGATGGCAAAATTGAAATAGAACACGGCTTAAGTGCTAACGATAAAGTCGTCACTTCTGGGCAATTACGCTTAAACGACGGCTCTGCTGTCACCCCTGTTGCCCAAGATACATTGTCTGAACCTGTCACTAATACGGCTCAAGGTTCATAAGGAAGGCGTAATGAAATTTACTGATATTTTTGTTCGCCGACCTGTTCTGGCTCTCGTGGTCAGTGCGCTGATTGTGTTAATTGGTTTATTTGCGTTGAGTAAGTTGCCTATTCGCCAATATCCACAACTTGAAAGCTCGACGATCACCATTACTACGCAATACCCTGGCGCATCAGCTAAATTGATGCAAGGGTTTGTGACACAGCCCATCGCACAAGCGGTTTCCTCTGTGGAAGGCGTAGACTATCTGTCTTCTTCTTCTGTGCAAGGAAGTAGCCTTGTCACCGTACGAATGGAACTTAACCGAGACTCCACTCAAGCCCTTGCGCAAGTAATGGCGAAAGTGAACCAAGTTCGTTATAAATTACCGAAAGAAGCTTATGACCCTGTGATTGAACTTTCCTCTGGGGAATCTACTGCGGTTGCTTATATCGGTTTTTCCAGCACCAATTTATCCATTCCTGCCCTGACAGACTATATTTCTCGCGTCATTGAACCAATGTACTCCTCAATTGATGGTGTCGCTAAAGTTCAAGTCTTCGGAGGCCAACAATTAGCAATGCGTTTATGGCTGGATGCCGATAAATTAGCTGGCCGAGGGCTAACCGCTGCGGATGTTGCACAAGCAGTTCGCCAAAACAACTACCAAGCGGCACCCGGTAAAGTCAAAGGCGAGTTCGTGATTTCTAATGTCTATGTTAATACCGACCTCACTAATGTCGATGAGTTTCGTGATCTAGTGATCCGCAACGACGGCAATGGATTAGTACGGTTAAAAGATGTGGGAACCATTGAATTAGGAGCCGCTTCCACAGAAACCAGTGGTTTAATGAATGGTGAGCCTGCTATTTACCTTGGTTTATTTGCCACACCAACCGGTAACCCTCTAGTAATCGTTGACGGCATGAATCAATTAATGCCTGACATCACCAAAACCTTACCACCCGGTGTTAAGGTGGAAATGGCATTTGAAACTTCGCGCTTTATTAAAGCGTCTATTGACCAAGTGATTAGCACATTAGTTGAGGCGCTACTGATTGTTATTGCGGTTATTTACCTGTGTTTAGGGTCAATTCGCAGCGTCATCATCCCAATTTTAGCTATTCCGCTATCTATGTTAGGTGCAGCCGCACTCATGATGGCATTTGGGTTTAGTATTAACTTACTGACGCTACTGGCCATGGTATTAGCAATTGGTCTCGTCGTCGATGATGCTATCGTTGTGGTCGAAAACGTCCATCGCCATATTGAAGAAGGGAAATCACCAGTTTTAGCGGCTTTAATTGGTGCTCGTGAAGTGGCAGGCCCAGTTATCGCGATGACGATCACCTTGGCAGCGGTATATGCTCCAATAGGGCTGATGTCAGGTTTAACGGGAGCTTTGTTTAAAGAATTCGCACTTACGTTGGCCGGGGCGGTGATTGTTTCGGGTATTGTGGCATTAACCCTTTCCCCTGTAATGAGCTCGTTTATGTTGAACTCAAAACAGAATGAAGGGCGTATGGCACGTATGGCAGAAACCTTCTTTTCTACCTTAGCCCATTACTATACCATTGTATTGAATTTCTCTTTGAAAAACCGTTGGTTAACAGGTGTTATTGCCGTTGGTGTATTCATTAGCTTACCACTGCTTTATCAATCGGCTCCTCGTGAATTAGCCCCTGTGGAAGACCAGTCTAGTGTATTAACGGCGATCAAATCTCCGCAACACGCTAACCTCGAGTATGTAGAACGTTTTTCGCGTAAATTACATGATGTTTTCATGGAGTTGCCAGAAACAGAAAGTACTTGGATTATTAACGGAACCGATGGCCCCTCCGCCAGCTTTGGGGGAACTAACTTGACATCATGGGAGCAGCGTGACCGCGCCGCATCTGAGATCCAAGGTGACTTACAAGGGCGCGTCGGTGATGTCGAAGGGAACAGTATTTTCGTTTTCCAGTTACCCGCCTTGCCAGGTTCAACGGGTGGCTTGCCAATCCAAATGGTTCTCAGAAGCCCGCAAGATTATTCGGTACTCTATAAAACCATGGAAGAGATCAAGCAACAAGCACGTGAAAGCGGTCTGTTTATGGTGGTAGATAGTGACCTCGACTACAACAACCCAGTGGTAGAAGTCCGCATAAACCGTTCAAAAGCGAATAGCTTAGGTATTCGTATGCAAGATATCGGGGAATCACTGACCTTATTAGTGGGGGAAAACTATATTAACCGCTTTGGGATGGATGGCCGTTCTTATGATGTGATCCCTCAAAGTATTCGTAGCCAACGCTTAACACCGGAAGCCCTTTCACGCCATTATGTGAAATCGGAAGCGGGAACTATGATCCCACTGTCAACGGTGGTTGATATCAATACCCAAGTTGAACCGAATAAACTCACGCAATTTAATCAGCAAAATGCGGCAATTTTCCAAGCAATACCTGCTCCTGGTGTCACATTAGGCCAAGCTGTTGCTTATTTAGATAATATTGCCAATGAGCTACCAGCAGGTTTTAGCCATGACTGGCAATCCGATTCGCGCCAATATAAACAAGAAGGAAACACCCTCGCCTTTGCCTTTATGGCGGCGCTCATCATTATTTACTTAGTCTTAGCGGCACAATATGAAAGTTTAGTCGACCCATTGATTATCTTGATTACTGTTCCACTTTCAATTTGTGGTGCGTTAATTCCATTGGCACTTGGTTATGCAACATTAAATATTTACACCCAAATCGGCTTAGTCACATTGATTGGCTTAATCAGTAAACACGGAATATTGATGGTTGAGTTTGCCAATGAATTACAAGCCAATGAAGGGTTAGATAGACGACATGCCATTCTCAAAGCAGCACAAATTCGTTTACGCCCAATACTAATGACAACCGCAGCAATGGTGATTGGCTTAGTTCCTCTGCTATTCGCCACTGGAGCAGGAGCAAATAGCCGCTTTGGCTTAGGCTTAGTGATAGTCACTGGTATGTTAGTTGGCACATTATTTACCCTGTTTGTTTTACCAACCATTTATACCTTGCTAGCCCGTAATCACAGTGCAACCGCACTAACACCAAGGCGCTATGAGCTTGCCGAAGCGAATCGCCTAATCAAAGAAACTGAGGAGACGTCCCAATGAGAAATACGTTAACTAGCCGTCATCAACGTAACAGCCGTACAGTTAACGAAGTGGAAGTGAATGCAATGAGTAATAGCATGGCCATGCTATTAATTTATCATGGTCTCCCCGCAGGTCTGGAAAAATCTCATTCAGCGTCAAACTCGAGCACTTTAAATAAGCCTACACGCTAATGTAAATAGCCGCCAAACCTAAATGGTATGGCGGCGATTATCAAATAACATCCCAACGTACTGTCTCTATTGGCCTTCATAAAAAGCTAAAACAAGATTACCTTCCCGAATAATAATTGGGTTGCCGGGTAATGCGTCCAACAATTCACGCTGAGAACTTTCTACGACCACCGCCACATCTTTATAATGATAATTTTTTAATAAATCAGGTAACTGCTTTAAGCTATAAAACCGATTAGCAGCATCTGGGTATTTTAGCCCGTAGCCTAATTCCCCTGTTTGGTGAAGCATCGTAATATCACTGCGTTTAAGTACCCATGCCAATGTGGTGCCTAGCCCGACATTATTGGTTAACAATACAGATTTATCAGCTAACTGGTGATGATACTTCGCAATCACCTCTTGTGGCGTATTATTACTGGCAATACGAGATGGGATCACATGCCCTACCGTTAAGCTAATTGCCACCGTACACACTGCGGCTAAATACCAAAACCGTTGTTTGAAAGAAAGCAACGCAACCAATAACCAAAAAATAAATGCGCCAGCGGCTAACCATAGCTTTCCACTTTCATCGGCCTGATATACATTCAGTTTAGGGTAATAAGCAGAAGCAATAATTCCACCAGCAATAACGCCACCTATCAGTGTGTTAATCAATGCATTCAAACGAATAGTGAGTGTGTTTTTCTCAGTCAGTATTTTTTCAATGTAGGCTGCCATAAGAACCGCGATCGGTGCAATACAAGGCAAAATATAGGTCAGTAATTTTCCTTTAGTAATACTGAAAAAAACAAATGGCACGATAAACCATAATAGAAAATAAATATGTAACCCTTTTTGCTGCCATGCGTGACGTAGCGCACCAAAAAGGTACCCTAGCCAAGGTAATACCGCAGCGAGCAAGATAGGGATATAAAACCAAAATGGGGATTTGTTTTGCGCGTTATTCGCCATAAAACGTTGAATATGCTCAACCCAGAAGAAATAGTTCCAGAAATCAGGCTCACGGCTGGCAATAACAAAGGCCCAAGGTAAGCACACGACAAAAGCAGTGAACAGTGAAACAAACGAGAAAACAAATACTTCTTTGAATTGCTTAAAGTAAATAGCGGCAACTGAGCAAACAAGTACTGGCAGCACTAAAACGAGAAAACCTTTTGTTAATACCCCTAGCCCACAGGCTACTCCCATCATCATAAAAGCGAGTAATTTATGAGAGAAGTATTTTGTCGTTAATCCCCATTGGAAAAAGAAAATCACCATAGTGATAAATGCTGTCACAATGGGATCAAGAATATTGTAGGTACCGATGGTAAAGACCATCAACATTGAAAGGTAAATAAAGGCCGCATTAAACGCAATACGTGAGTTTTTCCAAGCCATTTTAGCGCTGAGATAAACAAATAACCCACTGACTAATGTACTAAATACTACTCCAAGACGAACAGAAATGTTATTTTCACCAAATAACATTTGGAAAACAGCCCCTACCCAATAACCAAAAATGGGTTTCTCAAAATAACGAATATCTAAAAGTTCAGGAACACTCCAGTTATAACTTATAATCAATTCCCGACTAATTTCTGCATACCGCAGTTCATCCGGTTGCCACAGTAACCTACCATTTAAGGGTAAAAAATAGGTCACTAGGACAAAACCAAATAACAGACACCATTTAAGGTAGGCAATTCTATTGTTTGCCATAATCATCTCATCTCAACCATTCTTTTTATTGATATTTAATCATTTTATTTATTTCGTTTGAGCAAACGCGCTCTTTTATTTAGCTATTATCGTTATGGCAATTAAACCTCATTTAAACAAATCGAACGTTAGTTGGTAGAAAGGTCGCTGTATATAAACAATCAATAAATGAATACTACAATTCATATACAAAAAGAGATAAGAATCAAATAATAAGACTGAGTGTTTAAAGAATAGTTCAGTATTTAAAAATAAGGTGAAAATTTAATTCGTTCTTAATATTAGTCATTAATACAAAAAAGTGTACGGCAGTTTATAAACAAAAACCGGTCAGGGTATTCACCATAACCGGTTGTTATTCATACAAAGTAAAACTATTTGGCAGCAGCTAACGCCTGTTCAAGGTCTGCTAAAATATCATCAATATGTTCTATGCCAATTGATAAGCGGATCATATCCCGAGAAACTCCTGCCTGCGCTAACTCTGCATCATTAAGTTGACGATGTGTCGTTGATGCAGGGTGACAGGCTAGTGATTTAGCATCACCAATATTTACCAACCGCACAATCAGTTTCAAGGCATCAATAAAGCGCGCCCCTGCTTCTTGGCCACCTTTAATACCAAACGACATAATACTTGCTGGCTTGCCGTTCATATACTTTTGCGCTAAGCCATGTTCAGGGTTACTCGGTAGCCCTGCATATTTCACCCACTCTACTTGTGGATGATTTTCCAGGTAGTTCGCAACTTTTAGCGCATTTTCGGTATGTCTATCCATTCTTAGCGCGAGGGTTTCTAAACCTTGTAAAATCAAGAATGCGTTAAACGGTGATAATGCAGCACCCGTTCCGCGCAATGGCGCAACACGGCAACGAGCAATAAAGGCCGCTGCACCAAAATGTTCGGTATAACTGACACCATGGTATGCCACATCCGGCTCTATCAATAACGAAAAGCGATTCGGGTATTTTGTCCATGGAAACTTACCTGAATCAATAACCATTCCGCCAAGTGATGTACCGTGACCACCAATATATTTTGTCAATGAATGAACGACGATATCTGCCCCATGTTCAAATGGACGGCATAAATAAGGTGTCGCCACCGTATTATCGACAATCAAAGGAATACCATGGCGGTGTGCAACTTCAGCGAGCGCCACAATATCAACAATAAAGCCCGCTGGGTTTGAAATTGACTCACAAAAAATAGCCCGCGTCTTATCATCAATAAGCGCATCAAATGCGGCGAGATCGTCATGCTCCGCAAAACGTGTTTCAATTCCTAAACGCGGCAGAGCATGGGCAAATAAGTTATAGGTTCCACCGTATAATTTAGCTACAGAAACAATGTTGTCTCCAGCTTGCGCGATAGTTTGAATCGCATAAGTAATTGCCGCCATACCAGAAGCAACGGCCAAGCCAGCGACACCGCCTTCAAGCGCAGCAACTCGTTGCTCTAAAACATCGTTAGTCGGGTTCATGATACGAGTGTAAATATTACCCGCGACTTTTAAATCGAAGAGGTCAGCACCATGCTGAGTATCGTCAAAAGCATAAGAGGTGGTTTGGTAGATTGGCACGGCAACGGACTTAGTGGTAGGGTCAGGAGAGTAACCGGCGTGAATCGATAATGTTTCTAATTTCATTAGTTATCCTTGTTATGGCACATCAGAAAAATATGGCCAAAGGACGTAATTATTACGTCGTTATATTTTTTCTATGATAACAATAGATATTACCCCAGATCGTATTACAGACAACCCGATCTACTTGAAATTATTTCATGTGATACAGAAAAGAGATAAAGAAGGGATCATGAGTCATAAATCAAACTAGAGCCCCTCTATATTTAATCTAATGAATAGTTTCTATAATAATAAAATTCAAAGTTGACACTAAAAATCTCATTAAATAATATATTATTCCTAATTAATCATGCGAAACCAATCAATCATTACCTATAACAGAAACGGTATAACATCAAAATAATCCTAATGGATAATTAAATGTTATTCTGTTTTCATTTTCATTTCTTGTGCCATGAGTTTGTCTTAACGTAATATTTTTATAACTCACAGAAAGTTTTTTTAAAGCGCCTGTCTGGAAAGTATAGTATAGTTCTGTTTCACGGACCCACTCGCGACCATTATCCGTAAACTTATTATGAATATTAGTCCCTTTAGTATATCGATTCATTATTTTCAACCCTGGAACACCCACATGAGTGAAATCATATTCATGTCTGATTTGGTAAGAACGTTCCTTCGGCGAATCAAAACTATTACTCAATGAGTCATTGCTTAGAAAGCCACCACCAGCACCATCTAAACGCATCCATTTAGAACTGCCCTCTAAGTGTTGATAACCGAAAATTAATTTATTACCGCCATACTGAGCTGTAAGTGCAGAACTGAATGTTTTATTATCAAGTTTTCCTGCTTTTGAACTGCCTGTATCCTTACCCCACCAATAATTTAAATCTGCCCCCAACCTTACATTGTCTATATTATAGAATTGAGTCAAATTTACATAGTTTTGCTGATAGATATCTTCGAATTTACTACTCCAAAGGGAAAATGATGTATCTTTACTGTATACATACTTACCACCACCATAATAAAAATCACCACCTTTGATTTTATTATATGTTAGTGTTTCCATATCTTCTGAAACTCTCGACTTTCCTTTTTGGAGTACAGAAAATTGTAATTCTAAGCCATCAATTTCTTTACTAGAAAAATCTAGTCCACGAAAAACCTGAGGTAAAGAACGAGTATCTGTCGCAATTACCATCGGGTTTCTAGGTCTTAAGTCTCCATATCTTAATTCTGATTTAGAAAATTTTGATTTCGCAGTAGCTCCAACATAACCATAAGAATGCGGTGAATCATCAGGTAAAAGCCCTGTACCAGTAGTACCTCTACCTCCGTCAAGTTTTACCGATAATAACCCTAGCCCATCAACCCCAAATCCAATGACTCCTGGTGTATAACCTGACTTAATTTCTAATATGAAATTTTGAGTCCATTCTCTAGAATAGTTTTTAACTGCTGAATCACCAACATAATTTTTATTAATGAAATAATTGCGTAATAATAAATTACCTTTAGCTCCGTCAATAAATCCATTTGACTCATTACTAGAAAATGCATTCTGACTCAAAATTAATAATGATAAAATAGGGATAGCAAAACCAATTCTATTATTCACTAAAACCTCCAACTGTATTTTTTATTATTAAAATATTTCATATAAAGCCTAAAAATTAACTAACTCATCGCTATAATTTTATTTACAGTCTCTTAATATTAGTTGAAGAGCATCACAAAAAATAAAATCATAATTTAAATTTCATTAACCACTATCATTATATGTTGGTGTGGGTAAAAATTATTTTATTGAAACAACATAAACTGATAACACCCAAAATGTTATATACTAAATACATTGTCAATGTGACGAAGATCTCATATTTTTCTTTGGAAAAATTTGACTATGACCTTTTGTTCTTTTACTGAGATTTTGAGCATGAAACCTGCTTTTCACCTAATGGCCAAACCAACAAGCTATACTTGTAATATTGATTGTGTCTACTGTTTCTATCAAGGCAAAGATAGTGGGACATTAAGCCAAAAAACGCCTTCTCGATTCATGAGTGATGATGTATTAGAGAACTACATAAAAAAATATATAATACAAAACCCAACTCAATTAGTTGAGTTTGCATGGCAGGGTGGTGAACCTACAATGGCTGGTATCGATTTTTATCAAAAAGCACTTTCACTACAAAAAAAATATGCTAACGGGAAAAAGATAACCAATACACTACAAACTAATGGCATTTTGATTGATGACAATTGGGGAGAATTTCTTTCAAAAAATAATTTTTTAGTGGGTATATCTCTTGATGGTACTAAACACATCCACGACAAATACAGAAAAACTCATGCAGGGAAATCAACTCATGATAAAGTTGTTAATGCAGTGAGAATTTTACAAAAATATAATGTAGAATTTAATGTATTGATCGTAGTAAATGAATATACCGCCAAATACCCGCTTGAAGTCTATAAATATTTAACACAAGAAGTGAAAGCGAATTATCTGCAGTTTATCCCATCTGTAGATCGTCGACCTCAGGGGGTATTTCAAGGTGAACTAATTAGTCCCAATCTTGAAACTCTTGCTTATGTCACTCCATGGTCTGTAACAGGCCCTCTTTACGCTTCATTTATTAATAGTATTTTTGACTATTGGTTCAAAAATGATATTGGCAGTGTTTTTGTACAGATTTTTGAGAACACCTTAGCAGCAGTTATGGGACAGAGTCCTGGTATGTGCGTAATGCGTGCAACATGTGGATTAAGTTTAGTTATCGAGCAAAATGGTGATATCTATAGTTGCGATCACTTTGTATATCCAGAATATAAACTTGGTAATATATTGACTGATAACCTCACTGACTTAGTTTATAGTAAAAAACAAAAAAATTTTGGAATGAGTAAAAGTGACTTTTCTAAAGTATGTTTAGAATGTGACTACCGATTCGTTTGTCAAGGCGGATGCCCAAAACTAAGAATTAATTCTATAAATGGAAAAGCGCATAATTATTTATGTGAAGGGTATAAAAGTATTTTCAAGCATTCTATTCCCCCAATGAAGACCTTAGCTGCGCTATTACAGCAAGGTCACTCTATTCAAGAAATCAGACAAATAACACCATTAATGATCCTATAATAACAAATATGCTTAGAGCAATTTCTGCCCTAAGCATGTTTGAGTTATCATTATTCAATTTGAAATAAAACTCTATTTAACGAAAAACCTTTACGGGATGAGGGTGTTTTCTCGTCACAAATCAGTACTGACTCCATAGCAATTTTGATCATATCATCAAACGTAGTTTGACGTTCTTCAGCTGATAATTTTTCATTAGTTCGTATATGGTCAGAAACCGTACAAATGGTCAATGCTCTAGCTCCATATTCCGCAGCAACAGCATAAATTCCCGCGGCCTCCATTTCGACACCTAAAATACCGTATTTTTCCATAATATCGAACATATCCGGTTCAGGTGTATAAAATAAATCTGCAGAAAATAAATTGCCAACCTGAGTAGAAATTCCATGCTCACTTGCAGCTTGCACAGCACTACAAACCATATTGAAGTCAGCAATTGCAGCATAATCATGCCCTTTGAAACGCATTCTATTAACTTTAGAATCAGTACAAGCACCCAGCCCAATAACTACATCACGTAACTTAACATCTTGCCGCACTGCACCACATGAACCTACACGTATAATTTTCTTAACACCGAAATCGGTGATCAGTTCTTTTGCATAAATAGAGCATGATGGAATACCCATTCCATGCCCCATTACAGAGACTTTCCGCCCGCGATAATTTCCTGTATAAGCAAGCATTCCTCTTACATTATTAACTTCTTTAGCTTCTTCAAGAAATTTAGTTGCTATATATTTAGCTCGCAATGGATCTCCTGGCATGATAACTACATCAGAAAAATCACCGAGTTCCGCATTGATATGAGGCGTTGCCATTATAATCTCCGAATAAAAACTTTTATTAATTTCATTTGAAATACCCCTGCTTATTTCAAAATAAATATAGAAAGGCTATTGAAAATAAACATTATAGATAAATCAGAGGTATTTATTAATTACGCGGTAGATAGAAAATCATTCTAAAATAACTCTATCTATCCCTGTTTTATTATAAACAATGAACCATATCTTAAATAAATTATCATTATTAGTGTGACTGACTTAAATTTAATACTCTATGTTTAGTAAAGAAACCAAGTAAGAAACAACAAGCAAAAACAGTAAAATATAAAATATTAGCTGTAATTAATGCGGTCTGAACACCAAAGTGCTCAACCACTGGACCAGTTACGACAAAAGTTAACATTGTACCAACTGTTCCACAGGTTAAAATAAAATTAACTAATTTAGGCGATGACACACTTGTTTGTTGTGAACCTAAAGTAATAATAGTTGGATAAATTGCACTAGAAACAAAACCTAATCCAAAAATGATATATTGTAATAGATTGACTTGTTCACTGTGAATAAATATATACATTGCGATAGTCGCTAAAGCCGCAAGAAATACAAGGACTCTTTGTAAATCAAAAAACTTGATAACAAAACTAAACACCCACATACCGATCATATAAGATGTCCAAAAATAACTCACTAGTACGCCAGCTTCACTGATATCCATTCCTAGGTCTTTAGTTGTATACTCAGGTATCCATTGAATAAAAGCCAACTGTCCCAATATATAGCAAACAGCAGCAGCGGAAAGTAATACAACATTCAGTCCCCATTTTTCAGAGGTTACCTTTACTGATACATTACTTCCATTTTTAGACGATTCTTCTGCATTAACTTTTTTACCAATGGCAGGAAAATCAGAGAGCAATGTTAGTGATATTATTCCTAGATAAATTAATGCGATACACCCATATACCCAGTACCAGCCAAAATGGCGAGTCAATATCGCAGCAGCAATAACAGGGAATATCGTTCCTGCCATACTAAAAAACGAATCGGTGAATAATAAACGTGCACCACGCTGTCTACCTTCATATAACTGAGTGATCAAAAATGTCCCAATAGACATCGTGATTCCACTGACGGTACCTAAAATAAACATACAAATAGAAAATATAATTAAGGATTTTCCAAAGAAAAGCCCCGTTATAGATAACAATATTAAAATAGAGCCAAATATTAGTTGTTTTTTAATTACAAATACTTCCATTAACCAAACATTAAGAAATATAGCAACTAATATACCTGTATTTAGAAATGTAAATGTATTACTCATACTAGTGATTGGCACTCCAAAGTACTGTGCAATATCACCCATTACCATTCCTGTTACTATAATTAATGCACCAGTGAATGAATAAGACAGACAGCTTATAGCAAATAGCCTCTGGATATTTGATTTATTCATATTTCCCTCAGAAGGAACTTATATTTTAAATATATTAAAGTGTTAGAGTTAATAATAATGCCGAAATTAATCGACATTATTTTATATATATTACTTACTTGCTATATCACTAATACGTAAATCTAATTTTGGATTTTGATTTGGTTGCTTTTTAATAAATTCAATAACCGCATCAGCAGCACTGATACCTGGGATTGTTTTAGTATTTTTACCATTATTAAATGCTTCAAAACCATCGCCACCTGTTGCTAAGAAAGAATTAACAACAATTGGATAATATTCGTTATCATTAATATCTTTACCATTTAATTTTAATGAAACGACTCGACTGTCTGGATTTTTCTTACTGTCATATTTCATTTCTAAGCCTGAAGAGACTTGTAATACGCCATTTGTCAAGTTTGCGGCATGGTTCATTAATGAACGAAGATCTTTTCCACTGATTTCCATGTAAGTAAGTTCATCAGGGAATGGGAACATACTGATTACATCACCAAGAGTAATATTACCTTTTTCTATTTCGCTTCGAATACCACCGCTATTAACAAAAGCAATTTTCGCGCGTGAATCTGTTTGCAAGAAAGCATCTGTAATTAAGTTACCCAATAAAGATGATTCACCATAAGCACGTGTTAATTCGACGTTAGCATTTCCAATTTTTTCTAGCGTGATTGTTTCTAGCTTTTTAGTCCAATCATCAATTTTCTTTTGAGTTGCAGGGTCTGGCGTATGTTCATCTGCGAACATATTAATTAGTTGCCCTTTATATCCTTTGATCTTATTTGTATTATCATCAACGTCTAACACTAACTTACCTAAGTTAATGCCATAAGAATCTGTTGAAACAATTAAGGTATCATTTACTTTAATGGGCTCTGGTGTCCCTACATGAGCATGGCCTGTAATTAAAACATCGATACCATCGACTTGTTTAGCTAGGTCAATATCTTTTTGTAGCATTCTAGATACATCAGTCGCACCGAAACTTGATTGACGAGCAGGGACGCCTTCATGTACCAGTAATACTGTAATATCAACTTTATCTTTCAGCTCATTAATATATTTTTGTAAATACTCGACTTCGTCTCTAGCTTCTACACCTTCTCTTTTATCTTTATTCACTGTGTCGTAAAAAGCAAATTTTCCGTGTAAGCCAATAACACCTAGTTTAACACCATCTTTTTCTATAATAGTCCACGGTTTATCCCAGACAGGTTTCTCTGAATTCTCATAAAAAACATTTCCTAATAAAACAGGAAATTTAGCCTTATTTAATTGAGTTAACATATTAGGAACACCATGATCAAATTCATGGTTACCAATTGAAACTGCGTCGAATGACATTTCATTCATAATATCAACTACAGCTTCACCATTTGTTAACGTACTAATATATGGCCCTGTAAAATAGTCACCTGCATCAAAGAAAAAAACACCTTGTTCTTTATTTTTAGCATCTTTAACTACACTAGCTATATTAGCAAACCCGCCTACTTGTCTATCTTTACTAATATAAGGAACTTTAAATGGTGAAACATGAGCATGTAAATCATTAGTATGATAGATAGTAATATCTTTTGCATATGAAAGAGTACTACCTAATAGCGAACCTATAATTATGGGTAAAACTAATAACTTTTTATTCATAACAATTGCTCCAGAATAAATATATTGCCATCATTTTTGATGACTGTAGTTAATAATAATCGTACTGGAACATATGTGATTTTAGTCACGTTTAACCACTGATTTCATCATCAACAGAAAAATACTATCAATTTATGTTGGTATATCTCTATATTTTACTCTTCGCTATCAGAATACAAGTCTACATTCAATATCATACTTAAGTCATACTGTTGTTTTGCCACTCCTATACGCTGAGCAGCTGTTAGTGTTTCATTTGGAGGAATACAGCAGTAATTATAATATTTACTAAATAAAGAAAGAATTTTAACTAAAATTTTTGGTGATAGTGAATTTATTCTTTTACTTGGGAAGAAATACAAGAACGTTTTTATAAATTCTTCAGAATATTTTAATGATGGGTTTAACTTTAGATACTCATAGGGTTGATTGTTTTTAGAACTAGTCAAATTACAAATATATTTATACCCTTCCCCATTAATATCTTTATATTCATGCCAAATATTCTTCCACCATCCAACTTTATAGCTTCCAGTATGTTTATATTGAATGCCATCTCTATTTTCATTAGAAATAACATAGAAAACATCACATTTCTCATTTCTAATTGCATTCCCATAAGCTGTTAATACTGCTCCTCGAATATAAACCTCATGATGAATAAAGTGATGTTTTACATTCGGTGCTAACAATATCTCTAATGTTTTAAAATGACTATGGCCAGCAACAACAGGCTCTATAACATGTTTTGACACATTATCACTCGTATAGTGGATATGATCAAAGCTATGACGCTTATGAAATGATTCATATTTCTTATATATTTTTTCTATTGTATTTTCTTCTAATAAATTAATAGATTCCGCTGGGATATTTTGTGATTTATAAATACTTTCTAGTGATAACTCTTGATCATTCCAATTTGTCGTAATAGACAATACATAACCTGTTTTAGAACAGCAACTAACTATACAGTGTAAATTATTAGATAGTCCCGTTTTATTTTCAACCCTACAATTTAAATTAAATAAACTTGTCTCTATTGATGAATAGTTTATTTTATATTTTTCAACTTTCCTACATAATATATCTAATATTTCATTTATATTTTCTAATCTTCGATAAAAAGATGCCGGTGTAATTTTTAACTCTTTAAAAATAGTACTAACCTTGGTGTTTTTTAATAAGCTTTCTATGAGTTTGTTATCAACATCATCAAATTTGTTTAGATTTTTTAATGAATAAACATTATTACAATTCTTACATTGATACCTAACAGTACCAATTGCTGTTGTTCCATATTTTATATTTTCAGTTGAATAGCAGCTTGGACAAGCTTTTTCTATATTTTTCATATAGAAAGACCAATATGGATAAAATATTTTTTTTAAGTCATCGTTATTAATTAGATAACTATTACCGCCACATTTAGGACAATATATGGCTCTATAACCAAGTTTGAATGATGGTTTAACGTAATCAGCGCAATCAACTAGTGCAAAATTCTTACAATCCTCTGATTTACATACATTTACATCAATCTTTGGTAACATTTTACCCCCACCAACATATTTTGATAGTTTATATTATTATTGATAGATCATGAACAATAAATGTGAACTATATTACATATTATAATTACAAATTAATTATTTTTACTATACATAATTAACTTGTAATTATATTCATGAATCTATACCAATCTATATCAAATAGAAAGATTATATTTTCTTTATTTATAAGTATATAAATCAAATCAGCAGTATTAATTTACCTTAAGGGATAATGTAAAGTATATGAGGATTGTAAAATGGTAGATGTCACTCGTAGAACACTTTGTGAAGGGTTGATGGCTTTATCTGTACTTGCAATAACAAACACTAATGTTTTTGCAGCTACAGCTAGACCTCGACCAAATATTCTTTTTCTCATCGCAGATGATTGGAGTTGGCAGAATTCCGAAGCCGTTGATAAGCTTGGTTTAAACCTTCCAACTTTTGAACGAATTAAACGCTCAGGAGTTAATTTTCCTAATGCATTCACCGCTGCCCCCACATGCACAGCCTCACGGGGATCTATTTTAACGGGTAAACCTATTTACCAACTAGAACAAGGAGCTAATCTCGCAGGTACATTATCCTCAAAATTATTAACATATACCGATATCTTAAAGGACAATGGTTATTATGTAGGTTTCTCTGGTAAAGGCTGGGCACCTGGTAAAACTGAGCCAGGAGGAAGAAGTCAAAACCCAGCCGGCGCTCGATATAAAAACTTTGATACGTTTATGGCTGAGCGACCAAAAGATACACCATTCTGTTTTTGGTACGGTAGCCCTGAACCTCATCGCCCTTTTACAACGGGAGAAGGAGTTAAAAAAGGAATAAAAGTTAAAGATGATGGTGTTCCTAACTATTTACCAGATAACCAGATAGTACGTGATGACATCGCGGATTATATCGATGCAGCTCAGATATTTGATAAGAATTGTGGTGATATTCTTAATAAACTTGAAAAAGAAGGTCTTTTAGATAATACCGTTGTTGTTATTACTGGTGATAATGGTTGGGCATTCCCAAGGGCGAAAGCAACCCTATATGATGCAGGAACACACGTTCCACTTGCCATTATGTGGAATAATGTCATCAAACCATCACGTACAAATGACTCACTTGTATCCTTAACCGATCTAGCTCCTACCTTTTTAGAAGCAGCAGGAGTTAATCCGCCATCATCAATGGTTGGGAAAAGCCTGCTTCCAACCTTGCAATATGACCAGCCACATCGTGAATCGGTTATTACTGCTATGGAAAGGCACATGGATGGTGGAGAGGTTCCACTAGAAACTTATCCTATTCGTGCATTACGTACTCATCAATATTTATATATCAAAAACTTTGAACCTAACCGCTGGCCAGCAGGAAAACCAGGCAAGGACGACGTTACATTTAAGGAATATGCCAATAAAGTTTATAGCGGCTATGCTAATATTGATGCCAGCCCAACAAAAGCATTCATCATTACCGAAAAAGATAAGAAAGAAATAGAACCTTTTTATACCTTGGCGACAGGTAAACGACCTAATGTTGAGTTATATGATATTCTAAAGGACCCAGATCAGCTCAATAATTTAGCTCAGAATAAAGAATATGCAGACGTTCTTGAACAGCTAGATACTCAATTGATGACAACTTTAAAAGAGCATGGCGATCCAAGAGCAACAGGAAATGGCAATATTTTCGATACCTACCCAACTTATAGCGACCCTGGGTTTGGTCGTCCTGATAACTACTAAATTGATGGCTTTAACATGTTAGTAGTATTCTTTAATAAGATTAATTAAATATACAGTAATTAAACAACAAGGGGCTCTCACTCAACAAATAGAGTGAGAGCCCTTAACGAATCACTTAGTCATTATAAAAATGCACCATAAATAACCGAAGTAATAGACGCTAATCCACAGATAAAAGTAAAGATTTGTGCCAGTTTTGAAGTGCTAAATTTCTTCATTGCAGGAACAATATTCATCGAAACAACAGGTAGAATGAATAGGATAGCGGCAATCATTGGTGCCCCCATCGTTTCAATCATGCCTAAAATACTTGGGTTACGAATAGTCACAATCCAGGTTGTTATCACAATAAATAACATGGATGCCGTTTGAATTTTCTTCACAGAGAAAGAAGAGCGAGATTTAATTAACCCAACCAAACCTTCGTGAGCGCCTAAGAAGTGACCAAAGTAACTTGATACAATCGCAGCGAAAGCAACAATAGGCCCTAAATAAGATAGGATTGGCGATGGGTTGATATTCGCAATATGTGATAACACACTGATATTTTGTTCTTTCGCAACGGCAAGCTCTGCTGGGCTTAGTGATAACACCACAGAGAAAACGAAAAACATCACGAAACCAGTCAGCATCAATGCTGCACCACCAGTAATCATATCCGTTTTTACCACTGCATTATCACCAAACTGCTGACGTTGGTCTTTAGTAAATTGGCTGATGATTGGGCTATGGTTAAATGAGAATACGATAAGTGGGATCGCCATCCAAACAATCACAGGCATTGCACTCCAATCAGGAGCCACCTCTAGCATGGACATATTCCACTCAGGGATTAGATACAATGATAAAGCTAACAAAATGAATACCAAAGGATAAACCATTAGGGAGGTGAGCTTTAACATAAGGTCGCGACCAAATACCACACCAGCAGTCATTGCAGCAATCAATACTCCAGACAATAACCATCGTGGTAGTGGGTCTATTCCTAATTGATTTACTAAGAACGAATCAACAGTATTCGTGATACCGACACCGTAAATCAATACGATAGGGTAAATAGCAAAGAAATAGGCAAATGTAATAATATTTGCGCCTACTTTACCAAAATGCTCTTCTACCGTATCGGTAATATCGGCATTTGGATTTTTTGAGGATAAGACAAAGCGAGCTAACCCTTTATGAGCCAACCAAATCATTGGCGTTGCAATTATTGCTAATACTACTAATGGCCAAAACCCCCCAGCACCAGCTTTAATTGGTAGGAATAAAACGCCTGCCCCCACGGCGGTACCAAATAAAGAAAGTACCCAAGTAAAATCCTTATAAGTCCACTTACTGACAGGTTTATCTTCTGTAACTACTGCTTTTTCAATTGTGCTCATCTTGTGTTCTTCATCATTAACGTTATTAAAATAAGATGTGCAGATTTTGCATTAAATGGGCAACAGTACCTAATTTAATTACTCTATTTCTTTCAACTTTTTGGGGTAGATCTCGTTAATAACGTAAAAGAACAAACACCACGTAATTATTCTGTAAAAAAATAATTTCGCAATCAATTAAAAGAGTAAATTTTAGATATAAAGTATTTAATTTTTAATTCGAGGAATGGCTGAGTTATTCGCTCAGCCATTTTTTTTACCTGAGAAACTGAAATGTTATAGATATATAGGCACTAATATTTCTGTCGCAATTACAACCACAACCAATCCAACTAATACTGGGATTGACGTTCTTTTCACGACTTCGAACGGAGAGATTTTTGCCATACCAGATACGGCCACGACAACCCCTGATACCGGCGATAAAGTCCGCCCTAAGTTAGAGGCTTGTAGCATTGGTATCACTAAGTAAGCAGGATTGACCCCCATTTGTTTTGCTAAATGAGGAATTAGTTCAACAAATGCATAGAACGGTGCATTCCCTGAACCTGTGGTCATCGCAGCTAACATCGTAATCACCACCAGTGCAATCATCATCACAATTGCGCCAGAACCGAATGACTGTGCAAGGTCAATGAGCCCTTTAATAAAGCCAATGGTACTTAAACCTTGAGCAAATACCCCAGCCGCCACTAATAACATAACGACCGTTGCGAATGCTTCTGCCATACCTTTGTAGCAAACTTCTAAGCCACTATAGACATGTTTAGCGCTGAAGCTACGGATGAATTCAATGATTGCAGCCAAAATAATACAGCCAACAATAATGGTAACAATATGCAATTCAGGCGCCCATTTACCATCAAACACTAAAACACCGATAATTGGCGTAAAAGGTAAAATAGCGTAGAAAGCAGGAGCATGGGTTTTAATTTCATTCACATCTAACATTTCAGTCGTGACATTTTCTTTTCTGTCGAGGTAACGCTGCCAAAAGAAGTGAGCGATTGACATTGCCACAATTGCCGCGATAGAAATCGGTAAGGTCGTTTTAAATGCAAAGTCGATTAATGGCATTTCAGCCGCTTTTGCCGCTAAGATAACATCACCAGATGTCGGCGCTAAAATAATTGCCGCTGGCGATGCACAGATTGCTGCTGCTGCACCACGACTGATCCCGACATTCACCATTACAGGGAATAATGTCGCCATCAGTAATACACCGAGGCCTGTCGCAGAAGATACCGCCAGTGACATCAAACATGCCACAATATAAGCAGCAACCATCAACAAATAAGGTGAGTTGATCATTTTTAATGGCTTAGAGGCGATTTTCACCACAACATCATTCGCCCCAATGTGAGTCATATAAGATGCAAACCCACATAACACCATGATCATCATACCAAGGTCGCCACCTCGGCTCATTAATAGGAATTTTATGTATTCCAGAATATCTGTTACACGCCACCCCGTCGTCGGAACAGAACCTGGTAAAATACTTTTGCCCATAATAGCGGTAATGATTAGAAGTAAAATCCCTCCTGTCATTAACACACCCGTTGCGGAATACCCTTTTATGATATAACGCCCAACTCCAATGGCGACAATAACGCCGATTAAGAGCTCAATCATTTATTTCTCCTGCCTGTCTTATTTTGTAATTATAAAAAAATTACTCTGCCTAATCATTAAGCAAAATTCACTGACAATGATCATGTCAGCAGATGATTTTTAATATAGAAATGCGTTAAAACACAAGAGAAATAAATAAAAAATCTTTTTGATAGTTATTTTGCAGCCGATCTTCCTATTTATTAACAACACATAGGAAGAACGGCTTAACTTAGACTAGAAAAAATATTTGAAGCGAGCACGAACACCATAGCGTTCATCATCATGATGACTAATCAAATTAGGGTTATCTGCATTAATTTTAGAGTAATAAGCACCAAGATAAATTTTGTAATTATCTATAGCTAAAATTTGAGGTAACTCATAAGAAGCATATAAAGTATGAATATCATATTTACCTGGGATGTTATTCAATACTGAATTAGGGTCTGTCGAAATATTTACTGCATTAAAATCTTTAATATTATTATGCGCATAGATATAACCTAGTTGAGCGCGACGCCACAAGGCATAGCCACCTAACGATAAATCTGTTTCTGCTATTGCATCTAGGTATGCAGTACTGAATGTTAGCTGCACGCCATTATCTGAGTCTTTTTCTACGCTATTCCATCCTAAAGTCATACCATATCCATTACGTTTGGACATATCCTTCCAATGACCATCAACGTTATCCCCATAGGCATTGTTGATAACTTGGGATTCCATCGCAATAGCCACTTTAAAATCATTCGGCTGCCAAGCCACCACAGGCCTTAAATAAATAACATTTTTCTTATTATCTAGCTGATAACCATGGTAATTAGAATCATCGAATAAAGCGGTACCATCTTCAACCAATGCGTTAATTTCAAAATACCAATCATCTAATGAATGGGAAAGTTGAACACTACCACCATCACCTGAACGCCCCCGCCCTTCTTTCATCATATAAATATAACCGAACCCATCACTGTACAAATCATTCGCCGTATTGCCTGAATACTGTACAAACGTATCTTGTCCTAATGGGAACATGTCATAAGCTTCGTAACGGCCGAGCTTTACTTGCCAGCGATCCTTTTGCCCGAAATAAAAAGCGGCATCATCAAGGTTCATTTTTCCTGTCATATCCGCAAGCGGCTGCACAGAAAACCCTGCATAATTTCCATTATCTTTCAAATGATTACCATCTACCCCAATCAAAATCCGTCCATTAATATCCCAATTATCACTCTTATTTGGTTGGTTGTTTTTCCCAAGAGCCGTTCTGACAGATGTAATTTGTCCCTGACGACTCGCCCCATCCATATTGAACTCAACATCGCCATAAAGCTTAAGTTCACCGTAATCATTGTGGTATTGGATCCCAGATGTTGGTTTTTCTTCACTCTCCCTTGGTACATTTGTATTGGAAATAGGCTCCTTAACAACGGTTGATATGGGTTGTTTGGTAGTTTCATGCATATTCATCACTCGTTCGAGCTTTTCTGCTTTCTGTTCAGCAGCTTCGGCACGTCGTTCTGCCAACTCAGCTCTTTTCTCTAACGCCTCCAGCCTTGCCTCAATACGGCTTAAATCCGTTTGAGCATCCCCCACCAAAGGGAATAGGATGACAAAAGCCGCTGCAATCGCAGATAACGGTAACATCTTCATATTAATACCTATTTGAATTAAACCAATAAACATCATTGCTAGCGCTTTCTTCTCTTTTTTGATTTATCGTGAAGTGAGCTGCCCAGAACATGAACACAGTATATGATCAAAGATATGTTAACGTTAACATGAAATTGATAAAAGAAAGATCGAACTCACAATTCACTGATTAATCTAAAATAAACAACGTCAAAAACTATGTTCAGATTTTATTTCAACCAGTTGAAAAGTAAGTGATTTTATAAATTAATAATATGGAAACTAACCATTGAATAACTCATAAATCATATCGCCAAAAAAGCCACGATACTGTAAGTATCTAATTTGTTTGCTTTTTTCCTTGAAATCATGAGGAAGGTCATCACCGAATTTTTTACTACGAACCAATGCGGCCTTTTCAAACCAATCTACATCTAGAGTAGCAAAATGCTTTTCCACAACCGTTTCAGTGAAACCTTTCTGCCGCATTTCTTGTTTTATCCGCAATGGCCCATATCCCTTGCGCAGATAACCTTGCATTAATAGCCCCGCGACACGGTCATCATCAAGAAAATGTTGCTCACTTAGTCTTTCAAGCACCAATTCAATTAAAGGCTCATCAATAATACCTTCATTTTTTTCATACATACGCCGTTTCATACGAGCAAATAGCTCGGCTTTACCGTAATCACGGCGGGAAAGCATAAACAAGGCATATTGGTAAAGCTCGGATTCATTCATGGCGTTAAACTTTCATCATTAAATTGGGCGCATTGCGCGCCCAGTCTAACATAAACCTTTGTACTCTAGCTTGAATAAGTATGTGATTCGGCTGGCGGAGCTCAGTCAACACCCATGCGGTTTGAATCGTGGCGCGTATATACTCTAAATAATTCAAGTTGCATGTAGGCGACAAACGAAGACAGACCGATGAGCATACATAAGTATGTGATTCGGCTGGCTGAGCGCAGTCAACACCCATGCAGCTTGAAGTATGACGAGTATGACAAGTTAGTGAACTTGAGCGCCACTTAACAATTTATATATCGTATCAGGGGTATAACTGCCGTCTTGGAAATAAATTGTCCAATCCGTAATATCGTCGCGCGTTAATGGATAAACTTCCCCTTCTTGCATATTTTTCACATAAAAAGGATGGTTAATTAAACGCCCTTCAAACTGGTCTCCATTCCAAGAAACAGGTTCAAACCACATATGTTCATGACCATCGAAATCTTCTTCTGCATCATGGTAACCAATACCGCATTTCACTAAAAAGCGCCATTCAGAATCTTCAGCTTCCTCGTTTTTACCAAGGAATTTGGCAAAAAAGCCTTTCTTCTGAGCGACCTGTTTTGGCCCATAGTTATCTAACATATGGGTGAAATATTCCCAACGCAATTTAGCTTTACGCGACATATCTGCCGTTTCTTCATCGGTGCGCATAAACATCATGGCGTTTTGATCTTCAAAACCTTCAAAGAAACTTTCTAATACTGGGTTTTCTTGTGTCACACGAAACAACATCGCGGATGGGTGCTGATGAGATTCGTCTCGATCATGCCAATCCCCCATGAAACGCTCTGATGACGCATCACCAAACTCGAAATTCATCTCTTCAAGTGGCTTCAAATCATCAATTGGCGTTGATTTACCCACATGCAACAGCCCTTCTTCAAACGGTACTGCAACTAAATACTCATAGCCTGCTTGGGTTTGACCAATAAAAATAGGTTCATTAAACACGATTTTTCCGTGAGTAATACTGTTATTCACGAAGCTCCAAAATAGTTCGGGAATACCATAATAAGAAGCAATCGGGTGCGGTATAATAATTTCTGCTTCCGATAAACCACAACGTGCCAAACCGTGAGTATGGAACCAATACATGGTCGGAGCACGCTCTTCTTCCGGCTTGTCTTCGTTGTCTTCTTGATCATAAATAGCATGAACAACATACAAAGAATCAATGCTTGGCATCAAATCATCAATGAGTTGGAAATTAAGCCACTCACGAGTAAACACTTTCCCTGCGGCAGAAATATCCAAGCCTAGTAATAAATCTGGCACTAATATTTGAATAATTTTCAGCTGCTGAAGGTAATTAGCTAATGGCTGCCCTTGAAATAAACATTCAACAATCACTGCTTGAGGAGCAGCACTGGCCTCTGCATACAGCTCAGGGCTGATTGGATCAGTGGCAAAATAAGGATTGATGGTATATTCAGGGTCGCTATCCACTAAAGAGATATAAAAACGTAATTCTTCTTCATCTTTTTTACAGCTAAAGAAAAAACCGCCATCCTCAGGAATGTAGTCTATTTCACCATCGGTGAAATAAGTTTGCTCTTCTAAACGCTGCTCTAATAATAAAGACGTCAGCTCAGAACCAGGGATAGCAACCATCATTGATGCTTCTTTTTCACCCTCACCTGCTGCGGTATCAAGGTAGTGTTGTTTATTATTCATTTTCAGACCTATTAATAAGTGACTCTGGCGAGGATATCAGCTTATATTCATTAAGAATATTGTGATTATTCTTAACAAACAGAGATTGTGATTTGATCCTTCGTATTGCAACTAAGTTAATAAATAATCATTATTCGACAATCAGTTATTCTACTTTTCATACTGTATTGACTGAGGCACAATAATGCACTTTCTTTAATTTGCTTTAAATTGATAAAGCAAAAGTTCTATTTCAATAAAGGTAATTCAAATATGGCTGATTTAACCAAGGCACAAAAAGAATATGTTGATGAACTGGCGATGCAGCGCGTTTTCGATATGAATAGCGATGAAGTGCTGGTCAACGCCTTAGAACAAAAGATTCACCAAATGGAAGACCATTTAAAAGCCTATTTTCATGAGCGTGTTAAGTTTCATCAACAAAACAAAAAGTAGTATTTTCAGCCCTATCGTGCCGATGTTATTTCTTGCATCGGCAGCTATTTTAGGTATGAAAAATGATAATCTTAAATAAATAATTAACATACAGGTATCTAGTTTTAGATCTTCATAAAAAAGCATTAAGCGCTATCGATAAAAAAATTATCAATGTTAAAATTCCAACTATTATAGATATACCTAACTACACCTCTCTATTATCTAAAGATTGAGCCAATTTTATGAAACGCATTCAATTCAGTACTGCACTGATTCTTTCTTCTATTATGAGCATGTCTGTGAGCTTTGCCGATAGTGATCGTCCGTTATTTTCGGTCTCTGTAAGTGAGTCTGGAGTCCCACAAAGTAACAGCGAAGGCGGCATTACTCGTTCTTCTACCACAGAGTCACGAGTACTGCCGATTTGGGGCGATGAAGCCCGCGCTCGAGGGTATGATTTACCGGAACCTTTTGGGATCGGCTACGGATATATGAACCTACGTCAAGATATAAAAGTTGACAAAATAGCCTTTAAATCAGAAAAGGGCGTAAATATTCCTTTTGTTAAATTCGATTTAAATGATGACTTAATGATTAAAACAGGACATACACGCAGTAAGAATGAATCACATATGTTAAAACTCGATACTTGGGTCTTTCCATTTATGAACGTATATGGCGTTTATGGAAAAACCAAAGGAACATCAACCACAAATCTTGATAGTGTAAAAGCTCGGGTCAAAATTTTTGGCAAAGAAAATATAATTGATATCGGTAAAAATCTGCCTTTTGAATTAGATTATAAAGGAAAAACGTATGGTGGTGGTGTTACCTTCGCTGGTGGGTATAACCAATTCTTTAGTACATTAGATTTTAACTATACCAGAACAAGCCTTGATATCTTAGACGGTGACATTACTGCTTTTGTTGTAACTCCTCGGGTTGGTTATGAATTTATCTTTGAACCTTTAATCCCTGGTCAAGGTAATACAAAGCTACAAATTTGGACTGGTGCCATGTATCAAGATATTACCCAACGATTCAAAGGTGATATTAATAAACTAGATTTACCGCCTGAATTGAGTGGGTTGATGGCATTAGCGCCAGACGATGCAAAATTCGATGTTAAACAACATCTTGCCCATAAATGGAATAATACTATCGGTGCCCGTGTCGAACTCACTAGAAACTTTAATGTGTTAACAGAAGTCGGTTTTAATAACCGAAATAGTTTTTATATTTCTGGGGAATTCCGTTTTTAATGTGGCATTCGGCAATTATCCAAAGGCTGGCCTTGCTCAGCCTTTTTATTATTTTTCCCGCTAAAGCTGATTTACTCCCTGATCGCCAGCAAATCGATGGCTGGTTAAACGATCTCGGTGGAAAAAATAGCTTTGATGAAAGTAAAACTGTCGATTGGGGCGTATTACCGGGGCCATTTTATACCCCCGAAATGGGCGTTGGTATTGGTACTGCGCTGGTTGGTTTATATCGAATAGATAAAGAAGATAAACAAACCCAGCCGTCTTCTATTGGCTTAAGTGGTTTTGCGTCGTCTACAGGCGCGTTTGGCTTAAATTTTACCAATTATAATTTTATTGATAACGACCAGTGGCGGTTATTTGTTTCCGGCACCATTAACAATATTCCCACGTATTACTGGGGTAAGGGATATTCTGCAGGGAAAAACTATCACAATAAAGAAAAGTACCATTCCCAAGAATTCCAAATAACCCCAAGAGTCTTATATCAATTAGCCGATTCGACTTATATTGGTCTTGGTTGGGACTTTTCATCAATCAATGCCAGCGATCCTGATGATGGCGCCAAACAGTATTTCTCCAATTCAATTGGGGGTCGTTCGGTGTTAAATTCAGGCATTAGTGCATACTACAGTTATGACACACGAGATTTTCTGCCCAATGCCTATCATGGGCAAGCTTTTGAGGCCATCTATACTTATTTTGCGCCTAGCCTCGGTAGCGATACACGTTTCCAAACCACCCAATTACAATATGCCTATTACCATGCCTTAGCCGAAGAGACTGTTATTGCATTCGACAATTATGCGAGGTTTTCAACCGGAAATGTACCGTGGAACCAGCTATCATTACTCGGTAATGGTAACCGCATGCGCGGGTATTATGAAGGTCGTTATCGTGATAACAATATATTCACCAGCCAAATAGAACTTCGTCATAAACTCGATTGGCGTCATGGCGTTGTAGGCTGGCTAGGAACAGGAACCATGAGTGATACTGCCTCTGAATTAGGCCAAGGGCATTGGTTGCCCACCGTTGGCGTAGGCTATCGTTTTGAATTTAAACCAAGAATGAATGTTCGCTTGGATTTCGGTGTCGGCCGCAACAGTACAGGGGTATATTTTCAAGTTGGGGAGGCATTTTAATGTTCAAATGGGTTCTGGCAATGGGAATTGGACTTTTATTAGCCGCCTGCCAAAGTCATGACAAACTGGAATTACCCACTATTGAGCCTGTCATTACCCCCTATACTTTTGAAGAAGCCTCACAAAATTGGCCTGTTATTGCTTCCTTAGCCCCACCACAAGGTTTGCGCGCTTGCTGCGCCTTTGGCTACAACTTGCAAGCTGAGCTATGGGGATTACCTGTCCCGTTTTACACTATCGATAATATCGTTGAAGCAAATAGCCTAGGAGAACATCATTATAATGACAGCTTTTTAGGTGCCTCTGCGGCATTAATGGGGCTCAGTAATGAAAAAATAGGCTTACTCTATACGGATAAAAGCGGGTTTATTGATATTTCCCATGTCAGAGATACTGCAGATTATACTTTTTACTTATTTAGCCAAATTTACCCACGTCTAGGCCAACAATGGTCGTTGTCACTGAGTGAAGAATTAGCGGATAGACAAATACATTTCAGTGCATTTGAACCGCCACAATCCGCCAAACAGCGCTATACACTAAGCGCCTACTTAGCCGCAAAATTGGCTTTCCAACTCGCGGTATGGCATGAAATTGCACAGTGGTATGGCTATCAATCTGTACCGGGGTTTTCTGAAGGGGTTTCCGCATTTTCCCCTGAAGACCTGTACTCAAATTTACTTGGTTCCCGTCTCGCCTTAACTTTGATACTACAAGGCCGAGCAGGCTCTTTAGCCACTTACTCTCAATCAATGGAAAATATTCTTCCACTGGCCCTTCACCAACTCGGTAGCAAAGATAGAAAAACCACGCGAAAAATATTTGATAGCGTTGATGGTTTATGGTGGAACAGTTACCGTAGAGTACCAGAGAAATTTCTTGTTTTAACAAGAGATTACCAAACAAGTGACCAACGTTATCCTCTGATGCCCCCACAAATTATGCCATCTGAAGGCTTATTTTTAACGTTGCCTGACCGCTATCTCAAATATGATTTGTCATTACTCGCACAACTGCGTTTGCTCCCTACTGGAAATATGAAACAGCTCCCCAAACCGACCTCTTATTGGACAGTGGCAGATTTTCCACAGCTGGCGGAAGATGCGAAGCAACAAGATTTACTGCAACAAATTTTAAAACCTTAAAGGGACTATTTGTGATATCCATATGACTCACCCTATAGGACTTTATCCTGACATTGTTGCGCTTAAAATTTAAGGTAAATGTCACTTTTTACTCATTTGCAGATAATAATCTTATTTCACTTTTGTCGCCTCGATAGGCTTTAATAAAACGATGGAGAACTCATTTCGGTCAAAAAATAGACTACTAGCTGCTTATTTTTCAGACAAAATAACCCTATAATAACTAAATGAATTGTGTGTTTTTTACTCAAATTTAACTTAAGTAAAGCGCGAATGCCACGGGAATAAACAGTTTAATTTATCATTCATCATATGAAAATATACCAAACGAAACCATTAGGTCATTTAAAATCAATACATTCATATTAATATAAAAAAACCCACAAAATAATACAGAAGTTTCCTTAATGTCACCCGGATAAATGTAGCTCGTGAAAAATTAATCTGCTAATATTCGCTCGAATTTTGTTCAGAGATACTTAGGAGAAGCAAATGCCCTCTCGAACGATGAGGACAAACGCCGTCTTCGCTTTCTTATTTTTACTTTTATTTTCGAGCCTGAGTATGGGCTCCACCAGTACCAGCACAATGCTCAATAAAGAGTATACTAATAAAACTGTGCAACAGAATGTAAGTCAGGCTAAAACCTCACTCCCTGACTTGCGTAAATACCCTTCTGGTACGCCTCGAAAGAAAGCATTTTTGAAAACGGTTGTCCCTGTTATTGAAAAAGTGAATAAGCAGATTATGGCTGAACGTACTTGGTTGCTATCAGTACGGGCTAATAAGAAGTGGAGCGCACAAGAGTTGCGCCGTCTTGAACAAATCTGTAATAGCTATGGTATGAAATGTAGTAATCCAAAACGTTTAAATTGGAACAAACTACTGAGTCGTGTCGACATCATGCCAACACACTTAGTTGCCACACAAGCAGCAACAGAGTCTGGTTGGGGTACATCACAACTTGCTCTGCAAAACGGTAATTTATTTGGTATGCGCTGCGGTAGTGGCTGCCAGACCAAACAAGGAAAGATTAAAGGCTATTCTACATATTCTTCTGTAGAAGAGACCGTGACTGCTTATATGAAAAATATGAATACCCATAATGCTTATGAGTCATTACGTACTTCACGAGCAAAACAGCGTCTATCAAAAGATGAGCTAGATACTAAAAAGTTAATCAATGATATGAAAGGGTACTCAGAGTTAGGTTCTACTTATAACCGCTATTTACAAGAGATGTACGCGAGTAATGAAGAATTGATTACACAAGCTCAGCAAAGAGCAGCCACTCGCATTTAATTTTGTATCACCAGGTACAAGACATAAAAAATCCACTTAACTAAGTGGATTTTTTTATCCCTCACAAACCGTATTTAACTTACTTAACTCATTCGACTAATTCATTTTTTATGTTTTTTTAGATTTACTCTATTGCCTTAAATAGTTCGAGTGTTGGCGAGGCGGCAAGAGAAGCTATCTCTCGTTTTTAATCTGATGGTTTAATTGTCTTTTATTGGGTATTTCAGTTTCACCACATTGCTCTAAATAGTTCGAGTGGTGGCGAGGCGGCAAGAGAAGCTATCCCTAGGAGCATACATAAGTATGTGACTAGGGTAGCTGAACGTAGCCAACAAAGTCACCGCTCGAAATATGACGAGCAATACGACAAGCAATATTCTGATTGCATAGAAAAAGAGATCAAATATCATATACCCTAACCTTCTAACAAAATAATTAACATCTTTGAGTCTAATATGAATTTCTTCTCTTTTGAGTTTCTTGGCTCTTTCTTGATTTTTTTTCTTATTTATTGGGGTTGTCAGCCCAGTGCAAAGTTACAAAATGGCTTATTAATCACTGCTAGCTATTTTTTTGTTTATTCATTTAGTCCTGACTTTGCTTATATCTTATTTAGCTACACACTGATTATTTATTTGCTTACCAACGTGGCAACCAATTGGCTCTCTAGTCGATGGATATACGGTATTCTTACCGCTGTCATTGTTGGCTTCTTTACCACCTTTAAATATTACTCATTCTTCCAAGAGACTATTCAGCAAACACTCGATAAATTTGGTTTTAGTGTTGGTCTTCCTATATTGGAAATACTCGCACCACTTGGACTCTCATTTTATGTATTCCATTCGGTAAGCTATACGGTATCAGTTTGTCGCAAAGAAATTCCTAAAGCCGATTTCTTTGATGTAACATTGTATCTTGCATTTTTTCCGAGCATCGTCGCAGGGCCAATCAACCGCGCGAAGAACTTTCTTCCCCAAATACAAGCGGAAAGCCGTGAGATTTTAGATCCTCGAAAAGCGATATTGCTTATTTCATTAGCACTAGTGAAATTGTTTTTATTTAGCTCTTACTTGTCTGAAAATTTTGTAAATCCAGTCTTTGATTCTCCCGTGGGTTACAATGCGGGAGAGATCCTAGTAGCAACCTATGCCTATGCTTGGAATATTTACTTTAACTTCTCAGGTTATACCAATCTGGTGACGGGCATCGCGTTATTATTAGGATTTAGAGTCCCTGTTAACTTTAATGCGCCTTATTTAGCTGCAAATTTAAAAGAGTTTTGGGCCCGTTGGCACATCAGCTTATCTACATTTATTCGCGACTATGTTTATATCCCCCTAGGCGGTAACCGCAAAGGTTTTAGCCGTATGAATACCAATGTATTCCTTGCGATGGTCATTTCAGGGTTATGGCATGGTGCAGCAATGACATTTGTAGTTTGGGGAGCCATTCATGGATTAGGAATTGTGCTACTCAATCTTAAGAGTTTATGCATGGAAAAATTAGGATGGACCCAAGTGATTCCTAATAAAACATTATCCGTTTGGGTGTCACGAATTATTACTTTCCATTTTGTCTGCTTTGCATGGATTTTCTTCCGTAGCCCCTCATTTGATGATGCCCTGTTAATGGCCAATCAAATCATTGCACCTGGTTTTATTGCTTCAATTAATGCAAGCCTAGGCTTACTAATCGCATTTTGGCTACTACTGATTACCTACCCTTATTTTGTACAAGGCTACCATTATGTGGCAAAAAAATACCAAACCATTCCTTGGTATTATTATCCTATTCCGCTCGCGATTATTCTAACTATTATGTTTATGCTTTCTCCTTCAGGTATGCCGGGGTTTATTTATGCTAACTTCTGAGTTTAAAAATACCCTAATCAAAGTTGGGCAGATTTTATTTATTGTCCTAATTGCTGGCCTATTATTAATTTGGTTGAATCAAAGCTCACTAGAACGATTTTGGCAGCAAAAATATCACCAAGATACCCCATGGGCAAAAATGGCAGGGAATCCTATCTGGGATTATGGTGCTTATTTACATGATGGTGCGCTTGAAGCAGGAAGCTTATTCACTTATTACGCATCAGGGCAAAAAGCGCAGGAAGACAAACAAGCCGCAGAGCTTGAACTGGCCAATAAAGATAAAAAACTCAGTTTCCCCAAAGAGTTTCAAATTGGTCTTCATTTCGTAAATGGCTATATTTATCCAGCTGAAAGCTTATCGATTACTTTCCCTGAGCGGCTTAAACGACCACAAGTTAGAGAGAAAAACCAGAAAATTAACTTTGGTGGTTTTACAATCAAAAAAGATCAGCCAATCGTGGCAAAACATATTGCCAATATCGAAAAGGGCCAACAAGTCCTGTTCGCGGGGGACTCCATGATGCAAGGCGTCGCTCCACATGTTAAAAACATGCTCTTGAAAAAATATAATATCGATAGCATTAATCTAAGCAAGCAAAGTACAGGACTGGCGTATCCACGCTTTTTCAATTGGCCCCAAACCATTGCTAAGGCATTGAATGATAACCCCAACATTAAGGTTTTAGTCATTTTTTTAGGACCTAACGACCCTTGGGATATGCCACCACAGACGGGTTATAAATACGTCAAATTTAAAAGTGAAGATTGGGAAAAAGTGTACCGTGAACGAATTGGTGATATAATATCGACCGCTCGCCAGCACAATGTTGATGTTATTTGGGTTGGGCCTCCTAATATGCGTAAAAATACGCTCTCCGATGGCATGAAATTCTTAAGTAGCCTCTACCAATCTGAAGTTGAAGACAACGGTGAAATTTACTTTTCGGTCAATGATGTCTTTAAATATAAAGGCGATACCTATTCTGACTATATCGGTGATGCGAGTAGTACCATTAAATTGCGAAGTGGTGACGGGATCCATTTCAGCGGAAAAGGTCAACAATTGATCGCTGAAAAAGTATTCTCACTCATTCATTTCGAAGAAGAGGAAGAAAAGGAACCTCATGAAACTGAACAAACTGTGTCAAGCTAAGTCCAAAATATTGGCGGGTAGCGTGATTGCGCTTTTGTCGCTGGGCTTATTGTCTTGCCAGAACACATCAGACAAAACTCGCACGACTAGCCTGCCTAAAGGCCAGCCAGTCGTTGCACAAGGGCAGTTGGTCAATAACGCAGAGCCTAATTTGCCGCAGTTGGCAAATAAGTTGCGCCAAGGCAACCAACAAGTTCACATTGTCCAAATTGGTGATTCACATACAGCCGCTGACTTTTTCAGCGGTAATTTAAGAACATTATTTCAGCAACGTTATGGTGACGCGGGCCCAGGCTTCATTCCTCCGATTTCGGTACCTGGGCAACGAACAGCGACCATTAACCGTATGAGCGAAAAGAAAGAGTGGTCACTGGCTTCAAGCCGCAAAGATGAACGCTTTGATTACCCACTTGGTGGGCTAATTGCCGAGCCACAAGCAGCCAACAGTAAAGTAGTGCTCAAGCCTTTACAGCCTGCGCTAGGTGCTTATCAGCTACAAACTCTATACCAAAGCACAAGTGACTCACAAATGCGTGTCGCTCCTGCCGTCTCCCCCAATGTTGCATTGCCAGCCACAGGCAACCAGTGGGTATTTTCGTCCCCTGTAAATACCCAGCTTCCAGCCCAAGTTACTGTTAATAAAGGTGATGGGTTGAAAATTGGTGGGTGGTTAGTGCGTTCGCAAAAACCAGGAGTAATGTTTTCAGCTCTTGGGCTCAATGGTGCAACACTGAGTATGACAGATAAATGGCAACCACAATGGAGCGAAACCTTAGCTCAAATGTCCCCTGATATGGTGATTTTAGCCTATGGAACCAATGAAGCTTTTAACGATACATTAGATTTAGCCGCTTACGAGCAAAATTTACGCGCCAAAATTCGCTTAATTCGCCAACAAATGCCAAATAGCGTTATTTTACTTATCGGCCCGAATGATTCACTTAAATTTAATGATGCGGCGAGTTGCCAAGCTCAGATGCCAGTGAATTTAACGAGTGTGATTCAAATTCAAAAGGCGGTTGCCGCTCAGGAAAATACGCTATTTTGGGACTGGCAAGCCTTCATGGGTGGCCCTTGTTCAATTCGCACATGGGCAGCACAAGATTTAGCACGACCTGACAATGTGCACCTCTCCGTCGAAGGTTATAAGAAGAGCGCACAAGGCCTATATAGTCAGTTAAACCAAATATTGAATTGATTACTGGTCCAACGCACGATAAGGCAGAAGTATATTCAACGTACTCTGCCTTTTTATTTACTCCTACTATTTTTTAATGTTAAGCACCTAATAGTTGTCATTTCACTTTGTTTTTTTCTTACTTATCTTTTTTTTACTCTAAAAACATAATTCCAATATTAAAATAAAAATAATTATTTTAAATAAAAACAATGAGTTAAAATAATGACTCTCGGAATATTACTGACTCGTTAAGAATTTATTGTTCTCTCTCAAAAACATAAAAAATCGTGACCAGTAATTAAATCAATATACCCTATATAAAATTAGTATCCCTGCGTTCCTTTTAATAAACCACATCGCTATACACTGAAGCTTATTAAGTCAGGAAGTAATAACAAATCGATCTTTCAGCTTATGCAAGCTCAAGGTTTGTTGTTAAAAATATGGAAGCCGTGAACAATTCTTTGACACAACCAGAATAATTTTACGGTAATAATCGTAGGTAATATTTATTTAGGTTCAAAAATGTCGACTAATTTCTGTGTTAAATCGTTTCATACCTATATTGAAACCCTATCAAATAAAATAAAAAATAGCTTTTATCTAACTCACTCTCTACTATTTAAAGTGAGGTCTGGCGAAATTGAAATACGGATAGAAGAAGGCCCATGGCAAATACTAACGGCTGCAGATATCTGTTTTCTCCCCAAAGGATCTTCAATTGAGATAATCAATCTTGATAATCACAATCTGCTGGCTGTAGATGTACTTCCAATGACCACCGATATGTTAAAATCCTTTTACCAACAGCATGCAGCATTATTTATTAATAAGAAAAAGACACACTCAATAAGCCAAATTTGTTGTACTAGCTTACAAGAAAACCCGATTATTGAAGATGTATTTCATTCTGCAATTAAAGAAGCTAACTCACCGACCAGCCATAATGTTATTCATATTCATTTAAACTTTATTCTATCATTTTTTTTACTGGTGAATGAATTTACCTCTACATTATATGCCTCAATGAATATCTCGATAAAAGATAAAGTGTATGACTTAATTTTTCATAGCGCAGGTAAACAATGCCATACTCTAGATACTATCGCAAAAAAACTCCATATGAGTCCTTCAACCCTTAAACGACGACTAGCCAGTGAATATACAAGTTTTTCCAAAATTAGCTTAATGTCCCGAATGAACAAAGCAATGATATTATCTAGAACAGAAAATATGCCTATGACACGTATCGCCCAAGAAGTCGGCTATGATGATGTCCCTTATTTTTTACTGGCATTTAAAAGCTTTCATGCGCAGCCAAGCTTCCCCCATTCCTTGATTTAGTACTTTATTCACCTTTAAACTTTAGCCTTACCATTTTCATGGTAGGGCTATTATTCAATTAAAAATAGTGTTCCTCGATATCAGATGGAAGCGCTAAGGTATCTATTGGCGGGATATCCACCTGAGTACCGCCTGTATTATCTATTGGCGTTACAGTTGCATCGGGCAAATCGGAATAAATAGTAAGATTACCTTGAACCTGTGCCTGATTTCCTGCCTGATCATATACATTAACTTCATAGTCATGCACCCCCTCCGCTAATGGGTTCAACACCGAGATCTCCCATTGGCCTAATTTATTCGCTTTTTGTTCATAGGTATGATTATCAATGGTTAAAAATACATGAGTGTCTGGCTCCGTTGTCCCACTGAATTTTGGCGTATTAATATTAGTTATATCATCGCCTTTTTCACCAGAGTCAGTCATAACATCTAAGTGACCAACAAGCTCAGGGGCTTTGGTATCAATAGTCACCTTTCCTGATTGCTGTGCCTGATTACCCGCTTGATCGTATGCATTAATTTCATAGTCATACACACCCTCAGCTAATGGGTTCGACACCGAGATCTCCCATTGGCCTAATTTATTCGCTTTTTGTTCATAGGTATGATTATCAATGGTTAAAAATACCTGAGTGTCTGGCTCCGTTGTCCCACTGAATTTTGGCGTATTAATATTAGTTATATCATCGCCTTTTTCGCCAGAGTCAGTCATAACATCTAAGTGACCAACAAGCTCAGGGGCTTTAGTATCAATAGTCACCTTTCCTGATTGCTGTGCCTGATTACCCGCTTGATCGTATGCATTAATTTCATAGTCATACACACCCTCAGCTAATGGGTTCGACACCGAGATCTCCCATTGGCCTAATTTATTCGCTTTTTGTTCATAGGTATGATTATCAATGGTTAAAAATACCTGAGTGTCTGGCTCCGTTGTCCCACTGAATTTTGGCGTATTAATATTAGTTATATCATCGCCTTTTTCGCCAGAGTCAGTCATAACATCTAAGTGGCCAACAAGCTCAGGGGCTTTAGTATCAATCGTCATTTGCCCTGTAAGCGCCTGCCTATTTCCCACGGCATCTTTAACTTCAATACGATAATCATAGGTTTTATCAATCAAGGCATCAGTAACAGATATCGCCCAGTTTCCTTTTTCATCCGCCACCCCTTGATAGATTTTACCGTCAATTTCAAGCGCAATAACTGCCTCAGCCTCTGTCACCCCACTAAATTTTGGCTTATTGATATTCGTTATATTATCGCCCTTGTGGCTTGAGTCAGTGGTGTTATTTAGCCCCCCTAAAATTTCTGGCGCTTGAGTATCAACAGTAATTTTTCCGGTTAAATTGTCTGCCCCTAAGTTCCCGGCAATGTCAGTTACCCTTATATGATAATCATGTGTCCCATCGCTTAGTGGTTCTGTTAACGTAAAGCTCCACTCCCCTTGTTTATCAGCAAGGATATTCTTGTAGATCTCTTGACCAACTGTGATTTCCAAATAAGCGCTAGGCTCTGCAATCCCAGCAAAAGTCGGCCTCGTCATACTGGTTAAAATATTCGGTTTAGTACTGGAGTCTATAGGATCTACCACACCACCAATAAGGTAATCAGGTGCTAATGTATCAATCACCAATTGCCCAGAAACTTGTCCTTTAATACCTTTAATATTATCAATCGCAAAAATGACATAATCATGAAGACCTTCACTTAACTCAGTATCAACGTGAATAGACCACTCCCCTTTTTCATTAGCGATAGTTTCAAATGTTGAGGCAATTTTATTATCGAAAACTAATCGGATTATCGCATTCGGCTCAGTTATCCCAGTAAATATAGGCTTATTTATATTTGTACAATTATCATCCAGAATGCCCGAATCTGAGTCTGACGTTAACCCTCCGGTCGCCACAGCAATGGTTTTTACTGTAAAATTGCCTGAAATAGGTTGTAGACTAATTTGGCCAAAAATGTCTTGAGCTTCGATTTCATACGAGTAAGTTCCCTCAGCAAGGGCCTCCTTATCAGATAATTTAATCTGCCAGTTACCATCATGATCAGCGGTCGTACGATAAATATTTCCATTGATCGTCAAGCGTACTTCCGAATTGGCTTTGGTTGTTCCATTAAATGTTGGTTGGTTAACATGAATAGTGCCGCCATTTGATGATTGTTCGTCTAATACCGCATTCAATACTGGAGGAGTAATGTCATATACCAAATCAAACTCAAACTGCGTTTCACGATTAGCTAAATCCTTTGCCGTAACCGATAATTGAATTTTTTCACCATCCTTAATACCTACAGGAACAACATCACTGGGTAATTTCAGCTGCCAACCCCCCTGATTATTTGCCTTTGTCGTACCAAGTATTTTTCCATTTATGTCTTTGATGGTAATCAGACTTGCGACACTTGTCGTACCCGTGAGTGTTAAATCATTTTGGTTGAAAAGTAATTTGCCATCTTTCTCAGAAATTAATTGTTTATCATTCACACCAAATTCAATACTTGGGGCAGTCTTACCGGATTCATCACTGAGCACTTTAATAATTACTTCATGCTCAGTTTTATTACCCGCGATATCAAATGCAGTTATTTTTGCCACATGCTCGCCGTCAGGTAATGCCAGCTCATTAGCAAAAACTGTTTTAGAGCCATTATATTTAGTTTTTAGCTTATTATGTCGAGTCGTTTTTCCATTCACGTTTATCAAGTAATAATCCATATTTCCATTATAAGTGAAAACTAATTTAGGATTGGTTACATTCGCAACTTGTGTACCCGCATGAAGTTGCTCCTCAGCAACCTGAAAATGATTAAATATGGGTGCCTTAGTAAGGATATTAAGTGTTGTTTGCCCAACTGAAACTGTACCATCGTCTTGGATAAAACTAATATGGTAAGCGCCATCCCCTTTAATCGGCACTTCGAAACGCCACTCTCCCTGATCATTGGCTTGAATAGGATAACTATTACCATTTACTTTGGCTGAGATCGTGCCACCGGCTGTTATTTTGCCTTTATAAACGGGTTTTTTATGATTGGTATAGTGGTTACCGATTTGGCCAGAATCTGTATCTGGGTCAAGGTAAAACTTGAAATCACTGATAAATACAGAAGAAGATACTTCCCTTACCGAACCATAAACATCTTTAAATGTGAGAGTATAGGGGACTTCTCCTAAAGGAAGCTGGACATCGTCGGGGACTTTGAAATTCCATGAGCTTCTGCTTTTACCAAAAGCTATTGAATAAGTTTTTCCACCAATAAAAATGGTCCCTGCAAGCTCATCTCTATCCGACGAACCTACAATCTTTCCCTGTAACTTTGGGGAACGACTTGAGCTTAGTGAGTTATCAACTTCCCCAGTGCTACTCGACTCTGCCGCAACTTGAAATGCCACATTTAAAACGCAATCCTTTATTTGAATCCCTTTTTCTTCAATCACCTTTTCTGTCGTCAACCCAGCTGGAGACGTTGCAATTAATACCAAATTATCAAGGTCATAACGGCGATCCACTTTAAGAAAACCTGGCGGTAAGCTAAAAGACCAATTTCCATCGTTATCAATCTTTGTAATGGGAAATGCATACTCATGATTCTGGCTCAATCTAAATTTAAATTGTAAACTTGAACCAGGGGTTACTTTTCCTTGAAAAGTCGCCATCAAATCATTAGTCGATTTCTCACCATAAAATTTACCTTTATTCCAAGGTGAAGCCAGAGCAGCATCGGTAATCTCCGGTTTACTCGAATTAATCGTCAGTGTGTCTATTGTTTCAAATTGATTATTTGCCGTATCCGTAACGGTAACTTTATAATCACCAATAAAATCTTTTGGTAATTCATTGGGTAAAGATAAACTCCAGAAACCGTTGTTATCAACAACTGTCGAAACCGACTCATTATTTAGTTCCAGTGTGATTTCACTCCCCCGCTCACTTTTTCCTGTAAAAACAGGTTTACGATGTGCAGTAATAAAGTTTCCTTTAGTTCCTGTATCTGTCTCTGTACTTAATTCAATTGTGGATGTAGGAGCAGTAGTATCAATAAAAATATTCCCAGTAATATCCTTTGTTTGCCCATTTATTGGGTGTTCCGCCGTCACAAGATACTGGCAGTTCCCTTCAGTGAGCTCTTTAACTTGGATTTCCCAATTTCCAGTGACTTTATCTGCCAATGTAGAGAAACTTTCATTCCCGATGGTCAATCTAACTTTAGCCCCCACCGTGGCGTTCCCAGTAAATTTAGGCGCTTTAATATTAGTGATATAGTCACCTTGCTTTCCACTATCATAAGCAGCATCTAATGTGGCGGTTAGAGTCGGGGGGTGAATGTCTCCAGATCCTACTGATGAGGGCAGGTATGTAAAACTCTGACTAATTGTCTCTTTGTTACCAGCAGCGTCCTCTGCGATGACCTTGTAGTGATTATCCTTGCCTTCATTCGCATCAACATCAAAAATCAGAGACCATTTTCCTTGGCTATCGGCGTAAACCGTTTTAATTTGTCCTTTAAACTCAGCGGTAATTTTACTTTCGGGATCTGCTTCTCCACTAATTTGTGGCCGTTTTGAGTAGGTTATCAACGCATTCGAATTGTCTTGGCTCGCTGGGTCTAAGTGTGCAGTCAGCGTGATATTGCTATCGACAATAAACTGCCCGTTGGACGTCCCGATATTTCCGACAGTATCGGTCACACTCACTTGATAATCATACTCACCGTCTTGACTTACTGCGGGTAATGCCACTTGCCACTGCCCGTCTTTATCAGCAAGGGTGCTGTACTCCTGCCCCGCAAACTGGATCACTACCGCCGATTGCGGTTTGGTTATTCCTTCCAGTGTGACCGCTTGGTGCTGCGTAAGATTGTCCCCTTTGGCGCCGGAATCGCTGCTTTCGGTGAGCTTCGCAGTCGCAGCCGGTAGCGTCGTGTCGACCCATACCGTCTCGCTGATTTTCTCGCTATTTCCCGCAATATCGGTGACCTGCACCTTGAGCGAGTGGCTTCCCGACGCGAGCGGCGAGGTGACCATAATCGACCAAGCGCCCTGTGCATCGGCCACCGTTGAGTAAATTTCCCCACTCAGTGAAACCTGTATCGTCGCGTGGGGCTCGGATTGCCCAGATAGTGTCGGGAGCGGTTGGTTAGTCATCAAATCAGACTGGTTATTGAGTTGTAACGTCGTGGGTTGCAATGTGGTTTTTATCTGCACGGACTCTGTAACCACCGTGCTATTGCCTGCCACATCCGTGGCTTTGACTGCATAATCATAGGTGCCGTCGGCGAGTACATTTTGTGTCACCACCGACCAATCCCCATGGCTATCCGCTGTCGTGACCACGTGTTGTCCGCCAATCGTCAACTCGACACGGCTTCCCGCTTCCGCCTTGCCTGAAAAATGCGGACGCGACTCTTGAGTGATATGGTCGCCAACCTTGCCACTATCAGACAGTGTATCAAGGTGGACCGCTAGGCTATCCACCTGAGTATCAACAATAAACTGCCCGCTGGACATCCCGATATTTCCGACGGTATCGGTCACACTCACTTGATAATCATACTCACCGTCTTGATTGACTGCCGGTAATGCCACTTGCCACTGCCCGTCTTTATCGGCAAGGGTGCTGTACTCCTGCCCCGCAAACTGGATCACCACCGCCGATTGCGGTTTGGTTATCCCTTCCAAAGTGACTGCTTGGTGTTGCGTAAGATTGTCTCCTTTGGCGCCGGAATCGCTGCTTTCGGTGAGCGTCGCAGTCGCAGCCGGTAGCGTCGTGTCGACCCATACCGTCTCGCTGATTTTCTCGCTATTTCCCGCAATATCGGTGACCTGCACCTTGAGCAAGTGGCTTCCGGACGCGAGTGCCGAGGTGACCATAATCGACCAAGCGCCCTGTGCATCGACCACCGTTGAGTAAATTTCCCCACTCAGTGAAACCTGTATCGTCGCGTGGGGCTCGGATTGTCCGGATAATGTCGGGAGCGGTTGGTTAGTCATCAAATCAGACTGGTTATTGAGTTGTAACGTCGTGGGTTGCAATGTGGTTTTTATCTGCACGGACTCTGTAACCACGGTGCTATTACCTGCCACATCCGTGGCTTTCACCGTATAATCATAGGTGCCGTCGGCGAGTACATTTTGTGTCACCACCGACCAAGCCCCATGGCTATCCGCTGTCGTGACCACGTGTTGTCCGCCAATCGTCAACTCGACACGGCTTCCCGCTTCCGCCTTGCCTGAAAAATGCGGACGCGACTCTTGAGTGATATGGTCGCCAACCTTGCCACTATCAGACAGTGTATCAAGGTGGACCGCTAGGCTATCCACCTGAGTATCGACAATAAACTGCCCGTTGGACGTCCCGATATTTCCGACGGTATCGGTCACACTCACTTGATAATCATACTCACCGTCTTGATTGACTGCGGGTAATGCCACTTGCCACTGCCCGTCTTTATCGGCAAGGGTGCTGTACTCCTGCCCCGCAAACTGGATCACCACCGCCGATTGCGGTTTGGTTATCCCTTCCAAAGTGACTGCTTGGTGTTGCGTAAGATTGTCTCCTTTGGCGCCGGAATCGCTGCTTTCGGTGAGCGTCGCAGTCGCAGCCGGTAGCGTCGTGTCGACCCATACCGTCTCGCTGATTTTCTCGCTATTTCCCGCAATATCGGTGACCTGCACCTTGAGCAAGTGGCTTCCGGACGCGAGTGCCGAGGTGACCATAATCGACCAAGCGCCCTGTGCATCGGCCACCGTTGAGTAAATTTCCCCACTCAGTGAAACCTGTATCGTCGCGTGGGGCTCGGATTGCCCAGATAGTGTCGGGAGCGGTTGGTTAGTCATCAAATCAGACTGGTTATTGAGTTGTAACGTCGTGGGTTGCAATGTGGTTTTTATCTGCACGGACTCTGTAACCACGGTGCTATTGCCTGCCACATCCGTGGCTTTCACCGTATAATCATAGGTGCCGTCGGCGAGTACATTTTGTGTCACCACCGACCAAGCCCCATGGCTATCCGCTGTCGTGACCACGTGTTGTCCGCCAATCGTCAACTCGACACGGCTCCCCGCTTCCGCCTTACCTGAAAAATGCGGACGCGACTCTTGAGTGATATGGTCGCCAACCTTGCCACTATCAGACAGTGTATCAAGGTGGACCGATAGGCTATCCACCTGAGTATCCACAGTGAATTGCCCCTTGGACATCCCGATATTTCCGACAGTATCGGTCACACTCACTTGATAATCATACTCACCGTCTTGATTGACTGCGGGTAATGCCACTTGCCACTGCCCGTCTTTATCGGCAAGGGTGCTGTACTCCTGCCCCGCAAACTGGATCACCACCGCCGATTGCGGTTTGGTTATTCCTTCCAGTGTGACCGCTTGGTGCTGCGTAAGATTGTCCCCTTTGGCACCGGAGTCGCTGCTTTCGGTGAGATTCGCAGTCGCAGCCGGTAGCGTCGTGTCGACCCATACCGTCTCGCTGATTTTCTCGCTATTTCCCGCAATATCGGTGACCTGCACCTTGAGCGAGTGGCTTCCCGACGCGAGCGGCGAGGTGACCATAATCGACCAAGCGCCCTGTGCATCGGCCACCGTTGAGTAAATTTCCCCACTCAGTGAAACCTGTATCGTCGCGTGGGGCTCGGATTGCCCAGATAATGTCGGGAGCGGTTGGTTAGTCATCAAATCAGACTGGTTATTGAGTTGTAACGTCGTCGGTTGCAATGTGGTTTTTATCTGCACGGACTCTGTAACCACGGTGCTATTGCCTGCCACATCCATGGCTTTCACCGTATAATCATAGGTGCCGTCGGCGAGTACATTTTGTGTCACCACCGACCAAGCCCCATGGCTATCCGCTGTCGTGACCACGTGTTGCCCGTCAATCGTCAACTCGACACGGCTCCCCGCTTCCGCCTTGCCTGAAAAATGCGGACGCGACTCTTGAGTGATATGGTCGCCAACCTTGCCACTATCAGACAGTGTATCAAGGTGGACCGCTAGGCTATCCACCTGAGTATCAACAATAAACTGCCCGCTGGACATCCCGATATTTCCGACGGTATCGGTCACACTCACTTGATAATCATACTCACCGTCTTGATTGACTGCCGGTAATGCCACTTGCCACTGCCCGTCTTTATCGGCAAGGGTGCTGTACTCCTGCCCCGCAAACTGGATCACCACCGCCGATTGCGGTTTGGTTATCCCTTCCAAAGTGACTGCTTGGTGTTGCGTAAGATTGTCCCCTTTGGCGCCGGAATCGCTGCTTTCGGTGAGCGTCGCGGTCGCAGCCGGTAGTGTCGTGTCGACTATCAGGCTTTGGATAAAAACACCCTGATTTCCTACGCTATCTGTTACCTTAACATTTAATATATGTGAGCCATCAGCTAAGTTATCACTAATAGTGAGTGACCAATCACCCTGTTCATTCGCCTTAGTGAAGTACTCTTTTCCAGCTACCTTAACGATGACATTGGAATTCGAATCTGTTTTTCCCGTAAGCGTTGGCTTTACTTTGCTGGTCAAAAAAACCGTTGAGTTATCAAGCAGTACACTAGCATCTGGTTTTGATGTTTTGATAGTAACGCTCTCAGTGATGATTTTTTGGTTACCAGCAGGATCCACGGCAGTGATTTGGAAGTTTGATACTCCATCGGCCAATGGTTTCTCGACTGTTATTCGCCACGTACCTTTATCATCAGCAATTGCCGATAATGTTTGTCCTGCAATCGTTAGCGTTACCATACTACCAGCTTCAGCTTTCCCTATAAAAGTAGGAACTTGCTTGTTAGTTAGTCTCTCCGCCGACGTTTCGGTATCCGAATGCCCATCAAGGCTAACAGAGAGATTATCAAGCTGAGTGTCGACTTCAAATTGGCCATTCACCGTCACAGGCTTACCTTCAGCGGAAAAAGCAACTAATGAATATTCATATACTTTATCTTCTAACGGTTCAGTGATTTTTAATGACCACTTTCCATCTTTATCCGTTGTGATCGAATATTTGTTATCATTAATCGTTAGATAACCCTGACTATCAGGAGAGATAACCCCAGTAAATATTGGTGTATTAATATTCGTAATATTATCCCCCCTTTTCCCTGAGTCGGATTCTTCGCTTAATTTTCCTTGAATAAAAACCTGTGTTATAGGTTTAGCTATCTGGGAAGGTGCTAATGGTTTATTTGCAGGCTGAGAGGGTGATGAAGAACTTATTGGCATAACAACGGGTGCAGATGGTGAAGTAAAGGTTAAGTTGCTGTCTTCGACTTGTGCTTTCTCTGCTTTATTTTTTTGATTTAGCTGGTTTTTCGCTTCTGTGAGCTTTGTTAATGACGAACTTAGTAATACCTCTTTTTCATCTTTCTCAGAAGACAAGGTCTGAAGCGCCTTTTCTAATTGTTGGTTTTTTTGATTTAACTCCGCCAGTTTTTCACTGAAACTTTGTTCATCGTCTTGTCGGTTATCATATTGCTGTTCCTCACCTTCAATTTGCTCATTATTCTTTTTTGAGGCTTGGCTATCAGTATATTCAATGATGTCACTCGTCAATTGCTCTTTGATATAAATAGCATCAGCACCGACATTTAATGTTATTGATGATAGAATTTCATCTTGTGAAAGAATCTCGCCCTGCTCAGTCAATAATGTCATATTTCCTAAAATAACTTCAGACAGCCCATTTTTAATGTTCTCAATAGAACCATCTGGCTTAGTTACAATTAAATCAAGCCCTTGAACTTTAAACTTTTGGATTTCTATGCTTTTTAATTTATCTGTGATAGTTTTATCTGTCATGTTCTATATCATTATATTAATAAATGGGGTTATCAGCTATATACCCATAAGCTGCCGTTAATGAAACCGATTATATCCATTTAATTAAAAATAAAACGTCATTTAAGATAATGTGGTCTGACAATCTTTTTTTTTTAGCTCCAATTCCAGTGAGTTCATTTCAATAGCGATTATAATATAATCCTGAATTAATAAAATTGTTTCTAAAATAAAAGAATTAGATATGGAAGAAAATGATGATAACTCTGATGAAGAACTAGCCCCAATGGTTGATGGGTTAAGTGGAACACTATGTATAATTATTTTAGTTTCCATGGTGTTTATTTTCAGTGGAATGAAAACTGCAGAAACCCATATTAATTATGGACAATTAAAATTTGAAAAAATACAAATAGACATCCAAAACAAACGTCTTTATTTTAAAGGTGGAATTCATTTATCAAGCAATGAAACCTCTTTAATCAAACAAGAAATAGTTAAAAACAAAAGTAATAAAATTATTATCAGTGGCTACATCAATGATAAAATCAGCCACAGTAAAGAAAAAAACACCTACAACCTTCTTTATATGGCATCACTAATTAAGAGTCTGGGAATTAATAAAGAAATTGTTCTAAAACAAGGAACAAGTGAATATTGCCCAGGTTGGAACTCATGCATTTATTGGGATTACAAATAACATGTATTATCTTGGATTATTTTTTTATGCCGCAACGTTTCTCGCTTGTTTTTTATTACAATCGGTACGTGAAATGGTTCAGCAATGTCTATTACTTGCCCCTGAAATCAGCTACACCATGATTGGGATTTATATTTATCCTTTAGTTATATTTCTATTTCATCGATTATTTAATAAAAATAAAAAAAGCAACTATACATTACTCTCAAACCAAACGAAATTATCTGCATCCGTTACTGTATCATTAGGATTAATAGGAACATTTATTGGATTAACAGGGATGATCACCGCAATATCAGCATCACTTGGAGGAGAAGGTGATGTCTCAGAAAAAATGAACGCCATGATTTCATCTATCTCAATGGCACTTAATTCAATGTCCTTTGCATTCTTAACCTCTATTCTTGGGGTTTCTATTTCAGTTTTACTGTTAGTGAGTTTGAATTTCTTTCATTTCTTTTACCAAAAAGAAAATAAAAAAACTCAACAACAATCTGCAAACTACTCAGAAGAACTTAATCATATTCAAGAAACCCTGAACACATTACAGAAAGTGAATATCAATATAGCGCAAAAAATGATTTCCGTGACCGAAAACAATGAGCTAGCAACTGATATTTCCTCACATCTTCTGGCTTTATCCTCCACAGCACAAGAGCACTTAGAGGTTTTACAATCAATAAAAGAAGCTGACGATGACTGGAAAAGAAAATTAGCCGTCTACTTATTAGAAGAAAAAATAAACAAAAACAATCAGAATGAAAAAATTTCAGAAGAAATATTAAAAATAGATCAAACTACACAATGGCTAAAAGAAAATACCATTGAGAGCAGAAAAAAACTATTAACTTTATTATCAATGGAGTAAGCACATGCGTCCTATCACCTTAGGTTTATTATTAACATTATCACTACCAACTTGTAGCTTAGCCAATCAAGATGTAGAAAACTTCCAAACATTTATTGGCCGAGTATTAAAAAACTCCAATCCAGTTCAAATAAAAGCGTTAGAATTAGAAGCTGAAAACCTCAGAGCAAAACAAACAGATTATTATTATCTACCAAAAATATCCGCTTCAGGAAAAATAAAAAGCCATGATGGCAGCACTAACAGTAATATTACTGCCAGTTCATTGATCTATGACACTACGTTAAGTCACCGGTTTAATGAAAAAAATTTAAAATTAAAAATATCAGCACTTTCACTAAACAAGGAAAAAGAAGAACTTTACACCTCGACAACTAACAACTTAATTGGTATTTATTATCTCAATGAGCTAACAAAAACAACAGCTGATTTAAATAGCAATGCTAAAAGTATTTTCAAACTTATTACTCATCGCTATAAAAGTGGCATAGCAAAATACAGTGATGTTGAACAAGCTTCTTTATTGATGCAGAGGATTGAAACAGAGCTACAAAATATAGAAAAAGAGATTGAGCAATATAAGTCTAATATTGAGCTTTTATCAGGCATTACCTTTCCTTCTAAAGGTGTAACGGTTCCAAAAAATCTATTAAAAAAATTACAAGAAACTATTATTGATAGTGAAAATGCACAACAGAATAGCGAATATAACTTGCTACGCATGCAAGCTGATGCAATGAAAGAAAATGCTTATCAACAAAATCCCTTCTTAAATGTTAATCTTATCGCCGAAGAGCGATTTATTGATCAAGTCAGAAGTCGTAACGAGTCTTATATGGGAATGGAGGTTAAATTAAATATCTTTGACCTTGATAAAGTGCTGAATGAAAAATCTCAACTGAAACTGTATGAAGCAACAAAAGGAAAAGCTGATTATAAATATAAAGAATCCACAGCTAAAATTAAAAATTTAAAATTAATCGCTAATTCAAATTCAACTGAGCTTACAGGGCTACATGAACAACGTAAGACCATGCGTTCAATAATTAAAAGCCAACAAAGGGAATATGAAATATCACAATCTTCTTTCTATGAAATGGTGAACACACTATTTGATATGTTAACAATGGAAAGGCGCATTGCTGAATTAATGATTGCTGATATGAAAAACAAAATGGAATATATCCAATTAACAGGGAAGTTAGCTGAAATTGAAACGTTATCTAAATAAACTGAACCGGGCACCTAAAAAATTAAAAATATTTCTAGGTATCACGTCATTATTTATCGGTTATATTATATTAGCTAAAATAGAAATATCCTCTCCAGGAGAGGGGATTATCTCAGGAGTCTCCAATCGACTAGAAATAGTGAGCCCGGCTTCTGGATTTATTAATCAGTTCGCTATTAAAACTGGTGATAAGGTAGAAAAAGACCAAGTTTTATTTTCCTATACTAATTTAGATGTCTTTCATCAAGAAAAAACCTTATCCGGCCTCGTTACTTTTGCTAATGAACGCATCAATGAATTAGAAGAAAACAAAAAACTGTTAAATAAAATCCTTGATGGAAGCATAAATACGGAATCTGAATATTTTTTCTTTGCAAAGGGCTTACAAAGTAAAACTTTAAGTGCCTATAGAGAACTCTATGGTCATATTCTCTTACGCATGGAGATAAGTAATTTACGAGATAAATATATCTCACAAATTAAAGAGTCTAGCGAACTAGAAAATCAAATTAACATACTGAAAAAGAAGGACTTATTATTAAAAAACGCAAGAGCTCCTGAAATTGAAAAACTCAATAATAATGCTGAAATCAGCCGCACCACCGCGCTAATAGCATCAGGTGAATTAAATGCTCAAGGGTTATTGCGAGAAATCTCACTGCAAGAAAAGAAGTATACCGCACGACTTATCGGGGAAATACAAGAAAATGAAACTCTACTTAATCGACTAAAAAAAGAGAAATTAGAAAACAGTGGTCAGATGGAATTACTGCGCAATAAAATAAGAGCGAATAGTGTGTTATCACCAGCAAACGGGATTGTATTAAGTATCGAAAAAGATTTAGAGAAAGGTTCGTATGTTGAAGCCTCAAATTTAGTAATGGTGATTAAAAAACAGCAAAGTACGCGGGTTATTGAAGGTAAAATATTAGCGAAGTATCGCCCTTTTATAGCGCCACAGCTACCAGCCAAAATTGTGGTGAACTCCCCTGGGTTTAAAAAAATCATTAACGGGAAAGTTACAAAAATCAGCGCTGATTCCTTTAGTGACAGGGAGCGGAACAGTCAAGAACGCTATTATTCAGTACAAATTACACCAGAACAAAATACGGAGCTCCTTCCAGAACATGACGGTTTGCCAGTGATGCTCTATATCTCTAGTAAAGAGATTTCAGTACTTCATTATTTAACCGCATTAATTAGCGATAACATTACATTTAACGTTTGGTGACTTATGTTAGGTTTTATTTCTGCATTATCTGCTGCTGTTGCAACCATGACATTACTTATGGCTGTGCTCTTAGCTAATGTGTTATCAAGCACAATGGCTGCTGAAAAAAATAAAGGCAAGGCGGCATTGATAGGAATTGATAACCACAATACTGAAGCGTCTTCATCTATAAATACCGATAGTAATAATGACAATGGCAATGGCAATGGCAATAACATCATGACATCGTTAATGTTTAGCCATGACACCTTAAAACTAATTGATCATAAAAAGGTTAAATCTATTGATGTTTATTGCAGTTATGGAAATAACATATCTTTTGACGCAGCAATGACCTATACCATCTATAACACGGTATTAATTAAAAAAAACACGCCTAATGTACACATTAAAGCCTTAAAACCTATTGAGGATAATCAAGGGGTTAACGCTTGCTTCCTAAAGAGTGAAGAAAATGAAAGAAAGTAGTTTCCATGATGTTATTAATCAATACTTTAAGATATTAGGAGAACCATTTGCCTCTCCAGCACTCTCTTATGATAATAAATATATCTTAAATAATATAAATGAATTTATTAATAATGATTTTTTCACTTATCAATACACTTCTATTTCAGATTTTAATGAAAAAAAGCTACCTGCTCTCTTTATTATGGAGATAGCAGATGGGAAATATATTATCATCAAAAATCATAGAGGCCAGCTAACTAATCTAACAACCGACATAGCAATAACACAACAACTAATTGAAAATAAACATTTATTTTCAATTTCTGCAAGTGAAAACACACTCAATGAAGAGAGCATATATAAATCACTGATTAAGTTAACACCAAAATCTAGCTTATTGTCATTACCTTTAATTGTATTCGCACTATTATTACCTTTATATTCAAATCTTTTTAACTCCCGTTTAGTTTATAGTGAATCTATAAGCTCACTTTTATATATTAGTTTTATTTTCATTGTCGTTATTGGCTTAGAGTTTTTTATTAAACACATTATTCATGAACAGAACACAAAAAAAATAAAGCTTAACATCAGTACTTTTAATCGCTATTTTATTAATTTATTAAAACAATCTAGTTGTAAAAGTGCCTCAATTAAAGTGAGAACAGCAGAAGCATCAATCTTACAAGTTTGGGAAATTAAGCCTCAAATTATTTATGATGTCGGGTTAGCCATTTTATTTTCATTTTGCATTTTTGGTATGTTAGGTTTTTATTCATTATTGCTATTGAGCTATTACGCTGGGCTTATCTTTTTATGCCTACACATCCGCTTTCTTTCCTATAAAAATATGCTCCGAGCGAATACCTTAAACTATGAAAAATCAGCCATGTACTACTCATTGGAACAAAAAAAACATGAGCTTTGTTTTGCCAGAGATAACCATTTTAAACAGTACATCAGTATAAAAACTAATGAAGATGAAAAAATAAAATTAAAACTAAATGAGGCCAATCACCATTGGATGGAAATTATCAAAGTAAATACGTTTTTATCTATGATAGTAATGTACGTAGCTAGCTATTTGGCTATTGGTGAAGGCAGTCTAAGCTTGGCTTCTGTTATCGCCGTGATGATCATTAATAGTCGACTTTCTGGTGCAATTACAAGTGCCATTAATCGCTTATTTATGGTGAAAACACATCTATTTCATATCAAATCCAGTATTGATCAGTTAAAAAACAACCCACTTATCCATTTCAAAGCAGATGGTATAACAACAGATTCAATAAAACATTTTAGTGCAAAAAATCTTAGCGTTAGCATTAATGGTAAAACCATTATTAATCAGCTTGATGTTGAAGCCAAACCCGGCGATGTTATTGGTATTACTGGTATTTCAGGCGTAGGAAAGACATCACTAATGAAAGCATTATGTGGGATTTCAGAATACTCATCAGGGGATATTACAATCAATGGTATTGGTATCGATGAAATTTCCCAATGCTTTTTAACAGAAAAAATTGCCTACCATAATGGTATTTCAACATTTATTCATGGCAGCATTCGTGATAATTTTAATTTCTACGGTGTATTCGATAACAATACAATTGTTCACCTTACCAAATTATGTTGCCCATCCTTACTGATTAGTAAGGAAACCTTAGACGATACACTCATCACCGATATCGCCGCATCTACAGGGGAAAAACAAAAGTTACAGCTCGCACTGACTCTGATAAAACAACCTGAAATGATATTCTTAGACGAATCGACATCATTTATGGCGGCCTCTGATGCACTCTCATTCTTACAATTAATGAAGCAAGAGTTTGAATTAGATAAATCAATTATTTTCTTTTCTACTCACGACTTAGGACTAACCTCATTTTTTACGAAGCATATTGCATTATCACCGGGTCATGCTAAACACATTAATTCGCCACAACACCATAATAAAATTATCATCCCTAAAATTAGCCTAAGCTAAATAAGCAAAACGCCCACTTAATAGCGGGCGTTTTAATTCAATACATTTAGCTCTGATGTATTTTCATAAAATACATTACAAGAACATGAAGAACACCATACCGACAATTGCCCCTGTCGTACCAAGGATAGTTTCCATTACCGTCCATGTTTTTAGCGTTTGCGCTTCTGTCGCACCAGTGAATTTTCCATATAACCAGAAACCAGAGTCATTCACGTGGCTTAAGATCAATGAACCGCCAGAAATACAGATAGCTAATGCTGCCAGCTGTGCTCCTGAGTAACCTAACTCACTGATAACAGGTAGCACTAAACCTACCGCTGTTAAACATGCAACCGTTGCAGAACCTTGAATGACACGCACTGCACCCGCTAATACAAAGCAAGCAACAGCAATTGGTAAACCAGCACCAATTAAAGAGTCACCTAGTGCAGGGCCTACACCTGAATCCACTAAAATTTGTTTGAATACGCCACCAGCACCCGTCACAAGTAAAATGATCCCAGCAGGTTGAATCGCTGCGGAACAAATCGCCATGACTTTTTCTTTATCCATACCATAACGGAAACCTAGGCCATAAATCGCCAGTAAACACGCTAACAGTAATGCGGTGAAAGGGTGACCGATAAACTCTAACCAATGCTCAAGGGGGGTTCCTTTTTCAACTAAATGCGTTCCGATTGTTTTTAAACCCACTAATACCAACGGGAAAAGCACTAAACACAAGCTAAATCCAAAGCTTGGCATTTTGCCATGTTCTGTATTTGGCGCTTGATAATCTGCTGGAATATCAATATGAACAAAGTTACTGATAAACTTACCAAATAATGGCCCTGCTAAAATCATACCTGGGATAGCAGCACACAAACCAATTAAAATCATCCAGCCATAGTCTGCCCCCATTTGTGATGCAACTAGCATTGGTGTTGGCCCCGGTAATAAAAACGCTGCCGCAGCGGCTACCCCAGCAAATAATGGAATAGCAAGGCGAACAACGTTATGGCCTGTGCGGTTCGCTACCGCAAACACCACACCAATTAACAAGACAATAGCCACATCAAAGAAGAGTGGTAGCGCACAAATCAGCCCTGCGACACCCACTGCATAGTGAGCATTCTTTTCACCGAATAGGTTAAGTAGCTTATTCGCAATCTGATCTAATGCCCCTGTTTCATGTAAAATTTTACCGAACATTGCCCCAAGAGCGACTACGATAGCAAGAAAACCTAAGGTTCCCGCCATTCCTTTTTGCATGGTTTCCGTGATCTGTTGTACTGGCATACCTGAAAATAAACCGGCACCAATAGAAACAATCATGAGTGCAACAAAAGCATGTAAACGAGCATACATCACTAAAAAAAGCAGTAAAACGACAGAGCCGACTGCCGTCAGCACGAGCGTTAACGTGCTTAATGTTTCTGGGGTATTCATTAGTTATCTCCAGCGACAATCTTACGAATAGTAGAACACGTATTTTCAATCACGTTTTCTAAGGATGGGCGAATATCAACAACCTGCACATCAGGTTCATCCGCGCCAGGTTCTTGTAAGGCATCAAATTGCGATTTCAGCATTTCAGGCTTAAAGAAATGCCCTTTACGTGCTTTCAATCTTTCTTCAATAACAACCGCATCACCTTTTAGGTAAATAAAATAGAGGTTGTGGTTCCCCTCTCTTAAGATATCACGATAGCTTTTTTTCAGTGCAGAGCTAACTACCAGCGATATCTTATTAGTTCTTTGCATTGCAAAAATGGCATTATTTAGTGCGACTAACCAAGGTTTACGGTCGTCATCATTTAATGCATGACCAGATGCCATTTTTAAAATATTTGATTTAGGGTGAAGAAAGTCACCATCAAGGAAAGCAGCTTGTAGTTGCTGTGCAACACCGGTAGCAACAGCAGACTTACCACTACCCGATACCCCCATTAGTACAAATGTATAGTTTTGTTTTTGGGTATCATTCATAGGAAACTCCTCAGATATTCACTATTGTCCTGGCTTTAGTTAAAAACCGGCCTTTGTTACCGGTAACAAGTTACGGGTAACATTATCATCAGTGCGGATTTATTTGGCAATCAAATTGGTGAAGAAGAAAACAGATCTGTGATGATACTCTCAAACTGACTTCAGAAGAGGCAGGTGAAAGACAAAGCAAAAATAAAAAACAAACAGCAATAGCAAAAAACAAAAAACAAAAAACAAAAAACAAAAAACAAAAAACAAAAAGTATATTTAAACTTTATTACTCCCCTTAAAGCATTCCTCTAAATAGTTCGTGTTGTCGCTAGGCGCCAAGCGAGTCAAGCCCTAGGAGCATACATAAGTATGTGACTAGGGTTGGCGAGTACAGGCAACAACGCGACAGCGCGAAGTATGACGAGGAATAATTAGATACTTTCGCCAGTGAGGACACAAAACCCCACATCAAAATGCGACTCAACAAGCTTCTTACCCGACATTCTTGCCAACAAGACTTCTGCCGCCTTACGCCCCATTTGGTCTCTTGGCGTCAAAATACTCGCCAGTTTTGGCGTCATCACTTGCCCTACGTCGTGGCCATGAAAACCTGAAATAGCAAGGTCTTGTGGAATTTGAATCCCTAAACGTTGGCATTCAAAAATAGCCCCTATCGCTAAGTCATCATTGGTACAGAATAAGCCGTCGGTATCTGGGTATTTAGCACGGCAATCGTGCAGTAGTTGGGCGCCTAGCGAATACGATGAGCTAGCCTGCGTCATCACATTACGTGGTTCAAGATTAGCATCGAGCATTGCCTGTTCATAACCTTTCAAGCGGATAAAAGTACGTTCATCATGTCTTGCGCCTAAGTACACAACCTTACGGCAGCCACGCTCAATCATCGCCCGAGTCATTTGGCGAGACGCTTCAAAGTTATCAATACCAACTGCAATATCTAGGCAAGGAGAAACGCTATCCATAATCTCAACAACGGGGATCCCCGCGGTTTTCAACATGCGCAGCGTTCGTTCAGTGTGTGTCCGTTCGGCTAAAATCACACCATCAATATTATAAGAAAGTAGTGAAGTCAGCCGCTCTTCTTCTTTTTCGGGCAAATAACCATAGTGAGCGAGCATGGTTTGGTAGCCATGGCGGTCTGTCACGGCTTCAATTCCACGAATCACTTCGGCAAAAACTTGGTTAGTTAATGAAGGAAGCAACACCCCAATAGCATGGCTAGTTGAATTCGATAAAATATCGGGCGCCTTATTTGGAATATACCCGGAAGCCTCCACAGCTTGGGCAATTTTCTCGCGCAAAGCTTCTGAAACCTGATCTGGGTTTCGTAGAAAACGACTCACCGTCATTTTTGTGACGCCAACTTGGTCGGCAACATCCTGTAGAGAAGGTCTTTTTTTCTTCATAAGTTCAAAGCGATATCCAATTCGTTAACGATAACCATGTTCTGCTATCTGTTAATGGATAGCAATCTTTGTTACTGATTTACATCACATAAATGTCGAATTTTCCGAACAATGCGATTTTTATAGTTGACTCTCTATCATGACTCCGCTAATTTTCGCGCTATATAATTATTATTATAACGAATAGATGAAATTAGACTATGGCGATCAATCGTAGGCAGTTCCTTAAATCAAGTGCAGTACTTGCTGCTTTTTACAGTTTGCCGAGCTTCGCACAAACTCGTCCAGCCGTTGAAAAAGCTTTATTTGGTCATCTTCCGACGCCAAAGGATATTCAACGCGTCATCAGCTCTGGCCCCCCTTCTGATCTATTGATGTTCGCATTAGCCCCCGAAAAAATGGTGGGATTTTCCTCAATTTCACTGAAAAAAGGACACAGTGGCCTTTTTGCAGCGCAATGGCTCGAATTACCCGTATATGGTCGTTTAGCAGGTCGAGGCAGTACGCTTTCCTTAGAACAGCTTCTATCCTATAACCCAGATTTAATTATTGATACTGGTAATATTAATGATACCTATCTTTCACAAGCAGAAAAGGTTGCCCAACAAACCCATGTACCTTATTTATTAATGGCTGGAGGGTTAAAAGATGCGCCACAACAGCTTATGCAACTCGGTGAGGTTTTAGGCGTTATCCCACAGGCTCAAAAGTTAGGCCAACTTGCTCAACGCTATATTGATGATGCTGCCTTATTTGCTCATCAAAACCAACAGAAATCACTAAGTTTTTACCTCGCGAGAGGGGCAAAAGGTTTAGAAACCGGCGCTAAAGGCTCAATTCATACTGAAGCCATTGAAATGCTTGGTTTGCGTAATGTAGTTGATATCCCTAACTTCCATGGACTGACAACGGTTTCTATGGAGCAATTATATCAATGGAACCCTGACATCATTATAACGCAATATGACGAAGCCATTGAATTGATCACAAACTCTGCATTATGGAAAGGGCTAGATGCCATTACTAACAACCAGTTACTGGTTTTCAGCGGTATGCCATTTGGCTGGTTAGATGGGCCTCCGGGGGTTAACCGCTTACTCGGCATGAGACGGCTACAGAGCCATTTCGATAAGAGTATTGCCGAAAATATCAAGCATGATATTGCTGAATTTTTTACCCATTTTTACCATTCTCCACTGACTTTAGAGCAGGTTGATTGGCTCATGGAAAAATCATGAATGGTGTATTGAAACAAGGCGGAAAATCCCTTTTATTAATCGCTGTTTTATTAATAAGCTTTATTATCGCCTTAATAAGTGGTAAGTACTCACTTACACTAAATGAGCTTTACCACCTGCTCATTAGTCAGTTACCTTCTCACAGCGAGTTGAGTAATCCGCGGCATGAAACCGTGTTCTGGCAAATACGATTCCCGCGCACATTAGCCGCTATTGTTATTGGTGGAGGACTGGCTATTGCAGGTGCTGCTTATCAGGGAATGTTCCGCAATCCATTGGTTTCACCAGATATTTTAGGGGTTTCAGCGGGTGCTGGCGTGGGGGCTGTTATCGGTATTTTTTTTGGGCAATCATTATTTTACATTCAGCTAAGTGCATTTATTGGTGGCCTAATTACCGTTACTTTAGTGTGCTTTATTGCCCGACTAGCGCGTCAACATGACCCCATTTTATCTTTGGTTCTTGTCGGTGTCGCTATCAGTGCGTTATGTGGTTCAGCAATTTCATTGATGAAAATTCTTGCAGACCCTTACACCCAGTTGCCTTCCATCACGTTTTGGCTATTAGGTGGGTTATCATCAATTACCCAAGCAGATTTAATGTCAGTATTACCTCTGATGGTTATCGGTATTATTCCACTATTATTATTGCGCTGGCGCATGAATTTACTCAGCTTATCTGATGAAGAAGCTAAAAGCCTTGGGATCAATGTCAGTTTAACTCGAGCTACCTTCATTATTTGTGCCACACTGCTCACGGCAAGCGCTGTTTCTATTGCTGGAATTATTGGTTGGATAGGCTTGATTGTGCCACATATTACCCGAATGATAGTGGGTGCTAACTTTCGCTATCAGCTCCCTGCATCACTGGCAATTGGAGCTATTTTATTACTCATTACTGATACCTTAGCACGTACTATCGCCGCGATTGAATTACCCATAGGCATTTTAACCTCTGCAATCGGTGCGCCCTTCTTTTTAGCTATTTTATTGCAGACAAGGCGGGTGAGATGAGCATTGTATCTTTGCAAGAGGTCGCAATTGGTTATCATGGCACAGCTATCATTGATGGCATTAATCTTTCATTACCTAAGGGGGAGATTAGCTGCTTATTAGGTGCAAATGGCTGCGGTAAAACCACCTTAATGAAAACTTTACTGGGGTTATTACCTGCAATTAAAGGCGAGATCCTACTCAATGGGCAAGGAATTCAAACTTTTAAACCACGCGAAATAGCCAAAACTGTCGCCTATGTTCCCCAAGCCCATGATACCCCCTTTACTTTCACTGTAGTCGATATGGTCATGATGGGCTTAACTCCCCATATTTCATTATTTTCAGTCCCTAAAGAGACCGAAAAAAATTTAGCATATCAACAACTAAAGCACCTTGGCATTTCACATTTGGCAACACGGCTATACAGCACGCTTAGTGGCGGAGAAAAACAGTTAGTATTGATAGCAAGGGCTTTAATACAAAAACCATTACTTCTAATTATGGATGAGCCTGCCGCTAGCCTTGATTTTGGTAACCAAATTCGCTTGCTTGAGCAAATTGAAAAGCTTAAATCCCATGGTATGACGATATTGATGTCAACCCATCACCCACAACATGCCGCTGCTATCGCTGATAATGTTATTTTGCTCGATAAGCACCACAAAGCGAGGCAAGGGTCATCTAAATGTATGTTAACACTTACTAACTTAGCAGCCCTCTATAATGTGGATAAACACAGCATTCAATCTCACTTTCAGCTTCCATCAACATTTTCTAGTTAAGGTCAGGGATCATGTTAATTAATCAAATCAATTTTGCAAAAATGTATCAGCAACATATGCAACAAGCTCAACGAAGCCGCAAAGAGCCAGAGCATTGGGATAAAAAAGCACAACAAATGGCGCAAACTTGCGCTAATCCCCATGACCCATACTTAGTGCACTTTCGTGAATTAATGGATTTAGCAGGCGCTGAAACCTTGCTTGATGTGGGCTGTGGCCCAGGTTCAGTTAGCCTTTGCCTTGCTAATGAATTCAAGGAAACGATAGGTATTGATTATAGCCGCGGTATGCTCGAAATGGCTAAACTGCGGGCAAAAGAACTCGCTATTCCACATGCACGCTTTGAACAACTGGCATGGGAAGATGACTGGAGTTCATTACCCAAAGTCGATATTTCAGTGGCGTCACGCTCAACACTCGTTGATGATTTAAAAGCAGCCTTACTGAAGCTTAATCGCCAAACAAAATTGCGGGTATACACGACCCATACCATCAACCCAACATTTATTGATGAAAAAATAATTCGCAAAATAGGCCGCGAAGTGGTTCGTTTACCCACCTATATTTATGCAGTGAATATATTGCATCAGATGGGCATCAATGCGCGCGTTGATTTTATTAAAAGTCCAAATAAAGGTGGATTTGATAGCTTTGACACTTTCGCTGACAGTGTCAATTGGTCCCTTAAAAATATTACACCAGGAGAAACCGCTATCTTACGTCAGTATTATGATGAACAAGCGGCACTAGGCAAAACAATCCCTTATCCATCCAGAGATTGGGCAATGGTCTCTTGGGATGTGGTCGATGAATCGGAACTGACATTATGATTTACGTGCCTGATACATTAATCGACCAACTACTGCTAGATGATATCCAGTACGGCGACCTTACCACCCGTGCGCTCGGCTTGCAGGCTCAAATGGGGATGATGACCTTTGCATCCAAATTTGGGGGCTGCATCAGTGGGGTCACCATCGCCAGACGTATGTTAGAGAAACTTGGGATCACTTGTGATTGTCACTTTCAAGATGGCCAACAAGTTGCCCCACAAAGCGTTTTAATTCGCGCCACTGGGCCGATTGAAGCCTTGCATCAGGGCTGGAAAGCGGTACAAAACGTACTGGAATGGTGTGGAGGTGTCAGCCACTACACCCAGCAAATGGTAAATATTTTGCATCAATATCAACCTGATGGGCAACTTGCGTGCACGCGAAAAACCATTCCTCATACTAAGCCCCTTGCCTTAACTGCGATTTTGGCTGGGGGCGCTATTATTCACCGAGCAGGTAGTGCAGAAAGTATTTTACTGTTCACCAATCATCGCCAATGCCTTGAAAATCCAAATGATTGGGTGAGTCATATTAAAACACTACGCCAAGCCGCCCCTGAAAAAATGATTATTGTTGAGGCGGATGACTATGAACAAGCCATTCTCGCCATCAATGCGCAAGCCGATATTATTCAGCTAGATAAATTGCCCATTGAACAAATTCAGCGGCTACAAGAACTCACCAAGCAACAAAGTCGGCCTTGTCGACTGTCCATTGCAGGTGGAATTAATTTAAAAACAATCGAAGCATTCGCACAAACAGGGGTGCCATTATTGGTTACATCAGCCCCTTACTACGCAGCGCCGCGAGATATTAAAGTACATATTTTTAAGCAGTAACCTAAGTAGTTAGCGTCAAAAAAATCATTTGTAAAAACAGCCTACCTCGTAGGCTTCATTCGCTTGTGGTTAATGACGCATATCGTTATATAAAAAATAATATATTGTTATTCATAAAACTGGAAAGACATAATGAAAATAAAACAAATTACCTATTTGGTTGGGATGGCTTTATTCGCAGCACAGGGACACGCCGCGTCTGACCCTAAAGCAGAAAAAAACACTGACGTGATGTCTGTTTGGAGTACACCATTAGCAGCGGATGCAAATGTCATCACACAAGAGCAAATGACACAATTGAATAAAACCAACGTTGCACAAGCACTGAGTACAATGCCAGGTGTATCCATTCAAAAATCAGGTAATCGCAACGAAACCCAAGTGAATGTACGTGGATTTGATAGCCGCCAAGTACCTATCTTTTTTGATGGCATCCCAACTTATGTCCCTTATGATGGCACCCTTGACCTAGGGCGCTTTATGACGAGCGAACTCGCAAGCGTTGAGCTATCAACCGGATATACTTCACTATTACAAGGTCCAAACTTGATGGGGGGAGCGATTAACCTAACCACCGCTACCCCTAAAAAACCTTTTGAGGCCAATATCAGCTTAAACCAAGGTTTCGCTCGTGGCGCAGATAATGCCCACAATATTAGTGCACGCTTAGGTGGCCGCAATGACTTAGGTTTTATTCAAGTCAGTGGTAGCCAATATAAGCAGCGTTTTATGGGGATCCCGAGTTCAGAAAATGATAACCCATTGGCGGGAAATAATGGACGCCGTCCTAACTCTGCAACAGACGATAAACGTATGATGGTGAAAGTGGGCTGGACACCCCGTGAAACTGACGAGTATGTGGTTACCTATCTAAAGCAAGATGGTGATAAAAACAGCCCGCCGAGTGTAACAAACACCAAACCTCAAATTTGGCAATGGCCAGCTTATGATAAAGAAAGTATTTATTTCAATGGAACAACCCAAATAACCAATGATATCGCGTTACAGAGCCGTCTGTACCACGACACATTTAAGAATACACTCCATCAATATAGGTCTGTTAAAGACTATAAAGACGGTATCTATAACTACAGCCGCTATGATGACTACAGTAATGGGGCTGACATGCGTGTTGACTTCACCGTGCGTGAATTAGATATGCTGTCATTTGCCGCACACTGGAAAGAAGACGTTCACCGCGCACGTGCAAAGAGAGATGTCCCATTCGACCGCTATAAAGATAATACCTATTCTATTGCTACAGAATATCAATGGGTTGCGATGAATAATCTCGATATTATCGCTGGTATTGGCTACGATTGGCGCAAAAGTGCCGACGGCAAACGTTATGATTACAAATCAGGAGATTTTGAAAAATATGATGGTAATAGCCAACATGCATTCAACTGGGAAATGATGGCTCGTTACCATTTAGAAAATGAAGATACCGTACAGTTCTCGGTATCAGAAAGAAGCCGTTTCCCAACACAAAAAGAACGCTATACCAAAGAAAAAATGAAAAGTGATGATACCTTTATCATTAACCCTCATATTGATACAGAACGAGCCCTAACTTACGATTTGACCTATAAAGGTCATATCTCCCCAGTTTGGTCATATACATCAAGTATTTATTACAACCATGTCTCTGATGCGATTATGGCCCATCGTGTTGGTACTAATAAAAATGGGGGATACGTGCTTGAAAACCGCAATAGTGGCAAAGTTGACTACTTTGGGATTGATTTAGGGACTAACGGACAAATCACTGATTGGATGGAAGCTGGTTTAAGCTACGGATATATTCACGCTGATCCTAAGCACTACAGTGTAAAACACGTTGCCGAATTACCTACCCACAAAGCCTTTGCTTGGGTGAAATTCACGCCATACGATCCATTTAGCATTACCATTACCGAAGAAGCAAGAAGTTGGGCATTTAATTATGTTGATGCAGAAAGCAAAGTACGTGGCTATGCTAAAACTGACCTGCGCTTAGATTATGATTTTGGCCAAGGTATTTCTGTTAACACCTCAGTGAACAACTTATTTGATAAATCCTATGAATACACTAATGGTTATATTGAAGAAGGCCGTAACTATTGGTTAGGTATTGAATATAAATATTAATCCTTAATATATTAGGCGAAGATTAATTTCTTCGCCTAATAAAGTGTAAACTTTACAAAATTAACTTCTGTCTCTCATAAAATAACAAAGGCATTAATTTAAGTGCAAATACCTAGGATTATTCCCACAAAAGAACATCCATAGGTAAGAATGGATTTATTTGGATTAATATATTTTTTTAACAACAAATATGTAGGCAATATGAATTAAATCACCTAAAAATTATTTTAATACAGTGTTTAAACCCAACCAAAGTATCAATTCAATAAATTTGCTAATTAATTACAAAAAAGCTCATCGCATAAAACTTGCAGTAAATTGAATCCCTATTTAAACTATAACAACAAGAAGTTAAATAATAATATTTATTCAGCCTATTTATTAAAATTGGCTGTTATTACTTTTAGATTTTCTATTCGTTATTTTAATTAGAGAGCAGACGGCATCTATGAACGAGTCACATGACTACACTATTGACGAAAAATATATTTTCGAAAAAAACACAAGCTTAATATACTCAAAAGATGATAAAAATCAATTTATTGAATTATCTAAACCTGCTGCTAGATTATTCGATGAGATTATCTCATTAAATTTAAAAAAAGGACTCGCAACACGAGATGAACTTTTAACGAATGTATGGGAAGAATATGGCCTTGTCGGTTCTAATAATAATTTAAATACTTACATTAGTGAAATAAGAAAAAAATTAGAGCAGGTCGGTGTTGATCCTAAGTGTATTGTTACAGTACCCAAAAAAGGGTTTCGTCTTGATAGTCATATCGTTATACACGTAAAATTTGACGAACAAAATAATGAAGTTAATCCCCTTCATATAAGTAAGCATGGCTATATCGAAAATTCAGAGTTATCTCAAAAACTCCCTGATAACACAGTATCAGAAAACTTATCACTTGATGAAAATACCAATAACTCGGAATTATTAACTGGAGAAGACGATAGTAGCAATATCAATACGACACTCGCGATTAAAAATAAAAACAAAAAAACTTTAAAAATATTGCTATTAGCTATTTCAACAATAGCGATATGCTATTTAATTAATTTATTTTTTTGGTATTATATGGCTAAGGAAAATCCAACGAGTGACTACCTGTCAGTCAGTTCACGTGAAAAATGTATCATACAAGCACCGGTTAATATGCTAGCTAAAGTTTCTAGCGATAATATCAATCTAATACATAGCAAGCTGGATAAATATAATATTCGATGTGATGAACCCAAAAGAATCATTCTTTTGTCAGACTTAAATCAAGCTTATTCCATTGATAAAAATATATCTCTCAGCATTTGTAGCAGCATTAACATTAAACATGATTGCATATCGATTAATGATCAGAGAATTTGAATGAAAAAATATATTGCCGTATCGTTATTTTTAATCGCAACCGCATCAACCGCATCCTTTGTTATCAATAAAAATAATCACAATGTTCAAATCTGCCATTCTGAAATATTATGGATTAAAGATAATAATACACAGAATGGGTTGAGCTTGAAATCAAAGATTAATGTACAAATTTCAACAAAAAATTATGGTCGCATGAATATGTATGGCTACTTAAAAAATGATAAAAAAATCTACCGGCTTAATAGAGCAATTTATTTTAATTACTTAGCGATTGACCACAATGGTAACTATGTTGTTACCTTTAAATCGTCATCAGTAACCAATTCAGATAATATACCTGAGAAGCTATTTTCTAATTTCATTCAATTAGAAAAAGATAAAATCAAGTACTATATTAATATAACTAAAATGAGTGATAATCTTTATATTATCAAAGATGAATCTTCTTCTGCTTTTACATGCCAACTCCAATAAAAAAAAGCCTACCAACAATTACGCTTAAGTAGGCAAAACCGTCAACATGGGAAACTAGTAATTTCAAATTCGATTCTTAAAAATAAAAAACAATTAAAATTAAATAGATAACATATTAAAAACCAAACATTGCAACTTGTGAAACACCATCTTGATCAATCATCCCGCGAAACATACCTTTAGTATTAAATTGCATAACAAAATTGCCCTTATTATCTACTGCAATAATACCTCCAGTGCCTCCCATATCTTTCACTGAATTCAAAGTATTCATTGTGGCTTCAGCTAATGGCGTATTGCCGTATTTCATTTGAGCAACAACATCATAAGCAGCAACACCTCGGATAAAGACCTCACCTAAACCAGTTGTAGAAATTGCAACTGTATTGTTATCCGCATATGTTCCGGCTCCAATAATGGGTGAATCACCAATTCGGCCATAATGTTTATTAGTACTGCCACCTGTAGAGGTTGCTGCGGCAACATTTCCGCGGCTATCAACGGCAACAGCACCCACAGTGCCATACTTATAATCAAACATTAGCGGGTCTATAAATAGCGAGGCGTTAATTCCCTTTTCTTGATCGAGTTTCCGGCTGATCTCTTTCACTTTCTTTAATTGTTCGCTGCGTTTTTCAGTAATAAAATAGGATTCATCAACAATATCTAACCCTTCTGATTTCGCAAATTGTTCAGCTCCGGTTCCTCCCATCATCACATAAGGGGTTTTAGTCATCACTTTATAGGCGGCCATGATAGGGTTTTTTACATTCGATACACCCGCTACGGCGCCAGCTTTGAGATCGCGACCATCCATGATAGAAGCATCTAATTCCACTTTATTATTTGTAGTTAAAGAAGCCCCTTTACCTGCGTTATATAGCGGAGAGTCTTCCATTACGATCACAGCCGCTTGAACGGCATCTATACTATCGCCACCTTGAGCTAAAATGGAATATCCTGCCTGTAATGCTTCCTTTAATTTCTCTTCATGCTCTTTTTGTAATTCAAGAGTGAGTAAACGTTCTGTAATATCCCCTGCTCCGCCATGGATGACAAGACGAAAGTTAGTATCGGATTTTGAAAAGGCTAGAGATGAGAAAAAAAACAAAAAATAAAGAATAAAAAATAAAAAGGTAGATAGTTTTTCTTTCTCGTAATCCTTCAGTTTATACATTATATCTTGCATTTGGATCTCTCAGTAATACATAGGATTACATTATTAAACAAATCAAGTTACTCCTAGCCCTAAATACTATAACATTACCTGTAAATTACAGTGTGGATGTATTTTTAGGCAATTCTAATACTAATTCATCCAACACACTCCATGTAATCGTATTTACATCACGGATTTTGCTATCTGAAATGAATATTTGCTCTGATAGTGGCTTAATTGGCTTAAATAATTCTTTGTAATCAACGGATACTCCATTAACAGCCAAACTTTCAAAGGACATATAAATTGGTGAATTATTTTTAACTATAATATTATTTCCTTCTCGCCTAAAGGATATCTTTTTTTGCTCATTTTCTATGGTTAAATTAGCAAATTGCTTAGGCCTATAATAAACTTTAAAGTGAAGGACTTGAATAGTATTGACATCAATACTACTATTATTTTCTCGCATGTTTTTGTCTAATGGAGGGATAGCTCTATATTTTACAATATAAACCGTTTCCCTATCTTTCGCTAATTTATCATTATCACCAATAAACATAACTCGCCAAGTATAAGAGTTGCCAGCTTCCAGCTTATGAAGTGGAGGAGTGACCATAAAAGGAATATTTATATTATTTTCTTTTATATCAAGACCACTACTTTCATCTAATAATTCAACAGATGATTGCATTAAATAAGGTGTTTTATCTGTATCATTCAAAATTCTAAATGACACACTTTTCTCACCTTCAATAAATGTTGTTCTTTGGTAGGGAAAAACTAATGTTCTATTCTCCCCCCAAGAGACGCTTATAAAACTAAAAAATAAAGATAAAAATAATGGAACTAACCCTAGTGAACGGAAAAACATTTTATCACCCAATTTTTCTTAATAAAATAATTCCACTGATATTGCTAAACTTTAGTATATATAGATACTTCAACACGTGCTCTATACTTTCCTATCTCTGTATTCGGATTTAAGCAAATAGCCCACTTAATATTTAGATCTTGAACTACATTAGAAACAGAGTTTAACCCTAATAAGGTTTCTTCTTGGTTAGCAAAATTCAATAAGCCCGCTTTTCCTTCGTCCTTACAAGTTAAGCTTCCGCTGCCACCAGCTGCATATGGTAATGCTAACAGATATGGCGTATTAGAGGTTATGTTTCCACCAGTTCGGTCGAACCATAACTTATGTTGGTTAGCTGAATCCACAGTTCCTTCACGAGCGATCGCAGAAATGTAAATTGGTTTATTATCTGCTGTACATTTATATTTAAAACTGGATTGTCTGAAAAACTCAGTTTCTCTACCAGCAATAATAGTAAAATTGTCTTGGCTAACATCAGAAATACTACAAACCCTTACAACGTTCAAGCTAGTTGAAATTTGTAATGTACTAACACCATCTTGATCATTATCTTGACCATAAGAGCCAACATATAATGGAATTCCACTATATGAGTAACGGCCAGGTTGTATAGGCACAGGTGCATACATTTGCATTGGACCTGCTATATATACACTAACATTCCTTTTTGAATTATAACCACCAGGAGCTCTTGTCCCATCCGGTGGTGTGTAACAAAGCTTCCACTGACGGTTGCCTTTAGTACTTCTATCCACCAAATTAGGTACATCTTCGAATACTACACCACTATAGCTTTCTTTAACGAATCCTGATGAACCTATATTGTTATTCCCTGAAAGTTTTACAGAAAAACCTAAACTAGGAACAATATAGGCATAAGCGCCGCTAGCATGAGTAAGTTTTATTCCAACTTTATTGACTCCAGGAACTTTCTGCAGGGCTGCAGTTGCATTCGGCCCCCCTTCCACAATAGGCTCATCAACACAAGATGTACTGCGAGGTGAAATAGAAAAAATCGCAAAATCCGGTGATGTCCACGCTTGAGTTTTGGACCCATAAATATAGTTATAGGTTGTAGAAGTTCGACCAGACAGCCTACCTTCGACTAAGTAGGGATCCGTTGCTGCCTTCGGGTGCTCTAAGTCAATAATACCTTCTAATGTTAATGTCATTGTACCGCCGTTCTGAGCTGCTATCATCGATTTCATTGGAAAGAATGAAATCAGTGATATCAACAATATTAACGGTGAATTAATTGACTTATTTTTAATAAAAAATTTCATAGCCCCTCTTAAAATTTTAATAAGGTAAGAGTCCGGTATAACAAATTATTGGCAATTAATAGAGATAGTACGGATTGCCTGTCCTTTACTTATATTAATGCTGCCTAAGTTAGAGAATGACGCTAAACATTGTTGGTTGCTATTTGCACCCCAACGAATTTGCAATTTACCAGAATCAGGTAACCCACTCATAAATAACTGATTATTATCGCCAACAATACCTGTATTTTCTTCGGTTGCATTTTCTTCAATTAACGATGCTACAGCCCCAAACGGCAGCACAGTACCATTCGACATTTTTAAGTTGATAACAGCTTGATATCCAACTTTAGTATCAAATTTAACTTTAACAATTGCCCCTGCTGCGGGATAAACCGTTTTACTGGTTTCTCTAAGAAGAACATCATTAGGTAGTGTGTTGACATCCATATTTATAACATTTGCGTTATAAGGAGATATATAAGGATACAATGCATAACCTCGATTATTAACCTCTACATCTTGGTTACTTACCTTAGTACCAGCTGCACCTTCAGCTTCAATGATCGCCATACTATCCCCCATAGTACGCCCGAATAGAACACCACCCGAATGTAATAATAGGCCGCCATTGACACTTGCGTTCATTGATTGACTATTCTTAGAATAGCTATATGCAGAGGAAATATTACCCGAGGAACCTGAATAACCAGCACTTAAAGAACCACTATTCCCGACGCCTTTATTCCCATACCCTTGCGTAATACCATAATAAATTTTATTATCTAACAAGTTACCTGAAATTCCTGCTTGCTGATCAATATAGCCGTCATTATTCTGGCTAAATGAATAAGTACTATATATATCCTTCGCTAACACATTGTTAGTAAATATGCTGAACGGTATGCTGACATTTACTGATACCATTCTATTTTCAGGCCAAGATGTATTATCTTTTATCCTATCTATGCTGTATGTAATACCATAGTTTATTTTGTTATAAGTTCCGTTATATCCCATCACCATCTGACGAACTTCACGGTTGATTTCCCAGTAATCAGAGATGCTTCCTGATAAGAAAACACTCCCATATTCTCCCAATCTTTGCGTTATAGAAGTGGTAAAACTCGCTCTCTGACGTTGGTTAATCCAAGGCGCAACCCCATCCTTCAACTTATAGTCATAGTTATTGAAATCAGCAAAACTAAAATAAGATCGAGTAGAATAGCGTAAAGCTGTTAAATCGATAGAAGTCCCTGTCGACATCATACTTTTCGAATAACGAACACGGTATGATTGTCCAGCGCGGTCTCCTAAATCGCCATCCATATTAGCCGTAGCATGGGTAATATCCATAGATAAAGCACCAAAAGTGCCTAGTGATACGCCTAAGCCAGCTACTGCTGAAAAATAATTATCCGCAAATAATAGGCCACCATATAATGTACTATTTGTAGGTAGGCCATAAATTAAAGATCCTAAAAAGAAATCAGATCGCTTAGAATCAACGGTATACCCACCATCATAGCGACCAACACTGGTCTCATACTTATAGCCACCAGGTCTAAGCATCACAGGTAATGAGGAATACGCAACTGTGAAAGTTTTCTCAGTTCCATCTTCTTCCTTGACCGTAACATCTAAGTTACCCGCATTACCTGAAGAATATATATCTTTAATTCTAAAGGCTCCAGGTGACACATATGTTTGATAAACAACATAGCCATTTTGTCTAATAGTAACCTGCGCGTTAGACTGAGCAATACCTGCAACTTCAGGAGCAAAGCCTCGTTGGCTATTAGGAAGCATTGCCTCATCACTTGATATTTTAATTCCTTTGAATGGAATAGAATCAAAAACATCACTACCTGTAGATATTTCACCAACCATCATTGTAGATTTAATGGAGTGAAGGGCTCTCATTATATATGTATTAGTAAAGTCAGTAGATGATTCAGTATCGCCATTACTCTTAGAATAAGAGTAACTCATATTGGATCTCAGTCTCCAAGGACCTAAATTTAAGCCACTATTCAATGTTCCAAATAAACTATCACTTTTATTTGTTCCAGACGATGAATCTGTTTTATTTTTATTACCACTAATGAAGTAATTCAAAAATAATGCAGAAACACCAGTATCTAACATTGATGGATCAATATATCCTTGAACTTTATTGTCCATGTATATTTGAGGGACAGTGACTATTAATTTTAACTTACTAACATCAACTCTTACTGTTGCGTCTTTAATGTAGCCATTAAGTGATAATATTTTAACATCAGGAGATAAATTATTAAGCCCAGGCAGTGCTTTTACATTAACCCCCCAATTTTCCAAGATTGTCTTATCAAATTCAGGTACGACAAGACCTTTTGAGTTTGCAACAAAATTAACATCTTGTTCGGATAGTATGTTTCTATTTATTTCGATCTGTAAGCGATAAACACCTGCCGGAATAGTATTGGATGAATTAAATTGAGATAAATCTAACTGGCTAGCATCAATTCCTAGCTGACTTTCAAGCATGCTCGGATCAAAATAATCGTCACCATATGAATACAGAGATAAGCTTATCAATGAAGATAGCAAACCAAGTTTTAATATTTTGTTTTCCATTCCTCTAGCCTTAGATTATCTTTACATTCAAAATATGCAAGCGCTGAAAAATCATTATATGTTATTTAGTAAATATAAAAGAAATTTCAATTAATTCTAAACACTTCAGTTCCAGCACCATTATCATCAAGAAAACGCCAACTTGCTACATTTATACTTTCATTAGTATTTTCTAATTTATAATAACTAAATGGTGAAACTAAAATGGAATCATTATAGTTCTTACCATTCATATTAAAATCAACAATTGTCATATAATAAGGGGTTGGATTATGAAATTGCCACCTTCCATCCTTATTTTTTAACTTTACCTGTTCAAAATTATTCTTATTTGGCTCAGGTATACCATTAGGCCGATAATATAATTTAATAATTATAGCTGTTACAAAAACCATTTCAGGCGTATCCCCTTCCTCTAAGTTTTTGCTAGTCGGTGGAATACCCCTTGCTTTCAAATAGAATCCTGATTCTCTATCTTTAGGTAGCTTAGAAACATTATCAGGATATATCCTAACTGCATGTTCTGTTTTACTTTTAATTTTGAATAAAGGAGGGCTAATTATAAAACTATCAGCATTCTTCTCATCCTTTATATCTAATAATAACATTTGCATTAATAAAGGGCTTTCACCCTCATTACGGATGCTAACAACCTTATTCTTATCTGAATCTGTGAAAATAACTCTACTTTGGCCTAAAGATAATCCTCCAGCATGAAGGGTAAAATGCCAAGCTAGTATTATTGTTAATATCAACCGTATCATCACATTTACCTATTTAATCTGCATAATATGACAATGTTAGTGTTGCTTTAAATGCCCCAATATTTTGATCTATCGAGCAATCAGCAACTTGGTTCTTACACATGACATAAGCATAAAATGTTTTAGTTACATTTTGAGTTTTAATATTCGACCATAAAACATTATTAGTTTCTGTAATAAAATCTGCAGATGATTGATTTGCATTATCATTTGCAGAGATTCTTACAGCAAACGTTTTTCCTGGATTATCTAAAAAACCATCATTTATTGTGTAGTTGCCAGTTAATTTAATATAGTTATTATCAAAGCTATTAGTTTTACAGTTACTGATTACAACATCAAAAGCTTTCTTAATCTTTCCACTAGATGCATCCGCCCCAAACTTAGATAAAGGCACATTTCCAAAATCAACAATATTCTTTTTACCACTATCACTAGTGACAGCAATATCACAGGTATTTTTAGGCACAGTTAAATCAAACGTAAAATCGTGTGTACCTGGTACTAAAGCTGTTGAAGAATAAGAAAAAAACATCACATAAAAAGCCAATGTAACTCTACAACATATTTTATTTAGAGGCTTCACAGTCAATACCACCTATTAATTCTTATGGTTGAAGTAATACTATATCAACAGAGGCAACTAGTTCTCCAGGTATTGGCTGAGTAGTTCCAAGCTGGACAACATTTACTTCAAAATGATTCTCTAATTGGCTATTAGCTGTAACATCAAAACTAATTTCACCGCCAGCATTGAGGTTTACGACTTTACAATTGAGCTTATTCTCATCACAGTTTTTTAAAACAAAAGCAGCTCCAGTAATATTATTAGTTGGATATATTTTATTACTATTATCAACTAAAGTTCCTATCCCAGGCGTTATTTTCATTTTAAATGGTGCTGGACCATCAGATAGATTAAAATCAGTGCAACTATATTTTAAAGAAAAGGGTTTCACATAGGTTTCATCGTCAACATTCGGTTTAATTTGAGGTGTTAATAATGGTTTATCAAATTTAACCGTCATCGATTCATATGATACTTCACACGTTCCTTTAGATACATTGCCGATAACTTCAATATCTAAAGCTGAAACTCTTCCAATAAAGAAACACATGCCTATTACAATATAAATAGCACTTAAAATAAATGCCTTTATTTTGTTACTAATTGATTTTTCCACTAAAAGATTCCTCGCCACCTAAGTCATTAATAACTGTCCATTTAACTATACCATTACGGCTATTTGCCGGAGTTATATAACTGAAAGAGTCAAAAGGAGAAATCATTGTATTACGCTTTTTCATATTTAAATCAATTTTAACACCATTAACACTGAGCTTATTTAAAGAAATATAGTATGGTGAATTATTATTAATAATAATACCTGTACTACTAGAGCTTACCTCTAAGTTTTTATATGCGTCATATGGTGAGATAGATAATTTTGAAGGTCGGTAAAAAACCTTAATAATATTATTATAACCAATATTCATTGCAGATCCTTCTAAAGGACCATCAGTAGCAGGTATCATAGTAGCAGAGAAATAAAAAACACTCTCTCTATCTGTTGGTAATGAATTCGGTTGAGCAAAAATCCTAATATCTTGCGTTGCCCCTGAGTTGATTTTAATTAATGGAGGTGTAACTGAAAAAGGCGTTTTTGATGCTGAACCATCATTATTCATGCTTAACGAAAATTTTGCTAAATAATTAATATTTGTATTATTTCGAGCGCCAACCGATACACTACTTTCACCTTGGACATATATTATTCGGGTCGCATTTAAACCAACACCACCTGCAGCGTAAACGTTAGTAGTAGTAATTAATGAAAACAGTAGAATTAAAGCTCTATAACAATCATTAACTACTTTTTTTCTTAAAAACGATTCTTTTGCTTTCATTACTTAGTCCAATCATTAAAAACAATATTAAGAGGCTTTTTAATTAAAAAGCCTCTTTACTCGTATTAACTAATATTATTAGTTATAAGATACAGTAAATGTTACTGGTACGGATAATTTATCAGTAGGTACACCAGTTTTGGTAAGAATCAGATTAGCTTTCATAGGAATGACAGCACCACCATCTTTAGCAACTTTAGGGTCGATAACCACTACTGCATCTGCGTTAGGAGTAATATTAACTGCACCAGAAGCTAATTTAACTGCTAAAGCTTTAGATTCTTGGTTAGCAAACAGTGCTGGGAAACCAGCTGCTGCTTGACCTTGAGCGAATACGTTCATTGAAGTATCAGCTGCGTCAGCAGAACAGTTAGACAGAACTAAATCAAAAGATTTTTCATCACCTAAAACTGCATTTGGTGCTAAAGCATCAGTTACATCTTTAGTGAAAGTTCCCCAGTCAACAACAGAACCTGTAGTAGTTGAAGACACATCACAAGATTGAGCACGTAATTGGGCTTTGAATGTTACTTCCGCACCTTTCTTACCATCTGCAGCTAATGCAGAACCTGCTACTATAGAACCTGCTAATACTGCTAAAACCGCTAATTTTTTGTTGAATAACATATGTAAATACCTCTGTATTTATGTCGTCATGTAAGTAGTTAAAGACACAATTTTTATTAAAAACCAAGTTCACAATAATTGTTTACAAATACCTATGCCATTTTCATGAGCCTGGATAACTAACTGTCAACCTATTTAATTAAGTCAACATTGGGGGATATTAAAATCCGTTCAATACCCTTTTTTAAAACCAAATTATTGAACTGGTTTTAAAAAAAGACTATTTCTGTATCGCCGAAAATGAGAGACCAACATCAATATAGAAATAGCAAAATGGACAAAAATAAAATATATGAAAGTTTAATTCGCTATTATTGCATTGCACCTTGCATTCTGTATGAATAAAACCTAATTACCTTTAAAAGCATTCCACAATTTAATTCATCTAAAAATTCACATTAGCTATTCCCGCTTGAAACAAAACGAAACAAACAAAAACATTATGCTGAATTTTTAAATACCTTGTTTCTTTCTGATACCAATATTAATACCACAATATTAATTGTCAAAATTACACAAAAAGGGATGCTAACTTAGTTTTTTATACTAAGATAATGATATAAATAGATGCAATCACCAAAAAATGAAGAGATACTATAACTAAAGATCGTCATTTAGATTAATTTATATTTATAAAGTCAACTTACTTATAAATATTTCAGGTTATATTTAGTTATGTAAAAACCACACATTTTATTTAATTCTAAAAATTCAATGAAAGTGATATTAAAAACTATAAATACATGCATTGAAAATATTGAAATGAAAAAACAACTTAATATACGATTCATTACACCATTACAACAGATAAGCGTAAGATAAGTCTTAATTGAAATTTACACTAAATGGCAATCTAAAACCTTACGTTTTGTGTGTTTTTTGTTAAACAACATCGAGTTTTTTGTTTAAGAAAAACAAAGAGGATAGGCTTGTTTTGAGTATTCTAATTATCTGTTTTTCCAGATAATCGTTTGCTTATATTTCCCTTTAAATAGAAATAATATAAATATAAAACAATGTATCCCCGCGCATTCCTGATCTCAAAAATATGATAAGCTTATTAGCAGTAATTGTTTGCATTTTCGAATATTGAGGCCGATTAGATGAAAAGAATGAATGAAGACAAAATCCTTGCAATGGCCGAGAATATTTGCCAATCAAGAGGCGTCAGGTTGACACCACAAAGAGAAACAGTATTACGCCTGATAGCACAGCAGCATGGTGCAATCAGCGCTTATGATTTACTTGACTTGCTACGGGAAATTGAACCTCAAGCTAAACCGCCTACGGTTTATCGTGGCCTTGAGTTTTTAATGGAGCAAGGTTTTATCCATAAAATTGAATCAACGAACAGTTATGTCGTCTGTCACCATTTTGATAACCCGAGCCATATCTCTGTTATGTTAATTTGTGACCAGTGTGGAAGCGTAACGGAAAGTGATTGCACAACAATAGAAGCTGCAATCATTAATTTAGCAGATGAACACCAATTCCGCTTAAGACATACAGTGGTGGAAAACCACGGCTTATGTAAAAATTGTGACGAAATGAATAGCTGCCAAGATCACGAACATTGTCATCATAACCATGAACAACCTATCGCCCAGAAGAAAAAATAAGTAGCTGCGTTGATAAATTGCTTGATGAAATGCAAAAATAGAGAAGATAAAGAAATAAAATAAAATAAACAAAACAGGCAGACCTCAGAATGAAACTATGAAATCTGCCTGCAATCGTCCTTCCCGCCTGTAACCTGCCATTACGGCTAGCGACTAAAGGAACTTAATACCAATCACTATTACGGATAACCCCAACAGCCAAACCTTCAATAGTGAAATTTTGCTGACGTAAGTCAACAATAATAGGTTCGAATTCTGGGTTTTCTGCTATTAATTCAACACGGTTACCCTGTTGCTTAAAACGTTTAACAGTAACTTCATCTTCGATACGAGCAACAACCACTTGCCCGTTATGGACATTCTGCGTTTTATGCACAGCTAATAAATCACCATCCATAATGCCAATATCTTTCATGGACATCCCATTCACACGCAACAAAAAATCTGCGTGTGGTTTAAATAGCTCAGGGTCAACTTGATAGTGACTTTCAATATGTTCCTGCGCTAATAATGGTTCGCCAGCGGCAACACGTCCAATCAGAGGTAACCCCTGGTCTTCTGTTTCTTCTTCAAGAAGCAGACGAATACCTCGGGATGCGCCTGAAACGATTTCAATAACCCCTTTGCGCGCTAAGGCCTTTAAATGTTCTTCTGCCGCATTAGGCGAACGAAAACCAAGGCTTGCTGCTATCTCAGCACGTGTAGGAGGCATACCCGTCTGCGAAATGTGATCGCGCACCAGATCGTAAACCTGCTGTTGTCGAGCCGTCAGTGCTTTCATTCCGTTCCCCTGTTTGTTTATACAGTCAAACTGTGAGTATATACAGGTAAATGAAGATTTGGAACAGTTAAATCGCTCAATTTAAGCATTTGTTATCGATTTACTTTCTTTTTACCCTATTAAGCACCCGAACGCCTTAGCCAGAGAAATAACGCTGCCATAATACCAGTGCCCAAATAAATAGCGCTAAGCCGATACTCACAAATACCGCAGCGGAACCAATATCTTTAGCTCTTCCTGACAGTTCATGATACTCACTACCAATACGGTCAACTACGGCTTCTATCGCACTATTCAATAATTCGACTATTGCCACGAGGACAACTGAACTCACTAACAAAATTCTATCTATATAGCTGATATCTAAATAAAATGCGATAAAAATTGCGATAATCGCAGCAACAGATTCCTGCCTAAATGCGGCTTCATTAACCCAAGCTGCCTTCAAACCTTTAAGGGAATATCCCGCCGCTTTGATCACTCGCGTGAACCCCTTAACTTGACTCGCCATATTTATTCCTTAAAAAATGCAAACAATAATCGATTTTTACGGTCAAAGTGAATTGTCAGTAACAGATCTAACCATGTATTTCTGGTATGATTGCGCAGCATTGTTAACAAGAGGCTATAATCATTTATGTCACTATGGCGTAAAATATATTACAACACGTTGAATTTACCACTTAAATTATTGGTAAAAAGTAAACTAATTCCTTCGGATCCCGTCACTGAGTTGCAGCTTGATGTCAACAGGCCAACCCTATACGTATTACCTTATCATTCGAAGTCTGACCTCCTCACGCTACGGCATCAATGCTTAGCTATTGGTCTGCCAGACCCTCTGGTCGACAATGATATCAATGGAACGAAGCTTCCGGCGTACGTTTTTATCGATGATGGCCCACGTGTTTTTCGCTATTATTCACCGAATCCACGTAAGGATTCAGTAAAAACTTTCCATGCTTATTTAGATTTGCATAAAAACAATCCAAATCTAGATATTCAAATGCTACCTGCATCCGTGATGTTTGGCCGCTCACCGGGTCGTGAAGGCCATACTCCAGCACCACCATTGAAACTGTTAAATGGGATTCAAAAATTCTTTGCAGTTTTATGGTTAGGGCGTGACAGCTTCGTGCGTTTATCACCCATTGTCTCAATTGGGAAAATGGCACAAGACCACGGCACAGACTCCATTATTGCCAACAAACTCGCCCGTGTCGCGCGTATTCACTATTCGCGCCAACGCCTAGCAGCAGTTGGGCCAAAACTCCCTGCACGTTATGAGCTGTTTAATAAGCTATTAACGTCTAAAGCGATTGAAAAAGCCGTTGAAGACGAAGCGCGTAGTAAAAAAATTCCACTCAAAAAAGCCCAGCAAAATGCCGTTGGGATGATGGAAGAAATTGCAGCCAATTTCTCTTATGAAGCCGTACGTTTAACGGATAGGGTTCTTAGTTGGACTTGGAACCGTCTTTATCAAGGCATCAATGTTCAGCACGCTGAACGGGTCCGCCAGCTTGCACAAGACGGCCATGAAATCGTTTATGTCCCCTCTCACCGCAGCCATATGGACTACTTACTGCTCTCATATGTGCTATACCATCAAGGGCTAGTTCCACCTCATATTGCCGCGGGGATAAACCTCAATTTCTGGCCAGCAGGGCCGATTTTCCGCCGTTTAGGGGCCTTTTTTATTCGCCGAACGTTCAAAGGCAATAAGCTGTATTCGACCGTTTTCCGCGAATATTTAAGTGAGTTGTTTGCCCGAGGTTACTCCATCGAATACTTTGTGGAAGGTGGGCGCTCACGTACCGGTCGTTTATTACAGCCTAAGACGGGTACCCTCTCAATGACGTTACAAGCGATGTTGCGCGGTGACTCACGCCCTATCACCATCGTTCCTATCTACATTGGGTATGAGCATGTGATGGAAGTGGGAACTTATGCCAAAGAACTTCGCGGCGCAGAAAAAGAGAAAGAAGGCTTTTTCTCTATGGTTCGCGGCTTACGTAAATTGCGTAACCTAGGCCAAGGGTATGTTAACTTCGGTCAACCCATTTCATTACCTCATTACCTTAACCAGCGCGTGCCTGATTGGCGCGACTCTATCGACCCTATCGAACCACAAAGACCAACGTGGCTAAACCCAACGGTCAGTTCGTTAGCCGATAACATTATGGTCAATATTAATAATGCAGCCGCAGCCAATGCGATTAACCTGTGTGCGACTGCGTTACTGGCTTCTCGTCAACGCTCACTCACTCGTGAGCAACTGATTGAACAAGTCGAATGTTACCTGCAATTATTGCGCAATGTGCCATACACCGCAGATGCGACGACCCCAAATAAAACAGCAGAGCAATTGTTAGAACATGCTTTGCAAATGGATAAATTCGAAGTCGAAAAAGACAGCATGGGGGATATTATTATCCTTCCTCGCGAAAATGCCGTCTTAATGACCTATTACCGTAACAATATCCATCATTTATTGGTATTACCATCACTAATTGCTAGCATTGTATTGCACTATGAACGCATTAGTCGCCAAGACATTCACTATCAAGTAGGCCAAATTTATCCGTTCTTAAAAGCAGAACTGTTTATGCGTTATAACAGTGATGAGCTACACGAGGCGGTAGATACGCTAATTGATGAGCTAAATAACCAAAAGCTGATTTGCTTAAAAGAAGACGACATAGTGGTGTTAAATCCTCGCCGTATTCGTCCATTACAGCTCTTAGCTGCTGGCGTACGTGAAACTCTGCAACGTTATGCAATCACATTATCATTACTCAATGCGAGCCCTGAAATCAGCCGTAATACGCTAGAAAAACAAAGCCGTATCCTTGCACAACGCCTTTCTGTTTTGCACGGTATCAACGCTCCTGAATTCTTTGATAAAGCGGTATTCTCCACATTGGTCGATACCCTAAGAGAAGAAGGCTACATTGATAATAATGAAAATGATATCTTTGTCACCAATGCGCAAAAACTGTATGCCGTTCTGGCTCGATTGATGTCACCTGAGATTCGCTTAACTATTGAAAGTGTTAGTCAAGATGATGAGTTTTCTGAAAAAAAACCAACTGAAAGCACGCAATCTCCGGAACAAGTGAAAAGCTAATCGCCTTTTCTCAAGCCAATAAAACAAAAAAGGTCATGTTAGAAATAACATGACCTTTTTCACTTTGGCTCAATAACTGTAATTTAAAAATAACTGATAAAAATACCAATAAACAATATTAAGCCAACAAAGTTATTGTTCATAAAAGCTTTAAAGCAAGGCGCACGTTCACGGTTAACCATCAATTGCTGCTGATAGATAAATAAACCCGCAACTAACACTAATGAAATATAATAAAGGGTTCCTAAACCCGCCAGTGAGCCAATCACCAATAATAAGCCAACCATCAGTAATTGCAGCAAACCAATAATCAGTTTGTCATATTGCCCGAATAGAATAGCGGTTGATTTCACACCAATTTTTAAATCATCATCGCGGTCTACCATTGCATACTGAGTATCGTAGATCACCGACCAAATAATATTAACTAAAAACAGTAACCAACAAACAACTGGCAAAGTTTCACCAACAGCAGAGAAAGACATTGGAATTGACCAACCAAAAGCCGCACCTAATACCACTTGGGGTAAGTTACTGACTCTCTTAACAAAGGGATAAACCCATGCCAAAGCCAACCCTGCAACCGACAACCAAATGGTCATGGAATTGAGTGTCAAAACTAGCAGAAAAGAGAGGCCAACAAGGCTTGCAAACAATATTTTTGCTTCTTTTTCTGTTACGTCCCCACTTGGGAGTGGGCGGTGTTTAGTCCGCTCTACGTGGCCATCAAAATGGCGGTCAGCAAAATCATTAATGACACAACCAGCAGCACGCATAAAGAATACGCCAGCAGTAAATACAATCAAAAGATGTAAACTTGGCGTACCTTGAGCCGCAATCCATAATGCCCAATACGTCGGCCACAATAGCAACAATGAGCCAATGGGTCTATCAATACGCATTAAACGGCTGTATGCATGCCATTTACTTAGCGTCATACTTCCCTCCACTTTATCGTGCTCCTTTTCGAATTCCATCATACTTCAAATTAGGTATATTTTAATACCACCAAACTCGGCAACTTACTGATTTATATTTGTTGGCATAGTGTCATTGCAGAGACCTGAAAACTCAAAGTACTTAGGATAGTTAGCGATATGCAGGTGATTCAGGTAAAAATATTTCTGTTAACAGCAACGGTTTATTCGATAGTCTTAACCGAGAACTACGTACCCACCGATTTGCGCAAGAACCAATATGGATATAATCTCGAGTTAAACTCTCGCGGCTAAATAAATAACGCCCTAATGGCATTCTCCCAATATCCACCAGTTGCTGGTCATCATCAGTCAGTGTTTCTTCAGGGATTATTGTTCGGCCCAGTAACCAAGGGATACCATCTCCATACATGACAACTTCTCTGACCCAATAACGTGGGCTTTCAGGTAGAGACTGCACTTCATCCGCGCTCAGCTTATCTTGCGATACATAGCGCTCTAAATAAGGTATCACGGTAACTTGCTGGCTATGCTGCTCAAAACGTTTTGTCATGGAGCCAAGCTCTAGTAGCCAATCTAATATATTGGCAGGCACTATTTTATCGTTTTTATCGTTCTCCGCCAGCCAGTGAATCGGCTGAGAAGTAAAAAGCGTTTCATCCATTACTTAAAATTCCACCATGAATAACATGGTTATGATTTACTGTATTTCTTACGCAATAGGATATCACGTTGTTTTACGACAAGGTTAAAGTTAGCTAACAATTTATATAAAAAGTCACATTTTCAACACAAAATGTAAAAATATAGTGAAAATTTTTTTAATTACTAGCAAGTTATCGATAATAATAAAATTCATTAATATCGTAACAAAATGAATTTGTTTAATTAAAAAATAGCCTGATGGACAGTATGTCAGTTAAACAATGTAAGGTAGGAACTTCCTACCTTACATTTAACTATTTAAATAATACGTTATTAATTTATCGCCAAGCTTTGTAGCTGTTAATCAAACCATTGGTCGAGCTATCATGGGTACTCACGGTATCACTATTTTCTAATTCAGGCAGGATACGGCTTGCGAGTTGTTTACCTAACTCCACGCCCCATTGGTCGAAAGTAAAGATATTTAAAATCGCCCCTTGAGTGAATATTTTGTGCTCATACATCGCAATCAATGCACCTAACGAATATGGCGTGATTGATTTCAATAAGATAGAGTTAGTTGGGCGGTTGCCTTCAAACACCTTATAGGGCGCAACATATTCCATATCCGCGACATTTTTACCTTGCGCAGCAAACTCGGCATCAACCACTTCACGAGTTTTACCAAACGCCAGTGCTTCGGTTTGCGCAAAGAAATTAGATAATAATTTTTCGTGATGATCCCCTAACGGGTTATGGGTTACCGCAGGTGCGATAAAATCACATGGGATCATCTTAGTTCCTTGGTGGATCAACTGATAAAACGCATGTTGGCCATTGGTTCCCGGCTCACCCCAAATAATCGGGCCTGTTTGATAAGTAACAGGTTTTCCATCACGACCAATATATTTACCGTTCGATTCCATATTACCTTGTTGGAAGTAAGCGGCAAAACGATGCATGTATTGGTCGTATGGCAGAATCGCTTCAGTTTCCGCTTCAAAAAAATTGTTGTACCAAATACCAATCAAACCTAACAACACAGGGATGTTCTTTTCTAGCGGAGTTTGGGTAAAATGCTTATCCATCGCATGGGCACCGTTCAATAATTGAACGAAATTATCAAAGCCGACCGATAAAATAATGGATAAACCAATCGCTGACCATAATGAATAACGGCCACCAACCCAATCCCAAAATTCAAACATATTGTTGGTATCAATACCAAACTTCGCGACTTCTTCACCATTCGTTGAAAGTGCCACAAAATGCTTAGCCACTTGACTTTCATCTTTTGCCGCAGCCAAGAACCAATCACGAGCAGAATGCGCATTTGTCATGGTTTCTTGCGTTGTAAAGGTTTTTGACGCAATTAAAAACAGTGTTGTTTCTGGGTTCAGTTTTTTCAGTGTTTCCGCAATTTGCGTACCATCTACATTCGATACAAAATGCATGTTTAGGTGGTTTTTGTATGGGCGCAATGCTTCTGTCACCATAAATGGACCAAGGTCTGAACCACCAATACCGATGTTCACCACATCCGTAATCGCTTTACCTGTATAACCCTTCCAATCACCGCTGATAATACGCTGACTAAATTGCTGCATTTTTTCCAATACTGCATTCACTTCTGGCATGACATCTTTGCCATCAACATAAATAGGGGTGTTATCGCGGTTACGCAAAGCAGTATGTAGTACCGCACGGTCTTCAGTACGGTTAATTTTTTCACCTTGGAACATACTGTTAATGGCGCTTTCTAGCTCTGTTTCTTTTGCTAAGGCCAATAAATGTTCCAATGTTTCTTGCGTAATTCTATTTTTGGAGAAATCCACTAAGATTTGACCATCGAACGTTGCCGAAAAATGAGTGAAGCGGTCTTTATCCTGCGCAAACAAATCGCGCATATGGACATTTTTCATTTGCGCAAAATGTTGCTCTAGCGCCCGCCATGCAGCCGTCTGGCTTGGATTAATACTTCTCATGGATAACACTCTCCAAATAATTTTAAATAGAAATAGATTGTACCCCGTCACGAAAACGAGACTTATCGGTTTTCTGCGTTATATTGATATTCCCCAATTCTGCCGCACTTTTCCAGACTTAATTACCCATTTTATTAAAATACACACTTTCTAGACTGATACGTATACAAAAGTATATGATCCGGTTATCTGAGAGCAGTCAACCCCCAAACTGATTGAAATATAACGAGTATATACTCTAAATAATTAGAGTTGCATGTAGGCGACAAGCGAAGATAGACCGATGAGCATACAAAAGTCTGTGACTCGGTTATCTGAGCGTAGTCAACACCCAAACTGCTTGAAATATAACGAGTATATACTCTAAATAATTCGAGTTGCATGTAGGCGACAAGCGAAGATAGACCGATGAGCATACAAAAGTATGTGATTCGGTTATCTGAGCGCAGTCAACACCCAAACTGCTTGAAATATAAAGAGTATATACTCTAAATAATTCGAGTTGCATGTAGGCGACAAGCGAAGATAGACCGATGAGCATACAAAAGTATGTGATTCGGTTATCTGAGCGCAGTCAACACCCATGCAGCTCGAAGTATGACGAGTATATTGAGAAAACCGATAATAAATTACCTATCATTAGAATTACTGATTTACTTCGATTCTTGATTGACGCAATCCTATTTACCCGATAAATCTATATAAAGATTAGGTTTAACCAAAGGGATTGACACCATGAATATCGCAGCGTCTTCAACAGACAACCATCAGTATGTTATCGCCAAATTTGGCGGCACTAGCGTCGCTAACTTTGAAGCGATGAACAACAGCGCCAATATTGTTCTCTCCAACCCAAATGTGCGAGTTGTGGTACTTTCCGCCTCTGCTGGCATTACCAATTTATTAATCGAACTGGCCGAAGGTTGCGATGCTGATAAACGTAATGAACTGCTGAAAAAAGTGAAGGATATTCAATACGCAATTATTGATAACTTACAAACTGCTGATGTTATTCGTGAGGAAATCAATCGATTACTCGATAATATTGCTCATTTAGCTGATTCGGCTGCTTTAGCCACTTCTGATGCATTAACGGATGAAATGGTGAGCCACGGCGAATTAATGTCAACCTTACTATTTGTTGAAGTACTACGCCAACGTAATGCTAACTCCCAATGGTTTGACGTACGCAAAGTGATGAGAACGAATGACAGCTTTGGCCGTGCTGAACCAGAACTTGCTCAGCTAAAAGCATTGTCAGAACAACAACTCATGCCACGCCTTACTGAGTCGGTTGTCATTACTCAAGGGTTTATTGGTCGTGATGAAAAAGGCCGCACGACCACTCTTGGGCGCGGTGGAAGTGACTACACCGCCGCTTTGTTAGCTGAAGTCCTTAATTTATCACGTGTAGATATTTGGACTGATGTTCCTGGAATTTACACCACTGACCCTCGCGTCGTACCGAGTGCCCAACGCATTGATGAAATTGCTTTCGATGAAGCGGCAGAAATGGCGACCTTTGGCGCAAAAATTTTGCATCCTGCGACACTCCTTCCTGCAGTACGTGCGGGGATCCCAGTTTTTGTCGGTTCAAGTAAAGCCCCCGAAGCCGGCGGCACCATTGTGTGTGATAAAACCACGAATCCACCACAATTTAGGGCATTAGCACTGCGCCGTAAACAAACGCTACTCACCTTGCACAGTCTAAAAATGCTGCACGCACGCGGTTTCTTAGCGGAAATTTTCACCATTTTACTGCGCCACAATATTTCAGTGGATCTAATTACGACTTCAGAGGTCAGTGTCGCCCTAACCTTAGACACAACAGGTTCAACGGGAACTAACGGCAGTTTACTCACCAATGCGCTAATGACAGAACTATCCGCATTATGCCGTGTTGAAGTGGAAGAAGATTTAGCGCTCGTCGCAATCATTGGTAATGAGCTGTCGCAAGTGAATGGCCTCGGGAGACAAATTTTTGGGGCGCTTGAGTCATTTAATATTCGCATGATCAGCTATGGAGCAAGTAGCCACAATATTTGTTTATTGGTACCTGGAAATGATGCTGAAGAGATCGTTCGTACCTTGCACAGTAACTTATTCGAATAGTGTGGAAGTTTGATCAAAATACTAGAAGGCGATCATTTCGATCGCCTTCTATGATTATACAATTAATCCCCTCCAGCATCTTTGCTGGGTTGCGCAACACTACCAGTGTATTGCAACATTTTTCCCGTCACGCCTTTATTCTGTTTTAAAAGCGCCAAGTTGCTTTTTGCGGTTTCATTACCGAGTTCTACCGCTCGTTCAAACCACATTACTGAACGAAAAATATTTTTCTCACCGCCCTCGCCTCGTGCATACATCACCGCAAGGTTGTTTTGGGCATCGCTATTTTTCTTAAATGCCGCTTTTTCCAGCAATTGCCGTGCTCTGTGTGTGTTTTTCGCCACACCCGTTCCCGTTAAATAAAAGATAGCTAACTGGTTTTGAGCTTCGATGTTATTTTCTTGCGCAATCAGCAACCAACTCAAAATATCATTCACATCAACATTTTTCAGCTCACCAGACACATACAGTTCCGCTAACTTAATTTGAGCCGCTTTACCATCACTGTTGGCAAGTGATATATACCACTCAATAGCCTTTTTGGGGTCTTTTTTAACCCCCCCTAACCCTTTTTCATAGAATTCAGCTACCTTCATTCCAGCTTCTTGGGATTTATTTTGTGCTGCTCGTTCATACCAGATAAAGGCTTCAGAGAGATCTTTACCAACGCCATTACCTTGCTCATAGGCTTTCGCAATCGCCAGTTGGGCCGCAATATTGTTCTGTTGCGCAGCGCGTTTATACCAGTACATCGCTTGGTAGCTATTCTTTTCTATTGCGCTATGACCTTCTTGATAAAAATCACCCATATTCACTTGCGCTGTCGCAGAGCCCATATTGGCGGCTTGACGATATAAATAAATCGCCATTTCGGCGTCCGGCTCTACACCCTCACCATTTTCATACATCACCGCTAAGTTATTCACTGCGGCTGCAATATTATTTCCCGCACTTCTTTCATACCACTCTCGAGCCTTCTGGTAATCAATATCACCACCTAACCCATCATGATAAAACAACCCCATCGCAAACTGTGCGTTGGCATGTTCTTGCTCCGCGGCCTCTGCATACCATGCTTTCGCTTGCTTTAAATTTTGCTCAACCCCAATGCCATGTTCATATAAGTAACCCATCGCATATTGGCAATAAGCATCGCCTTTTTCAGCACCTCGGCGATACCATTGTTCCGCTTGTCGGTATTTTTCCTGATTTTGCAATAACATCCCAAGGTAATAATCTCCATCTGTATTATCTCGGTCAGCTACCTTTTTAAACCAACGATAAGCCTCTTGCTCATTGACGGCTAAAAATTCAGTCCCATCCATATAAGCAAGCCCAACATCCACCATTGCCTCTTCATCTCCGGCATTCGCTAGCTTCAATTTTGCTTTGAATTCATCAGGAATAGGCATGCTTTTAGGCTGCGCCTGTAGCGTATTCGGTTTATCTTTCGTAGAAGGTGCTTCAACAATATTGCCAGCTTGCGCAAGGGAAATACCGCTAACATAGAGAACTAACAGAAAAGAACGTAATTTCATCACCATGACCTATTTATTGGCGTTATGTCATTAACATATCACTCCAATAAAAAATTCATAAGGGATGTTGGCTGAAAAAGTAAAATAACAAAGGAATTATTAAGAAAACGGAGGAGACGCCAGCTTCTTGCTGAAACTTTTGTCTCCGAAATAAGCCGCAGTACTTAGTTAACGCGGTAACCGCCGTGTTTACTGGCAAATAAATTAAATTTACCCCATTCAATTAACAGAGCTTCCAATGTGCGGTGGCTAATCTTACACAGTTCAGAGATCTGAGAAACGACAAAGTGGTTTTCACTCACCAGTTCTGGTGAAAACACTTCCGCAATCCATTCACACTCTTTCGTGGTCACCAACCAACCGTCATTGGTCGAAAATTTATGCACGGGTACCATACCGTCTTTCGGGCTTTCTTGAGATAACAGCTTATTTTCATCGATTTGGGCTTGATGAAAAGCCGCGATTTCGTCCTCTGAAGGCACGGGTTCTACTGCTAAATTTTCTTCTAAAAATAGGTAAATTTCTTCTGCTCTTGCAGGTGTTAGCTCGCTTCTTAACCAAATCTGATTAAAACAGTGCTCATCCAGTGAATCATCGGTATCAAGCTTATCCATGATCTGTAAAACACTCATCATAGCGCTCACCGCGTCTTCGCTCATCATGAACGTTTCAGGCGCCGCACTGTTTTGGATCTGATAAGGAAAAACTGCCGAGCGTGGCAGTTCTTCTTCAATAATAAATTCATAGCTCATCATTGGCCCCCTCTAATGTATTACCTATAAGATGGTGCCGAATGCATGAAAAATCAATGTATTGATCTTGTTTTAATCTTCAGGGTCATAAGCTAAGTTTGGCGCTAGCCAACGCTCCAACTCCGTCACCGACATCCCTTTGCGCTTTGCATAATCCTCAATTTGGTCTTTTTGTAGCTGGGCTACCGCAAAATATTTACTTTCAGGATGGCTAAAATACCAGCCTGATACCGAGGCCCCTGGCCACATCGCATAGGAACTGGTGAGTTGCATACCAATTTGCGTTTCCACGTCCAGTAACTGCCAAATTTTTGCCTTTTCTGTATGCTCAGGGCAAGCCGGATACCCCGGTGCAGGGCGGATCCCTTGGTAATTTTCGCGAATAAGTTCTTCATTACTCAAGTTTTCATCGTCTGCATAACCCCAATATTGCATGCGGACTTGTTGGTGTAAATATTCAGCAAATGCCTCCGCTAGCCTATCCGCCAGCGCTTTAACCATAATTTTATTATAGTCATCATGCTGTTGTTCATATGCATCAGCAAGCGCGTCTTCTTCTAAGCCCCCTGTCACTGCGAAAGCCCCAATATAATCGGCTTTACCACTGTCCTTTGGCGCGACAAAGTCAGATAAACAATAGTTTGGAAACTCAGTTTTTAAAGTTTGTTGGCGTAAATTCAGCCCCATGACTTGCACATGATTTCGCGACTCATCGGTATAAATTTCAATATCATCACCAACTCGGTTTGCAGGGAATAAGCCAAAAATACCTTTTGGCGTTAATAAGTTTTCTTTATCAAGCTTATCTAACATATTATTAGCATCTTTCAATAGCTTACGCGCTTCAGAACCGACCACTTCATCCTCTAAGATCCGCGGGTATTTACCTGCCAGCGACCACGTCATAAAAAATGGCGTCCAATCAATATAGTTTCTCAGCGTTGAAATAGATGCGGTGACTTCTTGAATACCAAGAAATTTTGGCACAGGTGGTTGGTAATGTTGCCAATCAATATTAACCGCATTAGCGCGTGCCACATCCAGTGCCACAGGCGGTGTTTTTGGCCTTCTACGACCATGTTGCTGACGAACCGTTTCATATTCACGGCGAGTGCGCGCAACAAAATCTGCTTTTTGTGTTGCTGACAATAGCGCTGCGACAACCCCCACAGTTCGAGAGGCATTTTGCACGTAAGTCGTTGGCCCACTATAATTAGGCTCAATTTTCACGGCAGTGTGTGCTTTTGATGTTGTCGCCCCACCAATCAGTAATGGCAAGGTAAACCCTTGTCTTTCCATCTCTTTAGCTACGTGCACCATTTCATCAAGAGATGGCGTGATCAAACCGGATAACCCAATAATATCGACGTTCTCTTCACGTGCTGTTTTTAGAATAGTTTCACACGGAACCATCACGCCTAAATCAATGATTTCATAGTTATTACACTGCAGAACAACCCCAACGATATTTTTGCCTATGTCATGAACATCGCCCTTTACCGTCGCGAGTAAGATTTTTCCTGCACTACTACCTGACTGCTTAAGCTCTTGAATATAAGGTTCTAAATAGGCTACGGCCTGTTTCATCACCCGAGCAGATTTCACCACTTGAGGTAAGAACATTTTTCCTTCCCCAAATAAGTCTCCAACCACATTCATACCATTCATCAAGGGGCCTTCAATCACTTCGATTGGGCTGGAAGCACGTTGGCGTGTTTCTTCAGTATCTTCAATGATAAATTCGGTAATGCCTTTCACTAATGCGTATTCAAGACGCTTTTCAACTTCCCAACTACGCCATTCCGCTTGTTGAACTTGCTGCTCTCCAGCCCCTGCTCCACGGTATTTTTCCGCCAGTTCAAGCAAACATTCTGTACTGTCATCACGGCGATTTAAAATCACATCTTCAACAGCATCTTTTAATTCAGTAGGCAGGTCATCATAGATAGCGAGCTGCCCCGCATTAACGATCCCCATATCCATTCCATTACGAATGGCGTAATACAGGAAAACAGCATGAATTGCTTCACGTACAGGGTCGTTTCCTCTAAATGAGAAGGAGACGTTGGAAACCCCGCCAGAAATCATCGCATGAGGTAACTGAGCCTTAATGTCCTTACAGACTTCAATAAAATCAACGGCATAGTTATTATGCTCTTCGATTCCTGTGGCTACGGCAAAAATATTTGGGTCAAAAATAATGTCTTCAGGAGGGAAGCCCACCTCTTCGGTAAGGATCTGATAAGCACGGCGACAAATTTCAATTTTCCGCTCACGTGTATCTGCTTGGCCAACTTCATCAAATGCCATGACGACCACCGCAGCACCATATTTGCGCAATAATTTAGCATGCTCAATAAATGCCTCAACCCCCTCTTTCATTGAGATTGAATTGACGATTCCCTTACCTTGTATGCACTTAAGCCCCGCCTCGATCACCTCCCATTTTGAGGAGTCAATCATAATTGGCACGCGAGCAATATCTGGCTCACCAGCAATCAGATTCAAGAAACGCACCATCGCCGCGTGGGAGTCCAACATCCCTTCATCCATATTGATGTCGATGATTTGCGCACCATTTTCAACTTGCTGACGTGCCACATCTAAGGCTTCTTGGTAATTTTCTTCTTTAATCAGCCGCTTGAATTTTGCCGATCCCGTCACGTTGGTTCTTTCCCCAACGTTAACAAATAATGATTTTTCGCCAATATTTAATGGTTCTAAACCTGACAAACGGCATTCAACAGGTAGTGATGGTAATTGACGTGGCGCGATGCCTTTTACGGCTTCTGCCATTTTTTTGATATGTAATGGCGTCGTTCCACAGCACCCACCAACAATATTTAAGAACCCTGCGGTTGCCCATTCATGAATTTGTTCAGCCATATTTTGCGCATCAAGATCATATTCACCAAACGCATTCGGTAGCCCTGCATTAGGGTGCGCACTGACATAACATTCCGCAATCCTTGATAATTCAGCAATATACTGGCGCAGCTCATCCGGGCCTAATGCACAGTTCAAGCCAAATGATATCGGCTGCGCATGGCGCAATGAGTTATAAAATGCTTCTGTTGTTTGCCCTGATAATGTTCGGCCTGAAGCATCCGTGATCGTACCCGAGATCATAATAGGTAGAGAAACACCCAAAGCTTCCAGTTCGGTTTCTACCGCAAAGATCGCGGCTTTCGCATTCAATGTGTCAAAAATGGTTTCGATCATGATCAGATCTACCCCACCTTTTACTAAATATCGGGTAGATTCACGGTAGGCTTCAACGAGTTGATCAAAGGTGATATTGCGATAAGCAGGATCATTAACATCAGGAGAAATAGAAGCAGTGCGGTTTGTCGGGCCTAAAACTCCGGCAACATAACGCGGCTGGTCAGGGGTTTTACGTGTCCACTCATCAGCACATTCACGGGCAAGGCGTGCAGCAACCTCGTTAATTTCAGCGGAAAGTGATTCCATTTTATAATCAGCCATCGCAATGGATGTTGAGTTAAAAGTATTGGTTTCAACAATATCCGCGCCCGCTTCAAAGTATTGAGAATGGATATCTCGAATAATATCTGGCTGAGTTAAGACTAATAGATCATTATTTCCCTTTAAATCACTCGGCCAATCCGCAAATCGTTCTCCGCGAAACTGGGCTTCCGACAACTTATGTTGTTGGATCATTGTTCCCATTGCACCATCTAATACCAATATACGTTTTTTTAATTCTTGTTCTAATTGATTAACTTTTGCGGACACTGCACTGCCCTCCTAAAATGGAACACTGAGAAATAAGTCAAATTTTTACCTTTAACATCCTATCACAACTTCTCTCGTGAAAATTCGCTGTTATGATGAGAGTTTTTCAAGGTTGCACAAGAGCACACTTTTCACTGATCCGATGAGTATTTTCAAGTGAAATAGTTCATAATAGAAGCTAAATGACAGTCAGGAGAGACTTAATGGCAACGGCACCAATTACTAAGAAACTTAAAAAAGCAAAAGGGCCGGCGAGTGGCGCAGCTGCAGCAGGACAAGTTCAATCATTAAGTCGTGGATTAACACTATTGGAATATATTTCCGAATCGACAGGGGGAATTGCCCTCACTGACCTTGCGATGCAAGCTGGCTTACCCAACTCAACAACACATCGTCTTTTAATGACTTTAGAACAACATGGTTTTGTTCGCCAAACTGGTGATTTAGGCCTATGGGTTATTGCTTCTCATGCTTTTATCATTGGTAGCAGCTTTTTAGAGAGTCGTAATTTGTTAGCCCTCGTCCACCCAATACTACGCCGCTTAATGGATGAATCGGGGGAAACTGTCAACTTAGCTATCCTAGACCATACAGAGTACGATGCCGTCATTGTTGACCAAGTACAATGCAATGCGCTAATGAGAATGTCAGCACCAATCGGTGGAAAACTGCCATTACACGCCTCGGGGGCAGGCAAAGCATTCATTGCTAACTTACCAGAAGACAAACTGGTTCCACTTTTAAGCCGTAAAGGTTTACATGCTTATACGCCTTATACATTAACTAACCCATCAGCTTTAAAAGAGAATTTACAACAGGCTAAAAAGCAAGGTTTTTCTTATGATGACGAAGAGCATGCATTAGGGTTACGCTGTATTGGGGCTTGTATTTATGATGAACACAAAGAAGCTTTCGCAGCCATTTCTATTTCAGGCCCATTATCACGTATCACTGACGACCGTATTACTGAATTAGGCGCTATGGTTATCAAAGCCGCAAAAGAAATAAGCCATGAATATGGCGCAAACCGCTAGCTAAACAGTGAAAGTGAAATACAAAGCAACCTGTATTTCACTTAACCTTACAAAGCTTTTTACTGCCCTCTAATCACCTTGCTGATTTGTTGAAATAGTAGGCAACTTCAGAGTCTTTTCAAATAACTTAAATTTTTGCATATCACGGTACTTTTCAATGAGTGCCAACGCGATAGCCTCTGTTTCAGCGTCCGCTTGTCCTTCAATATCTCGCGGTCGGAAATGCAATTGGAAAGCACGCAATGTTTTTTTCGTCTGTGGATCTAACTTACCTGATAGCGGGATTGTTGAATATCCATAAAAATTAAGCGCTTTTTGAATGCGTAACACGCTTGCGGGCTCATTGGCATTACGCCCCGCCAGAAATTTAGTGACTGTTTTTGGGTCAGGCCAAGCCCCTATACCATGTTGAGCAAGACGTTGCCATGGAAATGCCTTGCCTGGGTCCTGCTTGCGCAGTGGTGCGATATCACTGTGACCAATAATATTTTCTGGGGGAATACTATAGCGCTGCATAATATCTTGGATGAGAGGTATCAATGCCACAATTTGCGCTTCATTGTAAGGAGCCCACAGTTGCTTTCCTTTAGCATCCTTTTGTCCCCCTGCATTAACGATTTCAATTCCAATAGAAATATCATTCAAACCATTATGCTGTAGCCAATAACTTTCACCTGCATGCCATGCTTTTAATGATTCGGGAACGAGTTGTAATACAACAGGCTGGCCATTTTTAGTTTCAGGTACACTCGGTATGAGAAAATGGGAGCTCACTTTGCCTTGCGTTAGTGTGGCTATGGAACGCGCATCATCGGAAACGGTGTAGTGAATAATGACATATTGAATGCGCTGACTACTATTTTTTGATGGGTAACGGTTATCGAGATAGTAACCTTTGTTCGAGACCGAACAGCCTAATAGTAAAAAAGCAAACAATATCCCTATATATTTGAACATCAAACCATAGCCTTACTCTATTATTCATTAAGCTTTATTTAAGCATTGTGTCGTCTGCAATACTATCAATTTTCATGCACCAACAACATCACAATGCTTATTCTTTATAGAAAAATAGATAATAGAAAATGAAATAAATGTTTAAATACATCATGTTAAAACCTTTTTAGCTCATATTAGAAACAAAAAAGGTTTTCTTATTAACGAAAAACATCCCCTTCTATTAAATGGTAGGGAACATTGGAAAAAGTAGAGAGAGAAGCACCAGAAAAAATTATAATTATGATCACTAATAAGCTCCCCCTCCTTAAAATAGAGACATATTGAATTAATTATTCTTATTTCTAGAATTTAATTTTTAATTTTAAGTAGTTACCATAGACATATTTTTTTCGAGTACTATGACTATGCAAAATTAATCGTCTAATTCTCTATAACGTATAAGTTATAACCTATTTTTTATACTAGGAATTTTTAAATGAGTAAATTATTCATAAAATGTTATAAAAATAAAATAAAAAAATATCTTACTTAGGTTATCGCTAACTCATTTTTTCATACTCAACCTGCTTAGCAATGATTTTAGTAATCTCATTAATATCAATATCTAAAAAAATTACAATTTCAATTAGTTTATCTAAACTCAACTTATTAATACCTAACTCATATCGTGATACTTGCTGTTGGCTCAAATGAATAATCGAACCCAGCTCATTTCCTGATAACCCTTTACTCACTCTAGCCTTACGTAAATGATTACCTAGTAATGCATAAATATTTTTCTTTTTAGCTATATGCATAACCATCTCCTAAATGTAAATAAGAAAAATAATTTAGCTAGTATTATTCATTATAAAATTAATCATAACTATTTAAAATAGTTATGAGCAATCAAAGATAACAAGATTGATAGACAAACATCATTTTTATATACAAAAAAAATGAGGAAAATAATATATGTAAAGTAATCCATTGCTTTATAAAAGTTTTTTTATTTTTATAATTAAATTACATTTCTATATGTTTTTTTGATCAAATCGATAATTTAATATACTTTTACATTTTAAATGTTACTAGAAATAATTAGTAACCAATCAAAATAATTATCTGTTTTTTATTATTAAATAATTTTCACTCTATATGTTAAATTTTTACATACGCAAAAATTGTGTTTTCCCTTTTTTATATCAAAAAACAGATTAATAATTTATCTTATTATTATAATATTCTCTATAGTCAGGCTAATAATCTGATTTCGGCCTAAAAACAACAATCCCGGCCTTCCCTTTTAAGTAATCGTTCAGTTCGATATCAATAACCTGAAGATTTCTACGTAGTGAAGAGGCATTTCTAAATATTGTTTTATTACCTCTACGTATTACAACACCCACATGACTTACATCTAACCCATTATCCTTTGAATAAACGCCGATGTAATCCCCTACATTTAATCTCAATACTAAATCATCATCCACATATTTAACTGGAATATAGTTTATTAGTCTACTTTTAACAGGCAAGCCTGATATATATCGCTGATTATAATTTTTCAAATTAAGTTGTTTATTTACCCGAATAAAGTGTGGGCTTATTTCGCTAGTAATATCTACCACAATTGCCTCAGGTTCTTGCACCCAATCAGAGAAAAAATGCCGCCGATGTTTAAATGTAATATTTTGGTTGATATAACGAATATTGATTAAATTTGAAACAAACTGCTCGTAATTGTTAGAACGCTTAAAAGCCTCGATGTACTCTATGAATGTCATACAGTCCATCTCTTTCAAATTAATCACCAATTCTTCAGGTGATAGCGGACTCATATTCAAAGTTTGTTTATTGTAAGGTGTAGTTAAAAAATATCGGGTCAATACATCAATTTTTTCTGCTTGTGACGCATTCTGTAACTGCATTGCCGTTTGTTCATTAAAAACTTCAGTTAAAATTTTATATGACCCCGAAGCTAAGATAACCTCAGCCCTAACAAAATTTGCCAATAACAATATAAATGCAGCTATAACTAGCCTTAACATCCTGCCGCTCTTCTCATGAATACAACCTAACCTTCGACAATCATCTAATTGAATTTTGATGATAAAATCATCAACTAAGCCACTATAGCATGCTTATTTGTCTATTTCCTACCCTGTCCACACCATAATATAAATTTGATTCAGATCACAGATAGCTTCGAATGTTCATTTTCTATATTGCAACTCCTCAGCTTTCATTGAACAATGTTACCGGTAACATTGATGCTATAGTTCACAAGTAAATAACGATAGGCACAACCCGAATTGACTTGCAGTTTGATTCATCTTTTTACTGTACTATGGAGCAATTATCATGAGCATGACCACCTCTAAAGAGACAAATCCTTCAGTGATCAATAAAGAACTTGATCGCATCACTCAACGTATCATTTCTCGTTCACTGAAAACTCGAGCTGCTTATCTCAAAAAAATAGAGCAGGCTCGTTGTATGACCGTCCATCGAGCATCACTCGCTTGCGGTAACCTTGCCCATGGCTTTGCAGCATGCCAAAGCGAAGAAAAACAAATTCTTAAAAGCATGACTCGCTCTGATATTGCAATCATCAATTCCTACAATGATATGCTTTCTGCTCATCGTCCCTACGACAAGTACCCTGAACAACTCAAAAAAGCATTATTAGAAGCTGGCTCAATTGGCCAAGTCGCTGCGGGTGTCCCAGCAATGTGTGATGGCGTAACCCAAGGGCAAGATGGGATGGAACTATCGATGCTAAGCCGAGATGTTATTGCCATGTCAACTGCCATTGGCCTATCCCATAATATGTTTGATGGTGCGCTCTATTTAGGTATTTGCGACAAAATTGTTCCAGGCTTAATGCTTGGCGCACTTTCATTTGGTCACCTTCCTGCAATATTTGTCCCAGCAGGTCCAATGGCAACAGGCTTACCAAATAAAGAAAAGGTTCGTATTCGCCAGCTGTATGCTGAAGGCAAAGTTGATCGACTCGCTTTATTAGAAGCCGAAGCCGCCTCTTACCATGGGATCGGCACCTGTACTTTTTACGGTACTGCCAACTCGAATCAAATGATGATGGAGGTCATGGGGTTACATCTACCCGGTGCGTCATTTGTACCACCTGACTCTCCACTACGGGATGCATTAACAGAGGCTGCCGCACGACAAATTACGCGTTTAACTGAACAATCGGGCCAGTACTTACCTATCGGTCAACTGGTTAACGAAAAAGTTATTGTCAACGGTATCGTCGCATTGCTCGCGACGGGAGGCTCAACTAACTTAACCATGCATCTTGTTGCTATAGCAAGAGCCGCAGGGATCATTATCAATTGGGATGATTTTTCCGATATTTCAGCTATTGTTCCACTTATTTGCCGTATCTATCCTAATGGCCAAGCGGATATCAACCAATTCCAAGCCGCAGGTGGCGTAGCTTTGCTTATCCACCAGCTATTACAAAAAGGTTTATTATATAACGATGTCCATACCGTAGCAGGATTCGGGCTGGAACGTTATACCATGGAACCTTGGCTAAATAATGGCCAACTTGAATGGCGAGAAGGCCCTAAATCCTCGTTTAATCCTGATGTTATCGCTGAAATAGAACACCCATTCTCACCTCATGGGGGCACAAAATTACTTTCTGGTAACTTAGGGCGTGCCGTGATGAAAACATCAGCAGTTCCTGAAGAAAATCAAGTTATTGAAGCTCCAGCAGTCGTATTTAACAACCAAAATGAGATTGCATCACACTTTGAAGCAGGTGAGCTTAATAAAGATTGTATTATTGTTGTCCGCTTCCAAGGGCCATCCGCGAATGGCATGCCTGAACTTCATAAACTCATGCCTCCTCTGGGTGTACTTATGGATAAAGGCTACAAAGTCGCGTTAGTTACTGATGGTCGCTTATCCGGAGCATCCGGTAAAGTACCATCTGCAATTCATGTCACCCCTGAAGCTTATAATGGTGGGTTGTTAGCAAAAGTAAAAAATGGCGATATCATTAGGGTAAATGCATTGACTGGAGAATTACAATTACTAGTTGATGAAGAAGAACTCAATAAACGCCAACCCTTCGAGGCTGATTTAACTGCTGAGCGTAGTGGTTGTGGAAGGGAGCTTTTCGGTGCATTAAGAAGACATTTATCAGGTGCCGAAGAAGGTGCTTGTAGTATTGATTTTTAATCTATTTTCATTGAATAGGAATAGAAAATGAATAATTGGAAAATGACCGCTGAAAGCGTATTAAAACAAGGCCCTGTCGTCCCTGTTATTGTTATCAAAAAATTAGAACAAGCGGTTCCTCTTGCAAAAGCATTAGTCAAAGGTGGCATTAGAGTGTTAGAAGTCACTTTACGTACGGAGTGTGCTATCGATGCTATTCGCCTCATTGCAAAAGAAGTACCTGAGGCTATTATTGGCGCAGGTACTGTTATTAATGCAAAACAACTCGCTGAAGTTACTGAAGCTGGAGCACAATTCGCAATTAGTCCCGGTTTGACAGATGAATTACTCAATGCAGCAACCAAAGGAGATATTCCTTTAATCCCTGGAATTTCAACTGTTTCTGAACTTATGCTTGGTATGCAATATGGCCTGAAAGAGTTCAAATTTTTCCCAGCGGAAGCCAATGGTGGCGTTAAGGCGCTAAAAGCCATTGCGGGCCCTTTCTCACAAGTCAAATTTTGCCCAACCGGTGGAATATCGCTAGATAATTACCTTAACTATTTAGAATTAGATAGTGTTCTGTGTATTGGTGGTTCTTGGTTAGTGCCTGAAGAGGCTTTGAATTCAGGCAATTATGAAAAAATTACCCAACTTGCTCAAGAAGCTGTACAAGGCGCAAAAAAATAGCATTCCCGAAAAACGACTCAATGCTTGCTGAGTCGTTTTTAATTGCCTTTAATTAATACGCGACTATTCCCATTAGTTGCGTATTATAGTTATGCAACCTCACTGAATTTATGGCAAAAACGTAATTCCTCACGATAAGCATAAACATCTTCTACGTGCCCCGCCAAAATTCTATTTTGTAACTTTTGCCAATAATCTGCGGAAAATAAATCTGCATGATATTGTTGCAAGTAATGACGAATTTTCTCATTTTGGCAAATAAAAGAAGCAAACTCTTCAGGGAAAACATCTTGCTCACCAATGCTATACCATGGCTCACTAGATAATTCTTGCTCAGGGTATAATGGCTCAGGAATTTTACGAAAATTCACCTCTGTCATATAACAGATTTCATCATAATCATAAAAAACAACACGGCCATGCCGCGTTACTCCAAAATTTTTAAACAACATATCTCCGGGGAAAATATTCGCAGCCGCTAACTGTTTAATTGCCCAGCCATATTCATTTAATGCATTATGTAATTGCGCGTCAGTGGCATTATCCATATAAATATTCAATGGGATCATCTTTCTTTCCATGTACAAATGACGAATCAATATGTTATCGCCTAAATCTTCAATTTGAGATGGAACCTCTTTCAATAATTCCACCATTAACTCATCGCTGATGGAAGACTTACTAATCACAAAATTTTCAAACTCTTGGGTGTCAGCCATACGGCCAACTCTATCGTGCTCTTTAACCAAACGATAGCATTCTAAAACTCGTTCTCGTGTTACTTGCTTTTGTGGCGCAAATTGATCCTTAATAATTTTAAAAACACGATCGAAAGAAGGGGACGTAAAGACCAACATCACCATTCCTTTAACACCTGGTGCAACGGTAAATTGCTCTCGTGAAAAATTAATATAGGCGAGATATTCTCTGTAATACTCTGTTTTTCCATGCTTTTGACAACCAATTGCCATATATAATTCAGCAATTGACTTACTGGGTAAGATCTCCCTCAACCAAAAAACCAGTGCTGCTGGAAAAGGGGCATACACCATAAAATAGGACCGAGCAAAACCAAATACAATACTGGCTTCATCAAACTCAGTTAAACACGCATCAATATAAATGCGCTGACAATCATCATGGTGAATAGGAAGTAAGAATGGGTGAACCTCATCATTAATATAAATTTTACCAACTAGCCAAGCTGCCTTATTACGGTAAAATAACTCATTTGCAATATGAAAACTGACTTTTTGGGTTTCAATATCAGGAAATTTTGTTTTCAATACATTGATAATACAATGAATATCTAAATCCAAATTACGCCACTTTAGCCTTAGTGGTAACCCACTTAATATTGTGAACAATACCCCCTCTAAATTATTATTAACAAAGTATTCTCGAGCTAGTGGCCTAGGAGAAATAGAAAAACGCCTTGCAGGCTGGGATGTAAAAATAAATAAGTTATCTTGTGTAAGCTCCCGATGCTGAAATAACCGGCAGTAAACTGAATTAAAGAAGCTTTCTGCTATTTCAAACCTTGGATAATCTGGTAATAAGGTTTTATAAACATTTTTTATTTGAGCCAGTTTATCGGGTGTTAAAGATTGAACTAGCCCCATAAACTGTAGCTGAGCGACAACTAAACCAACATGGTGATCATACAGTTGAATTCTTCTTTTCATCGCATGCTGAATTGCATGCCAATCTGCCTGCTCAAACCTTTCTTGTGCACCTGAGGTTATCTCAAGGAAACGACCATATTGAGCATCAAAACCCTGTAAAATGGTCTGAGCTATTATCTGTTCTGTCGTCAATATCATAACCACTCCTATAAGAATACAGACTTATTTTGAATAAAAAACAGGCACTAAACGTGCCTGAAAAATTAACAGATACAGCTAACCAACAGAAACACCGATTGAAAGGGAAATAATCTGACTAGAATTGCTCTTCTTCAGTCGAGCCAGTTAATGCTGTCACTGATGAAGTGCCACCTTGAATAACTGTTGTCACTTTATCAAAATAGCCTGTTCCTACCTCCTGTTGATGCGAAGAGAAAGTATAACCTTTATTAATTGCAGCAAACTCACACTCTTGGACTTTTTCAACATAATGCTTCATGCCTTCACCTTGTGCATAGGAATGAGCTAAGTCAAACATGTTGAACCACATACTGTGAATACCTGCTAACGTAATGAATTGGAAGCGGTACCCCATTGCTGAAAGCTCATCTTGGAATCGTGCGATCGTGCTGTCATCTAAATTCTTTTTCCAATTAAATGAAGGAGAGCAATTGTAAGCTAATAATTTACCAGGGAATTTAGCATGAATAGCTTCAGCAAACTGTCTTGCCGCTTCAAGGTCAGGTTTTGACGTTTCACACCAAACAAGGTCTGCGTAAGGTGCATAAGCTAACCCACGACTAATTGCTTGCTCAATTCCTGCTTTGGTTCGGAAAAAACCTTCAGAAGTGCGTTCCCCAGTAACAAATGCCGCATCATAGGCATCACAGTCAGATGTTAGAAGATCTGCTGCATCAGCATCGGTTCTAGCAACTAAAATAGTTGGCACACCTGAAACATCCGCCGCTAAACGAGCAGCAACCAGTTTTTGAATCGCCTCTTGGGTAGGCACAAGAACTTTCCCCCCCATATGGCCACATTTTTTAACCGCGGCTAATTGGTCTTCAAAATGAACCGCAGCTGCTCCAGCTTCTATCATATTTTTCATGAGTTCGAAGGCATTTAATACGCCACCAAAACCCGCTTCCGCATCCGCGATAATAGGTAAAAAATAATCAATATACTCTTTATTGTCAGGGCCAATACCATTCGCCCACTGAATTTGATCTGCCCGACGGAATGTATTATTAATTTTCTTAACTACCGATGGTACTGAATCGACAGGGTAAAGTGATTGGTCCGGGTACATACTCGATGATGTATTTGCGTCCGCCGCTACCTGCCAACCTGATAAATAAATAGCTTCAATACCGGCTTTCGCTTGTTGTAGCGCTTGCCCACCCGTTAAGGCTCCCAGTGCATTTACATAACCTTTCTTTGAACCGCCATGTAGTTGATCCCAAAAGCGTTCTGCACCTTTGCGTGCTAAAGAGTGTTCGATATGCACAGAACCACGCAATTTCACCACTTCTTCCGCTGTATATAGGCGAGTAATACCTTTCCAACGTGGTTGTTTCCATTCATTTTCTAATTGGGCAATTTGTTCTAAGCGCGATGTTGTCATGATCCACTTCCTTTATAAGAATATGTAGGGTTTATCGAATTTTTTATTCACAATGATTAATCTAATAATTGGTATCCAGGGATAGTTAAGAATTCTATAAGCTCATCCTGTGTAGTAATCCGCCTCATCAGTTCTGCAGCCTCACGGAAACGGCCACTTTGAAAACGCTTATCACCAAGTTCTTTTTGGATAACCTGTAACTCTTCATCTAACATTTCTTCAAATAATGCCTTAGTGACTTTTTCACCGGTGGACAAGGTTTTACCGTGGCGGATCCACTGCCAAATTGAAGTGCGTGAAATTTCTGCTGTCGCAGCATCCTCCATCAAACCATAGATAGGTACACAACCATTCCCTGAAATCCATGCTTCAATATATTGCACAGCAACGCGAATATTAGCCCGCATCCCCGCTTCAGTTCGCTCACCGGCACAAGGTTCTAATAACTGGTCAGCTGTAATTTCTTCATCGAAATCACGAGATACATGTAACTGGTTTTGGCGCTCACCAAGTGCTTGATTAAACACGTTCATAACGGTATCAGCTAAACCTGGGTGTGCAATCCAAGAGCCATCATGGCCATTTCTCGCTTCTAGTTCTTTGTCTGCTTTTACTTTCGCTAGAATAGTTTCATTTTCTTCGGGGTCCTTGCTCGGTATAAAAGCAGACATTCCCCCCATCGCAAATGCTCCACGACGGTGGCACGTTTTAATTAATAAGCGCGAATAGGCACTTAAAAATGATTGTGTCATTGTGACAACTTGGCGGTCTGGCAATACTCGGTCAGCATGCTCTTTCAATGTTTTGATATAACTAAATATGTAGTCCCAACGCCCACAATTCAGCCCCACAATGTGGTGACGCATGTGATATAAGATTTCATCCATTTGGAATACAGCAGGTAATGTTTCGATCAGTACAGTTGCTTTGATCGTGCCCCGAGGTATACCCACGGAGTCTTCAGCCAGACTAAAAACATCGCTCCACCATTTTGCTTCCTGCCAAGACTCAAGTTTTGGGATATAAAAATAAGGACCACTCCCTTTTTCTAATAACACTTGATAGTTATTAAAAAAGTAAATAGCGAAATCAAACAGGCCTCCGGGAATAGGCTTACTTCCTGATAAAACATGTTTTTCATCTAAATGAAGACCACGAACACGAGCAATCAAAACTGCTGGATTTGATTTTAATTGGTAAACCTTTCCATTTTCGTTGGTATAAGAAATATCACCGCGGATCGCATCCCTTAAATTGATTTGGCCATCGATCAATTTTTCCCATGAAGGTGAAAGGGAATCTTCAAAATCTGCCATAAATACTTTTACATTGGCATTTAAGGCATTAATAACCATTTTACGTTCAACCGGACCCGTAATTTCGACACGGCGATCTTGTAAATCTTCAGGGATACTTTGAATTTTCCAATCTGATTTTTTTATGGAATCAAATTCTGAAATAAAGTTAGGTAAAGAGCCAGCATCTATCTTTTGCTGTCTGACCTCTCTATCTTTTAATAATTTTTCTCGGCGAGGAAGAAACTCTTCAACTAGTTTAGAAAGAAATGTAATAGAATCAATATGTAACACTTGTCTTTCAAACTGTTCAATATTCTTTGTGAATGTTAATTCCGATATAGATAATTGCTGCTCCATCGACCAAACCCTCATTCATCGTTGACTATGAAATAAGCATAAGATCAAATCAGAAATAAATCAAAAACGATTTCCATTTTAATTAAAAAGTAAAATATCTTATTGATAATAATGAATTTTAAATAAGCTTCCAAATTGATTAACCATTCCTTTAACTAGTCAAAAATGTTAAATAGTCGTTAAATCAACTAATTATAGAAAACTGTATTTTTAAAATTTTTCTTTGAAAACAAAAAAAGCAGCTAATAAATAGCTGCTTTCAGACTAACTGTGGTACCACTTTTACTATATAAGCCTAACTTTAACTGGTATAACCAGTAAAAATACTTATCTTATTATAATTTTTAAATTTATATTTCTTTTTTTAATCTAACGTTGGTTCCATATTAGTAAGATCAAAAGGTGTGATCTGATACACATAATAATTCAACCAATTTGAGAACAACAAGTGCCCATGACTACGCCAGCTCACGAGCGGAGGGTTGCTGGGATCATCATTTTTAAAATAATTGCATGGGATCTGAGGAGAAATTCCAGCATCTAGATCACGCCAATATTCTTGTGCAAGGGTGTCCCCATCATATTCGGGATGGCCTGTCACAAATGCTAAGCGTTTATCTTTTGACCCAAATAAATAAGCACCAGCCTCCTGTGAACTTGCTAAAATCTCTAGATCAGTGTGCTGGCGAATAAGGTCTTCCGGAAAATCAGCGTAGCGAGAGTGAGGTGCATAAAATGATCCATCAAACCCTCTAGTGAGTAAAGCATACGGCTCTAACGTATCATGCTGATAAATACCAGATAGTTTTTCTTCTCTAGTCCATTTTGGTAAGTCATACAAGACCTTTAAAGCCGCTTGTACAGCCCAACAAACGAAAAGGGTTGATGTCACATGTTGTTTCGCCCAAGCTATCACCCTTTCTATTTGTTGCCAGTATAATACGTCATTAAACTCAACCAGACCTAACGGAGCTCCCGTTACAATTAAGCCATCAAAGTTTTGATCCTGTATATCTTCAAAATCACAATAAAAGGTATTTAAGTGCTCCGTTGGGGTATTCTTTGATTCTCGCTGGTCAATTCGTAATAGTTGAATATCAACCTGTAATGGTGTGTTCGACAGCAAACGCAGAAACTGGTTTTCAGTTTCTATCTTTTTTGGCATCAAATTGAGTATTAATACTTTCAAGGGACGGATCTCTTGATGACTTGCTCTTGTTGTTGTCATAACAAAAACATTTTCTTCTCTCAAGAAATTAACTGCCGGTAGTTCATCTGGTAAACGAATAGGCATCATTCATCCCCCTTTTATCTGTTTATACGTTTAGACTTCTAGAATGCTAAATAATCTAACTAATGTTATCCGTCTTGTCGAGCCTTTCAAGGTTAAATGAAATAATTTCAAGCACTGTAACTTATAGTTTATTTCTAATAATTATATACAGCTATTAACCTTCTTATCTTCAATATATTGTATTAGTGATTACTACTTTTATTTGCCATAAGCTATTAGTAATTATTCTGTGAATAATATCTAAGATACTGTTATTTGATTGGGCTCTTATTCTAGTTGCTATACTGGCTTCCAAATTATGATGACGATTTGAATTCAATTAAAATATTAAACCGAAGTTGTTACTCACTACTTTGCATTCACAATATCCATTCAGCACACCAATACAACCGCTCCCCCTCCATTGCTTCTCCTACCCCCTGTTATCCCACCATCGCCAACAGCCACCGCCCTTTCAACAAGTGAGTTGTTACTTACTACTTTATATTTATTAATCGCATTCATCATTTAAATACAGGGAATTGAGTTTTTCCCCTACCCTACTTACCACCCTATCCCCTTTAAAGCCAAAAAAGAGGTGAGTTGTTACTCGGCTACTTTGACTCAAGCAATATAATTCATCACCGTGATGGGGAAACACCCAATCCACAATATTTATTTGATTTTATTAAAATTCCGCTACCCTAAACAATCTGTGAGCTGTTACTCACTACTTTGCATCACGCACGCTCATTAATGATGGTGATAGATAGAGGGGAGCCCCAAGAGTAGTTAAAAAAGATGAAGAGACGTGTAATACATCGTCTAATGAGAAAGAAAGCGATAAAAAGGGGATTAAAATTAGGGATTAAGGAGCTAAGAAACTGAGGAACTAAGGAACTAAAACTTAAGCACCCCACCTAAACTCAACATCCCCTGTTTTTCTTTTTTTCTCCAAACGCAAAAAAGCCACCCGATGGGTGGCTTTCTCACTAATTTAATGTCTGGCAGTTCCCTACTCTCACATGGGGAGACCCCACACTACCATCGGCGCTACGGCGTTTCACTGCTGAGTTCGGCATGGGGTCAGGTGGGACCACCGCGCTATTGCCGCCAGACAAATTCTGTTTTGTTCCCGTTTAGTTTTTTCTTCACTAAACCAGAACCTCAATCTCAAACAAGCTGCGTGTCCTTCACCTTTCGGCTTCTCACTTTCTTTGAAAACAACTCAATCTCTCTAAAACACCTTCGGTGTTGTCAGGTTAAGCCTCACGGTTCATTAGTATTGGTTAGCTCAACGTATCGCTACGCTTACACACCCAACCTATCAACGTCTTAGTCTTAAACGTTCCTTTAGGACCCTTAAAGAGTCAGGGAAGACTCATCTCAAGGCAAGTTTCCCGCTTAGATGCTTTCAGCGGTTATCTCTTCCGCACTTAGCTACCGGGCAATGCCATTGGCATGACAACCCGAACACCAGTGGTGCGTCCACTCCGGTCCTCTCGTACTAGGAGCAGCCCCTTTCAATCTTCCAACGCCCACGGCAGATAGGGACCGAACTGTCTCACGACGTTCTAAACCCAGCTCGCGTACCACTTTAAACGGCGAACAGCCGTACCCTTGGGACCTACTTCAGCCCCAGGATGTGATGAGCCGACATCGAGGTGCCAAACACCGCCGTCGATATGAACTCTTGGGCGGTATCAGCCTGTTATCCCCGGAGTACCTTTTATCCGTTGAGCGATGGCCCTTCCATTCAGAACCACCGGATCACTAAGACCTACTTTCGTACCTGCTCGAGCCGTCACTCTCGCAGTCAAGCTGGCTTATGCCTTTGCACTAACCGCATGATGTCCGACCATGCTTAGCCAACCTTCGTGCTCCTCCGTTACTCTTTGGGAGGAGACCGCCCCAGTCAAACTACCCACCAGACACTGTCCGCACCCCAGATAATGGGGCAACGTTAGAACATCAAACATTAAAGGGTGGTATTTCAAGGTTGGCTCCACGCAGACTGGCGTCCACGCTTCGAAGCCTCCCACCTATCCTACACATCAAGGCTCAATGTTCAGTGTCAAGCTATAGTAAAGGTTCACGGGTCTTTCCGTCTTGCCGCGGGTACACTGCATCTTCACAGCGAGTTCAATTTCACTGAGTCTCGGGTGGAGACAGCCTGGCCATCATTACGCCATTCGTGCAGGTCGGAACTTACCCGACAAGGAATTTCGCTACCTTAGGACCGTTATAGTTACGGCCGCCGTTTACTGGGGCTTCGATCAAGAGCTTCTCCTTACGGATAACCCCATCAATTAACCTTCCAGCACCGGGCAGGCGTCACACCGTATACGTCCACTTTCGTGTTTGCACAGTGCTGTGTTTTTAATAAACAGTTGCAGCCAGCTGGTATCTGCGACTGGCTTCAGCTCCATGAGTAAATCACTTCACCTAATGCCAGCGTGCCTTCTCCCGAAGTTACGGCACCATTTTGCCTAGTTCCTTCACCCGAGTTCTCTCAAGCGCCTGAGTATTCTCTACCTGACCACCTGTGTCGGTTTGGGGTACGATTAATGATAATCTAGAGCTTAGAGGCTTTTCCTGGAAGCGGGGCATGAGCTACTTCATCACCGTAGTGACTCGTCATCGGACCTCAGCATATAGTGAACCGGATTTGCCTAATTCACCTGCCTACATCCTTAAACCGGGACAACCGTCGCCCGGATAGCCTAGCCTTCTCCGTCCCCCCATCGCAATTATCACCAGTACGGGAATATTAACCCGTTTCCCATCGACTACGCATTTCTGCCTCGCCTTAGGGGTCGACTCACCCTGCCCCGATTAACGTTGGACAGGAACCCTTGGTCTTCCGGCGTGCGGGTTTTTCACCCGCATTATCGTTACTTATGTCAGCATTCGCACTTCTGATACCTCCAGCATGCCTCACAGCACACCTTCACAGGCTTACAGAACGCTCCCCTACCCAACAATATTTACATATCGCTGCCGCAGCTTCGGTGCATAGTTTAGCCCCGTTACATCTTCCGCGCAGGCCGACTCGACCAGTGAGCTATTACGCTTTCTTTAAATGATGGCTGCTTCTAAGCCAACATCCTGGCTGTCTGAGCCTTCCCACTTCGTTTCCCACTTAACTATGACTTTGGGACCTTAGCTGGCGGTCTGGGTTGTTTCCCTCTTCACGACGAACGTTAGCACCCGCCGTGTGTCTCCCGTGATAACATTCTTCGGTATTCGTAGTTTGCATCGAGTTGGTAAGTCGGGATGACCCCCTAGTCGAAACAGTGCTCTACCCCCGAAGATGAGTTCACGAGGCGCTACCTAAATAGCTTTCGGGGAGAACCAGCTATCTCCCGGTTTGATTGGCCTTTCACCCCCAGCCACAAGTCATCCGCTAATTTTTCAACATTAGTCGGTTCGGTCCTCCAGTTAGTGTTACCCAACCTTCAACCTGCCCATGGCTAGATCACCGGGTTTCGGGTCTATACCCTGCAACTTATTCGCCCAGTTAAGACTCGGTTTCCCTACGGCTCCCCTATACGGTTAACCTTGCTACAGAATATAAGTCGCTGACCCATTATACAAAAGGTACGCAGTCACCCCATCCTCAAATGTCCCGCTTGTCTTTGCGGCCAATCTTGCCCGATTTTTTAACTTCCGCTGCTCATGGACTTCGATGTCCACTACGCTGCGGCTTGAAAAAATCAGCCAATCTTGTTGGCAAATCCTGCGCTGTTATTGTGATGGTTTTACACCCTCACTCAATTGCCGAGGCACTTGAGTGATGGGGCTCCCACTGCTTGTACGTACACGGTTTCAGGTTCTATTTCACTCCCCTCGCCGGGGTTCTTTTCGCCTTTCCCTCACGGTACTGGTTCACTATCGGTCAATCAGGAGTATTTAGCCTTGGAGGATGGTCCCCCCATATTCAGACAGGATAACACGTGTCCCGCCCTACTCGTCGAGTTCACAACACTAACACCTTCGGATACGGGGCTATCACCCTTTACTGCCGGACTTTCCAGACCGTTCTCCTGATGCTAATGCTGATTAAGACTCTGGGCTGCTCCCCGTTCGCTCGCCGCTACTAGGGAATCTCGGTTGATTTCTTTCCTCGGGGTACTGAGATGTTTCAGTTCCCCCGGTTCGCTTCGTTTGACTATGTATTCATCAAACGATAGTGCAACGAATTGCACTGGGTTTCCCCATTCGGAAATCGTCGGTTGTAACGGTTCATATCACCTTACCGACGCTTATCGCAGATTAGCACGTCCTTCATCGCCTCTGATTGCCTAGGCATCCACCGTGTACGCTTAGTCGCTTAACCTCACAACCCGAAATTGTTTCAACGTTCACCTTACTGTCATGGCTGTGCGTGCATTCCTTCTTTGTTGGGCAGTGCTCGCAATGCTCACATACTTATGTATGCTGCGCTTGCTGTGCGCTGGCCGCCGCGAAGGACTGACTGCTCGCTCATGCCACTCGCTAAAGTGACCGAAAATTTCAGGTCTGAAATTTTGAGAGACTCTCACATTATTTAAGCGATAAACAATGTGCGTTGTTTTCAATTTTCAGCTTGTTCCAGATTGTTAAAGAGCATAATTGTTAAACCAACTACAACGTAATTGGCTTAATCATTATTGGGGACATCGTCTTTCACTCGATATCGGCGCAATTGGCGTCCCCTAGGGGATTCGAACCCCTGTTACCGCCGTGAAAGGGCGGTGTCCTAGGCCTCTAGACGAAGGGGACACGAAAATTCAATTGCAAAACACCGTTTTGCTATTTTCGTGTAAGTCTTATCCTCTCGAATAAGTCTCCCACGTAAAGCCATTGCTCTACTTTCTATCAGACAATCTGTGTGAGCACTTCACAAAAACACTTCAATGGTAAGGAGGTGATCCAACCGCAGGTTCCCCTACGGTTACCTTGTTACGACTTCACCCCAGTCATGAATCACAAAGTGGTAAGCGCCCTCCCGAAGGTTAAGCTACCTACTTCTTTGCAACCCACTCCCATGGTGTGACGGGCGGTGTGTACAAGGCCCGGGAACGTATTCACCGTAGCATTCTGATCTACGATTACTAGCGATTCCGACTTCATGGAGTCGAGTTGCAGACTCCAATCCGGACTACGACGTACTTTATGAGTTCCGCTTGCTCTCGCGAGGTCGCTTCTCTTTGTATACGCCATTGTAGCACGTGTGTAGCCCTACTCGTAAGGGCCATGATGACTTGACGTCATCCCCACCTTCCTCCGGTTTATCACCGGCAGTCTCCTTTGAGTTCCCGACCGAATCGCTGGCAACAAAGGATAAGGGTTGCGCTCGTTGCGGGACTTAACCCAACATTTCACAACACGAGCTGACGACAGCCATGCAGCACCTGTCTCAGAGTTCCCGAAGGCACTAAAGCATCTCTGCTAAATTCTCTGGATGTCAAGAGTAGGTAAGGTTCTTCGCGTTGCATCGAATTAAACCACATGCTCCACCGCTTGTGCGGGCCCCCGTCAATTCATTTGAGTTTTAACCTTGCGGCCGTACTCCCCAGGCGGTCGATTTAACGCGTTAGCTCCGAAAGCCACTCCTCTAGGGAACAACCTTCAAATCGACATCGTTTACAGCGTGGACTACCAGGGTATCTAATCCTGTTTGCTCCCCACGCTTTCGCACCTGAGCGTCAGTCTTTGTCCAGGGGGCCGCCTTCGCCACCGGTATTCCTCCACATCTCTACGCATTTCACCGCTACACATGGAATTCTACCCCCCTCTACAAGACTCTAGCTGACCAGTCTTAGATGCCATTCCCAGGTTAAGCCCGGGGATTTCACATCTAACTTAATCAACCGCCTGCGTGCGCTTTACGCCCAGTAATTCCGATTAACGCTTGCACCCTCCGTATTACCGCGGCTGCTGGCACGGAGTTAGCCGGTGCTTCTTCTGTCGGTAACGTCAATCGTTGATGATATTAGCATCAACGCCTTCCTCCCGACTGAAAGTACTTTACAACCCTAAGGCCTTCTTCATACACGCGGCATGGCTGCATCAGGCTTGCGCCCATTGTGCAATATTCCCCACTGCTGCCTCCCGTAGGAGTCTGGGCCGTGTCTCAGTCCCAGTGTGGCTGATCATCCTCTCAGACCAGCTAGGGATCGTCGCCTAGGTGAGCCATTACCTCACCTACTAGCTAATCCCATATGGGTTCATCCGATAGCGCAAGGACCGAAGTTCCCCTGCTTTGCTCCTGAGAGATTATGCGGTATTAGCTACCGTTTCCAGTAGTTATCCCCCTCTATCGGGCAGATCCCCATACATTACTCACCCGTCCGCCGCTCGTCAGCGGAAGCAAGCTTCCCCTGTTACCGCTCGACTTGCATGTGTTAGGCCTGCCGCCAGCGTTCAATCTGAGCCATGATCAAACTCTTCAATTAAAAGTAGCTTGATGCTCAAAGAATGTCTTACTGACCGTAACGTTCTTTTGTTCGGCTAACTTTGTCGGCTTCGCATCGCTTCCCCTCGCCGTACCTAAGTACTGTCTCGGGTTATCTCTGCTTGCCTTCGCGTTATCCTTCCAAAATAAGCGTTACTACCTTATTTCATATATATGAATTAACGTGTTAGTCACTCTTCAAGACTTAAAATCAAATATTTTTTTGATAGTGTCCTGTGAGTGCCCACACAGATTGTCTGATAAATTGTTAAAGAGCGTTGCAGCTTTTCTTTATGAAAACCAACCTTTCGGTCGTTGCTGCGAGGAGGCGTATATTACGTTTTCCTCCGTGAGAGTCAAGCAATTTTTTGCTTTTTCTTTTTCAGAATCTCTCGCTGCCGTTTCAGTGTTCATCGCGCTTTGCGTTGTCTTGTTCCCGGTCAGTGGATGCGCATTATAGGGAGTCAGAAAAATCTGGCAACCCCTTTTTTGCATTTTTTTATTCAACTGCTGCATTACACAGCAAAACCCCTACTTATACCGACTTATACACGAAGTTATCCACAACATGAAAATAATTTAAAAATTATCGCGCATTACGCAAACGTTTGCGTTACAATTGGCTCGAAATTTCGGCATTGATTTTGTTTTTATGTTCTGAAATTGTTAGTGACTTATATATTGTTATAGGGAAAGCTGGCCAATTCCGCTTTGCTTTCATCAATAGATATAATAGGTATATAAGAAAAGCTCTTTGAGTTTTTACTGACTGATATTCGTTATTGCCTTATTTATTCAAATCCAAGGGATCTATCTCATGCAACTGCTTCGTCCTATTCGTCGTGCCCTGCTTAGTGTGTCTGATAAAACAGGGGTTGTTGAATTCGCTAAGGCGTTATCTCAACGTGGTGTTGAGCTTCTATCTACTGGCGGTACTGCAAAGTTACTTGCTGAGTCAGGACTAAACGTAACTGAAGTTTCAGATTACACTGGGTTTCCTGAAATGATGGATGGTCGAGTGAAAACATTGCACCCGAAAGTGCATGGCGGAATTTTAGGTCGTCGCGGTACTGATGATGCCATTATGCAACAGCATGATATTGCCCCTATCGATATGGTTGTTGTTAATCTGTACCCTTTTGCCCAAACAGTGGCAAAACCAAATTGCACTCTTGAAGATGCTGTAGAAAATATTGATATCGGCGGCCCAACCATGGTGCGCTCCGCGGCTAAAAATCATAAAGATGTAGCAATTGTGGTGAATAGTAATGACTATCAAACCATCATTGATGAAATGGATAACCACGAAAACTCGCTAAATTGGTCGACTCGGTTTGACCTCGCAATAAAAGCTTTCGAACACACTGCTGCTTATGACAGCATGATTGCGAATTACTTTGGTGAATTAGTTGCCCCTTATTATGGTGATACGACCCAACCTTCTGGCCGTTTCCCTCGCACCTTGAATTTAAATTTTATAAAAAAACAAGACATGCGTTATGGAGAGAACAGCCACCAAGATGCTGCTTTTTATATAGAAGAAAACCCAAAAGAAGCTTCTATTGCAACTGCACAACAAATTCAAGGTAAAGCCCTGTCTTATAATAATATCGCTGATACCGATGCGGCTCTTGAGTGTGTTAAATCATTCGAAGAACCTGCTTGTGTAATTGTCAAACATGCTAACCCTTGTGGTGTCGCTATCGGTGATTCTATTCATACAGCTTATGATAACGCATTCAAAACTGACCCAACGTCTGCTTTTGGTGGCATTATCGCGTTTAACCGTCAATTAGATAAAGAAACCGCTCAAGCGATCATTGACCGCCAATTTGTAGAAGTCATTATCGCGCCTTCTGTTGCTAAAGATGCATTGCCTATTCTTGAGACTAAACAAAACGTTCGCGTACTTGAATGTGGCGAATGGAGCAAACCAGTTGCAAGTTTAGACTTTAAACGCGTGAATGGCGGTTTATTAGTGCAAGACCGTGACTTAGGAATGGTTGAAAAAGAAGAACTTCGCGTTGTGACTAAGCGCCAACCAACTGAACGCGAGCTAAAAGATGCGTTATTCTGTTGGAAAGTCGCAAAATTTGTGAAATCCAATGCTATCGTTTATGCCAAAAATGATATGACTATCGGTATTGGCGCAGGGCAAATGAGCCGTGTGTACTCTGCAAAAATTGCAGGTATTAAAGCCGCAGATGAAGGCTTAGAAGTCGCTGGCTGTGCAATGGCTTCAGATGCCTTTTTCCCATTCCGCGATGGTATTGATGCCGCCGCTGCTGTTGGAGTAACTTGTGTGATCCAACCAGGTGGTTCTATCCGCGATGAAGAAGTGATTGCTGCTGCAAATGAACATGGTATTGCAATGCTTTTCACTAATATGCGTCATTTCCGTCACTAATTATTAGGAGCCTAGTAATGAATATTTTGATTATTGGTGGCGGTGGCCGTGAACATGCCTTAGCGTGGAAAGCGGCTCAATCCCCTTTAGCAGATAAAGTGTATGTTGCCCCGGGCAATGCAGGCACAGCATTAGAACCATCCCTTGAGAACGTTAATATTTCTGCGACAGATATTGATGGGCTGCTCCAATTCGCTAAAGAAAAGCAAATTGGTTTAACGATTGTCGGCCCTGAAGCACCATTAGTTATTGGTGTTGTAGATGCATTTAAGGCTGCTGGCTTAACTATTTTTGGCCCAACCAAAGGTGCTGCTCAGCTTGAAGGCTCTAAAGCATTTACTAAGGACTTTTTAGCTCGCCATCATATTCCTACCGCGGCCTATGAAAATTTTACTGATATTGAACCTGCTTTAGCTTACTTAGATAAAGTCGGTGCGCCAATCGTGATCAAAGCAGATGGTCTTGCAGCGGGGAAAGGCGTTATCGTAGCCATGACTCTGCAAGAAGCAAAAGAAGCTGTTCATGACATGTTAGCGGGGAATGCCTTTGGTGATGCAGGACATCGTATCGTGATCGAAGAGTTTCTTGATGGCGAAGAAGCGAGTTTCATCGTTATGGTAGATGGTGAAAATGTCATTCCAATGGCAACTAGCCAAGATCATAAACGTGTCGGTGATGGTGATACAGGTCTAAATACAGGTGGAATGGGCGCTTACTCCCCAGCTCCTGTTGTGACAGATGAAATACACCAGCGCGTGATGGAACAAGTTATTTATCCAACTGTTAAAGGCATGGACCAAGAAGGAAACCGCTATCAAGGCTTCTTATACGCTGGATTAATGATTGATAAAGCAGGTAACCCAAAAGTTATCGAATTTAACTGTCGTTTTGGCGATCCTGAAACTCAACCTATCATGATGCGCTTGCAATCAGATTTAGTCGCTTTATGTTTAGCGGGGGCGAAAGGTGAGCTGGCAGGTAAAGATTCATTATGGGATGAGCGCCCTGCTTTAGGGGTAGTAATTGCTGCGGGTGGTTACCCAGGTGACTACCACAATGGCGATGTAATTTCAGGTTTACCAACCACCGAAGCGGCTGATAGCAAAGTTTTCCATGCGGGTACTCGCATGAAAGATGGAGAAGTCGTGACTGCCGGTGGTCGCGTCCTATGCGTAACAGCATTAGGTAATGATATCGCTAAAGCGCAAGCCAAAGCTTATGAAGCGGCAAAAACCATTCACTGGAATGATAGCTTCTACCGCAACGACATCGGTTACCGCGCTATTGCTCGCATAAAATAATACAAAGCACCAAACCATTTACTGAGCTGATAAGAGGAAACTTTTATCAGCTTTTTTATTGTTGTTTGTACTATCAAACAAGCACTCTAAGGATTTCTGTTCGTAGCTAGACGGCAAGGTGACTAGGCTAAGTCACCGCGGCCAACAATGCTGAAGGTCGAAAGGCTACGAGTTGACGAGCAAAAATATCGGCTCTAAGTATTTCAATTCAGAGCTAGGAGGCAAACGAAGATATCTTAGGGAGCATACATAAGTATGTGACCTAAGTAGCTGAGAGCAGCCAACAACGCTATGGATTGAAAGACGACGAGCGGTGGGTCGAAAGACGACGAGCGGAGATATTACAACGAATCTTTAGAAGGTTGCCAGCGGCAAAAATCCGTGTCAGCCACCATCAAAAGCTGATTCCCCTCAGAAGATTCCAACCACGCTAAATTTAGCTGGGAATGCCACACTTTCGCACGGCTCTGTAACCAATTTTCAGCATAGGGCTCAAAAGTCACTTCGCGTACATCACCTTCACAAGTCGTCACTTTACCTTGCTGCCAGCGACCTTGATAGAGTTTGACGCCGCCAACAATAAGTGCGGTGTTTGTCTCGAGTATGCGTTCAGCTTCAAAGCGCCAACGCGTAATTTCATCCGTTGAAAGAGGTGTTTTATAGCCGTCTTGAGTACGCTGCATAAAAATAACCTCATTATTTTTATCGAAGCGTAATTGTTCGGTGATATCACCGTTTTTTTGATTCAAGATTTGGCTGCGAATTTGCCACAGATTGCCTGAACGATATTCAAAGAAATTAACGGAAGTGTCTGTACCTTTATAGGGGCTATAAACCACCATTAAGACCAGAGGCTGGCTTTTTGCATCATTAAGTCGCCACATACGAATGACGCCATCATCGGCAATAAAACCACTTGCACTAAACTCAGGGAGCTTTGGTGCATTAGAAGAACAGGCGCTTAGCATTGAGATAGTTCCCAACACCAGCAACCCTTTTTGAATAAACAAAAGGGGTAGTTTTTTACCCCCTCTGGTGATTCGGCTGTACAATGTTCTTATTTTACAGCTTCTTTCAGTGCTTTACCGGCAGAGAAAGCAGGCACAGTTGTAGCAGGAATCTGGATTTCTGCTTTAGTTTGTGGGTTACGACCAGTACGCGCAGCACGATGGCTAACTTTAAAAGTACCGAAACCGACCAGTTGGACTTGTTCGCCTTTTTTCAGCGTTTCAGAAATAGCATTCAGAGTAGATTCTAATGCTGCTTTTGCCTGAACTTTGGTCAGGTCCGCTGATTCTGCGATAGCATCAACTAATTCAGTCTTATTCATAAATTATCCTTACACAGTGTGTTTATCGTTTGCAAAGCATCGAGTGCGTCGGATATGCCAAATTGACAGCCCCTGATACACGCCCCCGATAGCCACTTCTTCTCGCCCCTAAATGTAGACCAGAGTAGGGGCAAATGTGAAGTCTTAGTACTCAGCATTACTGCGTCAAGTCACGTTTTCGATAATGAAAATGCAAAAATCAGCTTAAAGTAATACCTATATTGCTCACCCCCGCTTCGCGGAGGTCAGATTTTAATCCTTTAATTAACTCTAAGTCGCGCTCTTCACAAGCTGCCAGTAACCGGAAAATGTCCCACTGGATATCCCATTCCTCTTCAACGGCCGGGATTTCTTTGAGTTCTTCTTCTGTCATTTCCCGCCCTGCTTGAGTCATTTCGAGCATGGCAACCGTACGAATGGATGCTTCGCTAACCAATATTGCGTGTTCGAGGGTTTCACCACTCAATTTCGAATGGATAATTTCACCTAACGCAATACAGGCATCAATAGCTGGATACACACCATACATATCGAAATCATCTGCTGATGGGATAATTTCTTCTAATTTTTCTAACTGACTGTCGAAATTGACTTTGCTATCTTTAATGACCAAAGTTTCCCAAACTAAATCAAGGATGGAACGATAAACTTTTGCATCGGCAAATTCAGTTTGCTGACAAAACATTTGAAAGTTCGGATACATTCTTTCACATAGGCTTGCCATGAAAGTTGTATGCTGCCAGCTTTCTAATTTTTCCAACCTCAAATGAATGGGATTTCTTAACATAATTTCTGACTCATCAATCTTAATACTTCGCAGTTTACCTGAAAATCTGTCAATGCCACATATTTTGCTGATAATTAGCTGATTTTCTCATTCATTCGCTTAAAAAACGTTCGATTTGATGCAATTCCGTCAGCAAAACGCGTCGGTTCTGGCAACCGATAACCTTTTAGACACTGCTTTACCCACTCTAAGGAAGAGGAAAAACCTACTTTATGACCAGGTGAAACATATAATGGTTTGCAGCGTTTTTTGCTCCGCAATACCCAACCGAGTTGATTTTCACCTGCCATTAATGGCTGAACACTTTCGGGTTCTTCACTTAACTCAACCGCATCACCACATAAACGGCTTTTTGCAACGCCAATTGTGGCTATATTAGCTTGTAACCCAAAATGGCAGGCAACACCAAAGCGCCGTGGGTGTGCAATCCCTTGTCCATCTACGAGTACTAATTCAGGTTTATTTTGTATTTTTTCCCACGCCGCCATTAACCCAGGGACTTCACGAAAAGAAAGTAACCCCGGTATATAAGGCAATTGAGTCGGTATTCGTGCTATTTGATACTCAACAAGTTCTAACTGTGGCCAAGATAATACAGCTACCACTGCACGCGTAATAGCGCCTTGCTGTTCAAAGCCCACATCCGCTCCACCAATCAGTTTGAGTGGTGGAAGTTCATCATGCAAAATGATTTTTGAAGCTTGCCTAGTTTGTTCTTTTCGTAACAATTGAGTATCTAAAACCATCATGCGTCCATTGCTTATGAGATTAAATTATTCTTAATCATAGATGATAATGGTGTACTTACAAGATTCTATAAATACACCACAAACCTAGAAGATCAATAAACGATAATTATTGATGATATTGGCGGGATAAACGGTGAACTGCATCCACAAATGCACCTGCATGCTCAGGTGGAACATCCTGATGAATACCATGGCCTAAATTGAATACGTGCCCTTCACCTTGGCCGAAGCCAGATAGAATATTTTGCACTTCTTCTTCTATACGCGCAGGTGGTGCATATAACATGGATGGATCCATATTACCTTGTAAAGCGACTTTATCACCAACACGACGACGAGCATCAGCAATTTCAGTCGTCCAATCAAGGCCTAATGCATCGCAACCCGTTGCCGCCATTTCCTCTAACCACTGGCCTCCACCTTTAGTAAATAAGGTGACAGGAACACGGCGACCATCATTTTCACGAATTAAGCCATCAATAATTTTATGCATATAATTCAGTGAAAACTGTAAATAATCACGCTTAGTTAACACCCCACCCCATGTATCAAAAATCATCACGGACTGTGCGCCTGCACGAATTTGAGCATTCAAGTATAAAATGACACTGTCTGCCAGTTTATCCAATAACAAATGCAATGTGTTCGGGTCTTCGTACATCATCTTTTTGATTTTAGTGAATGCTTTGCTACTGCCGCCTTCCACCATATAAGTCGCCAGTGTCCACGGGCTACCAGAGAAACCAATCAGTGGCACATTACCTTCAAGGGCTTTACGGATGGCACGAACGGCATCCATTACATAACTAAGTTCCATTTCAGGATCAGGAATAGGGATGTTTTTTACATCTGCCGCGCTCATAATCGGTTTATGAAAACGTGGGCCTTCACCCGTTTCGAAATATAACCCAAGCCCCATTGCATCAGGGATAGTGAGAATATCAGAAAATAAAATTGCAGCGTCTAATGGAAAACGACGTAATGGCTGTAATGTCACTTCACAAGCCAGTTCGGTGTTTTTGCACAGAGCAATAAAATCACCAGCTTCAGCGCGAGTTGCTTTATATTCAGGCAGGTAACGCCCTGCTTGACGCATCATCCATACAGGGGTCACATCTACAGGCTGACGTAGCAAAGCACGTAGATAGCGGTCATTTTTTAACTCAGTCATTATTTACTCCATTATTATAAGTGGCCGCCGCAAATGGCTAAGAGCGAAGTTCATTATTGTATCATGTTAATGATAACAATATCAGCGCTGTGCTATTTTCCCGTTTCATAATCACTTTGACGACACAATGCGACCGTATCTTCAATCAAACGCCTAGCTATGGTGTCCGCGGGTGGGATCAAAGGCAGTTCATTGTAATGATACCAATTTGCGCTCACCAACTCCTTCGGGTCTACTTTAATATCACCACTCTCATAATCCGCGAGAAAGCCCATCATTAAAGAATGAGGAAAAGGCCATGGCTGTGAAGATACGTAGCGAATATTTTTCACTTTTATATTGCTCTCTTCCATGACTTCGCGCATAACAGCCTCTTCTAGTGTTTCACCCACTTCAACAAAGCCCGCTAATACGGTAAATAATGGATTTTGCGAATGGCGCCGGTGCTGAGCTAATAGAATATGGTCATCACGGCGGATCCCCACGATAATACAAGGGGCAATCTGCGGGTAATAGCGCTCATGGCAATGGTCACACAAACACGCCCATTCTGTTTCACTATGGCGCATTGCAGTACCACAATAGCCGCAATAACGATGAGAACGATAAAACTCCGCCAATTGCACGCCTCGCCCAGCGAGACGAAATAAACCCTCATCTTGCGCAGCAACAATACGGGGAGATGCCATATCTGATGGCATTTTTTCGGCTATCAACCAGACAATTTCCCCTTGCCACTCACCAATTGGTGTCGCTATTTTTCCTTCTAACAAATAGTCCTTTGCCATGCCTCGTGGAATATCTCCATGAGGTAGCCACAAACGCCCGGAAAAACAGATAAACCACCAACCACTTTCAGTTCCTGATAATTTTAACTTATTCATTTTTCATATCTTTTGTTAGTTTTTATTGTCGAAAAAATAAATCTATTAATGACACAATACACTTCTTTGGCGCAATGTCATTCAAACGTTTGTTTCATTATTTTTCATTATCAATTTTGACACTTTTTAGACGTTCCATTCCATAAAATGTCTAAAAACTGTCATAAAAGGGTCAACTAACTGTCACCTCTTAAAATTAGGATGCTAAGTAACCAATACGGTTCACCGTTCTTCAAAAGTGAGAAAATAATGAAAACTATCGTTCCTGCGATTTTACTATCATTGACTGCATCCAGTGTGACATTAGCTGCTGATGCTAATTTAGCAGAGTTAATCGATGCAGCGAAAAAAGAAGGGCAAGTTTACAGCGTTGGAATGCCTGACTCTTGGGCTAATTGGAAAGGAACTTGGCAAGACTTAGCGACGCAATATGGGTTGAAGCATCAAGATACCGATATGAGCTCCGCCCAAGAAATTGCCAAATTTGCCGCAGAAAAAAATAATGCGACCGCAGATATTGGTGATGTAGGTGCCTCTTTTGGGCCTGTTGCCGTGCAAAAAGGTGTGACTCAACCTTATAAACCAACAACTTGGGCACAAATTCCTGATTGGGCAAAAGACAAAGACGGCCATTGGGCTTTAGCCTATACAGGGTCAATTGCTTTTATGATTAATAATGATCTAGTGAAAGATGCGCCGAAAAGCTGGGTTGACCTATTAAAAGGGAAATATAAAGTCACCGTTGGGGATGTTGGAATCGCTGCACAAGCCAATAATGCTGTACTGGCCGCCGCATTTGCCCGTGGTGGAGACGAAAATAACCTAAAACCTGCCATTGAATTTTTTGCTGAACTCGCCAAACAAAAACGCCTATCCGTTAATGACCCAACTGTCGCAAATATCGAAAAAGGTGAAGTCGAAGTTGGCATCTTATGGGACTTTAACGCACTGAATTACCGTGATCAAATCAACCGTGATCGCTTTACCGTCGTGATCCCATCTGACGGTTCTGTCATTTCAGGTTACACCACTATCATCAATAAATTTGCCAAAAACCCAAATGCAGCAAAATTAGCTCGTGAATTTATTTTCAGTGACAAAGGCCAATTAAACCTTGCTGAAGGCTACGCTCGGCCAATTCGTGCACAATATCTAACATTACCTGACGATATTAAAGCCAAATTATTACCAGAAGAACAATATAAAAATGTTCAGCCAATTAAAAATGCAGATGGCTGGGAAAAATCGTCCCGTAATCTCCCTAAAATGTGGCAGCAACAAGTTTTGATCCACCAGCAGTAATTTAATGTATTGATTTTAGGAAAAGTTAATGTCTGAGAAAGTCATACTTGTTGTCCTAGACGGTTTAAGTTATTCAGTAGCCCATCATTGTATGGGCTATCTTAACGGCTTAATCAAAGCCGACAGTGCAACACTTTACCAATTAGAGTGCGAGCTTCCTTCGATGTCTCGCCCTTTATATGAGTGCATACTAACGGGAGTTCCTCCTGTCAAAAGCGGTATTGTGAATAACCAAATTATCCGTTTATCCCATTTTGACAGCATATTCTCTCTTGCGCGCCTTGCCGGCAAAACAACCGCCGCCGCCGCTTATTATTGGGTGAGTGAGCTGTATAACCGAGCGCCTTTCGTCGCAACAAGAGACCGTTTTACTCACGATGAATCGCTAGCTATCCAGCATGGCTGCTTTTATCAAGCAGACCATTACCCTGATGATCACTTATTTGTCGATGCGGAATATTTACGTACTCAATTTAACCCTGATTTTTTATTGATTCACCCTATGAATATAGACGACACAGGGCACAAGTTTGGTTTTGATTCGCCGCAATATCGTAATGCAGCACGCCATGCAGATATCATCCTGTCGAATTATATTCCCACATGGATTGAGCAAGGTTATCAAATCCTGATCACTAGTGATCATGGGATGAATAATGATCGTAGCCACGGAGGGACACTTCCTGAAGAGTGTTTAGTCCCATTGTTTGTCGTCGGTTCGCAATTTTCTCATCAACCCTGCGATATTGAGCAAACCGCGATTTGTGGAACCATCTGTCGTTTACTTGGTGCCAACTCTCTGGATAAACCTGTTTGTGATGCACTATTACGAGGAGGTTTGTAATGGCTGATATCCCTGCTTCCTGTGAGCAGACATTCCAACCACAGGGAAAAATTGCCATGTTAAAAAAACGCTTTGCTCGTTTTCATTGGCGCGCTGCACTGCTACTGCTACCATTCTTTGTACTATTTAGTTTATTCCAAATCGCCCCAATGATTTGGGTGCTCATTAATAGCTTTATCTACGAAGAAGCATGGTCATTAGGTAACTATCTTGAAGTATTCAATAATGATTTTTACTTGCAAGCGTTTGAAAATACCTTATGGCTTTCCATTAGTTGCAGTGTAATTGGCTTATTCATTTCGAGTATCACGGCATTTTCCATTTATAAAATGCAAGGGAAAATTCGCCGGATAATGATTTCCTTCACCACCATGGCCAGTAATTTCAGCGGTGTTCCTCTTGCTTTCGCATTCATTATTATTTTGGGCTTCAATGGGGCGATTACCTTGCAACTCAAGTCATGGGGGATTATCGAAGATTTCAATATCTATAGCGCCAGCGGGTTAATGCTGTTGTATGTATATTTTCAGATCCCATTAGGTGTTCTGTTGCTTTATCCCGCCTTTGACGCACTAAAACCTGAATGGGAAGACGCAGCAAAAACGATGGGAGCAAGCAAACTAACCTATTGGCTAAAAGTTGCTATTCCGGTGCTTTCCCCTGCTCTACTTGGCACCTTTATTATCCTAATTGCTAATGCAATGGGCGCATACGCCAGTACCTATGCGTTAACAAGTGGTAATTACAACCTTGTGACTATCCGAATTGCCAGTTTAGTTTCCGGTGATTTATTTCTCGAGCCGAATATGGCTGCGGCTTTATCAATGCTACTTATCGCTATCTTAGCTTTTATCACGGCTATCCATCATTGGTTAATCAAGCGGAGCTACCATGCAAAATAATAATGCGATTAGCCCAGTTATAACCAATAGCAATAAACCCTCTGGATTATTGCTTCATAAGTTAGTTCTAATCAGTGTTGCTAGCCTATTAGCGCTACCTATTATTGCCACATTTTTGTATTCCATCGCCAGCTCTTGGGGAGCCACTGTGCTACCTGATGCCTTGTCGATTAAATGGTATCTACAATTGTGGCAAGACCCGCGTTTTCTCATGGCATTTGGTCGTTCATTAATAATTTGCTTTGGTACGTTACTGGTTAGCACATTAATTATTTTACCCATGACGTTTGCGGTATTTTATCGGTTCCCCAAACTCAAAGGGATGATGGATTTACTCATTATTTTGCCTTTTGCGATCCCGCCTGTGGTCTCATCGGTGGGCTTGCTGCAAATATTTGCTGATGAACCATTCATGTTGGTTGGTACACCTTGGATCCTGATTGGTACTTATTTCACCATCACGTTACCTTTTATGTATCGTGCTCTTGCGAATAGCTTTCAAGGCATTAATTTACATGACTTAATGGATGCCGCGCATTTACTCGGTGCCAGTACCTTCCAAGCCTTTATGATGATTGTGTTACCCAATATTCGCAAAGGTATGTTGGTCTCATTATTAATTTCATTTTCATTTTTAATGGGTGAATTTGTGTTTGCCAATATCCTTGTGGGAACACGTTATGAAACCTTGCAAATCTATCTTTTCAATATGCGACAAACCAGCGGGCATTTCACTTCTGCTCTGGTGATGTCATATTTTCTGTTTACCTTGTTGCTGACATGGTTAGCAATGCGATTAAATCGTTCAGGAGATGAATGATGAGTTATGTTATTGCGGAAAATTTAGCCAAGTCTTTTGGCACTAATCAGGTATTTGCTGATATTCAATTTACTATCGAAAAAGGCGAATTTATTACCCTACTTGGGCCAAGTGGTTGCGGAAAATCGACTTTATTACGCTGTATCGCAGGGCTTGAACAACTTAATGATGGCGAACTTTATATTAATCGCCAGAATGTAACCCACCAAGCCGCACAGCAACGCGGTGTTGGCATGGTGTTCCAAAGTTATGCGTTATTTCCCAATATGACTGTGGTTGACAATATCGCGTTTGGTTTAAAAATGCGTAAAATTGATAGCCAAGCCAGATCTAAAGCAGTCGCTGAAGTGATTGAATTAGTTGAGTTACAAGGAAAAGAACAACAATTTCCCCATCAACTATCAGGGGGACAACGCCAACGAGTAGCACTCGCAAGAGCATTAGTGATGAAACCGCAAATTTTGTTACTTGATGAGCCGCTTTCCGCTCTTGATGCACGGATTCGCAAGCACTTACGCCAGCAAATTCGCCAAATTCAACGTGAATTAGGCTTAACCACCATTTTTGTTACTCATGATCAAGATGAAGCGATGATCATGTCCGATAGGATCTTTTTGATGAATAAAGGGCAGATCGTGCAAAGTGATACGGCAGAGAATATTTATACCCAACCAGCAACAGAATTTGTCGCTCGGTTTATGGGCCATTACAACCTTGTTGATTCCGAAAAGGCCAATACGATGTTAGGCCTTAATTTACAAGGTACACTTGCTATCCGCCCTGAGTCTATATATGTCAAAGAAGCGGGGCGCCAATACGGTAGCCATATTTCTCACCCTGTTGATGCCGTGATATTGGACCATCAGTTGCTTGGCAATATTATTCGTTATAGTGTGAATACCCCTGCAGGTGATATGACGGTGGATTTACTTAACCGCTCATCTGAGCGTTTATTTGAACCTGGAACTCGCCTTGAACTTATGTTTAATAAAAATGAAATTCGCACACTTAGTTAATAAGTAGATAGGAATATAATGCAAAACCGACTGGCCATTTTTGACTTAGATGATACGTTAATTCAAGGTGATAGCAGTGTATTGTGGACACAATATCTGTGGGATAAGCAAATCATTAGCGACCCACAATTTGTGGAGGCAGATAAAGCCATGATGGCGCAGTATAATGCAGGCACTTTGGATATGCCGACTTACCTGCATTTTAACCTACAAACCCTCGCCAATGTAAAAGCTGAGCAAGTGGATATCTGGTTGGATGATTTCGTACAAAACGTGATTTTACCGCGAGTCTACCCTGACGCCATTAGAACGATCGAAAATTATCGAGCTAAAGGGATCTTAATTATTGTGATCTCCGCAACCGTTTCATTTATTGTGAAAAAAATAGCCGCGAAACTAGGTGCAGATGTCGCGATGGGGATCGATATCGAGCAACAAGATGGATGCTACACCACAGAGATCGACGGTATTCCAACCTTTAAGGAAGGTAAAGTCAAACGCCTATTAGCTTGGGTCCGCCACCAGCCGATCACTGACGCCTATGTGTATTTCTACACCGACTCCGCCAACGATCTCCCGATGTGCCAATTTGCCGATGAAGTATTTATTATCAACGGTGACGAACGCCTAACGCAAGCCGCACGCGAACACAATTGGCCACAATATACTTGGGGTTTGTAAGCCCAATTTTAATTTCAAACTTGGTTTTAATTTTGGTTTTAACTAACTAATCTTTTCAAAGGTTCCTCTAAATTATTCGTGCTAGAGGAAGGAGATAAATAGAATTATCCCGATGAGCATACATAAGTATGTGATTCGGGTAAATCTATGAAATCGACGCACCTATCGCGCGAAGAATGACGAGGAAGCACTTATCCCTTGAAAAATAACAAGGAAATAACCTTATTCCATTTTACTTTCCTCTAAATTATTCAAGTGAGAAGAAGGCGGCAAATGAGGATATCCCAAGGAGCATACATAAGTATGTGACTTGGGTAGCCGAGAGCAGCCAACGCACTTATCGCTTGAAGAATAACGAGGAAAGCTTATACTGAAATCTCTTGTCGGAGTGCCTAGTATGCAATGCATCAGGCTGAGACCGTTAATTCGGGATCCGCGGAACCTGATCGGGTTAATACCCGCGAAGGGAACAAGAGTAATCACTCAGCGTTAGTTTATCACCTCACATTTGGTGAAAAATTAGCCGCAACGTCTTTTTATTACTCCTCCGAACTCCTGACAAGCAACTTTCTTTCGATAAACCCGCTACACATAAAACTGTGATAGCCGTGACAATGTCAGGAAATTGCTATGTCCAATAATACAGAACAAAATATCATCCCTACTGCTGATTTATCGCCACAAGCAGCACCCGCTCGCACCCGCAAAGCTCAACGTGATGCCGCTGAAAATTTTATTAATACCGTTTCTGGCGTTTCGTTTCCTAATTCACAGCGCATTTATTTACAAGGTTCTAGAGACGATATCCAAGTCCCGATGCGAGAAATCCTACTCTCTCAAACCTTGATTGGTGGCGATAAAGATAACCCTCAATTTGAAGATAACGAACCTGTTCCTATCTATGATACATCTGGCCCTTACGGCGACCCAGTTTCTGAATTGAATGTCCATAAAGGCCTTAAAAAAATTCGTGCGCCATGGATAAGTGAACGAGCTGATACCGTACCTGTCGAAAATTTAAGTTCCGATTTTACCCAGCAACGCCTTGCTGATGCAGGTCTTGATCATCTGCGCTTTAACAACCGCCCCCACCCATTAAAAGCCCAAACTAACAAGTGTGTTACTCAATTACACTATGCACGTAAAGGCATCGTAACCCCTGAAATGGAGTTTATTGCAATCCGCGAAAATATGGGGCGTGAACGTATTCGTGGCGAAGTTTTATTGCAACAACACCCAGGCCAAGGCTTTGGCGCAAATTTACCGGAGAATATTACCCCTGAATTTGTTCGCCAAGAAGTGGCGGCGGGTCGCGCCATTATCCCAGCCAATATCAACCATCCCGAATCAGAACCAATGATTATTGGCCGTAATTTCTTGGTTAAGGTTAATGCTAATATTGGTAATTCATCGGTCACCTCATCTATTGAAGAAGAAGTCGAAAAACTGATTTGGTCAACACGTTGGGGGGCGGATACCGTCATGGATTTATCCACTGGCCGTTATATTCACGAAACTCGCGAATGGATTTTACGTAACAGCCCAGTGCCTATTGGTACGGTTCCGATTTACCAAGCGCTCGAAAAAGTAAACGGTGTCGCCGAAAATCTCACGTGGGAAATGTTCCGTGACACATTATTAGAACAAGCAGAGCAAGGCGTCGATTACTTCACTATCCATGCCGGCGTATTATTACGCTATGTACCGATGACCGCCAAGCGCCTAACAGGGATCGTCTCTCGCGGTGGCTCCATCATGGCCAAATGGTGCTTGTCTCATCACCAAGAAAACTTCCTGTATGAGCACTTCCGTGAAATCTGTGAAATTTGTGCCGCTTACGACGTTTCCTTATCATTAGGGGATGGCCTGCGCCCAGGTTCAATCCAAGACGCCAACGATGAAGCACAATTTGCCGAATTACATACCCTTGGTGAGTTAACCAAAATTGCGTGGGAATATGATGTCCAAGTCATGATCGAAGGCCCTGGCCACGTACCAATGCAAATGATCCGCCGTAATATGACGGAAGAATTGGAACATTGCCACGAAGCGCCATTCTATACCTTAGGCCCACTCACAACCGATATTGCTCCGGGTTATGACCACTTTACTTCTGGTATTGGTGCCGCCATGATCGGCTGGTTTGGCTGTGCAATGTTATGCTATGTCACCCCGAAAGAACACTTGGGATTGCCGAATAAAGACGATGTTAAGCAAGGGCTAATCACTTATAAGATTGCAGCCCACGCCGCTGACCTTGCTAAAGGGCACCCTGGTGCACAGATCCGTGATAACGCCATGTCCAAAGCCCGTTTTGAATTTCGCTGGGAAGACCAATTTAACTTGGCATTAGACCCTGAAACTGCTCGCAAATATCACGATGAAACCTTACCACAAGCCTCTGGGAAAATTGCCCATTTCTGTTCTATGTGCGGACCGAAATTCTGTTCAATGAAGATTTCCCAAGAAGTTCGTGACTACGCGGCACAAAAAGAAGCCGGTATGGAACAGATGTCAGAAGCCTTCCGTGCTCATGGCAGCGAGCTCTACCATGGTGCTGAAATTGTGAACGCAGAGGTGGATGAAAATGCCAAAATTGCCTAGTGCTATATCTATTCCAAATACTATATCTATTCCAAATACTATATCTATCCCAAATAGTCCTTTTCCTGCGACCGAACAACGCCTTGGGCTTTACCCCGTTGTGGATTCCGTTGAATGGATTGAACGCTTGCTTAATGCAGGTGTTTCCACCATCCAATTACGCATCAAAGACAAACCTGATGCCGATGTTCGTGATGATATTCAACAAGCGATTGCGCTAGGAAAAAAACATAACGCACGTTTATTTATTAATGATTACTGGCGCTTAGCGGTCGAGTTGGGTGCTTATGGCGTACATTTGGGCCAAGAAGATTTGGAAACTACCGATTTATTAGCAATCCACCAAGCGGGCTTACGGTTAGGAATATCAACGCACGATGAGCACGAACTGGCTATCGCGAAATCCGTGCGTCCTTCTTACATTGCTATGGGGCATATCTTTCCAACACAAACGAAAGAAATGCCTTCTTCCCCTCAGGGTTTAGAAACGCTTAAAGCCATGGTGGAAGCAACGCCTGATTACCCAACTGTCGCCATTGGTGGAATTTCTATTGATAAAGTCCCCGCAGTGCTAGCAACTGGGGTAGGTAGTGTTGCGCTGGTCAGTGCGATTACCAAAGCCGATGATTGGCGCGCTGCAACAGAAACGTTGTTGGATTTAATTGAGCGAAATACTGCCAACTAGCCAATTTTTAATCACATAACTCGCCCTGCTTTATCATCATAAAACAGGGTGAGTAATGATTTAAGGAATTCAATCATGTTAAGTGACCAAGAATTCATGCGTTACAGCCGCCAGCTACTACTCGAAGACATTAGTCCCGAGGGGCAACAAAAACTCAAAAATAGCAAAGTCCTCATTGTCGGCTTAGGGGGGTTAGGCTCCCCCGCGTCCCTTTATTTAACGGGGGCTGGTGTCGGCGAATTGTGGCTAGCTGACCACGATGACTTGCACGTTTCTAACTTACAACGGCAGGTACTTTACGATACCGATGATATCGGCCAGCCAAAAGCCCAGCTTGCCGCAGATAGGCTGCATCGGCTCAATCCATTGGTAAGAACCCATGTTGTCGCACAGAAGTTGGATGTTGAGACTTTAATTCCTTTAGCTGAACAAGTCGATTTAGTGCTTGATTGCTGCGATAACATGGCCACTCGCCATGCGGTCAATACCGCTTGTGTCATGACCAATACAACCTTAGTTAGCGGTAGTGCGGTTGGGTTTGGCGGCCAATTAATGGTACTTGAGCCGCCATTTAGCACCGGTTGCTATGCCTGTTTATATCCAGACCAAGATGAACCTGAGCGCAACTGCCGCACTGCTGGGGTATTAGGGCCTGTAGTTGGGATCATCGGCACGCTGCAAGCACTGGAAGCCATTAAATTACTTGTCGGCCTTCCCTCTTCACTGAGCGGTAAATTGCGTTTATTTGATGGGAAACAGCAACAATGGAATACATTGCAATTAACGCCGTCATTGCAATGTCCAATCTGTCGGGAAGAAACATGCATATCATAATTAACGACCAACCTATGGAATTCGACGCCCCACTGACGGTTAATCAATTATTTTCCACTCTCAACCGGCCAATAGTGGGAACTGCACTTGCTATCAACCAAGTGATCATTCCGAAGAGTCAGTGGGATTCACATCTCATTAATGACCAAGACAATATCTTGTTATTTCAAGCTATCGCTGGGGGCTAATAATGTTAAAAATCGCAGATTTAACTTTTCACTCACGCTTGTTTACTGGAACAGGTAAATTTGCCAGCGCCAACCTAATGCAAGACGCCATTGAAGCATCCGGCAGTCAATTGGTGACAATGGCAATGAAACGTATTGACTTACGTGGGCAAGATGATGGTATTTTACAGCCACTGCAAGAATTGGGTGTGAAACTATTACCGAATACCTCCGGTGCGAAAAATGCCCAAGAGGCGGTATTTGCAGCGCGCCTAGCTCGAGAAGCCCTCGGTACCAATTGGGTCAAACTTGAGATCCATCCAGATATGCGTTATTTGCTACCCGATCCCATCGAGACATTACTCGCCGCTGAGCAGCTCGTTAAAGAGGGATTTGTTGTATTGCCTTATTGCAGCGCAGATCCAGTACTCTGTCGTCGTTTGGAAGAAGTAGGCTGTGCCGCTGTGATGCCATTAGGCTCACCGATTGGCACAAACAAAGGCTTAGCAACTAAAGAAATGCTCCGTATCATTATTGAACAAGCTTCTGTGCCTGTCGTCGTAGATGCCGGAATTGGTGCGCCAAGCCATGCGGCAGAAGCCATCGAAATGGGTGCCGATGCCGTTTTAGTCAATACCGCAATCGCGGTAGCGAAGCAGCCTGCACTTATGGCAAAAGCGTTTAAACTCGCGGTCGAAGCCGCTGAGTTAGCTTATCAAAGCGGGTTAGCTGCGCCGAAGCAACAGGCGCAAGCGTCCAGCCCATTGACCCGTTTTTTAGGAGCCTTATCATGATCCCAAGTTTCCAAGAACGCTTACAAGCACTGGATTGGGACGATACGACACTGCGGATAAACAGTAAAACACCTGTCGATGTGGAACACGCTTTGGCGGCAGATATACTCACACTCGATGATTTTATGGCGCTGCTTTCCCCTGCTGCCCGTCCCTATATTGAGCTGATGGCACAAAAAGCCCAGAAACTCACCCGCCAACGCTTTGGCCATGCTGTTGGCTTTTACGTGCCACTTTATTTATCGAACCTATGCGCAAACGATTGTACTTATTGCGGTTTCTCGATGAGTAATAAAATTAAGCGAAAAACGCTAAATGACGCTGAAATCATCAATGAGTGCGAAACCATTCGCAAAATTGGTTTTGATAGCTTATTACTGGTTACAGGGGAGCACCAAAGTAAAGTGGGTATGGACTACTTCCGCCACACATTCCCCATCATTCGCCCTTATTTCAGTTCGTTAATGATGGAAGTGCAGCCACTAAGCACAGATGAATATAAGGAGTTGAAAACTTTGGGGTTAGACGGTGTGATGGTTTATCAAGAAACCTACCATGAGCCCACGTATCAACTACATCATCTCAAAGGTAAAAAGCAGGATTTTCACTGGCGCCTAGCCACTCCAGAACGTTTAGGAGAAGCAGGTATAGATAAAATCGGCCTTGGCGCGTTAATTGGTTTATCAAACAGTTGGCGTACCGATTGCTATATGGTTGCAGAACATTTGTTGTACTTACAGCAATACTACTGGCAAAGTCGTTATTCTATCTCTTTTCCTCGCTTGCGCCCTTGTGCAGGTGGCGTTGAACCAGCATCACTGATGAATGAAGCCGAATTAGTGCAATTGATTTGTGCTTTTCGCCTACTGGCGCCGAATGTCGAGCTTTCACTCTCAACCCGTGAATCACCTTATTTCCGTGATCACGTGGTGCCATTGGCAATTAACAACGTCAGTGCCGGCTCAAAAACCCAACCGGGTGGCTATGCAGATACCAAAGAAGAGCTAGAACAGTTTTCCCCAAATGATAACCGCAGTGCCGCTCAAGTCGCACATGCCCTTGTGCAAGCCGGTTTACAGCCCGTTTGGAAAGATTGGGATAGTTATTTAGGCCGTTAAATTTTACGGGCTAACGCAATGTTAGCCCGTAAATAACGATCAGTAAATGAATTAACATAATGTATAGTTTAATATCATTCATACTGTGTTACTGATCATAAGATATGAACAATACTCATACCATCACTAGGAAAAAATCAATTATATTTTTAACTTTTTGTATTAATTACGTATTATATTCTTATCACTTAATATTATAAATATAAGCACTTAATAGAACATTACTGTATTGTTCTATTAAGTTATAACACCATAATAAAAAATATTTCAAAAGCCATTACCTTTACACCATTATTCCACATAGAAAAAATTTACTATAGGAATATTTAATATGGGGCATCCAAGTATTTATCCTTCAGGAACTACTATTTTCAATAAAGAAAAAACATTTAGTGGTTATACCCTTTTTAACGCACCAGGAAAAGGTGCGCTATTAATTGATATGAATGGTCGAGAAGTGCATTTATGGCAAGGAGTTGATGGTTTCCCTAATAAAATTTTACCTGGTGGATATTTATTTGGTAGTCATGGTTTGCGATCACCTAAATATGGTGTTCAAGATCAAGTTGATTTAGTTCAATTTGATTGGGATGGTAACATTATATGGTCATTCAATAAATTAGAAAAAATACAAGATCCTAATCAAGAAATAATATGGATGGCAAGACAACATCATGATTTTCAACGTGATGGAAACCCTGTTGGTTATTATTCTCCTACATTAACATCACAAACCCATAGCGGAAATACTCTAATACTATGCCATCAAAATATTTACAAACCTGAAATATCAGATAAATGGCTACTTGATGATATTTTTATCGAAGTAGATTGGCAAGGTAATATTATCTGGCAATGGGCATTTAGCGATCACTTTTCAGAATTAAATTTCAGCGAAGAAGCTAGAAATGTTTTATATCGTGATCCAAATATGCGTAATGCTGGTGGAGGCATGGGAGATTATCTACATATTAATACCATGTCTCGTATAGGGCCAAATCTACATTATGATAATGGAGACGAACGTTTTCATCCTGATAACATTATTTGGGATTCTAGAGAAGCAAATATAATCGGAATAACTAGTCGAAAAACTGGAAAAATAGTTTGGCAATTAGGGCCAGATTATAACGACAAACAAGTTCATCATCTTGGTTGGATTATCGGACCTCATCATGCTCATATTATACCTCATGGCCTTCCAGGTGCAGGAAATCTGTTAATTTTTGATAATGGAGGTTGGGCTGGTTATGGAGCACCAAACCCTTCATCTGTATATGGCTTAAAAAATGCATGGCGAGATAGTTCTCGAGTATTAGAAATAAACCCAGTTACTCTCGAAATTATTTGGCAACATGATGCAGAAAAACTAGGTTTTGCATCTCCCATGGATTCGAGTCGATTCTATAGCCCATATGTAAGTAGCGCTCAGCGTCTACCAAATGGTAATACTTTAATTACCGAAGGCTCAAATGGGCGATTGATTGAAATAACAGCTGAACATGAGATTGTGTGGGAATATGTCTCACCTTACTGGCGAGAAGGAAAAAAACGCAATAATATGATCTATCGTGCTTATAGAATCCCTTATGATTGGATCCCTCAATTAGATATACCTGAAGAAAATAGCATAGCACCTATGGATGTCTCTCAATTTCGATTACCAAATGCAGCCCCTAAAGATACAATTACAGGAGTGTATATCGAAGGGATAATAAAACATAAAATTCCAGATGATGATATCTTATGTATTGCTCGCACTGGAGATAATCATTCCTCCAAAAAATCTGACATATTTTTCTTTTCCGATAAAATATATGAAATAGATAGTGAAACATTCGATTCAATTATTAATGAAAATAAAAATAATTTGATTTTCTTCGGTGCTAATTGGTGCAATAAATGTAAAGTATTGAATGAGTTATTACCTTCATTAGTAAAATTTTACTCAATAAATAAAATCAATTATCTCTCTGTAGATAATTCTGTTGAAATTCTTCAAAAGTATTCACTTAGAAGTATACCTATTATTGCAGTCTCAAATAATGGGAAATTAGTGGATAAACTCGTTGGATTACAGGATACAAAAACATATGTGAGCTTCCTCAATCAATATTTCGATAAAATAAGTTGAGGTTTATATATCATGTTGAAAAACAGTTTTTTTTTACTTCTACTTCCAGTCATTATTTTTACAATTTGGTATATTACAACAACAATTGGAGGTGTTTCTCCTGTTATTTTTCCATCTATTCCGCAAGCATGGCATTCTTTGAATTTCCAATTATATTCTGGGCAATTATGGCAAGATTTATCAATTAGTTTATCCCGAGTATTAATAGCCTTTGCTATTGCTGCTATTTTTGCTTTTTTTCTTGGTATTATCATGGCATTGTCGCTACGAACAAACCAAATTTTCAACCTAACATTAAATGCTATACGTCAAATTCCTCCACTAGCATGGATACCATTATTAATTTTATGGTTTGGGATTGGTGAAGTAACTAAAATTATTCTTATTATAAAAAGTGCCTTTTTCCCTATATTACTAAGTACCATCAATGGAATACAAACGACACCTATGACTTATATTGAATTAGGTAATCTTTATCAATTCAATATCTGGCAAAAATTACGAAAAATTTATATTCCATCACTACTTCCCAACCTATTTACAGGTTTAAGGCTTGCAATGGGGTTATCTTGGGCAACAGTCGTTGCAGCAGAAATGATCGCAGCTAACTCAGGTATTGGCTATCGCATCAATGATGCCCGAATTATGCTAGATTCTCCAGTCGTTATAGTGGGTATTCTTGTTATCGGTATAGTCGGTTTATTATTAGATAAGATTTTATTAATTATATCTTATTACCTGCTGCCATGGTTAAGAACAGAAAGGAAATAAATATGCTGTCAATCAAAAATGGATTTAAAAACTTTACTATCAATAATAAGTTACTTCCTGTTTTAGAAGATATTAACCTTCAAGTTCAACAAGGTGAATTTATTGCTATCGTTGGCCATAGTGGTTGTGGGAAAAGTACTTTACTACGCATAATTGCAGGCTTAAACCAATTCAATAGTGGAAGTGTACTATTTAAAAATAAAGAGATAACCGAACCAAATATAGAAAGAGGAATGGTTTTTCAAGAAAATAGGCTTCTACCTTGGTTAACAATTGCTGATAATATCGCTTTCGGATTAGACCACATAGATAAAAAAACGAAGAAAATTCTAGTTGAAAATTATTTAAAACTCGTAAACTTGACTGAGTTTGCTAATGCTTATCCTAAACAACTCTCAGGAGGAATGGCACAACGTGCAGCAATTGCCCGTACAATAATCACCCAACCTGAACTATTGTTATTGGATGAACCGCTTGGCGCACTTGATGCTTTAACCAAAATTGAAATGCAACGAGAGATTTTATCTATCAAACAAGAAAAGCAACTGACGATGATTTTAGTTACCCATGATATTGAAGAGGCAATATATTTGGGAAATCGAGTAATTATAATGTCATCCCGCCCTGGAAACATAAAAAAAATAATTGATATTAATCTTCCTTATCCACGAAATCGAGGTAGTTCTGATTTTGCATATTATAAGAGAATTATTCTTCAAGAATTTTTTGATAATTCTGCAGAACTTTTTTCAAGTGAATATGAAATCTAGAAGGAACATATCATGACATTATTAAATTATATCAAATTTCCTATCATAGTATTAATTTCCTTCATTTTAGTTGGTTGTGGGGATGAAAGGCTACCTGACAGTAAAAATAATGAAAAAATTGTTCGTATTGGTACAGCAGATAATAATGGTCGTTTAAGTGGTTTGCTCGGTTTAGCAAAACAGCTAGGATATCTTGAAGAAGAGCTACAAAAAGTTGATTACCAATATTCCATTTCTGGTTTTGCAGGAGCAGGTCCAGCCGTCAATGAAGGCCTAGCGACAAATGCTATTGATATTGCTGTTTATGCTGATTTTCCGGGAATTATAGCCACATCGAGAGGTGTTCCCTTAAAATTAATCATGTCAGAGGATTCTTCCATCAATGCTAATATCGCAGTAAGAAAAGAGAGCAATATTCACTCGTTAGCTGACCTTAAAGGCAAGAAAGTTGCATTACCACGAGGAACGTATATGCAACGGTATTTCACGCTATTTATTGAACAACAAGGATATAAATTATCTGACTTCAATATTATTCAAATGACAAATGATGCTGAATCCGCATTATTAAACGGAGCAATTGATGCGATGGTATGGACTGAGCAAAGTACCGCCCGTTTAGAAAATAAATCTCCGACGATTACAACACTTTATTCAACCCGTACTGAACCTGAACTCTCAGGTATTTCTGTTATCGTAGGGCGAGAAGCATTCATAAATCAAAATGAGAAGGTGATTGAAGCAATGAATATTGCTTTATTAAAAGCAAGTAAATATGCGCAAAATAACCCCGATCAGGCAGAAATTTTACTTGCTAAAGAAAGCGATACTAATATTGAAATCATAAAAAAAATACATGATTTTCATAGTATAGATAGTTTTTCTAAACGCTATTCCGTTAATATTACTGATAATGACATCCGTAAGTTAAAGCAAACTCAACAATTTTTGATTGATAACAAAATTATCACTAAGCCTATTGATATAAAAAATTGGGTTTATACTAAAAAATAAACGCCCAAATGAAATCACATCCCTTTTAATTTCTTTTCTAGCAAAGATTTTCCTTCATCTTTGCTTTTTTTATCAAAACATTAAGCAATGTTATCCCACTTGATCGTATTTTCTAAAATAAGTGCCAATATAATGCCCATGAGTAACCCATTACCTAGTAAAGAACTAAACATTGTTGGCAAAGAATTTAATACCGCAGCAGGTGCTGACATCAAAAAGATGCCAATAAAAATAGGTAATGCGAGGCGATAAATATTACGTGCATTCAGTTTCATATCCGCAAGAAATGAAAATGAAGAAAATAGCAGCGGCAAATAAGTCGCTAACATAACCGCGCTACCAATGGCTAACGGCAAAGAGCGGAAAAATTGAGTCAATACCGCAATGCCCCCCACACATAAGAAAATAAGGCTGCCAATAGTAAAAGAGATACGTGAACTGTCTTTTGTTTGAGTAATTAGACCAATAGATGAGACAAACGGTGAAAAAGGCACTACGCCTATCGGCGCTGCTAATATTGTTACAACCCCTGACATCATAAAACTACGCCGATATAAGGATTTAACGGGTAATGAATTGGGATAAAAAACATCAGTTCCTCGCATCGCTCCAAACGTATTGGATGTGTTTAATATTCCAGCCAAAATCGCTGTCAGCGCAATACTTATATTGATTTCATCGGATCTACCTAATGGAAATAACACCCATTGCCCTGATGAAACAGGTGATATCGTGCTGCCAAATAACCCACTATAAGCAAGCCATCCGGTAATTGTTCCAATCAATAATGCATATTTACTGATACTCATAGGTAAATAAATGATCATCGCGATGACAAATATTAGTACTGCGAGGGCTAAAAAGAAGACAGGATAATTAACTGTAATATTTTCACTGCCAACCCCAAATGGTAGTCCTAACATCCCTTTTAAAAAAATAGTGACCAGTTGAGCACCAAGTAAAAACATAAACACCACAAGCACTCCCGGCTTGAACAAACCAGCTAACCAACCACCAAGACCGCTTAAACCAATAAAAATGGTAATAATCCCAGACAGAAAAATCCCTATAGCCAAGCTCCATCCTATCGTCTCAAGAGAAGTTCCTTGCATAGATTCTGACAAGGTTACGGTTAAAATTGTTGCCCACCACAGCCCAGTTGGCCCTTCCATCACAGAGCGTTTATGGCCTATAAACGCTTGCAACAAGCAAGCCAGAGCCGTTAATAAAAAAGCATATTGGGTTATAACAAACGTGGTTTGTGGTGATAAATGAAACGCAGATTGTAAAGTCGGGGGAATAACAACCGTATTACAAAAGATAAAAAAGAACCATTGAAAACCAGAAATAATATTATTTTTTGTAATAGCAATATTCCGCATATTCATTCCTTACCGGCGATTATATATCTGACCAGCTTAATGTTTATAACGGAAAATTTCTAATTTAAATCCAGCTGTTATAATACTGATAAATTACAATTAATTCTTATCATGATGAGAACTAGCTTCATACACTATTAACTCTGATTTTTGATCATTATTCTGCTATTTAATATTAATAAAGCGGGAAAAAATATCATTCCCGCTTTATTTTTTATCTTGATCACCGATAAAAGTTATAGATAGGGAAGTGGCCAATGTTTAAAATATATATGCTTAGCTTGCCAATCCACTTTATCAACATTGTCAGCCAGCAAATGTTTTGCGACGGTAAATGCAAATTCAAAGCTTACACCAAGCCCTTTTGCACTGATAAGTTTCCCATCAACAACAACATCTTGGTCAACATAGATGCCATCATCAAATTTCTCAGCCAACTTGTCCCCTGTACTATAATGCCTTCCTTCCAGTAACCCATGAGCTGCTAATACTTTCGCACCAGAAGAACATAGCGCACAAATATACTTATCCTCATGTATATGCCGCCGAAGGAAATCAACTACTTTTTCATTCGCATACAAACGGTCAGTTCCTTTTGGCCCACCAGGCATCATCACTGCATCATAAGTATGGGATAACTTTTCGACTAACAGATAATCTGCACTAATTTTAGTACCAAAATACGTATTTAAAATAAGCGAATCCATGCAAGATAAGACATCGACATGAATATCTAACCGACGCATGATATCAATGAAAACGACCGCTTCCCCTTCCTCGAAGCCATCTGCGAGCAAAACAGCAACTTGTTTCATAATATTCCTTTTATTTTCAAAACGATTTATTGCGGACTATCAACAATAAATTTGGGTTATACCCCAGCAAATCTAGATGATTTTTACTTGTTAAAGTGTTCCATCACTTTTGCAAACACGAATTTTATCCATCACCACCGCTTTCATCGCTGCCTTTCCTGGAACCAGATAATGGCGAGGGTCAGTAGCTTCTGGGTTCTCAATGAAATACTGCTTGATTGCATCAGAAAACGCGATTTTTAGCTCTGTCGCGACATTGACTTTACAAATTCCAAGCTCAATACAATGCCTGACATCTGCATCAGGGATCCCCGAAGCACCATGAAGAACTAAAGGCAAATTCGTTTTCTTACGGATTGCGTCCAGCCTAGCAAAATCCAAATGTGGCTCACTTTTATACATGCCATGAGCGGTTCCAATTGCAACAGCTAAGGAATCAATACCAGTTCTTTGAATAAAAGTAATCGCAGCGTCAGGGTCGGTGAAAAGTGCATCTGCGGCATCAACAACTAAGTCATCTTCTTGCCCCCCTAGACGCCCCAGCTCAGCCTCAACTGTGCAGTCCCATTGATGGCAAAAATCAACAACCCGTTTAACTATTTGAATATTTTCTTCAAACGGAAAATGAGAAGCGTCAATCATCGCAGAACGCACACCCGCGGAGACTTTCTGGAAAATATCTGGAATATCTTCATGATGATCTAGATGCAAAGCCACTGGGACTTTATAGCGCTCAGCCGCTTGCTGGCAAATAGCTATCAAGTAGTCACTTCCTGCATAAGAAAACGTACTCGGTGTGCCTGCTAAAATAACCGGAGATGCCATTTCTGCAGCAGTTTCCATAACAACTTGAATGGTTTCTAAATTATGAATATTAAATGCGGGAACTGCATAGCCTCCCAGTTGGGCTCTGTTCAACATATTACGGGTAGATACCAAGTACATAATCGCCTCTCAGCTTTCGATTAATTTCGAATAATATTAAACGAAAGAAACAGAAAGGTAAAAGATCTAAATCACATTTCTATTTCTTTCGCACTGAAAGCAAATGAAAGGAAGATTAGAAGTAGTGAGTCATTTTAGAGCTATAACTTGTCACTCCTTTACGTAACAAGTTGTTTTTAGGTCGTTTTGATTGGCCTAGTAGCGTTTCAATTACTTTCTGAGAGCATAATTGTTTCTCTAAGCGGCGCGTCAATGGGGATTGCTGTTTGAGGTAATCTTCACGAAATATCACGGTGACCTCTTGTGTTTCTTTCACACCAATAACCGTTACCGCAATTGATGGTATTTCGAAATGAAAGTCTGAGCTTTCAACTGGCAGTGGGCTACAAGGGCTATCCCAAAGTTGAATTCGATTGCCACAATACAAAGCAATAATTACAGCACGTAATGACCAAAAACTACTCGCAGGACCGCTGTAATTATCGACTAGGCGGGCATCATAGCTAAATAAACCTTGAGTTGGCGCTCCCGCTTTTAAGGCACCATGACCAATAAAATAACGCAAAGTACTTTCTAGTGCGTTTTTAGCCTCCCCCACACTCACAGCATCCCCACCTAAATCAACACCGGCTAATAAAGGCGCGGACACCGCGAGGCGATAACATGCACTGCGGCCAAAAAATGGAATGCCTTGCGGTGTCATAAAATAACGATAATGATGGTTAAACTGATTTAATGAACTACGAATGAATTCATCATCGAAGTGGGGGCAAATTTGGTTCAGCCAATATAATGAATAGTAAAAGCCCCATGCATTATAGTAATCAAAGTTACCTTTCGCGCCATCCCGAAACCAGCCATCACCCACGTAAAATTGTTTCACTCTTTCATACCGCCACATTGCAATGGTATCTCGACCTGTGAGAGCTCGGATCACAAATTGCACGGTAAGAGGGAAAAGGTGCCAGTTGTTATCAACGATATCGCAATGATTAACCTGTTCGAACCACTCAATAATGCGTTGTTGCGCAGAGTTATCCAATTTATCCCATACCCACTCACGACTCAACCAGAGAGTCAGCGCTAAATCTGCAGATTCACAAATTTTTTGGTCATAATTTTCAAGCCTTCCCCAATAGCCTTTATGAGCAGGGTCTGTACCATGTAAAAATGCATTTTTGATGATTTCAGAAAGGTCAATTGATGCTAAATTTAACCCATTCAATATTGCTTTTTGGCTATGAACTAGCCATGAAGCAAGTAAAGGCAGTACCCTACTAACCCCTTCAAGGGCATCTGTCCGCACCGTTTGCTGGCCTGGGCTGCCAGGATAGTATGCGTGAGAGTAACCCCATGTTTGATAATGAACAAAAGCTTCCGTGGTATAGCGCACTAATAATTCGCAAAGAACTGAAAGTGGTTGATTTTCATCTTGAAAGGCTTTGATGATGTGGTTATCGTTACATTGATAGGCTGACTTTCTAATTAATCTTCGAATGATATTCTCTTTGAATAACTTCTGATAAATTTTTATATCTGGGTGCTCATAAGGCAGCTTTGGGCGTTCAGTCGGTATTGTCATACGTGTTTCTCTATGATGCAAACTGGCGCATCCTTGCGCGCAGATTAGAACAAAAGTTTGTATTTATTTTGCTGATTCAATCAGGACTTGGTAACGGTCTTGTCCCCATACGACAGGTTTTGGTTTATCCTTAATCCATTGATAATAAGCAGATTTCAACTCTTTTACTTTTTCTGGGTATTGAGCTGCTAAATTATTCGATTCGGCTGGATTTTGTTTATCATTGAATAATTGGAGCTGGTTAGAACCATCATCATAAAAATAAAGCGCCCATTCCCCATCACGGATAGCCCATGAGCCTTTCGATAGTTTTTCTAAATTAGGGTTGTTTGGAATTTCTTTGCGTTGATAAGTGATCCATTCATGGTAGCCATGCCAAAAATCTTGGTTTTCTTCGCTGTAATGTTTCGTCCCTGGACCTGTCCAATACAGATAGTCATGTGGTGACTTTTCTGTTTTACCCGTTAATAGTGGCATAATATTTTTGCCTTCTACTTTCATGCTATCGGGTATGGTGATCCCTGCACTTTGTAATGCAGTTGGTAAGATATCAATCGCAGAAACCATCGCATCACTGTGTTTACCTGCGGGAATATGCCCCGGCCAATAAGCAACAAATGGAACGCGTACGCCACCATTAAACATTTGCCCTTTAAAGCCTTTATCCATCGCATTCATTGGCATTGGCGACTCATGCACCGCACCATTGTCAGAAATAAAGAAAATTAGCGTATTATCTAATTCACCATTTTCCTTTAGTGTATTGATAATTTTACCAATTCCCTCATCGGCCGCATTTAGCGCAGCAAAATATTTATCGGCTTCAACATTACCAGTATTGAATTTATCCATGTATTTCGCTGGTGAAGCTTCTTCTAATGGGATGTGTGGTACGCTGTATGAAAGATTGATAAAGAAAGGTTTGTCTTTGTGCCCATCAATGAAATTAATGGCTTCATCCGTTAACAAATGCGTGGTATAGCCAGGAGCTGGCACATTTTCACCATTTCGCCACATTGCGGGGGAATTCCAAAGTGCCGCCCCTGATGCATAGAAACTATATGCATAATCGAAACCTCTTTCATGAGGTGCGAAACCTGGCTCCGGTGTCGAAATCATATTATCGTGATAATCGCGAGTTTGCTTTTCTGGTGCAATTTTAGGTTTTTTCAATACCTTCGCATTATGCCATTTTCCAATACTGGCTGTGGCATAGCCATTTTCTTGGAATAATGCGGGTAATAGTTTGATATCTTGAGGAATACCTAACATCGCATCATCGTTACTGTAAGTGCCAAAACTTGCAGGAGAGCGCCCAGTAAAAATACCCGCTCGTGATGGGCCACAAACAGGATGAGCCACAAATGCATTGGTCATCTTAATTCCGCCTGCAGCCATGTCCGCAACATTTGGCATCGCCGTTCTGGCCGCTTCCACCATCTTATTAATATCACCTTGATAACGCTGTGGTGATGGGCGCTGCGCAAGCTCTTTGACATCAAGGCTATCAAGCACAAAATCGAGCTGCCCTGTTCCTAAGTCATCCATAATAATCAGTAAAACATTCGGCTTTTCCGGTGTACCACCTGCATTCGCTACAATGGGAGGTACTAAGCTACTTGCTGCTATCAGCCCTGCCAATAGGCTTTTCTTCATAGAAGGTAATCTCACAAAAATATCTCCAGATAATATTATTATTGCTTATAAGCACGCTGTATTGCGCCAAGTGCATCACTAGCTAAAGCACCACCAGATATCGCTTGACGCATTAACTGCATACCTAAAGCGGTATGATGAAAAATCTTTTTATATGAACGACATAAATAGTTATGGCGATATTTTTCACCTTCTATCGCCGTGATCCGGTGCTTAGGGCAGCCGCCATAACAAAGGCTTTGAACCTCACAGCGCTGGCAAAGACTCGTTAGCTTGTCATATTTATTTTGTCCAAAACGGACTTGCTGTTTAGAGGAGACAATACGAGAAAGGGAGTGTTGTTGTACGTTACCTAACCGATTGGCAGGGTACACATAGTGATCACAGGAGTAGACATCCCCATTAGATTCAATAATCAGCGCTTGCCCACACGTTTTAGATTGCACACAGGTTGATGCCGGATAGCCCATCCAAGTGCCTAATAAGCTATCAAATAGACGAATATAAATTTTGCCAATGTCTCCTTGGTAGATCCATTCATCAAAAACATCAGCCATAAACTGCCCATATCCCTCAGCGGGTACTGAAAATGGTGCCATCGCGGCATTTGGCCCAGGGGCATAATGGCCACCTTGAGTATGTGAAAAGCGCCTATCCACCTCAACAATGGGGATGAACTGAAAGAAAGTGGAACCCAATGCTTTCAAAGCTCGATACGTTTCTTTTCCTTTTCGCCAATTTTGGTCATTAACAACGGTTAAGGTATTAAATTCAACACCATATTCAATCAGGAGCTGAATCGCTTTCTTCACACGCTCAAAAGTTGGGTTACCATTAACGGAAATTCGATATTTATCATGAACAGCTTCTAAGCCATCAATAGATACACCGATTAAAAAACCGTGGTCTGCAAAAAACTGCGCCCATTGTCGGTTAATCGCAATAGCGTTAGTTTGCACACTATTCGTGATGATTTTTCCTTGGGCATATTGCTTTTGGTACTTAACAACACGCTCAAAAAATTCGAGCCCTGCAAGGGTTGGCTCCCCACCTTGCCATGAAAAGTCTACCTGTTCACCAGCATGGGACTGGATATAGTCTTTGATATAACGACGTAGTACGTTATCAGGCATAACGTCATGCTGGTCTTCCTTTGGTTGCTCGTGAAACACATTTTCTTTTTCAAGATAAAAACAGTATTCGCATTTAATATTGCAGCGATAACTGGTGGGTTTCGCCATCATATGAAAATAAGTGGGTTGGTTTGCAGGCATTTAAATTAATCCGAAACAGTCAGGTTATTTTTATAGCATTACGCAAAACACGAAAAACCAAAAGAGATTGAAATCACAAAATCAAAAAATGAAAGAATTTGAAAGCGTTTAATTTGAGTCAGAAACGTTGAAAAGCATATAAATAACACACAGTAGCCCAGTAACTTTTGTTTTTGCTTTAAAGAAACTTCTATTCCTTTCGAACTTCAATTACCACCATCGCACTTTATGCCAATTTTTGAGCTTATATTTAGCGAATTTTTTGCAAATATTGCTAATATTTATGCAAAACACAGGGGTTGCTTAGTAAAAGTACAATTATTGCTACTTTATTGATTGGATACTTTCTTATTCGAAGATATGATATTTAAAATTTGAAAATATCCGTAAGCAAACAACACACAAATCGAAACTTTGTGAAAGAGATCAAAAGTTTTGTTTTTTTTCGTTGTCGGTATTTTTTAGCGTAGTAAACTTAATTCGAAATCAAATGAAAGAAAATCATTTGGTTTCGTAAGGAGATGAAAGTGAAAGCGGCAGTTGAACGGCGCATGGAAATCCTCGACATGATTAACCAACAAGGTAAAGCACGAGTCGAAGATTTAGCCGAAATATTTAAAGTTTCAAGTGTCACCATCCGTAGCGATTTAAGCTTTCTTGAAAAGAATGGTTATGTGGTCCGCTCCCATGGGGCAGCAATTCCAAATACTGGGTTTATTGCTGAACTTAGCATCCATGAAAAACGTGGGCAGAATGCGGGCACAAAAACATTAATAGGGAAAGCAGCCGCCGCGCTCATTAATGATGGCGACACGATCATTTTAGACTCGGGGACAACGACACGAGAAATTGCGACACACTTAAAGTCGCGGGATAGCGTCGTTGTCATGACTAACGGTTTAGATGTCGCAATGGAGTTAGCAACAGCCGCTGGCGTTGATGTACTAATGACTGGCGGCGCATTGCGCAAAAATGCTTTATCGTTTTCTGGCTCACAAGCAGAAAATAGCCTCAGAAATTATCGTTTTGACAAGGTTTTTCTTGGGGTTGATGGGTTCGATTTACGCGTTGGTATCACGACACACAATGAACAGGAAGCTAGCCTTAACCGGTTAATGTGTGAAATCTCGGAAACTGTTATTGCGGTTGCTGATTCTACGAAATTTGGTAAGCGCAGCTGTCATATGATCCGTGAATTCGCTGATATTGATGTTTTGGTGACAGACTCTGGGATCCCTGATGAATATGTCCAAGAGTTGAAAAACCATAAAATTGAAGTGATCATCGTCGATAAAGAGCAATAACTCGCTAACTCCATTAACAATACAACCGTGTTGATTGTGGAGTTAGTATTAATGCATCCTTTAGAAAAGATTGTTCAGCAAAATAAACTTGGTAAACAGAATGGCATTTATTCTGTTTGCTCAGCCCACCCATTTGTTATTGAAGCTTCATTGCACCAAGCGCTGGATAATGATTCCTTTCTTTTAATTGAAGCCACATCCAATCAAGTTGACCAATTTGGTGGCTATACGGGTATGACTCCGGCTGACTTTTTCAATTATGTGGTTGAGAAAGCAGAAAAAATCAATTTTCCTCTAAATAAGCTAATTCTTGGTGGTGACCATTTAGGTCCTAACCGTTGGCAAGGGCTTAATGCCGCTGACGCCATGGATAATGCCGATATCCTAATTGAACATTACGTTGCCGCAGGGTTCAAAAAAATCCACCTTGATTGCAGTATGTCCTGTGCAGATGACCCTGTTCCACTCACGGATGAAATCGTTGCACAACGTGCCGCCCGACTCGCAGTTATTGCAGAAAAAACCGCCAAAGAAAAATTTGGCTACAGCGATATCGTCTATGTTATTGGTACGGAAGTCCCCGTACCAGGTGGAGCAACTGAAGCGCTTGAAGGTGTTGAAGTCACAGACCCACAAGCCGCGAGAAAAACCTTAGACTGCCATGCGAAAGCGTTCGAAAAAGCAGGTGTCGGTGACTGCTGGACACGTGTTATTGGCCTCGTCGTTCAACCTGGTGTGGAATTTGACCATACCGGTGTTATTGATTATCAACCCGAAAAAGCACAAGCATTAAGTAAAGTTGTTGATGACTACCCTCATCTTGTTTTTGAAGCACACTCCACCGATTACCAAACACCAGATGCTTATAAGCAACTCGTCCAAGACCACTTTGCCATTTTGAAAGTGGGCCCGGCTTTAACATTTGCTATGCGAGAAGCCCTCTATTCTCTGTGTGAAATTGAGAATGAAATGTTCCCAGCAGAACAGTGTTCTCACTTAAAAGAGAAAATGGAACAGTTGATGTGCCGTGAGCCCGAATTTTGGCAAAAATACTACCATGGTGATGCCCAGCAGCAAGCTTTTGCACGCGTTTATAGTTTTAGTGACCGTATTCGTTATTACTGGCCTGATAAAGAAATTAACCAAGCCATAGAAACGCTGATGGCTAACTTATCTTCAAAACCGATCCCGTTACCACTTTTAAGCCAATACATGCCACATCAATTCCAACAATTAAGAGAAGGCATGATCGATGGCTCAGCGAAATCCTTTATTTTTGCAAAAATTCGCGACGTACTTTCGGTATATGCCGATGCATGTAAATTTAGTCACTGAGGTTTGACATGGAATATTTAAGCTATCAAACACCTGAACTCGAAAAGCTAAACGCATTCTGGACAGCAAAAGAAATTGAGCAACAACCTGAATGCTGGGAAAAAACAAACCAGCTAATACAAGAACAACGTGCTGAAATTGATACATTTTTAGCTAAAGTGCTTCAGGCACCAGACGCACGCATTATCATGACGGGAGCTGGAACATCGGCTTTCGCAGGCCGCGCCCTTGCCCCCGTTCTAACAGGCCATTTAAAACGCCGTATTGATGCCATTGCCACCACGGATCTAGTCGCCGACCCAAAAGAATATTTAGCGGAAAACGTACCAACGTTACTAATTTCTTTTGCTCGCTCTGGCAATAGTCCCGAGAGTGTTGCTGCTCTTAATGTGGCAGAAAAATGCCTAACTCAGTGTTACCACTTAGTTTTAACCTGCAACGAGCAAGGGCTGCTATATCGTTATTGCCAAAATAATACCAATGCATTAGCCATTTTAATGCCAGAAGAATCAAATGACCGTTCATTAGCAATGACGTCAAGCTTTTCATCCATGATGATGGCTGCGCTGTGTATTTTCTTAACCGAATCCTTCTATTTGAATGAAATTAAACCCTATTTCCAAGATTATCACGACAGTTACACTCAGTTTAACCGCCGTATCCGTGAAGATTATGCAGGTAAATTTAAACGAGTCATTTATTTAGGTAGTGGTGGCTTACAAGGCCTTGCACAAGAAGCTGCCCTAAAAATGTTGGAATTAACGGCTGGTAAGGTCGTTGCTAACTTTGACACGCCTTTAGGGTTTCGCCATGGACCGAAATCTATCGTCAATAAAGAAACGTTAGTCGTGCTGTTTCTGTCAAACGATAAATACACCAGACAGTATGAGACTGACTTATTAAGAGAGGTAATTCACGATAATGCTTCAGCAAAAGTGATCGCGGTCACCTCCTCTTCTGATGACACACAAATAGAGGAAAGTTTCGTTTATATTAAAAAAATGGAGCAGTGCTCAGACTCAGCCCTATTTTTTCCTTATTTAATGTTAGCGCAGGCCTTTGCATTCCATAGTTCCATTGCACTGGGGAATACACCAGATAACCCATCTCCAACTGGAGAAATTAATCGGGTTGTTCAAGGTGTCACTATTTACCCGTTCTCATATCAAGAAGATGGCTTCATGCCTTCTTAATGATAAATATAGCTAATAATAAGAGAGCAATTATATGCACACACCAAATATTGTCTGGACCCGAATCGATGAGCGTTTATTACATGGGCAAATTCGAATCACTTGGGGTAAACACACTGAAGCAAATTTAATTCTTGTCGCTAATGATGATGCTGCGGAGGGTCCTAATTCTGCTTTTATGCAAGCAGGGATGAAAGCGTCCGCAGGTGGAGAATATGCTGTCCGATTTTTCTCTATCGAAAAAACTATCGATGTCATTCACAAAGCGTCTCCTCGTCAAAAAATCTTTATTCTTTGCAATAACCCAACAGATGTTGCTCGCCTTGTCGAAGGTGGAGTTCCTATCACTCACTGCAACGTTGGCAATATGCACTTCCATGAAGGAAAACGCCAAATTGCCAAAACAGTGTCTGTGGATGAGCGCGACTTAGAAGCATTTCGTCGGCTTGTCGACAAAGGAGTAGCTTGCACAATTCAAAATACTCCAGACCAAACCCCCGTTAATGTTCTTACTCTCGCAACAGCATAAGCAGATTGAGATAACAACTTAACACTAAGGCGTTTAAGGAAAACTATTATGATTTATGAAGCTTCTCTCGTGGCTTTATGGGCCTTCTTTTGCGGTATAGATAAGTATGACGTTGCACTCAATATCCATCGTCCACTGATCACAGGGCCTGTTGTCGGCCTGATTATGGGTGATATGCAAGTCGGTTTAATTGCGGGTGCAACATTAGAATTAGCTTGGCTGGGGCTTGTTCCAAATGCAGGGGCTCAGCCACCTGATGTTACCTTAGGCACTATCGCCGCCGTTGCATTCGCCATTATGACCAATCAATCACCAGCGGTAGCGATGGGAATTGGTATGCCAATTGCCGTTCTCATGCAAATGATCATTATTGGCTTTTTTGCGATCACCGCATTCACTATGGGGAAAGCTGATCGCTACGCTGAAAAAGCCGATGCGGCGGGGATCTCCCGGTTATTAATCGCCACAATTACCGTTCGTTCTTTACTCTACGCGATCGTCGCCTTTGTAACGGTTTACTTCGGTGAACACGCAGCACAGTGGATTGATGAAAATACACCAAAAGTACTCCTCGAAGGCTTAGGTATTGGCGCCAAAATGGTTCCAGCAATTGGCTTCGCGATGTTGTTGAAAATCATGTGGTCAAAAGAAGTGGCTGGTGTGTTCTTTGTTGGTTTCGTTATGACCACTTATCTCAAACTGCCAATTATGGCAGTAGCAATACTCGGCGCATCTGCGGCAGCCCTGTATTACTTCTTCAGCGGTAACAACAACAAGAATAACTCACAACAAAATGAGGATTTTGAAGATGGTATCTGATAACAAAACAGCAGTAGAAACCAAAAACTTACCAGTGGAATCCTACGTTGATGGCATTGATGAGTACCAAGATACCACTGTCCGCAAAGTCATCACGAAAGGCGATCTATGGCGTTGTGCATTTCGCGGGCTATTTATGGAAGGTAACTTTAACTTTGAACGTATGCAAGGGGGAGGCTTTGCATTCTCCATCATCCCAGCCCTACGCAAAATTCATGGTAATAACAAACGCGATTATGCAACTGCACTGAAAAATCACTTACAGTTTTTCAATGCGAGTCCAAAATTATTTACTTTCTTACTTGGTACTGCCGTTGCCATGGAAGAGAACAAAGAGAAGCCTTCTACTGTCAACGTAATGAAAGTGGCAGGTATGGGGCCAACAGGTGGAATTGGCGATGCTATCGACCATATGACATTGATGCCACTGACTTTAGCATTAGGTGCATCTATCGCAATGGAAGGCTCAATTGCCGGCCCATTTGTTTTCTTCTTTTTGTACCAAATTGTTCACTTTTTTGTCTATTTTGGCTTGATGTTCATGGGATATCGCGCAGGTACTGCGGCGATGGTTAACATGAGCGACGCAACAGAAAAATTAGCAAAAGCCGCCAACATCATGGGGATTTTTGTGATTGGGGCACTTTCCGCCACTTTCATAAAAGTACAAACCACCGCTGCTGTTGAGGTAGGTGGCAAGGTGGTCGAACTACAAACCGCCTTGTTCGACAAAATCATGCCTAACTTACTCCCTCTGTGCCTTGTCTTTTTGATGTTCAAAATGGTGAAAGGGACAGGTTTCTGGGCAAAACCGCCGGTGCTTATCTTCTCTGTCTTGGCCTTCGGTGTTATTGGCCATGTACTTGGTGTGATGTAACAGAATCGTATTAAATTGTTTTTAGGTGGGTAGCTAAGTTACCCACCAGCAAGGAGTTATCAATGATTGGTTTGATTGTTTCTGGGCACATTAATTTTGCGAGCGGTATGGCTTCCGCTGTCAAAGCCATCGCAGGTGAACAGGAAAATATGGTGTTTATTGATTTTGTTGAAACCCTTTCTCCCGACGAATTGGAACAACAAATGCGAGCAGCAATGAGTGCCATGAATTGTGAACAAATACTTTTTCTCACCGACCTTCCTGGTGGAACCCCTTGTAACCGCGCTATGGCAATTATGATGGAAGATAAATCCGTTGAAGTTTTAGCTGGCGTTAATCTACCGATGATTGTCAATGCGGCATTGGAACGTGAAGGGGTTGGTGCAAAAGAACTTCTTTCTATCTTACACGATATTGGCACGAGTAGTATTCAAGATCTACGCCAACAACTGGCTATGATGTCAGAGCCTGAATGTGAAGAAGATGGCCTATGAAACAGCAATATGCCATTTTAGCGGATCGTACCTTTACACCTGAGGGAATTCGCTATCAGCAGTATGTTCGAGTGTGCAACGGTGTTATACAGGAAATTACGGATACCGCCCCCGAACACTGCCCAGTCATCCGTCTTGAAGGGCGCTCCTTACTACCGGGGTTTGTTGATATCCATATTCATGGTCGTGCTGGCGCAGACGTCATGGATGCAAGCCAACAAGGGTTGCAAACCATCGCTGATGCATTAGTCAAAACCGGTGTTGTGGCTTGGGTGGGAACCACCGTCACCGCACCAATGGATGATATCAAACGCGCACTCATCCAAGTGAGTGACTTTATCGCCAAGCCGCAAACATCAGGAGCCCAGTTAGTCGGCAGTTTTTTAGAAGGCCCTTACTTCACTGAACGTCATCGAGGCTCACATCCTGTTAAGTACTTAAAATCGCCGACCATTCATGAATTGGAAGACCTTGTGCAATGTGCTAATCACACACTTTTGCGAGTTGCTGTTGCACCTGAAGCAGAAGGTGCCATTGAGGCTATTGATTGGCTAGTACAACACAATATTAAGACCAGTGTTGCACATACTGCCGCTGATTTCATACAAACCAGTCTCGCATTTTCACATGGTGCAGATTGTGGCGTGCATCTTTATAACGGCATGACGGGTTTACATCATAGAGAGCCCGGTTGCTGTGGCGCAGTGTTGTACCACGATGTCCTTGCAGAGCTGATTGCCGATGGCATTCATGTTCACCCCGTCATGATGCAGCTAGCTTATCGAATGAAAGGTTATCAGCAGCTCGCTTTAATTACGGATTGTATGCGAGCTGGTGGGCTACCGGATGGTGATTATGCCCTTGGGGCACAGACGGTGAAGGTCACTCAAGGGCAAGCTCGCACAGCTGATGGCTCTCTTGCGGGTAGTACATGTAGCCTTGATAAAGCATTGCGCAACATGGTGCAACTCGCGCATGTTCCTGAATGGGAAGCCGTACAAATGGCTACTTCGGTTCCCGCTCAATACCTTGGAATCGATGACCAATTTGGTTACATCCGAGTTGGGGGTCAAGCTAATTTTGCCGTTGTTGATAACAATTTTTATCTAACAGACACATTCATCAGAGGTGAACACGTTCACTCTGTATTCGGGGATACCGACCATTAAAGTCGGTTACCTATCAGTAAATCATGAGGTATTTATAATGGAAATTCGTCAACCAATTCACAGTGAGCATGCAAAAACACTTGATACTGAAGGCTTACGCAAACAGTTCCTGATCGAGAATTTGTTCCGTGAAGGGGAAATGAATCTCACTTATAGCCATATCGACCGCATTATTGTGGGTGGCATTGTTCCAACACAAAAACCACTCGCTCTAATGGCAGGAAAAGCATTAGGCGTTGAGTTCTTTCTTGAGCGTCGTGAGCTGGGTGCAATTAATATTGGGGGCGCAGGTCAAGTTATCGTTGATGGCCAATCCTATGATATCGCACCAAAAGAAGCTATTTATATTGGTATGGGAGCCAAATCTGTCGAGTTTATCAGTACTGATACGACTACCCCTGCACGTTTTTATATGAACTGTGCACCTGCACACCATACCTACCCAACACGCAAAATTACTATCGAACAAGCTTCACCAGAAAAATTAGGTAATGTAGAGAATTGTAACGTTCGTACCATCTATAAATTCTTACACCCATCTATTTTACCAACCTGCCAATTATCAATGGGCATGACAGTACTAGAGCCCGGTAGCTTATGGAATACCATGCCATGCCATACCCATGAACGTCGCATGGAAGTGTATCTATATTTCAATATGAAAGAAGACAACGTTGTTTTCCATTATATGGGTGAGCCTTCGGAAACACGCCACATTGTTGTTCGTAATGAACAAGCCGTCATTAGCCCAAGTTGGTCTATTCACTCAGGCGTGGGAACTGCTGCTTATACATTTATTTGGGGAATGGTTGGGGAAAATCAGGTGTTCCACGATATGGATCATGTCGCCATGAAAGATCTGAAATAACCCTTTTATCTTTTTTAACATAATAAAAAACGATGTGGCAGTACTGTCACATCGTAAGTGAGGTACAGATGAACTTATTTGATTTAACAGGAAAAGTTGCGATTGTCACTGGATGTAATACCGGTTTAGGTCAAGGAATGGCAATTGGTTTAGCACAAGCAGGCGCAGATATTGTTGGAGTTGGCATCCAAGATGCTCCTGATACACGCGCTCAAGTCGAAGCTTTAGGCCGTAAGTTTCACTACATTATTATGAATTTAATGGAACAAGACGGGTTACAAACTTTGGTTGATGATGCGGTATCCGCCATGGGTCATATCGATATTCTTGTTAATAATGCAGGTATTATTCGCCGAGAAGATTTATTAGAGTTTAGTGAAAAAGATTGGGACGATGTGATTAATATTAATCAAAAAACCTTATTCTTTTTATCTCAACGTGTTGCACGCCAATTCGTGAAGCAAGGTAATGGTGGGAAAATTATTAATATTGCCTCAATGCTCTCGTTCCAAGGTGGTATTCGGGTTCCATCTTACACTGCAAGTAAGTCAGCCGTCATGGGGCTCACTCGTGCTCTCGCTACCGAGCTTTCCCAATACAACATTAATGTGAATGCGATTGCCCCAGGTTACATGGCAACAGACAACACGGCAGCACTGCGCGCTGATGCAGATCGCAACGCAGCTATCTTAGAGCGCATTCCTGCGGGCCGTTGGGGAACTCCTGAGGATTTAGCAGGGCCAGCCATCTTTTTAGCCTCCAAAGCAAGTGACTATATTAATGGTTATACCATTGCTGTTGATGGTGGCTGGTTAGCTCGCTAACCCATCTGGAGAAAATAATGGAACAATCATCATTACCAAAACCATTACAACGTAATACGGTTTTAGATGATATGAAACGGGTTTACCGTTATCAATCAAAAAACCAAGTACGCAGTGTACTTCGTCGTAGTGGCAAAACCCGTTTTATTAAAGATACGGACTGGGAACGTGGTGTTCTGTGGTCTTGTGTTGCTGCTGCATGGCAAGCAACACAGGATAACGAATATCTCGCTGGTGTATTGGATTACACATTACATACTGGATTTCGTACAGGACCTAACCCACGTTTTGCCGATGATCATGTCTGTACTCAAGCCTATTTAGCTGTAAGTTCGCAATTTGATCATCCAGAAGTCCTTGAACCCACTATTAATGCATTCAACCTTATGTTAGCAGAGCCAAAACCAGGTCGAGAAGACTGGTGGTGGTGTGATGCACTCTTCATGGCTCCCCCTGCTTTTGCCGCGTTATCAGCTAAAACAAATGACAATCGCTACTTAGACTACATGCATACCGCTTATTGGGATGCGATAGAACATTTGCGTGATCCTGAAACTGGCTTAATTTATCGCGATTATCGCTACATTCCTGATGGCAAGGGTGGTGAATTACGTGAAAAAAATGGTGAAAAAGTATTTTGGAGCCGAGGTATTGGTTGGGTCATTGCGTCTATCCCACGTATTTTACAATCGTTACCTAAAGAGTTCCCTGCCCGCCAGCAATATGTAAATTTATTTACCGAGCTAATGGAAACTGTCATTCAATACCAACAAGAAGATGGTTTCTGGCGCACTAGTTTACTTGATCCCCAAAGCTTCCCTGCCCCTGAAAGTAGTGCCACTGCATTATTTTGCTATGGATTAGCGTGGGGCTTAAACCAAGGTTTACTGGAAGAAGCACGCTACCTGCCTCTGCTCGAAAAATCATGGTGTGCACTACAAAACTGTATTCACCCCAATGGAATGCTAGGTTGGGTACAGCTTCCGGCGTTCAACCCACGAGATGTCAAATATGACCATAATATGGATTATGGAGCTGGAGCCTATTTATTAGCAGCAAGTGAAGTTATTAAACTCAAAATTTAATTCATTACAACCCGATTTACCATTGCTCAAATTGTCATTTCATTACTTTCTTTTGGCCAATTTATTGGCCATTTTTCTTGTTTTTCAGTATTTATTCTTTTCTCTTCTTTGCAAACCGGCAATAAAAAACCCACGATCACTCGTGGGCAAATATATATTTATATGAAAATGATATTACCAAGTATATTGAATACCCACACGGAATCGTGTTTGACGGTCACTTGAAAACCTATTTTCTTTCACATTGCCCACTTCAACAAATGGGCGCCATAACGCACCATCATCTGCTTTAATATCATAACGAAGGCGAACGTTGTGTTGATAATCGAATTTTTTATCATTGTAAAGAGGTTGAGCGTTGTCAGCCATTTCCCACATTAAATCCAATTGATACTGTAAATCTAAGTTACCCCATTTGTAACCTATCCAGCTATCAAACTCTTGGATTTTAGAGTGATAATTACTGCCATTTTCTCCTACTTGACCATAATCCCACACTTTCCATTTATAACGGCCTTGTAAACGAATACCATTATCGAATGTATAATTTAAACGAACATAAGGAACATAAACTAAACCTAATTTATCGAAATCAAGAGAAGCACCGACAAGCCCCACTAAATTTGGATTCAATTTTGTATAATAAAAAGCTGAAAATTCCGAACCATCAATTTTCATTGCGTCATAAGCACCATCTTTATTTCCATAGCGTGCATCTAACTCAAATCCAATATTTTTCCCTGTATCCAAAAAAGCTTTAATTCTATCTCCGCTTTTCCCTGATGCGTCTAAATATTGATGACGATATTCAATTGTTGTTTTATAGTTATTTGCGAGAGCATATTGTGATGAAATTGAAAATAATACTGCACTAGCAATAATTAATTTTTTCATTATCTTTATTCCAAAGCTGTGTACTATTTAAGCACGAGGATAGTGATTCCCTGTTTTATTAGAGAATAATATTTTCATTTTTTTAATTAATGCCACCTAGTTTATTAGGTGGCAAAAAATGATTTATTTAACTTCACAAGCTGAAGCTTTTTTATTTAATTTATTTGTTGTTGCTGTAATAAACTCTGTTGGTCTCCAAGAATCACCGGTTTTTTCTAACCACGGTATAAGCTCTTCTTTAATTAATTTATCAATAATGGGTTTGTTCTCATCTGCCACATTTTTCATTTGATAAGGATCATTCACATTATCATAAAGCGTATATTTCAGTGGTTGCCCATCCTGACGGTCAATAACCAATGTATGTGTTTTCGTTCTCACGCCACGTTTACCAAACGAAGGTTCACCATACGGAATAAATAAATAAAGTTGAGAGTTAGCGACTTCCCCCTCACCAGTGACTACACGTTCAGCTAAATTACTTCCTTCAACTGAGCCAGGGATCCATTGCTCTAACCCCAATAAACCTAGAATCGTTGGGTAGATATCCGGCGCTGACATTAATGCATCATCTTGCCCTGGTTGAATTTTACCCGGTAACCGAAACATCATCGGAACACGCATCGACTCATCATAAGGGTTATTTTTTGTCGGCTGGCCATTTGCACCAAGACAACTACCATGATCAGAGAAGAAAACAACCAATGTATTATCCGCAAGCCCTTGTTTTTCAAGCTCATCAACGATGCGACCAAATTGTTCATCAACGCCGTTTACCATCGCCAGATATTCTTTGAAATATTGAGGTCCATAGCCTTCTTGGTATTTCACATCCCATTTAACATTTGGCCGAGTATTTAACTCTTGCGAGGTTTTTCCTTTATAGGCATCGAGATACTTTTGTGGAACTTGGTCATACGGTGAATGCGGAGGGTTCATAGAAACAACCAGCGCAAATGGCTTGGTATTATCACGGTACTGCCCATTTTTATTTTGTAAGAATTTTATGGCTATATCCGCTTCGTGCTCTGGTCCCCATTGGTCTACATAAATCGGTTTTTCCCGTGGTGTATTATTGGCCCAGTACATCGGTTTCATATGCAGATCATATGTGCCGTAGGAGTACCAAAAATCAAAGCCATGGCGGCGGTTTGGAGCAGCCCATTCATTCCAATAACGACCTTCCATTGGGTTATTATAGCTTTCAATAAAAGGTGCATATGGCGCATCTAAATGCCATTTACCAATATATCCCGTGCTGTAATCCAATGATTTCAAAACATCAGACCAACAATTGGCATAAGGTGATAAATCAATCCCTACCTTTCCACCATAATCATGTGCGTTGCCTGTAATACCGTTACGAACAGGATATTGCCCAGTCATAAACATGCCACGGAATGGGGAACATAATGGGTAATTGGATGCCATCTGCGTCATGACTTTCGCTTGTTTGGCAAACTTATTTAAATTAGGGGTAATTGACGGGTCTTCTCCCATAAATTGTAATGCGTGGGCACGCATCTCATCAGGGAATACTATCAATAAGTTAGGGGCGTTATCGGGTCGGTAAGGCTTAACATTTGAAGGTTTTCCATCATTGGCTAAAATGGGACTAGAAACCGACATTGCTGCACCGCTGGCTGCTAATCCTTTTATAAAGGTTCTGCGCGAAACAGTCATTGCTTCATCCTCTTTTGTTTACGTTTTCTTTCGTTTTTGATTAATACATATTATTTATACTTTTGCATAATATCAAAAAGTAAGTGATCGAAAATATCAAAATTCAAGTGGAGATCACAAAAAGTAATCAATTCGTAGAAAATAAGTCAATTTCCCCACAATAAAGATATGATGCAAACTTATGACAATCAAAATTAACATACTGATTTTTAATAAAAATAAATAATTCAGAGATGCTGGGCACAGAAGTAAAATTTTGCTTGAAAATTACATATCAAATGACGAAGAAATACCTGCCAGTAAATCTTCATTTGCTTTCAATGTAAAAAAGTAGAGGTAATACGAAACAAGACAAAAGAAAATTTTTATCACCATCCTGCAAAAAACAGTCAGTATAAAATTGATTCAATTATCTAAATGAAAGGCAAAGAAATAAAATATCAAAATATGATTTTAAGCATTCATTCCATCTAATTTTCTATTAATTTTGCTAATTAAAAATTTTTATTTCTAGGAAAAATTATCTTTTGAACATCTAACAGCAATATATATTAATTAAATTTAAGATAGGATAAGTTTAAAATAAGGTGTTAAATAAAAAACACATTACGAAAGAATATTCTTACGATTTAATATCAATAATTTAACAATATTATTTAAGACGAAAAATAAGGCAGGAGTAAAGTCGCCCATTTTAATTCATTATTCGAATAATGCCACTATTAATTATCAATTTTATATTCTCACTAGCATTTCTTAGAAAAATTCAACAGGTCTGATATTCAGAATATCTTTAATTGTGATACAAGAATAATACTGTGAAATGAAATTACAGCCACAGATATAACTAATGTAAAACGCATTCTATAAGATGCTGGGGAATAAAAAGAATGAATATTGTTGAGCGGTTTATTTCTTATACCAAAATTAACACCACCACTGATAGGGAAAAGGGTGCGGCAGGAATTATGCCTTCCTCAGAAGGACAACGCGTCCTTGCGAAACAGCTGGTCCAAGAGTTAGAAGCTCTGGGCGTTGAAGATATTAAGCTGCGTGACACAGCTATTGTCACCGCAACTTTGCCTTCCAATCTTGATTATGATGTCCCAACCGTCGCTTTCTTCGGCCATTTAGACACTAGCGCAGAACAAACCAATGATACTAAAGCACAAATTTTGCCATACACCGGTGAAGATTTATGCATGAATAAAGAGCTTAATATTTATCTACGTAAGAGTGAGTTCCCTGAATTAGTGAATTACATTGGTGATGACATAATTGTCACTGATGGAACTAGCCTATTAGGTGCTGACGATAAAGCAGCAATTGCCTCTATCATGGATATGCTGCAATACTTTAAGCAAAATCCAGAAATTAAGCACGGCACCATTAAAATTGGTTTCGTTCCAGATGAAGAGCAAGGCCTCCGTGGCGCAAAAGTCTTTGATGTTAAAGAGTTTGGTGCGGATTTTGCCTATACCTTGGACTGCTGCGGTATCGGTGAACTGGTGTATGAAAACTGGAACGCAGGTGATGCCGAAATCATCTTTACGGGTAAATCGGCTCATCCAATGTCCGCAAAAGGCAAACTGGTTAACTCATTATTAATGGCACAAAAATTTATTGCCATGTTACCGGGTGGCGAAGCTCCTGAGTATACCGATGGACGCGAAGGCTATTATTGGGTGAAACAAATGTCAGGTAACAGCGCCCGTACTGTTTTAAAAATGGATGTGCGTGATTTTACCGAAGACGGCTATCGCAAACGTATGGCTTTCTTAAAACAATTAGCAGAGAGCTGCGAAAGCCTTTGGGGAAGCGAAAGTGTTGTTTGTAAGCTATCAGACCGCTACTCTAACGTTTACAATAGCCTACAAGGTGATAACCGTTACCCTATTGATATTGCCGTTGATGCCTACCAAGCTTGTGGTATCACTCCAAAAGTCATTCCTATGCGTGGGGGTTATGATGGAGCTGCATTATCGCAAAATGGATTGCCTTGCCCTAATATCTTCACAGGCGCACATAACTTCCATTCAATCTATGAATATTTACCCGTTAAATCCCTACATGCCGCCAGCGATGTATTAAAACAAGTGGTACAAATCACCGCAGAACGCTTCAAACCAGGAGCTAAAGCATGATCCCAATTCTAACGGTTCTGATTATCGTTGTTTTGGTTGCGCGATTTATTTTGAAGGGGTACAAAGCTGAGCCAGTACTATTAATCGCTGGCTTAGTATTGATGATATTCACCCTAGCCCTTGGTTGGGGTCCAATCCTCCCTAAAAATGTCGCCACCACTGGTATCACTTGGCTCGACCCATTTGAAGTCATGCGAGATTTATTCAGTAGCCGCGCAGCGGATCTCGGTTTAATGATCATGGCATTGATGGGCTTTGCGCACTATATGGACCATATCGGTGCCAATGAAGCGGTAGTACGTGTTGCAACTAAGCCACTGAAAAATATGCGTTCACCTTATGTACTGCTATTTTTCTCTTTCTTGCTGGCGAGTATCTTGCAGTTAGCTATCCCATCAGCAACAGGCTTAGCCGTATTATTAATGGGAACCATGTTCCCAATTATGATTGGTTTGGGATTATCACCTGCTTCTGCGGCTGGGGTTATCGCAACTTCTCTTGGGGTGGCTTATACACCAACCGCGATTGATGCCATTCGTGGTGCGAAAGCGGTCGATATGTCTGTCGTTGAGTATGTGCTTTACTATCAAGGGCCAGCGGCATTAGCCACTGTATTGGTCGTCGGTATTACCCATATTTTCTGGCAACGTCACTGTGACCGAAAACAAGGTTTCGTACCTGAAATTGGTAAAGCCGTTCAGTCACATGAAAAAGAAGAAATTACTAAGTCAGTTCCTGGATATTATGCACTTCTTCCTATGCTCCCCATTATTATGGCAGTAGGAACGTCCAATTTGTTCTTTTCCGGTATTCACTTAGATGTTGTGACTATCGTGCTGATTGCGATGGCCATTTGCATGGTGATTGAAACACTTCGCGTACGTAATTTTAAAGCGGTTTGTAATGGCTTCCAAACATTTCTAAATGGTATGGGTCATGCATTCAGTAATGTGGTTGGCTTATTGGTTGCCGCTGGAGTGTTCGCTCATGGTATTAAAGTCAGTGGAGCAATTGACCAACTGATTTTAGGTGCTGAATCTGTCGGCTTGCCACCATTTGCCATGGCGATTGTGTTCGCTCTCGTCACACTTGCCGCTGCTATTATTATGGGTTCAGGTAATGCGCCATTCCTCGCGTTCGTTGAGTTAATCCCACAAATTGCACATAGTATGGGCGTTAACCCTATTGCAATGATTTTACCAATGCAACAAGCCTCACACATGGGCCGAGGTATGTCCCCAGTCGCGGGGGTAATCATTGCCGTATCCAGTGGTGCAAAACTGCAGCCATTTGATGTGGTAAAACGAACCGCCGTGCCGTTGATGGTAGGTTTTGTGGCTCACTGTGCGATCATTGGTATTTTTTACTAATTACTATATTTACCATTCACATAATTAAAGCGGGAAATATTCCCGCTTTTACTTTTTCTAGCAAACCAATTCTAATGTTTACACTGACAATCTGAGTGGTCATCATGCTTGGGATCAGGGCAGCAAGAATCTATGGTCTTTTTTATAATATCAGACAATGTATTCACAGTATTTATAATGAGTGGCAAGTTTTCACAGACAGAATCACACTCTGAAAGCCTTCGATCTGGTTTGGCTGGTGGTATTAAGCTATCACATAATATTTCCTGTAAAACCAACGAGAAATTTGCAATCCCTGTGGTGTAAATGTACGCACGTCCGTCGGTTTCTTTGGCTAGTCGTTCATACTCCCTCGTCACGTTATCTCTATCAGCAAGAGTCGGAAAACGATCTAGATTTGTTGGGCTATCATCCGGTGTACCTTGGTAGGTATACACCTTAATTCCTCTTTCTTGAGCGACAGATATGGCTTCATTATTTTTTGCAATCGCAGCACGAGTAAGAATTCCACCGCCACCTTCCATCCCTTCATCACCCAGCACAAAAATAGCCCTACGCGCATCATCTCGCCAATCAAAGTGTTTACTAATATCAATAACCGCACGACATAAATCTTCTTTATTTCCAGCATGATCTCGTCCATCGGATTCTTTAAACGGTAATCTTGCTTGTAGATCCCTTTCGTTCGCACCGATCTTAATTAAATATTCACTGGCAGATTGATCAAACTTCGTATTTGCCCAAGTCCCTTCGATACCTAAAAATGTCGCCCGAAGGTGAGATGGACACTTTGCTGATGCCGCCTCAATCGTCGCATCAATCTGTTTACTTAAATCCCCTGCCTCATCAGACATTGAGCCACTAGTATCAATAACAACAACTAAATCTAATGCAATTTGCCCGTTTCCCGTCACTATCTGAGATGTATTTATGGCCCCTAATGAGTCTGATAATATTCCATGATAAGCCGAGAGATTAGCTTGATTCACATCAACCTGTTCATTTGTCTTTTTTTTATCCATCGCATATTCCTTTTATTTATTCCTATTAAATAATTTTTATTACCGTTTATTTTTAGCCAAGCAATTTATTATTCATTTTTTTTACTGCTGGATATATTTTAAAAATAGAAATACGCGTTACATATTCAGATAAACCTAAGACATAAAAAAAGCCAGTACCTTTCGGCACTGGCTTTTGTCAGGCGTTTTACAGTGAAATCAGAAATTAGTTCTGGTTGTCACTGCTAAAACCTGCATTTAACAGCTCAGCTAAGTTTGCTGTTGCTTCGTCTGCACTGACTTGTGGTGCATCCACAACGTCGTTCAGATGACGGCGGCGGATACGGTCTTGGTGATACGCAAAACCAGTACCTGCTGGGATCAGGCGTCCAACAATTACGTTTTCTTTCAGACCACGTAATTCGTCACGTTTACCCGCAACTGCGGCTTCAGTCAGTACGCGTGTCGTTTCTTGGAACGATGCTGCTGAGATAAAGGATTCTGTTGCCAGAGATGCCTTAGTAATACCCAACAGATCACGAGCAAAGTTCGCTGGAATTTTGCCTTCTTGTTCCAGTTTACGGTTAGAAACTTTAACACGTGAGTACTCGACTTGTTCACCTTCGAGGAATTCAGAACTTCCTGCATCCGCGATAGTCACTTTACGCAGCATCTGACGAACGATAACTTCAATGTGTTTATCGTTAATCTTAACGCCTTGTAAGCGGTAAACTTCCTGAACCTCATTAGTGATATAACGCGTAACAGCATGGACACCACGCAGACGCAGAATATCGTGTGGAGATTCTGGACCATCGGAAACCACGTCACCACGTTCAACGATCTCACCTTCGAACACGTTGAGTTGACGCCATTTAGGGATCATCTCTTCGTACGGATCGCTACCATCTAATGGTGTGATAACCAGACGACGTTTCCCTTTGGTTTCTTTACCAAACGAGATAATACCGCTGATTTCAGCCAAGATTGCAGGCTCTTTCGGACGACGTGCTTCGAACAAGTCAGCTACGCGTGGTAGACCACCCGTGATATCTTTAGTACCCACAGATTCTTGTGGAATACGCGCTAAGGTATCACCGACGTTGATTGCGATGCCATCATCTAACTGAACAATTGCTTTACCCGGTAAGAAGTACTGAGCAGGCATGTCCGTGTTAGGAATAAGAACATCGTTACCATTTGCGTCAATAACACGTAGTGCAGGACGCAGGTCTTTACCACCACTGGTACGTTCCGCAGTATCCAGAACAACGATTGAAGACAGACCGGTTAATTCGTCAGTCTGACGCGTCATTGTTTGGCCATCAAGCATGTCAGAGAAGCTGATAATACCCGATACTTCACTGACGACTGGCATTGTATGTGGATCCCAGTTCGCAACAGTTTCACCGCCCGTTACTGCATCGCCATCGCCTTTCGTCAAGTGCGCACCGTAAGGGACTTTATAGCTTTCTTTCGTACGACCGAATTCATCAATCAGACGCAGTTCTGTATTACGTGAAGTAATAACCAGTTTGCCTTCTGAGTTCGTAACGAATTTAGCGTTAACCAGTTTCAGGGTACCTGTGTTACGGACTTGAATGCTAGATTCTGCCGCCGCACGAGATGCCGCACCCCCGATGTGGAACGTACGCATCGTTAACTGTGTACCCGGCTCACCGATTGACTGTGCCGCGATAACCCCGATAGCTTCACCTTTATTGATGATATGACCACGAGCAAGGTCACGACCATAACAGTGAGCACACACACCGAAGTCAGTTTCACAACTTACAACTGAACGAACTTTAACGCTGTCGACTGAGTTAGCTTCTAACAGGTCACACAGTTTTTCGTGCAGTAATGTATTACGTGGAACCAGAATGTCTGCCGTTCCTGGGATCAGGATATCTTCTGCAGTCACACGACCCAATACACGCTCACGCAGTGGTTCTTTAACGTCGCCACCCTCGATAACCGGAGTCATCAGGATACCTTCATGAGTTCCACAGTCGTCTTCAGTCACAACCAAGTCCTGTGCAACGTCAACTAAACGACGAGTCAGATAACCGGAGTTCGCTGTTTTCAATGCGGTATCGGCAAGACCTTTACGCGCACCGTGCGTAGAGATAAAGTACTGAAGAACGTTCAGACCTTCACGGAAGTTTGCCGTGATTGGTGTTTCGATGATGGAGCCATCTGGCTTAGCCATCAGACCACGCATACCTGCTAGCTGACGAATCTGAGCTGCAGAACCACGAGCACCGGAGTCGGCCATCATAAAGATACTGTTGAAAGAAACTTGTTGTTCTTCGACGCCATCACGGTTAATAACCGCTTCAGTCGACAAGTTTTCCATCATCGCTTTAGCAACACGTTCGTTTGCTGCTGCCCAGATATCGATAACTTTGTTGTAACGTTCGCCTGCTGTTACCAGACCAGACTGGAACTGTTCCTGAATTTCTGCAACTTCAGCTTCTGCTTCGGCGATGATCCCAGCTTTTTTCTCTGGAATAACCATATCGTCGATACCAACTGATGCACCAGAACGTGCCGCATAGGCAAAACCGGTATACATGATTTGGTCAGCAAAAATAACAGTAGGCTTCAGGCCCAGAACACGGTAACAGGTGTTCAGCATTTTGGAGATAGCTTTCTTACCTAACGCTTGGTTTACCAGAGCATAAGGCAGACCTTTCGGTACGATCATCCATAAAATTGCACGACCAACAGTGGTGTCAACTAAACCAGTGTTGATTGTAATGTTACCTTCCGAATCTTTTACTTCTTCAGTGATACGGACTTTAACGCGGGCATGCAGTGACGCATGACCTGAACGGTAAACACGCTCAGCTTCTTTAGGACCGGCTAATACCATGCCCTCGCCTTTCGCGTTTACGCAGTCACGTGTCATGTAGTAAAGACCCAATACAACGTCCTGAGAAGGAACGATGATCGGCTCACCACTTGCAGGTGACAGGATGTTGTTGGTTGACATCATCAACGCACGTGCTTCTAACTGAGCTTCCAGAGTCAGAGGAACGTGTACCGCCATTTGGTCTCCATCGAAGTCGGCGTTATATGCCGCACAAACGAGTGGGTGCAATTGGATAGCTTTACCTTCGATAAGAATAGGTTCGAAAGCTTGGATACCCAGACGGTGAAGTGTTGGTGCACGGTTCAACATGACTGGGTGTTCACGGATGACTTCATCCAAGATATCCCAAACAACCGCTTCTTCGCGCTCAACCATTTTCTTCGCAGCTTTAATGGTTGTAGCCAGACCACGTAATTCTAATTTGCCATAGATAAATGGTTTGAATAACTCAAGAGCCATTTTCTTCGGCAGACCGCACTGATGCAGGCGCAGGTATGGACCTACGGTGATAACAGAACGACCTGAGTAGTCAACACGCTTACCAAGTAAGTTCTGACGGAAACGACCTTGTTTACCTTTGATCATATCTGCCAAAGATTTCAGAGGACGTTTGTTAGAACCAGTGATTGCGCGACCACGACGACCGTTATCTAACAGGGCGTCAACCGCTTCTTGCAGCATACGTTTTTCGTTACGTACGATGATGTCTGGCGCAGCCAGATCCAGAAGACGTTTCAGACGGTTATTACGGTTGATTACGCGACGATACAGATCGTTCAGATCTGATGTTGCGAAACGACCACCATCCAGTGGAACTAATGGACGCAGATCCGGTGGTAATACTGGTAATACGTTTAAGATCATCCACTCTGGTTTGTTACCAGATTGAATGAATGCTTCCAGCAGTTTGATACGCTTGGTCAGCTTCTTACGCTTAGTTTCAGAGTTAGTTTCATTTAACTCTTCGCGCAGCGTTTCACACTCGTTCTCAAGATCGAGGTTTTTCAGCAGGCCTTGGATTGCTTCCGCACCCATTTTCGCATCAAATTCGTCACCGAACTCTTCCAACGCATCTAAATATTGCTCTTCTGTCAGAATCTGTGCACGCTCAAGGCTAGTCATACCGCCTTCAACAACCACATATGATTCAAAGTACAGAACGCGTTCGATATCACGCAGTGGCATATCAAGCAGCAAACCGATACGGGACGGCAGTGATTTTAAGAACCAAATGTGTGCAGTCGGAGATGCAAGTTCAATGTGACCCATGCGCTCACGACGGACTTTGGTCTGTGTAACTTCAACGCCACACTTCTCACAAATCACACCACGGTGTTTTAAACGTTTGTACTTACCGCACAGACATTCGTAGTCTTTTACTGGCCCGAAAATACGCGCACAGAAAAGACCATCACGTTCAGGTTTGAACGTACGGTAGTTAATGGTTTCTGGCTTTTTAACTTCACCGAATGACCATGAACGGATCATATCAGGTGATGCCAGAGCAATCTTGATAGCATCAAACTCTTCGGTCTTGGTTTGCGCTTTCAGAAACTTTATTAAGTCTTTCACAAAATGCTCCTGTCGGAGTTAGACCTGTCAGGTGAGTGTTCAAAGACACTCTCCCCAAATCCCAGTGCTTACATGTGCCGGAAAGCAAGCTTTCCGGCATAAAACGAATTACTCGTCTTCCAGCTCGATGTTGATACCCAGTGAACGGATTTCTTTCAGCAATACGTTGAAAGATTCCGGCATACCAGGTTCCATCTGATGGCTACCATCGACGATGTTTTTATACATCTTCGTACGGCCGTTAACGTCATCCGATTTAACTGTAAGCATTTCTTGAAGAGTATAGGCTGCACCGTATGCTTCCAGTGCCCACACTTCCATCTCCCCGAAACGCTGACCACCGAACTGCGCTTTACCACCCAGCGGTTGCTGAGTAACCAAGCTGTAAGAACCTGTTGAACGGGCATGCATCTTATCGTCAACCAAGTGGTTCAGTTTCAGCATGTACATGTAGCCGACAGTAACTTGACGCTCAAAACGCTCGCCAGTACGACCATCGAATAATGTAATCTGACCTGAAGTCGGCAGACCGCCCAGTTTCAGCAGTTCTTTGATTTCTTTCTCTTTCGCACCATCAAATACTGGTGTTGCAATTGGCATACCTTTTTTCAGGTTCTCAGCCAAACGCATAACTTCTTCGTCAGTGAAAGTGTTCAAATCAACTTTCTGGCGTGGATCATCACCTAAATCGTATGCTTTTTGGATAAACTCACGCAGTTTGGCAACTTCTTCTTGCTGTTTAAGCATAGCATTGATTTTCTCACCAATACCTTTCGCTGCCATCCCTAAGTGGGTTTCCAAAATCTGACCGATGTTCATACGTGATGGTACGCCCAGCGGGTTCAGAACGATATCAACTGGGTTACCGTTTTCATCGTAAGGCATGTCTTCAACTGGGTTGATTTTTGAGATAACACCTTTGTTACCATGGCGACCCGCCATTTTATCACCCGGTTGGATCTGACGTTTAACAGCCAGATAAACCTTAACAATTTTCAGTACACCCGGTGCTAAGTCATCACCTTGAGTAATTTTACGACGTTTTGCATCGAGTTTTTTCTCGAACTCAGATTTCAGTTCGTCATACTGTTCAGCTAATTGCTCTAACTGGTTTTGCTTCTCTTCGTCTGCTAAAGATAACTCTAACCAACGGTCGCGAGGCAGTTTGTCCAGTTTTTCAGCTTCAATTCCGCCGTTAACCAGTACAGAACGGATACGTGCAAACAGGCCAGCTTCGAAAATACGCAGCTCTTCTGTTAAGTCTTTCTTCGCATCACGTAACTGAGTTTCTTCGATCTCTAATGCACGTTTGTCTTTCTCTACACCGTCACGGGTAAATACTTGTACGTCAATAACCGTACCAGATACACCGTTAGGAACACGTAAAGAAGAGTCTTTAACGTCTGATGCTTTTTCACCGAAGATAGCACGTAACAGTTTCTCTTCTGGAGTCAGTTGAGTTTCACCTTTAGGTGTTACTTTACCAACCAGAATGTCGCCGCCTTTCACTTCCGCACCAATATACACGATACCGGATTCGTCAAGTTTAGACAGAGCAGCTTCACCGACGTTTGGAATATCTGCAGTGATTTCTTCAGGCCCTAATTTAGTGTCACGAGACACACAAGAGAGCTCTTGAATATGAATAGTTGTAAAACGGTCTTCTTGAACAACACGCTCAGAAACTAAGATGGAGTCTTCGAAGTTATAACCATTCCATGGCATGAATGCCACGCGCATGTTTTGACCAAGTGCTAATTCGCCGAGGTCTGTTGAAGGACCATCCGCTAACACGTCACCACGTTCAACAGGTTCACCTAAAGATACACAAGGCATCTGGCTAATACAGGTGTTCTGGTTAGAACGAGTATATTTAGTCAGGTTATAAATATCGATTCCAGCTTCGCCTGGGTACATCTCATCTTCGTTAACTTTGATAACGATACGAGAAGCATCAACGTACTGAACCGAACCACCACGTCTTGCAACAGCAGTAACACCAGAGTCAACCGCTACTGCACGTTCCATACCTGTACCAACTAATGGTTTGTCGGCACGTAAAGTAGGAACCGCTTGACGTTGCATGTTCGCACCCATCAATGCACGGTTGGCGTCATCGTGTTCAAGGAATGGGATCAGTGACGCACCAACAGAAACAACCTGTTGAGTCGAAACGTCCATATATTCAACCTGTTCACGGCTGAATAAGCTTGATTCACCTTTGTTACGGCAAGTAATCAGTTCTTCAACAAAGCTACCATCATCACCTAAAACGGTGTTTGCCTGAGCAATGATGAAGTTACCTTCTTCAATTGCAGACAAATAATGGATTTCGTCTGTTACTAAGCCATCGCGGACTAAACGGTATGGGGTTTCTAAGAAACCGTACTCATTGGTCTGTGCATAAACAGATAATGAGTTGATCAGACCGATGTTTGGACCTTCAGGCGTTTCGATTGGACAAACGCGACCGTAGTGAGTTGGGTGAACGTCACGTACTTCGAAGCCCGCACGCTCACGAGTCAGACCACCTGGGCCTAACGCAGAGATACGACGCTTGTGCGTAATTTCAGACAGCGGGTTGTTCTGGTCCATAAATTGGGACAGCTGGCTGGAACCAAAGAACTCTTTAACTGCGGCTGAAATTGGTTTCGCGTTGATCATATCTTGTGGCATTAATGCATCGAGGTCGCCCAGAGAAAGACGCTCTTTCACTGCACGCTCAACACGAACCAGACCGACACGGAATTGGTTCTCTGCCATTTCACCAACGGAACGAATACGACGGTTACCTAAGTGGTCGATATCATCCACTTCGCCTTTACCATTACGGATATCGATGAGTTTACGCATAACATCAATGATGTCTTCTTCACTCAGGATACCTGAACCTTCGATTTCTTCGCGGTTCAGTGAACGGTTGAACTTCATGCGACCTACTGCAGACAAGTCGTAACGATCTTCAGAGAAGAATAAGTTATCGAACAGGTTTTCAGCGGCTTCACGGGTTGGCGGCTCACCAGGACGCATCATGCGGTAGATTTCTACCAATGCACTCAGACGATCGTTAGTTGGGTCGACACGAACGGTTTCAGAAATGTAAGCACCGTGGTCTAAGTCATTGGTAAACAATGTTTCGATTGTTTTATGACCAGACTGGCTCAGACGTGCCAACATATCTAAAGAAAGTTCCATGTTCGCTGCACAAATCAGCTCACCGGTACTTTCATCAATATAGTCTCTAGCAACGACTTTACCTGCGATATATTCAACAGGAACTTCGATGCTATTCACTTCTTCTTTTTCTAACTGACGAATGTGACGTGCAGTGATACGGCGGCCTTTTTCTACATAGACTTTACCGTTCGCTTCGATATCAAATGAAGCTGTCTCACCACGTAAACGCTCAGGAACCAGCGTCATCATCAGTTTATTATCACGGATTTGGAATACAGTTTTTTCGAAGAACAGATTTAAGATTTCTTCGGTATTGTAATCCATTGCACGCAGAATAATGGTCGCAGGTAATTTACGGCGACGGTCAATACGTACAAACAGGTTATCTTTCGGGTCAAATTCGAAATCAAGCCATGAACCACGGTAAGGGATAATACGTGCGTTATATAGCACTTTACCTGAAGAGTGTGTTTTACCTTTATCGCTGTCGAAGAATACACCAGGACTACGGTGTAACTGAGAAACGATGACACGCTCAGTACCGTTGATAACGAAAGTTCCGTTTTCAGTCATGAGTGGAATTTCACCCATGTAGACTTCTTGTTCTTTGATGTCTTTAACAGTTCCTTCCGGTGCTTCACGCTCATAAACGATGAGACGCAATTTCACACGTAAAGGCGCAGAGTAAGTTACACCGCGAATTTGACATTCTTTAACATCAAAAACAGGCTCGCCTAAACGATAGCTGACATATTGTAATTCAGCATTACCGCTGTAGCTCTGAATTGGAAACACAGAACGGAAAGCTGCTTCCAGCCCATTCTGGCCATCTGGATCTTGCTCGATAAACTTCTGGAACGAGTCAAGTTGGATAGAAAGGAGATAAGGTATGTCCAAAACTTGTGGACGCTTACCAAAGTCCTTACGGATACGTTTTTTCTCGGTATAGGAGTAAACCATAGGTTTCCTCAGCTCGTTGATCAGTGACCCAAGTGGTTAGCTCTTAGTATAAGAGACTGAACCGCAACGCGTTTTTTTATAAGAAACGGAAAATGAATACTTTCCTTAATACTCATTGCTATTACTCTTAAATCATTTCATTGCGTTGCCATTGCTACCGAGCTACCCGAGCGGGTCGTAGCGAAGAACACAGTATATTAAGTCGTCAATAGAAAGAAGTATTGGAGGGTTGTTGTTAACATTAAAACTGCGTGAAAAGCTGTTAACACCCATCACGCTTTACAGCGCAAAAAGGCTGGTGATTAAAAAATCACCAGCCGTCAGCCTAATTAGATTAGGCTGCGTTCTTGCAATTGAACTTATTTAAGTTCAACAGAAGCGCCTGCTTCTTCAAGAGATTTTTTCAGAGCTTCAGCTTCGTCTTTGCTCGCGCCTTCTTTGATGGTCGCTGGAGCAGACTCTACCATATCTTTAGCTTCTTTCAGGCCAAGACCGGTTGCGCCACGAACTGCTTTGATAACTGCAACTTTGTTACCGCCAACAGCTGACAGTACAACGTCGAATTCAGTTTTTTCTTCAGCAGCTTCAGCTGGGCCCGCAGCAACAGCAACAGCTGCAGCAGCAGAAACGCCGAATTTTTCTTCCATCATAGTAATCAGTTCAACAACGTCCATTACAGACATTTCTGCAACTGCATCAAGGATTTGGTCTTTAGTGATAGACATAACAAGTGTTCCTAAAATTCAGAAATAGTTTATACGTTAAAAAGCAACGAAGGAAAGGGCTTATGCAGCTTCTTTCTGATCGCGCAGAGCAGCCAGAGTACGAACCAATTTGCCGGCAGCGGCTTCTTTCATGGTTGACATCAGGCGTGCGATTGCTTCATCGTAAGTTGGGAGAGTTGCCAGACGATCGATATCTTTCGCTTGGATTAACTCACCTTCAAAGGCCGCAGCTTTAATCTCAAATGCTGGATTCGCTTTCGCGAACTCTTTGAACAGACGAGCGCCAGCGCCCGGGTGTTCGTTAGAGAAAGCAATTAAGGTTGGACCGACAAACACGTCTTTCAGTACATCGTAAGAAGTACCTTCAACAGCACGACGGATCAGTGTGTTACGAACAACACGGATATAAACGCCTGCTTCGCGACCTGCTTTACGCAGTTCAGTCATTTTTGCTACAGTTACGCCGCGTGAATCAGCAACAACTGCAGAAAGCGCGCCTTTGGCTACTTCGCTGACTTCAGCAACAATCGCTTGTTTGTCTTGAAGATTTAGTGCCATTAGCTTCTTGCTCCTGGATTAACCGGGAAAACCCGGGACTCACATCACTCAAACACAACATTATGTAAGAGCGCTAAAACACGGTGAGCAGAATAGAATCCAGAATTAAATTCTAGGTATCTCTGTCACCGTCTACGCAGGTAAATTAAGTAGCTATTATAACTAATAAACCACACCTGCGGTCTTGGACGGGGTCTGGAAAGGCCAGACTCCATACCGAAATTCGTGGTTTGTTGGATACATTTTGTGTACCCAACAAACTCAAGGCGTCAAATTTTATACAAATTTGACGCAAAGGTAAAGCCTAATTACCAATTAGCCGAAGCTATCGCAATTAAACTGTCGCTGACAGACCAGCTTGGTCAACAGCAACACCTGCACCCATAGTGGTGGACAGGCTAACTTTCTTGATGAAAACACCTTTAGCAGAAGCTGGTTTTGCTTTTTTCAGCGCGATCAGCAGTGCTTCTAAGTTTTCTTTCAGTTTGTTAGCGTCGAAATCAACTTTACCGATAGTGGTGTGGATGATTCCGTTTTTATCATTACGGTAACGAACCTGACCTGCTTTAGCATTGTTAACTGCTTCAGCAACGTTTGGAGTTACAGTACCAACTTTCGGGTTTGGCATCAGACCACGTGGGCCTAAAACTTGACCTAATTGGCCAACAACGCGCATTGCATCTGGAGAAGCAATAACAACGTCAAAGTCCATTTCACCAGCTTTGATTTTATCAGCCAGATCTTCCATACCTACCAGTTCAGCACCTGCAGCTTTAGCAGCTTCAGCGTTTGCGCCTTGTGCGAACACAGCAACGCGAACTGAACGGCCAGTACCGTGTGGCAGTACAGTTGCACCGCGAACGTTTTGGTCAGATTTACGAGCATCGATGCCCAGGTTGATAGCTACGTCAACGCTTTCTACGAATTTAGCAGTTGCTAATTCTTTCAGCAGTGCAACGGCTTCATTGATGTCATACTGTTTAGTTGCATCAACTTTTTCACGGATATTGCGCATGCGCTTAGTCAGTTTAGCCATTGTCTTAGTCCTCCACTACCAGGCCCATGGAACGAGCAGTACCTTCAATTGAACGCATCATTGCGTCAACATCAGCACCAGTCATGTCCGCAGCTTTAGTTTCAGCGATTTCGCGAATCTGAGCAGAGGTCACTTTACCAACTTTGTCTTTGTTCGGCTTACCTGAACCAGACTTAACGCCAGCTGCTTTTTTCAGCAGAACTGCTGCAGGTGGAGTTTTGGTAACGAAAGTGAAAGAACGGTCTGCGTAAACAGTAATAACAACAGGAATTGGTAAACCTTTTTCCAGGCTGTCTGTTTTTGCGTTGAACGCTTTACAGAATTCCATGATGTTAACACCTTGTTGACCCAGTGCTGGACCAACCGGTGGACTTGGGTTCGCCATACCAGCTGCAACTTGCAGCTTAACGTAGGCTTGAACTTTCTTAGCCATGATATTTCCTCTAGATGGGTGATAGCGCCTTACAGTTTGCAAGGCTCCCCGTTACATTAAACATGCCCCGCACATTAATTTGCGCCGAACATAAAAACAAAAGGCGCGAAATTGTAGTCAAATTTCACGCCTTTTGCAAGTCAGTTTTGTCGTTTAGATTAGGCTTTTTCTACCTGACCAAAATCCAATTCGACTGGAGTTGCACGACCGAAGATAGAAACAGAGACTTTCAAGCGGCTCTTTTCATAATCAATTTCTTCAACCACACCGTTAAAGTCAGCAAACGGACCTTCGCTAACACGAACCATTTCACCCGGTTCAAACAGTGTTTTCGGACGTGGTTTATCACCAACTTGTTGTAAGCGGTTCATGATAGCATCAACTTCTTTATCGCTAATTGGCGCTGGACGATCTGACGTCCCGCCAATGAACCCCATTACACGCGGTACACTACGCACTAAGTGCCAAGAGTCATCATTCATGACCATTTGGACTAAGACATAGCCTGGGAAGAATTTACGTTCACTCTTACGGCGCTGACCGCTACGGATTTCAACAACTTCTTCTGTTGGAACCATAACTTCGCCAAAAGAATCTTCCATAGCATGTAATTTGATATGTTCACGTAAAGATTGTGCTACGCGACCTTCAAAACCAGAGAATGCCTGAATGACATACCAGCGCTTTTTAGGTGAATCGGACATTTAGAATAACCTCAGGCTTGTAATAAATGAAACTAAACGCACCAGGATACCATCTAGTCCCCACAGTATTAATGACATTACAGCCGTTACTGCAGCAACAATTAAAGTAGTTTGTAATGTTTCCTGGCGAGTAGGCCAAATGACTTTTCTCATCTCGACGCGAGCTTCGCGTGCAAACGCCAGTGTTGCTTTACCTTTTGTGGTCCATAAAGCGACAGCACCTGCAATAGCGACAACAGCCACAACTGCAAAAGCACGCAGCGCGAGATTATATTGACGGAAGTAATAATTACCAACAATAGCAATTATTAATAAGGCACAGACAATGATCCACTTGAAGATGTCTGCACTGCGTCCACTTCCTTGAGCTTCGCTATTCGCACTCATAATTCAACCTGTTACCATGAAGTATGTACAAAGCTTGCTTGTTTACAAAGGTAAGCCAACCAAGCCAAACCAATAGAATATGCCAACATATCCCTCAATTACTACAAACTAAGCCTGCAAAAATTTGATAGGGATATCAATAGCATCACCTGCGATCTAAAAAGTAATTAGCCTTGTTAATGGAGGTAATTAGCGTTATTCGTTCTGCAAAAATAACAAGTTGCAGTAACATTTTATTTCGCAAGTACTACGTGTACGTCAGTACTATCACTTTACAAGTGCTACCCATTTCACAAGTGCTATTCCATTTTGCAGGAATTTCAGCATGCCCAGTAAATTTTTTAACTACACCAATCAAGAAAGTGACTTTCTTTTTGTGGCAGCAGTAAAATATACCATATCTTCCGAGCAAAACCTTAATAAATCTCATATAACTGCGCAAAGTAGCCCGCACAGTTATCAATTCGTTGTTTCAGAGCCTATCTCACCAATAATTATACAAATGATTGATGAGATAGGTTCTTAATTTTGCAACGTCTGAATTTTGCAACGTATAAAAAGGACGTCTATTAGACGCCCTTTTTTACTAAGTGGTTCTTTCTTATTCAGAAAGAGCGGTATTATGCAATAATTTTTGCAACAACACCCGCACCTACAGTACGGCCACCTTCACGGATTGCGAAACGTAAACCGTCGTCCATCGCGATTGGGTGGATCAGGGTAACGATCATGTTGATGTTATCACCTGGCATTACCATCTCTACGCCTTCTGGCAGTTCGATAGTACCTGTTACGTCAGTTGTACGGAAGTAGAACTGTGGACGGTAACCTTTGAAGAATGGAGTATGACGACCACCTTCATCTTTGCTCAGAATATAAACTTCTGATTCAAATTTAGTGTGTGGCTTGATTGAACCTGGTTTCGCCAGTACTTGACCACGTTGAATTTCTTCACGCTTAGTACCACGCAGCAGAACACCAACGTTCTCACCTGCACGACCTTCGTCTAACAGTTTACGGAACATTTCAACGCCAGTACAAGTTGTTTTAACCGTGTCTTGAATACCAACGATTTCAACTTCTTCACCAACTTTGATGATACCACGCTCAACACGGCCTGTTACTACTGTACCACGACCTGAGATTGAGAATACGTCTTCGATTGGCAGCAGGAATGGCTTGTCAATTGCGCGCTCTGGTTCTGGAATGTAAGTATCCAGGTGGCCTGCTAATTCAACAATTTTCGCTTCCCACTCTGGGTTGCCTTCCAGCGCTTTCAGTGCTGAACCACGGACAACTGGAGTGTCGTCGCCTGGGAAATCGTATTGAGACAGAAGTTCACGAACTTCCATTTCAACTAATTCTAACAGTTCTTCGTCGTCTACCATGTCACATTTGTTCAGGAAAACGATGATGTAAGGAACACCTACTTGGCGACCTAACAGGATGTGCTCACGAGTTTGTGGCATTGGGCCATCAGTCGCAGCAACAACCAGAATTGCACCGTCCATCTGAGCAGCACCAGTGATCATGTTTTTAACATAGTCGGCGTGTCCTGGGCAGTCTACGTGTGCGTAGTGGCGAGTTGGAGTATCGTATTCTACGTGTGAAGTAGAGATGGTGATACCACGCGCTTTTTCTTCTGGTGCGTTATCGATTTGGTCGAATGCGCGAGCAGAACCGCCGTAAGTTTTAGCCAGAACAGTAGTGATAGCTGCTGTCAGAGTAGTTTTACCGTGGTCAACGTGGCCGATAGTACCAACGTTAACGTGCGGTTTTGAACGTTCAAATTTTTCTTTAGACACGACTCTATTCCTTATGGAGTTCCCTCTTCACGATAAAGAAGGAACTTAAATTAAAGTAGTTAACCGATAAAAATCGATTATTTAGCGTTACGAGCTTCGATTACAGCTTGTGCAACGTTGTTTGGTGCTTCATTGTACTTCAGGAACTCCATAGAGTATGAAGCACGACCTTGTGTCTGAGAACGCAGGTCAGTAGCATAACCGAACATTTCTGACAATGGTACTTGTGCACGAACGACTTTACCAGTAGGCAGGTCATCCATACCTTCAATCATACCACGACGACGGTTCAGGTCACCAATAACATCACCCATGTAGTCTTCTGGTGTTTCCACTTCAACTTTCATGATTGGCTCAAGCAGAACTGGTTTAGCTTTTTTGAAGCCATCTTTAAACGCGATTGAAGCCGCAAGTTTAAACGCCAATTCAGAGGAGTCAACATCATGGTAAGAACCGAAATGTAAACGAACACCCATGTTAACAACCGGGTAACCAGCTAATGGGCCAGATTTCAGCTGCTCTTGGATACCTTTGTCAACGGCAGGGATGTATTCAGTAGGAATTACACCACCTTTGATGTCGTTGGCAAATTCGTAATCCATTGGAACACCGTCTTTATCGCTTTTGTCCAGAGGGAACATATCGATAACGACATGACCGTACTGACCACGACCACCAGACTGTTTCGCGTGTTTACCTTCGATATCAGTCACTTTCATAGTGATTGCTTCACGGTAAGCAACTTGAGGTTTACCAACGTTCGCTTCAACTTTAAATTCACGACGCATACGGTCAACCAGAACGTCTAAGTGCAGCTCACCCATACCAGCGATGATAGTCTGATTAGTCTCTTCATCACTTGATACGCGGAAAGATGGGTCTTCTTGAGCCAAACGGCCTAATGCGATACCCATTTTTTCTTGGTCAGCTTTAGTTTTCGGTTCGATTGCAACAGAGATTACTGGCTCTGGGAATTCCATACGCTCCAGGATGATTGGTGCATCAACTGCACATAAAGTATCACCTGTAGTTACGTCTTTCAGACCGATAGCAGCCGCGATGTCACCAGCGCGAACTTCTTTAATCTCTTCACGTTTGTTAGCGTGCATCTGTACGATACGGCCAAAACGCTCTTTCTTCGCTTTAACTGCGTTCAGTACTGTGTCACCTGAGTTAACAACACCAGAGTAAACACGGAAGAACGTCAAATTACCAACGAATGGGTCGGTTGCAATTTTAAATGCTAATGATGAGAATGGCTCATCATCACTTGCGTGACGCTCTGCAGGAGTGTCTTTACCATCGTCCAGAATACCATTAATTGCAGGTACATCTGTTGGCGCAGGTAAGTAATCAACAACTGCATCCAGCATCGCCTGAACACCTTTGTTCTTAAATGCAGAACCACAGGTAACCAGGATAATTTCGCTTGCAAGAACACGTTGACGTAATGCAGCTTTAATTTCTGCTTCAGTCAGTTCTTCACCGCCCAGATATTTTTCCATCAGTTCTTCTGATGCTTCTGCTGCGGTTTCGATCAGGTTGTTGTGCCACTCTTCAGCAGCTTCTTGCATGTTCGCAGGGATATCTTCGTATTCGAAGGTAACGCCCTGGTCTTCATCACTCCACTTGATTGCTTTCATTTTCAGCAAGTCAACAACACCAGTGAACGACTCTTCTGCGCCGACTGGTAATTGCAGTGGAACTGCGTTAGCAGCTAAACGTGATTTTAATTGCTCAACAACACGTAAGAAGTTCGCACCCATACGGTCCATTTTGTTAACGAACGCGATACGTGGAACTTTATATTTGTTAGCCTGACGCCATACAGTTTCAGACTGTGGCTGAACACCACCAACTGCACAGTAAACCATTACTGCACCATCAAGAACACGCATAGAACGTTCTACTTCGATAGTGAAGTCAACGTGTCCCGGGGTGTCGATGATGTTGATACGGTGTGGCTCATACTGTTTTGCCATACCAGACCAGAATGCAGTAGTCGCAGCAGATGTGATAGTAATACCACGCTCTTGCTCCTGCTCCATCCAGTCCATTGTTGCAGAACCTTCGTGAGTTTCACCAATTTTATGGTTTACACCAGTATAGAACAGAATACGTTCAGAAGTTGTGGTTTTACCGGCGTCGATGTGTGCACTGATACCGATATTACGATAACGTGCTATGGGCGTTTGACGGGCCATTTTTTCCTCTCTCGTGGGCGTTCAATGCTTCATATAAAGGGTAGCAAATGGCTACCCTGAGATACATCACTAATGTGGGTAAGAAACTTACCAACGGTAGTGTGCGAACGCCTTGTTAGCTTCTGCCATACGGTGAACGTCTTCACGTTTCTTAACAGCGGAACCTTTGTTCTCAGCAGCGTCTGATAATTCATTTGCCAGGCGAAGCGCCATAGATTTATCACCGCGTTTACGAGCAGCATCAACGATCCAACGCATTGCCAGGGCATTACGACGAACCGGGCGAACTTCAACTGGAACTTGGTAAGTTGAACCACCAACACGGCGGGATTTAACTTCCACAGTCGGACGCACGTTATCTAGTGCTAATTCGAATGCATCAAGTTCAGTTTTACCAGAACGCTGAGCAAGGGTTTCAAGTGCGTTATATACGATTGCTTCAGCAGTAGATTTTTTCCCGTCTACCATCAGGATATTTACAAATTTGGCCAGTAATTCTGATCCGAACTTAGGATCTGGAAGAATTTTACGTTGACCTATTACGCGACGACGTGGCATGGATATGACTCCGTTGTTAATTCAGGTTTGTCCAAAACTCTACGAGAGTATTTTGACATTAAGATTAAAATGTTTGGCCTTACTTAACGGAAATCCATTAAGCCTTAGGTTTTTTCGCGCCGTATTTAGAACGAGCTTGCTTACGGTCTTTAACACCAGAACAGTCCAGTGCGCCGCGAACGGTGTGATAACGCACACCTGGTAAGTCTTTAACACGACCACCACGGATAAGGATAACGGAGTGCTCCTGCAAGTTGTGGCCTTCACCACCGATGTAGGAAGAAACTTCGAAACCGTTAGTTAAACGAACACGGCATACTTTACGTAATGCTGAGTTTGGTTTCTTAGGAGTGGTAGTATATACACGAGTACATACGCCACGTTTTTGCGGGCAAGCTTCCAGTGCTGGAACGTTGCTTTTAACAACTTTCGAGCTACGAGATTTGCGTACCAGCTGATTAATAGTTGCCATTATTAAAAAAGCTCCTGGTTTTATTGCTTCGTAAACACGGATTTTGACCCCGTTCGCCAACATGACGATACACGAGGACGCGAAATTTTATTGCTGACTGGCTCAGGTGTCAAGAAATATACAACTTTTAGTGCCTTTATATGGCAAAATGTTGTTTTTGGACTTCTGTTAGCTTCACAAAACCTTGATATGTGATTACAGAAACTGCGGTTGATAGGGTATTTTGCAACCCACGAGCATTGATGTCTACATTCAAAGCGTACAACTGCGCCCCTGTTTTTTGTAGTGCAACAAGATAAGGCGACTGTGCGACTGCCGCAACCACGCCATCTTGCATCAGTAAAACGACATCTTCAGCCGTAATAAAGCCTACCATTGTAGAAAAATCACATTTAAACGGAGATGTTGCTAATGTATACAGCATAGAAAAGATCCTACTATAGATCAAAAAACAACCCAAGCTCAAAATTCACACAATGGATTAAAAATTAAGCACCACATCACATTCCGCTATTTTAGCGCTTACCTCTTTCTTGCTAAGAATTGTTGGTGTTAAAACCCATTCACAATGCTCTCCCAGCCCCCGTTCTTGTAGCGAAGAGCCGCAGAGATAAACTTTTTCAATGTCATATAACGGCAATATTTTAAATGTTACGATGTAATCTCGAGCAAGCACTTCAGCGGGATGTTGGTTTGCTAGAAGCTGATAAACACCATCAGAGAGAAAAAACACCTGAATGTCTTCTGTCAGTGCTGAAGTTGCTAATAATGCATCTAACCCTTCTCGGCCACTGGCATTTCCATGGGGCATGGTTGTAAAGACAAAAGCTATTTTTTTCACACGGTACCTTGTATTGAGCTGTTCTTAGAATTGAATTGTTCGGTCTGTGGTTATCATCGCTTCCGCAAGGCTTCCTAACCCACTCATGATAAAGCCCTCAGCAAGGTTAGCCGTTGGAAGTGATAAAGTTTGCGCTTGTTCTTGGTCAACAACCCCCCGACGCAATGCGGCAGAAACACAGATATGCATTTCGCACCCAGATTGTTTTGCCAGTTCCTGCCAAGCTGAAACTAAATTGAATTCATCTGTTGCTGGTGACGTAAGCTGGTTCGCATTAAAAACACCCTCACGATAAAAAAAGAGTGTTTTCAATATATGCCCTTCTTGAAGAAGGGCTTTTGCAAATTGATACGCACTCGCTGCTTGTTGTGTACCATAAGCAGGGCCAGTCACAACTAAGCAGTAGGTTAACGAATTTGTATTACTCATTCACCGCTCTTGAATTGACGAATGTATAAATAAACGGTGTGTTTAGAAATGTTCAAACGGTCAGCAACTTGGTTAATGGCATCTTTAATATCAAAAATGCCTTTTTCATATAGGTTAAGAACCACTTGCTTGTTTTTCGCATTATTTGAGACATTACGATCACCGCCAACTTCTTCAATTGTGTACTCCAATGTTTGTGCGACAAGGTCATCAACTGAAGAGGCAAAGTTTACATCTGAAGTAACTGCTTGCTTAGTTTCTGGAACAAACGATTGAATAATTTCAGAGAACGGCACATCTAAGTTCATATTGATACATAATAAGCCAATCACACGTTGCTTGCGGTTACGAATAGCAATAGTAACGGATTTCATTAAATCACCGCTTTTCGCTTTCGTAAAATAAGCCTTCGAGACATTCGATTCTTCGTCTGCCATATCATGCAGCATTCTCAACGCTAGGTCTGTAATCGGTGAGCCGATTTTACGCCCAGTGTGCTGGCCATTTGCGATTCTGACTGCAGAGCAGTTTAGGTCTTCTAAAGAGTGAAGAACAATTTCACAGTGCCCACCGATTAGCATTGCCAGACCATCCACAGCAGCTTCATACGATTTTAAAATCTCATGGTCTGTCTCAGAAAAAGGTTGGTTATCCAATATGTTAATATCGCTGAGGTCGTGTGATTGTATAGAATCAGACATTTCAACATCATCCTTCTAATGTAAAAACTCATCCTGTTGACTAAAAAGGCGTTCATTATTCGACTATTTGGCCTTCATTACTTTGTTTGTAGCCAACAATTGTGATGATAAAAAATAAAATAGAGTCTTCTGAAGTTAAAACTCCACGGCGTTGCCGTCAAGCGAATGAATGCAAGACAGTCTGTTTTATCACAAGTTTTAAACAATTTGAGAGTTTTTTTGATGAGAAATATAAAAAAGCCCAAGGCATGAATGCATTGGGCATCAAAATACACTTAGCTAATGCTTAGTGAGGACTTATTTAGCAGCAGGTTTGATATCTAATAATTCAACATCAAAGACTAATGTTGAATTTGCTGGGATACCCGGCACGCCATTTTCGCCGTAAGCTAATTCAGCTGGGATAACCAACTGCATTTTGCCGCCTTTTTTCAGGTTAACTAAACCTTCAGTCCAGCCTTTAATAACTGAATTTAATGGAATTGTCAGTGGCTCATTACGTGAATATGAGCTGTCGAATTCAGTACCGTCAATCAAAGAACCTTTGTAGTGAACCACAACGGTTTCATCTGCTTTAGGTTTCGCCCCTGTACCGTCTTTTTCAATTTTGTACAGTAAGCCTGATTTAGTTTTAACAACGCCTTTTTCTTTCGCGTATTTTTCGCGGTACTCAGCGCCTTTTTTCTCATTATTGGCTGATTCTTCTTTCATTTTTTTGTCGGCAGCTTCTTTGACTTGACCTTCAAACTGACGCAATGTTTCTTCAACTTCTGCATCGGTCATTTTGCTTTTGCCGTTAAATGCATCTTGGACACCAGCGAGTAATTGAGCCTTATCCAAATTAATACCAATTGTTTTTTGTTCTTCTAAAGAATTCTGCATGTAGCGGCCTAAAGACGCACCCAGTGCATACGCATTACGCTCTTCTGCGTTTTTGAATGCGCTGCTTTGTGCTTTGGCTTCCGCTGCCATCACTTGCGGAGCAGCAAAAGTAAATGCTAGCGTAGTTGCTAAAAGGCTTGCCTTAAACAGTGATTTCATCCTAGTCTCCGATAACTTTTATTCGATTATATTCGAATAGCGAACTATTCGTTTTATGGGTAGGGCTCTTTAAGTTTAGACCCCGTTACCCCATTGAGTATTAAAAAAATATAATAACTACTGAGACCACATTAACAAAAAGTCGTTTCGTCGCCTATATCTTTAACTAAAACTTATCTATTGATTTGTAATGTTCAGTTATTATGATGGTTTAATTACGATATAAACGCTTAAGGAGAGTCGAATATGGACTCATCTGATACATTTGAACAACGCCTAGAACTTTTAGAAAGTAAAGTTGCCTTTCAAGAACTGGCGATTGAACAACTAAACCAGGTTATTACTGACCAACAAATGCAAATGAGCCGTCTGCAGGAACATTTACGCATTGTAGCTGAAAGGCTGAAATCATCCCAAGATTCTCACTTAGCAAGGCCTGAAGAAGAAACGCCGCCACCACATTATTAATTTAAAATGTGAACCTATTGATTTTAAATTAAAAAAAGGAAGCTTTCGCTTCCTTTTTTTTTATAAACACTAATACGAAGTATTAGTGGCAGCCGCAGCCGCCTTGTTTGTGACCGTGTCCGTGACCTTCACCGCCACCGCAGCAACCGCCTTCTGAACCGTGGCTATGACCGCCACCGCCACAGCAACCACCTTCGTGGTCGTGGTCATGGTCGTGACCACCTGCACCATGGACGTGGCCATGTGCGATTTCTTCTTCTGTTGCTTCACGGATAGCCATGATTTCAACATTAAATTTCAGGTTTTGACCTGCTAACATGTGGTTACCGTCAACGATAACTTCATCACCTTCGATACCTGTAATTTCAACAGGAACTGGGCCCATGTCAGTGTCAGCTAAGAAACGCATGCCGACTTCTAGCTCATCAACGCCCATAAATACATCTTTAGGAACACGTTGAACTAAGTTGTCATCGTATTGGCCATATGCATCGTCTGAAGCGACTTCAACATCGAAGTTTTCGCCGACAGAGCGACCTTCTAATGCTTTTTCTAAACCTGAAATTAAAGACCCACGACCATGCAAATAGTCCATTGGCGCGCTTGCTGGCGACTCATCAACTAAAACACCGTCTTCTGTTCTTACTTGATAAGCCAAGCTGACCACCAAGTCTTTTGCTACTTTCATGACATCTCCTACTACCCGTAAGGGAAAAATTTTTGCCAATTGTACCGAAAAACTATAGTGATGTATTGAGAATTGACAAATTTCTATTATTCAGGTGTAAAAATTCCAATAACCTGCTCTTTTTGCCTAACATGTCCCGTTGCTTCATCCCCTGCTTGGCGTTGCTGATCGCCACAATTGACACACTCGACAACATCAATTTTATCTTCACGCCACATCATTAATGTGTCTTGTGACTTGCACTTAGGGCACGTCGCCCCGGCAATAAAGCGTTTACGTGTTGAAGCCATTTCTAACCCTTATTGTTCATTATTCCAGCTATGAGGCTGCCGATGTTCTCTTTGCATTTCTTTCTCAAAGAGTTCATTCAGTTCACGACGTGCCTCTTTAATGCGTGAAATTTGCCCGCTGTCACTATTTTCATTCTCTGGGTAAATATCTCTAAGCATTTTCATGTCTAAACGGCGAAAATGCTGCTTCGCGCGATAAGCTTTATGAGGATGCATCCCTGTGCTAACAAGCGCTTTGCTTCCTAATTCAAGTGCGCTCGAGAATGTTTCACGGCTAAAATCAGTCACTCCACTTTGTAATAACTCATGGGCCTCAAGGCGACCTTTAGCACGTGCAATAATATGCAAGTTAGGGAAATTTTCTTGGCAAATTTGCACAATTTCCATCACTTCTTCAGGCACATCACTGGTGATGACGATAGATTTTGCTTTATCGGCTCCTGCTGAGCGTAATAATTGCAGTTCACGTGCATCACCGTAATAGACCGTATAGCCGTAGCGACGCATGGTACTAATCGCCGTAACATCTTGTTCTAGTACTGTAATTTTAACCTTATTCGCCATTAATAAGCGGCCAACCACCTGCCCCATGCGACCAAAACCGACCAAAATAACATGTGGGTCATTGTCTTCTACAAATGGTTTTTCGCTCGAGGCTGGTTGTTGATTATAACGGTAGTTTAAATAGGCATCTATCAACTGCATCACAAGTGGAGTAGTCATCATCGAAAGTGTGACAACTACCAGTAATAAGTCCATCTGCCGTTCATTTATCACACTTGCACCAAAAGCAGTTGCATAGATCACAAAAGCAAATTCACCACCTTGGCTAAGCACCCCGGAAAATTGAGCTCTTGCTCCATTTCGAAGCCTAGCGGCTAAACTCAGTCCGTAAAGCACTAACGCTTTAACTGCGACTAATACTGCAACAGCAATCAATACTTGTGGTAAATAGGCCCACAACACATCTAAATTCAATGACATACCTACTGAGATAAAAAATAGCCCCAGTAGCAGACCTTTAAACGGTTCGATATTAATTTCCAGCTCATGGCGGAACTCTGTTTCCGCTAACATGACCCCTGCCATAAAGGTTCCCAGAGCCATAGAAAACCCAAGGCTTTCCATAATGAGTGCGGAACCTAATACCACCAGCAGCGCTGCAGCCGTAAAAATTTCATGTACCCCAGATTTAGCGGCAAGCCTGAACATCGGCCGTAATAAATAGCGGCCAACTACCCATAAACCTGCGAACGCCACTATCTTCAAGCCAATTTTTTGCCAATCACTGGTTGCTGAGTCCCCAGCTAGCAACGGGATCAGTGCCATGATTGGGATCACGGCCATATCTTGGAAAAGTAAAACAGAAAAACCAAGTTGCCCGCTTTCTTTGTTGGACATCCCTTTTTCGTTCATCAACTGAAGTGCCATTGCCGTTGATGACATCGCCATTCCTAATCCACCAACAATGGCAGCTTGCCAAGAAAATTTGGCTAAAAACAACAGTGACGCCATGATAGCCGCAGTGACAACCACTTGAAGCGTACCTACACCGAAAATCGAGCGCCTAAGCTCCCATAATTTAGAAGGTTTTAGCTCTAACCCGATGAGAAACATCAGGAACACCACTCCCATTTCGGAGAAGTGCAAAATATCATCAACATTACGAATAAAGCCAAAAACAAATGGCCCAATCATGATCCCGGCAAGCAAATACCCCAGTACAGCACCTAAGCGGATTTTTTGTGCAATAGGTACCATGACTACCCCTGCGCAGAGGAAGATGATAACGGATTCAAATAGCCCTAGTTCTGACATTAGGATAACCCTCCCGCACCTAGCGGCTGTTGCATCCATTGGCGGTAGTCATCGATAATCTGTTCAAATCGTTCTTTAGGCTGCCGACGTGCTGCATAAATAATGGTTGGTTCCAACCACTGCATATCACACATTAGTGCGGTCAATTCAAATGGGCGAAGTATTTCTGTAAGTGGATAATGGTTATATCCATCATATTGGTAAGCGTGAACAGGCTCGCCTGTGGTAATCACAGAACGCCAGTATTTGCCTTTTAATTTTTGGTACCCTACATCGGTCGCAAAACGGCGGGTTAACACGCGGTCAAACCACTCTTTCAACAACGCAGGGCAACTATATGTATAGAGAGGATGTTGAAAAATAATGATATCGTGCTGGCACAGTAATTTTTGTTCCGCGGTTACATCAATAAAATAATCTGGATAAATTGCGTATAAATCGTGTACAGTCACATGGTCAAAATCACGCACTGCCTCCAATAACGCCTTATTAGCCATCGATTCGTCGGGGTCCGGGTGAGCGTAGACCACCAGCACTTTCGGTGTATTTGACATCTTTCCCTCCTCAAAGGCGTGTCAGACGGAACATTTTCCGTTACCATGCAGCCTGCTATACTCGTCATACTTCACGTTGCTGTGTTGTTGACTACGCGCATTCGCACTAGTCACCTACTTAAGTAGGTGACTAGCGACTCATGTGCTTGTCGCCTAACAGCACCGTAAATTATTTAGAGTATATACGTTGATAATCTAACATATTTTTAATAGACGGTTGCTATGATTGTTTTCTCTTCACTCCAAATTCGCCGAGGTGTTCGTGTCCTACTAGACAATGCCACTGCGACTATTAACCCCGGCCAAAAAGTTGGTTTAGTGGGTAAAAACGGCTGCGGTAAATCGACGCTTCTTGCGTTATTAAAAGGCGAATTACAAGCTGAAGCAGGTTCTGCAACCTTTCCAAGCAATTGGTCCATGGCATGGGTGAACCAAGAAACCCCTGCCCTTGATGTGCCCGCTCTTGAGTATGTGATTGATGGTGATCGCGAGTTTCGAGCTTTAGAGCAAAAACTTCAACAAGCCAATGAAAAAAATGACGGCCATGCCATCGCTGTGGTTCATGGGCAACTTGATGCCATTGATGCATGGACCATCTGCTCCCGTGCAGCCAGTTTGCTACATGGTTTAGGTTTCAGCCAAGCGCAATTAAACTCTCCAGTAAAATCATTTTCCGGTGGATGGCGGATGCGTTTAAACTTGGCACAAGCCTTGTTATGCCGCTCAGATTTGTTGCTGCTCGATGAGCCGACCAACCACCTTGATTTAGATGCAGTAATTTGGTTAGAAAAATGGTTGAAAAGCTACCAAGGCACCCTGATTTTGATTTCCCATGATAGGGATTTCCTCGACCCGATTATTGATAAAGTGCTGCATATCGAACAAGAAACCATGTTCGAATACACGGGCAACTACTCTTCATTTGAACGTCAGCGCGCAACAAAACTGGCTCAGCAGCAAGCACTATATGAAAGCCAGCAGGCTAAAGCTGCACACTTGCAAAGTTATATTGACCGTTTTAGAGTGCAAGCCACCAAAGCTAAACAAGCACAAAGCCGCATTAAGATGCTTGAAAGAATGGAAATGGTTGCCCCAGCTCATGTGGATAACCCATTCCATTTTTCATTCCGTAAACCAGAAAGCTTACCGAATCCATTATTAAAAATGGAAAAAGTCAGCGCAGGCTATGGTGAAAAAGTCATCTTACAATCCATCAAGCTGAACTTAGTACCAGGCTCACGTATTGGATTATTAGGCCGAAATGGTGCAGGTAAATCCACATTAATTAAGATGTTAGCGGGCGATTTGCCACCGTTACAGGGGGAAATTTCCCTCGCAAAAGGGATTAAACTCGGTTATTTCGCCCAGCACCAATTAGAATATTTGCACCCTGAAGAATCCCCTTTGCAGCATCTTGCTCGCCTTGCCCCTGAGCAAACTGAGCAACAATTACGTGACTATTTAGGGGGCTTCGGTTTTAAAGGCGACCAAGTCACTGACCCAAGCGGCCGTTTTTCTGGTGGGGAAAAAGCGCGCTTAGTTCTCGCATTAATCGTCTGGCAACGCCCTAATTTACTGCTGCTCGATGAACCAACCAACCACTTGGACTTAGATATGCGACAAGCGCTTACTGAAGCCTTAATGGCCTTCGAAGGTGCTTTAGTTGTCGTTTCCCATGATAGGCATTTACTGCGCACCACTACCGATGAACTGTATTTGGTCCACGGCGGTACTGTAGAGCAGTTTGATGGTGATTTAGAAGATTACCAACAATGGCTGGCAGAGCAAAATAAGCTCGAATTACAGCAAGCACGTGATCAACAAGAGAAAGATAAGCCAGCAGCCGCTGCAACGGTGACGGCACAAGATAGAAAAGACCAAAAACGTCGTGAAGCGGAGTTCCGCCAACTGACTCAACCGATCCGCAAAAAAATCACGGAATTGGAAAAGCAAATGGATAAGCACTCGAATGCCCTAAATGAGCTAGAAGCAAAACTTTCTGATGCCACCATTTACGAACAAGATAAAAAAGCCGAATTGACGGAATGTTTGAAAAAACAAACAGAACACAAAGCGGCTCTTGAAGATGTGGAAATGGAGTGGATGGAACTGCAAGAGCAGTTAGAAACCATGACCAGTGAATTTGAATTAAATTAATTCGTTATAAAACATCACAATCCATTAAAATCACGAAAAGCTATCTTTTGATAGCTTTTCGTTTTTATCATTACTGAATCTTATTCTTTCACACACATCACATAATACTGGCCATCAATAATTTCAGTACCTTCGGTTTCATGTTCAAAACCCGGAAATTCGCTATCCCACGCTTGAAGACTATGCAAATAGCCGATATGCGGGCTATTTTTATCGCCAAAACTTTCACCTGATAACAACATAGGAATACCCGGTGGATAGGGAATAATCGAGTTAGCCGCAATACGTCCGGCTAGTTTATCTAAAGGAACCGCCTCAACGCGGTTAGCAACAATTTCTTGATAGGCATCGCGTGGGCTCATCATCACGGCGGGGAGTTGCTCATAAGCCTGATTTAACTGGCCACCTGGGTTATTTTTTTGTAGATACACAAACATTTTACTGCCTAAATCACGTAGCCCCATCTCGCCATAGATCTCAGGAGACGCTTCAACCACTTCAGGTAATACCTTTTTCAGTGCCGTATTGTTGTCATAATGGCGCTTAAACGACAGCAGCGCATTGACCAGGGTTCCCCATTTTCCTTTCGTAATCCCCATAGAAAACAAGAACATAATTTGGAAATCAGTCGTACGGGTTGGCACAATACCATAGTGATTTAACCATGCCGTGACTAACGCGGCTGGGACGCCGCTATCCAGTAATTTACCGTCATCTCCCATTCCCGGCGACAAAATACTCACCTTAATCGGGTCAAGCATCGCCCAATTTTCAGGGATATCTTTAAAACCATGCCATTTATCTTCAGGGTTCATCACCCAGCAGCTTTGCTCTTTCATCAATAGCTCAACAGGCGCATCTTCAAAAGCATAGCGCTTACCTGTTGCTGGGTCTTTCACCATTTCTTGATTCCATGGTTTGAAAAACCACTCATCGTCATTGATAAATTCTTTGTATAGGTAGCCCAGTGATTGACGGAAGTCGATAGCTTCACGGATGACTTCATCAGTGAGTGAACGCCCACTATTACCGTCCATCATGTCTGCGGCAATATCATTTGAGGCACAAATTGCATATAGCGGCGAAGTAGTCGCATGCATATGATAGGCTTGGTTAAAACGATTAAAATCAATCGCATTACGGCCATTTCGAATGTGGATAAATGAAGCTTGTGAAAGTGCATTCAATAATTTGTGCGTAGAGTGAGTTGCAAAAACGGTGGGCTCATCGTCTTTTCTAGGGTCATCACGCATCGCAAAGTGGTCGCGATAGATAGGGTTAAAGCGTGCGTAGCCGTACCATGCCTCATCAAAATGGATTCTATCCAATGATTCATCCAGCAAATCCTGTACTTTACGTGCGTGATAGCACACGCCATCGTAAGTACAGTTGGTTACGACGCTATATGCAGGACGTTTGCCTATTTTATCCGAAGTTAATGGATTTTTAGCGATTTTTTCAGTAATCGCTTCGGGTGTCATTTCTTGAGGATAAATCGGGCCAATGATGCCATAACGATTACGGCTTGGTGTCATATAAACCGGTTTTGCCCCTGTTAAGATCAAACCTTGCTCAATAGATTTGTGGCAGTTACGGTCAATCACAACAACATCATTATCTGTCATACAAGCTTGCATAATCGTTCGGTTCGAACCCGATGTTCCCACAACCACGGAGTAAGATTGGTCAGCACCAAATATACGCGCAGCATTCCTTTCACACTCACCAAATGCGCCGGTATGGTCTAACAGTGAACCCACAGCAACCCGCTCAATACCGATATCCGTCCGAAATAAGTTTTCACCAAAGAAATCATGATAAATGCGACCTGCGGGAGTTTTGGTGAACCCAACACCACCTTGATGCCCCGGTGCTGCCCATGAATATTCATGTACATCACTGTATTTAATCAAGCTTTTCATCAAAGGGGGCAATAAATTGGCACGGTAACGGATGATCGCGGCAAGGACACGGCCTGCAATAAAATCTGCGGAGTCTTCTAAAATCCATGCAAATTCATCGACTTGTTCCATCATTTTGCGGTCGAATGCCGTCAAAGCTTCTTCACGATCACTTAATAAAAATACGGGGACATCTTCTTGCCTACGGTGAAGTTGGGTAATTAACTGATGTGCCTGAGTTTGTTCTTGCTTGTCTGACATATCACGGCCATATAACAAGCAGTCAATGCTGGTATTTGACCGAATGTATGCCATTCCATCTTCAAAATTACGAATGATCACGGTTTCTACGTGCTCATCGTTAAGTTCACTGGCGAGTCTTGCTACGGCATGGCTAATAACGGAGTCGTCATCGGTTAATTCCGTATAAACTATGAGTGCTCTCATCAATAACTCCCTTTTAACTTTTTAAAATCAAAATACTTATAATATTAGTCTTAACGTAAATAAGGTTTTATTGCAAAGTTATCGATGAGAATTCAAGCCGCCAGCTATTCATCTAATTTATTAATTACTACTCTTGCATTCATAACCAATGACTTCGCTTTCGCTTCTCTTCGTTGTAATAACGCCATAAAGATCAAGTCTGTTAGCGTATTTTGTGCGGTTCTTGAAGAAATTGATGAACTACGCCATTCATCTTCCTCCGCGATACTTTCAAGAACATAATCAGCAAGTTGCCCCAAGGGTGAATCACAATCACGAGTAATCGCGATGACGCATGCCCCTTGCTTACGCGCAATATTCGCTGCTGTTAGCATGTCTTTACGTCTTCCTGTAAAAGAAATAACGATTTGTACATCATGAGTATTGAGAGTCAGCGCCGCAGCAATTTGCACATGGTGGTCTGACTCCACAAGTGTTGTGATACCAATTTTTTGTAATTTGTAACTGAGGTCTTTTGCTGTTAAACCTGACCCACCAATCCCGACAATCTGTACTCGCTGTGATTGGTCTATTCGCTCAACAATGCGTTCAAACTGCTTGAAATCAATTAATTTTGTTGTTTCTGTAATGGAGTGATTTTTTTCCATTGCGAGTTTCTGAGCAACAACCATCAAGTTATCATCAGGCGCAATACGGTTATGTAGAGCAGAATGAGGCGCTCCATCTTTGAGTTGTTGGCGCCCAATAATCTCGCTAAGTGCAAGTTTCAAGGCGGGATACCCCTTTACGCCAACTTTCTGACTAAACTTAACGATGGCTGATTGGCTAACATCTAAAATTTCCGCTAATTGCTGAGACGACAAATTTAGTACATTTTCGGGATTTTCAAGGATAAATTGGGCAATTTTGCGTTGGTTTTCCGCTAATCGCGGTAGTGAGTAGGTAATGATGTCCAATAATGTCATGGTGACCTCTAATAATAATTGTAATAGCCAGACCTATAGATAAAAAAATAATAATAAATTATTCCTCAATCAAGCCACTGATACCTGATGAATAATACTTATAATTCAAAGAGTCGTGACTTTAGCTTATAAAATTAATCACAAAATATTCTTGTATATTCACAAGTTAGAATAGATAGCACCGTGATGTTAATCACATATAAGGAATAAATAATTCCTTATATTAGCCCAATAACTGATTTAGGAGCAATTTTTATGACTATCGACTTAAGCAAAATGGTAACTGAAAGCCGCAATGCAGCCAGTACTAATATCGACCAACTATCAACGGCTGAAATGCTGAAGGTCATTAATGATGAGGACAAGCTCGTTCCGTTAGCAGTTGAAAAAGTGCTCCCTGAAATTGCTCAACTGGTTGATAAAGTCGCAGAGGCTTTCTTAAAAGGCGGTCGTCTGATTTATTCAGGTGCAGGAACCTCTGGCCGTTTAGGGATCCTTGATGCCAGTGAGTGCCCGCCAACTTATGGGACGCCACATGAACAAGTTGTGGGTTTAATCGCCGGTGGCCATCAAGCTATTTTCCGTGCCGTAGAAAATGCAGAAGATAAGCCTGAACTGGGTGAACAAGACCTCAAAGATATTCAATTTAATGATAATGATGTGTTAGTTGGTATCGCAGCCAGTGGGCGAACGCCTTATGTATTAGGCGCTTTAGCTTACGCGAAGGCTGTTGGTGCAACAACAGCGGCCATTAGCTGTAACCCAAATAGCCCAATTGCCAATGCCGCAGATATTGCTATTACTCCCATTGTAGGTGCAGAGGTTATCACCGGTTCTTCACGCATGAAAGCGGGAACAGCACAAAAATTAGTGCTGAATATGATCACCACTGGGGCGATGATCCGTATTGGAAAGGTGTTTGGTAATTTAATGGTCGATGTCGAAGCAACAAATGCCAAACTCATTGAAAGACAAACTAAAATTGTGATGGAAGCAACCGACTGCGACCGAACTACCGCAGAGACCGCCCTTCAACAATGTAACCGGCACTGCAAAACTGCCATTTTAATGGTGTTATCTGGTTTAAATGCCGATGACGCACGTCAACTACTCTTAGATAACAACGGTTTTATTCGTACGGCTCTCAATATGGCCTCATCCGCCTAACTTGCGGACTTCAATGGGATAAATAGTATGGCTAAAATAACAATAGAAATGATACAGCAGATCCTGCAACACGTTGGAGGACGCCGTAATATTAAATTAGCGGGCAATTGTATGACCCGTTTGCGGCTCACACTCAACAATGACCAGCTAGTCGATAAAGCTGCACTCAAACAAATTGCAGGAGTGCTTGGCGTTATTGAAAGTGATGAACAACTGCAAGTGATCCTTGGCCCAGGTAAAGCGCAAACTGCCGCGGACTTGATGAACCAACTTTTAGATAGTGATGAAGAGGATAACCACGAAGCAGCAGCCCAGCCTCAGGATCTGAACGATATTGCATCCGCAAATAAGCAGCAACTGAAAAAGAAACAAACCAGTGCCGTTCACCGATTTTTATCCAAATTTGCCACCATATTTACTCCGCTAATTCCAGGTTTTATTGCTGCGGGCTTACTATTAGGTTTTGCAACTCTGGCGAAACAAACCTATTTTCCAGCAGGGCTCCCGACAAAACCTGAAGAGCAGACCCTACTCGTACATACGATTCTGTATATGTCGGTATTTAGCAAAGGGCTGTTTAGCTTCCTAAGTATTCTTATCGGTTATAACACTCAAAAAGCCTTTGGCGGTAGCGCAGTAAATGGCGCCATCATTGCTTCACTGTTTGTTCTTGGGTACAACCCTGAAATAGCTAAGGGGTTCTATTCTGATATGAATAGCTTCTTCGGGTTGGCTATCGACCCAAGAGGTAACATTATTGGGGTATTAATTGCGTGTATTTTTGGGGCATGGGTCGAAAAACAAGTACGTAAAATTATTCCAGCCAACCTTGATATGATTTTAACTTCAACAATTACCTTGTTAATTGTTGGTGCTGCAGTGTTTATCTTCATCATGCCAATTGGCAGTTGGTTATTCTCTGGTATGTCGTGGCTTTTTGTTCATTTAAGCAGCAACCCATTCGGAACCGCTATACTTGCTGGGCTATTCTTAATTGCAGTAATGTTTGGCGTGCACCAAGGTTTTGTTCCGGTATATATGGCACTCGTTGAAACCCAAGGCTTTAACTCACTTTTCCCTATCCTAGCAATGGCTGGTGGTGGGCAAGTTGGTGCAGCGATGGCGTTGTACGTTAAAGCCGCAAAAGATTCAGTATTACGTAACCAAATTCGTGGAGCTATCATTCCAGGTTTCTTAGGTGTCGGTGAACCACTTATCTACGGTGTAACCCTTCCTCGGATGAAGCCGTTTGTCACCGCATGTTTAGGCGGTGCTGCTGGGGGGTTCTTTGTTGGACTCGTGGCTTGGATGGGTTTACCAGTTGGTTTAAATACTGTCTTTGGCCCGTCTGGCTTAGTCGCTATCCCAATGATGACCTCTGCTGATGGCGTGTTCCCAGGGATGTTAGTTTATGTGGGCGGGTTATTCGTTTCCTATTTATTCGGTTTTATTTTTACCTACTTTTTCGGCACTAAAAACGTCGATTTAGATTAATCGCCTCCCTTACATGTAAAAAGCAGCCCATGGGCTGCTTTTTGATGGGTCATATAAACTGCACTTTTATCAGAAAATCATTCCAACCAAATCAGGGGAACGCACAAAGCCGTTAAAATCCCCATTACCCAGTTAAAAATAAACCAAGCACGGCGGCTACGTAAAAATAGGCTGATTAATGAACCAAACCCCATCCAGATTAAACCCGCCACTAAGTTAACCACCACAAATGCGATACTCATCATTAAAATAGATTGAGTAAATAACTCACCGGGTAAGCTAAATCCCCCTACGGCTCCCAAACCCATCATCCATGCTTTGGGGTTTAAAAACTGTAATAAGCCGCCTTGATACCAAGTAATGCTTTTCGCAACTTCGCTATTCGTCTTCAGTGGTGCATAATTTGCTGTCGCTGTTTTCCATGCTAGCCATAGCAAATATAGACTTCCGGCGAATTTTAAGGCGACATGAAGCGCAGGATAGAGCAATAAAAGTGCAGCAACCCCGAATGCGGAGAGATAGAGTATTGACTGCATCCCTAACATAATACCAAGGCATAATATTATTGTATGGCGAAAGCCGTAGTTTGCTGCACTTGACGTTAGCAACATATTGTTAGGGCCGGGAGTGACTGCAGCAATGAATAAAAACGTAAAAAGAGAAAAAACCAGCCCCAATGTCATTTATAATTTAGCCTCAAACTCAAATTTGTTTACTTGCATCACAAAAAAATAACAGTATGTTATGTGACTCACAAGAGTCTCCATTAAATAAAAATAAGGCTATGTCAGAAAACTTTCGTCCAATAAGTTGGGCTAAAAATCCACACCTCCAAACATTACTGCCAAGGATTTTCCGTAGAACACCGAAAATCAAACCTATATGGCAGCGGCTTGAATTGCCTGATGGCGATTTTATCGATCTCGCTTGGAGTGAAAAACCTGAGCTAGCGGCACATAAGCCACGTTTAGTGATCTTCCATGGTCTCGAAGGCAATTTTAAGAGCCCTTATGCCCACGGGATGCTAGAAACGGCCCAAAAGCATGGTTGGTTGGGTGTAATTATGCATTTTCGCGGTTGTAGCGGTGAACCCAATCGCCAACAGCGAATTTACCATTCAGGTGAAACCAGTGATGCTCGCTATTTTCTCCGTTGGTTAAAACAAACCTATGGTGATACGCCGACGGCCGCAGTCGGCTATTCTCTTGGTGGTAATATGTTAGCGTGCTATCTCGCAGAAAGTGGGCAAAATGCAGATTTAGATGCGGGCGTCGTGGTTTCGGCCCCATTAATGCTAGAAGCCTGTTCTTTGCGGATGGAAAAAGGAATATCTCAATTCTATCAACGCTATTTACTAAATGGCTTAAAACGTAATGCAACGCGTAAATTGGTACGCTACCCTGGCTCACTACCTTTAAACTTGCTGCAGCTTAAACAACTAAAACGCATCCGTGAATTTGATGATGTGATCACTGCTCGTATTCATGGTTTTGATGATGCGACAGATTATTATCAAAAATGCAGCGCATTACCCAAGTTAGCTTATATCACTAAACCAACGTTGATTATCCACGCTAAAGATGACCCATTCATGGCGCCTGAGGTTGTTCCTGATTTATCATTTTTACCCCACAATGTGGAATACCAAATGACAGAACATGGTGGGCACGTAGGCTTTGTGAGCGGTACCTTGAGGAAACCGCAAATGTGGTTAGAAACACGCATCCCTCAATGGTTAACGCCTTATTTAGATAAGGAAATAATGTGATTATTCCTTGGCAAGAACTTGAACCTGAAACATTGGAAAACCTAATTGAAAGCTATGTCTTACGGGAAGGAACCGACTACGGCTCCCATGAAAAAAGCTTACAAGATAAGGTCAACGATGTGAAACGGCAGTTAGTTTCTGGTGAAATTGTGCTAGTCTGGTCTGAATTGCATGAATCAGTTAATTTCATGCCTAAGGGGAGTTTTTCTGTCTGATGTTTTTATTCTATGGTTCATTTTTACGTCATCATCTATCATGAATTAAGTTGCGGGTTTTCCACACAATCATGTCGTAAAACCATCAAATAAAACTCAAAACCCTAACACCCGTTAATCCGCTTCATGCACTATTGATTAAAATAGTGCTTATAAGCGCAACACAGGGAGTCCACGATGTCCAAAAAGCACCCAATCATTGCTATCACTGGTTCGAGCGGAGCTGGCACAACCTCAACTAGCCAAGCATTTCGTAAAGTTTTTCACCAATTAAATATCCAACCAGCAACATTAGAAGGGGATAGCTTTCATCGCTATACACGCCCTGAAATGGATATGGCTATCCGTAAAGCCAGAGAACAAGGCCGGCACATCAGTTACTTTGGCCCCGAAGCGAATGATTTTGCGTTGCTTGAACAAACCTTAATCGACTATGCAAAAACAGGTTGTGGACAGTCCCGTAAATATCTACATACTTATGATGAAGCGGTACCGTATGGCTTGCAACCTGGGACATTTACCCCTTGGGAGCCACTACCAGACAAAACAGATATTTTATTTTATGAGGGGCTGCATGGTGGCGTTGTCACTCCAGAACATAATGTTGCACAACATGTTGATTTGCTTGTAGGTGTTGTCCCTATTGTCAACCTCGAATGGATCCAAAAATTGATCCGCGATACCACAGAGAGAGGGCACTCCCGCGAAGCGGTTATGGACTCTGTTGTACGTTCAATGGGGGACTATATTAATTACATCACGCCACAATTTTCTCGCACCCATATCAATTTTCAACGCGTTCCTACGGTAGACACCTCTAACCCCTTTTCAGCTAAAGCTATCCCATCACAAGACGAAAGCTTTATTGTGATCCGCTTTCGTGGGCTGGAGCAAATTGATTTCCCCTATTTGCTGTCAATGATATCCGGCTCTTTTATTTCAGCAATGAATACAATTGTCGTCCCAGGAGGGAAACTCGGTTTAGCAATGGAATTAATTATGGCACCAATAGTCGAAAAACTAATTAATCAAAAGAACAATAATTAAATTATTTTTTGATTAAAAAATAAGATGCTTATCATTAATTAAGGTAAGCATCTTTCAATTCAAATATATTAATAAAAATTAAATTTATTTTTAGTTTTTTATTTCAAAGCTGTGTGTGACTTCAACGGTTTTCTCTAACATCAATGCGACTGAGCAATATTTCTCAGCAGAAAGTTGAACGGCACGTTCGACTGCTTTTTCCGTTAATTCATTCCCTGTCACAATAAAATGCAAATGGATTTTCACAAAATAACGAGGAGCTTCTTCACGACGTTGTGAGGTTAATTTAACTTCACAATCCGTAATATCGTAGCGGCCCTTTTGCAAAATCGAAACGACATCAATCGCGCTACAACCCCCCGCTGCCATTAACACCATTTCCATTGGGCTTGGGGCTTTATCACCCGCATTGCCATCCATCATCACCTGGTGCCCAGACGCAGACTCTCCTAAGAAAGAAAGCCCTTCAACCCACTTTACTCTTGCTTCCATTGTATTTCCCCTTGAAATGAAATCGGTTTAAAGGCTACATTGTTCCATAGATATAAGGAATGTTATATCAACTTTATTTGGCTGAAGCGATACAGGGAAGACTTTCTTTATTGAATATGCTACAAACAATACTTAGTTGATAGGATTAAGATCAAAACTCAACGGTTTAATTGATCATATTATAGTGTTGATATCAATTTGCGTTACCAAAAGCAATCAAAAGCGCTGAAGTAATCAGCCCCTTGATTATTTAAAGGTATATAAGGCAAATTAATATGCTAAGCTAGTGACTTTAAAGCCAGCCTTTCTTGTACGTTTTTCCGAATGGCTGCAATAACATACAGAGGATAACGCTAATGGTTCTCGGCAAGCCACAAACAGACCCTACTCTTGAATGGTTTTTGTCACACTGCCATATTCATAAATATCCATCCAAGAGCACTCTTATCCATCAGGGTGAGAAAGCAGAAACCCTTTACTATATCGTTAAAGGTTCGGTGGCTGTTTTAATTAAAGATGAAGAAGGCAAAGAAATGATCCTCTCTTACCTGAATCAGGGGGATTTCATTGGTGAGCTTGGGTTATTTGAAGAAGGGCAAGAACGTACTGCGTGGGTTAGAGCAAAAATAGCCTGCGAAGTTGCTGAAATTTCATATAAAAAATTCCGTCAATTGATTCAGGTTAACCCTGATATTTTAATGCGCCTTTCTGCGCAAATGGCTAGTCGCCTACAAACAACATCTGAGAAAGTCGGTAACCTCGCATTCTTAGACGTTACAGGCCGTATTGCTCAAACTCTATTAAATTTAGCCAAACAACCTGATGCGATGACACATCCAGACGGTATGCAAATCAAAATTACCCGTCAGGAAATCGGCCAAATCGTGGGTTGTTCCCGTGAAACAGTTGGCCGTATTTTGAAAATGCTTGAAGATCAAAACCTGATCTCCGCGCACGGTAAAACCATCGTTGTTTACGGCACACGTTAATTAACCTTTCAGCCTCGCTCTCTTGGCGAGGCGCGCATTTCGAATAGCGTTATAACATGGGTATAACGCTATTTCTCCAAAATACGATTTTTTATATATCATTTTTTAATGAGTATCGTTTCTTTATATTTTCATACCTGACACTACCCTAATATAGTTTCTAACCATACTATTATTTAGGAACATTTATTATGCTAGAAAATATTAAGACAACGAGTAAGGCCGTGCTCAAAATAGAGAACAAAATATTACATGATAATATCGAATCATTTCAAAATGAAATAGAATCCTTAAAAACTAAAATAAATAAAGTATCATTTAGTAAGAATATTTTTTTCAGCTTAAAAGAAAATGAATATCTAAGTTCCATGCTGGATAATGCACTAAAAATTGATTCAATAGAAATGCAAAATAATGAGTTTACCCATATTTTAGAAAAACAGGTAACCCAGATTAGATTATTGATCATAAAACTTGACGATATTAGAAACATCGAAACTAAGAAATTTTTTAATTATTACGCCAATAACTCAACTTGCTTGAAGAAAGAACCCCCAAAAGACACAATAAAAAAAACAGATTTTTCAACTCAAACAGATGAAGAATATCTAATGAAATCAAGTAGCCCTGCGCAAAGAAAAAAATTACTCAACCGTAGAGAAAATATAAAATATAACGAACAAATCACCAACAGAAAAAATAAAACAAATAAACTCATCACTCATTACAACACGATAAATGAAGTTAAAAAAAACAATCTATTTAAAAAAATAAATTCAGACATAGATGATGCCTTACGTTATATTAATGATGAAATTAAAATACATAATGTAGTTACTAATAAAGAAGATCCATTTAATGGTGTGCTTTATTTTTCAAAAAAAGAACATAGAAAAAGCAATGAAAGTTTATCTTCTAGCTCATCTGGCTATCATTCTGATGATATAAGTAATTATAAAGAAAAACAAAAAAGCCTAATACCTAAACGAATCAAAATGTACGATTTTTCACAGGTTAAAAAAATAGAGCACCCAATTAAATCAAAAAAAAGCCATATTCCTCAGTTAATTAAAACTAATAGACCATCAACGACGAATAAAACAGAAATACCTACTGCAATAATGGACAGCTATTTACTAAATACAAGCTTAAAAAAACCGCTTTATCAAATTCCAGAACCAGGAAAAATTAGAAAGGCCGACAAAATTACCTATGGACACAGTGATTCTACCAATCGACTCCACAAAGGAGAGAAAGCAATCGTTAATTTACCTGAATATCTAAAAGCAACTAATGCTAGCTCCTTAGTAATTAGACAAACGCAATCATCTAGACTAAGACAACGTCTGCCTATTGATAAAACTTCCCCAATTCATAAAGCAACCTCAATGACCCCAATGAAATTGAGTAAAATGGAAAAAGGAATAGAAAAAACGTCTAATGAATTAAAGCAACTTAGTAGCAAGATGGAGAAAGAAATACAGCTTCAAAAAAATATTATTTTACAATTAAATTTAACAAAAACAATTGAATAACATTAAAAAATAGATTGCAGAAAATATTTTCTGCAATCTTATCTCATGGTTAACTCAGCAATTTCCCGATCGCCGTATCTAATTTCGCCATGCCGCTATTAATTTCGTCTTCCGAAATAATCAGCGAAGGCGTAAAACGTAAAACATTAGTGCCTGCATTGAGCATCATCAGCCCTTCTACTGCACTGGCTTGCAGGATATCTTTCGAACGGTTCAATAGTTTGCCGTCTAACTCAGCGCCGATTAATAACCCCATACCTCTGATCTCTGAAAAAATGCCGTATTTTTCATTGAGCTTGTTCAAATGGGCGATAAATAGCTTACGACGCTTTTCGACACCACTTAACACCTCTTCAGTATTAATAATATCAAACGCTGCATTGCCTACAGCACAAGCTAATGGATTGCCACCATAGGTGGTCCCGTGAGAACCCACTTCCATCGTTTTCGCAATTTCTTCTGTGGTGATCATAGCGCTGATAGGGAAACCACCACCCAACGCTTTTGCTGTCGTTAGAATATCGGGAGTGACATTGTAGTGCATATAAGAAAATAGCTTACCAGTACGCCCCATTCCGCTTTGCACTTCGTCAAAGATAAGTAGTGCGTTATTTTCATCACAAAGTTTACGCACTCCTTGCAGAAATTCTGATGTCGCAGGGGTGACACCACCTTCCCCTTGTACGGGCTCTAACACCACAGCACAGGTATTTTCATCAATGACCGCTTTGACCGCATCCAGGTCATTAAAAGGCACATGAATAATATCCGCAGGCTTTGGCCCAAAACCATCTGCATATTTCGCTTGCCCGCCAACCGAGACGGTAAATAATGTGCGCCCATGGAAGGCTTGTTTGAAAGCAATAATCTTCGTTTTATATGGGTTATATTTGGTGATAGCGTAGCGACGCGCTAATTTAAACGCGGCTTCGTTAGCTTCTGAGCCGGAATTCACAAAAAACGCACGGTCAGCAAATGTTGCTTTCGTTAATTTTTGAGCCAGTTTTAACGCCTGTTCATTGGTGAAAATATTACTGACATGCCATAGCTTTTCACTTTGTTCACGCACAGCAGCTACCAAACGAGGGTGACAATGCCCTAAAGCAAGAACCGCGATCCCACCAGCAAAATCAATATATTCTTTACCTTGCTGATCCCAGACTCGGCTACCTTCACCTTTAACTGGAATAAATTCCGCCGGCGAAAAAATAGGCAACATAACTTGATCGAAAGTCTGCCGATTAACTGCGTGTTGTTCTGCTGCTGCGTATTGTTCTGACATACCCCTCACCTGCTCTTATTTAATGCGACAATGAAAATATAATCATTAAATATGAATAAAAAATCAAAAAAGAGCAATAGCAAAGGGCATAATATGCATAATTAATTTATTCTGAACCAGATTTATAAATTAATATTTTAGAAAATTATTTAGTAATTCATGGCCTTGCTCACTCAGAATGCTTTCAGGATGGAACTGAACGCCTTCTATAGGCAAGGTTTTATGCCGTATTCCCATGATTTCATCAACATCACCATTATTCAGTGACCATGCTGATACATCAAAAGAAACAGGGAGTGTCTCTGCCGCAATTACCAGAGAGTGGTAACGTGTCACCGTCAAGGGCCGGTTCAAGCCTTTGAATACCCCTTGATGATTATGGTGAATAGCAGAGGTTTTACCGTGCATAACTTCTCGTGCTTTAACAACTGATGCACCAAAAGCTTGCCCAATGGCTTGATGCCCTAAGCAAATACCTAAAATGGGAAGCTTACCTGCAAAATATTTTATCGCCTCAAGGGAGATGCCAGCCTCATCCGGTGTACATGGCCCAGGTGAAATCACAAGATGTGTAGGCGAAAGCTGTTCAATTTCTTCGATGGTAATTTCATCATTACGTTTTACAACAACTTCAGCCCCTAACTCACAAAAGTATTGGTATAAGTTGTAAGTAAATGAATCGTAATTATCAATAAGTAGAAGCATATTAGCCTATCCGACTGATTTTTATCATTATGTATTATTTCTTATGCATATTTTTATTGTGTTGGCAATCAGAACGGTGATTAAAACACCATAAAAATAATAAGGGCGGCTATCATAGCACAGCCAAAGCAGGAAAATAGCCTATTTAAGTCAATGATTATTTTTTCTCAGAGAAAATTTCCATATAAAAATCATGGAATTATATTTACATCCCTATAACAAACTCACATTTTGATTGAGAATTACTTTAAATACAATGAAATAAAAGGCGATTAAAACATAATAAGCACTGACACATTTTAACTAACATAGTGAATAAAGAGAAACTCAAAGGGGAAGGAAAAGCGGATTTTAAAAAAAGTGGGCACGTTAAAACAACCTACCCACTGTATTCGACACGATAGTTTTTAATTACTACTGTTTTTTAATCACTAAGGCTTTTTAATCACTTCAGCAGAAATGATTGTAATTGGCTCTACAGGAACATTTTGATACGGGCCGACGTTCTCTGTTTTTACTTTAGAGATTTTATCTGCAACATCCATCCCTTTCACCACTTTACCAAATACGGCGTAACCGAAGTCACGTTGTCCGTGGTCTAAGAACGCGTTATCAGCAACATTAATAAAGAATTGGCTCGTTGCGCTGTCTTTATTTGCAGTACGTGCCATAGAGATAGTACCGCGCAAATTACGTAAGCCATTATCTGCTTCATTTTTGATTGGGGCACGGGTTTGCTTTTGCTGTAAATCTTTATTAAAGCCACCGCCTTGGATCATAAAACCTGGAATAACACGGTGGAAAGTAGTTCCGTTGTAATAACCTTCATTAACATACTGAACGAAATTTTCTGTCGTAACAGGGGCTTTTTTACTATTCAGTTCTAATTCGATATCACCCGCCGACGTGACTAGCTTGACATAAGTCTCACCCGCAGATAAAGCAAGAGAAGATGCGCTCATTGCGCAGACGGCCAAAAGTGGCACAAAAATTCGTTTTAACATGTAAGGTCCCTTTCGTTATAGCTCATTACAACTGCAATCAAGCAATTCTAGAGTGAAGCTAACAAGAATGCTGAAGATTTACCTATATTTACGCCCAAAAACAAAAGTGCATCAAATGCGTTAAATTCTAGACCACTTTCAGCAAAAGGCGTCATGAATAATGGCTATTTTTCTATTATTACAATTGCGCGGCTCACAACACAGGAAAAATATTACCTGATTCCAAGAGAAAAGCGGTTGAGAGGAGATTTCGAGTTGTCGGGAAGCGCTAAGCAAAGCTATAATCCCCAAGCCTTTTGAGGCTAACTCAGGGAGAACGACAAATGGCAATTAAAAATCATAACTACCAGATGGCAAAGTTTGTCATCAGTGCACCCGATATCCGTCATCTACCTAAAGATACTGGAATTGAGGTGGCTTTTGCTGGCCGCTCTAATGCGGGGAAATCCAGTGCATTGAATGCATTAACACAGCAAAAAAGCTTAGCACGTACCAGTAAAACACCAGGAAGAACTCAGCTAATCAACCTATTTGAAGTTGAGGAAGGCGTTCGCCTTGTTGACCTTCCGGGCTATGGTTATGCCGAAGTTCCTGAAGAAATGAAACGTAAATGGCAACAAGCACTCGGGGAATATCTCCAAAAGAGAGAATGTATTAAGGGGCTTGTTGTATTAATGGATATCCGCCATCCATTAAAAGACCTCGATATGCAAATGATTGAATGGTCTGTTGCGATGAATGTACCCGTTTTAGTTTTACTCACAAAAGCAGACAAACTGGCCTCTGGAGCAAGAAAAAAACAACTTATGGAAGTTCGCCAAGCATTGGCTCCACTTGAAGGGGATATTGAAGTCGAATACTTTTCAGCACTGAAAAAGATTGGTATCGATAAACTCCGCATTAAGCTAGATAGTTGGTATAACACACCGGCTTGATTTCTTTTGTTGTGAGTCAGAAATGGCTCATAACACCCTTACGTATTCTAATCCACTGAATTTTAGATAAAAAAATGCTCCAGTCAAAAAACTTGACTGGAGCAGCTAATATTCAGCTAAATCCGATTACGTGAAGTAAAAGGTCTGAAAGATAGAACATCTTACCTCTGTACCCTACGCCTATTAATGTACTTTATTTTTCGCTCGAAAAAAAGCCTTTTTGTAATTTTTTTTCAAAGCTTTCTACGATTCAGCACAGAAGTATGAATAAAATAAGCTAAAAAACGGATTTTAATTACATATTTATGAGACGTATGTCGCATAAAAATGTTAACCATTTTCTTGACTGTCATCACAAAAATAATTGATTTATTGCAGAGTTATATTGAATTTCTAGTTAATAATTTCAAATGCATAATTATCTGTTATACCTTCGCTTAAACGTAAAAAACCCCCAGTAATTGGTTATCCAACTCTTGGGGGTCTCTTCATAATGGAGGTTCTATATATTCAATATGATTAAAAATTAGTGGGCTTCATCCCAGTTGTCACCAATTCCCACATCCACTTTTAATGGCACATCCAGTTTCATGCTTTGTTCCATTAATGACTGGACCTGAGCTTGAACACGCTCTAATTCAGACTCTTTGACCTCAAAGACCAGCTCATCGTGAACTTGCATTAGCATATCTGCATGCGGTTTTTCAGTTTGCAACCAATTATCAACGGCAATCATGGCTTTTTTAATGATGTCCGCTGCGGTTCCTTGCATTGGGGCGTTGATCGCTTCGCGTTCTGCCGCTTTACGGCGCATTCCATTACTCGACTTAATATCCGCTAAATATAAGCGACGGCCTTCAAGTGTTTCAACATAACCTTGTTCAGAAGCTTGTAAGCGTGTGTTTTCCATATAACGTAATACACCAGGGTAGCGTTCAAAGTAGAGATCCATATAGCGTTGAGCTTCACCACGAGGGATCCCTAATTGACGCGCTAAACCAAATGCACTCATGCCATAGATAAGCCCGAAGTTAATCGCCTTGGCACTACGACGCTGGTCACTGGTGACTTGTTCCAGTGGTACACCAAAGACTTCAGCGGCTGTCGCTTTATGGATGTCTTTCCCTTCCGCAAACGCAGTTAATAGGCCTTTATCTTGGGATAAATGCGCCATAATACGTAATTCAATTTGTGAATAGTCCGCTGCCATCACTTTGTAGCCTTCACGCGCGATAAAGGCTTGGCGGATCCGGCGGCCTTCTTCAGTTCTAACTGGAATATTTTGTAGGTTAGGATCCCGAGAAGATAAACGCCCTGTTGCTGTGACTGCTTGGTGGTAAGAAGTATGAACACGCTGAGTACGCGGGTTAATCATGAGTGGCAGTTTATCCGTATACGTGGATTTTAATTTGGCTAAACTACGGTGCTCAAGCAACAATTTTGGCAATGCATGGTTTAGCGCTAATTCTTCAAGCACTTCCTCATTCGTCGATGCTGCCCCACTTGGCGTTTTCTTGATCACTGGCAACTGCAATTTTTCGAATAAAATCGTTTGTAATTGTTTTGGTGAAGCGAGGTTAAACTCCTCCCCCGCAAGCTCAAAAGCTTCCTTTTCCAGTTCAGCTAAACGAGCGGTAATCACTTTTGACTGCGCAGCAAGCACGTTAGCATCAATTAGAACACCTTTACGCTCCATTCGGACTAACACAGGCACAAGTGGCATTTCAATATTCTGGAAAATGTGATTAAGCTTAGGTTCAGCCTCTAATTGTGGATATAACGCTTGATGCAGTAATAGCGTGACATCTGCATCTTCCGCCGCATAATTAGCGGCTTCTTCTAAAGCAATTTGGTTAAATGTCAGCTGCTTTTTACCTTTACCTGCGATTTCTTCAAAGCTCACGGTTTTATGGTTCAAATGACGGTCGGCCAAGCTGTCCATATCATGGCGTCCCATCCCCGCAACACTGTTTAACACATACGATTCCAGCATGGTGTCATAACCGATACCTTTTAATTCGATGTCATAATTTTCAAGAACTTCTGCATCATACTTCAAGTTTTGGCCAATTTTGAGGATGTTTTCACTCTCAAGGATAGGCTTCATAAGTTCCAAAACCTCTTCCAGAGGAAGCTGTACTGGCGCATCAAGGTAATCGTGACCTAATGGTAAATAAGCGGCATGCCCCGGCTCAATTGCAAATGACATCCCCACTAAACGAGCTTCTTGGGTATCTAAACTATCGGTTTCAGTATCAAAAGCAAATAATGATGATTTGCTTAATTTTTCAACCCAGCGCTCTAAATCGGCTTTTTCTAGAATCGTTTGGTAATTTTCGGCACACAATGTTGGCACAGTTGGGTTTGATGGCTTCACAGGTGACGCTGCTGGTGTTGGGCTAGGTTTCGCACTTGAGCCTTTACCCTCCATCCAAGTCCCATTTTCAACATCGGCTAGCCAACGTTTAAATTCATAACGGCTGAATAATTGATGCAGTTTATCCACATCTGGCTGAGCAACTTGTAGCTCTTCACATGTTTTTTCCAGCTCAACATCCGTTTTAATCGTCGCTAATTGGTATGATAAAAAAGCAACATCACGGTTTTCAGCCATTTTAGGGGCTAACGTTTTAGAACCTCTAAAACCTAATGGAGCAATAGCCTCAAGGTCATTATAAATTGCTTCTAAGCTACCAATACCTTGCAGTAAAGCGAGTGCTGTTTTTTCACCAACGCCAGGCACCCCAGGAATATTATCTGACGAATCCCCCATTAATGCTAAAAAGTCGATGATAAGTTCAGGGGGAACACCGTATTTTTCTTTGACTTCATCAGGCCCTAGAATAGTGTTATTCATGGTATTGATGAGCGTAATGTTAGGCTCAACTAATTGCGCCATATCTTTATCGCCCGTACTAATTAACACTGGCGTACCTTTTCGGCTTGCTTCACAGGCTAATGTCCCGATGACGTCATCGGCTTCCACTCCTGAAACCACCAGTAAAGGCAAGCCCATCGCTTCCACCATTTCATGTAATGGGGCGATTTGAGCGCGTAAATCATCAGGCATGGGTGGGCGATGTGACTTATAGCTTTCAAACAATTCATCACGAAATGTTTTTCCCTTCGCATCAAAGACAACCGCTACATGGCTAGGTTTATACTGCATAATTAAACTACGTAGCATATTAAGCACGCCATACATTGCCCCTGTAGGCTCACCAGCACTATTGGTCAGTGGAGGGAATGCATGGTAAGCACGGTATAGGTAAGAGGAACCATCAACCAAAATAAGAGGGTTTTCTGCAATCTGAGCCATAATCTGTCATCATCTTTTTAGTCAGGAACGAATACCAATAGGATGCCATAATGTGGCCTCAGATACATCCCAAGTTTTATATTCCGCTTAGTTAGATAATTAAAAACACACCAAATCATCCACTATTATAAGTACACCATTGATTACAGTTAATTAAAATTAATCACGCCGATTAACTAAGTATCTGACTAACATCCTGTGGATAAGCTTGTGTGTAAATTTGTGTTACTCAGTAAATTCAACAAGTAATATGGCTGTTAACAATATAAACAGAAAAGTAAAATCAAAGGGTTAGCGCATAATTGAATGGGTTTAATACAGGTGAGAGAAAGTCTTTGAATTGTGGATATTAATACAAAAAAGAGACGATGGCGAGTATACCACCGTCTATTTACGATTATTTTTTATTTACTAAGAAGTTCACAACATTAGAGAACTCTTTGCCGTAGTCAGCTGCGTTATCAACTGAGATACCGTTATTACGAACTTGGTATTTACCATCAACAAATAATGCAGGAACACCGCGCAGTTTTAAGTCTTGCGCTGCATTTTGCTGTTTCGCAACGATAGATTTCACAACGAAGCTGTTTAAAGCTGCATCATACTCTTCACCAGAAATACCTGCTTTGATAAAGGCATTACGGATATCTGCTTTACTGTTGATAGTTTGCGTTTTTTGGATACCTTCAAACAGGATAGGTGTGACTTTGTCTTCTGCTTTCAAGACAATCGCAACGGCCCAAGCTTGAGTTAAATCGGCACCTAAAGGACCAAGAAAATCAACGTGATAACGTTCCATTTTCACGCCTTCTGGTAAGTTTTTCTCTACAGTTTGAGGCACTTTATACACGCTCTCAAATTGATAGCAGTGTGGGCAATAAAATGAGAAGAACTCCAGAACTTGAGGTAAATTTGGTACAGCTTTAACATCAGTATACTCTTTACCTTCCGTGTAATTTGCCGCTGCAGCACTAAAAGACATGGCAATACCAAGCAAAGCCAACATAATTTTTTTCATAGACTACATTCTCCAAAAACAAAAACTTAAAAGTTAAAACTGAGGGGTTAACTGCAAAGGGGCGTCTTGCAACCGTTCAATCTGTTGACTAAATTCGAGCGATTGTTTTTGCCAAAAATCATCAGCTTGTAGCCATGAAAATGCTCGAGGAAACGCAGGGTCTTGCCAGCGGCGGATAATCCACCCGAGGTAATGTACCATACGCATTGCTCTAAGAGGTTCAATAAGCTTCAGCTGTTTTACATCAAAATCACAAAACTCATTATACGTTTCTAATAACGTATCCAATTGAATGACTTGTTCTTGGCGAGAGCCATTAAGTAGCATCCAAAGATCTTGGACTGCTGGCCCATTTCGGGCGTCATCAAAATCCACCAGCCAAGCTTCATCGCGCCACAGAATATTGCCTGGGTGGCAATCACCTTGTAGGCGAATAGATGAAATTGAGTCAGTCCAGTGTAATTTTACTTGTGCAATCAATGCATCTAAAGACTCTATAAATTGAGATTTATAGCGTTCTGCAATCAAAGGGCTTGAAGCTATCACTTGGCGAGGCTGTGCCAAATACTCATCAAGACCCATTGTCGGACGAAATGCAAAGTTTTTACGCTGGCCAATTTGGTGTATACGTCCTAGCAAATGGCCTACACTTTCTAATTGAAACAAGTTATCTGTTTCATATTGTCTGCCACCGATACTCGGAAAAATTGCAAATATAAACCCACCAAACTCCAATACCGTTTGCCCAGCAAACTCAAGAGGCGCTGCGACAGACAGCCCTTCATCTCGAAGCTCTAAAGTGAAATCGTGCTCTTCTTGAATTTGTGAACGGTTCCAACGCTCAGGACGATAAAATTTAACCACATAACGTTGCCGATTTTCGTCTTGGAATTGATAAACCCGATTTTCGTAGCTATTTAATTCAAGCAGACCTGATTCGGGGTAAACCCCGACTTCCATTAAGGCGTCTAAAATTAAGTCAGGGGAAATTCCACTAAAATGGAAATTCGAATGTTCTATTTCGTCCATCGCGTTTTAGTCTTTAATAATGCCACGGGCACGCAAAATAGCGGTTTTAAAGTCATCTTCATAATCTTTTTTTAAACCCGGGATCGCTTCATTGCTGTCCGAACCACGCATTTTTAAATGATAAATTAGCACATCATCTGTTAACTCAGATAAACTGCCTTTAAAACCTGCCTCATCAGCCAGTTTTTGCAATAATTCTACCAAGTTTAAATCTGAATTATCTTTCCAGACAGGATGCAGAAGCTCAATAACTTCATTTAAGCGATGGCATTTCATGTTTATTCCTTTATCACGAATATTCGATACAAGTTACCAATAATCATACAAGAGAAAAAGCGAACTGTTGTCAATCTACGTAAAGTTTAACTGCAATACGCACGAATATTCATTGATTTTATAGCAAAATAGAATAAATTTTAGTAATTACTATACTCGAAAGTGTTTTCTAGGAATGTTGAAACATTTTCTTGAAGATATTCAAGGATATTGAACATGTCATTTCGTCAGTTAATAACTGGTGTGATACTTGCTGGTGGCCGAGGCTCTCGAATGGGTGGTCAAGATAAGGGATTGGTACTTTTATCGGGAAAGCCGCTCTATCAACATATTTTAGCACGCTTACAACCCCAAGTTGGCGAAGTACTCATCAATGCAAACCGTAATCAGGCACGTTACAGCGAAAGCCAATTGACGGTTATCTCTGATTTAAATAACCATTTTTCTGGCCCATTAGCAGGAATGCAAGCGGCTTTACACCATGCCAAAACAGATTGGTTACTGTTTGTGCCTTGCGATGTTCCTGCTTTCCCTCTCAATTTAGCGGAAAAAATGTTCAATGAGAAAGAAAAACATTTAGCCTGCTACGCTTGTGATACAGAACGAGAGCACCCGACGTTTGCTTTATTGCATCGCTCACTAAAAGCTCAACTTGATGATTACCTTGCAAGAGGTGACCGTAAATTAATGCTCTTTATGCATGAAATTAATGCAAAAGGTGTTATTTTCTCACCCGAATCGGGTTCATTTGCGAATCTTAATACACTGGAAGATAGCCGTAACTGGGAGTTACAACAAAAAGAATTATGAAGCAAAATACTCTACCCCTACTTGGAATTACCGCTTATAGCGGCACAGGAAAAACGACTTTATTAAAAAAAGTTATCCCTCTGCTTAAGCTGCGTAACGTTCGTGTTGGTTTAATTAAGCACACTCACCATGACATGGAAGTGGATAAACCGGGCAAAGACAGTTTTGAATTACGTAAAGCTGGCGCAAACCAAACGCTTGTTGCCAGTGAAAAGCGCTGGGCGCTGATGACCGAAACCCCCGAAGCTAATGAAATGGATCTACACTATTTAGCCAGTCGTTTCGATCACACAACATTAGATCTGATTTTAGTTGAGGGCTTTAAGCACGAACCGATCGATAAAATCGCATTATTTCGCTCTGAAGTGGGCAAACCTCTCAACGGTTTGATAGATAACTATGTGGTGGCTGTTGCCAGTGATGAAATCATTGATACCAACGTGCCACAATTAGATATCAATAACCCAGAGCAAATCGCAGATTACATTGTGTCTTGGTGGCAAAAAAGCAAGTAACTCTCTGATATTGCGTCTATCGTTTAGATAAAATAGACGCAATTTAGAGATTCATTCACAATAACCTAAAAAACACTCATGACCCGTACTCAACGTTTACTGACCCTATTGCAGATACTCAAAGAAAATCGCTATCCTATTACGGCTGAAGCACTTTCATCACAACTTCAAGTTAGCGTGCGTTCTATCTATCGAGATATTGAATCCCTGCGTGATCAAGGTGCTGAAATTATCGGGGAAGCCGGTATTGGTTACCAATTAAAAGCGGGACTATTACTACCGCCTTTAGCTTTCGATGAAAATGAACTTGAAGCCTTAATATTAGGTTTACGTTGGGTAAAAAGTAACGCAGACACTGAACTAAAAAACTCAGCAATACGGGCGATAAGCAAAATTAATGCTGTAGTTGCAGGTCATTCACAGAAAATCCTAAATCAAAATACCTTATTTGCCCCCACCACACATTTCTATGAAATTAATGACGTCATTGTTAAAGACTTACGTTTAAGTTTACGAGAAGAATGCAAAGCCAAAATGACTTACCTTGATGGGCAAAATCAACCTAGTGAACGAATTATTTGGCCAATTGCCATTGGTTATATGAAAGATTCCCAAGTATTAGCCGCTTGGTGTGAATTACGTGAAAGTTACCGCCATTTTCGTTTAGACCGCATTCAGTCTTATCATGCACTTTCAGATAAACTACCTTACCCCAAAAATTACCTACTAGAGCGCTGGCAAAAAGAAGTATTGTGCGTCTCTCCTGACAATTTCTGACACTCCGCTCCCTTATAGTAAGCACTCAACTTCATATAAGGAAATCACCATGAGCGAACTGGTTCTTTTTACTAATTCAATGTCACGTGGCAACACGGTCGACCTACTATTAAAAATTTTAGATGTTCCTTACAAGCGTATTGAATTAGGTTATGGTGCAGATATGCATACGGCGGAATATCTTGCAATTAATCCGATGGCGAAAGTTCCCGCACTTGTTGATGGTGATGCCGTCGTCACTGAAACCGCTGCAATTTGCTTGTATTTAGCGGATAAATTTATTGAAAAAGGTTTAGCACCAGCTTTGAATGACCCTAAACGTGCAGATTACTACCGTTGGTTCTTATTTACTGCTGGCCCAATTGAATCTGCCTTCACTATCAATAATTTAGGCATTCAATTAGATGAAGAACAGCAAAAATCTTCTGGCTTTGGTTCTGTCGAACGCACAATGGCCTGTTTAGAAATCGGTTTAAACAATGCTAAACCGTTTATTTGTGGCGAGCAATTTACTGCTGTTGATGTGTATGTCGGTGCATTTGTGATGTTTTTAGTTAAATACCAAATCATGGAAACCACCCCTGCGATGCAAAAATACCTTGATAGCTTAGCGGCTATTCCTGCGATTGCAGAACTGTTGGCAAAATAATGCCAAAAAAAAGCTAAGCTCAAATGAACTTAGCTTTTAATTTAAATAACCAATACTTAACGCATGGTCACAAATTCTTCTGCCGCTGTTGGGTGAATGGCCACCGTATTATCAAAGTCTTTTTTGGTTGCACCCATTTTTAATGCAACCGCAAAGCCTTGTAAGATTTCATCCATACCAAAACCGATACCATGAATACCCACGATTTTTTCTTCTTCACCCACACAGACCAATTTCATACGGCAAGGCTGGCGATGCGAAGTGACGGCGGTATACATGGCTGTGAAAGATGACTTATAGCATTTAACTTTATCAGCACCATATTTTTCAATCGCTTCTGGTTCAGTTAAACCAACTGTACCAATTGGTGGGTGAGAGAACACCACAGTTGGGATATTACTGTAATCTAAGTGCTCATCCGGTTTATTATTAAATAAACGTTCAGATAAACGACGACCCGCAGCAACCGCAACAGGGGTTAACTCAACGGCGCCAGTATTATCACCAACCGCATAGACACCCGGTACATTGGTATTTTGGTATTTATCAACCTTGATATAACCTTTTTCATTCAGTGCGACGCCTGTGGCTTCAATATTCAGGTTATCTGTCATTGGTTCACGACCAATAGCCCAAATTAATGCATCGACGGTTTGTTCTTGGCCATTTTCCAATTTTAATGTCAGTGAACCATCTGCATTTTTCACGACTTCTTTTGGAATTGATTCCGTATGCAGTTTAGGGCCTTCCGTATTCATGACTTCCACTAATGTTTCGACAATCAGTGGGTCAAATGAACGTAACGGGGCATGTTTACGCACAAATAAATGCGCCTCTGCACCTAAACCATTTAATACACCAGCAAGTTCAACGGCAATATAACCGGCACCCACAACCGCAACACGTTTTGGCAATGCTTCAAGTTCAAAGAAGCCATCAGAAGTCATGCCATATTCTGCACCTGGGATAGCAGGGATCACTGGACGCCCGCCAGTTGCAATCAAAATATGGTCTGCCGTGTAGGTTTCACCATTTACCTCAACAGTATGGGCATCAATAAAACGTGCAAAACCATTGATGACATCAACTTTATTATTCCCTAAGACACGGTCATAAGACTGGTGAATTCGGTCAATATAAGCAGTACGACTATCAATAAGTGTTTTCCAATCAAAACGATTAATTGTCGCATCAAAACCATAATCAGGACCATAATTGCGAATAGCTTCCGAGATTTGTGCCGCATGCCACATCACCTTTTTCGGTACGCAGCCCACGTTAACACAAGTCCCACCTAATGCTTTCGCCTCAATTAAGGCACATTTTTGCCCATACATTGCTGCACGGTTCATCGACGCAATACCACCGCTTCCGCCACCAATTGCGATATAGTCGTAATGTTTGCTCATAATTTGGTTATTCCCATTGATTGAATGATTTATGAATGCATTTTCTCGCATCATACTATTGATTGTCATGGCATAAATAGCGCTTTACGATAGATAACACCTGTTAATTTAATCGGTATTACCTATCAAAAATACAGTTTACTCTGGCACAATCCACTCAACTAACGTATGCCCAGTGCCTTCTGGGACGAGTGTTTTATGTAACCATGGCAGCACATTCTTCATTTGCTGCTCAAGTTTCCAAGGTGGGTTGATCACTATCATACCGGATGCCGTCATCCCACGTTGGTCGCTATCAGGACGTACAGCCAATTCAATTTGTAATATTTTACGAATGCCTGTTGCTTCTAATTGATTGACCATACGCTTAATTTGTTGACGTAATACAACAGGATACCAAATTGCATATGTTCCTGTTGCAAAGCGTTTATAGCCTTCCACCACCCCTTTCACGACCGCTTCATAATCCGTCTTCATCTCATAAGGAGGGTCCATCAGCGCAAAGCCACGTCGACTCTGTGGGGGTAGTTTCGATTTTAGCTGTTGATAGCCGTCTTCCTTGAAAACTTGCGCGCGGTTATCCCGTGAAAATTCTGTACGTAATAATGGATAATCGCTCGAATGTAGTTCAGTTAATACCAGCTTATCGTGTTCACGTAATAAATATTTTGCTAATAATGGTGAACCTGGGTAATAGCGTAAACGCCCATTATCATTCAATTGGCGCACAATATTCATATACGGCAATAATTCCTCAGGCAAATCAGGTTGCTCCCAAATACGCGCAATCCCTTCAAGATATTCACCTGTTTTTTCTGCATGTTCCCCCGTTAATTGATAACGGCCAGCACCTGAATGTGTATCTAAATACAGAAACGGTTTTTCTTTCTCTTTCAGAGATTCAATGATCAAGCTCTGTACTGTGTGTTTTAACACATCAGCATGGTTGCCTGCGTGAAAGCTGTGACGATAACTTAACATGTAACGTTTGTTTCCTGAGGAAATTCAATACTAGCCACTAAGATGACTATTATTAAATAGGTTCTTTAAAGATAGCCCTTTTGAACAAAAAATAGACCGGATTTATTCATCCGCGTCATTATAGCTAAAATTGACTACAAATGTCATAACCATAGCTGTGTTAAAATTCACATGACTGAAAAGAAATAAAACGCTATCCTAAACACAAATTTTAAAATAAACAGAGGTAAATGATGAATAAACTACTCCTTACAACTAGTATTTGTATTTCCTTTTTTGCTAGCGCATCAGTAATGGCAGCAAAAACACAAAATGGCTGCGAAATAAAGAAACAACGCATTCAAGAACAAATTGATTACGCAAAACAACATGGTAATCAGCATCGAGTTAAAGGCTTAGAAGAAGCATTAGATAATGTGAATCGTTATTGCACTCCAGAATCTTTATATCGTGATAGTCAAAAAGATGTAGCTGAGAAAACAGAAAAGGTGCAGGAACGCGAAGCTGAGCTGCAGGAAGAAAAATTAAAAGGCGATGACAGTAGTAAAATTAAAAAACGTGAAAGAAAACTCGCGGAAGCTCAAGCAGAATTAAAAGAAGCCCAAGCTGAACTGCAAGTTTATAAAGATGCGCTTTAATTTCTAACGCCCCTTTTCCTCTGATTAATTAACCAGTTGCTTTGACTTTAAACAAACGTTCCAATGACTATTTGTCTCTTAAAACAGTCATTGGGATGAAGTTATTGTCCAATTTAAGCTATAGTATTATGCATATCATTCATTTATAGGCATTAAATAGGTCGAAAAGTCAGACAACTTTTAGTTGCGGGAAAAGGGGATTAAATGTCGAATACGCAGGAAGAAGAACAGAAAGATACTAATAAACTGAAAGCGACACTGAATAAAAGTATTGATGGCAGTAAAAAAGCAGTGACCTTCTCAATGCGAGTTGTGAACTTTATTTGTGCAATTCCTTTTATTGCTCACATCATTCGTACCGTGCAACGTTTTAATGACCGAATGGGGAACCAGTTTGGGGCTGCAATTACCTATTTCTCCTTTCTCTCTTTAATTCCCGTTTTAATGTTTTCATTCGCCGCTGCCGGTTTTGTATTAGCCAGTAATCCTGAATTGCTTGAAAAATTAGTTCGTGGAATTTCTGCAAATATTACTGACCCTACGCTCGCAAATACATTAGAAAGAACAATAGACACCGCAATCCGCCAACGTACGACAGTTGGGCTGACAGGGTTGGCTTTAGCCGTGTACTCAGGGGTTAATTGGGTTAATAACTTACGTTTAGCTATTTTGGCACAATCACGTTCTGTATGGGAACGTAATGAAGATGAACATGAAAATATTATTTTCCGCTACATTCGCGACTTCTTTGCCTTAATTGGCCTACTTATTGCCTTAATTGTGACAATTACACTTACCTCTGTTGCTGGCTCTGCACAAGCGACGATTGTCAGTACGCTTGGGTTAGATGGTATAGAATGGCTTAAACCTGCTTGGACACTGATTGGTTTAACAATATCAATTACAGCTAATTTCCTACTATTTTTATGGATTTTTTGGATCCTACCGCGTATGCAGCATCGCCGCAGGTCACTATTTAAAGGAACATTGCTTGCAGCTATTGGGTTTGAAATCATTAAATCCATCATGACATGGATTTTACCTAACCTTGCTTCGTCACCTTCTGGAGCTGCGTTTGGTTCAGTACTTGGCCTAATGGCATTCTTTTACTTCTTTGCGCGTTTAACCTTATTTTGTGCAGCTTGGATAGCAACTGATGAGCCAAAAGGTTCATTGGATAACGAAATAATTAAATAACAACTTATTGGGCGGTAAGACAAACCGCCCTACCACTGTTTAAAACTAGCGTTTCATTTCTTCTGCCAACGTTCTAACCAATAAAGACGCAGACATCTCACGAGCTTTCGCCACATTCTGCCCCGCCCAATATGCCGCAAACTCATCGCTACCTGACTTCATTGCTGCTGCATTGAGCTGCTTACCAATATCATAAACCAATGGATAATCAGGTAATTGACTTGTCTCATAGCCGTTACCTGCTCGAATAAATTGATTAATAATCCCTCTCGCTGGGCGCCCTGAAATAGCAGAAGTTAGTTGAGTGTGATCCGCTGTTTGCAATTTGATCTTAGCTCGATAACCTGCATTCGCGGCAGATTCAGGGCAAAGTAAAAATGCTGTGCCTAATTGAGCGGCAGCAGCACCGCACTCTAAAGCCCTATTGATATCTTGCCCATCCATTATGCCACCCGCAGCAATCACAGGTAAATCAATATGTTGAGAGATTAACGTCACTAATTCATAAGTGGTGAGTTCTTCATCTAAAGCTTGCAAATCAAACATGCCTCGATGCCCTCCCGCTTCAATACCTTGTGCAACAACAGCATCAATTCCAGCCAATTCAATTTGTTGTGCTTCTTGTAAATTCGTTGCCGTCGCCATGGTATAAATACCATGTTGTTTCAATTGCTGTACCACCTCGATGGATGGAATATTAAAATGAAAACTCACTACTGCAGGTTTTGTTTCAAGTAACATAGATAACATTTCTGAGTTATCTAAAAAAGTGTGATAAATTTCATTGAGATAGGTAGGAGGAGTCTCATTAAATTGAGCGAAATAAGGCGCTAAATACTGGCTCCATGCCAGTTCATTATCAGGATGACGTTTCGCAGGTAAATGGCAGAATAAATTGACATTGAATGCTTTACTTGTCAGTGCTTGTGTTTGAGTAATCAATTGGCGAGCTTGTTCTACTGAATTTGCACCTAGGCCTAGTGAGCCAAGCCCTCCAGCTTCTGAAACCGCAGCGGCTAGCGCCGGAGTAGAAACTCCCGCCATTGGGGCTTGTATAATGGGATAACGCAAACCTAACCGTTGTAGAAATATATTCGAGCTATTCATGTTATTTCCTTTACTTCAATGTCTGGGTACATTTTATGTTCTTATATTGAGGATAAACATAGCACCAAATTTATATAAAAAGAAAAAACACTGGCCATTGTGTCATCGCCATATTGTCACTTTAAGCGCATTTAAAGCGTACAGGGATCGTATAGATATGATTAAGATGCCATATATCCTCATCTTAATCATTCAATAATGAGATTATTATGACCACCTCTATTCAACAACTCGAAAATTTAACTTGTGGCATCGTCCTTTACTATCATAATCAAAGCAAAAATAGCGTGGGTGCCTTCTGTGCTAGAGGAATGGATATTGAAGGTAGGCCTCTTACTGTTGATACACCACTACGAATTGCCAGTAATACAAAGACATTTACCGCAGCTGCAATTTTACGTCTTGCTGAAATGGAAAAACTCAGTATTGATGATGCAATATCTGAATATATTGACCCTAAATATAATACGCTACTCAGTACCCAATATAATACTCACGCTATCACTATCCGCCATTTACTGGAGCACAGTAGTGGCCTGCTAGACCATGCAGATGGTGACTATCTAAAAGCCGTTCTCAAACAACCTAACTATGTTTGGAGCCGAACAGAACAAATCGAAATGTACATGCGTAAACAATTTCCAACGTTTTCGCCTGCAAAATCCTTTATCTACTCAGATACGGGTTATATTTTGCTCGGTAATATTATTGAACGGATTACGGGGCAATCTCTTGGCCTAGCTGTTAGGGAGCTTTTGCATTTCGATTCTATTGGTCTTGAGAGCGCATATTGGGAGTCATTAGAACAACCGCCGCAAATCGCAGCACCACGGGCTCGTCAATATTTAGGTAAATTGGATGGAACACATATTCATGCTTCCATGGATACCTATGGCGGTGGGGGTTTAGTTATGTCCTCGAAACAAATGGCGATATTTCTAGAAGCGCTGTTTGAGGGAAATATTTTTTCATCACCGAACACGCTAAAGACGATGCTTAGTATGGGCTCTCACGAAGGTGCAAAACTTTACCGATTAGGCATTATGGTTAATGTGGTCAATGGTATCACCCTGTATTCCCATTTAGGCTTTTGGGGGTCTGCAGCCTATTACGCACCAGAAGCAAAAATCAGTGCGGCAGGATTTGTTGATGACAGAGAGTCGCGAGAGACTCTAATTCGCGTTATTGAATCGCTATTAAGCCAATAACATTAATGAAAAGGTAGCCACTGAATCATTCAATGACTATCTTTTCATATATCTATCTTTTCATGCTTATTGTGAGGTGTGGTTTTCTTCTGCTGGTGCAGCGGGAGCCGCTTCTGTTGGTACTGGCGCAGCAATTTGGGGCCATAACACCTTGGTAAATTTCTGGCGAATTTGTTCTGCATCCATCATTTGTTTATCTTTTGGCTGCGCTAATACAAACGCTGCCTCTTGAGATAATAACCGACGGGCTTCCATATTCACCTGTTCAAGGCTTTGTGATGCCAAGAAAGATTGCCTTAACCGCTGGTATTGTTCAGGAGCAATGTCAACCACCCCATTTTGTTGGGAAATCAAACGTTGGCTAATCAAAACATCAGTACTCGTACGCGCATAGGCTGCAAATAGTTGCGATAACTGCACTTGTTTTTCTTTAAGCATATCGTCAAATAGCTCAGCAGCAATACCATTTTGGTTAATCGATGCAAGCTCACTCGCAACAATATCCGTTACCGCTGCCATTTTTTCAGGTGCTGCTGTCACCGTTAACGTACAACTGGCTTTCTGATATTGCACACGACAATCTAACCCCGGAATAACTTCTCCTTGATTAAATTTTTGATTGAACGCTTTTTGCAAAGAACGATAAACCGCTTCACGTGCTAAATCGCTCGACCAATAACGCAGTAAAACATTTGAGTCTTTAATGGGGAGCCAATCAATATCCCAAATTAATGAAAGCGTATCCTGTGCAGGCTGTTCCTGTAAAATATCAATAGATTGTGGTTTTACCGCCGATAGTACTGCAACAGAAACAGGTTCAGAGCGCCTACCTTCTAATGATGAGAAAGTTTGTGAAATTGAATCAGATAACATTCGAGAATCAACATGGCCCGCTACATATAATGTCATGACGTCCGGTGTGTACCATTTTTGATAAAAAGAATTCACACTATCAAGAGCTACAACATCATTCGGTTTTTGGCCTGGGTCATACCCCATCATCGTTGACCCCTTTAAACGCGCTCGCCAAACGGGATCATTGGCATTTAAAGGAAGTGTTGCAACTGGGACATTTTGTGCTGTCAAACCATTATGTAATGTCGTTTCTGTATACTCAGCTCCTGCAACAGAAGTTGCTAACCAGCTAAGTGCTTGCTTAATTAAGTCCGGGCGATTATTCGGTAAACTTAAGCTATAAATGGTGTAGTCATAAGAAACAACAGCGGGTGGAATTGGCATGTCAGGGTCTGTGGCCTGACGCCAGAAATCTTGTAATGTTGCTGTTGGAAATGCTTCAGTTTGATGAAGCAACGCCATTTTAGGAATGAGGTAACTGTACCCTTTTTCGCTCGCTTTTTCTGTTAATGAGCCTGTTTTAATTGCTAATCTAAGCTGGATACGATCATTAGGACGTTGCGGTGTTTGTAATAATTGCCAGCTAAAGCCATTTTCTAGCTTCCCTTGCTGCCATGCTGGATCAGGTTGTAAAGGCTCAGCTCCCGCTAAATGCGCGACTGAGAATAATACAACACCAATGATATACCGAACTTTCAAGCCCTGCATGTAAACCCCTATGTGTTTTATATCTTTATATTTAACCGCAAATAGCAACAGATAAATTAACGAAAAACGTGAACTTATCGGGTTAAACGATATAGTTTGGCTTTATTCCATTTTTCATTGTTACCACTATAACGATATTAGACCATAAAGCTGAGTTCATGTTCATGACTTAATCTGATTTTTGCTGTTTTCTTTGGCGGTTATACCCTTTTGCAAGTAAACCGAGCTCATCGTCACGATGATATTCAGACACAACAATTTGATTAACTTCAGAATTTGTCTGTAATTCAATTGCAATTTTACGTAGCGGCCTTATTATCATACGACTGACACACCACGTCATTCCAATAGCAATAATGAGTACCAACAATAAATAAGTTGTTGTCATCAAAGCAAGGGTATTTAGCGCAAACCGATAAACACGGTTAGGATCCACTTGTAATGTTAAATACCCTTGAGGCTTCGCTTGCAACACAACATTTCCATACGCATACAATGGTACGGTCATTTCGACAGGGATCCCCACAAAATGGGTAACCCAATTGGGTATCGGCTTCGGCGTTGCAAAGCTTAGGTTCATTACCGTTGTGCCATCAACAGTAATAATCGCGTTTCCCATAATGCCTGATGTCTTTAAGCTTATCAGCAGCCGTTTAACTTCATTAAGGTCGGAGCTTAGGAGGGAATCTGTTAATGGTTTTTGAATTTGCACTACAGCGTTACTGAGCTGGTCTAAATAATCTTGCTTACGTTGTTCAACTAAGTAACTGAATTGAATAGCTAAAAAAAGCGCAAGTGATAGTAGCGTAATCATAAAGAATACGACCATACTTTTTAATGTTAGTGAGCGTTGGACTCGGGTATTCATTTGGCCACAACCTTTCTAATCAAGCAGCTTTTTAAAGAAAACGGAAACATCAGTCAGTATACTTGATTTTATCCGTAAAAGAGTAGCTTAAAAAGAAAGATTGGGTATTTAGGACAAACAGCATGTTAAAGCGGCTTAAAGTGGCACTAGAATAAAAGACGGCAGAAAGTTAGCCTTTCCACCGTTTCACTCCTTAACTCACGACAACCGTTTGTTTTTCATCTTCATCAACTGCAAAACACGCAACTAACTGTTGGTTATATTCCTTCAATGTTGGTTGAAATTGAGTACACTGACCAAATGCTCTACGGCAACGCGCTGCAAATGCGCACCCCGGTGGTGGGTTTAAAGGACTTGGTAACTCTCCCGTTAACTTAATACGTTCGCGCCGAGCGTCTGGGTTCAACCTTGGTGTCGCTGATAATAACGCTTGAGTATAAGGGTGAAGAGGGTTATTAAAAATCTGCTCTTTTGTTCCTTTCTCCACACAGCGGCCTAAATACATCACCATGACTTCATCAGCAATATGCTCTACCACCGATAAATCATGTGAAATAAAGACATAAGACAAACCTAAATCTTGCTGTAAATCCATCATCAGATTTAATACTTGAGCACGAACAGAAACATCCAGTGCGGAAACGGGTTCATCTGCAACCACAATGTCAGGGTCAAGCATTAAACCACGTGCTATCGCGATACGCTGGCGTTGACCACCAGAAAACATGTGAGGATATCGGCTATAGTGCTCTGTTTTTAAACCCACTTTAGCCATCATCGATAATACTTTTTCCTTGCGCTGCTCTTTCGACAGTGAAGTATTAATCAATAACGGCTCTTCCAAAATTTGCCCCACCTTTTTACGTGGATTCAAAGAGCCATAAGGGTTTTGAAACACAATTTGGATTTTTTGGCGACGCAGTTTCTCTGCAGACTTATCTTTTACTAACAAGTTTTGGTCTTGGTAATACAACTCGCCCTCAGAAGGTTGCTCAATCATGGTTAATAAACGACCTAATGTCGATTTACCACACCCCGACTCCCCAACCACGGCCAGTGTTTTACCTCGTTCTAGCTCAAAAGAGACTCCATCCAATGCTTTTAAGGTTTTTTCAGCAGCAAAAACCCCTCTTTTGACGGAATAATATTTTTTCAAATCCACCGCTTTGAGCAATGGAGTGTGTTGTTTATCACTCATAATGTTGGCCTCCCCATATCATCCAGCGGTATATGGCATTTGACTTGGCGATCACCAACGGTTTGTAACATTGGCTCTTCTTGACGGCATTTCTCCGTTGCATACGGACAACGTGGGTTCAATAAACACCCTACAGGCCTATCGTATTTTCCGGGGACCACACCAGGAAGTGAGGCTAAACGGGATTTATTCGTCGCAAATTCCGGCAAGGCACGTAATAGCGCTTGTGTATAAGGATGGCGAGGATGTTTAAAAATATCACTTGCTTTGGCGGACTCCACCACCTGCCCCGCATACATCACAATAATATGATGCGCAGCTTCTGCCACTAAAGCGAGGTCATGCGTGATAAGCACTAATGCCATATTTTCTTGCTGCTGCAATTCCAACAATAATTCAATAATTTGGGCTTGAATAGTGACATCTAATGCCGTTGTCGGCTCATCCGCAATCAATAATTTAGGCCGGCATGCTATCGCCATAGCAATCATCACACGCTGGCTCATTCCTCCTGACAATTGGTGAGGATACACATCTAAACGTGATTGTGGGTCAGGGATACCCACCATGTCTAACAGGTCAATTGCCCGTTGCTTACGCGTACTTTTGCTGCCGCCTTGGTGGACTTTCAATGCTTCCATAATCTGATAACCCACCGTAAAACATGGGTTTAAACTGGTCATCGGGTCTTGGAAAATCATCGCCACATCGGCACCAACGATTTGCCGGCGCTCTTTTTCAGGGATTGACAGTAAATCTCGTCCATCAAATTGCAATGAATTCGCCATCACTTTTCCCGGGTAATCAATTAACCCCATAATAGCCAGTGAACTCACTGATTTACCTGAACCAGATTCCCCTACAATACCAACGACTTGGCCTTTATCAACGCTATAGCTGATGCGGTCAACGGCGCGAAACGGTGCCTTTTCGTCTCCGAAATGAACCGAAAGTTGTTCTACATTTAACAATGCCATTTGGTTACCTCATCACTGCTTGAGTTTTGGATCAAATGCATCACGTAACCCATCACCCATCAGGTTAAACGCAAGCACCGTCAATAAAATTGCCAGTCCAGGGAAAGTCACAACCCACCATGCGCTTTGTGCAAATTGCAGCACATCAGACAGCATCGTTCCCCACTCAGGAGTTGGTGGCTGCGCGCCCATTCCGAGGAAACCCAAAGCAGCCATATCTAAAATGGCATTCGAAAAACCTAAAGAGGCTTGTACAATCAATGGTGCCAAACAGTTAGGTAAGATGTTCACGAACATCTGGCGTACTGCCCCTGCACCCGCAACACGAGAAGCCGTCACATAGTCACGGTTGACTTCGACTAAAACAGCCGCTCGTGTTAATCGAATATAGTGAGGTAATGCAACAAACGTCAAAGCAATCGAAGCATTAACAATCGAAGGTCCAAAAATGGCGACCAGTACCAAAGCTAATAACAAACTTGGCAATGCCAACATGATATCGACAACTCGCATAATTAATGCGTCAACGACACCACCAAAATAGCCAGCGATCACACCAATAGTGACCCCCATGATTAACGACAGCACAACCACTAAACAACCAACTAGCAGTGACAGGCGGGCGCCATACATTAAACGAGAGAGTAAATCACGCCCAACATCATCAGTGCCTAAAATAAACTGCCAACTTCCCCCATCTTCCCAAACTGGCGGAGCAAGTAAGAAATCACGAAATTGTTCATCTGGAGCATGTGGAGCTAATATACCTGCAAAAATTGCAATCAGTACCATCAGGATAATGTAGAACATCCCGACAACTGCTCCTTTATTACGTTTAAAATAATGCCAAAATTCTTGTAATGGTGTCATCGGCTGTGGGGCGCTGACAACGGTTGGCTCAGTAGATTGAGACATTTAGCGCTCCTTATTTCTTATGACGAATACGTGGGTTTACAATGCCATACAGCACGTCGACCACTAAGTTTACGAAGATAATCAGTGTAGCAACCAGCAGAACTCCCCCTTGTACCACAGGGTAATCACGACGCTGTAGCCCTTCGATTAACCAGCGCCCTAACCCAGGCCATGAGAAAATAGTTTCTGTCAAGATAGCCCCTGCTAACATCACCCCAACCTGCAAGCCAATTACCGTAACAACGGGTAATAATGCATTACGTAGTGCGTGAATTAAAATTACGCGAGCGCGGCCAAGACCTTTAGCACGTGCAGTACGAATATAATCCTCTCCCAATACTTCCAACATTGACGAGCGAGTCATACGCACAATAACGGCTAATGGGATCGTACCCAAAACAATGGAAGGCAATATCAAGTGCTCTACCGCATCAATAAAATCGCCATCTTCGCCCCAAATTAGGGTATCAATTAGCATAAAACCGGTCAGAGGCTGGGAATCATCAAGAAAAACAGTGTCACTCACTCGTCCTGCTACAGGGGTGAGGTCTAATTGCACCGACACTAACATGATGAGCATGATCCCCCACCAGAAGATAGGCATTGAGTAGCCTGTTAAAGAAAGGCCAATCGCAGTATGGTCAAAGATTGAACCACGTTTTACTGCGGCTAAAACCCCAACTGGGATCCCAACAGAAATTGCAAAAATCATGGCACAAGTTGCCAATTCCACTGTCGCTAAAAAACGGGGCAAAAACTCTTCCCATACACCGATGCGACTTTTTAAGGAAATCCCTAAATCACCATGAAATATCCCATTGATATAATGAAGATATTGTTTCCAAAGTGGCTGATCAAGCCCTAACTCTGCCATTAAATAAGCATGCCTTTCAGGGGATAGTCCCCTTTCACCGGCCATGATCATCACCGGGTCGCCTGGGATCATGTGGACAAAGGCAAAAGTCAATAATGTAATACCGATAAACGTGGGGATCACAAGCCCCAATCGTCGGAGGATAAATTGCAACATATCCTGAATCTCTTTAATAATGCCGTTGACGGCTCTTAGTCCGTTTGGCTACTCAGAAAATTGCTTTTCCGGGTGCTCACAAACAACTTAACTTCTCTGCTTCTTCTAGAGAAGAAAACGCCCTCCGCTCTAAACCAGCAACGAAGGGCATAGACAGATTAGATACGATTACTTCTCAATATCGACGTTTTCGAAGTGGTGCTTGCCTAGTGGGTCAACCACATAGCCTTTGACTTCTTTACGTACGGGTTCAAACACTGTGGAGTGCGCGATAATGAGGGCTGGCGCCTGCTCATTCATCACAACTTGCGCTTGTTTGTACAGTTCGACTCGCTTGTCATGATCTGCTGTTTGGCGCGCTGGTTGGATCAAGTTCTCAAAGCTTTCATTACACCATTTTGAGTAATTAGAACCTTGCTCTTTTGCTGCACAGCTAAACAAGGTTGCAAAGAAGTTATCAGGGTCCCCATTGTCACCCGTCCAACCCATCATTACTGTTTGTGGCTCACCATCTTTCGCACGTTTGAGGTACTCTCCCCATTCGTAGCTAACAACTTTTGATTTAACGCCAACTTTTGCCCAGTCTGCTTGGATCATTTCCGCCATACGGCGTGCATTTGGGTTATATGGTCGTTGAACAGGCATTGCCCACAGGTCAATTTCAAAACCATTCGGGAAACCCGCTTCTGCTAATAAGGCTTTGGCTTTTTCAGGATTATATTCGTAATCGTTTACCGCATCGTTATAGCCCCACATTGTCGGTGGGATAAGGTTTTTCGCTTTTTGGCCTGCACCTTGATAAACCGCTTCGATAATTGCATCTTTGTTCACCGCCATAGACAGTGCTTGGCGAACCTTTTGATTATCTAATGGTTTTTTCTCAACATTATAAGAGAGATAGCCGACGTTTAGGCCTGGTTGCTCCATTAATGTAATGTCTTTATCTTGCTTCATGCGCTCTAAATCAGCCGGATTTGGATATGGCATGACTTGGCATTCATTTTTTTGCAGTTTTGCATAACGAACGGAAGCATCTGGCGTGATAGAGAAGACTAAACGGTCAAGTTTAGGTTTTGTGCCCCAATATTGGTCATTGGCTTTATAAAGAATACGAGAGTCTTTTTGGTATTGTTGCAGAACAAATGGGCCCGTTCCAATTGGGTTTAAGTCCACTTTCTCTGGCGTACCCGCTTTCAACATCTGGTCTGCATATTCCGCAGAAAGAATCGATGCGAAGTCCATTGCCATATCGGCTAAGAATGGTGATTCTGGGCGAGTTAACGTAATTTTCACCGTATTATCATCGACTTTTTCAACTTTATCGATAATTTTATCCATATCCATTCCCATAAAGTATTCATAGCTACCGCCTGAAACTTTGTGATATGGGTGATTTGCATCTTTTTGGCGCATAAATGTATAAATCACATCATCTGCGTTAAGATCACGGGTCGGTTTAAATTCTTTGTTAGAGTGCCATTTGACACCCTTACGTAGATGGAAAGTGTACTCTTTACCATCATCACTCACTTCCCAGCTTTCCGCTAAACCCGGTTCAATTTCCGTTGTTCCTAATTTGAATTCAACTAAACGGTTATACAGCGGGATAGAGCTTGCATCATAGGTTGTTCCTGATGTGAACAACTGTGGGTTAAAGCCTTCTGGAGAACCTTCAGAACAGTAAACTAACGTTTTTGCCTGTACTGTTGCTGATACTGCTAATGCTGCCAATGTAAGTCCTACAGTCAGTAGACCTGTCTTTTTAATAGAGCGCATCTGTATGCTCCTATGGTGTTCATGTTGTTTTGCTTGATGTCTAGATCCGTCATAAAAGCGACAGATGTAGTATCTGTATTTTTTGTTATTCATTGTGCAATTAATCAACTGTCACTCACTTCGTCAATAGCCACATTTACGCTCCGCCCACAATTCATGTAACATATTAGAAACAATTAGCATTGCAATTTAGCTTAAAATTTCATAATGAAGTGCAAGATGCAGGTGTTATAACCATATAATTAGTAGTGAATAGGGTTTTATATCGAGGTTATTTATTTTTATATTTGTGATTAAGTGCTGAATTACTGAACGAATATAGTGCTTTTGTTGGCATGATACGAAATAAAACACTAGAGAGAATCGATGTGGAAATTATTTTAGTATGTAATTATTTAGTTTGTTTTTTATGCAAATAAAAAACATTCAACTGCTTTCACTAAACATAATTTTTACCAATTGATAACTTAAAGAATAAAATAATACTGGCTGTAGTTTGTATTCTTATTTTCCAAAGTACAGAATATGCTTTAATACCGATGATAAAAACTACAATTGCCTAATATTACCTAGGTCATTTTAAATAGATGCAATCACCTGCTTTAACCCTATGATTTAACTAATAATGAAATTTCATTTGAAGGCTCGAACTCATTGAATTTACCAATAGTCGATCAGTTTGCCAAACTGGCGCTTCTACAAATAAATGATATGACAAACTCCCAATTTGACCTTTAGCTCCGACTCTCCCTCCCAGCAATAGGTTTTCTTTCCAAAATGTGGCTCTATCATTTGATGTTGTACCTAAACCTAACGAGGTATATAAAGCCATATGCGGCCATGGGCTCTGCCAGAGCACCTCGTTTTGTAGCTTTAAGCTATTATCCCCCATTTCAAGGTGCTCAGCTCCACCGATAAAACCACTAACACCTCCAAAACCAGTAAGTGATCCTTGGTCTAATAAAACATCTAGCTTGTCACGACTTAATTGCATATCAAATTGGCTTTGATATTGAAAAGGGGAGGCTTCCTTCATTGCTGAAGCCGAAATCTGTAAAACCTGTGGCTTATTTAAACCCGTAATTTGCTGTACATTGGTACCAAACCAGTTAGTTCCTTGTTTATACGTTAATGTAACTAAAGCACTTCCCCGTAAAAAATTGACCTGATGAGTTAACCCACCAATGATGTAATGAGCCAAGCGTTGTTGTGTTCGTAAGTGTAGGTCAGCCAAAAACGTGTCACTTTTTTGGCTTTCAGACCTTAGACTTAATGAAGTTACCGTTTTTTCTGTTCGTTTTAATAAATATTCGGCTTGTAGTAATAAGAAGCCGTTATGCTGCTGTAGTGGTAAAGCGACATCATTGCTGGTAATAACTGTTTTATTTTCCTGATACCCACTAAATATTGAAAACAACCAATATTGATAGGGGAGAGAGTAAAATAATATTGCTGATTTAATTTCAGTTTCTTCTGTGTTACTAAACTGACGGCTGATTTCTGAATATAAAAAATCACTTCGTAAAAAAGGATTGGCGACCATAAAAGTATGGCCAACAGTGCTACCGACTTGCCGAGAAATTGAGTGTGATTCAAAAGAAAGTGCACCTTGGAATTCGCGTCGGTGCTGGCCTACCACGACAATTTGCGTGGCATTCCCATAAGTATCATCAGGAATTAGTTTGATATGGAAAGGAAGTAAAGATGTATTTTGCAAATTGTACAAGCCTTGTTCAATTTGCCGTAAATTAAGCGTATCACCTAACTGGAAAGGAAATATGTGTGGTAATGATTTGTCTTCTGACTGCTCATTTTGATAAACCACAGAAGAAACCGTTCCTGCTATTATTTTTGCTTGCAAAATACCAAACAGAAAAGTTTGCTCAGGGTAATACAAGTAAGAGGTCAGATAGCCTGCATGAATTAACTTCGCCGTAATATCATCTGCATAGTTGAGTAAGCCTTGTTCATCAATACATTGGCCCTCTATCTTTTGCCGCCATTTATTGACTTGGCTAACAGCTATTTCCTTAATCTGCTCAAGCCCAATAAAATGTACTTGGTTTATCATAATACAAGTAGATGGCATCTCAACAATACCATTTGGAGGGGCTATAGGCGCGCTATAAGCTTTAAAGCCAATAACGGTATAAAGACTTAATAAGAAGAAACAAAGATGTATCGATAAAACGTTATTAACTTTCATTAACGAGTCCTTGTAATGAAAAAGCGTTTTTACCTAAAACAACATGAGTGAATCAGCTTATATATCAACAGAGATAGGTTATTGAGTGCAAGCCAAGTTAGTCTGAAATAGTTGGGGTGAAAAATAAGAAGGGATATAAACGAAAAAACCCACCTCAATGAGGTGGGTTCTAAAATTTGGTCGGCGAGAGAGGATTCGAACCTCCGACCCACTGGTCCCAAACCAGTTGCGCTACCAAGCTGCGCTACTCGCCGAAAACGGTGTGAATAATACTGCCAAGAACGGAGATCGTCAACCCATTTTTCGCCAATTCTGTTCGTTTGCTGATAAAACCACCAAAACGGTAAGGCTTATATGCAAATTACCTTATTTTAAGTAAAAAATAAGCACTAGAATATTTTAGTGCTTATTTATCAAACAGGTTAGCGTTTATAAAAATAACGTTAACTACAAGCTAATAACCTATTTTTAAGGCTATTGAAGCAAAGAAATATCCGCTACTTTTAAGAACAACTCACGTAATTGGCTTAATAGCGTCAAACGATTAATACGAACCGCTTGGTCTTCATCCATTACCATAACATTTGCAAAGAATTCATCTACGATATCGCGTAAAGAAGCTAATTCAACTAAAGCCTCTTGATAATTCCTTTCTGCAAACATTGGCGCAAGTTTATCTTGCAATACCACAACATGGGTCGCAAGTTTGACTTCTTCAGGTGTTTTTAGAACAGAAGCTAAAACGTTATCAGCCAATTTTTCTTCTGATTTGCTCAGAATATTGGAAACACGTTTATTTGCCGCTGCAAGTGCCTGCGCCTCTTCTAATGAACGGAAGTGAGTAACGGCTTTCACTCGTGCATCAAAGTCAGCAGGTTGTGTTGGATGACGAGCTAATACCGCTTGGATGGTATCAATACTATAGCCTAATTCTTGATACCAAGAACGGAAACGACCAAGCATGAACTCGACAACGTCATTAACCACATTTTTATTGGTTAATTTATCACCGTATAAACGAGCTGCTTCTTCTGTCATTTCAACAAGATCAAGCTGGTAGCCTTTTTCTACGATGATGCGTAAGACACCTAATGCAGCACGGCGCAGAGCGAATGGGTCTTTATCGCCTTTAGGATGTTGGCCAATACCAAAAATACCAGCAAGCGTATCCATTTTTTCAGCCAATGCTAATGCGGCTGAAACATCAGTCGATGGAAGTGCATCTCCAGAAAAACGCGGTTGGTACTGCTCTTTTAAAGCTAATGCAACGTCTTCTGACTCACCATCATGGCGTGCATAATGCATTCCCATAACGCCTTGAGTGTCTGTGAATTCAAACACCATATTAGTCATTAAGTCACATTTTGCTAATAAACCAGCTCGTGTTGCATGGTTTACATCTGCACCAATTTTGTTTGCAATCCAGCCAGCTAATGCTTCTAAACGGTCAGTTTTATCACGCAGTGTACCTAATTGTTTTTGGAACAATACAGTTTCTAAGCGTGGTAAGTTATCTTCCAAACGTTGTTTACGGTCAGTTTTAAAGAAAAATTCGGCATCTGCTAAACGCGGACGTACAACTTTTTCGTTACCTGAAATAATTTGCTGAGGATCAGAAGACTCAATATTTGCCACAAAGATAAAATTAGGCATTAACTTGCCCGTCTTATCATAAACTGGGAAATATTTTTGGTCCCCTTTCATGGTATAAACTAGCGCTTCTGAAGGAACATCTAAGAATTTCTCTTCAAATTTAGCTGTTAAAACGACCGGCCATTCAACCAATGAAGTCACTTCTTCAAGCAAACTATCTGTTAAGTCAGCTTGACCACCAAGAGCCTGAGCCGCTTTTTCCGCATCTGCTTTAATAACCGCTTTACGTTCTGCGTAATCTGCCATGACTTTACCGCGTTCACGTAAAATGGCTGGATATTGTTCCGCATTATCAATAGTAAATTCAGATTCACCCATGAAACGGTGACCACGAATTGTGCGCCCGCTCTTAATACCTAAAATTTCGCCATCAATAACATCACTACCCAGTAACAATGTTACCGTGTGCACAGGGCGAACAAATTGTGTGTCCTTATCTGCCCAACGCATTAATTTAGGTATAGGTAATTTGGCCAATGCACGGCTAACCATATCAGCCAGTAATTCACTGACTGCCTGCCCTTTCATTTGGGCACGATAGAGTAGCCACTCGCCTTTATCCGTGGTCAAACGCTCAGCTTGATCAACGGTAATACCACACCCGCGAGCCCAGCCTTCAGCGGCTTTAGTTGGTTGGCCATCTGGACCGAATGCTTGAGAGATAGCAGGGCCACGTTTTTCAATTTCACGGTCTGGCTGTGAAGCCGCTAAATCAGCGACTTTAAGTGCTAACCGGCGAGGAGCAGCAAACCACGTTACTGCACCATGAGCAATATCTGCCCCATCAAGTTCAGCCGTAAAATTTGCAGCAAATGATTCAGCTAATGAACGAAGAGCCTTCGGCGGTAACTCTTCGGTGCCGATTTCCACAAGGAAAGTCTGTTGAGTCATGACAGCCTCTTAGTTCTTATGACACATAGGGAATCCAAGCGCTTCACGAGAAGCATAATACGCTTCTGCAACCCCTTTGGTTAGGGTACGAATACGTAAGATATAGCGCTGGCGTTCAGTAACAGAAATGGCTTTACGTGCATCGAGTAAGTTGAAAGTATGAGCCGCTTTCAAGATACGTTCGTATGCAGGTAGTGGAAGTGGCGTTTCCAAAGCCAGCAAGTGTTGAGCTTCTTTTTCGTACTCTTCAAAGCATTTGAAAAGAAAATCAACATTTGCGTATTCAAAGTTATAGGTTGATTGCTCAACTTCGTTTTGATGATAGATATCACCATAGGTAGTTTTACCCAATGGGCCATCACACCAAACAAGGTCATACACGCTGTCCACGCCTTGGATATACATCGCTAAGCGCTCTAAACCGTATGTAATTTCACCTGTTACTGGTTTACACTCAAGACCACCGACCTGCTGGAAGTAAGTGAACTGAGTAACTTCCATACCATTAAGCCACACTTCCCAGCCTAATCCCCAGGCACCTAATGTTGGGTTTTCCCAGTTATCTTCAACAAAACGAATGTCGTGAACTGTTGGGTCAACACCTAATTCTTTTAAAGAACCAAGGTATAACTCTTGGATATTGTCTGGTGATGGCTTGATGATCACCTGAAACTGGTAATAGTGTTGTAGACGGTTTGGGTTTTCACCATAGCGGCCATCAGTTGGTCGACGAGATGGTTGAACATAAGCCGCTGCAATAGGCTCAGGGCCTAATGCACGCAAACACGTCATTGGGTGAGAAGTTCCAGCGCCGACTTCCATGTCCAATGGTTGAACAATGGTACAGCCTTGACGCGCCCAGTAGTCCTGTAATGTCAGGATAAGACCTTGAAAGGTTTTGGTATCAAACTTTTGCATGTTAGATCCGCACGCGATACGTAAAATTTAATGAAAGTACGCCAGTATACCCTTTGACCGCAAGATATACAGCATTGAATATGTCTGTATTTATTCTAAAAATAAAAAAAAATACTTTCACCCCTTTTAAGCTGGTTATTTATACAGTATAAATAGTTTGTTTTTTGAAGCAAACCAATTACCATTGTAAAAAGGATGAAAAATGGATACCGCACTAACACGTTGCCATTGGGTCAATCAAGATCCTGAATATATCGCTTATCACGACCATGAATGGGGTAAACCCACTTATGATAACTTAACATTATTTGAAATGATCTGCCTTGAAGGCCAACAAGCCGGGCTCTCTTGGTACACCATTTTAAAAAAACGCCAAGGATATCGTGATCTATTTCATCATTTCGACCCTGAAAAAATTGCATCAATGAATGAAGACGATATTGAGCGACTCATGCAAGATACTCGGATCATCCGTAATCGATTAAAAATTAATGCAATTATTGCAAATGCAAAAGCTTATTTAGCCATGAAAGAAAATGGTGAGGACTTCTCCACTTTTATTTGGCAATTTGTTAATGGCCAACCCATTATCAACGGTTGGGAACTCTCATCGCAAGTTCCTGCGGAAACAGAACTTTCTAAGCTTCTCTCCAAAGCGCTCAAAAAACGTGGGTTTAAATTTGTCGGCTCAATTACTTGCTACGCCTTTATGCAAGCAACTGGCATGATAAATGACCATTTAGTGAATTGTTGCCAATTTAAATAAATTAGTTTTTATCGGCGTAACTCATCGAGTAAAAAGAAAAATAAACCACCAAAGCATTAACATTGCAACACTTTACACTACTAAATATATCCATATTGATATTTTATCTTAATAAAAGATAGAAATTGGTGGTTGAACTCTGAGGTGCAGCGGAGTATGTTTTAAATTCCATTAACAATCTAATAAATATATGTGAATAAATGCGATGATATTTTCTAAATTTGGCAATAAATTTGCTAAAAATTCAGGTATTTCATTATTAATGAAAGACTTGAATGAAGGCATAAGAACCCCTGGCTCCATTATGTTAGGGGGAGGAAATCCTGCTCATCTCCCTGAAATGGATAAGTATTTCCAAGATCTGTTAGCTGAGATGTGTGCTAATGGCCAATTGACGGACACTTTATGTAATTATGATGGCCCTCAAGGTAAAGATGCCATGTTGAAAGCGCTTGCAGCAACGCTAAAAGCAAAACTAGGTTGGAATATTAGCGCGAAAAATATTGCCCTATCTAACGGCAGCCAGAGTGCTTTTTTCTATCTATTTAACTTGCTAGCCGGTCGCTTTGAAGATGGTATCACCCGTAAAGTGCTATTTCCTCTTGCCCCTGAATATGTCGGTTATGCAGACTCAGGTCTTGATGATGGCTTATTCGCTGCTAATAAGCCACAAATTGAATTTTTACCTAATGGTCAATTTAAATACCGAGTCGACTTCAACACATTAGAGGTTACTGATGATATTGGTGTGATTTGTGTGTCTCGCCCAACAAATCCGACTGGTAATGTCATTACTGATGAAGAAGTTGAGCATTTAGACCAACTAGCTAAACAACATAATATTCCACTACTAATAGATAATGCTTATGGTGTTCCTTTCCCTGGCATTATTTTCAGCGAAGCTACGCCATTTTGGAACGAAAATGTCATTCTTTGTATGAGTTTATCTAAACTTGGTTTACCAGGAACTCGATGCGGCATTATCATCGCTAACGAAGAAATCATTGAAGCTGTTAGTAATATGAATGGCATCATCAGCCTTGCTCCTGGTGGTATAGGCCCTGCACTTGCTTTAGAAATGCTTAAAAAAGATGACCTTATTTCATTATCTAAAAATGTAATTGGCCCTTTTTATAAGCAACGTGTAGAAGAAGCCATCGAAATTATTCGTCGTTATATTCCAGAAGATAAGTGTCTAATTCATAAGCCAGAAGGTGCCATTTTCCTCTGGTTATGGTTTAAAGACCTACCAATTAATTGCTTAGAATTATACCAACGCTTAAAAAAACGTGGTGTATTGATGGTTCCCGGCCATTACTTCTTCCCTGGTATTGAACAGGATTGGCCACATGCGCATCAATGTATGCGTATGAACTATGTCCCTGAGCCAGAAAAAATTGAACAAGGGATCAAGATATTAGCTGAAGAGCTTGAAAAAGCTTATCAAGAAGTGACCTGCTAGTTGTGAAACGACAAGGTACTTTTAGCCCCGTTATTGCAATATTTAGGTAAAAAAAAGCCCTTTCATATAGAAGGGGCTAAAAATTAGCGAGAACTCCGTAATTGAAATCAAATTAACTTTTCAATACGAATATCATTCAAAACTATTAGAACATCTTTTCTATTTGGTTATTGCTTAAACAAAAGCACTTTTTGCCCCTATATATCGTGATACCTTTCATTACTGCCTTATACATCAAACATCAAAATCTAAATATCATATTGAAAAAGCTATAATTTTAGAAATTTCAATAGAATTTCTGCTATTCATCGGTTTAACAATCACATCTAGCTAAACCGCCCAAAATAAAATAGCCAGCAATTGTGGAGAAATAATTCTTAAAAACATCGCTAATGGATAAACCGTTGCATAAGACAATGCCGGAGCACCGCTGGCCGCATGAATATTATTTGCAAAAGCCAGTGCAGGAGGGTCTGTCATAGAGCCCGCTAGCACCCCACAAAGGCTCAAATAGTTCATTTTGCCAAAAATTCGAGCTACAACACCTGTAATAAATAGTGGTACAAACGTAATCAATAGCCCATAACCAATCCACGTTAGCCCATCGCCTTTAATTAAAGTATCAATGAAGCCACCACCAGAATTGAGCCCAACAACAGCGAGGAACATGACGATTCCCAGTTCTCTCAGCGCTAAGTTTGCACTCGGAGGCATAAACCAATATAAACGCCCTATAGTCCCTATACGACCGAGAATTAGAGCAACAACCAGTGGCCCTCCCGCTAACCCCAGTTTCAGCGCAGCAGGAAAACCAGGAACAAAAACGGGTATTGACCCCAGCACAACTCCAAGCCCTATCCCGAGGAATACAGGTAACATTTGAACTTGCTGTAGTTTCTGTTTCGCATTACCTAACAAAGCGGTGACGGCTTCGATTGACTCAGGACGTCCAACAATATTTAAAATATCACCAAATTGTAAAACCGAATTGTTATTAGCAACTAAATCAATACCAGTACGGTTTAATCGTGTCACAACAACATCATATTTTTGTTTTAAGTTTAAGTCTTTCAGCCTTTTACTTAGTACGGCATCATTCGTCACCACCACACGAACGGAATGCAAAATAGAGCTTGATGTCGACAGGGATACGTCAACTTCCTCACCTAATATTAAACGAACTTTATTTAAATCATCTTTTAAACCAACAACGTGCAATAAGTCACCTAAATGAATTTCTGTAGTAGGCTGAGGAACAACCAGCATGTCCCCACGTTTTAATCTTGAGCAAACAATAGCTTCACTACCAAGCAGTGGGATGTCTTGCATCATTAAGCCATCAAGATTGGCGTTACGAATGGCAATGTTCATCGTCTGCAGAGAGTCGCGCTGTTGAAAAGTGGAACTATTAAATGCAGAAGCTTCTTTCTCTACTGAAATTCTAAAGATAATGCGTACTAACCACATCACCAATAAGATGCCACAAATCCCCATAGGGTAAGCCATGGCATAGCCCATCCCCATCTGGCCAACAAGATTAGGGTCAGATCCTAAGTCAGTTAAAATTTGCTGACCAGCACCTAAAGATGGCGTATTCGTTACCGCCCCTGAGAAAATACCTAAGATAATTGGTAATGGAATATTCGCGACTTTATATATGATTGCTGTTACCACCGCGCCTAAGACAACGACCATCAACGCAAAGCCATTTAGTTTCAGCCCAGAAACGCGTAGAGAAGAGAAAAAACCAGGCCCAACCTGAATACCTATCGTGTATACAAACAGTATCAAGCCAAATTCTTGAATAAAATGCAGCATGTCTTTATTAAGTTGCAAGCCATAACTTTGGGCGAAGTGTCCAACAATGATCCCCCCAAATAGAACACCACCAATCCCTAGCCCAACACTACGGATCTTCCAATTTCCAATCCATAGCCCTAAAGCAGCAGCTAACGCCAACAAACTTACAGTAAGAGCTAATTCACTCATAGACCGCATCCTTTTGACGACAAGTTACCCGTTAAACACACCCAAATAGGTGATAAAACATACTACTGAATCGATTATGCCAAATAGCATAAGGGTAATATGTGCCATAGAGCACAGTTCAGAAGGAATAAATGATCTATTTTTTTAGAATTTTCAACCTGATAACAAATATAAAATAGTATATCTTTATTTCTTAACGTTATTTATCATTCATCGAAATAGCTACCTAAGACAAACATTTTTAGTTAATAGCTACAAGTAAACTATTAACTAAAAAAATACATACGGTTAAATAAAATAATAATACGACACCATTATTGTGAATTTCTTGTTTTTAGTTATTATAAGTAAATATTGGGGACGACAAACTAAATACAGGTTAACAATGTCTATGCCGAGTTTAATTTCAATACGATTATATTTTCTTATCGCACCTCTTATTTTGAGTGGTTGCTCCAGTATTATGACTCATGCAGGCCCATCAGAAGGTTATTACCCTGGTTCGAAAAACAGTATTAAAATGATTAAAGATGATGAGACCGGCTGGATTGTTAAACCTTTACTTGCTATTGATTTACCCTTTTCTGTTGTTATGGATACTCTTTTAATTCCTTTAGATTACGCGAAATCGGGTAATGATGATAAAGCAGACTCACCCAAAAAACGCATAGAAGAACTTGAAAATAAAGATAAAACCAAAAAGTAATTCAGGCTCAATCAAACGTTTGTAATTAAAATTTCATTGTGTATTAACTGTATTTATGAATACATTATTTTTTAATCTAAGATCTGACCAATCATTTATATAATATCTGTTTAGTTATTATCTTATTATGATAACTATCTTCTTAACTTAAATATTCTATTTATAAGTATTTTTGCACTCATTACATGAATAATTAACAATTAAATTTTTTAAATGCTAATCAGAGAAAAATAAAAACAGTCACAGATAAAAAAAAGCTTATCAATACTTTTTTTATTCGTGACTGTAGTAACATAATTATGTTATTTGCTGTTTAAACCCGTTTCTACGGTATAAATTTGCCTAAATCCATCAATATCTCGCATAAACGCAATCAATTCATCATTAGGTGAAAATACAACGGCATCAGCAACAGGAGCAAGTTCAGTACGCTGTGTTAATTTTTGTATGGTTCCGCTCACGACGTGACAATACACGACACTATTGTCACAAATAAAACAAATGTGCTCACCTTTACTATCCCAGCTAAAGGCAGACTGAACCGGTGAAGAACCCTGAGTTATCTGCCTTTGCACTCCAGTCAGCGTATCAACTAACCACAATTGAGCATTACCGTCATCATCATTCATCAAACAAGCGATTGATTTACCATCTGGCGAAGTTCTTAGCCAATGTCGTGGCTGCTTCGCTAAACCAGGAAATTTTTTATCGTGTGTATAAGTTAAACGCCTTTGCTGTATACCTTTTGGTGGGGAAGGCATGCTTGATTCTGTTCCTTGGATAGGAGATTCCCCCGCAATCATGTAATCCTCAAGCTGTGAAGGTAGATCAACAATATAGATCTCAGGAATAATTTCTCCATTTGTAGAATGAGTGTCACCAATAAACACCAGCGCTCTTTCTTGCCACTCTCCATTCTCTTTTTGATAACCTTTTTGACCTACCCAACCCTCTTCATATGCACGGCTAATCTCATCGCTGCTAGGCTTAGGCTGTTGCGTTGTTCGCGTCACAACACAACAAAAGTAATCGCCACTATATTCTCGAAAATGTATTTTAGGACTCACATTAACGGGCCCAATAGGTACTGCAATTGCCACATTTCGTTGGTCTAATTGCACATCTAATTCATGCATTACATGGTCATTATAGGTAAAACTCAACCACTTTCCGTCTGGACTAAAAACATGGACATGAGTCCCCCCACGCAACGCTCCCACTAAATACGGAGGGGTAATACACATTGCATCAATTGGATGAGCTACATTTAATTGATCTTCTTTAACATACACCCCTCTTCGATGGTGAAAGTCATATTGCCACTGTTCATCAGGGTACTCAGGGCCATGGATAAAAGCATATTGAGTTGGCAGTTGAGGACTTACCGTTACCACTCCAACATGAGCCCCATGACTTGCACGATAAACCTCAACGACTTGTAATGTTTTTACATGAATTTTTTCTATAGATAAACCTGTAAAAGAACTACCGCTCGACCGTATATCATACGCTAACCACTGGCTGTCTGGAGTCCAGATATTAATATTCGTTAGTTGGTGGCTTCGTTCATCATGCGTTAAACGTGTTTCTTTATAGGGCAATTTATTATTCAATCTGTTATCCTTTGACATCATTTAATATCGCTATCGGATTACTTTAACTAATCTAGTTTAATCAATACTAGAAAATCTCAGTCGAGAAGTTTCATAAGTAATATTACCCTTTAGCAATAACCTTAATCTCGAACAAAACTACCATGTTATTAAGTGTACTTTATATTATTGGTATCACCGCAGAAGCCATGACTGGAGCACTTGCGGCTGGCAGACGAAAAATGGATGTCTTTGGCGTCATTATTATTGCGTCCGCGACGGCAATTGGTGGTGGTTCCGTCCGTGATATCTTACTTGGCCATTACCCCCTAGGTTGGGTGGAACATCCTGAGTATATCCTGACTGTTGCAGGCGCTGCGATTGTGACAATCTGGATAGCCCCTATGATGAAACATTTACGCCGATTATTCCTCATATTAGATGCTATCGGACTAATTGTATTTTCTATACTTGGCGCCCAAATAGCACTCGATATGCACTACAGCCCAATCATTGCAGCTATTGCAGCAGTGATTACTGGCGTTTTTGGTGGTGTGTTAAGAGACATGCTGTGTAACACAATCCCTTTAGTTTTCCAAAAAGAAGTCTATGCTGGCGTTTCTTTCGCTGCCGCTTGGATCTATATTGGCCTATTACAAACGCCTTTACCTAAAGATATCGTGGTTATTATCACACTCGTTGTTGGCTTGAGTGCAAGGCTAATAGCCATTCGTTATCGTCTCGGTTTGCCTATTTTTAATTACGAAAACCAAGATTAATCTAATCAATAAAAGAGTTTCAGCCATTAATGATTTACTATTGGTGGCTGAATCGCTTTCATGTCAGACAATATACGTAAAATAGATTCAATTTCTGGTTCCGCTAGCCAATTAGCTAATTTTTTCTTTTGCAGTTTCGTCAAATTTATACTGTTAACCCATGATGGGTCATACAACATACCTATGTCAGTCACTTTCCCTACTTGTAATTTAGTTAGTGGAATTGCGAGACCTTTTAACCAAAGCGAAATAGGTTGATCCTTTGCCATTTTCAGTTGCTTTACTAACATTTGATGTTTTTTACCTTTCGATAAATCGCTTTGCCATTGTTCTGACAACCAAGTTGTTAATCGAGTTAGGTTATGGTTTTCTACCCACTGGCGCCATGTAGCCTCACTTATTCCTCGCATACGTAGTTGTTTACCTAACCACGTTAACCTTGCGACAAACTGCTGTGAGCAAACTTCAGTATAAGTAAGACAACTGAGTGAGTGAAATTGCTTTAAGGTTGATGTCTCTGGATATTCGCGTTCCTCTCGTCGCCAAATAACGTCTTCAATCTTTGGACTTCCTAGCCCTGAAAGAGAGACAAGTATTTTATCTCCAACAAGTAAATCTCGTTTTTCCCATGATGATAATGATCCAGCATTTACCTTTGAAATAGTTTTCGAGTCAATATTGATGGGTGTTATGCTAGCTACAACACTAATTCTCCCGGTCCTTCCTATATTGAACTGAAGCTTAGTTACCTCTGATAGCACACTGCGTAATGGATATTTCCATGCAATCGCCCAACTATTTTGTTTTGATTGCCAGGCTAATGCTGCTGGCGCTGGAAAATTTTTAAGCACTATGCCATCTGTAGCAAATGGTAATTGCCCTTGATAATAGTATTCCCTTAGTTGCTTAGCTTGAATCTTATTTTCAATTTTATGGCTATATTGTTCAGCAAGCGGAAAACCTATCTCAGAAAGTAATGTTAACTGTGTTTTTGGATTAGCATCCCCCGCAGGCCATGCCCAAATAAAAATACCAATATTTTCTTCAAGGGCGGTTGGTTCATTTTTTCGCATTAACCACCCCGCAATCTTATTACGAGCGTTCACTCCCCCACTTTTAGCTTGAATATGTCCATTCATACGCCAAAATAATTCGCCTTGAAGGACTAACATGCCTGAATATTTGATTTGTTTGGGTATCGCAGGAATAAAATCTGCTTTTGCCCGCCACTCGATTCCTTCAACACTATTTCCTCGGCTAATCATGGAAATAAGCTTGCCATTTTTATAAACCAACGTTACTGCTACACCATCGACTTTAGGTTGTAGCCAGATATTTTTACGTGTTTCTATCCAGCTATAAACTTCTAATTCATTGAGTTTCTTTAACCCTGTATGAGGAATGGGATGCATAGTTAGCTGTGATTTTTCAGGTAATAGTACTTCTGGCAATTCTTCGGGGAGTTGCTGGCATCGTTGCAAAGAACGCCATAAATTAAATAGCTGGTCATAAGCTTCATCACTAATGGAACTGCTACCCGCCAAACGGTAAGCTTGGTTCCACAGTTGTAATTGTTTTCCTAACCGATGACTTTCCTGACTTATTATTTTACTATTTTGTTTTTCACACGGTTTATTAACGGCAATTTGCTGCGCTGCTTGAGCAACATTAATACACACCATTACCCCAACAATTAACCCACTTAGTCTATAAACTGACGCGAACCAATAACCATACAAAATATAAATCATAACTATTCCTTGTTATTACCAATCCATTAAGACATTACTCTTTTAAAGCATTTTCCCCTCAGTTGCTAAGCATCAAACAACTTCTCAAAGTCTTCATCCTCAAAAGAAGTTGTTTGCAAAAGGCTTCGCAAAACTAATGATGCTTTCATGAGTAATAAGTTAATTTCTCGAGCCCGTTCACAATTTAGTTACTAATCAAATTCATTTAATTAAAATTCATGATTTATTGATATCGCTGCATGTTGATGCAAGTCCGTGTATACTATGTCAGGTTTATCACCATCTTTTATGTTTAATCCTCGACTATTCAAGAAATCATCATGATACAAGGCACGTTATATATTGTTTCTGCCCCTAGTGGAGCAGGGAAATCAAGTCTGATTCAGGCTTTATTAAAAACACAACCATTGTATGACACACAGGTTTCCGTTTCTCATACAACTCGAACTGCACGTCCAGGAGAAGTCCATGGCGAGCACTATTTCTTTGTATCTGAAACTGATTTTTTACAAATGGTCGACAAAGGTGAATTCCTAGAGCATGCATGCGTTTTTGGGAATTATTATGGGACGTCCAAACCTATCATTGAAGATGTATTAAATAGTGGTGTTGATGTTTTTCTTGATATCGATTGGCAGGGAGCGCAGCAGATAAGAGCCAAAATGCCTGAGGCGCGTAGTATTTTCATTCTCCCACCATCAAAAGATGAACTTTATCGCAGACTGCGTGGTCGTGGGCAAGACAGCGATGAAGTTATTGAAAAACGCATGTCACAAGCAGTAGGTGAAATTGAACATTTCAACGAGTATGATTACCTTATTGTTAATGATGATTTCAATACCGCACTGAGCGATTTACAATCTATCATCCGTACTGAGCGTTTAAAATTAGGGCGTCAAGTTCAACGACATGATGCTTTAATCAGCAAATTACTAGCAGACTGAGAATAGTTTCAGTATCATATCAGGTCATTTTTTTATTTCTTTGGAGTAGCACATTTATGGCACGCGTAACTGTTCAAGACGCAGTAGAAAAAATTGGTAACCGCTTTGACCTCGTATTGGTTGCGGCACGTAGAGCTCGTCAGTTACAAACGGGTGGAAAAGACCCTTTAGTTCCTGAAGAAAATGATAAATACACTGTTATCGCATTACGTGAAGTAGAAGAAGGCTTAATCAACGGTCACATTTTAGATGTGCGTGAGCGCCAAGAACAGCAAGAGCAAGAAGCGGCTGAAATGCAAGCAGTTTCTGCAATCGCTGAAGGTCGTCGCTAATCACTAAGGTGGGTCTGCCTTGTATCTGTTTGAAAGCCTTAATTTAGTCATTCAAAAGTATCTTCCTAAAGAACAAATTGAATTACTAAGAAAAGCCTATGTTGTTGCTCGGGATGCCCATGAAGGACAGACCCGTTCAAGTGGTGAGCCTTATATTACTCACCCAGTTGCTGTTGCTTGTATTCTTGCTGAGATGCGTTTGGACCATGAAACACTAATGGCAGCGCTACTTCATGATGTGATTGAAGATACTCCAGCGACATTTCAAGATATAGAAGAATTGTTTGGTACCACCGTCGCCGGTCTCGTCGAAGGTGTATCCAAACTAGACAAGCTCAACTTTCGCGACAAAAAAGAAGCCCAAGCAGAAAACTTCCGCAAAATGATCATGGCGATGGTAAAAGATATCCGTGTCATTTTGATAAAACTGGCAGACCGCACTCACAACATGCGCACGTTAGGGTCACTTAGGCCCGATAAACGTCGGCGCATTGCACGTGAAACCCTTGAAATATATAGCCCGTTAGCCCACAGGCTAGGTATACACCACATCAAAACAGAGCTTGAAGAGCTGGGTTTTGAAGCGTTATATCCCAACCGTTATCGTGTTATTAAGGAAGTCGTCAAGGCTGCTCGCGGTAACCGAAAAGAGATGATCCAAAAAATTCTCTCGGAAATTGACGGTAGGCTAACCGAGGCAGGAGTTCCTTGTCGCGTAAGTGGCAGAGAAAAACACCTTTATTCCATCTATCGCAAAATGCACCAAAAAGAGCAACGTTTCCATTCCATTATGGATATCTATGCTTTTAGGGTAATTGTAAAAGATGTGGATACTTGCTACCGCGTTTTAGGCCAAATGCATAGTTTATACAAACCGCGTCCGGGGCGTATTAAAGACTATATTGCTATCCCTAAAGCCAACGGTTATCAATCGCTACATACCTCATTGATTGGGCCACATGGTGTTCCTGTCGAAGTGCAAATTCGCACAGAAGACATGGACCAAATGGCTGAGATGGGGGTTGCTGCGCATTGGGCCTATAAAGAGCAAGGTGAACAAGGTACAACGGCACAAGTTAGAGCTCAACGTTGGATGCAAAGTCTACTTGAGTTACAACAAAGTGCAGGTAGCTCGTTTGAATTTATTGAAAGCGTTAAATCGGATCTATTTCCGGATGAAATCTACGTTTTCACCCCAGAAGGCCGTATTGTTGAATTACCTACCGGTGCAACACCTGTTGACTTTGCCTACGCAGTACACACGGATATTGGTCATGCTTGCGTGGGCGCGCGCGTTGATCGCCAGCCTTACCCACTTTCGCAATCCCTTACGAGTGGCCAAACTGTCGAAATTATTACCGCGCCAGGCGCACGGCCAAATGCAGCATGGCTCAATTTTGTTGTCAGCTCAAAAGCGCGGGCCAAAATTCGCCAGTTATTGAAAAATTTAAAACGTGAAGATTCTATTAATTTAGGTCGCCGTTTACTCAACCATGCGCTAGGGGCAGGAAATAAACTCACTGATATCCCTCAAGCCAATATTGATGCGGAATTGGCACGCATGAAGCTGCACTCTATCGATGATTTGCTTGCTGAAATTGGGTTGGGTAATGCAATGAGTGTGGTTGTCGCACGTAACCTACAGAACAATCCACAAAATACACCTGAAGAACAAGTGTTAGTTGAAAGCCGGAATAAACTCTCTATCAAAGGTGCTGATGGTGTTTTAATCACCTTTGCAAAATGTTGTCGCCCTATTCCTGGTGACCCAATTGTTGCACATATTAGTCCTGGTAAAGGTCTCGTTATTCATCATGAATCCTGCCGCAACATTCGTGGTTATCAAAAAGAACCTGATAAATTTATGGCTGTTGAATGGGACAACGACACTGATACCGACTTTATCGCTGAAATTAAAGTGGATATGATTAATCACCAAGGTGCTTTAGCGAATTTAACTGCCGCCATTAATGACGCCAATTCAAGTATTCAAAGTATGAATACAGAAGAAAAAGATGGCCGTGTATATTGCGCTTTTATTCGCCTTACAACTAAAAACCGAGTTCAATTGGCAAATGTGATGCGGAAAATCCGTATTATGCCTGACGTTCTACGTGTTAGCCGAAACCGTAATTAACGACCATACGTAATTAATAACTATGAATGAACGCCGCTATCGCCGCATTTGCCAAATGATGGCGATGCGGCAACCTGACCTAACTCTCTGCCTCGAAGAAATTCATAAACCGCACAATGTTTCTGCGATTGTACGCAGTGCGGATGCCGTAGGGATCCATCAAATTCATGCTATTTGGCCGGACCAACAAGTCAAACTGTCCGTTTCTTCTGCTGCGGGGAGTAATAGCTGGGTTAAAATTATTTCACACACATCCACCGAAGAAGCAATTGCCCACATAAAATCACAAAATATGCAGGTTTTGGCGACTAACTTATCAGAACATGCCGTTGATTTTCGTGAAATTGATTATACTTTGCCAACTTGTATTATGATGGGGCAAGAAAAAACAGGGATTTCACAACAAGCCCTCGCACTGGCTGATAAACACATTATCATTCCAATGGCTGGCATGGTGCAATCTTTGAACGTTTCCGTTGCTTCTGCACTGATTTTATATGAAGCCCAACGGCAACGGCAGCAGGCGGGTATGTACAAGCGTGACCATTGCTTACTCTCACCAGATGAACAACAAACTTGGTTATTTGAAGGAGGTTACCCTGTACTGGCTGAAGTTGCTAAACGTAAGGGACTTCCTCGCCCATTTATCAATAACCAAGGGCAAATTGAAGCTGATGACTCGTGGTGGGCACAAATGCAATTAACCGAAAAAATGAAAAGACGGCAGTTTGGTTAAATAAAAGGAAATAACATGAATAATGGGCTACTTGATACCATTTCACTGACTTCATTGCACGGAATTGGAGCAAGCCAGTCAGAAAAAATGCGTAAAATCGGTTTGAACACCGTTCAAGACCTTCTTCTTCATTTCCCATTACGCTATGAAGACCACACCCGTCTATATCAAATAAAAGATCTCCTCCCCGGTACGACCGCAACAATTACCGGTGAAATACTGCAAACTAAAGTGGTATTCGGCCGCAAAAGAATGATGACCTGCTTGATTTCCGATGGCACAGGTAACCTCACCTTACGTTTTTTTAATTTTTCAGCTGCAATGAAGAATAACTTAGCAGAAGGAAAACAGGTCACCGCCTATGGGGAAGTTCGCAGAGGAAATACAGGGCCAGAAATCATTCACCCCGAATATAAAGTCTCCCAAGACACCAGCAATATCAGCTTACAAGAGAACTTAACACCTGTTTACCCAACCACGGAAGGTGTTCGTCAGGCCACTTTACGCAAGGTAATGGAACAAGCGCTAAGGTTACTTGATAGCGGAAAAATAAAAGAATTGCTTCCAGAAGAGCTTAGCCGTGGAATGATAAGCCTACCAGATGCCATTCGCTTATTACACAATCCACCACCGAATGTCGCTTTGATTGAACTGGAGAAAGGGCACCATCCTGCCCAGAAACGGCTTATACTCGAAGAGCTTTTAGCACATCACCTCAGTATGCTAGCCATCCGTGCAGGCAACGAACGCCTATATGCCGAGCCGTTAACAACAAGTGGTCAATTAAAATCACAGTTACTCGCACAATTACCTTTCTCGCCAACAAATGCACAAAACCGTGTTGTTAGCGAAATTGAAGCAGACCTCGCCAAAGATGCCCCTATGATGCGTTTGATTCAAGGGGATGTAGGGTCAGGAAAAACGCTTGTTGCAGCCTTAGCGGCCGTTTGTGCCATCGAGAATGGCAAACAAGTAGCTTTGATGGCTCCCACCGAAATTCTTGCAGAGCAACATGCCAATACATTCAAACAATGGTTAGAGCCTTTAGGCATTAAAGTGGGTTGGCTAGCGGGCAAACAGAAGGGTAAGGCACGTCAGGCTCAGCAAGATGCCATCGCAAGTGGAGAAGTTGCGATGGTTGTTGGAACACACGCTATTTTCCAAGAGCAAGTGAGCTTTAAAGCGCTGGGGCTTGTTATCATTGATGAACAACATCGCTTTGGCGTTCATCAGCGGCTCGCTCTGCGTGAGAAAGGTGAGCAGCAAGGGTACCACCCTCATCAATTGATCATGACCGCTACGCCAATCCCACGGACACTGGCGATGACAGCGTATGCAGACTTAGATACCTCTGTCATCGATGAGCTTCCTCCGGGCCGTACGCCTGTCACTACTGTCGCCATCCCAGACACTCGCCGTAACGATATTATTGAACGCGTTCGCCAAGCCTGTATTGAAGAAGGTCGCCAAGCCTATTGGGTCTGTACACTCATTGAAGACTCTGAATTATTAGAAGCACAAGCGGCTCAAGTGACCAGCGAAGAACTCGCACTGGCACTACCTGAATTAAAAGTTGGCTTAGTCCACGGGCGAATGAAACCTGCTGAAAAACAAAGCATTATGGCGGCTTTTAAAAGGAATGAAATTCAACTGCTTGTGGCTACAACGGTCATTGAGGTCGGTGTTGATGTGCCTAATGCCAGTTTGATGATCATTGATAACCCTGAGCGCCTTGGTTTAGCTCAATTGCACCAATTGAGAGGGCGAGTTGGCCGTGGAGCTATCGCATCTCACTGCGTATTATTATATAAGACACCGCTAACCCACACCGCTAAACAACGGCTACAAGTGTTGCGGGACAGCAATGATGGCTTTGTTATCGCACAAAAAGATCTCGAAATTCGCGGGCCTGGGGAATTATTAGGCACTAGACAAACAGGAAATGCAGAATTTAAGGTCGCTGATTTGTTACGTGACCAATATATGTTGCCAGAAGTGCAACGCCTCGCTCGCCATATTCAACAAAACTACCCAGAAAATGCACAACAACTTATTGAGCGCTGGTTACCTGAGCGAGAACAATACAGCCACGCTTAAGTTTTATATCTTCTTTTTATCCATTCCTTAAAATGAAAATTGCCGTGAATATTTTCACGGCAATACCTGCTTAACTTGATTTATTATTAAATAAAAACTATCCCGCAATAGTTGGGAATAGTGGCAACATTAAATACAATTTAATGACTATCGCATTAACAATATCAATGAAGAATGCCCCAACCATTGGGACCACAAGGAACGCAAGGTGAGATGGACCCAACCTATCCGTTACCGCTTGCATATTCGCAATCGCTGTTGGCGTAGCCCCAAGACCGAAACCACAATGCCCCGCAGCTAAAATAGCGGCATCATAGTTTTTCCCCATCACACGGAAGGTAACAAAAATTGCATACCCTGCCATTACACAAGCTTGTACAGCAAGAATGATGATCATTGGAATGGCCAGTGATGCTAATTCCCAGAGCTTCAAGCTCATTAAAGCCATCGCTAAGAATAATGATAGGCTCACGTTACCCATAACAGAAACGGCGCGGTCAAACACTCGGTAAAAACCAAGCAGTGATAGGCTATTGCTTAAAATAACACCAACAAACAGTACACATACAAATTTAGGCAGTGCAAAAGGAGTATCGGCTAATTCACCTGCAATATAACTTCCTATCAGCAAACAGATAGCAATCAATGCAATAGTTTCAATTAAAACCATTGACGTGATCATGCGCCCTGATTGAGGCTTCTCAAATGCAGTTGGCACATCTTTATCATCTTCTGCCGTTCCTGGCGTTGGAATATTACGTGTTAGAAAACGTGCAACAGGTCCGCCAATTAAGCCACCAAGAACGAGTCCAAATGTAGCACACGCCATTGCAACTTCTGTTGCACTTTGGAAACCATAATTTTCAGTGAAAATTTTACCCCATGCCGCACCAGTACCATGGCCGCCAGATAAGGTAATTGAGCCAGCTAACAGCCCCATTAAAGGGTCTAGCCCCAATAATTCAGCAAGGGCAATCCCCACTGTGTTTTGGACTAGCAATAAGCCTACAACCACAAAAATAAATATAAACAATGCCTTACCACCAGCTTTCAAGCTAGCAAGGTTGGCATTAAGACCAATTGTGGCAAAGAATGCCAGCATCATAGGTTCTTGCAGTGATAAGTCAAAAGAAAGGCTCCAGTCAAATAATTGTTTAAGCAATAAAAGACTAAAAGCAACTAACAACCCACCCGCAACAGGTTCAGGGATGGTATATTTTTCAAGAAAAGGGACTGATTTTACCAGTTTACGCCCAAGCAATAATACTAAGGTAGCAGCTACCAGTGTACCGTAGACATCGAGATGATACATTCACGTACCTCGTCTGTTGTTAAAATTATCAAAAACTAGTTAGACGTTAATTTCTTCCTTAAAACGCCAAAAGCAGGTTGTAGGATTAGAAAAAAAAACTGTTATAAATACAAGTTAAAATATATATAAATGTGACGACACTATTTAACTAATGAATATATTTTTTAAAAGCAAACGATTGCTTTTTAATTTCGACACATTACAATGCGTTTTTTGTTGGCGAGAAATGAAGGCAATGAATACTGCGACGTCTGAAAAGCAAACTACTGAAGCGACCATACACACGCAAAGCGAACTTATTTACAAATTAGAAGACCGTCCACCGCTGCCGCAAGCTTTGTTTGCTGCCGGGCAACATCTTCTGGCGATGTTTGTCGCTGTTATTACCCCAGCGATGCTGATTTGTCAGGCTCTGGGGCTGCCAGCTCACGATACTCAGCGCATCATTAGTATGTCTTTATTTGCCTCCGGTATTGCTTCTTTAATTCAAATTCGTGCATGGGGCCCTATTGGCTCAGGCCTACTTTCGATTCAAGGAACCAGTTTTAACTTTGTTGCACCGTTAATCATGGGAGGTGTTGCACTCAAGCAAGGTGGGGCTGATATCCCATCCATGATGGCAGCTTTGTTTGGTACTTTACTCGTAGCCGCATTAACCGAAGTGATTCTTTCACGTTTTCTACATCTAGCCCGTCGAGTCATTACACCACTGGTTTCTGGTGTCGTTGTCATGATCATCGGCTTATCTTTAATTCAAGTCGGCTTGACCTCCATTGGTGGTGGTTATGGTGCGATTAGCGATAATACCTTCGGTTCACCAGATTACCTGATTTTGGCTGGGGTTGTTTTAGCGGTTATTATTTTACTTAATCGGCAGAAAAACCCTTACTTACGTGTCGCATCTTTAGTTATTGCCATGGCCGTTGGTTATATTGCAGCTTGGTGGATGGACATGTTGCCAAATGCGCAACCAATGGAAGCCAATCAGCCAATTATTACTGTTCCTGAGCCTTTCTATTATGGCTTATCCTTCGACTGGAACCTGTTGATCCCATTAATTCTCATTTTCATGGTGACTTCCTTAGAAACGATAGGTGACATTACCGCCACTTCTGATGTATCAGAACAACCCGTTCGTGGCCCTTTATATATGAAACGAATCAAAGGTGGCGTACTTGCCAATGGTTTGAACTCGATGGTCTCAGCGGTATTTAATACTTTCCCTAACTCTTGTTTTGGGCAGAACAACGGTGTTATCCAATTAACAGGGGTGGCAAGTCGCTATGTCGGTTACATTGTTGCTTTAATGTTAGTGTTATTAGGGCTATTCCCTGCGGTTGCAGGCTTTGTACAACAAATCCCTGAGCCCGTATTAGGCGGAGCAACCATTGTGATGTTTGGTACCATTGCCGCTTCAGGAGTGCGTATCGTGTCTCGTGAGCCACTCAATCGCCGCGCCATCATGATTATAGCCCTTTCTCTCGCCGTGGGTATGGGTGTGTCACAGCAACCCTTGATTTTGCAATTCGCGCCTGACTGGTTAAAAACATTATTTTCTTCAGGTATTGCTGCGGGTGGTTTAACTGCAATTGTTCTGAATTTAGTCTTCCCTCTCGAAAAATAACCTTTCATTCTAGCCGCCAGTGTTGAACACTCTGGCGGTTTTTCTGTATGCTATCCTTAAATTGTCGTTATATTAGACGGTTTCTTCCTGTGTCTATTCGTTCACAAACCAAAGGAGCAGTAAACTGTGAAATGGTTAATCAAATTTACTACCTATGCACTTTTGTTACTGCTGCTATTGTTTATTTTTACTTATATCGGGCTACAAACCCGTTGGGGCGCATCCTACTCCAGTCAATTTTTAAGTAAATTTACCGATTACGATATTGATGTGGGAATTATGGGGCATGAGTTTTCTAACCCCGGTGAGTTCATCTTCCAAGATGTTAAGTTAACGGCTAAAAACAGTGACCTATCTTTAGATTCACGGCAAGTCGTGGTTGATGTTAATTGGCTAAACCTATTTAGTGGCACCGCAATAAAACGTTTGGTTATCACTCAAGGGACATTATCTACAACAGTCTCACCAAACACGGTGTTGTTCCCTATTTCCGCGACTATTTTGCAATTTGAAAATAGCCAGATTACGCTTAAAAAAGGCAATGATACGGTACAAGTCGCCGGCTTTACGGGAGGAATGACCCCTTGGAAACCCACCGAAAACACTCCTTTTGGTTACGGTGATTTTCGATTTACCTCTAACCAATTAAAATTCAATGACCTTGCATTCAAGAATATTGCCATTACTGGTAAATTACAGCAGCAAGGAACAGAAATAAGCCAAGCCAGTGCCTACTTAAATAATGGCTATATTGCGGGCACTGGGAAGGTACTTAATGATGGCTCTATCATGGTTGACTCCCTCACCATGAATAAAGTTGGCTGGGAAAATAATGTTGATTTCGATTCACTATTTGATGCAATAACGAGTGATAAATCACTACAAGTCAAAAAAGTAGAACTAACCAATGTTGATATTCAAGGTAAAGATTGGGCACTTTCTGGCTTAAGCACCGAAATTGACCAACTCAGCTTCGTTAGAGGCAGCTGGACTAGCCCTAAAAGCAGCATTAGCTTTAATGTCGACCAATTCGTCGTGAAAGACCAGCAGCTGAGTACCTTAATTGGAGAGCTGAATATTAACGGTGATAACCTCAATATCAGCAAGTTATCAGGTTACTATAATAAAGGCATTTTTAACCTCAGTGGGTCTTGGCAACGCAATAATCAAGTACTCACTATCGATGAAGGTAAACTTGCGGGTATCTTATATACCTTACCTGAAAATTGGTTGTCCTTCTTCGCGCAACCAACGCCAGCGTGGTTGTCCGGTTTAAATATTAAGAAATTCACCCTTTCCCAATCACTTTTGATGAATATCCAGCCGCAATTTCCTTTCGAGTTGACGGCATTAAGCGGTAATATTGAAAATGTTGATTTAATCAAACAGAAACAATGGGGAATTTGGAGTGGTAAAGCGACATTCAATGCAGATAGCGGCACAATCAACCAAGTTATAGTGCGCCGTCCATTTGTCGAAATACGCCAAAGTGGTAAATCCTCGGCGGCAGCGAGCTTAACGGTCAGTACTGATAAAGGTATCAGTAAAATTGGCTTGCTGGTAAAACAAGAGCCCAAAAAAGTCCCCTTCTTACTCAGGGCATCAGGTTCTAATATTGACCTCGTCGATTTAAACCAATGGGGTTGGGCAGGCTTCCCAGCTCAAGTTATCGGTGACTTTGATGCGACATTACAAGGGGACTTACTCGCCCCATCAGTGGCAAAAAGTTTGAATGGGGAATTGATGGCCATACCATTGCAAGGTAAACGCCTATTCCGTACCGTTGTTAACGGGGTTGTCACTTCTTCAGTAGAGTCCGAAGCCGATTTACAGCCTACCGAGCCTTCTTTGGTAGAGCCGCTCCCCGCTCTTAGCAATCCATAGAAACTATCAATCCATAGAAATACAAAAGGCAGGTCAATCATACCTGCCTTTATCTTTTAATTTTCAATAAACAACGTTACTTTGCGGGCTCTACAGGTAACACCATATAGACACCACTGAATACAGCGCCCACTTTACCATCGGGGTTACTGACTTCGACTTTCAGTTTTACTCGCGCTTTGCTACCCCGAGCTAAACGGTCAAGGTCACCGCTCATATTAGCTAAGTCCGCAGTTGCTGTAGGCCTGCCACTTACAGGTTTACCATAACGAATACTGGCATCGACCAATACAATATCGCCACCAAGCTGGTGTTCTTGCATTAACAGCCAAATCAGCCCCCATCCTGTCAGTGTGGCTAATGAAAATTGGCTCCCTGCAAAAATCGTTTCATGGGGGTTTTGATTGCCCGCCTCCGGCATGGTAGTAATAAAACGAGTCCCCGTGTATTGGTCGATTCGGACACCCATTTTTTCGCTTAATGGAATATACTTATACCAAGCTTGTTGTAACTCACCACACCAGTCTGGACGATGTAGAATTTGGTCTAATGTCTCAATGGGTTTGATCATCAAGTAATGGCGCACAGGTGTTTTTAACTGCCCAGCAACTTGCCCACGGTTCTCAAAGCCCATTTTATCGAAAAAGGGTACTGCTTCTTCACGAACACTGGATACGATGCGTTTGACGCCTTCTTGGCGTGCAACGGACTCTAGGGCCATGATAATCAATTTACCGAGTCCTTTACCTTGCATGGCAGGGTTAACGGCTAAAAAACGGATTGCTCCCTCGTTGTCAGCATTGATATATAAGCGACCAATGGCAAGAATACGGTTTTTATCATCCACGACCATTTGATGGTGTGCGGTTAAATCATAACCATCTTTTTCTGAACCTAGGGGTTGATTAAACGGTTTTCGCAACATTTCCCAGCGAAAATGGTAGTAAGTTGCAAATTCAATATCATCTTTCGGTGTACGTAAATGGTACATCGCTTCCCCCTTTAAAAATGAACTCACACTTGTAGCCAGAAGGTAACAGGGCCATCATTGGTTAAATTCACTTGCATGTCAGCGGCAAACTCACCGGTTTGTGTTTCAACCCCTTGTTGGCGGCTCTGTTCAACGAAGTATTGGTACAAAGCATCCGCTCTTTCAGGCTCTGCTCCCCCTGAAAAGCTAGGCCGCATACCTTTTTTAGTGTCAGCTGCTAAAGTAAATTGAGAAACGACCAAAAGGCTGCCTCCCGCCTGTTGAACATTGAGATTCATTTTCCCTTGTTCATCACTAAAAATACGGTAGCCCAGTACTTTTTCACACAAACGTTTGGCTTTCTGCTCATCATCATCTTTTTCAACGCCAAGCAAAACCAACAACCCAGCATTTATTTGCCCTACTATTTTCTGATCAACAGCCACACTCGCATGAGTGACTCTTTGGATTAATGCAATCATGATGACTCTTTACAAAAAGATGGAGCAACGTTAGCCGTTGCCCCACTATAAAATCAGGATGTTATTCAACTTCTGCACTAAAATCGTAAGTGCGAAAATATTCAGGAATGGTGTCTTTATCCACAACATGAATACTACGAATACCAAGGGATTCTGCGGCTTTTACATTTTCTTCGACATCATCAAAGAAAATAGCATCTGCAGCATCAAACTCTTCTGATTGCAGTACATATTTGTAGATTTCAGGATCAGGCTTACGCATGCCTAAATCTTGGGACAGATATAGGAAATCGGAGGAGGCTGCAATTTCTGGGTAGTGTGCTGGCCAGTAGTCTAGATGTAGACGGTTGGTATTCGATAAAACCACCACTCGGTGCCCTTGCTCACGCAGGCGTTCCATAATATCAATGACTTCAGGTCTTAACGAAATAAAAATAGCGTGCCAGCCTTCAGCAAAGTCTTCAAAGCTTAGAGTGATGTCCATTTCTTCACAAAGCAGCTCAGCAAACTCGATGTCTGAAATTTTTCCACACTCATGTAATTGAAAGATATTACCAAAAGTAAACCGTGATTTGATCTCTTCACTTGGTGTACCACTGAGTTCAGACCATTTATCAAATACACGATTAAAGTCGATATCAATAATCACATTACCCATATCGAAGATATACAGCATAAATTTTCCTCATTGTTATTCACTAAATTTACTTTAATCATTATTCACGCAACTGAACAGCCCTAATTAGTGATAATTCACGTTATTTTGTCAATTTATCGATTAAGCAATCCACACTTAGCGCAATTAATGAACAACAAACCAGACGATTTGTTCCATTAATGAGAAAACGCTTTTTATCCCAAAGGTGCTATTTCACACAGCACTATCGGTTTTTGATACTAAATGTTAAGTCCCTCCATACGCTTTTTGCATAATAGTTTTTACGTAGCAAGCCATGCCACAAGCAATGTGAGCTGATATCTATCCGATATCAGTAATAAATAAATCTTAAAATATAAAAGTCATACTATGAAAATAGATAAAACAATCTCTTGGCCGATTGCTATTCTGTGGGGAAGCTTATTTTTAATTCCATTATTTAATACTATCCCTCTGGATTTTAATATCGACCTTACAACAAAAATTATTGAACATTTTCAATCTATTATTCTAATTATCAGTGCCATTTTCACTTGGTTTTATATGAAACCATTACAGCAAAAAAATCAGGGAATGAAATTATTTTGGGTGTGGGCAACTATCTGGTGGGTAACATTATTTGGCAGAGGAATAAATTGGGGGCGTGAATTTTTTCCTAATCTGGATCACTCTTACTTCAGGCTAATTTCTATCATCTTGATTGGCAGTTTAGTTTTGATGCTATTTGCTTCTTCATTAAGAAAAAGTATTATTTTTCACCTAAAAAACACAGCTATTCCACTTTGGAGCCTACTACTGACCCTGTGCGCTTTTGTGATTTCAGATAGTGTTGAACACCATAGATTTCTCAGTTCAGTTTTCCTATATCATTCTGAACTACAAAGCCTTATCGAAGAATTATACGAAATCCCTTTAATTATCGGACTGTTTATTTCGTCGCTGTATTTTATGAAAAAAGACAAGACATTATAAACCTTATAAATAAGTAAGGCGCCTTTCGGCGCCTTACTGGATAACTACAATGACGTAATCAACAACATCACGTAACGATAATTAGTCTTCTTTAGAACGGTTTGCACGACGGCGATCGTTCTCAGTCAAGTGGCGTTTACGCAGACGGATAGACTGCGGAGTCACTTCAACTAACTCGTCATCATCAATGAACTCTAGTGCTTGTTCCAGAGTCATTTTAATTGGTGGTGACAGTGTTGTTGCTTCATCAGTACCTGACGCACGCATGTTAGTCAGTTTTTTACCCGTTAAGCAGTTAACGGTTAAGTCGTTAGAACGTGAGTGAATACCGATGATTTGACCTTCATACACTTCAGCACCGTGACCTAAGAACAGCTTACCGCGGTCTTGCAGGCTGTATAGCGCATAAGCAACTGCTTTACCTTGACCATTGGAGATCAGAACACCGTTTTGGCGGCCGCCGATTTCGCCTGGGCGAACATCATCGTAATGACTGAATGTTGAATACAGTAAACCAGTACCTGATGTCATTGTCATGAATTCAGTACGGAAGCCAATCAGACCACGGCTTGGGATCACGTAGTCAAGACGTACGCGGCCTTTACCGTCTGGCATCATGTCGCGCAGGTCACCTTTACGCTCACCTAAAGCTTTCATGATGTCGCCTTGGTGCTGTTCTTCAACGTCTAAAGTCACTTGTTCGAATGGCTCTTGTTTACGGCCATCGATTTCACGAATGATAACTTTTGGACGCGATACTGCTAATTCGAAACCTTCACGACGCATGTTTTCAATCAGAACAGATAAGTGAAGCTCACCACGACCAGAAACACGGAATGCGTCTGGATCTTGAGTTTCTTCAACACGCAGTGCAACGTTGTGAACCAATTCTTTATTCAAGCGGTCAAGGATCTGACGTGAAGTCACGAACTTACCTTCTTTACCGCAGAATGGTGAGGTATTAACACAATAGAACATGCTAACTGTTGGCTCATCAACCGCTAACGCAGGCAATGCTTCAACGCTACCGACTTGGCAAATGGTGTCAGAAATGTTCAGTTCACCTAAACCTGTCAGAGCAACGATATCACCCGCTTCAGCTTGTTGTGAATCAATACGCTCTAAACCTAAGTGAGTCAGAACTTTACCAATTTTACCGTTACGAGTTTTACCTTCGCTATCGATAACTGTTACTTGTTGGTTAGGCTTAACAACACCACGTTTGATACGGCCGATACCGATAACACCTAAATAGCTGTTGTAATCCAATTGCGAAACTTGCATTTGGAATGGACCGTCGATATCCACTGCTGGTGGTGCAACATGTTCCACAATCGCTTCATACAGTGGAGTCATGTCTTCAGCCATGTTTTCGTGGTCAAGGCCTGCGATACCGTTTAATGCAGATGCATAAACAATAGGGAAATCGAGTTGCTCATCCGTTGCACCTAAGTTCACGAATAAGTCGAATACTTGATCAACAACCCAATCAGGGCGTGCGCCTGGGCGGTCAACTTTATTGATAACAACAATAGGACGTAAACCGTGGTCGAACGCTTTTTGCGTTACGAAACGAGTTTGTGGCATTGGGCCATCCATCGCATCAACAACCAGCAGTACGCAGTCAACCATAGACATAACGCGCTCAACCTCACCACCGAAATCGGCGTGACCTGGGGTGTCTACGATATTGATATGATAACCATTCCATTGGATAGCGGTATTTTTAGCAAGGATAGTAATACCACGCTCTTTCTCCAAGTCATTGGAGTCCATAACACGCTCATCAACAGTTTCACGTTCACCGAACGTGCCTGATTGCTGCAATAATTTACCAACCAGTGTGGTCTTGCCATGGTCAACGTGAGCGATGATGGCGATGTTTCTTAAATTTTGAATTGACAAGGATTTTTACCGTTTAATTGACAGGAAAGGAATATGCTTACTGAGCCGTTATTCACACCCAAAGCATACTTTCTACGTTAATTTGCTGTTATTTTACACGTTTTTCCGCACAAGTGGAATAAATGTGAAACCCATCACTGTATAAAAAGTTTTTAGCGAAAAAACATTCAGTTGCGTAACAGTGCCAGATTCCCTCACAAAATAATGAGCATCATCTCTGCGAAACCACGAAGTGACAGAATAATACGCTAAAAACTTAATATTCGCAGCCCAAAAAAAGAACAAAAAATAGACTTTCTTTCTTAACTGCCAGTTTAAATATCTTTTTGCATTATTTAGATATATCTAAATTGACTAATTAGATATATCTAAATATAGTAAAACCATAAAATAAATTCGATATATCTAAAGTTACAAACTAAGGAGTAACTATATGCTAATTAAATCTTGTCGTCATGTATATTATGCACGCCATGATGAAAATCAACATGGCCACCGCGGTGGATGTTGTCACAATGAAGACCGTCATAGTCATGGACACGACGAGCACTGCCACGGCGAAGGCCGTCATGGTCATGGGTACGGTGAACGCTGCCACGGTGAAGGCCGTCATGGTCATGGGCACGGTGAACGCTGCCACGGCGAAGGCCGTCATGGTCATGGGCACGGTGAACGCTGCCACGGCGAAGGCCGTCATGGTCGAGGCCATGGTGATGACAACCAAAGAGGCCGTGGAAGAGGTAAAGGCCTTCGTCGTTTATTCGACCATGGCGATCTTCATATTATGGTACTCTCGTTAGTCGCTAAAAAACCAAGCTATGGCTACGAAATTATCAAAGATATTCAAGAAGCCTCAAATGGCTTGTATGTTCCTAGCCCGGGGGTTATTTACCCAACGCTAACACTGCTTGAAGAACAAGGTTTCTTGGAGTCTCAGATTGTTGAACGCAATCGCAAAAGTTTTACGATTACACCTGAAGGCTCTGCCCATCTAGCTCAAAATAAAGAAATTGAAGCGGTTATTGCTCGTAAGCTGGCAAAAGCACGTGATATGCAACAAGGCAGTAATTTAGCAGAAGACATTGAGGTGGCAGTCAGTCGCTTTAAAGCTTTATTACGTCACAAAATGGTTTTAAAACAGCTAAATGAAGAGCAAACTCGCCAAATTGCCTCAATCATCAATGATGCAGTAAAACAGATTGAAGAAGTGAATACGTTATTAACCAATAGCGATGATGAATAATGCAAGAGGCCCATATTCTTTGTTATATGGGCTTTCTTTATATATACGAGTTCTACTCCTCTCGCACATCAGAATAAATAACATGAAATTTTCTGTTTATGGTATATATTATAAAAAAATTTAGCCTTTGGAATAATAATAACATTTATGAACAATTCAAAAAAAATTTTTTTTGTTTCATCTATCGCAATTATAACGGGACTATCGCTCATTAGTTGCAAAATTAAAAGCGATAACATTTTATCTTACTCTACAAATAATTCATCTTTTCAATTAGATAAAGAGTGTATCGAATCATATCAGGATGAATCAAAAAATAATGAACATACTGTTTTTATAACGCTTAGCAATACAAATAATTGCCGACCTAAATTATATGAGTTTCTAACAAAAAATAAAAATGAAAAAATGAATGTTTATTTTAACAACGTTCTTATTCAAAAAGATATTCATTTAGGAAACATCCATTCATTAGATGATGGTTTTTATCAAAATCTAAATAATCAATCTAATTTAGATTTATTTAAATCTTTGATGAATAATTAAAGTTAGCATGAAGCAACTTTTATATTTAGTACCTGACCTCTATCGTCAGCCCGACTGGATGGCTCTTAAACCTAATTCGGTCTTGTCCTGCCCCATTATTTCCATTAATTCTATATGAGCCTGGCCCCATAGTGTGAATGGTTCTATCACCTGAATTGGTTACATATTGTATTTCAGCATCAAATGTTGATTGCAGACTTGATACTGCATTAAATGAAACAGTATAAGCGCTATTCCCTACGTGCGTATGGAGATTAACCCACGGTCCCCATACTAGTGGTGGTGCCCAACCTTGAGATCTTGCCATATATTTATTCCCCCATTAACTATGTCGTCACTTTTTCACATGAGTATTATGTAAAGTGCAAAAAATATATTTAGATTCAACTCTAAATGTTGCTCAAATATATCTTTATTAATACTGACATAAGCAAAGAACATAAAATATTACATTTATTATGAATGCATGACATAAATGATCCGCGTTTAAATTAGCACCAAAATAGTGCAAGCATCCAACAAGAAGCACCAAAACAGTGCAATTCAGGCCTATTTTTAACTCAATCGATTGACATTCCTTCGTAACAATCAGTATTTACTATAATTAAAAAGTTGGCACGCTTTTCGCTTATCTATTTATAGAGCGCGTGCTACCTATTTATATATGACTAACACGCCAGACAAACAACAAACATATTATCAATATGATAGCCTGTGATTTGTTGATTAGACCCGACCAGGAGAGCCGAGATGTCCGCTGAACATGTTTTATCGTTAATTAAAGAGCACAATGTTAGATTTATTGATCTGCGTTTTACCGACACTAAAGGTAAAGAGCAACACATCACTATCCCTGCTCATCAAGTTGACGAAGACTTCTTTGAAGAAGGCCAGATGTTTGATGGTTCATCTATTGGTGGCTGGAAAGGCATCAATGAGTCAGACATGGTATTAATGCCAGACCCATCAACTGCAATGTTAGACCCGTTCTTTGCCGATATCACGTTGATCATTCGCTGCGATATTTTAGAGCCGGGCACGATGCAAGGTTATGACAGAGATCCACGTTCAATTTCAAAACGTGCGGAAGATTTTCTGCGCTCAAGTGGAATTGCCGATATCGTTCTCTTTGGACCAGAACCTGAATTTTTCGTTTTTGATGACATTCGTTTTGGCAACAACATGCATGGTAGTTACTACCATATCGATGATATCGAAGCGGCATGGAATACGGGAACCAAATACGAAGGTGGTAATAAAGGCCATCGCCCTGCAGTAAAAGGCGGTTATTTCCCAGTTCCACCGGTTGATTCATCACAAGACCTACGTTCAGCCATGTGTACCACAATGGAAGAGATGGGCTTAGTTGTTGAAGCTCACCACCATGAAGTGGCGACAGCTGGCCAAAACGAGGTTGCGACCCGCTTTAATACTATGACGAAAAAAGCGGATGAAACTCAAATTTATAAATATGTTGTTCACAATGTTGCACATGCCTACGGTAAAACAGCCACCTTTATGCCTAAACCTTTAGTGGGCGATAACGGCTCTGGTATGCACTGCCATATGTCTTTATCTAAAGGTGGCGTTAACCTGTTTGCAGGTGACAAATATGGCGGTTTATCCGAAATGGCGCTGTACTACATCGGTGGTATTATTAAACATGCACGTGCACTGAACGCATTTACTAACCCAACAACTAACTCATACAAACGCTTAGTTCCGGGCTTTGAAGCACCTGTAATGTTGGCATATTCTGCACGTAACCGCTCTGCTTCGATTCGTATTCCAGTCGTTGCGAGCACTAAAGCACGCCGTATTGAAGTTCGCTTCCCAGACCCAGCAGCTAACCCATATTTAGCGTTTGCGGCTCAGTTAATGGCAGGCCTTGATGGCATCATTAACAAGATCCACCCTGGTGATGCGATGGACAAAAATTTATATGACTTACCACCAGAAGAAGCCAAAGAAATTCCAACAGTTTCTGGCTCTTTAGACGAAGCATTAGCGGAATTAGATAAAGACCGTGAATTCTTAACCCGTGGTGGCGTATTCACTAATGATGCTATCGATGCATATATCGAATTAACCCGTGCCGACATCCAACGTGTTCGTATGGCGCCACACCCTCTCGAATTTGAAATGTACTACAGTGTGTAACACGCCGTTCCACTGTTAGTCTTTGTTGCCGTGAAGCACTTGCCCCATCTTTTGATGGGGCCTTTTATCTCTAACGTATTTACGCAACAAAAATCAAATATCGGTTGTTTGGTCTATCAGGTATAATGCACCAAAATAGTGCAGGAGCAACATTACATGAAAACCGAACATTTGCCAGCACCGGAACATATTCTCGACTCACTCATTAATAGCGTGCTAATTTTGGATTACGACTTGGTTATCCATTACGCCAACCATGCTGCACTCCAGATCTTAACCCAAAGCCAGCGCAAGCTATACGGTACGCCACTGCCACTATTATTCAGTTATTGTTCGCTCAATGATGAACTCATGCTCAATAGCTTAAAAGATGGCCATAGTTTTACCGAGAACGAAGTCACCTTAGTATTTAACAACCATTCCCACGTGATGTCATTCAGTGCACAGCCTTTTTCAGAGCAATTTATTTTAGTTGAGCTTTCACAATTAGATAGCCAACGGCGTTTGAGCCAAGAACTCGCACAGAATGCCCAGCAATTGGCTGCCCGCGAACTGATCCGTGGACTTGCTCACGAAATCAAAAACCCTCTCGGAGGTTTGCGAGGCGCTGCGCAATTGCTATCTAAAGCGTTGCCTGACCCACAATTAAATGAATATACTCAAGTGATTATCGAACAGGCCGACCGCTTGCGAGCATTGGTTGATCGGCTGCTTGGTCCACAATATCCAGGGCCAAAAACACAGCAAAGTATTCATCATATTATGGAAAATGTAACGCGGTTGGTGTCATTAGAAAAGCCCGATAATGTGACACTAATTCGTGACTATGACCCAAGCCTGCCCGAATTAGAGTATTACCCAGACCAAATCGAGCAAGTGCTGCTAAATATCACCCGAAACGCCTTACAAGCCCTCGCCGAAACGGGAGGCTATATCACTTTGCGTACACGAACGGCTTTTCAAGTCACACTACAAGGTGAACGTTATCGATTAGCTGCACGTATTGATATTGAAGATAACGGTCCGGGTATTCCATTGGCAATTCAGGATACATTATTTTATCCCATGGTGAGCGGACGGCCTGATGGCACAGGGCTTGGCCTATCGATTGCTCGCAGTTTAGTTGACCAACACGCAGGAAAAATCGAATTTACCAGTTGGCCAGGCCACACTGAGTTTTCCATTTATCTACCAATTAAGAAATAGGAGATAACCATGACGCAGGGAAAAATTTGGGTGGTTGATGATGATAGTTCCATCCGTTGGGTACTTGAGCGTGCATTAGATAATGCAAAATTCGCTTGCACCTGCTTTGACAGTGCGGATGCTGTACTCGCCGCATTAGAAAATTCACTCCCTGATGTGTTGTTATCTGATATCCGTATGCCAGGCACAAATGGTATTGAGCTTCTGAATACCATCAAGCAATCACACCCGCTTCTGCCGATTATTATTATGACAGCACACTCTGACCTTGATGCTGCCGTAAATGCCTACCAATCAGGGGCATTTGATTACTTACCAAAGCCTTTCGATATTGATGAAACCGTCGCATTAGTCGAACGTGCTCTGAATCATAGCCGTGAACAAAACCATACTAGCCGTGAAGCTAAGCAGCCTGCCCCTACAGTCTCTTCGACCATGATCGGGGAAGCACCAGCGATGCAAGAGGTTTATCGCATTATTGGCCGTTTATCACGCTCATCAATTAGTGTGCTTATTAATGGTGAATCTGGAACAGGCAAAGAGCTGGTTGCCCACGCGTTACATCAACACAGCCCTCGTGCTGACGCCCCTTTTATTGCATTAAATATGGCGGCTATTCCCAAAGACTTAATTGAATCTGAGCTATTTGGCCACGAAAAAGGCGCATTTACTGGGGCGACCCAAGTACGTCAGGGGCGATTTGAACAAGCTAACCATGGATCATTGTTTTTAGATGAAATCGGCGATATGCCCCTTGATGTACAAACTCGCTTGTTACGTGTTCTGGCTGAAGGCCAATTCTATCGTATTGGGGGTTATACCCCAGTCAATGTGGATGTACGGATTATTGCAGCGACCCACCAAGATCTTGAAAAACGAGTTAAAGAAGGCTTATTTCGCGAAGACTTATTTCACCGGTTAAATGTCATTCGAGTACAATTACCACCGCTACGTGAACGCACTGAAGATATCCCACGTCTCGCCGATTATTTTCTACAAAATACGGCAAAAGAACTCGGTGTCGAAGCTAAAGTTCTCCACCCTGACAGCGAAAAAATTCTTCAGCGCTATTATTGGTCAGGTAACGTTCGCCAATTGGAGAATGTCTGCCGTTGGTTAACCGTGATGGCAGCAAGCCAAGAAATTTTACCGCAAGATTTGCCCGATGATTTACTTGAAGAGCACCCACAACAAAATGCAGTGGTAAAATCATCGCAAGCTGATTCCATGCCAACACAATCATTGTCATCACAAAATCCTATTTCTGCAGCTCAGTGGTTTGAATTACTGGAAGAGTGGACCGATAACGCGTTAATAGAAGGCAAAGAAGACCTCTTTGCACAGACTATTCCCTTACTCGAACGTACAATGTTAAATTGCGCGTTGAAATACACCAATGGCCATAAGCAAGAAGCGGCCCGTTTATTAGGATGGGGAAGAAACACATTAACTCGAAAATTAAAAGAGCTAGGAATTGAATAACCCCCCAAACTTACTATCCTATTAAGATAGGCATGACTTAATTTATTATTTCATGCTTATCTTAATATTCAATAACGCCATACCAATCTACATCAAAAAAAGATATTAAAACGTTAAATAAATCACCATTAATGATGATTGGTTTCGGATGATACCTTTAATATAATACATTTTAGACTGTTTTTTGTTTTAAAATTAAATATTTAAAATGCAGCAATAATATTAAAATCCATCAAAACACATTATGAGTTAAACAATAACAAAAAGAACCAATTTAAAACTAATTTAACTATTTAATCTTTATTTTTATCTGCAATAAAAATCCCATAATTAAAAAATCAACATTTCTTAAAATATCCATAAAAAACTCCCAACTTATAATGTGAATACCAAATACAAGATATAAAAATAGCATCAAATAAGGACATTAAACCCAAATTACTCTCATATTGTTTATTTTTAAAATAAAAGTCAAAATACTCCCCGACTGAGTAACTGAATATTTTCACTGGCTCAATCACATCAAATAAATATCCTCTTGGAGAGTAAAAAATGAAAAAGAATGTCTTTGCCTATTTAATTGCGGCATCGTCTGTTTTTGCCATTAATAATGCATTAGCTGCTGATGGAACGATAGATTTTACAGGTGAAATTACCGATCAGGCTTGTCAGTTTGCAACCGGTTCTGATGCATTTACCGTAAACTTAGGGAAAATCTCTAAAACGGCATTACCTAGTACAGGTAGCACCGCAGCAGCAACTAAATTTACCATCAAATTAGAAAACTGCCCGCAAACCGTGACTAGCGCAACGGTTAAATTTGATGCCACCAGTTATGCAGGTGATAATAGTGTACTCCAGTTAACCGACCCTACTGCAGCGACAACGGCACAAAATGTTGGTATTCAAATTCAGGACGTTACAGGAACAATCGTTCCACTATTTACTGAATCTAGCGCGTATGCATTAAAAGAAAAGACAGTAAATAATTTAGATTTTACCGCTCGTTATATTGCAATGTCTAATAGCGTTGGCGTTGGTCAAGCAAACTCAACCGCAACCTTCACTATCAATTATAACTAATAGGCTTTTAGGGTTTAAATGGATTTAAACCTTATTCCTCTATTCAATGGTACTAATATGAAACGCTTAGTTTATTTTTTTATTTCTTCATTTTTATTGATTAATTTAGCCCATGCAGGCGTTATTATTGGCGGCACTCGTGTTATTTATCATGAGGGAAATAAGGATGTCAGTATTAGTGTCGAAAACCCTGATAAAATCCCTTATTTAATTCAATCATGGGTTGATAGCATTGATGAAAATAAGCAATCCGCATTTACTATTACACCTCCATTATTTAGATTAAACTCAGATAAAACCAATGCGCTAAGAATATTTTTAACAGAGAATACCTTACCGAAAGATAAAGAATCATTATTTTGGCTAAATATAAAAACAATCCCAGCAACGGAGCGAACAGAAAATTCATTGCAGATTGCCTTTAAAACGCAAATGAAATTAATTTATCGTCCTTCTGCAATTAAAAATGTTGATTTTGTTGAAGAACAAAAAAAATTAACTTGGTCAAAAACAGGCAATATGATTACAGTAAAAAACCCAACACCGTATTTTATGAATTTCCAAAGTATTACCTTCAACGGTAAAAAAGCGAATGACGTCTCTTATGCTGCACCGTTTTCTAGCACTTCTTTTGAGATTAACGATGCTGCGAATCATGGTACGGTGAAATGGGAAGTCATTAATGATTACGGCTCCGCATCTGAACTGGCTGAAGCGAAAATATAGCCCAAAATTGATTTAGGTTGTTAAAATGAGAATAAATAAAATATGCTTTAGCCTACTTATTTATTTAGGCTATACGGTACCTTTATACGCTGAAAATGCCATCGGCAATAATACAACAGAGGGAAATGTATATTTTGATCCTGATTTTTTAGAGTTGCCTAATAAAGATGCGGTCGATTTAAGCCAATTTGAAAATAACCAACAATTGGCTGGTAATTATTACGTTGATATTTATGTCAATACCAACTTAATCGGGGCAAAAAGTTTAAAATTTGATAAAAATACTGAAAACAAACTGGTTCCTTGCTTAACTTTGGATGATTTAAAAAGCTTTGATATTAAAATTGCAGATTATCCTGAGCTACAAAATAGCCAAACAGGCTGCGTCAATTTAGCAATCATTCCTGACGCAACAAGCCAGTTTGAATTTGATTCACAACGGTTATACCTCAGTATTCCGCAAATCGCGCTGGCGAAAAACCCGAGGGGTTATGTTGACCTTGCAGATATCGATAACGGTATTACCGCCCTATTACTGAATTACAGCTATAGCGGTTCTAAAAATACCGATCGTAAAGGTGGAGAAGACACCACCTCAAACTACGTCAATTTACGCCCCGGCTTAAATATTGGGGCATGGCGTCTGCGCAACTATACCACGTGGTCCAACAGCACAGGGCAGCCCAATAAATGGGATACTATTTATACTTACGCCTCCCGTGGGATCAACCGCATAAAAAGCCAACTAACCTTGGGAGACAGCGTATCTCCGTCAGACGTATTTGACAGTGTACCGTTTCGTGGGGCTCAGCTCGCCACCGATGATGATATGTACCCTGAAAGTCTGCGCGGCTATGCGCCAATTGTGCGTGGGATAGCCCGCAGCAACGCACAGGTCACCATTCGCCAAAACGGTTACACCATCTACCAAACTGATGTAGCAGCAGGCCCCTTTGAAATCACTGACCTCTACCCAACGGGCAGCAGCGGTGACTTGCATGTGACGATAAAAGAGTCGAACGGCAGCGAACAGGTGCAAATTGTGCCCTTTGCCTCACTCCCCGTGCTGCAACGTGAGGGTTATTTATCTTATAGCACCACCGCAGGTGAATACCGTTCATATGATAGCCATGTAGATAAAACCAAATTTGGTCAGTTCACTTTGGTATACGGTTTACCCTATGGCATCACTATGTTCGGAGGAAGTCAGTTCAGTGAAAAATACCAATCTTATTCGATAGGTGCTGGGCAAAACTTGGGGCGCTTCGGGGCGCTGTCTATTGATATTACCCAATCTCACGCCAAAATGCGTGATGACAGCAAAGAACGTGGTCAGTCTTACCGCTTTAGATATAACAAAAACCTCAATGATATCGGCACCAATATTGCTTTGGCAGGTTACCGCTATTCAACCCAAGGGTATTACAGTTTATCCGAGGTGTTTGACACCTTCCGTGATACCACCTACAGCCCTGAGATCGAACGCCGCCGTAATCGCGGTGAAATCACCCTCAGCCAAAACCTAGGGGATACTTACGGTTCTATTTCAATGGGTTATGTTAATGAAGACTATTGGAATAGTGACCGCAAAACACAGTCAGCAACCCTTGGCTATAACAATAGCTGGCAAGGGATCAGTTATGGGCTGAATTACACCTATAACAAGAATACCAGCAGCTATTCGCAGAGTGCTGGGGCAAAAAAATACAGTGATGAAGACCATTTATTTACTTTTTCGGTCAATATTCCGTTCAGTTTGTTTGAAGATACCGCCTACATTAACTTTGCCAGTAACCACAGTAGCCGAGACTCCAGTTCGAGTAGCATCGGTGTATCAGCATCTCACCTGAACAACCGTTTAAATTGGAGCATGCAACAAAGTTTAGCCGATCAGGGACAAGGCAGTTCTGGTAATGCGAACTCCACCTATAAAGGCAGGTATGGTGAAATTTCTGGTGGTGCGAGCTATAGCAAAGATAACTATAACCTGTACTACGGAACTAATGGCAGCCTTGTCGCCCACGCGGACGGGTTAGTGTTAGGGCAACAATTAGGTGAAACCGCCGCATTGGTAGAAGTGCCCGATGCAGGAGGTGTACCAATACTAAACCAAGCGGGTGTAGTGACCAATAACCAAGGTTATGCGTTAGTGCCATACGTGACAGCCTACCGTAAAAATACCATCGACATTGATACTTCGGCGTTACCTGACAACACGGAAATGGAACTCACCAGCCAGTCAGTCTCCCCAAGCCGTGGGGCGCTAGTGAAATCCAGTTTTAGCGCCAATGTCGGTTATCGTGCCATTATGAATTTAACCTTTGTTGATGGAAAGCCAGTGCCATTCGGTGCGCAGGCCATATTTAAAGATAACCCGCAGCTCAATAATCTCGTGGGTAATGATGGCGAAGTTTATTTATCCGGCTTAGCCGAAAGTGGCAGTTTTATTATTCAATATAACGATAAACAGCAATGCCAAGTAAATTATAACTTAACCGGTATTTCAGATTATATGGGGTTATATAAAACTACTGCGGTATGCCGATAAGAGGGAAATCGATAATGAAAAAATTAATAGTCAACTCTGTATTAGCGGTGGGATGTTTATATACCGGGTATGTAAGTGCAGCCTGCAATCAAAATCCTCAATTCAAGAATCGTATTACTACTCTACCTTCCGAGACGATTTACCTTCAGTATGATGATGATAGTACAAAAGAGATATATCATAAGGTCATGTCGATGGGAAGTGCGGCTAATGCAACGACATCTAATGGAGATCAATGCGGTTATAGCACGATATACGGGCAATATTCTAATGGCTGGAGTCAAGGCACCGATGGTTATGCAAACACGAATATTGCTAGGGTAAGTATACATATTTCAATACCCGCGGCAGGAATCAATTCAGCATTTAACTGGAAAAGAAGCCTTCCTTATAACAAAGCATACTTAGCTTGGGCCTCTCCAGGAGGAATCAGTTGGGCGGTACGTTTAAGAAAGGATGGCCGGGTAATTCAATCAGGCGACCTAAAGTCAGGCAACCTTGCAGAACTCTACCAAACGAACTCGCTACCTAGTTATAGCCGATGGTCATTTTCAACACTAAGAGTACCTGTGAATTTTAAAATTGTAGTTCTCAGTTGTACTTTAAAAAATACTGTTCCTACCATTAACTTAGGTGATTGGTATGATACTCAATTTCCTACTGTTGGCAGCACCAGTAGCGAAGTTGACATTCCAATTACCTTAAACTGCTTAGCGGGCACCAATATAAAAGCGACAGTAGTCGGTACCAGTGGTGTTATTAATGCATCTCAGGGGCACATAGGCTTATCGGGTACAGATAAAGCGACAGGGATCGCCATACAGCTTGTTGATGCAAATAAAAACCCCATTCCTTTAGGTAGCAAGCAAACAATAAAAAGTAACGTCGCAGCAGGCGAGCATATCTTTGGTTGGAAAGCGCGCTACATTAAAACTGCCGATAAAGTGACACCCGGATCCGCTAATGGCACCGTGACAATTAATGTGCTCTATGAATAGGAATAACCGTATGAAGAAAATATTATTCACTATTTTATCGATTAATTTACTTGCGATGTCATCTCATTCATTTGCAGCGTCAAATATTACCGTTAACTTTACAGGCAATATCAAAGCCGCTACCTGTAATATCTCTGGCGGCAACAATATTGATATTGACTTAAAACGTTTACCTATTGATATATTTAGTGGCGCGCAGACAGGGTCCGACTGGAGAAATTTTGATATTCATTTAAATAATTGTTCGTCATTTATCAATCAAATCAAACTGACATTTGCAGGCACTGCGGACACAGCTGATACGACTAGCTTATATAAAAACCTAGGTACTGCTCAAAATATAGCTGTGCAATTACAAAGCGGTGATGGTGCCACACCGTTAGGTAATCAAAAAATATTACAAGTGCCCTTAAATGGGCAATCTGATGTCGCTATTCCACTGCGTACGCGGGCTGTTAGCATGGCAGGTAATGTCGTGGCTGGCTCTATTTCAGCCAATATTACCGCCACCATCACCTATTTATAAACCGGAGCATATAATATGAAGAAAATAGTGTTGTTATTCTGTCTTGCTTCCAGCCCCGTATTGGCAGCAGACCCACACATTAATATCAATGTACATGGCTATGTCACCGCCATGCCTTGTGAATTAGAAACCACAAATTATTTAATTGATTTGAAAAAAGTGAATGTTTGGAATATTCGGGATACACAAACTTCACCATGGGTTAATTTCTCAATTAAATTGAAAAATTGCCCTATGGGTACCAAAGAAGCTATTATGGAGATTAAAGGCACGCCTGACTCGACCTCCGCTGATTATTTTGTCAATACGGGGAGCGCTAAAAACGTCGCATTAAACTTAGCCCACCATGCAAATAAAACCACGATAAAAAATGGTGAAAAAATTACGGTGCCGGTTAATGAACAAACCCGCAAAGTTGATATTCCACTATCAGCGAGAATGGCGGGCTATGGATCAGGCATGACAAGTGGTTCATTTAATAGCCATCTTGATTTTACATTTGTTTATCATTAATAAATCTAGTGTCTTTATATTGATAATCTAAAATAAACCATCTTAATTAGAATGGTTCAAATTTTGAGATGACGATAATATTTAATATTTTCAATATAAAAAACATAGTTTGATCACTTATGATTTAAATCAAGATAGGATAAAGGATACCTGATAAATATATCGTGATGTTAAAGATATAACCCTATACCAATTAAGAGTAAAAAATCAATGAGGTTAAATAATGAGCAATTATTACCCTGTCTCTGCGGTTATTGGTAATAAAATAAAATCATTGCGTAAAAATAAAGGACTCTCTCTTACTGCCCTTGCTAAAACTGTTGGAATTAGTGAGCAACAGCAACTACGTTATGAACGAGGAAATAATCGAATATCGATAGATAGGCTAAAGCAATATTCTAATTATTTTGATATTAATATAATTTATTTCTTTTCATTTAGTGAAGATGAAAAAACAAAAATTAAAAATGGTTATGAAATTAAAAAATCATTTTCTTTATAGCATTTTTACTTAATCATTATTGGTTATCGTATGAAAAAAAATACCTCTAAAATTGTCGGAGCGCGGATCCGCACACTAAGAAAAGACCAAAATATGAGTATTCAGCAACTCAGTACATTACTTGGGATTAGTCAGCAGCATCAATCTCGCCATGAATTAGGCGAAATCCGAATTCATGTTGATACGTTATATTCTATTTCCGAAATACTCGACCTTGATATTCAAGAGTTAATTGTTGACTTTGCTATCCCAATACCAGTTAACACAATGAGTAATAAACAGAATAGAAAAAAAATGTTGCAAGCAGAAAGCCTATTATCACCAGAACATAATTTCAATTTATACAAATAGCGTTAATACAAAACTAAATTTATTTATAGGAAATTTATAGTCATGACAACTATAGCTAAAGGTATCTATAAGTAAGAAATCTCTCACGTAGCCTTAACATAGCGAATTAAAATTAAGGCTACTTAATTGAATTTAATAAGAACATTTTGATAGTCATTTAATGTTTCCTTAAAACCAAAGTTACCCCTATTTTTATTCATTTACTGAATGGCAACACCATTTTCTCTATAAAAAACCAAATAAATAGCACATTTAGACCTGCTAAATCCGATATCTATACTATTATTTCATTTTTCGATAGTAAAAATACAACATCCACTGTATGTGGTCTAATAAGTCAAAACCTTATAATCCCAAATTATCACCATATGAGAGATAAATTAAATTTATATCCCTCCTTGTAATTATTCTTAGTTTTATATCGTTATTTAACTTTAGTGAAAAAATCAAAAAAAATTATATTTAACTTAGCTCAATATAGTGTATTAATCCTTCTCTTATAATGTGTTAACTTAATTAAAAAAATTAAATACTTTAAAATTTAATTATATTTTACCAAATTTTACAAAACTTGTTTATTTTAATAAATAGTTTCAAAATACTCTCCAATTGAGTAATTGGTAATTCCACCTACTCAATAAAAATAAATAATTATCTTTTGGAGAAAAACAAATGAAAAAGAACTTACTTGCATCATTAATTGCTGCAACCTCAATCTTTGCTGTTAATAATGCATTAGCAGCAGATGGTACTATCGACTTTACAGGTGAAATCATCGACCAAGCATGTGAATTAGCAGCTGGCTCTGATGCACTAAAAGTAAACTTAGGACAAGTATCTAAAAAAGCATTACCAAACGCAGGAAGTACAGCGGCAGCAACTAAATTTACGATCAAATTAATTAATTGCCCTGCTACAGTAACAACGGCTTCAGTAAAATTTGATGCTGATTCTTATATTGGTGATGATGAAGTTATTAAATTAAAAGAAGAAACTGGCGTTGCAACTGGCGTTGGAATTCAAATTACTGATGATACGAATAAAATTGTTCCATTATTTACTGCCTCTAAAGCATATCCATTACAACAAAATGTGGAAAATAATTTAGATTTCAGAGCACGTTATATTGCTAAGTCTGACACAGTGACTCCTGGTCCTGCAAATGCGACAGCAACTTTCACAATCAATTATAACTAAGTAATAAATAAGGTTTAAAAGGACTTAAGCCTTATCTAATAATAATCAATGGTGGTATTATGAAATCTATTATCTATATTTTCATTTCCTTACTTGCACTAATAAATACTGCGAATGCTGGTGTTATTATTGGTGGAACCCGTGTTATTTATAATGAGGGAAACAAAGATGTCAGCATCAGCGTAGAAAATCCAGATAAAATCCCTTATTTGATTCAATCTTGGATAGATAATATAGATGAAAAAAAACAGTCTGATTTTTCTATCACACCACCATTATTTAGGCTAAATGCAGATAGAACTAATGCGCTTAGAATATTTTTAACAGAAAATAAATTACCTAATGATAGAGAGTCATTGTTCTGGTTAAATATAAAAACTATTCCAGCAACAGAAAGAACAGAAAACTCATTACAAATTGCCTTTAAAACGCAAATGAAATTAATTTATCGCCCTAAAGCATTAAAAGATGTTAATTTTATTGAAGAGCAAAAAAAATTAGTGTGGTCTAAATCTGGAAATAAAATTACGGTTAAAAACCCAACACCTTATTTTATGAATTTCCAGAGCATCAGCTTTAACGGAACAAAGGCTAATGATGTTTCTTATGCGGCACCTTTCTCAAGTGCGACTTTCGAGGTTAATAACTCAAATACTAATGGAACAATTAAATGGGAAGTTATTAATGATTATGGTGCAGCACCAGAAGCACTCGAAAAGAAAATATAAAACTATAAAATAAGTTGGGCTTTATCATGAAAATAAATAAAATATCTCTAGGCCTACTATTATATTTAGGCTATACCGCATCGCTATATGCTGAAGAAAAAACAGAAAATAATGTCTACTTTGATCCTGACTTTTTAGAGCTACCGAATAAAGATTCGGTTGATTTGTCACAGTTCGAGAATAATGAGCAATTAGCCGGTGACTACTATGTTGATATTTATGTCAACACCAACTTAATTGGTGCTAAAAATCTTAAATTTGAAAAAAATAGCCGTAACCAATTAGTTCCATGTTTATCACTTGCTGATATTAAAGAGTTTGGTATCAAAACAGCGGAATACCCTGAATTACAAACCGCAGGAAGTCACTGTGTAAACCTTGCAGCGATCCCTGATGCCACAAGTAATTTTGAGTTTGATTCTCAACGTTTATATTTAAGCATCCCCCAAATCGCATTGGATAGAAACCCAAGGGGTTACGTTGACTTAGCCAATATCGATAATGGCATCAACGCACTGCTATTAAATTACAGCTATAACGGCTCTAAAAATTACGATCGTAAAAGTAGTGGTTCGGATAACACATCCCATTATGTAAATTTAAGACCTGGCTTAAATATTGGAGCATGGCGGCTACGCAATTACACAACATGGTCAAGTAGTACCGACCAATCCGGTAAATGGGATACCATCTATACCTACGCATCACGCGGTATTAATAGCATCAAAAGTCAGTTGACCTTGGGGGATAGTGTCTCACCTTCGATGGTTTTTGATAGCGTGCCATTTCGGGGTGCTCAGCTTGCGACAGATGATGATATGTCCCCTGAGAGTTTACGCGGCTATGCGCCCGTTGTACGTGGGATTGCTCGTAGCAACGCACAGGTGACGATCCGCCAAAATGGTTACATTATCTACCAAACCGAGGTGGCTGCGGGCCCTTTTGAAATCAACGACTTATACCCAACAGGGGGAAGCGGTGATTTGCATGTCACCATCAAAGAATCCAACGGTAGCGAGCAATATCAAATCGTTCCTTTTGCTTCATTACCTGTATTACAACGTGAAGGATATTTTTCTTATAGCGTAACGGGCGGGGAATACCGCGCTTATGACAGTAGCATTGATAAAACAAAATTTGGCCAATTTACCTTAATCTATGGTCTACCTTATGGTATTACCGCTTATGGTGGTAGCCAAGTGAGTGAGCATTACCAATCTTACTCCATCGGCGCAGGCCAAAACCTTGGGCGATTTGGTGCGTTATCCATTGACGTTACCCATGCAAATTCAACGCTAGGTAATGACGTTAAGGAAAAAGGCCAATCATACCGTTTCCGCTATAACAAAAATATCAACGATATTGGTACTAATATCGCATTGGCTGGTTATCGTTATTCCACTAAAGGTTTTTACAGTTTAGCGGAAGTCTTTGACGGCTATAGAAATACAAACTATATCCCTGAAATTGAACGCCGCCGTAATCGCGGTGAGATCACCCTCAGCCAAAACTTAGGGGATAACTTTGGTTCAATCTCCGTAGGCTATATCAATGAAGACTACTGGAATAGTGACCGTAAAACTCAGTCTGCCACCGTGGGTTATAACAACAGTTGGCAAGGCATTAGTTATAGTTTGAATTATACCTATAACAAAAATACCAATAGCTACTCATATACTTCCGGTAGCCGTACGAAAAGTGAAGATGATCATCAGCTTGCCTTCTCTGTCAGTGTGCCATTTACCGTGTTTGATAACACCTTCTATTACAACTTTAACAGTAATAGTAGCAGCAACGGCCCAAGCACAGGCAGTATTGGGCTTTCCGCTTCACAACTTAATAACCGCTTAAATTGGAGCATGCAGCAGGGTTTCACCACTCAAGAACAAGGTACGAGCGGTAATATGAACGCTTCTTATAAAGGCCAATATGGTGAAATTTCAGGTGGAACAGGCTATAGCAAAGACAACTATAACCTTTATTACGGTGTTAATGGTAGCTTAGTGGCTCACTCTGGCGGCCTTGTACTCGGTCAACAATTAGGCGAAACCGCGGCTATTGTTGAAATCCCAGATGCAGGTGATGTACCAGTATTAAACCAAGCAGGGGTTGTCACTAATAACCAAGGTTATGCGCTAGTACCTTATGTCACGGCTTATCGCAAAAATGTGATTGATATCGATACCTCGGGGTTGCCTGAAAATACCGAAATGGAATTAACCAGCCAAAGTGTTGCTCCAAGTCGTGGTGCACTGGTGAAAGCCAATTTTGCAGCGAATGTCGGGTACCGTGCCATCATGATATTAAGTTTTGCTGATGGTAAACCCGTGCCTTTCGGTGCTCAGGCCATATTTAAAGATAATCCACAGCTAAATAATATAGTAGGCAATGATGGCGAAATTTATTTATCTGGTTTAGCTGAAAATGGCAATTTTATTATTCAATATAACGATAAACAACAATGCCAAGTAAATTATAACTTAGCAGGTATATCGAATTATATGGGGTTATATAAAACAACTGCTGTTTGCCGATAATAAGGAGTAAATAATGAAAAATTTCATTTATAAATCAATATTGGCAGTGAGTTGTATATATTTATACTCAGGATATGCTAATGCAGCATGTACCTTAAACCCAAATTTAAATAACAAAATAGCTAATATACCGAGTGCAGTATATAACGTTCAATATGATGACAATACCTCCAGAGACTTAGGTTCTCTCTACACCAATTTTTCATCTACATCTCAATGGGTAGTTAGTGATGCGAGTACTTGTGCTACTTCATACTTAACTGGTAGCTTTATTAATAGCTGGTCACCTAATGCCAATAAAGTTGCTCTATCTAATATTTCTGGTATTGGTATTTCTGTTACAACCGCAGGTATTGGAGATTTTAATGCATTATGGGATAGAAACAACACTAATTATAATATATTAACAACACATTGGACTATTACGGTAAAAAAACTCGGTTCGGTAGTACAAGGTGGCACATTAAGAGCGGGGAATGTTGCAAGGTTAACTACAACTTACCGTGCGCCAACAAATGTAACTTGGACTTTAACAACTTTAAACATGCCTGCAAATGCGATTCGTATCAATGTACTTAGCTGTTCATTAAAAAACAACCAGTCAACCTACAATATTGATATGCAAGATTGGTATGATACACAATTCCCTAATATAGGCTCAACCAGTGCGCCTGTAGATATTCCAATTACCTTAACATGTGCAGCGGGTACCAATATTAAAGCGACGGTCACAAGTTCTAAATATGAAGATACCGCTACAGGAAAATTAGCTCTAACGGGACCTGATAGCGCCACTGGTGTCGCAATACAATTGTTGGATAAAAATAATAATCCAATCAAATTGAACACCACAAATAGCCTGCAAAATAATGTGCCGGCTGGTGATTATATGTTTGATTGGAAAGCTCGCTATATCAAAACGGCAGATAATATCACGCCGGGTACAGCGAATGCCTCTGCTACTGTAAATATTCGCTATGAGTAGGAATAAAAAATGAAAAAAATATCTAAAAATTTACTTTTACTTAGTAGCTTAATATTCAGTGGGAATTTATTTGCTGCTAGCACAGTGACATTGAACTTTACCGGAAATATTAGAGCCGCAACTTGCAATATTACCGGTGGGAATAATATTGATATTGACCTGAAAAATATTTCTGCTGATGTATTTCGTAATGCGAGTTCAGGTTCTAACTGGAACACATTTAATATTAGCCTTAATAATTGTTCATCTTTTATTAACCAAGTAAAACTGACGTTTACAGGAACCGCAGATACTGCGGATGCAGCAAGCTTATACAAAAATCAAGGTACGGCTAAAAACCTAGCCGTTCAACTACAAAATGGTAATGGAACAACCGCTTTAGGTAACCAAAAAGTATTACAAGTTCCGACAAATGGGCAAGCGAATATTAATATTCCATTACGCACACGTGCCTTTAGCTCATTAGGTAATGCCACTCCGGGAACTATTTCCGCCAATATTACGGCAACAATTACCTATTTATAAAAGAGAAAATAATATGAGACATTTTATCCTATTACTATCACTAATGAGCTGTTCTTTAACTGCATTTGGGCTAACAGCAAATATTAAAGTGCATGGCGTCGTTATTGCTGCTCCTTGTGAGGTTGAAAAAAATAATTATTTAATCGATTTGAAAAAAATTAATATTTGGAATATCAAAGATACGCAAAAATCTCCGTGGGTTGATTTTTCCGTGAAGCTAAAAAATTGCCCTGTAGGCACCACCAAAGCTGTAATGAAAATATCAGGTACGCCAGACTCAACAATAACTGAACATTTTATTAATAATGGTACGGCGAAAAATGTGGCATTAAATTTAGCCAATACCGGCAATAAAACAACAATAAAAAATGGCGATACCATTACCGCGAATGTTAATACTCAAACGCGAAATGTTGAAATCCCATTATCGGCAAGAGTCTCGGGTTATGGAAGTGGTATGGTTGCAGGTTCATTTAAAAGCCATTTAGAATTTACATTTACATATCAGTAAGTAAGTTTGTTTTAATTATATCAGTTTTAATAGGGGAAAGCGGTATGCCTAATTACTATCTTATATCAAAAATAATTGGCAATAAAATCACCTATTACCGAAAAATGAAAGGCATGACATTAGAAAATTTATCTAATATCGTGGGTGTGAGTGAACAACAACAGTCACGCTATGAGCGTGGTATTAATCGAATTAATATTGATAGGCTTTATCATTACTCTAAGATATTTGAAATTGATATTATGGCTTTTTTTATTTTCAATTCTAGAGAGATCAATGAGATTGAGCATGCAGAAGAAAAATATTTAAATAAAAAAAGTAAATGTTAAGGATATTTTATGACTAAAAAGAAAATTTTACTGGTAATAATAGGCTCGGTTTTTGCTTATTCTGCATATACACAAGCGGCCTGTATTCAAAATCCTAATTTACGGAATGTTGTGGTGAATGTACCAGCAAGAACCTATTCGCTGCAATATGATGATACAGGGGCTCGCGATTTAGCCACTATTCAGGTCAATTTTAAAGGCTCACAAGTCAATACATTTTCAGGCCCAAAAAGTAATGGTCAATGTGGTGATGCCTACTTACACGCTGACTATGTCAATGGTTGGGTACCAAACGGCAATAAAATTGCAGCCAGTAATATACCGGGCATCAGCATTCAAGTGAAAGCAACCAATATCGGTTTTTTAAATACACGTTATGGACCACCAACAGCAGCTAACCCAGCCGCTTGGACTATTGCTAACCCATATTGGACGATTACCATAAAAAAAACAGGACAAGTCACACAAGGGGGAAATTTAAAGGCAGGGCATGTGGGAAGACTAACACAGCGTAACCCTGCGCCACATAACAGTACGTGGAATTTAACATCGCTGAATATTCCAGCAGGTACTATCAAAATTAATGTATTAAAGTGCTCAACAAAAGCGACAAGTTACAATGTTAACTTAGGGACTTGGTATGATACTCAGTTTAAAGCTATTGGCTCTACTAGCAATAGTGTCAATATACCCATTACATTAAGCTGCGCTGCAGGCACCAATCTAAAAGTGACAGTCACAAGTAGTGCTGGGTATGTTGATATCAATACAGGGAAGATTAAATTGTCTGGACAAGGGCAAGCAACCGGAGTCGCCATTCAATTATTGGATAGAAATAGTAACCCGATAAAGCTCAACTCAAAGTTCACTTTGCAAAACAATGTTGCAGGTGGCGATTATATTTTTAATTGGAAAGCTAGATATATTAAGACTGCTAATAATATAACTGCAGGAACTGCAAACTCAACAGCTTCGGTTAACATAAGATATGAATAAATAGCATCCAACATTAATCATAAAAAGATATTAATTTATTTATAACTTGATTTTTATTGCTAACATCGAAAAATATCATCGAACAATTGATAAATAGCAAATTTACTATTTTATTAAAATGGTTAAGATAGAGAGGTAATCTTTCATCGTGTTTAGTTAGAAATAAAAAATATAATTATAGGAGTATATATGCCTTATTCAACATCTCACCTAATTGGCAAAAAAATACTTTATTATCGGAAAACGAATGGACTTTCAGTTAATGAACTATCCGAGGTTATTGGCATCAGCCCACAACAACAGTCACGATATGAAAGAGGAGTAAATAGAATTACTTTAGATAGATTGTTCCAGTATGCAACGTATTTTGAAATTGATATTAAAACCTTCTTTCAGTCCCATGATTTTTAATAAATTAAGTAATAATACATATCACTAGAAGATCCAATTACATTAAAAATATTTAATTATATTCACATTATAATATTTAAAATAAATTAGAGAGAAAATCATGAAACGAAAAATATCCAAATCCGTCGGTTTAAAAATAAGATCATTAAGAGAAAGTCACGGAATGAGTGGTAAAGATTTAAGCATATTGTTAGGCATTAGCCAACAACACCAATCACGCTATGAAAATGGTGAGGTTAATATTCATGTCGATACTATTTACCAGTTGGCACAAATATTTAATGTTTCGCCGACCTATTTCTTTACTGAAACCATTACGGATATTAATAGTACAGAGCTCTCTGTTAATAAAAAGAATTATTTCTCTGCTGAAGCTTTGGTATTCTAACCTCTAAATATGAGCATTATAATATGCCAATAAATTAAATATCGGTGCTATTTCTATTTATAGTATAGCACCGACTTATTATTCTTTTTTAGACTCCTCCACCAACCAATGACGAAATATCGCCATTGCTGGTGTCATGACTCTCGACTTTAAACGGCTCAACCAATATCCACCCAGTGTTACAGATATATCAAAAGGTTGAACTAACGCCCCAGCACTTAATTCATGACTAAACATGCAACTTGGCACCAATGCTATACTGTCAGTTAATAACGCAGCCTCAACCATTAAACGCGATGAATCAAATACTGGGCCTTTGACACGCCAAGGTTCAATCTCCGCAGCTAAAAACCATTTTTCCCATTCATCTTTACGATATGAACGCATTAACTGGTGGGATTTTAAATCTAATGGATGTCTGAGCTGGCTTGCGACTTTCTCTGAACAAAGTACAGTATGAGCTGTTGAAAATAGGGGGATATTTTCAACCAGTGGCCATAAGCCCTCCCCAAAGCGAATAGCAAAATCAACGCCTTCGGCAGCGAGATTCACCACATTGTTATGAGTCATAATGCGTAAATCAATATAAGGGTATAGTTCCGAGAATTGGGTTAACCTTGGCAATAACCAGCCCACAGCAAATGTACCGACCACTGAAATACTTAAAGCTTCTCGATAATGGCCATCTTCAAATTGCAGTAGTAATGACTCAATCTGGTCAAAAGAGCGGCTCAATACGGGTAGCAATGCAAGCCCTTCATCAGTTAATGCAAGCCCTCGAGGTAAGCGAATAAAGAGTTCTAGTCCCAGCTGCTCCTCTAACAACCTAACTTGTTGACTAACAGCTGCCTGAGTGACATTCAACTCTATTCCTGCTCGTGTAAAACTTAAATGCCGCGCTGAAGCTTCGAATGCCCTAAGCGCATTGAGTGGAAGCCGATGACGATAATTTTCTGCCATAAGATTTTCTTTTACCTCATCGAATTTTATATCGTTTTAAATAATGACCGAAAGCATGCATACTGCTTTGCAGTCGCGGTTTAACCGCCTAATAGCCTATATTAAAGCACTTTAAATTTACAATGAAGTGCTTTCAGTTCCTGTTAGCAATAACTTAAACTTGTACTTATTGGAATAACTCTATGAAAACTCTTTTTCGTCAGGGGCGAATTTTTGTCGCACTGAGTTTGGCATTAACCACGCTATCCGCTAATGCGTTCACTCAAAAGGATGTGGATGACATTATTAAACCTCTGATGGAACAAAAACAGATCCCTGGGATGTCTGTCGCAATTTCCGTTGAAGGGAAACACTATATTTATCACTATGGTGTGCAGTCTAAGCAAAGCTTAGTACCTGTCAGTGATGAGACTTTATTTGAGATTGGTTCTTTGTCTAAAACCTTTACTGCCACACTCGCAGCCTATGCACAAGACCAAGGAAAACTCGATTTTTCGCAAAAGGTAAGCCACTATCTTCCTGAATTAAAAGGGTCTGCTTTTGACCAAGTCACAGTAATGAACTTGGCTACTCACACTTCCGGTTTATCGTTATTTGTGCCTGATAGCATTACTAATTCAGCGGAATTAATCCGTTATTACCAACATTGGAAACCGACCAAAGCCATTGGGCAATATCGCTCTTATTCAAATCTTGGCGTGGGGCTACTCGGTATCGTTACCGCTAAACAACTCAAAATGCCATTTGAGCAAGCGATGGAAAAATTAATGTTGCCTGCACTTGGGCTAAAACATACCTATATTCATGTCCCTAAAAACCAACATAAAAATTATGCTCAAGGTTATAATAAGCACGATCAGCCCATTCGTGTGGCACCACAAATTTTAGATGCTGAATCTTATGGTTTGAAATCTAATGCTAAAGATCTAATTCGCTTCTTAGATATTAATATGCAAACGAAGAAAGTCGCTAAGCCATGGCAAGAAGCCGTAGAGAACACCCATACTGGGTTCTATATGACCGATTCATTTATGCAAGATATGATGTGGGAAAGCTATTCATGGCCAGTATCTCTTGCTCAATTACAGCAAGGTAACCGAAATGAAATGGCATTACAGCCACAAAAGGTCGAAGCAATTACACCAGTAATGCCACCTGAAACACAGGCTTTCTACAACAAAACCGGCTCAACCAATGGTTTTGCAACCTATGCAGCATTTATTCCGGAAAACCAAGTGGGTATTATTATTTTATCCAACAAATGGTATCCAATCCCTGACCGCATCACTGCGGCCTACCAGCTAATCGAAAAAGCGAAACACTAGCCCACGCAGAACATCCAATGTTCTAAATAATCAGATAACGAACTAGTAATACTCTAAATAGTTCGTGCTGTCGCTAGGCGTCGAAATGAAGACAACAATGCGACAGCACGAAAAATGAAGAGCATTTAGATAACGCGGGAAAACTGCCGCTGCCTCATCTGACTACGTAAATAAACATCAAAACACATACAAATATTACGAATAAGTAAACGCCCTTGCGGCGTAACTTTAATTCCTTTGTCTGTCATTTCGACTAATCCATCTTCTGCCATTGGCTTCAATAGCTCTAAATCCTCTTTAAAATAAGATTTAAAGTCAATTGGATAGATTGCTTCAATTTGTGCAAAATCCAATTGGAAGTTACAGATTAAGGTTTTAATAACATCACGGCGCAAGCAATCATCATCGGTTAAGACGAGACCTCGCCACAGCGCTTGGCCTTGCTCTTCAACTTGCGCATAATAGGTTTTCAAATCTTTCTGATTTTGCGCGTAGTTATCGCCTAACATACTGATCGCAGAAACGCCTAATCCTAATAAATCACAGTCGCCTTGAGTCGTATAACCTTGGAAATTACGGTGTAAAACCCCTTCTCGTTGGGCCACAGCGAGCTCATCTTCAGGGCGAGCAAAGTGGTCCATACCAATAAATTGATAGCCATCTCTGGTGAGGGTTGCGATTGTGTCTTGCAGAATATCGAGTTTTTGCTCTGCACTTGGTAAATCAGCATCTTTAATTTTACGCTGCGCCGCAAATAAATTAGGCAAATGCGCGTAATTAAACACACTTAAGCGATCTGGTGATAATTCAGCCACTTTCTTTAAGGTAAATGCAAAGCTTTCAGGAGTTTGTTTAGGTAAACCATAAATCAAATCAATACTCGTTGAGGTAAAACCCGTTTCTTTGGCTCGTTTAATTAGGGCAAAAATAAATTCTTCGTCCTGTTCACGGTTAACCAGCACCTGAACTTCTTTATTAAAATCCTGAACTCCCATGCTTAAGCGGTTAAACCCTTCATGGCGCAGATGGTCTATCATATCCAGTTCAATTTCACGCGGATCGACTTCGATGGACATTTCAACATCATCCGCAAAATGAAAATGCTTTTTCAATAAACCAACCAAATGGCTGACTTGAGCTTTATCGAGGTAAGTCGGAGTACCACCGCCCCAATGCATCTGGGTCACAATACGACCTTTTAATAAAGCTGCGCGCTGAATAATTTCTTTTTCAATTACTTTAAGATATTCATCGGCTTTATGTTTTTGGCGTGTCACTAATTTATTACAGCCACAGAAATAACAAAGTTTATGGCAAAAAGGGATATGGACATAGAGCGATAAAGGTCGATCAGGATAACGTTGTGTTGCTTGAACAAACGCATTCTCATCATAATCTTGATTGAATTCCAAGGCTGTGGGATACGAGGTATAACGAGGCCCTGAATAATTGTATTTTTGAATGAGAGAAAGATCCCAAACAATATTTTGCTCTGACATAACATTCCTCAATTGACCAAAAGCTCAAACTATAACGATGACTTCACTCTATTTAATTTGTTATTCGATGAGAGTGAAAATTTTATAACCTGCATAAGCATTATAGACTCTAAATATTTCGAGTTGCAGCTAAGCGACAAGTGAATGAGTCGCTAGGAGTATACATAAGTATGAGACTCGTGCGAATGAACATAGTCAACAACGCTGCAGCTTTGAATATGACGAGTATAAATATGTTAGAGAAAAGAGACTTGATTCAACATCAAAGAAAAGTGAGTTAGCAGAAAAAATAGCCAAATCCCCCGCTAGCGCGAGGGATCTTTTAAACGAAATTATTTACTTTTTAAGATGCGCATAATGTCATCAAGTTTTTCTTCGTCTTCTTCCTCTTCTTCTTCGCTATATTCAATACCGAGAATATTCATCAGTTCATCAATACGGTCTAAACAGGTATCAACATACTGCTGTTCTTGCGCAGTGATAGTTTCGCCATCCTCCAGACGCGCCAAAATGCTATCTAGGCGGTCATCGCTTTCTAGCATTTCCAACTCTTTTTCTGGCGTCAGTTTTTCTTTAGCGACTGGCTTCTCTTTCACCACTGGACGCGCTACAGGTTTGTTATCATCCACAACTAATGGAATCGGTTTTTTGCTACCAATACGCGGGTCTGTGGTGGTAGATATCCCACCTTTAGCATTGTTAGAAGCAGATTCTTGGTTACGGCTACCAGATTTATGACCACGATGTTTTTTCTCGCGCTTACGCTCACGGCCTTCCGCATTTATCTCTTCTTTAGTTTTACGGTATTTTTTCTTTGGCTTAGCAGCCGGTTTTTTTGGTGCATTCATGGTCTGATACCTTGATAAAGTCAGTTTCTGCTGCGAAATCTAGCAGGATCCCATAAAGGGGGAAAGCACTAGTTTGCAATTTCAGCGGATTTTTTACTCCACCCTGCCTTCGCAATAGTACTTTAATGATTATACCTTAAATAATTTGAGTTGCATGCAAGTAACAAGACGGGAAAGCCATCTGAAGGGGGATTAATCTTCCAAGTGGTTTTACCTAAAAAAATAGAGAGCCATCTTGAGAAATATTCTAAATAATTCAAGTTGTGGCTAGGCGTCAATCGAGGTTATCTCGGGGAGCATACATAAGTATGTGACCCGAGTAGCCGAGTGAAGACAACAACGCCACAGCTTGAAGTATGACGAATATTAGGCGTCGACGAGCACCATTTTTAGTAGGAACATCGCCGCCACTAAAATCACACACAGCCCCAGATCACGCCAGCGGCCTGTACCAATTTTCATTGCACAGTACGCAATAAAGCCTAGTGCGATACCTTCAGTAATCGAGAAACTAAATGGCATCATCACTGCAGTAATAAATGCGGGTACAGACTCAGTTAAGTCATCCCATTTCACGCGAGTTAGGCTTGATGTCATCAACACGCCCACGTAAATCAAGGCTCCCGCAGTTGCATAAGCTGGAACCATACCAGCAAGAGGTGAGATAAACATGGTTAATAGAAATAGAATACCAACGACAATCGCAGTTAAACCTGTACGCCCACCAACAGAAACACCAGAAGAACTTTCAATATAGGCGGTGACAGAAGATGTCCCCATCGCTGAACCTGCAACAGAGCTCAAGCTGTCCACATATAACGCTTGCTTCATCCGTGGGAAAGTTCCGCGTTCATTTGTGATACCCGCTTTGTCAGTCACACCTATCATGGTGCCTGATGAGTCAAACAGGTTTACTAACATAAAGGCAAAAATCACACCGGATAACGCTAAGTCTAAAGAGCCAGCGAAATCAACCTGCCCGACGACACTCGTGATACTTGGCGGCATTGAGAATATTCCAGAATATTTCACATCCCCCAAAGCCAAACCAATCAAGGTGGTCACTGCAATAGAAACTAATACCGCGGCATGAATATTACGAGCCGCTAAGATTGCAATAATAAAGAACCCGAGGGCTCCCAGCCAAACATTATGGTGAGTCAAATTACCGATAGAGACTAACGTGTCTGGGTTAGCGACAATGATACCGGAGTTTTTCAGCCCCATCATCGCAATAAATAGGCCGATACCACTGGTGATCCCGACGCGAAGACTAAGCGGGATATTGGCGATAATCCAATAACGGATACGGAATAATGTCAGAATAAATAACCCGACTGCCCCCCAAAATACGGCCCCCATTGCAACTTGCCATGAATAGCCCATCGCGCCAACTACAACGAAAGCAAAAAAAGCATTCAGCCCCATAGCAGGTGCTACTGCAATCGGTAAATTTGCCAACAGCCCCATCAAAATACTACCAATAGCCGCAATCAAACAGGTGGTGACAAACACAGCTTTGATATCCATGCCTGCAACTGAGAGAATTTGAGGGTTAACAAAGACGATATATACCATCGTTAGGAAGGTGGTGAAGCCTGCAACAACTTCTGTCCGTGCTGTCGTGCCGTGCTCTTGCAATTTAAAAACACGCTGAAACAAGCCCTGCGGTTGTGCCGAGCTAGAAGATTGATTACTCATTAGATATTGCGCCCAAAAAAAGTTTTTTTCGCCCTATACTACAATTAAAAATCACAAAAGAAAACGATTGCGTAAACTATAAGGGGCAAAAATGTCCTAACTAACTGATACGCCAAGATGAAATAATAATAGAAACCAAAATAGTGGAGTGAAAAAGTGGTGAGTATTTCACCACCACTTTTGATTTAGGAAAGTGCTAACAATTTTTGTCGGCGCCAAAACAATAAACGATGTTTCGCAGCCAGTTTCTGGGGTTGATGTTGCGCACTCAGCTTTGTCGCCACCCTATTCGCAATAATTTCTACCGCAAAACACATCACAAAATAAATAAATGCTACGAATAAGAAAACTTCGAGAGGATAAACCATTTCACGGTTATTCACTTGGGTTGCTAAGAAAGAAAGCTCCGCAACACCAACAACATAGGCTAATGAGGTATCTTTAATTAATGCTACCCACTGGTTAATAAATGAAGGAACCATCATACGTAAGGCCTGTGGCAATACGACATTCCACAATACCTGCCAGCGGCTAAACCCCAAAGATAACCCTGCCTGCCACTGCCCTGCTCCTATCGCTAAAATGCCGGCTTTCACGGCATGAGCCAAATATGCAGAAGTAATTAATGCCAATGCACAGACGACTGTTGCAATACCCGGAATTTCCATACCCAATAAGATTGGCAACAGAAAATAGGTCCAGAAAATTAACATAATGACCGGAATTGCACGGAAAAAACCTAAAATCGCCGCAAATAGGTTAACCCAGAAGCCCCGCAGCATGGCTAAAGCTATTCCGCCCAATGTTCCTAATACAATAGAAGCCGCACCAGCAAGTAAACTAATGACTAACGTCAGTGCAGCGCCTTCGAGTGGCCCATCTGGAAAAGTACCAAACAATAAATATTGCCAGTTCTGCTCAATAATCGAAAAATCCATCTTATACCCCCTGAGCCAAATTACGCTGTTGACGCCACTGGCCCCAACCTTCCATTACCGCAATAATGGCAATATACAAAACGGTTGCGACACCAAATGCAGCAAAGGTTTGCAGTGTCTGGCTATCAACCTGGCGGGAGACATAAGACAATTCTGCGACGCCTATCGCCATCGTTAATGATGAATTTTTCACCACATTCATATATTGGCCCAGTAGTGGAGGCATCGCGATTTTAACGGCTTGCGGTAATACCACCAGTTTCATGGCCTGCCATGAGGTTAGCCCTAAAGCAAACGCCGCATATTTCTGTCCCTGGCGAACGCCACGGATCCCAGCACGAATTTCTTCAGCGATAAACGGCACGGTATAAAGGGTCAAACCGATAAAACCGGCTAAAAATTCAAATGACGGCCAACCCACTGTGATTCCAAGTAAATGGACTTCATGGGGAGTATTGAGCCATTCCATTGCAGCAGAGGGTAAAATTTCACCAGAAGCGAAATACCAAAAGAATAACTGCACCAACAAAGGCGTATTTCTGAAAATAGAGATGTAGATACTCACAGCCCAACGCACAAGAGTAATTTGGCTATCCTTTGCTGATGCAACTATAAAACCCAATACAGTGGCTGCAACAATGGTACAAATCGAGATCCAAATAGTGATCAAAAAGCCGTAGCCAAACCATTCTAAATACTGCGGTGCCAAGAAATGGGCAGACCAAAAATCACCATTTAAAAATTTTTCAAACATTGTTCACGACCTATTGCCTTCACAGCTTGTGATTAAAAACTCATCCTTTATAACCAAGAACCCCACACAGAGTGCGGGGCTTCAAATCACTGAGTACTTACCGTTACCCATTAAGACTGTGGCTGTTGCTCACTCAGTGGTGCGAATTTAAAGTCTCCGCGTGGCTGTGCAGCTTTGGTATCTGGCCCAAACCAGCGGTTATAGATCACCTCGGCTTTACCTTCTTTCTCCAGTTTCAACAGTGTTTCGTTGACGTTTTCAACCAAACGCGTTTCACCTTTGCTTGCTGCCAATGCTTGGTATTCTTTCGTCAGGCTAAATGGGGAAATCTCAAAATCTGCTTTCACTTTTTCAGGTAAATTACCTAATAAGCCCACCAGTTTTGCATCATCTTGTGTGATAGCTTGGACGTTACCATTACGCAGTGCAGCGAAAGCTTGTGGGGTATCGTCATAAGAAATCACTTTAGTCTCAGGGAACCGCTCACGCAGAGTCACTTCCTGCACAGTACCTTTGTCTGCGCCAATACGCAGTGGTTTGATGTCGTCAGGTGTTTTTAATACGCCTTTACGGGCAATAAATTTTTGGCCTGTCGCAAAATCAGGAATTGAGAAATCAACTTGTTTTGCGCGTTCATCTGTAATGGTGAAGTTAGCACCAATCAAGTCAACTTTACCTGAAGTTAGAAGTGGAATGCGATTTGCTGGATTAGTTGGACGAAGCTCAAGTTTTACCCCTAGGCCATCTGCAATTTCTTGCGCAATATCAACATCATAACCCGCTAATTTTTTAGTTTGTGGGTCAATAAAACCAAATGGTGGGTTACTATCAAATACTGAAATGCGGATCACACCCGCTTGTTTGATATCATCTAATTTATCTGCGCTAGCGACATTCGCTGTCAGCGCTAAACCTGTAAGTAAAACAGTCGTTAGAATACGAGCTTTCATTGAACACCCCTGACGGTAAATTTTTGTAAATCGACCATCACAAGCTATCAACTATTGCTTAGCACTTGAAATAATATTAAATAATATATTTATAACAAAATAGAATATAAAACCACACAAAAAAGGGGCAAGCTTTGTACAAAGGCCCCAACATGGTTAAACCATCAATAGACTCTTATTGAGCAAGAAGAAAGTCGGTATAAAAATCTTAAGCTAAATTTTTAGATGCTTTGTACCTGAAAATATACGCCAATAGTCATTAAAGAAATAACTGTTCAAACGTATCAATGCTCTAAATAGTTCGTATTGTGGCTAGGCACCAAGCTAGGATATTTCGGGGAGCATACATCAGTATGTGACCCGAGTAGCCGAGCGAAGCCAACACCGCCACAGCACGAAATATGACCAGCGTTTATGCTCTAAATAGTTCGTATTGTGGCTAGGCGGCAAGCAAGGATATCTCGGGGAGCATACACCAGTATGTGACCCGAGTAGCCGAGCGAAGCCAACACCGCCACAGTACGAAATATGACGAGCATTTATTTGTTCGTTAGCATCTTTTCAAGACTATCCCCACCCACATGACGGAAATCCTGCCCCTTCACATAGTAGAAAATAAACTCACAGATATTTTGGCAGCGGTCACCGATGCGCTCAATTGAACGTGCGCAGAACAATGCCGTTAATACACTTGGGATCGTCCGAGGGTCTTCCATCATATAGGTCATCAATTGGCGTACGATGCCCTCATACTCTTGGTCAACTTTCTCATCTTCACGGTAAATACGAATGGCTTCTTCGAGATCCATTCGTGCGAATGCATCTAATACATCATGTAGCATTTGCACTGTATGGCGGCCTAATGATTCTAAGCTCACTAACAGAGGCTGATGTTGATGAGAGAATTTTTCCAATGCAGTTTGGCAAATTTTGTCTGCAACATCGCCGATTCTTTCCAGCTCAGCAATGGTTTTTGAAATTGCCATAATCAGGCGCAAATCACTCGCCGTTGGTTGGCGTTTCGCGATGATCTTAACGCATTCTTCATCAATGGCCACTTCCATCATATTGACTTTATGGTCATTTTCGATAACTTCACGCGCTAAGGCTTCATCCTGATTATGCATGGCCGTAATGGCTTTGGTAAGCTGTTCTTCGACCAGCCCCCCCATCGTCATCAATTCAGTATGGATATGTTCCAGTTCAGCATTGAACTGCCCCGATATATGTTTGTTGTGATTCAGCGTATCCATCGTCGGCTCCATATCAACCGTAGCGGCCAGTAATATAATCTTCAGTTTGCTTCATTTCTGGGGTAGTAAACATTTTGTCAGTATGATTAAACTCAACTAACTCCCCTAAATACATGAAAGCCGTATAATCAGAACAGCGTGCTGCTTGTTGCATATTGTGGGTAACAATTACCACGGTGTATTCTGACTTTAATTCACTAATCAGTTCTTCAATTCGACCGGTTGAAATTGGGTCAAGAGCAGAACAGGGCTCATCCAACAATAAAACTTCTGGACGAATAGCAATACCACGAGCAATACAGAGACGCTGTTGCTGCCCACCCGATAAGCTATAACCACTTTGGTGTAACTTATCTTTGGTTTCATTCCATAATGCAGCCTTTGTTAACGCCCACTGCACACGTTCATCCATTTCCACGCGGGATAATTTTTCAAATAAACGCACACCAAATGCAATATTATCGTAGATTGACATCGGGAATGGTGTTGGTTTTTGGAAAACCATTCCGACTTTCGCACGCAATAACGCAATATCTTGTTTATCTGTCAGGATATTTTGACCATCCAGTAAAATTTCACCTTCTGCGCGCTGCTCGCCATACAATTCATACATTTTATTGAAGGTACGTAATAACGTCGATTTACCACAGCCTGATGGGCCGATAAACGCAGTTACTTTATTTTTTTCAATGTCTAAAGAGATATTTTTCAGTGCGTGAAACTTGCCATAATAGAAGTTGAGGTCACGTACTTTAATTTTACTATTTGCAATATCGTTTGCATTAATCATGGTTTGCTTTTCTCTCTAAATCTTTATTTATCTGGCGCTTAGTGTTTTTTCTGTGCGAACACAACACGTGCAATGATGTTAATGAGCAGAACACATAGGGTAATTAACAGAACCCCTGCCCATGCAAGCTCTTGCCATTCGGAGAATGGACTCATTGCAAATTTGAAGATTGTCACCGGTAAGTTAGCAATTGGTTCGCTCATATCTGTACTCCAGAACTGATTTGACAGAGAAGTAAACAGAAGCGGTGCGGTTTCCCCAGCAATACGCGCAATTGCAAGCAAGATCCCAGTGATAATCCCTGACACAGATGCTTTTAGCGTAATAGATAAAATCATTTTCCATTTTGGTGTGCCAAGTGCATAAGCGGCTTCACGTAAGCTATCCGGAACTAATTTCAACATGTTTTCAGTGGTTCGGATAACAATTGGAATTTGCAGCAATGCAAGCGCCACAACCCCAGCCCAACCCGAGAAGTGCTGCATTTGAGCAACCACAATGGTGTACACAAACAACCCTACAACGATAGACGGAGCTGATAATAAAATGTCATTAATAAAGCGGGTGACTGAAGCTAGCCATGACTTACGGCCATATTCTGCTAAATAAATTCCCGCTAAAATCCCTAAAGGCGTACCAATAACTGTCGCCCATAAGATTAATAAACCACTACCTACGATGGCATTTGCCAGCCCGCCACCTTCAGTATTCGGTGGTGGAGTCATTTCAGTAAACAAATTGAGGGACATGCCATCAATCCCTTTAGTGACTGTAGAAAACAAAATCCACACTAACCAGAACAAGCCGAAAGCCATGGTTAACATTGAGACAAATAGAGCCATTCTGTTAACTTGACGACGCCACGCTTGACGGCGTGCTCGTTCTTTTTCATTCACTGCGATAGGTTGAGATATCGACATATTAACGGCCCTCATTCTTCGCAAGACGCATGACCATCAACTTGGAAATTGCTAACACAATAAAAGTGATAACAAACAGGATAAGTCCAAGTTCCATCAAGGCCGAGGTATGTAAACCGCTCTCTGCTTCCGCAAACTCATTTGCCAGTGCCGAGGTGATACTGTTACCTGGCATAAACAGTGATGCGCTATCAAGTTGGTAAGTATTACCAATCACGAACGTCACCGCCATGGTTTCACCCAGTGCACGGCCAAGGCCTAACATTACCCCACCAATTACCCCATTGCGGGTATACGGCAGTACGATATTCCAAATCACTTCCCATGTCGTACAGCCAATGCCGTAAGCTGACTCTTTCATCATCACAGGCGTTTGTTCAAATACATCGCGCATCACTGACGCAATGTAAGGAATAATCATAATCGCGAGGATTATCCCCGCTGCTAAAATACCGATCCCGAATGCAGGCCCTGAAAATAATTCACCGACAATCGGCACACTCGACATCACATTACCAACTGGCTCTTGGAAATATTCTGCAAACAGAGGAGCAAAGACAAATAACCCCCACATCCCATAAACGATACTTGGGATAGCAGCAAGAAGTTCAATCGCGATACCAAGAGGACGTTTTAACCAATTGGGTGCCAGTTCTGTTAGGAACAGTGCTATACCAAAACTAACGGGAACGGCGATAATCAGAGCAATTAACGATGTAACGATAGTGCCGTAAATAGGCACAAGAGCACCGAATTCTTCAGCCGGTGCATCCCATTCTTTGGTCCACAAAAACGAAAACCCAAACTTTTGCATACTTGGCCAAGATGCAAAAATAAGGGAAATAATAATGCCTCCGAGCATTAACAAAGTGATGAGCGCGGCAATCTTTACCAATGCACTAAAAATCACATCACCTGATTTGCTGGGAGCTCTAAATGCCGTTGTTTTCTCGGCCATGCGCTTTGTTCTCATTTCATTCCTGCTCTTTTCTACAGGATTGCGTTACAACGATGAGCGGGTAAGCCCTGTTCCTCAGCACTTACCCGCCATTTCCAACCCTAAGTGCACTTAGAAAACCTAAGTTCACCTAGAATAATGCTTTACCTTGGCTATCTTTAACTTCTGTTTTCCATGCTGCACGTACTGCGGTCACGACTTCTTGAGGTAAAATTGCGTAATCTAATGCCTCAGCTTGTTTACCACCTTTATCATAAGCCCAGTTGAAGAAGTCAAGAACCGCTTTGCCTTTTTCCGCATTCGCTTGCTGCTTGTGAACTAAGATAAATGTGGTTGAAGTAATCGGCCATGCATTCGCGCCATCACGGTTTGTTAAATCTTGTGCAAAAGATTTAGACCAGTCAACTTTCTTCGCTGCGGCACTGAAACTTTCACCCGTTGGTGAAACCGCCTCGCCATCAGCAGAGATTAATTTAGTATACGCAAGGTTGTTCTGTTTTGCGTATGCATATTCAACATAACCGATAGAACCTGGTAGACGCTGTACGAAAGCTGCAACGCCATCATTACCTTTACCACCTACGCTATTTTTCGGCCAGTTAACGGTAGAACCCGCGCCAACGTCTGATTTCCAGCTTGCACTGACTTTAGCAAGGTAGCTGGTGAATACGAACGTGGTACCAGAACCGTCAGAACGTCTAACAACTGCGATAGCTTGGTCTGGCAAACTAACATTTGGGTTCAATTTAGCGATTGCTGGGTCATTCCATTTGGTAATTTTACCTAAATAGATGTCACCTAATGTGTTGCCATCTAAAGTCAGCTGCCCTGACTCAATTCCTTTTACATTAACAGCCAGTACCACACCACCGATAACAGTTGGGAACTGGAACAAGCCATCTTCTTTTAATTTTTCATCAGTTAATGGGGCATCAGATGCACCGAAATCAACTGTTTTTGCATTGATTTGTTTGACACCACCAGAAGAACCAATCCCCTGATAGTTTACTTTATTACCTGTTTCTTTCTGATAAGAGTCTGCCCACTTCGCATAAACAGGAGCAGGAAAGGTCGCGCCAGCTCCGGTCAGGCTGGTAGCAGCAAAAGAAGACATTGCAGTCAGAGATAAAGTTGCTGCCATTACGCTTGCTAAGGTGGTACGCGTCATTTTCATAATCCCTCCGGGGATGTATAGAAACAATCAAGTATGAAATTGTTGGGTGTATGTCACGGTAGGAAAAATAGGACAATTTAGTTACGACAACATGTCGTTTTTATGACAGTTTTATGACAATTGCTGATTTTTTCACTGGCGAGGAAACAAAAACGAAGATGAATTAGATTTTATATTATAAAATTCAAATAGTTAAAAAACTATTATTTCAAAGCTGACGTCAAACAGAAAAATGACAGACTGTCATAAAAGCGAAAAATATTTTTATCCTGCAACCATAAAATAATACTCAAAACAATTTGTGTTGCAGCTAGGCGGCAAGTGAGGATATCTCGGAGAGCATACACAAGTATGTGACCTGAGTAGCCGAACGCAGCCAACAACGCTGCGGCACAAAGTGTGAAGAGTAAAAGGATAGCTCTAAATAGTTCAAGTTGTAGGTAGGCGCCAAAAAAGATAGCCTCTTTTCCTACTTGATACAAATAATACTCAAAACAATTTGTGTTGCGGCTAGGCGGCAAGTGAGGATATCTCGGAGAGCATACACAAGTATGTGACCTGAGTAGCCGAACGCAGCCAACAACGCTGCGGCACAAAGTGTGAAGAGTAAAAGGATAGCTCTAAATAGTTCAAGTTGTAGGTAGGCGCCAAAAAAGATAGCCTCTTTTCCTACTTGATACAAATAATACTCAAAACAATTTGTGTTGCGGCTAGGCGGCAAGTGAGGATATCTCGGAGAGCATACACAAGTATGTGACCCGAGTAGCCGAACGCAGCCAACAACGCTGCAGCGCAAAGTGTGAAGAGTATTTAGTCTTCTTTCTCTTTAAGAGGCAGCAAAGCCCTAATCGCAAACCCACCACGCTCACTCTTATGGATCTCAATGCTCCCTTCATGAGCATCGACAATTCGGCGAATAATCGCTAGCCCTAGCCCTGTGCCTTTGTTGCTACGAGCTTTTTCACCCTGTACAAATGGCTGGAACAGGCGATGAATGTCTTCTTCTTTGATACCTGCACCGTCATCTTCGACTTGGAACCAAACGGAGTCTTCCGTTTTTCCACTACTGACTTTGATCCAGCCATTACCATAGCGGTAAGCGTTAACAATCATATTGGTAATCGCGCGTTTAATTGCTAATGGGTTACCATTAACAATCATTGAGCCAGGCTCAAGTGCGGTTTCAATTTCACCGATGACATTACTTTCTGAGTTCACCGCTTCCATTAAAATAGCGTTAAGGTCACAGAATTCCATATCCATTTCTTGACCTGTTTTCAGATAAGACATGAATTGGCCGATGATCGCATCACACTCTTCAATATCTTTATTAATAGATTCAGCCAGATAGCTATCTTCTGGGCTCATCATTTCTGTCGCTAAACGAATACGGGTTAAGGGAGTTCTTAGGTCATGACTTACCCCTGCCATTAAGACAGTTCGGTCATTTTCTAAGGTTTTAATCCCTGCAGCCATGTGGTTAAAAGAACGAATAGCAGCTCTAACCTCAGTGGCGCCTTTTTCCTGCATTGGGGGTAAAATTACCCCTTTGCCGACTTCACCTGCGTGGTATTCCAATTCAAGCAACGGCTTGTTCTGGTAGCGTATATACAACCATACCCCTGCAAAAATGGTGAGAAAAATTGTTAATGTATAGCGAAAAACAAGGGAGAACTGATTTTGGCCGATTTCAGTCAGTGGAACTCGCACCCAAATATCAGGTGCGAGATAAGACGTTAGCCATAGAATGGGGTATTCTCGGCCTAATTCAAGGTGAACACTCGCCTTACCACCAATATATTCCGACATATGTTCACTTAGAAAATCATACTCTTTTGCCCAATTCAGCCCTTCTTCCATCGCCGCTGAATGTGCATAAAAGGTAATTCCTAATTCATTGTAGATTTTCTTACGCAACGCGGGAGATACCCGCACTGAGGTTCCATCTTGTAGAACCATTTTCTCTGTCATTAATGTTCTTACTTCGTATGCCAGTACCTTGTTGAATTGCTGTAAGCTAGGCATTACAACAAAATTCAACACGACCATATAACTGGTTACGAGACTCGCAAACAGTAAGGCTACAAATAAAAATAACGAGCGAGAAAATGTACTACGCCTTGAGAACCTCAGTCGCTTCATGCTTTACTTCCATCAGGAACAAACACATAGCCCAAGCCCCAAACCGTCTGGATATAACGAGGGTGTGCTGGGTCTTCTTCAACCATGCGGCGTAAACGTGAAATTTGAACATCGATTGAACGTTCCATCGCACTGTATTCACGACCTCGCGCTAAGCTCATTAACTTGTCACGAGATAACGGTTCCCTTGGGTAAGAAACCAACACTTTTAACACCGCGAATTCACCGCTGGTTAATGGCATATTCTCATCACCTTGGAACATTTCTCGTGTCCCAAGATTTAATTTAAATTTACCAAAAGTAATTATCGCATCATCTTGAGATGGCGCACCCGGTAATTCATTAGCTTGGCGACGTAAAACCGCACGAATACGAGCTAGCAATTCCCGTGGATTAAAAGGTTTTGGAATATAGTCGTCCGCACCGATTTCTAAGCCAACGATGCGATCAACTTCTTCGCCTTTCGCTGTTACCATAATAATAGGAATTGGGTTATTTTGACTACGTAAGCGACGGCAAATTGATAAGCCATCTTCACCCGGTAGCATTAGATCTAAGACGATCAGATGAATAGATTCTCTTGTCAGGATTCTGTCCATCTGTTCTGCGTTCGCGGCACTCCTTACCTGAAAACCCTGCTCAGTGAGGTAACGTTCCAGCAGTGCACGTAAACGCATATCATCATCGACGACAAGAACCTTATAACTTTCCTGCATTTTGTAGCCCTCAAGATGTGCATCTTTCAAATTATTTTTTTAATGAATGTAAGTAAAACAATATTAATGCTCACTAATTTACCACTAACGTAGGATTTAATGAATCATTTTACACTTCAGGTGGTTAGTGGCTGGTAGCTTATTTCTAACACAAAATAAGTCACCTGCCCTCCTGGCGTATTTACTGTTATTTCATCATCAACCTGTTTACCTATCAAGGCTCGTGCTACGGGAGAATCAATTGAAATCCATTGTTTTGTAGGGTTGAATTCATCAGCACCGACGATACGGAATATTCTGATATTTTCATTTTCATCTTCTAGTTTAACCCATGCTCCAAAAAACACACGGCCTTCTTGGCGAGGATCAGGCTCGATAATCCTTAATTGATCCAATCTTTTGGATAAGAAACGGATGCGTCTATCAATTTCGCGCAACCTTTTTTTGCCGTAAATATATTCTGCATTTTCTGAGCGATCCCCTTGAGCTGCGGCCTCTGAAACAGATTGAGTAACCCGAGGACGTTCTTCCTTCCACAGGTATTTCAGCTCTTTATCTAATGCATCCCAACCTTCACGTGTAATTAAAAGACTTTTAGTCATAACCTTTGAATATTAATCAGTGAAACCATAATTATAGTATTTTATAGAACATAATCTGAGACTTTCCTACCAATAGGCTCAAATTCAGTCTGGAAATTCTCGTTACCACCAAGTATAACAGTGCAGTAAATTTTTTAACTGTTCTTTCAGTAGGTATTTAAACTCGACATGAATGAAACTCTAAGCCAAATTATTGCAGCGGAACTGCAAGCCCAGCCGAAACAGGTTTTTTCTGCCATCACACTATTAGATGAAGGGAATACTGTCCCGTTTATTGCACGTTACCGTAAAGAGGTTACCGGTGGGTTGGACGATACTCAGCTTCGCCAGCTAGAAAGCCGTTTAGGGTACTTGCGCGAATTAAATGACCGTAAACAAACCATTCTCAAATCGATAGAAGAGCAAGGTAAATTGACTCCAGAGCTTGCCTCCGCTATCGACACTACGCTTAATAAAACCGAACTTGAAGACCTGTATCTTCCTTATAAACCGAAACGTCGCACCCGTGGGCAAATTGCTATCGAAGCAGGGCTTGAGCCTTTAGCGGACACCTTATGGAATGACCCTAGCCAATCACCTGACGAACTTGCAAAAACGTATATCGATGCAGATAAAGGTGTTGCTGATGTCAAAGCCGCCTTAGATGGTGCTCGTTATATCCTTATGGAGCGTTTCGCCGAAGATGCGGCACTTTTAGCGAAAGTTCGTGACTATATTTGGAAAAATGCCCACCTTGTTTCTGCTGTTGCAGAAGGTAAGCAAGAAGAAGGGGTAAAATTTAGTGACTATTTTGAGCATCACGAGCCTGTTGCTCAAGTCCCTTCTCACCGAGCTCTTGCGATGTTCCGTGGTCGTAACGAAGGAATTTTACAACTTTCATTAAACTGTGATCCACAGTTCGATGAACCGCCAAAAGAAAGTTACTGCGAAGAAATTATCACCCGCCATTTAGATATTCGTTTAAATAATGCGCCGGCTGACCAATGGCGTAAAGCCGTGATCAGCTGGACATGGCGTGTCAAAGTATTACTGCACTTAGAAACAGAGGTCATGAGCTCACTGCGCGAAAAAGCTGAAGAGGAAGCTATTAACGTGTTTGCTCGTAACCTTAGTGACTTACTGATGGCGGCGCCAGCGGGAATGCGTGCCACCATGGGCTTAGATCCAGGTTTACGTACTGGGGTGAAAGTCGCAGTTGTGGATGCGACAGGTAAATTAATTGCGACGGATACGATTTATCCGCACACCGGACAAGCTGCAAAAGCGGCAACCATCGTTGCGGCACTTTGCCAAAAACATAACGTCGAATTAGTGGCGATTGGCAACGGCACCGCTTCTCGTGAAACGGAACGTTTCTTTGCTGAAGTACAAAAACAGTACCCTGAAGTCACAGCACAGAAAGTCATTGTCAGCGAAGCTGGCGCTTCTGTTTATTCCGCTTCTGAACTTGCGGCTTTAGAATTTCCAAGCTTAGATGTGTCTTTACGTGGTGCCGTATCTATTGCGCGTCGCCTACAGGACCCACTTGCTGAATTAGTGAAAATTGACCCTAAATCCATTGGGGTTGGCCAATATCAGCATGATGTTAGCCAAACCCAGTTAGCGCGTAAACTCGATGCGGTCGTCGAGGACTGTGTAAACTCCGTTGGTGTTGATTTGAATACCGCTTCTGTTGCCTTACTGACTCGCGTTGCCGGTTTAAGCAAAATGATTGCGCAAAACGTGGTGGACTGGCGCGACCAGAATGGCCAGTTTAGTGATAGAAAACAGTTACTCAAAGTTGCACGCCTTGGGCCAAAAGCCTTTGAACAATGTGCGGGCTTCTTACGTATCACCAATGGTGAAAACCCGTTAGATGCTTCTACTGTTCACCCTGAAGCTTACCCGATTGTTGAAAAAATTCTTGAGTCTGTCCGCCAGCCGCTCAAAGAAATTATGGGTAACTCACAGGTGCTTAATGCCTTGAGCCCACGTGACTTTACTACTGAGCAATTCGGGGTTCCAACTGTCACTGATATCATTAAAGAACTGGAAAAACCGGGTCGTGACCCACGTCCTGAGTTTAAAACTGCCACCTTCGCAGAAGGTGTAGAAACGATGAATGACCTGACTTCTGGCATGATATTAGAAGGCGCAGTCACTAATGTGACCAACTTCGGTGCTTTTGTGGATATTGGTGTTCACCAAGACGGTTTAGTTCATATTTCTTCACTTTCAAATAGTTATGTCGAAGACCCACACAAGGTGGTAAAAGCGGGCGACATTGTTAAAGTAAAAGTGTTAGATGTTGATATTGCACGCAAACGTATTGCTTTAACGATGCGTTTAGATGAGCAAGCGGGGGATTCTAATAGTTCTCCTCGCCGTGCCGCCCCTGAACAGGAAAAAAATACGCGTAAAACACCTCAATCAAGAGGAAATTCACGCCAAAACAACGCATCTTCGGGTAATAGTGCCATGAGTGATGCCCTTGCTGCTGCATTTGGCAAGAAACGTTAACTCTGTTAATAGGCATCGCAATGTACCTGTTGTGGTGCCTATTTCAATAAATAATGCTGTAATTAATTACCCCAGCCAATATATTAGGCATAATTAAACCCTCTCCCCCGTTTACCCCACCATTATTTTTGCTAACGAAACACCGCAAACTCAATGCTTCGTTGATCCATATCAAGTCAAATTGACGAAAAAAGAGGCTAAATATAATAAAAGGTGGATGATTATGATTCTCATTGTTAATTAGATTTATTGTTGTTTGGTGGTCTCGTTACCTGAGCAATTGTAATCATTAACAATTGTCATCGATATCATTATGAATTAAATGATTAGGAAGACACTATGGCAATACTTCCTCAATGCAGCTACAAAATACTTGGTTTCTCCCCAGAAATCAGTCCTGCATACCGACAAAAACTGCTTTCACTCGGTTTACTTCCGGGTTCTGTCTTTAAAGTGGTGCGTTTAGCGCCTTTTGGCGATCCTGTACAAATAGAAACTCATCGTGTCAGCTTAGTGCTACGCAAAAAGGATCTCGCCCTACTCAACCTAGATGAAGCGACCACCGCTTAAGTATTTCTTTTTTATTATTGGCAAACACTATGAAACGTTTAACCATCGGCTTAATTGGTAACCCCAATGCAGGCAAAACGACCTTATTCAACCAGCTCACAGGGTCAAGACAGCGTGTCGGTAACTGGGCTGGGGTCACTGTTGAACGAAAAGTCGGTCGCTTCCATACAGATGACCATAAAATCGAGCTCGTTGACCTACCTGGCACCTATTCTCTGACCACGATTTCTGAACAAACCTCTCTCGACGAACAAATCGCCTGCTACTTTATTTTAAGTGGTGAGGCAGACATGCTCATTAATGTTGTCGATGCGTCTAATTTAGAACGTAACCTTTATCTGACATTACAATTAGTCGAGTTAGGCGTTCCATGTATTGTCGCCTTGAATATGTTGGATATCGCTCAAAGCCAACATATTGATATTAATATCGCTGAATTAGAAAAACAGCTCGGCTGCCCTGTGATCCCAATGGTTTCAACTCGAGCAACTGGTATCGATAAACTGAAAAAAGCCATTGATACACATCCACAAAATAGCCAGCAAGCCCTTGTGGAATATCCACCCCAATTATTACAGGCAGTGGATTCATTATCTGAACAAATTTCAGCACAACAATTTAGCCACCAGCAACGCCGCTGGCTAGCATTGCAGATCCTCGAAGGGGATATTTATAGCCGCCAACGCGCGGAAATATCTGAAGGGCAATTGCTGGCGATACGCCAAACACTGAAAGAAAGCTTAAACGAAGAACCTGAACTACTCATTGCCGACGCACGTTATCAATCTATTGCCACAATTTGCAATGCTGCGATTAACAATAGTGCCGCTGAACCAAATCGACTAACACAATCACTGGATAAATTTATTCTGAGCCGTTGGCTCGGCGTACCAATTTTCTTGTTTGTGATGTATTTGATGTTCGTCTTAGCCATCAACATTGGCGGTGCCTTACAACCCTTCTTTGAAGGTGCATCAGAAGCAATATTTATCCATGGAATTCAATGGCTAGGTGATTATTTCAGCTTCCCTGATTGGCTAACTATTTTCCTTGCTCAAGGTGTTGGTGGCGGTATTAACACGGTTTTACCGTTAGTGCCACAAATCGGGATGATGTACCTGTTCCTTTCAATACTGGAAGACTCGGGTTATATGGCGCGAGCGGCTTTCGTAATGGACCGCCTCATGCAAGCACTAGGTTTACCAGGTAAATCCTTCGTGCCTTTGATTGTCGGTTTTGGTTGTAATGTACCATCCATTATGGGTGCCCGCACGTTAGACGCACCCCGTGAAAGACTAATTACTGTATTAATGGCTCCATTTATGTCTTGTGGTGCAAGACTGGCCATTTTCGCCGTTTTTGCTGCCGCTTTCTTTGGCAAAAATGGGGCAAGTGTGGTCTTTTCTCTCTATATTTTAGGGATTGTTGTCGCTATCTTAACTGGGTTACTACTAAAACATACCCTCATGCGTGGCGAAGCCTCTCCATTTATCATGGAACTTCCGGTTTACCATGTGCCACACATCAAAACACTACTGATTCAAACATGGCAACGCCTCAAAGGCTTCGTGGTACGTGCAGGTAAAGTCATCATCGTTGCCAGTATCTTTATTGGTGCATTAAATAGCTTTTCTTTCTCTGGTAAGCCTGTTGATAATATTAATGACTCCGCACTGGCTTCTGTCAGTAAAGTCATAACCCCTGCTTTACAACCTATTGGCGTGCATGCTGATAACTGGCAAGCGACCGTTGGGTTGATTACCGGGGCGATGGCCAAAGAAGTGGTAGTGGGAACACTAAACACCCTGTATACCGCTGAAGCCATTACTTCTGAGCCGTTTGATGCAGAATCTTTCAATTTATGGGAAGAACTGGGAGATGCGGTTTCTGAAACTTGGGATAGCTTAAAAGAAACCTTTACCTTAAGCGCGCTATCAAACCCTATCGAAGCTAGTAAAGGCGATGGAGAGATGGAATCCGGCTCAATGGGAACCATGGCAGCAAAATTTGGTTCAGGAATTGCAGCTTACAGCTACCTCATCTTCGTCTTGCTGTATGTGCCTTGCGTCTCGGTGATGGGGGCTATCGCACGTGAAACCAATAAAAGCTGGATGAGTTTCTCCATTCTGTGGGGTTTAAATGTGGCTTATAGTCTTGCAGCTCTATTTTACCAAACAGCGACTTTCAGCGAACACCCACAAAGTAGCTTGATTACCATTACTGCGGTTATCCTGTTCAACCTTGCCTTGTTTATATTCTTACGTCGCATGCGTAGCCGCGTAACCTTGAATATCAAGAGCAAAACCGCAGAGCAATGCTCTGGCTGTTCAAGAGATGCTTGCCACTAAGGAATGAAACGATGACCTGCTTGCTACAAATAAGAGATTTAATCGCCTTATATGGGCAAGCTGACATCGCACTACTTAGTGAGCAGCTAAATACGCCAATCCCATTAATTAAAGCAATGGTTGAGAAGCTAGTCAGTTTAGAAAAAATTGAACAAGTCGATATCAGTGCTTGTTTAACAGGCAGTAGCTGTAAAGGTTGCCCTGAAAGCACTGATTGCGCTCATTTTGTGTATAAAATCAAATAATAGAGACACCACAAAAAATCAGCCCCAAATTAGGCTGATTTTTTTTATTTATTCCTCGGTACGACTTTGAAAATCCAACAAGTATTCGCAAAACTCATCAGGATGAGAAATAAACGGCGCGTGAGCGCTATTGCGCATAATCACGGATGGCGAATTCGGATACAGCTCATCTAAAATAGGCACTATTTTGCGCGGTACCAAGCCATCGAGATAACCATAAATGCGCAAGAAAGGAATAGGTAACTGTTTTAATTCATCCCGCAAATCTTCGGTACGTAATGATTCAAGCCCTGCATTTAGTGTTTCAACAGTTGGAATAGGCTGCTCAAGTACCACAGATTTCAAAGTTTTTGCATCATTTCTTGCACTTTCAGTGCCTAAAGTTTGCAATGCTAAAAAACGCTCGACGGTGCGATGAAAATCAGCCGAAAGTTGCTGCTCGAAACCTAATAAAACCTCTGGCCGGATCCCTGCCCAACCGTTTTCTTCTGCTTTAAAGCATGGGGAAGAAGCAACGGTAATTAACCCTTTGACTTCATAAGGATGGTCAAGCGCAATACGGCTTGCAACTAGCCCACCAAGTGACCAACCGAGCCAAATCGCGTTTTTAGGGGCTTGCTCCCACAAGATATTCGCCATCGATTGAATATTCATGGGGGAGAACCCTTGGCTACGTCCGTACCCCGGCAAGTCAACCAAATGAACCCGAAAGTGCGAAGCGATTCGCGGAATAATTGTTTGCCAGACTTGTGCATTCAATCCCCATCCGTGCAGCAACACAAGATCTTGTTTACCTTCACCAACGGTCTGCCAATATAACTTTGCCATCGTTACACTCTCTTCATTCATTTATTCGTCAACTCGTTTAACAGGACTCTACTATGCTAACAATGGAGGGGGGCTGCTGGCTATGCCATCAATCACTAAAATTACCTCATCAAGGTGTTTGTAGTTTTTGTCTTGAAGGATTACCTAAAATGCCAACCTGCTGTTTGCGCTGTGCTTTACCCTGTGAACAGCCTACCATGGAGTGTGGACGCTGCCTAAAAAACCCTCCTGCATGGCAGAGAATTATCACTGTAACCCCATACCAAGCCGCTTTACGCATGTTAATCCATCGGTTTAAATTTCAAAAACAACCTCAGCTTGCTTTTACTCTAGCTCGTATCTTTGCGTTATTTTGGCTCACGGGTTACCGCCAACAAAAATGGCACAAACCGGACTTAATTGTCACAATTCCATTGCATCGCCGCCGTCTGTGGTGGAGAGGATTTGACCACATGGCATTAATAGGCGAAAATTTATCCAGATGGTTAAATATCCCCTATTCGCAAAATTCATTATCGCGTAGTCGTGCTACACTGGCACAGACAACACTAAAACGTGAGTATCGCCAAAACAACCTAAAGGGAGCATTTACCTTAAACGACTCGGTTTCAAACCTACATGTTGCTGTTATTGATGATGTTATTACAACAGGTTCCACGATGAATGCCGCAGCACAATTGTTGATTTGTGCGGGAGCACGTACTGTTGATGCATGGTCACTGTGTCGCACCTTGTAGGAAAGGGGTAAATGGGCGTATTATAACCAACTAAAGCAGTCAACTATTATTGAGCAAATGATTATGATTAATATTACTGAAGCAGCACAGGCTCATTTTGCCAAGTTGTTGGAAAATCAAGAGCCAGGAACTCAAATCCGTGTTTTTGTTATCAACCCAGGCACACCAACCGCAGAATGCGGTGTGTCATACTGCCCTCCGGGTGCCGTTGAAGCAACAGATAAAGAACTAAAGTTCGAGAAATTATCTGCTTATGTTGATGAAATTAGCGCTCCATTCTTGGATGATGCCGAGATTGACTTCGTTACCGACCAACTAGGCTCACAACTGACGTTAAAAGCGCCGAACGCCAAAATGCGTAAAGTCTCTGATGACGCACCATTAATTGAGCGTGTTGAGTATGTTTTACAGTCACAAATTAACCCACAACTTGCCAGCCACGGTGGCCGTGTTTCCCTGATGGAAATCACCGATGAAGGCTTTGCAATTCTGCAATTTGGTGGCGGCTGTAACGGTTGTTCAATGGTCGATGTCACGCTTAAAGAAGGTATCGAAAAAGAACTTCTCAAAATGTTTGAAGGTGAGCTAAAAGGCGTTAAAGACCTGACTGAACACCAACGTGGCGAGCACTCTTTCTACTAATCAATACCACGAATATTTGGCACTCTGTTTTTACGAGTGCCTATTATTTAACCTTTAATGGGTTGTTACCTACTGTATTCGGTATTTTATGGACCATTTTGAAACACTAACACCAGAACAAGCCTATCAACATTGGTTAGACGGCACGGCCATACTGGTAGATGTACGAGACCCACAAAGTTTCCGTGCAGGCCATGCTAGTGGAGCCTATCACCTCACCAATGAGTCACTGAGCCAATTTTTAGAACAAACGGATTACGAACAACCTGTTATGGTGATGTGCTACCATGGGCACAGTAGCCAAGGTGCTGCACAATATCTGATCAACATTGGCTTTGAATCTGTATATAGCATCAATGGTGGATTTGAAGCATGGTTAAGGGAATATCCACAAGCCGTTACGGCTCTCTAGATGAGAAAACGCATTCATGATCCACATCACCTCCTTTGCTAATCCCAGAATGGCGCAAGCCTTTGTTGACTATATGGCTAGCAAAAATATTCACTTAAAAATAAAGCCATCACAGGAACAAGCTGTCTTTGAGCTTTGGCTAGAAGATGAGCAACTTCAACCTCAAGTCCAAAAAGAATTAGATATTTTTCTACAAGACCCAAATCACCCTCGCTACCTAGAAGCCAGTTGGCACACGGGAAGCGCAGATACCCAGTTTCAATATCGCAATTACCTAACTTGGGGTTACCTTAAAGAACAATCTGGCCCTTTAACTATCGCTGTTATTTTGTTGTCGATTGTTGTATATCTTTGGGTAGAAATGACTGATGCACGAGAAGTTCTACGTTATTTGGCATGGCCTATTGGCGACCAACAAACGGAACTTTGGCGTTGGTTTAGTCCTGCATTGGTGCACTTTTCGCTATCACATATTGGTTTCAACCTTGCGCTCTGGTGGTTTTTGGCTGGGCAAGTAGAACGAAAGCTCGGAACGGGTAAATTATTCACTATCTTACTGGTCTCAGCGCTGTTTAGTAACTGGGGGCAGTCGCTGTTTAGTGAAAACAACTTTGGCGGCTTATCTGGTGTCGTCTATGCCCTTGTCAGCTATGTGTGGTTAACGGGTGAACGTCGTCCCGAAAGTGGCATCAGTGTTCCTCGAGGGTTAATGATATTCTCGATTATCTGGCTTTTTTTCGGTTACTTCGATGTTTTAGGTATGCATATTGCCAATGCCGCACATACTTCAGGGTTAATTATCGGCTTATTGATGGGAGTATGGGATAATAGGCACAGTTTTAAACACCAGAGCTCCAGATAAAACATTTTAATAATTAGAGGCTAACGCTGTGAAACAAACCCAGAGACATGATGCAATAGTTGAGCTTGTGCGTCTTCAGGGATATGTCAGTACTGAAGAACTCGTCGAACACTTTGAGGTTAGTCCTCAAACGATCCGTCGAGACCTCAATGACCTCGCTGAACAGAATAAAATTCAGCGGCACCACGGTGGCGCAGCACTGCCTTCAAGTTCTGTGAATGCAGCTTATAATGACCGTAAAATCATGTGGTCAGATGAAAAAGCGCGTATCGCGCAGCATGTTGCAAGCCAGATCCCTGATGGTGCGACACTATTTATTGATATTGGTACAACCCCTGAAGCGGTTGCTCATGCGCTGGTTAACCATAAAAACCTACGTGTGGTGACCAATAATCTTAACGTCGCCACCTTGCTGATGCCAAAAGAAGACTTCCGCCTAATTTTAGCGGGAGGTGAAGTACGATCACGAGATGGCGGTATTGTCGGTGAAGCGACCCTCGATTTTATTTCCCAATTTAGGTTAGATTACGGCATTTTGGGCATCAGTGGTATTGATATGGATGGCTCATTACTTGAGTTCGATTACCACGAAGTTCGTACCAAACGCGCGATTATTGAAAATTCACGTTGTGTCATGCTTGTCACCGACCATTCTAAATTTGGTCGTAACGCGATGGTTAATTTGGGTAATATGAACCTAATTGACTATTTATTTACTGATAAACAGCCACCAGACAGCATTCTCAAAGTGATTGAGCAACATAATGTTCAATTAGAGCTTTGTTAATCAAATAGTTACCTTCATGATGGTAGTCCCAGCTACCATCATGTTCATTAGTCCCCTTCCCCACCATAGTCCCCCACCTTACAGGTGTTTTTTTCTTTTTCGCGCGAAACCCTCTTTTCCCTCTTGTAAATAACAATACTTTATATGTGGGTATTGAAAAAAAATTGTTACCAATATCACGCAGTTGTTATTTTTTTCATTAATAATAGTTGGCATCACTATCTATTTTGACTACAATCAAATGAGCGAAAACGAACATTATTGAAAGTGTTTCGAACATCTCAGGGGGATGCATGGAAACTAAAGACTTGATTGTCATCGGCGGCGGGATCAACGGCGCTGGAATTGCAGCAGATGCTGCAGGTCGTGGATTATCGGTATTACTGCTCGAAGCTCAAGACTTGGCAAGTGCGACTTCATCTGCGAGTTCTAAACTCATTCATGGTGGCTTACGTTATTTAGAGCATTATGAATTTAGATTAGTCAGCGAAGCTTTGGCAGAACGTGAAGTGCTATTACGATTAGCACCGCATATTGCCTTCCCAATGCGCTTCCGCTTACCTCATCAGCCTCATTTACGTCCAGCTTGGATGATCCGTATTGGCCTATTCTTATATGACCATTTAGGCAAACGTGTCAGCTTACCAAGTAGTAAGGGGCTGAAATTCAACCAAAACTCTGTACTAAAACCTGAACTAACAAAAGGTTTTGAATATTCCGATTGTTGGGTTGATGATGCGCGTTTAGTTGTGTTAAACGCTCAAGAAGTGGTACGTAAGAGTGGTGAGGTTCGTACTCGCACAAAAGTGACTCGCGCTTACCGTGAAAACGGCTTATGGGTTGTTGAAGCTCAGGACTTACGTACAGGCGAAACCCATACATGGAAAGCAAAAGGGCTAGTTAACGCCACAGGGCCTTGGGTAAAAGAGTTCTTTGATGATGGGCTGAAATTAAAATCACCTTATGGTATTCGCCTAATCAAAGGGAGCCATATTGTCGTTCCGCGTGCTCATGATGAACCACAAGCGTACATCTTACAAAATGAAGATAACCGTATTGTATTTGTTATTCCGTGGATGGATGAATTTTCTATCATCGGCACCACTGACGTAGAATACAAAGGCGACCCGAAAGACGTCAAAATTGATGAAAACGAAGTTAACTATTTACTGAAAGTGTATAACGATCACTTCAAAAAACAGTTAACCGTGAGTGATATTGTTTGGGACTATTCAGGTGTTCGCCCACTGTGCGACGATGAATCAGACTCACCACAAGCCATTACTCGTGATTACACATTGGATATTCACGATGAACAAGGCCAAGCGCCATTGTTATCTGTATTTGGCGGTAAATTAACGACTTATCGTAAGTTAGCGGAAGCCGCTGTGAATAAATTAGCGACTTATTATCCAAATGCAGGTAGCCCATGGACCAAAAATGGCCAATTACCGGGTGGTGATATCGAAGGTTGTGACCGTGATGGTTATGCACGCGTGTTACGTCAACATTATCAATGGCTTCCTGAAGGCTTAGCGCTACGTTTTGCCAGAACCTACGGTAGCAACAGTAAATTAATCCTTGAAGGCGCGAATTCACTCAGCGACCTTGGTGAAGCATTCTCTGCGAATGTCTACGAAGCGGAATTACGTTACTTAGTCAAACATGAATGGGTAACAGAGTTGGATGATGCTATTTGGCGTCGTACTAAATTGGGTATGTGGCTGAATGAAGAAGAAAAACAGCACATTGCTCATTGGTTAGCAAAAAATGGGTTGTCAGAGCACACCTCTGCATAATCGTAAAAATCTCGTTGTTATAAAATCTCGTTGTTAATGGAAAAGGCCAGTTGCAATTGTTGACTGGCTTTTTCTATTTTTAAACCGTTTTTTCTATTTTTAGTTTGTACGACTTTCAGAAAAACCCCAATCACGATAATTTGCACAAATCAATTCCATCTGTTTATAATGTACGCGACCTTACTTCTCACCCAACTTCGCAGGTACGCCTCACGATGAACTAAGCACTGCCAGAAAATATTTTCTAATACCCTTTTGGTATTCATTTTTCTGTTCCTGGCAGGCAACCGCTTTCATCGACACTTCTTGATAAGTCAACGACGTTGTCTGTCCTCATTATTTTGGAGGTGCATATGACGATAGCTTGTCACTTTTCACAGCTCAATATTGAATTTAACCAAACCGCCCTTTTTCCACCGATAAGCGGGACGTTGTCATGCCAAAAAAATGCTCTAATTGGCCATAATGGCAGAGGAAAATCGGTTTTAATGCGTATTCTTGCTAACCAATTGCGCCCTACACAAGGGAATGTACATTGGAACCTCCCCTTTATCTATGTTGAGCAGTTAACTCGGCTAACGGGCGAAACACTCGTCGATGCCTTAGGCATCAAGGAACTTTATCATGCATTTTCACGCATTGAGGCAGGAAATGGTTCTTTGGCAGATTTTGAACTAACGGAAGATAAATGGCATTTACCTTCCCAATGGCAAAGTTTATTGGACTCTGCTGGGCTAGCTATCTCAATGGAAGCTCCTATCTCCCATTTAAGTGGGGGTGAACGTACCCGTCTAGCCCTTTGCCGTGCATTTCTTCATCAAGATCACTTTTTGCTACTTGATGAGCCGGATAACCATTTAGATACGCAAAGTCGGCAATGGCTCAGCCAAAAGCTTACTGAGCATCGGGCTGGCTGCCTAGTTATCTCTCACAACAGAACTCTGTTAGGCGAAATGGATGCTATTTTTGAATTAACGGAAAAAGGCTTACACGAATATGGGGGAAATTATGCGTTATACGATACCCAAAAAAACTTGGAAATTGCCGCAATTGATGCACAAAGTGAGCGCTTAGAAAAACGTATTCACCAAGAGAAAAAGCAGCAACAGGCCACATTACAAAAAGCCGCTCAACGCAAGAAACAGGGGGAAAAAATTCGCTATGGTGGGTCGCAATCCTTACTGCTACTTGATATGCAAAAGAACCGTGCAGAGAAAAGGCAATCAAATGTCGCAGAACGGCACCAACGGGTTATGGATAATCTGCAAAGCCAACAACAGGAAAACCAAGAAAAAGCTCGCTATATCAAGCCACAAAAAATGACGATTAACTATCAAAATGAAGGTAATAAAGTCACAATTTTTGCTTCTAACTTGTGTTTGCCCTACGGTTATTCATCACCACTTTCATTCACCATATACAGTGGAGAACATTGGCATATTCAAGGGCGTAATGGCTGTGGTAAGTCAACACTACTTAAAGTGCTTGCTGGCCTATTGCCATCATCTTCAGGAGAATGCCGCCTAAGCGGTGAATTTTGCTATTTAGACCAACACCTCAACTTACTCGATAAGACATTACCTGTCGCTGAAGCACTTCATCAATACCAACCGTTGTTTACTGTAGAGCAGTGGCGCACGCAATTAGGTATGCTGCGAATACGAGGAGATAAATCATTACTGCCACTACAGCAGCTCAGTGGTGGTGAGCAGTTAAAAGCAACACTACTGGCGCTCACGCATAGCCCGAACCCACCCGCTATTTTATTACTCGATGAACCGGATAACCATTTAGACTTGGATTCAAAACAACTACTTGAAGCGCTATTGCAGGACTACCAAGGAACACTCTTACTGGTTTCTCACGATGACGCCTTTATTGCAAACTGCAATATAACCCATACGCTAAATCTTTCTGATAAATAACTGTCTACTAGGCCACTGCCTAATTAGGTGTGGCCATCTGCTTTAATGGATAAACGTATTTTTGACGCGATGAGAAACTAAAAAGTAGGGGATCCATAACACACAATAGAAGCTGCCATTTATAGCGGTAATAATATTTGAGTAGTTAATTTCCAAACCAAATATATATGGGAACACAAAACGAGCAACTAATACCATTAAAGTAAACAGTACCATGGTGGTGATAAACAGCCACTTCGCCTGTTTTTTCCATTTAACCGCAGCGATAAACGTCCAAAGAAATAGAGCAATTAAAACACCATAACCTAGTTGCAAGAGGTAAAAACCTGTCGCAAAGCCTGAAATATAAAAATCAGAATCCGCTTCAGTTGCCAATGACCATGCAGTTTGTACTTGCGAGATTTCTTGCAATAGCATCGTGACCGTTTTGTACAACATATAAAACAGACCAATAACCGGTAAAATTAACCATCCACTGAGTCCCTGTAACGGCTTTTTAACTACCGGCTGAGCCTCTGGTGATATTATTGCTGGCTCTGTTTGCGTGGTTGATTGCTGAATATCCATTCAAATAACCTTTATTTACTATTTACTTTGCATTTTTTCTTCAAGAAATGCCTTGAGTACAATTGCTTGATTATGTTCTGTATTTTTAGCACTGTATAACAGTGTTAAGTCACCTTGTTTTGCTTGTGAAACCAATACCTGCCAAGCTGTTGTGTTATTAAGTTCCTGCTGATATCGCTCGATAAATTGAGCAAACTGATCTGTGTTCTGATGAAACCATTTTCGTAACTCATTGGAAGGTGCAACGTCTTTATTCCAAGAGTCGTGGTGTAAGTCTGTTTTTTTTATTCCTCTTGGCCACAGTCTATCGATAAGCACGCGATAACCATCATTATCGTCAACAGGGTCATAAACTCGTTTGCATTTAATCATCATTTACCTACCCAATAAGTAAACCGCAGCATTTTATTTATTAATTTACAAAAGTATTTTTAACACGCCTTGAAACTAAAAAATACGGTATCCAAATGGCACAAGCAATTAGAGCCCGAAAAATATCTTTGATATCGGAGGCTTCAACCTCTAAATCCAATAAAATACTTGTGAGTATAATATCCGTAACCGTCAAAACTAAAGAAAAGATCTGGAAAAAAATATAAATTTTAATTGTGAGTTTTTTCTTTGTAAAAAAGACATAACTTAGGAAAAGTAAGGTGGCGTATAAAATAACGTTACCTAAAACTTCAAAGTAGATTAGCTCTTTAAATAATGGAATAAATGAACTTGATTGTGGGTCTGTTAATTCAATCCAATATTCAATCACTTGAGCATTTTGCTCATAAATCGAAAAAGGCAAAATAATCAAGGACAATATTATCCCTAACATGGGTAAAATAAGCCATCCACCAATGCCTTTTAATTCCTGCCTTGGTTGTGGTGATGGTACCGAAGTGCCATGAGATGAACTGTGACCTTCAGTTTTCATTTACACTTCCTTATTAAACATACAAATAATATCAATACAAAATAAATAGCCCTGTATAAGATAGCATACCTACTCAACAAAAAATGAGTAACTAAATGCGCTAATTCACAATTATATTGCTAATAAAGAACAATCTGACAAGGCCATCATTATGCAAATATTTACCGCACAGTTACCACTCCCTACCAATTACCTTTATGGTGATTTTTTTGCCTTTCATTTAAGAGATCAACACAATGTCGCGGAAATAGTAGAAGAAAATACATTACATAAAGGCATAATATGGCAACAACATGCAACAAAAATGACATTGGAACTTAAAAAACAACAAGCAACGATTTCATTAGCGATTGATTCTCCATCTATCATTATCAATGAGCAAGATTTACTAACGCTGGCACAGCATGTACTTGGTTTGAAACAAAATATTGATGAGTTCGAAAAACGCTACCTTGAAACCCCAATACTTGGACAGCTCATTGAAAAACAAAGAGGATTACGAATTTATCAATCTGCTAGTGCATTTGAAGCGTTAGTTTGGGCTATTATTGGGCAACAAATTAGTGTCCATGCAGCTATCGCCATTCGTCGGCGATTTATCCAAGCCGTGGGGATTCAGCATGCTTCAGGTATTTGGTGTTTTCCCGATGTTCCACAAGTCAGGTTAGTTGATGACGAAATACTGCGCCAAACGGGTTTTTCAAAGGGAAAAATTATCGCCCTCAGAGCTCTTTGTGACGCCATCGAAAATCAACAAATTGATTTATCACAGCACGTGACTCATTCCAATGCGAATCAAATAACTGAACAATTATTACAAATCAAAGGTATTGGACCTTGGACTGTGAGCTATGCTTTACTTAGAGGATTCAACTATTTAGATGGCTCTTTACATGGAGATGTGGCGGTAAGACGTAATTTGCAAACATTACTTGCGAAATTAGAACAGCCCTCCGCCAAAGAAACGGAAAAATGGTTGGAACAATTTTCCCCATGGCGTGCACTGGTTGCCGCCCATTTGTGGCGTAGCCAGTCAGCCGCAGGTTATTGAATAGTTTTAAAAAGCCCACTTCAATAACCTGAAATGGGCTTTCCTACTATTCACAATAATGATTTAACGTAACCAGTTCGTTTTCACTAATTGAACGACTTCATCACCGCGACCACTCATAATCGCTTTTAACATATACAAGCTAAAACCTTTCGCTTCTTGTGCCGCAATTTCTGGTGGCATCGACAGCTCTTGTTTGGCGGTTAGGACATCAACCACCACTGGCCCATCATGGGCAAAAGCTTCTTTTAATGCACCGTCTAGATCTTCACTTTTTTCAACACGGATCCCTTTGATACCCGCAGCATTCGCAATCGCTGCAAAGTTAGGGTTATGTAAATCCGTTCCCGCTGTTAAGAAACCAGCCACTTTCATTTCCATGGCAACAAAACCGAGCACCCCATTGTTATGAATGATGATTTTTACCGGTAATTGCATTTGAGAAAGAGAGATAAAGTCCCCCATTAGCATACTGAAACCGCCGTCGCCACACATTGCAACCACTTGACGTTTTTTATCAACGGCCTGCGCACCAATAGCTTGTGGCATCGCATTCGCCATTGACCCGTGGTTAAAAGAGCCAATTAAACGGCGCTTACCGTTCATTTTCAAGTAGCGCGCAGCCCATACTGTCGGGGTTCCAACGTCACAGGTGAAAATCGCGTCATCAGCAGCTAATTCACTAATTTTTGTTGCAAGATACTGAGGATGTATTAACCCCTCATGACCCGGTTTAGCGAGGTCATCTAACCCTTTTCGAGCCTCTGCATAATGTTTTAAAGCGCCATCAAGGTGTTTTGTATCTTGTTTAGCCTCTAAATGTGGCTGTAATGCATCTAATGTTGCTTTGATATCACCAATCAGCCCCATATCAATATGACAGTGGGAGCCCAAGCTACCTGCATTAATATCAACCTGAATAATTTTAGCTTCGCTTGGGTAGAAAGGACGGTATGGAAATTGTGTCCCTAACAAAACAACCGTATCTGCATTCATCATTGCGTGGTAACCTGATGAAAAACCTATTAAGCCTGTCATCCCAACGCTGTATGGGTTATCCCATTCAATATGTTCTTTACCACGTAACGCATGTACTACCGGTGCTTTTAGTGTTTCTGCTAGTTTAACCACTTCATCATGGGCACCTGCGCAGCCATTACCACAGAATAACGTGATATTCTTAGACTGATTCAGCAATTCAGCGAGTTTTTCGATTTCACTTCGCTGAGGCATAATCAGTGGCGCTTGTGGTTGATACCATGTTTCTTTCGCGGACTCTGGCGCATCTTTTAGCGCAATATCACCTGGTATCACAACGACTGATACCCCTTTATTCAGAATCGCTTTACGCATAGCGATACCAAGAACTTGTGGAATTTGCTCAGGGTTAGAGACCATTTCACAATAATGGCTGCACTCGCGGAATAATTCAGTTGGATGGGTTTCTTGGAAATAATTACTACCAATTTCGCTAGATGGAATATGAGCGGCGATTGCCAACACGGGCACTCGATTACGATGGCAATCATACAGCCCATTAATAAGGTGCATATTTCCCGGCCCACAAGAGCCTGCACATACGGCTAAATTACCAGTTAGCTGAGCTTCTGAACCCGCAGCAAAGGCAGCGACTTCCTCATGGCGAGTTCCTAGCCACTCAATAGCGCCTTGACGACGCAAGCTGTCGGTTAAGCCATTCAACGAGTCTCCTGTAACGCCCCAAATACGTTTAACACCTGCATTATCAAGTACTTTTGCAATATAGGATGCAACACTCTGTTTTTTCATAATGGCACTCTTTTAAGTCGGATGTGATACCCTTGATATCTTGCAGCTCAAAATATGAAAGGTACTTTTAGAAACATAACAACATTCAAAGTAGAATCTTGTCATACTCGCGTATATCAAACCCAATATCGATAATAGATTGATTGTAACTAAGTAAATTCCTCATTCCTACTCATCAAATTAAATATAAAATAGAACAGCACAATCCACCGTTATTATCAAAAGAAGAGGATAGCAACAAGATAAATAAATAGGCGAGTTATTAACAACTTAAGCAAAACAAGAACATCATAAAAAGATGGAGTTATCTACATATATTATTCATCACAGTCACACCATTGTTTCCACCATATTAAATCAATAACCTTATATATTTATGACAGACTAAAACTCACCAAAAAAACATATACTAAATTGATTTAAAACAATTTATATTCACCTAATTGATCCCCAAAGTTCTATTTTTTCAAGTATTAAATTCAATCGTTATATTACCAATATAAAATCCCAATAAGGCGCATGAATCAGTATAAAGCACCTGCATTTTACATTTGTTCGATATTAATGTAGTATTAGTACTGTATTTTTAACTCAAGGTGACTTTTTTGCTGTATTTTAAAGACAGACACTCTCATTATTCTACCCATTACATACCTATTTTAGCCTGTTATTTCAGCGCGACATAAAAACACTAAAAACTTATCTATTGCGTAAACAACGTCTATTCTAAATAATAAGGTTTTATATTTTCCGATGTATGAAAACCCATATCTTAAGTGCTGTTGTTTCGATTATTGAAATTAAAATAAGAGGATGGTTTCATGAGATTCAAGAAGAAAAAAGAAAAACCGTTAAATATTAGTGATATTACTATTATTGATGACGGTAAACTCAAAAAAGCAATTACCGCGGCTTCGCTGGGTAATGCGATGGAATGGTTTGATTTTGGGGTATACGGTTTCTTAGCCTATGTTCTAGGTCAGGTTTTCTTTCCGGACGCATCACCGAGCGTACAGATGATTGCCGCATTAGCCACTTTCTCCGTGCCTTTCTTAGTTAGGCCATTAGGTGGTGTCGTTTTTGGTATTTTAGGTGACAAATACGGCCGTCAAAAAGTCCTTTCGATGACAATTATCATCATGGCAGTCAGTACCTTCTGTATTGGTTTGATTCCATCATATGAAAGCATTGGTATCTGGGCACCCATTCTGTTATTAATTGCTAAGTTAGCTCAAGGTTTCTCGGTAGGTGGTGAATATTCTGGTGCAGCAATCTTTGTTGCTGAATACTCACCAGACCGTAAACGTGGTTTTATGGGAAGTTGGTTAGACTTTGGCTCTATCGCCGGTTTTGTCTTAGGTGCGGGTGTCGTAGTACTCATTTCCAGTATCGTTGGGGAAGCTAACTTCCATGATTGGGGCTGGAGAATTCCGTTCTTCTTAGCATTACCGTTAGGGATCATCGGGTTATATCTACGTCATTCACTAGAAGAAACCCCTGCTTTCCAACAACATGTCGAATCGTTAGAAAAGCAAGATAAAGCCAATATTCAAAACCCACCAAAAATCTCAGTACGTGAAGTGGCGACTAAGTATTGGAAAAGCTTGATGATTTGTGTTGGCTTGGTTATCGCAACCAACGTGACTTACTATATGTTGCTGACCTACATGCCAAGTTACTTATCACACAACCTGAATTACTCTACTGACCATGGTGTGCTAATTATTATTGCAATTATGATTGGTATGTTATTTGTTCAACCGATTATCGGTTTAACCAGTGATAAAATTGGTCGTCGCCCATTTGTCATTACCGGTAGCGTAGGGCTGATTTTATTGGCATACCCTGCGTTTATGTTAATCAACAGTGGTTCTGTTGGCTTAATTTTCCTAGGTTTATTAATTTTAGCGGTGCTGTTGAACTGTTTTACAGGGGTTATGGCTTCCATTTTACCCGCGATTTTCCCGACACATATTCGTTACAGTGCGTTAGCTATTGCCTTTAACATTTCAGTATTAATTGCCGGTGCGACACCGACTGTTGCGGCATGGTTGGTCGAATCAACCACTGACTTATATATGCCAGCTTATTACTTAATCGTGATTGCTTTAATCGGCTTATATACGGGTATCAGGATGCCAGAAACGGCGAATAAGCCATTGCGTGGAGCAACACCTGCGGCATCAGATAAAGCTGAGGCAAAAGAAATTCTTAGCGAGCACTTTGACAATATTGAGCAGAAAGTTGAAGATATTGACCAACAAATTGCTGAGCTTGAGAAAAAACGCCAATCCTTAATCAATCAGCACCCTAAATTAGATTAAACATGAAAGAGCCGGTAAAACGGCTCTTAAGGTTGTTGACAAAGCGGGATAAAAGCGTGGTTTTTCCCACTTTGTGTTATCAGCCGAAAATCAATAAATTGATTTTCCTAGTTTATTTTCAAAACCTATTCGACTTGCCGCCAAACATAATATGTTTGTCAGCAGTCTGAAGAGCCGGTAAAACGGCTCTTTGTTTTAATTTCAACAAAAACTTCAACCAAGGAGGGAGACGATGGCAGCCAAACAAGTTTGTCATCTTATCTGGTTTCGTAATGATCTACGGGTCACTGATAACAAAGCACTTTCCTCCGCCTGCGCAGACCCAAATGCAAAGGTAATCGCCCTTTTTACGGCAACCCCTAAGCAGTGGCAACAACATGATATGGCTGAACGGCAAATTTCATTCATTCACCAGAATCTTGTTGAACTGCAGAATTCACTCGCAGAGCTTGGTATTCCACTGGTTTGCCAAACAGTTAACCATTTCACCGATGCGGCACAATGGGTACTTGATTACGCAAAGGCGCAACAGGCTGATGCCTTATTTTTTAATCGGCAATATGAATGGAACGAAAAACAACGGGACGAATGGTTAATCAACCAGCCACATGGGTTACATATTCATGCTTTCGATGACTATTTATTACTGCCCCCCGGCTCCGTAACTACCCAAAAAGGTGAGATGTATCAAGTCTATACCCCTTTTCGCCGTGCCTTCCTCACCCAACTTACCGTGACAGATTGCCGTTCACTGCGAGCCCCTGAAAAACGAGCGGCCGCTATCAACATCGATAAGGCTTTGCCATTATTTCCGCACCAGCCCATTGAAGACTTCCAGCAATTTCCTGCCGGTGAAAAATCGGCTTTAACGCGACTCAGGCAGTTTTGTTCCCTGAAAGTCGGCGATTATCAAAACGATAGAGATATTCCCTCTATTGATGGTACCAGCCAATTATCACCTTATCTCGCGGTGGGGGTGCTATCCCCTCGCCAATGCTTCAACCGATTACAAGCAGAGAACCCCCAAGTGTTAGATCACCCTGATAGTGGGGCGTTCACGTGGTTAAATGAGTTAGTCTGGCGTGAATTTTATTCGCATCTTTTAGTGGCATTTCCACGCCTATGTCGCCATCAGCCATTTATTCAGTGGACACAACATATTCACTGGAATGATTCTTCAACCGATTTTGCAGCATGGAAAACGGGACAAACGGGTTACCCAATAGTGGATGCCGCTATGCGCCAGCTAAATACAACAGGTTGGATGCATAACCGCCTACGAATGATTGTGGCTAGTTTTTTAGTCAAAGACTTACTGATTGATTGGCGCAAAGGTGAAAAATACTTTATGAGCCAACTGCTTGATGGCAGCTTAGCCGCGAATAACGGCGGTTGGCAGTGGTCAGCCTCTACTGGCGTTGATGCCTCCCCTTGGTTTCGTATCTTTAACCCAACCACTCAAGGGAAAAAGTTTGATGCGCAAGGGGCTTTTATTCGCCATTGGTTGCCCGAATTGCAGCAAGTCCCCGACAAATATATTCATACACCTCATGAATGGGCTGTGATCAGCAACACTGCGCTTAATTACCCAGAGCCGATTGTTGACCATAAACAAGCTCGGTTAGCGACTTTGGCTGCGTTTGAGGCAGGTAAACGTAATAGTTTGAAGCAATAAATCGTTTAAAATACGATAAATAGCAAAGTTATTATTTGCTTTAAGAACTACTATAACGCTTCAATCATAAGGAGCAGATATGAGCGTTATTTTACAAGTTGATTTTCCGTATCAGGGGCCATGGGGTGATGAAATGGCATCCGCAATGAATGATTTGGCGGAATCAATTAACCAAGAGCCGGGCTTTATTTGGAAGATTTGGACTGAAAACCAACAAACACAAAAGGCAGGTGGTGTGTATTTGTTTGCTTCAGAAGCTGATGCACAAGCTTACCTCACCAAACACAGCGCACGATTAAAATCCTTTGGTGTTCCTGATGTTCGCGGTGAAATTTTTGCGGTAAATAACGCGCTTAGCCAATTAAACCAAGCGCAGTTTTTAGCGCAATAATTTTTAGCGCAATAAATAGCTATTGGTACTGAAATTCAAACAACATCACATCTGAGGTAAATGAGCCATCTGCTTGTACTGCAAAGTGGCTTTTTACCTCATCACTTAATGTTCCTTGGTAGTGGCGGATAGCCTCAACGAGTGCCTGTGGTGTACGCATCCGTTCGACCCAACTGGTAAATTCCAGTGCTAAACGGAAACTTTGTACTCGTTGAACAAATAGCCCTGCATTATTAAACATACCAGACCATTCTCCAGCGGAATAATCACGAATGTGTGAAGTATCCCGAAGCACTTCGACAGTTTGTAAGTAAATATCCAATAATGGATGCCCCGGTGATACCACATCAATAAAGATGCCTTTTCCACCCGCTTTGAGCACTCGGCGCACCTCACGTAGCGCTTGTTCCACATCGTGCCAATGGTGTGCTGAATAACGGCTAATCACTCGGTCAAAACAATTGTCATCAAACGGTAGAGACTCCGCAGTCCCTTTGCAGGTAGTGATATTGTTTAATTCACGTTCTTGTGCATTTTTAGCCACAACATTGAGCATTGAGTCCGATAAATCATAAGCCGTCACTGACTTCACCAACGGCGCTGCATGGAAACTGGCATGCCCTGCTCCACAGCCAAGGTCAAGCACGTCCTCGCCCTGACAGCCTTGTAGCAATTGTTGCAAAACAAGTAAGTCCTCACCTTGTGCATGAACTTGGCTGGTTAAATACGAGTTTGCTTGCTGGTCAAATTGTTGATAAACCGCTTGATGGTGCGTTTTCATCTTTGTTTCCCTACATTCAGTTGCTAGTAACTCATCACAACAGAAAATGATTGAAAATGCACCTATTAGCTCAATAATTAATTCATATCGTATAATGACTAATGAAAATCACCTACACGACGCTCCACCAGCGTTAAAATACTGTACAACGCCACAACGGTATCATCCTGATTAAACACTTGCACATCCCATTCAACAACACCATTGGGTTTATCTTCAGCAAGTTTTTGCGTTTTTTTGATCTTTTTCTTGCACGTTAGGCGAACTTGTATGGTGTCTCCGATTTTCACTGGTTCAATAAAACGCAAACTTTCCATGCCATAATTGGCGATTACGGGCCCAACACCTGCATCAACAAATAACCCTGCGGCTGCTGAAACGACAAAATAGCCGTGCGCAATTCGTTCACCAAATAACGACTGTGCTGCGCCAATTTTATCGACGTGAACATAAAAATTATCACCGCTGAGACAAGCAAAATTAGCAATATCGGCCTCTGTAACGGTACGCCTTGCAGTCAGTAATGTGTCGCCAATCGCTAAGTCTTCAAAATGCTTACGGAATGGATGAACCACATCAGCGATAGTGTCTGCCCCGCGAATCCATTGCTTGGTAATGGCTGTTAGCATCGAAGGGCTACCTTGGATGGCAGTACGCTGCATATAGTGTTTGACAGCTCTCAACCCACCGAGCTCCTCACCACCACCTGCACGACCTGGGCCGCCGTGTACCAGTAACGGAAGCGGAGAACCGTGGCCTGTAGACTCCGCGGCGGATGCTTCGTTTAAAATTAGCATCCGCCCATGTGCCCGCGCACTCGCACGAATGACCGTTTGCGCGACTTGTGCATCAGCAGTGACTAACGTCCCCGCAAGACTACCTCCACCTAAAATCGCCAACTGCACCGCCTGTTCGATATTGTCATAGCTCATTAATGTGGCGACAGGGCCAAAAGCTTCAATTTCATGTACCGCAGTCGAATTAAACGGCTCTGCACAATATAACAACGTTGGTGGATAGAAAGCCCCGTACTGGCTATCTGCTCCAATAACATCCAGCTTTTCGAATTGCCCACCACATAGGACTTCACAGCCATGGTCACGTAAATAATTCACCTTTTCTTGTACGTCTTGGCGCTGTTCTAAGTTAATCAATGCGCCCATTCTAACCCCTTCCACCGCAGGATCGCCCACTGTTGTGGCAGATAAACGTTTCAATAATGCCTGCTTCACATTTTCGAGCTGGTTTTTCGGCACAATAATGCGACGAATCGCGGTACACTTCTGTCCCGCTTTCGCTGTCATTTCACGAACGACTTCTTTAATAAATAAAGCAAATTCAGGCTGTTCTGGCTGGACGTCATCACCTAAAATTGCACAATTCAGTGAATCCGCTTCCATTGTAAAAGGCACTGATTTGGCAATGATACATGGATGCGATTTTAGTTTTTGCCCTGTACTAGCCGACCCTGTAAAAGTCACCACATCTTCAAAATCGAGGTGTTCAAACATATCGCCAACACCACCGCAAACCAGTTGAATTGCGCCATCAGGTACCAGGCCGCTATCCACCATTAACTTCACCATCGCCTGTGTTAACTGTGCTGAGGCGGTTGCTGGTTTGATAATAGCAGGCATGCCAGCAAGCCATGTTGGAGCCAGTTTTTCTAACATACCCCAGCACGGGAAGTTAAATGCATTAATGTGCAGGGCAACGCCACGGCGAGATGTTAAAATATGATGGCCAATAAATTGCCCTTGTTTTGATAACGGGATCATTTCATCTTCAGGCCAAATCGTGTCATCTGGTAGCTCACGGTTAGCGAGCCCCGAATAAGAAAACAATGTGGCAATTCCCCCTTCAATATCCACCCAGCTATCCGCTTTGGTTGCGCCAGTTTGTGCCGAAATCGCATATAACTGGGCTTTATGTTCCAGTAGGTATTTTGCGAGTGCTTTGAGCATTTGCCCACGCTGCTGAAATGTCATCGCTGACAATATTTCGCCTCCCACTTGGCGACCATATTGCAAACTTTCAGCTAACGGCAGCCCTTCAGTCGTCACCGTATATAAGGTTTCATTCGTTAGCGCATGGTGAATTTTTCGCCCTTCGCCCTCACCTTGTACCCATTTTCCCATAATGTAACTTGTTAAATGCTGCATATTCCTCTCCAGAAATAAAAACATCAATTCAAATCAGATGACAAATATGTATCATAAAAATAATCATAGAAGCTAATTTAAATTTAACAAATTAAGAACAATTTTATATAAAATGCCTATTTCCATTAAAACCACACAAAAAGCAATAAATTTAACTAATTGTTTTTTCTTTAATTTTACTTATTGATTGTGAAGTACATCGCAAAACAAGGTTAATGAATATTGATCTTTATGTTAACAATTCCTAGCATTGATGTTAAATAAACATGATTCACTATTTTAATAAAAAATAACATTAACGAATCACTTAATGGAAAGATCAATGAGCGAGCATAATCAGGCTAACTTCGAAGCCAAAATCGAAGCAGATATTTCCATCGAGCCCAAGGACTGGATGCCCGATGCGTATCGGCAAAATCTTATCCGCCAAATTGGTCAGCATGCCCATTCAGAAGTCGTCGGCATGCTACCAGAAGCGAATTGGCTGACTCGAGCCCCAACACTCCGCCGTAAAGCGATTTTACTGGCCAAAATTCAAGATGAAGCAGGTCATGGTTTATACCTGTATAGCGCTGCCGAAACTCTCGGTTGCTCTCGTCAAGATATCTACCAAAAGTTACTTGATGAAAAAATGAAATATTCCTCCATTTTTAACTACCCGACATTAAGTTGGGCAGACATAGGAGTGATTGGATGGCTTGTCGATGGTGCGGCAATTGTGAACCAAGTTGCATTGTGCCGTGCCTCTTATGGCCCTTATGCACGAGCAATGGTGAAAATTTGTAAAGAAGAAAGTTTTCACCAACGCCAAGGTTATGAAGCTGTTATGGCACTTGCAGAAGGCACCGATGAGCAAAAAGCGATGCTGCAAGATGCGATAAACCGCTTTTGGTGGCCCGTTCTCACGATGTTCGGCCCCAATGATTCGGACTCCCCGCACAGCGCTCAAAGCATGGCTTGGAAAATCAAACGCTTCAGTAATGATGAGCTACGGCAAAAGTTTGTTGATAACACCGTTCCGCAAGTGGAAGCGTTAGGTATGACGATCCCTGACCCTGATCTGGTTTGGGATGAAGAACTTGGTCATTACCGCTTTGGTGAAATCGACTGGGAAGAGTTTTATCAAGTTATTAAAGGCAATGGCATTTGTAATCACGAGCGCCTTAGCGCTAAGCGCAAAGGGTGGGAAGACGGCGCATGGGTACGTGAAGGTGCAATGGCACATAGCCGCAAACAAAAATCCGTTAAAACGGCGGCTTAATCACTGACCATTTTACAAAAAGGAAAACACCATGAGCAATCAAGATTGGCCTTTATATGAAGTTTTTGTCCGTAGTAAGCAAGGGCTTGCGCATCGTCATGTCGGCAGTTTACATGCGGCTGATGACCAAATGGCACTGGAGAATGCCCGCGATGCATATACAAGGCGTAGCGAAGGCTGCTCAATTTGGGTGGTGAAGGCCGCACATTTAATTGCCTCACAGCCCGAAGATAAAAGCACCTTCTTCGACCCTGCGGATACCAAAGTCTATCGTCACCCAACCTTCTATACCATCCCTGATGGTATCAAAAACATGTAAGGAGCTTGCCATGAACCAACAAGAACAGCTCCACCATTACACATTACGACTTGGCGATACCCCCTTAATTTTAGCGCAGCGCCTGTGCGAATGGTGTGGCCATGCCCCTGAGCTCGAAATTGACCTTGCGTTATCCAATATCGGCTTAGATTTGCTAGGGCAAGCGCGTAACTTTTTGAACTATGCCGCGCAATTAAAAGGAACTGAGTGCGATGAAGACACCCTTGCTTTTTTGCGTGATGAACGAGAATTCAGCAATTTATTATTGGTTGAACAACCCAACAATGGCTTTGATGACACTTTAGTGCGCCAATTTTTTATGGATGCTTATCATGTTCCATTATATGAAGCGCTAATTCATAGCTGTGATGAACAACTGTCTGCCATTGCTGAGAAATCCCTCAAAGAAGCCGTTTATCACTTGCGTTTTAGCCGCGGTTGGATGATCCGTTTAGGGGATGGCAGTGAAGAAAGTCATCAACGAATCCAACGTTCAGTCAATGAGTTATGGCGTTTTACTGGCGAACTTTTCCATGCTGATGACGTTGAAATCGCACTTAGCGAATTAGACATCGCCGTTGACCCACGTTCTTTACAAGCCGCATGGTTAAACACCATTAACGAAACATTCACTGAAGCGACCCTCACTGTGCCGGAGAAAAAAGCATATCGCTTAGGCGGCAAACAAGGCAGCCATACTGAACATTTGGGCTTGTTATTAACACAATTGCAGTTTGTGCAACGCGCTTACCCGAACTGCCAGTGGTGATGCTATGGAACAGAGACTGCAACATTGCGAACTTCAATCGCCCCAAGTTCACCAGATCTGGCAACAGCTCCACCAAATACCCGATCCTGAACTACCCGCACTCTCTATTACTGATCTTGGCATGATCCGCAATGTGCTACCTGCGGCTCAGGGTTGGAAAGTTATTTTTACACCTACCTATTCAGGTTGCCCAGCAACTGAATTTTTACTCAATGAAATTAAAACTGTTCTAGGTAATGCGGGTTTTCCAAATATCGATATCGAAATTCTGTTAACCCCTGCGTGGACAACAGATTGGATGAACCAAGATGCAAAAAGACGCTTGCGTGAATTCGGTATCGCACCACCACAAGGTACGTCCTGCGAGCACCCAGAACACAAAGGTGCGGTTCGTTGCCCACGTTGTGACAGCGAGCAGACCGAAAAAATTAGTGAATTTGGTTCCACTGCATGCAAGGCATTGTATCGATGCACTGAATGCTTAGAACCGTTTGATTACTTTAAATGTATTTAGGGGCACCTATATGACTGTATTTCATCGTTTAAGTATTGCTGCCATTGAGCGTGACACCCCTGATGCTGTCGCTATTACTTTTAACGTACCCGATGCATTACGAGAGCAATATCATTACCGCCCGGGGCAACACCTCACATTAAAAGCCTCTATTAATGGTGAAAACCTACGTCGCTGTTATTCCATTTGCAGCTCACCGGATGAAAACACGCTAAAAATTGGGGTGAAAGCCATTTACGAGGGGCGTTTCTCTAATTTCGTTAACCAAGAGCTACAAGTTGGCGATAGCCTTGATGTGATGGTTCCGCAAGGGCAATTTGGCTATCAGCCAGAAGCAGATAACCACGCACACTATCTTGCCGTCGCTGCTGGCTCTGGGATCACACCATTGCTCTCCATTATTAAAGCCACATTACAAACTGAACCCAAAAGCAGTTTTGTGTTGATTTATGGTAATCGAAATAGCCGCTCAGTGATGTTTAAAGAAAGCATCGCAGACCTAAAAAACCGTTTTGCAACACGTTTCCAAGTTCTCTACCTATTCAGCCAAGAACAGCAAGATAGCGAACTACTCAGCGGCAGGATTAGCCAACAACAGCTCAGCGCCTTAAATAACACCTTATTAAATTTTAAACAATTTAACCGAGCGTTTATTTGTGGGCCCGACAGCATGATGGATGAGGTACATGACACGCTAGTCGGCTATGGCATGCCAAAGGAATATGTTCACACCGAGCGTTTCAATACTTCAGGCGCTAAATTCAAACCCACAACAGCTATGACTAGCGAAACACGTCAAGTCAGTATTCACCTTGATGGCAGAACGATGGATATCGCCATGGATAGCCAAGACGACAGTATTTTGGATGCCGCACTGCGCCAAGGTGCGGATTTGCCCTACGCCTGTAAAGGGGGCGTTTGCGCAACCTGCAAATGTAAATTGCGCTCTGGTGAAGTGGAAATGGGGGTCAATTACAGCCTCGAGCCCGACCAAATCGCTGCGGGGTACATTCTTAGCTGCCAAGCGTGGCCAAAAGGCGATGGTGTTGTTTTAGACTTTGACGTGTAGGAGCTGTAATGGAAAACCACTGGATTTTGTCACAACAACATAACCGCGTTTTGACACTCACGTTAAACCGCCCTGAAGTGCGTAATGCCCTGAGCACCGCCTGCTTAGAATTGCTCGTTCAGCACCTCGAACAAGCACAAATAAATGATGAGGTCGGTGCGATCGTAATCACCGGAAATCCACGTTTTTTCGCAGCCGGTGCCGACCTTAAAGAACTACAGCAACAAACCATTGCGAATGCGATCACCGATAAACGCCCACAAGTTTGGCGCAGGTTATCCATGATATCAAAACCTATTATTACTGCTGCAAATGGTTATGCACTAGGGGCAGGTTTTGAATTATTACTCGCCAGCGACATCATCATTGCCGGTGAGTCCGCTCGCTTCGGCTTACCCGAAATTACTCTGGGTTTAATGCCAGGCGCGGGAGGAACGCAGCGTTTAATCCGCGCGGTGGGCAAATCCCTCGCCATGCAAATGGTACTAACGGGTGAACCAATCAATGCAAAACACGCGTTGCAAGCAGGGTTAATCAGTGAGATTTGTGTGGATGAATTGGTGGTAGAACGCGCCCAAAAACTGGCAGAGCGCATCGCGATGCATGCGCCTTTAGCCGTACAAGCCGCGAAAGCATCACTGGTGCATTCTCAAGAAAACCACCTTACTGAGGGGTTACAGCTTGAGCGCCAATATTTTGTGACTTTAGCGGGTACTAACGATCGACGTGAAGGGATCGAGGCATTCTTCGAAAAACGAAAACCCCAGTTTACAGGACAATAATCATGACCAATGAAGCAATGATCCTCACTACTTTAGAAAATGGGGTTCTCACCGTCACTCTCAACCGCCCCGATAGGCTGAATAGTTTTAACGATGAAATGCATCGTCAGCTCAGTGAAGCAATCAAAATAGCAGAACGCGATGAAACCGTACGCTGTTTAGTGATCACTGGCGCAGGCCGTGGATTTTGTGCCGGACAAGATCTGAATGATCGCAATGTGAGCGTAGGTAGTGAAGTTCCTGATCTCGGTTTCTCTGTTGAAACTTATTATAACCCCTTGATCCGTCGCCTAACCGCATTACCAAAACCAATTATTTGTGCGGTCAATGGTGTTGCAGCGGGTGCAGGCGCCGCCATTGCACTCGCTGGTGATATTGTCATTGCCGCAAAAAGTGCCAGTTTTATTCAATCTTTTTGCCGCCTTGGCTTGGTTCCTGACTCAGGGGGGAGTTGGTTTTTACCTCAATTAGTCGGCCATGCACGGGCAATGGGGATGGCATTATTAGGCGATAAAATAAGTGCGGAGCAAGCATTACAGTGGGGAATGATTTGGCAAGTCACTGAAAATGAAGAACTCACTAATACCACTCAACAGCTTGCGCAACACCTTGCGACCCAACCCACTTATGGCTTAGGGCTTATCAAAAAAGCCATTTATGCCGCGGCAACTAACACTCTTGATGAGCAACTCAACCTTGAGCGCGACTTACAGCGCCTTGGCGGGAGAAGTGAAGATTATCGCGAAGGAGTTAGTGCTTTTTTAAATAAACGTGAACCACAGTTTAAAGGAAGATAATCATGACCTTACCTTTGAATTTAGCCATCAATACCGTCGCCGTTATTGGCGCAGGCACTATGGGTATTGGTATTGCGCAAGTTGCCGCGAGCGCGGGTTTACGTGTCTTGTTGTTTGATGTTAACCAAGAGGTTTTACGTCACTCCCTTACCGAAATGACTCAACGGCTCAATAAGCGCGTGGAGCAAGGAAAAGCCCAAGCTGTAGCAACAAAAGAACTGCTTAACTGCATTAGCGTTGCGCAAAGTTTACCTGAGCTCTCAGAAGCACAATTGGTAATAGAAGCTGTTGCTGAAAAACTTGAGGTAAAGCAAACCATTTTCAGTGAACTTGAAGGTATTTGTAACGAAAAAACCATTTTTGCTAGTAATACTTCATCGTTATCAATTACCGCAATCGGTAGACAATTAACTCATCCAGAACGTCTTGCAGGATTACACTTTTTTAATCCCGCTCCCGTGATGAAATTGGTTGAAGTGATCCGCGGGCTAGAAACATCAGATACGGTGATAAAACAGCTAAAAGAATTGACGCTATCATTTGGAAAAGTGCCTGTGATTTGCCGTTCCACTCCTGGTTTTATTGTCAACCGTGTGGCTCGGCCTTTCTACGCAGAAACAATGCGTGCCCTTGAAGAACAAATTGCGTCCCCTGCCACATTAGACAGCGCCATACGTGACGCCGGTGGTTTCGCTATGGGGCCATTACAACTAACAGATTTAATTGGTCATGATGTGAACTATGCGGTGACTGAATCGGTATTTCAGGCCTTTGGGTATGACCCACGCTTTCAAACCTCATTAATGCAATTGGAATTAGTTCAAGCGGGTCATTTAGGCCGTAAATCGAAGCAAGGATTTTATCATTATGATGATAATAAACCCCAGCCTTTACCTTTAGTCGCAGAAAAAATTCACCTTGACCAGCCTCTAAACATAAAAGCTCATGGCGATTGGCAGATATTTCCTGAGTTTGCGCAGCTTTTAATTGAAAATGGGATCTCTCTCGAAGGATTCACACAACATTCCGAACAATTCCCAACACTTATTGTTAATGACGTTATTATTATGTTAACGAATGGTGAATTGGCGTCATCACATGCGCAAATACAAAAACAAGCGGTCGTACATTTTGATTTGTCAGCAAATTACCTTACAGCAAAAGCCATCACGATAAGCTGTGCAGCACAAAATAATACGCAGCAAAACCAACAAGCAATCGCATTTTTTCAATCATTAGGCAAACACGTGATTGTATTACCAGACTACCCTGCGCTGTTAACCATGAGAACGGTCGCGATGTTGTGCAATGAGGCATTAGATATCGTCAATAAGGGAATAGCAACTGCGTTAGATACCGATAATGCCATGTGTTTTGGTGTGAATTACCCCAAAGGCCCACTCGCTTGGGGGATACAACTTGGCTGGCAACGCGTGCTGTCCGTACTTGAAAATTTAGCACAGTTTTATGGCGACAGCCGTTATCGGCCAAACCCACTTTTAAGGCAATTAGCAGCCAGTTATCAATCTTTATCTTTCAAGGAGCAACCATGATTTCACTGCCAAACGATACACTGGCCCAGCAATCAGCTCACATTATGTACCGTGATGATGCATGTGCAAAAGCTATGGGTATGTCCATTGAAAAAGTCGAAGAAGGCTTTGCGCAATTGAAGATGCCTATCACAGCACAAATGCTTAACGGCCATAAAACCTGCCACGGCGGGCAATTATTTAGCCTTGCCGACACTGCATTTGCCTACGCCTGTAATAGCCAAGGGCATGCCGCTGTTGCCTCAATGTGTTCCATTGATTTTATTCGTCCCGGTTTTGAAGGTGACTTACTGACTGCCACTGCCACGATGAAACACCAAGGCAAACGTAACGGCTTATATGAAGTCGAGATAACTAACCAAGATGGCAAAACACTCGCTCTATTTCACGGTCGCTCTCATCGGTTAGGCCATCGTTTAACAGGAGAACAATCATGATAGATGCGTTTATTTGTGATGGTGTCCGCACCCCAATTGGCCGCTACGGTGGCGCTTTATCACCATTACGTCCTGATGACCTTGCCACAGTGCCATTAAAAGCCTTAATGGAAAGGCACCCGCAACTCGATTGGTCATTAACTGACGACATCATTTTAGGTTGCGCAAACCAAGCAGGAGAAGACAACCGTAATGTAGCTCGCATGGCAGGACTGTTATCCGGGCTCCCTGTTTCAGTTTCTGGTACCACCATTAACCGCCTATGTGGTTCTGGGCTAGATGCCATTGCATTAGCGGCAAGAAGTATCAAATCTGGTGAGTCCGGGCTCATGATTGCCGGAGGCGTCGAGTCCATGAGCCGAGCGCCGTTTGTCATGGGCAAACAAGAATCTGCATTCTCACGCCAAGCGCAAGTATTTGATACCACTATTGGCTGGCGCTTTATCAACCCGCTAATGGAACAACAGTTTTCCACAGATTCGATGCCAGAAACTGCGGAAAATGTGGCTGAAACCTACCAAATTAGCCGTGAAGACCAAGATGCTTTTGCATTACGCAGTCAACAGCGTACTGAAACTGCAAAAGTTAACGGTATTTTTGCGCAAGAAATCATCCCTGTCACGGTTAAACAACGTCAAAATGAATACGTCGTCAGTGAAGACGAGCATCCAAGAGCAGAAACGACATTTGAACAATTACAAAAACTAAAAACCCCGTTTCGCGATAACGGGACTGTAACGGCAGGTAATGCTTCTGGTGTTAATGATGGAGCTGCCGCACTGATTATCGCATCCGGCACTATTGCCAAGCAGCAAGGGCTAACACCACGGGCTCGTATCATCGCTACAGCCACTTGCGGCGTTGAGCCAAGATTGATGGGGATCGGTCCACTTCCTGCCTCGCAAAAAGTATTAAAAATGGCAGGGCTCACCATCGAACAAATGGATGTTATTGAACTAAACGAAGCCTTTGCCGCTCAAGCACTCGCCGTTTTAAGGGGGCTTGGTTTACCTGATGATGCCTCACACGTTAACCCTAACGGGGGAGCCATTTCGTTAGGCCATCCACTTGGAATGAGTGGAGCAAGGCTTGTTATTGCCGCTATCAATGAGCTGCACCGCAAGCAGGGGCGTTATGCATTATGCACCATGTGTATCGGTGTTGGCCAAGGCATAGCAATGATTATTGAACGAGTCTGAACAACGTCTTAATACAAATAAAAGCAGCCTGAAAACCCGACACCTGCTCAGGCAAATACCAGAAACGTCATTTATTCACGTGAACTGGTGACCATAATAATTATGAGGACAGGCAATTATGAGCAATATACAAGATAGCATCGACCCAATTGAATTTGCATCGCGGGATGAGATCGAGTCTTTACAGTACTCTAGAATGAAGTGGACACTCACTCACGCCTATGAAAACGTCCCCATGTATCGTAAAAAATTCGATGATGCGGGTGTACACCCTGACGATTTCAAACAACTGAGTGATATCGAAAAATTCCCTTACACGACCAAACAGGATTTACGTGAAAACTACCCATTTAGCACCTTTGCCGTGCCAATGGACCAAATCATCCGTATTCACGCCTCTTCGGGAACGACTGGCCGCCCAACGGTGGTGGGTTACACCCAACGAGATATCGATAACTGGGCTGACCTGATCGCACGTAGTTTACGTTCAGCAGGCACTGTCCGAGGCGATAAAGTCCATGTTGCTTACGGCTATGGTTTATTCACCGGAGGCCTAGGTGCCCACTATGGTGCGGAGCGCCTAGGAGCCGCAGTTATTCCTATGTCTGGTGGGCAAACTGAAAAACAAGCGCAACTAATCGCGGATTTCAAACCCGATGTGATCATGGTAACTCCATCGTACTGCTTAAGTATTATTGATGAACTTGAGAAAATCATGGGCGGAGATGCTAGTAAGTGCTCACTTAGATTAGGTGTCTTTGGCGCTGAACCTTGGACAGAATCTCTCAGAACAGAAATTGAAACCCGCCTTGGTATCAAAGCGTTAGACATTTACGGTTTATCTGAAGTCATGGGGCCTGGTGTCGCTATGGAGTGTGCAGACTCAGGAGAGAGTGGCCCAACTATCTGGGAAGACCATTTTTATCCCGAAATTATTTCCCCCAATACCTTAAAAACCTTGGGGGCGGGTGAACATGGTGAGTTAGTGTTTACTACCCTGACAAAGGAAGCTATGCCTGTGATTCGTTACCGAACTCGCGACCTCACCCACCTTATGCAGGGGGTCAATCGTAATATGCGTCGAATTGGTAAAATCACCGGTCGTTCAGATGACATGATGATTATTCGCGGCGTGAATGTGTTCCCTTCTCAGATTGAAGAACAAATTATGCAGTTTAAGGAGCTTTCTCCCCACTATCAGTTAGAGATTGGTCGCCAAGGCAATATGGACAACTTATCTGTCCGTGTTGAGCTCAAACACCCTGAACAACTCACTTATGATGAACGCTGTAATATCTGCCACCATTTAAAGCACCGAATCAAATCCATGGTTGGCATTAGCACCCGTATTAGTATTGTCAATTGCGGCGATATCCCTCGTTCTCAAGGCAAAGCCGAACGAGTAATTGATACTAGAATTGCGATTTAATTCAAATTATTAAGGCGTATTGAGATGAACTACTCTGATATGCCTTAATCTCTGAGAAAGTGTTCAAAACAGGTAATGGAAGACAACCTTTAAATTTATGTCTACTATTCAGTAAGCCTTCTGATACATAAATTTTATAGATGAAATATAAATGGAAAATAAACTTAGCCAATTCATACAACATGCAATAGCAAGCCAGCCCATTAGTGGTACGTCTCTCATTAGCTCACTTTATGGTGATGCTTTGCACCATCGTGGTGGTGAAGTGTGGCTAGGAAGCTTAACTAAGCTGTTAGAACCGATGGGCTTTACTGACCGCTTTGTTCGAACCTCCGTTTTCCGTTTACAAAAAGAAGGTTGGCTCGATGTAGAAAAAATCGGCCGTCGCAGCTATTACCGCATTTCTGAGCGCGGACAAAGTCGATTTCGCCGTGCAGAAAATAAAATTTACCTCGCAGGGCAGCCTGATTGGGATGGAAAGTGGGACTTACTACTCCTCGAAGCGGCTGATAAAGACGAAAAAATTAGGCTAAAAAAGGAACTGAGTTGGCTCGGTTTCGGGCAATTTAACACGTCACTCATGGCGGCACCAAGCTGTGCACAAAGTGATGTACCGACATTACTCAATGAACTCAATGCCACGGAAAATGCCATTTATTTTCATGCCGATTACCCCTATAGCCGCTCAGAAAAAAACCTCAAAGAACTGGTTTCACACGCTTGGTCTTTGCAAGAAATTTCAGAGCATTACCATCAGTTTATTTCCTTATTTAGGCCACTTGCACTACTCCTTAAAGAAAATACTGACGCACAGATTTCCCCTGAACACTGTTTTCAGCTACGTTTGTTACTGATCCACTTCTACCGCCGTGTCACGCTTAAAGACCCGTTATTACCTGATGAACTCCTTCCTACACAATGGGAAGGCCATATTGCTCGCCATCTTTGCACCAATATTTATCAACGCATTGATCAAGCGGCAACCCAATATGTTTCTGAACAGTGCGAAACAACGGTTGGCGAACTACCTCAGCCATCCAGCGCTTATTATCGCCGCTTTGGTGGAGTACTCAGAGATATAGCCGCCTAAATACACATTACAGGAGCCTGTATGCCTTTTTATCAAATCGATGGTATTACGCCCGTCGTAAGCCCTGAAAGTTTTGTGCACCCTACTGCTGTGGTAATTGGTGATGTTATTATTGGCAAAAATGTCTATATTGGCCCAAACGCCAGCTTACGTGGGGACTTTGGTCGCTTGATCATTAAAGATGGTGCCAATGTGCAAGATAATTGTGTCATGCACGGTTTCCCGCAATATGAAACGATCGTCGAGGAAAATGGGCACATTGGTCATGGGGCAATTTTGCATGGCTGCCATATCAAACGTAATGCGCTAGTCGGGATGAATAGTGTAATTATGGATGGAGCCGTAATTGGCGAAAATTCCATAGTGGGCGCATGCGCATTCGTCAAAGCTGAAGCTATCTTTCCAGAAAATAGTTTAATTGTCGGCACTCCAGCCAAAGTCTTGCGCGCTTTATCAGACAAAGAAATTGCGTGGAAAACCAGCGGAACTAAAGATTATCAAAACTTAGTCACACGCTGCTTAAACACCTTTAAAGAAGTCGAACCACTCAAAGAAATCGAAACGAACCGACCCACTCTAAGTTTCGAGAATGTGATCCCTAAATCCCAGTTATAAGCTAGATGGGGCTAAAATACGTAGCCCCATCCATTAATTATTTCGCATTACTGCCAAATGGTGGCTTAGCAAACCAAACGGTAATAATCAGCGCAATAAATACCCAACCGCATAACCAGAAAATCTCATTTGCAGCAATAATTAACCCTTGGCTAGTAATTTGCTGGGCAATAAAACCGGAAGTCTGTTCGGTACTCAGCCCATGAGCGGCCATTTCTTGATACATCCCTAAAGATTCAGGATTGTAATCGGTAATAAATTCCGTTAATTGGCTATGATGCACGGCTTCTCTATCACTCCACAGCGTTGTGGTAATGGAAGTCCCTATTGAACCCGCTAAGGTACGGAAGAAATTAGCTAAACTCGACGCGGAAGCGAGTTTTTCCGGCGGTAAACCTGAAAGTGTCAATGTAGTCAGTGGCATAAAGAAACAAGCCACTGCCATCCCTTGTACCAATTGCGGCCAAACCACAGCAGAAAAGCCCATACTCGGTTCAAAAGTATATGCACGCCAGAAGAAGCAAATTGCATAGAATACAAAGCTAAAGGTCACTATCCAGCGAATATCGAGAAAATCGGATAGTTTTGCCACTGGAGCCGAGAACAACACAGGCAATAAGCCAATAGGTGCCAATGCGAGCCCTGCCCATGTTGCCGTATAGCCATAAACTTCCTGTAAAAGTTGCGGCAACAAGACAATAGCACCGAAATAGGCCATATATGCCAAGCTGACAGAAATCGTTCCGATGGTAAAATTGCGCGATTTAAATAACGATAATTCGACAATTGGGTTTTTATCTGTGAGTTCCCAAATAACGAGGAATACCAACGCAATCGCTGAAACAACGGCTAAGATAACAATTTCATTAGACGCCAACCATCCCAGTTCCTTACCTTTGTCGAGCAGAACTTGTAAGCAGCCAACTCCCACAGAAAGTAGTGCCAAACCAATCACATTGAATGGCACTTTCACGACCTTCGACTCCATCCCTTTTAAGATAATTGAGCCGACAATAATGACGAAAATGCCTAAAGGCACATTCATAAAGAATATCCAGCCCCAATGGAAATTATCACTAATATAACCACCAAAAATAGGACCGAATACTGGGGCTAAAATAATCGTCATCGACCAAAATGCTAACGCCATATTTTGCATTTTTGGCGGATAGCAACGCATGATAAGACTTTGCGAAAGCGGGATCACTGGCCCGGCGACGGCCCCTTGCAATACGCGGTATAAAATCAGCATACCAAGGCTATCGGAAAACCCACAAAGTAATGAAAATAATGTGAAAAGTGCCGTTGCCCATAAGAAAACACGGATTTCACCAAAACGCTTCGCTAAGTAACCAGAAATGGCAATTGAAATCGCATTCGATACGCCAAAAGAGGTAATCACCCATGTCCCTTGAGACATAGAAACCCCAAGGTCACCGGCAATAGTCGGGATAGCCACGTTAGCAATCGTGGAATCAAGCACCTGCATGAAGGTCGCAAGGGACAACGCAATGGTTGCCCATACCAGTTTTGCACCCTTAAGTGGTTGAATATCTGCCACAACGGCTCCTTTCAAGCTAGTCTGCGTTATCGCTAATAATGGTGTCGATGATGTGGTCGACATCACTTAAGTTTAAGACCAACACATCACTTTCAAATGCTGGTGCTGTACGCTGAACTTCCGCTAAAACAGGGCCATTCTGGTCTTTAATATCTATGGTGACATTCATGGATAACCCAATGCGTAATGGGTGCTTCGCCACCTGCTCAGGGTCTAATTCAACACGTACAGGCAAGCGCTGTACGACTTTAATCCAGTTCCCTGTCGCGTTTTGGGCGGGTAATAATGAGAAAGCACTGCCGGTTCCCATATCAAGCCCGACAACGGTACCGTTATAAACGATATCATCTCCGTAAAAATCACTGTTAATCGTCACGGGTTGCCCAATACGGACTTTTTCTAGTTGGGTTTCTTTGAAGTTTGCATCTACCCAAACAGGCTGGACAGGCACAATGGCCATTAAAGAGCTCTGTGGGCTGACTTGAGAACCAACTTGAACATTACGCCGTGAAACATACCCCGTCATCGGGCTTTTAATTTCAGTACGTTGTAAGTTTATCCACGCACTGCGTACGCTATCAGCCGCTTGCTGAATTGCTGGTTGTTTTTTAAGCTCCGTATTACGCAACAACGCACGGTTGGCATTATATTGTTGAATAGAAATATCCAGAGCTGCCTGAGCAAGTTGCACCGCTTCTTGGGAGTGCTGTAAGTCTTCCTTCGAAATGGTACCGCTGCGGCCTAAAGCCACACGACGTTGATAATCTTTTTGCGCTTGCGCAAGTGTCACCCGGTTTTTTTGAATTTGCGCTTGATATTCATCACCATTGATATAGAGCTCTTTGGTTTTGCGCACGGTTGTTGCTAAATCATGTTTGGCTTGTTCGAATGCTAAGCGGGCGTTAGTTTTATCTAATACAACGAGTACATCACCCGCCTTTACCAAGTCGGTGTTTTCAAAGTTAACTTGAGTAACATTACCCGTTGTTTGCGCAACTATCGGGATTTGCAAGCCAGATACATAGGCATCATCGGTATATTCTTGAAAGCGTAAAACTAAAAACCAATAAGCACCGTAGGCTACAAATAATAGAATGATAATTATTGTGGCTATCACCATCCATATTGTTCTGCGTTTTTCATTCGTCGTTTTTTGATTATGTGTTTCTGAATGGGTATCTTGACTCATAATAACTCTCAAGTTCTGAAATCAATATTAATTCTTCCTATATATTTACGAACTATATGTAATAAAGCAATAGCTAATAATTTACAATCAAATTAATCCCAACAAAAAACCATTAATTCATTGATATGAAACAACTAATTAAAAGCAAATCAAATCAAGCATTAAATTGATGTTTATTATCAATTTAATCAAAATCATTCTTAATTAGATTGAAAGTGAAAATTAAAAATATATTAAATAATATTTACTCGTAATAAAAATCAATCATTCAATTATCGACATTCTTTTTTAGATGTGACGCCCCTATTTATTAGGCTATATTTATGATTTCTTAACTTGAAGTTTTCATTTTTGATCACGGGCTGCCGCTTGCTTTTTAATACCACTGATTGTCTCGATTTTCATTTTTGTCCTCATCAATACAACATTAATAAACTCAATACGGTGCTTAATAGAGTAACGAAGTACGCTAGTATTGCTGGCCTATCGGCCGGCTTTTATCTCTTTACCAGTACTTAATATTATTCATTAGGTTAACGAGGTTATCCCCAAGGATACGGGCTAATTTTGAATGTATGTTTCATATAACTCAAATTTTTTTAGTGAACGTTGGCGCTAGAGTAGATTTACACACCGATAAACACCATAAACCAAAGTTAAGCCTTAATTTTTCGTCACGCTTGGTAAAAACGGTAAAAGGGGGGAAAACACCTTAGGTGAAAATTCTTAGCTGAGATCAAATATTGCTCATAAATTAGCTAGCTCATTATTTATTTTTGATATGTTTTAGTGATAATATTCGCAAACAATATAATTATCATTCTCATTTATATTTACTAGGGATAACTATGACTTTGCAATATCACTACACCCTTATTGCCGCCGGTGTTTGTGCGGCTTTATCTTCATTTAGCGCTACAGCAGCAGACAATAAAACAGATACCATGGTCGTCAGTGCGTCAGGCTTCTCGCAACAACTGCGTGATGCTCCTGCTAGTGTGACCGTGATCAGTGCAGACCAATTACAAAATAAACCTGTCCGTGACCTCGCCGATGCCGTTAAAGACGTGGAAGGGGTGAGTATCGTTGGTGCTGCCAACAAACAAGATATTAATATCCGTGGCTTACCCGGCGAATATACTTTGATATTGGTCGATGGACGTCGTCAAAACAGCCGTGAATCACGTCCAAATGGCAGTGGTGGTTTTGAAGCGGGCTTTATGCCACCTGTCGAAGCGATTGAACGCATCGAAGTGATCCGTGGTCCTATGTCCTCCCTGTATGGTTCTGATGCGATGGGTGGTGTTATCAATATCATCACCAAAAAAGTGACCAATGAATGGCATGGTAGTGTTACAACTGGCGCAATTATCCAAGAAAACAGTGATAGCGGTAATTCAACCGACGGTAACTTCTACCTATCTGGCCCATTAATTCAAGATAAACTCGGCCTGCAATTGTATGGTGGTGGTAACTACCGTCAGGAAGATAAAATCTTAGAAGGTCATCATCAACGTGATAACCGCAGCTTAACAGCCAAATTAACCTTTACACCACAAGAGAACCAAACGTTCTTATTAGAAGCGGGTCGTAGCACCCAAGAGAAAACATCGACACCAGGTAAATCTGGATCTGAATATGAAATTCGTGGTGGGGACAAGCAATATAATTCCAAAGAAGAGTGGCATAATGACCGCAACCATGCAGCTCTGACTTATAAAGGTGAGTGGGATTCTTTTAATACTGAGCTCAGTGTTTACCAAGAAAAAACCAAACGTAAAATAAAATCCCAAGACCGTAATCAAACAACAGGGCATTGGGAAGGCGGTTATGAAGACCGCGTACCCGAAATTACCAATACCGTTGTTGATGGAAAAGTGGTGGCTTTCCTGCCGGACAACATCTTAACCGTCGGCGGGCAATATCAGTACTCAAAACTCAAAGACAGCTCCTTGGTCTCAAAAGGCGTAATGGAAAAAACCAGTATGTCAGTCGATCAATCAGCACTGTTTGTCGAAAATGAATTTACCGCAACGGATGATCTGATCTTAACTGGTGGACTACGTTTAGATCACCACGAAACTTATGGTAACCATTGGAACCCAAGGGGTTATGCCGTTTATTATCTGACGGATGAGATCACCATTAAAGGGGGCGTTTCTTCTGCTTTCCGCGCACCTACATTACGTGAAATCAGTAAAGGTTATGGCACCTCTACCCAAGGGGGGAACGGGATTATCTACGGTAACCCAGACCTAAAACCGGAAAAAAGCGTTAGTGAAGAAATCAGTATTGCCTATAACCATGAGTCTGGCTTTAATGCGAGTTTAACGTTCTTTAATACCGACTTCAAAAACAAGCTAACTAGCTACTCACTTAACCAACCCGACCCTAACCACCCTAACCTCACGTTATATACCTACGATAATGTGGGTAAAGCGAACATCAAAGGTGTTGAAGTTGCAACAGGTATTCCTATCGCACAGGATTGGAATCTTAACCTAAATTACACATACACCGATTCCGAACGTAAAAGTGATGATGAGAAATTAGGTAACGGTATTTCCTTAAAAGGTTATCCATTGGATAAAACACCAAAACATATTGCTAATGCGAAATTGGATTGGAACTTCAATGAAGACCTCACTTTATACACACGTGCGCATTATGAAGGAAAACAGGTGTGGGCAGCACAACGTAATGGTTCTAAAGTGCCTCGCTATCGTAGTGGCTATACCACTATGGATGTCGGCGCAACCTATCAATTATTTAAAAACACTAAACTGAACTTTGCGGTGCTAAATATTGGTAATGAAAAAGGACCTAAAATTGATAAAGTTGATGGCAACTGGGATGTTGAAGACGGACGCCGTTATTGGGCGAACGTTAACGTTAGTTTCTAATTAACTCTGAGGGTATGCCTGTTTCAGGTATACCCTCAAAATCCTTAAATAGACTCAATAAATGAATAAAATCATATTAAGTGGCATATTGCTGTGTATGACCAGTTCCGCATTTTCCCGCCCAAGCCAAACTATCCCGAGTATGGACGAGCAAGTCAGCCAATTTTATGATATCCAACAAACGGATATGGCCTACGGTGACCGTGCGCTGCGCATTTACAGTGCAGTGCCCTATAATATCACCGCACAACGCCCTGTCCTGTATATGCTTGATGGCAATGGTTTATACCCCAAAGCGGTTAATCGCGCAGTTGAAAAGCTGCCAGCGGATAAACTACCGATTATTATTGGGATTGGTTACCCCATTGACGAAGCCTTTCCAAAAGCATGGCGAACTTACGACTATACCCCACCCGTTGCCGGTGAAGATTTTAAACAAGGGGGCGGCTCCCCTGCGCTATACCAATATTTAACTGACACAGTCCGCCCATGGGCAGAACAACGGTTTCCTATTGATAAAAGCAAGCAAACCCTATTTGGCCATTCATTTGGCGGATTATTTACCTTGATGGCATACCAACAACAGCCGGATGATTTCCAGTTTTATGTTTCTGCCAGCCCGTCATTATGGTGGGGCAAAGGAAGTATGGTGGATTTAGCAAAATTGACAGCTAAACAGGCCAGTTCCCCCCTGTTTGTGACTTTAGGTGGTTTAGAAGAGAGCCCTGATTTATCCAAACTCAGCACCGAACAGGTGAAAAATTACCAAATGCGCAAAAGTTGGATTAGCACACGCCAAGTTTGCACTGAAATTGCAAACCACCAAAGGCACTGTGAATTTATGTTGTTCGACGGCAAAAACCACGGTTCAGTGATCCCTGACGCCATCGATAAAGCCCTTGATGTCGCTAGCCAATAATACTAATTGATGGGTTTTAGGAGATCGCTGTAGAGGTCTGCTAGAACCCCCTTTTCGCCAAATTCTTTGCGGATCCACTGCGTCACAAGCCCAGTAGCTGAATGTTGTGTGGCTAATAGCATATGGGAATCTTGTCGTGGGTTCTGAATTTGTTTTGTTACCAACAAACCATGTTTAACATGGTCTTTGATCATATAATCGGGTAAAAAGCCAATCCCTTCACCGAGTATCTGACACTGGCATTTAGTATTAAAATCAGGAACTTGAATTGCCTCTTGCCCATGTAGTAGCCAGCCCACCCGCTTATTAATGGTATGCGCGGTATCCTCTACCATAATATTTGGATAAAGACGCAACTGGCTCTCAGCGATGGGCTCTGGCATCAGCGCCAAAGGGTGAGTTGCCGCTATAGCAAATTGCCAGTGAATCGCACCAATTTCAGTGTAGTCAATTCCACCGCCATCCATCAAAGTACCCGGAGCGCCAATCGCAATATCCGCATGGTTATTAATAATGGCATCCCAAACCCCATTGTACACTTCTGTTGTCACTGTAATGTGGCAGGTAGCAAACTGTTTTTTTAATATTTGCAATAACCTAGCGGTATGATACGGCGTATATAATAACTGATTAATACAAATACGTACCCGCGCTTCAATACCTTGCTCAATAGAATAAATACTTTTTTGAATGGAATGGAAATTATTAAGCAAGTCGGTTGCTTTGCGGTAAAAATAATAACCGGCTTCGGTGAGTTCAATATTACGGGTATTACGAATAAATAACGCCACATCTAAATAGGTTTCGATACGTTTGATGGTATAACTCACCGCGGAGGTGGTCACGCCTAATTCTTCCGCTGCTTTACTAAAACTCGCAAACTTCGCCGCTGTTGTGTAAGTCAGTAAGTTTTCTTCCGTAAAAATTGAGTTCATACCCACCGCCAAAAATGTTTAAAATTTAGACAAATCATATTTTTATGTGAATAAAATTCAATAACGTAAAAATCAGATTATTTTTCGAGCACTTTTTTATAGCTTAACAGAATTATTAACAACTGGAATAGATTAAATTTGATATGCATTTTCGCCAAGTAAAAACCACACCTTTAAAGTAACTATTAATATTCGAAATACCTAATATTATTGAATTAAATAGGCAAACCAAGTATTAACATTCGACACGATTGCGATCAATAAAATTACAAATTTAACAAATTAAAAACTTTCAATTTGATGTCTATCACAGAACTGAGTAAATCATGATTTTCGATTTTAATTAACAAAGAAAATCACACAATTCGGGTCAAAAAATGGCCATAAACTATCAAATAACGATTAAAAATAATGCTCACACGCACAAAAAAGCCGGATTATTGAATTTAATTCAACAATAAAACGCCTCATTGATGAATTAAATTTAAACGGATTCTTTTTATTAATGACAATTGCTATGCTCTAACCATTATATATTCGAAGTCACCTTTAAATTGTCTTTATCTATGTTGGTAATAAAAACCAACCTAAGGGGAAAATGATGACCGCTAGTACTCTCGCTCACGATTTTTTAACCGCCGCTGAACAAGGACAATTAGAAATATTAAAAAGTTGTCTTGAAAAAGGTGTGGATATTAATACCACCAACCGTCAAGGCCGTACAGCTATCGTCAATGCCAGCCTGAATAAACATTATGAATGTGTTTCTTTTCTGATTAATGCAGGGGCGGATATTAATAAACAAGACCAAACGTGTTTTAACCCTTTCTTATTAAGTTGTCTTAATAATGACCTCACTTTATTGCGTATTGTCTTGCCTGCAAAACCAAATTTAGATTTATTGACCCGTTTTGGTGGCGTGGGAATTACACCTGCTAGTGAAAAAGGCCATGTAGAAATTGTTCGTGAATTACTTGAAAAAACCGATATTAATGTCAACCATACCAACTTTGTAGGTTGGACACCACTATTAGAAGCTATCGTACTCAACGACGGTGGCGAAAAACAGCAGCAAATCGTTAAATTGCTATTAGACCATGGCGCAAACCCTCACATGACTGATAAGTATGGTAAAAAACCATTAGAGCTAGCACGTGAAAAAGGCTATAACGAGATTGCTGAGTTACTGATTGCAGCTGGAGCCTAGCGAAATCATAGACTCTAAATAGGATAAGGAGGCATGTGAACGCATCCATATCTCATCGGCAAAGGTTATACGGGCTAACGGCTGATACACATTTTCTCAATCTGTTAAATCAGCCACAACCCCAAGGAACAGTAGAACAAGTATTTAATAAAGCCATTAACTTTTCTATTGATAATGTACTTTATACTTTTCTTTGTTCTCAATTAGATAATGCACCAAATAGTTGCCGATTAATCAATAAAGACTTTTCTCTTTTCGATATTAAAGAAGGAGAGACTATTAATTTATCGAATAAAGAAATATTGATTGGTAGTCATTATTTAATATCATTTTCTTTATGTAAAGAATGGCGGCAACCAGTTATCAACTTTAGTGATAACGAACTGAAGAAATCAAATTATTTATTATATATCGAAGAACAAATAAGTAATTTGGATTTAATCTTAACTGAAAATAAAAATTCTCTATTTAAATATCAGGGAGATAACTTTTTTTATCTCTCTATGACAGAGCAATTGGTTCAATTACGCTCTGAATTGATTGAGTCAATAATTAAGAAAAATAAAGAAAATATTATTTATGTGATCCACCAGTTTGTTGGATTAGGTATCGGGCTAACACCTTCAGGAGATGATTACTTAGTTGGGTTAATGGCATTTTTATTATTAACCGGTCACCCGGCTGCCACTTTTTACCCTGAGTTTTATCAAGGAATAACCCAAAGCTTAAGCCAGACGACACCTATCAGTGCCATCACATTAGAAAAAGCATTAAACCGAGAATATCGCGAAAATATGCAGCAATTAATTCAATCATTAGTTGATGCGAAAGAAACAAATATTTATCCACAATTTTTAGAGATTTTAAATATCGGGTCGAGTTCTGGCAGCGACATGCTATTTGGCTTGCGAGATGCCCTGTATATCACCCATTATTTCGGAGAAAACTATGTCGACTAAAGTTGTCATAAAAAAGAATACCTATTTTGATTCCGTATCACTGATGTCTATTTCGACAAAAGCCAATCAACTCGACAATGTTGAGCAAGCGTTCGTCGCAATGGCAACAGAGATGAACAAAGGTGTTTTACGTAATTTAGGTTTACTAACACCTGAATTAGAAGAGGCTAAAAATGGCGATTTAATGATTGTCATTAAAGGCCCAAGTGATGAAGCTAACGAAGCCACATTAATTGCTATCGAAGATTTATTTAATAAGAAAAATCAAGGCGGCGGGCAGCATGAAGCCAAATACGCCACCATTAATTCAGCGAAAACACATATCCCAGATGCCAACCTTGCCGTCATTTCAGTAAATGGTCAGTTTGCTGCCCGTGAAGCACGCATTGCGTTAGAAAATGACCTCAATGTCATGCTATTTTCCGATAACGTCTCCATTGAAGATGAACTCGCACTTAAACAGCTGGCTAGCAAAAAAGGCTTACTGATGATGGGCCCTGACTGCGGAACTGCCATTATCAACGGAACCGCGCTGTGCTTTGGTAATAGCGTTCGCCGTGGCAGCATTGGCATCATCGGTGCATCCGGTACGGGTAGCCAAGAACTTAGCGTCCGTATTCACGAATTTGGCGCAGGGGTTTCCCAATTAATTGGTACTGGTGGTCGCGATTTAAGCGAGAAAATTGGCGGTATCATGATGATTGACGCCCTGAAAATGCTTGATGCCGATGATGAAACCCAAGTTATCGCATTGATCTCTAAGCCACCAGCTCCTAACGTCGCGAAAAAAGTGTTAGAACAAGCGGAAAAATGCCACAAACCAGTTGTTGTGTGTTTCTTAGGTAGCCAACCACTACCAGAAGACAAACCCGGTCTAACCTTTGCTCAGGGCACCAAAGAAGCCGCACTGAAAGCCGTTCTATTAACCGGTATTCGCAAAGAAGATTTAGATTTACACCCTCTTAATTTACCACTTATTGACGAAGTCAGAGCAAAACTGAAACCTGAGCAGAAATATATTCGTGGCTTATTCTGTGGTGGAACGCTATGCGATGAAGCCATGTTTGCCGCCTTGGAAAAATACGATGATGTTTACAGCAATATTCAGCCAAACCCTGATTATCGCTTAAAAGACCTCAACAAAAGTATTGCACACACTTTCCTCGACTTTGGTGATGACGACTTTACCAACGGTAAACCGCACCCAATGATCGACCCTACCAACCGCATTGAACGCTTATTACAAGAGGCTCGCGACCCTGAAGTTGGCGTCATTATGATGGACTTCGTTTTGGGCTTTGGTTCTCACGAAGACCCAGTAGGCGTGATGATCGACGCGATTAAAGAAGCGAAGAATATTGCCAAACAAGATGGGCGTGAATTAGAAATTTTAGGCTATGTGCTGGGTACTGACCAAGACACACCGTCGATGGATGCGCAGGTCAAAATGCTAACAGATGCCGGCGTTATCTGGGCAAGTAGCAGCACCAATACCGGTTTATTAGGGCGTGAGTTTGTATGGAAAGGGGAGAAAGCATAATGACTTCATTATTTAAGCTGCCATTAAATGTCATCAATGTTGGCATCGAAATGTTCAGTGATGACCTAAAAAAACAACATGTTCCAGTTACGCATTTAAACTGGACTCCTCCCGGACAAGGCAACGTTGCGGTTATCCGCGCCCTCGACCAAATTGAAGGTAATGCCGCACTACAAGAAAAAATTGCGGCCGCCAATGCCCAAGCGCTTGAGCGCATTATTCAATCTCAACCTGTGTTAATCGGTTACGACCAAGCGATTAATGTGGTTCCGGGCATGACCAAAAATACTATCCTACACGCAGGCCCACCGGTTGATTGGAAAGATATGTGTGGCGCTATGAAAGGTGCGGTGACGGGAGCGCTGGTTTTTGAAGGCTTAGCGAAAGACTTAGCCGATGCAGAACGTGTTGCGGCCTCGGGGGATATCATTTTCTCCCCTTGCCATGAACACGATTGTGTAGGTTCGATGGCTGGTGTCACTTCAGCATCGATGTTTATGCATATCGTTGAAAATAAAACCTATGGCAACCGTGCATTCACTAACCTCAGTGAGCAAATGGCGAAAATCCTGCGCATGGGTGCCAACGACCAAAGTGTAATAGACCGTTTAAATTGGATGCGTGATGTATTAGGCCCAATGCTGCGCGACGCAATGAAAATCGTTGGTGAAATCGACCTGCGTTTGATGCTTGCTCAAGCACTGCATATGGGCGATGAGTGCCATAACCGCAACAATGCAGGGACAACCTTACTGATTCAAGCGCTTACAACGGGGATCATTCAAACTGATTTCTCTGTCGCCCAGCAAAAAGAAGTATTTGATTTTGTTGCAAGCAGCGATTACTTCTCCGGCCCAACGTGGATGGCGATGTGTAAAGCATCAATGGATGCGGCTCACGGTATCGAATACAGCACGGTTGTCACGACCATGGCGCGTAATGGCTATGAATTTGGTTTACGCATTAGTGGACTACCAGGTCAATGGTTCACAGGGCCTTCTCAGCAAGTTATCGGCCCAATGTTTGCAGGCTACAAACCTGAAGACTCTGGTTTAGATATCGGTGACTCCGCAATCACAGAAACCTACGGTATTGGCGGTTTTGCTATGGCAACAGCGCCAGCTATTGTGGCACTCGTTGGCGGTACGGTAGAAGAAGCGGTCGATTTCTCTCGCCAAATGCGTGAAATCACCTTAGGTGAGAACCCGAACGTGACTATTCCATTACTGGGCTTTATGGGTATCCCTACAGCTATTGATATTACGAAGGTTTCAGCCAGTGGTATTTTACCTGTTATCAACACAGCCATTGCCCATAAAGATGCGGGCATCGGTATGATTGGGGCAGGTATTGTTCACCCGCCGTTTGATTGCTTTGAAAAAGCCATGTTGGCCTACGCACAGAAATATGCTTAGTTTTCAATCATAAAAAAGACGCCCAACTCCGGTTGGGCAATAAAAATAAAACGTGAACCCTGATTAATTTTATTTGAAAAACAGTGCTGTAACTCAAAATGTAGGGGTATACCCTAAATAATTTGAATTGCAGCTAGGCGGCAAGTAAATGAGTCCCTAGGAGCATACACAAGTATGTGACTAGGGTGAATGAACGCAGCCAACAACGCTGCGGTTCAAAGTATGACGGGTATGGGAGTATTTTATGAATATACTAAATATCAAATGGAAACGTGGGGATTTGGCCGCCTACTTCGGCTTAATGACCAATAACCTAACCAACCTACTCACCATGATGGGTCTCTTGATTTTCGTTGTCGGCATCCCATCAGAAATTGTTTACGGCCGTATCGCTCCTGCCTTTGGTTTCGCTGTTTTACTTGCCAGCGTAAGCTATGCTTACTTTGGCCAGCAAATGATAAAGCAAACTGGACGCAATGATGTCACCGCTTTACCATCAGGGCCCAGTGCGCCTTCTATCTTTACGGTGACGTTCTTAGTCATCATGCCTGTCTACCAAACAACACAGAATGCTGAATTTGCGATCCAAATTGCGCTAGTTTGGTGTTTTGTCGAGTCAATGATCCTCGTCGGTGGTTCTTTCTTAGGTGAAACCATCCGTAAGATGATCCCTCGCACCGTACTGTTATCCTGTTTGTCAGGTTTAGGATTACTGTTACTAGCGATGAACCCGATGCTGCAAGCGTTTGAAGCACCAACGGTTTCATTCATTGTGCTGTTATTAATTTTCATTAACTGGTTTGGTAAAAAACCGATTTTTGCTCGCATCCCAACTGGCTTATTGCTGCTAATTGCCGGTACGGTATTGGCATGGGTTTCTGGCTTGCAAAGTGCGGAAGCAATCAAAGACTCAATGGCGTCATTTGGTTTCAACCCGCCGGGCATACATATTGATAGCTTCTTCCAAGGCCTGCCACACGCTCTGCCTTACTTAGCGTCTGCGGTACCACTTGGCTTAGCAAACTATATCTTCGACCTTGAAAATATTGAAAGTGCGCATGCTGCAGGTGATGAATATAATACTCGTAAGGTTATGTTAGCTAACGGTTTATCGTCTACAGTTGGCTGTTTTATGGGTAACCCATTCCCTGTCACTGTTTATGTCGGCCATGCGGGTTGGAAAGCCATGGGCGCTAGCGTAGGTTATACCCTAGCATCCGGTATCACTATGTTTATCGTCCCATTATTCGGTATCGGTGCCTTTATGTTAGCTATCATTCCAATGACCGCTATCGTGCCAATACTGGTGTTTATCGGTGTCGTCACCGCCAACCAAGTTGTGCGAGAAACGCCAAAAATTGAAGTTCCCGTTATCTTTATCTGTCTATTCCCATGGATTGCTAACTGGGCATTGACGATGGTTAATAGTGTCATGGGCGCGGCGGGCACCTCTGCGAGTGCAATTGGTGTTGAAACCTTGCTACACAAAGGTGTTTATTACCAAGGTCTAGTTCATTTGGGTAACGGTGCGCCGTTAGCCAGTATGTTATGGGGCTGTATTGCTATCTTTGCTATCCTCAACCAACCACTGCGTGGAGCCATTGCTGCTGCAGCGGGAGCAATATTAGTATTCTTCGGAATTATTCACTCCCCAGCGGTCGGAATTGCTACTGGTTCAACCTTGATGTTTGTTTACGCATACCTCATGATGGCAGCTTTATTTGTACTCAAACACTTTTTAGATAGCCGGAAATCGGTGGAAGAACAACAAGCTGAAAAATCTGAGAAACTCAGTAAGTCAGTGTAACTAAGCCAACCTTTTATAGTAGGTGTGCGCTGTACACCTACTATCAGCTAAATCTCTGTCTCAGGAAACATTAACAATGAAAGAACTCGTGGTTGTTGCCATCGGGGGCAACAGTATTATCAAAGATAACAACAGCCAGTCTATCGAAGCTCAAGAAAAAGCCGTTCAAGAAGTCGCACATCATATTAGTGACATGCTTGAAGGTAATTACAACATTGTTTTGACCCATGGAAATGGACCTCAAGTTGGATTAGATTTGCGCCGTGCAGAAATTGCACACGAAACCGAAGGTTTACCTTTAACACCGCTGGCTAACTGTGTGGCAGATACTCAAGGCGGAATTGGCTATTTAGTTCAACAAGCTTTGACTAACGTCTTAGCAAAACGCCATAACCGCCAAGCAATTACAGTAGTGACACAAGTTGAAGTCGATAAAAACGACCCAAACTTTAGCGCGCCAACCAAGCCGATTGGGGCATTTTTTACTGAGCAACAAGCTCAGCAATTACAGCAAGAAAACCCAAACTGGCATTTTGTTGAAGACTCTGGTCGCGGTTACCGCCGTGTGGTGGCCTCCCCCGAACCAAAACGTGTGATTGAATCACAAGCAATCCGCACTTTAACAGAACACAATTATGTGGTGGTTGCTGCAGGTGGTGGCGGTATTCCAGTCATTGATAACGGCAATGGTGGCTACAAAAGTGTTGACGCGGTGATTGATAAAGACCTCTCAACAACTTTACTGGCGAAAGAGCTCAATGCCGATATTTTAATTATCACCACAGGTGTCGAAAAAGTGTGTATTCACTTCGGCAAACCTGAACAAAAAGCACTTGGCGAAACCAGCACTAGCGACATGCAACGCTACATGGAAGAAGGCCATTTCCCAGCGGGTAGCATGTTACCGAAGATTGAAGCCAGCCTATCGTTTATTGCCAATGGCGGTAAACGTGTGATCATCACCACCCCTGAAAAGCTACCAGAAGCCTTACGCGGTGAAACGGGAACCCATATTGTTCAAGGGTAAGTTTCTATAATCTGGATCATGCGAATTTTTTGTTAGTCGCAAACCGCAATATTCCTCAGATCGTTTGATGACGATCTGAGTGGGTAAGTGTCGCTTAAAAACAGGAAATTCGACAGTAAATGGATATCACTAGGAGTTTCTATGAAAGCAGAAAAATCATCAGGCAGAAGAGAGTTCCTTTCCACCAGCGCTAAAGTCGCAGCCGCTTGCACTTTATTCGGCGCGGTATCGGGCTTTGCCTCCGCTCAAGACCAAACTAGCCAAAAAGCAAGCCAGTCCAGTATTACGGATAAACATTATTACCTCGATGACGTATTACTCGAAACTGGCTTTAATTACCAAGATTCAACGGTCGTCGGCACCCAAACCGCATTACACACTGTAGAAATCCGGGACGGTAAAATTGCAGCCGTTTTACCGAATAAACAGCATGCTGATGGCACATTAAATGCCTATAGTGCGCAAGGCAAACTGATGCTACCGGCCTTTCGTGACATGCATATCCACCTTGATAAAACTTTCTATGGCGGGCCATGGCAAGCGCCACAGTCACGTGAAGGCAAAACCATTATGGATATGATCGCGTTAGAGCAAAAATTGCTACCTGAATTACAACCTTTCACGGAAGAAAGAGCGAATGCGCTGATCGCACTGATCCAATCCCAAGGATCGACCATTGCTCGTAGCCATTGTAATATCGAACCCGTTTCCGGTTTAAAAAATTTAGAAGCCTTACAAAAAGTGCTTGGTGAACACCAACAAGACCTAACTTGCGAAATTGTCGCCTTTCCGCAACATGGTTTATTACATTCCAAGTCAGAGGGTTTAATGCGTGAAGCCATGCAAGCGGGCGCTCATTACGTTGGCGGTTTAGACCCAACCAATGTAGATAGCGCGATGGAAAAGTCTCTCGATTCGATGTTCCAAATTGCATTGGACTACAACAAAGGCGTGGATATTCATCTGCATGAAACGAGCCCTGCAGGCGTTGCCGCTATCAATTATATGATTAAAACGGTGGATGAAAACCGCAGCTTACGCGGTAAAGTGACCATCAGCCATGCCTTTGCACTGGCAACACTCACCCCTGAACAAGCGGAAAAAACGGCAAAACAGTTGGCTGAGCAGCAAATTACCATTGCCTCTACCGTCCCGATTGGCACACTGCATATGCCACTGAAAACCCTAAATAAAAATGGGGTATTTGTGATGACCGGAACGGATAGTGTGATTGACCATTGGTCGCCCTTTGGCCTAGGCGATATGCTAGAAAAAGCCAATTTATACGCGCAGCTGTATACTCGCCCTGATGAACTATCGCTGTCCCGTTCGCTTGCCATCGCAACAGGCAATATTCTGCCGTTAGATGAAAAAGGCCAACAAATGTGGCCAGCTAAAGGGGATGACGCCAGCTTTGTGCTGCTTGATGCATCTTGTTCTGCTGAGGCAGTCGCACGGATTTCCCCAAGATTCGCGACTTTCCATAAAGGCCATTTAGCCCACGGAATAATGCCAAAATCCGCTTCATAGTGATAATTAACATAAGAATAGCGCCTTTAGGTGCTATTCTTTCATGCCACACTATTTTTTCAGTTTAAGCGTATTAAAGATTAAATCTAATAAACCTGAGTTATCTACGGATTGCAGCACAGTAATTGGCTTTGTTTTTGGTTCAGGAACCCCAACCCGTAAGCGCAGTGCGTCATAGCAAAAGCTTTTACCGCGCAGCACTCCCTGCAGCTCAATACCTACGTGCTTTTTATCATAAGTCACCAGGCTCTTATCCAATAACCATGCTACGGTTAACACATCATGTATCCAACACCCTGCTAAATGACGTGTCGCACGTGAATAATCCATCCACGGTCGCATTGTTGCCACAAGAAAACGGCTCAGTGGTGTACCAATTTGAGCAAGCTTATCAAGATCTTCATGCACCATTTGTGTTTGTACTGTGACATCCATCGGCACTAAAGTCAGGTTTGCTCCACTATTAAGCACCGCGTAGGCCGCTTCAGGGTCGACGCCAAAATTGGTGTCTTTCAAGTACCCCGGCACGTTAAAAACCGCCCCCATGATCACTATCTCTGCCACGTTTTGAGCCATGTCAGGAAACAGTTGCATTGCTATTGCGATATTGGTTAATGGGCCAATGGCAATAATCGTGACTTGTTTTGGGTTCTGGCAAACTAACTCGCCAATACGTAACGCGGCTTCTGGGATAGACTTCGGTAAGCTAGGTATGGATGGAAGGCCATCCCATAGGTGCGTAAGTTGCGCTCGTTCAGCGCCGTTATCGAGTAGTTCACGCCATGGTGCGCTAGTTTCAACCAACGCTGACGACGCACCACGATAAACAGGAATATTTTCACCCAGTGAATGAACTAAATGACTAGCAACGTCAAAGCCAATTTCGCTAGGTGTATTACCCGAAACTGTGGTGATCATTTCCAATTTGATTTCAGGTGCAGCGATAGCCAGCGCAAGTGCTAGGCCATCATCAACATTAGCACCAACGACCCCATTACCGGGGTCGCAATCTATAATCACACGCATAAATTTCCCTGAAACAATAAATAATCAGCACCCACATGAGTGCCCGATTTGTAATTCAAATTCCACTTCACAAATGGCTTCTTTTTGCGGCCAATTTTGTAAGATGTGTATCGCTTTTTGCGCTATTTTATCAACAGGCTGGCGAACAGTTGTGAGAGTTGGAACAGTATATTCTGATTGCACGGTACCGTTAAAACATACCAGTGCAATATCTTCTGGTACGCGTAATTTTAATTCTGCTAAGGCTTTTAAACAGCCAAAAGCTTGCAATTCATTCGTGGCAAAAATAGCTTCGGGGAATCCCTCTTCCCGCATCTGATAGATAGCTTGGTAACCCCAATCACGGGTGTATTCCCCCGATAAAATCCATTTTTGTTGTATGGATAACTCCGCTTCTGTCAGCGCAGCTTTCCAGCCATTTAAGCGGTCTTGTGTGTTGAGCATCTCATTCGGGCCACAAATAATGCCAATATTTTGATAACCATGCTTAATGAGATGACGGGTAATTTTATAGGCGGCCAGTTTCTCATTCACTTGAATGGTACTGATCCCTTCTGCGGCCTCAATCCTATCAAGCATCACACAGGGCGTGCCCGATGACTGAATTAAATCAACATAGGGATGCCGGTCAACACTGGTATAAATAAGCCCTTCAACTTGCCTGAGCAAAAGGTTATTAATCAGCTCTTTTTCACGAACCCGAGAATCCCCCGCATCCCCCAGTAACAAAACATGCCCATATTTAAACGCTTCACGCTGCAAAGCATGCGCAATAGAGGCTAAAAAGGGGTTAGAGATATCGGGGATCACTAGCCCATAAGTTTGCGTGCTCCCTGAAGCTAGGGCTTTTGCAATACCATTTGGCCGATACCCCGTTTTTTTGATTGCTGCTAACACCTTTTGCCGCGTTGCCTCTGCAACAGGACGAGGGCCATTGTTAATCACATAACTGACTACCGCAACCGAGGTTCCGGCTTCGCGGGCAACATCTACCCGCGTCACTTTACGGTCATTTGTATCTGACACCCAGCAATTCCTTTTTCTAACATGACTTTGCCAAAGAATAGCAGCCACTCTGACTTTTATATACAGCCATGCTTACTTATATCGCATCTTCTGGTAGATTTAGGTCACGGCCTCGCGTTTCTGGTGCAAAGAATGTGGTTACTAAACCAATACATGCCATCGCAATAAAATAAACGGCTATCGGCCACCAATGCCCTGTCCATGACAATAATGCAGATGCCACCAGCGGCGCAGTACCACCAGATAAAATAGAACCAAGCTCTTTAGCGAAAGCCATTTTAGTATAACGATTACGTACACCAAATAACTCCACCCCCCAAGCTGCTTGTACGCCAAAAATCCCTAGTGATGCTAACCCCATCCCAATAACAATGGTTGGAATAACAATCATTGGCTCTCGGGAGTCTAATAACATGAAAGCGGGCACGGCATACAACATCAGTAAAAAACAGAACCAGCGATAAACAATCCGACGCCCAAATTTATCTGATAACCACCCGGCAAATGGAATGATGGCAAAACCAAGAATTGACGCTATCAAAACCGCCGTTGTTGGCACAGATTTATCAACCAACAATATTTTGGTGACATAACCGATAATAAAGCCTTGAGCAAGATAAGATGGGCCGTTTTCACCAATACGTAACCCGACCATGGTCCAAAATGCCCGCGTTTTTTGCCAAAATGAACGGTTGTCTACAGGGTGAGCGACAGCATCAGATTCCAATGCGAGGCGGCGTTCTTCAGCAAGTTGCTCTTTTTGCCGCTCAAAAACTGGCGTCTCACGCATATGTTGACGAATAAATAATGCCGCCAATGCAATCAAAATACTACCAAGGAAAGGGATCCGCCATCCCCATGACATCAGGCTCTCTTTGTCCATTTGTAACACTATCAACCAAATCATTGAGGCCAGTAATGTTCCACTGTTGGAGCCTAATGCAATAATCGAAGAAACTAAACCACGGCGTTTTACTGGCGCATATTCTCCCAACATCACAGTACCACCGGATAGTTCAGCCCCCGCTCCTAGCCCTTGAGCAAACCTTAGGATCACCAAACAAACAGGTGCCCAAACACCAATTTGTGCATGGCTGGGTATTGCACCAATTAATGTAGTCGATAGCCCCATCAATGCAATCGTGATGACCATAACCATTTTTCGGCCATGTTTATCACCTAGCCAACCAAAAAATAACGCGCCTATTGGACGTGCAATAAACCCAACTGAATAGGCTGCAAAACTGGATAACAGCGCCATAATAGGCGTTGCATCAGGGAAGAAAACATCACCGAAAATAATACCTGCCGCTAAACCATAGAGAGCAAAGTCTGCATATTCCATGGTTGTACCTAACCAACAAGAAAAAATCGCCCGCCGGAAATCTTTTTTTCCTTCTGGCGTACTTAACCGCTCTTGCGCGGCTTGTTGGTTCGCCTCGATATTTAATTGTGTAGCCATAGTGATAAACCCTTGGTGTTGGCGCGAAGCCTATTAATCAAAAAATCTAACTGGCGTTTTTTATTTACTTAAAGGATAGTCTACGCGCGTAGAATTAAGCAAACGAGGGTATGCTATTTTGTGAGCATTATCACTTGATGACAAAAATATGAATTTTAAATGACTGAAATGACACGATAGGAAATAAATCAACAAAAGCCACGCTCGTATAAATACTGTGGCTTTCTGTTTTTATTTAACACTCAATAGATACTCGACAATATCCTGTAAATTATACCATTTCATCCAGACTTCATCGCTAATGGGTTGCCCGGTATACTGCTCAATGGCTGCTATCAACTCCAACATTTCCAAAGAATCAATATGCAAATCTCTTATTAGGGCTGAGTCCATGGTAAAAGATTCCGTTATTCCTGAATAAGTCCGGATTTCCTTAATTTTATTTTCTACCCATTGTTGCTGAATTAAATTCTGTGCTGTCATTTCTTAACCTTTTTCAGAACGGGTAGTATTATCGTTATAGCGTTCTTTATCTGCTTGATTACGGGTTAACGCCCCCATCTCCGTTAACGTGACTGATTGGCTTGTTTTCGCATCAGATAACTGCCACGTTATCCTCTTTTCTCCTGTTACTTCATCAACAATTTCTGTAGATTTAAAGCTGCTACTGAATGTATTGGTATTATTGGGGATCCCCATTTTTTCCGTACTTGACGCTATCGGCCCACTCGCATAACGTTCTTTATCAGCTTGGTTACGGGTCAGCGCCCCATGACCTGATAAGATGATATTTTTTTCTTCCGGAACTTTAGCTTGCCAACTTTTTTTCGTTTCACCCGTCATCTTGTCAGTAACTTCAACTAATTCGAAGCGTCTCGCTGACACCATTGGTTTAGGAAGTAACGCGTTTATATCGGGACTAAACTTAGACTCAGCAGATGCTAATGGTTTGCTACTGGCATGTGCAGATGGATCCCGCGAACCGTCCAGAATGCTTTGGCGCAACTCATCAGCCAAAGAATGCCCCTTTTCCACTGCGTTTCTAGCTAATGCCACCTGTGGATTATTATTAACTTGAGGAATATCTAACGTGCTTTTAAACCTAAGTATACTGGGCTTATTGTCACCCTCTTCGGGGCTATTTTTTTGAACTGACTCGGGTGTTCGGCTATCTACTGTTTTATTTTCAAACTGACTCGTTTTGATCCTTTCGTTATTTACAGTAACCAATTCTTTTGGCATCGCATAATAATTGTTAATGACGTAATTATTCACGATTGATTTAGAAGACGCAGGCGCTGAACCATTAGATGAAATAACGGAGTCAGTACCACCATCCACACTATCCTCTGGTTTGCTATTTTTCGCAGGATTTGTTGTTACACTATTTTCAGTATTGCCATCCATATTTATAGAAACACTTAACTGCCCCATAATTTCTACTTGTTGTTCCAATGCCAAAAATATATTATGTAGCTGTAAGAGCCTATCAACTGGTTTATCAGTTTCATGTTCTTTCAGTTGGCTTTTCTCTTCCGCAATTAACCCTTCTTTGTCTTTTTTAAGAGATGCATCAAATAACTTATCAACCGGTAATTCTTCAATAGTTTTTTCAGATAAAAAAGGCGTTAGTTTATCTTTAATTGCAGGATAAACATATTTATCTACAAAACGTTGAGACAATTCATCTATATTATTATCACTTAAAATATTATCAAAAAGCTCAGTTTCAAGAGTTTTTTGCGATGATTTGATCACCTGCTTAAGGTCTTTATCACTATGGCTACCATTAACTTGCTTAATTAATTTTGCAGCGCAGTCTAATACCTTTGATTCTTTAATTTCATCAGGAGTCAATAGTGTCAAAATAATAAGGGCATTTTCCGGTTGATACTGCAACTTTTGCCCTTGGAGATTGCCACTATGCCCCAAATTCAGAGTGTTGGTTACCATTTCCAAACTGATATCAGGGTATTTTTCAGTTAATAGCGATTTAATTATATTCGCCTGTGTTTTTTGGTTATTCAAATGTAAGTCATCACTTTTACTTGAAATATTAAATGTTTTATCAATGACCTGTTCTTTTAAAGGAAAATAAGCTTCCTGACCTACATTATTAACTGAGTTTATATTATTTGAAAATAACTTATTATCTTTTTTAGAAATAGAGAGTGTATTATTTACAGTGGATGATACTGCATTTATAGACATTACTCCTCCTTATTAATTAATATAGAGAAAAATTTCGAAAACGACTTTCTTCTACGAAAAGTAACTAATGCTCTATCATTACATATTGACATAGCCATTATTATATTGTTGTAAGTCTTTATATAATTGAATAAGTAACTGAGTTAAAGTTTCAAAGTGACTATTATCTTGTCGAAAGGTTTCTAATAAACGAGATACGGAGCTATTAATCGCATTTTTTTGGCTATCTATCGCTGTTTGTAAACTTTGAAACTCTTGAGACATAATGTCACTACCATCATTCCATGCGCCGGATGAGTGATTAATCGCATGAAACATCTCTTTGACTGGCTTTAAATCAGGAAATATATAAAGCTCACCCTTCATTCTTTTAACAGTAAACCCTTGTTCTGATAATTTTTTTTCCCAGAAAGTATACTCTTGCTCAGTACCTTTTATTTTCATTAATGGCTTAGCATTATCAAAATCAGGTTTCCATTTTCCAAAATACTCGCCGATCTCTATTTTTCCTATATCTATTTTATTTAACTCATCGAGTTTATCCTGAAGCTGTTGGTACTCATCCTGTAAGGCTCTAAGTTTACGGTTTGCAGCATCAAGAGATTGTTCTACCCCTTTATTGGGGAAAAGTATTATCATCTGTTTAAATAATTTTATTTTTTTATTTTCTTCAGCTATACCAACCTGCAATTTTGCCATATTTAAGGTATACCCTAGCGATTTATCTTTCACCTCATCTTTGTCGGTTTTTACCACTTTGGCCACACTAGTCCCAGAGTATTTCGCAACTATTTCATCCATTACCCTTAAAGTATCTTCTATTTTAATATGGATTTTACCATTTTTACCTGCCTCTATATAACGAGACAGCTTACTGGCTAGCGTGTTCATATCTTGCATATATTGAGTTGACGCCTTAACTAATTCACCGTATTTTTTTTGATAATTCACATGAATATTATCAATCAAACCAGTCAGCCTATTAATATGCGAGCGGCCATCTTCGAGAGTTTCCGTTCTTCTCGTGGCTCTTAATGCTTTAGCCTCCTCATAAGCATCATTTGCGCTCTTATTTTCACGTACCAACATTCTTGCCCTAAGCTGTATATTTTCAGGGGAATCATTTTGTGGTCGTTGCTGATAAATCCCCTCCGGTACGCTATATTGCATTTGTCGGAACACATCCAGCACTTGTTGGTGAGGCATAAGTGACTCATCAAAAGTAATCCCCCCCCCAAAAAGGGGGAGGTGTGGTTGCTCTGTTGATGTCGCCTGCGGCGAAAAATGAGAAATGTTGTCTAGACGAGAAGGAGATGTAATATCCATTCTTTAGCCTCTCACCATACTTTGCATTGTTCTTAGGCTACCTTCACGAATTTCACGTAAATGTTCTTGCATTTGTTTCGCAAGGTCCTGGCTCTTATCGATTTGCTTGTCTTTATCTGAATAAACTGAACGTGCAGTATCCGCAACGGATTGTTCAATCATTTTATCCGCTTCCGCCGATTTCACATTGACTTGATTTGACGCCGTCGCGAGTTGACCCGCATTGTCTGACATTCGAGAAGCTTGCTCTGCCACCCCCATTTGCACACGAGTTTTATTCATGATTTGGTCGTGCTTCTCATGCTGTGAGGCACCTAAATCTCTTGTACGTTTACTAGCCTCTTCAATCCTTTGATTTGAAAGGTTTTTTTGACTTTGTGAAGCTTGATTACCCAGCGTCACTGTTGAGCCATCTTTACCCGTCAGACTCAATGTATTCGGCTTCGTTGAGACGCTCTCTGTATTTCCATTTAACCCCGATAACTTACTAGCACCACTGATATTTTTATTGCCTGGTATCAAGTTATGTTTTATCGATTGCTGTTGCTGGCGCAGCCCTCTTGCTTGGAAGGCTCCGCCTGCAGCTGTAATTGCAAGAGCCGTAAAAAAGCCCATCATAGCCCCTTTAAAGGTTTCTTTACCTTCACGAATCGTTGAATCCGCAGAAGCTTGTACCATTTTGGCATTTAATTGCAGAAACTCCGCACTAATACGACGATCTGAAATGTTTATCTCTGCCATCACTTTGCGAATAATTTTCGACAACTCCACCAATAAGTCATTACTAATAATTCCAACAAACGTGTTGTTTTTAATGCCATCAATAGGCTCTTGACCTTTATTACCACCTTCAACCTGCCTAGAAGGCGAATCTTTGAAGAAACTGCTGGCAATCAATAATTGAACAGCTTGAGACATTTGTTTTAAATCGGCTTCATCTGGAAGCTGAGCATCTCCAACTAATTGTTAAATATGACTTTTTTCTTCTTCTAATACCTTGCCAATTGCCTGTCGAATATTTTCTGGTGTCAGTGTTCGAAAAGTATGAAGATCATCCAATGTGGCTAATTTATCGGAATTCGTTAACGCAGAAATGTCCGCTAGCATCTGGTCATCATGCATTGAAAATTGAACCATTTTTAATAATGGCTTATCCATCACCATCTCAGCCCCTGACGCCATTGCATGCACATCATTTAAATGCACGCTTTGCAGTAAAGGAATGGCTACTGTTTTTGTATTACTGTTAATTGTCGGGGAAACGCTACTAAAACTGACAGGCTTATGAAATAAAATTGGCTTATTTGATTCTGATTGAATATTAAGACTCATTTGATAAATTCCTATATTAACTATGCAAAGCGGGCTGTTTTCAGCATATTGACTTTCGTTTGACCTGATTGATTTAATGACGCCAGCATTCCGCTAAACATTTCCTCAAATTTCTCATAGTTTTGAGACATGGACTTCAGAAGATTTTTTAATAACTCATCCAACGCTTGAATGGTTTCACTGTTAAGCATCATATCTGCAAGCATTTCTTTCATATCTCGAATTTGCCCCGCGGCATGCAAATTTAGCCCTCCGGTTGTTGCCGTATTCGCAACCATCAATGTCGCTCCAGTCCCCTTCATACCCACTTCAAGGCGAGCCACTGCAACGCTTTGCGTTTTAGTCGTGTTTACGGCTTTATCTGAGGTTTTGGTGATATCCGTAATATTGTCTGCTTGGTCTGCCGCTTTATCGGCCGCTTTCACGGTGTCTTTTATGTCATCAGCTTTTCTAGCTACCTTAGTGGTAGTTTTTACTGCTTGCTGTAAATCATCAATACTATCGGCCAACTTGTTAAATTTAGTGAGTACCACCATATTATCCGCCGATTTTCCTACCTTACCGGCTCCATTCGCGATATTACCTAAGGCATTCATTAAACTATTTGGCATCGATTTAATAATGCTTTTCAATAATGCTCCTGCGTTTTTAGCAAGCGTTTTTACTGAGTTACTGACAATATTGCCGATGTTTTTCGCAAAAGATGACATAGAAGCTAATGAAAGCGCTAGAAATGCGATTGCCGCCAAAATCATTCCAACAATACTGCCAATTTGTTTCGCTTTTTCCTCTGAGACACCAAAAGTCATCAGCATGTCGGTAACAACACTAGAAATTTCAGCCGCTAGCATCTGCATAAGGCTACTTTGTCCCGTTTCTTCCAAAACGATATCAGCCACTGAGATAGCAATACCGATAGCAGCAACTGCAAGCGTTAGTGGTGCAGCGGCGCCAAAAGTCGCAACAGTGGCGACAACAGACACAGCAAGCATCACATAGCTAAAAATTTTACTCGCACAAGAGGCCGCTTTGTTCGCTTCATCAGCTTTACGCTGTGCTTCTTCCGCCTCTTTGGCTTTTTTATCTGAATCTTTGCGAGAAGCTTCATTGACTGTTGCCATCACGGCTTCTTGCTCTTTCATATTGCGAATCGAATCTTCATTCATCGCCTTTTTAAGTTGAGCGGTTAACATCGTAAGCAGTGCCAGCGTGTTTTCCCATTTTTCACCATCAATCTCGACTCGTCGTGGCGCTGTTTCTACAAATTGATTGAGTTTTTTTGCATCCTCACCTGCACTTTTCGCATAATTACCAGCCGACTCAAGCAAGTTATCGATTTTGGTGCCTAAATTTGTAATTTTTGTATTTTCTGCCTTAATTTGCTGCTTAATTTTCTCTTGGTTTCCACCCTTCAAAGACTTGAGATTCGCTAAACGCTCTTTACTTTCGGCACGCTCTTGTATTAAAGCATTAGCTTCGTTATTAAGTGCACTGGCCTTGTCCGTATTACTTGTAAAAGAACTTAATAAATCATTTCCTTTTTCTCGAAGTGTATTTGATTCTATATTTAACAATTGGAGGCGATTAGCTAGCTCACTAATATTCCCTTCATGTAATAACTGGCGTAATGCCGTAAGGCTACCAACAAGTACTGAAGCCGCATTAAACCCCTCTTCTTTTAGGAATAATTTTTCTTCTTTTGCCGCGGCTGCCTTGAACATAACGGATAAATTATTTTTAGGTGCAGGTAATTGTGGTGCATTTTCAATACGGCTGCGCTTCATCTGCTCTGTTGACGTTAATTCTTCACACGCCATTTCTAAAGCTAATACCGACTTGATGCACTCATCCCCTAATCCAATAGGATTACTGCCTTGTAGAAATGTATGAATATTATTTATTCGTTCATTACTTGAATTGATAATTTGAACCATATAATTTCCTCTACGTTATATTAGGATTTTTATTTTCTAAATTTGTCTTTTCTAGTTTTTTTTCTAATGCGGCTAAATAAGCTTGAGATTTATTTTTTAAATCAATATCTGTACTGCTTTTTACAACGCTTTCAAAACAATGAATTGCGGCACTGCTTTTTTTCATCATTAAATTGCACTGTCCTGCATGGAATAGTGGGCGGTAATCATTTTTCGCCAATACAAATGCGAGAGCATATAATTCTGTTGCCTTGTCATATCGTTTCGTTAATTGATAGACAGCAGCAAGCCCCATCACATAATCTGTATTATAGAAATCATAAATACTTAAAAATCGGAAAAAAGTTTCTGCTTCTTTTAATTTACCTTGTTGATAGAACTCGTATGCATAGGAATAAATACCATCCATTGTACTTTGTGGGATCCCGTGAATATCTTTATAAGTTGCACCATCCATTAGTGCAGTTGTAATATTGTCAAGTAATTCTTCCATATCAGATTGTTGAAAACTCTCTGTTTCCGCATTATTCATATATTTACCTTATTGTTGATATGTAATGCATAACATATACTTTATGCTTGCATCATAATTAACCGATTTGATTCTTTCTTTAAAAAAACGATTTAAGTAATAAACAAATTATTAAGCTCGCTATTATTTTTCGAATATGCCTCGTTCTCTGATATTTTTTCTAATGCTTTATCAATATCGACTCCCATTTTTACTAATTCTATACGGATTAACCATGATATTATTTGCATAACATCCTCTAGTCCTTTTTCATCGATAAAACTATCATTTTTATATGACCGCCATATTTGCCTTGCTAAAACGATATCCCTAATAACGGGAACACCTTGTTGTTCCGCGTATTTAATAATTGCTTTTGCTTGTGAGCCTTTACTTTTAGAGAATAAAAAGGGCAATGGTGCAATATTCGAATCATAATAAATAAGCAATGCAATATGCGTTGGGTTTGCCATTACAAATGTTGAATTACGAACATTTGATTTAACCTCTTCAGACAATAATTCCTGATGCATTCCTCGACGTGCACTTTTGATATGAGGATCACCTTCATTATCTTTGTATTCCTTTTTAACCTCTTGCTTTTCCATTTTTAAGTTTTTAATATACAAAAAGAATTCAGCTATTGCATCAACCAAGATAATAATAAGAGCAACTGCAAGAAAGACGACAATAAATGTTACGCACAAACTAACCCATTGGCTAATCATCCCATTAATCATTGTTCGGTAGAGCATAAAAATATCTTTACGCCAAACAATAAAAAAGACTAATATTGATATAATAAAGACAATTAAATACAAAATCGCCTTAATTAACTCTTTCAATGAATTCAATGAAAATATTTTTTTAAATCCTGCAATTGGATTTAATTTAGTAAAATCAAGCTTTATTGCTTCACTGGCCAATCTAAATCGACTTTGTAATAAAGAAATAATTGTACCGGATAAAAAACAAGTAAATAGAACAGGTAATACAATACTTAAAAATATCGTGAAGAATTGCCAAAGTAGTGCATCAATTTTTATCTCCGTTGGGGATAAAAATATTTTTCGCATTAACCCACCCAGTTCATATAAACTAGATACGCCTTCAATAACAAATGCACTTACGACTAATACAATTGCCGCAACGCTATCTTTACTCTTAAAACTTTGCCCTTTTTTAGCTGAATCTCTAATTTTTTTATCAGTAGGTTTTTCTGTTTTTTCAGCCATATTTATTTATATCCATAAAATCAAGAAGAAAGGAATATGTCTCGCAGTGGTGAAATCGAAATCATATTGACTAATATCTCTGGGACCTCATTATGGAAATAAAGTAAAAAAACACAGAAAGCGATGATTGATTTTATTGCTAAAGATAATGAAAATGCATTTAATTGAGGGCAAAAACGGGAATATAGCCCTAAGGCAACCTCTGTAATAAATAATGTCACTAATATGGGTGCAGTTAAAACAACTCCATTGACTACCATTTTATTTAACCATTCCCCTAAAGGAAGGCTATTGAATGACGCAAATCCATGGGCAAAGGGTAATAACTGATAGCTCTGTGCGAATAGATTAGCAAGTTGATACATTCCATTTTGTGCTAAGAATATCATACACGTAATATGACTTAATAATACAGCAAGCTCCGAAGCCTCGGTTCCGCTCGCAGGGTCAACAATACTACTAATCGTCTCGCCACGCTGCGCATCAATTAATTCGCCAATAATATTGGCTATCATAAAAGGCAGCGCTAATATCAGTGCTAATACGAGTCCAATCGAAATTTCATAAATAAATACATCAACAAAATTAATTTCATCCCATTGTATTTCATAGGATGAAAAAAAAGGCCATAAACCTAATGCAATATAAGCCACCACACAGTTTTTAATAATCCCACCATTAAGTAATTTGTTACTTAAAAAAGGTAATAAAAACATCACTGGTGCAATTCTCAACCAAGCTAACGCTATTTTTATCAATCCTTCTTGAAAGATAAAATAGAGCGAGAACATCAGCGATAGTATTTCCTGATTCATCCGAATAACCCAATAGCAGGGATAGCAGCGCTTAAGGTTTCTAATGCGAAATTCATTACCTTATCGGATAACCAACCAGAGATCATAAAAAGTGAGCCAAAAACAGCTAATAATTTAATACCAAAAGGTAATGTTTGCTCTTGAAGTTGCGTGACAGTTTGTAGTAACCCTACCAATAATCCTACTGCAGTAGCCACTATTACTGGTATTGCAGATAATATAACGATTAATAGCATCGTTTTATTACTTAAATAAACGATTTGATCCATAGTATCATTCGCTTTAATGCTGTGCTAATTCAATGTATTGCATCACTAACCCCTTAGAAATCAGTGACCAGCCATCAATTGCAACAAATAGAATTAATTTAACAGGAATCGAAATTGTTACTGGGCTCATCATCATCATACCCAGTGCCAATAAAATGCTGGAAATAACTAAATCAACTACAACAAAAGGTAAATAAATATAAAAACCGATTTCAAAAGCTGATTTTATTTCGCTTAATGCATAAGCAGGTAATAAAGAAAATAATGTAGCTTTACCTTCATCGGCGGTTATTTCCTCTTCACTTCGACCTTGTTGTATTGATTCAAAGAACGTCACTAACTGTGGATCTGAATATTTTTTCAAATACGATTTATATCCCCCTAGCCCATTCTCAACAAAATTATCGATTGATTCGACATTACTAAAATCAACCTGTTCTTGTCGCATATGATTATTCACATCCTGTAAAACTGGCATCATAACGAAAATAGAAAGTAACAATGCAATACCATTTAATACCATGGTAGAAGGAACTTGTTGAACGCCCATCGCGTTGCGTACCATAATTAATACAATAGATATTTTTAAATAACAGGTGCCTGCAGCAATAACAAATGGCAATAATGTCGAGAATGCGATAATCGCTAATAATGGGATCCCATCAGGTATCGTTGGCATATTAAACTCTTTTATCACCCAAACTGACAACATGTGTGATTTCCAAACCTAACTCATCACTATTGCCAATATAAATAAGCTCCCCTTCTGCAATAAATTGCTTATTAGCATAGACTTTAACTTCACGTTCTTTATTTTCACCAATAGAATAAATATAACCAGGCTCCATCTTTGAAAGCTCATCGACAGTAATATCACTATGGCCTAAAACAAAGGTTAATTTAATATTCATTTCTTTTACATTAAAGGGGCGTACAATTTCTTGCATTTCATCTTCTTCAGGAAATACGAATTCCTCTTCACTCTCTGGCGCCACTAATTCTTCAATCATAAGTAGTCCTTCATCTTGCTTTTGAAATCGAGCTAATACCTGTCCTGCCACAGATATATTTAACTGTAATTGTTGGATACTCAGCACATCACGTAATTCTATAGTTTGCAAAAGTTTGGCACTAATATAGCTATACCCTAATATCCAATCCGCTCGCAGTTTTAAATGGTCGAATATCTGATTAGTTCCCTGCTTTTTTTCGAGGCTTTCTATTGGTTCTGCTAATAATACTTCCCCGAGGCTAGCTTCTTTAACAATTAGCCATGGCTGGTAATTAATACGCATATCATCAACTATCTCGACAGATTCACAACGGAAATTCTGGGAGAAAAATGTAATTCCAATATATTCAGAAGCAAACAATTCACATAGCTGGCTGTTTGATAATGAACTCCATGCATAATGAACCAGTTCAGGCCAACGATAATGACACCAACTTTCAACAACAACGAATGCATTTATTTTCTGTGTTTCACTCACTAGTGATAATTGAAAATAACCAATACTGCGGTTAGCTAGCTTTATTTGTGGATTAACTAAATAATATTGCTGCCAAATTTTCAGTTGTTTTTCTTGAGAGCTGATCCGTCGAATCTTCAACATAATTAATCTTCTTCTTGCTGTTGGTCATGCTGCTGTCGGTTTCGATGTTGCTGACGTTCATCTTCACGTCGAATATGCACACTCGTTTCATGAGCCAATAAATGCTTATTCTCATTTAATGCCAATTGAACTTCTGGACTCGCTGTTGAGGCAACGAACTCTCCTTTAGAGGCCAATTCAAACGTCACTGATGGGCTACTTTGCCACTGGTTAAAGGTATAAGTGAAACTACGTTCTGCAGTTTTCGGCTGTTGGTTTTCACCTAAAAATGGGGGGGTTTCCACTAGCTCTGGCATTTTGTGCATCTCTGGCTTTTGCTGTGTGGCTTGTAGTGGCACAGACACCCGCATAACCTCATTCGCAGTCGTTGCTATCATATTGCTAGGTGGGCTCATATCTTCTGCAGGTGAGATTTGTGCAGAAATTGTCGTCTCTTGCACTTTATCAGGGAAATTATTCGTCTCATTTTCAGATAATAAAATACTTTTATTATCATGTAGATAAGAATTTTTCAGTGAGGTAACTGGCTGTGTAGGTGGCTCATTTTTTGTCAAAGCAAGTTCAAGCTGCCCAACAACATGATGATGGGTGTTCTCTTTAATACCTTGATAGGTGCTTTCTTTAATACCTTGATTAGTGCCCTGTTGGTCATGCATATGATGGGTAGCTAACTGCATTCCCAGAAGAGAAGGGGTATTTTTTGGTGAGTCATCTTTTGCTAGGTTGTTTTTTCGTGGATATGTATTTAACAAAATGGTATCGAGTGAATCAATGTGTCGAGTCTTAACTGGCTTGGGTTGTTGTCCAACTATTTTCCGTTGGATAACGGGTTCAAGCTCTGCTTTTACTGAAGATCTAATATACTGTTGCCCAGTTTTAATCTCTGGTTTTAACTCTTTTGATATCGGTTCTAAAGTACTCTTTAGCGCTAACTTCACCAACGGAGCTTCCATACTGAGCTGATTCTTCTCACTTAATTGCGGTTTATTTTCCCCGTATGGAACTGAATTATCGTTAGCTTTTCCCCTTACTCGCTGTGGGATATTCGGTAATGGAAAGCTGGTCATCATAGAGTTGAACAACGGGATCTCATCTTCGTCAGCAATATTTTGTTCAACGTGAATAACCGGACTCTCTGACAGATTATTATCAACGACCGGTTTATTTAGTATATCGACTAGGTCAGCGGCTGGGGTGCTAATAATAAAGTTAGTATTCTCATTATTCTCAATTAATTCAGGGACGGTTTCGACTTTCCCAGTAGTCGTCAAATCAGCCAATAGATTCATATCTGGCTGATTACCCACCATCAATTTATTCGTAATATTGACCTGATGAGTCTTTGGTAAGTTATCCTGAAAATGATGAACAACAGGTATACAACTTTCCGTAAATATATAATTATTTATTAGCGGCTCAATCGCTTTGGCCTTTAATTCTTTATTTTCCCCGGCTATTTGGATACCTTCACCAATATATACATTTTCTTTCCATGTAATAAACCCCTTCGCTAAGTCGCTCAATTGCGATATTTTTTGCATAAAAGGAAGGGATACGGATAGAAAAGCAGATATATCCTTTGGCTGACTTTTATTTTTATGGCCGAATAGATGCATCATATTTTTGTCATTCACTACTTTTGCCATTTTTGGAGTTATATTTTGGTGGCTAAATTCAGTGGTGTTATATGTTGATGATATTGCTTCTCTGTCGATAGCTACACAGGGTACTTTTTCATTTGAGCTTATTTTTATTGCTGACATGTACGAATAACTCCTCAATTTCATTTTGTTGCTGTAGCTCTGATTTTAACCTTCTGGCTATACGTTGTTGCTTGAGATAATTTCGGAATTTCTCGCACTTATTACGTAATATGAATATTCGTTTAGCAATTTCAGACTGTAGTATTTTATTTTTTGATATTTCGGCTGCTAGAGTTTCTATTTGAAATTCAAGTTGAGCTATTTCCGCAAGAACCGCTGCCTTTAATCGCTGCCTTTCCCAAAAAGCAGTTCGGCTTAATTCTTCTGATTTTTCATAAGATGCAGTTTGTGTTGATAGAACTAAAATACGCTGGCGAATATCCCTGCATTGCTGTTGCTGTTGCTTTATTATTGAATTTAATTGCGATTGTTCTTGTAATGTCCGGTCAAAACGTCTCTCAGTTAAAGCCAGCAAGTTAGAAATCATTAAGATGCCAATTCATTGAGATTGCTTAATATATTGTCGAAACTCATTGGCTCATCCATGGCTTGTTTTAAGAAAGCTTCAATTTGCTCTTTTTTATCTAAAGCTCGATCATTTTCATGGCTTTCACCTCGTTGATATTCACCGAGTTCAAGGTAAAGCTGAATTTGTTCAAGCCTTGAGATCATGTCACGTAGATCAATTGCGCACCGGCGATGCTCTGGAGTCGTTACCTTTTGGAATACGCGGCTAATACTGTGTAAGATATCAATCGCTGGGTAATGCCCACGTCCCGCTAATTTGTGGCTTAAATAAATATGACCATCTAGAATGGAGCGAATCTCATCGCCAATCGGGTCAGCCTCTTCTTCACTTTCTAATAACACCGTATAAAAAGCAGTAATCGAGCCATGCTTTAATTGCCCTGGACGCTCCAACAACATAGGAAGCTGTTCAAAAACAGAGGCAGGATAACCGCGTCTAGCCGGCAGTTCTCCGGTAGCTAAAGCCACATCTCGCAACGCTCTCGCATATCGGGTCATGGAATCAACGTACAGCAATACATTACGACCACAGTCACGAAAATATTCAGCAATCGTAGTCGCAAGCAACGCGGCATTACACCGCTCAATCGGTGGGCTGTCTGAAGTTGCATAAATTAATATCGTCTGTGCCGCATGAGGCGACTCTTTCAACTCCTCAATAAATTCAATAACTTCTCGCCCTCGTTCACCGATTAAAGCAACGACATGAATATCCGCATGAGCGTGGTTGATGATCATGTTCATTAATGAAGTTTTACCACTACCTGCGGCGGCAAAAATACCAATACGCTGACCTAAGCCACAGGTTAGTAGGCTATCAATTGCACGTACCCCTGTGACCATCGGCTCAGAAACCGGTCGCCTTTGTGTCACGCTCACTGGAGGGCTATCAATACGTAATAATTTTGTATTGAGCAACATTGGCTCAGTAAGGTCTTCACTCAACGCACCAACTTGTTCACCTGCCGCATTAAAAATTTTACCCGCCAAGTGTTCGCCAACTTCAAATACAAATGGATAGCCGCTCGGGCGAATAACCACTTCTCGCGTTAAACCTTGTGTGCGACCTATTAAACTCAATACTGTGAGCCCTTCTTTAAAACCAACAACTTGCGCTTTCGCAATAATGTCGGGCTGCATAAGAGAACGCTCAATAAAACAAATTTCACCAATAAAAACACCGTGTAAAGGTGCTTCTATTAGGCATCCATGAATGCGCGCAGGATGCGCGCAGAAATCGAATAACTTCATAATGGGTTACGATAGCTGAGCACTAAGCTCATTTGCACGCTCAAAGAACTCTTCAAAGCTATCTGCAAATAATTGCATATCATTTAAAGCCGATTCTTTTAAAACCGCAGAAAGAACATAGGCATCATCCACAAGATTCAATGCCGGTTGCCCCGGATAAAAATTATTTGGCGCATATTCTAATAATGATTTCAATAAAGGAGCACTAACTAACTCTAAATGACTGTAATTGCAATCTACTAATTGACTCCAAATGATAATATCATTCGTTGATAAATCGATATTAATCGCAGAGAACTCATTCATTTCAAATTGAATATTAGAATGACAATCTAGCTGATAGTTAACTAGGTCACTACGCCCCATAGAATTTAAATACTCATTTAACATTTCTATAAATCTATATTTCATTGGTATTCCTTATATTTTAAATATATTTTATATCATCCAACATTTTTAATTATATTGAATTCAGTCGCTTTATTTGTTAATAAAGCCAATTTTTTGATTATATGGTTTTAACCACATTAACTTTCACCATTTCAGAAACTTCATTAAAAGAAAGCACTTCTAGCTCTGGAAAGCGGCCTTCTAAGATTTTTTTGACAAAACGACGAATATCAACCGGTACTAAAACATTCACATCCCTAACTGACAAATAACTATTTTCTAAAGCAAGTTCTGCAGCCTGTATCAACTCATTGGTTTTTTCAGGTTCAAGATGTAAGTACACTCCACCGGAAGCCTGCCTAATCCCTTGACGTATCGTGTCTTCTAGCCCTGAGTTAATCATGAGGACATTCAAACGCCCATCCACAGAGAAACAGGATGAAATATAACGTACCATTGAACTTCTGACGTGCTCAACTAACATTAAACTATCTTTTTCTTTTGGCACCCACTGCACTAAGGTTTCAATAATCAATTTCATATTACGAACTGAAATCTTTTCCATTAATAAACGTTGAAAAACTTCAGTGACTTTTTGTACTGTCGTATGTCTATAACACTCTTTTAATAATTCAGGGTATTTTCTTTCAAGATCATCGAGTAAGTTTTTCGTTTCTTGAATACCAAAAAATTCATTAATAAATCGCAGTAATAAGGTGCTGGCACAATCAATCGCTTCTGTTACATCATCACGAACCATTAAACCGAGTTGTTCAATACTAGATAAGTCATTTTTCTCAAACCACGTGCTCACTGAGCCATATTCATCCGTAAACTTTATTAATTCCATACCTAAATATTCAGGTTCATCATTAACAGTCAGTAAACGATACCCATGAAAATAGATATCATATTCTCCTGCTTTAATTTCATTAATGAGTATCACCATTTTATTTTCAGGAATAATCGGTGAGTAGTTGACAGCAATATCTGGGATCCTATATCCATATCGAATAAAAATATCTTTTTTCATTCTAGACAAAAATCTATTATCTTCTAAATGTTCTTTATATTTCTGGTTAACAGATATGATAATCGGTAATGTTTCTGGAATATATTCTTCTTCAATATCACTGATTTCTCTTTGTGTTTCACCTTCCGTCACATCTGAATTAATCGTTTCTGCTTCACCTTTAACTATTTTTTGCTTGTTTTTTTGTTTTTTAAAATATCGGAAAGCAAATAATCCAAGAAGAAGCCCTGATAACAGTAAAAATATAATCGTTGGAAAACCAGGTAAAAACCCCATTGAAAGTACAATTAATGCTGTGATTAAAATCGTAAAATCATTTGCAAATAATTCCGAAACAATGTTTTCACCTAAGTTCTTATCATTACCGCCTACTCGAGTGACAATAAAACCCGCACTGATGGAAATGAGTAGTGCAGGGATTTGGGCGACTAAACCATCACCAATAGTTAATAAAGAAAACGTATTTAGTGCAGTTGAAACATCCATTCCCTGTTGAGCTGTGCCAACAGATATCCCGCCAATTAAATTAACAAAAATGATGACAATACCCGCTATCGCATCCCCTTTAATAAATTTCATCGCACCATCGAAAGACCCAAATAACTGACTCTCTTTTTCAAGGTCGCCACGCTTCTCTTTAACTGTCGCCTCATCAATCACCCCCGCACGTAAATCAGCATCGATACTCATTTGTTTGCCCGGCATCGCATCAAGGGAAAAGCGTGCAGCCACTTCAGCAATACGTTCAGAACCTTTAGTGATGACAATAAACTGTACAATGGTGACTATCGCAAATACCACCATACCAACGACTAGGTTATCTTGAATAACAAATTCACCAAACGTTGCGATAATATCCCCTGCATCTGCTTCTAATAAAATTAGACGGCTGGTACTAATTGATAAAGCAAGTCGAAATAACGTACTAATTAGCAAGATAGATGGAAATGACTGAAAATTCAGTACCCGAGTAATATAAAAAGAGCTCATAAAAATAAGTACTGAGATCATAATATTTAAGCCAATCAATAAATCGACCAATATTGTAGGTAATGGAATAATCAACATCGCAATAACCATAACCATGATAACTAATACCATTAGCTCTGGGCGATTACGGATTTGTAATAAAAATCCGGTTATATTTTTCATGAAATTACTTTTCCTATCAAACTACGAATGTCGGTGTAAAAACTGCTCTTTCACCATAACTTGGTCCATGAGTTTCTTTAATTGATCAATAAGTTCCTCTCGTGCTTCCAATGAAGGAAATACAGCAACTGGAATGATAGAAAACGCCAGTAAGAGTAATTGTAAAAATTGACCTCGAATATCGGAGCTCATTATGTTCAATATGTTATTAATAAAAGTGATGACCACTTCTTCAAAGCCAACGTGATTACGTATCCCTCGGGTAAATAATTGGCTTAACTCTTTTTCAAGCTTTGATTGATTTGATTTTCCATTGTGACGAAAAAAACCGGATTGAAAGAATTGCTGACAAAATACATAGTCTAATGATTGCAATTCTCGGAGCCGGCCAACACGACTAAAAAAACTACCGAACGCAGTGATATTTAGATCGCCTAATGGCAACGCCTGTAAATCACAAGCAAGCGCCCGACCAAGATAACGCATCATATTTTCACGCTCTTGGATTTCCATTTCCTCAACCCATTGTTCATATAAATAAACAACCGGCCCGTCATAACTGATAAATTCACGATATAATGTACGTAAATTTCCAGCACTAAAATGTAATTTTTTTGCAAATGCCTTTGCAATGAGTGCAACATTAATGCCTGCTTGAGCACTCCGCTCAGTGTCTTCTGCTTGCAGTAATTCGGCTAAAGCTTCAAGGTTATCAATTTGTTCTTTTTTTAATTTTTTTCGATTAAGTAATGCTGCAAGAAGCATTAATAAGTCACTAGGGTCAGTAAAAAATTGCAATAAAAATTCTCGTAACTGTTTCGGAGTCATTAACTGCTTATTAAGCAACCCTTCTATATGTAACACTTTGTCATCAGCATCTTTATCTAAAATGCGTTCAGAAAATTGCAACCAGTCTTCTTCGCTGCCCTTTTTAGAACTTCCTCGGCGCACATGACTTGCCGCTAGCATCGACATCGATGCATATTCACTAGAGCTATCAATGACACCTGCGCCACGAGCAACTTCATCGGAGTCGTCACTACTGCTACTCACTGGTGCACGACTTTTGTTTTGAGTATTAACCGAAAAGCGGGTATTAAAGCTCAGTGGTGTTATTGCCATGACTCACTCATGTATTGTTGAAGAAATTGAACCGTACCGTGTAACTGACTGTCATGGTTAGTGATCCGCGTTTTTTCGGAAAATTGTCGCCCATCCCAACCTTCATTTTCATCCAATAAACGCGGTTGGATTAAAAATAAACGCACCATCTTTTGCTGATTCATAGATGAATGGCTAAATAACCCTCCCACATAAGGAAGATCGCCTAAAAAAGGAATTTTGCTTTCATTTTCAACATATTGTTCACGCGTATACCCACCAATAAGTAAACTACTGTCTTTTGCAATACGCGCAACAGTGTTAATACTGGTTCGATTAACTGCAGGTAATCCTTCTACGCTGGATGTTTTACCCATGCTATCGCGGTTTTCTGCACCATCTTCAATATTGACTTCCATTTCAACGTTATTACCTGCAGAAATACGCGGCATCACGCTCACCATGGTGCCATATGTGACTTGCTCAAGAGTCGCAATACGTTCACCTTGTAATTTGGCATAAAAACTGGTGTTGTTATCAAATAAAGCGGGAATGTTTTCTTGGGTTAATAGCACTGGCCGAGAAACTATGTGCCCATTACCCGTCTTATTCAATGCATCAATCTGTAATAGAAATTGCTGGCTATTCGATAATGTACTGCGATTAAAAGATACTGATCCCGTTCCCGTATTAAATGTGCCAACTTCCCAATTGACACCTAAATTATCTAATTCAGAACGAGTAATATCGATAATCCATAATGACAGCTCCACTTGGCGACGACGCATATCCAATGTATTCACAAGTTGACGAACATAACGAATTTGCTCTTGGCTGCCTTTAACAATCAAACTATTACTGTCAGGATGCGCCACTAGAGAAAAAGCACTGTTAGAAGGCTTTCTTGTTATCAACTGGGGCTTAATCGTAGAAGATGATGAGTCCCCAATTGGCGCATCCATTAATTCATCGATTGAATCTCCTGTTGAGTTAATCGCTACAGATGGAGGTTGAATAATTAACGTTTCATCGATTGTGGTGCCATTTTTAAATAGGTTATTAATGACATTCAGCAAACCTGGGATCGTAATATTTTGTCCACGTAATGAATAACTTCTATCTGTTACTGAGGCGTGTTTTAACGGAATAATCGCAACTTCACCACTGGATAATTCCTCTTTCCTAATTTGCTCTGCAAGGTATAAAGAAGCCGCTTTAATTAATTCAATATATAGAGGCGGGCCAGAGACAAATAATAGTCTTTCCCCCTCTTGTGAACGTACCGGGAAACGTGAATCATAGATGCCATTTCGTTGAATATAATTAAGTAGCTGATTGCTACTGACATTATTCGTGGGAATAATTTCGCTACGCATTTCACTATTATCATAAACATAAATACTTGCACCATCGTCGTACCACACTAGCGCAATTCGTCGAGATAATGCTTTAAACATTTCATCTGCATGGGCCAAATTAAAATTACCGGTTACTTTTTTTTGAGCAGCTAATTTACTGAGAATAATTGGTTTATTTAGACGCTCTGCGACCGCATCAAACACCTTACCCACCGCAATATTATTTGCGACGAATGTATCGTGGTTTTTTGACTGCGTAACGGGCTCTGCAACAATAATTTCTGCTTGTGCCGAATAAAAACTCATACTCAGTAAAAAGAGTGTTAACCCAAACACTCGATTTTTTTTACTGCTCATATAGTGTTGCTCCAATATGCCTAATTTCTGATGGCGTTAGGCCTAACTCTTTTTTAATATCATTAGTAAAATGAGATGCTGAACAATAACCCGCTTCCAGACCTACATCTAATATTGAATCATCACTTTCAATTAGCTGTAGAATGGCATTAGCCATACGCACACTCATAATTTTTCGTTTTGCCGTTTTATTAAAGTTTTCTCGATAAAGCTGCCTAAAATAAGAAGCTGATATACCATAACGTGCACATAGCTGATTAATATTGGCATTCTTATCATCTTGAGCTGAAGTAAGAATGAATCGCATCATACCGTAGGCTTCATATCGCCTTAATACTTCGCACCAACTATCAAATATAGGATGATTTCTAATAATTAAATCAATCACTATATTTTTAATCGAAATAGTTAATGGGAATTTTTCAACCAATACAATAAATTCGCTTTGACTATTTTCATCGATATTTTTTTTCTCTTTTTTAGCGAGAAATGCTTGCCCTGTCGCGGTGTCAATAACTGCTAAAATTTCAACTAATTCTGATAAATCCATTGAATATAAATTCCAGTTTGATTTATCTATCGACTCCCATTCATTTTCTTGGCAAATAAATATAGCCTGACTTTCTATCGAAATATTTAAATTTGAATATAGAGATTTATAAGAAAAAGGCGTTAAATTCTTATTAGGTATAGCCAAGACCAATTTATCCTGCAAAGAAAAGCAACAGCCCCTACTTTCTAATAATGTAGCAATATCTTTGTTTGACATTTTATAGGCCTTATTAACGTAATTTACGTGTATACAGAATGAGCGATAGATGAAAAATCCTCAAGGGAATACTCTGGAATCCTTCACACTTTCCATTCCAAATTAAAAGTAAAAATGAATAAGAACAATTCAACTGACAAAAAAAATATTTCTTGTTTTACTTTCAGCCAATAACGAGCCCCAATAATACATAACTAAAATGAAATTAATTCCATGAGATTATTTTTATGAGTAACACAAATAGCCAAACATGCATAATAAAAATTGCTAGTGGCCCAATGACTGGCCAAGAATTAATGGTTAATACAGATAATAATCTTATTATCATTGGTAACGGCTTAGATTACAAAACTGACATCAATGATGATGGGTTTACAACTTACCAGATCCCTAGTAATGGTATTGCATGTGAGTTTTCAATTGTTACGGCAAGTCAATCAACTGAAAGTGGTTTGGCAATTCGACTAAATGATAGTGGACTAAGTACTGAAATTCCTATCGTTCTTCAGCAATTGCTTTTGGCTGATATATTTCCTATCGCAATAAAAATGCAAGATACTGATTGGCAAAGCGCCCAAACGTTTGAAGACGCATTGAGCTCGGAAATGGAAAACCCGTTACCTGCCTTTAAAGCTAAAATAAAAAAGTCAACCAAGGAAAAACCAAGTATTTTTAATAAACAAACTATGCTGGTCTTTTTCTTTACTTTATTTTCAATATTTATTACTTACGTTACTTTCCAGTATATTCCAGAACAAAGTGCTGAGAAAAAAGTAAAAACACTAGAACACATACTTCAAGGCAACCACGACCCTATTACTGTAACTCAAAGTGCAAATGACGAAAGCCTCATTTTAGTTAAAACCCAAAGAGATGCCGACTGGAGTATGCAACGCCTAGTCAAAGCTAAATATAATGAAAAATTTTCAATTAAAATAATAAATAAACTCGAAAATGAAATTGAAAATAAGATTATTGACGTATTTCCAGATACATTAAAGATAGAGCTTAGCAACACATGTAACCCAAAAATAACAGCGATAGATGACAAAACATCCATTAATGTAAAAAACAAAATAGATAAAATATTATCTAGCTATTTCAGTTGTTATATTTCGAGTGAAATAAAAAAAGTTAATTTTGGTGAGTTATTACAAAAAGCAGAGCTAGGATTGACAGAAAGTAATGTTCAATGGCGTAAAATTACTAAAGGTAATAAAGTCATATTTATAATAAAAGACAGCTTAAATGACGACCAGACGGCTTCACTAATTAATTTCACAAATTCATTTTACAAACAATGGGGGGAAAATCACATTCAATTTTCTATTTCCCTTGCAAATAACAAGCTCGAAGGAAAATCATTTGTCACCAATGCAAATGGTTATATTCTATTAGGTAATAACCATTGGTTTTTTAATTCAATCAGTTTTTAACTTAAAAAATTTAATTAATATGATTTTAAATAAAGAGGAAAAAAAATGGCAGACTCAAGTACAGATGTTATATCAGGTTTAGATACTAGTGGCCGTTGGGGCAGCTCTAAATTAGAAACCGAAGGAACAGGTAAAAATGATCTGGGTATGATCTATCGTACCTCGGCAAGTATTAGTGCTAAAGCTACAAAATTTGGCGATGAATTAAACACCTTACTTGCTAGCACCAATTTAGAAGTCGATAACCCACTAGTGTTGGCAAAAATCACCGCTATGAGTGGTAACTATAATATGGCACGCCAATTGCAGAGTAATTTTATGAAATCCATTAAAGATACTGACCAAGCCATTATTCGTAACGTTTAATTTTAAAGAGCATTATTAATTATAATGCTCTATTTTATTTAGGATAATTATTTATGTTAGCTATTACACCACATTTACTACTCACTGCCCCAACAGAGACCACATCAGTTCTCTCACCATCTCTTCCGATTGAAGACAAGGTCAAAAAGCTATTTGCTGAATACACAGCAACTGTCAGTCAAGAACGGAAAGCCTTAACTGAGAATGTCAATAATATTGACCCAAGTAACCCAACCCAACTACTGCAATTTCAAAATCGTGTCGGCAATTATAGCCTGACAATGAATATGATTAGCACATTGACACATAAAAGCGTCTCTGCAATTGATGCCGTCTTAAAAGCACAGTAAACCATGAATATTTTAAAGAAGTTTATCTTGATTGGATTTATTAGCTTCTTAGCGGCCTGTGATAACCAATTATTACTCAATCAGTTAAGCCAAAGGCAAAGTAATGAAGTGTTGGCCATACTGCAAGAGCATGGTGTTGAGGCTACGCGCAAACAAGATAATAAAAACGGGGATTCCATTCGTGTTCAACCTAGTGATTTTGTTATCGCGGTAGATTTATTGCGCCAATATAACTTACCATCAAAAGAGCCAATAGAAATTATTCAAGCATTCCCTGGAGATTCTTTGGTCGCATCACCACAAGCAGAACGTACCCGTTTACTTTCTTTAATCGAACAACGGCTTGAACAATCACTGCTCACCATCCCCGACATTATTAATGCTCGAGTGCATGTCAGCTACCCATTAAATGGCAATAATCCGACCAAGCAAATACAAAATGTGTCTAGCTTAGTTACTTATTCCGGAAGTGAAGATCCTCAGATGATGATGCATAAAATTAAACTGTTTCTAACGAACAGTTTTGCTGAAGCAAATTACGATAATGTCTCAGTCGTCGTCAACCGGCCACCATTACAATACCAAATTAAATCTGAACCAGAAAATACATTCAATCCAATTATAATCAGCTCAATTATCGCAGCAATTATCATTCTATTTACTATTTTACTATTACTGTGGCGCCAGCTAAGTAACAAAAAATCAGCAACTCATCTGATGGAGAAACCTGTTGATGGCAACGCTGGCTAACCTACTAATTGAACAAGGGAATATTTTACTCGCGCCAGGTTGCTATTTCCATAGTGAATTTAATGGGGTCGGATATAACGACTTTCCACCTTTACTGCAACGTAAACACAATCAGCAATTGATTCATCAATACTCATTGCCTTTACCCAATGAGAAAACTCCCTTATTGCCAAAAGTATTATCTGAACATTGGGCTTTACTACCGGAGGTAGCGTTAGGCTTAGGGGTTTTGTTACACGCCAAACCGCTCCCTTGGTGGGTTGAACTTTCCAAATACCGTGTATTACATACACGCCTAAGTCGCCCACTTTGGCAGTCAGAAAATCAACCCACTACTTCACCACAGGTATTAACTGCCCTTGGAGCACAACAATTATTGATGTGTTTAACCCCTTTTGGCACCGCTTACACTCTTCGAGCTAAATATATGTTTAGTCTTGAAACTCAGCAACTTATACCGTCATCCGTAAAAACGATGCTACCTTGGAATACTATTGAAGAAACATGTCGATATGTCAGAGAAAACCCCCCCAAATGTTAAACAGACGATGTCTGAAAAAGTTTTGATCAAATACCAAGCATTGAGTGCCGATAGATACCACACAATTATCACTCAACAAGCTCAAAAAAAGGCGAGTGAGCTATACAAACAAGCAAAACAACAGCAAGAAACTATCTACCAAACAGCTTATCAACAAGGCTATAACGATGGAATTAAACAATTATTAACTGATTTTATTCATGCGGTAGAAACCAGTGAAATTCAATACCAAGAAAATATCAGTCAAAGCAAAGAACAGCTGATGAAAATATTGAATGACATTTTTGGTGATAACCATCTACAAGAGACGGTTGCAACCTATTTTGAGAGGCAATGTGCAAAAACAACCAATACAACATTACACTTACCTGAAAAAATGCAAACTCGTATTACGATAGGTGGTTCAGATATGAAGTTTTCAACCACAGCTGATAATACAATTGCCTTAGAAGTCGATAATAGAATCACCTACTTTTCCCCTGTCATTGCCTCTAAAAATATTTTTCCTCATGTATTTTCTGTTCCGACACAATGCCAAATTTTAAAAATGCATAAAAATGCCTATCAAAACTTGATAACAACAATAAATTCAATACCGGAAGAACACAAATATGCAGACTAATCTACAAAATAAGGTTATCAATCCTCAATATAACGGTTCTCAAATTCATACAGAAAATATTCAAAGTAAAAAGACCTCAATATGGCAGGAGAAAAATATGGAGACCACAAATAAGTATCAATACAGCGAAAAAATAGATTTATCCCCTATAGAAAAAAATAAAGTTAACAACTTTATTGATGAGCTTAAATCAAAGGGAGATGACAAAATATTCTTCTCTCATGTATTTAAAACTATGATTGCATTGGGTAAAGATGAAAAACAAAACTTTATCGCCGGCGTTAGCCAAGCATTACAATCATCAAATGACCCAGAGCTAGTATCACTAAATAAAAAATTTAATCGCTCACTCAACCATTATATGTCTATCAGTTTGATGAGCGCCCCTCTTAGCAACCAACTTCGTCATAATATGACTAATATTAATTTAGAGGGTAGCGACGATGAGGATGATGAACTAGTAATCTAGCATTAATTGCCTCTATTACCCTCATATTGAATTTATTATCTATCGACTAATATTTATAGGTTTAGTGTATTTTTTTAATACCCTAAGCCTATTTATTTATAAAAATATAAAAAACATAAAAAATTTAAATAAAAATTGATATATACAACCTCTGAATATCGTTTAAATTCACTTTATCAAAACACATTAGCTCAATATCAAAAAGCGATTTTATTTTTTATAACATCTTATCTAGTCTCGTTTTTTGTATTGAAATATATTCATAAATGATCAGGACAGATATAAATTATGACCGATTTACCTACAGCACAAAACCTTATGGATAACATTGACTATAATGAAAAAGAATCAATGATCCTCTTATCTGGGAATGTCGTCTATGACCCACTCAAACGCACTCTTTCCCGTGAAAAAAATGTCGTTAATCTTTCCGAAAATGAATCATGTCTACTTAAATTATTATTAATAAAAACAAATAGTAAAAGAGAAGTTATGTATGAAATTTGGGAAAAAAGAGGCACTATCGTAACTGAAAGTAGTTATTACAAGCTAGTCAGGCAATTACGACAATCCTTTAAAAAAGTCGATCTCGATGAAAATTTAATTATGACCTTACCTCGAATTGGTATTTTATATACAGGAGAGAAATCAGAAATGCCAACACTCTCAAAATATGACACAAAAAAAAGCCTTTACACCTATATACGATATTTTCTGCAGAGAATGTTTATTCGTTCATCACTATAACCAGATTTCATCAAAGAGAAAATTTAATGCTAAATATTAACCCAAATTTTTCAAAGAAATACTTTTTTTTATTATTTATACTTTTTATAACCTTCATGCTATCTGCTTGTAATAGTACTTTAATGAGTTATTTTACTCATACTCCCGCTTATAATATTAATGGTAATATTTATTCCCACTCTTATGATATTCCCGAAAATTCCACAATTACACTGTCATTGACCTCAATACAACAAAATGAAAACAACGCAAAGTCTAATCTGGATTACAGTTTAAAAACAAAAAGTGCAGGACGTAGTATCGCATTTACAGTCGCTCTTCCTGAAGAATTTCAATCCAAACGGTATACCTTAGGAATGAGTGCAAGAATTGAAAAAGATGGCGAATTAATCATGATGAGTAATAAACTAAGCCCAATACCTGAGAATATGTCTGAAGTAGTATTACTTCCTATGACCGCTATTTCGCAATAACAACGTTCATTTCGCCAAAATAAATTTAAAGAATTCTCCTCCTCTTAATGAAGAATTACATAACCCGCTCTCAAACCAGCCCTAAATACATAACATTGCTAGGTTGGTTATTGAGCCTCACTCATTTGGTTTTTCTAATAAACTCGGAAAATCTGCCGCCGAGCTTTCAATAGCTCGTTTCGCTAAGCTTTCTAGTGCACTAAATAGCTGATCAGCCTCTTGTTCTGGCAAATCCGCCGCTAAATAATCATTCCATTTATCTAGTTTAAAATTTAACTCATTCACAATCGTTTTGCCGAGCGCTGTCAACGAAACATGGTAAACCCGTTTATCGACTAAGCTATTCGTTTTAGCAACCCACCCCTTAGCTAAAAATTTGCTCACACCTCGAGTCGTCACTGATTTATCCACAACCATCGCTTTCGTAATCTGCTCTAGGGTTGATGCATCATATTGATGAATATGTAAAATCATCAAACACTCAATTGCATTGATACCATAAGGCTCTCCCATCCATTTCATATAATGGTGAGCTGCTCGACTAATCACTCCAAATACTCGAGCCTGTTCTGTACGCATAATCCCTCTTTAGTTGATTTTATCAACCAATTAGTTAATAATCACGCTGATTTTAGTTGATATTATCAACTAAATACTTTTTTAACACCCCAAATTTACTCATATTCTATGTCAAAAATAATAACTTTACTGAATTCATTGGGATTCAACCCAGCACGCTTTCGTTTTGCCGCCATTACCGCTTGTGCATCAATTGCTGCGCTCTTTATTGCTCAATATTTAGAGTTAGTTCACCCCCAATGGGCAGCCATGACCGTCTGGGCTTCAGCGCAACCTTGGCGCGAAAATTTACTGGAAAAAAGTTGGTGGCGTTTTGCTGGAACAGTTTGTGGTGTGCTTGCCGGTGTCGTCTTAATTCAGCTTCACCTTATTCACCCGTTACTTTTCATTATTGGGCTAGCGAGTTGGTTAGGCATTTGCAGTGGTATCGGCCAATTACAAAAGGGCTTTGTCGCTTATGGCACATTTTTAGCAGGTTACTCCGCCGTGATGGTGAGTATGTTGAGCGTTCATATTACTGATAACTTATTTATAGTCGCTTGGGATCGGCTATGGACCATTTTGGTTGGCGTGCTTTCAGCGGTAGTATTCAATTTCCTTTTTACCCCTAAGCGTGAACAAGATAATATCATTACCCTTAAAAATCAAATTGATACACTATTCTTCCAAATACTACATGACTCACTTGAGAAAAAGCACCCAATTAAGCAACACGATATCGACTATCTTTGGCAAACCATGGCTAGCTATGACGAAATTTTAGAGACTCATCGTATTGGCTGGCGTTATCACCGCAAACAAGTTGCTAAAGCACGTCAAAAACTCATGTTTCAAAGCCAAATATTATTACACTTAGATAAATATCAATCTATTGCACCTTTTTATTTTCCTGCACTAGAGCCAACTGAGACTCAATGGAAACATATTTTATCATTATGCCCCGCTGGAGTACTGAAAACACTATTGATCCCACTTTACTATGCTATTTTTGGTAAATCAGCGAAACACTTTGAAAAAGTGGATAAACTGAAGCTTCATCAAGATAAAATTTCAGCGTGGCACGCCTTTGCTCGTTCTTTTATGACTATCGCTGCAGTTGGTTTGTTATGGTTGTGGACACAGTGGCAAGTACTGGCTTATCTTACTCTCGGTCTTTCAGTGATGTTGGCTCTATTCGCATCCCTCGATTACCCCGCTAGGTTTATGAAAAATATTTTTACTGGGCAATTGTTTGGCGCTATTACAGCGTTAATCTGCACATGGTACTTATGGCCTTTTGCCTCTTCATCATGGCAGATGACCTTTTTCATTATTCCAGTGATTATTAGTGGCGTTATCATTTTTTCCCATAACCGCCTAATTTTAATTGCTTTTGATTACATTATGGTTTCTTTAATTTTGCTCCAACCGAGCTATCCTTTTTCTCTTTCACTCCCTCAAAGTATCGGTAATGCCATTGCGATAGTTTCAGGCCCATTAGTTGCAATGGCTGCTTTCGCATGGATTTATCCAACCAACCCGACCAAGCGTTACCAGCAATTAATCTATCTCTCTGAGCAGCAATTTAAACAAGGAGTAACGGCTCTAATTCAGGGCAATAAGCCTTCCACATCCCAATTCATGCACCGTTTATTTAGTGGATTATTGCTAGCAAAAAAAGCAAATCTTCCTCACCCGCCTATATTTGATTTTTTTATAACTCGACAAAGTATTTGGTTGTATCTACTTATTTTGCATAAGCAATTTGCGCACCACGCATCAAAGAAAAGAGCCCTTATTGCGCTTGAAAAACGCATTCAACAAAATCGCTTTGACTTAAAGAAAATTTCCACACTATTTCAGCATTTACAGCGTAACGAACATGATAATAATGAACTTGAACAACTTAAGAAATATGTAAAACACTATATGGAAAAAGAATATTGCTAATAATAAAATAAGTTCTTATAAGTACCCCGACTAAAACAGGCATTAATACTTTATTTCAGACCTAGTCGTTTAGCTAATCGATGTAAATTAGCGATATCGACAGACAATTCTCTGGCACATGCAGACCAATTATAATGGCTTTGTTCTAATACTTGTGAAATGACTTTACGCTGAAAATCATCCGTTACCTCACGTAAATTTTTAGTTAGTGGTAAGACTTTCTGTGATGTTTCTGTAAACTCATACTTATTATTATCAAAGGTAAAATATTGAGGCTGTAAGATAATTTCATCAGTATCACTTGAAGCTCGAGCAAGAACAACGGCACGATGAATCGCATGTTCCAATTCACGTACATTACCTGGCCATGAATAATTGAGTAAATACCGTTGTAATGAAGGACTCAGTACCACACTGGATAAGCCAAAACGCTGACGATATTGTTCACAGAAGAACCCCGCTAATAAAATAATATCTTCGCCACGTTCCTTTAATGGGGGAACAAATAGCGGAAATACACTTAAACGATGAAATAAATCGGCCCTAAACCGACCTTCTAACACTTCTTCGCGTAGATCACGGTTAGTTGCCGCCAATATACGAACATTAACGCGTAAACTACGGTCATCACCAACACGTTGAATATCGCCATATTGCAATACTCGCAGTAATTTAGCCTGTAACGCTAATGAAAGCTCCCCTATTTCATCTAAAAATAAGGTACCATTATCCGCCATTTCGAATTTACCACTACGGTGGCTAATTGCCCCAGTAAAGGCACCTTTAACATGACCGAATAATTCACTTTCCGCCACACTCTCAGGCAGCGCAGCACAGTTTAAATAAATAAGAGGGTGATCTGCTCGAAGGGATTTTTCATGGATAGATTTAACGACTAGCTCTTTTCCTGTTCCCGTTTCTCCGCCGACCAGAACATTTAATTCAGACGCTGCAACAATATCAATTTCCTTTTTTAATTGTTGCATACGAAGAGATAAACCAATAATCTCGGTTTCTCCAGAAGGTTTAAATATTATGGGTTTATTCGGTAATATATTTTGCTTTTCAAGCTGTTCAATAAGTAATGCATTATTTAGTGCTCCCGCAGCTAACGCGGCAATTAACCTCAGTGACTCATTGCTAAATGCATCGAATTGATCAGGTTCCATACCATCTAATGTTAATGCACCAATAAGATTTTGCCCCGCATACAAGGGTAAGCCGACACAAGCATGAACTTTTAGGTGTTGATGATGAGGAATTAACCCATCATATGGGTCAGGGAGCTGGCTATCAGCAGGAAAACGCACTACATCACCGGCTCTTGCAATTGCTTCTAGCCGAGGGTGCCCTGACAAAAAGAATCGACGACCTAAAACATCAGCCATTAACCCATCGATTGCTAAAGGAATAAATTGGCCTGATTCATAACGTAATAACGCACATGCATCACACTTTAATGATTGCCTTAACGTGGTAATCAAACGCTGAAATCGATCTGAATGCTCCATACCACTTTGTAATTCGATTGCAATCTTTGCCAGTGCCTCGACAGAAAAACCCATGATTCATTCCCCATTGTCAATTTGACAACAATTATAGTCATAATGACAACACTTAACATAGTCATTTTGACTATAAACTAAAACAAATCATTTTAATTTAGTTAAAAATCAAAATGTTAAATATTGGCATGAATATTGATTATGTCTTCTTATACTCTAAAAGCTACAGGACAAAATTAATATGGCGATTCATGTAAAAAATAACATCCATTGGGTAGGTCAGCGTGATTGGGAAGTACGTGATTTTCATGGAACCGAATACAAAACATTAAAGGGAAGTAGTTATAATAGCTATTTAATCCGCGAAGAAAAAAATGTTCTTATTGATACTGTCGATCATAAATTTAGCCGTGAGTTTGTTCAAAATTTGCGCTCGCAAATTGATTTAAATGATATTGACTACATCGTCATTAACCATGCAGAAGAAGATCACGCAGGTGCATTAACCGAATTAATGAGCTTTATTCCTAATACCCCGATCTATTGCACAGCCAATGCCATTGATTCAATAAATGGTCATCACCATCATCCTGAATGGAATTTCAAAATCGTTAAAACAGGTGACACGCTCGATATAGGTAACAATAAACAATTGATTTTCATTGAGACTCCAATGCTACATTGGCCTGACAGCATGATGACTTATTTTACTGAAGATGCCGTACTTTTTAGTAATGATGCTTTCGGGCAGCACTATTGTGATGAGCGATTATTTAATGACGAAGTCGACCAAAATGAATTATTCGAACAGTGCCAGCGTTACTACGCCAATATTCTTACTCCATTTAGCCGCTTAGTGACGCCAAAAATAAATGAAATTTTAGGCTTCAATCTACCTGTCGATATGATAGCGACATCTCACGGAGTAGTATGGCGTGATAATCCAAATCAAATCATTGAATTGTATTTGAAATGGGCAGCAGATTATCAAGAAGATCGTATCACTATTTTCTACGATACCATGTCAAATAATACTCGTTTAATGGCGGATGCAATCGCTCAAGGCATCAATGAAGCCGACCCTAATGTTGCGGTTAAAATATTTAACGTTGCACGCAGTGATAAAAACGACATTATTACTCATGTTTTTCGCTCCAAAGCGGCACTGGTCGGTACCTCAACCATGAATAATGTCATGATGCCTAAAATAGCAGGTATGCTTGAAGAAATTACAGGCTTACGTTTTTTAAATAAAAAAGCCGCTGCTTTCGGTAGTTTTGGTTGGAATGGCGGCGCCGTTGACCGTGTTCAAACACGTTTGATGGATGCCGGTTTTGATACCGCATTATCTTTAAAAGCAAAATGGAAACCAGACACAAAAACATTAGATGACTGCCGTGAGTATGGGCGTAATATTGCTCGCCAATGGGCATTACCTGCATAAATTAAATAACAAAGTAGCATCAGAATTTTATGATTTTTTAAAGGATACCTCATATGCAATTTAGAGATAAAACACTCGGACAGCTCGCATTATCCATTCCTAGAGCTTCTTCTTTATTTCGCCAATATAATATGGATTACTGTTGTGGTGGCAAACAGACGCTGAGTCGCAGCGCAGAAAAATTAAAGTTAGATATTGACCTATTAGAAAGCCAATTAGCTAAATTAGCCACAGAAACGTTAGAACAGGATTGGCGCAAAGCCCCACTCAGTGAGATTATCGATTTTATCATTGTTCGCTATCATGATAGGCACAGAGAACAATTACCTGAACTAATACTACAGGCACAAAAAGTTGAACGCGTTCATATAAATAAGCCAAGCGTGCCAAAAGGTTTATCAAAATACTTAGAAGCATTACTGGAAGAACTAGCTAGCCATATGATGAAAGAAGAACGCGTTTTATTCCCTATGATAAAAAACGGAATGGGCAGAAACGCAGCAGGTCCAATTAGTGTCATGGAACAAGAACATGATGATGCTAGTGATATCTTAGAAGCAATTAAAGATATTACCAATAATGTCACACCGCCACCAGAAGCCTGTACTACCTGGCGTGTGTTGTATAATGGCATCAATGAACTGATTGATGATTTAATGAATCACATTAACCTAGAAAATAACTTATTATTCCCAAGAGCACTCGCTGGCGAATAAATAAGTAAGGGGCTATCTATATAATAGACAGCCCCTTATTTAAAATAATTTTTAGTAAATACTAAAAATACTATTTGTACTGTTGTTTAATTTCTTGTGAAACGACTAATCCACGTTTTGCTTCTTTTTCTGCAATTTCAACGGATAACCCGATATAAGATCTCGGGTCAAGCATTGCTTTAATTTCTTCATTACTGAATGCTGCTGATATCACACTATTTTTGGTTAAATTAGTATAGAAATCTTCCCCATCCGCCGCAGTTTTAATTGCTTCTTCATACAGAAGGGAGTGAGCTTTATCTTTGCCTAATTTTTCCGCCATCTTCATCATGACATACTCAGTATTATCCAGCCCTTTGTTTCTCAAAACATTATGAAGCATTCTCTCTTCATGTGGCACAATCGTCCTAGAAAGCTCTTCAGTTCTTAGTAAAATTTCCGTGGTCAATTCCAAAGCTTCTTCGATTAACCCATCAAATAACATATAAGAACTACTATCACCTTCATAAGGCCTTACCGCAGAATACATACCAACACTTGGTAAAGAATATAATTTCTGTGAGTTAGCAATAATTCCCTTAGCAAGTTTTGGGTTTATTTTATGCGGCATAGTACTACTGCCCACTGTTCCTTTAGTAAACCCTTCAGAAACCTCTGCAATTTCTTCTAACGTTGTGCTATAAACTTCTTCACCGATTTTATGACAAATATTGGCCATTAACGCTAAATTTGCCATATATTCAAGCTTATGCGTACTTAAGTTTCTGGATGGTACTTCCATGGCTTCCATACCCACCAACTCAGCGACACGTTTTTGTACCGCCATACCAACATCAGGCATTGAGTTAAATGCACCAACAGCACCACCCATCATGATAGTGAAAACCCGTTTTTCACACTCTTTCATACGTTGGTAGCAATCAATAAAATCGCTGATCCATACCGAAACTTTATAGCCATAGGTGATAGGGATCGCATGACGTCCATGAGTTCTTCCCGGCATCACCATATGTTTGGTTCTTTCGGCCAAATCTGCTAAGTTTTCGATGATTTCACCGAGTAACAACATAAATTTATGATGTACGGTTTTCATCATATAGAGCTGTGAACTTTGCTGAATATTTTGCGTGGTAATTCCATAATGGATATATTTACCACTTTCCTCAGAGCAAGCATTCAATAAAACTTTCAAGAAAGGTACAAAGCCATGGCCTATTTTTTGGTAAATACGGCTCATTTCTTCAAAATCGATATTTTCGATAACAGCCTTTTCTTTAATTTCATCTGCCGCTGATTGTGGAATAAATCCCAGTTCCGCTTGGGCTTGGGCCAGCATGGATTCAAACATTAACCAAGTAGAATATTTTGCTTCATCAGACAATAAGTCTTTAATTCCACGGTCATCAATAGTTTTACTTTTAGAATCGTATAATGCTCTCATTTCGTATCCTTTCTTTATTTCTTCATTGCTTCATCAACAGCATTGCGAACAAACTCAACCTTAGGTCCATATACAACATGGACGTGGTTTGCCGATGGAAAGAAGAATGCGGTACATCCTGATTCCAACATTAAATCTTTATCAATTTGGTTAACTTCTCCAACATCAATACGCATACGAGTAATACAGTTATCTACGTTACGAATATTTTGTTTTCCACCTAATGCTTGGATTAAAATTTCTGCGATTTCGCCATATCGTTTTTCTTTAATTAAGGTATTTTTCAGATTACTCGATTCTTCACGACCAGGAGTTTTAATATCAAATTTAATAATTGCCCAGTAGAAAATAAAGTAAGTGACGACGGCTAAACAGCTACCGATAATAACCAAGAAGATCCAGTTAGTGTGTTCGTACAGTAGACCAAAAATAGTAAAATCAAAGACGGTTCCACGAATATAACCGATACCGACCTCAGCCAATGAAAGCAACACCGCACCGATACCGACAATAATGGCGTAAATTAAGTACAATAATGGCGCAATAAATACGAAGGTAAATTCGAGTGGCTCCGTGACGTTACCAAGCATGGCTGTTAATACCATGGTAACCAGCATGGATTTCACTTCTGCGCGGTTTTCTTTCTTCGATGTTTTGTAAATAGCAAGAGCAATTGCAGGGAATAGGAATAGTGTGACTAGCATTTGTTGCTGCGCCATAAAGCGAGTCAAACTTGGCATCATCGACCAATATTCACTATCTGGGCCTTGGTTAAATAGCACCTCAGTTAATGCAGGAACAACACCAACAAAGGTTTGTCCGTCAATAACATAAGTACCACCCGCCTCAGTAAATCTAAATAAAACGTTCCATACATGGTGTAAACCAAATGGAATAAATAAACGTTCACCACCCGCGGTAAAAAATGGCCCTACAGGACTTAAAAATACCGCAGAGAGTTTCATCAAACCTTGGACTAATACTTCCCAAATAAACGGTAATAACGCACCCACTCCAATCATTAAACCGATCATAATAATAGAAACGGATTTTTTACCAGAAAAGAAAGCAAATGCGGTTGGCAATTCAAGGTTATAGAACTTATCAGTCGCCCAAGCGGCAATCAAACCAGTAATAATCCCTCCTGCGGCACTGATATTTAAAGTTTGTATACCAAGAACTTTAATTTGCCCTACTTGCCCCATCATTGCAGGGTCTGCAAGCTTACCAGTAAGCACTAGCCAAATATTCATGGTGATGATCAGCGATAAGTAGCCGACAACCGATGCAAAGACGGCGATCCCCTTATCTCGATGGCTCATACCATAGGCCACCCCCATAGCAAACAGTAGGGGAATATTATCAAAAATAACACCCGCGATTGAACGAATGCTGACAAGTAATGCATTAACCGTTTCATTTCCGAGAAAAGGAAAACGTGCAATCATATAAGTTTGCACTAATGCACCACTGATACCCAATATCATACCAATAGGTGCTAAAACACCTATTGGAAGGAGTAATGTTCTCCCAAAGCGTTGAATAGATTCACCAAACTTTTTTCTGGCCATACTGTTTCCTTATGACTTCTATTATTAGAATTAAAGGCATACTAGCTTGGGGGAGTTATAAAAGAAATGATGTCACGGTTTTAAAAGTTATCTTAGGTCATAACTAATGACCTAGGTCATATTAATAAAAACTATCTACCAAAGACAAGAATGAAAGACGAGTGAAGTTTTCTTAGAAAATAAAAAAGAAAATTTAAAGTAGATTTTCTAATTCATTGATAAGTAAATCAACTAAAATAAAAAAGCCAATTCTGGATTTTGTGTCATCTCTTTTAGTATCAAAGTTATCGGCAAAACAAAACAGAGTGTTATCAGTATAAGTAGTTAGTTCATTAGTATTAAAGGCGGTCATACTAATGATATTTGCCCCTTTTAATTGCACAATTTTTGCTGTTTCAATAATTTTTTTGGTTCCCCCTGATAGTGAGATAAAAATGACGGTGTCATCTTTGCTGACTAATCGAGTGAAAGAATCAGATAAATTGTAGTCATTAATGAAAAAACAGTGTAAACCTAACGCAAATAGTAAGTGTTCAAGATAATAGCCAACAGCCTTACTTGTCCCTCTGGCAACAATAAAAATATTTCTCGATTTATGTAGTATTTTAGCGCAATCGCTAATTTGCTCTTCGTTAATTAATGTAAAACTTTTATTAATATTTTTTTCAAGTTGTTTTTTATAAGACGAAGGTGTGATTTTTTCAGTTTTATTTTTTGTTAAAATATAATTATTAATCTGAAACTTAAGTTCTTTAAATCCACTAAACCCTAATTTTTGCGACAAATTAATAATAACTGTTTTAGAAACAAAGGTTTTAGCAACTAGTTCATTAATATTTAAGTAAGGGATATCTGTAATATTATCAGTCAGGTATTTTAAGACTTTTTTTTCGCTAATGGTTAAATTATCGTAATTTTTTAAGAAATCTAACATATCCCCTCCCCGATGAGCCTAGCTAGCTTTCAAGTGACTCTATTGTATAAGAATAAAGTAATAAACAAGTAAACAGCACTCAAGAGTGGCGCTGTTTACTGGACAAGAAATCACTTAAACTTAAGTTGTTTCACAGCTTCATCGATATCAATTTCATCTTCCGAAAATGTTAATGATGTCCCATGTAACGTACTAATTTCTAATTTTTTCAATGAACGCATTTGGCCAGGTTTATCTGGTTTTGGTTTGATACTATTCATTAATGCGCCAATTGATAACACGGTATTTTCTTTATCGATACGCGTATCTGCAGGTACTTCTACTGAATAAACACGATAGGATTTAATTGATGTAATCTTAATCCGTTCTCCTGCGATATAAATATATTTACTTTCAGGTATGACTTTGACCGCAAAAGCAGATAACCCTTTATTATTTGTCGTCGGTTCGAAAGTGACTGCAGCATTTTTTTTAATCAAATCTGGGTTGGCAACCTTAACCACATGAAAATAACGGTTATCGCCATTCTCATCTTTGATAAATCCAAAACCTTTATCTTCGAACCATGTTGTGATCGTTCCATTCATTGCCATTACCGCCTAATTAATCTTTTATTGACTCAGTTTTTACAACACGCAGTATAGAGCACAATGCGTGTGCAGACTACGGCTTTGCTTTTAGTCTGAGTGATAAATTTACGTGATGCAAGTGACAGCGTTCGCCTACCTACTAAAAATTGGTTATTATCAACCACCATTTTTTGCTGGAAAGGCTAATGACTGAAATCATCGACACCTTTATTGCCCCGCCCTGTCACGATGAGATAGAAATTATCTATCAGGATGAGCATCTAGTTCTTATTAATAAGCCAAGTGGCCTACTCAGCCTTTCTGGAAAAAACCCACAAAACTTAGACTCCGTCCATCACCGATTAGTACAAATATTCCCAGACTGTACTCTTGTTCACCGTCTCGATTTTGGCACATCTGGGTTAATGGTGGTTGCTCGCAATAAAGCCATCAATGCAGCTCTAAGCCAGCAATTTAGCCAACGCTCCATCATTAAAATATACCAAGCTCTACTTTGTGGCCACTTAGCTAATGATGAGGGGGTCATTGATGCGGCAATAGCAAAAGACCCTGCACAGTTTCCCCGCATGTCGCTTTGCGAGGTGAATGGCAAACCTGCCCGCTCCCACTATCAAGTAATAGAGCGTCTGTATCACCCTGTAGAAAATGGGATATCGTTACCTGTAACCCGTGTCCAATTAACCCCTGAGACAGGGCGCACCCACCAGTTACGCATCCACTGCCAAAAATTAGGTCACCCAATCTTAGGTTGCGATCTATATGGTGGGCGATTATTACAAGGGACTGAGCAGACTCCACGTTTACTTTTGCACGCTAGCGAATTGCATTTTGTTCACCCTGCGAGTCAGAAGAACTTTAAAATGTTTAGCGCCAGCCCGTTTTAACGCCAAAGCTACGACTTAAAATTTGACGAGTATTACCACATCAGGTCGTCAGGGATCTTAAAGTCCGCATACGGGTCATCTTCATCCTGTTCTTCTTGGCTAAGTGCATTGTTGAGTACGATACTATCCGCATCTCTTTGCGTTATTTTATCCGCTACGCTTGCTGGAATAATCACATACTCGTTAACATCACTGTTATCAATCGTTAAACGTGCAATCGCCAGACGCCCACTGATCAGTTGCGTTTGTGTTATTTTGTCTACAACAACTTGCTTGATAACGTTGTTATCTGTGAAATTAAAACTAATATCTCCCTTTGAAATATCAACTTTATTCATTTCAATAAGTTGTTTAACTTGCGCTTTAAACTCTTTGGATTGCACCATTTGTTTATGCTGCTCACTCAATTGTTTGTCACGCTCAAGCTGTGCTTTTTTATTTTCTTCTACGGCTTCCCTTGCTTCACGCGCCTGAACACGTGATTTTTTAGCCGTTCTTTGCACTTTTGCCATTTTCTTACTAGTAACTAATCCTGCTTTTAGCATTTGCTCTTGTAAGGTGAGTTTCGCCATCTTCGCCTCTAAATCTATCGGATAATTATGTGATTATACCTGTAGCTACTGAGACCTGATAGGCTTTGAGCTTTATAGATGTAGAAATTATGTGATGTTATTTAAGAAAAGATGATACCGATGATAATTCAAAATTTGGTGTGTTTAACTTATTTTGTCTAATCCAAAATATGTTTATAAAAAATCATCGATATATTGTGATTTTGTTATAAACACGATTTGCTCAGTAACCATAGAGAGCTGACGAGAAAAAAATGGAGGCTTTCATCCATATAAAAACCTCTCTATTTCAATAGCTACGGAGTGGACATAATAATGGTAGCTGCTGAACTAAACTGGCCTTCTATCAATTCATTTGGCGATAAATTAGGTTTTTTAACTAGCGTGAACATTAATGTATCTCTACCATGCCCATTTTCTATTTTTGAATCGAAATGCCCATTCATAGGGGAAATTCTTTGCCCTTGATGATAAACCTCAACACCTAATCCAGACATAATAGAACCTTGACTACCAATATCTCCTGTTCTAACAAGTAAAGCATCAGATGAGAAAGTCGAAGTTTCTCCGCTAATAATCATCTTTATTGGCGCCGTCAGGTTATTATCTTCACAACTATAAGTGATTTCTGCGTTACGTTGAAAACGGCTTGCACTTCCCACCGTTGAAATACCCGATGCATTTACTGTTTCAAAATCAACAATGATGATTTGGTTATCATTGATATCACACGTACCCGTTCCAACAACTACGTCATTACCTGCATAGAAATTCCATTTAAAATAAGCATGGTCAATATGCTGATTACTATTTACAAATGTCGCATATTTATGGAGATCTAATGTCATCAGCAAATCGCCTTTTCTTACCAAGACTGATGGCGTTGGTTTAACATTTACCTGCAAATATAATTTAATTTGTAAAGGTTCACTAGCTGTAGTTAAACGAAATACTTGAATTTCTTTACCACTAAATGGTGCTAAATAATAAGCGCCACGCACGACCACACCCGCTTTTAATTCTGGGTTATTCTTAAATGTTGGACCAAGGTCAGCACCAGTCACATTTAAATAATCAACATAAGCACTGGGGGCTTCATTACGGCAGGTCATAAAATCACTCACATCCGCAAATTCATTTATACGATTTGGTACAGCAAAAATATCATTATCGAGAGGAACATCATAAATACTTTGTGTTCCCCCACCAACTTCCTGCCCTCCATTAGTTTTACACTGGAACGCAAAAATAGTTGGGGAAAATAATAAGGTTGAGAGAAGTAATATTAATATCTTCATTGTTACTGATACCTTAATCATAAATTAAACTAAAAATAGCGGTTGCAGTAAAATGGCCAAACGCAATACTTTTATTTTTTATTGCATCGGGTTCCCCTTGCACATTCGCATTAAAACTTAAAATATTTGTACCATTCTCTAAATTGTATGCAGGCGTCGTACTATTAATGGGAATTTTTTTACCGCTATATTCTAAGATTTCAATTCCGATGCCCGAAGCCATGCTGCCAGAATCTAATGCAAGAAGGCCTGGTAAATTGATATTTTCGTTTCCTGTAAACTTAACGGTCACCGTTCTAAAGATACTATTATCACAGTCATCTAAATGAATATTAAAATTTTCAATTGGCGTTTTTTGATTAATATAGAGGTACTTATTAACGATAGTACCAAAGTCCACAATGATATTTTCATCACCGGGCCTTACTGTACAAGCTTCAGCGACAAGTTGGCCTCGTATCTTAATTTCACCAATTTGACCATTTTTTGCATGACTCTGTAACGAAAAAAATAACAAACTTAATAGCATGGAGAGTATTATTTTTTTAAATTTATAAAAATTGAAATTTAAGTTATTCATATAAATACCTTCAATGCTATATCAGACAATCTATTAAGATTATTCATACGTTATTTGAAAAGAAATAACACTTCGATAAGCTCCAGCCTGTAACTTCTCTGCAATTCTTACGGGAGCTACATAATAAGTTAAAATATTTTGCCCCGTAGAAATAAGCTCAGGTTCACTATACTCACCAAAAGCAATTTCTTTTCCTTTAGGATTAGTTATCTGCAATCCAAGCCCATTCACACCTTCAACTCTCGCTATGTTCGGCCTAAAAGGGACAACTGGCGTGATAAACCTAATTTTCATACCTGGCTGAGAAAGACTCCATGTGACATTACCGGATTTATTGTTTCTCAAAACCGTTGGGGTTTCGATACAATCCAATAACTCGATGTTTACCGGCGTCTTGTGGCCTTGGGCGCCAATTGTTTTTAATGATGCAGTTTCAATATTTCCTAAATCAACGGATTGAAATGCAGAATCCATCGATAAATGGCATGCACTCTCCGTTAATGAGCCATAAACGAAAATTTTACCATTTGCACCTTCAACATCCCAATTACCTGTTGTGTTATAAAAGGCATTATTTGATGCCGCATATATCACAGCTGAATGAAATATGAGAGATAATCCAAAGAGTAAGGAAAAGCTTTTTTGATTAATCATCATTTTCCTCTCTATTTACTTTCAGGAACAACCTGACATGTATTTGCTTGACATTTAAATTGAAGTTTTGGCCGGCCACCATAGTCATTTATATAGGTCAATACCGGATTTGCCCCCACAGTAGAACTTGGAACTCCTAATTTTTCTTCACTAAATGGTGCAACCATAACTGCCTTAAAATTCTGATTTACGGGTGAATTTTTTCGCTCAGCCGCACCAATAATCGTGATATAAAAGGGAGTTGGGTTTTTAATGATATATTGGTCACCTTGCTTAATAAGCTGTGTTTTTTCTTGCCAAGGGTTATTCAGCATTTCTGTTTCGCTTAGCATGATACTTTTAGGACGATAAAATAATTTAATTTTGCTCTGTAACGCTAATTGCAAAACATTCGGTTTATCACTTTTTGGCGGGATCTCCCTTAAATTAAAGTAATAAACACTTTCTCTATCCTGAGGTAACTGACTAATTTCAGGAAGCGCCTCAATACGGACTTGGCTTGATTTTTCGGGTTCAACTCTCTGCACCGGAGGTAATACAGCAAACGGTGAAGTAATTTTTACCCCTTGAATATTTTCAACCCACCCTTGGGCCAAATAAGGTAGCTGGTTATTTTTATTAGTAATAGTAATTGAAACGCTTTTTTGATCACCATTAAAAATAACTCGGGTTCTATCTAAAGCAATTGCCGAGAATGCGCTTCCGCTAACTAAACTGCTTAATAAAATAGTACTGATATATAAATTAGTTAATTTTTTCATAGCAATCACTCATTTACAGATTATTATCTGCTTCATTACGTTTATTTGATAATGGTTTACAAGGAATGAATAATCCTTGGTTAATTGTTTCTAAGTTTTCAGGAAAATTAATTTCACATTGTGCTTCCCCACCCCAATGAATAATCATGACTTCATTTGGGTTGATACCACTAACATAGGCATATCCATTATCAGTAACTATTCCCGTTTCTTTTCCTTTCAGATTCGTGATCTGGGCACCAAATGGCGGTGCAGAACCGTCAGACATACGCATTGAAAGCATCATCTTTTCACCAGACAGTACATTAAATTTGCGATAGCCAATCGCGCCTTCTGTTAATGTCGCTTGAACAATAGAATCCGTTACTTCGGCATTATTCGGTAATGCATTTAAATCGACTTTAACTTTACTGCGGTAGTAGCTATTTAAGTCAGGGACAATCACTTTACCAAATGCATTTGATGCAATAGGGATCCCTCGGTCTGATACGGGAATTTTAGCCACACCATCAGTGTCGATCAGCAAACGAGTTCCGCCAATATTTGAAACTCGATGAGCATCCGCACCATTTAAAGTCATGGTAAATCCGCCTTGTGCCCCTACCCCAAATGACGTGTAATTATTATGAATATAGCTGGCATTCGCAGTTAACTTAGTATTATCACCATAATGGGTAATATAGGTACTTGCGGTTCCACCTTTGTTGGTCGAGCCTGCACTGACTTGATAATTGGTTCTATCTGACAATTTGTCATAATAGGTTGCTCGATTAACGGTATCATCCCGTGTTGCTTGTAATGAATAGCCAATATTTGCACCATTTCCCCAAGGCATTGAAGCTGAAATATACAGGCCATCATCATTTGTTTCGTTATATTTATTGCGATAGGCCGATAACGAAATATTAATATTCTTCAGGCTTCCCCAATCTAAGGTTTTTGTCACCATTAAATTGTAGCGATTACTTTCTGGCTTATCCCAATAGGTTTGGTGCGAGTAGTTTAAATAAGCTGTAATTCTCGATTCCCTAAAGTTTTTATTTAAAGAAATCACATACATTTCTTTATTACTACCTTGACGCTCACCTGAGTCTTTAGCCGTTAAAAAATCGGTTACAGTCATAAAACTGCGTTCTGAGAATCGGTAACCTGCGAACTGTACTTGGCTATCATAGTCATCAAAACGTTTTGAATAGTTTATTCGATAAGAATTACCTGTGAGTTTTTTATCATTAGGAATATTTGCAATAGAATGCGTAATATCGAAAGATAAGGCACCAAATGCCAATAAGTCACGACCGACACCCACGTTGAATGCATTATAGTCTTGACTATTTAATGAGCCTGCAAGCAATGACCAACCATTAGTGACACCCCACGACATTTCACCACTCGCAAATGTATCTCCATTAACATGATGATCCATATCCGTTGGGCGACCCATCGCTAATTTATATCGAATACTACCTGGTCGAGTTAAATAAGGGATATTGGCTGTTTCAACCTGATATTCTTGAACTGAACCATCCTGCTCTTCGATTCGGACATCCAGTTTTCCCGTCGTCGCATCACTTAAATTTTGGATACGGAAAGGACCCGCAGCGACTTGTTCTTGATAAATAATCCGCCCTTGTTGGCTAACAATCACCGTCGCATTTGTCGTCGCAACACCCGTTATTTCAGGTGCATACCCACGTAAATTAGGTGGTAACATTAAGATATCAGAGCGTAAGCCAACACCTGTAAATCGAAAACTATCGAATAAATCAGTGTTAAAATAGTCCTCGCCCAAGGTCAATTTCGCTTTAATGCTGGTTAACGCTTTATAGGCGTATAGTCGGCTCCATTGAAAGTCATGCTCATTTTTACTATCCGAGCCAGTTTCTCGTTGAGCACGCCCCTGCCAATCTCCCCTAAAGCGCCATGCACCAAGGTTCACACCTGCGACACCATTTGCTGTCACATTATAGTTGCTATTATTATCATGAGGCTTATTCGCTCTTGCGTTTATATTGTAGTCTAAAATAACCCCTGAAATTCCTTCATCCCACAGAGAAGGCGGATCCCAGTTAGCTGTTCTATATTCAAGGTAGGCTTGAGGTATACTCAGATACAACGTTGAGTCAGATAAATCCCCCCGTGCTTGAAAGCCGGGCAAACTGCGTAAATCAAGACACTCATTATTATGCCACCACGTAATTTGCTTCAACGAACTGGCTGTTAGTCCTAGCTGCTGGACTTGTTCTGGTGTGATACAAACGAGGCTATCTTCAGGGTCGTTTTCTGGCGCATAGAATGAAAAACGTTGCTCGGGTAAAGTTTCTTTATTTACTTGTACTTTGAGGGGATAAATACCAGGCATAATATAGCCTGCACGTGAGAATTGCTTAACATCAATGTTTTTTTTGTCTTCTAAATCAAATAATGCCGTATTAAATTGTATGGTATCGGCAGCGTATAACTGAGCGGATAATGACCCAAATGTAATCATTATCGTTGTCGTTATTATATTTATTTTGTGTTGTTTAAAAAACATAAAAAACATCCCTAAAACACCAATATAATTTCTTAGAATTAATAATAATCGACCTTGAACCTTAATAAGGTTTGGTAATTACCCGCTTTAACAGGATGATAATTGGTGACTAATTGCATTTGATATTTAAGGATCATTGTCCCTGGCGTAATTCCTAATGCAGGTAATGGCTTTCCTGGTGTAATGGAATATCCCGATATATCATACAATGCCAATTGCACTCCTTTTGCTTCACCCGAGAGTGTGAAAAAATCACCTTCTGATGGACCATCAAAAGTGACTTCGAGTGAATTCCATTCGTTATTATCTTTCGAATATTTTTCCCAACGACAATCAATGAGCTTAATATTGAATTCTTTTATGGGGCCTTTCCCAACTTCACGAATATAGCTTGTTGGAAGTACCCCCATATTAATGGTCTGATCCCTAGACCCAATATCTATTGCGCAGGCAGTATCGACTATTTCGCCATTCATCGTGACTTTACCCCATCCATGAGATGATGCAGCCATTTGTGGCGAAAGAAATAATGTTAGAAGAAATAGGGAAGATACTTTGCTTCGCAAATAGATAAATCCTTTCACTTTAACCTCTGACTTAATTTGGTGATTAATAGAGGAACACAAAGGTATTCCTCTTAAACTAATCAATTAGTTATAAGTTAAGGTAAAGTTAGTTACGCCTTCGAATTTACCTAATGGAATTTTATCAACCGCAACGTTTGCACCTTGTACATAAGCGCTATAACGTAATGTATTATCACCCGCTTGTAATTGATGTTCTTGAGCTGTTGCAACTCCCATATCTAACGCTGCGCCATTAGTATCCGTTAATTGAATACCCACGTTGCCAGCAATAGTTGGGTCTGTTGCATCTAAGCCTGTTACACCGAGTAATTTAGAATTGAAAGCAGCGCTAGAACCAGAGAATGTGATACTCACTTTATCGTTGTACACTTTATCATTTGTATCTTTCGGGAATACACAGTCTTCCAATTCAATATTGAATTGCTTCGCGCTAGAAGTACCGCCATTCGCTAAAACAGAGTTAGCGATTTGGCCTAACCATACTGTTTGGTCAATAGAATCTGAACTAATTGAGCAAGGTGCATCGATGATTTCACCTTTAAATGTGACTTTACCATGCCCTTGATCAGCAAGTGCTGGAGATGCAATAGCGGCAGAAACTAGTGCGGCTAAAAATACTTTTTTCATTTGAACCTCATTTATATATAACAACGTGATGATTACCCAACATGATGTAGGGCATAGTTAGAATTTATTATTTTTAAAATAACTATTTGCTGTATAAAGAATTTAAAATAATTTCTGTTTGTCGATTAAAAATATAATGGTAGTTATCCTTTTCATCGGATAAACATTCACTATTATGAATAAATGAATTAGCACTAGGATTTTTTTCATTTATTTTCAATGATACACTTTCAAAAAATGCACTCGGGCTAATTTCTAGATAAAATAAAATTGAAAATAGCATTCCACAGTTAATGCTACATATTCCTCTTTCATAACGAGATATTTGTTGTTGTGATATCTTTAATTTTTTAGCTAGATCACTACCACTAAGTCCTTTCTCTTTTCTAAGATGCGATAATTCCATGCCAATTTGTTCAGTTAGTATTTTCTGAAAGCTATCTATACTGGTCTTTAATTTATTACTTTTCATATCTCACCAATTAAAGCCTTGTGTAATGAGGCAAAACAATCAGAACCACTCATAAAGTGAACAATTTATTTTTTGAAATGCAAAAAAAACGCAACAAAATAAATCAAAATGTTGCGTTAAATGAGTTTTAGGTAAATTGTTTTATATATAAGAATCGTCAGAATTAAAATCTTTAATTTATACCTTAAACTAGAAAAGTCAGATGATTTAACTGGCGAGTTTTATTACAAAAAAAATCATGAAAGATAACTTTTTGTTGTTAATGACAAATTTTTACATTAATTGATAATTACCTCTAAAATGCATTGCCGCAACAGAGTTTTATGCTATTTGATTTTAGTTAGTCTGATAATTATACTTATTAGGTAATTTGAACATTTTGATTTATTATGTTGCGTTACGAATTGATTTTTATAGATATTTTATTTTATCCGATTGATTATTATTGATAATTAATTAATTTTTTTATTGTATATTAAATTAATGTGTTTTAAATCATCAATAAGATGTTTTTAACTCACAAAAACCAAAAATATGAACTTATCATCTAAATGATTTCACTTATATGGTGACCTTTCACAGAATAACTTTATTTGATAGTCAAAAATAGACTATTACTGTAAAAAAAATGATTGAAATATGATAATAATTAGTTAACTGAGAAAGCGAACCACCTATACTCGCAATTGGAGTAATTAAATTATGATGATTCAAAAAAAAAGAATAAATAAAATTATAAACTAATCTTATTTTTAAAGGCTGGAAAATAAATTACTTGAGTATGTTGTTTATGGCTTTAAAAATAATTACTACCCTTAATATGCATAAGAATACCTCAGTTTTATAAAATCAATTACCTAAATAACTGAGGTATTCTTGGTGTTTAGTTCATATTATTATGTTTAGTGCTAGCTTTATATTGACACAACTCATTAAATTACTTATTGATTCGACCAAATACCACTAAATCTTTTTTCATTACTAGCAGTATAAATTACAGTATGGGCGATATTTCGATGCCCTAAATAGTCTTGGATTAATCGAGTGTCCCTACCCAAATCAGCTAAAGCATAACCGCATGCATGCCTTAGCATATGAGGATGAAGCTTTACAGGAAGCCCTGCTATTTTGCCATACTGCTCAAATAAGCGATAAATTTGATAACGAGAAATTTGGCTTCCCTTTTGTGAAATAAATAAACAATCTGACCCTGCTGTTTTCCAAGAATCTCTTTCAACTAACCATTTTTCAATCGCATTAAACTCTTCGGGAATTATAGGCTGTACGGTAGACAGCCCTCCTTTTAGTCTCCTAATAAATATCACTTTCTGCACCAAATCAATATCAGACATTGTGATATGAGTGAGCTCACTAACTCTTAATCCATGCAAAAAGCTCATTAATAACAAGCAATAGTCTCGATTAGGATAGCGACCTTGCTTTGTAGCATCCAATAAAGAATTAACTTCTGTACGTGTAATAAATTTACGTTTAGTCATTATGATCTCATCTATACCTCATTATATTTCGCTATATACCAACGATAAATCAACTAAAAATAATAATTTTTCAGAAAATTAAATATAATATGTCAGAAAGGTCAGTGATGATACCGAAATGCAACAACTTAATCATGATGTTACTAGGATACAAAAGACGAAATATGATGAATAGTTGAATGGAAATTGATTTATAAGGTAGTTATGTTGTTTTCATTCCATGAATGATGGACAATAAAGGTAGCCTCACATGGGTATTAGCCTGTATCCCTTTTCCCCCCTTATCTAGAATAGTGTATACTTGCCGGCAAGAAATTTATTCACGGTTAATTAATATAATGAAAGAAATCGAAAAAGCACAAATTAAGCTTCTTAGCGACCGTTTAGATCTTATTCGTCGCCAGATGGCAAGTATGCAACTGACGAGTGAAGTAGAAAAACACGCAGAACTAGAGAAAGAAAAAGCGACACTGGAAATTGAAATCGCTCGTCTGAAGGCGGTGCGTAACAAAAAACTAAGCAAAGAAGCGCAAAAACTAGTAGATATGCCGTTCAAGCGTCCCATCACTAAGAAAGAACAAGCCGACCTTGGCAAGCTGAAAAAATCCGTGCGGGGCTTGACCATTGTCCATCCAATGACGGCATTAGGCCGCGAAATGGAGCTGGATGTTATGACCGGTTTTTCTAAGGCTGATTTCTAGTTAGAAAGTCAACCCAACTAAAATCTGTAATGCCCAACAAATACTGGGAGGTTCTTAATACACTTTTTATAGTTATGAACCGCTAGTAAGTAATTCAGCCGCTCATCATCCATCACAAACCCTTTGATCAGATACCGTTCTAGCGTTTGCGTTGCCTACTGGCGAAATTGAGTGCCACCAACAGATGGAACGCAGTAACTGACAGCAAGCACATTATTTTACTAAAAAATAATGTGCAACTATATTTATAAATTCTGTTGAAAGAAAACTGTCAGTTTATCGAAAGGGATCTTGCTTAGATTATCATATAAATCAACATGATCAGCATTTGGAATAATCAAGAGTTCTTTAGGATCTGAAGCTACTTTGTACACATCTTCAGAATAATAACGAGAATGTGCATTTTCCCCTGCAATCAGCAAAATTGGTCTTGGTGATATCATTTCAATATTGGTATGCATAGGAAAATTAAAAAAAGATATAGGCGTTGTTGCTGTCCACGCGGTTGTTGAATTAATTGAACGGGGATGAAAACCTCGAGGAGTACGGTAATAATCAAAAAATGCGGCTAATACAGGCGGTGCATTCTCTGGCAGAGTCTCCGGTAAAACACGTTGTCCCTCGATAATATTGCCATCTTCATCGAATGGCACCTCATGGTAACCTAAAGCATAGTGTCCGTTTTTTGCATCTTTCCAGCGCTGCTGGCTAAGATAATCAATCACTTTATGTCGTTCTTCAATGGTGTAACTATCTTGGTATCCGCGGCTAATACTGCGAGACATATCGTACATTGATGCTGTTGCTACGGCTTTAATACGTGAATCGCTACTCGCTGCAGTTAAAGCCATACCACTTAATCCGCAGATAGCTAACGCACCAATACGCTCGCGATCCACATTTGGCTGTAGCCCTAAAAAATCGACAGCAGCACTAAAGTCTTCCGTATTGATATCCGCAGAAGCAACATTTCGAGGCTCACCCTCACTTTCTCCAGTAAAAGAGGGATCAAATGCTAGAGTAATAAAACCACGCTCTGCTAATGTTTGCGCATACAACCCCGAAGACTGCTCTTTTACTGCGCCAAATGGGCCACTCAATACAATCGCAGCAAATAACCCACTAGTATGTTTAGGTTGATATAAATCTCCGACTAAGGCTAAACCATAGCGATTTTTGAATGTGACTTTTCTATGTTCAACCTTATCACTTTTTACAAAGGTTTTATCCCATAGCTCACTGAAATTTGTATTTGGTTGCGCTAATACTGGTGATGTCATTATTGATGCCATACTCGCAACAGCAATACTTGCCCCCGTTAATTTCAATAAATCTCTACGTTCATGATTCATAATATGCATCCTCTTTTAGTTATTTCTTTGGATAAGCTCTATCACAGCTTGTTTTGGTGATGTAAATTGTAAATATTCCAGCCCATCGGTTATTTTTCCTAATTTAAATAACCCTGAGGAGTAACTAAATGGTTGATAAAAAATAGCAATATTTCCCCAAGGGGCATAATAAGTAATATCCCCAATCTCTGGCACGATCCCACTGGATGAATTATGAGTTAGTAGTTTTCGGGGAAGATAAGTGATTTTTTCTGTGGATGAATAATCTGCTAACTCAACAGTGAGCGGTAATAAACTGATAAAATCACGCGTCATTTCTGAATCTTTTAATTCTGCCTTGATTATTTGCGTATCAAGACGAATTTCGATTAAATACACTTTAGGTTCTATTGGTAAACTACGTGCCAATAATGGCTGGCTGATGCAGGCAAATACCAACAGAAAATAAAAATTTAATGGGGTAAGCCTATTTTTAAATAATAGATTCAACATATTATTTTTCCTTTTCAGCCTTTGCTGTGCATTGAACAAGTATTGCTGCGACTACAAGAAATAACGCACTGATTGCAAAGGTACTTTCATAGCCCATCAAATCAAATATTATGCCTCCCACCGAAGCGCCGCAGGCAATGGAAAGTTGGATCACAGCAACCATCAATCCTCCTCCGGCTTCTGCGTTATTTGAAAATATGCGAGGTATCCAGCTCCACCAACCAACAGGCGCCGCAGTCGCGATAAAACCCCAAATACTCAATAATACGATGGAAGTAAGACTGGAATAGCCAAAGAAAATAAGTGATACCGCAATACTGGCCATCAATAGTGGAATGGCGATTAATGTTTGATAGAACCCTATTTTTAATACACGATTAATCAGTAGAGTTCCGATAAATCCCGTAATACCAATAAGTAACAAACTAAATGTCACCATCGAGATATCGACTTTTACGACGGTCTCAAGGAAAGGACGCACATAGGTAAATAAGGTAAACTGCCCCATAAAAAATAACCCGATAGCAAGCATACCCAGTGTGATAACGCGATATTTAAAGAAGCTAAAAATACTGAAAATCTGAGGCGTATTTTGATGACTGTTCGGATCAGTTGGCATTGAGGGTAAACTCACCCACAACCACACAATAGTTGCAATCGCGATAGGCACCAAGCCTAAAAATGCCCCTCGCCATCCAATAGTTGAGCCCAAATAAGCCCCTAAAGGTGCAGCAATGACAGTTGCTAGCGCATTGCCGCTATTGAAAATAGCCAGTGCCTTAGGAACTTGATCTATCGGCACAAGGCGCATTGCTATCGCAGCAGACATAGACCAAAAACCGCCAACAACAATACCGATTAGCGCACGGCCAACCATATAAGTATAATAATTGGTGGCTAAAGCAATCATCGCGCCTGACGCCCCCATTAAGACCGTAAGCCCTAGCAATAAGGTTTTACGATTTAAATTATGAGTAAGTGCAGAAATAAATAAGCTCGTTATGACAGCAAATATTCCTGAGATAGTAATACCTTGTCCCGCCATTCCTTCTGTCACCTGAAAATCAAGCGCTAACGGTGTTAACAAGCTCACAGGCATAAATTCTGAGGCTATCAATACAAAAACACATAGCGTCATGGCAAAAACTGCACTCCAGTTCGCTCTTTCAGGAAAATTTCGCTCTTGAAAAATGGCATTATCCATCAATTATATTCGCCTATGTAACTACGATATTTAATGGACATCATCATGGCATACAGGTAATAATTTAATTAGTGGGTATAATCTTCATGAACTTGTGAGAAAAATTCATTAATGATGAAAGGTAAAATGAATGACTTGCACGCTTTTCTTATCGTTGCTCAAGAGCAAAGTTTTACAAAAGCGGCTGCAAGACTTGGTGTGACGCCTTCGGCATTAAGCCATACAATACGACTTTTGGAAGAACGCTTAGGGATTCGACTTCTCGCAAGAACAACCCGAAATGTTTCAGTAACAGAGGCTGGCGCACAGCTAATGAATGCCATCCGACCATTATTTGAACAGATTGATATTGAACTTAATGCATTAAGTGAGTTAAGAGACAGCCCTAGAGGGACTATTCGCTTAAGTTGTACCGATGACCAAATCGAAATTTATATTCGACCAATATTGAATAGTTTTTTACAAAAATATCCTGATATCACAATAGAAATATATGTGGACTATGGTTTTACAAACATTGTTGAAGAACGTTTCGATGCAGGAATTCGAATTGGCGATGATATCAATAAAGACATGATAGCAGTTCGCATTGGGCCAGATTGGCGCTTAATTGCAGTCGCTTCACCGGACTATTTTAAACAGCACCCTAAACCTTTATTTCCTAACGACTTATCTGAACATCAATGCATCAATATTCGCCATCGTGCTGCGGGGGCTATTTATGCGTGGGAATTTAAACAAAATGATCATACAACAAGTATAAAGGTGGATGGGCAACTCGTTTTCAATAGTACACTGCACCAGTTAAATGCAGCGCTGGACGGAATGGGAATAGCCTATATTCCAGAACATTTAGCCGAGCCTTATATTGCCAAGGGGAAGTTACAGGCTGTATTAATCGATTATAGCCCTTACTTTGAAGGTTTTCACCTGTATTACCCAAACCGTCGACAGTCCTCACCCGCTTTTATGGCTTTTGTAGAAGCGATACGGTATCGAACAAAGTAGTCGCATTTGGTGAGTTGGATAAATAGCAGTGCCCCCATTAATACCCCCAGATTGGTTTTTTAGTAGTAGGCTTTTTTACTAATCCCACCAGCACATTGCAAAACTTCACGGTCATTAAAACTTAAAAACTGATCCAGCTTTGTATCCCAATCCTGTAAAAAAACTTGCTTACGACGCAGTGCTTGGTCTTCTGCAAAATCTAACCACATATTGACGATACGGTTTAATTCTTTCAGTTCATTTTCTCGAAGATAGTTCTTCGCGATCGTGACATCGGTTTTACGCACCTCATCAAATTTATAGCTGGTTAAGCCCATATCCAACTGACTGGCTTTGAGCTTCATTGTGGGGGCATCCAAAAAATAGGGAAAAATTATGCCCCCAATTTTGCCCCCAAACAGGGGTATAAACCAGTAAACAAGGGGAGAATCAGACAGACTTCTAAGTGATTAATCTTGTTGATTTAAAAGGAAAATATAGACTTTTGGAGAAATTCAGAAACTGCGTTTGGCGATCACAGGAGTCGCATATAGATAAAAACAATATGATTTAAAAAGAAATTATTAATATGGATAAATAATTAACCCCCAAATGCACCCCCAAAGCAAAAATCACACCTAAACTAATAATCTAGTTAAGGGGTTAATGAGTGGGTTGTTAACAAGATAATTATACCCCCTCATGACCCTTCTGTTAAATAGTTTGCCTCCCATTAAAATGTTCGTGCATCTTTTCTGTCATGACCCACAGCGCCTTGTTCAATTTGATATCGCCATCAATACCATTCACAGAACGAGTACGAGCTCGCTTGCCTTTAGCGTTCCTACCTGATAATCCTCCCTTGATTAAATTTTCCTGCAAACGTTGATATACCGTCCAAAGATCATCTTTCTTATCCTCCCAGCGACGAGGCTGCAATACTTGCTCTTCGGTAATAGGTTGATGTTCATCACCAAAGCGGTAGGTTAAAGCCGCTTGTGCTAAGGCTTGCTGTGCTGCTGGAGGTAACATGAGAGATTGCATTTGTTCACGCTTTTCTGCCACAGTATCAAAGGTTTTTAACACCTCATAAGCCCCTTCAATTACCTTGCCAACAACATCGCCTTTATGCGGTACACGCACTTCACCAAAGGTGTCTCCACAAACTAAACCATTTTGACATACAGCTCTAAATAACCCCGGCAACATCTGATAACTGCTTGATCCATCATGGCTATTTAGCAAGATAATTTCAGGTACTTGTATCCCTGTGATTTAATCATGGCGACGTAACCGTAACATGTGCTTGGTGTGTTCTCGACGGCTAATATCACGCACACGAGTCTGGCAAGCAAAGAACGGATAAAAGCCTTCTTTTTGAAGACTATCCAATAAGGTAATGGTTGGGATGTAAGTGTACCGTTCACTACGTGAATCGTGTTTTTCTTCTGAGAAAACACTTGGGACAGTACGGAATAATTCTTCTGTGGTTAACGGGCGGTCGCGACGAATGCTATTCGCTGCACCAAAACGGGAAGCTAAACGAGTCATAATAAATTTCCTTGAAAATAAATAAGAGAGGTAAGACTAAGAGAATAAATTAAGGAAGCAGTTAATCGATAAGATGAAAAATAGCTGAACTTTCAGGATGTTGAATGGCGTAGTCACGAAGCTGATAAAAACGGTCGACCAGCAATTCACTTTCAGTTCTAAATGACCACATGCTATACAGCATCAAACAGACGGCCATACCAGCAGCTTCAGGGCTGAGTTTCGCTTCATTACCATTATGCATATTAAACAGTGTTAATTTTTCGGTGCCCAAATCAGGATAAATAAACGCACCTCCATTGGTTAAGGTACAGTATTCCCAATAACCGCCCGTGTATTCCTCACAGAACTGGCCCATGATAGTGAAAATGACCACTTCAAAGGTGGCGAAGCCTTTAACGGTGCCAAAGTAGGTTTGCCAAAAATGCATGCGCTGGTGGTTGGAAACGGGTGTTGCGATGATAGGTTCAAGTGTCATAAGAAAGCCCTTTTGTGGATAGGATTAAATAAAAAAGGCAGACCCGTTGGCCTGCCGTTATGCTGTTATTACATTGAAATAGTTGAATTTTAGTTGTCGCTAAATAATCCGTTAAGCAGTCGCTCAATGGCTCCACCCAATAAGGTTGTGCAAGCAAGCGTCGCCCCAAGTCGAGCTGCTTGAATTTCCGCGTCGGTATACTCACCTTCAAGCGTAAGTTGCTTATTGACCGTCTTCTGGGTGTAGTAAGTGATAGACACCAGTGTCACAACGCTCACAGAGGTGGCGATAAGTTTAAAAATGGACATAGATTACCCTTTAGTCAGGCGTTCACTGGACGTGAACGCCGAATAGCGTGTGAAAACTCAGTATTGATATCGGGCGATATCCGGTTTTTGAAAGGATTGTGTTTGGTAGTAAAATAACGCTTTTGCTATTCCTTTAATAATTTGAGGTGTTTCAAGTTTACCTTGGTACGCCCATGCGACGGCATCCGTTCTTGCTGAACGGCTCAATGTTTTTTCCATCATAGGGGTAAAATCTTCCTGCCCTTGTTTATCCTCTAGGTTATACAGAACATGTGTTAGAACAGGCTTTTCAGAGTTAACGAGGCTCCAAATAAAAACTTGGGTAATTGACCAGTCTTGCGCATTTTTTTGTGCGCGTTTTAGGTCTGTGATGTATTGCTCCGTGATTTGAACGCCTTCATTTTGCTGGTGTTTAAATTGTGTTAGTACATTGGTATTGTATTGCTGAAGCTCAGAGACCTTTTTCCGGAGCGTTGCCTCGACATTTTCCGTTTGGTTTAACCACGGCAATAAATACAAGCCAACAACAGGGGCGTGGTCATTCAATGTCTCCGTTAATGCATTCCACGCTTTAAGCTGGCGCTCGGCTTCCTCTGACGGGGTATAACCGGCATTAAATGCAATCGGTGTCGTCATTGCATAGGGCTGGTCAACATTGCCACGGAGTAGTGACCAGTCCTGTTGAGACAGTGTTGTGATGACCTGTAAAACCTGTGTAAGCCTCTGCTCCTCAATGGTTGAATCTGTTTTCGGTGTTTCCGCATTGGCAAAGCGCGGTATGAGTTTAGTCATACCGTCTATTGCCGTTTGATACCAGTTATTTAAATCGTGGTTAATGGCGGTTTGTAATGCCCCTTCAGCTAACTGACACTTATAGACTACCAAGGGTCTTTCTTGTTCATCCGTTAAGGTTTCCCATGTTGGTGAAACGCAATCTTTACGGTGGTTGAGTACACCACCGAGCGTAACACTGCGGTCGTAATCATAAATCAATCCTTGAACACGCAAAATGTCTTGGGAAACAGCCTTAGCAGGAGTTGAAGTTGCATCATCACATCCCAGCAAAAGTGCGCTGCTGATGCAAACAGTATAAAAAATAGCTTTCATCTTAATGCCTTATAGTTTAACGAGTGATTGGATATATTGGTAATGGGGCAAGGCTTGAATAAACGCCTCTTCACATAACCGTTGGTTGAGGTCTTCACGATAACGAAAGCCCCGCGCCGTCATGACCACATCTTGCAAGGCCATCACATCAAAGACATGAATGTGCTGCGCGATATCGGCAGCGAGATACCAATGACCGTGGTAATAAATCAACTTATACGGGGCAACGTTCGTGATGTTTTTTCCTTGGTGGGCAAATTGCAGCAAACGCCGTTTTACAATGGCTTGTGTCAAGATATAAAAGCCCCCGAACAACGAGGGACGCTGTTCTGGTGGGGTATGGTAAACAATAAACGGTGAATCAATTGTTGGGTCGAGCAGAACCGTCAGCAGCTTTCTGTCTAAAGCCGGAAACAGTGAGGTGATATGCGTAATAGCCGCAAAGCGCAGTATGTCCTTATCGGTACGAAAAGGGCGCTGTGATGCCGCCAATCGATAGCCACCTTGGTGATATTCCAAGTCCAAATACTGAAGGCGCTCATTAAAGTCACGCCGTAGGGTACGAGTCGAGACATTGAGCTCTTCTGATAACTCGGATAAATAAACGGTTTCTCCTCGAAATAATTGACTGATAATAAACGCCAACCGAGACGCAAGCCGGTCATGGCGAGACACAGATGTCGACATGATGTTGTCCTTATTAAAATAGCTCCGGCAAGCGGATAGAATGGGAGTGGTGGCCTTATTGCGATAAGGCTTTTTGTCGTAAGTACGCCACAATGATGCAGGCGGGGACGGTGACGCGATAAACGGGTCCTGCTAAGTCAGCGACAAGCCATGCAGAGCTCACTGCAAGACCAATCGGGCCTGCAATCAAGGAAAGTGCTCGGTGTGCGGCAAAGAGTGTACCGAGGGTGGCAACCCCACCTAGCGCATTAATCACGCCAATGGCTGAGAGTGTTGCTACTTCTAGCGCGGCAATGCCTGAGGTACGGATAGCCGCTTGAACAGCAATCAAAATCAGCTGGGGCGTCGGGTTAGTGAGGTTAAGTTGCATATCACGGGAGAAGGCTTGCAACTCTTCAGTCGTCAGCTCATTTAAGCTTTTTTCTAATACTTTCAATAACAAGTTTAATTCTAAGGTTTCGGTATTTCCCTCCTTCGGATAATTGACATCAAGGTGGTCACAGACATCCTGTAAGATTTCACGGTACAACACGCCCTTATTGCCTCGAACGAAGCTCATTAAGCTGTTGGCCCCAAAAGCTTGCAGCTCTGCCGCAATCGACATCCAATATTGCTGGTGCTCTGGATGGTAGAGTTGATATTCAGGCGAGCTGGTTAAGGTTTCAGTCCAACGCTTTTGTCCGTCTTTGCTGTCGTGAGTCAGTACAGACACAAGCAAGCCCAGTTCTTCATTGCTGCATTCACGTAAAAACGCTAAATCGGTATCTAATCGGTAAGTTGCCATCAGTGTTATTCCCCAGTATGAAAAAGAGAACACCACGATAACAACCTTACCGGACAGGTTATGTCCGGCTATTTGACTTTTTTTCGAGAGAGAAATGAAGGGAAATGACAGGGTGTGTCGCAAAAACAACTCAACATATTGATATATAGCAAATAATTACATTACCCATAAAATGATATATATGTGAAAAAAAATTGAATCGTAATGAATTTTATTTATTCATCTTCTTTTTCAATTAGATACGTCAGGTACTCGTTAATTTTCATTCGATTTTGTTTAGCTAATCTCGATAGCTTATCTTTCACACCTTTATCTAAATACGTGTTCAGCACTTTCTTTTCCACGATTTGGGTTCGATAGTTTTCTTGTGACCACGCCTTTTTCATTTTAATAATTAATAACTCTTTTGAGTCTGCCGATATATCTAAACTAACATCAAAACACCCCATTAATTGCACTCGTTCACTAGCAAATGTATAAACTTCTGAACGAGACCATCGAGAAAATAAGCGAGACCTTGCAATATAATTTTTTGCCCATTTCATCTGCATTGGATTACGTTCATCAATCCATGACAGGTAGTTTGTATCCTTGATTAACATCCACTTTCGTTTCAAATATGTAAGAACTTCCTTTTTCTTTTCTATTGAAGAACCCAGTAAATCAAAAAAATACATAATATTATTTAATGCATCTTTTGCATTATTGGGTGATTGAGATAAACCTTGCTTACGATACTCATACTCACCCAATGGAGTTGGGTAATCAATAGGCTCATATTCAGATGTCCGATGCATGCCTCGATATCGATGGTTATTAATAGCAAAAATCTTTTTGTTCGTTAAATAATGATTGATGTAATAGAGAATAAAAAACGTACATCGCTCATTGGATTTAATCCAATCAAATTCTTCATTTTGTATAACTTTACAACTAAATTCGTCTTTCGCCTCACGAATGAATCGCATACGCTCTGTCGTATCTTCCAACTTATTTTTTATCGCTTGATTAAGCTCTTTTTCACTTTGTGAATGGACCTTCATTAATGGAAGATTCAACGTTTTTGAAATGTAAGAACTATAAAAATACCGTTCTCTGTCATTGCTTATTTTTAAGTATTTATCTTGATTAGACATAAACCACCCCCTAAAGAACTACGTAGTAATAGTGTAGCTTATTTTGTCTTTAATTAGTCTCTATTACGTCACAATTTACGTTGTTTTTATGTCATATCTCATGTCTTACACACATATAGACAGATTGATTATAAAATTATTAATTTCAATATATTAAAACAAAAAAGCACTAACTTAAAGCATATGAAAAGTACCTAAAATCAAAAAATAGGTATGATAACCCCAAGCATAACCATTCATTAAACATTGAAACCCGAGTTCAGCTTCTAGGATTGTTTATTATTAATGAGTTAATCAGTATGTCTCTTGTTTATCTTGACCCATTCACAATCATGTTAACTACAGAAGAATGAGAACATGTAAAACCATGCTCAATTGTCACTGAAAAACATTACGCATAAGCAATACAACTCCATGCTGATTTTTACCTAAATCAGCATTATTCACATCGAGGCCTATAAAAAATTAAAAATAACTCCTCTGCCTGATTATACGAACCTTTATTCGATCACAGGCAAATAAAATGACAAATCGCGCACTTCACTTAAATCAAGTTGTTCTCTCTACTGTTTTTGAAAATGACCGTCTAACGCTCACTCGAGACCACTCAATGCGTGAGTTGGTCTCGCTACTCATGGGAAATATTAAACACCTTTCAAAACGTCTAACTCATAAATTAGATTTATACAAAGGCATTCCCTTGTCACCTAATAACCCACGCTTGCAGCTCACCTCGGTATCCCCCAAAGGTGAACTCTTTTTAGAAACGCTCAAGTTCATCAATTACATTCAATCAATGGAAAAATCTCGAATACAGCACTTACACCCCTCTCTTGAGTTGTTGGTCTCTCTTTTTAACAAATACCGCCTAAGCGACATTCTGATAGAAGGCGATAAATACTGGCTGGTGGATACCCCAGAACACGTTCAGTGCCTTAACGAGGTCTTCCGTGAGTTCCAAAGCACGTTAAAAAGCCCTGACTATAAAAAGCAAATTCGTACTTTCGAGCAAGGTGCTCAGAAAAACTATCGACGGGCTCAAAAGTATGTTGATTCGTTATATCAACGTTACTCCAAACTGTTAGTTGTGCGTGTAGATCTATCTTACAAAAGTGGAATTAGTCATAAAGTCAAAGCTCACCACCTCCGCCAACATCGTCAAGCCCTGTACAAAGCCATTAATAGCGCCCCACTCTTTTCATGCTGCGTTGGGTATATCTTGAAATTAGAATTCGGTATGGAAAAAGGATTCCATTATCACGCCTTATTTTTCTTTAACGGTCAAAAGGTTTGGAGAGACATCACTCTGGGTAAACTCATTGGTGAACTCTGGCAAGAACGTATTACAGGCATGGCTGGTTTGTACTTTAACTGTAATTACCAGAAAGAAAGATATCGCGAACTGGGGATTGGCTTACTAAAACGTGCTGATGAGGGGAGTAAGAAAGGATTGCTCAATGCGGTGAGGTATTTATGTAAAGCTGATGCATGGGTTCGCCTTGCTGTGCCTGAACTCAAACGCACCTTCTGGCGAGGAGAAATCAAACCGAAGAAAACCATCAAAAAACATCAATAACGAGTCACCAAATTATTTTTTACACATCTGGTTAATGATGTGGAGTGATATCCACATCAACCGTTTCGATATCGCTCCTGCTTTTTACCTACTTTAAAAACAGGAGTTTTACCATGAGCACGCAAACTGAAAATATTGCATTACTTGATGACCAATTCATTGACATGAAATTTATCACTGCACTAACTGGGTTAACGGATAAGTGGTTCTATAAGTTGATCCAAGATGGCGAGTTCCCAAAACCAATCAAGTTTGGTCGTATGTCGCGCTGGTTAAAAAGTGAAGTCGTACAATGGCTACAAGTACGCATTGATGAATCGAGAGGAGCCTAGCGTTACCCTAGGCTCTTAAACCACCCGTACGCATTACTGCACATCTTATACATCACACCTAACCTTTGACCATCTACTTCCCTTAAACCGCACCGGACACGATTGAGTGCGTTTTGAGACTCAGTACGCCTTAACACGAACCTCCTTTAATACCAATACAGGCATATGCTCTGCGCCATTCGTATTTTAAAGATGAGTAACCGATACCACCCTGAGTTTTAGATACTCAGGGTATTTAATACTAATTGTCCAAAAGGGTTGCACCCATACTTAAATTACATGAAATCAAAATGTCTCTCGCCTTAACACAAAACAATCGATTCGCGGGAGCCACTCAGGAACCAAGTTATTCACGAGAAAACTATTACTGTTCTCACTGCGGCGAGCCCGTCACATTGCATAAGACACCGACTGAGTCATGGCTTACCCATTCAGAGCCTCGGACGGCAGAATATTGTCCACTGGTCATCAGTAAGCGCAAAAGCCTACAAGACAAAGAACGGCTGAACACTCACGTTCGGTCAGCGTCCCCGATTTTGAAGGTCACGGATTGGTTTTGAGTTCAGTGTCGGTGAATACTTTACAAACAATCAAAAATGTTACCCAAAATGTGATGAGGGGATTTGGTGCATTCCTGCGGAGAATGTCACTAATGAACATCGCTTTTTAAAGTGAACAACATTTAAGAACCTCTACCCTGTTGGGTATTAAACACGTTAATCTTGTAGAATAAGAAAATACAAAACATCACACTAACCCATTTAATTACACCGACATCATGACCAGAGTTAAAAAAATAGTGTAATCATCTAATTCAACTTAACTTACACCAAAGTTAACCAATATTTAACGCTTAAAAATCTCACAAATGAAACCAAATACTCCGGTGAATATCTTCCCAAGCATTTATTCACCATATTAAATTTTATTTACCAAAAAATGCGATTTCATCTTATTGTCCTTCTTGTCAATTTATGTAAATGTTAACAATAAATTTAACTTAAGATAACGTTCTCAATGAAAGTCAGCTATTCCCTAAATTCCGTACTTTAAACTCACGCCTAATCAGCGTCACAACGGATTTGTGGGCATATTAGCAAGGATGCCCTGAACCGACATTTCATCACTGGCACCGCCTTAATTCATTGAGTTAGATAAATACATATATTGATTTATGAATTAGGCAAAAATATGCAGGAAAAAGCATCACCCCTTATGCGTCGTCATGTTGACGGGCAACACCGTTTCTTTAAATGGAGTTTGCTAAGCTTATGTTTTATGTCAGCGCCCTTATTAGCTGACCCCATCAACCAAGCACTCTCTATCGATGCCCGTGAGCAGCAACGTCAGCAAGAACGTGAGCGCATGATACAACAGCAAAACAACCCCGTTGTGGATACGCGTATTCAACAGCCTGATTTGTCACTGCCCGATTACCCACAAAATGAACACCCCTGTTTTACCATTTCCACTATTCGCCTTGACGGTGAATCCGCTGCCGATTTTCAATGGGCGCTAAAGGCCGTTAACGATGCCAAAGGCCAATGCTTGGGTAGCCAAGGGATTTTGTTGGTCCTCAATAAAGTCCAAAATGCCATTTTAGAAAAAGGGTATGTCACCACCCGCGTGATGGCACAAGAGCAAGACTTGAATCAAGGTGAGTTAGTCCTCACGCTTCAGCCGGGACGGATTAACGCCATTCGTTTTGATGAAGGCACCTCATGGCGTGGGCGCTTGTGGAATGCCGTTCCTGCTTCCTCGGGCGACATTCTGAATCTACGTGATATTGAGCAAGGGCTGGAAAACTTTAAACGTGTACCCAATGTCACTGCCGATATTCGTATCGAACCCGGCCCAGTTGACGGCACCAGCGACTTAGTGGTCAGTTGGCAAGAAAAACGCCCTGTACGATTAAGCTTGGGTTTAGACGATAGCGGGTCAAAAAGTACCGGACGCTATTTAGGCTCTGCGACGCTAGCCATTGATGCGCCGTTTGCCCAAAACGACATGTTTTACGCCAATATCAGTAAAGATTTGTTTGATAAAGGCCCTTTCGGTAACCACTCTTATACCCTGAACTACTTTATTCCCGTTGGCAATTGGGGCTTTGCCGCCAATTACAATGAATATAATTATCACCAAAATATTCCCAATGCTAACGAAGTGCTGCGTTATAGCGGCAAGAGCGATACCGCACAATTTACCGTGTCACGGTTGCTGTTTCGCGACCAAACCCACAAAACCACCCTTAACCTGCGCACCTACCGAAAAACGGCTAGTAACTCAGTAAACGATATTGATATTGAGCAGCAGCGCCGCCGTACCGCGGGGTGGGAAGTCGGTGTTAATCAGCGCAGCTTCTTAGGCAATGCCACACTCGATGCCAATGTTAACTGGCGTCGCGGCACAGGCGCCTACGGTGCACGCCGAGCCCCTGAAGAAGATACCCACAGCGGCAGCGCTCGCGTGTGGATTTTTCTTGGGGACATCAGTTTCAATCAGCCATTCACGCTGGGTGAACAACCTTGGCGCTGGAATACCGCTTTACGGGGTCAATGGACTCAGCACGCTTTAACACCACAAGAACGCATGTCTATTGGCGGACGTTATACCGTCCGTGGTTTTGACGGTGAGCAAGTGCTGTCGGGTGAAAAAGGCCTGTTATGGCGCAACGAACTGGCATGGAATGCTTTCTCTCAAGGGCAAGAACTGTATTTAGCCGCTGACTACGGGCGTGTTGAAGGCCAAAGTACCAAATACCTTGTGGGGCACCAGCTAGCGGGGACCGCATTAGGGCTTCGCGGCTCAATTTCATCGCGTTTAAGCTACGACCTGTTTGTCGGCGTGCCGTTATATAAGCCGAAAAAATTTGAAACCTCTGGGGCAAGTGCAGGCTTTAGCCTCAACCTTGAAATTTAATCACATTTTATTGATTTGATAGTCGATAGACATTTTCAGTTTTACCCGTGTCTGCACTGTTTTTAAAGGAATACCATCATGAACAAGCATTGTTATCGTTTAATTTTCAGCCGCACTCACGGGGAATTACGTGTTGTATCCGAGCTCGCTAAAAGCTGTAGCACGGAGTCAGGCCAAACGCGTGGCTCAAATGGCGGTCGCCTATGGGTCACTCTGCGCCGCACCTCGCTGCTGCTGTGGTTAGCCTTGTGGGGTGGCTCAGCCATGGCGAGCAGCATCATTGCCGATAACAATGCGCCTAAAAACCAGCGCCCTGATGTGATCAATACGCAAAATGGCATTCCACAAGTCAATATTGCGGCACCGAATGGTTCGGGCATTTCCCATAACCAATATAAACAATTCGATGTCGATAACCGCGGCGCTATTCTTAATAACTCGGCGGTGATGACTTCAACACAAACCGCAGGGATGATCCAAGGCAACCCGAATCTTGACCCGAACAAAGCTCCTGCTCGCGTTATCCTAAATGAAGTCAACAGCAATAACCCGAGCCAAATTAAAGGCTTCCTCGAAGTGGCTGGTGGTAAGGCGCAAGTGATTGTCGCTAACCCATCGGGAATTATTTGTAATGGCTGCGGCACCATTAACGCTGGCCGCATGACCCTCACCACAGGTAAACCGCAATTTAATCAAGACGGTAGCCTTGCGGGATATCAAGTGGAGCGCGGTGTTATCCGTGTTGAAGGCGGTGGCTTGAATGCTGATAGCCGCCACGATACCCAATATGTGGATTTGCTCGCCCGTGCCGTTGAAATCAACTCCGGCGTGTGGGCGAAAGAAAAAATTGCCATCGTTGCGGGTAAAAATAAGGTCGATACTAACAATAAAGCCACCCCGATAGAGAACCAAACTGCACAACCTGAATTTGCCATCGACATGGGGCAAATGGGCGGCATGTACAGCGGTTATATCCACATGGTGGGCACCGAAAAAGGTGTGGGCGTTCGCAACCAAGGCGGGCACATCCAAGCGGATAAAGCGTTAACCGTTAGCAGTAACGGTAAACTCAGTTGGGGCAGCGCATCACAACAAGCGACCACCCAAGCAGGCAGCGATATCACCCTAACCGCCAAAGACACCATCGACCACCAAGGCAAGTTGCACAGCGGCGGTAACTTAAACATTGAAAGCCAAACAGCTTCAGTGAGCAATACAGGCACACTGGCTGCGCTGAAAGATGTCAATATCAATGCGAAAGGCGATATTCACAGCCAAGGCAACGTACTCGCGGGCAGTGACAACAAAAGCAATATTATTAAAGATGCCAATATCACCTTAAACAGCGACGGAAAAATTAATACCCGAGGCACCCTATTAAGTCAACAAAATATCACTGTGGCAGGTCAATCGCTGGATTTAAGCCAGACGCAAGTTGCAGCGTCCAACTTAGCACTCACCGCCAAACAAGGGGATATCGCTCTGACCCAAGGCAAAATTGACGCCAACAACGTCAAACTCAACAGTGCGCGTGATGTTCACGCACAGCAAGTACAGGTCAAAGCCGCGCAATGGAACATCAGCGCTAACAATTTATTTAACCAGAAAGGTACATGGGTACAAATAGGGCAACATGAGAGCCAATTTGCGCTTTCTGGGCAACTGAATAACCAAGGCGGTGCGATTGAAGCCAATCGCCTCATGCTCAATGCCGACTCATTGAACAACCAAGCTGGCCGGCTGGTTGCGTTAGGCAAGAGCCAACAAGATTGGCAGGTGAAAAATAGCGTTAATAATCAGCAAGGTGAAATCGGGGCGAATGGCGATTTAAGCCTAACAGCGAATACGATTGATAACCAATCGGGTACGATTAAAAGCCAAACCAAACTGGCCTTGAATGCCAAAGAGCAGATTGATAATAGCGCGGGTAACCTTGTCGCAGGGAATGCTGTCAACCTGCAAGCAGGCAAATCGCTGAATAACCAATCCGGGACGATTAACAGCCAGCAAGTCACTGTCACCACGGACAATCTCAATAATGCACTGGGTAAACTGATTAGCCAGACGACCCTCGATATTGTCGCTCGCCAGCAAGTGAATAACACCAACGGGTTTATTGGCTCAGGTGATAAATTAACCTTAACCGCTCAAAATGCGGTTAACAACCAACAAGGCACGTTACAAAGTGATACCCAGCTCACGGTTGATGCACAACGCATTGATAACCAAACAGGGAAAATACTGTCTGGTGAGCAACTGGTTCTTAATGCAACTGCTGACCTCGATAACCAGAGCGGAACACTTTACAGCAAAGAGATTACGCTAAATGCAAGCAATATTAAAAACCAGCAAGGACAAGTCGTTGGTGAAAATAGTGTTGATATCACAGCAAAAAATGCGTTCGACAACACCAAAGGTAAAGTGATTGCCAATGAGTCGTTAACCGCGTCTATCGGTCAGCAACTCGCCAACCAAGCAGGTTTACTGCAAAGTGGCAATCAAGCGCTCATCACTGCCCTTTCATTGGATAACCGTGACGGACAAGTACTATCAGGCAAAGCCCTTGATATCACAACCACCGCGCAAATTGATAATGCCAAAGGCGAAATCAGCAGCCAGAACGTCAATATTCATACTGCTCACTTGGATAACCAAATAGGTAAAGTGATTGCGACCCAAAACCTTGATCTCACCAGCCAAGGCGATGTGAATAATCAGTCTGGGTTATTGGAAGCAGGCAATCAATTAACCCTCGATGCCCAAAGGGATATCGCTAACCTGCAAGGTACGATTCAAGCAGGACAACAGGCGAACTTCAGTGCACAAAGCATCGATAATGCCCAAGGCCAGTTGTTATCGGGTAACCAACTCATCGTAAACACGCAAAATGACCTCAATAATAATCAAGGAAAAGTCAGCGCGGGTAAAACATTGCAGTGGCAAGGTAATCATTTCAATAATACCGCGGGCTTGCTACAAAGTGGTGGCACATTAGCGTTAACCGGTAACCAACTGAGTAATCAGCAAAAAGGCCAAATCCTTAGCCAAGATGCGCTATCCTTCGCCCTTAGTGGCGATTTTAATAACCAAGCGGGTATTTTAACCAGCCAAGGTGATACCGCGATTAGCGCTAACCTTGTCAATAACGCGCAAGGGGCACTCAATGCCCTTGGGCGCTTAGATATTCAAGTGGCACAGCTGATTAATAACCGCGATGGGCGCATTTTCAGCCAGCAGGCGCAAACACTCAACGCACAAAATATCCTTAACCAACAGGGCTGGATGGGCAGCTTAGATTCATGGCAGGCCACGGCTCAGTTATTCAATAACCAACGCGGTGAAATCCAAAGCCAGAAAAATGTCGAACTCACGGCGAACGCACTGGAAAACCAGCAAGGCACATTGCAAGCGGGTGGCTCAGCCTCACTGTTGGTTGCCAACGAAATCAATAATATTCAAGGCAAAATCAGTGCCAGTCAAAACCTCACTACCACGGGGCAATCCGTCAAAAACCAGCAAGGGCAATTACTCTCTGGCGGCACATTAGAACTCAGCGCGTCGAATGTCGACAACTCACAAGGCGGCTTACTGTACAGCCAAAAACAACTGTTGTTATCGATTGAGAATGCGCTCAATAACGCTCACGGTAAATTGCAAAGTGGTGAAAACCTCACATTAACCAGTAAAACGTTAGACAATACGTCTGGCAAAATCGAAAGCCAGCAAGCCCTGAATATCACCAGCACTGAGGCGATTGATAATACGGCAGGGTCAATCCTCAGTAATCAAAACCAACAACTGGAAACTAAAACCCTTAAAAACCAGCAAGGGACGGTGAGTAGCCTTGGTGAGCTTGCCCTGAAAGCAAACGAGCTTGATAACACCCAAGGCACCCTGATTAGCCAACGCGCGGGCACCTACAACATCGCGCAGCTCAATAACACACAAGGGAAAATTCACAGCGGTGATACCTTGACGTTAACGGCTGCCGATATCCAAAACCAACAAGGGCAACTGGTTTCCACCAACGCACTGAAACTGATTGCACTCACGTTAGATAATCGACACAACGGTATTTTAAGCAGCCAAGGTCGCCTCACTCTGTTACTCAATGCCTTAGATAACCGCGAAAACGGGCTGGTTCACGGCAGTAAAGAAACCACGCTGACCGTTAAAAACATCGAAAATACCCAAGGTCGACTGCAAAGCAATGAAAACTTAACGTTTTCAGGGGTGAATACCCTCAATAACCAATCAGGTCAGGTGTTAGCCAATGGCGATATTGCGCTGAATACGGATGCAGCGTCCACCTCGGCTCAGCTTGCCCTCTCAAACCAACAAGGCACCCTGCAAAGTGGTTCGGCGCTCGCCATCAACACCCAGTCTATTAACAATCAAGGCGGGACAATCAAAAGCCAGAAAGCGCTTTCGTTGACCGCAGCGCAGGACTACACGCACCGCACAGGCGATACACTGACCAGTAACCAATCGGTCACCCTAAATATTGCAGGCACGTTGACCAACCTCACTGACTGGTTATTACCGGGTGATTTCACCCTATCGAGCCTACACTTCACCAACCAAGGCTCACTGGTCAGTAAAAACCTCGCCATCTCCACCGGTAAATTGGATAACCTGAATCGGTTAGAAGCCGATAAAATGACACTCAACGTCGACGCGTTAAACAATAGCGCCACTTTAATGGGGGATGAGATCCACGTAAAAGCTAAAACCATTGATAATCATGGGAAAAAGGCCGTCATTGCGGCAGCAAAACACATTGACCTACAAACAGAAAAAACACTCACCAACCGCGACCAAGCGCTGATTTACAGTGGTGATACCCTCACACTCACCAGTGCTGACTTAATTGAAAATAACGCCAGTTTTATTGAAGCGGAAGGTGACGTTTCCATTACCGCGCGTCAACTGAATAACTTACGTGAAGGGTTAGATATTCAGCGCGAGGCTGAGGTCGAAAATTATAAAAAGCAACTGTATAACTTTTACTGGCGTTCATTTGAAACTCAGGCCCATAAAAACCCAACTGCGATGGCACCAACCACGCAGCAGTTGACCTTTCAAAACGATCAGGCCGCGTTGGATAACAAGTATGGCACCATCTTAGACATTGATGCCAAAAATAAACGCGCACAAATGAAGGTGAAACAGCAGGATGGTCAAGTCACCACCCTGTGGGTCAATTATTTGGCTCTCACCCCCAATAGTGATGGCAGTTATGCCATGACCTTCTATGAGTCGCGTGGCGTACCGGGACGTATCAAAACCCCACCAACCCCTTACCATGGTGCGGTATGGCGCGTGCACAACCAATCTCGCTATGAAGTGTGGGATCCTAATCAACACATTGATGTGGCGACCGCAACCGGTATTGATGATTTTAGTTGGATACGCGAGCGTTCGGTAACAGGCTCTGTCACCCGTGACAAATTGATTTCCGAAGGAGTTGGCGCGCGCATTTTGTCAGGCGGCAATATGACGCTCAATATCACGGATTTACTCAAAAATGATGCCAGCACCATTACCTCAACCGGTGATTTGGATATTAAAGGTAAAGGGCATATTGAGAATACCGGCTATTCCGTGAATGAACGCCGTAAAGAGTTCTATGTTGACCATTATGATGTCAGTAAAAGCCACTGGTACCCTGAATCGAGCAGTGACAAAACCACGGCACTCACCACCATCGATGGCATTATTTCGGGTAATGGCAATGTCTCGATCACCAGTGCCAATATCACCAATACCACCGTCAATGCTGCGCAAATCACGGCGTTAGAAGCCGCGATGAATGCGGCTAAAGCGGAACGTGCCGAATGGGAACGTAATCCACTGGCGTTTGATATTGACGGCATGAATAAACAAGACCTCAATACCACCGTCACGGAACAGGGAAAATCTGAGCTCAATCAAACAGAAGGCGCTTCGCCAATCGATCGCCCTCTGCTTCCTGCTGAACTGGCTTTAACCGAAAAACAACACATTGGTGATGTGGCAACCTCTATCCCAGATAATGGCTTATTCCGTCCAAACTTAACCCCGGATAGCCCATTCTTGGTGGTCACCGACCCGCGCTTTACCGACAGAAACAAATTTATCAGTAGCGACTACCTGCTTGAGCGTGTTGGCTACTCCCCTTCCGATGTGCATAAGCGTTTAGGGGATGGCTTCTATGAACAACGTCTCGTCCGCGAACAAGTATTAAAACTCACCGGTCGCCCTTCTCTGCGTGAAGAAGATGCCATGGCGCAGTATCAATACTTGATGAATAATGGTGTTAAAGTCGCGGAAGAGTTCAACTTGCGTCCCGGTGTTGCCTTGACGCCAGCACAAATCGCCGCTCTGCAACAAGACATTGTGTGGCTGGTCAGTGAAACCCTCGATACACCACAAGGCCCCCAAACGGTGTGGGTTCCGAAAGTCTATTTAGCTAACACAACACTTAGCCTGACACAGCAAGGGGCAATGATCAGTGGTAAAACACTGAACTTATCCGCTGACAGCATTGATAATGCAGGAAACCTGTTGGCTGAAAAAGGCCTTGAGGTCGATGCGAAACAATTTATGCACCGTGATGGCGATATTAAAGCGGATACCATCAATATCCAAGCTGATAGCCTCACGTTGAGCACCAACTTACAAGATGCACTACGCCAAGCAACGATGAGTGCCACCGATATCACCTTAAGTGGCCATGATGTGCAATTGCAAGGCGCTAAACTGGATGCGACAGGCGATATCAAACTCAATGCGCGTGACAATTTATCCATTACAGCGGTAAAAAGTACCCATACCGGCAGTATTGATGTGATTGCGGGAGCGATGGGTGAACGCGGTAATGAAGGTCTAGATGCAACTGGTGGCCTTGCCCATATCAGCGGTGAATGGCAGCTCGCGCAAAGTAGCGAACTCAGCGCTGGTGGTAATCTCAGCCTCAATGCCGGAAAAGATATCACGGTCAAGGGCAGCCAAGCGCAAGCTGACGGCTCGTTGGATGTCAACGCGGGTGGCGATATCAATATCCTATCGGATAAAACCACCAATAAAAGCCAACTTGATGCACAAGGTAATGGTTCTTCCGTCAGTAACACTCGCGAAGAAGACAGTTTAGTGCTCAGTACCCTCAGTGGTGACAAAGGCGTTTCACTGAATGCAGGCAATAACTTGGTGGCAGAAGGCGCCCAAGTCGATAGCCAAGCAGGTAAAGTCAGCGTCTCAGCGCAAGATGTCACCATCACGGCAGCAACCCAAGACACCCACGCGCTAGACCAAGAGCAAACGCGCAATGGCAGCAGCAAAGGCTCACGTGTCGATGAGACCTCATCTCATGAGGTGGTCGGCAGCACATTCAGCGGACAAAACGGCGTCGATATCACCGCGCGTGATAAAGACATCACCGTCACGGGCAGCACCATTCACAGTGAAAAAGGGGAAATTACCCTTGATGCTAAACAAAATGTGATGCTCAATACCGCCACTGAAGAAAATAAAAAATATGTTGAAGAGCAGCGTAGCAGTAAAGGCTTCTTAAGCGCCAGCAGTGAGCACACCACCCAAAACGATGAAACCACGCGAGAAAAAGGCAGCTTGCTCAGTGGCGAAAAAGTTACCATCAACGCAGGTAATGACCTGACCGTCAAAGGCTCCTCCGTGGTCGCAGAAAACGATGTCAGCTTAACCGCTGGCAATAATGTTGATATTACTGCCGCGACGGAAACCGACTCGCATTATCTGCTCGAAGAGAAGAAAAAAAGCGGCCTAATGAGCAGCGGTGGCATTGGCTTTAGTGTGGGTAAACAATCCTCTCGCCATGAAGTGGATGAAAAAGGCACCACCCAAAGCCAAAGTGTCAGCACCATTGGCAGTACACAAGGTAATGTTAATATCACCGCAGGCAACAAACTGCATGTGGGCGGCGCTGACCTGATTGCTCAAAAAGACTTAAACCTCACAGGCGACAGCGTGCAAATCGACCCAGGCTATGATGAGCGTACCCGCACGGAGACATTTGAAACCAAGCAAAGTGGGTTTGGTATTTCGCTCTCTGGCAGTGCAGGCAGCGCCCTCAATACCGCCGTCAGCACCGCACAACAAGCTCGCAAAGAAAGTGACGGTCGTTTAAGTGCCCTGCAAAATACCAAAGCGGTGTTATCGGGTGTTCAAGCCCAGCAAGCGGTTGAGTTAGATGGGCTGAAAACCGATGCTGCGAATGCCCACAACCTTGCCAACAACCTCAAACCGGGGGATGAAGGCTATCAAAAAGGAGCGACCAATACGGTTGGCGTCAGCGTGTCTTACGGTAGCCAATCGTCGAAAAGCGAAACACATACCGACAGTCGCCAGTCCCAAGGCAGCACCTTAAATGCCGGACAAAATCTGTCGATTACCGCAACGGGTAAAAATAAAGACAGCAACCCAGACAGCGGCAATATCACGGTCGTCGGCAGTGAGCTCAAAGCGGGCAAAGACTTATCACTGTCTGCGACGCAAGATATCAACCTTGTATCAGCTCAAAACACTGAACAGACAAACAGCAAAAACAGCAGCAAAGGCAGCAGTGTCGGGGTTGGTGTGGGCGTGGGTGAAGGTGGCTACGGGGTCAATATCTCAGCCTCCGTCAACCAAGGCAAAGGCCATGAAAAAGGCAATGGCCTCGCGCACACCGAAACCACACTGGATGCAGGCAATAAACTCATCTTAAACAGTGGGCAAGATACCACCCTCAAAGGGGCACAAGTCAGTGGTGAACAGGTCACTGTCAATGTCGGTCGTGACCTCACCCTGCAAAGTGAGCAAGACAGCGACCGCTATGATGCAAAACAGCAAGAGGTCAGCGTCGGTGGCGGTTACACGGTAGGTGGCACGCCAAACATCAACATCAGTGCCAGCAAAGATAAAATCAAGAGCAACTACGACAGTGTGAAAGAACAAACCGGTATTTTTGCAAGCAAAGGCGGCTTTGATGTCAACGTCAAAGAGCACACTCAGCTTGATGGCTCGGTGATTGCGTCAACCGCGGACAAAGATAAAAATAGCCTCGATACGGGCACATTAGGCTGGAAAGATATCGACAATAAAGCCGACTTTACCGCCGAGCACACAGGCGGCTCGATTGGCACCGGTGGCCCAATTGGAAGCCAACTGGTGACCAATGCTGCGGGCGGGTTACTCTCTAACGCCAATAATAGCGGCCATGCGGAAGGCACCACGCAATCGGCGGTCAGTGACGGTACCGTCATTGTTCGCAATGAAGGCAAACAAAAACAGGATGTTAACGAGCTCAATCGCGATACCGAGCACGCCAATGATGGCAGTATCAACCCGATATTCGATAAAGAGAAAGAACAAAACCGCTTAAAACAATCCCAGTTGATTGGTGAAATCGGTAATCAGACAATGGATATCATCCGCACTGAAGGGGATATTGCTGGCCTGAAAGCCCAAAAAGACCCCGATGCGTTAGCGGTCGCTAAGCAACAACTGGAAGCCAAAGCGAAAAAGGATAACTCGGTTGAGCCTATAACCGATGACGCCATTAAGCAACAAGCCTATAACAACGCCATGGCACAATATGGCACGGGCAGCGACTTCCAAAAAGCGGCTCAAGCCGTCACCGGTTTGCTACAAGGGCTGGCAGGTGATAATTTAGCAGGTGCATTGGCTAATGCCTCTTCACCGTACTTAGCAACGTTGATAAAACAGCAGGTTGGCGAAGATAATAAAGCCGCGAATGCCATGGCACATGCTGTGTTAGGCGCCGTCGTCGCTGAGCTAAATAACCAATCCGCTGCTGCGGGTGGATTAGGTGCTGGTGGCGGTGAACTATCGGCTCATGTTATCTTGAACACCCTCTTCCCGGGCAAAGAAATTTGGGAACTGAGTGAAAGTGAGAAACAGCAAGTCAGTGCACTAAGCCAATTGGCTTCAGGATTAGCGGGTGGTCTTACTACCGGCGATGTGGCCGGTGCGATTACTGGCTCGCAAGCAGCTAAGAATGCGGTTGAGAATAACTCAATGGCACTTGGTGGAAACCTTGGGTTCTTATTTGCTGATATCCCAGATTGTGATGCGAGCTGTAAAGCAGACATAACTAAAGGCATTAATAATGGTAATTTAGTTGTGTCTGGAGCATCGATGGGCGTCGTTGCAGCTGGCTACTCATTAGTTATAGCACCAGAAATGATAGCAACTGTTCGAGCTGCTTTAACAGGCTGTCAAGCAGCACCTGTAATATGCTTAAATGAAGTGGGTATATTTACAGCAGAGGTAGTAACACCGGGAGGAACTGGTGCCGGCGGTGCATTGATTATTGGTAAAACAGCACAAGAAGTCTCGACAGTTAAACAAGTAATACAGTCAGAAGCCAAGGCTGGTAAGATTAACTTGAATCAGTTGACGAGTGCGGAGTCAACAGTAATAAACTCAGGTAAAGATATCCTTAAATTACCTAATGGAAAACAAGGGATAGTCATACAGAATGCATTAGAACCTCATGAATACCAGCAAGCATTAGATATTGTTAAATATAAGGGCGGTAATTTTAAAGGAGTTGAAAAAGAAAATTTCCAAGGAATAGATGGATGGCTAGATGGTGTTCCGGTCCAATTAAAATTAGTAGAAGGGCAGAGCATCAACGCTGTTAGGCGCAATATTGTGAGTGGTGCCAAAGATATGCAAAAAGCTGGCTATCAAGGGGATCTATATGTGGATGCATCTAAAACAGGTGTAAGCATGAAAGAAATGATTGACCACTTTAAATCTGGCTCTCCAGTTAGCAATATCACAAAAGAAGGCACGGTAAATAATATTTACATTAAAACCCAAGATGGCTGGCTTAATGTTACAAGTGGCTCAATTAGTACCAATGGAGGAAAATAATGTCTAACGAAATTTTATTTCCAATTAAAAAGCTTCCTCAATTTGAAGATATCCTCAATAGTATCGTCGATGGGTTTAATGACTTTTCTTTGTCTACAAAACAATTAACTATAGGTATATCAGCTAAAAAAGGACTAAATTTACTTGATAAGTTTATCTATATACACGACCACCAATATGATTATTTTTGTTGGATAAGTTTTAACTTTATTGAAGAAAATCTACGTGATATAGATGATATAGAGTACCCATACATGGTAAGTGTCTCCACAAGAGGTGAGAGCAACTTAAAGTTTTCAGTTTTAATTTTGTATATAATATCTAGCTCATTGAATTCAAGAGTAATTTATGATGATGCTTATTTAATCCAAGCTAAAGAGCCTTATCCATCTTCTGAATTAAAACTATTTGTTGAGCGTTACATTCAAGATCTTTACTCTATTAATTAATGAGACGATCCCAGTTATCTGCTGGGATCGTCCTTAAATATCTTACTCGTTCTCAACCAGCTGGATAATCAACTGTCCGGCTTGGTGGGAGAGGTTGTAGTGACTCCCCACCTCAAATCCCATCTCTTTCAGCCACTTATCGCTTAAAGTGAGTTGTAGCTGGGGTTGGGTTTACCGTGGTTAGGGGCGTAACCCACTGTATATTGTCTGGTTTTACCCCCCCTTCTTCTTTAGTTGTCTAGCTTTTTGCCTTACAACTGCGCACTAATGCCAATCGTCGAAAAGCAAAAGGCGGCTTTGATGTCAATGTCAAAGAGCACACTCAGCTTGATGGTGCGGTGATCCTGCATCACACCCAATACCAGATAGGCTCATTGACAAGCTAATAGCTAGATACCAAGAAGTAAAAAATGATCCTAATGCAGATTTTTATCATCTAACTGAATCATTTGAAAATTTCTCTCGAGCTTATGAGGTTTAACTGTTGAGAATGACTCATTGTCTCAAGCAGGGAAAGTGGCTTGGTGGTTAGTTCGCCCAAGCACTATTGGGACTCCAGTTACGACTATGGTGTCCACTTCCCCTAAAATGAGACAGCAACCCAGAAAGCGGCAATAGTCTGTTTAATGAGTATCTTTTTATAGTGTGTTTGGCGTAAAATTACCAATATTAGAACATATTTAAACCTGAGTTAACGAAAAATGAAGCAAGAGACAATTATTCAAAAAATTTGGAGTTTATGTAACATATTGAGAGGTGATGGAATCACCTATTACCAGTATGTATCTGAACTTAGCTATCTGTTGTTTCTTAAAATCGCTCAGGAAAATGGTTCAGAAAAACTGATACCTAAAGGCTATCGATGGGTTGATCTAGAATCTCATACAGAGGAAGGATTATTAGGTTTTTACCAGGAAATGCTCACACACTTGGGTGCGCATGTTGAAAATGAAGTCATAAGAGAAATTTACGCCTTTCCTACAACAGTGTTCTCCCATTCCGAAAATTTAAAAGCTGTTGTAGAAGGTATTTCAAAAATAGAATGGCACCAAGTAGGAAAAGATGGATTTGGTGACCTCTACAGCGGCCTCATTGATAAAAGCGCTCAGGATACTCGTTCGGCGGCTGGACAATACTTTACGCCACGCTCTTTAGTTAACACAATAGTGAGATTAATACAGCCTAATCTTGGAGATTTAATTCAAGACCCCGCGACAGGAAGTGGTGGATTCTTAGTTTCTGCTGATAGCTATATTCGCACCAAGTATTCACGAGAAAAATATCAAGTTAATCCTCCTCAGTATCAAGGGGTAGAAATAGAGAAAAATACTCGCCGAATTTGCTTAATGAATATCTTTTTGCATAATTTGGATGCAAACATTATTTATGGTGATGCGCTTACTGATGATGTAACAGGATTGGACGAAGCGGATGTAATCTTGGCTAACCCTCCTTTTGGCAATAAGGCTGGAGGGCAACGTCCTTTGCGTAATGATATTCCATACCCCAATACAAATAAGCAACTCGCTTTCTTGCAGCATATTTATTTGGGGCTTAAGGCTGGCGGTCGGGCTGCTGTAGTGTTGCCAGATAACGTATTGTTTGAGTCTGGTATCGGTACGGATGTACGCCGTGACTTAATGAATAAATGTAATCTACATACTATTTTGCGCCTACCTTCCGGTATCTTTTACGCTCCGGGTGTTAAAACTAACGTATTATTCTTAACCAAAGGCTCCACCAAAGACAAACATCAGCAAGAGAACTGTACTAAGAACATCTGGGTATATGATCTTCGCACCAATATGCCTAATTTTGGTAAGCGCACGCCCTTTGGTAATTCCGAGATTGGCTTTTCACCAGAAGATTTTGGTACAGATCCGCACCTTGGCGCATTCGAGAAAGTGTTTGGTGAAAAACCTGATGGAACCAGTAAACGTACTGAAGGTGAATACAGCTTTGGTGCGCAAGAGATTGAAATAGATAAAGAGGCAGTGGAAGAAAATCAGGATATTGATGAACAGCTTGCCCATTCTCGCTGGCGCTGCTTTAGCCGAGAATGGATTGCAAACACCAAAGGCGACTCACTGAATATCTCGTGGCTGAAAGACAATAACAGCATCGATACGACTGATTTGCCTGAGCCAGATGTACTGGCACGCGAAGCAAAAAGTGAATTAGAAGCCGCGTTGTGTGAACTGGACGAACTATTAGCTGTGTTGGAAGGGGTAATTAAGTGACTTCAACTAATACATGCAATTGGATAGAGTTAAGAATTGGAGATATCGCAGATGTTATTTCAGGAGGGACCCCAAAGACTAGTAATCCGGAAAACTTTAAAGAATCCGGTACAGGGATTGCTTGGCTAACACCCGCGGATCTTAGCGGTTACACTGAAAAATATATTAGTTTTGGTGCTAGAGATCTAAGTAGACAAGGGTATAACTCGTGTTCTGCAAAAATATTACCTAAAGGGAGCTTGTTGTTTAGTAGCCGAGCACCGATTGGATATGTAGCTATCGCACAACATGAGATCTCAACCAATCAAGGGTTTAAGAATTTCGTTTTTCCCTATGGAGTTAATTCAGATTATGCCTACCACTACCTTAAGAGTATCAAAGATATCGCTGAAAGCATGGGCACAGGTACAACCTTTAAGGAAATTTCAGGCGCTATTGCAAAAAGGTTACCCTTCGTACTTCCTCCTTTAGCAGAACAAAAAATCATTGCTGACAAACTCGACATACTGATTGCACAAGTTGACGCCATCAAAGCCCGCCTCGAGCGCATCCCCGAAATCCTAAAAACATTTCGCCAATTAGTCCTCACTACCGCCGTAAGTGGAAAATTAACAGAAGATTGGAGAGGATTATATAAACAAAATATTGACATGTGGCAAAATGGGATCCTCGGTGATTTTGTTGAAAATCCGACTTATGGCTCATCAACTAAGTCTCAACCCGAAGGCCTCGTACCCGTTTTAAGGATGGGTAATTTACAAGATGGTTGTCTCGATTGGACAAACTTGGCATATACTTCTGACCCAAAAGAGATTGAAAAGTATAAGCTTTCAGCTGGTGATGTACTTTTCAATCGTACAAATAGCCCAGAGTTAGTTGGTAAAACCTCAATTTTTCGAGGTGAAAGGGAAGCTATATATGCTGGCTATTTAATCAGAATTAAATGCAAAGAAAATTTAAACCCTGAGTTTTTGAATTACCTATTAAATAGTCCGGCTGCAAAGGAATATTATTATCGAGTCAAATCTGACGGCGTAAGTCAGTCAAATATCAACGCTCAAAAACTAAAAGCATATGCAATCAGAGTTCCAACAATGATAGAACAAAGCGAAATCGTCCGCCGTATCGAAGAGCTCTTCGCGTTTTCAGATATCATCAAACAAAAAGCCAATATCGCATTAGATCGAGTAAAGAACCTCACTCCATCCATTATGTCCAAAGCCTTTAGCGGAGAGTTGACTGCAGACTGGAGGACTGCCAATCCAGAGTTACTAACTGGTGATAATAGCGCCGAAGCCCTATTGAGAAAAATTAACTCAGAACGAGAGACTATCAAACAGCAGCCTAAGACAAAATTTACCACCGTAAAAAAAAATACAGGTAGCCGTATGAGCAAAAAAATAATCAAAGTAGTTGATGCGTTGAAAAAAGCCGGTAAGCCTCTTAGCGGACAGCAATTGTTAGAGGCTGCGGGCTACCCAAGCGACAGTAGCACCGATCAACTGGAATTGTTCTTTTTAGATGTTCGTAATGCTCTTATAATCGAAAAGTCTATCATAAAGCTTGAACGTGGTGACGACAGCCAAGATTGGTTCGACTTGGCTAAGCCACCAGTAAATAAAGCGGAGAATTAAGGACAGCCCATGAAAGTCGATAGATTGCATATTCGCTCACGCTTTAAAAATCTTGAAAACGTGAAAGTGGATTTTGATGAAAGTCACCTGATGACAGTGGTGGTAGGCCGTAATGGTTCTGGTAAATCAAACGTTCTTGAAGCTTTGGTAACTATATTTCGCAATCTTGATCTGGGCGAAGCACCACCTTTTTCTTACGAGCTGATTTATCGACTTGGTGAACGCCATAAGCCCAATCAGCTCAGTGAGCGATGGCTGGAAATAACCATTGATGCCGATCCAGAGCGTGGCACATTGGCAAAACAATATAAAGTATGTGTGCGCGATCTTTTAAGTGAAGACACACCAAGGGATGTGTTTAATGAACGGCCTTCAGGTATAGCCATTCCGTTTTCAAAAGTTAAGCGTGATAAAAGCGGTAAAGCACCATACCTACCTAATTATGTTTTTGCATATTACTCAGGTCCCAGTGATCGTCTTGAAGACCATTTTAAAAAACACCGTACGGATTTCTATCGTAAGTTACTAGAAGATAAATTGGATCTAAAAGGTGATATTCGGCCATTATTCTACGCTAAACCTCACCACAGCCAATTCGTATTACTTGCCTTTTTCTTATCAGAACATGACAGCGCAGAAAAAATATTTTTGCGAGAGCACTTAGGTATTGAAGGATTAGACAGTATTCATTTTGTAATGCGCCAACCTGGGTGGGCTAAACAGAAAGGAGAATTGTTTTGGGGAGCACGCGGCGTTGTTCGTCGCTTTCTGGATGAACTGATACAACACACATTATCACCGATAAAAGTGAGTCGCCCAGAAGATACCTCGTTAACCGGCAATAGTATTCGAAATGAGTTCTTCCATCTATTTTTACCTGATGTAAAAGCACTGCGTGAATTCGCCAAAGCTCTCAGTGCCGACGAATTGTTTAAAATGCTCGAAAGTACCCTACTATCAGAAATTATCTCTGAAGTCAGCATACGGGTGAAAGTATCCAGCAGCATAGAACCTCTCACTTTCCGAGAACTCAGTGAAGGTGAACAACAACTACTGACTGTATTGGGTCTGCTCAAATTTACTGGCGGTAAAGATTCCTTGTTTTTGCTCGACGAACCTGACACTCACCTTAATCCCTCTTGGGCCATTAAATATCTTAAATTTCTACGTGAATTTGTACCTAATCACGATACTAGTCACTTGCTGATGGTCACACACCATCCTTTAGCTATTGCCGAGCTGAAGAAACAGCAAGTACAAGTCATGTGGCGTGATGATGAACATAATGTCCACTCGCAAGAGCCTTACATAGATCCTCGTGGTGCAGGCTTTATGTCTACACTTACTGAAGTTTTTGGTCTAAATACAACCCTGGATCTCGAGACCCAAAAATTATTGGATGATCGGAACGAACTATCTCACATCGAAAATCGAACGGAAGCTCAGAACAACCAACTAGATCTTCTAAATGATGAGTTAAATAGACTTGGGTTTTCATTTGAAAACAGGGATCCATTATACAGTGATTTTCTCTTAGCATGGCAAGACCTAAAATACAGTGATAGACCACCATTAACGCCTGATAAAGCAGCTCAGAGACGAGCAGCTATGAAAAAAGTAATTGAGGTGCTTCAAGCTAAGAAGGTTAGCGAATGATTTTTATCAAACGAGACGCCACGCTTATTCCAGCAAAGGTATTTGACGTTGCTCAACGCGCGCAAAATGCTCTAGAACAATTACCCGTGGAACAGCGGAAAGACTTCCTCAAAAAAAAGTCTCATATATGGAGAGGCTTTTCAAAATATCTTGCTAAAATGTCTTATGGAAAGTGCTGGTACTCTGAAGCTAAAGATGCAGGTGCAAATTTCGATGTAGATCATTTCAGGCCTAAATCAGAGGCAAGAAGAACAGAAAATTTAGTCGATACAGAAGGTTATACATGGTTAGCATTTGATTGGAAAAATTTCAGACTTTCCGCTCAGAATTGTAACCGTTTGAACACGGATGAATCTGGTTACACCGTTGGCAAAGGCAGTTGGTTTCCTCTATTAGATGGTAGCCCTAAAGCAAACTGGGGGAATCGTTGTATCGATGATGAAAGAGTAACTCTGCTAGACCCCACTGTCCAAGCAGATCTCACCTATATAGATTATGACGATAACGGTAGATTTACTTCGAGCAGACACTGTGTTGGACAAGCCGCATTAAGAATTCAGCAGTCTGGTATTATTTATGGTCTTAATTTTGAGAAAATGCGTGAAGCACGATTTCAAGTGATGAAAGAAGCAAAAGAACTTCTCGAAACTATCCAGCAAAGTGTTGAAGACTTAGATCCATTGGGTGATGAAGCACCAATGAGAACAATCGAACGCCAAATAGAACAACTCAAAACTAAAACACGAGCCGATGCACCATTCAGCCGTGCAGTGAGATCACAGCTTATAAAACTTGGTGCAGAGGATTACTTAATTGACCGAAGTTTGGATACGGTTTGAGTATCTTTCTGAGCTGAGCATTTAGAGCCCTAACTGATATAGAAACTGTAATAATAGTGACATATCAGGAAGCGTAGTAGTAAAAGTGCCTAGAAGAGAGAAGCCCATTCCGTAATTATTTATATAGAAAGTATCTGATTTAGAAAATTTATGGTGACATGAATAATAGCCACTTAGGCGTAAACATGGCCAAATATCACTAAAAATTCACACTCACCACATTCCCCAAACTCCCCTCCAACTCATCTATATAATCCGCATACCACTGCATCATTTCCCTGCGTCCATCCATATACTGAGCATGGTTATACGTACCACGGATCGCGTTCTTATCGATATGCGCGAGCTGGGTTTCAATCCATGCTGAATTAAATCCTTTCTCATGCAGAATTGTGCTCATCGTGTGGCGGAAGCCATGTCCTGTTAGCCTGCCTTTATATCCCAATAACTCAATAACCTGATTTACGCTTTCCTTACTGATTGGCTTTCTATGGTCATTACGGCCTATAAAAACGAGCTCATAATGCCCTGATAGTGGCTTGAGTGAATTAAACAGCTCGATCACCTGCTTTGATAATGGCACTACATGCGGTCGCTTCATTTTCATTACTTCAGCAGGTATCTCCCAAATTCCTTTTTCTAAATCAAGATCCTGCCAACGAGCAAAACGGAGCTCTTGTGTTCTAACCGCTGTTAGCAAAATAATTTTAGTCGCTGTTTTGGTTATCACACTGCCCGTATAACCTGCTAAATCTTTTAGAAAATAAGGCAGCTCTTCAGCAGTTAAAAACGGAAAGTGTTGTTTCTTCGGAGGAGTTAATGCAGATGCAAGATCGGGGGCGGGGTTATATTCCGCTCGACCGGTAATAATTGCATAGCGAAAGACCTCACCGCAGCGCTGGCGGACTTTACGCATCTTCTCTAAGGCTCCGCGCTTCTCCATCTTACGCAAGGTTTCAAGTAGTTCTAAGGGCTTAATCTCTGCTATCGGACGCTTACCAATATAAGAAAAGATATCCTTTTCAAAGGTATCAATAATTTCATCACGATAACGTAGTGACCAGCGATCCGCTTTAGAGGCATGCCATTCACGAGCGACTGCTTCAAAGGTACTTTCTGAAGCTAAGTGCTTTTCTAATCGCGCTAATTGCTTTTGTTCACTTGGATCTTTATTTTGAGCTAACAATTTCTTCGCATCATCACGTTGGTTTCTTGCTTCAGCTAATGTCACTTGAGGGTAGACACCAATGGAAAGCATTTTTTCTTTGCCTGCAAAGCGATACTTCATTCTCCAATATTTAGAACCATTGCGATTAACGATCAGATATAACCCACCTGAATCAGAAAGTTTGTAGGGCTTATCTAGCGGCTTTGCCGTTTTAATTTTTATATCACTCAGAGCCATAACAAAACCTCCGTAAGCCCTATCTGTTACAAAGAAAATGAGAATTTGGGGGTGCAAGATATACCATACCTAAATGCACCCCCGATTAACACCCCCAACTGGGGGTTGATGTGGAGTAACTCCAGTTGAACTGAGTTGACTATAAATTGCTTTTATATATTGAATTTAAAGGATTTAATTGACTTCAGTGGAGGTGCATTGAACTTGAGTGGCGGAAGATCACAGGAGTCGAACCTGCCCGGGACTGCTGGCAGCCCCAACTGGATTTGAAATCCAGCCGCCTCACCGGAGACGACGATCTTCCTCTATAGATTGGAAAGTGATTATAGACTGAATTCATTATTTTCCAAAGCATTGAAACTACAACTATTGCCTTTATTGATAAAAACCAACAAAAACCCCATTTATTGATAAGCGTTAATAAGAAAAAACGTTAGATTGATATTGAGGTTTGTACATCTGCCCCCATATACTTTCTTATATTCGCAATGGCGTGCTGGTTCTATCACCCATAACATTTATCCTATTTGGGTATAAGTTCGCCATTTAACTTTTATTGTCAACACAGTAAGCCTTGGCCTACGAGCACAAGCCTGCAATCACAGGATGTTTTATGACAAATTCATTATTAGCCGATTCCGCACTACCCCGTTTTTCTACTATAGAGCCTGCGGATATTTTTCCCGCGGTCCAACACGTACTCAATGAATATCGCCAAACAGTAGAAAACCTGTTGAGTGCAACAGATCAATACACTTGGGACAACCTGTGCCAACCTTTAGAAGAAGCCAGTGATAAGCTGTCTCGTGTTTGGTCGCCAGTGAGTCATTTACACTCCGTGAAAAACAGCCCAGAACTGCGCGAAGAGTATGAAAAATGTTTACCATTACTGTCTGAATTCAGTACCTGGATGGGGCAGCATGAGCCTTTGTATCAAGCATATAAATCATTAAAAGAAGGGGCTGAATTTAATTCCCTTAGCCAAGCTCAACGTAAGTCTATCGAAAATACCTTACGCGATTTTGAGTTATCCGGCATTGGCTTACCTGCTGAAAAACAGCAACGTTATGGTGAAATTGTGGCACGTTTGTCGGAGATAGCGTCTAAATTTAGCAATAACGTGCTTGATGCAACTATGGGTTGGACCAAACTGATTAAAGATGAAAAAGAATTAGCGGGTATGCCAGAAAGCGCTATTGCTGCAGCAAAAGCCATGGCTGAATCAAAAGGTGAAGAAGGCTACTTACTCACTCTCGATATGCCAAGCTATTTACCTGTTATGACCTATGCTGATAACGCAGAATTACGTCGTGAGATGAGCCATGCATATAGCACCCGTGCGTCTGACCAAGGCCCAAATGCGGGTAAATGGGATAACAGCGAATTAATCGATGAACTGATGGCTTTACGCCACGAGCTAGCGCAATTATTAGGTTTTAAAAACTACGCAGAAAAATCCCTAGCGACCAAAATGGCCGAATCGCCAGAACAAGTGCTGAATTTCCTCAATGATTTAGCTGACCGTGCTCATCAGCAAGGGGAAAATGAACTGGCTGAACTGACGGCTTTTGCTAAAGAACATTATGGTGTCGATACGCTTGAATCTTGGGATTTAGCCTATTACAGCGAAAAACAAAAACAGCATAAATTCTCATTAAATGATGAACAATTGCGCCCATATTTCCCTGAACAACGCGTCCTGAATGGCTTGTTCGAAGTTGTTCATCGCATTTATGGTTTAACTGCCAAAGAACGCAATGATGTAGAAACATGGCATAAAGATGTGCGTTTCTTTGAACTCTATGATGAAACCAATACCTTACGCGGCAGCTTCTACCTAGACCTCTATGCTCGCGAACATAAACGCGGTGGAGCTTGGATGGACGATTGTGTTGGCCGTATGGTGCATAAAGACGGCTCATTACAAAATCCTGTAGCCTATTTAACCTGTAACTTCAATAAACCACTTGGCGATAAACCCGCACTGTTTACTCATAATGAAGTCACTACCTTATTCCACGAATTTGGTCACGGCTTACATCATATGTTAACGCAAATTGATGTTGCAGATGTCGCAGGGATTAACGGTGTACCATGGGATGCTGTCGAGTTACCAAGTCAGTTTATGGAAAACTGGTGCTGGGAGCCTGAAGCCCTCGAATTTATTTCCGGCCATTATGAGACAGGCGAGCCATTACCAACAGAAATGCTCAATAGTATGTTAGCGGCGAAGAACTACCAATCAGCTATGTTTGTTCTACGCCAGTTAGAGTTTGGCCTGTTTGATTTCACCTTACATGCTGAGTATGACCCAGCCAAAGGTGCGCAAGTCATGCCAACGCTATATGCGATTAAAGATAAAGTCGCTGTGGTTCCTTCACCAAAATGGTCGCGCTTTCCACATGCTTTTAGCCATATTTTCGCAGGTGGCTATGCAGCTGGCTATTACAGCTACTTATGGGCAGATGTGCTTGCGGCAGATGCATACTCACGTTTCAGTGAAGAAGGCATCTTTAACCGTCAAACAGGTCAGTCTTTCCTCGACAATATCTTAAGTCGTGGTGGCTCAGAAGAGCCAATGGCGCTGTTTGAACGCTTCCGTGGTCGCAAACCAGAATTAGATGCCATGTTGAAGAGTTATGGTATTCATGGCTAATCGTATTGAGATCCAATTGATCTGCGAAGAGGGTGCCGATCCCGGCACTCTTTCTCAACTTTCTGAAAAATGGCAACTTTCTCATACCCCTGATGCCATTATGGCGGTTGTACTTACGCCTGAAAACTTACAACTGCGCAAACTAGATGAGCCTAAATTAGGTGGGATTTTTGTTGATTTCGTCTCTGGGGCGATGGCCCATCGTCGCAAATTTGGTGGAGGTCGCGGTGAAGCTGTTGCCAAAGCCGTCGGGATCAAAAAAGATTATCTTCCCGATGTCATTGATGCCACTGCTGGCCTAGGGCGTGATGCCTTTGTTCTAGCCGCTCTCGGTTGCCATGTCCGTATGTTGGAGCGCCACCCTGTGGTTGCTGCTCTATTGGATGATGGTTTACAACGAGGCTACCAAGATGCAGAAATTGGCCCATGGTTACAAGAGCGAATGTCATTGATTCATGCATCCAGTATTACAGCACTGAGTGAGATAACCCATGCCCCTGATGTTATCTATCTTGATCCGATGTACCCTCATCGGCAAAAAAGTGCTTTAGTGAAGAAAGAAATGCGAGTATTTCAGTCATTAGTGGGAGCAGATGATGATGCAGATTCATTATTAGCCCCTGCGATTGCTTTGGCTAAACGTAGAGTGGTTGTTAAGCGCCCTGACTATGCGGAGCCCCTTGCGGGACAAAAAGCGCCATCAGCAGTTACCACTAAAAGCCATCGGTTTGATATCTATCCATGCATTAAAAATAGCGAATAAACGTAACGGCGAAGGGCGTATGTACAGGTGAATTTATCAGTATGATACAGCCGCCCTTTCGCGTACGTTTTGAGGTCAGAAGATTACAACACACCCTGCCCAAGCATTGCATCTGCGACTTTTACGAAGCCCGCGATGTTAGCGCCTTGAACATAGTTAGTTTGTTTCTCTTCACCACCGAACTCCACACAGTGCTGGTGAATATCCAACATGATGTGATGCAGACGGGCGTCAACTTTCTCTGCTTTCCAACCTAGACGAGCCGCATTTTGAGCCATCTCAAGACCTGAGGTTGCCACACCACCTGCGTTAGCCGCTTTACCTGGCGCAAACAGCACTCCTGCTTCAAGGAACAGCTCAGTTGCAGGAATAGTCGTTGGCATATTAGCCCCTTCAGCGACCGCTTTAACGCCATTTTTGATTAACACTTTTGCTGCATCAACATCCAGCTCATTTTGTGTTGCACATGGCAGAGCGATATCGACAGGAACATTCCATGGTTGCTGACCCGCTAAGTAAGTTAAGCCAAACTCTTTTGCATATTCTTCAATACGACCATAGTTGTTTTTGATTTCTTCCAAACGTGCGAGTTTTTCTGTTGTAAAGCCGTCTTCATCAACTACAGTACCGCTTGAATCGGAAGCTGTAACCACTTTGGCACCTAGCTCCATGCATTTTTCAATGGTGTACTGCGCAACGTTACCAGAACCAGAAACCGCGACACGCATCCCTTCAAAGCCTAGGCCATGACGTTTTAGCATCGCATTTGTGAAGTAAACCAAACCGTAACCAGTTGCTTCAGGGCGAATTAAACTACCACCAAAAGACAAGCCTTTACCGGTAAATACACAAGAAGTGTCATTAGACAGCTTTTTCATCATACCTGTCATAAAGCCCACTTCACGGCCACCAACACCAATATCTCCTGCTGGGACGTCAGTATTTGAACCAATATGGCGATAGAGTTCTGTCATCAATGCTTGGCAGAAACGCATCACTTCACCATGACTTTTACCTTTAGGATCAAAGTCAGAACCACCTTTACCACCACCCATAGGCAATGTGGTCAAAGCATTTTTCAGTGTTTGTTCGAAGCCTAAGAATTTCAGGATAGATAAATTCACAGATGGGTGAAAACGCATACCACCTTTGAATGGGCCGATTGCAGAGCTAAATTGCACACGCCATGCACGGTTAACTTGAACTTTACCTTGGTCATCTACCCAACACACTCGAAATTGAATTACACGCTCAGGTTCAACAAAACGTTCAAGTAATGCTTGGTCACGATACTTAGCATTTTGCTCTAAAAACGGCCAAAGGGAAGTGAATACTTCACGCACGGCTTGTAGAAATTCAGGTTGAGAAGGGTCTCTTTTTTGGACAGACTCCAAGAACGAAGATAGTGATTGTGTCATCTATGTCTTCCTTTTTAACATGTAGTTGTTGTGATGTGCCTCACTCTTTCTTATCATTATTTTTAGGAAATGTGAGGTTGATTTGTGTTTGCCTATTGAATATATCATTAGTTTGTATTCTAAATTCAAGGTTTTTTTTCACTCTATAGCAAAATAAATTGCTTGACCTGCCAATAACTCCCTCAAAATACATATTTTGAAACAAAAAAAACGCCTGCATAAGCAAGCGTTTTCAGTGAATAATATTTCAAATTAAGTGATATGGATTATTCTTCATCGTCATTTAGTGGCACAATCAACATATCCACATGAACAGTATTGATTAACTGGCGAGCAGATGACATCAGCTTGCTCCAGAAATCTTGGTGATGCCCACAGACCACTAAATCCATATTGTATTTCTTAATCGCGTCCACAAGTACTTGGCCTAGGTCGCCACTACCACTGAGCGTTTCTTGGATTTCATAACCTGCGCCCGCAGACAAATCCTTCAGAGCATTACGTGTTTCATCAGTAATACGTTGCTGCATGTCACCAAGATTGACATCAATAAGACCGGTATAGAGGTCTGAATAGTTAACATCAACATGGATCATAGATACTTTGGCCCCGTAAGGTTTTGCCATAGAGACAGCCTTATCCAGTAATACTTTACTTTCAGGTGATAAATCTACCGCAACGAGAATATGTTTGTAAGCCATAAGTAAACTCCTTCCGAATGCTGATTATCTGGTGGTTATGCCTTCACCACATCTTTATGAATACTATACCTGCTAATTGTGATTATTAAGTGTTGCTTTGATCACATCTAAGCAGATTAACCTTAAAATCATCACTTCATATAACATTTTATAAAACAATAACATCATTCATTCAATATTAATATATTGCCCTAAAAAATTCGAGTTATGGCGACTCTTTAGTTTAGAAATGCAACAAAGTTGCACAGCAAGCTGTGATAATAAAGTTCAGTAACTCAGATTTATTTTCTTCAATAGAAACAAGAGGTCATCACAAATTTGCGCTAACTGCACTTTTTTTAAACAGTAATTTATCCTACAATAAAATAACTGAGTATAAGTACAATTTTTCTGCTGTATTTCCTTTGCGACAATTGCTGTGAGCTTGAGCTAGGTTCTAAGGAGAGGATTATGTTCAGTATGATTGCATTGTTTTGGGCATTATGCATTTTGTGCATCTTAAATATGATGCGGTACTTTTCTTCCGTTCGTGTTTTATTGTCTATTCTAAGGGATTCAGATCCCCTGCTTTATCAATCCGTTGATGGTAATGGTTTTTTTACTACACACGGCCAACTGAACAAACAACTGCGGTTAGTTCGATACATAAATAATAAACAATATCTGGAACATTACGACCCAGAAGTTATTTTGCGTTGTGAGCGGATCCGTAAGCAATTCATGATGATAAGCAGACTCAGTATTCTTGTTGTCGTGAGCTTAGCCTATTTATTGATAACCGGTTAATTGTGATTAGTAACTTGCTAGCGAGAAAATAGTGATGACCTTCCGATCATCACTATTTTATATATGTAGATTACTGTGTTCATGTAACTGTTAAAGGCTCCATACTCATGTATGAAGCCAAAATTAGTGCGACTAGATAAACAACAGCGATAGCCAGTACAAACCGCCCGATAACACAATGGACACCGGTAAAGTCAATAACCATGCTAATGCAATGCTTTTAATGGTTTTTGTTTGTACACCACCACCATCGACAACCATCGTCCCCGCAACCGCAGAAGATAAAACCTGCGTTGTTGAAACTGGCATACCAGTATAACTTGCCACGCCGATAGAAACTGCTGCAGTCACCTGGGCAGATACACCTTGCGCATAAGTCATGCCTTTCTTACCAATTTTCTCACCAATGGTCACAGCAACACGCTGCCAACCAAACATGGTGCCTAATGATAATGCTAAAGCAACCGCAATAATGATCCACAGTGGCGCATATTCAACGGTATACAGTAAATCATTACTGAGCTTTTTCAGTAAGCTGGCATCTTTCGAACTGGTTTCTGGCAATTTCGCAACCGCATTCGCAGTATCAGAGATACACATCAGCAAACGGCGTGCGTGGTTACGTTGGTCTGGCGTCAGCTCTTCATAGCTTTGAATGCCATCAAGCATCTTTTGCGCTTGATTTAAAATAGCGCTAGTACGCGTGCTATCACAATGGAATTCACCGCCAGGCTCATCACTACTTTCTGCAACGGCCGGGGCATTTTCTATTGCATGGTTTAACGCTGGTTTATGTGTTTCATAGTATTGTTGCAGGTGGACAACCGCATCATGTGTTTTTGCGATGTCATAACCGTTAGAATTCATATTCATAACGAAACCTGCTGGAGCAACACCAATTAACACCAGCATGATAAGACCGATGCCTTTCTGGCCATCGTTCGCACCATGGGAGAAACTCACCCCAACTGCTGACAAAATCAATGCAGTACGGGTCCAGAATGGTGGCTTACGCTTACCATCTTTTTTCTCACGTTCCGCTGGTGTTAAGTGAATACGACGACGTTTCTTTGTGCCACTCCAATAACGGCGCAAAAAGAAAATCATCAAACCAGCAATCACAAAACCGATAGCGGGAGACAAAATTAATGACATGAAAATACTGATCATTTTCGGTATATTCAAGGCATCAACAACAGACGAATCAGTCACAATCGCGTTGGTTAAACCCACCCCGATTATTGCCCCGATCAGTGTGTGTGAACTGGAAGCAGGGATACCGAAGTACCAAGTTCCAAGGTTCCAAATAATTGCAGCCAAGAGCAATGAAAAAACCATTGCAAGGCCGTGAGCTGAGCTCACATTAAGCAAGAGGTCTGTTGGTAAGAGATGGACAATGGCATATGCAACGCTCAACCCTCCCAGCAAGACACCAAAAAAGTTAAAAACCCCTGCCATGACAACTGCGAACTGAGCCCGCATTGCTCTGGTATAAATAACCGTTGCTACCGCGTTAGCGGTGTCATGGAAGCCATTTATAGCCTCATAGATCAGCACAAATAACAGTGCCAGAACTAATAATAGACCTGTATGAAATTCTAAACCTGTAAAAAGATGTAGCATAGACGTTAAGCCATTATATGTTGGACATGAACGCGGCGCATTATCAGTGACAAACGCTGGCGGTGGAAGCAAAATCTAACCTTTTTTTGATTTAACTACCCATCAAAAAAGCACCTCATAGCAATTACCCCATATTTTTCAATACATTAAAGCAATCAAACTTATTCTGAATTTTTGAAACTTTTTAACGATATTTCCAGAAAATAATCGTTGTTTGCTTTTTTTAGACGAATTTTTCTAATTATAATACGTCCTGTATAGTTTTCATCAGTTCTTCCTCAAAGCTTTACATTACAATCCCGGTGAGATGACGTAAAATATCCCGGTTATCAATGTAATTACGCTTAAAATCAAACATATATAGAGACACTTATTGTGAAAAATTTCGACGTTATTATTTTAGGTGCTGGTGCAGCGGGTTTATTCTGTGCCTCACACTCTGGCAAACGCGGTTTGAAGACGCTAGTGGTTGATAACGGGAAAAAATTAGGCAGAAAAATATTGATGTCCGGTGGCGGGCGCTGCAATTTCACTAATATGTATGCAGAACACAGCAATTACATTTCAACAAACCCACACTTTTGTAAGTCAGCACTTGCTCGCTATACACAGTGGGATTTTATTGCCTTAGTGGCCAAATATAATATTCCCTATCATGAAAAAACCTTAGGGCAGCTTTTTTGTGATAATAGTGCACAAGATATCGTCAATATGCTGCAAAGTGAGTGTAATCTACCGAATATCACTATCAAGTTACGCAGTGAGGTGACTGCCGTTGACAAAGCAGATGATGGTTTTTTAGTCACGATCAACGGCTCTCAAGTAAGTACCCTCTCACTTGTCATTGCAACAGGCGGCCTATCTATGCCAGGTTTAGGTGCGACCCCTTTTGGCTATCGTCTTGCGGAACAGTTTGGGCATACTATTATTCCAACACGAGCAGCACTGGTGCCCTTCACCTTACATAAACCCCTTTTAGAAACCTTACAGGTACTTTCAGGTATCTCTGTCCCTGCAACGGTAACAGCGGCAAGCGGCACCGTATTTAAAGAAAATATTTTATTTACCCATCGAGGGCTTTCTGGTCCAGCTATTTTACAAATATCCAGCTACTGGAACCCTGGCGAGTACGTGAGTATTAACTTACTTCCAGATATCTCCATCAATGATTTTATCGTTTCAGAGAGACAACAGCACCCAAATCAATCATTGAAAAATACCTTAGCTAAATTATTACCAAAACGGCTAATTGAGGTATTACAAGCCCAAGGACAAATCCCTGAGTGTGCTCTAAAACAGCTTAATCATCCTCAAATTGAAGCGTTACACACCACCTTACACCAATGGCGGGTGCAACCTAATGGAACGGAAGGTTACCGTACCGCCGAAGTGACATTGGGTGGCGTTGATACTCACGAAATATCATCTAAAACCATGCAATCACTTAAAGTACCAGACCTGTATTTTATTGGTGAAGTGATGGATGTGACCGGCTGGCTCGGAGGTTACAATTTCCAATGGGCATGGAGCTCCGCGGCTGCATGCGCGGAAAGCTTACCTCTCCCTTTTGTAAAAAACGACTAAAAAGCACTCGGCCTTAACCAGACTCTTAACAGGATTGCTCTGTTAAAGTTATCGGCCTTTATTTATGACCAAATAATCTTAATCCATTGAAAAATAATGGTTAATATTTAATTTCATATAAATCATATAATTGCAGTTTTAATTATAAGATATATTATTTTGGTTAAAAATAATGCTTTACAAACGATAGTGATAACTATTATCATTATCATCACTTCCTCAACAGGGTTACTTAGTCACCCTTTGCAGGGAGTACGACATTGCTCACATTGCTTCCAGTGTTTACTTTAGCCAGCCTTGCGCTGGCTATTTTTTTATTCACACCACATTCTCTGCAATCACCTTGTATCTTATTCAAATTTTTTGGATCCTATGGTTAATGGGAGCTACTTTTCTCTGTGTATAAATTGGTTAAACTGTCATCAATACATTTAGAGCGAGTTCAACCAAGGTTGAAATCCGTACAGGAGAGAACACGATGATCTATTTACGCAAAGCGAACGAACGTGGTCATGCAAACCATGGATGGCTCGACAGTTGGCATACTTTTTCATTCTCTAGCTACTATGATGAGCAATTTATGGGCTTTTCTGCGCTGAGAGTGATTAACGAAGACTTTATTGCTGCTGGCCAAGGGTTTGGAACACATCCCCATAAAGATATGGAAATATTAACCTACGTGCTCAATGGTACTGTGGAACATAAAGACAGCATGGGCAATATAGAGCAAATCCCTGCGGGTGAATTTCAAATAATGAGTGCGGGTACGGGTATTCGTCACTCTGAGTACAACCCAAGTAATGAAGAAGAGCTACATCTGTACCAAATTTGGATCATTCCTGAAAGAACAGGCATTGAGCCACGTTATGAGCAAAAACGATTCGACTCCAAAGACGGCAAGCAATTGGTGCTATCACCGGATGCACGTGATGGCTCATTAAAAATTTATCAAGATATGGAACTGTGGCGCTGGGCATTACCTGCTAATGAAACACACACCCATGCTATCGCTGATAAACGTGTCGTGTGGATCCAGATCGTTAAAGGGAATGTTGAAGTGAATGGCCAAAAAGCAACCACCAGCGATGGTTTAGCCATTTGGCAAGAAACAGCGCTCACCATCAAAGCAAGTGAAGATAGTGAAATCCTGTTGTTTGACTTACCATCAGCAGAATAATCATTTTCACAACAAAAAAGGCTCTACTTTAGTAGAGCCTTTATTATTTATTGATTCACAAAACCAATTACAGTTTTGGCCCTGCTTTCACCAGTGCAGCGCCTGCTGGGGTGTCCGTGTACTTATCAAAGTTGTTCACGAAACGTTCCGCTAAGTCTTGCGCTTTTTCATCCCACTGTGCTTTGTCTGCATAAGTATTACGTGGGTCAAGGATATTGGTATCCACACCCGGTAATGCTGTTGGGATTTCTAAATCGAACACTGGCAGTTTAATCATGTCTGCTTTTTCGATGTCACCACTTAAAATAGCGTCAATGATGGCACGTGTATCTTTGATGGAAATACGTTTACCTGTACCGTTCCAGCCTGTATTCACTAAGTAAGCTTTCGCGCCCGCTGCTTCCATACGTTTAACTAATACTTCAGCGTATTGTGTTGGGTGCAGTGATAAGAATGCCGCACCAAAGCAAGCGGAGAAGGTTGGAGTTGGTTCCGTGACACCACGCTCTGTACCTGCTAATTTCGCGGTAAAGCCTGATAGGAAGTGGTACTGCGTTTGCTCAGGCGTTAAACGAGAAACAGGAGGTAACACACCAAATGCATCTGCGGTTAAGAAGATAACTTTTGTTGCATGGCCCGCTTTAGAAACAGGTTTTACAATATTTTCAATGTGGTAGATTGGGTAAGAAACACGGGTGTTTTCTGTTTTTGAACCATCATTGAAATCAACTGAACCATCTGCCAACACCATCACGTTTTCCAATAACGCATCACGTTTGATAGCGCCATAGATGTCTGGCTCAGCTTCTTTAGATAAGTTGATAGTTTTTGCGTAGCAACCACCTTCAAAGTTGAATACGCCGTCATCATCCCAACCGTGTTCATCGTCACCAATTAACTTACGTTTTGGATCGGTAGAGAGTGTGGTTTTACCTGTTCCAGATAAACCAAAGAAAATGGCTACATCACCTTTTTCGCCGACGTTAGCAGAACAGTGCATAGATGCAATGCCTTTTAATGGCAGCAGGTAGTTCATCATAGAGAACATACCTTTCTTCATTTCGCCGCCATACCAAGAGCCGCCGATCAGTTGCATGCGTTCGGTTAAGTTGAACGCAACAAAGTTTTCTGAATTCAAACCTTGTGCTTTCCAATTCGGGTTAGTACATTTTGCGCCATTCATGACGATGAAATCAGGTTCGAAACCCACTAATTCTTCATCAGATGGGCGAATGAACATGTTTTTAACGAAATGCGCCTGCCATGCAACTTCGGTGATAAAACGTACTTTTAGACGAGTGTCAGCATTCGCACCACAGAATGCATCAATGATAAACAAACGTTTACCTGACAGTTGTTCAGTCACTAAATGTTTGAGATCCGCCCAAACTTCTTGTGACATAGGTTTGTTGTCATTTTTACCTTTACCTTGGTCTGCCCACCAAACTGTATCGCGAGTCACGTCATCACGTACAATATATTTATCTTTTGGTGAACGACCAGTAAAGATACCTGTATCAACCGCAACAGCTCCTAAAGTGGTTACTGTTCCACGCTCATAACCTTCAAGTCCAGGCTTAGTTTCTTCCGTGAATAATAGCTCGTAACTTGGGTTATAAACCACTTCAGTTACATCATGAATACCGTACTTTTCAAGTTCCTTCAGGGTAATGCTTTTAGCGCTCATTATATTGCTCCTGGTAAACATAACTAATCTGCGGATGATCATAATTCTTTACGACTAATTAACAGCGATTGCTATCAAAGAATTGAAAATGTATGATTTTTTTTAATTCATAATGAGACTTAGAGCACGTAATAATGCTTTAAAATTATAAGAAAAAGGTGCAGAATTGCACCCTTGTCACATAATTAGGTTGCTAAATCGTATCAGTGAAGTTGCTGATTTAGCTCATTATTTAACCCCTGAAGATCGGATTCAATAAATACATAATGTGAGCCACAAAATTCACATTCCATATCAATTTTCCCATCTTTGTGCAAAATATCGATAACATCTTCCTTAGGTAAGGTGGCTAACGTACTTTCGCAACGCTCCCTTGAACAAGTACAACGAAACTCGACAGATTGAGGGTCATATAAAGTGACATCTTCTTCATGATAAAGACGATGTAAAACCTCTTTCACATCCAATGTGCTCAGCTCTTGGCCTTTAATCGTGGCAGTCAGCTGCACTAAGTGGTCAAAAAAGTCATGGCTTGTTTCATTTGCTGCTGGCAAAACTTGCAATAACATACCACCTGCACTTGGTTTCCCATCTACTTCACCCACACGGATAAATAAACGGGTTGGTAATTGCTCTGATTGGCGGAAATAGGCATCAATGCTTTCTTCGATAGAATCCCCTTCGATCGCCACAATCCCTTGATAACGTTCACCTTGGTTCGGTGTGATGGTAATAACCATAAAACCGTTACCAATCATTTGCTTGAGAGTGCTACCCGCCACAACTGGGCCATCTACACGTGCAACACCACGCATCTGTTGTAAATTATTACCGTTGATAACCGCCAAATTAACAGGCCCATCACCTTGAATTTGCACAGTAATATCACCATCGAACTTCAACGTTGCCGTCAATAAACTGGTAGCAACAAGTAACTCACCCAACAACCCTTTTACCGCTGTTGGGTAGTCATGGTTTTCTAAAATATGTTCAAAGGTTTCATCAACACTGATCATTTCTCCACGAACAGAATGTTGTTCAAATAAAAAACGGTGGAGTAAGTCTTGGTTTGCCATAATATCTCTCTATTGCTCGGGCTGTTGCTCAGGCCGTCATTAAGACGACTCATGAGAATTTGTTTGTTTAAACTTTAACAGAGTACGCCGTTCTTTCTTATCCGGGCGTCGCTCTGGATGTGGCATCGTCAGTGCATTCATCTTACGCGCTTGTGCCATTTTCTCGCGTTGATTAATACTTTCTATCGTTTCACAGTACAGCAACTGAGCTTCCGGTGCACCTTTGCGCTGGCTACTGATTTGCATGATTTCAACCGTTCGTTCATCATTACCTTGCCGAAGCTTAACGATTCCATGCAGCTCAACAATTTTCCCTGGCTTAGTTCTTTGCCCATTGTAATGGACTTTACCGCCTTCAATCATTTCACGGGCGACCGCACGCGTTTTATAAAATCGCGCAGCCCACAGCCACTTATCAAGGCGAACAGGTTCTATAATGGATTGATTCATGGGGCCTCCTCAACATAAGTCTGAATCAAACTAAAGAAGAGGCTCCCTCTACTTCCGGGATGATGCTATCGACGATAGGAAGGGGGATTAGCCTCAAAGCATTTATCATAATATTCTGTGATATTACGCAAACGCTTCTTATTATTCAAAACACGTAGCACAATCAACGAACCATTTAACAACGCACACACCAACAAAAATAGGATAAAAAGCGCACTACATATATACTGAGATACCACTTTTTCATTGGGTTCTTCATGCAACACAATTTGCAATGTCCCATTGGCATCTACTGATAAATCCGTAATTACACCTTCAATATTGAACGGTGTATTGATCAGAAGATTTGATAACCTTTGCAACTCTTGCCAACGCTGTAATGGCGATAGCTCATTAAAAGAAGCTCCCTGTATCGAATCAACTAAAGGCTTGTTTTCATCACTAATTAATAAAACACCACCAGGAGGCGGACTATTAATTTTGCGCACTTCTCTATCTATTTCTGTCCTGATAAAATCATATATGGTGTCTTCCACGATGTTTTCCAAGGCCTCAGCGCTACCAGCACGCAATAAAACATGAGCCCCTTTTAGTTTTCCCGTAGACGCTTTCTTTACTAAAGAAGGCCAATCATCTGTACTCCCTAGGTTAGTCAGTGCATTTTTTAATTTTAGGCAGTTATCAGAATTATGGCACAGTTGTTCTGTCCCCATGATGATAGCCGAAAAATCAAAGATAATATTCATCCCTGATTTCATAATATCCCGCTGTAATCTTGGGTTAACTCCTGTCGAGTTTTTATCTGGATGCAATTGGCTTTTGACGGTATCAAGCAATGATATTGAGTGTTCAACAACCTCTGATTGAGGTTCAGTCTGTAAACTAACATCATTCCAATAAATACCAGAGCAATCAAACGGCACAAATTGAGCTTGGTTTTCTTTATTCAAATTCGGTGAGCGGTAACACATCCCTTTTCCTTGGGCAACTAATGTATCCCCAACTTTGAGCTGACGGGAAGCGAGCTCATTAGGACTCTCAGCCTTGATTTTCTCTGTTCCACCTAGCCACGCAAAACCCAGTTTTATTGGCAAATCTATCGGTTGATATGCAAATATCAGGGCCATCGTTAATAAAGCCCCAACTAACATCAATACATTCTTTTTGAACCGTTTGTACGGGTAATAGCGCTCTTCTTCATGCAAAGAAAGATACTTACCGTGCCTGACCACCTCACCCGTCGTATAAAAATCAATATTAACAGCTTGGTTTTCTTCGTATTTTAAATAATTCGTCCAATGATTAGGGTAGTGCAAGTCAATACCAGCAATAGACGTATTGGTGGAATATTTTTTATCCAGTTCGCCATAGAGTTCCCAGCGCTTTGGTTGGCCATGAATACATTGAATATCTTGATATTGTCGGGGGAACATCCTAGAGCGAAAGAGAATAAGTAACCCAATAATAAACGTAATCGTTGTGATCACTAATCCCGATTCCTGTAATAAAGGAATCGAAACAAGGGTTAAATAACCAAATAAAAAACTCAGGCAGATAATCGCAGCACCAAGCCAACCTGTAGAATGGTGTAACCGATGTTCTTCATTCGTCTCTTTACGAACTTTCAATCGCTCAATACTATGCTGGCCACGTTCTTGAATTGCCGCATCAGGCCATGTTGAATCGATAGGCATACCCGTTTGCCATTCACTACTGAAATCTTTCAGAGAATGGCTATTCATTGAAATAATTAACGGCAAGTGGTCTGTTTCCACTATTTCCATAACATTTTGGCGTTGCAAAAAAGGCTCAAGCTGTGAAGGGAGCTGAACCTCAATTGTATCAATAAAATAGCGCCAACTATTTCCTTGCTCTTGGCGTAAGTTAAAACGTGTCAATGAATAGCAAACTGTCGCTATGATTGAGTTTTTTTTGATTTGCCATGGATGCTGAGATGTATTTGTTGATATAGCAGCGCAATAATTTAAATACTGGGAGATGGTTTGGTAATCTGAATCAATCATTTTCCTAAATGATGGTGATGCTACAGAAGGTATTTGATAGACGCCAGAATGCCGCCCCCGCCTAAAATATAGGAAGGAAGCCATTATAGTCAGGCTAATAACAATTATAGCCGTTATAATGACATGGTTCAGCATTGTTTCCCCAATGAAAAATGAATAAGAAAAGCATATCAGCCCTCACACTTCCTAAAAATAAGCCGATTCCTATTCTATTTGTAGTTTTTATTTTAAATTACAACACCTTGTAAAAAATGTTTTATTTGTTTACCCGTATTATTTGTTTGAGTCAATTATACTAACAGCATTTTATCTACTCGATAATATCTATCATTTTATTTTGATATAGGTCATAGTTGTATGATGATTTCAAAATACGGGCAGTGCTAGGTAAAACGCGTCTCGTAAATCAATGAAATATGCTTTTAGCAATAGATTTCACTCATCCTGTTCGGAAATCGTTATGACAGAGTTAAAAAAACCTAAAATCTTGAATATTCAAGATGTTGCTCAATCAAAATTATTCAGCATTCAATCAGTTGACCTCGAATTTAGTAATGGTGAAAAACGAGTCTATGAAAGAATGCGGCCCGCAAAACGCGAAGCGGTTCTTATTGTTCCTATCATGGGTGATAACCTCATCCTCATTCGCGAATACGCTGTCGGGATTGAAAGCTATGAATTAGGCTTTCCCAAAGGTGCTATCGACCCCGGTGAAATTGCCATTGAAGCAGCCCAGCGTGAACTCAAAGAAGAAATTGGTTATGGCGCTAATCACATGGTTCAGCTCGCCAAACTGACGATGTCGCCATCATACTTTTCAAGTAAAATGAATATTCTTATCGCTCAAGACTTATACAGGGAAAAACTCAAAGGAGATGAGCCTGAACCCCTACAACAAGAGCTATGGCCAATATCTCGAATGATGGAATTACTGGAACACCCTGATTTCAACGAAGCTCGGAATATTAGCGCACTTTTCTATCTAGAACGTTACCTAAAAAGTGTTAAGTAATAACACTTAACATTACATCTGCTGTATGTTATTTCCATAACTAATCATTAACATAGGTATATAACCTACTGATATATTAAACGTCTCTATAGAAAACACCCCATGTTTTAAACCAACAATGGGGTGCTAATTATAGGAATTTAACCAACAATAATTTTAAAATAGCTCTTGGCTGGCCCCGCCTTCCGTAGAAATTGTCGTACCTACCTCTTGTACCGCATGTTCTTTCGGTTCAGTTCCTTCAATAAAATACTCACGGCGGGAGGAACCTAATTTACCTGTTCTGCTATCAATGGAGACCGAAATAACACCTTTAGGCGGTTTCATTGTTTTCACTGGTACCCCTGCCAAAATAGACTTCATAAAGTCGTTCCACATGGGTTGTGCACTTTTGGCCCCTGCTTCACCACGACCTAATGTTCGCCTATTATCATCGAAACCAATCCATGCAGAAGCAACAACATCTGGGCCATAGCCAGAGAACCAAGCATCCTTAGAGCTGTTAGTTGTCCCTGTTTTCCCACCAATATCACGGCGACCACCTAAGTCTCTCGCTGCACGCCAACCTGTACCTGACCAACCAGGCTCGCCATAAATATTGGTCATCATCGCATCCCTAATTAAGAATGCAAGTGGGGTATTAATTACATGAGGTGCATATTGGTCACCAGAGTTCCCGTCTAAGTTAGCTGCCGTCGTTAATTCCATTGTTGGCTCTTTTATGACGGTATTATCGCCTGATTGTGTCACTTCTTCGGTAGACTCATCATCAATACCTTTGCTCACAATAGTGCGTTCCGTATCACCATAAATTACCGGAATATTCGTGCAATCAGGGCATGCTATTTTAGGGTTGGCTTCGAAAATAACCTCATCATTATGATTTTCGATCTTCGAAATGTAGTATGGGTCAATCAAATACCCACCATTGGACATGACTGCATATCCACGAACCATTTGCATTGGTGTAAATGATGGAGCACCTAACGCTAATGCTTCAGTACGGTTAATATTTTCCGCTGGAAAACCAAAGCGAGTCAGATAATCAGCCGCATAATCCACCCCCATGGCTCTCATCGCACGAACCATCACAACGTTTTTTGATTGGCCTAAACCTTGACGTAAACGAATAGGCCCATCATAGCGAGGCGGTGAATTCTTAGGACGCCAATCAGAACCTGCACCTGCATCCCAACGGCTAATTGGTACATCATTAAGTAATGATGATAATGTTAGGCCTTTATCCATTGCCGCTGTATATAGGAAAGGTTTAATATTCGAACCAACTTGGCGTAATGATTGGGTGACTCGGTTAAACTCACTCATATTGAAGTCAAACCCACCAACTAGCGCAATAATCGCCCCATCATTTGGATTTAAAGCAACAAATGCCGCATTCGCATCAGGTACTTGCCCTAACCACCAGTTATCTTTAACTTTTCGAACCCAAATTTGCTCACCCACTTGCATGACTGCATTTACAGCTCTTGGCGCGGCACCTTGTTGAGTATCTGAAATAAATTTACGCGCCCAACGCACACCGGTCATTGTAATAGGAATTTGCGAACCATCAGCTAACATCACTTGCGCTTCTGAAGCTGTTGCAGATGTCACAACAGCAGGCATTAAAGGCCCATAAACTGGCATTTTTTTCAATTTTTCGACAATCTGCTCTGCTGTCCAAGCCGTTTCATTCTGTTTCCATAAAACCTCGGCAGGGCCGCGATAACCATGGCGAGTATCGTAGTCGATCAAATTATTACGGACTGCGGTTGTTGCAGCTTCCTGATCTTTACGGATCACCGTAGTGTAGACTTTATACCCATCGGTATACGCATCTTCACCATATTTATCAAACAAGGTTTGACGCGCCATTTCGGCTAAATACGGCGCAGAAAAATCAATTTTCGGCGCATGATACGAAGCAACTATTTTTTCATTTTTTGCTTGTTCATACTGGTCTTGAGTAATGTATTTCTCCTCAAACATGCGAGAAAGAACCACATTACGACGACTTACCGCACGGTCATAAGAGTACAGAGGGTTAAATGTAGAAGGTGCTTTTGGTAAACCTGCAATCATCGCAATTTCACTAAGCGTCAACTCATCCACTGTCTTACCAAAATAAACGTACGCAGCTGCTCCGACGCCATAAGCACGGTTACCTAAATAAATTTTATTCAGGTACAACTCCATAATTTCATCTTTAGTAAAAAGCTGCTCAATGCGAATAGCCAAAAATGCCTCTTTAGCTTTACGCATCAGGGTTTTTTCAGGGCTTAAATAAAAATTTCTCGCGAGCTGCTGAGTGATTGTACTGGCCCCTTGAGATGCATGGCCAGAAGACGCCATTACGGTAACCGCACGGAAAATACCAATAGGGTCAATCCCATGGTGCTCATAAAAACGGCTATCTTCAGTGGCGATAAACGCTTTGATCATTAAAGGAGGAATTTCTGCCAGAGGTAAAGGAATACGACGCTTTTCCCCATATTGGGCAATCAATTCGTTATCCGCACTGTATACCTGCATTGGAATTTGCAGACGAATGTCTTTCATTGTTGCTACATCAGGTAACTCACCTTCCACATATTTATACATGCCATAAATCGAGGCGGTTCCCAAAAAAATGCAACAGAAAACAAGAATAAAAAAATATTTTACGAACTTCACCGGAAAATTCCCATGCTCGGCTAACAAGAGGGTTTAGATATCACTAACACACAGTATAAAGCTTATACAGCACAATAGAAATCGTAATTTATTTGTTAATGATAAGGAAATTAACTATGTATACATCAAAATGGAACATTGGGATCGACCTCTATCGAGATAGAATACAGCTAGTCGCTGCAAAGCGGCGCAGACAATACTGGCATTTATGTGAATGTTGGCAACAACAATTACCATTCGAGCTAACTGATAATTCTAGCCATGAACAATATCAAATTTTACTGAATATTTTATTACAATGGCGTCAGAAATTACCTAAAAAGTGTTCCGTATCCTTCGCATTACCCGCTGTCCGTACAATAAAACAACAAATTTCATTACCCAGTGAAATCAAATTGCCACAACCAGAATTAGGGTGGTATTTACAATCTCAAGCTGAAAAACGTTTTTCTATGCACGCCCAAGAGCTGGTTATCGACTATCGCGTCATCAAACAACAGGTTTATTTTAATGGGGCCCGCCAGTCAGATATTACTTTTTGGCAAAATCTATTTACAGAAAGCGGGTTCAATCTGCTTGCTATTGATGTCGCCCCCATAGCTTTACGTTATGTGGCAAGAAACGCGGGTTTACCCGATGAATGCTGGGTTATTCATTATCGACAAGGTGAATGGCTTTGGTCAGGGCCAATTAGCCAACCAGCTAATTATAACCATTTACAAGATACCGATATACCGACACTTTCCCACTTGCTGCCCTTTATTGATCAAGAAAAAGCCTCACCTATTTACCTCATTACAGATCATGAACAGATTTCTCGTACTGATGAGGTAGCTCACCACTGGGAATTACGCCAAGCTTTTCAACAGCATAATATTAAATTACCACAGTTACTGGGGGATTTTGTGATTGCTGCCGGTCTTGCTTTACGTCATGGAGATATTTAATTGATGGAAATATACCAAGTTAACTTTCTCCCTTGGCGCCAACAGCAAATGAAAAAGAAGATACGAGAGTTTTTACTCTTTTGTTCTGTGGTTTGCTGCTCAGTGATTATAGCGTGTGTTTTTTTATTTATTTTTCAACAAATTGAAATGAAAGACCTAAAAAATAGAAAGCACAATAACCAACTACAATATGAACAGATACAACAATTAGTATTGCAAATCGCGACTCAACAAACACAGATTAATAGCTTAATGAGCAAAAAAAGAAAGATAGATAGCATCATAGTAAATAACCAATTTTTACTTAAGTTACTACAAAACCTTCCAACTCTAACTCCACCCAAAAGTTGGCTAACAAATCTACAGTTAATGAATAACAAAATAGAGATCAAAGCTAACAGTTATGATTTTCAAGATATCAATTCGCTTGGCTTACAACTTAAAAATCACCCAGGTTTGAGTGATATTCAATTGAAAAAAATCAGCCGAGTGAATCAATTAAACCGTTTACACCTCACAGCCAAATATCAAGGAGTGCTCGATGAATGAGTCCATACATTCTTTTTGGTATCGCCCATTTTGGCAACAAACCCTACCTGTTTGGTTCTTCATTGTGCTTTGTATCACTGCGGGGTATTTTTTATACTGGAAAAAAAATCAAAATCAGATCATGGAATTAACCATTGAGAACCTGAATTTAATTGAAGCAATTACAAGAGAAAAGAAAGCTCTCTATCACTCACCTTCGTTACAACAACTTGAAAAACAAGCTCAATCACTAAAGCAATCCGTTGATATTAAAGAAGCGCCTCTTGAATTACTGACACAGTTAAATACCTTGCTCTCACATTCATCTGTGACACTTAATCAATTGCAACCAACAGATACCAATACCTATTTTATGGAGTTCCAAGGTCACTTCATTCCTATTTATCACGTTATAGAACAGCTTCTTACCCTTCCTCAAACCCAGAGATGGCATTTTCATGACATAAAAATATATTTAAAACAAGGAATTATCATCACCTCCATCTCATTTTCATTGTTCAACGACACTCTCGCTATCAAGGATGAAAACCGCAATGAATAGCTCACGAACTAACATCCTCATGCTGATTGCTGGGGGACTCTTCTTTTTATCTTCATTTTTAATCTCTGCCGAAGAGGTTAGAGATCCCTTTGCACCACTGATACCTCCCTTAGTAACAGAAAACCAGCCTACCCCGGAAACAGCAGTAGCGCAGGTAACGCCAAGTAAAACATCATTAACCCAAAAGATATTTAAATTAATCTCAACCAATGTCCAAGAGGTTCGTCATCTATTAGAACATCCAGATACTTCGTTATTATCAAAAAATGCCTCTATCCATCACGATATCACGACAAACAGCCTCATTATTAAAGAGGATCCAGATCGATTAGCACTGATTGATGAATGGATAAAACATCAAGATAAGCCAAATAAACAAGTACAGATCACTGCACATATCATTAGTAGCAGCCGAACTGCATTACAGGAGTTGGGCTTAGAATGGGGAATGATGGCAGGTGGAAATCTAAACGCTAATCACTTATATCGCTACAATCGTTACTCTTCAATATCAGGACAATTTGCCTTCAATGTTCTTAGTCTTGGTGATGGTTTACTTGAAATGAAACTGAAAGCATTAGAAAAAGAAAATCTGCTTTCTATTATTGCGAGTCCTCGTTTAGTTGCTTCGCATCAACAACCTGCAAGTATTCAGCAAGGTACAGAGATCCCCTATGTCACCAGTAATGACAAGAAAACACACGTACAATTTAAAGATGCCGTTCTGGGTATGGATGTTACCCCCTCGATTGTGCGTGATGAAAAAATTGAGTTAAACCTTAAAATTAGTCATAACTCACCCGATACTGCACTCACTAGCAGCCAACATCATCACTTAGCCATCAATAAACAAGAAATCGCAACTAACGTAACCATCAAAAATAATGAAACCCTTATCCTTGGGGGAATTTTTCAGCAAAAACAAGAAAAAACAGAGATGGGCTTACCCTTTTTATCTCATATCCCTTTTCTAGGTACATTATTCACAAATACGGCAGAGCATACAGATAAGCGTGTCCTTATTGTTTTTATAACACCAAAACTTATCAATATTTAACATGGAAAAAATAACGCATATACTTCAAATAGTTGAATACACAATAAGTCAAAGATGACAAAAAAAAATATTTTTTATGGCATAAACCTACCGGATAAATTTGACGCTGGCGTCGTTTTAGCATACAAGGTTATCCATTGAGTGTTCTAACTATCCGTAGATTAAAGAACAAGCTGTCAGTCGCTTATAAAACAGCCACAATTAATGTTGCTCTATTCTTAACAGAAATAACTTGCTGATACCAATAGCTAGAAACTGTTAAAAAGCATGATAAACAAGGCATTAGACAACATAGACGGCTCAAGTATCGAAACCTGTAATTTTAAATATGGCACTTTGCTTGCTTAGTGCCATATTTATATAGTTGCAATTCAGGTTGATGTATTGAGATAATTTTCTTATCTGATCTCACATCATCACTTATGAGGTTTCAGTTTAGGTCCCGCCGCTAATCTGATTGGCGGGGCGGGTAATCATTAACGAATAATCGTAGTAATACCAAAAAACATGGCAGAGAAACGCAATATCTTTCTGGTTGGACCAATGGGTGCTGGCAAAAGTACTATTGGCCGTCAGTTGGCTCAACAGCTTAATATGGAGTTTTTCGACTCTGATCACGAGATAGAAAAACGCACTGGCGCAGATGTAGGCTGGGTATTCGACCTTGAAGGTGAAGAAGGCTTTCGCGATCGCGAAGAAAAAATCATCAATGAGCTTACAGAGAAACAAGGCATTGTATTAGCAACAGGTGGTGGCTCTGTTAAGTCTAAAGAGACCCGTAATCGCCTATCCGCTCGCGGTGTCGTTGTTTATCTTGAGACCACCATTGAGAAACAATTATCTCGTACACAACGTGACAAAAAACGTCCACTGCTACAAGTTGACGAACCCGCACGTGAGGTTCTTGAGAAACTGGCTGACGAACGTAATCCTATGTATGAAGAAATTGCTGATATTACCATTCATACTGATGAGCAAAGTGCAAAAGTTGTTGCCAACCAAATCATTGAACTATTAGAAAAAAACTAATTGTTCATGGTGTTATTTTCAAAAATGAACTCAAGGTAAAGCAAGATGGAAAAAGTCACCGTCACTCTAGGCGAACGTAGTTATCCAATCAATATTGCACCCGGCTTATATCAACAAACGGGGGCATTTGAGCCATTAACTGCGGGTCAACGAGCAATGATCGTGACAAATGAAACTCTTGCCCCTATTTATCTCGATAAGATAAAGAATGCCCTTGAAACTTCAGGCGTAAAAGTTGATACCATCATTCTACCGGATGGTGAACAATACAAATCATTATTCATTATGAATGATGTATTTACCGCATTACTTGAAAAACACCATAACCGTGACACCACCCTCATCGCTCTTGGTGGGGGCGTCATTGGTGACCTAACAGGTTTCGCAGCAGCAAGCTATCAGCGTGGAGTACGTTTTATTCAAGTACCTACGACCTTATTATCTCAAGTGGACTCTTCTGTCGGTGGTAAAACCGCCGTCAATCACCCACTAGGGAAAAATATGATCGGCGCATTTTATCAGCCCGCTTCTGTTGTGGTTGATCTCAACTGCTTAAAAACTCTCCCACCAAGAGAACTTGCCTCCGGCTTAGCAGAAGTCATTAAATATGGCATTATCCTCGATAGTGAGTTTTTTAGCTGGCTAGAAGAGAATATTGATGCCCTCGTCTCTCTTGATGACCAAGCGATGGCTTACTGTATTCGCCGTTGTTGTGAACTAAAAGCACAAGTGGTTGCAGCGGATGAAAAAGAAACCAGTGGGTTACGCGCATTATTGAACTTAGGCCATACCTTTGGTCATGCTATCGAAGCGCATATGGGCTATGGCGTCTGGTTACATGGTGAAGCTGTCGCGGCTGGCATGGTTATGGCAGCAAAAACAGCAGAATTACTTGGTCAATTTACTCCTGAACAAACTCAGCGGGTGGTCACACTTTTAGAGCGTGCATCACTTCCCGTCAAAGGCCCTTCACAAATGAAGCCCGATGATTATCTCCCACATATGATGCGAGATAAAAAAGTGATGGGTGGAAAACTGCATTTAATTTTGCCTACCACTATCGGCCATTCGGAAATGCGTTCAGATGTTGATACGCAGACTGTCATTGCGGCAATATCATCCTGTATGTCATAAAACGAAGAAAAAGCTGAATTTTTACTGGCGTTTTAAAATGTTACTGGTAGATGTTCACTAAAGTCGTTAAATTATACGGTATGCCTACGCCTATATACGAAACTCTGAAAAAGCGTATTATCAATACCACTTTGGCTAGCGTGGTATTACGAAAGGATATATGCTTTAAATAAGCAGCGATGTCCTGCTTGGTCGTTAGAGGTTGTACTGATAAGAGACATTTTATCTCTACTATAGGCAAATTTTATTCGGGAGAGGAAAATGGACGAATTTAAACCAGATAACCAGCCTCAAGGTCAAAATGATCTTAGGCCTGATACATCAGATAGACCGACAGGGCGCTCACGCCAATCATCATCTGCTGCAAAACCTAAAATTGCACTTTCACGTCAACATATTATGATTGGTGTGGGTGTACTGGTCTTATTGCTGCTCATTATTGCTATCAGCTCAGCGCTGAAAGCCCCTACAGAGCATGAAAAGCAACAAACAACGGGTGCCAATAATTCACAGAATATCGATTTATCGGGTTCCTCATCGTTGACAAATTCACAAGGTCAAACGCTATCAGGGCAACCGCAAGAAATCACTGGTTCACAAATTACGCCAACGCCAACCCAAGGCGAACCTCAAACTCAACCAAATGGTCTGGGTGAGCGAATCGAAATACCTGGCGATGTAGTTGATGCCTTAAACCAAGGCCAAGTTTCTGTGCCAGGCACTAGCCAGCCACAAAATACGACACCGTTAACGCCACCAACCGTTAAACCTGTGGAACAACAACCCGTAGTCAAACCAGTAACGCCAGAAAAAACACCTGTAAAACCCGTTGAGCCAAAACACCCTGTGCAAACTAAACAGCCAGCAAAATCAACGGCAAGTAGCCAAGGTAGCAATATCATGTCTGCACCAGCAGGTAGCTACACATTGCAACTCAGCAGTGCAAGCCGCTCTGATACACTGGAAGCTTTCGCAAAAGAAAACAAATTGGCCAATTACAAAGTTTATAAAACCATACGTAATGGGCAAACCTGGTATGTACTTATTCACGGAAATTATAGTTCAGTGACCGACGCAAAAAATGCAATAGGGACCTTACCTGCTGCAGTACAAGCGAAAAAACCGTGGGTTAGAAATATGAAACAAGTCAAACAGGATCAAAAATAACAACGTTTTTCCCCGGGCGCATTATGTTGTCCTGACAGAGTATAAATGCAGTTACTCTAAACGATTGTAATAATAAGACGGCATGAAAAAAAAACGCGCTTTTTTAAAATGGGCTGGGGGTAAATACCCCCTTGTGGAAGAAATCAAAAAACACCTTCCACAAGGTGATTGCTTAATTGAGCCTTTTGTTGGTGCTGGGTCAGTGTTTTTAAACACCAGTTATGATTCATACATACTGGCAGATATCAACAGTGACCTCATCAACCTCTACAATACGGTTAAAGACCGCGCTGATGCTTTTATTGAAGAAGCCCAGCAAATCTTCACACCTGAATATAATACTTCCGAACAATATTATTTAATGCGTGAAGCCTTTAACCAATCGACCGATACTGAGAAACGCAGTGTCCTTTTTTTATACTTAAATCGCCACTGCTATAATGGGTTATGCCGCTATAATTCTCGTGGTGAATTTAACGTTCCTTTTGGCCGCTATAAAAAACCCTATTTTCCTAAAGAAGAATTACTGTGGTTTGCTGAAAAATCACAAAATGCCACGTTTATGACTCAGCATTATGGTGAAACTTTGCTCAACGCAAAAGAGGGATCTGTTGTCTACTGTGACCCACCATATGCACCTTTATCAGATACAGCTAACTTCACGGCGTATCACACGAATGCATTTAATTCGCTCGAACAACAAAACTTAGCTATTTTGGCTCAAAAGTTATCAACAGAAAGTAAAATTCCTGTCTTGATCTCAAATCATGATACCCCGATGACGAGAGAGTGGTATTATCAAGCTCAATTGCATATTGTAAAAGTACGTCGCACCATTAGTAGAAATATATTAAACCGGACAAAAGTCAATGAGTTACTGGCATTATATCCGGGTATACCTAATAGCCTTTCTCCTAGAAAAACGGATAAGAAAAAAACGCAGCGCCTTGTACCTAGCGATGAATGGCTCTCAGATAACGATTAATAATCGGAGACAATAATGAAAAACTTTCTCATTGCCCCATCTATTTTATCTGCTGACTTTGCACGTTTAGGCGAAGATACCGCCAATGTTCTTGCAGCTGGTGCCGATATTGTGCATTTTGACGTTATGGACAACCACTACGTACCCAACTTAACGTTTGGCGCACCTATATGTAAAGCACTGCGAGACTACGGAATTACTGCACCTATCGATGTTCATTTAATGGTGAAGCCAGTTGACCGCATTATCCCAGATTTTGCTAAGGCCGGTGCAACCCATATTAGTTTCCATCCTGAAGCCAGCGAACATGTTGACCGCTCACTACAGTTAATTCGCGAACATGGCTGTACCGCGGGGTTAGTATTTAACCCAGCAACACCACTTAGCTACCTTGATTACGTCATGGATAAAGTTGATATGATCCTACTCATGTCTGTGAACCCAGGGTTTGGAGGCCAATCGTTTATCCCACAAACACTCAATAAATTGCGCCAAGTCCGTAAATTAATTGATGAAAGTGGCTATGATATTCGTTTGGAAGTCGACGGCGGTGTCAAAGTGAATAATATCGCAGAGATTGCAGCGGCAGGTGCCGATACCTTCGTTGCGGGTTCTGCTATTTTCGACCAACCGGACTATAAAACCGTCATCGACGCGATGCGTAACGAATTACAAAAGGTATCTCAATGACTGAAGTGGTATTAGAGAATATCAAAGCGATCGCTTTCGATTTAGACGGCACACTCGTAGACAGTGCAGCTGGCTTAGCTGAAGCCATCGACAACATGCTCAAAGAATTTAATTTTGCCCCTGCAGGTAAAGAACGCGTTTCTATTTGGGTAGGCAATGGTGTTGATGTGTTAGTTGAACGCGCACTTTCATGGGCAGGTGCCGAAATCACACCTGAGCGACAAAAAAAAGCTCGAGCCAGTTTTGATAAATTCTATGCAACGTCCGTCACAACAGGCAGCCAACTGTTTCCTGGAGTAAAAGACACTTTAGAGCAATTAGCAAAACATGGCTTACCTATGGGGATTGTTACTAATAAAGCGACCCCATTTATTGCGCCATTATTAAAGAAATTAGGTATTGAACACTACTTTTCTCTAGTCTTGGGTAGCGATGACGTCAAAGCTTTAAAACCGCATCCTGCTCCCCTCTACCTAACGATGGGAACATTCGGTTTACGTAAAGAAGAATTGCTTTTTGTCGGCGATTCTCGTAATGATATTATTGCAGCGAAAAGCGCTGAATGCCCGTGTGTCGGTCTGACCTACGGTTATAACTATGGTGAATCTATTGCACTGAGTGAACCGAACTGTGTATTAACACATTTTTCTGATTTATTACCTGCAATCGGGTTATCTGAAATAAAATAAGCAAGGACATAACTAAATGAGCACTCCCACTGAAAAATTAAAGCAACCCCAAAAACCAATCGTATTCAGCGGCGCACAGCCTTCCGGTGAATTAACCATCGGTAACTACATGGGTGCATTACGTCAGTGGGTACAAATGCAAGATGACTACGACTGCATTTACTGTATCGTTGACCAGCACGCCATCACCGTTCGCCAAGACCCTGTTGAACTGCGTAAAAGAACCCTCGATACACTTGCGCTCTATTTAGCATGTGGTATTGACCCGAAAAAAAGCACCATTTTTGTGCAGTCACACGTACCACAACACGCTCAACTGAGCTGGGCGCTTAACTGCTACACCTATTTCGGTGAGTTGAGCCGTATGACTCAGTTTAAAGATAAATCTGCCCGTCACGCAGAAAATATCAATGCGGGACTCTTTGATTACCCAGTACTAATGGCAGCAGATATTTTGATTTATCAAACGAATCAAGTACCTGTTGGTATTGACCAGAAACAACACCTTGAATTGAGCCGTGATATTGCTCAACGCTTCAATGCCATTTATGGTGATATTTTCACTGTACCCGATCCATTCATTCCGACTGGTGGTGGTGCCCGTGTTATGGCTCTGCAAGATCCAACCAAGAAAATGTCTAAGTCCGATGATAACCGTAACAACGTTATCGCCTTATTAGAAGACCCGAAATCTGTCGTGAAAAAAATCAAACGCGCAATGACTGACTCCGAAGAGCCACCTCGTATTCGTTATGATTTAGAAAACAAACCAGGGGTTTCTAACTTATTAGATATCATGTCGGGTGTAACAGGTAAGAAAATTGCTGAACTTGAAGCCGAATTTGAAGGGCAAATGTACGGTCATCTTAAAGGGGCCGTGGCAGAAGCCGTTTCCGGTATGTTAACCACACTTCAAACTCGTTATCATGAATTCCGTAATGATGAAGCGCTGCTAAACCAAATTATGGATGAAGGCGCAACCAAAGCCGCTGCTCGCGCACAAGAAACGTTAGATAAAGTTTACGAAGCTATTGGCTTCGTTAAACGCCCTCAGTAACAATCATTGTATTAACTCAGTAAAAATGGGGTTTTTCCCCATTTTTACTCTAATCAATTTTCACCAATTAATTCATTGATGCTGTTTATTTCACCTTAACGCTCTGAATCTAATTGTTCATTATTTTTCAGAACATCTTGCGCTTTGCTGTAGCTTTCAATTAATAATTGATAGGCAGGGAAAATTTGCGTGTAAGCCATTGCCCACTCCGCCGCATCTTCGCGGTTCCAAGTCCCTTGCAATTCTGAAGCAACCGCAGCAGTATCCATTGGAACGACACCCGCTTGAACGACACGCGCTAAGGTAATCTCTTGTGCCATTTTGCTGTAAGTGCCTGAAGCGTCAATCACCACAAATACTTGGTAGCCATCCATCACCGCACTAATTGCAGGGAACGCCATACAAACACTGGTAATAGTTCCGGCAATAATCAGTTGCTTTTTACCTGTTGCTTTCACGGCCGCCACAAACTCTGGGTTATCCCATGCATTAATTTCACCGCGGCGTGCAATATATTGTGCATGTGGTGCATTTTGATGAATTTCTGGTATCAACGGGCCATTTGGGCCTTGAGGTACAGAAGCAGTTGTTATTACTGGAATTTTAGCTAGGGAAGCCATTTTAGCCAGAACAGCGGCGCGAGCACGTAATTCCGTCATTGGCATATCACCTACAGTTTGAAATAAACCACTCTGGTGATCGATTAATAACATCACCGCATCTTCTGGGTTAATAGCAGGACGTTGACCATTAAAATTAGCTGGGCTACTCATGATGAAACCTCTCAATCGATAAAATATGAAACCTGTTTTTGATTTAAAAATAGAACGATAGCCGCTCCGTTTTCGTGTTATTTAGATTAATTCATCGATTTAAGGCTGAGTAGTCCAGTTTTTAGTAAACACTGTTCTATAAATAGAATAATTAGACTTTATTCTATTGTTCTATCACTGCAACAATGAAACCTATTTTTGCCACTACTGCCAAATGATTTGCTCCTTTATTATTCAGTCATCAAAACAATTTTAGGAGCAAAACCATGAAAAAAATTATTGGTATCTATCAATCTCCTCGTAGCCATTGGGTTGGAGACGGCTTCCCTGTCCGTTCAATGTTTAGCTATAACGATCATGGGAAATACCTCAACCCATTCCTTTTGCTCGACAGAGCGGGGCCTTTTGATTTCCCAAGCTCAAATTCAGCAAACAGAGGCGTTGGAGAGCACCCACACCGTGGGTTTGAAACAGTCACGATTGTGTATGATGGCGAAGTCGCCCACCATGACTCTACGGGTGAAGGTGGTGTGATAGGCCCAGGTGATGTTCAGTGGATGACTGCAGCATCGGGTATTTTGCATCAAGAGTATCAGTCTGATGCCTTCATGAAAAAAGGTGGCACACTTGATATGGTGCAACTGTGGGTCAATTTGCCAGCAAAAGACAAATCAGCGGCCCCCGGCTACCAGCTGTTAGAAAGCCAAAGCATGCCAAAAGTCGCATTACCCAATGATGCAGGTACATTGCGAGTGATTGCCGGTGACTATTTGGGCAATAAGGGTGCAGCACAAACCTTTAGTCCATTGGATGTATGGGATTTGCAGCTTAACAAAGGTAAAACTGTGGGTATCCCAACTAAAGCGGGACGCCATGTCGGTTTAGTCATGCTACGTGGTTCAATATTTGTTGATGGCCGTTCTGCTTTAAACGAAGGGGAACTGATGATCCTCGACGATACAGACAGCAATATTCTGTTAGAAGCCACAGAAGATGCCTTAGTGCTGTTACTCAGTGGTGATCCCATTAATGAGCCAGTTGTTGGCTACGGCCCCTTTGTGATGAATACTGTTCAAGAAATCAATGAAGCCATAAATGATTTCAACAGTGGGAAATTTGGCCGCATTCCTGAAACACAATAAATGACGAATATTTCCCTGATAGCCTAATGCGCTATCGGGGAAATTTATTTCACTGACGGCGAAATATTATCTGCTAAATAATTTAACAGTAATTGGATTGACGGCAACAACCCTTTACGTGATGGATATACTGCATGAATGATATCTTCAGGAAACTGCCATTGCGGTAATACCTCTATCAAATTCCCTGATTCAATGTCTTTTTCTACCACACCATAAGGTAGCCTTGCGATCCCGACACCTTTTAGTGCCGCGCGGTATAACGTTAAGATATCTGTTGTCGCTAACTTAGGGGTAAAATGCTGCGTAAAGCTAAGGTCGTCACTGTTTTTGAGGGTTAACGTGTAATTTTGTGAATGCTCTGTATTCGCTAACATCGGGTAATCCACCAGCTTTTCTGGTTCTATGAGTTCACCCTGCTCTGCGAATAATTGTGGGCTAGCCACTAATATACGCCGTGAATACCCTAGCACTTTCATCATTAAGCCTGAATCATCTAAGGGCAATGAACGTACACGAATAGCTAAATCTAACCCTTCACTAATGACATCAACAGGGCGGTTAACCGCTAAGATTTGGATATCGATATCAGGATATTTCATCATAAAATCTACAAGTAATTCATTGAGATATACTTGTAATAGTGCAACTGGACACGATAGTTTGATCGTTCCTTTCGGGTGTGACTGAACGGAACAAATCAATTCGTGAGCAACTTCAGCTTCATCAACTACATTTTTACACTGCTGATAAAAAACTTGTCCCACTTCCGTGACATGAAACTGGCGGGTAGAACGGTAAATCAATGAAACATTAAGTTTTTTTTCTAAGTCTGCAATGCGACGACTTAATTTAGATTTAGGGATCCCTAGAGCCAAACCCGCTTGTGAAAACCCACCATATTCGACAACTTTCACAAAATAGTAGAGATCATTTAAATCATATTGCATCTCATCCTCCCAACATTCCCAATCGCAATATCACCATCTTACTAAAAACCCTAAAAAAGCGCTTTAAAAATGAATACTGCCACTTAAGGCCTGCAAACAAAACAAGACCATGTTGTGTATATGGAGAAAGGAAAAATTATTGCTCAGGGAACACATATCGAATTAATGGCGAATATACCGCGGTACCAACAGTTTATACAACAAATGCCTAAGACTTAGGCGTTATATTGCTAGCAAGTGCTTATGGCCAAATACTCTCTTTGCCATAAGCACATCGCTTTATATTAACGCTTACCAAACAACCGGTGCTTAAACTCTTCAATCCGGTGGTTATCTAAACGGTTCTGCATGGTTAAGCTCCAACTTGCGGATAGCCCTGCAGCACTTAAAAGCCGCTGATACAGCTCTTCATCATAAGGGGCGTGAAATGCAATCATAATGGCTTCTTGTACTGAAATATCACTATTGCGGCTTAATAAGGTTAATGGCGTATTTTCACTAACATTGCCTGTTTTAATGACACGGTACAGCCAACCACAGCGCCCATTGTCTTGCATCATTTGTGCAAAATTTTCAATTCCCGTTAACCCATTGAGCTTATAACAAGGGGAACGAGGCTGAGTGACCTGAATACGCGCATCACCCCATGCAAAAATATCCCCAATAAATACGTTTTCTTCACTCATACCCAATGTTGATATATTTTCCCCAAATGCAGAGGCAACAAATAAATCGGCTAAATCAGGATACGCATTTACCCAGAAATCATAATGTTCACGAGGATAATGGCAAAGTGCTCTATCAGGCCCGCCATGGAAGCGTTTTTCAGCTTGTTCATCGCCATCAAGTCCCAATTGCCCTAACATCAATAACCCGTCGGCAGCTTGCTTGTGAATAGCGCTGTGCCCACAAGACTGGGTTGCTTGGACTTTACCGATAAAAACTTGGGGAGATACTTTCATGCAAGATCACACCTTAATACTCACATAGGATGAAATAACTGTTACTGTGTTCAAGTTACCATAACCCATGGTTAATAACCTCACTAATTTTTAGCAGGGCTCCTATCAATGTCAGCTCTAAAATAATATATATCAATAGCCCCCAAGTGAGCGTAATCCACCAAGAATTAAACCACTTTAAAAATATCCATGGAAACCCAAGAATACGCGATACGGTTATCCCTGGTAACCTCAATTTTGGTATCCCTTTTGTCTTTGGTACTATTTGCCAGATGATCATTAACAAGAACATACCGCTAAACATGATAGTTCCCACCTGATTATCACCACCTTTAATTGTAATATTCACTACGTCAGCAATGACAGACATAATGAATACATATATCCCTGTCAGCACCATTATCGAAAATAGGAAATCTACCAATAAAAATATAGCACCAGAAGTGTCTTTATTTTTATTTAAAAAGAAAAATAATAACGCATCACTAAGATATAAATAGAAAATAAAAATCATCGCAACTGCGATAATAACCCGATTATCGATATCCGGAGACGGTGCCGCAATACAAAATATACTTCCCCAAAACATAAGAAGAAATAAATGAGAAAGAGAAAAACATACTCTAGGTTGACTGAAAAAAGCGGCCACTGCTGGATTAACTCGATCTGCAAGCTCTGGGTAATTTTGTATCAACTGCTGATATTGCTTCATCAACAAATCCAGCACCCCAGGTACTAACCGCATCCACCCAGTCACTTCTGCCTGCTTTCCAATTAAAAATTGCATTGTAAATGCTGAGATCGAGTACTTATGTGATGCTTCAATTTCGCAATCTTGCCATGCACGTTCAACAGCAGTTTTACGTAATTGATTTTGAATACCTTCTTGAATAAACATTGGAACCACACTGTCTGAATTATAATCATTTAACTGCCAATTCAATAATTCAGAAGCACAATCTACGGTCGATTCCATTAAGCCCTGCTGTTGTGATAATGCTTTGGCAAAATCCTTATGAAACTGAGCAAAAATGTGTAAATTGCCTTTTTCCATCACATGAGCCCAAAGAAAAGATAGCGCGGCCTTCCCTTTGCTTTCATTTTCCACAATCAGGCTCGCGACAGTATCAATTTCATCTTGAGTATAAACAGTTTCAGCCACTGCTATAGCAGGTAAAGGCTCATCTGCTACAAATGTATTTGATAACCAATCAGAAAAATAAATATCTTGATACCCGGTGTGGTCATTTAATAATACGGCTTCACCATAACTTTCGTCTTCAGAAGCAACTTCAGGCTGAGAACTCACTTGATAAGAGGATACGTTTTTTGCATTTTCAAATGCTTCTCTTAGCTGCTGATACTCTTTTGGATGAGTATCGGGTCGATATTTTTTGAGTTGCTTTGCATAAGCCCTACGGATTTCTTTTTCATCATGAGTGAACGGAATTCCCAATATTTGCCACATATCCATTAATGCAAATCCCTTTCATATCGTTTCAAAAATTGAACAACTTGCTGGCGAAATGTTGCGATCAAGCGTAAATCTTGGCTATTTAACGCTATCTCAAACTCAGTTGTTATCTTATCGACCCAAAGTCTGTCATCACCGAGCAAGAATTCATATAATTGAGAACAACGGGCTAACAATTCTCTATTTTCAGGCATATCCCTTGGATGCTGCTTTAACCCTGCAATTTTTGCCAAGCTGGCTGAAATTTGTGTCTCACTCATTTGGCCAGGTACCTTTTCAATCAATAACCGATAAACCTTAGGGCTACCTTGATAATGACACTCAACTTCAAGTAAACCATCAACCGTGTAAGTAAACCTAACTTCAATCGTCACTTCCCCGGCTGGTCGTGGAGGAATATCTATCTTTAATTCCCCAAGGAAAACATTATCTTTGACTAGGCGAGCTTCACCTTGATATACCTTGAGTAAAATATGCTCTTGGTTATCTACAATTGTACTTAGCTCCTGCATTTTACTGATAGGCAAGAAATTATTGCGTTCGATAATAGGAAGATAGTAACCAAATTCAAAACGCTCACCATGCTGTTTCGTGGTATCAACCCCCAATGAAAATGGCATGACATCGGTTAAAACGATATCATCCAAAGCGCAATCTGCCATTACCATACCTGCTTGGACACCAGCCCCTAAAGCAACTGCCTCATCAGGATTTAAATCATGCCGTGGAAATCGCCCGAAAAGACGAGCTACGGTTTGTCTAACGAGAGGCATACGTGTCGCCCCTCCCACTAGCAATATATCGTCAAGATCATTAAGCGAAAAACGGGAGTCATGCAATGCCTGTAAAATAGGTTGTTGAAGGCGAGCTAATAAAGGCTGACAACAAGTAGCTAGCTCTTGTTCTGTCATTTTCCATTCAAAATCTGACTCATTCCAATGCATAGAAACATAGCATTCTGGTGCTTGGCTCAAGGCTAACTTGAGATGTTCCGCCAATTTCAATAATTCAGGCCGTATCAGAAACTGATCTTTGTGTAATTCGGGGTACTTTTTCAACATCCACTGATAAATCACTTCACGAAAATCATCACCGCCTAAGCGTACATCACCACTACTAGCACAAACTTCGATAACGCCTTCAAACATATCGATGATCGATACGTCAAACGTGCCCCCTCCTAGGTCAAATGTGAGGTATTTATGTTCTTTATTTTCGAGTAACCCAAAAGCAAGTGAAGCGGCTGTTGGCTCATTTAATAACCTTACAACATTCAACCCAGCAAGCTGCCCCGCTGTTTTAACTGCGCGGCGCTGGACGTCATTAAAATAAGCAGGAACTGTAATTATGGCGTCTTTGACGGCATAACCTAACCATGCTTCAACATCATCTTTAAGTTGACGTAACAACAAAGCGGAGACTTCTTCAGCACGAAATACAAGCTTACCTAGTGTTATAGTGGCATCGGTTCCCATATAACGTTTGAAACTCGCTTTAGTTATATTAGGATGACTTTGTAAACGTTCATGAGCAGCTTGTCCTACGATAATCTGGCCTTCATCATCTAAACCAACCACAGAAGGCGTTAGAACGTTTCCTTGTAGATTAGGAATTAGGACTGATTTGCCATCTAACCACAAACTTACCGCACTGTTACTTGTCCCAAGGTCAATCCCCATGACTAAGTGTGTTGCCAAACAATCCATTTTGATTTATTCCTTATTTATCAAAAAATTAAATCCATATCATTATTGAAATAAATTAATAACCAACATTTTAAATGATAATGAGTTTTATTTAATAATAAAAAGTAAAGTTTTGGAATCGATATCAAATTGTAGGCATAAAAAAAGCGCAGCATTAACGCTGCGCTTATAGCAAATTACGTTATCTTATAAGATTATTTAGCTTTCGCTGCAAAACGTGCTGCTGCTTCATCCCAGTTCACAACTGACCAGAATGCTTTAATATAATCAGGACGGCGGTTTTGGAATTTCAGATAATAAGCGTGTTCCCATACGTCTAAACCGATGATTGGGTAACCAGATACGCCTGAAATAGCCTCACCCATTAATGGGCTGTCTTGGTTCGCTGTTGAAACTACAGCTAATTTACCGTCATCTTTCAGAACCAGCCATGCCCAACCAGAACCGAAACGGGTTGCAGCTGCTTTTTCAAACAGTTCTTTGAATGCATCAACGCTACCGAAATCACGCTCAATCGCAGCTTTTAATTCGCCTTTTAATTCAGTACCTAATTTCAAACCTTTCCAGAACAGACTATGGTTTGAGTGGCCACCTGCGTTGTTACGAACAAACGTACGTTGATCAGCAGGAATTTGGTCTAATTTTTGAATCAGAACATCGATATCTAAACCTGCTAATTCAGGTAGTTTTTCTAACGCTGTATTGGTGTTAGTCACATAGGTTTGATGGTGCTTAGTATGGTGGATTTCCATGGTTTGCTTGTCAAAATGTGGTTCCAACGCATCATAAGCATAAGGTAAAGCAGGTAATGTATAACTCATATTATTGTCTCCAGTGACGTAAATACCGCTATGTTTCTCATTTTTACCACAAGGCTCATAGGGTAAACACTTGCGTAACTTCGCACCTTGTGAATAACTATCTATTATAGTTATTTTACTGTTAATGAAAATCATTATCAAACCCATGAGAAATGTATGGATATTTATATTCGCTATGAGAACTTGTTTATTCAGTAACTAATACCAACAACCCCGCCATTTATTTTTCTTTAAATCTACCTTTTATTATATTTTTAGATTTATATATCAATTTGACATTTAGCATCAAATGATAATCCTGCAAATCTCATTACAATTAATACGTGATCTTCCGCGCAAAAGAAAAACAAATTTAAAAATCGTGCTTTAGTTAACCATTTTTTGACATAGTATTAACATCTGCAAGGAGATAATAATATGACTCAAATAACTAAACATCCCGTTCCTGCTGAAATTGCAAAAAATGCCCTGATAAACGAACAACAGTATAACGATGAGTACCAACGCTCGATTCAAGACCCTGAAGGATTTTGGGGCGAAAAAGGAAAAATCGTTGATTGGATTAAACCGTACACTCGTGTTAAAAACACCTCTTTTGACCCCGGGCACATCGATATCCGCTGGTTTGAAGACGGTACATTAAATTTAAGTGCTAACTGTTTGGATCGCCATCTGGCTGAAAAAGGCGACCAAACTGCGATTATTTGGGAAGGCGATGACCCTTCATCGTCAAAAAATGTCACTTACCGCGAACTGCACCATGATGTTTGTCAGTTTGCTAATGTCCTAAAACAACAAGGGATCCGTAAAGGTGATGTCGTCGCCATTTACATGCCGATGGTTGTCGAAGCTGCTGTCGCGATGCTAGCTTGTGCTCGTATTGGTGCTATACATACGGTCATTTTTGCTGGTTTCTCCCCTGAGGCGGTCTCTGGTCGCGTTATCGACTGTAAAGCGAAGCTCATCATCACTGCAGATGAAGGCTTACGTGCTGGCCGCGCAATTCCATTAAAGAAAAATGTGGATGACGCACTCGCCAACCCACAAGTCACAACGGTTTCTAATGTGATTGTTTACCAACGCACAGGCAACGCGCCGAGCTGGATAGAAGGCCGTGATCTCTGGTGGCACGACGTCATCAAAGGCGTCAGTGCAGATTGCCCTCCAGAAGAAATCAACGCAGAAGACCCGCTGTTCATCCTATATACCTCAGGCTCTACAGGTAAACCGAAAGGCGTTCTGCATACCACTGGCGGTTATTTAGTCTATGCCACACTGACATTTAAATACACCTTCGACTACCATCCAGGTGAAGTCTATTGGTGTACTGCAGATGTAGGCTGGGTAACAGGCCATAGCTATTTGTTATATGGGCCATTATCCAATGGCGCTAAAACATTAATGTTCGAAGGGGTACCTAATTACCCAGCAGTTAACCGAATGAGCCAAGTGGTTGATAAACACCAAGTCAATATCCTTTATACTGCCCCAACGGCTATCCGCGCATTAATGGCCGAAGGCGATAAAGCCATTGAAGGTACAGATCGCAGCTCATTACGAATTCTCGGCTCCGTGGGGGAACCCATTAACCCTGAAGCTTGGGAATGGTTCTATAAAAAAATTGGTAACAGCCGCTGCCCTGTTGTCGATACATGGTGGCAAACCGAAACAGGTGGTTTCATGATCACACCACTTCCAGGGGCAACCATGTTAAAGCCAGGGTCTGCAACATTGCCATTCTTTGGTGTTCGCCCTGCATTAGTCGATAACCTTGGTGAACCTATCGAAGGCGCCACAGAAGGTAACTTAGTGATTGTTGATTCATGGCCGGGCCAAGCCCGAACCTTATTCGGCGATCACGAACGCTTCGAGCAAACCTATTTCTCAACCTTTAAAGGCATGTACTTTAGTGGTGATGGTGCTCGTCGTGATGAAGATGGTTATTACTGGATCACTGGCCGTGTTGACGATGTACTGAATATTTCGGGCCACCGTTTAGGTACCGCAGAAATAGAATCAGCGCTCGTTGCACATCCGAAAGTGGCTGAAGCTGCCGTGGTCGGTATTCCTCATAATATTAAAGGCCAAGCAATCTATGCTTATGTCACATTAATATCTGGGGTTGAGCCATCACCAGAGCTATACACCGAAGTTCGCAACTGGGTTCGTAAGGAAATCGGCCCTATTGCCACCCCGGATGTACTTCACTGGACGGATTCACTACCCAAAACCCGTTCCGGTAAAATCATGCGTCGCATCCTACGAAAAATTGCATCAGGAGACACCAGTAATTTCGGAGATACCTCCACTCTGGCTGATCCAGGTGTTGTCGAAAAACTACTCGAAGAAAAACAGTCTATGAGTATGTCATAACGCCAAAAGGCCAACTCATAGAGGCGGCCTTACATACATCCCAACAAGATGGTTTACTCTAAATAATTCGAGGTGCAGCTAGGCGACAAGCGAACGAAACACGAGGAGCATACATAAGTATGTGACTCGTGTGAGTGAGTGCAGTCAACAAAGCTGCAACTTGAAGTATGACGAGTATAACAGAGGAGAACTCTGATGAATGCTACTGCTTACGAAAAGGTAGAGGATAACCCTCGCTTTCAAGAACTGGTTAGGAAACGTAGTCGCTTTTCATGGTTGTTATCTGCAATAACGCTCGTGCTGTATGTGGGTTTTATTTTTCTTATCGCTTTTGACCCAAGCTGGCTTGGAACACCAATATCCGAAGGTTCATACATAACAAGAGGGATCCCTGTTGGTGTAGGGCTAATCGTCATTTCGTTTGTACTCACTGGGCTTTACGTCATCCGAGCCAACGGTGAATATGACCGCTTAACGGCAGAAATTTTAAAAGAGGTAGAAAAATGAAAATATTGCTCTCACTCATTCTCTTTTTTACCTCATCAATGGCGTTTTCTGATGCATTGACAGGGGATGTTGAACGCCAGCCTGTAAATATTCAGGCGATTGTGATGTTCTTACTGTTTGTCGGCTTCACTTTATATATTACCTACTGGGCGTCAAAAAGAACGCGTTCTCGCTCTGATTACTACACTGCGGGCGGGAAAATTACCGGTTTCCAAAACGGGATGGCTATCGCGGGTGACTTTATGTCTGCTGCCTCCTTCTTAGGGATCTCTGCTCTGGTTTATACCTCTGGCTATGATGGCTTAATCTACTCGATTGGCTTCTTAATTGGCTGGCCGATCATTCTATTCTTAATTGCCGAGCGCTTACGTAATTTAGGTCGCTATACCTTCGCTGATGTTGCTTCTTATCGATTAAAACAAAGACCAATTCGTATTCTATCTGCGGTTGGCTCTCTGGTTGTTGTTGCACTGTATCTTATTGCTCAAATGGTTGGTGCGGGTAAATTAATTGAATTGTTATTTGGTCTCAATTACCACGTCGCGGTTGTTATTGTGGGTATATTGATGGTGCTATATGTCCTATTTGGTGGAATGTTAGCCACAACTTGGGTGCAAATTATTAAAGCCATCTTGTTATTAGCGGGTGCAACATTCATGGCCGTTATGGTTATGAAGCATGTTGGCTTTAACTTTAATACCTTATTTAAAGAAGCCGTTGAAGTTCATAAAAATGGTATTGCCATTATGAGCCCAGGAGGACTGGTTTCCGACCCAATATCCGCCTTATCCCTTGGTCTTGCATTGATGTTTGGTACCGCTGGCCTCCCTCACATTATTATGCGATTCTTCACCGTTAGTGACGCTAAAGAAGCTCGTAAAAGTGTGTTCTATGCCACTGGATTTATCGGTTACTTTTACATCTTAACCTTTATTATTGGTTTTGGTGCCATCGTTCTAGTCAGTTCCAATCCTGCATTTAAAGATGCTACTGGAGCACTTATCGGTGGAACAAACATGGCTGCTGTTCACCTTGCAGATGCCGTCGGTGGCAATTTCTTCTTAGGCTTTATTTCTGCAGTTGCATTCGCCACTATCCTTGCTGTTGTTGCTGGTTTAACCTTAGCAGGCGCCTCCGCGGTTTCTCATGACCTATATGCGATGGCAATGAAAAATGGTAAAGCGGATGAAAAAGATGAATTACGTGTCTCTAAAATTACCGTTGTTATCTTAGGTTTTGTTGCAATTGGCCTCGGTATTTTGTTTGAAAAACAAAACATTGCCTTCATGGTCGGCTTAGCATTCTCTATTGCGGCTAGTTGTAACTTCCCAATCATTTTACTGTCGATGTACTGGCGTAAGCTGACAACTCGCGGTGCATTGGCTGGCGGTTGGTTAGGGCTAATTACTGCTGTTGTTTTAATGATTTTAGGACCAACCATCTGGGTCAGTATTCTTCACCATGAAAAACCAATCTATCCATATGAGTACCCAGCCTTCTTCTCCATGATTGTTGCATTTGTTGCTTCATGGCTATTCTCTGTAACAGATAATTCAGAACAAGGAAAAATGGAAAGAGAGCGCTTTAAAGAGCAATTTGTTCGTTCACAAATTGGACTCGGTATTGAGCAGGGTAAATCACACTAAACCTAACTTTATTGCCACACCAAACGGCTCAGTGTATCGAGCCGTTTTTTATTAATAGTTTATTTAAACCTCTTTTAGTTTCATCATTATTTCTCTTGAGATTACCCTATAAATCAATAGGATAAATCAAATCACATAAAGAAGTTGATAGTATATTTAACTCTTTTTATCAGAAGTTTTATATAAAAAATCCTTCTTTCTACGTAGAGAAAAGAAGGATATTAATAACATTGAAGAACTTATTTTTGTTTTCGTTATTCGATACTATCTTGCATAGTGTTGTCTTTCTACATCAGCCCAATTTTCTACTAATGAATAAAACTCTGCTGAACTTGTTTTTCTTTCTTCTTGTAATTTTTTAAATTCTTGCTTGTTTTTCGGCGTATAACGAGAAAGTAACTGGTCTAATACAATATTTTTATCTGCGAATCGGGAACCTAGTTTTAATTTTTTATACAGCACTACTGTAATCAACCCACTGATAGCGAGCATTCCAATGACAGTGACAAAGCTATAGTCAATGCCAAGGGTATTTCTCACTGTATTTAACAGTAAAAAAGGAACAAAAAACATCACTAATAAAGAAAGAATAGTTGCACCGTCTTGCCCATTATTAAATTCATTTTCTTTCTGTTTATTTACAGAAATAATTTGGTCGAAAATTCGATGATTAGCGCTTTTTGATTTATTCATCTGACCCACCTTTGCTATACAAATATTGTTTACACGAAATACCATTCATTAAAAGGTATAACTTGCTTAGCTGGCCTATCTTTCATATCTGGATGTAAGTTTCTTTCCTTTGAAAATTTCACTTATAAGCAAACTTCATCGGTAACGTGATAGCTGGATATACTATTAACTACCTAACACAGTATAAATGTAAGAAATTGAAACATCAATTTAACAATTTTTATATAAAAAAATAAATAATCGTGCGCTTATTCATTAAAAATATACAAACAAAATAGTTAATTTATTTATGAGTAAAATTGGTTATTTTATTTTTATCTATTGATATTAATGAATTTATTGTTCAAATAATGACTTACTTGGGTTACTTAATTAACACCATAAAAACCATTAAAACTATAAACATTATAGGGCAAGTTAAGAATAATCCTGTCAGATAATTTCGTTAAGTCATTATTATTTTTAATAGATCATAGATTATCTATCAACCAGAGAGTCAAATCACACAGCAATTGCACTCGGAGATATAAACTTATCTAACCTACCTCTACCACCTTTGCTGTAAAGCTGTTATTTACTATTTTGCCCCCTTCAATTACATTTACCATCTCAATATCCCAATACAATAATTACGAAACCTGAAATATAGTCATCACTAAATATATATTCTTTGTCATCACAATTTATGAGCTTTTACTTGCTACTTTATGTTTCTTAATCACATTTATCACTTAAATACAAGGAATTGAGTTTTCCTCCTACCCTCCTCGCCCATTCCCTATACGGCTAAAAAGAGAGGTGAGTTGTTACTTACTACTTTGCATTTAAAATATCCATTCAGCACACCAATACAACCGCTTCTCCCCCACTGCTTCTCCTACCCCTGTCATCCCACCATCGCCAACAGCCACCGCCCTTTCAACAAGTGAGTTGTTACTGACTACTTTGGCTCAAGCGATGTCATTCATCACCGTGATGGGCAAACATCCAATCCACAGTACTCTCGTGATATTCTTAAAATTCCGCTACCCTAAACAACCTGTGAGCTGTTACTCACTACTTTGCATCACGCACGCTCATTAATGATGGTGATAGATAGAGAGAGCCCTAAAAGTAGCTAAAAGAGATGAAGAGGGGATTAAAATTAGGGAGTAAAGCATTAAGGAACTGAGGAACTAAAGCTTAGGCACCCCACCTAACCTCAACATCCACTGTTTTTCTTTTTTCTCCAAACGCAAAAAAGCCACCCAATGGGTGGCTTTCTCACTAATTTAATGTCTGGCAGTTCCCTACTCTCACATGGGGAGACCCCACACTACCATCGGCGCTACGGCGTTTCACTGCTGAGTTCGGCATGGGGTCAGGTGGGACCACCGCGCTATTGCCGCCAGACAAATTCTGTTTGTTCCCGTTTAACCCGCTTTCGCTGTTGTTAAACCAGAACTTCAATCTCAAACAAGCTGCGTGTCCTTCACCTTTTGGCTTCTCACTCTTTCTTGAAAACAACTCAATCTCTCTAAAACACCTTCGGTGTTGTCAGGTTAAGCCTCACGGTTCATTAGTATTGGTTAGCTCAACGTATCGCTACGCTTACACACCCAACCTATCAACGTCTTAGTCTTAAACGTTCCTTTAGGACCCTTAAAGGGTCAGGGAAGACTCATCTCAAGGCAAGTTTCCCGCTTAGATGCTTTCAGCGGTTATCTCTTCCGCACTTAGCTACCGGGCAATGCCATTGGCATGACAACCCGAACACCAGTGGTGCGTCCACTCCGGTCCTCTCGTACTAGGAGCAGCCCCTTTCAATCTTCCAACGCCCACGGCAGATAGGGACCGAACTGTCTCACGACGTTCTAAACCCAGCTCGCGTACCACTTTAAACGGCGAACAGCCGTACCCTTGGGACCTACTTCAGCCCCAGGATGTGATGAGCCGACATCGAGGTGCCAAACACCGCCGTCGATATGAACTCTTGGGCGGTATCAGCCTGTTATCCCCGGAGTACCTTTTATCCGTTGAGCGATGGCCCTTCCATTCAGAACCACCGGATCACTAAGACCTACTTTCGTACCTGCTCGAGCCGTCACTCTCGCAGTCAAGCTGGCTTATGCCTTTGCACTAACCGCATGATGTCCGACCATGCTTAGCCAACCTTCGTGCTCCTCCGTTACTCTTTGGGAGGAGACCGCCCCAGTCAAACTACCCACCAGACACTGTCCGCACCCCAGATAATGGGGCAACGTTAGAACATCAAACATTAAAGGGTGGTATTTCAAGGTTGGCTCCACGCAGACTGGCGTCCACGCTTCAAAGCCTCCCACCTATCCTACACATCAAGGCTCAATGTTCAGTGTCAAGCTATAGTAAAGGTTCACGGGGTCTTTCCGTCTTGCCGCGGGTACACTGCATCTTCACAGCGAGTTCAATTTCACTGAGTCTCGGGTGGAGACAGCCTGGCCATCATTACGCCATTCGTGCAGGTCGGAACTTACCCGACAAGGAATTTCGCTACCTTAGGACCGTTATAGTTACGGCCGCCGTTTACTGGGGCTTCGATCAAGAGCTTCTCCTTACGGATAACCCCATCAATTAACCTTCCAGCACCGGGCAGGCGTCACACCGTATACGTCCACTTTCGTGTTTGCACAGTGCTGTGTTTTTAATAAACAGTTGCAGCCAGCTGGTATCTGCGACTGGCTTCAGCTCCATGAGTAAATCACTTCACCTAATGCCAGCGTGCCTTCTCCCGAAGTTACGGCACCATTTTGCCTAGTTCCTTCACCCGAGTTCTCTCAAGCGCCTGAGTATTCTCTACCTGACCACCTGTGTCGGTTTGGGGTACGATTAATGATAATCTAGAGCTTAGAGGCTTTTCCTGGAAGCGGGGCATGAGCTACTTCATCACCGTAGTGACTCGTCATCGGACCTCAGCATATAGTGAACCGGATTTGCCTAATTCACCTGCCTACATCCTTAAACCGGGACAACCGTCGCCCGGATAGCCTAGCCTTCTCCGTCCCCCCATCGCAATTATCACCAGTACGGGAATATTAACCCGTTTCCCATCGACTACGCATTTCTGCCTCGCCTTAGGGTCGACTCACCCTGCCCCGATTAACGTTGGACAGGAACCCTTGGTCTTCCGGCGTGCGGGTTTTTCACCCGCATTATCGTTACTTATGTCAGCATTCGCACTTCTGATACCTCCAGCATGCCTCACAGCACACCTTCACAGGCTTACAGAACGCTCCCCTACCCAACAATATTTACATATCGCTGCCGCAGCTTCGGTGCATAGTTTAGCCCCGTTACATCTTCCGCGCAGGCCGACTCGACCAGTGAGCTATTACGCTTTCTTTAAATGATGGCTGCTTCTAAGCCAACATCCTGGCTGTCTGAGCCTTCCCACTTCGTTTCCCACTTAACTATGACTTTGGGACCTTAGCTGGCGGTCTGGGTTGTTTCCCTCTTCACGACGAACGTTAGCACCCGCCGTGTGTCTCCCGTGATAACATTCTTCGGTATTCGTAGTTTGCATCGAGTTGGTAAGTCGGGATGACCCCCTAGTCGAAACAGTGCTCTACCCCCGAAGATGAGTTCACGAGGCGCTACCTAAATAGCTTTCGGGGAGAACCAGCTATCTCCCGGTTTGATTGGCCTTTCACCCCAGCCACAAGTCATCCGCTAATTTTTCAACATTAGTCGGTTCGGTCCTCCAGTTAGTGTTACCCAACCTTCAACCTGCCCATGGCTAGATCACCGGGTTTCGGGTCTATACCCTGCAACTTATTCGCCCAGTTAAGACTCGGTTTCCCTACGGCTCCCTATACGGTTAACCTTGCTACAGAATATAAGTCGCTGACCCATTATACAAAAGGTACGCAGTCACCCTGATAAATCAAGGCTCCCACTGCTTGTACGTACACGGTTTCAGGTTCTATTTCACTCCCTCGCCGGGGTTCTTTTCGCCTTTCCCTCACGGTACTGGTTCACTATCGGTCAATCAGGAGTATTTAGCCTTGGAGGATGGTCCCCCCATATTCAGACAGGATAACACGTGTCCCGCCCTACTCGTCGAGTTCACAACACTAACACCTTCGGATACGGGGCTATCACCCTTTACTGCCGGACTTTCCAGACCGTTCTCCTGATGCTAATGCTGATTAAGACTCTGGGCTGCTCCCCGTTCGCTCGCCGCTACTAGGGAATCTCGGTTGATTTCTTTTCCTCGGGGTACTGAGATGTTTCAGTTCCCCCGGTTCGCTTCGTTTGACTATGTATTCATCAAACGATAGTGCAACGAATTGCACTGGGTTTCCCCATTCGGAAATCGTCGGTTGTAACGGTTCATATCACCTTACCGACGCTTATCGCAGATTAGCACGTCCTTCATCGCCTCTGATTGCCTAGGCATCCACCGTGTACGCTTAGTCGCTTAACCTCACAACCCGAAATTGTTTCAACGTTCACCTTACTGTCATGGCTGTGCGTGCATTCCTTCTTTGTTGGGCAGTGCTCGCAATGCTCACATACTTATGTATGCTGCGCTTGCTGTGCGCTGGCCGCCGCGAAGGACTGACTGCTCGCTCATGCCACTCGCTAAAGTGACCGAAAATTTCAGGTCTGAAATTTTGAGAGACTCTCACATTGTTTAAGCGATAAACAATGTGCGTTGTTTTCAATTTTCAGCTTGTTCCAGATTGTTAAAGAGCATAATTATTCGCAATAGACTATTACTAATCTATTCTGAATAATCAGAAAAATTATGGTGGAGCTAAGCGGGATCGAACCGCTGACCTCCTGCGTGCAAGGCAGGCGCTCTCCCAGCTGAGCTATAGCCCCATAAAGGTATTTTCGGTATCAATGAATCTCTTTATAAGATTTTCTTATTCGGAGGTCTTTTTTCTTAGGCAAGGCGTGGATTAGCGAAGTTTACTTTTGGGTAAACGAGCTGAGCCATAACGCAGCATAAGAGAAAAGTGGTAGGCCTGAGTGGACTTGAACCACCGACCTCACCCTTATCAGGGGTGCGCTCTAACCACCTGAGCTACAAGCCTATCGATACCGCTACTCTATTTCATCAGACAATCTGTGTGAGCACTTCACAAAAACACTTCAATGGTAAGGAGGTGATCCAACCGCAGGTTCCCCTACGGTTACCTTGTTACGACTTCACCCCAGTCATGAATCACAAAGTGGTAAGCGCCCTCCCGAAGGTTAAGCTACCTACTTCTTTTGCAACCCACTCCCATGGTGTGACGGGCGGTGTGTACAAGGCCCGGGAACGTATTCACCGTAGCATTCTGATCTACGATTACTAGCGATTCCGACTTCATGGAGTCGAGTTGCAGACTCCAATCCGGACTACGACGTACTTTATGAGTTCCGCTTGCTCTCGCGAGGTCGCTTCTCTTTGTATACGCCATTGTAGCACGTGTGTAGCCCTACTCGTAAGGGCCATGATGACTTGACGTCATCCCCACCTTCCTCCGGTTTATCACCGGCAGTCTCCTTTGAGTTCCCGACCGAATCGCTGGCAACAAAGGATAAGGGTTGCGCTCGTTGCGGGACTTAACCCAACATTTCACAACACGAGCTGACGACAGCCATGCAGCACCTGTCTCAGAGTTCCCGAAGGCACTAAAGCATCTCTGCTAAATTCTCTGGATGTCAAGAGTAGGTAAGGTTCTTCGCGTTGCATCGAATTAAACCACATGCTCCACCGCTTGTGCGGGCCCCCGTCAATTCATTTGAGTTTTAACCTTGCGGCCGTACTCCCCAGGCGGTCGATTTAACGCGTTAGCTCCGAAAGCCACTCCTCTAGGGAACAACCTTCAAATCGACATCGTTTACAGCGTGGACTACCAGGGTATCTAATCCTGTTTGCTCCCCACGCTTTCGCACCTGAGCGTCAGTCTTTGTCCAGGGGGCCGCCTTCGCCACCGGTATTCCTCCACATCTCTACGCATTTCACCGCTACACATGGAATTCTACCCCCCTCTACAAGACTCTAGCTGACCAGTCTTAGATGCCATTCCCAGGTTAAGCCCGGGATTTCACATCTAACTTAATCAACCGCCTGCGTGCGCTTTACGCCCAGTAATTCCGATTAACGCTTGCACCCTCCGTATTACCGCGGCTGCTGGCACGGAGTTAGCCGGTGCTTCTTCTGTCGGTAACGTCAATCGCTGATGATATTAGCATCAACGCCTTCCTCCCGACTGAAAGTACTTTACAACCCTAGGGCCTTCTTCATACACGCGGCATGGCTGCATCAGGCTTGCGCCCATTGTGCAATATTCCCCACTGCTGCCTCCGTAGGAGTCTGGGCCGTGTCTCAGTCCCAGTGTGGCTGATCATCCTCTCAGACCAGCTAGGGATCGTCGCCTAGGTGAGCCATTACCTCACCTACTAGCTAATCCCATATGGGTTCATCCGATAGCGCAAGGACCGAAGTTCCCCTGCTTTGCTCCTGAGAGATTATGCGGTATTAGCTACCGTTTCCAGTAGTTATCCCCCTCTATCGGGCAGATCCCCATACATTACTCACCCGTCCGCCGCTCGTCAGCGGGAAGCAAGCTTCCCCTGTTACCGCTCGACTTGCATGTGTTAGGCCTGCCGCCAGCGTTCAATCTGAGCCATGATCAAACTCTTCAATTAAAAGTAGCTTGATGCTCAAAGAATGTTTACTGTCGTATGTCTTCTTGCGAAAACATATTACCTATTAGTTCATATATATGAATTAACGTGTTAGTCACTCTTCAAGACTTAAAATCAAATATTTTTTTGATAGTGTCCTGTGAGTGCCCACACAGATTGTCTGATAAATTGTTAAAGAGCGTTGCGACATTTCTTTTTTTGAAATTCGACTCAGTTTTTATTAACTTAGGTCGTTGTCGCGAGGTGTCGTATATTACGTTTTTTATTTAGAAAGTCAAGCGTTTATTTTCAACTTTTTTCTTTCTCACCTCTGTTATCACTGGGTTATGAAGTTTTCTTCTAACCGGTTTGTCGTGACAACGGATGCGCATTATAGGGAGTCGAAAAATTCTCGCAAGTGTTTTTTTGAGTTTTTATCTTGTTCGTGTTTTTTTTAGCCAAAAACATATTTATAAGTTAAATTAGGTCTATATGTTGACTATTTAAGCAGCAATCACACATCTACTCACGTAATATATGCATCTAAGAATTATGCTTTGAGATGAATTATGGAATTAAGTAAGCAACAAACAGCCTCACAAAAAAATCGCTCTTATATTATTGCAGAAAATCTTGGCCAGTTGATTTTAACCAGCGCCTATTTACCTGATTCCATTTTACCCAGCGAATTAGAATTATCAGAACAATTCCAAGCGAGTCGAACAGCAATAAGAGAAGCAATAAAAATATTAGCGGCAAAAGGAATGGTATTAGCACGCCCCAAAATAGGTACCCGTGTTATGCCTCCCTCAAATTGGAATTTTTTAGACCAAGATCTCTTAACATGGTGGTCCAATAGTGAAGAGCAATCGGTCGTGATGGAACACTTTAAAATGGTTCGACTCGCAATAGAACCTCAAGCTTGTTATCTTGCGGCTATACATGCGACAAAAGAACAAAAACAATCATTACAATTATTAGCAAGTGAAATGCAGTTACTCGCCAAAGAATTTGACAGAGCGCATTGGGTGAAAGTTGATTATCATTTCCATTTAACTATTTACAAAGCTTGTGCCAATCCTTTCTTAATTTCTTTTGCTAATTTATTCCGTTCTATTTATCTGCGTTACTTTGATGTCATTACTAATAATGAGGTTATAGAGGTCGAAATTCATCAACAACTTGCCAATGCAATTATTCATGGTAAAAGTACAGTAGCACTCGACCTTTGCTATAACTTACTAACGATTACCCAAAAGCAAGACTAACAAAACAATATTCCATTAAAGCTTTCATTTATTTGTATAGGTAACTGATGTTCAAAACAGCGAAAAATATGTCTGGCCTTCCATGGATTGCGGCAATGGCCTTTTTCATGCAAGCGCTTGATGCCACAATTTTGAATACGGCTTTACCTGATATTGCAAGAAGCCTTGATCACTCGCCGCTTGCGATGCAATCAGCCGTAGTCAGTTATACGCTTACTGTTGCTCTATTGATTCCTGTTAGCGGCTGGTTTGCAGATAGATTTGGTACAAGACGTATATTTATTTTAGCGGTTTCTTTATTTTCTCTTGGTTCATTACTTTGTGCCCTTTCGCCTTCCTTAAATTTCTTAGTGACCTCTAGGGTTATTCAAGGAATTGGTGGGGCAATGATGATGCCAGTCGCTCGCTTAGCCTTAATAAGGGCTTACCCTCGAAGTGAGTTATTACCTATCTTAAATTTCGTCACCATCCCTGGTTTAGTTGGGCCAATATTGGGGCCTCTATTAGGTGGTATCTTAGTAACCTATGCAACTTGGCATTGGATATTTATTATTAATATTCCTATTGGTGTTTTAGGTATTTTTTATGCCTTAAAACATATGCCTGACTTTAAAATGCCAAAACGTAAATTTGATACTTTAGGGTTCTTATTGTTTGGTTCCGGCTTAGTCATGCTATCTGTCAGCTTAGACTTATTCAGTGATAAATCTCTTTCAACATCGATTCCAGTCACTATTGTCTTAGTCGGCTTTCTCTTCTTATTTGTTTATATTTTCCATGCAAGACGCACTAAGCACGCAATAATCCCATTGAATTTATTTAAAACGCGTACATTTTCTATTGGGATCAGCGGTAATATCGCGACACGCTTAGGAACAGGCAGTATTCCATTTTTAATGCCATTAATGTTGCAGGTGGGTTTTGGTTACGAAGCCGTTGTGGCAGGAATGATGATGGCACCACTAGCAATAGGGTCAATCACTGCTAAATCGGGAGTTACTCGGGTCCTAACTAAGTATGGCTACCGTAATACATTATTTGTTATCACCATTATTATTGGATTAATGATTGCACAGTTTTCCTTACAATCACCAAGTATGTCGATTTACCTGTTAATCGTACCTTTATTCATTTTAGGAATGGTGATGTCAGTGCAGTTCACCGCAATGAATACTATTTGTTTGGCTGATTTAACAGACAATAATGCGAGTGCGGGAAATAGTATGTTAGCGGTGACTCAGCAACTATCGATAAGCTTCGGTATTGCAGTCAGTGCTGCAATCTTAAACTTCTATGGTGGACAACCTAATAGCAATACGGTCGATAATTTTCACTACACTTTTATTACCGTTGGTGTCATTACGCTTATCTCAGCTTTTGTCTTCTTATTATTAAGTAAGACAGATGGTGATAATTTAATAAAAAACAAAACCAAAAAAGCGAAGAATTAATATTTTTTAACCGATTGGCGCTCAATTAGCTCAGGGGTAAGAACCAAAACGCTCGCCTTTGCCTCTGGGTTATCCATACGATAAATAAGTTGGTCAACAGCCTGTTGGCCTAACTTATCTTTTGGCTGATGAATTGTTGTTAGTGGTGGGATCATATAAGGTGAAAGATCGATATCATCATAACCAATAATTGAAATATCATCAGGTACTTTCAAGCCCTTTTGGTATATCGCTTGATAAGCTCCCACCGCCATCGCATCATTACCGGCAAAAATAGCCTCGGGAGGGACAGGTAAGCTAAGCAGTTTATTCATAGACTCAAACCCACCAGCAAATTCAAAATCACTGAAAATGATATAATCATCATAAATATTAATGCCGCCATCTGTCATGGCTTGAATAAAACCTTGATGGCGTGCCCTTGCTGGTGATTTGTCTTGTGGTCCTGCAATACATGCAATACGTGTAAAGCCAGATTCAATAAGGTAACGAGTGGCTATTTCCCCACCCAGAAAAGAGTTATCTTGAATGATATCGCCATCTGATTCGAATGGTGACCAGTCCATCATAACCGTTGGCACAGCGGGGTAACGAGCCAAAACATTTTTTGATGGCCCTTGAACTTCTGTGCACATAATCAATAGCCCATCAACACGCTTTTGTAGCAACGTTTCTAAACTATGATTCATCCGCTGAAGGTCACCTTCAGTGTTGCACAAAATCAAACTATAACCGCGTTCGTAGCAACTCCGCTCTACCCCCCGCACTACTTCTGCGTAGAATGGGTTATTACTTGTTGTCAGTAACATCCCAATCGTATTAGTACGATTCATTTTTAAACTACGCGCTAACGCAGAAGGGGCATAGTTTAACTCTTCAATCGCATTTTTAACGCGAGTGGTAATGCTCTCGCTGACATAGCGATTTTGATTAATAACGTGAGAGACGGTGGATGTCGACACCCCCGCAAGGCGTGCCACATCTTTCATTGTTGCCACAAGTTAATCCTGTTGAGTCAAAAACTGGTCAATTTCTTTACGCCATGGAACAGACGGTTGAGCTCCTGGGCGAGTCACAGCTATCGCCGCCGCCGCATGGGCAAAAATAATCGCTTCTTCGTCAGCCTTACCTTCAAGCAGTGCAGTAACGTAAGCCCCATTGAATGTATCACCTGCGGCAATAGTATCCACTGCTTTTACGCGAAATGCAGAAATTATTTTACCTTCTGCACCTTTTTCACTATACCAAACACCTCGAGAACCAAGTGTTATCATCACTTTACTAATACCTTTTTGATGTAAGGCTTCAGCTGCATCCTGAGCACCTTGATTATCATTAACCGCAATACCTGTTAAGTGTTCAGCTTCTGTTTCATTTGGTGTGATGATATCAACTAATGATAATAATGAATCAGGTAATGATTGAGCAGGTGCAGGGTTCAAAATGACTTTCGTATTGTTTTTCTTAGCTATTTCAGCGGCCATTTGTACTGTTTCAATGGGGGATTCCAGTTGCATCAATACCGCATCCGCTTCCACAATTTTTTGCTGATAATGAGCTAACCTTGCCTTGGTTAGTTGCGCATTTGCACCTGCATTGATGCCAATTGTATTTTCCCCTTGTTGATTCACATAAATGAGGGCGACACCTGTCGTTTCACCTTCAATTGCATCAATACATTCAGTTTTAATATTATCGAGAGATAACTGTTTTTTTATACTCACACCAATATCGTCATCACCAACACAAGCAATAAACGTTATGTCAGCACCACTGCGACCTGCTGCAACAGCTTGGTTGGCGCCTTTCCCGCCAAATGCAACTTGGTAATGATCGCCTCTAACGGTTTCACCCGGCTGAGGGAAATGCTTAACATTTAATATATGATCCGCATTGATACTACCGAGAACCACCAGTTTTGCTGTACCCATAACGTTTATTTCCTTTTTTGATGACCCAATGAATTGCAAACTAAAATAAACCGCCGCAGTATGCCGCGGCGGTTTTTATCTTATTGTTTTACCACTAATTCTAATTCAACCGGAACCGTTGAATCCACTTTTTCGCCTTTTAAGACTTTATCTGCAATCTGAACACCAACAATCCCAATTTGGTCTGGACGCTGTGCAATAGTTGCACCTAATTTTCCACCTTCAACAGCTTTGATACCATCATTTGTTCCATCAAAACCGACAACCAGAACATCAGTACGGCCTGCGGTTTGTAAAGCTCTTAATGCCCCTAATGCCATTTCATCATTTTGAGCAAATACCGCTTGAACAGCGGGATGTGCCGTTAACAAGTTTTGCATTACGTTCAAGCCTTTTGTTCTATCGAAATCAGCAGGTTGGCTCGCCAGTAAATTGAATTTGTGCTCTTTTGCTCCAGTACTAAAACCTTCACCGCGCTCACGCGCTGCTGATGTACCTGAAATACCTTCTAATTGAATCACTTTCGCTTCATTGCCTGTTTTTTGTGCAATATAGTCGACAGCCATTTTCCCGCCCATGCGGTTATCTGATGCCACATGGCTGACAACTTCACCTTTGTTAGCTGCTCTATCCAAAGTGATGACAGGTATATTTGCTTTATTAGCCATTAATATTGAGTTACCCACCGCATCTGAATCCGTTGGGTTAATTAACATTAATTTTGTACCACGAACGGTTAAATCTTGAACGTTGGCTAATTCTTTAGCTGGATTATCTTGGGAATCTAAAACAATCAGCTCATAACCCAATTTATCCGCTTCTTTTTGTGCGCTATCTTTCATCGTCACAAAGAACGGGTTATTCAATGTAGAAATTACGAGTGCAATGCTATCTTTCGCCATCGCATTGACACTAACGGTTGCACTCAGTGCAACTGCAGATAATAACGTTGCTAGTTTGTTCAGTTTCATAATAATTTTCCTGTAGGGTTACTTTTTATTATCAACAAGTACAGCGAGTAAGATGACGACAGCTTTAACAATCATCTGGTAGTTTGACGAAATACCTAATAAGTTTAATCCATTGTTTAAGAAACCAAGGATAAGCGCACCAATCAATGTTCCGACGATACGCCCCTTACCACCAGCAAGGCTGGTACCACCAAGTACAACCGCAGCGATAGCATCAAGTTCATACCCATTACCTGCCATTGGCTGAGCTGATGATAAACGTGCAACTTCAATGACACTCGCCAATGCCGCTAGCAGTCCACATAAGGCATAAACCACTATTTTAATGCGGTCGACATTAATACCAGAAAGACGGGTAGCCGCTTCATTCCCACCAAGTGCGTAGATGTAACGACCAAGGCGAGTATGGTGCAACATATACCATGCCGCAGCAAAAACGATGATCATTAACCAGACTGGGGTAGGAATACCAAATGGGCGGCCAATACCAAACCAACCAAATAAGTCTGCGTTATCACTAAATCCTGTATTGATAGGGCTGCCGTCTGTGTAAACTCGTGTCACACCACGCAGTAGTAGCATCATGACTAAAGTCGCAATGAAAGCTTGGACTTTTCCTTTTGCAACAATCACTCCTGTACATGCACCGATAGCAGCACCAAGTGCTAGTGCTCCCGCAACAGCCACTAATGCGTTAACTTCCGCTCCAACCATTGAGGCCGCAACCGCTCCCGTTAAGGCCAATAAGGACCCAACAGAAAGGTCGATTCCTGACGTTAAGATAACTAATGTCATCCCAACCGCCATAATGGCGTTGACGGAGGTTTGTTGTAAGATATTGAATAGGTTATTAACCGTAAAAAAATTCGGGCTTAATGTTGATACGATTGCAATCAAAACTAATAGTGCGATTAATGATTTTTGCTCCATCAGCCATGCTTTGCTGAACCAGCGTTTTGATGATGCGGTAGTTGAACTCATACTGATAACTCCTGAACTGAGCCATAATTTTTACCCACTGCGGCAGCCATTAAGGCTTCCTGAGTCGCGTCTTTGGCTGAAAATTCGCCGCTGATATGACCTTCGTGCATCACCAAAATGCGGTCACTCATTCCTATTACTTCAGGCATTTCTGAAGAAACTAAAATGATACTCAGCCCTTCTTTTTTAAACTGGTTAATTAGTTGATAGATTTCTTTTTTAGCACCAACGTCTACACCACGAGTTGGCTCATCGAGGATCAGTACTTTTGGTCTTGTCATCAAACCGCGCGCAATGGCCACTTTTTGCTGGTTTCCACCAGAAAGATTACCAATTATTTGGTCCATAGACGGGGTTTTAATATTGAATAATCGTATGAAATCGCTAACGGTTTGCTGCTCTTCACCATGCTTGAGGCTTCCCCCCGCACGACTGAAATAACGTAATGCCGTCAATGACATATTTTCTTTCACTGACATGCCTAATACTAATCCATCACGTTTACGGTCTTCTGAAATATAAACAATGCCACTGTTTAAGCCATCTTGTGGTGTTTTCAGTGTTACGGGTTTGCCTTCCAGTTTTATCGTGCCTGATTTTTTTGTCGCCGCGCCGTAGATGATTTTCATCAACTCTGTACGCCCCGCGCCCATCAAACCAGATACACCTAAAATTTCCCCACTCTTCAGGGTGAAATTGGCATTTGTTACACCTGGTCCAGATACATCTTCAAGCTGCAGCCTAATTTTTCCAGTTTCTACCTCAACCCTTGGATATTGGTCTTCAAGTTTACGACCAACCATCATTTCAATGAGTTTTTCTTCTTCTAATTCACTCACGGGTTTCTCACCAATAAACTGGCCATCGCGAAACACCGTTACATCGTCGCAAATTTCAAAAATTTCTTTTAAACGATGAGAAATATAAACAATGCCACAGCCTTGAGCTTTTAAGTCTTCGATAACTCTAAATAAGGATTCTGTTTCCGTGTCCGTTAGCGCATCAGTGGGTTCATCCATGATAATCACTTGTGATTGGAAGCTAAGGACTTTGGCGATTTCCACCATTTGTTGTTCGCCAATAGAAAGCTCTGCAATAGTTTGATGGCTATCATAATCAAGGTTAAGCCGTTTAAGCAGTTTGTCAGACTCACTGAACATTTTTTTCCAGTTAATTTTGCCAAATGCATTAACATACTCTCGGCCTAGAAAAATATTTTCAGCGATGGTTAATTCAGGGATCAGGTTGAGTTCTTGGTGGATAATCCCAATACCCGCCTCTTGGGAACTTTTGGGCCCATTGAACGCCACCTCTTTGCCTAAATAGCGGATTTGCCCGGCATCTTTTTTATAAATACCTGTCAGCACTTTCATCATGGTTGATTTGCCAGCCCCATTTTCCCCCACCAGCGCCATGACTTTCCCTGGATAGACATTCAATGTCGCACCACTGAGGGCTTTTACCCCTGGAAATGATTTATCAATCCCGATAAGTTCTAATAAAGGTTGCATAGTCACCTCAGAAAGTCACACCAGAACAAAGAATAACGTTAGCGAACGGTGAACATTCCCCTGTTCGGATCACCGCTTTACTGTCATGAGTCAGTTGTTTAAAACGTTCATGACTGCAATAAATAATTTCAATCGTATTGTTTTGAGTGACTTCTAACTGTTGTAAGTGAGCCAAAATAGCAGCTTCCATTTGTGGGTTAATGGTGCTGATTTCCTCTGCTAGAATGACTTTTTCAACTTGCATCTCTTGGGTGATGACACTTAAAACTGACATGAAATCTGGTAAGCCTTGCGTAATGGCTAAATCAATACGTTCCGTTCCTTGATAAATGGGTAAACCTGCATCAGCAAGCGTTATTTGGTCTGTATGACCTAATCTTGCGATTACAGAGGTAACGTTGGCATTAAGTAAAACACCCTTTTTCATTTTTCACCGCCATTCCAGTAAGCGAAACGTTTCGCTCATGTAATAATAGTAAAGATAAGTCACAACTCAATATTGATGATTAATATTTGTGATCAATATCGAAACGTTTCGTTCGTGTTGAGAAAGTTTAAAAACAATAACTTATTGAATCACTTATAGCTGAATCGTTTTTTCTGATTTCTTGGGGCATATCAAAGAAAAATGGAAAAATAGGTCGCAGTATGTAATAAAAGAAATTGATAGTTTTAATATCAACGCTTCTATAATAAAAGGAATGAATATGCAGCTTGCTGAACGAATAGCCCAATTAAGCAATTACCTTGAAAGCGGTTTATATGAACGCCAGCAAGCTATTCGTTTGTGCTTATTAGCCACATTAAGCGGTGAAAGCGTATTTCTATTAGGCCCTCCAGGTATTGCCAAAAGCTTAATTGCACGAAGAATGAAATATGCTTTTCGTCACGCAAACGCTTTTGAATACTTAATGACGCGATTTTCAACACCGGAAGAAATCTTTGGTCCTCTTTCAATACAGGCGCTAAAAGATGAAGGACGATATGAACGTTTAACCAAAGGTTATTTACCAGACGCTGAAGTCGTATTTCTTGATGAAATATGGAAAGCGGGCCCAGCCATTTTAAATACCTTATTAACGGCGGTTAATGAGCGCAAGTTCCGTAATGGTGATGAAGAAAAATCCATCCCTATGCGATTATTAGTAACTGCATCAAATGAATTACCCGATGCTGATAATAGCCTCGAGGCGCTATTCGACAGAATGCTAGTACGTATTTGGCTGGATAAAGTGCAAGAGAAACAAAATTTTCGCGCACTGTTAACAGGAAAATCATCGCTGAATGAATCTCAAATGCCAGAGCATTTAAAAATCAGTGATGAAGAGTACCAACAGTGGCAACAAGAAATTCCTAAAATTACGCTACCCGATCACTGTTTTGAACTTATTTACCAATTACGCCAACAATTAGATGCTACAGAGAAGCAGCTTTATGTTTCTGATAGGCGCTGGAAGAAAGCGGTTTACCTATTACAAGCAAGTGCTTTCTTTAATGGTCGCAACAGCGTATCTCCTCTAGATCTTGTGTTATTAAAAGATTGTCTCTGGCATGACATGCAATCGATGAATACTTTACCGCAACTATTGCAATCATTATTACAAGAAGATGGCTGGCAACAGCGAAAATTAACCCGTGAAATAGAGCAAATTTATCAGCAATGGATGTCATCGACCCAAGATCAAAACAACCAAGATGCATTTAAAGTCAATAAAAACAATGCAATGTTTGCTCGTAAGGCATCTTATGTATTGCCTGAAAATATCAGTGACGGCCGAATTACGCTGTTTTTACATCGCCCACTGCAACTGCATAATATGAAAGTTACCTTTGTAACAACTGATAAAAAGTCACTAATAACCTTCTTAAATAAAGGAACGACACTGTCCGCTCATCTAAATGGGATTGGTTTTGCGCAAGACATTGCTGCTGAGGTAAATAATTTAAACCAGATACAGTTATTAGATGTAAGTCATCAATCATCTACTTTATATATTCAAGATAAAACCTCGTCACTTGCGCCAAATACAAATAACCAAGAGTGGCTAGACAAGCTAGATAAAATTCAAGGTGAGATTCAAGCCGCACGCTATCAGTTTGAAAAACAGCAGCCCAACTTATTTATTGAACCACACTGGCTTGCGGATATTGAACAAAGTTTTATAAAGCTCACTGAAAAGCTAAACCAATTACGTAACCAAATCACGGGTAAAGTGGCCGAATAGCGATGATGAGTTTAGCCACATTAGAAATGCTGCTTTCGGTTAATGAAGGCCAATTAATTGAAGAGATAATTATATCTTTGCTAGCAACTCCTCAATTAGCGGTATTTTTTGAAAAACATCCTCGATTAAAAAAAGCTTTACTCAAAGATTTATCGGGTTGGAAAAAGGATCTCAAACAGCGTATGCAAGATGCGCTTGTTCCCGCACAACTTTCAGAAGAATTTGAACTTTATCGTCAGTCCCTTGAGATTTCGACAGATGCCTTTTTTATCCGATTACCTAATGTCATCGTAAAACTTCACCAACTGGATTCCCCTTTTTACCGTGAGGCATATCAGCTACAGAGTGGGAAAATAGAGAACCGCAGTGCAAGACAATCATTATTTGTTCAAAGATGGCGTATTAGCTTAATTTTACAAGTTACAACACTACATAAAGAGCTACTAGAACAGGAAAAAGAACAATTATTGGCAGAATTACAACGCCGACTGGCTCTAAGTGGTAATTTAGAAGATATTCTTGGCGAAAATGATCGTGCTGCTGGCCGGCTGTGGGATTTAACCAAAGGTGTGAACATGACTTCCGCTTATAATGACCAATTATTAAGCCGATACAGTGAATTTTTACGTCAGCAGCCTGAATTAGAAAAAATAGCCCAATTATTAGGCCGTAGCCAATCCGCTCAATCCATTCCTGATGATAGTGTTTTTCTTGAACCAATGACTATCATGGAAAAAGTGCCTGAAACGGTTCCTGAGCAAGTTAATGGCTTAAATCAAAGTGATGATATTTTACGGTTATTGCCTGCAGAACTCGCTATGTTAGGCCTTGAAGATATTGAATTTGAGTTCTATCGAAAATTACTCGAAAAACAGCTTCTAACTTATCGGTTACAAGGAGATAGCTGGCAAGAAAGAAAAGTTCTGCGCCCTATTACCCACCACCATAATGAAGAACAGCCAAGAGGACCATTTGTTGTATGTATTGATACATCGGGTTCGATGGGCGGTTTAAATGAACGCTGCGCCAAAGCATTTTGCCTCGCGCTAATGAAAATTGCGCTGGCGGATAATCGCTCATGCCATGTGATGTTATTTTCCACAGAAATTGTGCATTACGATTTACTTTCTATTGATGGCTTAGAGCAATGTATTCGTTTTTTACATCAAACATTTAAAGGTGGGACTGACCTTGCGGCTTGTTTGCAAGAAACCGCAATAAAATTGGAATCAAAACAGTGGATTGATGCAGATGCCGTGGTGATTTCTGATTTTGTTGCTCAGCGTTTACCGGATGAGTTAATTCAGAAAATAAAGATTATGCAGAAGAAAGGTAAATACCGCTTCCATGCGGTATCTGTATCAAATTATGGGAAACCCAGTATCATGAAGATCTTTGACCATATTTGGCGTTTTGATACTGGGTTAAAAAGCAGGCTGTTACGCCGCTTTAGCCGCTAATTACAGCATACCTTCAACGGATTCTTGCATTTCAGCACCCCATACACCACATTGCACTTGGCCAATGTGTTGACGCTGAAGAAGTAGCATAACTAAGCGAGACTGGCCAATACCACCACCGATAGTTTGTGGCATTTCACCTTTCACTAACGCTTGGTGCCACTCTAATTCCATACGTTTTTCATCGCCAGTTAAACTTAATTGACGAGTTAAACACTCAGGACTTACGCGAATTCCCATTGAAGAAAGCTCAAATGCGTCCTGTAAAACAGGGTTCCACACAATGATGTCGCCGTTCAAACCACAAAAACCGTCTTCATTTTTTGTTGTCCAGTCATCGTAGTCTGGCGCACGAACATCATGTGATTCACCGCTAGATAGCTTACCACCGATACCAATTAAGAATACTGCGCCTAATTCTTTTGCGATTGCGCGTTCACGCCCTTTCGCATCTAAATCAGGGTAGCGCTGTAACAACTCTTCACTGTGAATAAAGTGGATTTGGTCAGGCAGGAACGGTGCCAACCCAAATTCTTTACTTACGGCAGCTTCTGTTTCTTTTATTGCCTTATAGATTTTACCCACTGTCTGCTTCAGATAAGGAAGTGTACGTTCCTCATCTGCCATCACTTTTTCCCAATCCCACTGATCAACATAGACGGAGTGGATTGGGGTTAAGCGATCCTCGTCCGGACGCAACGCTTTCATATGCGTGTATAAACCTTGGCCTTTACTAAAACCGAAACGCCCTAAGGTTTTACGTTTCCATTTAGCCAAAGAATGAACCACTTCAAAGGTTGCACCTGGAATTGATTTCACTTTCACTTGAACGGCTTTTTCGCTGCCAGATAAGTTGTCTTGAGTACCATCCCCTAAGCGGCTTAGGATTGGCCCTTGAACTTCAATTAACCCTAATTCTTTTTCAAGTAAACGTGAGAAATATGATTTCACAAAACTAATTTGTTGCTGATGTTCGATAAATGACTTGTCCATAATTTATTCCCATAATTTGTTAGCTGTATTAGCTGATGTATAGATTAAGCAACAAAATGAGGTATAAATTCAATATCCATCATTAAAAAAAGCCTTTACTGTTTATTTTGAATAAAAAAACAGGTATAAAAATGAATAATCGTTAAAATAGAGGTGAAATAATGCCGGAAAATTATCAAATCGATAATCTCGATCGTGACATACTTCACGAATTAATGGCAAATGCACGCATACCGTATGCTGAATTAGCCAAAAAATTCGTTGTTAGTCCCGGGACAATTCATGTCCGTGTCGAAAAAATGAAACAAGCAGGAATTATTAAAGGCACACGTATTGATATAAACCCAAAACAATTAGGGTTCGATGTTTGCTGCTTTATTGGCATTATTTTAAAAAGTGCAAAAGATTACCCAACCGCACTAAAAAAATTAGATGCCTTAGAAGAAGTTGTCGAGGTGTACTACACAACAGGGCAATACAGCATTTTTATTAAAGTAATGTGCCGTTCTATCGACTCTTTACAAGACGTACTTATCAACAAAATTCAGACCATTGATGAGATACAATCCACAGAAACACTGATCTCCTTACAAAACCCGATCTTACGAACAATCAATCCGTAGAAAAAAAATGATATAACCACATTATCCACAGGTAGATCCCAGCTCATTCACAGCGTACAATAACGCCCTATTATTGTGAAAGAGAATCACCATGACAAAAGTAACCTTAATAAGTGGCAGTACAATGGGCAGTGCGGAGTATGTTGCCGAGCACATGGCTGAGATTTTAGAAGAACTCGGTCATGAAACCGAAATTCAACATGGCCCGGAGCTTGATGACTTAACACTTGAAGGCATATGGCTGGTGGTGAGCTCAACACATGGTGCAGGTGATCTCCCTGAAAATATTCAACCTCTTTTTGATTCAATAGAAGAAAGTGCTCCTGATCTAAGCCAAGTTCAATTTGGCTCGGTAGGGATCGGTAGCTCTGAATATGACACTTTTTGTGGTGCGATCCATAAAATAGATGACTTGTTAACCAAGCAAGGGGCTAAAAGGATCGGTGAATGTTTGGAAATTGATGTCCAACAACACGAAATACCCGAAGATCCCGCAGGGGAATGGGTTAAAATTTGGGCAAACGGACTCTAATTTGATTAAAATAACAGCAATCAACTGTGGATAACTCAGGGAAGATCCCGGTATTAACCCGTAGTTATCCAGAGTATAAGTTTTAGGTTCCCCATGCCCTGTGTATAAGTACCCTTTTTGATCCCAGCTTATACGCAAATGGATCACGGATCATTCACAGTATATGATCCTTTACACTTTTATGATCTTTAAAGTGAAAATCCACTTATCCACAGAAACGAGTGATCCTAATAAAAGATCTAATAAAGAGATCTTTAAATAAAAAGATCTTTATATTATATAGGGGAGAAACCTAAAGCTTGGTCTCTTCCTCAAACTTGAGTAGAATTCTCTCCTCAAATGCACAATCCGCATTTTCTAACGTTTAAGGTCCACACATGTTTTATCCAGAGCAATTTGACGTCATCGTAATTGGTGGTGGTCATGCCGGTACTGAAGCAGCAATGGCAGCTGCACGTATGGGGCGTCAAACCCTATTACTGACTCACAATATTGATACATTGGGCCAGATGTCTTGCAACCCAGCCATCGGTGGGATCGGTAAGGGGCATCTGGTTAGAGAAATTGATGCCCTTGGTGGTCTAATGGCCACAGCAACAGACAAAGCAGGTATTCAATTTAGAACATTAAATGCCAGCAAAGGGCCTGCAGTTCGTGCAACCCGAGCACAAGCTGACCGTGTTCTTTATCGCCAAGCTGTCAGAATGGCTTTAGAAAATCAGCCTAATTTGATGATTTTCCAACAACCTGTAGAAGACTTGATTGTTGAAAACAATCGAGTTACAGGGGCTATTACTCGCATGGGCTTAAAATTTAAAGCCAAAGCTGTAGTATTAACCGTTGGTACTTTCCTTGATGGCAAAATTCATATAGGTTTAGAAAATTACAGTGGTGGTCGTGCAGGTGATCCCCCTTCAATTTCACTTTCTCAACGTTTGAGAGAATTGCCTTTACGTGTTAATCGTTTAAAAACAGGAACGCCACCACGTATTGATGCAAGAACTATTGATTTCAGTCAGTTAGCTCAACAGCTAGGTGATGATCCAATGCCGGTATTTTCATTTTTAGGTTCACAAGATCAACATCCACAGCAGATGCCTTGTCATATCACCTATACCAATGAAAAAACCCATGAAGTGATCAGAAATAACTTGGATCGTAGCCCTATGTATGCAGGGGTTATTGAAGGGATCGGCCCACGTTATTGCCCTTCGATCGAAGATAAAGTTATGCGTTTTGCCGATAAAGACTCACATCAGATCTTCTTAGAGCCAGAAGGCTTAACAAGCAATGAAATTTACCCTAACGGGATATCCACCAGCTTACCATTTGATGTTCAAATGCAAATTGTTCATTCCATGAAAGGAATGGAAAATGCAAGGATCATTCGTCCTGGTTATGCTATTGAATATGATTTCTTTGACCCTAGAGATCTAAAACAAACGCTTGAAAGTAAATTTATTGATGGCTTATTTTTTGCTGGCCAAATTAACGGTACAACAGGTTATGAAGAAGCAGGGGCCCAAGGGCTACTAGCTGGGCTTAATGCTGCACAACATGCCTTTGGTTTAGAAGGTTGGTTCCCTCGTCGTGACCAAGCTTATATCGGTGTTCTCGTTGACGACCTTTGTACTTTAGGGACAAAAGAACCTTACCGTATGTTTACCTCACGTGCTGAATACCGTTTGATGCTTCGTGAAGACAATGCAGATTTACGTCTGACAGAAAAAGGCCGAGAGTTAGGTTTAGTTGATGATGTTCGCTGGGCGCATTTTAATAACAAAGTCGAATTGATTGAAAAAGAGCGTCAGCGCTTAAAAGATATCTGGGTTCATCCTAAATCGGATAACCACACAGAAATAGATGGAATTTTAACCGTTCCATTATCTAAAGAAGCAAATGGGGAAGATTTACTCCGTCGCCCAGAAATGACGTATAAGATGTTAACTTCACTCAACCTTTTTGCACCGGGTATTGATGATCCTCAAGCTGCGGATCAAGTGGAAATCCAAGTTAAATACGAAGGGTATATTGCTCGTCAAAAAGAAGAAATTGAAAGACAACTGCGTAATGAAAATACCTTGTTGCCTGTTGACCTTGATTACAAACAAGTCAAAGGGTTGTCTAACGAAGTGATGGCGAAACTAAACGATCATAAACCAACATCTATTGGTCAAGCATCGCGAATTTCAGGGATCACGCCTGCTGCAATCTCTATTTTACTTGTTTGGCTGAAAAAACAAGGCATGCTACGCCGGAGCGCTTAACGTGGATTTATTATCAAAACTTAATCAATTGCTAGTAAAAACCGATATCGACTTAACGGAAAAGCAAAAACAGCAGTTAGTTGATTATGTTGGGTTATTAGCGAAATGGAATAAAGCCTATAACCTGACATCGGTACGTGACCCACAGCAGATGTTAATCCGTCATATCATGGATAGCATGGTGGTGAGCGGTCAACTCAACGGAACAAAATTTATTGATGTAGGAACCGGTCCTGGTTTACCTGGTGTTCCTTTAGCAATTGTTCGACCTGATTCCCATTTTGTTTTATTGGACAGCTTAGGGAAGCGCATACGCTTTCTAAAACAGGTTCAACATGAGTTAGGGCTAACTAATATTGAGCCTGTTCAATCACGTGTTGAAGAATATCGGATTGAAAATGGTTTTGATGGTGTGATTAGCCGCGCATTTGCTTCACTGAATGATATGTTGGGTTGGTGCCATCATTTACCTTCATCTGAAGGGCGCTTTTATGCACTTAAAGGTGTCATTCGTGATGATGAAATGGTGCTACCAGAAGGTTTTGTGATTGAATCTATTACAGAGCTTGAAGTACCTGAACTTGATGAGCAGCGCCATTTAGTTAAAGTTTCTATAAAATAAAGTTGCTTTCTGTCAAAATATTTTGTCTTTTAGAGCGATAGTCGGTGTGTTAAAAAGCGCCGGCTATTTCTATTTTTAGCTAAAGAATAAATACTTATTTTTCACGTGTTATTTACATGGAAATAACGAATAAGTTTCAAAAATAAAGTGTTGATAGAAAAAATGCTGGCTAATTGGCAATTTTTACTTAATCGATTTAGCTAGGTAAATAGTTAACAGTGAAATATTTGATTTATCACGTTTAAATTTAACTTAAAAAACTAATTCTTTAATTGTTTGATTTACAGATTAAATCTATTTTTTGTTGTCAGTAAAGTTGAAAGAATAAATAAAGAGGATAAAGTCAAATGTGATATTTATCACATTAATGTGAATATATGCAGCAATTCATTAACTATTTATTAATTATTACAGCGACAATTCTGCGCCAACTCGAAAAAATTAAATATTTATTCACCTTTTCGCTACTTACTGATTGAATTCATTTCGCCTGCCCGTATAATTTGCACGTTTTTGTCTCTTGACACATTTACGCAAAGGCAGTTTTATACAACACTTAGCGTTTCTGAGGCTGAGAAGAGCTGGGAGTAAACAAAAAGTTATGTCTGTATCCCTTTATGACAACAAACACGCTGCAAAGCAGTTGTCTGTTCAGTTTATAACTTTAGTGATCCTCAGTGGGGCTTTCTGTGCAAATAGTATAGAATGGGGGGCCTCTGCTCTTGCTGGTGGGTTAGCATGCTGGTTACCAAATATCGTATTTATGCTGCTAGCACAATTTCAGAAAGCAAAAGGAGAGGATGAACCTGTCCGCATTGCCTGGTTCTTAGCATTAGGAGCAGGGCTAAAGGTTGTTACAACTATCGCTGTCTTAGTTGTTGCTTTCGGTGTGTTCAAAGCGTCATTAACACCACTGGGTTTGACCTATTTAGCGGTGCTAATTGTTCAGATTGTTGCACCAGCCGTTTTTAAACGGTAAGTATTTTTAAACTACAAAAGGGTAAGAGGCATCATGTCTGCATCAGGAGAAGTGATGACTACAGAGGATTACATAGGCCACCATCTGAAAAATCTTCAGTTGGACCTGAGTACCTTTAAGTTGGTCGATCCCCACGCTAGTCCAACATTTTGGACGTTGAACATTGACTCGCTTTTTTTCTCGGTAGTTCTCGGGGCTCTGTTCCTGTGGCTATTTAGAAGAGTTGCAGCCAATGCGACTAGTGGCGTACCCGGTAAGTTACAGACTGCAATAGAACTGATCATTGGTTTCGTTGATAACTCAGTCCGTGATATGTATCACGGCAAGAGCAAAGTTATTGCTCCTTTAGCATTAACTGTGTTCGTCTGGGTATTCTTAATGAACCTAATGGATTTACTCCCAATTGATTTCCTTCCGTATATTGCTGAGCATTATCTCGGGTTACCTGCATTACGTGCAGTACCAACCGCAGATGTTAGTGTCACATTATCGATGGCTATTGGTGTGTTTATCCTAATCCTCTTCTACAGCATCAAAATGAAAGGAATTGGCGGATTTACAAAAGAGCTCACAATGCAGCCTTTTAACCATCCTGTCTTCATTCCAGTCAACTTGATTCTTGAAGGGGTAAGCCTGCTGTCAAAACCTGTATCACTCGGTCTGCGACTGTTTGGTAACATGTATGCAGGTGAATTGATCTTTATTCTTATCGCGGCTCTGCTTCCGTGGTGGTCACAGTGGTTGTTAAGCCTACCTTGGGCTATCTTCCACATACTGATTATTACGCTACAAGCCTTTATTTTTATGGTTCTGACGGTTGTTTATCTGTCGATGGCATCTGAAGAACACTAATTTAATTTTATCAATAATTGTATTAACTGAAACAAACTGGAGACTGTCATGGAAAACCTGAGTATGGATCTGCTGTACATGGCTGCCGCTGTGATGATGGGCTTAGCGGCGATCGGTGCTGCGATCGGTATCGGCATCCTAGGTGGTAAATTTTTAGAAGGTGCTGCTCGTCAGCCAGATTTAATTCCTCTGCTGCGTACACAGTTCTTTATCGTAATGGGTCTGGTCGATGCTATTCCGATGATTGCTGTTGGTCTGGGCTTGTATGTAATGTTCGCTGTTGCCTAATTAACGTTACGGAACACTGTAAGAACATTAATTCACTAATGAATATGAGGTATTGTCTGTGAATCTAAATGCAACAATCCTCGGCCAGGCTATCGCGTTTGTCCTGTTTGTTTGGTTCTGTATGAAGTATGTATGGCCACCGATTATGGCGGCCATTGAAAAACGTCAAAAAGAAATTGCTGACGGTTTATCTTCCGCAGAACGTGCTAAAAAGAACCTGGAACTGGCGCAAACCGACGCAACCGACCGACTGAAAAAAGCGAAAGCTGAAGCACAAGTCATCATTGAACAAGCGAATAAACAGCGCGTTCAAATGATTGATGAAGCAAAAGCAGAAGCGGAAGCAGAACGTGCAAAAATCGTCGCGCAAGCGCAAGCTGAAATTGATGCTGAGCGCAAACGTGCACGTGAAGAGTTACGTAAACAGGTTGCGATGCTTGCTATCGCAGGTGCCGAGAAGATCATCGAACGTTCCGTGGATGAAGCTGCTAACAGCGACATCGTTGATAAACTAGTCGCTGAACTGTAAGGAGGGAGGGGCATGTCTGAAATTGCTACTGTAGCTCGCCCCTACGCCAAAGCAGCTTTTGACTTTGCTGTGGAAAACCAAGCTGTTGCTAAATGGCAGGAAATGCTAGCCTTCACCGCTGAGGTGACGCGCAATGAACAGGTTGGAGAGCTGCTTTCTGGTTCTATTGCACCAGAAACATTAGCTAAAACGTTTATCTCTGTTTGTGGAGATGAAATTGACGAGCATGTTCAGAATCTGATTCGTGTTATGGCAGATAACGGGCGTTTAACGACGCTACCAGAAGTGTTAACGCAATTTATCCAATTGCGCGATTCTCTGGAATCAACCATTGAAGTTGATGTGATTTCTGCTAACGAACTGAGTGAACAGCAGTCAGCTAAAATTTCTGCAGCGATGGAAAAACGTCTGTCACGCAAAGTTAAGCTGAATTGCAAAATTGATAAGTCTGTTATTGCTGGAGTGATCATTCGTGCTGGAGACCTCGTTATTGACGGGAGTATCCGCGGTCGCTTAGAGCGTTTAACTGACGTCTTGCAGTCTTAAGGGGACTGGAGCATATGCAACTGAATTCCACCGAAATCAGCGAACTGATCAAACAGCGTATTGCTCAGTTCGATGTTGTGAGTGAAGCTCACAATGAAGGTACGATTGTATCCGTTAATGACGGTATTATTCGTATTCACGGTTTAGCCGAAGTCATGCAGGGTGAAATGATCGCGCTGCCTGGCAACCGTTACGCTATCGCACTGAACTTAGAGCGTGACTCTGTTGGTGCGGTCGTCATGGGTCCTTATGCCGACTTGGCAGAAGGCATGAAAGTTAAATGTACTGGTCGTATTCTTGAAGTTCCAGTAGGCCGTGGCCTGCTAGGACGTGTTGTGAATACACTTGGTCAACCAATTGATGGTAAAGGTCCTGTTGATAACGATGGCTTCTCTCCTGTAGAAGTTATTGCTCCAGGTGTTATCGACCGTCAATCTGTTGATCAACCAGTTCAAACTGGTTATAAATCAGTCGATGCCATGATTCCAATCGGTCGTGGTCAGCGTGAGCTTGTTATCGGTGACCGTCAAACAGGTAAAACTGCTTTGGCTATCGATGCAATCATCAACCAACGCGACTCAGGCATCAAATGTGTGTACGTAGCTATCGGCCAGAAAGCGTCTACCGTTTCTAACGTAGTTCGTAAACTGGAAGAGCACGGCGCACTGCAAAATACTATCGTTGTTGTTGCTACAGCATCTGAATCAGCTGCTCTGCAATACTTAGCACCATATGCTGGTTGCGCGATGGGTGAATATTTCCGTGACCGCGGTGAAGATGCACTGATCGTATACGATGACCTGTCTAAACAGGCTGTTGCATATCGTCAAATCTCACTGTTGCTGCGTCGTCCACCAGGACGTGAAGCTTACCCAGGTGACGTTTTCTATCTGCACTCACGTTTACTTGAGCGTGCTGCTCGCGTTAACGCTGAATACGTAGAAAACTTTACTAAAGGTGAAGTTAAAGGCAAAACAGGTTCATTGACAGCTCTGCCTATCATTGAAACCCAAGCTGGTGACGTTTCTGCATTCGTACCAACAAACGTAATTTCGATTACAGATGGTCAGATCTTCCTGGAATCTAACCTGTTTAACTCTGGTATTCGTCCAGCGGTTAACCCAGGTATTTCAGTATCTCGTGTTGGTGGTGCTGCTCAGACTAAAATTATCAAGAAACTGTCTGGTGGTATCCGTACCGCACTTGCTCAGTATCGTGAACTGGCAGCGTTTGCTCAGTTTGCTTCCGACCTCGATGACGCGACTCGTAAACAGTTAAGTCATGGTCAGAAAGTAACTGAACTGCTGAAACAGAAACAGTACGCACCTATGTCAGTAGCAGAGCAGGCACTGTCTCTGTTCGCGGCAGAACGTGGGTTCTTGGATGATGTTGAGTTAGCGAAAATTGGTGCGTTTGAAGCTGCTTTAGTTTCTTTTGCACAGCGCGAGCATGCTGACCTTATGAACGAAATTGGCCCGGCTGGTAGCTATAACGATGATATCGAAGGCAAGTTGAAAAAACTGCTCGAATCATTTAAAGCAACTCAGTCCTGGTAATACTATTCGGCCCAGTTCTTAGGGCCGTCTGGTTAATAAGGAGAAGCAGAAATGGCCGGCGCAAAAGAGATACGTTCCAAGATCGGAAGTGTACAAAATACACAAAAGATCACTAAAGCGATGGAAATGGTCGCTGCGTCCAAAATGCGTAAAACGCAGGAACGCATGGCGGCCAGCCGTCCTTATGCAGAAACCATGCGCAGTGTGATTGGTCACCTAGCGTTAGGTAATCTGGAATATAAACACCCATATCTCGAAGAGCGCGAAGTTAAGCGTGTCGGGTATCTGGTTGTTTCAACAGACCGTGGTCTGTGTGGTGGCTTGAACATTAACTTGTTCAAAAAACTGTTAGCAGATATGAAGTTATGGTCTGAGAAAAACGTTCAGGTTGATTTGGCTTTAATCGGTTCTAAAGCGGTTTCATTTTTCGGTTCTGTGGGCGGCAATGTCGTGACTCAAGTTACCGGAATGGGGGATAACCCAACGCTTTCGGACTTGATTGGTCCAGTTAACACTATGCTACAAGCCTATGATGAAGGGCGTTTGGATAAACTGTATGTGGTGACGAATAAGTTCATCAATACAATGTCTCAGGAGCCAACTATTCTTCAATTGTTACCATTGCCTGCAAGTGATGATGAAACACTGAAGAAGAAGTCTTGGGATTACATTTACGAACCCGATCCTAAGGCGTTGCTGGATACCCTGCTACGTCGTTATATCGAGTCGCAGGTTTATCAGGGCGTCGTTGAAAACCTGGCTAGTGAGCAGGCCGCACGAATGGTAGCGATGAAAGCCGCTACTGATAATGGTGGAAACCTGATCAAAGAGTTACAGTTGGTTTACAACAAAGCTCGTCAGGCCAGCATTACTCAGGAGCTTACCGAAATCGTTTCGGGTGCTTCCGCGGTTTAACAGCTAGGTTTACGAATTACGTAGAGGATTCAAGATGGCTACTGGAAAGATTATCCAGGTAATCGGCGCCGTTGTGGACGTCGAGTTCCCTCAAGATGACGTACCAAAAGTGTACGACGCTCTTGAGGTTGTTAACGGTAAAGAAAAACTGGTGTTGGAAGTTCAGCAACAGTTAGGCGGTGGTGTTGTCCGTTGTATCGCAATGGGTACATCAGATGGTCTGAGCCGTGGTTTAGAAGTTGTAAACTTAGAGCACCCAATTGAAGTACCAGTAGGTAAAGCAACTTTAGGACGTATCATGAACGTTCTGGGTCAACCTATTGATATGAAAGGTGATATCGGCGAAGAAGAGCGCTGGTCAATTCACCGTGCTGCACCTAGCTATGAAGAATTAGCTAACTCAACAGAACTGCTGGAAACCGGTATCAAAGTAATGGACTTAATCTGTCCATTCGCGAAAGGTGGTAAAGTTGGTCTGTTCGGTGGTGCGGGTGTTGGTAAAACAGTAAACATGATGGAACTGATCCGTAACATCGCGATTGAGCACTCAGGTTACTCAGTATTCGCTGGTGTTGGTGAGCGTACTCGTGAAGGGAACGACTTCTATCATGAAATGACCGACTCAAACGTTTTGGATAAAGTATCACTGGTTTATGGCCAGATGAACGAGCCACCAGGAAACCGTCTGCGCGTTGCGTTGACTGGTCTGACTATGGCTGAAAAATTCCGTGACGAAGGTCGTGACGTACTGCTGTTCGTTGACAATATCTATCGTTATACACTGGCAGGTACTGAAGTATCAGCACTGTTAGGCCGTATGCCTTCAGCGGTAGGTTATCAGCCAACGCTGGCGGAAGAGATGGGTGTTCTGCAAGAACGTATTACCTCAACTCAAACAGGTTCTATCACTTCCGTTCAAGCGGTTTACGTTCCTGCGGATGACTTGACTGACCCATCACCAGCAACCACCTTTGCTCACTTAGACGCAACGGTAGTTCTGAGCCGTCAAATCGCATCACTGGGTATTTACCCTGCGGTTGACCCTCTGGATTCTACTAGCCGTCAACTTGACCCACTGGTTGTTGGTCAAGAGCACTATGATGTTGCTCGTGGCGTTCAGTCTATTCTGCAACGTTACCAAGAACTGAAAGATATCATTGCAATCCTGGGTATGGATGAACTGTCTGAAGAAGACAAACTGGTTGTTGCTCGTGCTCGTAAGATCCAGCGCTTCCTGTCTCAACCATTCTTCGTTGCTGAAGTATTTACCGGTTCACCAGGTAAGTTCGTTTCTCTGAAAGACACTATCCGTGGCTTCAGTGGGATCCTGAACGGTGATTACGACCACCTGCCAGAACAAGCGTTCTATATGGTTGGTACCATTGAAGAAGCTGTGGAAAAAGCTAAAAAGCTTTAATCCAGCTGACAGGAGGTTGATATGGTAGCTGCAATGACATACCACCTGACTGTAGTGAGTGCTGAAAAACAAATGTTTGAAGGCATGGTACAGAAAATTCAGGTGACAGGTAGTGAAGGTGAGCTGGGGATTTATCCGCAGCATACCCCGCTGCTGACTGCCATAAAACCGGGCATGGTACGTATTACCAAACAGTTTGGTGAAGAAGAGCTAATTTACCTCTCCGGTGGTATTTTAGAAGTGCAACCAAATGGTGTTATCGTACTCGCTGATACAGCGATCCGTGGTAAAGATTTAGACGAAGCTCGTGCAGTGGAATCTAAACGCAAAGCGGAAGAACACGTCCGTAAAGCTCACGGCGATGTTGATTATGCTCAGGCATCAGCAGAACTTGCAAAAGCAATAGCGAAACTTCGAGTCATCGAGTTAACTAAAAAGCTAATGTAATGATAGCGGTATAGTAAAAAAAGCCAGTTGGTTAAGTCTAACTGGCTTTTTTATTTGAGCGAAATATGTAGTAATTTATAAAGGAAATAGGTTTACTTTCATCCCTAAGTTGGAGTTTCAGGAAAAATGACTGTGCAAAGAAAAAGTGTCGTGATTTTAGCTGCCGGTAAAGGCACACGGATGTATTCAGAGCTACCTAAAGTTTTGCATTTGCTTGCAGGCAAACCAATGGTTCAGCATGTTATAGATACAGCAAAATCCATTGGTGCATCAGATATTCATCTGGTATACGGACATGGCGGTGATTTACTGAAAGAAAAACTGGGTGAGCAAAACCTCAATTGGGTATTGCAGGCGGAGCAACTCGGTACGGGCCATGCGATGCAACAAGCTGCCCCTAGCTTCCAAGATGATGAAGATATTGTCATGCTCTATGGTGACGTGCCATTAATCGCTAAAGATACCTTGGACAGGCTGATTGAAGTCAAACCACAAGGCGGTATTGGTTTACTGACGGTTATCTTAGATAACCCAACAGGGTATGGCCGTATAATTCGTGAAAATAATGAAGTTGTCGGTATCATTGAGCAAAAAGATGCCAGTGAAGAGCAACGTAAAATCCAAGAAATCAATACAGGAATTATGGTTGCTAGTGGCAAAGATTTTAAACGTTGGTTGGCACAGCTGAACAACGATAACGCACAAGGCGAATATTATATTACTGATATTATTGCATTAGCACATAAAGAAGGTAATAAAATTGCAACCGTTCATCCTAAACATTTAAGTGAGATGGAAGGCGTGAATAACCGCCTACAACTAGCTGCGTTAGAAAGAGTTTATCAGAAAGAACAAGCGGAAAAACTGTTATTAGCCGGCGTGATGTTGATTGACCCTGCACGTTTTGATCTGCGCGGAACGCTGACTCATGGTCGCGATATTATTATTGATATTAACGTGATTATTGAAGGTAATGTCACATTAGGGAATAACGTACATATTCAATCTGGCTGTATTTTGAAAGACTGTGTAATCGGTGATAACTCAGTGATTAGCCCATATTCAGTCATAGAAAACTCTGAATTATCAGCTGAATGTACGGTTGGCCCTTTTGCGCGTTTACGTCCAGGTGCTAAATTAGCAGCCAAAGCACACGTCGGTAATTTCGTCGAAATGAAAAATGCCTCTTTAGGTTTAGGTTCTAAGGCGGGTCATTTAAGTTACCTCGGGGATGCCCAAATTGGTGATAATGTGAATATTGGCGCAGGTACCATCACTTGTAATTATGATGGTGCCAATAAACATAAAACCATTATTGGTGATGATGTGTTTGTAGGGTCTGATACTCAGTTAGTTGCGCCAGTTTCTGTTGCCAAAGGTGCAACAATAGGCGCTGGCACGACGGTTACACGTGATGTGAATGAAGACGAACTTGTCGTTAGCCGTGTAAAACAAATGCATATTAAAAACTGGCAACGTCCAGTTAAGAAAAAATAAGTAAATATTGAGGAGAGGTAGCAATATCTTTCCTATTATAAATGCGAATTAATCGCGAAAATTAAAATAGCTACTCAAGGTAGCAATATAAAAATAATATCCCCATTTTCTACAAGGCTGGGGAGCAGTGAAAACTGTACAACAATTAGGTTGCGACAAATGAAGGTTTCTCAAGAAAGGAACCTTTTGTCTAGGAATCAAAAAAATATGTGTGGAATTGTAGGTGCTGTTGCACAACGTGATATTGCAGAAATTCTGTTAGAAGGTCTTCGTCGTCTTGAGTATCGTGGTTATGATTCAGCTGGTATGGCTGTCGTTGATCACGAAGGTCATTTGCAACGCTTACGTGAAGTCGGCAAAGTGCAAATGCTAGCTGAAGAAGCGGAGAAAAACCCAGTATCGGGTGGAACGGGGATTGCACATACCCGTTGGGCGACTCATGGTATTCCAAGTGAACGCAATGCTCATCCGCATACCTCTGGTTATATTGCAGTTGTTCATAACGGCATTATTGAAAACTATTTAGAACTGAAAGATGAACTGAAAAAACTCGGTTATGTCTTTAGTTCAGAAACTGACACTGAAGTGATTGCGCACCTTGTTCACCATGAGCAACAAAAGGGCGGTTCGCTGGTGGAAGTAGTTCAACGTGTTATCCCACAATTGCGCGGTGCTTACGGTACTGTGATTATGGATAGCCGTATTCCTGAATTATTAGTCGCCGCACGTTCTGGTAGCCCATTGGTTATTGGTTTAGGTGTGGGTGAAAACTTTTTAGCATCAGACCAATTAGCGCTGTTGCCTGTGACTCGTCGCTTTATTTACCTTGAAGAAGGGGATGTTGCCGAGGTTACTCGTCGTACTGTTCGTATTTTTGATAAAAGTGGTGAAGCTGTCGATCGCGAGCAAATTGAATCAAACGTTCAATATGATGCGGGCGATAAAGGCGTTTACCGTCATTACATGCAAAAAGAGATTTATGAACAGCCGATGGCGATTAAAAACACCCTTGAAGGGCGTTTTAGCAAAGATAATGGCATTGATTTAAGCGAGTTAGGTCCTCGTGCGAGTGAAATTTTATCTCAAGTTGAACATATCCAAATTGTAGCTTGCGGGACATCTTACAATGCTGGCATGGTTGCACGTTATTGGTTTGAGTCTTTGGCCGGTATTCCATGTGATGTGGAAATCGCTTCAGAGTATCGCTACCGTAACCCTGCGCACCGTAAAAATAGCTTAATGATTACGCTATCCCAATCAGGTGAAACCGCTGATACACTGGCAGCATTGCGTTTATCGAAAGAGTTAGGTTATTTGACCTCTTTAGCGGTATGTAACGTCGCAGGTTCTTCACTGGTACGTGAATCTGAATTTGCTTTGATGACCAAGGCAGGGGCAGAAATTGGTGTGGCATCCACTAAAGCATTTACCACACAGTTAACCGTCTTACTGATGTTAGTTGCGTATATGGGCCGCTTGAAAGGTGCTAATCCTGAGCTTGAAGAAAACATTTCTCACGCTCTACATGCGCTACCGGCTCGTATTGAAAGCATGTTATCGCAAGATAAAGTTATCGAGGCATTGGCAGAAGATTTCTCAGATAAACATCACGCATTGTTCTTAGGTCGCGGTGATCAGTTCCCTATTGCAGTTGAAGGGGCTCTGAAATTAAAAGAGATTTCTTACATTCACGCAGAAGCGTATGCAGCGGGTGAGTTAAAGCACGGCCCATTAGCGTTAATTGATGCTGATATGCCTGTTATCATCGTTGCACCTAACAATGAGCTGTTAGAAAAACTGAAATCAAACATTGAGGAAGTCCGTGCGCGTGGTGGTTTGCTGTATGTATTCGCTGACCAAGATGCAGGCTTTGAAGCCAGTGAAAATATGAAAATTGTTTCGCTACCTCATGTTGAAGAACTGATCGCACCAATTTTCTACACTGTTCCTCTGCAACTGTTGTCTTATCACGTTGCATTGATTAAAGGCACAGATGTTGACCAACCACGTAACTTGGCGAAGTCGGTGACGGTTGAGTAATCAATAAATTTGACTAGTCCTGATATAGATTGACTACTTTTCAGGTATAAAACGCCCGATGAACATCATCGGGCGTTTTATAATTTAATAATAAGTTCATTATATAGCTGTATTTATTTTTGCTTTAAAATAAAACTTAAACTTTCACTAGGCTCTGTGTGTTACCTAATTCATAATTAGATGTAATTTATATTTTCTTAAGTTTTAAATAGTGGCGGGTATATTCGGGAAACTCATTATAAAGCTGTTCACTACCAAGAGAGTTACGTCTTGCTTCAATTGGTAATGAGGCAAAATCTGCATCAATTAAGTATAATTTTCCTTGTTTATCTTTTTTCACGTTGCCATCAACTTGATAGTCATGCAATATTCTTCCTCTAGATTTAACAAATTGATAAGCCTCTTTTCCTGTAACTGATTGCCCATCAATAAATTTTGAAATTAAAACTTGAATACCATTTTTCGAGGTTATGACTCTTGAGTAATCATTGTCATTATTAATTTGGTTTAGTATTCTTCTACTACGACCTAGACAAGCAAAGTAAGTTTCTAGATGATATTTATTTTTAGGGATTTTAATGGCAAAGTTGCCTACTCGATAAGCAACACCATAAGTACCACTACCAATACAATTTTTTTTATCTAATATTAGTGAGTCATTATTAATATTATCAATTAATAATTTGTTATTTTCATCAATTTGAAGTATTTTTTATTTGTAATTTCATTAGTGAATATCTTGATGTGCTTGGTATTTTCTAATTTATTCAGATTGGAGCTATTGTTTGGATTAATTGTTTTTTTGTTAATAGTTTCTCTGTTAGATAACTTTTTGATTCTGTTGATAATTGATATTATTGGGTTTTTGTTTATACAAAAATTAATTTTTTTTATCCCATTTAAAAATGGGAAACAATCTGTTTTTACTTCAGTGGGGGTACTTACATTATTCCTTATATAAATACTTGTATCTTTTCTCATCATAATCCTCCATTTTTATTAATTATATAAAATGGTTATATAATGTAATATCAAAAAAAGATAATAGTATTAATTTTTTAGTAAATTTTCCAAATCACTAAATATAGATTGCCATTCATTATCATCAATTTCCATGAATCCCATATAGCGCAGCATAAAAGCGCCTTCTGTTGCTAGAAAAACAATTCTGGCCTGTTTACCTTTTTCTGTTGAGGTGTCTAACTTAGCAAGCCGTTCACGGTACCAAATACGCGTACTTTCCAGATATTCAGGGGTTTGTAATAAGGATGCCATTAAAGAAGCGCCTTTTGCCATCGAGACTTTGTCGTGCTGGTGGGTCGCTTGCATATGCGCAAAAATTTTCCCTTGAGGGGAGTTATCTTGTTCAATTGTTTGATTGAAAATTTCATCATAGGACTGGCCCCAACGCTCAAACATTGCATCGATTAAGGCATCTTTATTGCCAAAACAGTACTGAACACCGCCTTTGGAAATCCCCATTGCTTTGGCGACTGCGTCGATAGTGAGCGCTGTAGCGCCTTGCTGTAGAACAATGTCTTCAGCAGTATCAAGTAATTTTTCTCTATCGATTGTTCGTTGACGTCCCATTTAGAAAAACCTCTTTTCAATACGTACGTATGGATTTATATTGTAGCACGATCAGCACAGAAATCATGATCAAATAAACTCATTGAGAGAATTTTATGTTAACCGATTATAAGCGCTGGATAGTGCTTCTATTAGTTTCAAGTGTACTGTTTCTTATCGTTATTGATGTCACTGTACTGTATACCGCATTACCTAAATTAACCCATGATTTAGGCGCTACGTCATCTGAAAAACTGTGGATAATGAATGCGTACCCACTGGTTGTCGCTGGGTTATTACCTGCAGCGGGGATGCTAAGTGATAAAGTCGGTCACAAACAAATGTTTTTGTTGGGGCTGCCGTTATTCGGTTTAGCCTCGTTGTGTGCTGCGTTTTCACCAACAGCAACAAGTTTGATTTTGTCTCGTGGCTTTTTGGCTGTAGGTGCCGCAGTAAGTATGCCTGCCACCCTTGCGATTGTAAGGCATGTTTTTTTAGACCCGAAAGAAAGGGCGTTAGCAATTGGAATATGGTCGGCAGTTGCTTCAGGTGGGGCGGCAATAGGCCCTTTGATCGGCGGTATCTTACTTAACCACTTTTGGTGGGGCTCTGTTTTTTTAATTAATGTACCCGTCGTTTTATTGGTTATTCCGTTCGCTTGTTATTTAATCCCCAAATGTGGTGGTAACAGCGATAAAAAAATCGATATTTTAGGTTCCATTTTAGTGTTAATTGGTTTAATTGGGGTTATTTATGCGTTGAAAGAGCTCGGTAAACCTTATACCGACTGGCCGGCGGTATTGGTTTCAGGTGTTATTGGGGTTTTCTTTTTGGTGGTATTTAGAAATCGACAAGTGAAATCAACATCACCAATGATTGATTTTTCGCTATTAAAGCACCCTAAATTCAATGCAGGGTTGATGATGGCGATTTTATCCATTGTGGTTATTGTTGGTGTCGAATTATTACTAAGCCAACGTTTACAACTGGTATTGGGCTATACCCCATTTCAAGCTGCGTTGTACATCATCCCAATACCCTTAGCGTCAGTATTTGCAGCACCTTTAGCCGGTATGTTCTTACATAAGTTGGGTGAGATTAAACTTACCATTTTAGGGTTTAGTTGTACGCTAATTGGTGTTGTGGGATTGGCTGTCGTTTATCAAACATCAACGGGTATCTTACTGCTTTCATTTCTTTTTCTTATTGGTTTTGGTCTTGGTGCGATATTCACGACAGCATCAACGACAGTGATGTTAAACGCCCCTGATGAAAAAGCGGGTATGGCAGCATCAATTGAAGAAATTGCTTATGAAATTGGCAGTGTCTTAGGTGTCACTTTTATGGGGGGGCTAATGAGTGCTATCTATACGTTAAAACTCTCATTACCTGAAGACATGACTGTCAGCGATAAAGTTTATGATAGTATTGATGAGGCCTTATTAGTTTCTGAATCACTACCAGAAAATACTGCATCAGCATTGATAAATCAGGCAAATATTGCCTTTGATCATGCTTTCTTAGGGGTGATGGTAGCAACTATTTTTGTTCTGCTGATCAGTATTATTGTTCTGCCTTATTTGTTACGTTCCAAAAAGGCATTAGTAAATTAATTAGGTTGATTTTCCCGCAAAAAGGGAGCTTTTACTCCCTTTTGCTCTTTATTTTATTTTGCGGATTAATACCGTTGCTAGTAATGGGCTAATTGCAAATAGGGCGAATAACCAGATTGAAGCTTGCTGTGCCCCCGCGATCCCCCCAGGATTAATTAGTCCGCTATTATTGACGACGACTCCTACTAAGGCCGCAGATAGCGCAGTTGCATACAATTGAATGGTAATAATAGAAGATGACGCAAGGTTTTCCTCTCCCTCTGGCGCATTCTTAAAAACACGTAATACCAGATGTGGCCAACACACTCCAATTCCTAGTCCAACCCCTGCCATGGCGATGAGATAAATAACGAATAATGGCCATGATTCGATAAGTTGTTGATTATGAGTTAGAACAGCAAGCACAATTAAAGAAATAAAAATGATGACTGGGCCTGTTCGAATAATTCGGATAACAATAGCACCTGTTTTATTTGCACTAAAGAGTGCCCCAATAGTCCAACCCGCAGCCATTATTGCGGTTAAATAACCTGCTGTGAGCGGAGAAAACAGATGGATGGTTTGTAAGAAATAAGGGACATAAATTTCTGTTGTCATGCCTCCAACTAACAAACACATGGTTAAAAATATGACGCCAAGTGGACTTTTGAGTGAATAGGCTCCCGTCGGTAATAAACGTTTTTCATTTTTGCCATCGAGTAAGGCAATCGTCAGCAGTATGGCTAGGCCAATTAATAAACCAATAAGGTTCATGAATAAGCTGTCAGACAAACTTCCAATTGAAATAGCAAGAACGGATATTACTAACAAAGAAATCGCTAAGAATGGGATTTTGTTAGTTTTTGGTGCTAGGGATTGTTTTTTGGGGAGTTGATTGATGACAATGAGCGCTAGAAAAACAGCGACAGGTAGTAAAGCCCAAAATGCCCAACGCCAATGGCCACTTTCAGCAAAAATACCTCCAATTGCAGGGCCACAGAGTGTTGCTATTCCCCACATACCCGAAACGACACCCATGGCTCGGGACCATAAGTTTTCAGTAAAAACAATGCGAATTAATGCGTAGCTCAGAGCAAATAAAATACCGCCACCCAGTCCTTGTAATGCTCTGCCTCCCAGCAACACTAGCATTGATGGGGAAGCTGCACACCAAATAGACCCTAAAGAAAAGAGAATGAGTGCGAATAAATAAGAAAATTTAGGCCCAAAGCTGTCTAATACTTTACTGGAAAGGGCTGAACCGACAATTGATGTTGCCACAAATAAAGTGGTATTCCATGCATAATATTCAAGACCGCCAATATCATTAACAACACTAGGCAATATGGTTGTTACGATATAAATATTGATAGCGTGTAGCGCAACACCACCAGTTAAGGCGATAGTGAGTAATGCATTGGTGCCACTAAGTAAATCAGCCCACTTGGCTTGAGGTACGGTTGATGTTTCATTGCTCATAGAGAGACCCGCTAGACGGAATAGTAGGAAAAGATGTATTATACAAGTAATCGCTTGGATAATAGAGTCGCATAATGATTAATGCAAGTAATTACTTTGATAATTTAAATCTAACGCAGGCTGTGGATAAGGTTCTATTTTGTATCAAAACTAAAGGACCAATTTCTACCGCAGTGATCGCAAATGACTTAAATATGACTGGGGAAGCTGCAAGGCAACACATTCAAAAACTCACTTCGTTGGGGCTAGTTGAAGGTGCGCAGTGCTTATCACAAACAGGGGCAGGGCGCCCTCGGCAAAATTGGGTGTTAACGGAATTAGGGCATCAACGTTTTCCTGATACTCATGCGCAACTTGCTCTTCAATTAATTAATTCTGTTCAAACTATTTTTGGTGATGAAGGGCTAGAAAAGCTGATTAGCCAAAGGGAAATGGAAAGCCGAGAAAAATATTTTGCCCGTTGTAAAAATTTACCATTAGCTGAGCGGCTTGAAGAGCTGGCTGAAGTGCGTAGCGAAGAAGGGTATATGGCGAAGGTTGAACAAGATGATGACAGTTGGTTGTTTATCGAAAACCATTGTCCAATTTGTGCAGCAGCCACCGCTTGCCAAAACTTTTGTCGTTCGGAATTGGCGTTGTTCAGTGAGATTGTGGGTGATGATGGTAGCATTGAGCGCGAACAGTACTTATTAAATGGTGCTGGACGTTGTGTGTATCGTGTGAAGGTTAAAAGCTAAATACCGAGACACCTTGGTATTTAGCTTAATAATAGTATTATCTCTCAATTATTAGTGTTTCAGTTGACTCAACATGTGGTGCCAGCTCTTCGCTATCAAGCCATAGCGGCTTTTTACCAAACTGTTGGTATAATGAGAGTTGGTCTTGGTAGTGAGGTGACGGTTTTCCTTGCGGGGAAATAAAGCCACTTTGCCCTGGAGCAACAACATCCCATGCATTCACTCCTTTTTCGGTAAATACGATTAGGTCGTTTTCCGTTCCCCGGTTGTGATATTCATTTTGATGAAAATTTTCTTGAGGTAAGGCTTGTGGTACACCAAAAAAATTATTTTCACGGAAGGTTAATGCCGTGGCTGGTGTTTGCCAATTAGCTGGGTTATCACCGTATTTTACTCTCATTTTTTGGTAGGTCGCATTCAGTGCTTTTTTAATTACATCATTCCGCGATTGTCCTAAAAATAAATCGATAGGCTGAGGTATTGGTGATTTATCTTCTAAGAGAGATTCATACAGTAATTTTGCGCCTGTACTGATATTTAACGACCCAGTAGGGCCTTCTTGTGTCGTTTCATAACCACTTGCTAGATACCATTTATCAAATGGTGCGGGGACGGTTTGGCCTAGGGTGGCTTTAAGCATTTCTTTTAGCCAGATATCGAGAATAGCAGACCCAGGGTGAATATAGTGTTTCCCATCACTTGATAACTGGTTTATACCATCCCATTGCTGGAGAATAGACACTAATTTGACCGCATTGTCAGTTGACGGCAAACCTTGTGTCGCTTGAGCTAAAAAAGGGGTAAACAAGCGATGATTGAGGTCGACACGGCTAGTTTGCTGCAAAATCGTCCACATATCATCAGCTGTTAACTTATCATAGGCCTCAATGCGGCTATCGATTTCTGTCACCCTGTCTGCACTTCCCCATAAGAAGGCAAACAAGTCGCTAGCGGGATAATTTTTAGCTGGGGAGTTATTCCAGTTGGCGATGTAGCCGGATTTGGGATTATAGACTTTAGGATTATTTGCAAAGGGCTGTATCCCTTTCCAGTCCCATTCTCCCGTGCCTGATACGGGTAAACGAGGGTCATGGTTTATTTGGCGCTCGGGGTAGTGCCCGGTATGGACATAGCCAATGTTTCCGTCTTTATCCGCATAATACCAATTGATTGTCAGTGCTTGGTTTTGTGCTTGGTCTAGCCATTGCTGCCAGTTTTGTGCTTGCCCTTGCTTCACCCAAGCCATTAAGGATGTAAGCTCTTTGCCATCCCATGCGCGAGCTTTGCTGTATGCGGTGTGAGTTGTATTATCTCGCTTGACCACATTACCATGAACAGTACGGTACACATCAAAAGTAATGGGTTTTTCACCTTTTACATTCAATGTCTCTTGGCGCGATAGCATTTGTTTCCACTGCCCTTGGTGGAGGTAGCTATTTGGGTCTTCAGGTGAAATCTGTTCTGCAAAAATATCAACGCCGTCACCAAAACCAGCCGTAGAGCCCCAAGAAATTTGCCCGTTATGACCGAATAAAATAGCGGGATAAGCAAACGGTGTATTTCCAACAAGATTAAACCCTGCTCCATGTAAACCTATACCGTATGTATATGCTGGGTTAAACCAACCAAATTGTGGACCATTAAGTAAAATGGCTTTTGCGTCAGAAGCTTTTGTTTTTCCAACAAGCCAAACATTGCTGGTGGTTGGGTACCCAGCTAGCCCATTAGCACCACCTTGCTCATATTGCTGAGCGATTAGCGCATTATTTTCCTGAGAAGAAAGCGCAATTAATTTTCCCGTTGCATCTTTTGCCGTGCGTTCAAACATTGGAGCAGTAAGTCGGTAATCACTAATTTGATTCAACTGCGTTATATTTTTTGTTTTTTGTGAGTCTGAATAGGTAAATTCTTCTGATGATATTGTTGTGGGTGCATTGGGATTATTAAGCCAATTAATTTGGTTAAAGAACGCTACTCCCATTTGTTCACCATACTTATCTTTAAGCGCAGTGAGTAATGCCAGATTATCAATTTCACTATTCATATCAGAAAAGCGGTTTGCCATTGTACCGACCATAATCATCGCAACATCAAAACTTGTCCATTGGGATGGTAAAAAATCATAATCAATAAACTGTTTAGGCATTAAGTCATCAGGTTTAGCATTGATTTGTTTAATCCATGCATTCATGCCATCTGCATAACCTCTTAAAATATCTTGTTCTTTAGAGGGTAGCTGCGTGATTTGTTTGTGGATGGAATCAGGCCAATAGTTATTTCTGATTTCTTTATCAAAAGAAATGTAATCTTTACCTAATACTTCGGAAACCGTACCTTGAGTACTGCGTTTAGCCATTTCCATTTGGAATAATCGGTCTTGTGCCACTGCATAGCCGTATCCATAGAAAAGGCTATAAGTATCACTGGCATAGATGTGAGGAACGCCGTAGTTATCTCGTTCAATTTTAATTTGAGTTGACTGAGAAAATGATGAGAGCGATAGCGAGCTTAAACTAAAAGCAATAGCGATTGAAATGAGATGTTTTTTCATTTATTGAGTCCCATGTTGTTATTATTTTTTGAGACTAGCATTATTATATTGTTAATAAACGGTTAATTTATGGTTAATTGTTAATATATGAATCATGATCACAAAAAAGGATACATAAATTTAGATAAATTACAAAAAATGAGTCACAACTGTGTTGGGATACTATTTAAGGTGAGAGATTATGGGTTTTTTGATGGAAACGATGACTTAGCCATGCATAGATGACCCCAGCAATAGCCCCTGCTATATGGGATTCAGTTGAGATGTACAAGTGAGTCGGTAATAAGCCGCTAGCCATTGTGCCAAAATAGAATAGCACTAATAACGCGATAGCTATATCAACCCAGCTTCGGCGGAAAAAACCTTGGGCGATGAGTAAGCCCCATAAACCAAAAACCCAACCACTGGCACCGATATGAATAGCATTACGACCTAATAACCAAACAGCAAAACCCCCAACAACAATAATAAATAGTGATGCAAGCAAATATGCCTTAATAGTACGGTGCAGTAATAGGGCACTTAGTATGATAAATGGCGGTAAATTACTGAATAAATGCTCCCAATTACTATGGATAAATGGGGCAAAGAATATACCGATAAGCCCAGTCGCTGTGCGTGGTATAATTCCGAATGAAGTTAACCCCCCAGCCATTAAGCTATTAATAAGCTGTACCGCAATAAAAATTGCGACAATGCAGACTAATAGCTTAATGCGAGGATGCCCTTGTAAATATTTCATTAGTGGTTACCCAGCGCTTGTACACTTTCAACAAGCGACGCTAACTGACCAACAACCCGATCACCAATATCTGTATTATCACCACCTAAAGATTTATTACGCATAAAGTCTTTCTTAATTTGTTGCCAACGTGCTGCATCTTTTTCGGTAAGTGTTCCTCGTAACTCAGCGAGTTTGAGTAAGTTTTCTTCTGCGCCGGTTGTGAGCAGCTGTGCCTCACCCAAGTAGTGGTCATCTAGTAATCTTTCAAGTTCATCATTATTCATAACGGAAGAGACTTTTTCGCTGAGCTTATTCATATTACGGTAACTACCTTGCAAGCGAAATGCGGGTTCTGTCCGGTATTTATCGGATTGTGCTGCACTGGCGATATAGTGTTGATTCACTTTCAATACAACATCTCGTAACTTGATTAATTTACTGATTACCGATGTGATTTCATTAATTTCTGCATCAGAGTACGGGTAACTTAAAGTGTTGGTAGAGACAGATTTACCCATCGCTTTATCAACAAATAAGTACAGGTCGTTCAGGTCTCGTAATGCAAGAGGGGCTAATACTGGGTTTGATGTCAGGCTGTTTTCTATATAACTCAGGGAAAATGCTTCATCCATACCACCTAATACCTCACCAAGGTTATAAATATCAGCGCGGTTTGCAAGCATATCAGGGATTCGGAAAACTTCCCCTGACTCGGTATAGGGGTTACCTGCCATAACGACACAGAATTTTTTACCCCGCATATCATAAGTTTTGGTTTTGCCTTTCCAAACGCCTTCAATACGCCTTGTTCCATCACATAAGGAAATAAATTTTTGCAAAAACTCAGGGTGAGTGTGCTGAATATCATCAACGTATAACATCACATTATTACCCATTTCTAAAGCTAAATTGAGTTTTTCTAGCTCTTGTCTTGCCGTTGCATTAGGCGCTTGTTCAGGGTCTAGAGAAAGCACATCATGGCCAAGAGCAGGGCCGTTGACCTTCATAAAAATTAGCCCTAAACGGTCTGCGGCATATTCCATTAAGGTAGTTTTACCGTACCCTGGTGGTGAGATCATTAAGAGTAGCCCCATGAGGTCAGTGCGTTTACCTTCCCCTAAAGCCCCAATTTGTTTTGCCATGTTATCGCCTATGATAGGCAAATAGACATCGTTTATCAGTTTATTACGTACAAAAGAACTTAATGGCTTTGCTTTATATTCATGCAGTTTTAAACGGCTACGCTCTTCAGTAACAATCTGTTGGCGCAGTGCTTGATACTGACGAAATTCGGGGATAAAACGTTTCCGTTGCCCTCGCATACGGCTGAAGTAGTTATCTAAACTCAGTGATAGAGTTTGGTTTTCAATGGTCGCATGTTCGCCAAGTAACCCGTTAACTTTAAAGTAAAGGTCAGCTTCACTAAAGCGAGCGGAAGCCGCTTTATCTAAGATAATAATGGCAATAGCGCCGGGTATGTATGGAACAAGGTGAGAAAATTCAGGGGTTGAGCACAGCCCTTGTAACCAGTTTTGAACTAATGACCAGCGCTGGGCATAGCGAGCCCCTAAATTTTGTTGTGAGCGATTAAAATCTCCCCACATATGGGCTTCTTCTAAGCGGCTCTGGAGTGCTAAAACTAATTCTCTTGCATATTTGCTATAGACGAGTTCTATCGGGGTTCTTGCAAGTGCAAAGCTAAGATATTCGGCGGCTTGAGTCTGCTCATAAGCTTGGCATTGAATGGGGTTATCTTGTAAAAACAAGCTAATTCCCGCTTCGATTTCGGCTTGTAGGTCAAGTAATGCATTGTCATTATGGAATAATTGGTGAATATTCATGGCTGTTCTTGCACGTTCAGGCCATAGTGCAGGAAAATCGTCATTTTGAACTTGTTGCCAATAAATAGCTGCGATAGCACGGGCTGTTGGGCTATACCGTAATAGATCAGCACTTTCACCGATTGGCAGTAGTTTTTTCAGTAAAGCAACAGCATCGTGGTCATGAATACCTTTTTCATAACCTTCTTTATAACGTGGGCTCGCAAAATCACGGACAATTTTTTCAAGTTTTTCCGTTGATGTTAATGCGTTTTTTAGGATATCAAAATTTAGCCCTTCTTGGCGTTTTGTTGCTGCATAGATAATTGAATAAGCAAGATATTCCGCGCGGTAAACCGTATCAGATTCAGACTCTAATGAGGCGCTCCAATAAGGTTTTAGCTGTGATAGTTGTTCATTTTCTATTGGTTCTTGGAAATCTGTCCCGGTGAGATAAACCCATAGTTGTTCATTTTTCGGTAAAATGGTGAGGTCGAGCTCTTGGGTATTTACACTGAACCGGTGACGCCCGAGCTTAATGACATTTCCACCATTTTCAAAAATATCTATTTTATCACGTAAAACTCGAATGGCTTGGTCCCGAGAAGATTTCAGGCGTGCGTCAATATCATCAGCTTTAACGTTATCGTTAATTTCCCTTAATTTTTCAATAATTTCACGGGTTTTAAGCGCCAGAGGGTCTGAGGCAAAGAAAGCATTGAGTTCATCTTGAGACTGTAAACGAGTTGTTCGTCGTTGCAGGCTGTCTAGTAGACGGTCTGCAGCAGTGACTAAATTTTGTGCGCGGCGCTGGCGGTCATCAATAAGAACTTGTTTATGAGATTCAAAGGTTTCGAGTAATTCTTCACGCTTTGCCAATATATCATCAAGAAATTCATCATGGCTGCTAAATTGGCTTTCGAGCTCTTCTAATTGAACAAGTAATCTTGATAGCTGATCATCACAACGTTCAGGGTCGGTGGCAAGAGATAGTGCATTGGTAATGCCTTGGCTGAATAGGCGAAATTGTGCACCAAACTGTGCGACAGTTTCTACATTGTTTTGTGATTTTCGTTTTTGTTGTAAGCGAGCTCGGGATTGGTTTAACTGAGCATAGATTTGAGAAATAGCATCAATAATGTGGGTTTGTTGTGTAACATCGTTGAAGCTTAGTGATGCCATTAGGTTTGAAAGCATATCTAAGTCAGCAGACATTTTTTCCATATCTTTCATGGGAATGTCTAGCTGGGCACTGTTTTGGGCTTTTTCTATTTGTTCTTCGAAAACAGTTAATTGTGTTTTAAAGGGCTGTAACGCTTTATCACTAGCAAGAAAAACAGCGGTTTCTTGTGATACATATTGTTGATTTTTCTCTATTTCGCTTTCCATTTCGCTAAGTCTTTCTAAATCCATATAGCGAAATTCACGCAGTGAAATCAAGTGACCGCGTTGAGCACTCAGGGCATTTAAGCCATCAACAAATTGTTGAATATCAGCCCAACTTTCAGGCAATGTTAATGAAAGCAGTGATTTTTGGCGGCTGATGGCTTCATTCATTGATTTGGCAGATTGCTGCCGTATGCTTTCGACCTTTTCATATTCATCAAGGACGAGTTCACTTGTTTGAGTGATTTCTTTAAGCAATTTACCAATACCAAGGCATTGCTCATCACCAAACCAGTAATAAATATCCAGTAAATTTTTTGCTCGTTGGCTGAGTTGTTCGTAGCGAGCAATAGAAATTTGGCTGCCTTCTATTTCTTTGGATACATGCAATATTTCAGAAATACCACGAACTAAGTCTGCATTGCCTATACGGCCTAAAAAACCGCTACGAGTAGGCTGTTTGTCGGCAAACTCTTCTGAGTAAAATGGGGTCTGCCAAACTTGCATTGGGTGAACGCGAGTCGCTTCTTCCCCTTCGCCCTCAAATAACACCATTTTTCCATCTTCCAGCATGGCATAACCATGCCCAATGAGTGGAATTGAAAGTGTTCGTTCAATTAAATTGTAATTGAATAGGGCAATACGACCTTGATTTGGTGAATAGAAAACATATAGAACATCCTCTCCATTTGGGGAACGACGTAAACGGCGAAAACGCATTCCACCCATAGGCTGTTCAAACGTTTTATAATCACCATTTTGTAAGTAGTAGCCGCCAGGGAAAATAATACCGTGATCTTCTGGTAACTGGACGCACGCTTGCCCAATAGCATCAATACGTTGTACAGATTGAGATAGCGTGTTGTAAACTAAATAACGCCAAGTTTCTTCCCGATAAGGTAAAACTTTTAAGATAATTAAACTGCCAGTTTGTGCGTATTCAATTTGGGCGTCGTCTAGTGATTGGTTTTTATCAAGAACCGCTTCTCGGTAAATCCCCAAACCATCTTCAGTGTTATTTTCACACTTGATGGTTAAATCACCGCCGATAGTTTCAATGAATACGGTGTCAAGAATATTGATGTGAGGGTATCGGCCGTTAACGGTGTCTTCTCGCGTGGTTTTTTGCCATTCAAAGTCATAGGCTGGTGGGAGAGCGATATCGCGTTCACCCCGGTTATCAATATACTCAATTTTGCGTTTGTCGCTGGAGATTGACCAGCGAAAAACTCGCACGTCCGTGATGCGATCGCCAATTTGAAAACTAGCAAGAAGTTTGCCGTCCCGTTCAACAAGTTGCAGTAACTGTGTGTTCTTATAATAGGTATAGAGTTCAGTAAAATCTTGAACAAAGCGATTATCACTCAAGAAGGTATCTTCATAAGGGACTGCTTCAACATCAAACTCATTGTCGTTTTCAATTAACCGATATAGTGAAAATACATCTTCGAGGTGCGTTTCTTTTTTTAGGCCGAGGAATACGTTATAGCCAAATAAAAGCCACTCGCCAACGCGGACAATGTCCCTTGCTTGGCAATTATTTTCAGTACGAATGCGAATGCGGCCAATGATATCCATTTGGCTCTGGCCGAATTCATCCAACCGCATTTCATTGAGTTGAGCGGCTTTTTGATGAAGTTGTTGCCCTTGGTCGGTCAGGCGTTTGCGTAATATTTCATAAGCACCACCTTCTGCAACAGCACTATCGAGTATTTCTTGTTCGCGATCCGTATCCTGAATATCTGACATTGCGCAGCGAATTCCCTTAACTAAGACAATAAAAATGAAAAACAATAGGGGTAGGTTCACTACCCCAATGTGCTAAAGGTTTACAGTTGGTCATCCGTTGGTGGAATCGGTTTTGATATGACCGTTTTTGCTGGCTGATTAACCCCTTTAGCTGCCATAAAACCGTTTATAAGATCTTGAACTTCGGGGTTTTTCAATAATGCGGCAATATCAACTTTTTTGTCTTCTTTGCTACGATTAATGAGTTTTTCAACATTTTCTTTTGCGAAACTGCTTTTATCCATAAAACCATCAACGGCTTTTCCGAGGCTTAGTGCTTTAGAGAAGGTGTTGAAGAAGCTGCCATCACCGCCCACAATTTCAATATTGGTTTTGCTAAGCGCTGCAGCCAATACATCAGCTTGCTCCCGGGCAATTTCTTTATTGGCGTCGATAGATGCCATGGCTTGTTCAAATTCTTTCTCAAGGCGCATACGAAACTCTTCATGAGAGCGAGCGGTATCGCTGAGATGATCCATAGATTTAAATTTGTCAGTTAAACCATCGGCTTCAGCTTTCAAGCGTTGGCGGATAACTTCTGCTTGTGCTGAACCTAATTGGCCTTCTCCTCGAGCTTGTGCTGCCAGTTTTTCTTCCAGTACTTTCGCATCAGCCAAGCCTAGTTTTTCTTTGGCATTGGCTTGTTGTTCTTCACCACGAGCTTGAGCGGCTAATTTCTCTTCAAGGATTTTCGCTTCAGCAAATCCTTGTTGTTGTTCTGCTTTGGCTTTGGCTTCCATTACCTGAGCTTCCGTTAAGCCTTTTTCTTTCAGCCCACGTGCTTCCGCTAACAATTTCTCAGCTGTAATGTTGGCAAGAACAAGACCTTCTTTTTCTTCCGCCTCTGCGGTTGCTTGGCGAACTCGAGCTTCTGCTAAACCTAATGCCGCATGTTCAGCTTCAACCCCTTCAGCTAAGCGTTTTTTGGCTTCAGCTTGTTTTGCTGATGCTTCTAATTCTGCTTGTGCCATGGTGCTTATTTCTTCTGCACGGTGCTTAGCACTGGCTTCATCGGCTTCGGCTTTTTTCACTTGGCGAACTAACGATTCTTCCGCTTCTGCTTGTGCATTAATCACTGTGACTTGGCGCATACGTTCAGCTTCAGAGACTTCACGAACTTCTTTGATTCGTTCCTCTTCCTGTGCCACGGTTTTTTCAACTGCTACACGTTCACGTATAACATTGGAGATATTTTTGCGTTCTTCTTCGAGTGCTTTTTCTTTTTCTATGCGCTGTAATTCAACTTCTCTTTCACGGGCAACAATTTCAAGCTCACGTGCTCGGCTCACTCGCTCTTCTTCGATAGCTACAGCACGAGTACGGTTTTGTTGAGCGACTTCAACTTCACGCATGCGGTTTTCTTCACGGATTTCAATTTCTTGCTGGGTTTGAATACGCGCTTGCTCTGCTTTAAGGCGTTCTTCTTCTTGAACACGTAAAGTTTCAGCTTGTTCACGGGCACGAATATTATCAATTTCACGTTTTTGGCGAGCTTCGGCATCGGCTTGTTGGCGCTCTAAAGCTAAACTTGCTTCGCGGGTTTCAACGTTTTTCTTTTGAATTGCGAGCTCTTGGTCACGCTCTTTTTGGTTGGTCTCAATATTGTGAATTGCGGTGATTTCAGTAATTTTACGAATACCTTCGGAGTCAAAGATATTATTTGGGTCTAAGGCTGATTTAGGTGTTTGTTCTAGGTAATCAATAGCTACATCTTCAAGGGCGTAGCCGTTAAGGTCCTTTCCTATCACATCAACAATGCGGTCACGGAAGTCTTGTCGGTTTTCAAATAAAGTGGCTAAATCCAGTTGCTTACCTACTGTTTTTAAGGCTTCAGAGAATTTTGCACTGAATAACGTGCTGACCGCTTGATGGTCTGATGCACGGTCAACACCGATAGCTTTTGCAACTTTCAGCACGTCTTCCGTCGTTTCATTCACTCGCAAATAGAAAGCAACGGTGATATCAGCACGTAAGTTATCATGACAAATTAAGCCATCTTTACCGCGGCGATCAACTTCAAGTGTTAGCAAAGAAATACGCATGAATTCTTTTTTGTAGATGACAGGGTAAACTAATGCCCCTGTAAAATGCACTTTAGGCTGTGATGACATGTCATTGACAATCAAAGCAGTACCTTGTGGGACTTTGATATAGAAGGCTTTGAATAACCCAAAGAACCCTAAAATAACTAGGATGATCCCCCCGATAATTGTTAAAAAGGGCATTAGTGCAGCCAAGTCCATATTGATTCTCCATTGGTTCTGACGATGACGTCATTTCGATTATGCAAGCAAGATATTTATTTTTAAAAAGAGAGTTATCCGTGGCGAAATTCATTTTCACTGGCAACTTGATAACTATGCGATGCTGCGTCATAGCTAATGATGACTACACGATCACCGCGTTTTAACTGTTCTGAGGATGGGGCGCGTATTTGTAGAATTAACCCCGCTCCACCATCTTCTAATAGTGCCTCGCCATTTTGTTCAGTTACCGCTCCTGACCGTACGGTGGCGTATTTACCAATAAGCTGTTGTACTGTTTTTGGTTTATTGAGGCTTATTAGTTTTTTGCGCACAGGTTTTAAGCACAAAGCGGTTAAATGAAGAGAGATAAATAGGGTGATCGCAAAAACGGTGAAGCTGACGAGATAGCGTAATAAGTCAGTATCAATGAAGCGAATAAAGATATGTACGCTGAAATAACTGATTATCCAGCCAAAAAGAGTAAATAACGTGACAATAATAGTGACAGGGATCCCTGCTAAGCCAAGCTTAGTTAACCAGCCAGCAAAACCGGTTGCATCAATACCGGCATCAAATTCGGTATCAATATTAAATACGTCGATATCCAATAAACCAAAAGCGGCACATAACCAATAAAATAAAACAATGATTAGCAAACCACTAAAGATAATTGTTGGGAACATCAAACTGTTATGGAAAAACAAACTCATAGGGTTTTCTCTTTATTATTAATACATTATTGAGTTTACGTGAAAAGTAACGTTTGTTTAATTTATCACCATAAAATAATTTAACTTAATAATATATTTTTTAATTAATAGCAGTATCAGACTAGTCTATAAGCACTTTTATTTTTTGGGAGTTTCTTATAACACTGGTTGTTTATCCAGTTTTATTTGGTGAAGTTATTCCTAAAGTCTTATCGATAATAACAGGGCATTGATAGGAGAGAATTTTACCATTAATCGTTAAGTTGATGATAATCATTCTCAAACAAAGAATGGGGGTTTAAAGTACAAAATGGGGAGAATAGAGTTGATTAAGGTGATAAATTTGCGCTTCACTGTTTAAAGCATCTATGAAGCGCAAAAAAGTAAGATTAGTCTATCAAGTTCAGGAATGCCGCACCTCGTGCACCTCCAGAGTCACCATAACGTGCTTTTTCAATTGCAGGTAGTGTTGCGATGCCATAAAGGTATTGTGGAAGCACTTCTGGTAGTTGTTTATAGATCTCTTCAAACTGTGACAAACCTCCGCCAATAACCACTAAATCGGGGTCAAAAACAGTGACAATTTGCCCCATAAACATCGCAAGTAATGACATATAGCGGTTAACATGTTCTTTTGCTTGAATATCACCTTGTTTATATTGTTCGATAATTTCGATAGCGGAACGTTTTTCATTGGTGAATGAGGAATAAATACGCTCAAAGCCTGGGCCTGATAGGTAGGTTTCAAAACAAGCAATTTGGCCACAGCCGCAAGTTATTTCAGGAACTTTTTCCCCTAATAGCTTGGCTCCACGAACGCTGAGGTTCATGTGGCCTATTTCCCCTGCGATCCCATTTTTACCGGATAAAACTTTGCCATTTATAATAAACCCACCGCCCACACCAGTCCCTAAAATTAAACCAAGGACGGTAGGGTAGCGTTTGAAATCAGGGTCCCAAGCTTCTGATAATGCAAAGCAATTTGCATCATTTTCCACTTTTACTGGGCGTTGTAATATATTAGCAAGATCATGAATTAAAGGTTTGTATTGTGCAGTAGGGACATTGGTTGTAAATACGGTTCCTTCAGCATGGTTTACGATACCGGGGACGCCAACACCAACTTTTCCTTGGCAATTAAATTTTTCATCTGCTTCGAGTGTGAGTTCGAGAAACGTATTTAAGAGCGTTTGGTAGTCATCTTTGGGTGTAGGAACACGCTTTTGCCAGACCTGATTTAATTCGTTGTCAAAGACAGCAAGTTCAATTTTTGTCCCGCCCATGTCAAAGCCGTAATACATTTTCATCTTCCCCTAATGGTTTATTTATTAAAAAGATAACGTATCTATTTGATAAATAATAAATGATGGAATCTACTGGTCTAATTATACAAAAGTTCATCAGAGGATAAATTACTGTTTTGGTTTTTATTTTGTATATGGCATCTTTTCTTAACTTTTAGCCTTTTTGAACCTTATTGAATAAAAAATAATTGCACCACTATTTTAAATGCGTTATTGTTATATTATAACATTACATTTAGGTGGTTATTATGAAACAGGGGATCCATCCACAATACCGCACCGTGGTTTTCCATGACACAAGCGCAGACGCCTATTTTAAAGTAGGTTCAACAATAAAAACTGAAAAAACAATCGAGTATGAGGGTGAAATATTTCCATATGTCACGCTTGATGTCTCTTCTCAGTCACATCCGTTTTATACCGGTAAACAGAAAATGATTTCTCAGGAAGGTAAAACGGCACAGTTCCAGAAACGCTTTGGTCGTTTTTTACAGTCAGAGGGTAAATAAAGATGAAAGTACTGAGTTCATTAAAAACGGCAAAAACCCGTCATCCAGATTGCCAAATTGTTCGCCGTCGTGGGCGGGTGTATGTCATTTGTAAAACAAACCCGCGCTTTAAAGCGGTTCAAGGCTGTAAGAAAAAACGTTAACTATTGAATTTAAATATAATTATAAAATTTCCTGTATCGCTTTATATTCTATTTGCTTAGCCATTGCAGATTATTGCTCTCTGCCGTGGCTTTTTTTATTTGTTTTTTTGTCCACTGATTCCCTCGATTATTAGCATGATTACTAATCTTCTTATTATTAGTGATGAAATTCACTTGCACATAGATGCATATTTTGTCAGGTTTAATACATTCGAAAAATTTCTAGCTTCAATTTTTGTGAATACTGAATGAATGATAACAATGACGGTATTTACTTTGTGGAGTCGAAACTAGAAATTTCTTGGTAAAAATTTAAACGAACAGGGTGAGTAAAAATGAAAAATGTAGGGTTTGTTGGCTGGCGAGGAATGGTCGGCTCAGTATTGATGCAGAGAATGGTAGAAGAACGTGATTTTGATGCGATTCATCCTGTTTTCTTTACCACATCACAACATGGTGCCGAAGCACCTGTTTACGGTGGTCATCGTGGTGTTTTACAGGATGCCTTTGATATTGATGCATTAAAAGCGCTGGATATTATTATTAGCTGCCAAGGTGGTGATTACACTAATGAAGTTTATCCTAAACTTCGTGAGTCTGGTTGGAATGGTTACTGGATTGATGCGGCGTCTTCATTACGTATGAAAGATGACGCGATCATTATTCTTGACCCAGTGAATAACCAACATATCCAAGATGGGTTAAATAAAGGCATTAAGACCTTTGTTGGTGGTAACTGTACGGTAAGCCTGATGTTGATGTCTTTAGGTGGGCTGTTCACTAATAATTTAGTGGAATGGGCATCTGTTGCAACTTATCAAGCAGCATCAGGGGCAGGGGCTCGTAATATGCGTGAGCTTCTGGCACAAATGGGGTCTTTACATACTCAGGTCGCTAAAGAACTCCAAGACCCAGCTTCTGCTATTTTAGATATTGAGAAAAAAGTCACAGATTTCACTCGTAGTGGCACAATGCCAACGGATGCGTTCGGTGTACCATTAGCGGGCAGCCTGATCCCATGGATTGATAAAGCATTAGAAAACGGTCAAAGTCGTGAAGAATGGAAAGGTCAAGCGGAAACGAACAAAATTCTTGCAACAGGCAATAACATTATTCCAGTTGATGGTTTATGTGTACGTATTGGTGCGCTGCGCTGTCATAGCCAAGCTTTCACATTGAAGCTGAAAAAAGATGTTCCGTTGAATGAAGTTGAGCAATTGCTTGCCTCACATAATGATTGGGTGAAAGTGGTTCCTAATGACCGCGAAATCACTATGCGTGAGTTAACTCCAGCGGCAGTTACTGGTACGCTTAGCACTCCTGTTGGTCGCTTGCGTAAACTGAATATGGGGCCTGAATACTTATCTGCCTTTACGGTTGGTGACCAATTATTGTGGGGAGCCGCCGAGCCTCTTCGCCGTATGCTAAGAATTTTATTATAAGCGCGGCACAGCGATAAGTCGTATTCGATAAACCTGCATAATTCAATATGCAGGTTTTTTTGTACCTAAATCAGTGACGAGTCGGTTCATTCTGCGGTGGCTGGTGTTCTAACTCTTTTGCCAAGAAGTAGTTCAAGAATGTTCGGATCACGGCAATAATACCTAATTTGATAAGGCTATCTAAATCAGGGTCGACGGTCGTTGCTAAAATATCCGCAGCGAGTTGGAACTCCAATGCAGTCGCTAACCAATCACCAAAACAATAGCGAGCGGTACGTGCTTTTTGGGTTTTCATCCACACGATTAGGGTCTTGATTAACCCAATCACCACGCAGATGACTGAAATTGCTTCTAAAAGTAACTGGAGTACGTGAACACTAGACACCAGTAATTCACGTAAAAAAACTAAATCGAACATTAAAACCTCGATAGGTAAGCAGGATTCATATTTGTTAACTATGGGCAAATATTCGCAAAATATCGAGTTTTATTGTGGATCTATCGTCTCAGAAGGTAATTGGCTAATGGATAAAATATTTCGATTGCCATCGATTACCTGAATATTTTTATTGGGTTGATAACATTCACGTAAAGGTGATAAGCAAGCTTGCTGTGAACCTTGTTGTATATTAAGCCAATCACTGATTAGCCAGTAATTATTCGCAGTAGAATAGGGAGACTGTAAATTTTCTGGGCTGATACTTGGTTTACTGGCGCTTTGACTGTACCAAATCAGCAAGGGGATTTCATAGGCTTCTTTTCTTGGGTTGTTAACGCCATGGTGGTAGTGAATATTGTTATCGCTGTCTAGGCGTTGCAATGCGTGGTCTGAATAGTACATCAACGTCGCAGGTTTCCCTTCGAGTTGTTGCATTAGGCTTTCGATAAATTTATCGGTATAAGCAATTGAACTGTCGTAGCAATCGTCATCGTCTTGGCCACTAAATGTTTTTAGCTCATCTTCAGGAAAACGGTTACAGGCAGGTTCATGGCTGCCATAAGTATGTAACACAATGAGTTTTTTCTTATCAGTAGGGTCATTGATCGCGTTATTGAAGTCATCTTGCAGCTCTTCATCGTAGCCGACAAATTCGTTCCACGTTTTCTTTTGTGACATAGAAGCAATAGCAGAAATGATACTGGTACGTTTATTGGTTTTTCCCTGGTTGCTGACCCAATAGGTTTTAAAGCCCGCATGATTGGCTAATGAAATGATATTGTCCGAATAGTGTGATTTATCCTGCATTTGCTCAAAGCGAATATTAGACAGTGAAATAGGGACTGACAAGATAGTCACAGGTGCAGGGGAATAAGCTTGTTGAAACGCCAATATTTGTGATTTGCGCTTATTTAAGTTAGGCGTTGTATTATACTGATAGCCGTAAAAACCCATATGATCACGGCGCAATGACTCACCAATGACAAGCACATAGATTTCAGTTTCAGATGCTTTTTTCTGGTAGTTAAATGCGACCTTTTGTGATGATATTTTTTTTATGCCTCTGTTTTCATATAAATTTTTGACTAAAGCCGCCGCATTGTAGAAAGGGGTATTTAAGAAGTATTTTTCTGTGATCAATAACGCGCTATCAGGCTTGCTTAGTAATGAGGCGTAATAGGTTGGAATAGCTAATAGATAGCCACAAAGTAGAGCCATACTTGTCGTTGTTATACGACGATTCATGTATTTTGCACATTGATGAATACATGCTAAATAAGCAGAAAAAACAAATAAATAAAAAATAACATAACCAATGTTATAGGAAAGCATTCCTACGGTTTCACTGCTATTGGTATTGATAAAAGTTTCTGCAATCGAAGAAGAAAAGCGGATATCGTGTTTTTGATAAAAGAAGAATGAAACAGATAAATTGAGAGCCCACAGGAGTGAAACAAACACAGTGAAAATTTTGCCAAGCAAAAAGCGATAAATACCGGCACATAACAGTATTATCAGCGCCCCTGAAATGACGATGGCAATGTCAGCCATAATGCTGGCATCTCCACTGAAAAATACAGGGGTGATAGATATCAATAATGCATAAATTGAAATAATAAGTTGGCGTATCATAGTGTTATTTTACGTATTTTTGACCTTACCTGAGGTTATAGAGACAATTAAAAAATAGTTAATTAACATCTAATTAACTTAGGGCGTTGTTTGTTTATAACATAAAAAAAGATAAGATAATCAAAATAATGGCGTAAAAAACTGTAAAATCTCGTGATGTTTAGTCATGACCTGCCCCCCACAAGTTGCGAGGGGAGGTAAAGTATTGAGTTAGAAAGTTACCGCAATTTTGGCATCAATATTGTTATCGTGATAATTTTTTGATAAAAATTTATTATAATTAATTGATAGCTTTGTATTTTCTTTTATATTGATATCGGTACCGATTTTTAATGCGACACCATGGCGTGATGCAGGAACACTATGCGTTGTAAATGAGCTCGCGGTATCGGTAAAATTCAATTTTAGTCCTCTATTTAAATTCCCGTATTGATATTGCCAGTTAAGCTCACCGTGTAAACCGATATTTGATGTTTTACTCAATTTCCATTGGTTATCAAGGCGTAGCCCAAGGGTTGATAACACCGTATTGATGCGCTGTTTACGTGCCTGTAGTGATGTGCTGTTGATGTTCTCATTAACAGCATGATTCATTGCGCTGATATAAGTGAGATTGGTAAATGGCTCAATATTTATCCCTTTTGAGTTAATTGGATAGGCCAGCTCCATAAATGCTTGATGTGTATTGGTATAATAGCTCGATGAGTGACTTGTACCATCACTGATTGAGCGTTCGGTATGAATGAGATGTGAAGTGTGACCGAGCCCTGCACGAACCGCGATAGGTTGCCATAAAGCGCTACCATAAATGGCGGCATGGTAGTTATTACTGTTAGCGTGGTCAAAGTGGTTAGATAAGTCACTTTGGCTAAAACCTGCGGCGATACCTAATGTCATTTTTTCGTTAATAAAACGTCGATTTGCCCCAAGCAATAAACCATAATTTGATGATTTATACCCAGTGGCATTGTTATCGTCGGTCGTTTTATCCCAATCATAGAGCATTTTGACCCACACATTGCCTTTGTTTTCGCTACCCCATGATTCAGATAAGCGAGCTTGCTCAAGTAGTGTTTCTTTAATCTGACGGCTATTATTTATTTGATTGGATAATACGTCAGCGTATATTTGGCCTGTGACATTGCTAAATATCGTTTGAGCTTGTTGTTTTGTTTGGCTTTTCAACGTTTGTTCATAAAGCGCATGGTGCGTAGGAAGTGTTTCAATGGCTTCAGCCACTGCGATTTGGTTTTGTGTTGCTGCCGTGCTGGAAAATGCCGTGTTATTACGCCCTATTTTAAGTGTGACTTCTTTGGGGGAGTAATTTAGCGTCGTTCCAATAAACTGGTAATTAGGTACAACGGCATCAAATTGGCCATCAATCCCTTTTTGAGCAGTTAATATCGTATATTGTGTATCAAATAGTTGGTTGATATCTTGCTTAGAAAGCGGGCTATTTTGATTTTCAAGAGTGACACTGACGGTCCCGCCCTTTAATGAAGCAGAGCCTTGGCTGATGATCTTATCGTTTTTACCTGCTGGATTGATTTCAACCAAATAATGGCTATCTGGTGCAAAACTCACGGAATCAACAATATTAATTGTGCCAACTGAATGGCCTGGTGCAACAACAGCGCCTTGGTTGGCGGTTAATTGATGAATGCTTCCATTGCCCGTTAGTAAACCGTGGTGGTTAATATTGACGGAAGCTCCGATTTTGCCGTTATCTAGGACCAGCGCGCCTTTATTGATATCTAATGAAGAGTTTAAGGTTTTTTTCAGGGTGACGGTTCCGCCATTAATATGGGATTTTTGCGAGTATTTATTTTCACCCGTTAAGACTAAATGGCCTTGGTTTACTGTAAAGCCTGCGAAGGTATTGTTACCAGATAATGCTAATGTTCCTTGGCCCTGTTTCGTTAACTTTCCTGTGCCTTGTATATTGTTTGTCCATTCATCTAACTTTCCAAAATTAGCAATATCAAAGTCATTAGTGTTTTGGTTGACGATAAAGTTTTCATATAAATAAGCGGGGCCATGATAAGCCGTAGGTAGGTTAATTAATCCCCAATAAGAGTTCGGATCATTTTCTTTGATATTCCAACCCGCAATTGACTGGCTTGGATATGCCGTGCTGGCTAAAATATTATTCCATTGTGCATTATTCAAGTAAGGGAAACGTAATCGAAGTAAATAACCCGCCGTTTTAGGGATATTTTTAGGGTCGATCATTGGTGTATCTTGTATTTCTTTTTTTCCATAATAACCAATGTGGTCATTGGTAATAGGGGAAGAAACGGTTAGGCAATTTTGTATGTTATTTGAACATGATGATGAAATGTCATTACGAATATTTTTTGCCGATTCAACAATGAATTTGGTGTTTTTTTCATCGGATAGTAGCTGTGATAATAAATAATAATTACCTACACGGGAAGCGATGGTATCGGTGGCGAAGTGTGCGCCAACAATCACGCGGCTTTCACCGTATTCAATCGCTCGGTTGAACGTTTCACTGCCTTTTTCAGGGAAAATCATCGCTAATACGGCAGCTTGTTTAAAACCATTCCACGTATGGCCACTAGGGTAAGATGAGCCCTGTATTTGTGAGTAGCCCGCAATATAATGGCCTTCATCATTCAACACTTGATAAGGGCGGCCGCGTTTAAAATGGTCTTTAAGAATAAAATCGACTGACCGAGTACGCTGCTTTTTTTTATCATAAGCACGAGTACTTGTGTCATGTAATAAATTGATTTCTTTGTATTGGCTATGGTTTCTTAGGTTAATATCATGTTCGCCAAACAGGATGGTTTGATAACTATTAAACAAATAACCTGAGTTTTGGGATTTATCCGCGAGTGCTAAATTTTTCCTTTCACCTGTAATACTGATGTATTCGTTACTAATCAGCCTATCTCGCTCAGCAACTTCGCTACCTTCTTTAGGTGTATCATTAATAATATTGTGCTTTATATCTTCAAGCCATGCATTTCTTGTATCGACAATATTTTTCTCTAATTCTAAAAGATTCGTTTTTGCTGTTAGAGTATTGGTGAATATGAATGGCAATAAGGTCATTGATGCTGAAATAAAAATTTTTCTCATTATAACTCCGCCGATGCTATTGGTAAAAATTTCATTTGGCGGAGTTTATTTATAATATATTTATCTTTTATGACAGTTTTAAAAATAAAAAACCGTTATTAATTAAAGTGATAAGTTTTATTTTTAATTATTTTGTTTTTTACGAAGAGGCTTTTTATTGATTGGTTTTGTTTTTTTATTATTTTATTATTGGTTTGATTAAATGGTAAAAATAAAATAATAGCTATAAAAAAAATCATAAAAAATAACCCCAAACTTTCGTATGGGGTTATTGAATAACGTTTAATTAGCAGAATAGTTAAATATCAATATTTGCTGCTTTTAATGCATTCTCTTCGATAAATGCACGGCGCGGCTCAACAGCATCACCCATTAATGTGGTGAATAGTAAGTCGGTTGCAATTGCATCTTTCACCGTTACACGCATCATACGGCGCGTCTCAGGGTTCATGGTAGTTTCCCAAAGTTGCTCAGGGTTCATTTCACCAAGACCTTTATAACGCTGTACGTATAGGCCGCGACGTGACTCACGTGTTAACCAAGCCAAAGCTTCTTCGAAGTTACTGATATCTTGACGGCGTTCACCACGCTTGATGTAAGCACCTTCTTCAATTAAGCCACTGATTAAGTCACCTAAATGAGTGATACGGCGGTATTCACTGCCATGAACAAAATCAAAATCGAGATTATAGTCGGTATCAACACCATGGGTGCGAATACGGATAGTTGGTTCGAATAATTGACGTTCACGGTTTTCGTTAATGGTATAACTATATGTGCTACCGAATTGCTCGTTATCTTCTAAGCGCTTAACCAGAGTTTTAGCCCATTCTTCCACTTTTTCGCTGACTTTTAAATCATCTTCAGTCAAGGTTGACTGATAAACCAAGCTGTTAAGTAGGGCTTGAGGGTAAAGGCGCTCAAGACGACGAATAATACGGTGTGCGGCATTATATTCGACAACCAGTTTTTCCAGTTCTTCGCCTTTCATTGCTGGAGCTTCGGCACTTAAATGCAGTTCAGCACCATCAAGGGCGATAGAAATCAGGTAATCGTCCATCGCATCGTCATCTTTAATGTATTGCTCTTGTTTACCACGTTTCACTTTATACAGAGGTGGTTGAGCGATAAAGATATGACCACGTTCAACAATTTCAGGCATTTGGCGGTAGAAGAAGGTCAACAGTAACGTACGAATGTGCGAACCATCGACGTCCGCATCCGTCATGATAATGATGCTGTGATAACGCAGTTTGTCTGGGTTATATTCATCACGACCAATACCACAACCTAATGCCGTAATCAGGGTTGCAACTTCTTGTGAAGAAAGCATTTTATCGAAACGGGCTTTCTCTACGTTTAGAATTTTACCTTTCAGTGGCAAAATGGCTTGGTTCTTACGGTTACGGCCTTGTTTTGCAGAGCCGCCCGCGGAGTCCCCTTCCACAAGGTACAGTTCAGATAGCGCAGGGTCACGTTCTTGGCAGTCAGCCAGTTTACCTGGCAAGCCAGCTAAGTCTAACGCACCTTTACGGCGAGTCATTTCGCGGGCTTTACGCGCAGCTTCACGCGCGCGTGCTGCATCGATGATTTTACCCACAACGATTTTCGCGTCGTTTGGGTTTTCCAGTAAATACTCAACTAATTTCTCATTCATCATCGTTTCAACCGCCGTTTTCACTTCGGAAGAGACCAATTTTTCTTTGGTCTGTGATGAGAATTTAGGGTCTGGAACTTTTACTGAAATAACTGCAATCAGGCCTTCACGTGCATCGTCACCAGTTGCGTTGACTTTGCTTTTCTTCTGGTAGCCTTCTTTTTCCATGTAGTTATTCAATGTACGCGTCATTGCTGCACGGAAACCAGCGAGGTGAGTTCCCCCATCACGCTGAGGAATGTTATTGGTGAAGCAGTATACGTTTTCTTGGAAACCATCATTCCACTGCATTGAAACTTCGACGCCAATACCGTCTTTTTCAGTTGAAAAATAAAAGACAGAAGGGTGGATAGGGGTTTTGTTACGGCTTAAATACTCAACAAAGGCTTTAATACCGCCTTCATAATGGAAATGGTCTTCTTTGCCATCGCGTTTATCGACGAGCTTAATAGAAACACCTGAGTTTAGGAACGATAACTCACGTAAGCGTTTTGCTAAGACGTCGTATTCAAATTCAGTCACACCTTTGAAGGTGTCCATGCTTGGCCAAAAACGAACGCGTGTTCCTGTTTGGTCGGTTTCGCCGACTACAGTCAGAGGCCCTTGAGGCTCACCGTGTTTGTAGATTTGCTCATGAACTTTGCCATCACGGCGGATAACTAATTCTAATTTTTCAGATAAGGCGTTAACAACGGAAACCCCAACACCGTGCAAACCGCCGGAGACTTTATAGGAGTTATCATCAAATTTTCCGCCAGCGTGCAGAACGGTCATGATAACCTCTGCGGCGGAGACGCCTTCTTCTTCGTGGATACCTGTAGGGATACCACGTCCATCATCCTGTACGGAGATAGAGTTATCGGCATGGATAGTGATCACGATATCATCACAAAAGCCTGCGAGGGCTTCGTCGATAGCGTTGTCGACAACCTCGAAAACCATGTGATGAAGACCTGTTCCATCGTCTGTATCACCGATATACATGCCCGGGCGCTTACGCACCGCATCCAGTCCTTTTAATACCTTGATACTTGAGGAGTCATATGTATTCGACATCAACGTTTCCTGCTCTTTCTATTCCTGAGGTTGAACTTCTATTTTGCCATGTTCTACACTAAACATCTTGCTATTTGCATCTATCATATCATTAACTTGCTCAGGTGTAATGGCACTGACAAACACTTGCGCTTGTGTAGCTTTGAGGCGGGCTGCCAGCAATTGGCGACGGCCTGCATCAAGTTCAGAAGCAAAATCATCCAGTAGATACAGGCATCGTTGCCCGCTCTGATGGGTGAAAAATTCACCCTGCGCTAACCTTAATGCACACATAAGTAGCTTCAATTGCCCCCGCGAAAGCATATCTTCAACAGGGGTTCCATTTGCTCGTATACGCAAATCTGCTTTATGTGGCCCTGAAGCGGTATAGGTTAGTGCTCTATCACGCTCAAATTGGCGCTCTAATTGTTCTGAATAATCAATTTCTTTATCCCAACCACGTTGGAAGGATACCGAGAGTGAAAATTCGGGTAAAAACTGTTGGCAAGTTTGCTCAATATTTTCGGCAATACCTGCAATATAGTCATGGCGCCATTGGCTTATTTGCTCAGAAAGCGGTGCCAGTTGTTTATCCCAATGACGAATTTGCTCATAACGGGTAACTTGTCGTAAAGCGGCATTACGTTGCTTTAATAACCGTTTTAAATCTGACCATACTGAAAAAAACAGTGGGTCATTGTGAAAACAACCCCAATCAATAAAAGCCCGTCGATATTTAGGGCCACCGTTTAGCAAGGTAAACCCTTCTGGGGTAATCAATTGCATTGGCAATAATTTTGCTAGTTCTGCAATTTTATGGCCATCAGTACCGTCTATTCGAACTTTACTGTCACCATCACGGTTTTTGCTTAAACCTAATGAAAGGTCTTTTCGCTGTTCATCTAAATGGCTAAGTTTACCATGAAGAATGAATTGTTCTTGCTCATGACGAATAACCCGATTCGCTTGAATGCTGCGAAATGCACGACCATGACCGAGTGTATATATGGCTTCCAATATGCTAGTTTTTCCGCTCCCATTGGGGCCAATTAAAAAATTGAACCCATTAGCAAGGGAGAGATCCGCGTTTTCAATATTTCGAAAATCACGGATCAATAAACGCGAAAGGATCATAAATACCGATTACAAGCGCATTGGCATGACAACATACACGGCTGCTTTACTATCAGCGTCTTCAATCTGCACACTGGAAACGGCGTCGGTTAACAGAAGTTGCACATTTTCACTTTTTAGCGCATTTAAGACATCTAAGATGTAGCTGACGTTAAAGCCAATTTCCATCTCAGTACCTTGGTAGCTTACATCAACAATTTCTTCAGCTTCTTCTTGCTCTGGGTTATTGGCAGTGATGCGTAATTGGTTTTCACTGAAATACAGACGGACACCACGGAATTTTTCATTCGATAAAATAGCCGCGCGCGAAAATGCTTGTTTAAGTAAATCACAGCGTGCTTCTAAGGTTTTATCTGGGTTTTTTGGTAGTACTCGGCGGTAATCAGGAAAACGGCCATCAACCAATTTAGAGGTAAAGATAAAGTCCCCCACGTGAGCGCGAATATTATTACTGCCGATTTGCAGTTGTAGAGGGGTGTCACCACCATCTAACAAACGCATTAGCTCAATAACCCCTTTACGAGGTACTATCACTGAATGAGAGGGTAGCGATTGGCCAATATCCATCGCACACACGGCAAGCCTGTGCCCATCGGTTGAAACGGTTCTGAGCATTTGATCTTCGGTTTCAAATAGCATGCCGTTGAGGTAATAGCGGACATCTTGGTGCGCCATTGAAAACTGAGTGGCTTCAATTAAACGTTTCAGTATTGATTGCGGAAGAGAAAATTCCACTTCGCTTTGCCAGTCATCCAAGTTTGGAAAGTCAGCGGCCGGCAATGTGGATAATGAAAAGCGGCTACGCCCAGAACGGACGAGCAGTCTGTCATCATTCAGCTCTACATGAATTTCAGAACCTTCAGGTAACCCACGCCAGATATCAAAAAACTTGCGTGCGGGCACGGTCGTTGCGCCAATTTCATGTTCCCCAGTTAGGGCAACATTGGCCATCATCTCCATTTCAAGGTCGGTTCCAGTGAGTTGGAGGGTGCCTTCTTTTACCTGTAATAAAAGGTTACCTAAAATAGGCAGAGTTGGACGCCCACCTAAAGGACCACTAACCTGTTGTAACGGTTTTAATAACTGCTCGCGTTCTATTGTAAATTTCATAGCAATTAAGATGATAATGTTCTGATTAAATTAGAAAAATCTTCTTTGATGTCATGGCTTTCTTCCCGTAATTGTTCAATTTTACGACAAGCATGTAACACCGTGGTATGGTCACGGCCGCCAAAGGCATCCCCGATTTCAGGTAAACTATGGTTAGTCAGCTCTTTCGCCAGTGCCATTGCCATTTGACGCGGACGTGCGACAGAACGGGAACGGCGTTTAGACAGTAAATCTGCTACCTTAATTTTATAATATTCAGCAACTGTTTTTTGAATATTATCAATAGTTACCAGTTTTTCTTGTAGTGCTAATAGGTCACGCAGTGCTTCTCTGACAAAATCGATAGTAATCGCGCGGCCAGTAAAGTTTGCGTTGGCAATGACACGATTTAACGCCCCTTCTAACTCACGAACGTTCGAACGAAGGCGCTTGGCGATGAAAAAGGCCACTTCACCCGGAAGTTGAATCTCATTTTCATCTGCTTTTTTCATTAAAATCGCCACGCGAGTCTCTAACTCAGGAGGCTCGATTGCCACGGTTAAACCCCAGCCAAAACGCGATTTTAAGCGATCTTCCACACCGTTAATTTCTTTTGGGTAACGGTCGGAGGTCAAAATAATTTGTTGATTACCTTCAAGTAGCGCATTAAAAGTATGGAAAAACTCTTCTTGCGAGCGCTCTTTGTTAGCAAAAAACTGGATATCGTCAATAAGCAATGCATCTACAGAACGGTAATAACGTTTAAATTCTTCAATTGCGTTGTTCTGTAGAGCTTTGACCATATCTTGAACAAAACGTTCTGAATGCATATAAACCACGCGAGCGTTGGCTTTATGCTGCATAATACTATTGCCGACAGCATGTAATAAGTGGGTTTTACCTAAACCAGTCCCACCATAAAGAAATAATGGGTTGTAGGCCCCACCTGGATTTTCTGCCACTTGCCTCGCTGCGGCGCGAGCCAATTGGTTCGATTTACCTTCAACAAAGTTATCAAAAGTGTGCTTAGGGTTTACATTTGAACGATAAGCAACTTCTGGTTGTACTTTGGCTGAGTTGTCCCAACTCGGTTTAATTGGGGCTGACGGAACGGCAAACGCAGGTACTTGTTGAGCGGTACGAGCTTGTGTTGCTGCCGGTGCGACTGTAATCGGTTTGTTGCCTACCTCAAAGTGTAGTGCAGGCGCGTCAGTTCCACAAAAGTCATTCAATAATTCATTGATATTATTGATGTACTTGTCTCTAACCCAGTCGAGAACGAAACGATTTGGGGCATAAAGTGCCAGTGTATTGTCGTTTAATTCAGCTTGAAGGGGGCGTATCCACATACTGAATTCTGTGGCAGGTAGTTCATCCTGCAATCGGGCAAGACATTGCTGCCAAAGCGAAAGTGACAC